>NZ_CM143702.1:0-4564370 GCF_055181235.1 Cellulosimicrobium sp. So1_17
GTGTGTGTCGGTTGTTTGAGAACTCAACAGTGTGCTTGTTAGTCAATGCCAATTTTTGTCCCCTTTGTGGGCGTGGCTGGCTGGGTTGTCCCGTTCGGGGTGGCTGGTTGGTTGTGTCTGGGGATGTTTTTGGTTGATTTCGGAGAATGATCGTCAGATTGTTTTTCGTTTGTAGGCCAGTTTTGTGAATCTTTCGGGGTTCGCTTCGTATGGATTGTTCGCTGCCGGGTCTTTGGGTCTGGTGGTGGGCGTTGATCATTTACGGAGAGTTTGATCCTGGCTCAGGACGAACGCTGGCGGCGTGCTTAACACATGCAAGTCGAACGATGATGCCCAGCTTGCTGGGTTGATTAGTGGCGAACGGGTGAGTAACACGTGAGTAACCTGCCCTTGACTTCGGGATAACTCCGGGAAACCGGGGCTAATACCGGATATGAGCCGTCCTCGCATGGGGGTGGTTGGAAAGTTTTTCGGTCAGGGATGGGCTCGCGGCCTATCAGCTTGTTGGTGGGGTGATGGCCTACCAAGGCGACGACGGGTAGCCGGCCTGAGAGGGCGACCGGCCACACTGGGACTGAGACACGGCCCAGACTCCTACGGGAGGCAGCAGTGGGGAATATTGCACAATGGGCGAAAGCCTGATGCAGCGACGCCGCGTGAGGGATGACGGCCTTCGGGTTGTAAACCTCTTTCAGCAGGGAAGAAGCGCAAGTGACGGTACCTGCAGAAGAAGCGCCGGCTAACTACGTGCCAGCAGCCGCGGTAATACGTAGGGCGCAAGCGTTGTCCGGAATTATTGGGCGTAAAGAGCTCGTAGGCGGTTTGTCGCGTCTGGTGTGAAAACTCGAGGCTCAACCTCGAGCTTGCATCGGGTACGGGCAGACTAGAGTGCGGTAGGGGAGACTGGAATTCCTGGTGTAGCGGTGGAATGCGCAGATATCAGGAGGAACACCGATGGCGAAGGCAGGTCTCTGGGCCGCAACTGACGCTGAGGAGCGAAAGCATGGGGAGCGAACAGGATTAGATACCCTGGTAGTCCATGCCGTAAACGTTGGGCACTAGGTGTGGGGCTCATTCCACGAGTTCCGTGCCGCAGCAAACGCATTAAGTGCCCCGCCTGGGGAGTACGGCCGCAAGGCTAAAACTCAAAGGAATTGACGGGGGCCCGCACAAGCGGCGGAGCATGCGGATTAATTCGATGCAACGCGAAGAACCTTACCAAGGCTTGACATGCACGGGAAGCCACCAGAGATGGTGGTCTCTTTGGACACTCGTGCACAGGTGGTGCATGGTTGTCGTCAGCTCGTGTCGTGAGATGTTGGGTTAAGTCCCGCAACGAGCGCAACCCTCGTCCCATGTTGCCAGCGGGTTATGCCGGGGACTCATGGGAGACTGCCGGGGTCAACTCGGAGGAAGGTGGGGATGACGTCAAATCATCATGCCCCTTATGTCTTGGGCTTCACGCATGCTACAATGGCCGGTACAAAGGGCTGCGATACCGTAAGGTGGAGCGAATCCCAAAAAGCCGGTCTCAGTTCGGATTGGGGTCTGCAACTCGACCCCATGAAGTCGGAGTCGCTAGTAATCGCAGATCAGCAACGCTGCGGTGAATACGTTCCCGGGCCTTGTACACACCGCCCGTCAAGTCACGAAAGTCGGTAACACCCGAAGCCCATGGCCCAACCGGTTCGCCGGGGGGAGTGGTCGAAGGTGGGACTGGCGATTGGGACTAAGTCGTAACAAGGTAGCCGTACCGGAAGGTGCGGCTGGATCACCTCCTTTCTAAGGAGCTTCAACGCACGCCTTCCCCTCGGGGTGGTGTGTGGTGGCCACGGCCCACGCCGTTCGCGTGTGGGGGTGGTTGCTCATGGGTGGAACATTGACGAAAGAGCGTCGGTCTCGCTGGTGTCAGTACCTGCGTCGCCTGGTCTGCTGGGTTCTCCTTCGGGGGGTTCGGTGGTGTCCGGGGGGTGTGGTGGAACATCGCGGGCGGGTCCGGGGCTTGTCGAGCACACTGTTGGGTCCTCAGGTCGCCGGCCACTTCGGTGGTGGTGCCTGGTACGGGTCGGTCCGTGGATCGCGAACCGCTCGCCGAGCTGGTCTTGGTGGGTAGGCGGGTCTGTGCGGGTCGGGGTCGTTGGTTGTTTGAGAACTGCACAGTGGACGCGAGCATCTTTGAAGTGATCAAGATGCAAAAAGTACGGGTGTGCCCTTCGGGGTGTGTCCGTGGTTTTTGTTCTTGGTCTCTGCGAATAGATTGTAGTGTGTGTGTCGAAGTTTTTAAGGGCACAGGGTGGATGCCTTGGCACTAGGAGCCGAAGAAGGACGTCGTAGCCTGCGATAAGCCTCGGGGAGCTGGCAAACGAGCTGTGATCCGAGGGTTTCCGAATGGGGGAACCCCGTACGAGTCATGTCGTGCGACCTGCACCTGAATATATAGGGTGTGTGGAGGGAACGCCGGGAAGTGAAACATCTCAGTACCGGCAGGAAGAGATATTCCGTGAGTAGTGGCGAGCGAAAGCGGATGAGGCCAAACCGGGCGCGTGGTAAAGCTGTCAGGCGTTGCGTGTCCGGGGTTGTGGGACCCTTCTGGTGGATCTGACAGTCCACCGGGGAGTCAGAAAGCCGTGTCATAGTCGAACCGCATTGAAAGGCGGACCACAGACGGTGCGAGTCCGGTAGACGAAATGGCGCGGCCTCCCGAAGGGGATCCCAAGTAGCACGGGGCCCGTGAAATCTCGTGTGAATCTGGCAAGACCACTTGCTAAGCCTAAATACTACCTAGTGACCGATAGCGGACCAGTACCGTGAGGGAAAGGTGAAAAGTACCCCGGGAGGGGAGTGAAATAGTACCTGAAACCGTGTGCCTACAATCCGTTGGAGCCTCCTTGGTTGGGGTGACAGCGTGCCTTTTGAAGAATGAGCCTGCGAGTTAGTGCTCAGTGGCGAGGTTAACCCGTGTGGGGAAGCCGTAGCGAAAGCGAGTCCGAACAGGGCGTCCATAGTCGCTGGGTCTAGACCCGAAGCGAAGTGATCTAGCCATGGGCAGGTTGAAGCGCGGGTAAGACCGCGTGGAGGACCGAACCCACCAGGGTTGAAAACCTGGGGGATGACCTGTGGTTAGGGGTGAAAGGCCAATCAAACTTCGTGATAGCTGGTTCTCCCCGAAATGCATTTAGGTGCAGCGTCACGTGTTTCTTGCCGGAGGTAGAGCTACTGGATGGCCGATGGGCCCTACAAGGTTACTGACGTCAGCCAAACTCCGAATGCCGGTAAGTGGAAGCGTGGCAGTGAGACTGCGGGGGATAAGCTCCGTAGTCGAGAGGGAAACAGCCCAGACCACCGGCTAAGGCCCCCAAGCGTGTGCTAAGTGGGAAAGGATGTGGAGTTGCACAGACAACCAGGAGGTTGGCTTAGAAGCAGCCACCCTTGAAAGAGTGCGTAATAGCTCACTGGTCAAGTGATTCCGCGCCGACAATGTAGCGGGGCTCAAGTACACCGCCGAAGCCGTGGCATCTGCGCGTAACTCAGGCCTTCGTGGTCCAGAGGCGCAGGTGGGTAGGGGAGCGTCGTGTGGCCGGTGAAGCCGCGGGGGAACCCAGCGGTGGAGGCCACACGAGTGAGAATGCAGGCATGAGTAGCGAATGACGGGCGAGAAACCCGTCCGCCGAATGACCAAGGGTTCCAGGGCCAGGTTAATCCGCCCTGGGTAAGTCGGGACCTAAGGCGAGGCCGACAGGCGTAGTCGATGGACAAGGAGTTGATATTCTCCTACCGGCGAAGAACCGCCCATACCGAGCCCGGTGATGCTAACCGCCCAAACCTGTCCACCGACCCTTCGGGGTCACCGGACAGGGGCGCGCGGGACCCGAACCGGTAGTAGGTAAGCGTATTAACAGGGGTGACGCAGGAAGGTAGCCCGGCGTGGCGATGGTAGTCCACGTCCAAGGCTGTAGGCCGTCGGGTAGGCAAATCCGCCCGACACGAGGCTGAGAGCTGATAGTGAGCGCGTATGCGCGAAACGGGTGATCCTATGCTGCCAAGAAAAGCCTCGGCGCGAGGTTCTAGCCGCCCGTACCCCAAACCGACTCAGGTGGTCAGGTAGAGAATACCAAGGCGATCGAGCGAATCGTGGTTAAGGAACTCGGCAAAATGCCCCCGTAACTTCGGGAGAAGGGGGGCCCGAAACGTGAACCGACTAGCTCGGGGAGCGTGGACGGCCGCAGAGACCAGGGAGAAGCGACTGTTTACTAAAAACACAGGTCCGTGCGAAGTCGCAAGACGATGTATACGGACTGACGCCTGCCCGGTGCTGGAAGGTTAAGAGGACGGGTCAACCCCTTGCGGGTGAAGCTCAGAATTTAAGCCCCAGTAAACGGCGGTGGTAACTATAACCATCCTAAGGTAGCGAAATTCCTTGTCGGGTAAGTTCCGACCTGCACGAATGGCGTAACGACTTCTCCGCTGTCTCAACCGCGAACTCGGCGAAATTGCACTACGAGTAAAGATGCTCGTTACGCGCAGCAGGACGGAAAGACCCCGGGACCTTTACTATAGCTTGGTATTGATGTTCGGTGCGGCTTGTGTAGGATAGGTGGGAGACTGTGAAGCCCGCACGCCAGTGCGGGTGGAGTCAACGTTGAAATACCACTCTGGCCGCTTCGGATGTCTAACCTCGGTCCGTGATCCGGACCAGGGACAGTGCCTGGTGGGTAGTTTAACTGGGGCGGTTGCCTCCTAAAATGTAACGGAGGCGCTCAAAGGTTCCCTCAGCCTGGTTGGCAATCAGGTGTCGAGTGCAAGTGCACAAGGGAGCTTGACTGTGAGACTGACAGGTCGAGCAGGGACGAAAGTCGGAACTAGTGATCCGGCGGTGGCTTGTGGAAGCGCCGTCGCTCAACGGATAAAAGGTACCCCGGGGATAACAGGCTGATCTTGCCCAAGAGTCCATATCGACGGCATGGTTTGGCACCTCGATGTCGGCTCGTCGCATCCTGGGGCTGGAGTAGGTCCCAAGGGTTGGGCTGTTCGCCCATTAAAGCGGTACGCGAGCTGGGTTTAGAACGTCGTGAGACAGTTCGGTCCCTATCCGCTGCGCGCGCAGGAAACTTGAGAAGGGCTGTCCCTAGTACGAGAGGACCGGGACGGACGAACCTCTGGTGTGCCAGTTGTTCCGCCAGGAGCACCGCTGGTTGGCTACGTTCGGAAGGGATAACCGCTGAAAGCATCTAAGCGGGAAGCCTGCTTCAAGATGAGGTTTCCATACCCTCAGGGGTGAGAGGCACCCAGCAGAACACTGGGTAGATAGGCCGGACGTGGAAACGGGGACCAACGACCCGTGCAGCTGACCGGTACTAATCAGCCGACAACTTCAACACCCATCACACTCTCATGCGACGCGTCCACTGTGCGGTTCCCGAACCACCAACCCCACCACCCCCACACCAGGGGGCGGCACCCGGGAAAGTGTTCGACAGAGTTACGGCGGTCACAGCGAAGGGGAAACGCCCGGTCCCATACCGAACCCGGAAGCTAAGCCCTTCAGCGCCGATGGTACTGCCCTGGAGACGGGGTGGGAGAGTAGGACGCCGCCGGACAACCCTTCACCGAAGGCCCACCCCACACGGGGTGGGCCTTCGGCATGTCCGGACTCTTTTCGCGCCTACCGGGCAGGGCCTTTTTCGCGCCCACCGGGCAGGGCAGAGACCCGGGCCTCGTGACGACCGCCGGCCTGCGTGGCACTACACGTCTCGGGTGCCACACGACCGCGGGCTCGTCACCGGCACGACCACCGGCGGGCGCTGTCCTGTTGGCGCGGCGCTGCTGCCGCCCTTCGGGTTCCGGTCGAGGCACCGACCGGCGGTTCGGCGAGGTCCGGTCGAGGCATCGAGCCGGGGTTCGTCGAGCTCGTCACGCTCTCGTGGCTCCCGCGCCCCTCTAGAATGGCGACCATGTCCACCATCTCCCGTGACGAGGTCGCGCGCGTCGCCGCGCTGGCCCGCATCGACCTGCGACCCGAGGAGCTGGACCGGCTCTCGGGGGAGCTCGACGTGATCGTCGACGCCATCGCGAAGGTCAGCGAGGTCGCCACGCCCGACGTCCCCGCGACGAGCCACCCGCTTCCGCTCACCAACGTCTTCCGTGACGACGTACCCGTGCCGGCCCTGCCGGTCGCGGACGTCCTCGCGGGTGCGCCGTCGGCCGAGGACGGCCGTTTCGCCGTCCCGCAGATCCTCGGGGAGGAATGATGACCGACGACCTGACCCGGATCTCCGCCGCAGAGCTTGCCGCGCGCCTCGGCGCGGGCGACGTGAGCAGCGTCGAGGCCACGCAGGCGCACCTCGACCGGATCGGTGCCGTCGACGGCGCCGTCAACGCCTTCCTCCACGTGAGCGCCGACGATGCGCTCGAGACAGCGCGTGACGTCGACGAGCGACGTGCAGCCGGCGAGGAGCTGCACCCGCTGGCGGGCGTCCCGATCGCCGTCAAGGACGTCGTCGTGACGAAGGGGATGCCGACCACGGCCGGCTCCCGCATCCTCGAGGGCTGGGTGCCGCCGTACGACGCGACGATCGTCGAGCGTCTCCGCGCCGCCCGGCTGCCGATCCTCGGCAAGACGAACATGGACGAGTTCGCGATGGGCTCCTCGACCGAGCACTCCGCCTACGGGAACACTCACAACCCGTGGGACCTCGACCGGATCCCCGGTGGGTCCGGTGGTGGGTCCGCCGCCGCGGTGGCCGCGTTCGAGGCACCGCTCGCGATCGGCACCGACACCGGTGGTTCGATCCGCCAGCCGGGCGCCGTCACCGGGACCGTGGGCGTGAAGCCCACGTACGGAGGCGTCTCCCGGTACGGGCTCATCGCGATGGCGTCGTCGCTCGACCAGGCCGGTCCTGTCACGCGCACCGTCCTGGACTCGGCGCTGCTCCACGAGCTCATCGGCGGGCACGACCCGCGGGACTCGACGTCCATCCGCGAGAAGACCCCTGCGCTCGTCGAGGCGGCACGGCAGGGCGCGACGGGAGACCTGCGCGGCGTCCGCGTCGGCGTGGTCACGGAGCTGAGCGGCGACGGGTACCAGGCGGGCGTGAGCGCCCGCTTCGAGGAGTCCCTCGACCTGCTCCGGGGCCTGGGTGCGGAGGTCGTCGAGGTCTCCTGCCCTCACTTCGAGTACGCACTGGGCGCCTACTACCTGATCATGCCGAGCGAGGCGTCGAGCAACCTGGCCAAGTTCGACGGCATGCGGTTCGGCCTGCGCGTCGAGCCCGAGGAGGGCCCCGTGACCGCCGAGCGCGTCATGGCGGCGACCCGCGGCGCCGGCTTCGGCGACGAGGTGAAGCGCCGCATCATCCTGGGCACCTACGCGCTGTCCGCGGGCTACTACGACGCGTACTACGGCAGCGCCCAGAAGGTCCGCACGCTCATCCAGCGTGACTTCGACGCCGCGTTCGGACAGGTGGACGTCCTCGTCTCGCCGACCGCTCCCACGACCGCGTTCCGGTTCGGCGAGAAGCTCGACGACCCGCTCGCGATGTACCTGAACGACGTCGCGACGATCCCCGCGAACCTCGCCGGTGTGCCGGGCATGTCCGTGCCCGCCGGGCTGTCGGACGACGGCCTCCCGGTCGGCTTCCAGGTCCTCGCCCCGGCGAAGGCCGACGACCGCATGTACCGCGTGGGCGCGGCGCTCGAGGCCGCGCTGCACGGGGCCTGGGGTGGCCCGCTGCTCGACCGCGCGCCCGCGCTGCCCACCGCCACCGCCGAGCAGGAGGGCTGAGCCGATGACCGCCACGACCGTCGAGCTGGTCGACTACGCCGACGCCACACGCCGCTACGACCCCGTCATCGGGATCGAGGTGCACGTCGAGCTGGGCACGCTGACCAAGATGTTCTGCCCCGCCGAGGTGAGCTTCGGCGCCGAGCCGAACACCCAGGTGACTCCCGTCTCGCTCGGGCTCCCCGGCGCGCTGCCGGTGGTCAACGGCAAGGCCGTCGAGTACGCGATCCGGATCGGGCTCGCGCTCAACTGCGAGATCGCCGAGACCTGCCGCTTCGCCCGGAAGAACTACTTCTACCCGGACGTGCCGAAGAACTTCCAGACGTCGCAGTACGACGAGCCGATCGCCCACGACGGGTGGATCGACGTCGAGCTCGAGGACGGCACCGTGTTCCGCGTGGAGATCGAGCGCGCGCACATGGAGGAGGACGCGGGCAAGAACACGCACGTCGGCGGCGCCACCGGACGGATCCACGGGGCGGAGTACTCGCTCGTCGACTACAACCGTGCCGGGATCCCGCTCGTCGAGATCGTCACGCGCCCGATCACGGGCGCGGGGGACCGGGCGCCGGAGGTCGCGCGGGCGTACGTCCAGACGCTGCGCGACATCTTCCGGGCGCTCGACGTGTCGGAGGCCCGCATGGAGCGTGGCAACGTCCGCGCGGACGTCAACCTGTCGCTGCGCCCGACCCCGGAGTCGCCGCTCGGCACGCGGACCGAGACGAAGAACGTCAACTCCTTCCGCTCGGTCGAGCGTGCGGTGCGCTACGAGGTC
Organism: Cellulosimicrobium sp. So1_17; assembly: GCF_055181235.1. Classification (NCBI taxonomy): domain Bacteria; kingdom Bacillati; phylum Actinomycetota; class Actinomycetes; order Micrococcales; family Promicromonosporaceae; genus Cellulosimicrobium; species Cellulosimicrobium sp. So1_17. The sequence continues at coordinate 8,556 of NZ_CM143702.1, forward strand.
TCACGGCAGGCCGCGGTGCTCGACGCCGGCGGGACCGTGATCCAGGAGACGCGCCACTGGCACGAGGACACCGGCATCACCACGTCGGGCCGCGTGAAGTCGGACGCCGAGGACTACCGCTACTTCCCGGAGCCCGACCTGGTCCCGGTCGCGCCGCCGCGCGAGTGGATCGAGGAGATCCGCGCGGGGCTGCCGGAGCTGCCCGTGGCGCGCCGTCGGCGTCTGCAGGGGGAGTGGGGCTACGCGGACGCGGAGATGCGCGACGTCGTCAACGCCGGTGCGATCGACCTCATCGAGGCGACCGTCGCCGCCGGGACGAGCGCGGCCGGCGCCCGCAAGTGGTGGATGGGCGAGCTCGCGCGCCGCGCGAAGCAGGACGACGTCGAGCTCGCCGGGCTCGCCGTCACCCCCGGCCAGATCGCCGAGCTCCAGGGTCTCGTCGACTCGGGCCGCATCAACGACAAGCTCGCGCGCCAGGTGCTGGAGGGTGTCCTCGCGGGCGAGGGGGACCCCGAGCAGGTCGTCGTGGCCCGCGGTCTCGAGGTCGTGTCGGACGACGGCGCGCTGCTCGCCGCGATCGACGACGCGCTCGCCGCTCAGCCCGACGTCGTCGAGAAGGTCCGGGGCGGCAACCTCGGTCCGGTCGGCGCGATCATCGGCGCGGTCATGAAGGCGACGCGCGGCCAGGCGGACGCCGGGCGTGTGCGTGAGCTCGTCCTCGAGCGGATCGGGTGATCGCATGACCAGGGGGCCTGTCCTGCTCGGCGAGATGATGCGGCTCCGGCCGATCGAGGCGCGTGACGCGGACCGGATGTGGGAGTCGCTGCAGGACCCGGAGTCGAACCGGCTCACGGGGACGACGGCGACGTTCACCCGTGAGCAGATCGACGAGTGGGCGGCGACGATCAGCGACCGCGAGGGCCGGTACGACTGGGCGATCACGCCCGGCGCCGTGCGCGACGGGCAGCAGGTCAGCGACGAGATGATCGGCGAGATCGTCCTCAACGAGATCGACGACCACGCGGGTTCGGCGAACCTGCGCCTCGCGCTGCTGCCGAACTACCGCGGTCGTGGCTACGGCAGGGAGGCGATCTTCGAGGTTCTCCGGTTCGCGTTCGACGGGACGACCGACGTCGACGGTGTCCGGCACGACGGTCCCCACCTGCACCGGGTGAGCCTCGACGTCCTGAGCATCAACCCTCGGGCGCGGATGCTGTACGAGTCGCTCGGCTTCCGCGAGGAGGGTCGCCTGCGCGACGTCTACCGCGACGGCGACGGCTGGGCGGACGCGACGGTCATGAGCATCCTGGAGGACGAGTTCCGGGTGGGTCTCGGCTCCGCCTGACTCTCGGCGGTCACCCGTCATCCGTCACCTGTCACGAGCCCCCGGGCCCGGCAGCACCCGCTGCCGGGCCCGCCGTCGTTCTTGTCGACGCCTACGCAGGTACACGGAAGGTGCCGAACCCCGGGGTTGTGCGCCACATGCACCCCCTGGTGACGACCGACCCGGGGTTCGGGCACGAGCGGTGACGCGCCACCTGGGGCTGGGCGCGCGCAGGGGTTCGAGCGTGCACGATCACCGCGGGAGCGGAAGGCTGGTTGACACGTCATCAGAGGACGGCGTACATTCATTGAGCGGAAACAAACTTCCGCGATATGGATAGTTACCTCCACGTTCCGACTGGCGAAGAGGACGGCGATGACGCTGGACGAGTTCAACCGGTTGTCCGCGCAGGACGCGCGGGACGCGCTGCTGGCGTGCGCGCACGTCGAGCGGTGGGCCGACGACGTCGCCGCGGGACGGCCGTACGCGACCGTCGCGGACGCCGTCGACGCAGCCGCCACCGCCGCGAACCCCTGGACCGACGCGGAGATCGACGCGGCCCTCAGCCGCCACCCGCGCATCGGCGAGCGGGCGGACGGCGAGCAGACGGACGCGCGCATGTCGCGCAGCGAGCAGTCCGGCGTCGACACGAGCGACGACGACGTCGCCCGGCGCCTCGCCGACGGCAACCGTGCGTACGAGGAGACGTTCGGTCACGTCTTCCTCGTCCGGGCGGCCGGTCGCAGCGCCGAGGAGATCCTCGAGCAGCTCACGGAGCGCCTGGGCAACGACGCACGGACGGAGCGGGCGAACGCCGCGCGCAACCTGCGCGAGATCGCCGCGCTGCGGCTGGAAGGGGTGCTGTCCGCATGAGCGCGCACGCCAGCCACATCACCACGCACGTACTCGACGCGGCCAGCGGTAGGCCCGCCGAGGGGATCGACGTCCGCCTGGAGGCGGCTCCGGAGATCGCGGGCAGGACGACGGGGCAGGGCTGGTCCCTGGTGGCGTCCTCCCGCACGAACGACGACGGTCGGGTGCCCGAGCTCGGGCCCCAGACCCTCGTCCCCGGCACGTACCGGCTCGTGTTCGACACGGGCTCGTACTTCGACCGGCAGAACACCGTGTCCTTCTACCCGGAGGTCGTCATCGTCTTCCGGGTGGCGAGCGCCGAGCAGCACTACCACGTCCCCGTCCTGCTCAGCCCGTTCGCCTACTCGACCTATCGAGGGAGCTGACATGACCGAGACCCTGAGCAGCACCGGGGCAGCCCAGCAGACGACGGGCGCGACCGGCGCCATCGTGCTCGGCGACAACCAGTGGGGCAAGGCGGAGGTGCGCCTCGTGCGCGTCGACCGCTCCACCCCGCGCCACCGCATCACCGACCTCAACGTCTCCTCGCAGCTGCGAGGCGGCCAGGAGGCCACGCACTACGAGGGCGACAACTCGCGCTGCGTCGCGACCGACACGCAGAAGAACACGGTCTACGCGTTCGCCCGCGACGGCGTGGGTGCGATCGAGGACTTCGCGATCCGGCTCGGTGCGCACTTCGTCGAGGACTTCGACTGGATCGAGGGCGGCCGCTGGGAGATCGAGCAGTACTCCTGGCAGCGCATCGAGACCGCGGACGGGGAGCACGACCACGCGTTCGTCCGGAACAACCAGGAGACGCGCACGACCGTCGTCCAGCGCGACGGCGACGAGGTCTTCGTCGTCTCCGGGCTCACGGACCTCGTCGTGCTCAAGTCGACGGGCTCGGAGTTCCACGGCTTCCCGCGGGACCGCTACACGACGCTCGTGGAGACGGACGACCGCATCCTCGCGACGTCGGTCACGTCGCGCTGGCGGTACACGACGACGGACCTCGACTTCGACGCGGTCTACGCGAAGGTCCGCGCGATCCAGCTCGAGGCGTTCGCGACGACGCACTCGCTCGCGCTGCAGCAGACCCTGTTCGCGATGGGCAAGGCCGTGCTCGAGGCGGTCCCGGAGATCGCCGAGATCAAGTTCTCGATGCCCAACAAGCACCACTTCCTCGTGGACCTCGGGCCGTTCGGTCTCGACAACCCGAACGAGGTCTTCTACGCGGCCGACCGCCCGTACGGGCTCATCGAGGCGACCGTCCAGCGCGAGGGCGTGGCGGCCGAGCCACGCGCCTGGGCGACCGTGGCCGGGTTCTGCTGAGCAGCCGGCGCCGACGACCATGACGACGCGACGCGCCCGGACGGACCGCGGGAGAACCGCGGCCCGGCGGGGCGCGCCGCCGTCGGTCCGAACGCGCGCTGGCCGCTCAGGCCGTCGTCGTGATGAGCTCTCGCGTGAGCTCTGCGGCCACGCGGTGCAGCACGGGGACGGCCCGCTCGCCGAACTCGTAGGTCACGCGGGCGGCCGGCCCGGAGACGGACAGCGCGGTGGGTGTCGGCGCGGCCGGCACGGCCACGGCGAAGCACCGCACGCCGAGCTCCTGCTCGCCGTCGTCGATCGCGTACCCGCGCTCGCGCGTGCGGTCGAGCTCCTTGAGGAGGTCGTCGACGTCGGTGATCGACTGGTCCGTCGCGGGTGGCATGCCCACCCGGGCGACGATCTCGCGGACGGTCTGGTCGGGGAGCTGGGCGAGCACGGCCTTGCCGACGCCCGTGCAGTGCGTGAAGACGCGGCGCCCGACCTCCGTGAACATCCGCATCGAGTGCCGGGACGACGCCTGCGCGACGTACACGGCCATGTCGCGGTCGATCATCGCGAGGTTTGCCGACTCGCCGAGCTCCTCCGCGAGCCGCTCGAGGTACGGGCGGGCGCCGGCGCCGAGCTGGCGGCCCGCGGACTCCCCGAGCCGGATGAGGCGGGGGCCGAGCGTGTAGCGGCGCGACGGCGTCTGGCGAACGTATCCCTGCGCGAGCAGCGTGCGCAGCAGGCGGTGGATCGTCGGCAGCGGGAGGCCTGCGTGCTGCGCGAGCTCGCTCAGCCCCGACTCGCCGCCGAAGTCCGCGAGCAGCTCGAGCAGCTCGATGGCCCGGTCGACGGACTGCACGCCACCTGCCGGCTTCGCCGCGGAGCTCTCGGCCATCACCATCTCCTGTCCACCAGGTGGGCCCGACGACGGGCGCGCACCTCGACCTGACGAGAGCGGTTCGCCCGCCCTCGCTTCCGCATCACGGAAGATACGCCTCAGCATACGAGAAGAAGGAACAACCATGACGTCCGAACCGCAGCCCGCCCCGACGACGACCGCCAAGCACGTCGCGACGAGCCCGAGCTACTCCATCACGCTGCGCGTCGAGGCCCCGAGCGGGCACCGCACCGCGAGCGACCTCGTCGCGGCCGTGAGCGCCACCGGCGCCGCGATCACGGGTGTGGACGTCTCGGAGTCCGGCGCGGACGTCCTCGTCGTCGACATCACCGCCGACACGGTCGACGCGGCGCACGTCGAGCAGATCCGTGACGCGCTCGGCGCGCTCGACGGCATCACCGTGCGCCACGTGAGCGACGCGACCTTCCTCATGCACCTCGGCGGCAAGCTCGAGGTCAACCCGAAGGTCCCGCTGCGCCACCGCGCCGACCTCGCCCGCGCCTACACGCCCGGCGTCGCCCGCGTGTGCCTCGCGATCGCGGAGCGACCCGAGGACGCGCGCCGCCTCACGGTCAAGCGCAACACCGTCGCGGTCGTCACCGACGGCACCGCGGTGCTCGGCCTGGGCGACATCGGCCCCGCGGCCGCGCTGCCGGTGATGGAGGGCAAGGCCGCGCTGTTCAAGCAGTTCGCGGGCGTCGACGCGTGGCCGGTGTGCCTCGACACGACGGACACCGAGGAGATCATCCGCACCGTCAAGGCGATCGCGCCGGTCTACGGCGGGATCAACCTCGAGGACATCTCGGCGCCGCGCTGCTTCGAGATCGAGCGCCGCCTGCGCGACGAGCTCGACATCCCCGTGTTCCACGACGACCAGCACGGCACGGCGATCGTCGTGCTCGCGGCGCTGACGAACGCGCTGCGCGTCGTCGGGAAGTCCATCGAGGACGTGCGGATCGTCGTGTCGGGCGTGGGCGCCGCGGGGTCGGCGATCATCAAGCTCCTGCAGGGTCAGGGTGCGCGGCACGTCGTGGCGTTCGACCGCAAGGGCGCGCTCCACGCGGGCAACGCGGGCGACGACGAGAACCGCCGACACCTCGCGGCGACGACGAACGCCGACGGGTTCACGGGGACGTTGCGCGAGGGCCTCGCCGGGGCGGACGTGTTCGTCGGGGTCTCCGGACCGAACATCCTCTCCGGCGACGACATCGCGACGATGGCCGACGAGGCGATCGTGTTCGCGCTCGCGAACCCGACGCCCGAGGTCGACCCGATCGCCGCCGCGCAGCACGCGACCGTCGTCGCGACGGGGCGCAGCGACTTCCCGAACCAGATCAACAACGTGCTGGCGTTCCCGGGCCTGTTCCGCGGGCTGCTCGACGCCGGGGCGCGCGAGATCACCGACGAGATGCTGCGTGTCGCGGCGGTCGCGATCGCCGACGCCGTCGAGCCCGGCGAGCTCAGCGCGAGCTACATCGTGCCGAGCGTGTTCGAGCCCACCGTCGCGACGTCGGTGGCGCGCGCCGTCGCCGAGGTCGCGGAGCGGGACCGGGCGGGCCAGGCTCAGGGGAGCGCCCCGTCGGGACGCCCCGCCGGGACCCCGGCCGCGCGGTCCTGACAGCGACCACGCGCGTCGCGCCGACAGCATCCCGCAGAGAGGACACACCATGACCACCACCACGGCCGTCTCCGTCCACGGCCCCGCCGTCGAGCGGGCGGAGGAGATCCTCACGCCCGAGGCGCTCGCGTTCGTCGCCGACCTCCAGCGCCGTTTCGTTGCGCGCCGCGACGAGCTCCTCGCGGCCCGGGCCACGCGGCGCGAGGAGGTCTCGCGCACCGGGCGGCTGGACTTCCTGCCCGAGACGGCCGAGGTACGCACGGCGGACTGGACGGTCGCCGGCGCGCCGGCCGACCTGCTCGACCGTCGCGTCGAGATCACCGGGCCGCCGACCCCGAAGATGGCGATCAACGCGCTGAACTCCGGGGCCAAGGTCTGGCTCGCGGACCTCGAGGACGCGTCGACGCCGCACTGGGCCAGCGTCGTCGGCGGCCAGGTCGCGCTGCACGACGCGACCCGCCGCACCCTGGCGTTCACGTCGCCCGAGGGCAAGCAGTACGCGCTGCGCCCGGAGACCGACGACGACCCCCTGGCCGTCATGGTCGTCCGCCCGCGCGGCTGGCACTTCGACGAGGTGCACGTCCAGGTCGACGGCGCACCCGCCGTCGGCGCGCTCGTCGACTTCGGCCTGCACTTCTTCCACAACGCGACGGAGCTCCTCGCGCGGGGCTCCGGCCCGTACTACTACCTGCCCAAGATGGAGTCGCACCTCGAGGCGCGCCTGTGGAACGACGTCTTCACGGTCGCGCAGGAGGCGCTCGGCGTCCCGCACGGGACGATCCGCGCGACGGTGCTCATCGAGACCATCCCCGCGGCGTTCGAGATGGACGAGATCCTCTACGAGCTGCGCGACCACGCCTCGGGGCTCAACGCGGGCCGCTGGGACTACCTGTTCTCGGTCATCAAGTACTTCCGCGACTCGGGGTCGTCGTTCACGCTGCCCGACCGCGGCGCGATCACCATGACGGCGCCGTTCATGCGCGCGTACACCGAGCTGCTCGTCTCGACGTGCCACCGCCGCGGGGCGTTCGCGATGGGCGGCATGGCCGCCGTCATCCCGAACCGGCGCGAGCCGGAGGTCACGGCGCAGGCGTTCGACAAGGTGCGCGCGGACAAGCAGCGGGAGGCCGGCGACGGGTTCGACGGCTCGTGGGTCGCCCACCCCGACCTCGTGCCGGTCTGCCGCGAGGTGTTCGACGAGGTGCTCGGCGACCGCCCGAACCAGCTCGACCGGCAGCGGCCCGACGTCCACGTGACGGCGGACCAGCTCCTCGACGTGTCGTCCGCGCAGGGCGACATCACGGAGACCGGCCTGCGGAACAACCTGTACGTCTCGGTCGCGTACGTCGCCGCGTGGCTCGCGGGGAACGGGGCGGTGGCGATCCACAACCTCATGGAGGACGCGGCCACGGCCGAGATCTCGCGGTCGCAGGTGTGGCAGTGGGTGCGCTCGGGTGCGTCCTTCACCGCCGGCGAGGGCGTCGGGACGACGATCACCGCGGACCTGGTCCGCACGCTGCTGGGCGAGGAGACCGCCCGCCTGCGCGCCGACGTCGGGCCCGAGACCTACGACGCCGGACCGTACGAGCAGGCCCGCACGCTCGTCGAGGGCATCGCCCTGGACGACCACTACGTCGACTTCCTCACGCTCCCCGCGTACGACGCGGTCGTCGCGGCGGAGTCGTCGGACGAGGCGTCCTGATGCCCGCCGGGTTCACCGAGGGCGACGTCGAGGCCCTGCACGCGACGCTCGACGGCCTGCTCGGGTCCTGGGACGCGGAGCTCGAGGCGCGCTACCCAGGAGACGACGGCTCGCGCCAGCCCGTGCACACCGTCTACGTCCCGGGCCACCGGTACGCCGCCGGCCTCGCGGGCGAGTGGGCCGCCGAGGCCCGCTCCGCCGTCGAGGCGGCGGGCGGGGTGCGTCGGCTCGTCGACGTCCTGGGCATCGAGGACCCCGTGCTCGCCGCGGCGGTCACGGAGCGTGTGACGGCCAAGCTCGCCGTGGAGGCCATAGAGGACCTGCGCATCGACTTCGAGGACGGCTTCGGCGACCAGGGCGACGCCGCCGAGGACGCCGCCGTGGTCGCCGCGGCGCGTGCGCTCGCCGCGTCGGAGGCGCACGGCACGTCGACACCGTTCAGCGGCATCCGCATCAAGTGCCTCGAGGCGGCGACGCGCCGGCGCGGCGTACGGACGGCGGCCCTGTTCGTCGCCGAGCTCGTGGCCGAGCGCGGCGCGCGCGGACTCGCCGGGCTGCCCGAGGGCTTCGTCGTCACCCTCGCCAAGGTGACCGCGCCCGAGCAGGTCGTCGCGATGGCCCGCGTGTGCGAGCGCGTCGAGGAGGCGAACGGGCTCGAGCCCGGGAGCCTGCGGTTCGAGGTCCAGGTCGAGACGCCCCAGGCGATCCTCGCGGCGGACGGCACCGCCGCGGTCGCGCGGCTCGTGCACGCGGCCCCGGGCCGGGTGACGAGCCTGCACTACGGCACGTACGACTACTCGGCCTCGCTCGGGATCGCGGCCGCCTACCAGTCGATGGAGCACCCGGCGGCCGACCACGCGAAGCAGGTCATGCAGCTCGCGGTCGCCGGCACGGGGGTACGCCTGTCGGACGGCTCCACGAACGTGCTGCCCGTCGGTGACGCCGAGGCCGTCGACGCCGCGTGGCGCCTGCACGGGCGGCTCGTGCGGCGCTCGCTCGAGCGCGGCTACTACCAGGGCTGGGACCTGCACCCGGCCCAGCTCCCGAGCCGGTTCGCCGCGACCTACGCGTTCTACCGGGAGGGTGCCACGGCGGCGCTCGCGCGCCTCGCGGCCTACGTGGGCTTCGTTCCCGACGGCGGCGGCGTGCTCGACGAGCCCGCCACCGCGAAGGCGATGGCCTGGTTCCTCGGGCGCGGCGTCGACTGCGGCGCGCTCACGGAGGCCGAGGTCCGGACCGCGACGGGGCTGGACCTCGACGGCCTGGACCGTGTCCGCGTCACGGGCCACGCCCCGCAGCCGGTCGCGGGCTGACGCACACGCCACACCACCGGTACACCCCGCACCCGCGCGGCCGGCCCGCGCCGGTCACGACCCCGAGGAGAGAGACATGACCCAGAGCACCCGGTACTACACGCCGCAGGGCGGCCTGCCCGGCCAGACCGAGCTGCTCACCGACCGCGCGATCGTCACCGAGGCGTACACGGTGATCCCGCGCGGCGTGCTGCGCGACATCGTCACGAGCAAGCTGCCGGGCTGGGAGGCCACGCGGCTGTGGGTGCTCGCGCGGCCGATCGAGGGCTTCGCGACGACGTTCGCGCAGTACGTCATGGAGGTCGCGCCGGGAGGCGGCGCCGACCAGGGCGAGGACGAGGAGACGGTCCAGTCGGTCGTCTTCGTCACCGAGGGCACGCTGGTCCTGACGCTCGACGGCGCCGAGCACGTGCTCGAGCCGGGCGGCTACGCCTACCTGGCGGCGGGGGAGCGGTGGGGCCTGCACAACCGGTCGGACGCCAAGGCGTCGTTCCAGTGGGTGCGCAAGGTGTACGAGCCGATCGCCGGGCACCGCGCGACGTCGTTCGTCACGCGCGAGCAGGACGTCACACCGCGCGAGATGCCCGACACCGACGGCGCGTGGGCGACGACACGGTTCGTCGACCCCGAGGACCTCGCGCACGACATGCACGTCAACATCGTGACGTTCCAGCCGGGCGGGTCGATCCCGTTCGCGGAGACGCACATCATGGAGCACGGGCTGTACGTGCTCGAGGGCAAGGCCGTCTACCGCCTCAACGGGGACTGGGTCGAGGTCCAGGAGGGCGACTTCATGTGGCTCCGGGCGTTCTGCCCGCAGGCCTGCTACGCGGGCGGCCCCAAGCCGTTCCGGTACCTGCTCTACAAGGACGTCAACCGGCAGGTCAGGCTCGACCGCCGCTGACGCTCCTGAAGTGCTGTGGGCATGAGAAGGGCCCGGTCTCGCGCGCGAGACCGGGCCCTTTCCATGCCCACAACGGGCAGCCGGTGCTTCGGGGTCCGGTCAGGTGTTGACTGCGGCGCGCGGGACTGCCTACACTTCCATACAGCAGAAGAAAAGTTCCGCAGAATGGAAGGCGCACCGAGGCGGCGCTGTGGGACCCGACACTCCGGGAGACGACGATGACGAACGCGACCGACGACCCGACGTACACCGTCAACTGCTCGATCCTGCTCACCGACTTCCCGCTCCTCGAGCGGCCGGCCGCCGCCGCTGCGGCGGGCTTCCGCGGCATCGAGCTGTGGTGGCCGTTCGCGACCCCGACGCCGTCGCGCGACGAGGTCGACACCCTCGTCGGGGCGATCGAGGCGGCCGGCGTCCAGCTCACGGGCCTGAACTTCGACGCCGGGAACATGCCCGGGGGAGACCGCGGCCTGGTGTCGTGGCCGGCCCGCTCGGCGGACCTGCGCGCCAACCTCGACGTCGTCACCGAGATCGGCGAGCGCACCGGCTGCCGCGCGTTCAACGCGCTCTACGGCAACCGCCAGGAAGGCGTGTCGCCGGAGGAGCAGGACGAGCTCGGCGCGGAGAACCTGGCGCTCGCGGCGCGAGCCGTCGCACGGATCGGCGGCACGGTGCTCGTCGAGCCGGTGAGCGGCGCCCCCGCCTACCCGCTGAGGACCGCGGCGGACGCGGTGCGCGTCATCGACCGCGTGGCGGCCGACCACGGCGAGACGAACGTCGGCCTGCTGTTCGACGTCTACCACCTGTCCGTCAACGGCGACGACGTCGACGCCGCCCTGTCGACCTACCGCGGCCGCATCGCCCACGTGCAGGTCGCCGACGCACCCGGACGCGGCGAGCCCGGCACGGGCGACCTCCCGATCGACCGCTGGACCAAGGACCTGCGCGCCGGCGGCTACGACGGCTGGATCGGTCTCGAGTACAAGACCGATGCCGCCGACCCGTTCGCCTGGCTGCCCACCGACCAGCGCTGACCAGCGCCGACGAGCGCAGCAGCCGGCGCGCCCGGCCTCCTCCCTCGACCTTCCGCACGCAAGGAGCACGACATGACGAAGCAGAGCATCGCCTTCATCGGCCTCGGCATCATGGGCAGCCCCATGGCCGTCCACCTCCAGGAGGCCGGGCACCAGGTCGCGGGGTACAACCGCAGCCCCGAGAAGACCGCACCGCTCGTCGCGGCGGGCGGCACCGCCGCCGGCTCGATCGCCGACGCCGTGAAGTCCGCCGACGTCGTCGCCGTCATGGTGCCCGACTCCCCGGACGTCGAGCAGGTCCTCACCGGGGAGGGCGGCGTCCTCGACAACGCCCAGCCGGGCACGCTCGTCATCGACTTCTCGTCGATCCGGCCCGACGTCACGGTCCGTCTCGCCGAGGCCGCTCGCGAGCGCGGCCTGCGCTACCTCGACGCCCCGGTCTCCGGTGGTGAGGCCGGTGCGAAGAACGCCGCGCTGTCGATCATGGTCGGCGGCGACGCCACCGACTTCGAGGCCGCGCGGCCGGTCTTCGACGCCGTCGGCAAGACGGTCGTCCACGTCGGCCCGACCGGCTCGGGTCAGACCGTCAAGGCCGCGAACCAGCTCATCGTCGCCGCCAACATCCAGGCGCTCGCCGAGGCCGTCGCCTTCCTCGAGGCGTACGGCGTCGACCTGCCCAGCGCGCTCGAGGTGCTCGGCGGCGGGCTCGCCGGGTCGAAGGTCCTCGACCAGAAGAAGCAGAACATGATCGACAAGTCCTTCACCCCGGGCTTCCGCATCGCGCTGCACCACAAGGACCTCGGGATCGTCACGGCCGCGGCCCGCGAGCAGGGCGTCGTCGTACCGCTCGGCGCGCTCGTCGCGCAGCTCATGGGGTCGGCCCTCGCCAACGGCGACGGCGACCTCGACCACTCGGGCCTGCTCCGCGGCGTCGAGCGCCTGTCCGGACGCCTCGACTCCTGACCCCACACCGACGACGAAGTCACCCCCAGCAAGGAGAGAACCATGCCTCGTATGCGCGCGGTCGACGCCGCCGTGGCGATCCTCGAGATCGAGGGCGCCACGCAGGCCTTCGGCCTCCCCGGTGCCGCGATCAACCCCTTCTACTCGGCGATGCAGCGCCACGGCGGCATCCGCCACGTCCTCGCCCGTCACGTCGAGGGCGCCTCCCACATGGCCGACGGGTACTCCCGCGCCCGGGAGGGCAACATCGGCATCTGCATCGGGACCTCCGGCCCCGCCGGCACCGACATGATCACGGGCCTCTACGCCGCGTGGGCCGACTCCGTGCCGATCCTGTGCATCACGGGCCAGGCGCCCGTCGCGAAGCTCGACAAGGAGGACTTCCAGGCGGTCGACATCGCGAGCATCGCGAAGCCCGTGACGAAGTTCGCCAAGACCGTCCTCGAGGCGGGACAGGTGGCGCAGGTCTTCCAGCAGGCGTTCCAGACCATGCGCTCGGGCCGTCCCGGTCCCGTGCTCATCGACCTGCCGATCGACGTGCAGCTCGCGGAGATCGAGTTCGACCCGGCCACGTACGCGCCGCTGCCGGTGAACAAGCCCGCCGCGACGCGCGCCCAGGCCGAACGCGCGATCGAGATGCTCCTCGCGGCCGAGCGGCCGGTGCTCATCGCGGGCGGCGGCATCGTCAACGCGGGCGGCGAGAAGCTCCTCGTCGAGCTGGCCGAGACGCTGGGCGTCCCCGTCGTCCCGACCCTCATGGGCTGGGGCGTCATCGGTGACGACCACCCGCTGGCCGCCGGGATGGCGGGGCTCCAGACGTCGCAGCGGTACGGCAACGCGAACCTGCTGGCGTCGGACTTCGTGCTCGGCATCGGCAACCGGTGGGCGAACCGCCACACCGGCGCGCTCGACGTCTACCGCGACGGGCGGACGTTCGTCCACGTGGACATCGAACCCACGCAGATCGGCCGCGTCTTCGCGCCGGACCTCGGCATCGTCTCCGACGCGAGGGCGGCGCTCGAGCTGTTCGTCGAGGTGGCGCGCGAGCGCAAGGCCGCGGGCACGGCGCGCGACTACTCCGCGTGGGTGGAGCAGGTCCAGCACAACAAGGCGACGCTGCAGCGCAAGACGCACTTCACCGAGATCCCCATCAAGCCGCAGCGCGTGTACGAGGAGATGAACAAGTCCTTCGGCCGCGACACGCGGTACGTCACGACGATCGGTCTCTCGCAGATCGCCGGGGCGCAGTTCCTCCACGTGTACGAGCCGCGGCACTGGATCAACGCCGGCCAGGCCGGCCCGCTGGGCTGGACCGGTCCGGCCGCGCTCGGCGTCGTGCAGGCGCTCGCCGACGACCCGGCGGAGAAGGTCGTCGCGCTCTCGGGCGACTACGACTTCCAGTTCATGATCGAGGAGCTCGCGGTCGGCGCGCAGTTCAACCTGGCGTACGTGCACGTCGTCGTGAACAACTCCTACCTGGGCCTGATCCGCCAGGCGCAGCGGGCGTTCGACATGGACTACCACGTGCAGCTCTCCTTTGAGAACGTGAACTCCCCGGAGATCGGCGGCTACGGCGTCGACCACGTGAAGGTGGCCGAGGGCCTGGGGTGCAAGGCGATCCGCGTCACCGACCCGGACGAGCTCGGCGAGGCGTTCGCCAAGGCGCAGGGCCTCGCGGAGGAGTACAAGGTGCCCGTGGTGGTCGAGGTCATCCTCGAGCGCGTGACGAACATCGCCATGGGGGCCGCCGGGATCGACGCCGTGAACGAGTTCGAGGCGCTCGCGATCTCCGCGGACGACGCCCCGACGGCGTCGGCCCTGCTCGACTGAGCGACGGACCACGACGGCCGGACGACGAGACGTGACCGCGCCGCGCGAGCGGCGCGGTCACGAGAAGTGGAGAGTGGTGCGATGAGCACGGGTGAAGAGACCGGCAGGGGTGCGACGGCGGCCGACCGCGTCCCGGACCTCGTCGTGCGCGGCGAGCGCGTGCTCGTCGCGTCGGGGGAGCAGCCGCGCGAGGTGGCCGTGACCGACGGCGTCATCACGGCGATCGAGCCGCTCGGCGCCGGGCTGGAAGGGCGGCGTGTCGTCGAGCTGACGGCGGACCAGGTGCTGATCCCCGGCCTGGTCGACACGCACGTGCACGTCAACGAGCCCGGCCGCACCGAGTGGGAGGGGTTCGCGTCCGCGACGCGGGCCGCCGCCGCGGGTGGCGTGACGACGATCGTCGACATGCCGCTCAACTCGATCCCGCCGACGGTCGACGTCGCAGCGCTCGAGCTCAAGCAGAAGGTCGCCCGCGACCAGGCGTTCGTCGACGTCGGGTTCTGGGGCGGCGCGGTGCCCGGGAACGGCGCCGAGCTGCGTCCGCTGTGGGACGCCGGCGTGTTCGGCTTCAAGTGCTTCCTGCTGCACTCGGGTGTCGAGGAGTTCGGCTACCTCGAGCCCGACGAGCTCGAGGAGGACCTGCGGGTACTCGCCGACTTCGACGGCCTCATGCTGGTGCACGCCGAGGACTCGCGTGCCATCGACCGCGCGCCGAAGCCCCACGGCGACCACTACGACGTCTTCCTGGCGTCGCGGCCCCGCGGCGCGGAGAACGTCGCGATCGCCGCGGTCATCGAGACGGCGCGCTGGACGGGCGCCCGCGCGCACGTGCTGCACCTGTCGAGCTCGGACGCCCTGCCCATGATCCGCAGCGCGAAGCGCGAGGGGGTCCGCCTCACGGTCGAGACGTGCCCGCACTACCTGGCGCTCGCGGCCGAGGAGATCCCCGACGGCGCGACGCAGTTCAAGTGCTGCCCGCCGATCCGGGAGATCGACAACCGCGAGCTGCTCTGGGAGGGCCTGCTCGACGGGACGATCGACTGCATCGTGTCCGACCACTCGCCGAGCACGCCCGACCTCAAGGAGCTCGAGACGGGGGACTTCGGCACGGCGTGGGGCGGCGTGTCCTCGCTGCAGCTCGGGCTCTCGATCGTGTGGACCGAGGCGCGCACGCGCGGCATCCCCTTCGCGCGCGTCGTCGAGTGGATGTCGGCCAGGCCCGCCGGCATCGCCGGTCTGCGCCGCAAGGGCGAGATCGCCCTCGGCCGGGACGGGGACCTCGCGGTCGTCGAGCCGGACACGGCGTTCGTCGTCGACCCGACGCGCTTGCACCACAAGAACCCCATCACCCCGTACGCGGACCGCGCGCTGTCGGGCGCCGTCGTCGCGACGTACCTGCGGGGTGAGGAGATCACCTTCGACCGCCCGACCGGTCGGCTGCTCGCACGCGGCGACGCCTGACCCGTCCGGTCGCCGGTCCCGCCCGCGCGCACGGACGCGGCGCGACCCCGCTGGTGGGGGTCGCGCCGCGTCCGTCGTCGTGGGGGCTGTCGTGCCGCGGGGTCAGCCCTCGGCGAGGATCTCGTCGAGCTGCTCGTAGCCCTCCCGGATCCCGACCTCCATGCCGCTCGCGACGAAGCCGTCGCGACCCTCGAACGAGTCGACGAGCGACGTCGCCGTGAGACGGCAGCGCCCGTCCGGGAGGTCCTCGAACTGGAGCCGGTCGAGCGAGACGCCGTCGGGGAACCCCTCGTAGGTGAACGTCTGGACGATGAGCTCGTTCGGGCGCACCTCGTGGACGCTCCCGAAGAACGCGTACTCGTTCCCGTCGGGGTCCACCTGCACGTAGCGGTACGCGCCGCCCGTGCGCACGTCCCAGTGCTCGTTGCGCTGCGAGAGGTACCGCGGGCCGTTCCAGCGGGCGAACACCTCGGGGTCGAGGTGGGCGCGGAAGACCTTCTCCGCGGGCGCGTCGAACTCGCGCACGATGCGGACGGTCGGGACGTCCTTCGGGACGATGATCTCGGTCTCGTGGGTGCTCGTGGTGCTCATGGTGCTTCTCCCGTCGTCGGGTCGTTCTCGGGCCCGGCCGGTCGGTCGGGCAGGTCGCGCAGGACGTCGTCGAGGCGGCGGTAGCGGTCCTCGGCCTCGCGCCGGTAGCGCTCGATCCACTTCGTCATGAGGTCGAAGACCTCCGCCTCGAGATGCACGGGGGCGCGGCGGGCGTCCGTCGTGCGGGTCACCAGGCCGGAGTCCTCGAGCACCCGCAGGTGCTTGGACACCGCCTGGACGGACATGTCGTACGGCTGGGCCAGCTCGCCGACGCTGGCGTCGCCCGACGCGAGCCGGGCCACCATGTCGCGGCGCGTGGGGTCGGCGAGCGCCGAGAACACGCGCGAGAGCGGGTCTGCCGTCACGGGACCTCCCTCGTCGGAGCGGGAAGGACCGCTCGCTTCTCCACTGCTTCTCAACTACTTGGTTGATGACGACACTACGCGCGTCGGGAAGAGCAGTCAACCCTTTGGTTGATAAAAAGTCAGCGGCGACGACCGCGCTCGAAGTCGTCGAGCGAGACCTTCCGCTCCTCGGCGTGGTCGACGATCCGCTCGGGGTAGCCCCCAGGCTGCTCCCGCAGCGTCCAGGGCTCGTGCACCGCGTTCCCCTCCACCCCGCGCAGCTCGGGCACCCAGCGGCGCACGTACGTCCCGTCCGGGTCGAACTTCTTCGACTGCGTCACCGGGTTGAAGATGCGGAAGTACGGCGCCGCGTCCCGTCCCGTGCCGGCGACCCACTGCCAGTTGAGCTGGTTCTGCGACACGTCCCCGTCGGCGAGGTGCGCCATGAAGTGCGCCGCGCCGCGCTGCCACCGCACGTGCAGGTCCTTGACGAGGAACGACGCGACGACCATCCGCACACGGTTGTGCATCCAGCCCTCGCCGAGCAGCTGGCGCATCCCCGCGTCCACGAGGGGATAGCCCGTGCGACCCGCGGCCCACGCCGCCAGGAACCGGTCCTCCTCCGCGCCCGTCGCCCACGCGTCGTCGGGCACCACGTCCCGCAGCGACCGGTGCGCCGCCCCCGGCTGGTGGAACAGGACGTCGGCGTGGAACTCGCGCCAGGCGAGCTCGGAGCGGTAGGCGAGGGCGCCATCGGAGATGTCGGCGCCGTCGTGGCGAGCCTCGTGCACGGCGTCGCGGACGTCGGCGAGGAGCGTCCGCGGGTGCAGCTCGCCCCACTTGAGCGGGATCGACATGCCCGACGTCGCGGGCCGGTCCGGGCGGTCGCGCTCGCTCGAGTACCCGGCGAGGTGGTCCTCGAGGAACGCGTGCCAGCGGCGTCGAGCCGCGGCCTCGCCCGCCGGGGGGAGGCCGGCGTCGGTCCCGGGATCGTCGGGCAGGCCGTCCGATCGGACGTCCGCCCACGGCACCGAGCGCGGGCGCGGCGCCGGGTCGCGCCAGCCGTGCTCGACCCACGCGTCGCGGAACGGCGTGAAGACCTGGAACGGGCCGCCCTGCTTGGTCAGCACCCGGCCGGGCGCCACGGCGTACGGCGAGCCGGTGCGCACGAGGCGCGCCCCGGCGTCGGGCAGCGTGGTCTCGACGGCCGCGTCGCGAGCCACCCCGTACGGCTCGAAGGACGCCGCGACGTGCACCTCCGCGGCCTCGACCTCGCGCGCCACCGCCGGGACGACGTCGCGCGGGTCGCCGTGGCGCACGACGAGGCGGCCGCCCGTCGCCTCGTCGAGCGCGGCGAGGCTGCGGGCGAGGTAGGACAGCCGCGGGCTCCCCGCCACGTCCCGGAGCCGGGGGTCGAGGACGTACAGGGCGACGACCTCGCCGTCGTCCCGGCGTGCGGCGTCGACGGCCGCGACGAGGGCGGGGTTGTCGGCCAGGCGCAGGTCGCGGCGGCACCACCAGATCGCGGACGCGGTCGAGGACATCAGGTCACGCTAACGGTCGCCTGTCCTGCTCGCCGGTGGGAGCATCGCACTCATGGACAGGGGCGGTCGGGGCGACGGGACCCAGGGGCGCGACGACGACGACGCCGCGCACCGGCTCGAGCGCGAGGCGGTGACGGAGCCCGACGCCGGGGCCCCGCCCTTCGGTGCGGGGACGGCCGCAGGGATCGCGGCGACAGGCTCGGGCGTCGGGCCGGCAGCCGGGCACATCGAGGGCGACCACGCCTTCTTCGGGCAGCCGCGAGGCCTGGCGACCCTGTTCACCACCGAGCTGTGGGAGCGGTTCAGCTACTACGGGATGCGCGCCATCCTGCTCTTCTACCTCACGGACACGATCGCCGACGGCGGTCTCGGGCTCGACGAGACGACCGGCCTCGCGCTCGTCTCGATCTACGGCACCAGCGTGTACCTGCTGTCGGTGGTCGGCGGCTGGCTCGCCGACCGGGTCATCGGGTCGCGGCGGTCCGTCCTGTACGGCGGCATCATCATCGCGGCCGGCCACGTGAGCCTCACGGTCCCGGGCGTCGGGTTCTCGATGGTCGGGATCGCGCTCGTCGCGCTCGGGACGGGACTGCTCAAGCCGAACGTCTCGTCGATGGTCGGCGAGCTCTACGCGCGCGACGACCCGCGCCGCGACTCGGCGTTCTCGATCTTCTACATGGGCATCAACATCGGCTCGTTCGTCGCGCCGTTCCTCGTCGGCGCCGCGCGGGCCTGGGGCGGGTACCACGCCGGGTTCGCGGTCGCCGCGGTCGGCATGGGCGTCGCGCTCGTCTTCTTCGTCGCCGGCCGCCGCTACCTCGGCGAGGCGGGCGCCCACGTGCCCAACCCCGTCCGGCCGGAGGAGCGCGCGAAGATCGCGCGGCTCTTCGCCGTCATCGCGGCGGGCGTGGCGGTCGTGGGGCTGATCGCCGTCGTCGTCTCCGGCGGGTTCGGGATCTCGACGTTCATCGACACCATGTCCTACCTCGCGTTCCTCGCGCCGATCGCGTACTTCGTCGTCATGTACCGCTCCCCGAAGGTCACCGACGCCGAGCGACCGCGCGTGATCGCCTACATCCCGCTGTTCGTCGCCGCGATGCTCTTCTGGATGATCTTCGAGCAGGCCGCCACGACCCTCTCGGCGTTCGCCAAGGACCGCACCGAGCTGAGCATCTTCGGCGTGGGGATCAGTCCGGAGTTCTTCCAGTCGGTGAACCCGCTGTCGATCATCCTGCTCGCCCCGGTGTTCGCGTGGATCTGGCTGAAGACCGGGGACCGCCCGGCGACGGCGAACAAGTTCGCGATCGGGCTCACGCTCGCGTCGGTGTCGTTCCTCTTCCTGGCGCTCGCGTCGGCGGTCGTGGGGGACGGCAAGGCCCCCGCGTGGGTGCTCGTGCTCGTCTACGTGATCCAGACGCTCGGCGAGCTGTGCCTGTCGCCCGTCGGCCTCGCCGCGACGACCCTCCTCGCGCCGCGCGCCTTCCGCTCGCAGGCGATGGCGCTGTGGTTCCTCGCGCCGGCCGCAGGTCAGGCCATCACGGCGCAGGTCGTCCAGGTGACGGAGGGCGCCTCGGACACCGCGTACTTCGGGGTGATCGGCGCGGTCGCGCTCGTCTTCGCGCTCGCCCTGTTCGCGCTCGCGCCGTGGGTCACGCGGCACATCCGCCACGCCGACGAGCTCGAGGACGCGCACACCGCCGGCGCGTGACGGTCAGCGGTGGACGTCGGCGGGCGGGACACCGGGGTCGTCGCCGGAGGTGGACCACCACTCGACCGGACCCCGCTCGTCGGACGAGGTGCGCGCGACGGCGAGCCCGATCTTCTCCGCCACCCGTCGGGACGCGGGGTTGTCCGGCCGGATCGTCGCCCAGAGCCGCCGCCGACCCGTCGCGAGCGCGGCGTCGCGCAGGACCGCCGCCGCCTCGGTCGCGTATCCCTGGCCGCGGGCTTCGGGGAGCAGCTCCCACGCGAGCTCCGGCTCGTCGAACGAGGTGCGTCCGACGACCACGGCGACGTAGCCGAGCGCGGCGGAGCCGTCGAGCGGACGCAGCACGCGGGCGCCGATGCCGCGCGCGACGAGCTCGTCCATGGCCCGGATGCGCCGCAACGTCTCCGCCCGGTCGACCGGCGGCGCGTCGCGCGTGGCGAACAGCCGCTCGAGCCAGGAGGCGTCGTCCTCGCGTTCCGGCGTGAGCAGCATGCGGTTCGTGCGCAGCTCGAGCGGGATCGGCGTGTAGGTCGACATGCCACCATCGTCGCGGGTCTGCGACCGTGCGCGGACCGCAGACCCGCGACGCGTCCTCACCGGAGCCAGGGCGACCGGCTCACGACCGACACGCGGGCCCAGCGGCGGCCGAGGCCCCACGTGTCGCCTGAGAGTGTCGTGGCGAGGACGGCGAGCATCAGGACCACCACGACGTGCTGGTCGACGACGGGGTTGTTCGACCCGGCGGCGACGGGCCACTGCGAGAGCCAGAGCATCGCGAACAGGAGGCCACCGCACACGGCGGCGGCCCGGACCGCGGTCCCGAGCAGCAGCGCCAGTCCCGTGCCGAGCAGGCCCAGCATGAAGAGCCAGTCGGTCGCGGGTCCCGCCATCGAGGCGAGCGTGCCCGCGAGCGGGCCCTGGGCGCCGTGCTCGAGGTACCCCTGCGTCGGAGCGGTCCCCGCGAGCCACGCCCGCTCGGGCGGCGTGGCGTAGCCGAGACCGAGCAGCTTGTCGGCGAACGGCCACAGGAAGACGACGGCCGTCCCGAGCCGCGCCAGGGCGAGCGCCCGCCGGGCCGACACCCGGGTCACCACGCGCTCCTGGGTCACGACCGCACGGGCCGGGTGCGGACCCGGCGATGCGGGACCGCCCGGCGCCGCGTCGTCGGGCGCGTCGGCGGCGCGGTGCTGCGGTGCCCCGGTGATGGACGTGTTCATACGAGCCCCCTCGATCGTGACGACCCGGCGCCGTGCGCGTCGGTCGCTCTCGCTGCGGGCGGCCGAGGACCGGCGTGCCGCGCCCGACCACCGTGGCACCGGACAGGGTCCGGTTCAACCCTTACGTAACGTTTAAGCGGGGATCCCTCACGGGCGGGGATCTCCCGTACGTAGCGTGACGACCACGACGCGGACGCACCCTTCGCGCGGTTCGTGACAGGCGTAATGTGACACGGCGGCCGGAGGATCGACCGCGGCCCCCCGTCGAAGGAGCTGACCCGACATGAGCCGCCCCCTGCGCTCTCGGACGTCCACCCACGGTCGCAACATGTCCGGAGCCCGCGCCCTGTGGCGCGCGACCGGCATGGGCGCGGAGGACTTCGGGAAGCCGATCATCGCGATCGCGAACTCCTACACGCAGTTCGTACCCGGACACGTCCACCTCAAGGACATGGGCGACCTCGTCGCGTCGGCGATCCGCGAGGCGGGCGGCGTCTCCAAGGAGTTCAACACCATCGCGGTCGACGACGGCATCGCCATGGGCCACGCCGGGATGCTCTACTCGCTCCCCAGTCGCGACCTCATCGCCGACTCGGTCGAGTACATGGTCAACGCGCACTGCGCCGACGCGCTCGTGTGCATCTCCAACTGCGACAAGATCACGCCGGGCATGCTCAACGCGGCGCTGCGGCTCAACATCCCGGTGATCTTCGTGTCCGGCGGACCGATGGAGGCCGGCAAGGCGATCGTGGCGGACGGCGTCGCGAAGACGCCGCTCAACCTCATCAACGCGATCAACTACTCGGCCGACGACAACGTGTCCGACGACGCGCTCGCCCAGGTCGAGGAGAACGCGTGCCCCACCTGCGGGTCGTGCTCGGGCATGTTCACCGCCAACTCGATGAACTGCCTCACCGAGGCGCTCGGCCTCTCGCTGCCCGGCAACGGCTCGACGCTCGCGACGCACGCCGCGCGCAAGGAGCTCTTCCTCGAGGCCGGCCGGACCATCGTCGACCTCGCGCGCCGCTACTACGACGACGAGGACGACTCCGTCGCGCCGCGGTCCATCGCCACCAAGGCGGCGTTCTCCAACGCGATGGCGCTCGACGTCGCGATGGGCGGCTCCACCAACACGGTGCTGCACATCCTCGCGGCCGCGCAGGAGGGCGAGATCGACTTCGACCTCACCGACATCGAGCGGATCAGCCGCCGCGTGCCGTGCCTGTCGAAGGTCGCCCCCAACCACCCGAGCTTCCACATGGAGGACGTCCACCGCGCCGGCGGCATCCCCGCGCTGCTCGGCGAGCTGGACCGCGGAGGGCTGCTCGACCACGACGTGACGTCCGTCCACACGCCCACGCTGCGTGCCTGGCTCGACGACTGGGACATCCGCGGCGGCAAGGCCACCGACCGTGCGGTCGAGCTGTTCCACGCGGCGCCCGGCGGCG
The DNA here is from genome assembly GCF_055181235.1 of Cellulosimicrobium sp. So1_17. Classification (NCBI taxonomy): domain Bacteria; kingdom Bacillati; phylum Actinomycetota; class Actinomycetes; order Micrococcales; family Promicromonosporaceae; genus Cellulosimicrobium; species Cellulosimicrobium sp. So1_17. The sequence continues at coordinate 30,624 of NZ_CM143702.1, forward strand.
TGCGGACCACGCAGGCGTTCTCCACGTCCAACCGCTGGGAGTCGCTCGACACGGACGCCGAGAACGGCTGCATCCACGACGTCGAGCACGCGTACACCGTCGAGGGCGGCCTCGCCGTCCTGCGCGGCAACCTCGCCGAGGACGGCGCCGTGTTCAAGACCGCGGGCGTCGACCCGGACGTCTTCCACTTCGTGGGGACGGCGCTCGTCTGCGAGTCGCAGGACGAGGCCGTCGAGAAGATCCTCACCAAGCAGGTCCAGCCCGGGCACGTCGTCGTCGTGCGCTACGAGGGCCCCGCGGGCGGGCCGGGCATGCAGGAGATGCTCTACCCGACGTCGTTCATCAAGGGCCGCGGGCTTGGGAAGGTGTGCGCGCTCATCACCGACGGCCGGTTCTCCGGCGGGTCCAGCGGCATCTCGGTCGGCCACGTGTCGCCCGAGGCCGCCGCCGGGGGAGTGATCGGGCTCGTCGAGGACGGCGACGAGATCGAGATCGACGTCGATACGCGCCTCATCCGGCTCAACGTCCCCGACGACGTGCTCGCCGAGCGCCGCGCCAAGATGGAGGCGCGCGAGAACCCGTGGCAGCCCGTCGACCGCGACCGGTACGTCTCGCCGGCGCTCCAGGCGTACGCCGCGATGGCGACGTCGGCGGACCGCGGCGCGGTGCGCGACGTGTCGCTCATCCGGCGTCGCTGATTTGAACCCGTCGACCGCGAGGTAGAACCGCAGGTCGCGAGGTAGGGCTCTCGGAGCCCTACCTCGCGACCTGCGGTTCTACCTCGCCGTCGGCCCGGGAGGTTCCTAGAGTGAGGGCATGACGGACACCGATGCCGCACCCGACCTCAAGCCTCGTTCCCGCCAGGTCACCGACGGCCTGGAGGCGACGGCGTCGCGCGGGATGCTGCGCGCCGTCGGGATGGGCGACGAGGACTTCGCGAAGCCGCAGATCGGGATCGCGAGCTCGTGGAACGAGATCACGCCGTGCAACCTGTCGCTCGACCGGCTCGCGCAGGGCGCCAAGGAGGGCGTGCACGCGGGCGGCGGGTACCCGCTGCAGTTCGGGACGATCTCGGTGTCCGACGGCATCTCGATGGGCCACGAGGGGATGCACTTCTCGCTCGTGAGCCGCGACGTCATCGCGGACTCGGTCGAGACGGTCGTCCAGGCGGAGCGGCTCGACGGCACGGTGCTCCTCGCGGGCTGCGACAAGTCCCTGCCGGGGATGCTCATGGCCGCGGCCCGCCTCGACCTCGCGAGCGTGTTCCTCTACGCCGGGTCGATCATGCCCGGGTGGGTCAAGCTGTCCGACGGCACGGAGAAGGACGTCACGCTCATCGACGCGTTCGAGGCCGTCGGCGCGTGCGCGCGCGGGCTCATGAGCCGCGAGGACGTCGACCGGATCGAGCGCGCGATCTGCCCCGGTGAGGGCGCGTGCGGCGGCATGTACACGGCGAACACCATGGCGTCCGTCGCCGAGGCGATGGGCATGTCGCTGCCCGGGTCGGCGGCGCCGCCGTCGGCGGACCGCCGCCGGGACGCGTTTGCGCACCGGTCGGGCGAGGCGGTCGTCGAGCTCCTGCGTCGGGGGATCACCGCGCGCGACATCATGACGAAGGAGGCGTTCGAGAACGCGATCGCCGTGGTCATGGCGTTCGGCGGGTCGACCAACGCCGTGCTGCACCTGCTCGCCATCGCGCACGAGGCCGAGGTCGAGCTGACGCTCGCCGACTTCGACCGCGTCGCGGCGCGGGTCCCTCACCTGGGCGACCTCAAGCCGTTCGGCCGGTACGTCATGAACGACGTCGACCGCATCGGGGGAGTGCCCGTCGTCATGAAGGCGCTGCTCGACGCCGGGCTGCTGCACGGCGACGCGCTCACGGTGACCGGTCGGACCGTGGCCGAGAACCTGGCGGCCATCGCCCCGCCCGACCCCGACGGCAAGATCCTGCGCGCGCTCGACAACCCGATCCACCACACCGGCGGCATCACGATCCTGCACGGCTCGCTCGCGCCCGAGGGCGCCGTCGTGAAGTCCGCGGGCTTCGACGAGGACGTGTTCGAGGGCACGGCGCGGGTCTTCGAGCGCGAGCGCGCGGCGCTCGACGCCTTGGAGGACGGGACCATCACGGACGGGGACGTCGTCGTCATCCGGTACGAGGGCCCCAAGGGCGGTCCGGGGATGCGCGAGATGCTCGCCATCACCGGAGCGATCAAGGGCGCGGGCCTCGGCAAGACCGTCCTGCTCCTCACCGACGGCCGGTTCTCCGGAGGGACGACCGGCCTGTGCGTGGGCCACGTCGCACCCGAGGCCGTCGACGGCGGCCCGGTCGCGTTCGTGCGCGACGGCGACCGCATCCGGCTCGACGTCGCGAACAAGACGCTCGACCTGCTCGTGGACCCGGCGGAGCTCGAGCAGCGCCGCGACGGCTGGGTGCCGCTCCCGCCGACCTTCACCCGCGGGGTGCTCGCCAAGTACGCCAAGCTCGTCCAGTCGGCATCGCGCGGCGCGATCCTCGAGTAGCGGGCCGCGAGCCACGAGGAGGGTCATGGACGAGGTCGTCACCACCCGGTCGTTCCAGGAGTCGGAGGGCGCACAGGACTGGCGCACGCTCGCCCGCGGCGCGTCCGCCACGTTCCGGACGCGGTCCCTGCGCGACGGCGCGGCCCTCGTCGAGCGCGTCGGTGCGCTCGCGGAGGCGGCGAGGCACCACCCGGACGTCGACCTGCGCCCGCGCGCCGTCGTGGTCCGCGTCATCACGCACGGTGTGTGGGCGCTCACCGAGGCCGACCTGGTGCTCGCTCGCCGGGTGTCCGACGCGGCGCGCGGGCTCGGGCTCGCCCCCGACCCGTCCGCGGCCCAGGAGGTCGACCTGACGATCGACACGCAGGACGTCGGCGCGGCGCGACGATTCTGGTCGACCGCGCTGGGACACGAGCTCGCCGGCGACGAGGACGTCGTCGACCCGCACTGGCGCTGGCCGTTCGTGTGGTTCCAGGAGATGGACACGCCGCGGCCGTTGCGCAACCGCGTGCACCTGGACGTCTTCGTCCCGCGGGAGGTGCGCCCGCAGCGTCAGGCCGCGGTGCTGGAGGCCGGCGGTCGCGTGGCGAACGACGCGTTCGCACCCCAGTGGTGGACGCTCGCCGACCCAGAGGGCAACGAGGTCGACCTGGAGGGTTGGGACACGTTCCCGTTCGAGCTCCCGGAGCCGTGGCTCACGCCGGACGCGTTCCTCTCCGCGCCCGGCGTCGAGGACTGGCGTTTCCTCCAGGGCGTCAGCGCCTACTGGAGGGGTCCCTGGTCGGACCTCGTCGAGCTCGTCGGCCGGACGGGTGCACTGGCCGACGACGCCGGTCTGAACGCCTACGTCGACCTGCGGCCGGGCGGGGTCACCGTGCGCCTCGGCCCGCCCGACGAAGGGTGGGTCGCCCGCGCCGACCTCGCGCTCGCCCAGAAGGTCCAGTCCGCGGCGCGCGAGCTCGGGCTGACCGCGGACCCGGCGACCGTGCGCGACGTCCAGCTCGCGTTCGACGCCCTCGACATCCCCGCCGTGCAGGACTTCTGGGCCGCCGTCCTCGCGTACGCCACGCGTGAGGAGACCGACCTGTACGACCCTCTCCTGCGGGGTCCGTCGATCTTCCTCCAGCAGCTCGACGCTCCCCGCGAGCAGCGGAACCGGATCCACGTGGACGTCTTCGTCGCGCACGACCAGGCGCAGGCTCGTGTCGACGCGGCGCTCGCGGCGGGCGGACGGCTCGTGCGCGACCGGTCACCGCACTGGTGGACGCTCGCCGACCCCGAGGGCAACGAGGTCGACGTCGCGGTCTCCCTCGGCCGTGACGAGCAGTAGGCCGGACCGTGGTCGTCAGCGGTGCGCGTCGTCGGCCGGGACGCGCGGGGCGTCCGGGTCGCACCACACGACGGCGCCCGTGAACGGTGCCTCGAGCCGCACGTCCGCGACGTGCCAGCCCGGGGCGGGGGAGCGTGGGGTGTCTCCCGCTCCGACGTCGTCCAGCGAGAGGTCGCGCGAGAGCCCGGTCCCGAGCGCCTTGAGGAACGACTCCTTGCGCGTCCACGCCCGGGCGAAGGCCGAGCCCCGCGCCGTCGGGCCGTGCGCGGCGATCTCCGTCCGCTCCCGGGGGTGGAGGGAGCTGGAGATGCTGCGCACCACGCGGTCGTCGGGCGTGCCCTCGACGTCGACGCCGAGGGGTGTGGGGCCGATCGCGACGGCGAACGCGCCGCGCGTGTGCGCGAGGGAGAACTCGGGGCCGCCGTCGAGCACGGGCTTGCCGTGCGGACCGCCGCACGACGGGCACGGCGACGGTCGTGGCGCCAGCTCCTCGGGTGTCGACGACAGCTCGCGCGCGAGCAGCAGGCGCAGGACCACGTGCGAGACCACGTAGGTCGCACGGTCGACGTCGTCCACGTACCGGTCCGCCCGGTCCCGCTCGTCCGCGTCGAGGACGCGGGCACCGAGCGGCGCCGCCCAGGGGGCGCACCGCTCGACCGTGCCCCACCAGACCGCCGGCTCGGCGGACGCCCCCGAGGACGGGGACCGCTCGGCGAACGTGGCGCGCGCGAGTCCGGGCAGGTCGTCCACCCGAGGGAGGTCGTCCAGCGTGCTGCCCACGGTGTGTCCTCCGGTCCGACGTCGTGCCTCGTGATGCGCTGTCGCCCCAGCGCGCACGACGCCGGCAGGTCACCGCGCTCGTGGGGCGGCGACGGGCGCCAGCATAGGACGGCTCGGGCGGGCGTGCCCGGGCAGGTCTCGCTACCGTGAGGCTGGACTGGACGGCCAGGGACGATCGACGTACCGGGAGGCTCCGAGATGACCGACGCGACGGGCGACCGCATCACCGCGCGAGAGTTCCACGACAGCGACGGCGTGGAGGACTGGCGGGTCCTGCTGGCCACGGCGCAGACGCTGTTCCGCACGGGCTCGTTCACCGCGGGCGTCGAGCTCGTCGACGCGATCGGCGAGCTCGCCGAGGCGGCGGACCACCACCCGGACGTGGACCTGCGCTATGGAACGGTCACCGTCCGGCTCACGTCGCACGACGTCGGCGGGCTGAGCCGCCGCGACGTCGAGCTCGCGCGCCGCATCTCCGACGCCGCCCGCGAGCTCGACCTCCGCGCCGCCCCGGCGGCCGTCCAGGAGCTCGAGATCGCGATCGACGCCCTCGTCGGTCCGTCGGTCCAGCCGTTCTGGCGCGCGGTCCTGGGGTACGACGAGGACGCGTCCGACACCTCGGCCGCGCCGGCGCTCACGGACCCGACGACGCACGCGCCGGCCTTCTGGTTCCAGCAGATGGACGCGCCGCGACCGCAGCGCAACCGCATCCACGTGGACGTCACCGTCCCGCACGACGTCGCGGAGGCGCGCGTCACGGCGGCGATCGCCGCGGGCGGGCACCTGGTGTCGGACGACCGCGCGCCGTCGTTCTGGGTCCTCGCGGACGCGGAGGGCAACGAGGCGTGCGTGTGCACCTGGCAGTCTCGGGACTGAGTCCTCGCCGGCGGTGCGGCTGCGCGGGGCCGGTGGCCGACTCCTCACCGGAATGTCGTCGCGCCACGGCGCGCGTCCCGGCAGGATGACCGGGTGGACACCGGGGCAGACCTCGCGCGCCGCTACGACGAGCAGGTCGTCGCACCGCTCGTGCGCGGGCGGTGGCCCGGTCTGCCGTACGCGACGGCGCGACTGGGCAGCGGGTCGGACGTGCTCGGCCTCGACGACCCGACGTCCCGCGACCACGACTGGGGGCTGCGCCTCACGCTCCTCGTCGACGAGCCGATGGTCGAGGCCGTGGACGCGCTGCTCGACGCCGAGCTCCCGGCCACGTTCGCCGGGCTGCCGACGCGCTTCGCGACGACGTGGGCGCCGCACGGCCCGCACCAGGTCGAGGTCGCCGCTCCGGGCGCGTTCGTGACGTCCCGCCTCGGGGTGGACGCGACGCGGCCGATGAGCGTGGCGGACTGGCTCGCGCTCACCGGTCAGGCGGTCCTCGAGGTGACGGCCGGTCCCGTGTTCACGGACACCGACGGCCGCCTCACCGCTGCGCGCGAGCGCCTCGCACGCTACCCGGAGGACCTGTGGCGGTACGTCGTCGCGACCGACTGGGTGCGCCTCGGGCAGGAGCTGCCGTTCGTCGGGCGCACCGGCGACCGCGGCGACGACCTCGGCTCCCGTGTCGTCGCCGCGCGACTGGTGCGGGTCGCGATGCACCTGGGCTTCCTCCTCGAACGCCGCTGGCCGCCCTACGCCAAGTGGTTCGGCACGCTCTTCGCGCAGCTGCCGCGGGCAGGTGCGCTCGCTCCCGCGCTGCACGCGGCGCTCGCGGCCGAGGACTGGCGGGCTCGCGAGGCGGCGATCTGCCGTGCGGTGGAAGGTCTCCACGCGCTCCAGGCCGAGGTGGGGCTTCCTGTCGCCGAGAGCGCGCTCGGCCCGTTCTGGGGTCGGCCGTACCGAGGTATCGGTCCGGTGCCGGAAGCGATGACGGCGTCCGTCGTCGACCCCGAGGTGCGGGCTCTCCCGCTCGGCGTCGGGTCCGTCGAGCAGTGGGTGGACGACGTCGACGTCCTGATGGACCCGGACCGTCGCGTCGCCGCCGCGCGTGCCGTCCTCGTGCCGCGGGCGTGCGCGCGCTCGTCGAGCCGGCCCGCCTGGGACGGGGTGTCGTGACGCGGGGCTCGATCTCTCGCGACGGTGACCGACCCGACGAACCGCTCGCCCACGGCGGCGGCGAGTGGATCGAGAGCCTCGCCCTGTCGCTGGCGATGACGGGGGACGCTACCGACGAGCACTGGCGGTGGGCCGTCTACCAGCGGGCCGTGAGGGCCCCCGAGCTCTTCTCGACGCTCTGCCGAGCTGTGCACGCCGAACCCGATGCCGCGGTCGCGGTCGGTGTCGCCTTCGCCATGCTCGAGCACGAAGCCGAGGACCCGGCGCGGTGGATCGCCGCCTCACCTGCCACGGAGCGACGGCGGGTGGAGCACCGGGCCTCCGAGATCGCCGTCCTGCGCGGCGTCCGCACAGGGGCGACGCCGACGGCGGAGGACGTCGACCGGTGGTCGGACTGGGTTCAGCGACGCGTCGTCGCAGAGGCCGACGGCCCAGCAGCGCTGGCCGTCCTCGCCGAGCACGGGCGGACCCGGCGCGTTCGCGCCACCGCGCGCGAGCGGCTCGCGCGCCGTCGCGTCGCCGAGGCCGGCGGCGTCGGGCAGGGTGGAGGTCCCACCGTCTGACGCGAGAGGACCACCGACGCATGACGCACCCGAACCCGGCCGTTGACACCGCTCCCGACGCGCCTCGTGGCGGCTGGCCTGGCACGGACTCCCCGGGCGACGCCCCGTGGTGGACGCGCGCCGTCGTCTACCAGGTGTACCCGCGCTCGTTCCAGGACTCCGACGGCGACGGGATCGGGGACCTTCCCGGCGTCCTGCGGCGTCTCGATCATCTCGAGCGGCTCGGCGTCGACGTCGTGTGGCTCTCGCCGGTGTACCGGTCGCCGCAGGCGGACAACGGGTACGACATCAGCGACTACCAGGACGTCGACCCGCTGTTCGGCTCGCTCGCCGACCTCGACGCGCTGATCGAGGGCCTGCACCAGCGCGGCATGAAGCTCGTCATGGATCTGGTCGTCAACCACACGAGCGACGAGCACCCGTGGTTCCGGGAGAGCAGGGCGAGCACGGGCTCCTCGACGCGCGAGTGGTACTGGTGGCGCCCCGCGCGACCCGGCATGGAGCCCGGGACGCCGGGCGCCGAGCCCACGAACTGGCGTTCGTTCTTCGGCGGCAGCGCCTGGGCGTTCGACGAGGCGAGCGGCGAGTACTACCTGCACCTCTTCGACACCAAGCAGCCGGACCTCGGCTGGGAGAACCCCGAGGTGCGGCGCGCGGTCCACGCGATGATGCGGTGGTGGCTCGACCGCGGGGTCGACGGCTTCCGCATGGACGTCATCAACCTGATCTCCAAGGTGGTCGGCCCCGACGGGTCGCTGCCGGACGGCGAGGTGCACTACGGCGTGCTGGGCGACGGCAGCCCGCACTACACCGACGGCCCGCGCGTGCACGAGTACCTCGCGGAGATGCACCGGGAGGTCTTCGCGCCGTACCGGGCGGCAGGACGGGAGATCCTCACGGTGGGGGAGACGCCGGGCGTGACGGTCGACCACGGGCGCCGCTACACGGACCCGGCGCGGCGCGAGGTCGACATGGTGTTCCAGTTCGAGCACATGGGCGTCGACCACGGCACCTCGAAGTGGGACCCGGTGCCGATGCGTCTGACCGACCTCAAGGCGACGTTCGGCCGGTGGCAGGCGGGCCTCGCCGAGGCGGGCTGGAACTCGCTGTACTGGGACAACCACGACCAGCCGCGCGTCGTCTCCCGGTTCGGTGACGACTCGCCCGAGCACCGCGTCGCCTCGGCCAAGGCCCTCGCCCTGCTGCTGCACCTGCACCGCGGCACGCCGTACGTCTACCAGGGCGAGGAGCTCGGGATGACGAACGCGCACTTCACGCGCATCGAGCAGTACCAGGACGTGGAGTCGCTCGGCCACTACCGCGAGATGGTCGAGCACGGCGTCGCGACCCCCGAGCAGATGCTCGCCGCCCTCGCCGCCATGGGCCGCGACAACGCCCGTACGCCCGTCCAGTGGGACGCGAGCGAGCACGCCGGCTTCACGACGGGCACACCCTGGCTCGAGGTCAACCCGAACCATGTCGAGGTCAACGCCGAGGCGGCGTGGGCCGACGACAGCTCCGTCCTCCACTTCTACCGCCGCCTCCACGCGCTGCGCCACGACGTGCCGGTCGTCGCGCTCGGCGACTTCCGCATGCTGCTCCCGGAGCACGAAGCGGTCTACGCGTTCACGCGTGCGCTCGACGCGCCGTCGGACGGCGCTGGTCCCGACGCGGCGTGGGTGCGTGACGAGCTCCTGGTCCTGGTCAACGTCGGCGGGGCGCCGCAGGACGTGCCGTCGGCGGTCGTCGACGGGTGGGCTGGCTCGACCGTCCTGATGGCCACCCACCACGTGCCCGACGACGCGGCCCGGGCCGGCGACGTCGGGCACCTGAGGCCGTGGGAGGGCGTGGTCCTGCGTCGGCGCTCGACCCTCCCTCGCAGGTAGGGGGGCGGTCATGTCTGCGTAGGATCTTGTTCCGCTGAGCACCAAGCATGCCCTAGGCTCCTCGCAGCCGGCGACGACGCCGGGCGTCGGGGCCGCGACGTCGGTCGCAGAGGGGAGCGCACGGGTGCACAGCACGGCGGAGGTGCCCGCGATCGAGACGCGGGGACTGCGCAAGACGTACCGGAGCCGGCGGGGGAGAGCGGTCGGCGTCGAGGGGCTCGACCTGGTGGTCCCCGTGGGCGGCGTGCACGGCTTCCTCGGGCCGAACGGGTCGGGCAAGACCACGACGATCCGGATGCTCCTCGGCCTCGTCCGCGCCGACTCGGGCTCGGCGCGCATCTTCGGCCAGGAGGTACCGCGACACCTGCCCGACGTCGTCGGGCGCGTCGGCGCGATCGTCGAGTCCCCGAAGTTCTTCCCCGCGTTCACCGCCCGCCGGAACCTCGACCTGCTCGCGGCGGCGATCGGCGCCCCCGGTGGGCGCGTCGGCGAGGTGCTGGAGGAGGTCGGCCTCGCCGAGCGGGCCCGCGACCGCTACCGCGGGTACTCGCTCGGCATGAAGCAGCGGCTCGCGATCGCCGCGACGCTCCTCAAGGACCCCGACCTCCTCATCTTCGACGAGCCGACGAACGGGCTCGACCCGGCCGGGATCCGCGAGATCCGCGACACCATGCGCGGCCTCGCGGCCCGCGGCAAGACGGTCCTCGTGAGCAGCCACATCCTCGCCGAGGTGGAGCAGGTCGCCGACACCGTCTCGATCATCGCGCGCGGCCGTCTCGTCGCGAGCGGACGCGTGGACGAGCTCATCGGGGCCGGCGGCGCCTCCGTGCGCGTCGGCGTCGCGGACCCGACCCGTGCCGCGGCGCTCCTGCGCGCGGCCGGCATCACCGTCCGGGAGGAGGGCAGGCACCTGCTGGCCGACGGCGTCACGGACGCCGCCGACATCACGCGCACTCTGGGCGCGCACGACCTGTGGGTGACGGAGCTCGTGCCGGTCCAGGCGGACCTCGAGTCCGTCTTCCTCGACCTCACGGCCCAGGCCGAGGCCGCCGACCGCGCACGACCGCGCCGCGGCGCCCACGCCGAGGAGGTGGCCGCGTGAACCGGCTCGTCCACGCCGAGCTGCGTCGGTACCGCGCGCGGTCGGCGATCCGCTGGCTGTCCGCCGCGACCGTCGCCGTCGCTCTCCTCACCGTGCTCGTCGCGTTCCTCGGGAGCCGGCCGACCCCGCCCGCGGAGGTCGCCGCGGCCGAGACGGTCTTCGCGCAGCAGCAGGAGTGGTGGGAGGACGAGGGGCTGGCGCAGTGCGAGGAGGACGAGGAGCGGGCTCGCGAGACGGATCCAGCGATCGACTTCGGGTGCGAGGACGGGGAGCCCCGGCTCGAGCACTTCCTCACGCCGGTGCCGACGTTCGTGGGCGAGGCGGAGACGTGGCCGCCGACGGGCGTGCAGACGCTCACGACGCAGCTCCCGTTCCTCGCGCTCGCCGGTCTCGTCATCGGCATCACCTTCGTCACGGCCGAGCTCTCGACCGGAGCGATCGGGCTCTGGCTCACGTTCGAGCCCCGTCGTCGTCGCGTGTACTGGTCGAAGCTCGTGGCCGCCGGAGCCGGGGTGGTTCCTCTCGCTGCGGTCGCAGCGCTCGTCATGGTCGGCGGGGCGTGGGGGGCGTACGCGGCGAACGACCAGCTCGGGACGGTGACCGCGCAGACCTGGGTGGACCTCGCGGGCCTGGCCGCTCGCGCCGTGGTGGCGACAGCGGCGCTCGCGGCGATCGGTGTCGCCCTGGGGACGCTCGTCCGGCACGCCGCCGCCGCCCTCGGGGTCGTCGTCGGGTGGCTCGTGCTCGAGAGGATCGCGGTCGCCGCCCTCGACGAGCTCCAGCGCTGGTCGCTCCCCACGAACCTCCTCGCGTGGGTCCAGGGCGGTACGAGCTACTGGGTCATGACGTGCGAGACCGACGCGACCGGGACCCTGTGCGAGGGGGCCGAACGGGTCGTGTCCATGACGCAGGGCGGACTCGTCGTCGGCGTGGCCACGGTCGTCCTGGCCGTGCTCGCCGCCGCGGTGTTCCGCCGCCGCGACGTGTCCTGAGACCCGCTCCGACGTGCGGCCCGGCCTCGAGGGCCGGGTCGCACGTCGGAGCACCGGGCCGGCACGGCGCAGGAGCGCTGCACGGGACCTCGTCCCATCCCGTGAGACGGGCGCCTCGGTACGTGACATCCCCGAAACATGCGCGTACAGTCCCATGACGTGCAGACGATTCTCCTCGTAGTACTTCCTGAGCGCGCCGGCTGAGGCCACGCCACCAGGCTTCGTCAGCGCGCTCACCCCTCGTCCAGCCCGGCATCCCGGGTTCGAGGGGTTTTTTGTTGCCACGAACCAGCACAGCAGCAGAACTGCATCCGAGAAGCACGGCGCGACCGGCCCACCACGGCCACCGCGACTGCCGCACCGCGAGACCCGCGACCACCGGCAGACGTCCGCGCGACCAGCACGACCGCACCACCACGGTCCGCTCCGGTACCGGCGGCGCACCCCGCACGGGGTGCCCGCCGGACCGAGACCACGACACGCAGGAGACACCATGGCCCAGGGTCCTACCCCGGCACCCCCGCGACCGGGGGCCGCGGCACCCGCCGCGACGCCGAAGCCCGCCCCGTCGCCGGCGACGGTCGCCCCGCGCGGCGACACCCGCCGCGCGCAGGTCCGGCCCGCCCAGCCGACGGCGCCCGGCGAGGAGATGACCGGCGCGCAGTCGATCGTCCGCTCGCTCGAGGAGGCCGGTGCGGAGGTCGTCTTCGGCATCCCCGGCGGTGCGATCCTCCCGACGTACGACCCGCTCATGGACAGCAAGCGCCTGCGCCACATCCTCGTGCGTCACGAGCAGGGCGGCGGGCACGCGGCGCAGGGCTACGCGCACGCGACCGGCAGGGTCGGCGTCACCATGGCGACGTCGGGCCCCGGCGCGACGAACCTCGTGACGCCCATCGCCGACGCGAACATGGACTCGATCCCGCTCGTCGCGATCACGGGTCAGGTCGCGGCCGGTGCGATCGGCACCGACGCCTTCCAGGAGGCAGACATCGTCGGCATCACCCTGCCGATCACGAAGCACAACTTCCTCGTCACCGACCCCGACGAGATCCCGCGGACCATCGCCGAGGCGTTCCACATCGCCTCGACGGGACGTCCCGGCCCGGTGCTCGTCGACATCGCGAAGTCCGCGATGCAGTCACGGACGACGTTCTCGTGGCCGCAGGACGTGCACCTGCCCGGCTACCACCCGGTCACCAAGCCGCACAGCAAGCAGATCAAGGAGGCCGCGCGCCTGCTCGTGTCCGCACGGCGCCCCGTGCTCTACGTGGGGGGCGGGACGGTCCGGGCGGACGCGACCTCCGAGCTGCGCCGCCTGGTCGACCTCTCCGGCGCCGCCGTCGTCACGACGCTGATGGCGCGCGGCGCGGTGCCCGACACCCACCCGCAGAACCTCGGCATGCCCGGCATGCACGGCACCGTCCCCGCCGTGGCTGCGCTGCAGAAGGCCGATCTGATCGTCGCTCTCGGCGCGCGCTTCGACGACCGCGTGACCGGCAAGCTGTCGAGCTTCGCCCCGCACGCCGCGATCGTGCACGCCGACATCGACCCCGCCGAGATCGGCAAGAACCGGGACGTGGACGTCCCGATCGTGGGCGACCTCAAGGAGGTCCTCGCCGACCTCGTCCCGGAGCTCGAGCGCGAGCACGCGGCCCAGGGCAAGCCCGACCTCGGGGCCTGGTGGCACCAGATCGACGACTGGCGCGAGACCTATCCGCTCGGGTACACCGAGCCCGACGACGGCCACCTCTCGCCGCAGCACGTCATCTCCCGGCTGGGCGAGATCGCCGGGCCCGACGCCCTGTACGTCGCCGGTGTGGGACAGCACCAGATGTGGGCCGCGCAGTTCATCCGCTACGAGCACCCGCGCACGTGGCTCAACTCCGGCGGTCTCGGGACGATGGGCTTCTCGATCCCCGCGGCCATGGGGGCCAAGGTCGGACGTCCCGACGCGACCGTGTGGGCGATCGACGGCGACGGCTGCTTCCAGATGACCAACCAGGAGCTCGCCACCTGCACGATCAACGACATCCCCATCAAGGTCGCGCTGATCAACAACAGCTCGCTCGGCATGGTGCGCCAGTGGCAGACCCTGTTCTACGACAAGCGCTACTCCAACACCGACCTGCACACCGGGCACGGGACCGCGCGCGTGCCCGACTTCGTCAAGCTCGCCGACGCCTACGGCTGCGAGGGCATCCGCGTGGAGTCGGCGGGCGACGTCGACACCGCGATCAAGCGGGCCATGGAGATCGACGACCGCCCCGTCGTCATCGACTTCAACGTCTCGCGCGACGCGATGGTGTGGCCGATGGTCGCCGCCGGCGTGAGCAACGACGACATCCAGTACGCGCGTGGCATCTCGCCCGCGTGGGATCGGGAGGACTGAGCGATATGCAGCGGAAGTTGAGGGCCGCAGCGAAGCAAGGCACTCGGCTGCAGCGGAATGCAGCCTCGATCCGACCCCTGTCACTGGAGGACTGACCGCCATGTCCCGCCACACCCTCTCCGTGCTCGTCGAGAACAAGCCCGGCGTGCTCACGCGCGTCGCGGGGCTGTTCGCACGCCGCGCGTTCAACATCCACTCGCTCGCCGTCGGGCCGACGGAGCACGAGGAGATCTCGCGCATCACCGTCGTCGTCGACGTCGAGGAGCGCCCCCTGGAGCACGTGACCAAGCAGCTCAACAAGCTGGTCAACGTCATCAAGATCGTCGAGCTCGACGCCGCGGCGTCCGTGCAGCGCGAGCTCCTGCTCGTCAAGGTCCGGGCCGACGGCGCGAACCGCACGGGCGTCCTCGAGGTCGTCAACCTGTTCCGCGCCAAGGTGGTCGACGTCGTCCCCGACGCCGTGACGATCGAGGCCACCGGGACGGGCGAGAAGCTCGACGCCCTGCTCGGAGCGCTCGAGCCGTACGGCGTCCGCGAGATCGTCAAGTCGGGGACCGTCGCCGTCGGGCGCGGCGCGCGCTCCATCACCGACCGAGCGCTGGAACGCGTCGTCCGGTCGGCCTGACCATCACCTACCCTCGCACCAGACCTGCAGACCCCTGCACCGCACCGAAGAACCAGGAGATCCACCGTGGCTGAGCTGTTCTACGACGACGACGCCGACCTGTCCATCATCCAGAGCAAGAAGGTCGCGGTCGTCGGCTACGGGAGCCAGGGGCACGCGCACGCGATGAACCTGCGCGACTCGGGCGTCCAGGTGGTCATCGCGCTCAAGGAGGGCTCGAAGTCCATCGCCAAGGCGACCGACGCGGGCTTCGAGGTCAAGACGGTCGCCGAGGCCGCCACCTGGGCCGACCTGATCATGATCCTCGCGCCGGACCAGCACCAGCGCTCGATCTACAACGACGAGATCAAGCCGAACCTCGCCGCCGGCAAGACGCTCGCGTTCGCGCACGGCTTCAACATCCGCTTCGGCTACATCGAGGCTCCCGAGGGCGTCGACGTCGTCCTCGTCGCACCGAAGGCACCGGGTCACACGGTCCGTCGTGAGTTCGTCGCGGGCCGCGGCATCCCCGACATCATCGCCGTCGAGAAGGACGCCTCGGGCCACGCGTGGGAGACCGCGCTGTCCTACGCCAAGGCCATCGGCGGCACGCGGGCGGGCGTCATCAAGACGACCTTCACGGAGGAGACCGAGACCGACCTGTTCGGCGAGCAGGCCGTGCTCTGCGGCGGTGTCTCGCAGCTCGTCCAGTACGGCTTCGAGACCCTCACCGAGGCGGGCTACCAGCCCGAGATCGCCTACTTCGAGGTGCTGCACGAGCTCAAGCTCATCGTCGACCTCATGTGGGAGGGCGGCATCGCCAAGCAGCGCTGGTCCGTCTCCGACACCGCCGAGTACGGCGACTACGTCTCCGGCCCGCGCGTCATCGACCCGCACGTCAAGGAGAACATGCAGGCCGTCCTCGCCGACATCCAGTCCGGCGCGTTCGCGCAGCGGTTCATCGACGACCAGGACGCCGGCGCCCCGGAGTTCCACCGCCTGCGCGAGCAGGGTGCCCAGCACCCGATCGAGAAGGTCGGCAAGGACCTGCGTGCGCTCTTCGCGTGGAAGCAGCAGGACGCGGACTACACCGACGGGTCGGCTGCTCGCTGAGCTGCTGACCGAGCTTCTGCCACGCCTCTCGGGGTGGGTGACGCGTGCTGCGCGCGTCTCCCACCCCGTCGGCGTGCCGGGCGACACGACCGGGACGAAGGGGCGAAGACCGGGCACTTCGACGCGTCGTGGGACAGGATGAGGGCATGACGGCACCGATGGGGGACCCGATGGCAGGCGGCGAGAACAGTGGCGGGCCGGAGGCGGCGGAGCCGCTCGAGCTCGTCGGCGCGACCGACGAGCAGGCGCAGGAGATCCTCGCCTTCTGGGAGGTCGCGCGACCGAGCGCAGGGCTCGGCAAGATCGGCGTCGTGGTCGGTACGGGGGTGACCGAGACGATGCCGCCCGCGGCCTGGTCGTTCGGCGACAACCCGGAGCTCGCCGACTCGCTGCTCGCGGCAGTCCTCTCCGGTGCCAAGACGTCGACCTCGTCGTCGCTGTGGGAGTACGACGACGAGACGCCCGTCCCCGAGAAGGGGGAGCTGTCGATCCTGCTCGACGGCGCGGGGCACCCTCGCGCGCTGATCCGGGCGACGGCGGTCGACGTCGTGCCGTTCGGTGACGTCGACGCGGACTTCGCGCTCGCGGAGGGGGAGGACGACGGGTCGCTCGAGGCGTGGCGCGAGGGGCACCGGCGCTACTTCGCCCGCGTCCTCGGCCGGGACGTGCCCGAGGACATGCCGGTGGTGTGCGAGCGGTTCGAGCTGCGGTACCCGAGGTAGCACAGCTCGTCGACGTCAGGTCCACGGTCCCGGTGACGCGGGGGTGGGTGACGGCCGGCCGTGCCACGTTCGGTCGGCCGTCACCCGGCGGGGCAGGGAAGAGGACTACCCCGAGACGGTGGGCATGGCGGCCGGTGCGTGCCCGGGACGGCCGGCTGCGGCGAGGAGGAGCGCTCGGACGTCCTGCGCGACGACGGAGCGCGCGCCCCGCAGGACGGCGAGCTCGGGCACGGCGCTCGTGACGATCGAGCCCGTCGCCTGGTCGGTCGCGCGCAGCAGGCGGGCGGTCTCCTCCGCGAGCGCCGTGCCGCCCACGACGCCGGTGGGGCCGCCAAGCACCACGGCGTCGGGCTCGAGGATCGCGACGACCGGCTGCAGCACCACGGCCACGCGCCGCGCGAGGTCCGCGACGAACGCGTCCGACGCGGGTGTCCCGACGTGCCGGACGAGAGCGTCGACCACCGTGTCGTAGGGAGTGCCCTCGGCGACGCCGGGGATCCCTGCGCGGGCGGCGATCTCGACGACCCGCAACCCGCCGACGAGGTCCTGGGCGTTGACCGAGTCGTCGATGTGGTGGGCCGGCACGGGCAGGTAGCCGATCTCACCGGCGCCGCCCGCCGTCCCGCGGTGGACCATCCCGTCGACCCACGACCCCAGGCCGATGCCCTCGCCCAGCCACAGGAGGCTGAAGGTGGAGTCCCCGCGTCCGGCGTCACGCTCGGCGATGGCGGCGAGGTTGACGTCGTTCTCGATGCGGAACGAGACGCCGAGCGCGTTCTCGAGGTGTGCGCGCAGCCCGCGACGCGGCCAGCCGGGCAGCTCGCCGACGAGGGTGAGGTCACCGCTGCGCGGGTCGGGGGCGGCCTGCACCCCGAGGACGGCGCACGCGACCCGGTCCTGCGGGACCCCTGCGGCCGCGCACGCGTCCTGCCACGCGGTACGGACGTCGTCGACCGCTGTCCGGTCCGGACCGGACCGGACGACCGTGTCCCCGAGCGGGTGCCCCAAGGCGTCCACGACGCTGGCCCGGACACCGCAGGGCAGGACGTCCAGGGCGAGCCCGACGACGACGTCGGTGCGCGCCGCGTAGGTCACCGCCTGCGGGCCGCGCGAGCCCTGGACGACGCCGGTCGGCTCGATGAGACCCGACTGCTCGAGCCGTGCGACGATCTGGGAGGCGGTCGGTCGCGAGACGCCGGTGCGGTCGCCGATCTGCGAGCGCGTCATCGGCCCCTCGTCGAGGAGGAGCTCGAGCGCCGCGCGGTCGTTGATCGTGCGCAGCAGCCCGGGTGTCCCGGGGATCCTCGACGCGGAGGGATCGGTCATCGCCGTCCTTAGAGTGGTCTTAAGAAAGTTTCCTAACTGTGCCTGCTCGGGGCTTGCGGCGCAAGTCGGGCACTTCGCCGCGCGGCCTCGCCGTGGGACGATGGTGCGCCCCGTCCGTCGGCTGGGCGCTCCAGCACGAAGGACTCCGCGGTGCCCACCACCATCTTCCGGGGGCGCCGAGCCGCCTCCCGTCCTGTCGCGACGATCATTCCGCTCGCCCTCGTCGTGACCCTCCTGACGACCGCGTGCGAGGACACGACGACCGCCGTGGTGACCGCGGTGGTCGACGGGGACACGATCGACGTGCAGGTCGACGGCGAGGAGCGGCGCGTCCGTCTGCTCAACATCGACACGCCGGAGTCGGTCGACCCGAACCACCCCGTCGAGTGTCTCGGCCCGGAGGCCGCGCGGTTCTTGGCCGACCGGCTGCCCGTGGGCACGGAGGTCGAGCTCGCGCACGACGCCGTCCGGACGGACAGGTACGACCGTGATCTCGCGGCGGTCTTCCACGACGAGGACCTTGTCAACGCCGAGATCGCCCGTGCCGGGTTCGCCGAGACCCTGGTGGTCGACGGCGACGACCGGTTCTACGACGAGATCGAGCGCGCCCGTGCCGATGCCGAGGCGAACGGGGTCGGCCTGTACGCGACGGACATCGCCTGCACCGTGCCGGCACAGGTCGCCGCCTTCGACGGCCAGGTCACGCAGGCCCTCGCCGGGGCACCCACGAGCGGAGCGACTCTCGACGACCTCGACGCCTACGGTGAGACGCTCGCGGCGCTCGCCCTCGCAGGTGGCGCACTGGACGCGGTCCTCCTGTCCGACGGCGCGCGCGCGCTGGGCCTTCCTGACGCCACCCGCCACGGCCTTGTCGCTCAGCGCGACGACGCCCTGGGCCGCGTGACCACCGCCCAGGCGCGACAGCAGGAGACCCGGGCGGCCGAGGAGCAGAGGCTCGCCGCGGAGGCGGCGGAGGCCGCCAGGGCGGCGGAGGAGCAGCGTGTGGCCGCAGAGGAGCAAGAGGCCGCCCGGGTCGCTGCTGAGAAGGAGGCGGCGCGTGCCGAGCAGGAGCGCCGTGCCGCGGCGGACCGTGCGGCGAGCCCCGGTGCCGGGAGCACGTCGGGCTCGGGCGCCGAACCCGCCCCTCCGGCCTCGCCGCCCACCCCGGAGGCGCCGGCCCCGTCGGGCACCGACGCGGGATACACCGGGTGTCGTGCTTACGGTCCCGCCGGCACGTCCGTCGACTCCAAGGGGCGTCCGTTCACCAAGATCGACTGCACGACGAAGCTCCCTATCGGTTGAGCGAGCTGCTCCGGGATGTGGTCGAACGGCCGACGTTCGGGTGCAGAACCACGTCCGAGAGGTGAGACCAGCGTCCCGAGGGATGGTTGGCGGCGTAGGGTCGACGGCATGACGCGCACCATTGATCTGGCAGTCGTCGCCGGCGACGGCATCGGGACCGAGGTCGTCGAGCAGGGCCTCGCCGTGCTCGAGTCCGTGCTCACCGGTACGGACGTAAAGGTCACGACGACACCGTTCGACCTGGGTGCGCGGCGCTGGCACGCGACGGGGGAGACCCTGACGGATGCCGACCTCGAGGCGATCCGCGGGCACGACGCGATCCTCCTGGGGGCCATCGGCGACCCGAGCGTGCCGTCCGGCGTCCTCGAGCGCGGGCTGCTCCTCAAGCTGCGCTTCGCGCTCGACCACTACGTGAACCTGCGCCCGGGCAAGCTCTACCCGGGCGTGACGTCGCCGCTGGCCGACCCGGGCGAGATCGACTTCGTCGTCGTGCGCGAGGGGACCGAAGGGCCGTACGTCGGCAACGGCGGCGCGCTGCGCACCGGGACGCCCCACGAGATCGCGACCGAGGTGTCGGTCAACACCGCGTTCGGCGTCGAGCGCGTCGTCCGCGACGCGTTCGCCCGCGCCCAGGCACGTCCGCGCAAGCACCTCACGCTCGTGCACAAGCACAACGTGCTCGTGCACGCGGGCCACCTGTGGCGCCGCACCGTCGAGGCCGTGAACGCCGACTTCCCCGACGTGACGACCGACTACCTGCACGTCGACGCCGCGACGATCTTCCTCACCACGAACCCGTCGCGCTTCGACGTCATCGTCACGGACAACCTGTTCGGCGACATCCTCACCGACCAGGCCGCGGCGATCACCGGCGGCATTGGTCTCGCAGCGTCCGCGAACATCAACCCGGACCGCACCGCTCCGTCGATGTTCGAGCCGGTGCACGGGTCGGCGCCCGACATCGCCGGACAGGGCAAGGCCGACCCGACCGCGACGGTCCTGTCCGTCGCCCTGCTCCTCGACCACCTCGGGCTCGCCGACGAGGCGAGGCGCGTCGAGGCAGCCGTCGCGGCGGACCTGGCCAACCGCGGTGCCGAGCGCAGCGGCCGAGTACGCTCGACGGCCGAGGTGGGCCGCGAGCTCGCCGCTCGCGTCGCCGGCTGAGCCCTCGACCGGTGCTGCGGCACCGGCGGACCAGTCCCACGCCTCGGTCGTCGTCACCCCGGACCGGAACCCCACTCGTTCTGACCCGGTGACGCCGTCGCGACGTCGTGCTGCCCGCACCGGGCGAGCGGTCGTGGAAAACTAGGCGGAGACCACCCGGGTCGCCAGGTGAAAGGCCTCATGATGAGCACCCCGCTTGCAGCGCAGCACCAGCCGTCCTCCTCGACGGAAGACCTCATCGCCCTGTTCGACGTGCGTCGCTCCGACGCGCCCCGCCCGCCGGCGGAGCGCGAGGCCGCGATCGCCGCCCCCAAGTTCGGCACGGTCTTCACCGACCACATGGCGCGGATCAGCTGGAACTCCACCGACGGGTGGGTCGACCGGCGCATCGAGAAGTACGGTCCGCTGCAGATCGACCCGGCGACCGCCGTCCTGCACTACGGGCAGGAGATCTTCGAGGGCATGAAGGCGTACCGGCACGCCGACGGCTCCGTGTGGACGTTCCGCCCCGAGGCGAACGCCGCGCGGTTCGCGCGCTCGGCGCACCGCCTGGCGCTGCCCGCCCTCTCCGTGGACGACTTCGTCGGGTCCGTCACGGCGCTCGTGCGCACCGACGTCGAGTGGGTGCCCACGGGGGAGGAGGCGAGCCTGTACCTGCGCCCGTTCATGTACGCGTCGGAGGCGTTCCTCGGCGTGCGGCCGTCGCTCGAGGCGGAGTACCTCGTCATCGCGTCGCCCGTCGGGCCGTACTTCTCGGGCGGCGTGAAGCCCGTGTCGATCTGGGTGGACCGCGAGTACAGCCGCGCGGGCGCGGGCGGGACCGGCGCCGCGAAGTGCGGGGGCAACTACGCCTCGAGCCTCCTGCCGCAGGTCGTCGCGCAGCAGCACGGGTGCGAGCAGGTGTGCTTCCTCGACGCGAGCACCCGGACCTTCCTCGAGGAGCTGGGCGGCATGAACGTGTTCGTCGTGCGCGCCGACGGGTCGGTGGAGACGCCCGAGCTCAGCGGCTCGATCCTCGAGGGCGTGACGCGCTCGTCGATCATCCAGCTCCTCACGGACCGCGGCCACGAGGTCGTCGAGCGACGGATCCCGCTGACCGACCTCCTCGCCGGCATCCGCGACGGGTCCGTCACCGAGGTGTTCGCGTGCGGGACGGCGGCGGTCATCACGCCGATCGGTCGCCTGGCCGGTTCCGACTTCGACGAGACCATCGCGGGCGGCGACGCCGGGCAGCTCACCCTCACCATCCGGACCGAGCTCACCGACATCCAGACAGGCCGCTCCGCCGACCGGCACGGCTGGCTGCGCCGCCTCGCCTGAGCCGTTCCGTCTCTCCGTTCGTGCCCGACGCCGGGGCGCACGTCCGCGTGGAGGTGCGCCCCGGCGTCGGGCACGTGGGGAGCAGCGGTCAGACGGCCGGGCGCCGCACGATGGTGCGCCCCGCGACCCCGGCGAGCAGCGACCACACGGCGATGCCGATCAGCAGGTTGATGAGGCCCGAGAGCGCCGCGGCGGTCACGTCGCTCGTCCAGGCGAACGGCAGGACGGCGATGACGACGATGACGAGCGCCATGATCCAGCCGAAGAACGCGCGCGGCCGCGGCGTGCTGAGGATGAGCAGGTGGAGCAGCCCGGCGGCGAGGATCGCGAGGATCGCGCCGTCGATCGCCCACGCCGCCTGCTGCGAACCGGTCGAGAAGAGATCGGGGGGCGGGACGAGCTCGATCGTGAAGATGCGCTCGAACACGATGACGCCGATCAGTCCGATGAGCGCGGCGACCAGAGCGGTCGCGGCGGCGCCCGCCCAGAAGCGCCCGGCCTCGACCGTGAGGCGTGGGTCGGCGGGGCTCACCGTGCGCTGCGGCTCCGGGAAGTCGGCGCGCGGGTCGTGCGTCGGGGGCAGCGCGGGGGGCTGGCCCGGCGCCGCGGCGGGCGGCTGGGCCGGCGGCTGCCCGTAGCGTCGGGTCTGGGGGTTCTGCGGGTCGTACCCGGGTGTCGGGTCGCTCATCGTCACTCCTCCGTCGGTCGCGTCGCGTCGCACCCGAGCCCGCAGGGATTGCCCACTGGGTGGACGCTCTCGTCCATCCTGTCGGACTGTGGCACGATGTGCCCTGTGACACACCTCGTCTCCCACCTCATTATCGAGTAGCGCGTTCGGAAGCACTCACCGGACGCGCAGACCTCCCGCACCCTCGGGGGGTCTTTTTGTTGCCGGGCACCACCCCAGCCCGGCGACTCGGACGCCGGGCCCGTCGCCTCACGAGGGCTCGACCCGGCCTCCCGGGAGCGGTGTCGCACGGCACCCGGCGCCGCGCTGCGGCGCCGCCCGGCACCACACGACGAACGGCAGGAAGAAGCACCATGACCTCGGTGACGACCCCCGGGACCGACCCTCGCAGCGCCCGGGTCTTCCACGTCTACGACACGACGCTGCGCGACGGCGCCCAGCAGGAGGGCATGAACCTCTCCGTCGCGGACAAGCTCGCGATCGCCCCGCTGCTCGACGAGCTGGGCGTCGGGTTCGTCGAGGGCGGCTGGCCCGGCGCCGTGCCGAAGGACACCGAGTTCTTCCGCCGCGCCGCCAAGGAGCTGCACCTGCGGAACGCGGTGCTCGCCGCCTTCGGCGCCACGCGCAAGGCGGGGCTGCGCGCGTGGGACGACCCGCAGGTCCGCGCCCTGCTCGACTCGGAGGCGCCGGTCGTCACGCTCGTCGCCAAGTCCGACGTCCGGCACGTCGAGCGCGCCCTGCGCACGACCCCCGACGAGGGCCTCGCGATGATCACCGACACCGTGTCCTTCCTCGTGGGTGAGGGGCGCCGCGTCGTCGTGGATGCCGAGCACTTCTTCGACGGGTACCGGCACGACCCGGCGTTCACGCGCGCCGCGGTCCAGGCGTCGTTCGACGCGGGCGCTGAGGTCGTCGCGCTGTGCGACACCAACGGCGGGATGCTGCCCACCTGGGTCGGTGAGATCGTCGGCGAGCTCCGCGACGCCGTCGGGATCGCCCACGGGCGGGACGCGCTCCCGGGCGACCCGCTGCTCGGGATGCACGCGCACAACGACTCGGGCTGCGCCGTCGGGAACACGCTCGCCGCCGTCGAGGCCGGCGCCGCGCACGTCCAGGGCACCGTCAACGGCTACGGCGAGCGCACCGGGAACGTCGACCTGCTGACGGTCGTCGCGAACCTCGAGCTCAAGCACGGGCTGCGCACCCTCTCCGGCGACGGGCTCGAGGAGGCGACCCGCATCGCGCACGCCGTCTCGGAGATCACCAACATCTCGCCGTACGCGCGCCAGCCGTACGTCGGGGGCAGCGCGTTCGCGCACAAGGCCGGGCTGCACGCGAGCGCCATCAAGGTCGACCCGGACCTCTACCAGCACATCGACCCGACGGCCGTCGGCAACGACATCCGCATGCTCGTCTCCGACATGGCCGGGCGCGCGTCGATCGAGCTCAAGGGCCGCGAGCTCGGGTTCGACCTCTCGGGCCAGGGCGAGCTCCTCACGCGCGTGACCAACCGCGTCAAGGACGACGAGGCGAACGGCTATACCTACGAGGCCGCCGACGCGTCCTTCGAGCTCCTGCTGCGCGAGGAGATGACGGGCGAGCGGCCGGGCTACTTCCGCGTCGAGAGCTGGCGGACGATCATCGAGCGCACCGGTTCGCGCGGCACCGAGGCCACCGCCGAGGCGACTGTCAAGCTCCACGCCGGTGGCGAGCGCATCGTCACGACCGGCGAGGGCAACGGCCCGGTGAACGCCCTCGACCACGCGCTGCGCCTCGCGCTCACACGCGTCTACCCGGAGATCGAGGCCTTCGAGCTCATCGACTTCAAGGTCCGGATCCTCGACACCGAGCAGGGCACCGACGCCATCACGCGCGTCCTCATCGAGACCACCGACGGCGCGTCGTCGTGGTCGACCGTCGGCGTCGGGCCGAACCTCATCGAGGCGGCGTGGGAGGCGTTGACGGACTCTGCGATCTTCGGGCTGGTGCATGCGGGGGTCGAACCTCGCTGAGCTCGGGGGACTGAGGTAACCGCGGGTGGGTCTTCGCGGGTGGATCTTCGCGGGTGGGTCTTCGCGGGTGGTCCTCCGCGGGTGGTCCTCCGCGGGCGGGCCTCCGCGGGCGGGGTCGCGGGTCTACCATCCGGCCGCTCGTTCCTCGCGGCCTCCCGCCAGACCCTCCACGACCCGCGACCCCGCCCGCTCCGGCCCGCCCGCTCCGGCCCGCCCGCTCCGGCCCGCCCGCTCCGGCCCGCCCGCTCCGGCCCGCCCGCTCCGGCCCGCCCGCTCCGGCCCGCCCGCTCCGGCCCGCCCGCTCCGGCCCGCCCGCTCCGGTCCGCGGCCCGGGACTCGGGTGTCGGGCTTAGGCTGGGCGGGTGCGTGGTGAGTACAAGGTCCCCGGTGGCAAGCTCGTGGCGGTCGACATCGAGGTGGAGGAGGGGCGGCTCGCCCGTGTCGCGGTGAGCGGCGACTTCTTCCTCGAGCCCGACGATGCGCTCGAGGACATCGACGGTGCGCTGACCGGGATGCCGGAGTCGGCGACCGTGTCGCAGCTCGCGAACGCGGTCCAGGGCGTGATCGGCGACGACGTGACGATGATCGGGTTCTCGCCCGAGGCCGTCGCGATCGCGGTCCGTCGCGCGCTGGGTCACGCGACGGGTTGGCACGACCACGAGTTCGAGGTGATCCACGAGGGGCCCGAGAGCCCGGCGATGCACCTCGCGCTCGACCAGGTGCTCACCGAGGAGCTGGACGCCGGACGGCGCGGCCCGACCCTGCGGATCTGGGAGTGGGCGTCGCCCGCCGTCATCATCGGGTCGTTCCAGTCGCTGCGCAACGAGGTCGACGCCGAGGGCGCCGAGCGGCACGGCGTCACCGTGGTGCGCCGCATCTCCGGCGGTGGCGCGATGTTCGTCGAGCCCGGCAACACGATCACGTACTCGCTCTACGTCCCGGCGTCGCTCGTCGAAGGGCTGAGCTTCGAGCGGTCGTACGCGTTCCTCGACGACTGGGTGCTCGGGGCGCTCGCCGACGTCGGCGTGGAGGCGACGTACAAGCCGCTCAACGACATCGCGTCGCCGGCGGGCAAGATCGCCGGGGCGGCGCAGAAGCGCCTGCGCGGGGGAGCGGTGCTCCATCACGTGACGATGGCGTACGACATCGACGCCGACAAGATGACCGAGGTGCTCCGCATCGGGCGCGAGAAGCTGTCCGACAAGGGCACGAAGAGCGCGAACAAGCGGGTCGACCCCGTGCGCTCGCAGACGGGCATGGCGCGCGAGGACGTCATCGAGGCGTTCAAGGCGCACTTCCGCTCCCGGTACAGCACGGTCGAGGGCAAGGTCACGCCCGAGGAGCGCGCGCTGGCCGAGGACCTGGCCCGGACCAAGTTCTCGACGCCGGAGTGGACCGCGCGCGTGCCGTGACGCGCACGTAGGGCGCGCCGCGCGCGGAACCTCGGTACTACGTCACCGGACCGCGGTACTACTTCGCGGGCTGCGGTACTACTTCGCGGGCTGCGGTACTACTTCACCGGACCGCGGTACTACGTCGCCGACCGCGGTACTGCTTCGCCGACCGTGGGCCTACCTCGCGGGCACGGGCGGACCGCACGTGCCGGGGATCGTTAAGAACGTGCAACATCTGTGCGCCTGGCTTCCGTTCGTCGCGTGCTGGCAGTAATCTTCACGCATACGCTCACTGATGGAAGTAAGTTTCACGCCGCACGAGCCGCCTCGGCAGCGCGCGGCACATCAGGGCACACGACCCGGCCGTCTCCCCAGCGGCCGACCAGAAAGGAAGTGTCACGGCATGCAGCGACGCAGCACGGTGGCCGTCACGGGCACCCTCCTCCTCGCACTCGGGCTGTCCGCGTGCGGCGGGTCGGACGGCGGCGGTGACGCGGACGGCTCCGCGGACTCCGGCTCCGGCGACTTCACGGGCGAGACCCTCACCGTCTGGATCATGGAGGGCACCAACCCCGACGCCGACGCGTTCTTCGACGAGGTGACGACCGCTTTCAAGGAAGAGACGGGCGCCGACCTCCAGATCGAGTTCCAGCCGTGGGCCAGCGCCCACGACAAGTTCACGACCTCCATCGCGGGCGGCACCACGCCCGACGTCGCCGAGGTCGGCACCACGTGGACCGGCGAGTTCGCCGAGGTCGGCGCCCTCGCGGACCTCACCGACCGGATCTCCGAGGCCGGCCTCGAGGACGACCTCGTGCCGGGCCTGCTCGAGTCGGCGACGCTCGACGGCGGCATCTACGGGATGCCGTGGTACGCGGGCGTCCGGTCGATCGTCTACCGCACGGACCTGTTCGAGGCCGCGGGCATCGAGCCGCCGACCTCGTGGGACGGGCTCGTCGAGGCGGCCGACGCGCTGAAGGCCGCGAACCCGGAGATCATCCCCTTCCCGGTCGCAGGTGACAGCCAGTACGGCGCGATGCCGTTCGTCTGGGGCGCGGGCGGCGACCTCGCGACGCAGGACGGCGACACCTGGACGTCGGAGATCAGCTCTCCCGCGTCGGTCGAGGGCCTCGAGTTCTACACGGGCCTCGCGACGGAGCACGACTTCTCGACGGCCGCGGCCACGACGTGGAAGGAGACCGACCTCCTCGCGGCGTTCGAGCAGGGTCAGGTCGGCATGATGATCTCGGGGTCGTGGACCCCGGGCAAGATCCTGGCCGATGTCCCCGAGATGGAGGGCAAGATCGGTGCCTTCCCGATCCCCGGCCAGACCGAGGGCCTGTCCGACTCCTTCCTCGGCGGCTCGCACCTCGGCGTCTTCGCCGAGAGCGACAAGCAGGACCTCGCCTGGGAGTTCGTCGAGATGATGTCGACGGGCGACTTCGCCGAGGAGTGGGGACAGCAGTCCGGCTACTTCCCGGGCCAGACGTCGCTGCTCGAGAACGTCATCGCCGAGGACGACCCGCTGGTGGCGCCCTTCGCCGAGCAGATGGTCGAGGCCGGCCGTTCCGTGCCGGTGACGCCGCTGTACGGGCAGATCCAGGGCAAGAAGACCCTCGAGACGATGCTGCAGTCGATCCTCTCGGGCAGCGCGAGCGTCCAGGAGGCAGCCGACACCGCGGCCGCCGACATGGACGAGACGTTCGGTTCCTGACCGGACGCGACCGACGTCGGGCCGCGGCGATCCCCGCGGCCCGGCGCTCGTCGCCCCGCCCGAACCCCTCCGCACGGCCGACGCGCCCGGACGACACGCAAGGACGACCATGGCAGACCTGAGAGCCGCTCCCGGCGCCTCGGTGGACCCGGCAGGACCGGGCGCACCGGCGCCTTCGGCCACCACCCCCACCCGCCCGCCGCGGCGCCGACCCGGACTCGGGCACCGGTCCGCCCTGCGACCCTGGCTGCTGCTCGGCCCGGCGCTCGTCGTGCTCGGCGTGCTGCTCCTGTGGCCGCTCGTGCGCGTCGTGCTGCTGTCCCTCCAGGACTACGGGCTGCGCCAGATCGCGAGCGGCGAGTCCAACTGGATCGGCCTGCAGAACTACGCCGACATCCTCGGCGACAGCTATCTGTGGACCGTCGTCCTGCCGAACACCGTGCTCTTCGCGCTCGCGTGCGTCGTGCTCACGGTGGTCCTCGGCACGGCGGTCGCGCTGTTCCTCAACACGCTCGGGCCGGTGTGGAGGGGTGTCGGCGCGACGGCGATCATGGTCGCCTGGGCCGTGCCCGCGATCACCGGCACGTACGTGTGGATCTGGATCTTCGACCCGCTCAACGGACTCGTCGCGTCCGTCCTGGAGGGCGTCGGGGCGATCGAGCCCGGCACGGTCAACTGGTTCACCGAGCGCCTGTCGTTCTACGCGATCGCGACGCTCAACGTCGTGCACCACGGCTTCCCGTTCGTCGCGATCACCGTGCTCGCCGGTCTCATGACCATCCCGCACGAGCTGCACGAGGCCGCCAAGGTCGACGGCGCCTCGGCGTGGCGCCGCTTCTGGTCCATCACCTCGCCGATCCTGCGCCCGGTGTTCGCCGTCGTGACGATCCTGTCGACCATCTGGGACTTCAAGGTCTTCACGCAGATCTACCTCATGCCCGGCGGCAACGGCGGCAACAAGGACGTGTTCAACCTCGGCGTGTGGTCGTACATCGAGTCGTTCGCGCAGGGCAAGTACGGCATGGGCTCGGCGATCGCCGTGCTCCTCACGCTCATCCTGCTCGGCATCACGCTCGTGTACATGCGCACCCTGTTCAAGGAGGAGGAGCTGTGAGCGCCCCGACCCTCGACCGTGGCACGGCCCCCCACGGCGCCGGTAGCACCGACGGCCCGGGCGGGAGGACCCCGCAGGTCCTGCGAGCGCACCGCCGCCGCCCCGGCGCCGCCGGCGCGAAGACCGCCGGCATGGTCGCGCTGCTGCTGTTCTCGCTGTTCCCCGCGTACTGGATGTTCTCCTCGGCGATCGACCCCGAGGCCGCGACGCGCGGCGCCCGGCTCCTGCCGGCCGGCGTCACGTGGGACAACTTCCTCACGGTGATCGACGACGGCGGCTTCGGTCAGTACCTGCGCAACTCCGTGCTCGTCGCGGTCGGCACGGTGCTCGCGTCGTCGATCATCGCGCTGCTCGCGGCCGTCGCCGTGAGCCGCTTCCGCTTCCGGTTCCGCCGGTCGATGCTCGTCCTGGTCCTCATGGTGCAGATGGTGCCGCTCGAGGCGCTGGTCATCCCGCTGTTCCTCCAGATGCGCACACTCAACATGCTCAACTCGCTGCTCGGGCTGACGGTCGTCTACCTGGCGTTCGCCCTGCCGTTCGCGATCTGGACGCTGCGCGGGTTCGTCGCGGCCGTGCCGGTCGAGCTCGAGGAGGCCGCCTACCTCGACGGCGCGTCGTGGGGCCGGATGTTCTGGAAGATCCTCGTCCCGCTCGTCGCGCCCGGCGTCGTCGCGACGAGCGTCTTCTCCTTCATCACCGCGTGGAACGAGTTCATCTTCGCGCTGACCTTCCTGCAGCAGTCGAGCAAGTACACGGTGCCGATCGGCCTGCAGAAGTTCTTCGGCGAGAACACCACGGACTGGGGAGCGGTCATGGCCGCGTCGACGATCATCACCCTGCCCGTCCTGATCTTCTTCGTGCTCGTCCAGCGCAACCTGTCGTCGGGCCTCACCGCGGGCTCGGTGAAGGGATGAGCGCCCCGACCGCGGACGAGGTCGTCCGCGCCGTGAACGGCGTCCTCCTCCCGGGCTTCACCGGCACCCAGGAGCCGCCCGCGTGGCTCGTCGACGCCGCCGGGCACGGCCTCGCGGGCGTGCTCTACTTCGGCCACAACACGCCCGACGTCGCGACGACTGCCAGGCTCTCGGCGCGCCTCCGCGAGGTCGCGCCGGACCTGCTGATCGCCGTCGACGAGGAGGGCGGCGACGTGTCGCGGCTCGAGGCCGCGACAGGGTCGGGCATCCCCGGCAACGCCGCGCTCGGCGTGGTCGACGACGTCGCGCTCACCGAGACGGTCGGGCGTGCGCTCGGGCGCCTGCTCACCGCGACCGGCATCGACCTGGACCTCGCGCCCGACGTCGACGTGAACTCCGACCCCGACAACCCCGTCATCGGCGTGCGCTCGTTCGGTGCGGACCCCACGCTCGTCGCGCGGCACGGGGCAGCCTTCGTCCGCGGGCTGCACGCGGGCGGAGCGGGGGCGTGCGGCAAGCACTTCCCGGGGCACGGCGCGACGAACGTCGACTCGCACCTGTCCCTCCCGGTCGTCGACGCGAGCCTCGACGAGCTCCGCGCCCGCGACCTGCCGCCGTTCGCGGCGACCGTCGGGGATGCCGTCGCGCCCGAGGAGCGGCTCGACGCGCTCATGACCGCGCACGTCGTGGTCCCGGCCCTCGGGGCGCTGCCCGGGACGCTCGAGCCCGCCGTGGCGGAGCTCGCCCGCTCGCTGGGGTTCGACGGGCCGATCGTCACGGACGCGCTCGACATGGGCGCGCTCGCGGCCTACGCGGGCGGTGCGGACGCCGGCTCTCGGTCCGGCACCGGCACCGGCCGGGCGGAAGAGACCGACGACGGACCGCACGACGTCGGCGAGGTGGCCGTCCGCGCGATCGAGGGCGGCGCCGACCTGCTCTGCCTCGGGACCACGGTGGGCCGTGACGACGAGACGCTGTTCCGGCAGGCGCAGGAAGCGCTCGTCGGCGCGGTCGCCTCGGGCCGCGTGACGCTCGACCGGCTGCGGACCTCCGCCGCCCGCACCGCCCGGGCGCTCGCCGCGACGCGCGCGCGCCAGGCATCGTCCGGCGTGGTCTGCTCGCCCGAGGCCGCCCTCGCGGCGCTCGCGGACCTCGAGGCGGTGGGGGCGGCCGCCGCCGCTCGTGCCGTCCGGGTCGTGGCCCGGCCGGCCACGGGCGGACCACCGACGCTCCCGCTGACCGGTGTGCCCGACGTCGTCGACCTCCGCCTGCGGTTCGACCACGCCGCAGGACGCACCGCCCAGCACGTGCAGCGCGCCCTGGACGAGGCGTTCGCCCCGGGGTCCGTGCGGCACCTGCGGCCCGCGGACGAGGACACGTGGTCGGGCGTCCTCGCCGACGTCACCGCCTCCGACCGACCGCTCGTCGTCCTGACGAGGGAGCCGGTCGCGGGGTCGGGCGAGCGAGCGCGTCTCGACGCGCTGCTCGTGGCGCGGCCGGAGCTGGTCGTCGTGCACACCGGGTTCCCGGTCGCCGTCGAGCAGTGGTTCGGCCGCCCCGGAGAAGGCGGCACCGTGCCTGCCGCGGTGGTGGTCGCGTGCGGCACCGGACGCGCCAACGCGCGGGTCGCCGTCGGGCTCCTCGCGGGACACGCGGCACCAGGCACGCTCGACCGCCCCGCCGCGGAGGTGACCCCGTGATCGTCCTCGGGCTGTCCTCCGGCACGTCGGTCGACGCGATCGACGCGGCCGCCGCCGACTTCTCGCTCGGTCCCGACGGCACGCTGCGCGTGCGCCCGCTCGGCCACACGGAGTACGCGTGGCCCCCAGCGCTGCGCGAGCGCATCCTCAAGGCGCTCCCGCCCGCCGCGGTCGACGTCGCGGAGGTCGCGCAGCTCGACACCCTCATCGGCCAGGAGCTCGGGCGCGCGGGGCGTCGCGCGATCGACGACGTCGCCGGCGGGGACGCGGACCTCGTCGCGTCGCACGGCCAGACCATCTACCACTGGGTGGTCGGGGCGAGGACGCGCGGGACGCTCCAGCTCGGCAGCGCCGCGTGGATCGCGGAGCACGTCAAGCGTCCAGTGATCAGCGACTTCCGCGTCGCGGACGTCGCTGCCGGCGGGCACGGTGCGCCGCTCGTCAGCGTGCTCGACGCGCTGTGGCTCGGGAGCGACGCCGCCGACCAGGGCACCGGGCTGACCGCCGCGCTCAACCTCGGCGGCATCGCGAACGTCACGCTCGTCGGGCGCGTCGACGACCCCGTCACCGGCTGGGACACCGGGCCCGGGAACTGCCTGCTGGACGTCGCCGTCGCCGCGCTCACCGACGGGCGTCTCGCGTACGACCGCGACGGCGCGCTCGCCGCGCAGGGTTCGGTCGACGGCGTGGCGCTCGCGGCGCTGCTCGACGACCCGTACTTCGCCGCGCCCGCGCCGAAGTCGACGGGGCGCGAGCTCTTCGACGCGACCTACGTCCAGCGGCGTCTCGCCGCGGTCCGACCCGACCTCACGGGACCTGACCTCGTCGCGACGCTCACCGAGGTCACGGCCGTGAGCGTCGCCGACGCGCTCGCCGGCCACGACGTGCGTCGCGTCGTCGTCTCCGGTGGCGGCGCGCGCAACCCCGTCCTGCTCGACCGGCTGCGCGCCGCGCTGGATGCCCGGGTCGCCTCGGGCTGCACGGTCGTGACGGCTGACGCGCTCGGCCTGCCGGTCGACGCCAAGGAGGCCTACCTCTTCGCCCTGCTCGGCTTCCTGTCCGCGCACGGGCTGCCGGGCACGGCGCAGGGCGAGCACCGGCGTCGGGCGACGGGCGCACGGCGCGCCGTCGTGCTGGGTTCGCTCACGCCCGCGGGGCCGCTGCCGTGGCCCGCCGTGACGACGCCCGTGCGCCGGATGGTCCTCACCAGCTCGCCGCGGGCACTCGTCCCGCGGGATCCGGGCCCGACACCGGGACCGACGAAGGGAAGCACCCGATGACCGACCCCACGACGACCACCGAGGACTGGCACGACCTGCTGCGCCTCGCGTCGCCGACCGAGGAGCGCAACCCGCGCACCACGGACGTCGACCTGCTGTCGACGGCGGACGTCGTGCGCCGCATCACCGACGAGGACGCGACGGTTGCCGACGCGGTACGCGCGCAGCGTGACCGGATCGCCGAGGCGGTCGACCTCGCGGTGGAGGCGCTGCGGGCCGGGGGACGCGTGCACTACGTGGGCTCCGGGACGTCGGGACGGCTCGGCGTGCTCGACGCGGTCGAGCTCCTGCCGACCTACGGCGTGGGGGAGGAGTGGTTCGTCGCGCACCTCGCGGGCGGTGTCGGGGCCATGATGCTCGCGGTCGAGGGGGCCGAGGACGACGTCGAGCTCGGCCGGCGCGACGTCGACGCGGTCGGCCCGCACGACGTCGTCGTCGGGCTCGCCGCGAGCGGTCGCACGCCCTACGTCCGGGGAGCTCTCGACGTCGCGCGGGAGCGCGGTGCCCGGACCGTGCTCGTCTCGGCCAACCCGCACGCGACGCTCGCGCCCGGCGTGGACGTCGCGATCCTCGTCGACACGGGTCCGGAGGTCGTCACCGGCTCGACGCGCATGAAGGCCGCGACCGCGCAGAAGCTCGTGCTCAACACCTTCTCGACGGCGACGATGATCCGGCTCGGCAAGACGTACTCGAACCTCATGATCGACGTGCGGCCGACGAACCAGAAGCTGCGCGCGCGCATCGTGCGCATGCTCGTCCAGGCGACGGGGCTCGAGCCCGAGGCGTGCGAGGACGTGCTGCACGCCGCCGACGGCGAGGTGCACGTCGCGCTGGTCATGCTGCTCGCCGGAGCGGACGTGGACGCGGCACGGGATGCGCTACGGGGCGACGGCGTCGCGGGCGTGCGCGACGCGCTCGCCCGGCTGGGCGCCCTCCCCGCGCGCTGACGTCCCCGCGGCCGACCGCGCGTCCTACCGTGCCGTCTGCGGCGGGGTGGGGCGCGGGCCGAACACGGCCGTGCCGACGCGCACGATCGTCGCGCCCTCGGCGATCGCGACCTCCAGGTCGCCGCTCATCCCCATCGAGAGCTCCCGAGCCGTCGCCGTCCCCGGCGCACCCGAGCGCACGACGGCGTCCCGCACCTCGCGCAGGCGCGCGAACCCCGCCCGGACCACGTTCTTGTCCGGCGAGTTCGCGCCGATCGTCATGAGGCCCGTGAGCCGCAGCCCGGGGAGGGACGCGACGTCGTGCGCGAGGCGTGCGGCGTCGTCGGGCAGCACGCCGGACTTCGACGCCTCGCCCGACACGTTCACCTGGACCATGACGTCGAGCGTGCGGTCGTCGCGCGCACAGCGCGCGGACAGCGCCTCGGCGAGGGCGAGGGAGTCCACGCCCTCGACGCACGAGGCCGTGGCGAGCACCTGGTTCACCTTGTTGCGCTGCAGGTGACCGATCATGTGCACCTCCACGCGCCCGGCGGCGACGAGGTCGGCCACCTCCGGTGCCTTGGCCACGAGCTCCTGGACGCGGTTCTCGCCGACGAGGTCGACGCCCGCCTCGACGACGGCCCGGACGGCCTCGGCCGGCTGCGTCTTCGTCGCGACGAGGAGCCGGACGTCCGACGGCTCGCGCCCCGCCGCGCGGGCCGCCGCGTCGATCCGGGAACGTACCGCGGCGACGTTCCGCGCGACGCGCCCGGTGAGGTCGAGGGACGAGGAGGTGGCGGCGTCGGGCATGCGGCCAGTCTAGGTTTGGTGCCGCTCCCGTCCGTTGCCCGACCGTGACGCCGCCCCGTTCCGGACCGGCACCCGGCTCAGGGTCGGGACCAGGGGTCTCCCGGATCCCCGCGCGGGGCGTCGTGCGCGAGGATGGCCCCGTGAAGACCCTGCTCAACATCATCTGGCTCGTGCTCGCCGGCTTCTGGCTCGCCCTGGGCTATGTCGCCGCGGGCATCATCTGCTGCGTGCTCATCATCACGATCCCGTTCGGCATCGCCTCGTTCCGGATCGCCGGATATGCCCTGTGGCCGTTCGGGCGCACCGTCGTGGACAAGCCCACGGCCGGGGCGTGGTCGACCATCGGCAACGTCATCTGGGTGATCGTCGCGGGCATCTGGCTCGCGATCGGGCACGTGCTCACGGCGATCCCGCTGTTCGTGTCGATCATCGGCATCCCGCTGGGCATCGCGAACCTCAAGATGATCCCGGTCTCGCTGCTGCCGCTCGGCAAGGAGATCGTGCCGACCGACGCCCCGTTCGCGGCCTACGGCCGCTGACGCCCGCGCGAGGTAGAACGGCCGGTCGCGAGGTAGAGCACCCCGCGTTCTACCTCGCGACCGGAAGCCCTACCTCGCGACGGCAGCCGTGGTGCCGCCCGTCAGGCGGAGCAGGTCGGCGGGGGAGAGGCCGACGTCGAGGCCGCGCCGCCCGCCCGAGACGTAGACGACGTCGAACCCGAGCGCGCTCTCGTCGAGCACGGTGCGGTGGCGCTGCTTCTGCCCGAGCGGCGAGATCCCGCCCACGACGTACCCCGTCGCGCGCTCGGCCGCCGCGGGCTCGGCCATCGTCGCCTTCTTGCCGCCCGCGGCGTGGGCGAGCGCCTTGAGGTCGAGCTGCCGGTCGACCGGCACGATCCCGACGACGAGCGGCCCGCCGTCGACCGTCGCGAGGAGCGTCTTGAGCACCTGCTCGGGCGCCGCGCCGATCGCAGCCGCGGCCTCCATCCCGTACGACAGGTCGCTCGACGGGTCGTGCTCGTACGGGTGCAGCGTGTACGCGACCCCCTCGCGCTCGAGGAGCACGACGGCGGGCGTGCCGGCGTGCGCGGACGACTTCGACTTCTTGGCCACGGCCCGATTCTGCCGCAGCGAGGACGGCGGTGCCGCTAGACGTTCACGTCGACGAGCGAGCCGATCCCGTAGGTGACGGCCATCGCGAGCGCGCCGCCGACGACGGTCCGGACGGTGGCACGACGGGTCGGGGCTCTGCCGAGCCGGGCAGACCCCCACCCCGTCAGGACGAGGGCCAGGACGACCGCGACGAACGTCACCGCGACGCGCCACGGCGCCGGCGCGAGGAGGACCGCCCCCAGCGGGAGCAGGCCGCCGACCGTGAACGAGGCGACGGAGGCGCCTGCTGCCTCCCAGGGGCTCGTCAGCTCGTCCGGGTCGAGGTGCAGCTCGGCGTCGGCGTGCGCGGCGAGCGCGTCGCGCTCGGTGAGCTGGACGGCCACCTCGCGCGCGAGGTCGGGCGTGAGCCCCTTCGCCTCGTAGAGACCGGCGAGCTCGTCGAGCTCCTGGTCGGGCATCTCGGCGAGCTCTCGCCGCTCCGTGGCGAGCAGCGCCCTCTCCGTGTCGCGCTGCGTGCTCACCGACACGTACTCGCCCGCGGCCATCGACAGCGCCCCGGCGAGCAGCGCTGCGCCGCCGGCCGTCGCGATGACCGGGACCGACGTGCTCGTCGCCGCGACCCCCACGACGACGCCGGCGGTCGACACGATCCCGTCGTTCGCCCCGAGCACCCCGGCGCGCAGGCGGTTGAGCCGGCTGCCGGTGCTCTCCCGGTCGTGCGGCTCGCCGGGGTGCGGGATGCCGCTGCCCGCACCGGGGGGTGCGACGTCGTCCATGAGGCCCACGGTAGGCGCGGTGCCACCGGGCCCGTGGGGGACGCGCGGCGTAGCGTCGACCTCGTGAGCAGAGCGACCGTGCCGCAGGGTGTCGTCCACGTGCGCCCCGCGAACGAGGCGAGCTGGGACGACCTCGTCGCCGTGTTCGGAGAGCGGGGCTACCCGGCGGTGTGCTGGTGCCAGCGCCAGGTGCTCGGCGACCGGGTCTGGTACGGGACACCGCCCGAGGAGCGTGCGCGCCTGCTCCACGAGCAGACGAGCTGCGGTGATCCCGACGCGCCCGCGACGAGCGGTCTCGTCGCCTACCTCGACGGCGGGCCCGCAGGGTGGGTCGCGGTCGGGCCGCGGCCGGCGTACCGCCGCCTGCGCGGGAGCCCTGTGCCGTGGAAGGGCCGCCCCGTGGGCAGCGAGCAGGACAAGGACGACGACGACGTGTGGGCGGTCGCGTGCTTCGTGGTCCGGGCGGGTTTCCGCGGGCTCGGGCTCACGTACGACCTCGCGCGTGCCGCCGTCGGCTTCGCGCGCGAGCACGGCGCAGCAGCGATCGAGGGGTACCCGATCCTCGAGCCGTCCGGCGCGCCCGTCACGTGGGGCGAGAACTCCGTCGGCAGCGTCCAGGCGTTCCGCGCCGCGGGCCTCGAGGAGGTCGCGCGCCCGACGACGCGGCGCCGGGTCATGCGTCTCGACCTGGGCTGAGCGAGGCGGTGCGGCCGGGCGCCCGGGCGACCCGTGACGCCGTGGCCGTCGGGTCCGCGGAAATCAGGGCGCGGGCCAACCTCGCCCTGGTGTGTGATCGATGCATGACGATCGTGACGAGCACCCCTGACGTCGCCGGCCTCCGTGAGGTGGTCGACGTCCTGCGGTCGTGGCAGGACGACGCCGCGCCGTTCCAGCTGCACCCCGGCGACCTCGGGTGGTTCTGGCGGTTCGGGGCCGACGCGACGGCCGAGGCCGTCCGGACGTGGCGCCGGGACGATCGGGTGGTCGCCGTCGGGCTGCTCGACGGCCCGGACCTGCTCCGCGTGGCGGTCGCTCCCGACGCGCTGGGGGACGTGGCGCTGGCCGAGCGGCTCGTCGAGGACGTGGCGCACCCCGCGCGCGGCGTGCTCGGCGAGGGAGCGGCGTCCGTCGAGGCACCCGTCGGGGCGCTGCTCGACGCGCACCTGGCCGCCGCCGGATGGCGTGCCGACGAGCCGTGGCCGGTGCTGCGCCGGGATCTCGCCGCGCCGGTGGAGGACCCGGGGATCCGGGTGCAGGACGTGGGTCCGGACCAGGCGTCCGAGTGGACCGAGGTGCTGCGCGCCTCGTTCGACGGGTCGACGTCCACGGACGAGCGCTGGCACGCGATGGCGGCCGGGCTGCCCTTTACCGACGCACGGTGCCTCGTCGGGTACGACGGCCCGGGGTCGGCGGTGGCGGTCGTGGCGGTGTGGTCGGCCGGCCCCGGTCGGCCCGGTCTGGTCGAGCCGATGGGCGTGCACCGCGACCACCGCGGTCACGGCTACGGCCGGGCGGTGACGACCGCAGCGGCGGTCGCCCTCCGCGGGCTGGGCGCGTCGAGCGCCGTCGTGGCGACCCCGAGCGCCAACCTCGCTGCCGTCGCGACCTACGAGTCCGCCGGGTTCCGGCATCTGCCCGAGCGGCGGGACCGTCGCCGCGACGACGGTGCGGGGCCCACGTGACGCCCTTGACGGTCTTCGGTGTGGCCTCGGGCTGCGGCCCGTCGCGCAGGAGTAGCGAGAGCGCCCGGGCGCCTGTCTACAGAGGACCGACCGCCAGGACCGTGATCACGGGTGCGCCGGCCTCGTCGCTCGCCGCGAGGTCGACCGACGCCGTGATCGCCCAGTCGTGGTCGCCCGCCGGGTCGTCGAGCACCTGTCGCACGAGCCACGTGCCCGCCGGGACGACGCCGCCGGGCGCGTGGTCCGTCGTCGGGCCCTCGTGGCCCGCGGGGACCTCGCCACCCGCCTCGACGACCTGGAAGAGCCCGGCCGCGCGGGCGCTCGGGCCGATGCCGACCGCGTCGTCGCCCTGCGCGTCGAAGAGCGGGTCGAGCGCGTCGCCCCACGCGTCGGCGTCCCAGCCGCTCGCGCCGTCGAGCGCGGCGAGCGCCCGGTAGTTCTCGCGCGCGGCGAGCTCGACGCGGCGGAACATCGCGTTGCGCACGAGCCGGCGGAAGGCGCGCGGGTTGCCGGTGACGGGCCGGGCCGGGGCCTCCTCACCCGTCCCGGAGAGCGGGCCGTCCCCCACGAGGTCGTCGGCGTCGTCGTCGACCGGCCGCGACAGCCGCTCCCACTCGTCGAGCAGCGACGAGTCGGTGCCGCGCACGAGCTCGCCGAGCCACTCGACGATCTCGTGCACGTCCTCGGTGCGGTGCTCGTCGGGCACCACCTGGCGCAGTGCGCGGTACGCGTCGGCGAGGTAGCGCAGCACGACGCCCTCGGTGCGCTCGAGCCCGTAGACGGACACGAACTCGGTGAACGTCATGGCGCGCTCGACCATGTCGCGCACGACCGACTTCGGCGAGAGCTCGGCGTCGGCGACCCACGGGTTCGACCGCTTGTACATCGCGAAGGCCGGCGCGAGCAGCTCCTCGAGCGGCTTCGGCCACGTGATCTCCTCGAGCAG
Organism: Cellulosimicrobium sp. So1_17; assembly: GCF_055181235.1. NCBI lineage: Bacteria > Bacillati > Actinomycetota > Actinomycetes > Micrococcales > Promicromonosporaceae > Cellulosimicrobium > Cellulosimicrobium sp. So1_17. Next base: position 68,860 of record NZ_CM143702.1, read on the forward strand.
CGCCATGCGCTCCTCGTACTCGTAGCCCTCGGCCTTCATCGCGGCGACCGCCTCGCCCTTCGCGGCGTTCTGCTGCGCGTAGAGCACCTGGCGCGGGTCGTCGAGCGTCGCCTCGATCACTGACACGACGTCGAGCGCGTGGCCCGCGCTCGCGACGTCGAGCAGGTCGAGGGCCGCGAGCGCGAAGGGGGAGAGCGGCTGGTTGAGCGCGAACTCGCGCGGGACGTCGATCGTCAGCCGCACGCTCGGCCGGTAGCCCGCCGGCCGCGAGGCGTCCGGGACGCGCACGCGCTCGACGATCCCCGCGACGCGCAGCGAGCGGTAGACGCGGAACGTCTGGCGCACGTGCTCGCGCCGCTGGGACTCGGAGTCGTGGTTCGCGAGGAGGAGGTGCTCCATCGCGGCGACCGGGTCCTCGCCGTGCTGCGAGCGCGCCAGGATGTTGAGGACCATCGCGTGCGTGACGCGGAAGTGGCTCGTCAGCGGCTCGGGGTCGGCGTCGCGCAGGCGCTCGAACGTCGCGTCGGTCCAGTTCACCGACCCCTGTGGCGCCTTCTTGCGGACGATCTTCTTGAGCTTCTTCGGGTCGTCGCCGGCCTTGGCGAGCATCTTGCGGTTCTCGATGACGTGCTCGGGTGCCATGACGAGCACCTCGCCGACGGTGTCGTAGCCGGCGCGCCCTGCCCGGCCGGCGATCTGGTGGAACTCGCGTGCGGTGAGGTGGCGCATGCGCTCGCCGTCGAACTTCACGAGGCTCGTGAGCAGGACCGTGCGGATGGGCACGTTGATGCCGACGCCGAGCGTGTCCGTGCCGCACACGACCTTGAGCAGCCCCGACTGCGTGAGGCGCTCGACGAGGCGGCGGTACTTCGGCAGCATGCCCGCGTGGTGCACGCCGACGCCGTGCCGCAGGAACTTGCTCAGCGTCTTGCCGAAGCCCGTGCCGAAGCGGAAGTCGCCGAGCTCCGCGGCGATCGCGTCCTTCTCCGCCCGCGACGCGACGTTCATCGACAGCAGCGACTGCGCCCGCTCGACCGCGTCCTTCTGCGTGAAGTGCACGACGTACACGGGCGAGCGGCGCGTCGTCACGAGCTCCTCGATGACCTCGGTGAGCGGCTCGACGACGTAGGAGAAGTGCAGCGGGACCGGACGCTCGGCCGTCGTGACCTCGGCGACCGGCCGTCCGGTGCGCTCCTCGATCTCCTCGACGAAGCGCGACGTGTCGCCGAGCGTCGCGGACATGAGGAGGAACTGGGTGCCCGTCAGCTCGAGCAGCGGCACCTGCCACGCCCAGCCGCGCTGCGGGTCGGCGTAGAAGTGGAACTCGTCCATGACGACCTGGGAGATCGCGTGGTCGTCCGCGCCGGGCCGGCCACCGGCGTCCCCCGCGCCGCGGCGCAGTGCCAGGTTGGCGAGGATCTCGGCGGTGCAGCAGATGATCGGGGCGTCGGGGTTCACCGCGGAGTCGCCCGTCATCATGCCGACGTTCTTCGACCCGAACGCCGCGACGAGCGCGAAGAACTTCTCGCTGACGAGCGCCTTGAGCGGTGCGGTGTAGTACGTGCGACCGCCGCGGCCCGAGCGGTGCGCGGCGAGCGCGGCGAACTGCGCGCCCATCGCGACGAGCGACTTCCCCGAGCCCGTGGGCGTCGCGAGGATGACGTGCGACCCCGAGACGAGCTCGATGAGCGCCTCGCTCTGGTGCGGGTACAGGTCGAGGCCCTGCTCCGTCGCCCACGTCGTGAAGCCCTCGTACAGCGCGTCCGGGTCGGGCGCGGCGCCGGTGGGAGCGGGGACGTGCGCGAGCAGGGAGGGGGTGCGGCCGGTCGTGGTGGTCACGGGTCGAGTCTCCCAGAGGTCGGGCACGACGGCGGTTGACAGCGCTGTCTGAAGAATGTGAGGGTAGGGCGTCCGGCGCCGCTGCCGACAGCCGACGAATCCCCACGAGGTCGTGGGACGAACGGGAGACCACCGATGACCTTCCTCCGCAGGCGCACGCGCCAGAGTCGTCGAGGCCCTGCCTCGACGCGCGGTCCGGTGCCGGCGCGCGCCGCCGTCGCGCTGCTCACCGCCTCCGCCCTCCTCGTCCCGGCCGCCGCAGCCGTGGCCGCGCCTGCCGCCCCGACAGCGACGGAGTCCGACGACGCCGCTGCCGCCGCGGTCGAGGGGCCGCTCGTCGACCTCGTCAACCCGTTCATCGGGACGAAGGACGACGGGAACACCTACCCGGGCGCGGCCGTCCCGTTCGGGATGGTCCAGCTCTCGCCCGACAACGGGCACAACGTGGGGTACGACCACGACCGGACGTCGGTGCGCGGCTTCTCCCTGGTGCACCTCTCGGGCGTCGGGTGCGGCCTCGGTGGCCCGCTGCCCGTCCTGCCCACGACGGGCGCGGTGACGTCGACCGACTACGCGTCCTACGCCCTCCCGTACACGCACGACGACGAGGAGGCCTCGCCGGGCTACTACCGCGTCGGCCTGCAGTCCGCGGCCGGCACGATCGAGGCCGAGCTCACCGCGAGCGAGCGCACGGGCGTGCAGCGCTACACGTTCCCCGCGACCGAGCAGGCGAACGTGCTGCTCAACACGGGCCAGGCGCTCAACCGGGTCACGTCGTCCGAGGTGCGCGTCGTCGACGACCGCACGGTCGAGACCGAGATCACCGTCCGCGGCTTCTGCCAGGACACCGAGCCGCAGACGATCTGGACCCGCACGACGTTCGACCGCCCGTTCACGGCGCACGGCACCTGGGACGGCGACACCGTCACCGCGGGCTCGGACGCTGCGAGCGGCGGCGAGCAGCGCCGCGGCGCCTACGTCACGTTCGACACGACCGGCGGCGACCTCGACGTCGAGGCCGTCACCGCCATGAGCTATGTCGGCGCGGACGGCGCGGGCGCGAACCTCGCCGCCGAGGCGGGCACGTTCGACGCCGTGCACGACGCCGCGCGCTCGGCCTGGGAGGACCGCCTCGGCCTGGTCCAGGTCGGCCAGGGCGACGAGACCGACCTGCGCACGTTCTACTCGTCGCTGTACCGCAGCTTCCTCGCGCCGAACACGGCGTCCGACGTCGACGGCCGGTACCGCGGCTGGGACCAGGAGGTCCACACGGCGGGCGTCGAGGGCGAGCCCGGCACGTACTACCAGAACTACTCGCTGTGGGACACGTACCGCACCCAGCAGCAGCTCCTGTACCTGCTGGCGCCGAAGGAGTCGGCCGACATGGCCCTCTCGCTCGTGCGCCAGGCGGAGCAGGGCGGCTGGCTCCCGCGGTGGGGCTACGGCACGGTCGAGACGAACATCATGACGGGCGACCCGGCGACGCCGTTCCTCGTCAGCGCGTGGCAGCAGGGTCTGCTCGCGGGGCACGAGGAGGAGGCGTACGCGGTCCTGAGGCAGAACGCGGACGGCGTGCCGCCCGAGGACTCGCCCTTCAACGGGCGCGCCGCGAACGTCGAGTACCTGCGCGACGGGTTCGTCCCGCACGAGCCGGCGCGCTCGGGCAAGCCGGGCGACTACGACCTGCAGCACGGCGGGTCCGCGACGATGGAGTACGCCCTCGCGGACGCCATGCTGTCGACGATGGCCCGCGGCCTCGGCCACGACGAGGACGCCGACCGCTACGCGGCGCGCGGCCAGAGCTACCGCAACGTGTTCGACCCGCGCACGGAGAACTTCCGCGCGCGCAGCGCCGACGGGTTCTTCGTGGGCGACCCCGACCCGGCGCACTCCGACGGGTTCCACGAGGGCACGGCCGTGCAGTACCAGTGGCTCGTGCCGCAGGACGTGCCCGGCCTGTTCGACCTCATGGGCGGGACCGACGCCGCGATCGACCGCCTCGACGCCTTCTTCGCCTACGACGAGCTCGTCGAGGACCCGGCGCGCGTCGCGAGCGAGGTGTGGGTCAACGGCACCTACGACTACTACGGCTGGGAGACCTACAACCCCAACAACGAGCCCAACCTCCACGCGCCGTACGTCTATCTGTGGACCGGCCAGCCCTGGAAGACGACCGACGTCGTGCGCGCCGCGGCGACGCTCTTCACCGACGGCCCCGACGGCGTCACGGGCAACGACGACCTCGGCACCATGTCGGCGTGGCACGTCCTGTCGTCGATCGGCGTCTACCCGATCGTGCCGGGGACGGACCTGTGGGGCCTGACGACCCCGCTGTTCGACGACGTGACGGTCACGCTCGACCCGGACGTCTTCGGCCAGGACGCGCTGCACCTCACCGCGGACGGTGTCGCGCCGGACGCGCACTACACGCAGTCCGTGTCCCTCGGCGGCGAGATGCTCGACCGCGCGTGGGTCACGGGGGACGAGCTCACCTCGGCCGGGACGCTGGACGTCGCCGTCGGGTCCGAGCCGTCGACCTGGGCGACCGCGTCCGAGGCCTCGCCGGGGGCCGTCGTGCCCGCGGACGGCACGGTCGAGCGCCTGTTCGTCGGCGCGACACCGCGGCAGCCGGTGCTCGCCCCGGGCGGGCAGACCGAGGTCGCCGTCCAGGTCGTCGCGCAGGGCGCGGGGACGTCGAGCGGCACGCTCGAGGTCGCGTCCGACGGCGCGGTGACCGCGACGACGGACCTCGCCGAGTGGTCGGCGCAGTCCGAGGGGCTCCCGGCGACGGTCGAGGGCACGGTCACGCTGTCCGCGGCCGCGGACGCCGAGCCGGGCAGCCACGTCGTGCGGCTCGTCGTGCGCGACGCGGCGGGCACGGAGGCCGTGCGCGAGATCTCGGTCGTCGTGTCCGGCGAGTCGTGGATCGCCGGGGCGTTCGACAACGTCGGCATCGGCGACGCCGGGGCCGCGAACGCCGACCTCGACGGGACGGGCGCCTACCTGCTGCGGGAACTGCTGGCCGATCTCGGCGTGGTGCAGGGGCTCGAGCTGACCGTGCCGGGCACCGAGCTGACGTACCTGCTGGGCGCGCCGCCCGCCGGCGAGCCGGACAACGTCGCCGCGAACGGCCAGGTGCTCGAGGTGCCCGAGGCGCAGCGGGGTGCGCGCACGCTCTCGCTCGTCGGGACCGCGACCCACGGCACGCAGCGCGGCGACCTCGTCCTCGGCTTCGCCGACGGCACGAGCGAGACCGTCCAGGTCGCGCTGAGCGACTGGTGCACCGGCTCGCCCGAGCCGGACAACATCCTCGTCGCGAAGCCGGGCGCGCGCGGCAACGGGACGGGCACGGACCGCTTCGGCTGCGGCCTGTACGCGACGGCTCCGGTCTCCGTGCCGGACGGGAAGGTGCTCACGAGCCTCACGCTGCCCGTCAACACACGCCTCCACGTCTTCGCGGTGGCGACGGACGCGACCGGTGTCGCGCCCGCGCCGCAGGTCGAGGTCACCGCGCAGGCGCGCTGCCTGGCCGGGCGGGCGTACGTGGCGGTCCGCGCGGTCAACACGGGCGAGCAGCCCGCGGCGATCGAGCTCGCGACCGACGTCGGCGCGAAGTCCTTCCCGCAGGTCGCCCCGGGCGCGAGCGCGTACCAGTCGTTCGCCGTCCGGGCTGCGCAGGTCGAGGAGGGCGAGGTGACCGTGACGGTGACCACGCCGGACGGCGAGCCGCAGCAGGTCACGGCCGTCCACCCGGCGATCACCTGCTCGTAACCCCGTCCTGACAGGGTGGCGCGGGCCGCGCTCCGGCGGCCCGCGCCACCGCTGTCACCCGTACGTCCCCGCCGCTCACGATCAGCACGACGACCCCCGACACCACGAGGAACCCATGAACCCCAGGTCCCCGCGCCCCGGCGGCGCGCCCCGCCCCGCCGCCCCACGACGAGCCTCGGGTCTCGTCGCCGGAGCCCTCGCGGCGGCTCTCGTCGTCGTGGGTCTCGCGCCCGCGGCGTCGGCGACCGCGGCACGGACGGCCCCGACGACCACGGCCGCCGGTCGCGACGTCGCGTCGCTCGTGGACGTGTTCGTCGGCACGGAGGGCGACTTCGGCAACGACATGCCGGCCGCCCAGGCCCCGAACGGCCTCGCCAAGGTCAACCCGCGCACGACGCCGGGGCGCAACAACACGGGCTACGACTACGCGCAGTCCCAGATCTCCGGCTTCACGCACACGAACCTCGACGGTGTCGGCGGCTCGGGCGCCGGCGGCGACATCCTCGTGGTGCCGACGTCGGGCAGCTACACCGCGCGCCCCGGGACCGGCACGTACGCCCACCCGTTCTCGAAGGACACCGAGACGGGCAGCCCCGGCTACTACGGGGTGACGCTCGGCAACGTCGCCGGGACGGACGGGGGGATCCGAGCCGCCGAGGGCAGCATCCAGGCCGAGGTGACGGCGACGACACGATCGGGCGTCCACCGGTACGCGTTCCCCGACGGCGCGACGCCGACCCTCGTCGTCGACCTCGAGACGAACAACACGAGCCGGACGTCGTCTTCGGTCGACGTGGAGACGCTCGCGGACGGGCGCGCGGCGCTCCGGGGCCAGGTCACCGGCTACTTCTACAACGCGGCGTACACGCTCTACTACTACGCGCAGACCACGCAGCCGGTCGCGAAGGTCACCACGTGGGGCGACGACGACGAGCTCGTCGACGCGACGTCGCAGGACGGCCGTGACACGGGCGCGGTCCTGACGTTCGACCCGGCGCACGCCGACGAGGTCGGCCTGCAGGTCACGCTGTCGCCGGTGAGCGTCGAGCAGGCGCGGCTCGACCAGCAGGTCGAGCTCGGCGACCTGAGGTTCGACGAGGTCCGCGACCGCACGCGCGCCGAGTGGAACGCGACGCTCGGACGGGTCGACGTCGAGGCGTCGACCGCGACCGACCCCACGGGCGACCTGCAGAAGCTCTTCTACACGCACCTGTACCGCATGTTCGCCATGCCGATGAACGCGACGAGCACCTCGGGCACGTACCGCGGGGTCGACGGCGCGGTCCACACCGCCCAGGGCTTCACGTACTACGACTCGTGGGCGACCTGGGACGACTTCCGGAAGTTCTCCGTCATCGCCTACATCGACCCCGCGCTGTACCGCGACATGGTGCAGTCGCTCGTCTACCTGTTCGCCGACGCGGAGTCGACGGGCACGGGCGGCGGCCTCGGCGGGTTCGTGCACTCCGTCCCGACGGTGCGCTGGGAGCGGTCGTCCGTCGTCGTGGCCGACGCTCTCGCCAAGGGCTTCGAGGGCTTCGACCGCCTCGACGAGGCGTACCCGGCGCTGGAGCGCCTCGTCGGCGAGTACAGCGCCGCGGAGCTCGAGCGCGGCTACGTGGCGGGCAACCCCGGTGCGTCGGTCCAGCGCGGCTACGACCAGTACGGCCTGTCCGTGATCGCCGACGCGATCGGCCTCACCGACGAGGCGCAGACCCTGCGCGAGCAGGCGGCGTGGCCGATCGACAAGCTCACCAGGCCGGGCGCGTGGACCGCCGCCGACGGCACGCCGGTCGGGCTGCTCACCCCGCGCGCCGCCGACGGCTCCTGGCAGAGCGCCGACCACGAGCGGTTCGAGGCGGCGGGCCTCTACCAGGGCACGCTCTGGCAGTACCACTGGTACGACGCGTACGACATGGACGCGCTGATCGAGGCGATGGGCGGCACGGAGGCCGCACGGCTCGCGGTGCGCCACATGTTCGGCGAGCACGCACCCGACGACGGCACGGCGATGCTCCACTCGAACGCCAACGAGATCGACCTCCAGGCGCCCTACCTCTTCAACTACACGGGGGAGCCGAGCCTCACCCAGAAGTGGACGCGCGCGATCTACACGAAGGAGACCTGGAACCGGTACATCGCGACCGGGTCCTCCAGCGCGGTGCCGAGCGGCGGCGGCGAGTTCACCCCGCCGGTGAGGACGAAGGTCTACCAGCTCGACCCGCGCGGCATGCTCCCGACGATGGACAACGACGCCGGCACCATGTCGACGATGTTCGTCGCCGCGGCCGTCGGGCTGTTCCCCGTGACGGCCGGGTCGTCCCAGTTCCAGATCGGGTCGCCGTTCTTCGACTCCACGACCATCACGTACGACGACGGCGCCACGTTCGCGGTGACGGCCGAGGGCGTGTCCGAGGACGCGTTCTACGTGCAGTCCGCGACGCTCGACGGCGCGGACCTCGCCAACACGTGGCTCGACTACCCGACGGTCGTCGGGGGCGCGGACCTCGCGTTCCGGATGGGCGAGGAGCCGAGCGACTGGGGCACGGACACCGAGCCGGCGTTCTCGATGAGCACCAGCACCGACAGGCCCGTCGAGGGTCCGCGCGCGAGCGCCGACCCGACGACGGTGCAGGCCGCCGACGGCGGCGCGCTCGACGCCACCGTGACGCTGACGCTCGACGGCGCGCGGTTCGCCGCGTCGCCCGGCACGGACCTCGTCGCGAGCGGGGACGCGAGCGTCGTGGGCCTGCCGGACGGCGTCACGTCCACCGTGACGGTGGCCTCGGAGACCGCAGCGACCGTGACCCTCGCGGGGACGGCGTCCGCCGACGCGCGGTTCTACGTCCACCTGCGCGACGCGGCCCTCGCCGACGGCGTCGCCGCGTCGGCGCTGCAGGGACAGGGCGTCTCGGTGCGCTCCCCGCTGCGGCTGTCCGTCGCGTCCGCGGAGCGCGAGGTGCTCCGGCAGCTGGTCGACGACGCCGTCATCGTGCGGCACGGCAACTACTCCTCGGCCACGTTCGACCGCTTCACCGCGGCGCTCGGCCGGGCCCAGGAGGTGCTCGCCGAGGAGTCGGCGACGAGCGTCGCCCTGCGGTTCGCCGCGGACGGGCTCGGTGCCGCGGCCGACGCCCTGGATCTCACCGGCGGCGGCTACCGCACGCTCGAGGCCGAGCGGTCCGAGGCATGGTCCGGCGGTGAGCTGAAGAACGAGGCGAACAGCTCCGCCGGGAACCTCGGCGGCGTGCGCTCCGGGTCGTGGGTCCAGTACCGCGACATGACGTTCGACGGCCCTGGCGGTCCGGTCGCGCCGCGCTACCTCACCGTCCGCTACGACACCAGCTTCGCCCCGTCGGAGGCGCCGAGCTCGGTCGTGGTGCACGCCGGAGACGTCACGGGGCCGACGGTCGCGACCGTCCCGCTCACCGGGACGAGCGGCTGGGGCAGGTACACCGAGGTGACGGCGGAGCTCGGCGACGTGCAGGCGCTCGTCGACGCGGAGGTCGTGACGTTCGAGCTCCTCGCGCCGTCGGGCCGCAGCTGGGTCGGCAACTTCGACTGGTTCCGTTTCGACGCCGAGGACCCCGCGGGCCCGGGCCAGCCGGGCGACTCCCCGACGGTGACGGTCGAGGCCGAGGACTGGACCGAGAACTCGGGCCGGGGGCTCAAGAAGGAGTCCTCGACCTGGACGAGCGGGCCGGTGACGAACGTCGGGGGCACCGCGGACGGCGACTGGCTCTCCTACGGCGAGGTCGACCTCGGCGACCTGCCGCTCGGCGAGCTGTCCGTCCACTACGTGCACAACGCGAACCGCTCCGGGAAGAACTCGGCGCTGTCGGTGTACCTCGACGAGTTCGACCCGGCGAACCCGGGTGAGCCCTTCGTCACCGTGCCGCTGCCCACCACCGGGTCGAGCTGGACCACGGACGGTACGGCGACGGTCGTGCTCCCCGAGACGGTCCAGGGGACGCACGAGGTGTTCGTGCGCCTGACGACCGAGGCGTACGCCGACCACCCGTACGTCGCGAACCTCGACAGCCTCACCTTCGCCCCGGGCGGCCCGACGGAGGTCGTCGTCGAGTCCGAGGCCTGGACGCAGAACTCCGGTCGCGGGCTGAAGAACGAGAGCTCGACGTGGGCGAGCGGGCCGGTGACGAACGTCGGGGGCACCGCGGACGGCGACTGGCTCGCCTACGGCGAGGTCGACCTCGGGTCGGGCGCGCTCGACCAGCTCGCGGTCCACTACGTGCACAACGCGAACCGCTCCGGGAAGAACTCGGCGCTGTCGGTGTACCTCGACGCGTTCGACCCGGCGAACCCGGGCGAGCCCTTCGTCACCGTGCCGCTGCCGACCACCGGGTCGAGCTGGACCGTGGACGGCACGGCGACGGTCGACCTGCCGCGTGCCGTGCGCGGCACGCACGAGGTGTTCGTGCGCCTCACGACCGAGGCGTACGCCGACCACCCGTACGTCGCGAACCTCGACAGCATGACGTTCTTCACCGACGTCGACGAGCCCGAGGTCCCGCCGACCGACACGGCGGCTCTCGCCGCGTCGCTCCAGGACGCCGAGGCGTTCGAGGCGGAGATCGACCGGTACGGGCGGATCGACGCGGGCGTCTTCGCGCGCGAGCTCGACGCCGCGCGACAGCTCCTCGGCACGGCGGGCGCCACCCAGGCGCAGGTCGACGAGCGGGCGCGGCGCGTCGGCCTGGCGACCGACCAGCTCGTGCCGGCCGAGCGCCGTCGGCTGGAGAACCTCGTGACGAGCGCGGAGGCCGTGACGGACGAGGGGTACGGCCCCGAGTCGTGGGCGGCGTTCCGCGCGGCACTCGCCTCCGCCTCCGGGGTCCTGGAGGACGCCTCGGCGACCGACGCAGCGCTGCGCGACGCGCGGACCGCGCTCCAGGCGGCCATCGACGCGCTCGAGGAGCCCGGCGACGTCGAGCTCGTCACCGTCGAGGTCAGCCCGCGCTGCCTCGCCGGCAAGCCGTACGTCGCGGTCCGTGCGACGAGCACGGCCGACCGTCCGGTCGACGTCGTGCTCGCCAGCGCGCTGGGGTCGAAGACGTTCGCCGCGGTCGCACCGGGTGCGAGCGCCTACCAGTCGTTCGCCGCGCGGTCCGCGACGGGCGACCTGGACGTCACGGTGACCGCCACCGGGGAGGAGGGCGAGCAGACGGTCGAGCAGACCGTCACGATCCCGTCCTGCTCCTGACCGACGGACCGACCCGGGAGGCGCCGAGGGAACGCCTCCCGGGTCTCGTCGTCCGTCCCCTTGGCGCCCGCTGCGCGGAGCGGGCACGCTGGTGCCCCACCGACGAGAGGCACCACGGATGGACGAGTACCAGGGGCGCCCCGCGTTCCACGCCGGCACGCCCCAGGGGTGGCGCGCGTGGCTCGCCGAGCACCACGACGAGCCCGAACCTGGCGTGTGGCTCGTGACGTGGCGCCGGGGGAGCGGGCACCCCATGCCCGGGTACGAGCCGTGGATCGAGGAGGCCCTGTCGTTCGGCTGGATCGACGGGCAGGCCGCGACCGTCGACGACGAGCGGCACGCGCTGTGGTTCACGCGCCGGCGTCCGGGCAGCCGCTGGACGCGCCTCAGCAAGGAACGGGTCGCGCGCATCGAGGCCGACGGCCGCCTGACCGCCGCCGGGCGCGCCGTCGTCGACGCGGCGAAGGCCGACGGGTCCTGGACCCGGCACGACGACGCCGAGGCGCTCGTCGTCCCGGACGACCTCGCGTCGGCGCTCGCGGCTCGGCCCGGGGCTCGCGAGCGGTTCGACGCCTTCACGCCGGGCGTGCGGCGGTCGATCCTCGGGTGGGTCGTCGAGGCGCGCCGCCCGGGGACGCGCGAGCGCCGCATCGCCGAGACTGCCGACCAGGCCGCACGAGGCGTCCCGGCGCACCAACCACGCCGCTAGCGACCGGCGGTGCCCGGGCGACGGGTCACCCCGAGGGCGGCCGCGGTCGCGTCGTCGGCGGGGAAGAACGACTCGACGGCGAGCTCGTCGAGCGTCACGTCCTGCGGTGAGCCGAAGACGGTCGTCGTGTAGCAGAACGCGAGGTCGCCGTGCTCGCCGGCGAGCCGCAGCGGCACGACGGCGTCGCGAACCGGTGAGCCGAGGTCGCCCGCGGCGGCGCGCGGGTCCGTGGCGTGGACGTAGCCGGCGAGCTCCGTCAGCAGCTCGCCGAGCGCCGGGTCGCCGGTGCGGTCGAGGGTGCGACGCACGCGGCGCAGGGTGTGCCGGCCCCACTCCGGGAGGTTGCGGATCCGGCCGGCCATGCCGTCGGGATGGAGGGTGAGCCGCAGCACGTTCACCGGTGGTTCGAGCAGCGCCGGCGCGGCCCCGTCGAGGAAGCCCTGCGCCGCCGTGTTCGCCGCGACGAGGTCCCAGCGCCCGTCGACGGCGAGCGCGGGGAACGGCTCGTGGCCGGCGAGCACGAGGTCGACCGCCCGGGACGCCGCCGCGAGGTCCTGCGACACGAGCGACGACTCGCGGTGGACCGGCGCGAACCCTGCGGCGAGGTAGAGGTCGTTGCGGGCGCGCAGCGGGACGTCGAGCTCGTCGCAGAGCCGCTCGAGCATCGCCCTGCTCGGTCGTGCACGTCCCGTCTCGAGGAAGCTGATGTGCCGCGCGGAGACCTCGGCGCCGACGGCCAGGTCGAGCTGGGACCGCCGGCGACGGACGCGCCACTCGCGCAGGAGGGCGCCGGCGGGAGCGTCGGTGACGGTCATGGGACCACCCTGCCCGGGCACGGGACGCGTGCCAACTACCTCCGACGTCATCGACGTCACGACGTCGGGCGCCGACGGTGGAGGTCCGGCACGGTGCCGGGACGGCCGCCCTGCGGCCGCGGACCCGAGGAGGGCGCATGACCACCACGACCACCACGACCACGACGAGCGCCGCTGCGGCGGTCGAGCGCTACCTGGACTTCTGGAACACGCCGGACGCGACGGGGCGCGACCGGCGCGCGCCCGGCGTGTTCGCGCGCGACGTCGAGTACGACGCCCCGCTCCGGCGGCTGGAGGGGTACGACGCGGTGCTCGGCTTCGCGACGGAGCTGCTCACGCACGTCGCGAGGCACCGGTTCGAGCCCCGGGTCGAGCCGGACCTCCGTGAGGACCGTGCTCGGCTGCGCTGGCGAGCGCTCGCGCCGGACGGGTCGGAGTTCGCCACCGGGACGGACGTGCTCCTCGTCCGGCCCGACGGGCTCGTCTCGTCGGTGACGACGTTCCTCGACCGGCCGCCGACCGGGTTCGCAGCGCACGACCAGGGCTGAGCCGACCGGTGGAGGGAGCGCCTCGCGGTGCCGGGCACGTGACGGCTCAGCTCAGGTCCCACAGGAGCCGGTAGAAGGCGATGCGCTCCGGGTCGGGCTCGACGCCGTAGCCCGCGTAGACCTCGCCGTCGTACCCGGGGCCGTAGTTCCACTCCGTGCTCCAGGCCGCGACGGCGAGGTCCGCCCACCGGTCGGCGACCCCGAGCGAGCCGAGGTCGACGTGCGCGGCGAACGTGCCGTCGTCGTGCAGGAGCGTGTTGGGCGCGCACGCGTCGCCGTGGCACACCACGAGGCGGTCGACGGCGGGCGGGTCGTCCAGCCGGGACCGCGCCTCGACGGCGCTGAGGCCCCGGTGCTCGGGGAACCACTCGTGGGGGCCCCCGCCGCCGGCGAGCCGGGCGTCGGCCTGCGCGACCCGCACCGGGGCCCCCCAGTCGAACGGGCACTCGTCGACGGGCAGCGCGTCGTGCAGGACGCGCAGCCCGCGACCGATCGCGCGGGCGGCGGTCACCGGCTCGGCGACCCAGCGGGCGTCGACCGCCGACGTGCCCGCGAGCGCCTCGGTGATGAGCCAGCCGCCGTCCGCGTCCGAGCCGTGGTCGACGACGCGCGGGACCGCGGCACGACCGCCCGCCCAGGCGAGGCGGGTGGCCTCGGCGGCGAGGTCGAGCCCGGGCGTCCCGGCGGCGACCCACTTGGCGAAGCGCGTCGGTCCGGTCGCGCCAGCGGGGTCGAGGCGGAAGGTCAGCCCGCCGAGCTGGTTGCGCCACACGGGGGTCACGACGTCGTCGCCCGCGAGCGCGCGCACCGCGTCCGGGACGACGACGGCATCGGTCGGTACGGCGGCAGCCGGGAGGTGGTTCACGCGAGCGATCCTCGCACGGGCGTCGCAGACCGCATCATGCCGACGGGCGACCCCTCTCTCCGGACGGGGGCGCGGACGCCTCACGGCGGGATCGACCGCCGCGTCCGCGACCGCGGAAGGGAAGGATCATGACCACCGTCATCACGGCACTGCCGCCGTGGCCGCGCGTGCGGCGCGGAGCGAACGGGCACCCCGTCCAGTCGGTCCAGCACCTCCTGCGGCACCGGGGGCACGACCTCGTCGTCGACGGCGTGCTCGGGCCGCTGACCGAACGAGCGGTCCGTGCGTTCCAGGAGTCCAGGGGCCTCGACGTCGACGGGGTCGTGGGTCCCGCGACCTGGGCGGCGCTCGTCGTGGTCGTGCGCCGGGGGAGCGTCGGCGAGGCGGTGCGCGCGGTCCAGCGCGAGGCCGTCGCGCGCGACCTGTCGGGCCGGCCGGATCCGGTGCTCGTCGTCGACGGGCAGCTCGGTCCCCGCACCGAGGCGTGGGTGCGCGCGTTCCAGGACGCGCTGCACGCGGGATTCCCCGAGGTGCTCGTCGACGGCGTCGTCGGGCCCGTCACGTGGCGCTGCCTCGTCAGCGGGATGCTGTCCCACTGACGCCCGGCCGCTGAGAGGGCACGGTCGTCGGGCCCGGATCGGCGTCGGACCCCACGAGCGGTGTGCACACCGCGAGCAGACGTTCCCGCAGCGCTCCACCGCGCTCCGCGAACGCGCGCTGGTGGCGCACGTACTCGGCCTTGCCCTCGGGCGTCTCGATCGCGACCGGGGCGAGCCCGTAGGACGAGACGTCGTACGGCGACGCCTGCATGTCGACGGCCCGCACGTCGCGCGCGAGCTCGAACGTGTCGAGCAGGAGGTCGCCCGGCACGGCTGGGCCGAGCTTCAGGGCCCACTTGTACAGGTCCATCGTCGCGTGCAGGCAGCCCGGCTGCTCGAGCGCGGTCTGGGTCTCGCGCGTCGGGGTCTGCCGGTTGAGCGGCACGGCGTCGGACGTGAAGAAGCGGAACGCGTCGAAGTGCGAGCACTGCACGGGGTGCGACGCGACGACGGCGTCCGTGCCCTCGTGGCCGAGCCGCAGGGGCAGCGGATGGCGGTGGTCCCGACCGGACGCCTGGTCGCGGTAGACCATGGCCCACTCGTGCAGGCCGAAGCAGCCGAAGCGTCCGGGGCGCGACGCCGTCGCCTCGAGCAGCTCGACGACGTACCGGACGGTGTCGCCGCGCTCGGCGAGGTAGGCCGGGACGTCGAGGGTCACGCCGTCCGACGTCGGGCGGTACCAGCGCCAGGTCGCGCGCTCGCCCGGGTCCGCGAGGACGAGGCCGGCGCCCGGGTGCCAGCGGCGGAGCTGGGCCGGTCGCGTCGGGTAGTACGTGAAGAGGAAGTCCTCGATCGCGTGCTTCTCGCCGAGCGGCTTGCGGCGGCGCCAGCCCGCGGTGAAGTCGTCGGCGCGCTCGGCGTGCCGGCGCTCGGCCTCCTGCCACTCCTCCGCGGGCACCACGACCTCGTGCTCGACGGCGCGGCGAGGCGCGGTCGGTCCCGGGGCGAGGTCGGTGGTGGGCACCACCCCAGGGTACGAGAACGGCCAAGATCACCCGGTGGACAATTGGGTCGCGCGGCACCGATGACGACAGAATGGGTGTGAACGTGCTGTGAAGTCCCGGCACGCCACCCGACGACGCGGTACAGACCGCGAAGGAGCATCATGACGCAGCCGCCCGCCGGCTCCCCCGACCCGTACCAGCACGACCCGTACCAGCCCGGCGGCTCGCCCTCACCGGACGCGTACGCGCCGCCCTCACCGGACGCGTACGCCCCGCCCGCGCCGTCGGGCGCGCCCGAGCAGTCCGCGGCCTGGGGTGCGCCCGCCGGTCAGCCCGAGCAGGCGCCGTACGGTGCCGCACCGGGCTACGGCGCGCAGCCCTACGGCACCGACGCCTCGGCCCAGCAGCCCTACGCCGCGCCGTACGGTGGCGCGCCGGACCCGGCGCAGCAGGGCTACGGCGCGCAGCCCTACGGTGCGCCGGACCCGACGCAGCAGCCGCCCTACGGTGCCCCCTACGGCGGGTACCCGGGCTACGGGCCGCCCGCGCCGTCGTCGACGAACACGCTCGCGATCACGGGCTTCGTCCTCGCGATCGTCGGCCTGCTCGGCTGCTGGATCCCGGGCCTGAACATCTTCGCGGCGATCCTGGGGCTCGCCGGCCTCGTGCTCGGCATCGTCGGTCTCCTCCAGGTGAAGAACGGCAAGACCGGCAAGGGCTTCGCGCTCTCCGCGATCGTCGTCGGCGCGCTCGCGATCGTCGGGACGGTCCTCACCTACGTGCTCCTCGTCGCGTGGGCCGACTCCGTCTCGACCGAGTACGAGCAGACGCTCTCGGAGCTCGAGACGGAGACGCAGCAGGACCTCGACCGCATGTCGGGCGACGCGACGGACGACATCCTCGCGAACGACCTCGGGGTGGAGTTCGGCACGTTCGAGGGCACGGCCGACGAGTACGGCTGGGTCGACTCGTCGCTCACCGTCACGCTCACGAACAACGCCGACGAGGCGATGATGTACGACCTCGACGTCGACGCGGTCGCGGCCGACGGCACGGTCATCGAGTCGGACTTCGCCTTTACCGAGACGCTCGAGCCGGGCGCGACCGAGACCGTCGAGATCTTCGACTTCATCGACGCGGAGAACCTCGAGGCGATGAAGACCGCGACGTTCGAGGTGACGTCGGTCAGCCAGTACTGACCCGTTGCACGTCACGACGGCCTGCCCGGCTCCTCCGGGCGGGCCGTCGCCCGCGTCGCCCGGCGGAGGGCCACCCCGACCGGACGGTCACTCCGACTCGGCGAGGTACTCCGCCGCGAGTCGCTTCGGGGCCCGCGCGAGCCACGCGTCCTGCACGACCTCCTCGAGCTCCGGGACGGGGATCCGGTCGAGCCGCGCGAGCACGATGGCGTAGCCGTCGAAGTGCGAGGTCGTGAGGAACGTCGCCGGGTCGTCGCCGAGCAGCGCCTGCTTCTCGCCCTCGTCGCCCACCCAGAACGCCAGCGGAGCGGCCTCGGGTGCGGCGTCGCCCAGCTCGGTGCGGTCCTTCGGTCGTAGGGGTCGCTCCCAGACGAACGCCTTGCCGTGGACGCGCCACTGGTGCGGGTCACCCTGCGCGGTGTCGGGCAGGACCGCGGCGATGCGGTCGAGGTCGTCCCACGTGGCCATGCGTCCACGGTAGGCCCGCACCGGTCCGGGCGGTACCCGGAGCGCCCGGTGAGCGCGGTGGCGTCAGAACGGGGCGATCTTCGCGGCCGGCGGGAAGATGTCGTCGATCTCCGCCAGGTCCTCGGCCGTCGGCGCCCACGCGCCGGCGGCGGCGTTCTGCCGCACCTGCTCGGGCCGCGTCGCGCCGGCGATGACGCTCGACACCTGCGGACGCGACAGCAGCCAGCCGAACGCCACCTGGACCTCGGTGAGGTCGCGGACCTCGCAGAACGCGCGCAGGCGTGCCAGCGCCTCCCACGGCGCGGACTCGAGCAGGTGCGGCTTCGAGCGCACGAGCCGGCCGTCGTCGGGCCGGGCGCCGTGCGCGTACTTGCCGGTGAGCAGCCCGTTGGCGAGCGGGAAGTAGGGCAGGACGCCCAGCCCGTACGCCTGCGCGGCGGGCAGCACCTCGAGCTCCGCGGCGCGGTCGACGAGGTTGTACTGGTTCTGCGCGGAGACGAAGCGCACGCTCCCGGCGGCGCGCGCCGTGAGCTCGGCCTCCGCGATCTGCCAGCCGGCCCGGTTGGAGTGGCCGACGTACAGCACCTTGCCCGCGCGCACGAGGTCGTCGAGCGCCGAGAGCGTCTCGTCGACCGGCGTGAGCGGGTCGGGCGTGTGGAACTGGTAGAGGTCGATGCGGTCCGTGCGGAGACGACGCAGCGATCCCTCGACGGCGCGCACGACGTAGCGTCGCGACCCGCGCGCGCCGAAGTCCTCGCCGGCCGCCCCGCGCATCGACATGCCGAACTTCGTCGCGACGACGACGTCGTCGCGACGCCCGTCGAGCGCCTGGCCGAGGAGCTCCTCGCTCAGGCCCGGGCGAGCGCCGTAGGTGTCCGCGGTGTCGAAGAACGTCACGCCCGACTCGAGGGCCGCGTCGACGACGGCGCGCGTCCCGTCGAGCGTCTCCGTCGCCGTCTGCGCGCGGCCGAAGTTGTTGCAGCCGAGCCCGACGGCCGACACGGCGAGGCCGGAGCGCCCGAGCCGGCGCAGCGCGGGACCGCCCGGCGCGGGCACGGTCGGGCCGGTGGAGCCCGGGGTCGAGACGGGCTGGTCGGTGGGTCCCTGGGTCGTCATGCGCCGACCCTACGACGCGTCGTCCGGCCTCGCGGGAGGGGTGACCGCCGACGTGCGGGCGGCCACCGACGCGAACAGGCGCTCCAGCGGCCCGCGCCCGAACGCCCAGCGCCACGCCGTCGCCGCGGCCAGCGTCACGAGCACGAGGACGAGCAGCGGCCCGTTCGTGGTCTGCTCGTAGGCGGCGTCGCCCCAGAGCCACAGGACGACGATCTGGGCCGAGTACACGCTGAGGGCCATCGCCCCGACGGCGGCGACGGGCGCGAGGACCCACCGCCCGACGCGCCCCACGAACAGGCACAGGCCGAGCACCGCGACGGCGAACCCGCCGGACCCGACGACCTCGGGCAGGGTGTCGGTGTGCGGGCCGGCCAGCCACAGGTAGGCCGACGTGGGCCACGGGTCGGACCAGGTGAGGGGTTCGGGCCGCAGGCCGCTCGACCAGGCCGCCGCGGCGTCCTCCACCGCCTGCGGGCCTCCGAGCGGGCCGACGACCGCCGAGGACACCCCGTACCCGATCGCCGTCGCGAGCAGGCCGCCCGTCACGAGCAGCAGCCGCACGAGGGTCGAGGTGAGGTCGAGCCGGCCGATCGCCACGCCGGCGAGCACGTACGCCATCCACACGATCGCGGGGTAGTGGCCGGAGAGGAGGAAGTCGGTGAAGGCGCCCGACCCGTCGTCGGGCAGGTGCAGCCCGGCCCGCGCGAGGGCCTCCGGGCCGTAGTACGCGAGCACCGGCCCGACGAGCGCGATCGTGCCCGCGAGCACCGCGAGCCGCCCGGGCGGCCAGCGCAGGAACGGCAGCGCGAGGACGAAGTACGCGGCGTAGAAGCCGAGGATCAGCAGCACCCGCGTGCCGAGCAGGTCCAGCAGTCCCACGAGCGCGAGGAGCAGGACCGCCCGCACGAGGATGCGCGTGCGCGCCTGGAGCATGGGCAGGCCGGTGAGCGGCGTCCGCCCGCCCGAGACGATCGCGAGGGAGACCCCCGCGACGAGCGCGAAGAGGATGGACGACCGGCCGTGCGAGATCTCGAGGAACGCGGCGACGCCACCGGCGTCGGTGGACGTGAACCCGACGTGCGCCGTGAACATCCCCAGCACGGCGAGCCCGCGCGCCACGTCGACACCGGTGACCCGACCCGGGCCGCCGAGCAGCAGGTCAGCGTGCCGGCGGGCGAGGCCGGGGGCGGCGACGGCAGTCATGGGGGTGATTGTCCGACGCCGGGGCCTCGCGCGCGACGCCCGCCGCGCCCTTCTCGCGAAGTCGGCGCCCAGAGTGTGAGAACGGGGTCGAGAAGGCCCGACGTCCGGCCTACCGTGCGGGTATGACGGAAACCCCTCTCAGCGGAGCCGACGCCGCCGACCCCCGCGGCGACGCCCCCACCGGGGCTGCCGGCTCCAACCCCTCCAAGGAGTCCGAGTCCTACACGCACGGCCACCACGAGTCCGTGCTGCGCTCCCACCGTTGGCGCACCGCGGAGAACTCCGCAGGCTTCCTCCTGCCGCACCTGCGTGAGGGCATGAGCGTCCTCGACGTCGGCTGCGGCCCGGCGACGGTCACCGTGGACCTCGCCGAGCGCGTCGCCGGCGGTCGCGTCGTCGGCGTGGACGCCTCGGCCGCCGTGCTCGACAGCGCGCGCGACCTCGCCGCCCAGCGCGGCACCGCGAACATCACGTTCCAGCAGGCGAACGCCTACGAGCTGCCGTTCGCCGACGGCACGTTCGACGTCGTCTACGCCCACCAGCTCCTGCAGCACCTGTCCGACCCGATCGGCGCCCTGCGCGAGATGAAGCGGGTCGCGAGGCCCGGCGGCCTCGTCGCGGTGCGCGACGCCGACTACGCCGCCATGACCTGGTACCCCGAGTCCCCGGGGCTCACGGAGTGGAACACGCTCTACCACGAGGTCACGCACGCCTACGGGTTCGAGGCCGACGCCGGGCGCCGCCTCTTCGCGTGGGTCCAGGACGCCGGGTTCGACCTCGCGGGGATCGTCCCGTCGGCGAGCACCTGGTGCTACGCGACGCCCGAGGACCGCACGTGGTGGGGCGGCCTGTGGGCCGAGCGCTGCGTCGCGTCCAACTTCGCCGTGCAGGCACAGGAGTCGGCGCTCGCGGACGACGTCGCGCTCGAGCTGCTCGCGCAGGACTGGCTGCGGTGGGCCGAGGAGCCGGCGGGCTGGTTCGCGGTGCTCAACGGCGAGGTCCTCGCCCGGGTGTGACCGCCGACGCGGTGGCGCCGGCGCCCGGCCGATAGCCTGGGCCCGTGCGCATCGCGAGATTCACCACCGGAGACGACCCCCGCTACGCCCTCGTCCAGCAGGAGGGGGACCGCACGTACCTCGCGGTCCTCACGGGCGACCCGCTCTACATGCCCGTCACGCCGACGGGGGAGCGCGTCGAGCTGGGCGACGGCGTGCGCCTCCTCGCGCCGGTGATCCCGCGCTCGAAGATCGTCGCGGTGGGCCGCAACTACGCGGACCACGCGAAGGAGATGGGCAACGACGTCCCGTCGAGCCCGCTGCTGTTCCTCAAGCCGAACACGTCGGTCGTCGGCCCGGACGACCCGATCGTCCTGCCCGACTTCTCGCAGGAGGTCTCGTACGAGGCCGAGCTCGCCGTCGTCATCGGCCGGCTCGCCAAGGACGTCACGCCGGAGGCCGCGTCGGCCTACGTGCTCGGCTACACCGTCGCCAACGACGTCACCGCGCGCGACGCCCAGCGCACCGACGGCCAGTGGGCCCGCGCCAAGGGCTTCGACTCCTCGTGCCCGCTCGGCCCGTGGATCGACACCGACCTCGACCCCGAGGACGTCGGCGTGCGCAGCCGCGTGAACGGCGAGACCAAGCAGGACGGCCGCACGAGCGACATGGTGTTCGACATCCCGTTCCTCGTGTCGTACGTCTCCGAGGCCATGACGCTCCTGCCGGGCGACGTCATCCTCACGGGCACGCCCGCGGGCGTCGGGCTCGTCGACGTCGGGGACCGTGTCGAGTGCGAGGTCGAGGGCATCGGCGTACTGAGCAACCCCGTGGTCCGCCGGGCCTGAGCGCCCGCCGCCCGGGTCCGGTCGTCCGGGCCGGGCGCCCGAGGTGGGCGTCCGGCGCCGGACACTAGGCTGGGGCCCGTGATCCCCGCACCTGGTTCCTCGCCCGTCCGTGTCCGCTTCTGCCCGTCCCCGACCGGGACGCCGCACGTCGGGCTCGTCCGCACCGCGCTGTTCAACTGGGCGTACGCGCGGCACGTGGGCGGCACGTTCGTGTTCCGCATCGAGGACACCGACGCCGCGCGCGACAGCGAGGAGAGCTACCAGCAGCTCCTCGACGCGCTGCGCTGGCTCGGCCTCGACTGGGACGAGGGCGTCGAGGTCGGTGGCCCGCACGCGCCGTACCGGCAGTCGCAGCGTGCGGACCTCTACCAGGACGTCATCCGGCGGCTCGTCGAGGGCGGGTACGTCTACGAGTCGTTCTCGACCCCGGAGGAGTCCGACGCGCGCAACGCGGCCGCGGGGATCAAGACCAAGGGGTACGACAACTTCGACCGCGACCTCACGGACGAGCAGAAGGCGGCGTTCCGCGCCGAGGGCCGCGAGCCCGTCCTGCGCCTGCGGATGCCCGACGAGGACATCACGTTCACCGACCTCGTCCGCGGCGAGATCACCTTCAAGGCCGGCTCGGTGCCGGACTACGCGCTCGTGCGCGCCAACGGCCAGCCCCTCTACACGCTCGTCAACCCCGTCGACGACGCGCTCATGGGCATCACCCACGTGCTGCGCGGCGAGGACCTGCTGTCCTCGACCCCGCGCCAGATCGCCCTGTACCGGGCGCTGCTCGAGATCGGCGTCGCGGGCGTGATGCCGGAGTTCGGCCACCTGCCGTACGTCATGGGCGAGGGCAACAAGAAGCTCTCCAAGCGCGACCCGGAGTCGAACCTCTTCCTGCACCGCGAGCGCGGCTTCACGCCCGAGGGCCTGCTCAACTACCTCGCGCTGCTCGGCTGGTCCATCTCGCCGGACAACGACATCTTCTCGGTCGACGAGATGGTCGCCGCGTTCGACGTGCACGACGTGCTGCCCAACCCGGCGCGCTTCGACCTCAAGAAGGCCGAGGCGATCAACGCCACGCACGTGCGGATGCTCGCGCCGGAGGACTTCCGCGACCGCCTCGTGCCGTACCTGCACGCCGGTGGCCTCGTCCCCGCCGACTCGTTCGCCGACCTCGAGCCGCGCCACCAGGACCTCCTCACCGCGTCGGCGCCCCTGGTCCAGGAGCGCATGGTGCTCCTCGGCGAGTCCGTCGGGATGCTCGGGTTCCTCTTCACCGCCGACGACGCGCTCGTCATCGAGGACGACGCCCGGTCCGCCCTCAAGGACACCGCGGCCCCGGTGCTCGACGCCGCCGTCGCCGCGCTCGGGGACGTCGACGACTTCACGGCCGAGCCGATCCAGGCCGCCCTGAACGCCGCGATCGTCGAGGGTCTCGGCATCAAGCCGCGCCTCGCGTTCACGCCGCTGCGCGTCGCCGTCAGCGGCCGTCGCGTCTCCCCGCCGCTGTTCGAGTCGATGGAGCTGCTCGGCAAGGAGTCGACGCTCGCGCGCCTCGTGAGCCTGCGGGCCGCGCTGTGAGCGGTCTCCCTGCACCGGTGGGTGGCGGCACTGCCGTGGAGTTGCCGGGCCGGGCGCTGGACGGCGTGCTGTTCGACGTCGACGACACGCTCGTCGACACGATGGCCGCGTTCGCGGCGGCGATCACCGCGGCGTCGCGGATGTGGCTCCCGCACCTCCCCGAGGACCGGTACGACGAGGTCCTCGCGCTGTGGCGCGCCGACCCGAACCAGCACTACCGGGCCTACACGCGCGGTGAGATCGACTTCGACGCGCAGCGCATGGCGCGCGCCAACGAGCTGCAGGCGACCTTCGGCGGCCGCCTGCTCGACGACGCGGCGTACGCGGACTGGAAGGACCTCTTCTGGGGCACGTTCGAGGCGTCGTGGACCGGGTTCGCCGACGCGCGCCCGGTCGTCGACGCGCTGACCGCCGCCGGGGTCCGCGTCGGCTCGCTGTCGAACGCGCGCGTCGAGCTCCAGACCCGCAAGCTCGCCGCCGCGGGCCTGCCCGACGTCCCCCTGCTCGTCGGCGTGGACACCCTCGGCTTCGGCAAGCCCGACCCGCGCGTGTTCGCCGAGGCGTGCCGCCGCCTCGGCACCGACCCGGCGCGCACGGCGTACGTGGGCGACGAGCTCGACGTCGACGCCCGCGCGGCGCTCGCGGCCGGGCTCGTCGGCGTCTGGCTCGACCGGCCCGGGACCCGCCGCGGCGGGCCGCACCCGGAGGACCCGGAGGCGGCCCGCGCGTCGGGCGTCCTGGTGGTGCACGGGCTCGACGAGCTGCCCGCGGTGCTCGCTCCTACCGGCTGACCGTCCGGCCGACCGTCAGGCACGGCGCGCCGTCCAGCCAGAACTGCTCGGGCTGGGGCGACGCGAACGAGCCCGGGTCGCCGATGAACCCGACCGTCACCTTCTTCGCGGCGCGGGCGTTCCAGGGCAGCGAGGTCGCGGTGACCGTCTCGCCGTCCTGCGACCACCCGGCGCTCCACGCCTGGCGCGTGACGCGCTGGTCGCCGACCCACGACCACGTGAGCTCCGACCAGTCGAGCGGACCGCTGGTCGAGCGCAGCCAGAGCTGGGCGTTGAACCCCCCGGGCCACGACCCGTGCTCGGTGTACGACACCTCGCACGTCGGCGCGACGACCTCGCCCTGGCCCTGGTCGGCGAGGAACGAGGCGACCCACGTGAGCGCGGAGTTCCAGTTGATCGTGATCTCGTTGCTGGCCCACGACGTGATGTCGTCCACGTAGCAGGTCTGCGGCGCGCAGCCGTCGGGGAAGAGCCCCTGCATCGTCGGGTCCCACGTGGGCGCGTCGGAGTTCGGCCCGCCCGCCACCGACCCGGCGGGCGGGTGCGGGAGCTCCGGGTTGAGCTGCGCTGCGAACCAGCGCGAGTGCTGGTTCTCCGCGAAGACCTCGCCGTACCCCGTCACGTACGACAGGTTGAGCGCGTTCCGCCCGAGCAGGTAGTCCGTGGACTCGATCACGGCGTCGCGGTACGCGACGTCGCCCGTGAGGTCGAACGCCGTGCCGAGCACCACCTGCGCGTTGAGCACCGAGCTGTTCGACCCCCAGACATACGTGCCGTCCTCCTCGCCGGCGTACGCGGCGCCCCACGGCCCGCCCTGCTGGACCGCGAGGATCGCGTCCGCGCCGTCGAGCACGACGTCCCGCGCGGCCTCCCGGTCGGGGTGCCCGTTCGGCACCGTCGCGAGGTCGAGGAGCCCGAGCGGGCCCACCTGTCCCCAGCTGAACCCGCCGCGCCCGATCGTGTCCGTGACGTCGTCCAGATGGGCGTGGACGTAGTCGGCGAACGTCCGCTCGCCGGTCGTGAGGTACAGCTCGACGGCCGCCCAGAAGAACTCGTCGGAGACGTCCGCGTCGTCGTACGGACCGCCGCCGTCGGCACCGTCGGCCGCGGGCGCGTAGAGGTCCGGGGTGGCGAGCGCCGCGGCCCACGCCGTGCGCGCGTCGGCGAGCAGCGCCTCCGCGTAGTCCGCGTCGTGGGCCGCGAAGAGGCGGGCGCCCTGGGCGGCGGTCGCGGCGAGGTTGAGCGTCGCCGCGGTGGACGGGCGGTGCAGGTAGCGCGTCTGCGGGTCCTGGTGCGGCAGCAGGGGCAGTCCGGTCCAGCCCTTGTCGTGCACCTTGTGGTGGACCATGCCGGCCAGCGGCTCGCCGGCGGGCACCGTCATCGACCGCAGGAACTCGAGCTCCCACCGCGCCTCGTCGAGCACGTCGGGGACCCCGTTCGCGGCCTCGGGGATCGCGAGCGTCCCGTCGGCGAGCGCGCCGGCGTCGCGGGTGGCGGCGTGCAGGGACCGCTCGTAGGTCGCGAGGAGCTGCGCGGTCGCGATGCCGCCGTTGACGACGTACTTGCCGTGGTCGCCGGCGTCGTACCAGCCGCCGACGACGTCGAGCGTGTAGTCGCACGTCCACGGCTCCTCGTACGGCTGCACCGGGTCGTCCGCGGGCTGGCACGGGACGTCGAGGTCGCCCTGGTTGGTCGCGCCGTCGGCGGGGGAGGAGACGTGCCCGGCGGGCCGCGCGTACTCCTCGCCGACGAGGTCGGCGTCGATCTCGGTGCCCGAGCGGGCGAGGTAGAAGTAGTCGAGCGCGTCGTACCGCAGCGCGTCGTAGGCGGTGGTCCCCACGTCGAACGGGTGGGACGTCTCGCCGTCGGCGACGAGCGTGTACGTGCCCGCGGGCAGCGTCCCGAGGTCGATCGTGTGCACGGTCTCGCCCGACGACGCGTCGGCGCCCGACGGCGTCGTCTCGCCCGAGGCGACGACCTCCTCGCCGGCCCGGACCTCCCAGGCGACGGCGTCGACGGCGTCGGTCACGAGCGTCGCGCGCTGCGGCCCGTCGGCGAGGTAGCCGACCTGGTTGACGCGTACGCGCGGGCCGGTGTCCGGCTCGTAGGGCGGCAGCGTGGCTCCCGAGACCAGCGACACCGTCTCGAGGCAGAACGTCCACGCCTCGCTCGCGCCGCCGAGCTGGAACGCCATCTGCGTCTGCGGGTAGGTCTCCGCGCCTCCGTCGTCGGGACCGGGGAGGGTGAAGGCGAGCTCGCCGGTCGTCCCCGACGCCTCGCCGTACGCGGTGTACGGGTCGACCTGGAGCCCGACGACGGCCCGCACCGGCCCGTCGCCCGTACCCGTGTACCGCGCGACGTAGTCGCCCGCGGGCAGCTCGAGGTCGTTGACGCCGAGGATCGCGTCGTAGGTGCCGACGCCGCCGGGGACGTCCACGCACGCCGCGCCCGAGGAGGTGTCGATCCCCGTCGGGCGCGAGTACCACCACGGGTCGCTGCCGTCCGCGAAGTCGGTCCGGGGCAGGTGCTCCGTCCCGGCCGGGACCAGCGAGACGTCGTCGAGGCAGAACGTCCAGGCCGTGTCGTGGCCACCGAGCTGGAACGCGACCTGGGCCTGCGACTCGTCCTGCGCGACGTCGAACGTCAGGGTGTGCGTGCCGGTCGCGGCACCCGGAGCGAGCGCGAGCGTCCCGTACGCGTCGTAGGGGGCGTAGTCCTGGGCGACGTTCGCGCGGACCGGGCCGTCGCCGGTGGTGGTGAACGTCAGCGACCACTCGCCGGCGGGCAGGTCGACACCGCCCTGGCCGACGATGTGGGTCCACGGGTCGCCGCCTGCCGGCACGTCGGCGCACAGCGCGCCGTCGGTGACGGCGGTGGTGACGTCCGGTGTGGACCACCAGGCGCCGCCGCCGTCGTCGAAGTCACCGTCGACGACGTCGGCCGCGGCCGGCGCGGCGAGCGGGAGCAGCAGCGCGGCGGCCGCGGCGAGAGCGAGGGATCGGGTGCGGTGCACGAGGGAGTCCTTTCGTCGACACTGACGAGACTCGCGGGGGGTGAGAAGGCGCTATGGAAGCGCTCCCACCGCATCGCGTTCCTCGAACCTAGCACGCCCCGCATCCGCCGAGAAGTGATCCTCCGCCTCGATCCGCACGAGACCGGGCGGGATCTCACGTCCCGGCGGGTTCCGGTCAGGTGAGGAGCAGGACGGCGGCGAGGGACGTCGTCGTGACGACGGCCGCCGAGAGGGCCCCGAGGACGAGCGCGCGCCGGCCGGTGCGCACGAGGCGCGGCACGTCGACGCCGAGGCCGAGCGCGAACATCGCCGCGACGAACGCCACCGTCATGAGCGCAGAGCCCGCGTCGAGCACCGGCTGCGGCACGACGCCCGCGCTGCGCAACCCCACCGCCACGAGGAACCCGACGACGAACCACGGCACGGGCGCGACGCGCGTCCGTCCGCCCGGCGCCCCGGTGCGGGCCGCGACGAGCCCGGCGCCGGTCACGATCGGCGCGAGGAGCGCGACGCGCGCGAGCTTCGCGACGGTCGCGGTCGCGAGCGCGGCGGCCGACACCGTGCCCGCCGCGGTGACGACCTGTGCGACCTCCTGCACGCTCGCGCCGATCCACAGCCCGGCCTGCGCGTCGTCGAGGTGCAGGAGCCCGGCGAGCCAGGGCAGCACGACGATCGCGAGGGTGCCGTAGACGGTGACGAGCGCGAGCGCGGTGGCGACGGCGTCGTCGTCCTCGCGGACCTGGTCGGGGGTGCGCCCCGATCGCGCGACGACCCCCTGCATCGCCGAGATCGCCGCCGCGCCGCAGATCGAGAACCCCGTGGCGACGAGCAGCGACGTGGCGCGGGGTACCCGCAGCAGCCGACCGAGCGCGAGCGTGCCCGCGAACGTCACGGCGAGGGTCGTCGCCACGACGAGGAGCCCGCGCCAGCCGAGGGCCAGGACCTCCGGGACCGACAGCTGCAGCCCGAGCAGGACCACGCCCGTCCGCAGGACCGTCGTCGTCGTCCACGCGATCCCCGGACGCAGCGCGGCGAGCCGGGCCGCGGTCCGCGGACGGCGGGCCCGCCCGACCACGACGGAGCCCACCACGGCGCCCAGCACCAGGGCCACGACGAGCGGCGAGACCGTCGGGACGATCCGGGAGCCGGCCAGCACGACCACGGTGGCGACGGCCACGACGGCGAGTCCGGGCGCGAGGCGCGTGGCGCGACCCGAGCCGGTCGGCGCCGGGCGCGCGTCGTGCCGGGTGGGCTCGGTCGACGGTCGGGTGATGGTCATGCTCCCAGGCTGCCGCTCGCCGGCCCGCGCCGGAAGGCCGACCTGGCTCGGCACCCATAGGGTGGGCCTATGGCCTCGACGTCGCGCGACCACCGCACACCGCTCGGCGCGCTCGAGCTGCTCGTCGCGACGGACTCGCACGGGTCGATCAGTGCCGCCGCCCGTGCGCTGGGCGTCGCGCAGCCGACGGCGTCGGCCGGGCTGCGGGCGCTCGAGCGGAGGCTCGGGCTGGAGCTCCTCGAGCGCACGACGCGCGGTGCCCGTCTCACCGAGACCGGCCGCGCCACCGCGGCGTGGGCGCGCGAGGTGATCGACGCCTCCGACCGGTTCGAGACCTCCGTCGCGTCGCTGCGCGAGCAGCCCGCCGAGCGGGTGCGGGTCGCGGCGAGCCTCACGGTCGCGGAGTACCTCGCGCCGCGGTGGCTCGCGCGTCTCGCCCTGACGGACGCGTCGGCGCGGTCGCCGCGGGACGCCCCGGACGTCGAGCTCGTCGTGCGCAACTCGACGGAGGTCACGGGCCTCGTCCTCGCGGGCGACGTCGAGCTCGGGTTCGTCGAGAGCGCGACCCTGCACCGCGGGCTCCGCAGCCGCACCGTCGCGCACGACGAGCTCGTGGTCGTCGTCGGCCCCGGGCACCGCTGGGCGCGTCGCAGCGCCCTGCGCGTCGACGAGCTGCTCTCGGGCGGGCTGGTGGTCCGCGAGGGCGGCTCCGGGACGCGCGAGACGCTCGAGCGCGGTCTCGCGGCGCTCGGCGAGCGGCTGCCCGACCACCTGCCCTACCTCGGGTCGACCGCAGCCCTCAAGACCGCCGTGCAGCACGGCGGCGCGGTCGCCGTGCTCTCGAGCCTCGCCGTGGCCGACGACGTCGCGAGGGGCGCGCTCGTCCGGCTCGCCGTACCGGGGCTCGAGCTGGGACGGCGCCTGCGGATGGTCTGGAAGGACGGCACGGCGCTGTCGTCCGGCGCCCGGCGCATCGCCGCCGCGGCGAACGCCACGGCCGGCTGACGTCCCGGGCCGTGCACGGGTGGCCCGTCCGCTTGCCGCGGGGACGGCGTCGTCGGAGAGTGTCCCGATGCGCACCCTGGACCTCGGCACCCACGTCCCCGCCTCCGTGATCGGCCTCGGCACGTGGCAGTTCGGCTCGCGCGAGTGGGGCTACGGCGACGACTTCGCCGACCGGCAGGCAGGGGAGATCGTCCGGCGTGCGCTCGACCTCGGCGTGACGTTCTTCGACAGCGCGGAGCTCTACGGGTTCGGGCGCAGCGAGCGGATACTCGGCGAGGCGCTCGGCGACCGTCGGGACGAGGTCGTCGTGGCCACCAAGATCTTCCCGCTGCTGCCGCTCGCGCCGGTCGTCGAGCAGCGTGCCGTCGCGTCCGCGGACCGGTTGGGCGTCCGCCGGATCGACCTGTACCAGGTGCACCAGGCGAACCCGGTGGTGCGCGACGGGACCACGATGCGCGGGATGGGCGCGCTGCAGCGCACGGGGCTCGTCGACCAGGTGGGTGTCTCGAACTACTCCCTCGACCGGTGGCAGGCCGCGGAGCGCGCCCTCGGGGGCGCGGTCGTCAGCAACCAGGTCGAGTACTCGCTCGTCCACCGGGCACCCGCGGAGGACCTCCTGCCGTGGGCGCGGGCCGAGGGTCGTGTCGTCGTGGCCTACAGCCCGCTCGGCCAGGGCGTGCTCTCGGGCCGGTACACCACCGACCACCGTCCGCAGGACGCCGTGCGCCGTGCCAACCCGGTGTTCGCGCCGGAGAACCTCGAACGCCTCGCGCCCTTGCTCGACACGCTGCGGCAGGTCGGCGAGGCGCACGACCTGTCCGCCTCGCAGGCCGCGCTGGCCTGGGTCGTGGCGCGGCCGAACGTGCTCGCGATCCCGGGTGCGTCGAGCGTCGAGCAGCTCGAGAAGAACGTCGAGGCCGCGTCGGCCCACCTCGCGGACGACGAGGTCGCGGCACTCGACGAGCGGTCCGCGACGTTCCGGCGGGTGTCGACCCTGGAGCGGGCGCGCGGTGCCGTGCGGCGTCGCGTCCGGCGCACCGCCTGAGCGCGGCGTCCCGCCACCGCTCGTCGTTCTCCGGGGGTCGTCACCGCACCGTCGAGTCCCAGCGCCACCGCGTGCGTCGCGCACGCCCGGCCAGTTCGCCGCGACCCGTGGCCCACAGCAGGACCAGGTCCGGGTCCTCGCCGCCCTGCACGGTCACGTCCGGGAAGAGGCGCGAGAGGACCCTGGGCGCCACGCCCGCAGGAAAGGGCACGTCCTCGCCCGTGAGGCCGAGGAGGAGGTCGTGCCCGTGCACGAGGACCTCGGCGACACCCATCGCGGCGAATCCCTCCGGGTCCGAGAGACCGTACGGGTGGTAGGCGCGCGCGTCGCCGGGCCGGGTCTCGACGAGCGTCGCGAGCAGCTCGGCGCCACCGAGCAGCGCCTCGACGAGGCCCGCGGTGCCCGTCTCCCGGTCGACGTGCACGATCTCGTCCTCGCCGCGGGGCCCGACGAGGGGCACGTACGCCAGGCGGGGGAGCGCGGCGAGCTGCAGCGCGTACGCCACCAGGTCGTCGACCACGTGCTCCGCCGTCGTCCAGCACGACCAGCGCACCGGTCCGGCCTGCGCGTCGAACGCGGCGCCCTCGTGGCGCTCGAGTCGTCCCGTGAGCCAGGTCGCCGCCGTGCGGACGTCGTCGCCCGTGACCCGGGTGCCGGCCGGTCGGCGCGCCGCCTCGCCCGAACCGAAGGGTGCCGGCGTCACGCCGACCCCGGCAGCACGTCGGCGCGCCAGCACTCCGCGCGGTACGGGAGGTCGACCTCGGGTCGGCCGGCCAGGTCGGGGTGCGTCGCGACGAGGTCGTCGATCTCGGCGAGCAGCTCCTCACGGCGCGCGGTGGGCAGCGTGAGCAGGTAGCTGCGGGACGCCGCGAGGGCGCGGAGCGTCGTCGGGCGGATCGGGTCCGCCCACGCGAACGTCCGGTGCTCAGGAGGGGTGAACCGGGGACCGGGGACCGGCTCGGCGTAGCTGGGCTCGAGCGCGTCTCCGCGGTGGATGATCTCGGTGAAGCGCGCGACCCAGTCCGTGCCGCTGTCGCGCACGTTCCACACGATGCCCAGCCTGCCCCCGGGTCGCAGCACGCGGGCGATCTCGGGAGGCGCCGCGGGGGAGAACCAGTGCCAGGCCTGGGCCACGAGCACCGCGTCGACGCTCGCGTCGGGGAGCGGGATCGACTCGGCGGTCCCGCCGAGAGCACGGGCGCCCGGCGTGGTCCGGGCGAGCTCGGCCCGCATCGCCTCCGACGGCTCGACCGCGACGACGTCCAGTCCTCGCGCCACGAGCCTCTGCGTGAGCTTGCCGGTCCCGGCGGCCAGATCGAGGACGGTGCGGGCGCCGTCGGGCAGGAGCCAGTCGACGGCGGCGTCGGGGTAGGACGGTCGCGTCGACGCGTACTGCGCCGCGCCCTGCTCGAACGACGCGGCACGGTCGTGGCGCGAGGCGGGGTCCGGTGGCACGTCCCGCGCGCTCGTCCGGTGCGGTGGTCCGGTCATCCTCCGACGGTGCCAGACCTGCGGCGTCGGGGCGACCTGCGGGGGGCCCGCGCGGCGCCGGAGGTGCGCGGGTCTGGCGCGGGAACGCGCCGCGGGTGTCGCATTTGGTCCCCGTCCCCGAGTCCGGTAATGTTCTCGGCCGGTGAGACCTCCACGTGAGGGGCCGAGGGGACAGGTGTCAACCCGTCCGATCGGCCCGCTGATCACGCGGGGTGGATACCACCATGGGGTATGGTGTAATTGGCAGCACGAGTGGTTCTGGTCCACTTAGTCTAGGTTCGAGTCCTGGTACCCCAGCGATGAGCTCCGGCTCCTGGATCGGCGGTCAGAACCGCCCGAGACATGAGGTAGAGTTCTCTCCGGTGAAACGGTCCGGCAACGGATCGGGAACCACAGGCCCCCATCGTCTAGCGGCCTAGGACGTCGCCCTCTCACGGCGGTAACACGGGTTCAAATCCCGTTGGGGGTACATCGCGAAGGCCCGGTCACCACACGGTGACCGGGCCTTCGGCGTCTCCAGGAACGTCGGTCCGGCAGGCCGTCGGTCGCGCTGTCCGGCGCGCCGAGTGTGACGTGCGTCGCTATGCTCGCCGCATGGTCCGATTCCTCATCCGCGTGCTGATCCTCCTGGCCTCCGTCGCCCTCGGTCTGCTCGTGGCGAGCTGGGTCATCGACGGCGTCGTGCTCACCGCGACCGGGTTCATCGTCGCCGTGGCCGTGTTCACGATCGCCCAGGCCGTCCTCTCCCCGTTCATCGCCAAGATGACCGCGCGGTACGCGCCGGCCTTCCTCGGGGGGATCGGCCTCGTGTCGACCTTCGTCGCGCTGCTCATCGCCTCGGTCATCGGTGACGGGCTGCGCATCGAGGGAGGCGCGGTCCCGTGGATCCTGGCGACCCTCGTCGTGTGGCTCGTCACGGCGCTCGCCACGTTCCTCCTCCCGATGTTCTTCCTCAAGGAGAAGCTCGGCGACAAGGACCGCGGCGACGGCGCGGGCCCCGCAGCGCGCGCGGTCACCGGCTGACCGCCACCGGCGCCGTCCGCCCCCTCGGCAGGGCGTCCCGCCGCAGGCGGCCGTGGCGCACCGCAAAGGTGGTTACGGCGCCTCGGCGCGGCCCGGGCCCGGCTCGTAGGGCTTCGGCACGGGGGGCGACGTCGGCCGCGGGTGGATCACCGGGACGTACGTCGCCCGGTGCTCGCCCGACACGGCCCAGCCCGGCTCGTCCTCGTGGTCGTCACGGGGCCCGACGACGGGCAGCGGCTGGGTCGGTCCGCTCGACTTCGCGTGGATCTCGGTGACAGGGCGGGCGCTGCGGCCCGGCACGACCACGGCGTCGCCGACGTGAGGCGCCGGGGGCGCCGGCTGCACCGGGGGCGGTGGGACAGGGCTCCGGCCGTCCCAGGCCGGTGCGGGGGGCACCGGGGGCGGCTCGGCGCCGTCCGGACGTGCCGTCCGCGAGGGATGGTCCGGGGGGACGGGGCCGCCGTCGACGGTGCGGGACGCCGAGGACCTGGGGGCCACGGTGACCGGCGCGGGGGCGCCCCCACCCGGCCGTCCGGCCATGCCGCCCGGGCCGAAGAGGGTGTCGCAGATCCGGCGGTACGTCGCCTCCGGCCGGGCGACCCAGTCGATCTGGCGCAACGCCTGGTCCTGACCGGCGGACTCCAGGAGGAACTGCCCGTACCCGAGCACCCGGCCGGTGAGCGAGCGGCCGTAGTTGAGGTCGGTCACCTTCGTGAGGGGCATCATCGCGACCTTGTGCGTGATCAGGCCGTAGAGGAGCAGGAGGCGCTTGTCGGTGGCGACGAACCACTCGTTGCGCCACTCGAGGAGCTTCCACGCGAGCCGCGCCACCAGCACGAGCCAGAGCAGCCAGAGGACCATCAGCCCGTCGCCCGCGGACGGTCCCGCCTGGACGAGGAGCCAGACGACCACGAGCAGGCCCGCCGCCGTCGTGGCGACGGGCTCGAGGAGCATGGCCCAGTGGTGACGTGTCGCGACCACGACCCGCTCGCCGGTCAGGACGTAGCGGTCGAGGATCCGGTTGCGAGGTCCGCCACGCCCGGCCACGGCTCAGT
This sequence comes from Cellulosimicrobium sp. So1_17, assembly GCF_055181235.1. Lineage (NCBI taxonomy): Bacteria > Bacillati > Actinomycetota > Actinomycetes > Micrococcales > Promicromonosporaceae > Cellulosimicrobium > Cellulosimicrobium sp. So1_17. The sequence continues at coordinate 102,277 of NZ_CM143702.1, forward strand.
CCAGGAGCGAGCTGAAGAACTGGCCGATGCTGCGGAACGCGCCGACGATGACGTCCCAGATCCCCTCGAGGATGTCGGCGGCTCGTTCCGGGCTCGTGACGATCGCGTACAGCGCGAAGATCACCAGCGCCCAGATCAGGATCGCCTTCACCTTCGGATGCATCGGGGCTCCTCCGTGTCGAGGTCGGTCGGACTGCCAGACGGTGCGCCCCTGGTCGGGCCGCGTCGGACGGCCCGCACAGCATGACAGCAGACGGTGTCATTTTGACAGGGGGCGTCCCGTTTGCGTCCCGCGGCGCGCCGAGGCCCGTGCACTCCGGGTGCGGCTCGCCCGGGCCGTCGGGCGATCGGCATCCCGGGGGCACGGGCCTCCGGTGTGCGACTACTCGCCCGCGCGGCGGAGCACCTCGGTGAGCCGGTTGGCCGCCGCCGCGACCGAGCCCGAGTGGAGCCGGCCCGGCTGGCGTGTGAGCCGCTCGACCGGTCCCGAGATCGACACGGCCGCGACGACGCGGCCCGACGGCCCGCGCACGGGGGCCGAGACCGAGGCGACCCCGAGCTCGCGCTCGGAGACGGACTGGGCCCAGCCGCGGCGCCGGACGCCGGAGAGGATCGTGGCGGTGAAGACGGCCTCGCGCAGACCGCGGTGGAGCCGGTCGGGCTCCTCCCACGCGAGGAGGATCTGGGCGGCGGAACCGGCGTTCATCGTGAGCGTCGCGCCCACGGGGATCGAGTCGCGCAGGCCGACCGGCCGCTCCGCGGCGGCGACGCAGATGCGGTGGTCGCCCTGGCGGCGGTAGAGCTGCGCGCTCTCGCCGGTGTGGTCGCGCAGGGCCGTGAGCACGGGGTTCGCAGCGGCGAGGAGGCGGTCCTCGCCGGCGGCCGTCGCGAGCTCGTTGAGTCGCGGCCCGAGGACGAACCGCCCCTGCATGTCGCGCGCGACCATGCGGTGGTGCTCGAGCGCGACGGCGAGGCGGTGCGCCGTCGGGCGGGCCAGGCCCGTGGCCGTGACGAGCTGCGCGAGGGTGGCCGGCCCGGACTCCAGGGCGCCCAGGACGGAGGCCGCCTTGTCCAGCACGCCGACTCCGCTAGTATTGTCCATAGGTCGATATTGACGTCTCATGGACTGAGATGCAAGTCCGCCGAGGATGTTCCAGCCGCTGGACGTTCTCCCCGGCCTGTCGCCGGACGACGGACCATCGACCCAGACGGTCCTCCGTGCCCCCGCGGAGACGCCGTGACAGACGACGAGGAGATGAGCAACATGGCCGGCACGCTGGCAGAGAAGGTCTGGGACGCGCACCTGGTGCGCCGCGGCACCGACGGGTCGCCCGACCTCCTCTACATCGACCTCCACCTCGTGCACGAGGTCACGAGCCCGCAGGCGTTCGAGGGTCTCCGTCTCGCCGGCCGCCCCGTCCGGCGCCCGGACCTCACCATCGCGACCGAGGACCACAACACCCCGACGCTCGACATCGACCTGCCGATCGCCGACCTCACGAGCCGCACGCAGATCGACACGCTGCGCGACAACGCGCGCGAGTTCGGCGTCCGCATCCACTCGCTCGGCGACGCGGACCAGGGCATCGTCCACCAGGTCGGGCCGCAGCTCGGCCTGACGATGCCGGGCCTGACGGTCGTGTGCGGCGACTCCCACACGTCCACGCACGGCGCGTTCGGCGCTCTCGCGTTCGGCATCGGCACGTCCGAGGTCGAGCACGTGCTCGCGACGCAGACGCTGCCGCTCGCACCGTTCAAGACGATGGCGATCAACGTCGACGGTGAGCTGCCGCCCGGCGCGACGAGCAAGGACATCATCCTCGCGATCATCGCGAAGATCGGGACCGGCGGTGGGCAGGGCTACGTGCTCGAGTACCGCGGCGAGGCCATCCGCACGCTCTCGATGGAGGCGCGGATGACGATCTGCAACATGTCCATCGAGGCCGGCGCCCGCGCCGGCATGATCGCACCCGACGACACGACGTTCGAGTACCTCAAGGGCCGCCCCCACGCGCCCGAGGGCGCCGACTGGGACGCGGCCGTCGAGTACTGGCGCACCCTGCGCTCGGACGACGACGCCGAGTTCGACACCGAGGTCTACCTCGAGGCCGCCGACCTCGAGCCGTTCGTCACGTGGGGGACGAACCCCGGCCAGGGCCTGCCGATCTCCGCGACGGTGCCCGTCCCCGAGCAGATCGCCGACGAGAACGAGCGCGTCGCCGCCGAGCGCGCCATCGAGTACATGGGCCTGACGCCCGGGCAGCCGCTGCGCGAGATCCCCGTCGACACCGTCTTCATCGGGTCGTGCACCAACGGCCGCATCGAGGACCTGCGCTCCGTCGCCAAGGTCGTGCAGGGCAAGCAGAAGGCCGACAGCGTGCGCGTGCTCGTCGTCCCGGCGTCTGCGCGGGTGCGCCTCCAGGCGGAGGCCGAGGGGCTCGACAAGATCTTCCTCGACTTCGGCGCCGAGTGGCGCAACGCCGGCTGCTCGATGTGCCTCGGCATGAACCCCGACCAGCTCACGCCGGGGGAGCGCGCCGCGTCCACGTCCAACCGCAACTTCGAGGGCCGTCAGGGCAAGGGCGGGCGCACGCACCTCGTCTCGCCGCTCGTCGCCGCCGCGACCGCGCTGCGCGGCACGCTGTCGTCGCTGTCCGACCTCGACCTCCCGGCCGACGTCGACATCACGTCCTTCGACGGCACGCCGCTCGCGCCGCTCGACCCGCGCGTCCTCGTGCAGGTCTGACGCCAGGTCCGAGTCGCCGACCCCGTCGGCGCCCGCCGCTCGCCGTTCCCCCGAAGCCCCGAAGAAGGTCCCGTCATGGAGAAGTTCACGACCCACACCGGCGTCGGCGTCCCGCTGCGCCGCAGCAACGTCGACACCGACCAGATCATCCCCGCCGTCTACCTCAAGCGCGTCACCCGCACGGGCTTCGAGGACGCGCTGTTCGCGGCGTGGCGCGGCGACCCCGCGTTCATCCTCAACCAGGACGCCTACCGGACCGGCTCGGTGCTCGTCGCCGGCCCCGACTTCGGCACCGGCTCGTCCCGTGAGCACGCCGTGTGGGCGCTCAAGGACTACGGCTTCCGCGTCGTCCTCGCGTCCCGCTTCGCCGACATCTTCCGCGGCAACTCCGGCAAGCAGGGCCTCGTCGCCGGGATCGTCGCGCAGGAGGACATCGAGCTCCTCTGGAAGATCCTCGAGACCAACCCCGGCACCGAGGTGACCGTCGACCTCGTCGCACGCACCGCGTCCGCGCAGGACGTCACCGTGCCGTTCCAGATCGACGACTACACGCGCTGGCGCCTCATGGAGGGTCTCGACGACATCGGTCTGACGCTCCAGCACGAGGAGGAGATCTCCGCGTTCGAGGCGACGCGTGCGTCGTGGCGGCCGAAGACGCTGCCGGCGAAGACGCTGCCGAAGGTCGAGATCGAGGCGGCTCGGCCGGTCGGCTGAGATTCTCACGCACTGGGGGCGGGTCCTGCGGAGGTGACGACGGGGTCGACCATCCGCGGGGCTCGTCCCTCGCCCCGCTCCCGCCAGGCCCACCACGACCCGTCCTCACCTCCGCAGGACCCGGTCGTCGCCCACACTGTGCTCGCTGCGGCGTCGGGTCCGACGGCGTTCCGGAGGGCGGTCGTCCGTCTGGCCGAGGGCTCTGCCCGGTGCGGCCGGGGACGACGACCGCGTTCCGTGGCTCGGAGGTTGCGCGGACAGGGGACCCGCCCCCGGAGGCACACATGCCCGATGCTAGTGTTCGCTGCATGTCAGCCGCTTCGTGCTCGGCCGCTTGCGCGGCAGTGACCAGGACGTCCCGCTAGCGGCGGGACGTCCAGCTCGACAGCACCATCCACCTGGAACGTCCGGCCGCTTCGTGGTCCATCCGAAGCGGCTCTTCTCGTGCTGCTCGGAAACTCTGAGCGACGGAGCAATCGATGCTTCCAGGCACTTCTCCTTACCGGCGGCAACAGTCCCGCCCCGTGCGCGCACGGCTGGTGCTGTGCGCGATGTCCATGCTGCAGTTCTTCATCGCGGTCGACGTGACCGTGGTCAACATCGCCCTTCCCTCGATCGGCGCAGAGTTCGGCGTCGACGGCCACTCGCTGGCGTGGGTCGTGGTCGGCTACACCATCACGGGCGGCGGGCTGCTGATGCTCGGCGGCCGGCTCGGTGACCTGTTCGGTCGCCGCCGCACGCTGCTGGCCGGCACGGTCCTGTTCGGCACAGCGTCCCTGCTGGCGGGCCTGGCTCCCTCGTTCCCGGTCCTGGTCGCCGCGCGTCTGCTCCAGGGTGCGGGCGAGGCTGTCGCGCTGCCTGCGGCGATGGCCACCATCGTGCTGCTCTTCCCCGAAGGTCCTCGCCGATCGCAAGCCCTGAGCGTGTGGGCCGCGGTAGCCAGCTGCGGCCTGGTGCTCGGGTTCGCCCTCTCGGGGATCATCACTGCTCACCTGGGCTGGCGATGGATCTTCCTGATCTCCGTGCCGTTCATCCTGGTCGTGATCGTGGCCGCGCTCCTCCTGGTCCCGAACGACCGGTCGGCTCCCCGTGAGCCGGTCCGCCTGGACCTGCCGGGCGCGCTCCTTCTGACCATGTGCCCGCTGCTGCTCGTCTACGGCGTCGTCGAGGCGGGCGAGCCAGGGACGAGCCCGTGGGTGAGTCTGGTGGCACTGGTCGGGGCAGTGGTGACCGCGGTCGGGTTCGTGCGTGTCGAGGCGAGGTCGCCGAACCCGCTGGTCCCGCTGACCTTCTTCGCAGACCGGACCCGGGTACGGGCGAACCTGACCACGATGCTGCTCAGCGGCGCGCTGTCGACCTCGTTCCTGCTGTTCACCTTCTACCTGCAGGACAGGCTCGAGATGGGTCCGCTGGGAGCCGGTCTCACGATGCTGCCCCTGGCCGCGGCGCTGATCGCCGCCTCGGTGCTCGTGCCCCGGCTGCTGGGACGCTGGGGCGCACGCGCATGCGTGCTGGTAGGCCTCGCGGCTGCTGCAGGCGCGATGGCGGTGGTCGCGCTCGTGGCCGTCGTGGGTGGCGGAGCAGCGTGGCTGCTCCCGGCGATGCTGCTGATCGCAGCAGGCATGGGCTTCGGACTCGTGGGTCTGCAGTACATCGCGGTCAGCGGGACCACCGACGAGGACGCCGGGATCGCCTCCGGCGTCCAGCGAGGAGCCGACCAGCTCGGAGGAGCGGCCGGCGTGGCGGTCTACGTCGGCCTCGGGTTCGCCCCGGCCCTGCACTCCGGCGACCCGTTCCTGATCGCCGCGGCCCTTGCCGTCGCCGGCCTGGTCGTCGGTGCCGTGGTCATCAGTCGATCTCCGGCCACCACGGTGGCGCAGCACCAGGCCGCATGACAGTCCGCACCGCCACGCCGCTGGGTGTTCGACGGCGGCGTGGCGGCCCCGCTGCCCGGTCGCGCTCCTGATCGGGTCCACGGGCCGCCTCGTCCTGGGCGGCACCTCTCAGCGGCACGACCGCGAGTCCAGGTCGGCCCCCCGATGCGCGCCCGGCGCGACGAGTGGATCCGCGCAGGCTCTCCGCGCAGATCCACTGCTCGGCGCTGGAGACTGAGGGCCAGGCCGTCGGCCTCGCCCTGCACGATCTCGTGGTCGACGGAAGCGTCGTCAAGCACCGTGCTGAGGGGGACAGCACGGGCCGCAGCCCGGTCGACCGCGAAGGCCCGGACTCGGAGGTCGCCGCTCGTGGACAACCGGCGGCGTTCCGCAAGGATGACCGGGTCAGGGGCGCGGCGGGCCCTGGTCGATCGCGTCGAGGAGGGACCGCGGGGTCGCGGTCTCCGGGTTCCAGCGCGACTCGACCCACCAGGTCGCGCCGGCGTCGGCGAGGCCGGCGAGCTGGTCCTGCGCCGCCGAGCGGTCGAGGGGGAGCTCGCCCTGGAGGACGACGTCGAACGGGCGATCGGCGAGGCCCAGCTCAGTCCGGCGCGCGGTGAGCCACGTGACCAGGGCGGCGACGGCGTCGGGCGTCGGGACGTCGAAGCCGCGATCGCCGCTGAGCTGGACGACGATGCCGTCGTGGCGCAGGGTGCGGTCGAGCGAGCGCAGCGGCGGGCGCTCGGCGTCCCACACTCCGACGGGCCAGACCGGGACGTGATGCCCGACGACCGGACGCTCGACCGGGCGCGGGAGGAAGTGCATCTCGCTCGTCTCGAGTCGCGTGCCGGAGAACGCGAACGGCTCGCCGGTCCAGGCGTGGTCGAGGAAGGCGAGGGCGTCGTCGAGCTGTGCGGCCCGGTCGCGCAGAGCTCGCGGCTCGCCGGGGACGGCCGAGAAGCCGCCGTCGTCGAGCACTCCTACGCCCACGGGCAGGACGAGGCGCCCGCCCGACAGGTGGTCGACGGTGACGGACTGCCGCACGACCTCCCACGGCTTGCGGCGGGGGAGCGCGAAGACCATCGCGCCCAGCGTGATCCGGTCCGTCCGGACGGCGGCCGCGGCGAGCACGGCCCACGGGTCGTAGGTGTCGACCTCCATGATGCTCATGCCGTCCCACGAGAAGAAGCCGTCCCAGCCGTGCTCCTCGGCCGCGACCGCCATGTCGACCACCTCGGTCACGGAGCCGAAGCTCCCGACGATCCCGACCTTGATCTCCGTCGATGCGCCCATGGGCTGGACGCTACGACCCACCACCGACACCCAGCACTCACGTGAGGTCGGAGACGTCGAGGCGGACGATCCGCCGGCGCGACACGTCCGTCACGGTGAGCCGGTGCCCCGCGACGTCGACGTGGTCGCCCACCACCGCCAGGCGGCCGAGCTCGGCCACCACGAACCCGGCGACGGTCTCGTACGGCCCGTCGGGCAGCGCGATACCGGTGCGACGCGCGAGCTCCTCGATGGTCTGGCCGCCGTCGACGCTCGTCGCTGCGCCGTCCTCGCGCGCCGGCGGGGTGTCATCCGGGTCGTACTCGTCGCGGATGTCGCCGACGAGCTCCTCGACGAGGTCCTCGAGGGTGACGATGCCGTCGGTGCCGCCGTACTCGTCCACGACGACGGCGATGTGCACGCCCTCGCTCCGCATGCGCGACATCGCAGGCAGCACCGTGTTGGTCGCGGGCAGCTCGAGGATCGGCCGCACGACGTCGCGCACGAGCAAGGGGCGCCCGGTCGCCGGGTCCGTCTCCGGGTGGTCGGGGCAGTCTCGCCCGAGCAGGTCGCGCACGTGGAGGAACCCGACGACGTCGTCGAAGTCCTCGCCCGTCACGGGGTACCGCGAGAACGGCCCGGCCGCGACGGTGCGGGCGGCGTCGGCGAGCGTCTCGTCGCCCGACAGGAACGCGACGTCGCCGCGGGGCGTCATCGCCTCGGCGAGCGACCGGTCCCCGGCGGCGAACACGTCGTCGAGGATGCGGCGCTCGTCCTCCGGCAGCGCCTCGTGCGCGAGGACGAGCTCGCGGAGCTCCTCCTCGCTCATCTCCTCGCCGCGCGCCGACGGGTTGCCACCGAGGAGCCGCACGACGGCGTCCGTCGACCGCGACAGGAGCCAGATCACGGGACGCATGAGCGTCGCGAACCGGTCGAGCGGGGGCGCGACGGCGAGCGCGACCGACGCCGAGCGCTGCAGCGCGATGCGCTTGGGCACGAGCTCGCCGAGCACGAGCGAGAGGTAGGCGACGAGCAGCGTGAGCAGGACGAGCGAGAGGGTCGACGCGAGCGACTCGGGCAGCCCGAGCCCTTCGAGGACCGGCGCGAGGTCCGGGGCGAGCGTCGACGCGCCGTAGGCGGCCGAGAAGAACCCCGCGACGGTCACGCCGATCTGGACGGCGGCGAGGAAGCGGTTGGGGTCGCGCGCGACCTCCGCGACGCGTGCCCCGCGGGCCGACTGCTTCTCGAGCTGCGCGACCTGGCTCTCGCGCAGCGACACGAGCGCGATCTCGGTGCCGGCGAACACGCCGCCGACGAGGACGAAGAGCAGCACGAGAGCGATGTTGGTCCAGGTGCCGGAGTCCATCGCTCCATCCAATCAGGAGGGGCGGCGTCGAGGCCGGGTCAGGCGTCCGACGGCTCGGTGGGCGCAGGGGAGGAGGGCGTCTGCCCGTGGTCCGCCGGCTCGCCGTGCTTGCGGCGGGGGATCAGGTGCACGACCAGGACGACGAGCCCCCCGACGAGAACGCCCACCACGGCGGAGCACGCCGTGTTGACGAGCCAGGCGAGGAAGCCACCGATGCCTGCCACGTCCTCGACGGCGTGCTCGAGGTGGTGCACCACGTCGTAGGGGCCGTGCCAGCCGAGGTCGTACGTGCCCTGGAGGAGGATGTGCCCGCCGACCCAGAGCATCGCGATGATCCCGACGAACGAGATGACGGCCATGACCTTGGGCATCGCCCCCACGAGGCCACGGCCGAACGACTGCACCCAGCCAGTCCTGCGGCCCACGAGGTGGAGCCCGATGTCGTCCATCTTCACGATGAGCGCGACGATGCCGTACACCACGGCGGTGATGAGGAGCGCCACGATGACGAGGATGATCAGGCGCGACCAGAAGCCCTCGGACGCGATCTCGTTGAGCGCGATCACCATGATCTCGGCGCTGAGGATGAAGTCCGTGCGGACGGCGCTGGACACGACGGTGTCCTCGTCGACGGCCTTCTTCTCCGCCGCGCTCTCGACCTCCGCGTGGTGCTTCCCGGAGACCAGCTCCCACACCTTCTCGGCGCCCTCGAACGCGAGGTACAGGCCACCGACCATGAGCAGGGGGGTGAGCAGGAACTCGAGGAACTCGCTCAGCAGAAGGATCGCCGGGAGGATGAACAACAGCTTGTTGCGCAGCGAGCCGGTGGCGATGCGCTTGATGACCGGCAGCTCGCGCTTCGCGGCGAGTCCCTCGACATAGCGCGGTGTCACGGCGGTGTCGTCGATGACGACGCCCGTCGCCTTCGCGCTCGCGCGTCCCGCGGCCGCGGCGACGTCGTCCACCGACGCCGCGGCGAGCTTGGCGAACGCCGCGATGTCGTCGAGGAGGGCAGCGAGTCCGACAGCCATGAGGTCTCCGTACGCGGGCCCGAGGTGCCGCGGGCGGGTCCGCTGGGTCGTGTCGGGACGCGGCCGCAGCATCGTATCCGTCGCACACGACCTCGCGCGTCGGCGGTCACCCGCGCGCGGGGCGGGTCACGACGTTCACGAGGTGCGGCGGGCGCACGACGACGCGCACGACGTCGCGCCCGTCGGTCGCCCGGGAGACGCCCGGCGTCGCGAGCGCGCGGTCCCGCAGCGTCGCCTCGTCGACGTCGGCCGCGACCGTCAGCCGTCCGCGCACCTTCCCGTCGACCTGCACGACGGCCTCCACGGTGTCGTCGACGAGCAGGGCGGGGTCGACGTCCGGCCACGCGGCCTCCGCGACCGACGGCGCGTGCCCGAGCCGTTCCCACGCCTCCTCGGCGGTGTACGGGGCGAACAGGCCGAGCAGCACGGCGACGACCTCGGCGCCCTCGCGGACGGCGGCGTGGTGCGCACCGGCGTCCTCGTCCGACGCCGGGCCGTCCGTCACCGCCCGGCGCGCCGCCGAGACGAGCTCCATGACCCGGGCCACGACCACGTTGAACCGCGACCGCTCGAGGAGGTCCTCGGCGTCGTGCACCGTCCGGTGCGTGACGCGCCGCAGGGCGTGCGCACGCGTACCGCGCAGCGCCACGGGCGGGTCGGCGCGGCCCGTGCCGCCCGGCGCGTCCGTGACCGCCCCGCCGGCGACCGTCGCGTTCCCGGAGGCGACCGCGTCGACGAGCCGCAGCACCCGCTCGCAGAACCGGCGCATCGCGGCCGGGTCGACGTCCGCCCAGTCCACGTCGTCCTCGGGCGGACCCGCGAAGACCATCGCGAGCCGCACCGCGTCGACGCCCCACCGGTCGACCTGTGCGCCGAGCTCGACGCCGTTGCCCAGCGACTTGCTCATCGCGCGGCCGCCGTTGAGCACCTGCCCCTGGTTGAGCAGCGTCGCGAACGGCTCGACGACGTCGACCCAGCCCAGGTCGTGCAGCACCTTCGTGACGAACCGGCTGTACAGCAGGTGCAGGATCGCGTGCTCGACGCCGCCCACGTACCGCGCGGCGGGCATCCACCGGCGGGCGTCCTCGGGTCGGAACGGCAGGTCGTCGGGAGCGCCCGAGCCGTCGGCCGCCGTGCCGAGCGAGCAGTACCGCAGGAAGTACCAGGACGAGTCGACGAACGTGTCGAGAGTGTCCGGGTCGCGCTCGGCGTCCGCCCCGCAGCGCGGGCACGGGACGCGGCGCCACGCGTCGGCGGCGGGGGAGGCGAGCGGCGAGCGGCCGCGGGGGAGCAGGTCGTCGCCGGCGAGGTCGGGCAGGCGCACGGGCAGTTCGTCGTCGGGCACAGGGACGACTCCGCACGCCCCGCAGTGCACGACGGGCACCGGCGCACCCCAGTAGCGCTGCCGGGACACCAGCCAGTCGCGCAGCCGGTACGACGTCGCGCGCTCGCCCGCGCCGACCGCCTCCAGTCGGGAGACGGCGTCGTCGACCGTCGGCCACGTCTCGCCCGAGCCCGTCGGCAGGCCGTGGGCGGCCGCGAACCGCGCGTCGCGCTCGTCGTGCGCGGGCACGCCCATGACGGCGCCCGTGCCATAGCCGGGGAGGACGTGGTCGGCCGCCCAGACCGGCAGGTCGGCGCCCGTGACGGGGTGGCGGACGTGCGCGCCGAGGAACACGCCGGAGGCGGCGCGGTCGGCGCGAGTCCGGGCGATCTCGCCCGCGGCGAGCGCGGCGGCGCGGTACGACGCCAGCTCGTCGGCGCGGTCCGGGCTGCACAGCGCGGTCGCGAGCGGGCTCTCGGGCGCCACCGCGAGGAACGTGACGCCGGGCAGCGTGTCGGGCCGCGTCGTGAACGCCTCGACCACGGCAGGGCGCTCACCCGTCGCGTCCTGCGCGGCCGCGCCCGACTCGGTCGCTGCCTCGCCCGCTCTCTCGGCGGGCGGCCGGGTCCGGGTGGGGCGAGCGCCGCCGTCGGGCACGACGGCGAACCGGATGCGCGCGCCCTCGCTGCGCCCGATCCAGTGGCGCTGCATCGCCAGCACACGCTCGGGCCAGGACCCCTCGAGCGCCGACATGTCGTCGAGCAGCCGGTCCGCGTGGGCCGTGACGCGGACGAACCACTGCGTGAGCTCGCGCTGCACGACGTCCGCGCCGCACCGCTCGCACCGGCCGCCGACGACCTGCTCGTTGGCGAGCACGGTCCGGTCGGTCGGGCACCAGTTGACGGGCGCCGTCGCGCGGTACGCGAGGTCGTTCTCCAGCAGGCGCAGGAACAGCCACTGCGTCCAGCGGGAGTACTCCGGCCGGTGCGTCTCGAGGCGTCGCGACCAGTCGAACGAGACGCCGTACCGGCGCGCGGTAGCGGCCTGCGTCGCGATGTTGGCCTCGGTGAACACGGCGGGGTTCTCGCCGCGGCGGATCGCCGCGTTCTCGGCGGGAAGGCCGAAGGAGTCCCAGCCGATGGGGTTGAGCACGTCGAACCCGCGCAGGCGCCAGTACCGCGCGACGACGTCCTCCAGCGCGAACACCTCCGCGTGACCCATGTGCAGGTCGCCGGAGGGGTAGGGGAACATCGTCAGCAGGTAGCGGCGGGGGCGGCTTCCGTCGTCGCGGGCGCGGAACGTGCCGCGCTCGTCCCAGTACCGCTGCCAGCGGTCCTCGATCGCGGCGGTAGGGCTCGGTCGTCCCCGCGCGAACACGGGATCGGCCACCGGATCCGGCGCGATCCGGTCGGTATCCCCGTGCTCGGCGGTCGACGACCGCGTGGTCGGGCGCGGGTCGGGGGGTGCAGCGGGGGGTGAGGGGTGTGCGGCGTCCACGGTGAGGCTCCTCGAGAAGGTGGGCTTCGTCGTCGGGCACTCGCCGTGCTCACCCGGGGACCGTCACCGGGACGCGCAGGCACCGCCGCGCTGAGCGTGCCCGCCCGGCGGGCTCAGCGCGGCCCGAGAAGGAGGAGCCGCAGGTGTCGCATCCCGGACATCGTCGCCCCGACGGAACGGCGGGGTCAACCCTGCGACGCGCCGTACAGGGCCGCGAGGTGTGGCGGACGTCGCCCGCGACGGCGGTCCGCGGCCCGCCGAGCGCCAGTAGGCTTGGCGCCATGGCATCCCACTACGACGTCGTCGTCCTCGGTGCAGGTCCCGGTGGTTACGTGGCCGCGATCCGTGCAGCCCAGCTGGGTCTGCAGGTCGCGGTCGTGGAGGAGAAGTACTGGGGAGGGGTGTGCCTCAACGTGGGCTGCATCCCCTCCAAGGCGCTCCTGCGCAACGCCGAGCTCGCGCACCTCTTCACGCACGACGCGAAGACCTTCGGCATGTCCGGTGACGTGACCTTCGACTTCGGCGCGGCGTTCGACCGCTCGCGCCAGGTGGCCGAGGGACGCGTCAAGGGCGTGCACTTCCTCATGAAGAAGAACAAGATCACCGAGTACGACGGCCGCGGCACGTTCCGCGACGCGCACACGCTCGACGTGAAGCTCGCCGACGGCTCGACCGACCAGGTGACGTTCGACAACGTGATCATCGCGACGGGCTCGAAGGTCCGCCTGCTGCCGGGCGTCGAGCTGTCCGAGAACGTCGTCACGTACGAGAAGCAGATCCTCACGCGCGACCTGCCGAAGTCGATCGCCATCGTCGGCGCCGGCGCCATCGGCATGGAGTTCGGCTACGTCCTCAAGAACTACGGCGTGGACGTCACGATCATCGAGTTCCTCGACCGCGCGCTGCCCAACGAGGACGCGGACGTCTCCAAGGAGATCGCCAAGCAGTACAAGAAGCTCGGCGTGAAGCTGCTGACGTCGACGGCGGTCCAGACGGTCACCGACAACGGGACCGACGGCGTCAAGGTCACGTTCAAGGGCGTCAAGGACGACAAGCCGGGCGAGCTCGTCGTCGACAAGGTGCTCATGGCCGTCGGGTTCGCCCCGAACGTCGAGGGCTTCGGCCTCGAGAACACCGGCGTGCAGCTCACCGAGCGCGGCGCCATCGCGATCGACGACGTCATGCGCACGAACGTCGAGAACATCTACGCGATCGGCGACGTCACCGCGAAGCTCATGCTCGCGCACGTCGCGGAGGCGCAGGGCGTCGTCGCGTCCGAGACCATCGCCGGCGCGGAGACCCTCACGCTCGGCGACTACCGCATGATGCCGCGCGCGACGTTCTGCCAGCCGCAGGTCGCGAGCTTCGGCCTCACCGAGCAGCAGGCGCGCGACGAGGGGTACAAGGTCAAGGTCGCGACGTTCCCCTTCATGGCGAACGGCAAGGCCCACGGCCTCGGTGACCCGGTCGGCTTCGTCAAGCTCATCTCCGACGAGACCTACGGCGAGCTGCTCGGCGGGCACCTCATCGGCCCGGACGTCTCCGAGATGCTGCCCGAGCTCACGCTCGCGCAGAAGTGGGACCTCACGGTCAACGAGCTGTCGCGCAACGTGCACACGCACCCGACGCTGTCCGAGGCCGTCCAGGAGTCGATCCACGGTCTCGCGGGGCACATGATCAACTTCTAGTCACCGGACGTTGCGGCCAGACGTCGATCGCCTGGCCAGAGGCCCGGACCCGCGAGCTGTCGCAGGTCCGGGCCTCTTCTCCGTGCCGGGCAGGCGCGTGTCCGCACCGACCCCGTCAGTATCCCGCGATCGGGTCGACGACGCCCTCGAGCGGTTCGCCGGCGACGAACCGACGAAGGTTCTCCTCGACCCGCGCCCGGAGCAGCGGCTCGATCATCTCCCGGGTGTCGGCGGTGTGCGGGGTCACCAGCGCTGTCGGCAGGTCCCACAGGGGGTGCCCGTCGATCAGGGGCTCCGGGTCCGTGACGTCGAGCGCCGCGCCTCCCAGGTGGCCCGAGACGAGCGCCGCGACGAGGGCGTCGGTGTCGACGAGCCCGCCACGCGCGATGTTGACGAGCACTGCGCCGGGCTTCATGGTGGCCAGCTCCGCGGCGCCCAGCAGCGCTCGGGTCTGCGTCGTGAGTGCTGCGGCGACCACGACGACGTCTGCCAGGGCCAGCTCGGCGTGCAGGTGATCCGTGGTGACCGTCCGTTCCGCTCCCGGTACCGGTTCGGCGCGACGGCGCACCACGGTGTTGCGCGTACCGAACGGCGCGAGCAGGTCGAGGAAGGTCCGGGCGATGCCCCCGGCGCCGAGCACCAGCACGTCCGCGCCGAACAGCGACGTCCCGGCGGGCCTGCCCCACGACCGCGCACGGGCACGCTCCGGCAGGTGCCGGAGCGTGGCCAGCGTCAGGGCGAGCGCGTGCTCGGCCACCGGGCGGGAGAAGGCGCCCTTGGCCGACGTCCACGTGATGCCGGGCGTCTCGAGCAGTCCACCCTCGGCGTAGGCGTCGACTCCGGCCGACGGGAGCTGGACCCAGCGTGTGCGCGGTGCGGAGGCCAGGGCTGCCCGCAGGTCGGAGTGGTCGCCGCCGAACCAGAGCAGGGCTTCTGTCTCCGGACCTGGCGGGACCGCTCGAGCACCGACGGCAGCCACGGCGTCCGCAAGCCATGCGGGACCCGGCCGGACGACGCTCACCGCAGCGCCCGGTGCCGAGGCGCTCACGCGGGCACCCGGACGGCGCCGTCCGCAGCCTGCGCACGGGCTCCGCCCACGACCTCGAGCGACCAGCCCGCAGCGAGCGGCGACCCGGCGACGACGTCGTCCCCGTCGCGCCGGACGGTGAACGCGACCGCCGCACCGTCGGTGCTGCGCACCTCGACGGTTCGTGACCAGCCGTCGGCGCCGGGGTTCACGAGCAGCGTGAGGCCGTCCAGGTGGTCGACGTCGGGGCGCTCCTCGTGGACGCTCAGCGGGACGACCCCTCCGGGCCGCACGTAGACGGGCAGGGAGTCGAAGTCGTGGCTCTCCCGCACCCAGCGGCCGCCAGCGGCGCGCTCACCGGTGAGCAGGCCGGCCCACTCGCCCTCGGGCAGGTAGAGGTCGACGTCCCCCTCGGCGTTGAACACCGGCGCCACGAGCAGGTCGGGACCGAGCATGTACTGGCGGTCCAGGTGCGGCACCGCCGGGTCGTGCGGGAACTCCAGCAGCATGGGCCGCATCATCGGCGTGCCCGACCGGTGTGCCTCGTGCCCGGTAGCGACCAGGTAGGGCGCGAGCCGGTTCTTGAACCGGGCGAACTTGCGGGTCACCGCGACGGCGCTCGTCGGGTCGGACTCGTCCTCGCCGAACATCCACGGAACGCGGTAGGACCCGCTGCCGTGCATGCGGCTGTGGCTGGAGAACAGGCCGAACGCCGTCCAGCGCTTGAACACGCCGGCGTCGGGCGTCATCTCGAAGCCGCCGATGTCGTGGCTCCAGTAGCCGAACCCGCTGTACGCGAGCGACAGGCCACCGCGCAGCGACTCGGCCATCGACACGTACGACGCGGTGGAGTCGCCGCCCCAGTGCACCGGGAACTGCTGGCCGCCGGCGGTGGCCGACCGCGCGAAGAGGACTGCCTCGCCGACGCCGCGCTCCTCGGCGAGCACCTCGTGGACCGCCTTGTTGTAAAGATGCGTGTAGTAGTTGTGCATGCGTTCCGGGTCGGAGCCGTCGAAGTACTCGACGTCCACCGGGATGCGCTCGCCGAAGTCCGTCTTGAACGCGTCGACACCCTGGCGCACGAGCACCCGGAGCTTGTCCTTGAACCAGGCGGTCGCGTCCGGGCTCGTGAAGTCCACGAGGGCCATCCCGCCCTGCCAGCGGTCCCACTGCCAGACCGACCCGTCACGGCGCTTGACGAGATGGCCGGCGGCCATGCCCTCGTCGAACAGCGGCGACTGCTGGGCGATGTACGGGTTGATCCACACGCACACGCGCAGCTCGCGGTCGTGGAGCCGAGCCATCATGCCCTCGGGGTCGGGGAACGTGCGCGCGTCCCACTCGAAGTCGCACCAGTTGAACTCGCGCATCCAGAAGCAGTCGAAGTGGAACAGGCTCAGCGGGATGTCCCGCTCCGCCATCCCGTCGATGAACGAGCTGACGGTCGCCTCGTCGTAGTCCGTGGTGAAGCTCGTCGACAGCCACAGTCCGTAGGTCCAGGCGGGGATCTCCGCGGGGCGGCCCGTGAGCGCGGTGTAGCGCTCGAGGATCGTCTTGGGGTCGGGGCCGTAGACGAGGAAGTAGTCGAGCGCCTCGCCGAGCACCGAGAACTGCACCCGTTCGACGGCCTCGGAGCCGACCTCGAAGGAGACGTGCCCGGGGTCGTTGACGAACACGCCGTAACCGCCGGTGGTCAGGTAGAACGGCACGTTCTTGTACGCCTGCTCGCTGGAGGTGCCGCCGTCGTAGTTCCAGATGTCGACCGTCTGGCCGTTCTTGACCACCGGGCCGAACCGCTCGCCCAGGCCGTAGACGAGCTCACCGACGCCGAGGTCGAGCTGGTCGAAAACGTAGCTGGTGCGACCGTCGCGGCGCAGCTCGATCGGGCCGTGGTCGACCGCGGCGTCGTGGGCGACGTCTGCCCACGCGGCCGACTTGCCGCTCGACCCGGTGAGGCGTCGGCCGTCGGCGTGGAACGACAGCTCCCAGGACGCGCCGACCGACAGCCGGACGCAGAGGTCGCCCGTCTCGAGGGTGCCGTCGCCGTCGACCACGGTCGCGCGGCCGATCCCGTCGGCGAGGTCGAGCTCGAACCGACGCGGCTCCGGCCGGCCTCGGTGGTGCACGTGCTGTACCCGCACCACGTTCTCCATCGGTGACGACACCGTCGTGGTGATGACCGGGTTGTTGAGCGTGTCACCCCGGTGCCGCACGGCCTTCGTCGGCGCGACGGAGCGCAGGCTCGAGCCGTCCGCCGTGACCCGGTCCACCTCGCGGGCGTAGTGGATCGCGACGCCAGGACGGGCGTGCCAGAAACCGTCGGTGAACTTCATGGGGCGGGGCCTTCCGGTGGTCGTGGAGCGGGTGGAGCGGGGGAGCGGGTGGATCCTCAGCGCCGGGCGGCGGTGGAGCCGACGAGCTCGAGGGTGCCGGGCAGGAGGTCGTGCGCGGGCGGAGCGGCGGGATCGGCCAACCGGTCGACGAGCCCCTGGACGCTGCGCACCCCGAGCTCCGCGCCCGGCGCCACGACCGCGCTGACGGCGGGGTCGGCAGTCACGAGGTCGGCCGCCGAGGTCGCGAGCGCGAGGACGGAGACGTCCTCCGGGACGGCGCGCCCTGCCGCGACGAGCCCGTTCACGAACCCCGACAGCCCCGCCTCGTTGAGGACGAGGACGGCCGTGACGTCCGGGTGCTCCGCGACCAGCGCGGTCGCGGCGTACCTGCCCGAGCGCGGGTCCTGGCCGCCGCGGACGACGAGGGGGTCGAGGTCGTGGCGGGCCGATTCGGTCAGGTAGGCCTCCTCGGTACGCACGACAGGCCCGTACCCCGACCAGGCGGGGCCGTCGGGGTCGCCGAGGAACAGGGCGACGCGGCGGTGCCCGAGGTCCGTGAGGTGGTCGAGCCCGGTGGCGACCATCCCGGCGAAGTCCATGTCGACGTACGACAGCCCGGTCGTGTCGTCCGTGCGGCCGATGAGGCCGAAGGGCACGTCCCGCTCCGTGAGCAGTGCGACGCGCGCGTCGTCGGCCGTGACCTCCATGAGCAGGACCCCGTCGACGAGGCCGCCGGACAGATAGTCGTCGAGCTGCGCCGCGTCGTCGACCGGCCAGAGCACGACGTTGAAGCCTCGCTCGGTGGCGGCGCTCGCGGCCGCGGTGACGATGCTCAGGGCGGTGCTGCCCAGACGGTGCTGCAGGGCCGGGAACACCAACGCCACGATGTGGCTGCGGCGGCTGGCAAGCGCCCGGGCGAGCACGTTCCGCCGGTAGCCCAGGTCGGCCATCGCCGCTTCGACCCGGGCCCGCGTCGTCGGGGCGACGCGCTTCGTCCCGTTGACGACGAACGACACGGTCGTCAGGGAGACGCCGGCGCTGTCGGCCACGTCCTGCATGGTCACCACAGGGCACTCCTCGGGCTCGGGAACGGTGCTGCGGATCGATGATCACACACCCCACGACGGTTGGTAAAGCGCTTTGACAAGGTCCCGAGGACGTGCCTAACCTCGCCGTCACGTGAACCGAGCGAAGGAGCTTCGACTGTGCGACGAACCCACACCGTCGTCGGTGCGGCGTCGGCCGCCGCCGTCGTCCTGTGCCTGTCCGCCTGCAGCGGCGGCGCCCGTGCGGACGAGGGCACGCTGGTCGTGACCGACACGTTGTCGGACACCAGTGCGCCGGTCTACCAGGAGGTCTACGACACCTGCGCCGCGGAGGTCGGCATGGCCGTGCAGGCCAACCATGTGGCCGGCTCCGGTCTCATCGCGACGGTCCTGCAGCAGGCGTCGTCCGACACCCTCCCCGACGTCCTCATGCTCGACAACCCCGACGTCCAGCAGATCGCGTCCTCCGGTGCACTGAGTCCCTTGACCGACTACGGCATCTCGGGCGAGGGCTTCCCGCAGGGCGTCGTCGACGCCGGTACCTACGACGACGCCCTCTACGGGGTTGCGCCGGTCGTCAACACGGTCGGGCTCTTCTATGACGTCGACGCTCTCGCCGACGCGGGGATCGAACCGCCCACCACCTGGGACGAGCTCCGCGCCGCCGCCGAGGCGCTGACCACCGACGACCGCTACGGCATCGCGTTCAGCGCTGCCAACACCTTCGAGGGAACGTGGCAGTTCCTGCCCTACCTGTGGTCCAACGGGGCGGACGAGGACGACCTCACGTCTCCCGAGGCCGTCGAGGCGCTGAGCTTCGTCGAGGGCCTCGTCCGCGACGGTCTCGCGTCGTCCGGCGTCGTCAACTGGTCGCAGAACGACGTCAACGACCAGTTCATCGCGGGGAACGCGGCGATGATGGTCAACGGGCCGTGGAACATGCCGGCGCTCGAGGCCGCGGAGGGTCTCGACTACGCCGCCGTACCGCTTCCCGTCCCGCACGGGGGCGACACGCTCCAGGCGCCGCTCGGCGGCGAGGCGTTCACCGTCCCGCGCACCGGAAACCCGGACAAGATGGCGAAGGCCGGCGAGTTCGTCGCCTGCGTGACCCGCGGTGAGCACCAGCTCGCCATGGCCACCGGGCGCGGCGCCGTGCCGTCGGACACGCAGGTCGCCGCCGAAGCCGCGGAAGCGAACCCGGTCGTCGCGACCTTCGTCGACACCGTGCAGACCGCACGGTCCCGGACCGCCCTGCTCGGACCCGACTGGCCTCGCGCCGCCACCCAGATCTACACCGCCCAGCAGCTCGCGCTGACCGGCAGCGAGCCCCCCGCGGCCGCCCTCGAGCGGGCGGCGGAGAACTGATGCGCTCGCCGACGTCGCGCACGTCGTCACCGAGGAAGGACGGACGATGACCACCACCCTCGCCGCCGGAACGGCGCCCGTCGACGCAGCCGGTCCCGCGACCGGACCGCGGCGCCGTCGCGCCCGGACGCGGGAACGGACCGCCCAGTGGATGTTCCTCGTCCCGGCGATCGCCTACGTGCTCGTGTTCTTCGGGTACCCGATCGTCAAGAACCTCGTCATGGGGTCCCAGGACTACACGGTGCGGACGTTCGTGTCGGGCGAGGCGCCGTGGGTCGGACTGGACAACTACGCCGAGGTCGTCTCCAGCGGCCTCTTCCGCACCACGGTGCTCAACACGGCGCTGTTCACCGTGGGCTCGATCCTCGGCCAGTTCGTCATCGGCCTGCTGTTCGCCCTGTTCTTCAAGCGCCGGTTCCCGCTGGGGAACGTGCTGCGCTCGCTGCTCCTGCTGCCGTGGCTGCTGCCGATGATCGCGGGCACCGCGGTGTGGAAGTGGATCTTGGACCAGGACGGCGGTGTCCTCAACGAGACGCTCCGGGCTGTCGGGGTCATCGAGGCACCGATCCACTGGCTGACGAGCCCTGACGTCGCGCTGGTCGCCGTGGTCCTGGTGAACGTGTGGGTCGGCATCCCCTTCAACATGACGCTGCTGTACTCCGGGCTGCAGAACATCCCCGACGAGCTCTACGAGGCGGGCGCGCTCGACGGCGCCACCGGTGTGAAGGCGTTCTGGCACATCACGTGGCCCAACCTGCGCCCCGTGGTCAGCGTCGTCCTCGTGCTCGGCGTGATCTACACGCTCAAGGTGCTCGACATCATCCTGGGCCTGACCGGTGGCGGCCCGGCCAACGCCACCCAGACCTTGGCCACCGACTCCTACCGGCGATCGTTCCAGGAGTTCTCCTTCGGCACCGGGGCGGCGGTCAGCAACATCCTCATCGTGGTGTCGCTGCTGTTCGCCGTCGTGTACCTGCGCGTCAACCGACGCGCCGTGGATGAGTGAGGTTCATCGTGAAGCAGACGACCGACGCCCGACAGCTGCGGTACACGATCGTCGGGATCGTGCTCCTCGCGCTCATGCTGTTCCCCGTCTACTGGATGGTCAACGTCTCTCTCCAGGGAGGTGGTACCGCGGCCAACAGCACGTTCTTCCCGACCGCCATCACGTTCGAGGGCTACCAGCGGGCGTTGGAGGACCAGACCGGCAACCTCGTCACCAGCATGATCGTGGCCCTCGGCGCCGTGGTGGTGTCGCTCGTGGTCGCCACGCCCGCCGCGTACGCGCTGTCCCGGTTCCGCCTGCGCGGCGTGGGGATCTTCCTCTTCGTGCTGCTCCTGGCGCAGATGATCCCGGGCATCGTCATCGCCAACTCGCTGTACACGCTGTTCAACGACGTGGGGCTCCTCAACACCTACGCGGGCCTGATCCTCGCCAACGCGACCCACGGCATCCCCTTCGCCATCCTCATCATGAGCGCGTTCATGCGCTCCATCCCGCCGGCGCTCACCGAGGCGGCGAGGGTCGACGGTGCCGGGCACCTGCGGGCGTTCTGGTCGATCGTCGTGCCCGTGAGCAAGAACTCGCTGATCACCGCCGGCCTGTTCAGCTTCCTGTTCGCCTGGAGCGACTTCATGTTCGGCCTCACCCTGACAACCGGGGCCGACATCAAGCCCATCACCCTCGGCATCTACGACTATCTCCAGGGCAACGTGCAGAGCTGGGGGCCGGTCATGGCGAGCGCCGTGATCTCCTCCGTCCCGGCGATCGTGCTGCTCGTCCTCGCGCAGCGGTACATCGCCGCCGGCGCGCTCGGCGGCGCGGTGAAGTGACGGGGCCGCAGATCCCACCGCTCGCCCAGGGGCGACCGTGGCCAGTCGCTGCCGCCGGCGCACCACTCCCGCGTTGTCGATCAGGAGGTGGATCGGCTGCCCCTCGTCAAGCAGGGTGTCCCCGAGGCCGGAAGCACCGACGCGCGCGATCCACCGTCCTGCGGTTCGCTACAGGGTCGCGGTGTCGATGACGAACCGGTAGCGCACGTCGCTGGAGAGCACGCGCTCGTAGGCGTCGTTGATCTGCTCGGCGGCGATCAGCTCGGTCTCCGGGGCGATGCCGTGCTCGGCGCAGAAGTCGAGCATCTCCTGGGTCTCGGCGATGGAGCCGATGCCGGACCCGGCGAACGACCGGCGGTTGCCGAACAGCGTGAACACGGTGACGGGCAGCGGCTCCGGGGGAGCGCCGACGTTGACCATCGTGCCGTCGAGGCGCAGCAGCCGCAGGTAGCGGTCGAGGTCGAGCGGCGCGCTGACGGTGTTGAGGATGAGGTCGAACCGGTTGGCGAGGGCCTCGAACGTGGCGTCGTCCTCGGTCGCGAAGTAGTCGGTCGCGCCGAAGGCCAGGCCGTCGTCCTTCTTCGCCAGCGTGCGCGAGAGCACGGTGACCTCCGCGCCCATCGCCGCGGCGATCTTCACGGCCACGTGGCCGAGGCCGCCCATGCCGACGACGGCGACCCGCTTGCCGGGGCCCGCGTTCCAGTGCGCGAGCGGCGAGTAGGTGGTGATGCCCGCGCACAGCAGCGGGGCGGCGGCCTCGTAGGGGATGGCGTCGGGGACGCGGAGGACGAAGTCCTCGTCGACGACGACGTGGGTCGAGTAGCCGCCCTGGGTGATGGTGCCGTCGACGTCGCGTCCGGCGTAGGTCTGGATGTTGCCCTCGAGGCAGTAGTTCTCCATGCCCGCGCGGCAGTTCTCGCACTCGCGGCACGAGTTGACCATGCAGCCGACGCCGACCCGGTCGCCCACGGCGTGCCGGGTCACGTCGGGGCCGACCTCGACGACCTCGCCGACGATCTCGTGGCCGACGACCTGCGGGTAGGCGATCCGGCCCCAGTCGCCGCGCACGGTGTGGATGTCGCTGTGGCAGATGCCGGCGTAGCGGATGGCGATGAGGACGTCCTTCGGGCCGACGTCGCGACGCTCGATGGTCGTGGGGACCAGGGGCTCGGTCGCGGACGGGGCGGCGTAGGCGTTGACGGTGCGCAAAGAGTTCTCCTTCGTCGGTGGTGCGGCGTCCACGGTATGCGCCACCGGGCGCGCCGGGGAGGCCCTCTCAGGGCACCCCACACCGGGAATGCCGCGGGAGTCAGCGGTGGAGCGCCCACCACTGGAGCAGCATGATCGTCTTGCCGTCGACGATGCGACCGTCCTGGACCATCGCCAGGGCCTCGTCGAGGAGGAGCTCGACGACCTCGATGTCCTCGCCCTCGGCGGCCACCCCGCCACCCGGCCCGGTGCGGTCGAGCGGTGTGTACGGCGCCGCGTAGAAGTAGACCTTCTCCGTGACGGACCCGGGGCTCATGTACGCGGTGAAGACGTGCGCGACCGGCCCGACCGTGACGCCCAGCTCCTCCGCGGCCTCTCGCCGGATCGCCGTCTCCGGGTCGTCGTCGTCCAGCAGGCCCGCGGCCGTCTCGAGGAGCATCCCGTCCGGGTGGTCGTTGACGTAGGCGGGGAAGCGGAACTGGCGCGTGAGCAGCACGGTGGACCGCGCGTCGTCGTGGAGCAGGATGGTCGCGCCGTCCCCACGGTCGTAGGTCTCGCGCTGCACGGTGTGCCAGGTCCCGTCCCGTCGCCGGTGGTCGAGCGTCGTGCGGCGCAGCACGTGCCACCCCTCGGAGGTGAGCTCGACGTCACGGACGACGACGTCGGGGTTGCGGCGCAGCGTCCGGCCGGCCTGGTCGAGGCCGGTCCGACCCCGGTGGTCGGGGACGTCCACTCCGGGCTGCCCGGTCATCGGGCGAGCTCCGCGAGTCGTGGCACGTCGGCGACGTCGTGGTAGACGGGAAGGCCGCGTTCCGTGGCGATCGCGACGTCCAGGTCGGCACCGGTCGACTCGCCGGGCAGCCGGAGCACGGCGTCGCAGTGCTCCAGGAGCCGTCGCGCGGTCGGGTAGAGGACGTCGGTCGCCAGGTCGTCGTCCACGGTGGCGCCGGCGGAGCGCAGGACCGGCAGCGCCACCCACTCGCCGATCACGGGGACGTGTCCCGCGGCGAAGAGGGGCCACGCGGCCTCCTCCAGGCGGCGCAGGTTGGCCTCCATCGCGGCCGGGTCGCCGCCAGTGCCGGAACGGTACGGGCCGGCGATGAGGATGAGCAGAGGTCGAGTCATGGAGGTAGAGTACGCATAAACGTGCAGAACTACGAAGAAACGAGAAACGTGATGCTTGCTTCGGAGCGACGCGAACACCTCCTCGAGACCCTTCGGCGCGACGGCAAGATCGTGGCGAAGGCCGCCGCCGCCGAGCTCGGGCTCTCCGAGGACAGCATCCGGCGCGACCTGCGCGACCTGGCCGCGGAGGGACTGTGCCAGCGGGTCTACGGAGGGGCGTTGCCGGTCTCGCCGGCGGTGGTCGACTACGCAAGCCGCCACCAGGTCGGGACGGTCGGCAAGCGGCTCGTCGCTGCGGCCGCGGTGCAGCTGATCAGCCCGGGCGCCACCGTCATCCTGGACGGCGGGACCACCGCGCTCGCTGTCGCGTCCGCGTTGCCGCCGACCCTGCGGTGCACCGTGATCACGCACAGCCCGACCGTCGCGGCGGCGCTCGTCGAGCACCCTGGCGTCGAGGTGTTCATCCTCGGCGGCAGGCTCTTCAAGCACTCCGCCGTGGCGAGCGGGGCTGCGACGGTCGAGGCGGCACAGAGGATCTCGGCGGACGTGTTCCTCCTGGGCGTCACCGGCATCCATCCGGAGACCGGCCTGACCACGGGGGACGGTGACGAGGCGGCCATGAAGCGGGTCCTGGCCGGGCGCGCCGCCGAGACCTACGTCCTGGGTTCGTCGGAGAAGATCGGCGCCGCGTCCCCGTACCGCGTGATCGGGTTCGGGGACGTCGCCGGCATCGTCACGGACGCGGACCCGGGCTCCGACGTCGTGCGCCGGCTCGGTGAGCAGGTCCGCATCGTCGAGGCCCACGCCTGACCGCCCGCCGCTGCGCGGCCCGACGCCCTCACGGCACGCGGACCACCCCGTTCCCGGAGCTCGGCACGACGGTGCGCCGGCGGAGACGTCCCGTCGGCGCACCGTCGTGCCGGAGCACGTCAGCCGCAGGCCGCCCCGTTGAGCGCGAACCCTGCCGGTTCGGGGTGCGTCCCGGCTGCGGCGGTCGCGCCGTTGAAGCCGAACGTGACGGACTCACCGGGAGCGATGCCGGTCTTCCACGCCGGGCGTGTCGCCGTGACCGTCGTCCCCATCTGGTCGAGCGTCGCGCTCCACCCGGGCTCGTCGACCTTCTGCCCGCCCGGGTAGGTGAACGACACCACCCAGTCGGAGACGGCCACGATGGACGTGTTCTTCACGGTGACCGAGGCCGTGAACCCGGTGCTGCTGCCGCCCCAGGAGGACGCGGTGTAGTCGACCTCGCAGGCACCGGTGGGTGTCGGCGTCTCGTCGTCGTCCAGCGTGGTGAACGTGACGGTCCGGGTGCTCGAGACCGCGCCCGTGTGGTCGTTCCGCGACCGGACCGCCACCGTGTGCTCGGTGCCGGGTTCCAGCCCGGTCAGGTCGACCATCGGTGAGCCGTCGGTGCTGGCGAGCACCGCGCCGGTCCCGGGGTCGAGCACGTCGTACCCGGTGACGCACCCGGTCTGCGCGGCACCCCACATCACGTGCGCGCTGTTCGTCGTGATGCTCATGGCCATCGGCGCGCCCGGGGAACCGGGTGCCTCGTCCGGGCAGACGGGGTCCGTCGGCTCGCCGCCGTCGTCCCCGATGCCCGTGACCTCGCCGTCGCCGCCGTCGAACGCGACGTCCGAACAGCTGTAGAAGTTCTCGTTGCTGTCCGACCGAACCCAGTGGGTGAAGATCATGTGGTCGCCGCTGCGGTCCGCAGGGAGGGTGACGTCCCAGTAGTAGTAGTTCAGGGCGCCGGGCCCGCCGGTGTCGGGCGGGTTGGTCACCGAGTCGATGAGCTCGAGGTCGCTCCACGCGAGCGGGCCCGACGCGTCCCAGCCCTCCTCGGTGACGTACACGTCGAAGCGCCCGGGGTGCTCGGCCCAGTTGTTGTGCTGGAACTGGTACGTCTCGCCGGCGGTCAGGTGCGTCGTCGGCCAGTCGTCGCGCACGGCGTTGAACCCGGAGAAGTCGTACGGGCCGCGGCCTCCGCCGTCGCAGATCTGGCCGTCGGGGATGTAGCCCGACGTCCGGCCCGCGCCGTTCGAGTCGAGGTTGCCGAACCAGTTGTAGAACGCCGAGCTCCCGCTGACGGCGTACGCGTTCGCGCATGCCGGGTTCGACGGGTCGACCTGGCCGTTCTGCGTCTGGCCGTCGACCCAGCACAGGTACTGGCGGCTGCCGGGGAACACCTCGGCGCCGTGCGCCTCGGCGGGCGCGGGTGGAGCGACCGCCACGAGGCCGGCCGCTCCGAGGACCGCCGCGGCGGCCCACGCTGCTATGCGTCGCATCTCAAGCTCCTTCGCTCACGGATGTCGGACACTGGGACGATCCTGGACGGCGAGCCGCCGTGCTACCGCCTAATCGGTTCAGCGGCGCGCGCCACGGCGCGCGCGTCGCCGGTCGTGCGGCGACCCCGCGTCCCTGCCCGACGGCGATCCGCACCCGACGGACCCGGGTGACCTGCGCCGTCGGGCAGGAGAGGATGAGAGGCGGGGGACGACCCGACCCGAGAAGGAGACCCATGGCCCTGCCTGCCACGCCCACGCGCGAGTTCATCACCGGCCTGCCGAAGGCCGAGCTGCACCTGCACCTCGAGGGGACGCTCGAGCCCGACCTCAAGCTGCGCCTCGCGCAGCGCAACGGCGTCGACATCGGCCAGTCGACGGTCGAGGAGGTCCGCGCGACGTACGCGTTCGACTCCCTGACGAGCTTCCTCGCCGTGTACTACCCGGCGATGGAGGTGCTGCAGACCGCGGACGACTTCTTCGAGCTCGCCGATGCGTACCTCGCGCGCGCCGCGGCCGACGGCGTGAAGCACGTCGAGATGTTCTTCGACCCGCAGGCGCACACGTCGCGCGGCGTGCCGTTCGAGACCGTCGTGACCGGCTACCACCGGGCGGCCGCCGGGGCGTCGGAGAAGCACGGCGTCGACGCGCACCTCATCCTGTGCTTCCTGCGCGACATGTCGGCCGAGAGCGCCGCCGAGACGCTCGAGGCGTCGGTGCCGTTCCGGGACCGGATCCTCGGCGTCGGGCTCGACTCCGACGAGCGCGGCAACCCGCCGGAGAAGTTCGCCGACGTCTTCGCGCGGGCCCGCGAGCTCGGCTACCGCCTGACGATGCACTGCGACATCGACCAGCCGGGGAGCATCGACAACATCCGCACGGTCCTCGAGGACATCGGCGTGGACCGCGTCGACCACGGGACGAACGTCGTGGAGGACCCGGCGCTCGTCGCCGTCGTGCGCGAGCGCGGCCTCGGGCTGACGTGCTGCCCGGTGTCGAACTCGTTCGTCACGGACGACATGAAGGCGGCGGAGATCGCCGGGCTCCTGCGCGACGGCGTCCGGGTCACCGTGAACTCCGACGACCCCGCGTACTTCGGCGGCTACGTCGCGGACAACTACGTGGCGCTCGCGGAGTCCGCCGGCCTCACGACGGCGGAGGTCGTCACGCTCGCGAGGAACTCGTTCGAGGCGTCGTGGCTGGGCGACTCCCAGCGCGCCGCGTACCTCGCTCAGGTCGACGGCTATGTCGCGGCCTACGCCGCGTCGTCGGACTGACCACCGCCGACGAGGTGAACGCCGCGAGATAGAACGCCAGGTCGCGAGGTCGAACCCACCGGGTTCTACCTCGCGACCTGCACCTCTACCTGGCGGCGGTGGGCCGCAGCGTCAGGAGACGTTGTCCGTGTACGCGACGTCCCTCGTCTCCTTCGACAGGAGCAGCGCCACGAGGGTGATGACACCCATGACCGACAGGTAGACGCCCACGAGGACCGTCGATCCGCCGGCCAGGGTCCAGAGCCAGACCGCGATGAACGGTGCGACGGCAGCACCAAGGATCGACGACACGTTGTACGCCACCGCCGACCCGGTGTAGCGGACGTTCGCCGGGAAGAGCTCGGGCAGGACCGCGGCCATCGGGCCGAACGTGAGCCCCATGAGCGAGAACCCGAGGACGAGCAGGGCCATGACGCCGACGGTCCCGCCGGAGAACAGCGGCACGAAGAGGAGGCCGAACACGATGATGCCGGTCGTCGTCCACAGCAGGTGCTTGCGGCGCCCGAACCGCTCCGCCAGCGGCCCCGACGCGAGCGTGAGCACCCCGAAGAACACGACGCCGACGATGAGCATGATGAGGAAGTCGGTGCGCTCGTACCCGAGGCCCGCGGGCGACGCGTCGTCGTCGGCGGTCCCGTAGGTCAGCGTGAACGTCGTCATGAGGTAGAACAGCACGTACGTCGCGAGCATGATGAACGTGCCGGAGACGATCTGGCGCCACGACGTGCGGAACACGCGCGCGACCGGGACCTTGGCGACGGCCTCCGCCTCGACGACCTTCTGGAACGCGGGCGTCTCGATGAGCCGCAGCCGGACCCACAGCCCGACGATCACGAGCAGGGCGCTCGCGAGGAACGGCACGCGCCAGCCCCACGCGAGGAACTGCGCCTCCGAGAGCGTCTCGGCGAGGACGAGGAAGACCGTGTTGGCGAGGATGAACCCGATGGGCGCGCCCAGCTGCGGGAACGTGCCCCACACCGCACGGCGGCCCTCGGGGGCGTTCTCGGTCGCGAGGAGCGCCGCCCCGCTCCACTCGCCACCGAGGCCGAGTCCCTGGCAGAAACGCATGAGCACGAGCAGGGCGGGGGAGAGGATCGCCCAGCCGGGCGTGCTCGACGGCGGCAGCACGCCGATGAGGAACGTCGCCACGCCCATGGTGAGCAGGGACGCGACGAGCGTCCCCTTGCGCCCGACCCGGTCGCCGAAGTGCCCGAACAGCACCGACCCGACGGGGCGCGCCACGAACGCGACGCCGAACACGGCGAAGGACTGGAGCAGCGCGTACGTGGGGTCCTCGCTCGCGAAGAAGACCGAGGGGAACACGAGCACCGCGGCCGTCGCGTAGACGTAGAAGTCGTAGAACTCGATCGACGTGCCGATGAGGCTCGCGAAGATGACGCGTCCCTTTGAATTGCCTGAGGCAACTGGTGTGGGCCGGGCGTCGGTCGTCGTGGGGTGCACGGGGTTCTCCTGCGAAGGGTGGGGCTGGTGGTCCGGGCGTACTCGTGGGTAACCTGCTCCGACGGTAGGCAGCGTTCTCGCATACCGGTCACCTTGTCTCAGCATGCGGGCGCGGCGGCTCGGTCTCGCGCCGCCTCGCGACCTCGCCGACGCGCCGACCGGGAGCGCGTGGCCTGCGGGGACACCCGGTCGACGAACTCGTGGGCGCAACCTCCACGGGAACTCCACCGCGGTGGCGGTCTCGCGGGCGCGCGGGGTGAATAATCTCCGGGTGCCCTGCGTTGGCGCACCTGGGTCCGTCCTCGGGCCCACGGAACACCCGGCTGTCGAGAGGGCGAACTGAGCTGATGAACGACGTGCTGTACGTGAACGGTGGCACCCCCCTGGACGGGACCATCACCGTCCGCGGCGCGAAGAACTTCGTGTCGAAGGCGATGGTGGCGTCGCTCCTGGGCGAGTCGCCGAGCGTGCTGCGCAACGTGCCGCAGATCCGCGACGTCGGCGTCGTCACGGGGCTGCTCGAGCTGCACGGCGTCGCCGTCAAGGCCGACCCGGACGGCGGGATCCTCGATCTGGACCCCTCGAACGTCGAGTCGGCGCACGTCGCGGACATCGACGCCCACGCCGGGTCGAGCCGTATCCCGATCCTGTTCTGCGGCCCGCTGCTGCACCGTCTCGGGGAGGCCTTCATCCCCGACCTCGGCGGCTGCCGGATCGGCGACCGGCCGATCAACTATCACCTCGACATCCTGCGCCAGTTCGGCGCGGTCGTGGACAAGCGCGAGAACGGCATCCACATCCGCGCGCCGCGCCGTCTCCAGGGCACGAAGATCGCGCTGCCCTACCCGTCGGTCGGCGCGACCGAGCAGACCCTCCTCACGGCCGTGCGCGCCGAGGGCATCACCGAGCTCGCCAACGCCGCGATCGAGCCCGAGATCATGGACCTCATCGCCGTCCTGCAGAAGATGGGCGCGATCATCTCGGTCGACACCGACCGCGTGATCCGCATCGAGGGCGTCGACCGCCTCGAGGGCTACACGCACACCGCGCTCGGCGACCGGATCGAGGCGGCCTCGTGGGCGTCCGCGGCCCTCGCGACGGGCGGCGACATCACCGTCAAGGGTGCGACGCAGCCCGAGATGATGACGTTCCTCAACACGTTCCGGAAGGTCGGCGGGCGCTTCGACGTCCAGGACGACGGCATCCGCTTCTGGCACCCCGGCGGCGACCTCAGCCCCATCGTGCTCGAGACCGACGTCCACCCCGGCTTCATGACCGACTGGCAGCAGCCGCTCGTCGTCGCGCTCACGCAGGCCAAGGGCCTGTCGATCGTGCACGAGACGGTCTACGAGAACCGGTTCGGGTTCACCGACGCGCTGCGCGGCATGGGCGCGACGATCCAGGTGTACAAGGAGTGCCTCGGCGGCCGCGACTGCCGGTTCGGGCAGCGCAACTTCCACCACTCGGCCGTCGTCTCCGGCCCGACGCCGCTCGCGGCCGCCGACATCGAGGTCCCCGACCTGCGCGGCGGCTTCTCGCACCTCATCGCGGCGCTCGCCGCGAAGGGGACGTCGACCGTCCGCGGCATCAGCCTCATCGACCGCGGGTACGAGAACTTCCAGGACAAGCTCACCGCCCTGGGCGCGGACGTGGCGCGCGGCTGACCGCCCGCGCGTCCCGCGCTGCCCGGCACACCCCGCGACCTCACGCCGGGGCGTCCCCGCACCTCATGACGCCTGTCACGGCGTGCGCGCCGCGCGCCGTGACAGGCTGGTCACCGTGAGAACCCGACCCCGGACCTTCCTCGAGGTGTGGTCCCGGAGGACCGCCCCCGAGCGGTTCGACACGTACACGCGCTGGACCCTGTACCTGCTCTCGGCGTCCGAGCCTCTCCTCGCCCTCGCCCTCGTCGGCATCGACCCGACGTTCACCGTCGACGGCATGCGCGTCTGGCTGCTCCTCGTCCTGCTGCACACGGTCGTGTGCATCGTGACCCTGCGCGCCGGCCTGACCCACTTCCTCGGCGGTGCTCCTGTCCGGCCTGCGCTCCTCGGCGCGCTCGGCGTGCTCTCGGTCGCGGTCAGCGTCGTCGCGATCTGGACGTTTCCGGTCGACGGGCCCGACGACGTCGCGGGCAGCGCGCGGTACTACGCGATGCTCGTCGGCATCGCGTTCGGTGTCCTCGCACTGGTCCCGTCCCTCACGTTCCGCCGGCTCGTCGTGCTCGCGCTCGGCCTCGCCGCGGTCACCGGCTGCTCGGTCTGGATCGGCACGGGGCCGATCACCCCGACGACCGTGGGGATGGCGGTGGGGCTGGCCCTGTCCGCGGCCATCATGCTCGTCGCGATGTTCGGCTCGTACCGCGCGTCGGTGTGGATGCTCGGCGTCGTGTGGGAGCAGGAGCGCAACCGCGTCCTGCACGCGCGGCTCGCCGTCGCGGAGGAGCGCCTCCGCTTCTCGCGCGACCTGCACGACGTCTTCGGCCGCACGCTCTCGGTCGTCGCGGTGAAGAGCGAGCTCGCCGCCGAGCTCGCCGCGCGCGGCCGACCGGGCGCCGAGGAGCAGATGCTCGAGGTGCGCCGCATCGCCCAGGACGCGCTCCGCGAGGTGCGCGCCGTCGTCGCCGGCTACCGGTCCGCGGACCTCGCGGCCGAGATGGCCGGGGCGCGGTCCGTCCTGCGGTCCGCCGGGGTGGAGACCGTCGTCCACGGCGAGGAGACCGTGATCGGCGAGCGCGCGCAGGAGGCGCTGGCCTGGGCCGTGCGGGAAGGGGTGACGAACGTCGTGCGGCACTCGTCCGCGGGGACCTGCACGATCACGCTGCACCGCACGGACCGCCACGGCGTCGTCGAGATCGTCAACGACGGCGTCCCGCCCGGCGCCGTGCGGCGCAGCGGTTCGGGGCTCGCCGGTCTGGGCGAGCGGCTCGCGGCCGCGGGCGGAGAGCTCCAGACGTGGAGCGAGGAAGGCCGGTTCGGCCTCGTGGCCCGCGTGCCCGACGACGGCGGCCCAGCCCCGGGCGCCACTTCCGCACCCCGCACGCTCCCCGCTACCGAGAGGGCTCCACGCTCGTGATCCGCATCCTGCTCGCCGACGACGAGAACCTCATCCGCGACGCCGTCGCGTCGCTGCTCGCTCTCGAGGACGATCTCGAGGTCGTGGCCCTGGCGGCGTCGGGACCCGAGGCGGTCGCGACCGCGCTCAGGCACGCGCCCGACGTCGCCGTGCTCGACCTGCAGATGCCCGGCCTCGACGGCGTCGAGGTCGCCGAGCGGCTCGCCACCGAGCTGCCGGGGTGCGGCGTCGTGATCGTCACGAGCCACGGGCGGCCCGGCTACCTCAAGCGCGCGCTCGAGGCGGGCGCGCGCGGGTTCCTGCCGAAGACGGTCTCCTCGCGCGTCCTGGCGGACGTCGTGCGCCAGGTGCACGACGGCGGTCGGTACGTCGACCCCGAGCTCGCCGCCGAGGCCATCGCCGCGGGCGAGAGCCCGCTGACCCCCCGCGAGGCGGACGTCCTCGAGCTCGCGGCGGACGGCGCCCCCGTCGAGGAGATCGCGACGCGCGCCCACCTCGCACCGGGCACCGTGCGGAACTACCTCTCGTCCGCCGCCGCCAAGCTCGGTGCCGCGAACCGCCACGAGGCCGTCCACGTCGCGCGCCGGCACGGGTGGATCTGAGCCGGGGCGCGCGCCCGCACGGCGGATCTGAGGAGGGTCGCACCCGGTCGGGGCGGGCGGCGTCGCCCGCCCCGGTAGGCTCGGTGCTCGTGCCGAGCCTGCCACCCACCCCGCGCGCGTACCGCGTCGTCGCGTTCTTCCTGCGCCCGCTGCTCATCGCGATCACCCGACGCGACTGGCAGGGGACCCAGAACCTGCCCGACCGCGGCTTCATCGCCGTCGCGAACCACGTCACCGAGATCGACCCGGTGACCCTCGCGCACTTCCTCTACGACCAGGGGAGGGCGCCCAAGATCACGGCGAAGGCGTCGCTGTGGAAGGTGCCCGTGCTCGGCGGCGTCCTCACCCGGACCGGGATGATCCCCGTCCACCGCGGCACCGCCGGCGCCGCGCAGTCGCTCGTCGACTCGACCACGCAGCTCGAGCGCGGCGAGTGCGTCGTCTTCTTCCCCGAGGGCACGCTCACGCGCGACCCCGACGGCTGGCCGATGGTCGGCAAGACCGGCGTCGCCCGCCTCGCCCTGACCAGCCGCGCGCCCGTCGTCCCGATCGGCCAGTGGGGCGCGGAGCAGCTCCTCGCCCCGTACGGCAAGGTCTTCAAGCCGATCCCGCGCAAGCGGGTCTCCGTGCACGCGGGGACGCCCGTCGACCTCTCCGACCTGTACGACCGCCCGCACGACACCGCGACCCTGCGCGAGGCCACGGAGCGCATCATGGCCGCGATCACCGCGCAGGTCGAGCAGATCCGCGGCGAGAAGGCACCCGCGGAACGGTTCGACATGCGCAAGAACCCCGGGTCGGAGAAGCGCCCGTGAGCGCCGTCGAGCCCGTCGAGCCCTCCGCTGGGCCCGTGGTCGCCGCCGTCCTCGGGTCGGGCAGCTGGGGCACCACGTTCGCCGCGGTCCTGGCCGACGCCGGGTGCGAGGTCCGCCTGTGGGGTCGCGACCCCGACGTCGTCGAGCAGGTGAACACCGCACGGCGCAACGAGAAGCGGCTGCCCGGGATCGACCTGCCCGCGGGCATCGCCGCGACCACGGACGCCGCGCAGGCGCTCGCGGGCGCGGGGCTCGTCGTCGTCGCGATCCCGTCGCAGGTCGCGCGCGCCACGCTCCAGGAGCTGGCTCCCCACGTCGCTCCCGGCGCCGTCGCGGTGTCGCTCATGAAGGGCGTCGAGCTGAGCACCGACCAGCGCATGAGCGAGGTCGTCGCGCAGTCGCTCGGCCTCCCGGCAGAGCGCGTCGCGGTCGTCTCCGGGCCGAACCTCGCCCGGGAGATCGCGCACCGGCAGCCGACGGCGACGGTCGTCTCGTGCGTCGACGAGGACGTCGCCCGGTTCGTGGCGCGCGCGTGCTCGTCGTCGTACTTCCGCCCGTACACCAACCGCGACGTCGTCGGCGTCGAGCTGTGCGGCGCGGTGAAGAACGTCATCGCGCTCGCGGTCGGCATCGCCCAGGGCCGCGGCTTCGGGTACAACACGACGGCGACCGTCATCACGCGCGGCCTCGTCGAGATCACGCGTCTCGGCCTCGCGCTCGGAGCGGACGCCGCGACCTTCCCCGGCCTCGCCGGCCTCGGCGACCTCGTGGCGACCTGCTCGTCGCCGTTGTCGCGCAACCACACGCTCGGCAAGCACATCGGCCAGGGCATGTCGCTGGACGAGGCGGTCGCCGCGACCGGGGGCACCGCCGAGGGCGTCAAGTCGTGCCGTTCCGTGCTCGAGCTCGCGCAGAAGGTCGGCGTCGACATGCCGATCACGGCGGGCGTCGTCGCCGTGCTGCACGAGGGCATGCCGGTCGACGAGATGGCGCGGGGGCTGCTGTCGCGTCCCCAGAAGGCCGAGGGGGTCTCCGCGGAGCGCTGAGCCGCGGGAGGTCAGCCGTCGTCGCGCACGTCGACGACGACGCGGGTCGGGTTCTCGAGCGCGAACACGCGGAACGGCCGCTGCTCGCCGTCGACCCCGACGAAGGCCTGCGTGTAGCCCTCGAAGACGCCCAGGAGCCGCACCTCCTCGATCACGCCGTCGTCGCCGCCCTCGACCGGGTTCGGCTCGGCGTACTCCTCGACGCCGGTGTCCATGGGGTAGCCGGAGCCGGAGATCATGACCTGCAGGTAGGCGTCCCCGTCCACCTCCACGACGTCGCCCTTCCCGTCGCCCACAGGCCGGTCGACGTACTCCACCCGCCAGCCGGGCGTGCCCGTGCCGCCGAGCTCGAGCACGGCGCGGTCGTACCCGTCGTGCTGCCCGACGCGGATGTCGGTCACGGTGAGCAGCGCCCCGTCGGACGGGTCGGCGAGGTCCGGCTCGGTGTTCGCGGGGAACGGCACCGGCGCGTCGGACGACTCGTCGGCGGGCGCGGTCGAGTCGTCGGTGGAGGTCTCCGCCGGGGGCTCGGAGGACTCTGTCGGACTCGGAGCGTCGCTCGTCGCGGTGCCCGTCGGGGTGGGGTCCTCGTCCGTCCCGCCGTCGGTCGAGCACGCGGCGAGCGTGAGGGCGAGCATCGCGGCCGCCGCCGCCACGGTCGGGGTGAACCTCGTCCTGCTCGCGGGTCTCGTCGTCATCCCTCGATCCTAGGAAGGGCTGGTCACGCCCGCGCGACGGTCCGGACACGCTTCGGCGACGTTCCGACGGCGATCCGGCCTCGCCAGGGTGCCGGGATGATCGCGGAGCTCGGGACGCAGGCCGCGGGGGTCCTGGTGAAACGGCAGCGCCTGGACGTCGTGCAGCGGCCCGCGGAGGGACGGCCGTTCGACGTCGACCTGGAGGAGGGCTTCTTCTCCGTGCCCGTGGAAGGTCGAGCGGACGGCTCGTCGGACGCGCCGCCCGGTGGGTCGCCGGCCGAGGAAGGACCGTCAGCCGCGCGCTGAGCGCAACGCGCCGTCCAGGTCGCGCCACAGGTCCTCGACGTCCTCGATGCCGACCGAGAGGCGCAGCAGGTCCTCGGGGACCGTGACCGACTCCGTGGCGAACCGCCGCCGCCGCTCGAGGCTCGACTCGACGCCGCCGAGGCTCGTCGCCGGGACCCAGAGGCGCACGGCCGCGACGACGGCGTCCGCCCCGTCGGCGCCGCCGACCGGCCGGACCCCGAGGATCGAGCCGAAGCCCGTCATGAGCCGCGCGGCGCGCTCGTGGCCCGGGTCGTCGGGCAGGCTCGGGTGCCGGACCTCCGCGACGTCGGGGTGGCGGGCGAGGCGGCGCGCGAGCTCGGCCGCGCTCGCCTGCGAGCGCTCGACGCGCAGGGCGAGGGTCCGCAGGCCGCGCAGCGCGAGCCACACCTCGAACGGACCGGGGATCGCGCCGTGCAGCGTGCGGTACGCGCGCACCCGGCTCGCGAGGTCGTCCGTTGCCGCGACCACGGCGCCGAGGACGACGTCGGAGTGACCGGCGAGGTACTTCGTCACGGAGTGCACGACGAGGTCCGCGCCGTGGTCGAGCGGTCGCTGCCCGAGCGGTGTCGCGAAGGTGTTGTCGACCGCGGTCAGCACGCCACGCTCGCGGGCGGCGGCGAGGAGGACGGGCAGGTCGGCGACCTCGAGCATGGGGTTGGTCGGCGACTCGACCAGGAGGAGCGACGCTCCGTCCAGCGCCGCGACGACCTGGTCCGTGTCCGCGACGTCGACCCGGCGGATCTCGACCGCCGCGCGCTGCGCGAGGTCGTCGGCGAACCCGAGCGTCACCTGGTAGGCGTGCCGCGGGAGGACGACGACGCCGCCCGCCGGGACGAACGAGAAGACCGCGGCGATCGCGGCCATGCCCGACGAGAAGGCGACCGCGGGACGGTCGGCGCCCTCCAGCGCGGCGAGCGTCTCCTCGAACGGGTGCCAGGTCTCGGTGTCCATGCGCGCGTACAGCATCTCGCCCGGCTGCTGCACGCCCTGCGAGACGTAGGTCGACGAGAGCACGACGGGAGGGTTGACGGGTGCACCCTGCACCCTTTCCGGACGCCCCGCCGCGACGACCACGGTCGCGGGGGAGAGGCCCGTGTCGTGCGGGACGGGCGGGACGGCGTCGGGCTGGTCGTGCGAGGTCATGGCGGCAGGCTACGCCGCGTCC
Organism: Cellulosimicrobium sp. So1_17; assembly: GCF_055181235.1. Taxonomy (NCBI): domain Bacteria; kingdom Bacillati; phylum Actinomycetota; class Actinomycetes; order Micrococcales; family Promicromonosporaceae; genus Cellulosimicrobium; species Cellulosimicrobium sp. So1_17. The sequence goes on from NZ_CM143702.1 coordinate 138,481, forward strand.
GGCACCGCGTGCCCCGGGCGACCGTTCGGTGAGCCATCGCTTCTCGGCCTCGTCGTCCCGGGCCGTCGACCACGTGGCCGCGTCAGCCGAGGGGCCCCAGCAGCGACTGGGCGACCGTCGAGTGGGCGGACTCGTCGTCGGACGGGTGGAACAGCCCGGCGAGCACGTCGCGGTAGAGGCGACCCAGCTCGTCGCCCGAGAAGTAGCTCGATCCGCCGGAAACCCGGACCGCCTGCTCGACCACCTGCTTCGCCGTCTCCGTCGCGCGCACCTTGAGACCCGCCGTCGCGCGGAACCAGCCCGCGCCGCGGTCGACGAGGGCGTCGAGCTCGCCCGCGACCGTGTCGATCTGCGGCCACACGCCGTCGAGGGCGAGGGCCGCGTCGGCCAGGCGCCACCGGATGTCCGGGTCCTGCGCGAGCGGGGCGCAGTCGTTCTTCATCGACGTCCGGCGACGGGACGCGGCGACGGCGAGCTCGAGCGCGCGGTCCGCGATCCCCGTGTAGACGGCCGCGAGCAGTGTCTCGAACGTCGTGAAGATCCCCACGACGAGCGGGTCGAGCGTCGGGCCGGGCGCGAGGCGCCGCACGACGCGTGCGGCGGGCGCGTGCGCGCCGTCGAGCACCGTCGAGCGCGACTGCGACGCGCGCATGCCCATCGTGTCCCAGTCGTCGAGGATCTCGAACCCGCCGGCGTCCCGGTCGAGGAACGCGTGCACGAGGTGCGGGCCGTCGTCGGACACCGAGTCGAGCCCCAGGACACCGAGGCGCGTCCAGCCGGGGGAGTTGGACGTGAAGATCTTCCGCCCGTGGAACGTGTAGCCGCCCGCGCCGTCGGGCCGGGCCTCCGTGCGCGACCCGAGCAGGACGAGGTCGTTGCCCGCCTCGGAGTACCCGAAGCCGAACACCTCGCCGCGCCCGGCCTCCTCGAGCAGCCAGTCGAGCGACGAGTCCCCGCGGTCGTGGAGGTACCGGGCGACGCCCGTCCACACGTGGTGCATGTTCACCGCGAGGGCCGTCGCGGGAGCCGCGCCCGCGAGCCGCGCCTGCTCTCGCGCCGTCTCGCGCAGGCCGAGCCCCGCGCCGCCGAACGACTCGGGGACGAGGGCGCGCAGGTAGCCCGAGGAGACCAGGTCCACCATGTCGTCGGCGAAGTACGCGTTGTCGTGGTCGTACCCGGCGGCGCGGGAGCGGACCGCCTCGAGGAGGTCGTCGTCGAGCAGGCGGCGGGCGGGTGCGAACGGGACGGGGCTCGGCATCGTGGTCCTCGGGTCGGTACTACGGCGGTGGGCGCGGCCGGGGATGACCCGGCCACGCCCACCGTACGTCGGCCCGCCGTCAGGCCGCCGTGCTCACCCGTTCGCCGACGCCGCGCGCTCGCCCGGACGTCCGCCGAGGTAGAGCTCGGAGAGCTGGGGGTCGGCGAGGAGCTCGGGCGCCGGGCCCGTGATGTGGACGCGCCCCAGGTCGAGGACGCACCCGATGTCGGCGGTCTCGAGCGCCCGGCGCGCGTTCTGCTCGACGAGCAGCACGGCCACGCCGGCGTCGCGCATCCGCACGACCTGCTCGAACACCGTGGCAGTGGTCTTCGGGTCGAGACCCATCGACGGCTCGTCGAGCAGCACGACCCGCGGGCTCACCATGAGCGAGCGCGCGAACTCGACCTGCTTCTGCTGGCCTCCGGAGAGCAGGCCGGCGAGCTGCTTCCACCGCTCGCCGACGATCGGGAAGAGGTTCTGCACGAACGCCACCCGCTCCGCGACCTGCTGCTTGTCGCGCAGCGTGTAGGCGCCGAGCAGCACGTTCTCCGCCACCGTCATCTCGCGGAACACGCTGTGCCCCTGGAGCACGTGCGCGAGCCCGGACGAGAGCATCTCCTGCGGCCCTTGTCCGGTGACGTCCTCCCCACCCACGAGGATGCGGCCCGACCGGGGCTTGAGCAGCCCGCTCGCGACCTTGAGCACGGTCGACTTCCCGGCCCCGTTCGGGCCGACCAGGCACACGACCGTCGACGCCGGGACCTTGATCGTCAGCCCGCGCAGGACCATCGCCGCACGGCCGTAGCCGGCCTGGATGTCGTCCAGCTCGAGGAGGTACTCCTGCTGCGCCCCCGCTGCGGGGGTCGGCTCAGACACCAAGGTAGGCCTCCAGGACTCGCGGGTCGGACTGCACGACGGCGGGAGTCCCCTCGGCGATGGGCCGGCCCCGGTCGAACACAATGACGTGGTGGGACAGGCTCATGACCATGTCCATGTTGTGCTCGACGACGAGGAACGTCCTGCCCTCGGCGTTGAGCTCCTGCACGAGCGTCCCGATCCGTCCGATGAGCGCCGGGTTCACGCCGCCGGCGGGCTCGTCGAGCATGATCGTGTCGGGGTCGCCCATGAGGACGCCCGCGAGCTCGAGCAGCTTCTGCTGCCCGTAGGACAGGTTGCGCGCCTCGGCGTTCTCCAGGTGGTCGATGCCCACGCGCACGAGCAGCGCGCGCGCCTTGTCGATCTCCTCCGCGTTGCGCGCGCCCGCGAGGAGCTCGCGCACGCGCGTCCGGCGGACCGCGACGAGCATGTTCTCGAGCACCGTCATGCGCGGGAAGATCCGGCACAGCTGGAAGCTGCGCCCGATCCCCGCCCGCGCGATCTTGTGCGGCGCCTTGCGTGTGATGTCCTCGCCCCGGAACGTCACCGTGCCGGAGTCCGGCTTGATCATGCCCGTCACGCAGTTGAAGAACGTCGTCTTCCCCGAGCCGTTCGGGCCGATCAGCGCGTTGATCTTCCCGTGCTGGAACGTCACCGTCGCGTCGCGCACGGCGTGGACTCCGCCGAACGACTTGGTGAGCCCGACGGTCTCCAGGTTCCGGACCTCGGGTGGCGCTGTCGTGGTGGTCATCGGTCGTCCTCCTCGTCACCTGTGGCGGGCGGGGTGGTCGCGTCCGGGCCCGTCCGAGGACGAGGGGCCGCGTCTACCATCCGCTCGCTCGTTCCTCGCTCGCTCCCGCCAGACCCACCACGACGCGGCCCCTCGTCCTCTCCCGGGCCCTCGGTGGGCGCGGCACCTTCCGCGTGCCGGGGCTGGTGCCCGACGGCGTCCGGTGCGTCTACGGCGTCCGGGCCGCCCTCGGAAGCGGTCGCTGCGGCCGCGCGGTTGTGCTCGAGGAGGTCGGCCGCGGTCATCTCGCGGATCGAGGAGTCCTGGGGGCCGAGGCGCTTGAGGAGCGCCTGGGCCGCCGGGATGATCCCGTCCGGCATGAACAGGACGACGATGCCGAGGAGCAGGGCGGTGGCGACGAGGTGGAACTGGGTGTCGCCGAACTCGAGCTTGAAGTACTCGAGGCCGAACCCGACGACGACCGCGCCGAGCAGGGGGCCGTAGAGGTGCCGGACCCCGCCGAAGAGCGCCATGAGCACCATGTAGGACCCGAGCATGATGGAGAACTGGAAGATCGGGTCGAGGTCGCCGAACCACAGCGCGTACATGCCGCCGGCGAGGCCGGTGAAGGTGGCCGAGACGACGTACGCGACGAGTTTGTAGTTGCGCGTCGGGACGCCGAGGGCCTGCGCCTTGTCCTCGTCCTCGCGCACCGCCTTGAGCCCGGTGCCGAAGCGTGAGCGGTCGATCGCCCACCAGCAGACCAGCATGACCGCGAGGAGCCCGGCGAACAGGAAGAAGAACACGCGGTGGTGCTCGGGCCGGAGCAGGTCGGGGAAGGGGCGCGGGACGACGAGGCCGTCCGAGCCGCCCGTGAACGACCCCCAGGCCTGGAAGACGAGCAGCAGGATGAGCACGAACGAGATCGACACGATGACGAACGACGCGCCGCGCACCCGCAGGGCGGCGATGCCGAGCGGGATCGTGATGAGCAGGACGATCACGCCCGCGAGGAGCCAGGCCACGAAGCTCGGCAGCCCCAGGTCGCGGATCAGGATGCCCGTGCCGTACGCGCCGAGCCCGAAGAACGCGGCGTGGCCGAGCGAGACGTAGCCCGTGAAGCCGCCCATGAAGTTCCAGGCGGTCGCCGTGCAGGCGTAGCACGCCACGACGATGCCGGCCGAGAGGATGTACGCGTTGGGCGCCATCGTCGGGAAGGCGAGGACGAGCGCGACGCCCACGGCGAGGACGGCGAGGCGGACGACGCGACCCCACGGTCGCCGCGCCGTCGGCGGGGCGGCAGCGGTGGCCGGGCCGGCGCCGTCGGGCAGCGGGCCGCGCGCGCCGGGGGCGGACGGGCTCGCGGGACGGGTGTCAGAAGCGTTGCGCAAGGCGACCTCCGAAGAATCCCTGGGGCCGCAGCATCAGCGTCGCGAAGAGCGCGACGTAGAAGATGGTCTGCGCCCACGTCGTGCCGAGGGGCACCTGGAGCAGGCTCTGGCCGATGCCGAGGACCATCGCGGCGACGGCGGCCCCCGGGATCGAGCCCAGGCCGCCGACGACGATGATCGCCATGAGCGGTCCGATCCAGTGCCAGTGGAGCGACGGGTAGATGGTCGCGTCGAGCGACAGCGCGGTCCCGCCGATCGCCGCGGTGGCGAGGCCGAGACCGAAGCCGAAGCCCGCGACGCGGTCCGTCTTGATGCCGACGAGCTGCGCGGCCTCGCGGTGCTGGATCGTGGCGCGCAGCGCCTGGCCGAACCGGCTGTGCTTCATGAGGACGTACAGCAGGGCGAGCGAGAGGGCGGCCAGGGCGAACGCGACGAGCTTCACGACGGCGATCCGCGCGCCGAAGAACTCGATGCTCGCCCCGGAGTAGGGGAGCTGGATGCGTCGCTGGGTGCCGCTCCAGACGAACCCGATCATGCCCTCGATGAACAGCGCGACGGCGAACGTCAGGAGGACCGACATCATCGTGAGCGTCGCGGGCCGCAAGCGGGTGATGAGCAGGCGCTGCATGCCCACGCCCATGAGGAAGAAGAGCGGGACCGTGACGACCAGGGACAGGAGGGGGTCCATCCCCGTCTGCTGGTTGAAGAACCAGGCGAGGTAGGCGGCGAGGATGAGGAACGCCGAGTGGGCGATCATCACGACGCGCATCACGCCGAAGTAGAGGGTCAGGCCCGCTGCCAGGAGGGCGTAGAGCCCTCCCAGCAGCACGCCGAGCACGAGGCTCTGGAAGAGGAGTGTGAGCGTCACGAGGGGATCACCAGGCCGGCTTCGGGTAGATGAAGTCGGCCTCCTTGGTGTCCTCGGGGAGGACGATCTGGATCTCGCCGTCGACGTACTGCTGGATGAGGTGGGCGCCCTGCGGCTTGCCGGTCTCGTCCCACGTGAGCGGGCCGACGACGGTCTCGACCTCGTTGTCCCGCAGCCAGTCGATCAGCTCCTGCTGGCAGTCGCCCTGCTCGGCGCAGCCGACCGCCTCGACGGCCGCGGCGACGACCTGGCCGGTCGTGTAGGCGTTGGCCTCGTCCTCGCCGGGCGGGTTGCCGTGCAGCTCCGTGTACCGCTCGACGAAGTCGACGTTGGAGGGCCAGCTCGCCGTCTCGGTGTACCCCGTGGGCGAGAGGATGCCCTCCGTCTTGGACCCGATGGCGGAGGCGAACTCGGGGTTCGTGGGGGCCGTCGAGAACGCCGCGAGGTCGGGCTGGTAGCCGAGCTGCTGCAGCGCCACGATGAGGTTGACCGCGTCCTGGTACTGCGTGCCGCCGATGACCATGTCCGCGTCGGAGTCGCTGATCTTCGCGGCGATGGAGGAGAAGTCGGTCGTGTTCGGCGGGTAGACCTCGTCGACCACGACGTCGAGGCCCGCGTCGGCGAGCTTGTCGCGCAGGCCGTACGCGGTGCCCTGGGCGAACGGGTCGTCCATGGCGGCGACGGCGACGGTCTGCGGGCGCTCGTCCTCGGGCATGGCGAGGATGTGGTCCGCGAGATAGTTGTAGTGGTCGTCGGCGATGGCCGGGGCGGCGTAGAACAGGTTCTCGAAGCCCTGCTCGAACACCTCGTTGGCCGCGCCCGCCGGCTCGACGAAGAGCATCCCGTACTCCTCGGCGACACGGGCGCTCGGCACCACGAGCCGCGTGGAGAACGGGCCGAAGACGAGGTCGACCTCGTCCTGGGCGATGAGCGCCTCGTAGTCCTGCACGACGCGGTCGGCGTTCGACTGGTCGTCGAGGATCTTCAGCTCGACCTGGCGACCGAGCAGCCCGCCGTCCTCGTTGACGAACTCGGCCCAGGCCTCGTACCCGCGCTGCACGCCCTTGCCCGGTTCGGAGAAGTCACCGGTGAGCGGGAGCGAGATGCCGACGACGATGGGGTCGTCCTCCGACCCACCGCCTCCGTCTCCGCCGCCGCCGCCGGAGCAGGCGGTCAGGACCAGGGCCGTGGTGGACAGGCCGGCGGCGACGGCGATCGCGCGGCGGCGGGCGGTGCGTGAGGGCAACCGTGAAGACATGGACTGGATCTCCCTACCTCGTCGTAGTGAGGAACTCACCCGTACCTCTGTGTACGGAAGCGCTTTCGTAAGCGCTTTCGTCACAGTACGCTGTCGGCAGCGCTTGTGGCAAGCGTCACAACGAGGTGTCGGCCGCAGCGGGTCGGGCGGTCGGCCCACGAACGATCGGAGTGGCTGTGCGGGGAGAGGGTCGTCCGGTCCGGGACCGGAGCGCGCCGCGGCTCGTCGACGTGGCGCAGCGCGCCGGCGTCTCCCTGGCGACCGCGTCGCGCTCGCTCTCGGGCAGCGTGGGCGTGTCGGAGGAGGTCGCGGCGCACGTCCGCACCGTCGCGACGCAGCTCGGCTACGTCGCGAACCTCCACGCGCGCACGCTCGCCGGCGGCAGGACGTCGGTCGCGGGCCTCATCGTGTACGAGATCGGCGACCCGTACTTCGCCGAGATCGCCAGCGGCGTCGTGGGCGTCGCGGCCGAGCACGGGTGGAGCGTGCAGATCAGCCACACGGAGCGCGAGCCCGCCGCCGAGGTGGCGCAGATCCGCCTGCTGCGCGCGCACCGGGTCGGGGCCATCGTCCTCGCCGGGTCCGGCTACGTGGACCCGACGATGGAGGACGAGTCCGGCCGCGAGCTCGCCGCGTTCGAGGAGTCGGGCGGTCGCGTCGTGGTCGTCGGGCGGCACCGCCTGCGCTGCGACGCCGTGCTCCCCGACAACGAGGCCGCCGGGGAGAGCATCGCGGAGCACGTCCTCGGGCTCGGGCACCGCCGGCTCGCGGTCGCGGCCGGCCCGGCCCACCTCACCACGATGGCCGATCGGCTCGCGGGCATCCGGACGGCCGTCGCGCGCCGCGGTCTGGACCCCGACGCGCTCGCCGTCGCGCACGCCCCGTTCACCCGCGAGGGCGGCCGCGACGCGACGCGGCAGCTCCTCGACGAGCATCCCGGCACCACGGCGATCCTCGCGCTCAACGACGCGATGGCGACGGGGGTGCTCTCGGTCCTGCGCGAACGAGGGACCGCCGTGCCGCGCGAGATGTCCGTGACGGGCTTCGACGACATCCAGGTGGCCCAGGACCTCGCACCCGCGCTCACCACGGTGCGCCTGCCCATGAGCGAGATCGGCGCCGCAGCCCTCGAGCTGGCGCTGCGACCGCCGTCGGCCCGGCCCCGGCGCCGGTCGACGGGTCACGCGCTCGTCGTGCGGGACTCGACGGCGCCCCCCGCCGAGCGCGGCTGACGGCGCCGACGCCCGCGGCCGAGCGGCGTCGAGGACGGACCCCACGGCGAGGGGGTGTGCGCGGGCACCCGCGCACACCCCCTCACGTCAGGCGGGGCTCACCCGCAGGTGTGCGCGCCGTGCTCCACGACCACCTCCGACGACACCTCCTCACCGTCGACGGTCGCCTCGGCCGAGACCGTGACGGACCCGGCCGCGAGGGACTGCGCGCGCACCGCGAAGGCCTGGTACGCCGATGCTCCCGGTGCGACGTCCGCGACCGTCCGGCTGCCGAACGCCGTCGAGAGCGTCACGTCCGCCGGCACGTCGCTCGCGTTCGTCGCGGCGACCGCGAGGTACACCCGTCCGGCGAGGCAGCGCGGCGAGACCTCGACGTCCAGCTCGACCTCGGCCGGGTCCTCCGCCGCGGTGACCGTGAGGTCGCGCAGGCGGCCGGTGTTGTCGAACGAGCCGAACCCGACCCGGCCCTCGGTGAACGTCGTGTCGTTCGCGGTGAGGAGCGGCGTGTCGAGCCCGTCGACGTAGACGGCGATGTCTCCGCTGTCCGCGCAGCGCACGACGCGCACGTCGTGCCACTCCTCGTCGGTGACCGCCGGCGGCGCGCCGACCGCCCCGTCCCACTGGTCGTCGATCCGCTCCCGGTCCTTGCCGTCGACCTTGAAGATGCCGTTGTGGGCGTAGATCGTGTTGTCCTGCGAGAGGTGGGCGTAGTAGTACTCGGTGTCCGACTTCCACCCGAACACGACGATGACGTCCCGGTTGTTGACCGACGCCGGCGCGTCGAGCCGGACCTCGGCGTCGAGCGCGAACGAGCCCAGCTCGGGCCCCTCGGTGAGCACCGCGTACTCGAACGGCCGGCGGATGCCGTCGTTCGGGTTGTCCCCGACCTCGGCGAGCACGATCTCCTCGCCCGGGAACTGCCACTTGGCCGGCGTCCGGGGAGCCCAGCTCTCCGCACCCATGACGTCGGTGACCTGCTCGCCCGCCGGCGCGCACGACGGCGGTGCGGGCGGTTCCACGGGCACGGCGCCGAACAGCGCGTACTGCGCGGCGACCTGCTCGGGCGTCGGGACGGTGTCGAGGAACATGAGGTCGTCCATCCGCCCGTGGAACGGGTTGGCCTCCCGCGTGTCCTGCGGGAAGCTGCCCCCGATCTTGAGGCCCGCCGGGTCGGTCGGGGACGTGGCCCCCGCCCCCCAGGGGTTGGCGGCCGTGTACCGGCCGGCGAGCTCCTCGCCGTTCATGTACAGCTTCATCTCGCCGCCCGCGAAGTCGAACGTCGCCGCGAGGTGGACCCACGTGTTCCGCTCGAGGATCTGGTCCCACGGCAGGTCGGCCGCGAAGGTCCACGACCCCGCACCGTCGACGCGCCGCCCGAGGGCGACCAGCTTGAGCTCGCCGTCGACGGTGATGACCTCGAGCAGCGCGCGCACCGCGTGGCCGTCGGAGGTCCCCGTCAGCACACCGGCCAGGCCGATGGCGTTGTACCGGTCGTCGGGGTTCGCCGTGCCGGAGTTCAGCGCAGGGTGCTCGCCGGTGGGCTTGAACCAGCCCATGACCGAGATCTCCTCGGTACCGGCGAAGGCCCCGAGCGAGTCGACGCCCGCGGCGTCGTAGACCCCGGCCTTCCAGTCGTCGTTCGAGGACGTGAGCGGGCTCATCTGCTGGGTCTGCAGCGCCTCGCCCGCGCCCGGGTAGGCGCGGTCCGCGACGCGCATCTCGACGCCGCCGTTGACGAGCTCGATGTCGGTGCCCGACCACCCCTGGTCGGCCTCCCACGTCGGGGCGCCCTCGGCCGGGTGGTCGAAGTCGTAGTGCGCGACGAGGTTCGGCGCGAGCTCCGGCAGCGCGACCGGCGACGACGCGCCGGCGTGCCGGGCACCGGTGACCTTCCAGATCTTCCCGTTCGCCTTGGAGATCAGGTACAGCTCGCCGTCGGCGTCGGACCCGAACCGCAGGTCGACGCGCTGGTCGCCGACGAGCTCCTGGAAGGTCGTCTCCTCGCCGTCCTGGAACACCCGCAGGTGCTCGATCTCCGCGAGGTCCTCGAGGTCGCCGTCGTTGCGCACCATCTCGTCGGCCTCGGTCGCGAGCACCCAGCCGCGCACGAGGTCCGTGAACAGGTACCGGCCCTGCAGCTCGGGGATGTCGCCGCGGTAGACGAAACCGCCGTTGAGCGCGACGCCCGCGTCACCGGTCTGACCGGGGTCGCGGTTGTGGTCGTAGGCCGCGACCGGATAGGTGAAGTCGAACCGCTCGGCGTCGTCCGCCGGCAGCGGGTAGATCTGCCGGTTGTCCGCGACGAAGGACCCTTCGCGCACGGACCAGCCGAAGTTGTCCCCGGGCTCGACCGCGTAGACGGACTCGACCTGCCACTCGCCGATGTGGCCCAGGTACATCGTGTGGTCGCCCTCGGGGTCCCAGCTGATGCGGTGCGGGTCGCGCAGGCCCACGGCGTAGATCTCGGGCAGCGCGCCCGGCTCGTCGAGGAACGGGTTGTCGTCGGGGATGCCGTACCGCCCGTTGGCGCTGTCGTCACCCAGGGGGTCGATGCGGAAGACCTTGCCCTGCGGGGTCCCGAGGTTCTGGGGGTTGCCGTTGCCCACGCCGTTGCCGCCGTCGCCGACGAGGACGTAGAGGTTGCCGTAGTCGGCGTCGCCCGGCGCGACGGTCGGGTTGAACGCGATCTGCTGCACGGTGTGCACGCGCCCGGCGAACGGCACGCGCAGGACCTCGCGGCTCGTGCCCTCGAAGACCTCGGCGGACGGGTCCGTCGCGGTCCACTCGGTGACGACGCTGTGGAACGCCGTGTTGCCGTAGCCCGGGAAGTCCGGGGTGTCCTGCGTCAGCGCGGTGCCTGCCTCGGTGTGGACCGTGTAGAACTTCCCGTTCTCGGCGAACTCCGGGTGGAACTCGGCCGAGCCGAGGCCCGTGCCGAGGCCGGCGCTGTTGTGGAAGTTGTCGAGGAACGCCTGCCGGACGTCCAGGTACGGCACGTGCTCGCCCGAGTCCTTGTCGACCGTGTAGAGCACGGCGTTGTTGTCCGGCACCATCAGCCGCCCCGACCCGTCGGGGATCTCGTCGAGGTGCGTGATGCGGTTGTGCCGCACCAGGCGCTGGTCCTGGGTCGCGGGCGTCGTCGTCGACTCCGGCAGCTGGGCGAGCTCGGTGACCTCGATGCCCAGCGCCGAGGGTGCGGGGTCGGGCAGCGGGTTGAGCAGCGGCTCGCTCGGCGTGGTGCCGCCCGCGGCGCAGTCGGCGGGGTTCCCCGTCGGGATCGCCAGGTTCTCGCCCGCGGTGTCGACGGCGACGTCGTCGAGCATGAGCCGTCCCGCGCTGCTGGCCCCGTTGATCCAGAAGAACCGGTCGAGGGCCCCGGTGACGGCCTGGCGGAACCCGAACTGCTGCTCGGTGCCCTCGGGGAGCCGCGTGATCTCGTCGTACGGCCCGCCCTGGCTGTAGACGGCGACCTTGTCCGTCGCGTTGTCGGCGACGATCCACACGCACTGCCACGTGTCGCGCGACCACACGCCGGCGGGCTTGAAGCCCCCGCCGTCGCGGACGAGCATGACGTCGTTGTTCTGGTTGTTGACGTAGGCGCGGCTGTTCACGTAGTCGGACGGCGCGTCGACGTCGGTGATGCCGAACGACGTGTCGACGCTCCCGGTCCGCATGAAGCGGAAGAACACGGTGCCGGTGCCGCCCTCGGCGATCCCCGGGACGGCGCGATGGGCCCGCTGGCCCCCGCCGACCATCTCGAGGACCTGGTTGTTCGCGTTGAGCGGGTCGGCGACGACCTGGGCCGCCGTGGAGGCCGACCACCCGTCCTGGCCCGTCAGCGCCCTGCGCTCGTAGGTCTCGAAGCTGAGGATCTCCGTGAACTCCTCGTCGGCCACCACCGCGGCTGCCGGTGGCACGAGGAGGGTCGCTCCCAGGACCGTCGCGAGGGAGAGCGAGAGGACCGCTCTTCCTCGGCGACTCGACTGCGTAGACGTCATCGTCTGCTCCACTTCGTCGGAGGGTGCGCACCGCCGCGCCACGGTCGTCCGGGTCGCGTGCGCGTCGCCACGTCCGCCACGGGGTCGCCGAGGTCCGCTTCTCCTGTCGGGTCGTGCACGTCGGTGTGCACGACTCCTCGCAGGCTAAGGAAAGGGTTTTCCCTCGTCAAGAGGAACGGTGCGTGTCGGGAGCACGACGAAGGGCCCCGGCGGTCCGACCGCCGAGGCCCCTCGTCACACCCTCCGTGGCGTCAGGAGAGCACCGCGACCGGCTCCTCGGGGTGCGGGAGGATCCGGCGCAGCACGTCGGCGAGGGTCACGACCCCGACGAACCGGTCGCCGTCCATGACCATCGCGAGCTGCTCGCTCGACTCGCGCATGCGCGCGAGCGCGGCGTACACCGTCGTGCCGGACTCGAGCACGAAGCCCGGCCGGGTGAGCTCGCGCGCGGGACGGTCGTCCGGCTCGACCAGCGTGTCGCGCACGTGCACGACGCGCGGGACCGCGCTGCCGTTCTGCAGGAGGATCCGCAGATGGCCGGAGCGGGCCGACGCGGCGCGCACGTCGGACGCCGTGGCGTCCGACGGGACGGACGTCGGTCCGGCGCCCTCCGGGACGAGCGCGTCCACCGTGAGCGTCTCGAGCTCGAGCGCACCGGAGATCTGCACCCGGTACGACGCCTCGAGCGCGCCCACGTTCGCCGAGTGCTCCACCAGGTGGCGCAGCGTGGCCGGATCCTGGCCACCGCCCTCGACGTTCTCCACCGGCTCGACGCCGACGGCACGGACGCACCGGTTCGCGAGCGCGTTGAGCCAGCGCAGCAGCGGGCGGAACGCCCACATGAACCCGCGCATCGGGAGCGCGAGCAGCGTCGCCGACCGCTCCGGGTGGGCGATCGCCCAGGACTTCGGTGCCATCTCGCCGATCACGAGGTGCAGGAACGTCACGATGATCAGCGCGAGCACGAAGCCCGCGACGTCGGCGACCCACAGCGGGGCGCCCCACGTCTCGAACACGGGGGTGAGCCAGTGGTGGACGGCGGGCTTGGTGATCGCGCCGAGCGCGAGCGTGCACGCCGTGATGCCGAGCTGCGCGCCCGCCATGAGGAGCGTCAGCTCGTTCGAGCTGCGCAGCGCCGCCCGGGCCGCGCGGCTGGTTGCCGCGGCGTCCTCGAGACGGTGCCGCTTGGCGCCGAGGAGCGCGAACTCCACGGCGACGAAGAACGCGCTGAGCGCGATGATCGCGACGGTCGCCGCGACGACGACCCCGGGGTTGCTCATCGGGTCTCCTCCTCGGCGGTCGCCCGCGAGTCCGCGGCGGTCGTGGGTCTCTCGGCGGGCTCGTCGCCGCGGTGCTCCTCGAGCCGCACCCGCACGAGGTGCGGGACGTGGCGCTCGACCGACAGGACGTCGACGACGAGCGTGCGCGTGACCGGCTCGTCGTGGACGAGGTCGGCCGGGTCGAGGGGGAGCGGTACCTCGATGGTCTCGCCGGCCCGCGGCAGCGCACCGTGCTGCGCGATGAGGAGCCCGGAGACGGTCTCGTGGTCGCCGCGCGGCAGGTCGTGCCCGATGGCGCGCTCCGCCTCGTCGAGGTGGACGTCGCCGCCCATGATCCACACGTCGTCGTCCTCGGCGGTCACCGTGACGGGCTGCTCGGGGTCGTGCTCGTCGGTGATCTCCCCGACGACCTCCTCGGCCAGGTCCTCGAGCGTCAGGACGCCCGTGAACCCGCCGTACTCGTCGATGACGCACGCAAGCTGGTTGCGCGTGCTCGTGAGCTGCGCGAGCGCGTCGGGCAGCATCATCACGGTGGGCAGGACCACGGCGGGACGCATCAGGTCGGTGACCGGGGCGTCGTCGGGCAGCGACGTGGCGAGCAGGTCGGCGAGCTGGACGACGCCCAGCGGCTGGTCCGTCTCGTCGACCACGGGGTAGCGCGTGTGCGCGTGCGCCATGAGCTCGCGCACCTCGGCCACCGTGGCCTCCGGCCGGACCGTCCCGACGCGCGAGCGCGGGATCATCGCGTGCTCGACGTCCTGCTGGGGGAAGTCGAGGATCCGGTCGAGGAGCACGGACAGCTCGTCGGGCAGGTCGCCGCTCTCGCGCGACTCCGCGACGATGTGCTCGAGGTCGCGCGCCGTGGCGGTGCTGTCGACGTCGTGCACGGGCTCGATCTTCAGCAGGCGCAGGAGCGCGTTGGACGCCTTGTCGAACACGGCGATGAGCCAGCCGAACACCGTCAGGTAGGCGGTCGTCGAGCGGGCGAGCCCGCGCGCGAGCGGCTCGGGCCGTGCGATGGCCAGGTTCTTCGGGAACAGCTCGCCGAAGAGCATCTGGATGATGGTCGACAGCACGAGGGCGAGCACGGTGCCCACGGCGACGCCGACCCCGCTCGGGACGCCGACGCCGCCGAGCATGGTGCCGAGGGACTCGCCGATCAGGGGTTCGGCGACGTAGCCGACGAGCAGCCCGGTCACCGTGATACCGAGCTGCGCGCCGGACAGGACGAACGAGGTGCGCCGGGTCACGGCGAGCGCGCGTCGCGCGGACTCGTCGCCCGCGGCGGCCTTCGCGCCGAGCCGCGACCGGTCGACGGTCATGTAGGCGAACTCCTGGGCGACGAAGTACGCCGTCGCGGCGGTGATCGCGAGGACCACGAGGAGTCCGAGGAGGAGGGACAGGAAAGTCATCACCGGGCCCGCACCGTCCTTCGGTCGTCGAGGACGCGGTGTCGCGTCCGGTCGCCGGGGCCGGTGCGGCCGGGACTATGGTCGGGGTCGTCGGCCGCTGGGGCCTCGAGAGTCATCTCTTCCACGAACGACCCCAACGCGGCAGCCTCTCGATTCGTTCCCGCTCCCGACGGGAGACCTCGTCGGGGAGGGCGCGGGGGCCGGAGGACGCGGGTCCGGTAGGGTCGTCCGCGATGTCCAGCCAGCAGCCCACCCAGCACAGCGCCGAGCCCGAGCGGGCTCCGGCCGCGGCCACCTCCACGCCCCGCAAGGTGCGTGTCCTGCTCCTCTTCGGCGGCCGCTCCGGCGAGCACGCCATCTCCGCAGCGACCGCCGCGGGGGTGCTCCGCGCGATCGACCGCTCGCGGTACGACGTCGTCCCGGTCGGCATCACGCCCGACGGCGGGTGGGTCCTGGCCGCGGACGAGCCCGAGCGCTGGGAGATCGCGGACGGCCGCCTGCCGCGGGTCGAGGCGACGGGCGAGGACGTCGTGCTCCCGCTCGCGACCGATCGCCGCGGCGTGCGCGTTCTCGCGCCGGGCGAGATCCCGCGCGAGCTCGGCGAGGTGGACGTCGTCTTCCCGCTGCTCCACGGGCCGTACGGCGAGGACGGGACCGTGCAGGGCCTCCTCGAGCTCGCCGACGTGCGCTACGTCGGCGCCGGCGTCCTCGCGTCCGCCGTCGGCATGGACAAGCACTTCATGAAGCTCGTCCTCGCCGGCCAGGGCCTGCCCGTCGCCCCGTACACCGTGATCCGGCCGGGCGAGTTCGAGCGCAACCCCGACGCGTGGACGCAGACCGTCGCCGGACTCGGACTGCCCGTCTTCGTCAAGCCTGCCCGCGCGGGATCGAGCCTCGGCATCTCGAAGGTCGAGGACCTCGCCGACCTGCCGGCGGCGATCGCCGAGGCGCAGCGGCACGACCCGAAGGTGCTCGTCGAGGCCGGCGTCGTCGGGCGGGAGATCGAGTGCGCCGTGCTCGGCGGACGGGACGGCGGGCGCCCGCGCGCGTCGCTCCCCGGCGAGATCGTCGTCACGGGCGCGGAGCACGCGTTCTACGACTTCGAGGCCAAGTACCTCGACGAGGCAGGCGTCGAGCTCTCCTGCCCGGCCGACCTGCCCCCGCACGTCGTCGCCGAGGTCCAGGACGTCGCCGTGCGCACGTTCGAGGCCGTCGGGGCCGAGGGGCTCTCGCGCGTCGACGTCTTCGTGACCGCCGACGAGCAGGTCGTCGTCAACGAGATCAACACGATGCCGGGCTTCACGCCGTTCTCGATGTACCCGCGCATGTGGGAGAGGTCGGGCCTGTCCTACCCCGACCTCATCGACGAGCTCATCGCGCTCGCCCTCGAACGGCCCACGGGCCTGCGCTGATCCTGTCGCCGACCCTCGGAGGAGGGACGGCGCCGCCCCGCCCCCAGGCCGTCCGACGGAGCGTCAGCCGGCGTCGGCGGCGCCGACGCACGCGCGCGTCTGCGGCACCTCGAGGACGGCGGGCGTGAGGTCGGCGACGAACGACGTCGAGTGGTTCGCGGCGACGGCCGGCGGCACGACGACCTGGACCGCCGGGTCGCGGCCGTAGGTGGTGAAGGTCCACGTGCCCTCGCCGTCCTCGACCACGAGCCAGTCGACGGTCCCCGAGGTCGACTCGACGCTCTGGCACGCGGTCGTCGTCGGGCCGGGGACCTCGACGCCGCAGCGCAGCGTCACCGCCGCGCCCGGCTCGCCCCAGGCCGCGGTCGCCTGGCTCGTCGTGCCGACCTTCGGCAGGTCCTCGGCGAGCGCCTCCGGCACGGCGAGGACGACGTCCGCGCACAGGGGGTTCGCGGCGTCGTCGGCCACGGGGACCCCGATGCGGGGCGCGCACGCGCTCGCGGTGAGCACGACGGCCGCGACCACCGGGAGCAGGACGGCACGGCGCGGACGGCGGCGGTGCCCGGCGCGTGGGCGCGGGGCAGGTCGGGCGGGGGTGGTTCCGAGCACGCGACCACGGTAGTCGCCCGGGCGAGGTCCGCGTGAACGGCCGGCGCCGGGGACCGGTGGTCCGGGCGGAGCCGGCCGTGCGGCCCGTGGGCTCTCGACGGCTAGGGTGGCCGCGTGAGCGAGACGCCCCTGCTGGTCCGCGACGTGGCCGAGGAGGCCCTCCTCGCCCGGATCTTCCCCCTCCTGCCCGCCGCGCCGACGACGATCGTCGGTCCGGGTGACGACTGCGCCGTCGTCGCCGCTCCCGACGGCCGCTACGTCGTGTCGACCGACGTGCTCGTCGAGGACCGGCACTTCCGCCGCCGGTGGTCGAGCGGGTACGACGTCGGGTGGCGCGCTGCGGTGCAGAACCTCGCCGACATCGCGTCCATGGGCGCGCGGCCCGCGGCGCTCGTCGTCTCGCTCGTCATGCCGGGCGACCTCCCCGTCGAGTGGGTGACGGGGCTGGCGCGCGGCCTCGCCGCGGCGTGCACACCCGTCGGTGCGGCCGTCGTCGGCGGGGACCTGTCGGGTGGTGACCAGGTCGTGGTGGCGGTGACGGTGCACGGCGACCTCGAGGGACGGGCGCCGGTGCTGCGCTCCGGCGCCCGACCGGGCGACGTCGTCGCCCTCGCGGGCACGCTGGGGCGCGCGGCTGCGGGCCTGGACCTGCTGGAGATCGGTCGGCCGGAGACCCTGCTCACGGAGGCCTACCTCCGGCCCGACCCGCCGCTGGCGGCCGGGCCGCGCGCCGCAGACGCCGGTGCGACCGCGATGATGGACGTGTCCGACGGCCTGCTGCGCGACGCCGGACGCATCGCCCGTGCGAGCGGCGTGCGGATCGATCTCACGGGGGCGGCGCTCGACCCGCACCGCGCCGAGCTGCGCCGGTCCGCGCTGGTCGCCGCCGCAAAGGGCGTCAGCCAGCAGGCGGTCGCGGCGGGCGTGGACGGGTGGCGCGTCGTCGTCGAGGACTGGGTGCTCGCAGGGGGCGAGGACCACGCGCTGCTCGCGACGTTCCCGGCGGGCACGGCGCTGCCGGAGCCGTTCCGGGCCATCGGGACCGTGCAGGGAGCGGACGACGAGGGGCCGCGCGTCACGATCGACGGCGCAGGGGCGGACCGCGCGACGGGGTGGGACCACTTCGGCGCGTGAACGCGTGGCGTCGTCCGCCGACAACGCGGCCTGCGGCGAGCCGCGACGGGACGCAGGGGTGCGTCAGCTCCGGCGGTAGCGCACCGCGGTGAGGTCCTTGCCGCCGATGTCGTCGCGGCGCTCGACGCCGTCGGGCGTGAAGCCGTGGCGGCGGTAGAAGCGGCGGGCGCGCTCCGCGTCCTCGAGGACCCAGAGCGTCACCACGACGCCCGGGGGCACGTCGGCGAGCAGCGTGCGCATGAGGTCGCGCGCGACCCCGCGACCCCAGGACTCGGGGTCGAGGTAGATGGCGTAGATCTCGAGGTCGCCGACGTCGGCGTCCTCGTCGCGGCTCGGCCCGAGCGTCGCGAAGCCGATGGTCCGCCCGTCGGCGTCCGCGAGCCACGTCCGTGCGCCCGGCGTGGAGAGGCTCTCGACCCAGTGCTTCTCGCGCTGGTCGACGTCGAGCGAGGCCAGGTACTCGTCGGGCACGATCCCGGCGTACGCGCCGCGCCACGACGCGATGTGCACCGCGGCGATCGCGCTCGCGTCCCCGGGGCCGGCGGGGCGGATGGTTACCTCGCTCAGTTCCGTCACCATGGACAAAGCCTGCCATCGGGCAGCGGTTCCGCCAAACCGGTTTGTCCCGACCTTCAGGAGATCTCCGCAACCGGCGGCCCTGGGCGGGCGCGGGATCCGGGGCCGGGGACGACGAAGCGCCCGCCGGCGGGGCCGACGGGCGCTTCGTGGAGGCGTTCTCGCGATCAGGCGGGACGCGTGACCTTGCCGGCCTTGAGGCACGAGGTGCACACGTTGAGGCGCTTGGGCGTACCCGACACCACGGCGCGGACGCGCTGGATGTTCGGGTTCCAGCGGCGCTTCGTGCGGATGTGGGAGTGCGAGATGCTGTGCCCGAAGCCCGGGCCCTTGCCGCAGACGTCGCAGTTGGCAGCCACGGTTTCTCCTGATCGTCGTGCACGTCGCGCGCAGGCAGCCGCGACGTAGTGAATGGTCTGTGGGTTCTGCCCGGTCGTTCGCACGGCGTGAGGCGCGTACGGCGGATCGTCGTACGGCTTGTGGCGCGCGAAGCACCCGGGCAACCTCCTCAGGGTAGCCGATCGGGTGGCGTCTGCTCAAATGAGCGCCCGCGGCCAGGCCCCTGCGGCCGGGTTCGGGAGCAGAGACTACGGTGTTGCCGAGCATCGACCGACCAGCGAGGAGCCCGACCGACGTGAGCCGCCGTACCGACGTGATGGACGCCGCCGACGTCCTCGCGTGGGCCCGGGACGGCGTGGAGGCGCTCGGCGCGGCGCGTTCGGCGCTCGACCGGGTCAACGTCGTCCCCGTCGCCGACGCCGACACGGGGACGAACCTGTACCTCACCTTCCTCGACGCGACGCGTTCCCTCGGCACCTCGGTGGCGTCCGCGCCCTCGGGGGAGGCGCACGGGGGCAACCTGGCGGAGGCGCACGCGGGTGACCTGCTGGTCCGGCTCGCGCGGGGGGCGCTCGTGGGCGCGCGCGGCAACTCCGGCGTCATCCTCAGCGAGTACCTGCGCGGGCTCGCGGTCGCGCTCGCCCCGCACCGGACGGTGACGGGGACGGCGCTCGCCGCGGCCCTCGCCGCCGCCGCGCGCACGGCGCGGGGAGCGGTCGCCGAGCCGCTGCCGGGCACGATCCTCACGGCGGCTGACGACGCGGCCCGGGCCGCCGCGCACGCCGCGACTCCGTGGGCCGCGCACGCCGCGGACGCGCGGGCAAGTTCCGTACGGGTCGCAGGTCCTGCCGTCGTCGCGGGCGCCGCGCACGACGGTGCCCGGGCGGCCGCGCTGCGCTCGAGCACCGAGCTGGACGTCCTCGCGCGGGCGCGCGTGCTCGACGCGGGCGCGCTCGGGCTGACCCTGCTGCTCGGCGCGCTGCGGGTCGCGCTCGGCCGGGCGGCCTCCCCGCCGCCGGGAGACGCCCGCGCGCGCAGCGACCGCGGCCCGCGCACCGTCGAGGGCCCCGTACGGGACGTCGTGTCGGAGGTGCTCGACATGATGTCCGGCACGGCGCCGGTCCGAGGCGCCGACGACGGGCTCGGCGCGGAGGGTGCCGCGTCGAGCGAGGGAGGCGAGCTCGAGGTGATGTTCGTCGTCGAGGCGACCCGCCCGGTGCTGTCGTCCCCGGACGCCCGGACGGGCCCCGTCGACGTCGCGGGTCGCCTGCGTGCCGCGCTCGGAGGCATCGGCGACTCGGTCGTCGTGGTCGGGGGGCGGACCGTCGGCGGTCCAGGTCCAGGTCCAGGTCCAGGTCCAGGTCCAGATCTCGGTCCCGACGGCGTGGGACGGGCCGGAGGTCTGTGGCAGGCGCACGTCCACACCGACGACCCCGTCGCGGCGGTGACTGCCGGGCGCGCGGCGCTGCAGGCCTTCCCGCCCGGCGGCGCGTCCCTGCGGCAGGTGCGGGTGCGGCACCTGGCCGGCACGGGGCACGAGGCCGCGTCCCGCTCCGCGCTCGACCCTGCGAGTGGAGAGGGCGCCCTCGCGAGAGGAGAGTCCGTCCAGGACGACGGCGCCCCGGGAGACGCCGGCACGGCGCGGGGCGGCAAGGTCGGGCTCGTCGCCGTGACGACGGCACCGGGGCTCGTCGCCGACCTCGCGCGGGCGGGCGCCGTCGTGCTCCTGCGTGACCCGGGCTCGGAGATTGACGCTGCCGCGCTGCACCGCGTCGTCGTCGACACGGGTGCGTCGCACGTCGCCGTCCTGCCCGGCACCGACCTCGGGGGCGACCTCGTCGCCGCGACGCGCGCGGCGGTGCGGGCCGACGGCGTCGAGCGGCTCGAGGTGCTCGACGCCCCGTCGGACCTCCACGTCGTCGTCGCGCTCGCCGCGGCGCAGCTCGTGGACCACGGCGCGACGGGGGACGGGGACGGGACCGGCCTCGACGCGGCGCGCCGCGCGACCGTCTCGGTGCGCGTCGCCGTCGTCGAGACCTCCGGCGGGACGTCGGACGACGACCTGCCTGCGGCTCTGGACGACGAGCTCGGCGAGGTCCTGGCCGGCCCCACCGAGATCCTCACGGTCCTCGCCGACGACGACGTCGCGCAGGCGGTGCTCGACGCGCTGGTCGGACGGGCGTCCGCCGGGGGAGCGGAGACCGTCGTCCTGCGGTCGGGGCGCGCGGGCGGGACGGTGACGCTCGGGGCGGAGCCGCCCGGCGGCGTCGGGCACGACGAGGGAGGTGTGACCGGATGACGGACCGCATGACCGAGCCGCTCGCCAAGGCGCTCGGGACGCGCAGCGCCGGGCCGCTCGCGAAGCTCGGGGTGCACACCGTCGGCGACCTCCTGGGCCACTACCCCCGCCGCTACGGCGACCCGGGCAAGCTCACCGACCTCGGCGGGCTCGCGCTCGGCGAGCACGTGACGATCGTCGCGCAGGTGCGCTCGGCGACCGTGCGGCGCATGCGCAACCGCGCCGGGGCGATCCTCGAGGCCGTCGTCACGGACGGCCCGCAGCAGCTCTCCCTGACGTTCTTCGCCAAGGGACCGGGGGCCCTGCGGTACCACGAGCAGCGCCTGGCCCCGGGGAGGCTCGGTCTCTTCACGGGCGTGGTCGGTGTCTACCGGGGCGCGCGTCAGCTCGCGCACCCCGACTACCGCATCATCGGCATGGACGACGACGCCGAGGACACCGAGAGCGCCGTCCTCGAGGCCAGCCGCCCCATCCCGATCTACCCCGCGAGCGGGAGCATCCCGAGCTGGAAGATCCAGCCCGCGGTGCGCACCGTCCTGGACCCGCTGCGCGAGGAGGACGTGCCCGACCCGCTGCCGGACGCGGTGCGCGAACGGCACGGCCTGGGCACGCGGCTCGAGGCGCTGCGCGACGTGCACGAGCCGTACGACGAGAAGCAGTGGCAGCGCGGGCGCGACCGCCTGCGCTACGAGGAGGCGTTCGTCCTCCAGGCGGCGCTCGCGGAGCGGCGTGCGCGGGCCGAGGCGGAGCCCGCGACGGCGCGGCCGCTGCGCGCGCCGGGGGAGCCCGGCATCCTCGCCGACCTCGACGCCGCCCTGCCCTTCGAGCTCACGCGGGGCCAGCGCGAGATCGGCGAGCAGGTCGCGCAGGACCTCGCCCGCTCGCGCCCGATGCAGAGGCTCCTGCAGGGCGAGGTGGGCTCCGGCAAGACGGTCGTGGCGCTGCGCGCGATGCTCCAGGTGGTCGACGCCGGCGGCCAGGCGGCGCTCCTCGCGCCGACCGAGGTGCTCGCGGCGCAGCACGCGCGCACGCTGCGCACCCTCCTCGGGCCGCTCGCGGAGGGCGGCTTCCTCGGCGGCGCGGAGCACGGGACGCGCGTCGCGCTCCTCACCGGGTCGCTCGGCGCGGCGGCGCGCAAGGAGGCGCTGCTCGACGCCGCGAGCGGGGCCGCCGGAATCGTCGTCGGCACGCACGCGCTGCTGTCCGAGAACGTGCAGTTCGCGGACCTCGGTCTCGTGGTCGTCGACGAGCAGCACCGGTTCGGGGTCGAGCAGCGCGACGCGCTGCGCGCCAAGGCCCGTACGAGCCCGCACCTGCTCGTCATGACCGCGACGCCCATCCCGCGCACCGTCGCGATGACGGTGTTCGGCGACCTGGAGACGTCCGCGCTGACGGAGATCCCCGCGGGCCGCGCCGGCATCACGACGCACGTCGTCCCGGCCGACAACCCGGCCTGGATGGACCGCACGTGGGCGCGTGTGCGCGAGGAGGTCGACGCCGGGCACCGCGCGTACGTGGTGTGCGCGCGAATCCACCCCGACGAGCCCGGAGACGACGCGCCGCGCGCCGGTGCGGAGGGGGACGACTTCGACGAGCTGCCGGACTTCCTGCTCGAGGACGGCACGGCGGACGAGCGGGCCCCTCTGCGCGCGGTGCTCGAGGTCGCCGACGAGCTGCGGGCGCACCCGCGCCTCGCGGGCGTCGCGGTCGGGATCCTGCACGGCCAGATGCCGCCGGCGGAGAAGGACGCCGCGATGGCGGCGTTCGCGAGCGGCGAGGTCCAGGTGCTCGTGTCGACGACGGTCGTCGAGGTCGGCGTGGACGTCCGCGAGGCCACCGTCATGGTCGTGCACGACGCGGACCGGTTCGGCATCTCGCAGCTCCACCAGCTCCGGGGCCGCGTCGGCCGCGGGTCGGCGCCCGGGCTGTGCCTCCTCGTCTCGACCGCGCAGCCCGGGACGCCCGCGGCGACGCGCGTCGAGACCCTCGCGCGCACGAACGACGGCTTCGAGCTCGCGACGGTCGACCTCGAGCTGCGCAGCGAGGGCGACGTGCTCGGGGCCGCGCAGTCGGGGCGCGCGAGCTCGCTGCGGCTCCTGCGCGTCGTGAAGGACGCCGACGTCATCGCGACGGCGCGCGAGGACGCCGCGGCGGTCGTCGCCGAGGACCCGGGGCTCGAGCGCCATCCCGCGCTGCGTGCCGCGATCGCGGACCAGCTCGACCCCGAGCGCGAGGAGTTCCTCGAGCGCGCGTGACCGTCGGCCGCACGGAGCGCCGCGCGGGCTCCTGGCTAGGCTGTGCGCGTGACGAGGATCGTGGCGGGGACCGTGGGCGGACGCACCATCCAGGTCCCGCCGCGAGGGACCCGCCCCACGAGCGACCGGGTCCGGGAGGCGATCTTCTCGCGCCTCGACCACTACGGCGTGGTCGACGACGCCCGCGTCCTCGACCTCTACGCGGGCTCGGGCGCACTCGGGATCGAGGCGGCGAGCCGCGGGGCGCGCGAGGTCACGCTCGTCGACTCGGCGCGCGTCGCGGTCGACGTCGCCCGGCGCAACGTCGCGGCCCTGGGCCTGAGCGACGTCCGGGTCGTCGCCCAGTCCGCCGAGACGTTCGCCGCGACGGCGGCCGCAGGCCCGGGCGCCACCGGGGCACCCTTCCACCTCGTGTTCCTCGACCCGCCGTACGACCTCGCGTCGGACGCGCTGGCCCGCGTGCTCGAGAACCTGGCGGCGCCCGGGGTGCTCGACCCGGCGGCCGTCGTCGTCGTGGAGCGCTCGACCCGCACCGCCGAGCCGGCCTGGCCCACCGGGTGGGAGCTCCTCGCGCGCAAGGACTACGGCGAGACGGCCGTCTTCTTCACCGGACCGGTCGTCCCGGACGGCGAGGAGACGGCGACCCCGGGCTGAGGCGCCCCGTCCCGGACCGTCGAGCGAGACCGTGCGGCTCGGCGCCGTGCCTCAGGCTCCGGGCGCGTGGCGCTCGTCGTCGGACAGGAGACCCACGGCGACCCCGGCGAGCGCGTCGGCGTCGGTGGGGTCGACGAGCGCGACGCTCCCGTCCGCGGCGTCGAGCAGTGCACGGGTCGCGCCGTCGTCGGCGACCCGGCCCTCGCTCTCCCTCAGGTTCTCCGCGAGGAACGCGCGCAGCGGACCGGCCGGGACCTCGTCGAGCAGGTCCGCGGCGTCCCGTGCGACGCCGTGGGGGAGCGCGACGAGCAGCAGGGCCGGCACGCGCTCCGCGCCCGGCCCGTCGCCCGGCTGGAAGTAGGGCACGTCCAGCGCCCGGGCGCCGAGCCGCGCGTAGAAGCGGAGCCGTGCGGTGGGATCGCCGTGCGCGGCGCTCGCCGCGTGGTGGTCGGGGTGCTCGACCTCGGCGAGTACGAGCACCGGGTCGAGCGCGCGCGCCCACGCGTCGAGCGCCGCGGCGAGCAGCCGGCCACCGATGCCGCCTCCTCGGCGGCCGGGCGCGATCGCGAGGTACTGGACGAGGAGGACCCGGGTGGCGGGTGACCACGCGCCGACCACGCCCGCGACGACGCGGGCGTCCTCGACGACGCCGAGGCTCCGCAGCCGCCCCGACGCGTGCTCGGCGAGGAACGCGTCGACGCCGACCAGCTCCGCCGGAGGGAACGAGGGTTCGAGGACGTCGCGGTGGAGTGCCGCCACGAGAGCGGGCGAGGCGAGCGGGACGACGTCCGGACCGGCGCCGGCAGCTCTCGACGTCTCGGGGATCGCACTCTCGGGGGTCGTGCTGTCCGGGCTCATGCGGACATCGTCCTGCGCCGGGTGCGGACGTGCAGCCCAGGTCGCCGCGAGCACGCCGGGCGGGCAGCCCCGCCGGTACGGTGCGTCGGTCCAGGCATCCGGGAGCCCGTGTACTACCGTGACGAGGTGACCGCAGCCGTCTGTCCCGGGTCGTTCGACCCGATCACCCTGGGCCACCTCGACATCGTGCGTCGCGCCCGCGCCCTCTTCGACGAGGTCGTCGTCGGCGTCGCGCGCAACGCGTCGAAGAACGCGCTCCTGAGCGCCGACGAGCGCGTCGCGCTCGCCCGGCGTGCCGTCGAGCAGGCGGGTCTGGACGGGGTGCGCGTCGAGGTCGTCCCGGGGCTTCTCGTCGACTTCTGCCGCGAGATCGGTGCGTCGGCCGTCGTGAAGGGCCTCCGCGGGGGCGCGGACTTCGACGCCGAGCTCCCCATGGCGCTCATGAACCGGCACCTGGCCGGCGTCGAGACGGTGTTCGTCGCCGGCGAGGCGTCGCTCATGCACGTCGCGTCGTCGCTCGTGAAGGACGTGGCCCGGCACGGCGGTCCGGTGGACGACCTCGTGCCCCCGGGTGTCGGGGACGCGGTACGGCAGGCGCTGGCGCGGGAGCGGGCGAGCAGGTGAGCACGACGGAGAGGACCGGACGGATGAGCGAGCACGACGTGGCGCGGACGCAGGACGGATCGACGGGTGTGCCGACCGGCGACGAGGTGCAGGCCGGCCTGCACACGATCCTCGACGACCTCGGTCACCTCGTCGAGAACGCGCGGACGATGCCGATGTCGGCGTCGGTCCTCGTGCACAAGGCGGACGCCCTCGCGCTCGTCGACGAGCTCCGTGCGGCGCTGCCCGAGCAGCTCGCCCACGCCGACGAGGTGCTCGCCGAGGCGGACGCCGTCCTCGAGGACGCCCACCGCCAGGCGGAGGAGATCCTCACGACGGCGCGTGCGCGGGCGATCGAGCTCGTCCAGGCGGAGCAGGTCGTCGTCCAGGCGCAGTCGCGGGCGCACGAGATCGTGGCCGAGGCGGAGAGCGCGGCCGAAGGGCTCCGCCGCGACGCCGACGACTACTGCGACCAGCGCCTCGCGGACTTCGAGGTCGACCTCGGCAAGGTGCTCGCGCAGGTCCAGGCGGGTCGCGCGAAGCTCGCGGGGCGCCTGGACGGTGCCGGCCGGGTCCCGGAACCGTCGCCCTTCCCGAGCACGATGGCTCCGCGGCCGGCCGAACGGCCCGCCGCGCGGCCGGCGGGATAGCCGCCCCCGGATCTCGTTGGCCTCACCTCTCGCGGTGCCGTAAGATCGTCCTTTGGTTCGGTGAACTCGTCCTGCCGACCGTCGTGAGGCCCCCGCCGTGCTCCCGCACGGCACCGTCCCGCGTCGGTGACGGCACGACGTCGGCCCGACCGTCCCCGACACCGTCCGTTGCCTCCTCCTGCCCGGCAGGAGACCGATCCTGGAGCGCGCCATCGCCGCCGAGAAGACGTCGCCGCTCGTGCTCGACACGCACGAGCTCGGTCGGCGACCCGGAAGCATGCTCGACGTCCGGCGCACGGTCGCGGCGCCCGCGGACCTCGGCACGGCGGTCATCGGGATCCCCGAGGGCAGCGAGCTCGAGCTCGACCTGAGCCTCTCCGCCGTGATGGAGGGCGTGCTGGTCTCCGGCACCGTCTCCGGGCGGGCCGTGGGCGAGTGCGTCCGGTGCCTCGACGAGGTGACCGAGCCCGTGCGGGTCCAGCTCACCGAGCTGTTCGCCTACCCCGAGCGGGCGCAGGCCGGGCGAGAGGGCGGAGACGGCCACGGTGAGTCCGAGGACGCCGAGGACGTCTACGAGCTCGACGGCGATCTCGCCGACATCGAGCCCGCGCTACGGGATTCCGTGGTGACTGCACTACCATTCAGTCCGGTGTGCCGTCCGGACTGCCCGGGCCTGTGCTCCGAGTGCGGAGCACGCCTCGCCGAGGACCCGGGGCACACGCACGAACTTGTCGACCCTCGGTGGTCGGCGCTGGAGAGCATGTTCGACACCTCGAACGTGTCCGACGAGACGAAAGAGAGCTAGCCGTGGCTGTTCCGAAGCGCAAGATGTCGCGCAGCAACACCCGTGCGCGTCGTTCGCAGTGGAAGACGACCGCCGCGAACCTCACGACCTGCCCGCAGTGCAAGGGCGACAAGCTGTCGCACGCAGCCTGCCCGACGTGCGGCACCTACAAGGCCCGCCAGTACGCCGAGGCGCTGCGCACCGAGCACGCAGGCTGAGGCGCGTGGCACCGGCTGCACCGGCAACCGGTCTGCTCGAGAAGCTCGGGGTCCAGCTGGACCCCGAGCTTCTCGTCCTTGCGCTCACGCACCGGTCGTTCGCGCACGAGAACGGCGGCATCCCGACGAACGAGCGCCTCGAGTTCCTCGGGGACACCGTGCTCGGGCTCGTCGTCACCGAGACGCTCTACCGCCGCCACCCCGATCTCTCGGAGGGTGAGCTCGCCAAGATGCGGGCCGCGACGGTGTCGCAGAAGTCCCTCGCGATCATCGCGCGCGCCCTCGACCTCGGACGCTACGTCCTGCTCGGCAAGGGCGAGATCCGCACGCGCGGCAACGACAAGGACTCGATCCTGTCGGACACGGTCGAGGCCCTCATCGGTGCCGTCTACCTGAGCCACGGCCTCGAGCCCGCGCGCGGTCTCGTGCTGCGGCTCGTCGAGCCGCGGCTCGCTGCCGCGGCCGACCTCGGCGCCGGGCTCGACTGGAAGACGTCGCTGCAGGAGGCGGCCGCGGAGGCGGGGATGAGCCCGCCCGCCTACTCGAGCGACGCCGTCGGGCCGGACCACGCCCGCGTCTTCACCTCGTACGTGCACCTGGACGGCCGGCTGTACGGGACGGGCAGCGGCACGGCGAAGAAGTACGCCGAGCAGGAGGCCGCGGAGCGCGCCTACCGGACGATCGCCGTCGAGCGCGCACAGGCCCTGGCCGGGCGGGCGGAGACGGACGGCGAGACGGCTACCGAGGGCGCGGGTGCCTGAGCTCCCCGAGGTCGAGACCGTCCGCGACGGTCTCGCACGGCACGTGCTCGGCAGCGTCGTGACCGACGTCGAGGTGCTGCGCGACTACAGCGTGCGCCGGCACGACGGCGGCCCGGCGGGCTTTCGCGACCAGCTCCTCGGGCTGCGCCTCGTCGCCGCCGTGCGGCGCGGCAAGTTCCTCTGGCTCCCGCTGGGGTCACCGGCGTCGGCCCTGTCCGGCGGCGGCCGGACCTCTGCCGACACCCGGCCCGCGGCCGCGCTGCTCGCGCACCTCGGCATGTCCGGCCAGCTCCTCGTGCGGTCGGGCGAGGGGCCGGACGTGCGGTCACCGCACCTGCGGGTCCGGGTCCTGCTCGAGCCCGAGGGTGGCGGGGACGCGCAGGCGCTCGACTTCGTCGACCAGCGCACGTTCGGCCACCTGTCGGTCCAGGACCTCGTCCCCACGCCCGACGGCGCCCCGGGCGGCCTCGGCTCGGACCTCGCCGCCGTCCCGGGTCCGGTCGAGCACATCGCGCGCGACCTCCTCGACCCCGCCCTGCGGCGCGAGGTCGTGGTCGACGCGGTCCGCCGTCGTCGGACCGGCGTGAAGCGCGCGCTCCTCGACCAGACGGTCGTGTCCGGGGTGGGGAACATCTACGCCGACGAGGCCCTGTGGCGCGCCCGTCTGCACTTCGCGCGCGCCACGGACACGCTGCGCCGCGCCGAGGCCCACCGCCTGCTCGACGCCGCGGCCGAGGTCATGTCCGAGGCTCTCACGCAGGGCGGGACGAGCTTCGACGCGCTCTACGTGAACGTCAACGGGCAGTCCGGCTACTTCTCGCGCTCTCTCGCGGTGTACGGGCAGGAGGGTGAGCCGTGCCCTCGGTGCGGGACGCCGGTGCGCCGCGACGAGTTCATGAACCGGTCGGCGTACACGTGCCCGCGCTGCCAGCCCAAGCCGCGCAACGGCCGCTGGTAAGTCGGTCGCCCGCCCCGCCCTCCGCGGCGTCAGCGGGGGACGACGTTGCGCAGCTCCTCGCCGGCGCGCAGGGCGTCGAGGTTGGCGTTGACGAGGTCGGACGCGCGCTGCGGACGGTTGCCCGCGACGTGCGGCGTGAGGATCAGACGCGGCGCGTCCCACAGCGGTGACCCCGCCGGCAGCGGCTCGGTCTCGGTGACGTCGAGGGCAGCACCCCCGAGCGTGCCGGCGCGCAGGGCGGCGACGAGCGCGCCCTCGTCCACCGTCGCGCCGCGGCCGACGTTGACGACGACCGCGTGGTCGGGGAGCTGGTCGATCCGCCGCGCGTCGAGCGCGTGCCGCGTCGTGGGCAGCGCGGGCAGGAGCGAGACGAGGACGTCGGCGGTCGGCAGGACGGCGGCGAGGTCGTCGTCGGTCACGACGGGGAACCCGTGGCGCTCCCCGGCGCTGCTCGCGACACCCGTGACCCGTGCGCCGAGCGCCTCCAGCAGGGGCGCGAGGCGTGCGGCGATCGAGCCGAACCCCCACACCACCACGTGCGCGCCGTCGAGCGTGTACCGCTGCGCGGTCGCCGGGGCGGCCTGGGCGGCGTTGACCGCGCGGTCCCACCGGTGCTCCCTCTGCGCGGCGCCGAGCTCGTCGAGGCGTCGCACCGCGGCGAGCACGAGGGCCAGCGCGTGCTCCGCGACGGGGCCGTCGTGGAGCGACCGCCCGGACGTGACCGTCACGTCGGGCCTGAAGCCCGCGGCGAGCACGGCGTCGGGACCGGCGGCGAGCGTCTGGACCCAGCGGAGCCCGGTGAGGTGGCGCGCGGCGTCGGCGAGGTTGTCGGGCGAGTTCGCCCACGCGACGAGCACCTGCGCGTCACGGTCCTCGACGGCGAGCGGAGCGGCCGCGTCGTAGACCACGACCTCGTCGCCGGGGGCGGCGCGCACGTCCAGGGGGATCGTGTCGGGCACGAGGATCTTCACCGTCGTCTCCAGGGCGTCGGGGGCTTGCGGCGCACGGCCCGGCCGACGTGCGGCACGCCCCGACCGGGCCTCCGCGACCGTAGCAGCCCACGAGCGACCCGCACGGCCGCGGCCCTGGTCACGGCCCCTTCCACGGGCGGTTCCCGTGGCACGGCGCTATGTTCGCCAGGACGCCGTCACGACGACGGCGCGCCGTCCTGGCCGGTCCCGTCGCGGACCTCGGAGCACGGGGGTGGAGCGGTGAGCGAGTCGTCAGCAGTGCCGTCCAGCGGGGCGCCGGCGGGGGGCGGGTCGCCACCGGGGGCGCCCGCCGACACGGCGGGGACCCCGACGCGCGAGCAGCTGCGGGCCGCGATCACCGCCCGCACGCCGCGCAACTACATCACGTGGATCACGCTCGCGTTCATGATCACGTCGTCGGTCGCGAGCCTGCGCGCCGCCCCGACGATGGCGGTCTACGGGCTCGCGGCGGTGTTCCTCTACGTGGTCCCGGCGATCGTCTTCCTGCTGCCGACGTCGCTCGTGTCCGCCGAGCTCGCGTCCGGCTGGTCGGGCGGCGTGTACCGCTGGGTCGCCGACGGCGTGTCGAAGCCGCTCGGGTTCCTGGCGGTCTGGTGCCAGTTCGCGATGACGATCTTCTACTACCCGAGCCTGCTCGGGTACGTGGCGAGCACGCTCGCGTACGTCATCAACCCGGCGCTCGCGAGCAACGGTCTGTACGTGGCGATCGTCATCGTCGTGCTGTTCTGGTCGGGCGTGTGGTTGTCCTCCCAGGGCACCAAGACCGTCGCGGGGCTGTCGAGCATGGGCCTGATCATCGGCACGCTCATCCCCGCGGCGATCCTCGTGGTGCTGGGGATCGTGTTCCTCGGGCAGGGCAACCCGTCGGCGGCGCCCATGGACGCGCAGCACCTGCTGCCCGCGTGGACCGGCCTCGCGTCCCTCGTGCTCATCGTCAACAACTTCCTGTCCTACGCGGGCATGGAGATGAACGCGGTGCACGTCACGAGCCTGCGTCGTCCGGGCCTCGAGTTCCCGCGGTCGATGTTCCTCGCGATCGGGCTCGTGCTCCTCATCTTCATCCTCCCCGCCGTCGCGATCAGCTGGGTCATCCCGGCGGACCAGCTCAGCCTCACCGCGGGCGTCATGCAGGCGTTCGACGCGTTCTTCGCGAACTTCGGGGTGAGCTGGCTGACGCCGATCCTCGGGCTCATGCTCATCGCCGCGTCGCTCGGCGGGATGCTCACGTGGCTCGCCGGCCCGTCGAAGGGCCTGCTCACCGTCGCGCGCGAGGAGGGCTACCTGCCGCCCTTCCTGCAGCGCCTCAACAAGCACGGGGTGCAGCAGAACATCCTCGTCGCGCAGGGTGTCGTGACCACGTTCATCGCGCTGCTCTACGCGTTCATCCCGGACGTGTCGAGCGCGTACTGGATCCTGTCCGTCATCACCACGCAGGTCTACCTGGTGATGTACCTCCTGCTGTTCGTCGCGGCCGTGCGCCTGCGGCGGATCAAGCCCGACCACCCGCGGGGGTACCGGGCGCCCGCTCTCACGCTCCTGTGCGTGGTCGGCTTCATCGCGTCGGTCGCCGCGATGGTGATCGGCTTCGTCCCGCCCGCGCAGTTCTCGAGCGGGAGCGTCGGGGTGTACGTGCTCATCGTCGGCGGCGGGCTCGGGATCATCGGTCTCCTCGTGCCCGCGCTCTTCTACCTGCTGCGCAAGCCGTCCTGGAAGAACCCCGTCACCGCCGCCGAGGCCGCGGAGCAGGACGGCGACCTGGACACCGCGACGACCGAGGGGACGGAGGCCTGAGATGTCGTCCACCACAGGGACCGCCACGCACGCGCCCCGGCACGAGCCCGAGGAACCGCGACCGCGTCGCTGGGTCGTCTACACGGCCGTCGCTCTCGTGCTGGTCGCGCTCGGCGTCGTGATGATCGTGCAGTTCTCGAACGTGCGCGCGAACCGCGACGCGCGCGAGGCCGAGCAGAAGGCCGCCGAGCTCCACGAGCAGCTCGTCGCCGTCGGCATCGTCGGTATCGACCAGGAGACCATCGAGCAGGTCCTCGGGAGCGACGGCGGCGCGTTCTGCACCGACCCCACCGCGCTCGTCGACGCGACCGCGAACCTCGGCGCGGCCAACGGTGCCGCGGGCCCCGGCCTGCGGCCCTCGGTCGTGGAGGAGCGGCGCCTCGCCGGCGACCGCCTCGTCATCGAGGTCTACTGCCCCGAGCAGCTCGACGCGTTCGACGAGTACGTCGACTCGCTCAACCTCACGACGGGGACGACCACGTCCGACGACACGTCCGACGACACATCACAGGAGGACTCGTGAGCGACGCCACGCCGACGGTCGACCCGGCACCTGCAGACAGCGGTCACGTCGAGGAGGTCCGAGGGGCCGTGGGGCGGCTGATGCCCCGCGCCCTGGCGGACCTGCGCACGCTCGTCGCGATCCCGTCCGTGGCGGACGACCGTCTGTTCCCCCGCGCCGAGTGCGAGCGGGCCGCCCGCTGGGTCGCGGACGCGTTCGCCGCCGAAGGGATCGACACGCGGCTCGAGACGACGCCCGACGGCTCGCAGGTGGTGCTCGGGCACCGTCCCGGGCCCGACGGCGCACCGACGGTCCTGCTCTACGCGCACTACGACGTGCAGCCCCCGCTGGACGACGCCGCGTGGACCAGCCCGCCGTTCGAGCTCACCGAGCGCGACGGCCGCCTGCACGGCCGCGGGGCGGCGGACTGCAAGGGCAACATCGTCACGCACCTCACGGCACTGCGGGCGCTGCGCGCGCTCGGCGGCGACGACCTCCCGGTGGGCGTCCGGCTCGTCGTCGAGGGGTCGGAGGAGCAGGGGACCGGTGGCCTCGAGCGCTGGGTCGAGGCGAACCCGGGGGCGCTTGCCGCCGACGCGATGCTCGTGCAGGACACGGGGAACGCCGAGCTCGGGCTGCCGACCCTCACCGTGACGCTGCGCGGCGCGGCCAACGTCGTCGTCCACGTCGAGGCGCTCGCGGGCGAGATCCACTCGGGCATGTTCGGCGGCGCGGCACCGGACGCGCTCGCGGCGCTCGTCGCGATCCTCGCGAGCCTGCGCGACGGACGTGGCGACACGACCATCGACGGGCTCCCCGACACCGTGGCGCTCGGCACGTGGCCCGGCGTCGCGTACGACGCCGACCAGTTCCGGCGCGACGCGGGTGTCCTCGACGGCGTCGGGCTCGTCGGGAGCGGCGAGGTCGCGGACGGGCTGTGGGCCCGTCCGGTCGTGACGATCCTGGGCATCGACGCACCGAGCGTCGTCGGGTCCGCGGCCGCGATCCAGCCGCGCGCGTCCGCGCGCCTCAACCTGCGCGTGCCGCCCGGCGCCGACGCGGTCGAGCTCCAGGACCTGCTCGTCGCGCACCTCGAGGCGCACGCACCGTGGGGGGTGCGCGTGACCGTCGAGCGCGACGCCGCGGGCCAGCCGTTCCAGGCGCGCACGAGCGGCCACGTGTTCGACACGCTGTCCGGTGCGCTCGCCGACGCGTACGGACGCGAGACCGTCACGGCGGGCCAGGGCGGCTCGATCCCGCTGTGCAACGTGCTGGCCGGGCAGTACCCGGACGCCGAGATCGTGCTGCTGGGCGTCGAGGAGCCGGCGTGCCTCATCCACGCGCCGAACGAGTCCGTGGCTCCGAGCGAGATCGAGCACCTCGCGGTCGGCGAGGCGCTGTTCCTCGCGCGCCTCGGCTCGCGCTGATGCGGCTCTCGGCGCGTCAGGCGGTCGCGGGGGCCTCCTGGTCGAGCGCCCAGCGGTAGTCCGGCCGCGCGAGGAGCTCGGCGTGCGTCCCGCGCGCCACGACGCGCGCCGGGCCGTCCGGGTCGTCGTCGGGGCGCGCGAGGAGCAGCACCTCGTCCACCGCCTCGAGCGCGCCGAGCCGGTGCGTCGCGACGACGAGGCCGCGGGGGACGACGTCGGACCCGCTGCCCGCCCGTTCGACCGACCGCGTCGTCGCCACCAGACGTCGCACCAGCGCGTCCGCGGTATCGGTGTCGAGGTGCTCGGCCGGCTCGTCCACGAGCAGGAGCGGTGCGGGGGCGAGCAGTGCCCGCGCGACGAGGAGACGACGTCGTTCACCGCCCGAGACGTCCGTCGCGTCCGGACCGAGCGTCGTGGCGACGCCCTCCGGCAGGCCGGAGAGCCACGCGCCGAGCCCGACGTCGTGCAGCACGGCCTCGGCCTCGGCGGCGCTGACGTCCCCGCGCGCGACGCGCAGGTTCTCGAGCACCGTCGTGTCGAAGACGTGGCCGTCCTCGGCGACGAGCACGACCCGGCGCGCTGCCTCGTCGCGAGGGAGCGTGGCGACGTCGACGCCGTCGAGCGTCGCGCGCCCCGCGGTCGGGGCGAGCAGTCCCGCGGCGGTCGCGAGCAGCGTCGTCTTCCCGATGCCGGACGGCCCGACGAGCGCGACCGCGCGCCCCGGGTGCAGCGTGAGACCGACGCCCTCGACGACGGTCCGCGCCCGGGGTCCGTCGGCCTGCCACGCGCACGAGACGCCGTCGAGCACGAGCGTGGTGTCAGGGCCGGGGACCACTGCGGTGACCTGTCGCCCTGACACGGCAGCGGGGTCCGTCGGCTGGTCAGGGTCGGAGGTCAGCGGGGTGACCGGTGGTCCTGACACGTCGAGCAGGCCCATGACGCGGCGCGCGGCCTGGCGCGAGCGGTGCAGCTGGACCGCGGCGGCGGGCAGCGCGTTCGCCGCCTCGAACACCGCGAGCGGCGTGAGCACGACGACGGACAGCTCCTCGGGCGTGAGGGTGCCCGACACGACGGCGGGCAGGCCCAGCACGACCGCCGCGAGCACCGCCGCCCCGACGGCCGCCGCGGCGAGAGCGGCGGAGACCCCGGCGGTGCGGGCGCCGTCGTCGGTCGCGCGGGCGAGGTCCCGGTCCGCTGCGCGCAGGTCGGCGAGGCGACCGGGAAGGCGGCCGGACACCGCGAGCGGTCCCGACTCCTCGAGGATCTCGAGCGCCGAGGCCGTCATCGCGGCGCGCGCGGTGGCGCCGCGGACCTCGACGTCGCGCGCCGAGCGTGCCGAGAGCCACGGCGCGACGACTGCGGCGAGCACGAGGCACAGCGCGAGGGCCATCCCTGCTGCCGGGAGGAACGCCGCGACCAGCGCCACGGAGCCGACCGACACGGCGAGCGCGACGCCCGCGGGGATCAGCGCGCGGACGACCACGTCGCCGACGTCGTCGACGTCGGCCCCGACCCGCGCGAGCAGGTCGCCGCGGCGCAGCCGCACGAGGGCCGCAGGCGAGCCGCCGGCCAGAGCCGTGTACAGGTTGGCGCGCAGCGCGGCCATGCCGCGCAGCGCGACGTCGTGCGACGCGAGCCGTTCGAGGTAGCGGAACACGCCGCGGGAGATCCCGAACGCGCGCACGGCGACGACGGCGACCGACAGCGTGAGCACGGGCGGCATCTGCGACGCCCGCGCGATGAGCCACGCCGCGACGGCCGCGAGGGCGACGGAGCTGCCCAGCGCGAGCGTGCCGAGCGTGATCGCCCACGCGACGCGGCGCCAGCGCACGTCGAGCAGGTG
The DNA here is from genome assembly GCF_055181235.1 of Cellulosimicrobium sp. So1_17. Lineage (NCBI taxonomy): Bacteria > Bacillati > Actinomycetota > Actinomycetes > Micrococcales > Promicromonosporaceae > Cellulosimicrobium > Cellulosimicrobium sp. So1_17. Next base: position 173,449 of record NZ_CM143702.1, read on the forward strand.
CAGGGCCTGCCACAGCGGGTCGGCGGCGAGGCGCGCACGGAGCGGTCCGCGCGTCGGCGCGGTGTCGCGGGTCATGCGCCCACCTCCGCCAGGGGCGTCGTGACCGGTGCCGCCGTCACCTCGACGACCTCGTCCGCGGCGCGCACGAGCGACGCGCGGTGGGCGACGACGAGCACCGTCCGGCCCTGGTCGCGCCACGCCCGCACGGCGTCGAGCACCACCTGCTCACCGCGTGCGTCCAGGTGCGCGGTGGGTTCGTCGAGCACGACGAGCGGTGTGCGCGCGGGATCGCCGAGCAGCGCCGCCGTGAGCGCGGCACGCTGTCGCTGCCCGACGCTCAGCCCGGTGCCGCCGCGCCCGACGGGCGTGTCCCAGCCGTCGGGCAGTCCCGCGACGACGTCGTCGAGCCCGGCGGTCCGGGCCGCGCGCGCGAGCGAGTCGTCGTCGACGTCGAGCCCGTCGGTGACGGCGTCGCGCAGCGTCCCGGGGGCGAGCGCCGGGCGCTGGGGGAGCCACGCGACCTGCGGCCAGTAGGTCGGGAGGTCGATCTCCGCGAGCGGGACGCTGTCGCCGTCGGCCGTCGTCCAGGTGACGCCCCCGGCGTCGGGCCGGACGAGACCGAGGAGCACCTGCACCGCCGTCGTCTTCCCGGCCCCGCTCGCTCCGACGAGCGCGACCACGCGGCCCTGACCGGGGGACGCGGCGACGGGCAGCAGGAGATCGAGGCCGGCCGGGGCGAGGACGTCGCGGTCGCCCGCGCGCACCCCCACGCCGTGCAGGGTGAGGGTCGAGCCGGCGAGGCGGGGTGCGGGGCGTCGCCCGGGCTCCGGGGCGGGCTCGTCGAGGATCGCGAACGCCTGCTGCGCGGCGGCGATGCCGTCGGTCGACGCGTGGAAGTGCAGGCCGACCTGGCGCAGCGGGAGGTAGACCTCGGGCGCGAGCACGAGCACGGCGATCGCCGGCTCGAGCTCCATACCGCCGTGCACGAGCCGCAGGCCGACCCCCACGGCCACGACGGCGACCGAGAGGGTCGTGAGCAGCTCGAGGACCATGCCCGACAGGAACGCGACGCGCAGCGTGCCCATCGTCGCGCGACGGTTGGCGTCGCCGAGCGCCCGCACGCGCCGTTCCGGTCCGCGGGCGCGCCCGAACGCGAGGAGCGTGGGCAGGCCCGCGAGCAGGTCGAGCACCTGTGCGCCCAGGCGCTGCATGACGACGAGCCGACGCTCCGACGTCCCGGCGGTGAGCTGGCCGACGAGGACCATGAAGAGCGGGACGAGGGGGATCGTCACGGCGATCACCAGTGCGGACACCCAGTCCAGGCCGAGGACGACGGCGAGCGCGGCGGGCGTGACCGTCGCGGCGAGCAGGAGCTGCGGGAGATAGCGCACGAGGTAGGGCTCGAGCGCGTCGAGACCGCGCGTCGCGAGCGTCGCCACGGCCGGTCCGCGGCCGCTCGCGAGCCACCGCGGGCCGAGCGCCGCCGCGTGCGCGACGACCTGCTCGCGCAGCTCGGAGACCGTGCGGGTCGCGGCGCGCAGCGCGAACCGCTCCTGCGCCCACGACGTGCCCGCCCGGGCCGCGACCACGGCCGCCAGGAGGCCGACCCGGCCCGCGACGTCGGGCAGGTCGGCCGTGCCCAGGATCGCCGGGGCGAGGATCGCGCCGAGCAGGAGGGCCTGCGCGACGACGAGCGCCGCCGTGACGAAGCCGAGCACCGCGGTGAGGACGACGTAGCCCCGCGCGGCGCGCGCCTGTCGCAGGAGCCGCGGGTCGAGCGGCTTCACGCGCCGGCGTCCCCGCGGCCGGAGCCGCGTGGTCGGTCTCCGGCGCCGAGCTCACGCCCTGCCGCGCCTCCGGACGACGCCCCGCCGAAGGCCGCCTCACGCACCTTCTTCAGCGAGAGCCCCGCCGGCGCCGGGATGTCCCGCGTCGACAGACGGCGACGGAACACCCAGTAGGTCCAGGCCTGGTAGCCGATGACGAGGGGCGTGAGCACCAGCGCGACCCACGTCATGACCGTGAGCGTGTAGGCGGTCGACGACGCGTTGTGGACCGTCAGCGAGTTCGCCGGGTCGGTCGCGGGCATCACGTCGGGATACATCGAGCCGAAGATCAGCACGACCGCGGCGACGATCGTCAGGGCGGAGAAGGCGAACGCGCGCCCTTCCCGACCGCGGGCGTTGGCGACGAGCGTCCCCACGAGGCCGCCCGCGGCGGCCGCGACGGCGAGCCACGTCCACGGCACGGAGTAGGCGACCTGGGCCCACACGGCCCAGCCGCCCGCGAGCACGAGGGCCGCGACACCGAGGACGCCCGCGTGCTGCCGCGCGCGGTGCCGGATCTCACCGTCGGTCTTCAGCGCGACGAACACGGCGCCGTGCAGGAGGAACAGGCTCAGGGTGACGAGCCCGCCGAGCAGCGCGAACGGGGAGAGCAGGGAGAAGAACCCGCCGACGAACTGGTGGTCGGCGTCGAGCTGGACGCCGCGCACGAGGTTCGCGAACGCGACGCCCCACAGCACCGCGGGCACCCACGAGCCCACCTGGATCGCGACGTCGCACCGCCGGGCCCACTGCGGGTCGGCGATCTTGCCGCGGTACTCGAACGCGACTCCTCGCACGATCAGGGCGACGAGGATGAGCAGGAGCGGCAGGTAGAAGCCCGAGAAGAGGGTCGCGTACCACTCGGGGAAGGCGGCGAACGTCGCGCCGCCGGCGGTGAGGAGCCACACCTCGTTCCCGTCCCAGACGGGGCCGATGGTGTTGATGAGCACGCGACGTTCCTTCTCGCGGTGCTCCTTGTCGCCCCGGGGCAGGATCGACACGAGCATGCCCACCCCGAAGTCGAAGCCCTCGAGGACGAGGTAGCCCGTCCACAGGACGGCGATGAGCACGAACCAGACGACGGCGAGATCCACGGTGGTGTCTCCAGAGCTCTCTGTGCGGGTGCCGGGCGCGGCGCGTCAGTAGGCGAAGGACAGGGGAGCGTGGGCGTCGTCGTCGGCGTCGCCGGACCCGTCTCCCGGCGGTTCCTGCGCCTCGGGCGACTCGTCGCGCACGCTCAGCGGCACGCCCTCGATCGCGTAGCGACGCATGAGCGTGAACCAGACGCCCGCGAGCGCTCCGTAGACGAGCGTGAAGACGATCATCGACGTGAGGACCATGCCGGGGCTGACGACCGTCGAGACGCCGCGCTCGGTGAGCAGGCGGATCTGGTCGATGCCCGTCGGGTTGGGCGCGACGACCCAGGGCTGGCGGCCGACCTCCGTGAAGATCCAGCCGAACGAGTTCGCGAGGAAGGGCATGGGGATCGCGATCAGCCCGACGCGCGCGAACCACACGTTGTCGGTGACCCGTCCCCTCCGGGTGAGCCACAGCGCCATGAGCGCGAGCAGGACGGACCCGGCAGCCATCCCGATCATGAGGCGGAACGCCCAGTAGGTGATCGCGAGGTTCGGCGTGTACGTGACGGGGTCGCCGGCCGCGGTGGTGTCGCCGAAGCGCTCGGTCATCTCCTCCTGGACGTCCTCGACGCCGGGCAGGTAGCTCTCCGGGCCGGAGAAGTGGCCGGTGCCCAGGTACGAGGCGAGGCCGGGGATCTCGATGAGGTGCCGCACGTTCTCGCACGAGTTCGACAGGTCGCCGATCGTGAGGATCGAGAACGCCGCGCCCTCCTCGCCCTCGCACAGCGCCTCGGCCGACGACATCTTGCCGGGCTGCTGCTCGTACATGATCTTGCCCTGGACGTCGCCGGAGACCGCGACGCCGATCCCGCCGACGAGCATCGCGATGACGCCGAGCGTCACGGCCGGACGGTAGACGTCCCGCGCGAGCTCGACGTTCTCGGCCTTCCTCGTGCGCACGAGGCGCACCATCCACCAGGCGGCGATCCCCGTGACGAAGGTGCCCGCCGTGAGCATCGTGGCGGTGATCTGGTGCGGGAACGCGGCGAGGAGGGTGTTGTTCGTGAGGACCGCCCAGATGTCGTTCATCTCGGCGCGCCCGGTCTCCGGGTTGTAGACCGCCCCGACGGGGTGCTGCATCCACGAGTTCGCCGCGAGGATGAAGAACGCCGAGAGGTTGGTGGCGAGCGCCACCGCCCAGATGCACGCGAGGTGGACCTTCTTGCTGAGCCGGTCCCAGCCGAAGATCCACAGGCCGAGGAACGTGGACTCGACGAAGAACGCGGCGAGCGCCTCCATCGCGAGCGGGGCGCCGAAGACGTCGCCGACGAAGCGCGAGTACTCGCTCCAGTTCATGCCGAACTGGAACTCCTGCACGATGCCCGTCACGACGCCGAGGGCGAAGTTGATGAGCAGGAGCTTGCCGAAGAACTTGGTCAGGCGCAGCCACCGCTCGTTCCCCGTGCGGACCCAGGCCGTCTGCATGATCGCGACGAGGGGGGAGAGGCCGATCGTCAGCGGCACGAAGATGAAGTGGTAGACGGTGGTGATGGCGAACTGCCACCGGGCGAGATCTAGAGCATCCACGTGCGCTCCTCGGGAGGCCGACGGGGTCGGACGGACGACACCGGACTCGGGCGACGCGCAGCGCGCCCTCGTTCGACGGTAGGCCCAATCTGCACCATCGGCGCGGCCCGAGATGACGAGAAGTGCTGAAAACCCGGCGCTTGTGACTATGTTCACAAGGTTGCAGGACCGTGGTCCCGCGACGCGCGGACGACCGTCCCGAGCGGACGCGCGCGCCTCTCGCCGACCAGGTGCGTGTCGTCAGGGGCGGATGGTCGCCCTGTGCGATACTGGGCGTGCCAGGCGGGCACCGCATCGTCCCTTGGCGCACACGTGCTTGCAGCAGTCCGCGACAGCGGCCCGCGGAGCGCCGCCACGGGGCGAAGGGCCCGGTACGGCAGGCGCCCGCGCCGTCCACCGCGTGCCGCAGCCGTGACCGACGACTTCCGTCGCGGGGGAGACGCGCTCCGGTGCGCTCTCCCCGGGCGACGACCGACCGCCCGAGGGGCCGCACGGTGCGGGGCGGGGCCTCGAGCAAGCTGGAGCACGACGCGTGACGCTCGACAACACCTCCGACAGCACCGCTGACGCCCCCGCCACGGGCGGCGTCGAGCAGGACCCCACCGCGCAGGCTGCTCCCGCGCGCAAGACCGGTCGCCGTCGCGCGACCAGGAACGTCGCCCCGCCCGCGGGCGAGCCGGTTGCCACCGCCCCGGACCGCGGCGCGGGCACGGACGCCGCGGAAGCGAGCGCCCCCGCGACGTCGAGCACGCCCGCCGCCGCGCCGCGCGCGGCGTCCGCGGAGGAGACGCCCCGGGCCGACGCCACCCAGGAGCCGGTCGCGGGCGCCCGTGCCGCCCGTCGGCCGCGCCGCGCGACCCGATCGACGACGACCGCCCCCGACGGCACCTCCGGCGACGAGAGCACGGGGACGACTCCCGCGCCGGCGAGCGCAGGACCGACGCTTGCCGCCCCGACGAGCGGTGAGCCGTCGACGACCGTCGCAGCGCCGGACGTCGTCGACGCAGCCGTCGAGACGGCGGCCGAGACCGCGCCCGCCCCGCGTCGGGCGAAGAGCGGTGCGAAGCGCAAGAAGGCGGCGCCGACCGGCTCGCCCGCGGTGACCGCCGAGCCGCCGGCGCTCGACGTCCTCTCCGAGTTCGGCCTGCGTGCTGCACCGGCCGAGACGGCCGTGGACGCGCCGGCCGCCGAGCCCGACGCCGACGCGCTGCTCGACGCCGACGTGCTCCTGGGCACGAGCGCGGAGCCGCGTCGTGCCAAGCGGGCCGGCCGTCGGTCGACGTCCGGGACGAAGGCGGCTGCTGCGGTGGCCGCTCCCGCCGAGACGGCTGCACCCGGTGGTGCGGCTGTCCCCGTGGTGGGGGACGCTGCGGCGACCGGACTCCCGGCCGCCACGGACGACGTCCCGGCAGAGCCCGACGTCGCGAAGAAGCCTGCCCGCCGCTCGCGCCGCGCGAAGGCCGTGGCCGACGAGACCACCTCCGGCACGGCGACGGCCGCGAGCGCCGTACCCGAGACCACGCCTGAGAGCGCGACGTCGGACGCCGGCGCGGCCCAGGCCGCCTCGGCACCGGCCGCCGCGGACGCGTCCGCCACGTCGCCGAGCGCGGCGCCCGCCTCGGGTCAGCGCGCACGGCGGTCCCGGCGGGCGACCGCCGCGGCCGGTGCGCCGTCGACCGACGCGCAGCGCGAGACCGCGACGAGCCGTGGGGCGACCACGCCCGAGACCTCGAGCCCAGCGCCCACGAGCCCGGAGACCGTGACGACCGCGCAGCCCACGTCCCCGGTCTCGACCACGGGCTCGGGGACGCCGCGCCTCGCGACGACCGCACTCCTCTTCCAGGCGCCCGACCCGGCCGCAGCCCCGCGTCGACCGCGCCGCGCCCAGAGCCCTGCCGGGCCGCCTGCGCACCACGAGACGGTGGTGGAGCCCGCGTCCGTCGAGCCCGCTCCCGCGGTGGCCGGGAAGCGTGCGTCCGGGACGACGGCGCCGGAGCGGCCCGTGACCGAGCGGTCCGAGCCGGAGCAGCCCGTGACCGAGCGGCCCGAGCCGGAGCAGCCGGTGGCGTCGCGGGAGCGGTCGGGCGGCCGTGCGACCCGCTCGTCGCGTCGCTCCGCGGGTCGGTCCGCAGGGCCGGCGCGTGCTGCTGCGCCGGTGCCGGACGTCGCGTCGCAGGCACCGGTGACCGAGGCCACGGACGTGACGGCCGAGCTCGTGCTGAGCGGTGAGGACCGCGCCGCCGTCGAGGAGGTCGAGGCCATCGAGTCGGAGCTCGTCGCAGAGGGCGTCGAGCTCGCGACCGTGGCCTTCGGTCCCGAGGACTTCGCCGACGCGGACCTCCCCGGAACGGTCGACGCCGGCACCGCTGACGCCGGCACCGCTGACGCCGGCACCGTCGACGCCGGCACCGTCGACGCGGAGCCGGCCGACGACGACGACGACGCGCAGGAGGGCGACGACGTCGACGGTGCGCCGCGACGTCGGCGTCGCCGCGGTGGTCGTGGCCGTCGCGGGCGCAACGAGGGTGGTCGGGACGGTGCCGAGGCACCGGTCGACGACGCGGACACCGTCGAGGAGACCGCGGAGGACGCCGAGACCGACGAGCCGGCCGAGGGCGAGGACGAGAGCGGTTCGAGCCGCCGTCGTCGCCGTCGTCGCCGCGGTGGTCGGGGCGAGCCCGGCGAGGTGACGACCCGGACCCGCCCGCGCGAGCGCAGCCTCGCGGACGAGGTCACGGCGCTCAAGGGGTCGACGCGCCTCGAGGCCAAGCGCCAGCGCCGCCGCGAGGGTCGTGACGCCGGACGTCGCCGTCAGATCATCAGCGAGGCGGAGTTCCTCGCGCGCCGCGAGTCCGTCGAGCGCTCGATGGTCGTGCGCGAGACGAACGGGCGCACGCAGATCGCCGTGCTCGAGGACGGCGTGCTCGTGGAGCACTACGTCTCGCAGCAGTCCCAGACGTCGATGGCCGGCAACGTCTACCTCGGTCGCGTGCAGAACGTGCTGCCGAGCATGGAGGCCGCGTTCATCGACGTCGGCAAGGGCCGCAACGCGGTGCTCTATGCGGGCGAGGTGAACTGGGACGCCGCGGGTCTCGAGGGGCAGCCGCGCCGGATCGAGCAGGCGCTCAAGTCCGGCGACCCGGTCCTCGTGCAGGTCACCAAGGACCCGATCGGCCACAAGGGCGCGCGCCTGACGTCGCAGATCACCCTCGCGGGCCGCTACCTCGTCTTCGTCCCGGGCGGCGGCATGACCGGCATCAGCCGCAAGCTGCCGGACACCGAGCGCAACCGCCTGAAGAAGATCCTCAAGGAGGTCGTGCCCGACGGCGCGGGCGTCATCGTGCGCACCGCGGCCGAGGGGGCGAGCGAGGACGAGCTGCGCGCCGACGTCGAGCGTCTGCGCGGTCAGTGGGAGTCCATCGAGGCCAAGGCGAAGAAGTCGTCGAGCGCTCCGGCGCTGCTCCAGGGCGAGCCCGACCTCGCGATCCGCGTGGTCCGGGACATCTTCAACGACGACTTCACGTCGCTCGTCGTGCAGGGCGACGGTGCCTGGACCGAGATCTCCTCGTACGTCGAGGAGCTCGCCCCGGACCTTCGCGAGCGCGTCTCGAGGTGGACGGGCACGCAGGACGTCTTCACCGTGCACCGCGTCGACGAGCAGCTCGCGAAGGGCATGGACCGCAAGGTCTGGCTCCCGTCGGGCGGTTCGCTCGTCATCGACCGCACCGAGGCGATGACGGTCGTGGACGTCAACACGGGCAAGTTCACGGGCTCGGGCGGCACGCTCGAGGAGACCGTGACGCGCAACAACCTCGAGGCCGCGGAGGAGATCGTCCGCCAGCTCCGGCTGCGCGACATCGGCGGCATCATCGTCATCGACTTCATCGACATGGTGCTCGAGTCGAACCGGGACCTCGTGCTGCGCCGGCTCGTCGAGTGCCTCGGTCGGGACCGGACGAAGCACCAGGTCGCGGAGGTCACGTCGCTCGGCCTCGTCCAGATGACGCGCAAGCGCGTCGGGCAGGGTCTCGTCGAGGCGTTCAGCGAGACGTGCGAGCACTGCCACGGCCGGGGGTTCATCGTGCACACGGACCCGATCGAGAAGTCGGGCGGGGGCAACGGCCAGGGCAACGGTGGCGGCGCTCCCGAGGGCAACGGCGACGCGAAGCAGCGCTCGCGCCGCAAGCGCGGGTCGGGTTCCGCCACGGAGCAGGGGACGTCCCAGGACGCCCCGATCACGCTGCCGCACGCGGGCGTCCCGGTGCTGCCGGAGGTCTCGTCGCAGGCGCGCGAGGCGGTCAAGGCGACGCTGGCCACCATCGCGGCCGCCGCGGCTCACGCGCACGACCACGCGCACGAGCACGAGCACGACGGGATCCTGCCGGAGGGCGAGGTCGTCACGTCCGAGCCCGAGCACGACCAGCCCGAGCCCGTCGAGCCGGCGGTGCACGAGGCGACAGGCCCGGCCGACGACGCACCCGCGACCGACACCCCGGACGAGGCGGTCGAGGACCAGGCGTGACCACGGTCCCGACGTACGGCGTCGGGCCCGGGGTGCGGCTGCGCGGGTGGACCCCGCGCGACCTCGCCGCGTTCCGCGAGTGGATGCGACCGCACCACGAGTGGCACCGGTGGGACGGGCCGTACTACCCGGTGCCCGACGACGCGGCGGCCGACGCGCTCGTCGCGCGCCTCACGGACGCCTCGGCGGCGGAGGCGCGCGACCCGCGCGGGCTGGCCGAGGACGGACTGCCGCCGCGTCGCGTCGTCGTCGCCGACGACGAGGACCGGCTCGTCGGGACCTGCTCCTGGTACTGGGAGTCCGCGGAGACGCAGTGGGCCCGGCTGGGCGTGACCGTCTTCGACCCTTCGCTGCGGGGTCGCGGCGTCGGGCGCGAGGCGCTGCGCGCGTGGACGACGTACCTGTTCTCGGTGACGGACTGGGTGCGGCTCGACCTCGCCACGTGGTCCGGGAACGGGGCCATGCTCGGGGTCGGCCACCGCCTCGGGTACGTCGAGGAGGGACGGTTCCGCCGTGCGCGCGTCGTGGACGGCGTCCGGTACGACGCGGTGGTCCTGGGGGTCCTCCGCGAGGAGTGGTCCCCCTCCTCGGGCGACGTTCCGCCGGAGGGCGCGAGCCTGGCATAGTGCCGCCATGGGTTACGACCTCACGGGCCGCCTCGTCGTCGGCGTCGCCTCGTCCGCACTGTTCGACCTGACCGACTCCGACCGCGTGTTCCGGACCGAGGGCGAGACCGCGTACCGCGCGTTCCAGGAGCAGCACCTCGGCGAACCGCTGCGACCCGGTGTCGCGTTCGGCTTCGTGCGGCGCCTGCTGGCCCTCAACGACCTCGCGGCGTCCGAGGACGACCCGCTGGTCGAGGTCATCGTCATGTCGCGCAACTCCCCGGAGACCGGGCTGCGCGTCATGCGGTCCGTGCGCCACCACGACCTGCCCATCACGCGAGCGGTGTTCCGCCAGGGCCACACGCCCTACGAGTTCATCCGCCCCCTCCACATGGACCTCTTCCTCTCGGCCGACGAGGCCTCGGTGCGCGACGCGGTCGCGCTCGGGCTCCCCGCGGGCTACGTGCTCGACCCGACGTTCGCCGACGAGCCGGGGGACGAGCTGCGCATCGCGTTCGACGTCGACGGCGTGCTCGCCGACGACTCGTCGGAGCAGCAGTTCCGCGGTGGGGACCTCGCGTCCTACCGTCGGCGCGAGGCGGCGCTGTCGGACGTGCCGCTCGGCGGCGGGCCGCTGCGGGACCTGGTCGTCGGCATCCACCGGCTGCAGGAGGTCGAGAGGGCGCGTCGCCGCGAGGACCCCTCGTACGACCCGCGCATCCACGTCGCGCTCGTCACGGCCCGGTCCGCGCCTGCGCACGAGCGTGCCGTGGCGACGCTCAAGTCGTGGGGCGTCTCCGTCGACGACGCGTTCTTCCTCGGTGGGATCGACAAGGCGGGGATCCTCGAGGTGCTCCGACCGCACATCTTCTTCGACGACCAACGCGCGCAGGTCGAGTCCACCCGGCTCGCCGCGCCGAGCGTCCACGTTCCCTACGGGGCGCTGAACCGCGCAGCCGCCGCACCCGACGGTGCCCTGCCCGGTCGTCCGGCTCTCCCGACCGCGCCCGACGACGCGCGGACCGTCGCCACTCCGGCCCCGGTGGTCCCGGTCCCGCCGGCGTCACCGTCCGGGAGCGGGGCGAGCGCTCCCGACCGCGCGCCCGAGGACCGGACGGCGGACGACCAGCCCGCGGAGGACCGGACCGCGGAGGACCGGACCGCGGAGGACCGGACCGCGGAGGAGCGCACCGCGAAGGACCAGCCTGCTGACGAGCAGCCTGCTGACCTCGCGCCGGGCCCTCTGCCCGTGCCGGGCGTCGTGCGGGTCTCCACGGTCGTCCCGCAGGCCCGGACCCTCGAGAGGTCGACCGGGACGAAGGAGCTGCCGCTCGTGACGCGGGTGCCCGAGCTCACCGTGCTGGGTGGCGCCCGGGACGAGGAGGAGGCCGGGGAGTCGTCCCGGCGCGCACGGCGCGAGGAGGCCCGGCCGTCGAGCGGCGCGACGCCCGCGGACCCGCTGCCGGCGCCCAAGCCGCTCCCCGTCCGGCAGTCGCCGGGCCTCGCGCGGCACCGGTAGGCGGCCGTGGTGACCGGTCGGGTGGAGGTCGTGTCCGGACCCATGTTCGCGGGCAAGACCGAGGAGCTCCTGCGCCGGGTGCGCCGGGCACAGGTCGCCGGACGGCGCGTGCTGCTCGTGGACCACGTCCTCGACACGCGGCGGGGGAGCGGCACGGTGAGCTCGCACTCCGGCCAGTCCCTCGCGTCGCGCACGGTCCACGACGCGCACGAGCTCGAGGCGGTCGCGCGGGCCGAGGGGCCGTGGGACCTCGTGGCCGTGGACGAGGCGCAGTTCTTCGGTCCCGCCCTCGTCGGCGTCGTCCAGCGGCTGGCCGACGACGGCTCGGTCGTCGTGGTCGCCGGGCTCGACGTGACCTACGACGCCCGTCCCTTCGAACCCTTGCCGGGCCTCTCGGCGCGCGCTGAACGCGTCGACCGGCTCACCGCGGTGTGCGCGGTGTGCGGCGAGGACGCGGCCTTCCACGTCCGCACCGGAGCCGTCGCGACGAGACCCGCGGGCGACGCAGAGGGCGACGCCGGCGACGCGCTGGTCGCCGACGCGTCGCACGTCGGCGGGTCCGAGCGCTACGAGGCGCGGTGCCGGACGCACCTCGTCGTGGCGCCCTGGCGGAGCGGGACGGCGGCGCCGGAGGTGGTGCCCACGGCTCAGCCCGGCGCGTCGTCGGGCGGGTCCTCGACGAGCGGCACGAACGAGTAGGAGCCGTGCTCGCTCGTGCGGACGGCGCCGTCCGCGTCACGCACGACGAGGAGCATCGTGTGCCGGACCGGGACGACGAGCCGACCGCCCGGGGCGACCTGCTCCACGAGCGCGGTCGGGAGCGCCTGGGCCGCCGCCGAGACCAGCACGCGGTCGAAGGTCTCGCCGGGACGTCCCAGCACGCCGCGGCGCGCCGGCTCGAGCGAGGCCCACGGCACGTCGGCCTGCGCGACGTTGGCCGCTCCCCACGCGGCGATCCCCGGGTCGCGCTCGACCCCGACGACGCGGCCGCCGGGCCCGACGAGCCGGGCGAGGAGCGCCGTCGTCCATCCCGACCCGGCCCCGACGTCGAGCACGCGGGCGTCCCGGGGGACCTGCAGGAGGCGCAGCATGGCCGCGACCGTGGAGGGCTGGGAGCTCGTCTGGCCGCCGCCGATGGCGAGCGGGCGGTCCTGCTCGGCGAACCGTCGTTGCGCTCGGGGCAGGAACCCCCGCCGGTCGACGGTCGCCATCGCCTCGTCGACGGGGTCTCGAGGGGTCTCGGACCGGGAGCCCATGGGATCACCTCCGCTCCCGCAAGGCTGGCACGGCGTGGCCCGGCTCGCCGCTCGCGTGCCGAGGGTGGCGCGGCCGCCCAGCTGCCCCTCGTCTGCCCGCCGCCTGTCCGCCGCCTGTCCGCCGCGGGGGCGCTCCCGGTGGCGGGCGGGTGCGCACGGCGGGACGCTCGGGTGGAGCGCGGGCGCGCACGGTGCCTGCCCGAGGGAGGGAACGACCATGGCCGGAACGGTGGCACGCGTCACGCAGATCAGCGCGCGGTCGGAGACGAGCTTCGAGGACGCGGTCCGCACGGGCGTGGAGCGGGCGAGCGAGACGCTGCGCAACGTCTCGGGCGCGTGGGTGAAGGAGCAGAAGGTCGAGACGCAGGACGGACGGATCGTCGCCTGGCAGGTCATGCTCGAGATCACCTTCGTCCTCGACTGAGCCTGCGGCCCGCTGTCCGCGGCCTGCGACCGGGCCTGCGACGCCCGCGGCCTGCGACCGGCCCCGCGACCGGGGATCTGCGAAGGGCGGCATTTGACCTGTCGGCCGGGGTTCCGTAGTCTTGAACGTCGGCGCGCCCAGGCGCGCCGGTCCCGTGTGCCCACGGACGGTTTCGCACTCGCACGCCGCGGCGTGCCCGAGTTTCCAAGACGTCTCACGCCGTGACGAGCACGCCAAGACTAGGAGAGATGAGCAGCAACGTGGTGTACGCGATCGTCAAGGCCGGTGGCCGCCAGGAAAAGGTCTCAGTCGGCGACATCGTCGTGGTGGACCGGGTGTCCGCCGGCGTCGGTGAGTCCCTCGAGCTGCCCGCCCTCCTGCTGGTGGACGGGGAGAAGGTGACCACCGACGCGGCGAAGCTCGCGAAGGTCAAGGTCACCGCCGAGGTCGTGCGGGACGAGAAGGGTCCGAAGATCACGATCCTGCGGTACAAGAACAAGACCGGTTACCGCCGTCGTCAGGGTCACCGTCAGCAGCTGACCCGCCTCAAGGTCACCGGCATCAAGTGATCTTCGCGGCGTGACGCAGCGGGCCGCACGGCCCCGCCGAACGCCGCCCGGCACCCTCCCTCTCGCACGAAAGCAGGTTCGTCATGGCACACAAGAAGGGCGCGAGCTCCTCGCGCAACGGTCGCGACTCGAACGCCCAGCGCCTCGGCGTCAAGCGCTTCGGTGGTCAGGTCGTCAAGTCGGGCGAGATCATCGTCCGCCAGCGCGGCACGCACTTCCACCCCGGTGAGAACGTCGGCCGCGGCAAGGACGACACGCTGTTCGCCCTCGCCGCCGGCGCCGTGCAGTTCGGCACGCGCCGTGGCCGCAAGGTCATCGACATCGTCACCGCCGAGGTCTGACGACCACCCGGCACGGCTTCACGCAGGAGGGGCGCACCGATGCGGTGCGCCCCTCCTGCCGTACCACCCGGCTCCACCCGGCGGTCGACGCCTCCGTCGCCGCCCGCGCTCCGCGCACCTGCGAGAGGATCTGATCATGGCCACGTTCGTCGATCGCGTCGTGCTGCACGTCTCCGGCGGTGACGGTGGCAACGGCTGCGCGTCGGTGCGCCGCGAGAAGTTCAAGCCTCTCGCCGGGCCGGACGGGGGGAACGGCGGCGACGGCGGGACCGTGCGCCTCGTCGTCGACCCGCAGACCACGACGCTCCTCGAGTACCACCACTCGCCGCACCGCCACGCGACGTCGGGCACCCAGGGCATGGGCGACGACCGCGACGGCGCGAACGGCGAGGACCTCGTGCTGCGCGTCCCCGACGGCACCGTGGTCAAGGACACCGACGGCACGGTGCTCGCCGACCTCGTCGGCGCGGGCGCGGAGTACGTGCTCGCCGAGGGCGGGCGCGGCGGGCTCGGCAACGCCGCGCTGTCGTCCCAGCGGCGCAAGGCGCCCGGGTTCGCGCTGCTCGGCGAGCCGGGCGACGAGCGCGACGTCGTGCTCGAGCTGAAGACGATCGCCGACGTCGCGCTCGTCGGCTACCCGAGCGCGGGCAAGTCCTCGCTCGTCGCCGCGATCTCCGCGGCCAAGCCGAAGATCGCGGACTACCCGTTCACGACGCTCGTGCCGAACCTCGGCGTCGTGCAGGCCGGCGGCGCGCGGTACACCGTCGCGGACGTCCCCGGGCTGATCCCCGGCGCCAGCGAGGGCAAGGGCCTGGGCCTGGAGTTCCTGCGCCACATCGAGCGCACCGCCGTGATCGTCCACGTGCTCGACTGCGCGACGCTCGAGCCGGGCCGTGACCCGATCAGCGACCTCGACGTGCTCGAGGCCGAGCTCGCGTCGTACGCGGGCGACCTGGAGATCGAGGGCGGGCGGGTGCCGCTCATGGAGCGTCCGCGGATCGTCGTGCTCAACAAGATCGACGTCCCCGAGGCGCGCGAGCTCGCCGAGCTCGTGAAGCCCGACCTCGAGGCCCGCGGTCTGCGCGTCCTCGAGATCTCGACGGCGAGCCACGAAGGCCTGCGCGCGCTCACCTACGCGCTCGCCGAGCTCGTCGAGAAGGCGCGTGCGGACGCGCCCGCGCCCGAGCCGACGCGCGTCGTCCTGCGGCCGAGGGCCGTGGACGAGGCGGGCTTCACCGTCACGCGCAAGGGCGGGGCGACCGACTACTGGTTCCAGGTGCGCGGCGCGAAGCCCGAGCGGTGGGTCCGCCAGACCGACTTCTCCAACGACGAGGCCGTGGGGTACCTCGCCGACCGGCTCGCCCGGATCGGCGTCGAGGAGAAGCTGTTCGCCGCGGGCGCCGTCGCGGGCGACGAGGTGCGCATCGGCAGCGACGTCAACGCGGTCGTCTTCGACTGGGAGCCCACGCTCATGACGGGCTCCGAGCTGCTCGGCGGCCCGCGCGGCTCCGACAACCGCCTGGACGAGAGCCTGCGCCCGACGCGGACCGAGAAGCGCCGCGAGCACCACGAGCGCATGGACGCCAAGGCCGAGGCGCGCCGCGAGCTGTGGACCGAGCGTCAGGCCGGCACCTGGACGGATCCCGACGCGGACTGACGAGCGCCGTGGGCAGGAGACGGGCCCGGTTCCGCCCCGGAACCGGGCCCGTCTCCTGCCCCCGACGCGGGGTCGGCGTCCTGCCTCGTGAAATCCCCAGCGCGCCCGGGCGTGCGGCCGCGATGATGGGGCGGTGAACGCCCTGTCCTCCCGGTCCCAGATCGCCACCGCCCACCGCGTCGTCGTGAAGATCGGCTCGTCGTCGCTCACGGGGGCGGACGGGCACCTCGACCTCGCCGCCCTGCGCGCGCTCGTCGACGTCCTCGCCGCGCGGCGCGCGGCCGGCGGCCAGGTCGTGCTCGTCACGTCCGGCGCGATCGCCGCGGGCCTGGGCCCGCTCGGCCTGACGACCCGCCCGCGCGACCTCGCGACGGCGCAGGCGACGGCGTCCGTCGGGCAGGGCATGCTCGTCGCCCGGTACACGGAGGCGTTCGCGACGCACGGGCTGCGCGTGGGCCAGGTGCTGCTCACCGCCGAGGACACCGTGCGCCGCGGCCACTACCGCAACGCCCAGCGGTCCCTCGAGCGGCTGCTCGACCTCGGTGTGGTCCCCGTCGTCAACGAGAACGACGCCGTGGCGACGGACGAGATCCGGTTCGGCGACAACGACCGGCTCGCGGCGCTCGTCTCGCACCTCGTGCGCGCCGACGCGATGGTGCTCCTCACCGACGTGGACGGGCTGTACGACGGGCCGCCGTCGCGACCCGGGACGCGGCGCATCGCGGAGGTGCGCTCGGCCGCGGACGTCGAGGGCGTCGAGGTGACGTCGCGGGGGAGCTCGGTCGGCACCGGGGGCATGGTGACCAAGCTGGAGTCCGTGACCATCGCGACCGGGACCGGGATCCCCGTGGTGCTCACGAAGGCCCAGAACGCGGCGGCCGCGCTCGCGGGGGACCCCGTGGGCACGTGGTTCGCGGCGACCGGGAAGCGCACGACCCGGCGCCGGCTGTGGCTCGCGCACGCCGCCCGCACGCGCGGGCGCCTCGTCCTGGACGACGGCGCGGTGCGGGCCGTGCAGGGCGGGCGGGCCTCGCTCCTGCCGGCCGGTGTCACCGCCGTCGAGGGGGAGTTCGACGCCGGCGACCCGGTCGAGCTCGTGACGTCCGACGGGCGCGTCGTCGCCCGCGGGCTGGTCGCCTTCGAGTCGCGCGACCTCCCCGGGCTGCTCGGCCGCACGACGGCCGACCTGCGCGAGGAGCTGGGGGAGGGCTACGACCGCGAGGTCGTGCACCGCGACGACCTCGTCCTGGTGCGCAAGCGCGCCCGCTGACGCCACGCGGGCGCCGGGGACGCGCGCAGGGTCGGTGCCCGCGCGGCGGACGGCGCTCCCGCGACCCGGTCCGTCGGTCGTAGGCTCGGGACATGACGACCATCGAGGACACGGCCGCGGTCGCTCGCGGGGCTGCCGCCGCCGTCGAGAACGGCACCACCGACGTCGCCACCGCGGTCGAGGACGTCGCCCGCCGCGCCAAGACGGCGTCGCGCGCGCTCGCGACCGCGAACCGCGCGACGAAGGACGCGGCGCTGCTCGCGCTCGCCGACGCACTGGTCGCTGCGACCGACGAGATCGTGGCGGCGAACGCCGACGACCTCGAGCGCGGTCGCGCGCACGGCATGGCACCCGGGCTGCTCGACCGGCTCGCCCTGACGCCGGAGCGCGTCGCCGCCATCGCGGACGCGCTGCGCGAGCTCGCGGGCCTGCCGGACCCCGTGGGCGAGGTCGTGCGCGGCTCGACGCTCCCCAACGGACTGCGGCTGCGCCAGCTCCGCGTCCCGATGGGCGTGGTCGGGATGATCTACGAGGCGCGCCCGAACGTCACGGTCGACGCCGCGGGGCTCGCGCTGAAGAGCGGCAACGCGGTGATCCTGCGCGGCGGGTCGGCGGCCGCGAGCTCGAACGAGGTGATCGTCGCCGTCCTCGCGCGCGCGCTCGAGTCGCAGGGACTGCCGGGCGACCTCGTGCAGTCCATCGACGCCTACGGGCGGCCGGGTGCCGTGGCGCTCATGCACGCCCGCGGTCTCGTGGACGTCCTCGTGCCACGCGGCGGGGCGGACCTCATCCGGACCGTCGTGCAGGAGTCGACCGTCCCCGTCATCGAGACGGGCGTCGGGAACGTGCACGTCTACGTCGACGCGAGCGCCGACCGGGTCATGGCGCTCGAGATCCTGCTCAACGCCAAGACGCAGCGGGTCGGCGTGTGCAACGCGGCCGAGACGCTGCTCGTCCACGCCGACGCGGCCGACGACTTCCTCCCGGCGGCGCTCGCGGCGCTGGGCGAGGCGGGCGTCGTCGTGCACGGTGACGAGCGCACGGCGGCGCTCGCGCCCGCCGGGCTCGAGGTCCTCCCGGCGACCGACGAGGACTGGGCGACGGAGTACCTCGCGCTGGAGATCGCGGTGCGGGTCGTCGACGACCTCGACGCCGCGATCGAGCACGTGCGGACGTGGACGTCGGGGCACACCGAGGCGATCGTCACGCGGGACCTGCAGGCGTCCGAGCGGTTCGTCGCGGAGCTCGACTCGGCCGCGATCATGGTGAACGCCTCCACGCGCTTCACGGACGGCGGGCAGCTCGGTCTGGGCGCCGAGATCGGCATCTCGACCCAGAAGCTGCACGCGCGCGGCCCCATGGGCCTCGCCGAGCTCACGACGACGAAATGGGTCGTGCACGGCGACGGTCACGTTCGTCCGTGACGGCCGCTGCGCCCGGAAGTACCCGGTACCGACCGGACCGGGCTCCCACGGGTCCGTGAGACACTGGTCGGCGACCGGAGCCCCTCCGGTCACCCGCAAGCATCCCAGCACGCACCGCCCGGACCCGTCCGGACGGTCGACCCCGTCCGGGGACGACTCTCGAGGAGGACGTCGTGATCCCAGCCGTCGTGAAGGCTGCCGAGGAAGGCGCCGAGGCCGCGTCGCACCTGCCCATCCCGCCGCTCGCCTACGGTCTGCTGGCGTTCGGAGGCCTCGTCGCGCTCCTTCTCGTGACCTACGCGTTCCGCAGCGTGGGCACGCGCCACTGACGGAGAGAACGGGATCCCGTGCCGCGTCCGACGACCGACCGATGAGCTCGCGCAGGCCCCGTCTGGGGGTCATGGGCGGGACGTTCGACCCGATCCACCACGGACACCTGGTCGCCGCGAGCGAGGCCGCCGCGCGGTTCGACCTCGACGAGGTCGTCTTCGTCCCCACGGGCAACCCGTCGTTCAAGCAGCACCAGCAGGTCAGCCCGGCCGAGCACCGGTATCTCATGACGGTGATCGCGACCGCGTCGAACCCTCGCTTCACCGTGAGCAGGGTCGACGTCGACCGACCGGGCCTGACCTTCACCGTGGACACGCTGCGCGACCTGCGCGAAGCGCGACCCGACGCCGAGCTCTTCTTCATCACCGGTGCGGACGCCATCGAGCAGATCCTGACCTGGAAGGATGCCGACGAGCTGTGGAAGATGGCACACTTCGTGGCTGTCACGCGCCCGGAGCACCGGCTGAGCGTCGAGGGCCTGCCTCCCGGCGTCGTCACGACGCTCGAGGTGCCGGCGCTCGCCATCTCGTCGACGGACTGCCGTCGACGCGCGGAGGCGGGCAAGCCGGTGTGGTACCTGGTGCCGGACGGCGTGGTCCAGTACATCGCCAAGCACGGTTTGTATCGAGGTCAGCACGATGAGTGACAACGGCAGCAACATGCAGCCCGTCCGCCCCCTGACGCGGCGCGAGATCCGTGAGCGCGAGCAGGCGGCCGCGGCACAGCGCACGGCGCAGGCGGGCGGCACGCCCCCGGAGCCCCCCGCTGCGTCGTCGGCCTCCTCCTGGGCCCCGACGCCGCCCGCGCGCCCGGCCGCCCCGCCCACCCCTCCGCCGTCGCGGCGCACGCTGCGCGAGACGACGGGTGCGACGGACCATCCGTCCCAGCCCTCCGTCGTCCGGCCGCCCGCGGCGTCCGGCGGGATGCGCGGTCTCGACGAGACCGGTCGCCTGACCCCGGTCCAGGAGACCGCCGAGCGCGTCATGATCCGCCCGCCCGCACCGACGCCGGCCGTCCCGACCCGGACGAGCTCGCGGCCGCCTGCCGGCGTTCAGCGTCCGACGGCGCCCGGTGCGAGCGGCCCCGTCCGCCCGCCGACCCCGACGGGCGACCCCTTCGCGACGTCCTCCGGACGGACGCCGGCACCCGGTGCGCCCGCGGCGACGCCGTTCGGGCAGGTGTCGGCGCCCGCGCCCTCGACGAACCTGCCGCCGACGAACCAGCCGCAGCGCATGTCCGCGTTCGCGAGCTCGACCGCGGCCGCGACGGCACCGCGCAGCCCGGAGCCTGCGCCGTCCCCGTCGCCCTGGGGCGAGACTCAGGTGCAGCCCGCTGCCCGGGAGCCCGTCGAGGCGCCCCCCGCCCGGCCGACGAGGCAGGCGACCCCACCTCCCGCCGAGCCCGTGGGTTCGGCGCTGCCGTGGGCGGCGATCACGTCGGGCGACGCCCCGGAGCCGGCGCACGCCGTCGAGAAGCCCGGGTCACCGTTCGGGACCACGTCGGGCGCGCCCGCGGCGGTCGCGCCCGCGGTGGCCCCCGCCGGGGACGACCTCTTCCCGCGCGTGAACGCCCGGTCGGCCGAGAGCGCCGACGACCACGCCGAGGACGACGACGAACCGCGCGGCCCGTCGTACACCTGGCTGCACTACCTCATCCTCGTGGCGGTCGCCTTCGTGCTCGGGCTGCTCGTGTGGGAGCTCATCTCGCGCGACGACACCGCCCCGGCGGTCGACGACGCAGCGGCCGTCGTCGAGACGGTCGACCCCTCGGACCCGGCGTGGGACGCCGCCGGCGCTCTCGGCGCCGTCCGCTGACCCGCACACCCCACCGACGAACGGACAACACGTGACTGCTACCGAACGGGCCGTCGAGCTCGCCGTCACCGCGGCGCGCGCGGCGTCCGACCGCAAGGCCGAGGAGATCATCGCGCTCGACGTGAGCGAGCAGCTCGTCCTCACGGACGTGTTCCTCATCGCGTCCGGGACGAACGAGCGACAGGTGTCGGCCATCGTCGACGCCGTCGAGGAGGCCATGCACAAGGCCGGCGCGAAGCCCATCCGCCGCGAGGGGAAGCAGGAGGCCCGCTGGGTGCTCCTCGACTTCGGCGACGTCGTCGTGCACGTGCAGCACGCGGAGGACCGGGTCTACTACGCGCTCGAGCGTCTCTGGAAGGACTGCCCCGTGGTGGAGCTTCCCGAGGACGCCCGCGGGGGCGACGGGACGGTCGACGCGGCCGACGACACCACGGGCGCGAGCCGCTCCGAGGACGACGGCGCGATCCGCCTCTCGGGGGAGCCGCTCGCGTGACAGCGGGCACCGTCGTCCTCCTGCGGCACGCCCGTACGGCGTTCAACGCCGCGCTGCGGCTGCAGGGGCAGTCCGACATCCCGCTCGACGACGTCGGCCGCTGGCAGGCCGAGCAGGGCGCGAAGGCCCTCGCGACCGCGCACCGGGCCACGCGGGTCGTCACGTCGGACCTCGGACGTGCTGCCGACACCGCCCGTGCCTACGGCGCTGCCGTCGGCGTGGAGCCGACCTTCGACGCGCGCCTGCGCGAGCGCAGCTTCGGCGAGTGGGAAGGGCTCACGGGCGACGAGATCGCCGAGCGCTGGCCCGAGCAGCACGCGGCCTGGCGGGCCGGCGAGGAGCCCACGCGCGCCGGGGCGGAGGCGAAGGTCGACGTCGCGGCGCGCATGCTCGCCGCCGTGACGGAGCACGCCGACGCGCTCGACCGCGAGGACACCCTCGTGGTCGTCTCGCACGGCGCCGCGATCACGCTCGCCGTGACGGCGCTGCTCGGGCTCGACCCCGCCGGCTGGCGGGGGATCAGCGGCCTGCACAACGTGCACTGGTCGCACCTGCACCGCGCCGGGCCCGCCGCTGTGCCCGCGTGGCGCCTCGTCGCGCACAACGTCGGTGCGGGCTTCCCGCTCGACGAGTGGAACGCGGGGCCGGATTGGAACTTGGAGCCCGTTTCTGCGTAGACTAGCGACGCTCCGCAGGACGGGAAACCGGCCGGAGGAGCGTCTTACCTGGACCTTCGGGTCCTCGGGGCTGTGGCGCAGCTGGTAGCGCACCTGCATGGCATGCAGGGGGTCAGGGGTTCGAGTCCCCTCAGCTCCACCGGACGACGACGCGGGACACGGTGAACAGTGTCCCGCGTCGTTCTGCTTTTCCCGGAGCGCGCAGGGTGTCGGGCGCACTGCCCGCGTGGCACGCCGGGCTCGAGGACAACCTGGCCGAGCGGAGCGCGACGCCGCCTCCGCACGGTTCGACCTCAGGTGCTACGACGTGCTGACGTGCACGTGGTCGTAGTGGTTCGCGGTCACGCCGCCGCGGTCCTCCATCGCCCTCCAGGCGCCCGCAGGGTCGCCCGCCATCCACATCTGCTGCTGGTAGATGACGTAGGTGACCCCGAGGGAGCCGGCGTTGGCCTGCACGTAGCGGGCGATGTCCCAGCCGAGGTCGCCGCTGATCATGATGTCGACCGCGCGCCCGGTGCCGTGGTCGCCGCTGTCACCCGGGCGCGGCCCGCCGTACGCGGTGACCTGCGGGAAGGCTGCGCACACCGACCGGTAGACCGCGGTCGCGTTGCTCTGCAGACCCGACTCGATCCCGGGGCTGACGGAGCAGGCGGCGCCGGAGGTCCCCGCAGCGCTCGCCGGCGCCGCAGCTGTCGGCTCGGTCTCGGAGAGGAAGCTGGAGCTGACCCACGCGACGGCGCCCTCCCAGACCACCTGGTTCCACCCGTCCTGGGCGGTGCCGGTGACGTCGACCACGGTCGCGAGCGGAACCGTCGTGACGCGCTCGGCATCGGCCGAAGGCCCGGTCCTGACGTTGACGGAGTCCGTGGTCCAGAGCTGACCGGTGACGGCGGGCAGCGGCGCGGGCGTGGGCGTGGGCTCCGGTGCGGGCTGGGCCGTCGGAGCGGGGACGACCTCGGGCGTGGGGGCGGGCGTCGGCGTCGGGGCGGGCGTCGGCGCCGCCTGGCGGGCCGACTCCCGGGCGGCGCGTTCGCCGGAGCGGCTGGCGGCCGGCTGGTCGCGTCCTTCGGCGACCCCGGCGACGGGTGCGACCGCGGTGTCGTCGGCGTCCGCCGGCTGAGGTCCGGAGCCGAGAACTCCCGTTCCGAGGAGCGTGACCAGGGCGAGCGCCGGGAGCCGGAAGGAGCGCTTCGGGGCAGCGGGCGCTGCGTGGTGGCGGCCTCGTGACACGGTGCGCTCCGGGGGGTCGGTGGAGGGGACCGCGCCAGTGTAACCAAAACGTTATGGAAGCCGTCCAATCGCCGGCGGCTCGCTCGTCGTGGTCGATGACCCGCGCCCACCCCTTGACGAGGCCTGCGGAATGCGGTTACCGTGCGGGAAACCGGTTTCTCGCGTGTTCATCGCAGCGCACGCGCATCTCGACGAGGAGATCCATGACACCGTTCGGGCGGACCATCCGCACGTCGCTGGCGGCAGCGGTCGCAGCGGCACTCACCGCCACGTCCGCGCTGACGGCCGTCGCCGTCGGCCCGGGCACGGCGCTCGACGCGAGCGACCTCGCGCCGGGCGACTACGCCACCGTGGTCGACACCGGGACCGACTTCACGATCTACGCGACCGACGCCAAGAAGGTCACCGTCGACGCCACCGACCGTGTCTCCGACCGCGGGGACGTCTACTCCCAGCGCATCAAGCTCAACGGGTCCGGCGGTGCCGACGCCCGCTCCCTGCACTTCACCGTCGGCGCCGAGGACGCACCGACCCAGGTCGTGGTCAACGCCCGCAGCAGCGGCAGCAGCGACCGCGCGCTCGCCCTCTACGGCGCGACCGGGGAGGTCGCCCGCGTGCCCGCGCTCGCCGACGACGAGACGGTGCCCGTCGCGACCGCGACGATCGACATCGCCGTGCCCGGCGACTACTACCTCGCGTCCCCGAGCTCCGGGGTGAACGTCTTCTCGGCGCAGCTCGGTCCCGTGGACCTCGGTGATCGTGCGCCATGGGCCGAGGTGGCGGCCCCGACCGTCGACTCCGTCACCGTCGACCCGGCGGACCCGCGCACGCTGCTCGTGGGCTACACCGGCCTGCTCGGCACCGACGGCGGCGACGTCGCCCATGCCGCCCTCCACGACGCGACGGGCGCCGTCGTCGACCGGGCCATGACCGTCACCGACGGGGCCGCCGGCAGCATCGCGCTGACACCGCCCGCGTCCGGTGACTACGAGGTCGAGGTCTCGATCACGCGCTACGGCGAGGACGCGCCGCTGACCTCGGCGCGGGTCCCGCACGCCGGATTTTTCCTCCCGCTCGTCGGTCCGGAGATCGTCTCCGCACTGACCACCGCGGTCTCCGGCGGCCGGGGCACCGTGTCCACCGAGTGGTCCCCGAGCCCCGAGGCCGAGAGCTACTCCGTCCAGGTCAGCGACGACGGCGCCACGTGGGTCACCGCGGTCGACCGGGTCGTCGGCACCACGGCGGACGTGACCGGGCTCGCCACCGGTGCGACCTACCAGCTCCGCGCCGTCGCGCACCGCGGCGCCGAGTCCGCCGTGGGCGCGCCGTTCGAGGTCGCCGTCGCCACTGCCGTCGAGCGCTGGAAGATCGCCGACATCGGCTCCAACGCCGGTTCGGGCGGCCAGGTGGTCGAGAACGCGGACGGCACCATCACCTTCGACGCGCGGGCCAGCTCGACCAAGCTCGCCTCGTCCGAGGACGGGTTCCAGTACTACTACACCGAGGTCGACCCGGCGACGGAGAACTTCACGCTCAGCGCCACCTTCCACGTGGACGACGCCGCCACGAAGGACAACCAGTCCGGTTTCGGCGTGCTCGCGGTCGACACCCTCGTGCCCGGGGAGTCGGCGGCCCGCTACTTCAACTCCGCCGGTGCGCTGATCACGCGCTACGGGGAGGGGACCGCGACGGTGCGGGACGGCACGCCCGGAGCCAGGTTCGTGCACGGCTACACCGGCGCGCCGGACGACAGCTCCGCGGGGACGCGGGACACCTCCGACGCCGTGGTCTTCGACGAGGGCTGGCGGGCGGACGCGACCGGTCCGAAGTTCGCCACGGGAGACGTCTTCGAGCTCTCGCTGCGCAGGTCGAACACCGGGTTCCACGCGACCTGGCACCGCGACGGAGAGGTCCTGGAGGTCATCCAGTACGACCCCGAGATGCTGCTGCAGCAGGACCCGGAGCGCTTCTACGTCGGGATGGCGGTCGCCCGCAAGATCCAGGTGACGGTCACCGACTGGGAGCTCACCACGATCCACCCCGACGACGACGAGCCCGCCCAGGAGCCGCCGACGGAGTACGTGCCGGCCACGCTCGGCGTCGACGTCACCTCGACGACGCCGGAGCGGAGCCTCGACGTCCCGCTCGTGGCGAACATGTACGGCACCGGCCAGGTCCTCGACGCGGCGGGCGACGTCGTCGTCGACGACATCGCCCTCGCACCGGGCGAGCGGGCGCTGGCCACCGTCTCCCTCGAGGACGGGGTGAACGAGCTCACCGCCCGGTTGCTGCCCGACGCCGAGCAGCCCCACCTCGGGGAGCGCGAGGAGATCGAGTCCACCGACCCGGTCGACGTGCCCCTGACCGTCACGGTCGAGCGGTTCGGCGAGCCGGGGCAGTCGATCTGGGTCGCACCGGACGGCTCGGCCGACGGCGCCGGCACCCGGGCCGACCCGCTCGACCTCCACACCGCGGTCGGGTTCGCGCAGGCCGGCCAGCAGATCGTCCTGACCGACGGCGTCTACATCCCGACGCGCAAGGTCGTCGCCGAGCGCGGCCGTGACGGCACTCCTGACTCGCCGATCACGCTCCTGTCCGAGCCCGGCACCAGGGCGACGCTGGACCTGTCGCAGTCGCCCGACGGCGGCCTCGTCCTGCGCGGCGACTGGTGGCACGTCTACGACCTCGAGATCACCGGCTCGCGCGACAAGGCGAAGCCGATGCTGATCGAGGGCCACCACAACGTCGTCGAGCGCGTGGAGTCGCACCACAACGCCGACACGGGCATCCAGATCTCGGGCCGCAGCGCCGAGCCGCCGTCGATGTGGCCGTCGCACAACCTCGTGGTCTCGTCCGTGGCCCACAACAACGCCGACGCCGGGGGCAACGACGCGGACGGCTTCGCCGCGAAGCTCACCGTCGGCGAGGGCAACGTGTTCCGGCACAGCATCGCCCACCACAACATCGACGACGGCTGGGACCTGTACGCGAAGTCGACCACCGGACCCATCGGGACCGTCGTCGTGGAGGACTCCGTCGCGTACGACAACGGCTGGCTCGAGGCGGACCCCTCGCGGACCGGTGAGGGCAACGGGTTCAAGCTCGGCGGCGAGTCGATCCCGGGCGACCACCTGCTGCGCAACTCGATCAGCTACGGCAACCTCGCCACCGGCGTGACGTCGAACTCCGGCCCGGACGTCCGGCTCGACGACGTCACCTCGGTCGCCAACGGCCGCGGCGTCCGGCTGGAGACCAACGCGCCGTCGACCGCCTACGAGGCTCGCGGCGTCGTCTCGTGGCAGAACCCGGCCGTAGACGTGCTGGCCCTCGAGCAGGCCGACACGTCGCTGCTCACCGACCCGTCGAACCACTGGAACCTGGGTGGGGAGTCGGCGGCCGCCGAGTCGTGGTTCGTCTCGCTCGACGTCGACGGCGTACGGCCCGAGATCGCCCCCGACGGCTCGGTCGACATGTCCGGGCTGCTGGAGCTGACGGACGCCGCGCCGGCGGACGCGGGTGCGCGGTTCGCGCCCGTCGAGGAGCCGACCGTCATCGACGTGCTGCCCGAGGTCTCCGTCCCCGAGCCGGGGCCGAACCCCTGGTACGCGAGCACCGTGTACCAGCGCGGCGACCTGGTGCAGCACGACGGCGTCGTCTACGAGGCGCGGTGGTGGACGCGCGACCAGGAGCCGGGCTCGACGTCCTGGTTCGGCGCGTGGGCGGAGGTGGGCCCGGCCGCCGGGGCACCCGCCGTGGCCGAGTGTGCCGAACCGTGGGACGCGTCCACGGTGTACCTCGGTGGCGACGTCGTGGCGCACGACGGGGTCAACCACAGGGCGCAGTGGTGGACCCGCGGGCAGGAGCCCGGAGCGAGCGTCTGGGGATCGTGGTCGGCCGTCGGACCGTGCGTCTGAGCGCGGCCCCGAGCTTTCCCCGGCGACGCTGAGGGAGACGGCGGTCGCAGAGGCCGGAGGTCGGGCCGGGACAGCATGCACGCGCTGCCTCGGCCCGACCTGCTCGCGCTCCTCAGCCCGCCGCGGTCCGCACGAGCCGGGAGATCTCCTGCTCGTTCGCGGCGTTCATCTCCGTGAGCGCGAACGACGTCGGCCACATCGTGCCGTCGTCGAGCCGTGCGTCGTCGTTGAAGCCGAGCGTCGCGTAGCGGGAGCCGAACTTCTCCGCGGGCTGGAAGAAGCACACGATCGGGCCGGGCTTGCTGCCCTTGCCCGGCAGGGCGTACGCCGGCTGGCCGTACCAGGTGCGCGGCACCAGGTGGGGCGCCTCGGCCCGCACGATCGCGTGGACGGCCTCGGCGAGGGCCCGGTCCGCGGCGGACATCTCGGCGAGCTTCTCGCGGACCGCCGCCTCGCCGTCGGTCGTCGCCCTGAGCTCCTTGGCGCGCTCCTTCATCGCCGCTCGCTCCTCGGCGGTGAACCCGTCGGCGCTCGTCGTTGTCGCAGCCTTCTGCGTGCCCGTCATCGGACGCTCCTTCTCGGTCGGTCGGTCGGTCGGTCGGGTCGATGCCTCGATGCTAGGAACGCGTGCGCCCGCACCGCTTCTCGAATCCTGACCGATCGCCCTCGGCCCCCGTTCCTCGCCTCCGTCCGGTCACACCGCGCGCCCGTCAGGGCACGTGGTGTCCCGCGGCGCGGAAGAGCTCGGACCACTCGGCGCGCGTCAGCGGGACGTCCGAGCCCTGCGCCGCGCCGGCGACGCGGTCGGGGCTCGTCGTGCCGAGCACGACCTGCATCTGTGCGGGGTGCCGGGTGATCCACGCCGTGGCGATGGCGATCGGCGGCACGTCGTACTGCGCGGCGAGCCGGTCGATCACCGTGTTGAGCTCGGGGTGCTCGGGCGACCCGAGGAAGACGCCGTGGCCCGCGCCGCCCTGCAGCGGTGACCACGCCTGGACGGTGATGTCGTGCAGGCGGCAGTAGTCGAGCGTCCCGAGGTCGCGGCTGACCGACTGGTCGAGCGCCGCCATGTTGGACGCGACGCCCTGCGCGACGAGCGGCGCGTGCGGGATCGAGAGCTGCATCTGGTTGGCGACGATCGGCTGCTCGACGTACCGGCGCAGGAGCTCGATCTGGCCGGGCGTGTGGTTGGAGACGCCGAACGCGCGGACCTTGCCGGCGGCGTGGAGGTCGGAGAACGCGCGCGCGACCTCCTCGGGCTCCACGAGGGGGTCCGGGCGGTGCAGCAGGAGGATGTCGAGGTAGTCCGTGCCCAGCGCGTCGAGCGACCCGTGCACCGACCCGACGAGGTGGTCGTACGAGAAGTCGAAGTACGGTCCGTCGGGCACGATCCCGGCCTTGGACTGGATGACCCACTCCGCGCGCTCGGCGGGGGACAGGCGCGTCGCCTCCGCGAAGCGGCGCTCGCAGCCGTGCAGGTCGTCGCCGTAGATGTCGGCGTGGTCGAGGAACGTGATCCCTGCGTCTCGCGCAGCGTGCACGAGCGCGCGGACCTCGTCGTCCGACTTGTCCTGGATGCGCATGAGCCCGAGCACGACGTTCGGGACCACGAGGTCCGTCCCGGGGAGGGTGAAGGTCTTCACGGTGGTGCTCCGTCCGTCGCCGGTCAGGCCGCCGAGAGCCGGGCGACCTCGTCGTCGGTCAGGACGAGGTCGACGGCTCTGGCGGAGTCGCGGATGCTCTCGGGGCGCGAGGCCCCCGGGATGGGGATCACGACGGGTGCGAGCGCGAGCTCCCATGCGAGCGTGACCTGGTAGACGCTCACGTCGTGGGCGTCGGCGACCTCCTGGAACGCGGCGTGCGTGCTGCCGAGCTCGCCGGCGTTCGCGATCCCGCCCAGCGGGCTCCAGGGCAGGAATGCGACCCCGAGCGCCGCGCAGTGCTCGAGCTCGCCCTGGCTGGACCGGAACCGCGGCGAGAACTGGTTCTGCACGGACACCAGCCGGCCGCCGAGCACCTCGTTCGCGAGGTCGATCTGCGCGACGTCGGCGTTCGAGATGCCGGCCATCTCGATGACGCCCTCGTCGAGGAGCTCCGCGAGCGCGCCGACCGAGTCCGCGTAGGGCACGGCCGGGTCCGGGCGGTGGAACTGGTAGAGCCCGATCGCGTCCACGCCGAGGCGGCGGGCCGACTCCTTCGCCGCGTGCTTGAGGTAGGTGGGATCGCCGTTCTTCGTCCATGTGCCGTCGCCGGGGCGCAGGTGGCCGCCCTTCGTCGCGACGAGCACGGCCGACGTGTCGCCGCCGTACGACCGGAGGGCGCGAGCGATCAGCTCCTCGTTGTGGCCGACCTCGTCGGCGTGCAGGTGGTAGGCGTCGGCGGTGTCGATCAGCGTGACGCCCGCGTCGAGGGCGGCATGGATCGTCGCGACGGACCGGTCCTCGTCGGGACGGCCCTCGATCGACATCGGCATGCCGCCGAGGCCGACCGCGGAGACGGTCCAGGATCCGAGAGTGCGCTGCTGCATGGAGAACTTCCTCGGGGTCGGGGGGTAGGAAGGGTGATCGCCCGTGCGGGAGGGTGCTCCCGGGACGTGTTGGTCGAGCCTAGGAACCGATAACCTAGAAGTCCAACAACTGTCGATCGTCAATTCCAGAAGAATGAGTGGTCAATGGATCTACGGCAGATGGAGTACCTCGTGGCGCTCGCGGACGAGCGCCAGTTCACCCGGGCCGCGGCGCTCACCGGCGTGTCCCAGTCGGGCCTGTCCGCCGCGATCCGCAGCCTCGAGGACGAGCTCGGGTCCAGCCTGTTCACGCGCACGACCCGCCGCGTCGAGCCGACCGAGGCCGGTCTCGCCCTGCTGCCGCACGCCCGCTCCATGCTCGCGCAGGCGGCCGCCGCTCGCGACGCGGTCGTCCGGTCGACGCACGCGCTCTCGGGGTCGCTGCACGTCGGGTCGGAGCAGTGCCTCGGGATCGTCGACGTGGCCGCGCTGCTCGAGCGCTTCCACCGGCGATTCCCTCTCGTCGAGATCCACTTCGTCCAGGCCGGTTCGCACGAGCTGGTCGCACGCGTGCGCGAGGGTGATCTCGACGTCGCGTTCGTCGCCACGACCGAGCACCTCGGGTCTCTCTCCCAGACGGAGCTCGGCCGAGAGCCCGTCGTGCTCGTGTGCCCGCCCGAGCACCCCCTCGCGAGCCTGGGCCGGGTCGACTGGGCCGACCTCGTGGGCGAGGACTTCGTCGACCTGGACCCGTCGTGGGCGGCGCGTCCGGTGAACGACGCGGTCTGCGCGGAGCACGGTGCGCACCGCCGGGTCCGGTTCACGGTGAACGACGTGCACACGCTGCTCGACCTCGTCGAGCGGGGGCTCGGTGTCGCCATGGTCCCGCGGCACGTCGCCGCGAAGCCGCAGGCGGCGCGTCTCACGACGGTCCCGCTCCCCGAGACGGGCACGCCCGGCTGGGTCGTGTCGGTCGTGACCGGGCACCGGGGGACGGGAGCGTCGGCCGCGCCGCAGCTCCTGGAGCTGCTCGCGGACACGCCCGCCTGCCGGGGTGCGGAGGCCGATGCACGGATCGCAGAGCCGACGGGCGACCCCGCGTGACCCGTCCCGTCGCGAGCCCCGCGAGCACCGGCGGGCCGTTGTTCCCCTTCCGCAGCGTCGTGCTCGGTGCGTTCGTCCCGACCCTCGTCCTGGAGATCGGCGTCGGCGCCATGCTGCCGGTCGTCGCCGTCACGGCGACCGGGCGCGGCGCGAGCCTCACGGTCGCCGGGCTCGTGACGGCGCTCCTGCCGCTCGGCAAGATCCTCTTCGACCTGCCCGCGGGGTCGCTCGCGACGCGGCTCGGCGACCGTGCGGCGATGCTGCTCGCGGGTGCCGTCGCCGTCGTCGCGTTCTCGACGGTCGCGCTGACGAGCGCGCTGTGGGGCCTCGCGGCGGGAGTTCTCGCCCTGGGGGCGTCGTCGGCCGTGTTCAACCTCGCGCGGCAGTCGTACCTCACGGAGATCACTCCGCCGCTGCGACGGGCGCGGGTCCTGTCCACGCTCGCCGGCGTGCACCGCATCGGGCTGTTCATCGGCCCGTTCGCGGGCGCCGCGGTCATCGCCGCGACGTCCGTGCGCGGCGCCTTCTGGCTCGGCGCGGTCTCGGCGCTCGTGGCGGTGGTCGTCGTCGCCGTCGTGCCTCCGGAGCGCGACGGCGACGACGCGCAGGGCCGGAGAGGGCGCGCCGTGCGCCCGCGCGTGAGCATCGCGCAGGTCGCGCGCGACCACCGGCGCCTGTTCGCCACGCTCGGGGTCGCGATCCTCCTCGTCGCCGCGGTGCGCGGCGCCCGGCAGACCGTGATCCCGCTCTGGGGCGAGCACCTCGGCCTCGACGCCGAGGTGACGTCGGTGATCTTCGGGATCTCCGGCGCCCTCGACATGCTGCTGTTCTACCCCGCGGGCAAGGTGATGGACCGGTTCGGCAGGCTGTGGGTCGCGGTCCCGTCCATGCTCACGATGGCCATCGCCCTCGCGCTCGTCCCGGTCACGCACACTGCCGTGGCGCTCGCGGTCGTCGCGGCGCTCCTCGGCATCGGGAACGGCATGGGCTCGGGGATCGTCATGACGCTCGGGGCCGACGTCGCCCCGGCCGACGTGCGCCCGACCTTCCTCAGCGTGTGGCGGCTGTTCCAGGACACGGGCGACGCGCTCGGGCCGCTCGTGCTGGCCGCGGGCGCGGCGCTCGGGTCGCTCGCCGCGGGGATCTGGGCCGCCGCGGCTCTCGGCGGCGCCTCGACAGCGGCGCTGGTGCGCTGGGTGCCGCGGTACTCCGCGCTCGCCGACCTCACGGGCCGCGGCGAGCGGCGCCGCAGCGGCGACCGGGCGAGGGCGTGACCGCGGAAATGGACGTGCGCTCGCGGCGTTCGCGGGCCTAGCGTCTCCCGCATGCCCGACGACGCGTTCCCCGACCCGTTCGACCACCAGGTCACCCAGGACGGTCGCGTGCGGGTCGCCCGCGGTGGCCGCGTCGTCGTCACGGTCGCGGGCGCCTCGGCGGACAGGTTGGTCGCCGCGCTCGGTCGCGCCGAGGCCCGGGGGGACGAGCGCGAGGTGCAGCTCCTCCTCGCGCGCGCGACGGGGAACTACCGGCGCGGCAACGAGAAGCGGTCGCACCGTCCGTGACCTCGATCCTGACCGCCGTGCGTGCCGGCGGAGAGCTGGTGTGACGCACGCCACGACGGCGAGCGGCCGGATCGTGTCACGACGGCGGGTGCCGGCGTGTCCTCATGGCACCGGCGCGACCACGTGCCGGACCGGAAGGAGCACCCCATGGCCCGCATCTCGCTGGACCCGCCCCGCACGCTGCTCAACCGCACGCTCGCCGCGCTGTCGCGTCGTCGGTACGGCGCGGTGCTCGACCCGTTGGCGGCCGTCGGGCACAACGCCCGTGTCGCCACGACCTACTGCGTGCTCGAGGCCGGCGTGGCGCGGTGGCGCGCGCTCGAACCCGCGCACGCCGCACTCGCCGTCATGGCGGCGGCGGTGGACATCGGCTGCTCGTGGTGCGTCGACTTCGGGTACTGGGAGTCCGAGCACGGCGACGTCGACCCTCGGCTGCTCCACGACGTCCCGGCGTGGCGCGACAGCGACGTCTACACCGCGACGCAGCGCCGGGTCCTGGAGTACGCCCAGGCGATGACGGCGACGCCGCCGACGGTCTCCGACGAGCTCGCGGCGGACCTGCGGGCCGACCTCGGCGACGCGGCGTTCGTCGAGCTCACGGCACTTGTCGCGGTGGAGAACCTGCGCAGCCGCGTCAACGCGGCGCTCGGTCTGACGAGCCAGGGGTTCGGCGACCGGTGCGCGGTGCCGCCCGCGGGGGCCCTGGGCGCCGCCGGTGGTCACGCGGCCGGTGGCTCCGGCAGGCTGGGGGAGTGAGCGACGACGGCGGGTGGCCCGGGCAGGACGGGAGCGACGCGCTCGTCGCGCCGTTCGCCCGCCACCGCCGGCTGCTCTTCACGGTCGCGTACGAGATGCTCGGCGCCGCTGCGGACGCCGAGGACGTGGTCCAGGAGACGTGGCTGCGCTGGTCCGCGGACGACCGCGACGACGTGGTGGACGCGCGCGCCTACCTCGTGCGCATCACCACGCGTCTCGCGCTCAACCGGCTGCGGACGCTGCGGACGCAGCGCGAGACGTACATCGGGCCGTGGCTCCCCGACCCGCTGCTCACGACGCCCGACGCCGCGTTCCAGGTCGAGCGTGCCGACGACGTCTCGATAGCGATGCTCGTCGTGCTGGAGACGCTGAGCCCGCTCGAGCGCGCGGTCTTCGTGCTGCGCGAGGTGTTCGCGCTGGACCACGACGAGGTCGCGCGCGTGCTCGACCGGACGCCCGAGGCCGTGCGTCAGACGGCTCACCGCGCGCGCGAGCACGTGCGTTCGCGACGTCCCCGCTTCACGGCCTCGGGCGACCAGCAGCACGAGGTCGTGCGGCGGTTCATGGAGTCCTGCACGACCGGCGACCTGGACGCCGTGGTCGCGGCGCTCGCGCCGGACGTCGCCGTCGTGATGGACGGCGGCGGCCGGGTTCGTGCGGCGCTGCGTCCCGTCAGCGGCGTCGAGAAGGTCGCGCGCCTGCTCCTCGGGCTCGCGGCGAAGCCGGAGGTGCGTGAGCTGGCGTCGGAGCCGGCGGAGATCAACGGCGCGGTCGGGATCGTGTGGACGTCCGGCGGCGTGCCCGTGATGGCCGGGACGGTCGAGCTCGACGACGACCGCGTGGCGCGCGTGCTCGTGTTCCGCAACCCGGAGCGGCTCGCCGGGCTCCGCCGTCGCTGACCGCGGGCGACGCGGCACGGACGGTCGGGCGACGGCTCGACGCTCAGACGAGCGTGACGACCCCGAGGACGCCGACGGCCACGCCGAGCGCGAGCGACACGCCGATGAGCACGGCATGCACGGTGAGGAACCGCGTCGCGCCGCCGTCGGCGTCACGGGACCTCGGGTCCTTCGCGATGCGCTGCCAGAAGCGCGGCCAGATGACGAGGGTCCACACGCCCGTCAGGACGAGGACCAGGGACCAGACGAGGGGAAGCTCCACGGTCCGAGCATGCCAGGCCGGACCGGCCGGTCGGCACCGCGGGCAGCGATCGACGGCGCACCGGCCGTGTGGCGTCGAGCACATCGACGCGACGCCGAGGTGAGGTTAGGCTCTCCTGCGATCGCCCCGGGCGGTGATCGGTCGTCCGGCAGCGTGCCGGGTACCGACCCGTGGAGGAACGAGGAGCCGACGGTGGCGAACTTCAAGATCGTCAAGCCTGCCGACGCGCACGTCCTGACGCTCGAGGTCGTCGGGTCGAAGCGCGTCAGCCCG
The DNA here is from genome assembly GCF_055181235.1 of Cellulosimicrobium sp. So1_17. Taxonomy (NCBI): domain Bacteria; kingdom Bacillati; phylum Actinomycetota; class Actinomycetes; order Micrococcales; family Promicromonosporaceae; genus Cellulosimicrobium; species Cellulosimicrobium sp. So1_17. The sequence continues at coordinate 207,348 of NZ_CM143702.1, forward strand.
CACGTCGTCCGGGTGACGCTCGGCGGCGAGGGCATGGACCACTTCACCCCGATGGGGTACGACCAGTGGTTCCGCCTCTTCCTCGCGCGGCCCGACCAGGACGCGCTGAGCCTGCCGACACGCTCGTCGGGCCTGTGGTACGTCCAGTACCTCGCCACGCCCAGGGCGCGGCGGCCGTTCGTGCGCAACTACACGGTGCGTGCGGTGCGGCCCGACCTGCGCGAGATGGACGTCGACTTCGTCGTCCACGGCGACGAGGGGCCGGCGTCACGCTTCGCACTGACCGCGGAGCCGGGGGAGCGCGTGGGGCTGCTCGACCAGGGCGTCGGGTACAACCCGCGCGTCGCGCACGACTGGACGCTCGTCGTCGCCGACGAGACCGGGCTGCCCGCCGTCGCCGGCATCTGCGAGTCCCTGCCCGACGACGCGCGCGGCCTCGCGATCGTCGAAGTGCCCGACCTGGCCGACGTCCAGGACTTCCGCGTCCCTGCCGGGGTCGAGCTGCGCTGGATCGCGCGGGCGGACGGTGCTCCGACCGCGGAGGTGCCTGCAGACGTGCCCTCCGCGGACGTGCCCGCCGCAGACGTGCCGGGTGCCGACGACGGCCACGCCCTGCCCGGTCGGCTCGCGCTCGACGCGGTGCTCGCGGCCGAGCTGCCGTCAGCCCCCGTGTACGCGTACGCCGTCGGCGAGTCGTCGTTGGTGACCGGTGTCCGCCGACACCTCGTCAACGACCGCGGCGTACCCAAGACGCACGTCGACTTCGTCGGCTACTGGCGTCACGGGCACGCTGCGTCGTCCTGACGACGGCTCAGATCTTGCGCAGCTGCTTGGCGGCTCAGACCTTGCGCAGCTGCTTGAACATGGGGCAGTCGAACGGGTCGCGCGCCGACAGCCCGACCTCGTTGAGGTACCGGACCACGATCGCGTAGGACTGGGCGAGGCTCGTCTCCGTGTAGGGCAGCCCGAGGTTGCTGCAGTGCTCTCGCACGATGTCGCGCGCCCGCGCGAGGTGGGGCCGCGGCATGCTCGGGAACAGGTGGTGCTCGATCTGGAAGTTGAGACCGCCCATGAGGATGTTCATGAACCAGCCCCCGCGGATGTTCCGCGACGTGAGCACCTGCTTCGAGAGGAAGTCGATCTTGCTGTCCTCGGGGATGATCGCCATGCCCTTGTGGTTCGGCGCGAACGACGCCCCCATGTACACGCCGAACACGGCGAGCTGGACCCCGAGGAACGCGAACGCCATGCCCAGCGGGAGCGCCCAGAAGATCACGGCGACGTAGGTCGCGAGCCGCACGACGATGATCGCGAGCTCCGTCATCCGCGTGCGCAGGTCGGCACGCACGGCGTTGCCGGTGATGAGGCTGCGGAACGCGGTGACGTGGAGGTTGAGGCCCTCGAGGGTGAGGAGCGGGAAGAACAACCAGCCCTGGTAGCGGTTGATGAACGCCTTGATGCCGGTGGCCCGCCCGGCGTCCTCGCCGAGGAAGACGATGACGTCCGGGTCGATGTCGGGGTCCTTGCCACGTCGGTTCGGGTTCGCGTGGTGGCGCGTGTGCTTGTTCATCCACCAGGAGTAGCTGATGCCCACGACGGCGTTGGCGAGGATCTTCCCGACCCGGTCGTTGACGGGACCCGAGGCGAAGACCTGGCGGTGCGAGGCCTCGTGCGCCACGAACGCGAACTGCGTGAAGATCAGGCCGAGTGCTGCGGCCATGAGGAGCTGGAACCACGAGTCGCCCAGGAGGACGATGCCGGTGACGACGCCGCCCAGCGCGAGCGTCAGGAAGCCGAGCGTCCACAGGTAGTAGCCCTGCGCCCGCTCGAGGAGACCTGCGTCGCGCACGGTTCGCGAGAGGGCGGTGTAGGTGCTGGTGACGGCTGCGCCGTCGTCGGTCTTGGGTCGGGTGGCCCGGAAGCCCGGACGGACGGCGGCAGAAGTCATGTGCATCCTTGCAAGGGGATCGAGTCGACTTCCCAGCCGCGGAGTTGAGCGGGTGCTCGTGGTGCAGATGTGCCGATCCTACGGGACCGTAGGTTGTTCGCAATCGTCCACGGCGTGAAGAAGCCGCGAAGGCCTGTCAGGCGGCGTGGCGGAACGTGAGCCGGAACTCGGTCGGCGTGACCCCGACGGCCCGACGGAAGTGGTGGCGCAGCAGCGCTGCCGACCCGAAGCCGCACCGGCGCGCGACGTCCTCGAGGTCGGTCCGCGTCTCCTCGAGGAGCGTCTGGGCGTGGGCGACACGCTGTGCGGTGAGCCAGGCGAGCGGCGTCGTGCCGGTCTGGGCGACGAACGTCCGCGCGAACGTCCGCTCCGACGTGTGGGCGCGTCGGGCGAGGTCGCGAACCGTCAGCGGCTCGTCGAGATGCTCGGTCATCCAGTCGAGGAGCTCGGCGAACGAGTCCTCCTCGGCCTCCGGGACGGGGCGCTGGACGAACTGCCGCTGCCCGCCCTCGCGCTGGGGCGGGACGACCATGCGGCGCGCGATGACGTTCGCGACCCGGGACCCGAGCTCGCGCCGGACGAGGTGCAGGCACGCGTCGATCCCCGCGGCCGTCCCCGCGCTCGTGATGAGGTCGCCGTCGTCCACGAAGAGCACGTCGGGGTCGATGTCGAGCGTCGGGTGCCGCCTCCGCAGCTCGTCGGCGTGCATCCAGTGCGTCGTGACGCGGCGGCCGTCGATGACGCCGGCCGCGGCCAGGACGAACACGCCCGAGCACACGCTGAGCAGCGTCGCGCCGCGCGCCGAGGCGCGACGGATCGTGTCGAGCACCGCCTCGGGGTAGTGGCTGCCGATGCGGATGGCCGGGACCACGACGAGGTCGGCGTCGTCGACCGCGTCGAGACCCAGCGCGGGGACGACCTGGGCACCCACCGAGGTGCGCACGGGCTCTCCCGCGACCGGACCGCAGACCCGGAAGTCGAAGCGCGGGACGCCCTGGTCGCTGCGGTCGAGGCCGAAGACCTCGCAGACGACGCCGAACTCGAACGGGGCCAGGCCGTCGCTCACGACGGCCGCGACGGTGCGGATCATGGCCCGACCGTACGCCGCTGGCAGGATCTTGTCGACACGCGTCGGTCCTGCCACTCGTCCGGCGCGGCGCGCCCGACGATGCTCGAGGCATGGACATCCTCTGGGGCGTGATCGCCCTCCTCGTCGTCGTCGGCTCGACGGTCGTGGCCCTCGCGGTGCGCCGCGAGGACCCGGCGCACCCCTGGTTCCCCGCAGGTTCCGGCGAGGTACCGGGCGCTCAGGAGCTCGACCGTCGCTGAGCCGCGCGTCGGGACCGCGTGCGTCGAGGCGTGGCGCGCCGGGACGCGGGACGGCCCGGACCTCCGTGGAGGGCCGGGCCGTCGTCGTCGGGGCGCCGTCGGGTCAGGCGCGCGTCGAGACGTCGAGGTCCGCGTCGCCGGTGAGCTGGTCGAGGCCCTCGAGCTCCTCGGCCTCCCACGGCGCCTGGCCGAGGCTCGGGATCATCGTCGCGAGCTCGGGACGCCACTTCGTGAAGCGGTTCGGGAAGCAGCGCTCGAGCAGGTCGATCATGGCCGGCACGGCGGTCGACGCGCCCGGAGACGCTCCGAGCAGGCCCGCGATCGACCCGTCGGCCGCGGCGATGACCTCAGTCCCGAACTCGAGGACGCCCTTGCCGTCCTGGTCCTTCTTGATGACCTGGACGCGCTGGCCCGCGGTGATGGTCTCCCAGTCCTTGGGGTGCGCCGTCGGCATGAAGCCCTGGAGCGCCGTGAACTTCGTCTCCGGGCTCGCGAGGAGCTGCCCGACGAGGTACTGCGTCAGGTCGAGGTTCTTGACGCCCGCGCCGATCATCGAGCCCAGGTTGTGCAGGCGCAACGACGTGAACAGGCCCAGGTACTTGCCCTTCTTGAGGTACTTGGGGCTGAACCCGGCGTACGGGCCGAACATGAGATAGCTCTTGCCGTCGACGACGCGCGTGTCGAGGTGCGGGACGGACATCGGCGGGGAGCCGACGTCGGCCTTGCCGTAGACCTTCGCCTGGTGCTGCGCGACGAGCTCGGGGTCGTCGGTTCGCAGGAACTCGCCGCTGATCGGGAAGCCGCCGTAGCCCTTGGCCTCGGGGATGCCGGCCTTCTGCAGGAGCGGGAGCGCGCCGCCACCGGCGCCGACGAAGACGAAGCGCGCCTCGACGGTCGAGCGGCGCGCGGGCGCGTTCCACGACCGGTCCTTGACCGTGAGGCGCCAGCGGCCGTCCTTGGTCTTCTTGAGGTTCTTCACCTCGTGCTCGAGGAAGAGCTGCGTGCCGCTCGCGACGAGGTGGTCCACGAGCTGCTGCGTAAGGGCGCCGAAGTCGACGTCGGTGCCGCTCGTGGCGCGCGTCGCGGCGATCGGCTCGTCGCCGTCGCGCTCCGCGACGAGGAGGGGGGCCCACTGCGCGACGACCGCGGGGTCGTCGGAGAACTCGAGCTCGCTGAACAGGGGGTGCTGGCGCAGCGTCTCGAAGCGGCGGCGCAGGTAGTCGACGTTCTCCGTGCCGCGCACGAAGGTCATGTGCGGGGTGCGGGAGATGAAGCTCGCCGGCTGCGGGAGGGCGCCCGTCGTGAGGAGGTGGTGCCAGAACTCGCGCGAGACCTCGAACTGCTCGTTGATCGTCACCGCCTTGGCGATGTCGATCGAGCCGTCGGGTCGCTCAGGGGTGTAGTTGAGCTCGCACAGGGCGGCATGGCCGGTCCCGGCGTTGTTCCAGGGGTTCGACGACTCCTGCGCGACGGCGTCCAGGCGCTCGTAGATGCGCACCGTCCAGGAGGGCTCCAGGACGTTGATGAGAGCTCCCAGGGTGGCACTCATGATGCCACCGCCGATGAGGGCTACGTCGATCTGGTCTGCGGTGCTTGCGGGGTTGCTCGCTCGACTCGACACGGTGCGATTCTACGCTTGTGACAGAGTGCACAAAGTGTGCGGTGCGTCACGGGCGTGCGTCACATTCCTCGAGGACCAAGGTCCCGGACGCCGAGGTAGTACCGCAGCTCGCCGAGGTAGCACCCCGGTCCTGCACGGGTACTACTTCCCGCAACCGGGGTACTACTTCGCGCGACTCCGGTACTACTTCGCGCGACTGCGGTACTACGTCGCCGGCGGGGAGTACGGCGAGGGCCACGGGCCGATCTGCGGGAGGTCGACGTGCGTCCCCGCGCGCCACGCGTGCGGGACGGTCTCGGGCGTGCGGCCCGCGAGCCAGGCCGCGACATCGAGCAGCGAACCGGTCACCGTGGTCTCGGTCTCGGTCTCGGTCTCGGTCTCGGTCTCGGTCCCGGACTGGGGCTGCGCCGCTGCCGGGTCGATCGCCACCTCGACGTCCTGGGGCAGTCGGACGGCGAGGAAGTCCAGCAGGTGCTCGGCGAGCGCCGGCGGCCACGTGCCGATCCCGATCCCCGCGTCGAGGTCGACGGCGTGGAGTCGGACCTCGCGCCACCACGCGACGAGCGCGTCGACGACGGTGCCGTCGCGGTAGGAGACGGCCGCGACCCAGCCGGACGAGCCGGGGGCCGGCCACGCGGCCTCCAGCCGCTCGGCGAGCGCCGTGAGCGCCGCGACGTGCTCGACGACGGTGCATCGCGCCCCGGTCTGCATACCGGCCTCGCGGCCTGGGGCGCCGCCGTCGTACACCTCGACCAGCTCGCCCGCCGCGGCGCGCTCGGCCTGGCGTGCCATCGCCTCGCCGATCGCCGTGACGTGCGCGAGCACGTGGCTGCGCGACCAGCCGGGCAGGAGCGACGGCGCCGCCAGCGCGGCGGCGTCGAGCTCGCCCGCCGAGCGCGTGACGGCGGCGAGGGCTGCCCGCGCGTCGTCGCGGACGGCCTCGACGTCGGGCACGGCGCGGGCGTCGGGGGTGTCGGTCAGGGCCACAGGAGCTCCTTCGTCCAGCCGGGGGAGGGAGGGTCGTCGGGCGACGGAGGCGTCGCCGACGTGGTGTAGCGCAGGCGGGTCTGGCCGTCGCCCGGCGACGACGCCCAGAACTCGACCGTCGTGGCCTCGAGCGCGTACGCGGTCCAGGTGTCGAGCACGAGCTCCGGCTCGGTGCGCACGCGGGCGAGAGCCGCGTCCCACGCCTCGCGGTACTGCGCCCGCGAGGCGAGGGTCGTGCTCTGCTGCCCCGCGAGCGCCGTCGCGCGCGAGAAGTCGGACCGGGCGAGGAAGTCGGCCGCCGACACCTCGGCACCGAGCGGCACGACCGGGCCGCGCACGCGGACCTGCCTGCCGCGCTCGCGCCACAGGAACGTCAGCGCCGCGTTCGGGTTCTGCGCGAGCGCGATGCCCTTGGGGGAGTCGGAGCGCGTCGCGAAGGCCCACCCGCCCGGGCCGACGTCCTTGAGGATCAGGGTCCGGGCATCGACGCGGCCGCCGGCGTCGGCGGTCGACAGGGTCGCGGCGTGGGGGGCGGGAACGCCGGCGTCGATCGCGTCCTGGAGCCAGTCGACGAACAGCGTCACGGGATCGTCGGGCGCCGCGTCCACGGCGAGACCGGGCAGGTCGGGGCCGAGCACGGGCAGGGCGCGGAGCCGGTCGCGCAGCGTCGGGCTGTCGGTGTTGTCGGTGCCGTCGGTCATTCGTCCTCCGGGTCGTCTGGCGCGGGAGCGCTGGCGGTGAGTGGGGTGCCATCGGCGTCGAGGAGCGCGACGAACCCGCGGACCGCGCCGGCCATGGCGTCGGGGTCGTCGAGCGCGCGGGCGAGGACGTACCCGCCCTGCACGATCGCGACCGCGGCGAGCGCGCGGTCCCGGGCTGCGTCGTCGGGCAGCCCGTCCTCGCGCAGGACGGCGGTGACGAGGTCCACGAGGCCGACGAAGTAGGCCCGCACGTCGGCGGTGAGGGCGGCGTCGTCCATGACGGCCTGGTCGCTCACGAGCCGGCCGACCCTGCAGCCGGCGAGCGCGGGCCGGGGGCGCTCGAGGTAGCGGACGAGGCGGTCGCGAGCGGTGCCGGGGCGGTCGAGGTCCTGGCGGGCGGCGTCGAGAGCGCCGCTCGTGGTCGCGTGCACCGCCGCGCTCGCGAGGTCGTGCTTCGACGGGAAGTGGTGGTAGAGGCTGCCCTGCCCCACTCCGCTCGCGTCGAGCACCTGTCGCGGGCTCGTCGCGCCCACCCCCTGTGCCCAGAAGAGGTCCTGCGCCGCGGCCACGAGGCGGTCCCGCGCGCTCGTCGAGATCATGTCCGCAGCATACCTACCTCAAGGTATGGCGTCGAGACGAGATGCAGACCCCCGCGCAGCGGGGGATCGTGGTGCGGTGACGGTGCCGCAGCGCGTGCTGGTGGTCGCGATCCTCGCGTCGTTCGTCTCGTTCCTCGACGGCTCGGTGGTCAACGTCGCGCTGCCCGCGATCTCCGACGAGCTCACGACCGGCCCTGTCACGGGGCTCGCGCTGCAGCAGTGGGTCGTCGACGCGTACATGATCACGCTCGGGTCGCTCATCCTCCTCGCCGGGTCGCTGTCGGACGTCCACGGCCGGCGCCGCGTCATGGCCGTCGGCCTCGTCGGCTTCGCGGTGACCTCCGTCGCGTGCGCGCTCGCGCCGGACGGGCTGGTCCTCGTCGTCGCGCGCGGCCTCCAGGGCGTCGCCGGGGCGCTGCTCGTCCCGAGCTCCCTCGCCATGATCATCTCCACGTTCGACGGCGAGCGGCAGTCCCGCGCCATCGGCTCCTGGACCGCGTGGACGAGCACGGCGTCGATCGTCGGGCCGCTGCTCGGCGGCGTCCTCGTCGACGCGTTCTCGTGGCGCTGGGTCTTCTGGATCAACGTGGTCCCCGTCGGGGCGACGCTGTGGCTCCTGCGCGGGATCCCGCGGAGCGCCGCCGAGGAGGGCTCCGCGGCGGGACGGCGGATCGACACGCTCGGCGCCACCCTCGCGGCCGTCGGCCTCGCCGGGACCGTGTTCGCGCTCATCGAGCAGGGCCGCTTCGGGTGGTCGAGCCCGGTGGTCTGGGGGCCGGCTCTCGTCGGCGTGGCCTGCCTCGTCGCGTTCGTCGTCTGGGAGCTCCGCGCCCCGGACCCGATGCTCCCGCCGCGGCTGTTCAGGGTGCGCAACTTCGCCTGGGGCAACCTGGCGACGGCTGCGATCTACGGCGCGCTCTACTTCGGCGGGTTCGTCGTCACGGTGTTCCTCCAGCAGGTCGGCGGCTACAGCGCGACGCAGGCGGGTCTCGCCCAGGTGCCGATCACGCTGCTGCTGCTCGCGCTCTCGACCCGGTTCGGGGCGCTCGCGGGCCGCTACGGGCCACGCCTGTTCATGACGGTCGGGCCGGTCGTCGGTGGCGTGGGCTACCTGCTCCTGCTCACGACGACCGACGACGCGGTGTACGTCACCCAGGTCCTGCCGGGCATGGTGCTCTTCGGGCTGGGGCTCGCGATGACGGTCGCGCCGCTCACGTCCGCGATCCTCGGGTCCATCCCGGCGTCCGACGCCGGCATCGGGTCCGCGGCGAACAACGCCGTGTCGCGCGTGGCCGGGCTGGTCGTGATCGCGTTCGCCGGGGTGATCGTCGGCGGGGTCCTCGACCTCGACGGGTTCCACCGCTCGCTCGTCGTCACCGCGGCGCTGCTGTTCCTCGGCGGTGTGCTCAGCTGGGTCGGCATCCGCAACGAGCACGTGCGCGGCGGCTCGGCCCCGCGCGCGTGACCGGGGCGCTGCCGTGCCGCGGGAGGCGTGCAGCGGGACGACCCCGCCGAGCGAGCACGGCTCGGGAGACGATGCTCAGGAGACGACCTGGAGGTCGTGCGTCGAGGTGTTGAGGCGACGGGCGCCGTCGGGCGCGTCGGGAGGGAACGCGACGACGATGTCCTCGATCCGGACCCCGAACCGGCCCGGCAGGTAGACGCCCGGCTCGACGGAGAAGCACATGCCGGGCTCGATCGCCCGTTCCTCGCCCTCGACCATGTACGGCGGCTCGTGCGTCGTCGTGCCGATGCCGTGGCCCGTGCGGTGCACGAAGAACTCGCCGTAGCCCGCGTCGGTGATGACGGCACGGGCCGCGCGGTCGACGTCCTGGCACGTCGCGCCGGGACGCACCGCGTCGACCCCGGCCTGCTGCGCGCGACGCACGACGTCGTACACCTCGCGCTGCTCGGCGAGCGCGGCCTCGTCCGTGCCGTCCGGCGCGCCCCCGGCGACCAGGACCGTGCGGCTCGTGTCCGACCCGTACCCGTCCCGCAGCCCGCCGAAGTCCAGGACGATCATGTCCCCGGGCTCGATGACGCGGTCGTCGGCCTCGTGGTGCGGGTCGGCGCCGTTCGGCCCCGAGCAGACGAGCGTGAAGTCGACCTGCTCGTGGCCGTGGTCGCGCAGGAAGCGGTCGAGGTCCGCGGCGACCTCGGTCTCCCGCCTGCCCGCGAACGGCACCTGCAGGACGTCGGCGAACGCGGCGTCGGCGGCGGCACCGGCGGCGGCGAGCCGCTCGATCTCGGCGGTGTCCTTGACCGCGCGCAGCATCGGCAGCGCGTGCGTGAACGCGACGAACCGCGCGTCCGGGAGCGTGCGCTGCAGGCCGAGCACGTGCAGCGCCCACGTCGAGTCGGAGACCGCGTACGACCCGGCGGGCTCCAGGAGCCGCGCGGCCGTCGCGTGCTCGTCGTCGCCGTCGCGCCACGGCACGACCTCCAGGCCGTCCGTCCCCGCGCCGCGCAGCAGGTCGCCGCGCTCCAGGAGCGGCACGACGACGGCCGCCTCCCCGGCGTCCGGGAGCGTCGCCGGGATCGCCAGGAGGGTGAGGCGCTCGGTGACCGCGGTCGGGGTGTACCCGGTGAAGTAGGCCAGCTCGGGGCCGGGGGACACGAGGAGGCCGGCGAGCCCGGCCGCGCGCGCCTGCTCCGCCGCGCGGACGCGCCGCGTCGCGTAGACCTCGGGTCCGAACGCGGTGGGGTGGGCGGGCGACGTCGGGCTGCTGCTCATGGGGCAAGCGTGGCACCAGGAGGAGGTCCGGGCACGACGGCGCGTGGCAGGGTGTGGGCATGACCGGTGCCCGCAACCTCCTCGCCGCCCTCGACGCGTTCGACGGCCACTGGCAGCCGCACCGCGTGGCGAGCGTCAACGACGACGACGTCAAGGTCGTCAAGGTGCTCGGCGAGTTCGTCTGGCACACGCACCCCGAGACGGACGAGCTGTTCCTCGTGCTCGCGGGCGAGCTGACGGTCGACCTGCGCGAGGACGGCGTCGAGCGCCCTGTCGTCCTCGGGCCGCACGACGTGCTGGTCGTGCCGCGCGGCGTGGAGCACCGCCCCCGCGCCGCCGTCGAGACGGCCGTCGTGCTCGTCGAGCGGCAGGGCACCGTGAACACGGGCGACGCCGGCGGGGAGCTCACGTCCCCGGTCCGTGAGCTCCCCGACGCCTGATCCCGCGACGTCCGGTCCCGCGCGGGCCGGTCCGTGAGGGCCGGTCCGTGAGGGCGCTCCGCGCTCGGTCAGACGCGGACGACGACCTTGCCGCGCACGTGTCCCGACGCGCTGAGCTCGTGCGCCGCGGCCGCGTCCGCGAGGTCGAAGACCTCGGCCACCTCGGGGCGCAGCACCCCCGCGTCGCCGAGCCGTGCGAGCTCGGCGAGGTCGGCGGAGTCGGGCCGGACCCAGACGTAGTGACCGCCGAGCTCGTCGCGCGCCCGGGCGTCGGTGATCGACGCGACCGTGCCGCCGTCGCGCAGGACGTCCGGGACGGAGTCGAGCGCGTCGCCGCCCACGTAGTCGAGGACGACGTCGACGCCCTCGGGAGCCAGCGCCCGGACGCGGTCCGCCAGACCGTCCCCGTACGTCACCGGCTCCGCGCCGAGCGAGCGCAGGAAGTCGTGGTTCTTCTCAGACGCGGTGCCGATCACGCGCGCGCCCACCGAGCGTGCGACCTGCACCGCGAAGGACCCGACACCACCGGCCGCCGCCTGCACGAGCACGGTCTGGCCGGGCTGGACGCCCGTGCGACGGATGGTCTGGTACGCCGTGAGACCGGCGAGCGGGACGGCAGCGGCCTCCTCGAACGACCAGGCCGCGGGCTTGTGCGCGAGGGTGCGCACCGGTGCCGCGACGAGCTCGGCGAACGTGCCGCCCGAGACCTCGCCGCCCACGACGTCCTTGCGCACGTAGCCGTACACCTCGTCGCCGACCTGGTACTCGGGGGTGTCGAGGCCGACCTGCTCGACGACGCCCGCGACGTCCCAGCCCGGCACCACCGGGAACGCCGCGTCCATGACCTGGTCGAGGTAGCCCTCGCGGACCTTCCAGTCGACAGGGTTGACGCTCGCGGCGCGCACGCGGACGAGCACGGAGTCCGGGCCCACCTTGGGCGTGGGGAGCTCCGTGAGCTCGAGGACGTCGGGACCGCCGTAGCGGGAGTACGTGATGGCTCGCATACGGGCGGCAACGGCGAGCCATCACGTTCGATTCCCGGAGGTCTCAGCCCTCGAGCGCGCTCGGGTCCATGTACAGGACCTCCCACTGGTGGCCGTCGAGGTCCGCGAAGCTGCGCGAGTACATGAACCCGCCCTCCTCCTGCGGGTCCTTGACCGCCGTCGCGCCCGCGGCGAACGCGGCGTCGGCGATGCGGTCGACGGCCTCCCGGCTCTCCACGCCGAGCGCGTTGATGACCTCGGTCGTCGAGGTGGCGTCCGCGATCGACTTGTTCGTGAACTGCTTGGCGAACTCCGCCGTGAGGAGCATCACGTAGATCGCGTCGCTGATGACGATCGACGACGCGTTCTCGTCCGTGAACTGCTCGTTCACCGAGTACCCGAGCGCGGTGTAGAACGCCTTGGACGCGTCGAGGTCCTTGACGGGCAGGTTGACGAAGATCTGGGTGCTCATGGCTCTCCTCGGGAGGGTGGGGCGATGGTCTCGAGGGGGTAGACGGTGACCCCGGGCAGAACTCATCGCCGCAGGTCGCGACCCCGCAGGGGTGTCGCCGAGGGGGACCGGTCGCTACGCTCCCGTCAGGACCAGGCGGAGCGTCCGCGCTCCTGACGGAAGGACCTCGGTGCCATGCCGGAGGACCTGCTCGGACGGGACGACGAGCTGCACCAGGTGGCGACGCTCGTGCGCGACGCGCGGAACGGCATCGCGGGTGCTCTGGTCGTCCACGGCGAGGCGGGCATCGGCAAGTCCGCTCTCCTCGCGGCGTCGACCGCCGAGCTCGACGGCGTCGGCGTCGTGCGCGTCGACGGGTACGAGGCGGAGTCCGGGATCGCCTACGCCGGTCTCCACCGTCTGACCGGCCCGTGGCACGCCCTCGTCGACGGACTCGCCCCGCCCTACCGCGACGCGCTGCGGTCGGTGCTCGGACGGCCCGACGGGACGGCGCCGGACCGCTTCCTCGTCGGGCTCGGCGTGCTCGAGCTCCTCTCGGCGGCCGCGCGCGAGCGACCGCTCGTGTGCGTCGTCGACGACGTGCACTGGCTCGACGCCGAGACGGTCGCGGTGCTCGCGTTCGTCGCGCGCCGCCTCGGGGCGGAGCCGGTCGCGCTGCTCATGGCGTCCCGCGACGACGACCGTCTCGACGACGTGCTCGCCGGAGTCCCGGTGCTGCCCCTGCGAGGGCTCGACCCGCTGTCCGGTGCGCGGCTCCTCGTCGCGAGCCTCGAGGGCGGCGTCGACCCGCTCGTCGTCGCGCGCGTGGTCCGGGCGACGGGCGGGAACCCGCTCGCCCTCGTCGACCTGGGGCACGAGCTCACCGCCCAGGAGCTCAGCGCGTCGGCCGTGGGCGAGGAGCCCGTCCCGGTCGGCCGGCACCTCGAGGCCCACTACCTCACGCGGGTCCGGCGCACCTCGCCGGCCGTGCAGGAGTGGCTCCTCGTCGCCGCCGCCGAGGCGACGGGCACGGTGCGTCTGGTGTCGCAGGCGTGCGCGGCTCTCGGCGTCGACCCGCGCGCCGCCGACGAGGCGGAGGAGCACGGTCTCGTCGCCCTCGGCGCGACCGTGCGGTTCCGCCACCCGCTCCTGCGGGCCGCCGCCTACGGGGCCGCGTCCGGTCCGGACCGGCGCCGCGCCCACCGCGCGCTGTCCGAGGCAGCCGACGCGTGCGACCTGCCGGAGCTCGCGGCGTGGCACGCGTCGAAGGCGACCGTGGGCGAGGACGCCGCCGTCGCCGACCGGCTCGAGGCCGTCGCGGACGCCGCCGGCGCCCGGGGAGGCTTCGTCTCCCGCGCGCGCGTGCTCGCCCGCGCCGCCGAGCTGACGCCGCCCGGCCGGTCGCACGACCGCCGGGTCCTCGCGGCCGCGGAGGCGGCCGTCGCCGCTGGCGCGGCGCAGGTCGGAGCCACCCTGCTCGACGGGCTCCCGGTCGAGCGCCTCCCGCCGGTCGACCAGGCCCGGGTGACCGCGGTCCGGGTGTCGCAGGGCCTCTTCACGGGCGACCCTGACGTGCTCGCCCACGCGACCGCCGACCTCCTCCGGGCGGCGGACCAGCTCCGCGGCCACGAGCCGGACCGGGAACGGGAGGCGCTGGTCCGCGCGTTCGAGTACGCCCTGGTCGCCGAGCGCTCCCGCCGCGGGACGACCCTGCACGAGCTCGGCCGGCGTCTCGACGACGGCGCGGGGACCGGCGACGACGCGGCGTCCCGGGTGCTGCGCGCGCTGAGCGCCCTGGTGCTGCACGACCCCGAGGACGCCGTGCCCACGCTGCGGCACGGCCTGGACTCGCTGCGAGGGCTCGAGGGGCCCGCCGTGCTCCCGTACGCCTCGGCGGGCGTGGCGCTCGCGACCGCCCTGTGGGACCTGCCGGCCCGCACGGCGTGGCTCGAGCAGGTGACCCAGGCGGCGCGCGACGCCGGCTCGCTCCAGATGGTCGACACGGGTCTGTGGATCTCCTCGCTCGCGGAGCTCAGCGGCGGCACCCCGAGGCGCGCCAGCCAGTTCGTCGAGCAGGTGCGCGAGCTGCGTCGCGCCATCGGCTACGACGGCGAGCAGGTGGTCAACGTCGCGTTCCTCGCCTGGACCGACGCCCCCCGGGCACAGGTCGAGGCCGTGGCGGCGGCCGCCGGGCAGGCGGGGTACGGCGGTGTCGAGTCGAGCGGGCGGGCGGCGCTCGCGGTGCGCGACCTCGCGCAGGGGCACTACCGCGACGCCTACGTCGCTCTGCGGTCGCTCGTGGACGACCCGTTCCTGCAGGTCACGCCGCTGCAGCTCCCGGACTTCGTCGAAGCGGCCGTCCGCAGCGGCCACGACGGCGAGGCGGAGCGCCACGTCGCACGGGTCGAGCGGATCGCGGACGCCACCGGGTCGCCCTGGGCGCGGGGTGTCGCCCTGCGGTGCCGAGCCCTCGTGACCCCCGGGACGGGGTCGACGGACCTCCTCGACGCCTCGGCCGAGGCGCTCGACGAGGCCGGTGCGCCCGTCGAGGCGGCACGGTCGAGGCTCCTGCTGGGGGAGAGCCTGCGCCGCGAGCGACGTCGCGCCGAGGCGCGCGCGTGGCTGGGCCCGGCGCTCGTGGCGTTCGAGGCCGCCGGAGCCGCGGCGTTCGCCGAGAGGGCGCGGACCGAGCTGGCGGCGACCGGCGAGGCGCCGGGACGGCGAGCCAGGACCGCGAGGCCGTCGCTCCTCACACCGCGGGAGGAGACGATCGCCCGGCTCGCCGCGCGGGGGGAGACGAACGCCGAGATCGGGGCGACGCTGTTCATCAGCGCGAACACGGTCGACTACCACCTGCGCAAGGTGTTCCAGAAGCTCGGCGTCTCGTCCCGGCGGCAGCTGCGCGAGCGCTTCCCGCACGGCACGACCACCTGAGCCGGGGCGGGGACCGGCGACGCGGTCCGACCACCCGGGGTGCACGGGGACTACGTGCCGCACGTGGTCCGCGGACCGCGGCGCCGAGACAGGCTCGGGTCGTCGGCACCACCCGAGGAGGCAGCATGCCGTACGTCACCACCGAGGACGGAGCACGGATCTTCTACAAGGACTGGGGAGACGGCGGTACCCCGGTCGTCCTGAGCCACGGGTGGCCGCTCGACGCGGACGCCTGGGACGCCGCCGCGCTGTTCCTCGCCACGAACGGGCACCGCGTGGTCGCCCACGACCGGCGGGGGCACGGGCGGTCGACCCAGACGTGGCACGGGAACGAGATGGACACCTATGCCGACGACCTCGCCACGCTGATCGAGACGCTCGACCTGCGCGACGTGACGCTCGTCGGTCACTCGACGGGCGGCGGCGAGATCGTCCGGTACGTCGGGCGGCACGGCACCGCGCGCGTCGCCCGGCTCGTGCTGGTCTCGGCCGTGCCGCCGTTCATGCTCCGCACGGACGACAACCCCGAGGGCCTGCCCGTGGAGGTCTTCGACCAGATCCGTGCCGGCGAGGCCGCCGACCGTGCGCAGCTCTACCGCGACCTCGCCGACGGCCCGTTCTTCGGCCACAACCGCAACAACGACGTCGACCAGGGCTTCCGCGACGCGTTCTGGCTCCAGGGCATGACGACCGGCCACCGGGGCGCCTACGAGTGCATCGCGGCGTTCTCGGCCACCGACTTCCGCGACGACCTCGCGGCGGTCGACGTCCCCACGCTCGTGGTCCACGGCGACGACGACCAGATCGTGCCCTTCGAGGTCGGCGGCAAGCGGTCCGCCGAGCTCGTCGACGGGGCCCGGCTGGTCGTCTACGAGGGCAGCCCGCACGCGCTCCCGGACACCGACCGCGAACGGCTGCACACCGACCTGCTCGACTTCATCGACTCCTGAGGAGAAGCACCATGACCGAGAGCACCACGTCCGGCGCAGGACCCGAGGGCGCTGCGCCCGGGCCGAGCACCGTCGTCCTCGTCCACGGGCTCTGGATGACCCCGCGGAGCTGGGAGGGCTGGGTGGAGCACTACGAGGCGAAGGGGATGCGTGTCCTCACCCCGGGCTACCCGGGCTTCGAGATCGAGGTGGAGGCGCTGCGGGAGAACCCGCAGGTCATCGCCGACCTCACCGTCCCGGAGACCGTCGACCACCTCGCCGGGGTGATCGAGGCGCTCGACGCGCCGCCGATCATCATGGGCCACTCGTTCGGCGGGACGCTCACGCAGCTCCTGCTCGCTCGCGGGCTCGGTGCGGCCGCCGTCGTCGTCGACTCGGCGCCCACCGAGGGCGTGCGCGTCAACCCGCCGTCGCAGGCGCGCTCGCTCTTCCCGGCGCTGCGCAACCCCGCGAACCGGCACCGCGCGGTCGGGTTCACGCCGGAGGAGTTCCACTACGCGTTCACGAACACGCTCTCCGCGGAGGAGTCGCGCGCCGTGTGGGACCGGTACGCCATCCCGGCGCCGGGCTCGTGGGTCTGGGAGTACGGCCTCATCGCGAACTTCAAGCCCGGCCACCAGGACACGTGGGTGGACTACTCCGCGGACCGTGCGCCCCTGCTGTTCATCGGCGGCGAGAAGGACCACATCATGCCGCCCTCGGTGAACCGGTCGAACGCCAAGCACTGGGAGAAGAGCCCGGCCGTCACCGAGTACTACGAGTTCGCCGGGCGCGACCACTGGACGTGCGCCGCGCCGGGCTGGGAGGCGGTCGCCGACCACGCGCTCGACTGGGCGCTCGAGCACGCCCGCACGACGGCGCCGCTCGCCTGACGCGTCGACAGCGCCCGAGGCGTGGACGGCGGTCCGAGGAGGACCGCCGTCCACGCGCCCGGTCCGTGCCGTCCCGCAGCGGGGACGCGTCAGACGAGCACGTCGCCGTCGCGCGCGACGACGCGGCCGCCGGCCACGACGAGCGCACGACGCGGGGCGCGCACGACGGCGTCGGGGACGTTCTCGGCGTCGACGAGCACGACGTCCGCGGGCGCGCCCACGACGAGGTCGTGCACGTCGCGCCCGACGAATCGGGCGGCGTCCGCCGTGGCGATCCGGGCCGCGGCGACCAGCTCGTCGTCGTGGCGGAACCGCGAGAGGCGCGCGAGCTGGGTCGTGAGGGCGAGCAGGTCGCCCGTGCCGTAGGGGGACCACAGGTCGCGGATCCCGTCGGTCCCGAGCCCGACGGCGACCCCGGCCTCGCGCAGCGCGTGCAGCGGCAGGGGGGCGGCGCCGATCGGGGCGACCGTGGTCATGGTGATGCCCGCCGCGCCCATCGCGGCGACGAGGTCCGCCTGGCGCGACGCGGGCAGCTGCCCCACCGCGAAGCCGTGCGCGACGTTGACCTTGCCATGCAGGCCTGCGCGCAGCGTGCGGTCGATCATCAGCTCGACCTGGAACGCGCCGAGCTCGCCGCCGTCGTGCAGGTGCACGTCGATCCCGACGCCCCGGCGCTCCGCGATCGCGAAGAGCCCGTCGAGCTGGCCGACCGGGTCGCGGTCGATCGACGCCGGGTCGAGCCCGCCGACGTGCTCGGCGCCCGCCACGGCGGCCGCGTCGAGGAGGTCGAGCACGCCGGGTCGGCGCAGCACGCCGTCCTGGGGGAACGCGACGATCTCCGCGTGCACCGCACCGCCGAGCTCCGTGAGCGCCTCGCGCACGACCTCGATGCCGCGCAGCCCGAGCCCGAGGTCGACGTCGACGTGGGTGCGGATCGCCGTCGTGCCGTGCCGGACGAGCTCACGCAGCACGGTGAGCGTGACGTCCACGCCGGGGATGCCGAGCTCGTCGCGGTGCGCCCGCTCGTGCGCGATGCGACCCTGCGTCGTCGCCTCGCCGCCGTAGCTCACCCACGGCTTGCCCCACCAGCTCTTGTCGACGTGCGCGTGCGCGTTGACGAGGCCGGGGAGCGCGAGCAGGCCCCGTCCGTCCACGACGCCGTCGGCGCCGCCCGGGTCGTCGGCAGGGCGTGCTGTGCCCGACGCCGCGGGCCCGGCCGGGTCGTGCGGCGTCACCGCGGCGATCCGGCCGTCGGCGACGTGCAGGTCGACATGCTCGCCGCCCCACGGGCGGACGTCGCGCAGCACGGTCAGGGATCGCGAGAGGGGCGTCGTCGGGGCGGTGCGGTCGGGGGTGCTCATCGGTCGGTTCCTTCCGGCAGCGGGACGACCACCTGGGGCCGCCCGGGGATCTGGATCTCGTACGTCTCGAGGGTCGTGAGGTCGACGACGGTCGCGCCGTCCCACGCCTCGGCCTGGGTGTACCCGCCGGCGAGGACGGCCCGGGGCGCGCCCGTCTCCGGGTCTGTCCACGTCGTCACGGTCTCGTGCCGGCGTGCGAGCGGCGCGACGCGCTCCTCGCCCGTCGCCGGGTCGAGCACCGCGACGTTCGGTCCGCCGACCGCGTTCCCGAACGGTCCGTTGCCGACGACGACGACGCGGCCGTCGGGCGTGCGGGCGACCCCGTGCTGGTGGCTGTCGGCCGAGGACGCGACGCTCGTCGTCGTACCGGTCGCCGGGTCGAGCCGGACGAGGACCCTGCCCTGGTAGGGCAGGAGGAGGGTGCCGTCGTCGTCGAGCACGGCGTAGTGCGGCTTCTCGAACGACGCGAGCCCGTCCTCGGTGCCGAACGGCGCGACCTCGATGCGCCGCGCCTCGAACGTCGTGGTGTCGACGACGTGCACGGAGAACTCGTCGTGGTCGACCGTGTAGACCTCGCTGCCGTCGGCCGAGACGAGCACGTCGAAGGGCCGCAGCCCGACGGGCGTGCTCGCGACCACCTCGCGCGATGCGAGGTCGATCGTCTCGAGCGTCGAGTCGTCGCCGCGGTGCACCGCGACGTGGACGCGCGCGCCGTCGGGAGAGACGGCGATGCCCATGCCGCCGCGGCGGTACTCGCCGTAGCCGACCCGGGACGGAGAGTCGCGATAGGGGACGAGGTCCGTGCGCACGAGCGCGTCGAGGTCGACGACGGCGACGCCCTGCGCGGTCGCGACGTACGCCGTGCGGCCGTGCGTCGCGACGCCCCACGGCGCCGGGCCGACGACGACGCGCGCGACGACGGCGCTGCCCTCGCGCACCGTCGGGTCGACGACCGCGAGCCCGTCGCTCTCCGCCTCGGTCGCGAGCAGGAGTCGCGGCTCCGCCGGGTCCGTCAGCTCCGTCGGGTCAGGGGCCGCGGCGGTGTCGGGCGCAGGCGTGGGCTCGTCGGGCGTGCTCGCGGGCGGGGACGTGGAGGCTGCTCCGGCCGGGTCTTCGGTCACGCTCCCGGTCGTGCTCCCCGTCGAGCACGCCGCGACCACCGTGAGCGCGACGGCGGCGAGGAACGTGCCGAGCGACGTGGTGAGTGCGGTGCTTCTGGCGGGGCCTCGGGTGGCGCGACCGGCAGTGCTCGCAGCGGACGGACGGGACGACGACATCCACGGATGGTATACCATTTGCGATCGAGGGCGACCGAGGCCGAGCCGATCCGGAGCGCCCGGGGACCGGCACCGACGGACCTCCGGGAGGATGGGACGCATGACCGCCGAGAGCACGGGCGCGGGACGCCCCGACGAGGGCGGCGCGCCGTCGGACGGCCCGTTCGAGCCGGAGGCCCGACGCGTCGAGCAGGTGCTGCGCGACCAGATCGTCGACGGCGCACGGGCTCCCGGCAGCCGCCTCGTCGAGCGCGACCTCGCCGCCGAGCTCGGCGTGAGCCGCGTCCCGGTGCGCGAGGCGCTGCGCGTCCTCGTCGCGGAAGGGCTCGTCACGCCCCGGCCGCGCACGTGGGCCGTGGTGCGGACCTTCACCGACGGCGACGTCGAGCATCTCCTCGAGGTCCGGTCCGCGCTCGAGCAGCTGGCCGCGCGTCGGGCGGCGGAACGGCACGACCCTGCTGCGCTCGCCGCCCTCGACGCCGCGCTCGCGCGCCAGGCCGGTGCCGCCTCCCGCGGCGACGCGACCGCCGCCCGCCGGGCCGCGGCCGACTTCCACGAGGCCCTGCTCGCGGCGGCGGGCAACCCCATGCTCGACGAGATCACCGCCGTCACCGCGAGCCGCGTGCGCTGGCTCCTCGGCCAGCACGAGGACCTTGCGGAGATGGTCGACGAGCACCGCGTGCTCCTCGACGCCGTCCGAGCGCGCGACGCCGACGCCGCCGCGGAGCATGCCGTCGCGCACCTGCGGACGTCGCGCGAGGCAGCGGCCCTGAGCCGCGCCGAACCCTGAGCCGCGTCGATCCTCAGGCCGCGCCGAAACCTGAGCCGACGTCAGGCGTCGTTCCCGTGGCGCCGGGGCTCGAGCACGACCACCGCCGTCTCGGTCGGCCGCCGGGCCGCGAAGCCGTCGAGCTTCTCGTCCAGCGCGCGCCACTGCGCCCAGAGCCGGTCGCGCTCCGCACCACGCGCCGCACGGGCGTGCACGGCGCGCGTCTCGCCCTGGAGCACGACGGTCGTGTCGGGGAACGCCTGGAGGTTGAGCCACCACGCGGGCTCGGGTGCCGCCCAGCCGTTCATGGCCAGGGTCACGAGGTTCGGCCCGTCCTCGAGGTAGCCGACGATGACGGCGTGCTCCCGGCCCGAACGCCGCCCGACGGTGCGCAGCAGGAGGGTGCCCCACCGTGCGGGCCGAGGACGCCACAGCCCACGCCGCCCCCCGGTGACGCGGTAGTAGGCCCGGTGAACCACCCACGCCGTCCGGACGAACCAGCGAGGAGGCACGCGGGGCGGTGGGCCGGTCTCGGGACCGTCGGTCGTCGTATCAGGCACGGTGCGCGTCTCCAGCGTCGAGGGTGACCACGGACGCGCCCACGGTCCCGTGCCCTGGTGCGGGAGTCAACGCCTCTCGTGCCCTGTCACGCCGGAGGCAGCTCGACCACGACGTCGTCCGGCGACTTGTCCCGCCGCCAGCCCTTCCACACCGGGTGACGCAGCTTGCCGAGGGGCGTGTCACCGTCGGCCACGTCCTCGGCGCCGCCCTCGGGCCGCCCCGTCCAGTCCCCGTAGACGACCTCCGCCACCCGCCGCGGCGAGACCCACCGGGCGTCGCGGGCGTCCTCGCGCGGCACGCCGACTGCGGCGGGCGTCGTCCGCTCGATCTTCCCGAGCTCCGTGACGAGCTCGCGGCGCTCGCCGTCCGTGAAGCCCGAGCCGACGCGGCCCACGTAGACCAGCCGGCCGTCGTCGGGCACGGCGAGCAGGAGGGAGCCCATGAGGTGCGTGCGGTCCCCGTGGCCCGGCCGCCACCCCACCACGACGACCTCCTGCGAGCGGGCGTGCTTGAGCTTGAGCCACTGCTGCGAGCGCCGGCCGACGACGTACGTGCTGTCCCGCCGCTTCGCGACGACGCCCTCGAGCCCGAGCTGCTTCGACGTCCCCATCGCGGCGTCGAGGTCGCCGTCGAACGCGGGCGGCACGTGCACCGGCGCACGTGCCCCCGCCAGCAGCTCCTCGAGGATCTCCCGGCGCTCGTCGTAGGGCCGCTTCGCGTGCGACCGTCCGCCCGACTCGAGGACGTCGAACACCATGACGTCGACCTTCACCTTGCGCCGCGCGACGGCGACGTCCGCCGGCTTCGCGATGTTCGCGCGCTGCTGCAGCCGCCGGAAGCTCGGGCGCCCCTGGGCGTCGAGCGCGACGATCTCGCCGTCGAGCACCACGGGCAGCGCCTCCGCCGGGACCTGCTCGGCGAGCGCCTGCAGCTCGGGGTACGTGACCGTCATGTCCTTGCCCGACCGGCTGATCAGCCGCACCGACCCCGCGAAGACCTCGGCGAGCGTGCGGAACCCGTCCCACTTCATCTCGAACGCCCACGCGCCGGCGCCGTCGGCGAAGTCGGACGGGATCCCGGCAGTAGCGAGCATGGGTCGCCAGTCCGTGCGGGCTCGCGACGGTTCGGTGACCGACGACGAAGCGGAGGACGGGGAGGGGGCGCCGGGTCGTGGCGGGTCTGGCGGGAGCGGCGAGGGACGAGCCGCGGATGGTAGACCCGGCGCCCCCTCCCCGTCCGCCGCGCCCCCACCACGACCCGGCGCGCCCTTCGGGGCCATGAGGTGGATGAGCCAGTTGTTCTCCTCGTCCTTGCCGCCGCGGCCGCGCGTGTGGATGAGGGCGAGGCGGCGGGTGCCGTGCTGCTCGCCGTGGAGGGTGACGATGACCTCCTCGCCGTCGCGCCACTTCTCGAGCTCGTAGGTCCCCGCGTCCCAGATGGTCACCTCGCCCGCGCCGTACTCGCCCTTCGGGATCGATCCCTCGAACGCTCCGTACGCGAGGGGGTGGTCCTCCGTCTGGACGGCGAGGTGGTTCTTCTTCGGGTCGGTCGGCTCGCCGCGCGGCAGCGCCCAGCTGACGAGGACGCCGTCGTGCTCGAGCCGGAAGTCCCAGTGCAGACGGCGCGCGTGGTGCTCCTGGATGACGAAGCTCATGCCGTCGCTCGTCGGGGGAGCGTCGGCGGGGACCGGCTCGGGGGTCTTGGCGGCGTCGCGCATCGACCGGTAGGGCGCCAACCTGTCGGCCCGGGCGGGTGTGCTCCCGCTGCCCGACGCCGGGGCACCCTTGCGCTCGAACGTCGCCATGCGCTCGGGCGTGGGCTCGAGGGCCGAGAGGTGGCCGGCCGTGAGGGCGGCGAGCGGGTCGCCGATCGTGCGCACGCGCTCGACGACCTCGTCCGCGTCGAGGTGTCGCAGGTCGGGGTCGTCGAGCTCGTCCCACGTGCGGGGCGCGGCGACCGTGGGGTGCTCGCGCCCGCGCAGCGAGTAGGGGGCGATGGTCGTCTTGTTGCCGTTGTTCTGGCTCCAGTCGACGAGCACCTTGCCGCCGCGCAGCGACTTCTTCATGTCGCTGACGACGAGGTCGGGGTGCTCGGCCTCGAGGTAGCGCGCGAGCTCGTGCGCGACGGCGGAGACGGCCGCGGCGTCCTGCTTGCCGTCGAGCGCGGCGTAGAGGTGGATGCCCTTGGAGCCGCTCGTCACCGGGTGGGGGTCCAGGCCCATGCCCTGGAGGATCTGCCGCGCGAGGCGGGCTACCTCCGCGCACTCGGGCAGCCCGGCGCCGGGACCGGGGTCGAGGTCGAGCACGAGGCGGTCCGGGTCGAGGTGGACGCCGGTGCGTCCGAACTGCCACTGCGGCACGTGCAGCTCGAGGGAACCGGTCTGCCCGAGCCACGTGAGCGTCGCGAGGTCGTTGACGAGCACGTAGTCGTTGACGCTGTGCTTGTGCTCGATGCGCCGCGTGCGCACCCACGAGGGGACGCCCTGACCGGCGTTCTTCTGGAAGAACACCTGGCCGTCGACGCCGTCGGGCCAGCGCTTGCGCGTCGCGGCGCGGTTCGCGCAGTGGGGGAGCATGACGTCGGCGACGGACGCGAGGTAGGCGAGGACGTCGGCCTTCGTCGTCCCGGTCGCGGGGTAGAGGACCTTGTCGAGGTTCGTCACCTTGAGCCGGTGGCCGTCGACGGTCACGGTCTGACCGGAGGAGCCGCTCGAGGAGGCGGACCGTGCGGGGGACATGAGGTCATCGTGGCGCGCGAGCCGGGCCCCCGCGCGTCGGGCCGTGGGCACGCGGGTCCGCGGAGGTCCGCGCGGGATGCGGGGGAGCCGCGAAGAGGTCGCGGACGGACTCCGCACGGTGGTCCCCGACGGGAACCGACGGCGCTCTGCGGTCGTGGGACAGTGGGAGAGGCGCGCCGCCGACGCGCCCGCGGGCGCAGCCCGCACCGGCGAGAGGACGCACGTGACGCACGAGACGACGGTCGACCGGCCCCTGCCCGCGGACCTGGCTCCGCGCGTGCAGGAGCTCCGGCGCCTCATGATGACCTACAAGTTCGGCATCGACGAGGTGATGACGAAGATCACCGTGCTGCGCGACGAGTTCCGCCACATCCACGACTACAACCCCATCGAGCACGTGGGGTCGCGGCTCAAGTCGATCGACTCGATCCTGGCGAAGGCCCGGCGCAAGGGCATCCCCCTCACGCCCGAGGGCGTGCGCGAGAGCATGCTCGACGTCGCGGGTGTCCGCGTGACGTGCAGCTTCGTCTCGGACATCTACCGGGTGCGGGACATGCTCGCCGGGCAGGGCGACATGACCGTCCTCGAGGAGCGCGACTACATCGCCCACCCGAAGGGCAACGGGTACAAGAGCCTGCACCTCATCGTCCAGGTGCCCGTGTACCTCTCGGACCGGGTCGAGGACGTGGTCGTCGAGATCCAGCTGCGCACGATCGCCATGGACTTCTGGGCGAGTCTCGAGCACAAGATCTACTACAAGTACCAGCGCGAGGTCCCGAGCCACCTCACGGACGCCCTCAAGCTCGCCGCGGACGTCGCCGCGACGCTCGACACGACGATGGAGCGCATCCACGAGGAGGTCCGCGAGCTCGACGGCGTGCCGGAGCCGTCGGAGACGACCGACGCGCTCGTCTCGCCGCGCGAGATGCTCGAGTCGATCATGCGGACGGCGCAGGTCGCGGACGAGGCGTTCCACGAGCGACGTCGCGACGGCTGAGCACCACTGACCCGACCGGCCCGCCTGCGCCAGGCGGGCCGACCGGACACGTCGGGGCGTCGGCGGTCAGCCGCCGTGGTGCCCGTTCCCGGCGTCGTCCAGGCCGGCGCCCGGCACCCGACGAGGACCGCTCCCGGGCTCCGGGACGGCGTCGTCGTGCGCCGCGCTCACGCGGGACGCCCCCTCGTGCGCAAGCCCCTCGAGCGCCGGGATCTCGCCCGCCGACCCGCCCGGCTCGACGACGACGAGCTGGCCCATCATGCCCTCGTCCTCGTGCCGCAGCATGTGGCAGTGGTACATGTACGGCACGTCGGGGTCGGTGTAGTCGTCGAAGCGCAGGAGCAGGCGGTAGGTCCGGCTCGGCTCCAGGTAGATCGTGTCCTTGGGGCCCGTCAGCACCGCCGGCGGCGGTTCGCCGTCGACGTCGAGGACGCGGAACTGCACGTCGTGCACGTGGAAGCTGTGCGGCACCGGGTGCGCGTTGCGCACCGTCCAGACCTCGGTGTCGCCCACGGTGACGGTCTCGTCGATACGGCCCATGTCCATCCGGCGGCCGTTGATCTCGCGGTCCGCGAGCTCGAAGGAGCGCTCGACCGCGGCGTCCTCGGCATGCAGGGCATCGGTCGCGGCGTGGCTCGAGGGCTCCCACGCCGGCTCGGGTGACGGCGCGAGCACGTTCGCGGCCCGCAGCTCGAGCACGTCGAACGCCTCCTTGCCGCCCATCGCGAACGACGCGGCGACGCCCCCGAGGTCGGCGGGGGACGAGTGCAGGCGCGTGGTCTCGCCCGGCGCCATCGTGACGACCACCTCCGCGCGCTCGCCCGGCGCGAGCCGCACCTGGTCGAGCCGGACGCGCGCGTCGAGCAGCCCGCCGTCCGTCGCGACGAGGTCCATCGCCCGGTCGGCGAACCCGAGCTGGTACGTGCGTGCGGTCGAGCCGTTGAGCAGGCGCAGCCGCACGCGCTCCGTCGTCACGCCGTGGTACGCGCCCACCGTCCCGTTCGTCAGGACGACGTCGCCCAGGATCCCCGGTTCGCCGGCGCCGTCGAGGTCCAGCCGTCCGTCGTCGTCGAGCGCCTTGTCCTGCACGACGACCGGGACGTCGTCCACCCCGTACTCCGACGGCAGCGACGCCGTGGCCGACGCGTCGTCGTCGAGGAGGAACAACCCCGCGAGCCCGCGGTAGACGTGCTCCTCCGTCGCACCGTGCGGGTGCGGGTGGTACCAGAGCGTCGCGGCGGGCTGGTCGATCGTCCACGTCGGTCGCCACGTCTCGCCGGGCGCGACCTCCTGGTGCGGTCCGCCGTCCATCGCGGCGGGCAGGTGCATGCCGTGCCAGTGGACGCTCGTCGGCTCGTCGAGGTCGTTCGTCACCTCGACCGCGACGCGCTCGCCCCGGGCGGCCCGCAGCGTCGGACCGAGGTAGGAGCCGTCGAACCCCCAGGTCGGGGTCTCGACGCCGGGCAGGAACGACGTCGTGCCCTCCTGGGCGGTCAGGGAGAACACGCGCGTGCCGTCGACGACGCGCGACGGCGCGAGCGGCGGGATCGCGAGCGCGGTCGTGAACTCCTGCTCCTGGACGGGATGGACCGACGGCGCGAGGGCGCACCCGGCGAGCAGGCCCGACGCGGCGACCACGGCCGCGGTCGCGAGCGCCGCCCTCGGGCGACCGCCGCGGCGGCGCGAAGGCCTCACCGGGTCACCCCGGCTCGCGCGCGCTGCACGGCCGCCGCGAGCGCGCCGGCCGCGAAGCCCCAGAACGTGTCCAGGGCGAGCGCGGGCACGAGCGTCCAGGCCGCCCGGTCGCCGTCGAGCCCGACGAGCGCGGACACGACCGCCGCGACGACGCCGAACGTGAGCCCGGCGAGCGTGAGGGTGAGGACCGGGCGCGCGACGCGGCCGAGGCCGACGACGGCGACCCACACGAGCGCCGTCAGACCGAGGATGGTCAGCGCGCGCGGCGCGCCGCTGCCGAGGCCGAGCAGGCCGGTGAGCGGCCACAGGAGGGCCATCGAGCCGAGGCCGAGCACGGTGGGCCACGAGAGCCGATCGGTCGGAGGGGTGTCGTCGTCGGGGTGTGCGGGGTGGGCAGCAGGGCTCGGAGATGTCATGGTCCCGACGATGCCGGGGGCGCCCGACCCGTCACATCGGGCCCCGGTCGGCTGTTTCCGCCGCGGCCCGTCGCAGTCCGGCGACGACCGGTGTCGCCCGGGGGCGACACCACCCTGAGACCGGGGGCTGATGCCTCGGGGTGCCCGGCTCCGTACGCTGGCGGCATGAGTGCGCCACAGCCCGCCTCGGTGCGCAGCCGGGCGGTCACCGCCGCGGGTGCGCGTCCCGGCGTCGACCCGCGCCTCACGGACGGCGTGCTCGCGGTCGCGATGACGCTCGCGATCGCCGTCGTCATCGCGGCGGACTTCGACGGACCGGGGGAGTCGGGGCCCCTCGCGTACGTCTTCGCGGTCGGCTTCGGGGCGCTCGTCGCGATCCGGCGTCTGGCCCCGCGCACGATGCTCGTGCTCACGGTGCTGGGGATCTTCGCCTACTACGCGCTCGGGCTGCCCGTGATCGGGATGGCCCTGCCGGCGGTGGCCGCGCTCTACTCGGCGGCGGAGCTCGGGCGGACGTGGTGGGCCGTCGGCTCCGGGGCGGTGCTCGTGGCCGTCGCCGCGTACTTCCGGGTGGCGGAGGGCCAGCCCGTCACCTACCTGTACGGGTACGAGCTCGTGACGAACGTCGCGCTCGTCGCGGCGGCGATCGCGCTCGGCGTCGCGGTCCGGCTCACGCGGGCCGCGCGCGAGCAGTCCGAACGGGTGCGCCTCCTCACCGCGGCGGAGCAGGCGCAGGCCGCCGACCGTCGGCTCGAGGCCGAGCGCGTGCGCATCGCGCGGGACCTGCACGACGTCCTCGGCCACCACCTCGCGGTCGTCGCGCTGCACGCGAACGTCGCGGGCGAGGCGGTGGGGAGGGACGACGACGCGGCACGGTCCGCGCTCGGCCAGGTCGGGGACGCGGCGTCGGCGGCGTTGCGCGAGCTGCGCACGACCGTCAAGGTCCTGCGCGGTCCGCTGCCCGACGCCGTCCCGCGCGGCTCCACGTCGCTCGCAGGGCTCGACGTGCTCGTCCGGCCCGCGCGCGCCACGGGCCTCGACGTGGAGCTCGACGTCGACGTCCCGGCCGGCGCGCTCGACGGCGCGATCGACGCCGCGGCGTTCCGGATCGTCCAGGAGTCCCTGACGAACGTCCTGCGGCACGCCGACGCGCGACGTGCGGCGGTGAGCGCGCACGTCGTCGACGGGCGCCTGCTCCTGCGCGTCGCCGACGACGGCGTCGGGCACCGCGCCCGCGGTGACGACCGGACCCGTGCCACCGGGCCGACGGAGACGGGGAGGGTGCCCGCAGCGACCGACGTCGGTGCGGGTCAGGGCATCGCGGGGATGGTCGAGCGTGCCGCTCTCCTGGGGGGCCGGCTCGAGGCGGGGCACGGGGCGCGGGGCGGGTTCGTGGTGAGCGCCGACCTCCCGGCGAGGCTGGCGCCGTGATCCGCGTCGTGATCGTCGACGACCAGGAGCTCGTGCGCGCAGGGCTGCGGGCACTCGCCGTGCACGACGGCGACGTCGAGGTCGTCGCCGAGGCCGGCACGGGTCGCGAGGGCGTGGCGAGGGTCCGGGAGCACCGTCCCGACGTGGTGCTCATGGACATCCGCATGCCCGGGACGGACGGCCTCGAGGCGACGCGGGCGATCGTCGCCGACCCTGCGCTCGACGCGGTGCGGGTGCTCGTCCTCACGACGTTCGACGAGGACGAGCACGTCGTCGAGGCGATCCGGTCGGGCGCCGTCGGGTACCTGCTCAAGGACGTCTCGCCGGGGGACCTGCGGTCGGCGATCCGCGTCGTCGCCGACGGCGGCTCGCTCCTGTCCCCGGCGATCACGGCGTCGGTCATGCGCGCCGCGGCCGAGGGCACCCCGCGCGCTCTCGACGCCGGGCGCCTGGAGTCCCTCACGGCACGCGAGCGCGAGGTGCTGGAGCACGTCGGCCGGGGTCTGACCAACGACGAGATCGCCCGTGCCCTGTTCGTCAGTCCCGCGACCGCGCGGACCTACGTGAGCCGCCTCCTCACCAAGCTCGACGCGCGCGACCGCGCCGCGCTCGTCGTCCTCGCATACGAGACGGGCCTCGTGCGCCCGGGGGACTGACGCCTCCCCCGACCGACGCCCCGGGCGCACGGTGGGGTCGGATCACGTCCAGCGGAAGAAGCGGGCCGCGACGAGCGAGCACACGACGACCGTCCCCCCGAGGGCGACGAGGTGCGACGCCTCCACCGGCTGTCCTGCCCACGCGTCGCCGAGCGCCTGGACCGACGCCCCGAACGGGAGCGCCTCCCCGACGCGGGCCACGGGCTCGGGCAGGTTGGACACCTCGCCGAACATGCCGCCCGTCGCGCCGAAGGCGAAGAACACGACGAGGCCGATCGCGAGCGCCGCGTTGGGCGTCGGCGAGACCGCGGCGACGAGCATCCCGACGGCGTACATCGCCGTCGCGCACAGCGCGAGGACGCCCAGCGCGGCCGTGGGGGAGGCCGGCATCGTGGCGTCGAACGCCGCCGTCGCGACGACGAGCGCCAGCGCGACGCCGAGCGCGGTCTGGGCGGCGCTCACCACGACCTGCGCGACGAGCACCATCGCGGGGGACGCCGGGGTCACGGACAGGCGCTTGAGGACCCCGGTGCGACGGTA
Organism: Cellulosimicrobium sp. So1_17; assembly: GCF_055181235.1. Lineage (NCBI taxonomy): Bacteria > Bacillati > Actinomycetota > Actinomycetes > Micrococcales > Promicromonosporaceae > Cellulosimicrobium > Cellulosimicrobium sp. So1_17. Next base: position 236,337 of record NZ_CM143702.1, read on the forward strand.
GGAGGCGAGGAAGCTCGGCATGTTGATCACGCCGATGATCCCGACGACGATCGCGAGCACGACCGGCACGACGAAGACGTCGAACGCGGTGCGTCCGCCGGAGTCCGGGACGACGATCCGCGTCGCGTCGCTGATCCCGTACATGACGAGGATGAGGACGGGCATGCCGAAGGGCATGACGAGGCCGGCCGTGTCGCGGACGACCATCTTGGCCTCCGCGACGACGAGCGCGGCCCACGCACGCGGGCCGGGCCGGGCCGTGGGACGCCCGCGCAACCCTGTGGTCGCGGTGGCCGTCGTGGTGCGGACGGTGGTCATCAGGCAGCCTCCTCGATCGCGACGGCGGTGGGGTCGGCGTCCAGCGGGCGACCGGTGAGCGCGAGGAACGCGTCGTCGAGCGTCGCGCGCTCGAGCCGCGTCTCCGTCGCGACGACGCCGGCGCGCACGAGCGCGGTGCTCACCTCCTGGAGCAGCTCGCCGCGCCCGGTCACGACGACCTGCTCGCCGCGCACCTCTACGCCGTCGACCCCGGGCGCGGCGTCCAGGAGCCCGGATGGGAGCGGTGCGGTGACGCGGAAGCGCACGCGCTGGTCCAGCCCGGCGCCCGCGACGAGACCGGCGGGCGTGTCGTGCGCGACGACGCGGCCGGCGTCGAGCAGGGTCACCCGGTCGCACAGGCGCTCGACCTCCTCCATGAGGTGGGAGACCAGGAGGACCGTGACCCCGTCGTCACGCAGTCGCTCGACGACGCCCCACACCTGGCGGCGTGCCTGCGGGTCCAGGCCCGTGGTCAGCTCGTCGAGGATCACGACGCGCGGGTCGCCGACGAGCGCGAGGACGATCGCGACCCGCTGCTGCTGGCCGCCCGAGAGCTTCTCGTAGCGCACGTCGCGCTGCTCGCCGAGGCCGAGGGTCTCGATCAGCCCGTCCGGGTCGCGCCCCGACCCGTAGAACGAGCGGTACAGGTGCGCGAGCTCGCGCACCGTGAGCGCCCCGTGCAGGTAGCCGGACTGGAGCTGGACGCCCAGCACCTGCCGCACCGCCGCGCGGTCGGTGAAGGGGTCGAGGCCGGCGACGCGCACCGAGCCGCCGTCGGGTCGGCGGACCCCGGCGACCATCTCGACGGTCGTGGTCTTTCCCGCTCCGTTGGGCCCGAGGATCCCGAGGACCTCGCCCTCTGCGGCGACGAGGCTCACGCCGTCGACCGCCACCGTCGTCCCGTGCTTGCGGCGGTAGCGTTTCGTCAGGTCTCGTGCGTCGACGGCGCTCATCGCTGCCCACGTCCTTCCCGTCGGTGGTCCGTCCGTTCTCCCGCGGCCGGTCCGCGAGCGGTTCCTCGACGCTACGGAGCGCCAGGGGCGTCGCGCGCGTGCCGGTCGTCACGGCCGTCGACCATGACTTCCGGCACGTGGCGGCACGCCGGTCGGTCCGTAGGGTGAGGGGATGCGACGCATCGACCCGGAGGTGTGGGCCGGCATCGCGATGCTCGTCGTGGTGCTCGGGATCGGCGCCCTCGTCCCGATCGCCGCACCCGGGGCGGTGCTGGTGCCCGTCGGCGCCTGGCTCGCGGTGTTCGCGGCGTTCGTGGTCGTCACCGGGTGGCTCGTGCTCGGCGCGGGGTTCGGCACGGTGCGCGCCTACCTGCTGCTCGCCACACAGGTCGTGCTCGTCGGCGCGCTCGTCCTCGGCGCACCGGGCGCCGGGTGGTTGCCGATCCTGCTCGTCGCCGTCGCGGCCGTGAGCGTGTACGTCGTCCCGATGCGCGTGACGGCCGTGGTCGTGGTCGTGAACGTGGTGGTCGTGGCCGTCGCCGTCGGGGTGCGCGGGTCGTTCACCGACGCCGTGCTCAGCGGGATCATCTACCTGCTCATCCAGGTCGCCAGCGTCGGGTCGACGTTCGCGCTCCAGCGCGAGAGGCGGATGCGCGAGCAGCTCGCCGCCGCGCACGTCGAGCTGCGTGCGGCCGCCGTCCTGCGCGACGTGTCGACCCGGTCCGACGAGCGCCTGCGCATCGCGCGCGAGCTGCACGACGTGCTGGGCCACCAGCTCACGGTGCTCGCGCTCGAGCTCGAGACGGCGAGCCACCAGGAGGGCGAGCGTGCGCGGGAGCACGTGCTGCGCGCCAAGACGGTCGCGCGCGAGCTCCTGGGCGACGTGCGCGCCACCGTGGGCGAGCTGCGGCGTCGCGCACCGAGCCTGCGGGACGCGATCGAGTCGCTGGTCGAGCGCGTGCTCGCGCCGCGCGTGCGCGTGCTCGTGGCCGACGACGTCGTGGTCGACGAGGAGCAGACCGTCGTGCTCGTGCGTGCCGCGCAGGAGATCGTGACGAACACGATCCGTCACGCCGAGGCGACCGTGCTCACCATCGAGGTCGTCGCCGACGACGGCCGGGTCCGTCTCGTCGCCCAGGACGACGGCCGCGGTGCCCGGCGCGTCGAGCCGGGGAACGGCCTGCGGGGGATCACCGAGCGCGTCGAGGCCCTCGGCGGGACCGTGCGCGTCGACGGCGCGTCGGGCTTCCGCGTCGAGGTCGCGCTCGCCGGGGTCCGCGAGGGCGTGCTTCCGCGCGAGGCCGTGCGGTGATCCGCGTCCTGCTCGTCGACGACCAGACGCTCGTGCGCCAGGGCATCCGCAGCCTCCTGGAGATCGCTCCCGACGTGGAGGTCGTCGCGGAGGCCGAGGACGGCATGACGGCGCTCGCGGCGGTGCGCGAGCACGCCCCCGACGTCGTGCTGCTCGACCTGCGCATGCCGCGCCACGACGGGATCTGGGCGCTCGAGGCGATGCGCGAGAGCGGGATCGACACCCCGGCGCTCGTGCTCACGACGTTCGACGACGACGACCTCGTGCTGCGCGCCCTGCGCGCCGGCGCTCGCGGCTACCTCCTCAAGGACGTCACGCTCGAGCAGCTCACGGGAGCGGTCCGCACGCTCGCCGACGGTGGCACCCTCGTCCAGCCGTCGATCACCGACCAGCTCCTGCGCGCCGTGCGGTCGGGCGCCGCGGAACCGGAGGAGGACGACCGCGTCCCCGTCCAGGACCTCACCGAGCGCGAGCTCGAGGTCCTGCGGCTCGTGGCGGCCGGGTACTCCAACCGCGAGATCGCCCACGGCATGTTCCTCGCCGAGGGGACGGTGAAGAACCACGTGTCGACCGTGCTGCTCAAGCTCGGGACCCGGGACCGCACGCGCGCCGTGCTGCGAGCGCTCCACCTCGGCATCCTCGGCTGAGACCGTTCAGAGGAGGGTCTCGACGCCGATCCGGACGACGTCGCCCACGTCCACCTGCTCCGCGCGGCGCACGGCGGCCTTGACCGGCAGCACGTAGGTCTTGCGTCCCGCGTCCGGGAAGACGGACGTCGACCAGCGCGAGGCGCCGATCGTCACCTCGACCTTGACCGAACCGAAGCCGGCGGGCGGGAGGGGCAGCTCGGCGATCTCGTCGCTCACGTCCTCCGGCAGCGCGGCGAAGACCCAGCTGTCCGTGCGCGCCTCCCAGCGCCACAGCTCGGCCTCGAACTCGAAGCGGGTCCCGCCGCCGGCGCCTGTCCCAGCCATCTGTCGTCCCCCGGTCGTCGTCGCCACCGTTCCATCCTTCCGCGGGCCACCCACACGCGGCCCGGGCGCGGCGCACGAGGGAAGCGTGGACTCGCGAGACAGAACCTGCGGTCGCGAGATAGAGCCCCCGGAGCCCTATGTCGCGACCGCACGTTCTCTCTCGCGGGCCGCAGGTGCCGGGTCGCGTCGCACCGGACGTCCACGACGGGCAAGCCCCGAGGGGTCGCGTCCGGGCGCGTCGCACGCCACCATGGACGGATGAGGGCCATCTGGAAGGGCGCCATCACGTTCGGACTCGTCAACGTCCCCGTCAAGGTGTACTCCGCGACGGAGGACCACGACGTGCCGCTGCACCAGGTGCACGACAAGGACGGCGGTCGGATCCGCTATCGGCGGGTGTGCGAGATCGACGGCGAGGTCGTGCCCTACGAGAACATCGCGAAGGCGTACACCGACGGCGAGCAGACCGTCGTGCTCACGGGCGACGACCTCGACGCCCTGCCCGCCGAGCGCAGCCGCGAGATCGAGGTCGTCGAGTTCGTCCCGAGCGACCAGATCGACCCGCTGCTGCTCGACCGCAGCTACTACCTCGAGCCCGACTCGAAGTCCAACAAGGCGTACGTGCTCATGCGGCGGACCCTCGAGGAGACCGACCGGACCGCGATCGTGAAGTTCGCGCTGCGCCAGCGCACGCGCCTCGCCGCGCTGCGCGTGCGCGACGACGTGCTCGTCATCCAGACGCTCCTGTGGGCCGACGAGGTGCGCGACGCCGCCTTCCCCTCGCTCGACGACGAGGCGAAGGTCACCGAGAAGGAGCTCGCGATGTCGTCGCAGCTCGTCGCGAGCTTCGAGGCCGACTTCGCCCCCGAGGAGTACGAGGACGACTACCAGGTCCAGCTCCGCCAGCTCATCGACGCGAAGCTCGAGAAGGGTGACGCGCTCGACGCCGCCGAGACGTTCGGGGAGCAGGCGGAGGAGGGAGAGGGCGCCGAGGTCATCGACCTCATGGAGGCGCTCCGCAAGTCCGTCGCGTCGTCGAAGAGCAGCAAGGGCTCGTCGGGCTCGTCCGGGTCGTCGTCCCGGTCGTCCGGTGGATCGGGCACGACGGCGAAGGGCGGCTCCTCCGGGAAGGGCACGTCCCGCTCGGCGTCGTCCTCGTCCACGTCCTCGTCGTCGAGGAAGAGCGCGTCGTCCGGGTCGAAGACGACGGCGAAGTCGGGCACGAAGAGCGCGTCGGGCACCAAGAGCGCGTCCGGGACGAAGAGCTCGGGCTCGACGACCAAGAAGGCGCCCACCAGCACGCGCAAGAAGGCCTCCGCCTGATCAGGTCGTGCCGCTCCGCTCCGTTCCGCTCCGTGCCGCGCGGGGCGCTGCGTACCGTCCGGCGATGAGTTCGAGGGCCGGGCGTGGTCCTACCTCGTGACGGCCCGGGCGGGTCGTGCCCGACACGAGGAGGCACCATGCGAGCGATCGTCCCGAGCCTGTGGTTCGACATGAACCTCGAGGAAGCCGTGGAGTTCTACACGAGCACGTTTCCTGACGCGAAGGTGGGCGAGATGTTCCGGCAGCCCGACGGGACGGTCGTGTCGGCCGACTTCGAGCTCGCCGGGCACCGGTTCAGCGCCATCAACGGCGGTCCGCAGTTCCGCTTCACCGAGGCGGTGTCGTTCGTCGTCGAGTGCGACTCGCAGGACGAGGTCGACCGGTACTGGGACGTGCTCACCGCGAACGGCGGGCAGGAGTCCCAGTGCGGGTGGCTCAAGGACCGGTTCGGGCTCTCCTGGCAGATCGTGCCCGTCGAGTTCCTGGAGATGCTGCAGGACCCGGACGGCGCGAAGGTCCAGCGCGTCGTCGACGTCATGATGACGCAGGCCAAGCTCGACCTCGGGCCGCTGCGCGCCGCGTACGCGGGCTGACCTCGCCGGGCGGTCGGTGAGCACCGGTCCGGGTCGCGGAACCTGGACCGGTGCGAGGTATGTCCAGAGCGTCCGGCGTCTGGTTGAATGCGCGGGTCAGCCCCACGACGGCCCGCGCCGTCCTCTCGTGAAGGACCACGAACCGAGTGAAGAAGCTCATCGCCAGCACCGTCGGGACGGTGCTGGCCCTCGCGGGGCTGGGCGTCGCCACCGCGGCCCCCGCCTCCGCCGCGACGCACGACGTCCAGCCCTCCTGCTCATTCCTGTACATCGCTCTCGACGACTACCCCGACGGGACGACGGTCGTCGTGGAGGTGGACGGTGAGACCGTCCACAGCACCACGTTCGGTGGCTCGTCCGGTTTCTCGCACGACTACGAGTGGTCGACGCCGCACGAGTGGAGCGTCGAGGTCGACGCGCCCGACGGCGTCGACGGGGACTTCTCGGACGGCGGCACGACGACGCCGTGCGACACCGACCCCCACAGGTACGCCGACGCCACTGCCTCGTGCGGCGAGGTCACCGTCAACGTCTCGTCGTACCCGGTGGGCACGCGCGTCGTCGTCTCGCTCGACGGGGAGACCGTCGCGGACGACCCGGTCGACGGCAACTACTGGAACGTCTGGCCGCTCGACTGGACCGTCGCGCACACCTGGTCCGTCACGCTGGACGCTTCGGACGACGCGCTGGACCTCTCCTGGGAGGGCGTGACCGAGCCCTGCGACGTCGACCCGAACCTGCGGGTGGACGTGTCGGCGTACTGCGACCAGCTCTCGGTGAACGTGGACGGCTACCCGGCCGGCACGGCGGTCGTGGTGACCGTCGCCGGTGAGACCGTCGGGGAGGGGAGCGTCGACGAGTGGGGCTACTTCTGGGGTTGGTGGCCGCTCGACGACAGCACCACGCACGACTGGACGGTGACGCTCGACGCCGCCGACGACGCGTTCGACCGCGTCGAGTCCGGGACCTCTCTCGAGTGCTGGACGGAGCCCGGCACGGTGGTGCCCGAGACACCGGCGACGCTCACCGCGTGCGACGCGACGCCCGACGACGTGCTCCTGCCTACGGACACGGAGGCGATCTCGTACACGCGCACGCCCGAGGGGATCGTGGCGACCGCCGCGCCCGGCCACGTCTTCCCGTCCCTGCAGGAGCTCGAGCAGTGGCGACTGGTCGTGGACGGGCAGGTCGTGATCGAGAACCAGGTCCTGCTGGACTGGTTCGTGGTCGTCCGACCCCGTTGCGACCTCGACGTCGTCTCCGTGACCCCGGTCTGCGACGACGGAGTGCCGTCCGTCGACGTCGTCGTGACACCTCCGCCCGGTGCCGGCGAGGACTCGCTCATGATGGACTGGGTCGGCCCGGATGGCGGCTATGACGTCGTGTACGGGAGCGCCGGCTTCGGACAGCCCTTCGAGAGCCGCCAGCCGTGGCCCGCGTGGATCTCGAACGAGGACGGGACGGTCTCGCCCCACCACACGCCCGACTGGCGGCTCGACGACGTGGACCTGGCGTTCGGGGTGTCGGTGTGGGTGGACGGCTGGACCTACTCCCGCTATCACCGCGCCGTCTGGGAGGGCGCCCCGACCGCCGACCCGTGCGCCGACGACCCGGGGCCGCACTTCAGCGTGGATGCCCGTGAGCGTCGGGTCGCCGGGAAGACCTACCTCGCCGTGCGCGTGCTCAACGAGGACGACACCGCGGCAGAGGTGACGGTGACGACGCCCTTCGGCACCCGAACCTTCCGGGACGTCGCACCCGGAACGAGCGCGTACCAGTCGTTCGCGGTCCGGTCGCCGGAGTCCCAAGGCGTCCCGGTCGCGGTCGGCTTCGCCACCGAGGTGGATGGCCAGGTCGTGACGAGGGAGCGCGTCGTCACCGCGTGGGTCGGGGGCTGAGGGGTCGAAGACCACCGAGCTCCGGCGCGCTCCCACGGTGGGGCGCGCCGGGTTGTCAGCGACGCATCGCGACGATCTGGGTGACGAGCGCGAGCAGGTCGTCCACGTCGTCGCCCCGGCGCGGCGCGCGGAAGGCGAGTCCTTCCACGTCGCCGCCCGACGTCGGGGGGCCCGGTGCTGACCCGCCCGGTACCGGGACGTCCGGTGCCGGGCTGCCCGGCGAGGGGTCGTCGTCGGGCGCGCCGGGGTCCAGGACGGCGCCGTCGAAGGCCGCGTGCGCGTAGAGGCCGTCGCTGATGAGCACGATCGCGCGTGCGACGACCGGGTCGCCGACCTCATCGAGGACGGCGCGCGTCCAGGCGTCGTGGGCGCCGTCCAGCGCTTCGCGGGCGCGCGGGTAGGCGCCCTGCGCGAGCCGTGAGACGGCGAGGTACACGAGCTCGAACTCCCCGTCGACGACGGTCGACGTGCGCAGCAGGTAGTCGACCGGTCCGGCGGGTGCAGCGCGCATCACCGCGACGTCGGCGTCCGTGAGCTCGCGCAGGTGGTCGACCAGACCGTCGACGAGCGCGTCCTTCGACCCGAAGTGGTAAAGCAGGCCGCCCTTGGAGACCCCGGCGCGCTCGGCCACGGCCTCGAGCGTCGCGGCGCGCTCGCCGTGCTCGACGAGGAGTGCGGCGAACGCTCGCAGGACCTTGGGGCGGGCGGCGGGAGGCGGCGGCATGTCGTCGAGGGTAGTCGCGGCCGGGCGCCGGCAGCGTTGCCGAGCGGGTGGGCGTCGCCGAGCATGCGACGGCGCCGAGCGTGTGGCGTCACTTAGCGCGTGGTGCGGAGCGTCACAGCGCGTACGGGATGACCGGCTCGGTCCGTTCGCGTTACTGTACCGTCTGGACGGTTCGGAAGTTCGGCGCCACCGCGTCGCCCCGGCCGTCCGCTGTCGTGGAAGGACCTCGTCGTGACGGCGACCCAGCTCAACCGCCCCGCGATCCGCCCGGACGCCCCCGCCGCCCCCGCGCCCGGCGCGGCACGCCGGTGGCTCGCGCTCGCGGTGCTCATGCTCCCCGTGCTGCTCGTGTCGATCGACAACACGGTGCTCAGCTTCGCGCTGCCCCAGATCTCCGAGGCGCTGCGCCCCACGGGGACGCAGCTGCTGTGGATCATCGACATCTACCCGCTCGTGCTTGCCGGTCTGCTCGTGCCGATGGGCTCGTTCGCCGACCGCATCGGTCGACGTCGTCTCCTGCTCGCCGGTGCGGTGGGCTTCGCCGCGGTGTCCGTCGTCGCGGCCTATGCGCCGAGCGCGGAGGCGCTCGTCGCGACACGTGCCGGGCTCGGGTTCTTCGGCGCGATGCTCATGCCGTCGACGCTCTCGCTCCTGCGCAACGTCTTCACCGACCGTGAGGAGCGCCGCCTCGCCATCGCGATCTGGGCGGCGGGCTTCGCCGCGGGCTCGGCGCTGGGCCCGATCGTCGGCGGATTCCTCCTCGAGCACTTCTGGTGGGGCTCGGTCTTCCTCCTGGCCGTCCCGGTGCTCGTCCTGCTGCTCGTCCTCGCGCCGCTCTTCGTGCCCGAGTCGCGCGACCCCGCGCCGGGCCGCGTGGACGTGTGGTCGATCCTCCTCGTCATGACGACGATGACCCCGGTCGTCTACGGGATCAAGACGCTCGCGAAGTCCGGGGTGAGCACGCTCGCCCTGGCGAGCGTCGCCGTCGGGCTCGTGGCCGGCGCGCTGTTCGTGCGACGCCAGCTGCGCCGCCCCGACCCGATGCTCGACGTCCGGCTCTTCACGCGGGCGGCCTTCAGCGGTGCGGTGCTGGTCAACCTCCTCTCGGTGTTCTCGCTCGTCGGGTTCCTGTTCTTCGTGTCGCAGGACGTGCAGCTCGTCCTCGGGCTGTCGCCCATGCAGGCGGGGATCGCGCTCCTGCCGGGGCTCGTGCTCATGGTCGTCGCCGGGCTCGGCGTGGTGAAGGTCGTACGGCGCGTGCGCCCGGCCCGGGTCGTCGCCGTCGCGCTGCTGTTCTCCGCGGCGGGCTACGCGATCGTCGCCGCGGGGGCGGGGGAGAGCACGCTCGCGCTGCTCGTCGTCGCGTTCGTCGTGCTGTCCTTCGGCGTCGGCGCGGCCGAGACCGTGTCCAACGACCTCATCGTGTCCTCGGTGCCCGCCGAGAAGGCGGGCGCGGCGTCCGCGATCTCCGAGACGGCCTACGAGGTCGGGGCCGTGCTGGGCACGGCGGTGCTCGGCAGCATCCTCACCGCGTCGTACCACGCGAACGTCGTCGTCCCCGCGGGAGTGCCCGCGGCGGACGCCACCGCGGCGGCGGAGACGCTCGGGGGAGCGACCCAGGTCGCCGGGACGCTGCCCGCCGCGCAGGCGCAGGCGCTGCTCGACTCGGCGCACGCCGCGTTCGGCAGCGGCGTCGGCGTGACCTCGCTCATCGGGGTCGTGCTCATGCTCGTCGCGTCCGGCGTGGCGCTCGTCACCTTGCGCGGCGCGCGCGCCTGATCCGGCAGGACGCGTTGGCGAGGCGGCGACGGATCCGGGAGGCTGGGCGGTGATGAGCACCCCGCACCGCACCCCGCCCCGCTGGGTCCGCTGGACCCTGGGCATCCTCGCCGCCCTCGTGCCGTGCGTCGTGTGGGGGGTCACGACGGCGACCGCCGAGCGCAGCCTCGGCCCCCACGAGGCGACGTACGAGGTCACGACCGACGGCCTCGTCGTCGTCGACCTCGGGCCGCTGGGGACGCTGCAGATCGAGTCGCCGCTGCCGCTCGGCCTCGGCGCCGACGTGACGGTCCAGGAGATCCCGGCGGACCTCACCGCCGTCGGGCAGGCCGACACGCTCGAAGGGCTGTCGCAGGACCTCGAGGACTACCTGCGGTTCTTCGGCGGGCCCCAGGAGACGATCGGCTCGGTCGCGCGAGCGCTCGTCGTGGACGCCCTGCGCCGCACCGGCTTCGCGATCCTCGTCGTGGCCGCGGGCGGCGCGGGACTGTACGCGCTGCTCGGCGCGGCGCGGCGTCGGGAGCTCACGGCGGTCACCGCGCCGCGCACGTTCGAGATCACGGCGAGCGCCGTGCTCGTGGGGCTCGTCGCGGCGTCCCTCTCGTCGAGCGACCCCGCGTCGTCGCGCAGAGAGGGGCAGCCCGCCTCCGCCGTGTTCGCGGGCACGCCGCTCGAGGGTGCGCGCATCACCGGTCGCCTCGCCGGCGTGGTCGACACCTACGGCTCGCTCGTCCTCGACTTCTACCGCGAGAACGAGGACTTCTACGCCGAGGCGAACGACAACCTCGTCACCGCCTGGGACCGGCGCCAGTCCATCCAGCGGCTCAACGCCGCCGCGGCCGAGCGCAGCGCGCGGGCGGACGACGAGAGGGCCGCCTCGACGCTCGCGCCGGACGACGAGCCGACCGACGGAGAGCCGACCGACGGCGGGACCGGCGCGACGTCCGACCCGGACGGCGAGGAGGGTGCGTCGTCCGACGCCGGGTCGTCCGGGCCGGAGGACGGCGCCGCCCCGGCCGACGACGCCGCGCCCGACGACGCCACGGCCGACGACGCGCCGTCGGAGGGGACCACGACGTCGCCGGAGCCGGCGGCCGAGGAGGACCTCGTCACCCTCGTCGTCATCGCCGACCTGCACTGCAACGTCGGGATGGCGCCGCTGATCCGCACGGTCGTCGAGGGCTCGGGTGCGAGCGTCGTGCTCAACGCCGGGGACACGACGATGAACGGGACCGCGGTGGAGTCGTTCTGCGTCGACGCCTTCGCGGGCGCGATCCCGGACGGCGTGACGACGGTCGTCGCGGACGGCAACCACGACAGCGTCGAGACGTCCGCGCAGGAGCGCGGCCACGGTCAGGTCGTGCTCGACGGCGAGGTCGTCGAGGTCGAGGGCATCCGCATCCTCGGGGACCGCGACCCGCTCGAGACCCGGCTCGCCGCCGCGGCGCAGCCCGCGCGCGAGGAGACACCCGAGGAGTACGCGGCACGGCTCGCGGAGACGGCGTGCGCCGAGCAGGAGGACGGCGACGGCATCGACCTGCTCATGATCCACACGCCGCGCATGGGCAACGACGCGATCGAGTCGGGCTGCGTGCCGAACCAGGTCTCCGGGCACATGCACACGCGGTCCGGGCCGGAGCGGATGGGCGGCGGGGTGCGGTACGTGAGCGGGAGCACCGCCGGCGCGGTGAAGGACCAGCTGCGCGTCGGGCCGCTCAAGGGCACCGCGGAGATGACGGTGCTCCGGTTCGACCCGCAGCAGCGCCGGATCCTCGACTGGCAGCTCGTGCAGGTCGGCACGGACGCGTCGGCGACGGTCTGGCCTCGCCTCGCGTGGCCCGCCCCTGCGGACCCGGCCACGACCGAGGAGGAGTGAGACCGGACGTGCGCGTCGCTGGCGTCGGGCCCGTGCGAGGCGCGGCAGGATGGGGCTCATGAGCAGGTCCACGCGCTGGGTCGTCGTCGGTGTCGTCCTCGCGCTCGTCGTGCTCCTGCTCGCCCCGTTCGTCTACAGCGAGCTCACCGAGGGCCGCACGCCGCCGCCGCTCGGCCTCCAGACGCCGGGGGAGACCTCGCCCGCCGTCGAGTCGCCCGCCCCGGGGCCGTTCGACGTCGACGGGCGCTGGGTGGTGGGCCCTGGCTCGGCGGCCGGGTTCCGTGCGGAGCGTCTCGGCGTCCCGCGGGACGAGGCGACGGTCGTGGGCAGCACCCAGGACGTGACGGGGTTCGTGGAGGTCCTGTCGGGCGAGGCGACGACGTCGCGCGTCGAGGTCGCGACCGCGACGATCACGACCGGGGACACCGTCGAGGACGCGCTCCTGCGGCGCGTGCTCGAGGTCGACGTCTACCCGACGTCGGTGTTCGCCCTCACGACGCCCCTCGACGTCGCCGCGATGGAGGAGGCGACCGGGCCCGTGCTCCTCGAGGCGAGCGGCACCCTGACCCTGCGGGACGTCACCGAGCCGGTGACCGTGGCTCTCGAGGTCCAGCGCTCGGGCGAGGGACTGCAGGTCGACGGCGCGATCGCCGTCCGGTTCTCCGACTACGGGATCGGCGCCCCGCAGCTCGCGCCGGTCGAGGTGCGCGACGAGGGCACCGTCGAGGTCCGGCTCCTCCTGTCCCGCACGCCGGGCTGACCGCTGCCGGTCGCCGTGGCCTAGGGTGGTCGCGTGGACCGCCCCGACGACCTCACGCCCGTGGCCCAGGACTACCTCAAGGTCGTCTGGTCCGCGCAGGAGTGGTCGGACGAGCGCGTGACCACCAAGCTGCTCGCCGAGCGCATGGGCGTCGGGGCGTCGACCGTCTCGGAGACCGTGCGACGGCTCAGCGCCCAGGGGCTGCTGGAGCACGCGCCGTACGGGGCGATCGCGCTCACCGAGCGTGGCCGCCTGCTGGCCCTCGCGATGGTGCGTCGGCACCGGCTCCTCGAGACGTACCTCGTCTCCGAGCTCGGGTACGGGTGGGACGAGGTCCACGACGAGGCCGAGGTGCTTGAGCACGCCGTCTCGGACCTCCTGGTCGAGCGCATCGACGCCCGCCTCGGCCGGCCCACGCGGGACCCGCACGGCGACCCGATCCCCAGCGCCGACGGCGTGGTCGTGCGCCCGCCCGCCGTCCCGCTCGCGGAGCTGGTCGTGGGCGACGAGGGCGTCGTGGTGCGGATCTCCGACGCCGACCCGGACGTCCTGCGCTACCTCGCCGAGCTGGGCGTCGGGCTGGACACGCGCGTCGCCGTCACCGAGCGGCGCGAGTACGCGGGGACCCTGACGGTCGCCTGGTCGGGCGCAGGGAACGGGACGACGGCGCCGTCCCAGCTCGGTCTGCGCGCGGCCGAGCACGTGTGGGTCGTGCACGACGCAGCGGTCTCCGCCTAGACTGACGCCCACACCCTCCTTCTCGTCGCCGACGTCGCCGACCGAGGTCGAATCGATTCGACCGCACCGTGACCACCTCGACGACCCCAGGAGAACCATGACCGCACCGCGGACCGGGCCCGCGCTCCTCGCGCTCGCCCTCGGCGGCTTCACCATCGGCACCACCGAGTTCGCCACGATGGGCCTGCTCTCGGACATCGCGACCGACCTCGACGTGTCGATCCCCACGGCCGGGCACGCGATCACGGCCTACGCCGTCGGCGTCGTCGTCGGGGCACCCTCGCTCACGGTCCTCGCGGCCCGCATGCCCCGCAAGACCCTGCTCCTGGCGCTCATGGGCTTCTACGCGGTCGCCAACGTGCTGTCGGCGACGGCGGGGAGCATCGAGACGCTCGTCGCCGGACGGTTCCTCGCCGGGTTGCCGCACGGCGCGTTCTTCGGCGTGGGTGCGGCCGTCGGGGCGGCGGTCGTGGGTCCGGGCCGACGCGGCCACGCGGTGGCGATGATGATGACGGGACTCACGGTCGCGAACGTCGTCGGCGTGCCGCTGTCGACGTACGTCGGCCAGCAGCTCGGGTGGCGCGCCGCGTTCGTGCTGGTCGGGGCGCTCGGCCTGGCCACGCTCGTCGCCCTCTGGCGGCTCGTCCCCGCCGGCGCGGGTCACGAGGCGTCGAGCGCGCGCCGCGAGCTCGCGGCGCTGCGCAACGGGCCGTTGTGGATCGGCTTCGTCGCCGCGTCGATCGGGTTCGGCGGCATGTTCGCCGTCTACTCGTACGTCGAGCCGACGATCACCCGGGTGACGGGTCTCGCGACGGGCGCGGTCCCGATCGTCCTCGCGGTCTTCGGCGTCGGGATGACCGTCGGGACGCTGCTCGGCGGTCGCCTCGCCGACCGTTCGGTGATGCGCACGGTGTACCTCGGGTTCGTGTCGACGGCGGCCGCGCTCGTGCTCTTCGCGCTCACCGGAGAGCACCCCGTCCCCGCCGTCCTCGCGCTCTTCCTGCTGGGCGTCACCTCCCAGGTGCTCGGGCTCTCGCTCCAGACGCGGCTCATGGACCTCTCGCCGTCCGCCCCGTCGCTCGGCGCGGCGCTGTGCCACTCGGCGCTCAACGTCGGCAACGCCAACGGCGCGTTCCTCGGCGGCCTCGTCATCGCGGCAGGCTGGGGCTATCTCGCCCCCGCGTGGACGGGTGTGGCGCTCACGCTCGCCGGTCTCGCGATCATCCTGCTCGTCGGGAGGCGCCCCGCCGGCGTCGTCGTCGCCACCCTGCCCGACGCCGTCCGCTCGCCCGAGGCCACCGCCTCGCCGAGGTAGTACCCGGGTCGCCGAGGTAGTACCCGGGTGGCCGAGGTGGTACCCGGGTGGCCGAGGTGGTACCCGGTCGACCGGTGGCTCCGGCCGGACCGGACGGCGACGTCGTCGCACCGCTCACAGCCGCGTCCCAGCGAGTCGCGATAGGTTGTGGCCCCACCGCGCCGTCGGCGCGACCACGACGGTCCGGCGCGAGCCGGCGACCCACGAGGAGAGTCCCCGTGAGCAAGAGCGCCCCTGTCGACGCGACGGACGAGTCCGGTCCCGACGAGCTCGACCAGCCGCTCCCCGGCGGACCGCGGCCGATGAGCGCGCGGACCCTGGGTTGGTTGCTCGTCGTCCTCGGCGCGATCGGCCTCCTCGCGTCGGCAGATCTGACCGTCGAGCGCTACCTGACGCTGGTCGACCCCGACCACGCCCTGTCGTGCACGCTCAGCGTGTTCGTCGACTGCGGTCCGGCGATGGGGTCGTGGCAGGGGTCGTTGCTCGGCTTCCCGAACCCGTTGCTCGGCATCGCGGGCTTCTCGGTCGTCGTCACGACGGGCGTCGTCGTCCTCACGGGGGCACGGCTCCCGCGCTGGTACTGGCTGTCGCTGCTCGCCGTCACGACGCTCGCCCTCGCGCTCGTCGTCTTCCTCGTCTGGACGAGCCTGTACGCGCTCGTGCGCCTGTGCCCGTGGTGCATGGTCGTGTGGGCGGTGGTCCTGCCGCTGTTCTGGTACCAGGTGGTCCACGCGGTGCAGGAGGGCTTCCTGCCCGCGAGCGACGGCGTGCGGCGGACCGTCGTGGGCAACCGGCATCTTTTCCTCGCGATCGGCTACGTCGCGCTGATCGCGTGGGTCTTCCTGGTCATGGGCCAGTACATCCTCACGAGCTTCTGAAGCCGTCGGGCGCGCGCGGCCGGACGGCGGGCGGTCGTGCCCGACGCCGGACCGTGGGTCGTCAGCGCCAGGCCGGCTGGTCCGGGGCGCTGTCCTGCGGCCCGCCCTGGCTGCCGTACGCGGGGGCCGGCGCGGTCGACGCCTGGTGGGCGGACTGCGACGTCGCGCCAGGCTGGCCCGCCGGGATCGGCGAGACGACGACGGCGGTCCCGTACGCGCACACCTCGGAGAACGACTGGGCGATCTCGCCCGTGTCGAACCGCATCCCGACGACGGCGTTCGCGCCCCGCCGCTGCGCCTCCTGGACCATGCGGTGCATGACCTCCTGGCGCGACTCGTACACGAGCTGCGTGTACTCCTTGACCTCCCCGCCGCCGATGGCGCGGAACCCCGCGACGAAGTTGGCGCCGATGTTGGCGCTGCGCACGGTCATGCCCATCACCTCGCCGAGGACGGCGTCGATGCGGTACCCGGGGACCTCGTTGGTCGTCACCACGATCACGCGCACATCCTGCCACGGTGCAGCCGGCCGGGGGGCCGCCGTCGGGCCTGCGGACGGTCGGTAGAATCGGCCGCGTGACCACCCCTGACACCACCGAGATCACGCACGCCTCCGGCCAGCCCGCCTTCCGGTACACCCCGGCGCTCGCGGAGCAGATCGAGCTCAAGTGGCAGGAGCTGTGGGAGCAGCGCGGGACGTTCTTCGCCGCGAACCCGACGGGTGGGCTCACCGACGGCGAGGGGGAGGGCCCCGACGGCGCGAGCCCGTACTTCATCATGGACATGTTCCCGTACCCGTCGGGCGCGGGCCTGCACGTCGGGCACCCGCTCGGGTACATCGCGACCGACGTCGTCGGGCGCTTCCGGCGCATGTGCGGCGACAACGTACTACACGCGCTGGGCTACGACGCGTTCGGCCTGCCCGCGGAGCAGTACGCCGTGCAGACGGGTCACCACCCCCGCACGACGACCGAGGCGAACATCGTCAACATGCGCCGCCAGCTGCGGCGCCTGGGCCTCGCGCACGACTCGCGCCGCTCGTTCGCGACGATCGACCCCGAGTACGTGCGCTGGACGCAGTGGATCTTCCTGCAGATCTTCGACTCCTGGTACGACCCCGAGGCGGAGCGTCCCGACGGAGGTCGTGGGCGCGCGCGTCGCATCGCCGAGCTGGAGGCGCAGTACGCCGACGGGTCGCGGCGCGTGCCCGGCGGGATCGACGGCGTCGAGGAGGGGGCGGACTGGTCGGCGCTGTCGGACGTGCAGCGCCGCGCGGTGATCGACCCGCAGCGCCTCGCGTACGTCGACGAGTCGCCCGTGAACTGGGCGCCGGGCCTCGGGACCGTCCTCGCGAACGAGGAGGTCACGGCCGACGGGCGTTCGGAGCGCGGCAACTTCCCGGTCTTCCAGCGCAGCCTGCGCCAGTGGAAGATGCGCATCACCGCGTACGCGGACCGCCTGGCCGACGACCTCGACCTCATCGACTGGCCCGAGAAGGTCACGGCGATGCAGCGCAACTGGATCGGCCGCAGCGAGGGCGCGCTGGTGCGCTTCACCGTGCTCGGCAGCGCGGACGGCGCCAACGACGCCGCGGCGGAGTCGGGCTCGCAGGTCGAGGTCTTCACGACCCGCCCGGACACCCTGTTCGGCGCGACGTTCATGGTCGTCTCGCCCGAGCACCCGCTGCTCGACGAGGTGCCCGCGCACTGGCCCGACGGGACGTCGTCGGCGTGGACGGGCGGGCACCGCTCGCCGGTCGAGGCCGTCGCCGCGTACCGGCGCGAGGCCGCCGCGAAGACCGCGGTCGAGCGTCAGGCCGACGCCGGGAAGAAGACCGGCGTGTTCACCGGTCACCTCGCGGTCAACCCGGTGAACGGTGCGACGATCCCCGTCTTCACCGCGGACTACGTCCTCATGGGCTACGGCACCGGGGCGATCATGGCGGTCCCCGGCGGCGACGAGCGGGACTTCGCGTTCGCGGAGGCGTTCGGGCTCCCGGTCGTGCACACCGTCCGGCCCGCCGGTGGGTTCCCCGAGGGCTTCGCGGGCGCGTGGACGGGCGACGGCGAGATCGTGGCGTCGTCCAACGACGAGGTGTCGCTCGACGGCCTCGACGTGCCTGCCGCCAAGCGGACGATCACCGGGTGGCTCGTCGCGAAGGGCCTCGGCGAGGGCACCACGACCTACCGCCTGCGCGACTGGCTGTTCAGCCGCCAGCGGTACTGGGGCGAGCCGTTCCCGATCGTGTGGGACGCCAACGACCAGCCGGTCGCGATCCCGGACGCGATGCTGCCCGTCGACCTGCCCGACGTGCCGGACTACGCGCCGCGCACGTTCGAGCCGGACGACGCGGACTCCTCGCCCGAGGCGCCGCTCGGCCGCAACGACGACTGGGTGAACGTCACGCTCGACCTCGGGGACGGGCCGCAGCAGTACCGCCGCGACACGAACACCATGCCCAACTGGGCGGGGTCGTGCTGGTACTACCTGCGCTACCTCGACCCGACGTGGTCGGGAGCGTCGTCCGACGAGCCGGCGGGGGCACCGGGCGGCGACGTGACCGTGGTCGACCCCGAGCTCGAGCGCTACTGGATGGGGCCCGAGCACAACGCGTCCGCGGGTCGTGCGGGCGGCGTCGACCTGTACGTCGGCGGCGTCGAGCACGCCGTGCTGCACCTGCTCTACGCGCGCTTCTGGCACAAGGTCCTCTACGACCTGGGGCACGTGTCGAGCGTCGAGCCGTTCCACCAGCTCTTCAACCAGGGCTACGTGCAGGCGTACGCGTTCACCGACGCGCGCGGCCAGTACGTCCCGGCGGGCGAGGTCGTCGAGGAGCCCGCGGCGGACGGCTCGGGCGAGGTCGTGTACCGCTGGAACGGCGAAATCGTGCAGCGCGAGTACGGCAAGATGGGCAAGTCGCTCAAGAACGTCGTCACGCCCGACGACATGTACGCCGAGTACGGCGCCGACACGTTCCGCGTCTACGAGATGTCGATGGGTCCGCTCGACCTGTCGCGCCCGTGGGAGACGCGCGCCGTCGTCGGGTCGCAGCGCTTCCTGCAGCGGCTGTGGCGCAACGTCGTGTCCGAGGAGACGGGCGAGGTGACGGTGACTGACGAACCTGCCGAGCCCGCCACTCTGCGCGCCGTGCACCGCGCGATCGCGGACGTGCGTGTCGAGATGGAGCACATGCGCCCCAACACGGCGATCGCGAAGCTCATCACGCTCAACAACCACCTCACGTCGCTCGACCGCGTGCCGCGCGAGGCCGTCGAGCCGCTCGTGCTCATGACGGCGCCCGTCGCGCCGCACCTCGCGGAGGAGCTCTGGGAGCGCCTCGGCCACGACAGCTCGCTCGCGCACGCGCCGTTCCCGACGGCCGACCCGCAGTACCTCGTCGAGGACACCGTCACGTGCGTCGTGCAGGTCAAGGGCAAGGTCCGCGGCCGGCTCGAGGTCCCGCCGTCGATCTCCGACGAGGACCTGCAGGCCGCCGCGCTCGCCGAGCCGAACGTCGTGCGCGCGATCGACGGCGCCGAGGTCCGCAAGGTCATCGTCCGCGCCCCGAAGCTGGTCAACATCGTCGTCTGACGCCGAGTGCTGGGTATGTGTCGTCAGAAGGCGACCGGAACGACACACACCCAGCACTCAGTGGTGCGGCGCGTCAGCGACGGCGGGTCCCGAAGATGGTCCGGGTGAGCTCGCGACCTAACTGGGTTCCGGCGGACCGCAGGAAGGAGTCGAGCGGGCTCGTCGACCGCGAGCCGCCCGCGCGGGACCGTGTCGTCGTCCCTCCCGTGCGGGCCCTCTCGGCGTCGCGCTCGAGCTTCGCGCGCATCTTCTCGAGCTCCGCCTGCTCCTTCCGCGCGGTGCGCTCGGCCTCCGTGGCCGCCTGCTTCGCGGCCCTCTCCTGCGTCGCAGCCTCCGCCTCGGCGGCCTCCGCGGCGGCGCGCGCAGCCGCCTGCTCCTGGACGCGCACCTGCAGCAGCTCGAACGCGGACTCGGCGTCGACCGACGTCCCGTAGCGCGCCTGCGCCGGCGACGCGGCGACGATCGCCTCGAGCACGTCCGGGGGTGCCGGGTCCATCGACGACTGCGGCGCCCGGACGCGGGTCCACGCGACCGGCGTCGGCGCGCCGTCCTCGCTGAGCACCGTGACCACGGCCTCGCCGGTGCCGAGCGACTGCAGGAGGCGCTCGAGGTCGTACGGCGAGCGGGGGAAGGTCCGCGCGGCGGCGCGGAGGGCGGAGGCGTCGTCGGGCGTGAACGCGCGCAGCGCGTGCTGCACGCGGTTGCCGAGCTGTGCGAGCACGTCGGCGGGCACGTCCTTCGGGCTCTGCGTCACGAAGAACACGCCGACGCCCTTGGACCGGATCAGCCGGACGGTCTGCACGACCTGCTGGAGGAACTCCTTCGACGCACCCGTGAACAGCAGGTGGGCCTCGTCGAAGAAGAACACGAGCCGCGGCCTGTCGACGTCGCCGACCTCCGGCAGCTCCTGGAACAGGTCGGCGAGGAGCCACATGAGGAACGTCGAGAACAGCGTCGGCCGGTCCTGCACGGCGGGGAGCTCGAGCACCGAGACCACGCCCCGACCGTCGGGTGCGGTGCGCAGCAGGTCCGACGTCGCGAACGCCGGCTCGCCGAAGAACACGTCGGCGCCCTGCGCCTGGAGCGCGACGATCTCCCGCAGGATCACCCCGGCGGTCGCAGCGGAGACGCCGCCGATGCCCTTGAGCTCGGCCTTGCCCTCGTCCGACGTGAGGTACGCGATGGTGGACTGCAGGTCCTTGAGGTCGAGCAGCGCGAGCCCTTGCTGGTCGGCCCAGTGGAACACGAGCCCGAGGCTGGACTCCTGGGTCTCGTTGAGCCCGAGGACCTTCGACAGCAGGAGCGGCCCGAAGTCCGTGACCGTCGTGCGGATCGGCACTCCCGTCCCCAGTCCGCCGAGCGTGTACAGCTCGAGGGGGAACGCTGTGGGCGACCAGTCCTGCCCGATCGAGCGTGACCGCTCGACGATCTTCTCGTTCGACGCCCCGGGCTGCGTGAGGCCGGACAGGTCGCCCTTGACGTCCGCGAGGAACACCGGGACGCCCGCCGCGGAGAGCCCTTCGGCCATCCCCTGGAGGGTCTTCGTCTTGCCGGTGCCGGTCGCGCCCGCGACGAGCCCGTGCCGGTTGAGCATCCCGAGCGCGAACCCGACCTGGACGTCCGCGCGCGGCACCGGGTCGCCGCCGGGCTCGCCGTCGAGCAGCGCCCCGAGCGGCAGCGTGCCGCCCTCGTAGGCGTACCCTGCGGCCACCTCTGCGGCGTAGCCGCCGAGCGTGCTCGGGCCCGACGTCGCGGCCTCCTCGTTCCCGGTCGTCGCCGACGCACGTCCTTGCGTCCCGGCGCTCGTTGTCGGCGACGCCGGTGTCGGCGCGTCGCCGGTCGTCGGGACCCCGGGACCGGCCGTCCGGCCGGCAGCGGCCTCGGCCGCCTCCAGCGCGGCCTGGGCCGCGGCGGCACGCGCCTCGGCGGCCTCGGCGGCAGCCTGTGCGGCGGCCGCGCGCAGGGCGGCGAGCTCCTGGTCGGTCCTGGCGGCGTCGTCGGGCATGCTCGGATCGTAGGTTCGGCAGCGGCGTGCCGCAGCCGGGCCGAGGATGCGTGGGCCCCGCCCGACGCCGTAGGGTGGCGCGGCCATGACCCACGACCACCACGTCCACGTCGTCACCGACTCGACGGCGTCCCTGCCGAGCGACGGCTCGCCGCGCCTGCACTCGGTGCCGCTGCACGTCGTGGTCGACGACGAGTCGTCCCTCGAGGGCGTGGACATCACCGCCGACGACGTCGCCGCCCACCTCGCCGCGGGACGCCGGGTCACGACGTCGCAGCCCTCGCCGCGCGCGTTCGCCGTCGCCTACGCGGCGGCGGTCGACGCCGGTGCACGCGCGGTCGTGTCCGTCCACCTGTCGGGCGAGCTGTCGGGGACCGTCCACGCCGCGGCGATCGCGGCGGCCGACGCTCCGGTCCCCGTGCGGGTCGTCGACTCGCGCACGGTGGCGATGGGGCTCGGCTTCGCCGCGACGGCGGCGGCGGAGGTGGCGCTCGAGGGCGCAGACGTGGACACCGTCGCCCGCCGGGCCCTCGCGGTCGCGGACACGAGTCGCGCCGTCTTCCTCGTCGACTCGCTCGACCACCTGCGGCGTGGGGGCCGGCTGAGCGCGGCGTCGGCGGCGCTCGGCACGGTCCTCGGGGTCCGACCGCTGCTCGCCGTGCGGGACGGACGGATCGAGGTCGTCCAGAAGGTCCGGACGAAGGCGGCAGCCGTCGAACGTCTGACGACCGTCGCCGTGGAGTCGGCAGGCCGCCGGCACGCGCCGGTGCTCGCCGTGCACCACGTGGGCGACGACGACGGCGCGCGGCGCCTCGCGTCCGAGCTCACGGCGCGGACGGGCCTCGACGTCACGGTGACGCCGGTGAGCGCGGTCCTCGGCGCCCACGTGGGCCCGGGCGTCCTGGCGGTCGTCGTCGCGGACCTCGCGCGGTAGATCCCGGCCGGGCGTCCTGGCCGTGCACAGGCCCGACGACGCGCGGTCCCGTCCACAGGCGTGCCCCGACGAGCCGCGCGGTCCGGAGGAAGACTCCTAGCGTGCGGCCATGACGCCGCCTCGCCACGCTCCGCAGCCTCCCCCGTCCCGGTCGCCGGTCGCCCGGGCGTCGCGCCGCAGCGACGTGGTCGTGCGACAGCGGCTGCGTGCGGTGGCCGGCGGAGCCCGGCCGGCGCTCGCCTGGCACCCGGCCACCGAGGCCGTCGAGGTGGTCCGGGGAGAGGTGCCGGAGCGACCCCGTGTCGCGACCGAGCCGGGGCCGAACGGGTGGCTCCCGGCTCGGCCTGATGCTCTGGCCGGGACCGGGGCCGGGGACGGGGACGCGAGCCGGGCCGAGAGGCAGGACGACCCGCTGCCCGACCTCGCCGGGGAGGGCGATGACCGATCTGCGGCCGACGCGCTCGGGCTGCGGGCCCGGAGGCGGGCCGCGACGACCGTCGCGCACGCGTACGCCGCGGCGCACGGACACCCGACGACGCACTCGGGGTTCGCCGCGCTCGACACGTCCGACGAGGCCGTGGAGCCCGGCGTCCGACGGCTGCGCACCGGTGTCGCGGTCCGTGTCGCCGTCGCCGGCTCCCTGCTCGTCCTCGTGCTCGGCGGGGTGACGGCAGCGCTCACCCTGCGACCCG
The DNA here is from genome assembly GCF_055181235.1 of Cellulosimicrobium sp. So1_17. NCBI lineage: Bacteria > Bacillati > Actinomycetota > Actinomycetes > Micrococcales > Promicromonosporaceae > Cellulosimicrobium > Cellulosimicrobium sp. So1_17. The sequence continues at coordinate 259,000 of NZ_CM143702.1, forward strand.
AGCCGGTGGCGGCGCTCGCCCAGGTCGATGAGGGTCCGACGCCGGAGGTCGATGAGCACTCGGGCGAGGCGGGCACCGGGTCGACGACGGACGCCGCGGTCGGCGCGCACGGCGACATCGCGGGGGCCGCGCACGGCGGCACCACGGATGCGGGACCGGGTACGTCGTCGGCCGCGGACCCGTCGTCCGCGAGCGCGGCGGCCGTCGTCGTGCACGTCGTCGGTCAGGTCGCGGCGCCCGGCCTCGTGAGCGTGCCTGTGGGCGCTCGCGTCGCGGATGCGCTCACGGCGGCGGGCGGGGCGTCGCCGGACGCCGACCTCACCGCGCTCAACCTCGCACGGACCGTCGTCGACGGCGAGCAGATCGTCGTGCCGCGCCCGGGCGAGGCGGTCGCCGTCGCGCCGTCCGCCCCGGGGACGGCCGCAGGGACGACGGCGCCAGGGTCGGCCACCGGGACGGCGGCAGGACCCGTCGACCTCAACGCCGCCGATGCGGCGACCCTCGACGGACTTCCGGGTATCGGTCCGGTGCTCGCGGAGCGCATCGTGGCATGGCGCGACGCCAACGGCCGCTTCATGTCGGTCGACGAGCTCGGGGAGGTCAGCGGGATCGGGCCCGCGACCCTCACCGACCTGCGCGACCTCGTCCGCGTGTGACGGACCTGCGGCTCGCCCCGGCGGCCCTCGCGGCGTGGACGGCGGCCGTGGTCGGCGTCGGGGGCGCGCCGGGTGCCGTCCTGGGCGCGGCGGTCCTCGGTGCGGCGGGCCTCGGTCTGACGTGCCTCGCCGTCGTCGGCGGCGCCGTCGTCACCCGGAGGACGACGTCGCCGTCGGAGGGCACGCGCCGTGTCGGCACCGCGACCGAGCGACGATCGACGAGACCGGGCGGGCGCACGTGCGGACCGGTGCGTCGCGCCGGGGTCGTGGGGCAGGTGGTGCTCGTCCTCGCCTGCGTGACGGCGGTGCTGCTCTCGTGCGGTGCCCAGCTGGTCGAGCGGGCCGGTTCGGGCCTCGCAGACCTCGCGCAGGACGGAGCCACGGCGCGCGTCACGGCGACCGTGCGCTCGGCGGTCGTCCCGCGGACGAACCCGTGGACGGGGGAGGAGGACCGCCGCGAGGTCCGGGTCGAGGCGGTCCGGCTCACGGCACGAGGCGTCACGACCCCCGCGTCGGGCCCTCTCGTGGTCGCGGGAGGCGGCAGCTCGTGGGACGACCTCGCCTACGGGGCCACGGTCGAGGCCGTCGGCACGCTGTCCGTCGACGGCGACCGCACGTTCCTCCGCGTCGACGAGGCCCCGCACGTGCTGGAACCGGCCTCGGCGCCGCTGCGTGCGGTGCACTCGATGCGGCAGGGCCTTCTCGACGCCACCGCCGGGCTCTCCCCGCAGGCACGCGGCCTGGTTCCCGGCGTCGCGGTCGGCGACACGTCGCGCCTCGACCCGGAGCTCGACGAGGCGATGCGCACGACGTCCCTCACGCACGTCACCGCGGTCTCGGGCGGCCACTTCGCGATCATCGTCGCGTGCGTCGCCGCGCTCTGCGTCGCGCTGCGTGTCTCGCGCACGGTGCGCGTCCTCGTGACGGGCGCCGCCATGGCCGGGTTCGTCGTGCTCGTCCACCCGGAGCCGAGCGTGCTGCGCGCGGCCGGCATGGGTGTCGTCGGCCTGACCGGCGTCCTGCTGGGTCGCCCGTCGCGGGCGGTCGCGGCGCTCGGGGCCGCCGTCGTGGTGCTGCTCGTGCTCGACCCGTGGCTCGCGCGGTCCTACGGCTTCGTGCTCTCGGTGGCGGCGACCGCCGGCCTCGCGCTCGGTACGACGCCCCTCGCTCGCACGATCGCGCCGTGGTGCGGGCGCACGGCGGCGCACGTCGTCGCCGTCCCGGTCGCCGCCCAGGTCGCCTGCGCCCCGATCCTCGTGCTGCTGGAGCCGTCGGTGAGCGTGTACTCCGTGCCGGCGAACCTCGTCGCCGCGCCGGCGCTCGGTCCGGCGACGGTGCTCGGTGTCGTCGCGACGCTCCTGGCACCGGTCTGGCCGGCGGCGGCGACCGCCGTCGCCTCCCTCGCGGGGAACTTCACGGGCTGGATCGCGGGCGTGGCGGAGGTCTTCGCCGGTCTCCCGGGGGCACGCCTGTCGTGGCCCGGCGGTGTCGGCGGGCTGCTGCTGCTCGCCGCCCTCACGGCGATCGGCCTCGCGGCGGTCCTGCGTTCCCGCGCCCTGCGACGGCTCGGTGAGCGGCGCGAGCTGCTCCGCGACCGCCGCCGACCGTGGCGCAGCCGGCTGCGCGGACACCTGCGTGCCGTGCGCAGGGCTTCTCGCCCGGTCCTGATCACGGCGCTGGCCGGGATCGCCGCGGTGGTCCTCGTCGTCGTCCTCGTGGGGCGTCAGCTCGCGGTCGTCGACGACGGGGTCCCGGACGACTGGGTCGTCGTGGCCTGCGACGTCGGCCAGGGCGACGCGCTCGTGCTGCGCTCCGGGCCGTCGTCGGCGGTGGTCGTCGACGTCGGCCCGGCCGGCGCCGCAGCCGACCGGTGCCTCGACGGTCTCGGGGTCGACCGCGTCGACCTGCTCGTCCTCAGTCACTTCCACGCGGACCACGTCGGTGGGCTCGACGCGGTCCTCCGAGGCCGGGTGGTCGAGCGTGCCCTCGTCACGGGGACGCGCGACCCCGTCGCCCAGGCGGACAGCGCTCTGGGAGCGCTCGAGGACGCGGGCGTGCCCGTCGAGGTCGCGCACCCGGGGGACACCGCTCGCGCGGGCGGGCAGGACGGGGTGCGGTGGGAGGTGCTCCAGGCCGGTGCGGGGACCGGCGGTGAAGGCGTCGGTGGCGAGGCCTCGGTCGGCGCGTCGGACGGCGGGGCGAGCGGTGCCGAGGAGGCGGGCGTGGAGGCGGAGGGGGGTGCGAACGATGCGAGCGTCGTCCTCCTCGCCGAGGTGCACGGGGTGGAGGTCATCGCGCTGGGCGACCTGGAGGACGCGGGCCAGGAGTCGCTCGCGAGAGTGCTCGAGCACCGGGACGACGCCGCGGTCGACGTCGTGAAGATGGCCCACCACGGCTCCCGGACGCAGTCGGAGCGGCTCGCCGCGCGACTCTCCCCGGCGGTCGCGCTCGTCAGCTCGGGGGAGAACACCTACGGGCACCCGACCGACCGTGCGCTGGACCTCTACCGCGGCACCGGGGCCGCAGTCCTGCGCACCGACACGTGCGGCACGTTCGCCCTCGTCGTGCGCGACGGCGTGCTCGGTGCGGCGGGCTGCGGCTGAGCCGGCTCGGTGCCGGTCGGGTGCCGGCGCCGGCGCCGGTGCCGCGCTCCGTGCGGTCGCCGGTGCGGGTAGCAGGCGTCAGGTACGAGCTGGAGCTGCGAGGTCCGGGTTGCCGGTGCGAGGCTCTCGCGGCTTCGAGCCTGCTCGCCGGGTGGGTGGGTCGTGGCAGGCTTGGCGCATGCCCGCGCCGTCCCGGTCCTCCGCCCGCCCGTCCGCCGCGACCGTGGGGGACGACGTGCGGCTCGCGCCGGTCGTGCTGGTGCAGGGGCCGGAGTCGTTGCTCGCGGAGCGGGCCGTGGACGCGGTGCTCGACCTCGCGCGCGAGCGGGACCCCGAGGTGGAGAAGGTCGAGCTCGAGGCGGCGACGTACCAGCCGGGGATGCTCACGGTCGCGGCGAGCCCGTCGCTGTTCGGCGAGGCGAAGGTCGTCGTCGTGCGCGGGGCGGAGGGCGCGACCGACGCGCTGGTCACCGACGTCGTCGCGTACGTCCCGGTCGCCGACCCGGCGACGACGGTCGTCGTCGTGCACGGTGGTGGTGTGCGCGGCAAGCGCATGCTCGACGCGATCCGCGCGAGCGGCGCTCCCGTCGTCGTCGTCGAGGCGATCAAGAAGGACGCGGACAAGGCCGCGTTCGTCACCGCGGAGTTCCGTCGTGCTTGTCGTCGCATCGACGGCACGGGGGTCCGTGCCCTGGTCGAGGCGCTCGGCAACGACCTGCGCGAGCTCGCGGCGGCGTGCGCCCAGCTCGTCACCGACACCGACGGCACCGTCACGGAGCAGGTCGTCGACCGCTACTACGGCGGGCGCGTCGAGGCGACGGGCTTCCGCGTGGCCGACGCCGCCGTCGCCGGCAACGCGGGAGAGGCCGTCGCGCTGCTCCGGCACGCGCTCGCGACGGGCGCGGACCCGGTGCCGCTCGTGGCCGCGCTCGCGATGAAGCTCCGCGCGCTCGCGAAGGTCGGCGCGATGCGGGGCCGGGGCGGCGCGTCCGCGAAGGACCTGGGCATGGCGCCCTGGCAGGTCGACCGCGCGAAGCGCGAGCTCACCGGGTGGTCTCCGGAAGGGCTCGCGACGGCGATCAGCGCCGTCGCGCAGGCCGATGCCGAGGTCAAGGGCGCGGGACGGGACCCGGTGTTCGCGGTCGAGCGCGCGGTCCTGACGATCGCCGGGTCACGCGGGCGCTGAGCCGTCGACCGGGCATGCGCGAGGGGCGCCGACCCGGACGGGTCGGCGCCCCTCGCGGAGAGCCGGTGGTCGCCTCAGGGGCGACGCGTCGTTCAGAGCGCGTTGACCGACTTCGCGATGGCCGACTTGCGGTTCGCGGCCTGGTTCGCGTGGATGACGCCCTTCGAGACGGCCTTGTCGAGCTTGCGCGAGGCAGCCTGGAGCGCGGTGCTCGCCGCGTCCTTGTCGCCCGCGGCGACGGCCTCGCGCACGCGGCGCACGTACGTCTTGAGCTCGGACTTGACCGCCTTGTTGCGCAGGCGAGCCTTCTCGTTCGTGCGGATGCGCTTGATCTGGGACTTGATGTTGGCCACGTGTGAGCTTTCTGGTGTGTTCGCCGAAGCGAGCGGATAGGTCGTAGAGGGCGGCTCCAGCTCCGGGACTGGGGTGGGGAACCCGTGGAGAGGTGCTGGAGCGGTGCCCGCCGACCTGGGCGGACACGCGACCAACGAGACTACCAGTCCGGACCCCTCTCGATCCAGTCGGCCCGTGGCGTCGGGGTGGCCGGTCAGCGATGTGCCGCGACGCCCGCGACGACGCGGTCGAAGACGGCACGTCCGACGACCGCGCCCTCGCGGCGGACCGCACCCGGGTCGACGCGCAGCACGCGGTCGAGCCGCACCTCGCTGTCACGCCCCTTCGCGTCCCAGGGCCCGGAGCCGATGTCGAGCCAGTGCCGGCCCCACCGTGCCTCGTCGCGCGCGTCGCGCGAGTGGTCCTTGCTCGTGAGCATCACACCGAGCAGCCACGGTCCGTCGGTTCCCACGAGCAGCACCGGGCGGTCCTTGCCCTGGGCGTGGTCCTCCTCGAACGGGACCCAGGTCCACACGATCTCGCCGGGGTCCGGCGCGCCGTCGAGCCGGGGCGCGTACCGCGCGCGGACGGCTCCCGCGTAGTCGCCGGGGTAGGCGCCGCCCGGACGGGACGACGGACCGGAGGCGCCCCGCGGCGTCGGGCCCGACGAGCGCGGGGGTGCCGGGCGAGGCCCTCGGGTCCCCGGGGGAGCGGACCGTCCCGTGGTGCCCGACCTCCCGGACGGACGCGAGATCCCGCGCACGACGGCGCGCGCCGCGTCGCCGAGCAGTCCCAGCCATCGGTTGCGTGCCACGCGCGGCACCCTACACGCGCGGACGGGCCGAACCGGGCGACCTCCCGCAACACCCGTCCGGGCGCCGTTACCCGGCCGACACGTGCGCGTGACGTGCCGGCATCCCGGCGCGCCTACCGTGCGGGCATGGCGGACCTGTTCGACGACTACCCGGTGTCGCGGGCCTGGGACGAGATGCTCGACCACGACGGCGCGCTGCGCCCTCGCTACGAGCGCGTGCACGCGACGATGACGCGGCTCACCGCCGGCGAGGTGGCGTCGCGCGCCGACTCGCTCGCCCGTGCGTACCTCGCCCAGGGCGTGACGTTCGACTTCGCGGGAGAGGAACGGCCCTTCCCGCTCGACGTCGTGCCGCGGGTCGTCGAGCCGGACGAGTGGGACGTCGTGACGCGGGGCGTCGCGCAGCGCGTGCGGGCGCTCGAGGCGTTCCTCGCGGACGTCTACGGCCCGCAGCGCGCCGTGGCCGACGGCGTCGTGCCGCAGCGGCTCATCCTGTCGTCGTCGGAGTTCCACCGGCAGGCGTGGGGCATCGAGCCGCCGAACGGCGTGCGCGTGCACGTGGCGGGCGTCGACCTCATCAGGGACGAGGCCGGCGGGTTCCGCGTCCTCGAGGACAACGTGCGCGTGCCCAGCGGCGTGAGCTACGTCATCTCGAACCGGCGCGCGATGGTCCGGACGTTCCCCGAGCTGTTCTCGAGCCTGCGGGTGCGGCCCGTCGTCGACTACCCGCAGCGCCTCCTCACGGCGCTCCTCGCGGCGGCGCCCGACGGCGTCCCCGACCCGACGGTCGTCGTGCTCACGCCGGGCGTGTACAACTCGGCGTACTTCGAGCACTCGCTCCTCGCGCGGCTGATGGGCGTCGAGCTCGTCGAGGGGCGCGACCTGTTCTGCGCCGGGGGCCGCGTGTACATGCGCACGACGGAGGGCCGGCGGCGCGTCGACGTCGTGTACCGGCGCGTGGACGACGAGTTCCTCGACCCCGTGCAGTTCCGCGCCGACTCGGTGCTCGGCGTGCCGGGTCTGCTCGCGTGCGCCCGGCTCGGCACCGTCACGATCGCCAACGCGGTCGGCAACGGGGTCGCCGACGACAAGCTGGTCTACACGTACGTCCCGGACCTCGTGCGGTACTACCTCGGCGAGGAGCCCGTCCTGCCCAACGTCGACACGTGGCGGCTGCAGGAGCCCGCAGCCCTCGCCGAGGTGCTCGACCGGCTCGACGAGCTCGTGGTCAAGCCCGTCGACGGCTCGGGTGGGAAGGGCATCGTCGTGGGCCCGGCGGCGAGCCGCGCCGAGCTCGACGTGCTGCGGTCGCGCCTGCAGGCCGACCCCCGAGGATGGATCGCCCAGCCGGTGGTGCAGCTCTCGACGGTGCCCACGTTCGTCGAAGGGGCCTTCCGCCCGCGGCACGTCGACCTGAGGCCGTTCGCCGTGCACGACGGCCGCGACGTGTGGGTCCTGCCGGGCGGCCTGACCCGCGTCGCTCTGCCCGAGGGGCAGCTCGTCGTCAACAGCTCGCAGGGCGGGGGCTCGAAGGACACCTGGGTGCTCGCGCGCGAGGAGCGCCGGCCGGAGGCTCCTGCCGGTCCGGCCGACCCCGCGGACGTGCGGGCCGTGCGGACCGTGCCGGCCGGTCCCGCGGCCGACGGGGACGCCCCGACGGCGCCCGGCGTCCCGCTCGTGACCAACCCGGCGGACGACCCGGGCCGCGCCGGCCGGACCGCCCAGCAGCAGCAGCAACAGCAACAGCAGCAGCAGCAACCGGTGCGACCGCACCGGGTACAGCAGCAGTCGCGGGACGGCCTGCCGTCGTCCGCGCCCGAGGAGGTGGGCACGTGCTGAGCCGGATCGCGGAGTCCTTGTTCTGGATCGGGCGGTACGTCGAGCGCGCGGACGACACGGCTCGCCTGCTCGACGTCCACGTGCAGCTCCTCTCCGAGGACCCGTGGGCGGAGGAGGACCTCGCGTGCCGCGCGCTCCTCGCGGTGATGGACCACCCGGTGCCGGACGACGGCACGCTGGTCGACCGGGAGCACGTGCTGCGCCTCCTGGCGCACGACCAGATCGACCCGTCGTCGGTCGCGGGCTCGCTCGTCGCGGCGCGCGAGAACGCGCGCCGGGCGCGCGAGATCGTCTCGACCGAGCTCTGGGAGTGCCTCAACACGACGCGCAACCAGGTCTTCGGGGCGATCCGGACCGCGCCGCCGCACGAGTACTTCTCGTGGGCCCGCGAGCGCGCCGCGATCGTCGCCGGTCTCATGGACTCGGCGACGAGCCGCGACGCGACGTGGCACTTCATGATCCTGGGCCGGTCGATCGAGCGCGCCGACATGACGGCGCGGCTCGTGACGACGCAGGCCCGGCTCGGCCCGGCAGGCCCGGGCTGGACGACGCTCCTGCGCTCGTGCGGCGCGCACGAATCCTACCTGCGGGCGAACCGCGGTCTGGCGTCGGACGAGCGCGCGGCGGGGTTCCTCCTCCTCGACCGGCTCTTCCCGCGCTCGATCGTGCACGCGCTCGAGACCGCGGAGAGCTGCCTGCGCGAGCTCGGCCCGCTCGAGGGCCGGCACGGCGTCGCCGACGAGGCGCGCCGGGAGCTCGGGATCGTGCGCACGAGCCTCGAGTACGCGCGCCTGTCGGACCTGCTCGCGTCACTGCCCGACGCCATGGAACGGGTGCAGCGCGCGTGCTCGCGGGCCTCCGACGCGGTGCGGGCGCGCTACTTCCCGTCCGGAGCGGTGACGACCTGGGTGGGTGAGGCCCTGTGAGCAGCGTCCTGCGGGTCGTGCACACGACCGCGTTCGAGTACGCCGAGCCGATCACGGCGTCCTACAACGAGGCGCGCATGACACCCGTGACCGGCGGGCTCCAGGTGGTCGAGCAGGCGAGCGTCCGGGTGCACCCCACGACGTGGTCGCACGACTACACCGACTACTGGGGGACGACCGTCACGGTGTTCGAGGTGCTCGAGCCGCACGTGCGGCTCGTCCTGCGGGCCCACAGCACGGTCGAGGTGCGGGAGCAGACGGCGCCCGGGGCGCCGCCGTCGTGGACGGACCTCGGCGACGAGCGCACCCTGGACGCGCACGCGGCGTTCCTCGCGGACACCCCGACGACCGCGGTGCCCGACGACGTCGCCGCCCTCGCGCTCGACGTCTCCGCGGGTCTCGAGCCGCACGCCGCCGCCGAGGCGGTGTGCCTCGCGGTGCGCGACCACCTCGACTACGTCCCCGGCGTCACGACGGCGCACACCCCGGCGCGCGAGGCGTGGGACGCGCGTCAGGGCGTCTGCCAGGACATGGCGCACCTGTGCGCGGGCGCGCTGCGCAGCGTCGGCATCCCCACGCGCTACGTCTCGGGCTATCTGCACCCGCGCCCGGACGCGGCCTTCGGCGAGCCCGTGGCGGGGGAGTCCCACGCGTGGGTCGAGTGGTGGGCGGGGGGTTGGTACGGGTTCGACCCGACGAACCGCCGACCCGTCGGGCACGACCACGTGGTCCTCGGGCGTGGGCGCGAGTACCGCGACGTCGCGCCGCTCACCGGGGTCTACGCGGGCGCCGGCGCGAGCGAGCTGGACGTCACCGTGGAGATCACGCGCCTGCGCTGAGGCGTGCGTCGCGAGCGGCGCTCACGGCGTGATGCGCTCGGCGAGCGCGGCGTCGAGCGCGGTCCGGTCGCCGTCGAGCGTCAGACCGGCGGCGACCGCGGGGTCGGGCGGGACGCGCCGCCACAGGACGAGGGCGAGCTCCCGTGCGGGCGCCGCGAGGCGCACCTCGGCCGGCGTGCCGTCGGCGGCGCCGAGCACCCAGGTGCGAGGCGTGTCGGTGGCGGCCAGCGTCACGGGCCGCTCGAGCGGGGCCATGCGCCCCAGGCGGACCTGGCGCGGCTGCACGACGGTCACGACCTCGTCGACCGTGTCGGCCCACACGTCCGGCGCGACGTCGTCCACGACCCGGCCCGTCGCGGCGCGCAGGTCGTGCAGGTGGACGAGCGTCTCGTGGACCTGACGACGGTGCCAGAACCGTACGGTCGAGCCGGGGTCGTCGGTCTCGAGGAGCGTCCAGGCGCGGGCGTCGGGGTCGAGCGACGCGAGCGTCTCGCGCAGCTCGGCGGCCTGCTCGGCGTAGAACGGCGCGAGGTCGAACGGCCCCCTGCCGAGCGGCGTCTCCTGCCGGCGCCGTGCCTGCGCCGCGGCCCAGTGGTGGATGCGCCCGACGTGCTCGACGAGGTTCCGCACGCGCCACCGTCCGCACGCCGGCACGGGCGCCCGCGGGTCGGCGCCTGGCACGTCCGTGAGGAACGCGTCCTGCAGCCGACCGAGGAGAGCGAGCCGGTCGTCCATGGAGGGAGTATGCACCGCGCCACGGACACGGCGACGGGCGCGGCCCGCGCCCACGCGCCGTCAGGCCGCGAGCACCGCGTCCACCTCGCGCAGGAACGCGTCGAGGTCGTCGGGGTTGCGCGAGGTCACGAGCGTGTAGCCGCCCTCGTCGTCGCGCACGACCTCGCGGTCCACCCACGCCCCGCCCGCGTTGAGGACGTCGGTCTCGAGCGAGGGGTAGCTCGTGAGGGTCTTGCCCTCGACGGCCGCCGTCTCGACGAGGGCCCACGGGCCGTGGCAGATCGCCGCGACGGGCTTGCCGCCCGTGGTGAAGGTCCGCACGATCTCCATCGCGGCGTCGTCGAGGCGCAAGGAATCGGCGTTGAGCGTCCCGCCGGGGACCAGCAGGAGGTCGTAGGAGGCGGCGTCGACGTCCCCGAAGGTGAGCTCCGGCGTCACGGCGCGGCCGGGGTCCTTGTCGCCCACGAGCGTCTGGACGTCGTCCGTGGAGACGGCGGCGACGTCCACGCGGACGCCCTCGCCGCGCAGGTGGTCGAGCGGGACGACGAGCTCGTCCTGCTCGACGCCGTAGTTGGTGACGATCGCCAGCACGCGGCGGCCGGTCAGGTCCGTTGCGGGCACGGTGGTCTCCTCTCGTGGGGGTTCCCTCTCCACGCTAGGTCGGCACCCGCGGCTTCGCAGGACGAGGCGGCCCGTCCCGGGGGCCGGGGGGCGCGTGGGACAATGGACGTCCGTGTCGGCTCGCCGGACCACCGGCGTGACCGCCGACCGAGATTCGGGCCCACATCTGCCCGAGCCCACGCCTTCGCCGACGTCACAGGAGCGCACCCGCGTTGTCCCCGATCCCCAGCGCCGAGCTGAGCACCCGGATCCAGCCGGCGGCCACGCCGCCCGAGCTGATCCGCAACTTCTGCATCATCGCGCACATCGACCACGGCAAGTCGACGCTCGCCGACCGCATGCTGCAGCTCACGGGCGTCGTCGAGCCGCGCGCCATGCGCGCGCAGTACCTCGACCGCATGGACATCGAGCGCGAGCGCGGCATCACGATCAAGTCGCAGGCGGTGCGCATGCCGTGGGGGCGGCCCGACCCGTCGGGAGCCGACCAGGCCTACGCGCTCAACATGATCGACACGCCGGGCCACGTCGACTTCACGTACGAGGTCTCGCGGTCGCTCGCGGCGTGCGAGGGCGCGGTGCTGCTCGTCGACGCGGCGCAGGGCATCGAGGCGCAGACGCTCGCGAACCTCTACCTCGCGATGGAGAACGAGCTCGAGATCATCCCGGTCCTCAACAAGATCGACCTCCCGGCGGCGCAGCCGGAGAAGTACGCGGAGGAGATCGCCGGGCTCGTCGGGGGCGACCCGGACGACGTGCTGCGGGTCTCCGGCAAGACCGGCGCGGGCGTGGAGGTCCTGCTCGACCGGATCGTCGAGCGCGTCCCGGCCCCGGTCGGCGACGCGGACGCCCCGGCACGCGCGATGATCTTCGACTCGGTGTACGACACCTACCGCGGCGTCGTGACGTACGTGCGCGTCATCGACGGCAACCTCAACCCGCGCGAGCGCATCGTCATGATGTCGACGCGCGCGACGCACGAGCTCCTGGAGATCGGCGTCATCTCGCCCGAGCCGATCATCACGAAGGGTCTCGGCGTCGGGGAGGTCGGCTACCTCATCACGGGCGTGAAGGACGTGCGCCAGTCGAAGGTCGGCGACACGGTGACGAACGCGGCGAAGCCGGCGAGCGAGGCCCTCGGCGGGTACTCGGACCCGAAGCCGATGGTCTTCTCCGGGCTCTACCCGGTCGACGGCTCCGACTACCCGACGCTGCGCGACGCCCTGGACAAGCTCAAGCTCAACGACGCCGCGCTGAACTACGAGCCCGAGACGTCCGTCGCGCTCGGCTTCGGCTTCCGCGTCGGGTTCCTCGGCCTGCTGCACCTGGAGATCGTGCGCGAGCGCCTCGAGCGCGAGTTCGACCTCGACCTCATCTCGACCGCGCCCAACGTCGTCTACGACGTCACGCTCGAGGACGGCACGGTCGTCAAGGTGACCAACCCGTCGGAGTTCCCGGGCGGCAAGATCAAGGAGGTCGTCGAGCCGGTCGTGCGCGCGACCATCCTCGCGCCGAGCGAGTTCGTCGGCACGGTCATGGGGCTGTGCAACGACCGTCGTGGGCAGATGCTCGGCATGGACTACCTGTCGGAGGACCGGGTCGAGCTGCGCTTCACGCTGCCGCTCGCCGAGATCGTCTTCGACTTCTTCGACCACCTCAAGTCCCGCACGCGCGGCTACGCGTCGCTCGACTACGAGCCCTCGGGCGACCAGGCCGCCGACCTCGTCAAGGTCGACATCCTGCTCCAGGGCGACCAGGTGGACGCGTTCAGCGCGATCGTGCACAAGGACAAGGCGTACGACTACGGCGTGATGATGACCGCCAAGCTCAAGGAGATCATCCCGCGCCAGCAGTTCGAGGTGCCGATCCAGGCGGCCGTCGGCGCCCGGGTCATCGCGCGCGAGACGGTGCGGGCCATGCGCAAGGACGTCCTCGCCAAGTGCTACGGCGGAGACATCAGCCGCAAGCGCAAGCTGCTCGAGAAGCAGAAGGAGGGCAAGAAGCGCATGAAGAACATCGGGTCCGTCGAGGTCCCGAAGGACGCCTTCATCGCCGCGCTCTCCTCGGACGGCGCGGGCGGCAAGGAGACGAAGGACAAGTCCAAGAAGTGAGCCCGGTGTGAGTCCGTCGTTGCCGGACGGCGAGCCCGTGCCCGACGACGGTGCCCTCCCCGCGTGGGTCGGTCGCCCCGGTCCCGGCGACCCGGCGCCCGCCGGGGACGTTGCGTCGGGGCGAGCGTTCGGCGTCTACCTGCACGTCCCGTTCTGCTCGGTGCGCTGCGGGTACTGCGACTTCAACACCTACACCGCGTCCGAGCTGGGCGGCGGCGCGAGCCAGTCGTCCTACGCGACGACGGCGCTGCGCGAGATCGACCTCGCGGCGCGCGTCCTGCGCGACGCGCGCCTTCCCGAGCGGCAGGTCTCGACGGTCTTCGTCGGCGGCGGGACCCCGACCCTGCTCCCGGCGGGCGACCTCGGTCGTCTCGTCGCGGGCGTGCGCGACGCGTGGGGGCTGGCGCCCGGTGCCGAGGTCACGACCGAGGCGAACCCGGACTCGGTCACGCCCGCGTCGCTCGCCGAGCTCGCCGCCGCGGGGTTCACGCGCGTGTCGTTCGGCATGCAGTCCGCCGTGCCGCACGTGCTCGCGACCCTCGAGCGCACGCACGACCCGCGGCGCATCCCCGACGTCGTGCGGTGGGCGACCGAGGCGGGGCTCAAGGTCTCGCTCGACCTCATCTACGGCACGCCGGGGGAGAGCGTCGACGACTGGCGGACGAGCCTGGCGACGGCGCTCGCGACCGGCGTGGACCACGTGTCGGCGTACGCGCTCGTCGTCGAACCCGGCACGAAGATGGCCGCCCAGGTCCGGCGCGGGGAGCTCACGCTCCCGAGCGAGGACGACCAGGCGACGAAGTACGAGCTCGCGGACGAGCTGCTCACGGCTGCCGGCCTCGGGTGGTACGAGGTGAGCAACTGGGCACGCACGGACGATGACCGCTGCCGGCACAACCTGGCCTACTGGCGCGGCGACGACTGGTGGGGGATCGGCCCCGGCGCGCACTCGTACATCGCGGCTGCCCCGTCCGGTACGACGACGCACCCGGCGGGCGCGCCGCCGCGGGACGGCCGGACCGGCGTGCGATGGTGGAACGTGAAGCACCCGCGTCGGTACGCGGCGCTGCTCGAGGCGGGGTCCAGCCCTGCGGCGGGGCGCGAGCTCCTGACGCGCGGCGAGGCGCACCTCGAGCGGGTCATGCTGCAGGTGCGGCTGCGCGAGGGACTGGACCTGTCGGTGCTCTCGACGGCGGGACGTCACGCCGTCGCCGGGCTCGTCGCGAACGGGCTCCTCGACGGTCGGGCCGCGGTCGCGGGCCGAGGGGTGCTCACCCTGCGGGGACGGTTGCTGGCGGACACGGTGGTGCGGGAGATCTCGGACGAGTGACGACGACCCAGGACGCGACGCGCACGTCTCCGCGTGCGCCCGCGTCCGGGTCCACGCCCGAGCCGCGCCGCGTCGTCGGGCACGTGCGGTCGCCGGTCGCTTCCCGCCGACCGGGACGCCCGACGGTCCGCTACCGCCGCATGGCCGGCCTGGACGGCCTGCGCGCGCTCGCGGTCGCCGCCGTCGTCGCGTTCCACCTGGCACCCGGCGCGGTGCCCGGCGGGTTCCTCGGCGTCGACGTCTTCCTGGTCCTCTCCGGCTTCCTCATCACGACCCTCCTCGTGCGCGACCAGCGCGACCGCCGTCGGATCGGGCTGCGCTCCTTCTGGGCTCGCCGCGCCCGCAGGCTGCTCCCCGCCCTCGTCCTCGTGGTGGTCGTCTGCACGGCGGCCGCCGCGGTCGTCGGGGGCGACGTGCTCGTCGGGATCGGCCCGCAGCTCGTGGGCGCGGCGACCTTCACGAGCAACTGGGTCGACGTCGCGAACGGGGCCACGTACTCGGGTGCGCTCCTGCCGCAGCTCTTCGGCAACCTGTGGTCGCTCGCGGTCGAGGAGCAGTTCTACCTCCTGTGGCCCGTGCTCGTGGTCGTGCTCTGCTCGGTCCGCCCGCTGCGCCGCGCGACGCCGTGGGTCGCGGGCGCGATGGCGCTCGCCTCGGCCGCGCTCATGGTGGTGCTGTACGAGCCGGGGACGGACCCGACGCGCGTCTACGTCGGCACCGACACCCACCTGTTCGCGCTCATGACGGGGGCGGCGCTGGCGTTCTGGCACGTGCGACCCGTCGACCGGAGCGCCTCGGCGGGCACCGACGGGGGCGCTCCGCCCGTCGTGGCCGGGACACGCACCTCCCTCCTCCCGGGCGGGCCGCGCGTACGCACCGACCGGGGGCGGCTCGGGGTCCTCCTCGGCGGGGTCGCCGGCCTGGCCGTCCTCGTGGTCGCGGTCGCGACGCTCCGCTGGGACGCGGAGCTCACCTACCGCGGCGGTCTGGTCGTGTGCGCGGTGGCGGCCGCCGCGCTGCTCAACGCGATCGTCTGCCTGCCAGGGCTGGGAGCGCTGCTCGACAAGGGTCCCCTCGGCTGGGTCGGACGACGGTCGTACGGGCTGTACCTGTGGCACTGGCCGGTGCTGGTCCTCGTCGGCGCGGTGGCCGGTCCCCGCCCGCCCGGCGACGTCGACCCCGTGGTGGTCGCAGTCACCCTCACGGTGACCGTGGTGGCGGCCGCAGCCTCGTACCGGTACGTGGAACGCCCCGTGCTCACCTCCGGCCTGCGCGGCGCGGCGCACCGCCTCGCCCGCACGGCGCGTCCCCGCGCGGGCGAGCAGGGCGCGCTCTCGAGCGCGGGCTGGGCGCTGGCCGCGGCCTGCACCGTCGTCCTCGGGCTGGCCGTCACGGGGGTCGTCGTGGCGCCCGCGACGTCGAGCGTCGAGCAGCAGATCGCCGCAGGGGAGCGGGCCGCGCGCGAGACCCGCGAGGCCGGCTCCGCCGCGTCGGCACCGCAGTCCCTCGCTCCCGTGGCCCCCGCGACCGGGGCCCCGGCAGCCGAGGACTCCGTGCCCGAGGACCCTGCCGGTCAGGACACCGCTGCTCCGGGGCCGCCGGACCCGAGCGTCCCCACGGAGGCAGGCGCTCCCGAGGACCAGGCGCCCCCCGTGCCGCCCGCGGGCGACCAGGTGTCCGTGGTCGGGGACTCCGTGACGCTCGCGAGCACCCCCGCGCTGTCCGCCGCGCTGCCGGGCGTCTACGTCGACGGCGCGGTCTCCCGGCAGATCCAGGACGCCCCGGCGATCCTGGCGGCGCTGCGGGACGCCGGCACCCTGCGTCCCTTCGTCGTCGTCGCGCTCGGGACCAACAGCACCGCGAGCGCCGCGACCCTCGATGCGGTCCTCGCCGCCGTGGGTCCGGAGCGCCGCGTCGTCCTCGTGACGGGCTACGCGGACCGGCCATGGGTGGCACCGACCAACGGCCAGATGGTCGCCGCGGCGAGCAGGCACCCCGGGGTCGTGGTCGCCGACTGGTCGGCGACGGCCACGGCCGACCCCTCCCTCCTCGGCCCGGACGGGGTGCACCCGACGCAGGCAGGGTCGGGTGCCTACGCCTCGGTCGTCCTCGACGGTCTGACGCGGGCCGCCGCCCTCGGGTGACCGTGACGGCGCGGGTGAACCGGGGCCCGGGTCGGCGTTTCGTCTAGCGCCCGCCGGTGTTTGCCGACATCGTGTACCCGACCGCGAAATGTGCGAATGGCACGAGTCCTCCACACCGGGGGACGTCGGTGCGCGCCGGCGGTCGTCGTACCGAACGAGGAGACGCGATGAGCGACACGAGCGCCGGCGGCCCGCCGCGCGACGAGAACGACCCGAGCGTGCCGCAGGAGCCGGGGGCACCCGACCTGCCCGGTGCGGCGCAGCCCGAGCCCGCAGCGCAGCCCGAGCCCGCAGCGCGGCCCGAGCCGGCTGCACCGCTGGACCCGTACACGACCGCCGGCGCGCCCCCGGCCGAGCCGACCTCGTCGGCTCCCGGCGAGCCGACACCGTCGGCGGCTCCTGCCGAGCCCCCGGTCTCGCCCTACGGCGGACCGGACCCTGCCCCGTCTCCCGGGAGCGAGCCGCCCGCCCAGCCCTACGGGTCGCCGCCCGCGGGGCAGCCCTCGTACGGGCAGGGGCCGCCGCCGGGACAGCCCTACGGCCAGCAGCCGGCACCCGGTCAGCCGTACGGCCAGCCCGGCTACCCGCCGCCGGGTCAGCCGTTCGGCCAGCCGGGCTACCCGCCGCCGGGTCAGCCGTTCGGCCAGCCGGGCTACCCGCCGCCGGGTCAGCCGTACGGCCAGCCCGGCTACCCGCCGCCGGGGACGCCCTACGGCCAGGTCGGCCAGCCGGTGCAGATCGGCGAGGCGTTCACGTACGGCTGGAACAAGTTCACGCAGAACGCGGGCGTGATCATCGGCGGCGTGCTCACGTACGTCGCCGCCCTGGCCGTGCTGAGCATCGTGTTCTACGCCCTGCTGATCGGTACCGCCGCGACCAGCATCGACCCCGTGACGAACGAGATCAGCACCTCGGGCGGCCTCGTCTTCGGGTTCGGCCTCTTCGCGTTCATCGCCGTCATGGCCGTGCTCGGGTTCCTCGTGCAGGGCGTGGTCGTCAACGTCTCGCTGCTGGTCACGCGCGGCAAGAAGCTCGAGTACGCCGACTTCTTCCGCCTGCCGAACGTCGGCAACGTCATCCTCACCGCGCTGCTCATGGGGCTGGCGATCGGCATCCTGAGCATCACGATCGTCGGGGGCATCGTCTTCGCGTTCTTCGCCCTCTTCACGATCTTCTACGTCATCGACAAGAACCTCGGGGTGTTCGACGCGTTCAAGGCGAGCTTCACGGTCGTGAGCAGGAACCTCGCGACCGTCCTGCTGCTGTTCCTCGCGGTCTACGCCGCGCAGATCGTCGGCTCGCTGCTCTGCTACGTCGGCCTGCTGGTCGCGCTGCCCGTCGCCCAGATCGCCACCGCGTACGTCTACCGACGCCTCAACCAGGAGCAGCCCGTCTGACGGTCCTGCGCACGACGAGAGGGAGGTGCCGCCCGGCGCCTCCCTCTTCTCGTGCCGGCCGGTCTCTCGAGGCCGCTCGGCGCGCCGGCGAGCGGTGGCCGGCAGGAGCGGTCATCGTAGGAGCCAGGACGCCGTCCCGAGAAGGAGCGAGGTGGACCCATGACGCAGGATCCCGCCAACCCCGGCGACGAACCACGCCGCGACAGCCCCGAGGGGGCCGGAGGCGCCGACCAGGACGCGTCGCAGGCCTCGTCGCCGGCTGGGCCTCCGCCGGCAGAGCCCGCGCCGGCAGAGCCCGCGCCGGCGGAGCCGTCGCCGGAGGAAGGCCCGCCCTCGTACGGGACCTCGGGGGACACGGGAACGCCACCGGACGTCGGCTACCCGCCGCCCGTCGCGGGTGCGCAGGCCGGCTACCCGCCACCAGGCGCCGGATACCCCCCGCCGACCTCCGGCCCGGGAGGCGGCTACCCGCCGGGCGCCACGCCCGGATACCCGCCGCCCGGGGCACCGGCGAGCGGGTACACGGGTCCCGCCTTCGCCGTGGGCGAGGCGATCTCGTACGCCTGGCGCAAGGTCACGTCGAACCTCGGTCCGTGGATCCTGGTCGCGCTGATCCTCATCGCCGTGAACGTCGCGTGGAACCTCATCACGGGCAGCTTCGACCGGTTCACGGACTCCTACGACTTCGGCGACACGAACTTCGCGGCAGTCAGCGGGATCACGGTCACGAGCGTCCTGCTCTCGGTCCTCGGCGCGATCATCAGCTATCTCATCACGGCGTTCCTCACGCGGGGTGCGCTCGACGAGTCGGCGGGGCGGCGGCCGGACGTCGCAGCCTTCTTCCGGATCGGGAACGTCGTCAACGTCGTCCTGGCCGCCTTCCTCGTCACGATCCTCACCACGATCGGCCTGTTCCTGTGCGTCCTGCCGGGCATCGCCGTCGTGATCTTCTCCGCGTTCGTCTACTACTTCACGCTCGACCAGGGCCAGGACGCGATCAGTGCGATCCGGTCGAGCTGGTCGGTCGTCGCGAAGAACTTCGGGTCGGTGTTCCTGCTCCTGCTCGCGCTGCTCGGCATCAACATCCTCGGCGCGATCCCGTGCGGGCTCGGTCTGTTCGTGACGATCCCGCTGAGCTACGTCGCCGTCGCGTTCGCCTACCGCCGCCTCGTCGGCCAGGTGCCCGCCTGACCGTCGTCCACCGAACCGGCCGGCGCCCTGCGGGGTGCCGGCCGGTCGAGTGCGGCGCCGTCACCGAGGGTCAGGGCGCCGTCACGAAGTCGATGAGCTCCTCGACCCGCCCGAGCAGCGACGGCTCGAGGTCCGCGTAGTTCCGGACCGTGCCGAGGATGCGCTGCCACGCGCGCGCGACGTCGGCCTGGGACGACGCCGGCCAGCCGAGCTCGCGCAGGATGCCGCGCTTCCACTCCGTGCCGCGCTCGATCACCGGCCACCGCTCGAGGCCGACCCGCCCCGGCTTCACGGCCTGCCAGACGTCGACGTACGGGTGGCCCAGCACGAGGACCGTCCCCCGCGGGACCGTGCGCAGGGCCGCGTCGGCGAGGCGCTGCTCCTTGCTGCCCGGCACGAGGTGGTCGACGAGCACCCCGACCCGCTGCTGCGGCGTCGGGCCGAAGTCCGCGAGCGCGTCGGCGAGGTTGTCGACGCCGTCGAGCAGCTCGACGACGACCCCCTCGACGCGCAGGTCGTCGCCCCAGACCTTCTCGACGAGCTCGGCGTCGTGCTTGCCCTCGACCCAGATGCGGCTGCCGCGCGCGACGCGGGCCCGCTGACCGGCGACCGCCCGCGACCCGGACGCGGTCCGTGCGGGTGCGGCGGGCGCCCGCGAGGTCACGGGCGCCGTCAGCTCGACGGGCGCGCCGTCGACCCAGAACCCCGGGCCGAGCGGGAACGTCCGCGTGCGGCCCGCACGGTCCTCGAGGACGACGACGTGCATGCCGCCGGACTTCTCGACCCGCACGACCGCCCCCACCCAGCCCGTCTGCACCTCCTCGACGACGAGGCCGCGCTCGGCCGCCTGGGGGCGCGAGACGCGGCGCGCGCGGTGGTGGGGCGTCGCGGGGCCCCCGAGGACGTCGGATCCGTAGCGGTCTGCAGGCACGCAGCCACCCTAGGTTCGGGTGTCGCGCCGCGCGGCGCTGCGACACGCCCCGCACGTCTCGCCGCACCGTCCCTCCGGACGGGCGGACCGGCGTGCCGGGTGGTACGACGGTGCGGTGACCGAGACCCCGGAGCGCGACCGGCAGCGCTGGCGCGTCCTGGCCGTGTGCCTCTCCGTCGGGTTCGTCACGACGCTCGACGTGTCGATCGTCAACGTCGCCCTGCCCTCGATCGAGGAGTCGCTCGACGCCGGCCCGAGCCAGCTGCAGCTCATCGTCGCCGGGTACACGCTCGCGTTCGGCCTGGCACTCGTCCCCGCGGGCAGGCTCGGGGACGCGGGCGGGCGCCGTCGCCTGTTCATCTCCGGGCTGGTCGGGTTCGCGGTGTTCAGCCTCGCGTCCGGGCTCGCCCCGACCGACGACCTGCTCGGCGTCGCGCGCCTGCTCCAGGGTGTGAGCGCCGGACTGCTGAACCCCCAGGTGGTGGGCCTGATCCAGCAGCTCTTCGCCGGTGCGGAGCGCGGGCGGGCGTTCGGCCTGTTCGGCGCCACCATCGGCGTCTCGACGGCGATCGGCCCGCTGCTGGGCGGCGTCATCCTCGCGGTCGCCGGCTCCGCCGACGGCTGGCGGTGGATCTTCCTCGTCAACATCCCCGTGATCGCCGTGCTGCTGCCCTTCGCGTGGCGGCTCGTCCCCGCGCCCACGCCCGCGCGGGGGCGCGGGCCGCGCCGGCTCGACCTCGTCGGGCTCGCCCTGCTCGCCGCGGTGACGGTCGCCGTCATGCTGCCGTTCGTCACGACGACGGGTCGTGACGACGACCCGTCGCGCTGGTGGTGGCTCGCCCTGGGTCTCGCGGTGGGGGTCGTGGCGGTGGCCTGGGAGCGTCGCTACCAGCGGCGGACCGGGGCCGCCGTGCTCGACCCGCAGGTCCTCGGGCTCTCGTCGTTCCGCAACGGTGCGCTGCTCGGCATGGCGTACTTCGCCGGCTTCACGGGGATCTTCCTCGTCGTCACGCTCTACCTGCAGGACGAGGTCGGCTACACGCCGCTCCAGTCGGGGCTCGTCGGGATGCCGTTCGCGGCGGCCTCCGGGGTCTCCGCCTGGCTCGCCGGTCGCGCCGTCGCGCGGCTCGGTCGCCGCCTGGTCGTCGCCGGTCTGGTGCTCGTGCTGGCGGGGATGGTGACCGCGGACGTGGTCGTCCGGACGCTCGGGGACGAGCCCGCCGTCGTCGGGTGGGCGCTCGCGGCGGCTCTGCTGGTCGCCGGGTCGGGCAGCGGCATGGTCATCGCGCCCAACCAGACGCTCGCCCTCGCCGAGGTGCCCGTCGCCAGCGGCGGGGTGGCCGGGAGCATGATCCAGGTGGGTCAGCGCATCGGGTCCGCGGTGGGCATCTCGGTGATCCTCTCGGTGTACTACGGCGGCCTCGCCGCCGGGGCCGACGGCGCGCGGGCGACGGGACGCGCGATGCTCGTGACCATCGGTCTCGTGGCCGTCGCGCTGGTCGTCGGTCTGGTCGACCTGCGTTCGCGCGGAGCGGAGGCAGCCTCGACCCGGGCACCGGCCGCGTAGAGTTGGCACTCGACGGGCGAGAGTGCCGATGCCCCGGGTGCGTGCAGCGCCGGGTGGCGGTACGCGGGGACGCAGGAGGTGGACGTGAGCGAGGAACGCCGGCTGGAGGTCTTGCGGGCGATCGTCGAGGACTACGTCCTCACGCGCGAGCCCGTGGGGTCGCGCGTGCTCACGGAGCGCCACGGCCTCGGCGTCTCGCCGGCCACGATCCGCAACGACATGGCCGCGCTCGAGGACGCCGGGTACATCGCGCAGCCCCACACGTCGGCGGGCCGCATCCCGACGGACAAGGGCTACCGGCTCTTCGTCGACCGGCTCTCGGGCGTGAAGCCGCTCTCCGCGCCGGAGAAGCGCGCGATCGAGACGTTCCTGTCCGAGGGCGTCGACCTCGACGACGTCATCGCGCGCGCCGGACGGCTGCTCGCGCAGCTCACCGGCCAGGTCGCCGTCGTGCAGTACCCGTCGTTGCGCCGCTCGGGGCTGCGCCACCTCGAGCTCGTCCCCGTCGGGCAGGAGCGCCTCCTCGTCGTCATCATCACCGACACGGGGCGCGTCGAGCAGCGCACGCTCGAGGTCGCCAGCGTCCCGGACGAGGGCACGCTCGCCGAGGCCCGCGCCCGGCTCAACGCCGCCGCCGCAGGCAAGCGGCTCGCGGACCTCACCCCGGGGCTCGCCGAGGTCGCGGAGACGTTCCACCCCGACGACGCCCCGCTCGTGCGGGCGGTCGGCGAGCTCGTCGCGCAGACGCTCGCGGAGGAGAGCGAGGAACGCCTCGTGCTCGCCGGGACGGCGAACCTCGCGCGTGCCGGCATGCGCTTCGAGCACGCGCTGCGCCCCGTCCTCGAGGCGCTCGAGGAGCAGGTCGTGCTCCTGGGGCTCCTCACGGAGATGGCCGCCGAGTCCGGCGTCAACATCCGGATCGGTCACGAGAACCGGCTCGAAGGGCTCGTGGAGACGTCTGTCGTCACGACGGGCTACGGTAACGACGGGGACACGGTCGCCCTGGTCGGCTCCATCGGCCCCACGCGCATGGACTACCCCGGGACGATCGCCGCCGTCCGCGCGGTCGCCCGCTACCTGTCGCGGGCGCTCGGCACGTGACCGGCCGCGCAGCGACGACCACCGACGACCGATCGACGACCATCGACCCCGTCGGGCCCGATCCCCGGCGCCCGGCACCAGCAGAGAGTGACGTGTGAGCGACTACTACGAGATCCTCGGCGTGGCCCGCGACGCCAGCCCGGACCAGATCAAGAAGGCCTACCGCAAGCTCGCCCGCGAGCTGCACCCCGACGTCGCGGGGGAGGAGTCGGGCGACCGGTTCAAGGACGTCGCGCGCGCCTACGAGGTGCTGTCCAACCCGGAGAAGCGTCAGCAGTACGACCTCGGCGTGGACCCGACCGCCCCGGGCGGCGGGGCCGGCGGCCCGATGGGCGGCGGCTTCGGCTTCCAGGACATCTTCGAGACCTTCTTCGGCGGCGGCCAGGCGCAGCAGGGCCCGATCCCGCGGGCGCGCCGCGGCCAGGACGCCCTCGTGCGCCTCGACATCGACCTCGCGGAGGCGACGTTCGGCGCCAAGCGCGAGCTCCAGGTCGACACCGCGGTCGTGTGCGGCACGTGCGGCGGCTCGTGCTGCCGCCCCGGGACCTCGCCGCGCACGTGCGAGGTGTGCCACGGCCGCGGCACGGTCCAGCGCGTCGCGCGCTCGTTCCTCGGCCAGGTCATGACGAGCGCCCCGTGCGCCGCGTGCCAGGGCTTCGGCACCGTCATCCCGGAGCCGTGCGCGGAGTGCTCGGGCGAGGGCCGGGTCCGCAGCCGTCGCACGATCAGCATCAACGTGCCCGCGGGCGTCGACACCGGGACGCGCATCAAGCTCACGTCCCAGGGCGAGGTCGGCCCGGCCGGCGGTCCGGCCGGCGACCTGTACGTCGAGATCCGTGAGCGCAACCACGACACGTTCGTGCGCCGCGGCGACGACCTGCACTGCACGCTCCAGGTGCCCATGACGGCGGCCGCGCTCGGCACCGTCCTGGAGCTCGAGACCCTCGACGGCGCGCAGGAGATCGACCTGCGCCCCGGCACGCAGCCGGGTCAGATCGTCACGCTGAAGAACCTGGGAGTCGGGCACCTCCACGGCGCGGGTCGCGGCGACCTCAACGTGCACATCGAGGTCCAGGTCCCCACGGCGCTCGACGAGGAGCAGGAGCAGCTCCTGCGCTCGCTCGCGACGCTGCGGGGCGAGGAGCGTCCCGACCCGCGTCTGTCCGCCGCGCACCCGGGCGTGTTCTCGCGCCTGCGCGACAAGCTCTCCGGACGCTGAGGGATGCCCGTGAGCGAGCCGCGCCCGTGAGCGCCCCCGTCTTCCTGGCCGAGACCGGCATCGACCGCGTCGCCCCCGGCGACCGGTACGTCCTCGACGGTGCCGAGGGGCGCCACGCGGGGGTCGTGCAGCGCAAGGCGCGCGGCGAGCGGGTCGACGTCGTCGACGGCGACGGCGTGCGCCTGCGCTGCGTCGTCGAGGACGCCGACGCGGGCACGGTGACGCTGCTCGTCCAGGAGGTGGACCGCGAGCCGGCGCCGGACGTCGTCGTGACGCTCGTGCAGGCGCTCGCGAAGGGCGACCGCGACGAGATGGCCATCGAGGCGGCGACCGAGGTCGGCGTCGACGCCGTCGTCCCGTGGCAGGCGGAGCGCTCCGTCGTGGTGTGGCGCGGCGAGCGCGCGGCGAGGTCGCGGGCCCGCTGGCTCGCGACCGTGCGCACCGCGACGAAGCAGGCCCGGCGGGCGCGACTCCCGCTCGTCGCCGAGCCCGTCGACTCGCGCGGTCTCGCGGTGCGCGCGGCGGAGGCGCTCGCCGCGGGAGGCCTCGTGCTCGTCCTCCACGAGGAGGCGACGACGGCGCTCGCCGACGTCCCGCTGCCCGCGCCCGCGGCGGACGGCGCCCCGGCCCCGGAGGTGCTCGTCGTCGTCGGGCCGGAGGGCGGGATCTCCGAGCGCGAGCTCGAGACGCTGACCGCCGCGGGGGCGGTCGCCGCCCGGCTGGGGCCGCACGTCCTGCGGACGTCCACGGCGGGACCCGTGGCCATCGCGCTCCTCGCGCAGCGGCTCGGGCGCTGGGGCGTCGACCGCGCCTGACGACGGGCGGCCGACCGGGTGCCGGCCCGGGCGGGGACCGGGGTCGTGGACTAGCCTCGGCCGCATGACGAGCACCGAGACCGACTGCCTCTTCTGCCGGATCGTCGCGGGCGAGGTCCCTGCGGACGTCGTCGCGACGAGCGAGCGCTCGATCGCGTTCCGGGACATCGACCCGCAGGCGCCCGTGCACGTCCTCGTCGTCCCGCGCGACCACCACGGGGACATCGCGCAGCTCGCCGCGGCCGACCCGGAGCTGCTGAGCGACGTCGTCGCGCTCGCGGACGAGGTGGCGGGCGACCTCGCGGACGGGCAGTTCCGCCTGATCTTCAACTCCGGGCCGCGCGCCGGGCAGAGCGTGTTCCACGTGCACGGGCACGTCGTCGCCGGGGCCGAGCTGGGCTGGTCGCCGGCCTGACCGTCGCCCGACGAAAGGGCGTGTGCGCCCACCGCGTGCTCGGTACGATGGAGGCGTGCCCCGGGGCACGTGTCCCACCCGTCCCACCCGTAGCACGTGTCCCACCCGTACCACTGCCCGAACGAAGGAGCGAAGCGGCGCAAGCCGGCTCATGACATCCCTGCCACGAGACACCGCGCCCGGCTCGCCGGACGGAGGACCCTCCGAGCACCGGGTCGAGCACCGCATCGTCATCCCGGGCCACGTCCCGATGGTCGCGCTCCTCGGCAGCGGCGACTCCGTGCTCCGCGCGGTCGAGGACGGTTTCCCCGCCGTGGACGTGCACGTGCGCGGCAACGAGATCGCCGTCACCGGCCAGGCAGGGGACGTCGCGCTCGCGTCCCGCCTGCTCGACGAGCTCGTCGAGGTCGTCGAGGCGGGCACCCAGCTCACCGCCGACGTCGTCCGGCGGTCGATCCGCATGCTCACCGCGGCGACGGCGTCGCGACCTGCCGAGGTGCTGACGTTCAACATCCTGTCCAGCCGCGGGCGCACGATCCGCCCGAAGACCGTCGGCCAGAAGCGGTACGTCGACGCGATCGACGCGAACACCATCACCTTCGGCATCGGTCCTGCGGGTACGGGCAAGACGTACCTCGCCATGGCCAAGGCCGTGCAGGCGCTGCAGTCGAAGCAGGTCAACCGGATCATCCTCACGCGACCCGCCGTCGAGGCGGGCGAGCGCCTGGGCTTCCTCCCCGGCTCGCTCACGGAGAAGATCGATCCCTACCTGCGACCGCTCTACGACGCGCTCCACGACATGATGGACCCGGACGCGATCCCCAAGCTCATCGACGCCGGCACGATCGAGGTCGCGCCGCTCGCGTTCATGCGGGGCAGGAGCCTGAACGACTCGTTCATCATCCTCGACGAGGCCCAGAACACGACCTCCGAGCAGATGAAGATGTTCCTCACGCGCCTCGGGTTCGGCTCGCGCATGGTCATCACGGGGGACGCGACGCAGGTCGACCTCCCGGGCGGCACGGCATCGGGCCTGCGGGTGATCGAGGACGTCCTCACCGGCGTGGACGACGTCGAGTTCTGCCGGCTGACGTCGTCCGACGTCGTGCGCCACCGGCTCGTGAGCGACATCATCGACGCGTACGCCCGCTGGGACGTCGCGACGGCGCCGGCACGGGACCGCGAGGCACCGCGGGGTGGCCGACGGGCGGACCACCAGCGGAACGACGGACGGGCAGGCGGACGATGAGCATCGAGGTCAACAACGAGACCGAGGCGCAGGTCGACGAGGCGGAGTTCGCCGCGCTCGCGCGGTACGTGCTCGACGCGATGCGCGTGCACCCGCAGAGCGAGCTGTCGATCCTCTTCGTCGACACCGACGTCATGACCGAGCTGCACGTGCGGTGGATGGACGAGCCGGGGCCCACGGACGTCCTGTCGTTCCCCATGGACGAGCTGCGGCCCGGTCGCGACGGCGAGGTCTCGGGCCCGGGGCAGCTCGGCGACGTCGTGCTGTGCCCCGACGTCGCGGCCCAGCAGGCGCGCGCGGCCGGGCACTCGACCGCGGAGGAGATGCTCCTCCTCACCACGCACGGCATCCTCCACCTGCTCGGCTACGACCACGTGGAGCCCGAGGAGGAGAAGGAGATGTTCGCGCTGCAGCGCAAGCTCCTCCTGACGTTCCTCGCGGGCCGGTGAGCGGAGAACCCGTCGCGCTCCTCGCGACGCTGACCGTCGTCGCGGTCCTGCTCGCCGCCGCGCTGAGCGCGGCCGAGGCCGCGGTCCCACGGGTGACGCGCGCCGCGGTCGTGGACGGGGGCGAGCCCGGCGCCGCGTCCCCGCGAGCCCGTCGTGCGCTCGCGCTGCTCGCCGACCCGGCCGCGACGGCCCGGTCCGTCGGGTTCGCGCGCGTCGTCGTCGAGATGGTCGCCGTCACGTGCCTCACCCTCCTCGTCGCGGCGTGGCTCGAGCCGTGGTGGCAGGTCCTGCTCGTCGCGCTCGCGGCGAGCGTCGTCGTCGGCCTCGTCGTGGTGCGGGTGAGCCCGCGCTCGCTCGGGCGGCGTCACGCCGTGCGGGTGCTGGTCGCGCTGTCGGGGCTGCTGACGGCGGTCACGGCCGCGACCCGCTGGCTCACCCGGCTCGCGCCGGCCCCGGACGCGGGGGCGCACGAGCGTGAGCTGCAGGACATGGTGGACCGTGTCAACGAGTCCGAGGTGATCGAGGACGAGGAGCGCGAGCTCATCCGGTCCGTCTTCGAGCTCGGCAGCACGCTCACGCGCGAGGTCATGGTGCCGCGCACGGACATGGTCACGACGTCCCGCGACACCCCCCTGCGCAAGGCGCTGTCGCTCTTCCTGCGCTCGGGCTTCTCGCGCGTCCCGGTCACGGGGACGTCGGCCGACGACCTCGTGGGCGTCGCCTACTTCAAGGACGTCGTGCGTGTCCTGGAGACCTCACCGGGCGACGCCTCGCGACCGGTCGGAGAGGTCGCGCGCCCTGCGATCTTCGTCCCCGAGTCCAAGCCTGCGGACGACCTCCTGCGCGAGATGCAGGCCTCGTCGTCGCACATGGCGATGGTCGTCGACGAGTACGGCGGCATCGCCGGTCTCGTGACGATCGAGGACGCGCTCGAGGAGATCGTCGGCGAGCTCACGGACGAGCACGACCGCCCCGAGCCCGAGGTCGAGGACCTCGGCGAGGGTCGGCTCCGTGTGCCGGCGCGTCTCGGCGTCGAGGAGCTCGGCGAGCTGTTCGACCTCGACCTCGACGACGACGACGTCGACACCGCGGGCGGTCTGCTCGCCAAGGCGCTCGGCAAGGTCCCGCTGCCCGGTTCCTCCGCCGACGTGCACGGCCTGCACCTCGAGGCGGACCGGGTGCAGGGCCGCCGCAAGCAGCTCGCGACGCTCGTCGCCTCCCGCTCCGACTCCCACGTCGCCTCCCGCTCCGACTCCCACGCCGGCTCCCGTGCCGCCTCTCTCGACCACGCACCCCCCACCGCGAAGGACACCCCATGAGCACCCCCCTGCCCGAGCACCGTTCCGGGTTCGCCTGCCTCGTGGGTCGCCCCAACGCCGGCAAGTCGACGCTGACGAACGCGCTCGTCGGCCAGAAGGTCGCCATCACCTCCGGTCGGCCGCAGACGACACGGCACACGATCCGTGGGATCGTGCACCGCCCCGACGCCCAGCTCGTCCTCGTCGACACCCCGGGGCTGCACCGGCCGCGCACCCTGCTGGGCGAGCGGCTCAACGACCTGGTGCGCGGCACGCTCACCGAGGTCGACGTCATCGCGTTCTGCCTGCCCGCGGACCAGAAGATCGGCCCCGGCGACCGGTTCATCGCGAACGAGCTCGCCGAGGTGCGGCGCGGTCGCCACCGCACGCCGGTGGTCGCCGTCGTGACGAAGGCCGACCTGGTGGACCGGGGGACGCTCGCCGCGCACCTGCTCGCGGTCGACCGCCTCGGTGAGCAGGCGGGCGGCTGGGTCGACATCGTCCCGGTCTCCGCGCAGGACGGGTACCAGGTCGACGTCCTCACGGACGTGCTCGTCACCCACCTGCCCGAGGGCCCCGAGCTCTACCCGGGGGGCGAGCTCACCGACGAGCCCGAGGCCGTCATGGTCGCCGAGCTCGTGCGCGAGGCGGCGCTCGAGGGCGTGCGCGACGAGCTCCCGCACTCGCTTGCCGTCCAGGTCGAGGAGATCGTGCCCCGCGAGGGTTCGGGTGACGAGGCATCGGGCAAGCCGCCGCTGCTCGACGTGCGCGTCAACCTCTTCGTCGAGCGCGACAGCCAGAAGGCGATCGTCATCGGCCGCGGCGGCTCGCGCCTGCGCGACGTCGGCACCCGTGCGCGTCACGGCATCGAGGCGCTGCTGGGCACGCGGGTCTACCTCGACCTGCACGTCAAGGTCGCGAAGGACTGGCAGCGCGACCCCAAGCAGCTGCACCGGCTGGGCTTCTGACGGCGTGCCGTCCACGCAGGGGCGGGGGACGTCCCCCGCTCGACCGAGGGGTCGGCACCAGGGATCCGGGCGTACGCCGCGGCGTACGATCCTTCGGTGATCTTCCGGACCGCGGCGACGACAGCCGCCCTCGCGATCGTGCTCGCGGTCCTCGGCGCGGTCACCGGGCCGCAGTGGGACCCGGTGCCGGTGTCCGAGCACCTCGAGCCGGAGACGTCGGACACGACGATCGGCGGCCAGCCCCCGGGCGGCGCCGACGCGGTCGGCACGTACGACGTGCGTGAGACCGACGTGACGGTGCGCCTCGACGGCACCTCGGTCGGTGGCGTCCTGCGCGAGCCCGTCGACGCGCCGGGGGACCGGTCGGGCGTCGTGTTCGTCCACGGCGCGGGCACCGGTCTCGCCACCGAGGCGTTCGTCGACGTCGCCACCGACCTCGCGAGCGCCGGTGTGGTGACGCTCGTGCCGGACAAGCGTCTCGACACCTACACGACGCGCCACCGCGACTACGAGGCCATGGCGCGCGACTACGCGCACTCCGTCGACCTCCTGCGCGCGCGGCCCGGCGTGGACCCCGACGCCGTCGGGCTGTACGGCGAGTCCGAGGGCACGTGGATCGTGCCCGTCATGGCCGCGGACGACCCCGGTGTCGCCTTCTCGGTGCTCGTCTCGGCCCCCGTCGTCCCGCCGCGGCAGCAGGCCGCGTTCGCGGTCGACAGCTACCTGCGCAACACCGACGTCCCGCACGGCGTCTTCCGGGCCATCCCCCGCGCCGTCGGCATGGCGATCCCCGGCGGTGGGTTCGAGTACGCGGACTTCGACGTCGAGCCCTTCCTCGAACGTCTGACGCAGCCCGTGCTCGTCGTCTACGGGACCGCCGACCCGTCGATGCCCGTCGAGCAGGGTGCGCAGCAGATCCTCGACGCGACCGCGGACCAGCCCGGGGCCGGCACGACGGTCCGCTTCTACGACGGCGCGAACCACGGGATCAAGATCGGCGACGTCCTGGTGCCCGACTTCCCGCGTGACGTCGCCGCCTGGACCGAGTCCCTGCCGGGCAGCGCCGACGCGCCGCCGCAGGTCGCCGGTGCCCGGCCGAACCAGCAGTACCTCGCCGGGCCCGTCCCCACGCCGCGCTGGTTCGGCAACGGCGACCTGTTCGTCGCGCTCGTCCTCGTGGCCGTCGGCCTGATCGTCGTCGGGCCCGTGATCCGGCTCGTCACGAGCCTCGTCTCCCGGCTCCGGCGGGTCGTCGGGCGCCGCCCGCGTCCGTCGGGGCTCGCCCCGGGCTTCCGCGGTCCGCTGACCGGGCTCGGTGTCGGCGCGCTCGCGACGATCGTCGGGCTCGTCGTCTACCTCGTGGCGGTCGCACGGCTCGCGCTCGACTACGAGAAGGACGCGTGGGTCGTGCAGGGCGGCTGGGTCGTGGTGCGGCTCGCGGGGCTCGCCACCCTCGTGGCGGCCGCCCTGCTGATCAACCGGTGGGCCGAGGTGCGTTCCGCGCGCGAGGGCTTCGCCGGCAGCCTGCCCGCCGAGGGGCCGCGCGAGCGCGGCGCCGCGGTGCGCGTCGCGGAGGGCGTCACGACGCACCTGATGCTGTGGAGCGTGCTCACCGGGGCGACGATCCTCCTCGTCGTCCTCGCGTACTGGGGCGTGTACCAGCTCGGGATCTGAGCGGGCGTCTGAGCAAACATCTGAGCAAGCATCTGGGCGGGCGTCCGAGCGGCACCTGAGCGGCGGCGTCGGGCCGGCGAGCCTACCGTGGACGGGTGAGGCCTCGTCGGCGTGGCCACGACGGAGCGGGGCACGTCCGAGGGCGGGCGGGCCGTCCGCCGGACGCCGCTGCGGCCGACGAGCACGCGCCGCTGCGGTTCGAGCTCGTCGCGGACGACGACGACCCTGCGGACGACGATCTCCCCGAGCCGCGCGCGCCCGCCGTCGTCCCGGCGCCGGGTGGGGACGCCCGGGGCCCGCGGCGGCGCTGGTACGCGCACCCCGTCCCGTGGGTCGCGGCGGCGACCGCCCTCGCGCTCGGCGGGTCGTTCCTGGCGACGCGCGTCATCGAGGCGGCCCAGCGCGTCGAGGTCGCGGCGCTCGACGGCGGCCTCCGGCCCATCGAGGCACCCCTGGAGGTGAGCTGGTCGGTGCCGCTCGACCCCGGAGGGGCGGTGATCGCCGGGCCGGGCGTCGTCGTCACGCACGGCGACGGGCTGACGGCGTACGCGGTGGACGACGGCACGCCCGTGTGGCGCTCCGAGGCGGTGGGCGAGCTCGCGACGTGCGTCCCCCGTGCGGACCGGTCCCCGACCGAGGTCGTCGTGTGCCTGACGCCCCGGGACGGCCCGGGGGTCCTGCTCACCGTCGTCCAGGCCGCGTCGGGCCGGACCCTCGGCGAGCGCGTCGTCGAGGTGGTGGGGCAGGCGGTCGTGCCCGTGGGCGACGCCGACGTCGTCCGCGCGCGGTGGGACGAGGGCGACGTCGTCCTCGTGCGGGAGGAGGCCGCCACGGGCGTCGTGCGGTGGGAGCGGCGCGTCGAGCGCGAACGGTCGGGCAGCATGCAGCTCGCGGTGCGCTCGGCGGGGAGCGGGATCGTGCTGGACGTCGACCGCGGGGTCGTGACGCTCATGGCCCCGGGCGTCGTCGCGACCCTCACCGAGGACGGGACGGTGCTGAAGGAGGGCGACGTCTGGACCGTCGTGCGCCTGCCCGACGGGCGGTACGTCGGCAACGAGTACGGGAGCGGTACGACGACCGTGTTCACCGCGGCCGGCGAACCCCGCGTCGAGGTCCGGGGGAGAGCGGTCGAGGCCCCGCTCAGCGACGGGTCCGTCCCGGGTGTCCTCCTCATGAACACGTTCCGTGGGGTCGCCGGCGTCGACGCCGTCACCGGCGCCCCGCTCTGGACGCTCGCGACCACCGGCTCCCGTCCCGTCGTGCGCGTCGACGGCCTGGTCGTGCTGCGGACGGAGACGACCCTGCACGGGGTGGACGTGGCGTCGGGTGCGGTGCGGTGGGAGTCGCCCCTCACGGACGGGGCGACGTGGCCGGCGCTCACCGACGGTCGCTCGCTGCTCGTGGCCGAGGGGGAGGGCGGGCGACGCCAGCACCTGGTCTCGATCGCGCTCGCGGACGGTACCGTCGAGTGGCGGTGGCCGATCCCGGAACGCACGTACCACGCCTTCACGTCCGAGGGACGGCTCTTCCTGCTCGGTACCGACCGACTGTCGGCGGTGTCCTGACCGGCGCCGCGTGGCAGGTTGAGCGTGGCGTGAGGAAACGGTAGAAACGGTCGGGGCCCTTCCGGGTCCCGGCGGGGTGCGACCTGCACCGCGCGACAGCGTAGGGAGCCACGATGACCAACGAGAGCCCAGCGGTCGGCGAGCCGCAGACCGACGAGCCGGGGCCCGTGACCGGGGAGACGCCGGGGACGTCCCGCGACGAGGCGGCGACCGCCGAGCCCCGTCCTGGGGACGTCGGTGCGGGCGAGCAGGCCGCCGAGGCGTCGGGGGCCGGGGGGCTCTCGCCCTTCGCCGGCATCCCGGTGAGCGACTTCGTGCGCGACGGCGTGGCCGCGGTCCTGCTGCTCGTGTCCTTCGCGCTGCCGTGGGACGTCTCCCACCGCGCCTCGGACAAGGTCGAGGTCGTCCTGCTGACGATCCTGTCCCTGCTGTCGCTCGCCCTGCCCTACCTCGCTCGCACGGGCGTGCTCCCGGCGAGCTGGACGGTCCACACGACCCGTCAGGTGCGGCTGCTCGCGAACGCGCCGTACGTGCTGCTGGTCGCGGTCTACCTCGTCGTGGACGTCGTGGGCGGGGGTGACCTGTCCGACGGGTGGGGCGGCGTCGGGTCGGCCGCCGCGCTCGGTCTCGCGGGAGCGCTGCTCGCGGCGCAGCCGCGCCAGAGCGAGCTCGGTCCGGAGGACCTCGACCGCGCCGTGACCGACCAGTGGCTGCGCGTCCTGCTCGTCCTGTCCGCGGTCCTGGGTGTCTCGGCTGTGCTCACCGTGATCCTCACGATCGTCGGCGCGACGGGGATCGGCGCGATCGGCGTGCTGGTCGTCCTGCTCAACGCGGTGTTCGTCGTCGCCCTCGCCGGGCTCCCGGCCCTCGGTACCTGGCGTCGCTCCGAGGCCGCCCGCCTCACGCTCGTCGGCCTCGGCGTCATCCTCGCGTCGGCGTTCGTCCTCGGCTCGGGCGACAACGGCATCCTCACGATCGAGGGCACGCACCTCGGCCGCTTCGGCCTCGTCCTGGTGCCGGCGCTCGCGGCGGTGGCGTCGTCCCCGGCGGTGCGCCGCGCCATGGCTCCGGTCCCCGAGGCCCGGGCCTGGGTGGGCGTCGCGCTCCGCGGGCTCGACCTCGTGGTGGTCGTCGGCGCATACCTCGCCGTCCGCGGCGTCCTCGAGCTGGCCGACGGCAGGCGCGGCGTGCCCGTCGTCCTCGGGGTCGTCATCGGGCTGCTCGTCGCGGGCGTCGCGCTCGTCGCGCGCCGCTCGCTGGCCCGCGACGCGGCGACGGGCCGTCCGCTCGCGCTCGGCGCCGCGGGCGTCGTGGCGCTGCTCGGCATCGTGCTGCTCGTCGTCACGGCGAACCGCGTGGCGAACGGCGGCGGTGTCGAGCACCTTCTCCTCGCGTTCGGCCTCCCGCTCCTCGTCGTGTACGCGCTGACGGTCCCCCAGGAGGTCCGGGCCTACTTCGCCGAGCACCGGCCCGACCCGGCCGCGGCCGGTTCCGCCGCGACCGCCGCCTACGTGTGGCAGCCCGCTGCGCCCAGGCCGCCGCGCCCGGCGAAGGCAGCTCCCGCGCCCGTCGCCGGGCCTCCGGCGACCGCGGGCCACCAGGGACAGACCGCGTGGTCGGGCGCGGCGGACGGGACCGAGGTCCTGCCGGTCCAGACGGTGCAGCCCGAGCGCAGCGGGTACGCCGCACGCCCGGGCCTCACGCCGGTGGACTCCCAGACGACCGCGGTGATGCCGGCGGTCACCGACGGCTCGCGCGACGTCCCGGGCCAGACGGCGCAGCAGGGCTACGCGACGTCTCAGCAGGGCGGTGACCCGCAGCACCAGGCCGCGCCCGGGCAGACGGCGCAGCAGGGCTACGGCCAGCAGGCACAGCCGGGCTACGCCCAGCAGCAGGGGTACGGCCAGCAGACGCCGCAGGGCTACGCCCAGCAGGGCTACGGCCAGCAGGGCTACGGCCAGCAGGGCCAGCAGGCGTTCGCGCCCCAGCCGGGCTTCACGCCCCAGCAGGCCCTCGACCCGTCGACCCCGCTCGAGGTGCTCGCCCAGATCGTGCAGGACGCCCCCCACCTGCGTCCGCAGGTCGCGGCGAACCCGTCGACCTATCCCGCCCTGCTCGAGTGGCTCGGCAACCTCGGCGACCCCGCGGTGGACGCCGCGCTCCGCTCGCGCCGGGGCTGACCGCTCCGGCCTGCCCCCGCGACGCGTGCGGGTGGCCGGGACCGGACGTCCCGGCCGCCCGCACGCGCTCGGGGTACAGTGACAGCGTGCACCTGATGCGGCGGCTCCTCCTTCGTTGCCGCGGCGAGGCCCTCTAGCCGGTCCCTCGTCGCGGTGGTTGGTGTGCCGGCTGACACCGATCAGGACGACCCGAAGGACCCATGATGAACGCCTCAGCCCACACCTCCAGCACCTCCACCGACGCCGGCGCGCAGGCCAACCCGCAGCAGCCGTCGGGCATGCCGATCCACAAGTACCTGCCGTTCCACCGCCAGTTCGACGTCACGGTCCCGGACCGGACGTGGCCCGACCGGCGGATCACGCAGGCGCCCCGCTGGTGCGCCGTCGACCTGCGGGACGGCAACCAGGCCCTCATCGAGCCGATGAACCCCGAGCGCAAGCTGCGCATGTTCGAGCTGCTCGTCGAGATGGGCTACAAGGAGATCGAGGTCGGCTTCCCCTCGGCCTCGCAGACCGACTTCGACTTCGTGCGGATGCTCATCGAGGAGGACCGCATCCCGGACGACGTCGTCATCCAGGTGCTCACCCAGTCCCGCGAGCACCTCATCGCGCGGACCTACGACGCGATCAGGGGTGCGAAGCAGGCGATCGTGCACCTGTACAACTCGACCTCGGTCCTGCAGCGCGAGGTGGTGTTCCGCTCCGACCCCGACGGCATCGTGGGCATCGCCGTGGACGGCGCGAAGCTGTGCAGGAAGTTCGAGGAGACCGTCCCGGGGACGACCGTCTACTACGAGTACTCGCCCGAGTCCTACACGGGCACCGAGCTCGAGTTCGCCGCCCGCATCTGCAACGAGGTGCTCGAGGTCTTCGAGCCCACGCCCGACCGCAAGGTCATCATCAACCTCCCGGCGACGGTCGAGATGGCGACGCCGAACGTCTACGCCGACTCCATCGAGTGGATGAACCGGCACCTGAACCACCGCGAGAACGTCGTGCTGTCGCTGCACCCGCACAACGACCGCGGCACGGCGGTGGCCGCCGCCGAGCTGGGCTACCAGGCCGGCGCCGACCGCATCGAGGGCTGCCTGTTCGGCAACGGCGAGCGCACGGGCAACGTCTGCCTGGTCACGCTCGGCATGAACCTGTTCAGCCAGGGCATCGACCCGCAGATCGACTTCTCCGACATCGACCACGTGCGCCGCACCGTCGAGCACTGCAACCAGCTCGGCGTCCCCGAGCGGCACCCGTACGCGGGCGACCTCGTCTTCACGGCGTTCTCCGGCTCGCACCAGGACGCGATCAAGAAGGGCTTCGACGCCATGGCGGTCCACGCCGAGGCGGAGGGCACGACCGTCGACGACCTCGTGTGGGCGGTGCCGTACCTGCCGATCGACCCGAAGGACGTCGGTCGCTCGTACGAGGCCGTGATCCGGGTCAACTCGCAGTCGGGCAAGGGCGGCATCGCGTACCTGCTGAAGACCGAGCGCCACCTCGACCTGCCCCGCCGGCTGCAGATCGAGTTCTCGAAGTCGGTCCAGACGCACACCGACGAGCACGGCTCGGAGGTCACGGGCGAGGACATCTGGCGGATCTTCTCCGACGAGTACCTGCCCGTCGAGCCGGGCTCCGGGCTGGAGCCGTGGGGACGCCTCAAGCTGCGTGCGACGCGTGCGTCCTCGAGCGAGACCGGCCCGGACACGCTGAGCGTCGACGTCGTCGACCGGGGCGAGGAGCTGACGCTCGAGGGCACCGGCAACGGGCCGGTGGCCGCGTTCGTCGACGCGGTCGCCCAGGTCGGCGTCGACGTGCGCGTCCTGGACTACGCGGAGCACGCGCTGTCCGAGGGCGGCGACGCGACGGCGGCGGCCTACGTCGAGTGCCAGGTGGGCGACGACGTCCTGTGGGGCGTCGGCATCGACCCCTCGATCACGACCGCGTCGCTCAAGGCGATCGTGTCGGCGGTCAACCGCGCGGAGCGCACCGCGGGCTGAGCGTCCGGACGGTCCAGGACCTCGGGGCCGCGGTGCTCACACCCCGGTGGGTGCCGCGGCCCGGTCGTGCGCCGTCACGCGTTCGAGCAGGACCTGCAGCTGCGCGAGGTCCTCGTCGTCGAGGCGTTCCAGGGGCGACTCGGCGCTCAGCCGGTCGAGCATCGCCCGGCGGACCTCCTGCCCCCGTGGCGTGAGCGCGACGAGCTTGGAGCGACGGTCGGTCGGGTGCGGCCGCCGCTCGGCGTAGCCGAGCGACACGAGCCGGGAGACGACGAACGTCACGTTGGACGGCTCGCACTCGAGGAGCACGGCGAGCTGGCTGGGCGGGAGCGGGTCGACCAGGTCACGGACGGCGCACGCCTGCGTGCACGTGAGCCCGTAGGGCTCGTACATCCCCCTGATCGCCCGCTCCGACTGTTCCGCTACCGCATCGAGCAGGATGCGTACATCCCTCGTGCGGTCGTCGCGGTCATGGGAACGGACCATGACGGCATGGTAGTCCTACGACCTGCGAGCGTGTGTGGGTGAAAGGTGGTCAGTTCGTGCAGTGGCAGCGCTAGACTGCGAGACCTGACGTGCCGACCGGCACGACGCCCGCCCGGAGGAGCCGCATGAGCACCGCTGCGTCGATCGACGACCTGCTGGGTCCGGCCTCGGCGCGATTCTTCGGGTCCGGGTACCGCGCGGTGCGTCACGAGGTCCGCGACCTCGTGCACGAGAGCGGCCAGACGGGCTCGTCCCAGGTGCACGGTTCCGCCTCTCTCAGCTACCCGCCGTCCTGGTCCAGGAAGGGTGGGCGCGCGCTCGTCCCGCACGTCTCCTCGATCGACGCGTTCGTCCTCGCCGCCCAGCTCGCCGAGGTCCTGCTCGCCCTGTCGCTCGGTCTCCGCGACGAGGAGCGCACGCGCGCGTGGGTCCGCTCGGTGGACCTGCGGTCGGGCACGCAGCCGCAGGAGGACCTGGAGGCCATACCGCTGAGCGCTCGGGTCGTCGCCACCTCGACCGGTCCCCACGGGCCGGCCTCGACGGTCGAGGCGAGGGTGGGCACGCTCACGACCGTCCTGGTCGTGGCGCACCCGCCCGGCGTCCGCGGCCGCCCGGTGCACGGACCGGTGGTCCTCGACGACCTCCTCGGGCCGGCGCGGGAGAGGTACCACGCGGGCGGGTACACCGCGTCGTCGCAGGAGATCGTCGACGTCGAGCTGGACGACGCGCGCGGCGTCCGGGCCGCCGTCGTCCCGTCGGCTGACCGCACCGCACGGCCCTGGCGCGACCTCGGCGGGTCGTACCGGCCGAGCGTGACGTTCATCGACGCGATCGTCGGTCTCGCCCAGGTCTCCGAGGTGCTGCTGTACGCGCTCGACGCGGTCGACCGCGCCCGCTCCCACACGATGTGGATGCGCAGGGTCCGGCTCGAGACACCGGTCCCGGACGTGCCACGCGAGCCGTTCCGCACCCGTGCCGACCTCCGGACCGCGCGTCTCGTCCCCCTGCACGGTGCCACGTGGCGTGCGGTGGAGATGTCGGCCACCTACCACGCCTACTCCGCCCGCTACGCGCTCGCCCACGAGCTGCCGTCGGACGGCGACCGGACCGTCGTGCGCCCACCCGTCGCGCCGGGCGAGGCCGCCTGATGCGCATCGCGGTCTCGGGGACCTACTCCGCCGGGAAGACCACGACGTCGCTCGCCCTGAGCCACCTCACGGGACTGCCGCGCACGCACGCTCGCTCGATGCGCGAGATCCTGCCCGAGGTCCTGCCGGGGCGCCGGCTGGAGGAGTGCACCGCGGTCGAGCTGCTCGAGCTGGGGATCGTCCGCTACACGGAGCGCGCGGTGCACGAGAGCCACGCCGGGGACGCCTTCCTGTCGGACGGGTCGTCCCTGCACGAGTGGGTGTACGGGGCGGTCCGCGCGGAGACGGGCATCGTCCCGAGCGACCACCGGCAGGACGACGCACGGACCGCGGAGCGGGAGTTCCTCGCCTCCGCGATGGCCGCGTTCGGGGGAGTCGTCCGACGGCACGCGCTGCGGTCGTACGACCTCTTCGTCCACCTGCCGGTCGAGTTCCCGCTCGTCGCGGACGGGCACCGGCCGGTGTCGGAGCGGTTCCGCGAACGGTCCGACACCATGCTGCGCACGACGCTCGGCACGCTCGGCATCCCGTGCATCGTCGTCGGGGGGACCCTCGAGCACCGGCTCGAGCGGATCGTCGACGAGCTCGGCCTGCCCCGCACCACCTCGGTCGCCGCCGCGGCGGCGAGAGCGTACGCGGACATCGCCACGATGGACGTGCGCGTGGAGACGGCTCGCCTCTGAGCCGTCGGGTCGTGGGCGGTCGCGCAGGGGGAGGCCGCCCACGACCCCTGGTCCGCTGCTGCTGGTGGCGTCACGGCGGTGCACGACGTGCGGCGCGTGCGTCGTCCTCGTCCCCGACGTGGGCGGCGTGCGGGAGAATGGGCGCGTGGTCCTCTACCGAGACGACGCGATCGTCCTGCGCACCCAGAAGCTGGGCGAGGCGGACCGTATCGTCACCCTGCTGACGCGCGAGCACGGGAAGGTGCGCGCTGTCGGCAAGGGGGTGCGGCGCACGTCGTCGCGGTTCGGTGCACGCCTCGAGCCGTTCATGGTCGTCGACGTCCAGCTCCACGCCGGGCGGTCGCTCGACACCGTGACCCAGGCGGAGACGGTGGGACCGTACGCCAGGCGGATCTGCGAGGACTACGCGCTCTACACCGCCGGGACGGTCATGCTCGAGACCGCCGAACGGCTCGTCGCCGACGAGCGCGAGCCGGCGGTGCAGCAGTACTGGCTGCTCGCCGGGGCCCTGCGCGCGCTCTCGGAGCGTGCCCACGCGCCGAACCTCGTGCTCGACTCCTACCTGCTGCGGGCGCTCGCGGTCGCCGGCTGGGCGCCGTCGTTCACGGACTGCGCCCGGTGCGGGGAGCCCGGGCCGCACCACGCGTTCGCCGTCGCGCAGGGCGGGGCGGTGTGCGGCAGGTGCCGCCCGCCGGGCTCGACGTCGCCCGCCCCCGAGACCTTCGCCCTCCTCGCCGCGCTGCTCGCGGGAGAGTGGGAGACCGCCGACGCCTCCACGGCGCGGCACCGCAAGGAGGCGAGCGGCCTCGTCGCCGCCTACGGCCAATATCACCTGGAGAGAACGTTGCGATCACTGCGCATGGTGGAGCGGG
Organism: Cellulosimicrobium sp. So1_17; assembly: GCF_055181235.1. Taxonomy (NCBI): domain Bacteria; kingdom Bacillati; phylum Actinomycetota; class Actinomycetes; order Micrococcales; family Promicromonosporaceae; genus Cellulosimicrobium; species Cellulosimicrobium sp. So1_17. The sequence goes on from NZ_CM143702.1 coordinate 298,336, forward strand.
ACGCCTGATGGCGCGCCGCACGCGTCCCGTCGTCCCGCCGTTCGCCCACCCCTCGGGCGCACGCCCCCCGGCGATCCCGCAGCAGTTCGTGCCGAACCACGTCGCCGTCGTCATGGACGGCAACGGCCGGTGGGCGAACGCGCGCGGTCTGCCGCGCACCGCGGGCCACGAGGCAGGAGAGGCGGCGCTGCTCGACGTCGTCGCGGGCGCCGTCGAGATCGGCGTGAAGCACGTCTCGGCGTACGCGTTCTCCACCGAGAACTGGAAGCGCTCGCCCGACGAGGTGCGCTTCCTCATGGGCTTCAACCGCGACGTCATCCGACGCCGTCGCGACGAGATGGACTCGTGGGGCGTGCGCGTGCGGTGGGCGGGTCGCCGGCCACGGCTGTGGACGTCCGTGGTCAAGGAGCTCGAGATCGCGGAGGAGCAGACGCGGGACAACGACGTCTGCACGCTCACGATGTGCGTCAACTACGGTGGGCGCGCCGAGATCGCGGACGCCGCCGCGGCGATCGCCCGCGAGGCGGCGGCCGGGAGGCTCGACCCGTCGAAGGTCACGGAGCGCACCGTGCAGAAGTACCTCGACGAGCCCGACCTGCCCGACGTGGACCTGTTCCTGCGCAGCTCCGGCGAGCAGCGCACGTCGAACTTCATGCTGTGGCAGGCCGCGTACGCGGAGCTCGTGTTCCTCCCGGAGCCGTGGCCGGACGTCGACCGGCGCCACCTGTGGCGGGCGGTCGAGGAGTACGCGCGACGCGACCGCCGGTACGGGGGAGCGGTCGACGCGGTCGGCACGGCCTGACGGCACGCTCGGCTCAGGCGGTGGCCGCCCGGGCGGCGAGCTCCTCCAGCCGGTCCGCCAGCTCCGCCGGACGGCTCAGGGCGACGAGGTGACCACCGGGCATCTCCTCGACGTCGAGCCCGAGCCGGCCCCGGGCCACCTCGCGCTGGAACGCGAGCGGGAAGAGGCGGTCGTCGCGGCCCTGCAGGACGACGGTCGGCACGTCGGGCCAGGAGGATGCCGGCCACGGCTCCGCGAACGACCGTGACGAGGGTGCGCGGTCCTCGCCGGCCAGGACGCGGGCGGTGACGTCGGCGGGGACGTCGTGGAAGAAGTCTTCGACCTCGTCGAAGGGGCCGAGCCCGGCCACGGCGCGTGCCGCCTCGTACCCGGTCACCGCCCACCAGTCGCCCGCCGTCTCCCCCGGGTCCGGGATCATCGGGTTGAGCAGGACGAGCAGGCCGACGGGGACGCGCTGCGCGACGAGTCCTCCGACGTAGGCGCCCATCGACTGCGCGACGACGACGAGCGCGTCGCCGGACCGTGCGTCGCTCGGCGGCGCTTCGTCGTGAGGAGAGGCGTGGAGCGCCGCGAGCGCCACGTCCGTGAGAGCCTCCCAGCCGTAGCCCTCGTCGTGCTGGGGGAGGTCGACGGGGACGGCTCGGTGGCCGCGCGCGCCGAGCTCGGGAACGAGCCGCTGCCAGTACCCCGGGTGGCCACCGGCGCCGGGCAGGAGGAGGAAGGTGGTCATGGGGGGAGGACCGCCGGCCGGTCCGGGACTCATCGGGCTCAGCGGTTCATCCGGCTCAGCGGTTCATCCGGCTTCAGCGCTGCGGGCTCGTCCCGTCCTCGACCGCGGCGTGCGGCACGTGGGCGGTGGACCGCGCCGCGCGCCGTCGGACCGTGACGACGACCACGGCGACCGCGCCCGCCACGAGGAGGAGCAGCGCGGCGGCACCCCAGGGCGACCCCGCGGCGAGCGCGACGGCGGCGGACCATGCGGCCCAGCCGACGGTCGCGTAGATCGTCGCGTGCAGGGCGCAGCCCAGCAGCATGGCGGGGAGGTAGCGGCCGAACGGCATGCGGACGACGCCGGCTGCGGCGTTGACCACCGTCTTGGTCCCCGTCGCGAGGAACGACGCCGGGACGGCGACGAGTCCCCAGCGGCGCAGGACCTCGACGCCGCGCGCGGTCGAGCTCCCCGACAGCCAGGCATGGACCCGCGCGACCCAGGGCCGCACGGGCCGCGTCCGGTCGAGCGTCCAGACGGTGACGAGCCGCGCGACCCAGTACGTCGCCTGCGTGCGCACGAGGACGACGGCGAAGAAGAAGGCGAACAGCGCGGCGAACGGTGCTCCGTCCAGCGCCTCCGGCACGGCTCAGCCCTGCTCGGACCCGCGGGCCGCGCAGCTCTCGCACGTGCCGAAGAGCTCGATCGTGTGCTGGATCTCGCTGAAGCCGTGCGTCGCGCCGACCTGCGTCGCCCAGGCCTCGACGGTGGGGCCGTCGATCTCGACCGTCCGGCCGCAGCCGCGGCACACGAGGTGGTGGTGGTGCTCGCGCCGCTCGCACCGGCGGTAGAGGTTCTCGCCCTCCTCGGTGCGCAGGACGTCGACCTCGCCGCCGCCGGCGAGGCTCTGCAGGGTGCGGTAGACGGTCGCGAGCCCGACGGAGTCGCCGCGCGAGCGCAGGATCTCGTGGAGCTGCTGGGCGCTGCGGAAGTCCTCGACGTCCTCGAGCGCGTCGGACACCGCGGCCCGCTGGCGGGTCATGCGCTGCACGTGTCACCTCCGGTAGCGGGATGGTCGGCGCCGACTGAGCCGCGACCGCCGGCGGGGACGAGGCGGGCCTCGGGGAGGTCGACGTCGTCCGGGATGTCGGGGTGCGGGTCGTGCGCGACGCGCGGCCGACGGTGCGCCCACAGGGGGCGCAGCAGGGCCACGACGAGGTAGGTCGCGATCGCCAGGACGACGATGGTCGCACCCGGCGACAGGAAGTTCCAGTACGTGATCGACAGCCCGACGACGCACACGACGACGCCGACGACGCACGCGACGAGCATCGTCCGGCGGAAGGACCGCGTGACGAGCTGGGCGACCGCGACGGGCACGATCATGAGCGCGCTGACGAGCAGCAGCCCGACGACGCGCATCGACACCGTGACCGTGAGGGCGGCGACGACGGCGACCGCGATGTTGAGCGCGCGCACGGGCAGGCCGGAGGCGCGCGCGAACTCCTCGTCGTGGCTCACGGAGAACAGCGCGGCGCGCAGCCCGAGGCCGACGAGCAGGATCACGGCGCTCAGGACGACCGTGAGGACGAGGTCGGACGACGTCACGGTGGAGATCGAGCCGAACAGGTACTGCATGAGGCTGCCCGCGGAGCCCCCCGCCAGGCCGATGAGGAGCACCCCGCCGGCGATGCCGCCGTAGAAGAGCAGGGCGAGCGCGAGGTCGCCGCTCGTGCGGCCGCGCTCTCGCACGAGCTCGATGGCGACGGACCCGATCACCGCGGCCACCACGGCCCCGGGGATCGCGAGGGCGTCGTTCGGGACGAGACCCATCGCGGACCCGACGAGCCAGCCGAGCGCGACGCCCGTGAGCGCGACGTGACCGATGCCGTCGCCGAGGAGCGAGAGCTTGCGCTGCACGAGGTACGTGCCGACGACGGGCGCGCTGAGGCCCACGAGGAGGGCAGCGACGAGGGCGCGCTGCATGAGCGGGTCGGTGAGCATCGCGGCGAGCTCGGAGGTGATCGACCCGGTCATGACGCCGTCCTCGGTGCGTGACCCGCGGCCGGGTCGGGGTACAGGGTGTCGACGAGCCCGGTCGTCGGGCCGGCGGGTGCGCCGTCGGGCGCCGGCTCGTGGGGGTGCTGGTGCTGGTGCGTCGCGCCCGCGTGCAGGGAGGCCGGGCGGGGCGGAGCGCCGTCGTGCACCACGCGCCCGTGCCGCAGGACGACCGCTCGGCGGACGAGCGGCGCCAGCGCGCCGAGCTCGTGCAGGACGACGAGGACGGTGAGGCCGTCGCCGACGAGCCGCGTCATCGTCGCGGCGAACGACTCCTGGCTGGACTTGTCGACGCCGGCGACCGGCTCGTCGAGGACCAGCAGGTCGGGTCGGCGGACGAGGGCGCGCGCGATGAGGACGCGCTGCTGCTGGCCGCCCGAGAGCTCGGCCATCGAGTCCGCGGCACGGTCGGCGAGCCCCACCTGGTCGAGCGCGGCGACCGCGCGGGTGCGCCAGTCGCGCGGCAGCCACAGGCGCCCGCCGCCCAGGAGGCCGGAAGCGACGACCTCTGCCGCGGTCGACGGCATGCCCGACGGCGCGGCGACGCGCTGCGGGACGTAGCCGAGCCGCCGCCACGGGACGCGTGGGCCGAGCGGCGCACCGAACAGCTCGACGGTCCCCGCCGAGAGCGGGACGATGCCGACGAGGGACCGCACGAGCGTCGACTTCCCGGAGCCGTTGGCACCGAGGAGCGCGACGACGTCGCCCTGCGGGATCGCGAGGTCGATGCCGCGCAGGATCTCGCTGCCGCCGAGGTTCACGTGCACGCCGCGCGCGGCGACGAGCGGGGCGGCGGATGTCACGAGCAGACCAGCCCGGACGTCAGCGCCTCGAGGTTGGACTCCATGACCCCACGGTAGTCCGTGGCGTCGTCGCTCAGGCCCTCGAGGGGGTCGAGCACCGCGGTCCCCACACCGAGGTCGTCGGCGAGGGTCTCGGTCACCTTCGGGCTGGTGAGGGTCTCGAAGAAGAGGGTGGTCACGCCGTTGTCGCGCACGACCTCACCCACCTCGCGCAGCCGAGCGGGCGACGGCTCGGCCTCGGGGTCGATGCCCGAGATGCCGACCTGCACGAGGTCGTAGCGCTCCGCGAGGTACCCGAACGCCTCGTGGGACGTGACGAGCGTCGCGCCGGCGCACGCGGCGAGGGCGTCGGCGTACTCGGCGTCGAGCGCGTCGAGGTCGGCCGTCAGCGCTGCGGCGTTGGCCTCGTACTCGTCGGCGTGCTCCGGGTCGATCGCCGACAGCTCGGCCGCGACCTGGTCGCCGACGGCCGCGAGGCGCGTCGGGTCGAGCCAGAAGTGCGGGTCGAGGGAGCCGTGGCCGTGCCCGTCGTCGGCGGCCTCGTCGGGGTCGTCGTCCGCGTGCTCGGCGTGCTCCTCGGCGCTCTCGCCCGCGTGGGAGTCCGCCGACCCGGGGTGCTCCTCGAGGTGCGCCGCCTCCGTCGCGTCGACGACGTGCTCCGGGTCGCGCTGCTCGACGCCCTCGTCGACCGCGGCCTGGAAGCCCGACTGGTAGACGACGAGGTCCGCGTCGCCGATCGCGCGCACCTGCGCGGGCGCGAGCTCGAGGTCGTGCGGCTCGGCGGCCGGCGGCGTGAGGTTGGCGACCGACACGAGGTCCCCGCCGACCTGCTCGGCGACGTACTGGAGCGGGTAGAAGGACGCGAGGACCTGGACGCGCCCGTCCTGCGACGCGCCGTCGACCCCGCCCGCGCCCGACGAGCAGGCGGCGACGAGCGCCGTGGCGGCGAGGGCTGCGGTGGCGGTGAGCGCGCGGCGGCGCAGGCGGGGGGAGGGGCGCATGTCTCCAGTGTCCTCCTTAGTGAAAATGGATGTCAAAACCGTTCACGGTGAGCCGAGTCACCCGGGGTACGCTGGTCGGTCGGCGCCCCGACGGGCGCCCGCCCACCCGTCCAGCCCCCACGAGCCACGTGCGGGGCCGATCCTCAGGAGTGATGACCGTGGCCGCTGCGCCCTCACCGACCGCCCGCCTCGACGCCGTCGTGTCCCTCGCCAAGCGGCGCGGGTTCGTCTTCCCGTCCGGTGAGATCTACGGAGGTACGCGCTCCGCGTGGGACTACGGGCCGCTCGGCACCGAGCTCAAGGAGAACATCAAGAAGCAGTGGTGGCGCTCCACGGTCACGAGCCGTGACGACGTCGTGGGGCTCGACTCGTCCGTCATCCTCCCGCGCCAGGTGTGGGTCGCCTCCGGGCACGTCGGCGTCTTCACCGACCCCCTGACCGAGTGCCTCTCGTGCCACAAGCGGTTCCGTGAGGACCAGATGATCGAGGAGTTCGAGGAGAAGAAGGGTCGTGCGCCCGAGGGCGGCCTCGCCGAGATCGCGTGCCCCAACTGCGGCACGCGCGGGCAGTGGACCGAGCCGCGCGACTTCAACATGATGCTCAAGACGTACCTCGGCCCGGTCGAGGACGAGTCCGGGCTGCACTACCTGCGCCCCGAGACGGCGCAGGGCATCTTCGTGAACTTCGCCAACGTCATGGGCGCCAGCCGCAAGAAGCCCCCGTTCGGCATCGGCCAGATCGGCAAGTCGTTCCGCAACGAGATCACGCCGGGCAACTTCATCTTCCGCACGCGCGAGTTCGAGCAGATGGAGATGGAGTTCTTCGTCGAGCCCGGGACGGACGCCGAGTGGCACCAGTACTGGATCGACGCGCGCACCGACTGGTACGTGGACCTCGGCATCTCGCGCGACAACCTGCGCCTGTACGAGCACCCGCAGGAGAAGCTGTCGCACTACTCGACCCGCACGGTCGACATCGAGTACCGCTTCGGCTTCTCCGGCTCGGAGTGGGGCGAGCTCGAGGGCATCGCGAACCGCACGGACTTCGACCTGAGGACCCACGCGGAGCACTCCGGCAAGGACCTGTCGTACTTCGACCAGACGAAGAACGAGCGCTGGGTCCCGTACGTCATCGAGCCCGCGGCGGGCCTGACGCGCTCGCTCATGGCGTTCCTCGTCGAGGCGTACACGGAGGACGAGGCGCCCAACGCGAAGGGCGGCGTCGACAAGCGCACCGTGCTCCGCCTGGACCACCGCCTGGCCCCGGTCAAGGCCGCCGTGCTCCCGCTGAGCCGCAACGAGCAGCTCTCGCCCAAGGCGAAGGACCTCGCGACCGAGCTGCGGAAGTACTGGAACGTCGACTTCGACGACGCCGGCGCGATCGGCCGTCGCTACCGCCGTCAGGACGAGATCGGCACGCCGTTCTGCATCACGGTCGACTTCGACACGCTCGACGACCAGGCCGTCACCATCCGCCACCGCGACTCGATGGCGCAGGAGCGCGTCGCGCTCGACAAGGTGACCGAGTACCTGGGCGGGCACCTGCTCGGCGCCTGACCCGGCGGCAGCCGACGGCAGACGACGACGGGGCGGGACCGCGAAGGTCCCGCCCCGTCGTCGTGCGCCTGGGCGGCGCACCCGCCCCCTGCCGTCGAGCTAGATCTTCTTCGCCGCGCCCTTGCCCCTGTTCAGCACCGCGAGCACCAGGCTCACGACGAGGATCGCGACACCGATCCAGAGCAGCACCTTCGCGGCCTCGATGGCGACGCCCAGGATGAGCAGCACGGCGCCGACGATGACGAGGATCAGCCAGAGAGGCATGGAGTTCCTTTCGTCCTGTTGTCGGCCGAAATGCCGACCTGGGAACCCTCCCACACCTCCGAAGTCCTCGCGCGGTGAGGACGGTGGACCGGAGCCGGTCCTCGCCTCTCAGCGCACACCGAGCCCGGCCGCGCACACCCGGGGGCACGCGGTCGCGGACGGGTGGGACAATGGAGCGCGTGAGTGCTCCGACCCTCGACACGACGAACACGGCCCGCGCGGCCGCACCCGTGCTGCCGCCGCTGCAGATCGGCCCGATCCGGGTGGACACGCCCGTCGTGCTCGCGCCCATGGCCGGCGTGACGAACAAGGCCTTCCGCACGCTCTGCCGCGAGGCGGGCGCGAGCGTCGGCGAGGACCCCGGCCTGTACGTGGCGGAGATGGTCACGAGCCGCGCCCTCGTGGAACGCAACACCGAGGCGCTGCGCATCGTGACCTTCGGCGCGGACGAGTCGCCACGCTCGGCCCAGGTGTACGGCGTCGACCCGGCGACGGTGCGCGAGGCCGTGCGCATCATCGTCGCGGAGGACCGGGCCGACCACGTCGACCTGAACTTCGGCTGCCCCGTCCCCAAGGTGACGCGCAGGGGCGGCGGCGCCGCGCTGCCGTGGAAGCGCGACCTGTTCACCGCGATCGTCCGCGGGGCCGTGGAGGCCGCGCGGCCGTACGGCGTGCCCGTGACCGTGAAGATGCGCAAGGGCATCGACGACGACCACCTGACCTACCTCGAGGCGGGGCGCATCGCGGAGGGCCTCGGCGTCGCGGCGGTCGCGCTGCACGCGCGCACGGCCGCCCAGCACTACTCGGGCACCGCGGACTGGTCCGCGATCGCGCGCCTGAAGGAGACCGTGACGAGCGTCCCCGTGCTCGGCAACGGCGACATCTGGTCCGCCGAGGACGCGCTGCGCATGGTGGACGAGACGGGCTGCGACGGCGTCGTCGTCGGGCGCGGCTGCCAGGGTCGCCCCTGGCTCTTCGCCGACCTCGCCGCCGCGTTCGCCGGCCGTCCCGAGCGCGTGCGTCCCGGTCTGCGCGACGTCGCGGAGACGGTCTTCCGGCACGGCGAGCTGATGATCGACTACTTCGACGGTGACGAGGGCAAGGGCATGCGCGACCTGCGCAAGCACATGGCCTGGTACCTCAAGGGCTACGCGGTCGGCGGGGACTCGCGGCGCGCGCTCGCGATGGTCTCGACGCTCGCCGAGCTGCGCACCCTGCTCGACGCGCTCGACCTCGACGCGCCCTACCCGGGTGAGGCGGCCGAGGGGCAGCGAGGACGCGCGGGGTCGCCCAAGACGCCGCACCTGCCGTACGGGTGGCTCGACTCGCGCGAGCTCGACGCGGAGCACTCCGAGCGGCTGCGCGAGGCCGAGCTGAGCGTCTCCGGCGGCTGACCTCCCGTGACCCCCGCGAGGGGGCGTCCCCGGGCACGACGACGGCCGGGCACCTCGCGGAGGTGCCCGGCCGTCGTGGGTCGCGTCAGAGCGCGCGCAGCCAGACCGTCGTGTCGGACGGCACGCGCACCTGCGGGTCGGCCGAGCGGTCGGTGCGGACCGGGCCGGACGCGACGAGCACCTCGACGCCGCGCGGCAGGACCACGGGGTCGCTCCCGAGGTTGGTCAGCACGACGACGTCGCGGTTGCGCAGCGCGATGACGTCGTCGGAGCCGGCATACTCCTCGACCCACGCGAGCGTGCCCGTGCCGAGACGCTCGGCGCGACGGGTCGCGAGAGCGGCGCGGTACGTCTCGTACGTCGAGCCGGCGACGCCGCGCTGGACGTCGGCGGCGTAGCGCGCGTAGGACTCGGGCTGGGGGAGCCAGGTCCTGCCGGTCGGTCCGAACCCGTGCCCGGGGGCCTCGGCGTGCCACGGCAGCGGGACGCGGCAGCCGTCGCGGCCGGCCTCGGCGCCCTGCGTGCGGAAGAACGCGGGGTCCTCGCGGACGTCGTCGGGGAGCGCGGTGTGCTCGGGCAGGCCGAGCTCCTCGCCCTGGTAGAGGTACGACGACCCCGGCAGGCCGAGCATGAGCAGGGACGCCGCGCGGGCGCGGCGCAGGCCGAGCTCCTCGTCCGGCTGCGCCTCGTGGGCGAAGATCCCGTTCGGGCGCAGCCCCGGGTCGGCGAGGCCGAGGCGCGACGCGTGGCGCACGACGTCGTGGTTCGACAGGACCCACGTCGTGGGGGCGCCGACCTCGTCGTTCGCGCGCAGGGAGGCGGCGATCACGGTGCGCAGCGGGGCGGCGGACCACGGTGTCGTGAGGAACGAGAAGTTGAACGCCTGGTGCATCTCGTCGGGGCGCACGTACCGCGCGAGGCGGGACAGCGGCTCGACCCAGGCCTCGGCGACGAGCGCGCGGTCGCCGTCGTACTCGGCGAGCACCCGGTGCCAGGCGCGGTAGATCTCGTGCACGCCGTCCTGGTCGAACATCGGGCCGGAGTTGCCGGCGCCGGTCGAGCCGTCCTCCGGGGCACCCGGGTCCACGGCCTCGTCGGACGTGCCGCCGCCCTCGGTGCCCTCGACCATCGAGACGGAGCCGTCCCAGTCGGGCAGGCCCGGGGCCTTGACCATGCCGTGCGCGACGTCGATGCGGAAGCCGTCCACGCCCTTGTCGAGCCAGAAGCGCAGGACGTCCTCGAACTCCGAGCGGACCTCGGGGTTTTCCCAGTCGAGGTCCGGCTGGGAGGAGTCGAAGAGGTGCAGGTACCACTGGCCCGGCACCTCGTCGGCGGCACCGGTCACGGGGCGAGCGCCCGCGCCCGCCGTCACGCGGGTCCACGCCGGGCCGCCGAAGATCGACTGCCAGTTGTTCGGCGGGAGCTCGCCGTGCTCGCCCTCGCCCTCGCGGAAGACGTACCGGCCGCGCTCGGCCGAGCCCTCGGGCGACGCGAGCGCCGCCTGGAACCACGCGTGCTGGTCGGACGTGTGGTTGGGCACGAGGTCGACGATCACGCGGATGCCGCGCGCGTGCGCCTGGGCGAGGAGCTCGTCGAAGTCGGCGAGGGTGCCGAACAGCGGGTCGACGTCGCGGTAGTCCGCGACGTCGTACCCGGCGTCCTTCTGGGGCGAGCGGTAGAACGGGCTCAGCCACACGGCGTCGACGCCCAGCTCGGCGAGGTGGTCGAGCTTCGACGTGATGCCCGGCAGGTCGCCGATCCCGTCGCCGTCGCCGTCGGCGAAGGAGCGCGGGTAGACCTGGTAGATCACCGCGTCGCGCCACCACTCGGGTGCCTCGCCGGCGCCCGCGTGCACGAGCGCGCCCGCGGCGAGCGGCTGCAGGGTGGCGGTGGTGGGCGGCGTCGTCGAATCGATACGAGTCATCGAGCTGTGGATCCTCACGTGAGTGGTCGTGCGTCGGGGTCGTGGTGCGTCGAGGGGCGTAGAGGCGTGGTCGCGCCGACCCGCCATCGAGTGTAAGCGCTTGCGGTCCGGGCGCGCCGAGGTGCGACGGCGCGAGGCCGGGTCAGGCGGTCGGGTCCCCCGAGGGAGGTGCGCTGTCGGGGGCCGTGCGCGACGGTGCGGCGCCCGTGGAGTCGCGCACGATGAGCTCGGGCTGGAACAGCAGCTCCGAGCGGGGCGCCCGCTCGCCCGCGATCTCGGTGAGCAGCGCGCTGATCGCCGCGTGGGCCATGGCCGCGACGGGCTGGCGCACGGTCGTGAGCGGCGGGTCGGTGAACGCGATGAGCGGCGAGTCGTCGTACCCGACGACCGACACGTCGTCGGGCACGCGCAGGCCCCGTGACCGTGCCGCCCGGATCGCGCCGAGCGCCATGAGGTCGGAGCCGCACACGATCGCGGTGTGCCCGGCGTCGATGAGCTCGCCCGCGGCGGCCTGCCCGCCCTCGACCGTGTAGAGCGTCACCACGACGTGGGCCGGGACGTCGGACGGGTCGGCGACGAGCTCGTGCCGGACCAGGGCGTCCGTGAAGGCCGCGAGCTTGCGCTGCGCCGGGACGAAGCGGTCGGGCCCGATGGCGAGGCCGATGCTCCGGTGCCCGAGGGAGACGAGGTGGCGCACCGACAGGTCGACGCTCGAGACGTCGTCGGGCGAGACGAACGGTGCGTCGATGCCCTCCGCGTAGCCGTTGACGAGGACGATCGGGATGCCGCGGCTGCGCAGGCGCTCGTACCGCTCGTGGCTCGCCTGGGTGTCGGCGTGCAGCCCGGAGACGAAGACGATGCCGTCGACCGCGTGGTCCATGAGCATGTCGACGTAGTCGTCCTCCGTCGTGCCGCCCGGCGACTGGGTGCACAGCAGCGGCGTGTAGCCGTGCTCCGCGAGCAGCGACTCGATCGTCTGGGCGAACGCGGGGAAGACGGGGTTCGTCAGCTCGGGGACGACGAGGCCGACGAGACCTGCCGAGCGGGTGCGCAGGGTCGACGGACGTTCGTAGCCCAGCACGTCGAGCGCGGCGAGCACGGACTGGCGCGTCTCGCTCGCGACACCGGCCTTCCCGTTGAGCACGCGCGAGACCGTCGCCGTGGAGACGCCGGCCTGGGCGGCGAGATCGCTGAGACGGGTGCGCACGTGGGGAAGCGTAGGGGACACCGGACCTCCTCGTCCTGGTCGTCCGGCCGGTGAGTCGCGAGCCGGTGGTTCGAGGCGCGCGCAGATCGCCTGCCGGAGGAGGCGGGCGGGCGCCGTCCGGCGCCCTGAAAAGCGTTGCATGAAAGTTACCGCAACAACTTGCACAGGCGCCACCCGCCGATCTACGGTCTGTCGCATCAGGGTCCGGCACCGGCGCCAGCCGGGCGGGCCACCACCACACACGCTTGGAGTGCCCCTGATGCGACGGAGCATCCTTCTCGCCGCCGCGCTGACCACGACGCTCGCCCTCGCGGCCTGCTCGTCCGGCGAGAGCGGCGACGAGACCACCACGGAGCCCGAGGAGACCGCCTCCTCCACCGGCTCGCTCACCGTCTGGGTCGACGAGACCCGGCAGGACGCCGTCACCGCCGCCGCGACCTCCTTCGAGGAGGAGACCGGGACGAGCGTCGAGGTCGTCCTGAAGAACTTCGAGGACATCCGTGCGGACTTCCTCGCGCAGGTGCCGACGGGCGAGGGCCCGGACATCACGGTGGGTGCGCACGACTGGCTCGGCGAGCTCACGACGAACGGCGTCGTCGCCCCGCTCGAGCTCGGGGACAAGGCGTCGGAGTTCGAGACGGTCTCGCTCCAGGCCTTCACCCAGGACGGCCAGGTCTACGGCCTGCCCTACGCGATCGAGAACATCGCCCTCATCCGCAACACGCAGCTCGCGCCCGAGGCCCCGGCCACGTGGGACGACGCCGTCGCGGCGGGCCAGGCGGCCGGGACGACGTTCCCGATCCTCGTGCAGTCGGACAACGACAAGGGCGACCCCTACACGCACTACCCGTTCCAGACGTCGTTCGGCGCCCCGGTCTTCACGCAGAACGAGGACGGCAGCTACTCGTCCGAGCTCGCGATGGGCGGCCCCGAGGGACAGGCCTACGCCACGTGGCTGGGCGAGCAGGGCGCCGCGGGCGTGCTGAGCCAGGACACGACCTACGACATCGCCGTCGAGGCGTTCAAGAACGGCGAGTCGCCGTTCATCGTCGGCGGGCCGTGGATGATCGAGTCCTTCGAGGGCATGGACCTGTCGATCGACCCGATCCCCGCCGCGGGCGACCAGCCCGCGCAGCCGTTCGTGGGCGTGCAGGGCTTCTACCTCAGCGCCGAGAGCGAGAACGCGATCGTGGCGAACGACTTCCTCGTGAACTTCCTCTCGACCGAGGAGGCGCAGCTCGCGCTGTACCAGGCGGGCAACCGTCCGCCGGCGCTCACCGCAGCGGCCGACTCCGCCGCGTCCTCCGACCCGATCGTCGCGGGCTTCCGTGCCGTCGGCGCCGAGGCCGTGCCGATGCCGTCCATCCCCGAGATGGCTTCCGTGTGGAGCTTCTGGGGCGTGACCGAGGCCGCGATCGTCAGCGGTGCGGACCCCGTCGCGACGTGGGACAAGATGATCGCCGACATCGAGGGCGCCATCGGTTCCTGACCGGACCCCGACCGGTACCGGCCGCCGTCGGGCCGTGGGAGACCACCTCCTGCGGCCCGGCGGCTGCCTGCCGGTCCGCCGCCCACCCCGGGGCGGCCCACGACCTGTGACGCGGTGCCGCCGCCGCGTCGGACCACCTCGGAGGCACCACGATGTCCGCCCCTCAGACCACGACCGACGATCTCGTCGGCACCCCACCGGCCGACGGCCCGGGAGCACGTCGCCGCGCGCTGCGGCCACGCGACGGCTCGCACGCGCGGGACTACGGGCCGGGCTTCTTCGTCAAGCTCGCGCTCATGGCCGTCGTCGACGCGCTCGGGGTCTACGTGGTGTGGTCGGCGTGGCAGGCCGGCTCGTACGGCGTCCTCGCCGCGAGCCTGGCGCTGCTCGTCGCCGCGAACTGGGTGTACTTCTCGCGCCGTGCCCTGCCGCTGAAGTACATCCTCCCGGGGCTCGCGTTCCTCCTGGTCTTCCAGATCTTCGTCGTGGCCTACACGGGCTACGTCGCGTTCACCAACTACGGCACCGGGCACAACGGGACGAAGGAGCAGGCGGTCTCCGCGCTCCTCGTGCAGAACGAGCGGCGCGTCGAGGGCTCGCCCTCCGTCCCGCTCACCGTGGTCGCCGACGGCGACGACCTCGGCTTCGCGGTCCTCACCGAGGACGGCGACGTCGAGGTCGGCAGCGCCGAACAGCCGCTCGCGGCCGCTGACGGCGCGACCGTCGAGGACGACCGCGTCACCGAGGTGCCGGGCTGGGCCGTCCTCCCGCGCGACCAGGTCCTGCAGCGCCAGGGCGAGGTCACCGAGCTGCGCGTCCCGGTCTCCGAGGACCCCGAGGACGGGTCGATCCGCACGACCGACGCCCGCACCGGCTACGTCTACACCTCGTCCCTTGAGTGGGACGAGGCGGCCGACACGATGACGGACACGACGACGGGGACCGTCTACACCCCGAACGACGAGGGTCAGTTCGAGGCCGCGGACGGCTCGACGCTCGCCGTCGGGTGGCGCGTCCCCGTCGGCCTCGACAACTTCGCCACGGCGTTCACCGACAGCCGGTACGCGGAGCCGTTCGTCAAGATCCTCGCGTGGACCTTCGTCTTCGCCATCGGCTCCGTCGCGACGACCTTCCTGCTCGGCCTGTTCCTCGCGATCACGTTCAACGACACGCGCATGCGCGGCCGCAAGATCTACCGGACGCTCATGATCCTGCCGTACGCGATCCCGGGCTTCCTCGCCGCGCTCCTGTGGTCCGGCCTGCTCAACACCCGGTTCGGCTACATCAACACGGTGCTGCTCGGCGGGGCGGAGATCCCGTGGCTCACGGACCCGTGGCTCGCGAAGCTCGCGGTCCTCGGCGTCAACCTCTGGCTCGGCTTCCCCTACATGTTCCTCATCTGCACGGGCGCGCTCCAGTCGCTGCCGTCGGACGTCATGGAGGCCGCCAAGATCGACGGCGCCGGACGCTGGCGCACCTGGAAGTCGATCACCCTGCCGCTCCTCCTCATCGCGACGGCGCCGCTGCTCATCTCGTCGTTCGCCTTCAACTTCAACAACTTCACGCTCATCTACATGCTCACGGGCGGCGGTCCACGGTTCGCCGACGCGTCCGTCCCGCTCGGGCACACGGACATCCTCATCTCGATGGTCTACTCGATCTCGGGCGTCGACGGCTCCGCCGCGAAGGACTTCGGTCTCGCGAGCGCCCTGTCGATCGTCATCTTCCTGATCGTCGGGACCATCTCCGCCCTGGCGTTCCGGACCACGCGCAAGTTCGAGGAGCTCAGCTGACATGGCGACCACCCACGCCGCGCCCGTCGTCGACGGCGCCACCCAGCCCGCCCCGGAGCGCCGCATGAAGCCCGCTCGCTGGTTCACCGAGCTCGGCTGGCGCCACGTCGTCGGCGTCGTCGCGGTCGTCTACGCCGCGTTCCCGCTCGTGTACGTGCTCTCCGCGTCGCTCTCGGAGAACGGCACGCTGACCGGCTCGAACTCCCTGTTCTCCGACGTCAGCACGGCGAACTACGCCCAGCTCGGCACCACGATGTTCTGGACGTGGATGACGAACACGCTCGTCATCGCCGTCGTGACCTCGGTCGGCACCGTGCTCATGGGGGCCGCGGCCGCCTACGCCTTCTCGCGCTTCCGGTTCTCCGGGCGGCGCGTGGGGCTGACCTCGTTGCTCATCATCCAGATGTTCCCGCAGATGCTGGCGTTCGTGGCGATCTTCCTGCTGCTGCTCGGTCTCGGCGACGTGGTGCCGGCGCTCGGCCTCAACAGCAAGATCGCGCTCGTCGCGGTCTACCTCGGCGGCGCGCTCGGCGTGAACACGTTCCTCATGTACGGGTTCTTCAACACGGTCCCGCGCGAGCTCGACGAGGCGGCGAAGATCGACGGCGCCACGCACACGCAGATCTACTGGACGATCATCCTGCGCCTCGTCGCCCCGATCCTCGCGGTCGTCGCGCTGCTCTCCTTCATCAGCACGTTCGGCGAGTTCATCATCGCGCGCATCGTCCTGTCGTCGGAGAGCAACTGGACGCTCGCCGTCGGCCTCTACGGGTGGGTGTCCTCGCTCCGTGAGGCCAACTGGGGGCTGTTCACGGCCGGCGCCGTGATCTCGGCGCTGCCCGTGCTGGCGTTGTTCCTGTACCTGCAGAAGTACATCGTCGGCGGCCTGACCGCCGGCTCCGTGAAGGGCTGAGCCGCGTGGAGCCGTCCTCGTCCCGCAGCGTCGGCCCGGCGACCGCGCCGACCTCGGCACCGACCGCCCACCACGACGGCTCCGCGCTGTACGTCCCCGAGGGCACCCCGTCGCTCGGCGACACGGTCCCGGTCCGCGTGCGCGTACCGCGCGCGGCGGGCGTCCGGGACGTGTGGCTGCGCTCGGTCCGCGACGGCGAGCCGCGGCTGTCGCCTGCCCGCCTCGACCGCTCGGACGAGCACGAGGACTGGTACGTCGCCGACGTGCTCGTGCACAACCCGGAGACGGGGTACCGGTTCTTCCTCGACGCCCCCGGCGCCGACGGGAGCAGCGGCTACCGCTGGCTCAACGGGCGCGGCACGTGGGAGCGCGACGTGCCCGACGCCGCGGACTTCCGCCTCACGGTCCACGACCCGGCGCCGTCGTGGATGGCCGACGGCGTCGTGTACCAGGTCTTCCCCGACCGGTTCGCGCGGTCCTCCTCGGCGGCCGGCCAGGACCTCCCGGCCTGGGCCGTGCCCGCCGCGTGGGGCGACGAGCCCCACGGCTCGGGGCCCGACGTCGGCACGCAGTACTACGGGGGCGACCTCGCCGGGATCGAGGAGCGCCTCGACCACCTCGTCCGGCTCGGCGTCGCCACGCTCTACACGACGCCCGTGTTCCCGGGACGCTCGAACCACCGCTACGACGCGAGCACGTTCGACCACGTCGACCCGCTCCTCGGGGGCGACGAGGCCTACGCGTCGCTGGTCCGGGCCGCGCACGCGCGAGGGCTGCGCGTCATGGGCGACCTCACGACGAACCACACCGGCGTCGGTCACGAGTGGTTCTCGCGCGCGCTCGCCGACCCCGGGGCGCCCGAGCGGGACTTCTACTACTGGACCGAGGGCGACCCCGGTTATGTCGGCTGGCTCGAGCACGCGTCGCTGCCGAAGCTCTCCTACGGCTCGGCCGAGCTCGCGGCGCGCATGATCGACGGGCCGGGCTCCGTCGTCGGGCGCTACCTGCGCGAGCCGTTCGGCATCGACGGGTGGCGCATCGACGTCGCGAACATGACCGGTCGCTACGGCGCCGAGGACCGCACGCTCGACGTCGCGCGGACGCTGCGGGCCACGATGGCCGCGGTCAACCCCGACGCCGCGCTCGTCGCCGAGCACTTCCACGACGCCACGGGCGACCTCGCGGGCGACGGCTGGCACGCGAACATGAACTACTCGGCGTTCACGCGGCCGGTGTGGACGTGGCTGTCGCCGGCCGGGTCGTCGGTGCCGTACCTCGGCCTGCCGGTGCGCACGCCGCGCCGCGGCGGCCGGTCGGTCGTCGAGACGATGCGGGACTTCGACGCCGTGCACCCGTGGCGTGTGACCGCGTCGCAGTGGAACATGCTCGGCTCGCACGACACGCCGCGCCTGCGCTCGATCGTCGGCTCGCGCGAGCTCGTCGAGGTCGCGGCGACGCTCCTGCTCACCTACCCGGGCACGCCCGTGGTGTTCGCGGGCGACGAGGTCGGACTCACGGGCCTCAACGGCGAGCACGCGCGCGCGACCATGCCGTGGGACGAGCCCGACCGCTGGGACGCCGCGACGTTCGAGCTCTACCGCTCCCTGATCGGGGTGCGCCGCGCGTCGCCCGCGCTGCGGTCCGGCGGGCTGCGGTGGGTCCACGTCGACGACGACGCGCTCGTCTACCTGCGCGAGACCCCGGACGAGCGCGTCCTCGTCGCCGTCGCGCGCGACGCGTGGCCGGGGGTGCGGCTGCACCCCGCGGTCGTGGGGACGGCGAGCGCGGCCGAGCGGCTCCACGGCGATCTCGACCTGCCCGTGCACGACGGCGCGTGGCGGCTCGCGGGCGACGGTCCGGCCGTGGGGGTCTGGCGGCTGCACTGAGGGTCCTCCGGGACGACGTCGCCCACCCGGACGCGACGGCCTCACGCGAACAGGTGCGCGACCCGGTCCACGGCGTCGTCGTACTGCGCGCGGTCGAACGCGAAGGGCCCGAGCCGGCCGTAGTCCCAGCGCGGCTGGTGCGGCTGGGAGAAGCCGGACCACGTGACCGTGTGCTCCTCGACGGCGATCGTCGCCTCGAGCGGCCAGCAGCCTGCCTCGTGGCAGTCGCACGCCAGGATCCACGCGTGCCCCGGGGCGGGGACGCGCCCCCGCCCGTACCAGAGCTGCGCCGCCGGCCCGTACCGGAAGTGCTCGGGGACGAGCCCGCCGTACGCGCCGGCGGGGGAGTAGCCGGCGGCCGACTCGACGTCGCGCGCCATCTCGACGAGCGAGCGACCGTCGACGTAGGGCACGACCTCGACCACGCCGTCGACGGTGACGACCCGGAGCTCGAGCGCGTGCGCTGCACCCATACGGCCGAGGCTACCGCCCGCGCGCCGCCCAGTCCCTGTCGAGACGAGAGCGTCCGTCCCCGGCCTGCCCGGACCCGGGGCGGAAGGTCCCTTCTCGGCGCCGCGACCTCCGTGGCAGGATCGCGGCGTGCCTGTCGAACGCCTCGCCGTCGTCTCGGACGTCCACGGGAACCTCTCCGCGCTCGAGGCGGTGCTCGCCGACGCCGCGTCGCGCGGCGTGACGCGCATCGTCAACCTCGGCGACGACGTCGGCAAGGGCCCGCGCGGGAGCGCGGTGGAGGACCGGTGCCACGAGGTGTGCGAGGTCAACGTCCGCGGGAACTGGGACGACTTCCTGCCGCGCTGGGCCGACGAGTCGGCGCCCGAGATGGTGTGGTGGCGCGACGAGCTGCGCCCCGACCAGCGCGAGCGCCTCGCCGCCCGCCCCCTGTGCCACGACCTGCTGCTCAGCGGGCGGCGCGTGCGCCTGTTCCACGCGTCCGCGAGGAGCCTGTACACCAAGGTGCACTTCCACCACACGCCCGAGGAGTTCGCGAGCATGTTCGCCGCGACCGACCTCACCGGGCCGGGGCCGGAGCCCACGGTCGTCGGGTACGGCGACGTGCACGACGCCTACCTCGAGATCGACCGTGGCCGGACGCTCTTCAACACCGGCAGCGTCGGCAACCCGCTCGACGAGCCGACGCCGGTCTACGCGATCCTCGAGGGCGTCGTCGACTCGCCCGACCCCGCCCCGTTCGCGCTGCAGCACGTCCGCGTCCCCTACGACGTCGAAGCCGAGATCGCGGTCGCGTACGAGCTGGGGATGCCGCAGGCCGACCAGTGGGCTCGCGAGCTGCGTACCGCGGTCTACCGGGGGCTGCACGAGCAGTCGGACTGACCGGCCGCGCCCGGGCGGTCCGGCCGGTCGACACGCAGGGATCGCTACGCTGAGCCGGTGCAGACCTTCGAGCAGGGCGCGTTCGACCCCACGGTCGTCGGGTCCTTCCCCCGCCCGGCCTCCGGCGAGGAGGGGACGGCGTCGTACACGGACGCCGACACGGAGCGCTGGTCCGTCGAGTCGCCGAAGTCCCGGGCCCGCACCCCGTTCGAGCGGGACCGCGCGCGCATCGTCCACTCCTCGGCCCTGCGGCGTCTCGGCGCGAAGACGCAGGTGCTCGGCCCGGGCAGCGACGACTTCGTCCGCACCCGGCTCACCCACACGCTCGAGGTCGCGCAGGTGGGCCGCGAGATCGGCAAGGCGCTCGGCTGCGACCCCGACATCGTCGACACCGCGTGCCTCGCGCACGACCTCGGGCACCCGCCGTTCGGGCACAACGGTGAGCGGGCGCTCGCGGACATCGCCGTCGACATCGGCGGGTTCGAGGGCAACGCCCAGACGCTGCGCCTCCTCACGCGCCTCGAGCCGAAGGCGGTCACCGACGACGGCCGGCCCGTCGGCCTCAACCTCACGCGCGCGAGCCTCGACGCGAGCGTCAAGTACCCGTGGGGAGCCGGCGAGGGGCCACCCCGGGCCGACGGGCGCGCGACCCACAAGTTCGGCGTGTACGAGGACGACCGCCCCGTGTTCGACTGGCTGCGCGCCGGTGCGCCGAGCCAGGTGAAGTGCCTCGAGGCGCAGGTCATGGACCTCGCCGACGACGTCTCCTACTCCGTGCACGACGTCGAGGACGCCGTCGTCGGGGGCCGCATCGAGCTCGCGGTGCTCGAGGACGCCGAGGAGCGCGACCGTGTCGTGCGCGCGGTGCACGCCTGGTACGGCACCGCGCAGGACGCGGCCGAGCTCGAGGCCGCGATCGGTCGCCTGCAGAAGACGGGGCACCTCGTCACCGGGTTCGACGGCTCGCGGCGTGCCCTCGCCGCGCTCAAGGACGCGACGAGCCAGCTCATCGGCCGGTTCACGGGCGCCGCCCAGGAGGCCACGCGCGCCGTCTTCGGCGACGGGCCCCTGACGCGCTACGCGGCGCGACTGGTCGTGCCCGACGAGACCGTCGCCGAGATCCTCGTGCTCAAGGGGATCGCCGTCGCCTACGTCATGGCGCCCCGCGAGCAGGAGCCGCTCTACCAGCGGCAGCGCGAGGTGATCGCGGACCTCGTCGAGGTGCTCGCCGACCGGGCGCCGGTAGCGCTCGAGCCGTCGTTCGCCGCCGACTGGGCGGAGGCGGCCGACGACGCCGCGCGCCTGCGCGTCGTCGTCGACCAGGTCGCGTCGCTCACCGACGTGTCGGCGATGCAGCTGCACGCGCGGCTCGTGCGTCCGCACGGCTGACGCGCCCGACGCACCGCCTCAGTCGTCGCCGCGCTGGGTGATCCACGCGTCGCTCGCACGCTGCACGTCCTCCGCGGTCACCGACTCCGCGACGGTGACGAAGTACCAGCGGTGGCCGAACGGGTCGCGCACCGCGGCCTGCCGGAACCCCTCGAACCAGTCCGCCGGCTCGGCGAGGCTCGACGCCCCCGCCGCGACGGCGCGGGCGTGCGCCGCGTCGGTGTCCTCGACCGGCACGGTGAAGGACGCGTGCGTCGGTGCGCCGGGCTCCGGCGCGGCCGAGTCGGGCGGGAACGCCTCCGCGACCGTAAAGGTCGAGACGCCCGCCGCCGACCGGAGCCGCAGGTCCGAGTGGATCACCGCGTCGCCGGCCGTGACCACGTCGACCACCTCGGCGCCGAGCGCCGCCTCGTAGAACGCGATGGCCTCCCGCGCGCCGCTCACCGTCACGTTCGGGTGCAGTGCCGACATCTCCATGGTGTCCTCCTTCGACAGGCGCCCCCGTGCGGAGCGCGTCCGTGCCCGTCGCGTGCTCGTCCCGTGCTCGTCCCGTGCTTGTCCCGAGCTCGTCCCGGGACCACCATGCTCGTGTCGGTCCGTCGTGCCAGTCTTGGAGGAATGCGACAGGTGTTCGAACGCGAGCCTCCCGTCGGGGCACGTCCTCCGACGACGTCCCTGCGCGGGCTCGTCGACCCCGCCGCCGCACGTCGCGGCTTCGAGCTCGTGCGGATCGACCCGGCGCCCGACGTCGCCGACCTCGTCGAGCGGCACTGGGTCGTGCGCTGGGACCTGCCACCGGGGGAGTCGTTCACGCAGGTCGTCGTGCCGCATCCCGTCGCCAACGTCGTCGCGGAGGAGTCCGGCTACGCCGCGCACGGGATCCCGCCCGGCCTGTTCGAGCGCACTCTCATGGGGAGCGGTGCGGTCGTGGGGACGAAGCTGCGACCGGGCGCCTTCCGCGTCCTGCTCGGGTCCGCCGACGCCGTGCGACCCGGCGCGCTCGTCCCCGCCGCGTCGTTCCTGGGCCCGACGGCGGACGCGGCCTCCCGCTCGGCCGTCACCCTGGCCGTCCGTGGACGTCCCGAGGACGCGGTGGCCGAGGTCGAGCCGCTCGTGCGCGCTCGCGCGCGCGCCGTCCGCTCCGCCCGGACCGTGAGGGACCTCGAGCGGGTCCGGACCGTGATGGCCACGCTCGTGGCCGGCGGCCTCGGGCCGGGAGCCGGCGTGCACGACCTCGCGGACGTCGTCGGGACCACGCCGCGCACGCTGCAGCGCCTGTTCGCCCGGTATGTCGGTGTGAGCCCCAAGTGGGTGCTGCAGCGGCACCGCGTCCACGTCGCCGCCGACCTGCTCGCCGCCGACCCCGGGCAGGACCTCGCGACCCTTGCGACCGCCGTCGGCTACTACGACCAGGCGCACCTCGGGACCGACTTCGCCCGCGTGACCGGGACCACCCCGGCGGCGTACGCGCGCCGGTGCGCCGCGTCGCGGGCGGCGCTCGCCGAGGCCGTCGGCGCGGGAGCCGGCACCGGCGCCGGAGCGGCCTCCACGGCCGCCCCGGACGCATAGACTCGGGTCGTGGCAGGCCTGATCCGACGCGAGGACGTGGACGCCGTCCGCGACCGCGCACGGATCGACGAGATCGTCTCCGCGCACGTCACGCTCAAGTCCGCCGGCGTCGGCTCGCTCAAGGGACTGTGCCCGTTCCACGACGAGCGCTCGCCGTCGTTCCACGTGCGGCCCGGGGTCGGGCGCTGGCACTGCTTCGGCTGCGGCGAGGGCGGCGACGTCATCTCGTTCGTGCAGAAGATCGACGGGCTGACGTTCACCGAGGCGGTGGAGTACCTCGCCGACCGCGTCGGGATCCAGCTCCGGTACGAGGAGAGCGGGCACGGCGGGGGAGCACCCCGCCCGCGCGAGGAGCCCGGCAGGCGCCAGCGCCTGCTCGAGGCCCACCGCGTCGCGGCGCAGTACTTCACGGAGCAGCTCGTCGGCCCGGGGGCGGGCGCCGCGCGCGCGTTCCTCGCCGAGCGCAGCTTCGACCGGTCCGACGCCGAGCACTTCGGGGTCGGCTACGCACCGACCGGCTGGGACAGCCTGCAGCGGCATCTCCAGGGTCGTGGGTTCACCCAGGCCGAGCTGGTCGCGTCGGGTCTCATGAGCCAGGGTCAGCGCGGGATCTACGACCGCTTCCGCGGCCGGCTCGTGTGGCCGATCCGCGACGTCACGGGGGAGATCGTCGGGTTCGGCGCGCGCCGCCTGTACGACGAGGACCAGGGCCCCAAGTACCTCAACACCCCCGAGACGTCGCTCTACAAGAAGTCGAACGTGCTGTACGGCATCGACCTGGCGAAGCGCGAGATCGCGAAGCAGAAGCGCGTCGTCGTCGTCGAGGGCTACACCGACGTCATGGCCGCGCACCTGTCCGGCGTGACCACCGCCGTCGCGACGTGCGGCACCGCGTTCGGCACCGAGCACGCGCGCATCGTGCGCCGCCTCCTGGGCGACACGACGGCGGGCGGCGGCATGCAGCTCGCGTCCGGGACGTCCGTCGGCGGCGAGGTGATCTTCACGTTCGACGGCGACGCCGCCGGGCAGAAGGCCGCCGTCAGAGCGTTCGGCGAGGACCAGCGGTTCTACGCGCAGACGTTCGTCTCCGTCGAGCGCAGCGGCATGGACCCGTGCGAGCTCCGGATGGCGCGCGGACCGGACGCGGTGCGTGCGCTCGTCGACGGGCGTCAGCCGCTGTTCGAGTTCGTCATCCGCACGACGCTCGCCGGGTTCGACCTCGACACCGCCGAGGGACGCGTCGGCGCGCTGCGCGCCGCGGCACCGATCGTCGCGGGCATCCGCGACGCCGCGCTGCGTCCCGAGTACGCGCGCCTGCTCGCGGGGTGGATCGGCATGGACGCGGACCGCGTGCGGCGCGAGGTCGCGTCGGCGAGCCGTCGGACCACGCCCGGCCCCGTGCGCACGTCGCGTCCCGACGACGCCCGCCAGGGCGCGGCCGACGACGCCCCGGTCGAGCCCGCGATGCCCGCACCGGACCCACGCGACCCCGTCGCGCGTCGCGAGCGGCTCGCCCTCGTCGCGGTGCTGCAGTACCCGCAGCACGTGCCGCCCGTGTTCGACACCCTCGACGAGGACGCCTTCTCGGTCCCGGCCTGGCGTGCCGTGCACGCCGCGGTCCGTGCGGCCGGCGGTGCCCGCGAGGGCGCGGTGCTCGGCGCGGGCCGCTGGGTGGAGGCCGTCGTCGAGCAGGCCGCGGAGCCGGTCCGAGGCCTCGTCACCGAGCTCGCCGTCGCCCCGCTCCCGGAGGACCGCGAGAGCGTCGTCGGGGGGTATGTCGCAGGCGTCGTGCGCGGGCTCGTGGACCTCGGGCTGACCCGCCGGATCGCCGACGCGAAGAGCAGGCTCCAGCGCCTCGACCCGTCGGCCGACGTCGCCGCGTACCAGGAGGCCTTCGCCCGGCTCCTCGCGGTCGAGGCCGAGCGGCGCACGCTGCGCGAGGGCGAGATCGCCTGACGGTCTGCGCGGCGCATCGCGCCGGAGGCACGACGAGTGCGAGCGAGCCGCGGCCGCTGCCCGAGAGACGTGCGTCGGGACGAGAAAGGGGCGCCGACCTGTGTCGACGCCCCTTCCGAAGGCTCCCGCGGTAGGACTTGAACCTACGACCGTCCGATTAACAGTCGGATGCTCTGCCAGCTGAGCTACGCGGGATCGGCCACGGCTTCACCGTGGTGACCGGGGAAAACTCTAGCAGGCTCAGAGGGGTAGTCCGGACGCCGACCGGACGCGGGACTCGGCGGCGTCGACCCGTGCGGCGACCTCCGGGTCGTCGAGATCGACCCCCGGTTCCGTGACGACCTGGGAGAACAGGCCGCCGTCGGGATGACGCCGCACCGCGACCCGCGCGGTGCGTCCTGCGGCGAACGTCACGGTCTCGGACAGGACGACGGACGACTGGACCCGTTCGCGCAGCGTCTGGACGAGGGCGGTGCGTCGCGGGTCGGCGAGGCGGAGGTCCGCCGGGGGGCTCCCGTCGACCCAGGAGACGGAGATGGTCGACGACTCGGGCGAGTACGACGCGCGGTCGACGTCGGACCAAGGGCGCCTCGACGCCACCGCGCCGGACGCGTCGCTCGTCACGAGCGTGCTGCGCGTCGCGACGGCCCACGCGCCGTCCACGAGCTCCGCCGACGCGAGCACGCGGTCCCCGGCGGGGATGTCGAGGGCGCGGCGGACCGGGTCGGGGAGCGAGTGGCGGCGGAACCAGGACACGGACCTACGGTAGCCGCTGAGCGATGGGGGAGGGCGACGTCGCGAACGGCAGGGAGGCTCCGGCCGACGGCCGGGCGTCGCGGTGATGACTGGTGCCCCGTGCAGGACTTGAACCCGCGACCGAGAGATTCCGGGGCCACGTGTTCGGTCACGTTCCCGGTGGGTCGTGATCGGTGCTCGTGTGCAGGCCAGAGGGTCTTTCCCGGCAACCGTTCGATGCCGCCAACCACCCCTGCGTGCCGTCCATTCCGTTGGGTAAGCGCTGGACGAAGCCCCTGTGGGATGCCCGGTGGGCGCTACGGTCGCAGCGTGAGAGATGACGAATTCGGGGCGTGGCTGACGACGTCGGAGGCGGCCGCGGCGGCGCGACGGCATGCGGTCACCGTGCGGTCCGCGCGAGAGGCGGGCGAGCTGCACGGCGTGCAGAGGATAAAGCGTGGCCGGTGGCTCGTGCGTGAGGGCTGCCTCGAGGCATGGATGAGCGGGGCGCCGTGCCCGCATGAGCTCGACGCGAGGAAGGTCGTCCCGTTCCGGCGGCGGAGCTGACGGAAACGGTGGACTCGCAGCGCTACTGTCCCGGCATGGCACCACGCAGCGAGGACCCGGAGAGCGCCCAGGCCCTGCTCGGCGCGCTCGAGGCGCTGAAGGCGGCGATCTTGCGCCACGACAAGGCGCGTGGCTCGTCGTCTCGCGAGACGGAGGCGTTCGGGTCGCTCGTCGAAGCGACCTGGTGGGTCGCCTCGCTCGACGAGCACCTGACCGACGAGGGGAAGGGCAGCTACAAAGCGCTCAGGGCGCAGCACGACGACGGCGATGCGGTGCTCGCGATGCTGTGGGCCCGGGACCGCCACTATCACCAGCTGCCCTATTCGGTGGAAGACGATCCGCGAGCCCCCGTGTGGCCCATGGCCTTGGGAGAGCCGTGGCTGAGTGCTGGGCTCGTTTGGAAGTCGCGCGAGGAGCTCTCGCGGTTCGGAGGCTGGACAAGGGTCCATGGGTCCGATGAGGCGTTCGACCGTGCTGCTTCCGGAACGCGAACGACGACGCCCCTGATCCGCTCGTTGCGGTTCTTCTGCTGGCTCGGAGAGCCGGAGCAAGGGCTCTTGCCGGAGTTCCGTCCTTGGCGCTGGTGACGACCATCGCGCTGGTCGTGGAGGCGCTACCGTCCGGGCATGGATTGGCTCTCGTTCGTCATGGGCGGCATCGTCGGCCCGCTCGTAGTCGCTGGCGTGCAGGCTGTTGCGGGGTGGTCTCGGCGGCCACGGGGGCGTTTCGAGGTCCGTCGCACGCCGCTGCCACATGGAGGGGCGCTGGTACGCGCGGTATGGACAGGAGCGGGCGAGGCATGGGACGTCCTGATCGTCCCACGCCACGGGATCGCCCAGGGCCCTCGCAAGCTCGAGGACGGGCGTCTCGCGGAGGGAGTCGGCGAGGTGTCGCTCACGCTGTTCCCCGACAGTGCGGGCCGGGCTGAGGTGCAAGTGATGTACCGCGCCCGGCCCGGGGGAAGCGCGTTGTCCATCGCGGTCGACGTCGTGCGCGGTAGGACGCGAAAGGTCAGCCGGCGCGAGCTGCGCGCGGCGTCCCGCCAGCGCCGTCGGGCGGTCGCAGTGTGAGGCCTCTGCGCGGCGAGGTGTGAGGACCGCCCGGAGGCGTTCTGAGCCGGGCAGGAGCGGCCGAAATCGGTCGGGGGGTCGAAAATCAGCGCGCTCTGTGTGTGAAGACCTTGGTGGTCGAAGGGTGAGGAAGGGTGGGGTCCGCCCGTGCGGAACCCCACCCCCCGGGTCGCGGGCCGCGCCGGTCAGCTCGGCAGCTCGCGGAGGAACTCCTTGTCGCAGTCGCGGCAGCGGAAGCGGCCGGCGGGCTCCCCGACGTGCGGGGACTGCACCGGGTGGTCGCTGGCGCCGCTGCGCAGCTCGTGGATGCTGCGGGCGGGTTCGATGTGGTGGACGAGCTCGACGTCGGCGGACTGGCAGCGGATGCAGTGAAGCGGGTTCGCGGTCATGACGGTCTCCGTTCGGTGTGAGGCTCCGGCTCTCGGAGTCGGGGCGGACCGTGCCACACCGCGCCGGCTTCCGTCGCGCGCTGCGGATGAGTGGTCGTGGATCACGCCGCGGACGTTCCGCAAGACGGTCGCGACGGTGGTACAGCAGACGGCCGGCCTCGCGGCGGCCGCGGAGCAGCTCGCGCATAGCAGCGTGACGATCACGGCGAAGCACTACGTGCAGCGGCCGGAGGCGGCGACGGACCGAAGCAGCGTGCTCGAGGCGTTCGGCCGATAGCGCTGGGTTACCGCTGGGTCGGGTACCCCTACCGGGGATCCGGGAAGGTGTTCGTGCAGGTCAGAAGTGCCCCGTGCAGGACTTGAACCCGCGACCGAGAGATTATGAGTCTCCTGCTCTGACCAGCTGAGCTAACGGGGCGCGCGGCGATCTTAGCGCTCACCGGGTGCGCCCCGGTCGCTGCGACGCTCTCATGGAGTCATGACCATCCGGGTGCGGCGCGTCCACGACGAGCCGTCCGACGACGACGGGTTCCGCGTCCTCGTCGACCGGCTGTGGCCCCGTGGGGTCAGCAAGGAGAACGCACGGGCCGATCTGTGGCTCAAGGACGTCGCGCCGTCGGACGCGTTGCGCCGCTGGTTCCACCACGAGGAGCCTCGCTTCGAGGAGTTCGCGCGGCGCTACCGCTCCGAGCTCGACGCCAACGCCGCGGTCGCCGACCTCCGGGACGTGATCGCGTCCCGTCCGGTCGTCACGCTCCTGTACGGCGCGAAGGACAGGGAGCACAACCAGGCGGTGGTCCTGCGCGACTACCTGGAGGCCGGGACGCCCGCCGCCTCGACCTGAGCGGCCGGTGAGCGAGTCTCCGGGCGCGCCTCCTGCGGCCCGCTCTCGCGCCGCAGGTCCCGGTCGAGCGCCCTCCTCAGTCGCGGCCCGAACGGTCGTTCGACGAGCCGGTGGATGGCCAGCGCGAGGAGAAGGCACGTCGCGGTGGCGAGCGCGAGGGTGGCCCAGCCGGGCAGGGCCGGGTGCGCCGTCTCGATGACCCACCGGCCCCACGAGGAGTGGACGAGGTAGAGCGGGTACGTCAGGGCACCGAGCGTCGTCGGCCACCTCCAGGAGAGCCGCGTGAGCGGCGTCATGGTCGCGGCGGCGACGACCACGAAGCACAGGACGATCGCGGTCCAGTACGTCGCCGGGCCGAGGACGAGGTCGGTGCTGTTCTCGATCCGTACCGCCTGGATGCGCCCCGAGTGCGCGGCCGCGAGCGCGACGTCGAGCCCCAGCGCGAGCCACAGGACCGGTGAGCGAGGCTCGCGCGTGAGCAGGAACAGCACCATGCCGCCGGCGAACAGCGGGGCGTCGGCCGCGACCAGGACGGTCGCCAGGAGGTCGGAACCGGTCTGCGTCGCGATCGCCCCGGCGACCGGCCAGAGCGTGACGAACGCGATCAGCCGACCGCGCGTCAGGCCGAGCGCCAGGAGGACCCCGACGAGCACGTAGAACCGCAGCTCGGACCAGAGCGTCCAGTAGACGGCCTCGACGTCCTCGATGCCGAACGCCCGCTGCACCATCGTGAGGTTCACCACGGCCTGCGGCAGGTCCACGTCTCGCCGTCCCGGGGCCACGAGCACGAGCAGCACGAGCGTCACGAGGACCGATGCCCAGTATGCGGGGAACAGGCGCCCCGCGCGTGACGCGACGAAGCCGCGGACGTCGCGCCCCCAGGCGGTCATGAGGATGACGAAACCGCTGATGACGAAGAAGAGCTGCACCCCGAACGAGCCGAACGCCGCGACCTGCTGGACGCCGGGCATCACCTCGCTCGTGCGGTCGCCCCAGGCGTGGTGGTTGACGGCGACGAAGTGGTACGCCAGGACGGCCGCTGCGGCGGCGAATCGGAGCCCGTCGAGCGCGACGAGACGAGGGGGCGTCGTGGACATCCGAGGCACGTTACCAAACCGTGATGTGTGGCTGCCGGGCTCCGACGTCCGAAATGCGTGGAAGGGCTCGGGCTGCCAGAGTGTCGGGGCCGGAGATCCCGGCGGCGCGAGGGGCGGCGTCCTGACGTGAAGGAGAATCCGTGGCACCGAGCATGAGCTCAGGAGGGAAGTCGGCCGCTCGCAGCGCTCAGGGGAGCAAGACGCTGGAGCTGCTGGCCCGCGCGGGGTACGCGATGAGCGGGGTGCTCCACCTCGTCATCGGGGTGCTGGCCGTCCAGGTCGCGACGGGCGGGGCGTCGAGCGAGGAGGCGAGCCAGACCGGCGCGCTCGCCGCGGTCGCCGAGACACCGGGCGGCACGGCGCTCCTCTGGTTCGCGGTGGTGGCGTTCGCCGCCCTCGGCCTGTGGCAGGTGACGGTCGCCCTGAGCGGGGCGCTCGAGACGTCCGACCGGCTCAAGGCCGCCGGCAAGGCGGTCGTCTACGTCGCGCTCGGCGTGCTGGCCGTGCAGGTCGTGTCGGGGGCGTCGAGCGGCTCGGGGCAGGAGGAGAGCTTCACGGCGCGACTCATGCAGAGCCCGGGCGGCGCGCTGCTGGTCGGTGCCGTCGGGTTCGGGATCGTCGTGGTCGGCGTCTACCACGTGGTCAAGGGCTGGAAGAAGAAGTTCCTCGAGGACCTGCGGGGCGGCACGAGCGGCCACGTCGGCCGCGCGGTCGTCCGGCTCGGGCAGGTGGGCTACATCGCGAAGGGCATCGCCCTCGGCGTCCTCGGCGGGCTCTTCGTCGTGGCCGCGGTGCAGAACGACCCGGAGCAGGCCGGCGGTCTCGACGCCGCGTTCGCGACGATCGTGGCGCAGCCGTTCGGCGCGGTGCTCCTGGTGGCCATCGGTCTCGGGTTCGCCGCGTACGGCCTGTACTCGTTCGCCCGGGCGCGCTACGCCCGGATGTGACCTGCGTCCCGGGCGGGCGTCACACGGGGAGACCGCCCGCCCGGGAGGCCGTTGCGCGACGTCCTCGTGGAAGAATGCGGGCATGGCGATGAGAGAGATCCGCACCATCCCCGACCCCGTGCTCCGCACCCCGTGCGACGAGATCACCACGATCGACGACCGCGTGCGGTCCCTGGTCGCCGACCTCGTCGAGACCGTGGACCACGACGGCCGGGCGGGTCTCGCCGCGAACCAGATCGGCGTCAACCTCCGCGCGTTCTCCTGGAACATCGACGACGAGATCGGCTACGTCCTCAACCCCCGGATCGTCGAGCTCTCCGACGACTTCCAGGACGGCGACGAGGGGTGCCTCTCCGTCCCGGAGCTCTGGTTCCCCACCCGGCGCGCCTGGTACGCGCGCGTCGTCGGCACGGACCTCGACGGCAACGAGGTCGTCGTGGAGGGCACGGAGCTCATGGCCCGCTGCCTGCAGCACGAGTGCGACCACCTCGACGGCATGCTCTACCTCGACCGGCTCGACCGCTCGGTCCGCAAGAAGGCGATGCGGGAGCTGCGCGCCCAGCTCTGAGGGCAGCGCGGCGCTCGCGGTGTCGGGGGCGCAGTCAGGGCGCGCCCCGCGAATCTCTCGCGCATCCGTGCGCCGTCGTGCAAGATAGGCACGAGACACGCCGTGACGGTTGTGCGACGTGCCGTGGATCCACCCTGGTGAGGACGTTGGGGAAGACGAAACCTCGACCTAGGGAGGCAGACATGGCCGGTGCCATCACCCGCGGTGTTCTTTACGTGCACTCAGCACCCCGTGCTCTGTGCCCGCACATGGAGTGGGCCGCCGGGAACGTCCTCGGCGTGCGCGTCTCCCTGGACTGGACCGAGCAGCCCGCGGCGCGCGGGCTGTATCGCGGCGAGTACTCCTGGCAGGGCGCGCAGGGCACGGGGGCGAAGCTCGCGTCCGCGCTGCGCGGCTGGTCCCACCTGCGGTACGAGGTGACCGAGGAGCCCAGCCACGGCGTCGACGGTGGGCGCTGGTCCCACACGCCCGACCTGGGGATCTTCTACGCCGCGACCGACGTGCACGGCAACATCGTGGTGCCCGAGGACCGCGTGCGCGCCGCGCTCGAGCAGGCCAACGATCCCTGGGCCATGCGCGAGGCGCTGCACCTCGCGCTCGGCAAGGCCTGGGACGACGAGCTCGAGCCGTTCCGCTACGCCGGGGCGGGCGCTCCCGTCCGCTGGCTGCACCGCGTGGGCTGACCGTGGGCTGACGGGACGCCTGCACGGCGGGACACCCTCACGACGACGCGAGGCCGCCTCCCGGCTGGGAGGCGGCCTCGCGTGCGTGGCGGTCCGTCAGGCGCTCGTCACCGCGAGCGCGACGTTGTGGCCGCCGAAGCCGAACGAGTTGTTGAGCGCCACGACGTCGCCCGCGGGCAGCGCCGACGGCGTGTCGCGGACGAGCGGCACCTGGAGCTCCGGGTCGGGGTTCGCGACGTTGATCGTCGGAGGCGCGAGGCGCTCCGCGACGGCCTTGATCGTGAAGATCGACTCGAGCGCGCCGGCACCCCCGAGGAGGTGCCCCGTCATCGACTTGGTCGCGGAGAGCTGGACGTGGTCCGCGTCCCCGCCGAGCAGCGTGCGGATCGAGCGCGTCTCGGTGAGGTCGCCGACCTTGGTCGAGGTCGCGTGCGCGTTGACGTGCACGACGTCGCGGCCGGTGACCCCGGCCTCCTCGAGCGCCCGGCGCATCGCGGCGACCTGACCGCGGCCCTCGGGGTCGGGGGACGTGATGTGGTAGGCGTCGGACGACAGGCCGACGCCCGCGAGCCGGGCGTACACGCGCGCACCGCGCGCTGCGGCGTGCTCGGCGCTCTCCAGCACGACGACGCCCGCGCCCTCGCCGATGACGAACCCGTCGCGGTCGACGTCGTAGGGGCGGGAGGCGCCCTGCGGGTCGTCGTTGCGCAGCGAGAGCGTGCGCGACGCCGCGAAGGCGGCGATCGGCATGGGGTGGATGGTGGCCTCGGTCCCGCCCGCGACGACGACGTCCGCGCGGCCTGCGCGGATCATGTCGACGCCGTAGCCGATGGCCTCGGCGCCGGACGCGCACGCGGAGACGAGCGCGTGGGCGCCGGCGCGGGCGCCGAGCTCGAGCGAGACGTACGCGGTGGGGGAGTTCGGCATGAGCATCGGGACGGTCATGGGCAGCATGCGGCGGGTGCCGCGCTCGCGCAGCGTGTCCCAGCCGTCGAGCGTGGTCCAGATGCCGCCGATGCCGGACGACACGACGGTGCCGAGCCGGTCTCCGTCGACGTCGGGGCTGCCCGCGTCGGCCCAGGCCTCGCGCGCCGCGACGATCGCGTACTGGGTGGAGGGGTCCATGCGCTTCATCTCGGGGCGCGCGAGGACCTCCTCGGGCTTGACCTTGATCGTCGCTGCGAACGTGACGGGGATCTCGTAGCGCTCGGACCAGTCGTTGTCGAGCGTTCGCGCCCCGGACTCGCCGGCGAGCGCGGCCGCCCAGGTCGTGGGCACGTCCCCGCCGAGCGGCGTGGTGGCGCCGAGGCCGGTGACGACGACTTCACGGACGGCAGACATGGGAGCTCCTCGAGGGTGTTCGGTCGACGGGTGGGCGGACGGGCCGGCGGGGTGGTGCCGGCCCGTCCGCACGGCCTGCCGGGCAGGCCGGGTGCTCAGGCGGCCTGGGCGCCCGTGATGTACGAGACGGCGTCGCCGACCGTGGTGAGGTTCTTGACCTCCTCGTCGGGGATGCGGACCCCGAACTTGTCCTCGGCGTGCGTGACGATCGTCATCATCGAGAGGGAGTCGATGTCGAGGTCGTCGGTGAAGGACTTCTCGAGCGCGACGGCGTCCGTCGGCAGACCCGTCTCCTCGGCGACGATCTCCGCGAGGCCGGCGAGGACTTCCTGCTCGGTGTAAGCCATGGTTTCTCCTTGTCGTGGGACCGGTGGACCGGTCCCGGTGGCGGTGCTCGGGCGGGCCCGAACGGTGGTGCGGTACTTGGTTGCGGCGTGGTCCGTCGGTCGACGACGAACCGCCCAGGGTGATTCTTCCCTACGGGAGGACGACGACCTGCGCTGCGTAGACGAGCCCGGCCCCGAAGCCGATCTGGAGGGCGAGATCGCCGGAGCGGACCTGCCCCTCGGCGAGGAGCCGCTCGGTCGCGAGCGGGATCGACGCGGCCGACGTGTTGCCGGTCTCCACGATGTCCCGCGCGACCGCCACGGTGTCGGGCAGGCCGAGCTGCTTGACGAGCTGGTCCGTGATCCGCAGGTTGGCCTGGTGCGGGATGAAGGCCCGGATGTCGTGGGGGCCGACGCCGGCCTCGGCCATCGCCTTCGCGGCGACGGGGGCCATCTGGAAGCTCGCCCACTTGAAGACGGTCTGCCCGTCCTGGCGCATCGTCGCGAAGCCGGCCTCGGGCTCCGAGCGCAGGTCGGTCCAGGCGTGCGTCTGCCGGATCGCGCTCGCCCGGCTCCCGTCCGAGCCCCAGACGGTGGGACCGATGCCGGGCACGTCGGACGGACCGACGAGCGCGGCGCCCGCACCGTCGCCCAGCAGGAACGAGATGGTGCGGTCCGTCGGGTCCACGAAGTCGCTGAGCTTCTCGGCCCCGACGACGAGGACGTGCCGCGCGGTCCCGGACCGGACCAGGGCGTCCGCCTGCGCGATGCCGTAGGCGTACCCGGCGCAGGCCGCGGACACGTCGAAGGCCGCGGCGGGGGTCGCACCCAGCCGGTCGGCGAGCACGGCGGCCGCGGACGGCGTCTGGCGGAACCAGGTGATGGTCGCGACGATCACGGCGTCGACGTCGGTGCCGGTCAGGCCCGCGGCGTCGAGCGCGCGTCGTGCTGCGGCCTCCGCGAGGTCGACGACGTCGACGTCGGACCCGGCGCGGCGCCGGGTGGCGATGCCCGTGCGCTGGCGGATCCACTCGTCGGACGACTCGATGGGGCCGGCGAGGTCGTCGTTCGTCACGACGTCCTCACCCCGCGCGGCACCGATCGCGAGGATCCGCGAGTGGGCGGGCCCGGTGGCCTGCCGCAGCGTCGGGATGGTCACGCCCCCGCCCCCGCGGCGACGGAGTGCCGTGCGACGAGGTCGCGCGCCGCCGAGACGTCGGCGGGCGACTTCACCGCGACGGTCTCGACGCCGCGCAGCGTGCGTCGGGCGAGCCCGGTGAGCACGCCGCCCGGGGCGAGCTCGAGGATCGCGGTGACGCCGAGCTCGGCGAGCGTCTCCTGGCACAGGTCCCACCGGACGGGCGCGGCGATCTGCGCGGTGAGGCGACGGACGACGTCGCGGGCCTTGCCGTGGCTGCTGCCCTCGAGGTCGATGCGGCCGTAGGGCTCGCCGTCCGCGTTCGACAGGAACGGCAGGCGCGGGTCGCTCACGTCCCAGGCCGCGGCAACGGGCTCGAAGGCCTCCCGCGCCGACTGCATGAACGGCGTGTGGAACGCCCCGGCGACCTGGAGGGGGATGACGCGCGCCTTGGCCGGCGGCTTCTCGGCGAGCGTGAGCAGGTGCTCGAGCGCGCCGGCGGCGACGACCTGGCCGCCCCCGTTGACGTTGGCGGGCCACAGCCCCGCCGCCTCGATCGCCGTGAGTACCTCCTCCGGGTCCCCGCCCACGACGGCGCTCATCCCGCTCGGGTTCGCGGCCGCGGCCTCGGCCATGAACCGCGCGCGGTGCGAGACGAGCCCGACGGCACCCGCGTCGTCGAGCACGCCCGCGACGGCCGCCGCGGCGAGCTCGCCGACGGAGTGGCCGGCCGTGACGTCGACGACGTCGGCGGCGTCACGGCCGTCGAGGATCTCGCGCAGCGCGACGAGCGACGACGCGACGATCAGCGGCTGCGCGACGGCGGTGTCCCGGATCGTCTCCGCGTCCGACGTCGTGCCGTGGGCGACGAGGTCGGTCTCGGCGGCCTCGCCGAACGCGGAGAGGCGGTCGGCGACGCCGGGCAGCTCGAGCCAGGGCGCGAGCATTCCGGGGGACTGGGAGCCCTGTCCAGGGCACAAGACGGCGAGCACCTGTCAACTGTGCCAACGCGGTGTCGACGGACCACGTCACGACCCGCACCAACCTTGGGGGAGGCGTTTGTGCGGAACCTCCAAGGACGGCGCGAGGGCCTCAGCGCGGGACCGCCGCGAGCTGGCCGAGCGCGAGCGCGACCTGGAGCACGAACGACTCGCGGGCGTCGAGCGGGTCCCACCCGGTGATCTCCGAGACCTTGCGCAGGCGGTACCGCACGGTGTTGGGGTGCACGTACAGCGTGCGCGCGGCGGCCTCGAGCGAGCGACCCGTCCCGAGGTACGCCGAGAGCGTCTCGAGCACGGAGCCCGTCGCCTCGGCGAGCGGGCGGTACGCCTGCGTCACGAGCGTCCGCCGGGCGGTCGTGTCTCCCGTCAGGACGCGCTCGGGCAGCAGGTCGTCGGCGAGGACCGGTCGCGGTGCCTGGGGCCATGCGGGCGCGGCGCGCAGGCCTGCGAGGGCGGCCTGCGCGGAGCGGCCGGCCTCCTCGAGACCGGCGACGGTGGGTCCGATGACGACGGGACCGGGGCCGAAGCGTGGGAGCAGGGAGGCCGCGGCGGCCTGGAGGTCGCCCTCGCCGCCGAGGACGAGGACCAGCCGGTCGCCGTGGATGCCGACGAGCGCGTCGCCCGCGGCGCGGCGCGTGGCCCGGCGGAGCTCGGCCGTGCGCACCTCGTCGAGCGACGCGGTCGTCGTGCCCGCGATGACCAGGGTCGAGCCGCGCCCGCCCCAGCCCAGCGCGGACACGCGCGAGCGCAGCGAGTCGTCGCCGTCGCCGCGCACGAGCGCGTCGACGACGAGCGCCTCGAGGCGCGCGTCCCAGGCGCCGCGCACCTCGGCCGCGCGGGCGTAGACCTCGGCGGCCGAGAAGGCGACCTCGCGCGAGTAGCGCAGCACCGCCTCGCGCAGGTCGCGCTCGCCGCCGGGGGCCGCGAGCTGGTCCGAGTGCGCCTCGACCACCTCGACGACGATCCGCACGAGCTGGAGCGTGTTCTGCAGCGAGATCGAGCGCGTGAGCTCGGGCGGCGCCGCGGCGAAGATCTCGCTCACGCCGTGCGGCGGGGCCAGGGGGTCGGCGTACCAGGTGACGAAGGCGGTGATGCCCGACTGGGCGACGAGCCCGACGTACGACCGGTCCTCGGCGGGCAGCTCGCGGTACCAGGGCACCTCCTCGTCGAGGCGCCGCAGCGCGGCCGCCATGAGCAGCCCGCTCCCGTCGCGCAGCCCCTGGAGGTTGTCCGCGTTGCCGGCGGCTCCGGTGGCGCGGGAACGGCCGGAGGCTGTCGGGGAGGTGGCCGTCACGCGCCGAGCATACGGGCCGGTGTTGTGGACAGTCCACAAACCGTCGGTCGCGAGGACCCGCGGGAGGTCTGGTGCCGGGGCGGTCGGGTGAGCGTCCGGGGGAGCCGCTAGGGTCGGGGGCATGGCCCTGATGCCCCGCCTGCGCCAGCTCATGCGACGCCCGACGTCCGCGTCGACGGTCGGCGCGCGCCGACCCCGGTCGGGCGAGAAGCGCGGCGACACCGTCCACGAGGACGCCCTGCGCGCGATGCTGGGCGACGACCCGAACGACGAGCGCGCGTTCCGTGCCCTCGCCGAGCTCGTGCGACGGCGTGCTGCCGAGGGGACCCACTTGGACGACCCGCTGGCCGCGCCGGCCGACGAGTCCGAGAAGCAGCGCGCCGCCGACCTGGCGGTGTGGGCGCTCGCCGAGGAGCTCGCGGGCCACCCCAAGGGATGGTTCCCCCTCATCGAGCTCGGCCGCCTCTCGCTCGACGACGACCAGGAGTCCGCGCTGCGCCGCTTCGCCACCGCGGCCGAGCGCGACCACACCGGGCGCGCCCTCGCCCAGTCGATGGAGGTGCTCCGCGACGCCGGTCTCCCCGGCGAGGCGCTCGGGCTCGGTGTGGGCCACTGGCGCGCTCGCGAGCACGACCCCGAGGTCGGGCGACAGCTCGTCCTCGCCGCGATCGAGGCGGACCGAGCGGTCGAGGCGCGGCACCACCTCGAGTCGCTCACGTCCTACGGCGACCCGGAGGCGGTCGCCCGCGTGCGCACCGAGCTCGAGCGCGCCGTCGCGCAGGCCGAGCAGCACCGCGCGGGCACGTAGGCGACCACGGCCGCGCCGCACGACGAGCGCTGCACGAGCGGCTGCACGACGACGGCCGGTCACCTCCCGCTGGGAGGTGACCGGCCGTCGTCGTGCAGCGGTCAGAGCGTGCGGACCGTCAGGAGTCGCCGCCCGCGTTGCCGGACGTCCCGGCGGTGACGTCCATGAGGCGGTACTTCTCGATCGCCTTCGCCGACGCGTCGGCGGGCACCTTGCCCTGCTTGGCGAGCGCCTGCAGGGTTCGCACCACGACGGACGGACCGTCGATCTTGAAGTGGCGGCGGGCCGCGGCGCGCGTGTCGGAGAAGCCGAAGCCGTCCGCCCCGAGCACCTCGTAGTCGCCGGGGACCCACTTGCGGATCTGGTCGGGGACCAGGTGGTCGTAGTCGCTCGTCGCGACGAACGGACCCTCGGCACCCGCGAGCTTCGCGGTGACGTACGGCGTGCGGACCTCGGCGGCAGGGTCGAGGAACGCGGCCTGGTCCGCGGCGAGGCCGTCGCGGCGCAGCTCGTTCCAGCTCGTCACGCTCCACACGTCGGCCGACACGCCCCAGTCCTCCTTGAGGAGCTGCTGCGCCTCGAGCGCCCACGGCACGCCGACTCCGGAGGCGAGGAGCTGGGCCTTCGGACCCTCGGACTCGGAGACCGAGACGCGGTGGATGCCGCGCAGGATGCCCTCGACGTCGACGTCCTCCGGCTCTGCCGGCTGGACCATCGGCTCGTTGTACACCGTGAGGTAGTACATGACGTTCTGGTCGCGGCCGTCGGAGCCGTCCCCGAACATGCGCTCGATGCCGTCGCGCACGATGTGCCGGATCTCGTAGCCGTACACCGGGTCGTACTGGACCATCGCGGTGTTCGTGCCCGCGAGGAGCGGGGAGTGCCCGTCGGCGTGCTGGAGGCCCTCGCCCGTGAGCGTCGTGCGGCCCGCGGTGGCGCCGACGATGAAGCCGCGCGTGAGCTGGTCGCCCGCCGCCCAGAACTGGTCGCCGGTGCGCTGGAAGCCGAACATCGAGTAGAAGATGTAGACCGGCACCATGATCTCGCCCTGCGTGGCGTAGGACGTGCCGACGGCCTGGAACGCGGCGGCGGAGCCGGCCTCGTTGATGCCGGTGTGCATGATCTGCCCGGCCTCGGACTCCTTGTAGCTCAGCATGAGCTCGCGGTCCACGGCGAGGTAGTGCTGGCCCTGGGTGTTGAAGATCTTCGCCGACGGGAAGATCGAGTCCAGGCCGAACGTGCGTGCCTCGTCCGGGATGATCGGCACGATGCGCTTGCCGATCTCCTTGTCCTTGATGAGGTCCTTGAGCAGGCGCACGAAGGCCATGGTGGAGGCGATCTCCTGCTGGCCCGAGCCCTTCTTGAGGATCTCGTACGTCTTCTCGCCCGGGAGCGTGACCGGCGTCGGCTTCGAGCGGCGCTCCGGCACGAACCCGCCGAGCTGGCGGCGGCGGTCCAGCAGGTACTGGATCTCCGGCGCGTCGCCACCCGGGTGGTAGTAGGGCGGCTCGTACGGGTTGGCGTCGAGCTCCTCGTCGGTGATCGGGATCCGCAGCGAGTCGCGCAGGGTCTTGAGGTCGGCGAGGTTGACCTTCTTCATCTGGTGCGTCGAGTTGCGGCCGGCGAAGGTCGACCCGAGGCCGTAGCCCTTGACGGTGTGCGCGAGGATCACGGTCGGCTGGCCCGTGTGGGCGCGGGCCGCCGCGTACGCCGCGTAGAGCTTGCGGTAGTCGTGCCCGCCGCGCTTGAGGTTCCAGATGTCGTCGTCGGTCATGTTCTCGACGAGCTGCTTGGTGCGCGGGTCGCGCCCGAAGAAGTGCTCGCGGATGAACGCGCCGTTCTCCGCCCGGTACGTCTGGTAGTCGCCGTCGGGCGTGGCGTTCATGAGGTTGACCAGCGCGCGGTCCTTGTCCGCGTTGAGCAGGACGTCCCACTCGCGGCCCCAGATCACCTTGATGACGTTCCAGCCCGCGCCGCGGAACTGCGCCTCGAGCTCCTGGATGATCTTGCCGTTGCCGCGCACCGGGCCGTCGAGACGCTGCAGGTTGCAGTTCACGACGAACGTCAGGTTGTCGAGCTGCTGCTGCGCCGCGAGCTGGAGCATGCCGCGCGACTCGGGCTCGTCCATCTCGCCGTCGCCGAGGAACGCCCAGACGTCCTGCTGGCTCGTGTCCTTGATCCCGCGGTTGTGCAGGTAGCGGTCGGTCCACGCCTGGTAGATGGCGCTCGCCGGGCCGAGGCCCATGGAGACCGTCGGGTACTCCCAGAAGTCCGGCATGAGCCGCGGGTGCGGGTACGACGGCAGACCGCCGCCCGCGTGCGACTTCTCCTGGCGGAACCCGTCGAGCTGGTCCGCGGACAGGCGGCCCTCGAGGAACGCCCGCGCGTACACGCCGGGGGAGGCGTGGCCCTGGAAGTAGACCTGGTCGCCACCGCCCGGGTGGTCCTTGCCGCGGAAGAAGTGGTTCAGGCCCACCTCGTACAGCGTCGCGACGGACGCGTAGGAGGAGATGTGCCCGCCGACACCGATGCCCGGGCGCTGCGCGCGCGTCACCATGACGGCGGCGTTCCAGCGGATCCAGGACCGGTAGCGGCGCTCGAGCGCCTCGTCGCCGGGGAAGTAGGGCTCCTCGTGCACGCCGATCGTGTTCACGTAGGGCGTGGCGAAGGAGGACGGGATGGCGACGTTGCGCTCCCGTGCCCTCTTGAGCAGGTTCAGCAGGACGTAGCGGGCGCGCGGGCCCCCGCGGTCGTCGATCAGGCCGTCGAGGGACTCGACCCACTCGCCGGTCTCGGCGGGGTCGATGTCCGGTACCTGGCTGAGCAGACCATTGATCAGCGGTCCGGTCTCGTCGTACGAAGCCACCAGCAACCTCATATCTCGTCGGATGCCGGACGCCGGTCGCGCGGTACACGCCCGGTCGTCCGTCTCGGAGCCACACCGGGCGTGCGGCCGCGGCCGCTGGTGGCGACCGCGCCTCTTCACGAGACCAGGGTGGTCTTCCCATTGTGTTCTCATCCGGGCCCGAAGTCACACCAACGGGTGGTCAAGGAGCAGTGATTTCCGTGACACGCGCGCGAGGCGGGATGCTCGCGGACGATGCGCCGAGGGGCCGTGTCCACGGGGTACGCCTTGCCAAGCAGGGCACCGTACGGTGGGCTACCTTTGCCAGACACGGCACACGGTGGTCCGCCACCGGCCGTCCGGACCCGCGGGTGCGGGTCGGCGCAGGCCGGTGAGGACAGAGACGGACGAGGAAAGGAACGGCACGACTGTGACGGACACCGCAGGATCCGGCGGTATCGACCGCCTGGGGTTCGCGCCCGGGAACGTGGTCCAGGAGTTCGGGTGGTCGGAGGACGTCGACGACGACCTGCGCGCCGACCTCGAGGAGCTCGTCGGTGGAGAGCTGGTCGACGAGGACTACGACGACGTCACCGACGGTGTGATCGTGTGGTGGCGCGAGGGCGACGGGGACCTCACGGACATGCTCGTGGACGTCCAGACCGTCCTCGACGACGGGGGCCTCATCTGGATCCTCACGCTCAAGCCGGGCCGGCCCGGCCACGTGGGCCACAACGACATCCAGGAGGCCGCCACCACCGCGGGCCTGCACGCGACGAGCACGTTCTCGATCGCCCAGGACTGGTCCGCGACGCGCCTCGGGACGCGGGGTCGTGGTCGCTGAGCCGACGACGCCGTCGGGCATCGCCAGCGTCCTGAGCGTCGCGCCGCCCGGGCCGGGCGACCCGGCACCGGACTTCACGCTGCCCGACACGCACGGCACGCCGGTCCACCTCGCCGACCTGCGCGGCGGTCCGGTGCTGCTGGTGTTCTACCCGTTCGCGTTCTCCGGGATCTGCACGGGCGAGCTGTGCGAGCTGCGGGACCACCTCGACGAGTTCGAGACGTCCGGCGTGACGCTGCTCGGGATCTCGTGCGACTCGGTCTTCGCGCAGAAGGCGTGGGCGGAGCAGGAGGGGTTCGAGTTCGACCTCCTCGCGGACTTCTGGCCCCACGGAGAGGTCGCCCGGGCCTACGGCGTGCTCGACGAGGAGAACGGGCTCGCGCTGCGCGGGTCGTTCCTCGTCGACGCCGACGGGATCGTCCGCTGGTCCGTCGTGAACCCGCGCGGGCAGCGCCGCGACCTCGACGGCTACCGGCGCGCGCTCGAGCAGCTCTGACACGGGGACGGACCACCCGGGACCGGACGGCGCAGGCGAACCGGTAGGCTGTGCACCGCTCGTTCCGGGGCCTGTAGCTCAGCTGGTCAGAGCGCCACGCTTACACCGTGGATGTCGGGGGTTCGAGTCCCTCCGGGCCCACCACGACGTCCGTCGACGTCGCACCCTCGCACTCGTGCCGTCCCCGACAGGGGCGTCGCGCCGACCACGCCGTCCGAGGGAGACGCACGTGCTCGTCCTGGTGGCGTCCCTCGCCCTCGTCGTCGCGGTGCTCGCCCGTCGCGTGCCCGCCGTGCGCGCGACGACGTCGACCGCCACGTCGACGGTCCTGGTCCTCGTGGGTGCCGGTACCGCCGTCGGCCTCGGGACCGTCCTCCTCGACCCCTCCATGACGCGGACCGTGGTGGTGACGGCTGCGACCGCCGTCCTCGGCCCGGCCGTCGTCGCGGTCGGGAGCTGGACGTCCGGGCACGTGGTCCGGCCCGCCCTGGCCCGCCGTGCGGCCCGAGCCGCGACCTCG
This sequence comes from Cellulosimicrobium sp. So1_17, assembly GCF_055181235.1. NCBI lineage: Bacteria > Bacillati > Actinomycetota > Actinomycetes > Micrococcales > Promicromonosporaceae > Cellulosimicrobium > Cellulosimicrobium sp. So1_17. Next base: position 339,915 of record NZ_CM143702.1, read on the forward strand.
CCCGGCCTGCGGGACCGGCTCCTGGCGCGAGCGGCTCGCACGCCGCTGCGGGTGCGCGGGGTGCCCGCGGCGGAGGTCGCGCTCCGCGCCGCGTACCGCTCGGCCGACGTCCGCGTGACGGGCCTCGCCGCGGAGATGTCGTACTACGGGCTCATCTCCCTCGTCCCGCTCACGACGGCGCTCGGCGCGAGCCTCGGGTTCCTGCGCCCGCTCCTCGGGGACACCCGCGTCGACCAGATCCGCACCACGGTCGTCGACGGGTTCGCGGACGTGTTCGCGGAGCAGGTCGCGAGCGACGTCCTCGCCCCGCTCGTCGACGGTCTCCTCGCGGAAGGGCGCGCCGGGTTCGCGCTGGGCGCGTTCGTCGTGGCCCTCTGGCTCGCGAGCCGCGTCTTCCGCGCCGCGGTGCGCGCGCTCGACGACGCCTACCAGGTGGAGAACCGTCGCAGTCTCGTCGGCCAGTACGTGCTGGGCCTCTCGCTCGCGCTGGGCGCGGTCGCGACCGTCGTCGCCGTGCTGGGCATGGTCGTCGTCGGGCCGCTCCTGGGCGACGGCGCGGCGCTCGCGGACCGGTTCGGTCTCGGGGACGAGTTCCAGGTCGCGTGGGACGTCCTGCGCTGGCCGCTCGTCGTCGCGGTGAGCGCCGCGTACCTCACGCTGCTCTACCGGTACGCCCCGAACGTCGACACGGTGTGGACCCGGTGCGTGCCCGGCGCGGTGGTCGGGACGCTGGGAGTGCTGGTGGTCTCGTCGGGGTTCGGGCTCTACCTCGCCCTCGCCGTGCCGTCCACGCCCGGCGTGGACGGCACGGCGATCGCCCTGGTGCGGGTGGCCGGGCAGATGCTCGGTCTGGTGCTCGCGGGCGTGCTGTGGCTGTGGCTCACGAGCATCGCCGTGCTCGCGGGCGGTGTCCTCACGGCCGAGCTCGAGCTCGAGCGCACCGGCGGGGTGGCGCCGGAGCCCGCGCCGCCACCGCCGGACGTCGGCGACGACCCGGCCTCGCACGGCTGACGGCCTGGCGCTCCGGTCCGAGCCGCGGCAGCAGCCTGCCGGTGTGGGTGCCGGGAGGCACACTGCGTCCGTGTACCTGGCCCTGACGCGTCGTGCCGGCGCCGGCCGAGGCGCCGTCGTCGAGGTTCGGCGTGCCGACGCGTCCGGTCGTCCCACGGGAGGCCCGGTGAGCGAGTCGGGGGCCGAGGTCGCGGCAGCCGTCGCCTCGGGGGAGCGCGCCGTGTGGGACGACACGAACCGCTGGTACTCCGCGCTGCTCGCTGCGGGCGCCCGGGTGGAGCGGTCGCACGACCTGCGGCTCGCGCGCGCGATCCTGCGCCGGTCCGCGCTCACCGCGGGGACTCCGTACGCCCGGAGGGAGCCCGGGCCCTGGGACGCCCTGACCGCCGCACCCGCCGGGCCCGACCCGACGCTCCCGCTCCGCCCCGACTCGCTCTTCGACCTGGGGGCGGACGCGCCGGGGACCCCCGCTGCGCCGTCGGGCCTGGACCCGCTGCCCGAGCTCGCCGACCAGCTCGCCACGGTCGCGGCGGCGGACGGCCCGGACGCACCGGGCCGGCTGCGCCTCCTCCTCGCGGGCGAGTCGGCCGGGGCGCTCGTCGCCGCGGAGATGCACCATGCCGGGCTGCCGTGGCGCGCCGACGTGCACGACGAGATCCTCGAGGGGGTCCTCGGACCGCGACCGCGTCCGGGCGAGCGGCCGGTGCGCATGGAGGAGCTCGCCCGCACGATCCGCGACGCGCTCGACGCCCCGCCGACGCTCAACCCCGACTCGCACCCGGACCTGCTCAAGGCGCTCCAGTACGCGGGCGTCGGCGCCCGGTCGCTGCGCAAGTGGGAGCTCGAGAAGATCGAGCACCCCGTGATCGAGCCGCTGCTGGAGTACAAGACGCTGCAGCGGCTGCTCACGGCGAACGGGTGGACGTGGCTCGACACGTGGGTGCGCGACGGCCGGTTCCGGACCGAGTACGTGGTCGGAGGAGTCGTCACGGGGCGCTGGTCGTCGAGCGGCGGGGGTGCGCTCCAGCTCCCGCGCCAGGTGCGCCGGGCGGTGGTCGCGGACCCGGGCTGGCGGCTCGTCGTCGCCGACGCGGCCCAGCTCGAGCCGCGCGTGCTCGCAGGGCTCGCGCACGACGAGCGCATGGCGGACGCCGGCCGGGGCGTCGACCTCTACGCCGGGATCGTCGCGTCGGGGGCCGTGGCGAGCCGCGAGCACGCGAAGGTCGGCATGCTCGGGGCGATGTACGGCGGGACGACGGGGGACAGCGCCCTGGTCCTGCCGCGGCTCGCGAAGGCGTTCCCCGACGCGATCGACCTCGTCGAGCGTGCGGCCCGCGCGGGGGAGCGGGGCGAGGTCGTCACGACGCGGCTCGGGCGCAGCTCCCCGGAGCCCGGCGCCGCCTGGCAGGAGGCGCAGTCCGGCGCGTACGCGGCCGACGACGCGGCCGACGGCGCGGGGGGAGGAGCGGGCGGCGGTGCGGACGCCCAGTCGCGAGCACGCTCGCAGACGCGGGCCTGGGGTCGCTTCACGCGCAACTTCGTCGTCCAGGGCACGGCCGCGGAGTGGGCGCTGTGCTGGCTCGCGTCGATCCGACGCCGACTGTGGGCCCTGCCCGTGAGCGAGAGCCCGGGTGCGGTCCGCGCACCGTTCCAGGGCCGGGCGCACCTCGTGTTCTTCCTCCACGACGAGGTGGTCGTGCACGCGCCCGCGGAGCTCGTCGAGGTGGTGGAGCGCGAGGTCCGGGAGGCCGCCGTCGAGGCGGGGCGACTGCTGTTCGGCGACTTCCCGGTCGACTTCCCGCTGACGGTCGCCGCCGTCGAGCACTACGCGCAAGCGAAGTGACGACCGCGTCCGGCGCGGTCGGGCGGGATAGCCTGCCGCCATGACCCTCGACGCCGCCGCGGAGCACGCCGACGAGCCCGGTGCAGGGCTCGCGCCCCCGACCCTCGGCCAGGTCGTGCGCACGCTCGACGAGCTCTACCCGCCGGCCACGGCGGAGGACTGGGACGCCGTCGGACTGGTCGCCGGCGACCCGGGCGCGCCCGTCCGCAAGGTGCTGCTCGCCGTCGACCCGGTCGAGGAGGTCGCGGACGAGGCGCTGGACTGGGGCGCGGACCTCCTCGTCACGCACCACCCCTTGTTCCTGCGCCCCGTGCACTCGGTTGCCGCGACGACGTTCAAGGGCTCGCTCGTGCACCGGCTCATCCGGGGAGGGTGCGGCCTGTACGTCGCGCACACGAACGCGGATGCCGCCGAGCGTGGCGTCGCGGACGCGCTGGCGGACGCGCTCGACCTGCTCCACCGGGTGCCGCTCGTGCCGCACGCGGCCGGTCGCGGCGACGCGCCGGCCACGCACGGGACCGTCACCACCGGCACGGGACGGGTCGGGCGGCTGGCCGGGCCGACGACGCTGCGGGCGTTCGCGGAGCGCGTCGCCGAGGTCCTGCCCGCGACGGTCCAGGGCGTCCGCGTCGCGGGCGACCTGGACGCGACGGTCGAGTCCGTCGCGGTCGTCGGCGGCTCGGGCGACTCGCTGTTCGACGCGGTGCGCACGAGCGGTGCCGACGTCTACCTGACGTCCGACCTGCGCCACCACCCGGTGTCCGAGCTGCGCGAGCGGGCGCAGCTCGAGGGCGGGCCGTCGGCGACGCCGTTCCTCGTCGACGTCCCGCACTTCGCGTCGGAGTGGCCGTGGCTCCGCTACGCTGCCGAGGACCTCGCGCGAGCGCTCGCCGCGCGCGGCGAGCAGGTGGAGACGCGGGTCAGCACGACCGTCACCGACCCCTGGACGGCCCGCATCCCGTCCGCGTCGGCGCCCGGGGCGCCGGGCTGACCCCTGTGACGCCGTCGCCCGCGCGCGACCTACCGCGACCGACCGCGGCGCTCCGCGCCCCTCACCCGCCCGACCCGACCGCGTCCCACGACCCGACCGGTCCCACGAAAGGAACTACCACGTGGCCACCGCCCCGCCCGCAGACCAGCTCCGGCTCCTCGACGTCCAGGAGCTCGACACGCGTCTCCAGCAGCTCGCCCACCAGCGCAAGAACCTGCCCGAGCTGGCCCGCATCGCCGAGCTCGACGCGCAGGTGCAGGACCTGGCGACGTCGCTCGTCGAGTCCCGCACGGCGGCGTCCGACCTGCGGCGCGAGCTGAAGAAGGCGGAGGCCGACGTCGAGCAGGTGCGCACGCGCGCCGCGCGCGACCGGTCGCGCCTCGACTCCGGCCAGGTCGGGGCGAAGGACGCGCAGGCGCTCGTCGGCGAGCTCGAGTCGCTCGCCCGCCGGCAGGGCGTGCTCGAGGAGGTCGAGCTCGACGTCATGGAGCGGCTCGAGGCGCACGAGGAGGCGCTCGGTCGTCTCGAGTCCGCGAACGCCGAGCTCGAGGCCGCCCGCGCAGAGGTCGTCGCCGCGCGCGACGCCCGCTTCGCCGAGCTCGACGACGACGCCGCGCAGGTCGCCGAGCGCCGCCGTGCGGCCGCCGACGGGATCGACGCGACGCTGCTCGCGCTCTACGAGCGCGTGCGCGACCAGAACGGCGGGCGCGGCGTCGTCGCGATGCGCGGGCGCCGGCTCGAGGGGCTCAACGTGGACCTGAGCCCGGCCGAGCTCGCGGCGGTGACGTCCGCGGCGCCTGACCAGGTCGTCCGGCTCGAGGACTACGGCCACATCGTCGTGCGTCCGGAGGCCGCGGGCGCGTGAGCGCGGACGCACGCCCCGACGCCGCCCCGACCGGCCCGGACGGCTCCTCGGGTCGACGCCACCTCGTGGTCGAGGCCGACGGCGGCTCCCGCGGGAACCCCGGGCCGGCCGGCTTCGGCGCCCTCGTGCGCGACGGCGCGAGCGGCCGCGTCCTCGCAGAGCGTGCGGCGTTCCTCGGCACGACGACCAACAACGTCGCCGAGTACTCCGGTCTCGTCTCCGGTCTGCGGGCGGCGGCCGCGATCGACCCGGACGCACGGGTGACGGTCCGGATGGACTCGCGCCTCGTCGTCGAGCAGATGTCGGGGCGCTGGCAGATCAAGCACGCGGACATGCGTCGGCTGGCCGCGGAGGCCGCGACCGTCCTTCCCGCGGGCCAGGTGACCTACGAGTGGATCCCGCGCGCGCAGAACGCGGATGCCGACCGGCTCGCCAACGAGGCGATGGACACCGGCGGCACGATCGCCCGGGACTACGGAACGGATGCCACGGCCGCCACCGCTGATGACGCTGCCGCCGATCTCGCTCCCGCCGATCCCGGTCGCGCCGCTGACGGCCGGGACGGGGCTCCGCTCGAGCAGGCACCCGGGGAGGGGCGGGCCGAGGCGGGCACGTCGGCCGGTCCGGCCGCGCGGCCGTCCGGGGCCACGATCCGCTTCGACGACGCCCCGGCGCTGACGGTCGTCCTCGTGCGCCACGGGCAGACACCGCTCACGGTCGCGGGCGCGTTCAGCGGCTCGTCGGTCCCCGGGCCGTCGCTCACGCCGCACGGGCGCACGCAGGCGGCGCGCGCCGCCGACCTCGTGTTCCGCGTCGGCCGGTCGACCTGGACCGACCTGCCGCGGCCGTCCGTGATCGTCGCCTCCCCGATGGTGCGCACCCAGGAGACGGCCCGCGCGGTGGGCCGACGCCTCGGCCTGCCCGTGACGACCGACGCGCGCTTCGCCGAGGTGGACTTCGGCGCCTGGGAAGGGCTCACCGCCGACCGGATCGACGAGCGGTGGCCCGGGCTGCGCCGCGACTGGTACGCCACGGGCACCGTCGCCGCGCCGGGCGGCGAGTCCGTCGCCGACGTCGGGGTGCGCGTGCGCGCGGGGCTCCGCGAGCTCGTCGCCACGCAGCTCCAGGACGCGCCCGCGTCGGGGCGCACGGTCGTCGTGGTGGGCCACGCGGTGCAGGTGCGCGCCGCGATCGGCGTCGCGGTCCAGGCGCCCCCCGACCAGTGGTCGAGGTTCCGTGTGCCGCCCGCGTCCGTGAGCATCCTCAGGCTGTGGGCCGACGGGACGAGCGAGCTCGTCGCACAGGGCGTCCCGAGCGACCTCTGACTCAGGCCACGACGAGCTCGAGCGTGAACCGCCCGCGGCCGTCGTCGCGGAGGCTCGCGTCGAGCAGGTCGGTGCCGACGAGCTCGTCGGCGGCCTTCGCGAGGTCGTCCGCGGACGCCACGACGCCTGCCCGGCGCACGAGGTGGGCCGTGAGCACGCCGCGCGTGTGCTTGGCGTTGTGCGACACGACCGAGCGCTTCCCGTCCGCGTCGCGCAGCACCCGCACGGCCACCCACTGGGCGGCGTCGGCGCCGGTCGTGCGGGGCCGCCACGCCGCGGCGTACGTCGCCGACCGGCAGTCCACGACGACGTCCCCCGCCGCGCGGTCGTCGAGCGCCGCGCCCAGGTGGGGTCGCCAGGCCGTCGCGAGCCGCCCGAGACCGGGGAGCGCGACGCCCATCGACAGGCGGTACGCGGGGACACGGTCGGCGGGGGACAGGACGCCCCAGAGCCCGGACACGATGCGGACGTCCTCGGTGGCGCGTCGCGCGGCCTCCTCGCCACCGGCGAGCGCGCCACCCAGGTCCGCCGCGCCGTAGAGGACGCCCGTGTACACCTGCGCGGCGGGTGCGGCCGGTGCGGTGCGCAGCCCCGTATTGCGGCGCACCTCGTCCGCCAGGCCGGGGCTCACGCCGAGCACCTCGACGGCGTCGGCGCGGGCGCTCGCGGACACGAGCGCGTCGAGCACGCGCTCGCGCCGGGCGGTCAGGACGGGAGAGGTGAGCGTCGCGAGGTCGACCGGAGGGGCGCCGTCGGGCGCGGGGGTCTTGCCCTCGGACGGGGGGAGGAGCACGAGCACCCGGTCACTCTACGGTCGCGTCCGAGGCGTGCCCCGCGCGGGCGGGCGGACCGGGCGCGTGGGGTGCGTCACGCCGTCAGGCCCGGGCGCTACGCTGCCGGCGTGGCCCAGGTGAAGATCTACGGACGGCGCAGCGTGTGGGGCGAGCGGCGGGCGGAGGTGTCCGACGCGCTGCACTCCGCGCTCGTGCGCGCGTGGCAGCTCCCGGACGACAAGCGGTTCCACCGCTTCCTGCTCCTGGACGACGACGACCTCGTCGCCCCGCGCTCGGACGCGTACCTCGTGGTCGAGATCGTGTGCTTCACGGGGCGCACGCGCGAGGCGAAGCGAGCCCTCGTGGCGGCCCTGTACGACGACGTCGCGCCCGCCCTCGGGCTCGGCCCGGACGACGTCGAGCTCGTGATCCTCGAGGCGCCGCGCGAGAGCTGGGGGATCCGGGGCGTGAGCGGCGACGAGCTCGCGCTGTCGTACCGCGTCGACGTCTGACCGGGCTGACGTCTGACCGGGCCGACGACGCCCGGCGCGGCGGGGCGCCGTGGGGCAGTATCCTTGCCGGTGCGGACGAGTCGGTCGGGCGGTCGCGTCGGGGCAGGTCGCAAGACCTCCTCGCCGAGGAACGTCCGGGCTCCGCAGGGCAAGGTGGTGGGTAACGCCCACCCGGGGTGACCCGCGGGACAGTGCCACAGAGAACAGACCGCCGCACGGGACGAGGCTCCGGCCCCGGCCTGCGCGGTAAGGGTGAAACGGTGGTGTAAGAGACCACCAGCGGGCCGGGTGACCGGTCCGGCTCGGTAAACCCCACCTGGAGCAAGGTCAGACAGACTGTGTTTGAGGGCGGCCCGCCCGATTCTCTGGTGAGAAGCACAGTCGGGTAGACCGCTGGAGGCGTACGGCAACGTACGTCGTAGATGGATGACCGTCGCCCGCGCGGGGGCAACCGCGCGCGGGAACAGAACCCGGCGTACAGACCGGCTCGTCCGCACCTTCGCGCCCTCGCACGGCGGGCGCGGAGCGACCCGACACACCGTGCCGCACGACGCCGAGGAGTCCCCGATGAGCCAGCAGACCCAGCAGCCCCCCGTCGCCTATGTCATCGCCGGCTCGGAGGCGACCGGCGGGGCCGGCATCCAGGCCGACCTCAAGACGTTCCAGCAGCTCGGCGCGTACGGCGTGGGGACGCTCACGTGCATCGTGTCGTTCGACCCGAAGAACGACTGGGGGCACCGCTTCGTCCCGGTGGACGCGCAGGTCATCGCCGACCAGTTCGAGGCCGCGGTCGCCACGCACGCGCCGTCGGTCGTGAAGGTCGGCATGCTCGGCACGCCCGCGACGATCGACGTCGTCGCGGCGTCGCTGCGCTCGCGGTCGTGGGAGCACGTCGTGCTCGACCCCGTCCTCATCTGCAAGGGCCAGGAGCCGGGCGCCGCGCTCGACACCGACACCGCGCTGCGCGAGCAGGTGCTGCCGCTCGCGACCGTCGTGACGCCCAACCTCTTCGAGACGCGCACGCTCGCGGGCGTCGAGTCGATCGGGACCGTCGACGAGCTCGTCGACGCCGCGCGCCGCATCCGCGACCTGGGCCCGGACGTCGTCGTCGCGAAGGGCGGCGTGGAGCTCGCAGGTCCCGACGCCGTGGACGTCCTCGTGGACGGCGACGGCGTCGTCGTGCTGTCGCGGCCCAAGGTCGGCGAGGAGCGCGTCTCGGGTGCGGGCTGCACGTTCGCCGCGGCGATCACGGCCGAGCTCGCGAAGGGCTCCGACGTCCGCGCGGCCGTCGAGGTCGCGAAGGAGGTCGTCACGCAGGGCATCGCCGCGCGCGTCCCGGCGGCGACGCCGTTCGACACGGTCTGGCAGGGCGCGTACCGCCCCTGAGCACCGTCCGGTGACCCCGGTCCGCCGGCCCACCTCACGCCCCGTCAGGGATCACCCACCGGACGCGTGCGCGTCGGGCGTCGGTCAAGGAATACCCTCGTCCCCGTGAACGACCTCTCCCCACCGGAACTGACCCCCGGCAGCGGCGACCCCGCCCGGCTCGGCACCGCCGTCCCCGGGGCCGCGGACGAGAAGGACCGCGGCCTCGCGCGCCACGACGTCCCCGCCCCGCTGCGCGACGACGTCCGCCTCCTCGGCGGGCTGCTCGGCACCGTGCTGCGCGAGACGGGCGGGCAGGGCCTGCTCGACGACGTCGAGCGCCTGCGCGAGCTCGCGATCGCCGCCTACGACGACACGACGGGCGCGGTGCTCGCCGACGCCGAGGCGCTCGTCGAGGGCCTGACGATCGAGCGCGCGGAGCAGGTCGCCCGCGCCTTCACGTGCTACTTCCACCTCGCGAACCTCGCCGAGGAGTACCACCGCGTGCGCGTCCTGCGCGAGCGCGAGGCCGAGTTCGCGACCCGCGCGGTCACGCACGACGACTCGCTGCCCGAGGCGTTCGAGCAGCTCGTCGCCGAGGTGGGCCGCGAGGAGGCGCTGCGCCGGCTGCGCCGTCTCGAGTTCCGCCCCGTCCTCACGGCCCACCCCACGGAGGCGCGCCGCCGCGCCGTCTCGGGCGCGGTGCGCCGCATCGCCACGCTGCTCGACGAGCGCGACGCCCAGCCCCTCGGCGGGACGTCGCTCGCGGAGAACGAGCGGCGCCTGCTCGCCGAGATCGACACCATGTGGCGCACCGCGCCGATCCGTGAGCACAAGCCGTCCGTGCTCGACGAGGTGAAGACGGCGCTCGGGGTGTTCGACGCGACGATGTTCGACACGTTCCCGACGGTCTACCGGCGCCTCGACGACTGGCTGCTCGGCGACGAGGCGGGCCGCGAGGAGCCGCTCGTGCGCCCCTTCGTGAGCCTCGGCACGTGGATCGGCGGTGACCGCGACGGCAACCCCAACGTCACCGCGGAGGTCACACGGCAGGCGGCGGCGATCGCCTCCGAGCACGCGCTCGTCGCGCTCGAGGAGCAGACGCGGCGCGTCGGTCGCAAGCTCACGCTCGACGAGGACGGAACGCCGCCGTCGGACGGGCTGCGTGCCCTGTGGCAGCGTCAGCGCCAGCTCTCGGAGGCCGTCACGGCCGCCGCCGCGGCAGCGTCTCCCCGCGAGCCGCACCGCGCGGTGCTGCTCGTCGTGGCCGAACGGGTCGCGGCGACTCGCGCGCGCAACGCCGACCTCGCCTACGCCGACCCCGAGCAGCTCGAGTCGGACCTGCGGGTCGTGCAGGAGTCCCTCGTCGCCGCCGGGGCGCCTCGCGCCGCGTACGGCGACCTGCAGCAGCTCGTGTGGCAGGTCGAGACCTTCGGGTTCCACCTCGCCGAGCTCGAGGTGCGCCAGCACTCGCAGGTGCACGCCGCGGCGCTCGCGGAGATCGCCGAGAAGGGCGTGCACGGCGACCTGTCCGACCGCACGCGCGAGGTCCTCGACACGTTCCGCGCGCTCGGCTCCGTCCAGCAGCGCTACGGCCTGCGCGCCGCGCGGCGCTACATCGTCTCGTTCACGCAGGCGCCCGAGCACCTCGCGGCCGTCTACGAGCTGGCCGAGCACGCGTTCGCCGGTGCCGACGACAAGCCGGTCGTGGACGCGATCCCTCTGTTCGAGACGTTCGCGGACCTCGAGGCGAGCGTCGACATCCTCGAGTCGATGCTCACACTGCCGCAGGTGCAGAAGCGGCTCGCCGAGAACGGCCGCCGCGTCGAGGTCATGCTCGGCTACTCGGACTCCTCCAAGGACGTCGGGCCCGTCTCGGCGACCCTCGCACTGCACGACGCGCAGCGCCGCATCGCGCTGTGGGCCGAGCGGCACGACATCACGCTGACGCTGTTCCACGGTCGCGGCGGTGCGCTCGGCCGCGGGGGCGGCCCTGCCAACCGGGCCGTGCTCGCCCAGCCGCCGGGCTCGGTGGACGGTCGCTTCAAGCTCACCGAGCAGGGCGAGGTCATCCTCGCCCGGTACGGCGACCCGACGATCGCGTCGCGCCACATCGAGCAGGTGGCGGCCGCGACCCTGCTCGCGTCCGCGCCGTCGACCGAGAAGCGCAACGCCGAGGCGACCGACCGCTACCGGGAGCTGGCCGTGGCGCTCGACGCCTCGTCGCGCCGCCGCTTCCACGAGCTCGTGCGCGCGGACGGCTTCCCGCAGTGGTTCGCGCAGGTCACGCCGCTCGAGGAGGTCGGCCTGCTGCCGATCGGTTCTCGGCCCGCGCGACGCGGGCTGTCCGTGTCCTCGCTCGACGACCTGCGGGCGATCCCGTGGGTGTTCTCCTGGTCGCAGGCCCGCATCAACCTCGCGGGCTGGTACGGCCTCGGCACGGCGCTCGCGGAGTTCGGCGACCTGGAGCTCCTGCGCGAGGCGCACCGCGAGTGGCCGCTCTTCGCGACGCTGCTCGACAACGTCGAGATGTCGCTCGCGAAGACCGACGCGCGCATCGCCGAGCGCTACCTCGCGCTCGGGGACCGCGACGACCTCGCGGGCGCCGTGCTCGAGGAGCTCCGCCTGACGCGCGAGCGCGTCCTCGCGGTGACGGGCAACGCGTGGCCGCTCTCGGGCCGTCGCGTCCTCGGACGGGCGGTCCAGCTGCGCAGCCCGTACGTCGACGCGCTGTCCCTGCTGCAGGTCCGCGCGCTGCGTGGGCTGCGGGCGGGCGCGGAGGGTCCGGCGAAGGACGAGCTGCAGCACCTCCTGCTCCTCACGGTCAACGGCGTGGCCGCCGGTCTGCAGAACACCGGCTGACCGGGCTGCCGATCGCACGGCCGTCCCCGGAGCCGATGCACCAGGGGCGGCCGTCGCCGTTGGACACCCGTCCAACTGGTGAATGAATCGTCAACTATCTGGCCCTGACAACGCTGTCTCGGCCAGCCAGGTAAAGTTCTTGCCAGAGGGCTCCCATTCCGTGGCATTTTTGGGCTACCCTGGCCACGATCGACCGTGCATCCCTGCCGCGCCCGACGACGTGCAGAGCGGGGCCGGACGGTCGGTGGGCGTCAAGCAGGTGGCGCCGACCCGTCGGGGCGGGCGGGGCAGGCAGCAGGAAGGCGGGGCGATGACGGTGCAGCAGGCAGAGACGAAGGGCGCGGCGGTCGAGACGGGCGGGATCCGCCTGCTCGAGGAGCCGGGCGCCAGCGTGGTCGCCATGTGGGGGGAGATCGACGTCGCGCTGCGCAGCGAGGCGAGCGCCGCGCTCGCGAACGCGCTCGAGCGGGACGTCCCGGTCGTCATCGACACGTCCCGGGTGACGTTCATGGACTCGACCGGGATCGCGTTCCTCGTGCAGTTCTACACGATCGGGTCCGAGGAAGGGCTCTCGGTGACCCTGCGCAACCCGCCGAGCGTCGTGACCGACGTCCTCGAGATGCTCGGCGTCATCGAGATCTTCGGGAGCGAGCGGCACGACGTCACGACGTCCTGAGGCCGCCGGCCGGCCCGATCGTCGGCCGGAGGCCAGGTCCCGCTGGTCGGGCGCCGGACCGAGGCGTCAGGCAGACCGTGCGGTACGACGCGCGTCCTCGGCGGCGAGCGACGCGGCACCCACGATCCCGGCGGCGTTGCGCAGCTGGGCCGGCACGATGGGGGCGCGCAGGTGCAGGTGCGGCAGGAAGTGCTCGTGCTTCTTGCTCACTCCGCCGCCGACGACGATGAGGTCGGGCGAGAACAGGTCCTCGACCACGCCGAAGTAGCGCTGGAGCCGCTCGGCCCACTGCTCCCAGCTCAGGTCCTCACGGTCGCGGGCCGCGTCCGACGCCTTCGTCTCTGCGTCGTGCCCGTCGATCTCGAGGTGGCCCAGCTCGGTGTTGGGCAGCAGGTGGCCCTCGACGACGATCGCGCTGCCGATCCCGGTGCCCAGCGTGGCGACGAGCACCACGCCGTCGGCGTCGCGCGCCGCGCCGTACCGCACCTCGCCGATGCCTGCGGCGTCGGCGTCGTTGACCGCGACGACGTGGCGCCCCGTCTCGCGGTGCAGCAGCGCGGGCAGGTCCACGCCCGTCCACGACTTGTCGAGGTTGGCGATGAACCGGACGATCCCGTGCTGCAGCGGCGCGGGGAAGGCGACACCGACGGGGACCTCGGCCGGGAGGTCGTACTCGTCGACGAGCCGGGCGATCACCTCGGCGACGGCCTGCGGCGTGGAGGGCTGCGGCGTCGGGATGCGGTGGCGCTCCTGGGCGAACTCGCCCGTGGCGAGGTCGACGGGCGCGCCCTTGATGCCGCTGCCGCCGACGTCGATGCCGAAGGCGAGCCCGGTCGGGCCGGAGGGGTGGGAGGACGTGTGCGCGTTCATGGGAGTGTCAGGATCTCCGCTCCGTCGTCGGTCACCAGCAGCGTGTGCTCGAACTGAGCCGTGCGCGAGGTGTCTGCGGTGACTACCGTCCACCCGTCGTCCCACATCCGCCACTCGGACGTGCCGAGCGTGAGCATCGGCTCGACGGTGAACACCATCCCGGGTTCGATCACGGTGTCGTGCAGGGGAGCGGCGTCGTAGTGGGGGATCACGAGGCCCGAGTGGAACGCGCGACCCACGCCGTGACCCGTGTACTCGCGCACGACCCCGTACCCGAACCGGGCCGCGTACCGCTCGATGACACGGCCGACCACGTTGACCGCGCGACCGGGTGCGACGGCCTTGATCCCGCGCGCGAGCGCCTCGCGCGTGCGCTCGACGAGCAGCGTGGACTCCTCGTCGACCGTCCCGACGCCGAACGTCGCGTTCGTGTCTCCGTGCACGCCGCCGAGGAACGCCGTGACGTCGACGTTGACGATGTCGCCGTCGACGAGCTCGGTCGAGTCGGGGATGCCGTGGCACACGACCTCGTTGACCGACGTGCACAGCGACTTCGGGAAGCCGCGGTAGCCGAGCGTCGACGGGTAGGCCCCGTGGTCGAGGAGGAACTCGTGCCCCACGCGGTCGAGCTCGTCCGTCGTGATGCCGGGCGCGACGTGGCGCCCCACCTCGGCCAGCGCCTGCGCCGCGACGCGCGACGCGACCCGGATGCGCTCGATCGTCTCCGGGTCGTTGACCTCGCTGCCGGTGAAGGGCTGCGGGCCGGGGCGGCCGACGTACTCGGGGCGCGGGATCGAGGTCGGGACGGCGCGTCGTGCACCGATCCTCCCGGGGGCGAGGGGACCGCGCCGCACGGGCGCCGCGACCGGTGGTGCGGTGCCCGCGTCGGAGGAGGGTGTGGTCGAGGGCATGACCGCAGTCTACGAAGTCGGCGGGCGGGTGCGCCGCGCCCCGGACCTGGGGGAGGATCGGGGGATGAGCACCGGACCTGTCGCCGACGACGGCGAGACCCCCACGACCGAGGACCAGTACTACTACGACACCGGGACCGGCGAGGTCCAGCGGGGCCGCGGCAGCTCGTGGTCGCACCGCATGGGCCCGTACCCGACGCGTGAGGCGGCGCAGAAGGCTCTGGAGACCGCACGGCAGCGGTCGGAGGCCTGGGACGAGGAAGACCGCCGCGAGCACGGCGAGTGACGCACGCCCCTCCGCCGGGACCGTGGCGCGCCCGGTGGGGCAGCCTCGGCCTGCTCCTCGCGGGCCTGGCCGTCGGGGCGCTGACGCTTCTCGTCGCGCTGCAGGTCCGTGCCGGTCCTGGGGGCGGTCCGACGACGCTCGCGCCGTCGGGCGCCGCGCTCGCCGCCTCGCCGTCCCCGGACGCGACGACCGCGACCCCGGAGCCGACGGTCACGGCCGAGACCGCGCCTCCGCCGCCGCTCGCCGGGCTCACGGTCGCCGTCGACCCCGGGCACAACGGCGGGAACGGTGCGAACCCGCTGACGGTCAACGCGCCCGTCGACGACGGACGCGGCGGCACCAAGGCGTGCAACACCGTCGGCGCGTCGACCGACGCCGGCTACCCCGAGCACGCGTTCACATGGGACGTGAGCGGCCGGCTCGCGGCGCGTCTCACCGAGCTCGGCGCGATCGTGGTCCTCACCCGGTCGGACGACGCGGGGGTCGGGCCGTGCGTCGACGCCCGCGGGCGGTTCCCGCAGGAGCACGACGCCGACGTGCTCGTGTCGGTGCACGCCAACGGCACGGAGGACCGCAGCGCGCACGGGTTCTTCGCGATCGTGTCGGAACCCCCGGTGCACGACGCGCAGGGTGCACCGAGCGTCGCGCTCGCGCGCGAGCTGGTGGCGGCTCTCGGGGCGGCCGGGTTCGCGCCGTCGTCGTCGGTCGCGGGCGACGACGGCCCGATCCAGCGGCGCGACGACCTCGCGACCCTCAACCACGCCGAGCGTCCCGCGGTGATGCTGGAGCTCGGCGAGATGCGCAACGCGGAGGAGGCCGCCGTGATGGCCTCGGAGGACGGTCGCCAGCGCTACGCAGACGCCCTCGCGACGGGGCTCGAGGCGTGGGCGGCGGACCGCACGGCCGACGACGGGTAGGAGGCCTCCCGGCTCGCGACGGCCGCCCGGCCGCCGTCAGGGCGGGCGGGCGGCGGCGAACGGGCGTCAGCGGGCGAAGCTGTGGGCGTCGTCGGGGAACGTCCCGCCGCGCACGTCGGCGGCGTAGTCGGCGGCGGCCTGGCCGAGCGCCGCGCCGATCTCCGCGTACCGCTTCGCGAACCGCGGCGACCAGTCGGTCATGCCCGCCATGTCCGTCCACACCAGGACCTGGCCGTCGCACGCGGCGCCGGCGCCGATGCCGATCGTCGGGATGCGCAGGATCTCGGTGATGCGCGCGGCGACCTCGACGGGGACCATCTCGAGCACGATCGCGACCGCCCCGGCCTCGGCGACGGCGAGCGCGTCCTCGCTGAGCCGCTCGGCGGCGTCGTCCCCGCGACCCTGCACCCGCGGCCCGCCGAGCAGGTTCTCCGACTGGGGCGTGTAGCCGAGATGGCCCACGACGGGCATCCCCGCGTCGGTGAGCGCACGGATCTGGGCCGCGATGCGGCGACCGCCCTCGAGCTTGACCGCGCTCACGCCCGCCTCCTTGAAGAAGCGCACACCCGTCGCGAGCGCCTGCTCCGGGCCGGCCTCGTACGACCCGAACGGCAGGTCGACGACGGTGAACGCGCGCCGCGCGGCGCCCGCGACGGCGCGCGCGGGCGGGATCAGGTCGTCGACGGTGACGGGCAGCGTCGTGGCGTGCCCGTGCATCGTGTTGCCGATCGAGTCGCCGACGAGCAGCACGTCGATCCCCGCGTCGTCGAAGATCCGCGCGGTCACGGCGTCGTACGCGGTGAGCATCGTGATCCTCTCGCCGCGCGACTTCGCCTCGGCGAGGTGGTGCACGCGGACGCGACGCGGCCCCGTCCCGCCGGTCGCGGCGGGGTCGGGGGTGGTGTGAGCGGACATGGACGACCTTCCTCAGACGGGTTCTGGCAGGCGACCGGCGGGGATGCCGCGACGGTCAGTCGAGCGGCTCGCGCCAGCGGTTGGTGATGGGCAGACGGCGGTCGCGGCCGAACGCGAGGGCCGTCACCTTCGGGCCCGGCGGGTACTGCCGGCGCTTCCACTCGGCGCGGTCGACGAGCGTGACGACCTTGTCGACGACCTCCGGGTCGAAGCCGCGCGCGAGCAGCTCGGCACGGCCCTCGGCGTGCTCGATGTACGCGTCGAGCACCTCGTCGAGCAGGTCGTACGGCGGCAGGGAGTCCTGGTCGGTCTGCCCGGGCCGCAGCTCGGCCGAGGGCGGCTTGGTGATCGACGACTCAGGGATGGGCGGGATCTCACCCGCGTCGAGCGCGGCGTCGTTCCGCCAGCGCGCGAGCCGCCACACGCGCGACTTGTCGACGTCCTTGAGGGGCGCGAAGCCACCGATGCTGCCCGCGTCGTAGATCGTCGCGTAGCCGGTCGCGAGCTCGGACTTGTTGCCGGGCGCGATGACGAGGTGCCCCTCGCGGTTGGAGATCGCCATGAGGACCACCCCGCGCACGCGGGCCTGGAGGTTCTCCTCGGCGACGCCCTCGAGCTCGAGCTCGCCCTGGAACGCCTCGACCATGGGCGCGATGGGCTGGACGCGGTAGTCGGCGCCGAGCCGCTTGGCGAGGTCGGCGGCGTCGTCCTTGCTGTGCTCGGACGAGTAGCGCGACGGCAGGGACACCCCGACGACGTTCTCCCCGCCGATCGCGTCCGCCGCGATCGTCGCCGTGAGCGCGGAGTCGATGCCGCCCGAGACGCCGAGGACCACGGACCGGAAGCCGTTCTTGCGCACGTAGCCCGCGAGGCCCGTGACGCAGGCGCGGTAGACCTCCTCGTCGGGGTGCAACTCCGGGGCGCTCGGTCCTCGGGGGGCGCCGCCGCCGTCGGGCAGGTCCCACACGAGCAGGTCCTCGACGAACTGCGGCGAGCGCGCGACGACGGCGCCCGTCGCGTCGGTGACGAACGACCCGCCGTCGAACACGAGGTCGTCCTGCCCGCCGACGAGGTTGACGTAGGCGACCGGCGCGGTCACCTCGCGCGCGCGGCGCGCGGCGAGGTCGGTGCGCACGTGACCCTTGCCCTCCTCGAACGGGGAGCCGTTGAGCACGAGGAGGAGGTCGAGGCCGTTCCCCGCCTCGTCGAGAACCGCCATCTCGGCGACCGGGCCGCCGTCCTGCCAGATGTCCTCGCAGATCGCGACGCCCACGCGGCGGCCCTCGACCTCGACGACCGTCGTCGTGCGGCCCGGGGCGAAGATGCGGAACTCGTCGAACACGCCGTAGTTCGGGAGGTGGTGCTTGTCGTACGCGGCCTGCACGACGCCGTCGCGCAGCACGACGGCGCGGTTGGTCGGCAGGTCCGCGGGGCTGCCCGACGCCTCGCGCTCGGCGGCGCCGGCACCCCGGGGGCTGCCCGAGGTGCCCACGGTCCCCAGGACGACCGTGGTCGCGCCGAGCCCCTCGGCGGCGAGCCGTGCCGCGATGTCGGCCGCGGCCTCCCAGGCCGCGCGCCGGAACGACGCGCGCAGCGCGAGGTCCTCGATCGGGTAGCCGGTGAGGGTCATCTCGGGGAACGCCACGAGGGCGGCGCCGGCGGCCGCGGCCTCGCGGGTGCGCTCGAGGACCAGGGCGGCGTTGCCGTCGAGGTCCCCCACGCACGTGTCGACCTGTGCCAGCGCGACGCGCAGATCAGCCATGCGGCCAGCGTAGACGAGCGCGGCGCGCGCCTCGTCCGCGGCTGCCGGACGGCGTGCGGGGCACGCCACAGGTCCGCCACGCGGTCGTGTCACCCGTTCGTCACACGGATCAGGCAGGATGTACCGCATGGACAGGCAGCAGGAGTTCGTGCTCCGCACGGTCGAGGAGCGCGACATCCGCTTCATCCGGCTCTGGTTCACCGACGTGCTCGGCATGCTCAAGTCGGTGGCCGTGGCCCCGGCGGAGCTCGAGTCCGCGTTCGCCGAGGGCATCGGGTTCGACGGCAGCTCGATCGAGGGCCTCACGCGCGTGTACGAGGCCGACATGATCGCCAGGCCGGACCCGACGACGTTCCAGGTCCTCCCGTGGCGCGGCGAGCGGCACGGGACGGCGCGCATGTTCTGCGACATCCTCACGCCCGACGGCGAGCCGTCCCTCGCGGACAGCCGGAACGTCCTCAAGCGGGCGCTCGCGAGGGCGAGCGACAAGGGCTTCACGTTCTACACGCACCCCGAGGTCGAGTTCTACCTCTTCAACCAGCCGGCCGACGCCGAGTCGCCGCTCGTCCCGGTCGACCAGGGCGGCTACTTCGACCACCTCGCGCGGGGGTCGACGCACGACTTCCGCCGCGCCGCGATCACGATGCTCGAGTCCATGGGCATCTCGGTGGAGTTCTCCCACCACGAGGCCGGCCCGGGCCAGAACGAGATCGACCTGCGCTACGCCGACGCCCTGACCACCGCGGACAACCTCATGACGTTCCGCACGGTCGTCAAGGAGGTGGCGCTCGAGCAGGGCGTGTTCGCGTCGTTCATGCCGAAGCCGATGGCCGATCAGCCCGGGTCGGGCATGCACACGCACCTGTCGCTCTTCGAGGGCGACCGCAACGCGTTCCACGAGCCCGGCGCCCAGTTCGAGCTGTCCAAGACGGCGCGCCAGTTCATCGCGGGCCTGCTCGTGCACGCCGCGGAGATCACCGCGATCACCAACCAGTACGTCAACTCGTACAAGCGCCTGTGGGGCGGTGCCGAGGCGCCGAGCTACGTGTGCTGGGGCCACAACAACCGGTCCGCGCTCGTGCGCGTCCCCATGTACAAGCCCGGCAAGGGCAACTCGAGCCGCGTGGAGTACCGCGCGCTCGACTCGGCCACGAACCCGTACCTCGCGTTCGCCGTCATGCTCGCCGCCGGGCTCAAGGGCATCGAGGAGGGCTACGACCTGCCCGAGGCCACCGAGGACGACGTGTGGGAGCTCACGGACGCCGAGCGTCGCGCGCTCGGCATCAAGCCGCTGCCGCAGTCGCTCGACGCCGCGATCCAGATCATGGAGAGCTCCGAGCTGGTCGCCGAGACCCTGGGCGAGCACGTCTTCGACTTCGTGCTGCGCAACAAGCGCCAGGAGTGGGACGCGTACCGCGCGCAGGTCACGCCGTTCGAGCTGAAGCGGTTCCTCCAGGTCCTGTGAGCAGCCCCACGACGGGGTCGGGCGGGTCGCGCCGGCCGACGCTCACCGGTCGCCTGGCTCGCGTCGGGTTCGCCGACATCACGCGGTCGGCGAGCCTGCTCGCCGACCCGGACCTCGCGCTCCTGCTCGACGGCGGCGTGCGGCACGCCGGCGACGCCTCGCCGTCGGGTGCCGGACGCGTCGACGGACCGGGTGACGGACCGGGTGACGACGTCCTCGCGGCGTTCGGGGAGTCCGCCGACCCGGATCTCGCGCTGCTGCAGGTCGTACGGCTCGCCGGGGCGCTGGGCCCCGAGGTCGAGCGGCGGGGGCCGCTCGCGGACCTCGCGCGTCGGTGTCTCGAGCCCGGCGAGGCGCGGGACCGCCTGCTCGCCGTGCTCGGCGCCTCGGTCGCGCTCGGGGACGACGTCGTGCGTCGCCCCGCGCTGCTCGAGGTCGTCGCGGACCCGAACCCCGGGACGGGCGTCGACGCGCGGGAGGTGCGCGCGGAGCTCCTGCGCGCCGTCGGCGCGGACCCGGACGCCGCGGTACCCGTCGCCGACGAGCGCGGGCCGGCGTGTGTCGACGCGCTGCGCCGTGCGTACCGCGCGCGGCTCCTGCGGATCGCGGCGACGGACCTGACCGTGCCCGACCCGCTCACCCGCATGCCCGCCGTCGGCGCGGCGCTCGCGGACCTCGCGGCCGCGGCGCTCGACGGCGCGCTCGCGATCGCCCGCGCGGAGCTCGACGACCGCGGCGCCGGCGTACGCCTCGCGGTGATCGGCATGGGCAAGTGCGGCGCGCGCGAGCTCAACTACATCTCCGACGTGGACGTGATCTACGTCGTCGAGCCCACCGACGGGCACGACGAGGCCTACGCCACGAGCGTCGGGGCGCGGCTCGCGACGGGCCTGGCACGCGTGTGCTGGGGGACGTCCGGCGAGCCGCCCCTGTGGCAGGTCGACGCCGCGCTGCGCCCCGAGGGCAAGCAGGGGCCGCTCGTGCGCACCCTCGCGAGCCACGTCGCGTACTACGAGCGCTGGGCGAAGACGTGGGAGTTCCAGGCGCTCCTCAAGGCCCGCACGGTCGCGGGGGACCGGGACCTGGGTCGTGCGTACGAGGAGGCGATCTCGCCGTTCGTGTGGTCGGCCGCGGGTCGCGAGAACTTCGTCGAGGACTCCCAGGCGATGCGCCGCCGCGTCGAGGACCACGTGCCCGCGGCGGAGGCCGACCGCCAGCTCAAGCTCGGCAAGGGCGGCCTGCGCGACGTCGAGTTCACCGTCCAGCTCCTCCAGCTCGTGCACGGGCGCGCCGACGAGGCGATCCACAGCCGGTCGACGCTCACCGCTCTCGCCGAGCTCGCCGCGGGCGGGTACGTGGGTCGCGACCACGCGGCCCGGCTCGGCGTCTGCTACCGGTTCCTGCGCGCCCTCGAGCACCGCATCCAGCTGTTCCGGCTCAAGCGGACGCACCTCGTCCCGACGTCGGCCGACGAGCTGCGCCGGCTCGCGCGCTCGCTCGGCCTGCGCGGAGAGGGCGCCGACGGGCTCACGGAGCGCTGGCGCTCGACGCGCCGCGAGGTGCGCTCGCTGCACGAGGAGCTCTTCTACCGCCCGCTGCTCCCGGCGACCGCGCAGCTCTCGCCGGACGAGGTGAGCCTCGCCCCGGAGGCCGCCAAGGCCCGCTTCGCGGCGATCGGCTACCGCGACCCCGTCGGCGCGATGCGCCACGTGCTCGCGCTCACCGAGGGCGTGAGCCGGCGCGCGGCGATCCAGCGCCAACTGCTGCCCGTGATGCTCGGCTGGTTCGCCGAGGGCGCCGACCCGGACGCCGGTCTGCTCGCGTTCCGGACCCTCTCGGAGACGCTCGGCACGACCCACTGGTACCTCAAGCTCCTGCGCGACTCCGGCTCGGCGGCCCGACGGCTCGCCCACCTGCTCTCCAGCTCGCGGTACCTGGCCGACGCGCTCGCGCGCTCGCCCGAGTCGGTGCGCTGGCTCGCCGCCGACGCCGACCTCACCCCGCGGGGCGCCGGACGGCTCGCCGCGGAGACCGACGCGATCCTCACGCGCGCGGACGAGGTCGAGCCGGCGACGGTGAGCCTGCGGGCCGTGCGTCGGCGCGAGCTCTCGCGCACCGGGGCGGCGGAGCTGCTCGGCCTCGTGGACCCCGTGCACGCGGCGCGGAGCATCTCGGACGCTGCCGACGTCGTGCTGGTCGGGGCGCTGCGGGTCGCGGAGTTCGTCGCGCGCGACGAGCTCGGCCACGACGCCCAGGACCCGGGTTCGGCCCCCGCCCGCGTGCTCGTCGTGGCGATGGGTCGCCTGGGCGGTCGTGAGATGGGCTACGGCTCGGACGCGGACGTCATGTTCGTGCACGACCCGGTGCCGGGCGCCGAGGAGCGCGACGCCCAGGCGTACGCGCTCGCCGTGGCGACGCGCCTGCGCCAGCTCCTGTCCGCCGTCGGGCCGGAACCGGCCCTGCCCGTCGACGCGGACCTGCGCCCCGAGGGGCGCAACGGCCCGCTCGTGCGCTCTCTCGCGTCGTACGCGGAGTACTACGAGCGGTGGTCGAGCGTGTGGGAGGCGCAGGCGCTCCTGCGCGCGCGACCCGTCGCGGGCGACGTCGCCGGGCTCGGCGCGGAGTTCGTGGGCGTCGTCGACCGCCGTCGCTACCCGGCGGGCGGTCTCGACCCGGCCGAGGTGCGCGAGGTCCGGCGGATCAAGGCGCGCGTCGAGTCGGAACGGCTGCCGCGCGGGGTCGAGGCGTCACGCCACCTCAAGCTCGGGCGCGGGGGAGTGGCCGACGTCGAGTGGACCGTCCAGCTCCTGCAGCTCCAGCACGCGCACGACGTCCCCGGACTGCGGACGACGTCGACCGTCGACGCGCTCGACGCGGCCGTGGAGGCCGGGCTCGTCGACGCCGACGACGCCGCCGTGCTCGGCGAGGCGTGGCACCTCGCGTCGCGCCTGCGCAGCGCGCTCGTGCTGTGGTCCGGCCGCACGACCGGGACGACCGTCGACGTGCTGCCGCACGACCGCTTCGCCCTCACGGGCCTCGCGCGCGTGCTCGACCTCCCGGACGTCGGCACCGGCGCGGAGCTCGAGGAGCACTACCTGCGCACCGCACGGCGCGCGCGGTCGGTCATGGAACGCGTCTTCTACGGCGAGGACTGACCGTGGCCCGGCGCGACGAGCCGCCCGTCCCGGGTCTGCTCGACCGGCGCGAGCCCCGGGTGCTCGGCGATTCTTGCGACCGCCGCGCGGCGCCCGAGCGCGGCCGCCGGCCGGCCGGGTCGTTCTACGGCTCGCGCCTGCGCTGGGCAGGGTGGATCGCCTGGGCGCTCGCAGCGTTCGCGGTCGTGCTGACCGTCGCGTGGCAGCGCCCCGAGCCCCTCGCCGCCGCGGTGCTGTGGGGCCTGTGCGGCGTCGGCTGCCGACGGTCAGCGCGCCTTGTGGAGGGTCCGCTCGGACCGGCCCGCGCGTTCGCGCTCCTCGGCCTCGTGGTCGCGCTCCTCGTGCTGCTGATCGTGGGCGCGGGCCTCGTCGCCCGGGGCGAGCGCGTGTGAGGCACCCGCCCCGGGACGGGCACGTCAGAGGGTGCGGGGCGCGCGGTCGAGGTTCGCGCGCAGCTCGTCGGCGTCCTGGCGTGCGACGTACGCCGGACGGTCGCGCTCGACGCGCCACGACTCCACGAGCGGGCTCGTGTCGACGGCATCGAACCCCAGCTCGTCGTAGAACCGCACGACCCAGGCGGCGGCCTCGGGGAAGTCGCTCGCGGTCGCCAGCGCGCGGCGTCCCGGGGTGCCCGCGGGGGTCCCGTCGGTCGTGATGTCCGTCGACCGGATGTGGTTGAACGCCTTGGCCACCTTCGACCCGGCCAGGTGCTCCTGGAGCAGGCCCGACGACGTGACCTCACCCCGGTCGAGGGCCTCGACGTGCCCGTCGCGCTCCCAGTAGTAGTTGTTCGTGTCGAGGACGATCTTGCCGTCGAGCGGCTCGGCGGGGACGTCGCGGTACGCCCCGAAGGGCACCGCTACGACGGCGACGTCCGCGGCGCGCGCCGCCTCCTCGGCGGTCGCCGCCCGTGCTCGCGGACCCAGCTCGGCGACGAGGCCGTCGAGCGTCCGGGGGTCCCGCGAGTTCGCGATGACCACGTCGTAGCCGTGGGCGATCGCCGCCCGGGCGACCTGTGAGCCGATGTTGCCTGCGCCGATGATGCCGAGAGTCGTCATGGTCATCGACAACGCACCGGCGCGCCCGCTATTCCGGCGACCTCCCGGGCGGGGCGCCGTGTGGCATCCTGGCGTCCCAGGGGGGTGCCCATGATCGATCCGCTGGTCGCGACGTTCGTCATCCTGGCGCTCGCGGTCGTGGGCTTCATGACCAACCGGGTGCCGCTCGTCGTCGTCGCGCTGTTCGTCCCCGTGGCGCTGTGGGCGACGGGGGTGCTCCCGCTCGACGCGGTGCTGGCGGGCTTCAGTGACCCGATCGTGCTGTTCATCGCGTCGCTGTTCGTGCTCAGCGAGGCGCTGGACGCCACGGGGATCACCGCGTGGATCGGGCAGTGGCTCGAACGGCGCGCGTCCCTCGGCCGTGCCGGGCTGCTCGCGCTGATGGTCGGGGTCGCGGCGCTCCTCGCCGCGGTCATCAGCATCAACGGCGCGGTCGCGGCACTCCTCCCGGTCGCGGTCGTCGCGGCGGCGCGGGCCGGCATCGTCCCGTCGCGCATGCTCGTCCCGCTCGCGTTCGCCGCCGGCGCGGGATCGTTGCTGACGCTGACCGGCACGCCCGTGAACATCATCGTCTCCGAGGCGGCGGCCGAGGCGGGCGGCCGGGAGTTCGGCTACTTCGAATTCGCCCTGGTGGGGATCCCTCTCGTGCTCGCCACGGCCGTGCTCGTCGTGACGCTCGGGGACCGGCTGCTCCCCGAGCGCGTCCCCGAGCACCTCGCCGACACGGCGACCGACCCGCGCGAGCGGGTGCGCTCGTGGCGGGAGAGCTACACCGCCGACCTGGAGACGGGGCGGCTGTTCACCGGCGGCACGGGGGTCGTCGAGGTGCTCATCGCGCCGCGCTCGACCCTGGTCGGGCGGACCGTCAGCCCCGGCATGACGACGCGGGACGAAGGCCTCGTCGTCGTCGCGCTCCGCCGCGGCGAGGGCCGGTCGACGGGCCCGGACACCGACACCCCCTCGGGAGCCATGACCCTCGAGCCCGGCGACGCCGTGCTCGTCCGCGGTCCCTGGGACGCCCTGCACCGCTACACGCAGTCGCCCGACGTCATCGCCGTCGACTCGTCCCGCAGCCTGCAGCGGGGAGTCCCTCTGGGTCGCGGCTGGCGCCGCTGCCTCGCGGTGCTCGTCGTGACGATCGTGCTGCTGGCGACCGGCGTCGTCCCGCCGGTGATCGCCGGCCTGCTCGCGGCGATGGCCCTGGTGCTCACCAAGGTCGTCACCGTCCCCCAAGGATTTCGAGCGATCTCGTGGGACACCGTCGTCCTGATCGCGGCGCTCATCCCGCTGTCGGCGGCCTTCGTCTCCTCGGGGGCGGCCGATGCGATCGCCGGGCTCGTGCTCGGACTCCTCGGAGACGGCTCCCCGCGCCTCGCGCTCCTCGTGGTGTGCGTCCTCACGATCGTGCTCGGTCAGTTCATCTCGAACGTCGCGACGGTGCTCGTGATGGCCCCTGTCGCGGTGTCGTTCGCGCAGACGCTCGGCGTGAGCCCGCAGCCGTTCATGATGGCGCTCACCGTCGCCGGGGCGGCGGCGTTCCTCACCCCGATCGCCACGCCGGTCAACCTCATGGTCCTGCAACCGGGTGGCTACCGGTTCGGCGACTACTGGCGTCTCGGCCTGCCCCTCGCGCTGGTGTTCCTCGCCGCCGCGGTCCTGTACGTCCCGCTCGTCTGGCCGTTCTGACCGCGGCAGTCGCCGGGGAGGGTGGATTCACCCTGGCACGGCGACCGCGCACGTGGGACGGTGTACCGCGTCGCCCGTGCTCCTGCCCGCGGCGCCCTGCCAGACCGGACACGGGGAGTCGTTCATGCAGACCACGGGCGGTGACGGCGAGACGTACGACGTCCTCGTGATCGGGGCGGGCTACTCGGGGCTGGCGATGCTCCACCACCTGCGGGAGATCGGGTTCTCGGTCCTCGTGGTGGACGGTGCCGAGGGGATCGGCGGCACGTGGTGGGCGAACCGCTACCCGGGCGTGCGCACCGACTCGGAGTACGACTCCTACGCGTTCTCGTTCTCCACCGCGGTGCGCGACGAGTGGGAGTGGACCGAGCGGTACCCGCGGGGCGAGGAGATCCGCGCCTACCTCGAGTTCGTCGCCGACCGGCTCGACCTGCGCCGGGACGTCCGGCTGAGCACCTGGGTCGAGCGTGCGGAGCACTCCGACACGACCAACCTGTGGACGCTGACGCTCGCGGACGGCTCCCGGCTGCGGGCGACCTACCTCGTGTCGGCGACCGGCCTTCTCTCGCGCCCGGTGCTCCCGGCCGTCCCCGGGCTGGAGACGTTCGCCGGGCCGGCGCACCACACCGCTCGCTGGCCGCACGACGGCGTGGACCTGAACGGCAAGCGCGTGGGGATGATCGGCGTCGGGGCGTCCGGCATCCAGATGCTGCCGGAGCTCGCCGCACAGGCCGCGCACGTCACGGTCTTCCAGCGCACCCCCAACTACGTCCTCGAGTCGACGAGCCCCGCTGTCACGCCGGAAGAGCTCACCTGGCTGCGCGAGAACTACGACACGGTCTTCGAGCGTGCTGCCCGGCACCCGTTCGGGGTGCCGATGGACTTCCCGCCGCACTCCGCGCTGGAGGTGGACGACGACGAGCGGCGGCGTGTGTTCGAGTCCAAGTGGCAGGCGGGGGGCTTCCACTTCGCGATGGAGTGCTTCACGGACCTCATGACGAGCCCGGAGGCCAGCGCGCTCGCGTCCGAGTTCATCCGCGGCAAGATCCGGGAGATCGTCATCGACCCGCGCACGGCGGCGGTGCTGAGTCCCACGACGTACACCTTCATGGGCAAGCGACCGCCCACGGGCCACGGCTACTACGACGCGTACAACCGCGAGAACGTCGAGCTCGTCGACGTGCTCGCGTCGCCGATCACGCAGGTCACGCCGCGCGGCGTGGTCGTCGACGGTGTCGAGCACGAGGTCGACGTGCTCGTGCTCGCGACCGGTTTCGACGCCATGACCGGGGCGCTGACGGCGATCGACGTCGTCGGGCGCGAGGGGATCACGCTGCGGGAGCGGTGGGAGCGCGACGGGCTGCGGACCTACCTCGGGATCGCCGTCCACGGGTTCCCGAACTTCTTCATGTCGGTCGGCCCGCAGACCCCCCTGTCCAACCTGCCGGTCCCGGTCCAGCTCGGGGCGCAGTGGCTGCAGCGCGCGCTGTCGTTCGCGCGGGAGAACGGGGTGGACCGGCTCGAGGCGACGCGCGCGGCGGAGGACTGGTGGCGCGTGGAGACCGAGCGCGCCGGGCACGCGACGGTGATGTACGCGGAGGGCCGCAAGGCGGGCGCGTGGTTCCTCGGGGGCAACGTGCCCGGGAAGCGTGAGGAGATGGCCGTGTACCTCGGCGGCGGGCAGGTCTACCAGGACCTGTGCGCCGAGGTCGAGGCGGAGGGCTACGCAGGCCTGCGCCCGGGTGCGGGCCTGCCCTCGGCCCACACGCCGGCCGGTGAGTCGCCGCAGGTCGCCTGACGCGCGCTGCACCTCCCTGACCACCCGGTGTCCAGGCTGCGACGGCGCCCGGACGCGGGAGAGCCCCGGAGTCCGAGGGACTCCGGGGCTCTCGCGACGAACGACGACGACTCAGATGTCGTAGTAGAGCTCGAACTCGTGCGGGTGCGGGCGCAGACGGATCGGGTCGATCTCGTTGGTGCGCTTGTAGTCGATCCACGTCTGGATGAGGTCCGGCGTGAACACGTCGCCCTGCGTGAGGAACTCGTGGTCGGCCTCGAGGTTGTCCAGCGCCTCGGCGAGCGAGCCGGGGACCTGCGCGATCTGCGCGTGCTCCTCGGGCGGCAGCTCGTAGAGGTCCTTGTCGATCGGCTCCGGCGGCTCGATGCGGTTCTTGATGCCGTCGATGCCGGCGAGCAGCTGGGCGGCGAACGCGAGGTACGGGTTGGCCGACGGGTCCGGCACGCGGAACTCGACGCGCTTCGCGCCGGCCGACGAGCCGGTGACCGGGATGCGGATGCACGCGGAGCGGTTGCGGGCCGAGTAGACCAGGTTGACGGGCGCCTCGTAGCCCGGGACCAGGCGGTGGTAGGAGTTCACCGACGGGTTCGTGAACGCGAGGAGCGACGGCGCGTGCTTGAGCAGGCCGCCGATGTACCAGCGCGCGATGTCCGACAGGCCGCCGTAGCCCTTCTCGTCGAAGAACAGCGGCTTGCCGTCCTTCCACAGGGACTGGTGCGAGTGCATGCCCGAGCCGTTGTCGCCGAAGATCGGCTTCGGCATGAAGGTGACGGACTTGCCGGCCTCGAAGCCCACGTTGCGGATGACGTACTTGAACTTCATCAGGTCGTCGGCCGCGTGGAGCAGCGTGTTGAAGCGGTAGTTGATCTCCTGCTGGCCGGCGGTGCCGACCTCGTGGTGCGCGCGCTCGACCTCGAGGCCCACGCCCTCCAGCGAGGCGACCATGTCGTCGCGCAGGTCGGCGAAGCGGTCCGACGGGGAGACGGGGAAGTAGCCGCCCTTGTAGCGCGTCTTGTACGCGAGGTTGCCACCCTCCTCCTCGCGGCCCGTGTTCCACGCCGCCTCGATCGAGTCGAGGTAGTAGAAGCTCGAGTGCTGGTTCGTCGCGAAGCGGGCCTCGTCGAAGACGTAGAACTCGGCCTCGGGGGCGAAGAACGCGGTGTCGGCGATGCCGGTGGAGCGCAGGTACGCCTCCGCCTTCGCCGCGATGTTGCGCGGGTCGCGGGAGTACGGCTCACCCGTGAACGGGTCGACGATGGAGAAGTTCACGACGAGCGTCTTGCGCTTGCGGAACGGGTCCACGAACGCGGTCTTGACGTCCGGCACGAGCTTCATGTCCGACTCGTGGATCGCCTGGAAGCCGCGGATCGAGGATCCGTCGAACATCAGGCCGTCCTCGAACGCCGCCTCGTCGAACTGCGAGACGGGGATGTTGAAGTGCTGCATGATGCCGGGCAGGTCGCAGAACCGGACGTCGACGAACTCGACGCCCTCGTTCCGCGTGAAGGCGATTGCCTCCTCCGCGTTGTTGAACATCCGTTGCTCCTTGATCGGTGGTGCCGTCGGGCCGCGCGGCAGAGCCGCTGACGTGGCGCCCACGAACCTAGGCCGCGGCGGTTTCCCCGCCGTGTACCCATTGTTTCGGGCGTGTTACGTCCTGCGTCCCTGTGTGACGGTCGTGCTACACGAGGGCGCGAACGACCCGTGCGGGTCGCGCGCCGTGACGCACAGTACCGTCGTGCGCCGGACGGATGTCGTGGGTGTCCACGACCGGGCACGTACCCTGGAGCCGTGGTTTCACGCGAGGACATGGGTTCGTGGCTCGAGGGCACCCCCGGGGGCCGGGAGGAAGGGCGTGGTGCCCGGCTCGGGCTCCCTCCCGAGGGCCCGGGCTCGCTCGCGACGGTCGGACGGCGCGTCGTCGCGCTCGTGATCGACTGGACGCTCGCGACCCTCGTCGCCTACCTGTTCTTCCGGCCGACAGCGCCCGGGTTCCTCGAGGGGATCTCCGCCCTGCCCGTGTGGTCGCAGCCGCTCGTGTTCGCCATCGAGAACGTGCTGCTCGTCAGCACGCTCGGCTTCACCGTCGGTCACCGGCTCCTCGGCATGCGCGTGCACCGGCTCGCGGCCCCCACGCGCATGGTCGGCGTGGGGCGCGCGCTCCTGCGCACCGCGCTCCTGCTGCTCGTCATCCCCGCGGTCGTCTGGGACTCCGACGGGCGGGGTCTGCACGACCGTGCCGCCGGCACGGTGCTCGTCCGCACCTGAGGACCGGGGTACTACCTCGCGCGACCGGGGTACTACCTCGCGTGATCGGAGTACTGCCTCGCGCGGCCGGGCGGGACGACGACGCCCGGCCGGTGAGGAGGTGCTCCTCGCCTGCCGGGCGTCGTCGTGCAGCTGTGGAGGGACAGTCAGCGGCCCTTCATGCCCTTGCGGTCGGGCCGGGCCCGCGTCGGGTCGATGCCCTTCGGGATCGGCAGCCTGGCGGCGCCGAGGGCACGCAGGCGCTTGGAGACCTGCGCCGTCTCGGGCTTGGTGAGGGTCGGCTTGAGCTTCTGCACGGTGCGGGGGAGCTTCTGCAGAGCGACCTGGCCCTCGTCGTCGCCGACCTGGATCGTCGTCACCGGGACGTTCGGCAGGACGCGCGCCACGCGCTTGCGCTCGCTCTCGAGGAGCCGGGTCGCGCGGTGCGCCGGACCCTCGCTGACGAGCACGACGCCCGCGCGCCCGACGCCGCGGAACACGAGGTCCTGCGTGCGGGGGTCGATCGTGACGGGCTCCTCGTCGAAGGTCCAGCCGCGGCGGATCGTGCCGAGCGCAGCGCGCGCCGCGCCCGGCTGGCCCTCGATCTGGCTGTAGGCGGCGCGCTCCGCGCGCCGGGTGAGCACGAACATCGCCCCGAGCAGCCCGAACGGGATGCCGACGATGAGCGTGTAGACCCACTGGCCCCACCACAGGCCGATGCCGACGGCGACCGCCAGGACGCCGACGAACACGCCGAGCATGATCCACGTGACCGCGGGGTCCTGCTTGCGCGTCATCTGGTACGCGGCCCACACCTGGTGGTACCAGCGCTGCTTCTTGGGCTTCTTCTGCTTGCCGACCTGCTCGCCGGCCGCGGGCGCGCCGGTGGCGTCGGAGTTCTTGCGGGCCATGGTCCCTCAGTCTAGTGCTGTGCGCGGGCGAGGAGGCTCGCGGCCTCCTGGCGCGACGTGGTGGGCTCGGCGAGGTGCGCGAGCGCCGTCGGGATCTCCATGCCGCGCCGCGTCATGGCCTGCCCCCACAGGCGCCCCGCGCGGTACGACGAGCGCACGAGCGGCCCCGACATGACGCCGAGGAACCCGATCTCCTCGGCCGCGTCGGAGAGCTCGACGAACTCCTCGGGCTTGACCCACCGGTCGACCGGGTGGTGGCGCAGCGACGGGCGCAGGTACTGCGTGATGGTGACGAGGTCGCACCCCGCGTCGTGCAGGTCCTGCAGGGCGTCCTTCGCCTCGTCGATCGTCTCGCCCATGCCGAGGATGATGTTGGACTTCGTCACGAGTCCGGCCTCGCGCGCTCGTGTCAGCACCGAGAGCGATCGCTCGTACCGGAAGCCGGGCCGGATCTGCTTGAAGATGCGCGGCACGGTCTCGAGGTTGTGGGCCAGCACCTCGGGACGGGAGCCGTTGACCTCGTCGAGCAGCTCGGGGATCGCGTTGAAGTCCGGGATGAGTAGCTCGACGCCCGTGCCCGGGTTGAGGGCGTGGATCTGGCGGACGGTCTCCGCGTAGAGCCAGGCGCCGCCGTCGGGCAGGTCGTCGCGGGCCACACCCGTGATGGTGGAGTAGCGCAGGCCCATCGCCTGCACGGACTCCGCGACGCGGCGCGGCTCGTCGGCGTCGAAGTCCGCGGGCTTGCCCGTGTCGATCTGGCAGAAGTCGCAGCGTCGCGTGCACTGGTCGCCACCGATGAGGAACGTCGCCTCGCGGTCCTCCCAGCACTCGAAGATGTTGGGACAGCCCGCCTCTTCGCAGACCGTGTGCAGCCCTTCGCGCTTGACCAGTCCCTTGAGCTCGGAGTACTCGGGGCCCATCGTCGCGCGGGTCTTGATCCACTCGGGCTTCTTCTCGATCGGCGTCGCGGCGTTGCGGGCCTCGACCCGCAGCATGCGCCGGCCTTCTGGTGCGATCGTCACGGGTGTCTCCCGGTCGTCGTGGCGGGTGAGCGCCGGCGTCCGACCGCGAGCGGTCAGGAGGGCGCCTCGCCGGTGGGCGCGACGCCCGGTACGACGCCGGACTCAGGTCAGCGTACGGCAGCCGCCCTGCCCGCTCCCGTCCGGCGACCAGCACGTGGACGTGACGTCAGCGACATCCCGGACGCGAGCAGGAGCGTCGCCGCGACGACGGGGACGGCGAACGCCGCGGTCGTCGACGCCTGCTCCGCCAGCAGGCCCGCGCTCGTCGCTCCGACAGCCACCCCGACGACGTTCGCGCTCGCGACGAGCGTCATCGCCGCCGCGGTCCGGCCGGCGGGCGCACGCCGCCCGGCGACCGTGAAGACCGTGACCATGACGGGGCCGACGAACAGGCCGGCGACCGCGACCGCCGCGACGACGAGGGGGAGCGAGCCCGTGGACGCCGCCCCGAGGAGGGCGACGGCGCTGACCAGGAGCCCGCCCGAGAACGCGGTCCACCGCCCGGCCTGCGACCACCGGTCGGGGAGCGCGACGACCGAGAGCGCCGTGACGGCGGACCCGACGCCCAGCACCGCGTAGACGAGCCCGGCGAGGTCCGGCGAGCCCACGTCGCGCGTGAGGGCCGTGAGCGCCGCCTGCGTGCCGCCGAACACCAGCCCCATCGCGACCATGCCGACGACGGCGACCGCCTCGCGCCGTACGAGGCTCAGCGCCGCACGGGGCCCGGTCGGGCTCGAGCGGGTGGCCCGAGGTCGGTCGGCCTCGAGCGGGTCCGCGCTCGGTGCGTCCGGCGGGGCTGCGGCCGTGCGGCCGTGCGCCCCGGAGCCGGCGCGCGCCGTCGGGTGCAGCGCGAACGCCGTGCCGGCGGCGACGACGAGCGCGGCGGCGGCGAGCATCGCCGTCTGCGGCGAGCCGAGCGCCGCGAGCACGCCGACGAGCGCGGGGCCGAGCACGAAGCTCACCTCGTCGGCGGTGCTCTCGTAGCTCATCGCCGCCGACAGGGTGCGGGGCTCGTCGGGAGCCAGGGCGATCCAGCGCACGCGGGCGAGAGGACCGACCTGCGGCACCGACGCCCCGACGAGCGCCGCGGCGGCGAGGACGATCCCCACCGTGCCGGACGACCCGGCGCTCGCGGTGAGCAGGCCGAGCACGGCGAGGCCCGCGAGGGGCGCGCAGACCAGGACGACGCGGCGTTGCCCGACACGGTCGGCGAGCGCGCCCTGGGTGGGCCCGCCGACGGCGGTGCCGAGCGCCGTCGCGGCCGACGCGAGGCCGCCCTGGCCGACGGAGCCGGTGGTCTGCGTGACGAGCAGCAGCGTGCCGATCGTCAGCATGGAGAACGGCAGGCGCGCGAGGAAGGCGACGGGGAGGAACCAGGGGCCCGCGAGGCGCGGCAGGCGGGCGTAGGCGCCGGCCCGCGCGCGGGCGGAAGGCTGCTCGTCAGGCAGCGACGGCGCGGCTGCCGGAACGTGGGTGGGAGGGACGGGGGGTGCGGAGCGTGACATGCGGTGTCCAGGGTCGACGTGTCGCGCGCCGACCCACCCGAACTCCGGAGCGCAAGACTTCCCTGAGCGTCCAGGATAGCGCGGGGGCGAGCGCTACCCGCGGGTGAGCGCAGCGGCCCGCGTCGTGGTCGCGGCCGCGACCGGACCGGCGGCACCGGCCGTGGCAGCGCGCAGCGGGGCGAGCGCGGTCTCGAGCGCGAGGACGAGCGCGGGTGCGACGTCGGCGAGGGTGACGGTCCGGCCGAGCTCCGTGGTGAGCGAGGTCACGTCGGCGTCCTCGATGCCGCACGGCACGATCCGGTCGAAGCGTGCCAGGTCCGGGTCGCAGTTGAGCGCGAGGCCGTGCATCGTGACGCCGCGCGCGACCCGCACGCCGATCGCGCAGACCTTGCGCTCGCGCCGGGACGTGTCCGCGGCGAACCACACCCCGCTGCGGCCCTCGACGCGCAGGGTGGTGAGCCCCAGGTCCGTGCACACGGCCATGACGGCGTCCTCGAGCGCGCGGACGTACGCGACGACGTCGACCGGCTCGGCGAGCCGGACGACCGGGTAGACGACCTGCTGCCCGGGGCCGTGCCACGTGATCTTCCCGCCCCGGTCGACGTCCACGACGGGCGTCCCGTCGTCGGGCCGGTCGGTGCGGTTCGTGCGGCGACCGGCCGTGTACACGTCCGGGTGCTCCACGAGGATCAGGGTGTCCGCGCGCGCACCGGACGCCACGGCGTCGTGCACGGAACGCTGGAGCTCCCACGCCTCGTGGTAGTCCGTCCGGCCGGGCAGGGTGAGCACGTCCATCGGGCCAGGCTAGCCCTCGTCGCGCGGTGCGCGGGGAGCTGTGGGCAAGGTCTCCAGCATCGTCAGCAGCAGCTCCCGCAGCGCGGCGACCTGGTCGTCGTCGAGGCCGCGGGTCGCGAGGTCCTCGGCGGGGCGCCGACGCGCGGCCGTGAGACCGGCGGCACGACCGGTGTCCGTGATCGCGACGGCCCGACGGCGTCGGTCCTCCGGGTCGCCGGTCCGCGTGACGTAGCCCGAGCGTTCGAGGCGCGCGACGATGCGGCTCATCGTCTGCTCCGTCACGCCGGAGTCGGCGGCGAGCTCCCGCTGCGAGCGCGGGCCGCCCAGCAGGTGCATGAGCACGGGGAATCCGGCGTGGTTGAGGCCCCACTGCCCGAGGTGGGCGTTCCACGACCGCTCGATGCGTCGGGCCACGGCGAACAGGATCCGTCCCGTGGGCCAACCGGTCGGGTCGGAGGAGGCGGGATCGGCCTCGGCACCGGCGAACGAGGCGTCTGCGGACGTGGGGTCGACGAAGGCCGGATCGGCGTCCGACCCGTCGGCACGGCGCACGGCCGGTCTCTCCACGTGCATTCCTCCCTCCGCCATGGCACCATTCCTCAGCATGCTGAGCAACAGGACGAGCGGGATCCTCCGCGGGCTGATCATTGTCGCAGTCATCGGTGTGTGGATGGTGATCGGCGCGCTCGGTGGACAGGCGCAGGGACAGCTCAGCACCGTCCAGACCAACGACGCCGCCGCGTTCCTCCCCGCGAGCGCGGAGTCCACGCAGGCCGCGGAGCTCGCGGACGACTTCGTGGACACGGAGTCGCTCCCCGCCCTCGTCGTCGCCTCGACGGGGGACGGGTCGGCCCTGGACGGCGACGACCTCGCCGCGCTCGAGGCGTACGCCGCGGCGGTGCCCGACGCCGAGCTGGAGGGCACCACGGGCGACGAGCCGCGCACCGTCGCCGACGTGTCCACGGCGGACCCGGTCGTCGTCCCGTCCGAGGACGGCGAGGCCGCGCTCGTCGTGGTCTCGCTCGACGCCGCCGTCGCGTCCGACCGCGTCGGCGCGGACGAGGACAGCGTGAGCGAGCTCGCCGTCGGAGCGCTGCGCGACCTCGCCGCCGCCGACGCCGCGGAGGGCGGTCTCGCCGGCACCGACCTCGACGTCTACGTCACCGGACCGGCCGGGTTCGTCGCCGACCTCGTGACCGCGTTCGGCGGTATCGACACGGTCCTGCTGCTCGTCGCGCTCGGTGCCGTCCTGATCATCCTGGCGATCGTCTACCGCTCGCCCGTCCTGCCGTTCCTCGTGATCCTCACCGCGGTCCTCGCGCTGACGCTCGCGGGCCTCGTCGTCTACCACCTCGCCGCAGCGGACGTCCTCACGCTCAACGGGCAGTCCCAGGGGATCCTCTCGATCCTCGTCGTCGGCGCCGCGGTCGACTACTCGCTGCTCGTCGTGGCGCGGTACCGCGAGGAGCTGCGGCACGTGCGCTCGACCGTCACGGCGCTGCGCCGCGCGGTGCGCGCGTCGGTCGAGCCGATCGCCGCGAGCGCCGGCACCGTGATCGCCGGCCTGCTGTGCCTCC
The DNA here is from genome assembly GCF_055181235.1 of Cellulosimicrobium sp. So1_17. Taxonomy (NCBI): domain Bacteria; kingdom Bacillati; phylum Actinomycetota; class Actinomycetes; order Micrococcales; family Promicromonosporaceae; genus Cellulosimicrobium; species Cellulosimicrobium sp. So1_17. The sequence continues at coordinate 375,018 of NZ_CM143702.1, forward strand.
TGCTCTCCGACCTCGCCTCCAACCGCAGCCTCGGGCCCGTCGCGGCCATCGGCATCGCGGCGGCGTTCGTCGCCGCGCTCACCCTGCTGCCCGCGCTCCTCCTCGTCGCGGGCCAGCGCTCGCGCGGTCTGTTCTGGCCCCGCATGCCCCGCTTCGCCGGGGAGCACGCGCTGCCCGACGCAGCCGTCCCCGGGTCGGGCGAGGACGGCGCCCCGGCCGCGACGTCGTCCGAGGACGCCGTGAGCGTCGAGGGCCACGGGGTGTGGTCGCGCGTCGCGAGCTTCGTCGGGCGTCACGACCGGCCGGTCTGGATCGTGACCGCGCTCGTCCTCGCTGCGTGCGCCGCGTTCGTCCCCACGCTCGACGCGAGCGGGACCGGCGACTCCGAGGTGTTCCTCACGCAGGTGGACTCGGTCGACGGCGAGGAGGTGCTCACCGACCACTTCGAGGGGGTCTCCGCGCAGCCCGCGATCGTCGTCGCCCCCGAGGGCGACGTGCAGGCGGTCGTGGACGCCGCCGAGGCGACCGACGGCGTCGCCTCGGCGACCCCCGTGACCGACCAGCCCGCGCCCGCGCCGGGCGCGCCCGCCCAGGGCGACCCGCTCGTCGTCGACGGGCAGGTCCGGGTCGACGTGACGACGGACGCGCCGTCGGACAGCCAGGAGGCCGTCGAGACGGTGTCCGCGCTGCGTGACGCGGTGCACGACGTCGCGCCCGACGCCCTCGTCGGGGGAGCAGCGGCGGAGCGGCTCGACACGCAGCTCGCCGGGCAGCGCGACCTGCGCATCATCGTCCCCGTCGTGCTCGTCGTGATCCTGCTCATCCTCATCCTGCTCCTGCGCTCGGTCCTCGCTCCCGTGCTGCTCATGGCGGCGAACGTGCTGTCGTTCGGCGCCGCGCTCGGCGTCGCGGCCCTCGTGTTCAACCACGTGCTCGACTTCCCCGGGGCCGACCCGGCCGTGCCGCTCTACGCGTTCTGCTTCCTCGTCGCCCTCGGCGTGGACTACTCGATCTTCCTCATGACGCGCGTTCGCGAGGAGAGCCTCCGGGTCGGGACCCGGCGCGGAGTGCTGCGCGCGCTGGCGGTCACGGGGTCCGTCATCACCTCGGCCGGTGTGGTGCTCGCGACCACCTTCGCGGCGCTCGGGATCATCCCGCTGCTGTTCCTCGCCCAGCTCGCCTTCATCGTGGCGTTCGGCGTGCTCGTGGACACGCTGATCGTGCGCAGCCTGCTGGTGCCGGCGCTCGTGCACGACGTGGGGCGTCGCTCGTGGTGGCCGAGCGCGCTCGGACGGACCGACGGTGGCCCGCGCACGCCGGACGAGCCGGCCTCGTCGGTGGCGCCGGCGGGGAGCGCCGCGGGCTGAGAGCGGGCCCGGCTAGCCCGCGGGGACGGGCTCGGCGGGGCAGTCCGCGAGGACGCGCTCCATCGCCTCGGCCTCGGACGGCGTGACGGACAGCCCGTACTCCGCCTTCACGGCGATCTGCCGCGCCACGTACGGGCAGCGGAACGCGTGGTTCGGGGGGAGCCACGCGGAGGCGTCGCGTGCACCCTTCGACTGGTTCGACGGTCCGTCCGCGGCCAGGAGGTTGAGCGGGTCGTTCGCGAACCGCGTGCGCGTCTGCGCGTCCCAGGAGCGCGCGCCCTTGCGCCACGCGTCGAGCAGCGGCACGACGTGGTCGATCTGGACGGCCGCGCTCGTCGCGTTGCCGCGCCGGAAGTCGATCGTCTCCCCGGTGTACGGGTCGAGGAACGTGCCCGTGCGGACCTCGCACGGCTCGCCCCGGGTGGAGAACGTGAGGTCCGTGAGGTCGCGCGCGAGGACGTCGTTGCGCGTGTCGCACCCGTTGTCGTCGACGTCGACCCACGCGCTGCCGAACTCCGACCGCTCGTAGCCGGTGTCGGGCCCCGGGCCCTTGACCTCGAGGCGGGCGAGCACGGCGAGCGCCGTGCCGTCCGCCGGCACGGGCTCCGGCCCGTCGACCGCGGCCGACCGCTCGCCGAGCACGTTCGCGAGGACGATGAGGAGGGCGAGCGCGACGAGCACGTAGCGCAGGGCGGTGCGTCGAGGAACCCGACGGCTCGTGGTGCTCACAGGACGACCTTCCCGAATCCGATCCTCGACCCGTGTGCGCAGGAGCCGCACGCAGTACACCAATCCGGACCAACGCGCACATTCTGCCAGGTCCGGACGGATGCTCCGACCCCGTCTCGATGCACAGGGGCCGCCGGTTAGATTGGTGCGCATGGTCAGCGCAGCGCGTCCGCTCAGGGTCGGGATCGTCGGGTACGGGGGAGCGGGACGGGGGATCCACGCGCGGCTCGTGCGCGAGGCGGGCCACGCCGTCACCGCGGTGGTCGTCCGCTCGCCCGAGCGGCGCGCGGCCGCGACCGAGGACTGGCCCGGCGTGCACCTGCACGACGACCTCGACGCCCTCGTGGCCGACCGTGACGCCTACGACGTGGTCGTCGTGGCGAGCCCGACGTCCCTGCACGCCGAGCACGCGACGGCGCTCGCGCGAGCTGGCGTCCCGGTGGTCGTCGACAAGCCGCTGGCCCTCGACACCGCGTCGGCGCGCGGCGTCGTCGAGGCGGCGGAGGCCGCCGGCACGCCCCTGACCGTGTTCCAGAACCGGCGCTGGGACCCCGAGCAGCTCACGCTGCGGCACGTGCTCGAACGGGGCGACCTCGGGGTCGTGCACACGTTCGAGCGGCGCTGGGAGCGGTGGCGGCCCGTGCCCCAGCAGCGCTGGAAGGAGAACGACCCCGTCGGCGGCGGCCTCCTGCTCGACCTCGGGCCTCACCTCGTCGACTCGGCGACGCAGCTCTTCGGGCCCGTGACGTCGGTGTGGGCCGAGCTCCGGTCCCTCACGACGCCCACCGAGGACGACGTCTTCCTCGTGCTCCACCACGCGCCCGACGCAGCGGGCGACGCGGTCGTCAGCCGGCTCTGGGCCGGTTCCGTCGTCGGCGCGCCCGGTCCGCGCACGCGCGTCCTCGGGTCGGCGGGGGCGTACGTCGTGACGACGTTCGAGAACGACGCGTCGCCGTTCGAGGTCTTCGACGACGCGGCGCCGGCCGGCTCGGAGGGCTGGCTCACCCACGGTCGCGAGCGCGCCGCCGTGGAGCGTGCCCCGGGCGGCCACGCGGACTTCTACCGCGCCGTGGCGGCGTGGCTGCTCGACGGAGGCCCCGTCCCCGTCGACCCGCGCGACGCCGTCCGCACCGCCGAGGTGCTCGACGCCGCCCGGCGCAGCGCCGCCGACGGGCGCCGGATCGACGTCTGACCGGACGGCACGAGCCGATCGCGGGTCGTTCGGCCTGTGGACAACCCGTTCCTGCGACGCCCGGCACGGTGAGATGGGCCCATGCCTGTCTCGCCGTCGCACGCCACCGACCGTCCGGCCGTCGGCGAGCAGACCGTCGAGGCGCTCACCGCGGCGGGCTGGGAGGTGCGGCCGCGCCCCGGCGCACCCGGGGGCCTCGTCGCGCGGGACGCGGGCGGCGACGACTGCACGATCGAGGTCGTCGCCGTGCCCGACGACCCGGGCGCCCGTGCCGCGCTCGTCGAGCACCTGCACGGGCTGCGCGGTGGTGACGAGCATCTCGTCGCGGTGCGCGCCGCCGTCGAGACGGGTGACGGCCGCCTCGCCGTCCTGAGCCAGCACGTGGAGGGTCTGCGCCTCGACGAGCTCACCGCGGCCCGTGGCCCGTTCACGGCGGGCGAGGCCGTGACCGTGGCCGTCCCCGTCGCGCAGGCGCTCGCGGCGCTCCACCGCGCCGGCCGGCTGCACGGGGCGCTCGACGCCCGCGCGGTCGTGCTGTCCTCGGACGGCCGGGCAGTCGTCCGGCCGCCGCTCACCCCGAGCGCCGGTTCCGCGGCGGACGACGTGCGCGACCTGGCGCGACTCCTCCTCGGGCTCGTCCCGCCACCGGCGTCGAGCCATCCTGCGTCCGGCGGGACGCCGGCGGACCCGGACGAGGCGCGGGACCTGGCGGCCCTGCACGGCGAGCTCGTCAGGGCGTTGCGCGAGGACCCGGAGGCCCGTCCGGCGGCAGGGACGTTCGCCGCACGCTGCTACGACGCGGTCGAGCCCAGCCCCGTGGTCATGCCCGACCCGGCGCGGCTCGTCGCCGCCGCCCTCGGTGGGCGGCGCGAGACGGCCGCCGTCGTCGCCGGCACGACCGCCGAGGCGGGTCCGGCACCCACCCGGGCGGCGTCCCGCGCAGGTCGGGGCGCCCTCCGCGCCCGCCGGGTCCGCCCTCACGCGGCCCGCGCACGTCCGGTCCGCTCGGCCCGCGCGCGGACGCCCGGGGCTCCGGGGCGCGGTGGCGTCGCGCGGGGGGTGCTCACGGCCGTCGGGATCCTCGCGAGGTGCGTCGCGCTCGTCGCCGTCCTGCTCCAGCTCGGCGGGACGCCGGAGGACGCCGGGATGCCCGAGGACGCAGGGGTGGCGGGGCCCGGTGCGGCCACGGGTCCCGGGACGGGCTCGACGTCGGACCTGACGGCGGACCGGGACGACCCGCTCGGCGCCGCCCGCGAGCTCACCGTCCGGCACCTGGCGCTCGTCACGGGCGGCGACGGCGACCTCGCGGCGGTGGTCGTCCCCGGGTCGCCCGCGGCGACGAGCGAGCAGGCGTTCCTGGCGGAGCTCGAGGGCACGGAAGTGCTCGACGCGCAGGTGGAGGTCTTCGACGCCCGACAGGCGTCCGGGTCACCGTCACCGACGCCTGCCACCGCGTCCGAGCCCTCCTCCGAGCCCTCCTCCGAGCCCTCGTCCGCACCCGCGGACGAGGCGCACGTCGAGGTCGACTACGCCGTGAGCGCCCACCGCCAGCGAACCGCTGACGGCGAGGTCCAGGTCCCCGCGACCCCGCGCACGACCGTCGCCCTGGTCCTGCGCTGGACCGACGCGGGATGGCGCGTCGCAGAGGTGCGGCTCTGAGGCCGCCCGGGACGTCTCAGCCGTCGACGACCGACCGCGCGGCGGCGTCGAGCTCGGGGTCGGTGAACCGGAAGCCGCTCGCCTCCAGCACCGTCGGCAGCGCCCGCTGGGAACCGAGGATGTCGGACGCGAGCTCACCGAGCGCGATCTTCAGCGCGAACGACGGCACCGCGACGACCGCGGGGCGGTGCAGCGCGCGGGCGAGCGCGGCCGTGACCTCGGCGTTGGTCGCGGGCAGCGGGGCGCAGAGGTTCACCGGGCCGTGCACCGGCGTGGTGAGGAGGTGGCGCAGGGCGGCGACCTCGTCGCGCAGGGTGATCCAGCTCCAGTACTGCCGGCCCGACCCGAGGCGGCCGCCGACCCCCAGCCGCAGGAGCGGCAGGAGGCGGCCCAGCGCCCCGCCGTCGGACGACAGGACGATCCCCGTGCGCGCGTGCACGACGCGCACCCCGGCGTCCTGCGCGGGTGCGGTCGCCGCCTCCCACTCCCGCACGAGGCGCGCGAGGAACCCGTCGCCCGACGCGGACGTCTCGGTGAGGACCTGCGCGCCGCGGTCGCCGTAGTAGCCGATCGCCGACCCCTGGACCCACACCGGGACCGGGCGGTCGAGACCGGCGAGCGTCCGTGCGAGGAGGCCGGTCGTCCGCGTGCGGGACGTGACGAGCGTCCGCTTGTACTCCGTCGTCCAGCGGTGGTCCCCGACCCCTGCGCCCGCGAGGTTGACGACGGCGTCCGCGCCCTCGAGCGCCGCGGGATCGAGGATGCCGGCGTCCGGGTCCCACTCGTGCTCGTCGCTCGTCTGCGGCGGTCGTCGCACGAGCCGACGCACGTGGTGACCGTCCTCGCGCAGCCGTTCGAGCAGCTCGCCGCCGATGAGTCCGTGCGAACCGGCCACCACGATGTCCATGGGTCCACCGTACGGGGGCGGAGCGGGTCGCGTGCACCGGCGCCGCGGACGCGCCGAGGGCCCCCGACCGGTGCGGTCGGAGGCCCTCGGTGGTCCGCGGTGTCAGCGCACGAGCGTGCCGGTCAGAGACCGACCTCGGACTCGAACGCGCCCTCCTCGATCCGGTTCTTGATCGAGGTGAGGAAGCGCGCAGCGTCCCCGCCGTCGACCAGGCGGTGGTCGTAGGACAGGAAGATGAAGCACGTCGAGCGGATGCCGATCGTGTCGTTCCCGTCGGCGTCCGTCACCACGGCCGGGCGCTTCGTGATCGTGCCCGTGCCGAGGATCGCGACCTGACCGACCGGGACGATCGGCGTGTCGAAGACCGCGCCGCCCGAGCCCGTGTTCGTGATCGTGAACGTCGCACCGGCGAGCTCGTCCGGGCCGACCTTGTTCGCCCGGGTGCGGGCGCCGAGGTCGGCGATCTTGCGCGCGATGCCGGCGAGGTTGAGGTCGCCCGCGTCCTTGATCACCGGGACGACGAGGCCACGCTCGGTGTCGACCGCGATGCCCACGTTCTCCTGGGCGTGGTAGGTGATCTCGTCCTCGCCGAAGGTCGCGTTGATCTTCGGGTAGGCCTTGAGCGCCTCGACCGCCGCGAGAGCGAAGAACGGCAGGAACGTGAGGTTCGCACCCTCGCGCGCCTTGAAGTCCGCCTTCGCGCGGTTGCGGAGAGCGGCGACGCGCGTGACGTCCACCTCGACCGCCGTCGTGAGCTGGGCCTGCGTGCTGAGCGCCTCGACCATGCGGCTCGCGACGAGCTTGCGCAGCCGGCTCGTCTTCTCCGTGGTGCCGCGCAGCGGCGACACGGCGGGGACGGACGGCTTCTTCGGCGCGGCGGGAGCCGACGCCGCGGCAGCGGGGGCCGCAGCGGACGCCTTGGCCTCCTCGGCCTTGCGCGCCGCCTCGAGGACGTCCTCCTTGCGGACACGGCCACCGACACCCGTGCCCGTCAGGGTCGACAGGTCCACGCCCTTGTCGGCCGCGAGCTTGCGCACGAGCGGCGTGAGGTACGTGCCACCGGCCTTCGCGGCGGGTGCCGGGGTCGCCCCCGGTGCCGAGGGAGCCTCCTGCGCGGGCTCGGACGGCTGCGCGGGAGCGCTCGTCGCGGGCGCCTCCTCCTGGGCCGCCTGCGCCGGGACGTCCGCCTCGCTGGCCGGGGTCTGCGCCTCGGTCGGCGCCGACGGCGCCTCCTGCTCGGGCGTCTCCTGCGGCTGCGCCGCCTCGGGGGCCTCCTGCTTCGGAGCCTCCTGCGCCGCGGCCGGGGCAGCGCCCGAGCCGACGATCGCGAGGACCGCGCCGACCTCGACCGTCTCGTCCTCCTGGACGAGGATCTGCTGGACGGTGCCCGCGACGGGCGACGGGACCTCGGTGTCGACCTTGTCGGTCGAGACCTCGAGCAGCGGCTCGTCGACCTCGACGCTGTCGCCGACGGCCTTGAGCCAGCGCGTGACGGTGCCCTCGGTGACGGACTCGCCGAGCGCGGGGAGCTTGATCTCCTCGCCACCCGAACCGCCCGCGGGCTGCTCGGACTGCGCGGGGGCCTCCTGCGCGGGAGCCTCCTGGGCAGCGGGCGCGGGGTCCTCGGCCTGCGGGGCCGGCTCCTCGGCCGGCTTCTCCTCGGCCGCGGGCTCCTCGGCCTGCGCGGGAGCGGCGGAGCCGCCGCCCTCGCCGGACCCGATGACGGCCAGGTTCGCGCCGACCTCGACGGTCTCGTCCTCCTGGACGAGGATCTGCTCGAGGACGCCTGCGACGGGGGAGGGGATCTCGGTGTCGACCTTGTCGGTGGACACCTCGAGCAAGGGCTCGTCGACCTCGACGGTGTCGCCGACGGACTTGAGCCAACGGGTGACGGTGCCCTCGGTGACGGACTCGCCGAGTGCCGGCATCTGCACGTTCTCAGACATGACCTGCCTGGTCTCCTTCGATCGTTGGGGGTCAGTTGTGGGCGTGCAGAGGCTTGCCGGCGAGTGCCAGGTGCGCCTCTCCGAGTGCCTCGTTCTGGGTGGGATGGGCGTGGACCAGGGCGGCGACGTCTTCCGGGTACGCCTCCCAGCCCACGATGAGCTGGCCCTCGCCCACGAGCTCGCCGACGCGCGCACCGATCATGTGCACGCCGACGACGGGCCCGTCCTTGCGGCGGACGAGCTTCACGAAGCCGCTCGTCCCGAGGATCTTGCTCTTGCCGTTGCCCGCGAGGTTGTACTCGAGGGTCTCGACGGCGTCGTCCCCGAAGGTCGTCCTGGCGTCGGCCTCGGTGAGCCCGACGGACGCGACCTCGGGCTCGCAGTAGGTCACGCGGGGGATCGACGACTCGACGAGCGGCGTCGGCTCGAGGCCGGCGATCTGCTCGGCGAGGAAGATGCCCTGCGCGAAGCCGCGGTGCGCGAGCTGCAGGCCGGGGACGATGTCGCCCGCGGCCCAGATGTTGCCGACGCCGGTGTGGAGGCGCTCGTCGACCACGACGAAACCGCGGTCGAGCGTGACGCCCTGCTCCTCGTACCCGAGGTCGGCCGTGCGGGGCCCGCGACCGACGGCGACGAGCAGCAGCTCCGCGTCGAAGGTCGTGCCGGACTCGAGCGTGACCGTGACCCCGGAGTCGGTCTCCTTGACGCCCGCGAACCGGTCGCCGAGCGAGAACTGGATGCCGCGCTTGCGGAACGCGCGCTCGAGCGACTTCGACAGCGCCACGTCCTCGTTCGGGACCAGGTGCGGCAGGGCCTCGACGATCTGGACGTCGGCGCCGAAGGACCTCCACACGCTCGCGAACTCGACGCCGATGACGCCGCCGCCGAGCACGACCACCGAGGACGGGACCCGGTCGAGACCGAGCGCCTGGTCGGACGTGACGACGCGGCCGCCGATCTCGAGACCGGGCAGCGTCCGGGAGTACGAGCCGGTGGCGAGGACGACGTGGCGGCCGGTGTACCGGGTGCCGTCGACCTCGACGGTGTCCGGCCCGACGAGGCGGCCGTGCCCCTCGACGTAGGTGATGCCGCGCGACGCGACGAGTCCCTGCAGGCCCTTGTAGAGCCCTGCGACCACGCCGTCCTTGTAGCTGTTCACCCCGGCCATGTCGACGCCGTCGAAGGTGCTGCGGACACCGAACCGGGCGCCCTCTCGCGCGCCGTCGGCGAGCTCGGCCGCGTGCAGCAGGGCCTTCGTCGGGATGCACCCGTTGTGCAGGCACGTCCCGCCCAGCTTGCCCGACTCGACGAGCACGACGTCGAGGCCGAGCTGCGCGGCCCGCAGCGCCGTCGCGTAGCCGGCGCTGCCTCCGCCCAGGACGACGACGTCCGACGGGGTGCCGGATGGTGTGGCGGGTTCGGCCACGTGCGACTCCTTCAGGGAGGGGAGAGCGGTGTCGGACGTCCACGGCACGACGACGGGCCGACGGGACCGGTGGGTCCCGGCCCACGGTACGTGAACGTTCTCCGGAGCCATCTTGGCACCTCGGGCACCGCCTCCCCAATCGAGGACGGCCCTGACGGCTGTGACGATGGAGACAGGAACGTGGCAGGGGACCGGGCGGACCGGCACGCCGATGTGGCCGCGCGCCCGCCCGGGAACCGTCCAGCACCGCGCTGTACCCTGCCGGTGTGTCCCGGCTCTCACGACTGTTCTCCCGTCGTCCGACCAGGAGCTCGGCCGCGGCCTCGTCCCCGGCAGCCTCGTCGGACGCCCGCAGGGCGACCCTCGCGCACCTGCAGGACTTCGTCCGCACGCGCGTGGGCGTCGAGGCGTACGTCGAGCCGCCGACGCCTGACACGGGAGCGACGCTCCTGCTCATCGCGACCACCGGCGAGTGGACGCGACGGCGCGTGCCGGACGAGCGGACGGCCTTCGACGTCGCGGGCTCGCTCGGCGTCCCCGTCTACAACGTGCGGTTCACGGGGTACCCGCAGCGCATGCGGGACTGGAACTCGCGCCAGCGTCGGCACTGACGCCGGCGCGAGTCCTCCGCGCTCAGCGTGCGGCGCGTCCCTCGACGAGCGAGAGCAGCGTGCGCACGGCGACGCCGGTACCGCCCACGGGCGTGTAGCCGTGCGCCGACCCCTCGTTGAACGCGGGGCCCGCGATGTCGAGGTGCGCCCACGGCGTCGACCCGACGAACTCCTGGAGGAACAGCCCGGCGACGAGCATGCCGCCGAACCGGTCCCCGATGTTGGCGAGGTCCGCGACCTTCGACTTGAGCGACGCGCCGAGCTCCTCGGGCAGGGGCATCGGCCAGAACTGCTCGCCCGCGGACTGCGCCGACGCGACGACCTCGGCCCGCACGTCGTCGGCACCCATGACCGCCGACACCCGGTTGCCCAGCGCGACCATCTGCGCGCCGGTGAGCGTCGCGACGTCGAGCACGACGTCCGGCTTCTCCTCGACCGCCGCGACGAGCCCGTCGGCCATCACGAGGCGGCCCTCGGCGTCCGTGTTGAGCACCTCGACCGTCTTGCCGCCGCGGATCGTGATGACGTCCGACGGGCGCTGGGCGGTGCCCGACGGCATGTTCTCCGCGAGGCACAGCCAGCCGGTGACGGCGACGGGCAGGCCCAGGCGGGCGGCCGCCACGACCGTGCTCAGGACGGCCGCGGCGCCGGCCATGTCGGACTTCATGGCCTCCATGCCCTTCGCGGGCTTGATGGAGATGCCGCCCGAGTCGAACGTGATGCCCTTGCCGACGAGCGCGACCTTGGCGGCCGGACGCGAGGGGGAGTAGGCAACCTTGACGAGGCGCGGCCCGCGCGTCGAGCCCTGGCCCACCCCGACGAGGCCGCCGTAGCCGCCCGCGACGAGCGCCTTGTCGTCGAGGACGGTGACCTTGATGCCCTTGGCCGCGGAGTCCTTCACGGCCTGCTTCGCCGCGTCGGCGAACGCGGCGGGGAAGAGGTCGTTCGGCGCCGCGTTGACGAGGTCGCGCGTCGCGTTGACGGCGTCCGCGACGACGCGCGCACGCTCGACGGCGGTCTTCACGGCCGCGCTGCGGGCGTTCCCCGCGAGCACCTCGACGGTCGCCACCGGCTGCGCCGACGCGGCGCGCGCGGCCTCGCCCGTGCGGTACCGCGTGAAGGTGTACGCGCCGAGCAGCGCGCCCTCGGCGACGGCGGCGACGTCGGCGGCGTCCTCGACGGGCAGCGCCACCGCGACGGAGGCCGTGCCCGCGAGCGCTCGCACCGCGGCGCCCGCGGCACGGCGCAGCGCCTCGGTGCCGAACGTGCCGTCGGCACGGCGGGCTCCCAGCCCGACCAGCACGAGCACGTCGGCCGCGAGGTCGGCGCCCGCGGGGACCTTGCGCACCTCGTCGGCGGCACCGGTGATGCCGAGCGCGGGAGCGAGGTCCTCGAGGCCGGCGACGACCGCGCGGGGCAGGTCGCCCCCGACGATCGCCACGCCGTCCGACGACGTGTGGGTGCCGACGACGAGCACGTCGACCTTGGCACCGGCGGGATTCTTGCTGGAGACGGTCAGTTCAGCCACACCGGCGATGCTAACCCCGCGGCCGGGCGGATTCCGCCCGGGCGCGCGACCGCCGGTACGCTCGGCGGCGTGGTCCTTCCCCTCGTGCTCGCCGTCGTCGCGGCGTGCGTGGCGCTCGCAGGCTGGGCGGTGGTCTTCGTGGTCCGGGACCGGGCGGTGGTCCTGCGCCAGCTCTGGGGCGCCAGCGTCGTCGAGGGCCTGATCCTCGTCCAGTGCGTCGTCCTCGGGATCCTCGGTGCGACCGGGACGGCCCCGACCGACCCCGTGCTCCTGTGGGGCTACCTCGTGACCGCGCTGTTCGTCCTGCCCGTCGCCGCGCTGTGGGCGTTCGCCGAGCGCACGCGCTGGAGCTCGGTGGTGCTCGCCGTCGCCGCGCTCACCGTGGCCTTCCTCGAGTGGCGGGTCTGGCAGATCTGGAACACGTGACCCGGAGGTCTCGATGAGCGCACCCCGCTCGACCGGCAGCGGGTTCGGCCGCGTCCTGGTCGTCGTCTACGGCATCTTCGCCGTCGCCGCCACGGCACGTGCCGGCGTGCAGCTGCTGCGCGACTGGCACGAGGCGCCGCTCGCGTACGGCCTGTCGGCGTTCGCGGCGGTCGTCTACGTCGTCGCGACCGTCGCGCTGGCTCGTGGCGGCCCGGTGGCCCGGCGGGTCGCCTGGTGCGCGGTGGGCGTCGAGCTCGTCGGCGTGCTGGCCGTCGGGACGCTCTCGCTCGTCGACGCCGCGGCCTTCCCGCGCGCGACCGTGTGGTCCGGCTTCGGTCAGGGCTACGGCTACGTGCCGCTCGTCCTGCCGTTCGTCGGCCTGTGGTGGCTGTGGCGCACGCGCGCCCGGCCCGACGAGCGTCCCGACGGCCCGCCGAGCAGCATGCCCGACGACGCGACCCCCGCGAGCGGGACCGCCCGCCCGTCCGCCCACGACACCCCGGAGGACGTCGCATGAGCCGCCGCCCCGTCCTGTACTCGCTGCTGTTCGACACCGTCTTCACGCGCATGGACCCCGAGCGGGCCCACGAGGTCGCGTTCACCCTCATCTCCGCCGCCGGACGGGTGCCCGTGCTGCGCGACGTCGTGCAGGGCGCGCTCGCGCCCTACCTCGGCCGCGGGGCCGGGGGGCGCGGCAGCGTCGAGGTGCTCGGGCGCGTGTTCCCGGCACCCTTCGGCCTCGCGGGCGGGTTCGACAAGAACGCGCGCGCGATCCGTGGTCTGACGATGCTGGGCTTCGCGTTCGTCGAGGTCGGGACCGTGACGGCGCACGCCCAGCCGGGCAACGAGAAGCCGCGCCTGTGGCGCGAGCTCGACGTGCGCGGGGTGCGCAACCGCATGGGGTTCAACAACGAGGGCGCGGCGGCGGCGGCCCGGAGGCTCGAGGCGCTGCGCGCCACGCCCGCCGGCCGCGCGGTGATCGTCGGGGCGAACATCGGGAAGACGAAGGTCACGCCCGCGGCGGAGGCGCCGGGCGACTACGCCACGAGCGCGAGCCTGCTCGCACCGTTCGCGGACTACCTGGTGGTCAACGTGTCGTCGCCCAACACGCCCGGCCTGCGCGACCTGCAGGAGGTGGAGTCGCTGCGCCCGATCCTCGTGGCCGTGCGCGAGGCCGCGGACGCCTCGACCGGCGCCGCGGGCGTCGGCCGCGTCCCGCTCCTCGTGAAGATCGCGCCCGACCTGGCCGACGACGACGTCGACGCGGTCGCGGACCTCGTCGACGAGCTGGACCTCGACGGGGTGGTAGCCGTGAACACGACGATCGGCCACGACCGCGGGCCGGGCGGGCTGTCCGGCCCGCCGGTGCTCGCCCGCGGGCGAGCGGTCGTCGCGCGGCTGCGCGAGCGGCTCGGCGACGGGCGCGCGATCATCGGCGTGGGCGGCATCACGACCCCCCACGACGCGCGGGACTACCTGCACGCGGGCGCCGACCTCGTCCAGGGGTACACCGGCTTCCTCTACCAGGGGCCGCTGTGGGCTGCCCGCATCAACCGCTCGCTCGTGCGCCACCCGGAGCCGGGCGCGAACGTCCGGGGCACGGGGACGGGCACGGGGACGGACACGGAGGAGGCACGATGATCCGGCCGCAGTGGGTCTGGGAGCTCGACGACGCCGACGGGCGCCCGATCGGCTCGCCGGTGAGCCCGGTCTTCACGACGCAGTTCGACGCCGAGCAGTGGCTCGGGGAGTCGTGGCGCTCGCTCGCGGCAGGGGGCGCGGTCGTCGCGCGGCTCCTGCACGACGGCGCCCAGGCGACGGCACCCGTGGAGCTCCGGGCGGGCTGAGTCCCGCGCATGCGTCGTCGCACGCGGACGCGATCGCGCGTCGGCTCAGGCCCGGACGCGGTCCCACGCGGCCACGAGGCGAGGAACGGCCCGTCGGAGGTCCTCGGCCGGGCGCGAGAACGTCAGGCGCAGCCGGTCGGTCGAGCTGCCGTCCGGGGTGAACGTCGGTCCGGCGTTGACGAGCACGCCCTCGGCGGCGGCCGCCGCCGCGAACGCGTGCGCGAGCGGCGCACCCACCTCCGCCCACAGGGACAGCCCGCCGGGGGGCACCGGGACGTGCCACTCCGGCAGGGCCTCGGCGAGCAGCCCGCAGACGAGGTCGCGCTGCTCGCGCAGCACGACGCGGCGCTCGGCGAGGAGCGCCGTCCGGTCCTCGAGGAGCTCGACGACCGCGAGCTGCTCGAGCACCGCGGTCGCGATGTCCGCCGACTGGCGCGTGCGGGCGAGCCGAGCGACGAGGTCGGGGTGCGCGCGCACCCACCCCACGCGCAGGCCGCCCCAGAAGGACTTCGACGCCGAGCCGACCGTCACGACGTACGGCGACGTGCCGTCCCCGGCGAGAGGCGGCGCGACGTCGCCCTCGTCGTCGGGGTCCGTGTCCAGGGACAGGTCCGTGAGGGTCTCGTCGCCCACGACGGTCACGCGGTGGCGCGCCGCCGCCTCGCGGACGCCCGCGCGCTCGTCGGGCGTGAGCGTGTAGCCCGTCGGGTTGTGGAAGTCGGGCACCAGGTAGACGAGCCTCGGCGACACCTGCCGCAGGGTGGACTCGAAGAGGCCGACGTCGAAGCCGGGCGCCGCTCCCGGTCCACCGCGGCCGACGGGCAGCGCGACGAGACGTGCCCCGGCCCTGCGCAGCGCCTCCATCGCGTGGTAGTACGTCGGCGACTGGACGACGGCCCGGTCGCCGCTGCCGAGGAGCGTCGCCGCGAGCGTCGTGATGGCGTGCTGGGCACCCGTGGTGACGAGGACCTGGTCGGGGTCGGTCGGCGTGCCGCGCGCCGTGAAGCGCGCCGCGACCGCCTCGCGCAGCGACGCGACGCCGTACGGCTCGTACCCGCCTCCGGCCAGGTGCTCGGGCAGCCGCTCGAGCGCGCGCCCGTAGGCGGCGTGCAGCCCCGACGGGGCCGCGGACGTCGCCTGCGACAGGTCGGCGAGATCGACGGCGGACCCGGTGCCCGGCAGGCCGGCGGGTGCCGGGGCGTCGCCGCCGGCGGGTCGCGCCGCGGACCGGCGTCGGCCGCCGTGCGGGAGCACGACGACGGTGCCGGCGCCCGTGCGCGACTGCGCGAAGCCGAGCTCGCGCAGCCGCCGGAAGGCGGCGGCCGTCGTCGTGCGGGAGACGCCGAGCGCCGTCGCGAGGTCGCGTTCCGAGGGCAGCCTCGTGTGCGGCGCGAGGGTGCCGGCGAGCACGGCGGCGCGCAGGGCGTCCGCGAGCGCGACGTAGGCGGGCCCGCCCGCGTGCCAGCGTCCGAGGAGCCGGACGGTCGCCGCGGGGGAGAGGTGGCGGTGCACGTCGAGCCCGGCGCTCGCGGCGGCCGGCCGGCTGGCCGGCCGCACCTCGTCACGAGTCGTTCGCGCGACGCTCATCAGGCCACTTCCTCTGTATTGGCTATAGAAGGTGATGCCAATGAGACCACAGGATGGTGGCCATGTCACCGTTCCGTCGCACCGTCCAGCTCTTCCTCGGCCTGCTCGGCTATGCGCTGTCCATGGCGATGCTCCTGCACGCCGGCCAGGGCGGGATGCCGTGGGACGTGCTCCACCAGGGCATCGTGGAGCGGACCGGGCTCCCGTTCGGCGTCGTCGTCGTGGCCCTGAGCGCGCTCGCGCTCCTGGCGTGGATCCCGCTGCGGCAGCGGCCGGGGATCGGGACGCTCGCGAACGTCGTGGTCATCGGCGTGAGCATCGACCCGGCGATCGCCCTCGTCGAGCGGGTCGTGCCGTCGCCGGGCACCGGCGCGGGCATCGCCCTCGCGCTCGGCGGCGTCGTGCTCAACGGCGTGGCGACGTCGGCCTACCTCGGCGTGCGTCTCGGGCCCGGGCCGCGCGACGGCCTCATGACCGGTCTCGTCGCCCGGACGGGCCGGTCCGTGCGGCTCGTGCGCACGCTCATCGAGATCGTCGTGGTGTCGATCGGCTGGGCGCTGGGCGGGACGCTCGGCTGGGCGACGCTGGCCTACGCCGTCGGGGTCGGGCCGATCGTCCAGACCACGTCGCGCTGGTTCGCGCCGCGCGGCCTGGCGGCTGCGGGTCGTCCGCGCCGGGCGACGGTGGACGGGACGACGGGGGACGAGGCGACGGGGGACGAGGCGACGACCCATGGGGCGCCGTCGTGCGACGTGCCGGCGGACGGGGTGCCGGTCCCGCGTGCGGAGGCGACCGCGCCGGCGCGGTGAGACTCCGGTCCGGGCGAGGGAGGCATGCCCGACGCCCGGGCCGGTGGGACGACGACGCGCGGGGCACCCGGCCGGGCGCCCCGCGCGTCGTGCGGTACGTCGTGCGGTCCTGCGTCAGGACGGACGCTTCTGCGGAGTACCCTCCGTCGTCTTGCCCGGGTCGCGCTCGACGACGTCGCCGAGCACCTCGTCGATGCGCGCCATGAGCTCGGCCGGGATCGTGACACCGGCGGCCTTGACGTTCTCCGCGACCTGCTCGGGGCGCGAGGCGCCGACGAGTGCCGCCGCGACGTTGTCGTTCTGCAGGACCCACGCGACGGCGAGCTGAGCCATGGAGAGGTCGAGCTCGTCCGCGACCGGCTTGAGGCCCTGCACGCGGGACAGGACGTCGTCGGTCATGAAGCGCTGGATCATGCGCGCGCCGCCCTTGTCGTCCGTGGCGCGCGAGCCCTCGGGCAGCGGCTGGCCGGGGACGTACTTGCCGGACAGCACACCCTGGGCCATCGGGGACCAGACGATCTGCGACACGCCGAGCTCGCGCGAGGTCGGCACGACCTCGTCCTCGATGACGCGCCACAGCATCGAGTACTGGGGCTGCGACGAGATGAGCTGGAAGCCGAGGTCCTTCGCGAGGGCGTGGCCCGCGCGGATCTGGTCGGCGGTCCACTCCGAGACGCCGATGTACAGCGCCTTGCCCTGGCGGACGATGTCGGCGAACGCCTGCATCGTCTCCTCGAGCGGGGTCTCGGTGTCGAACCGGTGCGCCTGGTAGAGGTCGACGTAGTCCGTACCGAGACGCGTCAGCGAGCCGTTGATCGACTCCATGACGTGCTTGCGCGACAGGCCGGAGTCGTTGGGGCCGGCGGGGCCGGTCGGCCAGTAGACCTTGGTGAAGATCTCGAGCGACTCGCGGCGCTGGCCCTTGAGGGCGTCGCCGAGGACCTGCTCGGCCTTCGTGTTCGCGTAGACGTCCGCGGTGTCGAACGACGTGATGCCGGCGTCGAGCGCGGCGTGGACGCACGCGGTGGCGGTGTCGTTCTCGACCTGCGAGCCGTGGGTGAGCCAGTTGCCGTAGGTGATCTCGGAGATCTTGAGACCCGAGTTGCCGAGGTAGCGGTAGTTGGGCATGGCCCTAACCTATCGGCCGAGACGGTTGCCCGAGGAACCGGCGGACGGCCGCCCGACGGTTCCGGCCGTCACTCCGGGTAGACGCCGTGCTTCTTGTGCACCGGCTTCGGCAGGCGCGCCCGGCGCAGCTGGAACGCGCGCATCACGGCGTACATGACGGTGCCCTTCGGCACCTCGCCGAACTTCCGGACCAGCCGCTTGCGCAGCCCGCGCCACATGATGAACGCGTCGACGATCGTCAGCAGGACGATGACGTAGAGCGCCATGACCGTGACGAACGCGAGGCCCTGGTTCTGGGCCGTGAGCAGCGACATGACGATGAAGACGAGGGCGATCGGGAGGAAGAACTCGCCGAGGTTCCAGCGGGCGTCCACGTGGTCGCGCACGTAACGGCGGACGGGGCCCTTGTCGCGCGGCGGGAGGTAGCGCTCGTCGCCGGTCTGCATCGCCTGGTACTGGCGGTCGCGCATCTCGCGCTGCTTCTCCCGGGCCGACTTCGCCGCCGCGCGGCGGTCGTTCGGCACGAGGGGCCGCTTGTTCGCGGCCTCGGAGACCTTGCGCTTGGGCGTCGGGCGGCCCTTGCTGGCTGCCGTGGGGCCACCGGCCCGCTCGATCTCCGCCGCCGCGTCGACGGGGTCGGGGGCAGGCGGCGTGGCGCCGGACTTGTTGCGGGAGAACACGGGTCCAGCGTAGTCGAGAGCGAGCACCCTCCTCACCCGCCTCCGGCGTGCTGCCCGGGGAACCGGACCGGACGGCGCAGAGCCTGCCGGCGCTCGGGCGCGTGACGTACGGTGCTCGTCGTGACGAACTCACCCGACTCCACCGACCCGGCCTTCGCGACCACGCTGCGCGAGACGGTCGCCGGCCTGTTCCCCGCCCTGCGTGCGGACCTCGAGGCGCTCGTGCGCATCCCGAGCGTCTCGAACGCCGCGTTCGACCCCGCCCACGTCGCGGCGAGCGCCGACGCCGTCGCCGCGCTGCTGCGCGACTCCGGGCTCCCGGAGGTCCAGGTGCTGCGCGCGACCACCGAGGACGGGCGCGAGGGCGCACCCGCCGTCGTCGCGCGCCGTCCCGCGCCCGACGGCGCGCCGACCGTCCTGCTCTACGCCCACCACGACGTGCAGCCCCCCGGTGACGACGCCGCGTGGGACACCGCGCCGTTCGTCCCGACCGAGCGCGACGGCCGTCTGTACGGGCGCGGCGCGGCCGACGACAAGGCGGGCGTCGTCGCCCACCTCGGCGCGCTACGCACCCTCGCGACGCTCGGGGACCTCCCGGTGGGCGTCACCGTGTTCGTCGAGGGCGAGGAGGAGGTCGGCTCCCCGACGTTCCTGCCGTTCCTCACGCAGCACCGCGACCTGCTCGCGGCGGACGTCATCGTCGTGGCCGACTCGGCGAACTGGAAGATCGGCGTGCCTGCGCTCACGACGTCGCTCCGGGGCCTCGTCGACTGCGAGGTCGAGGTCGCCGTTCTCGATCACGCCGTGCACTCGGGCATGTTCGGCGGTCCCGTGCTCGACGCCGTCACGCTGCTCGCCCGCCTGATCGCCACGCTGCACGACGACGCGGGCGACGTCGCGGTGGACGGGCTCGTCGTCGGGGCCGAGCCCACGGTCGACTACGCGGAGGCCGACTTCCGCGCGGACTCGTCGCTCCTCGACGGCACGGTCCTCGCCGGCCGGGGGAGCATCGCCGGGCGCCTGTGGACCAAGCCGGCGATCGCCGTCATCGGCCTCGACGCGCCGAGCGTCGCGCACGCCTCGAACACGCTGACGCCGCGCGCCACCGCGAAGCTGTCCGTGCGCCTCGCGCCGGGACAGGACCCGGCGGCCGCGATGGCGGCGCTGCGCGCGCACCTCGAGGCGAACGCGCCGTTCGGCGCGCGCGTCTCCGTGCGCGACGGCGAGCAGGGCAAGCCCTTCCTCGCGCCCGCCGACTCCGCGGCGATGCAGGCCGCGCGCTGGGCGTTCGCCACCTCGTGGGGCACCGACCCGGTCGACATCGGCATCGGCGGCTCGATCCCCTTCATCGCGGACCTGCTCGACGTCTTCCCCGACGCCGCGATCCTCGTCACGGGCGTCGAGGACCCCGACTCGCGCGCCCACGGCGCGAACGAGTCGGTGCACCTGGGCGAGCTCGAGAAGGTCGTGCTCGCCGAGGCGCTGCTCCTCGCGCGGCTCGGCGGCGTCGTCGGCTGACGCGCCCGCGGAGGGGCCGGGCTCAGGCCTCGAGGCTCGCGCGGAGCTCGGCGGCGTCCTCGAGCTCCGTGCCGACGGCCTGGCGGTCGGCCTCGTCGAGCGTCGGGACGAGCGCCGCGAGGGCGTGCAGGTGCTCCCGGGCCGCGTCGGGGTCGTCCGTGCGCACGGCGAGCTCCGCGAGGTAGGCGAGCGCGCGCACGTGGTCGACGGGGTCGGTGTCGTCGCCCGCACGCCGCAGCGCGCCCGCGAGGATCCGGCGGCCCTGCACGGCGTCGCCGTGGGA
Organism: Cellulosimicrobium sp. So1_17; assembly: GCF_055181235.1. Lineage (NCBI taxonomy): Bacteria > Bacillati > Actinomycetota > Actinomycetes > Micrococcales > Promicromonosporaceae > Cellulosimicrobium > Cellulosimicrobium sp. So1_17. The sequence goes on from NZ_CM143702.1 coordinate 394,661, forward strand.
GTCGGCCTGCACGACGGCGTCGTCGATCGCCCGCGCGACCCTGCCCGCGGGCCGTTCGGCGTAGGCCTTGCGGGCCGAGTCGTCCTCGGTGCCGGACCCCTGACCGGGCTGGCCGGGCTGGCCGTGCTGGCCGTGCTGGCCGGGCTGGCCCTGCCGGTCCTCGGGGACGCCGTCCCCTTCGGGGCTCCCGGCACCTGGGGGTGCACCACGCATGACGCGTACCCAGTTGCCTGCCGGGTCGACGACGCTGAACCCGGTCGTGCCGCCCACGTTGGCGCGGCGGCGTGGGCGCGTGATGCGCGGGACGCCGGTCAGGGGCAGCCGACCGTACCGGGCGCGCAGACCGGCGGCGAAGGTCTCGAACACCGGCGCGGTGTCGTCGACGAGCGCGATGCACGTGCTGTACGAGTCCTCGGGGGCGACGCCGTCGAGCCCGAAGTAGTGGATCTCGAACCCCCCGCGCCGCACCACGAGGTACGGGTTCGGGCGGAGCTGGCGGTAGGTGACGACGAGCCCGAGGTCCACCCAGAAGTCGCGCACCGCGTCGATGTCGGGGCAGGGGAGCGCGGGCACCATCGTGGCGTCGAACGGATCGGTTCCCATCCGCCCATCGAACCACCAGCGGGGAGCTCCGGGCTCAGAAGGTGCGGTGGGCGACGTCGAGCGCGCGGGCCCAGGCCGCGACGTCGTCGGGGAGCTCGGGCGAGACCACGTCACCGCCGAGCAGCCCGACGACGTCGGGTGCCGGCACTCGGTCCCCGGAGCCGCGGGCGAGGAACCGGCCCGCGACGAGGCCCCGCGCGCACAGGTCGCCGCGGCGCGTGAACACCTGCTCGAGGTAGACGACGCGCTCGTCCCAGCCGACCACGCGCGTCGTGATCTCGAACCGGTCCCACAGCTGCAGCGAGCGGCGGTACTTCACCGTCGACGCCGCGACCACCGGGTACCACCCCTTGCCCTTGAGGAGCGAGAAGCCGCCGAGGTCGGCGATGTAGTTGCTGCGCGCGACGTCCATCATCTGCAGGTACACGCCGTTGTTCACGTGCAGGTAGAAGTCGAGGTCGCCGGGGTGGACACGGAGGTGCGTCACCGACGGGTCGAGAGGGTCCCGGCCGGGGACTGCTCTGCGGGGCATCCTGCTGGCGACGAGGAGCTGGAGCTGGCGGGTCACGGTCGCAGGCTACTATCCCGGACCACCGGTATCAGGTACCGACGGGAGTGTGCGAGGATGCGCGGCGTGACGACGACGAGCACCGCACCTCGCCCCACCGCCACCCCCGACCCGGCACGGCACCCGTGGGTCGTGCGCGCGTTCCGCGCCGTCGCGATCGCCGAGGCGTTCTCCTGGGCGGGCCTGCTCGTCGGGATGTACCTCAAGTGGGTCGCCGGGACGACCGAGCGAGGGGTCGAGATCTTCGGACCGGTCCACGGCGGGCTCGTGCTGGTCTACGTCGCGCTCGCCGCAGCCGTCGCGGTGCGCGTGCGCTGGTCGCTCTGGACCACGTTCCTCGCGCTCGCGGCGACCGTCCCGCCGTTCTGCACGGTGGCGTTCGACGTCTGGGCGCACCGCTCCGGCCGCTACCGCTCGCGACGCTCCGCGTCCTCCACCGCGGGCTGAGCTCTCGTCGGCTCGCTGCTAGACCGGCGGGGACGGGTCGTACTGGATCGCGCGCCGCACGGCGCGGGCCACGTCCGGGCTCTCGAGCCGGGCCACGAGGTGCAGCGCCATGTCGATGCCCGCCGAGACGCCCGCCGACGTCACGACGTCGCCGTCGTCGACGTAGCGCGCCTCGGTGTCGAGCACGACGCTCGGGTCGATCTCGGCGAGGTCGTCGTAGTGGGCCCAGTGCGTCGTCGCCGGACGCCCTGCGAGCAGGCCGGCGGCCGCGAGCACGAGCGAGCCCGTGCACACGCTCGCGATGAGGGGCGTCTGCGCGCGCATCGCGTGCAGCCACTCGAGGTGCGCGCCGTCGGCGAGGAGCGTGCGCGTGCCCCAGCCGCCGGGGTGCACGAGCACGTGCAGCGGCCCGACGTCGTCGGCCGACCGGTCCGGGACGAGCCGCAGACCCTTCGCGAGGCGTACGCCGCCACCGTCCCAGGAGAACGTCGAGACGTGCGGCTTGATGGCGGAGTGCTCCGCCCACGCGGTGAGGACCTCGAACGGGCCCGCGACGTCGAGCTCCTCCGCCTCGTCGAACACGAAGATGCCGACGTTCATCCCGTTGCCGGTGCTCATGCACCCACCTCCGCGTGCCGCCGGTGTCTCGACGGCCTCGTCGCGCCGGGCCGCTAGATCCCCGGCAGGGCCAGCATCTGGTCGAGCGCGACGCGCGCCCAGTGCGCGTCGTCGGCGTCCACGACGATCCGGTTGACCACGCGGCCCGCGGCGAGCGACTCCATCGCCCACACGAGGTGCGGCAGGTCGATCCGGTTCATCGTCGAGCAGAAGCACACCGTCGAGTCGAGGTAGTGCACCTGCTTGTCCGGGTGGGCGCGGGCGACGCGCCGCACGAGGTTGAGCTCCGTGCCGATCGCCCAGGACGACCCCGGCTCCGCGGCGTCGAGCGTCTGGATGATGAACTCGGTCGAGCCCACCAGGTCCGCCGCGGTGACCACCTCGTTCTTGCACTCCGGGTGCACGAGCACGTTGACGTCGGGCACCGCGGCCCGGATGTCGCTCACGTTCTTCGCGGAGAACCGTCCGTGCACCGAGCAGTGACCGCGCCACAGGATCATGCGCGCGTCGCGCAGCTCGGCGTCGGTCAGGCCGCCGTTCGGCTTGCGCGGGTCGAACACGACGCAGTCGTCGAGCGACATCGCGAGCTTGAGCACCGCCGTGTTGCGGCCCAGGTGCTGGTCGGGCAGGAAGAGCACCTTGCCCGTGCCGTCGACGCCACCCACCTGCTCGAACGCCCAGCGCAGCGCGACCTCCGCGTTGGACGACGTGCACACCGTGCCGCCGTGCCGACCCGTGAACGCCTTGATCGCCGCGGACGAGTTCATGTACGTCACGGGGATCGTCGAGTCGGCGATCCCCGCCTCCTCCAGCACGTCCCACGCGTCCTCGACCTGGTCGATCGCCGCCATGTCGGCCATCGAGCAGCCCGCGGCGAGGTCCGGCAGGACGACCTGCTGCGCGTCGGACGTGAGGATGTCCGCGCTCTCCGCCATGAAGTGCACGCCGCAGAAGAGGATGAACTCCGCCTCGGGCCGTGCGGCGGCCTCGCGCGCGAGCTTGAACGAGTCGCCCGTGACGTCGGCGAAGTCGATCACCTCGTCGCGCTGGTAGTGGTGGCCGAGGACGAACGCGCGCTCGCCCAGCGCCGCGCGCGCCGCGCGCGCACGCTCCACGAGGTCCGGGTCGCTCGGCGCGGGCAGGTCACCGACGCACTCGACGCCGCGCTCGGACGCGAGGTCGCGGCCCTGCCCGAGCAGCAGGAGGGCGGAGGAAGCGGGCTCGGCGAAGCCGGAGCCGTTCCCGCGAGAAGCCGCGTCGGGACCGGTCAGGCCGGAGTCCAGCAAGGTGCTACCAGTGCTCACGGGACCATCGTCGCACAGCGCGTCGTCGTCATGTCCTCGCCCGGCCCGGGCCGTCGTGCGGCCTTCTCGTCCGCCCGCGGGCTGGCACAATCCCCGCATGCGCGTCCTCGTCACCGGGTCGACCGGTCCCTCCGTGCCCGACGGCGCGTGGCCGGACGAGGCGGGCGACCCGGCGCCCGCGTGGCCGGGCGGGGACGGCGAGCCGGCGTCCGCGCGGTCGGTGCCGGCTCCTCGCGACGTCGCGCGCTGGTGGGCGGAGACGGCAGAGGCCACCGCCGGACGCCCTCGGGACGGGGTGCGGGTCCAGCACGCCGGGCTCGCGAGCTCAGGACCGGCCTTCCTCGACGCCGTCGCCCTCGTCGCGCCCGAGCTGCTCGCCGGCGTGGTCCCCGGCCCGGGCGGCCGGGACGTGCCGGTCGCGGTCCGCCGGGACGTCCGCACCGGCACGGTCTACGCGGACGCCTCCCAGGTACCCGCCACCGACGACCTCGGGACCCTCGACGACACGTCCGACCGCCGCCCGCCCGGCGGTCTCGCGCGCAGCCTTGCCGCCTCGACGGCCCCTCGGGCGTCCGACGCCCTCGGCCACCTGCTCGCGCTCGGCGCGGACGCCGCGCGGACCGTCGACGGGCGCCCTGGACGCGTCGTGCTCGGGACCGGGGGAGCCCGTAGCCATGACGCCGGTGCCGGACTGCTCCGCGCGCTGGCCGGCACGGGGGACGCCCCGGTGGCAGACCAGCTGCGAGCGGCCCGGGACGCCCTGCGCGGAGCCCACCTCGTCGCGGCGGTCGCCACGGACTCGCCGCTCCTCGGGCTGCACGGGGCCAGCGCGGCGCTCGCGGCACGAGGGGTCGACGACGCGGCCGCCCAGGACCTGGAGCGCGCGCTCGGTGCGTTCGCGCACGACGTGGCCGCGGCTGTCGAGGTGCTCGACCGGGACGGCGGCGGGCCGCTCGGGCGCGACCTGCTCGCCGCGTCGGGCCCGCGTCGGCTCGCCGGCGTCCCGGGTGCGGGCAGCGGCGGCGGTGCGGCCTTCGCCGTCGCGGCGCTGGGGGGTCGGCTCGTGCCGGCGCTGCGCGTCGTCGCCGGTGCCGTCGGCCTCGACGAGCGCCTCGCCGACGCCGACCTCGTGGTCGTCGTCGCGGACGATCTCGGGGCGCACGAGCTGGGCGACGGCGTCGTGCACGAGGTCGCGCACCGTGCGGCGCGGCACGCCGTGCCGGTGGTGGTCGTCGCCCGGTCGGTCGTCGCCGGGCGGCGAGAGCAGGCCGCCGCCGGCCTCAGCGGCGTCTACGCGTGGGGCGAGGACCCGCCGCGCTCCCTCGTCGAGCGCGTCGCACGCACCTGGTCGCGCACCTGACACCGAGCCCGGCGCCGTCTACCGTGCGCCGGGAAGGCGTCCGCGGGCTGCGAACCGCGTCAGCCGAGGTCGACGCTCCCGTCGGGAAGCACCCGCCACGCCGGGTTGTGGGCGATCTCCCAGACGAGACCGTTCGGGTCGGCGACGTGCGCGTGGAAGACGCCGCCGAACTCACCCTGCTGGGGCGCCTTGCGGAGCTCGGCGCCCGCGGCGAGCATGCGCTCGACGAGCGCGACGACCTCGGCGGGCGAGCCGACGTTGTGGGAGAGCGTGAGACCGGTCACCGCCGGCGTCCCCTCCACCACTCCCTGGTCGCGCACGAACTTCGACTCCTCGAAGAAGCCGAGGAGCTGGCCGCCGGCGGAGCGGTAGAACACGATCTCGCCGGGGACGTCGAGCTGCGCGCTCCAGCCCAGGGCGCCGTAGAAACGGCGTGTCGCATCGAGGTCACGCGTCGCGATCGTCAGGAGGTGCAGCGCCTGGTCCATGGCCGTCTCGGTCCTCTGGGGTCGTGGGAGGTGGTGCGGGTCGTCGCGCGTCGGCGGGACCGCCGTTCGACCGTACGCCCCGGACGCGTCGTAGACTCGGGAACACGACCGGCACGTGTGGTGTTGTGGACCTGACGGGATCTCTCGGGGGACCAGCTCGAGAGGCCACGGATAGCCGGCCACCACCGGGGCACCACGTGCCCCCGACAGCGCGGAGACGAGATGAGCGAGACCACCGAGATTGCCACCCACGGCGTCGACCTGACCGATGTGGCCGCGGACAAGGTCCGCACCCTCCTCGAGCAGGAGGGCCGCGACGACCTGCGTCTGCGCGTCGCGGTGCAGCCCGGCGGCTGTTCCGGCCTGATCTACCAGCTCTACTTCGACGAGCGTCTTCTCGAGGGCGATGCCCTGCGCGACTACGACGGCGTCGAGGTCGTGGTCGACAAGATGAGCGTCCCGTACCTCGAGGGGGCGACGATCGACTTCGCCGACACGATCGAGAAGCAGGGCTTCACCATCGACAACCCCAACGCGGGCAGCGCCTGCGCGTGCGGCGGCTCCTTCAGCTGACGCGCCGCCCCGGCGGACTCCACGAGAGCCCGGTCCCCTCGGGGGCCGGGCTCTCGTCGTCCCCTCAGGGACCGAGCTCGACCGTGATCGCCCACGCCGCCGGTGCGCCGGCCAGCTCGCGCTCCACGACGACGCGGTGGCCGCGCATACGTGCCCAGGCCGGCACGTCGAGACGAGCGGCCGGGTCCGTCGACCAGACGGTGAGCAGGTCGCCGGTCCCATGGTCGCGCGCCGCCGCGGCGAGGCGGATCACGGGGAGCGGGCAGCGCAGCCCGCGGGCGTCCACCACGTCCGGCCCCGGGGCCCCGCCCGCTGCGGCGGGCACGTCGTCGGTGCTCACAGGCCCTCGACCCCGAGCGCGGAGCGCACGCGGGCGACGGCGCCCGGCAGCACCCCGAGGAGGCGCTCGACGTCCTCCTCGGTCGTCGAGCGGTCGATCGCGATCCGGACGTTCCCGTGGGTGAGGACGCCCATCGCCGCGAGCACGTGGGACGGCTCGAGCGCGCTGGACGTGCACGCCGAGCCCGAGCCGACCGCGATCCCGTCCCGGTCGAGCTCGGTGAGCAGCGCCTCCCCGTCGACGTAGAGGAACGAGAACGTCACGACGTGGGGGAGCCGGTCGACGGCGTCGCCCACCACCTCGACGTCGGGGATCGTGGCGACGCGCGTGCGGACGCGGTCGACGAGCGCGCGTCGGCGCTCGTCCTGCGCCTCGCGGTCCGCGAGGACGGCCTGGAGGCCCACGGCGGCCGAGAACGCGGCGGGGACGCTGACGCCGCCGGGCGCGAAGGGGTCCGGGTCCTCCGGGAACGGGCTGCGCCGTCGGACGCGCGAGCGCAGGGCGAGCACCGCCACGCCGGGCGCAGCACCCCAGTCGCCCGGGTCCGCGGCGAGCGCGTCCCACGACTCCTCGACGGAGGCGTGCCCGAGGCTGGCGCCCGCGTCGACGAGCACGGGGACGCCCGCCGCGCGCGCGGCCTCGTGGACCTCGGCGAGCGGCTGGAGAGTCCCCACCTCGCCGTTGGCGTGCTGCAGCGCGGCGAGGGCGGTCCCCGGCCGGGCCACGGCGTCGCACATCTCGCCGGACCGCACGCGTCCGGAGCCGTCCACGGGGACGACGACCCGGTCGAGCCCGCCGTGCTCGGCGGCGTGCAGCACCGCGGCACGCTCGACCGCGCCCACGACGACGCGCGAGCCGACGCGTCGTCGTCCCGCGGCGAGCGCCGCGACGGCCGTGTGGAGCGACGCGGTGTGCGACGGCGTGAAGACGACCTCCTCGGTCCTCACCCCGAGCGCGGAGGCCACGGCCTCCCGCGCGCCGTCGAGCAGCGCCGCGGCACGGCGACCTTCCGCGTGGAGGCGGCGCGGGTCCGCCCAGCCGTCGTCCAGCGCCTGCTCGAAGGCCTCGCGCGCGAGCGGGTGCCAGGGCGCTCGCCCTCCGTTGTCGAGGCGGACGCGGGCTGCGCGGGTGGTGTGCGTCACAAGGTCTCCAGCATCGCGTGGGGAGCGGTCGGCCGGGGGGCCGCACGTGCCGGCCCGGGTCGCCGACCGCGGGCGACCCGGCAGGATCGTTGCGCTCGCGCGGTCTCCCAGGGTCTCGTGCGCGAGACACGAGCACGGTACCGCCGAACGCCCCCGCGGCGGTGCGGGCGAGGGATCTGACAGAGTCGCCCGGCGTGTTCCGAACCAGGCCTGACCGGCCCGGACGTGTCGGGGATCTCCCCTCCGTGCACGGCGTTCCGGGGCACGAGCGGCGGAATCCCGCGCTAGGCTTCGTGTGTCGAGGACGAAGGTCCTGTGCTGGGCTCGTGGAGACGGGTTCGGGCAGGACGTGACGTGAAAGGCCCCCCTTGCACTCGCAACCCCCTAGCCGCACACGGCGCACCATCCTGCGGGCGACGGCACTCGCCGTCGCCGTCGCGGCGGTGGCGTCCGGCTGTGCCAGCGACACGGTCCAGCGTGGGTTCCTGCCCGGATACGACGACGGGGAGGTGACCAACCAGACCGCACGCATCACCTCGTTGTGGAACGGCTCCTGGATCGCCGCCCTCATCGTCGGCATCATCACGTGGGGCCTGATGCTGTGGTGCGTCGCCGCCTACCGCAAGCGCAAGGACGACCACGTCCTGCCGGTCCAGACGCGCTACCACCTGCCGCTCGAGATCATGTACACGGCTGTGCCGATTCTCATGGTCCTCGTCCTGTTCTTCTACACGGACCGCGACATGAGCGCGATCCAGGACAAGGACGTCGAGTCCGACATGACCGTCCAGGTCATCGGCAAGCAGTGGAGCTGGGACTTCAACTACGTCGACGAGGACGTCTACGAGACCGGTCAGCACCTGGCGAACGTCGGTGAGACGCTGACCGAGGACGCCGCGATCGACGGTGCGCCCGGCACGGGAGAGGTGCTGCCGACGCTGTACCTGCCCGCCGGCGAGAGCATCCGGTTCGTGCTCGACTCGCGCGACGTCATCCACTCGTTCTGGATCCCCGCGTTCCTCTACAAGCAGGACATGATCCCGCACCGCACGAACGAGTTCGTCGTGACCCCGGAGCGCGAGGGCGTCTACGCCGGGAAGTGCGCCGAGCTCTGCGGCGAGCACCACTCGGGCATGCTGTTCAACGTCGAGGTCGTCGACCGCGCCGAGTTCGACGCGCAGATGGAGGCGCTCCGCGACAAGGGCCAGGAGGGCCAGATCCCCGTCGACGGCTTCAGCCGCCTCCAGGACCCGAACCCCGTCGCCGCTACCACGGAGGGTGAGCACTGATGGTCGCGCAGGCCGAAGTCATCCCCGGTCTCGCGCCCCGGCGCCAGACCTTGGGACGGACCGTGATCAAGTGGGTCACGTCCACCGACCACAAGACGATCGGGTACCTGTACCTGATCTCGTCGTTCATCTTCTTCTGCATCGGTGGCCTCATGGCCCTCGTGATCCGGGCGGAGCTCTTCGAGCCCGGGATCCAGCTCGTGCAGAGCAAGGAGCAGTACAACCAGCTCTTCACGATGCACGGCACGATCATGCTGCTGCTGTTCGCCACCCCGCTCTTCGCGGGCTTCGCGAACGTCATCATGCCGCTGCAGATCGGTGCCCCGGACGTCGCGTTCCCGCGGCTGAACATGTTCGCGTACTGGCTCTACCTCTTCGGGGGCCTCATCGCGTCGGCGGGCTTCTTCACGCCCCAGGGCGCCGCGTCGTTCGGGTGGTTCGCCTACGCGCCGCTGTCGAACACCACGTTCAGTCCAGGGCTCGGGGGAGACCTCTGGGTGTTCGGGCTCGCCCTCGCCGGCTTCGGCACGATCCTCGGCGCCGTCAACTTCATCACCACGATCATCACGATGCGCGCGCCCGGCATGACGATGTTCCGGATGCCGATCTTCACCTGGAACACCCTCGTCACGAGCCTGCTCGTGCTCATGGCGTTCCCGCCCCTGGCCTCCGCGCTCTTCGCGCTCGGTGCGGACCGCCGGCTCGGGGCTCAGATCTTCAACCCCGAGAACGGGGGCGCGATCCTCTGGCAGCACCTGTTCTGGTTCTTCGGGCACCCCGAGGTCTACATCATCGCGCTGCCGTTCTTCGGCATCGTCACCGAGATCCTGCCGGTGTTCAGCCGCAAGCCGATCTTCGGCTACAAGGGTCTGGTGTACGCGACCATCGCGATCGCAGCGCTCTCGGTGACGGTCTGGGCGCACCACATGTACGTGACAGGTGCGGTCCTGCTGCCCTTCTTCGCCTTCATGACGATGCTCATCGCCGTCCCGACCGGCGTGAAGTTCTTCAACTGGATCGGCACGATGTGGCGCGGCAAGCTCACGTTCGAGACGCCGATGCTCTGGTCGATCGGCTTCCTCGTCACGTTCCTCTTCGGCGGGCTCACGGGCATCATCCTCTCGAGCCCGGCGCTGGACTTCTCCCTCTCCGACTCGTACTTCGTCGTGGCGCACTTCCACTACGTCGTGTTCGGGACCGTCGTCTTCGCGATGTTCGCCGGCTTCTACTTCTGGTGGCCCAAGTTCACGGGCCGGATGCTCAACGAGCGCCTCGGCAAGATCCACTTCTGGCTGCTGTTCATCGGCTTCCACACCACGTTCCTCATCCAGCACTGGCTGGGTGTCGAGGGCATGCCCCGCCGGTACGCGGACTACGCTCCGTCGGACGGCTTCACCTGGGAGAACCAGGTGTCGACCGTGGGTGCGTTCATCCTCGCGGCGTCGACGCTGCCCTTCCTCTGGAACGTCTACACGACGTGGCGCAACGCGCCCAAGGTGCAGGTGGACGACCCGTGGGGCTACGGCCGCTCGCTCGAGTGGGCCACGTCCTGCCCGCCGCCCCGGCACAACTTCACGTCGCTGCCGCGCATCCGCTCCGAGTCGCCGGCCTTCGACCTGCACCACCCCGAGGTCGCGGCGATGGACCACGCCGAGCCGAACCCGAACATCCTCGAGCAGGTGTACGGCGAGGCCGACCGTCGCGGCGAGAAGAGCGTGGCGCTCGACCGCCTGAGCGGCAGCGACGAGGCGAGCAGGTCCTCGACGACGACGATCATCGACGAGCCCGGCACCACGGGCACCACGGACGAGGAGACGGGCAAGTGAGGGTCGAGTACAAGCTGTTCCTCTACGGGACGCCGTTCTTCGTGCTGGCAGGAGTCGTCTACGGGTTCATGAGCGGCTGGGAGCCGGTCGGCTCCGTGGCCATCCTCCTCACGGCGGGCCTCGTCGCGATGATCGGCGCCTACCTGTGGCTGACGGGCAAGCGGATCGACGACCGCCCCGAGGACGACCCGGACGGGCTCGTCGAGCAGGGTGCCGGCGACCAGGGCGTGTACGCGCCGTGGAGCTGGTGGCCGCTCGCGATCGCGTCCGCCGGTGCCATCACGTTCCTCGGCCTCGCCGTCGGCTGGTGGCTGGTCTACGTCGGCGTCGCGGTCGGCGCGATCGCGCTGGTGGGCTGGGTCTTCGAGTTCTCGCGCGGGCAGCACGCCCACTGATATACCCTTCCCGCCCTTGGCGGACGAACGTCGGGCCCGGCCCTCCTCGCGGAGGCCCGGGCCCGACGTCGTGGAGAGCTGAGTCGTGGAGAGGTGACTGCGGTGTCGCAGCAAGCACGGTGACGCGCCGAACCACGGCAGGGCACGGTGCCGAGAACGTCCTGGGGGCCGTTATCCGATGGATAACGGCCCCCAGGGCGTTCTCGGCGTTGTCGGGGGGTGGTGCCCGGCAGGGTTCGTCAGGCTGTGTCGTCAGGCGGTGTCGTCAGGCGGGGACGATGAGTCCGGCGGTCTGGGTCTTGGCGCGCTGGAGGCGGGCTTCGGCGTCGGACCAGTTGACGAGGTTCCACCAGGCGGTGACGTAGTCGGCGCGTACGTTCTGGTAGTCGAGGTAGTAGGCGTGCTCCCAGACGTCGAGCAGGACGATGGGGGTCAGGCCGAGGGCGATGTTGCCCTGCTGGTCGTAGAGCTGGACGGTGATGAGCTTCTGGCCGATGGAGTCCCAGGCGAGGATGGCCCAGCCGGAGCCCTGGACGCCCGCGGCGACGGCGGCGAACTGCTTCTTGAAGGCGTCGAAGGAGCCGAAGTTCTCGTCGATCGCGGCGCCGATCTCGCCGGTGGGCTCGCCGCCGCCCTCGGGGGAGAGGTTGGTCCAGAAGGCGGAGTGGTTGACGTGGCCGCCGAGGTTGAACGCGAGGTTCTTCTCGTGGAGGTTGATCGCGGCGAAGTCGCCGGACTCGCGGGCGTCGGCGAGCTTCTCCAGGGCGGTGTTGGCGCCGGTGACGTAGGCCTGGTGGTGCTTGGAGTGGTGCAGCTCCATGATCCGCCCGGAGATGTGCGGCTCCAGCGCACCGTAGTCGTAGGACAGCTCGGGCAGCGTGTAGACAGGCATCCGGAATTCCTCCTGGTTCGGGCCACCGCAGGCCTGGTGCCGGCACGGCGGCTGGTCGACGGGCGATCGGGGGAGCGGCGACGGAGTGGAGCGGTCACCGGCTCCCGGAGACGCCGATGACCCGCGACCGGCCCTCGGAAGTCCGAGAGGTCGTGTCGCGGGTCATCGTCCTACTGTGCAGGAACGTCAGGGTCGACGCTCGTCGGCACCGCCCTCGGGCTCGACGAGGTCGCGGCCACCACCGACGGCGGCACCGGTCTCGAGCTCGGCGTGGGAGCCGCCCTCGATCGCGTCGTGCTCCCCGTGCGAGTGCGCAGCGGCGAGCTCGACGGGCGTCACCGGCTCCACACGGTCCTCGTAGAAGAACCGGGAGAGGCGCTGCATGCGCTTGTCGCTCTTGTAGCCCTTGCGCCGGACGCCGCGCGAGTCGGTCGCCGGCTCGATCTCGAGCGGGGCGTGCGCCTGGTAGTTCACGCGGAGCCAACGCTCCTGCTCGTCCAGCGGGCGGTGGACCTCGATGTACTCGCCGTGCGCGAAGCGGACGATACGTCCGGTCTCGTGCCCGTGGAGCACGAGCTCGCGGTCCTTGCGCTGGAGACCCAGGCAGATGCGCTTCGTGATCCAGTACGCGAACCACGGACCGACGAAGAACAGGATCCGGAACACCCAGGTGATCGTGTTGATCGACATCGAGAAGTGCGTCGCGATGAGGTCGTTCGACCCGGCGAGCGCCAGGATGATGAACGCCGTGAGGAACGCGACGCCCAGCCCGGTGCGGACGGGCACGTTGCGGGGACGGTCGAGGACGTGGTGCTCGCGCTTGTCCTTCGTCACGGCCGCCTCGAGGAACGGGTAGACGAAGAGGAACGTGAACAGCAGGCCGGGGATCACCACGGCGGGGATGAGGACGTTGAGCGACAGCGTGTAGCCGCCGATGACGAACTCCGTCTGCCCCGGCATGAGTCGTAGCGACCCTTCGAGGAACAGCATGTACCAGTCGGGTTGAGCTCCCGCGGAGACGGGCGACGGGTCGTACGGTCCGTAGTTCCACACGTTGTTGATCGCCATCGTGCCGCCCATCAGGGCGAGGATGCCGAACACCACGAAGAAGAAGCCACCGGCCTTGGCGACGTACACCGGGAACAGCGGGAAGCCGACCACGTTCTTGTCGGTGCGGCCGCCGCCCGGGTACTGCGTGTGCTTGTGCAGCACGACGAAGAACAGGTGCAGGGCGACGAGCGCCAGGATCAGCCCGGGCACGAGCAGGATGTGCACGGTGAACAGTCTCGGGATGATGTGCTCGCCGGGGAACTCGCCACCGAAGATGAAGTACGACAGGTACGAGCCGATGAGCGGGATCGCCTTGACGACGCCGTCGGTGATGCGCAGGCCGTTGCCGGACAGGACGTCGTCGGGCAGCGAGTAGCCGGAGAAGCCGGCGGCGAGCCCCATGATCATGAGGAGCATGCCGACGATCCAGTTGACCTCGCGCGGCTTGCGGAACGCGCCGGTGAAGAAGACGCGCATCATGTGCGTCACGATCGCGGCCATGAAGATCAGCGCGGCCCAGTGGTGGATCTGCCGCATGAGCAGACCGCCGCGCACCTCGAACGACATGGTGAGCGTCGACGCGAACGCGTCCGACATGAGCTGGCCGTCCATGGTCGCCGGCTCGCCGTGGTAGGTGACGAGCGACATGCTCGGCACGAAGAACATCGTCAGGAAGACGCCCGTGATGATGAGCACGATGAACGAGTAGAGCGCGATCTCGCCGAGCAGGAACGACCAGTGGTCGGGGAAGACCTTGCGCGCGAACTCGCGGACCGCGCCGCCGATGCTCGTGCGCTGGTCGAGGTAGTCCGCGGCCTTGCCCGCGCGAGACGTGGGTGCGGCACCGCCGGCGCGGGCGGTCGGTGCGGCGTTGCCGGTGCTGGTGGTCACTTCAGACGCTCCCAGAAGCTCGGACCGATGGGCTCGTGGAAGTCGCTCTGCGCGACCAGGTAGCCCTCGTCATCAACGGTGATCGGCAGCTGCGGCAACGGCCGCTTGGCGGGGCCGAAGACCACCTTCGCGCCGTCGGCCACGTCGAACGTCGACTGGTGGCAGGGGCACAGCAGGTGGTGCGTCTGCTGCTCGTAGAGCGCAACGGGGCAGCCGACGTGCGTGCAGATCTTGGAGAACGCGACGATCCCGTCGTAGGACCAGGTCTCACCCTCGGGTGACTGGTCGGCGTGCAGGTCGCGCGGGTCGAGACGGACCAGGAGGACGACGGCCTTGGCCTTCTCCGTGATCCACTCGTGGGACTGACGCTCCTCCTCGGAGACGTCCGGGATGATGTGCACGACGGAGCCGATGGTCACGTCCGCCGCCTTGATGGGGCGGCCCGACGGGTCGATCGCGAGCCGCGTCCCCTGCTTCCACATCGTGTGCTTGAGCTTGGAGACGTTCCAGTCGCCGCCGACGCTGCTCACGAGCGGCACGGCGATGGTCAGCGGGAAGAGCGCGAGGGCCGAGATCACGGCGCCCTTGAGGACCCCGCGGCGGGCGATGCCCGAGTCCTTCACGCCGGCCTCGAGCTCGGCGATCGCCGCGACGCGGGTCTCCTCGTCGCTCGCGATCGCGTGGCGCTCGTCGACCTTCTCGTGGTCGGACATCAGGGTCTTGGCCCAGTGCACGGCACCGAGGCCGATGCCGAGCAGCGCGAACGCGATCGCCACGCCGAGCGAGAGCGTCGAGAGACGGACGCCGGCCGTGGTGCCGTCCGGCGGCAGCGCGAAGTAGACGACCATCGAGGCGATGGTGCCGATGACGGAGATCCCGAACAGCGTCGCGGTCTGACGTTCTGCACGCTTCGCGGCCCGCGGGTCGCGGTCGGCCTGACGGCTCTTGTGCTCCGGCAGACCGGGGTCCGGGAACGTCTCGAGGGTGCCGTGCTCGTCGCGGTGCCCGACCTCGCGGTGCGAGGACTCGGGCGAGCGCGGGTTCTGGTAGTCGCTCACGAGGACTTCGCTCCGATCCACACTGCGGCCCCGATGAGGAGACCCATGCCCACGATCCAGGCCCAGACGCCCTCGCTGACAGGACCGAGCGAGCCGAGGCTCAGGCCGCCGGCCGAGCCCTCGCGCTGGTCGACGAGGAAGGCGATGACGTCGCGCTTCTCCTCGGGCGTCACGGTCGCGTCGTTGAACACGGGCATCGACTGCGGCCCGGTGAGCATCGCCTGGTAGATGTTGCGCTCGGAGACGTCCCACAGCGGGGGCGCGAACTTGCCCTCCGACAGCGCGCCACCCGCGCCGACCGCGTTGTGGCACATGGCGCAGTTCGTCCTGAAGATCGCGGCGCCGTTGGCGATGTTGCCGAGCTCGGCGTCGACCTGCTCGTCCGTCGGGATCGCGGGACCGGCTCCGAGCGACGCGACGTAGGCGGCGAGCTGCGCCGTCTGCTCCTCGTCGAACTGGCGGGGCTTCTGGAGCGCCTGCGGTCCGTCCATCTGCATGGGCATGCGGCCGGTGGACACCTGGAAGTCGACCGATGCCGCGCCGACGCCGACGAGCGACGGAGCGGACTCGGTGCCCTCCGCGTTCGGCCCGTGGCACGTGGCGCAGTTGGCCTGGAACAGCTTCTGGCCGGTCTCGATGTCCTCGGTGCTGGCGGTCTCGGCGTTCGCCGGGGTCGGTGCAAGGGCGGCGTAGACGCCACCGGTGACCAGCAGCGCCAGCAGCAGCAGCACGACCGGCGCGAAGCGGTGGTGTCTGCGGGCGGCGAGTGCCTTCACGAAATGATCCTCGTCTCGCAGGTGGGGGAGCAGGGGCGGGAGATGCTGAGGGAGAGGGCCGGGGCGGCCCCGGACCCCGTCAGCGCAGGATGTAGATCACGAAGAACAGCGCGATCCACACGACGTCGACGAAGTGCCAGTAGTAGGACGTCACGATGCCCGTCGTGGCCTCGTGGTGCCCGAAGTTCTTGGCCGAGAACGAGCGGCCCAGAAGGAAGAGGAAGGCGATGAGTCCGCCCACCACGTGCAGGCCGTGGAAGCCCGTCGTGATGTAGAAGACCGAGCCGTACGGCGTCGACGAGATCGAGACGCCGTGCTCGACGAGCTCCGCGTACTCGAAGACCTGGCCGCCGATGAAGAAGGCGCCCATGAGGAACGTCAGCGTGATCCACTCGTTCATGCCCCAGCGGTTGACCTGCCAGATCGAGCCGGTGCGCACGGGCTGGAACCGCTCCGCGGCCCACACGCCCATCTGGCACGTCACCGACGACAGCACCAGCACGGTCGTGTTGATCGCCGCGAAGGTGAGGTTGAGCTTGTCCGCCTCGGCCGCCCACTCGTCGGCGGGCATCACCGAGCGGACGGTGAAGTACATGGCGAACAGGCCGGCGAAGAACATGAGCTCGCTGGCCAGCCACACGATCGTCCCGACCGACACGGGGTTCGGTCGGTTGACGCTCACGTGCTGATGGGCGTGGGGGGCAGCCGTTGCGGTCGACACACCAGCCATTATGGCCGACGTCAGGGTGCTTCGCGGCACCGGGCATGCCACCCGGAGGCGGTGAATCTCACAAAGTCTCCAGATCTCCCCACGCAGTCCTGCACTTGGTGACGGATCATCGTGAAGTGCCATGAAATCGGTGGTGGGTCGGCGTTCGGTCCGCAGGGCGGTTCACCCCTCACGGACAGGCCCTGCGGGGTGCTGCCGGGCCTCCGGACGTGCCAAGATGCCAGCGTGAGCCGGGCTCCATCGCCCGCCCGCTCCGACTGCCGAGGACGAAGGTGACGGTGACGACGATGACGACGACCGTGACGACCACGCACGGGGACGCCGCGGCGCCCCAGGCGCGTGCGCCGCGCATCCTGCTGTACAGCGACGACGTCAGCGTGCGCGAGCAGGTGCGTCTCGCCGTCGGGCGCAGGCTGCGGGCAGGCAGCCCTGACATCGAGTGGCACGAGGTCGCGACCGCCGACGCCGTCGTCACCGCCGCCGACACCCAGGGCTGGGACCTCCTCGTCCTCGACGGGGAGGCCGACAAGGCCGGCGGCATGGGGCTGTGCCGCCAGCTGAAGAACGAGATCTACCGCTGCCCGCCGGTCCTGGTCCTCACCGGCAGGCCGCAGGACGGTTGGCTAGCATCGTGGTCGCTCGCCGACGACGCGGTGCCGCGCCCGTTCGACGCGGTGGAGCTGCAGCGCGCCGTCGCCGACCTGCTGGGTGCCGCCGGCGCCCCGTGACCGACCAGCCGAAGGGCAGGACCTCGTGACCGCCACCTCCCATCCCGCCAGCACGACACCGGGTACGACGGGAGCGACGCGGTCCTGGCCGGCCCTGCTCGCCGACCTCGTCGCAGGGCGCGACCTGACGGTCGACGACGCAGCGTGGGCGATGGACCAGGTGATGTCCGGCGAGGTGTCCCCGGTACGCCTCGCGAGCTTCCTCGTCGCACTGCGGGCCAAGGGGGAGACGGTCGCGGAGCTGACCGGTCTCGCCGACGCGATGCTCGAGCACGCCAGCAGGTTCACCGTCGACGGACCCTCGGTGGACATCGTCGGCACGGGCGGCGACCAGGCGCACACCGTCAACGTGTCGACCATGGCGTCGCTCGTCGTCGCCGGTGCCGGGCCGCGCGTGGTCAAGCACGGCAACCGGGCCGCGACGTCCTCCTCGGGTGCGGCGGACGTGCTCGAGGCCCTCGGGATCCGGCTCGACCACGGTCCGGAGAGGGTCGCGCGGATCGCGGACGAGGCGGGCATCACCTTCTGCTTCGCGATGGTCTTCCACCCCTCCATGCGTCACGCCGGTGTCGCCCGCAAGGAGCTGGGCATCCCCACCGCGTTCAACGTGCTCGGCCCGCTGACCAACCCCGCGCAGCCGCCCGCTGCGGCGATCGGCGTCGCCGACCGGCGCATGGCGCCGCTCATCGCCGGGGTGCTCGCCGCCCGAGGGACGTCGGCGCTCGTCTTCCGCGGCGACGACGGCCTGGACGAGCTCGCCGCGACCGGGACGGCGACGGTCTGGGAGGTGCGCGACGGCGTGGTCGTCGAGCACGGGCTCGACCCCGTCGCCGACCTCGGGCTCGAGCCGATCACGATCGGGGACCTGCGGGGCGGGGACGCCGCTCGCAACGCGGAGGTCGCGCGACGGTTCCTGGACGGCGAGCCCGGGCCAGTGCGCGAGACCGTGCTCCTCAACGCGGCGGCTGCGCTCGTCGCGGACGCCACCCTTCCGGGCACCACGGACGGATCGCTCGTCGACAGGCTGCGTGCCGCCTACGCCCTCGCTGCCGCGAGCGTCGACTCGGGCGCGGCGCGTGACGTGCTCGCGCGCTGGGCCGAGGCGGCCGCCCGGGACTGACCGTCAGTCGTCGAGCCCCAGGGCGAACGCCTGCTCGAGGTCGACGTTCGAGTACGCGCGGAACGCGATGAAGGTCTCGGTGCGGACGACGCCTGCCACCTTGCTGATGCGGTCCGCGATGACGTCGGCGAGCTGGTCGTGCTCCTGCACACGGACCATCGCCACGAGGTCCGCCTTGCCGGTGACCGAGTAGACCTCGCTGACGCCCTTGAGGTCGGCGACCTCCGAGGCGACCTCCGGGATGCGCGCGGGGTCGGTGTCGATCAGGACGATGGCGGTGAGCATGGTTCCTCCGGGGACGGGTCGTCGTCGTGCGCCCACTCTACGGCCGGGTCCGCGGCGTCCGCTGGCACGCCGTGCCGGGCCACCTCGCGGGCCGTGACGGCGGGATCGGCGTGGGACCGGGCGGAACGCACCGGGCAGGTCCACGTGCCGGTCACGTCCACGAGGCGGACCCCGGGCTGCTCGAGCCACGCGAGCACGATCTCGGCCTCGTGCGGGTGGCACGCCGGGGCGGGCGGCACCGGCGCGGGGACGGCCTCCGCCGTCGCGACGAGGGCCCGCACGAGCGGCCAGGGGTCCTCTCCCGGAGGGCTCACGCCGGTCGCGGCGAGGCGGGCGTGGCGGACGACGACGAGCTCCCACCCACCGTCGTCCGTCTCGCGCGCGGCGACGAGCTGCTCGCACGACGACAGCGGGGCGAGCCGCTGCGCCCTTCCCGCGCCGGCGAGGAACGCCCGCAGCCGGTGCGTGACCTCTCCTGCCTGCTCGTACCGCTCGTCGTGGGCGAGCGCCGCGATGCGCCGGCCGAGCTCGGCGACGACCTGCGACGGGTCCCCCTCGAGCGCACCCCGGACCGCCTCGGCGACCGCGGCGTAGCCCGTGTCCGGCGTCGTCGCGGTGCAGGGCGCCGAGCAGCGTCCCATCTCGGCGAGGACGCACGCGCTCGCGCCGGTGCTCGCGACGAGGGGCAGCCGCCGGGTGCACTGCCGGATCGGGAAGGCGTCGTGGAGCGCGTCGACCGCGGCCTGGGCCTGCTTGCCCGACGAGAAGGGGCCGATGTGCGCGGCGGGCGCCCGCACGTCGCGCACGACCGACAGGCGCGGGTAGGCCTCGTGGGTCAGTCGCACCCACGCCATGCGCTCGGGGTGGCGCGAGCGCCGGTTGTACCGCGGCGCGTGCTCGGCGATGAGGCGCAGCTCGCGCACCTGGGCCTCGAGCGGCGTCGCGCACACGACCGGGGTGACGGCGTGCGCGATGCGGACCATCTCGGTGATGCGCCCACGCTTCTCGGAGCGGGTGAAGTACGAGCGCACGCGGCGCCGGATGGAGGTCGACGTCCCGACGTACAGGACCTCGTCGCCCGGACCGCGGAAGAGGTACACGCCCGGCGCGTCCGGCAGACCGTCCGCGAGGTGGCGCTTGCGCCGGACGTCCTGAGGCACGGGGTCGGTCGCGGTGGCGAGGTCCTCGAGGTGGGTCACGCCGAGCGGGCCGAGGCGGCCGAGCAGGGCGTGCAGCACGTCCACCGTGGCGCGCGCGTCGGCGAGCGCGCGGTGCTCGGGCGTGACGGTCGCCCGGAAGAGCGCGGCGAGCGTCGAGAGCTTGTGGTTCGGCGCCTCGTCCCGCGTGACGACGCGTCGCGCGAGCGGCACGGTGTCGAGCACCTGGTTGCCGGGCCACTCGTACCCGGCCGCGGCGCACGCGGCCTTGAGGAACGACACGTCGAACGGCGCGTTGTGGGCCACGAGGACCGCGTCGCGCGCGAACTCGAGGAAGCTCGGCAGGACCGCCTCGATCCGCGGCGCGGTGGCCACCATCGCCGACGTGATCCCCGTCAGCCGCGCCACGAAGGCCGGGACCGGTCTCCCCGGGTCGACGAGCGTCTGGAACTCGCCCAGCACCTCGCCGCCGCGGACCTTGACGGCCCCGATCTCCGTGATGCCCTCGGCCGCAGGCGACCCGCCCGTCGTCTCGAGGTCGACGACGACGAACGTCACGTCGCTCAGCGGCGTCCCCAGGTCCTCGAACGACGCCTGGACCGCCGCGCCGGTCGTCGCCGCTGCCACCGCCGTACCGGTCCGGGGAGGTGACAGCAGCGGGCTCGGCGACATGGCGGGAAGGCTAGCGACGACGTCCGACAACGACGCCTCCGACGACGACGGCCCTCCCGGGTCGTGCCGGGAGGGCCGTCGTCAGGTGTCGGGACGAGTCAGCGCACGGGGGCGGTGCCGTCGGCGTAGATCGCGTCGACGTCGGCCGCGAAGGCCTTGAGCACCTCGGACCGCTTCACCTTGAGGGACGGCGTGAGGTAGCCGTTCTCGACCGTGAAGTCCGTGGTCAGGACGGTGAACTTGCGGATGGACTCGGCCCGCGAGACGGCCTGGTTCGCGCGCGTCACGGCCGCGTCGAGCGCTGCGAGGACGTCGGCGTCCTTCGCCGCCTCCTCGACGGTCAGCTCGCCCTTGCCGTGCATGGCGGCCCAGCCGGGCAGGCCCTCCGGGTCGAGGGTGACGAGCGCCCCGATGAACGGCTTCTGGTCGCCGACCACGACGCACTGCGACACGAGCGCGTGCGCCCGGATCCGGTCCTCGAGCATCGCGGGCGCCACGTTCTTCCCGCCCGCCGTGACGATGATCTCCTTCTTGCGGCCCGTGATCCGCAGGAACCCGTCCTCGTCGAGCGAGCCGAGGTCCCCGGTGCGGAACCAGCCGTCGACGAACGCGTCCTGCGTCGCCTGGTCGTTGCCGTGGTAGCCGCGGAACACGTGGTGCCCCTTGAGGAGGATCTCGCCGTCCTCCGCGATGCGCGCGGCGCACCCGGGGAGCTGGGTGCCGACCGTCCCGATCCGGGTGGCCGACGGGCGGTTGACCGCCGTGGGCGCCGTCGTCTCCGTGAGGCCGTAGCCCTCGAGGATGCGGACCCCGATGCCGCGGTAGAAGTGGCCGAGCCGCTCGCCGAGCGGCGCTCCGCCGGAGACGGCGTACTTCGCGTGCCCACCCAGCGCGTGGCGGAGCTTCTTGAACACGAGCGCGTCGGCGACCTTGTGCTGGACCGTGAGGCCGATGCCCGGGCCCTTGGGGTCGTCGAGCGCGCGCGAGTAGGCGATCGCCGTGGCCGCGGCCCAGTGGAAGATCTTCAGCTTGCCGCCTGCGGCCGCCTTCTGCTCCGAGGAGTTGTAGACCTTCTCGAACACGCGCGGCACCGACAGGATGTAGGTCGGCTTGAACGTGGCGAGGTCCGCGAGCAGCGTCTTCGTGTCCGGGGTGTGGCCGAGCACCGTCCCGCCCGCCACGACCAGGACGCCGATGAAGCGCGCGAACACGTGCGCGAGCGGCATGAACAGCAGGGTGCGCGCGCCGGGCTGCTTGAAGACCTCGGGCACGGCCTCGACCGCGTTGACGGTGAGCGAGTAGAAGTTCTCGTGGGTCAGCTCCGCGCCCTTCGGGCGGCCCGTCGTCCCGGACGTGTAGATGATGGTGGCGACGTCGGCGAGGTCGGCGAGGCCACGACGTCGCACGATCTCCGCGTCGTCGACGTCCGCGCCGTCCGCGACGAGGGTCGCGACCGCCCCGCTGTCGATCGCGAGGACGTCACCGAGCGACGGGGTGCTCTGCCGGACCTCCTCGACGGTCGCGGCATGGGCCTCCGTCTCGACGACGAGGAGCCGCACGTCCGCGTCGGACAGGATCCACTGCACCTGCTCCGGGCTCGAGGTCTCGTACAGCGGCACGGGGACGGCACCCGCCGCCCAGGTCGCCCAGTCGAGGAGCGTCCACTCGTACCGCGTCCGCGACATGATGCCCACGTGGTCGCCGGGCTGGACGCCCCGCGCCACGAACCCCTTCGCGACGGCGACGACCTCGGCGTCGAACTCGCGCGCGCTGAGCGCCTCCCACGACCCGCCCGGCCCCGTCGGGCGTTCCACCATGGGCGCCGTCGGGTCGGCCGCGACACGGCTCGCGAGGAGGTCGTTGAGGTTCTTCGACGGATCGACTTCGACGATCCGTGGGGCGCTGATCTCGTCCATGCTGGCTCCAGTGGCAGTAGTCGACGGTGGGAGAACCCTACCCAGTGGCGGTGCGTGCCGGGGACCACCGGAAGTCGGTAGGCTTCAGTCGCTGTGCGCTGCTTGCGCAACGTTTCGCGCGTGCGTGGAGTTCCGGCCCGACGCGTCCTCGCGTGCCCGGCCGCGGGCGCCCGGCATCGGCTCGGTCAGCGACTTCTAGCGAGTGAGGACGGGACATGCACGCCATCGGTGTGGACATCGGCGGGACGAAGATCGCGGCCGGCGTCGTCGACGAGAAGGGTGAGATCCTCGCCCAGACGCGTCGCGACACCGAGCCCGACGACGTCGCGAGCATCGATCGCGCGATCGCCGAGGTGTACGCCGAGCTGACCACCGACCACGAGGTCGGCGCCGTCGGGCTCGCGGCCGCCGGGTTCGTCAGCCCCGACCGCACCTCGGTGCTCTTCGCACCCAACATCGCCTGGCGCGAGTACCCCCTGGCGCGCAACGTGCGCGACCTGATCGGGGACGACGACGTGAGCATCGTCGTCGAGAACGACGCGAACGCGGCCGGCTGGGCCGAGTTCCAGTTCGGCGTCGCTCGCGACGCGAGCGACATGCTCATGCTGACCGTCGGCACGGGGCTCGGCGGCGCGATCGTCGTCGACCGCCGGCTCGTGCGCGGGAAGTGGGGGGTGGCGGCCGAGGTGGGTCACATGCGCGTCGTGCCCGGTGGTCACTACTGCGGGTGCGGGCACGAGGGCTGCTGGGAGCAGTACGCGTCCGGCACGGCGCTCGTGCGCGACGGCCAGGGCGCGCTCATCGCGCAGCCCGACCGCGCGCGCCGCCTCCTCGAGCTGTGCGGCGGGGACGCCGACAAGCTCACGGGCCCCCAGATCACGCAGGCCGCGCAGGAGGGCGACGACCTCGCCGTCGAGCTCCTCGCGAACCTCGGCCGGTGGATCGGCGAGGGCGCGGCGTCCGTGACCGCGCTGCTCGACCCGGAGCTCATCGTCATCGGCGGCGGCGTCGGCGCCGCGGGGGACCTGCTCCTGCAGCCGGTCCGCCGCGCGTTCGCCGACCAGCTCTCCGCCCGCGGTCACCGGCCCGAGGCGAAGATCGAGCTCGCCGAGCACGGCAACGAGGCCGGCATCGTCGGCGCGGCCGATCTCGCGCGTCGCTGACGTGCCCGCGGGCGGGGCGGTCGTCGGACCGTCCCGCCCGCGGCACGCTCAGACGACGGCGCCCGGCCCAGGGTCGTCGTCGTCGCGCCGGTGGGGCATGCGCCAGAGCAGCACGGCCAGTCCCGCGAGGAAGGCGAGCCCGCCGACCTGCGCCACGACGACCGGGAACGGCCGCGCGACGACGAGCAGCACGAGCAGGACCACGGGCACGCCGACGACGAGCGACCACGCCATCGTCAGCAGCGGGTCGCGACCGAGGACGAGCGGCGGGTCCGGAGGCACGAAGTGGCTCTCGGCCTCCTCGAGCGCCTCCACCTCGGGCGTCGCGGGCCAGTCGCGCGGCCCCGGGGGCTGGACCCAGGGGGCGACCGGTACGGACCCGATCACGTCGCGCCCGCGCGGAGCCTCACCGGTGCCCGGCGCCGTCCCGCGGCCGGGCGCCTCGGCGTCGCCCGGAGCGGGGCGCACCGGGCCGGGGTCGAGGTCGGACAGGTCGCCGAGCTCGGCGACGATGCCGGCCCAGCGCGCGTCCACGTCGAGCCGCGCCTCGGGGTCCGCGTCGGCGGCCCGCGCGTCGTCGCGGCCGGGCCGGGCGTCGTCGGGGTCGGTGTCCGCGGGCGCGGCGCCGTCGGGGTCGGTGTCCTCGGTATCGGGTCGATCGGTGCCGGAGGGTTCGGGCGTCCCGCTCGGAGAGGGCTCGGGGACGTCGTCGGGGGGTCCGGCGTCCGGCTGGGCATTCGGTGCGGCCATGACAATCACTCTAGAGTCGGATGCACGTCCCGCGCCGGGACCCCGCGAGGAGGAACGTTGTTCTACTGGTTCATGAAGCAGGTGATGGTCGGGCCGCTGCTCCGGGTGCTCTACCGTCCCTGGACGCGGGGCGTGGAGAACGTGCCGGACTCCGGCGGGGCGATCCTCGCGAGCAACCACCTCGCCGTCATCGACTCGTTCATCCTCCCGCTGGTCCTGGGCCGCAAGGTGCAGTTCCTCGGGAAGTCCGACTACTTCACGGGGACCGGGGTCAAGGGTCGCCTGACGGCGGGCTTCATGCGCGGTGTCGGCACCATCCCGGTCGACCGCGCGGGAGGCAAGGCGAGCGAGGCAGCGCTCAACACCGGTCTGCGCGTCCTGCGCGACGGCGACCTCTTCGGCATCTACCCGGAGGGCACGCGCAGCCCCGACGGCAGGCTGTACCGCGGCAAGACCGGCGTCGCGCGCCTCGCGCTCGAGTCCGGCGCGCCCGTGGTCCCCGTCGCGATGATCGGGACGAACATCGCCCAGCCCATCGGCAAGGTCATCCCGAAGCCCATGCGCATCGGCATCGTGGTCGGCGAGCCGCTCGACTTCTCGCGCTACCGCGGCATGGAGAACGACCGCTTCATCCTGCGCTCCGTGGCCGACGAGATCATGTACGCGATCATGCGCCTGTCCGGGCAGGAGTACGTCGACATCTACGCCGCGACCGCCAAGGCCCGGATCGCCGCCGGTCACCAGGAGGTCGAGCACGGCGGGGGCGCCCCCGGAGGGCGTCCCGTCCCCGACGTCCAGGTGCCGGAACCGCCGTCGGATCCCGGCCCCGCATCAGTAGACTGAGCCGGGCGGACGGGACCGTGACCACCGGTCCGTCGCCGGCCCTCAGGGCGCCCACCTCCGCCGTCGGCCGCACGAGCACGACGGACCGGGCGCCCGCAGATCCCGTCCCACGGATCCCGTCCCACGAGAGGTTCTGAGTTCACATGTCGGTTCGTCGCGTCGCCCTCCTCACCGCGGGCGGCTTCGCCCCGTGCCTGTCCTCCGCCGTCGGCGGGCTCATCGAGCGGTACACGGAGCTCGACCCGGAGATCGAGATCATCGCCTACCAGTACGGCTACCACGGCCTGCTCACGGGCACGAAGATCGTCGTGGACGACGAGGGCCGCAAGCAGGCCGGCCTCCTGCACCGCTTCGGCGGCTCGCCGATCGGCAACTCGCGCGTCAAGCTGACGAACGCGAAGGACTGCGTCAAGCGCGGGCTCGTCCAGGAGGGCGAGGACCCCCTGCAGGTCGCGGCCGAGCAGCTCAAGACGGACGGCGTGGACGTGCTCCACACCATCGGCGGCGACGACACGAACACGACCGCGGCCGACCTCGCGGCCTACCTGCACGACAACGGGTACGAGCTCACGGTCGTGGGCCTGCCCAAGACGATCGACAACGACGTGATCCCGATCCGTCAGTCGCTCGGCGCGTGGACCGCGGCCGAGGAGGCCGCCGGCTTCGCCGCGAACGTCATCGGCGAGCACCGCTCGGGCCCGCGCATGCTCATCGTGCACGAGGTCATGGGCCGGCACTGCGGGTGGCTCACCGCGGCGTCGGCGGCCGAGTACCGCAAGTGGCTCGACGCGCAGGAGTGGGCCCCGGCGCTCGGCCTGACGCGTGAGCGCTGGGACGTGCACGCGGTCTTCCTGCCCGAGCTCGCGCTCGACATCGATGCCGAGGCGGAGCGCCTCAAGGGCATCATGGACTCTCAGGGCAACGTCAACATCTTCCTGTCCGAGGGCGCGGGCATGCACGAGATCGTCGCGCAGCTCGAGGCTGCGGGGGAGACCGTCGAGCGCGACCCGTTCGGCCACGTCAAGCTCGACACGGTCAACCCGGGGCAGTGGTTCGCGAAGCAGTTCGCCGAGAAGCTGGGCGCCGAGAAGGTCATGGTCCAGAAGTCCGGCTACTTCTCGCGCGCCGCGGCCGCGAACGCCGAGGACCTGCGCCTCATCAAGTCGATGACCGACCTCGCGGTCGAGTGCGCGCTGCGCGGCGAGTCCGGCGTCATCGGCCACGACGAGGAGCAGGGCGACCGCCTGCGCGCGATCGAGTTCCCCCGCATCGCGGGCGGCAAGGCGTTCGACGTCACGCAGGCGTGGTTCGGCGAGCTCCTCGACGGCATCGGTCAGCCGCTCGTCGCGGCCGCCCCGGCCGCGCACTGACGCCGGCGGCACCACGATGACCACCACGAGCGAGCCGGAGGTCGGCACCGACCTCGACCACTTCCGTTCCCTCGTCGCGCTCCAGCAGCCGACCTGGCCGGACGAGGCGGCGCTCGCCGACGTGCGCGGGCGCCTGTCGGCCTCCGCGCCGCTCGTGGTGCCCGCCGCCGCGGACACCCTGCGCTCCCGGCTCGCCGCGGCGAGCCGGGGCGAGGCGTTCCTCCTGCAGGGCGGCGACTGCGCCGAGACGTTCGCCGAGGCGAACGCCGACCGCATCCGCAACAAGATCCGGACCATCCTCCAGATGGCCGTCATCCTCACGCACGGCGCGAGCACGCCCGTCGTGAAGATGGGGCGCATGGCCGGGCAGTACGCCAAGCCGCGCAGCTCCGACAGCGAGACGCGCGACGGCGTCACGCTCCCCGCGTACCGCGGCGACATGATCAACGGCCACGCGTTCACCGAGGCCTCGCGCGTCCCCGACCCCGAGCGTCTCGTCGAGGCCTACCAGATCTCGAGCGCGACGTGGAACGTCGTGCGGGCGTTCACCTCGGGCGGCTTCGCGGACCTGCGCCAGGTCCACGAGTGGAACCGCGGCTTCATGCGCAACCCCGCGTACGCGCGCTACGAGCAGACGGCGTCGGAGATCGACCGCGCGATCCGCTTCATGGACGCGTGCGGCGCGGACTTCGACGCGCTGCGCACGGTCGAGTTCTTCGTCAGCCACGAGGCCCTCGTCCTCGACTACGAGCGCGCGCTCACGCGGTTCGACGCGCGGACGGGCGACGCGTACGACACGTCGGCGCACTTCCTGTGGATCGGGGAGCGCACGCGCCAGCTCGACGGCGCGCACGTCGAGTTCCTGTCGCGCGTGGCCAACCCGATCGGCGTGAAGCTCGGCCCCACGACCTCGCCCGACGACGCGCTCGCGCTCGCCGAGAAGCTCAACCCGGGTCGCGTCCCCGGACGGCTGACGTTCATCGCGCGCATGGGAGCGGGCCGGGTCCGGGAGGCGCTGCCCCCGCTCGTCGAGGCCGTCGCCCGCGAGGAGGTCCCCGTCACCTGGGTGACCGACCCGATGCACGGCAACACCATCACGTCCGCGAGCGGTTACAAGACGCGCCGGTTCGACGACGTGCTCGACGAGGTGCGCGGCTTCTTCGAGGTGCACCGCGCCGCGGGGACGGTCCCCGGCGGACTGCACGTCGAGCTCACCGGCGACGACGTCACCGAGGTGCTCGGCGGGTCCGAGGAGATCGACGACGCCGGTCTGGCCCTGCGGTACGAGACGCTCGTCGACCCGCGGCTCAACCACCAGCAGTCGCTCGAGATGGCGTTCCAGGTCGCGGAGATGCTGCGGCGCTGAGGGCCGTCTCGGCTCCCCGGTCGCGGGGCGCCTCGAGCGACGGCCTCAGAAGACGTTGAGGACGATCGTCGAGCCCTTCGGGGCCGTCCTGCCGTCGCCGCCCGGCGGGTCCTGGGCGTAGACGATGTTGAGCGGGTGGATGCCCTGCGGGTAGCGGATCTCGACCTCGAAGCCGGCGTCCGTCAGGAGCTTCTCGGCGTCGGCGACGTTGCGGGTGTTGGTGTTCGGCACCTCGACGAGCGGCGGGCCGAGCGAGACGACGATCGACACCGTGTCGGTGCGGACGGCGTCGGTGCCCTGTTCCGGTGACTGCCGGACGACGAGACCGGCGGCCACCGACTCCGAGTACTCCTCGGTGACGTCGACGACGAGACCTGCGTCCTCCAGGGTGCGCACCGCGGTGTCCCTCTCGGACCCGGTGACCTGCGGGACGACGACCGGCGCCGGTCCGGCGGAGACGGTGAGGACGACGGGGACGTCGTGCCGGATCGTGGCTCCCTCCTCGATCGCCGCGCCGTCGGGGTCGGTGACGGCCATGACCTGACCGGCCGGGACCTCGTCGTGGTGCTGCGACACCGGCTCGCCGAGGGTCAGGTCGGCGCC
Organism: Cellulosimicrobium sp. So1_17; assembly: GCF_055181235.1. Classification (NCBI taxonomy): domain Bacteria; kingdom Bacillati; phylum Actinomycetota; class Actinomycetes; order Micrococcales; family Promicromonosporaceae; genus Cellulosimicrobium; species Cellulosimicrobium sp. So1_17. Next base: position 422,984 of record NZ_CM143702.1, read on the forward strand.
CTCCACGGCCGCCGAGGCCTCGACCTGCGTCGAGCCGACCAGTCCGGTCGGCACCGTGAGCATCCGCACACCCTGGGACACCACGAGCTGGACGCTGCCGTCCTTGCGCACCGCGTCGCCCGACGGCGGGTCGGTCGAGACGATCGCGCCCGCGGGCACCGTGTCGTCGTAGCGCTCGTCGACGGTCGCGCCGAGACCTGCGTCGTCGAGGACGGCGCTCGCCTCCGCCTGGGAGACCCCGGTGAGACCGTCCGGGACGGTCGTGTACGCGCCGGGCCCGGACGTGAACCACCAGGCCGCCCCGCCGCCACCGAGGGCGACGACGAGGAGGACGACGAGCGTCCAGACGAGGGCTCGAGCGGCCCGCCCGCGTCTCGGACCGCCCGACCGCGGCGGGTTCGGCGGGCCGGGCTGCGTCGTCGGGACCATGAGGTGCCCGACGGCGAGCGGTTCCGTGAGGCCCGCGGCCTCGCGGTCGTGGAGGCTGAGCGTGGCGAGCGACGCGGTGGGGGCGTGCCCGGCGTCGTCGGCCTCGTCGGGGGCGCCGAGGGGGACGGGCCCGGTCGCGGGCGCCGGGGCCGGGACCGCGCCGTCGGACGCGACGGGCGGGTCCACGCGCCGTCCCAGGTCTGCGGGGTCGAGCGCCGCGCGGACGGAACGGACGAGGGCGAGCGCCGCGCCGGCGTCGGCGGGCCGGTCCGCCGGGTCGCGCGCGGCGAGCGCGCACAGGAGGTCGTCCAGCTCCGGCGGGAGCCAGGGGGCGGTGTCCGACGGCGGCGGGACGTCGTTGTTGACGTGCTGGAACGCGACCTGGATGGGTGTGGACCCGACGTAGGGCACCGTGCCGAGGATCATCTCGTACGCGAGGATCCCGACGGCGTACACGTCCGTCCGGGCGTCGCACGCGCCGGTCGCGATGAGCTCGGGGGAGAGGTACGCGATCGTGCCGAGGATCGTGCCCGTCGTCGTGGAGGTGACCTCGTTGACGGCGCGCGCGAGCCCGAAGTCCGTCACCTTGAGACGGCCCTCCGCGTCGAGCAGGACGTTCTCCGGCTTGATGTCGCGGTGGACGAGGCCCGCGCGGTGCGCGGTGGCGAGAGCGTCCAGGATCTCGCCGAGCACGTCCAGCGCGCGGCCCAGGGTGAGGGTTCCCTCGGTGAGCATCACGCGGCGGAGGTTGGTCCCCGCGACGTACTCCATGGTCAGGTAGCTCGTGTCCCCGTCGAGACCCTGGTCGTAGACCGCGACGAGACCGGGGTGCGTGAGCCGGGCGGCGGCGCGCGCCTCGCGGCGGAAGCGTGAGACGAAGTCGGCGCCTGTCGCGCCCTCGGCGAGGTGCGGGTGCATGACCTTGAGCGCGACGTCGCGGTCGAGCCGGCGGTCGACCGCGAGGTACACCGTGGCCATGCCGCCGCGGGCGATGCGCGACACGACCTCGTAGCGCCCGTCGACCAGGCGGCCTACGAGGGGATCGGTCGTCACGGTGGCCACGGTGGCAGTCTAGGTGGCGACCGGCCCCGTTCCGGTGAGCCTGGGCGGTCGGGTCGTGGGCGTCGTGCGCAGGCGCCGTAGGCTTGCCCCGTGACCGATCACGACGCGACCGCCGACCCCTCCACCGATCCCTCCGCCGAGATCGACGCCCTCGTGGGGGAGTGGCTCACCCTGCCTGACCTCGCCGAGGCCCTCGGGACGGACGTCGGCAAGGCACGACGCATCCTCCAGGACCGCCGCGTCGTCGGCATGCGTCGCGGCGAGCGTGCCACGTTCCAGGTGCCCGCCCGCTTCCTGGTCCCGCTGCACCTCATCGAGCCCGCGAACGCCAGGCAGCCGTCCGGAGACGGGCGGCTCGGGGTCCTCATGAGCCTGCAGGGCACGATCGCGGTCCTGACCGACGCCGGGTTCCGCGACGACGAGATCATCGGCTGGCTGTTCCGCCCCGACGCGGAGCTGGGGGAGTCGCCGATCGACGCGCTCGCCGCGGGGCGCAAGTCGCACGTGCGACGCATCGCCCAGTCGCTGGCCTGAGCGTCCGTCGTCAGGCCGAGCGCTCGACGGCGGCGCGCGACAGCGCGGCGAGCATCTCCGCCCCCGGTTCACGGAGGTCGACGGCGCCGAGCGCCGCGAACGCCTGGTGGGTGAGCTCGTCGATGAGCGCCTCGACGGATGCCAGGGCCCCGGTGGCGACGAGGACGTCCCGCAGGCGCCCGACCGACTCGGCGTCGAGCTCGGGGTCCCCGAGGCGACCGAGCAGCAGGTCGCGCTGCGCGGGCGAGGCCGCGGCGAGGGCGCGGATCACGAGGACGGTCCGCTTGCCCTCGCGCAGGTCGTCCCCGGCGGGCTTGCCCGTCACCCGGGCGTCGCCGAACACGCCGAGCACGTCGTCGCGGAGCTGGAACGCCTCGCCGACGGGCAGCCCGAACGCGCTGGTCGCCGCGACCTGGGCGTCGTCGGCGCCCGCGAGCGCGGCCCCGAGCGCGATCGGGTGCTCGACGGAGTAGCGCGCCGACTTCGACCGGACGACGGCGCGGGCGCGCTCCTCGTCCGCGGCCGGGTCCTCGCCCCAGGGCAGGACCTGCGCGTGGATGTCCAGGTACTGGCCGACCGTCACTTCGGTCTGCATGCGCCCGAACACGCCGCGGCTGCGCGCGGCGACGTCGCCCGGGAGGGTCGCCAGCGCGTCGCCCAGCTCGCGGTGGCTGCCGATGAGCGCCAGGTCGCCGAGCAGGATCGCCGTGCTCTCGCCGTACCGGTCCCCGTCCCCGTGCCATCCGGACGCCCGGTGGTGCGCGGCGAACGCCCGGTGCGCGGTCGGCCGGCCGCGTCGCGTGTCGGACGCGTCCATGACGTCGTCGTGGAAGAGCGCCGCGGCCTGGAACAGCTCGAGCGCCGCGCCGGCGCGCAGCACGACGTCGCGCCGCGGGTCCTCGGGGTCGCCCCCGTGCGCGCGCCATGACCAGTAGCAGAACGCCGCCCGGAGCCGCTTGCCGCCCGCGAGGAGCTCCTCGGTGGCGCGCACGAGCGGTGCGGCGTCGGGATGCGTCGTGGCGAGCTCGTCGGCGAGCCCGGCGCACGCCCTGCTCAGCGCCGCGTCGACGCCGGCGCGCACGCCCTCGCGGTCGACGAGGCTCGCCGGGGTGGCCAGCTCGTCCTCGGACGGACCGGCGTGAGGGGCGGAGGCGCTGGGGGTCCCGTTCGGCACGGGGGCAGCCTATGCGACGGCGGTCAGCCGCCGACCACCTGCCCGCTGATCGTCACGAGGCGCTCGGCCTCGTCGTCGAAGATCCCCACCGCCACCGACTCCGCGGGTGCGTCCGCCGCCGGGGCGCGCACGAACGTGGTGAGCGACGTGAGAGCGCTCGGCACGCCCGAGGGCGAGACCGTGAAGCCGGCGGCCCCCAGCGTCTCCGCGTAGTAGGCGGTGAGCGCGTCGACGGTGTCCTCCGAGCGCAGGTTGAGCGTGATCACGGTGAGGGACCCGTCGTCGGACGGGCGGGCCGAGCTCGCGAGGACCTGCGAGCCGGGGGCCACGGGCACGAGCTCGGCGGGAAACCCCTGGACGAGGTCGCCGACTGCCGAGGCGACGTCGTACTCGGGCAGCGGGGTGCCCGGCGCCGCGGCGGGTGCGTCGCCGGAGGGGTCCGCCTCTGCAGGGTCGTCCGCGGGCTGTCCGCGCCCGGTGGCCTCGGCGTCGGGCTCGTCGCCGCTGCCCGCCGGGCCGCACGCGGCGAGCCCGACGACGAGAAGGGCGGCGAGGACGAGGGCCGGGACCGCGCGGACGTCGGAGGCGCGAGGCGGTCGAAGGGGCACGCGCACACCGTAGTCATCGCGGCGTGAACGGGCCAGCAGCTGGGAGGACGGTCGCCCACAACCTCCCGGCGCGTCCACAGCCCTTCGGCGTGCCCTCGCTCGGCGGTCCCGGACGGGTGGGATGTTCCCATGTCGACCCTGATCCGGGCCCGCGGCCCGCGCGAGCTGCTCGCCTACGTCCCCTACCGCCTCGGCTACCGGCCGCACGAGAGCGTCGTGCTCGTGGGGCTGCGCGGCCCGCGCGGCCGCGTCGGCCTCGTCGCGCGCGTCGACATCGCCGACGTCGCGGACCTCGAGCACGGACCGCAGGTCGCGCGCACTGTGCTCGCGCACCTCGCCGCCGACGGCGCGTCCCGAGCCGTCGTCGTCGTGTACACCGAGGCTCCGCTGCGCGCCGGCGGCCCGGAGGCCGCCCGTGAACGGGCCGCCGTCGAGCACTGCCGCGAGACGGTCGAGGCCAGGTTCGGACCGACCGACGTGTGGGTCGTCACGACGACGGGCTGGGGCTGCCTCGACTGCGACGACCCGGCCTGCTGCCCGGCCGGCGGGCGTCCTCCGAGCGAGCTCGAGTCGAGCGAGGTCGGCGCTCACATGGTGCTGTCGGGCGCGAGCGTCGCCGACTCGCGCGAGGACGCGTTCCGGATCCAGCCGGCGGCCCCGGACGCCCGTCGGAGCGCCGCACGGGCGTCGCGCCGTGCGAGGGAGAGGTCGTCCGAGCGGTCGACGTCGGACGCGGTCGACCGGAGACAGGAGGGGCTCGTCGCCTGGCGGCGCGCGGTGGCGCTCGCCGCGGGTGCACGGACCGGGAGGTCCCCTGACCTGCCGCCCGCCCTGCTCGGCCGTGTCGAGGCGGCCCTCGACGCCGTCCCCGTCCGGGACGCCGTGCTCCTGTCGCTCGTCCCGGGCGTCGGCGACCTGCCGGAGCGGACGGTGCGCGGCGGGGGCGACGTCGACGCAGGGACGGGCGAGGCGATCGGGAGGATCGTCGACCCGGCCGTCGCGGTCGCCCCGGTCCCGGGGGAGACCGAGCCTGCGCGCGTCGTGCTCGAGGCCGTCGTGGCTCATGCCGCCCGGCGGCGCGCGGCCCCGGCGCTGACCCTGCTCGCCCTGATCGCCTGGTGGCACGGCGACGGCGGTCGAGCGTCCGAGCGCGTGCGCGAGGCACTGGCCCAGGACGGGTCGTACCGTCTCGCGCTCCTGCTCTCGAGCGCCCTCGACGCCGGTGTGCCGCCGGGGTGGGTCCGCGCCCAGGGGTGAGGGCGCCGGTCGTCCGGGCACGGCCGGCTTCGGGTACGGTCGGCACGGTGGCGCCGCCACCGCCCGTTCCGACGAGCCGCCCCGCGGAGGACACATGACCGTCGTCGTCGCCCACCTGAGCACACCCGAGGGCCGTGAGGCGCTCGACACCGCCGCGACGGAGGCGGTCCGCCGCGGGACGGAGCTCGTCGTCGTGGTCGGCGAGTCCGTGGTGTCCCCGGAGGCCGGGACGGTGCGGGGAGACGACCTGCGTCGGGTCGAGGAGCGCCTCCAGGGCGCGGGCGCGACGCTGCGCGTCGAGACCGGCAAGGCCGACCTCGCGGAGGACCTCGTGGCGGTCGCGGAACGGACGTCCGCGGACCTGATCGTCATCGGGCTGCGACGACGCAGCCCGGTCGGCAAGCTCATCCTCGGCTCCAACGCGCAGCGCATCCTCCTCGACGCGCCGTGCCCGGTGCTCGCGGTCAAGCCGGAGCGTGCCCCGGCCCGTTGAGCCCCTCGCGGGTCGGGAATCTTCGGGGCGCCGCGGTCGTTGGACCCCACAAGGCCCCGGCGCGCAAGCGCCCTGCGACACAGCACTGAGCACGAGAAGCCGCCGACGACGAGCGCGTGCAGCCACGTGTCGCGACGCTCCGCGCGCGGATCGCCGGTACAATAGAGATGTCCACCCGAGCCCGACGACTCGCCGTGAGAGTCAGTGTGAGCCCGTGAGAGTTCCCGAGTCAGCACCCTGATCACGGTCCATGTCCCCCGCTCTGGTGGCCCTACCGCCCCCCAAGTGATGCCGAAAGGTCGGTTTGTGGCGCCCTCCACACAGATCCCCGCACTCCCGCGCGAGTTCGAGCACCCCGCACTGCAGGAGCTCCTGCGCCGTGGGAGTGCCAACGGTCGCGTCGACGCCGAGAGCTTTCGCACCGCGTGCGAGCAGGCGGCAGTCAACGACGCCAAGCGGCTGAAGGCGGTGTTCCGCGCGCTCGCGGGTGCAGGCGTCGAGGTCGAGATCCCGACCGCGACCGCGGTCGCGGCCGCGGCGAGCCCGCGCAGCACGACGACGGCCCGCGCCCCGAAGGCCACGGCGAAGGCCCCGACGTCGCGCACCACGAAGGCCGCGACGGACGCGTCGGCCGACGAGACCGACGCTGCGCCGTCGGCCACGCCGGCACGCACGACGAAGACGGCCGCGACGAAGAGCGCCGGCGCCAAGACGACGCGTGCGCCGCGGTCCACCGCCACGAAGTCGACGGCCGCGGCCAAGGCGGGCGCCGCGAAGGATGCCGGCACGGACGACGCGGTCGACGTCGAGGACCTCGAGATCGACGTGACGGACGATGCCGTGGAAGGCGACGCGGCGGCGACCGCCGGCGCGAAGACCGGCGCAGCCTCCACCGAGGGCGCCGAGGAGGCGCGTGGCTTCGTCGTGTCCGACGCGGACGAGGACGACGCCCCCGTGCAGCAGGTCGTCACCGCGGGTGCGACCGCCGACCCGGTGAAGGACTACCTCAAGCAGATCGGCAAGGTCGCGCTGCTGAACGCCGAGCAGGAGGTCGAGCTCGCCAAGCGCATCGAGGCCGGCCTGTTCGCGGAGGAGAAGCTCGCGGCCGACGGTGACGACATCGAGCGCAAGCTCAAGCGCGAGCTGCAGTGGATCGCGCACGACGGCAAGCGCGCCAAGAACCACCTGCTCGAGGCGAACCTGCGCCTGGTCGTGTCCCTGGCCAAGCGGTACACGGGCCGCGGGATGCTGTTCCTGGACCTGATCCAGGAGGGCAACCTCGGTCTGATCCGTGCGGTCGAGAAGTTCGACTACACCAAGGGCTACAAGTTCTCGACGTACGCGACGTGGTGGATCCGCCAGGCGATCACGCGTGCGATGGCGGACCAGGCGCGCACCATCCGCATCCCGGTGCACATGGTCGAGGTCATCAACAAGCTCGCCCGCGTGCAGCGGCAGATGCTGCAGGACCTGGGCCGTGAGCCCACGCCCGAGGAGCTCGCCAAGGAGCTCGACATGACCCCGGAGAAGGTCGTCGAGGTCCAGAAGTACGGCCGCGAGCCCATCTCGCTGCACACCCCCCTCGGCGAGGACGGCGACTCCGAGTTCGGCGACCTCATCGAGGACTCCGAGGCCATCGTCCCGGCGGACGCGGTGAGCTTCACGCTCCTGCAGGAGCAGCTGCACCAGGTGCTCGACACGCTCTCGGAGCGCGAGGCCGGCGTCGTGTCGATGCGTTTCGGCCTGTCCGACGGGCAGCCCAAGACGCTCGACGAGATCGGCAAGGTCTACGGCGTGACGCGCGAGCGCATCCGTCAGATCGAGTCCAAGACGATGTCGAAGCTGCGCCACCCGAGCCGGTCGCAGGTCCTGCGCGACTACCTCGACTGACGGGTCGCGCCACGCGGCACGAAGGGCCCGGGAGGACGGTCGTCCTCCCGGGCCCTTCGTCGTCTCCCCGACCTCCGCCGACGTCCGACGGACGTCGCCCGTACCCCACGTCTACCGCACGTCGCCGGTCCGGGTACGACGACGCCCCTCCCGGTGGGTGGTCACCGGAAGGGGCGTCGCAGGGGTAGGGGTGGACTCAGCGCATCGCGCCGGCGCCGTGCTCGGCGTGCAGGCGGTCCGTCTCGTCCTGGATCTGGGTCGCGACGCCCGAGTAGGCCTCGGCGTGCGCCCGCGCGTGGTGGCCGCAGAACAGCAGCTCGCCGCTCGGCAGGACCACGCGGACGTACGCCTGGGCCCCGCAACGGTCGCAGCGGTCGGCCGCGGTCAGGGGTTCGGTGGTGGTCGTCGTAGCAGTCACACGACCATGAAACCATCTTCTGCCCACCCGACCGTGCTCCCGGCGCCCTGGTTCGCTACCCGCGTAGCCCTCGCCCGACGGGAATACGGCGGCACGGCGGTCGAACGGCATGGCAGCCCCGGAGCGTGGGACGCCTCGACTACGCTGTCCGCCGTGACGACCACCTCCGCTGAGTCCAGCTACACCGCTCGGCACCTGTCCGTGCTCGAGGGCCTCGAGGCCGTGCGCAAGCGGCCGGGCATGTACATCGGCTCGACCGACTCCCGCGGCCTCATGCACTGCCTGTGGGAGATCATCGACAACTCCGTCGACGAGGCGCTCGCGGGCAACTGCACGAAGATCCGCATCGTCCTGCACGCCGACACGTCGGTCACCGTCGAGGACGACGGGCGCGGCATCCCCGTCGACATCGAGCCGAAGACCGGGCTGTCGGGCGTCGAGGTCGTCTTCACCAAGCTCCACGCCGGCGGCAAGTTCGGCGGCGGCTCGTACACCGCGTCCGGCGGTCTCCACGGCGTCGGCGCGTCCGTCGTCAACGCCCTGTCGGCCCGTCTCGACGTCGAGGTCGACCGTGGCGGCAAGACGCACCGCATGACGTTCCACCGCGGCGAGCCGGGGACCTTCGCGGACCCGAAGGCGGGACCCACGCCGGACGCGCCGTTCGAGCCGTTCGTGAGCCGGTCCGAGCTCGCCGTGGTCGGCAAGACCCGCCGGGGCGTCACGGGCACGCGCGTCCGCTACTGGGCGGACCGCCAGGTCTTCCCGAAGAACGCCGTGTTCTCCTACGACGAGCTCGTCACGCGCGTGCGCCAGACGACGTTCCTCGTGCCGGGTCTCGAGGTGACGGTCCGCGACGAGCGCGGCCTGCCCGGCACGCCCGCCCAGGACGGGCCGCACGAGGAGACGTTCGTCCACCACGGCGGCTCGGTGGACTTCGTCGAGTTCCTCGCGCCCGACTCGCCCGTCACCGCGACGTGGCACCTCACCGGCAGCGGCACGTTCACCGAGACCGTCCCGGTCCTCGATGACCGCGGGCACATGTCGCCGCAGGCGGTCACGCGCGAGTGCGAGGTCGACGTCGCCCTGCGCTGGGGCACGGGGTACGAGACCGAGGTGCGCAGCTTCGTCAACATCATCGCCACGCCCAAGGGCGGTTCCCACCTCGGCGGGTTCGAGGCCGGTCTGCTCAAGGTACTGCGCAAGGCCGTCGAGACGAACGCGCGCCGCCTCAAGGTCTCGACGCGGGACGCGTCGGAACGCATCGAGAAGGACGACGTCCTCGCCGGCCTCACCGCGGTCGTCACCGTGCGCCTCGCCGAGCCGCAGTTCGAGGGCCAGACGAAGGAGGTCCTCGGCACCGCGCCGGTGCGCGCGATCGTCACCCGCGTCGTCGAGAAGGAGCTCACCGCCCTGCTCACGTCGACCAAGCGCGACGAGAAGACGCAGGCTGCGCTGCTGCTCGACAAGGTCGTCGCGGAGATGCGCGCGCGCATCACCGCGCGCAAGCAGAAGGAGATCTCGCGGCGCAAGAACGCGCTCGAGACCTCGTCGCTGCCGGCCAAGCTGGTCGACTGCCGCAGCGACGACGTCGGGCGCAGCGAGCTGTTCATCGTCGAGGGCGACAGCGCGCTCGGCACGGCGCGCCTCGCCCGCAGCTCGGACTTCCAGGCGCTCCTGCCGATCCGCGGCAAGATCCTCAACGTGCAGAAGGCGTCCGTGAGCGACATGCTCCGCAACGCCGAGTGCACCGCGATCATCCAGGTCATCGGTGCGGGATCGGGCCGGTCGTTCGACCTCGAGGCGGCACGCTACGGGAAGATCGTGCTCATGACGGACGCCGACGTCGACGGCGCCCACATCCGCACCCTGCTCCTCACGCTCTTCTACCGGTACATGAAGCCCATGGTCGAGGCGGGCCGCGTGTTCGCCGCGGTGCCCCCGCTGCACCGGATCGAGGTCATCGGCTCGGGGCGTCGCAAGAACGAGTACATCTACACGTACTCCGAGGCGGAGCTCACGGCGACGCTCAAGAAGCTCGACAAGGCCGGACGCCGCTACAAGGACGACATCCAGCGGTACAAGGGCCTGGGGGAGATGGACGCCGACCAGCTCGCCGAGACGACGATGGACCCGCGCCACCGCACCCTGCGCCGCGTCACGGCCGAGCACGCGGAGGCTGCGGAGCGCGTGTTCGAGCTGCTCATGGGCAGCGACGTCGCGCCGCGCAAGGACTTCATCGTCGCCGGCGCGGCCGAGCTCGACCGGGCCCGCATCGACGTATGACGCCGTGCACACCGCGGAACGCCTCCGTCGCTCGCGGGACCGACACCCGTCCGCCAGTCGGGCGGCCGGGTATGACCGGGTCGATGCTGCGTAGGCTGTGCGGGTGACCCTCCGGAACCTTCGCGAGACGCCCGCGCGCTCGCTGACCGCCCTCACCTCCCTCCTGCTCGCCGCAGGCCTCCTCGCCGGCTGCTCGTCGGCGGACGACTCCGGTGACGCGGCCGAGACCACCACGCCGACCGCGACCGAGAGCAGCGCGACCGAGGAGTCGAGCGACCCGGCCGAGGAGTCGTCCGAGGAAGCACCCGAGCTCTCGTACGAGGGCGAGGAGGGCAGCATGGCGCTCGACCTGCTCCTCGAGGCGGACCCGTCCGCGCAGGTGACCGGAGAGGGCGAGAACGCGTTCGTCACCGCGATCGACGGCATCACGGCCGACCCGGACAGCGAGTTCTGGGCTCTCTACGTCAACGGTGAGATGGCTACGGTGGGGGCGGGGACCCTCGAGACGAAGGACGGTGACGAGATCACGTGGAAGCTCGAGACGTTCACCTCCTGACGCGCTGGTGGCGCCCGGCGCTCGTCGTCGCGCTCGCGGCGCTCGCCGTCGTGTGGCGCCTCGTCCGGGCCGACCTCGGCGCGCCGCCGAACCTCGAGCTCGTCACCGCTGCCACGTTCGCCGCGACGATCCTGCTGCGCTCGCGGTGGGCCTTCGTCGTGCCGCTGGCCGTGACGGTCGTCTCCGACGTCGTGCTCGGCAACACGTCCATCGCGCTGTTCACGTGGAGCGCGTGGCTCGTCGTGGGCCTCGGGTCGCTGCTCGCGCGCAACACGACGGGATGGCGGCGTATCGGCGCCGGTGCGGCGTTCGGCGTCGCCGGCTCGCTCTGGTTCTTCCTCTGGACGAACTTCGGTGTGTGGCTCCAGGGTCGAGGCACGTGGTACCCGGCGGGCGTCGACGGGCTCGTCGCGAGCTACGTCGCGGGCCTGCCCTTCCTGCGCACGATGCTGCTGGGCAACCTCGTGCTCGTCCCGCTCGTCGCGGCCGGCACGTTGCTCGTCGACCGGCTGGAGACGTCGCACGGTCTGGCCGCCGCCGTCGCGCGCCCGGCCTGACCGCCGCGCGAGACACGACCCGACGGCGCGGAGGACGGATCGACCGCCAGTAGGGTCGACGGCATGCAGATCTCTGCGGAGCGCGGTGACATCACCCGCGTGGCGACGGACGTCGTCGTCAACGCGGCGAACTCGAACCTCCTGGGCGGGGGAGGGGTCGACGGCGCGATCCACGCGGCCGCCGGGCCGCGCCTCCTCGAGGGGTGCCGGCGACTGCGCAAGACCACCCACCGCGACGGCCTGCCCGTGGGTGACGCCGTCGCCACCGACGCGTTCGACCTGCCCGCGCGGTGGGTCGTCCACACGGTCGGGCCGAACCGGCACCGCGGCCAGACCGACCCCGCGCTGCTCGCGTCGTGCTTCACGCGCTCGCTCGACGTCGCCGCGGACCTGGGCGCGCGATCCGTGGCGTTCCCTGCCGTGAGCGCCGGGGTCTACGGGTGGGACCCGGACGTCGTCGCGACCGTCGCGGTCGACGCCGTGCGGGGCTGGCGGCCGCAGGATCAGGGCAGCGTGGAGGAGGTGCGGTTCGTGCTGTTCAGCGACACCCTGCTCGACGCCTTCCGGACGGCGCTCGCCGGGCGGTGAGGAGAGCTCACCCGACCTGCTCGGCGAGCCCGACGATGATGCCGCTCGGCCCGCGCAGGTAGCAGAGCAGGTACGCGTCGTACCGCACGATCTCGCCGAGCAGCTCGGCACCGTGGCCGCGCAGTCGCTGCACCGTGCCGTCGATGTCGTCGACGGCGAACATCACGCGGTGCAGGCCGAGCGTGTTCGGCGGTGCGTCGCGCAGACCCCGGTCCACCAGCACCGGTGAGTGGTAGGTGGTGAGCTCGAGGCGACCGGCGCCGTCGGGCACGCGCATCATCGCGATCTCGGAGCGCATCCCGTCGAGCCCGACGACGCGCTCCGCGCGCCGGTCCTCGATCGGCATCCTGCCCTCGAGCTCCATCCCGAGCTCGGTGAAGAACTCGACCGCCGCGTCGAGGTCGTCGACGACGACGGCGACGTTGTCCAACCTCTGGATCGTCATCCTGCGAGCCTAGGATCCGTACGGCCGCGCGGCGACCGGCCGGCTCTCAGGTCCCAGGACGAGCACCGAACGGTCCGTGGTCGATCCGGTCCTGGACGAACCGGTCGAGGTCGACCATGCGCGACGTCGAGGGTGCGAGACTGTCACGAGGGCGGCCGCGCGGGCGGCACGGCACCGCGCAGCCCCACGCACGAGCACGGAGGAACACCGATGGCGCACCCGCGCATCTTCGCGATGAGCTTTGCCAGTATCTACCCGCTCTACGTGACCAAGGTGGAACGCAAGGGAAGGTCCAGGGACGAGCTGGACCAGGTCATCACGTGGCTCACGGGCTACGACGAGGCGGGCCTGCAGAAGGTGATCGCCGACGAGATCGACCTCGAGACGTTCTTCGAGCAGGCACCCGCGATGAACCCGAACGCGCCGCTCATCACCGGCGTGATCTGCGGCTACCGCGTCGAGGACATCGAGGACCCGCTCATGCAGAAGATCCGCTGGATGGACAAGCTCGTCGACGAGGTCGCGCGCGGCAAGAAGATGACGTCGATCCTCCGAGGCGAGCCGGCCCCGGCACCGTAGGGCAGGCCGTGCGGCGGTCGGGACCGTCGGTCCCGTTCCCGGCGGTCCGCTCGACGGCTCAGACGCCGCGGCCGGGCTTGCTCATGTCGCCCGTCCCGGGCGTCCCGTCGGCGAGCCCGTACCGCATGAGCACCGTGCCCGTCGGGCTGGACGCCGCGGGCTCGAGGAGCGTGAGGTTCGTGGGGACGGCTCCGCCGTCGAACACGGTCTTCCCGACGCCGAGGACGATCGGGTGCACCCACAGGTCGAGGCGGTCGAACAGCTTCTCGCGCAGGAGGGACTGCACCAGGTTCAGGCTGCCGACGACCTTGACGTGCTCGTGCCGGTCGCGGACCTCGCGCACCGCCGTCGCCAGGTCGGGTCCGAGCTGCGTCGACCCGGCCCAGGGCAGGTCGGGCGTTCCGCGCGAGGCGACGTACTTGGGGATGCGGTTGAAGAGCGTCGCGAAGCCGCCGTCCGGGCCGTCCTCCTGGTGCGGCCAGTAGGACGCGAAGATGTCGTACGTCCGCCGGCCGAGCAGCAGCGCGTCCGTGCCCTCGTACGCGGCGTCGATCTGCGCACCGGCGACGTCGTCGAGCAGCGGCGCCTGCCAGCCGCCGAAGGGGAACGCGTTCTCGGGGTCCTCCTCCGGCCCGCCGGGCGCCTGCCCGACGAGGTCGAGGGTCGTGAACAGCTCGATCTCGATGAGTCCCATGGTCGTCTCCAGGTCGCTCGCCGTCTCGGTCCCCGGGGTAGACCGCGCGGCGCCGGGGAAGTCATCGATCACGAGGAGCGGGCCACGCCCCTCTGCGAGCCGCCGTGCCGACGTGGCGCATCCCACAGCGCCCGGTTGGAACGGCGGGAAACCGCCGAGCGTCCTACGCTCGGGGACGCGGGAGTGGACGGCACCAGCCGTCGGCCCCCGCCCGGCGCGGTCGCGCTGCCGCACCGGCGGTCAGGCGCCCCCCGGTCGTCTCGTCGCTGAGCCGGGCGCTCGTGCGTCCGGCCGTCTGGAGCTCGTGTGTCAGGTAACGCCACCGCCAGGTTCACCAACGTCGCGCTGCTGTCCGTCACCAGCCGGCTTCCCGCCGGCGTGCGGACGTCCGCCGAGGTGCAGGAGCGTCTCGCCCCCGCGCTGCGGCGGCTGCGTCTGCCGTCCACGCTGCTGCAACGCGTGGCAGGCGTGCGCGAGCGGCGCACCTGGACCGCCGAGGAGGACGTCGACGACGCGACGGTCGCCGCGGGGCAGGAGGCGCTCCGCGCCGCCGGGGTGGACCCGAGCGACGTCGGGCTCCTGATCAACACGTCGGTCACGCGCAAGCATCTCGAGCCGTCGGTCGCGGTGCGGCTGCACCACGGGCTCGACCTGCCGTCGTCCGCCACCAACTTCGACGTCGCCAACGCGTGCCTCGGCTTCATCAACGGCATGAGCCTCGCCGCGGGCATGATCGAGTCCGGGCAGATCCGCTACGCGGTCGTCGTGGACGGCGAGGACGCGGACGTCATCCACGACCGCACGATCGAGCGGCTGCTGCGCGAGGACCGCGACCGCGACGACTTCATGCAGGAGTTCGCCTCGCTCACGCTCGGATCCGGCTCGGCCGCCGCCGTGCTGGGCCGCGCGGACGAGCACCCGCGTGCCCACCGCGTGCGCGGCGGCGTCACCCGCGCGGCCACCCGGTTCCACGACCTGTGCGTGGGCAGCACCGACGGCATGTTCACCGATGCCCAGGCGCTGCTCGAGGGCGGCCTCGAGCTCGTCGTGGACGCCTGGAAGGACGCCGTCGCCGACTGGGACTGGTCCTCCATGGACCGGTACATCACGCACCAGGTCTCGCGCGTGCACACCGACGCGATCGTCGAGGCGGTGGGCCTGGACCGCTCCCGCGTGCCCACCACCTACGAGCGGCTCGGCAACGTGGGGCCGGCGTCCGTGCCGATCACGCTCGCCGAGGAGCAGGGCACGCTCAGCGCCGGCGACCGCGTGCTGCTCATGGGCGTGGGCTCCGGCATCAACACGGCGATGCTGGAGCTGGCCTGGTGACAGGGCCCGCCTCCACGCCCGCGGCCGACCCCCTTCTCCGCCCCGCTCGCACCGTCCCGCCCGGGCTGCCCGGCCTGGACCCGCGGTACAGCCACGTGCTGCGCGACGCCCGGGGCGCGACCTGGCACTACCTCGACACGGGCCCCGAGCTCGAGCGGAGCGGTCTCGCGCCCGTCGGCACGGTGCTCGCCGTGCACGGCAACCCCACGTGGTCCTACCTGTGGCGGCGGCTCGTGACCGGCTCCGTCGCCGCCGCCCGGGGCGGCGGTGCAGCGTGGCGCGTCGTCGCCGTCGACCAGCTCGAGATGGGGTTCTCCGCCCGCACCGGCGAGCACCGCCCGCTCGCCCGGCGCGTCGCCGACCTGGGTGCCTTCACGGACGCCCTCGGCCTCGCCGGGCCCGTCGTCACCCTCGGCCACGACTGGGGCGGCGTCGTCTCCCTCGGCTGGGCCGTCGACCACCCCGACCTCCTCGCCGGCGTCGCGCTGCTCAACACGGCCGTGCACCAGCCCGACGGCGCGGCGCTGCCCGCGCCGCTGCGCCTCGCGCTCGCCGGGCCCGTGCACCGGCTCGGCACCCGCACGACGACCGCCTTCCTCGACACGACGCTCGCCCTGGCGCGCCCGCCCCTGCCTGCCGACGTCGCGGGCGCCTACCGGCTGCCCTACCGCGCCGCGCACGACCGCGACGGGATCGAGGGCTTCGTCGCCGACATCCCCGTGGACGCCGCGCACCCCAGCGCGCCCGAGCTCGACCGCGTCGCCGCCGGCGTCGCGAGGCTCCGCGTGCCCGCCGTGCTGCTGTGGGGACCGCACGACCCGGTGTTCTCCGACCGCTACCTCGACGACCTCGTGCGCCGGCTGCCGCACGCGCACGTGCACCGGTTCGCGGACGCCGGCCATCTCGTCGCCGAGGACGCGGACTGGACGCCTGCTGTTCTCGGGTGGCTCGGGGGCGAGGTGCTGTCCGAGGCCGCTGCCGGGACCACCGGCGCCGACGGGGGAGCAGCCTCGCCGTTCGTGCCGCTGTGGGCGGGGCTGGACGCGAGGGCGGGGGACGACGCGCCCGCGGTGCTGGACATGGCGGTGACCGATGCCGGCGGGTCCGCCCGGGCCGTGAGCTGGCGGGCGCTGCACCGGCAGGTGCAGCGGGTGGCCGCGGGGCTGCACGCGATCGGGGTGCGCCAGGGCGACCGGGTGTCGCTGCTGGTGGAACCGGGGCCCACGCTGACCGCGCTGGTCTACGCGTGCTTGCGGATCGGGGCGGTCGTGGTGGTCGCCGACGCCGGTCTGGGCGTCCGCGGGCTCACGCGCGCCCAGCGCGGGGCGTGGCCGCGGTTCGTCGTCGCGCAGACCAAGGGTCTGGCCGCGGCGCGCGCGCTCGGCTGGCCCGGCGTGCGGATCTCGGCCGACCCGCTCGCGCCCGCGGTCCGGCGGGCGCTGGGCGTGGCGCACGAGCTCGTCGACGTCGCGCGCGCCGGGGAGGGCATCGCGCTGCCGTCCGAGCCCCGCCCCGACGACGAGGCCGCCGTGCTGTTCACGTCCGGGTCCACGGGCCCGGCCAAGGGCGTCGTGTACTCGCACGCCCGCCTCTCCGCGTTGCGGGACACGCTCGCCGAGCACTTCGACGTCGGCCCGGACACCGGGCTCGTCACGGGCTTCGCCCCGTTCGCGCTGCTCGGGCCGGCGCTCGGCACCCGGTCGGTGACGCCGCGCATGGACGTCTCCTCGCCGCGCACGCTCACCGCCCGGGCCGTCGCCGACGCCGTGCGCGCGTCGGACGCGCGCATCGTGTTCCTCTCGCCCGCCGCGATCCTCAACGTGGTCGCGACCGCCGACGCGCTCGACACCGCCGACCGCGCCGCCCTCGTGCGCGTGCGCACGTTCCTCTCCACGGGCGCGCCGATCTCGGCCGAGCTGCTCGGCTCGGCCGCCGGGCTCATGCCCGCGGCCACCGCGCACACCCCGTACGGGATGACGGAGTGCCTGCTGGTCACGGACGTCACGCTCGACGGCATCCGTGACGCTGCCGCGGCCCCCGACGCGGGCGTGTGCGTCGGCCTCCCCTTGCCCGGGGCGGAGGTGCTCGTCAGCGCGCTCGACGACGACGGCGCCGCGACCGGCGCGCCGTCGGCGGCACCCGGCGTGCTCGGCGAGGTCCTCGTGCGGGCCGGGCACCTCAAGGAGCGCTACGACCGGCTGTGGCTCACCGACCTGGCCGCCGAGCGCGACACCCCGCGCGGGCGCTGGCACCGCACGGGCGACGTCGGACACCTCGACGCGCAGGGCCGCCTGTGGATCGAGGGGCGGCTCGGGCACGTGCTCCGCACCTCCGACGGCCCGCTGGCGCCCGTGGGGCCGGAGCAGCACGTCGAGCGGGTGGCGCAGGTGCGGCGGGCCGCCGTCGTCGGCGTCGGGCCCGCGGGCCTGCAGCAGGCGGTCGCCGTGGTCGAGACCGTGCCCGGCGCCCGGCGCCCCGGGCTGGCGCCCGGGGCGCTGACCGCCGCCGTGCGCGCCGTGTCGCCCGTGCCGCTCGCGGCCGTGCTCGTGGTGCCGCGCATGCCCACCGACGTGCGGCACAACTCCAAGATCGACCGGACGCGCCTCGCCGCCTGGGCGGACCGCGTCCTCGCCGGCGGGCGGGTGGGGCGCCCGTGACCGTGCTCGTGACCGGGGCGTCGGGGCTTCTCGGAGGCGCCGTCGCCCGCGCGCTCGTGGCCCGCGGCGACGAGGTCCGTACGCTCCAGCGCCGCTCCTCCGGTGTGCCGGGCGTCCAGGACGTCCAGGGGTCCGTGACCGACCCGGCGGCAGTCGCGCGCGCCGTCGAGGGCGCCGACGCGGTCGTGCACCTCGCGGCCAAGGTGTCGCTCGCAGGCGATCCCGCGGAGTTCCACGCCGTGAACGTCGAGGGCACCCGCGCGCTCCTCGACGCGGCCGAGCGCGCCGGGGTCGAGCGGTTCGTGCAGGTGTCCTCGCCGTCCGTGGCCCACCTGGGCTCGTCCCTGGTCGGGGCGGGCACGACGCCGGCCGACCCCCGGCACGCGCGTGGCGAGTACGCGCGCACCAAGGCGGCGGCCGAGGTGCTCGCCCTGGGCCGCGACCGCCGTCGGCAGCCGGACGGGTCGGGCGGGACCGGGCCGAGCGTCGTCGCCGTGCGCCCGCACATCGTGTGGGGGCCGGGCGACACCCAGCTGGTCGAGCGGGTGCTCGAGCGGGCGGCGGGCGGGCGCCTGCCGCTGCTGGGTCACGGCGCGGCGCTCATCGACACGCTCTACGTGGACAACGCCGCGGACGGCATCCTCGCGGCGCTCGACCGCGCCCACGACGTGCACGGGCGCGCATACGTGCTGACCAACGGCGAGCCGCGCACCGTCGCCGACCTGCTCGCGGGCATCTGCCGCGCGGGTGGCGTCGAGCCACCGCGGTGGCGCGTGCCGGCCGGGGTCGCGCGGGCCGCGGGCAGCCTCGTCGAGGCCGTCTGGCGCGTGCGCCCGGGCACCGACGAGCCGCCGATGACGCGCTTCCTCGCCGAGCAGCTGTCGACCGCGCACTGGTTCGACCAGCGCGCCACGCGCCGCGACCTGCGCTGGCGCCCCGCCGTGGGCGTCGACGAAGGGCTGCGGCGCCTGGCCGCGCACTACGGCGGCACGACCTCCTGACGCCGGTCCGTGGTGCCCGTCGCCCGGTTGCTCACACGGAGTAGTACTTGGCCTCGGGGTGGTGCAGGACGAAAGCGTCGGTGGACTGCTCGGGGTGGAGCTGGAGCTCCGCCGACAGCTCGACGCCGACGCGCTCGGGGCGCAGAAGCTCGACGACCTTCGTGCGGTCCTCCATGTCCGGGCACGCGGGGTACCCGAGCGAGAAGCGCGCGCCGCGGTACTCGAGCTTGAACATGTCCTCGACCGCGCTCGGGTCCTCGTCGGCGAAGCCCAGCTCCGACCGCACCCGCGCGTGCCACATCTCGGCGAGCGCCTCGGTGAGCTGCACCGACAGCCCGTGCAGCTCCATGTACTCGCGGTAGTGGTTGCCGGCGAAGAGCGTGGCGGTGTGCTGGTCGACCGACGCGCCCATCGTCACGAGCTGCACGGGCAGCACGTCGTACCGGCCGGTCTCCTCGACCCACGACCGCGGCTTGACGAAGTCGGCGAGGCACAGGTGCCGGTCGCGCCGCTGCCGGGGGAACGTGAAGCGCAGGCGCTCGGTCCCCGGCTCGCCGCCTGACCCGCCGTCCGGCGCGCCGATCCCCGCGAGCCCGGCGCCGTGGTGCGCCACGACGACGTCGTCGCCCTCCGACCACACGGGGAAGTACCCGTAGACGACCGCCGGGTCGACCATGCCCTCGGTGCGGATCCGGTCGAGCCACGCGTTGAGCCGCGGCCGGCCCTCGGTCTCGACGAGCTCCTCGTACGACGCGCCGTCGTCCCCACGACCGGGCTTGAGGCCCCACTGGCCCATGAACGTCGCGCGCTCGTCGAGGAACGCCGCGTAGTCCGCGAGGCGCACGCCCTTGACCAGGCGCGTGCCCCAGAAGGGAGGGGTCGGGACCGGGTTGTCCGCCGCGACGTCGGACCGCGCGGGCAGGTCCTCGGGCGCGGTCTCGGTCACGGTGACCACGGCGTGCCGGCGCTTCTTCAGCGCGGGCAGGCCCACGGTGTCGGGCGACTCGCCGCGCGCGACGCGCACGAGCGGCTCCATGAGCCGCAGCCCCTCGAACGCGTCGCGCGCGTACCGCACGACGCCGGGGAACTGGCCCGCGAGGTCGTCCTCGACGTACGTCCGCGTGAGTGCCGCGCCGCCGAGCAGCACCGGCCACCGCTCCG
This sequence comes from Cellulosimicrobium sp. So1_17, assembly GCF_055181235.1. Lineage (NCBI taxonomy): Bacteria > Bacillati > Actinomycetota > Actinomycetes > Micrococcales > Promicromonosporaceae > Cellulosimicrobium > Cellulosimicrobium sp. So1_17. Next base: position 442,699 of record NZ_CM143702.1, read on the forward strand.
CGAGCCCGCGCGACGCGAGCTCCGCGAGGTTCTCCTTCATGACGACCGTCGACTTCACGAGGAGCCCCGACATGCCGATGACGTCGGCGTCGTGCTGCTCGGCCGCCTCGATCATCGCCGAGATCGGCTGCTTGATGCCGATGTTGACGACCGTGTAGCCGTTGTTCGTGAGGATGATGTCGACGAGGTTCTTGCCGATGTCGTGCACGTCGCCGCGCACGGTCGCGAGCACGATCGTGCCCTTGCTCCCCGTGTCGCCCTCGACGCGCTCCATGTGCGGCTCGAGGTGCGCGACGGCCGTCTTCATCACCTCGGCCGACTGCAGCACGAACGGGAGCTGCATCTCGCCGCGCCCGAACAGGTCGCCGACGACCTTCATGCCCTCGAGCAGGTGGTCGTTGACGATCTCGAGCGCCTTCATGCCGTCGGCCAGGGCGGTGTCGAGGTCGTCCTCGAGGCCCTTGCGCGCGCCGTCGACGATGCGCCGCTCGAGGCGCTCGCCGACGGGCAGCGCGGCGAGCTCGGCCGCACGCTGGTCCTTGAGCGCGGCCGAGTCCACGCCCTCGAAGAGGTCGAGCAGCACGGCCAGCGGGTCGTGCACGAGGTTGCCCTCGTCGTCGTACCGGCGCCGGTCCCACACGAGGTCGAGTGCGGCCTCGCGCTGCTCGTCAGGGATCTGCGCGAGCGGGAGGATCTTCGCCGCGTGCACGATCGCGGAGTCCAGGCCCGCCTCGACGGCCTCGTGGAGGAACACCGAGTTGAGCACGGTGCGCGCGGCCGGGTTGAGCCCGAACGACACGTTCGACACCCCGAGCGTCGTGTGGATGCCGGGGAAGCGGCGCGTGATCTCCCGGATCGCCTCGATCGTCTCGATCGCGTCGCGTCGTGTCTCCTCCTGCCCGGTCGCGATGGGGAACGTCAGGGCGTCGACGATGATGTCGTCGACGCGCAGGCCCCAGTCGCGCGTGAGCGTCTCCACGAGGCGCGTCGCGATCGCGACCTTCGTCTCGGTGGTCCGCGCCTGGCCCTCCTCGTCGATCGTCAGCGCGACGACCGCCGCGCCGTGCTCCACGACGTGCGGCATGACCCGCGCGAACCGCGACGTCGGGCCGTCGCCGTCCTCGAAGTTCACCGAGTTCACGACGGCGCGCCCGCCGACGAGCTCGAGTCCGGCCGCGATGACCTCCGGCTCGGTCGAGTCGACGACGAGCGGCAGCGTCGACGCGCTCGCGAGGCGCGAGACCACCTCGCGCACGTCCGCGACGCCGTCACGGCCCACGTAGTCGATGCACACGTCGAGCAGGTGGGCGCCGTCACGCGTCTGCGCGCGCGCGATCTCGACGCACTCCTCCCAGTTCTCCGCGAGCATCGCCTCGCGGAACGCCTTGGAGCCGTTCGCGTTCGTCCGCTCGCCGATCGCGAGGAACGACGCGTCCTGGTGCAGGTCCGTGTGCGAGTACAGGCTCGCGACGCCGTTCTCGCGCTGCGGGTGCCGCTCGGCCACCGGTCGCGCCCGCACGGCCTCGACCACGCGGCGCAGGTGCTCGGGCGTCGTCCCGCAGCAGCCGCCGACGAGCCCGAGCCCGAACTCCTGCACGAACTGCGTGTGCGCGGCGGCGAGCTCGTCGGGCGTCAGCGGGTACGACGCGCCGTCGGGCCCGAGCACCGGAAGGCCCGCGTTGGGCATGCACGTGACGGGGATCTCCGCGTGGCGCGACAGGTGGCGCAGGTGCTCGCTCATCTCCGCGGGACCGGTGGCGCAGTTGAGCCCGATCGCGTCGACCTTCAGGGCCTGCAGCGTGGTGAGCGCCGCGCCGATCTCCGAGCCCATGAGCATGGTGCCCGTGGTCTCCACCGTCACCTGGGCGATGACCGGGACCGATCGCCCCACGTCGCGCATTGCGGCCCGCGACCCGTTCACGGCGGCCTTGGTCTGCAGCAGGTCCTGGCTCGTCTCGACCAAGATGGCATCCGCGCCACCCTCCAGCAGCCCCGCGGCCTGCTCCGCGAACGTGTCGCGCAGGTGCGCGTACGTGGTGTGGCCGAGGCTGGGGAGCTTGGTCCCGGGGCCCATCGAGCCGAGCACCCAGCGCGGGTGGTCGGGGGTCGTGAAGGCGTCGGCGCGCTCGCGCGCGATGCGCGCACCCGCGGCCGCGAGCTCGCGGATGCGGTGGTCGATGTCGTAGTCCGAGAGGTTGGACCAGTTCGCGCCGAACGTGTTGGTCTCGATCGCGTCGACGCCGACCTCGAGGTACGCGTCGTGCACGGAGCCGATGATGTCGGGTCGCGACACGTTGAGGATCTCGTTGCAGCCCTCGAGCCCCTCGTAGTCCTCGAGGCTCGGGTCCTGCGCCTGGATCATCGTGCCCATCGCGCCGTCGGCGACGACGACGCGTGTGCGCAGCGCCTCGGCAAAGGCCTGGGAGCGGGCGTCGGCGATCTCCTGGACGGCTGCAGTCGGCATGGGGGAAGCCTAGACGCCGGTGGCGACGGCCCGGAGGGACGTCTCACTCGTGATGCTCGGCGGCGCGGACGCCCGAGAAATACGCGTGCCCGACGGCGACCGCTCGCATAGCGTGGTCCGCATGCCCTCCAGCCCGGTCACGACCGCGACGACCGCCGCGCCGCTCGCTCCCATCGCGCAGCGCGCCGCGGCGCCCGAGACCCTCCCGCCCGTGACCGCGGGCGACCTGACGTGGCGCCCCGCCGTCGCGGCCGACGCCCCCGCCCTGCTCACGCTGAAGAACGAGATCGCCACGACCGACGCCGAGCCGTTCCGCGAGACGCTCGCCGAGGTCGAGGAGCTGTTCACCGCGCCGTGGCGCGCGTTCGAGACGGACTCGCTCGTCGGTGTCGACGCCGACGGCACGCTGCGCGCGTACGCCCTCGTCGACACCCACCCCGGCGACACGAACACCCTGCGTGCCTTCCTGTGGGGCGGCGTCCACGCGTCCCACCGGGGCCGCGGCGTCGGGCGTGAGGTGCTCGCCTGGTCGGTCGCGCGAGCGCGTCAGGTGCTCGCGGCGAGCGGCAAGGAGATCCCGGCCCGCCTCGCGCTCTACGGGGAGGACACCGACCCGCCGTCGAAGGCGCGTCTCTACGAGCGGTTCGGCTTCGAGGCCCGCCGCTTCTACTCGGACCTGCGCCGTGATCTCGTCGCACCGGTCCCGGGGGTCCCTCTCGACGGCGCGCTGCGCGTCGTGCCCTGGTCCGAGGAGCTCGACGAGGCGACGCGCCTCGCGCACAACGACGCCTTCCGCGACCACTGGGGGAGCGAGCCGCGCACGCCCGAGGCCTGGACGCACGGCCGCAGCGAGTTCGCGCCGCAGTGGTCCTTCCTCGTGGTCGACGACGCCCCGGACGTCGACGCTCTCCTGGCCGACCCGCACACGGACCCGGAGACCGCGGCGACGCTGCGGGCCGGCGAGCCGCTCGTCGTCGGCTACGAGATGGCCGGGCGCTACGACGAGGACTTCCCGGTCCGCGGCTACACGTTCGGCTACACCGAGCTCCTCGGGGTGCGCCGCGCGTACCGCGGGCGCAAGGTCGCCGTCGCGGCGCTCGCGGCCGCGATGCGGGCGATGGCGGCGGACGGGATGCAGTACGCGAGCCTCGACGTCGACACCGAGAACCCGTCCGGCGCCCACGGGCTGTACGCGAGCCTCGGCTACGAGAAGGTCAGCGGCTCGCGGATGTACTCGATCGAGCTCTGATCTCGCTGCGGAGCGTCAGAGCGACGGGGCGTCGAGCGCGTTGCAGTCCTGGAGCGTGCCGCCGTCGTAGCCGATCGTGAACCAGCGCTGGCGCTGCTCGCTCGACCCGTGCGTCCACGCCTCCGGGTTCACCTGGCCGGTCGCGGACTCCTGGATGCGGTCGTCGCCGACGGCGGACGCGGCGGACAGCGCGTCGCGCAGCTGCTGCTCCGTGACGGGCTCGAGGAACGTCACGCCGGTGTCCGGGTCGACCGTCGTCGCGGCGTGCCCGGCCCACATGCCCGCGAGGCAGTCGGCCATGAGCTCGATCCGCACCGCGTCGGACTCCGGGCCGGTGCCGCTGCGGTCGGCCGCCTCCATCGCCCCGATCTGCTGCTCGATGTGGTGCCCGAACTCGTGGGCGACGACGTACATGCGCGCGAGGCCGCCGTCGTTCGCGCCGAAGCGCGACGTGAGGTCGTCGTAGAAGCCCACGTCGATGTACACCGTGCGGTCGCTCGGGCAGTAGAACGGCCCGACGGCGCTCGTCGCGGCGCCGCAGCCGGTCGACACCTGGCCGGTGAAGCTCACGACCTCGGGGAGCTCGTACCGGACGCCGGACTGGGCGGGGAGCGCCTCGTCCCAGTACGCGTCGAGCGCCTGCGCGGTCGCGCTGAGCTCGCACTCGAGGTCGGTGTTGGCCTGCTCGGCGGTGCAGTCGCCGACGGCCTGCGCCTGCCCCTCGCCGAGCGCGTCCGACCCGCTGCCGTCCTCGCCGGTCAAGCCGCTGAGGTCGATGCCCGTCTGGCCGCTGAAGAACGCGACGGCGAGCGCGACGAGCACGGCACCGATCCCGCCGCCCGCGATCATCGGTCCGCGACCCCGGCCACCGCCCTTGCGCACGCGGCCACCCTCGAACGAGCCACCCTCCTGGAACGTCACGAGCACAAGGTACCTCCGAGCCGGTCACCAGGCCCCCGGGCGGGCGGTCCGGTGAACGGGCCGTCCGGCCCGTAGAATCGACCCGGCCCTCCGCGGGCCGGTCCCGCCTGCGACGGCCCTGCGACAGCCCTGGGCCCGTCCGAGGCCGAGGCGACCGGCCGCCGTCGGGCACCACGAACCACCCGAGAGGACCCTCCCGTGATCACCGCCCACGGCGTCGAGCTGCGTGTCGGCGCCCGTGTCCTGCTGCACGAGGCCACGTTCCAGATCGCCTCCGGCGACCGGATCGGCCTCGTCGGTCGCAACGGCGCCGGCAAGACCACCCTGACCAAGACCCTCGCGGGAGAGACCCAGCCGACGGCGGGGAAGATCACGCGCGGCGGCGACATCGGCTACCTCCCGCAGGACCCGCGCACGGGCGACCTCGCCGTCGTCGCGCTGGACCGCGTGCTCTCGGCCCGCAACCTCGACTCGATCGTCCGTCAGATGCGCGAGACGGAGGGCGCCATGGCGAGCGCCGACGTCGAGACGCACGAGGCGGCGATGGAGCGCTACCCGCGGCTCGAGGCGCGCTTCCAGGCCGCGGGCGGTTACGCCGCGGAGAGCGAGGCGCACCGGATCACGAGCAACCTCGGTCTCGACGACCGCGTGCTCGCCCAGCCGCTCAACACGCTCTCGGGTGGCCAGCGCCGCCGCATCGAGCTCGCGCGCATCCTGTTCTCCGGGGTCGAGACCCTGCTCCTCGACGAGCCGACGAACCACCTCGACGCCGACTCGATCATCTGGCTGCGCGACTACCTCAAGGGGTACTCCGGCGGCTTCGTCGTGATCTCCCACGACACCGAGCTGCTGCGTGCGACCGTGAACAAGGTGTTCCACCTGGACGCCAACCGCGGCGAGCTCGACCAGTACAACCTCGGCTGGGACGCGTACCTCGCGCAGCGCGAGTCGGACGAGCGCCGCCGTCGCCGGGAGCGGCAGAACGCCGAGAAGAAGGCTGGGGTGCTGCAGGCCCAGGGCGAGAAGATGCGCGCCAAGGCGAGCAAGGCCGTCGCGGCGCAGAACATGATGCGGCGGGCGGAGAAGCTGCTGGCCGGCATCGAGGGCGAGCGCCAGTCGGACAAGGTCGCGAAGCTCCGCTTCCCGAAGCCGGCCCCGTGCGGGCGCACGCCCCTCACCGCGTCCGGCCTGTCCAAGGCGTACGGGTCGCAGGAGGTCTTCGCGGGCGTCGACCTCGCGATCGACCGGGGCAGCCGCGTCGTCGTGCTCGGGCTCAACGGCGCCGGCAAGACGACGCTCCTGCGGATCCTCGGCGGCGTCGAGAAGCCGGACACGGGGGAGGTGCACCCCGGCCACGGCCTGAAGATCGGCTACTACGCCCAGGAGCACGACACGCTCGACATGGACGTGACCGTCGTGGAGAACCTTCGCCATGCCGCGCCGGACCTCTCCGACACCGAGGTGCGCTCGACGCTCGGGTCGTTCCTGTTCTCGGGCGACGACGCGGACAAGCCGACCAACGTGCTCTCCGGCGGCGAGAAGACGCGCCTCGCGCTCGCGACGCTCGTCGTGTCCTCGGCGAACGTCCTGCTGCTCGACGAGCCGACGAACAACCTCGACCCCGCGTCGCGCGCCGAGATCCTCGGCGCCCTGAAGACCTACGAGGGCGCGGTCGTCATGGTGACGCACGACGACGGCGCGGTCGAGGCCCTCGAGCCCGAGCGCGTGCTCCTGCTGCCCGACGGCGACGAGGACCTCTGGAACGACGGCTACGCGGAGCTGGTCTCGCTCGCCTGACGCGCGGCGTCGAGCTGTGCGTCGACGAGCGCGTCCTCCTCGTCCTCCGCGGTGGGGCGTCGGGTGCGGGCGTCGCGGCGGGCGCGCGCGGCGCCGGGGTCGTCGGCGGCGAGGAGGTCGCCCGCGGTGAGCGTGGTGTCCTCGCCGCGCGCGTCGCGCCGGTCCCGGCGCACGAGCAGCCAGAACCCGGCGACGGCACCGAGCGCGAACACGGCCCACTGGAACGCGTAGGACAGGTGCGACCCGGGGTCGGTGTCGGGCTTCGGCAGGGTCTCGAGCGGGTCGGCGGCCGCCGGTTCCTCGGACCGCAGCTGCCCGTAGGCGCCGACGGTCCGGCCGTCGGCCCACGCGGCGCCGTCCGGTCCGGCGGCGAGCACCTGGTCGGTGGAGATCGCCTGCACCTGGGCGTCGGGCGCGTCCCGGCCCGACGGCGGCTCGTCGGCCCGCAGCGTGACGGTCGCCTCGACCTCGCCCTCCGGCGGGGCGGGCAGGTCGCCGGGGGTCACGGCGTCGGTGCCGAGCGGCACGAAGCCGCGGTCCACGACGACGACGAGCCCGTCGGGCGCGCCCGGGCCCGGCGCGGTGACGAACGGCACGAGGACGTGGAAGCCCGGGCTCCCGCCGACGGGGCGGTTGCGCAGGAGCACGGTCGCGTCGGCCTCGTACCGGCCCTCGAGCGTCACGGGCCGCCACACGTCGGCGCCGTCGAGCACGGCACCCGGCGACGGCAGGACGTCGGCCACGGGGACGGGGTCCGAGACGTAGTTCGCCTCGATCTGCTGGATCTCTGCGTCGCGCGCGACGTACCGGTTCCACTGCCAGCGCCCTGCGACGAGGCACAGCGCGACGAGCACGACCACACCGACGGCGAGGGTCACCCACTGACGCGGCGTGCGGGGCTGGTGCGCGTTCGCGGTGGCGCGCTGCGGCGTCGGGCCCAGGGCGGTCGAGGGAGCGCCCGGCCCGGGAGGTGCTGCCGTCACGGTGCCGACCGGCGCTCGAGGTCGTCGACGGGCACGGTCGACCGCCAGAACGAGCGCGCGCCGAGGAACGTCTCGAGGTGCTCACGGTGGGCGTCGCACGCGAGCCAGACCTTGCGCCGCTCGGGCGTGTGGATCTTGGGGTTGTTCCACAGGAGGCCCCACGCAGCGCCCTCGCGGCAGCCCTTCGCGCTGCACACCAGCTCCTCGTCGCCGACCGGGTCGGCGAGGCCCAGGACGTCCGTCATCGAGGGCCTCCGGACGTCGGTCCGGGGCCGAGGCCGTGACCGCCGGGCACGTCGCCGGGCGGCAGGGCGCGGTGCTCCATCGGGGAGGTGTCGTAGTGCACCTGGTCGCGCCCAGCGTTCGCACCGAGAACCGCCACGTACGGCAGCACGACGGCCGCGACCGCGAGGATCAGGGTGAGCCACGGCAGCGTGTTCCACACGGCGATCGCCGCGACGAAGCACACGATGCGGATCCCCATCTGCACGAGGTACCGGCGCGTGCGGCGCGCCTGGTCCTCGGCCAGCGGCTGAGGGGCGGCCGTGATGCTGGGGACGGGCTCCGAGGGCCGCCCGCCCGCACGTCGTGTGCTCACCCCACCAGTCTACGTTTGTGCGGACCCCACAAAGCGCGCGGCGGCGACGTATGACGGTCCGCGCGCGCACCCGCTCCGGCTCACGGGGTAGGTTCGGTGCGGTGCCGAGCGCCTGCCGACGCGGGCGCGCACCTCCCCGCCGTCGCCACCGAGGAGACCCACGTGTCCGAAGTCACCAACCCCGCCCCGCGCACCGTCGTCGTCACCGGCGCCGCGCGCGGGATCGGCCGTGCCATCGCCGAGCGGTTCGTGGCCGACGGCGACCGGGTCGCCACCGTGTACCGCGGCGGGGACCTGCCGGAGGGCGTCTTCGGCGCGGTCGCCGACATCACCGACACGGCCGCGGTCGACGCCGCCTTCACCGAGATCGAGAACGAGCTCGGGCCCGTCGAGGTGCTCGTCGCCAACGCCGGCGTGACGCGCGACCAGCTCCTGCTGCGCATGACGGACGAGGACTTCGAGTCCGTCGTCGACGTCAACCTCACCGGGACCTTCCGCTGCGTGCGGCGCGTGACGAAGGGCATGATCAGGCAGCGCCGCGGGCGCATCGTCCTCGTGTCGTCCGTCATCGGGCTCTACGGCGGCGCGGGCCAGGTCAACTACGCGGCGTCGAAGTCTGCGCTCGTCGGCATGGCGCGCTCCATCACGCGCGAGCTCGGGTCGCGCGGCATCACGGCGAACGTCGTCGCGCCGGGCTTCATCGACACCGCGATGACCGCCGAGCTGCCGGAGGAGCGCCAGGCCGCCTACAAGGCGGCGATCCCGGCAGGCCGGTTCGCGCAGCCCGAGGAGGTCGCGGGCGTCGTCCGGTTCCTCGCGTCCGCCGACGCCGCGTACGTCTCCGGGGCCGTGATCCCCGTGGACGGCGGCCTTGGCATGGGCCACTGACGCCTCGCACCTCCGCACCCCCGGGCGTCCCACGCCGCCCGGATCCCGCTCTCTTTCAGTACGCTCGCCCCAGCGCGCCCGTCCACCGGGCGCACGACGGAAGGAAACCGATGGGTCTGCTCGACGGCAAGAAGCTCCTGGTGACGGGGGTCCTCACGGACTCCTCGATCGCGTTCCACGCGGCGCGGCTCGCCCAGGAGGAGGGAGCAGAGGTCGTGCTCTCCTCGTTCGGCCGCCAGATGAAGCTCACGCAGGCGTTCGCCAAGCGGCTCCCCGCCGAGGCACCCGTCGTCCAGCTCGACGTCACCGACCAGTCCGACCTCGACGGCCTCGCCGACGCGGTCCGCGAGCACGTGGAGGTGCTCGACGGCGTCGTGCACTCGATCGGCTTCGCCCCCCAGTCCGTCATGGGCGGCAACTTCCTCTCGGCCTCCTGGGAGGACGTCGCGACCGCGCTGCAGGTCTCCACGTTCTCCTACAAGTCGCTCGCGACGGCTGCCAAGCCGCTCATGACGAACGGCGGGGCGCTCGTCGGCCTCACGTTCGACGCGCAGTTCGCCTGGCCGGTCTACGACTGGATGGGCGTCGCGAAGGCCGGGCTGGAGTCCGCCAACCGCTACCTCGCGCGCGACCTCGGCCCCGACGGCATCCGCGCGAACCTCGTGTCCGCGGGCCCGATCCGCACGACGGCCGCCAAGTCGATCCCCGGCTTCGCGACGATGGAGGACGCCTGGCCGACGCGTGCCCCTCTCGGCTGGGACCAGACCACCGCCGAGCCGGCTGCGCGTGCCGTCGTCGCCCTCCTCTCCGACTGGTTCCCGGCGACGACCGGTGAGATCGTGCACGTCGACGGCGGCGTGCACGCCATGGGTCAGTGAGGCAGGTGGCGCAGGTGGCCGAGGAGATCGGGACGGGCGGCGCACGGCGCCTCGTCCTCCTGCGCCACGCGAAGGCCGAGCGGGCAGGAGCCGTCGACGACGTCCTGCGACCGCTCCGGCTCGACGGTCGCCGTCAGGCGGGACGGGTCGGCGTCGCCCTGCGCGAGAGCGACCTCGTGCCCGACCGCGTCCTGTGCTCGTCGGCGCTCCGCACGCGCCAGACGTGGGACCTCCTCGCGTCGCACCTCGGCGACGTCGAGCCGGACGTGACGATCACCGACACGCTGTACGCGGCAGACGTCGCGGACGTCCTCAACCTCCTCGGGCAGACCGACGCGCGCGTGCGGACGCTGCTCGTCGTCGGCCACGAACCGACGATGGCCGCCACGGCCACGCACCTCGCGGATCCTGCGTCGGACGGCGGAGCGCTCGCCCAGGTGCGCGTCGGCGTGCCGACCGCGACCTACAGCGTCCTCGAGTCCGACGCCGCGTGGGAGGACTGGGGACCGCGCGGGGCGCTCCTCACCTACGTGGGTCGACCCACGGCCTGAACGTCGCGGCGGGCCGGTACCGGGACCCGGTGCCGGCCCGCCGCCGTTCCTGCGCGACCTGCGCGACGGCTCAGCGGCGTCCGGCCGCCGCGTCCGCGCGGTCGACGACGTCCAGCACGGCGTCGAGCCGGGGTCCGTCCACGCTGAAGGGCGCCTGCTCGCGCACGACGGGCTTGGCCGCGAACGCGATCCCGACACCGGCCGCCGCGATCATGTCCAGGTCGTTCGCGCCGTCCCCGACGGCGATCGTGTCCGCGACCGGGACGCCGGTGCGCGCCGCGAGGTCGAGCAGCGTCGCGGCCTTCGCGGCCCGGTCGATGACGGGCCCCACCGTGCGGCCGGTCAGCCGGCCGTCCGCGACCTCGAGCCGGTTGGCGCGGAACAGCGTGATGCCGAGCTCCGCGGCGAGGTGCGCCACGATCTCCTCGAACCCGCCGGACACCAGCCCGACCTCCCACCCGCGGCGGCGTGCCTCGGCCACCAGCTCCGCGGCGCCCGGCGTGAGGGTGGCGCGTCCCCGCACGTCCGCGAACGCCTCGACAGGGACGCCCTCGAGCGTCGCGACGCGCTCGCGCAGCGAGGCGGCGAAGTCGATCTCGCCGCGCATGGCGCGCTCGGTGACTGCCGCGACCTGCTCCCGGGTCCCGGCGTGGTCCGCGAGGAGCTCGATGACCTCCTGCTCGATGAGCGTCGAGTCGACGTCCATCACGAGCAGCCGGGCGGGGCGGGTGCTCGTCACGGCGCGTCCGTCCTGGTGCTGGGGCTGATCCAGTGCGGTAGGTGCGGTCACTCGACGACCGTCCCCTTGGGGACCACGGTGATGCCGGACTCCGTGACCGTGAAGCCGCGCGCGCGGTCCTGCTCCGGGTCGAGCCCGATGCGTGCCTGCTCCTGGATCACGACGTTCTTGTCGATGATGGCGCGGTGCACCTGCGCGTGACGGTGCACCTGGACGCCGTCCATGAGGACCGAGTCCGAGACCGACGACCACGAGTGCAGGTACGTGCCGGGCGACAGGACCGAGCCGACCGCCGTCGCGCCCGAGATGATGACACCGGGGGAGACGAGCGAGTCCGCCGCGTGGCCGAGGCGACCCCGACCGGCGTGCACGAACTTCGCGGGCGGCAGGCCGACGTAGCCCGTGTGCAGGGGCCACTCCTCGTTGTACAGGTTGAAGACCGGTGTGACCGCGATGAGGTCCTTGTTCGCGTCGTAGTACGAGTCGATGGTCCCCACGTCGCGCCAGTAGTCGCGGTCCCGGTCGGTCGAGCCGGGGACGTCGTTGCGGATGAAGTCGTAGACCGCCGCCGTCCCCTTCTCCACGAACGCCGGGACGATGTCGCCGCCCATGTCGTGCCGCGAGCCTGCGTTCGCGGCGTCGGACGTCACCGACTCGACGAGCGCGTCCGTGTCGATGACGTAGTTGCCCATCGACGCGAGGATCTCCTGGGGGGAGTCCGGCAGCCCGACCGGGTCCGTCGGCTTCTCCCGGAAGGCCGCGATCTTCGTCGGGTCCTTCGCGTCCGTCTCGATGACGCCGAACTGGTCGGCCATGCCGATCGGCTGCCGGATGCCGGCGACCGTGAGCTGGGCGCCCGAGGCGACGTGCGCGTCGACCATCTGGGAGAAGTCCATGCGGTAGACGTGGTCGGCGCCGACCACGACCACGATGTCGGGGCGCTCGTCGTCGATGATGTTGAGGCACTGGTAGATCGCGTCCGCGCTGCCGAGGTACCAGTGCTTGCCGACACGCTGCTGCGCGGGGACCGGGGCCACGTAGTTGCCCAGCAGGGCCGACATGCGCCACGTCTTCGTGATGTGCCGGTCCAGGCTGTGCGACTTGTACTGCGTGAGCACGACGATCTTCAGGTAGTGCGAGTTCACGAGGTTCGACAGGGCGAAGTCCACCAGCCGGTAGATGCCGCCGAACGGCACGGCAGGCTTGGCCCGGGACTCCGTGAGGGGCATGAGGCGCTTGCCCTCGCCCCCGGCGAGGACGATGGCGAGAACTCGGGGTGCGGCGGCCATGCCCAGACCGTAGTCCCTCGGGACGGGGCCTCGCAGCCGGGAGCCGGATCCTGGTCCCGGTCCGGCCGTGGGCGTCCCGTGGCGCCCGCGGCGTCGTGCACTAGCGTGTGGCGCGTGAGAGTCGACCTGCTGACCCGCGAGTACCCGCCGCACGTGTACGGCGGTGCCGGCGTGCACGTCGCCGAGCTGTCCGCCGTCCTGCGCCGCCACGTCGACGTGCGCGTGCGCTGCTTCGACGGGCCGCGCTCCGAGGAGGACGTCACGGGCTACTCCGTGCCGGGCGTCCTGTCCGGGGCCAACCCGGCGCTCGGCACGTTCGGCGTCGACCTCGCGATGGCGGGTGACGTCGCCGGCGCCGACCTCGTGCACTCGCACACCTGGTACGCCAACCTCGCCGGGCACCTCGCGGGGCTCCTGCACGGCGTGCCGCACGTGCTGTCCGCGCACTCGCTCGAACCGCTGCGCCCGTGGAAGGCCGAGCAGCTCGGCGGCGGGTACGCGCTGTCGTCGTGGGCGGAGCGCACGGCCTACGAGGGCGCCGCCGGGGTGATCGCGGTCTCGGCCGGCATGCGGGACGACATCCTGCGGGTGTACCCGCAGGTCGATCCCGCGAAGGTCCACGTCGTCCACAACGGCATCGACCTCGAGGGGTGGCGCCGGCCCGAGGGCGACGCCGCCCGCGTGGTCGCGGACCGCGTCGTGCGGGACCTGGGCATCGACCCGGACCGGCCTGCCGTCGTCTTCGTCGGGCGGATCACGCGGCAGAAGGGCTTGCCGTACCTGCTCCGCGCGGCGCGCGAGCTGCCCCCCGAGGTCCAGCTCGTGCTGTGCGCGGGCGCCCCCGACACCCCGGAGATCGCCGCCGAGGTCAGCGGCGCCGTCGAGGTGCTGCAGGCCGAGCGCACGGGCGTCGTGTGGATCGAGCAGATGCTGCCGCGCGCAGAGCTCGTCGCCGTCCTCGCCGCGTCGACGGTCTTCGTCTGCCCGTCGGTCTACGAGCCCCTGGGCATCGTCAACCTCGAGGCGATGGCGGTCGGCCTCCCTGTGGTGGGGACGGCGACCGGCGGCATCCCCGAGGTCGTCGACGACGGCGTGACGGGCCTCCTCGTCCCGATCGACCAGTCGGACGACGGTACCGGCACCCCGCTCGACCCCGACCGCTTCGTCGCCGACCTCGCCGACGCCCTCACGCAGCTCGCCACCGGCCCCGCGCGCGCCGCCGAGATGGGCCGCGCCGCGCGCACGCGCGTCGAGGAGCACTTCGCGTGGGACGCGATCGGCGAGCGCACGCTCGAGGTCTACCGGACGGTGCTGGGTCAGTCCTGACGCGCGCGTCTCCCGCGGGTGCGTGGGGCGGGGTCGGGCTGGGTGGCCGGGGCGGGTCACGTGCTCGGGCTGCCGCGCCGTCACCTCGGCCCGTCGGCTCGCCTTCTGGGAGCGCGGCTCTGACGCCCTTCGCACGTCACCCGCCCCGGCCGCCGTGGTCTCGCCTCGGCCGGTTCTCGCCAGAGTCGCGCGCATCGGCGTGCCGAACCGGCTGACGCGCCGACAAGCGGCCACGTCCTCGCCTGGGCGGACCGCGACGGGACGGTGACGGTCAGGACGAGCGGTGGGGTGGGACCGTGTGCGAAGGGCGTAGAAGCGCGCGCGAGAACGTGACCTCGCAGGTCGAGGTGACGGCGCGCCAGCCCGAGCGCACGGTCTCACCCCACCGCGGCCGTGACCGCCACGTGACCAGCCGGACGCGCCGCGCCGAGACCGGACGGGCTCAGGGGTGGGGCTGGCCGGTCGTGTCGTCGCCGACCCAGAGCGTCGCGGCGCCGATCGCGCGGCGGGACGCGCGGTCGACCTCACGGAGCGCCGTCGAGCGCTGGTCCGCCTGCCAGAGGTTGACCGCGCCGCCGTCGTCGGCCGCCGCGAGGTCGACGATCGCGCGCAGCCGCACGGCCTGCTCGAGGACGCGTACCGCGCGAGCGTCGAGGGCTGCCGGGAGCTGCCACGAGGGGGCGCCGCCGGAGCGCAGGCCGGCGATGGCGTCGGCCGCGTCCTCGCGCCAGCGCGCGACGTCGAGCGCGTCGAGCGCCTGCGTCGCGACGAGGAGGGCCGTCCGCAGCTCGTGCTCGGCCTCGCCCAGCGTCCCGGTGGCGCCGAGCACGCGGGTGGTCCACGGCGCGACGGCCGTCACCTGCCACGTCACGAGGTGGCCGGGTTCGAGGTCGCTGCCGAACTCGCTGACCTCCGGCGCGAGCGCCCACGACCCCGCGGACGTCGTGACGAGGACGCACTCGCCGGCGTCGGTGGCCGCGGCGGCGACCTCGGGCGGGACGCCCGTCACGTCCCCCGGGACGGGCGCGAGCGCGACGACGGCGCTCGCGCCGCCCGACCACGCGCCGACGAGGTCGGCCAGCCGGACGTCGCCCAGCGCGCCGGAGGCGACGTGCGGCTCGTCGTCCCGCTCGACGGCGTGCACGGCGCGCGCGAGGGCCTCGTCGTCGGCGGGAGCGCGGTGCGCGGCCCGCAGCCACAGCGCGAGCAGTGCGCTGCGGGGCAGCGCGCCGGGCGCGGACGCCGAGGCCGCCCCGGGCCTGCTGGACGAATGGGAATCCACGTCGGCCAACCTATAGGGTCGGTGACCATGAGCGCGGTTCTCGACCTGCAGGGCGTCACGGTCCGACGTGGCACCACGACCATCCTCGACGCGGTGGACTGGCAGGTGAACGAGGGCGAGCGCTGGGTGATCCTGGGCCGCAACGGCGCCGGCAAGACGACCATGCTGCAGATCGCCTCGGCGCGCATGCACCCCACGTCGGGGTCGGCGGAGGTGCTGGGGGAGCGCCTGGGGCGCGTGGACGTGTTCGAGCTGCGTCCGCGCATCGGGCTGGCCTCGGCGGCGCTCGCCGAGCGCATCCCCGGCGACGAGACGGTGCGCGACGTCGTGCTCACCGCCGCGTACGGAGTGACCGGGCGGTGGCGCGAGAGCTACGAGGACTTCGACACCGAGCGCGCGGACGACCTGCTGCGCGCGTTCGGGGTGGACGGCCTGGCGGACCGCACGTTCGGGACGTTGTCGGAGGGCGAGCGCAAGCGGACGCAGATCGCCCGCGCGCTCATGACCGACCCCGAGATCCTCCTGCTCGACGAGCCCGCCGCCGGTCTGGACCTCGGCGGTCGTGAGGAGCTGGTCGGGGCGCTCTCGGAGCTGGCCGGGGACCCGGCGTCGCCCGTCCTCGTGCTGGTCACGCACCACGTCGAGGAGATCCCGCCGGGCTTCACGCACCTCATGCTGCTGCGCGACGGCGCGGTCCACCGGGCAGGACCGATCGGTGAGGTCCTCACGGCCGAGAACCTCAGCGAGGCCTTCGGGATCCCGCTGGTCGTGGCGCACGGCGGCGGGCGCTGGATGGCGCGCGCGGCTCGGCCCTGACCAGGTCGGACGGGCGCGGGGCAGCGACTCGCCTCCGCCCGACGACGCGTGCATCCAGCCCGATAGTTCGGTAAAGTACTCGTAAAGACCGCACGGACGATCGGGGGTCGAGATGGACTGGCTGTGGTGGGTCGGGGGCGCGCTCGTGTTCGCGCTGATCGAGATCATCTCGCTCGACCTGGTGCTCATCATGTTCGCCGGCGGCGCGCTCGCCGCGGCCGGCGTGAACGCGGCGGGCGGACCGCTGTGGCTCCAGATCCTCACGTTCGCCGTCGTGAGCGTGATCCTCCTCCTCACGCTGCGGCCGTGGCTGCTGCGCGGCCTGCGGGACCGCGTTCCCCTCGCCGAGACGAACGTCGCCGCGCACGTCGGGCGGGCCGCGCTCGTCGTCGACCAGGTCACCGAGGTCGGCGGCCGGGTCAAGCTCGTCGGCGAGGTGTGGACCGCGCGCACGGAGCCCGACGCCGCGGCGATCCCCGCGGGAACCGACGTGCGCGTCCTGCGCATCGACGGCGCGACCGCCGTCGTCGCACCGCTGCCGGCGGAGCACCCTCGAGGAGCCTGATCAGACCGAGACGTCCCCACGGCACACCACCCAGGCCCGGCCGGGCCGGGGCAGACGACCAGGAGGCAGCCGATGACCGACCCCAGCCCCGGAACGATCCTCGCGTACATCGTCCTCGCGCTCGTCCTGATCTTCGTGATCGTCGCGCTCGCCAAGGCGGTGCGCATCGTCCCGCAGGCCGTCGCGCTCATCGTCGAGCGGCTCGGGCGCTACTCGCGCACCCTCGAGCCCGGCCTGCACCTGCTCGTCCCGTTCGTCGACAGGGTCCGCGCGTCCGTCGACCTGCGCGAGCAGGTCGTGTCGTTCCCGCCGCAGCCGGTCATCACGTCGGACAACCTCGTGGTGAGCATCGACACCGTCATCTACTTCCAGGTCACGGACCCGAAGTCCGCGGTGTACGAGATCGCGAACTACATCACGGCGATCGAACAGCTCACCGTCACCACGCTGCGCAACGTCATCGGGTCGATGGACCTCGAGCAGACGCTCACGAGCCGTGACCAGATCAACGGCCAGCTGCGCGGCGTGCTCGACGACGCCACCGGGCGGTGGGGCATCCGCGTGAACCGCGTCGAGCTGAAGTCGATCGACCCGCCGGCGAGCGTGCAGGGGTCGATGGAGCAGCAGATGCGGGCCGAGCGCGACCGTCGTGCCGCGATCCTCACGGCGGAGGGCTTCAAGCAGTCCCAGATCCTCACGGCCGAGGGCGAGAAGCAGGCCGCGATCCTGCGCGCCGAGGGTGACGCGCAGGCGAAGATCCTCACAGCGGAGGGCGAGGCGCGCGCGATCCTCCAGGTGTTCGACGCGATCCACGAGGGCGACGCCGACCCCAAGCTCCTCGCGTACCAGTACCTGCAGATGCTGCCGCAGATCGCCAACGGCACGGCGAGCAAGCTGTGGGTCGTGCCGACCGAGTTCACGGCGGCGCTCGGCTCGATCGCCAAGGGCTTCGGCGGCGTGCCCGGCATCGACGGCGGGGGAGTGCCGGGCCCGACGCCCGCGGAGGACGCGGAGGCGGCGGAGGCCAGCGCCGAGGCGCGGCGCGAGCGCGACCGCGACCGCGTGAGGTTCGGGACGCCGTCGCTCACCGATCCCGCGGAGGCGCTCGCCGAGGCACGTCGCCAGGCGGAGGCCGCGACGGCCGACGCCACGAGCTCGGGCACGCGGTCCGGGCTGCCCTTCGACCCGATGACGGAGCGCGGGCAGCATCCCGGGGGAATGCACCGAGGGACGCCGTCCGAGCCGGGTTCCGCGGCCCCTCGGCCCCTCGGTGGTGCCGCACCCTACGCCCCGCCGCCTCCGCCGTCCGTCGAGGACGAGCCGCCGGCCGACGAGCCGCCCACGGCCGGCCCGCCGCCGTCGTACCCGCCGACCCGCTGAGCCCGGACGCGCCCAGGAGGCCCCGCACCCGACCGGGTGCGGGGCCTCGTGCGTCCGGGTTCGCCGAGGGCGGACGGACCTTGCGAGTGAGTGCTCACTCAGTTATCGTCCTCCCGTGACCCAGACGTCCGACACCCCGGCACGGGCGGGGAGCTCGCCCGAGCGCAAGCGGGCGCGCCCCCTGTCGCGCGAGGAGCGCCGTGCCGCGATCGCCGCCGCGACGATCCCGCTCCTCGTCCAGCACGGTGCCGGGGTCACGACGCGCCAGATCGCCGACGCGGCCGGCGTGGCCGAGGGCACGCTGTTCCGGGCGTTCGCCGACAAGGACGAGATCCTGCGCGCCGCCGTGGTCCGCTCGCTCGACCCTGCACCGGCGGTCGGGATGATCGACGCGCTGCCCGACGACGACCTGCGGCCTCTCGTGACGAGCCTGGTCGAGCTCCTGCTCGAGGCGCAGCGCATCGGCATGCGCGTGTTCGCGGCAGCCCACCAGGTGCTCGACCCGACCCGCCGCCCGGGCTCGGCCGCTCCCCGGGACGAGGCCGGGCGGGGACCGGACCGCGGTTCCGCGACGGGCCGCGTCCGCGGGCTGCACGGCGCGCACGGGGCGGGTGTGGACGCACGCGAACGCTCGGCGACGGCGATGGTCGAGGCGATCGAGCGCCGTCTCGAGCCGCACCGCGACGAGCTGCGCGTCGAGCCGTCGGTCGCGGCGCGCGCGCTGTTCTCCCTGGTCTTCGGAAACGCCTTGCCGCACGCGGCGGGCGGTGCCAGGCTCGACGCCGCACAGCTCGCCGACCTGGTCCTGGGCGGAGTCGGCGCGGCCGTCGCGACCGACCCCTCACCCTGACCCCGGTCGCCGGCACCCGCCGACGCCCGTGCGGCCGCCGCTCGCCCGGCGACCTCTCGCCGCCGTCCCGCCCGCGCGGGCCGCGGCACCGCCGTCCCCGTCCCGCAGCCCCCACCCGGACAGGAAACCCATGCTCGTCAGCCTCCTGCGGACGCGGTTGCGTCCCTACCGGACGCCGATCGTCGTCCTCCTCGTGCTCCAGCTCCTCGCGACGCTCGCGTCGCTGTACCTGCCGAGCCTCAACGCCGACATCATCGACCAGGGCGTGACGCAGGGCGACACCGCCTACATCGTGCGCACCGGCGGCCTCATGCTCCTCGTGAGCCTCGGCCAGGTCGTGTGCGCGGTCGCCGCGGTGTACTTCGGCGCGCGCGTCGCGATGTCGTTCGGACGTGACGTGCGCGCAGGGCTGTTCACCAACGTGCAGCGCTTCTCCGCGCAGGAGATGGGCCAGTTCGGCGCCCCCTCCCTCATCACCCGGACCACCAACGACGTGCAGCAGGTCCAGATGCTCGTCCTGCTGTCCCTGACGATCATGGTCATGGCACCGATCATGCTCGTGGGCGGCGTCGTCATGGCGCTGCAGGAGAACGTCGAGCTCTCCGGCCTCCTGCTCGTGATCGTGCCGGTCCTCGGCGTGAGCGTCGGGCTGATCATCTGGCGGATGGTCCCGTACTTCCGCACGATGCAGCAGCGGATCGACGCGATCAACGCCGTGCTGCGCGAGCAGATCACCGGTATCCGCGTCATCCGCGCGTTCGTCCGCGAGCGGCGCGAGGCGGAGCGGTTCGACGTCGCGAACGACGCCCTGTTCGACGTCTCGCTCAAGGCCGGCAAGCTCATGGCGCTCATGTTCCCGACGGTCATGCTCGTCATGAACGCGTCGAGCGTCGCGGTGCTGTGGTTCGGCGGCAGGCAGATCGACGAGGGCGCCATGGAGGTCGGCGCGCTGACGGCGTTCCTGTCCTACCTCATGTACATCCTCATGGCCGTGATGATGTCGACGATGATGTTCATGATGGTGCCGCGCGCGGCGGTCTCCGCCGAGCGCATCACCGCCGTCCTGAGCACGCAGGCCACCGTCGTCGAGCCCGAGCAGCCGGCCGTCCTCACGCGACGCACGGGTCGCGTGGAGGTCGAGGGCGTGGAGTTCCGCTACCCCGGTGCCGAGGACCCGGTCCTGCACGACGTCTCGTTCGTCGCGGAGCCCGGCATGACGACCGCGATCATCGGCTCGACGGGTGCGGGCAAGACGACGCTCCTCAACCTCGTGCCGCGGCTGTTCGACGTCACGGCAGGCGCCGTGCGCATCGACGGCACCGACGTGCGCGACCTCACCGGCGCCGACCTCGGCTCGCTCCTCGGCCTCGTGCCGCAGAAGGCGTACCTGTTCTCCGGGACGATCGCCGACAACCTGCGCTACGGCAAGCCCGACGCGACGGAGGAGGAGATGTTGGCCGCGCTCGACGTCGCGCAGGCCCGCGACTTCGTCGAGGCGCTCGACGCCGGGCTCGACACCCCGGTCGCGCAGGGCGGCACGAACTTCTCGGGCGGACAGCGCCAACGGCTCGCGATCGCCCGCGCGATCGTCCGCGACCCCGCGGTGTACCTCTTCGACGACTCGTTCTCCGCGCTCGACTACGCGACCGACGCGCGGCTGCGCGCGGCCCTCGCGCCGCGCACCCGGCACGCCACGGTCATCGTGGTCGCGCAGCGTGTCGCGACCATCCGCGGCGCCGACCAGATCCTCGTGCTCGACCACGGCCGCATCGTCGGCCGCGGCACGCACACCGAGCTCCTCGAGTCCGACGAGACCTACCAGGAGATCGTCTACTCCCAGCTCTCCATGGAGGAGGCAGCATGAGCCGCGAGCAGGACTCCTCGCGCACGCCCGCGTCGTCGGGCACGGACCCGTCCGGCGCAGCACCCGCGAACGGCGCCGCGACCACGCCCGCGAAGGGCGCGCGTCTCGAGGGCCGCCCCCGCGGCGGCGGGCCCGGACCCATGGGCAGCATGGGCATGCCCGCGGAGAAGGCGCTGGACTTCAAGGCGTCGCTGCGCCGGTTCGCGGCGTCCCTGCGGCCCGAGCGCGTGCCGATCGTCGCGGTCGTGATCCTCGGCGTCGTGTCCGTGGCGCTCGCGGTCGCCGGACCCAAGCTCCTGGGCAACGCCACGAACATCATCTTCGCGGGCGTCGTCGGGTCCCAGCTCCCTGCCGGCACGACGCAGGCGCAGGCCGTCGAGGCGTTGCGGTCGCAGGGGCAGGACCAGGTCGCGGACCTCGTCTCCGGCGTCCCGGGCCTCGTGCCCGGCGAGGGGATCGACTTCACGGCGCTCGCGACCGTGCTCGGCTGGGTGCTCGCGGTGTACGTGGGGTCGTTCCTGTTCGGCTGGCTGCAGGGGCGCATCACGGCGATCGTCGTGCAGCGCACGGTCTACCGGCTGCGCGTCGAGGTGCAGGCCAAGCTCGCGCGCCTGCCGCTGTCGTACTTCGACCGCAACCAGCGCGGCGAGATCCTCTCGCGCGTGACGAACGACATCGACAACATCTCGCAGACGCTCACGCAGACGCTGTCCCAGCTCGTCACGTCGGTGCTCACGGTGGTCGGCGTGCTCGGCGCGATGTTCTGGATCTCGCCGCTGCTCGCGGTCGTCGCGCTCGTGACCGTCCCGCTGTCGGTCGTCGTCACCGCCCAGATCGCCAAGCGCTCGCAGCCGCAGTTCATCCAGCAGTGGGCCGCGACCGGGCGTCTCAACGCCCACATCGAGGAGATGTACACCGGGCACACCCTGGTGAAGGTCTACGGCCACCAGCAGACGGCGATCGACGACTTCGAGCGCGAGAACGCGGCGATGTACGACGCGAGCTTCAAGGCGCAGTTCATCTCCGGCACCATCCAGCCGGCGATGGGCTTCATCGCGAACCTCAACTACGTCATCGTCGCGGTGGTCGGTGGCCTGCGGGTCGCGTCCGGCACCATGACGCTCGGTGACGTGCAGGCGTTCATCCAGTACTCGCGCCAGTTCACGCAGCCGATCACGCAGATCGCGTCGATGATGAACCTGCTCCAGTCCGGCGTGGCGTCGGCCGAGCGGGTCTACGACCTGCTCGACGCGCAGGAGCAGACGCCGGATCCGTCGCCCGCCGCGAGGGTCGGCACGGTCCGGGGCCGGGTCGCGTTCGAGGACGTGTCGTTCTCCTACGACCCCGAGGTCCCGCTCATCGAGCACCTCGACCTGACGGTGGAGCCCGGCCGGACGATCGCAATCGTCGGGCCGACGGGCGCGGGCAAGACCACGCTCGTCAACCTCCTCATGCGCTTCTACGACGTCGACTCGGGTCGCATCACCCTCGACGGCGTGGACACCCGGGACATGACGCGCGACGACCTGCGCTCCGACATCGGCATGGTCCTGCAGGACACCTGGCTGTTCAAGGGCACGATCGAGGAGAACCTGCGGTACGGCGTGCGCGACGGCCGGGACGTCGACGAGGAGGCCTTCCTCGCCGCGACGCGGGCGACGCACGTCGACCCGTTCGTGCGCACGCTGCCCGACGGGTACGCGACGGTGATCGACGACGAGGGCTCGAGCGTGAGCGCGGGGGAGAAGCAGCTCCTCACGATCGCGCGCGCGTTCCTCGCCGACCCGGCGATCCTCGTGCTCGACGAGGCGACGAGCTCGGTGGACACGCGGACGGAGGTGCTCGTGCAGCAGGCGATGAACGCGCTGCGCGCAGGGCGCACGTCGTTCGTCATCGCGCACCGCCTGTCGACCATCCGGGACGCCGACACGATCCTCGTCATGGAGCACGGCGACATCGTCGAGCAGGGGTCCCACGACGAGCTCCTCGCCGCGGGCGGTGCCTACTCGCGCCTCTACGAGAGCCAGTTCGCCGCCCCGCTCGGGGCAGAGGCCGAGGACGACGCCGAGCCGCCCGCCGTCTCCGCCGACCGGGTGCCGGCCCCGCCGTCGGCCGGCTGAGCCCGGGCGCCGGGCGCCGGGCGCGGGGCGCTCGCCCGCCCCGTCGCCGTCGTGGTCGTCGAGCACGACGACCTCGACGGCGACGGGGCGGTACGGACGGTGCTTCGCGGGTGCGTGCAGGGCCGCCGAGTCGTCCAGGGGTCCGAGGCCGCGGCGGCCGGCGTCAGCCGGCCGATCCCGGCCCGGTGGCGCACCGCCCGCTCACGCCCGGACCGCCTGCGCGGGGACGTGGTCGCGCGCCAGCCAGCGCCGGTCGACCCACTTCGTGACCTCGACGAGGAGGAACACCACGACCGAGAGCCCGAGCGTCTTGCCCCACTCCGCGGCGTCGATGGGTGCGGACTCGAACCACGTGTGCATGAAGGGCGCGTAGACGAAGACCGCCTGGAGGACGAGCAGCGTGGCGGCCGAGATCCAGACCACCCGGTTGCCGCGCAGGACGTCGAGCGTGAGGCTCGACCGGTCGAGGAACCGGCAGTTGAAGAGGTAGGCGAGCTGGCCGAGGGCGAGCATCGTCACGGCCGTCGTCTGCGCCTCCGCGAGCGGTACGCCCTGCGCGCGCTCGACGTAGAACAGCAGGATCGTCGCCCCGCCGATGAGGAGCGACACGAGCAGGACGCGGCGCAGGTACGCGCCGTCCAGGATCGACGCGCCGGGGTCGCGCGGCGCGCGGCGCATGACGTCGGGCTCGGCCCTCTCGTACGCGAGCGCGAGGGAGAGCGTGACCGCGGTGATCATGTTGATCCAGAGCACCTGGACGGGCTGGAGCGGGAGCGTGAGCCCGAACAGGACTGCGACGAGGATGACGAGCGACTGCGCGCCGTTGGTCGGCAGGAGGAAGAGCACCGACTTGCGGATGTTGTCGTAGATCCGCCGCCCCTCCTTCACGGCGCGCTCGATCGTCGCGAAGTTGTCGTCCGCGAGGACGACCTCCGCGGCCTCCTTCGTCGCCTCGGTGCCCTTGATGCCCATCGCGACGCCGACGTCCGCCTGCGTGAGGGCCGGTGCGTCGTTCACGCCGTCGCCCGTCATCGCGACGACCTCGCCGTGGGACTGCAGCGCGGAGACGATCCGGATCTTGTGCTCGGGGCTCGTGCGCGCGTAGACGTCGACGTCGCGCACGACGGCGCGCAGCTTCTCCGTCGACATCGCCTCGAGCTCGGGGCCGGTGAGGACCGCGGGGGCGGAGTGCTCGTCGCCGCCGTCGGGGGAGCCGTCCACGATGCCCATCTCCCGACCGATCGCGACGGCCGTCCCGGCGTGGTCGCCGGTGATCATCTTCACGCGGATGCCCGCGTCGCGGCACTCGGCGATCGCTGCGACCGCCTCGGGTCGCGGCGGGTCGACGATCCCGACGAGACCGCAGAGCTCGAGCCCTGTCGCGACGTCGTCCGCGTCGAGCGTCGACGTGCCCTCGGCCGCCGTCGTGCGGGCGGCGGCGAGGACGCGCAGCCCGCGCGCGCCGAGCGCGTCGATCTGCTGCTCCCACAGGTCCCGGTCGAGCGGCTCCGGGTTCCCGTCCGTGCCGGTCTGCGTCGAGCAGCGGTCGAGCACGCGGTCGGGGGCACCCTTGACGTGCACGTGCAGCGCGCCGTCGGGATCGGCGTCGAGCGTCGCCATGAACTTGTTCTCGGACTCGAACGGCACGACGGCGACGCGCCGCCACCCCGTCGGGTCGACGCCGGCCTTCATGCCGAGCGTGCGCAGCGCTCCCTCGGTGGGCTCGCCGACCAGGCGCCACCCGTCGGCGTCGGCGTCGTCGGGCACGATGCGCGCGTCGTTGCACAGCATCATGGCCGTCGCCACGGCGGCGAGGTCGTGGTCCTCGGCGAGGTCGGCGTGCCGGCGTGGTGCGTCGGTCCCCGCACCGACCGGCCCCGCCCCGTCGGACCCGACCGTGACCTCGCCCACCGGCGCGTACCCGGCGCCCGCGACCGCGAACGACCGGGCGGACGCGCGCACCGTGCGCGCGGTCATCTCGTTCTTCGTGAGCGTCCCCGTCTTGTCCGAGCAGATCGTCGTCACCGATCCCAGGGTCTCGACCGCGGGGAGCTTGCGCGTGATCGCGCGCCGCCGCGCCATCTGCTGGACGCCGAGCGCGAGCGTGATGGTCACGAGCGCGGGCAGCCCTTCCGGGACCGCCGCGACGGCGAACCCGATGGACGCCGAGATCAGCTCGGGCACGGAGAAGTCGTGGACGACGCGCCCGATGATCACCATGACGACGGCCATCGCGAGGATGAGGACGGCGAGGATCTTGCCGAAGCGGTCGAGCTGGCGCGTGAGCGGCGTCTCGAGGTTGCGGACCTCGGAGATCATCGTCTGGATGCGGCCGATCTCGGTCGCCTGGCCGGTCGCCGTGACGACGCCCACGCCCTGCCCGGCGGCGACGATCGTGCCGGAGAACAGCATGCTCGTCCGGTCGCCGACACCCGCGTCCGGCTCGACGGCCGCGACCTTCTTCGACGACGCCACCGACTCGCCCGTGAGCGCCGACTCCTCGACGCGCAGGTTCGTCGCCTGCAGCAGGCGCACGTCGGCGGGCACCTTGTCGCCCGAGCGCACGCGCACGACGTCGCCCGGCACGACGTCGTCGGCGTCGATGCTCGCCCACGCCCCGTCGCGCCGGACCTGCGCGGTGACCGAGAGCATGTTGCGGATGCCGTCGAGCGCGCTCTCGGCCCGGCCCTCCTGGACGAATCCGATCGCCGCGTTGATGACGGCGACCGCGAGGATCACGGTGAAGTCGACCCAGTCGCCGAGGATCGCCTTGAGCACCGCGGACACGAGCAGGATGTAGATGAGGATGTCGTCGAAGTGGACCAGGATGCGCTTCCACAGCGGGTCGCGCTGCGGCGGCGCGAGGCGGTTCGGGCCCACCTCCGCGAGGCGCGCGGCGGCGTCGTCACCGGCGAGGCCGCCGTCCGCGGACCGCAGCGCGACGACGACGTCGGCGGGCGGCCGGGACCACGGCGCGGCGAGCGCGGGGTCGTCGGCGAGGGTCGTGGTGGAGGTCGGCACGGCGTCCGGCGCGGGTCCCATGTGCCCATTCGACCGCTCGCGGGCGCATCGCGCGAGAGGGCGAACGTCCCTCAGCGCCCGGTCGGGTCGGTGAACGGGTCGACGACGGGGACGCCCGTGTCACGGAAGTCCCGGGCGTTGCGGGTCGCGACCGTGAGGCCGTGCACGAGCGCGGTCGCCGCGAGCAGCGAGTCCACAGCCGGGAGCGTCCGCGTCGCGTGCAGCGTCGACCACCGCGCGGCGACGTCGAGGGTCACGGGCAGAAGGCGGTCGGCGTAGCCGTCCTCCAGCCCACGGACCCACGCGTCGAGGGCGTTCGCCCGTCGCGGGTCGCGTGGCGCCAGTCGTTCGACGCCGGCGCGGATCTCCCCGACTGTCAGCACGGAGAGATGGAGCTGGTCCGTGCGCAGCCCGCGGAGCCACGACACGACGTGCGCTTGGGGGCGCGACCTGACCAGCTCGGAGACGACGTTCGTGTCCAGCAGATACCTCACGAACCGGTCCCCAGGTCGACCTCGCGCGGGGTGGACCGGTCGCGCACCACCTCGAGGTCCTCGGCCTCGGGCGCCTGCAGGAGGTAGTCGACGAGCTCGAGTCGGACGCCCGTCAGCTCGTGATAGAGGTCGATCCCCACGACCACGGCGACGTCCTTGCCGTGCCGGGTGATCACCTGGGGTGTGCCGTCGGCCGCCTGTCGCAGCACCTCGCTGAGACGCTGCTTCGCGTCCTGAACCTGCCAGCTGGTCATCGTCGCCACCTCCCGCTGGCCAGTCTAGACCGTCTGGACAGAATTCCTGGCGCCGTCCCGTGGCAGGTTCGCGCCGCTCGACCCTCCCTACGTCGTGGGCAGCGTCGCGCGACGGCCGCACGACGTGCACGTCGGAGGTGGGCAGGATGCCTGAGGAGCGCACGACCGAGCGGACCGTCCTCGAGCTGCGGATCCACGGCGTGGCGAACACGCCGCCGCACGGCATGCTCGACCTCCCGCCGGGCGAGGTCGAGCAGTGCGACGGGGACGGCCTGGGCAGCTTCTGGGTCGCGAACGCCGAGGCCGACGCGCGGGATCGCGTGCCGGGGTCCGCGGAGCACCCGGTCGCGCCGGGCGACCTCCACGCGGTCCGCGCGGACGTGCGGCGCGAGGCCTACTCGTGGGGCGCGATGGCGCGGCTCGGGGCCTTTCCCCTGTCCGGGGCCGTCGGCGCCGTCGGCCGCGGGCTGACGCGCGCGCTGTGGGCGCTCAACGTGCCGTTCGGTCTCGCGAACGTCGCGTACTGGGCCCGGCGCGTGCCCGAGGCCGAGGACGACGAGGTCGCCCGCGCCCCGGTTCGCCGCTCCGACGAGACCGTCGAGCGCGCGCGGCCCGAGGCGACGGCGGCGGCCGTCCGCGTCTTCGGTCTCGCCCTCACGCTCCTCCTCACCGCGGCGGTCACGACCGTCACGGTCCTCGTCGTCGGCACGCGGTGCATGGGCGTCGTGGCGCCGGACGCGACGACCGTCGACGTGTGCGCGCGCGTCCCGTCGCTGCTCGACGGACTCGCGCGCACCGACCACGGCGACCGGGTGGTGCTGCTCTCGCTCGTGCCGATCGCCGTCGTCCTCCTGCTCGTCGCCGTCGCCCGTGCGGGCCAGGTCCGGTTCGACGAGCGCGTCTCCCTCGCGCGGGCGGGGCAGGTGCGTGTCGGCGCGGGCACGGGGCCGCTGCTCTACCGGGCCGGGTTCTGGAGCCGGCGCGTCGCCGGCCCTTCGGCTCTCCTCGCGCACCTCGCGGGCGCGGTGGCGCTCGTCGCGGTCCTGCTCGCGTGGACCGACGACCGGTCGGGGACGGGCACGGCCCTCCTCGTCGCCGGGGCGGTCGTCCTCGCCCTGTGCGGGGTGGTCGTCGCGCTGCGCAACGACGACGACGGGATCCAGGTGACGCCGCCCCGCTGGAAGGGCGCCCTCGCCGTCGCCGCACTCGTCCTCGCCGTGGCCCTCTGGGTCGCCTCCGCGGTGCTCAGCTCCCGCCGGGCCCCGGGGGTCGAGCTGCCGTCGTACGTCGGGATCGACGTCGCGCCCACGATGCTGGGTGCGGCCCTGACCGGCATCGCCGCGGCCGCGCTGCTGTGGCGCAGACGCGTCCCGACGCTCGTCTGGGCGACGGTCCCGCTGGTCGTCACGGGGTGCCTCGCGGTCGTCGCCGTGGCGCGGGTGGTGGACGACGGCGGCGCCGTCGCCGCGTACGGGGAGACCACCAACGCGCTCCTCGTCTGGGGCGCCGTCGCGGCGCTCGCGGTGCCGCTCGGCGTCGCGCTCGTCCCGGCGCTCTCGCCGGTCCGTCGGCAGGGCCCCGAGCGCTGGTCGGGCTGGTCGGGCGCCGGTCCCGGGGTGTTCCTGCTGACCGCCACCGCGACGGCGGCCGTGCTCACGAGCCTGCTGGTCCTGGGGACCCAGGTCTACCTGGCGGGCGGCCGGGACACGCGCCCGGACGCCGAGGGCCAGCTCAGCGTCGCGATCGTCCGGACCGTTCCGGGCGTGCAGGACGTGCCCGTGCCGTCGGCGTACACCGAGTTCGGCATCAGCGCCCTCGTGCTCTGCGCGACGGCGCTCCTCGGGCTGCTCGCGCTCGCCGCGCCGGGGCTGCACGACCTCACCCGACCGTGGACGACGTGGATCGGACGTGCGGCCGGGACGGAGTCCGACACGACCGGGCCGACGGCGTGGGCGGCGTCGAGCATCGCCGAGGCCGAGCGGCAGCGGACCGAGGGCACGCGGCAGCGGGTCGCCGACATCCCCGTCGCGGCACGTCGAGCCGTCCGCGCCCGACAGGTGGCGGGCGTCACCCACCGGGCCGAGAACGCCGTCGGGGTCCTCGCCCTCGCGTCCTGGTGCACGCTCGTGGTGACGATCCTGCTGGGGCGGGCCGGGGAGTCGGTGGCGGGGGTCTGGGATCTCGGCTGGGACCAGCTGGCCGCCGTCGCGGTGCCCGCGGTCGGGGCGCTCGCCGTCGCGCTCGTGGCGAGCTTCGTCGCCGCAGGGGCGGAGGGGGTCTCCCGGCCCTGGGGCCTGCTGTGGGACCTCATGTGCTTCCTGCCCCGCAGCGCGCACCCGTTCGGCCCGCCGTGCTACGCCGAGCGCACCGTCCCCGAGGTCGCGGCGCGCGTGGAGGCGTGGCTCGACGCCGAGGACCTTCCGGCCGCCCGACGGCCGGGCGTGGCACCACGGCGTCGCGTCGTGCTCTCGGCGCACTCGCTCGGGGCCGTCATGGCGGTCGCCGTCGTGCTGGGCCGCGCGGGGAACCCGGCACCGCGCACCGGCGACGTCGCGCCCGCGCTCCGGACGGACGGCGACGGCAGGCTCGGGCTCCTCACGTACGGGGTCCAGCTCCGTCCGTACTTCGGCCGGTTCTTCCCGTCCCTGCTTGGTCCGCAGGTGCTCGGGACTCCGCCGTGCGGCGGGCCGGCGTGGCGCGGGGACCCGTGGCGTCGGCAGACCACGAACCCCCGGGTCGCGCTGCGCGACGCCGCTCTGCTCCAGGCCCCCGGGGCACGGGCCGGCAGCGCGGCGGGGAGCGCGCTCGCCGCGCACGACGCGCTGCGCAGGAAGGCGGTGGAACGTGACGCCGAGCTGCGGCAGGCCGAGCGCCGCCTGCGGAGCGCGACGGCGCGCCGGATGCCCGAGGACCGCGTCGAGCGGCTGCGGGCCGACGTCGCCGCGGCGAGGAAGGCGCTCGAGGCCGCCCGGGTGCCGCTCGAGGTGGCGGAGGACGCCGTGACGGGAGCCGTCGTGGCGGGGCGTCGCGCGCTCGGGGACGACGCCGACGCGGCGGAGCGCGCCTACCGGACGGCGCGCCTCCACGGGGAGGACGCGACGGCCGAGCGCCGCGCCGCCGACGCCGCGTGGTCGCGCGCGTGCGCCGGGCCCGGCACCGCACCGCTCGACCCGGCGACGCCCACGCTCGTCCGGCTCCTGCGGCACCACGAGCGACAGCCCGCGTGGGTCAACCTGTGGCGTCGTACGGACTTCCTCGGGTTCCCCGTCGTGTCCTACGGCACGAACCCCGTGGACCACGGCGCGGACGAGGTCGACCGCGGCGCGTACCTCCTCACCGTGGCCGCGCACAGCGCCTACCCCCGAGCGTGGGCGTACCACCTGGCCCTCGACACGGTGCTCGGGAGGCTCGGCACGCCGCGGCCCGGCGCGAGCACCCACCGGGCGACCCCGCCCCCGGTGCTCGGCGTTCCCGCCGCGGTCGGCTGATCGGGGAGAATCGACGGCGTGATCCCCGAGAGCCTGCACGTCGTCCGCGTCACCGACCCCGCCGACGAGCGGCTCGCCGACTACACGAGCCTGACCGACGTGGCGCTGCGCGCGAAGCACGAGCCGGAGAAGGGGCTCTACATCGCGGAGAGCTCGACCGTCATCCGGCGCGCGCTCGCCGCGGGGCACCGGCCCCGGTCGTTCCTCATGGCGGAGCGCTGGCTCGCGGACCTGGCCGAGGACATCGCCGGGCTCGCCGCGAGGTTCCCCGTCGACGACGCGCCGGGCGGCACGGGCGAGCCCGTGCCGGTGTTCGTCGGCGAGCCCGACGTGCTCGAGGCGATCACCGGGTTCCACCTGCACCGCGGGGCGCTCGCGGCCATGCACCGCCCGCCGCTGCCCAGCGTGCACGCGCTCGTGACGGGCGCCCGTGGCGGGGCGGGCGCCCGACGCGTGGCGGTGATCGAGGACGTCGTGGACCACACGAACGTGGGCGCGATCTTCCGTTCTGCGGCCGCTCTCGGCGTGGACGCCGTGCTCGTCTCGCCACGGTGCGCCGACCCGCTGTACCGCCGGTCGGTGCGCGTGAGCATGGGCACGGTGTTCCAGGTGCCGTGGACGCGGTTCGAGAGCTGGCCCGGCGGGCTCGCGGCGCTGCAGGAGGACGGCTTCACGGTCGCGGCGCTCGCGCTGTCCGACGACGCGGTGACCCTGGACGACCTCGTCGCCGACGCGCCGGAGCGCCTCGCGCTCGTCCTCGGGACCGAGGGCGACGGGCTGTCGCGCGGCGCGGTCGAGGCGGCCGACCGGGTCGTGACGATCCCGATGGCCGGGGGAGTGGACTCGCTCAACGTCGCCGCGGCGTCGGCGGTGGCGTTCTGGGCGACGCGCGTCGCCTGAGACGTCTCGCCCCGACTACGGCTCGGGGCGCGGCGCGACGGCTGCCGCGAGGCGCTCGACCTCGCGCACGACGACCTCGACGAGGCGCGGGTCGCCGAGCGGCCTGAAGTGGCCGGACAGCGGCAGCTCGATGTTCGTCGCGCCGGGCAGCGCGCCGGTCTCGGGGATGTGCGGGTCGAACCGCGGGTAGACGGCGGTGATGCGCGCGTCGACGGCCCGCTCCGCCACGAGCGCGAGGAGCTCGGTGTCGGTGGGGGAGAAGGCGCGCAGCGTACGGCCCACGAGGTAGCGGGCCCACCGCGAGCCGCGGAACGGCGTCGCGACCGCGACCATCCCGGCGACACGACCGCCGGCGGGGGAGAGCATGACGCGCTTGCCGATCAGACCGCCCTTGCTGTGCGCGACGAGGACGGCGCCGCGCAGGTCGGCCTCCTCGAGGTACGCCGCGGCGAGCCCGGCGCCCGCCGCGACGGGCGCGCGGTTGTACCGCAGGTCCGGCACGACGTGCACCGGGTGGCCCGCCGCCGCGAGCGGCCGGGCCACGGGCAGCAGGAACTGCCACGTCTCGTACACGCCGGGCAGGAGCAGGACCGGGGCGCGGTCGCCCGCGCCGGAGGGCACCGCTCGTCGGGCGCGCAGGCCGTGCTCGACCTGTCGGGTGCCCGCGTAGACGTAGTCCGCGGCCCAGTCGGCCAGGTGCCGGGCGCGGGTGGAGATGCTTGCGCTCACGGCACCTCCTTCGCCGCGTGGACGACCGCGTCGACGATCGCGCCCGGGTCGGAGTCCATCGCGTGGTGACGTCCGACGACCTCGCGCAGCTCGCCGTGCGGCGCGGCGTCCGCGAGCTCGCGGGCCCAGCGGTGCGGCGCGACCGGGTCGGCCCTGCCGCGCAGCACGACGAGGCGTCCCGGCACGCGCGGCACGACCTCCTCGAGGTGGTGGGCGAGCATGCGTCGCGTCTGGCGCGCGTAGTACGCCAGGGTGCAGCGCAGCACGTAGTCGACGGCGAGCGTCCCGAGCGCTCGGGGCCGCTCGCCGAACGCGTCGCGCAGGAGGCGTAGGGCGTGGTGCGGCGCGGTGCGGGCGTGGCGGTCCGCGGTCGGTCCGACGAGCACCCCGGCGGGGGCCTCGCGGGGGTGGTCGACCATCGCCTGGCCGACGACCTGGCCACCCATCGAGTGGCCCACGAGCACGACCGGGGGCGGAGAGACGCCGTCGGGCGACGCAGCCAGGACGTGGTCGCGGACGTACGTGGCGACGAGCGCCGCGTGCTCCTCGAGCGGGACGTCGCGTCCTGTGCGCGGCGAGGCGCCGTACCCGGGGAGGTCGATGGCATGGACGGCCGCGCGGAGGTCGTCGCGGCGTGCGAGCTCGTCGACGACCGGACGGAAGGCGCGGGCGGAGGAACCCAGTCCGTGCACGAGGACGACGACGAGCGCTGGGGAGACGGCACCGCTGACGTGCGCGACGGCCGTGAGGTCGCCGACGGTGAACCGCACGTCGGTCTCGTCCTCCACCGGGATCCAGGACGACGTGCGAGCGGGCATGGGCCTCAGCATGGGACACGCGGAGCCGGTGCGCACGGCCGCCGGAGGCCGCCGGCGCGACGGAGCAGGCCCGGGGAGGCCCCGGACCCGCTCCGTCGTGGTTCTTTCAACCGTCAGCTGACGTCGCCGCGCCAGGCGCCCGTCTCGACGCCGCGCGACTCGATGAACTCCTTGAACCGCGCGAGGTCGCCCTTGACGCGGCGCTCGTCGAGCTGCAGCAGGTCGCCGGCCTTCTCCACGACGCCCTCGGGCGACCAGTCGAGCTGGACCGTCACGCGCGTCTCGGCGTCGCTCAGGCGGTGGAACGTCACGACGCCCGCGTGGTCCGGACCGGACGTGCTGTTCCACGCGACGCGCTCGTCGGGGTGCTGCTCCGTGATCTCGGCGTCGAACTCGCGCTCCACGCCGCCGATCTTCGTCCTCCAGTGCGTGTGCGTCGGGTCGAGCTGCCGGATCTCCTCCACGCCCTCCATGAAGCGGGGGAACTCCTCGAACTGCGTCCACTGGTCGTAGGCGGTGCGGACGGGACGCTGACGTCGACGGACTGGGTGACCGTGCTCATCGAGATACCTCCTGGTGTCGGGGGCGGTACCCCTCCACCCTGAGCACGATCGCGTCCGCTCGCGCGCCGAGCGCCGCCGTCACTCCACGTGGCTCGACGGGTCTCCCGAGGCGGGGCCGGACGCCGCGCCGCGCTCCGCGGCGGGGTCGCGCATCTCCGCCTTGTCGACGACGCCCAGCTCGTCGAGGAGGAACAGGAACGCGCGGGCGTAGGGGTTGTCGTCGACCCGCTCGCGCACCTCGGGCCAGGCGATCTGCTCGCGCATCGCACGGGCGACGGGGAGCAGGCGCGAGAAGTCGCAGAAGTGCTCGCCGATCACGCGCAGCTTCGACGCCATGATCTCCGTCGCCGACAGCACGGGCATGCGCACCGCGAGGACCTCGAGCTCGTCGGTCCGGGCGAGGAGGTCGTCGTCGATCGGCTCGCCGACCATGCGGTAGAGCACGTCGACGAGCTCGCCGTGGTGGTACGCCTTGAACAGCCAGTTCTCCGTCGGCTCCGTGATCTCGAGGCCCGCCTCGGCCAGCACCTCGCGCGCCCGGTCCACGTCGACCTCGCGGATCGCGAAGTCGGCGTCGTGGCTCGGCTCGGGTGCGCCGCGCGCCCACGCGGCGTACCCGCCGACGAGCGCGTGCGGGATCCCGGCCTCGGCGAGCGCCGCCGCGGTCATGCGCAGGCCGTCGTGCAGGGCCTCTCTGTCGTCCACCATGCCCCAGGGTCTACACCACGCGCCGTCCACCGGCACGTCGCGCGCCCGTCGCACGCCGGTCGAGCGCACGCGTGCCGCGCCGGACGGACCGTGCGGGGTGCGGCGTGACGCCGGCGCACCCAGAATCGAGACGATGCGCCTCGCGACGTTCAACATCCTCCACGGGCGGTCGACGGTCGACGACAGGGTCGACCTCGACCGCTTCGCGGGCGCCGTCCGCGCGCTCGACGCCGACGTCCTCGCGCTCCAGGAGGTCGACCGCGACCAGCCCCGGTCCCACGGCGCCGACCTCACGGCCGTCGCGGCAGAGGCCGCGGGGGCGGTCGACCACCGGTTCGTCGCGACCCTCGTCGGCGAGCCGGGCGTGTGGTCCGCGCCCACCGGGGAGCAGCAGCCCGGCCAGGCGGCGTACGGGATCGCCGTCGTGAGCAGGTTCCCCGTCCGGGCCTGGCGGACCGTCGTCATGCCGCCGCCGCGCACACGGGTGCCCGTGCGCTTCCCCGGCAGCCGCGTGCCCACGCTCGTGCGCGACGAGCCGCGCGCCGCGCTCGTGGCGAGCCTCGACGCCCCCGCAGGGCCGCTCACCGTCGTGTGCGCGCACCTGACCTTCGTGCCCGGGCGCAACCTCACCCAGCTCGTCCGGCTCACGCGCTCGCTCGCCGAGGACGCCGTAGAGCCCGTCGTGCTCATGGGCGACCTCAACATCGACGCACCGCAGGCGGCCCGCACGAGCGGGTGGCAGCCGCTGGCGAGCGCCGCGACGTTCCCCGTCGGGGCACCGGCGCGCCAGCTCGACCACGTGCTCGCGCACGGGGCGGTCCGCGCCACCGCGCCGGCGCTCGCGGTCGACACGGGACTGTCCGACCACCGCGCCCTCGTCGTG
The DNA here is from genome assembly GCF_055181235.1 of Cellulosimicrobium sp. So1_17. Taxonomy (NCBI): domain Bacteria; kingdom Bacillati; phylum Actinomycetota; class Actinomycetes; order Micrococcales; family Promicromonosporaceae; genus Cellulosimicrobium; species Cellulosimicrobium sp. So1_17. The sequence continues at coordinate 477,117 of NZ_CM143702.1, forward strand.
CCCGTCGCGCTCGGCGGTGAGCACGTCGCGTCACCCACGCGGGCCCACGCCGCGGACGAGGACCGCGCGCCGTCGGCCCACCAGCACGAGCCCGGTACCCGACGGGCGTGACGTCCGTCGCACCCGCAGCCCCTGGATCAGCACGCCGTGCATAGATTAGCCTCACCTATGTGAGTGGAACCTCAGTCGTGCCCGACACGTCCCGCCGGCTCGGTGCCGCGGCCCTGTCCGGGCACGACCTGCACCTGTCGTACGACGCCCGCACCGTGGTGCACGGCGCCGGCCTCGACCTCGTCCCCGGCGAGGTCACGGCACTCATCGGCCCCAACGGGTCCGGCAAGTCCACGCTCCTGCGCTCGCTCGCGCGCCTGCACCGCCCCGACGCCGGGACGGTCAGGCTCGACGACGACGCCGACGCGCTCGCGCTGCACCCCCGGGACTTCGCGCGCCGCGTCACCCTGCTGTCGCAGAGCCGGCCCACCCCGAGCGGGGTGAGCGTGCGCGACGTCGTCGCGTACGGGCGCCACCCGTACCGGGGACGCTTCCGCTCGAACGACGCCGACGGGCCGCGCGCCGTCGCCCACGCGATGGAGGTCACGGGCATCACGCCGATGGCCGAGCGCGGCGTGGACGAGCTCTCGGGCGGGGAGCTGCAGCGCGTGTGGCTCGCCACGTGCCTCGCGCAGGACACGGGCGTGCTCCTGCTCGACGAGCCCACCACCTACCTCGACCTGCGGTACCAGGTGGAGCTGCTCGACCTCGTCCGCGACCTCGCGACCGAGCACGGCGTCGCCGTCGGGGTCGTGCTGCACGACCTCAACCAGGCGGCGTCCGTCGCGGACCACGTCGTGCTCCTGCAGATGGGCGTGGTGCGCGCGTCGGGCAGCGCCGAGGACGTGCTCACGTCGGACCTGCTCACCGAGGTGTACGGCATCCACGTGGACGTCTACACGCACCCGCTCACAGGACGCACCTGCTGCGAGCCGCTCGGGCGCCACGCGTCCCGCGCCGGCGCCGCCCTGCACGTCTGACCGCTCCACCCTTCCGCACCTCCGCCCGCGCCGCGGGCACCCCACCGAACCGAAGGACACCCATGCGCTCCTCCCGATCCCGCTCGCTCGCCGTGGGCGCCCTCGCGCTCGCCACGACGTTCGCGCTCGCCGCGTGCGGCACGACCGAGGACCCGGCCACGGACGCGACCGAGGACGCCGCGGCCGGCGACTCGGCCGGCCCCGTCACCTACACCGACGAGCGGGGCGAGCACACGCTCGACGCCCCGGCCGCGGACGTCGTCTCGCTCGAGTGGGGCCTCACCGAGAACCTCGTCGCGCTGGGCGTCGACCCGGCGGGCCAGGCCGACGTCGAGGGCTACAACACGTGGAACACCGTCGCGCCGATCGACGAGGGCACGCCCGACGTCGGCACGCGCGGCGAGCCGAGCCTCGACGCGATCTCCGCGCTCGAGCCCGACCTCGTGGTCACGACGACAGACATTCCCGAGAACGTCATCGCCCAGATCGAGGAGATCGCGCCGGTCCTGGCGCTGCGCGGCTCCGACGGCGAGGACCCCCTCGGCTACATGCGCTCCACGGTCGAGACGCTCGCGCAGGTCACGGGCACCGAGGACGAGGCGGCGACCGTGCTCGAGGAGTTCGACGCGACGGTCGAGGCCGGCACGACGGCGATCGAGGAGGCCGGGCTCGCGGGCGGCGAGTTCGCCATGGCGGACGGCTGGATCACCAACGACACGGTGGCGATCCGCATGTACACGCCCGGGTCGTACTTCGGCGCGCTCGGCGAGGAGGTCGGCCTGGTCAACGCGTGGACCGAGGGCGGCGACCCGGACTACGGGCTCGCGCAGACCGACGTCGAGGGCCTCACGCAGCTCGGTGACGTGCAGTTCGTCTACTCCGCGAACGACGCCGACGGCGGCGACCCGTTCGTCGACGGCCTCGCGGGCAACGCGGTGTGGGAGCAGCTCCCGTTCGTCACCGCCGGCGACGTGCACCGCCTCCCGGACGGCATCTGGATGTTCGGCGGCCCGCTCTCCGGCGCGGCCTACGTCGACGCCCTCGTCGCCGCCGTGACGGCCTGACCACCCCTTCGGGCGACGAGAGGCACGACGCACCGCGATGACGACGCGTGACCGCACGACGGCGGAGCCGGACGCCCTCCTGCTGGAGGAGCCGGCTCCGGCCGTCGTGACCGAGGAGCCGGGGCCGGGCACGCCGGTCCCGGCCGAGCGCCCCGTGCGGTCGTCCCGGCTCGGGATCGTCACCGCCTTCGGCCTCGCCCTCCTGCTCGCGGCCGTCCTCGCCGCGGTGCACCTCTCGCAGGGCACCGCGGCGGTCGGCCCGCTCGACCTGCTGCGCCTCCTCACCGGCGACGGCGCGGACCAGACGGTCGCCGTGCTCGTCGCGTCCCGCGTGCCGCGGCTGCTCGCGGGGCTGCTCCTCGGGGTCGCGCTCGGCGTCGCGGGCGCGGTGCTGCAGTCGGTCGCGCGCAACCCGCTCGCGTCCCCGGACACGCTCGCCGTCAACGCCGGCGCCTACCTCACGGTGGTCGCCGTCGCGGCGTTCGGCCTGAGCGTGCCGTTCTACCTCCAGGGCGGTCTCGCGTTCCTCGGTGGGCTCGCCGCGGCGTGCCTCGTCCTCGTCCTGTCCCGCGGCGGGGCCGACGGGCCGACGCGCCTCGTCCTCGCCGGGTCGGCGATCATGCTCGCCCTGCACGCCCTGACGACGGTCCTCCTCGTGCTCTTCGAGCAGGAGACCCTCGGGCTGTTCGCGTGGGGGAGCGGCTCGATCGTCCAGTCGGGCACGCGCACGGTGACCCTCGCGACGCCGGTCGTCGTCGTGGGCGTGCTCGGCGCCCTCCTGCTCGCACGCCGGCTGGACCTGCTCGGGCTCGGCGACGACGCCGCGACGGTGCTGGGCGTCGACGTGCGGCGCACGCGCGTCGTGGCGGTCCTCGTCGCGGTGCTGCTCGCCGCGATCGCGGTGACCGTCGCCGGACCGGTCGGGTTCGTCGGCCTCGCGGCACCCGTCATCGCGCGGCTCGTCGCACGGCGCGTCCCGGGTCTCGGGCGGCACGCCCTGCTCCTGCCCTTCGCGGCGGTCGTCGGCGTCGTCGTCATCCTCGGGGCCGACGTGCTGCTCCGCGTGCTCCTGCCCGGCACGACGTCCATCGCGGTCCCCACGGGCGTCGTCACGACGGTCCTCGGTGCCGGCCTGCTCATCTGGCTCGCGCGCCGGCTGCGTGACGCCGGACCGGGCGCGCAGTCGACCCACGGCGCGCTCGGTCGCCCGCGCACGCGCACGACCGTCCTCGTCGTCGTCGGCCTGCTCGGCCTGCTCGTCGTCGCGGCGACCGTCGCCGGCCTCCTGCTCGGCGACCGGGTCGTGCTCCTCGGCGACGTCGCGAACTGGTGGGACGGCGTGGCCGGCAGACAGGTCGACTTCGTCCTCGACCAGCGCCTCCCGCGCGTGCTCGCGGCCCTGCTCGCCGGTGCCGCGCTCGCGCTCGCCGGCACGATCGTCCAGGCCGTGTGCCGCAACCCGCTCGCCGAGCCGGGCCTGCTCGGCGTGACGTCGGGCGCGGGCCTCGGCGCCGTGACGATGATCCTGCTCGTCCCCGGCGTCGGGATCTGGCCGATGTCCGCCGCGGCGGCGGTGGGGGCCTTCGCGGTCTTCGGCCTCGTCTACGGGCTGTCGTACCGCGGTGGTCTCAGCTCGGACCGGCTCGTGCTCATCGGCATCGGGGCGCAGGCCGGCGTCATGGCGCTCATCACCCTGATCATCGTGGTCGTCGCGCCCTGGGACGTGAACCTCGCGCTCACGTGGCTGTCCGGCTCGACGTACGGTCGCACGCTGAGCCAGGTGATCCCCGTGGCGCTCGCGCTCCTCGTGGTCACGCCGCTGGCGGCCGTGCACCGTCGTGACCTCGACGTCCTCGCGCTCGACGAGGACACCCCGCGCGTGCTCGGCATCTCCCTCGACCGCACGCGCCTGCTGCTGCTCGGCGCGGCGGCGTTCCTCACCGCGGCCGCGGTGTGCGCGGTGGGTGTGATGGCGTTCGTGGGGCTCGTCGCCCCGCACGCGGCCCGGGCGCTCGTCGGGTCGCGGCACTCCCGCGTGGTGCCCGTCGCGATGCTGCTGGGTGCGCTGCTCGTGTCGGTCGCGGACACCCTCGGCCGGTTCGTCATCGCACCCGACCAGATCCCCGCCGGTCTCGGGACCGCGCTCCTCGGCGCGCCGTACTTCGTCTACCTCCTGTGGCGCAGCCGCGGCCGGAGCGCGTGACGCGGATCACCGCCGGTCCTGGCCGTTCCGGACGTGGACGGGTTGACCACGGTGGTGTCGCGTAGGTTAGCCTCACCTGTGTGAGTCAGACCGTCGAGATGCCCCGGACCGCCACCCGTCGGACCGCCGCCCGCGCCGCAGCGCGGCGCGCGAACCCGTGGCAGTTCTTCGACGTCGAGGTCGCGCGGATCGAGCAGCTCACGCCGAGCTTCCGCCGCTTCACGTTCACCGGACCGGAGCTCGAGCACTTCGCCGACCCGGGCCGCGACGTCCGCATCAAGTTCGTCCTGCCCCTCGCGGACGGCGGCTACGAGCACCTCGTGCGCTCCGACGACTGGTACGCGGCCTGGCGCGCCCAGCCCGAGGAGCGTCGGAACCCGTTCCGCACCTACACGACCGTCGCCGTGCGTCCCGAGGTGCGGGAGGTCGACGTCGACGTCGTGCTCCACGGGGACGCCGGTCCCGCGTCGCGCTGGGCGCTCGGGGCCGAGGTCGGCACGCCGCTCGTCCTGCTCGGGCCGGACGCGCGTTCCGACGGCCCCACGGGCGGCATCGAGTTCCACCCGCCGGCGCGCGCCCACGCGCTCCTGCTCGCGGGCGACGAGACCGCGCTGCCCGCGATCGCCGCGATCTGCGAGGACCTTCCCGGTGACGCGTGGGGCGAGGTCTTCGTCGAGGTGCCGCACGCCGACGACGCGCGCGAGCTCGTCGCCCCGGCCGGCGTGCGGGTGACGTTCCTCGCGCGCGACGAGGTCGACGGCCACGCCGAGGGTGCGGAGCACGGCGCGCTGCTCGTGCCCGCCGTCAAGGAGGCCGCCGAGCGGATCCTCGGCGCGGGGGTGCTGGGCACCGACCCGCCGGTGCAGTGCGTCACCGCCGACTCGCTCGAGGACGTCGACGTCGACGCGTCCATCCTGTGGGAGGTCCCGGCCCTGCTCGAGGACGAGACCGTCCTCTACGCGTGGCTCGCGGGCGAGGCGAGCGCCATCAAGACGCTGCGCCGTCACCTCGTCGCCGAGCTCGGCGTCGACCGCCGCGCCGTCGCGTTCATGGGCTACTGGCGCGAGGGCCGCGCCGAGAGCTGACGACGTCCTGACGTGCGAGGGCCCCGCCGGATCGTCCGGCGGGGCCCTCGGCGTCCGTGCGGACGGGTCAGCCCACCGGGACGGCGAGGTCGTCGACCACCTCGACGCCGGGCAGGCGTCCCAGCAGCGCGCCCGGCAGGAGCAGCTTCGAGCGGCGCACCCCGCTGCCGATCAGCGCGAGCTCGCCGTCGGTCACGACGCGCGCGTCGACGAGGACGCGCCATCCCTCGGGCAGCCCGACCGGTGTGATCCCGCCGTACTCCATGCCGGACCCGGCTGTCGCGCGGTCGGTCGGCAGGAACGACGCCTTGCGCACGTCGAGGAGCTTGCGGATGCGCGTGTTGACGTCGGCGCGCGTGTGCGCGCGCACCACGGCGGCGGCGACCCGCTCGTCGCCCGCGCGCGAGCCGCCCACGACGACGCAGTTCGCCGACGCCTCGACGGGCAGCGCGAACGTCTCGTTGAGGGTCGCGGTGTCCGCGAGGCCGGGGTCGATCTCGGTGACGGCCACCAGGGCGGCGACGTCGGGGTCGACGTCGGCCCAGCGGCGCAGCGCGTCCGCCGTCACGGGGGCGACGAGGTCGAGGTGGTCGAGCGCGGGTTCCCAGAGCAGGGAGCCGAGCGTGGGCAGGGCCGGTGCGTCCATGGGTCCTTCCGGTGGTTCGGCGACGGTACGTCGAGCGTGCCCGCCGACCGGTCCCGACCAGGACCGGGCGGTCAGCCCTGCGCCTGGTACGTCACGGTGAGGGTCGCGCGCCCGAGCGTGTGGAACAGCGCGTTGAACGCTACCGCGGTCGGCGTGGCGTCGGGGCCGAGGCCCGCGATGTCCGCGAGCGAGTCGACGTCGAGCGCGTGCACGGCGAACACGTAGCGGTGCGGGCGATCGCCCGCGGGCGGCGCGGCGCCCGTGTAGCCGGGCTCTCCGCCGTCGTTGCGGACCTGGAACGCGCCGCCGGGCAGCCCGGCGCCGTCCGGGGCCCCGGCACCGGTCTCGAGGGACGTCACGGTGGTGGGGACGTCGGCGACGGTCCAGTGCCAGAAGCCGGCGGGGGTCGGGGCGTCCGGGTCGAAGCACGACACGACGAACGAGCGGGTGCCCTCCGGGGCGCCGGACCACGCGAGGGCAGGGGAGCGGTCGCCGTCCGCGGCGACGTGCGCGGCCGGCATGGGCTCGCCCTCGGTGAGGTCCGTGCTCGTGAGCGCGAAGGACGGGACCGCGGGCAGGCGGTCGTAGGGGTCGGGTGCGGTGGGGCGCGAGTCGAGGTCCACAGTGGTCATGGCCACATCGTGCCGAACCGGGCGCCCGCAGGCATCTCACGGCACCCGGTGCGGGGTAAGGCTCAGGGAGAGGTCGAGGGTTCGCCGACGGCGGGGGCGACGTTCGACCGATGGTCGAGGGTTTCGCAGGAGCATTCGGACGAAGCCGACGACCTGCCCGTCCGGAGTTGACACGGTCGCCAGCGCGGTCGAACACTGGAGGTGTTCGAACGTCTGTTCGAAAGCGCCCCTCCCTCATCGCGGCGGGCGCACGGCACGAGCAGGACCTGGAGGCGAGATGACCGTTCTCGCCGACCCGGGCGAGCAGCCGACGGCGCAGGCCGCAGGCACGACCGACCGGGCCGATCGCGCCGCCCTGGCCCGTGCCGCCCTGCGCCGGGCGGAGGAGCGGGCCGGAGTCCGCCACCACGACCGCCGCCACCCGCTCGTGACGCCGCTCGCTCCGGTCGCGCGCGCCGACCTCGCTCCCGTCGCGAGCCCTGAGCCGGCGCCCGTCGTCCGCCCTGTCGCACGTCCCGGCGGGCAGCCGGCGCCCGTCGCGCCGCGCGGGCCGTCGCGGACGACGACGACGACGCCCGACGAGCGGTCGTGGCCCGTGCACGACGCGCTCGCCCCCCTGCTCCCCACCGGGGCGCTCCGGCGCGGCACGGTGCTCGCCGTGCGCGGCTCGACGAGCCTGCTGCTCGCCCTCGTCGCGGGCGCGTCGGCGGCGGGGGCGTGGACGACGGCGGTCGGTCTGCCCGACGTCGGGCTGCTCGCCGCCGCGGACGCCGGTGTCGACCTCGGCCGGCTCGCGCTCGTGCCCCGCCCGGGGCCGGACGCCGCGGTCGCCCTCGCGGCGCTCGTCGACGGGATGGACGTCGTGGTCGTCGGCCCGGCGGCCGCCCTCACCGACGCCGACAGGCGCCGCGTCGTGGCGCGCGCGAGGGAGCGCGGCACGGTCCTGCTCGCCGCGACGACGTGGCCGGGGGCGCACGTCGCGCTCACCGTGACGGGCGGGGCCTGGTCGGGTGCCCACCACGGCGCGGGCTGGCTCCGCCGCCGCACGCTGCGCGTCGAGCGGGCGGGACGTGCGGGCGCGGCGCGGCCCGCCCGCCTCGAGGTCGAGCTGCCGCTCGGCCGCCGGGACTGGCCCGCGTACCTCGTCGAGCGCGACGGCACGACGGCAGGGCACCACGCGGACCCGCGGGTGGCCGACGGTACGCTCCCCGCCCCGGCGCAGCGCACGACGGACCGGCTGAGGCTCGTGGGATGACCGACCGCCCGACCCGTGGACCGCGCCCCGCCTCCGGGAAGGCAGGGCAGCCCGTGACCGACGTGGGCAGGCTGTCGACGCGCACCGCCGCCCTGTGGGTCCCGGACTGGCCCGTTCTCGCCGCGATGGCCGTCCGCGAGATCCCCTCGCACGTGCCCGCCGCGACGCACGACGGCCGCCGCGTCGTCGCCGTCTCGGCCACCGCGCGGGCCGCCGGGGTGCGCCGGGGGATGCGGCGCCGTCGGGCCCGCGAGTGCTGCCCCGAGCTCGAGCTGCTCGACGTCGACGACGCGCGCGACGCCCGCGAGTTCGAGCCCGTGGCGCTCGCGGCGGAGTCCGTCGTGGCCGGGCTCGAGATCACCCGGCCCGGCCTGCTGCTCCTGCCCGCCGCGGGCGCGAGCCGCTACCACGGCTCCGACGCCGCGCTCGCGGAGGCGCTCGTGGCGCGCGTCGTCGAGCGCACGGGCCACGAGGCCCAGGTGGGTGTCGCCGACGGCATCCTCGCGGCGGTGCTCGCCGCGCGCTCCTCCGTGGTGGTGCCGCGGGGCGAGGCCGCGGCGTTCCTCGCGTCGCGGCCCGCGTCCGACCTCGTCCACGTCGCCACCCGGCCCGACGTCGCGGTCGCGGTCGCCGAGCTCGTCCAGCTCCTCGACCGGCTCGGCGTCCGCACGCTCGGCGCGCTCGCCGCCCTGCCCGCCACGACCGTCGAGGGACGCTTCGGCGAGACCGGCGCGTGGGCGCACCGCCTCGCGCGCGGCGAGGACCTGCGCCCGCCCGCCCGGCGGCGCGTCGAGCCGGACGTCGCCGTCGCCGCCGAGCTCGACCCGCCCGCCGAGCGCGTCGACGTCGCGACGTTCGCCGCGCGCCGGCTCGCGGAGGACCTGCACGACCAGCTCGTCACCCGGTCCCTCGTCGCGGGGAGGCTGCGCATCACCGCGCGCACCACCGAGGGCGACGACCTCGAGCGCACGTGGCGCCTCGACGGCCCCACGGGCGTGCTGAGCCCTGCCCGCATCACGGACCGGGTGCGCTGGCAGCTCGAGGGCTGGCTCACCGCGTCCTCGCTGCGGGCCGCCGGGCGCAGGTCGGGCGGTACCGCCGACGTGCCCGACGGCGCGCCCCTCGCCCGTCTCGCCCTCACCGCCGAGGAGGTCGTCCCCGCGGGCGCCGAGCAACCGCGCCTGTGGGGCGCGTCGAGCGGCGAGGACCAGCGCGCGCACCGCGCGCTCGGCCGCGTCCAGGGCCTGCTCGGCGGCGACGCCGTGCTGCGCGCGCGCGTCCAGGGCGGCCGCGACGCGACCGACCGCGTCCACCTCGCCCCGTTCGGCGAGGACGTCGCGCTCCCGCGGGACCCCGCCCGCCCCTGGCCCGGCGCGCTGCCCAGCCCGGCGCCCGCCGTCGTGCCCACCGCTCCTCAGGACGTCGTCGTGCTCGACGACGCCGCGCGTCCCGTCGTGATCGACGCGCGCCTCGCGATGAGCGGCGAGCCGGCGACCGTGCGGTGCCCCGCGGACGAGGCGACCGGGACGGGCCGCCGGGCGCCGGAGGGGGTGGGCGAGGAGAACGCGGGCGAGGAGAGCGCCGTCGTGGACTGGGCCGGGCCCTGGCCCGTGGCCGAGCGGTGGTGGACGCCCTCGCCGCGCCGGCGTGTCCACCTCCAGGTGCTGCTCGACGACGGTCGTGGGCTGCTCCTCGCGAGCACGCGCGGTCGCTGGACCGTCGAGGGGGTGTACGACTGATGGCCTCCCGCACCCCCCGGTACGCCGAGCTGCACGCCCACTCCGCGTTCAGCTTCCTCGACGGCGCGTCCCACCCCGAGGAGCTCGCCGCCGAGGGCGCGCGCCTCGGGCTGTCCGCGCTCGCGATCACCGACCACGACGGTCTCTACGGCGTCGTCCGGTTCTCCCAGGCCGCCGCGAAGGTGTCGCTGCCCACCGTCTTCGGTGCGGAGCTGCACCTGCCGGTCCCCGCCGGCCCTGGCGCGGCGGACCCGGCCGGACGCGGGGCCGTGCGGGGACGGCGCGCGCCGTCGGGCGCACCCGTGCTCGACCCGCCCACCGGCGTCCCCGACCCGCGCGCCACCCACCTGCTCGCCCTCGCGCGCGGCCCCCAGGGCTACCGGAACCTCTCGCGCGCGATCGCCACCGCGCACCTCGCGACCGGGACCAAGGGCGCCGCCGACTACCGGCTCGAGGAGCTCGGGCACGAGGCCGACGGGCAGTGGCTCGTCCTCACCGGGTGCCGCAAGGGCGCCGTCCGACGGGCGCTCGTCACCGAGGGGCGCACCGCCGCGCGCCGCGAGCTCGACCGGCTCGTCGCCGTCTTCGGCGCCGGGAACGTCGCCGTCGAGATCACCGCGACCGACGACCCGCGCACCGCCGACCTGCACGACGCGCTCGCCGACCTCGCCGCCGACGCACGGCTCCCGCTCGTCGCGACGACCGCCGCGCACTACGCCCGGCCCCGCGACGCCGACCTCGCGGGGGCGCTCGCGGCAGTACGCGCCCGGTCGTCGCTCGACGACATGGACGGGTGGCTGCCCGGTGCCCCCACCGCGCACCTGCGCTCCGCGGCCGAGATGCTGACGCGCCACCGCCGGTACCCGGAGGCGGTCACGACCGCCGCGGCGCTCGGCGACGAGTGCGCGTTCGACCTGAGCCTCGTCGCGCCGCGGCTCCCGCCCTACCCCGTGCCCGACGGGCACACCGAGGCCACGTGGCTGCGCGAGCTCGTGCGCCGCGGGGCCGAGGAGCGGTACGGACCCCGTCCACGACCGGGCGAGAGCGAGCGCGTGCCCGGCGCGTGGCGGCAGATCGACCACGAGCTGACGGTCATCGAGGACCTCGAGTTCCCCGGGTACTTCCTCGTCGTCTACGACCTCGTCGAGTTCTGCCGGGTCCACGGCATCCTCGCGCAGGGGCGCGGGTCGGCCGCGAACTCCGCCGTCTGCTACGCGCTCGGCATCACCGCCGTCGACGCCGTGCGCCACGGCCTGCTGTTCGAGCGCTTCCTCGCGCCCGAGCGCGACGGCCCGCCCGACATCGACGTCGACATCGAGTCCGAGCGGCGCGAGGAGGTCATCCAGCACGTCTACGGGAAGTTCGGACGCACGCACGCCGCGCAGGTCGCGAACGTCATCTCCTACCGTCCCAAGTCCGCCGTGCGCGACGCCGCGCGGGCGCTCGGGTACGACGTCGGGCAGGCCGACGCCTGGAGCAAGTCCATCGAGCGCTGGGGTTCCCTGCGCGGACCGGACCCGTCGTCGCCGGCGGCGGACCGAGCGGCCAAGGAGCGGGACATCGCGACGAAGACCGCCGAGAAGGACGCGCGCGTCGCGGCGCTCTGGGGGCCGTCCGGCGGAGCGTCGTGGTCGGGTCCGGCGGAGGGGGGCGGGGACCGCGCTCGGGCCTACCATCCGGACCCTCGTTCCTCGGGTCCTCCCGCCAGGCCCGACCACGGCCCTCGGCGGTCCCCGCCCCCCTCCGCCTCGTCGATCAGCTCACCTCCGGCCGCGCGCGCCACCCCCACCTCCCCGCGCACCGGCACCTCCCGGGACGGCGCCTCGCGCGACGACGGGGCCACCTCGGCGTCGGGCGTCGCCACCGTGGCCACGCCCGGTGGCCGCGGTGAGCGGCCGCACGTCGGGCACCGGGGCGACTGGTCGCCCGACCTGACGGGTCGGGCGGTGCGGCCACGCGTCGTCGACCCGCTCGCCGAGGACCAGGGCGACGGGCACGGCAGAGGGCGGGGGGTGGGGACCGCCGAGGACCAGGGTGACGGACGTGCCGAGGGAGGGAGGGGAGACGGCGCCGGGTCGTGGTGGGTCTGGCAGGCCGGAGCGAGGGACGAGCGGAGGCGGGTAGACCCGGCGCCGTCTCCCCGGACTCCCGTGGGCGACCACAGCCGCGTGGGCGACCACAGCCGCGTGGGCGACCCCAGGATCGAGGGCGCGCTGCGCGCGGACGACACGCACGACGTCGTGCCCGAGCAGCGGCCGCCGTCCGCCGCGGAGGACGGCGAGATCCCCGACGAGGTGCTGGACCTCGCGGACCGGATGCTGCGCCTGCCGCGGCACCTCGGGATCCACTCGGGCGGCATGGTCATGTGCGACCGTCCGGTCATCGAGGTGTGCCCCGTCGAGTGGGCGCGCATGGAGGGGCGCACGGTCCTGCAGTGGGACAAGGAGGACTGCGCCGACGCGGGGCTCGTGAAGTTCGACCTGCTGGGGCTCGGGATGCTCACGGCGCTGCGCATCGGGTTCGGCCTGGTCGAGCAGCACGAGGGGTCGCACCTGGAGCTGCACACGCTGCCGGAGGACGACCCGGCGGTGTACGACCTGCTGTGCGCGGCGGACACCGTGGGGGTGTTCCAGGTGGAGTCGCGCGCGCAGATGGCGACGCTGCCGCGCCTGCGTCCCCGGCGGTTCTACGACATCGTCATCGAGGTCGCGCTCATCCGGCCGGGACCGATCCAGGGCGGCTCCGTGCACCCGTACATCAACCGCGCGCGGGGACGGGAGCCGGTGACGTTTCTCCACCCGCTGCTGGAGAACTCGCTCGGCAAGACGCTCGGGGTCCCGCTGTTCCAGGAGCAGCTCATGCAGATGGCGATCGACGTCGCGGGCTTCTCGCCCGCGGAGTCGGACCAGCTGCGGCGGGCGATGGGGTCGAAGCGCTCGGTCGAGCGCATGGAGGCGCTGCACGGCCGGCTCCTCGAGGGCATGGCGAGGAACGGCGTCCCGCCGGACGTGGGCGAGCAGATCTACGACAAGCTCAAGGCGTTCGCCGACTTCGGGTTCCCGGAGTCGCACGCGTACTCGTTCGCGTTCCTCGTCTACGCGAGCTCGTGGCTCAAGGTGCACCATCCCGCGGCGTTCTACGCGGGGCTGCTCGCGGCGCAGCCCATGGGGTTCTACTCGCCGCAGTCGCTCGTGGCCGACGCGCGGCGGCACGGCGTGACGGTGCTGCGCCCGGACGTCAACGCGTCGGGCGTCGAGGCGACGGTCGAGCGACTCCCGGCGCCCGCGGCGGGGGGTGGCGCGGACCGTGCCCCGGCGAGCAGCGAGGTGACGATCGACCCGGCGTTCGGGCCCGAGCCGGACCTCGGGCTCGCGGTGCGGCTCGGGCTCGCGAGCGTGCGCGGGCTCGGCAAGCAGGCCGCCGAGCGGATCGTCACTGCCCGGGACGGGGACGGGGAGGGTGCTGAGACACTTCCGGCCGGCCGGGCGTCGTCGTGGGTCGACGACGGGCCTCGCCCGTTCGCCGACCTGCGCGACCTCGTGCGGCGCGTCGACCTCACGACCGCCCAGCTCGAAGGGCTGGCGACCGCGGGCGCGACGGAGTCGCTCGGGACGTCACGGCGCGAGGCGCTGTGGGCCGCGGGCGCCCTGTCGCAGGAAGGGCCGGGCACGCTGCCGGGCGTGAGCGTCGGCGTCGAGGCGCCGCCGCTGCCCGGCATGACCGACGTCGAGGCCGCCGTCGCCGACGTGTGGGCTACCGGCGTGTCGACCGACTCCTACCCGACGCAGTACGTGCGCGACGGTCTTGCCGCCGCCGGGGTGCTCACCGTCGCGGGCGCGGTGCGCGCGGCCGAGGAGATCGAGCACGCCGACGAGGCCGAACGCGCGGCGGGGGAACCGCCCGGTACCCGTCCGCGACCGGGGTCGCGCGTCGCCGTCGGAGGCGTCGTGACCCACCGACAGCGCCCCGGCACGGCGAGGGGAGTGACGTTCCTGTCCCTCGAGGACGAGACGGGCATCCTCAACGTCGTCTGCTCGGCCGGGCTCTGGCGCCGGTTCCGCAAGGTCGCGCGGGCCTCTGCGGCGATGGTCGTGCGGGGCCGGCTCGAGCGGGCCGACGGCGCGACGAACCTCGTCGCGGAGCACCTCGCCCCGCTCTCGCTCCAGGTGGCGACCACGTCCCGCGACTTCCGCTGAGCCCGGGGACGTCCGGTATCACGCCTTCCGAGCGGCTGCTCCCTCCACGTAGGAGGACCACGGGAAGGACCGGGCCATGTCGACGGAGACAGGACAGGGCGGACGACGCCGGTCCCCGCGTCGCGTCACCGCTGTGCTGCTGACGGCCGGGGTCGTGTGCGCGGTCGCGGCGTGCAGCTGGGACGGCGAGCAGCCCGCACCGGACGCCGGGACGGCGACCGACGGCGCAGCGCCCCCGGCGCAGGGCGGAGCCTCCGGCGGCTCGCCCGTCAGGATGGGGACCGCCGCGCAGCAGATCGGCATCGACTTCGCCGAGGTGCGTGCGACGTTCCTCGACGAGATGACGGCGAGCTGTGGCGGGGAGCTGTGCGTGACCGTCGTCTCGGACCCCTCCGACGCCGGGCCCGGCTGCCTCTACGACGGCTCCGACCCGGCGTGGCGCGAGGACCTCACGGTCGAGCGGTGGTCGACCGTCGTCCTCCTGGCCGACTGCAGCGCGACCACCACGGACCCCGGCAGCACGGAGCCCGGCAGCACGGAGCCCGGCGCCACGGACCCCGGTACGACGAGCACGACGACCGGCACCGGCGGCGACCCGAGCGGTACCGACGCCGGGGGCGGCGCGACGGGCGACGGGCCGTGACCGAGGGTCCTCCGGCACCCCGCGGTGCTGACCGCCCGGCCGACGCCCGGCCACCGGAGGACGCCGACCCGAGCACCGACGTGCCGCGCCTCGCGCGGATCGCCACGGAGGTCGTGGCCCCTGCGGGACTGCTCACCGCGCTGCTCTACTTCTTCGGCCGACAGCGCGCCATGTTCTTCTACCAGTACTTCGGTGTCGACGTCACGTCCCTCCAGCTCACGTCGACGGACTACATGGTGCTCGCCCAGGACGGCTTCCTCCTGCCCCTCGCGGTGGTGGCGGTCGTCGTCCTCGTCGCGCTCTGGGTGCGCGGCGGCTCGGTCCGCGCGGGCGAGCGGCGCCCGCACCCGCGCGTGCTCCTCGGCGTCGGCATTGTCGGAGCGGTCCTCGTCGGGTTCGGGCTCTTCCAGGCCGTCTGGCCGGGACGAGGGCTCGCCGACGGCGTCCCGTCCTGGGTCGCGCCGCTCTGCCTCGCGCTCGGTCTGCTGGTGCTGGTCGCCGTCGTCCGGAGGTGGCGCGACGAGCTCCGTCGTTCCCGCCCGGAGTGGCGTCCACCGTCCGTCGCCGCACGCCTCACCGAGTGGGCGGCGGTGTTCACCCTCGTGGCCGTCTCGCTCTTCTGGGCGGTCGCGAACTACTCGGCGGACATCGGGGAGAGCCGCGGCCGTCAGTTCGAGGCGGAGCTGGCCGGGTACCCCGGCGTCGTGGTGCGCAGCACGACGGACCTGCGGCTCGTGGCACCCGGCGTGGAACCGCTGGTCTGCGCTCCGGAGGGTGCCGCCTTCCGGTACCGGTACGACGGGCTCGTCCTCGTGCAGCAGGCGGGCGGGACCTACTTCCTCGTCCCCCGCGACTGGTCGCGCGCGGCCGGCGACTCCGCGGTGCTCGCCGTGCCGGTCACGGCCGGGGTGCGCCTGGACTACCTCCCGCCGGACCCGCAGGGCGGGGCGCCGCGGCAGGGGCCGGTCGCGCCCGACGGCGGCTGCTGAGAGCCGCGGCTCACGCGCCGTCGGGCGCCTCCGGGACGACGACGCACACCTCGAACCCGTCCCGGGCCCGGCGCAGCAGGTAGCGCACGGTGCGCGACTCCTTCTCGTTCGCGTTCTCGTCCCGGTAGCTCCAGCGCACGCGCGCCCACAGGAGCGCGTCGCCGACCTCCTCGACGTCGTCGAGGTACGGGGCGGCGGCCACCAGCCCGCGCTCGCGGTGACCGCGCGCGGCGTCCTGGGCGGCGTCCCGCACCGTGTCGGGGTCGGGGACGATCTCGGACGAGCCCGCCCGCACGGTGAGCGCGGGGAAGGCGTACGCCTCCGCGATCGCGTCGAGGTCGCCCGTGCTCACCGCCACCCCGAACGTGGTGAGGAACGCCTGGACGTCGTCGCTGTCGTAGGACTCCATGTCCTCGTTTCTACCCTGCGCGCGGCCGCACGGCGCGGGCGCGCGCGGGAGTCACCACGCCTGGGCGAGGAGGTCGGCGAACAGCTCGTCCGCGTCGGCGTCGAGACCACGGGAGCGGAACCAGGCGGTCATGGTCCGGCAGTCGCGCAGGAGGAGCTCGGTGCCGAACGGGTTCGCGACGAGGTCCACGACCTGCGGGAGGTCGATGAGGACCAGGCGGTCGTCGTCGGCGAGCACGTTGTAGGGGGACAGGTCGCCGTGCGCGTAGCCGAGGCGCGCCATGACGGCCATCGCGTCGCGCAGCTGGTCCCACCACGAGACGAGCACGTCGGCGTCCGGCCGCGTGCGGGCGAGCCGCGGCGCGGCCTCGTGCGCGTCGCCGTCGCTCGTCCCGACGAACTCCATGAGGATCTCGTTCCCGTCGATCTGCACCGGGTAGGGGACAGGCACGCCGGCAGTCCACAGCTCGACCAGCGCCGCGAACTCGGCCGCAGCCCACTGGCCCGCCGCGACCTGGCGCCCGTAGGAGGACTTGCGGTCGAGTGCGCGTCGGTCTCGGGTGCGCCGCACGCTCCGGTCCTCGGTGTACAGGGTGTCGCGCCGGAAGGCCCGGTGGTCGAGGTCGCGGTAGCGCTTCGCGGCGAGCAGCGACCGCCGGGCCGGGTCGCCGGGGACGGCGCGCTCGACGAGGTAGACGTCCGCCTCCTTGCCGGTCTTGAGGACGCCGAGGTCCGTGTCGACGGCGGCGTCGGCCGTCACGAGCCACGGCGGGTACGGCTCGGGGCCGCGCTGGCCCTTCTCCACGGCGTGCCACGTCGACCATCGCTGATCGGGGTCGAGCGCGGCGTCCAGCACGCCAAGGGACTCGCCGGCATCGTCAGGGCGGTCCGTGCGGCGCAGGCGCCGCGGCGGGGGAGTGCGCGGGTCGCGCGCGAACGTCGGGGGCAGGTACGGGTACGGGTCGGACAGGTCGTGCTCGGGCACGGTGGCTCCTTCGGGCGAGGAGCGCTCGGTGCCGGCCCGGCGCCGGTACGGCGCGGGCGGACGGCGGCCGGCTCAGCGGCGCGCGGCGCTCCCGGGGGTGGTGGACACGCGGGACTGGCTCGTCCAGCTCATGGCGTACCTCCGTCCTCCGGTGCCCGACGACGCGGGCGGCTGGTCAGACCGTGCCATCGCCGGGTGGGGTGCGGCAACGTCTTTTCCCGCCGTCGACGTGTCGTTCACCTGCCGCCGCCTGCCGCCGCCTGCCGTCAGAAGGCGACGGCCACCGCGCTGCCGATCACCGTGACGAGCCGCTCCCACGTCCCGAGCGTGTCGAAGCCCATCTGGTCGAGCGCCGACCACGTGAACCCGACCACGGCGTAGAGCCCGACCGCCGTCGCGAGCAGCCATTCGCGCACGGAGCCCGTGTCGCCGAGGAGCGGGACGGCGAAGCTGCCCCCGGGCCGCCAGACGTCGTCCACGAGGAGCGAGCGCCGCACCCAGCGCGGCGAGCGCAGCTTCACGGGCCACAGCAGCGGGGCGCCGTTCGTCGTGAGCACGTCGCCGAGGATGTGCACGGTCACGCCGAGGCCGACGGCGACGGGGAGCCAGTTCCACTCCTCGGGGGAGAAGAGGGCGACGAGCGCGGCGACGGTGAGCGACGTGAGCCACGGCGCGAGCTTGCCGCGGCGCGTGAGCTTGAGGGCCTTGAGGGCCAGAGCGACGAGCAGGACGGCGAGGACGCCACCACCGACGTACACGGTGCCGAACGACTCGGTCTCGACCGTCAGGAGCCCTGCAGCCCAGGCGAGCGCCGTGAACACCGCGATGCCGAGGAACGAGTGCGTGCCCTGCCGATGCCCTCCGGAGACGGCCTCGACGGCGTCGGAGACCCACTCGCTGACGGGCGGCAGGGAGTGGGCGAAGGTGCCGTTGTGGTGGTCCGCGTCCGGCAGGAGCGCGGCTCCGGCGCACACCACCGCGCCGGTCATGACCCCCACCGACGACACCGGGTGCAGGCCGAGGGCGAACGGGGCCGTCGACGTCACGGCGATCCAGGCTGCGGCTCCCGTGGCGGCATGGTTGGCACCCATCATGGTGAGGCGGTCTCCTCGTGGTCGGTCCCGCCCCGTCCGTCGGCGTCGGGAGGTCTGTCCGGAACGTCCGAACCCTACCGGCGGTCCCTGACACCGGCGCTGCCTGATCCGAGAGCGCGAGAAAAGTGTGCCAAGCACGGATCGGCGACGCTGCTGGCACACGGCGAGACCTCGCCGAGCACCTGGGCCACGCCCGCCGTAGCCTCGACCGGTGCGCCCTCGAACCCTCTCCGCCGTCGGCCTCGCCACCCTCCTCGGGTCGTCGGGCGTGCTGCACCTCGTCCGACCGCAGGTCTTCGAGCCGCTGATCCCGGAGGGTCTCGGCTCCCCGAGGGCGTGGGTCGTGGGGAGCGGTGCGGCCGAGCTCGCGTGCGCCGTCGCGCTCGCGCTGCCGTCGACGCGCCGGCTCGGGGGAGCGGCGAGCGCCGCCCTCCTCGTGGGGGTGTTCCCGGGCAACGTGAAGATGGCGCTCGACTCGCGCCGCGGCGCGCGCGCGTGGGCTCGGCGACCGGCCGTGGCGTGGGGTCGGCTCCCGCTCCAGGTCCCGCTCGTCGCCTGGGCGGTCTCCGTCGCGCGGGACCAGGGTCCCGGCCCTGTCGGGTAGACGGCGGCCCTCGCCGCGAGGCGTGGGCCGCGCGCCGGACGGGACCGGCTGGACGGTCCGTCAGGCGCCGGGCTTGAGCAGCACCTTGGTCCAGCCGTCCTCGCGCGCGTCGAAGCGCGCGTAGCCGTCCGCCGCCTCGTCGAGTCCCAGCTCGTGCGACACGATGAACGACGGCCGTGCCCGGCCCGCCACGACGAGGTCGCGCAGCTGGCGGTTGTACCGCATGACCGGCGCCTGGCCGGTGCCCATGTGCTGGCCCTTGGTGAAGAACGTGCCGTAGTCCCACCCGATGCGGCCCTGCTTCGCGCCCTCGTCCTGCGCGCCCGGGTCCTGGGGCACGTAGACGCCCACGACGCCGATGCCCCCGGTCGCGCGCACGACCTGCACGAGGTTGTCGAGCACGAGCTCGGGGTGCTCCTCACCGGACGGGTCGTGGGCCTGGTAGCCCACGGCCTCGACGCCGCTGTCGACGCCGCGCCCGAGCGTGGCGTCCATGATCTGCTCGACGGGGTCGCCGCGGGAGAAGTCGACGCCCTGGGCGCCGATCGACTCGGCGAGCCGCAGGCGGTCGGGCTCCTTGTCGACGACGAACACGCGCGCGGCCCCGCGGATCAGCGCGCTGTGCGCGGCCATGAGCCCGACCGGGCCTCCGCCGAAGACCGCGACGTCGTCGCCGGGCGACACCCCCGCGAGCTCGGTGCCGTGCCACCCCGTCGGGAAGATGTCGGAGAGCATCGTGAAGTCGTTCTCGTGGTCCGTGCCCTCGGGGAGCTCGAGCAGGTTGAAGTCGGCGTACGGCACGCGCAGCACCTCGGCCTGGCCGCCGTCGTAGGGGCCCATGTTGGCGTAGCCGTAGGCGGCGCCGTCCATGCCCTCCGTGGGGTTGGTGCGGAGGCAGAACGAGGTCCAGCCGGCGATGCAGTTGCGGCACGTGCCGCACGCGATGTTGAACGGGACCGAGACGCGGTCGCCCACCCGGACCCGGTCGACGGCGTCGCCCACCTCCTCGACGATCCCCATGTTCTCGTGGCCCAGGACCTTGCCCTCCTCGACGGCGGTCCGGCCCTCGTACATGTGCAGGTCGGAACCGCAGATGTTGGTGGTCGTGATCCGGACGAGGGCGTCCGTCGGCTTCTCGATCCTGGCGTCGGGGACCTCGGTGACCTCGACCTGCTTCGGCCCGCGGTAGACGACTGCGCGCATGGCGACCTCCTGGCTGTCAGGCGTGCGGACCCGTGTGCTCGAGCCCGGCACCGCCATCGTGTGCAGGCGAGAGGGTGCTCGCACGTGGGGCGGCGCCGACCGGCACGCTGACGCGAGCGCGGGTACGCGAATTGCGCTCCCGACATCTTTCCGACCACCTTCCACAAATGGGTTGTGCTGTCCCGGTCAATGCCGTACGGTATTCCTCGGTCCACCCGGAGCCGTGCCTTCGGGTGCGGAGATCGACGAGAGAGGAGCAGCACCGTGCGAGCATTCCACCGGTACGACTCGCGTCGTCCCGTGCTGCGGGACGAGCGCGAGCTCGGCCTGTCGAGCGCGCCGCGAAAGCGCTGTTCCACGGATGTTCTCGAGCCCTCCGGCGGCTCCGTCGTCTGACCCTCGCGTCGACACGACGGGCCGCTCCGGAGAATCTCCCGGGGTGGCCTTTTTCATGCGCCGACCATCGGTCGGTGCTGCATTCCCGCGACCATTCATCGTCATTCTTGCCGGCGCCGTGCGTGCATCGTCCGCGCGGCCGTGGTGAATGCATGACGGTGGGCGGTGCGCTTCTTCGTGGTCCTTTCGTCACGACGTCTGCCCGACGTAAAGGGCACCAGCGCACGTAGCTCAGCGGAAGAGCGCCGGCCCCTCGCGGGTCGGGCGTCGAGGGTTCGATCCCCTCCGCGCGCACCCCGTCCCGCCACCCGGCGGGCACCATGGGAAGAAGACCCGAGGAGGTCGTCACCGTGAGCACCGAGGCCCACGCGTTCCCCGTCCCGCTGTCCGGCGCGAAGGCGCCCACCCTGATGTGGGCGCACGAGCACGAGGTCGAGAGCGCCGCGCTCCAGCAGCTGCGCAACATCGCCGCGCTGCCCTGGGTCGAGGGCGTGCGCGTCATGCCCGACGTCCACCTCGGGAAGGGTGCGACCGTCGGCTCCGTCATCGCGATGCGCGATGCGGTCTCGCCCAACGCGGTCGGCGTCGACATCGGCTGCGGCATGATCGGCGTGCGCACCTCGCTCACCGTGGAGGACCTGCCGGACGACCTGCGCGCGGTCCGCTCGCGCATCGAGGCGGCCGTCCCCGTCGGGTTCGACGCGCACGACCAGCCGATCGACCCCCGACGGTTGCGGTCCATCTCCGGGAGCGGTCCCGCCGAGGTCGCGCGCGGCGCCGAGGCGTTCTGGTCGCGGTTCGGCCGCCTCCACGGCAGGGTCTCCGACCTGGAGACCCGGGCCCGTCGTCAGCTCGGAACGCTTGGCTCAGGCAACCACTTTGCCGAGCTGTGCTCGGACACCGAGGGGCGTGTCTGGCTCCAGCTCCACTCGGGCTCCCGCAACATCGGCAAGACGCTCGCCGAGCAGCACGTGGCGATCGCCAAGCGGCTCGAGCACAACCAGGGACTGGTCGACCGCGAGCTCGCGGTCTTCCTCGGCGGCACGCCCGAGATGGACGCGTACCTCGCCGACCTCTGGTGGGCCCAGGAGTACGCGGCGCGGTCTCGCGCGGTGATGATGACGCTCGTCGTCGACGCGGTCCGTGCCTCGTTCCCCGACCGGGACGTGACGTTCGAGGAAGCGGTCAACGTCCACCACAACTACGTCGCGGTCGAGCACGTCGACGGCCAGGAGCTCGTCGTCACCCGCAAGGGCGCCATCCGTGCAGGCGCGGGTGACCTCGGGCTCATCCCGGGGTCGATGGGCACCGGCTCGTACATCGTGCGCGGCCTCGGGAACCCGGAGTCGTACTGGTCGGCGTCGCACGGCGCCGGTCGCCGGATGTCGCGGACGAAGGCGAAGAAGACCTTCACGCTCGACGACCTCGCGGTGCAGACAGCGGGCGTGGAGTGCCGCAAGGACTCCGGGGTGCTCGACGAGATCCCCGGCGCGTACAAGGACCTCGACGCGGTCATCGCGGCGCAGTCCGACCTCGTCGAGGTCGTCGCGCGACTCACGACGCTGCTCTGCGTCAAGGGCTGACTCGGGGGTCACCACGCGGACGCCGTCGGCATCGGGACCTCCCGGCGCCGACGGCGTCCGTCGTGCCGTCGCCGCTGTGCTTCTCGCTCCTCGCCACCTCGGCCGTACCGGGTCGTGGCCTCAGGACGACACGTCCGCCGTCGTGAAGCGGCTCCAGGCGAGCGCGCCGAAGACCGCCGCCCACGCCGCCTGGACGGCGAGGCCCCCGCCGAGCACGCCGACGTCGATCTCCGCGCGCAGCAGCTCGCCGACGTCCAGCCAGTGATGGGTGAGGAGCGCGCCGTGCACGGCGGACAGCTGCGGGAGGGCGTCGAGGACGCCGGACACGATCGCGACGACGACGGTCGCGGCCATCGCCGCGACCGGGACCTCGGTCAGCGTCGAGAAGAACAGCCCCACCGCGACCAGTCCGGTGAGCGACAGCCCGACGTACGCGACGATGCCCGCGGTGCGCGCCACGCCCTCGGCGGTGGAGACCGTGTCGCCCGACAGCAGCGTCACGTCGCCGACCCCGAAGTACGCCGCGCCGGTGACGAGCCCGGAGAGGGCGATCGCGACGACCGTGCACGCCGCGAAGACGAGCACGGCGAGCGCCTTCGCGGCGAGGAGCCTGGTGCGGGGCACGGGGACCAGCAGGAGGTAGCGCAGCGTGCCGGCCTGCGCCTCGCCGGCGACGGCGTCACCCGCGACGATGCCCACGACCAGCGGCAGCAGCAGGGGCAGGCACGCGACGAGCGCGGTGAGCACGAGGAACAGGCCGTTGCCGGTCACCCGGTCGAGGAACGGCGGTCCTCCGGCACCCACCGCGGTGTCCTGGGTCACGAACACCACGGTGCCGATCAGCACGGGCACGAGGGCGAGCCCGACGAGCAGGACGACGTTGCGACGCCGGCCCAGGACCAGGCGGATCTCGCTGCCCAGCAGCCTCGTGAAGGCGCCGCGGGTGCGGGTGGGCGGGGTCGCCGGCCCTGCGCCGGTCTCCAGCTCAGCGAGCGACATCGAAGCCCTCCCCGGTCAGCTCGACGAACAGGTTCTCCAGGCTCGGCCGGCGGACCTCGAGCCCGACGAGGTCGAGCCCGGCGCCGACCATCGCGGCCGAGATCTTCTCCGGCGCGACCATGCCCAGGCGTGCGGACAACGCGGTCCCCTCGGCCTGCACGTCGACCAGGCCGAGGTCGCCGAGGAGCCGTGACGCGCCCTCGACGCAGGCACGCGTGGTGGTGACGACGACCGTCGCCTCGCCGTCGGCGGCGAGCTCCTGGGGCGGTCCCTGCACGAGGAGCCGCCCGCGGCTCATGACGCCCACGTGCGTGCACACCTGCTCGACCTCTCCCAGGAGGTGCGACGACACGAGGACCGTCGTGCCGGCGTCGGCCAGATCGCGCAGGAGGTGCCGCACCTCGCGCGTGCCCTGCGGGTCCAAACCGTTCGTCGGCTCGTCGAGGACGAGCAGCTCGCGCGGTCGCAGCAGGGCCGCGGCCAGCCCGAGACGCTGCTTCATCCCGAGGGAGTACTGGCGGAACGGCTTGCGGGCCGCCGCCGTGAGCCCCACCCGGTCGAGTGCGGCACCGGCCCGGCGGTCCCGGGTCCGGGGGTCGGCGGTCGCGTCCACGGCGTCGAGCCGGTCGAGGTTCGCGCGCCCGGACAGGTAGGGGTGGAACCCGGGCCCCTCGACGAGCGCGCCGACCCGGGGCAGGACGCGCGGCCCCGCGGCGGGCATCGGCTCCCCGAGGAGCGTGGCCGTGCCCGAGGTCGGCGCGACCAGCCCCAGCACCATGCGCAACGTCGTCGTCTTCCCGGAGCCGTTCGGCCCGAGGAAGCCGTAGACGGCGCCGCGCGGCACCTCGAGGTCGACCCCGTCCACCGCGACCTGACCGGAGCGGAAGCGCTTGGTCAGGCCGCGGGTGCGCACGGCGGGGTGCTGCGTGCCGGCAGCGCTCGTCGTGCTCGTCGTGCTCGTCATGCGAGGTCGCGCAGCACCTCGGCGGGCACGGCCCCGACGAGGACGCGGCCGTCGTCGGTCACGAGCACGGAAAGCAGCGCCGAGGAGATCAGCCGGCCCTCGGGGACCTCCTCGGTCAGCTGCTCGTAGAGCGCTGCGGCGTCGATCTCCGGCAGGCCGGGGGCGGTCCCGTCCTCCCCGACGAGCTCGCCGTAGAGGTCCTCGGCACCGGCGGAGCCGAAGCTGCGCTCGACCCCGGGGAGCGCAGCCGCCGAGGCGGGGCCCCCGGCGAGCAGGCCGGCGACGTCGACGCCGTCCACCGACACGACCGTCTCCCAGCCCGTGCCGCTCACCGAGACGCCCTCGGGCGCCGCCGTGAGCGCCTCGGGCCCCGGCGTCGCGTGGTCGGCCGGGTCGGGCAGCGGGACCTCGACCTCGCTCGTGGACGCCCCGGCGGGCGCCGCGAAGTCGAAGACGGCCTCGTCCGGGGTCGTGAAGGACACGTCGGTGAAGCCGATCTCCAGCGCGGGTGTCTGCGTGTCCTGCGTGCTCCAGACCTGGACCCGCAGCGGTGTGGACGTCTCCGCGTCGACCGCGACGAGGACCCGCTCCACGAGGGTGCCGTCGGTGCGCGGCACGAGGCCGAGCTGGTAGGCGTCGCGTCCCGCGACCTGGGTGGCCGTGCCGACCGTCACGTCGGTCGAGAGCGCCGCGTAGGCGACCAGCGCGTCCGCCGCCTGCGCCGGGGTCGGCAGATCGCCTGCGACGTCGGGTGCGGTGCCCGTGCGGGCGGCCTCGTCGAGCTCTTCGTACGCCGCGAGGTCGTCCGGCGCGACCGTGTAGTGCACGACCTCGTCGTCGCGGCTCGAGTACGTCCAGGCCTCCGGACCGTCCCGCACCACGGAGAACTCGGACAGGTCGCCGAGCAGCGCGGCGCGCGAGCGACCCTCGCCGTCGGACCACAGCCGCACGGTCGAGCTGCCGCCCAGCAGGTCGAGCGGGCTCGCGCCCTGCAGCTCCTCGAGCGGCAGGTCGGGCAGCCCCAGCCGTGCGGTGTGGACCACCGTCCCGGACAGCGGGACCGGCTCCGCCTCCGCGACCTTCGCCAGCAGCTCGGCCGGGGTGAGCTCGGGGAGGTCGGAGTCGGCGGAGGCCACGAGCGCGGGTGCCGCGAACGCGCCGGCGACGACCGCGGCGACCACGACCGGTACCGCCCAACGTGCGCGGCGCGACGGTCCGCGGACGGACTCGGGCGGGGACGAGGAGACGGGTTCGGCAGCCATGACGACACCGTCGCACACGGCACCTGAGGCCACGCTGAGAAGGGGCCGCCCCCGCTGCCCCCCGGCGCGCGGGAGCCGCGCCACGGGTGCCATGCTGTCGACGTGCGGGTACTGGTGGTCGAGGACGAGCGGGGTGTCGCCCGGGCGCTGCGACGCGGCCTGCTGGCCGAGGGGTTCGCCGTGGACGTCGCGCTCGACGGGCGGCGAGGGCTCGAGCTCGCCGCCTCCGGCGAGTTCGACGCCGTCCTCGTCGACATCATGCTGCCCGGCCTGAACGGGTACGACGTGGTCGCCCGGCTCCGCGAGCTGCAGGTCTGGACGCCCGTGCTGATCCTCAGCGCCAAGGACGGCGAGTACGACATCGCCGACGGCCTGGACCTCGGCGCGGACGACTACCTCACGAAGCCGTTCTCCTTCGTCGAGCTCGTCGCGCGGGTGCGGGCCCTCGTGCGGCGTGGACCTGCGCCGCGGCCGGCCGTGCTCACGGTCGGCGAGCTCTCCCTGGACCCGGCGACGCGCGTCGTGACCCAGCGCGGCTACGAGGTCGTGACCACGGCGCGCGAGTTCGCGCTCCTCGAGTACTTCATGCGCCGGCCGGGACAGGTCCTGAGCAAGGGCGAGCTGCGCGACCACGTCTGGGACGCGGCCGGGGACGGGCTCAACGTCGTCGAGGTCTACGTCGGCTACCTGCGGCGCAAGTTCGGTCAGGCGGCCATCGAGACGGTGCGCGGCGCCGGCTACCGCCTGGTGGCGGTCGGCACGACCGCCGGACCCGGTCCCGTCGCGCCGTGACCGGTCCCGGGGACCGGTGACGGCCGTGCGGACCACGTGGTCGTTGCGCGCCCGGCTCACCGTCCTGGCGTCGGTGCTCCTCGCGGCCGCGCTCGTGGTCGGCGCGCTCGCCCTCTCCTCGGTGGTGTCGGGAGGCCGCGTCGCCGCTCTGGACGACATCGCACGCGAGCGCGCGCTCCTGGTCGCCCGGCTCGCGGCGAGCGACCAGGTCCCGGACGTCCTGCCGGTCTCCGAGCCGGGAGAGGTCGTGCAGCTCCTCGGGCCGTCGGGCGACGTCCTGGCGTCCTCGGCGTCGGCGAGCCGGACGCTCCCCGTCCTGCCGGCCGACGAGGTCGCGGGACTGCGTGCCGAGGCCGAGGCCGCGGACGACGTGCGCGTGGTCGGCACGGACCGCAGCGCCTACGACGCCGCGGCGCGGGTCGCGGTGGCACCCGTCGCGGGGTCGGAGGGGACCACCGCCGTGGCGAGCATGCCGCTGCGGGAGGTGGAGGGGGTGGTCCGGGCGCTGCGCGTGTCGCTCGCCGTCGTCGTCCCGCTGCTCACGCTCGTGGCGGCGGGGGTCATCTGGACGGTGCTCGGGCGGGCGCTGTCTCCCGTGGAGGAGCTGCGCCGGGGCGCCGACGCCATCGCCCGGTCCGGGGGACCGGGCGTGCTGCCCGTGCCGCGGGCCGACGACGAGCTCGGCGCGCTCGCCCGCACGCTGAACGCGATGCTCGACAGCCTCCAGGCGGCCGCCGCACGGCAGCGGTCGTTCGTCGCCGACGCGGCGCACGAGCTGCGCTCGCCCGTGGCGGCGCTGCGCGCGAGCATCGAGGTCGCGCGGCTGCACCCCGCGGCATACCCCGGGAACGAGCTCGCGGTCGAGCTCGAGGACGAGGTGCGTCGGCTGCAGGCGCTCGTCGACGACCTCCTCGCCCTCGCGCGGCTCGGCGCGCTGCCCGTCGTCGACGAGGACATCGACCTCGGGGCGCTCGCGCGCGAGGTCGTCGCCGTCTCGGGGGAGCGGCCGCCGGGGGAGCGTCGGCGCCCTCCCGTCGCGGTGACGGTCGTCGTGCAGGGCGCGGCCGTCGCCCGGGGCGACCGGGCCGCCGCCGCCCGGATCCTGCGCAACCTGGTCGACAACGCCGTCCGGCACGCCACGTCGAGAGTCCGGGTGACGGCGGCGCCGGGCAGCCTCGTCGTCGACGACGACGGACCGGGCATCGACGCGGCGGACCGCGAACGCGTCTTCGAGCGCTTCACCCGGCTCGACGAGGCGCGCGAGCGCGACGCGGGCGGCACCGGCCTCGGGCTGGCGATCGCGCGCGAGACCGCCCGCGAGCACGGTGACGACGTGGTGCTGGGAGAGTCCCCGCTCGGTGGCCTGCGCGCCGAGGTGAGGATGTCACGGGCCTGATCCCGGCGCGACGCGTGCGGGGTCCGGAGCCCGCCGACGCCGACGGCGCGTCAGTACCGCTGCCGGGACCGGGGCAGGCGCACCGCGAGCGTCGTGCCCGCCGAGCCCGGTTCGTCGGCGGTGCTCGACGTGACGGTGATCGTCCCGCCGTGCGCCGCGACGATCGCGTCGACGATCGCGAGCCCGAGGCCCGTCGACCCGCCGGTGCGGTCGCGCGCGTCGTCGCCGCGCGCGAAGCGGCGGAAGAGCACGGGCCGCAGCTCGGGCGCGATGCCCGGGCCGGCGTCGGCGACCTCGACGACGACGGCGTCGCCCTCGTCGCGCACGCGCACGTCGACCCGGGTGCCCGGCGGCGTGTGCGTGCGGGCGTTGGCGAGCAGGTTCGCGAGCACCTGCCGCAGGCTCGCCTCGTCGCCCGTCACGACGAGGTCGACGTCCGCCTCGTCGCCGCCGTCGTCGGTCCCCGGCAGCTCGAGCCCCCAGTCGTGACCCGGCCCGGCCGCGTGGGCGTCGGTGACGGCGTCGACGGCGAGCGCCGCCAGGTCGACCGGCTCGCGGTCGAGCGGGCGCCCGGCGTCGAGCCGCGCGAGGAGGAGCAGGTCCTCGACGAGACCGGTCATGCGCACGGCCTCGGACTCGATGCGGTCGAGCGCGCGGGACGTGTCCGGGGGCACGACGTCGGGGGAGCGGCGCACGAGCTCGGCGTAGCCGCGGATGGACGCGAGGGGCGTCCGCAGCTCGTGGCTCGCGTCGGCGACGAACCGGCGCACCTGCGTCTCCGACTCGTGCCGCGCGACGAGCGACGTCTCGACGTTCTCCAGCATGCGGTTGAGGGCGGCGCCGACCTGCCCGACCTCGGTGCGCTCGTCGGTGAGGTCGCCGGGAACCCGCGGGATCGCGTCGATCTCGCCGCTCGCGAGCTCGAGCTCGGAGACGCGGCCCGCGGCGGCGGCGACGTCGTCGAGCGGTCGCAACGACCGGCGCACGAGCCAGGTCCCGAGCGCCGCCGCGCCGACGAGCCCGACGGCACCGAGCGCCACCTCGACGAGGACGTACTGCTGCACGGTGGCGTCGACGTCGGCGGTGCTCTGCGCGACGACGCTGCCGACCCCGTCCTCCCGCGTGGTCGCGACGGCGCGGTACCCGCCGAGGTCGGGGACGTCGACGTCGTGCGGCTCCCCGTCGACGGGGACGGAGGTGAGCGCTGCGACCTGCGCCTCGTCGAGCTGGACGAACGACCCGGTCGTGGTGACGTAGCCGGCCAGAGCGACGGTGCCGCCGTCGGTACGCACGACGACGGTCCCCGGCCCGACGCCGAACGGGAACCGGGCGGGGTCGTCGCCGGAGCCGGGGTCGTCCGGGAGATCGGCCGGCACGTCCGCGCCGGGGGGACGGTCCGCACGCGGCGGCTCCGCCTCGCGCCGGCTCGCCTCGACGAGCGACTGGTCGAGCTCGTCGACGAGCTGACCGCGCAGCGCGAGCGCCGACGCCGTGGCGAGCGCCGCCGTGACCAGCAGCAGCACGCCCAGGAGCACCACGACGAGCCGTCGCCGCAGCGTCGTCGCCCGGGGCCGGGTCGCCGGGGACGCGGTCCCGGCCTCACCCACGCGCGTCGTCCGTCGTCGCGGCCGGCTTGAGCACGTAGCCGACGCCACGCAGCGTGTGGATCATGGGGTCGCGGCCCTTGTCGATCTTGCGCCGCAGGTAGGAGACGTAGAGCTCGACGATGTTCGCCTGCCCGCCGAAGTCGTAGTTCCAGACACGGTCGAGGATCTGCGCCTTGGACAGCACGCGCCGCGGGTTGCGCATGAGGAACCGCAGGAGCTCGAACTCGGTCGCCGTCAGGCGGACCTCCTCGCCCGCGCGCCGCACCTCGTGGGCGTCCTCGTCGAGCTCGAGGTCGCCCACGACGAGGACCGCGTCCTCGCGCTGCGCGGACGCGCCGCCCCGGCGCAGGAGCCCGCGCAGCCGGGCGACGACCTCCTCGAGGCTGAACGGCTTCGTCACGTAGTCGTCGCCGCCCGCGGTGAGCCCCGCGACCCGGTCCTCGACGGCGTCGCGCGCGGTGAGGAACAGGACGGGCACGTCGGCGTCGCGCTCGCGCAGGCGCCGCAGCACGGTGAGGCCGTCCATGTCCGGGAGCATGACGTCGAGCACGACGACGTCGGGCCCGGTCTCCCGTGCCGTGCGGACCGCGGTGTGGCCGTCGAGCGCCGTCGAGACGTCCCAGCCCTCGTACCGCAGCGCGGAGGTGAGGAGCTCGGCGAGGTTGGGCTCGTCGTCGACCACGAGGACGCGCACGGGCGAGCCGTCCGGCCGGGTCAGGCGGGGACGGTCGGCGGGCTGGCTCGTGAGCGGTGCGGCGGGCATGGTTCCAGCGTCCCGCGGTCGGCCACGGACCGCCTGTGGCGCGACTGTGCGCTCGCTGTGCGTGACGCGACGCGGGACGGATCAGGCCGGGACGAGTGCGGGCTCCGGTGCGCGGTCGACGTGCGGCTCCGGCTCGGGTGCACGCCCGGCGTCCGGCTCGGCTGCACGTCCGGCTCCCGGCTCAGGCGCACGTCCGGCTGCGGGACGCTCCGCGGTCGTGCGCCGGGACCGGCGCAGCCGCCGGTGCAGCGCACCTGCGCCGACCACGCCGACGACGACGAGCCCGCCGGCCACCAGCGCACCGCGTGCCCCCAAGATCTCTATGAGCAGCCCGAGCAGCGGAGGTCCGGCGAGGCCCCACGTGGTGCTGGCGGTGCGCCAGACCCCGAGCACCCGCCCCCGCAGGTGCGACGGCGGGTCGGTCTGCAGGACGGTGGTCCCGGCGGTGTCCGAGATCGACTCGACCACGGCCATCGGCCCGACCACGAGCAGGAGGACCGTCAGGGTCGGGGCGAGGCCGGCGACGACCTGGAGGAGCGCGCCCACGGCGGCGAGCAGGGCGACCAGGTGCACCGTCGGTCGACGGAGCCGTCCGGCGAGCACGGCTCCGAGGATCCCGCCGACGGCGAGCACGGTGGACACCGTGCCGAACTCCTGCGCGCCGCCCGCGAGCGCCCCCGTGACGAGGACGGCGAGCGTGAGGGTGTAGTTGCGGCCGAGGACGGCGCTCACGGCCGTGACGACCAGGAGCGCCACGAGCCGGGGTCGGCCGAAGAAGTAGGGCACGGCCCCGCGGTCCTCGTCGCCGGGCGCCGAGCGCACGACCGGAGCCGGTCCGACGACCGGTCCGACGACCGGTCCTGCGGTCGGCACGTCCACCTCGGCAGGCGCCGACGTGCCGGCCCGCCCGGCGTCGGGGTGCAGGACGAGGAACGGCACGACGAGCGCCACGCCGAGAAGGGCCGTGCCGTTCGCGAGGTAGGCGACGGCCGGTCCGGCGAGCGCGACGGCGCCGCCCGCGAGCGCGACGCCGACGAGCCGGCCGGCGCTGTGCACCACCGAGCCGATCCCGATGGCCGACGGGACGTCCTCGACGGGGACGAGGTCGTTGCCGAGGAGGGCGGTGGCGGGCCCGTCGACGGTCGCGACGAGGCCGGTGACGGCGGCGAGGGTGAGGAGGACGGGCAGGGTAAGCAGGTCGAGCGCGACGAGCCCTGCCGTCGTCAGCGCGACGACACCGAGCACCGCCTGGCTGAGGGCGGCTGTCAGCTTGCGCGGCCACCGGTCGACGACGGCGCCGCCCGCGACACCGAGGAGCAGCGCGGGGGCGGCCTGGACGGCGAGCGAGAGGCCGGTGACGGCCGCCGACCCGGTGATCTGCAGGACGAGCAGGTTCTGGACGGTGAGCTGCATCCAGGCGCCCGCGTTCGACACGAGGTTCGCGCCGGACCACCAGCGCATCGACCGGTGACGCAGCGCGCGCCAGGGAGACCGGTCGGGGGTCGTCGGTGACGGTGGTCGATCGAGAGCGGGACGGGGCAGCTTCAGGGCAGGGTGAGGCACAGCACGCAATCAGGGAGAGGTGGGCGCCCGTCAGGACCGGGGGCGCGAGCGTCCGGAGCGGGCACCCCGCGCGGACGGTCGAACATTCAAGCAAGCGTCTCGGGAAGCGCTCCACCTCCGGACCCCGATCGTGACCAAGGTCGCAGCGCGCGAGCGCGCCGCCTCCCTGCCTACGGTGAGCGGAACCTGTCGACGGACGACGAGGAGGGGCCGTGCTGACCGAGGTCGCGGACCGTGTGCACCGGCTGGAGCACGCCTACGTCAACGTCTATCTCGTCGCCGACGACGACGGCCGGGTCCTCGTCGTGGACACGGGCCTCCCGGCGACGTGGGACCTGCTCGGGCACGCGCTGCGAGAGCTGGGGCACCGCCCGTCCGACGTGGCGGGCGTCGTCCTCACGCACGCCCACTTTGACCACACCGGCTCGGCCGCGAGGGCGCGGTCGAGGCTCGGTGTGCCGATCTGGCTCCACGAGGACGACGCCGAGATCGCCGCCCACCCGTACCGGTACGCGCACGAGAACGTCCGCGCGCTCTACCCGCTGCGCTACCCGGCGGCCGTGCGCATCCTCGCGTCCATGGCGGCGGCAGGTGCCCTCCGGGTGCCCGGCGTGCGGGGACTGCGGCACGCGGAGCCCGGCGCGACGCTTCCGGTGCCGGGCTCGCCCCGCGTCGTCTTCAGCCCTGGCCACACGGCCGGGCACTGCGCGCTGCACCTGCCCGAGCGCGACGTCCTCCTCACGGGCGACGCGCTCGTCACGCTCGACCCCTACACCGGCACGCGGGGGCCGCAGATCATCGCCGGTGCGGCGACGGCCGACAGCGCCCAGGCGCTCGCGTCCCTGGACCGCCTCGTCGAGACCGGCGCGACGACGCTCCTGCCGGGTCACGGGAATCCGTGGACCGAGGGGGTCGGGACCGCCGTCGAGCGGGCACGGGAGGTCGGGGCGCACTGAGCGAGAGCGCCGTCGGCGGGCAGCTCGCTGGCCGACGGCGGAACGACGAAGCGGGCCCAGGTTTCCCTGGACCCGCTCCGTCGTCGCTGTCTCAACGAGTGTCCGGAGGGGGACTTGAACCCCCACGCCCGATAAAGGGCACTAGCACCTCAAGCTAGCGCGTCTGCCATTCCGCCACCCGGACGAGTGGACCTTCCCGGCGTTCCCGCCGTTCCGGTGCGGGGAAAAACATAGCACGGCTGGCGGGTGGATCCCGCATCGCGTCCGCCCGCCG
This sequence comes from Cellulosimicrobium sp. So1_17, assembly GCF_055181235.1. Classification (NCBI taxonomy): domain Bacteria; kingdom Bacillati; phylum Actinomycetota; class Actinomycetes; order Micrococcales; family Promicromonosporaceae; genus Cellulosimicrobium; species Cellulosimicrobium sp. So1_17. The sequence continues at coordinate 509,449 of NZ_CM143702.1, forward strand.
ACCCGCATCGCGTCCGCCCGCCGACCTGCACCGGGAGAGCGCGACGGCGGTGCGCGGGCGCCTGCTCCGGACCGGTGTGCCGTACCCGGCGTCGGGGGACGACCTGGGGCACACTGGGCGGATGACGGCGACCTCCGGACAGGACCAGGCGTGACGGACGAGCAGCGGCCCGTGAGCGGGCCCACGCCCACGCCACGTCCCGGTTCCGGCTCGGAGCGCTCGGCGGCGTCGGTCAAGCACCTCGCCGGGGCGTCGCGCGAGGCGCGCAAGGTGGCGGGTGCACGCCGGAACCCGTCGGTCGTCGGGTACGACGAGACGGTGCCCGCGTGGCTGCGGACGACGGCGGGCTGGTCCTGGCGGCTGCTCATGGTCGTGGCCGCGGTCGCCCTGATCTTCTACGCGACAGCGCAGGTCCAGCTCGTGTTCGTCGCGGTCTTCCTGGCGCTCGTCATCACGTCGGTGCTGCGGCCCGTGACGGACTTCTACGCGCGGATCATGCCGCGCGGGCTCGCGACCGCTCTCGCGATCCTCTCCGCGCTGCTCTTCTTCGCGGGTCTGCTGACGTACATCATCACGTCGGTCGCGGGGCAGTGGGAGGAGCTCGCGGGCGAGTTCAGCGACGGCATCGACCAGATCCTCGACTTCCTGGAGAACGGTCCGCTCCCGGTCTCGATCACGGGCGACGACGTCAACGAGTGGATCGAGAACGGGCGGCAGTGGCTCACCGAGCACGGCGGCGACATCGCGAGCCAGGCGGCCGCGAGCGCCGGGTCGGTGTTCGAGGCGTTCGCCGCGATCGCCCTCGCCATCTTCTGCACCGTGTTCTTCCTCGCACGGGGCAAGGACCTGTGGACGTGGTTCCTCAACCAGCTCCCGGCGCGCTCGCGCGAGAGCTGGAAGATCGCCGGGGGAGCGGGCTGGTACACGTTCTCGGGCTACGCGCGCGGCACCGTGCTCATCGCGCTCGCCGACGGCGCCCTCGCCTTCATCCTCCTCGCGATCCTCGGCGTCCCGCTCGCCGCGCCGCTCGCGGTGCTCGTGTTCATCGGTGCCTTCATCCCGATCATCGGGGCGCCGCTCGCCATGATCATCGCCGCGGTCGTGGCGCTCGCCGCGGACGGCTTCGTCACGGCGCTCATCGTCACGGTCGGGATCGCCCTCATCGGGCAGTTCGAGGGCCACATCCTGCAGCCGCTCATCATGGGCGCCCAGGTCTCGCTGCACCCCGTGGTCGTCGCGCTCGCCGTCACCGGCGGGACCCTGCTGGCCGGGATCCTCGGCGCCGTGGTGTCCGTGCCGCTCGTCGCCGTCGCCTGGGCGGTGTTCTCGAAGCTGCGGCACAAGGACCCGCCGATGGAGGACGAGATCCCCACGGCCAAGGAGATCGCCCTCTCGGAGGGGCCGTCGCCGACGTCGCCGACACGCGACGCGGGCTGAGTCCCCGGAGGGGCCGTGCCCCGCCGCTCCCCGTGCTGTGGCCAGGGCCCCTCGTCAGCGCGGGACGGCGGAGACCCCCGCCGCGAGGCGGAGGGTGACGTGGACCTGGTCGCCCACGCCCTTGCCGAGCCGGTCCCGGATCGCCCGGAGGACGGCGAGCAGGTGAGGACCGCCGTAGGCGACGAGGGACGCGTGGTAGGCGACGTCGTCGACCTCGACCCGCACGGGCACGCGCCCGCGCGTGCCGAACAGGTCCGTGGTGTCGACGGGCACCTCGACGAACACGCCCGACGCGGTGCCGGAGTCGACGAGGACGGCGTCGAACTCCACCTCGCCGGGGTCCGTCCACGTGGGCATGGCCCGACCGTAGTCGACGGGCCGGGCCCACGGAACCCTCGCCGCCCGCTGTGGCGCAGAGCGGTCGTCGTGCGCGCCGGGGCGACGCGCGACGACACTGGACCATGAGGATCGGGATACCCACCGAGGTCAAGAACCACGAGGACCGCGTCGCGCTCACCCCCGCCGGCGCCCACCACCTCGTGCGGGCCGGGCACGACGTGCTCGTCCAGTCCGGGGCCGGCGCCGGCTCCCACCTGCCCGACGAGGAGTTCGAGCGCGCGGGCGCGCGCGTCGTCGCCACCGCCGAGGAGGTGTGGGGCGAGGCCGAGCTCGTGTGCAAGGTCAAGGAGCCGGTCGCGAGCGAGTACGGCCACCTGCGCGAGGACCTGCTGCTGTTCGCCTACCTGCACCTCGCCGCCGACGCCGCGGGCACGCGTGCGCTGCTCGACGCCGGGACGACGTCCGTCGCGTACGAGACCGCGCAGGCCCCGGACGGGAGCCTGCCCCTGCTCGCACCGATGAGCGAGGTCGCGGGGCGCATGGCGACCCAGGTGGGCGCATGGCTCCTGCAGCGCCCGGCCGGCGGCCGCGGCGTCCTGCTGGGCGGCGTGCCCGGGACGCCGCCGGGGCGGGTCGTCGTCCTGGGGGGTGGTACGGCGGGGCGCAACGCGGCGCAGGTCGCGGTGGGGATGCGCGCCGAGGTGACCGTCCTCGACCTGTCGCTGCCCGTGCTGCGCGGCCTCGACGTCGAGTTCTCCGGGCACGCGCGGACGGTCGCGTCGAGCCTGTACGCCGTCGAGCGGGCGGTGCTCGAGGCCGACCTCGTGGTCGGGGCCGTCCTCGTCGCCGGAGCCCGCGCGCCGCGGCTCGTGAGCGACGACCTCGTCGCCCGCATGCGCCCCGGAGCGGTGCTCGTCGACATCGCCGTCGACCAGGGCGGGTGCTTCGAGGGCTCGCACCCCACGACCCACGACGACCCGACGTTCGCCGTCCACGGCACGACCTTCTACTGCGTCGCCAACATGCCCGGCGCCGTCCCGGTCACGAGCACGCAGGCGCTGACGAGCGCGACGCTGCCGTACCTCGCGGCGCTCGCGGACGGAGGGCTCGACGCCCTCCGCGACGACCCGCTCCTGGCGTCCGGCGCGTCGACGCACCGCGGCGTGCTGCTCAACGAGGCCGTCGCGGCGGCGCACGGTCTCGGGTGGTCGCCCCTCGTCGAGGTGCTCGCGGGCTGAGCGCGGGTCTCGCCGGTCCGGCGCGTCGCCGAACCCGTCCGAAAGGACGTGCGCCCTCGCGGCGGGTCGTGACAGGTTGGGTCCCGTGCAGCCCTTCGCCCTGGACGACGGCGTCGTCCACCTCGCCTCCCCGACCCTCGACGACGTCGACGCGATCACCGTCGCGTGCCAGGACCCCGACGTCGCCGCCTGGACCGTCGTCCCGTCGCCGTACACGCGCGACGACGCGCTGGGCTTCGTGCAGGGCTACGTGGCACCGGGCTGGGAGCGCGGGAACGTCTTCACCTGGGCGGTGCGCGAGTCGGTCGGGCCGGCGGGCGTGCCCGGGCCGGAGGGCGCCGGACCGTTGCTCGGGATGTTCGGGCTGGGCCTCGACGACGGCCCGGACGGGCAGCGCTCCGCCGAGCTCGGCTACTGGATGTCGCCCGCCGGCCGCGGCCGCGGTCTCGCGACGGCCGCCGGTCGCCTCGTCGTCGACTGGGCGTTCGACCCGGAGGGACTCGGCCTCGCGCGCCTGTCCTGGGAGGCGTACGTCGGGAACTGGCCGTCGCGTCGCCTCGCGTGGCGGCTCGGCTTCCGTGTCGAGGGGACCGTGCGCGGTCACTCCCTGCAGCGGGGCGTCCGCCGCGACGCGTGGGTGGCGACGCTCCTGCCGGACGACCCGCGCGAGCCGGTCGAGCCGTGGCCCGACGCCGCACCCCGCCTCGCGACGACCTCCTGAGGTCCGTCGCGCCGCCCGGGTGGATTCCGTTTCACCCGGGCGGCGCCGCGGGGCGAGGATGGGGGCCATGACGTCCCAGCCGCTCGCGCCCACCGGCGCAGACCTCGACCTCGATCCCGCCAACCCGTTCGCCGCCCCGTCGCGGCTGCCGTACGAGCTGCCCGACTACACCGCGGTGCGCGAGGAGCACTACGTGCCCGCGCTGCGCGCGGCGATGGCTGCGCAGCGTGCCGCCGTCGAGGCGATCGCCACCGACCCGGAGGCCCCCTCGGTGGCCAACACGCTCGAGGCTCTCGAGCGCTCCGGCCGCAGCCTGTCACGGGTCGCGCACGCGTTCTACAACCAGCTCAGCGCCGACGCGACGCCGGGGCTGGAGGACATCGAGGAGGAGCTCGCACCCGAGTACGCGGCCCACCACGACGCGATCTACATGGACGCGCGCCTGTACGCGCGGGCGCGGGCGCTCCAGGATGCCGTCGACGCCGGCGACGAGACGCTGGAGCCCGACGCCGCGTGGCTGCTGCACACGCTGCTCACCGACTTCCGCCGTTCGGGCGTCGAGCTCGACGCGGCGGAGCAGGAGCGCCTGCGCGAGATCAACGGCCGTCTGACGAGCCTCGAGGCGGCGTTCGGGCGCAAGCTCCTCGCCGGGGCCAACGCGGCGAGCGTGCTCGTGACGGACCGGGCCGAGCTCGCCGGCCTCGCGGACGACGCGGTCGCCGGTGCGGCCGAGGCCGCCGCGGCGCGCGGTCATGAGGGCGCGTGGCTGCTCGAGATGCAGCTCCCGACCCAGCAGGGCGTGCTCGCGTCCCTCACGGACCGCGACGTGCGCGAGCGCGTGCAGCGCGCGTCCGAGGGCCGCGGCGCGACGGGCGACGACCACGACACGCGCGAGATCGTCCTCGAGACCGTGCGCCTGCGCGCCGAGCGCGCGCGCCTCCTCGGCTACGAGCACCACGCCGCGTACGTCGCCGAGGACGCGACGGCGAAGACGACCGACGCCGTGAACGCGATGCTGTCCCGGCTCGCGCCGGCCGCCGTCGCGAACGCGCGCCGCGAGGCCGCGGACCTGGAGGCGGCCCTGCAGGCGGACCACGCCGGCGCGAGCCTGCGGGCCTCCGACTGGTCCTTCTACGCCGAGCGCGTGCGCAAGGACCGCTACGCGCTCGACGACGCGCTCCTGCGTCCGTACCTCGAGCTCGAGCGCGTCGTGCACGACGGCGTCTTCCGTGCCGCGAACCGGCTGTTCGGGATCTCGTTCACCGAGCGCGCGGACCTCGTCGGGTACCACCCGGACGTGCGCGTGTTCGAGGTGTTCGACGCCGAGACCCCGGGCCAGCCGGGCGAGGGGATGGGCCTGTTCCTCGCCGACTGGTACACGCGCGAGTCGAAGCGCGGCGGCGCCTGGATGAACAACCTCGTCGACCAGAACCACCTGCTCGACCAGAAGCCGGTCGTCGTGAACAACCTCAACATCGTCAAGCCGCCGGCCGGACAGCCGACGCTGCTCGTGTGGGACGAGGTCATCACGCTGTTCCACGAGTTCGGGCACGCGCTGCACGGGCTCTTCTCCGACGTGCGGTTCCCGTCGCAGTCGGGCACCGACGTGCCGCGCGACTTCGTCGAGTACCCCTCGCAGGTCAACGAGATGTGGGCCTGGGAGCCGGAGATCCTGCGCGCCTACGCCGTGCACCACGAGACCGGGGAGCCCATGCCGGCGGAGTGGGTCGACACGATGCTCGCGTCGCGCCAGTTCAACGAGGGCTTCGGCACGACCGAGTACCTCGCGGCGGCGCTGCTCGACCAGGCCTGGCACCAGCTCTCGGCCGACGCCGTGCCGACGTCGGTGGAGGACGTGCTGCCCTTCGAGGCCGCCGCGCTCGACGGCGCGGGCGTGGCGTTCGCGCCGGTCCCGTCGCGGTACCGCACCACGTACTACAACCACGTGTTCGGCGGCGGGTACTCGGCCGGGTACTACTCGTACATCTGGTCGGAGGTGCTCGACGCCGACACGGTCGAGTGGTACCGCGAGAACGGCGGCCTGACGCGCGAGAACGGCGAGCGGTTCCGTCGCGCGCTCCTCGCGCGCGGTGGCTCGCAGGACCCGCTGCAGTCCTTCCGCGAGCTGCGCGGTCGCGACGCGGACATCGCGCCGTTGCTCGCCCGCCGCGGCCTCGACGCCTGACGCGCCGCCGCGCCGGAAGACCAGGACCCGCGAGGTAGTACCCCGGTTCACTGAGGTCGTACCCCGGTTCCGCGAGGTAGTACCGCTGTCACGACAGCGGTACTACCTCGCGCGACCGGGGTACGACGTCGTCCGACCGGGGTACTACCTCGCTGTCTCGCTCCGGCCGGTTCCGCCCGGCGAGCGGCCGACGGCGGTGCGACGTGCCGCCGTCGTGCCCGGGTAGCGTGGGGCGCATGACGAGCGTTCGCCCCGAGTCCTCCGCCGTGCCCGTCCCGACCGCGCAGGACGAGGTGGTGCGCATCTGCCAGGACCTGCTGCGCATCGACACGTCCAACTTCGGCGACGGGTCGGGACCCGGTGAGCGCGCCGCGGCCGAGCACGTCATGGCCCTGCTGCACGAGGTGGGCCTCGAGCCCGAGCTGTTCGAGTCCGCGCCGGGGCGCGCGAGCGTCGTCGTGCGGCTCGAGGGCGCGGACCCGACCCGTCCCGCGCTCGTGCTGCACGGGCACCTCGACGTCGTGCCCGCGCAGGCGTCCGACTGGTCCGTCGACCCCTTCGCCGGGGAGGAGCGCGACGGGCTGCTGTGGGGACGCGGCGCCGTCGACATGAAGGACATGGACGCGATGATCCTCGCGGTCGTGCGCCAGATGGTGCGTGAGGGGCGCAAGCCCGCGCGCGACGTGGTCGTCGCCTTCTTCGCCGACGAGGAGGCGGGCGGGACCTACGGGGCGCGCTACGCCGTCGACCACCGCCCCGAGCTCTTCGAGGGCGCGACCGAGGCGATCAGCGAGGTGGGCGGCTTCTCCGTCGAGGTCGGCGGCCGGCGCGCCTACCTGCTCCAGACTGCGGAGAAGGGCATCGCGTGGCTGCGGCTCGTCGCCGACGGCCGCGCCGGTCACGGCTCGCAGGTCAACCACGACAACGCGGTGACGCGTCTTGCCGAGGCCGTCGCGCGCATCGGTACCCACCACTGGCCGAACACGCTCACGCCGACGGTCGACGCGCTCCTGCGGGGAGTCGCCGACCTCACCGGCCTGCGCTACGACCCCGAGGACCCGCGCAGCATCGACGCGCTGGTCGCGGCGCTCGGGCCGGCCTCGCGCTTCGTCGGGGCGACCGTGCGCCACACGTCGAACCCCACCCAGCTCGCCGCCGGGTACAAGGCCAACGTCATCCCGGGGCGGGCCGAGGCCACGATCGACGCGCGACTGCTCCCCGGGCACGAGGAGGACGGCTTCGAGCGTCTCCGCGAGCTCGCGGGCGAGCACGTCCGGATCGAGGCGATCCACCGGGACATCGCGCTCGAGGTGCCGTTCACGGGAGACCTCGTCGACTCGATGGTCGACGCGCTCGTCGCCGAGGACCCCGAGGCGACCGTCCTGCCGTACACGCTCTCGGGCGGGACGGACAACAAGTCGCTCGCGCGGCTCGGCATCACGGGGTACGGGTTCGCCCCGCTGCGCCTGCCCGGCGACCTCGACTTCTCGGGGATGTTCCACGGCGTCGACGAGCGCGTGCCCGTCGACTCGCTGCGGTTCGGGGTCCGCGTGCTCGACCGTCTCCTGCGCACCTGCTGAGACCGACGACGTGCTCCCTGCCGGCCGTCAGCGGTCGTCGAGGAGCGCCGCGACCGTCGAGCGCAGCTGCGTGCGGTAGCCCCCGCCGAACAGCACCGCGTGCACCGCGACCGGGTACACCTGGTGCAGCGCGACCCGGTGCCGCCACCCCCGTGCCAACGGGTGCACCTCCTGGTAGCCCGCGACGATCTCGTCGAGGTGCGGTGCGCCGAACAGCGCGAGCATCGCGAGGTCGGCCTCGCGGTGCCCGCCGTGGGCCGCGGGGTCGATGAGCACCGCCTCCACGGCGGGGGCGGCCTCGCCGGCCCCGGACGTCACCGGCGCGGCCCACAGGACGTTGCCCGACCACAGGTCGCCGTGCAGGCGCGCGGGGGAGTCGTCGAGCGCGGGCCGGGCGAGGTCCGGGAGACGTCCGGCCAGGCGCCCCAGGAGCGCCGCGTCGTCGGGCTCCAGGGCACCGCGCTGACGACCCTGCTCCGCGACGGGCGCGAGGCGGGCCTCGGCGTAGAACGACGGCCAGTCCGCCCAGGCGCCCGTCGGCAGGGGCAGCGGGTCGTCGAGCGGACCGAAGAACCCGTCCGCCTCCCACCCGGCGGGGGGTGCGCCCCAGGCGGGCGCGCCGGCGTCGTGCACGACGGCGAGGCGTCGCCCGAGGGCGCGGGCGGCCGACGGCGTCGGGCGGGCGGGCTGCAACCGCTCGAGGTCGAGGTGCGTGCGGCCGACGCCGCGGACCTCGACGACGCGCGGGCCGTCCGGCACGCGCAGCCACGCGAGCCCGGCGGCCTCGCACGCGAAGAAGCCCTCCGGCGCGTCGGCCCGGGACTTGGTGAACAGGTCGCTCACGCGTCCCACGGGGCCCGCGTCACAGCGTCGAGCGCACCCGGATGATCTTGCGCCGCAGCCACACGCGGCGCTCGCCCCCGACGTACAGGCGCGTGCGGGCCAGCTCCCACCGGCCGTACTCGGCCTCGTCCGTCAGCAGCCTGGTCGCGTCGGACCGGCTCGTCGAGCGGTCGATCGTCAGGACGCGGTACTCGTACTGCCCACCCTGCGCGACCCTCTCGGGCCGCCGGCGTGACGTTGACCTGCTCTCCACGTGTCACCGTCCTCGTTCCGCTGGTCCGTCGGCGGCCGGACGTGGTCGGCCACCGGCGTCTTTCGAGTGCCATTGTGCCCCGCTCAGGGCTACCGTCAGGGTATGACCGCTGACCCGCGTGCCGCGCTCGACCGGTTCATCGCCGCGCTCGAGGCCCACTTCAACGCCGTCGCCGCCCGTCGGGGAGACGACGACCCGTCCGTGGACGACGCCTACTACGTGCTCGCGGACGCCTTCGAGGTCTACGACGAGGCGCTCGGGCAGGTGCACGGGGAGGCGACGCCGTTCTACCTCGCCGAGGAGGACGACGAGGACGACGACGAGGACGCGGACGACGACGAGGACGCGGACGACGAGGACGACGCGCTCGACACGATCGACGACGACGAGCTCGCGGGCGAGCTCGAGACGGACGGGGCGCGCTGACCCGCGGTCACCACCGCTCGGGGTAGCCGACCTCGATCTCGCTCACGTCGTCGAGCGCCGCGCGCACGGCGCGCGGCAGGACGAGGTCCGTCGCGTCGAGCGACGCGCGCAGCTGTGCGGGCGTGCGGGCCCCGACGACGGCGCTCGCCACGGTGGGCCGACCCAGCAGCCAGGACAGGGCGACGTCGAGCGGCGCTCGCCCGAGGCCCTCGGCAGCGGTCACGACGGCCTCGACCACGCCCGAGGACCCGTTGTCGAGGTAGGGCTCGACGAAGGCCGAGAGGTGCGGCGACGCGCCGCGGGAGTCGGCGGGCAACGACCGGCGGTACTTGCCCGTGAGCACCCCACGGCCGAGCGGTGACCACGCGAGCAGGCCGAGTCCCAGGGCGTCGGCGGCGGGCACGACCTCGCGCTCGGCACCGCGCTGCAGGAGCGAGTACTCGACCTCGACCGCCGCGAGCCCCACGTCGTCGGTCCCACCGAGGAGCGCCGCGGCCTGCGCCGTCGCCCACCCGGGATGGTTGGAGAGCCCCACGTACCGCGCGCGGCCCGACGTCACCGCGTGGCGCAGCGCGGAGAGCGTCTCCGTGAACGGCGTGCCGGCGTCGGGGGCGTGGACGAGGAACAGGTCGACGTGGTCCGTGCCCAGCCTGCCGAGCGAGTCGTCGAGCGAGTCGAGGAGCGCGCCGCGCGACGCGTCCACGACCGGTCCCGTCGGGGTGTGCCGCACGCCCGCCTTGGTGCACAGCAGGACGTCCCGGCGGGACACCTTGTTCCCCAGCAGGGACCCGAGCAGGGTCTCGGCGTCGCCGTCCGCGTACGACGCCGCGGTGTCGACGAGCGTCCCGCCCGCGTCCACGAAGTCGCGCAGCTGCTCGCCGGCGTCGAGCTCGTCGGTGTCGCGGGCCCACGTCATCGTCCCGAGGCCGAGGACGGACACGCGCAGGCCGGTGCGGCCGAGCTGGCGGAGTTCCATGGGAGCCGAGGGTACCGGCGCGCACACGCTCGCGCGGGTCGGGCGCGCGCCGTCGGACGCGGACCACGACAGGTTCACCCGGTGGTCCGCGCGGCACCCTGCGGCCGGTATCGTGGCCGCTCGTGAACGCGTGGGAAGCCGTCCTCCTCGGCCTCGTCCAGGGCCTGACCGAGTTCCTCCCGATCTCCTCGAGCGCCCACCTGCGCATCGTCGGGGAGCTCATCGGGTCCCAGGACCCGGGTGCGGCCTTCACGGCCATCACCCAGATCGGGACCGAGACCGCCGTCCTGCTCTACTTCCGCCGGGACATCGCGCGCATCTGCGTCGCCTGGTGGCGGTCGCTGCGCGGCGACCACGGCACGGACTGGCGTTCCCGCATGGGCCGCGGGGACCACGACGCCCTCATGGCGTGGTACATCGCCCTGGGCTCGGTCCCCATCGTGGTGCTCGGCCTGCTGTTCCAGGACGCCATCGAGAACACGTTCCGCAACCTCTACCTCACGGCCCTCATGCTCGCCGTGTTCGCGCTCCTGCTCGGCTGGGCGGACCGCGTCGGCGCCAAGCGTCGCGCGCTGCGCGAGCTGACGCCGGGGCAGGCGGTCGCGTTCGGGTTCGCGCAGGCGCTCGCGCTCGTGCCGGGCGTCTCGCGCTCGGGCGGGACGATCACGGCCGGGCTCCTCATGGGCTTCACGCGCGAGGCGGCGGCCCGCTACTCGTTCCTCCTGGCGATCCCCGCGGTGCTCGGCTCCGGCTTCTACCAGCTCGTCAAGTCCGCGGGGGAGCCCGTGCCGGGCGCCCCGGGCGCCGGGGCGACGCTCATCGCCACGCTCGTCGCCTTCGTCGTGGGCTACTTCGTCATCATCGCGTTCCTCAAGATCGTGTCGACGTTCAGCTACACGCCGTTCGTCGTCTACCGCCTCGTGCTCGCCGCGCTCCTCGTGCTGCTCCTGCTCACGGGCGTGCTCGAGCCCGGCGGCACCACGGCCCCGACGCCCTGACCACCGTCCGCGGGACGGCGGCTCAGAGCCAGCCCGCGCGCCGGAAGACCCGGTAGAGCACGACGCACCCGACCGCCATGAGCGCGAGGGCCATCGGGTAGCCGAGCGTCCACCCCAGCTCGGGCATGTGGGCGAAGTTCATCCCGTACACGCCGGCGACGATCGTCGGGTAGACGAGGATCGCCGCCCACGCGGAGATCTTGCGCATGTCCTCGTTCTGCCGGACCGAGACCTGCGACATGTGGACCTGCAGCATGTCCGAGAGCAGGTCGTCGTGGGCGTCGAGGTGCCGGTCGATGCGCTCGACGGTGGAGACCAGGCGCTCGAGCACGCGGCGGTCCACCCCGAGGTGGTCCGGCACGTCCGGGTCGAGGAGCTCGGGCAGCTCGGCGGTGACGGGCAGCAGCGCACGCCGCGCCTCGGTGATCTCGCGCTTGAGGTCGTAGATGCGCTGGACCGGGTCGGCGCGCCGCTGCTCGAAGACGAGGCGTTCGGTGCTCGCCACCGCGTCGCCGAGCTCGAGCTCGACGGCCGACGCCGCGGAGACGACGGCCGTGACGGCCGCCGCCGTGACGCGCCGGACCGCCCCGCCGCGGGGCGCGCCCGGACCGCGCAGGCGCTCGAGCATCGCGTCGTGCGTCCCGGCACCACCGTCCTCGGCCGTGAGCACGACGCCGGGCCCCACGAGCGTCGCGAACGCGCCCGTGTGCACCTGGCGGTCGTCGGGCGTGTACCAGGCCGTCGGAGTCATGATGAGGAGTCAGTCGTCCGCGACGCGCTTGACCAGGGCGAGCGGGTGCCGCGCGCGCAGGTCGTCCGGCCTCGGGCTGCCCGCGACCGCGCCCGCGTCGGGGCCGAGCCCCGCCGCGGCGTCGTGCAGGGTCTCGACGTCCGCCAGGCGCACCCACGTCGCCCGGTCCTCGGCGGCCGCGGCGGCGTGCCCGCGCAGCAGGTCCGCGACCGGGTCGACGGAGGCGGGGTCGAGCGGCCGGGCTTCGCCGCCGCCCGCGTCGACGTGCCATGCGGCGACCGGCCGCGGCGCGGCCCCCTCTCCACCCGTCGCGTGCGGGCCGGGGGGCGTGGGGTTCGTCACGTCCGCATTGTCGCGCGCCACCTGGGCCCGCGCCCGTGCGGGACACCGGCGCGTGGCGTGCGACCGGGCCGTTATGGTGGTCGCGTGCACAGCTGGCCCGCCCCGCAGATCCCCGAGCTCCCCGGCCGTGGCCGCCCCGTCCGGGTGCACGACTCGACCACCGGCGAGCTCGTCGTCGCCGCCCAGGGCGACACCGCGACGCTCTACGCGTGCGGCATCACCCCGTACGACGCGACGCACATCGGCCACGCGAACACCTACGTCGCGTTCGACCTCCTCGTGCGCGCCTGGCGCGACGCCGGGTACCAGGTCACGTACGCGTCGAACGTCACGGACGTGGACGACCCGCTGCTCGAGCGCGCCGCGGCCACGGGCGTCGACTGGCGCGCGCTCGCGACGCAGCAGATCGCGCTCTTCGCCGAGGACATGACCGCGCTCGGCGTCGTGCCGCCCGACGTCTGGGACGGCGCGGTCGAGAAGATCCCTGCCGTCGTCGACGCGGTCTCCGCGATGCTCGCGGACGGGACGGCGTACCGCGTCCCGGTCGAGCCCGGCGCGGGAGGGACCGACGCCGGCCTCGGGGACGTCTACGCCGACCTGTCGGCCGACACGGCGTTCGGCTCCGTCTCGCGCCTCGGGCGCGACATGATGGAGCGGCTCTTCGCCGAGCGCGGGGGAGACCCCGACCGGGACGGCAAGAAGGACCCGCTCGACCCGCTGCTGTGGCGGCGCGAGCGACCGGGCGAGCCGGCGTGGGACGGTGGCGTGCTCGGCACGGGCCGCCCGGGCTGGCACATCGAGTGCTCGGTCATCGGACGCGACGGGCTGGGGCTGCCGTTCGACGTCCAGGGCGGCGGGGCGGACCTCCTGTTCCCGCACCACGAGATGTCGTCGTCGCACGACCGCGTGCTCTCCGACGGCGCCGCGCCGCGCGTGCACGTGCACGCCGGGCTGGTCGCGTACGAGGGCCGGAAGATGAGCAAGTCGCTCGGCAACCTCGTGCTCGTGTCGAACCTGCGCGCGACCGGCGTCGACCCGATGGCGATCCGCCTCGCGCTCCTGGACCACCACTACCGCACCGAGTGGGAGTGGACCGACGACGACCTGCCGGCCGCCGCCGCGCGGCTCGAGACCTGGCGCGACGCCGTCTCGGGCAACGGCGGCCCCGACGCGACGGCCATGCTCGACGCCGTGCGGGCCGCGCTCGCGACGGACCTGGACGCGCCCGCGGCACTCGCCGCGGTCGACGCGTGGGCCGCGGAGTCGCTGCGACCCGGCCGCGACACGACGGCGGACGACGAGGGCGCGCCCGGCGTCGTCGCCCGGGCGGTCAACGCCCTGCTGGGCGTGCGGCTCTGACCGCTCGGTAGCCGGCGGCGGTCCTAGACGGTGGGGCCCTTGCCCCGCTCGCCGGAGCTGCCCGGGTCGCGCCGCCGCAGGTAGCGCTCGAACTCGCGCGCGATCGCCTCGCCGCTCGCCTCGGGGAGCTCGGCCGTGTCCTTGGCCTCCTCGAGCTGCTGCACGTACTCGGCGATCTCGGTGTCCTCGGCCGCGAGCTCGTCGACGCCGTGCTGCCACGCCTGCGCGTCCTCCGGCAGCTCACCGAGCGGGATCGCCTCCGACACGAGCTCCTCGACGCGCGCGAGGATCGCCAGGGTCGCCTTGGGGGACGGCGGGTGCGCGACGTAGTGCGGGACGGCCGCCCACAGCGAGACCGACTGCATGCCGCGCTCCGCCGCTGCGTGCTGCAGGACCCCGACGATGCCCGTCGGCCCCTCGTACGTGCTCGGCTCGACGTCGAGCACGGCCTGCAGGCCGACGCTCTCGGACGTCGCGGTCATGGGGATCGGGCGGGTGTGCGGCACGTCGGCGAGGAGCGCGCCGAGCGTCACGACCGTGCGGACGTCGTGCTCGACCGCGATGTCGAGGAGCTCCCGGCAGTAGCTGCGCCACCGCATCGACGGCTCGATGCCGTGCACGAGGACCACGCGACGACCGCTGGGCGCGATCGTCGCGGTCGCGATCGTCGTGGTCGGCCACGTGATCTCGCGCCGGCCGTCCTCGTCGGTCGTGACGACCGGGCGGTTCACCTGGAAGTCGTGGTACTCCTCCGGGTCGAGCTCGTCCACGTCCTCGGCCCCCCAGACCTCGTGCAGGTGCGCCAGCGCGGACGTCGCGGCGCTCCCCGCGTCGTTCCAGCCCTCGAACGCCGCGATCATCACGGTCTGGCGGGCGCCGTCGTGCGCGTTCTCGCTCATCGCCCCAGCCTATGCGGACCGGCCCGACGTCGGCGGGAGGGGTTCGCCCGTGGCGTACCTGCCCGCCGCGTAGGGTGGGAGCCGGCCGGCGCCGCGGCGCGGCCTGCGCACCGACCCCCCACCCCTGGAGCACGAGTTGACCTCGCCCCGTCCTGCCCCCGCGCCCGTGTCCCGCGACGAGCTGCCCGCCGCCGTCCTGTGGGACATGGACGGCACGCTCGTCGACACCGAGCCGTACTGGATCGCTGCGGAGCACGAGCTCGTGGACGCGCACGGCGGCACCTGGACCCACGAGGACGCGATGTCCCTCGTCGGCAACCCGCTGCTCACCTCCGCGCAGATCATCCGCGACCGCGGAGGTGTCGACCTGCCCGTCGAGGAGATCGTGCAGTTCCTCATCGGCCGCGTGATCGACCAGGTCCGCGTCGAGGTGCCGTGGCAGCCGGGCGCGCGCGAGCTGCTGGGGTCGCTGCGCGAGGCGGGCGTCCCGTGCGCTCTCGTGACGATGTCCTACCGCGAGCTCGCGGAACCCGTCGCGGCGCTCGCGCCGGCGGACGCGTTCCAGGTGCTCGTGTGCGGGGACGAGGTCGAGCGCGGCAAGCCCGACCCGGAGCCGTACCTGCTCGCGGCAGAGCGTCTGGGCGTCGACATCGCGCGCTGCGTCGCGATCGAGGACTCGCCGGCGGGGATCGCGTCCGCGCTCGCCTCGGGCGCCGCGACGCTCGGCGTCGAGGCCGTGGTCCCGGTCCACCCGGCGCCCGGCCTCAGCCGCACCCCTTCGCTGGAGCACGTCGACCTCGACCTGCTCGCACGACTCGTCGCCGGCGAGGTCGTGGACCTCATGCCCGTCAGCCGCTGACCGGCCTCACCCGCCCGGCGTCGCGCCGGTACATGGCCGCATGCTCGTGCAGCTCTGGGCGGCCCGTCGCGAGCGCGTGCTCGTCGGTCCAGCCGGCGAGGTCCAGGAGGCGACGGCGCATGGTCGTCAGGACGTCGTCGGGAGCCGGCGCGAGGTCGCGACCGTAGCCGTCGAGCAGCACGGTCAAGCGGCCCCGTGGTGCGATCTCGGGTGCGGGCGGGCCGGGGACGGGCATGTCCTCGCACCACCCGCACATCCGGTACGCGAGGTACGCCAGGTCCCAGACCCGCGGGCCGGGGGACGCCATGTCGACGTCGATGAACCCGACGAGACCGTCGTCGGCGTGGACCATGTTGTAGGGCGCGGCGTCGTTGAGGCACACGACCTCCGCCGGCTCGCGCACGGGGGATCGCCACACCGCGCCCACGGGGGCGAAGCCGACCGTGGCGTCGTGCCACTCCCGCAGCATCGCGCCGGCCGCGCGCAGGGTGCCCGGGTCCCAGACCCAGTCCGGGACCGGCCAGCCGCCGACCTCGCCCTCCGTCCACGTCAGGACCTCGCGCCCCTGCGGGTCCAGGCCCAGAGGCGCCGGCACCGACGCCACCCCGTGCGCCCGCACCCACGCGAGCAGGGCGTGGACGGTCGGCGTCCACGGACCGGCGGTCCGGTGGACGGTGTCCCCGACGCGCACGACGTCGTTCACGTTCCCACCCGGCAGGGGGCTCTCCGTGGTGCTCGCGTCAGCGGCGTCGTCGGTACGCACGGGGCGATGGTCGCACGAGGCGTCCGCCCGCGGCGAGGTCGTGGGTCACAGGTCGGGCGGCTCAGAGCAGCTCGGCGAGCATCGCGGCGGCGCGGGCGGCACCGTCGGTCTCGACCGGCAGGGTGCGCCGGTCGCGGCCGCCCGACAGCTCGGCCACCATCGCCGCGGCGAGCGCGTCCGGGTCGGACGCCTCGGCGTACTCCACGCACCGGCCCGCGCCGTAGCGCTCGAGCCGGTGCCGCACGTGGACGTTCTGCTCGAAGTGGTGCCGCAGCGGGACGTAGAGGAACGGCGTGCCCGCGGCGGCGAGCTCCATGCACGTCGTGAGGCCGCCCTGCACGACGGCGAGGTCGGACGCGGCCAGGTGCCGGTACAGCTCCGGGACGTAGCCGCGGTACGTGACGCCGGCCCGACGCGGCAGGCTCGCGGGGTCGATCCGGGGTCCGGTCACGACGAGGAGGTGCAGCCCGTCGACCAGCCGTCGGGCGGACGGGACGGCCTCGAGCACGCGCCGCAGCAGCGAGGTCCCCACACCGGATCCGCCGACGGTGACGACGCACAGCACGTCGTCGGGGCCGTAGCCCAGACGGTGCCGCAGGTCCTCGCGCTCCGCCACGGTCGGTGCGACGAACCCCGTGACGTAGCCGGCGAAGTCGAAGTTGTCCTCGGTCCACTCCCGGATCCCGGGGAGGCCGGGACCGAGCGGGAGGTCGACGACGTCCGCCGGGTCGCCGACGAAGACCGAGCGGTCCCGCACCCGCCGGTAGCGCGCCCTCTGCTCGACCATCTCCGCGTTGTAGTCCGCGGTGAGCGCCGCCTCGCGGGCGCCGCCGTCCGGCATCGGGACCCAGCCGACGAAGTCGGTCATCCAGGCGAACGAGAACCGCTTGAGCTCGGGGTTCTCGTGGAGGAAGTGGTCGACGTCCCACGCCTCGTCCCCGACGACGAGGTCGTAGTCGCCGTCCGCCACGACGTCGGCGAACACCATGAAGTTGTTGACCATGATCTCGTCCATCCGGCGGATCGCCTCGAACGCGTGCAGGTCGTGGTCGGCGGACTCGTCCTCGACGTGGGCCGACTCGTTGGCGAGCCACGCCGAGGCCGGGTGCACCCGCTCGCCGGCGTCGGCGAGCACGCGGGTCACCGGGTGCTGGGTCAACCAGTCGACCTCGAGGTCCGGGTGGTGCTCGCGCAGCCCGCGCGCGACGGCGAGGTCGCGCCGGGCGTGGCCGAGGCCGATCGGGGAGGACAGGTACAGGGCCCGGCGGCGCCGGCGCTGCGCACGCGTCCAGGTCCGACGGCGGGGCGGCGGCCGGGTCTCCGTGGCCGCGATCCGCTCGACGAACTCCCGGACGAGCAGGTTGGTCCGGACCGGGTCGCGTGCCGGCAGCCCGTGCCCGCCGCCGTCGACCAGGACGAGCTCGCCCCCGGTGAGTGCGGCGAGCCGCTCCCCGATGGCGGCGGGACGGACGGCGTCCTGGGTGCCGTGCACGACGAGCACCGGGCAGCGCACCTGCTCGCACAGGGGGTCGAGCGGCGTCCGGGTGGCGCCCTCGAGCCCGAGCCGCCCGGCCGTGGTGTCGGCGAGCGTCTGCGGGCTGACCTCGTGGGCCCACGCGACGACGTCCTCGACCTGCTTGGTGGAGTGGGGCTCGGTGAACATCTTCCGGGCGAAGAAGTCGACGTAGTCGTCGTAGCCGCCGCCGAGCCAGTACTCCTTGCTGTACTTGGCCCAGCCCTCCGTGGTGTCGTGGTGGCCGTCCCACGCGTACCGCTCGCGCTCCGGCATCGAGACGGCCAGCCCGCACGAGGGGGCGATGGCGACGATCCCCAGCACGCGTGCCGGGTGGGCCACGGCCAGGTGGACCGCCCAGGCCGCCCCGCAGGAGTACCCCACGACGACGGCCCGGTCGGTCCCGGTGGCGTCGAGGACCGCGGCGGCGTCCGCGGCGTACTGCTCGTCGGTGTAGGCCGCGGCACCCTCGGGCCGGCCGGCGTCCCCGCTGCCGCGGCCGTCGAAGGTGACGACCCGCGACGACCGGGAGAGGTAGGGCACCTGGGCCTTCCAGAACCGGGACCGCACGAGGGACCAGGTGGGCAGCAGGACCACCGTGGGCGCCCCGCTGCCGTGGACGGCCCAGGGGAGCCGCACGCCGTCCCGGACGGTGACTCCGGTCCGGTCCGGCGGGCGTGCGGGCCGCGGCTCCCTCGGTTCCATGCTCATTCCTACTCCTCCCGGCCCCCGAGCGTCAGGCCCGGATCTCCAGGACGCGGTTGAACGGCGTCTCGGCGACGGACGCGAACCGGCCGAAGCCCGCCGCGGTCGCGACGTCCCGGATGCGGGCCGGCCCGGCCTGCGTGCCGAGCGCGAGCCCGACGTCCTGCGACAGCGACGCCGGCGTGCACAGCAGCGTGGAGAAGCCGTAGTAGGCGCGACCGACGGGGTTGAGGTTGTCCTCCACGTGGTCCCCGGCCATCGGCTCGACGACCATCCAGGTGCCGTCCGGGGCCAGCGCGCGCCGGACCTGCTCGGCCGCCCCGACGGGGTCGCCCATGTCGTGCAGGCAGTCGAACATCGTCACGAGATCGAAGCCCGTCCCCGGGAGCTCCTGGGCCGAGGCGACCTCGAACCGGATACGGTCGGAGACGCCCGCGTCCGCCGCCCGCTGCCGTGCGGTGGCGATCGACTCGGGGTGGTAGTCGGAGCCCACGAACCGCGACTCCGGGAACGCCTGGGCCATGAGCACGGTCGACGCACCGTGCCCGCAGCCCACGTCCGCGACGAGGGCGCCCGCCTGCAGCTTCTCGACGACCCCGTCCAGCGCGGGGAGCCACTCGTCGACGAGGTGCGCGTGGTAGCTGGGACGGAAGAACCGCTCGCAGCCGACGTGGACGTCGGTGACGTGCTCGTGCCACCCGTACCCCCCGCCGCTCCGGGCGGCGTCGAGCACGTGGTCGACGTCGTGCACCGTGCCCAGGGCGAGCTGGAAGAAGCCGGGCAGGAACGCCGGGCTGTCCTCGACCGTGAGCGCGACCGCCTGCTCGGGCGGGAGCGTGTAGCGGCCCGACGGCGGGTCGTACGTCAGGTAGTCGCCCGCGGCCTGGGCGTTGAGCCACTCCCGGGCGTACGGCTCGGCCGTCCCGGTGCGCTCGGCCAGCTCCGCCGGCGTCGTCGGCCCGTGGGCCGCGAGGTCCCGGTAGTAGCCGAGCTTGTCGCCGAGGACGACGAGCGCCGCGTTGAGGGTCGCGCCGACCTCGTCGACGGCGCGGAAGACGAACGCCATGAGGGCGTCCATGTCGAGGGCCGGGGGCGCCTCGGTCGGGGTGCTCATCGGATGCTCCTGTCGTGTCGGTGTCCCGGCGGGTGCCGGTACCGCGAACGTAGGCGTCTGCCCGCACCGCCCGCGTCAGGTGGCCCCCCTGGTCGTCCGGCGCCAGGGGCCTCGTCCCGCCGGGCCCGCGGGCGGCTCCCTAGACTTGTGGACGTGGTGCTCCTCGGCAGGGCCGCCGAGCAGGAGACGGTCTCCCGCCTCCTCGCCTCCGCGCGTCTCGGCCGCGGTGGCGCGCTGGTCGTCACGGGGGAGCCGGGGATCGGCAAGACCGCGCTCCTGGCCGACGCCGTCGCGACCTCCGTCGGCGGCGACGGGGTCACGCGGGTGCTCGAGGTGACGCCTGCGGAGGTGGAGCGGGACCTGCCGTTCGCGGCGCTCCACGCGCTGCTGCTGCCCGCCCTGCCGCTGCTCGACGACATCCCCGGCCCGCAGGCCGTCGAGCTGGGGGCAGCGCTCAGCCTCCGTCCCGGCGACGGGAGGGACCGGTTCGCCATCGGCGCAGCGACCCTGAGCCTGCTCAGCCGGTATGCCGAGGACGGCCCGGTCGTCGTCGTCCTGGACGACGTGCACTGGGCGGACCGGCCGTCGGTCGACGCGCTGGCCTTCGCCGCGCGCCGCGTGCGCGACGACCCCGTCGCGGTGCTCGTCGCGGGACGCAGCGGCGAGCTCCCCGAGCCCGTGCGCGACCTGCCCGCGCTCGACCTCGCCGGCATCGCACCGGACGCCGCCGCGCGGCTGCTCTCCGCGGCGTTCCCGTCCGGGCCGTCGCGCGCGCTCGACGAGCTCTACCGGGAGACCGGCGGGAACCCCCTCGCCCTGCTCGAGCTCGCGGCCGAACCGCTGGACGACCCGACCGCGGGCGACGCCGCGGCGGGGTTCCCGCACACCCTCCCCGAGCGGCTCCAGAGGTCCTTCGCGCGGCGGCTGGACGCCCTGTCGACGGCCGACCGGACCGTCGCGCTCGTGGCGGCGCTCGCCGGGGGCGACCTCCGGCTCACCCGGGCCGCGTGCCGTCGGCTCGACCTCGACCCCACCGGTCTGGACGGTGCCGCGAGGGCGGGCCTGCTCACGGTCGAGGGCGAGCGCATCACGTTCCGCCACCCGCTGCTGCGCTCGGTGGTCTACGGGGCCGCCGACCAGGAGGTGCGCCGCCGGGTGCACGGCAGCCTCGCCGCCGAGCTCGCGTCCGTGGACGCCGACCGGCACGCGTGGCACCTGGCCGCCGCCACGACCCGGCTCGACGAGGACGTCGCGACCCTCCTCGAGGAGCTCGGCGACAGGGCGGCGGCACGGACGGCGTTCACCGTCGCGTCGACCGCCCTCGAGCGCGCCGCCCGGCTGAGCCCGACGACCGGTGCGGCGCGGACGCGGCTCGTCGCGTCCGCACGCGCTGCCGCGTCAGGGGGCCTTCCCGACCGGGCGCTGGCGCTCCTGGACGAGGCCGAACCGCCGAGCGGTCCTCTCACCGCGCACGGAGCGGAGCTGCGCGCCACCCTCGCGATGCGCTCGGGCTCGGCGCGCGTCGGCCTCGACCTGCTCGAGCGGGCGGCCGACCTCGCCACCGTCGACGACCGAGTCCTGCTCCTCGCGGAGGCGAGCCGGGCGTGCATGTACCTCGTCGACACGGTCGCCCTGCGTCGCGTCGAGGCACGGCTGGTCGCGTCCCTGCCCGACACGACGGATCCCGTGGCCCGGGCCGTCGGGCTGGCGTCGTCCGGGGCGTCGGGCGTCCTCCTCGGTCGGGACAGCACGTCGCGACTCCGTGCCGCCGTCGCGCTGCTGGCCGAGCACGTCGACCCCCTCGCGCACCCCGCCGCGCTGCCCTGGCTCATGCTGGCGCCGCTGTTCCTGCGCGACGCCGTCGACGGCGCGCCGCTGCGCGCCCTGGTGGACCAGGTCCGCACGCGCGTGGGCGTGGGCGTGCTGCCCGACGTGCTCTTCCACGTGGCCCGGGACCAGGCGACGTCGAACGCGTGGGAGCGGGCGGCGGCCAACTACGACGAGGCCGCACGACTGGCCCGGGAGACCGGCCAGGGCGGGGAGCTCGCCATGGCGCTCGCAGGACTCACCTGGCTCGAGTCGCGCGCCGGGCGGAGCGCGGCGTGCCGGCAGCACGCGGCGGACGCGTCGGCGCTCTGCCGTGAGCGGTCGATGCTCTTCGGCGAGATCTGGTGCGAGCTCGCGCTCGGCGACCTCGCGCTGTCGGAGGGCAGGCCGGACGAGGCGGCGGACCGGCTCACGGTGCTCGCCGCGCGGCTCGAGGAGCTGGGTGTGGGCGACCCCGACCTGCACCCCGGGCCGGAGCTGGTCGACGCCCTGGGACGGACGGGTAGGACCGCGGCGGCCCGGGCTGTCGCCGCACGGTTCGCGGCCTCCGCCACGGCCAGCGGGCGACCCTGGACGCGCGCTCGCGCCGACCGGGCGCTCGGGCTCGTCGCCGCCGAGGACGAGTTCGAGGCGCACTTCGCGTCGGCCCTCGCCCGTAACGCGCGGACCCGGGACGTCTTCGAGCGCGCCCGGACGCAGCTCGCCTACGGGATGCGGCTGCGCCGGGCCGGGCGTCGCGTCGACGCCCGGCCGCTCCTGCGGGACGCGCTGGGCACGTTCGACGCCCTCGGGGCGGTCGTCTGGGCGGCCAGCACGCGGGTCGAGCTCGAGGCGACCGGCGAGAGGGTCGCCGCACGGGAGGGGGTGGGACCCGGGGCACTCACCCCCCAGGAGCTGCAGGTCTGCCTGCTCCTCACGGAGGGACGGACGACGCGCGAGGCGGCGGCGGCCCTGTTCCTCAGCCCCAAGACGATCGAGTACCACCTGCGCAAGGTGTACACGCGGCTCGGCATCCACTCCCGGGAGGAGCTCGCCGACGTGCTCCGGGGAGCGGACCCGCCGACCGCATAGTCTGTGCCGGTGGACGGACCAGAGCCCCGAGCCCCCCGCAGGCCCGCACGCCAGGACGCGCCCGGGCGCACCAAGGGCTGGGTGATCGGTCGCGTCTCGGGCGCCCCCGTCATCCTCACGCCGTCGTGGTTCCTGGCCGCCGCGATCCTCACCGTGCTGTTCGCGCCGACGGTCGAGAACCTCGCGCCCCACCTCGGCGGCGAGCGGTTCCTCGTGTCCTTCGCGTTCGTCCTGCTGCTGTTCGGGTCGGTCTTCCTGCACGAGGTCGCGCACGCGCTCGTCGCCCGCGCCCGGGGCCAGCACGTGACCGAGCTCGCGGTGACGCTGTGGGGCGGGCACACCGCGTACTCCGGGACGTCGGCCCGTCCGCTCGACGGGTTCCTCATCTCGGTCGTCGGACCGCTGACGAACCTCGCGCTCGCGGTCGTGTTCTGGCTCACCTTCCAGGCGATGGACGTCTTCTCCGTCCCCGCCCTGCTGCTGTACGCGGGCGCGTTCTCCAACGCGTTCGTCGGGTTCTTCAACCTCCTGCCCGGGCTCCCGCTCGACGGCGGGCAGATCCTGGAGTCCGCCGTGTGGGCGGCGACCGGCTCGCGGACCACGGGCACCGTCGCCGCGGGCTGGGTCGGCCGCGCCGTCGCCGTGGGCGTCGTCGCGTGGGCGCTGCTGTGGCCGCTGTCGGTCGGCCGGCAGCCCTCCCTCTGGACCGTCGCGTGGGCGGCCCTCATCGGCGCCTTCCTCTGGTCCGGCGCGGGGCAGGCGATCGCGGCCGGGCGGACGCGCGAGGCGGTCTCGGGCCTGTCGGTGCGGGGCCTCGCGCGGCCTGCCGTCCCGGTGGGCTCGACCGCCTCGGTCGCGGCGGCCGGTCGTGCCGTGGCGCTCGCGGGCGGCCCGCACGTGCTGGCCGTCCTCGTCGACGACGGTGGCCGGTCCGTCGGGTACGTCGACCCGGCCGCGGCCGCCGCGGTCCCGCCCGACGCCGCCGAGACGACGCCCGTCGGCGCGGTCGCCGTGCCGCTGCCGCCCGGCGCCGCCGTCGACGCCGGCCTCGCCGGGCAGGAGATGCTCGCCGCGCTCGCCCGCGCGGGGCGGCAGGCGGCCGTCGTCCCCGTGACCGACGGCGGCCGCGTCGTCGGGGTGCTCGAGGTCGCCCGGGTCGTCGCCGCGCTGCGCGACGCACGACGCCGCTAACCTGTCCGCCACGGTTCGTGCGGCTCGCGCAGGGCCGAGCTCGCCGGGCCGCGCAGGCGGCCCCGTAGGATGGTCGCCCGTGACCGACGAGCCCACCGCAACCCCGCCCGGCCAGCCCTCCGCCCCCGAGACCGCGGACGGCCCAGCGCGCCCCGGCACGACGGGTGCCGACCAGCGGCGTGGCCCGCTGCGCGTGGGGGACAAGGTGCAGCTCACGGACCCCCGGGGCCGTCTGCACACGATCACGCTCGCGCCGGGAGCCACGTTCCACACGCACAAGGGCTACCTCCGGCACGACGACCTCATCGGAGCCCCTGAGGGCTCTGTCGTCCGCAACACCGCGGAGATCGAGTACCTCGCGCTGCGCCCGCTGCTGTCCGACTACGTGCTCTCCATGCCGCGCGGCGCCGCGGTGGTCTACCCCAAGGACGCCGGGCAGATCGTCGCGATGGCCGACGTCTTCCCCGGTGCGCGCGTGATCGAGGCGGGCGTGGGCTCCGGCGCGCTGACCATGTCGCTCCTGCGCGCCGTCGGCGACGCGGGCGACCTCCACTCGATCGAGCGCCGCGAGGACTTCGCGGCGATCGCGCGCGGCAACGTCGAGAACTTCTTCGGTGGCGAGCACCCCGCGTGGACGCTCTCCGTGGGTGACCTCGCCGACGTCCTGCCGACCGTCGCCCCCGACGGCACGGTGGACCGCGTGGTGCTCGACATGCTCGCCCCGTGGGAGAACCTCGACGTCGTGGCGCGCGCCCTCGTGCCCGGCGGCGTGCTCGTCTGCTACGTCGCGACCACCACGCAGCTGTCCCGGCTCGCCGAGGACCTGCGTTCCGACGGCCGCTACGCCGAGCCGGTCGCGTGGGAGTCGATGGTCCGGGGCTGGCACCTCGAAGGGCTCGCGGTGCGCCCGCAGCACCGCATGATCGGGCACACCGGCTTCCTCCTCACCGCGCGGCGTCTCGCCGACGGCGTCGCGCCGCCGGAGCGCAGGCGCCGGCCCGCGAAGGGCGCGTACCCGACCGACGCGGAGCAGTGGTCGCCCGAGGAGCTCGGTGAGCGACCCGTGTCGGAGAAGAAGATCCGCCGGGTGCGGCGCGACGTCGGGCAGGCACCCGGGGCGGACGCCTCGGAGGCCGCCACGGAGACCACGTCGGGGGCCGTGTCGGAGGCCGCGACGGGCGTCGTCCGGGAGGCCCCGGACGACGTGTCGGGCGCGTGACGTTCCGGTAACGATCGGCACCGCGTCGTCTCACGGTGGGTGTCGTCCGTGTACGCGGACCAGAATTGTGCCTAAGGTCTAGAACCCGATCGCCGGTGGTGGCCGACCACGGCAGGTCGCGGCTCACGCCGCGGGCCTCCCGGCCGCCGTGCGGCGACCGGGGGAGCCGCCGGCGAGAGGGGAACACCCGATGAGCGAGACATTCGGCCGCAGCGACGAGAGCGCGCCCAGCGGCGCGCGAGAGCTCGCACTGCTCTCCGCGAAGAACGAGAGGCTCGCCGAGGCGTTGCGCGCCGCGCGGGACCAGATCCTCGACCTCAAGCGCCAGATCGACGACCTGGCCAAGCCCCCGGGCACCTACGCCGTGTTCCTCGCGGCGCACGCGGACGGCTCCGTCGACGTGTCCGCGTCCGGTCGCAAGATGCACGTGGGCGCGAGCCCGAGCCTCGACGTCGAACGCCTGCGCCCCGGCCAGGAGGTCAAGCTCAACGAGGCCATGACGGTCGTCGCCGCCGGCGGCTACGAGCGCACCGGTGAGATCGTCACGGTCAAGGAGATCCTCGACGCCGACCGCGCGCTCGTCGTCGGGCGTGCCGACGAGGAACGCGTCGTGCGCCTCGCGGGGTCCGTCGCGCACACGGCGCTGCGTGTCGGCGACTCCCTGACGATCGACACGCGCTCGGGCTTCGTGTTCGAGGTCATCCCGAAGTCCGAGGTCGAGGAGCTCGTGCTGGAGGAGGTGCCGGACATCCGGTACGAGGACATCGGAGGCCTCGGGCCGCAGATCGAGCAGATCCGCGACGCCGTCGAGCTGCCGTTCACGCACCCCGACCTGTTCCGCGAGCACGGTCTGCGCCCGCCGAAGGGCGTCCTGCTCTACGGTCCGCCCGGCTGCGGCAAGACGCTCATCGCCAAGGCCGTCGCGAACTCGCTCGCCCACACCGTCGCGCGCTCACGCGGCGAGGACGTCGAGCCCGGCACGGCGAAGAGCTTCTTCCTCAACGTCAAGGGACCCGAGCTCCTCAACAAGTACGTCGGCGAGACCGAGCGGCACATCCGGCTGATCTTCGCCCGGGCGCGCGAGAAGGCGTCCCAGGGCACACCCGTGGTCGTGTTCTTCGACGAGATGGAGTCGCTCTTCCGCACGCGCGGCACGGGCCTCTCGTCGGACGTCGAGACGACGATCGTGCCCCAGCTCCTGTCCGAGATCGACGGCGTCGAGCGCCTCGACAACGTCATCGTCATCGGCGCCTCGAACCGCGAGGACATGATCGACCCGGCGATCCTGCGGCCCGGACGCCTCGACGTGAAGATCAAGATCGAGCGGCCCGACGCCGAGGGCGCGAAGGAGATCTTCGCGAAGTACCTCACCGACGACCTGCCGATCCACGCGGCGGACCTCGCCGAGCACGGCGGTGACGAGCGCGAGGTGCTCGACGCGATGATCCGCTCCGTCGTCGAGCGCATGTACTCCGAGGACGAGGAGAACCAGTTCCTCGAGGTCACCTACGCGAGCGGCGACAAGGAGATCCTCTACTTCAAGGACTTCAACTCCGGCGCGATGATCCAGAACGTCGTCGACCGCGCGAAGAAGTCCGCGATCAAGGACCTCCTCGCGACCGGGCAGCGCGGCATCCGCGTCGACCACCTCCTCTCGGCGTGCGTCGACGAGTTCAAGGAGAACGAGGACCTGCCGAACACCACGAACCCCGACGACTGGGCGCGCATCAGCGGCAAGAAGGGCGAGCGCATCGTCTTCATCCGCACGATCGTCCAGAAGAAGGGCGAGGGCGGCTCCCCGCGCACCATCGACACCGTCACGAACACCGGCCAGTACCTGTAGGACGTCGCGGGTTCGCGGTTCGCGGGGTGCGCCGGGACGTGGCACTCCGGGGCGGCCGTGCCGGGTCTACCATCCGCGGTGCTCGTTCCTCGCACCGCTCCCGCCAGACCCACCACGACCCGGCACGGCCGCCCCTCCGGCCACGCCCCGGCGCCGTCGCGTACCGACGTCACCACGCGCGGTGGTGACCGGCCGGCTGGCACGGGGCCGGTCGACTGCGGCGCGCCGTCGGACGAGCGGGCGGCGGCGTCTGGCGAGGCCCGCCCTGGTGAGCCGACGGACGAGCGGGTGGGGCGACGTCGGATGCGAAGGGCGTCAAGGCCGCGCTCCCAAGACGGACAGCCGGACGACCGTGGTGACGGCGCGGCCAGCCCGAGCACCGACGGCGCCCCACCCGCGGACCCGGGCGCCACGATGGCCGCGACCAGGCCGAGCACCGGCGACGCGCCACCCCCGGACCCGGGCGCCACGATGCGCGGCCGGCCCGAGCACCGACGGCGCGCCACCCATGGACACGGGCGACGCGTCGTCGCAGGTGCGGCTTAGGGTGGGCGCGTGAGCGTTCGACGGGTCATGGGGATCGAGACCGAGTACGGCGTGCTGCAGCCGGGCCAGCCCCTGGCGAACCCGATGCTCATGTCGAGCCAGGTCGTCACGACGTACCGGGCGCTCGCCGCGCGCAGCGACGGCGCGCGGGGCCGGGCGCGGTGGGACTACGACGACGAGGACCCGCTGCAGGACGCGCGGGGGTTCCACGTGCCGCGCGCGTCGGCGCACCCGTCCTTGCTCACGGACGACCCGGCCGCGCCGGCGCCGTCGGGGCCGGTCGCGGGGGACGGGGTCGACGAGACGGACGCCTCGTTCCAGGAGGTCGCGCGGCCCACGACGGAGGAGTACGACGACCCGAGCGCGGCGAACGTCATCCTGACGAACGGCGCGCGGCTGTACGTGGACCACGCGCACCCGGAGTACTCGTCGCCCGAGGTCACGGTGCCGCACGACGTGGTCTGCTGGGACGTCGCGGGGGAGCGCGTGATGCTGGCGGCGTCGCGCGAGCTGGCGAACGCGCCGGGTGCCCCGGTCGTGCTCTACAAGAACAACGTCGACGGCAAGGGCGCGAGCTACGGCACGCACGAGAACTACCTCGTGGACCGCGCGGTGCCGTTCGGCGTGATCGTCGAGGTCCTCACGCCGTTCCTCGTCACGCGACAGGTGTTCGCCGGGTCGGGGCGGGTGGGGCTCGGTCCCACGGGCGACGGGGACGGGTTCCAGGTCTCGCAGCGCGCGGACTACGTCGAGGCCGAGGTGGGGCTGGAGACGACGCTGCGGCGCCCGATCGTCAACACGCGCGACGAGCCGCACGCGGACCGGCAGCGGTGGCGGCGGCTGCACCTCATCGTCGGCGACGCGAACCTCTTCGAGACGGCGACGTACCTCAAGACGGGCACGACGTCGCTCGTCCTGTTCGTCGTCGAGCATCTCGAGGAGCTCGGCACCGCGGTGCGTTCCCGCCTCGCGGGCCTGCGGCTCGCCGACCCGGTGGGCGACGTGCAGCGTGTGAGCCGCGACCTCGACCTGACGCAGGGGCTGCGGCTCGCGGACGGCCGGACGCTCACCGCGCTGGAGATCCAGCGCGAGTACCTCGAGGTCGCCGCGGAGGCTTCGCGCCGGTTCGCGGGCGAGCGCGGCCTCGACGACCCGACGAGCGACGTCCTGGAGCGCTGGGGGTCCGTCCTGACGCGCCTCGCGACCGACCGGGAGTCGTGCGCGCGCGACGTCGAGTGGGTCGCGAAGCTCCGTCTGCTCGACCGGCTGCGCGAGCGCGACGGTCTCGACTGGGGCCACTCGCGGCTCGCGGCGCTGGACCTGCAGTGGTCCGACGTGCGGCCGGAGCGCGGGATCTACCACCGGCTGCTCGCGGCCGGTGCGGTCGACCGGGTCGTCACGGAGCGCGAGGTGGGAGCGGCGGTGCACCACGCGCCGGAGGACACGCGCGCGTACTTCCGCGGCGAGGTCATGGCGCGGTTCGGGGACCAGGTGTCGGCGGCGAGCTGGGACTCGGTGATCTTCGACGTTCCGGGTTCGCCGTCGCTGCAGCGCGTCCCGATGATGGATCCGCTGCGGGGGAGCCGCGCCCACATCGGCGCGCTGCTCGACGCGAGCCCCGACGCGGCGTCCCTCCTGGCGGGTCTCGCGGCACCGGGGTGACGGTCAGGAACTAGGCTGGACGCACGACGGCGCCCCGCACGGGGCGTCGCGTGCGAGCAGGAACCGTCCGCGGCCGAGGTCGCGGACGGGTCGGACGACGAGCGCCGGTCACGACCGGCGGACGAGGAGGCCACCATGGCGGGTACGGAGCGCACCCACGCGTCGCACGAGGAGCGTCGTCCGGACGACGAGCCGGACGCCCCGGAGGTCCCCACCGCGCCGCAGGCGCAGTCGCGCGACGCCGAGGTGGACGCCCTCCTGGAGGAGATCGACGAGGTCCTGGAGACGAACGCGGAGTCCTTCGTCCGGGGCTTCGTGCAGAAGGGCGGCGAGTAGGAAGGGTGGCCGACCGCTGATGAGCACCCACCGGTCCGACCGCCTGCCCGGGCGGCTCCCCGACACGTTCACGACCCCCGGGTCGTCGTCGTTCCTCGACTTCCTCTCCGGTCACGCCCCGGACCTGCTGCCGTCGCACCGCGCGGCGTCGCACGCGGGTTCCGGCGCGGCACCCGCGGCGCCGCACGCCACGACGATCGTGGCGTGCACGTTCGGGGCCGACGGCGCGGGCGGCGTCGTGATGGCCGGTGACCGGCGCGCGACGATGGGCTCGATGATCGCGCACCGAGAGATCGAGAAGGTCTTCCCGGCGGACGAGTTCTCCGCCGTCGGCATCGCCGGCACGGCGGGCCTCGCGGTCGAGCTCGTGCGCCTGTTCCAGCTCGAGCTCGAGCACTACGAGAAGATCGAGGGCACGCTGCTGTCGCTCGACGGCAAGGCGAACCGGCTCTCGACGATGATCCGGCAGAACCTCGGCATGGCGATGCAGGGCCTCGCCGTGGTGCCGCTGTTCGCGGGCTTCGACCTCGACCGCGGGCAGGGCCGGATCTTCTCCTACGACGTCACGGGCGGGCGCTACGAGGAGCGCGACCACCACAGCGTCGGCTCCGGATCGGTGTTCGCGCGCGGCGCGCTCAAGAAGCTGTGGCGGCCGGGCCTGGACCGGGACGCGGTCGTGCGCGTCGCCGTCGAGTCGCTGTACGACGCCGCGGACGACGACTCCGCGACGGGCGGCCCCGACACGGTCCGGCGGATCTGGCCGGTCGTCGCCGTGGTGACGGGGGCCGGCTACGCGCGGGTCCCGGAGACCGAGCTCGAGGCTGTCGTCGAGGAGATCGTGGCCGAGCGTCGCGGGCTCGCCGGTGGCGGTCGTGGCGCGGCCGAGCAGGGAGGTGACCTCGCATGACGATGCCGTTCTACGTCTCGCCCGAGCAGCTCATGAAGGACCGGGCGGACTTCGCGCGCAAGGGCATCGCCCGGGGTCGCTCCGTCGTCGTGCTCGCGTACGAGGACGGGATCGCGTTCGCGACGGAGAACCCGTCGCGCGCGCTGCACAAGATCTCGGAGATCTACGACCGGATCGCGTTCGCGGCGGTCGGCAAGTACAACGAGTTCGAGAACCTGCGGGTCGCGGGTGTGCGGTACGCCGACCTGCGCGGCTACTCCTACGACCGGACGGACGTCAACGCGCGGGGTCTGGCGAACGCGTACGCCCAGACGCTCGGCACGGTGTTCACCACGGAGTCCAAGCCGCTCGAGGTCGAGCTCGTCGTCGCGGAGGTGGGGCCGACGTCCGCGCAGGACCAGATCTACCGCCTCTCGTACGACGGCTCCGTGGCCGACGAGCAGGGTCACGTCGTCATGGGCGGGCAGTCGGAGCAGCTGGGTCGCATCCTCGACGACGCGTGGCAGCCCGGGCTGTCGCTCGGCGAGGTGCTGCGGCTCGCGGTGCGGGCCCTGGGCTCGGGCGGCGAGGGCGAGCCGGTGCGCGAGATCGCGGCGAACCAGCTCGAGGTCGCGGTGCTCGACCGCACCCGACCGCGCCGCGCGTTCCGCCGCCTGTCCGGGACGGTGCTCGACGGCCTGCTGCAGGCGCCGCCCGGCGAGCCCCCGGCGACGGGCGACGACGCCGAACCCGCGCCCGGCGCGACGAGCGAGGGGTAGGACGGCATGGACCGCAGGATCTTCGGGCTCGAGACCGAGTACGGCGTGACGTGCGCGTCGGACGACGGTCGCGGGCTGTCCGCCGACGAGGTCGCGCGCTACCTGTTCCGCAAGGTCGTGGCGTGGGGGCGCTCGTCGAACGTGTTCCTGCGCAACGGCTCGCGCCTGTACCTCGACGTGGGCAGCCACCCGGAGTACGCGACCGCGGAGTGCGACGACGTGCGCCAGCTCGTCGCCTACGACCGCGGCGGGGAGCGGATCCTCGAGGGCCTCGTCGCCGACGCGCAGCAGCGCCTCGAGCACGAGGGGCTGCCCGGTCGCATCCACCTGTTCAAGAACAACACGGACTCGGCGGGCAACTCCTACGGGTGCCACGAGAACTACCTCGTGCGCCGCCAGGGCGACTTCGCGCGGCTGTCGGACGTGCTCGTGCCGTTCCTCATCACGCGGCAGGTGCTCACCGGGGCCGGCAAGGTGCTCTCCACCCCGCGGGGCGCGGTCTACTGCCTGTCGCAGCGCGCCGACCACATCTGGGAGGCCGTGTCGAGCGCGACCACGCGCTCGCGGCCCATCATCAACACGCGCGACGAGCCGCATGCCGACGCGGAGAGCTACCGACGGCTGCACGTCATCGTGGGCGACTCGTCCATGGCGGAGACGACGACCATGCTCAAGGTCGGCACGACCGACCTCATCCTGCGCATGATCGAGGCCGGCGTGCCGATGCGGGACCTCGCGCTGGAGAACCCGATCCGCGCGATCCGCGAGATCAGCCACGACATGACGGGCAAGCAGCCCGTCCAGCTCGCGAGCGGGCGCACGGTCACGGCGATCGACCTGCAGGGCGAGTACCTGCAGCGCGTCAAGGAGTTCGTCGAGGCGGGAGTCTCCCCGACGCCGGTCGTCAAGCAGGTCCTCGACCTGTGGGAGCGCGGGCTGCGCGCGCTCGAGTCGGGCGACCTCTCGCTCGTCGACCGCGAGCTCGACTGGGTGATCAAGTACCGGCTCATCCAGCGCTACCAGGCCAAGCACGGCCTCGAGCTCGACGACCCGCGCATCGCCCGCCTCGACCTGGCCTACCACGACATCTCGCGCACCGAGGGCCTGTACAACCTCCTCGCGGCGCGCGGCATGGTCGAGCGCATCACGACCGACCTCGAGGTCTTCGAGTCGACCGCGGTCCCGCCGCAGACGACCCGCGCCAAGCTGCGCGGCGACTTCGTGCGCGCCGCACAGGAGGCCCGCCGCGACTACACGGTCGACTGGGTGCACCTCAAGCTCAACGACCAGGCGCAGCGCACGGTGCTGTGCAAGGACCCCTTCCGCAGCGTCGACGAGCGCGTGGAACGACTCATCGAGTCGATGTGACGTGCGGGGCGTGATGTGAGGACGGTGGTTCCGGCGGTCGTGCGGCCCTTCGCGGGGACGGCACGGCCGGTACGACGGCGCGTGCGCGGAGCGTTCGTGACCGGGCTGGTGGTCGCCGCCACCCTCCTGCTGGGGGCGTGCGAGGAGCCCGGGGACACGCCGTCGACGCCGGCGAACACCGCGCTCGAGGTGACCGGCTCCGCGGGGTCGCCCCCCACCCTCGAGTACACGCCCCCGCTCGACGTGCCGGAGGTGCGTTCCGAGGTGGTGTGGCCGGGGACCGGACGCGAGCTCGTGGACGGCGACCCGGTGCTCCTCAACCTCTACGCGCAGGACGCGCGGGACGCGACGGTGCTGCAGAACACCTACGCCGACGCGCCGCAGTGGCTCACGCTCGACGACTCCTCCGTGGGCAGCGAGCTGGCCGACGAGCTGCGCGGGCAGCGCGTCGGGGCGCGCCTGCTGCACGTCGAGGAGGACGACGGCGTCCCCGTCGTCCTCGTGGTCGACGTGCTGCCGACCCGGGCGGACGGGGAGGCCGTCGCGCCCGCGGCCGCCGAGGGCGTACCGACGGTGACGCTCGGCGAGGACGGTGCCCCGACGATCACGATCCCGCCGGACGCCGCCCCGCCGGGCGACCTCGGGATCCGGCCGCTGATCCGCGGCGACGGACGTCAGGTCGAGGCGGGCCAGGTCGTCACGGTCCGCTTCACGGGGGTGCGCTGGTCGGACGGCGAGGTGTTCGACACCTCGTGGGCGCCGGACGCGGCCCCGTCGTCCGTGATGATCGGCCTCGGCGAGGTGATCGAGGGCTGGGAGCAGGGGCTGCTCGAGCAGTCCGTGGGCAGCCAGGTCATGCTCGTCGTCCCGCCGGAGCTCGGCTACGAGGGCACCGCGAGCCCGCTCGCGGGCGAGACGCTCGTGTACGTCGTCGACATCCTCGACGCGCACTTCCCCGTGACTGCGGAGGAGGCGGCGGGCGGGGCCGATCCTGCCGCGCCCGACCAGACCGGCGAGGCGCCGACCGACCAAGGAGAGACCTCATGACCGTCGCGATCCGCGTGATCCCGTGCCTCGACGTCGACGCGGGACGCGTCGTCAAGGGCGTGAACTTCGAGAACCTGCGCGACGCGGGCGACCCCGTCGAGCTCGCGTCCCGCTACGACCGCGAGGGCGCGGACGAGGTGACGTTCCTCGACGTCTCGGCGTCCTCCGGCAACCGCGAGACGACGTACGACGTCGTGCGTCGCACCGCCGAGCAGGTGTTCGTGCCGCTCACCGTGGGCGGCGGCGTGCGTGCGGTCGACGACGTCGACCGGCTCCTGCGCGCGGGGGCCGACAAGGTCGGGGTGAACACGGCCGCGATCGCGCGCCCCGAGCTCATCGCCGAGATCGCCGACCGGTTCGGCAGCCAGGTGCTCGTGCTGTCGGTCGACGCGCGCCGCACCACCGGGGACGCGCGCACGGACTCGGGGTACGAGGTGACGACCCACGGCGGGCGACGCGGCACGGGCATCGACGCGGTCGGCTGGGCCGCGCGCGCGGCCGAGCTCGGGGCGGGCGAGATCCTGCTCAACTCGATGGACGCGGACGGGACGACGTCGGGCTTCGACCTCGAGATGTTCGCCGCGGTGCGGCGCGAGGTCCGCGTACCGCTCATCGCGAGCGGGGGAGCCGGTACCACCGAGCACTTCGCCGAGGCGGCGCGGGCGGGGGCGGACGCGGTCCTCGCCGCGAGCGTCTTCCACTTCGGCGCGCTCACCGTCGGGCAGGTGAAGGACGCGCTGCGCGACGCAGGCATCGAGGTGCGCTGAGCCGGGCACGCGCCGGATGACGGCGGGGTGCGGGCGTGCCGGAAGCGGCCGGACCGGCGCACCGGGCTCGGGCAGGACCGATTCCTCGTGAGAGGATCGTCGGATCCCGAACGAAAGACGAGGTACGTCCCGTGCCCGGCAGCACGACGCGCCCGAACGGTGCCGACGCCCAGCCCTCCGTCCCTGACTCCCTCCCCGCGGAACCGCGGGTCCGTCGCCCCCACGGCCTCACCGGGTCGCGCGTGCGCCGCTCGCTCGCCCTCATGGGCCGTGGCCTGCGCGACGAGCCGCGCACGTACGTCCTCGCGATCGGCTCGTCCGCGGTCTTCGGCGCGCTGACGGTCGGCGTGAGCGCCGCGATCGGCACCGTCACCGACGAGGTCGTCGTGCCGGCGCTCGCGGGTGACGAGGCCGCGCGGGACCGCATCTGGATCGCGGGCCTCGTGCTCGCGGGCATCGCCGTCTCCCTCGCGGCGAGCGTCGCCGCGCGGCGTATCTTCGCCGGGAACGGTTACGCGGCGCTCCAGGCCCGCCACCGCACGGCCGTGACGCGGCAGTACCTGCGGCTGCCCATGTCGTGGCACCGCGCGCACCCGGCCGGGCAGCTCCTGTCGAACGCGAGCTCCGACGTCGAGGCCGCGACCGGGGTCTTCAACCCGCTGCCCTTCGCGCTCGGCGTCGTCGTGATGATCGGGGTCGCCGCGGTCATGCTGTTCCGCGTCGACGTGTGGCTGGCGTGCGCCGCGCTCGTCGTCATCCCGGTGGCCGTCGCCGTCAACGTCGTCTTCCAGCGCTACATGTCGCCCGCGATCACCCGCGCCCAGCAGCTGCGCGCGGAAGTGGCCGACGTCGCGCACGAGAGCTTCGAGGCGGCCCTGCTCGTCACGTCGCTCGGCACCGCGGACCGGGAGGAGCGCCGCTTCGCGGAGCGCACCGACGCCCTGCGCGGCGCGAACGTCCGCGTGGGCGTCGTGCGGGCCTTCTTCGACCCGGTCATCGAGCTGCTGCCGTCCCTCGGCACGCTCCTCGTGCTCGGGGTGGGCACCGTGCGCCTCGCGGCGGGCGGCGTCCAGGCGGGCGAGATCGTCACGGCGGCGTACCTCCTGACCATCATGGCCGTCCCGGTGCGCGCCTTCGGCTGGGTCCTCGGCGAGCTGCCGCGCGGCCTCGTCGGGTACGAGCGCATCAGCCGCGTCGTCGACGCCGGGACGGGGCTCGTCCCGGGCGCGCGGACCCTCGCCGGCGCGGGCGGTGTCCGGGTGCGGTTCGAGGACGTGGGCGTCGACGTCCGCCCCGGCGGCCGTCCGGTCACGCTGCTCGACGGGATCGACCTCGACCTCGCGCCCGGCAGCACGGTCGCGGTCGTGGGCTCGACGGGCGCGGGCAAGACGACCCTCGTGTCCCTCCTCGCGCGCCTGTCCGACCCCACGCGGGGCCGGGTCACGCTCGACGGCACCGACGTGCGCGAGGTCCGGCAGTCCGACCTCACCGCGCAGGTCGCGCTCGTCGCGCAGCAGGCGTTCGTGTTCGAGGACACCGTGCGCTCGAACGTCACCCTCGCCGACGAGGGCACCGGTCCCGACGACGACCAGGTCTGGGACGCGCTGCGGCTCGCGCGCGTCGACGACGTGATCGAGCGGCTGCCCGGCGGGCTCGACGCCCCCCTCGGCGAGCGGGGCGCGAACCTCTCCGGCGGACAGCGCCAGCGGCTCGCCATCGCCCGCGCCCTCGTCCGGCGCCCGCGTCTGCTCGTGCTCGACGACGCCACGTCAGCCGTCGACCCGCGCGTCGAGCAGCAGATCCTCGCCGGGCTGCGGGACGAGGGCCGGGACCGGCCGACGGTCGTCATGGTCGCGTACCGCATGGCGAGCGTGGCGCTCGCGGACGTCGTCGTGCACGTCGGGTCGGGTCGCGTGGTCGACGTCGGGACGCACGAGGAGCTGCTCGCGCGCGACCCCGGGTACCGCGAGCTCGCGACCGCCTACGCGCGCGAGGCGGAACGGCGCGCCGCGGACGAGCAGGACGCCGCGGACGACGAGATCCGTCGGCACGAGGAGCAGGCCGCCGACGAGACGGCCGAGCCCTCGACGGGGGACCCGGACCGGCGCGAGGGCTGGCGTGAGGACGAGGCGGACGACGTCGTGCGTCGGACCGAGGCAGGGGCGCTGGAGGAATGACGACCACGACGGCCCAGGACCCGGGCACGACCACGCGCGCGACCGCCGACTCGCGCATCGCCTCGGCGAGCTCGCTCGGCGTGCTCGCGACGCTGCGCCGCGGCGTCCAGGTCTCGCCGCAGATCCTCGACGGGCTCTGGATCACCCTCGGCCTCGCGGTCGCGGCGGCGCTCGGCCGCGTCGTCGTGCCCGTGACCGTCCAGCAGACGATCGACACCGGGATCCTCGCCGACGGCGGGCCCGACACGGCACGCGTCGGGATGCTCGTCGGCGCGGCCGCGGCGGTGCTCGTGGTCGCGGGCCTGTGCTCGGCGCTCGTCAACGTCCGGCTCTTCCGGTCGACGGAGGCAGGGCTCGCGCACCTGCGCGTGCGCGCCTTCCGCCACGTCCACGACCTGTCGGTCCTCACGCAGAACACCGAGCGCCGCGGTTCGCTCGTCTCCCGCGTGACGAGCGACGTCGACACCATCTCGCTGTTCGTGCAGTGGGGCGGCATCATGCTGCTCGTCTCCGTGCTGCAGATCGGCGTCGCGACGGTGCTCATGGCGATCTACTCGTGGCAGCTCACGCTCGTCGTGTGGGCCTGCTTCGTGCCCCTCTTCCTCGTGCTGCGTCCCGCGCAGCGGCGCGTCAACGACGCCTACACGACCGTGCGGGCGCGCGTCGGCGCGATGCTCGGCGCGATCTCCGAGTCCGTGGTCGGCGCCGAGACCATCCGGGCCTACGGCGCGGGCGCGCGCACCGCGCGGCGGATCGACTCCGCCGTCGACGGCACGCGCCGGGCGATGGTCCGCGCGCAGAAGCTCGTCGCGGTGGTCTTCTCCAGCGGCGTCCTCGTCGCGAACCTCGTCCTGGCCGTCGTCGTGGTCGTCGGGTCGCTCCTGGGCGTCGCGGGCGACATCTCCGTGGGCCGGCTCCTCGCGTTCCTCTTCCTCGTCCAGCTCTTCACGGGGCCGGTCCAGATGGCGACCGAGATCCTCAACGAGCTGCAGAACGCCGTGGCGGGCTGGCGGCGCGTGCTCGCGGTCCTGGAGACCCCGGTCGAGGTCGTCGACCCGGGCGAGGACGGCGTCACGAGTCCGCGCGGACCGGCGCACGTGCGTCTCGAGGGCGTGCGGTTCGCGTACCCCGACGGCCCGGAGGTGCTGCACGGGGTCGACCTCGACCTGCCGGCCCGCGCCTCGGTCGCGGTGGTCGGCGCGACCGGGTCGGGCAAGACGACGATCGCGAAGCTCGTCACGCGGCTCATGGACCCCACCGCCGGCCGGGTGCTGCTCGACGGGGTCGACCTGCGCGAGCTCCGCACCGCGAGCCTCCGCGAGCGCGTCGTGCTCGTCCCGCAGGAGGGCTTCCTCTTCGACGGCACGCTCGCCGACAACGTGGCCTACGGCCTGCGGGGCGACGTGGGCGACCCCGCGGCGGGCACGCCGGAGCGCGGACAGATCGAGGCGGCGGTCGAACGGCTCGGTCTCGCCGACTGGGTCGCGGACCTGCCCGACGGCCTCGACACCGAGGTCGGCCAGCGCGGGGAGTCGTTGTCGGCGGGGGAGCGTCAGCTCGTCGCGCTCCTGCGCGCGTACCTCGCGGAGGCCGACCTGCTCGTCCTCGACGAGGCGACGTCCGCCGTCGACCCGGCGACCGAGGTGCGGATCGCGCGCGCCCTCGCGTCGCTCACGGCGGGGCGGTCGACGCTCACGATCGCGCACCGCCTGTCCACGGCCGAGGCCGCCGACCTCGTCGTCGTGGTCGACGCCGGGCACGTCGTCGAGCTCGGGCACCACGACGAGCTCGTGCGCGCCGGCGGCGTCTACGCGCACATGCACGACGCGTGGGTCTCGCAGACGCGGTGACCGGTCCCACGTCCGTCCGGGGCGAGACACGCGGCCCGGCGAGGCGCGGCGTCTGGCAGGATTCTCGGGTGCCCGACGACACGCGCCCGCCCGCGCCGACCACCTCCCTCGACCCCGACGTCGCGGCGCGCCTCAAGCGCGACGACGCCGGCCTGGTCGCCGCGATCGTCCAGCAGCACGACACCGGCGAGGTGCTCATGCTCGGCTGGATGGACGACGAGGCGCTGCACCG
This sequence comes from Cellulosimicrobium sp. So1_17, assembly GCF_055181235.1. NCBI lineage: Bacteria > Bacillati > Actinomycetota > Actinomycetes > Micrococcales > Promicromonosporaceae > Cellulosimicrobium > Cellulosimicrobium sp. So1_17. The sequence continues at coordinate 547,551 of NZ_CM143702.1, forward strand.
CACGCTCACGAGCGGACGCGTGACGTTCTGGAGCCGATCGCGGCAGGAGTACTGGCGCAAGGGCGACACGTCCGGGCACGTGCAGGTCGTGCGCTCCGTCGCGCTCGACTGCGACGGCGACGCGCTGCTCGTGCGGGTCCACCAGGTCGGCGCCGCGTGCCACACGGGCACCCGCACGTGCTTCGAGGCCGGGGGAGACCTCGGCGCGGTCGTCGGGGAGCTCCCCGACGCGGTCGCCGGGACCGCCCCCGCCGCTGCAGGACGCACGACCGACCCCGCGACCGATCCCGAGGAGGAGAACCAGTGAACGCGACCGCGCAGGCCGAGCCCACCACCGTCCCAGCAGGCGGACCGGCGTGGGGCGAGACCTGGCCGGTCGCCGCAGGTTTCCGCGCCCTCGCGTCGACGCGCCGCGTCGTGCCGGTGGTCCGCCGCCTCCTGGCCGACGACGTCACTCCCGTCGGGCTGTACCGCACCCTCGCGCAGGGCCGACCGGGCACGTTCGTGCTCGAGTCCGCCGAGTCCGACGGCACGTGGGGGCGCTGGTCGTTCGTCGGCGCCGCGTCGCGCGCGACCCTGACGTCGCGCGACGGCCGCGCCGTGTGGTCCGGGGACGTGCCTGTCGGCATCCCGACCGAGGGCGACGTCGTCGAGGTCCTCGACGCGACGCTCGAGGCGCTGCGCACGCCGCCCGTCGACGGCCTCCCGCCGCTCACCGGGGGCCTCGCGGGCGCAATCGGCTGGGACGTCATCCGGCACTGGGAGCCCACGCTGCCCGCCGCGGCGCCCGACGAGCTCGGGGTGCCCGAGCTGACGCTGTGCCTCGCGACGGACGTCGCCGCGGTCGACCACCGCGAGGGCAGCGTGTGGCTCGTCGCGAACGCGATCAACTTCGACGACACCGACGAGCGCGTCGACGAGGCCTACGCGGACGCCGTCGCGCGGCTCGACGCGATGCAGGCGCGGCTCGTCGCCGGCGGCTCGCACGTCGTGTCGGTCGGTGCCGACGTGCCCGAGCCCCAGCTCGAGTTCCGCTCGACGCGCGAGGAGTTCGAGGCGTCGGTCGTCGCGGGCAAGGACGCGATCCGGGAGGGCGAGGTCTTCCAGGTCGTGCTCTCCCAGCGCCTCGACCTCGACTGCCCCGCGGAGCCGCTCGACGTGTACCGCGCGCTGCGGACCATCAACCCCAGCCCGTACATGTACTACTTCCAGCTCACCGACCCCGACGGGCGGGAGTTCGCCGTCGTCGGGTCGAGCCCGGAGACGCTCGTCAAGGTGACCGCCGGCCGGGTCGTGACGTTCCCCATCGCGGGGTCGCGACCCCGGGGCGCAACGCCCGAGGAGGACGTGGCGCTCGGCGAGGAGCTCCTCGAGGACCCGAAGGAGCGCGCCGAGCACATCATGCTCGTCGACCTGTCGCGCAACGACCTCGTCAAGGTGTGCGAGCCGACGTCCGTCGAGGTCGTGGAGTTCATGGCGACCAAGCGGTTCAGCCACATCATGCACCTGTGCTCGACCGTCGTGGGCACCCTGCGCGACGGCGCGACGGCGCTCGACGCGTTCCGCGCGACGTTCCCGGCCGGCACGCTCTCGGGCGCGCCCAAGCCGCGCGCGATCGCGCTGATCGACGAGCTCGAGCCCGCGCGCCGCGGGATCTACGGCGGCACGGCCGGCTACTTCGACTTCGCGGGCGACATGGACATGGCGATCGCGATCCGTACCGCGCTCATCCGCGACGGGCGCGCGAGCGTCCAGGCCGGCGGCGGGATCGTGGCCGACTCGGTCCCGGCGCTGGAGTACGCGGAGTCGCGGAACAAGGCCGCGGCCGCCGTCCGGGCCGTCCAGGTCGCCGCACGGCTGCGGGGCCTGCGATGAGTACTGACGCCACGTCGGGCGCGCGGAGGCCGTCGCGTCGTGCGGCGATCTGGCTGCTCCTGCTGCTCGGGGGCGCGACGCTCGCCGCGTCCGCCGTCACGTGGTCGACCACGACGGGGGCGACCGCGCTCGACCCCGTCGTGGAGGTCTCGGTGAGCGGGACCACCGCGGCCCCCGGCGTCGGCGCCGCCGCGCTCGTCCTCGTGGCCGCCGGGCTCGCGCTCGGGCTGGTCGGCCGCGTCGGGCGGTGGGTCGTGCTCGCCGTCGCGGCGGCCAGCGGCGCGGTCACCACCGCCGCGGCGCTCGGCGTCGCGCTCGACCCCGAGCCGAGCGCGCGCTCCGCCGTCGCCGAGGCGACCGGGGTCACCGAGCTCACGTCGGCCGTCTCGCTCACACCGGCGCCGTGGGTCGCGGCCGCGCTCGGCGTGCTGACCGTCCTGGCGGTGGCGTGGGTCGCCATCGGCTCGCGCGGTTGGCAGCAGGCCTCGACGCGGCACGAGCGCGACGCCTCCGCGACCGGCGGCCCGGCGCGAGACGACGCCGGGGGCGCGACCGTGGGCCCGACGGCGGCGCGCCCGGGCACGGGCACCCACGACCCGGCGCGGACCCCGCGGGACGACCTCACCGACCACGACGCCTGGGACGCGCTGTCCCGGGGCGAGGACCCCACCGACCGCTGACCCCCAGAACCCGTCCCCACGACCCGGCCGAGGGCCCGCCGCACCGCGCGGCGCCGAGGACGGGTCCGATAGTCTGGCTGCACATCATGACGAAAGGCACGACCCCCATGGCCGAGAACCAGAAGACGACCGAGATCGCCTACCTCCCGCCCGCGGCACCGCCCACCAACCACGGGCACACCGTCGCCGCGTGGACCACGATGATCGGCATCATGACCGGTGCGCTCGTCGCCGCGGTCGGCGTCGTGCTCCCTGCGGTCTCGGACGTCTCCTCCGCCGTCTGGCTCTTCTGGGTCGGCATGGGCGTCGTCGCGCTGAGCCTCGTGGCCGGTGTCGTGCTCCGGAACATGGGCTACGGGCAGAAGTCCGTCTCGCGGTGACCCAGCCGCCGGTCAGCGGACAGCCGGAGGGCGAGAGCGCTCCGGCGACGCCGTACGCCGGCGCTGCGCCGTACCCGGGCGCTGGTCCGTACTCCGCCAGCGGCCCGTACCCCGCGGCTGCTCCGTACCCCGGACCCGGCCCGTACCCGCCGGCCCTCCCGCAGAACGGTCTCGCGGTGTGGTCGCTCGTCCTCGGCATCGCGTCGTTCGTCCTGAGCTGCGGGCTGCTGACGGGCATCCCTGCGATCATCCTCGGCACGCAGGCGAGGCGTGCGGTCGCGAACGGCCAGGCTGACAACGGCGGCCTGGCCACTGCGGGCATCGTGCTCGGCTGGGTCGCCGTCGGGCTCTCCGTCGTCGCGATCGCCCTGGCCGCGGTCCTTTTCCCCGCGCTGCTCGCCTGGGTCGGGTCGATCCCGGACCAGCAGTGAGCGAGCCGTCGTCCCGGAGCGGGACGCTCCCGAGCGGCGTGCCGGTCGGCGGACCGCCCGAGCCGGAGCCCGAGCACCGCGTTCGCGGGCCGCGGGGTGCGGCGGCGCCGCTGGCGACCGGCGCCGCGGTCGCGGCGGGCGTCGCGTACGTCGGGCTCGTCGACCCGAACCGGCCCGGCCACTTCCTCACGTGCCCCCTGCTCGCGCTGACGGGCCTCGCGTGCCCGGGGTGCGGAGGGCTCCGCGCGACGCACGACCTGGTCCACCTCGACGTCGCCGGCGCCTGGTCGATGAACCCGCTCTGGGTGCTCGTCGCACCGCTGCTCGTGGGCCTGTGGTCGGTGTGGCTCGTCCGTGCGTGGAAGGGCCGACCGGGTCCGAGCCTGCCGCCCTCCGTGGCGTGGACGGGCCTCGTCGTGCTCGTCGCGTTCGGCGTCCTGCGCAACGTCCCGGGGCTCGCCGAGTGGCTCGGGCCCAGCCCCTCCTGAGGGCTCCGGCGCACGTCTCGCGGGGTGGGCCGTGGTCATCGTCACTCGGGCACGGCTCTACGATGGCAGATACCTCCGTGTCAACGGGCTGACTCGTACCTGTGGACGAGCCCGTTCGGGTCGACCGACGACGGAGGCCGAGGGGACGAGCACGGGGAGTGATGGGGCGATGACGGTACTCGACGACATCGTCGCCGGGGTGCGCGAGGATCTCGCGGCACGCCAGGCGACGACCTCGCTGGACGACCTCAAGGAGCGTGCGTCACGCGTGCCGGGCGCGCTCGAGTGCGTGAGCCGCCTGAAGGCGGACCACGCCGTCGCGATCATCGCCGAGGTGAAGCGCTCGAGCCCGAGCAAGGGCGTGCTCGCCTCGATCGCCGACCCCGCCGAGCTCGCCGGCGAGTACGAGAAGGGCGGCGCGTCCGCGATCTCCGTGCTCACCGAGCAGCGTCGGTTCAACGGCAGCCTCGCAGACCTGGACGCCGTCCGCGCGCGCGTCGACGTGCCCGTGCTGCGCAAGGACTTCGTCGTGACGCCCTACCAGGTGTGGGAGGCGCGCGCCCACGGCGCGGACATCGTGCTCCTCATCGTCGCCGCGCTCGAGCAGACGGTGCTCACGTCGCTCGTGGAGCGGGTGCACTCGCTCGGCATGACAGCTCTCGTCGAGGTCCACACCCTCGACGAGGTGGGGCGCGCGCTCGACGCCGGCGCCCGCGTCGTCGGCGTGAACTCGCGCGACCTCAAGACGCTCGACGTCGACCGCACCACCTTCGCGCGCCTCGCGCCCGCCATCCCCGACGAGGTCGTGCGCGTCGCCGAGTCGGGTGTGCGCGGACCGCACGACGTCATGGACTACGCGCGGTCCGGGGCCCACGCCGTGCTCGTCGGGGAGGCGCTCGTCACGGACGACGCCCCGCGCGCGTCCGTCGCGGACCTCGTGGCGGCCGGTGCGCACCCGTCCCTGTGGTCCGTGCGGCCCTGAGGCGTCGACCGTCCCCGACCGTCACGCAGCAGGTGCCGCGCCCCGGCCCCCACCCCGTCTCCCGCAGGAGGTCCGGCCCCGTGCCCGACTCGACACCCACCACCCCTGAGACTGCCGACACCGCCTCGGTGCGCGCCGAGCTCACCCGCTCGCTCGCGAACCAGGAAGGCCCGTACTTCGGTGCCTTCGGCGGACGCTTCGTCCCCGAGGCGCTCATCGCCGCCCTCGACGAGCTCGAGACCGAGTACCGCAAGGCGCTCGACGACCCGGCGTTCGTCAACGAGCTCGCGCGCCTGCAGCGCGAGTACACCGGTCGGCCCAGCCCGCTCACGGAGGTCGCTCGCTTCGCCGAGCACGTCGGCGGTGCCCCGGGCGCCGTCCGGATGTTCCTCAAGCGCGAGGACCTCAACCACACCGGCTCGCACAAGATCAACAACGTGCTCGGCCAGGCGCTCCTCGTGAAGCGCATGGGCAAGACGCGCGTCATCGCCGAGACCGGGGCGGGCCAGCACGGCGTCGCGACGGCGACGGCCGCGGCGCTGCTCGACCTCGAGTGCGTCGTCTACATGGGCGAGGAGGACACGCGGCGCCAGGCGCTCAACGTCGCCCGCATGCGGCTCCTGGGCGCCGAGGTCGTCCCCGTGACGATCGGGCAGCGCACCCTGAAGGACGCGATCAACGAGGCGCTGCGCGACTGGGTCGCGAACGTCGAGTCCACGCACTACCTCCTGGGCACCGTGACCGGGCCCCACCCCTTCCCCGAGATGGTGCGCGAGTTCCACCGCGTCATCGGCGAGGAGGCGCGCACCCAGGTCCTCGACCGGATCGGCCGCCTCCCGGACGCCGTCGCGGCGTGCGTCGGCGGAGGTTCCAACGCGCTCGGCATCTTCAACGCGTTCCTCGACGACGACGGCGTCGAGCTGTTCGGGTTCGAGGCGGGCGGCGAGGGCGTCGAGACCGGCCGGCACGCCGCCCGGTTCAGCGGCGGCGTCCCCGGCGTGCTGCACGGCGCTCGCTCCTACCTCCTCCAGGACGAGGACGGGCAGACGCTGCCCAGCCACTCGGTCTCCGCCGGGCTCGACTACCCGAGCGTCGGTCCCGCGCACGCGTGGCTGCACGACCTCGGGCGGGCGACCTACCAGCCCGTGACGGACGCCGAGGCGATGGAGGCGTTCCGCCTGCTGTGCCGCACGGAGGGCATCATCCCGGCGATCGAGTCGGCGCACGCCCTCGCCGGCGCGCTGCGCATCGGCCGCGACGCCGTCGCGGCAGGTCGCGAGGACTACGTGGTCCTCGTCAACCTCTCGGGCCGGGGGGACAAGGACGTGGCGACCGCCGCACGGTGGTTCGACCTCGTGGACGACGACGCGATCGCCGAGACGGCAACGGGTACGGAGGGACAGCTGTGAACGGCGTGCAGGAGGCCCGTGGCACTGCGGTGCCGGGCGAGCCGGGCGTGATCACCTCGCCCACCGCCGACCGCCTCGCCGCGCTGCGGGGCGAAGGACGGGCGGCGCTCGTGGGCTACCTCCCGGTCGGGTTCCCGACCGTGGACCGGTCGATCGAGGCCGCGCTCGCGCTCGTCGACGCGGGCGTCGACGTCCTCGAGCTGGGCGTCCCGTACACCGACCCGGTGATGGACGGCCCCGTGATCCAGGCTGCGGCGCAGACCGCGCTGGACGCGGGGAGCCGCGTCGCGGACGTGTTCCGCGTCGTCGAGGCCGTGTCCTCGCGCACGGGCGGCACGGTGCCCGTCCTCGTCATGACCTACTGGAACCCGGTCCTGCGCTACGGCGTCGACGCGTTCGCGCGCGACCTCGCGGCGGCCGGCGGCGCGGGGCTCATCACGCCGGACCTCATCCCCGACGAGGGGCGGGAGTGGATCGAGGCCGCGGACCGCCACGGTCTCGACCGCGTGTTCCTCGTCGCGCCGAGCTCGACGCCCGAGCGGCTGCGCCTGACGGTGCGCGCGACGCGCGGCTTCGTCTACGCGGCCTCGACCATGGGCGTCACGGGGGAGCGGACGCAGGTCGGACCGCGCGCCGAGCAGCTCGTCGCCGACACGCGCGCAGCCGGAGCGCCGTTCGTGTGCGTCGGCCTCGGGGTCTCGACCGGCGCGCAGGCCGCGGAGGTCGCGCGCTTCGCCGACGGCGTCATCGTGGGCTCGGCGTTCGTCCGCCCGCTGCTCACGGACGCGCCCTGGGAGGAGCGTCTCGCCGCGCTGCGCGCGGTCGCGTCGTCGCTCGTCGACGGCGTCCGCGGGGCTCGTCCACCGGCCGCCGACGACGAGGCCGCTGCGACGGCGGGGGCCGCGCGCACGGGCGAGGTGGTCGCATGAGCGCCGCGCTCGCCGTCGCGCAGGTCGTCGAGGCCGCGGGCGCGCTGCCCGCGGCGATCCCCAGCCCGCCGCAGCACACGTGGTACCTCGGGCCGTTCCCGATCCGCGCGTACGCGCTCGCGATCCTCGCGGGCATCGTCGTCGCGCTGTGGCTCACCCGGCGTCGCTGGGTCGAGCGCGGCGGCGAGGCGGACGACGTGCTGGAGATCGCCTTCTGGGCCGTGCCGTTCGGCATCATCGGCGGCCGGATCTACCACGTGTTCTCGACGCCCGACCCGTACTGGGGTCCCGGCGGCGACCCGGTCCGCGCGCTGTACGTGTGGGAGGGCGGCCTGGGGATCTGGGGTGCCGTCGCGCTCGGCGCCGTGGGCGCGTACATCGGCTGCCGCCGGCAGAAGGTCAGCTTCCCCGCGTTCGCCGACGCGCTCGCGCCCGGCCTCCTGCTCGCCCAGGCGGTCGGGCGGCTCGGAAACTGGTTCAACCAGGAGCTGTTCGGGTCGCCGACGACGCTCCCGTGGGGCCTGCGGGTCGACGACTCGGTCGCCGCGGCCGCCGGGTTCCCGCCCGGGACGCTGTTCCACCCGACGTTCCTGTACGAGATGGTCTGGAACATCGGCGCTGCCCTGCTCCTGATCTACGTGGACCGTCGGTTCCGGCTCGGTCATGGTCGGGTATTCTGGCTGTACGTCTTCGTCTACACGCTGGGTCGGGTGTGGATCGAGATGTTGCGCATCGACGAGGCCGAGCTCGTCTGGGGTCTTCGGCTGAACGTCTGGACCTCGATCGTGGTCGGTGTCGGTGCGTTGGTAGCGTTTATCGTTGTCGGGCGTCGCCACCCCGGGCGCGAGGAGACGGTCTCTCTGGAGACGTCCTCCGAGGGATCGCCCGAGGAGACGACCGCCACGGCGTCGGAGGAGCCGGTCGAGCAGTCGACCGGTGACGAGGACGCCGAGCAGACCGAGGACTCCGACGACTCGGAGGAGTCCGAGCAGGCAGGTGCCGCGCGACCAGACCCAGGTCGCTGAGCTCCCGTCATTCATCGGCGAATCCGCCGGGCGACCGCCCGGTGGGTTCTGTCATGTCCGTAGGGCCGAAGACGTCCCGAATCCCCCCAGCTGGAACCAGCCCGGCCGTCATGGCCGGGCGCCTGTGAGGACGGTGTTGATGACCACGCCGCAGCATCGGGACGCGTACAGGGCACCTGCCCTGTCCGTGGCTCCCACGGCTCTCGGTCTGTACGACCCCGCCGCCGAGCACGACGCGTGCGGTGTCGCCTTCGTGGCGACGCTGCGCGGTACGCCCGGACGCGACATCGTTGACGCAGGGCTCACCGCCCTGCTCAACCTCGACCACCGCGGCGCCGTCGGCGCCGAGGAGAACAGCGGCGACGGCGCCGGGATCCTCACGCAGATCCCCGACGCCTTCGTGCGCGACGTCGTCGACGCCGAGCTCCCGCCCCCGGGGCACTACGCGATCGGCATGGCGTTCCTCCCGCAGGACGACGAGGCCGCAGCGGCCGCCGTCCGCGGGGTCGAGGCGATCGCGGCCGAGGAGAAGCTCGACGTCCTCGCCTGGCGCGACGTGCCGGTCACGGCCGACCTCGTCGGCCCGTCGGCCCGCGCCTCCATGCCCACGTTCCGCCAGGTCGTCGTCGCCGACCCGGCGCGCGAGCTCTCGGGCGTCGCGCTCGACCGCCGCACGTTCCGGCTGCGCAAGCGTGCCGAGAACGAGCTGGGCCTGTTCTTCGCGTCGCTGTCCGCACGGACGCTCACGTACAAGGGCATGCTCACGACGGCCCAGCTCGAGCCGTTCTTCCCGGACCTGTCCGACCCGCGCTACGCGAGCGAGATCGCGCTCGTGCACTCGCGCTTCTCGACGAACACGTTCCCGTCGTGGCCGCTCGCGCAGCCGTTCCGCATGATCGCGCACAACGGCGAGATCAACACGGTGCGCGGCAACCGCAACTGGATGGCCGCGCGCGAGGGCACGCTGGAGAGCGAGGCGCTCGGCGACCTCGCGCCGCTGCTGCCCGTGTGCTCCGACGGCTCGAGCGACTCCGCGAGCTTCGACGAGGTGCTCGAGCTCCTGCACCTGTCGGGGCGTCCGCTGCCGCACGCGGTCCTCATGATGATCCCGGAGGCGTGGGAGAACCACGCCGACATGGACCCGGACCTGCGCGCGTTCTACGAGTACCACGCGGCCCTCATGGAGCCGTGGGACGGCCCGGCCTGCCTGAACTTCACGGACGGCACCCTCATCGGCGCCGTGCTCGACCGCAACGGCCTGCGCCCCGGGCGCTACTGGGTGACCGAGGACGGGCTCGTCGTGCTGGCGAGCGAGGCGGGCGTGCTCGACCTCGACCCCGCGACGATCGTCCGCAAGGGCCGCCTGGAGCCCGGCCGCATGTTCCTCGTCGACACCGGCCAGGGCCGGATCGTCGAGGACGAGGAGATCAAGTCCCAGCTCGCCGCGCAGCGCCCCTACGCGCAGTGGGTCGCCGACAACTCGGTCTACCTCGACCAGCTCCCCGAGCGCGAGCACGTCGCGCACAGCCCTGCGTCGGTGCAGCGCCGCCAGCGTGCCTTCGGCTACACGGAGGAGGAGCTCAAGGTCATCCTCACGCCGATGGGCAACACGGGGGCCGAGCCGCTCGGCGCCATGGGCACCGACACGCCCGTCGCGGTGCTCTCCGAGCGCCCGCGACTGCTGTTCGACTACTTCACGCAGATGTTCGCCCAGGTGACGAACCCGCCGCTCGACGCGATCCGCGAGGAGCTCGTGACGTCGATCGGCGGGGCGATCGGCCCCGAGCCGAACCTCCTCGTCGACACGCCGGAGCACGCGCGCAAGCTCGTGCTGCCGTTCCCCGTGCTCGACAACGACCAGCTCGCCAAGATCATCCGCGTCGACAAGGACCCGAGCCTCGCCGGGATCTTCCGCGCGGTCACCGTCCGCGGCCTGTACCGCGTCGCGGGCGGGGGAGAGGCGCTGCTCGAGCGGCTCGAGGAGATCTTCGCGGAGGTCGACGCGCACGTGGAGGCCGGCGCGAGCTTCATCGTGCTGTCCGACCGCGACTCCGACTCCGACCTCGCGCCGATCCCGTCGCTCCTGCTCTCGAGCGCCGTGCACCACCACCTCCTGCGCCGGCACACCCGTACCCAGGTGTCGCTCGTCGTCGAGGCGGGGGACGTGCGCGAGACGCACCACGTCGCACTCCTCATCGGGTACGGCGCGGCCGCGGTCAACCCGTACCTCGCGATGGAGACGGTCGAGGACCTCGCGCGTCGCGGCTACCTCGCGGTGGACCCCGAGAAGGCCGTCGCGAACCTCATCAAGGCGCTCGGCAAGGGCGTGCTCAAGGTCATGAGCAAGATGGGCATCTCGACCATCTCCTCGTACCGCGGCGCCCAGGTCTTCGAGGCCGTCGGGCTCTCGCACGACCTCGTGCGCGACTACTTCGCGGGCACGACCTCGCGGCTCGGCGGCATCGGTCTCGACGTGGTCGCGGCCGAGGTCGCGGCACGGCACGCCGAGGCGTACCCCGCCTCGGGCAACCACCAGGCGCACGTGCGCCTCACCACCGGCGGCGAGTACCAGTGGCGCCGGGACGGCGAGGAGCACCTCTTCGACCCCGAGACGGTGTTCCGCCTGCAGCACTCGACGCGCGAGCGTCGGTTCGACGTCTTCCGCGACTACACGCACCGGGTCGACGAGCAGTCGTCGCGGCTCATGACGCTGCGCGGCCTGCTCGCGCTGCGCGAGGGGGACCGTCCCGCGGTGCCGCTCGACGAGGTCGAGCCGGTGAGCGAGATCGTCAAGCGGTTCAACACCGGCGCGATGTCCTACGGCTCGATCTCGGCCGAGGCGCACGAGACGCTCGCCATCGCCATGAACCGCCTCGGCGGCCGCTCGAACACGGGCGAGGGCGGCGAGGACTCCGAGCGCCTCTACGACCCGGAGCGTCGCTCGAAGGTCAAGCAGATCGCGTCGGGACGCTTCGGCGTCACGAGCGAGTACCTGACCAACGCCGACGACATCCAGATCAAGCTCGCGCAGGGCGCCAAGCCCGGCGAGGGCGGTCAGCTCCCGGGGCACAAGGTGTACCCGTGGGTCGCGAAGACCCGGCACTCGACGCCGGGCGTCGGCCTCATCTCGCCGCCGCCGCACCACGACATCTACTCGATCGAGGACCTCGCGCAGCTGATCCACGACGCGAAGAACGCGAACCCCGCGGCACGCATCCACGTCAAGCTCGTGTCCGAGTTCGGCGTGGGCACGGTCGCGACGGGCGTGTCCAAGGCGCACGCGGACGTCGTGCTCATCTCCGGGCACGACGGCGGCACGGGCGCGAGCCCGCTCACGTCGCTCAAGCACGCCGGGACGCCGTGGGAGATCGGCCTCGCCGAGACCCAGCAGACGCTCGTGCTCAACAACCTGCGCGACCGCATCGTCGTGCAGGTGGACGGGCAGATGAAGACCGGTCGCGACGTCGTCGTGGCGGCGCTGCTCGGAGCCGAGGAGTTCGGCTTCGCGACCGCACCGATGGTCGTCTCCGGCTGCGTCATGATGCGCGTCTGCCACCTCGACACGTGCCCGGTGGGCGTCGCGACGCAGAACCCCGAGCTGCGCTCGCGGTTCACGGGCAAGCCCGAGTTCGTCGTGAACTTCTTCGAGTTCATCGCCGAGGAGGTGCGCGAGTACCTCGCGCGGCTGGGCTTCCGCAGCATCGAGGAGGCCGTCGGCCGCGTCGAGCTGCTCGACACGCGCAAGGCCGTCGACCACTGGAAGGCGCAGGGCCTGGACCTCGGTCCCGTGCTCGAGCGGCCGGTCCCGGTGGAGGGCTCCTCGCTGCGGAACACCACGACGCAGGACCACGGCCTGGACAAGGCGCTCGACAACCAGCTCATCTCGCTCGCGGCCGACGCGCTCGAGCGGCAGGAGCCGGTCCGGATCTCCCTGTCGGTGCGCAACGTCAACCGCACCGTCGGGACGATGCTCGGTCACGAGGTCACCAAGCGCTACCGCGGCGAGGGCCTGCCCGACGACACGATCGACGTCACCCTCACCGGGTCCGCCGGCCAGTCGTTCGGCGCGTTCGTGCCGCGCGGTGTCACGCTGCGCCTGTTCGGCGACGCGAACGACTACGTCGGCAAGGGACTGTCGGGCGGGCGCATCGTGGTGCGGCCCGACCGCAACGCCGTGCTCACGGGATCGAGCAACGTCGTCGCGGGCAACGTCATCGGCTACGGCGCGACGTCCGGCGAGATCTTCCTGCGTGGGCGCGTCGGCGAGCGCTTCGGCGTGCGCAACTCGGGCGCGACGCTCGTCGTCGAGGGTGTGGGCGACCACGGCTGCGAGTACATGACGGGCGGAACCGTGCTCGTGCTCGGGCCGACCGGGCGCAACTTCGGCGCCGGCATGTCCGGTGGCACGGCGTACGTCCTCGACCTGCGCGAGGCGTCGGTCAACACGAGCGCGCTCGCCACCGGGGAGCTGGGCCTCGGCCCGCTCGAGGACGCCGAGGTCGAGCTCGTGGAGCAGCTCGTGCGGCGGCACCACGAGGAGACCGGGTCGTTGCTCGCGGCCGAGCTCCTCGACGACTTCCCCGCGGCGGTCCGGCGGTTCACCCGCGTGCTGCCGACCGACTTCGCGCGCATGCGCTCCGCGCTGGAGAAGGCCGAGTCCTCGGGTCTCGACCCTGCGGCACCGGGCGTGTGGGACCAGATTCTGGAGGTGGCCCGTGGCTGACCCCCGTGGCTTTCTGAAGGTGCGGGAGCGCGAGCTCCCGCCGAACCGGCCCGTCGCCGTGCGCCTGCGGGACTGGCAGGACGTGCACGCCCACCTCGAGGAGGGGCAGGTCTTCCTCAAGGAGCAGGCGGGCCGCTGCATGGACTGCGGCATCCCGTTCTGCCACCAGGGCTGCCCGCTCGGGAACCTCATCCCGGAGTGGAACGACCTCGTCTACCGCGAGCAGTGGGCCGACGCGATCGACCGCCTCCACGAGACGAACAACTTCCCGGAGTTCACGGGTCGCGTGTGCCCGGCGCCGTGCGAGTCGAGCTGCGTGCTCGGCATCAACCAGCCGGCGGTGACGATCAAGAACGTCGAGGTCTCGATCATCGACGAGGCGTTCGCCCGGGGCTACGTCACGCCGCAGGTGCCTCAGCGCCTCACCGGCTCGACGGTCGCCGTCGTCGGGTCCGGCCCGGCCGGGCTCGCCGCCGCGCAGCAGCTCACGCGCGCCGGCCACACGGTCGCCGTGTACGAGCGGGACGACGCGATCGGCGGGCTGCTGCGCTACGGCATCCCCGACTTCAAGCTCGAGAAGGTCCACATCGACCGCCGCATCGCGCAGATGGAGGCCGAGGGCACGCGGTTCCGCCCCGGCGTCGAGATCGGCGTCGACATCACGTGGGACGAGCTGCGCGCCCGCTTCGACGCGGTCGTCGTCGCGACGGGCGCCACGGTGCCGCGCGACCTCACGATCCCCGGCCGCGAGCTCGACGGCGTCCACTTCGCGATGGAGTTCCTCCACCAGGCGAACGAGGTCGTCGCAGGTCACGAGGTCCCCGGGCAGATCACGGCGACGGGCAAGCACGTCATCGTCATCGGCGGCGGCGACACCGGCTCCGACTGCCTCGGCACGTCGCTGCGCCAGGGCGCGGCGAGCGTCACGACCCTCGCCATCGGCAAGCAGCCCCCGCTCGAGCGGGCCGCGAGCCAGCCCTGGCCGACCGACCCCATCGTCTTCGAGGTGTCGTCCTCGCACGAGGAGGGCGGCGAGCGCGAGTACCTCGCCTCGACCGTCGAGCTCCTCGGTGACGAGGCGGGAAGGGTCACGGCGCTGCGCGTCGCGGAGACCGAGTACCTGCCCGACGGCCGCCGCGTGCCGAAGGCGGGCACCGAGCGCGAGATCCCCGCAGACCTCGTGCTCGTCGCGATGGGCTTCACCGGTCCCGAGACGCACACCCTCACGGGGCAGTCGGAGGCCGGGCTGACGGACCGCGGGCTCGTGGCCCGTGACGACGACTTCGCGTCGACGCTCCCCGGCGTCTTCGTGGCGGGGGACGCCGGGCGCGGTCAGTCGCTGATCGTGTGGGCGATCGCCGAGGGTCGGGCGGCGGCGGCCTCCGTCGACGCCTACCTTCAGGGAGGGACGGAGCTGCCCGCGCCGGTACGCGCGAGCACCGTGTCCTTGCGCGCTTGACGTGCACCCCGGCGCCGGGTGTCCGGCGCCGGGACGATGAGCGGGGCATCCTGGGAGGGGCACCCCGCGACGACCGGCTCGCGGCCGGTCGGAGAACCAGAGGCTGGAGATATGCGCAGAGCAAAGATCGTCTGCACCATCGGACCCGCGACCGAGTCGAAGGAGCAGCTCAAGGCGCTCGTCGACGCCGGGATGGACGTGGCCCGGATCAACCGGAGCCACGGCAGCGCCGCGGAGCACGAGGCCGTCTACCACGGCGTCCGTGAGGCCGCAGCGGCCTCGGGCCGCTCCGTCGCCGTCCTCGTCGACCTCCAGGGGCCGAAGATCCGCCTCGGGCGTTTCGGCGGCGACGAGAAGCACTGGCTCGACGAGGGTGACACGTTCACCATCACGACCGAGGACGTCGTCGGCACCAAGGAGCTCGTCTCGACGACCCACAAGGGCCTGCCGGGCGACGCACGCGTCGGGGACCCGCTGCTCATCGACGACGGCAAGGTGCTCGTCCGGGTCACGGCGGTCGAGGGACCGCGCGTGGTCACCCGCGTCGAGGTCGCCGGCCCGGTGTCCAACAACAAGGGCATCAACCTGCCCGGGGTCGCCGTCTCCGTCCCGGCGCTGTCCGAGAAGGACCGCGACGACCTCCGGTGGGCGCTGCGCCTCGGCGCCGACATCATCGCGCTGTCGTTCGTTCGCTCCGCGGCCGACTTCGACGACGTCAAGGCGATCATGGACGAGGAGGGCCGCACGGTCCCGGTCGTCGCGAAGATCGAGAAGCCGCAGGCGATCGACAACCTCGCCGAGATCGTCGACGCCTTCGACGGCGTCATGGTCGCGCGCGGCGACCTCGCGGTCGAGCTCCCGCTCGAGCAGGTCCCGCTCGTGCAGAAGCGCATCGTCGAGCTCGCGCGCCGCAACGCGAAGCCCGTCATCGTGGCCACGCAGGTGCTCGAGTCCATGACGAACTCGCCGCGCCCCACGCGCGCCGAGGCGTCGGACTGCGCCAACGCCGTGCTCGACGGCGCGGACGCGGTCATGCTGTCCGGCGAGACGAGCGTCGGGGAGTACCCGATCCTCACCGTCCAGACGATGGCCCGCATCATCGAGGCGACGGAGGAGGCCGGACGCGAGCGCATCGCCCCGCTCGGCTCGACGCCGCACACCCGCGGTGGCGCGATCACCCGTGCCGCTGCGGAGATCGGCGAGATCCTCGGCGTCAAGTACCTCGTGACGTTCACGCAGTCGGGCGACTCGGCGCGTCGCATGTCGCGCCTGCGCTCGTCGATCCCGCTGCTCGCCTTCACGCCGCGCGAGCACGTGCGCAACGTCCTGTCGCTCACGTGGGGCACGCAGACGTACCAGGTCCCCGAGGTGGAGAACACGGACGCGATGGTCGGCCAGGTCGACACGACCCTGCAGGCCAACGGTCTCGCCGAGGTCGGCGACCTCGTCGTCGTGGTGTCCGGCGCGCCGGTCGGCCAGCCCGGCACGACGAACTCGATCCTCGTGCACAAGATCGGCGACCACTCCGACACCCGGAAGTGACGCCGTCGCACCCGTGAGGGTGCGCACGACCTGACGCCCGGGTGGGCGCGCCGCACGGCGCACCCACCCGGGCGTCGTCGTACCGCACTCTCGAGATGGCGGCGTGAGCGGTCGAGCGGGACGGAAACGGAGCGACAGCGACCCGGCGACGCCCCTACCATCTCGGGATGCGCGCCGTGCCCGACTCCCTGGACCCCGAGGTCGTGCGTCGGGTCGACGCGCGGCTCGACGCCGTGGTGCGGGACGAGCGGGTCGCGATCCCGCTCGCCGTGGAGAGCGGGAGCCGGGCCTGGGGTTTCCCGTCGCCGGACTCCGACTACGACTGCCGCTTCCTGTACGTGCGGTCGCGCGCGGACTACCTCGACCCCTGGCCGGCGCGCGACGTCGTCGAGACGCCGCTCGACGCCGTGCTCGACGTCAACGGCTGGGACCTGCTCAAGGCCGTGCGCCTGATGGTGCGCGGGAACGCGACCGTGACGGAGTGGTTGCGGTCGCCGATCGTCTATCGCGGGGACGACGGGTTCCGGGCCGAGATGCTGCGGCTCGCGGAGCAGGTCGTGGAGCGCGACGCCCTGCGACGGCACTACCTGCACGTCGCGCTCGCCCAGGGGCGACGGCACGGGGCGGGCGACGACGGCGCTCTGGTCGCCGGTACCGGCGCCGCCGGGCCGCGCCTCAAGACGTTCTTCTACGTCCTGCGTCCCGCCGCGGCCCTGCGCTGGCTGCGCGTGCACGACGGCGCGGTGGCGCCGCCGATCGACCTGCTGCGGCTTCTCGAGGAGTCCGCTGCGCCGGGCGTCGTCGTGCGCGCGGCGGCGGACCTCGTGGCGCGCAAGGCGGTCACGCGCGAGGCCGGCACGGGCACGGTCCCGGGCGTTCTCGCGAGGTTCGTCGAGGACGAGCTGGACCGTGCGCGGACGGCCGTCGGGACGGCGAGCAACGGCGTGGCGGCCGACGGTGTCGCGGGGAAGCGTGCGGCGGCGCGCGAGACGGCCGCCGAGGCGTTCCGCGGTCTCGTGGACCGGTACGCCCCGGACGTCACACGGCGGCCGGCTCCCACGGTGTGAGCCATGCCGGAGCGTCGGGGCTGAGCGCGAGCGCTCGCAGCATGCCGTCGAGCACGGTGGCACGGTCGAACTGCAGCGCGTGGGCGCGCGCGGCCTCTCGCGCGCGCGCCCGCGCCGCCGGGTCGGCCGCCAGGATCTCGTCGAGGGCGCGGGCGATCGCCGCCGGGTCGGCGACCGGGACGATCGTCGCGTGGTCACCGACGGCCTCGCCGATGCCTCCGGTGTCGGTCGTCACGACGGGCCCGCCGCCCGCGAGCATCGACTCGGTGAGGGCGATGCCGAACGTCTCGACGAACTCGGGTCGCGGCTTGCTCGGGAGCACGAACGCGGCGCTCGCCGCCATGAGGTGCGGCTTCTCCGCGTCGTCGACGTCGTCCAGGAACGTGATGCGGTCGGCGACCGTGCTCGCGGCGGCCTGCGCGCGCAGCTCCGCCTCCTGCGGGCCACGGCCCGCGACGACGAGCCGGTGCGTCGCGGCCGCACCGGAGCATGCGAACCCGTCGATCAGGTCGTCGACGCCCTTCGCGGCGGCGAGCCGGGAGAGGTAGAGCACGTAGCCCTCCGCGACGAGGCCCCGGCGCTCGAGGACGGCGGCCGTCGTCGCCGGGTCGAGCTCCGTGTACGCGCTCGTGTCGATCGCCGGGTACGAGACCCGCACCCGTTCGCGGCACTGCGGCGCGAAGAAGGTGCCGTGCCGGTCGTCGATCTCCTGGGCGCACGCGACGATGAGGTCGCGCGTGTAGCGGGACACGGCGACGCACAGGTCGTTGGACAGGTAGTCGGCGAGCACGTGCGCGGCGGCGCCGAACCGCCCGGCCTCGACGCACGAGCGCACGACGTTCGTCACGTCCGAGCCGACGGCCTCGGCGACGGTCGCGACGTCGACCGGCAGACCGGTGCTGCGCGCGACGCGCACCGCGTCGGAGACCGCGGTCGTGTGCGGGCTGAGGTAGAGCGAGAGGCAGACCGTCGGGACGCCGTCGGTGAAGAGCTCGACGAGCCGACCCGTGAGCCCGGCGAGGTACCGGCCGTCGGGGACCTTGTAGTCGCCGACGGGCTCCGGCCGCTCGACGGTGATGCCCGGGCTGTAGGGCAGGACGGTGTCGAGCGGCTTGAGCGGCAGCCCGGCCTCGCGCAGCCGGTCGACCGGCCACGTGACGATCCGGACGTCGGTGAACCCTCGGTGGAGCGCGGCCTCCGCGAGGTTGCGCGCCTCTCCGGAGTGGCCGCAGATCACGGGGTCGGCGCGGACGACGATCACGAGTCGGCGGTCGCGGGTGGCGTCGGTGCGGTTCATGGCGTCTCCCGGGAGGGTGGGGTGGGTGTGGTGAGGTACCGGGGTGGTGGGAAGGACGGAGGCCTGTCGGCGAGGGCGGTGCCCCACGCGGCCGGCTCCGACCCGAGCTCGAGGAGGAGTCGCCCGCCGCCACGGACGGTGCTCGCGGGGACCCAGGTCCGGGTGAGCGGGCGCCCGTCGAGCCAGGCGGCGCGGACGTACTGCGGCGGCGTCGACCGGCCCGGCGGCGTGAACCCGGTGGTCTCGATCGTGAGGACCCCGCCAGGGACCTTCAGACGGGACTCGGAGAAGGCCGGGGCGCTGACGAGGAAGAGCGCCTGCCCGGCGACGGGGAACAGCCCGAGCGACGCCCACACGTACCAGGAGCTCAGCCCGCCGGAGTCGTCGTTGCCGGGCAGCCCACCGGGACCGGGGCCGAACCGCTGGTGCACGGCCGCGTGCACGACCTCGGCCGTGCGGTCGGGCCGGCCCGCGTAGTGGTAGGTCCACGGGGCCTCCATGTCGGGCTCGTTGTTCAGCCCCTCGAACCGGTCGAGCGCGTAGCCCGCGGCCATCTCCGCGACGCCTGGCCGCTCGCCCGGCTGGACGACCGGCTCTGCGCCGTACCCGAAGAACCGGTCGAGCAGCGCGACGAACGCGTCGTCACCTCCCGCGAGCGCGATCCGTGCCGCCATGTCGTGCACGAGGCGGAACGAGTAGTTCCAGCGCCCGCCCTCGTAGAAGGTCGAGTCGTGCAGCAGCCCGGTGGACGGGTCGAACGCGTTGGCCCACCCGGTGGCGAGCCGGGCGAGCTCGTCGGCGAGCGCGACGTCGCCGACGCGACGCGCGACCCGCTCGGTGCACCAGTACCCGAACGCGAGGTCGAGCGTGTGGCTGATCGGGTGCGCGACGCCGTGCAGGAGGTAGTCCTCGCCGTACGTGCGGCGCAGGTCGTTGTGCATGTGGACCAGGGCCCAGTCCCAGTCCATCCCCGGGACCTCGAGCGCGCACAGGTCGGCGAGGAACGTCTGGACGAGAGCGCTGGCCTGCCGCGAGAACCGGTCCGCGCCGCGCGCCATCCGGTAGCCGATGGGGAAGTTGCCCTCCTCCTCGCAGATGTGCAGCAGCGCCGTCGCGAGCTCGACGGCGCGCTCCGGGAAGAACGTCGTGAGCAGGGGAAGCTGCGTGCGGTAGATGTCCCACATCGTCGAGACGTCGTACGCGAACGGCCCGTCGGTCGGCCAGAACGGGCTCTCGTCGGGGGCGAGGCAGGGCTTGAGGAGCGAGTGGTAGAGCGCCGTCGCGAAGACCGAGCGGCGCTCGTCGTCCGCGCCGTCGACCTCGACGCGACCGAGGTGCTCGCGCCACGTGGCCGTCGTGACCGTGCGCCGTTCCGCGAACGACGCCGGTCCCGGTCCGCAGTCCGTGACGAGGTTGTCGCGGGCCCGCTCGGGCCCGCGCAGGGAGAACCCGACGCGCAGCTCGACGACCTGGCCCGCGCTCGTCGGTCCCGCCCACATGAGGCCGAACGGGCGCAGGGTCGTCGGCCGGATGTCGCCGAACTCCAGGCGCGTGCTGCCGGGCATGAGGCGCCGGTCGTACCAGAGCATCTGGCGCCAGCGCGGGGCGTCGCACTCGAGGTGCGCGGCCAGCGGTGCGCCCTCGACGACGATCTCGCCGTAGGCGGACCCCGGCCCGAGGGTCCCGAGGTGGGCGCGCAGCGGGACGGTCGCGCCGTACGGGATGGCCAGGCCACCGAGCGAGAGGTCCACGACGATCCGGGCGTCAGGGTGCTCGGGGAACGTGAAGCGGTGCACGGCGCTCTTGGGCCCCACCGTCACCTCGCAGCGCACGCCGCTCGCGAGCGTCGCCGCGTAGTAGCCGGGCGAGGCGACCTCGTCGTGCAGCGCCCACGTGCGCCCCAGCGCGTCGAGGGGCTCGAGCATCGGCGTCACCCGGAGGTAGTTGTAGTACTTGCGGATCGCCCCGGTGCCGGACTGCTGGAAGTGCGTGACGCCCGACGCGAGCTGGTCGTCGGCGAGCGACGTCGGCAGCCCCTCCGTGCTGATGTCGTAGCGCCCGTAGCCGGTGGGGTACGCGCCCGAGTACGCGCACGCGGACACCATGCCGAGCGGATGGCACGCGCCCGGGTGGGTGTTCCCGACCTGAGGCTTCGGCGCCCACCAGGTCGCCGCGAGACCCGTCGCAGGAGGCAGGGCGGTGGCCTCCGTGCCGACGAAGGGGTCGACGAGGTCGAGCAGGCTGTCGGTCATGGACCCCCCCTCCGCGGTCACCGGCCACGTGCGGCGCCGCGTCCCGTGCGTGCGTCGTGCTGCGACGGTACGACCGCGGTGTGTCCGGGGAGTTTCCGTCAGGTGACGCGGGCCCGGCGGCCGCCGACGCGCCGTCGCAGCCGCCGCGCACAGCTCCGAGCACCGCCGGGGCACCGTCCACCGACACCGTCCGTTCGCCCGGCGTGCACCTGGCCCGTCTACCCTTCGCCCAGGACCATCCACCAGCCCTGGAGCAGTGTGCAGCCCGTCACCACCTCGCCCGACCCTCTCCTCGCGGCCGACCGCGCGCCCGCTCCGAGGACGCTCCTCGACGTCCTCGCCTCGACGGCGGCCGCCCACCCGGAGGCCCCGGCGATCGACGACGGCCGGCCGCTGACCTACGCGCAGCTCCTCACCGAGGTCGGTGCGCGGGCGGCCCGGCTCGTCGAGCAGGGGGTCGGGCCGGGGGACCGGGTCGGCGTCCGGGCGACGTCCGGACGCGCCGACCTGTACCTCTCGATCCTCGCGATCCTCACCGCCGGAGCGGCCTACGTCCCCGTCGACAAGGACGACCCGGAGGAGCGGGCGGAGCTCGTCTTCACCGAGGCGCGGGTCCGTGCGGTCGTGGGTGACGACGGGCATCTCGCCGTTCCGCCGGACGTCGGACCCAGCCCGCGCACGGGGGAGCGTCCCGGTCCGGAGGACGACGCCTGGATCATCTTCACGTCGGGGTCGACGGGCACGCCCAAGGGCGTGGCCGTGACGCACCGCAGCGCGGCGGCGTTCGTCGACGCCGAGGCGCGGCTCTTCCTGCAGGACGCCCCGCTCGGGCCGAGGGACAGGGTCCTGGCCGGGCTGTCCGTCGCGTTCGACGCCTCGTGCGAGGAGATGTGGCTCGCGTGGCGTCACGGCGCGTGCCTCGTCCCCGCCCCCCGGTCGCTCGTGCGGACGGGCGCCGACCTCGGTCCGTGGGTCGCGGAGCAGGGGATCACCGTCGTCTCGACCGTCCCGACGCTCGCGGGCCTCCTGCCGCCGGAGACGCTGAGCTCCGTGCGCCTGCTGATCTTCGGCGGCGAGGCGTGCCCGCCCGATCTCGTCGACCGGCTCGCTGTGCCGGGCCGCGAGGTGTGGAACACCTACGGGCCGACCGAGGCCACCGTCGTGGCGTGCGCCGCGCTGCTCGGGGGCCCCGGTCCCGTGCGCATCGGGCTGCCGCTCGACGGCTGGGACCTCGCGGTCGTCGGCCCCGACGGCGCGCCGGTCGCGCCCGGTGCGACGGGCGAGCTGGTGATCGGCGGCGTCGGGCTCGCGCGCTACCTCGACCCGGCCAAGGACGCCGAGAAGTACGCCCCGCACCCCGGCCTCGGGTGGGACCGCGCCTACCGGTCGGGCGACCTCGTCGTGCGCGACGACGCAGGGCTGCTCTTCGTCGGGCGCGCCGACGACCAGGTGAAGGTCGGCGGCCGGCGGATCGAGCTCGGCGAGATCGACTCCGCGCTGCTCGGGCTCGACGGCGTGAGCGCCGCCGCGAGCGCCGTCCGCCGCTCGGAGGCGGGGAACCAGGTGCTCGTCGGGTACCTGGTGCCGGACCCGGGTCGAGGAGAGGAGCTCGACGCGCGGGCGTGCGTCGAGGCGCTGCGCCACACGCTCCCCGCCGCGCTCGTCCCCCTCCTCGCGGTCGTCGACGAGATCCCCACCCGGACGTCGGGCAAGGTCGACCGCGACGCGCTCCCGTGGCCGCTGCCGGAGGGCGCGCGGCTCGCCGCGGAGTCCCGCGTGCCGGACGACGCCCAGCCGCTCACCCCCGGCGAGGAATGGGTCGCGGGCATCTGGCGGACGGTGCTCGGCGCCGCGCCGCAGGTCGCGGACGACGACTTCTTCGAGCTGGGCGGCGGGAGCCTCACGGCGGCCCAGGTGGTCTCGGCGCTGCGCGAACGCCTGCCGAGCACCACGGTGGCCGACCTCTACGACAACCCGTCGGTGGGGGAGCTCGCCGCGTTCGTCGAGCGCGGCGCCGGGGCCCGTGCCACGGCCACGGACGGCACCGCACCGGGTGGCGGGCCCACGGCCCGGCCGACGAGCCCGGCCGCCCCGGTGGGGTGGCGGACGCAGGCGGTGCAGCTGCTCGTCGTGCTCGCGCTGCGCACGATCGCCGGGCTGCGCTGGCTGGTCTGGGTGGCTGCCCTCGGCAACGTGCTCGCCGCCACGACGTCGCTCCCGTTCGTCCGCCCGGTCTCGTGGTGGTGGGTGGTCGCCGGCTGGCTCCTGCTGGTGAGCCCGCCGGGCCGCCTGCTCGTCGCGGCCGTCGGCGCGCGCCTGCTCCTGCGCGGCGTGCGGCCGGGGAGCTATCCCCGTGGCGGGAACGTCCACCTGCGGCTCTGGGCGGCGGAGGGCCTGGTCGGTGCGAGCGGTGGCGTGACGGTGGCCGGTGCGCCGCTCGTCGGCCTGTACGCGCGCCTGCTCGGCGCGAAGGTGGGTCGCGACGCCGAGCTGCACGCGCTGCCCCCCGTGACCGGGATGCTCGTCCTGGGCAAGGGGAGCGCGGTCGAGCCCGAGGTCGACCTGTCCGGGCACTGGCTCGACGGCGACACGCTCCACCTCGGCAGGGTGCGGGTCGGAGCCGGCGCGACGATCGGCGCCCGCTCGACCCTCCTCCCCGGTGCACGGGTCGGCAAGGGCGCGGACGTGGCCGCGGGGTCGTGCGTCGCGGGACGCGTGGGCGCGAGCGAGTACTGGGCGGGGTCGCCCGCCGTGCGGGTCCGCACCGAGGTGAAGCACCCCTGGCCCGACGAGCGGCCCCCGCGGCGACGCCGGTGGGAGGTCGCGTACGGGCTGAGCGGGCTCGCACTGAGCCTGCTCCCGGTGCTCGCCGTCGCGTCGGGGCTCCTCGTGCTGCTCGCGGGCGTGCCGCTGACCGGCGTCCCGCGGGACGTCGGGGCGCTGCTCGGACCGCTCGCGGCGTGGGTCCCCGCCGCGGCGCTCGCGGCAGCGGCGACGTACGCCGCGCTCGTGCTCGCCAGCGTCCGGCTCCTCGCCGTCGGCCTCGGCGAGGGCTACCACGCCGCGCACAGCCGGCAGGGCTGGCAGGCGTGGGTCACGCAGCGGCTCATGGACTCGGCGCGCACCGCGCTGTTCCCGCTGTACTCGAGCGTCTTCACGCCCGGGTGGCTGCGCCTGCTCGGCGCGCGCGTGGGGCGCGACGTCGAGGCCTCGACCGTGGTCGGCCTCCCGTCGATGATGGAGGTCGCGCGGGGCGCGTTCCTCGCCGACGACACGATGGTGGCTCCCTACGAGCTCGGCGGCGGCTGGGTCCGGGTCGCCCGGGCGCGCGTCGGCAAGCGCGCGTTCCTCGGCAACTCGGGGATCACCGCGCCGGGTCGCTCCGTGCCGAAGAACGGCCTCGTCGCCGTGCTCTCCGCCGCACCGGCGAAGGCGAAGGCCGGGTCGTCGTGGCTCGGCAGCCCGCCGACCCGGCTGCGTCGCGTCGCGCAGGGCGAGACCGACGAGTCCCGGACGTTCTCGCCGCCGGCCCGGCTGCTCGTCGCGCGGGGCGCGTTCGAGGTGCTGCGCTGGGCGGCCGTCGTGTGCTCGGCGTACCTGGCCGTCGCGGTGGTCGTCGTGCTCCTGACCGTCGTCGACACCCGGGGTCTGGGCACGGCCGCGCTCGTGTCCGGGGTGGTCCTGCTCGCCGCGGGGGCGACGGGAGCGCTCCTGACGACGGCGGCCAAGTGGGTGCTGGTCGGCCGGTTCCGCGCGGGTGACCATCCCCTGTGGAGCACGTTCGTCTGGCGCAACGAGCTCCAGGACACGTTCGTCGAGGTGGTCGCCGCGCCGTGGTTCGCCGTGCACGTGTACGGCACCCCGCTGCTCACCGCCTGGCTGCGCACGCTCGGCGCGCGCGTCGGCCGCGGCGTGTGGTGCGAGACGTACTGGCTCCCCGAGGCCGACCTGGTGCACCTGGACGACGGCGCGACCGTCGGCCGGGGGTGCGTCCTGCAGACCCACCTGTTCCACGATCGCGTGATGAGCCTCGACACGGTGCGCGTGGCGCCGGGCGCCTCGATCGGCCCGCACGGGGTGATCCTGCCCGCCGCCGTCGTCGCGGACGGCGCCCGCGTCGGTCCCGCCTCCCTCGTGATGCGCGGCGAGCTCGTGCCGCCGGGGTCGCTCTGGCACGGCAACCCGATCGTCCCGTGGACGAGCGAGCTGCCCGCGCCCGTTCGACCGAGGAGCGGGCCGGT
The DNA here is from genome assembly GCF_055181235.1 of Cellulosimicrobium sp. So1_17. Classification (NCBI taxonomy): domain Bacteria; kingdom Bacillati; phylum Actinomycetota; class Actinomycetes; order Micrococcales; family Promicromonosporaceae; genus Cellulosimicrobium; species Cellulosimicrobium sp. So1_17. Next base: position 572,331 of record NZ_CM143702.1, read on the forward strand.
GGGCGCGCGGTGAGCGGGCCCGTCCTCACGTACGATGCGGCGGACCCGACCCTGGAGGACGCCCGACCGTGGCTCACCGTCGATCGCTGAACGGCCCCGACCCCTACGCCCCGCACCGCGGCACGTCCGACCACCACGTGAACCGCTACGGGCTCGAGCTGGCGTACCGCGTGCGTCCCAACCGTCTCGACGGCGTCGCGATCCTGGACGTCGTCCTGGACGCCGACGTGGACGTCGTCGAGCTCGACCTCGTCCACCTCAAGGCGACGCGCGTGACCGTCGACGGCGCCCCGGCGCGGTTCGGGCACGCCGGCGGGAGACTGACGGTCCGGCTGGGGCGCGTCGCCGTGCGGGGCACCGCGCTGCGCGTCGAGGTCGTCTACGGCGGGCGGCCCCGGCCGTGGATCGGGCCGTGGGGCGACGTCGGCTGGGAGGAGCTCACGGAGGGCTCGCTGGTCGCGGGCCAGCCCGACGGCGCGCCCACCTGGTTCCCGTGCAACGACACGCCCGCGCACAAGGCGACGTTCGAGATCACGGTGACGACCGACGCGGGGTACGCGGTGGCGGCCAACGGTCCGCTGCTCGGCGTGTCCCGCAGGGCGTCGACGCGGACGTGGCGCTTCGGCCCGACCGCACCCATGTGCACGTACCTCGCGACCGTGGTCGTCGGCCGGTTCGACGACCTCGACGTCGGCCGCAGGTCCGGCCTCTCCGGCCTCCTGGACGCCGTCCGGCCCCCCGTCGCCCAGACCGCCCTCGCGCACGCGTCGCAGCGGGACGCCGTGCGTCACGACCTGGCGCGGCACGCCGAGACGATGAGCGCGTTCGAGGCGATGTTCGGGCCGTACCCGTTCGCCGAGGGCTACCGGCTCGTCGTCACGGAGGACGACCTCGAGATCCCGCTCGAGGCGCAGGGACTGTCGATCTTCGGCGCCAACCACCTCGACGGGGACGGGACCTGGGACCGGCTCGTCGCGCACGAGCTCGCCCACCAGTGGTTCGGCAACAGCGTGTCCGTCGCCCGCTGGCAGGACATCTGGCTGAACGAGGGCTTCGCGTGCTACGCCGAGTGGCTGTGGTCGGAGAAGGCGGGCCGCGAGAGCGCCGACGCGCACGCGCGGGGTGCTCGCGCGCGGCTCGCGTCGTTGCCGCAGGACCTCGTGCTGGCCGACCCCGGGCCGGACCTCATGTTCGACGACCGTCTGTACAAGCGTGGGGCCCTGACGCTGCACGCCCTGCGTCTGACGCTCGGCGACGGCGACTTCTTCGCGTTCCTGCAGCGCTGGACGTCGACCTACCGGCACGGCTCGGTGACGACCGCTGACCTCCGGGGGACGCTGCGCGAGGGCGGGGCAGACGTGGACCGGCTCCTCGACGCCTGGCTGCTCGATGCGCACCTGCCGGAGCTGCCCGCCGCACGGACGTCGTGACGGCGCCGCGGGGAGCGGTGCTGAGGTGCCCCGGGTGGGATTCGAACCCACACTGGATCGGGTTTGAGCCGAACGCCTCTGCCGGTTGGGCTACCGGGGCATCGCGCCGCCGTCGTGCCGGCGGCGCGCGGCTCCATCGAACCACACGGCCCAGGTGGAGCGAGAATCACACTGCGCCGGGGGTGAAACCCGGGGGCGGCACGGGGTGGGGCGCACTACGATGAGCAGCGTGAGTGACCAGACAGCGCAGCCCGCGGACAAGCAGCCGCTCGACCTGCCCCCCATGCTCGAGCCCCAGCCCGTCGAGACGACGCCGCCGTCGACGGGTCGTCCCGCACGGCGCGCAGTCGTCGCCGAGGACGAGGCGCTCATCCGCCTCGACGTCGTGGAGACGCTGCGCGAGGCCGGCTTCGACGTCGTCGGCGAGGCCGGTGACGGCGCGACCGCCGTGAAGCTCGCGCTCGAGCTCAAGCCGGACGTCGTCGTCATGGACGTGAAGATGCCCGAGCTCGACGGCATCTCCGCGGCGGAGCAGATCGGCAAGGCCCACGCGGCGCCGGTCGTGCTGCTGACGGCGTTCTCGCAGGCCGAGCTCGTCGAGCGCGCCCGGGACGCGGGGGCCATGGCGTACGTCGTCAAGCCCTTCACCCCGGCGGACCTGCTCCCGGCCGTGGAGATCGCGATCTCGCGCTACTCGCAGATCTCGGCGCTCGAGTCCGAGGTCGCCGACCTCGCGGAGCGGTTCGAGACGCGCAAGCGCGTCGACCGTGCCAAGGGTCTGCTCATGACGAAGATGGGTCTGTCGGAGCCCGAGTCGTTCCGCTGGATCCAGAAGACGTCGATGGACCGGCGTCTCACGATGCGCGAGGTCGCGGACGCCGTCATCGAGCAGGTCGGCGGCGCCTGACCCTTCTCGGGTGACCGCGGTATCAGAGGTCGCTGATCTGGGCCTTTGTCACACCCAGGTAACAGGGCTATCGTCTTGGACTGGCGTCCAGTTGTTTCCGGGGCGGTGAACGCGGTCGCCACGTAGTGCTCGGTCGGCAGCCATCGGCAGCTGTCGTCTCGTACCAGAGCGACGTGGACCTTCTCACGCCCCACGTCCTCCCTGTGCCGTCGGACCACGGTGAGAACGAGGAGGAGCGCGGTGCGCCAAGCAGTCGAGGTCAGACCAGCGGTCGGTGACGACCTGCCGGGTGTCGCCGCGCTGTGCGCGGAGGCCCGTTCCGAGTCGGCGTCGGGCGCGCAGATCTGCGCACCCGACATGGACCGGCTCGTCCGCCACCTCTCGGTGCTCCTCGCGCTCCCCGGGGGGAACGTGCTCGTCGCGCTGCAGGACGGCCGTCCCGTCGGGTTCGTCCTCGCCCGGGTGCTCGAGCCCCACCTCTTCGCCGACGAGCCGAGCCTGTACGTCGAGGCCGTGTACGTCGGCGAGGACGCCCGACGCCGCGGCGTCGGCCACGCCCTGCTCAGCGCGACCGCCGAGCTCGCCGCGTCGTCCGGTGCGTCGCACGTCTACTCGGTGCCCATCCCGGGCTCGCGCGGGGTGCAGCGCTTCCTCTCCCGGCTCGGCTTCGGTCCCGTCGCCGGCCACCGCGTGGTGCAGACCGCGGTGCTCCAGCGCCGGCTCGCCGCCGACCTCGCGCCCGCCCGGCGGGGCACGCGGTCTCTCGAGGACCTCATCGCGCGCCGACGTCGCGCGCGCACCGAGGGCATGAGCGGCCCGGTGGACCTGCGCGACTTCCAGGCGGAGTACCGCCGTCGCGCGGACCTCGCGCCGCCGTCCGCCGATCACGGCACCCTGACCGGCTGATCCTCCCGATCGGACCTGCCGGGCTCAGGGCAGGTCGAGGATCATGCACGTGAGCCGAGCCGTGCACACACGTCGACCCGCGTCGTCCGACACCACGATCTCGTAGCTCGCGGTCGTGCGGCCCCGGTGCACCGCGACCGCCTCGCCGTGCACCCACCCGTCCCGTGCGGACCGGTGGTGCGTCGCGTTGACCTCGATGCCGACCGCGGCCCTGCCGGGCCCGGCGTGCAGCTGCGCGGCGACCGACCCGAGCGTCTCGGCGAGCGCGACCGAGGCTCCGCCGTGGAGCAGACCGGCCGGCTGCGTGTTCCCGGCGACGGGCATCCGAGCGGTCACCCGGTCGATCGCGACGTCCTCCAGCTCGATGCCCAGACGCTCGATCAGCGTCCCCTCCGTCCGCAGCCCGAGGGCCTCGTAGGCGTGCCGCGGGGCGTCCGGAGCGGCGGGGGCTGGGCGGGCGCCGTCGGCACCGTGCGTGTCGGTCATGGACGATAGGTTGGCACCCGTGACGACCTCCGCGCGACCCCGCCTGCTGCTCATCGACGGACACTCCATGGCCTACCGCGCGTTCTTCGCGCTCCCCGCCGAGAACTTCTCGACGACCACGGGCCAGCACACGAACGCCGTCTACGGGTTCACGTCGATGCTCATCAACCTGCTGCGGGACGAGGAGCCCACCCACGTCGCGGTGGCGTTCGACGCCGGTCGTCAGTCGTTCCGCACCGAGGTCCTGCCGAGCTACAAGGGCACGCGGGAGTCGACCCCCGAGCCCTTCAAGGGACAGGTCCCGCTCATCAAGGAGATCCTCGAGACCCTGCGGATCCCGACGCTCGAGCGCGAGGGCTACGAGGCCGACGACATCTTCGCGACGCTCGCCACGCAGGGCGCCGCCGCGGGCATGGAGGTCCTCGTCTGCTCCGGCGACCGCGACTCGTTCCAGCTCATCGGGCCGGACGTCACGGTGCTGTACCCGAAGCGGGGCGTCTCCGAGCTCGCGCGCATGGACTCCGCGGCCGTCGTCGAGAAGTACGGCGTGCCGCCCGAGCGGTACCCCGACCTCGCGGCGCTCGTGGGGGAGACGTCGGACAACCTGCCCGGCATCCCCGGCGTCGGGCCGAAGACCGCCGCGAAGTGGATCACGACCTACGGCGACCTCGAGGCGCTGCTCGAGCGCGCCGACGAGATCAAGGGCAAGGCGGGCGAGAACCTGCGCGCCGCCGTCGAGCAGGTTCGGCTCAACCGTCGCCTCAACGCGCTCCTGTGCGACCTCGAGCTGCCCGTCGGGCCGGACGACCTCGCGGCGCGGCCGTGGGACCGGGAGGCCGTGCACCAGGTGCTCGACGCGCTCGAGTTCCGCGCGCTGCGCGACCGGCTGTTCGCCATCGCACCCGAGGGCGAGGTCGAGACCGAGGAAGGGTTCGACGTCGACGTGGCGGACGTGGTCCCCGGCGGTCTGGGCGCATGGCTCGCGGAGCACGGGGCGCGCCGCCTCGGCGTCGAGGTCTCCGGGAAGGCCGTGCCCGCGGGCGGCGACGCCTGGGCGCTCGCCCTGTCCGACGACGCGGGGTCGGCCGTCGCGTTCGACCTCGCCGACCTCGCCCCGGCGGACGAGCAGGCGCTCGCGGCGTGGCTCGCGGACGTGGACCGCCCCAAGGTCGTGCACGGGTCGAAGTCCGCCTGGCACGAGCTCGCCGCGCGCGGCCTCGACCTGCGCGGCGTCACGTTCGACACCGAGCTCGCCGCGTACCTGTGCCATCCCGACCAGCGGGGCTACGACCTCGGGGACCTCGTCGTGCGCCACCTGCACCGCGAGCTGCGTCCGGACACCGCGGCGGGCGACGAGGCGCAGGGCGCGCTCGACCTCTCGCTCGACGGGAACGGCGAGCAGGAGCGCGACGCGGTGCGGGCGCTCGCCGTCGCCCAGCTCGCGGACGTCCTCACCGGCGAGCTCGACGACCGCGGGGCCGGGCACCTCCTGACCGACCTGGAGCTGCCGCTGACCGGCGTGCTCGCGCGCATGGAGCGGACCGGGATCGCCGCCGACGTGGAGTACCTCACCGAGCTCGAGAGGCACTTCGGCGACCTCGTCGTGACGGCCGCGACCGAGGCCTACGCGGTCATCGGGCGGGAGGTGAACCTCGGGTCGCCCAAGCAGCTCCAGGAGGTGCTGTTCGACCAGCTCGGCATGCCCAAGACGAAGAAGATCAAGACGGGGTACACGACCGACGCGTCGGCGCTCGCGGACCTCTTCGTCAAGACCCAGCACCCGTTCCTCGAGCACCTGCTCGCGCACCGCGACGCGTCACGCCTGCGCCAGACCGTCGAGGGCCTGCTCAAGTCCGTCGCGGACGACGGCCGCATCCACACGACGTTCCAGCAGACGATCGCCGCGACCGGCCGGCTCAGCTCGACCGAGCCGAACCTGCAGAACATCCCCATCCGGACCGAGGCGGGCCGCCGCATCCGGCGCGCGTTCGTCGTCGGGGAGGGGTACGAGACGCTCCTCACCGCGGACTACAGCCAGATCGAGATGCGGATCATGGCGCACCTGTCGGGGGACGAGGGCCTCATCGAGGCGTTCCGCTCGGGCGAGGACCTCCACAGCTACGTCGGCTCGCGCGTCTTCGAGGTGCCCGCCGCCGAGGTGACGCCCGCGATGCGGTCCAAGATCAAGGCGATGTCCTACGGGCTCGCCTACGGGCTCTCGGCGTTCGGCCTCTCGCAGCAGCTGACGATCGAGGTCGGCGAGGCGCAGAAGCTCATGGACGACTACTTCGAGCGCTTCGGCGGGGTGCGGGACTACCTCACGGGCGTCGTCGACGAGGCGCGCGCGACGGGGTACACCGCGACCATCCTCGGTCGTCGGCGCTACCTGCCGGACCTGACGAGCGACAACCGCCAGCGTCGGCAGATGGCCGAGCGCATGGCGCTCAACGCGCCCATCCAGGGCAGCGCCGCCGACCTCATCAAGGTCGCGATGCTCGGCGTCCAGCGTGCGCTGGACGAGCGCGGGCTGCGCTCGCGCCTCCTGCTCCAGGTGCACGACGAGCTCGTGGTCGAGGTGGCGCCGGGGGAGCGGGACGAGGTCGAGCAGCTGCTGCGCACGGAGATGGGCGCCGCGGCAGAGCTCGACGTGCCGCTCGACGTGTCCGTCGGCGCAGGGTCGACCTGGCACGACGCCGGTCACTGACGGGCTCAGCCGGGTCGACGCGTGCGGAAGATCGCCGTCCCGGGGAGGTACGCACCGCGCACGGGCCCCCACCCGCCCCACACCTCGGGGTTGTCGTCCGGCCACTCCGGCTCGACGACGTCGGTCACGACCAGCCCCGCTGCGACCACGTCGCGCACGTGGTCCCCGAGGGTCCGGTGGTACTCCGCGTACACGACCCGTCCCGCGTCGTCGGACTCCACGTACGGGCGGCGGTCGAAGTAGGACCGGTTCGCCGTGAGGCCGTGCTCGCCGGGGTCGTCGGGGAACGCCCAGCGGAACGGGTGCGTGACGGAGAACGTCCACGTCCCCCCGGGTCGCAGGACGCGCGCGACCTCGCGGTGGACGGCGTCGGCGTCGGGCACGAAGGGGATCGCGCCGAACGACGTGAACGCGACGTCGAACGTCCCGTCGGCGAACGGCAGGCGGCGCGCGTCGGACTGGACGAGGGGGACGTGCACCCCGCTCCGCTGGTCGAGCTCGGCGCCGGCGGCGAGCATCCCGCCCGACACGTCGGTCGCCACGACGAGGGCTCCCTGGGCCGCGAGCCAGCGCGAGCACTGCGCGGCTCCTGCGCCGACCTCCAGGACCCGGCGTCCGGCGACGGCGCCGAGCAGGTGGACGTCCTCCTCGCGCAGCCCTTCGGGGCACCAGCGGAAGTCGGTCGCGCCGAGGAAGTCGCCGTGCTCGTCGAGGTACTCGGCGGCGTTCGCGTCCCACCAGGACCGGCCGGCGCCGCCGCCGTCGGCGTCGGAGACGTCGCGGTAGCCGACGTGCGCGACGGGACCGGGTGCGGCCGGTGCCGCGGGTCGGTGCTGGTCGTGACCTGCAGGGTGCGAGGGCATGCGGCCATTCTCGCCCGCCGGCGAGACGGCGACCGGAAGGACGTCGTCCCGTCGCGCCCGGGACCTTGGTCTCCGCCGCGCCCGGATGGCAGGACGCGCCACGGGTGGGGTCGCCCACGTGACTAGGGTGGTGGCGGACGCGGCGCCGCGGGGGCAGCGCCTCCGTCTCGCCGAGCAGGGTGCGCCGAGGGTGCACCGACGACGAGACGGAGGACCAGGTGCGGATCGGACTTCTCACGGGCGGCGGCGACTGCCCCGGGCTCAACGCGGCGATCCGTGCCGTGGTGAAGCAGGGGACGGGGGAGTACGGGCACACGATCATCGGCTTCCGCAACGGATGGCGGGGCGTCGTCGACGGCGACGTCCACCCGCTCGGGCGGCAGGACATCCGCAACGTGCTGCCGGTGGGCGGGACGCTGCTCGGCACCGCCCGGTTCCACCCGAGCGCCGAGGACGGGAGCATGGACGCGGTGCTCGCGACCGTCGAGGCCGAGCGGCTCGACGCGATGATCTGCATCGGCGGTGACGGGACGCTGCACGCCGCGAGCCGCGTCGGTGAGGCCGGGGTGCCGATCGTCGCGATCCCGAAGACGATCGACAACGACGTCGAGGGCACGGACCTGTCGATCGGCTTCCACACCGCGGTGAACATCGCGACCGAGGCGCTCGACCGCGTGCACACGACGGCGGAGAGCCACAACCGCGTGATGGTGGTCGAGGTCATGGGTCGTCACGCCGGCTGGCTCGCGGTGAACGCGGGCATCGCCGGCGGTGCCGAGGTCGTCCTCGCTCCCGAGGAGCCGTTCGACATCGACCAGGTCGTGAAGTTCCTGCGCCACCGGCACCGCGCCCACGCCAACTTCTCGATCGTCGTCGTGGCCGAGGGCGCGGTGCCGCGCGAGGGGTCGTCGATGGAGTTCACGCAGCAGCTCGGGCGGTTCGGCGAGATCGTCGCCGGGTCCGTGGGCGAGCGCGTGAGCGCGGAGATCTCGGCGCGCACCGGCTTCGACACCCGCCTCACGGTGCTGGGCCACGTGCAGCGCGGCGGCGAGCCGACGCCGACGGACCGCATCCTCGGGAGCCGGTTCGGGGTCGCGGCGGTCGACGCCGTGAGCGCCGGGACGACGGGTGTCATGACGGCGCTGCGCGGCGAGCGCGTCGAGCTCGTCCCGCTCGCGGAGGTCGCCGGGCGGCCCAAGCGCGTCCCCGCGGAGCTCCTGCGCGTGGCGCGCGTCCTCGCCTGATGTCCGCCCGGAGGCGGCCTCGGGACGGGCTCCCGGGCAGCCACCGGGCCCGCGTTGACCCTCGTGACCCGCCGCGCGTAGGATGGACGGCGGTGCCTTGCGCCTGTCGTCAGGCCTCACGCCACCACAACCGTGCACGTCGTCCGCGTCAGGGCGGCTGCACACTCCCTATCCGCTCGACTTCCCTGTCCGCATCGGAGCATCGAACTCAATGACCATCTCTACCCCCGCGAAGTCCGCACCCCAGGTTGCCGTCAACGACATCGGCACCGAGGAGGACTTCCTCGCCGCCGTTGACGCGACTATCAAGTACTTCAACGACGGTGACATCGTCGAAGGCACGATCGTCAAGGTGGACCGCGACGAGGTCCTTCTCGACATCGGCTACAAGACCGAGGGCGTCATCCCCTCCCGCGAGCTGTCCATCAAGCACGACGTGGACCCCGGTGAGGTCGTCAACGTCGGCGACGCGGTCGAGGCCCTCGTCCTCCAGAAGGAGGACAAGGAAGGCCGTCTGATCCTGTCCAAGAAGCGTGCGCAGTACGAGCGCGCCTGGGGCACGATCGAGAAGATCAAGGAAGAGGACGGCGTCGTCACCGGCACCGTCATCGAGGTCGTCAAGGGCGGCCTCATCCTCGACATCGGTCTGCGTGGCTTCCTGCCCGCGTCCCTCGTGGAGATGCGTCGTGTCCGCGACCTCCAGCCGTACGTCGGCAAGGAGATCGAGGCGAAGATCATCGAGCTCGACAAGAACCGCAACAACGTCGTGCTCTCGCGCCGTGCGTGGCTCGAGCAGACGCAGTCCGAGGTCCGCTCCACCTTCCTGCAGACGCTGCAGAAGGGCCAGGTGCGCCCCGGTGTCGTCTCCTCGATCGTCAACTTCGGTGCGTTCGTGGACCTCGGCGGCGTCGACGGTCTCGTGCACGTGTCCGAGCTCTCCTGGAAGCACATCGACCACCCCTCCGAGGTCGTCGAGGTCGGCCAGGAGGTCACGGTCGAGGTCCTGGACGTCGACTTCGACCGCGAGCGCGTCTCGCTGTCGCTCAAGGCGACGCAGGAGGACCCGTGGCAGACGTTCGCCCGGACCCACGCGATCGGTCAGGTCGTCCCGGGCAAGGTCACCAAGCTCGTCCCCTTCGGTGCGTTCGTGCGCGTCGAGGACGGCATCGAGGGCCTCGTGCACATCTCCGAGCTCGCCGTGCGTCACGTCGAGCTGCCGGAGCAGGTCGTCAACGTCGGTGACGACGTCTTCGTCAAGGTCATCGACATCGACCTCGAGCGTCGCCGCATCTCGCTGTCGCTCAAGCAGGCCAACGAGGGCGTGGACCCGGAGTCGGACGACTTCGACCCCGCGCTCTACGGCATGGCCGCCGAGTACGACGACCAGGGGAACTACAAGTACCCCGAGGGCTTCGACCCGGAGACCAACGAGTGGCTCGAGGGCTTCGAGACCCAGCGCGAGGCGTGGGAGGCGGAGTACGCCAAGGCCCACGAGCGCTGGGAGGCGCACCGCAAGCAGGTCGCCGAGGCGCTCAAGGCCGACTACGAGACCCCGTCGGGCTCCGACTCGTCCTCGTCGTCCTCCTCGTCGTCGTCCGCGGGCAGCGGCTCCTCGTACTCGTCGGCCCCGGCCGCCGAGGCGACGGGCACGCTCGCCTCGGACGAGGCGCTCGCCGCTCTGCGCGAGAAGCTCACCGGCAACTGATCCGTCCGCGGCCCGTCGGGTCGCGACGCGGACAGCACGAAGGCCCGTCACCCCTCGGCGTGGCGGGCCTTCGCCGTGTCTCGGCGGTCGTCGGGGCGTGCTCGACGGCCGGTGGCGCGTCACGCCACGGCGACCGCGGAGTCCGCGAACTGCGTGCGGTAGAGCTCGGCGTACCGACCCTGCCGCGCGAGGAGCTCGGCGTGCGTGCCCGTCTCGACGACGCGGCCCGCGTCGAGCACGACGATGAGGTCGGCCTCGCGCACGGTGGACAGGCGGTGGGCGATGACGAGCGACGTGCGTCCACGCAGCGCCTCGGCGAGCGCGGCCTGGACCGCTGCCTCGGACCCCGAGTCGAGGTGCGCCGTCGCCTCGTCGAGCACGACGACGTCCGGCGCCTTGAGGAAGACGCGCGCGATCGCGAGGCGCTGACGCTCCCCGCCGGACATGCGGTAGCCGCGGTCGCCGACGACCGTCTCGATGCCGGACGGCAGCGCGGCGACGACGTCCCACACGTGGGCGCGGCGCAGCGCCGCCTCGATCTCGGCGTCGGTCGCGTCCTGCTTGGCGTAGCGCAGGTTCTCGGCGATCGTGTCGTGGAAGAGGTGCGCCTCCTGCGTGACGACGCCGACGGCGTCGTGCAGGCTCTCCTGCGTGACGTCGCGCAGGTCGCGGCCGGCGATCCGGACGGCACCGCTCGTCGGGTCGTACATGCGCGTGACGAGCTGCGACACGGTGGTCTTGCCCGCGCCGGACGCGCCGACGAGCGCCACCATCGCACCGGCCGGGACGGAGAACGAGACGTCGGTCAGCGTGTCGGTCGTGGCGTCCACGCCGTCGAGCGCGACCGACTCGAGCGACGCGAGCGAGACCTCGGAGGCCGACGGGTAGCGGAACCGCACGCCGTCGAGCTCGAGGCTCGCGCCGCGGCGCGCGACGTCGGCGGAGAGGTCGTCGGCGTCGGGCGCGTCGACGACCGTGGGCTCGAGGTCGAGGACCTCGAGGACGCGCTCGAAGCTGACGAGCGCGGTCATCACGTCGACCTGGACGTTCGACATCGCCGTCAGGGGCCCGTAGAGCCGGCCGAGGTAGGCGGTGAGCGCGACGACGGTACCCACGGTGAGGGAGCCGCCGATCGCCATGACGCCGCCGAGCCCGTAGACGATGGCGACGGCCACGGACGCGACGACGGTCAGACCGACGCGGAACACCGTCCCGTACATCGCCTGCTTGACGCCGATGTCGCGCACCCGACCGGCCTGGGTCGCGAAGCGCTCGGACTCGCGCTCGGGGTCGCCGAACACCTTGACGAGGTGCGCGCCGGCGACGTTGAACCGCTCGTTCATCGTCTGGGCGGCCTCGGCGTTGAGCTCGTAGCTCTCCCGCGTGATCGCGGCGAGACGCCTGCCCACCCAGCGGGCGGGCAGGACGAACGCGGGCAGCAGCGTGAGCGCGAGGAGCGTGAGCTGCCACGACATCGAGAGCATCGCGGCGAGCACGAAGACGACCGTCAGGAGGTTGGAGAACACGTTCGACAGCGTCGACGTGAACGCCTGCTGCGCGCCGAGGACGTCGCCGTTGAGGCGCTGCACGAGCGCGCCGGTCCGTGTGCGGGCGAAGAAGGCGAGCGGCATGCGCTGGACGTGGTCGAAAACGGCGGTCCGGAGGTCGACGATGAGGCCCTCGCCGATGCGCGAGGAGAACCAGCGCTGGACGACGCCCAGGCCGCCCGAGAGGACGGCGAGCCCGGCGGCGACGAGGGCGAACCTCACGACGACGTCGACGCGTCCCTCGACGATCCCGTCGTCGATGATCCGCTGGAAGAGGAGGGGAGTGACGGCGCCCGCGGCGGCGTCGAGGGAGATCAGCGCGAGGAACACGGCGAGCTGTCGCCGGTACGGGCGCGCGAAGGTGAGGACGCGGCGCACGGTGCCGCGGTGCAGCCGCTTGTGGGCGACGGCGGAGTCCTGGCGGAACGAGCGCATGCCGCGCCCGCCGCCGGAGCCGGGTCCGGAGAAGGAAGTGGGGTACGTCATCTGGCCTCCCGTGGGGTAGGGAGCGCTGGTCGTCCGCGGCGGCGTGGGTCGCCGGTCTGCGGGCGCGGGCACCTCGTGGGGGCGGGGCCTCTCGCGCGAATGATGCTGAGTCTAACTCACTATGAGGGGATGACACAAGAGGCCGCGGCGCGGGTACGCTCGGCTCGTGACCCATCACGACGTCGAGCACCCCGCGCGAGGCGCCTCCTCGCACGGTGACGCCGGCGAGGACGAGGCGGGGGAGTTCCTGTCGCTGCTGCACGCCGCCCTGCGCACCGTACGGCGCGAGGCGAGCGAGCGTCTCGAGCCGGCAGGGACCACGCCCGGCCAGTTCCGGATGCTGCGCCACCTCGCCCGCTGCGACGGTCCGTGCCGGCTGGGCGCGGTCGCGGCCGCGCTCGACGTCGCGCCGCGGTCGGTGACCTCGAAGGTCGACGACGCCGAGGCCGCCGGGCTCGTGCGCCGCACGCCCGACCCGCTCGACCGCCGCGCGACCCTCGTCGAGCTCACCCCGCTCGGCCGGGACGTCGTCCGGCAGGTGGGGGCGGAACGCTCGTCCAGCGCGGGAACGCTGCTCGCCCGCCTCGACGCCGAGGACCGGCGCGAGCTCCTGCGGCTGCTGCGGGCCGTCGCCGGCGAGGGGACCGCCTGACGCCTCGCGCAGGTGACGTGCCGACCCGGCTGGCAGGATGGGCGCATGTTCCGCATCGGGTTGACCGGAGGCATCGCGGCAGGCAAGTCCGTCGCCCTCGCACGCTTCGCCGAGCTGGGCGCCGTGGTGATCGACTACGACGTCCTCTCCCGGGAGGCGGTCGCGCCGGGGTCGGTCGGCCTCGACGAGGTCGTCGAGGCCTTCGGCCCCCAGGTCCTCGCCGCCGACGGGACGCTCGACCGCCCGGCGCTCGGCCGGATCGTCTTCGCCGACGACGCGGCGCGAGAGCGCCTCAACGCGGTGGTGCACCCGGAGGTGCGCCGCCTGGCCGCGGAGCACGAGGCCGCGGCCGCCGCGGCCGACCCCCGGGCCGTCGTCGTGCACGACATCCCGCTGCTCGTCGAGACCGGCGACCCCTCGCACTTCCACCTCGTGGTCGTCGTGCGCGCGCCGTCCGACCTGCGGGCCGACCGGCTCGCGACGCGCGGTCTCGATCCCGTCGAGGCCGCCGCCCGGATCGGGGCCCAGGCCGACGACGCCGCACGGCTCGCGGTCGCCGACGTCACGCTCGACGGGGGCGGGCCGCCGGACGCGCTCCGTGCGCAGGTCGACGACCTCTGGGCCAAGGTCTGCACGGAGCTCGACGAGGAGAGCGAGGCCGACGCGTGACCGTCCTGGTCAGCGGTTTCGAACCGTTCGGCGGGGACGACACCAACCCGTCGTGGGAGACCGCACGGGCGCTCGCGGCCCGCGGGCGCGAGCTCGTCGGCGACGACGTCGTCGCGGCCCGCCTGCCGTGCACGTTCGACGGCGCGTGGCCGGTCCTCGAGGACGCGATCCGGGAGCACGCGCCGTCCGTCGTGCTCGCGCTCGGCCTGGCGGGCGGGTCGCAGGCCGTCCGGCTGGAGCGCGTCGCGATCGACGTGGTCGACGCGCGGATCCCCGACAACGCGGGTGCCGCACCGGTCGACGAGCCGGTCGTCGCGGGCGGCCCAGCGGCCTACTGGTCTGGTCTGCCGCTCAAGGGCGCGCTCGCCGCGCTGCGGGCGGAAGGGCTGCCCGCCGAGGTCTCGAACACCGCCGGCACGTACGTCTGCAACGCCACCTTCTACCGGCTCATGCACCACGCGGCCGGTGCGCCCGACCTGCGCGCCGGCTTCGTCCACGTGCCCTCCGCGCAGGTCCTGGCGATCGACGACCAGGTGCGCGCGGTGACGGTCGTGGCGCGGGCTGCGCTCGCCGGCGCGCGCGAGCCGGTCCTCGCGGCGGGCGCGGAGTCCTGATCCGTCGCTGACCCTTCAGCCCTCGGCTGACGCCGCGTGTGGGTGTGGGTGGCGGGCCGTACGGTGGGTTCCATGCGCCCCGTGACCGACCTGCAGCGAACCGCCGCGCCCTTCGAGGTGATCTCGGAGTTCCAGCCCTCGGGGGACCAGCCCACGGCCATCGCGGACCTCGCCGGTCGCGTCCGTGCGGGGGAGAAGGACGTCGTCCTGCTCGGCGCGACCGGTACCGGCAAGTCGGCGACGACGGCGTGGCTCGTCGAGGAGCTGCAGCGCCCGACGCTCGTCATGGCGCCCAACAAGACGCTCGCCGCGCAGCTCGCCACGGAGTTCCGCGAGCTGCTCCCGAACAACGCCGTCGAGTACTTCGTCTCGTACTACGACTACTACCAGCCCGAGGCGTACATCGCGCAGACGGACACCTACATCGAGAAGGACTCGTCCATCAACGACGAGGTCGAGCGCCTGAGGCACTCGGCGACGAGCTCGCTCCTCACGCGGCGCGACGTCGTGGTCGTCGCCTCCGTGTCCTGCATCTACGGCCTGGGCACGCCCCAGGAGTACGTGGACCGCATGGTGCGGCTCGACGTCGGCATGCAGGTCGAGCGCGACGACCTCCTGCGCCAGTTCGTCACCATGCAGTACACGCGCAACGACCTGGCGTTCACGCGCGGCACGTTCCGCGTCCGCGGCGACACGGTCGAGATCATCCCGGTGTACGAGGAGCTGGCGATCCGGATCGAGTTCTTCGGCGACGAGATCGAGTCGATCCAGACGCTGCACCCGCTGACGGGCGACGTCGTCCGGTCCGAGCCGTCGATCCACGTGTTCCCCGCGACGCACTACGTCGCCGGGCCGGAGCGCATGGAGCGGGCGATCACGTCGATCGAGGCGGAGCTCACGGAACGCCTCGCGGAGCTCGAGCAGCAGAACAAGCTGCTCGAGGCGCAGCGCCTGCGCATGCGCACCACCTACGACATCGAGATGATGCGGCAGATCGGCACGTGCTCCGGCATCGAGAACTACTCGCGCCACATCGACGGCCGCGTGCAGGGCACGCCGCCGAACACGCTGCTCGACTACTTCCCCGAGGACTTCCTCCTCGTCATCGACGAGTCGCACGTGACCGTCCCGCAGATCGGCGCGATGTTCGAGGGTGACATGTCGCGCAAGCGCAGCCTCGTCGACCACGGTTTCCGGCTCCCCAGCGCGATGGACAACCGGCCGTTGCGGTGGGAGGAGTTCGTCGAGCGGATCGGCCAGACGGTCTACCTGTCCGCGACGCCGGGCTCGTACGAGCTGTCGATGTCCGACGGCGTGGTCGAGCAGATCATCCGACCGACCGGCCTGGTGGACCCGGAGGTCGTGGTCAAGCCCACGACGGGTCAGATCGACGACCTCCTGCACGAGATCCGCGAGCGCGCGGACCGCAACGAGCGTGTGCTCGTCACGACCCTCACCAAGAAGATGGCCGAGGACCTGACGGACTACCTGCTCGAGAAGGACGTGCGGGTGCGGTACCTGCACTCCGAGGTCGACACGCTGCGTCGCGTCGAGCTGCTGCGCGAGCTGCGGCTCGGCCAGTACGACGTGCTCGTCGGCATCAACCTGCTGCGCGAGGGCCTCGACCTGCCGGAGGTGTCGCTCGTCGCGATCCTCGACGCCGACAAGGAGGGCTTCCTGCGCTCCCCGACGTCGCTCATCCAGACCATCGGCCGCGCAGCCCGCAACGTCTCGGGCCAGGTGCACATGTACGCGGACAGGATCACGGCCGCGATGGAGGCGGCGATCGAGGAGACCGACCGACGGCGCGAGAAGCAGGTCGCGTACAACCTCGAGCACGGCATCGACCCGACGCCGCTGCGCAAGCGCATCTCCGACGTCACCGACATGCTCGCGCGCGAGGACGTGGACACCGCCGAGCTGCTCGCGGGCGGCTTCCGCCAGCCGGGCAAGGGCGCCAAGGGCAGGGCCCCGGTGCCGGGTGGGCCGAAGGAGGGGGCGACGACGGGCAACCGCCTCGCGGGCGCCGCGGCGAGCGACCTGGCCGAGCTGATCCAGGAGCTCAGCGACCAGATGCACGCCGCGGCCGGAGAGCTCCAGTTCGAGCTCGCGGCGCGCCTGCGCGACGAGATCTCGGGGCTCAAGAAGGAGCTGCGGCAGATGCAGGCGGCCACGGCCTGACCACGCGGGCGGGATGGTCTCGCTCTCCGGCGACGTTGTGTCCTGGGGAGCCCGCATGGCCTATGCTGGCTCCTCGTTGAAGGGGAGTATTCCTCCGCGGTGATGTCGTCATCACGACCGGCGCAGTCGTCGGTCCGGTGTCACCGGTCCCGCAGCCTCCGTTCCGTCCTCGACGGTCGTGCGCTGCGTGGCGGAAGAGACCTTCGGTACTCAGTGCTACGTACCGGAGGTTACCTGCATGGACGTCCCCGTCTGGGTCTGGATCGTCACCGTCGGCGTCATCCTCGCGATGCTCGCCGTCGACTACGTCGGCCACGTCCGAACACCCCACGCCCCCAGCCTGCGCGAGGCCACGCGGTGGTCCATCGCCTACGTCGCCGTCGCCCTCGTGTTCGGCGTGATCGTCTGGGTGGTCTGGGGCGGCACGTACGGCGGCGAGTACTTCGCCGGGTACATCACCGAGAAGAGCCTGTCGGTCGACAACCTCTTCGTGTTCGTCCTCATCATGACCAGCTTCAGGGTCCCGAGGCTCTACCAGCAGAAGGTCCTGCTCATCGGGATCACCATCGCGCTGGTCCTGCGCACGATCTTCATCCTCCTGGGTGCCGCCGTCATCGAGAACTGGGCCTGGGTCTTCTACATCTTCGGCGCCTTCCTCATCTGGACCGCGATCGCGCAGGCGCGCTCCGGGACCGAGCACGAGGAGGAGTTCAAGGAGAACGCGGTCCTGCGCCTCACGCGGCGCCTGTTCCCGACGACGGACACGTACGTCGAGGACCACATGACCACGAAGATCGACGGCAAGCGGTTCATCACGCCGATGCTCATCGTCATGATCGCGATCGGCAGCGCCGACCTGCTCTTCGCCGTCGACTCGATCCCGGCGATCTTCGGCCTGACCCAGGAGACCTACCTCGTCTTCGCGGCGAACGCGTTCTCGCTGCTCGGCCTCCGCCAGCTCTACTTCCTCATCGACGGGCTGCTCGACCGCCTGGTCTACCTCAACTACGGCCTCGCGGCGATCCTCGGGTTCATCGGCATCAAGCTCGTCATCCACGCGCTGCACACCAACGAGGTGCCCTTCATCAACGGTGGCGAGCACATCACGGCGATCCCCGAGATCTCCACGGCCGTCTCCCTGGGCTTCATCCTCGTCGTCCTGACGATCACCACCGTCGCGAGCCTGGCCCGGTCGAACGCCGACCGTCGTCGTGAGGACGCGCGCATCGAAGAAGGTTCTTGATGGTCCACGAGCTCCCGCTCTGGTTCGAGTGGGCGTCGCTGTCGGCGCTCGGCGTCCTCCTCCTCGTCGACCTGTTCGTCGTCGGGCGGCGCCCGCACGTCCCGTCGATGCGCGAGAGCGCGCTGTGGGTCGGGTTCTACGTCGCGCTCGCGCTCGCCTTCGGGGCGATCGTCGGTGCCGTCGGGGGAGCAGCGCCCGCGGGGGAGTTCTACGCAGGCTGGCTCACGGAGTACAGCCTGTCGGTCGACAACCTCTTCGTCTTCGTCATCATCATGGCGAGGTTCGCGGTGCCCAAGGAGCAGCAGCAGCGCGTGCTCATGGTGGGGATCATCGTCGCCCTGGTGCTCCGCGGGGCGTTCATCCTCGCGGGTGCGGCGGTGCTCGAGCAGTTCGTCTGGGTGTTCTACCTGTTCGGCGCGTTCCTCGTGTACACCGCGATCAAGCTCGTCACCGGTGGTGACGACGCCGAGGAGTACCAGGAGAACCGGGCGGTCCGTCTGCTGCGCCGCGTGCTGCCGATCGGCACGCGGTACGACGGCGGACGCCTGCGCACCGTGGAGGACGGCCGGAAGGTCTTCACGCCGCTCGTCGTCGTCTTCCTCGCGATCGGCAGCACCGACCTGCTCTTCGCGTTCGACTCGATCCCGGCCATCTTCGGGCTGACCCAGGACCCGTTCATCGTCTTCACGACGAACGTGTTCGCCCTCATGGGCCTGCGCCAGCTGTACTTCCTGCTCGGCGGACTGCTCGAGCGGCTGGTCTACCTGCCGATCGGTCTCGCGGTGATCCTCGGGTTCATCGGGGTCAAGCTCGTGCTCGAGGCCCTGCACGAGAACACCGTGCCGTTCATCAACGGCGGCGAGCACCTTGAGTCCGTCCCGACCGTCCCGATCTGGCTCTCGCTCGTCGTCATCGTCGGCGCTCTTCTCGTGACGACCGTCGCGAGCCTGCTGCGCACGCGGGCCCAGGGCGCGGTGGCGTCGCGGGACGTGGCCGCCGATGCGGTGGAGGGCGCCTCCACGGTCGAGGGGCGGACCACCGCGGAGGCCGAGCCGGTCGACGCGACGGCCGTCGGGGACGCCCCGGCGACGCGCGACGCGCCGTAGCCCGTCAGGCGCGGTGAGCCCAGTCCCCGATCACGGGCGACCACGGGCGCACCGTGCGCTCGGCCACCAGGCCGGCGCGCGCGAACGGGTCGGCGTCGAGGATCTCGGCCGCGGCGACGGGGGACCCGGCGTCGAGCACGAGGAGCGCACCGGCGGCTGCGTCGTCCGTCGCGGGCAGAGGCCCCGACGCGAGGAGCGTCCCCTGCTCGTGCAGCCCGCGGAGGAAGGCCCGGTGCTCGGCACGGACCGCGTCGAGCTCGGCGGGGCGGGCGGGGTAGACGTAGGTCACGGCGTGGATCGGCATGGCGCCATTGAAGCAGGGCTCCGGGCGGGCGCGGAGGCCCGTCCGTCGGCAGCCGTGCGGAGGTCGTCCCCGACCCCGTGCCGGAATGACGTGGCGGCCACGGCGCAGGGCACCTAGGGTCGCGGCGCATGAGCGACCTCACGATCCTCGCCACGTCCGGCGGGTACGCGCCCGGGCACCGGACCCGCCTTGCGCTCGGGCCGATCGTCCGACACGCTACCGAGCTCGCCGGCGTCGCCGGCACACCGCGCGTGTGCCACGTGGGCACAGCCGGCGGCGACCAGTCGTGGTTCCACGCGGAGCTCGACGAGGCCGCGCGCGTCGCCGGGGTGCGGATGTCCCACCTGTCGCTGTTCAGCATGCCGAACGTGGACGACGTGGAGGCCTTCCTGCGCGAGCACGACGTCGTGTGGGTCGGAGGCGGGTCGGTCGTCAACCTCCTCGCGGTCTGGCGGGCGCACGGCCTGCCCGAGATCCTGCACGCGGTGGGGGAGAGCGGCGTCGTGCTCGCGGGCATCAGCGCCGGGTCGCTGTGCTGGCACGTCGGCGGCCCGACGGACTCGTTCGGACCGGAGCTGCGGCCGGGAACGGACGGTCTCGCGTTCGTGCCGTACGGCAACGGCGTCCACTACGACGCGGAGCCCGGCCGCCGGCCGCTCCTGCAGCGTCTCGTGGCGGAGGGGACGCTGCCCACCTCGTACGCGACGGACGACGGCGTGGGACTCGTCTACCGGGGCGGGCACCTCGTGGAGGCGGTCACCGAGGTCCGCGGCGCTGGCGCGTGGGAGGTGCGCCGCGAGGTGGACGCCGACGGCTCGTCCAGAGCCGTCGAGGGGCGGATCGAGCCGCGCGAGCTGAGCGGCGCGCGCTGACGCCCCCGCGCCCTCGTCACCAGCCGCGGGCGCGCCACGCCTCGAGGTGGGGGCGCTCCGCGCCGAGCGTCGTGTCGGCACCGTGACCCGGGTAGACCCACGTGTCGTCGTCGAACCGCTCGAAGACCCGCTCGGTGACGTCGTCGAGGAGCTGGGCGAACCGCTGGGGGTCGTGGTCGGTGTTCCCCACGCCGCCGGGGAACAGCGAGTCGCCGGTGAACAGGTGCACCCGTCGGGCCACGGCGTCGGGGGCGCGCGCGGGCGAGGGCTCGCGGTAGGCGAGCGCGACCGACCCCGGGGTGTGGCCGCGCAGCGCGACGACCTCGAGGAGCGACCGCCCGACGGCGACCGTGTCCCCGTGGTGCAGCCTCCGGCCGACGGGGACCCCGGTCTCCGCCGTGACCGCGTCGGCGTCGGCGTCCCCGACCGCGAGGACGGCCCCGGTCGCGGCGACCACGTCGGCCAGCGCCCCGACGTGGTCGTGGTGGCGGTGGGTCGTGACGACGGTCGTCAGGCGACCCGCCGGGTCGCCGCCGGACGACGTGGGGCTCCGCCGCGCGTCGGCGGGTTCGGCGGGTTCGGCGGGTTCGGCGAGGAGGGCGAGCAGCCGGCGCGGCTCGGCCGCGGCGTCGACGAGGACCTGGTCGCCGGTGCGCCGGCACGTGAGGAGGTACGCGTCGTTCGCCATCCGGCCGACCGCCACCTTGCGGATCTCCAGCTCGTCGAGCCGGCGGACGTCCGCCGGACCTCCCACCACGACCGTGCCCGTGTACGTCATGCGCACAGTCTGCCGGTCGCGCCGACGCGACGGGCGTGGACCTGCGGGGACCGGGACGTGCGGATCCGGGGGAGACGCGTCGAACATCTGTGCGAGTGTCGGTGGTCGGTCGTACCATTCTTCGGTGAGCAATCGCCTCGTCATCTCCGGTGCCCGCGAGCACAACCTCCGCGACGTCGACCTCGACCTCCCGCGCGACCAGCTCATCGTCTTCACCGGCCTGTCCGGCTCCGGGAAGTCGTCCCTCGCGTTCGACACGATCTTCGCCGAGGGGCAGCGGAGGTACGTCGAGTCCCTGTCGGCGTACGCCCGGCAGTTCCTCGGCCAGATGGACAAGCCCGACGTCGACTTCATCGAGGGCCTGTCCCCGGCGGTGTCGATCGACCAGAAGTCGACCAACCGCAACCCGCGGTCGACGGTGGGCACCATCACCGAGGTCTACGACTACCTGCGCCTGCTGTTCTCGCGCGCGGGGACGCAGCACTGCCCGGTGTGCGGGGAGCGCGTGACCGCGCAGACGCCCCAGCAGATCGTCGACCGTCTGCTCGAGCTGCCCGAGGGCACGCGCTACCAGGTGCTCGCACCGGTCGTGCGCGGTCGCAAGGGCGAGTACTCCGAGCTCTTCAAGGAGCTGCAGGCCAAGGGCTTCGCCCGCGCACGCGTCGACGGCGAGGTGCGCACGCTCACCGACCCGCCCGCGCTCGAGAAGAAGCTCAAGCACGACATCGAGGTGGTCGTGGACAGGCTCGTCGCGCGCGAGGGCGTGCAGCGGCGGCTCACCGACTCGGTGGAGACGGCGCTCGGCCTCGCGGGCGGGCTCGTCGTCGTCGAGCTCGTGGACGCCGAGGCCGACGACCCCGCCCGCGAACGCCGCTTCTCGGAGAAGCGCGCGTGCCCGAACGACCACGAGCTCGCGCTCGACGAGGTCGAGCCGCGCACGTTCTCCTTCAACGCTCCCTACGGCGCGTGCCCCGAGTGCACGGGCATCGGCTTCCGTCTCGAGGTCGACCCGGACCTCGTGATCCCCGACGAGGAGAAGTCGCTCGGCGAGGGCGCGGTCGCGCCGTGGGCCCAGGTCTCCTCCGAGTACTTCGAGCGTGTCCTCACGGCGCTCGCGGACGACCTCGGCTTCTCCATGGACACCCCGTGGCGGGCCCTGCCGGAGCGTGCGAAGAAGGCGGTCCTGCACGGGCAGAACCACGAGGTGCACGTCCGGTACAAGAACCGCTGGGGCCGTGAGCGCCAGTACTCCACGGGCTTCGAGGGCGTCATCACGTTCCTCGAGCGTCGTCACTCCGAGACCGAGTCCGACTGGTCGAAGGAGAAGTACGAGGCGTACATGCGCGAGGTGCCGTGCCCCGTGTGCCGCGGCGCACGGCTCAAGCCCGAGGTGCTCGCCGTCAAGGTCGGCGGGAAGTCGATCTGGGACGTGTGCCGGCTCCCGCTGCGCGAGGCCGCACAGTTCCTCGGCGGGCTCGAGCTGGGTCAGCGGGAGCGCGCGATCGCCACGGAGGTGCTCAAGGAGATCGACGCCCGCCTCGGGTTCCTGCTCGACGTCGGCCTGGACTACCTCTCGCTCGAGCGCCCGGCAGCGACGCTGTCCGGCGGTGAGGCGCAGCGCATCCGGCTCGCGACGCAGATCGGCTCAGGTCTCGTCGGTGTCCTCTACGTGCTCGACGAGCCGAGCATCGGCCTGCACCAGCGCGACAACCGTCGCCTCATCGAGACGCTCACGCGCCTGCGCGACCTCGGGAACACGCTCATCGTCGTCGAGCACGACGAGGACACGATCCGCACCGCGGACTGGATCGTCGACATCGGCCCGGGCGCGGGGGAGCACGGCGGTCGCGTCGTCCACTCGGGCGACTACGCCGGGCTGCTCGAGGCGCCGGAGTCCGTCACGGGCGCGTACCTGTCCGGCCGGCGGAGCATCCCGCTGCCCGCGGAGCGGCGCCCCACGGACCCCGGCCGTCAGGTCACGGTCGTCGGCGCGCGCGAGCACAACCTCACGGGCATCGACGTGAGCTTCCCGCTCGGGACCTTCACGGCCGTGACCGGCGTGTCCGGCTCGGGCAAGTCGACGCTCGTCAACTCGATCCTCTACACGGTGCTCGCCAACGAGCTCAACGGCGCCCGCCAGGTCGCCGGGCGGCACACGCGCGTCACCGGGCTCGACCACCTCGACAAGGTCGTGCACGTCGACCAGGGCCCGATCGGTCGTACGCCGCGGTCGAACCCCGCGACGTACACGGGCGTGTGGGACCACGTGCGCAAGCTCTTCGCCGAGACCACGGAGGCCAAGGTCCGGGGCTACACGCCCGGCCGGTTCTCGTTCAACGTCAAGGGCGGGCGCTGCGAGGCCTGCTCGGGCGACGGCACGCTGAAGATCGAGATGAACTTCCTCCCCGACGTCTACGTCCCGTGCGAGGTCTGCCACGGCGCGCGGTACAACCGCGAGACGCTCGAGGTCCACTTCAAGGGCAAGACGGTCGCGGACGTGCTGGACATGCCGATCGAGGAGGCTGCGGAGTTCTTCGCCGCGGTCCCGGCGATCTCGCGCCACCTCAAGACCCTGGTCGAGGTGGGGCTCGGGTACGTCCGGCTCGGGCAGCCCGCACCGACGCTGTCGGGCGGCGAGGCGCAGCGCGTCAAGCTCGCGAGCGAGCTGCAGAAGCGCTCGACGGGCCGCACGATCTACGTGCTCGACGAGCCGACGACGGGGCTGCACTTCGAGGACATCCGCAAGCTGCTGGGCGTGCTGCAGTCGCTCGTCGACAAGGGCAACTCGGTGCTCGTGATCGAGCACAACCTCGACGTCATCAAGAGCGCTGACTGGGTCGTCGACATGGGACCAGAGGGCGGCTCCGGGGGTGGGAAGGTCGTCGCGCAGGGCACGCCCGAGCAGGTCGCGCGGGTCGCCGCGAGCCACACCGGGCGGTTCCTCGCGGAGATCCTCGACGAGCACCCCGACGTGCCGGTCGGCGCCCCGGCGCAGCCGCAGGCCGATGCGCCGGCGACCGGTGCCACGGCGAAGGGCCGGTCGTCCCGGGCGCGCCGGGCGACCGACGAGTCGGGACCCGGACGCAGCGGCTCCCGCCGCAAGGCGTCCGCGGCCTGACGGCGCCGGTCCCTCTCGTCCCCGGTCGTCGCGACGACCGACGTCGTGGAGGCGCCAGGGCACGGTCGCGTCGTGCCGACGACCGGCGCGGCCGGAGAGCGTCAGGCGGCGGCGCCCCGCGCCGGAGCCGGCTCGACGAGGACGCGGAAGTTCACCGAGCGCGCGATGAAGCAGTGGTCGTGCGCGCGGTGGTGCAGGACGGCGAGGGCCTCGTCGTCGGTGCCCGGGCCGTCGTCGACCACCACGCGCGGGTGCAGCGTCACGTCGGTGAACTGGCCTTCGCCGCCGGACTCGACGCGCATCGTGCCGGTGACGTCGTCGACGTACTCGCGCACGACGACGCCCGCCGCCGCGGCGAGGTGCAGGAACCAGAGCATGTGGCACTGGGAGATGCTGACGACGAACAGCTCCTCGGGGCTGTAGCGCGTCGGGTCTCCGCGGAACGCCGGGTCGGCGGACCCGGGCAGGGGCGGGCGTCCGTCGAGCAGCACGTCGTGGTCCCGGTCGTACGAGGTGTAGGAGCTCGTGCCCCTCGTGCCGGCGCCGGTCCAGCGGACCGTCGCGGAGTACCCGTGCTGTGCGCTCATGCCGGTCACCCTAACGGCCGGTGACCCGGCTCACATCGGCTCGTGACCGACCGAACCCCACCGGCGACCTCCTGTCGGTGCGCTGACCTAGGCTGGAGACCATGGCTGACCCCGCGACGTACCGCCCTGCGCCGGGGGAGATCCCGACCTCGCCCGGGGTCTACCGGTTCCGGGACGAGCACGGCCGGGTCATCTACGTCGGCAAGGCGAAGAACCTGCGGGCACGCCTGTCGAGCTACTTCCAGGACGTCGCGAACCTGCACCACCGCACCCAGACGATGGTGACCACGGCGGCGTCCGTCGAGTGGACCGTCGTGGGGACCGAGGTCGAGGCGCTCGCGCTCGAGTACACGTGGATCAAGGAGTTCGACCCGCGGTTCAACGTCAAGTACCGCGACGACAAGTCCTACCCGTACCTCGCGGTGACGATGGGCGAGGAGTTCCCGCGCGCGCAGGTCATGCGCGGCGCCAAGCGTCCCGGGACGCGGTACTTCGGTCCGTACGGCCACGCGTGGGCGATCCGCGAGACCCTCGACCTGCTGCTGCGCGTCTTCCCCGTGCGCACGTGCTCCGCGGGGGTCTTCAAGCGTGCGCACCAGACGGGCCGGCCGTGCCTGCTGGGCTACATCGACAAGTGCTCCGCCCCGTGCGTCGGGCGCATCACCCCCGAGGACCACAAGGCCCTCGCGGAGGACTTCTGCGACTTCATGGCGGGGGACACGCAGCGGTTCGTGAAGCGCCTCGAGCGCAAGATGCGCGAGGCCGCGGCCGCGATGGAGTACGAGGCCGCGGCGCGCCTGCGCGACGACCTGGGGGCGCTCCAGCGGGCCACGGAGAAGAACGCCGTCGTGCTCGGCGACGCGACGGACGCCGACGTGTTCGCGCTCGCGGGCGACGAGCTCGAGGCCGCGGTCCAGGTGTTCCACGTCCGCGGTGGTCGCATCCGTGGCCAGCGCGGCTGGATCGTCGAGAAGGTCGAGGACGTCACGGACGCCGAGCTCGTCGAGCACCTCCTGCAGCAGGTCTACGGCGCGGCGGAGGAGGCTGCGGCGGTCGACGCACGCACCGGGGCGGGTGCGCGCGGCGGTGCCCGCGACGTCGTGCCGCGCGAGGTGCTCGTCCCCGTCCTGCCGCCAGACCCGGACCAGGTGACTACGTGGCTGACCGGCCTGCGGGGCGCCCGCGTCGACGTGCGCGTCCCGCAGCGCGGGGACAAGAAGGAGCTCGCCGCGACCGTCCGGACCAACGCCGAGCACGCGCTCGCGCTGCACCGCACGCGCCGCGCGGGCGACCTCACGACGCGCAGCCAGGCGCTGCGCGAGATCCAGGAGGCGCTCGACCTCGACACGGCACCCCTGCGGATCGAGTGCTACGACGTCTCGCACAACCAGGGCACCTACCAGGTCGCGTCCATGGTCGTCTTCGAGGACGGGCTCGCCCGCAAGAGCGAGTACCGGCACTTCACGATCCGCGGGCCGGAGGGCGACGGTGCACGCGACGACACCGCCGCGATGCACGAGGTCATCTCGCGCCGGTTCAAGCGGTACGTCGCGGACCGCTCGCGCTCGGGCGAGGTCGAGATGGACCTCGAGGCCGACGAGGTCGGCGGTGGGGCCGACGCCGCGGACCGCGAGGCGGAGCGCGCGGCAGCCGTCGCCGGGTACGTGCCGCGCAGCGGCGAGGTCGATCCCGAGACCCCGACGGACCGTCGTGCGCGCTTCGCCTACCCCCCGAACCTCGTCGTGGTCGACGGCGGCCCGCCCCAGGTCGCGGCGGCCGCCCGCGCGCTCGCCGAGCTGGGAGTCGACGACGTCGCGCTGTGCGGCCTGGCGAAGCGCCTCGAGGAGGTCTGGCTCCCGGGCGAGGACTACCCGGTGATCCTGCAGCGCTCGTCGGAGGGCCTGTACCTGCTGCAGCGCGTCCGCGACGAGGCGCACCGGTTCGCGATCAGCCAGCACCGCAGGAAGCGCAGCAAGGGCATGACGGCCTCGGCGCTCGACGACGTCCCCGGCCTCGGGCCGGCGCGCAAGGCCGCGCTCCTCAAGCACTTCGGCTCGGTCAAGCGGCTGCGCGCGGCGAGCGCCGAGGAGATCGCGACGGTCCCGGGGATGGGAGCGCGCACCGCGCAGGCCGTCGTCGCCGCGCTCGCGGACGGCGGCACGACCTCCGCGCCGGGGGCGGCCGCGGACACACCGGCCACGGACGCAGCCACCGTCCGGCCGTGACCGGCTGGCATGCTGGGACCATGAGACCGGAACCCTCCCCGACCACGGTCCCGAGCGGCATCCCGGCGATCGAGGCGGCCACGCACGCGCCCGAGCGCCGCGCGCCGGAGGTGCTCATCATCACCGGCATGTCCGGCGCGGGGCGCTCGCGAGCCGCCGCGGTCCTCGAGGACCTCGACTGGTACGTCGTCGACAACCTGCCGCCGCGCATGATCGTGCCGCTCGTCGACCTCATGACCCGTTCCGGGTCGACGCTCGAGCGCATCGGCGCCGTCGTGGACGTGCGCGGACGGGAGTTCTTCACCGACCTGGTGGAGGTCCTCGACCACCTGCGCCAGAACGGCGTCTTCTACCGCATCCTGTTCCTCGACGCCTCGGACGAGGTCCTCGTCCGCCGGTACGAGCAGGTGCGGCGCCCGCACCCGCTGCAGGGGGAGGGGCGCATCCTCGACGGTCTCGGGGAGGAGCGACGCCTGCTCGCGAGCCTCGAGGAGCGCGCCGACGTCGTCATCGACACGTCCGAGCTCAACGTGCACGACCTCGCGCGCGAGGTGCGGTCCGCCGTCGCCGACGGCACGCCCGACACCCTGCGGATCAACGTCGTGTCGTTCGGCTTCAAGTACGGTCTGCCCCTCGACGCGGACCACGTGGTCGACGTGCGCTTCCTCGCGAACCCGTACTGGATCACCGAGCTGCGCCACCTCACCGGCCGGGACGTCCCGGTGCGTGACTACGTCCTCGGTCGGCCGGGTGCGATCGAGTTCGTGGACCGTTACGTCAGCGCCCTCGAGCCGGTCCTCGCGGGCTACCTCGGCGAGGAGAAGCGGTACGTCACGATCGCCGTCGGGTGCACGGGCGGGAAGCACCGTTCCGTCGCGATCAGCGAGGCCATCGCCACGCGCCTGCGCGCACAGGGCCAGCGCGTGACCGTCACGGCACGCGACCTCGGGAAGGAGTGAGCCGGACGTGGTCACGAGGAGGTCCCCGGCGGTCGTCGCGCTCGGCGGCGGGCACGGGCTGTCCGCGAGCCTGTCGGCGCTGCGGCTCATGTCCGACCGGCTCACCGCCGTCGTCACCGTGGCCGACGACGGCGGGTCGTCCGGGCGGCTGCGGGCGGAGCTCGGCGTGCTGCCCCCCGGAGACCTGCGCATGGCGCTCGCGGCGCTGTGCGACGACTCCGAGTGGGGTCGTACGTGGAGCGCGCTCCTGCAGCACCGGTTCACGTCCGAGGGCGACCTCGACAACCACGCCGTGGGGAACCTGCTCATCGTCGCGCTGTGGGAGCTCCTCGACGACCCGGTCGCCGGGCTCGACTGGGTCGGACGCCTGCTCGGGGCCCGCGGTCGCGTGCTCCCCATGGCGGCGGTGCCGCTGGGGATCGAGGCGGACGTACGGACGGGGAACGGGCTCGAGACCGTCGTCGGTCAGAGCGAGGTCGCGGTGACCCACGGTCGCATCGAGCAGCTGCGGCTCGTGCCGCCCGACCCGCCGGCCTGCCCCGAGGCGGTCGCCGCCGTGCGGGACGCGGACTGGGTCGTCCTCGGTCCCGGGTCGTGGTTCTCCTCGGTCATGCCGCACCTGCTGGTCCCCGAGCTGGCCGCCGCGCTGCACGAGACGAGCGCGCGTCGCTGCGTGACGCTCAACCTGTCGAGCGAGACCGGCGAGACGTACGGTCTGTCGGCGACCGACCACCTCGAGGCGCTGCACAAGCACGCGCCCGGGCTCCTCATCGACGCCGTCGTCGCAGACCCGACCGCGGTGGAGGACACGGAGCAGCTCGCCGAGGCGGCCCAGCGGATGGGAGCACGTCTCCTGCTGCGCCAGGTCGCGCTCGGTGACGGCACCGCACGCCACGACGCCCTGCGTCTCGCGGCGGCGTACCGCGACGTCTTCGACGACTTCCTCGGCGACGTCGGGACGCGCACGCGCTGATCCGGTCCTCGGTCCGCAGGGCGCGCGACGGGGCCGTGCCGGTGCTCGCGGCGGGGCACGGTGCCGCCGGGACCGCCCGCCCGGCCCGTCGATCGATGGCAGGATGTCGCCATGGCGCTCACGGCACAGGTGAAGGACGAGCTGGCACGAGTGCGGGTGGACAAGACCTCCTGCCGCAAGGCGGAGGTCTCGGCGATGCTCCGCTTCTCCGGGGGCCTGCACCTCATCTCCGGTCGCATCGTCATCGAGGCCGAGCTGGACACCGCGATCGCCGCCCGGCGCCTGCGCGAGACCATCGCGGACGTCTACGGGCACACGAGCGAGCTGATCGTCGTCTCGGCGGGCGGCCTGCGCAAGAGCAGCCGCTACGTGGTGCGCGTCGTGCGGGACGGCGAGTCGCTCGCCCGCCAGACCGGCCTCCTGGACCAGCGAGGACGCCCCGTGCGCGGCCTCCCGCCGCAGGTCGTCTCGGGCGGGGTCGAGGAGTCCGAGGCGGCGTGGCGCGGGGCGTTCCTCGCGCACGGCTCGCTGACGGAGCCGGGACGTTCGTCCGCGCTCGAGGTGACCTGCCCCGGCCCCGAGGCCGCGCTCGCGCTCGTGGGCGCGGCACGACGCCTCGGGATCTCCGCGAAGTCGCGCGAGGTGCGTGGCATCGACCGGGTGGTCATCCGCGACGGCGACGCGATCAGCGCGCTCCTCACGCGGCTCGGGGCGCACGACGCGGTCCTCGTCTGGGAGGAGCGGCGCACCCGGCGGGAGGTCCGCGGCACGGCGAACCGGCTCGCGAACTTCGACGACGCGAACCTGCGTCGCTCCGCACGGGCCGCCGTGGCGGCGGGCGCTCGTGTCGAGCGGGCCTTCGAGATCCTCGGTCCCGACCTTCCCGACCACCTGCGCGAGGCGGGCGAGCTGCGCCTGGCGCACAAGCAGGCGTCCCTCGAGGAGCTCGGACAGCTCGCCGACCCGCCGCTGACCAAGGACGCCGTCGCGGGCCGCATCCGCCGGCTGCTCTCGACCGCGGACAAGAGGGCGGCAGAGCTGGGGATCCCTGACACCGAGGCCGGACTGAGCCCCGAGCTGCTCGACCTGTGACGGAATCCAGCCTCGGTCGCTGACGGGACCGGCCGGACGCGCGCGGGACCGGTCCCTGTTGCGCGCCCCGCGACACGTGGCACCGTGGACGGCACGCACCTTCGGGACCATGGTCCCGAAGCGTGGGATCCAGGTCACACGATGGAGAGGTGTTGGTATAGGCTCGGGTACGTCAGGTGACAACGACGTGCTCCTTCGCTGACACCCCTCGTGGGCGTGGGTGGTCCCGGCTGTCGCCGTGACGATCCCGCGAGCACGACGGGTGCTGAGCCGATGATCGGGCAGCGAGCACGGGCGTGATCACCACCTGCGTACGCCGTCGTACGTGATCGTTCGGCATCAACCGTGTGCGTCGGTACACCCGGCGCGCCCTGAGGAGGGCATTGTGACCATCCGCGTCGGTATCAACGGCTTCGGTCGTATCGGACGGAACTTCTACCGCGCCATCGTGGCGTCGGGGGCTGACATCGAGATCGTCGGTGTCAACGACCTCACCGACAACAAGACGCTCGCGCACCTGCTCAAGTACGACACGGTCCTCGGCCGTTTCCCCCTGAGCGTGGACTTCGACGACGAGAACATCATCGTCGACGGCAAGAAGATCCGTGCGCTCGCGGAGCGCGACCCCGCCAACCTCCCCTGGGGTGAGCTGGGCGCCGACATCGTCATCGAGTCGACCGGCTTCTTCACCGACGCGACGAAGGCCAAGGCGCACATCGACGGCGGCGCCAAGAAGGTCATCATCTCCGCCCCGGCGAAGAACGAGGACGCGACGTTCGTCGTCGGCGTGAACTCGGACCAGTACGACCCGGCCGCGCACCACATCATCTCGAACGCGTCGTGCACCACGAACTGCCTCGCCCCGCTCGCGAAGGCCCTCAACGACTCGATCGGCATCGAGCGTGGTCTCATGACCACGATCCACGCCTACACGGGTGACCAGAACCTGCAGGACGGCCCGCACCGCGACCTGCGTCGCGCCCGCGCCGCCGCGCAGAACATCGTCCCCACCTCGACGGGTGCCGCCAAGGCCGTCTCCCTCGTGCTCCCCGAGCTCAAGGGCAAGCTCGACGGCTTCGCGCTCCGCGTTCCGACGATCACCGGCTCGGCCACGGACCTCACGTTCACCGCCTCCAAGGAGGTCACGGTCGAGGAGGTCAACGCCGCGGTCAAGGCTGCCGCCGAGGGTCCCCTCAAGGGCGTCCTGTCCTACGTCGAGGACGAGATCGTCTCGAGCGACATCGTCACGGACCCGCACCAGAGCATCTTCGACTCGAAGCTCACCAAGGTGATCGGCGACCAGGTCAAGGTCGTCTCCTGGTACGACAACGAGTGGGGCTACTCGAACAGCCTCGTCGCGCTGACCCAGCTGGTCGGCGACAAGCTCTGACCCTGCCGCTCCCGTAGCGCCAGCCCTGAGCACCATGCGTCCGCGTGCGCGTCCCGGCCACGGCCGGTGACGCGCACGCGGACGTCCTCATGTGCGGGCCGCGCCGGCCGAGCCGCGCGCCGCACGACGGCGACCGAACCGTAGGAGACCGCATGAAGACCATCGACGACCTGGGCGACCTGCGCGGCAAGCGCGTGCTGGTCCGCTCCGACTTCAACGTCCCGCTCGACGGGACGACCATCACGGACGACGGCCGCATCCGTGCGGCGCTCCCGACGCTGAAGAGGCTCACCGACGCCGGCGCGAAGGTGGTCGTCACGGCGCACCTCGGCCGCCCCAAGGGCGAGCCGGACGCCAAGTACTCGCTCGCACCCGTCGCGGCCCGTCTCGGCGAGCTGCTCGGGGTGCCGGTGCACCTCGCGGAGGACGTCGTCGGCCCGTCGGCGCAGGAGACCGTCGCCGGTCTCGGCGAGGGCGAGGTCGCGCTGCTCGAGAACATCCGCTTCGACGCGCGCGAGACCTCCAAGGACGAGGCCGAGCGCCGGTCCCTCGCGAACGACCTCGCGGGCCTCGCCGACGCGTTCGTGTCCGACGGCTTCGGCGTCGTGCACCGCAAGCAGGCGTCGGTCTACGACGTCGCGCAGGTGCTGCCCGCCGCCGTCGGCCAGCTCGTGCTCAAGGAGGTCGACTCCCTCAAGCGCGCGACCGAGGACCCGGAGCGGCCGTACGCCGTCGTGCTCGGCGGCTCGAAGGTCTCCGACAAGCTCGGGGTCATCGCGAACCTGCTCACGAAGGCCGACCGGCTCCTCATCGGCGGCGGCATGGTGTTCACGTTCCTCGCGGCGCAGGGCCACCAGGTCGGCAAGTCGCTGCTCGAGGCGGACCAGATCGAGACGGTCAAGGGCTACCTCGCCGACGCCGAGAAGAACGGCGTCGAGATCGTCCTGCCGACCGACATCGTCGTGGCGGACGCGTTCGCGGCCGACTCGCCGCACGAGGTCGTCGCCGCCGACGCGATCCCCGCGGACAAGATCGGGCTCGACATCGGTCCCGCCTCGGGCGAGCTGTTCGCGAGCAAGATCGTCGACGCGAAGACGGTCGTGTGGAACGGCCCGATGGGCGTCTTCGAGTTCGACGCGTTCGCCGGCGGCACGCGTGCCGTCGCGCAGGCGCTCGTCGACGCGACCGCCCAGGGGGCGTTCACGATCGTCGGCGGCGGCGACTCCGCCGCGGCCGTGCGCACGCTCGGGTTCGACGAGGCCGGCTTCAGCCACATCTCGACCGGTGGCGGCGCGAGCCTCGAGTTCCTCGAGGGCAAGGAGCTGCCGGGGATCTCGGTCCTCGAAGCCTGAACCCCGCCCTAGTACATCCCCGACGCGCGGCCCTGGGGGACCGGGGCCGCGCGTCACGACGAGAGAAGACGATCGTGGCGAACCGCACCCCGCTCATGGCGGGCAACTGGAAGATGAACCTGGACCACCACCAGGCGACGCACACCGTGCAGAAGCTGGCGTGGACCCTCAAGGACGCCAAGCACGACTACGCGGCCGTCGAGGTCGCCGTGCTCCCGCCCTTCACGGACCTGCGCTCCGTGCAGACACTGGTCGACGCCGACAAGCTCGAGCTGAAGTACGGCGCCCAGGACGTCTCGGCGCACGCCGAGGGCGCGTACACCGGCGAGATCTCCGCGTCGATGCTCTCGAAGCTCGGTGTCTCCTACGTCGTGATCGGGCACTCCGAGCGCCGCCAGTACCACGGCGAGTCGGACGCGCTCGTGAACGAGAAGATCGTCGCGGCCGTGGGCCAGGGCCTCGCGCCGATCCTCTGCGTGGGCGAGGGCCTCGAGGTCCGCAAGGCGGGCGAGCAGATCGCCTACACGCTCGCGCAGGTCGAGGGTGCGCTGGCGGGTCTCCCGGCGGCGCAGATCGCCGACCTCGTCATCGCCTACGAGCCCGTCTGGGCCATCGGCACCGGCGAGGTCGCGACGCCCGAGGACGCGCAGGAGGTCTGCGGCGCGATCCGTGGTGCCCTCGGCGACCTCTACGACGGTGACGTCGCCGCCGCGACGCGCGTCCTCTACGGCGGGTCCGTGAAGTCGTCGAACGTCGCGGCGATCATGGCGCAGCCCGACGTCGACGGCGCGCTCGTCGGCGGCGCGAGCCTCGACCCCGAGGAGTTCGCGAAGATCGCCCGCTACCAGGCGCACGCGACCGCGTGACCCGTGCCCGCGGTCCCCGGTCGCTCGTGCGACCGGGGACCGCGGTGCCCCGCCTCGCGTCCGCGTCCGCCTCGCGCGGACGGGCCGCGGTGGCCAGCACGCGAGACGCCTCGGCGGAGGTTAGCCGTGGTGGCCTTGCGTCGCCTACTCTTGTCCCCTGTGCGGCAGGCCACGGCCTGCGCACGACAACCGTGCGGTCGCCCTCGACCTCGTCGAGCCGGCCCTGAGCCTCAAGGACGTACTCGTGGACGTGCTGCGCATCATCCTCCAGATCCTGCTGGTTCTCACCAGCGGCTTCCTCACCCTGCTCGTGCTCATGCACAAGGGCAAGGGCGGCGGCCTCTCCGACATGTTCGGCGGCGGGATCTCGAGCTCCGTGGGCAGCTCCGGCGTCGCCGAGCGCAACCTCAACCGCATCACGGTGACCTTCGCGCTCGTCTGGGCCGTCGTCATCGTCCTGCTGGGTCTGATCCAGAAGGTGAGCTGACCACGCCGCCCTGGACGGGGCGGCGTCGGGCGGGGCGAGGTGCTCCGCCTGCAACGACCGGGTGCCGACGGTGGCACGCATGACGGGGGAGTAGACGTGGCAGGTGGTAGCGCGATCCGCGGGTCGCGGGTGGGGGCCGGGCCGCTCGGCGAGTCCGAGCGCGGCGACATGGCTCCCCGGTTCGGGGTCTCGTACTGGTGCGCCAACGGCCACGAGACCCGGCCCAGCTTCTCGTCGGAGGCCGACATCCAGGCGCCCGAGACCTGGGACTGCCCGCGGTGCGGCTTTCCCGCCGGCCAGGACCCCGAGAACCCGCCGGTCCCGGTGCGCAACGAGCCCTACAAGACGCACCTCGCGTACGTGAAGGAGCGGCGCTCCGACGAGGACGGCGTCGCGATCCTCGACGAGGCCCTGGCCGCGCTGCGCGCACGCCGCGGACGCTGAGAACACCTGCTGGCTGCGCGTCACGCGTCACCGGGTCGCGGGACGCAGGCGTCCCCCAAGAAGACCCGAACGGGACGGCCCGCCCCTCCACGCCGAGCGTGGGGAGGCGGGCCGTCGTCGTGAGGTACGTGGCCGGGAGGTGCGTCGTCCCACGCCGCGCACACGGACGGACCGGGGTCTAGCCCTTCGCGCTGACCTCGGCCGCGTCGCCGGTCCCGGCTGCCGCGACGTCGACGAGCCAGAGCGTGCGCTCGGTCCCCGCGACGGCGGCCGCGGGGGTGTCGTGCCGGTCTGCGCCGCCGAGAGCCGACGCCACTGCCGGCGCCTTCTCCGCGCCCGCCGCGACGACCCACACCTGGCGCGCGGCCGCGAGGGCCTCGAACGTCAGGGTGACGCGCTCCGGCGGAGGCTTCGGCGACCCGTGCACACCCGCCGCCGGCACCCCTGACACGTCCAGGCCGGGGTGGCCGGGGAACAACGAGGCGACGTGACCGTCCGGTCCCATCCCGAGGAGCAGGACGTCGAACTCCGGGACGGCCGAGCCGCCGACGGCGTGCGCGGCGAGCTCTTCCGCGTACCGCGCCGCGGAGTCCTCCGGCGTCGCGACGACGTCGGCTGCGAGCATCGGGTGCACGTTCTCCGCGGGGAGGTGCGGGAGGTGGGCGAGGAGCGTGTCCCGGGCCTGCGTCTCGTTGCGGTCCGGGTCTCCGGACGCGAGGAAGCGCTCGTCCCCCCACCACAGGTGCACGCCGGACCAGTCGACGGCGTCGCGCGCCGGGTGGCGCGCGAGGGCCGCGAGGCTCGCGATCCCGACCGTCCCGCCCGTCAGGACGACGTGCACGGGGCGGCGCGTCGACTGCACGTCGAGGAGACGCGTCACGAGGCGCGAGGCGACGGCCTCGGCGAGGACGGTGCCGTCCGGGTGCACGACGACGAGGCGTGCGTGCGAGGCGTGGGCAGTCCCGTGGGTCACGGTGCCGTCGCCGCTCACGCGCCCACCTTGGTGAGCCCCTTGGTCAGCACCTCGCCGTAGATCTCGTCGGGGTCGAGGCGTCGCAGCTCCTCGATGAGGGCCTCGCTGAGCGTGCGGATCGGCAGGGCGACCCGGCGGTCCGGCTTGCCGGGCTGGCTGATCGTGACGGTGCGGCCGTCGGGCCGGTCGAGGACGACGGGACCGCTCTTGCGCTCGAGCGTCACGCGCGTGATCGCCTCGGCGCCCCGGCGTCGCACGACCTCCGCGGGGCAGCGCAGGCGCTGACCGAGCCACGCGGCGAGCAGGTCGAGCGACGTGTGCTTCGCCTGCCCCTCGACGGTCACGCTCGTCACGGGGTCGTACGGCGGCTGGTCGAGCGCGGCGGCGATGAGCCCGCGCCACAGCGTGACGCGCGCCCAGGCCAGGTCCGAGTCGCCGGGGCCGTAGGTGGTCGCGAGCGCCGCGAGCGTGGCCGCGGGGTCCTTCGCCGTGATCGAGTCGGTGATGCGGCGCTGCGCCATCGCGCCGACGGGGTCGTCGTCGGGCGAGGCCGGCGGCTCGCCGGGCCACCACACGACGATCGGGGCGTCGGGCAGGAGCAGCGGCATGACGAGGGTGTCGGCGTGCTCGTGCAGCGGACCGGAGGTGCGCAGCACGACGACCTCCGACGCGCCGGCGTCCCCGCCGACGCGGATCTGGGCGTCGAGACGCGCGCTGCTGCCGCGCGACGCGGGAGCCACGACCACGACCCGGCAGGGGTGCTCACGGCTCGCGTCGTTCGCGGCCTCGATCGACGTCTCCACGTCGGACTCGCGCGCGATGACGACGAGGGTCAGGACGCGACCGAGGGCGATCGCGCCGCCCTCGTCCCGGAGGCGCACGAGGCGCTTGTTCACCGCGTTCGTCGTGGTGTCGGGCAGGTCGATGATCATCGCGGGGTCCTCCCCGGTCGCGTGCTGGCGGTGCGCGCCGGGTGACGCGCGGGTCGGTGCCGTCCGGCGGTGCGGTCGGCGGGGTGGCGCGAGCGGCTGCGGGGGCTCACGGGCGCCGCCACGAGCGGCCGTCGCGTGCGAGCATCTCGTCGGCGGACGCGGGGCCCCAGGTGCCGGAGCGGTACTGCTCGGGCCTGCCCTTCGCGGCCCAGTGCGCGGTGATCGGGTCGAGGATCTTCCACGACAGCTCGACCTCCTCGCGCGTGGGGAACAGCGGCGGGTCGCCGAGCAGGACGTCGAGGATCAGGCGTTCGTAGGCCTCGGGGGAGGACTCCGTGAAGGCGTGGCCGTAGCCGAAGTCCATCGTGACGTCGCGGACCTCCATCGCCGTCCCGGGGACCTTGGCGCCGAAGCGCATCGTCACGCCCTCGTCGGGCTGCACGCGGATGACGAGGGCGTTGTTGCCGAGGTCGGACGCCTGCGACGTCTCGAACGGCAGGTGCGGCGCCTTCTTGAACACGACCGCGACCTCGGTCACGCGGCGCCCGAGGCGCTTGCCGGTGCGCAGGTAGAACGGCACGCCGGCCCAGCGGCGGTTGTCGATGTCGACGCGGACCGCGGCGTAGGTCTCGGTCTTGGAGTCGGGGGAGATGCCGTCCTCGTCGAGGAAGCCGATGACCTCCTCGCCGCCCTGCAGACCGGCGGCGTACTGGCCCCGCGCGGTGTGCCGCGACAGCTCGCGCGGCAGCCGGACGGACGACAGCGCCTTGATCTTCTCGGCACGCAGCGAGGGGGCGTCGAACGAGACGGGCTCCTCCATGGCGACGAGCGCGAGGAGCTGCAGCAGGTGGTTCTGGATGACGTCCCGCGCGGCGCCGATGCCGTCGTAGTAGCCCGCGCGACCGCCGATGCCGATGTCCTCGGCCATGGTGATCTGCACGTGGTCGACGTAGTGCGCGTTCCAGATCGGCTCGAACATCTGGTTCGCGAAACGCAGGGCGAGGAGGTTCTGGACCGTCTCCTTGCCGAGGTAGTGGTCGATGCGGAAGACGGAGTCCGGCGGGAAGACCTCGGAGACGACCGCGTCGAGCTCGCGCGCGCTCTCCAGGTCGTGCCCGAACGGCTTCTCGATGACCACCCGGCGCCAGGCGTCGCCCTCGGAGCGCGAGAGACCGGACTCGGCGAGCTGGCGGCAGACGACCGGGAACGCGCCCGGGGGGACCGAGAGGTAGAAGGCGTGGTTGCCGCCCGTGCCGCGCTCCGCGTCGAGCGTCTCGACGGTCTCGCGCAGGCGCTCGAACGCGTCGTCGTCGTCGAACGAGCCCTGCACGAAGCGGATGCCCTCCGCGAGCTGGCGCCACGTCGCCTCGCGGAACGGGGTGCGCGCGTGCTCCTTGACCGCGTCGTGGACGACCTGGGCGAAGTCCTGGTCCTCCCAGTCGCGGCGCGCGAAACCGGTGAGGGCGAAGCCCGGGGGGAGGAGGCCGCGGTTCGCGAGGTCGTACACCGCGGGCATGAGCTTCTTGCGCGCGAGGTCACCCGTCACGCCGAAGATGACGAGCCCGCACGGGCCCGCGATGCGAGGCAGTCGCAGGTCGAGGGGGTCGCGCAGGGGGTTGTGCTCTGCCGTGATCTTGGCCGGTCTCACCTGGTGGCACCGTTCCGTTCGAAGGAGAGGAGAGGTCTGAGGCGTGCCGCGATCCTAGGAGGGGACGCGGCACGCCCGTGGGGTCTGCTCGCGGACCGGGACGGGCGTCAGCCCTGGTCGGCGACCTTGCGCAGGTTCTCGGCGGTGGTCTCGAGGAGCTCGGTCCAGCTGTCCTCGAACTTGCGCACGCCCTCGGCCTCGAGGCGGGCGGTCACCTCGGTGAGCGAGACGCCGAACGACTCGACCGTCTCGATCGTGCGCCGGGCCGCGGCGGCCGTGCCCGTCACCGTGTCGCCGGTCACGACGCCGTGGTCCGCGAACGCCTGGAGAGTGCCCTCGGGCATGGTGTTCACGACGCCGTCGGTCACGAGCTCGTCGACGTACATCGTGTCGCGGTACTCCGGGTTCTTGACGCCGGTGGACGCCCAGAGCGGGCGCTGCGGGTGGGCGCCGGCCGCGGCGAGCGAGCGCCAGCGGTCCGTGCCGCTGAACTCCTCGTAGGCCTCGAACGCGAGGCGTGCGTTGGCGACCGCCGCCTGGCCGCGCAGGTCCAGCGCCTCCGGGGTGCCGACCTTCTCCAGGGCGGCGTCCACCGCCGTGTCCACGCGCGAGACGAAGAAGGACGCGACCGAGCCGATCGGACCGAGGTCGATGCCTGCCGCGCGCGCCTGCTCCAGGCCCGTCGCGAACGCGTCCATGACGGCGCGGTAGCGCTCGAGCGAGAAGATCAGCGTGACGTTGACGCTGATGCCCTGGGCGAGGGTCTGCGTGATCGCCTCGAGGCCCGGGAGGGTCGCCGGGATCTTGATGAAGACGTTGGGCCGGTCGATCGTGCGCCACAGGCGCTCGGCGACCTCCACCGTGGCCGCGGCGTCCTCGTTCGCGAGCCGCGGGTCGACCTCGATCGAGACGCGACCGTCGACGCCGTCCGTGGCGTCGTACAGCGGGCGCAGGAGGTCTGCGGCCGCGCGCACGTCGTCGGTCGTGATGCGCTCGACGGCGGCCTCCACGGCCGCGGCGTCGGTGCCGGCCGGTGCGAGCTCGGCGAGCTGCGCGTCGTAGGCGTCGCCCTTCGACAGGGCGGCGGCGAAGATGGTGGGGTTCGTCGTCACGCCGACGACGCCGCGCGTGGCGACGAGGTCGGCGAGGTTGCCCGAGCGCAGGCGCTCGCGGGAGAGGTCGTCGAGCCAGATCGACACCCCCGCCTGCGTGAGCTGCTCGATCGGTCCGGGGACGGTGGTCTGCGTCATCAGGGGTCCTCTCGTGGTACCTCGACGGGGCCTCGTCGACCCCGGCGGTCCGTCCCGGCGCGGTGCCACGGGCGCGTGACCCGTGGCGCAGGTCCGAGGTGGGGCGCCGGGACCGGGGCCCCACCTCGGAATCTACGGTCGGTCAGGCGAGGTCGCCAGTGCCGCCCTCGACGGGCTTCGCGGGCCCGCCGGGTGCGTCGCCACCGCGCGCCGCGCCGATCGACTCGCGCGCGGCGGCCGCGACGGCCTCGGCCGTGATGCCGAACTCGCGGTAGATGACCTTGTAGTCGGCCGACGCACCGTAGTGCTCGATGCTCACGATGCGGCCGGCGTCGCCGACCAGCTCGCGCCAGCCCTGCGCCACGCCCGCCTCGACGGAGACGCGAGCCCGGACCGAGGCCGGCAGGACCGACTCGCGGTACGCGTCGTCCTGCAGGTCGAACCACTCGCGGCTCGGCAGCGAGACCACGCGTGCCTGCACGCCCTCGGCCGCGAGCTGCTCGCGCGCCTCGACGGCGAGCTGCACCTCGGAGCCCGTGCCGAGCAGGATGACGTCGGGCGTGCCCTCGGCGTCGACGAGCACGTAGCCGCCGCGCGCGGTGCCCGAGGCGTCCGCGAAGCCGTCCGTGCCGCGCGGGAACGTCGGGACGTTCTGGCGCGTGAGGATCAGACCGGCGGGGCGCTCGGTCGTCTCGAGGATCGTGCGCCAGGCCCACGCGACCTCGTTGGCGTCGGCCGGACGCACGACGTCGAGACCGGGGATGGCGCGCAGCGCCGCGAGGTGCTCGATCGGCTGGTGCGTCGGTCCGTCCTCGCCCAGGCCGATGGAGTCGTGCGTCCACACGAACGTCGACGGGATCTGCATGAGCGCGGCGAGACGGACGGCCGGGCGCATGTAGTCGGAGAACGTGAGGAACGTGCCGCCGTAGGCGCGCGTGCCGCCGTGCAGGACGATGCCGTTGAGGATCGAGCCCATCGCGTGCTCGCGGATGCCGAAGTGCAGCGTGCGGCCGTACTCGTGGCCCGGGAACTTCTTCGTCGCGTGCTCGACGGGCACGAACGACGGCTCGCCGTCCATGGTCGTGTTGTTCGAGCCCGCGAGGTCGGCCGAGCCGCCCCACAGCTCCGGCAGCACGTCCTTGAGCGCGGTGAGCACCTTGCCCGACGCCGCGCGGGTCGCGACGTCCTTGCCGGGCTCGAACGCGGGGAGCGAGTCCTCCCAGCCGTCCGGCAGGGTGCGCGTCGTGAGGCGCTCGAGCAGCTCGACGCCCGACGGGCTGGCCGTCTTCCAGGCCTCGAAGGCGGTGTCCCACGCGGCACGCTGGTCGCCCTGGCGCTCGGCGACGGACCGGGTGTGGGCGAGCACGTCGTCGTCGATCGCGAACGACGCCTCGGGGTCGAGGCCGAGCTCGACCTTGAGGCCGCGGACCTCGTCCGCGCCCATCGCGGAGCCGTGGATGCCGCCGGTGTTCTGCTTGGTGGGCGACGGCCAGCCGATGATCGTGCGCAGCGCGATGATCGAGGGCTTGCCGGTCTCCGCCCTCGCGGACTCGAGGGCCGCGGAGAGCGCGTCGACGTCCTCGGCGTAGCCCGTGCCGCCGTTCGTGAAGTCCACGCGCTGGGTGTGCCAGCCGTAGGCCTCGTAGCGCGCGAGCACGTCCTCGGTGAAGGCGATGTCCGTGTCGTCCTCGATCGAGATCTTGTTGTCGTCCCAGATCACCACGAGGTTGCCGAGCTGCTGGTGGCCCGCGAGCGAGGACGCCTCGG
Source organism: Cellulosimicrobium sp. So1_17 (assembly GCF_055181235.1). Taxonomy (NCBI): domain Bacteria; kingdom Bacillati; phylum Actinomycetota; class Actinomycetes; order Micrococcales; family Promicromonosporaceae; genus Cellulosimicrobium; species Cellulosimicrobium sp. So1_17. Next base: position 613,091 of record NZ_CM143702.1, read on the forward strand.
ACGTCACGCCCTCCTGCAGGTCGCCGTCGGAAGCGATGACGTACACGTGGTGGTCGAAGGGCGACTCGCCCGGCGCCGCGTTCGGGTCGAGCAGGCCGCGCTCGCGGCGGGACGCGAAGGCCATGCCGACGGCGGACGCGAGACCCTGGCCGAGCGGCCCGGTCGTGATCTCGACGCCGTTGGTGTGCTTGTACTCGGGGTGGCCCGGGGTCTTCGACCCCCACGTGCGCAGCGCGGCGATGTCCTCCATCTCCAGGCCGTAGCCGGCGAGGAACAGCTGCAGGTACAGCGTGAGCGACGAGTGGCCCGCCGACAGCACGAAGCGGTCGCGGCCGACCCAGTGGGAGTCCGCCGGGTCGTGGCGCATGACCTTCTGGAACAGCAGGTAGGCCGCGGGTGCCAGCGAGATCGCCGTGCCCGGGTGGCCGTTCCCGACCTTTTCCACGGCGTCGGCGGCGAGCGCCTTGATCGCCTTGACGGCCCGGTCGTCCAGGTCCGTCCAGTCCAGGGGCGTGTGAGCAGGGGGCAACGCGTTCACCGAACCTCATTCCCGTCCGGAGCGCGCGCCCCGGATCCTCGCGACATCTCGAAGCAGCCGTCGCCCTGCTCCGCCGGTCCGCCCCGACCTCGGTCGGGGCCGCGGCAGGGACGGCGCGACCGGCTCGTCAGACTGTCGACGGCACGGTGCAGCGCAGCGCGGTTGCGTGACCCAGCCTATACACGTGCCGGGATCACGCCCGGTGGGTGCTCACGTCGTGGATTTCGGTCGGATCTCACACAATGTGCGGGCTCGTGCGGTCGGCCCCGTGGCAGGTCGCGACGTACGATGCTCGGGGACGGCCGGTGGTCCGTCCCCGCTCGCCCCCCACCTCAGAACGGAACACCGAAGCGCGTGCACACCACGAGCCAGGCACCGATCGACGGGACCGGAGTCCCGTCGCGCACCGTGCCGACCCCCGGGTCGGCGGACGAGACGGCGCGTCCCTCCGCGGCCGTCGCTGCTCGCGGGGTGAAAGAGCGCGTCGGCGCGTACGTCGCGCTGACGAAGCCGCGCATCATCGAGCTCCTGCTCGTCACGACCGTCCCGACCATGATCCTCGCGGCGGGCGGCTTCCCGGACTTCTGGCTCGTCGTCGCGACGCTGGTGGGCGGCACCCTCGCCGCCGCGTCCGCGAACGTCTACAACTGCTACCTCGACCGCGACATCGACGAGATGATGAACCGCACCAAGCGGCGCCCGCTGGTCACGGGAGAGGTCACGCCGCGCGCGGCGCTCGTCTTCGCGACGGTGCTCGGCGTCGTGGCGCTCGTGTGGTTCGCCGTGCTCGTCAACGCGCTCTCGGCCTGGCTGACGTTCGCCGCCATCGCGATCTACGTCGTCGGCTACACGATGATCCTCAAGCGCCGCACCCCGCAGAACATCGTCTGGGGCGGGATCGCCGGCTGCATGCCCGTCTTCATCGGGTGGTCCGCCGTCGCGGACTCGTTGAGCTGGGCCGCCGTCGCGCTCTTCCTGGTCATCTTCTTCTGGACGCCGCCGCACTACTGGCCGCTGTCGATCAAGTTCAGGCGCGACTACGAGACCGCGGGCGTCCCGATGCTCCCCGTCGTCGCGGACGACCGCAAGGTCGCGCGCGAGATGATCGTGTACGGGCTCGCGATGGTCGCGTCGTCGCTCGCCCTGTGGCCGCTCGCGGGCATGACGTGGGTGTACGGGGTCGTCGCGACCGTCCTCGGCGTGTGGTTCATGGCGTCGTGCGTGACGATGCTGCGCCGTGCGCAGGACCCGTCGCGCGGCAAGATCGGCGCGATGAAGGTCTTCCACGCGTCGATCACCTACCTGACGCTGCTGTTCGTCGCCGTCGCGGTCGACGTCTTCCTGCCCTTCTGACACCTGCCGACGACGCGCCGGCACCTGCTGGCACGGACGTCCTCGGGACCGCCTCCGCCGCGGCGTCCGTCCGCGCGGGCATGATGGTCCCGTGCCACCTGCCCTCTCCGCCCGAGCCGGCGAGCCGGCGCCCGCCGGGTCCGCAGCGCCCGTCGTCGTGCCCGACGCGCTCGACCGCGCGACGCGCGAGTACCTGGCGCACCTCGCCGTGGAACGCGGCCTGTCGGCGAACACGGTCGCGGCGTACCGCCGCGACCTGACGCGCTACGTCGCGTTCCTCGCCGGGCGCGGCAACCACGCCGTGCGCGACGTCGTCGCGGAGGACGTCGCCCACTACGTCACGGCGCTGCGCACGGGGTCCGACGGCGGGGCGTGCCTCTCGCCGTCGTCCACGGCCCGGTCCGTGGCCGCCGTGCGGGGCTGGCACCGCTTCTGCGCGGCGGAGGGCCTCGCGGACGGCGACCCGTCGGTGGACGTCCGTCCGCCTGCGCAGGGCAGGCGGCTGCCGAAGGCGATCTCGACCGACGAGGTCGAGCGCATCCTCGACGCCGCAGGGGCGGGTGACGGAGCCGCTCCGTTGCGCGACCGGGCGCTGCTCGAGCTCGTGTACTCGACGGGGGCGCGCATCTCGGAGGCCGTGAGCCTCGACGTCGACGACCTCGACCTCGACACCGGGGCCGTGCGGCTGCTCGGCAAGGGTGGCAAGGAGCGCGTCGTGCCGGTGGGGTCGTTCGCGCGGCGCGCGCTCGACGCCTATCTGGTGCGTGGTCGCCCGGACCTCGCCGCGCGCGGGCGAGGCACCCCGGCGACGTTCCTCAACACGCGCGGTGCGCGGCTGTCGCGCCAGAGCGCGTGGGCCGTGCTGCGCACGGCCGCGGAGCGCGCCGGGCTGGTGCACCCCGAGCGGATCTCCCCGCACACGCTGCGCCACTCGTTCGCCACGCACCTCCTCGCGGGCGGCGCGGACGTGCGCGTGGTCCAGGAGCTGCTCGGGCACGCGTCCGTGACGACGACGCAGATCTACACGCTCGTGACGCCCGACACGCTCCGCGAGGTCTACACCGCCTCGCACCCCCGCGCGCTCGGCTGACCGGACCGACCCGACTCGCGGCGCGCGGGCGCGTGCACACGGGCGTGTGCGGAGGGCTGCGATACCGTGGCGGACGTGAGCAGCCAGGCCGAGACCCAGCACGAGACCGGCGGCACGTACCCCGCGCCCGGTGCCGGCGCCCGCCCCGCCGCCCCGCCGGACGCCCCGTCGGACCGCCAGGCGGGTGCGTCGTCGGAGCCCGCGGTGCACGTCGAGGAGACCCAGCGCGTCGACGTCGTCGGCCGCCCGCTCCCGGTGTTCCCCGACCCCGCCCCGCTCGCGTCGCACGGCCCCGGTCGGATCATCGCGATGTGCAACCAGAAGGGCGGCGTCGGCAAGACGACCACCACGATCAACCTCGGTGCCGCGCTCGCCGAGTGCGGGCGCCGCGTGCTGCTCGTCGACTTCGACCCCCAGGGCGCGGCGTCGGTCGGCCTCGGGGTGAACCCGCACGAGCTCGACCGCACGGTCTACAACCTGCTGATGGAGCGCGGCGCCGACGTGCACGAGGTCATCGTGAGCACCGACGTCGAGAACCTGGACGTCCTGCCCGCGAACATCGACCTGTCCGCGGCGGAGGTGCAGCTCGTCGGCGAGGTCGCGCGCGAGTCCGTGCTGGCCCGCGTGCTGCGCCCCGTCGTCGACGAGTACGACGTGATCCTCGTCGACTGCCAGCCGTCGCTCGGCCTGCTGACCGTCAACGCGCTCACGGCCGCGCACGGCGTGCTCATCCCGCTCGAGTGCGAGTTCTTCGCGCTGCGCGGCGTGGCGCTGCTCGTCGAGACGATCGAGAAGGTGCGCGACCGGCTCAACCCGCGCCTCGACGTCGACGGCATCCTCGCGACGATGTTCGACTCGCGGACGCTGCACTCCCGCGAGGTCGTGGCGCGCGTGCACGAGGCGTTCGGGGACAAGCTGCTCCAGACGGTCATCGGGCGCACGGTGAAGTTCCCCGACGCGTCGGTCGCCGCCGAGCCCATCACGGTGTACGCGCCGAACCACCCGGGTGCGCAGGCCTACCGACAGCTCGCGCGGGAGCTGGTCGCCCGTGGCGACGCCGCCTGACACCGACGCCCCGTCCGCGCGCACCGAGCAGCGCGGCTTCGAGGTCCGGCTGGACAACTTCAACGGCCCGTTCGACCTGCTGCTGTCGCTCATCACGAAGCACAAGCTCGACATCACGGAGATCGCCCTCGGGCGCGTGACCGACGACTTCATCGCCCACATCCGGGAGCAGGAGCGCGCGGCGGCCGAGGCGCACGCGGCGGGCCAGGAGCATCCCGGCTGGGACCTCGGGACGGCGAGCGAGTTCCTCGTCGTCGCGGCGACGCTCCTCGACCTCAAGGCGGCCCGCCTCCTCCCGTCGGGGATCGTAGACGACGAGGACGACCTCGCCCTCCTCGAGGCACGCGACGTGCTGTTCGTCCGGCTCCTGCAGTACCGGGCGTACAAGGAGGTCTCGGGCGTGCTCGCCGAACGGCTCGCGAGCCAGGGCCGACGGTTCCCGCGCGTCGTGCAGCTCGAGCCGCACCTCGCCGCGCTGCTGCCCGAGCTCGTGTGGACGATGGGTCCCGACCGCCTCGCGGCGCTCGCCGCGGGTGCGCTCGCGCCGAAGGCGCCCCCGCCCGGGGTGGACCTCGCCCACCTGCACGCCCCCGCGGTGAGCGTGCGCGAGCAGGCGGAGGTCGTCGCGGCCCACGTGCGACGGCAGGGCGCCACGACGTTCCGCGCCCTCGTGGCGGACGCGGGGGAGACGGTCGTGGTCGTCGCGCGCTTCCTCGCGCTGCTCGAGCTCTTCCGGGAAGGGCTGGTCGGGTTCGACCAGCTCTCCCCGCTCGGCGAGCTCACCGTCCGGTGGGCAGGGGAGGACGGCACGGGCCTCGCGGCCGGCGTCGGGAGCGAGTTCGACGAGGGCGACGAGCAGGACGAGGGACGCGACCAGGAGGTCGTCCTGGAGCGCGACGTAGCGGAGGTGCACGCGTGACCGAGGTCGAGGACGGCCGAGCCGTCGATGAGGCGGTGACGGTGGACGACGTCGCCGACCTGCCCGACGTCCACGAGCTGCCGGGCGGGCTCCCCGCCGCGCTCGAGGCGGTGCTCATGGTCGCGGACGAGCCGATCCCCGTGGTCGAGCTCGCGGCGGCGCTGGCCGTGCCGACGGACGAGGTAGCCGAGACGCTCGTCACCCTCGCGGCCGAGTACCGCGGCGACGACGGCTCCCGGCCGCGCGGCTTCGAGCTGCGCGAGGCGGGCGGCGGCTGGCGCGTGTACTCCGCACCGGCGCACGCCGACGCCGTCGGCCGGTTCGTCCGGGGCGGTCAGACGGCCCGGCTGACCCAGGCGGCCTTGGAGACTCTGGCCGTCATCGCGTACCGTCAACCGGTCAGCCGGGGGCAGGTGTCCGCGGTCCGGGGCGTGAACGTCGACGGCGTGGTGCGCACGCTCGCCGCGCGCGGGCTCGTGGCCGAGGTCGGGCAGGACCCGCACACGGGCGCAGGCCTGTTCGGCACCACGGGGTACTTCCTCGAGCGCATGGGCTTCTCGTCGCTCGACGAGCTGCCCCCGCTCGCGCCGCACCTGCCGGGGATGGACGATCTCGAGGGGATCGACGGGCTCGCCGACCTCAGGTCGGCCGGCCCGCGACGGCCCTCGGCGGCACAGACGCCCGACGACGCCGCGTCGACCGACGCGGCGCACGACGAGGGCACGGACGAAGGACAGCGATGAGCACAGGAGACCGACGCCGGGACGGCGACGGGTCACGTCGACGCGAGGACGGGCAGGGCCGCGAGGCCGGCCGGGGCGCCGGAGGCACCGGCCGGGGCGCGGGCGGCACCGGCCGGGGCGCGGGCGGCGCTGCTCGCGCTTCCGGTGGCGGTTCCGGTCGCGGGTCGTCGGGTCGGGGCGGTGCACCGGGCGGTGCCGGCCGGGGTGCGCGGGTCGGTCCCGGCGCACGGCCTGCCGCGGCGCAGCAGCAGCAGCGCCGTCGTCCGCGCACGGAGCCCACGGAGCCGGTCCGCGACGTGCACGTCGAGGACGGCGTGCGGCTGCAGAAGGTCCTCGCGTCGGCCGGTCTCGGGTCGCGCCGCGCGTGCGAGGAGCTCATCTCGGACGGTCGTGTCGAGGTCGACGGGGTCCAGGTGCGCGAGCTGGGCGTGCGCATCGACCCGGCGACCGCCGTCGTGCACGTGGACGGCATGCGCCTGCAGCTCGACACGACGCGCGTCACGCTCGCGCTGAACAAGCCGCAGGGCGTCGTGTCGACGATGCACGACCCGGACGGGCGCACGTCGCTCACCGACCTCGTCGCGGACCGCTCGGAGCGGCTGTTCCACGTCGGCCGGCTCGACGCGGACAGCGAGGGACTGATCCTGCTGACGAACGACGGCGAGCTGGCCAACCGCCTCGCGCACCCGTCCCACGAGATCGCGAAGACCTACCTGGTGACGGTGCAGGGCAAGCTCCCGGGCAACGTCGCGAACAAGTTCCTCCACGGGATCGAGCTCGAGGACGGCGTCGTGCGCGCCGACTCCTACCGCGTGGTCGACCAGGTCGCCGACCAGACGATGGTCGAGATCGTGCTGCACTCGGGCCGCAACCGCGTCGTGCGGCGCATGTTCGAGGAGGTCGGCCACCCGGTGACGCGCCTCGTGCGCACCCGCATCGGCCCGATCGCGCTCGGCAACCTGCGCCCCGGCACGACGCGCGTGCTCGGGCGCACCGAGCTCGGGACCCTCATGTCCGCCGTCGACCTCTGAGGACCGGCGAGACGTCCGCACCACCGCACGAAGGAGCACCACCCATGCCGGTCCGGGCCATCCGGGGCGCGACCCAGCTCGACGCCGACGAGCGCGAGCACCTCTTCGCGCGCACGCGCGAGCTCGTGCAGGAGGTGCTCGACGCGAACCGGGTCGACACGTCATCGCTCATCTCGATCCTCTTCACGTGCACGCCCGACCTCGTGTCCGACTTCCCGGCCGCGGCGGCCCGGGAGCTGGGCCTGGGGGACGTCCCGCTGATGTGCGCGACGGAGATCGCGGTCCCCGGCGCGCTGCCGCGCGTCGTGCGGCTGATGGCCCACGCCGAGCTGGACGTCGACCGCGCCGACGTCCAGCACGTGTACCTGCACGGCGCGACCGCGCTCCGCCGGGACCTCGCCCAGTGAGCGCAGCCACCCCGGTGACCCCGGTGAGCACGCGCGACGACGCGCGAGGAGGAGACGAGATGACGCAGGGCACGCCGAGCACCGACGCCGGCGCCGACCGGAGCGCCGCCACCCCGCTGACGATCGCGATCGACGGGCCGTCCGGCTCGGGCAAGTCGAGCGTCGCGAAGGGCGTCGCACGACGGCTCGGCCTCGCCTACCTCGACACGGGCGCCATGTACCGCGCGGCGACCTGGTGGTGCCTGCACCGCGGTGAGGACCTGGACGACAGGGTCGCCGTCGCGCGCGCCGTGCGCGTCATGCCGCTCGCGGTGGGCCTCGACCCCGACGACCCCACCGTCCACGTCGACGGCACCGACGTCGGCGAGGCGATCCGCAGCACGGAGATCTCCACGGCCGTGAGCGCCGTCGCGACGAACCTCGACGTGCGTGCCGAGCTGCGCCGCGTGCAGCGCGCGGTCATCGAGACGGAGCACGGCCCGGCCGGCTTCTCCGCCGGGCGCGGCGTCGTGGCCGAGGGTCGTGACATCACGACCGTCGTCGCGCCGGACGCCGACGTGCGGGTCCTGCTCACCGCGAGCGAGGAGGCTCGCCTCGCCCGCCGCTCGCTCGACGTGCACGGCACCGCGGACGCGGCGGCCGTCGAGGCGACCAGGGACCAGGTGCTGCGCCGCGACCGCGACGACTCGACGGTCTCCCAGTTCCAGGTCGCCGCGGACGGCGTCGCGACCGTCGACTCGTCGGACCTCGACCTCCAGCAGACGGTCGACGCGGTGCTGGCCGTCGTCGAGCGGACCACAGGGCGAGCGGTGGGCCCCCGCCCCGCGCCGTGAGCGGCGCGGCACCCGCGCCTCGCGTCCCGTCGCCCGCGGGGCCGGCGTGGTCGCGGTGGGTCGGGCGCTTCCTCGCCCGCGTGGTGTGGGCGACGCGCGTCGAGGGTCTCGAGAACGTCCCGGCCGACGGGCCGGTCGTGCTCGCCGCGAACCACACCGGCGTCGTCGACGGTCCCGTCGTGCTCGGCGTCTCGCCGCGGCCGCTGCACGTCCTCGTCAAGGAGGAGATGTTCGTCGGGCCGGTCGGCGCCGTGCTGCGCGCCGCCGGGCAGATCCCGGTCGACCGGCAGGGCGGGCGCCCCGCCCTGGCGGCGGCGCTCGCGGTGCTGCGCCGGGAGGGCGCGGTCGGGGTCTTCCCCGAGGGCAACCGGGGTCGTGGCGACGCGACCGCGGCGCGCGCGGGGGTCGCATGGCTCGCGCTCAACGGCCACGCCCGGGTCGTGCCCGTCGCCGTCCTCGGCACGCGGCGCACCGGGGAGGGCGTCAACCACGTCCCCGGCCTGCGCCGCCGCCTCGTCGTGCGCTTCGGGGAGCCGGTCGTCGTGGCGCGCGTCCCCGGCGTGAGCGGCAAGCAGGCGCTCGAGGACGCCAACGAGCGGATCCGGCACGCGCTCGCCGTCCTCGTCGCCGACACCGTGGCGGGCTCGGGGATCGCGCTGCCGCTGGACGACCCGAACCGCGAGGGGCGACCGGCGCCGTGACCCCAGACGGCCCGCCGTCCGGCGCACCTCTCCCGGGCACCCCCGTCCCCGGTGCACCGGAGGCCTTGCCGAGCGGCAGCGTCGGCGACCGGCCCGCGACGGGCATCGTCCTCGGGCTCGCGTCCGCCCTCGCGTTCGGCGCGAGCGGACCGTTCGTCAAGCCGCTGCTCGAGGCCGGGTGGACGCCCGGGGCGGCCGTGCTCGCCCGCGCCCTCTGCTCGGCGCTCGTCCTGGCGCCGTTCGCGGCCGTCGCACTGCGGGGGAGCCGTCGCGCGCTGCGTCGCGAGTGGCGACTCGTGCTCGGGTTCGGGCTCGTGGCGGTCGCCGCGACCCAGCTGTGCTACTTCGCGGCCGTCGAGCGCCTGCCGGTCGGGGTCGCCCTGCTGATCGAGTACCTGGCTCCCGTGCTCCTCGTGGGCCTCGCGTGGGCACGGACGCGACGCGTCCCGCCGGGGCTCACCCTCGCCGGGTGCGCCGTCGCGGTCGCCGGTCTGGTCCTCGTCGTGGACCCGGGCGGCGCGAGCCTCGACGTGCTCGGCGTGGTCCTGGCGCTCGGAGCCGCGGTCGGTCTGGGCGCCTACTTCGTGCTCTCCGCCCGTCCGACGACGGTCCCGCCCGTCGCCCTCGCCGCGTCGGGCCTCGGCGTCGGTGCCGCCGCGCTCGCGGGGGCGGGCGTGACCGGTCTGCTCCCGCTGCGCGCGCCGCTCGTGGACGTGCCGCTCCTCGGGTCCACCGTGCCCTGGTTCGTGCCGCTGGCTGTCGTCGTGCTCGTCGCGACGGCGTTCGCGTACGTCTCGGGCGTCGCCGCGACCGTGCGCGCGGGGGAGCGGCTGGCGTCGTTCGTCGGGCTCTCGGAGGTGCTGTTCGCCGTGCTCATCGCGTGGCTGCTCCTCGGCGAGGTGCCGAGCGTCGTGCAGGGCCTGGGCGGGGCGCTCGTGGTCGTCGGCATCGTCCTCGTCCGCCTCGCGGGGACGGAACGCGCAGCGGTCGACCGTGACCCCGGGACGACCCGACGCGCCACCACGGCCGACGCGGAGTAGGTTCGCGCGTATCCCGTGCGGTCGGCGCGGGTCGCACGGGGGAGGAGCAGCGATGGCGGACAAGGTCACGACCGTCGACGAGTACGTCGCGTCCCTCTCGCCGCAGACGCGTGAGGTCGTCGAGCACCTGCGCGGTGTGATCCACGCGACGGTCGACGGGCTCGGCGAGCGGATCAGCTACGGCATCCCGACGTTCACGCTCGACGACCGGTACGTCGTCTACCTCGCCGGCTGGGCGCACCACGTCTCGCTCTACCCCGTGCCCGACGACGAGGACGACGACCTCGCGCGACGGATCGCGCGGTACCGCGACGGCAAGGGCACGCTCCGGTTCCCGCTCGCGGAGCCGGTCCCGGACGACGTCGTGCGCGACGTCGTCGCCCGGTTGGCAGATCGTCATCACGGAGCGGTCGGCTGACGCGCGGGCACGTTCCGACGAGGCGCGCGGTGGGGCGTCCGTGCCGCGTTCGGAGAGTGCGCGCACTCCTGGGAGAATGGTCCCCATGACCACACCCGACCAGGCCCAGCCCGGCACGCCCGACGAGACCGACGCCGTCGGGCAGCCCGTGGACGGGACGACCACCACCGCCGAGGCCGGCAGCCCGACCGACGGGTCCCCGGACACCGTCGACGACGAGGCGCGCGAGCGCGCGCTGCGCGCCGGTCTCGAGGACTACGAGCTCGAGGACACCGACCTCGCCCTCATCGACGCCGACGACCTCGACCTCGAGGACCACGAGCCGGAGGCACCGCTGCCCGTGCTCGCCGTGGTCGGACGCCCGAACGTCGGCAAGTCGACGCTGGTCAACCGCATCCTCGGTCGTCGCGAGGCGGTCGTCGAGGACAAGCCGGGCGTCACGCGCGACCGCGTGAGCTACCCGGCGGACTGGGCCGGTCGCCGGTTCACGCTCGTGGACACGGGCGGCTGGGAGGTCGACGTCGCGGGCCTGGAGTGGAAGGTCGCCGAGCAGGCCGAGGTCGCGATCTCGCTCGCCGACGCGGTGCTCTTCGTCGTCGACGCCACCGTCGGGGCGACCGCCACGGACGAGCGCGTCGTGCGTCTCCTGCGCGAGTCGGGCAAGCCGGTCGTGCTGTGCGCCAACAAGGTCGACGGCCAGTCCGGCGAGGCCGACGCTGCGTCGCTGTGGAGCCTCGGGCTCGGCGAGCCGCACCCCGTCTCGGCGCTGCACGGGCGCGGCACGGGCGACCTGCTCGACGCCGCGATGAAGGCCCTGCCGACGGAGTCGGAGCACGGTGAGCTGCGCCCCACCGGTCCGCGCCGCGTCGCCCTGATCGGGCGACCCAACGTCGGCAAGTCGTCGCTGCTCAACAAGATCGCGGGCGCGGAGCGCGTGGTCGTCGACGAGACGGCGGGCACGACGCGCGACCCGGTCGACGAGCTCGTCGAGATCAAGGGCGTGCCGTACGTGCTCGTCGACACCGCGGGCATCCGCCGGCGCGTGCACCAGACGAAGGGCGCGGACTTCTACGCGTCGCTGCGCACGCAGGCGGCCATCGAGAAGGCGGAGCTCGCGGTCGTGCTCGTCGACGCGTCGGTGTCGCTCACCGAGCAGGACACACGCGTCATCTCGCAGGTCGTCGACGCCGGGCGCGCGCTCGTCATCGCGTACAACAAGTGGGACCTCATGGACGAGGACCGTCGCCCGTTCCTCGAGCGCGAGATCGAGAAGGACCTCGTCCAGGTCACCTGGGCGCCGCGCGTCAACGTCTCGGCCCGCACGGGCTGGCACACCGACCGGCTCGTCCCGGCGATGGAGCGCGCGCTCGACTCGTGGGACATGCGCATCCCGACGGGACGACTCAACGCGTTCCTCGGCGAGCTCGTCGCGGCGCACCCGCACCCGTTGCGCGGCGGCAAGCAGCCGCGCATCCTCTTCGCGACGCAGGCGTCCACGCGCCCGCCGCGCTTCGTCGTGTTCGCGACGGGCTTCCTCGAGGCCGGGTACCGCCGGTTCATCGAGCGCCGCCTGCGCGAGACGTTCGGGTTCGAGGGCACGCCCATCGAGATCAGCGTGCGCGTGCGGGAGAAGCGCAAGCGGTGACCGAGCCGTCGACCGGGCCGCGCAGCGGGGTCGCGAGCCGCGGCCGCGTGCTGCGGCTCGGCGTCGTGCGCGACACCGCGGCGGTGCGCCACGTCGTGACGTTCCTCGTGGTGGCGGTCGCGACCGTCCTCGTCACGCGGTTCCTCCTGGCGGCCTCCGGGTACCCGCAGGTGGGCGGCGGCGACCTGCACGTCGCGCACGTGCTGTGGGGCGGCCTCGGGATGGCGCTCGGCATCGTGGTGCTCCTGTCGTTCGTCGGCCCGACGCTCCGGTCCCTCGGCGCCGTGCTCAGCGGCATCGGGTTCGGGCTGTTCGTCGACGAGATCGGCAAGTTCGTCACCGCGGACAACGACTACTTCTACGAGCCGACGGCGGCCCTCATCTACGCGACCGTCGTCGTGCTCGTCCTCGTGGCCGAGGCGCTGCACGGGCGACGACGGCACCACCCGGCCGAGTACCTCGCCGTGGCGACCGACCGCGCCGTCGCCGGTGTCGCGGGCGGTCTCACGGACGCCGCGCGCGAGGAGGCCCGGGCGCTCGTCGCGCTGGGACGAGGCGAGCCGGGGTCCGACGAGGTCGCGGCGCTCGTCGACGCGGTCCCGCGCGACCCCGTCGACATGCCGGACCCGGTGCGCGCCCTCGTGGATCGCGCGTCGTCGTGGTTCACCGCGGCGCTCGAGCGGCGCTGGGCGGCGGTCGTGGTCGTCGTCGCGGTCCTCGGCGTGGCGGGAGGGTCGCTCGCGGCGGGGATCCGCGTGCTGAGGGGCGGGATCGACGTGCCGACCTGGGTGGGTCTCGGGATCGTCGCCGGGGTCGCGGCGACGGTCGCGTGCGTCGTCGTCGGCGTGGTGCGTTCCCGAGGTCGTGGCGCGGGGGACCGGCGGGCGGCGGCCGTGTGGGTGCGCCGGGGCGTCCTCGTCTCCCTGCTGCTCACGCAGCTCCTCGTGTTCCGCGCCCTGCAGTGGGTCGGCGTCGCCGGGCTCGTGGTGGACCTGCTCGTCCTCGCCGCGCTCGGGGCCGCGCTCGGGCGGGACGACGAGCAGCGGCACGGCGGCTCGCGCACGCGGTCGCGCTCGACCGCCGACCCGGCGAGCGTGCGCCGACGGGGTTAGCCTGCTGGACGAGGCGCTCCGCCTCCCCACGTGCAGCAGCGCGCGCGAGCCCGCCGTACCGGCCGTCGGCCGGTCGTCCCCCGGAGCACGCCCATGAGACCTGCCGCGAATGTCCTCGCCCTCTCCGCCGCCGCCGGCGCCGCGACCTGGTGGGCACGCCGCCGTGCCGACGACGCACGGACCGACGGCCCCCGGGTGCTCGCCGTCACCGTGCACCGCCCCCACGACGCGCTGAGCGCCGAGCTCGAGCGGTCGCGACCCGCACCGCTCGCGGAGCTCGGCGACGCCGTCCGGCTCGAGACGAAGCCCGCGCCGAAGGACTTCGGCACCGAGCTGCGCCTGACCGTCGAGCGACCGGACGACGTCGACGTCGCCGACGCCCGACAGGCGCTGCGGCTCACCAAGCAGCTGCTCGAGACCGGGACGGTCATGCCGCCCGACGAGCCGATCGTGCGCCGTCGGACGCTCACCGCGCTGCCGCTCGAGGCGGCGATCCGCCGGGCCGGGAAGGAGGGACGGCTGTGAGGGCGCTGCAGTGGACGGGCGTGAACGAGCTCTCCGTCGGGGAGGTCCCGGACCCCGAGCTCCTCGACGACCGCGACGTGATCGTCAAGGTGCGCCGGACGGTGACGTGCGGGTCGGACCTGCACCTGCTCGGCGGGTACATCCCGTTCATGCGGTCCGGCGACGTGCTGGGCCACGAGTTCCTGGGCGACGTCGTCGAGGTGGGCTCGGCGGTGCGGAACCACAGGGTCGGCGACCGCGTGGTCGTGTCGTCGTTCGTCGCGTGCGGGCAGTGCTGGTACTGCCGCCAGGAGCTGTACTCGCTGTGCGACAACGGCAACCGCAACCCCGCGATCACCGAGGGCCTGTGGGGCTTCGCGCCGGGAGGCTGCTACGGCTACTCCCACGCCATGGGCGGCTACATGGGCTCGCACGCCCAGTACGTGCGCGTCCCCTTCGCCGACGTCGGGGCCTTCACCGTCCCGGGGGACGTCACCGACGAGCGGGCGCTGTTCGCGTCCGACGCCGCGGCCACCGGCTGGACGGGCGCCGACCTCGGCGGCGTGTCGCCGGGCGACGTCGTCGCCGTGTGGGGCGCGGGCGGCGTCGGCCAGATGGCCGCGCGCGCCGCGATGCTCCTCGGCGCCGAGCGTGTCTTCGTGATCGACCCGCTCGAGGAGCGCCTCGCGATGACGCGCCGGTACGTCGGCTGCGACACGCTGCGGGAGGGGACGGACGACGTCGGTGCCGCGCTGCTCGAGGCGACGGCCGGGCGAGGGCCCGACGTCTGCATCGAGGCCGTCGGCATGGAGGCGGGCGGCGGGTCGCCGCTCGAGGACGCGTACGACCGCACGAAGCAGTACCTGCGGCTGCAGACCGACCGGCCCACCGCGCTGCGGCACGCGATCTACCACTGCCGCAAGGGCGGGAGCGTCTTCGTGCTCGGCGTCTTCGCGGCGCTCGCGGACAAGTTCCCGCTCGGCGCGGTGATGAACAAGGGGCTCACGGTCCGCGGGGCCCAGATGCACGGGCAGCGGTACATCCCCATGCTGCTCGAGCGCATGCAGCGCGGGGAGCTGGTGACGGAGCACCTCGCGACGCACGTCATGCCCCTCGACGAGGGGCCGCGCGGCTACGAGATGTTCAAGACGAAGGAGGACGGGTGCGTGCGCGCGGTGTTCCTCCCGAACGGCTGAGCGGACGGGCCACCGCCAACACCCGAACCCCGGGTCACGGCCCGATCCAGGGCTGGATCGACCGGTGACCCGGGGTTCGGCACCTCCACGCGTGCTGCCGCGGGACGGGCGTCAGCGCATCGACGTGACGGGAAAGCCGTCCATGTCGTCGAACGACTGGTTCTCGCCCGCCATCGCCCAGACGAACGAGTACGCGGCGGTGCCGACGCCGGAGTGCACGGACCAGCTCGGGGAGATGATCGCCTCGCGGTCGCCCACGACGAGGTGGCGCGTCTCGGTCGGCTGCCCGCACAGGTGGATGACGCGCGCGTCGGCCGGCACGTCGAAGTACAGGTAGCACTCGGTCCGGCGGTCGTGCGTGTGCGCCGGCATGGTGTTCCACATGCTTCCGGGGTGCAGCGACGTCACGCCCATGACGATCTGGCAGGACTTCACGCCGTTCTCGTGGATGTACTGGTTGAGCGATCGGCGGTTCGACGTCACCTGGTCGCCGAGCTCGCGCACCGTGCCCTGGCCAGGCAGCGTGAGCACCGTCGGGTAGGCGGTGTGCGCGGGCGCCGAGAACAGGTAGAACGCCGCGCGCTCCGCACCGCCCTCCTCGCCCGAGCCGTCGGCAGCGCCCTCGGCGTTCGCGAAGACGACCTCGCGCACGCCGCGGCCCACGTACAGGCACGCGCCCTGGGGGAGCTCGTGGACCTCGCCGTCGGTCGTCACCGTGCCGGCGCCGCCGACGTTGACGATGCCGACCTCGCGGTGCTCGAGGAAGTACTCGCTGCGGATCTCGTCGTACGTCGGCAGCGGCAGCGGCGCGTCGCCGGGCACGGCCCCGCCGAGCACGACGCGGTCGTGGTGGGTGTAGGTGACGTTCACCTCGCCCGGGACGAACAGGTCCTGGACGAGGAAGCGGTCGCGCAGCTCCTGCGTCGTCGCTCCGGTGATCTGCTCGGGGCTGGTGGCGTAACGCTGTTCCACGGGTCTGCTCTCCTGGTGGTGCGGGTGGTGCTCGGTCGGGCTTCGGAAGGGTCGGTCGGGCGGCTCAGCGCACGAGCCAGCCGCCGTCCACGGGGAGGATCACCCCGTGCACGTACGCGGCGGCGTCGGACGCGAGGAAGACGAGCGCGCCCGCGAGGTCGGCGGGCGTGCCCCACCGCGCGGCCGGGATGCGCTCGGCGATCGAGCGCTCGCGCGCCTCGTCGGCGCGGATCGGCGCGGTGTTGTCAGTGGCCATGTAGCCGGGGGCGATCGCGTTGACGTTGATTCCGCGCGCGGCCCACTCGTTGGCGAGGGCCTTGGTCAGACCGGCGACGGCGTGCTTCGACGCCGCGTAGCCGGGCACGAGGATGCCGCCCTGGAACGACAGCATCGAGGCGACGTTGACGATCTTGCCGCCCCCGCGCTCGAGCATGCGCCGGCCGGCGGCCTGCGAGAGGTGGAACACGGCGTCGAGGTTGACGGTCAGCACGGTGTCCCAGTCCTCGACGGGGTGCTCCGCGGCGGGGGCGCGGCGGATCGTGCCCGCGTTGTTGACCAGGACGTCGACGCCGCCGAGCGCCTCCTCGACCTCCGCGACGGCGGAGCCGAGCTCGGCGGGCGTGGCCGTCGTGAGGTCGCGCTGCACGGAGTGGACGCGGCGGCCGAGCGCCTCGACCTTGGCGATCGTCTCCGTGGGCACGCTGCGGTCGAGCAGCGCGACGTCGGCGCCCGCCTCGGCGAGCGCGACCGCGGCGCCCTGGCCGAGGCCGCGGCTCGTGCCCGTGACGAGGGCGACCTTCCCGTCGAGACGGAACTGGTCGAGGATCATGCGTGCACTCCTTCGGTCGAGGGGGTCGCGGCGCCGGCCCGCGCGGGGCCCGACGTCTCCGGGTCGGCGCCGGCGAAGCGCGTCGTCAGCGCGCCGAGGCCCGCCACACGGATCGTCACGGCGTCGCCGTGGACCAGGGGACGGTGCGCGGCGAGCGCCTCGGGCAGCTTCTGCGGCGTGCCGGTCGAGATGACGTCGCCCGGCTCCAGGGTCATCACCTGGCTGAGGTAGTGCACGAGGAACGGCAGCCGGAAGACCATCGTCGACGTGCTCTGCGACACGGTGACGACACCGTCGCGCTCCACCTCGACCGTCAGGTCGTGGAAGTCGGCGACCTCGTCGGCCGTGACGACGGCAGGTCCGAGCTGGCCGAAGCCGTCGAGGCACTTGCCCATCGTCCACTGGCTGGAGCGGCGCTGCCACGAGCGGTCCGACACGTCGTCGAACAGCGCGTACCCCGCGACGTGGTCCATCGCGTCCTCGACGCCCACGCGGTGCGCACGGCGTCCGATCACGACGGCGATCTCGCCCTCGTAGTCGACGTCGTCCGCGACCGGGGGCACGGTGATGACGTCGTGCGGGCCGCTCAGCGTGTTCGGCGTCTTGACGAAGACGTCCGGGAACTCCGGGTCGTCCGTCGTCGGGTCCTGCCCGTCCGGCACGTGACCACGGTAGTTGTAGCCCAGGCACAGGATCTTGCCGGGGCGGACCGGGGGAGCGAGCCGCGCGTCGTCGGCCCAGCTGAGGGCTGCGAGCGCGGTGGTGTCGGCCGCGGCCTGCCCGACGGCGTCGCGCGCCCGGGCGGTCAGCGCCGGGTCGGCGAGCACGTCGGTGACCGTGACGCCGTCGCCGAGGGCAGGCGAGAGGTCGAGCAGGCGCTCGCGGTCGCCGTCGGGGACGAGGGCGCCGGGACGCTCGGCGCCGGCGGTGACGTGCGTGACGAGCCTCACCAGTACTTCACCCAGCCGGGCAGCGTGTGGCGCACGAGCGCCTCGAGGTAGAAGTAGTCGCCCCAGAGACTGCCCTCGTCGACGCCGATGCTCTTCGGCGCGTCGTAGACCGAGTGGAGCAGGAGCGCGTCGGACTCGACGCCCTCGGCCGCCGGCGTGTACCCGGTGACGAGCGCGCGCAGCATGTCGAGCGAGGCGGTCGCGTAGCGCTCGCGGCGCTCCGGGTCGGTCTCGACCGCCGCGAGCTCGTGCAGGCCGCACGCGGCGATCGCGGCGGAGGAGCTGTCGCGCGGTGCGTCGCTGCCGTCGGTGTAGACGAGGTCCCAGTAGGGCACGCCGTCGGACGGCAGGTGGGCGAGGAAGTAGTCCGCGCAGCGCCGGGACGCGTGCAGGAGCTCCGGGTCGCCCGTCACCCGGTGGTTCATCGCGAAGCCGTAGATGCCCCACGCCTGGCCGCGGGCCCAGCACGAGTCGTCGCCGGCGCCCTGCTCGGTCCCGCCGCGCAGCGGCTCGCCCGTGACCGGGTCCCAGTAGAAGGTGTGGAACGTCGTGTCGTCCTCGCGCACGATGTGCCGCGCGAGCTGCGCGGTGTGCCGGCGCACGGCGTCGGGGTAGCGCTCCTGGCCGGTCTGCTCGCCGGCCCAGGTGAGCAGGGGCATGTTCATGAGGCTGTCGACGATCGTGCGGCCGCGCTGGGCCGGGTCCGACAGGTCGCCCCACGCCTGGAGGATGCCCGCCGGCTCGAGGAACCGGACCATGAGGTGGTCCGCGGCGGAGAGGGCCGCGGCGCGTGCCGTCTCGTCGCCGAGCAGGCGCCAGGGCGCGACGCACGACAGCGTGTAGAGGAACCCGAGGTCGTGGGTCTGCAGGTCCTCGCCCTGGTCGACGCGGCGCGCGAAGTCCGCGACGTGCCGCTCGCCGGCCGCGCGGAACGCGTGGTCGCCCGTGAGTTCGTAGGCGAGCCACTGCATCCCCGGCCAGAAGCTCGTCGTCCAGCCGCGGTTCGCACCCTCGGCGAACTCTGGCGTCGCGGGACGCGGCGGGTACACGTTGCCGGCGGTCGTGTCGTCGGGGTAGAGGTCGCCGAACGCGGCGATGTTGCGCCGGACGGTCGCGAGGGCGGCGTCGACGGCGGGTGCGAGCTCGGTGGCGAGCCCGGTGGCGAGCGTCATCAGGAACATCCTTCTGGTCGGGCGGGGTCGCCCGACGGTCGGTGACGTGGTCAGCACGTGCGGCGGCGGCGAGGCCGCCCCACGGGGACGGGGTGAGAGGTCAGCGGGAGACGGCGGCCTGTGCGGGCACCGTGCCGAGGGTGGAGTGCAGCGCGTAGCGGGCGCCGCCCCACGCGACGAAGAGCAGCGGCGCGAGCGCCAGGCCGAGCCCCACGGCGGGCCGCGCCGCGACGACGGACCCGAGCATCGCGAGGACGAGCAGCGCGGGCAGCGTGAGGTACCAGCGCCGGACGCCCGCGAACAGCGACGCCCGCAACAGGTCGCGCAGCCGCGCCGTCGGGTGGTCGGCGAGCGAGGCCGTGGCGACGAGCGACGCCACGAGCGTCAGGACGATCAGCGTGACGAACACCGGGATGGCGACCGCGCCGACGGCGTGGCCCCACACGGCGCGCACGTCCACGGCGAGCACCACGACCAGCGCGGTGCTCAGCGCCCCGAGCGCGACGGACCGGCGCCAGTGCTGCCGGTAGCCGCGCCAGAACGTCCGCACGACCTGCGCGGAGCCGTCCGCCGTGATCGCGCGGAACACGCCGAACGCGGCGACGAGAGCGGGCGTGCAGAACGGCGCGAGGAGGGCGAGGGCGGGCCACGACGCCGTCGGGTCCGTCGTCATGGCGAGCACGACGAGGGGCAGGCACGCGACGACGACGAGGAGGTTCGTCGCGAGCCCCGCGTACACGGTGCTGAAGACGAGCTCGTACGTCTCGTGCGAGACGAGGCGGCGCCGCGGCGCGTGCGCAGAGGTGGCCATCGGGATCAGCCCTTCAGCCCGGTCGACGCGACACCCTCGACGAAGTAGCGCTGGCCGAGGAGGAAGATGATCGCGATCGGCAGGACGGACAGCACCGAGCCGGTCATGATCAGCGCGTGCTCGGCGTTGTACTGGCCGATGAAGGACTTGAGCCCGAGCTGGACGGTCCACAGGTCGGGGCTGCGCAGGTAGATGAGCGGCCCGAGGTAGTCGTTCCACGTGTTGACGAACGTCAGCAGCGTGAGGCTCGCGATCGCGGGGACGGACAGCGGCATCATGATGCGCCGCCAGATGCCGTACTCGCTGAGGCCGTCGATGCGCGCGGCCTCGCTGAGCTCCTCGGGGATCGTCTCGAAGTACTGCTTCATGAGGAACACGCCGAACGCGCCGAAGGCCTGCAGCGCGATGATCGCCCAGAGCGTGTTCGACAGCCCGGCGTCGGACAGCATGATGAACTGCGGGATCATGTACGACTGCCACGGCACGGCGATGGTGCCGATGTAGAGCAGGAAGAGCACGTCGCGCCCGCGGAAGCGCATCTTGGAGAACCCGTAGGCCGCGAAGCTGCCGGTGAGCACCTGGAGCACGGTCACGGTGACGGACAGGATGAGCGTGTTCTTGAGCCACGACGTCATGTTCGACCGCGACCAGATGTCGAGGTAGTTCTGCCAGACGACGGGGTCGGGGACCCACTGGATCGGGATCGTGAACACCTGGTTGTTGTTCTTCAGGGACGAGATGACCATCCAGAAGAACGGCAGGAGGACCGCGGCGGCGGCGACGGCCATCGCGACGTACCCGGCGGTCCGGCCCGCGACGGAGGTCGCGCGGCCGCGGCGCGCGCGGGGCTCCGGGGTGAGCGCGACCGGGGCGGCGGCGGGGGTGGGGGTGTCGAGCGTGGCCATCACGCCTCCCTCCTCTTGTTGACGAGGAACTGGACGATGGTGACCGAGATGCAGATGAAGAACAGCACGACCGCGACGGACGACGCGTAGCCGAACTGGTTCTCCACGAAGCCCTTCTGGTAGATGTACTGGCTCAGCACGAGGGTCGACTGCCCGGGGCCACCGTTGGTCATGACGAGGATCAGGTCGAAGATCTTGAAGCTGCCGATCGTGAGCATCACGGTGACGAAGAACATCGTCGGGCGCAGGCCGGGGAGCGTGACGTTCCAGAACCGCTGCCACGCGTTGGCGCCGTCCATGCGGGCGGCCTCGTAGAGCTGGGCGGGCACCGTCTGCAGGCCCGCGAGGAGCAGCAGCATGTAGTAGCCCATCTCGCGCCACACGCTCACGAGGATCACCGCGGGCATGGCCCACGTGCTCGACGTCGTCCACCCGGGCGGGTTGTCGACGCCGACGGCGCGCAGGAGCTGGTTGATCGGCCCGAACTCGGGGCTGAAGAGCATGTTCCACACGACGGCGATCGCGACGATCGACGTGATGTACGGGAAGAACGCGACGGTGCGGAAGAACGCGACACCGCGCAGCTTGCGGTTGAGCAGGAGCGCCAGGCTCAGGGACGCCACGAGCGTGAGCGGGATGTGGATCGCCGCGTAGTAGAGCGTGTTGAGCAGCGCCGTGTGGAAGCTCGCGTCACCGACGAGGCGCTCGAAGTTGTCGAGGCCGATCCACTGCGCCGCGCCGAACACGTTCCAGCTCGTGAACGAGATGTAGAACAGCACGATCACGGGGATGAGCGTGAGCAGGGCGAAGCCGATGAAGTTCGGCAGGATGAAGCTCCACCCGACGAGGGTGTTGCGCAGCTTCAGGCGGCTTCCGGCGCGGCGGCGGCTCGTCGGCGGTCGGGACGGCGTGGCCGGCCCGTCCGTCCCGGGCTGCGACCGCTCGTCGGCGGCGATGGTCGACATCGTGGGGACTCCTGTGTCTGGAAGATCGTGGTGTGCCGGCCCGCCCGGGCGCCGCGGTCAGCGGTCGCGGCGCCCGGGGCGGGTGCGGCGGAGGAACCGGGAGGCGTCAGCCGATGCCGGCCTCGGAGGAGGCGCGGCTCTCGGCCTCGGGGATCGCGTCGGCGATCGGGGTGGACCCGGACATCACGGCGGTGTGCAGGTCGTTGAGGATGTTCTGCACGGCGGCGGTGCTCGGCGCGACCGGGTTCTCCGGCTTGGTCTCGTGCGTCGAGAACGCGAACTTCGACAGGTCGTCCGTCGGGACGCCCTCGAGGCCGAAGAAGGTGTCGACCACGGTGTCGGAGAAGAGCGCCGGCGTGATGCCGATCTCGGCCAGCGCCGCGGCGCCGCCCTCGCCCGCGGCGAACGCGAGGAAGTCCTTCGCGGCCTGGACCTTGTTCTCGTCGATCGCCGGGTTGATGCCGAGGCCGGTCGGGTCACCGAACGTCACGGGCGTCGCGTCGGTGCCGGTCGTGGACTCGTCGACCTGCGGGATCGGGGCCATGCCCCAGGCGAACTCGTCCGCCTCGCCGTTCTCCTGCTGCGCGATGAGGGTCGCGGCGTACCACGTGCCCATCGGCATCATCGCGGCCTGCTGCGTGCCGAACTGCGCCTGGTAGGTGAGCGAGTTCGTCGTGACGGTGCCGAACGTGGGCTGGGCGCCCGCGTCCTGCAGCTCGATCGCGCGCTCGTAGTACGGCTCGAGGAACGAGTAGTCGGCGCTGTCGAGGGACGCGCCGTCGCTCTGCGCGAGGGCGAAGCCCTGCACGGTCGACTGCCACGAGTGCTGGTACGTGCCCGTCGCGGTCGAGCCGGAGCCCTGGAACGAGGTGGTCAGGTCCGTCGCGGCCTGCGTGTAGTCGTCCCACGTCCACGAACCGTCGGGCTGCTCGACGCCCGCCTGGTCGAAGAGCTCCTGGTTGTAGTAGAGGATCCACGAGTCCTGGCGGTAGGGCACCGCGTAGGTCGCGCCGTCGGCCTCGTAGGCGTCCACGCCGCTCGTGTCGCCGTCGAGCTCGCCCGCGACGTCGGACACGTCGAGCAGCTGCTGACCCGACTGGTACGTGTAGAAGTTCTTGAGGTTCTTCAGCACGTAGATGTCGGGAGCGGTGCCCGCGGCGAGGTCCGCCGTCATCTGCGTGTCGTAGTCGTTGCCGGCGGCGTACTCCTTGACCTCGACCGTGATGTCGGGGTTCTCCTCGTGGAACGCGTCCGCGATGGTCTGGAACTCCGGCGTGGAGGCCAGGCTCCAGCCCGCGAGGCTCAGGGTCACGGGGCCGTCGGCCGTGGCGTCGCCACCGGACTCGCCGGAACCTCCGCCGCATGCCGTGAGGGTGAGGGCGACCACGGCGGCCGTGCCGATCGCGATCGGTGTCGTGCGCTTCATTCCTTGCTCTCCTTCGAGTTCGGCGGCCCGACGTCGGGCCTGGTCCTCGCGCCGGTGGGGGTCGGCGGTCGGGATGGGTCAGGGCAGGTCGGTGAGCGTGCGTTCCCCGTCCGGCCAGTGCACGTGGGCAGTGCGTCCTGCCGACGTGATCTCGGGCGCCTGGACCGTGCGGCGCGGCGCCGAGGGGTAGGTGTCGCGGGCGGGGCCCGCGAGGGTGACGAGCACCGCGTGCCAGCGGCCGGGCTCGACCGGGAGGTCGGCCACGTCGGCCGCGGACGCGTGCCCGAGCGGTGAGGCGTCGGTGCGGTGCTCGCGCGTGACGGGCGCACCGGGCGCGGTGAGCGGGACGAGCGAGGCGGTGAGCCCGTCGCCGTCGACGACCGGCCAGCCGCCCACGCGCAGGCGGACGGTCGAGGCGTCCACGTCCTCCGCGAGCTCGTCGACGCGCACGAGCCGCACCTCCCACGGGCCGCGCACGAGCGAGACGACCGTGAGGGTGCCGGCGTCGGTCGCGGCGCCGGGCAGGCCGTGGCCGTGGTCCCGGCCGCCGGTCTCGGCGTCGAGCCAGTGCGCGCGCACGACGGAGCCGGAGACGCCGACGGGAACCTGGCCGGGCTCCTCGTCGACGATCGTCTCGAGGGCGTGCCAGCCCGTGCGGTGCGTGGCCCGGCCGTCGGCGTCGACGAGCGTGACGCTCTGGTCGACGGGGGACGTGCGGCTCGCGAGGTCGGACCAGGGCGCGGTCGCGGTCGAGTACCCGAGGCGCGCGTAGAGCGGGGAGTCGCCGATGCGGTCGCCCTCGAGGGCGTGGTCCGTGCCGTGGTTGACGATCCGCACGAGGCCGTCGGCGCGCGTGCCGCTGACGACCCAGCCGGGGGCGGCGACGGCCCGCAGCACGTCGCCGCGCTCGACCGGTAGCGGCTCCTCGGTCGCGGTCCACGCGGGGTGGTCGGCAGGCAGCGCGAGCCCGATCAGGCCCTTGCTCGCCCAGTACGGGGAGCCGGGGCCGGTGTACGACTGCGAGATCGGCAGCCACTCGTGGTGCCAGCCCTGCGTGAGCAGGCCGCGCTCGTCCGGCGCGCCGTGCTCGACGAAGTGCGACACGACGCCGGACGCGGCGCGGCGCAGCAGACCGGGGGAGTGGGACGGGACCTCGGCGATCGCGCCGACCCAGAACGGGGCCGCGGCCGCGAAGCGGTACGTGAGCGAGCGCCCCTGCAGGAGCGGCGAGCCGTCGGCCCCGACGAGGGCGAGCGCGTCGTCGAGGTAGCGGTCGAGCAGCTGCACGTCGCGCTCGCGGCGCGGGGCCGCGAGGTCCTGCGCGCCCCGCATGCGCGCCCACAGCGTGGGGTACAGGTGCAGAGCCCAGCCGGCGTAGTGGTCGTAGGAGCGCTCGGCGCCGTCCGCGAGCCAGCCGTCGGGGCGCTCGAAGGAGTCGTGCGTCGCGAGGTCCGCGGCCATCTCGTCGAGCGAGTGCGGCCCGCCGACCGAGCGCAGGAACGTCTGCACGACGAGGCGGAACCACACCCAGTTGATGCGCGGGTAGGTGTCGTCGCCGACGGCCTCCGCGAGGTAGTCGACGAGCTGCTCCTGGACGAGCGGCGACAGCCCGTCCCAGATCCACTCGCGCGTGAGGTCGAGGACGAGGGCCAGCGACGCCGCCTCGACCTTGGCCTGGGCGTGCTCCGACAGACGCAGCCAGCGGTCCTCGGCGTGCGGGTCCGAGCCGGCGGCGAGGCCCTGCGCGTACCACTCGGCGTAGCCGTGCGGGTCGGCGCCGCGCTCGCCCGCGAGGCGGAAGCCGGCGAGCAGGAACGTCCGGGCGAAACCCTCGAGCCCGTCGACCGCGCGGCCGTAGCCACCCTCCGGCCCGGGCAGCGTGATGCGGGCGTGGCCGGGAGAGGCGAAGGGGAGGGCGGACGCGAGCAGGTGGTCGCCGAAGGCCGCCCACCGCGCACGGTCCCACCCGGTGAGGGGGCTCGTGGCGAGGGACGCGGTCGGCTGCGACCGGGTGCTCTCGTACGTCATCGTGTCCTCCGTCGTGGCGGCGCGCCTTCGTGCGGCCTGCGGTGCGTGTTCGGTGATGCCCATCACGTGAGGTGATCGCTCACCGAACACTTCCGCAGTCAAACGTTCAAGAACGGACGCTGTCAAGCGCGTAGCCCTTCTGTTATGATCGCTTCTGATCGATAGGGACAGAACGGTCACCACCTCGACGGAGAGAGATGCCCACCCACTTCATCGGCCCGCTCGGCGCCGCCTTCGGCCTGTCGGCCGCGGCCCCGCCGGAGCGGCGAGCCACCCTCGCCCAGCTCCTCGTCGACCCCGCACGAGCACTGCCCGTCGCGCCCGCGTCGGACCGTGCGGTCTGGACGCCCGGCTCGGGCACGGCGCCCGGCAGGGTCGACGCCCAGACCGTCGCCGCGGTCCTGCTGCGCGCCGAGAAGGAGCGCGGGACGGCGTGGCCGCTGCCTCTCGCGAGCACGGCCGCGCGCCTGCACCGCGACGGCAACCGCACCGCGCACGAGGACCTCGTCCTCGGCCGCCAGCGCCGCCTGTCGCGCGCCGTGGTCGCGGCGGCCGTCACGCTCGAGGACGCGTGGGTCGACGAGGTCGCCGACGGGATCTGGGCGGTGTGCGAGCAGAGCACGTGGTGCTGGCCCGCGCACGACGACGCGTTCGCGACCCGCGGCTGGGCGCTGCCCGACCGCGCACGTCCGTTCCTCGACCTCGGGGCCGGTGAGGTCGCGGGCCAGCTCGCGTGGGCCGACCACCTCCTCGGCGACGCGCTCGACGCGCGGTACCCCGGGCTGCGGGCGCGCGTCCGGGGGGAGGTGCGCGAGCGCGTGATCGACCCGTTCCTCGCCCGGCGCGACTGGCACTGGATCGGCCTCGACGGCGACGTGCACAACTGGAACCCGTGGATCCACGGCAACGTGCTCCTCGCCGCGCTGCGCCTGCTCGACGACCCCGCCGACGCGGACCTGCGCGCGCACGTCGTGGACCTCGTGGTCGAGGGGCTCGACCGCTACGTCGCGGTGCTGCCCGCCGACGGCGCGATCGACGAGGGCTACGAGTACTGGTGGAACGGTGCGTGCCGCGCGATCGAGGCGCTCGACGTCCTCGCCCACGCGACGGACGGGGCGCTCGACGCGCTCGACCCTGCGACGCCGGTGGCGGCGATGCGCGCGACGGTCGCCTTCCCGCACCGCATGCACCTGGGCGGCGACTGGTACCTCGACCTCGCCGACGGCCGCGCGCTGCCCCCCGCGGACCAGCCGTGGCACGCGCTCCACCGCGCCGCGCGCCGCGCCGGGGACGAGGACGCGCGCCGGCACGCGGCGTCGTACCGTGTGCCGGGCGAGCCCGTCGCGGACGAGGACTACGGTCTCGGCCGGCTGCTGCGCGCGGTGACGGACGCCGACTGGCTCGCGGCCGGGCCGGGCGAGGCCCCGCTGCCGCGCGACGTCTGGCTGCCCTCGACGCAGGTCCTGCTCGCGCGCGAGCACGCGGGCAGCCCGCGCGGCCTGACGCTCGCGATCAAGGGCGGGCACAACGGCGAGCACCACAACCACAACGACGTCGGCTCGTTCGTCGTGGCGTCCGACGGCGTGCCGGTGCTCGTCGACGCCGGTCGCCCGACGTACACCGCACAGACGTTCGGCCCAGACCGGTACGCGATCTGGACCATGCAGAGCTCGTGGCACAACGTGCCCGAGATCGCGGGCACGCCGCAGGGCGTCGGCGCCGCGTTCGCGGCGCGCGAGGTCGTCCCCGGGGACGGCGAGCTGTCGCTCGACCTCGCGGGCGCCTATCCCGTGGACGGGCTGGCCGCGTGGCGCCGCACCGCACGCCTCGAGCGTGCTGCGGGCCACGACGAGGAGCGCGATCGGCGAGCCCGCGGCCGGGCCTGCGTGACGGTCCACGACGTGTGGGACCTCGGCGCGGCCGCCCTTGCCGCGGCGGTCGTGCACGTCATGGTGGCCGGTGACGTCACGACGTCGCCGGGCCTGCTGCGCGTGGTCCCGCTCGGTGGTGCGACGCCCGTCGTCGTGCGCTGGCCCGAGGACGTCCCGGTCGACGTGACCGTCCGGACGCTGGACGACCCGATGCTGTCGGAGGTGTGGGGCGAGACCCTGACGCGCCTGACGCTCGACGTGACGGACCGGACCGACCTGACTCTCGTCGTCGAGCAGGACGACACCATCGACGACGATGCCATCACCCAGGAGGGGGCCCTGTGACCACGGAGGAGATGCAGCGGGCGCCGCTCGCTGCCGAGCGGCGCGCGCACCTGCTCGCGTCGCTCGAGCGCGACGGCGTCGTGCGCGTCGCGGACCTGACGGACGAGCTCGGCGTGACGGCCGTGACCGTGCGCCGCGACATCGCCCAGCTCGAGCGGGAGGGTCTGCTCGCGCGCGTGCACGGCGGTGCCGTGCCCGTCGACGGCCGCGAGAGCGGCACCGAGCGCACGCCGACCGCCACGATCGGCGTGCTCGTGCCGTCGCTCGACTACTACTGGCCGGGCGTCGTGCGCGGCATGGAGGCCGAGGCCCGCAAGCACGGTCTGCGCGTCGTGCTCCGCGGGTCGTCGTACGAGGTGGCGGACGAGCGCCCGACGATCGAGCGGCTCGTCGAGGGTGAGGACCTGCGAGGGCTGATCCTCGCGCCGCGCACGGACAGCCCGCACGCGCAGGAGCTCGTCCAGTGGCTCGCGCGCACGGACGTCCCGTCGGTGCTGGTCGAGCGCGAGGCGGCGCTCGCGCCGCACCGCGAGGCGCTCGAGTCGGTCGTGTCCGACCACGCGCTCGGCGCGCTCATGGCCGTGCACCACCTCGCCGACCTCGGCCACCGCCGGGTGGGCCTCGTGCTCTCGCGCCAGTCGCCGACGTCGCGCAAGATCGCGGCCGGCTGGCGTGCGGCGTGCGGCGACCTGGGGCTGTCGTCGGAGGAGCACTTCGAGCGGCTCGCGCCGGACCGGCACAAGCCCGAGTTCACGAAGGCGATCGCGGAGGTCGTGGACACCGCGGTGGCGTCGGGCACGACGGCACTGCTCGCCCACTCCGACCCCGAGGCGTTCGCCATCGTGCAGAGTGCTCAGGACCGCGGGATGTCCGTCCCGGGCGACCTGTCCGTCGTCGCGTACGACGACGAGGTCGCCGGGCTGTTCAGCCCCGCGCTCACGGCCGTGCGCCCGCCGCGGGCCGCGGTGGGGCACGCGGCGGTGGACCTGCTCGCGAAGCGTCTGGCCGACCCGACGCGACCCGTGCACCGCGTCGCGATCAGCCCGAAGCTCGTGGTGCGGGAGTCGACGGGGCGGGTGACCGCGGCGCGCGCCTGATCGTCCGGGCGCGGTCCTCGCGTCGACCGGTCGGCGTGTGCCAGGGTCGTGCCCGTGCCTGAACTCCTCGCCGAGCCCGACCGCCCGTCACTGCCGACCCTCCCGGTCCTCGCCGGTTTCCACCCCGACCCGTCCGTCGTGCGGGTCGGGGACCTGTACTACCTCGCGTGCTCGAGCTTCGAGTACGCGCCGGGGGTGCCGATCTTCCGCTCGCCCGACCTCGTCGCGTGGGAGCTCGTCGGTCACGCGTTCGACCGGCCCTCCCAGCTTGCGCTCGCGCAGGCCGGGCCGTCGGGCGGGATCTACGCCCCGACGCTGCGCCACCACGACGGGCGCTTCTGGCTCGTCACGACCAACGTGAACGACGGTCCCGGGCACCTGCTCGTCTCGGCGACCGAACCCGCCGGCCCGTGGTCGGACCCGGTGCGCATCGACGCGGGCGGGATCGACCCGGACCTCGCGTGGGACGACGACGGCACGTGCTACCTCACGTGGTCCGACGGCGGGATCGTCCAGGCGGAGCTCGACCCGACGACCGGCGAGCTGCTCTCCGCGCCGCGCACCGTGTGGCAGGGGACCGGCGGCCAGCACCCGGAGGGACCGCACCTGTACCGGGTCGGGTCGTGGTGGTACCTGCTCATCGCCGAGGGCGGCACGGGGCACGGCCACGCCGTCACGGTCGCGCGCGGCTCCTCGCCGAGCGGGCCGTTCGAGCCGTGCCCGGACAACCCGGTGCTCACCGCCCGCGGGACGCGCAGCCCGGTGCAGAACACGGGGCACGCCGACCTCGTGCAGCGCCCCGACGGGTCGTGGGCCGCGGTCTTCCTCGGCGTGCGTCCCGACGGGAGGTTCCCCGGGTGGCACGTGCTCGGCCGCGAGACGTTCGCGGCCGAGGTCTCGTGGGCCGACGGCTGGCCCCGCGTGGGCCGTGCGCTGCAGCCGCCCGCCACGCCCGCGGTCGAGAGCGTCCTCGGGGACGTGCGCCTCCCGCGGGACTGGGTCGCTGCGAGCGCGTTCCCCGGCGACGTGCTCACCTGGTCCGACGGCGCGTGGCGGCTCGTGTCGCGCACCCCCGAGGACCGGTCGTTCGTGGGCCGCCGCCAGGAGCACCGGGTGTCGGGCGCTCGCGCGCGCGTGGACGCCTCCGAGGGTGTCGGCGGGCTCGAGCTGCGCGTCGACCCGGACCACGCCGTGACGCTCGAGGTCACGGGCGACGTCGTGCGCGTCGTCGCGCGGATCGGGCCGGCGGTGTCCGTCCTCGCCGAGGCGGTCGTGCCCGCGGGCGCGGAGCTCGAGCTGCGCACGCAGGCCTCGACCGAGCACGAGTACAGCCACCGGCGCGGGCCGGACGAGGTCGTCGCGGTGCTGCACGGCCCGGAGGGACCGCGCGAGCTCGCGCGCCTGGACGGGCGGTACCTGTCGACCGAGGTCGCGGGCGGCTTCACCGGGCGGATGATCGGGCTCGTGTGCGCGAGCGGTCGGGTCACGGTCGAGGCGTTCGCGTACACCGGCAGCGCGGAGGCGCCGCCGCGGCCCTGAGACGGCCGACGACTGCGCTCGTCGACTGCGCTCGTCGACTGCGCTCGTCCACTGCGCTCGTCAACTGTGCTCGTCAACTGTGCTCGTCGACTGCACGTCCTGCGGAGACGGCTCACCCCCCGTACCGGATCGGTACGGGGGGTGAGCCGCATCGGACGTGGTCCGCGCGGGGCCGGGGACCCCGGCCCCGCGCGGGAGTGGTGCAGTGTGGTGACGGTCAGCAGGTGGGCGCCGCGTGGGCGACCTCCTCGACGCTCTCGCGGTCGTCGCCGTCCGTGGTGCGGGCGGTGACGGTCACGGTCCCCTCGGCGGGCGCCGTGCGGACGGCGAACGTCTGGTAGGCGTTCTTGCCGGGCGCGACGGCCGCGAAGGTCTTCGCCCCGTAGGCCGTGGCGACCTCGACGTCGAGGGGGGCCTCGTCGTCGTTGGTCACGCGGACCGCGAGGTACGGCTTGCCGGCGAGGCAGCGCGTCTCGACGACGGCGGTCGTCGCGACGCCCTGCTCGGCCTCGTCGCCCGCGATCCCGAGCCAGGACAGGACCGGGGCCTCGGTGCCGCCGTCGTTCGCCACGGTGTACGACACGACGGTCTCCTCGGTGAGCGTGAACTCACCGGAGAGCACCTCGGAGCGGCCCGAGCTGCCGTTGGGGAACGCGACCTTGCCCACGGGAACGGTGACGGCCTGGCCGTCCGAGCCCGTCCAGGAGACCGAGGTCTGCATGTTGCGCGCCTTGCCGCTGCCGACGTTCCACCACTCGGTGTGGCCCGAGGAGACGGTGTACGTGCCCGCCGGGAGCGTGAACCGGTAGACGAGCGGCGTCGAGGCCCCGGCCGTGTACCAGCCGGTCTCGCGCATCTTGTCGTACGGCGTCTGGCCCAGGAGGCCCTTCGCGGAGTAGTTCGCGGCCCGGCCCCAGCCGGCGGCGTCGGACCAGAGCGCGTCCGGCTCGGCGTTGCGCAGCGTGCCGCCCTTCGCCTCGACGAAGCCCTTGACGGCGGGGAACGCGGTGGCCGCCGGGACGGCGGGCGCGTTCGCGTCGACGAGGTACTGCAGGCCGTCGGGGACGACCTCGACCTGCGCCGTGACGGCGAGCGCCTCGTTGCCCGTGAACGTCCCCGTGAGGTTCACCAGGGCGTACGGGGTGTCGAACGCGCCCGCGGGCACGAACCACTCGACGGGTGCGTCGATCGTCGTGCCGGCCTGCGACGTCGCGCGGACCGTCTCCGGCAGCTCGGGGACGTCGCCCAACGAGGTGGCGAGGCGCGCGACGGGCTCGGCCACGGTGACCGGGGTGGTCTCCGGGTCGGTGACGACCGGCGGCGCGCCGCCGACGAGCACGTCGACGCCGTCGAGCGTGAACGTGCCGCTGCGCACGGTGACCGTCACGGTGTGCGGCGTCGAGCCGTCGAGCCCGCGCTGCCAGTACGACGTCTGGCGGTCGCCGGTCGAGCCGACGTTCACCGTCCGCACGGGCTGGTCGTCGACCGCGACGTCGATCGTCGCGGCGCCGCTGGCGCCGAACAGGTTGAACCCGGTGCCGTCCACCTCGAACACCGCCGAGCGGCCCGTGGCGAGCACGTGCTGCGTGCGGTTGAGGTGCGCGTAGCCGGCCTGCGTGTAGGCGAACCCGCCGGGGTAGGAGATGCGCGAGTCGGCGTCGTCGATCTTGACGGACTCCCAGGCCTGGCCCTCGATCGGGGTGACGGCGAGGTCGTCGTACTGCGTGTTGTAGTACCCGCTGACGACCGAGATGCGTCCGGTGAGCACCGGGTTGGTGCTCGCGTCGACGTACCGCGCGAGCGGGGCGTCGTCGAGCGTGACGGTGATGACGTTGTCGCGCGCCTCGACGGAGAGCGAGTGCCACGCGCCGGCGTCGAACCCGGCGATCGTGCCGGACGAGACCGCGGTGCCGAGCTTGCGGAGCTGCCACGTGCCGTCGGCGTAGACGCGGGCGGTGTAGGTCGCGAGGTCCTCGCCCGTCGGGACGTGCTGGCGCACGCCGAGCCCGGCGTAGTTCGGCAGGCTCGCGTCGCGCACCTGCGTGTCCAGCTTGAAGTCGACCGACGCGGTGTAGTTCGCCCACGAGTGGTCGCCCAGCACGGTGGCCGGGGGAGCCGTGGACGGCCGGTTCTGCGCGTGGCTGCCCCACACGTCCCACGTGTAGCCGCGGTTCTCGGCGTGGATCTTCTGCACCATGACGTTTCCGCGCTCGCCCTCGCCCTCGACGACCTCGAACGCGCCGTTCTGGTCGGCCGTGTACCGCGGCGAGCCGCCGCGGCGCTCGACGTAGCCCATCTCGACGCCGTGGACGTCGGCCGTCGGGTAGCCCTCGTACTCGTAGTCGTCGGTGTACGGGAGCTCGAGCGCGGTGTCCTGCTCGGGCGACGCGTAGTCCGCGCGGTCGTAGGCCGCGGTCGTGCCGTGCACGCCCTGGGGCAGCGTCGACAGCGTCTGGATCGAGTACGGGGCGATCTCGACCTGGTAGACGGCGTACTCGACGCCGTCCGTCGTCTCGGTGCGCACGGGCTCGACGTAGCCGGTCGGCCGCAGCCAGTTGGCGTCGTACTCCTCGCCGGCGTCCGGGCCGCGCGTCTCCCACACGGTGAGCGGGCGCGGCTCGCCGAGGTTGGCGACCTTGACCTCGAAGTGGCGCGCGGTCTTCGTGTTGTTCGCGTGCACCTGCGTGAAGTCGGGCTCGCCGCCGTCCGCGGCGGGCGTGCGCAGCGTCATGTACGTGCGGGTCGAGGTGTCGACGTTCGTGCCGCCGTCACCCTTCGTCCCGTCGCCGTACGTGGCGCCCTCGACGTACTCCCAGCCCGACTCGGCGAACTGGTGGAAGTGGCGCACGAGCGCGACGCCGACGCCGCCCTCGTAGTAGCCGGACCACGGGTCCGACGCGCGGATGAGGTGCTTGGGCGAGTACTGCGTGCCCTCGTACATCGCGCTCACCGCGGGCTGGAAGAGGAACGACGTCATGTGCGCCGGGTTGTCGCCCGCGCCGCTCCAGCGGTAGGCGTTGATGAACCGGTCCGCGATGTCGACGGCGCCGACGGTGCCACCGATACCGCCGCGTGCCGGCTCGGCGTTGATGCGGTACTCCGGGTCGATCATCGGGGCGACGCCCTCGGAGTACAGCACCTCCATGCCGAACTCCTTGTTGAGGCGCGTGAGGTTCGGCCCGCCGGCGATGTCGTAGTGGTAGCCGATCGCGTCGACCTGCTCGAGCGCCGCCGGGCTCGCGAGGATCGCCGCGGCGACCGGCTCGACGTTGCGGTACGTGTCGAGGGCGACGATCTTGATGTCGCCGTAGTCGTAGCGCGCGTCCTCGGCCTCGGCGTCCTCCTCGAGGCGCTCCGCGAAGTCCACCACCCACGCGAGCTCCGGCGCGATCGACGGCAGGTGGAAGCTGCCGCCCACCTCGTTCTGCGACGGGGACATGTAGTCGAACTCGACGCCGTACGTGTCGTACGCGGCGTCGATCGTCTCCTTGTACCACTGGTAGCGCAGGTCGGGGTCCGTCTTGGTCCACGACGGCTCGCCCCAGCGCAGCGCCTCGGTCTCGATGTCCGGGTTGATGGACAGCGCGTCGGCGATGAAGTGGAAGCCGGAGCCGCGCAGCACGTTCGCGGGCTCGTCGGCGCTGCGCTTCGTCGCGGGCTCGGTGCCCGACGACGTGTTGTTGTCCGCGCCGAGCTCGACCTTGATGTGCTTGAGCCCCGCACCCGTCTCCGGGTCGAAGATCAGGTGCATGATGCGCCAGTAGGCCTCGGGGTTCTCCTCCTTGTAGTCCAGCAGGAGGTTGCCCGTGTTGTTGCACGAGACGGAGCCGAAGCCGCCGAACACGTTGAACGGCGAGCCGTCCTCGCGGCGCTCGACGTCCTCGCCGTCGACGAGGATCTGCGCCCAGTCGATCGACGGGTCGTCGAAGCGCAGCTCGGGCAGGTCGGCCGGGAGCGCGCTGGTCGTCGACGGCGCGGCCGGTGTGGACGGGGCCGACGCCGCGGGCGTCGCGGCGACGAGGCCGGTGACCGACAGCGCGAGCGCCGTCGTCACGGCGGTCGCCGCGCGGGCGCGCCCGTTCGGCCCGCCGGGTGGGGCGTGGAGTCTCATGGTGTGCCTTCCTGTCGCCGGCACCGGCGACATGGTGCGGGGTGGTGGGGGAGGCTCAACCGCAGTGCGCGGCGGAGGCGGTGAGGTCGTGCTCGGTCGTGAGGGTCCTGCCGTCGACGTCGGCGCTCGCCGTCACGGTGACGGCCACCGCGTCGGTGCTCGCCTGCCGGGTCGGGAACGACTGGTAGGCGTTCTTCCCCGGCGCGACGTCGGCCACGGTGCGCGTCCCGAACGGCGTCGTGAGGGTGACGTCGACGGGGACCTCGTCGTCGTTCGTCGCACGGACCGCGACGAAGGCCTTGCCGGCGAGGCAGCGGACCTCGGCCTGGACGGCCACCGCGAGCTCCGGGTCGGACGGCTCCTCGCCGGGGACCGTGCCCGCCACGGAGAGCTCGCTGATCTTCAGGTAGGAGCCCGGGGTGTCGAACGTCAGGCGCAGCGCGTCGGACACGACCGCGTCGAAGCCGACCGTCGTGAGCGTGCCGTTCGGGGCGGGTGCGACGGCGCTCGCGGTGGTCGGGCGCCACGCGCCGTCGGCGTCGCGGTACTCGACGCCGACGCCGGTGATCGTGCCCTCGGTGTTGGTGAGGCGCACGGCGTCGATCTGCCACGCCTCGGCCGCGGCGACCGTGAACGTCACGCGGTCCTTCTTGCCCGTGCCGCCGGCCCACGTGGACCACGCGGTCGAGGGCTTGCCATCGCACGCGAACGACGCCGGCATGGTGCCGTACTCGGTCTGGTGGAACGACGCGCTCACGACCGTACCGGGCTCGCGGCACACGTCGACCGGGCCGTCGACCTGGACGGTCGCGGAGACGTAGCGGCCGGCGAGCGGGCCGTCCCCGGCCACGTGCCCGACAAGCGTGTGCGTGCCCCGCGTGGCGAACGCGGCGTCGAGGCTCGCGGTGCTCCAGTCGGCGGTGAGGTCGTCGTACCGCTCGCCGTCGACGGTGACGTCGAACGTCGGCTCGAAGGCGTCGCGGTCGTCGACGTGGGCGGTGAACTCGAGCGGTGTCACCGGCTCGAGCGGATGGAACAGCGTCGTGTTCGTGGGGTCCCACGCGCCGACGTTCTCGACGGTCACGCGGCCGTCCTTCACCTGGATGGGCGCCCAGACGTAGCGCGACCGCTCGCCGGCGGAGCCGTTGGCCTCGGTGATCCAGCGGTCGCCCATGTACGCGAAGCGGCCCGCCTCCTGGTCGATCGCGATGACGAACGTCGGCTGGGAGTCGAAGCACTCGACGGGGTCGGCGGTCCCGACGCCCGTGCGCGCGGCGTCCCCGACGCACGGGTTGCCGAGCCGCTCCCACTGGCCGGAGGCAGGGTGGCGGTCGTTGTTCCCGACGACGGCCTCCGTGGGCGTGATCATCGAGCGCGACCGGTACGCGACGACCGGCGTGGAGGCCCAGCCGTCGGTGCCCGACGTGAGCATGTAGTACCAGCCGTCGTGCTTAAACACGCTCGACGCCTCGCGCGAGAAGTCCGGCAGCACGCGGTTCGAGAAGTCCTCGCCGAGCGTGGCGTCGCTGCCCGTCTCGAGCGGCCCGGTGTACTCGGCGTTGAGCCGGGACACGTACATCCACTTGTTCATCTCGGACGAGTAGACGGCGTAGGCGTCGTCGGCGACCGGGTCGACCGTGTGCTCGTCCGTGTCCTGGAAGATCGTCATGTCGCGCGAGTCGCCCTCGCGGCCCGCGTTCGGCACGCCCGGAGCCCAGTTCAT
This sequence comes from Cellulosimicrobium sp. So1_17, assembly GCF_055181235.1. Lineage (NCBI taxonomy): Bacteria > Bacillati > Actinomycetota > Actinomycetes > Micrococcales > Promicromonosporaceae > Cellulosimicrobium > Cellulosimicrobium sp. So1_17. The sequence continues at coordinate 648,430 of NZ_CM143702.1, forward strand.
CTTCGTCGTGTTGACGAGCTTGAACGGGCCCCACGGGGTGTCCGACGTCGCGAAGCCGATCTCGGCCCGCGAGTACCGGGACCCGACGTTCTGGTTCGCCGGGTCGCCGCCGCCGCGCACCCAGCTCACGAGGTCGGCGTTGTCGGCCAGCGGCCCGTCCGCGTGGTAGATGACGACGAACTTCTTCGTCTTCGCGTTCCAGAGCATCTTGGGACGCTCCATGATGTTGATGTTGCCGTTGAGGCGGTACGACGCGTTCGCGAGCGCTGCCTCGTCGTACGTCGCGGCGACGCCGGCGTCCTCGTCGGCCCACGTCTCGACGTAGGGCTCGACGAAGGCCTTGGCCGCGTCGATCTGCTCCTGCGTCGAGGTCGCGTCGGGCGCGGTCTTGTTCGCCACGGCCTGCAGCGCGTCGACCTTCGCGGGGTCGACCTCGACGGCGGTGCCGGCGGCGTTCACGCGGAGCGTGAAGTGCTGGTGGCTGGGGAGCACGCGGCCCATGTCGTGCCACGTCGTGAGGTCCGTCGACCAGTAGCCGCGTACGCCGTCCACGGGACGCGTCGCGTGCGTCTTGTCCTCCCCGTACCAGAGGTGGACCTCCTGGTCGGTCGTCCCGTCACCCGTGATGTCGAGGCCGACCTCCTCCTCGTGGACGGTGACGACCGAGCCCCCGTGGGCCTTGATCGCGTTGCCGTCGGCGTCGGCCCAGACCGAGCCGTCCGGCGCGGGGACCGTGCCCGACGGCGCGGCGGCGGGCAGTGCTGTCGTGCCGGCCGCGTCCGTGGTCGCCGTCGCGGCGGTGGGCGAGGTCGCGGAGGTGGCTGAGGCCGCGGGTGTGGCGACGACAGCGAGCGAGCCGCCGAGGACGAACGCGGTCGCGGCGGCGAGGGTCGGTGCGAGGCGTCGACGATGACGCGGGGGTGCGGAGGTCGGGTGGTGCAAGTGGTGGGCGGGTCCGGCGGCAGCGTCGGGCACGAGGATCTCCTTCGATCATCCGCTCTGCCCGCGACGATCTCCCATGATCGTTTATGTTTGTTCACGAGCAGCAGCGTTCGTTCGTGTCCGAAAGTATGTTCTGCCTCACCGACCGTCAACCGAGTGCCGCGACCTGAACGGAAACGAACACGCGCCGTCGGTCGGCAGATGTCGACTGCGCGCCGGAGGTCAGCGCCGTCCGTGACGACGGCGGCGTCGTCAGCCAGCTCGACGGGAAGCACCTGCCAACTCGAATCCTGTGGTGGGCGGCCTCAGCCGCCTGCCGTCGCGGTCGGTGCTGGCATTACGCCCTGTCCCCGGCCATGGGGCTCGAGAGAAAGTCGCTCAGGCGCGTTCGCAGATGGGCGATCACCTGCTCATCACCCACGGCCGGCCCCACGGTGAACGCTATTTCCTGTCGGAGCATCTCCGGCCAGTCGAAGGGACTGTCCGGGGCGTCACGCGCGAGCCACCCCCGGAAGCGTGCGAGCGTGCCGTCGGCCAGTGCGGTCCCGAAGCCCTCGACGAAGGCCGCGACGCGGTCGAAGTCCGAGTAGCCGACGAAGAGCCCAGGCTTGGCGAGCATCGTGTCGACGACGTAGTCCCAGTCCTTCACGCGGCTCAGAGTAGCGATGCCGTGCCCGTCGCGGTGACGGCAGAATGACGTGATGCTCAGCCTGCGAGGTGCCCGCCACGAACTCGTTTCTGCGGCGCTCGCAGCCCGCGGCGACGACGAGCTGGCTGCGCTGCTCGAGGCGGTCGACGCCGGGCAGGTCGGTGTGGGTGGCGGTTCCTCGGTGCTCGACATCGACGGTGTCCCGGTGTTCGCGAAGCGCGTCCCGATCACCGACCGGGAGCTGGCCCACCCGCGCAGCACGGCGAACCTCTTCGACCTGCCGATGTCCTGCCAATACGGCATGCACCCTCTCGCCGGCCCGGGCTTCGGCGCGTGGCGCGAGCTGGCGGCGAACGAGATCCTCACCGAGGGCGTGCTCGCCGGCGAGGCGGAGTCCTTCGCGCTGCTGCATCACTGGCGCGTGCTCCCGGGTCGCCCGCCCGTCGCGGCCGAGCACGCGGACATCGAGGCGGTCGTCGACCAGTTCGGCGGCAACCCGGCGGTGCGGACCCGGTTCGAGGAGCTGGCCGACGCGACCTCCAGCCTCGTGTTCTTCCTCGAGCACCTGCCGGACCGGCTGCCCGACTGGCTGGACGACCCGGCGGCCCGGGCTGAGCGGCTCGAGAAACAGCTGTTCGAGGCCGTCGCGTTCCTGCGCGGCCGGGAGCTGCTGCACCTGGACGGCCACTTCGGCAACATGCGGGCCGACGACGAGCAGATCTACCTCGTGGACTTCGGGCTCGCCACGTCGCCGCGGTTCGACCTGACAGACGCCGAGCGCGACTTCGTCGCACGCAACGTCGAGCACGACGCCGACTACGCGGCGATGCGACTCGTGAACTGGCTGGTGACGACGGTGTGCGGGGTGCCGATGCCGACCAGCGGCGGTCCGGTGGCTCGCAACGCGTACGTTCGTCGATGCGCGCGCGGAGAGATCCCAACCGACGTGCCGGTGCCGGTCGCGGGCATCCTCGCGCGGCACGCACCCGCCGCGGCGCGGATGAACGACTTCTGCTGGCGGCTGGTCGACGGTGACATCCACGCGCAGTACGACGACGGTCGGCCCTGAGGGGACCGACCGTCGCCGTGCTGCGTTGTGCGGAGGCTCAGCCCAGCGGGCCGTACAGCGCGGGAGCCGTGCGGGCCTGCGTCGCCTGCTCGAGCGCGTACGCCAGACCGAGCAGCGGGCCCTCGTCGAAGTCGCGACCGAGGAGCTCGAGGTTGACCCCGGCGCCGGGGATGGCCTCCGCCGAGGACGCCTGGCCCATCGGCACCGATACCGCCGGCATCCCCGTGTTGGGGCTGAGCCGCAGGTTCGTGCCGATCGTGCCGTAGGGGTTGCCGCTCGGGTAGACGAGGGCGTCGAGCTCGAGCTCGTCGAGCATCCCGGTGACGAGCGTCTTGCCCTCGGCGAGCACCTTCGTGTGCGTGCCCTCGGGGCCGGCCCACGCCTGGTACGTCTCCTCGGTGATCGCCCCGCGCGACACGTAGGTGCTGCGGCGCGACGGGACGAAGCGGCCCGAGTCGACGATCTGCGACAGCGTGCGTGCCTCGACCGCGGGGGAGAGATGGGTCGCGACGTACGCGTCGAGGTCGTGCTTGAACTCGTTCGTCGAGCCGGAGCCCTCGCCGACGACGCTCGCGAAGCCGCGCGGCAGCACGTCGGAGTACGACGTCGGCGGGGTGACCTCGACGACCGTCGCGCCGAGCGACTCGAGCGTCGCCCGGGTCTCGGCCCACAGGCGAACCGTGGTCGCGTTCGTGCCGATCATCGACGGGACGTACCCGATGCGGGCGCCGTCGAGCGCGTCGGCGTCGAGGTACTGCGTGTACGACGCCGGGACCTCGCCCTCCTGGCGCGACGTCACCGGGTCGGCCGGGTCGACGCCGACCACCGCGTCGAGCGCGACGGCCGCGTCGGTGACGCTGCGCGTCATCGGGCCACCCGTGTCCTGGCTCAGCGCGAGCGGGATGATGCCGTCGCGGGACGCGAGGCCGATCGTCGGGCGCACGCCGACGAGCTGGTTGTACGACGACGGCACGCGGATCGAGCCGCCCGTGTCGGTGCCGAACCCGATGCCGGCGAGGTTGGCCGAGATGGCCGCGCCGGTCCCGCCGCTCGACCCGCCGGCCGTGCGGCTCGTCGAGTACGGGCTCGCGACGAGCGTCGACGTGCCCGCGTCCTGGAAGGACGAGAACTCCGACGCGAAGCCGAACGCGAACTCGTCGAGGCTCGCCTTGGCGAGGAGCACGGCGCCGTCGGCCCGCAGGCCGTCGACCATCGCGGCGTCGGTCGTGGTCTGGTTGGCGTCCCAGCACCCGCAGCCGCCGGTCGTCGGCATGTCCTTCGTGTCGTAGTTGTCCTTCACCGCGACCGGCACGCCGAGCAGCATGCTCGTCATGCCCTGCGACGCGCGCACCGCGTCGGCCTGCTTCGCGGCGTCGAGCGCGACCGTGCTCGTCGTGACGATCGACGCGAGCGGACGGCCGCCCTCGGACGTGTCGACGAGCGTGCGGTCGTACGCCGCGATGCGGTCGAGGTACTCCTGCGTGATCTCGACGGACGTCGTCACGCCCGCGTTCATCGCGGCCTGCATGTCCACGACGGACGCCTCGACCAGCTCGAACGGCCCGTCGTCGTAGACGATGCGCTGCGAGACGGCGGCGAGGTCGGCGACCGTGACAGCGCCGTCCGCGTCGGTGTCGACGAGCGCGACGTCCTTCCAGCCCTCGTCGTCGGCGGTCAGGCCGAGGTTCGCGGCGACGACCGCGAGGTCGTCCGCCGTCACCTGCAGGTCGCCGGTGAGGTCGAGCTCGGTGTAGTAGGGCGCGAGGAGCGTCCCGGACGCGCCGGGCGCTGCGGGTGCGCTCGTCGCGGTCGGCGCGGCGGCGAGGCCGACGACGAGGCCGGTGAGCGTCAGCGCGGCGACGCCCCTTGCCGCGCGGCGATGCGTGAGGGTCACGGGTCGGTCCTTCCGGGGGTGGTGCGCGGAGGCGGTCGTGGCGGTGTGCGTGCTCATCGGGACGCCACCGCCCGACGGCGTGCCACGAGGATCCCGACGCCGGTCGCGACGGCCAGCACGGCGCAGGCGACGATGGCCGCGACGCTCGCGCCCGTCGAGGCGAGCGGGCCGCCGGAGCCGCCGCGGTCGGTGCCGCCCGCGCCGGACGACGTCGGGTCGGAGGTCGCGTCGTCGTCCGTGGGGGTGGTGCCGGGGTCGGTCGTGCCCGGGTCGGTGGGCGGCGTCGTCTCTCCCGGCTCGTCGGTGGGGACGGGCACGGCCGTGACGGTCGTGGTCGCCGTGCCGGCGTCCTCGAGCGTGACGGTCTCCTCGTCGGTGCCGACGAGCGTGACGACGGGGACGTCGAAGACCGCGTCGCCCGCGGCGAGCGCCGTGAACGTCAGCGTCGCGAGCGTGACGTCGCCCTCCAGCCCCGGCGAGGTGCCGAGACGCGTGTGCGCGATGGCGACCGTCCCCGCGCCGTCGTCCGTCGCGTCGGAGAACCCGCCGTCGGGCGTGACGGCGCTGTCCTCGACGAACGCGACGAGCTCGGGATCGTAGGCGACCGCGAGGTCGTAGGCGTAGAGGTCGGCGGCGCCCGTGACGGCGACGGTCACCTCGACGGGCTCGCCGGCCTCGACGGTGGCGGGCGCGTCGACGGTGACGTCGGCGACGGACGGGACGGCCTGGGCCGCCTGGGCCGTGAGCAGGCTCGCGGCGAGCGTCAGGCCGCCGACGAGCGTGGCGCGCCGTCGATCCCGACGGCGCGTGGGGGTGTGGGTCATGGGGGAGCGGTTCCTTCCTCGGGCGGCGCGGCGCACCTGTCCCCGAGTCCTGAGGGGTGCCCTGCCGCCAGCGATGCTCACAGGACCCTGTTTCTCGATCGTTTCCGGCGCGTTAGCGCAAACACGCACGTGGGTCTCGGTTCTGCTTCACCCGGTGCCCGTGGCGCGGGTCGGCCGTTTCGCGGTGCCGTTGCGGCGGCTAGGGTGACGGCCATCACAGTGCGAGGCGAGAACCGAGGTGACGGCGTGATCGAGATCGTCTTCCGGATGCGGGACTGGCACTACGTCGACGGCACGCTGGACAACACCGGGGCGACCGAGCGCGTGGGAGGAGACGAGAGACTCGCCGCGTCGGCGGGCCGACTGCGAGAAGTCGGCTGGGCGGCAGCCGCCCGGCACCCGCGGAGCCTGCCCGGGTGGGGTTGGCCGCCCGAGGACGACGAGCTCGCCGTGACGCTCGACCGGACCGACTGGGAGCTGGTCGTCCACGAGCTCCGGCGCTGGGCGGAGATCACAAAAATGCGCGCCGACGACGACGCAGCGGACGAGGCGGCGACGCAGCGCCGGGTCGCGCAGCTGATCGAGCGTCGGCTCGACGGCGGAGCAGCTTCCACCCAGCCCGCGTCGTCGGGTGGGTCGACAGGACCGGCCCCGTCGTCCGGACCAGCGTCGTGAGCACTCGATGACGTCCGTGACGTGGCCGCAGGCTCTGGCCTGGCGGCTGGGACGGCAGTTCCTCGACCCCGTGGGCGACGAGCCGGCCACCGGCGTCGTTCGCCGGCTCGGCGCGGTGCCCGCCGCGGCGGACGCCGAGCTCGCGATCCGGCTGCGGCAGTCGTCGTCGCGACCGGGGGAGGTGGCGCGGGCGCTCGCGGACGGCGAGCTGCTCGCCGTCTACGCGTTCCGCGGCGCGACGCACCTCGTCATGCCCGAGGACGGCGGCGCCTACCTCGCGCTGCGCGCCGCCGGCCGGATGTGGGAGCGCGCGGGCTGGCGCGAGTACTACCGCCTCGAGCCGGAGGACTGGCCGCGGCTGCGCGAGGTCGTCCGCGAGGTCCTGAGCGACGGACCGCTGACCCGCGCGGAGCTCGGCGACGCCGTCACGCGCGACGCCGCGTACTCCCACCTGCGGCAGGCGTTCGTCGACCCGTCGCACACCTTCCTCAAGCCGTTCGTGTGGCAGGGCGACATGAGCTTCGGCCCCTCGCGCGGCCAGGAGCCCACGTTCCGGCGGCTCGACACCAACCCGCGCTGGACGCCGTGGCCCGACCTCGACGAGGCGGGTCGCCACGCCGTCCTCGCCTATGTCGGCACCTACGGGCCGACCACCGAGGCGCACGTCCAGTACTGGCTCGGCGAGGGCCTGGGCGCCGGTCGTGCTCCCGTCCGCCGGTGGTGGGTTGAGCTCGCCGAACGGTTCGCCGAGGTCGACGTCGAGGGGGAGCCCGCGACGGTGCTGCGCGAGCACGCGGATGCCCTCGCCGCGACGCGGCCGTCGACGAGCGTGCGCCTCCTCCCGGGACACGACCAGTGGGTGCTCGGCCCGGGCACGGCCGACGCGCACGTCGTGCCGCCCGAGCAGCGCCAGGCCGTGAGCCGCGGGGCGAACCTCGTCGTGGTCGGTGGCGTCGTCGCGGGCACGTGGGCGGTGTTCGGCGACGACGTCACGGTGACGTGGTTCGTCGGCGCCGGGCCGGCCGCCGAGACGACGGCGCCCAGGGCGCTCCCGGACGAGGTCGGGCGGCTCGGTACTCTTCTCGACCGTCCGCTGCGGCTTCGTCCGCGAATGGACTGAGGCGTCAGGCGTAGGGAGCGGCTGTCGTCCACCGGAGGCGCGGCTTCCACGGCATGGCGAGAAGAAGGCCGACCAAGCCCTCGGCAGTGTCCTCGCGGACCGAACCGTCCGGCATGGGGACGCGGTAGGAGCGCACCCCCCGTCCTGTGCCGACCTCGATCCTCCCCTCGACGGCCGCGGCGATGATCGCCTCGACCACGTCGACGCTGGCCTGCTCACGGGGCAGCTCCCAGCCGGGAGCACCGCCGAGACTGACGACGACACCGTCGGCGTCGTGCATCACCCAGACCTCCACCGTGCCCTCCGACGGCGAGCGCACCGTGAACCCTTCGACACCACCTTCGTCGTGGGGCGGGGAGACGCTTCCGCGGCCGGTCAGCCGCTCCTGCAACCGGGCCGCCAGGGCGCGGAGCGCAGCAGTGGTCTCGTCGAGCGGCAACGCCTGCGGGGCCTTCATGGGGGCAGAGTCTTCCACGGCGACACCGCTTTCCCTGCCGGATTAACCGTCCGAACGTGCGCTCGATCTGTCACCCTTCCTCCGTGAGGTCACGAGGGACGGCTGCCAGCTTCATGGCGCGCGATGGCGCCAGTGCTGACGAGAGACAAGCACTCTGCCGCGCGGTGCTGCACGTGCTCCAAGACCGGCTGACCTCCATCGATGTCGACGTGTACTCGGACGACCCGTGGCCACCCGACGTCGAGTGGGCGGTGGCGGAGCTCTCCGACCGCGCCGTCGAGCAGCGTGGCCGGTTCGCGAAGCGGTTCGGCTGGGCGCCGAGCGTCACGGTTCGTCTCGACCCGCGCGACGGTCGCGACCTCGACCTGGCCGCGGCGATCGCGCCGTACACGATCGCGATGACGGGAATCGCCAGGAGCGGAGGCATCGTCGTGGCGGCAGACGACACCGGCAGCTCGTTCGTCGTCGAGCTCACTCCGACGGAGCATGCGGCGGTTCTCGCCCGGATCGGAGAGCTCGCCGTGAGCCGGGACGTGTTGGTCGTGTTCGGAGACTGAGAGCACGGAGGCAGCCGAGACCAGGGCTGCCCACCGGCACGGGTGGAGAATGCTCGTATGGCGACGGCAGGGTCGGCGCCGGCCGGAGGCGACGACGTCGCGCGTCTAACGGACGCGCAGCGCGCCTTGCGCGCGCAGATCCTCGCGACGGAGCACTGGAGCCTTCTCGCGTCGCGATCGACGACGCAGAGCGAGGTGCTGACGCGTATCGCGATCTTCCTCACGCTCGTCTCGGCGGGGGTCTTCGGGCTGGGAGTGCTCGGTAACGCGACGAGCTTCCGGGGTGGGTTCGCGGCCGTCGCTATCGGCGTGCTGCTGCTCCTGTCGCTGCTCGGCGGCGTGACGCAGTTGCGCGTGTTCGCCACGGCAGAGGAGGACCTCGCGCACGTGCTCGCGATGAACCGGCTGCGCGGCGCGTACGTCGACCTCGACCCGGGCGTCGAGCGGTACTTCCTCATGTCGGCCGCCGACGACCTGGCCGGTGCCAACCGTACGTACTTCCCGTTCGCGTCGCGGGACCGGACGCAGATGCTCGCGAGCTCGATGATGCTCATCCTCGTCGTCGAGTCGGTGCTCGTCGGGCTCCTGTGGGGGAGCGTCGTGTGGGTGCTCACCGACGCCGCGGGGTGGGCGATCGCCGTCGGCGTCGTGGCCGCGGTGGCCAGCTTCGTGCTGTGGTTTCTGCGCGGTTACCGGAGCTACCGGGCGCTGTGGCGCCGGCACGTGCCGCTGCGTCGCAGCTCGCCCGGAGGGGATCCGCCGGGCTAGTTGTGATGTCCAGGGAGGTTGTCCGGATCCCGTGATGACGACACGGGGGCGGGTTACCGGATGACGAAGGCCTCCGGTTGTGAAGTGGAGCTGTCGAGGAACCACTTCCACCCGCCGGAGGCCTTCGTGTCACACGCTAACGCCCTGCTCACCCCGAGAACACGACTGCGGCTGGCGCGGCTGGTCGTCGAGTCCGGCTGGACCTACACGGCCGCGGCGAAGATGTTCATGGTCTCGGCCCGCACCGCGAGGAAGTGGGCCGAGCGATATCGCACCGAGGGCGTGGCCGGGATGGCCGATCGCAGCTCGCGCCCGCACCACAGCCCGACCCGCACCCCGCAACATCTGGTCAAGCAGGTCGTGCGGCTGCGGTGGCGACACCGGTTGGGACCGGTCCAGATAGCCGGGCGCCTGCACATGCCCGCCTCCACGGTCCATGCGGTGCTGGTGCGGTGCCGGATCAACCGGCTCACCCGGATCGATCGGGTCACCGGCGAACCATTGCGCCGCTACGAGCATGACCATCCCGGCTCACTGATCCATGTCGACGTCACCAAGTTCGGCAATATCCCCGACGGGGGCGGGTGGCGCTACGTCGGGCGGCAACAGGGCTACCGGAACCAAGCAGCAACCGCTCTACGCACAGGCCGCACGGCCAAGGGCAACCCGAGCATCGGCACCGCCTACCTGCACACCGTGATCGACGACCACTCCCGACTCGCCTACGCCGAGATCCGGTCCGACGAGAAGGGCGCAACCGCGGTCGACGTGCTCGAACGCGCCGTGAACTGGTTCGCCGCACGCGGGGTGCACGTCGAGCAGGTGCTGTCCGACAACGGGTCGGCCTACCGATCCCACGCCTGGCGCGACGCCTGCACAAGGCTGGGGATCAAGCACAAGCGAACCCGGCCCTACCGCCCGCAGACCAACGGCAAGATCGAACGCTTCCACCGCACGCTCGCCGACGAGTGGGCCTACGCCCGCTTCTACGCCTCAGAGACCGAACGCCGCGCCGCGCTACCCGGATGGCTCCACTTCTACAATCACCACAGGCTCCACAGCGCGATCGGCAACCAGCCACCGGTCAGCCGGCTGACCAACCTCCCTGGACATCACAGCTAGTTAGAGTTCTGGATCTCGTCTCTCCGCGCTCGTGCCTCTCGGTGGGGTAGACGGCGACGAAAGTGTGCCCTAGATCGCCGTGTCTCCTAACCCAGGAGGCACTCGGTCGCCCATGGCTAGGCGGATGTTGAGTGGAGGAGATCAGCTTGCTCGCCCCCGATGGCGGGCGAGAGGCCCATCGCGCCTGCAGCGCGAGGGCCCCTCTCGGACCCGGCCCGGCTCGAACGGGCAGCCACCCTCACCAACTGCAGGCTGGACGCGCCCTTACCGGGGGTAGGCGCGCCTTGGGCGGGCTCAGAAGTGAATGTACATCCGGCGGCGGACCAGGTCAGCCTGATTGGAAGACGCGCCCTAGGGTGCCGAACGACTATCGGCCTGCTCGACGTCGCGCTGACGTGCTGCCACGTTCTCGGCGAGCTCCGCCTGGGATCGGAAGTGCCGCAACGGCGTGCCATAGAGGCGGCGAGCAAGTTCGGGATCGCAGTCTGTCAGGGCGCTGATACGCGCGATCGCCACGTCGTCGGACGGGGCAGCAAGTACGGCGTCGACCACCTGGTGCAGCGACTGCCGGGCACCGAGCATCGCGACGGCCTCCGCGAGTCGGAGTCGAAGCTCCGCGTCATCTGTCTGACGGCGCCCGGCTGGTCGACGGCGCGCGACCTGCTCCGCGGTGAGGGTCACCTCGAGCGGATGATCGACGGTGAGCCCGAGCTCCGGCAGCAGTGCCACGACGTGATGAGGACCGGGCCGCTCGACGTCGCTCGTTGCCGGGGACATGGCGACGGGTAGTCGCGCATACTCACCCGGGAGCAGGGGAACGGCGGGACGACCTCCGCGGAAGTACCCGTACGCGAACGGCACGTCGGGTGCATCCTCGTCTGTGACGGGGCGTAGGGCGCCGATCGCGACGAAGGCGCTGTCGTCTTTCAAGGCCCAGGTGTCCTCACCCGTGTTCACGACGTCGATCGCGAGCAGGTCGAGGTCCGGAGCGTTCCTGACGGCGTCCGGCCACCGGAGACGCAGACCACGACCGAGCTCCGCCCTGCTCGGTCTCACCGTCATCTCCTCGTCGTGGAAGGTCCAGCGTCGTCGACCGTCGGTATCGGCCGCGGAGACTGCTCCGACGCGCCACGCGGACCCATCGGACCGCGTCGGAGCACCGACCACGGTCACGCCCCTCCGGTCGCTGAGGACGCGCCACCCGTCGCCCGGGGCCCCGGGCGCGGTCGCGCAGTCGACGCCCAGGTCTGCGAGGAGCCCAGCAAGTGGGCCGCCGGGCGCAGCCAGCACCTCGGGGTCGATCTCGCCCGTCCCGAGGCGAGGCCAGGTACGGAATCGGTCGTCCATGGCCGTCAGCATCCCAGACGGGCAGGATGGCGCGCATGACCAGCTCGCTGCCGCACGTCGACCTCAGCCTGGACGAGATCCGCGCGGTCACCGGCTACGCGGCGAGGTGCGCGACGACGGCGATTCCGTTCTTCACGACTGAGCATCCCGACGACCCGCGACCGCGGGAGGCGATCGACACGGCGCTCTCGTTCGCCGAGGGTGGCAAGCGGACCAGCGCGCTCCGGAGGGCTGCTTTCGCCGCGCTCGCGGCGGCCAAGGAGGCCGCGACGCCTGCTGCCGCTGAGGCCGCGCGGGCGGCGGGCCACGCGGCCGCTGCTGCCTTCCTGCATCCTCTCGCCCAGGCGACCCAGGTGAAGCACATCCTCGGCTCCGCGGCGTACGCGGCCCGTGCGGCGGAGCGCGCAGCGGGCGATGACCGTGGGGTCGGGGACGAGTGGGTGGACCGCGCGCACGCGAGTGCGCCGGAACTCGTCGTCGCTGTGCTGCGCCGGTACCCGGCGGCTCCTGAGGGCGGCGGGCGCGTCGGCGAGCTCCTCCGGATGCTCGACGCCTCCTTGCGCCGCTGAGGCTGCGGTCCAGCGGAGCGGTCTTCTCATGTCCGAACGTCTCGCTCTGCGAGCGGCGTTGGATCCTCGGCGGGATGCCTACTCTCGCGCCCATGGTGCTGGAACTAGATGGCGAAAGCGACGTCAGTGAGCGGTCTTGTCCAGAGTGCGGGCGCCCCAATCTGCTGGTGACGACGTTCGTCCTTCGTGATGGTGAGCCGTACGGCATGGCGAAGACGGCTCTGCGCGATCATGACGGCCAGGAGGCCCGGATCGACGTCGCGCTGGGTGACTTCGGCGAACGACGGACGTCGTCACACGTCTCCTTCGGCTGCCGCGTCGGGCCGATCGAGGGCTCGTCCGAGCCCGCAGCGTCGGCTGTCCACGCTGCGCAGTGCTACGGCGACGCCTGGTTCTGGGGCCACAAGCTCACGCGAGACGAAGCTCTGGCGCATCCGAGGATCGACGAGTTCTGGACGGTCGTGGACTTCCTTCTCGTCCACGAGCCGTCGATCCAGCATCACGTCTACCACCTTGGTCTCGGCGGTGATGACGTGAGAAGTCGTCGCCGCGTGACGTGGTGGCGACGTCGGCGCGGCGGCCGCTGACAGGGGAGCAAGGGCGCCGTCAGGGCGACGGGGAGGCAGTTCGGCACGATCGACCCGCGGCGTGCCCACCGGAGGACCAGACGGATCGGCTCGAGGAACCCGAGCTGCGGTCGCCTTACTTACAGTTTCCGAGAAACTGTATGTAAGGGCGGAGGCCTACCAACACGTCTTCACGAGTGGCCTGTGGCGAGAGTCATGTGCCGGACGCGCCCGAAGGGCTCATGTCATCGACGACATGGATGCATCATGTATCTATGCCACGCACCACCAGCGGCTCTGCCACCGAGCAGGCCTATCGTCACGTCAAGCGGCACGTCCTCGACGGGAGCCTGCCCGGCGGGTCGATGACGAGCGAGGGCGAGATCGCCGAGCAGCTCGGCGTGAGCCGCACGCCGGTGCGGGAGGCGTTCCTGCGGCTCGAGGCCGAGGGTCTGCTGCGCCTTTACCCGAAGCGTGGGGCGCTCGTCGTGCCGATCGCGCCGGGCGAGGTGGACGACGTCCTCGACGCGCGGCTGCTTATCGAGACCCACGCGGCGCTCGGCGTCGCGCGCCTCCCGGAGAGCGAGCTCACCGCGTTGGTCGCCCTACTGCGCGACCTCGTCATCGCGCAGGAGGCCGCTGTCGCCGCCCGCGACGTCGCCGAGTACGCCACCCTCGACGCGCGGTTCCACGCCGAGATCGTCGCCGCCGGTGGGAACGACCTCCTCACGGCCTTCCACACGAGCCTGCGCGAACGTCAGCAGCGCATGGTCGCGCACAGCGTCCGCTGGGACGAGAGCCGCGCCGCGACGTTCGTCGCCGGGCACCGCGCTCTCGTCGACGCGCTCGAGGCCCGTGACACCCGCACCTACAAGCGCCGCATCCAGCGCCACCTCGACGACGCGCGGACCGGCCTGTGAGCCGCGCGACCGACGCCCCGACCGAGGTGAGCCGGCAGACCGGGACGGCTCCGCGCGTCGGGCACCGGGCCTGGCTGCCTGTCGCCCTGGTCATGGCCGTCGTCGCGTGGGGCGGCAACGAGTTCACGCCGCTGCTCGTCATGTACCGGGAGGTGGGGCACTTCTCGGCGGTGACCGTCGACGCGCTGCTCGCCGCGTACGTGCTCGGCATCGTGCCGGCGCTGCTGCTCGGCGGTCCGCTGTCCGACCGGTACGGGCGCCGACCTCTGCTCCTGCCCGCCGCGCCGGTCGCGCTCGTCGGGTCGCTCGTCCTCGCGGCGGGGGAGTCGTCGGCCGCGTTGCTCGCCACCGGGCGCGTCCTGTGCGGGGTGGCGCTCGGGCTCGTCATGGCCGTCGGCACCACGTGGGTCAAGGAGCTCAGCGACGCCGCGGCGCAGCAGTCCGGCGTGCCCGACGGCGGGTCCGGCGCCCGGCGCGCGGGCCTCGCCCTCACGCTGGGGTTCCTCGTCGGAGCCGGCGTCGCCGCGGTGCTTGCGCAGTGGGCGCCCTGGCCGACGCACGCCGCCTACCTCCTGCACGCGACGCTCGCCGTCGTGGCGGGCGTGTGGGTGCTGCGCGTCCCCGAGACGCGCATCGGCGCGGGGGCTGGTCCTGAGAGTGCGGAGCGGGGACGTCTGGTCGACGACCTGCGCGTCCCGGCCGTCGCGCACCGGCGGTTCCTGCGCGTCGTCGTGCCGGTGGCGCCCTGGGTGTTCGGGTGCGCGGGCAGCGCGTACGCGGTGCTGCCCGGTCTGGTCTCCGCCAGCGCGGGCAGCGCACCCATCGCGTTCTCCGGGCTCATGACGGTGCTGGGGCTCGGGTGCGGCGTCGGGATCCAGGTGCTCGGTCGGCTCATCGACACTCGGCACAGCGCTCGGGCGTCGGTCGTGGCGATGTCGATCGTCGTGGTCGGCATGGGGCTCGGCGCCCTCGCCAGCGCGCGGCTCGACCTGCCGACGGCGCTCGTCGCCGCCATGGTGCTCGGCGCCGGGTACGGGCTCGCGCTCGTCGCTGGGCTCAGCGAGGTGCAGCGCATCGCGACGCCCGACGACCTTGCCGGGCTGACCGCCGTGTACTACTCGCTGACGTACGTCGGGTTCTGCGTGCCGGTGGCGCTCGCAGCGCTGTCGGTGCGGTGGACGTACGCGCAGATGTTCCTCGGCGGGCTCGTCATCGCAGCGTCGTGCCTGGTGGTCGTCGCGTGCGCGTGGCGGGCGCACCTGCCGACGGGGGAGCGGCGTGCCGTGCTGGAGCCCGGCAACGTGACCGGAGGTAGAGCCACGACCGGGGCAAACGGTGCACTGGAGGCATCGCGGATGGGGTAGAGTATCCGAGGCTTCACGGGGTCCAATCCGTGTTCCATATGGAGTAGTACGTTCCATATGGACTCGGCCCCGTGGACGAGCCACGGGCTGTGGCGCAGCTTGGTAGCGCACCTGACTGGGGGTCAGGGGGTCGCAGGTTCAAATCCTGTCAGCCCGACCGGTGTGATGTCTCAGGACATCGGAATGGCCGGACCTACGTTTTCGTAGGTCCGGCCTTTCGTCGTTTCGGGGTAGGCCCGGGTGGTCGGCTGGTGGGCTGGTAGTCGCGTGCGGGGTCGAGGGTGAGCTCGCGCAGGGTCTCGCCGGTGGCGCGGTCGATGATGCGGATGTCGAGGTCGTGGACCAGGAGCAGGACGTAGGTTCCGGCGTAGGTGCGGCCGATGCCGATGTGGTGCAGGCGGCTGGCGTGGCGCAGGGTGACGGTGCCGGTGTTGGAGACGCGGTCTTCGCGGATGCGGTCGTGGGTGTCGGTGGTCCGGTCGGTGCCGGGGCCGGTCTTGGGTCTGGCGGTGTAGGCGGTGGCCGGGGTCTGGCGGTGCGGTAGGGATCGGTGGGGGCGGTGGTGGTTGTAGTGGTCGGCGAAGGTGTCGATGAGGTGCTGCAGCTCGGCGGTCGTGCGGGGTTGTGCGTCTTGGGCGCGCAGCCATTTCTTCATCGTGGCCTGGAACCGTTCGACCTTGCCCTGGGTGGTGGGGTGGTTGGGTCGCCCGTTCTTCTGGACGATGCCGTGGGCGCGTAGCTCGTGCTCGAGCGCGGTGCGTCCGCCGCGGTATCGGTGGCTGGTCAGGCGCACGGTGTAGACCAGGCCGTTGTCGGTCAGGGTCGAGGCGGGGTGGCCGTGCTGGTCGGCGGCGTGGCGGAAGGTGTCCACGACGATCTGGGCGGTGATCGCGCGGTGGGCGCTGACGTGCAGGACGTAGCGGGAGTGGTCGCCTGGCCAGGTGATGATCTCGACGTCGGCGCCGGGCGTGCCGTGCGGGCGGGTGAGGCGGTAGTGCGTGAAGTCGGACTGCCAGCACTCGTTCGGTTGCTCGGCTTCGAAGCGCAGGTAGGAGGACTTGGGGCGCTTCCTCGGCTCGGGGGTCACGGCGCCGGCGCGGGCAAGGATGCGGTGGACCGTCGCGCGCGAGAGCCGGGTGTCGTGGTGGTGGGCGAGGTGCCAGGTGATGGTGTCGGCGCCGGCGTCCAGGCCCTGGCCGGTCAGCGCCTTGCGCAGGGCCAGGACGAGCTCGACCACCGGTGCCGGCGTCGCGCGCGGTGAGGTGTGCGGGCGGCGCGAGCGCTGTGCGAACGCGGCGTCGCCCTCGGCACGGTGGCGGGCGAGGAGCTCGTAGATCCACGAGCGCGAGACGTCGTACTCGCGAGCGACCTGCGTGACGGGGCGGTGCTCGACGGTGACTGCGGTGATGACCAGCCGGACCTTGGACATGACCGATCATCACGGCGAGGAACACCCCCTAGGTGTGTCGGCGATGTCGTGAGACATGCTGTCCGGGATGTCTTGAGACACCTGTCCGGGATGTGTTGAGCCAGGACACTGTCAGCCCGACCGGTGTGATGTCTCAGGACGTCAGAATGGCCGGACCTACGTTCTCGTAGGTCCGGCCATTCGTCGTTTGGGGGTGGGCCCGGCTGGTCGGCCGGCGCGCTGGTAGTCACGTGCGGGGTCGAGGGTGAGCTCGCGCAGGACCTCGCCGGTGCCACGGTCGATGATGCGGATGTCGAGGTCGTGGACCAGGAGCAGGACGTAGGTTCCGGCGCAGACTGCCGCATCTAGCGGGACGCGTCGTCGAACCAGGTGATGATCCCGAAGTCGGCGGCTGGCGTGCCGTCGGGACGGGCGCGTCGGTAGTTGGTGAAGTCGGACAACCAGCACTCGTTCGGTTGGTCGGCCTCGAAGCGGAGGTAGAAGGACTTGCGTCACTTCCTTGGCTCGTGGTGATGCCGCCGGCGCGGGCCAGGATGCGCTGGACCGTCGCGCGCGAGAGCGGGGTGCCGTGGTGGTGGGCAAGGTGCCAGACGATGGCGTCGGCGTCGGCCTGGGCGTCGGCCTAGGCGTCGGCGTCCAGGCCTTGCTCGGTCAGCGCCTTGCGCAGAGCCAGGATGAACTCGACCACGGTGTCGGGGGTGGCGTGCGCAGTTGTGCGTGGGCGGCGTGAACGGGGTTCAGACGCCTTCGTGGCAGTAACGGGCCAGCAGCCTGGTGACCCATCCCTGTGATAGTCCGTAGTGGCTGCGAACAAGCGCGCAAGATTGTCGCGATTCTTCAAAGCGGCTGCATATCAAGAATGGCAACCGGATGGCGGGCCCTGATTCGAAACGCACGTTGCCCTGTTGGCTCCGGATAGCGCGCGCTCCATACGGGCAGCCGCCAATACGGTCTGAGCGAGAGCCGAACACCCAGCATCGAAATGCGATCCTGGCAGCTCAGTGGTCAGTTGTTACTACCCACGCGATTCATTTGGACCGGCATGGGGCTCTAAACTGCGATGGCAACCTTAGCGCCAGGTGCTGCCAACCAAAATGAACAGGGGAAACGTCATGCTACGTCAAGACGGATGGAAGAAATCGGCCCTGCCGCGAGCCGCTCAACCGCGCTTTCAGCGGAAAGTGAGGAAAACCGCCAAACCGTCGCTGCGCGTCCGGAAACACGAGTCGCGAGGAGTGCGCAAAGCGCGAACAGTTTCGGACCGAGAGGCACAAGCGCGATTCGCGTCTCGTTGCCCAGACCGTATATCAGCGCTTCGAGTCGGGTGAAAAGATCGAAGGGTTGCGACAGCGAGTACTCCGCCGTTGCGACCATGTAGTTGGTCAGAAAAAATTCCTCGTTAGCCTGTGCATTCAAGGCATCGAAACCTTGATCATCGCTCACCGGAACAAATGCGTGGACGCGTGAAACATCAAGATACTCCGCAATGCCAAGTGCGAGACTCTTCTCAACGCCAACGCCGAAGATTCCAGTGAGCGGGACCGATGGGTCGTCAGACCAAGTCGCGAAGGCTGGGTGGATAGGCTCCGCGATTCGAATCGGCCCGCCGGATACCTCCCATCCATCACTCTTCGCGGGCGCGTAGAGAAAGTCGACCTTCGCGCTCCGTAGCTTGCCACTGAATAGAGCGTCTACCAGTTCGGCAAGGTGGAACTTCGTTACACTCGATATGTCGATACCGACGCGGGCCGGGGCTCTACCCAGCGAACCGATTATATCGATTACCTGGACACCGAAGTCACGCTCAATAGGCACGATTTCCGCGCCTAGATCCTGCAATTTCTTCCTATTTGCGTCGTAGCTCAGAACTCCCCGTGAAGTAAACGAGAGCGCTACCAGACGTTCCGCGCGCTGGGCGAAGTGCTGAGCGACATGAAGGCTCCGCGCTTCATAGCCCAGCGCCACAATCAATACGTCAAATCTGTCGGCAGCGGTGTAGCTGTTCACGCGTACAAGGGCATCAGTCGACATCGAACAACTCCAGTTGCTCGCGAGCGGCAGTGCGGGTCAGTACGGACCGTAGAGACCCCGGTCGTTCTAAGCGAAGTGGCAATTGATAGCCAGTTGCGAGCATATAACTAAGCCTGAAGCGTTTTCCGCGTAGAGAAGTCAGAAGACCGCTACTGCTCGTGTCAGGCACGTAAACAATGGCACCAGTGTTCAATGCGCTTCCGAGAGCTTCGAGCAATGCGGTCGACGCGCTTGCGTCCACGAGAAAGGTGCCAACCGGGTCTGTGGTGAAGTCATCGGCAACGATATTCTTTCGGAAGGTGTCGCCAATCGCATCCAACAAGGGTAAGAGCCCACGCCTAGTGTCCGACGATGTCTGTGACACCGGAATAGTCGATAGTAGCGAGCGGAAACGATTTCGTGTCTTTGCGATCTCGCTCGCCTGAATAGCATCGGCTACGCGTCCGCGACCGGCGTCGAGGAACGAGTTCATGACCCCGATGATCCAACGGGGATTGCCCTCGAGCACGGCCGATACGGCAGCGGTCCCGGCATAGACCTGCGGGTTCTTTCGGCCTCGGTACCGTCGTGACGATGCAGCGCGGGATCCATCTGGTGTGCGGAACGCGACTCGTACAATAACCAAGGGCAAAATCTTTCTGAGGTACTGCGCACGATGTTGACCCGTGGATCCAAGAAGCTTCTCTAATCCTCCGACGGTTGCGTCCACATACTTGCGGAAACTGGCGTCAGTCTCGTAGAGGTCGCGGACCAGTTCCTCCTGTGCCTTACGTGTGGAGTCACTTGCTGAGCGACCTTCGGGACCCTCATCTGGGAATAGTCCTTCCCCGAGCACTGAATGAACGTTGGCTTCTTGGCCCAGTCGCTCACGAATTACTTGGCGCATCAATGCAAAACTGAAATCCGCGGCGTCCGCTTTGTGTCCATAGCTTAGCCAGATTTCGTCATGATCATGACCAGGCATCGCCGCGACCGCCGAAACGAGATCTGACAGATCGGCGCTGTACGGACTGATGGCCAACTTGAAAATGAGCCGCTCGTCTACGGAGCGCATCGAAGAGACGAGTGAGCGCCGTACCTCCGGAGGCGCGAGTTCGAGCTCGTCGAACATCAGGCACCATTTCTCGCCGCGGAGTTCGGGGATGATCGCCTCGAGCGTGTCCAATGCCAACGTGAGTTGCGGGACAATCTCCGTGTCTGTCGTAAGGTCACCCAGATCGCTCAGAACGGTTTCCGCGCGTACTTTGGACGCTAGGCGACCAATGTGAACGATGCGTTCGGACGCTGCTGCCTTCAGCCCCAGGAGACTTGGTACGCGAAGTTGAAGTTGCCACACGTCAGCTAGTGCCTTCACAAGCTGTGTTTCCTTGGCGCCGCCTACCTCAACGCGTTGGACGTTCAGCCAGGTCTCTGGAATATCGCGGTGAAGCCGCTCGTTCAGTGCTGAAACAAAGTTGCGCAGCACCGAGGCCGTAAAGGAAGCCTCAAACAACCGCATGGAGACTTCGGGAGCAACACCAATCCGGGAGAATGTGCTCCACTGCCGACTCCACGCAATGTCCGCGGGTATGAACACCCCCGTAAACCCAAGACCTTGGGCCATCCGGAAACGGCGCTCGCTCGAGGCCGTTTCCAGGGCCTCAGGTGTCAGCATCTTCAGAAGCGTTGTCTTCCCGCTACCGCGCGGTCCCACTACCACGGTGTGGGATGACCGCGTTAAGATGGAGAACTGCGGTGGAGGGACAAAGGTCTGCGCCACCAGTTTTGGGGACCTGAAGCGCGCGTTCGCAGCCGCGAAAAAGTCTGGCTCTGAATTAATCACTGAGACACCCTTCCGACCTGGTACGGACGTCCTTCGAGCCTTAGTAGGTGCAGCGAGTATCGATCGTTTAGCGCTTTCTCAAACGCCGCGAAGTCGTCAGGCATAGCAAATGAGATGTCGGGGACAGCTTTGACGATTTCGTCCCACATTATGAAGCCAGCTTCTTGAGTGCTGCATTGTTCATGCACACGTGTTGCCAACTGTGCACCCGTAAGCGCACTTCCGAACCCTCCGTAGCCAGGCAATCCTGAGCGCTCCATGGCTCTCTGGAATCCGCGCTCGGGAAGCCAGTCCCACGCGTGGAATCGACCTCTTATTGGATACCCGGGTTCCACGTCTTCGTCCAACTCCAACACGTAGAACTGGTTTCGTGCCTCCCCCTGGATTTCGTCCCAGAGCACGGCGGAGAAGCTCCCTGCGGAGAAAACGAGCGGCGCACCCCTGCTCCCACCAGCGTAGCCAATCTTGGGAAAGTGTCGGTGACCGTGGATAACAAGCCAGCTGCCGTGCTGATTGGAGCTTAGGAGCTCAAGTACGGCTGAGGCTTCGCGCATTTCGCTGTTGTCGTCCAGGTCGTTGCTGCCCACGCGATGGACATGATGGTGCGTTATGAGGACATTGAGTCCTGGATCGCTAGTCTCCTCTAGCCGCCGCGCAAGATACTCACGCGTTCGCGGGGAAACTCGACCGTGTTTCCATTCATCTTGATAACCGTGATATGCGCTACTGTTCAGTAGCGCCCATCGGAACTTATCGTGTGTTTGCACAACGACGTTATTGGCCCAGTATTCGTTGTTAAGCACATTGTCAGCAAAAGGATAGTCAGGCAGTTCCTGCAGGACTCCCTTGGCATCATAACTATTTATTGCTCGCGAATCCATGTCATGGTTGCCGGTCGCGGCGATCAGTAGGGGTGCCTGCAATTGACGCTGCACTTGCTGTATCTGGTTCCAAGCATAAGCCGTTGCCGCCGGCGTGGCCTTGTCTCCCATGTCTCCGCCGGATACGAGAACGTCGGCTTGAATGTTCTCGCTCGCAACCAGTTCTCGCAGGGCGGCAAACGGGTTTCGCGTTGGCGAGTCTGGATCAGAGATTTCGACGAATGACGGTCTCGGCTCGTTCGGCTCGAGATGGTCTCGGGAGTATGCGTGAATGTCGCTGATGACTGCAAGCCTAAGCACCGACAACTCCATAGTTGTCGGCGAGAATCTCACCAGCAAGGTCAGTGCGAGCCGCTGCGGATGCAGCGACATTTCGTCTTCGTGAGATGCGGGTGATTCTCCAACCTTCGAGTGGCTCTAGTAGTGTCGGTTCGTCATTGAACGAAAGCAGTACGCGTGTGCCCAGATCTGTCAAACGAAGCAGTTCTTTCCCGAGTCGCATCACGTCTTCGTCTGAGCCAAACGTTCCGTACCCGTATTCGCCAAACGTCTTCCGGCTCGTGTTGCGGTACGGCGGATCTAGGTACACAAAGTCTGTTTTACTCGCCGACGCTGTCACGGATAGGTAGTCAGCATTTCGTATTGTGGTGCCCTTGAGAGCGTTGGCCGCTGAGGTGAGTTCTGGGAGGGTAGGAAGGCTTCCCGTTCTCTGCCCCCTCGGGACGTTGAATTTGCCATTTCGATTTGTTCGGTAGATTGCATTGAACGCGAAACGGTTCAGGTATAGAAATCGCGCGGCGCTTTGGATGGGGTCTAGATCGGAGGAGTCGAGTTCGCGCAGTGGGTAGTAGTCTTCGCCGTTACGGTCAAACTTGGCAAACGCGGTTGCAAGCCTGGTCGGATTGTCGCGCAGTGTCTCGAAGAAGTTGACGAGCTCGGGGTTGAGGTCGGATAGGATCGCATTACTCGGCTCGATGTCGAAGTAGACACACGCGGAGCCCATAAATGGTTCGATGTAGCGATCGAAGCGATTAGGAATGCGCTCGCGGATCGTCGGGAGCAGGCTCCTCTTGCTGCCTGCCCACCGCAGCGGCGAGTTGAGCACCTGCGACTCCAAAGTTAGGGCCAATGAGGTCTGATGCGGCAGCCAGGTGAGCGGGTGCGCGCGTCACGGTTAGACGCACGATACACCGTTGCGTGTCGAGCCCGGCTATCAGTCGCAAGAGCTCCGGGTGAATTTGCACCAGTCTGGCTTCACGCTTCGCCCTGGCGGGCTGAGCGACTGTGAACGACCTACTCGTCCACCCTGGGGTGTGTGGGGACGATCTGCAGTAGAGGGTGAGCTGCCGCGTAGGCCACCACGGGTAACGAGGTGCCCTGTCCAGCGTCGTGATCGTGCTCGTTCGTCCCTGCGTCCGCCGTAGGTGTTGCGGAAGTTCGGGACGTCACGCTTTCGCGAAATGGCGCCTCAAGGGGATGCTGAGGTTCCCTAGTGTTCACACCTGTCGCGGTCGAATCCGTTGTGGCCCGCTGAAGTGGTCTCATGTTCATCTGACGCGGGTTCGTCCAGCGGGTCCGCGCCAGGTGGGCCGGCGTGATCGATTCGTACCAGGAAGCCTTAGGCTCACTGCATGCCAACGGTCGTCCTCGTCCGCCATGGCCGCACCACCGCGAACGCTGGTGGGATCCTCGCCGGTCGCGCGGGCGGAGTCCGGCTGGACCCCATGGGGCGCGCCCAGGCGAGTCGAGCGGCCGAGCGCATGGCTGGCGTGCCGTTGGCGCGCGTGGTGACCAGCCCGCTGGAACGGTGTCGACAAACCGCCCGCGTCATGCTTGAGCAGCAGGCGGGTACGCCGGAGCAAGTGACCGAGCGCGGCATCACCGAGTGCGACTACGGGCAGTGGCAGGGGCGCGCACTGAAGGACCTGGCCAAGGAGCCGCTGTGGTCGGTCGTGCAGACTCACCCGTCAGCGGCCGCGTTCCCGGGCGGCGAGTCGCTCGCTGAGATGCAGGCCCGCAGTGTCGCCGCCATCCGGCGGCACGATACGGAGGTGGAAGCGAAGTACGGAGCCGACGCCGTCTGGGCGGCCGTCTCGCACGGTGACGTGATCAAGTCCGTGCTCGCGGACGCGTTGGGGATGCATCTGGACCTGTTCCAGCGCATCGTCGTCGGCCCGGCATCGATCTCGATCGTGCGGTACGGGAAGCACCGGCCGGAAGTGGTGGCCGTCAACACCGACGCCGGGGACCTTTCGTGGCTGCGCACGGTCGCGCCGGTCGGCGACGCACCGGTCGGGGGAGGCGCGGGTCCGGGACAGCCCGACGACCCGAGCGTCCCAAGTGACCTCAGCGACCCGCGGGCGTCCTGACGAGCACCCTCCAGCCGCCGTGACCAACGACCGGAAGCTGTCCTGACGGGGGGCGCGTGCGCTCGTAGAGTGGACGCATGCCCACTCTCGTCCATGAGTTCGACTGGCCCGACCGCGTCGTCGTCGGGACCGTCGGGATGCCCGGGTCCCGCACCTTCTACCTCCAGGCCCGCTCGGGCACCCGGACGGCCAGCGTCGCTCTCGAGAAGGAGCAGTCGGCCGTCCTCGCCGAGACGATCCAGCGGCTGCTCGACGAGCTGATGGCGGACCCGGACAACCGGTACACCATCCCTGCCGACGTGCCCGCGGAACTCATTGACAACGACCCCCTCGACCAGCCGGTCGAGGAGGAGTTTCGCGCCGGATCCATGCGGCTGAGCTGGGACCCCCGCACGGCGCAGGTCGTCGTCGAGGCGTACCCGCTCGTGGAGGGCGACCCCGAGCAGGACGAGGACGGCGACGAGCCCGAGCCGGCCGAGGTGCTGCTGGTCAAGATGCCCGTCGGGACGGCGCGCGCGTTCGCCCAGCGCACCCGCGTCGTCGTGCGCTCCGGCCGCCCCCTCTGCCCCCGGTGCGGTCAGCCGATGGACGCCGACGGGCACGAGTGCGCGCTGCCCGACGAGGCGTGACGTCGCCGCACGTCGATCTCGACGAGGCGTCGCTCGAGATCGTCGGACGCATCCGCGTCGCCTCGAACGCGACGTTCCGTGCCCGGATCGGTGACGTCGACGTCGTCTACAAGCCGATCGCGGGGGAGAACCCGCTGTGGGATTTCCCGGACGGCACCCTGGCCGGCCGGGAGGTCGCCGCGTACCTCGTCTCGGAGGCGCTCGGCTGGGGGATCGTGCCGCGCACGTGGCTGCGCGACGGGCCGATGGGTCCGGGCATGGTGCAGCTCTGGCAGGAGATGGACGGGACGCAGTCTCCGGTCGACGTCGTGCCGACCGACGAGGTGCCCGCGGACGGCGTGCGTGCGGTGCTGGAGGGCGTCGACGAGGACGACCGGCCGGTGGCCCTCGTGCACGAGGACTCCGCGGCGCTACGGCGCATGGCCGTGTTCGACGCGGTGGTGAACAACGCCGACCGCAAGGGTGGCCACGTCCTACCCCTCCCGGACGGGCGACGCCTCGGCGTCGACCACGGCGTGACGTTCCACGTCGAGCCGAAGCTGCGGACCGTGCTGTGGGGCTGGGTCGGGGCGAGCCTCGACGCCGACGAGCTGGACGGCGTCACGCGGCTCCGGGCGGACCTCGGCACAGACCTCGACGGCGACCTCGGTCGTCGGCTGGGCGGGATGCTGTCCGACGACGAGGTGTCCGCCCTCGCCGCTCGTTGCGACCGGCTGCTCCGCACGGCGCGCTTCCCGCGCCCGGAGGCGGGCATGCCGCCCGTCCCGTGGCCGCTGTTCTAGGCGGTTGCCCGCGGGCCGCCCGCCCCGGGGAGCGGGGCCGCGCGGGCACCGCGCTCCACCGGTACCGTCGCTGAGGATGAGTCACGACGCGCAGCACACGGTCTCGACCGGATCCCTCCCAGGACGCGACCTCATCGAGGCCGTCCTCGACGAGGCCTACGAGCGCTTCCGCGACCTCGACGAGGGCGAGATCATCGAGGGCGTCCCGGCGCTCGCCGACGTCGAGCCGGACCTCTTCGGCGTCGCGCTCGTGGAGAGCGGCGGGGCCGAGCACACGCGCGGCGACGCGAGGCACCGGTTCTCGATCCAGTCCATCTCGAAGGCCTTCGTGTACGCGCTGGTGTGCCAGGAGATCGGCCACGACGCGGTGCTGGAGCGCGTGGGCGTCGACAACACGGGCGTCCCGTTCGACTCGGTCCTCGCGATCGAGCACAACGAGGGTCATCCCATGAACCCCATGGTCAACGCCGGGGCGATCGCGGCGACCGGGCTCGTGCCGGGGGGCACGCGCGCCGAGCGGTGGGACTTCGTCCAGCGCGGGCTGTCGCGGTTCGCCGGGCGCGACCTCGAGCTCGACGAGGCCGTGTACCGCTCGGAGTCCCGCGAGAACCAGCGCAACGAGGGCCTCGCCCTGCTCCTCGAGGGGCATGGGCGGCTGAGCGGTGACGCGCTCGGCGTCGTCGACACGTACACCCGGCAGTGCGCGCTGCTCGTCGACGCGCGCGACCTCGCGGTCATGGGCGCCACGCTGGCGAGCGGAGGGATGAACCCGCTGACCGGTGACCAGGTCGTCGACCCGTCCATCGCGCGCGACACGGTCAGCGTCCTTACGGCGACGGGGATGTACGAGCGGTCGGGCGAGTGGCTGTTCGAGGTCGGCGCGCCGGCCAAGAGCGGCATCTCCGGCGGCATCGTCATGATCTCCCCGGGCAAGGGAGCGGTCGGAGCCTTCTCGCCGCGGCTCGACGACGCCGGGAACTCGGTCCGCGGTCGCAAGGCCTGCGCGCACCTGTCGCGCTCGCTGGGCCTCGACGTCTTCGCGTCGCGGCCACCCTCCGGCGCCTCGTAGGCCGGGGTCGACGCGCGCCGCCGTCGCGGCCCACGTCTTGACGCCCCTCCGATCGTCTGGCACTGTCCAAGTGTCAGCGCTGTCATACCCGCGAGCACCGTCGCCCGCCCCACCGAAGGACATCGATGTCGCTTCACAGAACGCACCCACCCGTCCTCCGCGAGAACGCCGGCCGGGCGACCGCCGCGACCGTCGCCCTGAGCCTGCTGCTTAGCGGCACGACGCTCGTCGCCGGGTCGGTCGCCGCGCACGCGGCCCCCGCCGACCCCGGCGACTTCTCGACGTCCTTCGAGTCCGGTGACCAGCCGCTCGACTGGACGAGCACGCCGGAGGCAGGCCCCGGAGGCCCGCGGGTCGACGGCGTCGTCGGCACCTCCGTGCTCGAGCGCAGCCCGAGCACGCCCAGCGGCGACGACGCGCTCGGCGGCGCGACGGACGAGCTCGCGTGGGAGGGCCCGTTCCAGAACGGCGTGGGCTCGGTGCCCGGCACGCTCGAGGACGCGACGGCCCCCGACGGCGACCCCGCCCAGCACTGGGCGATGGAGGCGGCGGGCGAGACGTGGGTGCAGGTGCCCCTGCCGACGCTCGAGCGCGGCGTCACGATGCGCGCCCAGGCGACGCTGACGGGGTCGGGCAAGGTGTTCCTCAACGTCTACAGCGGTGGCTCCGACGTCGGCGGCGAGTACGTGACGCTGACGGACGAGCCGCGGACCGTCACCGTCGACTTCGCGCGCCCCGCCTCGGGCGGCGGAACGCCGCAGTTCCAGATCCGCACGCACGACGCCGCGGCCGTGGACGCGGTGATCTCCGGCACGTCGGTCCGCCGTCTGACCCCCGGGACGGTCGACTTCCCGGGCGACGTCACCGACCGGGTCGTGAAGGTCACGGCCAACAACGAGAACCCGCCGAACGAGTCGGCGGACAAGCTCGCCGACGGCGACGTCGCGACCAAGTGGCTCGCGGGCGCGCGCACCGCGCGGATCACCTACGAGATCGACGCGGCGACGACGGTCAAGGCGTACGCGCTGTCGTCCGCGAACGACGCGCCGGGCCGCGATCCGCGAGCCTGGACGCTCGAGGGATCCACGGACGGGACGACCTGGACCACGCTGGACACGCGCGGCAACCAGACGTTCTCGGAGCGGTTCCAGACGCGCGGGTACACCGTCGCGACGCCCGGGGAATACCGCTTCTACCGGCTCGACATCACGTCCAACAGCGGCAGCGACGGCACCCAGCTCGCGGAGCTACAGCTCGCGACCGAGGCGCTCGCGGCCACGAACATGACCGCTGAGGTCGGGTCCGGCCCGAGCGCGGCGTACAACTCGCGGTCGGAGGTCGGCTGGACGGGCACGGGGGCGCTGCACTACGCCGGGAGCCAGACGGCGGACGGACGCGGTTTCGCCTACGACAAGGTGCTGGACGTCGACGTGCCCGTCGGCGAGGACACCGAGCTGTCGTACATGATCTTCCCCGAGGCGTCGGAGAACGACCTCGCCTACGCGAGCACGTACGCCGCCGTCGACCTCGCGTTCACGGACGGCACGTACCTGAGCGAGCTCGCCGCCGTCGACTCCCGCGGCTTCGGCCTGAGCCCGCAGGGCCAGGGCGACGGCAAGGCGCTCTACGTCAACGAGTGGAACTCCGTGGTGTCGCGCATCGGCGACGTCGCGGCGGGACGGACGATCGACCGGATCCTCGTCGGTTACGACAACCTGGCCGGGCCGGCGGATTTCAGCGGCTGGATCGACGACGTCGAGGTCACCGGTGACCCCGAGGAGCCGACGGCGCAGCGCCCGTCCGACTACGTCGTCACCACGCGCGGCACGAACTCCAGCGGCGACTTCTCCCGGGGGAACAACATCCCCGCGACCGCCGTGCCGCACGGCTTCAACTTCTGGACGCCCGCCACGGACGCGGGCACGAACCGCTGGCTCTACCAGTACCAGAAGGGCAACGACGAGCAGAACCGCCCGTCGATCCAGGCGTTCTCGCTGAGCCACGAGCCGAGCCCGTGGATGGGCGACCGGCAGACGTTCCAGGTGATGCCGTCGACCGGGACGCCGGACGCGAACCGGTCGCGGCGCGCGCTGACCTTCGACCACGACGCCGAGGTCGCCCGCGCGCACTACTACGGCGTGACGTTCGACAACGGCATGCGCACCGAGATCGCGCCCACCGACCACGCGGCGATGCTCCGGTTCACGTTCACCGGTGACGAGTCGAACCTGATCTTCGACAACGTCAACGACGACGGCGGGCTCACCCTCGACGCCGAGGACGGCGTCGTCTCCGGCTACACCGACGTCAGCACGCCGGGCAGCTCTGCCGGCATGACGCGCATGTTCGTCTACGGCGAGGTCGACCGGCCCGTCACCGCCAGCGGGAAGCTCACGGGCGGTGGTGGCGGCGACGTCACGGGCTATCTGACGTTCGACACGTCCGACGACAAGGTCGTGACCCTGCGCCTCGCGACGTCGCTGATGAGCGTCGAGCAGGCGCAGCACAACCTGGACCTGGAGATCGCCGCGGACGACACCTTCGACACGGTGAAGGACCGCGCGCAGGACCTGTGGGACGACGCGCTCGACGTCATCGAGGTCGAGGGCGCGGACCACGACGCGCTGACCTCCCTCTACTCGAACCTGTACCGGCTGAACCTCTACCCGAACTCGGGCTACGAGAACACGGGCACGGCGGCGGACCCGGTCTACCGGCACGTCGTGCAGTTCTCCGCGTCCGGCGACCCCGCGCCCGAGGGCACGACGGCGACGACGACCGGCGCGCGCATCGAGGACGGCAAGGTCTTCGTCAACAACGGCTTCTGGGACACCTACCGCACCGCCTGGCCGGCCTACTCGCTGCTCTACCCGAGCGAGGCGGGGGAGATGGTCAACGGGTTCGTCCAGCAGTACGACGACGGCGGCTGGATCTCGCGCTGGTCCGCGCCCGGCTACGCGGACAGCATGACGGGCACGAGCTCGGACGTCGCGTTCGCCGACGCCTACCTCAAGGACGTCCCCGGCATCGACGTGCAGGGCGCGTACGACGCCGCGCTGAAGAACGCCTCGACAGCGCCGCCGAGCGCGAGCGTGGGCCGCAAGGGCCTGGACCCCGCCACGTTCCTCGGCTACACCCCGACGTCGACGCACGAGAGCGCGTCGTGGTCGCTCGAGGACTACCTCAACGACTACGGCATCGCGACGATGTCGAAGAAGCTGCTCGACACGAGCGGCGAGGACGACCCGCGCCACCAGGAGTACGCCGACAACTACGAGTACTACCTGAACCGGGCGCTGAACTACGCGACGCTGTTCGACCCGGCCACGGGCTTCCTGCGCGGACGCGAGGAGGACGGCTCGTGGAGCCAGTCCGCGGCGGACTTCGACCCCGAGGTCTGGGGCAACGAGTTCACCGAGACCGACGGCTGGAACTTCGCGTTCCACGCGGTCCAGGACGGCCGGGGCCTCGCGAACCTGTACGGCGGCACGGACGCGCTCGGCGCAAAGCTCGACGAGTTCTTCGCCACGCCCGAGACGGCGTCCAAGCCCGGCTCGTACGGCGGCGTGATCCACGAGATGCGCGAGGCCAAGGCGATCCGCCAGGGCCAGTGGGGCCTGAGCAACCAGGTCGCGCACCACATCCCGTACATGTACGCGTTCGCGGGCGAGCCCTCGAAGACGGCCGAGACCGTGCGGACCGCGATGGCCCGCTCGTTCACGGGCAACGACATCGGCCAGGGATACCCGGGCGACGAGGACAACGGCGAGATGTCGGCGTGGTGGCTGTTCAGCGCGCTCGGCTTCTACCCGCTGCAGATGGGCAGCCCGTCGTACGTCATCGGGTCGCCGCTGTTCACGCAGGCGACGATCCACCTCGAGAACGGCAAGGACCTGGTGATCGACGCGCCGGAGAACAGCGCGGAGAACATCTACGTGCAGGGCGTCACGGTGAACGGCGTCGAGCAGTCGGCCACCCACCTCACGCACGACCAGCTCGCCGACGGCGGCACGATCGTGTTCGACATGGGCCCGACGCCGTCCGCGTGGGGCACCGGGGCGGACGACGCCCCGCCGTCGATCACGCAGGGCGACGACCTGCCCGACCCGCTCGCCGACGTCGCGCGGTCCGGGAAGGCCACGACGAGCGACGAGGGTGCGGACGGCGCAGTGCTGTTCGACGACACCTCCTCGACCGAGCTCGCGATCGGCTCGTCGCCGGTGACGTACGAGCTCACGGGCACCACGGCGCGGGCGCGGATGTACACGCTCACGTCGGCCGCGGCCGACGGCGCGGACCCCACGGCGTGGACGCTCGAGGGCTCGACGGACGGGCAGACCTGGACGACGCTCGACGAGCGCACGGACCAGTCGTTCGCGAACCGTCGTGAGACGCGCGCGTTCTCGATCGCCGACCCGGGCGTGTACCGCTACTACCGGCTCCACGTCACGGCGTCGACCGGCGGGGCGGCGACGCTCTCGGAGGTCGAGCTTCTCGCGCACACCCCGAAGGTCGGCGAGCTCGCCGACGCGATCGACGCCGCTCTCGACGCCGGCCGCATCCCGGCGGGCACCGCGGAGCGGCTCGGGGCGATCGTCGACGCGGCGCAGGGGGCCGAGGACACGCACGACGCCGCGGGCGTCGTCGCGCAGCTCCGCGCGCTGCGCGCGGCGGTCGACACCACGGTCGCCTCGGAGCTCGACGACGGGACGCGGGCCGAGCTCACGCTGCTCCTGTCGCAGTGGCTCTCCGCGAGCACCGGCCTGGACGAGATCCGTGCCCAGGTCGGGGCTCTGCAGCGCAGCGGTGACGTCGCCGACGCGACCGCGCAGGCGCTCCTCGACCTGGTCGGCACCGCCCAGGAGCAGCTCGACGGCGCGCACGCCGACGCGCTGGCCGCGACGCTCGCCACCCTGCGCAGCACCGTCGCCGACGCCGCTCCGGCCGAGGTGAGCGACCACGCGCGCGAGGTGCTGCTGCCGCTCGTGACCGCGCTCGTCGAGAACCCGCCCGCGGCGCAGCGCGCCGCGAGCGCGGTGAGCACCCTCATGAGCGACTACGACCCCGAGAAGGCCTGGTGGCCGTCGAGCTGGTGGAACTCCGCCGTCGCGACGAACACCGTCATCGACTACATGAGCCGCACGGGCGACCTGAGCTACCTGCAGCAGGTGGACCGGACGTTCGAGCGGAACAAGGCGCCGTTCCCGGCGGGCGAGATGTCGGGCGACGAGCTGCTGGGCAACTTCACGAGCCGCGCGATCGACGACGCCGCCTGGTGGGGCCTCACCTGGGTCGCGGCGTACGACCTGACCGGGGACCAGAAGTACCTCGACATGGGGGTCACGATCGCCGACTACGTCCACGGCTACTGGGACGAGAGCACGTGCGGCGGCGGCGTGTGGTGGGACGCGGAGCGGACCTACAAGAACGCCGTGACGAACGGCCTGTACGTCCGGCTCGCGGCCGAGCTCCACAACCGCATCGACGGGGACACGACGTGGCTCGAGCGCTCGCAGACCGGGTGGGACTGGCTCACCGCGAGCGGCATGATCACCGCCGACGGCCTGGTCAACGACGGCCTCACGGCGGACTGCCGCAACAACGGCGGCACCGTGTGGAGCTACAACCAGGGCCTCGCCATCGGCGCCGGCCTGGAGCTCCACCGTGCGACCGGTGACGCGGAGCCGCTCGAGACCGCCCAGCGCCTCGCGGACGCGGCCCTGGCCTCGGACGCGCTCGTCGTCGACGGCGTGCTGACCGAGAGCTGCGACGCGCTCGACCGCACGTGCGACGACAACGGCAAGCAGTTCAAGGGCGTGTTCATGCGCTACTTCATGGACCTCAACGACACGACGGGCTCGGAGGAGTACCAGGAGTTCGTGGACCGGCAGGCGGCGACCATCTGGTCGCAGGACCGGGCCGCGGGCGACCGGCTCGGCGTGCGCTGGGCCGGCGGCGAGTCCGCCGAGCACCCGAACGTCTTCGACTGGCGGGCCCAGGCCAGCGCGTTGAGCGCGCTCATCGCCGCGACGCCGCAGGCTCCGGAGGTCCGCGTGGACGTCCAGACCCGGTGCGTCGCCGGGACGGCCTACGTCGCGGTGCGGGCGACGAACGTCGGCACCGGAGCGCTCGACGTCGGCGTCACGACGCCGTTCGGCACGAAGACCTTCTCCGGGGTCGCCGCGGGCAAGAACGGCTACCAGTCGTTCTCCGCCCGCGCGAAGATCGTCGAGGCGGGCAGCGTCACCGTCACGGCGGTGCCGGCCGGCGGTGGCCAGCGTGCGACGCAGGAGGTGGCGTACCCCGCGCGGACCTGCTGACGCCGCGCGCGCCGGTCGGGGTCGGTGGGTCCAGGACCCGCCGACCCCGACCGGGCGCAGAGGTCAGAGCGCGGCAGCCTCGGTGTCCACCGTCATCGTCGGACCGTGCTCGGGTCCGAGCAGACTACTCACGCGGGTGACGGCCCGACTCGTAGGCCCACATCGCCGCCTCGACGCGGTTGCGCACCCCCAGCTTGGTGAGGACGCCCCCGACGTGGGTCTTGATCGTGCCGCGCGAGAGGTAGAGGCGGGCGCCGATCTCGTCGTTGGTCAGGCCGGACGCGAGCAGCGCGAGCACCTGCTCCTCGCGCTCGCTCAGCGGTGCCACGGGCTGACGGGGCCGCCGCGACGGGCGCGCGAACTCGGCCAGCAGCCGTGTCGTGACGCGCGGGGAGATCAGCGCGTCGCCGCTCGCGGCGGCGTGCAGCGCCTCGGCGATGAGGTGCGGGCTCGCACCCTTGAGCAGGAAACCCTTCGCGCCGGCACGCAGCGCGCCGTAGACGTACTCGTCGAGGTCGAACGTGGTGATGACGACGACGGCGAGGGGGTCGGGGACGTCCGGTCCGGCGAGCAGCGCGGTCGCCTCGATGCCGTCGAGGCGAGGCATCCGGATGTCGAGCAGCGCGACGTCGGGCCGCACCTCCCGCGCGAGCTCCACCGCGGCCGCGCCGTCGGAGGCCTCGCCGACCACCTCGATCCCGGGCTGCGCGTCGAGCAGCATCCGCAGACCGGTGCGCACCGGTTCCTGGTCGTCCGCGACGAGGACGCGGATCATGCGTCACCCCGCTGCGGGAGCCGGGCGCGGACCGTCCATCCGCCGTCGGGATCGGGGCCCGCCACGACCTCGCCGCCGAGGAGCGTCGCGCGTTCGGAGATCCCCTGCAGCCCGTGCCCGTGCCCTGTCCCCGGCAGGGTCCGGGCGCCCGCACCGTCGTCGTGGACGACGAGCTCTACCGCGTCGGCGTCGGCGGTGAGCGTCACGTCGATCGTGGTGGCACCGCGGGCATGCCGCCGCGCGTTGGTGACCGCCTCCTGCGCGATGCGGAAGAGGCTCGACGCGACGATGTCGGGCGGGCTCGCGGCGTCGTCGAGGCGCACGCGCACGCTGGGCGGGCCGGGATCGGTGAGGGACGCCAGCTCCGCCAGGCCGGGCGACGGCTCGAGACCGGCCGGCGCGCGGAGCTGGCGGACGAGCGAGCGCATGTCGGTGAGCACGGCCTGCGCCTCGCGCTCGATGACGTCCAGCGACGCGGAGACCCGGGACGCGTCGTCGGGATCCGTCGCCGCCACCTGCGCGCGGATCGCGATGGCCGAGACGTGGTGCGCGACCGTGTCGTGCAGGTCGCGGGCGAGCGACTCCCGCTCCGCGGCACGGACAGCGTCGAGCTGGCTCGCGCGGGCCGCGGCCCGCTCACGCCGGAACGCCCCCACGAGGCACGCGCCACCGACGAGCGCGACCCCCGCGACCGCGCCCTGGACGCCCTCGCCGCCGAGCGCCACGGACACGACCAGGCTGCCCGCGAGCACGGCGCCGCCGAGCACCCGGTCGCGGCCCGACCCCCAGCGGAACAGGGCGTACGGCGCGAGGAGGACCGCGAGCATCGTCGCGAGCCCGTCGGGCCCGGTGCCGGCGGCCGCCTGGGCGACCTGGAACCCGGCGCCGACGAGGGTCGTGAGCGCGACGACGAGCAGCGGGCGGCTGCGCCGCCACGGCAGGGTCGCCACGAGGGCGACCGCCACGAGCGCCGACGCCACCGGCCAGTCGAGGTCGGCGCGCAGGACGCTCTCCAGGACCGCCACACCGGCCAGGACGACGACGAGCACGGCGTCCCGTGCCCTCGGTCCGCGGTCACCGGGCGCCGCCGGACGTCCGAGGAGGTCCCGCAGCCGGCGTCGCACGCTCGGCATGCTAGCCCCCGCGGTCAGGCGGCGGGCACGGCGCGACGCGGCCGGCGACGGGCGGTGGCCCGGCGGCGCGCGATCACCCACTCGGCGACCACGACGTTGATCAGCCACCCGGCGTCCATCTGCACGGTGCGCCAGAAGGCGTCGGGCTCGCCGAACAGCACCACGAACGGCGCGGACGTGAGCACCTGGGTGCCAGCGCCCAGCGCCAGGGCGTACGCGCGGATCATCCAGGCCCCGTGCGCGAGGACGTCGCGCCGCAGGATCGCGCGCACGCCGAGCACGAGGAAGGCGAGCATCGCGATCCCGACGACGTAGCGCGACACGGTGAGCGGCCCGTCGTCGACCGGGGGCACGTCGTAGAAGGCCGTCATCCACAGCCCCGACGCCGCGACGACCAGCCCGGCCGGCACGAGGACGTAGCGCCCGGCGGCGCGGTGCCACGCGAGGTGGCGTCGGCGCAGGCCCGGCAGGAGCTGGAACGCCCCGAGGACGGCGTAGACGACGGCGGCGAGGATGTGCAGGACGACGGGGAGCGGCACCTGGAGGAAGCGCGCGTTCGTGGGCGTCTCGGGCGCGCCCGAGGCGATCTCGCCGAGCCGCACGCCGCCCGCGAGCGACGGGACGAGGGCCAGGGCGACGAGCCCGGCCGCGACGAGCCATTCCTTGCGCGACGACCCGCGTCTTGTGCGGCGAGGAGTGCTCGGAGCGGTGCGGGCGACGGCGTGTGCGGTGTCCATGGGGTCGATCGTGGATCGACCGGGCACGCCGGCGCTTCGGCCATGTGGCCGAATCTTCTCGCCCTGCTCGGCGTCTTCTCGGACTCAGCGTCCGTGCGGGTCGGCCGCGTTGAGCGTGCGCACGACGTCGGCGTAGTCGCCGCGCGCCTCGCCGTGGCGGAGGAACTTCACGCGCTCGACGAGGATCTCGTGGGCGTCCGGCCGGGTCCGCAGCAGGTCGATCACCTCGTTGACGAACTCGTCCAGCGGCATGGCGAACGAGCTCTCGCGCTGGCCCGGCAGGAGGTCGGTCGCGACCGACGGCGGCACGAGCTCGGTCACGCGGACGCTCGTGTCGGCGAGCTGGAGGCGCAGCGCCTCGCTGAGCATGTGGATCGCGGCCTTGGAGGCGTCGTAGCTCGGGGTCGCCTGGAGCGGGGCGAAGGCGAGGCCGGACGACACGGTGACGATCGTCGCGTGCGGACGGGTCTGCAGGTGCTCGACGAACGCCCCGACGAGGCGGACCGGGCCGAGCACGTTCGTCGTGAACGTCTCCTCCGCGGTCGCGAGGAATCCTTCGGGGTGGTGCCAGTCCTCGACGCGCATGATGCCGGCCATGGCGACGAGCGTGTCGAGGTCGGGGTGGCGTTCGAGCACCTCCTTCGCTGCGGTCGCGATGCTCTCGGGGTCGGTCGTGTCGATGCGCACGGTGTCGATGCCGGGGTGCTCGGCGGCGATCTGCTCGAGCAGCTCGGTGCGTCGTCCGCCGACCACGACGGTGCTGCCCTGCTCGTGGAGCGCGACGGCGAGCGCGAGGCCGATACCGCTCGTGGCGCCGGGGATGAAGACGGTGCTGTTCGTGATGTCCATGACCCGATCCTCGGCGCGTCCCGCCGACCGTGGCAGAGACGGTCGAACGGGGGACCGGCGATCCCTGGCACAGCGCGGGGCCGCCGACCACGATGGGACCCATGGACCGTGCCGCGCTCGCCGACTTCCTCCGCCGCCACCGCGAGGCCCTGCAGCCGGGCGACGTCGGGCTGGGACCCGGGCTGCGGCGTCGGGCACCAGGACTGCGCCGCGAGGAGGTGGCGCAGCTCGCGCTCATGTCCACCGACTACTACACGCGCCTGGAGCAGCAGCGCGGGCCGCAGCCGAGCACGCAGATCCTCGCGTCGATCGCCCGCGCGCTGCGCCTGACCGACGACGAGCGCGACTACCTCTACCGCGTCGCCGGCCACGGTGTCCCGGCCCGCACGGTCGACACGGGCCACGTCGCCCCGGCGCTCCAGCGCGTGCTCGACCGCCTCTCGGACACCCCGGCCCTCATCCTCGACCCGCTCGGGCGGACGCTCGCGCAGAACGACCTCGCGCGCGCCCTCTACGGCGACGCCACCGCTTTCACCGGGTGGGAGCGCAGCGAGATCTACCGCTGGTTCGCCCACCCGGAGACGGCGCGCGCCGTGTACCCGGAGGAGGACCGGGCGCGGCAGGGCAGGGCGCTCGTCGCGAGCCTGCGGGCCGCGCTCGGGACGCTCGGGCCGTCGTCGGGCGCGGCCGACCTCGTCACGGCGCTCGAGCGGACGAGCCCGGAGTTCGTCGAGCTGTGGGCGCGGCAGGAGGTCGCCCGGCGCTTCACCGACCACAAGGTGCTCGTGCACCCCGAGGTGGGGGAGATCGAGGTCGACTGCCAGGTGCTGCTCACCGAGGACCAGCTCCAGGCGCTGCTCGTCCTCACGGCGGCGCCCGGCAGCGAGTCGGCCGAGAAGATCCGGCTGCTCGGCGTGCTCGGCACCCAGGACCTCGCTGTCGAGCCGCGGGAGACGCGTCACGCGGGTCGGTGAGACCGCTGAGTTCTGCCAGCGCCGCAGGTCTGGGGGTCGTACCCGTGATCGAAGGAGATGAGCGATGCGCGACGTGACCTACTCGATGGGCGTCTCGGCGGACGGCTACGTCGTCGGCCCCGACGGACGGTTCGACTGGAGCGAACCCGACGAGGGGGTGTTCCAGCACTTCATGGACGAGCTCCGCGGCGTCGGGGCCCACCTGCTCGGGCGTCGGCTGTACGAGGCGATGCTGTACTGGGAGACCGCCGAGGAGGACCCGTCGCTCGGCGACGCGGAACGCACGTGGGCCGCGCTCTGGAAGGCGCTCCCGAAGGTCGTCTTCTCCACCACGCTGACCGCTGTGGAGGGCACCAACACCCGGTTGGCTGCCGGTGGCCTGGCCGAGGAGGTCGCACGGCTCCGTGCGGAACCGGGGGAGGGCGAGATCGCGATCGGCGGTGCAGCCCTCGCCGCGGAGGCTGCCGCGCTGGACCTGATCGACGAGTACCGAGCGATGGTCCACCCGGTGCTGGTCGGCGGCGGCATCCCCTACTTCCCGCAGGACGAGCGCCACGTCGACCTCCGCCTCGTCGAGGCACGGACGTTCGCGTCGAACGTCGTCCTCCAGCGCTACCGGGTCGAGAGGGAGCGCTGACCGGCACGGCCGTGTGCCCGAGGCGGGGACGAACGGCACATCTCGACGCGGCTTGCTACGGTGCCGTGGGTGTTCTCGAACTGGAAGCGCCAGCGCGCCGCACGGCGCCTCAAGCCCGGTGACGGGCACTCCCTGCCGCGATACCGGTGGTGGCAGCTGTTCTCGCGCACCATCTTCCATCTCCGCCTCACCGGCGAGGACGGGCGACCCGAGACCTGGTCCGTCGACGTCCGGCTCTGGGGCGACTCCGACGACGGCGAGGTGCGGGCCCGGCTCTACCGGGACGGCCGCCACCAGGCGACATCCAAGCTCCCGGCGGAGTTCCCGGTCACGGGCGGGACCATCGAGGTGGTCACCAGCGGCTACGGGCTGAGGCGGTGCCACTACGTCCCGGACGACGGCGGCCCCGCACGACAGCTCGCGCCGGACCCGGCCTCGGGCGAGGGCCGTCGCGCACGGCTCGAGCACCGGCACCCGGGGGTGAGCCGGACGATCGGGTTCGTCACCTGGGCCGTGCTCGTGGTCGCCCTGGTGCTCGGCGTCCCGCAGATCGTCGAGCAGATCTCGCAGATCCCTCCCGTCGCGGAGAACATCGGCACGTTCACGTCCCCGATCCACCTCTCGGGGGCCGTCAACGTCGCGCTCATCGTCGCCACCCTGCTCGCGAGCACCGAACGTGCGCTGCGCCTGCGCTACCACTGGCTGCTCGACGGCGGCCTGTTCGACGGCGACGACTGACTGGTCAGGCACGGCGTGGCGAGGCCGGGTCGCCCGACGTGCCGATCACGGCTCGAGGCGCTTGCGCAGGAGGCAGAACTCGTTGCCCTCGGGGTCGGCCAGGACGTGCCAGGACTCGTCGCCGGTCTGCCCGACGTCGGTCGGCCGGGCGCCGAGGGCGAGCAGCCGCTCGAGCTCGGCCTCCTGGTCGCGGTCGACGGGGTTGACGTCGATGTGCAGCGGCAGCTTCCCTCGCCGGGGGTCGCTGCTCCGGCTCAGGATGATCGTGGGCTGCAGGCCACCGAACCCGGCGCCCGGCGGGCCGATCTCGATCGACCCGTCGTCCCGGTCGAGCTCGACGTAACCGAGAACGTCGCACCAGAACCGCCCGAGCAGCTCGGGGTCGGCGCAGTCCAGGACCAGTTCGCTGATGCGAGATGCCATGCCTCGCACTCTAGGGAGACGTCGGAACCTGGCCCAGTCGAAAGTCCCAGCCCCCGGGTGATCAGCGAGCGCGATGCCGACGTGGCACGCTGGCCCCCACACGCGCGACGAGAGGGAATCAGCATGGCTCTGGGTAGACGCCGAACGCGGGATGGTGCGGACCAGCGCGCGGAGGACACGGCGGTCGTCGTCCGGGAGCCCGTCGACGACGAACCGGCGAGCGCGCGACCCGAGCCGGTCCCGCCGTCGCGCGGCGCGTCCCAGCTGTGGGCCGACGGCGTCGGTCGCGCCGGGACGCGGTCGCTCCAGGTGCTGGCGATCCTCGCTCTAGTCGCCGTCGCCGTCTTCGCGGTGACGCGACTGACGCTCATCGTGATCCCGGTGCTCATCGCGCTGGTGCTCGCCGCGGCGATCTCGCCGCTCGTGGTCTTCCTGCGTCGCAAGGGCCTGCCGTCGTTCCTCGCGACGGTCATCGCGCTGATCGCCCTCGTCGCCGTCCTCGCCGGGGTCGTGTGGTTGATCGTCGTCGCCGTCGTGGACCAGTGGCCCGAGCTGCGTGACCAGGCGATCGACGGCTTCGACGAGCTGCAGGTCTACATCCAGAACCTGCCGTTCGACATCACCGAGGAGCAGCTCCAGTCGGTGCGGGACTCCGTGGTCGGTCTGCTGCAGTCCGACGCCGTGGGTGCCGGTGCGCTCGCGGGCGTCTCCCAGACGGTCGACTTCGTGGCCGGGTTCTTCGTGATGATCGTCGTGCTGTTCTTCTTCCTCAAGGACGGCCCGAAGATCTGGGAGTTCCTCCTCCGGCCGTTCCACGGTGCGCGGTACGAGCGCGGCCAGCGGATCGGCGACTCGACGGTCCGCACGCTCGGCGGCTACATCCGCGGGACGGCGATCGTCGCGCTCGTCGACGCGGTCGCGATCGGGATCGGCCTTGCCATCGTCGGCGTCCCGCTCGTCCTCCCGCTCTCGGTGCTCGTGTTCCTGCTCGCCTTCATCCCGCTCGTCGGCGCGACGCTCGCCGGCGTCCTCTGCGCGCTGGTCGCGCTCGTGGCCGTGGGGCCGGTCGAGGCACTCATCGTGGTGGCGATCGTCATCGCGGTCAACCAGCTCGAGGGCGACCTGCTGCAGCCGGTCGTCATGGGCCGGACGCTGCGCCTGCACCCGCTGGTCATCCTCATCGCGCTGACCGCCGGGACGGTGCTCGCCGGGCTCACCGGAGCCGTGCTGGCCGTCCCCATCGCCGCGTCGATCTGGCGCGCGATCCAGGTGTGGGACGGCCCGGACCTGCCCGCCCGCTTCGCGCGGCAGAAGCGACGCGAGGCGGTGGAGACCGGCTGATCGAGGGCCGGGTCAGACGGCGGGGCCCTCGACCGGCTCCAGGTCCCCGGGGAGCCACGACTTCTCGAACCAGGGCTCGAGCGGCCCGTACAGGCGCAGCAGGGGGAACCACGACTTCCCGGGCACGGTCTCGACCCAGTTCTGCTCGCGCCCCGCGGGCGGCTCCGGTCCGAACCACAGGACGATGCTCCCGTCGTCCTCCGTCGCGACCGTGCCGGTGAGGCTCATGACGCTCGGGTACGGGTCGGCGGTCTGCAGGAGCGACCGGGTCTGGGTGTCGTAGACGTCGACGGCCCAGAAGTTCTTCGCCGGCGGGTTCGGCGGCAGCACGAGCCGGTACGTGCGCGCGCCGTCGAGGACCTGCCCGTGCGCGTCGTGGGCGGTGTACGCGTACGCGGAGCCGGCGCCCACCTGGGCGTGCGCCATCGCCGGCGTGACGACCGTCGCGAGGAAGTGGAACTGGGTCCGGGCGTCGAGCAGGCGCGCGCCGTCGGCGAGGAACTCGTACGAGCCGCCGAGGAACCCGTTGAGCCAGCTCGACCCGGGAGCGACCGGCGCCTCGGGGTCGCGCGGGGAGTACACCAGCGCGCGGCTCATCGCCGCGGCCGTGCGTGCGGCGGTCTCGAGCGTCGCGCGGAGCTCCTCGCTCGGCGCGAACGGCCGGTCGTGCCGGATCCCGACGGCACGCAGCAGGCCGGCGCGCTCGGGGTCGAGCGAGCCCGGCGGCTCCTCCGCGACGATCTCGGCGACCTCGTCGAAGAAGGACGCGTCGTTGGCGTGGACGGTGTTGACGCGGGCCCCCGCGATGTTCACGAACTCCGTCGACGGGGGGTCGGCCGCGTCGGCGAGCGGGTAGACGCGCGTCTCCTTCATCGCCGGCACGCCGCCCAGCGCGCGCAGCACGACCCAGTTGGTGAACGTCGGCGTGCGGTAGACGAAGTACCCGTCCGGGACGTCGCCGTCGTGGTCCGGCGGGAGGAACAGGTACCGCCCGCCCTCGCCGCGGTCCGGCCCGGCGATGCCCATGTCGGCCACGTACCGGAACCAGAAGTCGTCCACGACGCACAAGGACTGCTTCGGCGGTTCGATGACGAACGGTCCCGTCTCGCGGAGGTCGAAGAAGAACGTCCCGTACGTCGTCTCGGTGTTCGCGGTGAGGAAGATGCCGTGCGAGTCCGCCCGGGGCTCGGTGTAGCCGATCTGCTGTGACCGCACCAGGCCGAGGCTGCGAAAGCCGTTCCGCATCGCGACGAGCGACGCGCCGGGGATCGCGCTGAGGTACGCCTCGATGCCCCGGACGAGGTCGAGCGACGCGTACAGGCGGTCGACCGACTCCGGCGTCGGTACCCCGTCCACGAGCTCGAACCGTCCGAGCGGCGTGTCCAGGGGGGACGGCGTGCTGACGGCGGCGAGGACCGCGGCGAGCGGATCCTCCTGCAGGTTCTCGGCGCGCTCGGTCATCGCAGTGCCCTTCGTCCGCGTGTGCGGCCGGCGCCCCGTCGACGCCCGCCCGACTACCGCGACCGTAGGGCTGCTGGGGGACCAGGGCGACCGGGACAGGAGCACTTCACCCGCGCCGGGTGCGGACACCGGTTCGGCGTTCACCGGCGCTCGACGGCGTCGGCCCACAGCCACGCCCAGCCCTCCCGTCCGTGCCGGTCGACATACCGGACGTTCACCTGGCGCCCTGCCCACGCGATCGCCTCCCCGTCGACGTGCGACTCGCCCGACTGGCGCTGCGTGATCCAGGCGCGGACCGGGATGCCCTCGTCGGGCCGCACGATCGCGGCGTCGCGGCGCGCGAGCGCAGGCGCCTCGTCGGCGCTGTCGCGCAGCGGCACGTTCTCGATGCCCGACGGCCTGCCGCCGTGCGGTCCTCGACGCGTACCCATCCGCCGATCGTAGTCGAACACCTGTTCGACAGGGGCTCTCTTACTCGCAGGTGAGGGCGGGTCGGCCGTCGTCGCCCGTGGAGACGGCGTGTCGACGACGGGCGACCCGCGGCGTCGTGCGACGTCGACCGACCCGTCGACAACGGGCCGACGCGGCAGGCCGGCCGGCTTCCTAGCGTCGCTGCCA
Organism: Cellulosimicrobium sp. So1_17; assembly: GCF_055181235.1. Taxonomy (NCBI): domain Bacteria; kingdom Bacillati; phylum Actinomycetota; class Actinomycetes; order Micrococcales; family Promicromonosporaceae; genus Cellulosimicrobium; species Cellulosimicrobium sp. So1_17. Next base: position 690,291 of record NZ_CM143702.1, read on the forward strand.
TGACAGAGAACCGACACCGCGCGACAGACGACCGGCCCGCACCGACGACGGACGTAGTCGGCAGGCCGACGAGAACCGGATGGACCCGCGGCCGCTGGGGGACGGCCGCCCGGGTCGTCGCGCTGGCCTACGCCTGGGTCGCCATGATCCTGCTCGGCGCCGTGGTGCTCGAGACGTTCATGATCTACCCGAACATCTTCAGCGACCCGCCCGCGTCGCTCGAGCTGGCGATGGAGTTCCTCGCCGTGAGCGGCCCGTCCGACGTCTTCCCGCCGCTCGGGTTCCTCTCGTGGACCCTCGTCGTCGCGGCGCTGCTGCTGTGCTGGCGCCAGCGTGACGCGCGGTGGTGGCTGCTGCTGAGCCTCGCGATGGCCGTCGGCGAGGGTGTCGCGTCCATCCTCTACTTCTGGCCGCGCAACGAGATCATGTTCGTCGAGGGCCTCGCGGTGCATCCGCCCGAGTACCTGGCCCAGGTCGCCCGCGAGTTCGAGACGTGGCACTGGCGGTCCCGCATGGGGTTCAGCGTGCTCGCCGCGGTGGGGGCGTTCGTCGCGTACCTGCGGATGTACCGCGCGCGGCTCCTCGGCGGCCCGACCCTCGCAACCGGCCGGTGAACGCGATGGTCGACGGCGTCGCGGCGCTCCTCGGGCGCGGGATGGCCGACAACCCCCTGCACCAGGTCGTCTACGGGACCGTGGAGGCCGCCGCCGCCCGCGCGCACGCCCGGCTGATGCGCGTCCTCGTGGCGAGCCCTCGCCTGCACGTCGACGTCGTCGAGCACGACGGGACGCTCGTGGGGGTCGCGGCGTCGGCGCCGCCGGGCAGGTGCCGGCCGTCGTCCGGCACGCGGCTGCGGCTGCTCGCCGCGGCGGCGCGTGAGGGGCCGCGGGTCGCCGCACGCCTGGTGGCCTGGACGGGGGTGTGGGCCCGGCACGATCCGGCCGAGCCGCACGTCCATCTCGGGCCGGTGTCCGTGGACCGGCACCTGCGGGGCCGAGGCATCGGCGGCGTGCTGCTGGCGCGCCACGCACGCTCGCTCGACGCGTCGCGCGCCGTCGGCTACCTCGAGACGGACCGGCCGGAGGCCGTCGGCTTCTATCGCCGGTTCGGCTACGACGTCGTCGGCGAGTCGGACGTGCTCGGCGTGCGCTGCTGGTTCATGCGGCGCGCGGGAGGATGAGCCGGTGTCGAGAGAGCAGGACGCCGAGGAGCACGCGATGATCGCCGAGATCGGCGTGCGGCACCGGCTGTGGCCGGCCGATGCCGCGGTGCGAACCGTCGCCCGCGGAACGGAGAACACCACGTGCGCCGTCGCGGACCACATCGTGCGTCGGTCGGACGACGTGGCCGCGGTGGCACGCGAGGTCGCGCTGCTGCACGCGCTCGCCGGCGCCACGGCGGTGCCCACCCCGGTTCCCGTCGCGCACGAGCCGGAGCTCGGGATCCTCGTCTACCGGCGGCTCGCGGGTGAGCCCCTCCTGCGACGGCCCCGCCGGGCGAGCGGCGGGGTCGAGGACGCCCTCGTGGACGTGCTGTCGACGCTGCGGCGCGTCGCCCCGCGCCTCGACCTGCCCCTCGACCACCCGTCGACCGAGGAGTGGCACCGGGACGCCGCGAGGTCGTTCGACGCCGTCCGGGCGGCCCTGCCGCCGGCGTGGGCGGCCGCGGTGGCCGCGTTCCTCGACGAGCCACCACCGCCGACGGCGACCCGGACGGTCGCGCAGCACAACGACCTCGGCGCCGAGCACGTCCTCGTGGACGCGCACGGTGGCGTGACGGGCGTCATCGACTGGACCGACACGGCCCGGGCGGTGCCCGCTCGCGACACCGGCCGCATCCTGCGCGACCTCGGGCCGGGGACGGCGTTCCGCGTCGCCGAGCGGCTCGACGGTCCGCTCGACCCCGACGACGAGCGCCGCGTCTGGTTCCACGCGCGCTGTGCGTGGCTCGAGGACGTCGAGTACGCGCTCGAGGAGCCCACGGCCAGGGCGGCGTACCTGGCGAACGCCGGGCGCGCCGTCGAGCACGTCTTCCCGGGCACGTCACGCCCGTCCCGAACCGCGGCCGACGAGCGCTCGTCGAGGCGACCTCATGGCCGCTGAGGTCGAGGGCGTGTCTCCCCGCTCGGAGCGGAGCCGGACGGCGGGCATCGCCGACCGATACCGGGCCGGGGTCTCGTGGCGGAACCTGCTGCGCGATCAGTTCGGGCCACGGCAAGGCTCGATGAGGAGGCGCGCCGGAGTGGTCGGTGCCGGTCATGCTGTCTACCCTGCTTGAGGAGTCCGTCCGACCCAGGGAGCTTGCGATGCCGCACGTGTGCTCAGCCGACGGCACGTCGATCGGGTACGACCGGCTCGGCGACGAGGGGCCCACGCTGGTGCTCATCGGTGGCGGCCTGGACGACGGCACGGAGAACCGCGCCCTCGGCGATCACCTGGCCAGCAGCTTCGCCGTCGTGAACTACCGGCGCCGTGGTCGCGGCGACAGCGACGACGGACAGCCCTACGCCGTGGAGCGGGAGGTCGACGACCTGGCGGCGGTGATCGACGCCACCGGAGGGCGAGCGCACCTCTTCGGGGCGTCGACCGGAGGGGCGCTCGCGTTCGAGGCGGCCGCCGCGGGACTCCCTGTCGACCGGATCGCCGTCCACGAGGTGCCGTACCAGGTGGGCGATGCGATGGTCTCCGCGTGGCAGGCGTACAGGCTCGAGCTCGACGCCGTTCTCGACGCCGGCGACCGCGATCAGGCGCTCCGGCTGTTCATGCAGCTGGCCGGATCCTCCGAGCAGGACGTCGCGGGCGCAGAGGCCTCCCCGGTGTGGCCCGCGCTGCGTGCGCTCGCGCCGACGCTGCGCTACGACGCGGCATGTCTCGGTGACGGCCCGCCGCCCGTCGACCGTCTTGCGATGGTGCGGCAACCGGTGCTCCTGACGACCGGCATCGCGGTCGACGCGCAGATGGCCGGACTTCCCGCCGACTTCTTCGGTGCGGCAGCCGACGCTGCCGCAGCCGTGCTGACCAACGCCCGGCGGGAGACCTTCGGGGTCGAGGGCCACGTGGCTGACCCGGCCGTGCTCGCCCCCGTCCTCAGCTCCTTCTTCGCCGGCTGACGCGTCGGTCGGGGGCGCGATCGGCTGGTGGTCGGCGAACGCGCGGTGGAGCATCCACCTCCTGCGTGGGATGAGGTCAGGCAGCTCGACGACGTGCCTTACGCCATCTCCACGACGCCCGTCGAGCCGGGCCCGTCCGTACCGAGATGCTCGTCGACGCCCCGCCACCGTACGGCTCGAGCTGCGTCAGGCGGGCTCTGCGGATGGTGCGAGGGTGGCTGCCAGAACCAGCCAGCCCGCATCGGCACGCACCCAGAGGCGTGTGTACACCAACCGCGCGGAGACTGCAGTACCGGCCTGGATCGCGTCCACGGCGGCGACCAGCCTGGTGACTCCGCTCGAGCCGTCCTCCTGGACGTCGAGCGACTCCTCCTCGAGGCGCGTGATCTGCAGCACGCCTGAGCGGTAGCTCTCCAGGTCGTCCTCCTTGGAGAAGACGGACCCGTCCGGGCCGGCGCCCACGCAACGAGGATGCAGCAACGCGTCCAGCGCGTCGACGTCGCCGGCACGCTGGGCGGCTTGGAGAGCGTGCTCAGCAGCAAGAAGACTCATCGCGCGAGTGTACGCACCGGGAGCTGCCCAGGGACACGCCCTAGAGGTCGCGCAGCTCCGCCTCCCGCTCGTCGTAGGCGCTGCGGGCCGCGGCGATGCGCTCCTGGTGCGCCTCGGTCCACACGACGAGAGCCTTGGTCGTCGCGTGGAGCGACCGGCCCATCTCCGTGAGCGCGTAGTCGACGCGCGGCGGGACGGTCGGGTAGACGGTGCGCTCGACGATGCCGTCGCGCTCGAGCTGGCGCAGCGTGCGCGACAGCATGCGCTGGCTGATGCCGTCGATCTCGCGCTTGAGCTCGGTGAAGCGCATGACCCGGCGGTCGAGCATCGCGATCGCGAGGAGCGACCACTTGTCGGCGATGCGGTCGAGGATCTGGCGGACCTCGCAGTCCTCGCGAGCGTCCCACTGCCACACGTCGACGTCGGACTCCCACCGGGTCGGGGAGCGCCGCGCGGGCGCGGTATCCGTGGTGATACCAGGTGCGTCGGATGTGCCGTCTTCCATGCTTCCTGATCCTGTCCCACGATGGGGTCGGTATCAAGAGGTAACCGGGTATCTGTCGGGCGGTGCCGACCGGTATCGAGAAGCATCGAGCGGCACGCGCACGATCGCCACGAGAGGGGACGCCATGACCGAGCCGACGACCGGTACGACCCGAACGGGCACGGGACCCGAGGCGCGCTTCACGCTGCGCGACTGGGGACTGCTGCTGGTGCTGTGCGGCGCGATCTTCCTCGAGGGCAGCGACATCGCGATGCTGTCGGTCGCGCTGCCCGGCATCCGCGCGGACCTCGGCCTGGCCACGGGGGAGCTCGGCGGCGTCGTCACCGCCTACGTCGTCGGGTACGGGGGCTTCATGCTGCTGGGCGGCCGTGCGGCCGACCTCTTCGGCCGGCGCCGCATGTTCGTGCTGTGGCTCGTCGTCTTCCTCCTGTTCTCCGGGCTGGGCGGCCTCGCGACCGACGGCTGGATGCTCCTCGTGTCCCGCTTCGTCACGGGCATCGCGGCCGGGTTCCTCACGCCCGCCGGCATGTCGCTCATCACGACGTCGTTCGCCGAGGGGCCGCGTCGCAACCGTGCGCTCGTCGTCTACGGGGCGGCCGGGGCGGCGGGGTTCTCGCTCGGGCTCGTGGTCGGCGGGCTGCTCGCCGCGATCCACTGGCGCTGGGTGTTCTTCGCCCCCGTCCTGCTCGCCGTCGTGCTCCTCGCGCTGGCGGTCGCGACGATCCGCCGGGACACCCCGACGCCCGGTCGCGGCACGCTGGACGTCCTCGGCGCCGTCCTCGCGACCGGGGCGATGGTGCTGCTCGCCGTCGGGATCGTGCGCCTCGAGCACCCGGGCGAGGGCGTGCCGTGGACGCTCACGGCCCTCGTCGGCGGCGCCGGGCTGCTCGCCGCGTTCGTCGCGCGGCAGCGGCGGGTCGAGCACCCGCTCCTGCCCTTGCGGCTCTTCCGCTCGACCGAGCTCGTCCGAGCGAACGTCGCGGCAGTGCTCTTCGCGAGCGGGTTCTACGGCTTCCAGGTGCTCCTCACGCTCTACCTGCAGGAGCTGCGCGGCTGGACGCCGCTGCAGACCGGTCTCGCGATGCTGCTCATGGCGCTCGACGTCGTGCTGGCCCCTGCGCTCACGCCGCGCCTCGTCGCCCGGTTCGGCGTGCCGCGCGTGATCGTCGTGGGACTCCTGGCCGGGGCCGTCGCCGCGGCGTGGTTCCTCGTGTCCGGTCTCGACTGGACGTACGCCGTGATGGTGCCCTCGATGGTGCTCCTGGGCGTGGCCTTCGCCCTCGTCTACGGACCGCTCGCCATCGCCGCGACCACGGGCGTCGGCGACGAGGAGCAGGGCGTGGCGGGCGGCGTGCTCAACACGGCCTACCAGCTCGGCGCCGCCGTCGGCATCTCCGCGGCGACGGCGGTCAGCGTCCTCGCGCTCGGCGACCGCACCGGCGCGGAGGCTGGGCTTCACGCCTTCCACGCCGCCCTCTGGGTCTCGGTCGCGGCCTTCGGCCTCGCCGCGGTCGTCATGGGGGCACCACGCCGGAGGGTCCACGCGTCGGCCGCCGCGCCCGACGGCGCGGGTCAGGCCGCCGAGCCGGCGCCCGTCGTGCGGTGAGCGCCCGGCGGTGTGGTCACCGCGTCCGCGACCTCGGTGGGGACGGTCTCGGGCAGCCAGTGACCGGCGTCGAGCTCGACGAACCGGTAGCTCGCGAGCACGTCCGCCTCCGTGCCCTCGGCGGCGTGCCGACCGAGCGCGCCGTCCTGCGAACCCCACACGTAGGTCGTCGGGACGCGCACGGGTCCGACGCTCCGCCGCGCGAGGGGCAGCGCCCGGTACCAGTTCAGCGCTGCCCGCAGCGCGTCCGGCCGGCGCAGGCGCTCCGCGTAGCGCGCGGCGTCGTCGGCGGGCAGCCCCGACCGCTCGAGCAGCGACGGCATCGACCGGGAGAGCACCGCCTCGGGCAGCGCGGGGAGCTGGAAGAAGCCCACGTACAGCGAGCGCAGAGCCTGGTCGGAGCGCACGAGCGAGCGGGACAGCGCCCGCGGGTGCGGCGTGGACAGCACGGTGAGGCTCCGCACGCGCTCCGGCGCCCACGCACCGAGCGCCCACGCGACGTTCCCGCCCCAGTCGTGCCCGACGACGTGGGCGGGACCGGTCGCGTCGAGCACCGCGAGCACGTCGGCGACGAGGAAGTCCAGCCGGTAGGCCGCGCGCTCGCGCGGTCGCGCACCGGGGGAGTAGCCCCGCTGGTCGAGCGAGACGGTGCGCAGCCCGGCGTCGTGCAGGTGCGGCGCGACGCGGTCCCAGCTCGACGAGTCCTCGGGGAACCCGTGCAGGAGCACCACCGGCTCGCCGTCCTCCGGGCCGGAGTCGTGCACGTGGAACGTGAGCCGACCGCGGCGCAGCGCGGCCAGTCGGGGCGACGTCATCGCTCCAGCGTGCGTGCGCCCCGCGGCGCCGGCAATCGCTCCCGTCGTCCCGGGCGGCGGAGCACCCCGGCCCGCCGTCGCGCGGGGCGGGCGGAGGTCGGTGAGGATGCACAGGTGGAGGCAGCGGAGCAGGGTGGGTCCTCGGGCACGCCCGTACCGGCGCAGCGCCGGGCGGCGCTCGCGGACCTCGAGCGCGGCACGACGACCACCGCGGCGCTCGCGTTCCACGACTCGCTGCCTGCGGTCGACGTCGACGACGTGCTCGGCACGTGGCACGGGTCCGGCATCCCGACCGGTCACCCGCTCGACGGCCTCCTGGAGGCGCTCGGGTGGTACGGCAAGCGGTTCGACGGCCCGGACGCCGCGCACCCGCTGCTCTTCGCGCACCGCCGCGAAGGCGTGATCGACGTCGACCCGGCGTACGCGCCGCTGCCGCTCGTCCTGCGGTGCGCCGGCCTCCTGCGCCGTCCACCCGTCGCGCGCGCCGTCCGGACGGTGCTGCCGCTCGTGCGGACCCGTCGGCCGCGGGCGCGCCTGCGCCGCGTGGAGCACCGCGGCGTCGTCACGACGGCGATGGTCTACGACGCGCTGCCGGTCCACGACGTGCTGCGCGCCGTCGACGACGACACCCTGCTCGGCCTCATGGACGCGCGCGGCCTGGCGCGGCCCTTCTTCTTCGTCCTGCGCCGGGTCGGCGCGCGACGTCAGGAGACCTTGCCCTGGAGCAGCCGGCGCCAGTAGATCGGTGGCTGCAGGTACCGGTCGAACAGCAGGAGGCTGCGGCGCGGTCGGGCGAGGTCGACGAGCCGGGTCGTCGGCTCCGGTCGGCGCTCGCGGTCGAACTCGGCGAGCAGCAGCTCGCTGCGCGACGTCGTCACGGGCGCGACGGAGTAGCCGTCGTAGCGGCTCATCGAGGTGCCCTTGCGGCGGGCCTGGATGTTGCGGGCCACCACCGGGACCTGGCGTCGCAGGGCACCGCCCGACGGCATCGCGTCGACCGCGGCCGCGTCGCCGAGCCCCCAGACGCGCGGGTAGGTGCGGTGCTGCAGCGTGGCCGGGTCGACGTCGACGAAGCCGTCGCTCGCGGCGGTCGCGAGCCCGCTCTCGGCGATCCAGCCCGGCGCCCGGTGCGGTGGCGCGAGGTAGAGGACGTCGTAGTGGGTCGTGTCCACGCCGTGGGGCGTGCGCAGGCGCGCGGTGCGGTCGGTGGCGTCGACGGACTCGACGGTCGTGCTCGTCCGGATCCGCACGCCGTAGTCCTGGGCGGCGGCGAGCAGCTCGTGCTCGGCACGCGGGTCGTCGACGAGCCGCGGCGACTCGACGACGAGCTCGACGTCGATCGCGTCGAGCACGCCCGTGCGCCGCCAGTGGTCGGCAGCGACGAACAGCGGCTTGAGCCCCACGGGGAAGCACGGCACGTGCCGCGACGCGATCGCGAAGAGCGCGCGCCCGGAGGTCAGCGCGGAGAGCATGTCCCAGGTCTTCGGCGCGAGCTCCGGCAGGTAGCTCGTCGACGCGGACGGCGTCCCCACGGCCTCCTCAGAGCCGGGCACCGCGTCCCAGTCGACCTCCGACCCCGGGCACACCGCGAGGTCGCCGTAGCCGAGCTCGGTCCCGTCGGCGAGGCGCACGACGGAGCGCTCGGCGTCGACGGACACGACCGGGCTCGGGTACCGCCGCACGCCGTCGGGCACGACGTCGTCCTGCGGCCGGCTGAGGTCGTCGAGCGTCGCCATGCCGGACGCTACGTACGAGAGCAGGGGCCGGTACCGGTGCACGTCCTTCGGCTCGACGACCGCGACGTCGCGGCAGCCGTCGCGCCGCACGCGACCGGCGAGGGACAGGCCGGCGTTGCCGCCGCCGAGGACGAGCACGTCGTGCGCCCGGGGTGAGCTCATGGGGGAACCGTTCCGGTGGGTGGCAGGGAAGACCCACGCTAGGAGCTGTCTCGCCCGCTCGCCGCTGGGCGCGGTGCCCACCGGTCGCGCCAGCGCTCCCACGGCGGCGACACCTCCCAGTTGAGATGGAGCGTGTTCCACGCGCGGTCCATCCGGCGGCGGCGTTGGCCCCGCCCGCGCAGCGACCGCGCCGAGACCCCGACGCGCCACGACCGCACGAGACGCGTCCGACGGCGCGGGCCGAGCCGGAATGCGAGGTCGAGGTCGTCGTGCACCTCGGCGTCCTCCCGGACGACACGGTCGCGGACCTCCTCCCACGTGTCGGCGCGCACGGCCATGCAGGACCCCCAGAGCGTGGTGTGCCCGAGCGCGAGGTGGGTGAAGAGGTAGTAGGCGCCGAGATAGCCGACCGACGCGACGGTCCGCACGCCGACGGGGAGGTCGTGGAAGCGTCCGGTCCCGGTCATCGCGTCGAGCGTCGGGTCGGCGGCCATGCGTTCGACGACGGTCTGCACCCAGCGCGCGTCGGGCCGCGAGTCCGCGTCGAGGCGACCGATGACGTCGCCCTTGGCGGTGTCGTAGCCGGCCGCGGCGGCGGCCGGGATGCCGACGCGCGGCTCGTGCACGACGACCGCGCCCCACCGGTGCGCGACGGCGGCCGAGTCGTCCGACGAGGCGTTGTCGACGACCACGACCTCGAGCGGCGCGACCGTCTGGCGCGCGAGGAGGGACAGGAGGTGGTCGAGCGCCGCGGCGTCGTCGCGCACCGGCACGACCACCGAGACCGTCGGCACACCGGCGGGCGTCACGACCGCACCTCGGGCCGGCGCTCGCGACGGGCGAGGACCAGGCCGGCGACCACCGCACCGAGGAGCCCCGCGGCGAGGTCCGTCACCGTGTCGTCGTACCCGACGCCGATGCCCTCGTCGAGGTAGGTGTGGCCGGCCCACTCGCCGACCTCCCAGAGGATCGCCGCGAACGCGCCGAGCCCCGCCGTCACCACGACGACGCCCGCGGACGCGCGCGCCGGGGGCGTGGCCACGGCGCCCGGCAGCAGCTCCCAGCGGACCAGCGCGAGGTACGCGACGGCCGCGATGAGTCCCGTGCAGACCAGGTGCACGGCGAGGTCGAGCCAGTCCACGGCGTCGTACCACTCGAGCTGGGACGCCCACGCCGCGAAGATCAAGGACGCCCCGTACGCGACGTCGAGCGGAGCGGGCAGGTCGAGCGCACGCGGCACCGAGACGCCGCCGAGCACGAGGAGGAACAGCGCTCCCGCGATGCCACCGAGCGTGAGCGTGCCCACCACGAGGCTCACGAGGGCCGCGACGCGCACGACGTCCGCCGGGGTGAAGGCCCGGCGGTCGGTGGCGGTGCGGGGCATGCAGACCTCTTCGCGGACGGGGGGACGGTGTGGTGTGACAGCGTCACATATCACCCGTGTGCTCGCAGGACCTCGGACGGCGTGCCGGTCCCGACCGGCCGGGCACGGTCAGACCGTGCGGACCGGGACCTCGCCGGCCGCGTCCCACGACGGTCCGAGCACGTCCACGGGAACCGCCTGGACGGTCAGCAGGTCGCCGCTCGCGACGTCGCCGTCGCCCGCGAGGTCGACGTGCACGCGCACCGTGGCGCCCGGCGGCACGGTGTCGACGTCGATCGCGAACGGCAGCCGACCGCCGGGGGAGAGGTCGACGCCGGGCAGCACCGCCTCGGCGAGGCGCACCGCCGCGACGTCCTGGAGCGTGGTGTCCTCGACGGAGACGCGGACGGTCGCGGCGCCGGCGGGGGCGTCGCCGGGGAGCGCGACCGTGCCGAACAGGGTGGTCATGCGACCACTCTGACACGGTCCCGGGACGCGAGCGCCTCGACGACGGCGTCCGTGATCGGCAGTCCTGTCAGGTGCTCGCAGAACAGCCAGAGCCCGGCGGGGTTGACCTCGAAGAACACGTGCTCGCCCGAGGGCGTCCGCCGCAGGTCGACCGCCCCGTAGACCAGCCCGAGCCGGTCCATGAGCGCCCGCACCTGCGCGAGCTCGGCGGCGGGCAGCGTGGCGGGCCGGACCGTCGCCTCGTCGAGCACCATGCGCATGTCGCTCGGCAGGCTCGTCGCCGTCGCGTCGATCTCGGTGGTGAACGCCTCGCCGTCGACCATCGTGACGCGCAGGTCCACGCCCGGGACGTACTCCTGGAGGATCGTCGGGGCGAACCGCACCTGGTCGAGCCGCTCGACGTCCTCGGCGTCCAGCACGTGCGTCTCGCGCCACGCGTCGAGGCGCGCGATGAACGCCTTGGTCACGACGCGGCCCGGTCCCATGGAGGCCACGAACTCGTGCGCCTGCGCCGGGTCGCGCGTGACGACCGTGCGCGGGAGCGCGAGACCGAGGTCCGCGGCGACGGCCCACTGCCACGGCTTGTGGTGCGCGTCGGCGTCGGACCGCGGGTCGTTGACCCAGCGGAGCGGCAGCGACGCGACGACGCCCTCGAACACCTCGGCGAGCTCGCTGCTCGCGAAGCCCGCGGCCGCCGGGTCGGTGATCGACGGGTCCGGCGGCGTGCCGCGCAGACGCCGCCACCAGCCCGTCGTCGCCTCCCGCAGGTCGTGCTCGCGCCGGTCGCCCTCACCGTCCGCGGCGACGAGCCGCATCGCGGCGGGTGCGCCGGTCCCGTACGCGAGCTCGAGCGAGCCCGTGGTTCCCAGGGTCGACGTGTCGAGCACGACGACCTCGTGGCCGAGCGCCCGCAGGCGCTCGACCACGACGGCCGTGTGGTCGTCGTCGGGGAAGCTGACGACGAGGATCATCGTCCGCGCCCCTCAGAGCCCGGCCTCGGCCGCGGCCTGCTCGGCCAGGGCCGCGACCGAGGCGCGGACGGCGTCGAGCGCCGTGACGACCTCGGCGAGCACGACCGCGAGGTCGGCGGCCGACGTCGTGCCCGCGCCCGCGTCCTGCGCCACGCCCGACTGCTGCGCGACCGCCGCCTGGTAGCGGCTCACGAAGTCGCTGTCGCGGCCGAGCACGAACGGGAGCGACCTGCCGAGCGCCGGGTTCACGACCGGGAGCTCGGGGCGGATCGGCTCGACCACCTCGCGGATCGTCGGGCCGGGGTCGCGCACCGGCTTGAGGACGTCGCGCAGCGGCTTGACCACCTCGTCGCGCGGCTCCTTGACGATCTCCTTGAACGGCTCCTTGACGTCCTTGAGCGGTTCCTTGATCGTCGCGATCTCGCCGACGTCGCCGATCGGCTCCTTGATGACGTCCTTGAAGACCGGCTTGGGCCACGACAGCCCGGGGTACATGACCTTGAGGCCCGCGAGGTCGCCCGCCGAGAGCGACGTGCGCTGCCCGATGACGGTCCCCGCCGGGACGGTGGCGAGGGGCACGATCGTCGGCTGACCGTTCTTGGAGAAGGCCGTCGTCGGGTAGTGCATGATCGAGCCGAAGTCGTAGCCGCCGAGGTCGTCGCCGTCGCTGATGTGCTGGTTGAAGTTGTGCGCCTTGCCGTCCTCGATGTTCGCGAAGTTGATCTGGACGAACGCGTCGCGGTCCTCGCGCGACTGCTCGTGCCACAGGCCCACGGCGTGCGCGATCTCGTGGATCGTGTTGCCCACCGTGCAGCCGGGGCCGAGCGTGATGTCCTGCCGCCCGCCGCGGCGCCCGACGGCCGAGCTGCAGCCGCCACCGCCCACGAACCGGACGAAGTCGCCCTCGCCGTTGCGCGGGACGAGACGCAGCGGGGTCTTGGCGTGCCAGTGCGCGATCGCGTTGTGCACGCGCGACGGGTTGGTGAGCGCGCCGTCGATCTCGAACGGGACGACCCCGTTCGGCCAGCGGAACTGGGCCCCGCTGATCCCCACGGCGTGCGCGACGTCGGTGTCCTCGTCCGACGTCAGCGTCGCGATGTCCCGCGCCCTCGCCTCCTCGACGGTGCCGATGACGATGTCGCCCTCGACGACCGCGAGCCCGTCGACCTCGGCCCACACCACCGGCATCGACGCGAAGCCGTAGCCGTCGATGAGCGCGGTACCGCCGACCGGTCCGGCCGCCTGCTCGCAGGACAGGTGCTCCCCGACGCCCGGCGATCTGCCCGCCGTCGTGCGCCGGCTCTTCGCGCCGCCGGACCGTCCGCCTGCCGGAGCCTTCTTCTCGACCATGACCGTCTCCTTCTCCGGAGAACCGCGCCGAGGTCGTTCTCCGCGCGGGCGGGGCTGTGTGCTCCTAGGGAGAGGGAGAGCCGCCGGGCGCCCGATGATGCGTGTCACCGTCATCAGCGCCGATCTCGCTCGACGCGTGCGACCCGGGCCAGCTCGCCGTCGCGGGGTCGACGCCGTGCTCCCGGGCGTTGTCCTCGACGGCCGCGCGCAGCCACGCCGCCAGCCCCGGCGCGAGCGCGTCGTAGTGCGCCCTGAACCCCGGGTCGTCGGTGTAGGTGCGCCCGAGGCAGACGTGCATGGCGTGCGAGCAGTCGAAGTACGTCCCGATCGACGCCCGGTGCCGCTCCGCCAGTTCGTGCGCACGCTCGCTGCCCGGCGGGACACCGTCGCGGCACGCGGCGGCGAGGGCCTCGTCGAGGGACGCGACCTCGGCGGCGACGCGCCGCCAGTCGTCGGGCGTGCGGTCCGCGGAGCGCTCGGCGTACTGCGCCCACTGCGCGGTCTCTCCCCAGCGCTCGCGCGCCTCGCGTGCCCAGGACGGCTGCCAGCTCTCGCCGAAGATCGCGACCTGCTCGGCGGGGGAGAGCAGCAGACCGCGCTCGCGCGCGTCGACGAGCCGGTCGAGCGCCGCTGCGGTCCGCTGCAGCGCGGCGATGCGCTCGCCCAGGAGCGTGCGCTCGCGCCGCAGGGTCGCGACCGCGTCGTCCGCGGGGGCGTCGAGGAGGCCCGGGATGTGCTCGAGGGACACCCCCAGCTCGCGGTACGCCACGACGCGGCGCAGGCGCGCGACGTCGGGCCCGGTGTAGAGCCGGTACCCGGCGGACGTGCGCGCCGACGGACGGGCGAGGCCCATGGCGTCCCAGTGGTGGAGCGTCCGGACGGTGACGCCGACCGCCGCGGCCACCTCGCCGACGGTGCGGCCGTCGCCGGTCTCGTCGTGGCGGCGGGTCGCCGCGGCGTCGGACGTCATGCCGCCCAGTGTCGCAGGGCTCACCGGTCCGGCGCCTCGATGCCGATGTCGCGCAGGAACCGGGCCTCGGCGCTCTCGGGCTCGAGCGGCTTCGCGGCCGTCATGATCACCCGGGCGTTCTCGGGTGTGCGGACCTCGACCTCGACCGAGTTCCACGGCATCGCGCGCGGTCCGGTGACCGAGCCGGGGCGGAGCCCCTCGCACGTGGTGGCGATCGCGTCGACCTGGCCGAGCACGCACGAGAAGCTCACGGTGAGCGCGGGCGCCTCGGCGGGCGGCGTGCCCGGGACGAGCAGGACGTCCTGGAACGCCCAGCGGCGCAGGTGGACGATCTGGTCCGGGACCGCGAACAGCCCGAAGAAGCCGAGACCGCGGGTCCAGAAGTCGACGGACGCTGCGAGGTCCGCCGTCGGCACGGTGACGAACTGGGGCATGCCGTAGATGCCGCGGAAGTGCTCCGGAGCCGTGGCGTCCTCGGACGGCTCGGGCACGGGGCTGATGTCGAAGGCAGGGTAGGTGTCGGTCATGCGACCACCCTGGAGCCTGACGTCGCGTCAGGGTCAAGCGGGGACGTCTCGGGGGACGCAGAAGGGCCGCGCGCTGCGCGGCCCTTCGTCGGTCAGACCCTCGACGCCGTGGGCGACGAGGGCCCGGGTGTCACAGAGGCTGGATGTTCGTCGCCTGGGGGCCCTTGGGGCCCTGGGTGACGTCGAACGAGACGCTCTGGTTCTCCTCGAGCGAGCGGAAGCCGGTGGCCGCGATCTCGCTGTAGTGGGCGAACACGTCGGCGGTGCCGTCCGAGGGGGCGATGAAGCCGAAGCCCTTCTCGGCGTTGAACCACTTCACGGTGCCAGTAGCCATGATGTCTTCTCTCGTTGAAACGTGCGTCCCACGAACGTGGGTCCGCTTGTCACGCCTTGTGGGGCGCTGACGGGTGTGGAGGCGGGATCGGGACGATCCGGCCGGGCTCGCGGTCGGTGCCGCGAGGTGTCTGGTCGCCTGCTCGAGCGCGGTCACCACGGTCGTCGGCCGCGTGTAGCGGTCGTGCACCTGGAATCCGTCGGGGAGCCGGGTGACCATGCCGGCGTACTCGCCGTCGGACGTGGCGACCCAGAGGTCGTCGTCGACGCGGCTCAGCACGGGCTGGGGTCGGGCGGTGCCCACGACGGCAGAAGCAGTCGTGGGGTGTACAAGGGTGGAGGTGGTGATGTTCTCTGCTCTCGCTCCGCGCTCAGTGGTGGGCGGAGATCGTCGGTGGCAGCTTCTGCTGCTCGGCGCGCGCGTCCTCGCGTCGGAGCTGAGGAACGCAGGACGTCGCAGGAGCATGTCCCGCGACCCGAGCGCGACTCCCAGACTACACCACACCTCTCCTCGTGCACGGGAAGGCTCAGCCGCAGCTGTCGCAGACGCCGGTCGCAGGGAGCGTCATGAAGCACGTGGGGCAGATGGGCGCGGGCCTCTCGGGCTCCGCGGCGCGGCGGGGCGTGGTCGTGCGTGCCCGCGGCGTGCTCGACGGAGCGCGTCGGGCACGCTGCACCGGAGGCGGCGTCGGGGCAGCGGGGCCGTACGCCTCGAAGCCGTGCTTGCGCAGGATCGTCGTCGCGTCGATCCTGCCGCCGTCGAGCTCCTCGGCCGTCGCCGCCCGGCCGGTCGCGTTCTTGTGCGCGACGCCGAGGACCGCCTTCGAGTCGTACGTCCGGTCCTCGTGGTCGAAGGTCTCGCGCACCGACGGCGTGAACCCGTAGACGCCGAGGAAGTTCTCGGCCCCGCGGTCGTCGTACTCGGCGATCGCGGAGAGGATGTGCTGGCGGGTCACGGCGGAGAAGGTAGCCACCCGACGAGCCTAGTCCGCCGTCCGGTCGTGCCGGACCGGGAGGCGGGGCGCCGCCGTGTGGCCCCCGACACGCCCCGGCCTGCACGCGCGGGCGTCCCGCTGAGCCGACCGGCGTCAGCTCAGCCGACGCTCGAGGTGCACGGTGACGGTGTCGCCGACGTCCTTGCCGAGCCGCTTGCGGACCTTCGCGCTCAGCGACAGCATGAGCCCGCCGCTGCCCGTCGGCATGAGACCCACGTTCGGGAGCGCGACGCCGTCGACGCTCGCGTCGACGCGCACCGACCGCCCGGTGCCCAGCAGCTCGCGCGCGCCCGGCACCTCCACGCAGGGCCAGGTGTCGCCCTTGACGTCCACGCCGATCGGCGCGGTGAACGTGTGGTCGAGGGCGACGGGGTCGAACGGCATGAAGGCCTCCGGAAGCGGGTGGCAGGGATCCTGACGACCTCACGACCCCGTGCACCGCCGGAAATCATCGGCACCGCACGCGACGCGTCGTGCGCGCACCTGCCCCCGACGCGCGATGATGCCGTGGTGAGACTGCGCAACGACGCGGACGGCTACGGCGTCGTGACGAAGACCCTGCACTGGGCCACCGTCGCGGCGCTCGTCGCGCAGCTCGTCGTCGGGTACCTCCTCGACGACGACGGCGACGACGGCGGGGGAAGAGGCCGCGGGCGTGGTCGCGGCGAGGGGTCGGGCCGTGGACGCGGTCGCGGTGGCGACGACCGCGACGACGACGACGGCGGGCTCGCGGAGCTGCTCGACGGCGACCTCGACGGGCTGCTCGGCGTGCACGTCGCGCTCGGACTGACGATCCTCGTCCTCACGGTGGTCCGGCTGCTGTGGCGGCGTCTGACGCCGCTGCCGCCCTGGGCGCCCGGCCTCAGCGCGGTCGAGCGCCGGCTGGCGCACGGCACGGAGGTGACGTTGTACGCGGCGCTGCTCGTCATGCCCGCCACGGGGATCACGCTGCTGCTCGTCGACGACGACCTGCTGTGGTTGCACGTCGCGAGCCACGTCGTGTTCTTCGTCGCGCTCGCCCTGCACCTCGGCCTCGTGCTCAAGCACCAGGTCGTGGACCGCGACCGGTTGCTGCGCCGGATGCTCTGAGCGTCGGCGACGTCAGCCACCGAATCCCCGGCCCATCGGGCCGGCGGGCGTGGCGTTGCGCTCCTTGCCGCACCGCGCGCACGTGAAGTACTGCGAGTCCTCCACCTGCCGGCGAAGCCATCGGTGCATCCCGACGAGGCATCGCAAGTCCTTCATGACGCGCCCCTCTCCACCCCGTGGCCGTCGTCGCGGTGCACCGCGACGGGTGACCACCTCCCACGGTAGCCCTGCCGAGGGCCGGAGCCCAGGGCGTCGTGCGGGCTGCTCACGACCGGCTCACGGCTCGGCCCCGGGATCCGCGGACGGTCTCCCACCCAGGACGGTGCGCAGCCGCTCCTGGCGCGCCCGGTACGCGGGCCCGAACCGGGCGTCCGAGCGTTCGAGCCGCCGCGGGTGCCGCGCGTACCGGCGTCGGGCCCAGTACGACGACGGCTTGGCGAGCCGGACTGCCCCGACGAACGCGACGAGCGGCACGACGATCCCGATCAGGCCCGTCGCGAGCTTGCCCTTGAGGATGCACACGAGCGCGAGGCACAGGTGCGCGACGACCGTGACGACGTACGCGACCCGGCCGCTCGCCGCGCCGTCCGACGTGACCCCGATCGGGGACGCGGAGAACAGCAGGGCGCCGCCGATCGCGCCCCCGAACGAGGATCGCCTCGATCGACCGCTGGCCCTGCTCGGCCCAGTACACGTCGTCGAGGTACAGCCAGAGCGCGAACTCGTCGAGGGCGAGCGCCGCGCCGGCTCCGAAGAGCAGCGCGAGGACCTCGGACCACGGGTGGCCGGGGGAGTAGCGGAACTCGAGCATCCCCGTGAGCAGGACGAGCAGGATGCCCCAGACCTGGTGATGCACGTGCACGCCGCCGATCGAGACGTCCCTGATCAGCGACCGCCTCCCGGGCGGACGATCGGCCTCCGAGGCCTGCCGCGCCCGGATCCTGCGGGTGACGGACCGGACGACGACGAAGGTCACGACGAACCCGACCAGCGCGAACAGCGCCGGCGCACGCCCGGCGTCGACCACGTGCTCCGTGTACCAGCCCATGTCCCTCCCGCTCCGAGACCATCGTCGGGCGCGCGGCGGGACGACGCGACCGCGTCGGCCGGCGCCGCGTCAGGGCCGGGCGACGGTGCGGCGTGCGGCTGCTAGCGTGACCGGGCCCCTCGGCCCGCCGTCGTCGGGCCGAGCGGAGGAGCGAGATGGACCTGGCAGTGCAGCGTGACGACGACGACGGCCCTGCCGGCCCCGCCGGCCCGGCGAGGGACCCTCGCGCTCGTGGCGCCGCGCGGGTGCGCACGGCCCTGCGTCTCGTGCTGGCGCTCGCGCTGCTCGCAGCGCCCGCCTGGGTGCTGGCGACGACGGGCGACGCCGTCCCGCACCAGCACTGGTCGCTCGCCGCGCTGCTCGCGCTGAGCGCCGTCGCGGGGCTCGCCCTGGGCATCGCGACGGTCCTCGCCGCTCGGCGCACGCCGACCGACCGGCGCCACGGGGACGGCCGGCGCCGCCGGGTGCTGCGCGCGACCGTCGCCGGGCTCGGGTTCGCGGCCCTCGTCGTCCTCGCGGCGGCGGTGGTGTGGCTGCGGCCCTTCGTCGCGACGGCACCGGCCCTCGCGGCGCTCGAGAGCGACGACGCCGTCGAGGTCCGCGAGGAGGCGGGGTGGTACGCGTTCGTGCCGCGCGACGGGGACCCGACGACGGGCCTCGTCTACTCGCCCGGCGCTCGCGTCGACGCGCGGGCCACGGCGGCGGTCCTGCGGCCGCTCGCCGAGGCCGGTTACCTGGTCGTCTCGCTCAAGGAGCCCCTCGGCATCGCGTTCACGTCGCCCGCGCAGTCGGCTGCCGCGATGGACGCGTTCGGCGGCGTCGACCGGTGGGCCGTCGGCGGTCATTCGCTCGGTGGCGTCGTGGCGTCGTCGTTCGCAGCGGACCACGAGGACGAGGTCGACGGCCTGCTGCTGCACGGCTCGTACCCCAGCAAGGACATCAGCGGGACGGACCTGCTGGTCACCTCGGTCTGGGGATCTCGGGACGGGCTCTCGACGCCGGACAAGATCCAGGCCTCGCGCGCCGACCTGCCGCCGGGCACGCGCTTCGTCGAGGTGCCCGGCGGGGTCCACGCGTTCTTCGCCGACTACGGGGAGCAGCCGGGCGACGGCGTCCCGGGGACCAGCCGCGCCGACGCCCAGGCGCAGATCGTCACGGCGAGCCTGGAGGCGCTCGACGCGGTGGCGGCTCCGTAGCCCCTGGCGGCCGGGGCGTGGCAGCGGTTCCGGCGGTCCGGGCGGTCAGGGCCGCCAGGACTCGTCGTAGTCCGGGTGGTCGGCGTAGACGGTGGCGAGCTCCTTGAGGATCCGGTCGCCGACGAACGAGACCCCGCTCTGGGCGCGGGCGCTGCTGTCACGCTCCAGGTCGACGGTCATGTCGTAGCCGGTGGCCTCGTGCGCGAGCTCGACGATGCGCCGCTTCGCGTCGCACTCGGCCAGCACCCGGGCCGGGCTCCAGCGCGCCCGATGCCGGGCAGGCCCCGCCTCGCCGTCCTCGCCGGCCTTGCCGTCGTCCGGCCCGACGGCTCGCGCCGCGGCCACGTCCTCGGCGATCCTGGAGAGCAAGAACTCGGTCGGCGTCATGGGCCTAGTGTCCCGCCTGCGCGTCCGTGACGACGAGCTCGACCACCTCCACGCCCCACCCGAGCGGCTCGTGGCGGGCGACGCGCCACCCGGCGCGCTCCGCGAGGCGGGCGACGTCGTCCGGCGTGCGCGGCGGCGCGCCGGTGGCGGCCAGCGACAGCAGGGCGTGCTCGGCGGCGTGCGGGCTGAGCCCGTCGGGTGCGAAGTCCTCGACCAGGACCACGTGGGGAGCGGCCGCCCGCAGCGTCGTCAGCAGCGAGACGAGCTCGGCGTCGGTGCGGTGCCCCGCGCCCAGCGCGCTGACGGCCACGTCGACGCCCGGCCACACCGTGGCGAAGGCCCACGACGACGCGTCCTGGTCGCCGCCCGCGGCGTCGCGCAGGGCGGCGAGCGGGACGGTCTCCTCGACCACGGTCACCGACTCGACGCCCGGGACGTCGCCGAGCCGCTCGGCGACGACCACCGCTCCCGGGCCCCCGACGGCGACCTTCGTCGCGCCCTCCCACACGGGCCACGACGCGAGACCGGTGAGGACGTACGCGAGGACGTCGGCGTGCTCGACGAGCTCCGCGGCGCGCTCCACGTCGCGCTCCACCTCGGACCGCAGGGTGCGTCCCCGCACCTGCTGCCACGCGGGCACGCCGGCGCGCTGCGCACGGGCGAGCCCGGCGAGCGCGAGGACGAGGTCGGCCTCGTGGCCGTCGTACTCCTCGCGCTCGTGCTCGTCGTCGAGGAGCTCCTCGCCGGCGTCGCCGAGCCGCAGGGTCGACCCGTCGACGTCCACGATCCCGACGCCGACCAGGACGCCCGCGAGGGTCTCGACGGTCCCCGGCGGCACGGAGAGCGCGCCCGCGAGGTCGTCGACGTCGCGCGGGCCCGTGCCGAGCGCGTCGAGCAGCCTGAGCTGCAGGGCCGCGCGCGTCGCGAGCCACGGCACGGGGGAGGGGACGCCAGCCGGCGCGGCCGCTGCCGGTGCCGCGGCGCCACCGCCGGCCGGTGTCGCGGCGGTGGTGCCGTCCTGCTCGGTCGGCATGGCATGGGCGACGTCGGCGGCGGCCGGCTCGAGGTGCCAGTAGCCGGTGACGTCCACGTGCGACCGGTCGAGCCCGCGCTCGCGCACGAGATGCCGGCGCACGGGCAGCAGCGCGCGGCTCTCCGCCGCGGCCCACGCGTACGCCTGCCCTGGCCACCAGTCGAGCGCGCGGACGGCGTCGTCGAGCACCGTCCGGTCGCCCTCCGGTGCGACGACCCAGCGGACCGTGTCGCCGGGGCGCAGCGCGAGCTCCTGCCGGGCGCACCCGTCCGCGACGTGGACCACGACCTGCACGGGCACGTCGACCGGGCGCTCGTCGAGGAAGCGGCCGATCGCCGGCAGCGCCGTCTCGTCGCCCGCGAGCAGCGCCCACACGACGTCGTCGGGCCACACGGTCGACGCCTTGGGCCCGACGAACCACACGTCCGAGCCCGGTACGGCTCCGGCGGCCCACGCGGCCGCCGGGCCGTCGCCGTGCAGCACGACGTCGAGGTCGAGCTCGCCCGCGACCGGGTCGACCCGGCGGGGCGTGTAGTCGCGGCCCTGGCGCTGGGACGAGGGGAGCCAGTCGATGCCGTGCGCACGCTGGACCGGCAGCGCGGCCTCGACGTCGCCGTCGGCGGCGAAGACCAGCTTTACGTGGTCGTCGAAGCCGGGCGCCGCGAACGCGGGCATCGGCAGGCCGTCGCGCTCGAACGCGCCGAGCTCGGGGCCCGCGAGGGTGAGGCGCCGCATGCGGGGCGTCACGTCCACGACGCGCGCGACCTCGACGTGCCGCAGGACGAGCGGGTGGGTGCGCAGGCGGTGCTGGGCCATCAGGAGAACTGCTCCTCGACGACGTCGAGCAGGCCCATCGCCTCGTGGTAGTCGCCGCGGATCGTCCACGTCGGCAGGTCGTGCGCCTGCCCGGCCTCGAACGACGGCAGCCCGGCGAACACCGGGTCCTCCGCGAGCGTCGCGACGTCGGCCGTCGCGCCGTTGAACCCGATGACGAACACGGTCGGAGCGGTGAACACCGAGCCGACCTGCTCCGCGGAGACCTCGAACATGTCGCCGCCTGCCGTGTACGGCTCGGCGCCCGTGCGCTCCTGGACCGTGTCGATCTCGAAGCCGAGGTCCTCGAACGTGCTGGGCAGTGCCTCGCCCTCGATGAGCGCGTACGTCGTCCCCTCCGACGTCCGCGCGAGGAAGGCCGTCGGGCCGTCGGGCACGGTGATCGCGTCGCGCACCTCGGCGAGGCGCTCGTCGTACCCGGAGACGAGCTCGTCGGCGGTGTCCGCCTGGGCGAACACGTCGTCGGCGAGGAACTCGAGCTGCTCCTGCCACGTGGTGAACGACCCGGACACGAGGACCGTGGGGGCGATCTGGCTCAGGCCGTCGTAGACGTCGGTCGCCTGCTTGAGGGGGAAGCCCCACCCGCCGCCCACGATGAGGTCGGGCTCGAGCGCGAGGATCGCCTCGAGGTTGTACCCGTCCGCGCTCCAGTCCATGAGCTCGGTGCCGTCCGCCTCGGCCTCCTCGGCCCAGAACGGGGAGAACGCCGGGTCGGGGTCGTCCGCGACCTCGGGGACCGTCGCGAGGACCGGGACGTCGAGGGCGTACAGGTACCCGGCGAGGGCATGGTTGAGCACGACGACGCGCTGCGGGTCCGCGGGGACGGTCACCTCGCCCTGGTCGGTCACCACGACGCGGTCCGCGGCCTCGGAGGTCGACGTGTCGGGGGCCGCGTCATCGGTCGCCGTGGCACCGGGGTCGGTGCTCGTGGAGCACGCGCCGAGCGCGAGCACGGCGGCGGTGGTCAGCGTGGCGGTGCGGAGGGTGGCATGACGCAGGGGCAGCATGGAGAGACCTCACACTCGGGAGTCGGGATGCGAGGGCCGCGTCCGGCGGCACGCCTCACGAGGTTAGGCTAACCACACCTGACGCCGCGAACGTCCCCGGAGGCGACATCTCCGGTCCCGGTCCTGACACCGGTCGCACCGCGGGAGCCACCCGTGCGGCACCGGGGAGAGGAGCACCATGACACCGACGGCCCTGAGCGCCGTCGTGCCCGAGAACTCGATCCGGTTCCTCGGCCACGGCACCCACACCCACGACGAGCCGCACCTCGTCCACGTCGTCACCGGCACCGCCGAGCTCGTCGTCGACGGCGCCCCTCTCACCCTGCGCACCCACGAGTGCCTGTGGCTCGCGCCGGGCGTGCCGCACTCGATGCGCCTGCCCGACGGCGCGATGGCGCTCGGCCCGATCCTGTCGCCGGGCGTCGAGCCCGGGCAGCGCGCCCGGCGGCTGGGCGTCGTGCCGGCCATCACCTCGCTGCTGACGGCCGCGCTGTGCGCCGGCCCCACCTCGCCCGAGCAGGTGGCCCCCTTCCGCGCCGCCCTCGAGGACGTGCTGCGGGGTCTCGGCACCGACTACTTCGCGCTCACGCCGCCCCAGCACCCCGTGGCGCGCGCCGTCGCGGCCGAGGCACCCGGCACCGGGGCGACCCTCGACGAGCTCGCCGCGCGCCGGCGCACGAGCACGCGCCACGTGCAGCGGCTCTTCGTCGAGGAGACGGGACTGGCGTTCGGGCGCTGGCGCACGCGGTCGCGGCTCAACGTCGCGATCGCACGCCTCCGCGGCGGGTCGCAGCTCGACGCGGCCGCCCACGCCGCCGGGTACACGACGCGGGCCGGGCTCCTGCGCGCCCTCAGCCGCGAGACGGGGATCGGCGTGGCCGAGCTGTCGCACGACCCCGTCGCGGCGCTCGCGGCGGGGACGGGCGTGCCGGTCTGAGCTCCGCGGTCGACGCCGGTCCATACTGACGTCGCGGCGGGCAGGGGTTCGCCGGGGCGCCCGGAGGACGGGCCCGCACCACGGAGGCAGCATGACGTCGAAGGTCGACCCCGAGCAGGTCCCCGCTCCCGCGCGGCGCGCGTCGTTCCTCGGCGCGCTCGTGCCGCCCGCGCAGCGTCGGCCTCTCGACGAGCTCGCCGACCGGCTCGACCTCGAGGCAGGCGACGCGCGGGCCAAGACGTCGGCCTTCTGGGTGATGCTCGTCCTGTCCGGGGTCATCGCGGTCGCCGGCGTCATCACCGACTCCACGGCGACGGTCATCGGCGCCATGATCATCGCGCCGCTGTCGACCCCGATCCTCGGCGTCGGGCTGGGGATCGTCACGGCGAAGGGCCGGCTCGTCGCCCGCTCCGTCCTGACGGTCGTCCTCGGGCTCGCGACGGTGGTCGTGCTCGGCTGGCTCGTGGCGCTCGTGCTCCCGGACACGGCGCACGTCCTCGCGAACTCCCAGGTGACCGGCCGGACGTCACCCGGCCTGCCCGAGCTCGTCGCGGCGTTCGCGACCGGCTTCGCGGGCGCCATCGCGCTCGCCCGCCGCGACCTCGGCGACGTGCTGCCCGGCATCGCCATCGCCATCTCGCTCGTCCCGCCGCTCGGCGTCGTGGGCGTGTGCCTCGGCGCCGGTGCGCCGTCGCTCGCCGCGGGCGCCCTGCTGCTCTTCACGTCGAACGCGGTCGCGCTCGTCATCGCCGCGACCGTCGTCTTCACCGGTGCGGGGTACGCGGCCGAGGCGTCCGAGGCGCGCGCGGCCGCGCACGGCCCGCGGCGCGTGCGCCGGGCCTACCTGGTCGCGGGCGCCGCGCTCGTCGTCGTCGCCGTCCCGATGGTCGCGAACACCGTGCAGGCGGCGCTCGCGGAGCTGTGGGCGGGCCAGACCCGCGCCGCCGCGCAGGACTGGCTCGCGGACGACCCGGCAGCGGTCGTCGAGGGCGTCACGTGGCAGGGCCAGGAGCTCGTCGTCGCCGTGCGGACGCCGAACGACCTCCCGCCCGTCGACACGCTCCAGTCCGACGTGGACGCGCTCGTCCCCTGGCAGCCCGAGGTCGTGGTCGTCCACACCGTCGGCGAGCGGGTCGAGGAGGACGGCTGACGGCGAGGGTCAGGCGACGTCGAGGTCCGCGTAGAGCGCCGCGTGGTCGGACGCCGCGTGCACCGGCGACGTCATCGTGTCGTAGTGGGGGAACAGGGTGCCGTTGCGCCCGCCCCAGACGCCCTGGCGGAAGACCGAGCCACCCACCGTGCGCTCGAACAGCGCGGGGGAGAGCAGCACGTAGTCGATCTTCTGGCTCGCGGTGCCGTTGCCGTAGGTGCCGGGCCGGTCGTCCCCGGCGAACGTCGGGTGCGTGCTGACGTCGCGCAGGTCCGTCCCCTCGAGCAGCGGCCGCAGCGGGGCGCTGTCGGGGGTGTCGTTGAGGTCGCCCGCGACGACGACGTTCTGCTGCCCGCTCGCGCGCAGCCGCCGGTAGATCTCGGCCACGTGCCGGGCCTGCCGGCGCCGGGTGGCGTCGCTGACCGCCTGGACGCCGTAGCCCTTCGACTTGAAGTGGTTGACGAGGACCGTGATCGTCGCACCGGACGGGAGCTGGACGACGTACTCGGGGCAGTCGCGCCCGAAGACGACCCGCCCGCTCGAGTCGCGGTCGTCGACGTGCGAGCGGATGCCCCCGATGCCGAGGCGGCGCGTCGTGAGGAGCCCGACGTCGATGCCGCGGTCGTCGTTGCCGTCGATGAGCATGACGTGCGGGTACAGCGGCTTGCCGCTGCGCGTGACGACGCCTGCGTCCGTGAAGTGCTTGAGCGCGATGCGGCTCTCGGCCTCGACGACGGCGAGGACGTCCGCGTCCACGTCGGCGATGACGCGCGCCGCGTGCGCCGTGGCGAGCTCGTCGACCCGCTCCTTGACGAGGTCGACCCACCCGATCCACTCGCCTCGTCCCGTCGCGACGACCTCGGTCCGCGCCGTTCCCGCGGCGAGCGAGCCGGTGCGGCGCAGGAGGCGTCCCCGGACCTGGCGCAGCACGGCGAGCTCCGCGCCGTCGGACCGGAGCAGGCCCAGCGTCTCCAGGTGCTCCAGGACCTCGGCGCGCACGGCGTCGGTGTAGACCTCCTCGCCGAGCAGCGCGTTGACGCGGGCGTGCGCCGCGAGGACCTCGTTCCCGCCCCCGCTCATCGGGCCGTGCATCGCGCGCGGCCGCTCGAACAGGTTCTCCACGTTGTACGCACCGACCCGGACCGGCATCGCGGCCTCCCTCACGTCGCCCCGACGCGAGGTCGGGGACCCGTCCGGGCGTCGTGACGGTCGGCGCCCTACCTGGGGAGAGGGCGCACCGCCGCGGTCCGGACGTCGTGCACGCGTCCGCCCGCAGCAGCGTGCACGGGAAAGGCTCGGCCGGTGTCACCGCCACCGACCGAGCCGCTCGGGACCCGACGACGCCGTCAGCGCGGGCGCGGCGCCGGTGCCGTCGGGTAGATGTCGCGGAACGTGGGCTCGAACGCGGGTCTGAGGAGTCTCATCCCCGCCTCGTCGGGCGTGCGCCCGCCCTTGACCGCGTTGCACGGCTCGCACGCCGCGACGGCGTTGAGCCACGTCGTCGTCCCGCCCTGGCAGCGGGGCACGACGTGGTCCATCGTGGTGGCGGTCCCGCCGCAGTAGGCGCACCGGTACCGGTCACGACGCAGCAGGGCCGCACGCGAGTACGGGACCCGGCCCTGGCGGTCGTAGACCCACCGTGCGTGGACGTAGCGCACGAGCTCGACGGAGCGGGGCCGCTGGTACGGCCCGAACGTCTCGCCCTCGACCACCTCGAGGACCTCGGCGACGCGGCGGTGCAGCATGCGGATCGCGTGCCGCAGCGAGACGCGGCCGAGCACCTGGCTGCCGCCGAGGTTGTAGATGACCACCTCGCTCATCGTCGCGTCTCCTGTCTCGTTCCTGGCCGGGACGACGAGAGCCGCCCCAGAACGGTGCCCCGGGACGGCTCAGCAGGTCGACGACAGAGGTCGTCTACCTGAGGAGCGCCCTTCGGGACAGGTCGGTGGTCCACGGGTACGTCATGCGGTCCACCAGCCTCTCGTCGGTCGTCACGGTCGAGCGTCCGGGCGGTCTCGACCGGACGAAAAGCAGGCTATGCCCGCCAGGGCCCCACGTCCACGGTTTACGCGCGCCTGTCGCTGCAGGACGGAGGCTAGCGTGGTCGTGCCGCCACGGGTCGGCGGGCGCGGGACGACAGGTGCGGGACGAGGAGAGGACGGCGACAGCGGTGGAGCTCACGGAGCGCACGACGTGGCGAGGGCGCGAGGTCGCCTGGGCGCGCGAGGGCAGCGGTCCGCCGCTCGTGCTGTGCCACGGGACGCCGTGGTCCTCCGCGCTGTGGGCGCCGTTCGCCCGGGCGCTCGCGGCCGAGTTCACCGTGCACGTCTGGGACATGCCCGGCTTCGGGCGGTCCTCGAAGGAGCCGGAGCACGCGGTCGACCTCGCGACCCAGGGCGAGCTGTTCGCCTTCCTGCTGGCGCAGTGGGGGCTCGACGCCAGGCGTGCCGGGGCGCAGGCGCCCCACGTGCTGGCCCACGACGTCGGGGGTGCGGTGGCGCTGCGGGCGCACCTCGTGCACGGGGTGCCGGTGTCCTCGCTGTGCCTCGTCGACGTCGTGGCCCTGCGCCCGTGGGGGTCGCCGTTCTTCCGGCTCGTCGCCGAGCACGCCGACGTCCTCGAGCGGCTGCCGCCCGCCGTCCACCGGGGCGCGGTCGAGGCGTACGTGCGCGGTGCGAGCCACCGCGGGCTGCGCGACGACGACCTCGCGACGCTCGTGGAGCCGTGGCTGGGCGACGAGGGCCGCGCGGCGTTCTACCGGCAGGTCGCCCAGGCCGACGAGCGGCACACGGCCGAGCTCGAGCCGCTGCTCGGGCAGGTCGGCGCACCGACGCACGTCGTGTGGGGCGAGGAGGACACCTGGATCCCGGTCGACCGGGCGCACCGCCTACGGGCGGCGATCCCGGGGGCGACCCTCGCGCTCGTCCCCGGCGCCGGGCACCTGGTCCATCTCGACGCGCCGGTCGAGCTGGCGACGGAGCTGCACCGCTGGCTCGTGTCCGTGCGCTGACCGCCTCCGCCGCAGGACCGCTGCCGGACGGGTCTCAGTCGCCCGCGGCGGGAGCGGGCGTCAGGGGCAGCCGGACGACGAAGCGCGTGTCGCCCGGCCGGGACGTCACCGACAGGTCGCCGTGGTGCTTGTTCACGACGATGCGCCACGAGATGTCGAGGCCGAGCCCCGTGCCCTGGCCGACGGGCTTCGTCGTGAAGAACGGCTCGAAGATGCGGGGCAGGACGTCCGCGGGGATCCCCGTCCCGGTGTCGGCGATCTCGATCTCTGCGGCGTCCTCGGTACGGCGCGTCGTCACGGTGAGCGTGCCCTCGCCCTGCGTCCGCCCGTCCGACGACGCGCCCATCGCCTGGGCGGCGTTCTCCACGAGGTTCGTCCAGACCTGGTTGAGCTCCGCGGCGAACACCGGCACGGCGGGCATGTCCGGGTCGTAGCGGCGCACGACGGCGATCCCGGCGAGCGCGCGGTCGAGCATGACGATCGTGGAGTCGATGAGCTCGTGCAGGTCGACGGGGCGGAACGGGGCGCGGTCGAGCTGGGAGTACTGGCGCGCGGCGCCGACGAGCGAGGAGATGCGCACGGTGGCGTCCTCGATCTCGGCCATGAGCTGCTCGGTCTCGATGGTGTAGGCGAGCCAGCTCACCGCGCCGGTGAGCGCGCCGGCGTCGATGCGCTCGGCGGCCCGGTCGAGCCACGGCTCGTCGATGCCGGCCTGCACCAGCGCGGGGGCGACCCGCCAGCCCTCGGGCATCCCGTGGTCGTCGAGCCAGTCCGTGAGCCGGTCCTCGAGATCGGAGGTCTCCAGCGCACCGACGACGTCCGCCTCGCGCGCGTCGGCGTACCGCTCGAGCGCCTCTTCCTGGAGGCGGATGAGGACGGCGAGCGTCGCGCGGTCGTAGGGGCCGTCGGCGATGAGTGCGAGCTTGTGGCGCATGGCGCTTACGCGCTCGCGGAGCGTGCCGGTGGCGCGCACGGCCGCTGCGGCCGGGTTGTTCAGCTCGTGGGTCAGCCCGGCCGAGAGGGAACCGAGCGCGAGGAGGCGCTCGCGCTGCCCGACGAGCTGCTGCGCGTCGCGCGTGCCCCAGAACACGCCCTCGAGCAGGTGCACCGCCATGGGGAACCACTCGGTCATGAGCTTGGCGAAGTCCGGCGCGGAGAGCACGAAGAACCGCGACGGCTCGAGCACGCGCACGCTGTGCAGGTATGTCTGGGGCAGGCGGTCGCCGAGGTAGGCGTTCCACGCGCCCATGTAGACGCCGACCTGCCGGGTGCGGTTGATCTCGACGTCGTCGGTGCCGACGCGCCGGAACAGCGCGACGCCGCCGTCGAGCAGGACGAAGAACCGCTCGGCGGGCTCGCCCTCGCGGCACAGCCAGCCCGGCTCGGCGTGCTCGACGTGCCCGGTGCGGCACAGCCACGCGAGCTGGTCGTCGGTGAGGTGCTCGAAGAGGAACGTGGCGCGCAGCTCGTCGACGTCGCACGGCAGCCAGCCGCTCGTGTCAGGGACCGTGGCGTCGCCGGGCGCCGTGCCGGTCCCGGTGCTCGGCAGGGCGTCGTCCTGGGTGCCGGTCATGGCGTCACCTCCGGTGGGTCAGAGCTGTTCGAGGTAGCGGTGCACGAGCATGACCGCCATCGCGCCCTCGCCCACGGCGGAGGCGACGCGCTTGGCGGACTCGGCGCGGACGTCGCCCGCGGCGAAGACGCCGGGGACGGACGTCTCGAGGTGGTAGGGCGGTCGCTCGAGCGGCCAGCCCGGGGGCAGGGGCCCGTCGTGCGGGAGGTCGGGGCCGGCGAGCACGTACCCGCGTTCGTCGCGCGCGACCACGCCGTCGAGCCAGTCGGTGCGAGGCGCGGCGCCGATGAAGACGAACGCCCACCCGCAGTCGACCCGGCTCGTCGCGCCGGTGTCGACGTCGCGCAGCTCGAGGTGCTCCAGGTGGTCGTCGCCGACGGCGGCCGTGACCTCGGTCCGGGTGAGGACCCGCAGGCGCGGGTGGGCCTCGACCTGCTCGACGAGGTACGCCGACATGGACCGGGACAGGGTGTCGCCGCGCACGACGAGGGTGACCTGCTTCGCCTCGCGCGCCAGGTACAGCGCTGCCTGGCCCGCGGAGTTGGCGCCGCCGACGACGTACACCTCCTGGTCGTGGCACGCGGCCGCCTCGGTGAGCGCCGACCCGTAGTACACGCCGCGCCCCACGAGGTCGCCGAGCCCGGGGCCGTCGAGCAGCCGGTACGACACCCCCGACGCGAGGACGACGGTGTGCGCGTCGATCGACGTGCCGTCGGGGAAGCGGACGCTGCGGGCCGAGCCCGCGACGTCGAGCTCGATCGCGTCGCGCGTCGTGACGATCTCCGCTCCGAACCGCACCGCCTGGCGCCGCGCGCGGTCGGCGAGCTGGGCGCCGGAGATGCCGTCGGGAAAGCCGAGGTAGTTGTCGATGCGCGAGCTCTGCCCGGCCTGCCCGCCCGTGGCGGTGCGTTCGACGAGCACGGTGCGCAGGCCCTCCGACGCGCCGTAGAGCGCCGCGCTGAGGCCCGCGGGACCGCCCCCCACGACCACGAGGTCGTAGAACTCCTCGGTGGGCCGGGTCGCGAGGCCGACGCGCTCGGCGAGGGTCGCGTCGTCGGGCGCGACGAGCGCCTCGCCGTCGGGCGTGACGACCAGCGGCAGGGAGGTGGCGTCGGCCTGGGCGGCGGTCAGCAGCCGCGTCCCCTGCTCCGAGTCCGAGGCGTACCAGCGGTAGGGCACCCGGTTGCGCGCGAGGAACTCGCGCACCTGCGACGACCGCGCGGACCAGCGGTGCCCGACGACGACCGCCTCCGCGGGGCGCCGCCGGTCGGTGCGCTGCCAGGCCTCGAGCTGGGCGTCGACGACGGGGTAGAGCTTCTCCTCGGGCGGGTCCCACGGCTTGAGGAGGTAGTAGTCGAGGTCGACGACGTTGATCGCCTCGATCGCGGCGTCGGTGTCCGCGTACGCGGTGAGCAGGACGCGACGCGCAGCGGGGAAGAGGTCCATCGCCTGCTCGAGCAGCTCGACGCCCGTCATCTGCGGCATGCGGTGGTCGGCGAGGATGACGGCGACGTCCTCGCCGCGCAGCGCGAGCTCACGCAGCGCCGCGAGCGTGTCGGCGCCCGACTCGGCGCGCACGACCCGGTACCGGTCGCCGTAGCGCCGCCGCAGGTCGCGCGCGACGGCGCGCGAGACCCCGGGGTCGTCGTCGACGGTGACGATGGCGGGTCGAGACGTCGGTGCGACGGGTTCCACGCGGCCTCCTCGGAGGGCCCCGGACGGGCCGAGTGCCATCCTCTCCCCGGGGCCCCCGCACGTCCACGGGTGCGGTCGTCGGGTCACCCGGGCGTGCGTGGCGCAGACCACACTTGACGCCCTCGTGGCGTGCGCTAGGTTAGGCAAGCCAAACCTCAGAACTTACCGGTGCGCGGTGTGCGCCCGGTCCTTCTCCCTGCCTCGAGGAGCTTCGTCATGCCCTCAGCACGACCACTCGTCGCGCCGGCCGCGTCCGTCGCGACCACGGCGCGCGCCGTGCCGCCCTCGCCCGCTCGCGCCGCCAAGTCGTTGCTCACGACGGCGAACGCCGGCGCCTACGCGACCACGCTGCACGCCGTCGTCGACGACGTCGCGGCCCGCGTGGCGGCCGTCACCCAGCCGTGGTCCGGCGCGTCGCGGGCCCAGCTCGCCGCACTGGTCGACGCCGTGGACCTCGACGCGCCGGGTGTCGGCACCGACGTCGCGCTGCGCGAGACCGCCGACCTCTACGCGACCCACGCCGTGTGGTTCCACGACCCGGCGTACGCCGCGCACCTCAACTGCCCGGTCGCGCTGCCGGCCGTGGGAGCCGAGGCGATGCTCGCGGCGGTCAACACGTCGGTCGACACCTACGACCAGTCGACCGTCGCGACGTTCATGGAGCGCCGCCTCGTCGCCTGGACCGCCGAGCGCATCGGGTACGTCGCGGGCGACGGCGTGTTCACCTCCGGGGGCACCCAGTCCAACCTGCAGGCGCTGTTCCTCGCCCGCGAGCACGCGGTCGAGCGCGAGACGCGCGGCGGCGCGACCGGCCGCGCCCCGGGGGCACCGACCCGCTCCGACGTGCTCCCGCGCCTGCGCGTCCTCACGAGCGCGTCCAGCCACTTCAGCGTCGCCCGCTCGGCGTTCCTGCTCGGCCTCGCGGAGGACGCCGTCGTCACGGTCGCCGCCGACGCCGACGGCCGCCTCGACCCCGCGGCGCTCGCGGGGGCGCTGGCGCGCGTGCTGGCGGCGGGCGACGTCGTCATGGCCGTCGTGGCCACCGCCGGGACGACCGACCGCGGCTGCGTCGACCCGCTCGCGGCGGTCGCCGACGCGTGCGACGCCGCGGACGCGTGGCTGCACGTCGACGCCGCGTACGGGTGCGGGCTGCTCGTGTCCCCGACGCGCCGCCACCTCCTGGACGGGATCGAGCGGTCGCGCTCGGTGACGGTGGACTACCACAAGGCGTTCTTCCAGCCGGTGTCCGCGAGCGCGCTCCTCGTGCGGGACGCGGCGGACCTCGCGCGCGTCGCGCACCACGCCGACTACCTCAACCCGCTCGAGAACGCCGAGCCCAACCAGGTCGACAAGTCGCTGCAGACGACCCGCCGGTTCGACGCGCTGAAGCTCTGGGCGACGCTGCGGGCGCTCGGCGCCGAGGGCGTCGGGCGCATGGTCGACGCGGTGTGCGACCTCGCGGCCGCGGTGCACGCGGACCTCGCGGACGACCCGGACCTGCGGGTCGTCGCGCGCACCGACCTGTCCACGGTCCTGTTCCGCTACGAGCCCGCCGGGCTGGCGCGCGAGCACGCGGACCGGCTCGTGCCGCTCGTGCGGCGCGTGCTGTTCGAGTCGGGTCGTGCGCTCGTCGCCAAGACCGTGCTCGACGGCGTGCCGTGCCTCAAGCTCACGCTCCTCAACCCCGACGTCACGCTCGACGACGTGCGCCGCGTGCTCGACCTCGTGCGCACGACCGCCCAGGCGCTCGTCGACACCGACGAGCTGCTCGCCGACGACGCCCCGGCGGTGGCCCGGTGACCGCCGTCGTGCGCGACGTCGTCGGGGTCGGGATCGGGCCGTTCAACCTCGGCCTCGCCGCGCTGTCCGCGCCGCTCGCCGACGTCGACGCCGTCTTCCTCGACCAGGCGCCGGAGTTCCGCTGGCACCCCGGCATGATGATCGAAGGCGCCACGATCCAGGTCCCGTTCCTCGCCGACCTCGTGACGATGGCGGACCCGACCTCGCCGTACTCGTTCCTCGCGTTCCTCAAGGCGACCGGGCGGCTGTACCCGTTCTACGTCCGGGAGTCGTTCTACCCGCTGCGCGCCGAGTACGACGCGTACTGCCGCTGGGTCGCGCAGCAGCTGCCGTCGCTGCGGTGGGGCCGGCGCGTCGTCGAGGTGTCCCGTGACGAGGCGTCCGACGCGTTCGTCGTCCGGGCCGAGGTGCTCGGACCCGACGGCACCGCCGCCGGTGTCGAGGAGCACCGTGGGCGGCACCTGGTCCTCGGGGTCGGCACGAGCCCCGTGCTGCCACCCGCGCTGCGGGCGCTCGCCCAGGAGGTCGCCGCCGGGGAGCACCCGGGTGCCGGCCCGCTCGTGCACAGCGCGCAGTACGTGCCGCACCGCGACGCGCTCGCCGCGAGCGGGTCCGTCACGGTCGTGGGCAGCGGGCAGTCGGCGGCGGAGATCTACCGCGACCTGCTCGACGGCGTGCACGGGGACGGCCGCGTCGGCAGCGCGAGCGAGGCGGGTCCCGGTGGCTACCGGCTCGACTGGGTGACGCGCTCGCCGCGCTTCTTCCCGATGGAGTACACGAAGCTGACGCTCGAGATGACCTCCCCGGAGTACACCGACCACTTCCACGCCCTGCCGCTGGAGCTGCGCCAGCTCCTCGGGCGCGAGCAGCGCGGGCTGTACAAGGGCATCAGCGGCGACCTGGTCGACGACATCTACGACGCGCTCTACCGGCTGAGCCTCGACCGACCGGTCCCGACGACGCTCCTCACCGACACC
This sequence comes from Cellulosimicrobium sp. So1_17, assembly GCF_055181235.1. NCBI lineage: Bacteria > Bacillati > Actinomycetota > Actinomycetes > Micrococcales > Promicromonosporaceae > Cellulosimicrobium > Cellulosimicrobium sp. So1_17. The sequence continues at coordinate 723,489 of NZ_CM143702.1, forward strand.
GAGGTCGTCGCCGCGCGCTACGAGCCGGCCGCCGTCCCCGGGTCCGGGTCCGGGTCCGACGGCGCGGGGGAGTACGTCCTGCGGCTGCGCCACGCGCAGCTCGGTCGCGAGGTCGAGCGCCGCACGCGGGCGCTCGTCGTCGCGACGGGGTACGCCGCCACGGTCCCGACGTTCCTCGACCCCGTGCGCGGTCTGCTGCGGTTCGACGAGCTCGGCCGCCTCGACGTCGCGCGCGACTACACCGTCGACGCCGCGCGACGCGTGCACGTGCTCAACGGCGAGGAGCACACCCACGGCCTCACGGCGCCCGACCTCGGCTTCGCGGCGTGGCGCAACTCGGTCGTGCTGCGCACCGTCACGGGGCGCGAGGTGTACCCGGTCGAGGAGCGCATCGCGTTCCAGCAGTTCGGCCTGCCCGACGACGAGCACACCCGCCCGGTCGAGACGTCGCCCGGTGCGTCCCTCGACGTGACGGCCGCGGCGAGAGAGGGGTCCCGATGACCGCGACGACCGACCTGACGGCTGACCTGACGACTGCGGTGACATCCACCGGGACGACTGCCACCACCTTCGCGGTGCGGGTGCGCTGCGGCGAGGGTGTCGCGGACGTGCGCATCGAGCCCGTCGACGCGGCGCGTGACGCGGCGCTCGTCCAGGGGTGGCTCGCCGACCCGCGCTCGGCGTTCTGGCAGCTCGGCCACCTCGACGTCGACGGGGTGCGCGAGTACCTCGACGGCGTCGCGACGGACCCGCACCAGGACGCGTGGCTCGGCCGCGTGGACGGCACGCCCGCGTTCCTCGTCGAGACGTACGACCCCGCGCGGGTCACCCTCGCAGACGTCCCGGAGGCCGCCGCGCTGCTCGAGCCGGGCGACGTCGGGATGCACCTGCTCGTCGCGCCGCCGCACCCCGCCGCTGTGCGGCACGGCCTGACGTCCGCGGTCATGGGCGCCGTCGTGCGGTTCTGCCTCGCGCCGGACGGGCGGGGCGCGCGGCGCGTCGTCGTCGAGCCGGACGTGCGCAACGCGGCGATCGGCGCGAAGAACGCCGCCGCCGGGTTCCGCGTGCTGCGCGAGATCGACCTGCCCGGCAAGCGTGCGCACCTCGCGGTCGCCACGCGGCCGGACCTCGACGCGAGCCCGCTCGGCGACGGCGTCGACCCCGCGCCGCACCTGCGCCCCGACCTCGCCGACCGCGCGCACCGGCACCTCGTCGCCAAGACGATCGCCGAGCTGACCCACGAGCGGCTGCTCGCTCCGCGCACCGTGCGCGAGGCCGCCACGCCGAACGGGCCGGGGGAGTACGTCCTGGCCGTCGCGGGCGGCGCGGTCGAGTACAGCTTCACCGCCCGCCGCTACGCGCTCGAGCACTGGGTGGTCGACGAGGCGTCGATCCGCCGCACGGTGCACGGCGGCGTACCCGCTGCCACCTCGCCCACCCCGACCGACGCACCGGTCGACGTGCTCGACCTCGTCGTCGAGCTCCAGCCGGACCTGCGGATCCCCGACGACCTGCTCGCGACCTACCTCGAGGAGGTGTCCTCGACGCTCGCGAGCGCGACGGCGAAGCTGGAGCGCAGCGAGTCCGCCGGCGGTCCGAGCGCGACGGACCTGCTCGACGCGTCGTTCCAGGAGGTCGAGGCGGCGATGACGGAGGGCCACCCCGCGTTCGTCGCCAACAACGGCCGCATCGGCTTCGGGCTCGCCGAGTACCGCGCCTACGCGCCCGAGAACGCCGGGCGCGTGCGCCTCGTCTGGCTCGCCGCGCGCCGGGAGCACACCCACCTCGCGCTCGGCGCGGGGCTGGACGAGGCCGCGCACTACGGCGCCGAGCTCACCGCCGACGAGCGCACCGCCTTCGCCGGGCGCCTCGCCGCCCGGGGTCTCGACCCGGCCGACTACCTGTACCTGCCGGTGCACCCGTGGCAGTGGGAGCACCGCGTGCCGATCACGTTCGCGGCAGACGTCGCGCGCGGTGACCTCGTGCCCGTCGGCCTCGGCGCGGACGAGTACCAGCCGCAGCAGTCCATACGCACCCTGTTCAACCTCACGCGGCCCGAGCGGCACTACGTCAAGGTCGCGCTCGCGATCCAGAACATGGGCTTCCTGCGCGGGCTGTCGCCCGCCTACATGCGCGCGACGCCGGCGATCAACGACTGGGTCGCCGACCTCGTGGCGGGCGACCCCGAGCTCGGCGGGAGCGGCTTCACCGTGCTGCGCGAGCTCGCCTCCGTCGGGTACACGGGCGACGTCTACCACCGCACCACGACGCCGTCCCCGCACCGCAAGATGCTCGCCGCGCTCTGGCGCGAGAGCCCGGTGCCGCGCACGGCCCCGGGCGAGCGCCTCGTGACCATGGCGTCGCTGCTGCACCGCGACGCCCGCGGCGGCGCGTACGCCACGGCACTCGTCCGCACGTCGGGCGTCGACCCGGCCGACTGGGTCCGGTCGTACCTGCGCGCCTACCTGCGCCCGCTCGCCCACGCGCTCCTCGCGCACGACCTCGCGTTCATGCCGCACGGGGAGAACCTCATCCTCGTCGTGCGCGACCATGTGGTGGTGCGCGCGTTCATGAAGGACGTCGGCGAGGAGGTCGCCGTGCTCGGCGAGCGCGCCCTGCCGCCCGGCGTCGAGCGCGTGCGCGCCGTCGTCGACGACGCCGAGAAGGCGCTCGCGATCTTCACCGACGTGTTCGACGGCGTGCTGCGCCACCTCGCCGCGATCCTCGCCGGCGACGGCGTGCTCGGCGAGGACCGGTTCTGGTCGCTCGTCGGCGAGTGCCTCGACGACCACCGCGCCGACCACCCGGACCTGGAGACCGGCGTCGACCTGCGCGCCCAGCGGTTCGCGCACTCGTGCCTCAACCGGCTCCAGCTGCGCAACACCCTGCAGATGGTCGACCTCGCCGACCAGTCCGCGTCGCTCCTCTACGCGGGCACGCTCGCCAACCCCGCCGCGCGGGTGCGCTGACGTGGCACCCGACCGCGACCTCGACGCCGACCACGGCGGCGTGCCGGGCCCGTGGCCGGCGGCAGGCACGTTCGAGGTCTTCCGCGACGCGTGGGGCGTGCCGCACGTGCGGGCCGGCGACGAGCTCGCGCTCGCGCGGGGCCAGGGCTACGTCACCGCCCGCGACCGCGGGTGGCAGGTCGAGGTGGACCGGTGGCGCGCGGAGGGCCGCCTCGCCGAGCGCCTCGGCGAGGCGGGGCTGGTCTGGGACCGGTTCGCCCACCGGGTGCGCCTCGCCGACACCGCCCGCCGCGTCCACGCGGCGCTCGCGGACGACGACCGGGCGTGGCTCGACGCGTACACGGCCGGCGTGAACGAGGGGCTCGCGCTCGGGCGCGACGTGCCCGAGATGCACGCGCTCGCCGACCCGGCGTGGCCGGGCGGCGGCGAGCTGCCACCCCACGAGCCGTGGCCCGCGTGGGCGCCCCTCGGCGTGTTCCTCGTCGCGCACGTGCTCTTCTCCGGGTTCCCGCACGTGCTGTGGCGCGACCACGTCGCCCGCACGCTCGGCCGTTCCGCCGCCGCCGCGGCACCCGGGGACCCGGACGCCGTCGACCGGGTCCTGGACCTGCTCGCCGTCGACGGCGGCCCGTCCTCCGGCTCGAACGCCTGGGCGCTCGCCGGGTCGCGCACGACGAGCGGCGCGCCGCTGCTCGCGGGCGACCCGCACCGCCTGCTCGAGCTGCCCGGCGTCTACCAGCAGGTGCGGCTCGCGTGCCCCGCGTACGACGTCGTCGGTCTCGCGTTCCCGGGGGTGCCCGGCGTGCTGCACTTCGGGCACGCCGGGGACGCGGCGTGGGGCATCACGAACGCCGCGGCGCACCACGTCGACGTCCTGGCCGAACGGCTGCGGCGCACGACGGACGGCGACGTGGAGGCGCTCGGGCCGGACGGGCCCGAACCGGTGGACACGGTCACCGCGACGGTCCGCGTGCGCGCGGCCGGTGGCCCGGTCGAGCACCGGGTCGAGACGTGGGAGACGGCGCGCGGCGTCGTCGTGACCGGTGGGCCGGACGCGGGCGAGGCGGATCCGGGCGACGAGGGACGCACGTTCGTGGTCCGGCTCGCCGCGCGGGTGGACGCCGACCTCGGCGTGCGCTCGTGGCGGCGGCTGCTGCACGCCCGCTCGGCGCGCGACGTCGCCGACGCGTTCGCCGGCTGGGTGGACCCGGTGAACCGCGTCCTCGCGGCCGACCGGGACACCGTGCTGAGCCTCACCGCAGGGCGCGTGCCGCGCCGGTCGCCGAGGGAGCGGGCGCTGCCGCTGGAGGCGTGGTCCGACGCCGCCCGCACCCGCCCGTGGGTCGACCTGCCGGCCCCGGTGACGGTCGACGGCGTCGCGGTCGACGCGAACGAACGGCCCGACCGGGAGGAGATCGCGCTCGGGCACACCTACGCGCCGCCCCACCGCGCGCGCCGGATCCGCGCGCTGCTGCAGGCGGCCGACGACCGGCTCGGGCCGGCGGACCAGGCGCGCGTGCACGGCGACACCGCCCTCGGCAGCGCCGACGCCCTCCTCGCGTGGCTGGACGACGGGGGCGTCGGGGGGCTGGACTTCGCGGGAGACGCGGGAGACGCGGGAGACGCGGGAGACGCGGGAGACGCGGGAGACGCGGGAGACGCGGGAGACGCGGAACCGCGCGAGACGGTCGACCGAGGCGTGGGAGGGCCGGACGGCGCGGCCCACAGGCGACGGAGCACGGCGACGCGCGCCGCGGCGGCGCGCCTGCTCGGGTGGGACCGGCACATGGACGCGGGAAGCACGGACGCGGCCCTGTACGCGACGTGGCGGTCCGCCCTCGTGCGACGCGTCGCGGCGCACCCGGCGCTCGCGCCGCTGCACGAACCCCACGGTCTCGACGAGATCTTCGCGCCGTGGTCGTCCGTCACCGCCCGCGTCGCCGACGCCCTGCCGATGCTGCTCGGCGCGTCGTGGCTCGGGATCGACGGCCGCACGGCGGCGTGGGCGGCGCTCGAGGACGTCGTGAGCGACGGGACGACGGCCGAACCCCCCGGGATGCCGCCCGAGCCCACCGGGGCGCCGGCATGGGGAGACACCCACCGCGTGCTCGGCCTGCACGTGCTGCTCGACGTCCCCGGCGCAGGCGCCGCGCGCGTCGCGCCGCTGCCCCTGTCGGGGGACACCGACACGGTCCGCTGCACCGCGAGCACGCCGGGCGTCACGGACGTGTGCGTGCGCGGCTCGGTCGCACGGTGGGTGTGGGACCTCGCCGACCGGGACGCGAGCCGGTGGGGCGTGCCGTTCGGCGCGAGCGGCGACCCGCGCTCCCCGCACTTCGCCGACCAGCACCCCGCGTGGGCGGACGCCACGACCGTGCCGGTCGTGACCGACTGGACCCTGCTCGACCTCGAGGAGACCCGATGACCGCGACCACCGCGACCGCCGCGGGCGTCACCGCCCAGGAAGCCGTCACCGCCCAGGAACCCGCCACCGGGAGACCTGCCGCCGACGCGGGGCCGGGAGCCGCCGTCGGGCGCCTGCCCACGGGCGCGCCGGGCGAGCTGCTGCTGGTGCGGGACCTGCCGGGGGCAGGCCGCCTCACGGTGCGGGTGCTCGACCCCGACGCCGACCTCGACGTGCTGCACTCCTGGGTCACGCGACCCTGGGCGCGCTTCTGGGGGCTCGGCGACCTCACGCCGCACGCGCTGCGGGACCTGTACGCGTACGTCGGGTCGCTGCCCACGCACCACGCGTTCCTCGTGCGCTGGGACGACCGGCCGGTCGCGCTCCTGCAGACCTACGAGCCCGAGCACGACCCGGTCGGCGAGTGCTACGACGTGCTGCCCGGCGACGTCGGCGTGCACTTCTTCCTCGGCGACCGGGGACCGCGCGGTACCGACCTGTGGGCGGTGCTGGCAGCCGTGCTCGCCGAGTTCCTGTTCGCCGACCCTGCGGCGCGCCGCGTCGTCGTGGAGCCGGACGTCGCGAACGTCCGCGCGCACGCCCGCATGCGCGCTCTCGGCTTCGAGCTCGGCGAGCCGGTGCGGGTGGGCGACAAGGACGCCCTCCTGGCCTTCCTGCCGCGGGACCGCGCGACGACGCTCGCGGAGCGGTGACCGGTGGAGCGGTGACCGGTGGAGCGGTGACCGGTGGAGCGGTGACGACGGGCGGTCGGCGTCACGGCACCGCGACGGCGTGCCCGGCGTCACGCAGCGCGTCGACGGCCCCCTCGAGGCGGTCCTGCGGCACGAGCACGAGGTCCGCGTGGAAGGTCGAGGCCACGAACACCGGGACCGACGCGTCGGCCAGCGGGCCGACGAGGGACGCGAGCACGCCCGGCACGTCGAGCCCGTGCGGCTCGGCGTAGAACCCGGCCCAGCGCTCGCCGTCGCCGCCCCAGGGGGACGCGTGCCGCAGCACCGTCAACCCTTCGGGTGCGCGCACGAGGGCGACCCACTCGTCGTCCTCGGGGAACGTCGCCCCGGGGTCGTGGGCGAGGACGAACCGGTCGGGCAGCACGCGCAGTCGCAGGGTGGGCACGCCGGGACGATAGCGGCCGTCGCCCACGCGCGCCGGGGACGGCCGCGACGACCGAGGGCCCGTCAGTCGAGCAGACCCGCGGCGTAGCCGACGAAGAACAGCGCGGTCAGCACGGCGACACCGCCGATCACGCCGATCCAGACCCACGGCACCGCGCGGTGCGGCCCGTGCTCCTCGTGACCCTGCGGTGCGCTCACCTGGTCCTCGGCGGGCGGGGTCTCGCCGGGCTGCACGTCACCGCTCGCGGAGAAGTCCGCGGCGGGGGAGCGGCCGGTCGAGTCCGTGGGGTCGGGGTCGGCCGGGGTGCTGTGCGTCATGGGTGGTCTCCTCGGGGAGTCGGTGCGGTTCGTGTCATGTCGCGCCGGGTGCGGCGGCCGGCGTCGCCGGGCCGGGTCGGTCGGGCCGGGCCGTCGTGCGACGGCTCGCGGCGGGTCAGGGGCGGCGCCAGTCGTCGGACTCCAGGTGCGAGCCGGCCATCGGGCCCATGGTGAGCATCCCGCCGTCGACGGCCCACGACGCCCCGGTGACGTACGACGCCGACGGCCCGCACAGGAACGCGACGACAGCGGCGACCTCGCGCGCGTCGCCGGGGCGGCCGAGCGGCACGCCGGGCCGGTGCGTGGCGTGCGGGTCCTCGTCCTCCTGCCCGGTCATCGGCGTCGCGATCTCGCCAGGGGCCACGGCGTTCACGGTGATGCCGTGCTCGGCGAGCTCGAGGGCGGCGACCTGCGTGAGCAGCCCGAGCCCGCCCTTCGCCGCGCAGTAGGGCGCCGCGCCGACGCGCGGCGCGCGCTCGTGGACGCTCGTGACGTTGACGACCCGCCCGCCGCGACCCCCCGCGATCATGTGCCGTGCGGCCACCTGCAGGAGGACGAACGGGCCGTCGAGGTCGGTGCGGATCACGCGGTGCCACGTCGCGAGGTCGAGGTCGAGGAGCAGCGTCGACGTGCCCGTCCCCGCGACGTTGACGAGCGCGTCGAGGCGACCGGTCTCGCCCACGATCTCGTCGACCGCGGGGGCGATCCCGTCCAGGTCCGTGACGTCGAGCCGGCGCAGGACGGCCCGCGCCCCGGCGTCGCGCACCTCGCGCTCCGTGCGCTGCGGGTCGTGCTCCTCGGCGTACCAGGTGAGGGCGAGGTCGAACCCCGCCTCGGCGAGCGCGACGGCGGTCGCGCGGCCGATCCCGGACTCCGAGCCGGTCACGAGGGCGACGGGCCGCTCGCGACCGGTGCCCGGGTCGCCGCCCGGATCGCTGCGCGAGTCGCTGCGCGAGTCGGTGCGCGGGTCGGACGTGCGGGGGTCCAGGTCGGGCGACGTCATCCGTCCAGCCTGGGAGCGGGTCCGGTCGCACGCACCCCGTGGGCTCAGCGGGCGAGACGCTCCACGACCGCGGCGTACAGCCAGGGCGCGGCGCTCGCGGCGGGGACGATCGCGCCGCGCGCCGGGCTCGCGGCCCACGCGAGCAGACCGGTGGTCAGCACGCGGTAGTCGCGCGTGGCGCGCACCCAGGCCCGCTCGTAGGCGTCGGCGTCGTCCAGGTGGCGTACGGCGACCTCCGCCTGCGCGAGACCCACCCGCACGCCCTCCCCGGTCAGCGCGTCGACGTAGCCGGACGCGTCGCCGACGAGGCGCACCCGTCCGGCCGTCCGGCGTCGCGCCCGACGGCGCAGGGGGCCGGCGCCGAGCACCCGGCCCACGACCGGGGCGTCCCCGAGCCGCGCGGCGAGCTCGGGGAAGGCCTCCAGCCGGTCGTGGGCGTCGGCGCCGTCCGGCGCGGTGCGGTCGCCCGAGCCGAGCGGGCTGCGCGCGCCGTGCGCGCTGCCGGTGGCGCGGGGCCCGAGGACGGCGACCCCGACGACGTCGGGGGCGACCGGCGTGACGTACGCCTCGGTGCGGGCGGACCAGTGCACCTCGACGAGATCGGTCCAGGGCGCGACGCGGTAGTGCGTCCGCAGGCCGTAGCGGGAGGCGGCGAACCGGTAGGGCGCACCCTCGAGGCCCGCGAGCCGGCGCACCGTCGAGTGCAGGCCGTCGCACCCGAGGACGTACCGGGCGCGGAGCTGCTCGGGCCCGTCCAGGGCGCCCGACCCGGGGCCGGGTCCGGCGAGGGTGACGTCGACGCCGTCGTCGTCCTGGCTCAGGTCCCGCACGGTCGCGTGGCGGACCTGCGCGCCGAGCGCGACGGCCCGTGCGTGCAGCGCGGCGTGCAGGGTCGTGCGCCGTACGCCGCGCCCCGGTCCGGCGGCGAACGGGTGGTCGGCGTGGCGCACGGACCCACGGCGGTCGAGCGTCCGGTAGCTGATGCCGGCGAGGGGATGCCCTGCCGGGTCGACGTCCAGCGCCCGCACGGCGGCGAGCGCGCCCGGCAGCAGCCCCTCTCCGCACGCCTTGTCGAGCGTGCCGTCCAGGACGGCTCCGCGGCGGTCCACGACGAGGACGCCCAGCCCGGCACGGCGGGCGTGCACCGCGGCCGCGAGGCCGACGGGGCCGCCGCCGACGACGAGGACGTCGACGCGCTCGGTCACGACCGGGCCGGGCCGGGCCCTGCGGGCGCCTGCGGCAGCAGGCCGAGGGCGCGCTCCTCGGCCGGGATGCGGAACCGCGCGAGGAGGACCGCGTTGAGCACCGTGAAGACGAGGGCGGTGACCCAGGACGTGTGCACGAGCGGGAGCGCGAAGCCCTCGACCACGACGGCGACGTAGTTGGGGTGCCGCAGCCATCGGTAGGGGCCCTTGTCGACGAGGGGCAGGCCCGGGACGACGACGACGCGCGTGTTCCACCGCGGGCCGAGGGTCGCGATGCACCACCAGCGCAGACCCTGGCTCGCGAGGACGAGAGCGAGCATGGGCCACCCGAGCCACGGCAGGAACGGCCGGTCGGCGAGCCACGCCTCGGCGACGCACGCGACGAGGAGGCCGGTGTGCAGCGCGACCATCGCGGGAAAGTGGCCGCGGCCGGTCTCGAAGCCGCCGCGCGCGAACGACCAGCGGGCGTTGCGGGCCGAGACGACCAGCTCCGCGAGCCGCTCCAGGGCCGTGGCGCCGACGAGCGCGACGTACCAGGCGAGGCTCACGCGGAGCTCCGGCCCGTCCCGGCGGCGCGTGCCCGCACCGGTCCCGAACGCGGCGGGCCGTCCAGGCGCAGGAGCACGAGCTCGGTGCTCACTCCGGGGCCGAACGCGACGAGGACGGCGGGGGAGCCCGCCGGCGCGGTGGAGGCCGCGAGCGTCGCGTCGAGCACGTGCAGCACCGACGCGGACGACAGGTTGCCGGCCTCGCGCAGGCTCGCCCGGCTGTGGCGCAGGTCCTGCTCGTCGAGGCCGAGCGTGTCGCGCACCGCGTCGAGGATGCGGGGCCCGCCGGCGTGCACGATCCACGTCGGCACCTGCGAGGGCTCCAGGTCGTGCTCGACGAGCAGCGCCTTGACGTCCCCGAGGAGGTGGGCCCCGACGAGCTCGGGCAGGCGCGCGGACAGCACGACCTGGAACCCGGTGTCGCGCACGCGCCACCCGAGGTCGCCGGTCGTGCCGGCGTGCAGCGTCGAGCGGGAGTCGAGGACGCGGGCGGTGCGGTGCGCGTCCGTCTGCCGGCCCGCGTACCCGGCGGCGAACCGCGGACGCGCGAGCCGGTGCTCGTCGCCGACGAGCACGACCGCCGCCGCGCCGTCGCCGAACAGGCCGGAGGCCGCGAGGTTCGCGGTGGAGTCGTCGCCGTGCTGCAGCGTCAGCGAGCACAGCTCGACGGCGATCAGGAGCGCGACGTCGCGCGGGCGCCCGCGCAGGATGTCGTCCGTGCGCGCGAGACCCGCCGCCCCGCCCGCGCACCCCCACCCGAAGGACGGCGTGCGGCGCACGTCGCTGCGCAGTCCCAGGCGCTCGGCGACGAGCACGTCCACCGAGGGTGCGCCGATCCCCGTGACCGACGTGACGACCACGTGGTCGACCTCGTGGGCTCCGAGCCCCGCCTCCTCGAGCGCACGGGCCGCGGCCTCTGCCGCCAGGTCCGTGGCGACGTCGAGGAACGCGTCGTTCGAGGCCCCGAACGTGCGCAGACCCGCGTACGCGTCGAGCGGCAGCGCGAGGTGCCGGGTGTCGACGCCCGCGTGGGCGTGCAGGCGCCGCGCCGCCGCCGCGCGGACGGGGTCGTCCGTCAGGAGCGGGGCGATGACGTCGGAGATCTCGGACTGGGTGTGGCGGCGGTCCGGCAGCGCGGTCCATACCGCGGCGACGCGCGACATGTCCGCATCGTCCCACCGGGGCCACGGGTTCGCGCGGCGAGCGCGGTCCGGTGCGGGCACCGGGCCCGAGGGGTCGGGTCGGACCGCCCGCTGCTAGCGTTCCCGCATGGCGCACCCGACCGGGCCGGGCGGCGCCCGCACGGGCGCCGCCGTGCGGGCGGTCTCGCTGCGCGGTCTCGTCGTCGCCGCGCACGCCGCTCCCGCCGCGCTCGTCACCGCGCTCGCGTGCGCGCTGTCGCTCGGCATCGGCTCGGGCCCGGGGACGACGGCGCTCGTCACCGCCGCCGTGCTCTGCGGGCAGCTCTCCGTCGGATGGTCGAACGACTGGATCGACGCGCCCCGCGACCTCGCGGTGGGCCGCGTCGGCAAGCCCGTCGTCGCGGGGCTCGTCACGCCCGCCGGGCTGCGCGCCGCCGCGCTCGCCGCCCTCGCGGCCTGCGTCGTCCTCTCCCTCGCCACCGGGCTCGTGCCCGGGCTCGTGCACCTCGTCGCGGTCGGCGGCGCATGGGCGTACAACGCGGGCCTCAAGGCGACGGCCTGGTCCTGGGTGCCCTACGCGGTCTCGTTCGCGCTCCTCGCGGTGTTCGTCGTCCTCGCGGCGCCCGGCGACGCCGTTCCCGCGCCCTGGGCGCTCGCGGCCGCGGCGCTGCTCGGCACGGGGGCGCACGTCGCGAACACGCTGCCGGACCTCGAGGACGACGCCGCCACGGGCGTGCGCGGCCTGCCGCACCGGCTCGGTCGGCGCGCCGCGAGCGTGCTCGCGCCCGTCCTGCTGGGGGCGGCGGTCGCCGTCGTGGTCCTCGCGCCGTCCGGTCCGCCGGGCGTCGCGGCGTGGGCGGGGGGCGGTCTCGCGCTCGTCGCTGCGGTCACGGCGGGCGTGGTCGGTGCCGTGCGGCCGTCGTCCCGGGCACCGTTCGCCCTCTCGATGGCGGTCGCGGCGGCGTGCGTCGTGCTGCTCGTCCTGGCGGCGCCGGAGGTCGCGGTCGCGCGCTGAGCACGGCGCGGCGACGCCCGCACGCGGTCGCGCGCTGAGCAAGGCGCGGCGACGCCCGCACGCGGTCGGCGCACGCCGAACCGGTCGGTGTGTCCGGCAGCCGAGACGGCGTCGGCGCCCCGGCGGGGGTGTCGGCGGGCGGTGGCAGGATGTGGGGAATCCCTTCCCCGCGCTCCGAGAGGTCGCTGCCGACCCGTGCCCGCACCGTCCAGCCCCACCGCCGCCCAGACCTCCGCCACGTCGGCTCGCGGTCTCCACGACGTCGCCGGACCCGGCACCGGACCTGCACCAGGGCCGACGCGCCGCGTTCTCGCGGCCGACCGTCGGGCGTCGACGGTCGCGTCGCTGCGGCGCCTGTACCCGTTCGTCCGCCCGGCGCTGCCGCGGCTCGTGGGCGGGATGCTCTCCGCGCTCGGCGCGAGCCTCGCGGCGCTCGCGATCCCGCGGGTTCTCGAGCATGTCGTCAACGGGCCGCTCGCCGCCGGGGCGCGCGAGCACGACACGGGCGCCCTCGCGGGTGCGGTCGCGCTCGTGGCCGGCCTGGGCCTGCTGGAGGCCGCGTTCATCCTCGCGCGGCGCAGCTTCGTCATGCTGCCCGGCACGCACGTCGAGGCGCGCATGCGCGTGGCCCTGTACCGGCACCTGCAGGACCTGCCCGTCGCGTTCCACGACCGGTGGGCGGGCGGGCAGCTCCTGTCGCGGTCGATGAGCGACCTCGGGCTCCTGCGCCGGTGGCTGGTCTTCGGCATGCCGACCCTCGTGGTCTCGGCGACCACGATCCTCGTCGGGGTCACGATCCTCATCGTGACCGGCGGGGTGCTCGGGCTCGTGTACCTCGCGGGCGCCGTCCCCGTGACGATCCTCGCGTTCCGCTTCTCGCGCCGGTACCGCGCGATCTCGCGCCTGTCCCAGGACCAGTCCGGCGACCTCGCCACCACGGTCGAGGAGTCGGTGCACGGCATCCGTGTCCTCAAGGCGTTCGGCCGCGGGCGGGACGCTCTCGACGCGTTCACCGACCAGGCCGACCGGCTGCGGCGCACCGAGATGGCCAAGGCGTCCACGCAGTCGACCGTCACCGCGGCGCTCACCGCGATCCCGGAGCTGACGCTCGGCGTCGCGCTCGTCGTCGGCGTGCTCCAGGCAGCGGACGGGCAGATCAGCGTCGGCGCGCTCGTCGCGTTCTTCGCGACCGCCGCCGTCGTCAACACGCCCGTCGTCGACCTCGGCATGACGCTGTCGATGACCCTGAACGCCCGCACCGCCGTCGACCGGTACTTCGAGGTCCTCGACACCGCGAACGACCTCACCGACCCGGACGCGCCGGTCGACCTGCGCGACCCGCGCGGCGACGTCGCGCTGCGCGGCGTGACGTTCCGGTACGACGACGCCGCCGAGCCCGTCCTGCGCGACGTCGACCTCGACCTCCCGGCCGGGACGACGACCGCGCTCGTCGGGCTCACCGGCTCGGGCAAGAGCACCCTCGCGATGCTCGTCCCGCGCCTGTACGACGTCTCGGAGGGGTCCGTGCGCCTCGACGACGTCGACGTGCGCGACCTGACCCGCACGACGCTGCGCACCCACGTCGCCGTCGCGTTCGAGGACTCGACGCTGTTCTCCGCCTCCGTGCGCGAGAACGTGCTCCTCGGCGCGCCGGACGACCTCGACGACGCGGCGCGCGACGCGCTGCTCGCCGAGGCGCTCGACGTCGCGCAGGCCGGGTTCGTGCACGACCTGCCCGACGGCGTCGGCACGACGATCGGGGAGGAGGGGCTGAGCCTGTCCGGCGGCCAGCGCCAGCGCCTCGCGCTCGCGCGCGCCATCGCCGCCCGGCCGCGGGTCCTCGTCCTCGACGACCCCCTCTCGGCGCTCGACGTCGCCACCGAGGAGGCCATCGAGACACGGCTGCGGACGGTCCTCGCGGGCACCACGACCCTCGTCGTCGCGCACCGCCCGTCGACCGTGGCGCTCGCCGACCGCGTCGCCGTGCTCCAGGGCGGGCGCATCACCGCGGTCGGCACGCACGCCGACCTGCTCGCCCACGACCCGCACTACCGGCACGTCATCTCGAGCCTCGAGTCCGACGCCGCCGCGCACGGCATCGGCGACCACGACGACGAGCACGAACCCGGCGCCGGACGGACGGAGGACGCATGAGCGCGCGCCGCGGCACCAGGCACGACGCCTCCACGCGTGCCGAGGCGGCCGCCCCGGCGGGCCCGGACGGGTCGGCGGCCGCCACGACACCGTCACCGCGCGGCGTCGCGGGCGAGGAGGACTCCCAGCTCGACCGGGCGCGCAGCCGCGCCGTGAGCGCTCGCTCGCGCGCGCTCCTCGCGGACCTGCTCCGCGCGCGCCGCGGAGCGCTCGCCGGCGCCGCCGTCCTCGTCGTCGTCGCCACCGCCGGCCAGGTCGCCGGTCCCGCGCTCATCGCCGTCGGCATCGACCGCGCGCTCCCGGCGCTGCGTGACGGCGACGTCGCCCCGCTCGTCGTCGTGGGCGCGGTGTACGTCCTCGCCGCGATCGCCGCCGGGTTCGCGATCGGCGCCTACGTGCGGGCCGCCGCCCGCATCGCGCAGGCCGTCCTGCTCGACCTGCGCCGCCGCGTGTTCCGCCAGACGCAGCGCCTGTCCCTCGAGTTCCACGAGTCCTACACGTCCGGGCGGATCATCTCCCGCCAGACGTCCGACCTCGAGGCGCTCCGCGAGCTGCTGGACGGCGGCCTGACCGGTGTCGTGTCGAGCGTCCTGTTCATGGCCTTCACCGCGATCGGGCTCTTCCTGCTCGACCCCCTCAGCGGCCTCGTCCTCGCGGTCGCCGTCGTGCCCGCCGCGCTGCTCACGCGGTGGTTCCAGAAGCGCTCGCAGCGGTTCTACCGCGCCTCGCGCGTCGCGTCCGCGCGCCTCATCGTGCACTTCGTGGAGACCATGACCGGGATCCGCGCCGTCCAGGCGTTCCGGCGCGAGGCCGCCGACCAGCGCGCCTACGCCGAGCTCGCCGAGGACTACCGCGCGGCCAACGCCCGGTCGTTCGGGCTCAACGGCCGCTACGACCCCGGGCTCGTCGTCATCGGCAACGTGACGGTCGTCGTGGCGCTCGCGGTGGGCGGGTGGCGCGTGCTCGACGGCGCGATGGACGTCGGCGTGCTGGCCGCGGTCCTGCTGTACACGAAGCGGTTCTTCGGCCCGATCCAACAGCTCGGGATGTTCTACAACTCGTTCCAGTCGGCGTCGGCGGCGCTCGAGAAGATCTCGGGTCTGCTCGAGGAGGAGCCGACCGTCGCCGAGCCCCGCCACCCGGTGCCGCTCCCGGCCGCGCGCGGCGAGCTGCGTCTGGAGCACGTGCGGTTCGGCTACGGGGCCGGGCGGACCGTCCTGCCGGACCTCGACCTGACGATCCCGGCGGGCCAGACCGTCGCGCTCGTGGGGACCACGGGTGCCGGCAAGTCGACCCTCGCGAAGCTCGTGACCCGCTTCTACGACGCCACCGACGGGGCGGTGCGGCTCGACGGCGTCGACGTGCGCGACCTGTCCTCGCGCGACCTGCGGCGCGCCGTCGTCATGGTCACGCAGGAGGCGTACCTGTTCAGCGGGTCGGTGCGCGAGAACATCGCGCTCGGGCGTCCGGACGCGACCCAGGCCGAGATCGAGGCCGCCGCGCGCGCGGTGGGTGCGCACGAGTTCGTCCTGCGCCTGCCCGACGGCTACGACACCGACGTGAACAAGCGCGGCGGACGCGTGTCCGCCGGGCAGCGCCAGCTCCTGTCGTTCGCGCGCGCCTTCCTCGCCGACCCGGCCGTCCTCGTGCTCGACGAGGCGACGAGCTCCCTCGACCTGCCGGGGGAGCGGCTCGTCCAGGAGGGCCTGCGCACCCTGCTCGCCGACCGGACGGCGATCATCATCGCCCACCGCCTGTCGACGGTCGCGATCGCCGACCGCGTCCTGGTCATGGCCGACGGCCGCGTCGTCGAGGACGGGACGCCCGCCGAGCTCGTCGCGACGCAGGGCGGACGCTTCGCCGCGCTCGACGCCGCGTGGCGGGCCTCGCTCGTCTGAACCGCCGCTCCTCTGACCACCGCTCGTCCGACCGCCGAGCACGGGGTCGCACACCGCACTCCTCAGGACCCGGTGGACGACCCCGTGCTCGACGGGGTGCGGTCCCGCGGTCGTCGGGGCGCCGACGCGGCCACGAGGCCGTCGACGACGGCGCGCGCCCCCGGCGGTGGGCGGTCCCCGTACGTGACCGCCAGCACGCGCCGCGCCGCGCCGGGGAGCGCGTGCGTCACGACGCGCGGGTCCCGGTGGGCGCGCAGCGCCAGCTCCGGGAGCACCGAGACCCCCACGCCCGCCGCGACGAGCGACTGGACCGCGACGTAGTCGTCGGTCTCGAACGCGATCCGCGGCGTGAAGCCCGCCCGCTCGCAGCGGCCCACGAGGTCGGCCCGGCACCGCTCGCAGCCGGCGATCCAGGGCACGTCCGCGAACCGCGCCAGGTCGGACGGGACCGTCGGGTCGTCACGCGCGACACCCGCACCCGCGACGTCGCCCCGTGGCGCGACGCTGCCCGCAGCGCCCGGCGCCACCCCGGACGTCACGACCGACAGCTCCTCCTCGAGCACCGGCACCGGCACCAGCCCGTCCAGGTCCGCGGGCGAGCGGTCGTGCTCGAACACCAGCGCCACGTCCACCGCGCCGCGCCGCAGCGCCGCCAGCGCCTCGGGCGGCTCCGCCTCCACCAGACCCACGACCAGACCGGGGTGGTCGACGGCGAGGCGCGCGACGACGTCGGGCACGAGCGTCGCGAGCGCCGACGGGAACGCCGCGAGCCGCACGCGCCCGGCGGCGAGCCCGGCGAGCGCCTCGACCTCCTCGCGCGCCGCGCCGACCCGGCCCAGGATCTCCTCGGCGCGCGCCGCCAGCAGGCGGCCCGCGTCCGTCAGCCGGATGCCCCGCCCGACGCGCTCCACGAGCGGCACCCCGACCTCCGCCTCGAGGCGCGCCAGGTGGTGGCTCACCGACGGCTGCGCGTAGTGCAGCACGCGCGCAGCACCGGTCACCGACCCCTCGCGCGCCACCGCCGCCAGCACGCGCAGCCTCGTCAGGTCCATGTCACGACCCCCGTCTCCTCGTACCCGTCGTGCGCCGTCCCGCCCACCGCACGAGCGTAGACCGACCCATCGACGACATCGATGGGTGCAGCGAAGTCCGGCATTGGACCTATGCGTCGCGCCGGGCCACCGTGGAACCATGACCGCCACCCCCGCCACGCCGCCCATGTCGCCGGACCCCGCGCTCCCGGCTCTCGTCCCGCCCACGGTGGGCGACGTCCTCGACGCGCGGCGCACGCTCGGCGCCCACCTCGAGCCCACGCCCGTGCGGACCTACGAGCCCCTCGACACCGCGACCGGCGCGCGTGTCGTCGTCAAGCACGAGAACCTCCAGCCCACCGGGGCGTTCAAGGTCCGCGGAGCCCTCAACCTCCTCCTGCGCACCACCCCTGAGGAGCGCGCCCGCGGTGTCGTCGCGTTCTCCACGGGCAACCATGCGCAGGCGGTCGCCTTCGCCGCGCGGTCCACCGGCACGCCCTGCACGATCGTCATGCCCACGGACCCGAACCCGGTCAAGGCCCACGCGGTGCGCGCCCTCGGCGCCGGGCTCGTCCTGCACGGCGCCACGTTCGACGACGCGCGCGAGCACGCCACGGCGCTCGCCGGCGAGACCGGCGCGCGACTGGTCAGCGCCGCGAACGAGCCGCTGCTCGTCGCCGGGGTCGCGACGGCGTACCTCGAGCTGCTCGAGCAGGCGCCGGACCTCGACGCGGTCGTCGTCCCGGTGGGCGGGGGCAGTGGCGCGGCGGCCGCGTGCCTCGTCGCCCGCGCGGTCGCTCCCGACCTCGAGGTGGTGGCGGTCCAGTCGTCCGCGTCGCCGGCGGCGCACGACTCGTGGCGGTCGGGCGCGCTGCGGACGGCGCAGAACGCCAGCCGCGCCGAGGGCCTCGCGACCGGGTGCGGGTTCGCCCTGACGCAGGAGATCCTGCGCGCCCACCTCGACGACTTCGTGCTCGTCGACGACGACGCGCTCGACCGCGCGGCCGGTCTCTTCCTCACCGGTGCGCGCACCGTGGCCGAGACCGCGGGAGCGGCCGGGCTCGCCGCGGTGCTCGCGGACCCCGGCCGGTTCGCCGGACGCCGCGTGGGCGTCGTGTGCACCGGCGGCAACGCGAGCCCGGCCGAGCTGCGCCGTGTGCTCGCGACGGTCCCGGCCTAGGCTCGGTCGCATGGCCCGCTACCTCGACGTGCACCCCGACAACCCGCAGCCCCGCGTGATCGCGCAGGTCGTCGCGCTGCTCGGCGACGGCGGGCTCGTCGCCTACCCGACCGACTCCGGCTACGCGCTCGGGTGCCGCATGGACGACCGCGAGGGCACGGAGCGCATCCGCCGCATCCGCCACCTCGGCGACAAGCACCACTTCACGCTCGTGTGCGCGGACTTCGCCCAGCTCGGGCACTTCGTCATGGTCGACAACTCGGCGTTCCGCGCGATCAAGGCGGCGACCCCGGGCCCGTACACGTTCATCATGCGCGCGACGTCCGAGGTGCCGCGCCGCCTCGCGCACCCGAAGAAGCGGACCGTCGGCGTGCGCATCCCGGACGACACCGTGGCCCAGGCGATCGTCGCCGCGCTGGGCGAGCCCATCCTGTCGAGCTCTCTCATCCTCCCGGGCTCGGAGGAGGCGCTCACCGACGGGTGGGCGATCAAGGAGGAGCTCGACCACGTGATCGACGCCGTGGTCGACGGCGGCGAGCGCGGCAGCGCGCCCACCACGGTCGTCGACGTGTCCGACGGCGTGCCCGAGGTCGTGCGCGTCGGTGCGGGCGACCCGTCGCGCTTCGAGTAGGGCTGCTCAGGCCGCCGGGCCGAGGAGACGTCGCATCCGGGCGAGGTCCACCGGGTCGACGAGGACCGCGAGCTCGTGCCGCACCCACCACGCGCCCGTGCGCCGGCGCTCGTCGCGCGTCGAGAACCGGTACCGGAAGAGCCGCGCACGGACCCACCGCGGCGCAGGCCCGGCGGGACCGGCGTCAGGGTCCGCGCGCAGCAGGCGCAGCGTCGCGGGATCGGCCTCGAGGAGCCGTAGGAGCAGCACCTCGAACCACCGCACCTCCGGCGAGCCCAGCGCGAGGAACCACATCTGCCAGTCGAGCCGCAGGTGGTACGGCGCGACCTGCGGCGGACGACGGCGCACGTCGCCCGGCTTGCCGCGGAACGCGTACTCCACCCAGTCGTCCGGCCCGGGGGAGCGCGCGGTCGAGCCCTCGACCACGACCTCGTCCCGGCGTCGCGTCACCGACCCGAACGCGCCGTAGGCGTTGACCAGCCGCAGCGGGTCGAAGCTCGCGTTCATCAGCTGGCGGCGCGCCACGAGGTTGCGAGCCGGGCGGTAGCTCAGCGCGACCAGCAGCGCGCTCACCGCGACGACCACCACGACCAGGGCGACCGGACCGCCGAGGCCGCCCGCGCCGTCGGGGACGACGGCGGCAGCCGCGGACGGTGCCGAGCCGGCGAGGCCGAGCAAGCCGCCCACGGCCGCCCACGACCCGTCGCTCACGAGCGACAGCCCGAGCACCACCGTCAACCAGTTCAGCCACGCGAAGTTGCCCGTCACCACGAGCCACAGCTGCGTGAGGACCACCGCGGCGCCCGCCCAGGACGCCACCGGCTGCGGCGCGAAGAACAGGAACGGGACCACGAGCTGTGTCACGTGGTTGCCCGCCACCTCGACCCGGTGCCACCACCGCGGCAGGTGGTGGGCGTGCCAGGAGAACGGTCCGGGCAGCGGTTGGGTCTCGTGGTGGTAGTCCAGCGCCGTCAGGTCCCGCCACGCCCGGTCCCCGCGGATCTTGATCAGCCCTGCGCCGAGCTCCACGCGGAACAGGCACCACCGCGCCAGCAGGATCACCAGCACGGGAGGGGCCACGCCCCCGCCCGACGAACCCAGCCACGCGACGAGGAACGTCACCTCGCACAGCAGCGACTCCCACCCGAACCCGTAGAACCGCCCCCCGGCGTTCACGACCGACAGGTAGACGACCCACAGCACGAGGAACGCGAGGGTCGTGACCCACCACGGCCCGAGCTGCGGCACCCCGGCCACGAGCAGCGCCGCGAGCGACGCACCACCCCACCCGAGCCCCACGACGAACCCGTCGGTGCAGCGCCACCTCAGCACGCTCGGGCCGTCCCGCCACCGCGTCCGGTCGAGCACCCGCACCGCCGGCGTCAGTCCCCGCACCCCCAGCAGCGGCCGCCACTGGCGCACCACCGCCCAGAACGCCACCACGAGCACCGCCGCCGTGCCGCGCTGCAACACCTCGCGCGCGACGTCGTACCCACCCGCCCAGAACCACGAGCCCAGCCACTCGGCCGCTCCGGCCACCGAGGCGTCGTCCATCAGCCCACCGTAGACATGTGACCCGCGTCTCACCCGCCCGCCCGAGCCCGCACCGCGCACCCGCCCCTAGCATCGGGACATGAGCAGCCAGACGGACGCCCCCGGTCTCGAGCAGTCACAGCGGCGCATGCGCGAGGCAGGCGTCGCCACCGCCGCCATCGACGTCTTCACCCGCTTCTACCGCCTCCTCGAGTCCGGGGAGACCGGGATGATCTCCGAGGCCGACGTCGAGCCCCTCACCGACGTCGCCCACCGCGACGCCCTCGACGTCCCCGCCGACGACGCCCGCACCGCCCTCGGGCGCACCGCGATCATCAAGCTCAACGGCGGCCTCGGCACCTCCATGGGCATGGACCGCGCCAAGTCCCTCCTCACGGTGCGCGACGCCGACCCGCACCGCGGCGCCGACGCCGACCCGCTGACGTTCCTCGACGTCATCGTCGCCCAGGTCCGCGCCGCCCGGCACGCCACCGGCGCCACCCTCCCGCTCCTGCTCATGAACAGCTTCCGCACCCAGGCCGACACCCTCGACGCGCTCGCCCCCCACGACGACCTCGCCGTCGAGGGCCTCCCGCTCGACTTCCTCCAGAACCGCGAGCCCAAGCTCCTCGCCACCGACCTCACCCCCGTCGACTGGCCCGCCGACCCCGGGCTCGAGTGGTGCCCGCCCGGTCACGGCGACCTCTACACCGCCCTCTACGCGTCAGGAGCCCTCCGCGCGCTCCTGGACGCCGGCTACCGGTACGCCAGCGTCTCCAACTCCGACAACCTCGGCGCAGCGCCGGACGCCGCCATGGCCGGCTGGTTCGCCGCGTCCGGCGCCCCCTTCGCCGCCGAGGTCGCCCGCCGCACGCCCGCGGACCGCAAGGGCGGCCACCTCGTCGTGCGCCGCGCCGACGGCCGCATCGTCCTGCGCGAGACCGCCCAGACACCCGACGCCGACGCGGACGCCGCCGCCGACATCACGCGCCACCGCTACTTCAACACCAACAACCTCTGGTTCGACCTCGAGGCGCTCGCGGCCGAGCTCGAGCGGACCGGCGGGGTGCTCGAGCTGCCGCTCATCCGGAACACGAAGACGGTCGACCCGACGGACCCGTCGTCGCCCGAGGTGATCCAGGTCGAGTCGGCGATGGGCGCGGCGGTCGAGGTGTTCGACGGCGCGGTGGCGATCGAGGTCGGCCGGGACCGGTTCCTCCCGGTCAAGACGACGAACGACCTCCTCGTGCTGCGCTCCGACGTCTACGAGCTCGACGACGCGTACCGCTTCGTCGCGCGGGCCGACGCACCGCTCGTCGACCTCGACCCGGCGCACTACAAGACCATCGCGGGGTTCGACGCGCGCTTCGACGACGGCACGCCGTCGTTGCGGGGAGCCCGGTCGCTCACCGTCCGCGGCGACTGGTCGTTCGGTGGGGGAGTGACCGTCGTGGACGACGCCCGGCTCGACGACGAGGGCGGCGCCGCGCGCGTACCCGACGGCGCCGTCGTGGGCCCGGACGGCGTGAGCGACTGACGGGTTGTCAGGGCGAGAGATCACTCGGGCGTGCTGACGCCCTGACACGTCGTGCGCTGCGCGCCCGTGTCAGGGCGACACGTCACCCGCGTGACCCGTCGCCCTGACACGAGGGTTCAGCGGTCCAGGTCGACGACGCGGTCCTCGCCGCGGCGCGCACGGAGCCCGCCGGCCGAGGCGGCCGCGAGGTCGGCGTCGAACCGGGCGAGGTCGGCGGGCGCGACGAGCACCGTGAAGCGCGCGACCTCCTCGTACGCGACCCCCGCGAGGACGGCGTCGTGCGTGCCCGCCCAGTCGTGCAGCACGCCGTGCAGACGACCTGCGTCGGCGTGGGGGACGTCGACGGTGACGACCGTGCGCACGGCGCGACGGACGACGCGCGCGACGTCCAGGGCCTCGCTCACCGCGGACGAGTAGGCGCGCACGAGCCCGCCCGCACCGAGCAGCACGCCGCCGAAGTACCGCGTGACCACCGCGACGACGTCCGTGAGCGCGCGGTGCCGCAGCACCTCGAGCATGGGGACGCCCGCGGTGCCGGAGGGCTCGCCGTCGTCGGTGGAACGCTGCTGGTCCGCGTGCGGGCCGACGACGAGCGCCACGCAGTGGTGACGCGCGTCCCAGTGCTCCTTGCGCACGCGCGCGACCACGGCGTCAGCCGCCGCGACGTCCGCCACCGGCGCGAGGTGGGTGAGGAACCGCGACCTCTTGACGACCAGCTCGTGGTCGACCGGGCGGGCGATCGTGCCCGGCAGCTCGTCGGCGCCCGTGCTCGTCCCCACCCGCCGACCCTACGGTCAGTCGGTGCCGCTCTCCATCGCGGCGCGATCGAGCAGCTCGTCGTCGGCGTCCACCGTGCCACGCGACGCGATGACCTCGGCGCCGCCCTCGGCCATCGCGCCGATGAGCGCGGTCTGCCCCTGGTCGGCGCCGACGAGCGTGGCGTGCGCGCTGCCGACGATGCCGAGGACGGCGTACTGCTCGAGCTTGGCGCGCGAGTCGGCGATGTCGAGGTTGCGCATGGTGAGCTGGCCGATGCGGTCCATCGGGCCGAACGCCGAGTCCTCGGTGCGCTCCATGGAGAGCTTGTCCGGGTGGTAGCTGAACGCAGGCCCGGACGTGTCCATCACCGAGTAGTCCTCGCCGCGGCGCAGCCGGAGCGTGACCTCGCCCGTGACGGCGGTGCTGACCCAGCGCTGCAGGGACTCGCGGATCATGAGCGCCTGCGGGTCGAGCCAGCGGCCCTCGTACATGAGGCGACCGAGCCGCCGGCCCTCGTTGTGGTACTGGGCGAGCGTGTCCTCGTTGTGGATCGCGTTGACGAGGCGCTCGTAGGCGGCGTGCAGCAGCGCCATGCCCGGGGCCTCGTAGATGCCGCGGCTCTTCGCCTCGATGATCCGGTTCTCGATCTGGTCCGACATGCCGAGGCCGTGCCGGCCACCGACCGCGTTCGCCGCCATCACCAGGTCGACGGGCGAGGCGAACTCCTGACCGTCGATCGACACGGGACGACCCTCGTGGAAGCCGATCGTCACGTCCTCCGTGGCGATCTCGACCTCGGGGTCCCAGAAGCGCACGCCCATGATCGGCTCGACGGTCTCGACGCCGGTGTCGAGGTGCTCCAGCGTCTTCGCCTCGTGGGTCGCGCCCCAGATGTTGGCGTCGGTCGAGTAGGCCTTCTCGGTGCTGTCGCGGTAGGGGAGCCCGTGCGCGAGCAGCCACTGCGACATCTCCGTGCGCCCGCCGAGCTCGGTGACGAAGTCGGCGTCGAGCCACGGCTTGTAGATGCGCAGGTGCGGGTTCGCGAGGAGTCCGTAGCGGTAGAACCGCTCGATGTCGTTGCCCTTGAACGTCGACCCGTCGCCCCAGATCTGCACGTCGTCCTCGCGCATGGCGCGGACGAGGAGCGTCCCGGTGACGGCGCGGCCCAGGGGAGTGGTGTTGAAGTACGAGCGCCCGCCCGAGCGGACGTGGAACGCGCCGCACGCGAGCGCGGCGAGTCCTTCCTCGACCAGCGCCGCGCGGCAGTCGACCAGTCGCGCCACCTCGGCGCCGTAGGCCGTGGCGCGGCTCGGGACGGAGGCGATGTCCGGCTCGTCGTACTGGCCGATGTCGGCGGTGTAGGTGCAGGGCACGGCGCCCTTGTCGCGCATCCAGGCGACGGCGACGGACGTGTCGAGACCACCGGAGAACGCGATGCCGACGCGCTCGCCGACGGGCAGGGAGGTGAGGACCTTGGACATGGAGAAGAGTATGCGCCATCTCGCATAGGTATGCAAAGAAGCGGCGGAGTCGGCTCGAGGTGGCGCGCGACAGCCTCCGCTGGGGCTCGCGCGCGTCGTACAGATAAAAGTGTGCCAAGCGCGTATCCTCCCCACCATGGCACCTCGCGCAGCGACCGACGCCGAGCCTCGAGCCGGGGGATCACCTCTCGGCCCGCCGGTGGGCCGGTATCCGCGCCCGACCGTCTCGCTCGCGGAGGCGGAGTGGGTGTGGCGTCTCCTCGCGACGGAGGCGATGGTCGAGGCGGCGAAGCCCGAGACCGTGCGCCTCGCGGTCATCACGGGCCTGACCCGGGCGACCGGCGCGCGCTACTCGGACCTGCTGCGCTGCACCGCCGACGCGATCGACCTCGGGCCGGCGGGGCCGCGAGCGGGGGAGGGGAGGGTCGTGCTCACGCACGGCAAGCACCGCACGGTCCGCGAGCACGTGCTCAGCGCGAGCGTCGTCGTGGTGCTGCGCCGGTGGATGGCGGTGCGCGCCGAGCTCGCCGCCGAGCTCGAGGGCTCGGTGCCCCGCGCGCTGCTGCTCACCGTGCACCACACGCACGACAACGGCGTGACGATCTCGAGCGGCCTGCCGATCACGAAGCAGGGTCTCGTGCTCTCGTGGCGCCGATTCGTGCACCGGACGAACGCCCGGTACGGCGGTGTGCGGGCCCCTCTGCCGACGCGGTTCGAGCAGGTGCGCCGCGCCTGGGTCGAGGCGTCAGGGCCCGTCGGGCCGGACGGGATCCTCGTCGGCCCGGGTCTCGGTGCGGACGCCGGGCGGGACGCCCTCCTCGCCGCCGAGCTCCTGGAAGAGCGTGACGTGGAGACCGGCGGGGGCGTCGAGCCGTGAGTTGAGCGAGTTCCACGGCGTGCGGGTCGGGGGAGCGACGAGCTGCGCGCCGGCGCCGACGAGGCGCTCGGTGGCGGCCGCGGCGTCGTCCACCTCGAACGCGACGCGGAGGTGCCCGGCGACCTGTCGGCCCACCTCGAGGTCGTCGATCGCCCGCTTGTGCGCGGGGTTCGCGATCTCGAGCGTCGCGTGCCCCACGTCGAGGATGGCGACCCGCTCGTCGTCACCGTCGGCATAGGCCACACGCTCGGGGAGACCCAGCACGTCGCGGTAGAACGTGAGGGCAGCGTCGTAGTCCTCGGCCTCGACGACGAGGCGCAGCTGGCGGACGGGGGGTTCTGTAGGCGGCATGCGATCACCGTAGTCCGTTTGTCGATATAAATAGTGTGCCAAGCGCGCCCTACTCGTTACTCGCCACCCGACAGACCTCACCACAGAGCGCCGAAAGAGCATGGCGCACGCGAAGGGCGCGCCTCCCGACGGGGGAGACGCGCCCTTCGTGGGAGAGGCGGGTCAGGGCTCGCCGACCGCACCGTCCGCAGCCTGCGCAGCGGCGCCCTTCTCGCTGTCGGCGCCGGCGGTGGAGAGAGCCCCGCCGGTCGACTCGAGGTGCGCCCGCACGAACCAGTGGAACAGCTCGAGCTCGTGGAGGTGACCGATGAGCAGGTCGTTGGTCACGTCGTCGATGCCCTCGGTCGCGGTCGCGGCCTCACGGTGCTCGGTGATGACGCCCACGTACACCTCGTCGAGGGCACCGAGGTGCGCGATCGTCGAGTCCCGGCCGAGGGAGTAGTCGTCCCACGTCCGGGCAGCGACCAGCGACCCGGGGGTTCCCTGCGGCGAGACGCCGAGCGTGGCGATGCGCTCCGCGATCGCGTCGACCATGGCGCGGACGGCGTCCACCTGGGGGTCGATCATCTCGTGGACGGCGATGAAGTGCGGGCCCACGACGTTCCAGTGGATGTGCTTGAGCGTGAGCTGGAGGTCGTTCAGCGCGTGCAGTCGCTGCTGCAGGATCGCGGCGGCCTTCGCTCCCTCCTCGGGCGTGAGCGACGGGACGGTGTACTTCGGCAGGTCGGGACGAGCAGCCATGTGGCGCCTCCTCGTGTCGGTGCGCACGCCGCCGGAGGCGGCGGACGGGCGGACGGCTCCGTCGGCTCCATCCTGGTCCGGTCCTGCGCGGCACGCAGGTCGAGCGTCAGTCCCGCGGCAGGACGAGCACCGTCAGGCCGAGGAGAGCCAGCCCACCGAGCGCGACACCGACCGGCACCGCGGACGCCCCGGCGACGAACAGGAGCACGAGCCCGACGAGCTGGAGCGCCACCTGGATCACGACGAGGCGACGCGCGTCCGGCACGAGCGCGCGCACCTCGACGGCGGCCGTCGCCGGGACGTGCGCGCACCACCACGAGAGGCGGAGCACGAGGTGCGCGAGCGGCAGGAGGGCGAGGACGACGGGGTCGAACGGTCCGGGACCGCCGGCGAGGGCGAGCCCGCCGAGCACCACGAGGACGTGCGGGACGGGCGGTCGGCAGAGCCCCGCGACGATCGCTCCGACGGAGACGGCGAGGCTCCACCGGAGGGCCGGGTCCCCGACGACGGGCACGAGCGCGATCCCCGTGTACGCGGTGGCGACGAGCAGGAGCGCGACGCGCAG
The DNA here is from genome assembly GCF_055181235.1 of Cellulosimicrobium sp. So1_17. NCBI lineage: Bacteria > Bacillati > Actinomycetota > Actinomycetes > Micrococcales > Promicromonosporaceae > Cellulosimicrobium > Cellulosimicrobium sp. So1_17. The sequence goes on from NZ_CM143702.1 coordinate 749,967, forward strand.
CATGAGCCCACCGACGGTCGCGCCGGTCACGACCTCGACGCGGGGCGGCGTCGTCGCCTCCGAGGCGTCGCGCGACGCCCGGAGCCCGGTCATCGCGCACCGCCACGGCCGGCTCGCGGGGCGCGCGCGAGACGGCGCTCGTGCCGGCGCGCGGCCATCTCGAGCGCGCCGCGGGCGTCGGGCTCCGTCCGTCCGGCGTCGGTCCGGGTGTCGGGCAGCCACCGCACGACGTCGACCCCGGCCGCGCGCAGGACGTCGACGCGGTCCTCGCGCTCCCGTCGTGTGATCTGCCAGGCGAGCACGACCCGTCGGTCCGCGTCGGTGACCGCGACCGGCGGGAGCGTGTCGACGACCACGACGACGTGCCCGGCGTCGTGCCACTGCCGCGCGAGGCGGGGCGCCTCGTCGTCGAGCAGGGTCGAGAAGAGGTAGACGGCCGAACCGGCAGGGACCTGCGGGGGGCGCAGCCGCGTGGACGGGTCACCGACCGGGCGCGCGAGCGCGAGGCCGTGCAGGACGCGCCGCAGGTGACGCCGCCCGCCACCGGGACGGACGGGCCGGCGGAGCTGGCCGAGGTCGTCGAGCGCGACCCGGTCGCCGGCGTCCAGGACGACCTGCGCGACGGACGCCGCGGCGTGGCGCGCGAGGTCGAGCGACGTCGCCTCGTCGGGACGCCGGAACCCGACGCCGCCCCACGTGGCGAGGTCGGCGCCGACCTCGTCGCGCGAGTCGAGCACGAGCACCACGGTGGCCTCCGCGGTGCCGAACGTGCGGCGCACGTAGAGCGTGTCGAGCGCCGGGGAGCGTCGCGCGGTCGCCCGCCAGTCGACGCGTCGCACGGTGTCCCCGGGCCGGAAGGCGTCGACGTCGCGCAGCTCGGAGCCCTCGCCGGGCCGGCGTGACGTGTGCGGACCGGCGAGCCCGCGCAGGCGGGAGGCGAGAGGCACCCGGCCGAGCGTCACCGGGCGCGGCAGGACCAGCAGCGGCGGGCCGACCGTCGTCGACGGGACCTGCTCCTCGACGCCCTCGGGGCCGTAGGCGGCGTGGTCCACGCGGTACGACGGCTGCGGCCCGGTGCGGACCGATCGCGTGCTCACGGCGATCTCGCGCTCCGTCGTGCCGGTGACGGCGAGGGTGCGCTCGGCGGTGAGGTTCGCCGGCCCCACGACGCGGACGCTGACGGTCTCCACGCCCGGCGGGGAGGTGATCCGCAGCCGGGCGCCGAGGGTTCCGGCGGGTGCCTCGGGTTCGGGTGCGACAGCCACCGTCACGAAGCCCTCAGGACGCCGCGTCCGCCCCCACGTCGCGCTGAGCAGCGCCGGCAGCCCCAGCAGCGCGACGTCGGCGCGGCGCGCCACGAGCCCGACGGCGAGGAGGACGACCCCGACGGTCGTCCCGGCCGCGAGCGCCGTCGTGGTGCGCCACACGGGTGCGCTGGTGGGGCGGTCGGGGATGCTCACCCGCGCCCGCCGGCGACGGTGGTGGGGCCGGGGACGGTGGCGAGGAGGGAGCGCACGAGGGCTTCGGGGTGCCGGTCGGCGGCCCAGGCGGCGGGGGTGAGGGTGAGGCGGTGGGCGAGGACGGGGACGGCGACGCGCTTGACGTCCTCGGGCAGGACGTAGTCGCGGCCGTCGAGGACGGCGACGCTGCGGGCGAGGAGGGCGAGGTTCTGGGAGCCGCGGGGTGAGGCGCCGACCTCGAGGGCGTCGTGGGTGCGGGTGGCGGCGGCGAGGTCGACGCAGTAGCCGATGACGTCGGGGTCGATGTCGACGGTCTCGACGCCGGCCTGCATGGCGAGGACGGTGCGGTGGTCGACGACCTGGGTGACGGTGGGGTCGTCGTGGCGGCGGGCGACGCGGCGGGTGAGGACCTCGCGTTCTTCGTCGCGGGCGGGGTAGCCGACGGCGAGCCGGACCATGAAGCGGTCGAGCTGGGCTTCCGGCAGGGGGTAGGTGCCCTCGTACTCGACGGGGTTGGACGTGGCGACGACGTGGAAGGGGCGGGGCAGGGGGTGGGTGGTGCCGTCGACGGTGACCTGGCGCTCGGCCATGGCCTCGAGGAGCGCGGACTGGGTCTTGGGGGCGGTGCGGTTGATCTCGTCGGCGAGGAAGAGGCCGGTGAAGACGGGACCGGGGCGGAACTCGAAGGTGCGGGTCGCGGGGTCGTAGACGGCGGACCCGGTGATGTCGGAGGGCAGGAGGTCGGGGGTGCACTGGAGGCGGGCGAAGTCGAGGCCGAGGGCGCGGGCGAGGCTGCGTGCGGCGAGGGTCTTGCCGAGGCCGGGGACGTCCTCGAAGAGCACGTGCCCGCCGGCGAGGACGGTGGCGAGGGCGAGGGTGAGGGTCTCGCGCATGCCGACGACGGCGGTGGCGACCTCGTCGAGGATGCGTCGGGAGTGCTCGGCGACGTCGGTCACGGGGAGGGGGGCGACGTGGGCGGTGGCGTCGGCGCTCCGGTCGTCGGGCCGGGGGGTCCAGGAGGTCAACGGGGTGTCCCTTCGTCGGGTGGCGGCGTGGTGGCGAGTCGTTCGACGGCGTCGAGCCAGGTCTGGAGCTGCCGGGGGGTGGGCAGCGTGCCGTGGGTGGCGTGGTCGTGGAGGCCGTGGGCGGTCGGGGTGCCGAGGAGCGGCTCGGCGCGGGTGGCGACGTGGGGGTCGGCGAGGTCTCCGTGGAGGCCGTGGCGGGCGAGCTGGTGGTCGGCGAGGGTGCGGACTCGTCGGGCGGCGCGGTCGGTGACGCGTCCGTCCTTGCCGAGGATCGCCCAGCCGAGGTCGGAGACGTCGCGCCGGGCGCCGTCGCGGTGCAGGGGCGGGACCTGAGGCCAGGTCCCGTCTGCGGTGTACTCGGCGCTGTGCCACAGCAGGAGGGCGCTGAGGCCGGCGGCGGCGAGCATGACGGCGTGGGCGGCGGAGGAGCCGAGGACGACGAGCGCGATCGCGGTGAGGACGACGAGGATCGCGGGCGGCGCGGCGCGGCGCAGGATCGCGGGGAGGTGGTTCATGCGTCCGGGGTCCGGTCGGGGGCGTCGATCGCGAGGTCGTCGGCGAGGCGGCGCAGGGCGTCGCGGGCGGTCTGGACGTCGCTCGTGCCGATGTCCGCGTCGCGGAACCGGGCGCGGTGGTAGAGGGCACGCAGCGTGGCGACGGCTTCGGGGTCGGCGCGGGTGCGGTCGAGCACGGCGACGGTGAACTCGGTGGGGGTCTGCGCGGGGTCGCGGTGCGCGCCCGCGAGCGCCGCGGCGTCCTCGAGGGCGACCCAGGCGGCGACGACGGCGTCGCGCGGGGGGACGGCGGCGGTGAGGTGCTGCTGGGCGGTGCTCAGGCCGTCGCGCAGGTGGGGCGCGACGTCGTCCTCGGGGGTGCCGAGGAGGGTGTGCCCGGGGGTGGCGGTGACGGGGGGTGCGGGGGTGCCGCTGCGGCGGATGCGTGCGAGGACGTTGCGCAGGGCAAGGACGGCGATGACGAGCAGGGCGAGTCCGGCGAGCGCGAGCAGGACGTCGCCGAGGCCGAACGGGGCGTCGTCGAGGGGTGGCGGGGGTGGTGGTTCGACCGGTGGTGTGATCGGGGCGGGGGGTGGTTCGGGGGGCGGTGCCTGGTCTCCGGAGAGGGCCGAGAGCCAGCTGGGGGCGTTCCAGCTCCAGGGTGTGCCGGTGGCGGCGGCGGCGAGCACGACGGTGGCGAGGGTGGTGACGAGCGCGACGTGGCGCGGGCCGGGACGGCGGGACGGGGTCGTGTGCGTCGTGCCGGGCGGTGTCGTGGGTGCCCCCTGCGGTGCGGTCATGCCCGGGCGAGCGTCTCGGCGTGGACGCCGGCGACGGCGGCGGTGAGGAACGCGGCGGGGTCCTGGTCGAGGCCGCGTCCCATGGTGGACAGACGGACGGGGGCGTCGCGCAGGGCGCGCAGCAGCAAGGCGTCGGTGGTGACGTCGACGCGCTGGTGGCGCCCGGTGGGGGCGACGAGGGTGGCGGCCTGCTCGGCGATCCGCGCGGTGAGGTGCGGTCCCCACCCGGGGAGGGACTCGACGTCGGGCTCCGGGAGGGGGACGACGACGTCGCACGCGGTGAGGGCGACGCGCCCGTAGGCGGTGAGGGAGTGGTGGGAGACGCCGAGGTGGCGGTCGCGGGGGTCGGCGCCCGAGACGCGCAGGGAGGCGATCGCCCGGCCGCCGAGGGTCGACGTGGCGTTGAGGGCCTCGCCGGCGGCGACGCCGGAGTATCCCCACCGGGTGCCGGTGCCGAGGTTGCCGGGTCCCTGGGCGACGACGACGAGGTCGGCGCCGACGACGTGGCGGGCGGCGAGGAGGCCGGTGTGGACGGTGACGGCCTCGAGGTCGCCGCCGTACGCCTGCCCGACGGTGACGCAGGCCTCGAGCCAGCCGGTCTCGCGCAGGGTCGCGACGGTGCGGGAGAACGCGGCGGGCAGCGCGCCGCCGTCGGTCATGACGTAGGCGACGCGGGGTACGGGCCGGCCCGCGAGCGCCGCGGCGTGCCGGGCGCCGGCGACGATCGCGGGCAGGGCGGAGTGGAGGTCGGCGACGACGACGGGGGTCGCGTGGAGGTCGTCGGCGTCGCGGAGGGTGTCGTGGTGGGGCGACTCCTGCTCGTCGACGCCGAGGACGAGGGCCTGCAGGGGCGTGTACCGGGCCTTGACGAGGTGGCCGGGTCCGGGGGCGGGGTCGGGCGGCACGGGGGTGCCGGGTGCGGCGGGCCCGACGACGAGGGCGTACCCGCCGGTGCCGAGGCCGCGCGCGAGGGCGGAGACGTTGAGGAGGAGGCTGTCCCCGGCGTCGGGGGTGCCGACGAGGTCGGTGTAGGCCAGGGCGCGGACGGTGGCGAGGGGTGTGTCGTCCGCACCCGCGAGGGGGTCGTCGAGCTCGACGGTGAGCTCCTGCGCGCCGGGCCAGGCCCGTCCTCGCGACACCACGGTCCCGGTTCGCCACGTGATCACGTCGCTCACCCTATCGACCAGTAGCGTGGTGCCCGATGCCCGAGCCCCGCACCCCCTGGTCCTCGCCCGACGCGGCACCGCCCGCGCCGGGCGCGCCGTCGAACCCTGCCGCCAGGCTGCTGAACCTGGTCATCGCGCTGGTGAACACGAACGCGTCGATGACGAAGCAGCAGATCCGCACGAGCGTCGCGGGGTACGGCGACGCGCCGTCCCCGGACGCGTTCGAGCGCATGTTCGAGCGGGACAAGGACACGTTGCGGGACCTGGGCATCCCGATCGTCACGGTCGACGCGGGCGGGCACGCCGACGAGGTGGGGTACCGCATCGACCAGGACGCGTACGCGCTGCCCGCGGTGGACCTCACGCCGGCGGAGCTGGGGGTCCTGGCCCTGGCGGCGCAGTTCTGGCAGGACAAGTCGCTGCGGACGGACATCTCGCGCGCGCTGACGAAGCTGCGCGCCGCGGGCGCGGGGGAGACGGCGATGGACGCCGTCGCGGGCCTGGTGCCGCGCGTGCGGGCCGTGGGCGACGCGTACACGACGCTGCTCGACGCGATCTCGCAGCGCCGCGCGGTGTCGTTCACGTACCGGGCGGCGAGCACGGGCGAGGTGCGTCCCCGGCGCGTGCAGCCGTGGCGCATCGCGGCGCGACGCGGCGGCTGGTACCTCGTCGGGTTCGACGCCGACCGGGACGCGCCGCGGTCGTACCGGCTCAGCCGCGTCGAGGGCCGGGTACGTGCCACGGGTCCGCGCGACGCGTTCGACGTGCCTGAGCACGTGGACGTCGACGCGTTCCTCGGCGGGCACGGCGCCGGCGGGGTCGCGCGCCTCGCCGTCGTGCCGGAGCGCGCCGCGGCGCTGCGGGCGCGCGGCAAGGTCGTGGGTTCGATCCCCGCCGCCGGTGCGCCCGGTCCGGGGCGCGACGTCGTGGAGGTGCCGTTCGACGTGCGGACCGCGCTGGCCGACGAGGTCGTGGGCTACGGCGACGCGGTGCTCGTGCTGGAACCACCCGAGCTGCGCGACGTCGTCGTGCGCCGGCTGCAGGAGGCCGCCGGGCTGGGCGGGTCGAGCGGCGTGGGGGAGGAGGACCGTGGCTGAGCGCGCGGACGACCGGCTGGTGCGCCTGCTGGGCATCGTCGCCTACCTCGACGGCGCGGGCCCGGTGCCCGTGGGCGAGCTCGCGCGGCACTTCGGCGTCAGCGAGCGCCAGGTGCTCGAGGACGTCGACGCCCTGTGGGTGTCGGGCACGCCCGGCTACTGGCCCGACGACCTCATCGACTTCGACGCCGACTCGATCGAGCGTGGCGTCGTGCGCCTCACGGAGGCGCGCGGCATGACCCGGCCGCTGCGGCTCGGCACGCGCGAGGCGGTGGCGCTCGTGGCCGCGCTGCGGGCGATGCGTGAGACGGGCGCCGTGCAGGCCGACCCGGAGCGGGCGCGCGTCGTCGAGTCCGTCCTGACGAAGCTCACCGACGCCACGGGCGAGGCCGCCGCGGCGCTCGACGTGCGGCTCGCGCCCGAGGGCGACCCGCAGGTCGTGTCGACGATCGCGAGCGCCCTCGCCGCCGGGCACCGCCTGCGCATCCGCTACGTGACCGCGGCGGACGAGGCGTCGGACCGCGAGATCGACCCCGTGAGCCTGCACACCCAGGACGAGCACGCCTACCTGCTCGCGTGGTGCCACCGCGCGCAGGGGCGCCGCACGTTCCGCGTCGACCGCATCCTCGACGCCGTCGAGCTCGACACCCCGGTCCAGGCGCACGACGTCGACCCGGACGTCGACTTCACCCCGGCGGGCGACGCCCCCCTCGCGACGCTCGTCCTCGCGAGCCAGGCACGGACCGTGGCCGAGCAGGTGCCGGTCGAGTCCGTGCGGGACCTGCCCGACGGCGCGTTCGAGGTGCGCCTGCGCGTCACCAACCCGGTGTGGCTGCGCCAGCTCCTCCTGGCGCGGGCCCGGCACGTGCGTTCCGTCGAGCCCGCGTCCGTCGCCGACGACGTGCGCGAGACGGCGCGCGCCGCCCTCGCCGCGTACGCGCGCCTCGACGACGCTCCCGCTGGTTAGGGTGGGCGGCATGTGGTTCTGGGTGTGGACGCTGCTCGTCGTGGGCACGCTCGTGGTCGCGTTCTTCCTCGCCCGGCGCCTGTGGCGCTCGGTGAAGGGACTGGGGCGCGAGCTCGCGCGCGCCTCGCAGGTCGCGAGCGACCTCGGGACGCGCGCCGACGAGATCGCGCGGCGCCTCGAGGCGGAGCAGCCGTCCACGGCACCCACGCTGTACGACGACCCCGTCGTGCTGCGCGGACGCGTCGACGCGCTGCGGGCCGAGAAGGCCGGACGGCGTGTCCTGCGCCGGCAGCGCGACGAACAGGTGTGGGCACGGTGGCGCCGGTTCAACGCGTAGACTTCTGACCTGTCGTACCCGGTCCTCGAGGAGGAGTCGCACATGGGCATGTTGAAGCCCTGGCACATCATCGTGCTCGTCGTCGTGATCCTGCTGCTCTTCGGGGCGCGCCGGCTCCCCGACCTCGCGCGCAGCGTCGGTCAGTCGCTCAAGATCTTCAAGAAGGAGGTCAAGGAGCTGAACGAGGACGACACCCCCACGACGCCTCCTTCCTCCGTCACCCCGACCGACCGTGTCCCCGGGACCGGCACGTCGACCGTTCCCGGAGGGACCACGTCGCCCGCCCCGGACGACTCCTCCCCGAGGTGATCGGTGTCACGCACCACCCGTCGTGACCCCGAGGGGCGGATGGCGCTGCGCGAGCACCTGCTCGAGCTGCGCAAGAGGCTCTTCCTCGCGGCATGCGGCCTCGTCGCGGGCGCACTCGTCGGCTGGGTTCTCTACGAACCGCTGCTCGAGGCCCTGCAGGCCCCCCTCCAGCAGGCGGCCGAGGAGCAGAACAAGGTCATCAGCCTGAACTTCTCCGGCCTCGCGTCCGCGCTCGACATGAAGGTCAAGGTCTCGCTCTTCCTCGGCGTGATCGTCTCGTGCCCCTGGTGGCTCTACCAGCTGTGGGCGTTCATCACCCCGGGGCTCACGTCCAAGGAGAAGCGTTACGCCGTCGGCTTCCTCGCGGGCTCGGTGCCGCTGTTCCTCGGCGGCGCGCTCCTCGCGTGGTGGGTGCTGCCGCACGCCGTGGACATCCTCGCGGGCTTCGTCCCGGAGGGTGCGACGAACCTCGCGGACGCCCAGGGCTACCTGAGCTTCGTCATGCGCCTCGTCCTGGCGTTCGGCCTGGCGTTCGTCATGCCGGTCGTCCTCGTCGCGCTCAACTCCGCGGGGCTCATGCGCGCCTCCACGATGGCCCAGGGCTGGCGCTGGGCCGTGCTCATCGCGTTCGTCTTCGCGGCCGTCATGACGCCCACCCCGGACGCGCTGACGATGATCTTCGTCGCCCTGCCCATCTGCGCCCTGTACTTCGGCGCGCTCGGCATCAGCTACCTGCACGACCGCCGCGTCGACAAGCGCGACGCCGCCCGGCTCGCCCTGTGAACCGAGCGCACCACCCGCGCCCCGTGCGGCGCGCGGGACGCCCGTGAGCACGATCGCGCTCGTCGTCAACCCCACCGCCGGGCGAGGCCGCGGCCGCGTCGGCGGGGAGCGCACCGCCGCGGCGCTGCGCTCCGCCGGTCACGAGGTCGTCGACCTCAGCGCCCCGAGCCTCGCCCTCGCGCAGGAGTCCGCCGACGCCGCGGTGCGCGGGCTCGTGGGCCGCGGCAGGGTCGACGCGCTCGTCGTCGTCGGCGGCGACGGCATGGTGCACCTCGGCGTCAACGCGGCAGCCGGAACCGGGACACCGCTCGGGATCGTGGCCATCGGGACCGGAAACGACTTCGCGCACGCCCTCGGCCTCCCGACAGGACGCGTCGACCCGTGCGTCGACGCCGTCGTGCGGGCCGTCACCCACCGCACCACGCGCGCCGTCGACGCCGCCCGCGTCACCACGCCGGCCACCGGCGACACCCGTGCCACGACCGGACCCGGCGGACACGGGCCAACCGCGCCACCACCCACCGCGCCACCACCCGGCACGGCGCCGCACGAGCCGACGCGCGTCATGGTGCCCCGCTGGTACGCGGGCGTGCTGTCCGCGGGCGTCGACGCGGCCGTCAACGCGCACGCCAACGCCGCGACCTGGCCACGCGGGCGTGCCCGCTACGCACGTTCGGCCCTGCGCGAGATCGCGCGCTACCGCCCCTACGGGTACCGGGTCACCCTCGCGGGCGTCCCCGACGCCCCGAGCACCGGCAGCCCGCCCGACGTCATCGCCGGCGCGCCCCTCGTGCCGGGTGCGGGACCCGACGGGCCGACCCTCGTCTGGGAGTCTCCGGGCGCGCTCGTCTCCGTCGCCAACGGACCTCGCGTCGGCGGCGGGATCCGCATCGCGCCCGACGCGCTCGTCGACGACGCGCTCCTCGACGTGGTCCTCGCCGGACCGTTCACGCGCCGCGGCGCGGCCGCGATCTTCCCCGGCATGTACGCCGGACGGCACCTCGCGAACCCGGGCGTCGGCACGGTCCGCGCCCGCGTCGTGACGATCGAGCCCACCGCCGCCGGCGCGACGCCCCCGCACGCCTTCGCCGACGGCGAGCACCTCGGCCCGCTGCCCCTGCGCGTCGAGATCGTCCCCGGGGCGCTGCACGTGCTCACGTCCACGCCTCCCACGGCCTGACCACCACCCCGCAGCGGACGGGGACGTGCCGGGCGAGGTGGGCGCCGGACCGTAGGCTGAGGCCATGACGGCAGCTGACACGTCCGCCGACTCACCCGCCGCCCGGTACGCCGCCGCACGCGCGCGCCAGTCCGCGGCTCGCACGCGGCTCGCCGAGTTCCGCCACGTCCTCGACTTCCCGCTCGACGACTTCCAGGAGCGCGCGTGCGAAGCCCTCGAGGAGGGGCGGGGCGTCCTCGTCGCGGCCCCCACCGGGGCGGGCAAGACCGTGGTCGGCGAGTTCGCCGTCCACCTCGCGCTCGCGACCGGGCGCAAGGCGTTCTACACGACCCCCATCAAGGCGCTGTCGAACCAGAAGTACGCCGACCTCGTGCGCCGGCACGGCGCCGACAACGTCGGCCTGCTGACCGGGGACACCACGATCAACGGGGACGCCCCGGTCGTCGTCATGACGACCGAGGTGCTGCGCAACATGCTCTACGCGGGGTCCACCGCGCTCGACGGCCTCGGGTACGTCGTCATGGACGAGGTGCACTACCTCGCCGACCGGTTCCGCGGACCCGTGTGGGAAGAGGTGATCATCCACCTGTCCGACGACGTGCAGCTCGTCTCCCTGTCCGCGACCGTGTCCAACGCGGAGGAGTTCGGCGACTGGCTCGAGATGGTGCGCGGCGACACGACCGTCGTCGTCAGCGAGCGCCGCCCCGTGCCGCTGTGGCAGCACGTCCTCGTCGCGTCGGCGAACCCGACGGGCGCGGACCGGCACGCGGGCCGCGCAGGGTTCGGGGCGGACCTGCTCGACCTGTACGCGGGGCACGTCGACCCGACCGACCCCGGGGTGAACCCGCCCATCAACCCGGACCTGCTCGCCGCGTTCCGCGCTGCGCCGCGCTCGGGCACGTCGGGGCCGGGCGGGCGCCGCGGCGCGGGGGACCGCGGGTACCGGGGGCGCGGCGGCAGGCGGCCGGGCCCGGAGCGGTCCGGGTTCGCCCGGCGCACCCCGTCACGCTTCTCCGTGGTGGACGCGCTCGACGAGGACGCGCTGCTGCCCGCGATCTACTTCATCTTCTCCCGCGCCGGGTGCGAGGGCGCAGTCACGCAGTGCCTCACCGCGGGGCTGCGGCTCACGTCGGCGGAGGAGGAGGCGGAGATCCGCCGGGTCGCGGAGGAGCGCACCGCGACCATCCCGACCGAGGACCTCGACGTCCTCGGGTACTGGACGTGGAGCGAGTCCCTCGCGCGCGGCGTCGCGGCCCACCACGCCGGCATGCTGCCCGTGTTCAAGGAGACGGTCGAGGACCTGTTCAGCCGCGGCCTCATCAAGGTCGTGTTCGCCACGGAGACCCTCGCGCTCGGCATCAACATGCCCGCGCGCTCCGTGGTGCTCGAGCGGCTCGTGAAGTGGGACGGGTCCGCGCACGTGGACGTCACCCCCGGGGAGTACACGCAGCTCACCGGGCGCGCGGGGCGGCGCGGCATCGACGTCGAGGGGCACGCGGTCGTCGTGGACCACGCCGGCCTGGACCCCGTGCAGCTCGCGGGCCTGGCGTCCAAGCGCCTGTACCCGCTGCGCTCGAGCTTCCGGCCCACGTACAACATGGCGGTCAACCTCGTCGCGCAGGTGGGGCGGGACCGGGCGCGCGACGTGCTGGAGACGTCGTTCGCGCAGTTCCAGGCCGACCGCGGCGTCGTCGGGCTCGCGAAGCAGGCGCAGGCGCACGCCGAGGCCCTCGACGGGTACGCGCAGGCCATGACGTGCGACCGCGGCGACTTCTCGCAGTACGCGGCCCTGCGGCGCCGCATCGCCCAGCGCGAGACGGACCTGTCCCGGGCGGCGAGCCGGTCCCGGCGGGCCGAGGTGGTCGCGGCGTTCGAGCGGCTGCGCCCCGGCGACGTGGTCGAGGTGCCGTCCGGCCGCCGGGCGGGGTACGTCGTCGTGCTCGACCCGGGGGAGGGCGCCGGGTTCGACGGGCCGCGCCCGACGGTGCTCACGCAGGACCGCGCCGTGAAGAAGCTCACGGTCGCGGACGCTCCCGGCGGGCTCCGCGTCGTCGCACGGGTCAAGGTCCCCAAGGCGTTCAACCCCCGCGTCCCGGCGCAGCGGCGCGACCTCGCGTCGAGCCTGCGCAACGCGCTCGGTGCGCTCGACGAGCCCGGCGGCCGCCCCGGGAAGGCGGCGCGGGGGCGGTCCGGCGCCGCGGACGACGCCGAGCTCGCCCGCCTGCGCGCGCAGCTGCGGGCCCACCCGTGCCACGGATGCCCCGACCGGGAGGAACACGCCCGGTGGGCCGAGCGGTGGGCCCGGCTCAAGAAGGAGCACGACCAGCTCGTGCGCCGCGTCGAGGGCCGCACCGGGTCGATCGCCAAGCTGTTCGACCGCACGTGCGACGTCCTGCTCGAGCTCGGGTACCTCGAACGGGCCGAGAACCAGCGGGCGACGAGCCCTGGCGCCGCCGACACGCTCGACGCCGACACGCTCGACGCCGACACGCTCGACGGCGACACGCTCGACGGCGACACGCTCGACGGCGACGCGTTCGACGCAGCACCCGACACCGGCGGCGAGCCGACCGGCGGCACGGTGCACGCCGGGGGGCTGCGCATCACGGCGGACGGGCGGTGGCTGCGCCGCCTGTACGCCGAGAACGACCTGCTGCTCGCCGAGTGCCTGCGGCGCGGCGTGTGGGACGACCTCGACGCCCCGGCCCTGGCCGCGGTGGTGTCGACGTGCGTGTACTCGGGGCGCCGGGACGAGCCCACGGAGCCGAACGTGCCCGGCGGGCCGCACGGTCCGCTCGCCCGCGCGCTCGACGCGACCGTGCGCGTGTGGTCCGAGGTCGAGGACCTGGAGAGCGCGCACCGTCTGGAGGCGACGGGCCAGCTCGACGACGGTCTCGTCACCGCCGTGCACCGCTGGGCGGTGGGACGTAGCCTCGACGCGGTCCTGCGCGGGTCGGAGATCGCGGCCGGGGACTTCGTGCGCTGGTGCAAGCAGGTCATCGACGTGCTCGACCAGCTCGCGGGTGCCGCACCCACCCCTGCGCTGCGGCGCACGGCGGTGCAGGCGATCGAGCGGCTGCGCCGCGGCGTGGTCGCGTACTCGAGCGTGTGACGGAGCCACCTGCACGAACACCGCGAATGTGGCGGTATGGTGAAGGATTGTGGCCTCAACCTTGTACCGCGGTGGCGTGATCCACTCCTCGGCCGACCCCTTCGCCGAGGCCCTGCTCGTCGACGACGGCGTCATCGCCTGGATCGGCGCCGACGACACCGCCGACGGGCTCGCCGCCCGGGCCGACCGGGTGGTCGAGCTCGACGGCGCGCTCGTCGCACCCGGCTTCGTCGACGCGCACGTGCACCTGTTCGAGATCGGCCTCGCCCTCGCCGGGGTGGACCTGTCCGCGAGCGCCGGCGTGACGTCGCTCGGGTCGGCGCTGGACGCGGTGGCGAAGGCTGCCGCCGTGGCGGGGGACGACGAGGTCGTGCTGGCGTTCGGGTGGGACGAGCGGTCGTGGCCCGAGGGGCGTCCCCCGACGGCGAAGGAGCTGGACGCCGCCGCGGGTGGCCGGGCGGTGTACGCGGCGCGCGTGGACGTGCACTCCGCGGTCGTCTCGGCGGCGCTCGCGCGGCGGGCGGGGCTCGACGGCCGGCCCGGCTGGGACGCGTCGGGGTGGGTGACCGGCGAGGCGCACCACGTGGCGCGCGACGCGGCGCGCGAGGTGTCGCCGGGGCGACGCACGGACCTGTACCGGGCGGCGCTGCGCGCAGCGGCGGAGCAGGGCATCGTGTCGGTGCACGAGATGAGCGCACCGCACATCGACACCCGGGCCGGGCTGCGCGAGGTGCTCGACCTGACGCACGACGCGGCGGGCGGGCTGGCGCACGTCGTGGCGTACCGGGGCGAGCTGTGCACGACGGCCGACGACGCGCGCTCCCTCCTGGCGGACGTGCCGGGCCTGGCGGGCATCGCGGGGGACCTCAACGTGGACGGGTCGATCGGGTCGCGCACGGCGGCCATGCGGCAGCCGTACCGGGACGCGCCGGTGCCGGGGGAGCGCGGCGCGCTGTACCTGACGGCGGAGCAGATCGCGAACCACCTGTCCGCGGTCGCGGCGGCCGGGACGCAGGGCGGGTTCCACGTCATCGGCGACCGCGCGATGGACGAGCTCGTGCTGGGCCTCAAGGCGGCGGCGGACGTGCACGGGGCGAGCTCGGTGCGTGCGGCGCGGCACCGGGTCGAGCACGCGCTGTTCGTCGACGCGACCGCGCTGGCGACCCTGCTGCTGTTCGGCGTGTCCCTGAGCGTCCAGCCCGCGTTCGACGCCGCGTGGGGCGGCCCCGGCGGCATGTACGCGGCGCGCGTCGGGGCGACGCGCGCGGAGGGGCTGAGCCCGTTCGCGGACCTCGCGGGGGCGGGCGTGCCGGTCGCCTTCGGGTCGGACGCCCCGGTGACGCGGCTCGACCCGTGGGCGGGGGTCCTGGCGGCGATGTCGCACGTCGACCTGGACCAGCGGGTCTCGGCGCGGGCGGCGTTCCAGGCGCACACGCGCGGCGGGTGGCGCATCGCCGGCCTGGACCACACGGGCGCGGGCCAGCTGCGCGTCGGCGCGCCCGCGCACCTCGCGGTGTGGCGCGCGGAGCACCTCGTGGTGCAGGGCACCCTGGGGCGTCCTGCGTCGTCGTGGAGCACGGACGCCCGCTCGGGTACGCCGCTCCTGCCCGAGCTCGGTGGGGACGCCCCGCGGCCCACGTGCCTGCAGACCGTGCGGGACGGCGTCGTGCTGTTCGACACGTTCGGGTGAGAAAGTCCGCGCACGCCGGACAGGTTCCGGTTGACAGTGCGAGGAGCGGGAGTAGTTTCGACAGGGTGTTCCGGCCCCCGCGGCCGCAGGGGGATCAGCCACCGTCGACGATCCCTCGGCATGCTGCGACGGGTGTGTCTGGCCGGGCCCGCGCGCTCAGTAGAAAACGTGCCCAGCCGGTGGCGGCAAGGCACGGGCCGAAGGGCGCGCGGGCCCGCCGCACCCTGCTGCGCGCTCTCGTCGTCCGTGCGTCGCCCGCTCGTCGCCCGCGGCCGCCGCGCACCGAGTCCGTGCAGGCACGTGGCGTATCCTGCACCCCGTGCCAGCCCCAGCGTCCGCGACCGACCCGAGCCTCGGTCGGCCCGCTCCGAGCCCTCGACGTGACGCGGGCGGCCCTGTCTCCCGACCGCTGACCCTGCTCCTCGCGCTCCTCGGTGGCCTGCTCACGGATGCCGCGTTCCCCGACCGGGGCTGGTGGCCCGCCGCGTTCGTCGGCGTCGGCCTGCTGTTCTGGGCGCTGCGTCGCGACGACGCCCGGTGGGGCGCCCTGGTCGGTCTCGTGTGGGGACTGTCGTTCTTCCTGCCGCACCTGTGGTGGGCGAACGAGGCGACCGACACCGTCCCGTGGATCGCGCTGTCCGTCATGGAGGCCTGCTTCGTCGCGGTGCTGGGTGCTGCCTGGGTGTGGGCGCGGCGCTGGTCCTGGCTGCGGGGCCGACCCGGCCGGCAGGCGGTCGCGTTCACGGTGCTGTTCGTCGGCGTCGAGCAGGCGCGCACCGAGGTGCCGTTCGGCGGGTTCCCCTGGGGCCGGCTCGCGTTCTCCCAGGCCGGCTCCCCGCTCGGGCGCGCGGCGTGGCTCGGCGGCGAGGTGCTCGTCTCCCTCCTCGTCGCGCTCGTCGGCTCGCTGCTCGCCGCCGCCGTCCTCGCCGTCGCGCGGCGCCGCGCCGCCGCGGCGCACACGGTGCCCGGGACGCCCGGGGCGGACCGGGAGGGCGGCACGCGCGGGACCGCCTCCGTGGTGGTGCCGCTCCTCGTCGCGGGCGCGCTCGTCGCCGCGCCGCTGCTCGTGCCGCTCGACACCCGCGCGCAGGCCGGCACGCTCGAGGTCGGCGCCGTGCAGGGCAACGTCGGCGAGCCGGGGCTCGGGTCGTTCGCGAACCGGGCCGAGGTGCTGAACAACCACCTCGACGGCACCGTCGCGCTGCTGGACCAGGTGGACCCGGGAGAGCTGGACGTCGTGCTGTGGCCGGAGAACGGCTCGGACCTGGACCCGCAGGAGGCCCCCGAGGTCGCCGCGGCGATCGACGACGCCGCGCGCGAGGTCGGCGCGCCGATCCTCGTCGGCGCCCAGGAGTTCCCGGAGACGGGCGGGCGGTACAACGTGGCGCTGCTCTGGGAGCCGGGCGCCGGCGTGGTCGACCGGTACGCCAAGCAGCACCCCGCACCGTTCGGCGAGTACATGCCGCTGCGCCCGCTCCTGCGGGTCTTCTCCGACCAGGTCGACCGCGTGACCATCGACATGATCCCCGGCGACGAGACCGGCGTGGTCGACCTCGCGTCCGAGCGGCTGGGGCGCACCGTGCCGCTGGGTGTCGTCATCTGCTTCGAGGTCGCCTACGACGAGCTCGTGCGCGACGCGGTTCGTGCCGGTGCCGAGGTGCTCGTCGTCCCGACGAACAACGCGTCCTTCGGGTACACGGCCGAGTCGACCCAGCAGCTCGCGATGTCACGGCTGCGCGCGATCTCGACCGGGCGCGCGACCGTCCAGGTGTCCACGGTCGGGGTCAGCGGCGTGGTCGCGCCCGACGGCACCCTGCTGCAGAGCACGGACCTGTTCACCGCCGACCAGCTCGTCGCGTCCTTGCCGCTGCGTACCGACCTGACGCCGTCCGTGCGCGCCGGCGGCCTGCCCGCCCTCGTCGTCGGACTGCTCGCCGCGGGTCTCGTCCTCGCCGGGGTCGTCGGGTCGGTCCGCGAGCGCCGGCGCGGGCGCCCCGCCGACGGCACCACCGCTGCCGGGTCCGGCGCCTCGGTGGCCGCAGCGGACGGTCAGGACGGCCAGGAGGACCGCCGGTGAGCGACCGACCCGGGCGCGTGCTCGTCGTCGTGCCGACGTACGACGAGGCGCTGACCCTGCCGGGGACGCTCGCGCGCCTGCGCGCGGCGGTCCCGGCCGCGGACGTCCTCGTGGTCGACGACGCGTCGCCCGACGGGACGGGCGACCTCGCGGACACGGTCGCCGGCCGGGACGCGGCGGTGCACGTGCTGCACCGCGCGGGCAAGGAGGGGCTGGGGGCCGCGTACGTCGCGGGCTTCGGGTGGGCACTGGAGCGCGGGTACGACGTCGTGGTGGAGATGGACGCCGACGGGTCGCACCGCCCGGAGGAGCTGCCGCGCCTGCTCGACGCGCTGGCCGCGGCCCCGGCAGGCGCTCCGGACGGCGCCGCGAGCGCGGGCCGGTCGGGGCGAGCGGACCTGGTGATCGGGTCGCGCTGGGTGCCGGGCGGCGAGGTGGAGAACTGGCCGTGGCACCGCGAGGTGCTCTCGCGGGGCGGCAACGCGTACGTGCGGCTCGCCCTCGGGCTGCGGCTGCGGGACGCGACGGCCGGGTTCCGCGCCTACCGGGCGGACGCGCTGCGGGCGCTGGACCTCGCGGCCGTGGAGTCGCACGGGTACTGCTTCCAGGTCGACATGGCGTGGCGCGTCGCCCGGGCCGGGGGTCGCGTCGTGGAGGTCCCGATCACGTTCGTCGAACGCACGGCGGGGCGGTCCAAGATGAGCCGGGCCATCGTCGCCGAGGCGCTGTGGAAGGTCACCGTGTGGGGTGCCCGACGTCGCGCGGAGCAGCTCGCGTCGTTCGTCCGGCGGGGTCGCACGCACCGGCCGTAGCCGCCGGACCCGGCGCCGCGAGCATGCGCCGGTCGGGACGCCGACGGGGCCGGGCGCAGGAAAGGCCCGGTCCGTGGGGACCGGGCCCTCGTGCGAGCAGCCGTCGCGCGCCGACCGGTTCGGTCGGCTGCGGGCGTCAGGCGGAGCGGCGGAGCTTGCCGGCGCGCAGCAGGTCGAGGCGCTCGTCGAGGAGCTCCTCGAGCTCGGAGATCGTGCGGCGCTCGAGCAGCATGTCCCAGTGGGTGCGGGCAGGCTTGCCGGCCTTGGGCTCGGGGCGCTCGGCGTCACGCAGGAGCGCCTCGGCGCCGCAGCGGCACTCCCACACGGGAGGGACCTCGGCGTCGGTCGAGAACGGCAGGATGATGGTGTGGCCGTTGGGGCAGTCGTAGTGCGCCTGGAAGCGGGGCGCGAAGTCGACGCCCTCGTCCGACTCCATGCTCTTCGCACCGATGCTCATGCCACGCAGCGAACGGTCGGCCATGGTGTCCTCCAGAGGATCGTCGGGGGTGTACGGGGCGGGCCCGTGGGTGCGAGCGTGCCCGGTCTACGAGTACGCAACGCCGTGTCGTGGTGGGGTGTTCCGACGCGGGGTGAAGGTCCGGTGAACGTCGCGGTCGCGGCCCGCCGGGCGGGCCGCGCGACGTCGGGGCCGGGTCCGCCACGGCGCGTCGCCGTCCCAGGCTCCCGGGTTTCGATGCCCCGCGCAACTCGCGCGGCGTGAGATCCGCCGCTCCACGGCCAGGCTGCGGCGTCGGGAACAAACACGGAGGGTGTCCGGTTGAGCCGCATGTACATGCAAACGCATGAACCACAGGACGTCAGAGGACACTTGGAGCGCACCATGCAGTTCGGCATCTTCACCGTCGGCGACGTGACGACGGACCCCACGACGGGCCGGACCCCGGACGACACCGAGCGGGTGCGCGCGATGCTCACCATCGCGAAGCACGCCGACGAGGCCGGGCTGGACGTCTTCGCGACGGGCGAGCACCACAACCCGCCGTTCGTGCCGTCGTCGCCCACGACGATGCTCGGCTACCTCGCGGGTGTGACCAAGGACATCGTCCTGTCGACGTCGACGACGCTCATCACGACGAACGACCCGGTGCGCCTCGCCGAGGAGTACGCGATGCTCCAGGTCATCACCGACGGGCGCATGGACCTCATGATGGGTCGCGGCAACACCGGCCCGGTGTACCCGTGGTTCGGGCAGGACATCCGCAACGGCATCCCGCTCGCGGTCGAGAACTACGCGCTGCTGCGCCGCCTGTGGACCGAGGACGTCGTCGACTGGGAGGGGAAGTTCCGCACCCCGCTGCAGGGCTTCACCTCCACGCCGCGCCCCCTGGACGGGGTCCCGCCGTTCGTGTGGCACGGGTCGATCCGCAGCCCCGAGATCGCGGAGCAGGCCGCGTACTACGGCGACGGGTTCTTCCACAACAACATCTTCTGGCCCATGAGCCACACGAAGCAGATGGTGCAGTTCTACCGGCAGCGCTGGGAGCACCACGGTCACGGGCCCGCGGACACCGCGATCGTCGGCCTCGGCGGCCAGGTCTTCATGCGCAAGGACTCGCAGAAGGCGTGGGACGAGTTCCGCCCCTACTTCGACAACGCGCCCGTGTACGGGCACGGGCCGTCGATGGAGGACTTCACGCGCGAGACCCCGCTGACCGTCGGCTCGCCGCAGCAGGTCATCGACCGCTACGGGGCGATGCGCGAGGACGTCGGCGACTACCAGCGCCAGCTGTTCCTCATGGACCACGCCGGGCTGCCCCTCAAGACGGTCCTCGAGCAGATCGACCTCCTCGCGGGCGAGGTCGTGCCGGTCCTGCGCCGCGAGGCGGAGGCCGCGCGCCCCGCGCACGTGCCGTCCGGCCCGCCGACGCACGCCGAGCGCGTGGCCGCCGCCCGCGCCGCGGGCGAGACCCACGCCGGTCACGTCGGCGCTGCGGAGGACCGGTGGACCGGTCGCACCGCCGAGGACGACGCCTCCGCGCAGCAGCCCGCGCGCGCCGGCTCGGCCTTCGGCCTCTGACGCTCCTCCGCGAGCAACCGCCCGACGGCGTACGGTCACGGGGTGCGGACACCGCACCTCGGGACCGGCGCCGTCGGGCCACCGCGGGCCACGGGCTCGCAGCAGCACGCCGCAGCACACGCACGACATCGCAGCACCAGGAGCACCGCATGACCCAGCAGACCACCCCCGGCGGCACCGACCGGCGCCTCGTCGTCGTCTCCGCCGGCCTGTCCAAGCCCTCCTCGACCCGGCTGCTCGCCGACCGTCTCGGCGAGGCCGCCGTCCGCGAGCTCGGCGCGCTCGGGGTCACCGCCGAGGTCGAGACGGTCGAGCTGCGCGACCACGCGCACGCCGTCGTCGACACCATGCTCACCGGGTTCCCCACGGGCGAGCTGGCCGGCGTGCTCGACCGCCTCTACGCTGCGGACGGCATCGTCGTGACCACGCCGCTGTTCACCACGACCTACTCGGGCCTGCTCAAGTCCTTCGTCGACGTCCTCGACAAGGACGCGCTCACCGGCACGCCCGTCCTGCTCGGCGCGACCGGCGGCACGGCCAGGCACTCGCTCGCGCTCGAGTACTCGCTGCGCCCGCTGTTCACGTACCTGCGCGCCGACGTCGCCACGACGTCGGTGTTCGCCGCGACCGACGACTGGGCCGCGGGCGAGTCCGACTCCGGCGGGGGCCTGCCGCGACGCATCGCGCGCGCCGGTCGCGAGCTCGCGGAGAAGGTCGCGCTGCGCACCAGCAGCGGCCCCGCCGACCCGTTCGCCGACACCCCCGACTTCACCGCCCTCCTCGGGGGACTCTGACCTGACCCGGGCCGCCGCTTCCCGTCCCCCGGGCCGCTGACCTGCGCGGGCGCGCGCCACGGCGCCGGCGGAGGCCTTGCGTCGGCGCTCCCGGTCGGGGACGATCGGCACGAGGGGGCACCGGCACGACGGGGAACGGATCCATGACGGCAGCGCACGACGAGCACGGCACCGACGCCCCCGCCCGCCCGGCGCGCCGCAGCATCGGCGTCACCGCCCGCCGGGCCGATCCCGACCGGGCCACCGCCCGACGGTTCACCCCGGACCCGCGCTACCCGGCGATGTTCCACGTCGCCGGCGGGCGCCTCGTGTGGGACGGGACGCGGCTCCACCTCCTCGGCCCCGACGGCACCCGCGCGCGCGTCGAGCTGCCCGCCGGCCGCGTCACGCTCACGATCGGCGAGGGCGTCGTGGTCCACCTGCACCCGGCACGACCCGCCGCCGGGGGACGGGCCGCGAGCGCCCCCGGCACGTCGCGGGCCGTCGTGCTCGACCGGTCCGCGGAGCGCTTCGTCCGGTTCGCCCGTGCGCTGCGGGCGGCCCACCCCGGCGCCGTCACGATCGACGACCGCACCACGCCGTCCCCGCGCACGCCCCGCCTGCGGACCGCGTCGCGCGGCTCCGAGCACCGGCCGGGCGTGTTCGCGCGCACGGTGTGGCACGTGCACGCCCCGAGCACCTCGGGCTCCGACACCCACGCCGACGGGGGAGCTGACCTCGTGGAGCGGCTCGAGCGGCTCGCCGCGCTGCACCGCGCCGGCGACCTCACGGACGCCGAGTACGCCCGCGCCAAGGCCCGCCTGCTCGGCTGAGCGCCCCGGGCCGGGCCGTCCTGTGGCGGCACGCCGACGCCCCCGGGGCGCCGTCGGGCCCGGTGCGGCGTAGCGTGCCGAGGACGGAACTGTCGTCGACGACGCCCGCAGGAGGCCGCCATGTCGGACCGGGACTACCAGCTCGCCGCGATCGTGCTCTACCTGCTCGTCATGCTGGGCATCGGGTACTACGCCTACCGCCGCACGCAGAACCTCGACGGCTACATGCTCGCCAACCGCGGGCTCAGACCCTCCGTCGCCGCGCTGTCCGCCAACGCGTCCGACATGTCGGGCTGGCTCCTGCTCGGCCTGCCCGGCGCGATCTACGCCGCCGGCCTCGTCGAGGCGTGGATCGCGATCGGGCTCATCGTCGGCGCGTGGCTCAACTGGCGGTTCGTCGCCCCCCGGCTGCGTGCCTACACCGAGATCTCCGACAACGCGATCACCATCCCGAGCTTCTTCTCCAAACGGCTCAAGGGGGACAGCCGGCCCCTGCGCATCGCCGCGGCCCTCGTCATCCTCGTGTTCTTCACGTTCTACGTCTCCAGCGGCATGGTCGCCGCCGGGAAGTTCTTCGAGTCGTCCTTCGGCTGGCCCTACCTCACGGGGCTCGCCGTCGTCGCCGTCGTCACCCTCGGATACACGCTCTTCGGCGGGTTCCTCGGCGCCACCCTCACCGACGTCGCCCAGGGCCTGCTCATGCTCGCCGCCCTCATCGCCGTCCCCGTCGTCGCCGTCACCCAGATGGGCGGCGTAGGCGCCGTCGTCGACGAGGCCCGGGCCGTCAACCCGGACGCGTTCAACCTGTTCTCCGGGCTCAGCAACGAGGGCGCGTTCCTCGGGATCGTCGCGATCGTCTCCACCGCCGCGTGGGGACTCGGCTACTTCGGCCAGCCCCACATCATCGTCCGGTTCATGGCCCTGCGGTCCGTCAAGGAGGCGACCGTCGCGCGCCGCGTCAGCCTCACGTGGATGCTCCTCACCACCGGGGGCGCCGTCGCGACCGCCCTCATCGGCATCGCCTACTTCGCCGACGACCCCGCGCTGCCGCTCGACGACCCCGAGACGGTGTTCCTCGTCCTCAGCCAGATCCTCTTCCACCCGTTCGTCGCCGGGCTCGTCCTCGCCGCCGTCCTCGCCGCGATCATGTCCACCATGTCGAGCCAGCTCGTCGTGTGCTCCTCCGCGCTCGTCGAGGACCTGTACAACCTCGCCGGGCGACGCTCCTCCGAGAAGACCGAGCTGCTCCTCGGGCGCGGGGCAGTCCTCGCCGTCGCGGTGGTCGCCGCCGTCCTCGCCCTCGACGACGACTCCGCCATCCTCGACCTCGTCGCCTTCGCGTGGGCCGGGTTCGGCGCCGCCTTCGGGCCGATCGTGCTGCTGAGCCTCTACTGGCGCAAGCTCACGCCGGCGGGGGCGCTCGCCGGGCTCGTCACCGGTGCCGTGGTCGTGCTCGTGTGGGGGAACGTCTCCGCGCTCAGCGACGCCATGTACGAGATCGTGCCGGGCTTCCTGCTCAACCTGCTCGTCGCCGTCCTGGTCAGCCGGGCCACCGCGAGGTCGGACGCAGCGGTCGACGCCGAGTTCGACGCGATGGAGGCCGAGGTCGCCCGGAGCTGACGCCGGCCCCTCGCCGGCCTGGCGGCGGCGCGGCGTCAGGAGGGGAGGGCGACGTCCGACGTCACGGGGACGGCACCTCGGAAGTTCCCGTGGCGCGCCCAGGTGAGCGTCACGCGGACGACGACGATGCCGTCGTCCGCGAGCGAGGCCGCGAACTGCGGGAACGCGGCGGCGTACGCCGCGGCGCACCGCTCCCGCTCCGCGCCGGAGGGCACGTCGGCCACGCCCTCGGCCTGCAGCGTCGTGCCGTCCGCGCCGCCGACGACGACCGCCACCCGTCCGTCGCGCCGCACGTTCGCCACCTTGCGCGACGACGCGCGCGCGTCGAGCACGAGCTCGCCCCGGTCCGTCGCCGTCAGCGCGAGGTACGCGGCCTGCGGTGCGCCGCCCGGACCGAGCGTCGAGACGACGCCGTCCCCGTGCGCGCGCACGTACGCCACCAGCTGCTCGAGATCCACGGGCGCATCGTACGGCCGCCCTGCCGCGCGGGGGAGGGGCGAACTACGATCGGGACCGTGACCAGCATCGGAGGCGACGACGCGCACGTGGACGCGCACCTGGTCGCGCACCTGCGCACGCTGGCGCTGCTGCGCCGCGTCCGCGACCGGATGGACCGCGAGTACGCCCAGCCGCTCGACGTGGAGGCGCTCGCACGCGGCGTGCACATGTCGGCCGGCCACCTCAGCCGCCAGTTCAGGGCCGCCTACGGCGAGTCGCCGTACTCCTACCTCATGACGCGTCGCGTCGAGCGCGCGATGACGCTCCTGCGCCGCGGCGACCTCAGCGTGACGGAGGTCTGCTTCGCCGTCGGCAGCTCGTCCCTCGGCACGTTCAGCACGCGCTTCACCGAGCTCGTGGGCATGTCCCCGAGCGAGTACGCGCGCCGTGCCCTCACGGCGGGTGCGGGCGAGCTGCCGTCGTGCGTGACCAAGCAGGCCACCCGACCGGTCAGGAATCGAGAAGCGCCGGCCGTGGACGTGCACCTAGCGTGAGAGGCATGGACATCACCCTGCACACCACGTTCCTGCCGCACACCGACCCCGAGGCCTCTCTCGGCTTCTACCGCGACCTCCTCGGCTTCGAGCTCACCATGGACGTCGGCGAGGGCGCCATGCGCTGGCTCACCTTCGTCGCGCCGTCGCAGCCCGACGTCCGCCTCGTCCTGACGCCGCCGGCCGCCGACCCGGGGGTCACCGACGCGGAGCGCCGCACCGTCCTCGAGCTCATGGCCAAGGGTGCCTACCAGTCGATCATCCTCGCCACGAAGGACCTCGACGCGACGTTCGAGCACCTCCAGGCCGCCGACGCCGAGGTCGTCTCCGAGCCGACCGAGCAGCCGTGGGGCGTGCGCGACTGCGCGTTCCGCGACCCCGCGGGCAACATGGTCCGCATCGACGAGGTCCGGTGACCGGCCCGTCCGTGGGGCGCTGAGGACCGCCGCCGTGTGCGTCCCCGGTCTGCCGCACGCCACCGCGCCCAGCGGCGGTGCGACGATGAGTTCTCGGGCCGCCGCCGGTCGTCCCCACCACGCCCCCCGCACCACGACCCGAAGGAGCCCCCAGGGTGACCGCAACGCAGACCCCGAGCCCCGCCACGACGTCGGGAGCGACCGCGCCGCACGCCGCCGACACCCACGACGTCATCCGCGTGCAGGGCGCCCGCGAGAACAACCTGCGTGAGGTGGACGTCGAGATCCCCAAGCGGCGGCTCACCGTCTTCACCGGGGTCTCGGGCTCGGGCAAGAGCTCGCTCGTGTTCGCGACCATCGCCGCCGAGTCGCGACGCCTCATCGACGAGACCTACTCGACGTTCGTGCAGGGCTTCATGCCGTCCCTGCCGCGACCGGACGTCGACGTGCTCGAGGGCATCACCACCGCGATCCTGGTCGACCAGGAACGCATGGGCGCCAACGTCCGGTCGACCGTCGGGACCGTGACGGACGCGAACGCGATGCTGCGCAACCTCTTCAGCCGCGTGGGAGACCCGTACGTCGGGCCGCCGACGGCGTTCTCGTTCAACGTCCCGACCTCGACGGCCAGCGGCGTGTTCAGCACGGACAAGGCCGACGGCACGACGGAGAAGAAGGTGGTGCGCAACCAGGTGTACCTGGGCGGCATGTGCCCCGAGTGCGAGGGCCGGGGCACGGTCTCCGACCTGGACCTGTCGGTCATCGTCGACGAGTCGAGGTCCCTCAACGACGGCGCGATCCTCGTGCCCGGCTACAAGGCCGACGGCTGGATGGTCAAGGGGTTCGCCGAGTCCGGGTTCGTCGACGGCGACAAGCCGGTCCGCGACTACACCGAGACCGAGCGGCACGACTTCCTCTACCGCGAGAAGGGGAAGGTCAAGGCGCTCGGGATGAACATGACCTACCAGGGCCTCATCCCCAAGCTGCGCGAGTCGGTGTTCAGCAAGGCCCCCGAGTCGCTCCAGCCGCACATCCGGGCGTTCGTCGAACGAGCGGCCGTGTTCGTGCCCTGCCCGGCGTGCGACGGCACACGGCTCAACGAGTCCGCCAGGTCGGCGAAGGTCAACGGGGCCGGCATCGCGGACGTGTGCCGCATGCAGATCTCCGACGCCGCCGACTGGGCGCGCGGCGTCGACGCCCCCGGCGTCGCCCCCCTGGTCGCGAGCCTGCTGCACCTGTTCGACAAGTTCGTCGAGATCGGCCTCGGCTACCTGTCGCTCGACCGGCCCGCGGGCACGCTGTCCGGGGGAGAGGCGCAGCGCACCAAGATGATCCGCCACCTCGGCTCCGCGCTCACCGACGTCACCTACGTCTTCGACGAACCCACCATCGGCCTGCACCCCCACGACATCCAGCGCATGAACTCCCTGCTGCTCGACCTGCGCGACAAGGGCAACACGGTGCTCGTCGTCGAGCACAAGCCGGAGGCGATCGCCATCGCCGACCACGTGATCGACCTCGGCCCCGGCGCCGGAACCGACGGCGGCACGATCTGCTTCCAGGGGACCGTCGAAGAGCTGCGGGCGAGCGACACGCTCACCGGCCGCCACCTCGACGACCGCGCCGCCGTCAAGGAGTCCGTGCGCACGCCGTCCGGCGCGCTGGAGATCCGGGGAGCGTCGCAGAACAACCTGCGAGGCGTGGACGTCGACGTGCCCACCGGCGTCCTGACCGTCGTCACCGGTGTCGCGGGCTCGGGCAAGAGCTCGCTGATCCACGGCAACCTCGCAGGGCACGAAGGCGTCGTCGTCGTCGACCAGGGCGCGATCAAGGGCTCGCGCCGCTCCAACCCCGCCACGTACACCGGCCTGCTCGAGCCGATCCGCAAGGCGTTCGCGAAGGCGAACGGCGTCAAGCCCGCCCTGTTCAGCGCCAACTCCGAGGGCGCCTGCCCCACCTGCAAGGGCAACGGGCGCATCTACACCGAGCTCGGGTTCATGGAGACCGTCGAGACGCCGTGCGAGGACTGCGGCGGCAAGCGGTTCATGGCGTCCGTGCTCGAGTACACGCTGGGCGGGCTGAACATCGCCGAGGTGCTCGACCTCTCCGTGGCACGAGCCCACGACGTCTTCCACGACGGCGACGCGAAGATCCCCGCCGCGCACAAGATCCTCGCGCACCTCAAGGACGTCGGCCTCGGCTACGTCAAGCTCGGCCAGCCGCTCAACACCCTCTCCGGCGGCGAGCGCCAGCGGCTCAAGCTCGCGATGCACCTGGGGGACTCCGGCGGGGTGATCGTCCTCGACGAGCCCACCACCGGGCTGCACCTCGCCGACGTCGAGAACCTGCTGCGCCTGCTCGACCACATCGTCGACTCCGGCAAGTCCGTCATCGTCATCGAGCACCACCAGGCCGTCATGGCCCACGCCGACTGGATCATCGACCTCGGGCCCGGCGCCGGGCACGACGGCGGCCGCGTCGTCTTCGAGGGCACACCCGCCGACCTCGTGGCGCAGCGCGCCACGCTCACCGGGGAGCACCTCGCCGCCTACGTAGGGGCCGAGCAGGGCTGAGCAACCCGGCGCGCACACCCCCAGCCGTTGCTCCCACACGCGGACCGTCCGACGATCGAGGTGTGCGCGTCAAGGTCCGCGGGCTGAGCATCGCCTACGAGCGCGCCGGGGCCGGGCCCCCGGTGCTGCTGCTGCACGGCTTCGTGGGAGACGCCCACGCCACCTGGGGCGCACAGCTCGACGCCCTCTCCGACGAGTTCACCGTGATCGCCTGGGGCGCACCCGGCGCGGGAGCGTCGGACGACCCGCCGGAGGAGCTCGGCATGGACGGCTACGCCGACTGCCTCGCTGCCGTCCTCGCGGCGCTCCGGATCGAGCAGGCCCACCTCGTCGGGCTCTCCTTCGGGGCAGCCCTGGCGCTCGCGGTCTCCCGTCGGCACCGCCGGGTCGTCCGGTCGCTGGCCCTCGTGAGCGGCTACGCGGGCTGGGTCGGCTCCCTCGGCCCGGAGGAGGCCGACCTGAGGCTGGCGCGCTCGCTACAGGCATCGACGCTGCCGCCCGACGACTTCGTCACCGCGATGGCACCGTCCCTGTTCTCACCCTCCGCCGAGGGCGAGCGAGTGGTCGCCTTCGTCGACAGCGTCCGCGCGACCCGCCCACGAGGCTTCCGGGCGATGGCCCACGCGAGCCACCCCGACCAGAGCCACGTGCTGCCCGACATCGACGTGCCCACCCTGCTGCTGTACGCCGACCACGACGTCCGCGCACCCGTCGCGGTCGGCGAGGCGCTGCACCACGCCCTACCCGGATCCGAGCTCCTCGTCCTCACCGGCCCCGGCCACGCCAGCCCCGTCGAGGCGCCCGAAGCCGTCACGCACGAGCTGCGCCGCTTCCTGCACGCCGCCGAACAGCGCCCCGGGTGACCGACGACGCCCGGACGCCACGCCACGACGCGGCACGGCACGGCACGGCACGGCACGAACCAGGCTCCCTTCGCCCGCAGGCGGCGTGAGGCGATTGCCCACCCCCAGCCCCTCTCGGCACAATCGCCGCATGCCCATCCTCCCGACCGACAGGGACCCCCGACTGATCACCGTGCGCCGCGGGGGATCCCTGACGGACGACCACCATCGTCTGCTCGCCGAGTGGGCGATCCTCTGCGCCGACCACGTCCTGCCCCTCTTCGAACAGGCCCGACCGGACGACACACGGCCCCGGGGCGCCCTCGAGACGGCACGCGGCTGGATGCGCGGCGACGTACCCGTGCGCGACGCCCACCGCGCCGCGTTCCCCGCGAACGCCGCCGGACGCGACCAACCCGCCCCCGCGAAGTACGCGGCGCTCGCGGCCGGGCAGGCGGTCGCGGTCGCGCACGTCGCGGCGCACGACCTCGGCGCCGCGGCGTACGCGATCCGTGCGGCGGCGGCAGAGGCAGCGACGAGGGGGCAGGGCGAGGCGGCCCGCGTCGCCGAGCGGGACTGGCAGCGCGAGCGGATCCCTGAGGAGGTTCGCGAGCTCGTCCTCGACGACCAACGCCTGAGGAGCCCGATCTGCTGGAACGTCTTCGACGACTGAGGCCGGCCGGTCCCGTACGGCCGAGGCTCAGCGCGCGCGTGCCAGGTCTTCCAGCTGGTCGTGCGCCGAGCGTCCCCACCCCGTCGGGTCCTCGCCGGGCGGCACGAGCGCCCAGGCGTGCCAGAGCACCAGGGTGTCCCACCAGCCGGCCTCGGCCGGTGTCAGCGGCCGGACGGTCTCGTAGCCCGCCAGGAACGTCGCACGGACCTCGGCCGAGACCGGCCCCCAGTTCCGGTAGCGCGTGCCGAGCATGACGGCCGACCGAGCCACCTCGACGACGCAGTGGTCGAGCCTGACCTCCTCGAGATCGATCACCGCGGCGACGTCCCGGCCCCGGCAGATCACGTTCGACGAGCGGAAGTCACCGTGCACGAGCTGCGTCGGCAGCCGGTCGGCGGGTGCGTCGTCGACCAGCCGTCGGAGGATGGTGCGAGCCGCTGCCGGAACGTGGTCGCGGAGCGAGCCGAGCCAGTCGGAGACCCGGGTCGCCACGGGGGCCGGGGGAGCGGCCGGCGCGACGGCCCGGTCGGCGTCGGGGTAGGTCGCGAGCGCGAGATGCAGCCGGGCGAGGACGGCACCGGCGGCTCGGACCTGCTGAGGGTCGTCGACGTCGAGCAGCTCACCGTCGACCACGTCCTGCAGGCTCATCGTGACGTCGTCGACCTCTACCTGGAGATCGCCGTCCAGCGAACGGACCGGTGCTGACACCGGCAGCCCTTCACGGTGGAGCCAGTGCGTGAGCCGAGCGACCTGCGTCAGCCGCGCGAAGCGCTCGGGCACGACCGACCACTTGGCGAGCCGGTCGCCCGACGGGGTAGCGACCCACGCCAGCGCGTTGTGGTCGCTGATCACGATCCGTTCGCACGCGTCGACCCGGACACCCCAGTGGTCGTCGAGGACCGTCGCGACCCAGCGAGCCGCCGAGCCCGCGTCCTGGAGACCGAACCTCTCGGCGAGCGCGTCGTGAGGGTCGCACGCTTCCCACAGCATCTCGAGCGTGGGCAGGGACGTATCGGCCATAGGTGCCATCTCAGCACGTCCAGCAGCCGGTGCTCCTCACGCGACCGGTCGTGTCGACGTCGTCCGGTCCGGCGTCGGCGTCGGCACCGGCGAGGAGCGGGGGAGTGCCGCACGCACCGGCGGCCGAAGGCTCAGCGGGTGCGGTAGCGCGTGTAGACGAGACCCGAGTCGAACGCACGCTGGTCCACGAGCTCGAGGTCGAGGCGCACACCGTCGGGGAAGAACCGCTTGCCGCCGCCGACCACGCTCGAGGTGGTGAACAGGTGGTACTCGTCCACCAGGCCCGCCGCGATCGCCTGCGCGGCGAGGTTCGGGCCGTCGACGGAGAGGTCGTGATCGGTCTCGGACTTGAGCCGGCGCACCGCGTCGGGGTCGAAGGTTCGCTCGATCCTGGTCCGCTCGCTCGATGGCGACTCCAGCGTCGTGGAGTACACGACCTTGTCCGCGGCCTGCCAGTCACGGGCGTACTGCACGATGTGCGGGGGAGCGTCGGGGTCCTCGTGCGCGGTCTCCCAGAACACCATCGTCTCGTACATCCGCCGGCCGTAGAGGAACGTGCGCACGGGCCGGAAGAGGTCACCGATGAACGTGTGCACCTCCTCCACCTCGGCGCCGACGCCCAGGTCGCCCTCCGCCGCCTCGGCGTAGCCGTCGAGCGAGGTGATCATCGAGTAGATGAGCTTGCCCATGTCGTCTCCTTCGCCTGACCGAGTCGATGTGCCGGGGCCGCGAAGGCTGTGACCTGCGCGCGACCTGGAACTCATCGCACGGGTGCGCGGATCACACGAGGAGAGCCTGTGGGCCACCTGCCAGGGCGAGTCACGTCACGCTGATGCTCGTGTGGGCCGGTACCGCTGGGCGACCACCCCGGACCGGAACTCCTGGCGATCCACGAGCTCGAGCTGGATGCGCTCGCGCAGACCGGCGAGCAACGTCGGTCCGTGCCCGGCGAGCACCGGCTGCACGAGGAAGACGTACTCGTCGATCAGTCCCAGGTCCGCCAACGCCAGGGGGAGCGTCACGCCACCCACGAACAGACCCTCGCCCGGCTCCTGCTTGAGCCGCTGAACCGCTTGCCCCACGTCGCCTCGCACCAGCTCGGCGTTCCAGTCGACCCCGCTCAGCGTGGACGACACGACGTGCTTCTTCGCGCGGTCGAGGGTCTCGGCGAACGGGATCTCCCACTCGTCCATCCAGTCGGGCCACGTGCCCGAAGCCGGTCGCCGCCACGCCGACTCCATCATCTCGTAGGTCACCCGGCCGAAGATCACGGCATCGGCTCGTGCCATCTCGGAGGTCCAGTAGCGCATCGACTCCTCGTCGGGGGAGAGCCCTGCCTCGTGATGGCAGCAGCCGTCGAGCGTGACGTTGATCGAGTAGCGAAGTGGTCTCATCTCGTTCCTCTCCCGTGATGCGCGCGCAGCGCGAGTGGCCGGACAGTGCTCAGACTGCGGTCGGCGCCACATCTCATCGGCTCCCGATTCCACCCGGCAGGGGCGCGCGCCGGGCCTGCGAGTGGCCTCTCACCCCGGGTGTCGCACGGGTCCCCGGTGTCCGGAACTCTGCTTGACAGAATTACTGATCGGACTCAGACTTGATCATGCTCGGTGAGCAGCCAGGAAACGGGGGCTGCACGGCGACATCGACCGGATGGTCCCGCCCGGGGTGCGCCGACGCCCTGCTACAGCGGCCCCTCGACGCGCGTGTGCGTTACCTCCCGGACTTCGGGCACGGGGCCGCGTCGAGAGCCGCGAGCCGCGAGCCGTCACCGCGCTCACCAGCCGCTCCCTGCACCACTGACCGCCATCCCGTAGGAGACAGAGGACCATGCGAGCGTTCGTGTTCGACAAGTACAAGCAGGCCGTCCACGAGGCCGACGTGCCCGAGCCCGACGTGGGCGATCGCGACGTGCTCGTGAGTGTCGCGGCTGCGGGGGTGAACCAGCTGGACGAGAAGATCCGGGACGGAGAGTTCAAGGCAATCCTGCCCTACAAGACCCCCCTCGCCCTCGGGCACGATGTCGCCGGCACCGTCACCCGCACCGGCGCGCGCGTCACCAGGTTCACGGCAGGGGACCAGGTGTTCGCCCGCCCCCGGGACGGGCGGATCGGAACGTTCGCCGAACGCATCGCGATCGACGAGGCCGACCTCGCTCCCGCCCCGGCCACGATCAGTCCCGTCGAGGCGGCGTCGCTCCCGCTCGTGGCGCTGACCGCGTGGCAGGCGCTCGTCGTCAAGGGCAACGTGACGCCGGGCCAGAAGGTTCTCGTCCACGCCGGTGCCGGTGGGGTCGGCACCGTCGCGATCCAGCTCGCGAAGCACCTCGGCGCACAGGTGGCGACCACGGCCTCGGGCAAGAACGCGGAGTTCGTCCGAGACCTCGGCGCTGACGTCGTGATCGACTACCGCACGCAGGACTTCGAGACCGAGCTCTCCGGATACGACCTGGTGCTGGACAGCCTCGGCGGAGAGAACCTCGAGAAGTCCCTGCGCGTCCTGCGCCCAGGTGGGAAGGCGATCGGGATCTCCGGCCCGCCAGACCCTGCGTTCGCCAGGGCGGCGGGCCTGAACCCGGTGCTACGCCTAGCTGTCTCCGCGCTCAGCGGGAAGATCCGTCGGCAGGCGAAGAAGCTCGGCGTGAGCTACGAGTTCCTCCTCATGGCCGCCGACGGCGACCAGCTGCGGCAGATCGCCGCCCTCGTCGAGGACGGCACGCTGCGTCCCGTGGTGGGAAAGACGTTCCCGTTCGACCAGACCCCGCAGGCACTCGAAGCCCTGGCCCAGGGCGGACTCCGCGGCAAGGTCGTGATCACCGGCGCGTGACCCCACTCCAGCCACGCATCAGCCAGCACGACGAACGGCCGAAGGAGTCACCATCATGAGCACCGTCGACGAACCCGTCATCACGTCGTACGCCGAGGCCCCGGCGAAGACCGTCACCGCGGGAGGCACCACGTTCGCCTACCGCGAGCTCGGCCCGAAGGGCGGCATCCCCGTCGTGTTCTTCGTGCACCTCGCGGCGACCCTGGACAACTGGGATCCGCGCATCGTGGAGGCGATCGCGAAGACACGTCACGTGATCACGTTCGACCAGCGCGGTGTCGGCGCCTCCTCCGGCACCGTCCCCGACACGATCGAGGAAGCAGCCGACGACGCGTACGCCTTCATCACGAAGGGTCTCGGTGACGACACGATCGACGTCTTCGCGTTCTCCATGGGCGGCATGATCGCCCAGGACCTGGTCGTCAAGCACCCCGACCTGGTGCGCAGGCTCGTCCTGACGGGCACCGGTCCTCGCGGAGGCAGGAACATCGACAGGGTCGTGGGCGTGACGTACTGGGACATCGTGCGCGCCACCGTCACCCGGTCCGACCCGAAGGAGTTCCTCTTCTTCAACCGGGACGGGGTCGGCAAGAGGGCCGGCAAGGCATTCGTGGAGCGGCTCCAGGAGCGCACCGTCGACCGCGACAGGTCCATCAGCCCCACGGCGTTCCGGACCCAGCTGAAGGCCATCCAGAAGTTCGGCCGCTCCGCGCCCTCGGACCTTTCGGTGATCACCCAGCCCACCCTGATCGCCAACGGCGACAACGACCGCATGGTGCCCTCCATCCTCTCCGCGGACCTGCACCAGCGCATCAAGGACTCCGAGCTGATCATCTACCCCAACTCCGGGCACGGCGGCATCTTCCAGTACTGGGAGCAGTTCGCCCCCGTCGCCGCGAAGTTCCTCGCCCCGTGATCCATCGGGATCACCGAGCCGGAAGGGCGCTACGACAGGCCAGGCGGCGGTGAGGCGCCAGCCGACCATGCGGGGAGACAGCCTCTCCCGGCAGTATCCGCAGTGCCGTCAGCGCGGAAGGATCGCTGCGACCTGGGTGCGGATGCTCTCGAGGAGCCTCGGGATGCTCGACTCCGCGTTCAGGCTTGCCCCCAGCTCCAGAAGCAGGATCGCCGAGACCACCCGGGCCAGCGTCGCGGCCTCCGCAGCGGGCAGCTGCGACCGGCCGGTCAGGACGCTGGCAACGGCCTCCTCGGTCTCCGCGACGATCGACAATGCCTCGGCGTGGTGGGGCTCGCCCGGATCGCCGAAGGCCATCTCCCGGAGATACGTACGGCCGTTGTCGACCTGGACCCGGTTGCACTCCACGACCGGGGCGACCAGCGCCATCACCCCGTCCAGCGCCGTCGCTGCATCCGCGGCCGCGGCGCGTCCGCGTTCCAGGGCCGCTGCGTAGTGGGTGTTCTGCACGAGGAGCAGCAGTTCACCCTTGGTGTTCGCATACAGAAAGAGGGTGCCCGTACCGATGTCCGCCGCGTCGGCGATCTGCTGCGTGGTGACCTCGTCCACCCCGTGCTTCTCGAA
Organism: Cellulosimicrobium sp. So1_17; assembly: GCF_055181235.1. Lineage (NCBI taxonomy): Bacteria > Bacillati > Actinomycetota > Actinomycetes > Micrococcales > Promicromonosporaceae > Cellulosimicrobium > Cellulosimicrobium sp. So1_17. Next base: position 783,419 of record NZ_CM143702.1, read on the forward strand.
CAGCTCGCTCGCGGCCGCGGTGATGCGCTCGAGCTTGGCCTGCTTGTTCCGCTCGCGTCGCCCGATCGGCGGGATGGCCACTGACATCGTGCTCCTCCGGGAATGGTCCGTGACGTACCTCAGTCAGTTCTGAGTATAGTCACTGTCGAGTTCGGGCCGCCGGACGCGGTCAAGGAGCTCGGGCGGCCTCTGCGCTCCTGTCCGAGCGGCGACAGCGAACAGGCTGCGGCCGCTGGGGGAGTGCGACGCCTGGAGCCGAGCCGTGACTCGGTCGAACCAGGGGGTGGTCAGAGCACCGAGCACCACCGCAGCCTGGTTCCGTCCATCCCGTTCGCCCATCGCACCACCGTCCGTAGACGGTCATGTGGGGGTTCGGCATCAGATGCAGCTCGCCGTAGTGAGGTAGGTGTGCATGAATCGACTGATGCGACTGATGCGACTGATGCGAGTGATCAGCGCTCGCGCGGGGGAGCGAGGCGACCTCAGTGGCGTCCTCTGGCGCTAGGGTCGCCCCGTGGCAGGACGCGAGATCGTGACGCGGTATCGGTTTGCGCTCCCCAACGGGACCTCGCCCCGGGCGGCGCGGGCGCTACGCCTTGCCGTCGTCAGCGTCGCTTTGGGAGCGATCACGTGTTGCTCGAGCGTTGCGGGTGCCGACCTGACGGCGTACTGCCAGCCTGAAGACCCGACTGTGACGCCGCAGAGTGCGGCACCTGGCGATGTCCTGCAGGTCGAGACCGTTGGGCGCGAGGGCGACGTGGACTGCGAGCCGAGCATGCCGGACCGCGCTCGGTACGAGGTCTCGATAGCGTCTGAGGAGCCCGACGGCGACCCCGACATGGACCGCTACACGACGACTCTCGGTTCTCTGGACCCTGAGAGCGACGGCTCTGTGCGGGGCACCATCCGCGTCCCGGACGACATCCCGATGGGCAGGGCCGAGGTGTCCCTCAGGCTCCAGGGCGCCAAGACGATCTGCGAGATCGACCCGAGCGTCGGTTGCGCACAGAACCCCTTCGCCCCGATAGAGATCATCGAGTGATCCGTACGGAGGGGCGAGGCAACCGACCAACGCGCACGTCGATCTCGCTGCGAGGTGCGAGTCCTTGCATCCAAGGCAACTCGCGGTACTTGCACGCCGATAATGTACATTATGTCATTTCGCTGAGGACAGAGGTGTCGTCGTGCATCACCGGGCGGCGGTGAAACCTCCCCCCGAGCATGACGACGACGACTGCACATGCCGCGGCCCGACCGGCCCGCGCCGTCGTCGTGCCCACGGCACCCGTCGCCGAGCTGCGGTCGCCGAGAACGCGCCGTGAGCGCCCACGCGTCCGTGACGGCGAGCCGCGGAACGTGTCGAGCTTTCTGGGCGCTCTGGTCGCCGTGCCGGTCGTCATCGTCTCGCTCGTCGCGTTCCTGCTCGTCGCCGTCGCCGCCGGCCTCGCGACGGCCTGCGTCTGGACCTGGCGCACGGTGTCCCCTGCGCGCTCCGCCCGGCCGGTGCCGACCCCGCCCCACGGCAGCGCCTTCGGCGCGACGACTGCCACGGACACCACCAGCGAGCCCTCGAGCCGACGCGACGGCCCCGCGACCACGGCGTCGCTCACCCTGGCCAGGGACCGCGGGTTCGGCTACGATCTCTAGAATCGGACATTCGGGCTAAACCACTGTGTTTAGGTCAACACCGTCCTGTCGGAGCGGTGACGCCCAGGACGCGCACAGCCGTCCTGCGTGGGTCCCGCTCATCGCCTGAGCGGTCCTCGCGCGGCCACCTCGTGCGGCGGCGCAGCGCCTCGAGGGGCGGGTGCTCGTCCGCGCGCCCTCGTGACAGGGTGGATCCCGTGCCCCCGGAACCACCGCCTGCGTCGTCCGCTCCCCCGCCACCCGTCCCCGGTCAGGTCCCGCCCCGCGCCCGGACGGTGCACCTCATCACCCACCCCGAGGCGACCCACCACGTGGACGGGATCGTCGGGGGTCAGCACGACTCTGACCTGACGCCGGCGGGTGCCCGCGCAGCGGACCGGCTCGGCGCCGTCCTGCGCGACCGGATCCCCGGAGCCGCCGGTACGGGCATCGTGGCCTCGGACCTGCGGCGCACGCGCCGGACCGCGGACGCGATCGGCCGCGCCCTCGACGTCGTGCCGAGCTACGACACCCGCTTGCGCGAGAAGTCGTACGGGGTCGCCGAGGGCCGGCCACAGGAATGGTTGGACGCCCGCTTCGTCCCGCCCCCGCGGGTCGGTGACCGGCTGCGACACCACGAGGGCGTCGACGGCGCCGAGACGCGTCTCGACCTCGCGCTCCGCGTCTACACGGCGACGTCGGCCGCTCTGGCATCGCACGACGGCGACCACCTCGTGATCGTGACGCACGGCTTCGCGGCGACCTTCGTCGTGGCCGCGTGGATCGGGATGCCCGTCGAGGCGGCAGGGCACGTGACCTTCCCGGTGCCGTCCGGGAGCATCACGACGCTGCGGGAGGACGCGTTCTTCGGCAACCGTGGCGTCGTGTCGCTCGGCGAGGTCGTCCACCCGCTCTGACCTGCGGTGTCGGTGCCCGGGCCTAGGCTCGGCGTGCCCGGCCGCCCCTGGCCGGCGTCCACGCCGAAGGGAGACCGCGAGGGATGGTCGCGCCGCCCCGCCTCGATCTCGTCACCGTCCAGGACGCCGCCGACCGCTACCTCGCGAGCGTCGCGTCGCAGACCGTGCGCGGCGTGCTCTCGGTCACGACGCAGCGCAGCTACGTCCGCGACGTGCGCGAGTTCACGCGACTCGTCGGTCCCGGGCGCACCCTGGACGACGTCACCGGCGACGACGTCGACGACGTGCTCGTGCGCTACCAGACGACTCCCGACCTCCGCTACCAGGACGCGACCCGCAAGCCCGGCGGCACCGGCCGCTCCCCCGCGACCGTCAACCGGTTCCGGCAGTCCCTCACGCGGTTCTTCGCCCACGCGTCCCGAGAGGGGTGGGTGCAGGCCGACCCCATGCAGTGGGCCGCTCCCCCGGCCCGTCTGCGCGACGGCCTCCGGGTCGCGCGCACGGCCCTCTCCGCAGGGTCCGCGGCGGCGCTGCTCACGGTGGCCACCGACGACGCGCCGGTCGGCCCCTCGCGTCAGGACCACGACCTGCGCCTGCGGGACCGCCTCGTCGTCGCGCTGCTCCTCGTCCTGGGGCCACGCGTCTCCGAGCTCGTGCGCGCAGATGTCGACGACTTCGCCCGCGAACCTGACCGGACGCGATGGCGCATCCACGGGAAGGGCGGTCACGTACGGACTGTCGAGCTGTCCCCGCCGCTCGCGGACGCCCTCGAGGAGTACCTCGCACGCCTGCGCCCGCTGCTGCGATCCCGTCGTCCGGACGACGCCGACGCGCAGCGCGCGCTGCTGCTCTCGTGGCGCGGGCGCAGGATCGACGCCCAGGCCGTGCGCGCCCTGCTGCGCCGGTGCATCGACCGCATGCCCGACCAGTACCGGCGCGAGGCCACACCGCACGCGCTGCGGCACACGACCGCGACCCTCCTGGCGGCCGACGGCTGGGACGTCAAGGTCGTCGCGGAGCTCCTCGGTCACGCGTCCATCGCCACGACCGGCGTCTACCTGGACCGCATCGAGGGCGAGCTCGCCGCGGCGATCCGGTCCCACCCCCTCAGCGGGGCGCTCGCGGGGGGTCAGGAGGCGGGCCCCAGCCACAGCAGCGCGGAGTAGTGTGCGCTGCATGGTCGCGAACCGGCGCGAGGACGCGCTCCGGCGGCTCGAGCTGGTCGAGACGGACGAGCTCGCACCGGACGACGCCGCCCGGCCCGACCCCTCGTACGGACGACGCGCGACACCCGGGGAGCGACACCTCCCGGTCGAGCCCTCCGCCGGTGGTGGCCCCCCGTCGGCACGACGACGCGTCGTGACGGCGGTGGTCGCCGTCGCCCTGGTCGCCGCGGTCTTCGTGGCGAGCAGCCTCTGGCAGTCGCGTGCCGGTCGCCTCGCCCTCCTCGACGCGCACGGCGGGGTCGCGTCGCTCGCGACCCCGCCCGTCGGGCAGTGGACGACCAGCACGACCGGTCTCGACGTGTGGGCCCTCGGCGACGCCGTCGTCGTCGTGAAGTCGGACACCGTCGTGGGACTCGACCCGTCCGACGGAGAGGCGCGCTGGTCGGCCGACCTGGGCGGTCCGCCGCGCTGCGGTCCCTCGCCCGAGGACCTGTCGAGCGCACCGCTGGAGGCGCTCGTGTGCCTCACCGGCCCTGAGGACGACCCGCGGGCCTGGGTCCTGAGCGCGGACGGGACGGTCGCCTCGCGCACCGACCTCGGCGACGGCCTCGGGCAGGCGGTCGCCGTCCCGGACGGCCACGTCGTGCGGTGGCAGCGCACCGGCGGCGTGCTCGAGGTCGCCGTGCAGGACGCCACGGACGCCTCGGTGCGCTGGCGGTCCACGGTCGCTCCCGACGACCTCGCCCGGACCGACCTGTGCCGCCCTCAGGTGTCGGCGTACGCGACGGCGCGCGTCGAGCACGGCCTGATCGTGCTGCGCGGGTGCCGGCTCAGCGCCGTGTTCACCCTCGACGGCGCCCGCGTCGACGACCGCGGTGAACCCGTGACGTCGCAGGTGCTCGGCTCTCGCGCCGAGACCTTCCTGCGCACGACGAGCGGCTCCGCGACGGGCGCGGTCCAGATCACCGAGCTCGTCCGGACCGACGGGACGGTCGAGCGCATCGTGCCCGGTCGTCCTCTCGTGCCTCTCGCGTCGGACGGCACGGCCGACCCGACCCGGCTCCTCCTCGTACCGAGCGGCGTGCAGGCGGTCGACCTGTCCGGGAACGAGCGCTGGACGCTCAGCGGCACCGTCTCCCAGGTCGTGGCGGTGGCCGACGGCACCGCGGCGCTCGACCTCGGGTACGTCGTCCTCGGCGTGGACCTCGCCTCCGGTCGCGAGGTCTGGTCGTGGGAGCGCGCGAGCCTGGGGACGACCGACCAGATCGTCGGCGCCTTCACCGACGGGGTCGTCGCCGCACTCGTCATCACCTCGCTCGACGGCTCCGGCGGTGCTCGGGTCGTGGCGCTCGACCTGGAGCGGGGCGACGTCGTCTGGGACGAGGAGTACCCGCTCGGCGCGGCCGGGTTCAGCGCGGTCGGCGGACGGCTGGTCCACCTGGACCCGGCGCTCGGTCAGCTCGTCGTGCACGAGTGACGCGAGGCCACCGACGGAGCCGACGTGCGAGGGACGTACCGCGCGGCGACGCTGGGAGGAGCCAGGCGGCGGCACGACACCCGCCGCACCCGTCGACCGAGGAGGCGACCATGCCCAGGCGTGACCCCGGACCGAGCGTCAAGGACCCGGAGCTGTACGAGAAGCTGCGCGACGAGGGCGACTCGAAGGAGAAGGCGGCGCGCATCGCGAACGCCGCCGCCGGGTCGTCCCGGAAGTCGGTCGGCCGCAAGGGTGGCACGAGCGGCGACTACGACGACTGGACCGTCGAGAAGCTTCGTCGGCGTGCGGCGGAGATCGGCATCGAGGGTCGCTCCTCGATGCGCAAGGCCGAGCTGGTCAAGGCGCTGCGCTCGCACTGATGTCGTGACGGCTTCCCCGGGCGGCGTCCCGGGGCGCCCAGCAGGACGGACGGGACGGACGTCACCCGCGCGCCCCTCGCCGCTGCGCTCGCATCGCGGGCCGCGGCGACTACGGTGAGCACGTGCGCATCCTCCCCGACACCTCCTGGCAGCTGGCCCGGCGCATCGCGGCACGAGCGCTCGTCCTCACCGTCGCCGTCCCGGCGACGGTCGCGGGCGCGCTCGTCGTCGCCGACGCGATCCGCAAGCGACGCAACACGACCGAGGCCTCGTTCCCGAGGTCGGCGCCCGCCGAGGCCGAGGTCGCCGGGACGACGGCCACCGTCTACACCTTCGGCGACGACCTCTACCAGGAGATGCTCGCCGCGATCCGCGGTGCCCAGCAGTGCATCCTGCTCGAGACGTACATCTGGAAGGCCGACGCGGTCGGTGAGCAGTTCAAGCAGGCGCTGGTCGAGGCGAGCGAGCGGGGCGTCCAGGTCTTCGTCATCTACGACGGGTTCGCCAACCTCGTCGTCCCCCGCGACTTCTACGACCTCCCCGAGTCGGTCCACGTCATCCGGTACCCCGTGTTCCGGCCGGGGATCCTCATGCTCAACGTCCGCAAGTCCGGGCGCGACCACCGCAAGATCCTCGTCGTCGACGACGAGATCGGCTTCGTCGGCGGCTACAACATCGGCGCCCTGTACGCGACGCAGTGGCGCGACACGCACGTCCGGCTCGAGGGGCCGAGCACGTGGGAGCTGCGGAACGCGTTCGTCGACTTCTGGAACGCGAACCGCGCGGAGGGCCAACCGATGCTCGCCGACCCGGGGTCGATGCACTGGGAGCCGCGCCTGCGCGCCGCCCGCAACGCGCCCGCGCACCTGGTGTTCCCCATCCGCGGCATCTACCTGGACGCGATCGACCGCGCGAGCTCCCACGTCTACATCACGCAGGCGTACTTCATCCCGGACCGCGAGATCCTCGCGACGCTCCTCACCGCGGCAGCGCGCGGCGTGGACGTGCGCGTGCTGGTCCCCGAGCGCTCCAACCACGTCGTCGCCGACTGGCTGGCGCGTGGCCTGTACACCTCGCTCCTCAAGGGCGGCGTGCGCATCCACCTCTACCTGGACGCGATGGTGCACGCGAAGACCGCGACCATCGACGGCCGGTGGACCACGATCGGGACCGCCAACATCGACCGTCTGTCCCTCACGGGCAACTACGAGGTCAACCTCGAGATCACGGACGAGGGCGTGGCGGAGCAGATGGAGAAGATTTTCGCGGTCGACCTGTCGAACACGCGTGAGCTGACGCTCGCCGAGTGGGAGACCCGGTCGCTCGCCGCCAAGCTGGGCGAGGTCGTGCTCACACCGCTGCGCCCGCTGCTGTAGCGCGCTCCGGCTCAGGAGCGCTCGCGCGCGGCGTCCGCCGCGTCCTCCTCGGGCCGGGGCGGCACCGTCTCGTCGTCCTCGAGCAGCGCGACCTCGGAGTACTCGGGATGCTCGCGCAGCACCGCCTCCGCCACGGTGTGGGCGTCGACAGCCAGGGTGAACGACTCCCCCGCGCCCAACCGTCGGTACTCGTACGTGCCGCCCGTGCGCGCGTGGTCGAGGAGCCGAGCCACCGACCCGTGGCCGATCTGCGAGAGCAGAGCGTCGTGGACCGGGACGACGACGCGGGGGTCGAGCGCCCGCACGAGGTCGATCGTCTCCCCGATCTTCAGCCACGGCGCGGACACGGGAGCGAGCAGCACGTCGAGGCGCGCGTCCTGCGGCCCGTCCACCGGGTTCGCGTCCCGCGTCACGGGCAGGTCGACGGAGTCCCCCGGGTGGTACACCGCCACGCCCCCGCCACGCACGAGGTACGTGACGTTGGAGATCCGCGGCACGTCGCGGTGGATCTCCGCGTGCCGGCCACCGCCCACCACGACCTCGAGACCGCCCAGGTCGATCCCGTCCCCCGGCGAGACCGCGTGCACGCGCCGCGCCGCGTCGTCGGGCAGGGTCGCGCGCAGGCCCGACACGACGGCCTCCGGCCCCCAGACCTCGAGGTCCTCGCGCGCCCCGAGGGCGGTGCCGAGCGTGTCCGGGTCGACGTGGTCCGCGTGCTCGTGCGTGACCAGCACGGCGTCCGCGTCCCGCAGCGCGCCGGCTGCGTCGGAGAACGAGCCGGGGTCGATCACGACGTCGGTGCCACCGTGGCGCAGGGCGACGCACGCGTGCCCGTGGAACGTGATCTGCATGAGCTCCTCCGTCCGGTCCGACCTCACCCGACGACCAGGACCAGGTCGCCGCCCTCGAGCTGCTGCACGGCGCCGATCGCGACGCGCTGCACCGTGCCCGCGACGGGCGACGTGATCGCCGCCTCCATCTTCATCGCCTCGACGGTCGCGACGGTCTGCCCGGCCTCGACGACGTCGCCGGCCGCCACGACCGGCGTCACCGCGCCCGCGAACGGCGCCGCGACCTGGCCCGGTTGCGTCGGGTCCGCCTTCTCCGCGGCCCGCACGTCCGCGTCGACCGCGCGGTCCCGGACCTGGATCGGGCGCAGCTGGCCGTTGAGCGTGAACATCACGGTCCGCATCCCACGTCCGTCCGGCGTCCCGATCGCCTCGAGACCGACGAGGAGCCGCACGCCCCTCTCGAGACCGACCGCGACCTCCTGGCCGGGCTCCAGCCCGTAGAGGTACGTCGGGGTGTCCAGCACGGACACGTCCCCGAACGTCGTGCGCACCTGCTCGAACTCCTTCGTCGGTCCCGCGAAGAGCAGGTGGTTCAGCCGACGACGGCGCACCGGGCCCGGCTGCGCGAGCTCCGCCTCGTCCTCGTCGGTCAGCGGGGTCACGCCGGCACGTGCGGCGCGCCCCTCGAGCGCCCGGGACCGGAACGGCTCGGGCCACCCGCCCGGCGGGTCACCCAGCTCTCCGCCGAGGAACCCGACGACCGAGTCCGGGATGTCGAACGCCTGCGGGTTCGCCGCGAACTCCGCCGGGTCGGCGCCGGCCGCCACGAGGTGCAGCGCGAGGTCGCCCACGACCTTCGACGACGGCGTCACCTTCACGAGGCGACCGAGGATGCGGTCCGCGGCCGCGTACATCGCCTCGATCTGCTCGAACTTCTCCCCGAGCCCCAGCGCGATCGCCTGCTGCCGGAGGTTCGACAGCTGACCCCCGGGGATCTCGTGCTCGTACACGCGGCCCGTCGGTCCAGGGAGCCCGGATTCGAACGGCGCGTAGGCACGCCGCACGCCCTCCCAGTACGGCTCCAGGTCCGCGACGGCGCGCAGCGACAGCCCCGTGTCACGCTCGGTGTGCTCGAGCGCCGCGACGAGCGCCGACAGCGACGGCTGGCTCGTGGTCCCCGCCAGGGCGGCGCTCGCGGCGTCGACCGCGTCGACGCCGGCCGCCGCAGCGGCGAGGAGGGTCGCCGTCTGGCCGCCCGCGGTGTCGTGGGTGTGCAGGTGCACGGGGAGGTCGAACCGCTCGCGCAGGGCGGTGACGAGTCGCGCGGCGGCGGCGGGGCGCAGGAGCCCGGCCATGTCCTTGATGGCGAGGACGTGCGCGCCCGCGTCGACGATGCGCTCGGCGAGGCGCAGGTAGTAGTCGAGCGTGTACAGGTCCTCGGCGGGATCCAGCAGGTTGCCGGTGTAGCACAGGGCGACCTCGGCGACCGTGGTCCCGGTCTCGCGGACGGCGTCGATCGCGGGGCGCATCTGGTCGACGTCGTTGAGGGCGTCGAAGACGCGGAAGACGTCGATCCCCGTCGCCGCGGCCTCGGCGACGAACGCGCGCGTGACCTGCGTCGGGTAGGGCGTGTATCCCACGGTGTTGCGCCCGCGCAGCAGCATCTGGATCGCGAGGTTGGGCATCGCGTCGCGCAGCGTCGCGAGCCGCTCCCAGGGGTCCTCGCCGAGGAACCGCAGCGCGACGTCGTACGTCGCCCCGCCCCACGCCTCGACGGACAGCAGACCGGGTGTGGCGCGCGCGACGTACGGCGCGACGGCGGCGAGGTCGTGCGTGCGCACGCGCGTCGCGAGGAGGGACTGGTGCGCGTCGCGGAACGTCGTGTCGGTGACGCGCAGGCGCTGCTCGGCGCGCAGCGCGCGGGCGAAGCCCTCCGGGCCGAGCTCGAGGAGCTCCTGGCGCGTGCCGGGCGGCGCGGCGACGCCGAGGTCGAGCGCGGGCAGCTTGAGCGCCGGGTCCGCCACGGCGCGCGGTGCGCCGTGCGGGCGGTTGACGGTGACGTCCCCGACGTAGGCGAGGAGCCGCGTCCCCCGGTCCGCGCTCTCGCGGGCGGAGAGCAGCTCGGGCCGTTCGTCGATGAACGACGTGGCGACGTTCCCGGCGACGAACTCCGGGTCGGCGAGCACCGCCTGGAGGAACGGGATGTTGGTGCGGATGCCCCGGATGCGGAACTCGGCGAGCGCGCGCCGGGCGCGGCGGACCGCCGTCGGAAAGTCGCGACCGCGGCACGTGAGCTTGACGAGCATGGAGTCGAAGTGGCCGGAGACCTCCGACCCGGCGGTCGCGGTCGCGCCGTCGAGCCGCACGCCCGCCCCGCCGGGCGAGCGGTAGGCGATGATCCGGCCGGTGTCGGGTCGGAACCCGTTCGCGGGGTCCTCCGTCGTGATACGGGTCTGCAGGGCGGCACCGTTGACCCGCACGTCCTCCTGACGGATCCCGAGGTCCTCGAGCGTCTCCCCCGCCGCGATGCGCATCTGCGCGGAGACGAGGTCGACGTCGGTGACCTCCTCGGTCACGGTGTGCTCGACCTGGATCCGGGGGTTCATCTCGATGAACACGTGCTGGCCCGCGCGCTCGCCGACGGTGTCGACGAGGAACTCGACGGTGCCGGCGTTCTGGTAGCCGATGTGGCGCGCGAACCGCACCGCGTCGGCGCACAGCGCGTCGCGGATCGCGGGGTCGAGGTTCGGGGCGGGCGCGATCTCGACGACCTTCTGGTGCCGGCGCTGCAGCGAGCAGTCGCGCTCGTAGAGGTGCACGACGTTCCCGGCGCCGTCGGCGAGGATCTGCACCTCGATGTGGCGGGGCCGCAGCACGGCCCGCTCGAGGAACACCGTCGGGTCCCCGAACGCGCCGTCGGCCTCGCGCATCGCGGCGGCGAGGGCCTCGGGCAGGTCTTCGCGCGTGTCGACACGTCGCATGCCACGCCCGCCACCGCCCGCGACGGCCTTGACGAACACGGGGAACCCGACCGCGTCGGCCGCGGCGAGGAGCTGGTCGACGTCGGCGGACGGCTCCGACGACGCGAGGACGGGCAGCCCCGCCTCGCGCGCCGCCCTGAGCGCGCGCACCTTGTTGCCGGCGAGCTCGAGGACCTCGGGAGGTGGGCCGACGAACGTCAGCCCCGCGTCGGCGCACGCGCGCGCCAGGTCGGGGTTCTCGGAGAGGAAGCCGTAGCCGGGGTAGACGGCGTCGGCACCCGACTCGCGCGCGACGCGCACGATCTCCTCGATGTCGAGGTAGGCCCGCACCGGGTGCCCGGGCTCGCCGATGGCGTAGGCCTCGTCGGCCTTGAGGCGGTGCTCGGAGTTGCGGTCCTCCTGCGGGAAGACGGCCACCGTCCGCGCCCCGAGCTCGTACGCGGCGCGGAACGCGCGGACGGCGATCTCGGCACGGTTGGCGACAAGGACCTTAAAGAACACGGCACTCCATCCGACGGACCGTCCGGCCACGGGTCTGCGCTGCCGACCCCGACCGGCTTCCGGCCGATCCTCCCACGCACCCCGGCGCAGGGGCCTCGCCGAGCGTGTGACGTGCTCCACAGAGCGGGGCCCGCCGGCCCTACGGCGACTGTCAGCCGGCGGAGCGTGCCCGACGGCGCGCGGCGAGCTCGTCCTGCTCGCTCACCTCGGGTTCGGCGACGTCCTCGAGCGACTCGGTCGGCAGCTCCGCGAGCGTGCCCTCGACCTCGCGCCACACGCGTCCTACGGCGATGCCGAACACTCCTTGTCCACCCTGGACGAGGTCGACGACCTCGTCCGGCGACGTGCACTCGTACACGCTCGCGCCGTCGCTCATGAGGGTGATCTGCGCGAGGTCGTCGACGCCCCGCTCGCGCAGGTGCTCGACGGCGGTGCGGATCTGCTGGAGGGAGACGCCGGTGTCGAGCAGTCGCTTGACGACCTTGAGGACGAGGATGTCGCGGAAGCTGTACAGCCGGTGGGAGCCCGACCCCGCGGCGGGCCGCACCGTGGGCTCGACGAGTCCGGTGCGTGCCCAGTAGTCGAGCTGTCGGTAGGTGATGCCGGCGGCCCGGCACGCGGTGGGGCCGCGGTAGCCGGTGGTGGTGTCCTGCTCGGTGATGTCCTCCCCGAAGAGGAGACCCTGTGCACCGTGCGGAACCGTCGCGCCGGACCCGACGCTCGCCTCACCGCTGCTCTTCACTGTCGCCTCCTGGGGTGTCCTCGTCCACGCTATGGGCGCCGCAGGGGGCCGTCAACGACCGACGAGCCGACGCGTCGGGCGTGTCGCCCACCTCACCCCCTGCACGGCGGTCCTTCACCCTCGACCTGAGGTCGAAGGTCCGTTCTGTCCGGTTGAGTCGGATGCTGCGGTGATGACGGGAAGCGCTCCTCGCGCGTGTCACTCCTCGGTGGTGAAGTCCTCGGGGGTGACGTGCTCGAGGAAGTCGCGGAACCGCTCGACCTCTTCCTGCTGGGTGACGTCGACCACCTCGACGCCGGCGGTCGCGACCACCTCTGCCGAGCAGAGCACGGGGCTGCCGGTGCGCACCGCGACGGCGATGGCGTCCGACGCCCGGGAGTCGAGCCGTGCCCCGTTGCTGAGCACGAGCTCGGCGAAGAAGATCCCGCCGTCGAGCGCGACGATCTCGGCCCGCTCGAGCCGGACGTCGACCGCCTCGAGCAGGTCGCGCAGCAGGTCGTGCGTCATCGGTCGCGGCGTGGGCAGACCGGCCTGCGCCATCGCGATGGCGCTCGCCTCGCGCGGACCGATGACGATGGGCACGACGAGGTCGGACGCGCCGTCGAGCAGCAGCACCACGATCTCCTGGTCCCGCTGCTGCTGACGGACGCCGAGGACCTCCACGGGGACCATCGGCACGTCGTCGCTCACCCGTCCACGGTACGACGGTCGCGGGCATCTGGCAGGTCTGGGGGACCCGCCTCGTGCGGCTCAGCGGGTCAGGTCGTCGATGCCCTGGCGGAGGAAGACGGTGTGCAGCCGTGAGCACATCTCGCCGACCTCCCCCGCGACGGTGCCCGCGTGCGCGCGGGCGGACGCGGTCTGCTGGCTGCGCCACGGGGCGACCACCTGGTGCACGAGGCTCACGTGCCGGTCCGCGGCCGTGCGCAACGACCTCAGGTGCCGCGGCTCGATGCCGTACTCCGCGAGTCCCGCCGCGAGCACGACGACGTCCAGGGCGTGCGCGTCGAGCTGCCCTCCGGGGGCCTGGGTGAGCACGCCGACCTCGATCAGCCCGTCGACGAGGGCCCGGTCGACGCCCGCGGCGGACACGAGCGCGTCGACCGTGTACCGCTGGCGGACCGCGGCCGAGCCGGGATCGCCGTCGGCCGTGGCGAGGCGGGGCACGATGCCCTCCGCGGCCGTGCCGGCGTCGAGCGCCGCGAGGTTCTCCTTGATGACCTTCAGCGGCAGGTACCGATCACGCTGCTCCACCAGGACGTACCGCAGGCGCTCGACGTCGGCGGGGCTGTACTGGCGGTAGCCCGACGCGGTACGCACGGGGTCGATGAGGCCTTGCTCCTCGAGGAACCGCAACTTGGAGTGGCTGACGTTCGGGAACTCGGTCCGGAGCGCGCGCAGGACGTCGGAGATCCGCATCGTCGCGCGCCGGGAGATCCCGTGCGGCCACGGCTCCGGACCGGAGTCCTCCCCCGGTTCCGGGACGCGCACGGCGCTCGTCGACGCGCTCACGACTGCGGGGCCGACCCGCCGGCAGGGGTGCCCGCGTGCGGGCTGGCGTGGAACGTGAGCCGGTACTTGCCGATCTGCACCTCGTCACCCGTGCCGAGCGCGGCGGCGTCGATGCGGCTCCGGTTGACGTACGTGCCGTTGAGCGAGCCGACGTCGCGCACGACGAAGCGGTCGTCCTCACGGACGAACTCGGCGTGCTTGCGGGACACGGTCACGTCGTCGAGGAAGATGTCGGCGTGCTCCGACCGGCCGGCGACCGTGCGCTCGGCGTCGAGCAGGAACCGCGACCCCTGGCCCGGTCCGCGCTGCATGATGAGGAGCGCGGAGTGCCGCGGCAGAGCGGCGACGGCGGCCACCTCCTCGGGGCTCAGCCCACCGGGCTGGACACCTTCCTCGACAGGTGCCTCGATCCGGCCGAAGCTGATCGTCGTGTCGCTCCCCGCCCGGTTCGGCACGCCAGCACCACCTGGGACAGTCATCTCGCCTCCTCGGGACTCACGGCGCCCTCCTCGTGACCTGGTTCGTCACGCATCGGGAGCTTCGCTCCTTCTGCGGGAAAACTACTACACCCGCAGGTCATGCGGTGCATCCGACGCGGTACACCCAACCTACCCGGCGCGGGAGAGCACCGGAAGCGTCCCGAGGTACCGGCGCACCGCCCGTCGCTCAGTCGTCGGCGGGGACGGGCGTCGCGTACCGGGGCTCGGCGGGCTCGCGCGTGGCCGTGACGTCGACCGTCTCCTGCTGGCGGATGGTGGTGCGCGCCCCGTCGGCGCGGAGGGTCGCCATCGCGCCGCCCGGGATCTCGAGCGCCGTCTCGAGCGTCGACGGGTCCCCGATGACCGTCCACCGGTACGGGGACGAGATCGGCTGGCCGTCGACCACGACCCCGTCGGCGGTGTCCTCGAAGTAGCTGCTCGCCACGAGCCGCACGCCGTTGACCTCCATGGCCTCGGCCCCGGCGTTGCGCAGCTCCTCGAGGACGTTGAACAGGGAGAACGCGTCGAGGGGTGTCTCGCCCTCGACGACCTCGATCTCGACGCCCGGCCCCTGCGCCGGGAGGCGTCCCGAGAGGATGCCCTGGGTCTGCTCCTGCTGCTGCGCAACCTCCAGCGCGGCGCGTGCGCGGCCGGAGCCCGACTGCAGCTCGTCGCGCGTCGCCTCGAGGGACGAGACCTGGTCCTCGAGCTCGCCCGACCGCTGCGTCACGTCGTCGAGCAGCCGGACGAGGTCGCTCTGCCGCAACGAGGACAGCTGGTCCTCCTGGGTCTGGCTCACCTGCGCGACGAGCGCGAACCCGACCAGCGCGCACAGCAGGCCGACGATGATCTGGGACCGGCTGGCCCGGGGCCGCAGCACCCTGCCCAGCCCGCGCAGCCCCTGCGGCTCGGGGAGCGCGCCCCCGCCGTGCCGCCCGCCGGGGGCCGGTCGGTGCGGCGTCGACGTGGGCTCGTCGGACGTCGCCGCCGCGCCGAGGGGCGCCCGCTCGACCGGCTCGACCGGCTCGGCGGTCCTGTCCGAGGTGCCGGCAGCGTCGTCCGCGGTGTCGTCGACCGGGCTGCTCGAGGCGGCGGGGGGCTCCTCGGTGGGCGCCCCGCTCTCGGCGAGCTGCCGGTCTCCCGTGGGCGGTTCTCCCGCGCGGCGATCCCGGTCCGGGTCCCCGCCCGCGCCCTGGTCCGCGCCGTGGTCCGAGTCCTGGTCCGCGTCGGGATCCGAGTCCTGGTCGACGTCGGGATCCGAGTCCTGGTCGACGTCGGGGTCCGCGTCGCCATGGTCGTCGCGGTCGTCCGCGGCGACGGCGTCGGGGTGATCAGCGTCCTCGTCGCGCCGGGAGTCCGGCTCGGCGTCTCCCTGTGCGTCGCGCGCGTCGTCGCTCGGCGTGGCGGCGTCGCGGTCGGACGCCGGTGGGTCGCGCAACGCGTCGTCGCCGTGCTCGGTTCCGGCGTCCGCGGGGAGCTCGTCCTCTCCGAGGACATCCCGGTCGCCCGGGGCCGCGGGGTCGACAGGTGCGGCGCTCGCGGCGTCCTCGTCCTGCGTGCGGTCGTCCTGCGTCTCGTCGACGGGCGTCTCGTCGACGGGGGTGTCGTCCCGCTCGGGGTCCGGGGGTCCGGTGGGCGCGGCAACCATCGTCAGGCCTTGAAGACGTGGCGGCGGATCGCGGCCGCGTTGGAGAAGATGCGGATGCCGAGGACCACGACGACGGCGGTGGAGAGCTGGCTCCCGACGCCGAGCTGGTCGCCGAGGAACACGATGAGGGCGGCGACGACGACGTTGGACAGGAACGAGACGAGGAAGACCTTGTCGTCGAACATGCCGTCGAGCATCGCGCGCAGGCCGCCGAAGAGCGCGTCGAGCGCGGCGACCACGGCGATGGGCAGGTACGGCTGGAGGTAGACGGGGACGGTGGGCTGCAGGACGAGCCCGGCCACGATGCCCACCACCAGTCCGACGACTGCGATCATTCGACGCTCTCCTGCCGTTCCTCGGTGGTGCCGGCCACGTCCCCTGGCGCGGGATCCTCGGGCGAGGACCCGTCGCCGGCGGGGTCCGGGTCGGATTCTACGGGCGCGCCCGGGACGCGCGCGAAGTACAGGGTGGGGTTGGGCCGGCCAGGGATCTCGAGCCTGCTCTGCGCGGTCACGCCCGACTGGATGCCGTACTGCGTGCTGAGCAGCCGCAGGTAGTCCGACGCGCCGGTGCGCACGAGCGCCGTCCGCATCGCGTCGGCGTCGCCGACGGCCTCGACGTGGTACGGCGGGACGAGGGGCTGCAGGTCGACGAGGATCGCGTCGCCCGCGCTGCGGATCGCGGACAGCCCCGTCAGGCGCTGGTCGTTGATCGCGACGGCCTCAGCCCCTCCGGACCACAGGGCGTTCACGACGCGCTGCAGGTCGGAGTCCTGGACGAGGTTCGCCGAGGACGTGTCGTCCGCCCCGAGCCCCCCGCTCGCGTCGTCGAGGGTGACGACGACGCCGGGCCCCTCGACGGCCTGGGACCCGGTGGCCGCGCCTTCCCGCTGCAGGTCGGCGAGCACGTCGTCGCTGAGGCCGCCGAGCGCCTCGTCCTGCAGCGCCTCGATCTCCGCGGAGACCTCGTTGGAGCGGGTCGCGAGCGCGTCCGCGTCGGCCTGCCGGTCCGTGATCTCCTGCTCGAGCGTCGCGCGAGCCTCGATGACCGCGGGCTGCGGCGCTCGCAGGTCGAGGGTCGCGGCGGTGGTGACGAGGCCGAGGACGACGGCGAGCACGACGAGGAGGACGGTCCGCCCCCGCCCGCGCGGCGCGTCGCCGTCCCTGGCGCGGCGGGCCGCGGCGGCCGCGTACCCGGGGTCGAGCGGGCGGTGCATCACCTCGTTGAGCAGCGTCATGGACGCGTCGACGGGGCCGGTGCGCGCGGGCTGCGGGTCCTGGCTCACGGCGTCCCCTCCGGACCGTGCGCGCCCGCACCGGTGCCGAGGTCGCCGCTCGCCGCGAGGGATCGGGTCTGCGCGACGTACTGCACGCCGGCCAGCCAGTACAGGCCGATGCCCCACCAGGTGAACGCCCACCCGACGACCGCGGCCACGTCGCCGAGCCAGCCCGGCATCTCCGCGAGGAGCAGCAGCGGGAACGCGTACAGCAGGGCGAAGGTCCCGGCCTTGCCCGCGAAGCTCACGGGCAGGGGCCCGTACCCGTGGCGGGCGAGCCACGGCAGCAGGCAGACGAGCAGCAGGTCGCGCGCGACGATGACGACCACGAGCCACACGGGCACGACGTCGCGCCACGCGAGACCGAGCAGCGTGACGAGGATGAAGAGCCGGTCCGCGGCGGGGTCGAGCATCTGCCCGAGGCGGCTCACCTGGTCGAGGCGGCGGGCCAGCACCCCGTCGAGCCAGTCGGACGCGCCCGAGACGGCGAGGACGACGAGCGCCCAGACGTCGTAGCCCTCGACGATGAGGACCGCGAACACCGGGACCAGCAGCAGGCGCAGGAAGCTGATGACGTTCGGGACGGTCACGACACGGGAGCTGACCCGCTGCCCTGGTGCCACGCTCACCGCCCCTGCTCGTCCTGCCTCGCCTGAGGATCGCGGCTCGCGCCGCGCGACCATCCTACGTACGGCGCACCCCGCCCGGGGTGCGCATTTCCGGGCGGGCGGGACGCGTCGTCCGAAATCACCCCGTCGCGTCCCGGGGAACGGTCTGCGGACGCGCGTCGCTCACCGGGTGAGCGACGTCACCGACCCGGTCACGGCCCCGGTCCGCCCGCTCCGGTAGGATGGTGGTCACCTGTGGAGTTCGTCGCTCGTCCCGCGTGTTCTGTGAGAGTGGCCGGATCCCCCGCCCGCACGGCCGTCATCGGCCGCGGTCGGCGCCCGGCCAGGTGTGTTCGGGAGTGCGACCTGCGAGAGCCGACCTGGCGACCGCACGCCACTCCCCACCCCGACACGAAACGGTCCTCACCGCCCCATGACTGCTGACGTCGTCGCGCCCTCGCGCGCCCTCGACCACTCCTCCACCGACTCCACCCCCGCCGCTCCCGCGGTGGACGACGCGACGTTCGCGTCCCTCGGGCTCCCCGCCGCGCTCGGGCGCGCCGTGGCCGACCTCGGCTTCGTCACGCCGTCGGCCATCCAGGCGCAGGCCATCCCCGCGCTCCTCGCGGGCCGTGACATCACCGGTGTCGCGCAGACCGGCACCGGCAAGACCGCCGCGTTCGGCCTGCCGCTGCTCGCCGCGATCGACCCCACGCTGCGGCGCGTGCAGGCGGTCGTGCTGACCCC
Source organism: Cellulosimicrobium sp. So1_17 (assembly GCF_055181235.1). Taxonomy (NCBI): domain Bacteria; kingdom Bacillati; phylum Actinomycetota; class Actinomycetes; order Micrococcales; family Promicromonosporaceae; genus Cellulosimicrobium; species Cellulosimicrobium sp. So1_17. The sequence goes on from NZ_CM143702.1 coordinate 801,646, forward strand.
GACGCGCGAGCTCGCCATGCAGGTCGCCGACGCGATCGAGACGTTCGCCGCGCAGCTGCCCAGGGTCGACGTCCTCGCGGTGTACGGCGGCTCGCCGTACCAGCCGCAGCAGCGGGCGCTCGCGGCCGGCGCGCAGGTCGTCGTCGGTACCCCGGGTCGTGTGATCGACCACATCGAGCGCGGCACCCTCGTGCTCGACGACGTGCGCTTCCTCGTGCTCGACGAGGCCGACGAGATGCTCCGCATGGGCTTCGCGGAGGACGTCGACACGATCTTCTCCCGCGCGCCGCGCGAGCGTCAGGTCGCCCTCTTCTCCGCGACCATGCCGGCCCCGATCCGTCGGGTGGCGGCCGAGCACCTCAACGACCCGGTCGAGATCGCGGTCTCGCGCCAGTCCTCCACCGTGACGAGCGTCCGCCAGACGTACGCGGTCGTGCCGTTCCGCCACAAGACCGGGTCGCTCGCCCGCGTCCTCGCGACGTCGGACGCCGACGCCGCGATCGTCTTCACCCGTACGCGCGGCGCGGCCGAGGAGGTCGGCTCCGCGCTCGTCGAGCGCGGCATCTCCGCCGCCACGATCTCGGGCGACGTCGCGCAGAAGGACCGCGAGAAGATCGTCGAGCGACTGCGCTCCGGCGCCCTCGACGTGCTGGTCGCGACCGACGTCGCGGCCCGTGGCCTCGACGTGGACCGCATCGGCCTCGTCGTGAACTTCGACCTTCCGGGCGAGCCCGAGGCGTACGTGCACCGCATCGGCCGCACCGGTCGTGCGGGCCGCACGGGCGAGGCGCTGAGCTTCGTCACGCCGCACGAGCGCGGGCGTCTGCGCGCGATCGAGCGCACCACGCGCACGCCGCTCCAGGAGGTCGAGATCCCCTCCCCCGCGGACGTGTCCGCGCACAAGGCGCGCCGCCTCCTCCAGCAGGTCCCGGAGCGTCGTGAGGCCGGGCGCCTCGCGATGTACGCCGACATGGTGCGCACGTTCGTCACCGAGCAGGACGTCGACCCGGTCGACCTCGCCGCCGCGCTGGTGGCGCTCGCCGTCGGGGACGACGGCCCGCGTGCCCTCGAGGAGCAGGAGCGGTTCGAGGCGGAGCGGGCGCAGGCCCGCGACCAGGCACGCTCGGCCCGCACCGAGCGCTCCGGCGACCGTGGTGCGTCTCGCGGCGACCGCGCGTCGGGCCGGCGCGACGGTGACGGGACGCGCGGCATCCGTCGCGACGCCGTCGGGACCCGGTACCGCCTGTCGGTGGGTCACACGCACGGCGCGCAGCCGGGCGGCATCGTCGGTGCGCTGACCAACGAGGCGGGTCTCAACGGGTCGGACGTCGGCAAGATCGACATCTTCCCGTCGTTCTCCCTCGTCGACATCGCCGCGCCGCTCGACGACGCGACGCTCGACCGCATCTCGCGGGCCCGGGTGGCGGGCAAGTTCCTGCGCATCCGCGTCGACGAGGGCGCGCCGCCGGCACGGGGCCGCGCACCGCGCCCCACGGGCGACCGTCCCCGCGGCGCCCACGGCCCCTCGGGTCGGAGCGACGAGCGTCGCGACCGCGCGGACCGTCACGACGACCGCAAGCCGCGCCAGCGCACGTCGTACTGACGACCTCAGGCCTGACGAGCCGAGGAGAGGCCCCCACCCGGACCGGGTGGGGGCCTCTCCCGTGCAGCAGCCTCAGCGGGACGACCGTCCCCGCAGCGTCCCCGGGGGCGATCGCGACGCGGCACGGATGCCGACCCGTGCTAGCGGTCGTGCCCTTCGCGCGCCTCGCCGTGCGCCTGGACCAGCGCGGCGAGGCGACGCGACTCGAGGTCGCCGCGTGCGCCGTCGGCCCGCTGGATCCCCATCACCGCGAGCGTGGACCCGTCCGCCAGGTCGAGACGCACCCAGGGGTCGCCGCTGCCGAACCGCACCGACACCACCTGGGCCCACTCGAGCTCGCGCGTGTAGATGACGTTGCGCACGCGCAGACCCGCACGGCTCGGCACGGCGTGCACCCCGCCGAGGCGCCACAGGAGCCACGCCGCGAACAGCGCGAACGCGGCGAGAGAGAGCCGGTTCACCCACGACGTCCCGAGCGGGCCCGTCGCGAGGACACCCACCACGACGCAGGCCCCCACCACCACTACGCCCGTCGCCCACGCCGACACCAGGCCGAAGCGAGGCCGGAACACCCGGTACGGATCGTCGCGGCGGTCTCCGGGCAGCCCCGCCTCCGGGAACGGCGCACCACTCATGCCGCCACCGTCTCACACCACGGCACGACCCACCGCGGCTCCGGGGCGGCGCACCGTGCGCCCGGCAAGCGGGCCGACCGACGGGGCCGTCAGATGCGGCAGGCGTGGATCGACGTCACCAGGATGGCGCGCGCACCCACGTCGTACAGGGCGTCCATCACCTGGTTCGTCCGGTCGCGGCGCACCATCGCCCGCACCGCCGCCCAGTCCCGGTCGTGCAGCGGCGAGACCGTCGGGGACTCCAGGCCCGGCGTGATCGCCACCGCCTGCTCCACGAGCGACACCGGCACGTCGTAGTCCATGAGCACGTACTGGCGCGCCGTGAGCACACCCTGCAGACGACGGCTCAGCACCTCCACACCCGCCGGCACGTCCGCCTCCGCGACCGCGCGCGGACGGATCAGCACGGCCTCCGACTCGAGGATCGGGTCACCGAAGACCTCCAGCCCCGCGCCCCGCAGCGTCGTGCCCGTCGACACCACGTCCGCCACGACGTCCGCCACGCCGAGCTGCACCGCCGACTCCACCGCGCCGTCCAGGTGCACCACCGTCGCGTCCACGCCGTGCGACCGCAGGTGACCCTCCACCAGCACCTCGTACGACGTCGCCACCCGCAGCCCCTGCACCTGCGCCAGCGACGTCACCGCCCCCGTCGGGGCCGCGTACCGGAACGTCGACCCGCCGAACCCGAGCTGCATGTGCTCCACGGCGTCCGCCCCCGAGTCCAGGAGCAGGTCACGACCCGTGATCCCGACGTCCACCGTCCCCGACCCCACGTACACCGCGATGTCGCGCGGACGCAGGAAGAAGAACTCGACGTCGTTGTCCGGGTCCGCGAGCACCAGCTCGCGCGAGTCACGCCGCTGGCGGTACCCCGCCTCGCGCAGCATCTCGACGGCGGGCTCGGACAAGGACCCCTTGTTGGGGACGGCGATACGCAGCATGGTGGAACCTTCGTTCAGGGGAGACGGTGGGCACAGGAGCACGGGCGGGAGATCGGACGAGCGGCGCTCGCGGACGGCGGCAGGTCACGCCACCCGCGCGGGCCGCTCACAGATGCTCGTACACGTCCTGCAGGCTCAGGCCCTTCGCGAGCATGAGCACCTGCAGGTGGTACAGCAGCTGGGAGATCTCCTCGGCCGTCTTCACGTCGCCCTCGTACTCGGCGGCCATCCACACCTCGGCCGCCTCCTCGACGACCTTCTTCCCGATCGCATGCACCCCGGCGTCCAGCTCCGCGACCGTGCCGGAACCGGCGGGTCGCGTCGTGGCCTTCTCCGAGAGCTCGGCGAACAGGGACTCGAACGTCTTCACACGACCCAGGGTATCCGGCGCCCCCGGCAGACCCGTCGCGGGTCCGCCCACCGGGCACGACGTCACACCGACCGACGACGCAGCACCCACCGTCACAGGGACCGCAGCGCCACGACCGTCGCCACCGCCGCCTCCGCCGCCTCCGCACCCTTGTCCTCGCGCGAACCCGGCAGACCCGCACGGTCCAGCGCCTGCTGCTCGTCGTCGCACGTCAGCACCCCGAACCCCACCGGCACCCCCGACCGCACGCTCACGTCCGTCAACCCCAGGGTCGCCGCCTGGCACACGTACTCGAAGTGCGGTGTCCCCCCACGGATCACCACACCCAGCGCCACCACCGCGTCCGCACCGTGCTCCACCGCCCGCGCCGCCGCCACCGGCAGCTCGAACGACCCCGGCACCCGCACCACCGACACGTGCGACACGTGCGCCGCCGCCAGCGCGCGCCGCGCACCCGCCACCAGACCGTCCATCACCTCCGTGTGCCAGCTCGCCGCGACCACCGTCACCCGCAGCCCCGACCCGTCCACCTCGATCGACGGCGCACCCGCACCACTCATCGCCCCTCCTCCGTCTCGCCCGACCCGTCCGACACCGACACAGCTGCCCCGACCCCACCCGGGGCCTCGATCGTCTCCAGCAGGTGACCCATCGCCACCTTCTTCGTCACCAGGTACGCCCGGTTGTGCTCCCCGTGACCCACCTCGATCCGCTCCGTCCCCGCGACGTCGATCCCGTGCGCCACCAGACCCGTCACCTTCGCCGGGTTGTTCGTCAGCAACGTCACCCGCGACAGCCCCAGGTCCGCCAGGATCGCCGCCGCCGCCCCGTACTCCCGACGGTCCGCCGGCCACCCCAGCTCCAGGTTCGCCTGCACCGTGTCCAGACCCGCGTCCTGCAGCTCGTACGCCCCCAGCTTCGCCAGCAGGCCGATCCCCCGACCCTCGTGCCCCCGCAGGTACACCACCGCACCACCCTCCGCCGCGACCCGCCCCATCGCCACCCGCAGCTGCGGACCGCAGTCGCACCGCAACGACCCGAACGCATCCCCCGTCAAGCACTCCGAGTGCACCCGCACCACCGGCGCCACCTCACCGCCGGCGCTCGCGGACGGGCGGGTCGAGACCGGCCCCCCCGGCACCTGCTCCGCCGGGACCAGCGCCACGTGCTCCGCCCCCGTCCGCAGGTCCCGGTACCCCCGCACGCGGAACACGCCGTGCTCCGTCGGCAGCGCCGCCTCCGCCGTCCGGTGCACCCGCCGCACCGACAGCCCCCGGTCCACCCCCGCAGCACCCGACGGCTCCGTCGCCGCAGGGTCGTGCACCCGCCGCCACGCCACCAGGTCCGCGATCGTCAGCAGCACCAGACCGTCCCGCTCCGCCAGCGCCGCCGCGTCCTCCAGACGCATCATCGACCCGTCGTCGCGCACCAGCTCCGCGATGCCCCCCACCTCGCCCGCGCCCGCCAGGCGCACCAGGTCCACCGCCGCCTCCGTGTGCCCCGCACGGTGCAGCACCCCGCCCGGGACGGCCCGCAACGGCAGCACGTGCCCCGGCCGGATCAGGTCGCCCGCACCCGACCCCGGGTCCGCCAGCACCCGCAACGTCCGCGCCCGGTCCTGCGCCGAGATCCCCGTCGTCACACCCGACGCCGCGTCCACCGTCACCGTGTACGCCGTCCGCCGCGGGTCCTCGCTCCGCGGCACCATCAACGGCAGCTCCAGCGCGTCCGCCCGCGCCGCCGGCATCGGCGCGCACAGGTAGCCCGACGAGTGACGGATCGTCCACGCCACCCACTCCGCCGACACGTCCCGCGCCGCGAACACCACGTCCGCCTCGTTCTCCCGGTCCGGGGAGTCCGCCACCAGCACCGGCCGCCCCGCACGGAGCGCCGCCAGCGCCTCCTCGACCGTGCCCAGCCGCACCCCGCCCGACCCCGCAGCCGCGGCGCTCGCGGCCGTGCCCGTCACCGCGTCGTCCGCCACGGCGTCGCCCCCGCTCACGACGACGCTCCGGTGGCGAGCAGCCGCTCGACGTACTTCGCGAGGACGTCGACCTCGAGGTTCACGCGGTCCCCGGGGGTCAGCGCGCCGAGGACCGTCGCCTCGAGCGTCGTCGGGATGAGGGAGACGCCGAACGTCGTGTCGTCGACGTGCGTGACCGTGAGCGAGACCCCGCTCACCGCGATCGACCCCTTCTCCGCGACGTAGCGCAGGAGCGCGGCCGGCGCGGAGAAGACCAGGTCGTCCCAGCGGTCTCCCGGGTCGCGGCTCGCGAGCGTCGCGACGCCGTCGACGTGCCCCTGCACCACGTGGCCGCCCAACCGGGCGTCCACGCGCACCGCCCGCTCGAGGTCGACCCGCGACCCCGGACGGAGGTCGCCGAGCGTCGTGCGGCGCAGCGACTCCGGCATGACGTCGGCACGGAACGTCCCGTCGTCGCCGAGCGCGGAGACGGTGAGGCACACGCCGTCGACCGCGATCGAGTCACCCGGCGACGCGTCCGACGTCACCAGCGGCCCCTCGATCGTCAGCACCGCGTCCGTGCCTCCGCCGCCCGGGAACGCGATCTCGCGCACCGAGCCGATCTCCTCGACGATCCCCGTGAACATGCGGTCTCTCCTGCCTCTCAGCCGATCCGTCTCGACACCGTCAGCGCGTCGTCACCGACACGCCGTACCTCGATCGTGCGGAACCGCCGCGCGGCCCCGATCGTCGTCACGCCCAGGTCGCCCACGACGCGCAGACCGGACCCCAGCAGCACCGGGGCGACGTAGGCGTGCAGCTCGTCGACCGCGCCCGCCGCGAGGAACGCCGTCGCGAGCGTCGGACCACCCTCGACGAGCACGTGCCGCACGTCGCGCGCGGCGAGCTCCGCGAGCACCTCGGCCACGTCGTGCGTGCGCACGTGCACGAGAGCGCCGCCCTCGCCGCGCAGCCGCGCGCGCGGTGGGATCCCCGAGCGCCCGACGACGACACGCAGCGGCTGGTGGTCGGCGAGCCGCTCGACGCCGTCGGGACCCGGCAGGCGCGCGGTGAGCGCCGGGTCGTCGGCGCGGACGGTGCCCGAGCCGACGGCCATGGCGTCGACGGTCGCCCGGACGCGGTGGGCGTGCGCACGCGACTCCGGGCCGGTGATCCAGCGGCTCGTCCCGTCCTGCGCGGCGACGAACCCGTCGAGCGTCGTGGCGGTCTTGAGCGTGACGTACGGCGACCCGCGGCGTACCGCGGTGAGCCACACGTGCAGCAGGGCGGACCCCTCGGCTGCGCGCACGCCCCTCACGACGCGGACGCCGGCGGCACGCAGGCGTGCGGCACCACCCGCCGCGGCGGGGTTCGGGTCGTCGACGGCGTGGACGACCTCGGCCGCACCGGCCGCGAGGAGCGCGTCCGCGCAGGGTGGGGTACGTCCGACGTGCGCGCACGGCTCGAGGGTCACGACCGCCGTCGCGCCGCGCACGTCGACCCCGCGCTCACGGGCGTCGGCAAGCGCCGCGGCCTCCGCGTGCGGCGTGCCCGCCCCCCGGTGGTACCCCTCGGCGAGCACGACGCGCACCCGGGTGTCGACGGCGTCGGCGGCCGCTCCGTCGGGCACGGGGCCCGCACCCGTGGGCGGGGCGAGCAGGACGCAGCCCACCCGCGGGTTGGGGCCGTACGCCGGGCCGCGCGCGGCGAGCTCGAGCGCGCGCGACATCGCGCCGTCGATCGTCAGGTGCTGCGCGCCCATCGGTCCTCGTCCTGCCGGGCACGGGTACTCCGGGGCGAGGGCGGGCGCGTCGCCAAGGCCCGTGGGACCCGACGCCGACGCTCACCACGGCGGGTCGGCTCGCCGAGGTCGACGGCTCACGCGGAACCGGACGACCGTCCGGGTCACACGTGGCCGGCTCCCCCGAGGGGTCGACCGCGCCGCACGTGCTTCCTCCCATCCGGACTGTCACCGTCGGTCCTGGAGTTCCACCAGGTCAACCGCGCGTAGGGCGCGGGTCGCGGACTGTCACCGCCGGCTCGGAATTGCACCGACCCCGGAGCACGTTCGTGCGTACTGCTGCCGTCCAGGATGCCACACCGGCACGGGCCCTCCCCCATGGTCCGGTGGCCGGACGGACGTGAACATGAACGTGAACACGAGCGTGAACGCCGACGCGCGGGAGCACGAGCTCGACCCGGGCGGCGTTCCTCGGGCGCCGGCCGAGGCCGGTCCTTCCGTGCTGGTGGTGGGTGCTGCTGGGTGGTGATCTGTGGCGAAGTGCGCTTGGCACACTTTTTTTGAAGGACGGACGTCGACGGCGATCGCGTAGCGGCAGCCGTTGCGACGGTCCCGCTCGCCGGGACGCGTCAGCGCGACGTCAGTGGACGTGCGCCGCCTCGGCCAGCTCCCGCAGCGCCTGGATCTCCCCCGGGATGCTCTCGGCCCCGTAGACCGCCGACCCCGCCACGAAGACGTTCGCGCCGGCGTCGGCCGCGCGCTCGATCGTGGACCGCGACACTCCCCCGTCCACCTGGATCCAGACGTCGAGGCCCGCCTCGCTCACCGCCTCCCGCGCGCGGCGGATCTTGGGCAGCGTGCCGTCGATGAACGACTGGCCGCCGAAGCCCGGCTCGACCGTCATGACGAGGATCATGTCGACCTCGGACAGCAGGTCGAGGAACGGCTCGACGGGCGTCGCGGGGCGCAGCGCGACGCCCGCCCGCGCCCCGAGCCGGCGCAGCTCGCGCGCGAGCCGCACGGGCGCCGTCGCCGCCTCCGCGTGGAAGGTCACCGACGCCGCGCCGGCCTCCGCGTACGCCGGCGCCCAGCGGTCCGGGTCGTCGATCATGAGGTGCGCGTCGATCGGCACCGGGGAGACCTGGGCGAGCCGCTCGAAGACCGGGAGCCCCAGCGTGAGGTTCGGCACGAAGTGGTTGTCCATGACGTCGACGTGCGCGTAGTCCGCGGACTCGATCGCGCGGAGGTCCCGCTCGAGGTTGGCGAAGTCGGCGGACAGGATGCTCGGGGCGATGAGGGCTGCCATGGGCACCAGCCTAGGGCGCCACCCTCTGCGCGCCGCACCCTACGATCGCCCCGTGGACTCCTCCCCTCCCCCGCCGCGTGCCACCGTCCGTCCGCTCGTCGCCGCCGACCTCCCGCGCGTCGTGGAGATCTTCGCCCCGTTCGTCCGCGACACGCAGGTGACCTTCGAGGAGGAGCCGTGGGACGTCGGGCGCTGGGAGGCCAAGCGACGCGAGCTCGCCGACGGGGGCCTCCCGTTCCTCGTGGCCGACGTCGACGGCGTCGTCGCCGGGTACGCCTACGCCGCCCCCTGGCGGCCGAAGGCCGCGTACCGGCACACCGTCGAGGACACGATCTACCTCGACCCCCGGTACACCGGTCAGGGCATCGGCACGGCGCTCCTCGACGCCCTGCTCGACGCGCTCCGCGCCTCGGGCGTGCGCCAGGTGGTGTCCGTCGTCGCCGACGTGCCCGACGCCGCGGGCTCCCTCCCGCTGCACCGCCGGTTCGGGTTCGTGGAGGCGGGACGGTTGACCGCGGTCGGCTTCAAGCACGGCCGGTGGGTCGACACGATCCTCCTGCAGCGCACCCTGACGACACCGGCGGACGACGCCGGGACCGCCGGGACCGCCGGGACGGTTCCTGGCTAGAGGCTCGCCGCCTGGCGGCGCAGGGTGGCCGTGCGCTCCTCGACCGTGCGCCACGCGCGCCGCCCGACCCCGGGGTGGGCGTCACGGTCGACGTCCGCGAGCGCCCCGGCGAGGTCGTCGAGGGTGCGGGTGACGACGCGGTGGGCGCGGCGTCGGGGCAGCCCCCAGGTGGTGCCTTCGGCGACGAGGTGCTCGGCGGTGAGGGCGTCCATGTCGCGGGTGCCGGCGACGTCCATGGCGAAGGTGCGGGAGGCGTGGGGGTGGTGGAGGTGCATGGAGACGTCGTAGGCGGGGGCGAGGCGGACGGTGCCGTCGTCGTGGCGCAGGAGCGAGATGTTCTTGGCGTGGGCGTCGGTGTTGCCGATGGCGAGGTTGAAGGTCGTGAGGGCGAGGAGGGGGTCGGGCCGGGTGCCGTCGTCGCGCAGGACGCGGGCGATGCGGGCGAGGGAGGGCAGGGCGCGGCCGTGCTGGAACTTGCGTTCGGGGTCCCGGGTGTTGATCCCGAGCGCTTGGGCGGTGTCCTCCTGGTGGACGCGGCGGATGCCGGTGGGGTGCGGGACGCGGTCGTAGCGGGTGACGACGATGCAGCGTTCGCCCTCGATCTCGGTGACGTGGGCGTCGACGGTGGTGAGGCCGGTGCGGCGGGCGAGGTCGAGGCTGGCGGCCTCGGTGTTGACGAGGTCGGCGGTGGGCGAGTCGGAGGGGCGGGCGAGCTTGAGGATGTGGGTGGTGGGGCTCGTGCCGTGGGGCCGGGCCCAGCCGTGGTGGTCGCGCAGGAGCGTGATCTTGGGCTCCATGCCGGGCAGGGAGCTGGTGAGGTGCTCGTGCCGTTCCGTGCCGCCGGCGCGGGCGGCGGCGGCGCGCAGGAGGCGTGCCACGGCGGCGTCGCCGAGGGGTTCGGGTGGTGCGGGTGGGGCGGGGGTGTGCCCGGCGGCGGTGAGGAGGACGGCGCCGGCGGTGTCGTGGCCGTAGCGGGCGAGGAAGGCGAGCGTGTCGTCGGGGTCGATGCCGGCGTCGATGGCGAGGGCGTCGCGGGTGCGTCCCTCGGGCAGGAGCCCGTCGAGCCAGGCGGCGACGCGGGCGGGGTGGGGTGGTGGGTCGTCCGGCGCCGTGAGGGGCAGGAGGTGGGACAGCACGCGGGCGTTGCGTCCCCAGCGGTCGAGCGCCTCGGGGGTCCAGGTGAGCGTGACGCGGTGGGTGCCGTCGGCGCTGCGGGCGTCGGCGGGTGCGAGGGTCGCGACGGGGGTGTCGTAGAGCCAGGCCGTGACGGTGGGTGTGAAGGTCACGGGCGCTCCTGGAGGCGCAGGTCGACCTCGAGGACGTCGAGGAGCTCGAAGAGCCGCTGGACCCAGAGGTTCTCGACGCCGTTCTCGAGCTCGGAGAGGTACTGGCGGGTGATGCCGAGGTCGTCGGCGACCTGCGCCTGGGTGAGGCCTCGGGCCCTGCGGACGTGGCTCAGGTAGGTGCCGAGGTCGCGCGGGTTGCGCGGCGTGGTCCAGGTGTCGGCCATGAGACCCTCCGGTGTCGTGATTCGCTGACGCGACCGTTGGGTCAGGTTAACACGACACCGGATCCACGGCGTGATATCCCGACACCCGGCGCGATCAGCCGGCCGTGCGTCGCAGGAGCGTGAGGTGCATGGCGTCGGTGCCGTGGACGTGCGGCCACAGCTGGACGTCCTGGCGCGCACCCAGGTCCACGGCGTCACGGGACTCCGGCCGGACGACACCACGGACCACCGCGGGCGTGTCCAGGATCTCGACGTCGTCGCGGCGGCGCAGCACGTCCGCGACGACCACCTGGGTCTCCGCGAGGTGCGGGGAGCACGTGACGTAGGCGACCACTCCCCCGGGCCGCACGGCGTCGAGCGCGGACGCGAGCAGCGCTCGCTGCAGGCCGGTGAGGACCGCGAGGTCTCCGGGGGTGCGCCGCCAACGAGACTCGGGTCGGCGGCGCAGCGCGCCGAGGCCGGTGCACGGGGCGTCGAGCAGCACACGGTCGTAGGCGGCGGGCTCGTCCTGCCCGACGTCGCGCCCGTCCCCGGTCCGCACGGCCTCCACCGCATGGGGCGGCACGGCCGCGAGCGCCTTCTCGACGAGGCGGGCGCGGTGCGGCTGGACCTCGTTCGCGACGAGGCGGGCCCCGCGCTCGGCGGCGAGGGCGCCGAGGAGCGCGGCCTTGCCGCCGGGGCCGGCGCACAGGTCAAGCCAGCGGGCGTCCGGGCCGACCGACGGGCCGTCCGCGCCGCCGTCGCCGAGCGGGGCGGCGGCGAGGGCCAGGGCGACGAGCTGGCTGCCCTCGTCCTGCACGCCGGCGCGCCCGTCGCGCACGGCGCCGAACGCGGCGGGGTCGCCGCCGTCGAGGACGAGCGCCGTGGGGGCCCAGCGGCCGGGGGTGGTGCGGTCGTCGGCGAGCTCGTCGGGGTCGGCGAGCCCGGGGCGGGCGACGAGCGTGACGCGGGGCGCGTCGTTGTCGGCGGCGAGGAGGTCGGCGAGCTCTCCTGGGTCGCGGCCCGTGCCGGCGAGGGCGTCGCGCAGGGCGCGGGCGACCCACACGGGGTGCGAGCCGGTGGCCGCGAGCGCCGTGAGCTCGTCCGGGGCGTCGGCGGCGACCTGGGCGAGCCAGTCGTCGAGCGGGGTGCGCGCGACGCGGCGCAGGACGGCGTTGACGAGCTGGGCGCTGCCCGCCCCGGTGCACGCGCGGGCGAGGCCGACGGTCTCCGAGACCGCGGCGTGCTGCGGGACCCGCATGCCGAGGAGCTGGTGGGCGCCGAGCCGCAGGATGTCGAGGACGGGCGGGTCGAGGCGGCCGAGGGGTCGGTCGAGGCACCGCGCGAGGATGGCGTCGTAGCGTCCGCGCAGGCGCAGGGTGCCGTAGGCGAGCTCGGTGGCGAACCCGGCGTCGCGCCCGCGGATCTCGCGCTGGCGCAGCAGCGGGGGCAGCACGAGGTTGGCGTAGGCGTCGGAGCCGTCGACCTCGCGCAGGACGTCGAACGCGGCGGTGCGCGCGGGGTCGGTGCCCTTGCGGCGCTGCGACGGGGCGACGGAGGAGCGGCTCGCCTCGCCGCGGGAGCGGGCGGCGCCGCGCTGGCGCCCGCGGGCGTCGCGGCGGGCGTCCTCGGCACCGCCGTCGCGGCTCGAGCGACTGCTGCCGGAGGCGGCCGTCGAACGCGTGTTCGACGCACCGGTCCCTCCTCGTGGGGCCGGGTTCGAACGTGAGTTCGACCCCGTGTCGTCACGCGCGCCTCGATCGGGGCGACCGCTCGAACGTGCGTTCGACCCCTGGTCCCGTCGGCGGTCGTCGGACCCGCGCGTCCCGCTGCCCGCGGTCACGCCGCCACCTCCGCCGCGCCGAGCACGAGGCCCTCGCGAAGCCGTGCGCCGCGCGCCCAGTCGGCGGCGGGCATGTGCTTCTTGCCCACCGGTGCGACGTCGCCGAGCTGGACGGCGTGCGTGACCGTGCCGACGAGGACCTCTCGCTTGCCCGCCCTCAGCGCGCCGGGTGCGAGGTCCGTGACGTCGGGGCGCGGCGTCACCGGGCCGAGGCCGAGGCGCGTCGGACCTCCCGACGCGTCCGGGACGGTGGTCCAGGCACCCGGGGCGGGCGTGCAGCCGCGCACGAGGCGGTCGACCGCGAGCGCCGGCACGTCCCAGCGCACACGCGCGTCGGAGGTCGTGAGCTTCGCGGCGTGGGACACGCCGTCGGCGGGCTGGGGCTGAGGCCGCAGGGTGCCGTCCTCGAGCGCGTCGAGCGTCGCGACGAGCAGCCCGGCGCCCGAGACGGCGAGGCGGCCGAGGAGGTCGCCGGAGGTGTCGCGGGGGCGGATCGTCTCGGTCGTGGTCCCGAGGACGGGGCCCGTGTCGAGGCCCTCCTCGAGGACGAACGTCGTCGCGCCGGTCACCTCGTCGCCGGCGATGATCGCGCGCTGCACCGGCGCCGCACCGCGCCAGGCGGGCAGCACGGAGAAGTGCAGGTTCACCCATCCGTGCGTCGGCACGGCCAGGACGTCGGGGCGCAGGATCTCGCCGTACGCCACGACGGGCGCCGCGTCGACCTGCAGGTCGCGCAGCGTGGCGAGGAACTCCTCGCCGCGGGGTCGACCCGTCAGGACGGGGACACCCGCCTCCTGCGCCCGCACCCGCACGGGGCTCGGCGTGAGGCGACGCCCGCGTCCCGCGGGGGCGTCGGCGCGCGTGAGCACGGCGACCACCTCGTGGCGGGAGCCGAGCAGGGCGTCGAGAGAGGGGACCGCGGTGTCCGGGGTCCCGGCGAACAGCAGGCGCATGGGCCCGAGTCTAGGTCCCGGGCCGCGGGACGACGGCGCCCGGGGACGCGGCGCGACCGTGCCGCGGGCCCGGGACGGGCGGCACCGGCGGCCGGGCGGACGGGCGCGCGGCGGTCAGCTCGGGCGGGGACGGGCGACGTCGACACCGAGGTCCCGCAGCAGGGCTCGCAGGCCGGGCGTCCCCCGGAACAGGTGCGTACGGAACCCGAGCCGGGCGGCGGCGTCGACGTTCGCGGCACTGTCGTCGGTGAAGAGGGTGCGTCGCGGGTCGAGGCCGAAACGCCCGATCGCACGCTCGAAGATCGCGGGGTCCGGCTTCGCGAGACCTTCCCGGCCGGAGACGAGGACGTCGTCCATCAAGGTGGTCGCGGGCGCGGCGTCGGCGGCGTGGTGGAAGAGCTCGGCGGACCAGTTCGTCAGCCCGTACAGACGCAGCCCCAGCCCGCGCAGCTCGTCCACGAGCTCGGCCGAACCCTCCACGGGTCCGGAGAGGGTCGCGGTGAAGTGCGTGAGGTACCGGTCGAGCAGGTCGACGTGGTGCGGGTGGCTGCGGGCCACCGCCGCGCGGGCCTCGGCCCACGTCGCCCCCGCGTCCCTCCCGTGGTTGAGCGCGGGGAAGTCGACGTCGGCGAAGAACGTCTCGACGGCCTCGGCGTCGTGCCCGTCGTACGCGCGGTACGGGTCCCAGCCGACCAGGACGTTGCCGAAGTCGTACAGCACGGCGTCGACCGCTCGTGGGGCGGCACCCGTCTCGCGGTGGCGGTCGGTCACAGGATCTCCTTCGGGTCGAGCTGCACACGGACGGAACCGCTCTCGCGTCGTGCCGAGCGGACGGCGAGCGAGGCGCCGAGCTGGCGGGCGAGCTCGCGCCCGTCCCGGTGCGGGACGCGCACGACGGCGCGCACCGGACGAGCGGCACCGCCGGCGAGGTCGGGGGCGTCGTCGGGCCGCGAGGGGGCGACCTCGACCGGTCCGAGCACCGTGTCCGGTCCCGCCAGCCCCACCCTGTCGAGGACCGCCGCCACCGCGGCACGGTCGCCCGTGACGGCGGCGACGCGCACCGCGGGCGGCAGCGCGAGCTCGGCACGCTCGTCGAGCTCGCGGTCCGCGAGACCCGCGGGGTCCCACCGGACGAGCGCGTTCGTCGGCGCGGGCGCGGCGTCGCCGACGAGGAGCACCTGACCGCCGTCGCCCGCCGGGCGCACGAGCGAGGCCGCGGCGAGCCAGCGCGCGAGCGCGTCCTGCGCGACGTCGAGCCCGACGTGCGCGGTGCTCACCGCGGCGTCCAGCAGCAGGGCGGCCGTGTACCCGCCGTCGGCGACCGGCTCCGCGCCGGGCGTCGCGACGACGAGGGCCGGCTCGCCGCCCACCGCGGCCAGCACGCCGCCGGCCGCCCCCGCGCCGGACATCCGCACCGGCACGCCCGGGAACGCGCGGCCCAGCTCCTCCGCCGTGCGCTGCGACCCCACCCGGACCGAGCGCAGACCCGTCCAGTGGCACTCGGGGCAGGACCAGCCGCCCGCGAGCGCGCCGCACCACGCGCACTGCGGCGCCGCGCCCGGCCCCGGCAGGGCGAGCGGGCCGTGGCAGGCCGTGCAGCGCGCGGGCGTGCGGCACCGCGCGCACGCGACGACGGGAAGGTACCCCGACCGCGGCACCTGCACGAGGACGGGTCCGTGCTCGAGCGCGGACCGGGCCGCGCGCCACGCCGCGGTGGGGATGCGCGCCGCCGCACCCGGGCCCTCGGCGGCGAGCTCGACCGACGTCAGGGCGCGCACGCGCGGCGCCCGGGACCGCACGACGTCGCGCGCCGCCGCGAGGTCGTGCGCCCACCCGCGCGCGAGCAGGGCGTGCCCCGCGACGGTGCGCCCGTGACCGCCCAGCAGGTACGCCGCGCCCTCCTGCTCGCTGCGCAGCGCGAGGACCTCGCGCGCGTGCGGGTACGGGGCGCGCGGCTCCGCCAGCGTGTCCTCGCCGTCGTTCCAGCACACGACGAGCCCCAGGTCCGCGACGGGCGCGAACGCCGCCGCGCGCGTGCCGACGACGACGCGCGCGAGCCCGCGCCGGACCGCGAGGAAGCCCCGGTAGCGCGGCGCGGGTCCCTCGTCGGCCGTCAGCCGGACCACCTCGCCACCGCTCGCGGAGTCCCACGCACCCAGGCCCGCCGCCGCGAGCGCCGCGCACACCTGGTCGACGTCACGCGCGTCCGGCACGACGACGAGCGCGCCCCGTCCGACGCCACGCACCACGCGCACCGCCTCCGCGACCGCCGCCGCCCAGTGCGTGACGGGCAGGACCGTGCCCGCGCCCCCGCGTCGTCGACCGCGACCTGCCGCTCCGTCCCCGGCCGCGGGTCCGCCTCCCTCAGGGCGGTCCGGCGCGGGGGCGAGCCCCGGCAGCGCGGTCCAGACGGCGCGCGGCGCGCCACCGCGCGCGAGGTGGGCGAGGAACGCGGGACCGGCCCGGTAGGCGCCCCACACCGAGGCCGCGCCAGGACCGGTGGGCGCCGTCGCCGGCACGCCGGACGACGGTCCGGGCTCCGTCCCCGTCGTGGTCCCGGTCGTCGTGACGTGCGCGGTGGACTCCTCCGCCGCGTCGCTGCCGGCCGGCACCCGGACCGTCCCCGCGGTCAGCCCCTGCTCGGCGCGCGCGTGCCGGGGCGGGACCGCGAGACGCAGCACGTCCGGCAGGGTGCCCGCGTACAGGTCGGCGACGGAGCGGGCGAGCCGCAGCACCTGCGGCGCCAGCACCGTCTCGGGCGACACGACCCGCCGCACGGGCTGCAGCCGGCCGAGGTGCTCCGAACGGTCGAGCCGGGCCAGGACGTACCCGTCGACGTCCCGCCCGGCGAACCGCACCTTGACGCGCGCGCCCGGCTGCGCGGCGTCGGACATCGCCGCCGGCACGAGGTAGTCGTACGGACGGTCCAGGTGAGCGGGCGCGAGGTCGAGCACCAGCTGGGCGACCGGGAGCTCGGTGGCGAGCTCCAGCGCCCCCACGGGCGTCGTACGCCGCGGCGCCTCGGGAGCGGGGACGTCGATGCCGGGGAGCACGTCCTGGACCGTGCGTGCGGGGTCGCCGACGTCCTCGCCGTCCGCGTCCCGGAAGGGCACGCGCCCTCCCGCACCCCGAACGGTCCCGTCCTCGCTGCTCACGACCTCATCCCACCACGGCCCACCCGCACGGCCGGAGCCGGGCGCGGGCAGGACGTGCGGGCCGGTGCGGCGCTCAGACGGCGGACTGCAGGGCCGCGACGCGGTCCGTGCGCTCCCACGTGAAGTCCGGCAGCTCGCGGCCGAAGTGGCCGTAGGCCGCCGTCGCGGCGTACACGGGGCGCAGCAGGTCCAGGTCGCGGATGATCGCCGCCGGACGCAGGTCGAAGACCTCGCGGATCGCGGCCACGATGCGCTCGACCGGCACCGTCTCGGTGCCGAAGGTCTCGACGTACATGCCCACCGGGTGCGCCTTGCCGATCGCGTACGCGACCTGCACCTCGCAGCGGCGCGCCAGGCCCGCCGCGACCACGTTCTTCGCCACCCAGCGCGTCGCGTACGCGGCCGACCGGTCCACCTTCGACGGGTCCTTGCCGGAGAACGCGCCGCCGCCGTGACGAGCCATGCCACCGTAGGTGTCGACGATGATCTTGCGGCCCGTCAGGCCGGCGTCGCCGCGCGGCCCGCCGATGACGAACGTCCCCGTCGGGTTGACGAAGAGCCGCGTCTCGCGCGTGTCCAGGTCGACGCCAGCGGCCTCGAGCACCGGGGCGACGACGTCCTCGGCGATCAGGCGGTGCAGCTTCTCCTGCACGACGTCGGGGTCGTGCTGCGTGGACAGCACCACGGTGTCCAGGGACACGGCCCGGTCGCCGTCGTAGCCGATCGTCACCTGCGTCTTGCCGTCCGGCCGCAGGCCGGGGACCGTGCCGTCCCGGCGGACCTGGGCGAGGCGCTCCGCGAGCCGGTGGGCGAGCCAGACCGGCAGCGGCATGAGGCTCGGCGTGTCGTCGCTCGCGTACCCGAACATCAGGCCCTGGTCGCCCGCGCCCTGGGCGTCGAGCGGGTCGTGCCCCGCGGCCGCGTCGTCGCGATCCTCGAGGCTCTTGTCCACCCCCTGGGCGATGTCCGGCGACTGCTGGCCGATCGACACCGACACGCCGCACGAGTCCGCGTCGAACCCGATCGCGGACGACGTGTACCCGATGCGCCGCACGACGTCGCGCACCACCTGCGGGATCTCGACGTACGCGTCGGTCGTGACCTCCCCCGCGACGTGCACGAGACCGGTCGTGACCATGGACTCGACCGCGACGCGCGACGTCGGGTCCTGCGCGAGCATCGCGTCGAGGATCGCGTCCGAGATCTGGTCGCAGACCTTGTCCGGATGACCCTCGGTGACGGACTCGGACGTGAAGAGACGGAGATCAGCCATGGCGCACAGCGTACCGTCCCGCAGGGTGGGCGCAAGCATCCGACAGGTGAGACATCGCGTCTAGCGGGCGGCCGCCGCCGCCCGGGTCACGACGGCGTCCCACACGGCGTCCGCGACCTCCCGCTTCGAGCCGGACGCCGTGGCGACGACCTCGCCCGAGCCGTCGACGATCGTCACGTCGTTCACGTCGACGCCGAAGCCCCGACCGTCGCCCACCGCGTTCACGACGAGCAGGTCGGCGCCCTTGCGCCGCGCCTTCTCCCGCCCGTGGTCGAGCACCGAGCCCGCGCCGTCCCCCGTCTCGGCCGCGAACCCCACGACCACCTGTCCCGGGCGCAGCCGCTCGTGCGCGAGCTCGGCGAGCACGTCCGGGTTCTCCACGAGCACGATCGGCGCCGGCCCCTGACCGGGCACCTTCTTGATCTTCGCCCCCGGTGCGCTCACCGGACGGAAGTCGGCCACCGCGGCGGCCATGACGACGACGTCCGCCGTCGCGGCCGCCGTCCGCACCGCCTCGCGCAGCTGCGCCGTGGTCTCGACCGGGACGACGTGCACGCCGGGGACCGGTGCCGAGGCGGTGCCCTCGTCGGGCCCCAGCACCTCGCCGTCGAGGTTCGCCGCGACGAGCGTCACGCGCGCCCCGCGCGCCTGCGCCGCGCGCGCGAGCGCCGCACCCTGGCGACCGCTGGACCGGTTGCCGATGAACCGCACGGGGTCGATCGGCTCGCGGGTCCCGCCCGCGGACACCACGACGTGCAGCCCGGCGAGGTCCTGCCCCTGCACCGGCGGCTCGCCCTGGCCCGGGTCCGTGGCCGGCACCGGGTCCGCGGCGCCCGTCGCGATCTCGAGCGCCGTGCGGGCGATCTCCTCGTGCTCGGGCAGCCGTCCCGGTCCCGTGTCGGCGCCCGTGAGCCGGCCCGACGCCGGCTCGATCACGTGCACGCCCCGGGCCCGCAGCGTCGCGACGTTCGCCACCGTGGCGGGGTGCTCCCACATCTCGGTGTGCATGGCGGGAGCCATCACCACCGGGCAGCGCGCCGTGAGCAGGGTGGACGTGAGCAGGTCGTCCGCGCGCCCCGTCGCCGCCCGCGAGAGCAGGTCGGCGGTCGCCGGGGCCACGACCACGAGGTCCGCGCCCTGGCCGAGCGCGACGTGCGGCACGTGCTCCACGTCCTCGAACACCTGGTCCGTGGCGGGCTCGCCCGACAGGGCCTCCCACGTGGGCGCGCCCACGAACCGCAGGGCCGACGCCGTCGGCACGACCCGCACCCGGTGCCCCTGCTCGCGCAGGAGCCGCAGCAGCAGCACGGACTTGTACGCCGCGACACCGCCGCTGACGCCGAGCACGATCCTCATGGGGCTCCTCGCGCACGAGACCGCCCCGCCCGGCAGCAGCCGGGCGGGGCGGTCGGTGACTCAGTCCTCGGAGCCCTCGGCGGGCTCGGAGCTCTCGATCGTCAGGAGGCCGGCGCTGATCTCGCGCATGGCGATCGACAGCGGCTTCTCCTGGTTGCGCGTCTCGAGCAGCGGGCCGACGTTCTCCAGCAGGCCCTCGCTCAGCTGCGAGTAGTACGCGTTGATCTGACGCGCGCGCTGCGCCGAGTAGATGACGAGCGCGTACTTCGAGTCGACGTGCTCGAGCAGGTCGTCGATCGGCGGGTCGGTGATGCCCTCGGGGGCGGCGACGGTTCCGGACACAGTTCGCTCCGTGGGGTTCTCGGGTCCTGCAGCCGGTCGCTGCAGCGGTTTCGTACGGTGGTGCGGCGCGCGGGAGGGGATGACGCGGCCGACGACGACGCCCGCGACGGTCGTCCCGGGAGGTCGGCGGCGGCGGCTCGCCGCACGCACCGACCTCCCAGTCTACTCCGTGCGCGCCGCCGCCCGCTGCGCACCGCTCCCTGGTGCCGGCCCGGCGCCGGGTCCCGCGTCGACTGGACGCGGCTCGAGCCCCATCACCCGGACGAGCTCGTCGGTCGCGCGGTGCACGTCGTCGTTGACGATGACGTGGTCGAACTCCGACTCCGCGGCGAGCTCCACGCGCGCGGTGGTCAGCCGCCGCTCGCGCTCCTCCGCGTCCTCGGTGCCGCGCCCCACGAGGCGGCGGACCAGCTCGTCCCAGCTCGGTGGGGCGAGGAACACGAACCGGGCCTCGGGCATCGACGCCCGCACCTGCCGTGCCCCCTGCAGGTCGATCTCGAGGAGCGCGGGCACCCCCGCGGCGAGCCGGTCCTCGACCGCCCGCCGCGGGGTGCCGTAGCTGTTGCGGCCGTGGACGACGGCCCACTCGAGCAGCTCGTGCTCCGAGACCATGCGGGCGAACTCGTCCGTGCCGACGAACAGGTAGTGCACGCCGTCCTGCTCGCCCGGGCGGGGGTCGCGCGTCGTCGCCGACACGGACAACCAGACCTCCGGGTACCGGGCGCGGATGTCCGCGGACACCGTGCCCTTCCCGACGGCGGTCGGTCCCGCCAGGACGGTCAGACGGGCAGGACGGGGCACGGGCGGGTGTGCGGAAATGTCAGCCAAACCTCTCGATGAGGGCCGCGGACTGGTGGGGGCCGAGGCCGCGGACACGACGTGTCTCGGCGATCCCGATCTCCTCCATGATCGCGCGAGCCTTCACCTTACCCACGCCGGGCAGCGACTCCAGCAACGAGACGACCTTGAGCTTGCCGATCATGTCGTCCGTCTGCCCGCGCTCGATGACCTCCTTCAACGAGCCCTGCGAGTACTTCAGGCGGTTCTTCACCTCGGCGCGGACCCGTCGGGCCTCCGCGGCCTTCTCGAGCGCGGCCGCGCGCTGTTCTGGGGTCAAGGGTGGTAGTGCCACTCAAGTCACCTACTCGTCGTCAGGCGGATGGGCCCACTCTGCCGGATCCGCGCGGGTACCGCACGCCGGGTCGTTCCCCGGCCCACCTGCGCGGACGTCGGCCCTTCGAACGTAGCGACCCCGCACGCGGCAGGCAACGACCGGGAACCGCGCGTCGGGGCGCCGTCAGGGCACGAGCCGCGCCGCGAGCGCGTCCCGCACGTCGTCCGTGACCCCGCAGGCCGCGAGGTACCCGTCGATGTCGCCGTGCTCGCGCTCCGCGAGCTCCCACGCGCTGCTCAGGTAGTCGGGCTCGACCGTCAGCAGAGGACCGAGCGCGGCCGCGTCGAGACCCGGGATCGGCGGGACGACCGCCGCGAGCCCGTCGGCTGCGGCCGCGCTCGCGAGGTACTCCGTCATGCGGTCGTCCTCGCCGACGCCCGCGACGTGCTGGGCGAGGGCGACCACCCACCCCGTACGGTCCTTCCCGGCAGAGCAGTGCACCACCACGGCTCCGGGCGCGGCCGCGAGGTCCGCGAGGACCCGGCCGACCGTCGCCCGGATCCCGGGGTCGCGCACGAACGTCTCGTACACCCCGAGCATCATGCGCCGCGCGACGACCGCCGGGTCGGGCGCCGTGACGAGGCTCGCGACGAGCGCCGCGGGGTCGGCCGACCGGCTCCCGCCGACCTCGTCCGACCCGGACCCGAGGCCGCGCGCGGGGTCCATGCCCCGGCGCAGCACCGTCACCCCGCCGGGCACGACGTCGACCCCGTCCCGCTCGAGCTCGTCGTCGCCGCGCAGGTCCAGCACGGTGGTGACCCCGAGGTCGGCGAGCGCCGCCTGGCCGCTCGCGGTGAGGCGCGACAGGCTCGCCGTGCGCAGGAGGACGCCCGGGCGCAGCGGCCCGGTGCCCCCCACGGGCACGGCGCGCCCACCGACGTCGCGCGCGTTCCAGGTGCCCTCGATCTCCAGCGCCCCGGGCACGGCGGGGCCCGGTGAGGCCGTCGGCGCGCCGAGGGGCGGGATCGCGGTGGTCGGGGCGGTGGCGCGCGTCGCGGCGTCGTCGGTGCTCATGCGGGCAGTGTCGCAGGTCGTGGCCCCGGCCACCCCCGCACGGGCCCGGTCCCCCGTCCCGGCGGCGCGCCGGTGCGGACCGGTACCGGCGGGCCCCGGGATCAGCCGCGCAGCGCGGCCGTCGCCTCGTCGGACGCCGCGCGCGCCGACGCGCGCAGGGCCGCGACGTCGGGCCCGGCGCGCAGCACACCGCGCGAGCTCGAGGCGAGGACCTGGCTGCGCGCGGCGCCGAACACGGCGGCGAGCTCGGCCGCGCCGGCACCCTGCGCGCCCACGCCCGGCGCGAGCAGGGGCCCGTGCACCGCGGCGAGGTCGCTCCCGGTCCGGGCTGCGGCGTCGCCGACCGTCGCCCCGACGACGAGGCCGATCGACCCGAGCGCGTCACCCGCCGCCACGGCCGGCGCGTTGAGCAGCGCCGCCTCGCGCGCGATCTGCGCCGCCACGGTCTCGACGTCCGCCCCCGCACCGCGGCGCGCGTGCTGCACCTCGTGGCCCTCCTTGTTGGAGGTCAGGCACAGCACGAACAGTCCACGTCCCGAGCCGAGCGCGAGGTCGACCGCGGGCTGCAGCGAACCGAACCCGAGGTACGGCGACACGGTGAGCGCGTCGGCCGCGAGCGGCGAGCCGTCCCGCAGGTAGGCGTCGGCGTAGGCGGCCATCGTCGAGCCGATGTCGCCCCGCTTGGCGTCCATGACGACGAGCGTGCCCGCCGCCCGGGCCGCCGCGACGACGTCCTCCAGGGCGGCGACGCCCCGCGACCCGTGCCGCTCGAAGAACGCCGACTGCGGCTTCACGGCGGCGACTCGGCCGCCGACGGCCTCGACGACGCGCAGGCCGAAGTCGCGCAGCCCGGACGCGTCGTCGGGCAGGCCCCAGTCCGCGAGCAGCTCGGCGTGCGGGTCGATCCCCACGCACAGCGGCCCGTGGTCGTCCATCGCCGCCGCGAGGCGGGCGCCGAACGCCGCGCTCACGCGCCGGCCCGCTGCCCGGCGACCGCAGCCGCCGCGCTCGCGACCGTCCGTTCCGTCGCTGCCGTGGCTCCCCCGAGACCGGTCCCGTTCATGTGCTCCTGCAGGCTCGCGACCTCGAACGGCCCCGCGAGGACCGCCTCGATGCCCTGCACCGCCGCCGCGAGCTGGTCGACCGTCGTCGCGATGGGCTTGTCCGCCGCGGTCGTGGCGGCACGGATCTCGTACCCGTCGGCGCGCGCGCCCTGCCCGGACGGGGTGTTGATGACCATGTCGACCTCGCCCGCGGTGATGAGGTCGACGATCGTCGGCTCGCCGTCGGCGCCACGACCCGAGGAGAACTTGCGCACCACGGTCGACGCGATGCCGTTGCGGCGCAGCACGCTCGCCGTGCCGGCGGTCGCGAGGATCTCGAAGCCGAGCTCCGCGAGGCGCTTGACCGGGAAGACCATCGAGCGCTTGTCGCGGTCGGCGACCGAGACGAACACGCGACCCGACGTCGGCAGGCCGCCGAACGCCGCCGCCTGCGACTTCGCGAAGGCCAGCGGGAAGTTCCGGTCGAAGCCCATGACCTCGCCCGTCGAGCGCATCTCCGGGCCGAGCACCGTGTCGACCACCGTGCCGTCCGCCGTGCGGAACCGCTTGAAGGGCAGCACCGCCTCCTTGACGGCGATCGGCGCGTCGAGCGGCAGGTCTCCCCCGTCGCCCTCCGCGGGCAGGACGCCCTCGGCGCGCAGCTCCGCGATCGACTCGCCCGCCATGACGCGGGCCGCGGCCTTCGCGAGCGAGGTGCCCGTCGCCTTCGACACGAAGGGCACGGTCCGCGACGCGCGCGGGTTCGCCTCGAGCACGTAGAGCACGTCGGACACGAGCGCGTACTGGACGTTGAGCAGGCCCCGGACGCCGACGCCCTTCGCGATCGCCTCCGTGGAACGGCGGATGCGCTCGATCTCCTGCTCGGACAGCGAGACCGGCGGCAGGACGCACGCCGAGTCGCCCGAGTGGATGCCCGCCTCCTCGATGTGCTCCATGACGCCGCCGAGGAACATCTCGGTGCCGTCGTACAGCGCGTCGACGTCGATCTCCATCGCGTCGTCGAGGAACCGGTCGATGAGCAGCGGCGCGGGCAGCAGGCCGCCCGCGGTGCGCTCGTCGGCGGCCGCGGCGGCCAGCGCGCGCTCGACGTACTCGGTGAGCTGGTCGACCGAGTAGACGATCTCCATGCCGCGGCCGCCGAGCACGTAGGACGGGCGCACGAGCACCGGGTAGCCGATGCGCGCCGCGACCTCGGTGGCCGCCTCGAGCGTGCGGGCCGTGCCGAACGCCGGGGCGGGCAGGCCCGCCTCGCCGAGCACGCGCCCGAACTCGCCGCGGTCCTCCGCGGCGTCGATCGCCTCGGGGCTCGTGCCGAGGATGGGCACGCCCGCGTCGGCGAGGCGCTGCGCGAGCGCGAGCGGCGTCTGGCCGCCGAGCTGGACGATGACGCCCTTGACCGGCCCCGCCGCGAGCTCGGCCTCGTAGACCTCGAGGACGTCCTCGAACGTCAGCGGCTCGAAGTACAGGCGGTCGGACGTGTCGTAGTCGGTCGAGACCGTCTCGGGGTTGCAGTTGACCATGACGGTCTCGTACCGGTCGCGCAGCGTGAGCGCCGCGTGCACGCACGAGTAGTCGAACTCGATGCCCTGGCCGATGCGGTTGGGGCCCGAGCCGAGGATGATGATCGCCTCGCGCTCGCGCGGCGCGACCTCGGTCTCCAGGTCGTAGGACGAGTAGTGGTACGGAGTGCGGGCCGCGAACTCCGCCGCGCACGTGTCCACCGTCTTGTAGACCGGACGCACGCCGAGCGCGCGGCGCACCTCGCGGACCGTCGCCTCCCCCGCCGGCCCCATGCCGCGCAGCCGCGCGACCTGGACGTCGGACAGGCCGTGCTTCTTCGCCTCGCGCAGCACGTCCTGCGTGAGCGCCGGAGCGCCGGCCACCGCGGCGGCCACCTCGTTGACGAGCTGGATCTGGTCGAGGTACCACGGGTCGATCTTCGTGGCGTCGAACACCTGCTCCACGCTCGCGCCGGCGCGCAGCGCCTGCTGGACGCCGATGATGCGGTTCTCCGTCGGGCGCGCGATCTGCACGAGCAGCTCGTCGAGCTCGGCACCTGCCACGGGCTCGCCGTCCCAGTGGAACACCGACCCGCCCTTGTCGATCGAGCGCAGCGCCTTGCCGAGCGCCTCGGTGAAGTTGCGCCCGAGGGCCATCGCCTCGCCGACGGACTTCATGGTCGTCGACAGCGTGTCGTCCGCGGCGGGGAACTTCTCGAACGCGAACCGCGGCACCTTGACGACGACGTAGTCGAGCGTCGGCTCGAACGAGGCCGGGGTGACCTGCGTGATGTCGTTGGGGATCTCGTCGAGCGTGTACCCGACGGCCAGCTTCGCCGCGATCTTCGCGATGGGGAAGCCCGTCGCCTTCGACGCCAGCGCCGAGGAGCGCGACACGCGCGGGTTCATCTCGATGACGATGACGCGCCCGGTGTCGGGGTGCACCGCGTACTGGATGTTGCAGCCACCGGTGTCGACGCCGACCTCGCGGATCACCGCGATGCCGATGTCGCGCAGGCGCTGGTACTCGCGGTCCGTGAGCGTGAGCGCCGGCGCGACGGTGATCGAGTCGCCCGTGTGCACCCCGACCGGGTCGACGTTCTCGATCGAGCACACGACGACGACGTTGTCGTTCTTGTCGCGCATGAGCTCGAGCTCGTACTCCTTCCAGCCGAGGATGGACTCCTCGAGGAGCACCTCGGTGGTCGGCGAGTAGTGCAGGCCCTGGCCGACGATCCGCCGCAGGTCGGTCTCGTCGTAGGCGATGCCCGAGCCCAGTCCGCCCATCGTGAAGGACGGGCGCACGACCATCGGGTAGCCGAGGTCGTCCGCCGCGGCCAGGGCCTCGTCGACCGTGTGGATGATCGCCGAGCGCGCGGACTCCCCGCCGCACTTCTCGACGACGTCCTTGAACTGCTGGCGGTCCTCGCCCTTCTCGATCGCGGCGATGTTCGCCCCGATGAGCTCGACGCCGTACTCCTCGAGGACGCCCGCCGCGTCGAGCGCGATCGCCGCGTTGAGGGCGGTCTGGCCTCCGAGCGTCGGCAGGAGCGCGTCGGGGCGCTCCTTGGCGATGATCGACGTGAGGACCTCGGTCGTGATCGGCTCGACGTACGTGGCGTCGGCGAACTCGGGGTCGGTCATGATCGTCGCCGGGTTCGAGTTCACGAGGACGACCCGCAGGCCCTCCTCCTTGAGCACGCGGCACGCCTGGGTGCCCGAGTAGTCGAACTCGCAGGCCTGGCCGATGACGATCGGGCCGGACCCGATGACCAGGACGCTGGAGATGTCGGTTCTGCGAGGCACGGTCAGCTCTCCTTGGTGGTCTGCAGGTCGGCGGCAGCCTCGGAGCTCGCGGCCCCGCCGTCGGGGCGGGAGGCCATGAGCTCGACGAAGCGGTCGAAGAGGTACGCGGCGTCGTGCGGGCCGGCCGCGGCCTCGGGGTGGTACTGGACGGAGAAGGCGGGCAGGTCGAGGCACTCGAGCCCCTCGACCACCTGGTCGTTGAGACCGACGTGGGACACGACGACGCGCCCGTAGCGGCCGCCGTCGTGCGGTGCCACGGACTCCGCGTCCACCGGTGCGTCGACCGCGAACCCGTGGTTGTGCGCCGTGACCTCGACCTTGCCCGTACGGCGGTCCATGACGGGCTGGTTGATGCCCCGGTGCCCGTACGCGAGCTTGTACGTGCCGTAGCCGAGCGCGCGGCCGAGGATCTGGTTGCCGAAGCAGATGCCGAAGAACGGCGTGCCGCGGTCCAGGACGCCGCGCAGGAGCTCGACCTCGTGCGTCGCGGCGCCCGGGTCGCCGGGGCCGTTGGAGAAGAAGACGCCGTCGGGCGCGAGCTCGTCGATCTCGTCGTTCGTCGTCGCGGCGGGCACGACGTGCACGCGCACCCCGCGCTCCGCGAGCCGCTGGGGGGTCATGGACTTGATCCCGAGGTCGACCGCGACGACCGTCGCGACGGGCTCGCCGTCCGGCGTCGAGCCCGCCACGGGCTCCACGACGTACGCCTCGGGCGTGCTGACCTCGCGGGCCAGGTCGGCGCCGGCCATCGCCGGGGCGGCCTTCACCTCGGCGACGAGGTCCTCCGTCGTGCGGGGGTACCCGTCGCGCACGAGCGCGTCGCCGGAGAAGATGCCGGCGCGCATGACGCCGAGCTCGCGCAGGTGGCGCGTGAGCGCGCGCGTGTCGACGTCGCTGATGCCGACCACGCCCTGCTCGGCGAGCTCGTCGTCGAGCGTGCGCACCGAGCGCCAGCTCGACGGCCGGCGCGCGGCGTCGCGCACGACGTACCCGGCGACCCAGATCTGCCGCGACTCCGGGTCCTCGTCGTTGACGCCCGTGTTCCCGATGTGGGGGGCGGTCATGACGACGATCTGGCGGTGGTAGGAGGGGTCGGTGAGCGTCTCCTGGTAACCGGTCATGCCGGTGTTGAAGACGATCTCGCCGACGGTCGTGCCGCGCGCGCCGTAGGCGCGCCCGGCGTGGACGGTGCCGTCCTCGAGGACGAGCAGGGCCCGGTCCGCGGTCACGGAGGTCGCTGAGCTGGTCACTGTGCTTCCTTGTCGTTCTGGTCGGCGACGTTCGGGTCGGCGACGTTCGTGTCGGCGGGCACGAGCGCGAGCACCGCGTCGAGCAGGCGCGGCACGTCGTCGTCGTGGCGGGGCATGAGGCCGGTGTCCAGGAGCACCGGGGCGGGTGACGGCGGGGTCTCGGCCGGTGCCGGCGCACCGCCGTCGGTGGCGGGCACGGGTTCGGCGGGCACGGCCCAGGAGACGACGACGATCGCCTCCTTGCCGACGAACTTGCCGGCCATGCCGGGGGTGAGCGCCGCGCCGGAGACGGCAGCGGCGGGGACCCACAGGTCCGGCGCGCCCGACCGGGCGGCGTGCAGGCCGCCGTCGTGCACGGTGACGACGGCGCGCGACCGGTCGCCCAGACCGTGGGCGCCCACGCGGGCGAGCCAGTCGCCCGCGAGCGTGCTCGAGACGTAGAGCGCGTCGAGGGGACCGAGCGTGACGGCACCGCGGTCGCCCGGGGCGGGCACGGCGGGAGGCGTCGGGACGACGCCCTTCGACCGGCCCGCGAGGCGGCGGCGCCCGATCAGCACGAGCGTGAGCAGGACGACGCCGAGGACCACCCAGATGCCGACCGCGACCGGCTGGGGCAGGTTCACGCGCGCACCTCCTCGACCGGGGCGCCGTCGAGCACCGTCGCGCGGCCCCGCAGGAAGGTCGCGACGACGCGGCCCGGCAGCTCGCGGCCCTGGAACGGCGTGTTGACGCTCGCCGTGGCCTGGGTCGAGCCGTCGACGACGCGGCGCGCCGCGGGGTCCACGAGCGTGACGTTCGCGGGCTCGCCGACCTCGAGCGGGCGACCCTGGGCCGTCGGGCCGGTGTCGATGCGACCGATCCGGGCCGGGTTCGCGGACAGCACGCGCGCGACGTCGGCCCACGTCAGGCGGCCCGTGTCGACCATCGTCTCCTGGACGACGGCGAGCGCGGTCTCGAGCCCCGTCATGCCGAAGGCCGCGGCGGCCCACTCGCAGTCCTTGTCCTCGACGGGGTGCGGCGCGTGGTCGGTGGCGACGATGTCGATCGTCCCGTCGGCCAGCCCGGCCCGCACCGCGTCGACGTCCGCGGCGGTGCGCAGCGGCGGGTTGACCTTGAACGTCGGGTCGTACCCTCGCGCGAGGTCGTCCGTGAGGATCAGGTGGTGCGGCGTGACCTCGGCGGTGACGTCGATGCCCCGGCCCTTCGCCCACCGCACGATCTCGACCGAGCCGGCCGTGGACAGGTGGCACACGTGCAGGCGCGAGCCCACGTGCTCGGCGAGCAGCACGTCGCGCGCGATGATCGCCTCCTCCGCGACCGCGGGCCAGCCCGCGAGGCCCAGCTCCGCGGACACGACGCCCTCGTTCATCTGGGCGCCCTCGGTGAGGCGCGGCTCCTGCGCGTGCTGCGCGACGACGCCGTCGAACGCCTTGACGTACTCCAGCGCGCGACGCATGAGGATCGGGTCCGACACGCACTTGCCGTCGTCGGAGAACACGCGCACGCGCGCGGCGGAGTCGGCCATCGCGCCGAGCTCGGCGAGCTGCTCGCCCGCGAGGCCGACCGAGACGGCGCCCACGGGGTGGACGTCGACCCAGCCCGCGTCGCGCCCGATGCGCCACACCTGCTCGACGACGCCCGCCGTGTCGGCGACCGGCGTCGTGTTGGCCATCGCGTGCACCGCGGTGAACCCGCCCGCCGCCGCGGCGCGGGTGCCGGACTCGATCGTCTCGGCGTCCTCGCGCCCTGGCTCTCGCAGGTGGGTGTGCAGGTCGACGAGGCCGGGCAGCGCGACGAGGTCGGTGGCGTCGACCACGACGACGTCGTCCCCGGCGCGGCGCCCCGCGGCGGAGCCGCCCGTGGGCGCGATCTCGGCGACCACGCCGTCGGCGAGGACGAGGTCGACCGGCTCGCCGCCGAGCGGGCGTGCCCCGCGCAGGACGTACGTGGTGCTGGTTGCGGCGCTGCTCACGGGGTGGCGACCCTTTCGGTGGAGGTGACGGGCGGGGCGGTGACGGGGGCTGCGGCGGGCACGGCCGGGTCCCCGACCGTCCCGGGCGCGTCCGTCCCCGCGAGGAGGAGGTAGAGCACGGCCATGCGGACCGCGACGCCGTTCGCGACCTGCTCCACGATGACGGCGCGCGGCGAGTCCGCCGCCTGCGCCGAGATCTCCAGGCCGCGGTTCATCGGCCCCGGGTGCATGACGACCGCGTGCTCCGGCAGCAGGGCCAGACGCCGGGCGTCGAGGCCGTACTTGCGCGAGTACTCGAGCGGGTTGGGGAAGAACGCCCCGCCCCCGGCGCCCGAGCCGCTCATGCGCTCGCGCTGCACGCGCAGCATCATCACGGCGTCGGCCGCCCCGTTCGGGCCGTCGCCCGCGAGCGTCGGGTCGAGGCCGTACGACACGTCGCACGGCCACGTCTCGACGCCCACCGGCAGGAGCGTCGGCGGGGCGACGAGCGTCACGCGCGCACCGAGCGTGTGCAGGAGGTGCACGTTGGAGCGCGCGACGCGCGAGTGCAGCACGTCGCCGACGATCGCGACGTGCCGGCCCGAGAGGTCCGCACCGCGCGCCGCGGCGTCGTCCGGCCCGGACGCGCCCGGCGCCTCCAGAGCGCTGCCCGACAGGTGCCGGCGCAGCGTGTAGGCGTCGAGCAGGGCCTGTGTCGGGTGCTGGTGCGTGCCGTCCCCGGCGTTGACCACCGCCGCGTCGAGCCAGCCCGCGTGCGCGAGCAGGTGCGGCGCGCCCGACGCCTGGTGCCGCACCACGACCGCGTCGGCACCCATCGCCTGGAGCGTCAGGGCCGTGTCCTTGAGCGACTCGCCCTTCGACACGCTCGACCCCTTGGCCGAGAAGTTGATGACGTCCGCCGACAGCCGCTTCGCGGCTGTCTCGAACGAGATGCGGGTGCGGGTCGAGTCCTCGTAGAAGAGGTTGACGACCGTGCGCCCGCGCAGCGTCGGCAGCTTCTTGATCTCGCGAGACTGGGTCGCGGCCATCTGCGCGGCGGTGTCGAGGATGCGGATCGCGTCCTCGCGGGCGAGCTCCTGGGTCGACAGCAGGTGCCTCATGCGCCGGCCTCCCCGCTCGCGTCGGGCTGCGGCGCCGAGCGGATGACGACCGCGTCCTGCGTCCCGGCGCCGTCCACCTCGTGCAGGCGTACGCCGACGCGCTCGCTCGTCGAGGTGGGCAGGTTCTTGCCGACGAAGTCCGGGCGGATCGGCAGCTCGCGGTGCCCGCGGTCGACGAGCGCGGCGAGCTGCACGGCGCGCGGGCGACCGAGGTCGCTGATCGCGTCGAGCGCGGCGCGGATCGTCCGGCCGGAGTAGAGCACGTCGTCGACCAGGACGACGACCTTGCCGTCGATGCCCGACGCCGGCAGGCGGGTCGCGCCGATCGGGCGCGTCGGGTGCCGGTGCAGGTCGTCGCGGTACATGGTCACGTCGAGCTCGCCGACGATCCCGTGCGCGTCCGCCGACGCGGAGGTCTCGCCGTCGATCGCGGCGAGGCGCTCGGCGAGCCGGTCGGCGAGGGGGACGCCGCGCGTCGGGATGCCGAGGAGGACGAGGTCGCGCACCCCCTTGTTGCGCTCCACGATCTCGTGGGCGATGCGGGTCAGCGCGCGGGAGATGTCCGCGGCCGTCATGACGACGGTCCCGTCGGACGGGGGTGTCGAGGGGGATGTGGGCACAGCAGCGCCAGAGCTCATGTCCGGCGACCTCCTTCCCCGCCTCACAGGACGGGCCTTAAAGGATGTCTGACGGTCCTCACCCTACCCGGCGGCGGGGGCGGACCAGGGGCGGGTCCGCCCGGTGGGACGCGGCGTCGGTCACACCGGGCCGACGCCGCGCCGCCACCGTCCAGGCGGGCCGCGGTGGGACTCAGGCCGTGATCGTCGGCTTCATCTCGACGATGCGGGCGAGGAGCCCGTTGACGAACGACGGCGAGTCGTCCGTGGAGAGCGAGCGGGCGAGGTCGACGGCCTCGTCGATCGCGACGACGTCCGGGACGTCGTCGTTGAAGAGGATCTCCCAGCCGCCGATGCGCAGCAGCGCGCGGTCGACCGCGGGCATGCGCTCGAGCGTCCACCCGTGGGAGTACGTCTCGAGCAGCTCGTCGATGCGGTCGCGGTGCGCGAGCACACCCTCGACGATGTCGACCGTGTACTGGGGCACCGCGGACTGCGCGGCGCCCGGGTCGACGATGCGGTCCGCGAGCAGCGTCGCGGGGTCGACCGTGCGCTGCTCCGCCTCGAAGAGGACGTCGAGCGCGCGCTTGCGCGCCTTGGTGCGTGCTCCCATGTGAGTGCGCCGGCCCGTCAGTCGTTCACGCGGCCGAGGTACGACCCGTCACGCGTGTCGACCTTGACCTTCGTGCCCTGCTCGAGGAAGAGCGGGACCTGGATCTGCGCGCCGGTCTCGAGCGTCGCCGGCTTCGTGCCACCGGTCGAGCGGTCGCCCTGCAGGCCCGGCTCGGTGTAGGTGATCTCGAGCACGACGGAGGGCGGGAGCTCGACGTACAGCGGCTGCCCGTCGTTCGACGCGATGAGCACGTTCTGGCTCTCGAGGAGGTAGTCCTTCGCGTCGCCGACGGTCGCCGCGGAGACGGTGATCTGGTCGTAGGTCGAGGTGTCCATGAACACGTAGTCCGCGCCGTCCATGTACAGGTACTGGAAGTCGCGGCGGTCCACGTTGGCCGTCTCGATCTTCAGGCCGGCGTTGAACGTCTTGTCGACGGTCTTGCCCGTGAGGACGTTCTTGATCTTCGTCCGGACGAACGCGCCACCCTTGCCGGGCTTGACGTGCTGGAACTCGATGACGCTCCACAGCTGGCCGTCGATCCGGAGCACGGTGCCGTTCTTGATGTCGTTGGTCGTCGCCACGTTCGTCTTCCTGTCGCAGGGTCTTCTGGGGGCTGCACGTGGCCGTCCCACCGGGCTCGGCACGAGGCGCCGGGCACGCGATGAACGCGCGGCTCTGGCGGACGGTCACGTCCGCTCGAGGGCGGAGCGGCAGATGGGCCTCGTCGATCCTACCGGAGCGCGCCGAGCACGCCGTCGGCGACGACGCCGACGACCGCCGCCCACGACATCGAGGCGAGCGTGCCGACCACGAAGCGCTCGGACGCCACGGGGTGCTCGCGCAGCTCGGGGTAGCGTCCGAGGCCTTTGATCGCGACGACGAACGCGATGCCGGAGGGGTACCCCGCCAGCAGGCAGCCGGTGATCGCGAAGCGCTCGAGGAAGCCGATCCAGGTGCCGCCACGCAGGGCCTTGACCGCCTCGGTCCCGATCGTGCCCGTCGTGGGAGGCGGCGGCACGGGCACCGACGCCGGGTCGGCAGCGCCCTTGCGCCCCAGCCTCCGCGGCCTCCCGGGGCGCGCTGCCGCACGCAGCACGCCCTGCGTCACGGGTGCGCCGCCGAGCACGCTCGCCGCGAGCGCCACCGCCCAGACGACGACGGTCCACACGATCGTCACCGGCTCCGTCATGCGTCGGTCTCCCCCAGCAGCCTCACGACGACGGGCCGTGCCGCCGCCTCCTCGGGCCAGAGCGCGGAGCGCAGCCTCTGGCTCACCGCCTGCTCGCTGATCGCGAGCCGGCGGGCCACATCCTTCTGGGTGCCACCGACATCCGCGAGGGTGTCGACGGCCTCCCACCCGGGCGAGCTCCGTCGTGCGGCGACGGCCGCGAGGAGCCGCACGAGCGCCTCGACCTCCTCGGCCCGACCGGGCCGACCGCCGCGCACGGCGACGGGCGCCGTGGCCGTGCGGGACTTCGCCTGGTCGACGGCCTCCCTCGCCCGGACGAACGCCTCGCCCGACGCCTCGCGGGACACGGCCGGGAGCGGCTCGTCGACCGGTCCGATGCCCAGGCCGACGCTCCAGCCCCCGTCGCGCAGGAGGTCGAGGACGACGTCGAGGACGGTCTCGGGGTCGTCGAGCACCCCCTGCACCTCGTCCCCCACGGTGCGGTCGAAGCCCACCACGACGCCCGGGCGTCCGTCGAGGAGCTCGCGCAGGTGGCGCAGGAGCGCCGGCACGCGGTCGGCGTGCCCCGTGCTCCCCCGCTGGTCGACCGTCAGGACGAACATGTTCTCCAGGCTATGCCCTTGATCCGTGGCGATCAATACTCCAGCCTTGACGCGGAGCCATCAAGGCTGGGCACCGTCACCCTTCAGGCGGGCGCCCACCGCCTCCAGCGCGAGCCGGTAGGAGTCGAACCCGAAGCCGGCGACCGTCCCGGTCGCGACCGCGCCGACGACCGAGTGGCTGCGGAACGACTCACGCGCCGCGGGGTTGCTCAGGTGCACCTCGACGAGGAGCAGACCCGACGTCGTGACCTGGGCCGCGGCGTCGCGCACCGCGTACGAGTAGTGCGTGAAGGCGGCGGGGTTGAGCACCACGTGCGCCCGGGTGTCGACGGCCTCGTGGAGCCACGCGAGCATCTGCGACTCGTCGTCCGTCTGGCGCGCCTCGACGTCGAGACCGAGCTCGCCGCCCCACCGCACCGCCGCCTCGCGCAGGTCGGCGAGCGTCGCCGACCCGTAGATCTCGGGCTCCCGCACGCCGAGCCGGCCGAGGTTGGGTCCGTTGAGCACGAGCACGCGTTCCATGCCCCGACCCTAACGCCGGGCGCGCCCGGGCTGCCGCGCCGTCCGCCGGCGTCGTCCACCCGCGTCGAGCACCCGCGCCGTCCGCACCGCGCCGCGCACCCGCCGGCCCGGCGGGCGAGGCGACGCGCCGTCGGGCACGCTGGCACGGTGACGACCGACGCTTCCCGCACCACCCCGTACCTGCACGCGGGCTTCGTCGCGCTGGCCCACCGCGGGTTCGCGCCGACCGGCCTGGAGAACTCCCTCGCGGCGTTCGAGGCCGCGCGCGACCTCGGCTACCGCTACGTCGAGACGGACGCGCACGCGACGAGCGACGGCGTCGCCGTCGCGCTGCACGACGCGTCCCTCGACCGGACGACCGACGGGCACGGCCTCGTCGCGCGCCAGCCGTGGCGCACTGTGCGGCGTGCGCGCATCGGCGGGCGCGAGCCGGTCCCGGCCCTGGAGGACCTGCTCGGCGCGTGGCCGGACCTGCGCGTCAACGTGGACGTCAAGTCGTCGGCCGCCGTCGCTCCCGTCGCCGAGGTCATCGAGCGCACGCGCGCGCACGACCGGGTCTGCGTGGCGTCGTTCTCCGCAGCACGGCGCCGCGCCACGGTCGCGCGCCTGTCCCGGCCCGTCGCCACGTCCGCCGCGCAGCCGGAGGTCGCCGCGGTGGTGATCGCCGCTCGGACCGGGGCGCCGCTGCGGCGTCGCCGGGTGGGCGTGGACTGCTTGCAGGTGCCCGAGCGCGTGGGCCGTGTGCGGGTCGTCGACCGCCGGTTCGTGCGCACCGCCCACGCCGCGGGTCTCGCGGTGCACGTGTGGACCGTCAACGCGGTCGAGGACATGGAGCGCCTGATCGACCTCGGCGTGGACGGGATCGTCACCGACCGCGCCGACATGCTCCGCGACGTCCTCGCCCGTCGCGGGCGGTGGCGCGCGCCCCGCCCCTGACAGGACGGTTCCGCCCCGACGTCGCACCCCGTGCACGAGGGTGCGACGGGCGGCGTCAGTACCGCGAGAGGTCCGGGGTGTGGCGGCGTGGCTCGCGCCGACGCGGCCGGGACTCGTCGCTGAGCTCGAGCGTCGCGGCCCACGCGACGCGGCCCGCGCACCCCACCCGCACCGGGCCGCCGGAACGACCGTCCGGTGCGAGCCGGAAGACCTCGAGCGTCACGGATCCTCGCAGCGCGCGCGGGCGGTAGAGCTCGAGATGCGCGTAGCGGGCCGTGGGGACGGGGACGAGCTCGCGGGCCAGCTCCACCACGGTGACGCGCGACGACGGCTCCGGGCTCCCGCGGCCCGTCCCCGTCCAGCGCGCGACGGGTACCGCGCCGACCGCCGGCGCCCATCGTCGGTGCACCCCCACGAGCGCGACCACCGACCCGGCGGCGGCCAGCAGGAGCAGGCCGGCGACGACGGCGACCGCCCAGCGCACGGCGCCGGAGGCGAGGAGGGCCGAGGCTGCAGCGACGACACCCCCGGCACCCAGGCCCACGGCGAGCGCCCTCGGCATCCGCTGTTCGCGCCGGCGGATCGCCGCGAGGTCGGGGTCGTCGGGCGGAAGGTCCTCGACCGGCTCGTGAGCGGTCGGTCCGTCGGCCGGTCGCGCCATCGGGTCAGAGGGCGACGGGACCGCGTCCGACGGGAGCGTCGGCGCTGATCTCCGCGTACGCGGCGGCGAGCAGGGTCGGGTCGGGGCCCTCGAGCCGCGTGGGACGTGCGACGTCGTCGAGCACGACGAACCGCAGGAGGTCGCCGCGCGACTTCTTGTCGCGGCGCATCGCCGAGAGCAGCTGCTCCCACCGGTCGCCGCGGTACGTGAGGGGCAGGCCGAGCGTGCCGAGGATCGTCCGGTGACGCTCGACGACGTCGTCGTCCAGCTTGCCCGCGAGGCGCGCCAGCTCGGCGGCGAACACCATCCCGACGGACACCGCCGCGCCGTGGCGCCACTGGTACCGCTCGGTGAGCTCGACCGCGTGGCCCAGCGTGTGCCCGTAGTTGAGGATCTCGCGCAGGCCCGACTCCTTGAGGTCCTCCCCCACGACCCTCGCCTTGACCGCGACGGACCGCTCGACGAGCTCGGCGACGACCGCCCACGTCTCGGGCGTCGTCTCCCGCACGCCCCACTCCCGCAGCGCCTCGGCGTGCTCCTCGACGAGCTCGAGGATGCGCTCGTCGGCGATGAACCCCGTCTTGACGACCTCCGCGAGCCCCGCGACGAAGTCCCAGCGGCCGAGCGACTCGAGCGACGCGAGGTCGCACAGGACGCCCGCCGGCGGGTGGAACGACCCGACGAGGTTCTTGCCCTCGGCCGTGTTGATGCCCGTCTTGCCGCCCACCGCCGCGTCGACCATCGCGAGCAGCGTGGTCGGGACGTGGACCACGCGGATGCCGCGCAGCCACGTCGCGGCGACGAAGCCGCCGAGGTCCGTGGTCGCGCCGCCGCCGACCGTGACGATCGCGTCGGAGCGCGTGAAGTCGGCCTGGCCCAGAACGCCCCACAGGAACGCGGCCACCTGGGCGGTCTTCGCCTCCTCGGCGTCCGGCACCTCGGCGACGAACGCCTCGTAGCCCGACGCCTTGAGGTCCTCGTGGACGACGTCGGCGGTCGCGGCGAGCGCCGCGGGGTGCACGACGAGGACGCGGCGCACGCCGTCGCCGAGCAGCGAGGGCAGCTCGCCGAGCAGGTGGCGCCCGATGACGACGTCGTAGGGCTGGTCGCCGGACACCCGCACCCGGGCAGGTGCCGGGGCGGAAGCGTCGGCCGGGGTGGTGTCGGTCACGCGGGGTCCTCCGTGGTCGTGCGTCCTGCGGCGGGCGCGAGGTGGTCGGGGGCGCTCCCCTGCTGCGCCAGGTGCGCGCGGATCTCGTCCGCCACCTGCGCGGGCGTGCGCGCGTCGGTGAGGACGCGCACGGTCGCGAGACGCTCGTAGACGGGACGGCGGGCCTCCATGAGGGCGGCCCAGCGAGCGCGGGGGTTGCCGAGCAGCAGGGGCCGGGACTGGTTGAAGCCGACGCGCGGGGCGGCGTGCGCGAGGCTGACGTCGAGGAACACCACGACGCCGCCCTGGGCCGCGTAGGCCTCCAGCGCCGCCTGGGCGTGCTCGTCGAGGACGGCGCCGCCGCCGAGGGCGAGCACCCCGTCGTGGGTCGCGAGGGCCGTCGTGACGGCCTCGCGCTCGAGCTCGCGGAACCGCGGCTCGCCGTGCTCGACGAAGATGTCGGCGACGGGCATGCCGGCCACCGTCTCGACGTCGGTGTCGGTGTCGCGCTGCGCGAGACCGAGCCGGTCCGCGAGGTGGCGCGCGACGGTGGACTTGCCGCTGCCGGGCGGCCCGAGGAGGACGACGACCGGGCGGGTGCCGGGGGCGACGGGGGTCATCAGCGCTGCAGTTCCGGGATCGCCGAGAGGTAGGCCTCGGCGTTGCGCCGGACCTCCGCGACGGAGTCGCCCCCGAACTTCTCGAGCGCCTGCTCCGCGAGCACGAGCGCGACCATCGCCTCGGCGACGACGGCCGCCGGCGGGACGGCGCACACGTCGGAGCGCTGGTGTTGCGCGGTCGCGGTCTCCCCCGTGGCCACGTCGACGGTCGCGAGCGCGCGCGGCACCGTGGAGATCGGCTTCATCGCGGCGCGCACGCGCACGACCTCGCCGTTGCTCATCCCGCCCTCGACGCCGCCCGCGCGGTTGCTCAGGCGACGGATGCGGCCGTCGTCGCCGCGCTCGATCTCGTCGTGCGCGGCCGACCCGCGGCGGCGCGCGGTGCGGAACCCGTCGCCCACCTCGACGCCCTTGATGGCCTGGATGCCCATGAGCACCGCGGCGAGGCGTGCGTCGAGGCGGCGGTCGCTCTGCGCGTACGTCCCGAGCCCCGACGGCACGCCGTAGGCGAGCACCTCGACGACCCCGCCGAGCGTGTCGCCCGCCTTCTGGCAGTCGTCGATCTCCGCGACCATCGCGGCGGAGGTCGCCGCGTCGTAGCAGCGCACCGGGTCCGCGTCGAGCGCGGCGACGTCGTCCGGGCCGGGGACGGGCGCGTCGTCCGGCACCTCGACCGGGCCGATGGCCACGACGTGCGAGACCAGTCGGACGCCGAGCGCCTGCTCGAGGAACTTCGCCGC
Organism: Cellulosimicrobium sp. So1_17; assembly: GCF_055181235.1. NCBI lineage: Bacteria > Bacillati > Actinomycetota > Actinomycetes > Micrococcales > Promicromonosporaceae > Cellulosimicrobium > Cellulosimicrobium sp. So1_17. The sequence continues at coordinate 839,776 of NZ_CM143702.1, forward strand.
TGCCGTGCCGAGCGCGACGCGCGTCGCGGTCTCCCGCGCCGACGCGCGCTCGAGGACCGGGCGCGCGTCCTCGAAGCCGTACTTGCGCATGCCCACGAGGTCGGCATGGCCGGGGCGCGGGCGCGTCAGCGGCCGGTTGCGCGCGATCTCGCGCGTGTCGCCCGTGCCCGCGTCGACGAGGAGGGCCTCGGGCGGCACCGGGTCCGCCGACATGACGTCGACCCACTTCGGCCACTCGGAGTTGCCGATCTCCAGCGCGAGCGGGCCGCCCTGGGTGCGCCCGTGACGCAGGCCGGCGAGGATCCGCAGCTCGTCCTGCTCGAACTTCTGGCGCGACCCGCGACCATAGCCGAGGCGACGGCGCGCGAGCGCGGCCTGCACGTCGGCCGTCGAGAGCTCGACCCCCGCGGGGAGCCCGTCCAGGATCCCGACCAGCGCCTGACCGTGCGACTCACCCGATGTCAACCAACGCAGCATGATCGCCATCCTCCCACGCGCGCAGGACGCGTCCGGCGGGCGCCCGCAGTGCGGACCACCCGCGACGGAAGGGCCTGTGGACGACGGCGGCGCGGGTCCCCGCGGGCGCGCTACGGTGCCGCGCATGACGCAGCAGGGGGTAGCGCCGGTCCGGGCCCCGCGGGCCCGCTGCCGGGAGGTCGACGGGCACGAGCGCGCCGCGGGTGACGCAGCGCCGCGGACGGTGTCCGGGACGAGGGCGCCCTGGACGCGGCGTGCTCGGACGGAGCTCGCCGTCGCCGGTCGTGGCGCCCGTCTCGCGGCGCTGGGTGCCGGTGCCGTCGCGGCGTGGTGGTCGGGCCTCGCCTGGGGAACGCCGGCCGTCGCTCTCGTCGCTGCGGCGTGCACGCTGCTGGCCGTCGTCGACGCGCGGACCCACCGCCTGCCCGACGCGATCCTGCTCCCGACCTGGGCGGCGGGCGCGACGCTCCTCGGCGGTGCCGCGCTGGCGACGGGTGACGGTCCGGCGCTCGTGCGCGCGCTCTGCGGCGGGCTGCTCGGGTTCGGCGCGTACGCCACGCTGCGCCTCGTGCACCCGCCAGGTCTCGGCTTCGGCGACGTCAAGCTCGCCGGTCTTCTCGGGACCGCGCTCGCGTGGCTCGGCTGGTCGGAGCTCGCCGTCGGGCTCGTCGCGCCGTTCGTCCTCGGGGGCACGTGGGCGGTCGCGCTGCTCGCGCTGCGCCGGGCGTCCCGCACCACGGCGATCCCCTTCGGACCGTTCATGGTGCTCGGCGCCGCCCTGGCCGCGGGCGGCGGCGACGTCGTCGCCCGGGCGTACGGCCTGGGCTGATCATCGGGCTGAACACCGGGCTGAACACCGGGCCGCACCCGGAGGCCAGGCGAGCACGGCGAGGGCGCAGGACGGGCGAGCCGTACGCGTCCGGCGGCGGTGAGGGTCAGACGGTGGCGAGCGCCGACTCGAGAGCCGTGTCCATCGCCGCCAACGGGGCCAGGCGACCCGTCATGAGACGGACCTGCTCGGCGGCCTGGTGCAGGAGCATGCGCTCGCCCCCGACGACGGTCCCGCCCGCCGTGGACCATGCCGCGGAGAGCGCTGTCGGCCGGGGGTCGTAGACCACGTCGAGAAGGACTCCGCCGGGCGTCGTCCCCGAGGTCGCGAGCGCGTCCGCGACCGGGTCCGCGGCGTGGGAGGGCAACGTCGCGACGACGACGTCGGCACCGGCGAGGCGACCGAGCACCGCTGCGCCCGACGGGTCGAGGACCTCGAACCGCGGCTCGACCCCCATGCGGTGCGCGGCACGCTGGAGACCGCCGGTGCGGCCGAGCGAGCGGACGAGCACGGTCGGTGAGGTGCAGCCCAGCTCGGCGAGGGCCGCGAGGGTGGACGCGGCCGTCGCACCCGCGCCGAGCACGACGGCCGACGTCACGGAGCGCTCTCCGAGCCCCTCGCGGAGCGCCGCGACGAGGCCGTGCACGTCGGTGTTCGTCCCGACGAACGTCGGGCGCCGACCGCCCGTCGGCTGCACCACGAGCGTGTTCACCGCGCCGACCACGTTCGCCAGCGGGTCGACGTGGTCGAGCAGCGGGATCACGGCGTGCTTCAGCGGCATCGTCAGGCTGAGCCCGGCCCACGACGCGTCGAGCGACGCGACGAGCGCAGGAAGCTGCTCCTCGGTCGTGTCGATCGCCTCGTAGCGCCAGCCGTCGAGCCCGAGCGCGTCGTAGGCGGCGCGGTGCAGAACCGGCGACAGGGAGTGTGCGACCGGATGACCGAGGACCGCGGCACGGCGGCCCGTCACCCGCCGTTCGCTTCCTGCCACGCGCGGAGCTCCGCGACGTTGGTCTGGTGCTCGGCGTAGGTCGTCGCGAACCGCGTCTCACCCGTCTCGAGGTTGACGGCGGTCCAGAAGATCCACGTCCCGGGCTCCGGGTTCAGCACCGCCGCGACCGACTCCGATCCGGGACTGGCGATCGGTGAAGGCGGCAGCCCCTTGTGCTCGTAGGTGTTGAACGGGTTCGAGGCGTCGTCCAGGTCTGCCCGCGTGAGCTCGGTCCCGGGCTTGTCGAGCCCGTACGCGACTGCTGCGTCGATCTCCAATGGCATACCGGCCTCGAGCCGGTTGTCGATCGCCTGCGCCATCATGGGGCGGTCCGGTGCGTACTTCGCCTCGCGCTCGATGAGCGACGCCTTGATGAGCACCGTCTCGCGGTCGGCCGGGGGCACGCCCGCCTCGTCGAGCTTCATGACGGTCTGGCCGACCATGCGCGCGATGATCCCGGTAGCCGTCGTCTCGTCGGGCTCGAGGACGTACGTCGTGGGGAACAGCCAGCCCTCGTAGTTCCCGTTCGCCTCCGCGGGCAGGCCCGTCGCCGCGGTGTCCCCCATCGCGGTCTCGAACTCCTCGATCGGGATACCGGTCACCGACGACGCCCGATCCAGCACCTGCTGGACCGTCCACCCCTCCGGGATGGTGATCTTCGTCTCGACCCGGCTGTCGTTCGCCACGAGGCGCGCGACCGCGTCCTTGGCCGGCATGCCCTGCAGGAGCGTGTGCGTCCCGGGCTGGATCGTCCCCGCGTTGCCGTTCGCCTCGAACGCGTCGACGAACGCCGCGGCGCTCGCGACCACGCCCGCGTCGACGAGCGCCGCCCCCATGTCGCGTCCCGTCGAGCCCGGCTCGATGGTGACGTCCACGGGCTCGGTGCCCGGCCCCTCGAAGTCCTTCGCCTCGAGCGGGTTGTCGAACCCGAACAGGCTCGTGACGTTCTGCGAGATGACGTACCCGGCGCCGCCCACGACGAGCAGCGAGACGAGCACGACGATCGCGGCGCGACGACGCCGCCGCGCCTTGCGCTTCTTCGCCGCGCGGCGCGCGCGCTCCGCCGAGCGCGACGAGCGCGCCGGCTGCTGGTCCCCCTGGACGGTGGGCCGTTCGAACAGGTCGGTCACTGTCGGTGGTCTCCTGTCGGGTCTACAGGCTCTCCGGCGCGCGCTCCCGCGCCCCGCTCGGCGTCGAGAGCGGTCTGCAGGATGATAACGGCCGCCGCCTGGTCGACGACCGCGCGGTGCTTGCGGCCCGAGCGCCCTGCGGCGTGCAGCGCCTGGTGGGCGCTGACCGTCGTCATCCGCTCGTCGACGAGGTGGACCGGGACGGGTGCGACGGCACGAGCCACCGACTCAGCGTACGCCCGGGCGTCCTGCGCGGCGCTGCCCTCGGCGCCGGAGAGGTGCCGCGGCAGGCCGACGTACACGACGGCCGCGCCCCGCTCCTCGACCTCCGCCGCGATGCGGGCGACGCTCCGAGGGACGCCCTGACCTGCGGCGGCGTCCCGGGCAAGCGTCTCGACCGGCGTCGCGACGAGACCGTCGGGATCGCTCGCGGCGAGGCCGACACGCACGCTGCCGACGTCGACGCCCAGGCGTGCCCCCCGAGGGAGGGCACGCCCGGCGTCGGGCGAGGGACCGGCGGCCACCGTCACGCGGCCGCGGCCGCGCCGTCGCGCACGCCCTGCAGCGCGGCGGGCAGCGCCGAGACGTCGGTGCCGCCGCCCTGGGCCATGTCGTCCTTGCCGCCGCCGCCGCCGCCGAGCGTCTGGGCGGCGGTCTTCGCCAGCGCGCCGGCACGCAGCCCTGCCGCGCGGGCCGACGCGTTCGTCACGACGACCACCTGCGGGCGGCCCTTCGCGACGCCGCCGACGGCGACGACGCTCGGCTCGGACTCGCCGAGGCGACCCCGCACGTCGAGCGCGAGCGCTCGCAGGTCGTCCGCCGAGGCGACCTCCCCGGCGTCGTGCACGACGACGCGCACGTCGCCCGCACGCTCGGCACCGGCAGCGAGCGAGCCGGCGACCGCGAGCAGCTGCGCCTGCCGCAGCTGGGCGAGCTCCTTCTCCGCGTCGCGCAGGCGCGACACGAGCGAGCCCACGCGGTCGGGGAGCTCGTCGCTGCGCACGTTGAGCAGGCCGGTGAGCTGCCCGACGAGGGCGTGCTCCTTGGCCTGGAAGCCGTACGCGCCGTCGCCCACGAGAGCGTCGACGCGGCGCACGCCGGAGCCGATCGACGACTCGCCGAGCAGCGTGACGAGGCCGAGCTGGCCCGTGCGCTGCACGTGCGTGCCCGCGCACAGCTCGCGCGACCAGTCGCCGCCGATCGACACGACGCGCACCACGTCGCCGTACTTCTCGCCGAACAGGGCCATCGCGCCCATCGCGCGCGCCTCGGTGATCGGCATGAGCTGGTCCGTGACGTCGAGGTTCTCGGCGAGCTGGGTGTTCACCCGCTCCTCGATCTCCGACAGCGCGCCGCCCGGCACCGCCGACGAGCGGCGGAAGTCGAAGCGGATGCGGCTCGGCGCGTTCTCCGACCCGGCCTGCGTCGCGTCCTTGCCGAGCGACTCCTGCAGCGCCTTGTGGATCATGTGGGTCGCCGAGTGTGCGCGGCTGATCGCCTTGCGACGCGCGGTGTCGATCGTCGCGGTGCCCGGGTCGCCCAGCGCCGCGGTCCCCTCGACGAGACGACCGCGGTGCACCGACAGGCCCTTGAGCGGGCGCTGCACGTCGTCGACCTCGATGGTCGCGCCGCCGTCGAGCACGATCGTGCCGTGGTCGGCGAGCTGGCCGCCGGCCTCGGCGTAGAACGGCGTGCGGTCGAGGACGACCTCGACGTCCGCCGGGGCGGTCGCCGCGGGGGCGGAAACGCCGTCGACGAGCAGACCCGCGACCTTCACCGCCGCGGTCGACTCGGTGTAGCCGAGGAACTCGACGGGCGCGGAGAGCTCGGTCGCGAGCGACTCGTACGCAGCGGTGTCCACGCCGCCCGAGCGCTTGGCGAGCGCGTCGGCGCGGGCGCGCGTGCGCTGCTCGGCCATGAGGGAGCGGAACGCCTTCTCGTCGACCTGGACGCCCTGCTCGGCCGCCATCTCGAGCGTGAGGTCGATCGGGAACCCGTAGGTGTCGTGCAGCGCGAACGCCTGGTCCCCACCGAGCACGGGCGTGCCGCTCGCGCCGGCCGTCGCCTTCGCCCTCGACACGGCCGTGTCGAGGATCGTCGTCCCGGACGTCAGCGTGCGCCGGAACGCGTCCTCCTCCGCGTACGCGATCGAGGAGATGCGCTCGAAGTCGGTCGCGACCTCCGGGTAGGAGGCGGCCATGGCGTCGCGGCTCACGGGGAACAGCGCGGGCAGCGCCTGGTCCTCCACGCCGAGCAGGCGCATCGCGCGCACCGAGCGGCGCAGCAGGCGACGCAGGACGTAGCCGCGGCCCTCGTTCGAGGGACGCACGCCGTCGCTGATGATCATGAGGGCGGAACGCACGTGGTCGGCGACGACACGCATGCGCACGTCGTCGTCACGGTTGGCCCCGTAGCGCTTGCCCGAGAGCTCCTGCGCGGCCGAGATGACCGGGAAGACCTCGTCGATCTCGTAGAGGTTGTCCTTGCCCTGGAGCAGGTACGCGACGCGCTCGAGCCCCATGCCGGTGTCGATGTTCTTGCGCGCGAGCTCGGAGACGATGCGGAACTCCTCCTTGGAGCGCACGTCGTCGATCGCGTACTGCATGAACACGAGGTTCCAGATCTCGAGGTAGCGGTCCTCGTCGACGACGGGCCCGCCCTCCTTGCCGTACGCGGGCCCCCGGTCGACGTAGATCTCCGAGCAGGGGCCGGCCGGCCCGGGCTGGCCCGTCGTCCAGTAGTTGTCCGCCTTGCCGCGCGCCTGGATGCGCTCGTCGGGCAGCCCGGCGATGCGCTTCCACAGCTGACGCGCCTCGTCGTCGTCGTGGTAGACGGTGACCCAGATGGTCTCGGGGTCGAAGCCGTAGCCACCCTCGGCCTGCGGCCTCGTGATGAGGTCCCAGGCGTAGGTGATCGCACCTTCCTTGAAGTAGTCGCCGAACGAGAAGTTCCCGTTCATCTGGAAGAACGTGCCGTGGCGCGTCGTCTTGCCGACCTCGTCGATGTCGAGCGTCCGCACGCACTTCTGCACGCTGGTCGCGCGGTCCCACGGCGGCGTCTGCTCGCCGGTCATGTACGGGATGAACGGGACCATGCCGGCGATGGTGAAGAGCGTCGACGGGTCGGGCGAGACGAGGGACGCCGAGGGGACCACGGTGTGATCGCGGTCGGCGAAGTAGTCGAGCCAGCGCTTGCGGATCTCGGCGGTGCGCATGATGTCCTTCGGTCTTCGTGGGGTCTGCGGGCCCGTCAGGGCCTCAGGGTTCGGGCTGGCGTTCGGCGTCAGAAGGAGTAGCCGAGGAGGTCCTCGACGTCGTCGGTGTCGGCTCGGGCGTCCGGCCTCGTGTGCCGGCCGGCGGTGGCGCGACGCGCCCGGACCGCGTCGGGGTCCTCCTGCCCCTCGGCGAGCAGGGCCGCCATGAGCTCGCGCTCGCGCGCGTCGCGCGCCGTCGTGAACTCCGTGCGGAAGTCGCGGACGAGGTGCACGGCCCTCTCCCCGAGGCCGTTGACCCCGTCGGTCGCCTGGTCGACGAGCGACGCCGGCGCGTAGCGCGCGAGGACCTGCCGGCCCTTCACGACCACGACGACGGTGATCGCGACGCCGACGCCGACCCAGAAGACGCGGCGCATCAGCGCGCGCCCTTCTCACCGGACGGGGTGCCGCCGGACGAACGACCGAACGAGCGGGCGAACGCCTGCCGGACGCCGTAGGTGAACGCCGCGACCTTGACGAGCGGCGCACCGAAGGTCGCCGCGTACAGGCCGGTGAGCGCGGAGACGTTCTCGCTCACCTGGGCGGCCGACGTCGTGATGGTGTCGACCTTGACGAGCTGGCTGTTGGTGGTCGCCACCGTCGTCGCCGCCTCGTCGAGGATCGGCACGGAGTGGTCCGTGACCTCCTTGATGCTCGCGCGCGCCTCGTCGAGCACACGACCCAGCTTGAGGAGGGGCACCGCGAGCAGGCCCACGAGCAGCACGAAGGCGACGGCTGCGATGAGGCCGGCCACATCTCCCAGGGACATTCTTCCTCCTGTGCCTGATCACGACGGATCACGTTCGGCGGGTGCGCGCCCGACGGTCGCCGTGCGGGTCACCTGCTGGACACGTGCAGGTCACGCCGCACGCGCGGGCTCCGCGAAACACTACCCGCCCTGCGCCGTCGAAGGGCCGCAGGGCGGCCCGGGCGGCCGGTCGGCACCTGTCGGCCGGACCGGCCCGGACGCACGAACGCCTCGCTCGCCGACGAAGCGGTGAGCGAGGCGTCCGGAGCGGGACTCAGCGAGCGTAGTACTCGACGACGAGCTGGACCTCGCAGGTCACGGGGACCTCGGCACGCTTCGGGCGACGCACGAGGATCGCGCTGAGCTTCTCGAGCTGGACGTCGAGGTAGGCCGGGACGGCCGGCAGCACGTCGCGGTGCGCGCCCGCGGCCGCGACCTGGAACGGCGTGGTCGCCTGGCTCTTCGGCTTGACCTGGAGGGTCTGGCCCGGCTTCACGCGGAACGAGGGGCGGTCCACGATCTTGCCGTCCACGAGGATGTGGCGGTGCGTCACGTGCTGGCGCGCCTGGAGGATCGTGCGGGCGAAGCCGGCACGCAGGACGAGCGCGTCGAGACGGGTCTCGAGGTTCTCGACGAGCGCCTCACCGGTCAGGCCCTTGTCCTTGCGGGCGTCCTCGTACGCGCGGGCGAGCTGCTTCTCGCGGAGCATGTACTGCGCGCGCAGACGCTGCTTCTCGCGCAGACGGACCGCGTAGTCCGACTCGGTGCGGCGACGGGCGCGGCCGTGCTCGCCCGGGGGGTACGGACGCTTCTCGAAGTGCTTGACGGCCTTCGGGGTCAGGGCGATGCCCAGTGCGCGGCTCAGGCGGACCTGGCGGCGCGAGCGCTTGACAGACGTCACAGCGGTATCTCATTCCTGTCGTGTGGGTACTGACGTCACACCCGTCGTCCTCGACGAGACGTCGAGACCCGGGTGCGGGACCAGCCGATGGACCGCGACGTCCTCCGGAGCGGAGGACGTGGGGTCGGGGCCGAGGTCCCAGGTGGTCGCCGGAAGGCAACCTCAGAAGTCTACCGCACCCGGGAGCCGAGGATCTCCCGCACGCGCGCCAGCCGCTCGGCGACCTGACGCTCGTAGCCGCGGTCGCTCGGCGTGTAGTACCGGGCGCCGTCGAGCGAGTCCGGCAGGTACTGCTGCGGGGCGACGGCGTGCGGCGCGTCGTGCGCGTACCGGTACCCCGCGCCGTGGCCGAGCTGCTTCGCCCCCGGGTAGTGCGCGTCGCGCAGGTGCGGTGGCACGGAGCCCGCCCGGCCGGCGCGCACGTCGGCCAGGGCCGCGTCGATGCCGAGGTACGCCGCGTTCGACTTCGGTGCCGTCGCGAGGTGCACGACCGCCTCGGCGAGGACGATGCGTCCCTCCGGCATGCCGATGAGCTGCACGGCCTGTGCGGCGGCGACGGCCGTCTGCAGCGCCGAGGGGTCCGCCATGCCGACGTCCTCGGCGGCCGCGATGACGATGCGGCGTGCGATGAACCGCGGGTCCTCCCCCGCCGCGATCATGCGCGCGAGGTAGTGCAGCGACGCGTCGACGTCGGACCCGCGCATCGACTTGATGAACGCGGAGACCACGTCGTAGTGCTGGTCGCCGTCCCGGTCGTACCGCACGGCCGCGACGTCGACGGCACGCTCGACCGTGTCGAGGTCGACGACGGCGGCGTCGGGCCGCGCCGCGGGCGGGGCGTCCTCCGAGGGAGCGGCGCCCTCCGAGGCGTGCCCGCCCTCGTCGGCGGCGGCTTCCCCCGTCGGCCCGACGACCCCGGCGTCCGGTGCGTCGGAGAGCGCGGCGCCGGCCGCGGCCTCGAGCACCGTGAGCGCCTTGCGCGCGTCCCCGCCGGCGAGCCGGACGAGGTGGCCCTCCGCCTCGTCCGTGAGCGCGACGAGGCCGTCCAGCCCGCGCCCGTCGGCCACGGCGCGCCGCACGAGGGCCCGCACGTCGTCGTCGTCGAGCGGCTGGAGCGTGAGCAGGAGGGACCGGGAGAGCAGCGGGGAGTTCACGGAGAAGCTCGGGTTCTCCGTGGTCGCGGCGACGAGCGTGACCCAGCGGTTCTCCACGCTCGGCAGCAGCGCGTCCTGCTGGGACTTGGAGAAGCGGTGGACCTCGTCGATGAAGAGGACGGTCTCCTCGCCACCGGTCGCGAGGCGGCGGCGCGCGTCCTCGACGACGGCGCGCACGTCCTTGACGCCGGCGGTGACGGCGGACAGCTCGACGAACCGGCGCCCGGACGCCGTCGCGATGAGGTACGCGAGGGTCGTCTTGCCCGTACCGGGCGGGCCCCACAGGATCACGGAGCCAGGTGCCGCGCGCGACGCGCCCGGCGCGCCCACCTCGATGAGCCGGCGCAGCGGCGAGCCCGGCACGAGCAGGTGCGACTGACCGGCGACCTCGTCGAGCGTCGCCGGCCGCATGCGGACGGCGAGGGGCGCGCCGGGACCGGGGCGCGGCGTCCCCTGGGTGCCGGAGGTCGCAGCACCGAACAGGTCGCCGCCGAAGAGGTCGGCGGAGGGCGCGGTGGGCATGAGCACGAGCCTACGCACCGCCACCGACGGCGACGCCGCTCGGGGAGGTCGGGTGAAGGTCGTCCACAGCGGCACGGCGCGATCTGACAGCCCACGAGGCCGGGTGCGATGCTGACGCTCGTGTTCTCCAGCCTCGGTCGCCGCATCGCCCGTCATCCCCGTCTCACGGTCCTCGTCTGGGTCGTGCTCACGACCGTGGGGTTCGCGCTCGCGCTGTTCGGCGTCCAGGGCGAGGGCCTGTTCGACCGCGTGACGACCGGCGCACCGACCGTGCCCGGCTCCCCGAGCGAGCGGGCGGACGAGATCCTCGCGGAGAACGACGACAGCGGGCCCGAGGTCACGCTCCTGGTCCGTGGCGTCGACCCGGCGGACCCCGCGGTCGCGGACGCCATGACGGACGTGAACGCGGGCCTCGTCGCGATCGAGGGCGTCGAGACCGTCATCAACCCGTACGTCCTGCCCGGCGGCGTCGAGGACGAGGCGGCCCGGCCGCTCGTCGCGGAGAGCGGCGACGGCTTCCTCACGGTGGTCACCCTGCGCACCGACCTGGAGCCCGAGCGGTCCGACGACGTGACCGCCCAGGTCATCCAGGACTTCGAGGCGGTGCCCGGGGAGCTCACCGAGGCCGCCCCCGACGCCGCGGCTGACGCGACCGGGCTCGTCGCGTCGAACGGTCTGATCATCGACGCGATCACGGCGCAGGTCCAGGAGGACCTCACGACGGGCGAGAAGGTCGCGCTCCCGGTCGCGCTGCTCATCATGGTGCTCGTCTTCGGCGGGTTCCTCGCCGCGGCGATGCCCATGGCCGGGGCCATCGCGTCGATCGGCAGCGGCCTGGGCGCGCTGTTCGGCCTGACGTACCTGCTCGACGTCGACGCGTCGGTCGTCAACGTCGTCACCGTCCTCGGGCTCGGGCTGTCGATCGACTACGGGCTCCTCGTGGTCTCGCGGTTCCGCGAGGAGCTCCACCGGCTCATCGACGCCGGTGACGACCCGTCGTTGCGACGACGACGCGGCGACGGCGTGGTGCACGCCGCGCTCGTCCGCACGATGGCGACGGCCGGTCGCACCGTCGCGTTCTCGGCGCTCACGGTCGCGATCTCGATCGCGGGCCTCATGGTCTTCCGGCCGGACATCCTGCGCTCCGTGGGTGCGGGGGGGCTCGCCGTCGTGCTGATCGCCGTCGCCACCGCGCTCACGCTCGTGCCGGCGCTGCTCGCGTTCACGGGTCGCCGGCTCGCCCGCCCGGGGCTCCTCGGGAGGGTCCCCGGGCTGCGGCGCGTCCTCGAGCGCACCGCCGACGTCCAGTCCGACGAGGGCGTCTTCTCACGTCTCGCCGGGCGCGTCCAGCGCCATCCGCTGTGGGTGCTCGTCGGGACCGTCGTCGTGCTGGTCGTCCTGGCGCTCCCGGTGCTCGGGATCCACGTGCGCAACTCCGGGATCGAGCTGCTCCCGACGAGCTCGCCCCAGCGCGAGTTCGTCGACGAGCTCGCGGCAGAGTACCCGTCGAGCGCGGGCCCGCAGGTCCTCGCCGTCGTCGACGGCGGGGTCGAGGACGCCCAGGCCTGGGCCGACGAGGTCGAGGGCGTCGAGGGTGTCGCGCGCGTGGACCCGGCGACGCCGCTCGACGGGTACGCGGTCGTGGGGATCCACGTCGAGGGCGGCGACGCCGGCAGCCCGGAGGCCGTCTCGGTCGTGCGCGACGTGCGCGCGCTCGACGCGGGCACCGACGTGTGGGTCACGGGCCAGGCAGCCGGGCAGGTCGACTTCCTCGACGCGCTCGGGGACCGGGTGTGGTGGGCGGTGGGGATCGTCGTGGGCGCGACCCTGGTCCTGCTGTTCCTCATGACCGGCTCGGTCGTGATCCCGCTCAAGGCGCTGCTCACGAACGTGCTCTCGCTCGCGGCGTCGCTCGGCGTGCTGGTGTGGGTGTTCCAGGACGGCCACCTCGAGGGTCTGCTCGGGTTCTCGTCGGTCGGCGGGATCGAGACCTACGTCGTCGCGCTCGTCGTCGCCTTCGCGTTCGGGCTGGCGATGGACTACGAGGTCTTCCTCCTCGCGCGCGTCAAGGAGCTCTACGACGCCGGGTACGCGAACGACGAGGCGGTCCGGCTCGGGCTCCAGCGGTCCGGCCGGATCATCACGTCGGCGGCCGCGATCATCGTCGTCGTGTTCACGGGCTTCGTGTTCGGCGAGCTCCTCGTCATCAAGGAGGTGGGTTTCGCCCTCGCGGTCGCGGTGCTCATCGACGCGACGATCGTGCGCCTCCTGCTCGTCCCGGCCACGATGACCCTCCTCGGCCGGTTCAACTGGTGGGCGCCGGGACCCCTGCGCCGGGTCCACCGGCGGTTGTCGATCTCGCACTGAGTGCGCCGCCCGACGGGCTGCGACGTGCGAGGACCGCGGCTAACGTGACGCCATGCCGGCAGGACAGCACCCGCGTGACGCAGCCCCCGGTGGGGACGACGGCCGCTCGGCCGTGATCGTCGAGGACGACCCGGACATCCGGGACCTCCTCGACACGGTGCTCACCCAGGCCGGCTTCGTGACGCGCACGGCGGCGACGGGCCGCGAGGGTGTCGCGCTCGTGCAGGAGATCGACCCGCTCGTGACCACCCTCGACGTCAGTCTCCCGGACATCGACGGGTTCGAGGCCTGCCGGCGCATCCGCGCCGTGTCGGACACGTACGTCGTCATGCTCACGGCCCGCACGGACGAGATCGACGCGCTCATGGGCCTCGACGCCGGTGCTGACGACTACCAGACCAAGCCCTTCCGGCCGCGGGAGCTGCGGGCGCGCATCGAGGCGTTGCTGCGCCGCCCTCGACGCGCCCCGAGCGCGGACGGGGCGGGAGCACCGGTGGTCGCGGAGCAGGGCGGGGACGACACCCGACCGGGAGCGTCCGCTCCGGCCACCGCTCGCGTCGTCGCCGACGGTCTCGTGGTCGACGTGGACGCTCGGACGACCCACGTGGACGGGGCCGAGGTCCAGCTCACGCGCAGCGAGTTCGACCTGCTGGCGGCGCTCGCCGCGGCACCGGGCCGGGTGCTCGCCAAGGACGCGCTGGTCCGGGTGCTCTGGGGGGACGAGTACGACGCCGGCACGCCCGTAGCGGACGCCGACCGGCGTGGCGTGGAGGTCCACCTCGCCAACCTCCGGCGCAAGCTCGGCGACGACGCCGCGCGTCCGCGCTGGATCCGCACCGTCCGCGGCGTCGGCTACCGGTTCGACCACGTCGGCTGAGCGGAGCCGTCGCGCCACGTGAGGAGCACCGCGGCGACGTCACCGAGGGTGTGCGCGGCCGCTGCGCGCAGCAGCGGGCCCTCGCGCACGACCGCGGCGGGCCCGTCCGTGCCCAGGAGGGCGAGGGCGTGCGTCGCGCTCGTCTCGACCAGGTCCGCCCCGAGCATCGCCGACGTGCAGCGTACGGAGAGCAGCGCCGCCCGGGCGTCCGCGGTGTCCCCGGCGGACGCCGAACGTCCCACGCGCACGACGCGGGCCTCGAGCCGCTCCGCGTACGACAGCGCGAACCGCTCGACGGAGGCGTGGTCGCCGTCGAGCTCGTCCGCGAGCGCCGCCCACGTGCGCCGCATGCGGGCCCGTCGCAGGCCGACGGCCCGGCTCACGCGCGCAGGCCGTGCTGGCGGCGCACGAGCCGGCGCAGCATGAAGAGCGTCTGCAGGACGGTGACGACCCCGAGGACGGGCCAGCCGATCGTGAGAGCGGTCGACTGGGCCGCCAGGGGCAGGGTGGTCCACATCCAGGCGACGGCAGCCAGCGCCACCGCGCCGACGAGGAGCGGGCTGAGGTAGGCCCACCCGCTGCCACGCTCGGCCTTCGCCTGCGCGGCCCAGTTGTCGGTGCGGGACTGGGAGAGGAACTTCGACCATGCGCGGACGAAGTGCCCGACGCGGATCCACATGTACGTCTCGGCGGGGACGAGCGTCGCCGCGAAGAGCACGTCGCGCCACGTGCGGTCCTTCATGGACAGGGCGATGCGCACGTTGAGGGCGACGGCGACGACCGGGGGCAGGAGCCAGATCGGGGAGAACTCGAACGCGCTGATGCTCAGCGCGCCCGCGAGCAGCAGCCCGAAGAGGAGCCGGGTCGCGGCGTTGACGAGCATGCCGACGTTCTCCATCCAGCGCAGGCGCAGGTTGGGGTGGAAGGGCTGGCCGCGGGTGTCGCCGCGCTGACCGGGCCACATGAGGTCGATCGCGCCGTAGTTCCACTTGACCTGCTGACCGTCGAGCGCGCGCAGCGTGGTCATCCCGCCGACGACGGCGCGGGCGGTCGCGCTGATCTTCGTGGAGTACCCGAGGGACTTGATCTGGAGGCTGAGCAGGGAGTCCTCGACCTCGGAGTCGCTCACCCAGGGGTTGCGCTGGTGGTGTGCGGCCATGACGTCCTCGAGCGCGGTCGTCCGGAAGAGCGACGCCTGCCCACCGAGGACGGCCATGTTCCGTCCCCGCAGGAGGTTCTGCATGTTGAACGCCGCGAACTGGGCGCGCTGCCCGGTGAGCAGGAAGCGGCGGAGGGGGCCGCGGGTCGCGGTGGCGTCGACGGTGTAGATCGCGGAGATGCCCCCGATGCGCGGGTCGGAGTCCATCTCCGCCTCGAGGCGCTCGACGGCGTCCTTCGCGAGGACGGTGTCGCCGTCGACGCCGAGCAGGTAGTCGGCCCCGCGCACGAGACGGAAGCCGTAGTTCAGGGCGCCCACCTTCTTGTCGGCGAGCGCGCCGAGGTCGTGGACGTAGACGCGCGTGGTCTGGCGACGGCCCTTGCGCTCGACCGTGTGCTCCCCTGCGAGCTTGGAGGCCTTCGCGAACGTCTTGTCGGTCGTGTTGTTCACGACGACGTGGATCACGTCGGGCAGCCGCGTCTGTCGCAGCAGGCCCTTGAGCACCGAGCGGATGGTCGCAGCCTCGTTGTAGGCCGGGATGACGGCGCCGATCGTGGCGCTGCGCGGCGCCTCGTGGACGACGATCTCGTCGGGGGTGAACTCGTAGCGGTCGAGCTCGGCGCCGAAGGTCGGGACGTCGTCCGTCGTCGCGGCCGTGGTCGGCTCGGTCAGCACTGCGGTCAAGAGGCACCTCGTAGGTCGTTGCGGATTCAACTACGCAGATCCTGACCGCCGGACCTCGGCATCGCCCCGCGTCGAGCGCAGCGGACCCTCAAGATCCGCTCAAGATCGACGACCGCCCCGTCGGGCGTGCGAGGCGTCGAGGAACGTCGCGTCACCGTCGGGGACGAGAGACCGGTCGAGAAGCGCGCGACCGACGCCGCGGGCCAGCACGAACGCGGCGCGGCGGCCCGCCGGATCAGCGGCGGGACTCGAACGCCTGCGTGACGCGGTAGCCCACCTGCTCGTACGCCCGCCGGGCCGCACCGTTGTCCGCGTACATCCAGAGCACGACCATCGGGTCCTCCCGCAGCCCCGCCCGGGTCGCCGCTGCCGTCACCGCGCGCGCGATGCCCCGGCCCCGCGCGGCCGGGTCCGTGGCGATCCCTCCGAGCACCCACGGGACCCCCGGGCCGGCACCCCGGGCGCCCCCGACCCCACGCACGACACCCGCGTCGTCCTTCCAGCCCCACCACCGCGTGGCCGGGTCGTGCGGGTCGAGCTCCGCCGCGGGGTTCGCCCGGTCGAGCAGCGCGCGCGCCGCCGCCCGTCCGTCCCGCCCGTCGAGCCCGACGACGCGGCTCTCCCCCGGCTGGGCCGGCGGGTCGGTCGTCGCGGTGAACCAGTCCCATCGCGAGACGGGTTCCGTGCGCAGGTGCGCCGGCAGGCGCTCGACGGAGCCCCGGACGAGGGCAGACGCCGCGGCTGTCGTCCCTCGGGGGAGCGACGAGCGCACGACGCCCGCGGCGAGCTGCGGCGCCCCGAGGAGGAGGTGCGCGACGCCGTCAGGCGTGCCGAGTCCCCACAGCCCCGCACCGCCGTCGTCGAGCGCGCGCAGCACGACGAGCGCGTCGTCCCCCACGACGACGTCGAGGAGGGCGCAGGCGTGCAGCTCCAGGCGCATCACGGGGTGCCGTGCCCACGCCGCCGGCACCTGCGCGCCCCGTGAGACGCGCGTGGACGCACCGTCCCGGTCGTCCCGGGTCGGTGCGCCCTCGCGGGAGGCGCTGGTGGTCACTCCGCGGCGGCGGCCGGGAGGTTCCCCGGCTCCCCCTTCGCGGCGGGCTTCGCGTCGACGCCGGCCTCCTTGCGCTGCTCCGGCGTGATCGGCGCAGGCGCCTGCGTCAGCGGGTCGTAGCCGCCGCCCGACTTGGGGAACGCGATGACGTCGCGGATCGAGTCCGACTGCGTGAGCAGCGCGACGATGCGGTCCCAGCCGAACGCGATGCCACCGTGCGGCGGCGCGCCGAACTTGAACGCGTCGAGGAGGAAGCCGAACTTCTCCTGCGCCTCCTCGGGCCCGATGCCCATGACGTCGAACACGCGCTCCTGCACGTCGCGACGGTGGATACGGATCGAGCCGCCGCCGATCTCGTTGCCGTTGCACACGATGTCGTACGCGTAGGCGAGCGCGTCCCCCGGGGAGGACTCGAACGTGTCGACCCACTCCGGCGTCGGGGACGTGAACGCGTGGTGCACCGCCGTCCACGCGGAATGGCCGAGAGCAACGTCACCGTCGTCGGCGGCATCTCCGGTCGGCTTGAACAGCGGTGCGTCGACGACCCACACGAACGCCCACGCGTCCTCGTCGATCTGGCCGGTGCGCTTCGCGATCTCCTGGCGCGCGGCGCCGAGCAGCGCACGCGAGTCGGACGTCTTCCCCGCGGCGAAGAACACCGCGTCCCCCGGCTGCGCGCCGGTCGCGGCCTGCAGCCCTTCGCGCTCGGCGTCGGACAGGTTCTTCGCGACCGGACCGGCGAGCGTGCCGTCCTCCTGGAACGTCACGTAGGCGAGGCCACGGGCGCCGCGCTGCTTGGCCCACTCCTGCCACGCGTCGAACTGGCGGCGCGGCTGCGACGCCCCGCCGGCCATGACGACGGCGCCCACGTACTCCGCCTGGAAGACGCGGAACGGGGTGTCCTTGAAGTAGTCCGTGAGCTCGACGAGCGGGTTGCCGAAGCGCAGGTCCGGCTTGTCCGAGCCGTACAGGCGCATCGCGTCGTGGAACGTCATGCGCGGGATCGGCGTCGGGATCGTGTACCCGACGAGCTCCCACAGCGCGACGAGGATCTTCTCGGCGAGCGCGATGACGTCGTCCTGCTCGACGAAGCTCATCTCGACGTCGAGCTGCGTGAACTCGGGCTGGCGGTCGGCGCGGAAGTCCTCGTCGCGGTAGCAGCGCGCGATCTGGTAGTAGCGCTCCATGCCGGCGACCATGAGGAGCTGCTTGAACAGCTGCGGCGACTGCGGGAGCGCGTACCAGGAGCCGGGCGACAGGCGCGCGGGCACGAGGAAGTCGCGCGCACCCTCGGGCGTCGAGCGAGTGAGCGTCGGCGTCTCGATCTCGACGAACTCCTCGGCGTCGAGCACGCGGCGCGCCGCCTGGTTGACCTTGGAGCGCAGGCGCAGCGCGTGGGCCGGCGCGGGGCGGCGCAGGTCGAGGTAGCGGTGCTTGAGCCGCGCCTCCTCGCCGATCGTCTCGGTGTCCGCGAGCGCCGTCGACACCTGGAACGGCAGGGCCTCGGACGTGTTGAGCACGACGACGTCGCTCGCCAGGACCTCGATCGCGCCCGTCGGCAGGTTCGGGTTCTCGTTGCCCTCGGGGCGCCGCGAGACCTCTCCCGTCACCTGGAGCACGAACTCGTTGCGCAGCGGGTGGGCGACGGACTCGTCGCGGACGACGACCTGGGCGATGCCGGACGCGTCGCGCAGGTCGATGAAGGCCACTCCCCCGTGATCGCGCCGACGGTCGACCCAGCCCGTGAGGGTGACGGTCTGACCGGTGTGCTCGGCCCGCAGTGAGCCGGCCGTGTGGGTGCGGAGCACGGAGTTCGTCCTTCCAGGGAGTGCGTCGGGGGGTCGGGGCGCGCGAGCGCCCGTGCGAGTCTAGTCGGTGACCCACACGAGCCCACCAGGAGGTTCCGCATGCCCCGCACCATCGCCACCGCCCGCCGGATCGAGCGCGACGAGCTCGTCGGCCTGCTCCGCTCGCGCCACGACGGGGTGCTCGTCACGACGCGTTCCGACGGCTCGCCGCAGCTGAGCCCGGTGACGTACGGGGTCGACGACGCCGGCCGGGTCGTCGTGTCGACGTACCCCGAGCGTGCGAAGGCCGCGAACCTGCGTCGTCGCCCGCAGGCGTCGCTGCTGTCGCTGGGGCCGGGGTTCTCGGACCCGTGGGTCCAGGTGGACGGGACGGCCGAGGTGATCGAGCTGCCCGACGCGGTCGAGCCGCTCGTCGACTACTACCGCGCGATCTCCGGCGAGCACCCGGACTGGGACGAGTACCGTGCGGCGATGGTGGCCCAGGGCAAGTGCCTCGTGCGGGTGACGATCACACGCTGGGGTCCGGTGGCGACGGGTGGCTTCCCGGCCCGCCTCGCCGACGGCTGACGCGACCACGCGTCCGGGCGTACCGTGCGGCGCATGACGATCATGGTGTGCGTCCTGCTGTGGCCGACCGGTGACGCCGACGCGCTGTCCCGCTACGAGGACGAGGTCCTCGCGCTCGTGCCGGTTCACGGCGGTCGCGTGGTGCAGCGCGTGCGCGCGCTGCCCGGCCAGGACCCGACCGCGCCCTGCGAGGTGCAGGTCATCGAGATGCCCGACGACGCGGCGCTCGCCGAGTACATGGCGGACCCGGCGCGTGTCGCGCTGGCCGAGGTGCGCGACCGCGTCGTGGCCCGCACGGAGATCGTGCGTGTCGCTCCGGTGCCGGCGAGCACCGCCTGAGCGAGCCTCAGAACAGCACCTGCTCCACGCCGCCGCCCGCGAGGTCGAGCGCGCCGCCGTCGACCGGCATGCCCGCGAGCGCTCCGGCGGTCGGCGCCGCGGTGGTGTCGCGGGCGAGGCTGCCACGGGGGTACGCGCCGTCGACGGGCGGCTCGGCCGCTCCGAGGCCGCCGAGCTCACCGCGTCGGTAGCGACCCTCGACGCCCGACGGGCCGCGGTGGCCCGAGACGGCGAAGCCCCGGGTCTCGAGCATCGGGCGCACGCGGTCCCACAGCCAGGACCGGTAGGCCTTCGACGCGTACGTGCCGCGCTCGTAGACCCGCTCGTACCCCGGGACGAGGCGCGGATGCTCGCGCGCGAGCCACGCCATGAACCACTCGCGCGCCCCGGGCTTGAGGTGCAGCGGCAGCACGGTCACGCCGGTGGCGCCCGCGTCCTTGACCGCGTCGAGGAGGTCGGTGAGCGCGCGCGTGGAGTCGGTCAGCCAGGGCAGCACGGGTGCGACCATGACGCCGCACGGCAGGCCCGCGTCGCGGACCGCGCGGATCAGGTCCAGGCGCGCGCGAGGACTGGGTGTGCCGGGCTCGACCGACGCCTGCAGACCGGGGTCGAGGAGCGCGAGCGACACCCCGATCCCGACCTCGACGCGCGACGCCGCGTCGACGAGCAGCGGCAGGTCGCGGCGCAGCAGCGTCCCCTTGGTGAGGATGGACAGCGGCGTGCCGGAGTCCGCGAGCGCCCTGATGATGCCGGGCATGAGCCGGTAGCGACCCTCGGCGCGCTGGTAGGGATCGGTGTTCGTGCCGAGCGCCACGGGTTCGTGCACCCAGGACCGCTTCGCGAGCTCGGCGCGCAGCACGTCGTCGACGTTGACCTTCACGACGACCTCGCGGTCGAAGTCCTCGCCCGCGTCGAGGTCGAGGTACTGGTGCGTCGGACGCGCGAAGCAGTTGTGGCTCACGACCCCGTCGGCGACGAAGTCGCGTGTCCCGGTCGTGATGTCGACCAGCTCGACCTCGTCGCCTGCGCCGCCGAGGGCCTCGAGCGCCTCGACCCGCAGACCCTCGCCGCCGGTGACGTCGCGACCGAGGACCGGCGCGGAGCCGTCCGGCGCGGCCGCGAGGTCGCGCAGCGCGTGACGTCCCGGCCCGACGAGCACGTCGCCCAGCGCGAGGTGGGCGCGACGCCCGTCGCCCCCCACGACGTGTCGCCACCCCCGTTCGGTGAGGAACCGGTGGTCGCCGCTGGCGACCAGACGCGTCCCGTCGGCCAGCGTCACGCGATAGGCACGCTTGCGCATGGTCCAGCGGTCGAGCACGCGCGTGCGGACGTACCGGCGGTAGGCGCCGTGCGCCTCGGTACCGACGATCTCGTCGCCCACCCGCAGCTCGCCGACGGGCCGGTGCGTGCCGTCGGCCAGGAGCACCGGGGTCTGCGGGCTCAGGCAGTACGAGCAGGCGTGGCTGCAGCCGCGGTACGGGTTGACCGTCCAGCGGAACGGCATGCGCGACATCGCGGGCACCTTGGACAGCGCGCTCTTGGCGGTGACCTCGTGGAACGTGATCCCGGCGAACTCGGGCGTGCGGACGCTGCGCACGAGACCGGCGCGCTCCAGCCCCGGGAGCGCCCCGTCGTCGACGCCGATCGCCTGTCCGTCCCACCTCACGCCATGATTCGAACAGGTGTTCGACGCCGGTGTCAAGGTGGCGTGCTGACGAGGCGGGCGGCCGGCGAGGCGGAGGCCGACGCGCCCGCTCCCCGAGACGGGGGATTGTCCCGAGCCGCGTCTGCCCCTAGGGTCGGCACGAACGCCCCCGGGGAGCGCACGAGCGCTGAGAGTGCCGGCCGGACATCCGTGTCCCACCGGCAGACCCGTGGAACCTGATCTGGTTCGTACCAGCGAAGGGAGCAGGGCCGACGTCACCGTCCCCTGCGCCTGCACGCGCCCGCGCGACCGCGCACCCGGGGCACGTGCGCGCGCGGGTGCGGGACGCGCCGTCGTGCACCCGTCGCGGCCCGACGAAGGGACCCGCATGACCGAGCCCACCGCCCGACCCGTCGCACGACCCGTCACACCCCGGCCAGGAGCGTCCCGGCGACCTCGCGGCCTGACGCTCCACGAGACCGTTCTCGTCGCGGTCCTGGGCGTCGTGTTCGGCTTCGTGTACTGGGCGCTCGTCCAGCTCTGGGCGCCGCTCCAGCTCGCGATGGGACCGCTCGCCGACCTCGCCGCGAACGTGCTCGCCGGCGCCTGGATCGTCGTCGGACCGCTCGCGACGTACATCGTGCGCAAGCCGGGCGTCGGGATCCTCACGGAGACGCTCGCCGCGCTCGTCGAGGTCGTGTTCCTCGCCTCGCCCGCCGGACCGCTCCTGCTGCTCGTCGGGCTCGTGCAGGGGGTGGGAGCCGAGCTGCCCTTCGCCCTCACGCGCTACCGCCGCTACGGATGGTGGGTCTTCGTCGCCTCCGGCGTGAGCGCGGCCCTCGTCACGTACGCGTTCAACGCGGTCCGGTTCGGCTGGCTCGGCCAGGACTACGCGATGCTCCGGCTCGGCGTCCAGGTCGTGTCGTGCGTGCTGCTGTGCGGGATCGCGGCACGCCTGCTCGGCGACGCGCTCGCGCGCACCGGCGCCCTCGACGCGTTCGCCATCGGGGCGCGCCGTGGCTGAGGTCGCGCCCGCCCCCGCCGCGCCCGGGACCGCGGCCGTGCGGACGCGGCGCCTGTCCGTCAGCGTCGGCCACGACGCCGTCCCCGTGCTCGACGCGGTGAGCCTCGAGGTCGCGGAGGGGACCGGGCTGCTCGTCGTCGGACCGTCCGGGTGCGGCAAGTCGACGCTCCTGCGCGTTCTCACCGGGGTCGTCCCGCACACGCTGCCCGGGCACGTGACCGGCGACGTGCAGGTCGCCGGCCACGACCCCCGGGAGATCCCTGTGGCACGCCTCGCCGCGGAGATCGGCCTGGTGCAGCAGAGCCCCGGCGACCAGCTGTGCCTCGGCGGCGTCGAGGACGAGCTGCGCTTCGCGCTCGAGAACCGCGCCGCCGACCCGGCCACGGTCGACGACCGGACCGCGCACGCCCTCGCCACGGCGGGGGCGACGCACCTGCGCGCGCGGTCGACGCACGCGCTCTCCGGCGGCGAGGCGCAGCGCGTCGCGCTCGCCGCCGCGCTCGTCACCGACCCCGCGCTGCTCGTCCTCGACGAACCCACCGCGCTCCTCGACCCGCAGGGCGCGCGCGAGGTGGGTGCCCTCGTCGCCCGGCTCGCCGACGGCCCGGGGCGGCGGGCGCTCGTCGTGGTCGAGCACCGCCTCGACGAGCTCGGCGACCTGCCCGACGCCACGCTCGTGCTCGACGACGGCGGGCGCGTCGTCGCGCACGGCTCCACCCGCGCCGTCCTGCGCGAGCACGCGCAGCGGCTCCTCGAGCTCGGCTGCTGGCTCCCTCTCGACGTCCTGCTCGAGGCCGCAGGGGCCCCCGGGCCTCTCGGCTCCGACCGCACCGACGCGTGGCTCGTCGACCTCGCCTCCTCCTCGCGCACCGGCCCGTCCGCCGACCGTCCGGCGCGGGCCGGGCGGGCCCTGCCTGCCACGGCAGGCACGCCGGCACCCCCCGTGGCGCTCCGTGCGCGCGCGTTCACGGTGACACGGTCCGGCGCACCGGTCGTGCGCGACGTCGACCTCGACCTGTGTGTCGGCGAGGTGCTCGCCGTCGTCGGACCCAACGGGAGCGGGAAGTCCACGCTGCTGCGCGGGCTCGCCGGGCTGGAACCGAGGTCGGGCACGCTCACCGTGGCGGGGCCGGCGCCCGTCGCGATGGTCTTCCAGGACCCCGAGCACCAGCTCCTCGCACGGACCGTGCGCGACGAGGTCGCGTGGTCGCCGCGCCTCGCGGGCGTCGCGGACCTCGACGAGCGCGTCGCGCGGACGCTCGCGGCGTACGGGCTCACCCACCTCGCCGACGCGAACCCGTTCCGCCTGTCGGGCGGCGAGCAGCGGCGGTTGTCCCTCGCGACCGCGACGGTGCTCGATCCCCCGGTCCTGCTCGCGGACGAACCGACCTTCGGCCTCGACCGCGCCCAGTCCGACGCGACCGCCCGGGTCCTGCGGGACCTCGCCGACCGGGGGGGCGCGGTCGCGCTCGTCACGCACGACCTGACCCTCGTCGCGCGGGTCGCCGACCGCGTGGCCGTCGTCGTCGACGGCGAGGTCGTCGCGGACCGTGAGACGTCGGCGGCGCTCGCCGACGACGCGCTGTGCGCCGGTGCGCGGCTCGCCCGGCCGCCGCTGCTCGAGTGGTGGGCGCGCACGGGCCGGTGCGAGGGCGTCGGGCTGCGCGCGCTCGTCCGTGCGCTCGACGACGCGCTCCTCGCCCGGTGCCGGCCCGGCCACGGCGACCGCGTCCCGGCGGTGCACGGATGAGCCCGCTCGCCCGGTGGAACCCGACCGTGAAGCTCGCGACGGTGCTGGTGCTGTCGACCGCCGCGCTGCTCGTGACGGACCCCGTGACCCCCGCGATCGGCTACGTCCTCGCGCTCGCCGCGCTCCTGGCGCTCGGGCGGGTGCCGCTGCGGGCCGTCGCCGTGGGCCACGTGCCGTTCCTCGTGCTCGCGACGAGCCTGCTCGTGGTCAACGTCCTGACCCGCCCGGGCGGCGACACCGTCGTGATCGGCCCCGTCACCGTCGGCGCGACCGGGCTGACGATCGGCGCCTCGCTCGCGCTGCGCACGCTGTTCGTCGGCGTCCTGTCCCTGGCCCTCGTGCTGACGACGGATCCGGTGCGCCTCATGACGAGCCTGCACCAGCACGCCCGGCTGCCCGCCACGTGGACGTTCGCCGTGCTCGCGGCGCACCGGCTGCTGGAGGAGCTCCCCGGCACGTGGCACACGATCCGGTGCGCGCAGGCGGTCCGGGACCCGCGTCGCACCGCGGGGAACCTCCCGCGCTCTCCCCGCGCGCTGGGCGCCGCGGCCTTCGCGCTGCTCGTCGGCGCGATCCGGCGGTCCGAACGCCTCGCGATCGCCCTCGAGTCCCGCGGGCTCGGGGCGGGGCCGCGCACGACCTCCCGACCGGTCGCTCTCGTCCCGCTCGACGTCCTCGCGGGCGTGGCCGTCCTCGCCGCGGCCGCGGGCGTCGTCGTGCTCGGCGCGCGCGCGGGCTGGCTGACCGGCCTCGGTGCGCTCACCGGCTGACCGGCGAGCACCCCGACGCCGCGCACCGCGGTGCGCGGGGATCAGGCCCCGGGCACGGCCCGGGGCCAGAGGTCATCGGCGGGCGGAGCCCACGACGCCGCGTCCGCGTCGACCTGCTCGCCGGACCGGATGTCCTTGACCTGGTCGGGTCGCGTGTCGCCCGCGTCGTCGAGCTGCCCGTCGGCGGGGAACCACACGAACGGGATGCCACGTCGGTCGGCGTACCGGATCTGCTTGCCGAACTTCGCCGCGCTCGGCGCGACCTCGACCGGGATCCCGCGCGCACGCAGCGCGGTGGCCACCGCGTCCGACGCCGGTCGTGACTCCTCGCTCGTCACGGCCACCACGACGGCGCTGGGCACCGAGCGCGTGGCACGCACCAGACCCGCCGACAGCAGGCGCGAGACGAGGCGCGAGACGCCGACCGAGAGCCCGACTCCCGGGTAGGTCGTCGCGCCGTCGGACGCGAGCGTGTCGTAGCGGCCGCCGGAGCAGATCGAGCCGAGCTGCTCGTGCCCCACGAGCACGGTCTCGTAGACGGAGCCCGTGTAGTAGTCGAGGCCGCGCGCGATCTTGAGGTCCGCGACGACGACCCCGGGAGCGCGGACGCTCGCCGCCTCGACGATGGCGGCGAGCTCGGCCAGCCCCGTCTCCATGAGCTCGCTCGTCACGCCTCGCTCGGCGGCGAGCGCCCGCACGCGGTCGACGACGGACGTGTCCGTGCCGCTGATCGCGGCGAGCGCCAGGCACGCGTCCGCCTGCTCGGGCGTCGCGCCGGCCTCCGCGACGAGGAGGTCGGCGACCTTGTCGGGGCCGATCTTGTCGAGCTTGTCGATCTGGCGAAGCACGTCGTCGACGGCGTCGAGCCCGAGCCCGCGGTAGAAGCCCTCGGCGACGCGCCGGTTGTTGACGAGGACGCGGACCTCGGGGACGCCGATCTCGCGCAGCGCACCGAGCGCCTCGGCCATGACGAGCGGGAGCTCGACCTCGAAGTGGTACGGCAGCTCGCCGGCGCCGACGACGTCGATGTCCGCCTGCGTGAACTCACGGAACCGCCCGTCCTGGGGGCGCTCGCCACGCCAGACCTTCTGGATCTGGTACCGCTTGAACGGGAACGCGAGGTGCCCGGCGTTCTCGAGCACGTAGCGGGCGAACGGGACGGTGAGGTCGAAGTGGAGGCCGAGCTGCTTCTCGGGTCGCCCGGTCCGGGCCTCGTCGCCCTCCCCCGGCTCCTCCTGGAGCCGGCGCAGGACGTAGACCTCCTTGGACGTCTCGCCCTTGCGCAGCAGCTGGTCGAGCGGCTCCACCGCGCGCGTCTCGACCCCCGCGAAGCCGTGCAGCTCGAACGTGCGGCGCAGCACGTCGAGGACGTGCTGCTCGACGATCCGTCCGTCGGGCAGCCATTCGGGGAATCCGGAGAGGGGTGTGGGCCTGGCCATGGGACCTGATCCTTCCAGACACCGCCCGGTGACCGGCAATCGTCCCGCGGCCGGGCACACCGGTCGAGAACGCGGCGGGCCGGATCGCGTCGGGCCGGATCGCGGCGGGTCGCGGCGGGTCGCGGCGGACCGGTCGCGGGCGAGGGGGGTCAGCCGCGGGCGAGGAACGGGTTGGTCGCGAGCTCACGGGCGACGGTCGTCGTGGGACCGTGGCCGGGCAGCACGTCCCAGCGCGGGTCCAGGCGCCCGACGACGTCCCGCAGGGTCCGCGCCATCGTCGCCCCGTCGCCCCCGGGCAGGTCCGTGCGGCCGACGGACCCCGCGAAGAGGACGTCGCCGCTCAGCACGAGACCGGACCCCGGCGCGCCGAGCAGGTAGAGCGTGGAGCCCTCGGTGTGCCCGGGCGCCCCGACCGCGCTCAGGAGGAGCTCACCGAAGCGCAGCGCGTGCTCGTGTCCCGCGCCGGCCTCGAACGTCTGCACGTCGGACGGCTCCCGGTAGTCGGTCGGGTGCGCCCCGGCGGCGCGCAGCGCCTCGCCGAGCGGCCCCGAGACCAGCGCCGCTCCTGCGACGCCCGGCCCGGCCGAGGCCGCGGGCCGTCGCTCGAGCGTGCCGAACGGGTCCGCCAGCCGGTACGCGTCCGCGGCGTGGAGGACGAGCGGCACGCCGAAGCGCTCGCACAGCACGGCAGCGTCCCACGTGTGGTCGACGTGGCCGTGGGTCGCGAGGACGGCGCGCGGGACGAGACCACGTCGCTCGATCGACGCCGTGACCGCGTCCCCGACGCCCGCACCTGCGTCGACGACGACGCAGTCCCCGCCATGGGCGCTGACGAGCGAGCAGTTCGTCCCGAAGACCGGCGCGACGACCACCTCGACCTCGAGCCCCCCGGGGGGTGCGCCCCGGTCGGGACCGTCGTCGTCCGCCGTCGTCGTGCCGTCTCCCGTCCGTCCGTCCACGGCCCGAGGCTAGCGTCCCGACGCGCCGCCGTCCGGACCGGGAGCGGCGAGGTCGATACCGGACCGTGACCTGAGGCGCGAGAATCCGCGGGGCTCCGGCGCCCACGGTGCCTAGACTGTCCCGTACCGACCGCGGGCGCACCGTGGTCGACCGTGCGCGCCGTCACGGCGGACGACGAAGGAGCTGGGGTGTCGACGAAGAGCAGGGAGCGCGAGCAGGCGCGCCGCCGCCAGGAGAAGTGGGAGCAGCGCCAGGCGCAGCTGCGTGCACGACGTCAGCGCCGGTGGTCGATCGTCGGCGTCGTCCTGGCCCTGCTCGTCATCGGTGTCGTCGTCTGGTGGGCGCTGTCCGCCGCGCAGAGCTCCGAGACGGACCCCGGCGGGGAGCCCGGGGCCGCCGCCACGCCGGGCAGCACCGGCGAGCACACCCTGCCGCCGGCGTCCGCCGCCGAGGGGCGGGCATGGACCTCGTCGCTCACGACGAGCGTCGGCGACATCACCCTCTCGCTCGACGGCGCCGCCGCGCCGCAGGCGGTGGCGAGCTTCGTCGCGCTCGCCGACTCCGGGTACTTCGACGACACGTCGTGCCACCGGCTGACCACCTCGGGGATCTACGTGCTGCAGTGCGGCGACCCGACGGGCACGGGGACCGGCGACCCGGGCTACAGCTTCGGCCCCATCGAGAACGCCCCCTCCGACGACGTGTACCCCGCTGGGACGGTCGCCATGGCCCGCCAGGGCGGGGACGGCGAGTCGATGGGCTCCCAGTTCTTCCTCGTCTACGAGGACTCGACCATCCCGGCCGACGCGGCGGGCGGTTACACAGTGTTCGGCACCATCACATCCGGTCTGGACGTCGTCCAGGCAGTCGCTGACGCGGGGACCGCGGACGGGGCCGGCGACGGCTCCCCCGCGACCCCGGTCACCATCGAAGGAGTTGAGACCCAGTGAGCGATCCCGCGAACAACGAGGCGAGCACGCCGGTGACGGAGCCCGCAGAGGCGGACGCGACCGGACGGGTCGAGGCGACCGAGACCGAGACCGAGACGACCGAGGCGAGCGAGACCGAGGCGAGCGAGACCGCCTCGTCCGCCGCTCCCGTGGACGCCCCGGCGTCCGCAGAGGCGCCCGAGGCCGCGGCGGACGAGCCCGCTGCAGCCGCGGACGAGCCCGCTGCGGTCGAGGACGAACCTGCTGCTGCAGCCGCGGACGAACCCGCTGCGGTGGTCGAGGACGAGCCCGCTTCAGCCGCAGCGCAGTCGGAGGCGGCGACGGAGCCCCAGGCCGACGTGGAGGAGCCCGCTCCGGCAGAGGGCGCCGGCACGGCCTCCGCGACGGAGGACACCTCCGAGCACGACGAAGCACCTGCGCCCACCGCCGACCAGGGCGAGTCCACCGAGAAGGCCACCCCGGCCCCCGCCGCGCCGAGCGTCGCCGGTCGTCCGACCCCCCGCCCGGCACCGCGGCCCAAGCCCTCCGCCGTCCCGCACCCCCCGCGCAAGCCCGCGCCGTCCGGCACTCCCACCGCCACGTCCTCGGCCCCCGCGGTCCCGGTCGTGCCGGCGGTGCCCGCCCTCGCCGACGACTCGCCCGCCGCCAAGGCGGCCGCGGCGTTCGGCCGGGTGGACGACGACGGCACCGTGCACGTGCGCGAGGCGGCGGGCGAGCGCGTCGTCGGCCAGTTCCCGGGCGTCGACACGGACGAGGCGCTCACGCTCTACGTGCGCCGCTACCTCGACCTCCAGGCGAAGGTCGCTCTCTTCGAGGCCCGCCTCACCAGCACGGACCTGTCCGTCAAGGAGATCGACCAGACGCTCGCGCGGCTCTCCGAGGAGACGGCCGAGCCGTCCGCCGTCGGGGACCTCGACGCGCTGCGTGCCCAGGTCGAGGGCCTGCGCACGGTCGCGAGCGAGCGTCGCCAGCAGCTCGAGGCCGAGCGTGCCGCCGCGAAGTCGGCCGCTCTCGCCGCCCGCACGGAGATCATCGAGGCGGCCGAGAAGATCGCGGCGACCGACCCGAGCCGCATGCAGTGGCGACCTGCGGGCGAGGAGCTCCGCGGCCTGCTCGAGCGCTGGAAGGAGGCGCAGCGCTCCGGTCCCCGCATCGACCGGGCGAGCGAGGAGGCCCTGTGGAAGCGGTTCAGCCACGCGCGCACCGCGTTCGACCGCGAGCGGCGCCACTACTTCGCCGAGCTCGAGCAGCGCAACACCTCCGCCAAGGCGGAGAAGGAGAAGCTCGTCGAGGAGGCCGAGGCCCTCGCGACGAGCACCGACTGGGGCCCGACGGCCGGGGCGTACCGCGACCTCATGGCTCGCTGGAAGGCGGCCGGGCGCGCCAGCCGTCGTGACGACGACGCGCTGTGGGCGCGGTTCCGCTCGGCGCAGGACGCGTTCTTCCAGGCGCGCGACGCGGCCAGCTCCGCCACCGACGCCGAGTACGCGGCGAACCTCGAGGTGAAGGAGGCCATCCTCACCGAGGCCGAGGCCCTCGTGCCCGTTCGGGACCTCGCCGCCGCGAAGACGGCCCTGCGGGACGTCCAGGAGCGGTGGGAGCAGGCCGGTCGGGTGCCGCGCGGCGACCTCCAGCGTGTCGAGGGACGCCTGCGCGCCGTCGAGAACGCCGTCCGCGACGCGGAGCAGGCGCAGTGGACACGCACGAACCCGGAGACGCGGGCCCGTGCCGAGGGTGCCGCGGCCCAGCTCGAGTCCGCGATCGAGGCCCTCGAGGCCGACCTCGCCGCGGCGCAGGAGCGCGGGGACAAGCGCGCCGTCGCCGACCTCGAGACCGCTCTCACGGCTCGTCGCGCCTGGCTCGAGCAGGTCGTCCGCGCGGCGGAGGACTCGCGCGGCTGAGTCGTCCCGAACCGACCAGGGGCCGGCACCCGTCCACAGGCGGGCGCCGGCCCTTTCGCGTCCGCTCGTCGTCGTGCACGGTGTGGGGATGAGCACCGGCACGCACCAGCGCCCCGCCTCAGGCCTCCGGGACGACGCGCCCACCGAGACCTACCCACCCCTCGCGCGCCTGCTCGCGCCGCGCGCCGTGGACGTCGAGCTGCTAGTGCGGCCGTCCGAGGTGGGCGGCCAGGTCGCGTACGGCGACCTCGTGCGACGCGGAGCGCTCGTCGAGGTCTGGGACGGCGTCGCCGCACCCGCGCGCGTCCCGCAGACCCCGACCCTGCGGGCCCTGGCCGTCCGTGACCTCGTGCCGGCGCGGACCGTGCTCGCGGGTGCCGGCGCCGCCTGGGTGCTGTGCGGCGGTCGACGCCCCGTCCGGCTCGACGTCCTCTACCCGCCGGGCACCCATCGACCGACGCCGCTGCCGGGCCGTGTCCCCCGGCAGTCCGCGGTGCTGCGCTCGGAGACGGAGGTCGTCGCCGGCGTCCTGGTGACCGACCCGCGACGCACCGCGCTCGACGTCGCGACCCGCTGCGACCGCGCCACCGCGCTCGAGATCCTGCGGCGCCTGCGGTCGGCGCGCGAGCTCGACGTGGCCGCCGCCGCGCGCTCCCTCGAGCTCCGGTTCCGCTGGCCCGGGCGCGAGAAGGCTCGCGAGGTCCTCGACGTCCTGCTCGCCGAGGCCACCCCGCCGGGCTAGGTTGGGCGCCATGGCCGCAGCGAAGACGCCACCGGTGGAGCTCGACGTCCGAGGACGCACGGTGCGCGTGACGAGCCCTGACCGGGTCGTGTTCCCCCGCCGGGACCTCACCAAGCTCGACGTCGTGGAGTACTTCCTCGCCGTCGGCGACGGCATCCTCGGGGCACTGCTCGACCGGCCGACGACGCTCGAGCGCTGGCCGAAGGGCGTGTTCGAGGGTGCTCGCATGAGCACCCGGACGGACAACAGCGGCGACGCCTTCTACCAGAAGCGCGTGCCCAAGGGCGCGCCCGACTACGTGCAGACGGCCCGCATCGCGTTCCCGAGCGGGCGCACGGCCGACGAGGTGTGCCCCACCGAGCTCGCCGTCGTGGCCTGGGCCGCGAACCTCGGCACGCTGACCTTCCACCCGTGGCCCGTGCGCGGCGAGGACGTCGAGGCGGTCGACCAGCTCCGGATCGACCTCGACCCGCAGCCGGGGACGGACTTCGACGACGCCGTCCGCGTCGCACCGCACCTGCGCGAGGTGCTCGACGAGCTCGGCCTGACGGGCTTCCCGAAGACGTCGGGCGGGCGCGGCATCCACGTGTTCGTGCCGGTCGCGCCCGAGTGGGACTTCGTCGCCGCGCGCCGCGCGACGATCGCGATCGGGCGCGAGCTCGAGCGACGCCTCCCCGACCAGGTCACGACGAAGTGGTGGAAGGAGGAGCGCGGCGCCAAGATCTTCGTCGACTACAACCAGATGGCCCGCGACCGCACCATCGCGTCGGCGTACTCGATCCGGTCGAACCACCGTGCGACCGTCTCCGCCCCGGTGACGTGGGACGAGCTCGCGGACGTCCACCCGGACGACTTCGACATCCGGACGATGCCCGCGCGGTTCGCAGAGGTCGGCGACCTGTTCGCACCGCTCCGGGCCGACCGCGACGACCCCGGTGCGTCGCTCGAGGCGACGCTCGAGCTCTCCCGGCGCGACGAGGCCGAGCACGGCCTGGGCGACCTCCCCTATCCCCCGGAGTACCCCAAGATGCCGGGCGAGCCGAAGCGGGTCCAGCCGAGCAAGGACCGCGACCGCCCGCAGGTGTGACGGTCCACCGACGACGGGCGAGCCGTCAGCCGACCCCCGGCGCCCCCGGGAGGATGCTCGTCAGGTCGTAGCGCACGGGCTCCTCGAGCTGGTCGTAGGTGCACGACGACGGCTCCCGGTCGTCTCGCCACCGCCGGAACTGCGCGGTGTGGCGGAACCGCGCGCCCTCCATGTGGTCGTAGGCGACCTCGAGCACCCGCTCGGGGCGCAGGGGCGTGAACGACAGGTCCTTGCCCGAGCTCCACCGCGACACCGCACCGGGCATGCGCTCCCCGGCCGGGTTCTCCCAGCCCGACCACGGGTGCGCGTCCGCCTCGGGTGTGCCCGGCTCCACCACGAGCGGCGCGAGCTCGGCCACGAGGGCCGCACGGCGCGCCGTCGGGAAGGACGCGGCGACGCCCACGAACTGCAGCTGCCCCGCGTCGTCGAACAGGCCGAGCAGGAGCGAGCCGAGCAGCGGCTCCGCGGGCGTCGAGGTCTTGTGGAGCCGGTAGCCGGCGAGCACGACGTCGGCCTCTCGACCGTGCTTGATCTTGAGCATCGCGCGCTTGTTCGGCTGGTACGTGCCGTCGAGCGGCTTCGCGACGACCCCGTCGAGCCCGGCGCCCTCGAAGGTGTCGAACCACTCGCGCGCGACGGCGACGTCCCGTGTGCGCGGGGTGGCGTGCACCTGCGGCCCGTCGAGCGCGAGCTTGTCGAGGGCCTCCTGGCGACGCGCGAGCGGTGCGCCGGTCAGGTCGTCGTCGCCCAGGGCGAGGACGTCGAACACGACGAGGCTCGCGGGCGTCTGCTCGGCGAGGAGGCGCACGCGTGAGGCCGCGGGGTGGATGCGCTGCTGGAGCACCTCGAACTCGAGCCGACCGTCCTGCACCAGGACGATCTCGCCGTCGACGACGCACCGCTCCGGCAGCGCGGCCCGCACCGCGTCCACGACCTCCGGGAAGTACCGTTCCATCGGGCGGGCGTTGCGGCTGTCGAGCCGCACCTCGTCCCCGTCGCGGTAGACGATCGCGCGGAAGCCGTCCCACTTCGGCTCGTAGACGTAGCCGCCGGGCGTGGCGTCCGGCTCGGGCACGCCGGGGACCGACTTCGCGAGCATGGGCAGGACGGGCGGCATCACGGGCAGGTCCATGCGCCCGATGCTGCCACCGGCCCGCAGGCGACGCCCGGCGGGCGCGCCGTGCTGCACCCACGCGGACCGCGACGCCCCGCGAGATCGCGACACGCCCGGCGGGCGGTCCGACGTCAGGCGGGCAGCGGCGGCGCCGGCTCGGCGCGCGATCCCGTCATGCGGTAGACGTCGAACACGCCGTCGACCTTGCGCACTGCGCTGAGCACCTGGGCGAGGTGCGCCGGCTCGGCCATCTCGAAGACGAAGCGCGACATCGCGACGCGGTCGTTCGACGTCGAGACGGTCGCCGAGAGGATGTTCACGTGGTGGTCCGACAGGACGCGGGTCACGTCCGAGAGGAGCCGCGCGCGGTCGAGCGCCTCGACCTGGATCTGGACGAGGAACATCGCGTTGCTGCCGGTCGTCCACGTGACGTCGACGATGCGCTCGGGCTGGTTCCGCAGCCCGACGACGTTCGCGCAGTCCGCGCGGTGGACGCTCACGCCCTGCCCGCGGGTGATGAACCCGATGATCTCGTCACCTGGCACGGGCGTGCAGCACTTGGCGAGCTTGACCCAGATGTCGTCAACGCCCTTGACCATCACGCCGGGGTCGCCGGTGCGGACGCGCCGCGCCGTCTGGCCGGGGCGAGCCGTCTCGGCGACGTCCTCGACCGTGCCCTCGTCCCCGCCCATCGACTGCACGAGCTTCGACACGACGTTGGCCGCCGAGACCTGGGCCTCGCCGATCGCGGCGTACAGCGCCGTGACGTCGGCGAACCGCATCTCGTTCGCGAGCGCGACGAGCGTCTCGTGGGACAGCAGGCGCTGGATCGGGAGGTTCTGCTTGCGCATCGCCTTGGCGAGCGCGTCCTTGCCGTGCTCGACGGCCTCCTCGCGACGCTCCTTCGAGAACCACTGGCGGATCTTGTTGCGTGCGCGAGGGCTCTTGACGAAGGCGAGCCAGTCACGGCTCGGGCCGGCGTTCTCCGACTTGGACGTCAGGACGTCGACGGCGTCACCGTTCTCCAGCGTCGAGTCGAGCGGGACGAGCCGTCCGTTGACGCGGGCGCCCATCGTGCGGTGCCCGACCTCGGTGTGGACCGCGTACGCGAAGTCGACCGGGGTCGATCCCGCGGGCAGCGCGAGGACGTCGCCCTTCGGCGTGAAGACGTAGACCTCCGCGCCGCCGATCTCGAACCGCAACGAGTCGAGGAACTCCGCAGGGTCCGCGGTCTCGCGCTGCCAGTCCACGAGCTGGCGCAGCCAGCGCATGTCGTTGGCGGCGGGGTCGCCCTTCTCGGTCCGCCCCGCCGTCTTCGCGGTCTCCTTGTACTTCCAGTGCGCGGCGACGCCGTACTCGGCGCGCCGGTGCATCTCGTGCGTGCGGATCTGGATCTCGACGGGCTTGCCACCCGGGCCGATGACCGTCGTGTGGAGCGACTGGTACATGTTGAACTTCGGCATCGCGATGTAGTCCTTGAACCGCCCCGGCACCGGGTTCCACCGGGCGTGCAGCGCGCCGAGCGCCGCGTAGCAGTCCCGGACGCTGTCCACGAGGACGCGCGCACCGACGAGGTCGTAGATCTCCGCGAAGTCGTGCCCGCGCACGATCATCTTCTGGTAGATCGAGTAGTAGTGCTTCGGCCGGCCCGTGACGGTCGCGCGGATCTTGGCGCTGCGCAGGTCGGCCGTGACCTGCTCACGCACGACCGCGAGGTACTCCTCGCGCGCCGGTGCGCGCTCGGCGACCAGGTGGACGATCTCGTCGTACACCTTGGGGTACAGGGCCTGGAACGACAGGTCCTCGAGCTCCCACTTGATGGTGTTCATGCCGAGCCGGTGCGCGAGCGGCGCGTAGATCTCGAGCGTCTCGCGCGCCTTGCGCTCGGCGGACGACGACGAGACGTACTTCCACGTGCGCGCGTTGTGCAGCCGGTCCGCGAGCTTGATGACGAGCACGCGGATGTCGCGCGCCATGGCGACGACCATCTTGCGCACGGTCTCCGCCTGCGCGGCGTCCCCGTAGGTCACCTTGTCGAGCTTCGTCACGCCGTCGACGAGCATCGCGATCTCGTCGCCGTATTCGTCACGGAGCTGGTCGAGGGAGTACTCGGTGTCCTCGACGGTGTCGTGCAGGAGCGCCGCGGCGAGCGTCGAGCCGTCGAACCCGAGGTCCGCGAGGATCGTCGCGACGGCGACAGGGTGCGTGATGTACGGGTCGCCGCTCTTGCGCAGCTGGCCGCGGTGCGCCCGTTCGGCGGTCCCGTAGGCCCGCTCGATGACGGAGAGGTCGGACTTGGGATGGTTCGTGCGCACCGCCTGCAGCAGCGGCTCGAGCGCCGGGCTTCCCCCGCCGGTCCGCGTCCCGAACCGCACGAGGCGCGACCGCACGCCACGGCCTCCGGTCCCGCCGCCCCCCGGGGTCACGGGAGCCTGGCCGGCAGGCGCGGACGACGTCCGGGTGTCCTCGCTCATGTGCGCCTCCCTCCGTGTGCGGCCGACGTGCGCCGACGTTCGTGCGACGACCTGCCGCACCGACCGGAGTGGCAATCCTACGACCCCACGTGCAGGAGCGTGGTCACCCCGCGTCCCGCGAGGCGGTCGCGACCGCCCAGACCGTCGAGCTCCATGAGGAACGCCAGCCCGACGACGACGCCTCCGGCCCGCTCGACCAGCTCCGCTCCCGCGGCGGCAGTACCGCCCGTCGCGAGCACGTCGTCCACCACCAGAACGCGTGCGCCGGGTCGCAGTGTTCCCGCGCGCAGCTCGATCGTGGCGGTGCCGTACTCGAGGTCGTAGGTCACGGCGTCCGTCGGCGGCGGGAGCTTGCCCGCCTTGCGCAGCGGGACGAAGCCGACCCCGAGGTGCGTCGCGAGCGGCGCGCCGAGCAGGAAGCCACGGGCCTCCAGCCCGGCGACGAGGTCGATGCCCCCGTCGACGGCGTCGACCACGTGACCCAGCGCCTCGATCACGTGCCGGAACGCGTCACCGTCGGCGAGGAGGCCGGTGATGTCGCGGAACGTGATCCCCGGTTCCGGGTAGTCGGGCACCGACCGCACCAGCTCGAGCACCCGCGCCGACCGGTCGGGTCCGAGGCCGCCGAGACCGACGGCCCGCAGGCCGTCGGTCCCGGCGGCCGGGACGTGCTCGGCCGTCATCGGGCGGTGCGCCGCTTCCGCGGCTGCGCCCTGTTCCCCTGGTGCGCACCCGGCTGGAGCTGGCGGCTGCCGTCGACACCCGCCGCGGCGAGGACCGCGTCCTCGGCTCCCTCGTCGCCGAGCTCCGCCGCGCGGTCCGCGCGCAGGTCGAGGACCTTGCGCGTGTGCTCGGAGATCGCCGTCTCGCGCTCGCGGAACGCCACCTCGAGGGGGGTCGCGAGGAAGATCGACGAGTACGCACCGACCGCCATGCCGACGAACAGCGCGAGCGCGATGTCGCGCAACGTGCCGGCCCCGAGGAGGAACGCCCCGATGAAGAGGATCGCGGCGACCGGGAGGAGCGCGACGACGGACGTGTTGATCGACCGGACCATCGTCTGGTTGATCGCGAGGTTCGCGCGCTCGGCGTACGTGCTCCGGGTCTGGTTGAGGATGCCGGTCGTGTTCTCGCGCACCTTGTCGAAGACCACGACGGTGTCGTAGATCGAGTACGCGAGGATCGTCAGCAGACCGATGACCGTCGCCGGGGTGATCTCCCAGCCGATGAGCGCGTAGATGCCGACCGTGACGATCAGGTCGTGGAACAGCGCGACGACGG
This sequence comes from Cellulosimicrobium sp. So1_17, assembly GCF_055181235.1. NCBI lineage: Bacteria > Bacillati > Actinomycetota > Actinomycetes > Micrococcales > Promicromonosporaceae > Cellulosimicrobium > Cellulosimicrobium sp. So1_17. The sequence goes on from NZ_CM143702.1 coordinate 875,773, forward strand.
CCGCGAGGGCCATGCGCCAGTTCCGGAAGTAGACCGTCATGACGAGGCTCACGAGCAGGAGGAAGACGACGAGACCGACGATCGCCTTCTGCGAGACGTCCTGGCCCCAGGTCGGGCCGATGAACGCGCTCGTGACGTCCCCGACCTCGACCTCGTAGGCGTCGGCGAGCGCTGCCCGGACGTCCTCGACCTCCTCGTTGCTCAGCTGTGCCGTCTGGACGCGGACGCTGTTCGCGCCGACCGTCGAGATCCGCGGCACCTCCTCGGGCGCGACGGACTGCACGGCCTCGATCGCCGGCTGCTGCGACGTGTCCGCGGCCTGCGAGACGGTGAACTCGGAGCCACCGCGGAACTCGATGCCGAGGTTGAGGCCGCCTCCGGCCATCCGGACGCCGATGATCGCCAGCGAGAGCACGACCGCGACGATCGCCGCGACGAAGTACCGCCTGCGCCGCGCGACGATGGCGTAGGACCGGCGACCGGTGTAGAGGTCGTTGCCCCACTGGGCGAATCCGCTGGCCATCAGTGCTTCTCCTCGTTCTCGCCCGCGGACGACGGCGCGTCGGAAGGCTGGTCCTCGACGGTTCCCTCGACGGCGGCCCGCCGCTGCGCAGCCCGCCGCTCGGCGATCGTCATGCGTGGCCCGTCACCGCCTCCGACGCCGGCCGCGACGGTCTCGCGAGCGGGCGTCTCGGCGCGGGTGCGTGCCGGGGCGGCGTCCGGCTCCGGGGACGAGGGCGCGTCCTCGACGGCGCTGCTCGACCCGGGCGTGGTGACGACCCGGCCACGGCCCGCGTACCGGATGCTGCGCGCCCCGAGGCGACGCGGGTCCAGGCCCGACCACGGGTGGCCGGTCGCGAAGAACTTCGTCCGCGCCAGGAGCTGCATCAGCGGGTGCGTGAAGAGGAAGACCACGACGATGTCGATGAGCGTCGTCAGCCCGAGGGTGAAGGCGAAGCCGCGCACGCCACCGACCGCGAGGAAGTACAGCACGATCGCCGCGACGAAGTTCACCGCGTCGGAGGCGAGGATCGTGCGGCGTGCGCGCTCCCAGCCCTTCTCGACCGCGGAGTTCAGCGTGCGACCGTCGCGCAGCTCGTCGCGGATGCGCTCGAAGTACACGATGAACGAGTCGGCGGTGATACCGATCGCGACGATGAGGCCCGCGACGCCCGCGAGGGAGAGGCGATAGCCGATCGTCCACGACAGGAGCGTGATGATCCCGTACGCGAAGAGGCCTGCGACGGTGAGCGACGCCACCGTGACCAGCCCGAGGACCCGGTACTGGAAGAGCGAGTAGATCACCACGAGCAGCATGCCGATCGCGCCCGCGAGCAGGCCCTTCTGGAGCTGCTCGGAGCCGAGGGTCGCAGAGATCTGCTGCTGGCTCTGCACCTCGAAGGTCAGGGGCAGCGAGCCGAAGTTCAGCTGGTTCGCGAGGGTCGCGGCGCTGTCCCGCGTGAAGCTCCCGGAGATCTCGGCCTTGCCGTCCGGGATGGCGACCTGCGAGACGGGCGCCGAGATCACGAGGCCGTCGAGGACCATCGCGAACTGGTTCTGCGGGGACGGCAGGGTCGTGAGGCGCGTCGTCACCTCGCGGAACTGGGTGGTGCCCTCGCCGTCGAACTCGAGGTTGACGACCCACTCGTTGGTCACGGCGCCGGTCTGGCCGACGCGGAGCCCGGAGCTGGCGTTCGCGATGTCGGTGCCCTCGACCTCGACCGGGCCGAGCACGTACTTGGCCAGGCCGTCCGCGGAGCACGCGACGAACGCGCTGTCCGTCGGGCCGCTGTCGCCGCCCACGAGGTTCTCGGGGACCGTGCAGTCGAGCGCGTCGAACTGCTCCTGGACCTCGGGGGTGATCTGGGCGAGGTCGCTCGGGTTCTCCGGGCGGACGGTCTCGCCGTCCTCCGTGCCCGACGTCGCACCGTCGGTCGGTTCCTCGGTCGCACCGTCGGTCGCCGCGTCGGCGGGGGCGTCGGCAGACTCCGTCGCGTCAGGCGCAGCGTCGTCGGCGGCCGCGTCGTCCGCGGCCCCGTCCTCGGCGGCCGCGTCCTCGGCGGGGACGGCCGTCGGGGCGCCGACCGCGAGCACGGGCCGGAAGCGCATCTGGGCCGACTGGCTGACGAGGTCGATCGTCTCCTGGCTCGGCTCACCGGGGATGCCGACGACGATGTTGCCCGATCCCTGCCGGGTGATCTCCGACTCCGACACTCCCTGCGCGTCGATGCGCTGGCGGATGACGTTGATCGCCTCGTTGATCGCCTCGGGCGTCACCTCGGAACCGTCGGTCGTGACGGGCTCGAGGATGATCTGCGTGCCGCCCTCGAGGTCCAGCGCGAGACCCGGGGTCAGGCTCGCGCCGCCCGGGTCGTCGGCGGTCTGCGGGTCGAGCTTCGTCCCCGCGAAGAGGCTCCCGAAGAGGGCGACCACGAGGACGCCCAGGAAGACGAGGGTCCGTACAGGCCTCGCTCGTGTGCTGCTGGTGGCCAACTGTCCGTCTCTTCTCGTGCGAGTGCGATGGGCCCGGGGGCCCATCGCGTCAGTCCGGCCGCGCGTGCGGCCGGCGGGTGGTCACTTGCTGTCCGTGCCCTCGTCGCGACGGTCGCGGTCCTTGTCCGCCTTCTCGTCGGTGAGGCCGGACAGGTCGTCGGGGACGACGAGGTCGTCGGCGTCGTCCTTCGACGAGCCGGAGGAGATGGTAGCCGCACTGCCGTAGGCGGCGGCCGGAGCAGCCGGCTCCTCGCCCTCGACGAGCTCCTCGGTCTCTTCCTCCACCGGCACGTCGACGCGCTTGGCGATCGCCGCACGCAGCCAGCGCGTCTGCGCGCCGGGGGTGGACTCGATGGTGATGATGTCCGCCTCGTCGTCGACGTCGACGATCGTGCCGAACATCCCCGAACCCGTCATGACCTCCTGGCCCGGAGCGAGCTCGGACCGGAAGTTCTGGGCCTCGCGCTGCTGCTTGCGGGTGCGGCTGGTCATGAGGAACATCGCACCGGCTGCGAGGGCGAGGATGAGGATGAAGCTGATATCCATGACGGGGTCTCACGTGTCCTGTTCGTCGGCGGGGTTCTGCGCGGCAGTCTAGGCGCGCGCGCACGGTTCACCAACGAGCCGTTCGGTCGTGGAGTTCCCCGCAGGTCCGTCCAGTCTAGGCCCTCCGCGGCACGCCCTGTGACGGCCGTCACGGCGCCCCGGGTGGTTCGGGCCGCTGGTGCGTCGCACCGTCAGGCGTCGAAGAGCGTGCCGCCGTCGCGCGGTGGGGTCAGCCCGAGGTGCGCCCACGCGGCGGGCGTCGCGACGCGACCCCGTGGCGTCCGTCCGATCAGCCCTTCCCGCACGAGGTACGGCTCGGCGACGGTCTCGACCGTCTCGGCCTCCTCACCGACCGTGACGGCGAGCGTCGTCAGGCCGACCGGGCCCCCGTTGAAACGGGTGCACAGCGCCGTGAGCACCGCGCGGTCGAGCCGGTCGAGCCCGATCGGGTCCACCTCGTACACCTCGAGCGCGGCGCGCGCGGCGCGCAGGTCGAGGCTGCCGTCGCCGCGGACCTGCGCCCAGTCGCGCACGCGCCGCAGCAGGCGGTTCGCGATGCGCGGCGTCCCGCGCGAGCGACCCGCGATCTCGTGCGCGGCGTCGGGGTGGAGCGCGACGCCGAGCAGGCCCGCGGAGCGGGTCAGGACGCGCTCGAGCTCCTCGCCCGAGTAGAAGTCGAGGTGACCCGTGAACCCGAACCGGTCGCGCAGCGGCGCGGGCAGCAGGCCGGCGCGCGTCGTCGCGCCGACCGCCGTGAACGGCGGCAGGCTCAACGGGATCGCGCTCGCGCCCGCACCCTTGCCGACCACCACGTCGACGCGGAAGTCCTCCATCGCCATGTAGAGCAGCTCCTCGGCGGGCCGCGCGAGGCGGTGGATCTCGTCGATGAACAGCACCTCGCCCTCCTCGAGCGAGGACAGCACCGCGGCGAGGTCGCCCGCGTGCTGGATCGCCGGCCCCGAGGTCACGCGCAGGGACGCGCCGAGCTCGGCGGCGATGATCATCGCCAGGGTCGTCTTGCCGAGACCCGGCGGCCCGGAGAGCAGCACGTGGTCGGGCGCGCTCCCCCGCGCGAGCGCGGCCTGCAGCACGAGCGAGAGCTGGTCGCGCACGACCCGCTGCCCGACGAACTCCTCGAGCCGCCGTGGGCGCAGCGCCGCCTCGGCCGCGCGCTCGAGGTCGTCGGCGCCCGCGGCGACGATGCGCTCGGACGTGAAGCCGTCCTCGGGGAAGCCGCCCGCCCCGACCCGGTCGAAGTCCGCCATCGTCAGCCCCTCTGCCCGCCGAGCACGCGCAGCGCGGCGCGCAGTGCGCCTGCCACGTCGGCGGCCTCGACGACGTCGACCCCCGCCTGGGCGAGGACCGTCGAGACCGCGTCGTCCGCGGCCTTGACGTTCCACCCGAGCCCGACGAGCGCCTCGACGACCTGGTCCCGACGGTCCTCGACGGCGGCCGGCGTGCCGGCTCCCGACCCGGCGACGGGCGCGTCGGCCCCGGTCGGCGCGCCGAGCTTGTCCCCGAGCTCGAGCGCGATCCGCTGGGCGCCCTTGTTCCCGATGCCGGGGACGCGCACGAGAGCCGCGATGTCCGCACCCGCGACGGCCCGCCGCAGCGCGTCGGGCGTGTGCACGGCGAGCATCGCGAGCGCGAGGCGCGGGCCGACACCGCTGACGGTCTGCACGGTCTCGAAGACGGAGCGCTCGTCGTCGTCGGCGAAGCCGAAGAGCGTGAACGAGTCCTCTCGCACGACGAGGCTGGTGGCGAGGCGCGCGGTCTCGCCCACGCGGAGCCCGGCGAGCGTCGCGGGTGCGGCGTGCACGAGGTAGCCCACACCCCCGACGTCGAGCACCGCCCGGTCGAGCTGCACGCTCGCCACCGTCCCGCTCAGCGACGCGATCACGCGGTGTCCTCCGATCGACGGGCGCCGGGCCCGTGGGGCGCGGCGCAGGGGCGCGCACGTGCGGGACGAGTCACGGCACGAGCGGTGCGAACAGGTGTACGACGGGTCACTCTAGCCCGGGGCTCCGACGCGGCCTACGCACGCCCGCGGCGTGCCGTGCGCTCGGCGGCCGCCCAGGCGCGCTGGGCCGGGGTGAGCTCGTGCCGCTCGCCGCCCTGCAGCGCTCCGGCGGGCCGCCACAGGTGGCAGATCGCCAGCGCGAGCGCGTCGGCGGCGTCGGCGGGCTTCGGCAGCTCGGCCAGCCCGAGGATGCTCGCGACCATGCGCTGCACCTGCTCCTTGCCCGCCCGCCCGCTCCCCGTCACGGCGGCCTTGACCTCCGACGGCGTGTGCAGCGCGACCGGGACCTGGCGGCGCGCCGCCGCGACCATCGCGAGCCCGGCGACCTGCGCCGTGCCCATCACGGTGCCGACGTTGTTCTGCGCGAACACCCGCTCGACCGCGACGACGTCGGGCACGTGCTCGTCGAGCCACGCGTCCAGTCGTTCCGAGATGCGCAGCAGCCGCAGGTCCACGCTGAGCTCGGGGTCGGATCGCAGCACCCCGACGGCCACCATCTCGGCCTTGCGCCCGGGCAACGAGTCCACGACCCCCACGCCGCACCGGGTCAGTCCAGGGTCCACTCCGAGCACGCGCACCCCGTCACCCTTTCACGACCTGCTGCCTCATCCGCCGAGGCGCGCAGCGGGACCGTCGAGCCGACGACGCCGCATCACGCGGACCGCCGGCCGGAAGCAGGACGGGCGGGCGGGGTGCGCGCGGTCGTGGCGGGCCTGGCGGGAGCGCCCGAGGGACGAGGGCGCGGATGGTAGACCGCGCGCACCCCGCCCGCCCGGCCTCCCCGACCACGACCGCCGTCGGTCGAGCGAGGGGTCAGTCGTCGTTCTCGAGCTCCGCCATGACGTCGTCCGACGCGTCGAAGTTCGCGTAGACGTTCTGCACGTCGTCGCTGTCCTCGAGCGCGTCGATGAGGCGCAGGATCTTGCGCGCGCCGTCGGCGTCGACCTCGACCTCCATGGACGGGTGCCACACGGAGTCGGCGGAGTCGTACTCGATCCCGGCGTCCTGGATGGCGGTGCGGACGGCGACGAGGTCGCTCGCCTCGCACAGCACCTCGATGACGTCGCCGGAGTCCGTGACGTCCTCGGCCCCGGCGTCGAGCGCGGCGAGCATCACGTCGTCCTCGGTGACGCCGTCGGCCTTGGGCACGACGACGAGGCCCTTGCGCGAGAAGAGGTACGAGACCGAGCCCGGGTCGGCGAGACTGCCGCCGTTGCGGGAGAACGCGGTGCGCACCTCGGCGGCGGCGCGGTTCTTGTTGTCGGTGAGGCACTCGACGAGCACGGCGATCCCGTTGGTGCCGTAGCCCTCGTACATGATCGTCTGGTAGTCGACGGCGTCGGCACCTTCGCCGCTGCCGCGCTTGACCGCACGCTCGATGTTGTCGTTCGGCACGGACGACTTCTTGGCCTTCTGGACGGCGTCGAAGAGCGTCGGGTTGCCGGCCAGGTCACCGCCGCCGGTGCGCGCCGCCACCTCGATGTTCTTGATGAGCTTCGCGAAGAGCTTGCCGCGCTTGGCGTCGATGGCCGCCTTCTTGTGCTTGGTCGTGGCCCACTTGGAGTGCCCTGACATGCGTTCCTACCCCTTCGCGATCTGGACGAACCGCTCGTGCACGCGCGCGTCGCCGGAGATCTCCGGGTGGAACGACGTGGCGAGCAGCGATCCCTGCTGTACTGCGACGATCCTACCGGCGGCGGCGTCGGGGATCCCCGGCGTGCTCGCGTCCGGGATGCGGGCGAGGACCTCGACGCCCGGTCCGGCGTCCTCGACCCACGGCGCGCGGATGAACACCGCGTGCACCGAGGGGTCGTCCCCGGGCAGCCCGGCGAACGCGAGGTCGGTCTCGAACGAGTCCACCTGGCGGCCGAACGCGTTGCGCCGCACGGTCACGTCGAGCCCGCCGATGGTGCGCTGGTCGGCCGTGCCGCCGAGGATGCGGTCGGCGAGCAGGATCATGCCGGCGCACGAGCCGTAGACGGGCAAGCCCTCGGCGATCCGCGCACGCAGGGGCTCGTCGAGCTCGAAGATCCGCAGGAGCTTGTCGATGGTCGTCGACTCGCCCCCGGGGAGCACGAGGCCGTCGACCTGCGCGAGCTCCTCGGGTCGGCGGACGCCGACGGTGCGGGCACCTGCGGACTCGAGCGCGGCGGCGTGCTCGCGCACGTCGCCCTGCAGGGCGAGAACCCCGATCGTGATCGTCACGAGGGGTGATGATACGTCGGCCGGTAGGGTCGCCGACGTGACGTACCCGCCTGCAGCGCAGCCCGGCGCTCCTCCCGGTCCCCCCGCACCGGCGTGGGGCGGCCCGCCGCCGGTCGCACCGACGCCTCGCCGCGCTCCGCGCGGCGCGACCGTGCTGATCGTCGCCGGCGCCGTGGTGCTCGTGGGCGCGCTCGTCGCGGGCGTGCTCGGCGTGACGCTCTTCCTGCGCGCGATCCCGACGGGCGTCGTCACGAGCGGAGGGTCGCCGGGTTCGGCGTCGATCGCGTCCGGCGCGGTGCCCGGCGAGGCGGACGTCACGGTCGCCGGCGGGGAGCCGTACACCGTGTGGGCGGTCGGCGGCCCCGGGGACGCCGCGTTCGCCGCGGACGACGTCACGGTGACGTGCGGCGGCACCACCGTCCTCGTCTCGTCCCCTGCCGTGACCGGGTCGTCCGGCGTGGGCACGACGTCGGCCGCGACCGTCGCGGAGTTCACGGCGACCGGCGACGGCGCGTGCACCGTGTCGGTCGCGACGTCCCAGGACGCGGACGCCGGGTCCTTCGTCGTGACGGAGGGCTGGCGCTTCGGCGAGTTCTTCGCGACCGTGGGCGGCACGGTGCTGCTGTGGATCCTCGCGATCGGCGGCGGTCTGCTCGGCCTCGGCCTGCTGCTGGGCGGCATCGTGTGGCGCGTCGCCGCGCGCCGCGCCTGACCTCGGCTGTCCGCTCGCTCCCGGCCCGGCGTCAGTGCTCGCGCGCGAGCCCGAGGTGGCGGGTCACACCGTCCCAGCCGTGCAGCAGGGGCCGCACGAGGTCGACGAGTCCCTCAGGGAACACCTCGATCTCGACCCGCGCGAGCTCGTCGAGGTCCCACCACCGCATCTCGTCGACGACGTCGAGCTCGACGTCCGTCCATCCGTCGCGGCTGAGGTCCTCGCCCGCGAGGACCTCACCGTGCAGCCGCGCGAGGTAGATGACCTCGTCCTGGCGGCAGTGCTGCCGGTAGAAGTCGAAGACTGCGCTGCGGGTGTAGACCGGCCCGACGAGATGGGCGGGGTCGAGCGCGATGCCGGTCTCCTCGCGCACCTCGCGCAGGGCCGCCGCGGCGTCGTCCTCCCCCTCGTCGATGCCACCGCCGACGGTGAACCACCACGACCGTTCGGGCTGGTCGACGTCGTGACCCCGGACGAGGAGGACGCGGTCGGCGTCGTCGAGCAGGACGACGCGCGCGCCGCGCCGGAAGAAGAGGCCGTCGTCCCCGAGCACCCAGTCGGGGCCCAGGGACGACGGCGCGTCCGTCCGGTCCGTCACCGCGACGCCCGGCCGTCCAGGCTCGCCGGCGGTGCCGGCAGGTGCGCGGACAGGGTCACCAGCCGCGCTCGGCGAGGCGGTGCGGCACGGGGATGTCGTCGACGTTGATGCCGACCATCGCCTCGCCGAGCCCGCGGGACACCTTCGCGATCACGTCGGGGTCGTCGTAGAACGTCGTCGCCTTGACGATCGCGGCAGCTCGCTGCGCCGGATTGCCCGACTTGAAGATGCCGGAGCCCACGAAGACGCCCTCGGCGCCGAGCTGCATCATCATCGCCGCGTCGGCCGGCGTCGCGATGCCGCCGGCGGTGAACGTGACGACCGGGAGCTTGCCGGTGGCGGCGACCTCCTTGACGAGCTCGTACGGCGCCTGCAGCTCCTTGGCGGCGACGAACAGCTCGTCCTCAGGGAGCGAGGTGAGGCGGCGGATCTCGCCACGGATGGTGCGCATGTGGGTCGTCGCGTTGGACACGTCGCCCGTCCCGGCCTCACCCTTCGACCGGATCATCGCGGCGCCCTCGGTGATGCGGCGCAGCGCCTCTCCGAGGTTGGTCGCGCCGCACACGAACGGCACGGTGAACTGCCACTTGTCGATGTGGTTCGCGTAGTCGGCCGGCGTGAGGACCTCGGACTCGTCCACGTAGTCCACGCCCAGCGACTGGAGCACCTGCGCCTCGACGAAGTGCCCGATGCGCGCCTTCGCCATGACGGGGATCGAGACGGCCGCGATGATGCCGTCGATCATGTCGGGGTCCGACATGCGGGAGACGCCGCCCTGGGCGCGGATGTCGGCCGGGACGCGCTCGAGCGCCATGACCGCGACGGCGCCGGCGTCCTCGGCGATCTTCGCCTGCTCGGCGGTGACGACGTCCATGATGACGCCGCGCTTGAGCATCTCCGCCATGCCGCGCTTGACCTTCGCGGTGCCCACGGAGCCCTCTGCGGCGGGCGCGGCGCCTGCGGGGACCTTCTCGGCGGGGACGTTCTGCTCGGACACGTTGGTCACCGGTACCTCACACGTTCGGTTCGAGGGAGCGCACGGCCGTCACGAGGCGGACGGCCGGGCCTCCGCGGGTCGCGCCGACGGCCCCCGGCGAGGTGGAGAGAAGCCGGTGGGAGCGGTGCGTGCGCGGTGGCGGGCACATGCTCGCACACCACGACCATCCTACTGCGGCGCGTCCGGGCCCCAGGCGCTCAGGAGGTCCCGCCGGCGGGCTCGAGAGGACGGCCGAGACCGGGCGGCCAGGCGTCGTCGAGCTCGACGGTCGCGGGCATCGGCGCGTGCCCCGCGAGCCGGAACAGCCGGACCCACCACTTGCTCCGCACGCGCTGCGCCTGGGCGACGGCCTCGTTGTGGAAGCGACGCGCGAGCTGGGCCCGGTACCAGGCCGCCGAGAGGTTGCCGAGGAGCTCGTCGCCCGCCGGGACGTCACGCAGCTCCGCGACGTCCTCCGCGTCCTCGAGGGCGGACCGCAGCGTCGCCGACAGGTCGGACTCGGCGAGCGCGCGCGACGGCGCCATGCCACCGAGCAGCAGCCGTGGGCGGGGCGCGTCCTGCGTACCGAGTCCCGGCACGCTCTCGACGAGGCGCCGCGCGTCCGCGTCGTCGTCCAGCACCGCGTGCGCGGCCTCGGCCAGGAGGACCGAGGTCACCGGGTCGAGCTCGGCCGACGCCGCGAGGTCGACGACGGCCGACGCGCGACGCACCAGCTGGGCGTCGAGCGCGAGGCGCGACGCCATGACCTTGCGGTGCAGGCGGTCGAGCCGGGACGCGGCGACCCACAGGAGCCAGCCGACGAGCACGACGACGGCCACGACGAGGATCGCGATCTCCGACCAGGTCATGCGCGAGCCTCCTCGTCCCGGTCGCCGCGCGTCCGTCCGAGGAGGCGACCGCCGCGGCGGGACCGCGGGTCCTCGTGCACCGGGATGACCGCCTCGGACGCGGCGAGGACCATCTCGTACACGGCGAGCACCTCCGCGGTGACGGCGGACCAGTCGAAGCGCCGGACGAACTCCCGGGCCCGGTCGCGGTACGCCTCGCGCCGGCCGGCGTCGGCGAGGACCTCGACGACCGTCGCCGCGAGCGCTGCGCCGTCGCCGACGGGGAACAGCGCACCGGCCGCACCGTCGTCGAGCACGCGACGGAAGGCGCCGAGGTCGCTCGCGACGACGCACGCGCCCGCGCTCATCGCCTCGACGAGCACGATGCCGAAGCTCTCGCCGCCCGTCTGGGGCGCGATGTACAGGTCGACGGAGGCGAGCATGCTCGCCTTGTCCTCGTCGCTCACGCCGCCGAGGAACTCCACGGACGACGCGTGCTCACCCAGGGCGGCGACGGCCTCGTCCTTCCCCGCGTCGCCGCGGCCGGCGACGAGGAACCGCGCCCCCGGCACCTCCGCGAGGATGCGCGGGATCGCGTCGGTCAGGACGGGCAGTCCCTTGCGCGGCTCGTCGAGACGGCCGAGGAACCCGATGGTCGGCGCGTCCGGCGTGCCCTGCCAGCGCGGCTGCGGCACGGCGCCGGCGAACGTGTCGACGTAGACCCCGTTGGGGATGACGACGGCGTCCCCGCCCAGGTGCTCGACGAGCGTGCGCCGCGCGTCCTCCGACACGGCGATGCGCGCGTCGATCTTCTCGAGGCTCTGGCGCACGAGCGGGTAGGCGACCTGCAGCGCCCGGGAGCGCACGAGCGAGGTGTGGAACGTGGCGACGATGGGCCCCTGCGCGGTCCAGAGCGCGCTCATGGACAGGGACGGGTTGACGGGCTCGTGCAGGTGCAGGACGTCGAAGCGTCCCGCGTCGAGCCAGCGCCGCACCCGGCCGATGGTCCGGGGGCCGAACGTCACGCGGGCCACCGACCCGTTGTAGCGGACCGGGATCGCGCCGCCCACGGGAGTGAGGTAGCCGGGGACCGGGGTGTCGTCGTCCGCGGGCGCCAGCACGGAGACCTCGTGCCCCTGGGCGATGAGCGCCTCGGCGAGGTCGCGCACGTGGAACTGCACGCCGCCCGGCGCGTCGAACGAGTAGGGGCACACGATGCCGATGCGCAGGCTCATGCGGCGGGCTCCTGGTCGCCCTGCGCCGGGGCGACGGCGGCGTCCTCGCCCGCCGCGGCCTGCGTGCGGGCGTACCGCTCGGGATCGAGGTCCTCGACGAAGACCTTCTGCAGCATGTGCCAGTCCTCGGGGTGCTCGCGGATCGCCACGCTCAACGCGTCGACCCAGGCCTGCGTCGCGACGGCCACCCGCTCCGAGCGCGGCACGTCCGCCGGCACGTCGACCGGGGGGAAGAAGCGGATCACGAGGCCCCACGGCGTCCCCGCCGCGCGGCGTCGGGCACCGCGCAGGCGCTCGTACCAGATGGCGGCCGGGACCAGGGGGGCCCCGGCGGTGACGGCGAGGGCGGCCGGGCCGGCGGCCACGCGGGCCCTCCGACCGTAGAGGTCGACCTCGATGCCCCGGGCGGTGAGGTCGCGGTCGGCGAGCAGCGGGATGATCCGCCCGGGACGGCGCGCCCCGCGCACGAGGTCGCGGAACACGTCGCCGTCGCCGAGAGCGAGGATCTCGAGCCCGATCCCCGTCCGGAACGCGAGGAACTCCTGGAACACCTCCTCGGGCTCGAGCCGCTCGGCGACCGTGAGGACCGTGGCGAGACGGCGGGTCGCCCAGGCTCCCGCGAGGTCCCAGTTCCCCTGGTGCGACAGCGCGAGCACGGGGCTGCGGTCGCCGTCGAGGAGTCGGCGGACGTTCTCCTCGCCCACGACGCGCACGCGCGCCGCGACCTGCTCGGGCGTCCACGCCGGCAGGGTGAAGGCCTCGCGGTAGTAGCGCATGTAGGACCGCATCCCGGCGCGCGACAGCCGGCGCACCCCGCGGTGACCCAGGTCGGGGCGCACGCGCGCGAGGTTCTTCTCGAGCTGGCGCACACCGCCGCCGTGCAGGAGCCACGTCACGTCCGCGACGGCGGTGAACACGCCGCGCAGGATCGGCTCGGGCACCTTGTGCGCGTTGCGCCACGCGAAGGTGAACGCCTTGCCGGTGTCGATCCCCATCGTCAGCGGGCACCTTCCGTCTCGTCGGTCCGTCCGTCGTCGCCGCCCGCGAGGGCCAGCGCCTGCCGGCGCACGGTCGCCACGCGCTGCACGATCGTCACGGCGCTCGCGACGGCCAGCAGGCCGAGCACGACGACGAGCACGACGGGCGGCACGCCCAGCCCGACGATCCCCGCGGCGACGAGCGCCGCGACGAGCCGGTCCGCACGCTCCGCGATCCCGACCTGCGCCGTCATGCCGACGCTCTCGGCGCGCGCTCGCGCGTACGGCACGACGGCGCCCAGCGCGAGGCACGCGAGCGCGACGCACGTCCCCCAGGCCGCGAGGTCGGGGGTGAGGCGCGCGTCGTCGGCCCGGACGAAGTACAGCGTGAGCCCGACGAACAGCGCCGCGTCGGCGAGCCGGTCGAGCGTGGAGTCGAGGAACGCGCCCCAGGGGCCCGAGCGCCCGGCGCGGCGGGCCATCACGCCGTCCAGCACGTCGGAGAACGCGAAGACCATGACGACCATGGTCCCGGCGAACAGGTGACCGGTCGGGAAGAGCCAGAGCGCGCCGGCCACGACGCCGAGCGTCCCGGCGACGGTCACGGCGTCGGGGCTCACGCCGAGGCGCAGCAGGAGCGCGGCGAGCGGCGTGAAGAGCCGGGTCGTGAGGGCCCGGAGACGGCCGAACATCAGTGGTTCCCCTCCCCCGCGCCGGCCGTCCCGTGCTGCGACTGCTGCGGCTGCGCTTCCCAGGCCGCGGCGAGCTTGGCGCGCGTGTCCGCGAGCAGCTCCGGCACCGCCTTCGTGTGCGCGACGACGGGCAGGAAGTTCGCGTCGCCCGTCCACCGGGGCACGACGTGCTGGTGCAGGTGCGCGGCGATGCCCGCGCCGGCGACGGTCCCCTGGTTCATGCCCAGGTTGAAGCCGTCGGGCGCGGACACCGCGCGCACCACGCGCATGGCGGTCTGCGTGAGCTGTGCGACCTCGGCCGTCTCGGCCCCGGTGAGCCCGGTGTAGTCCGAGACGTGGCGGTAGGGCACGACCATGAGGTGGCCCGGGTTGTACGGGTACAGGTTGAGCACGGCGTAGGCGACCTCGCCGCGCGCGACGATGAGCCCGTCCTCGTCCGAGCGGGACGGGATCCGGCAGAACGGGCACTGCCCCGCGGTGTCGTCGGTCGGCTTGTCCTGCCCACCGACGTACACCATGCGGTGCGGCGTCCAGAGCCTCTCGAGACCGTCGTCGAACCGCGGGTGGTCCCCCGGCGGCTCGACCGTCGCGTCGTCCACGCCCGACCTGCCCCTCGCGTCGTCCCCCACCGCGGCGTCAGACCTGGACGCGGTCGCGCACGGCGGACACGATGCGCTCGATCGCCTCGGCGACCGGCACGCCGTTGTCCTGGCGCCCGTCGCGGTAACGGAACGACACGGCACCCGCCTCGACGTCCTCGCCGCCCGCGATGAGCGTGAAGGGCACCTTCTGGGTGCTCGCGTTGCGGATCTTCTTGCCGAACCGGTCGTCCGAGTAGTCCACCTCGGCGCGGATGCCCTGCGCGCGCAGCTGCGCGACGACGTCGGCCAGGTAGTCGTTGAACGGCTCCGCGACGGGGACCGCGACGACCTGGACCGGGGCGAGCCACGCCGGGAAGGCGCCCGCGTAGTGCTCGAGCAGCACTGCGAAGAAGCGCTCGATGGACCCGAACAGCGCGCGGTGGATCATCACCGGGCGCTGGCGCGAGCCGTCGGGGGCGGTGTACTCGAGCTCGAACTTCTCCGGCAGGTTGAAGTCGAGCTGGATCGTCGACATCTGCCACGTCCGGCCGATCGCGTCCTTGGCCTGGACGGAGATCTTCGGCCCGTAGAACGCCGCGCCGCCCGGGTCCGGCACGAGGTCGAGGCCCGACGCCGTGGCGACCTCCTCGAGCGTGCGGGTCGCCTCCTCCCACGTCGCGTCGTCGCCGACCGACTTCTCGGGGTCGCGCGTCGACAGCTCGAGGTAGAAGTCGTCGAGGCCGTAGTCCTTGAGGAGGTCGAGCACGAAGGTCAGGAGCGAGGTGAGCTCGTCGCGCATCTGCTCGCGCGTGCAGTAGATGTGGGCGTCGTCCTGCGTGAAGCCGCGCGCACGGGTCAGGCCGTGCACGACGCCCGACTTCTCGTACCGGTACACCGTGCCGAACTCGAACAGGCGCAGCGGGAGCTCGCGGTACGAGCGGCCGCGCGCGTCGAAGATGAGGTTGTGCATCGGGCAGTTCATCGGCTTGAGGTAGTAGTCCTGGCCGGCGCGGCGCACGGTGCCGTCGTCGTCCAGCTCCTCGTCGAGGTGCATGGGCGGGTACATGCCCTCGGCGTACCAGTCGAGGTGGCCCGACACCTGGAACAGCTTCGCCTTGGTGATGTGCGGGCTGTTGACGAACGAGTAGCCCGCTTCGACGTGCCGCTTGCGCGAGTACTCCTCCATCTCCGAGCGGATGATGCCGCCCTTGGGGTGGAAGACCGCGAGGCCGGAGCCGATCTCGTCCGGGAAGGAGAAGAGGTCCATCTCGCTGCCGAGGCGGCGGTGGTCACGGCGCTCGGCCTCGGCGAGCCGCTCGAGGTACGCCTTGAGCTCGTCCTTCGTGGGCCACGCCGTGCCGTAGACCCGCTGGAGCTGCGGGTTCTTCTCGCTGCCGCGCCAGTAGGCGGCGGCCGACCGCATGAGCTGGAAGCCGTTGCCGATGAGCTTCGTCGAGGGCAGGTGCGGGCCGCGGCACAGGTCCTTCCAGACCACGGTCTCGCTCTCGCGCCCGGCGCCGCGCACGTTGTCGTAGATCGTCAGCTCGCCGCCGCCGACCTCGACGCTCGCGCCCTCGGCCGCCGTGTCGGACGACCCCTTGAGCCCGATGAGCTCGAGCTTGTACGGCTCGTGCGCGAGCTCGGCGCGCGCCTCGTCCTCGGTGACCACGCGGCGGCGGAAGGTCTGGCCCTCGCGCACGATGCGCGCCATCGCCTTGTCGAGCGCCTTGAGGTCCTCGGGCGTGAAGGGCGTCTCGACGTCGAAGTCGTAGTAGAACCCGTCGGTGATGGGCGGCCCGATGCCGAGCTTTGCGTCCGGGTTCACCTGCTGGACTGCCTGGGCGAGGACGTGCGCCGCGGAGTGGCGCAGCACGGACAGCCCGTCGGGCGAGTCGATCGTGACGCCCTCGACCTCGTCGCCCGGGGCGAGCGCGGTGTCGAGGTCCTTGAGCGCGCCGTTCACGCGCACGACGACGACGTCGCGGCGGTCGGCGAAGAGCTCCGTGCCCGTCGTCGCCGTCTCCACCGTGACGGTCCCGGACTCGGGGGCGGTGGTGACTGGTGGCTGGACGACGTCCGACACGTGCTGCTCCTTGCAGGCGGGAGGACGCCGTGGCGTCCTCGGTGAGCGGTCATCGAGGCTCACGGCCGGTGCCGGGGCGCTCGAAGGGGCGCCGTCGTCGACGGCGCCCCCCGATCGTACCGACCCGCGCACGCGGGACGAACCGGATACCTCTGGACGGGCCGCGACGCCGCGCCGAGGGCTACCTGCCCCCGACGCCCGTGCCGGGGACGTCCCGGCGGTCGGCGTCGTCGCCGTTGGCGTCCTTCGCCTTGTCCGCCAGCGTGTCGACGTGCTTGTCCACGGAGTCCGGCGCGACGCCCTTGATCGCTCCCGCGACCTGGTCGATGCGCTCGTCGGTGAGGAACTCCTTGGCCTGGCCCAGGAGGTCGCCGAGACCCCCCTCGCTCTTCGGTGCCTTCTCCGTCATGGCCGCTCTCCCTGGTGTGCGCGGTGGGTCGGCGCGGTCGGCCCGCGCCCGTCTCGCACGCTAGCCCGGAGACGGACCGACCGCCACGGCACGGCGGTGCGCCACCGGGGCCGTTCCGGTGCCCTCGGTCAGCGCGCGGTCCACCGGCGGTAGCGCTTGCGGCGAGCCCGCTCCCACGCGTCGTCGAAGTCCGCGAGCGCCCGGTCGGCGCGCTCCCGCTCGATGCCGACGAGCAGCCCGTAGCTGAACCCGTTCTCGCCGGAGAGGTTCGCCCGCATCCCCAGCCCGCGCAGCGACCGAGCGAGCGCTACCGCGTCGTGGTGCTCGCCGAGCGCGTCCTGCACGGCTTCGAGGCGCTCCGCGAAGCGCGCGGCGTCCTTGCCGAGCGCCGGCTCCATGGACTCCCCCGCGTACCGCGCGCGCTTCGCCGCCTTGCGGACGTCGTGCAGCAGCTCGTCGCGGCGCTCTCCCTCCACCGCGGCCGCACCCCTCGCCCGACGGCGCGTGCGCTTCCAGGCCGTGCGGGCGAGCGCGGGCAGGACGTCGGGAGCGGCGCCGGCGGCCCGGTCGGTGAGGGGCGGGTCGTCGGCGAGGTCCTCGAGGGCGGTCAGCAGGTCGAGGTAGCGGTCCTCGCCCATCTGGGCGACCGCGGTGCGCAGCGCCTCCCGGTACCGGCCGTCGAGCTCGTCGACGACACGCGCCCGGACCGGCCCGACGACGAGCTCGTCCGGCAGCCGGTCGAGCACGACGCGGATCCGGTCGCGGGCGACCTCGGCGTCGCGCGCCTCGCCCAGGACGCGGCCCCACCACCGCAGCTCCTCCCGCACGGGCTCGGCGACCTCGCGGTCGAGGAGCGGCCGGAACGTCGCGAGCGCGCTGCGCAGGCGTCGTGCGGCGACGCGGGCCTTGTGCACCGCGTCCGGTGCGTCGCGGCGCACGTCGGGGTCACGGTCCAGGAGCGCGTCGACCTGCTCGCGCAGGTACCGCACGACGACGGCGCCCGCCGAGCCGTCCCGGTCGCGGTCCGACGTGCTCGTCGCCCGAGGGGCCGGTACGGCGTCGCCGAGCGCGCGCGAGAGCTTCGGACCGCTCGGCTCCGCGTGCGCGCCGGAGCCGACCAGCGCGTCGACCACCGCGTCGAGCAGCGCCTGCGGGTCGTCCGTCTCGTGCCCGGCGGGCAGGATCTCGACCTCGATCTCGCGCCAGGCGTCGGTGCGGCGCCCCCGGTGCGGCTCGGCGTTCGTCCCCGGCGCGGCGTCGGCGTCCTCCTCGGACGCCGCCGCGACGAGCCGCTCCGTGGCGACCCGGTCCTCAGCGACCTCGACGAGCGCCGCGCCCCGCGCGTCGCGCAGCACGACGACGCGGCGCTGCGTGCGCAGGCGCGCGACGGGGACGAGCGGCGCGCGCCGTGCCAGGCCGGCGACGAGCCGGACGAGGTCGTCCGGAGGTGGCGGTGCGGCGTCGGGCTCCGGGAGCTGGTCCGGCAGCGCGTCGCCGTCGTCGCCGAGCGGTCGGCGCTCCTCGTCCCGCGCGTCACCGGGGGCAGGCAGCTTGAGGTGCCATCCCGCGTCGTCGCCGCCGGTGCGACGGCGCAGCGTCACCCCACGGGCGAGCAGCCGCAGGTCCGGCGTGTCGTAGTAGAGGGCGTCGAGACGCACGGTCCCGGCGCGCTCGACGGTCGTGCCGTCGACCTCCAGGTCGGGCACGGTCCAGTCGTCCGGTGCGCTCAGGGTGCGTTCGTGCTCGCGGTAGGCCATCCGTCCTCCGTCGTCGGGCGGTCGTCTCCCGACCCTAGGAGCGCTCCCCGGTCGTCGCACGCAGGCCACCGCCGGCGGAGCGGTGACGACCGACCTGCACGAGCGTCTCAGGGCCGCGAGCGCAGCGTCGCGACGACCGACGACCACCCGCCGCGCGGTCGCACGAGGACGAGGTCCGCCCGGGCGCCCGGGACGAGCGAGCCGCGGTCGTCGAGGCCCGCGGCCCGGGCCGGGCCCGACGTCACGAGCGCGACGGCGCGGGGCAGCGTCGCCAGGCCCTCGCGCACGAGGACGTCCACCGCCGCGAGCATCGTCGCCGGGACGTAGTCCGACGCGAGCCCGTCGACGAGGCCGAGTGCGACGAGCTCGCGGGCCGACACGTTGGCGGTGTGGGACGCCCCGCGCACGACGTTCGGCGCACCGGCCACCACCGACAGGCCCGCGGCCCGTGCCGCGCGGGCGGCGACGAGCGTCGTCGGGAACTCCGCGACGGCACCTCCGCGCGCCGCGAGCGCCTCGACGTCCTCGACCGTCTCGGGGTCGTGACCGGCGAGCCGGACCCGCCCCGCCCGGGCGAGCGACCCGAGCCAGTCGAGCGTCGCGGCCGCGACCTCGGACCGCTCCTCGCGGTCGGCGCGCCAGCGGGCGACGTGCTCGCGCGCGCCGGCCGACGACATGCCCGCGCGCTCGACGAGCCAGCGCTCCATGGTCTCGGGGCGCGCGTACTGGCCGATGCCGGGCGTGTGGTCCTCGTGCGACACGAGCGACGCAACCCCGCGTGCGCCGTCCGCCTGCCGACCCGGGTCCCCCAGCACGCCGCGCAGCGTCGCGACCGCGGACGGGCACCGGATGTCGACCCGGTGCAGCACGCGCGCGCCGTCCTCGCGCGCGGCGTCGACCACGAGCGCCGCGAGCACCTCCGCGGGCTCGGGCTCGCCCACGGGCAGCCCGACGGGCGTCCGCTCGCCGTAGGCGACGCCGTGGAACGCCGTGAGGACACCGGCGGTCGCGAGCCGGTCGGTCGCGGTGCGGACCGCGAGGTCGAGCGGTAGCCGTGCGCCCGGACGGGGGCGCGCCTCGTGCCCGAGCACGTCGGTGTGCACGTCGACGAGCCCGGGCAGGCAGAGCGCGCCCCCGCCGTGCAGCTCCGCACGGCTCCCGGGCGGGGCCACGCCCACCTCCACGACCCGGCCGTCCCGCACGACGACCCGGGCGTCGTCCACGACCCGGTCGGGCAGCACCGCGACGACGCCGTCGAGCGTGTAGTCGCGCGGCGCGCGGCTCACGTCGCGCGTCTCGTCCCGGGTCTCGTCGTCGGGTCGGCCGGAGGCTCCTCCCGGTCGGGACGGGACGGTGGCAGCGGTCGGTGCGGGCATGGCGGCATGTTGTCCGGACGACCTGGCGAGACGGTGAACGACCGTTCATGCCCCGTTCACCGTCCCAGGGCCGACGGTTCTCCCGGCTCTCCCAGACTCCTCGACGGCGGCCACCCCGGACGCCCCCCGAAGACGTCACGACCGGAGACGACCCCATGAAGACGACCACCACCACCTTCGCCGCCGTGGCGCTCGCCGGTGTCACGGCGCTCACGCTCTCGGCGTGCAGCGGGACGAGCGCCGCGTCGGACGCGTCCGAGGCCGCCACGACGACCTCGGGCTTCCCCGAGGTGCTGCGCCTCGGCGCGATCCCCGCCGAGAACTCCACCGACCTCGCCGCCGGCTACGAGCCGATCATCGCGATGCTCGAGGAGGAGACCGGCTCCACGGTCGAGGTGAGCCAGGCGTCCGACTACGCGGGCGTCATCGAGGGCCTCATCGCGGACAAGGTCGACATCGCGTTCCTCGGCTCGTTCGCCTACGTCATCGCGACGCACAACGACGCGGCGATCACGCCGCTCGGCGCCGTCATCGAGGCGGAGGGCGCCGAGACCGGCTACTACTCCCTCGGCATCACGCAGGGCGACAACGCGGACATCGACGGCCTGGAGGACTTCGAGGGCCGCAGCGTGTGCTTCGTCGACCCCGGCTCGACGTCCGGCTTCCTCTACCCGAGCTCGGGCCTCATCGACGCCGGCGTCATCGAGTCCGGCACGGAGAAGGACCTCGCCGCGGGCGTGCAGCCCGTCTTCGCGGGCGGCCACGACGCCTCGGCGCTGGCCGTCGCCGCAGGCGACTGCGAGGCCGGGTTCGCGATGCAGTCGATGGTCGAGGACACGCTGCCCGCCGCCGGCGACCTCGCCGAGGGCGACCTCAAGGAGGTCTGGAAGTCCCCGAAGATCTCGGGGTCGCTGTTCGTCGGCAACGACGCGCTCGGCGAGGAGAGCATCGCCACGCTGACCGAGCTCATCACGGAGAAGGCCAACTCGGAGTACCTGCTGTCGCAGGGCTTCTGCGATGGCGAGTGCCTGCTCACGGACGAGGACGCGTGGGGCTTCGCCCCGGCGGAGGACGCCGACTACGACGGCACGCGCGAGGTCTGCACGCTCACCAAGTCCGACAAGTGCGAGGGCTGACGGTGCGCTCGACGACCCCCGCGGGCCGCACCGTCCCCGGTCCCCCCGCAGGTCCGACGGCAGGCGGGCCCCTCGTGAGGGTCCGTGGTCTCGTCAAGGAGTTCGACGGGACGACGGCCCTCGCGGGGGTCGACCTCGACGTCGCGCGCGGCGAGCTGCTCGTCCTGCTGGGGCTCTCGGGCTCGGGCAAGTCGACGCTCCTGCGCTGCCTCAACGGGCTGCACCGCCCGACCTCGGGGGAGGTCGAGGTGGCCGGTACGCGCGTCGACCGGGCGTCGTCGCGCGAGCTGCGCCGGCTGCGCACCGACGTGGGCTTCGTGTTCCAGCAGTTCAACCTCGTCGGGCGGCTCACGTGCCTCGAGAACGTGCTCGTCGGCGGCCTGGGCCGCGTGCGCGGGCCGCGGTACGGCATCGCGACCTACCCGCGCCGGATGCGCGAGGAGGCGCTGGCCCACATCGAGCGCGTCGGCCTCGCCGACCAGGCGTACCAGCGCGCGGACACGCTCTCCGGCGGGCAGCAGCAGCGCGTCGCGATCGCGCGCACGCTCATGCAGCGCCCGCAGCTCGTCCTCGCCGACGAGCCGGTCGCGTCGCTCGACCCGGAGAACGCGGGTGCGGTGATGGACCTGTTCGTCCGGGTGTGCGCCGAGGAGGGCCTCACGGTGGTGTGCACCCTGCACCAGGTCGACCTGGCGCTCGGCTGGGCGGACCGCCTCGTCGGTCTGCGGCACGGCGAGAAGGTGCTCGACCGCCCCGCCGCGGGTCTCACCAAGGACGAGGCGATGGCGATCTACCGGCGGGTCGCGCCCGGGACGCCGGCCGAGCCCGTGGCCGTCGGGGCGAGCGCGTGACGGCCCCGGCCCCGGCGCCCCACCGGCCGCTGCCTGCACCGTCGCGGTCCATGCGGCCGCGCAGGGACGACCGGTCCGGGGGCAGGTTCCCCGTCCGGCCCCGGCCCACCCGGCAGCAGCGCACGCTGCGCTGGCTCGCCGGCGGGTCGGTGCTGCTCACGCTCGGCGCGGCGTCGTCGATCGGCCTCGACCTCCCGACCCTCGTCGCGGGCGGCGAGGACGTCGCGAACCTCGTCGAGCGGATGATGCCGCCACGCCTCGACGACCCGGCCCGCGTCGCGACGCTCGCCCTGGACACGGTCCTCATGGCGTTCCTCGGCACCGTGCTCGCCACGGTCCTGTCGGTGCCGCTCGCGTTCCTCGCCGCCCGCACGACGACGCCGCACCCGCTGGTCGCCACGCTCGCCCGCGGCGTCATCACGTTCTGCCGCGCCGTGCCGGACCTGGTGTTCGCCGTGCTCTTCGTCCGGGCGCTGGGGCTCGGCGTCCTGCCGGGCGTCCTCGCGCTCGCGCTGCACTCCGTCGGGATGCTCGGCAAGCTCTTCGCCGACGCGATCGAGGACGCCGACCCCGGCCCGCGCGAGGCGGTCCGCAGCGTGGGCGTCGGGCGGCTGCGCGAGCTGCTCAACGGCGTCGTGCCCCAGGTGGTGCCCGCGTGGGTCTCGGCGTTCGTCTACCGCGTCGACATCAACCTCCGCACGTCGGTCGTGCTCGGGTTCGTCGGGGCCGGCGGCATCGGGTTCGCGCTGCAGGACGCCCTGCGCGGCCTCGTGTACCCGAAGGCGCTCGGGATCGTCGCCGTGATCCTCGTCCTGGTGGCCGCCATGGAGCTGGTGTCCATGGCGATCCGCCGCTCGCTGCTCGCGCCGCGCCGACCGCGCTACCACCGCGACCGGGTGGTGCGCCTCGCGTCGGGCGCCACAGCCCTCGCTCTCACGGTCTTCTCGTTCGTCCGGCTCGACATCGACCCGCGCGAGCTCGTCACCTCGATACCGGACCTGTTCGCGGTCGCCGGCCGGATGTTCCCCCCCGACCTCACGTCGCTCGGCCCGGCGCTGTGGGAGGCGATGCTCCAGACGCTCGCCATCGGGCTCGTCGCCACGGGCATCGGCGTCGTCCTGTCGCTCCCGCTCGGCCTCCTGGCGGCACGGACGGTCGCGCCCCACCCCGTGGTCCACGCGGCGGCGCGCACGACGATCCTCGTCGTCCGCGCGATCCCCGAGCTCATCCTCGCGGTCGTGTTCGTCGCGGCGGTCGGGCTCGGCCCCGTCGCGGGCGCGATGGCGCTCGGTATCGGGTCGATCGGCTTCCTCGGCAAGCTCGTCGCCGACGCCGTCGAGGAGATCCCGACCGACGCCGCCGAGGCCGTGCGCTCCGTGGGCGGCGGGTGGTGGAAGGTCCTGTTCTCCGCCGTCCTCCCGCAGGGCATGCCGTCGATCGTCGGGTCGTCGCTCTACCTCCTGGACGTCAACATCCGCACGTCCACGATCCTCGGGATCGTCGGCGCGGGCGGCGTCGGCTTCCTGCTCTTCGAAGCGATCCGCACCCTCCACTTCGAGGTGGCCGGCGGGATCGTCCTCCTCGTGTTCGTCGTCGTCCTGCTCATCGAGAGGCTCTCCGGATGGATCCGCGCACAGCTGACCTGACCACCGTCGCGCTCTGGGAGGGCGGTGACGTGGTCCGACTGACCGACGTCCCGCTCCCCGACCTCAAGCCGCGCGAGGTCCTCGTCCGCGTCCGCCTCACGACCGTGTGCGGCAGCGACCGGCACACCGTGTCGGGGCGCCGGTCGGCGCCCGCCCCGTCGGTCCTCGGGCACGAGGCCGTCGGCGACGTGGTCCGCCTCGGCCCGGACGCCCCGCTCGCCGACGACGGCGTGCCGCTCGCCGTGGGCGACCGCGTCGTGTGGGGCGTGACCGTGGCATGCGGCGCGTGCGACCGCTGCCTCGCGGGCCGCAGCGCGAAGTGCCGTGCGGTCCGCAAGGTGGGGCACGAGGCGTTCGCGTCCGAGTGGCCGCTCAGCGGCACCTACGCGCGTCACGTCGTCCTGCCCGACGGCGCGACGCTCGCCCGGGTGCCCGACGGCCTGCCCGACACGGTCGCCGCCCCCGCGGGCTGCGCGACCGCCACCGTCACGGCGGCCGTCGAGGCGGCAGGACCGCTCGAGGGACGGCGCGTGCTCGTCAGCGGCGCCGGGATGCTCGGCATCACGGCCGTCGCGGCGGCGCGGGACGCGGGGGCGGCGGAGATCGTCGTGACCGACCCCGACCCCGGGCGACGCGGCCTCGCGCTCCGGTTCGGCGCGACCTCGGCGCGCGCGACGGACGAACCCGTCGGCCTCGTCGACGTCGCGATCGAGCTGTCGGGCGCGAGCACCGCGGTCGCTCGCGCGCTCGACGTCCTCGACGTCGGCGGTCGTCTGGTCCTCGCCGGCTCCGTGGCGCCCGGCCCCGAGGTGCCGCTCGACCCCGAACGGGTCGTGCGCGGTTGGCTCACGGTCACCGGGGTGCACAACTACGAGCCGCGGCACCTGCGCGCCGCCCTCGACCTGCTCTCCCGGACCCGGGACGTCGCCCCGTGGCACGACCTCGTGACCCCGGCCGTCGACCTCGCCTCGGTCGGCGCGCTCCTCACCGGGCCGCCCGCCGCCGCGCCCCGCACGGCGGTGGCCCCGTGAGCCGGCACGGCCTTCGGGTACCGAGGGCCTCAGCCCTCGCCGAGCTCGACGACGACCCGCACCGCATCCGCGCGCACCCACCGCTCGGTCGACAGCAGCGGACGCCCGTCCGCGGCGTCGCGCGCGAGGCTCGCGATGAGCCACGCCGGGTCGCCGGGCCGGCAGCCGAGGCCCGTGCTCGCCTCCTCCGGCGCGGACTCCATGCTGGCGCGCGTCCACGCGCGCTCCGGCAGCACGCGTGCCGTCGAGCGGAGGATCGCGTCGAGCGACTCCTCGTGCCGCAGGGCGGCCGGCAGCTCCGGCACGAGGCTCGTCGCCAGCCACTCCACGCCCCAGGCCGCGGGCATGCCGTCGATGAACGACCGGCGGACCAGGCGGAACCCCGGCGTGCCCGCCGCGCAGGCGAGCGCCGCGGCGACGTCGTCGGGCAGCGGCACCTCGTCGCACGCGAGGACGACCGTGCGAGGTGTCGCCCCGGCCTCCCGCAGGGTCCGGCTCCACGACGGGGCGCGGCCCGGCGCGACGAGGTAGTCGACCCGACGCCGCGTGAACGTGCCGACGCCCTGGATGCGGCTCACGAGCATGCGGCGCTCGAGCTCCTCGAGCGCCGCCCGGGCGGCGGCGCGGCCGACGCCGAACCGGCGCCCGACGTCCGCCTCCGACGCGACCCGGCTCCCGGACGGGAGGCGGGTCAGCTCGTCGGACAGCACGCGCACGATCTCGGTCGACCTGGTCACGCGCGGACCGTACCCGGGCCGGATGGCCCGCAGGTGAACGCCGCCTGCGGCACGGAGAGGACACCATGAGCACGATCTCCCCCGAGAGGCGCCGCGCGTCGTACCGCGGTCAGCACGTCGTCGTGGTCGGCGCGGGCGTCGTCGGCCTCGGCGCGGCCGCCGAGGCGCACCGGCGCGGCCACCGCGTGACCGTGGTCGAGCAGGCGGCGGGCGTCGTCGGCTCGTCCGTCCAGAACTTCGGCCACGTGTGCGTGACGGCCCAGGCCGGGCAGGCCCGGGCGTACGCGCTCGCGGCGCGCGAACGCTGGCTCGCGCTCGGCGCAGCCGCGGGCTTCCGGGTCGCGCGGACGGGGACGCACGTCGTCGCCCGGACGGCCGCCGAGCTGCGCCTGCTCGCGGAGCTCACCGAGCAGCGCGGCGACGACGAGGTACGCCTCCTCGACGCCGGCGACGTCCGCGCGGTCCTGCCCGTGCGACCGGACGCCGTGGTCGGTGGCGCGTTCCTCCCGCTCGACCTGCAGGTCGACCCGCGGTCGGCTGCGCCGGCGCTCGCCGCGTGGCTCGAGACGCAGGGCGTGCGGTTCCTGTGGCGCACCGCGGCGCGCGCGGTGTCGACAGGCCGCGTCGAGACGACGCGCGGCACGCTGACGGCAGACCTCGTCGTCGTCGCGACGCACCACGACCTCGACCGGCTCCTGCCCGACGTCGCTGCCCACGCCGGGCTCCGCAGGTGCCGCCTGCACATGCTGCGCGTCCGGCCCGGCTCACGGATCCCGCTCACGACGCCGCTCCTCACCGGCTGGTCTACGGTCCGGTACGCGGCGCTCGCGGCGTGCCCGTCCGCGGCGGACGTCGCCACCGAGCTCGCCGCGGCGGACCCCGACGCGGCCGCGTGGGACGTCAACCTCATGATCACCCCGCAGGAGGACGGGACCCTGATCCTCGGCGACACGCACGTGCGCGACGTCGACGCGCCCGTGTTCCAGGACGAGGCCGGCTACGACGTCCTGCTGCGCCTCGGGACCGACCTGCTCGGCCGCGACGACCTGCGCGTCGTCGAGCGCTGGCAGGGCACCTACGCGACCGCCCCCGACCGGGAGGTCCTCCTCGCCGAGCCCGAGCCCGGCGTCCACGTCGCCACGCTCACCACGGGCATCGGCATGACGACGGGCCTCGGCCTCGCCGTCGACGTGCTCGACCGCGCGGGCCTCGACCACGTCGAGCCCGATCGGGCCGAGCCGGCCCCGGGCGCCTGACGAACCGCACGCACCCGCCGCACCACGACCCCGCACACCCTCGGAAGGAACCACACCGTGATCGCACTCGCCGCCCTGGACGTCGCCGGCACCACCGTCGAGGAGGGCAGCGCCGTCTACCGCGCGCTGCACGACGCCGTGGCCCGGCACGGCAGCTCCGCCACCGTCACCGACGTCGCACGCTGGATGGGCGCGGACAAGCGGACCGCCATCCGCGCCCTGCTCGAGCTCGGGGGTGACACGTCCGCCGTCGAGAAGACCTTCGTCGACTTCGAGCGCCTCCTGCGCGAGGCGTACGACGCCGACCCGCCCGTCCCCATGCCGGGCGTCCTCGACGCGTTCGCCGTGCTGCGCGGGCTCGGCGCGCGGATCGCCCTCACCACGGGGTTCTCGGCCGACGTGACCGGGCTCCTGCTCGAGCGTCTCGGCTGGCAGGACGGCGTCGTCGACGCCGTCGTGACCACCGACGACGTCCCTGCCGGGCGGCCCGCGCCCTACATGGTCTTCCGCGCGATGGAGCGCACGGGCGTCACCGACGTGCGGCGGGTGCTCACGGTCGGCGACACCGTGCTGGACCTCGAGGCCGGGACCAACGCGGGTGCCGGACTCGTGGTCGGCGTCCTCAGCGGCGGCGTGCCACGTGACGTCCTCGAGGCGGTGCCGCACACGCACGTCGTCGACAGCGTCGCCGACCTGCCCGACGTGCTGGACGGCGTCCTCGTCCCGACGTCCTGACGTCCGCCTCCTGCGGCTCGGCCGGCGGGACGGCTCCGGCCCGGGCGCCCGGAACGGACAGCAAGAGGCCCCCGGACCGGCGTCTTCCGCCGGCCCGGGGGCCTCTCGTCTCGGTGGGCGATACTGGGTTCGAACCAGTGACCTCTTCGGTGTGAACGAAGCGCGCTACCACTGCGCCAATCGCCCGAGTGCGAGGTCGATACTAGCCTGAACCGGACCGGATCGAGAAACCGGCACGAACGGTCACGGATCGAGGCGCTCACGCCGCCTGCGCTCGAACAGCTCGCGCGCCGCGAGCGACACGGTCCCCGCCTCGACCTCCACGCCGTCGAGCCACGCGACGGGCTGCACGTTGCGCACGGACCCGGTCAGCAGCAGCCCGGCACGGCCGTCGGCCACCTCGTCGAGCACGTCGAACGGCAGCTCGCCCGGGAACGCCTCCCGCACGGGCAGTCCGTCCTCGGCGGCCCACTCGAGGAGCAGCTCGCGCGTGATGCCCGCGAGGCACCCCGCCGACAGCAGCGGCGTGACGAGCTCGCCGTCGCGCTCCACGAAGACGTTGGCGCCCGTCCCCTCGCACAGCTCGCCCTGCGTGTTCGCGAGGAGCGCCTCGTCGCCGCCCTTCGCGACGGCGTCGGCGAGCGCCACGACGTTCTCGGCGTACGACGTCGTCTTGAGGCCCACGACGGCCGACCGCTCGTTGCGCGTCCAGGGCGAGCGCACGGCCCGTCCGCGCGCCACGATCGTCGCCGGACCGGCCGCGACCACGACCGTCTGCGCGCCGGGCGTGCGGCCCGACCCGAGCGGCCCGATCCCCGCGGTGACGGTGATGCGCAGCCGGCCGACCGCGCCCGCACCGCCCGACGCCCGGGTGCGCGCCTCGTCGAGGACCTGCGCGACGGCGTCGCGCACGAGGGCGTCGTC
The DNA here is from genome assembly GCF_055181235.1 of Cellulosimicrobium sp. So1_17. Taxonomy (NCBI): domain Bacteria; kingdom Bacillati; phylum Actinomycetota; class Actinomycetes; order Micrococcales; family Promicromonosporaceae; genus Cellulosimicrobium; species Cellulosimicrobium sp. So1_17. The sequence goes on from NZ_CM143702.1 coordinate 903,597, forward strand.
CGGCGCGTCGAGCCCGAGGCCCGCCGCGGAGCGCGCGAGGCGGCGCAGGTGGCGCGTGAGCGCGAACGCCTGGTCGTCGAAGACGGCGCACGTCTCGAACACCCCGTCGCCGACGGTGATGCCGTGGTCGACGGCGCTCAGGGCACGGTCGCCCGGCGTGACGAGACGGCCGTCCGCCCACACGACGAGGTTCTCGGGCGGTGCGGTCGGGGCTCCGGGAGTCGGCAACGGCTGCGTCATGGTTCCAGTGTGCCGGAGGCGAGCCCGACGAGGCGGCGCGCCTTGAGCTCCGTCTCCTCCCACTCGCGCGCGGGGTCGCTCCCCCACGTGATGCCCGCTCCGGTCCCGAACCGCAGCACGCCGTCCGACCACCAGAACGTGCGGATCCCGACCGCGAGGACCGCGTCGTCGCCGTCGACCCACCCGACCGCCCCGCAGTACGGGCCGCGCGGCGCCGTCTCGAGCGCGGCGATGACCCGCAGGGCGGAGGACTTCGGTGCGCCGGAGACGGACGCGGGCGGGAACGTCGCGTCGAGCACGCGCCGCCACCGGTCGGGCGCGTCGAGCACGTCGTCGCGCACCCGGCCGGCGACGCGGCTGACGAGGTGCACGAGCCCGGGGTGCTCCTCCACGGCGAGCAGGTCCGTGACCTCGACCGTCCCGGGGTCGCACACGCGCTGGAGGTCGTTGCGCACGAGGTCGGTGATCATGACGTTCTCGGCGTGGTCCTTCGCGGTGAGGCCGTCCGCGGTGGGGGCGGTCCCCTTGATCGGCCCCGACGTGAGCACGCCGTCGCGCAGCTCCAGGAACAGCTCCGGGGACGCGCTGACGACCCACACCGGGTCGACGCCGCTGCTCGCCGGGACGTGCACCATGCCCGCGTACGGGGCCGGGTTCCCACGGGCCAGACGCCGGGCGAGGGCCTGCGCGTCCGGCTCGCCCGCGCCGCCGGGAACGAGAGGCGCGCTCAGGACGCGGCACACGTTCGCCTGGTAGACCTCGCCCTCGCGCACCTCGTCACGCACGTGCGCGACAGCGCTCTCGTACGCCTGGCGGCTCAGCGAGCTCGTCCACGACGTCGGCGCGGGGCCCTGCCACACTGGCGCGGCGGCACCCTCGGGGCTGCCGGTCGCGTCGGCGCCTCCGGTGCCGTCGGTGGCGGACCAGGTCGCGTCGTCGGCCTCGACGCGCTCGGCGAAGCGCCAGGCGCGCACGCGCCCGCCGACCTCGGGCCCGTCGAAGTCGGCGACGACGAACCAGGGACCTCCGGTGCGCAGCCGCTCGGGCGTACGCCGCACGTCGACGCACTCGAGCACGCCGCGCGCGGCGCGGCCGGAGAAGCGCGCAGCCCCGGCGTCGTCGGGCGTCCTCCCAGGTCCTGGCACGGGCCCACGCTACCCATCGCCTCGCCGGCCGCGTCGCCCCGAACCCCGTGTCCGCCGACCGCAGGTTGACGGCAGGCTGACGGCAGGCTGACGGCGGGCCAAGCCCCGGTTGGACGTCGGGCGCTCCGGTCGACTAATGTCTGGGACGCGCCGGAACGCCGGGGACACCGAAAGGGTCTTCTGAAGGACCGGCCGCGCGGATGTGGCTCAGTTGGTAGAGCATCACCTTGCCAAGGTGAGGGTCGCGGGTTCGAATCCCGTCATCCGCTCGGAGGCCCACTCTCGACGGCTCCCTCGGGGGCGTCGGAGCAGGTCGCGGTGGAGTGGCCGAGAGGCGAGGCAGCGGCCTGCAAAGCCGTATACGTGGGTTCGAATCCCATCTCCACCTCCTACGCAGTACCAGCACCACCTGCAGGACCACCTGGGCGATTGGCGCAGCGGTAGCGCGCTTCCCTGACACGGAAGAGGTCACTGGTTCGATCCCAGTATCGCCCACCAGCACGACACGAAGGCCGTCCCGGCATGACCGGGGCGGCCTTTCGCGTCCCTCGGGCCGGGTGCACGCGCGCGTAGCCCACCGCACACCGACGTGCCCCCCGGATGCGGGAACTCGGCCGAAAGTCGGCTAGTATGTGGACGCGCCGGAACGCCGGGTACGCACGATCTCGTGACCTTCGAGTCCCGATCGACGTCCTCCGAGAGTCCGGCCGCGCGGATGTGGCTCAGTTGGTAGAGCATCACCTTGCCAAGGTGAGGGTCGCGGGTTCGAATCCCGTCATCCGCTCGGAGGCCCTTCTCAGACCGGCTCTCTCGAGAGCGAGAGAGAGGACGTGTCTCACGGTGGAGTGGCCGAGAGGCGAGGCAGCGGCCTGCAAAGCCGTATACGTGGGTTCGAATCCCATCTCCACCTCGCGAGCAGCAACCCTGAAGCACTCCTCGGGGTTGCCACTCGGGCGATTGGCGCAGCGGTAGCGCGCTTCCCTGACACGGAAGAGGTCACTGGTTCGATCCCAGTATCGCCCACCGAGCAGCAGCACGGGCCGTTCCGGAGCACTCCGGAGCGGCCCGCTGTCGTCGGGGGTCCTGCGTGGTCGTGAGGTCCGGCCGCGCCCTGTCCGCGACGTGCCGAACCGTCGCCACCCGCGCCCGCTACGCTCACCGCCATGGCGCACGATCGCACGACCGAGGACACCAGCATCGACGATCGCCGTCGGGCCGACGACCGGCCCGACGTCCTGCCGCTGGGCCGCGCGCCCCGCCCGGTGACCGGTGCCGAGCTGGCCGCACGTGTGCGGTCCGCGCTGGTGGTGGAGGTCGCGGGCGACCTCGCGGAGGGTGCGGTCGAGCACCTCGACCGGCTGCGCGTGAGCGCGACCGTCGACGGCCCGGACGTCCTGACCCTCGACGTCGACCTCAGCGGAGTGGTCGTCAGGCCGACGGTCTCGGCGGACCGCGACGCCACCGACGAGCGTGCGGCTCCGGTGCCCGCCGACGCGGCCGCGCGCGAGGACGGCATCCTGCGGCGCCTGCGCGTCGACGCGCACCCCGTCACGATGGAAGGCGTCCCCGTCGACCTCGTGCTCGAGGCGCAGGACGTGCCGTTCCGGTGGGTCGAGGGCACGGACGGGTCGCTCGGCGTCGAGACGGTGGAACCGGACGACGACGCTCCGCTCGTCGGGCACGTGCGCGTCGCCGCACCGCAGGACGCGCTCGTCGCGACCGCGCGCCGGCTGGTCGAGGAGCCGCTCCGCACGCTGGGCGGCCTCTCCCTCTCCTCCTTCGACGTCGAGATCGAGTCGACGGGATCACGCTCCGCTCGAGGGACCGGGTTCGCCCGTGTCCGCAAGGGCATCCTGTCGGCGAGCATCCATGCGCGGGCGAGCATCGAGGTCGACGCGGCGATGGTCCTCACCGTGCGGGAGCTGAGCCTGACGAGCCGCAACCCGGTGGTCGCCGCCGCCCTGCTCGCGGCGCGCAAGCACGTCGACGAGGCGCAGGGCCAGACCGTCGACCTCGCGGCCGAGCTGCCGGCAGGCATCCGGCTCGCGGACGTCCGGCTCGACGTCGGCGAGTCGGTCGCGGTGTCGGCCCGGTTCGCCTGACCACGACGACCCCGCTCGGAGCCCGGGCTCCCGGAGCTCGGTCAGTCCCGACGTCGTGGCCGCGGGGTGCCGCGCAGCGGCGCCGCCGTGGTGGGGTCCTCCGGCCACGCGTGCTTCGGGTACCGGCCGCGGAGCTCCGCACGCACCTGCGGGTAGCCCTGCGCCCAGAACGACTCCAGGTCGGCCGTGACCGCGGCCGGTCGGCCCGCCGGGGAGAGCAGGTGCAGGAGCACGGACACGCGACCGCCCGCGACGCGCGGCGTGCGGGTCCAGCCGAACGTCTCCTGGAGCCGCACGGCGAGCACCGGCTGGTCCTCGGCGTAGCTCACGGCCACGCGCGACCCGCTCGGGACCTCGAGGCGCTCGGGCGCGAGCTCGTCGAGCCGCGCCGCCTCGGGCCACGGCAGGAGCCGGCGCAGCGCGCCGACGAGGTCCGCGCCCCTCCCCCGGGCGACGGCGGGCAGGTCGGGACCGAGCCAGGCGTCGAGACCGTCGAGGAGCGCGTCGTCGTCGACGGCGGGCCACGGCTCCCCCACCACGCGGTGCAGGAACCGGAGCCGGTCGCGCAGCCGGACCGCACCCTCGCTCCACCGGAGGGAGTCGAGCCCGTCCCGGCGCAGCCCCTCGCGCACCGCCGCGGCGACCGCGTCGGCGGGCGGGTCCCGCCACGGGTCGCGCACGAGCTCGATCGCGCCGAGCGACGTCACGCGCGACGCGCGCACGCGGCCCGACTCCCACTCGACGACGCCTGACGTCCGGAGCTCGCCCGCGGCCGCGGCGCGCGCCGTCGCCTCGTCCAGGGGAGCCGCGGACCGGACGACGGCGTCCGCGCGGCCCGCGGCGCGGTCCACGTCCGCGACGGCGAGCCAGGGCATGCCCTGCAGCGGCGAGCCCGGGGGCAGGGACGCGCCGGCGCCCGACACCATCAGGTACGACTCCCCACCGGGCCGCAGGCGCACGACCCGGTCCGGGTGGGCGAGCGCGACGACGTGGCCGACCGCGGCGTCGTCGGGCAGGCGCGGGCCTCCCTCGGCGTCCGCCGGTCGCCGACCGGTGGCACCGCCGACCGCGTCCCGTGCGACACGCTCGAGCCGGTCCCGCTGCGCCGCCCAGGCGGCGGACCCCGGGCCGCCGCGGCGCAACCCGCGCAGCGCGGCAGGCAGGTCGGCACCCGGCGCACGGACGTCCTCCGACAGCAGCGCGACGACCTCTGCCGCACGTCGCGCGCCGACCCCGGGGACGGCGTCGAGCAGCGCTCGCGCACGACGCGGGTCGGCGGGGACCGCGGCGATGCGGCGCCCGAGGGGTGTCACGCCGTCCGGCCCGACCGCGCCCAGCCCGTGCAGCACGTCGCGCGCCGCAGCGAAGGCGGCCGGGGGCGGCGGGTCCAGGAGCGCGAGCCCGGCGCCGTCGGGACTGCCCCAGCACGCGAGCTCGAGCGCGAACCCGGTGAGGTCGCCGGTCCGGATCTCCGGCTCCGGGTGCCGTGCGAGGCGCGCATGATCGCCCTCCGACCAGCACCGGTACACCGCCCCCGGCGCCTCACGGCCTGCTCGGCCTGCGCGCTGCTCCGCGCCCGCCCGGCTCACGGCGACCGTCACGAGGCCGGGCAGGCCGCGGCGCACGTCGGTGCGCGGCTCGCGCGCGAGCCCGGCGTCGACGACGACCCGCACGCCGGGGACCGTGATCGAGGACTCCGCCACCGCGGTCGAGACCACGACCCGGCGTCGCGGACCGGGATCGAGCGCCCGGTCCTGCTCGCGCGGGGGCAGACGGCCGTGCAGCGGGCGCACGTCCGCGTCCACGCCGGCGAGACCCCGCGACACGAGGTCCACCTCGCGTGCTCCCGGCACGAACACCAGCACGTCGCCCGTGCGCTCGTCCAGCGCCCGGCGGGTCGTGGCGACGACGTGGTCGCAGAACGCACGCGCCGTACCCCGGGCGTCGGTGCGCGGACCCCTCGCCGGGCACCAGACGACGTCGACCGGGTGGAGCGCGCCCTCGACGCGCACCACCGGGACGACGTCCCGGTCCGTACCGGCACGACCCGCGAGCACACGGGCGGTGCGCTCGGCCTCGACGGTCGCGGACATCGCGACGAGGACGAGGTCGTCACGCAGGTTCTCGCGCACGTCCGCCACGAGGGCGAGGGCGAGGTCGTCCTCCAGGTGGCGCTCGTGCACCTCGTCCAGGACGACGGCGGCCACGCCCGGCAGCTCGGGGTCGCGCTGGAGCCTGCGCACGAGCGTGCCGGTCGTGACGATCTCGACCCGGGTGCGCCGCGACGTCCGCGACTCGCCGCGCACGGTGTACCCGACGGTGCCGCCGAGCTCCTCGCCGAGCAGGGACGCGAGGCGCCGCGCCGCGGCGCGCGCGGCGAGCCGGCGGGGCTGCGTCACGACGACGCGCCCCTCCAGCGCGTCCGCGAGGGCCGGCGGGACGAGCGTCGTCTTGCCGGTGCCGGGCGGCGCCTGGACGACGACGGCCCCGACGTCGTGCGCGCCGCCGACGACCTCGGCCAGGTGGCCCCCCACGGGCAGGTCGGGCGGTGCGGCGAGGAGACGGGCTTTCGGGTCCACCCCCGTAGTGTCCCGTGCACGCCCCCTTCCCCGGGCAGCGGCGCCCGGCGTACGGTCGAGGGCATGTGCCGGAACATCACGACCCTGCGCGGCCTCGTCCCCCCGGCGACGGAGGAGGAGGTCGAGGCCGCCTCCCGTCAGTTCGTCCGCAAGGTGACCGGGATCCAGCGCACGAGCGCCGCGACGGAGGAGCCGTTCGAGCGCGCCGTGTCGGAGATCCAGGAGATCGTCGCGCGCCTGCTCGACGAGCTCCCCGAGCGCCGCCAGCCCCCGCCGACGGTCCCGCCGCTGCGCCGCGAGGAGGTCCGCGCGCGCATCGCCGCGCGCGAGGCGGCGGAGCGCGAGCACGAGCGCGCGCACGCCCTCGGCGTCGCCCACTCGCACGACCACGCCGAGGAGGACGCGCCGACCGCCCGCACCGCCGGCGTCTAGGCTCGTCCCGTGGAACTCGCTCCCCCGACCCTCGACAGCGCGACCTCAGGCAGCGGCACCCACGACGTGGAGCGGCCCGAACCCGTGAGCGCGTCGATGCGCCGGGCCAAGGCGGGTGCGCGCGCCGCGCACGTCACCACGGGCCAGGTGCGCGAGGACGGGTCGGGCCGCGTGACGATCGAGTGCTCGTGCGGGATGGTCCTGACGAACGGACCGGACTGGACCGTCGACGAGCACATCCGCCTGCACCGCGCCGAGGCGCGCTACCTCGCGCTCAGCGCCGTCGCGCCCGCCGGTATGCCCCGCATCCTGCCCGTCGACGCCGCGCGTCTGCCGCGACTGGACTGAGCCCTCCCGCGACCGGGCCGCGCGCAGACCGGCCGGTGCGGCCCGTGGTGCGGCCCGCCCGGCTCAGAGCTCGTCGGGGTCGTCCCACGACGTCCCGGACGACGCCCCCTCGATCGGACGTCGCTCGGTCTCCGACAACGAGTGCGGCGCCTTCGTCGCGTCGCCCCCCGTCAGGACGTCTCCGCGCTCCTCCTCGTCGTCGCGGTGCGGGGACAGCCGGGCCGAGGCGATGTCGGACTGGTTGAGATCGTCGGTGCGGCGCGGGTCGGTGCTCATGCCACGGGTCTACCAGGTCCCCCGGGCACCCGCACGCGGTCCCTCGTCCGGGCTCGGTGGTGAGGCCAGGACAGGCTTCCGCGGAGACGACGAGGTGTGCTTGGCACACTTTTTCTTAGCCGTCGACATGTGGTGCGCGTCTCAGTCCCGACGGCGACTCCCCAGGGCGACGGTCGGTGGCCCGTGACATCCTCTGGGGATGCAGACCTGGCCTGGCCACCCCTACCCCCTCGGGGCCACCTACGACGGCTCGGGGACCAACTTCGCCCTCTTCTCCGAGGTCGCCGAGCGCGTCGAGCTGTGCCTGCTCCACGACGACGGCACGGAGCAGCGCGTCGAGGTGGAGGAGGTCGACGCCCACGTGTGGCACGTCTACCTCCCCGGCGTCGACCCCGGTACCCGCTACGGCTACCGCGTGCACGGTCCGTACGACCCGGCGAACGGGCACCGGTGCAACCCGTCGAAGCTCCTCCTCGACCCGTACGCCAAGGCGATCGAGGGTCAGATCGACGGTGACGAGTCGCTGTTCTCGTACCGGTTCGGCGAGGACCAGCCGGACGCGGCCGCCCCCGGTGCCGCCGGTGACGGCGCGGACGCCGGCGAGGCCCCCGACGCCGGCGGCGACCGGGAGACCGGGCGACCGTCGTCGGGCGCCGCGCTCAACGACGACGACTCCGCCGAGCACACAATGGTCTCCGTCGTGGTGAACCCGTTCTTCGACTGGGGCCACGACCGCCCGCCGAACCGGGACTACCACGACAGCGTGATCTACGAGGCGCACGTCAAGGGCATGACGATGCTCCACCCGGACGTGCCCGAGGAGCTGCGCGGGACCTACGCGGGCATGGCGCACCCGTCGGTGATCGAGCACCTCGTGACGCTCGGCGTCACGGCGGTCGAGCTCATGCCCGTGCACCAGTTCGTCAACGACCCGAACCTTGTCGAGAAGGGGTTGTCGAACTACTGGGGCTACAACACGATCGGCTTCTTCGCGCCCCACAACGGGTACGTGGCCTACGGGACGCGCGGCCAGCAGGTCATGGAGTTCAAGTCCATGGTCAAGGCGCTGCACGAGGCGGGCATCGAGGTGATCCTCGACGTCGTGTACAACCACACGGCCGAGGGCAACCACATGGGGCCCACCCTGAGCTTCCGCGGCATCGACAACAAGGCCTACTACCGCCTGGTCGACGGCGACGAGGCGCACTACTTCGACACCACGGGCACGGGCAACTCGCTGCTCATGCGCTCGCCGCACGTGCTGCAGCTCATCATGGACTCGCTGCGGTACTGGGTGACGGAGATGCACGTCGACGGGTTCCGGTTCGACCTCGCGGCGACGCTCGCGCGCCAGTTCCACGAGGTCGACCGCCTCTCGGCCTTCTTCGACATCGTGCAGCAGGACCCGGTCATCTCCCAGGTGAAGCTCATCGCCGAGCCGTGGGACCTCGGCTCGGGCGGCTACCAGGTGGGTGGCTTCCCGCCGCTGTGGACCGAGTGGAACGGCGACTACCGCGACACGGTGCGCGACTTCTGGCGCGGCCAGTCCTCGACGCTGCCCGAGTTCGCGAGCCGGCTCACGGGGTCGTCGGACCTCTACGAGCACAGCGGGCGCAAGCCCATCGCGTCGATCAACTTCGTCACCGCGCACGACGGCTTCACGCTCAACGACCTCGTGTCGTACGACCACAAGCACAACGAGGCGAACGGCGAGGACAACAAGGACGGCGAGAACCACAACCGCTCGTGGAACTGCGGCGTCGAGGGTCCGACCGACGACCCCGAGGTCCGGGCGCTGCGCGCCCGCCAGCGCCGCAACTTCCTCACGACGCTCCTCCTGTCCCAGGGCGTGCCCATGCTCGCGCACGGCGACGAGATCGCCCGGACCCAGGGCGGCAACAACAACGGGTACTGCCAGGACAGCGAGATCACGTGGATGGACTGGCGCGGCATCGTCGACGACGCCCACTCGGCGGAGCCGCCGTCGCACGACGACGACGTGCCCGCGGACCCGGACGCCGAGGAGCGCCGCGCGCTGCTCGAGTTCGCCCGCCGCGTCGTGTGGCTGCGCCGCGACCACCCCGTGCTGCACCGACGGCGCTTCTTCGTGGGACGCGGCGCCGAGGACACGGCGGACGACGCCGCGCACCTGCCGGACATCGAGTGGCTCGACATCACGGGCTCGCGCATGGACTCCGAGGACTGGAACCAGGCGTTCGCACGGTCCGTGATGGTGTTCCTCAACGGCGACGCGATCCCGGAGACGGACCGCCGCGGCGAGCCGATCGTCGACGACTCGTTCCTGCTGCTCCTCAACGCGCACCACGACGTGCTCGAGTTCACGGTCCCGGGCGCGGAGTACGGCGAGTCGTGGTCCGTCGTGCTCGACACGGACGGCACGGTCGACCTCGGCGACGAGCTCCGCCCGGGCGACACCGTGCCGGTCACGGGCCGCAGCTCGATCGTCCTGACCCGGCCCCCGCTCCGGTGACGGGGCGCATGACCGGCACGGCGACGGAGCGGACGGGCGAGGCCGTGCGCGACCCGGAGCCGGGCGCGCCGTCGCACCGGGCCGCCCCGGTCTCGACCTACCGGCTCCAGCTGGGGCCGGACCTCACGTTCGACGCCGCCGCGCGCCAGGTGCCGTACCTCGCGCGCCTCGGCGTCACGCACCTCTACCTGTCCCCCGTGCTCCAGGCGGCGCCGGGATCGACGCACGGCTACGACGTCGTCGACCACTCCCGCATCAGCGCCGAGATGGGCGGCCGCGCCGGACTCGACCGGCTCGCCGCGGCCGCGCGGGACGCGGGGCTCGGGATCGTGCTCGACGTCGTGCCCAACCACATGGCGGTCCCGACGCCCGCATGGCACAACCGCGCGCTGTGGTCCGTGCTCGCGGACGGCCCCGAGTCGCCGTACGCGTCGTGGTTCGACGTCGACTGGTCCGCCGGGGAGGGGGCGCTGCTCATGCCCGTGCTCGGCGTGCGGCTCGGGGACGCGCTCGCCGCGGGCGACCTCGTCCTCGACGAGATCGTCGTCCCCGACGCGCCCGACGACGGCACGGTCGACCCACGCTCCGACGTCGCGGCCGACGACGCTCCGGGCGGGACGCGCACGACCGTCCTGCGGTACTTCGAGCACGTGTTCCCCGTGCGCGAGGGCACGCAGGACCTCCCCCTCGCCGAGCTCGTCGAGCGGCAGCACTACCGCCTGGCGTTCTGGCGCGTCGGCGACGAGGAGCTCAACTACCGGCGGTTCTTCGACGTCGGCTCGCTCGTCGCGGTGCGCGTCGAGGACGAGGCCGTGTTCGACGCGACGCATGCGCTCCTGCTCGAGCTCGTGACGTCCGGGGTCGTCGACGGCCTGCGCATCGACCACCCGGACGGGCTCGCCGACCCCGGGCAGTACCTCGACCGGCTCGCCGAGCGCACGGACGGCGCCTGGGTCGTCGTCGAGAAGATCCTCGCGGGCGACGAGCAGGTGCCGCCGGACTGGGCCACGGTCGGCACCACCGGGTACGACGTCGCGTGGCGCCTCCAGCAGCTCTTCGTCGACCCGGGCGGTCGCGCCGGGCTCGACGCGGTGATGACACGTCTCACCGGCGACCTGGCGGGTGGGCTCGAGGGCGTCGTCGAGCAGGCCAAGCACGAGGTCGTGGCCGGACCGCTGTACGCGGAGGTCCACCGCCTGACGGACCTCGCGGCCGCGGTCTGCCACGACGACCCGCGCCTGCGCGACCACACGTGGCGCGCCCTGCACCAGTGCCTGCGCGAGCTGCTCGTCGCGTTCGACCGGTACCGGGCCTACGTCGAGCCCGGCGTCACGCCGCGGCACGAGGCCGTGCGTGCCGTCGAGGAGGCCGCGGCGCGCGCCCGCGCGCGCCTGGACCCGCAGCGCGGCGACACGCTCGACGTCGTCGTCGACCTGGTGCTCGGGCGCGAGGTCGGGAGCGCGGGGCGCCGCCGCGAGGCGCGCCGCGACGAGCTCGTCGTCCGGTTCCAGCAGGTGTGCGGCGCGGTGACCGCGAAGGGTGTCGAGGACACCGCGTTCTACCGCTGGACCGAGCTCTCGAGCCTCTGCGAGGTCGGCGGCGAGCCGGACCGGTTCAGCCTCGGGGTGCACGACTGGCACGCCTTCGCCCAGCGCTTCTCGGCGCTCACACCGCTCGCGCTCACGGCCGGGTCGACGCACGACACGAAGCGCGGCGAGGACACCCGCGCCGCGCTCGGGGTCCTCGCCGAGGACGCGACCGGCTGGTCCCGGCTCGTCGAGGAGGTCCGGTCCGCGAGCGCCCCGTACCGCGGCGTGCTCGTCGACGGGCTCGCCGAGAACCTGCTGTGGCAGACGGTCGCGGGCACGTGGCTGCCCGACGCGCCGGCCGCGACCGACAGGACCGATGCCGCCGACGGGCCGACGCGCTCCGGCGACGAGCACCGGGTGATCGCGGCCGACCGACTCGTCGACTACCTGCGCAAGGCGCTGCGCGAGGCCAAGGTCCGCACGTCGTGGACGAGCCCCGACGAGGCGTACGAGCGCGCGGTCGAGGACCTCGCGCGGCGCGCGCTGGAGGACCCGGCGGTCCTCACCGCGTTCGCGCGCTGGTCCCACGACCACCGCGAGGAGCTGCGCGCGGCGAGCCTCGGCATCAAGCTCGCGCAGCTCACCGCCCCGGGGGTCGCGGACGTGTACCAGGGCAGCGAGGGATACTCCCCCACGCTCGTGGACCCGGACAACCGGCGCCCGGTGGACGTCCGCGACCTCGACCAGCGCCTCGTACGGCTCGACGAGGGCGGCGGCGCACGGACGCTCGCCGACGAGAAGCTCCTCGTCACGTCGCGCGCGCTGCGGCTGCGTCGCGACCTCCCCGAGGCCTTCGTCGGGCCCGGGGCGGGCTACTCGCCCGTCGCCACGTCGACCCCGTGCGCGCTCGCCTTCGCCCGTACGCTCGACGGCACGCCGCGCGCGGTGACGGTCGCGACCCGCCTGCAGGGCACGGTCCGGCGTCTCGGCGGGTGGCGCGACCACGTCGTCGCGCTGCCTGCCGCGACCGGCGGGTGGCGGGACGTGCTCACCGACCGCGTGCACCCCGCAGGGCCGGTCCTGGTCGCCGAGCTCCTGGCGGACCTGCCGGTCGCGCTGCTCGTCGAGGCGGGTACCGCATGACGCCGGCCCCACCGCCGCGCGGGACCCCGATGCTCTCCGTGCCGGGACCTCGACCGCTCGTGTGGGCGCCGACCGCGCGGACCGTCGAGCTGCTCCTCCCACGGCCGGGCTCGGGCACGTTCGACGACGCCCGTCGGGAGTCGCTGCGGCTCGTCGGGGCGCACGTCCCGGGCTGGTGGGGCTACGACCACGAGCTGCCGGGAGGGACGGACTACGGCTTCGCGGTCGACGACGGCCCCGGCCGCCCGGACCCGCGCAGCCCGTGGCAGCCCTACGGGGTGCACGGTCCGAGCCGCACGTTCGACCCGTCGTTCGCCTGGACCGACGACGGCTGGGCAGGTCGCGACGTGCGCGGCGAGGTCCTGTACGAGCTGCACGTCGGGACCTTCACGGAGGAGGGCACGCTCGACGCCGCGACCGGCCGGCTGGACCACCTCGTCGACCTCGGCGTCGGCGCGGTCGAGCTCCTGCCCGTCGCGGCCTTCGGGGGCCGCCGGGGCTGGGGGTACGACGGCGTCCACCTCTACGCGGTGCACGAGCCCTACGGGGGGCCGCGCGCGCTGCAGCGCTTCGTCGACGCCGCGCACGCGCGAGGTCTCGCCGTCGTGCTCGACGTCGTCTACAACCACCTGGGTCCGTCCGGGAACTACCTGCCCGAGTTCGGGCCGTACTTCACGGACGCCCACCACACGCCGTGGGGTGCGGCGGTCAACCTCGACCGCTCGGGCAGCCGTGAGGTGCGCGAGTGGGTCGTCGACAACGCGGAGCGCTGGTTCGTCGAGTTCCACGTGGACGCGCTGCGTCTCGACGCGGTCCACGCGCTCGTCGACGACTCGCCGACCCACGTGCTCGCCGATCTCGCGCGGCGGGTCGACCGCGTCGAGCAGGAGCTGGGCCGCCCGCTCACCCTGATCGCCGAGTCCGACGAGAACGACCCGGCGACCGTGACGGCCGTCGAGCAGGGCGGTCGCGGCATGCGCGCGCAGTGGGCCGACGACGTGCACCACGCCCTGCACGCGCTCCTCACCGGGGAGCGCGACGGCTACTACGTCGACTTCGGGTCGGTCGCCGTGCTGCGCAAGGCGCTGACCGGTGTGTTCGTCCACGACGGCACGTGGTCGACGTTCCGCGGCACGCCCTGGGGCCGGCCGGTGCCCGAGGGGACCGACGGGCACGCGTTCGTCGTGTGCACCCAGAACCACGACCAGGTGGGCAACCGCGCGCAGGGCGACCGGCCGTCGGCGACGCTCGACCCCGGAGGTCTCGCGACGTCCGCGGCGCTCGTGCTGCTGTCCCCGTTCACCCCGATGCTCTTCATGGGCGAGGAGTGGGGTGCGTCGACGCCGTGGCAGTTCTTCACCGACCACGACGACCCGGAGCTCGCCCGGGCGGTCCGGGAGGGCCGCGCCGCGGAGTTCGCCGGGCACGGCTGGGGCGCGGTGGACGGGGGCCCGGTCGTGCCCGACCCGCAGGACCCCGCGACGCGCGACGCGAGCGTGCTCGACTGGTCCGAGCGCCACGACGGCGACCACGCGCGCCTGCTCGACTGGTACCGCACCCTCGTCGGGCTGCGCACACGCGCCGACGTGCGCTCCGGTGACCTGTCGGCGGTGACGGTGCACGGCCCCGAGGGCGCGGACGACGACGCGTCCGGCGAGGAGGGCAGACGTGGCCCCGAGGACGGGCCGGCCTTCGTCGTGGAGCGCCGGACGATCGCCGTCGCCGTGAACCTGGGCCGCCGACGTCGGACCCTGCAGCTCGCCCTCGGCGGCTCGCCCCGACTGCTCGCGGCGTGGGACCCGGCGACGGAGGTCCGGGGACGGATCGTCGACCTTCCCGCGCGTTCCGTCGCCGTCGTGTCCTGGGTGTGACTACGCTCACGCCCATGGCTGCGGCGAAGAAGAAGTCCCACAAGAGCTCGGGCACGAAGACGTCGGGCAAGCACTCCGGCAAGCACGGAGGCAAGCACGGCGGGGGGAAGCACTCCGGCAAGGGGTCCTCCGCGACGTCCGGCGCGTCCGCGAAGAGGTCCGGTGCCGCGGGTGGCGCGGCCCCCGACTGGGACGCCCCGCCGACGGAGGTGCTGCGCGCGCCGTCGAGCTTCGACCTCGCGGCGTTCGACCGGCACTCCACCCCCGGTTTCAGCGGGGACAAGGCCGCCGGCGAGGCGCTCGTCGCGCACCACGCCGACGAGCTGTCGGACCTGCAGGAGCGGCTGTTCGCCGAGGGCCGGTCGGGTGGCTCGCGCTCGGTGCTGCTCGTCCTCCAGGGCATGGACACCTCCGGCAAGGGCGGGATCGTGCGGCACGTCGTCGGGCTCGTCGACCCGCAGGGCGTCGCGCACCGCTCGTTCGGCGTCCCGACACCCGAGGAGCTGCGGCACCACTTCCTCTGGCGCATCCGGCGCGCCCTTCCGCGCCCCGGGCACATCGGCGTGTTCGACCGGTCGCACTACGAGGACGTGCTCATCGGCCGGGTGGACTCGCTCGTGCCCGAGGACGTGCTCGAGAAGCGCTACGACGAGATCAACCGGTTCGAGGAGAAGGTCGTCGCGTCAGGCACCACGATCGTCAAGGTCGCGCTGCTCGTGTCCTACGAGGAGCAGCGCGCACGGCTCATGGAGCGGCTCGAGCGCCCGGACAAGTACTGGAAGTACAACCCGTCCGACGTCGACTCCCGCTCGAAGTGGCCCGCGTACCAGGAGGCGTACCAGACGGTGCTCGACCGCACGAACACCGAGGTCGCGCCTTGGCACGTGATCCCCGCGGACCGCAAGTGGTTCGCGCGCCTCGCCGTGAGCGAGCTCCTGCTGGACGCGCTGCGCCGGTTCGACCTCGGCTGGCCGGCGGCGGACTTCGACATCGAGGTCGAGAAGCGCCGCCTCGCCGCGACCTGACGCTCGCGCTCACGATACTCACGATCGAGACACTCAGCGGTGTGCAGATCGTCCCCTTCTTCGAGGACCTTCTAGTACCCCTCATCCGAACCCAGACGCACCTCGCTATCTCCGCGCCAAGCATGAGACGCGCCCCATTTGCATCTGTCGAAGGCACTGTGCGAGCAACTTCAGCCCCACGCCACCCGAATGCCAGGGCTTCCTGGCCGATAGTGCCGACGGCGGGTACCGTGTGCCCGTGACCCTTGCGATCATTGAGCGCGTCGAGAAGCGCGTCGAGAGCGTCCGCAACGACTGCGATGACACAACTCTGTTTCTTGAGTTGATGTATCTGGGCGAAGCCACGCTGAAGACGATGGTCGCAGGAATGATCGCAGGCATCGATGACGACCGAGACCGGCACCGGTATCGACTAGAGCATGCAGTACTTCGCGCATCTGGCATCGGAGACTGGGCGACGGCACTAGACGACCTACTCACGGGACCGGCCGCCGCAAGCCTCTCACTCGCGACCCGGAACGAAGCGTCCGAACTTACTCGGACGTTCGACTCTCGGGTCGCTGACGCCTGGCAAGTTGAGGCAGTTAACGAAATTGTTCAAGCATGCCGGAGCATCGAAGAAGACTACGCCACCGACTCTGTCAAAGTCTCGGCTCGAAACTGGGTTCGGCACTTTACATGGCTGCGCAACAAGACCCGTGGACACGGCGCGACCAAGGCCGCGACCTGTCGAAGGATGGCACCGCACCTGGAGAAATCAATCCGGGCTCTCATTGACAACTTTTCCCTATTCTCCCGAGAATGGGTGTATCTCCATCAGAACCTTTCGGGCAAGTACCGCGTGATTCCGGTGTCGCGCGCCGCGGGATCCCTGGAACACCTCAAGCGACCGAACGATGTCAGTCTAGATGACGGCATATACATTGTATTGGACGCGCCAAGGCGAGTTTCTTTGATCGATTCAGATGTCGAACTCGCCGACTTCTATCTCTGTAACGGAGCCTTCAACGATAGCTCCGCGATGGCTGAAGCCCTGTCATACGTCACAGATCAACGGCGTCTCATCGATGGGTCCCACTGGCTCACACCACCGAGCAAGCTGCCGGCCAGCGAGACTGAAGGTGCAATCGGATTAGAACTTGAGGGAAATCAGTTCGCGAATATTCCTCCACGCCAAGATGACTACGTACGCCGACCACAACTGGAAGAAGAACTTCACAGATTCCTTCTGAACGACAGGCATGCGGTCGTGACACTCGTTGGCCGCGGCGGAATTGGCAAGACGTCGCTAGCCGTCGAGGTTCTGCATAGAATCGCCGAATCGGACGACTTCTCGAGCCGCTACTTTGCGACCATTTGGTTTTCTGCGCGAGATGTCGACCTGACCGAGTTGGGACCGAAGCTCGTCCGTCCACAGGTTGTGAGCATCAAGGACGTGGCCGAGCAGTTGGTTACTTTGCTGAATCCCAGCGCTGGACGCGAGAAGGGCTTCAGCAAGTTGAACTACCTGGCGCAACAACTCGGGGCATCGGACGTAGGGCCGCTACTTCTCGTATTCGACAACTTTGAGACTGTGCTCGAACCCCAGCAGATGTACGAATGGCTTGACACCTACATCCGCCCACCAAACAAGATCTTGATCACGACGCGGCTGCGCGAGTTCAAAGGCGACTATCCCGTTGAAGTCGGAGGGATGCTACGCGAGGAGTTCGACGCCCTGGTGCACCGAACGGCAGTGCGGCTTGGGATCGGCAGCAAGGTGAGCAGCGACTACGAAGCAGTGCTCTACGACCAGTCCGATGGACATCCATACGTCGCCAAGCTCCTGCTGGGAGAAGTGGCGACGCTCGGTCGGCCAGTGCGCCTCGACCAGGTCGTAGCAAGCCGCGAGGACGTTCTCCAGGCTCTCTTCGAGCGGACATTCATCAAGCTCGCACCGTTGGCTCGTCGATTGTTCCTGACACTTTGCGGCTGGCGCTCTGCGGTCCCGCGGCTTGCTATCGAGGCCGCTCTTTTGCGGTTGGCAGAGGAGCCACTCGACACAAGTCGCGCCGTCGACGAGCTTGTTCGAAGTTCACTTGTCGAAGCAAGCAGGAGTCCAGAGGGCGATGAGTTCCTCAGCGTTCCACTGGCTGCGTCTCTCTTCGGGCGGAAGAAACTCCATGCCAGCCCTTTGCGAAGCGCTATCGAGAACGATGTAGAGTTCCTTCGGCTATTTGGAGCGGCTCGCGGGTCGGACGTTGAGCAAGGTTTCAAGCCACGCTTGAATCGTCTCGTCCGCGCACTGGCGCAGAAGTCGCAGACCGACTCGGAGATCATTGTCGCCAATCGTCCCGTTCTCGAGCATATCGCACGGCAGTACCATCCCGCCTGGCTGTTGATTGCAGACCTGCTTGAGGAGCAGGGCTCCAGATACTGGACGGGCGAAGCGACGGAGGCAGTTCGGCACTATCTTGAAGAAGCACCGGGCGACATCGCAGCATGGTCTCGGTTGGCTGAGCTTTGCCGTCGGCGGGGTGATTTCCAGGGAGAGGTGCAGGCGCTCGTGAGCCGGGCGACTCAACCCTCGGTGGGAGCAGCACTGAACAGTGAGGCTGCATTTCGGATCAACAACCTGCACTCGGCGGGTTCGCTCACCGATATTCCTTCCGATGAGCGTGAAACGATGTACTCCACACTCCTAGATGAACTGGACTCGATCGGCACTTCGTCACTAACGGCGACTGACTACAGCCGCATGACCTGGTTGGCGGTCAACGGGAAGGACAATGCGCGCGCCCGCGCCTATCTGACGCTGGGACGTGCGATCGATCCGACAAACCTGCACATTCAGCGACTTTCGTGGCTAGACTCTGCGCAACTCTGAACCACGTCAGGGCAACAGGGCGCCGGTTCTGATCTACGGATCCAGCAGGAGACTGAGCGCGAGTTGTAGTCATTCACCGCATCGCTGTGCCAAAGGGCGTGCTCAGCGTGTGCAACCGTCCCGTCAGCGTCCAGGATCAGCGCAGACGGCGAACGACTGTTCGGCCGTCCTCGGCGAGCGCGCCGAGCCGCGACAGGGCGCGGAAGTACTTCTTGCGGTAGCCGCCGCGCAGCATCTCGTCGGTGAAGAGGCCGGTCTCACCGGTCCCGCCCAGCAGGACCGGCACGTCGCGGTCGTAGAGCCGGTCGACGAGCACGACGAGGCGCAGCGCCGCGGACTGCTCGGTGACGGCGTGCACGCCCGTGAGGGCGACGGCCGCGACGCCGTCGAGCATCGCGCCGTACCGGCTCGGGTGCACGTGCGTCAGGTGGGCGAGCACGTCGTCGAAGGCGTCGAGCGTCGCCCCCGGCACGCTCGCCGCGGTCGTCCGCACGACGTCCTCGGGCAGCGGTGCCGAGTCGGTGACGACCGCGCGGTGGCGGTAGTCCTCGCCGTCGACCCGCAGCACCTCGAACCGCGCAGCGAGCGCCTGGATCTCGCGCAGGAAGTCCTCGGCGGCGAACCGGCCCTCGCCGAGCGCCTCCGGCAGCGTGTTCGACGTCGCGGCGAGCGCGACGCCGCGGTCCGCGAGCTCGCGCAGCAGGCGCGACATGAGCACCGTGTCGCCCGGGTCGTCGAGCTCGAACTCGTCGATGCACACGAGCTTCTTCGCCGCGAGCGCCTCGACGGTCGCCTGGAACCCGAGCGCCCCGACGAGGTTCGTGTACTCGACGAACGTGCCGTACGCGCTGACGTCGAGCCCCACGGCGTGCGCGAGCGAGGTGAGCAGGTGCGTCTTGCCGACGCCGAACCCGCCGTCCATGTACACGGCGGGGGCCGTGGTGCGGCGTGCGAAGAGACCCTTGCGCGGGGGCTTCACGACGGCGGCGGCGACCTCCTCGAGCCGCGCGACGGTCCGCTCCTGGCTGGGGTACCGCGGGTTGGCGCGGTACGTGGCGAACCGCACGTCGGCGAAGTGCGGCGGCGGGACGAGGTCGGCGAGCAGCCGTAACGGCGGGACGGACGGCCGGACGGCCGCGAGGGCGGCGACGCGCGCGACCTGCTCCCGCGATCCCGGGTCTCGCGGGGCGGGGTCCGGTCCGGTCGAACCCGTCGGCGCGGTGGTCCCGCCGGTGGCTGGCGCTGAAGTCACGAGGATCCAGCCTACGCCTGCCGCTACCGTGGCCGCTGTGACCTCTGCCACGACGCCCACGCCCGGGTCCACGCCCTCGGTGCCCTCGATCGGCGAGCCACCCGCGGGACGGGACGACCTGCCGCCGCTCGATCTCCTGCTCCCCGCGCCGCGGAGGATCGACCCGGACCCCCGCGAGGACGAGCTCGCCGCGCTCTACGCGGACGGCCCGCCCGCGCGCGGCTCGTCGACCGTGCGCGCCAACATGGTCGCGAGCATCGACGGCGCCGCGTGGGGACCCGACCGACGCTCCGGGTCCATCAACGACGACGCGGACTGGCGCGTCTTCCGCGTGCTGCGCGCCCTCGCCGACGTCGTGCTGGTCGGCGCCGGCACGGCCCGTGCCGAGCGCTACACGACGCTGGGCCGTCCTCGCGGTCTCGAGCACCTCCACGCGGCGCCGCTCGAGCTCGCGGTCGTGACGCGCACGGGCCTCGTCCCCGAGCACCTCACGGTCGCTCAGCGTCCACCGTTCGTCATCACGGGCCGCACCGGAGCGAGGATCGTGCGCGAGCGCGGACTTCCCGAGGACCGCCTCCTCGTCACCGACGGCGACACGTCGGACGGCGGCGGGTCCGCCGGCTCCGAGCCTGACGTCGACCTGGCCGCCGGCCTTGCGGCGCTCGCCGGGCGCGGCCTGCGTCGCGTGCTCACGGAAGGCGGGCCGTCGCTCCTCGGCGACCTGCTGCGCGCCGACCTCGTCGACGAGCTGTGCGTGACGACGACACCCGGCATCGTCGGCCCGGGGCCCGGACGCATCGTCGCGGGAGCCGCGCCGTCGGGCCCGTCCGTCGGCCCGCCGCGCGGCGCCCGGCTCGCCCACCTGCTGCACAGTCCCCACGCCCGCCCCGGCGCACCGGCCGGCACGACGCTCGCGCGCTGGCTCCTGCCGATAGGCTGACGCGCGTGACCGACACGATCCTGGTCCTCACCGAGGACACGCTGAACCCGGCCGACGTCCAGCACATGCTGTCCCTGCACGAGGGAGAGACGCTCGCCTATCGCGTCCTCGTGCCGGCCGACACCGAGCGCAACCTCGTCTCCGCGCTGATCGACCACCTCAGCGTGGGCGAGCTCAAGCAGGCGTGGGACGAGGTGCTCGGTCGTGAGCCCTCGGAGAAGCAGGCGAAGGCCACCGCCGCAGAGCAGCTCGAGCGCAGTGTCGCCGAGCTGCGCGCCGCCGGCCGCGACGCCGACGGCACCGTCACCGAGGACGACCCGCTGCCGGCGCTGCGCAAGGCCGTGGCGGCCGGTGACGTCCGCGAGGCCGTCGTCGTGACGTACCCGCACGCGGTCGAGGACACGTTCCACCGCGACTGGGCCTCCCGCGCTCGGGACGAGCTCCACGTGCCGGTCCTGCACCTGTACTCCGGCACGAGCGAGCTCGGCTGAGGCGCGCCGGCTGAGGCGTCCCGAGGACGCCGCCGGCCGGGCTGCTCAGTCCCGCACGCGGTGGCCCGCGCGACGGATCGTTGCGCGGGCGAGCTGGTCCATCGAGTCGAGGTACACGGGGTCGGCGAGCAGGCCGTGGTCGACGGCGACGACCGAGAGCTCGGTGCACCCGAGGACGATCACGGACGCGCCGCGCTCCACGAGGCGCCCCGCGACGGCGCGGAACGTGTCGACGTCGACGGGCCGACCCGCCTTGACCTGCTCGTAGATGATCTGCGAGACGAGCGCCTGGTCGGCGTCGTCGGGCACGACCGTGGTCACGCCGTGGGCGGCGAACGCGTCCTGGTAGACGCCCGCCGCGGCCGTGCCCGCCGTCGCGAGCAGACCGACGGTCGACAGCCCCTGGACGCGCTCGCGCGCCGCGTCCACCGTCGTGTCGATGATCGACACGAACGGCACGCTCACGGCGTCGACCACCTGCTGCGTGAAGTGGTGCGCCGTGTTGCACGGCATGACGAGGAACGACACGCCGAACGCCTCGAGGCGGCGCGCGTCGCGCGCGAGGACGGGTCCGGGGTCGTCGGCGGAGCGCCCGAGCACGAACGCGGTGCGGTCCGGGATCGTCGCGTGGTTGAGCACGACCATGTCCAGGTGGTCCTGGTCGCGCTCCGCCTCGGTGAGCTCGACGACGAGCTGGAGGAAGTACGCCGTCGCGAGCGGCCCGACGCCGCCGATCACGCCGACGGGCGGCCGGTCGTCGCCGGCGCCGAGCGCCGGGCCGGGTCCCGCGGGCGCGTCAGCCACGCCCACCGTCCCGTGCGGCGTCCGTCCGGGCGCCCGTGCTCACGTACGCGGCCTTCGCGGCGGCCACGGGGTAGAACTCGCGGAACCGCTGCACCTGGCGCAGCTCGGCGACGCGGACCCACAGGTCGCGGCGCCACGCGCGGTCCCGCGAGTACTTGAGCGGATGGCCGACGCGCCGGACCTTGCGCACCCGTGCGGCGACCGCCGGGTCGGTCGCTTCGCGCACGTACCGGCGCAGCAGGAACCCGGGCACGATCCGGTAGAGGACCGGGACGCGCCGGGGGTCGGGCACGCGCCCGCCCTGCAGGTGCTCTCCGACCCAGTACATGGCCGGGTTGATGCCGCTCGCCGTGAGGTAGAAGTTCGAGCGGCCCGTGCGCGGGTTGAGCTCGAAGAAGTACCCCGTGCCGTCGCGCGGGTCGACCTTGATGTCGAAGTTCGCGAAGCCCGTCCAGCCGAGGTGCTCGACGAGCTTGCGCGCGTCGGCCTCGATCTGCGGCAGCGGTCCCGTGAGGATCGCCGCCGGGTTGCCGAGCGTGCCCGGGGTGTGCTCCTCGAGCAGCACGTGGCCGCCGTGCGCCATGCGCACCTGCCCCTTCTCGTCCGAGAAGGTGGTCATGATGCGCATCTGCGCGTCGTTGCCCGGCACGAACTCCTGGACGATGAACGGCTCCCGGTACCCCGCCTCGCCCGCCGTGCGCAGGAGCCACTCGAGCTGGTCGCGGTCCGCGAGCTCGTGGACCTTGCGCTTGCCCGTGAACGACGTACGGTGCCAGGCGACGTTGTCCCCGGGCTTCGCGATGATCGGGAACCGCAGGTCGAGCTCGCCGACGCGCTCGCCGCCGTGGCGCACGACCGTGCGCGGGTGCGGCACGCCGAGCTCGATGCAGAGCTCGGAGAAGCGCTGCTTGTCCATGACCCGGTCGAGCAGGTCCGTGGTCGTGTACGGGACCACGGCGACGTCCTCGATCTTCGCGCGGTGCTCGGCGAGCGCCTGCACGTACCAGTCGACGCACGTGACGACCATCGCGGGCGCCTTCGCGCGCGCGGCGACGTCCCGGATCGTGCGCACCATGACCTCGGGGTCGTCGAGCTGCGGCTCGATGACGTTGTCGAGGATGGTCGAGTACCGGATGTTGCGCGTCGAGACGATCGTCACGACCGTGCTGCGCACCCCGTACGCCTCGTGGAACGCGCGGGCCAGGCTGTACGCGCCGGCGTCGCCACCCAGGATGATCGGGTGGACGACGGCCGGGCGTACGACGCCTCGACTCACGCGTCGCCTTCGCGCGTCTCGCTCCGGTCGCGGGTCCACTCGGTGTGGAACACGCCCGGACCGTCGACGCGGCGGTACGTGTGCGCGCCGAAGAAGTCGCGCTGTGCCTGGATGAGCGCGGCGGGCAGGCGCTCGGCGCGCACCCCGTCGTAGTACGCGAGCGACGACGAGAACGCGGGCGTCGGCACGCCGTTGAGCGCGGCCTGCGCGACGACGCGGCGCCACGCGGCGAGGCCGTTGCCGACGGCGCCGGTGAAGTACTCGTCGGCGAGGAGGAGCGGGAGGTTCGCGTCGCGCTCGTACGCCTCGGTGATGCGGTTGAGGAAGCGCGCACGGATGATGCAGCCCCCGCGCCAGATGCGGGCCATCGCGCCGCGGTCGATGTCCCAGCCGAGCTCGGCCGACGCCGCGGCGATCTGGTCGAAGCCCTGCGAGTACGCGACGACCTTCGACGCGTACAGCGCGAGGCGCACGTCCTCGACGAACGCGTCGCGGTCCGTGACGTCCCACGCCTGCGCGTCCGCGGGCAGCGCCGCGCGGCCCGCCTCGCGCTGCGGGACGGAGCCGGACAGCGCGCGCGCGAACGTCGCCTCGGCGATGCCCGTGATCGGGACGCCCAGGTCGAGGCCGTTCTGGACGGTCCAGCGGCCGGTGCCCTTCTGCTCCGCCTGGTCGAGCACGACGTCGACGAACGCCGAGCCGGTCTGCGCGTCGACGTGCTGGAGCACGTCTGCCGTGATCTCGATGAGGAACGACTCGAGGTCGCCCGTGTTCCACTCCTCGAAGATCTTCCCGATCTCCGCGGCCGACGCGCCGAGCCCCTGCTTGAGCAGGTCGTACGCCTCGGCGATGAGCTGCATGTCCGCGTACTCGATGCCGTTGTGGACCATCTTCACGAAGTGGCCGGCGCCGTCGGGGCCGACGTACGTGCAGCACGGGACGCCGTCGACCTTGGCGGAGATGTCCTCGAGGATCGGGCCGAGGCTCGCGTAGGACTCGCGCGTGCCGCCGGGCATGATCGACGGGCCGTTGAGCGCGCCCTCCTCGCCGCCGGACACGCCGGTGCCGACGAAGTGCAGGCCCTGGGCCGACAGCGCCTGCTCGCGGCGGATCGTGTCGGGGAAGTGCGCGTTGCCCGCGTCGACGACGATGTCGCCCTCCTCGAGCAGCGGGACGAGCTCGTCGATCACCGCGTCGGTCGCCGCGCCGGCCTTGACCATGATGACGACCTTGCGCGGGCGCTCGAGCGACGCGACGAAGTCGGCCATGGACTCCGACGGGACGAAGTCACCCTCGGAGCCGGCCTCGGCGATCAGGGACTCCGTCTTGGCGTACGAGCGGTTGTGCACCGCGACCGTGTAGCCGTGGCGGGCGAAGTTGCGGGCCAGGTTGCGACCCATGACCGCGAGTCCGGTCACACCGATCTGTGCTCGTGCTGCCATCTGCTTCCCTGCTCCTCGGAGATCGGTACCGGCGACCTCGGGGGCACGTCCACGGCCGGACGACGCCGCGCGTGCGGCACCGACGGACGCGACGGCGGGCAGGTGCAGCCGGTACGGGGCGGATACGCGGACAGCCTAGTCCCCCGTCCTCGACGGCTCCGGACGTGGCCAGCATCCGGGCGTGGTCAGCGGTGGTGACGATCGCGGTCACGATTCGGTGACGTCCGCGCGCGCCGCGGCCCTCACCGTGCGCGCGGGCTCGTAGTGTGCAGAGGGTGATCACCGCTCACGGGACCGACGCGCCCGCGGAGTTCCGCGCGGCGCTGGACTCCGTCGCCGCCCGCCGCGTGCGCCCCGAGGTGACCCTGCGGGAGGTCCCGGCGCCACGGCGGATCGCGCCGTTCTCCGTCGCGCTCACCGGGGAGGTCGCCGGCGAGGTCGACGACGATCCCGACCTCGCCTCGGGCCGGTTCATCCTCCTCCACGACCCCGCGGGCCAGGAGGCGTGGCAGGGGCGGTTCCGGGTCGTCACGCTCGTGCGTGCCACGCTCGAGCCCGAGATGGCGGCGGAGGACATGCTCGCCGAGGTCGCCTGGACCTGGCTCGCCGACGCGCTGCGCGACACCGGGGCGTCCACCCGGGCCGAGGGCGGCACGGTCACCCGCGTGCTGTCCCAGAGCTTCGGTGCCCTCGCGGGGCGCGCGAACGACGTCGAGCTCGAGATGCGCGCGTCCTGGACGCCGCTCACGACCGACCTCGGGCCGCACCTGGCGGCCTGGGCACAGCTCCTGTGCACGGCCGCAGGTCTGCCCCCGCTGCCCGAGGGGATCACACCGTTGCCCGCGCGACGCAATACCGTAGGTCCATGAGCTCGGCCGCAGCACCTGCACCGTCACCCCTCGACCAGCCCGACGACGCCCCGGACGACGGCGCGGTCTCCCCCGTCGTCGTGCCGCTCTCCGAGCCGTCGGACGGGGTGGGACCCGTGGTCGACACCCCGGAGGCTTTCGCGCGCGTCGTCGACGCGTTCGCGCGCGGGACGGGTCCCGTCGCTGCCGACGCGGAGCGCGCGTCGGGGTACCGGTACGGCCAGCGCACCTACCTCGTCCAGGTCCGGCGCGAGGGCGCGGGGACCGCGCTCGTCGACCCGGTGGGCGTCCCGGACCTCGCTCCCCTGCGCGCGGCGGTGGGCGACGCCGAGTTCGTGCTGCACGCCGCGTCGCAGGACCTGCCCGGGTTCGTCGACCTCGGACTGCTCCCGGCGCGCGTCTTCGACACCGAGCTCGCGGCGCGGCTGCTCGGCATGGAGCGGGTCGGGCTCGCCGCCGTGGTCGCGGAGCTGCTCGGCCTCGGCCTCGCGAAGGAGCACTCGGCGGTCGACTGGTCGACGCGTCCCCTCCCCCCGGAGTGGCTGCGCTACGCCGCTCTCGACGTCGAGGTCCTCGTCGAGCTGCGCGACGTGCTCGCGGCACGGCTCGAGGAGGCCGGCAAGACGGAGTGGGCGGCGCAGGAGTTCGAGGCGGTGCGCACGGCTCCCCCGCCGCCGCCGCGCGTCGACCCGTGGCGGCGCACGTCCGGGACGCACACGCTGCGCGACGCGCGCCGTCTCGCCGTCGTGCGCGCGCTGTGGGAGGCCCGCGACGTCAACGCGCGCCGGCGGGACATCGCCCCGGGTCGCGTGCTGCCCGACCGGGCGATCGTCGCGGCCGCCGAGGCCCTGCCTCGCAGCGTCGCCCAGCTCGTCGCCCTGCCGGCCTTCGCCGGGAAGGGCACGCGCCGGCGCGCCGCCTACTGGCAGCAGGCGATCGACACCGCGCTCGCCCTCCCGGCGAGCGACCTGCCGTCGGTGCGCGGGCCGCGCTCCGACGCCCCGCCGCCGCCGCGCGCGTGGGCCGACCGCGACCCGGGCGCCGCCGCACGGCTCGAGGCGGCCCGCGCCGTCGTGCAGGAGCTCTCGGAGCAGCACACCGTCCCGGCGGAGAACCTGCTCCAGCCCGACGCCCTGCGGCGCGTGTGCTGGACCCCGCCCGACCCGGCGGACGCCGACGGCGTGGCCGCGTTCCTGCGCGGCCGGGGCGCGCGGGAGTGGCAGGTCGGGCTGCTCGCGGAGCGCCTCGCGGCGGCGTTCGCGGACGTGTCGGACCGGTAGGCGGACGGGTAGGGTCGGGGCCGTGCACGACACGAACCTGACGATCCGGACAGTGACCGACCGCGACACCTGGGACGCCCAGGTGAACGCGCTCGGCGGCCACCCGCTGCAGCTCTGGGGCTGGGGCGAGGTCAAGGCGACGGGCGCCTGGACGCCGCGCCGCCTCGAGGCCGTCGACGGCGCGGGCCGCACCGTCGGCCTCGCGCAGGTGCTCGTACGGTCCCTGCCCGCGCAGTTCAAGGCGCTGTGCCACGTGCCGCGCGGCCCGGTCGTGGCGCCCGGTCCCGACGGCTGGGGCGCCGGGCCAGGGGTGGGCGACGACGACGCGCGCGACGCCGTGACACGGGCGGTCGTGGCGTGGTGCAAGGAGAACGTCGGGGGCGTCGGCATCACGATCGAGCCGGACTGGCCCGCGGGTACGCACCTCGACCTGCCCGACGCGCGCGACGCCGCGAACCCGATCCTCTACCCGGTCACGCTGATCCTCGACCTCACGAAGACCCCGGACGAGCTGACGGCCGCGATGGGCAAGTCGACGCGGTACGACATCCGCAAGGCCGCACGGAGCGGGCTCGAGGTGCGCCGCGTCACGGACGAGGCCGACGTCCGCCAGGTCCTCGCGGTCTACCACGAGACGGCCGAGCGGGCGGGCTTCGCGCTGCACGACGACGAGTACTACCTCGCGATCCACCGCGAGCTCGGCGAGCACTCGGTGCTCGTCGCGGCGTTCTCCGAGGGCGCCCCGGTGTCGTTCGTGTGGTGCGTGGCGTCGGCGACGACGTCGTTCGAGCTCTACGGGGGCATCAACGACGCCGGTCGGAAGCTGCGGGCGAACGCGCCGGTCAAGTGGCACGCGATCACGCTCGCGCAGGAGGCCGGGCTCGTCCGCTACGACATGAACGGTCTCCTCAACGACGGCATCAGCGAGTTCAAGCGGAGCTTCGCCCAGCACGACGACGAGCTCGTGCAGAGCGTCGACGTGCCGTTCTCGATGTGGTACTCCGCATGGAACAAGGGCCTGCCGACCGCGAAGAAGGTCGTGCGGAAGCTGCGCGGCGGACGCTGACCGCGCTCCTGCCCGAGGCTCCACCGAGACCCGGTATCGCCCTCCTCGCGAGAGGGGCGATACCGGGTCTCGATGTGTCGTAGCATCGTCCTCGTGCTTTCCCGATACTCGCGGTAGCGTGTATCACCTGAGCGGTGTCGCTCCGGACGCCGCCGTCCCGACCATCTGACCCGGCCCGACCCGGCCGGACCACCCGACCGGATGGAGATACCATGACCGTGGCCGACACCGTGGCCCCAGGAGCCGACGGCGCGACCGCCCCCGAGGCCCACGCACCCACCCAGGCGGCACGCCGTCGTGCGGTGCGCGACGTCGTCTTCGTCGAGGGCGTGCGCAGCCCGTTCGGCAAGGCGCGCCCTGACGGGATCTACGCCGAGACGCGCGCCGACGACCTCGCCGTGAAGACGATCCGCGAGCTCCTGCGGCGTCGGCCCGAGCTGCCCGCCGAGCGCATCGACGAGCTCGCGCTCGCCGCGACGACGCAGACGGGCGACCAGGGCCTCACCCTCGGGCGCAGCGTCGCCGTGCTCGCGGGGCTGCCGAAGTCGGTACCCGGGTTCGCGATCGACCGCATGTGCGCGGGGGCGATGACGGCCGTCACGACGACCGCCGCCAACGTGGCCGTGGGTGCCCAGGACGTCGTCGTCGCGGGCGGTGTCGAGCACATGGGCCACCACCCCATGGGCGAGGGCTCCGACCCGAACCCGCGCTTCGTCGCCGAGAAGCTCGTCGACTCGTCCGCGCTCGTCATGGGCGCGACGGCGGAGAACCTGCACGACCGCTACCCGCACCTCACCAAGGAGCGCGCCGACGCCTACGCCGTGGCGAGCCAGGCCAAGTACGCCAAGGCTCTCGCCAACGGCGACGTCTCCGCCGACCTCGTGCCGATCGCGACCCGGTCGACCGAGCTCGGCTGGGGCCTCGCCACCGCCGACGAGCTCCCGCGCCCCGGCACCACGGTCGACGCGATCCGCGACCTCAAGACGCCGTTCCGCCCCGGGGGCAAGGTCACCGCGGGCAACGCGTCGCCGCTCACCGACGGCGCGACGGCGTGCCTGCTCGCCGCGGGCGACGTCGTCGACGAGCTCGGCCTGCCCGCGCGCATGCGCCTCGTCTCCTACGCCTACGCGGGCGTGGACCCCGAGGTCATGGGCTACGGCCCCGTCCCCGCGACGGAGCGCGCGCTCGCGTCCGCGGGCCTGACGATCGACGACATCGGCCTGTTCGAGATCAACGAGGCCTTCGCCGTCCAGGTGCTCGCGTTCACCGACCACTTCGGCCTCGCCGACGACGACGAGCGGGTCAACCTCTACGGCGGCGCCATCGCGATGGGCCACCCGCTCGCGTCGTCGGGCGTGCGTCTCATGACCCAGCTCGCGCGGCAGTTCGAGCAGCACCCCGAGGTGCGCTACGGCCTGACGACCATGTGCGTCGGCCTCGGCATGGGCGGCACCGTGATCTGGGAGAACCCGCACCACGCCGACTACTCCGGCCACGGCGCCGCCGACACGACCACCGCGACCGACGGGGAGAACTGACCGTGAGCGAGACGACCTCCGAGACCACCAGCAGGCCCGGCACGACGACCGCCGACCAGACCATCACCCCCGAGCCGTCCGCGCAGCGAGACGGCGGCTCGGCCCCGGCGCGCGGGGAGCGCGTGACGCACTCGCTCGTTCGCGACGTCGCCCTCCCCGGCGGGACGGGCACGCTCGCCCTGGTCACGCTCGACAACGGGCTCGACCACACCAAGCCCACGACGCTCGGGCCCGAGGGGCTCGCGGAGCTCCGCTCCGCGCTCGAGCGGATCGAGCGGCGTGCGGCCGACGGCGAGATCGTCGCCGTCGCGGTCACGGGCAAGCCCTACTTCCTGGCCGCCGGCGCCGACCTCACGCAGGCCGCCGCGATCCAGGGCCGGGACGACGCGCTCGGGCTCGGTCGCGCGGGCCACGCCGCGTACGCGATCCTCGGCGGGCTGCGCGAGCGGACCAGCGTCCCGACGTTCGCGTTCGTCAACGGCGTCGCGCTCGGCGGCGGCCTCGAGATCGCGCTCAACTGCGACTACCGCACGGTCGCGTCCGACGCCGGGGCGCTCGCCCTGCCCGAGGTCGGCCTCGGCCTCGTGCCCGGCTGGGGCGGCGCGTACCTCGTGCCGCGCCTGCTCGGGGTCGAGAAGGCCATGGACGTCATCCTGGCCCGTCCTGCGGCGAACAAGCCGTTCAAGGCGAAGGAGGCCGTCGAGATCGGCCTCGTCGACGCGCTGTTCGACGCGCCCGACTTCCTCGAGTCCTCGATCCGGTGGGCGGAGGCGGTCCTGCGCGGGGACGTCGTCGTCGAGCGCCGCGAGCTCGACCCGCAGCCCGTGTGGGACGCGGTCGTCGCAGGCACGCGCCAGCGGCTCGACGCCGTCGTGGCGGGCTCGCGGCCCGCGCCGTACCGCGCGCTCGACCTCGTCGCCGCCGCGCGCACGGCGACCAAGGAGGAGGCGTTCGCCGCCGAGGACGAGGCCCTCGCGGACCTCATCATGAGCGACGAGATGCGCGCGAGCGTGTACGCGTTCCAGCTCGTGTCGAAGGGCAAGCGGCCGCAGGGCGCGCCGGACGCGAAGCTCGCGCGGCCGGTGACCCGGGTCGGCATCGTCGGTGCCGGCCTCATGGCGGCGCAGATCGCGCTGCTGTTCGCCCAGCGGCTCCAGGTGCCCGTCGTCATGCGCGACCTCGACGCCGATCGCGTCGAGAAGGGCCTCGGCTACGTCCGCTCGACGGTCGAGAAGCTCGTCGGCTCCGGGCGCATGTCGCGCGACGCCGGCGCCCGCATCGTCGCGAACGTCCACGGCACCACCGAGCTCGGCGACTTCGCGGGCTGCGACGTCGTCATCGAGGCGGTCACGGAGATCCTCGGCCTGAAGAAGACGGTGTTCGCCGAGCTCGAGGGCGTCGTGGGCGACGAGACCGTGTTCCTCACGAACACGTCGGCGCTGTCCGTGACCGAGATGGCGGCCGACCTGCGCCACCCGGAGCGCGTCGTCGGGATGCACTTCTTCAACCCCGTCGCGCAGATGCCGCTCGTCGAGATCATCCAGGCGGCGAAGACGGACGACGCCGCGCTCGCCACCGCGTTCGCCATGACGAAGAAGCTCCGCAAGACCGCCGTGCTCGTCGCGGACCGGCCCGGCTTCGTCGTCAACCGCCTCCTCATCCTCCTCATGGGCAAGATCGTCGAGGCGGTCGAGAACGGGACGTCGGTCGAGGTCGCCGACCGCGCGGTCGCGCCGCTCGGGCTGCCGATGCCGCCGTTCGCGCTGTTCGACCTCGTCGGTCCGGCCGTCGGCCTGCACGTGCTGACGTCGCTGCGCGAGGACCTCGGCGACCGGTTCCCGGTCTCCCCCGGGCTGCAGCGCATCGTCGACGAGAAGATCCCCGTCGTGCTCGACGCACCCCGCGGTCTGCCGAAGCCGGTCGACCCGGCGATCCAGGCCGTGTTCGGCGACGGCACCGCGCGCGGTGAGGATGCCCTGGATGAGGCCGGCGTGCTCGACTCCGTGCTGACGGCGCTCACGCAGGAGATCGGGCTCATGCTCGACGAGGGCGTCGTGTCCTCGCCGTCGCAGGTCGACCTGTGCATGATCCTCGGAGCAGGCTGGGGCTTCCACCTCGGCGGCATCACGCCGTACCTCGACCGCACGGGCTACTCGGAGAAGGTCCTCGGCCGACGGTTCCTGCCCGACGGCGTCGCGAACGTCCCGGCGGCCGCTGCGGTCCAGCACGCCTGAGGTTCCCGGCACCACCCGGTGCCGATCGTGTCGTGGCCCGTCCGGAGCTCCGGACGGGCCACGGCCGCCTGGTCGACGGTGACGAGGGCCTGGTCGCGGACGACGCCGACCGGGCAGCCTCAGTCCCAGGTCAGCCTGACGACCTCGAACGTCGTCGCGTGCTCGACGCCGAGCGCCTGGCCCGCGGGCCGGGTCATGGACCCGAGGAACTCGGCCGGGTCGAAGCCCTCCCAGCCGAGGCCGTCGAGATACGCGGCGTGCGCCGCGAGGGACGCGACGCCCGCGTCGAACGTCGCGCTGACGTCGACGACGTGCGTCGCCGTGGGCGAGCCGGAGACCCACACCTGCTCGACGCCGCCCCACGGCTCGAGCCCCTCGTCCTCCACCTGGTCCCGGAAGATCCAGCGGTTGCCCGCGTCGCGCACGGCGTCGAGGACCGCACGGCCGGTCGCGACGTGGTCGGCCTGGTTCGGGACGCCGTTCGGGAACGCCTCCCGGTGGTTCCCCGTGATCACCACGTCCGGACGGTGACGCCGCACGACCCGGGCGATCTCGCGCCGCAACGGCACGCCGTACTCGAGCACACCGTCGGGCAGACCGAGGAACTCGACCTCGTCGACGCCCACGAGCCGCGCCGACTCCACCTGCTCGGCCTCGCGGATCCCGCGCGCGACGTCGGGGTCCATGCCGTCGATGCCCGCCTCGCCGCTCGTCACCATGCAGTACACGACGCGCTTGCCCTGACCGGTCCACCGCGCGACGGCAGCGGCCGCGCCGAACTCCATGTCGTCGGGGTGCGCGACGACCGCGAGCGCCGTCGACCAGGTCTCGGGCAACGGGGTGAGCGCGACGGGTTCCTGGGCTTCGGTGGTCATACGGTCACGGTAGGGCCCGGTACTGCATACCGCACCCGGCCTACTCGAGCCCGCGGTGCTCCGCCCACCGGCGCGACGCGGCGGTGGCGCCCGCCTCGATCAGCGCGGCGAGCTCGGGGCGGTCCGGGACGCGGAACGAGACGTAGCCGCCGCGGCCGCCGGCGACGGGCCGGCCGTACGCCTTGGCCGCGAGGTGACCGTCCGGCAGGAGGCGGACGGTGATCGTCTGCAGCTGGAAGACCTCGCCGCGACGCTCGTCGGTCCAGCGGAGGTCGTCGGGGACGGTGACGTTGATCGCGAGAGCGCCCACCTGGACGTCGGGTGTGGTGTCGGGCATCAGCCCATCCTCGTCGACGGCGTGCGTGCCCCGCAGCACGGCGCGTCGGTCAGAGCCCGTCGACGACCGCGTCCTCGACCGACGTGACGCGCGGGTCGACGACGAGCCGCGCCCGTTCCGCGGCGACGATCGTCCGCGCGAGCGCAGCCTCCGACACGTCGACGGCGCCCGCGACCTCCTCGGCGAGCGCGCTGCGCCGCGCGTACGCGTCGAAGAGCCGCGCCTTGGTGTCGAGGATCCGCACGAGGTGCTCGTCGACGCTGTCCTGCGTGAGCAGCCGGTGGACCTGCACGGTCTCGACCTGACCCATGCGGTGTGCGCGGGCGATCGCCTGCGCCTCCGTGGTCGGCTTGGTCTGCGGCTCGCAGAGCACGACGACGGACGCCGCCTGCAGGTTGAGGCCCACTCCCCCGACGTCGATCTGGCTGACGAGCGCACGCGGGACCGGCGAGGCGGTGAAGTCGTCGACGATCGTCTGCCGCGCCGCAGCGGGCACCGACCCGGAGAGCGGGCCGACGGCGAGGTCGCCGAGCACCCGCGCGACGAGGTCGACGACGTCGCGGAAGAAGGAGAACACGACGACCTTGCGCCCGTTCTGCGTCGCTTCGGCCACGATCTCGACCAGGCGACGCACCTTCGCCGAGTCCTCGGCGTGCTCCACGGCGAACGCCGCGCGCCGCATCGCCATGAACCCACCGGTCGCGACCGCCTCCCGGTACGCCGCGCCGTCGACGGGCCCGAGGTCCTCCCACTCGTCGACCTGGACGAGCTCGGGCAGCTCCTCGAGGACGTCCTCGGCGTTGCGGCGCAGGTAGGCCGGCGCGACGGCCCGGCGGAACGCCTCGGGGCCCGCAGCACCCGCGGCGGCGTCGAGGCCGGCGGCGAGCTCCGGATGCAGGTAGCCCACGAGCGTGCGGAACTCCTCGACGCGGTTCTCCATCGCCGTCCCCGTGAGGAGAAGCACGTGTGGCGTCCCGGCCGCGAGCGCGGCGACGGCGAGCGAACGCTTGGCCTCCGGGTTCTTGACGTAGTGCGCCTCGTCGACCACGACGACGGCCGGCCCCGACGCCAGGAACGTCTCGGTCCCCGCGGCGCGCAACCCGGCGAAGGTCGTGACCGCGACGCCACCGCGTGCGCGCCATGCCGTCTCCGCCTCCTCGCGCGCCTCGCCGTGCAGCGCGTGGACCGTGAGGTCGGCGTGCGCGCGCAGCTCACGCACCCAGTTCGTCAGCACGCTCGCGGGGCACACGACGACGGCGTGCGTCGCGCCGCCCGCGACGAGGTGCGCGATGACGGCGATCGCCTGGACGGTCTTGCCGAGGCCCATCTCGTCGCCGAGGATCGCGCGCCGCTGGGCCAGCGCGAACCGTGCGCCGAACGCCTGGTACCCGCGCAGAGAAGCGCGGAGCAGCGTCTCGTCGAGCGCCTGCGTCTGGACGCGCTCGACGAGCTCCGCCGGCAGGTGACCCTCGGTCGCGGCGAGATCCCGTCCCGTGGGGGCGACGCCGTCGAGCAGCGCGTAGTACGCGGCGGAGCGGCGGCGGAAGTCCTCCCAGACGTCGTACGGCCGGCCGGGCTCGGCCAGCAGCGCGACGACCCGGCGCGCGTCCTCGGCGAGGCCCGTGGCGCGCGCCTCGTCGCCCAGCGCGGAGAGGGTCGCGACGGCGGCGAACGCCCGCCGGCGACGCTCCCCCCACGCGAAGAAGCGGCGGGTCCCGCTCGCCGCGACGCGGGCGTCGTCGTGCACGCGCTCGTGCTCGGCGAGCGCGCGTCGCGCCTGGTCGCCGTACCGCGCGAGGGCGGCCTCGGCCCGGTCGAGCGAGTGCAGCGCCTGGACGAGCGCTGTCGCGACGGGGTCGGTCGGGGTGAGGTCGATGCGGAACCGCAGGCTCGCGCGCACCGCGCGCGCCACCTGCTCCGCCGCGGCGAGCAGGTGGGTCGCGGTCTGCGGGCCGATGCCCGGGACGCGCTCGAGCCCCCGACGCCCGAGGCGCGCGACCTCGCCGACCGTCGCGACCCCGGCGTCGGTGAGCGTGCCGAGGCGCAGCCGCTCGCGGGTCACGTCGCGCAGCGCCGCGACGTCGACGCCGTCGAGGTGCGCGAGGACCTTCTCCTCGCGGCTGTCGCCGAACGCGGCGCGGACGCGCTCGCGCGCCACCGACGGCGCACCGAGGAACCGCTCGAGCAACGCCGCGAGCGCATCCCCGTCGTCGACGGCCTGCCGCGCCGCTGCCACGTCACGGCGCGGCGGCACGTCCTCGGTCACGTCTCGCTGCGGATCACGCAGGCTGCGAGCCTGGCCGCGACGGTCGGCACGTCCTCGACCTCGCCGGCGGCGATCTGGATGACAAGGTCGTACGCGTCGTCCTGCGGCATGGCGAGTCGCGCACCGTTCAGAGCGTAGAAGAGCCGCGCCCCGACCCAGCCGAGGCGCTTGTTCCCGTCGATGAGTGCGTGATTCTTCGTCAGCGAGAGCAGCAGAGCAGCGGCCTTCTCGTCGAGCCCCGGATACGCCTCCACACCGAACATGGACGCCCCGGGGCGCGCGAGAGCCGACGAGAGCAGCCCGTAGTCCCGCACGGCTGCGGGAGCACCCAGAAAGGCGTCCGCAGCGGCGAGCAGGTCGTCCTCGTCGAGGTAGACGACCACTGCTACTGCGCGAGCCGGTCGAGGAGCTCGCGGTCCTCCTCGACGATCTGCGCGATGAGCCGGTCGCGCAGCTCCCGCCGTTTGGCGTCGTACTCCACGACGGCGCGGCCGACCGCGACGTTCGCCGAGACGCCGTCCCGGCGCGCGATCCGTTCGAGCGCAGCCTGCGCCTCGTCGTCGAGCCGCAACGTCATGGCCATGGAAGCCTCCTGGTCGAAGTGATACCAGCACGGTACCACTCTGCCCGGAGACCGGCCTCGGTGACCACGACGACGCCCCGCGTGACCTCTTCCAGGTCGTCGGCGCGCACCGTCAGCTGCGCTCAGTACGTCGTGAGGCCGTGCGCGCGGAACTGGTCGCGCACGCGGTCGGTCAGCTCTGCCGACGGTGCCGGCGCGTCCTCGAGCGCGTACGTGCGTCCGAGCGCGTCCCACTTGTCGCGGCCCATCTGGTGGAACGGGAGCACCTCGACGCGGGTCACCGTCCCGGGACGGATCGCGTTCAGCGAGGCCGCGTACTCCGCGACCTTCTCGACGTTCTCCACGTCGTCCGTGAGGCCCGGGACGAGGACGAACCGTACCCACACCTCGGGCGCGTGCCCGTCGAGGCCGCGCTCGGCGATCCGACGCCCGAACCGCAGGGTGGGCTCGAGGTCGCGGCTCGTCACACGACGGTAGGTCTCCGGGTCGCCCGACTTCACGTCGAGCAGCACGAGGTCGGTGTCGTCGAGCATCGCGTCGGTCGCGTTCGTGCCGAGGAAGCCCGACGTGTCGAGCGCGGTGTGCACGCCCATGGCCTTCGCGCCGCGCAGGACCCGGGCGGCGAACGCGGGCTGCATGAGCACCTCGCCCCCCGAGAGCGTGAGCCCGCCGTGCGTCGCCAGGAAGACCGGCAGGTAGCGCCGCACGCGCGCGAGGAGACCGTCCGCGGTGACGGGCTCGCCGTCCTTCATCGCGAACGTGTCGGGGTTGTGGCAGTACAGGCACCGCAGCGGGCAGCCGTTGAGGAACACGGTCAGGCGCGTCCCCGGCCCGTCGACCGCGGTGACGAGCTCCCACGAGTGGACCGAGCCGAGCTCGCCCGCGCGCATCGCCGCGAGCTTGTCGGCCCGGTCCACGTCCGCGACCGTCAGCCCGTCCAGGCCTGCGCCCGCCCGGCGGGCGTGGCCCACCGGCGAGCCCGTCATCGCGGGGTCCGCCGCGGCGTCCGGCACCTCGAGGCGCGTGGCGTCGTCGGGCGGCACGCTGCCCGCGGGGAGGCCGCAGCCTCGCCCGGTGCGGGCGGCGGGGGCGGGAAGGGTGACGGTCATCGGGTCTCCTCGTGGTGCGCGGTGCGGCTACAGCGCGCCGTGGAACGTGCGCGACAGCACGTCGAGCTGCTGCTCGCGCGTGAGGCGGACGAAGTTCACCGCATAGCCGGACACGCGGATCGTCAGCTGCGGGTAGTTCTCCGGGTGGTCCATGGCGTCCAGGAGCGTCTCGCGGTTCAGCACGTTGACGTTCATGTGGTAGCCGTTCGAGCCGACGTACGCGTCGAGGAGGCCGGCGAGGTTGGTCACCTGCTCCTCCTTCGTCCGCCCGAGGCCGCTCGGCACCACGGTGTTGGTCAGCGAGATGCCGTCCTGCGCCTCGTCGTACGGGAGCTTCGCGACGGACAGCGCCGACGCCAGCATGCCGTGCGTGTCGCGGCCGTTCATCGGGTTCGCGCCCGGGGCGAACGGCTCGCCGGCGCGTCGGCCGTCGGGCGTGTTGCCCGTCGCCTTGCCGTACACGACGTTCGAGGTGATCGTCAGGACCGACTGCGTCGGCACCGCGTCGCGGTAGGTCGGGTGCGTGCGCACCTTCGCCATGAACCGCTCCACGAGGTCGACGGCGATCTCGTCGGCCCGGTCGTCGTCGTTGCCGAAGGTGGGGAACTCGCCCTCGGTGTCGTAGTCGACGACGATCCCGCGCTCGTCGCGCACGACCTTCACGGTCGCGTAGCGGATCGCCGACAGCGAGTCCGCCGCGACGGAGAGGCCGGCGATGCCGCACGCCATCGTCCGCAGCACGTCCTTGTCGTGCAGCGCCATCTCGAGGCGCTCGTACGCGTACTTGTCGTGCGACCAGTGGATGCAGTTGAGCGCCTCGACGTACGTGGCGGCGAGCCAGTCCATCGTGGCGTCGAACTTCGCCATGACGTCGTCGTAGTCGAGCACGTCGCCCTCGACAGGTGCCGCCACGGGCGAGACCTGCTTGCCCGAGACCTCGTCACGCCCGCCGTTGATCGCGTAGAGCAGCGTCTTGGCGAGGTTGACGCGCGCACCGAAGAACTGCATCTGCTTGCCGACCCGCATCGGGGACACGCAGCACGCGATCGCCGCGTCGTCGCCCCACGCCGCACGGATGAGCTCGTCCGACTCGTACTGCACGGCGGACGTGTCGATCGACACCTGCGCGCAGTAGTCCTTGAACCCCTGCGGCAGCTCGGGGCTCCAGAAGACCGTCATGTTGGGCTCCGGTGCCGGGCCGAGGTTGTAGAGCGTCTGGAGGAACCGGAACGAGCTCTTCGTGACGAGCGGGCGGCCGTCCTCGCCCATGCCGGCGATCGTCTCCGTGACCCACGTCGGGTCGCCGGAGAACAGAGCGTCGTACTCGGGGGTGCGCAGGAACCGCACGATGCGCAGCTTGATGACGAAGTCGTCGACGATCTCCTGCGCCTGCGACTCCGTGATGCGTCCGGCCTCGAGGTCGCGGTCGATGAACACGTCGAGGAACGTCGACGTCCGCCCGAGCGACATCGCGGCGCCGTTCTGCTCCTTCACGGCGGCGAGGTAGGCGAAGTAGAGCCACTGCACGGCCTCGCGGGCGCTCGTCGCCGGGCCGGAGATGTCGTACCCGTAGGTCGCGGCCATCTCCTTGAGCTCGCCGAGCGCCCGGATCTGCTCCGCGTGCTCCTCGCGCTCGCGCGCCACCGTCTCGGTGAACGGGAGCGTGTCGAGCTCGAGCTTGTCGAGCGTCTTCGCCGCGACGAGGGCGTCGACGCCGTACAGCGCGACGCGGCGGTAGTCCCCGATGATCCGGCCGCGTCCGTAGGCGTCCGGGAGACCGGTGATGATGTGCGAGCTGCGGGCCGCGCGGACGTTCGGCGGGTAGACGTCGAACACGCCCTGGTTGTGGGTCTTGCGGTACTCGCTGAAGACCTTCCGCAGGGTCTCGTCGACCTCGTAGCCGTAGGTCTTCAGGGCACCCTCGACCATGCGCCAGCCGCCGTTCGGCATGATCGCCCGCCGGAGCGGCGCGTCGGTCTGCAGGCCGACGACGATCTCGTTGTCCCGGTCGATGTAGCCGGGCGCGTGCGCCGTGATGCCCGCGGGGGTGTGCGGGTCGACGTCGTGGACGCCCTTCTCGCGCTCCTCGGGGAACATCGCGGAGAGCGTCGCCCAGATGCCGGTCGTGCGCTCGGTCGGGCCCTCGAGGAACGAGGAGTCGCCCGTGTAGGGGCGGTAGTTGCGCTGGATGAAGTCGCGGACATCGACGTGGTCGCGCCACGGACCGTCCACGAACCCCTCCCAGGCGGGGACGTGGGCGTCGTCGGTCTGCGGACGGGTCCCGCCCTGCGTGCGCGGTGCCTCGGAAACGCTGGTCATCGGTCCTCCTTCGTGCCTCACGCGCTGATCCGCGCGCCGGCCGGTTCCCGGTAGCCCTGCCCCGGGCTCCGTCGCCACTTCCAGGCTAGGGACATGCAGCCGTCCGTGGGCCGGTTCCGAGCGTCCCGGTGACCTAGGTCCCGAGCCGGGCACGACGGGGAGGAACGGCGACATCCCAACGATCCCGTCCCATTTCCACGCCCCACGGACCATCCTTGTGATCACCTTCACAAGGATGGTCGACGGCTCACCCCACGCCGCAAGGCAGCGCCGCGACCTGACGGACATCACCAGCGACGCGGGCGGGGCCGGTCCGTGTGACACTTCCCGGGTGACACGGACCGTAGGTGTGGAAGAAGAGTTCCTGCTCGTCGGCGAGGACGGCCGTCCCGTCGCCAAGGCCCAGGAGGCGCTGGAGGCGACCGGGACGTCGGACAAGGGCGGCGGGACCGGCTCGCTCGAGTCGGAGTTCATGGAGGAGCAGCTCGAGACGGCGACGCACCCGCGCACCGAGCTGGAGGACCTCGCGAAGGAGATCCGCGCCGGACGGGCACGTGCCCAGGAGGCAGCCGACCGGGTCGGGGCCCGCGTCGCGGCGCTCTCCACGTCGCCGCTGCCATTCGAGGGCACGACGGTGGCACGGCTGCGCTACCTCGAGGCCCGCGCCGCGTTCGGGCTGACCGCGCGCGAGCAGCTCACGAGCGGGTGCCACGTG
Organism: Cellulosimicrobium sp. So1_17; assembly: GCF_055181235.1. Lineage (NCBI taxonomy): Bacteria > Bacillati > Actinomycetota > Actinomycetes > Micrococcales > Promicromonosporaceae > Cellulosimicrobium > Cellulosimicrobium sp. So1_17. Next base: position 943,040 of record NZ_CM143702.1, read on the forward strand.
CACGTCGCCGTCGCGGACGACACCGAGGGCGTCGCCGTGCTCGACCGGATCGGCCCCTGGCTCGCGACGCTGCTCGCCCTGAGCACCAACTCGCCCTACTGGCAGGGCGAGGACAGCGGCTACGCGAGCTTCCGGTCGCAGGTGTGGTCGCGGTGGCCCACCTCGGGGCCGGCGCGCTCGTTCGGCAGCCCGGAGGCGTACCACGACGCCGTCGCCTCCCTCGTCGCGACCGGCACCATCCTCGACCAGGCGATGGTGTACTTCGACGCGCGACTCTCGGCGCGGTACCCGACCGTCGAGATCCGCATCGCCGACGTGTGCCTCGACCCCGAGACCGCGACGCTCGTCGCAGCGCTCGCACGCGGACTCGTCGAGACGTCGGCCCGCGAGGCGGCGGCGGGCACGGCGGCGCCCGAGCTGCGGCCCGAGCTCCTGCGCACCGCGTCGTGGCGCGCCGGGCGCTCGGGGCTCGCCGATGACCTCGTCTCGCCGCTCACCTGGCGCCCCGCCCCCGCGCACGACGTCGTGGGGCAGCTCGTCGCGCACGTGCGGGACGCGCTCGTCGACACCGGCGACCTCGACACCGTGACCGAGCTGCTCGGACGGCTGTGGTCACGCGGCAACGGGGCCGCCCGGCAGCGCGAGTGGTTCGCCGAGTCGGGCGGGGACCTGCGGGTCGTCGTCGAGAAGGCGGTCGGGGTCACGCACTCCTGAGCGACCGCTGGAGCGGGGCGGGCGTCCCGGGGCCGGTCGCGGCGACCCGGGACGCCGCCGCCGCGAGCGCCAGGGTCTCGACCGTCGTCACGCCCGCGACGTCGGGCTCCGCCCCGCCCGCCCAGGCGTGGCCGTGCGAGACCCAGGCGGTGCGCACACCCGCCGCGCGACCCGCGGCGACGTCGAGGTGGGCGGCGTCGCCGACCATCCAGACCTCGCGCCGTTCGACCGCGCCCGCGCCGAGGCGCTCGAGTGCGATCTCGAGCAGGCGCGGGTCCGGCTTGGCGACCTGCTCCTCGTCGGAGACCACCACGTCGTCGACGTGCGGTGCGACGTCGCAGCGGGCGATCTTCCCGCGCTGCTGCGCGGACGTGCCGTTCGTCACGACGACGACGCGGTGCCCGTCCGCACGCAGCCCGTCGAGCGCGGCGAGCACGCCCGGGTACGCCTCGACGTGCTCGAGGATCCCCTGCCGGAAGCGCTCCACCACGGCGGGAATCTCGTCCCGCCAGCCGAGCCGCTCGACGATCACGCGCGCGACGTCGGTCTTCGGGGCGTGCCCTCCCCGGTCCGCCGCCACGATCGCGGCGACGTCGGACTCGTCGCCGCCCACCTCGGCCACCGCGCCACGGGCCCAGGCGGCGAAGGCGACGTCGCGCCCGACCAGGGTGTTGTCGAGGTCCAGGAGCCAGATCATGGGCCGGACCGTAGCGCAGGTGGCCGCCACCCGGTCGAGCCGTCCGCGCGAGATCGGTCGCCGAGCGCGAGATCGGTCGCCGAGCGCGAGATCGGTCCTCCGGAGGACCGATCTCGCGCCGATGTGCCGATCTCGATGACGTCATGGCGACGAGCAGTGTCGTCGCGCACGTCGGGCGTGGCGAACCTGCGCGGTTCAGTCGCGCCCGAGCGCCGCGAGCCCGTCGAGCACGTCGCGGGCGACGTCGGCAGCCGTGAGGCGGAACGCCGTCACGACCTGGTCGCGGCTCGCGTGGTCGAGGAACTGCGCCGGCAGCCCGATCGCGTGGACCGGCGTGCGCACCCCCGACTCGAGGGCACGCTGCGCGAGCAGCGACCCGACGCCGCCGTCGGCGACACCGTCCTCGACGCTCACGACGAGGTCGTGCTCGCCCACGAGCTTGACGAGCGCGCTCGGCATCGGCAGGACCCACGTCGGCGACGCGACCGTGACGTCCACGCCGTGCGTCGTGAGCGACTCCGCCGCCCCGAGCGCGACGCGCGCCATCGAGCCCAGACCGACGAGCAGGACGCGGCGACGCGGAGAGCCCTCTGCTGCGGCGCCGTCGCCCACCTGGGCCTCGTCCGCGCGGTCCGCGGGCACCGCGAGCAGGTCCACGCCGTCGACCGTGTCGAGCGCGGGCAGCGCCTCGGAGAGCGCGCCCTTCGGGTACCGCACGACGGTCGGGGCGTCGTCGACGTCCACGGCCTCGCGCAGCGCGGTCCGCAGGGTCTCCTCGTCGCGCGGCGCCGCGAGGCGCAGCCCGGGGACGATGCGCAGCATCGCCATGTCCCACATGCCGTTGTGGCTCGCGCCGTCGTCGCCGGTGATGCCCGCGCGGTCGAGCACGAAGGTCACGCCCGCCTTGTGCAGCGCGACGTCCATGAGGACCTGGTCGAACGCGCGGTTGAGGAACGTCGCGTACACGGCGACGACCGGGTGCAGCCCGGCGAACGCCATGCCCGCCGCGGACGTCGCGGCGTGCTGCTCGGCGATGCCCACGTCGAACGTGCGCTCGGGGAACGCCTGGGAGAACGGCTTGAGGCCCACCGGCTCGAGCATGGCCGCGGTGATCGCGACCACGTCGGACCGCCGACGGCCGATCTGGACGATCTCGTCCGCGAAGACGCTCGTCCAGCCGAACCGCGAGGGCGCGACGGGCAGCCCGGTCTCGGGGTGGATCTGGCCGACCGCGTGGAAGCGGTCCGCGACGTCCTGCTCGGCGGGCGAGTACCCCCGCCCCTTCTCGGTGATCGCGTGCACGAGCACGGGCGCGCCGTACGCCTTGGCGCGGCGCAGCGCGTGCTCCATCGCCTCGACGTCGTGGCCGTCGATCGGCCCGACGTACTTGATGCCGAGGTCCTCGAACATGCCCTGCGGCGCGACGACGTCCTTGAGACCCTTCTTCAGGCCGTGCAGCCACTCGTAGGCGAACCGCCCGGGCGCACCGGACCGGGTCAGCGTCCGCTTGCCCCACTGGAGGAAGCTCTCGTAGCCGCGCGTGGTGCGCAGGGTCGACAGGTGGTGCGCCATGCCGCCGATGGTCGGCGAGTAGGAACGCCCGTTGTCGTTGACGACCACGATCAGCCGGCGGTCCTGCGACTCGGCGATGTTGTTGAGGGCCTCCCACGCCATGCCGCCCGTGAGCGCGCCGTCGCCGATGACGGCGACGACGTGGCGGTCCGTCAGGCCCCGCACGACGTTGGCCTTCGCGATCCCGTCGCCCCAGGACAGGGCGGTCGACGCGTGCGAGTTCTCGACGACGTCGTGCTCGGACTCGGCGCGCGACGGGTATCCCGAGAGCCCGTCCTTCTTGCGCAGCGCGGAGAAGTCCTGGCGACCGGTCAGAAGCTTGTGCACGTAGGACTGGTGCCCCGTGTCGAACACGAACGTGTCCGTCGGCGACGAGAAGACGCGGTGCATCGCGATCGTCAGCTCGACCACGCCGAGGTTCGGGCCGAGGTGACCGCCCGTGCGCGACACGGACTCCACGAGGAAGTCGCGGATCTCGGCGGCGAGCTCGCGGGCCTGGGCCGGCGTCAGCCGTTGCACGTCCTCGGGGGAGGTGATCGTGCTCAACAGGCTCATGCAGTGCTCCGTTCCGTTCCCGTCCGACCAGCCCGACAACTCTAGGTGCTGCGCGGCGGTGCGCCGCGCACCGGTGCGCGGCGGGACGAGACCTTCACGCCATTGACGCACACTCCGTCGCACGCCGCACCGGCGGCAGCCGTGCACGCGATGGAACTCCAGTTCCGTACCGCGGACAACCCGGGCGACCACCGTAGGATGGGACTCATGCGCTTCCTGCCCGGCCAGACCCCCGCGACCGACCTCACCTACGGCGACGTCTTCCTCGTCCCGTCGCGCTCCGAGGTCACGTCCCGCTTCGACGTCGACCTCTCGTCGGCGGACGGCACGGGCACCACCGTCCCGCTCGTCGTCGCGAACATGACCGCGGTCGCCGGCCGCCGCATGGCGGAGACCGTCGCGCGGCGCGGCGGGATCGCGATCCTCCCCCAGGACGTCCCGACCGACGTCGTCGCCGACGTCGTCGCGGACGTCAAGTCCAAGGACCCCGTCATCGAGACGCCGGTCGTCGTCCGCCCGCACGACACCGTGCACACCGCGCTCACCCTCATCGGCAAGCGCGCCCACGGCGCGGCGGTCGTCGTCGACGACGGTCGCCCGGTCGGCGTCGTCACCGAGGCCGACTGCACCGACGTCGACCGGTTCACGCAGGTCCACCAGGTGATGACCGACCACCCGCTCGTGCTCGACGCGTCGGTCCTCGACGGCGGGCGCGCCGGGCTCGAGGCCGCGTTCGACCAGCTCTACACGGCACGCCTCAAGGTCGCGCCCGTGACCCGCGACGGCGCGATCGTCGGCGTCCTCACGCGCAAGGGTGCGCTGCGCTCCTCCGTGTACACCCCGGCGCTGGACGCCGACGGCCGCCTGCGCGTCGGCGCGGCGGTCGGGATCAACGGCGACGTCGCGGCCAAGACCAAGGAGCTGCTCGCCGCGGGCGTCGACGTGCTCGTGGTCGACACCGCGCACGGCCACCAGACGAAGATGCTCCAGGCCCTCGACGCCGTGCGGTCCGTCGCGCCGGACGTCCCCGTCGTCGCGGGCAACGTGGTCACCGCGGACGGCGTGCGCGACCTCGTCGCGGCCGGCGCCGACATCGTCAAGGTCGGCGTCGGCCCGGGCGCGATGTGCACGACGCGCATGATGACCGCCGTCGGGCGCCCCCAGTTCTCCGCGGTGCTGGAGTGCGCCGCGGCGGCGCGCGAGCTCGGCAAGCACGTCTGGGCCGACGGCGGGGTCCGCCACCCGCGCGACGTCGCCCTCGCGCTGGCCGCCGGTGCGTCGCAGGTGATGATCGGCTCGTGGTTCGCCGGGACCTACGAGTCCCCCGGCGACCTGCACGACGACGGCACCGGCCGTCTCTACAAGGAGAGCTTCGGCATGGCGTCGGCGCGGGCCGTGGCCGCGCGCACCGCGGGCGGCTCGCCCTTCGACCGCGCGCGCAAGGGCCTGTACGAGGAGGGCATCAGCTCCAGCCGGATGTTCCTCGACCCGCAGCGCCCCGGTGTCGAGGACCTGCTCGACGAGATCACGTCCGGGCTGCGGTCGTCGTGCACGTACGCCGGTGCGGCCGACCTGCAGCAGTTCGCCGAGCGCGCCGTCGTCGGCATCCAGTCCGCCGCGGGCTACGAGGAGGGCCGCCCGCTCCCCGTGAGCTGGTGACCTCGCTCGTGCCGGTGACCGAGGGCCCGACGGGCTCACCCTCCGCCCGCGACCAGCTCGCCGCGCTCCCCCACGACGGCGGCGACTGGCCGTCGCCGTGGCGCGTCGCCGTCGGCGCGCTCAACGAGCGTGCGCGCCCGGCGGCCGTCCTCATGCTGTTCGGCGTTCTCGACGGCGTGCCGTCGGAGCACGCCGCCCGGGCCGTCGCGAGGGACCTCGACGTCCTCCTCCTCGCCCGCGCGACCACCCTCGGCCACCACCCGGGACAGGTCGCCTTCCCCGGCGGCCGCGTCGACCCGGGCGACGACGACGCCGTCGACGCCGCGCTGCGCGAGGCCGTCGAGGAGACCGGTCTGGACCGCTCCGGCGTCGAGGTGCTGGGGACGCTCGGCGAGCTCCCCGTCCCGGTGAGCAACCACCTCGTGACGCCCGTGCTCGGTTGGTGGGCCCGTCCCACGCCGGTCCGCGCGGTCGACGACGCCGAGTCGGCGCACGTGTTCCGCGTCCCGGTCGCGGACCTGCTCGACCCCGAGCGACGTCGCACCGTGACAGTGCGCCGGGGTCGCAGCGTGCACAGGAGCCCGGGGTTCCTCGCCCGGGCCGACGGCCGGGACCACCTCGTCTGGGGCTTCACGGGTGGCCTGCTCGACGCGCTGTTCGACCGCCTCGGGTGGACCGAGCCCTGGGACCGGTCCCGCACGCTCGACGCGCCCCTCTGAGGTCGCTGTCCGGACGGCGGCACCTCCGGTAGCGTCGCGAGGTGCCTCTCATGCCCTCCGCCGAGGCCGACGTCACCGTCGACCTCGCCCGCGCCCTGCTCACCGCGCAGCACCCCGACCTCGCGGGACTGCCGATCGTCGTCGCCGCGAGCGGCTGGGACAACGTCGTGCTGCGCCTCGGCGACGACCTCGCGCTGCGGCTGCCGCGGCGCGCCGCCGCCGCGCAGCTCGTCGAGAACGAGCAGCGCTGGCTCCCCGCGCTCGCCCCGTCGCTGCCCGTCGCCGTCCCCGCACCCGTGCGTGTCGGGCGGCCGTCCGACGGGTCCGTCGCCCCGGTCTACCCGTGGTCGTGGAGCGTGGTCCCGTGGTTCGACGGCGTCCCCGCGTGGCGGGTGGAGCCCGCCGCGCGCCACGGGCTCGCCGGACCGCTCGCGGACGTCGTCGCGGCTCTCCACGTCCCCGCACCCGAGGACGCACCCGCCAACCCCTACCGGGGCGTCCCGCTCGCCACGCGCGACGCCGCCGTGCGCGAGCGTCTCGCCTCGGGTGCCGTACCCGAGCCCGGTCCGCTGCTCGACCTGTGGTCGCGCCTCTGCGGCACGCCCGACCGGGACGGTCCCGCCGTCTGGCTCCACGGGGACCTCCACCCGGCGAACCTGATCGCCACGCCGGGCGACGGGCCCAGGGCGGCCGGTGCCGCCTCCCTCGCCGCGGTGGTCGACTTCGGCGACGTCACGAGCGGAGACCCGGCGACCGACCTCGCGACCGCGTGGCTCACGTTCGACCCGCCCGCGCGCGCGACGTTCCGCGACCGCGTGACGACGGCGTGCGGTACCGACGACGCGACGTGGGACCGCTCGCTCGCGTGGGCCGTCCTGTTCACGTCGATCCTGCTGGCGCACTCCGACGACGCGCCGCACCTGCGGGCGATCGGCGAGCACGCGCTCGCGCAGGTCCTCGCGGAGGAGTGACGCGGGCGCTCGACCGAGCGCCGGCGCCGGCCCGTCCGGACGTCGCGGACGCCGGCTCAGCCTGCCGGCTCGGCCGACGGCCCCGAGACGTGCCCGCCGCGCACCGGCGTGCCCGTGACCGACGCGTACGACCGCCGCACGGTCTCCTCGAGCACGTCGAGGTCCACCTGGTCGAGGTCCTTGACGTAGAGGCAGCCCTTGCCGACCGTGTGGGGCCCCAGCCGGGCGAGCAGCTCGGCGTGCTCGGCGACGCCGTCGGCGAGGTAGATCGTCGTCGCCGCCTTGCGGGGCGAGAACCCCGCGGCGGCCATGTCACCCTCGCGGCCGCTCTCGTAACGGTAGTGGTACGTGCCGAACCCCACGATCGACGGGCCCCACAGTCGGGGTTCCTCGCCGGTGACCCGGGCCATCAGCGTGACGAGCCGCTGCGCGTCCCGTCGCCGGACCGGGTGATCGACCGCGGCGAGGAACGCCGGGACGTCCGCGTCCGTCGGCCGGGTCGCGTTCTCGCTCGCTGCCATGGTCCCAGTCTGCCCCCTTCCTGCCCGCACGCGCCGACCGTGCAAGGACGACGGCGGGGCGCCCACCTCGAGAGGTGAGCGCCCCGCCGGGTGCGCGTGCGGCGTCGGGCAGACCCCGACGACCTGCTGGTGGGTCAGGCGACGAGCGAGCGCAGCACGTACTGCAGGATGCCGCCGTTGCGGTAGTAGTCCGCCTCGCCCGGGGTGTCGATGCGCACGACGGCGTCGAACTCGACGGTCGTGCCGTCACCCTTCGTGGCCGTGACCTCCACGGTCGAGGGCGTGCTGCCCTCGTTGAGGACCGTCACGCCGGCGATGTCGAACGTCTCGGTGCCGTCGAGCCCGAGCGACCCCGCGCTCTCGCCCGCCGGGAACTGCAGCGGCAGGACGCCCATGCCGATGAGGTTCGAGCGGTGGATGCGCTCGAAGCTCTCGGTGATGACGGCCTTCACGCCCAGGAGCGCGGTGCCCTTGGCGGCCCAGTCGCGCGACGAGCCGGAGCCGTACTCCTTGCCGCCGAGGATGACGAGCGGGGTGCCCTGGGCGGCGTAGTCCTGCGCGGCGTCGTAGATGGTGTCCTGGGCGTCCTTCACGAAGTTGTACGTGTAGCCGCCCTCGACGCCGTCGAGGAGCTGGTTGCGCAGGCGGATGTTCGCGAACGTGCCGCGGATCATGACCTCGTGGTTCCCGCGGCGCGAGCCGTAGGAGTTGAAGTCGCGACGGCCCACGCCGTGCTCGGCGAGGTACTTGCCGGCCGGCGAGTCCGCCTTGATGGCGCCCGCGGGGCTGATGTGGTCCGTCGTCACCGAGTCACCGAGCTTCGCGAGCACGCGAGCGCCCGAGATGTCGGTGACGGGCGACGGTTCGGCCGCCATGCCGTCGAAGTACGGGGGCTTGCGCACGTAGGTCGACTCGGTGTCCCACTCGAACGTGTCGCCTTCGGGCGTCTCGAGCGCGCGCCACCGGTCGTCGCCCGTGAAGACGTCCGCGTAGTCCTTGGTGAACATGTCACGGTCGATCGAGGAGTCGATCGTCGCCTGCACGTCCTCGGGCGAGGGCCAGATGTCCTTGAGGAACACCGGCTCGCCGTGCGGGTCGGTGCCGAGCGGCTCGCCCTCGAAGTCGAAGTCCATCGTGCCGGCGAGCGCGTAGGCGATGACGAGCGGCGGCGACGCGAGGTAGTTCATCTTCACGTCGGGGTTGATGCGGCCCTCGAAGTTGCGGTTGCCCGAGAGCACCGAGACGACCGACAGGTCGTGCTCGTTGACCGACGCGGAGATCTCCTCGGCGAGCGGACCCGAGTTGCCGATGCACGTCGCGCAGCCGTAGCCCACGAGGTGGAAGCCGAGCTTCTCGAGGTACGGCCAGAGGCCGGACTTCTCGTAGTAGTTCGTCACGACCTGCGAGCCCGGAGCCATCGAGGTCTTGACCCACGGCTTCGACGCGAGCCCGCGGTCGACCGCGTTCTTCGCGAGCAGCGCCGCGGCGAGCATGACCGAGGGGTTCGACGTGTTCGTGCACGACGTGATCGAGGCGATGACGACGTGCCCGTGGTCGAGCTCCGTCGTCGTGCCGTCACCGAGCGTCACCGGGACGACCTTGTGCGGACGCGTGGCGCTGTCGCCGTGGCCGGGGGCGACCGGGTGGTCGGACTCGTTGTCGTGCGCGGCCGCCGCGATGGGGTCGGACGCCGGGAAGGTCTCCTCGACGGACTCGTCGAGCCCGGTGAAGGGCGCGGCCTCCTCGGCGCCGACGTAGTCGAGGATCGCCGAGGCGAACGACTCCTTGGCCTCGGTGAGCTCGATGCGGTCCTGAGGCCGCTTCGGGCCGGCGATCGACGGGACGACCGTCGAGAGGTCGAGCTCGAGGTACTCGGAGAACGTCGGCTCGACATAGGTCGCCGCCGTCGGGTCGAGCCACAGGCCCTGCTCCTTGGCGTACGCCTCGACGAGCGCGAGCTGCTCCTCGCTGCGGCCCGTGAGACGCAGGTAGTCGAGGGTCACGCCGTCGATCGGGAAGATCGCCGCGGTCGAGCCGAACTCGGGGCTCATGTTGCCGATCGTCGCGCGGTTCGCGAGCGGCACCTGGGCCACGCCCTCGCCGTAGAACTCGACGAACTTCCCGACGACGCCGTGCTGGCGCAGCATCTGGGTGATCGTGAGCACCACGTCGGTCGCGGTCACGCCCGCCGGGATGGAGCCGGAGAGCTTGAAGCCGACGACGCGCGGGATGAGCATCGACACGGGCTGGCCGAGCATGGCCGCCTCGGCCTCGATGCCGCCGACGCCCCAGCCGAGCACGCCGAGGCCGTTGACCATCGTCGTGTGCGAGTCGGTGCCGACGCACGTGTCGGGGTAGGCGCGGAGGACCCCGTCGACCTCACGCGTCATGATCGTCCGCGCGAGGAACTCGATGTTCACCTGGTGCACGATGCCGGTGCCCGGGGGGACGACCTTGAAGTCGTCGAACGCCGTCTGGCCCCAGCGCAGGAACTGGTAGCGCTCGTGGTTGCGCTCGTACTCGATCTCGACGTTGCGCTCGAACGCGTCGGGGCGGCCCGCGACGTCGATCTGCACGGAGTGGTCGATGACCATCTCGGCGGGCGCGAGCGGGTTGATGCGCGACGGGTCGCCACCGAGGTCGACGACGGCCTCGCGCATCGTCGCGAGGTCGACGACGCAGGGGACGCCCGTGAAGTCCTGCATGATCACGCGCGCGGGCGTGAACTGGATCTCGGTGTCGGGCTGCGCCGCGGGGTCCCACGACGCGAGCGCGCGCACGTGGTCGGCGGTGATGTTGGCGCCGTCCTCCGTGCGCAGGAGGTTCTCGGCGAGGATCTTCAGGCTGTACGGGAGGCGTTCGACACCCTCGACGGCGGACAGGCGGAAGATCTCGTACGAGCTCCCACCGACCTCCAGTGTTCCCTTCGACCCGAACGTGTCGACGCTGCTCACTCGTGGCTCCTTCGTGGCGAGACGGTGGCACGGATGCCATGGTTCTGGGGGGCTTCGCCCAGCCTACGCCGGGCCGGTGCGGCGGTCCGGCCGGGGTCGCGCGCACGTCGAGCGCTCGCGTCCGTCGGCGCCGGGACCAGCACCGCGACCAGCATAGCGCACATATCTTGACGTCAAGATATCTACCGGACACACAAGCTGCAGGTCAGGTCCGGTCGTCAGAGGTCGCAGTCGCACAGCACGTTCAGCTCGACGACCTGCTCGCCCTCCTCGGGCCGGGCCCACGCCTCGGCCTCGGCGCGCGACGCGAACGCGCGACCGGCGAGCCTGCCGTTCGGCAGCAGCACCCCGACGCCCACGACGTCGCGGACGTCGTCCGGCTGCGCCGACCTCCCGGCCTGCCGGGTCGACCCCTCCCGCACCTGCTCGCCCATCTCCGCGCTCCCGTCCGCCCTCGCCGGCCGCGCGACGGCGACCGGACGGTCCAGGGCTCCTGACTGCTCAACGCTCGAGGACCGCGACCGCTTCCAGGTGGTGCGTGTGCGGGAAGAGGTCGAACGCCCGCAGGCTGCGCAGGCCGTAGCCGTGCTCGCCGAGATACGCGACGTCCCGCGCCAGTGCGGCGGGGTCGCACGCGACGTACACGACGCGCCCGGCACCCGTCCCGGCGACCGCCTCCACGACGGCGCGGCCTGCACCGACACGCGGCGGGTCGAGCACGACGACGTCCGCTCCCCCGCGCGCCACGGCCTCCGCACCCTCACCGCGCCCGGTGAGCACGTGCTCGACCGGCCCGTGGTGGAGCTGGACGTTCTCCACGCCGTGGGCGTTGCGCCGCGCGTCGCGCACCGCCCGCTCGTCGCCCTCGACGGCGACGACGGCCCCGCTCGCCCCGACCGCCGCCGCGAGCGGCAGCGTGAAGAGACCGGCGCCCGAGTAGAGGTCGAGGACACGCGCGCCGTCGACGTCGCCCACGCCGGCGAGGACCGCGTCCGCGAGCGCGGCGGGTGCGCGGTGGTGCACCTGCCAGAAGCCGTCGGCCGCGACGCGGTAGGCGTGCTCGCGACCGCCCACCGTCACGTGCTCGACGACGCTGCGTCGCGCGTTGGTCCGCTTGTCCAGGGACCCGCCGCGCCACGGCTCGCCGTCGACCAGGAGCAGCGGGGCGGAGCCGGTCGGGGCGACGAGCTCGAGGCGCGTCCCGGGGCGCCAGCGCCGCGTCCAGACCTTCTCCTGCTCGGCCAGCCCCGCGACCTCGTCGGTCGCGAGCGGCATCGCGTCGAGCGCGACGACGTCGTGCGAGCGGAACCGGTGCATCCCGGCGTGCCCGTCGGCGTCGGCCACGAGGTCGATGCGCGTCCGGTAGCCGAGGCCGCCGGACTCGTCGTCCCCCGGCAGACCCTCGACCTCCACCTGAAGGTGAGGCCGGGCGTCGAGATCGAGGCGCGCGAGGCGCCGCAGCTGTTCGGCGAGCACGTCGCCCTTCCAGCGGCGCTGGGCAGGGAGGGCGACGTGCGCGAGCTCGCCACCGCCGACGCCGCCGGGACCCGCCTCCGGCCACACGGACGGCACCCGGTCGGGCGACGGCTCGAGGATCTCGACGGCGTCCGCGCGCCAGAACTTCGACCCCTCGCCCCCCTCGGTCACGCGTGCGCGGACGCGTTCGCCGGGCAGCGTGTGCCGCACGAAGACCACACGACCGTCGTGGCGGGCGACGCAGTGCCCACCGTGCGCGACGGGACCGACCTCGACCTCCATCTCGACCTCGACCTCAGGTCGAGGGTTCGGACGGGTACGTGCTGCGGCGCGGCCGCGCGGGGAGGAGGGCATGCCACCCAGTATCCCCGGTGGCTCCCCGCACGGCGGCCCTCAGCGGTCCCCGACGGCCACGGACGCGTCACATGCCCGGGAAGCGGGACCGGAAGCCCTCCCCCTCGAGGCCTGTCTGACCCTCGGTCGACGCGAGCTGCCACGGCACGGACGCCACGACCACGCCGGGCGTGAAGAGCAGGCGGCCCTTGAGCCGCAGCGCGCTCTGGTTGTGCAGGAGCTGTTCCCACCAGTGGCCCACGACGTACTCCGGGATGTACACGACCACGAGGTCGCGGGGCGACTCGCGCCGCACCGACCGCACGTAGGACAGGACAGGTCGCGTGATCTCGCGGAACGGGGAGTCGAGGACGCGCAGCGGGACGGGGAGGTCGAGCCCCTCCCACTCCCGCATGAGCTCGGTGACGTCCTCCGGGTCGACCCCCACCGTGACCGCCTCGAGCACCGACGGGCGCGACGCGCGCGCGTAGGCGAGCGCGCGCATCGTCGGCCGGTGGATCTTCGACACCAGGACGATGGCGTGGACGCGGCTCGGCAGGGCGCGGGCCTGGGTGAGGTCGTCCCCGAGGGCCAGCTCGTCGCGGACCGTGTCGTAGTGCTTGCGGATCGCGCGCATGAGCACGAACACGACGCCCATGGCGAGGATCGCGATCCAGGCCCCGTGGGTGAACTTGGTGACGAGCACGATGACGAGGACGGTCCCCGTCATCGCGAGCCCGACCGAGTTCACGACCCGCGAGCGGCGCATGCGGGAACGCTCGCGCGGCTGGTGCTCCGTGCGCAGCGCACGCGTCCAGTGCCGCACCATGCCGAGCTGCGAGATCGTGAACGAGACGAAGACGCCGACGATGTAGAGCTGGATGAGCCGCGTGACCTGGGCGTCGAAGGCCCAGATGAGCACGATCGCAGCGACGGCGAGGGTGATGATGCCGTTGGAGAACGCGAGCCGGTCGCCCCGCGTGTGGAGCTGCCGGGGCAGGTAGCCGTCCTTCGCGAGGATCGAGCCGAGCACCGGGAAGCCGTTGAACGCGGTGTTCGCCGCGAGGACGAGGATGAGGCCCGTGACCACGGAGACGGCGACGAACACGAAGGGCGCACCGGAGAACACCGACTCCGTGAGCTGTCCGAGCACGGGGTGTTGCACGTAGTCGGCCGGCAGCGGCTCGCCGTTCAGGGTGAGCTGCTCGTGCGGGTCCTCGACGTAGTGCACGCCGGTCGCGCTCGCGAGGAAGAGGATCACGAGCATCATCACCGTCGAGATGCCCCCGAGCAGCGCGAGCGTCGTCGCCGCGTTGCGCGACTTGGGCTTGCGGAACGCGGGCACGCCGTTGCTGATCGCCTCCACCCCCGTCAGCGCCGCACACCCCGACGCGAACGCGCGCGCGACGAGGAACGCACCCGCGATCCCGACGAGCCCCTGGTCGAAGCCGCTCTCCGCGACGAGCTCGAGATCGGCGCTCTCGGCCGGGGGCAGGTTCCCGGTGACGTACCGGAAGAACCCGACGACCGCCGTCGAGCCGATGGCGAGCATGAAGAGGTACACGGGGATCGCGAAGAGCTTCCCGGACTCCTTGACCCCGCGCAGGTTGACGAGCGTGAGCAGGACCACGAGCACGATCGCGAACGTCGCCTCGTGGCCGCGCAGCGCGGGGATCGCGCTCGCCGCGTACTGGGCCCCGGACGAGATCGACACGGCCACGGTGAGCACGTAGTCGACCATGAGCGCCGAGGCCACGCCCACGCCCGCCGTCGGGCCGAGGTTCACGGTCGCGACCTCGTAGTCGCCGCCGCCCGAGGGGTACGCGCGCACGTTCTGCCGGTACGAGGCGACGACCGTGAGCAGCACGACGACGACGGCGAGGCCGACCCACGGCGAGATCGTCGTGGCCGCCAGACCCGCGACCGCGAGGGTCAGAAGGATCTCGTCGGGCGCGTACGCGACCGACGAGAGGGCGTCCGACGCGAACACCGGCAGCGCGATGCGCTTGGGCAGCAGCGTGTGCCCCAGCCGCTCGCTCCGCACGGGGCGTCCGACGAGCAGCCGCTTGGCGGCATCAGCGATCTCCGACACGAGGCCTCATGCTATGCCCGTCGTCGGCCGGTCGCCGGTCTCACGGCACGGGCGGGCTGCGGGCGGTATAGCGTTCGTTGCGTGCACTTCGTGATCATGGGCTGCGGCCGCGTCGGTGCGACGCTCGCGCAGTCGCTCGAGGCGAGCGGACACTCCGTCGCCGTCGTCGACCAGAACCCCGACGCGTTCCGCCGGCTCCCCGGCGAGTTCACGGGGAAGAAGGTGACGGGCATGGGCTTCGACCGCGACACCCTCGTCCAGGCCGGCATCGAGGACGCGTACGCGTTCGCGGCGGTCTCCGACGGCGACAACTCGAACATCCTGTCGGCCCGCGTGGTGCGCGAGACCTTCGGCGTCGAGAAGGTCGTGGCCCGCATCTACGACCCGCAGCGCGCCGAGATCTACCAGCGGCTCGGCATCCCCACGGTGGCGACCGTGCGCTGGACCGCCGACCAGGTCCTGCGTCGCATGCTGCCCCTGGGCGCGACCGACGAGTACCGCGACCCGTCGGGTCGCGTCCGGCTCGCCCAGCTCGACTTCCACCCCGCGTGGATCGGCCGCACCGTGCGCGCGATCCAGGAGGCGTCGGGCGCGCGGATCGCCTTCGTGAGCCGGTTCGGGGACGGCGTGACCGTCACCGACCGCACCGTCCTGCAGGAGAACGACGTGCTGCACGTCCTCATGGGCACCGACGACGCACCGACCGTCGAGCGGGTCCTCACGCACGCCCCGAAGACGGAGGTCGAGTGATGCGCGTCGTGATCGCCGGGGCGGGCTCCGTCGGCCGCTCGATCGCCCGCGAGCTGCTGAGCCACGACCACGAGGTCATGCTCGTCGACAAGCAGCCCGCCGCGATGCGCGTCGCACAGGTCGCCGACGCCGACTGGCTGCTCGCCGACGCGTGCGAGCTCTCGACCCTCGCGGACGCGAAGGTCGACGAGTGCGACGTCATCGTCGCCGCGACGGGCGACGACAAGGTCAACCTCGTGGTCTCGCTCCTCGCGAAGACCGAGTTCGGCGTGCCGCGCACCGTCGCGCGCGTGAACAACCCGAAGAACGAGTGGATGTTCGACGAGTCGTGGGGCGTCGACGTCGCGGTGTCGACGCCGCGCATCATGACCGCCATGGTCGAGGAGGCCGTCGCGGTCGGCGACCTCGTCCGGATCTTCACCTTCCACCAGTCCGGCGCGGACATCCTCGAGGTCACGCTGCCGGTGTCCTCGCCCCTCGTCGGCCGACGGGTCGGCGACGTCGCGTGGCCCCCGGACACGGTGCTCGCCGCGGTCGTGCGGGGCACGCGCCCCATCGCGCCGAGCCAGGACGACACCCTCGAGGCCGGTGACGAGCTCCTGCTCGTCACCGGTGACGAGGCCGACGAGGACGCCCTCTCCCGGCTCCTCGTCGCGACGCCGACGGACGCCGCCGCGGGCCCCGTCACCGACCTGACGACGGGCACGGCCACCGCCACGGCCGACGACGACGCCCCGGTCCGGGACGTCCTCGACGTCCTGCCGCCCCCCGAGGCCGAGGACGCTGCCCTGCTCAGGCCGGACGACCTGCCGCAGGACGACGCACGAGGACCCAGGTGAGCCAGAGCACGAGCGCCCACAGCGGGATGCCCATGACGAGTCGCGCGGTCCCCAGCCACCCGACGGACCCGTCGAGGTAGAGCGGCACCTGGACCGCGAGCCGCGCGGCGAACAGCCCGACCCAGAGCCACGTCGCGGCGGCGTAGCGGCGCATCAGCGTCCGGTCGGAGCGCCACACCTGGGCCCAGCGGGCGAACGCACCAGGCCCTGCCTCGCCGGCCGGCCCGGCGTCAGGCTCTGCCGCGACGGCCGGCTCGGCGTCGGCGGACCGTGCGGTCCCCGTCCCGAAGCCGCTGCGGAAGCCCTCGACGACGAGGCCGACCAGCGGCCAGCGGATCGCGAGCGAGACGAGCAGCGCGAGGAGGTAGGCGGCGTTGGTCCACAGCCCCCACGCGAAGTAGTCCTGCGCCTCGCCGGACCTCCAGGCCCAGAAGACGCCGATCCCGACGCCCAGGAGCCCGCCGAGGGCCTGCGTCACGGGCGTGCGCTGCGCGAGCCGGACCCCCACCGCCACGAGCGCGACGGCGACGGAGCCCACGAGCGCCCACGTCAGGTCCGAGGTCGCGACGTAGAGCACCACGAAGACGAGTCCCGGCGCGACGGACTCGACGAGCCCACGGACGCCGCCCACCGCCTCGGCGACGGAGAACTGCTCGCCGGCCAGCGCGCGGACGCCGCGTGCGGGACCGTCCTCGGGCGCGGCGACGTCGTCGACGACGGTCTCGACCACGTCGGCCTCGTGCGCGACGTCGCCGGCGTCCGTGCCGTCCGGTCGCATCGACGGGTGCTCGGGGCCGGGGCGTCCCGACGGGGGCGTGCTGGTCATGTGGCGTCCTCGGGGTGTGCTGACGGGCGCCCACCGGGCGCCGGTGCGCGGTCGGTCACGGTCGCGGCTCGGGTGGTGCGCCGGTCACTCCCCCGGCTTGGGGAGCAGCTCGTAGCGAGGGTTGAACATCGTCCGCCGCCCGTCGACGTCGCACACGAGGCCTTCGACGAGCGCGCGACGCCCGGGCTCGATCCCCGCGATGCGCCGGCGGCCGAGCCAGACGAGGTCGATCGCGCCGGAGCCGTCGTAGAGCTCGACCTCGACCGTCGGCACGCCCTCGCGGGGTCGGAGCACGACCGAGCGCAGGATGCCCGTGACCTTGGCCCGCCGGCGGTTCGGCAGGTCCGCGACGGCGCGGCAGCCGGTCTGCCGGGCCGCCTCGACCCGTTCCTCGTCCGCGGCGACCTCCTCCTGGGAGGCGAGCGCCGAGTGCCAGGCGGCACGCAGGGTCGGGGACATGTCAGCGGATCTCCGTGATCTCGGGGCCACGGGTGAGCGGGTCGAACGACGGCGCCTCGGGCGTGCCCGCCGGCACGGCAGCCGTCGGGGCGGGCGCCTTGCCGGGGAGGTGGAGGGTGAGGAGGTCGCGCGGCGGGCGCGGGCTCTGGTCCCGCACCACGACGATGTTCGCGAACACCGACTCCAGGAGCCGTGCCTCCTGCGGGTCGACCGCGGCCTTCCCCGTGAGCACGCCGCGCAGGAACCAGCGCGGGCCGTCGACCCCGACGAAGCGCGCGGGGCGGACCCCTGTGCGGCCGTCGGGCGCCTGCGCGGGGATGCGCGCGATGAGCTCGCGGCCGAAGGGGCCGGGGACGTCGTCGACCGTCCCGCCCTGCTTCGTGACCGACGCGGCGATCTCGCCGCGGATCTCGTCCCAGATGCCTTCGGAGCGCGGGGCGGCGAACGCCTGGACCTGCAGGCCCGACCCGGCGACCGCGCACGCGACACCGGTGATGCGCTGGGTCTTCTTGTCGACCTCCATGCGCAGCTCCATGCCCGGCACGCCGGGGAGCCACACGGCACCCAGGTCGACGCGCGGACCGCGCTCGGGCACCTGCGACGAGTCGTAGGGACCGCGACCGGGGGCGTTCGCCTCGCCGGCCGCGCTCGTCCCCGTCCCGGGGGTCGCGGCGTCGACGGTGTCGGCGGCGTCCTGCGCTGCCGGTGGCTCGGCCGGCTGCGACGACGGGGAGCGACGGAACAGACCCACGAAAGAGCTCCTTCACCTGCCCGGCCACCGCCGGGACTCCAGCCGGGGCGCTCGCCCCGACCCTTCCACAGTAGCCCCAGCGCGCCGTGGCGATCGCCACTCGTCCGCGGGGTGTGGATCGGCCCTGCGCGAACGTGCCGGCAGGGTCACCGTGACCTCGGACGACCTCAGGTCGCCGCGGCCCACCCGCCGCTCGACCCGAAGCCGCCGTCACCGCGATGCGAGCCGGGCAGGCGCTCGGCGCGGACGAAGCGCGCGCGCTCGACCTTCTGCACGACGAGCTGGGCGACCCGGTCGCCGCGGCGCAGCACGACCGCCTCGCGCGCGTCGGTGTTGAGCAGCGTCACCCGGATCTCGCCGCGGTAGCCGGCGTCCACCGTGCCGGGCGCGTTGACGACCGTGAGGCCGTGCTTCGCCGCGAGGCCCGAGCGCGGGTGGACGAACGCCGCGTACCCGTCCGGGAGAGCGATCGAGACGCCGGTCGGGACGACGACGCGCTCGCCCGGGGCGAGCTCGACGTCGACCGTGGTCACGAGGTCCGCGCCCGCGTCGCCCGGGTGGGCGTACGCCGGCAGCGGCACGTCGTCGAGGAGGGTGATGAGGACGTCGACGTCGCCGGGCGTGGGCTGCTGGTCGGTCGGCACCCGGCAGATCCTAGTGCGCACGGTTGCCGGGTGCGAGCACGGCCCCGGTTCCGGGGGCACGCCGGGCGGCTGGGATGATGGAGGCATGACCGACGCCCCGGACCGTTCCCCCCGCCCGACCGACGCCCCGGCGCCCGGGACGGTCGGGCCGGGCTTCCGCGAGCGCGTCCTGCCCGGCGTCGGCGGCTGGGCCGCCGTCGTGGGGTTCGCGGCCGTCCTCGGCGTGGCGCTGTGGCCCGCGAGCCACGCGATCGCGCTCGGCGTCGCGGGACTCGCCGCCGTGGCCGGCCTGGTCGGGCTCTGGTGGACGTCGCCCGTCGTGTCCGTCCAGGACGGGACCTTCCGCGCGGGCCGCGCGTCGATCCCCGTCGTGCTGCTGGGTCAGGTGACGACCCTCGACGCCGACGCCATGCGGGGCGAGCTCGGACCGCGTCTCGATGCGCGCGCCTTCGTGTGCCTGCGCGCCTGGGCCCGCACCGGGGTCCACGTGACGCTCGACGACCCGCAGGACCCGACACCGTACTGGCTCGTCTCCACACGCCGGCCCCAGGCCCTCGCGGACGCGTTGCGGCGCGCTGCCCGCTCCGACGGCTGAGCGGCCGGGCCCGCGCCCGGAGACGGACCGGCCCCCTCCCCTGCACGACGTCGGCCGCCGTCCCCTGGTGGGGACGACGGCCGACGAGGACGTGCGGGCGCGGGTCAGGCAGCGCACTCCGAGCAGATCTGCTGCCCGTTCTTCTCGTACGCGAGCTGGCTGCGGTGGTGCACGAGGAAGCAGCTCGAGCAGGTGAACTCGTCCGCCTGGCGCGGCAGCACCCGGACGGAGAGCTCCTCGCCGGACAGGTCCGCGCCGGGAAGCTCGAAGCCTTCCGCCGCCTCGGTCTCGTCCTCGTCCACAACGCCCGAGCTCTTGTCGGAGCGACGAGCCTGCAGCTCCTGGATCGAGTCCTCGCTGAGCTCCTCTTCGCTCTTGCGGGGGGCGTCGTAGTCTGTTGCCATCTGTGGGGTCACTCTCCGGAAGTTCGTCGATCGCGACAACGCGCACCCGGTTCCGCCGGCGATGGCCGGCCGTTCCGGACGAGCGCGGGTGCGGGACGCGGGGGTGCGTCCCGGGACGTGGCGTGCCCCGAGGTCGTCGCGGCACGTGCACGCTGATCAATGCACGGCGCACCGGAATTGTTCCCGGCGGGCCACCGGATTCTGCACCATTTCCGGGGCGGATGCACCCCGTGGCGCACGACGCGCCCGGTGTCCTTCGTCACGACCCCCGGCGCACGGTCACTCGTCGGCGTCGGCGCCCACGTCCTCGAGGAGCCGGACGAGCTCCCCGACCCGCCCCGACGCTCCCGCCACGGTCATCTCGTGGTCGGCCGCGCGCTCGCGCAGGCCCGTGAGCACGGCGCCCGCCTCCTGCGCCACGAGGCCTCCGGCGGCCATGTCCCACGGGTTGAGCCCGCGCTCGTAGTAGAGGTCGAGCTCGCCGCTCGCCACGAGGCACAGGTCGATCGCCGCCGAGCCCAGCCGCCGGATGTCCCGGACCCGCGGGAGCACCTCGACGAGCACGCGGGCCTGCGCGCGCCGCCGGTCGGCGTCGTAGCCGAAGCCGGTGCCGACGAGGCACTGGGCGAGCGACGTCGGCTCCACGACCCGCAGGGAGCGGCCGTCCACCGTCGCGCCCCCGCCGAGGCCGGCGGTCCACGTGCGCCCGTCGACGACGGAGTGCACGGCGCCCGCGAGCACGGTCCACTCCTGCGGGTCGGGTGGCCCGACCACGGCCGCGACGGAGACCGCGTACGACGCGACGCCGTACAGGTAGTTGACCGTGCCGTCGATCGGGTCCACCACCCACGTGATGCCCGACGTGCCGGAGGACGCGCCGTCCTCCTCGCCGAGCACGGCGTCGTCCGGACGCGCGGCGGCGATCTCCCGGCGCAGCAGCGCCTCCGAGTCGGCGTCCATCCGGGTGACGACGTCGGTGGCCGACGACTTGGTCGACGCGACCTCGACACGGTCGGGGCGGCCCGTGCGGACGAGGTCGCCGGCAGCGCGCGCGAGCCGCTCCGCGAGCTCGCGCAGGTCGGCGACCGTGACGTCGTCGGGCAGGCGGGGGTCGTCGATGAAGGAGTGCACGGTCACATCCTGCCGGAACCGCGCCGCCCGGGGCGACCCTCCCACGGCCCGGGGGCCGACCAGCCGAGACGCAGCGACAGCAGGCGGAAGCCGAAGATCAGCGCGAGCACGCCCGCCTGGGAGAGCGGGCCGAGCAGGTCCGCCTCCCACAGCCCGACCGTGAGCGCGGCTCCCGCGAGCGCCGGGATCGCGTAGAGCTGCTTGTCCTGGAAGAGCAGCGGCGCCTCGCTCGTGAGGACGTCGCGCAGGATCCCGCCGCCGACACCGGTCAGGACGCCGACGAAGACGGCTGCGAGCGGCCCGACGCCGTACTCCAGCCCTTTCATCGTGCCGGAGAGCACGAACAGCGCGAGCGCCCCGGCGTCCAGCACGACGATGCTGCGCCGCAGCCGCTCGAGCCGCGGGTGCCAGAAGAACGTCACGATCCCCGCGGCCGCGGCGACGGCGACCAGACGCCAGTCGGAGATGCCCACGGGCGGGATCGCGCCGATGAGCACGTCGCGGAGCAGACCGCCGCCCAGTCCCGCCGCCCAGGCGAGGACGAGCACGCCGACGAGGTCGTAGCGCTTGCGCACGGCAGCGAGACCGCCGGACAGCGCCGCGCAGAACACGCCGCCGAGCTCGAGGGCGTCGCCGGGGACGAGGTCGAGGATCACACGGCGCATCATCCCAAGGCGGCCAGTCCGCGGCACACCGGGCGGGTTGCACCCGCCGCACGCGCGAGGATGGCACCCTCGAGGGAGCGGGCGCGGCGACACGGGAGGGCTGATGGACGAGCTGGAGCTGGTGAGACTGCACGAGGACGGGGAGCACCTCGTCCTCGGCGGGGTGGGCGGTGCTCACTACCTGCTGCCCATCACCGAGTCGTTGCGCGCCGCGGTCCGGCGCGACAGGCCGCACCTCGAGCACCTGCGGGCCGAGGGCGAGCGCAACCTCTCGCCGCGTGAGATCCAGTCGCGGCTGCGCGCCGGCGACGACGTCGAGGAGGTCGCGGAGGCCGCGGGGATCCCCGTGGAGAGCGTGCGCCGTTTCGCCGGCCCGGTGGTGGCGGAGCAGGAGTACGTCGTCGACCGGGTGCGGCGGTCGCCCCAGGGGCACGGCGACGACGCCCCGACGATCGACGACCTCGCGGCGCGCCGGCTCGTGGCCCGCGACGTCGACCCGGCCGGGGTGGTGTGGAGCGCGGCGAGGCAGCACGGCGCGGCATGGGTGGTGACGGCGACGTTCCAGGTCTCGTCGGGTCCGCGCACCGCGCGCTGGACGTACGACCCGGCGTCGCGCGCGCTGCACGCGCTCGACGACGAGGCGCGCTGGCTGTCGCAGCCCGAGTCGGACCCGGACCCGTCGCCGGGGACCGCGGCGGTCTTCGACGTCGACGCCGGGGCCGCGCGCCGCCGGACGGAGCCGGTGACGCCCGAGCCGGACGGCACCGCCGACCTGCTGGACGACCTGGGCCGACGGCGGGGTGTGCGGTCGCGCACCGAGCCCGCCGGGGCTGCGGCGGACCTTCCGGGGCAGGAGCCCTTCGAGGGCTTCGGCCCGCGCGTCGCGCTGCGGGACGGCACGGACGCGGGCACGGATCCCGCCGTCCGGGACACCGACCGGCCCGGGAGCGAGCACGGCGGGCAGGACGACGAGCAGGGTCGTGGGGCGACGGTCGTGCACCTCCCGTCGATCCGGGCGCGCGAGGAGGCCGACCACCCGCACCCCGCCGCCACCCGGGACCACCCGTCGGCTCGAGACCCGCAGCACGCCGCTCGGTCCGAGGACCCGCACGCCGACCCCGCCGACGCGCCGGAGGCCGCCTCGCGGGGCGACGCGTCCGGAGCGGAGCCGGAGCCCGCACGACGCCCGGGTGCGCGCGAGCCGCGCAAGGGCAAGAACCGCTCCCGTGCCAAGGTCCCGAGCTGGGACGAGATCGTGTTCGGCGCGCGGCCCGAGGGCTGACGGGCCTCAGTCCGGAAGGTCGAGCGACAGCCCGTCGGCGGGCGCGAGCGCGCGCGCCGCGGCGGTCGTCATCCGACGCATGTGGTGCCGACGGCACAGGACCTCGTACGCCACCTCACCGCCGCCGTCACCGACGTCGCCCACCACGACCTGCTCCCCCGCCACGACCATCCGACCGTCGACCGTGCGCGCGTTGTGAGTGGCCCGTGCGCCGCACCAGCACAGCGCGTGGGCCTGGAGCACCTCGACGCGGTCGGCGAGCTCGACGAGGCGTGCGGACCCGGGGAAGAGCCGCGTGCGGAAGTCGGCGGTGATGCCGAACGCGAAGACGTCGACCTCCGTCTCGTCGACGAGGCGCGCGAGCTGCTCGACCTGGGCCGGCGAGTAGAACTGGGCCTCGTCGCACACCAGGTAGTCCACCGGGACGGGCTGCGCGGACACGAGCTCCCAGAAGTCGGTGGCGTCCGTGACCTCGAGCGCCGCGACCTCGAGCCCGAGCCGCGAGGAGAGCCGGTCCGTCCCGGCACGGTCGTCGCGGGAGAAGATCAGGCCTCGCCGTCCGCGCGCCGCGTGGTTGTGGTCGAGCTGCAGGGCGAGCGTGGACTTGCCGCAGTCCATGGTCCCGGAGAAGAAGACGAGCTCTGCCATGGCGTCAGCGCCCCGCCACGAGGAGCGGGACCCGCATCTCCCGCTCAGTGAGGGAGCCGTGGACGCCGACGAGCGCGAGCGACGCGGCGGTCTGCATGCGGGAGTCGACGACGGTCGCGCGACCGCGCATCGCCACGACCACGTCGCCCGCGGCCCGGACCGCGTCGTCGCGGGCGTGGAGGCCCAGGAGGCCGCGCGCGAGGACCTCCTCGCGCTCGAGGACGAGAGCGTCGTCCCCCAGCACGTCGCGCCAGCGCGCCGCGACGGCACCCGCCGCGCCAGGCTGGGTGTAGACGTGGACGGCCCGGGGCTCGCCGCCGACGAGCGTCACGCCCTCGTTGAGGACCGGGTCGGTCGCCACGTCGCGGCGCAGTCCCGGGTCCACGTCGATCATGCCGTGGTCGGCCGTGACGAGGAGCAGCGTGCCCGCGGGGAGCGAGCGCGCGAGGCGCGACAGCTCGCGGTCGAGGTGCTCGAGCTCGTCCCCCCACTGCCAGGAGCCCGAGCCGTGGTGGTGGCCGGCCTTGTCGACCTCGCCCCAGTAGAGGTACACGAGCCCGGGCCGGGAGAGGGCGAGACGCGCCGCGTCCACGCGCCGCTCCAGGGGGTCGGCGGCGGCGTACGTCCCGCCGCGCAGCGCGGCGACGGTCATGCCGGAGCCGGCGAACCGCGCGGGACCGGTCGAGGTGACGGCCACGCCGGCCTCGGCGGCGACGGCGAGGAGAGGCGTCTCGCGCTGGAGCTCGTGGGGGGCCGTCGCTCCCTCCCAGGAGACCATGTTGGCGAGCCCGCCCGTCACCGGGTTGCGCTGGGTGTAGCCGAGCATGCCCGTGCGCCCGGGTGCCGTCCCCGTGCCGAAGGCACCGATCGCCGCCGCGGTCGTGCTGGGGAACGTCGAGGTGAGCGGGCGGACGTCGGGCAGGAGCGAGCGCAGGAACGGCGCGTGACCGGCCCGCTCGGCGAGGTTGAGGTGCCCGAGGCCGTCCACGAGCACGACGCACACGCGGTCCGCGCGCGGCAGGTCCAGGGCGGTGCGCGCGGCTCCGCCCTCGATGCCGGTCGCCGTCGTGACGGGCACGCCGAGCGCGTCGAGGGCTGCCGGCAGCACGGCCGCGAGCGATCCGGTGCCCTGGTCGGGCGCGAGCAGCCCGTCGGCCAGCTGCGGCGCGTCGACGGGCGCGTGCTGCGCCGTCCGGGCGGGCACCGACGTCATCGGGTGCGCTGCGCGGTCGCGCGGGACAGGGCCTTGGCGAAGTCGACCGCGGCACCGACGGCCGCGCGCCCCTCGGCCTCGGCGCTGACGCGGACCACGACGTCGTCGGGCGTGATCTGGCCGGTCAGACCGTGGTCCGCCTCGCAGCTCGGGTCGGGGCAGGCCGCGGGCTCGAGGTCGACGCGCGAGACGGCGCCCCAGCCGAGCGCGAGGGTCACCTCGAGCGGGAGGTTGCCGCCGCGGTGCGTCTGCGGGTCCGCGACGACGTGCGTGAGCGACACGGACCGGACCTCCGACAGCGGGACCGACTCCGTCGTCGCCGCAGCGGACGCCGAGGGGTTCTCGCTGTCGGCCGGGTGGTCGTCGACGTGCGCGGTGACGAGCCGGGTCGGGGTCAGCACGAGGACCGTCAGGTGGCGACGGACCTCGGACGCGTCGAACGTCGTCTCCGGGAGCACGAGGTGGGACACGATCTCCTCGCCGGCGACCGCGACGTCGAGGACGTCCGCGACGAGCTCGGGGTAGTACCCGGCCCGGTGGAGCTGGGTCGTCAGGTCGGTCCACGCATCGGGAGCCGTGTCAGGGGTCGCGTCGGGGGTTGCTGAGGGCACCCGCGCATTCTCCCACCCGTCGGTCGCGCGCGGCCAGCCCGCCCGACCCGGCGTGTGGACGACGCCGCGGTCCGCGCGATCAGCCCGGCAGCGCCCGCCGCAGCGCGTCGGCACGCTGGGCGTCGGCGAGGCTCACGCGCGCGCTGAGCACCGCGGCGTCGTGCTCGGACACGACGACCGGGTACAGCTCGAGGCTGCGCACCTCCGGGAGGTCGTCCGCCAGCACCGAGACCCGCGCCAGCACGTCCTCGAGCGCGGCGGTGGCGGCGACCTGCGTCCCCATGTAGCCGAACAGGCGGGGCGCGGCGCGCACCGACCGCACCATCGCCGCCACGTCGACGTCGGTGAGCGGGGGCACGCCGTAGGCGACGTCCCCCAGGAGGTCGACGGCGTCGCCCGCGAGACCGAACGAGACGACCGGACCGAAGAGCTGGTCCTCGGTGGAGCGCACGACGCACGCCACGCCCGCGTCGGCCATCGCCTGCACCTCGAGCGGCTGGTCCGCGGCGCCCGGCAGCACGGCCGCGAGCGCCTCGCGCATCTGGTCGACGTCGGCGCGCAGCTCCGCCTCGTCGGCGATCCCGAGCCGCACGCCGCCGAGGTCCGCGCGGTGACGCAGGCCCGGCGCGGTGGACTTGAGCGCGACGGGCCAGCCGATCTCGCGCGCGGCGGCGACCGCCTCGTCAGGGGTGCGCACGCGCCGCGCGGGCCAGACGTGCACGCCGTAGCACGCGAGGAGGTCGGCGGTCGCCACGGGGTCGAGGTCGACCTCCGCGGCGCCCGCGAGGGCACGGTCGACGATCTGGCGCGCCCGTGCTCCGTCCACGCCTGCGGGCCGGACCGGGGAGCCGTGGTCTGCCTCGCGCCAGCGCGCGTAGCGCACGACCGCGCCGAGCGCGGCCACGGCGTCCTCGGGCGTGGAGTAGGCGGGCACCCGGCAGAGCGCCGTCGCCGCGCTCCCGGCCGCGGCGTCGTCCGCCCCCTCGGCGGGGGACGTCGGTGCGTGCGGGTCGGGGGCCGAGAGCTCGTCGGTGAGACCGTGCAGGCCGAGCATGCTCGCCACCGTCGTCCGTCGCGTGCGCGCGGCGGCGGCGGCGAGGGCGTGCGACAGGTCGACGCGACGCGGGCGGACCGTGGGCACCTGGACGGCGACGACGACGTCGCACGCGTCGGGCGCGTAGAGGGCGTCGACGGCCTCGGCGAGGCGCTCGGACGAGGCGTCCTCGGGGAGGAAGTCGGACCGTGCGACCACGAGCCCGGCGGACGCGGCCGCCTCGGCGACGAGCGCCGCGAGCGAGGCCGAGCTCGCGAGGATGCCCACGCGCCGTCCGGTGGGGAGGGGCTGGTGCGCGAGGAGCTGCGCGACGTCGATGAGCTGGTGCGTGTTCTCCGCGCGGATGACGCCGGACTGGCGCAGCATCTCGTCGAGCGTGCGCCGCGGGGCGGTCGTGGAGCGCACGGCGTGGCCCGGTGGCACCACGTGGCCGGACCGGCCGGCGGTGACCACGACGACGGGCTTCACCGACGCCAGCCGGCGCGCGATGCGCGAGAACTTGCGCGGGTTGCCGATCGACTCCAGGTAGAGGCACACCACCCGGGTCGCGGGGTCGTCCTGCCAGTACTGCATGAGGTCGTTGCCCGACACGTCGGCCCGGTGTCCCGCCGAGAGGAACGACGACACGCCCAGCCCGCGGCGCGCCGTCGTCGCCAGGAGCGTCACGGCCATGGGTGCGGACTGGGAGAACAGCCCGACGACGCCCGGTCGCGGCAGCTCGTCCGCCAGGGTCGCGGCGAGGGTCGGGCCGCCCGACGGCGCGCCGTGGGTGACGAGGCCGTAGCTCGCCGGACCCACGACGCGCAGGCCGGCGGTGTGCGCGACGCGCAGGAGCTCGCGCTGCAGCGCGAGGCCCTCGGGGCCCGTCTCCGCGTACCCCGCGGACAGCACGACGACGCCCCGCACGCCCAGGCGCGCGAGGTGCCGGACGGCGTCGATCGCCTCGGGAGGTCGCAGCGACACGACGGCCAGGTCCACGGGGGCCGGGACGTCGGCGAGCGACGCGTGCGCGGTGACGGCCACCCCGTCGCGCCCGACGGCGGAGGGCGCGGGCCCGCTGCCCAGCGGTCCGGAGGGCACCGGGCCAGCGGGGTCCGGGCCGACGACGTGGACCGCGACGCCCGTGCCGCGCCGCAGCGCCGCGAGCGCACGGTGCGCGAGGAGCGACTCGATGCCCTCGGGCTCCCCGGCGTCGGTCGGGCCGACGAGGACGACGCTCGTCGCGCCGAGCAGACCCTGCATGCTGCGCGCCTCGGCGCGGTGCTCGCGGTCGGCCATGACGGCCCGCGAGCGCTCCGTCGGGTCGAGGTCCACGCTGACGACGACGAAGCCGTCGTCCATCTGCTGGCGCACGTCGTAGCCGGCCTCGCGGAAGACGGCGAGCATCTTGCCGTTCTGCGGCAGCACCTCCGCCGTGAACCGCTGCACGCCGAGCTCGCGCGCGGCGGCGGCGAGGTGCTCGAGCAGCACGGACCCGAGGCCGCGGCCCTGCGCCGAGTCGGCGATGTTGAACGCGACCTCGGCCTCCCGCCCGGTCGTGCGGTCGAACCGTGCGACACCGATGATGTCCTGCTCCCCCGCAGCGCCGTCGTCGGGCACGCCGCTGCGAGGCCGGACGGCGACGAGCGCCACGCGGTCGGAGTGGTCCACGCGCGTGAACCGGTCGAGGTCGCGGTCCGACAGCCGCTGCATCGGGGCGAAGAACCGCAGGTACGTCGACCGCTCGGACTGGGAGACGTGGAAGCGCTGGAGGGCGTCGGCGTCCTCGGGCCGGATCGGGCGCACGTGCGTCGTCGTGCCGTCGCGCAGGACGACGTCGGCCTCCCACTCGACCGGGTAGTCGACGGGGTGCTGGACGGGGTGGGACCCGACGTCGGCGCCGCTCACGCCCCCAGGCTATGCGGTGGGCGGCGCGGTGCGCCTGCACCCGCGCGGCCCGGTCGAGGAGGACAATCGTCCTGAGCGGCCGGGGGCGTGGTCCGGCTGTGGGACGCGTGGGCTACCCTCGCGTCCGGCGGGAAGGCCGTCCGCCACCCCGACCAGCGTCCCCACGCACCGACCGGCAGGAGCCCGCACGACCATGGCGCGCAAGCCCTCGACCCCCTCGCTCGACCCGGCCGAGGTGAACGAGACGATCGTCGACGTCGACGTCGCCACGGAGATGGAGGGCTCGTTCCTCGAGTACGCCTACTCCGTCATCTACTCGCGCGCCCTGCCGGACGCACGTGACGGGCTCAAGCCCGTGCAGCGCCGCATCCTCTACATGATGGCCGACATGGGCCTGCGCCCCGACCGCTCGCACGTGAAGTCTGCGCGGGTCGTCGGCGAGGTCATGGGCAAGCTGCACCCGCACGGCGACAGCGCGATCTACGACGCGCTCGTGCGCCTCGCGCAGGACTTCTCCCTGCGCCTGCCGCTCGTCGACGGGCACGGCAACTTCGGCTCGCTGGACGACGGACCGGCCGCCTCCCGGTACACCGAGGCGCGTCTCGCCCCGTCGTCGCTCGCGATGACGACCGGCCTCGACGAGGACGTCGTCGACTTCGTGCCCAACTACGACAACAAGCTCACCCAGCCCGAGGTCCTCCCGGCCGCGATCCCGAACCTGCTCGTCAACGGGGCGTCGGGCATCGCGGTCGGCATGGCGACGAACATGGCGCCGCACAACCTCGTCGAGGTGATCGCCGCCGCGCGCCACCTCGTGCAGCACCCCGATGCCGACCTCGAGGCGATCATGCGGTTCGTGCCCGGGCCGGACCTGCCCTCGGGCGGCAAGATCGTCGGGCTCGACGGCGTGCGCGACGCGTACCGCACCGGACGCGGCTCGTTCCGCACGCGGGCCACCGCCCGGGTCGAGAACCTCACGCCGCGCCGCAAGGGCATCGTCTTCACCGAGCTGCCGTACGTCGTCGGCCCCGAGAAGGTCATCGAGAAGATCGCCGAGGGCGTCAAGGCGAAGAAGATCCAGGGCGTCACCGCGGCGACGGACCTCACCGACCGCGAGCACGGCCTGCGCATCGTCGTCGAGGTCAAGACGGGCTTCAACCCCGAGGCCGTGCTCGAGCAGCTCTACCGGTACACGCCGCTCGAGGACTCGTTCGGCATCAACAACGTCGCGCTCGTCGACGGCCAGCCGCGCACGCTCGGCCTGCGCGAGCTGCTCGTCGTCTGGGTGGACCACCGCATCGACGTCGTGCGCCGCCGGTCCGAGCACCGCCTGCGCAAGCGTTCGGAGCGCCTGCACCTCGTCGACGGCCTGCTGATCGCGATCGTCGACATCGACGAGGTCATCCAGGTCATCCGCTCCTCGGACGACGCCCGCGCCGCGCGCGAGCGCCTGCAGACCGTCTTCGACCTGTCCGAGCCGCAGGCCGAGTACATCCTCGAGCTCCAGCTGCGCCGCCTGACGAAGTTCTCCCGCATCGAGCTGGAGAAGGAGCAGGACGCGCTCCGCCAGGAGATCGCCGCGCTGCAGGAGATCCTCGGCGACGACGCGAAGCTCCGCGCCGTCGTCTCCGCGGAGATGGCCGACGTCGCGAAGACCTACGGCACGCCGCGCCGCACCATCCTGCTCGAGTCCGCGGGCGCCGCACCGACCACGACGGCGGCCGTGCCGCTCGAGGTGGCCGACACGCCCTGCTGGGCGCTCTTCTCGGCGACGGGCCTGCTGGCCCGGACGAGCGACGACACCGAGCCGGCACGGAGCGGCGCACGGGCCGCGCACGACGTCCTGCGCGGCCGCGTCCGCACGACGGCGCGCGGCGAGATCGGCCTCGTCACGAACCGTGGGCGCCTGGTCCGCGTCTCCGTCCTGGACCTGCCCGCGATCCCCCCGACGGACGGCGCCCCGAGCCTGTCGGGCGGCGTGCCGCTCAGCGAGGTCGTCGCGCTCGAGCCGGGCGAGGAGGCCGTGACCATCGCCTCGCTCGACGCCGACGCTCCCCCGCTCGCGCTCGGCACCGCGCAGGGCGTCGTCAAGCGCGTCCTGCCGGGAGACGTCCCGAGCAACCGCGACGCGTGGGAGGTGATCGGGCTCAAGGACGGCGACGCCGTCGTGGGCGCCGCACCCGCGACCGACGCGGACGAGCTCGTGCTCGTCAGCAGCGACGCGAGCCTCCTGCACTTCGACGCGAGGTCCGTCCGGCCGCAGGGCCGGTCGGCGGCAGGCATGGCGGGCATCCGGCTCGCGGACGGCCAGCGCGTCACGTTCTTCGGCGTCGTCGCAGCCGACGTGCGGGACCTCGCCGTCGTGGTCACCGTCGCCGGGTCGTCGGGCGCTCTACCCGGCACCCAGACGGGCGCCGCCAAGGTGACGCCGTACGAGCTGTACCCCGGCAAGGGGCGCGCGACGGGCGGAGTCCGGGCGCACCGCTTCCTCAAGGGCGAGGACGCGTTGATCCTCGCCTGGGTCGGGCAGGGACCGGCACGCGCGACGGGTGCGGGGGGCCAGTCCGCCGAGCTGCCCGAGGCCGATCAGCGCCGCGACGGCTCGGGCACGCCGCTCTCCTCCCCGATCACGGCCGTCGGATAGAGACTCTGTGGCGACGGCGGCGCCGGCCCGGCTCGAGGATCCCTTCGGCGGGCTGGGGCGCTCGACTGCGGTGGACGTCCACTACCCTCACGAGGGCGGCGCGCACGCCGCGGTCGTGGTCGCCGCCATCGACCTGCTCGAAGCCGTCAGTCCCCCTCGAACCGCAGCTCCGTGCCCGGAGTGTCTCGGCACCGCGCGGCGAAGGCGAGGACCTGCTCCAGAACCGCGACGTCGCCGCGTGCGGCGCGTCCGGCCAGGGTCCGGAGCTCGGAGACGAGCTGATCCATCTCCGTCCGGCTGAGGGTGACGTCACCGTACGGGTCGGTGCGGCCGAGCATCGGTAGCCCGCTCCTCGGAAGAGCTCGCGCCAACGTGTCGCCGTCGTCGAGGACCACGGCGAGCGTCTTCGTCGACCGTCGACGTGGGCTGGTCCCCGCCTGCACGACGCGGGCGAGAGTCACGTCGATGCCCACGCGACGCCGTCCTCAGCGCGGGTCAGGACGGTCCTGCGTTCACGACGCAGCACGCCCAGGACGAGGAGCAGCTGGCCTCCGACGTACGTGAGCATGACCCAGAAGCCGTGCTCAGGCAGGTCGTACCAGGGGGCGAACGCGTCCAGCGCGATGAGGGCGTCCGACACGAGGAAGACCGCACCGCCGACGGCGGCGAGCCGGTCGACGCCCGTCGCCGTCACGGCCATGAGGACGAGGCACGCGCCGTAGACGACCACCGGGACGAGGAGCCCTCCCGCACCGGGCGCGCACGCCACGACGAGAGCGACGAGGGCGAGCACGTACGGCGCGAGAGCGGTCGGGCGTCGGAGGACGGAGCCCGCACGGTAGGGCCAGAACGCGAGCGTGTAGGTCACCTGGGCGCAGAGGAAGAAGCCCACCATGACGAGGAACGCGGCGTCGCCGTCGGCGAGGTCCGGCGCGGTGTCCCCGAGCCACGAGAAGCCCAGTGCGAGGAGCGTGAGGCGGACGAGGCGAGAGCGGCGTCGTACCGTACCGGCCGCGGACCGCGTGGCGAGCCACAGGCAGCCCGCGAGGACGGGCATGAGGAACCACTGCGACGTGTCGGCGAGCGTCGAGGCGCCGGTGAGCTGTGCCACGAGGTGGACGAGGGTGAGCAGGGCGAGCGCGCCCCACGCGGCGAGCATGGGCGTCGTGACTCCTTCTGTCGTGCGGCCGGCACCGTCACCGGCAGGAGCATCGTAGGCCGGGTGGGCTCACCACCGGGCGACGTCGCCGGGAGACTCCAGCACGACCGCCTCCATCGCCGCACGGCACCGGGTCATGAGCTCGACGACGTCGGCAGGGCCGGCGCCCCGGGGTCGCTCGGCCGGGAGGATCGTCAGCCGCAGCGGTGGCCGGGGGCGCCACCGGGACCGTCGGCCGTAGGTGAAGACCATCGGCACGACCGGCACGACCAGCCGGCAGGCGTACGCGAACGCTCCACGCCGTTCGAGCCGGTAGCGCACGACGTCGTCCGCGGAGGTCTCGGGGTCGACGTCACGCGAGCCGCGTCGCCGCAGCACGCGACGCGCACCTCGTGGCCACGCCCGCGCAGGGCGTTCGCGAAGCGCCGGGCCGAGATCGTCGTCCCGTTGGTGGGATCCTCGAACTGGTCGATGACGAGCAGGACGCGCACGCGCGACTCCCTTGCCAGCGCTCGGCGCACGGTCCCCGTCTGCTGACGGGATGTCGTCAGGCTAGAGGACCGCCGCCCACCGGGCCCGGACCCGCCGGGAGCGTGTCGTGTCGCCGTGGCCGGCTCCGCCGTCACGCCGTTCAGGCCGTTCAGGCCGTTCAGCCCGCGACCGTCGTGCGTGACGGTCTGGTTCAGGCGTTCGCGAGCTCCCGGTCGTCCTCCGCCACGGGCTTCTGGTCCTCGTAGCGGCGCACGATGCGGCTGACGGTCGACCGCGACGCCGAGACCTGCTGGGCGATCTCCCGCTGGTTCAGGCCCTGGCGGGCGAGCTCGACGATGCGGCGGTCGCGCTCGGCGGTCGGGTCCTCGCCCAGCGAGGCCTCGTCGGTCCCGGTCGCCGCGGCCTGCGCGCCCCCTCGGGGACGGTCGAGGTCGAAGACCTCGACGCGCCGAGTGTGACCCGTCACGGCTGCGGGCTCGACGGCCTGCGCCGCGCCGGTGGTGTCCGGGACGGGCTGGTCCCAGGGGAGCGGTCCGGTGCGCCCGAACACCTCCTTGACCCGCGCCGAGAGGTCGGGAAGCGCCTCGAAGGCGGTCTCGGGCGCGTAGGGCTGCTCGTCCGGATCGACGACCGGAGCCTCGGCCCGTGCCGCGCCGGCCCGGCGTCCCGGAGTCGGCACGACGGACTGCGGGGCCTCGATCGCGCGGACATCGGCGTCGCGCGCCGACTCCAGCGCGAGGCTCTCCAGGCCGCGCGCCTCGGCGGGCGCGGCGGTCCGGGCCGCGAGGTCCGCGGAGGTCTCGGCCGGCCCACGGGCGGTGCCGCGCTTGACGGAGCTCGCCCCGATGAGGTCGAGCCGGTTGGCGTGGCGCTCTGCGGCCTCCAGGCGGTCGACCCAGATCTGCATGCGGCGCTCGAAGTCCTCGACCGTCAGCAGCTTGAGGGCACCGTCCCGAGCGGCGCGCTGACGCTGGTGGGCGGCACGGACCTTGCGCAGGTCAGCCGCCGAGCCCGAGCTGTCGACGCGTGCGTCGCGCCACTGCTCCAGGGCGGTGACGTACCCGTGGACGCGCGTCTCGCGGCGACGCTCGTCGAGGGTGTGGCCCGTGACCATGTGCCGCTCCCCCACGAGGGCGAGGTGCCACATGAGGGCGGCGACCAGCGGCGGCACGAACCGGAACACCACCATGTACGGGGTGCTGTCGGTCGGGACGGCGATCTCGTGGAGCGCCGCGAACACGCCGGACGTGCCGGAGAGCACCCAGGTGAGCGTGAGGAGGATGCCGTACGGGCGACCCTCGAGCGCCGCGTTGCGCGCCATGAGCGCCACGGCGACGAGGCTGACCTCGAGGAAGCCCGCCAGGCCGTACGCCTCGAGCGGCGACATGTGCGCGACCTCGAGACCGAACAGGACCATGCCGCTGTAGGCCAGGGCGGTGGCGATCGTCGCCGCGACGACCACCGCGACCATCGGGAGGTGCCTGCCGCGGTAGCGCGCCTGCCGCGGGGATCCGCCCGAGCCGGTCTGGTCCTGCTGTGTCACGTGATCCTCCGAAAAGTGGTGTGGGCGCACATATCCCAACACTCAGGACAGTCCACGTCAACGCACCAGAAGGATCCGCAACCAGATCGTGAACAGCGACGACACGGGCGGCGACGCCGGGTGAGCCCGGTCGGTCATGGCCTCCCTCGTCGCTGTCGCGACAGCACGACGCCGCGCCCCCGTACGGGGGCGCGGCGTCGGTGGTGCGAGGCAGTCGTCAGACGTTGAACCCCAGCGCGCGGAGCTGGTCCTTGCCGTCGTCGGTGATCTTCTCCGGGCCCCACGGCGGCATCCAGACCCAGTTGACGCGGAAGCCGTCGACGAGGCCGTCGAGCGCCTGCGCGGACTGGTCCTCGATGACGTCGGTCAGCGGGCACGCCGCGGACGTGAGCGTCATGTCGATGACCGCGTGGTTGTTCTGGTCGATCTGGATGCCGTAGATGAGGCCGAGGTCGACGACGTTGATGCCGAGCTCGGGGTCGATGACGTCGCGCAGCGCCTCCTCGACGTCCGCGACGTTCGGCGGGCTCGGTGCGACACCCTCCACGGGTGCGCCGGTCTCGGTGCTCATCGGTTCTCCTCCGTCGTCTCCCCCGCGGCGTGCGCCGCGCGGTTCTGGTCTGTGGCGACCCGGTCCAGTGCGCCCGAGGTCACGAGCGAGTCGCGCAGCGCCGCCCAGCCGAGCAGGGCGCACTTGATGCGGGCAGGGTACTGCGAGACACCGGTGAACGCCGTGGCGTCCTCCAGCTCGTCCTCCGCGGCCTCGTCGAGGCCCTTGCCGCGCGAGCCCATGAGCTCGCGGAACACCTCGCCGAGGTGCTCCGCCTCGGTCACCGGGCGTCCGGTCACGAGGTCCGTGAGCACGGACAGGGACGCCTGGGAGATGCTGCACCCCTGGCCCTCCCAGCTCACCCGAGCGATGGTGGGCGCGCCGCCCGGGGCGCCACCCGCCGTCGTGCCCGACGACGCGGGCGCGAGCTCCACGCGCAGCGTCACCTCGTCGCCGCACGTCGGGTTGACCTGGTGCGACTGGCCGTGCGCCGCGCCGTCGGTCACCTCGACGAGACCTCGCCCGTGCGGGGTCCTCGCGTGGTCGAGGATGACCTGCTGGTACATCTGCTCCATCGAGCTCATCCGGAGTCCTCTCAGTCCACCGAGAAGAACGCGCGGACCCCCGCCAACGCTTCCCGGAACGCGTCGACGTCCTCGCGCGTCGTGTACACCGACGCGGACGCGCGAGCCGTCGCCGCGACGCCGAACCGCCGGTGCAGGGGCTGGGCGCAGTGGTGGCCCACGCGCACGGCGATGCCTGCGTCGTCGAGCACCTGCCCGACGTCGTGCGCGTGCACGCCGTCCACGACGAACGACACGACGGCGAGACGGTCGACCGGCTCGCGCGGACCCACGACCCGCACGCCCGGGATCTCCCCGACGCGCAGGAGCTCGGCCGCGAGGTCGTGCTCGTGCGCGGCGACGCCCCCCATGCCGAGCTCGTGCAGGTACCGCGCCGCGGCACCGAACCCGACGATCTGCGCCACGGCCTGCGTGCCCGCCTCGAACCGCTGGGGCGGCGCCATGTACGACGACTCGGTCATCGTGACGACCTCGATCATCGACCCGCCGGTCGTGACGGGCGGCAGCGCCTCGAGCAGCTCGCGCCGTCCGTAGAGCGCGCCGACGCCCGTCGGGCCGAGCATCTTGTGCGCCGAGAAGACCGCGAAGTCGACGCCGAGCGCCGGCAGGTCGACGGGCAGGTGCGGCACCGACTGGCACGCGTCGAGCACCGTGAGCGCGCCGACCTCGCGCGCCCGCGCGACGATCGGCGCCACCGGCGTGATCGCACCCGTCACGTTCGACACGTGCGTGAACGCGACGACGCGCGTGCGCTCGGTGATCACCGTGGCCGCGTCCTCGACGCGCACGCGCCCGTCGTCGTCGACCTCGAACCACCGGAGCACGGCGCCCGTGCGGGCCGCGAGCTCCTGCCACGGCACGATGTTGGCGTGGTGCTCGGCCTCGGTGACCACGATCTCGTCGCCCGGTGCGAGCGCGAAGCGGCAGGCCGCGGATCCCCCACGGCCGAGCGTCGCGTTCGACAGGCCGTACGCGACGAGGTTGATCGCGGCCGTCGCGCCCGACGTCCAGACGATCTCGCCCGGTCGGGCGCCCACGAACGCCGCGACGTCGGCCCGGGCGTCCTCGAACGCCTCGGTCGCCTCCTCGGCGAGCTGGTGCGCGCCGCGGTGCACCGCGGCGTTGCGCTCCTCGTAGAAGTCGACCTCGGTGTCGAGGACGACCTGCGGCTTCTGCGACGTCGCCGCGGAGTCGAGGTAGACGAGCGGACGACCACCGCGCACGGTGCGCTCGAGCAGCGGGAAGTCCGCCCGCACGGCGGCGAGCTCGCCCGCCGTCAGGCGCGACGGGCTGCCGTCGAGCCGGCCGGCGGTGTGCGCGGTGGTCGTCATGGTCGTCTCCTCACAGGTGCTGCGGCGCCGTGCGGTCGGGACCGCTCGGTCAGGCCGACGCGGCCGAGGCGGACTCGACCGAGCCGCCGAGGTAGCGGTCGTAGCCCTCCTCCTCGAGGCGGTCCGCGAGCTCCGAGCCACCCTGCTCCGCGACCTTGCCGTCGACGAAGACGTGGACGAAGTCCGGCTTGATGTAGCGCAGGATGCGCGTGTAGTGCGTGATGAGCAGGAAGCCTGCGTCGGTGTTGCCGTGGACGCGGTTGACGCCCTCGGAGACGATGCGCAGCGCGTCGACGTCGAGGCCGGAGTCGGTCTCGTCGAGGACGGCGAACTTCGGGCTGAGGAGCTCCATCTGGAGGATCTCGTGACGCTTCTTCTCACCACCCGAGAAGCCCTCGTTGACCGAGCGCTCCGCGAACGACGCGTCCATCCGCAGGCGCTCCATGGCGCCCTTGACGTCCTTGGTCCAGTGGCGCAGCGCGGGGGCCTCGCCGTCGATCGCGGTCTTCGCGGTGCGCAGGAAGTTCGAGACGCTCACGCCCGGCACCTCGACGGGGTACTGCATCGCGAGGAACACGCCGGCGCGGGCGCGCTCGTCGACGCTCATCGCGAGGACGTCCTCGCCGTCGAGCGTCACGGAGCCGCTCGTCACCTGGTACTTGGGGTGACCGGCGATGGAGTAGGCGAGCGTGGACTTGCCCGAGCCGTTCGGCCCCATGATGGCGTGGATCTCGCCGCTGTTGATGGTCAGGTCGACGCCGCGCAGGATCGGCTTCGGCCCTTCCTTGGTCTCGACGCTGACGTGCAGGTCGCGGATCTCGAGAGTGGACATTCGTGGTTCTCCCAGAAGTGTGGTGATGACGTTCGGGTGCGGCCGCTCGGGCCGGGTGTCAGGGGGTGCCGACGGTGGAGTCGACGTCGACGAGCACGCGCTCGCCGTCGACCGTCACCGGGTAGACGGGCACGGGCCGCATCGCGGGGAGCGCCGTGGGCTGACCGGTCCGCAGGTCGAACTGCGAACCGTGCAGCCAGCACTCGACGAAGCAGCCCTCCACCTCGCCGTCCGACAGGGACACGGCCCCGTGGGAGCAGATGTCCGAGATGGCGTGCCACCCGCCGTCGCCGTCGCGCACGACGGCGACCTCGACGGTGGCCCCCGCGGCGGACGCGAGCTCGACGCGCAGCGCCTCCTCCGGTCCGAGGTCCGCGGTGGTGCAGGCGAGCTGTGCGGTCACGCCACGCCCTCGGCCGTCCCGTCGATGACGGACATCGACTTGCTCAGCTCGCGCTCGATCGCGTCCAGCAGGCGCTGCTCGACCGACTCGACGCCGATCTCGTGGATGAGCTCGGCGAAGAAGCCGCGCACGACGAGACGGCGCGCCTCGATCTCGGGGATGCCCCGGGCCTGCAGGTAGAAGAGCTGCTCGTCGTCGAACCGGCCAGTCGCCGACGCGTGACCCGCGCCCTCGATCTCGCCCGTCTCGATCTCGAGGTTCGGCACGGAGTCCGCGCGCGCCCCGTCGGAGAGGACGAGGTTGCGGTTGAGCTCGTACGTGTCGGTGCCCTCGGCCGCGGCCTGGATGAGCACGTCGCCCACCCACACCGTGTGCGCACCCTCGCCCTGCAGCGCGCCCTTGTACGTCACGCGGGACTTGCAGCGCGGGACGGCGTGGTCCACGAACAGGCGGTGCTCCTGGTGCTGGTCCGCGTCCGCGAAGTACAGGCCGACCATCTCGACCTCACCGCCCTCGGCGGTGAACTCCGCGTCGGGCGTGATGCGCACGACGTCGCCGCCGAGCGTCACGACGACGTGCTTGAGGCGCGCGTCCCGACCGATGCGGGCACGGTGCGACGAGGCGTGCACCGCGCCGTCGGCCCAGTCCTGGACCGAGACCACGGTGAGGTGGGCGCCGTCCTCGACGACGATCTCGACCGTCTCGTTGAGCGTCGCGGCACCGATGTGGTCGAGCACGACGACGGCCTCGGAGTGCCGCTCGGCGCGCACGAGGACGTGGCTCGCGGTCGGCGTGGCGCCGTGGCCCTCGACGCGCACCGAGGTGACGTCCGACGCGACGGCCTCCTTCGGCACGGTGATGACGGTCGCCTGCTCGAAGGAGTTCCACGCCGTGACGGCGGTCCGGTCGCCCGGCTTGCCGGCCGTGCCGAGCCGCTCGTCGCCGCGACCGACGATCGAGACCTGCACCTCGGGCGCCTCGACGACCGTGACACGGACGTCGCCGCCGCCGGACTGCCCGACGAGCTTGTCGTCGAACAGCGGCGCGAGCCGCGCGACGGGCGAGAAGCGCCACTCCTCCTCGCGCCCGGAGGGCACGGGGATGTCGGCGAGGTCGAACGACGTGAGGCGCTCGGCGCGCGAGCCCTGCGGGACGACGCCGTGGGAGTGCGCCCCGTCGGCCTGCGCGCGCGAGTGGTCGGTGGTCAGTCCGGCCTCTTCGGGAATGGTGGTGGTGGTCATATCAGCCGACGGACCCTTCCATCTGCAGCTCGATGAGGCGGTTGAGCTCGAGCGCGTACTCCATGGGCAGCTCGCGCGCGATGGGCTCGACGAACCCGCGCACGATCATGGCCATCGCCTCGGTCTCCTCCATGCCCCGGGACATGAGGTAGAACAGCTGGTCCTCGCTCACCCGCGAGACCGTCGCCTCGTGCCCCATGGACACGTCGTCCTCGCGGACGTCGACGTACGGGTAGGTGTCGGACCGGGAGATCTGGTCGACGAGGAGCGCGTCGCACAGCACGGTCGAGGCCGAGTGCGAGGCGCCCTCGAGCACCTGGACCAGGCCGCGGTAGGACGTGCGGCCACCGCCGCGCGCGACCGACTTCGAGACGATCGACGACGACGTGTGCGGCGCGGCGTGCACCATCTTCGCGCCCGCGTCCTGGTGCTGGCCCTCGCCCGCGAACGCGATGGAGAGCGTCTCGCCGCGCGCGTGCTCGCCGAGCAGGTAGATCGCCGGGTACTTCATGGTGACCTTCGAGCCGATGTTGCCGTCGACCCACTCCATCGTCGCGCCCTCGGCCGCGGTCGCCCGCTTGGTCACGAGGTTGTAGACGTTGTTCGACCAGTTCTGGATGGTCGTGTAGCGCACGCGCGCGTTCTTCTTGACGATGATCTCGACGACCGCGGAGTGCAGCGAGTCGCTCGAGTAGATCGGCGCGGTGCAGCCCTCGACGTAGTGCACGTACGAGCCCTCGTCCGCGATGATCAGCGTCCGCTCGAACTGGCCCATGTTCTCCGTGTTGATGCGGAAGTAGGCCTGGAGCGGGATCTCGACGTGCACGCCCGGCGGCACGTAGACGAACGACCCGCCCGACCACACGGCCGAGTTGAGCGCCGCGAACTTGTTGTCACCGGACGGGATGACCGTGCCGAAGTACTCCTGGAAGAGCTCCGGGTACTCGCGCAGGCCCGTGTCCGTGTCGACGAAGATGACGCCCTGCGCCTCGAGGTCCTCGCGGATCTGGTGGTAGACGACCTCGGACTCGTACTGCGCCGCGACGCCCGCGACGAGGCGCTGCTTCTCCGCCTCCGGGATGCCGAGCCGGTCGTACGTGGCCTTGATGTCCTCGGGCAGGTCGTCCCAGCTCGTGGCCTGCTTCTCCGTGGAGCGCACGAAGTACTTGATCTTGTCGAAGTGGATGCCCGTGAGGTCGGAGCCCCAGCTCGGCATCGGCTTCTTGTCGAACAGGCGCAGCGCCTTGAGGCGGCCCTTGAGCATCCACTCCGGCTCGTTCTTCAGCGCGGAGATGTTGCGCACGACCTCCTCGGAGAGCCCGCGCTGCGCGGACATCCCGGCGGCGTCGCTGTCGTGCCAGCCGTACTCGTAGGAGCCGATCGAGGCGATGATCTCGTCGTCGGTCTGCTTCTCACCGGTCGGCAGAGCCGTGCCGGCGGCGTCCTGGGTGGGAGCGCTCATGGTGTTCCTTCCACTGTCCGTCGATGCGGAGGGGGCAGTCGGTTCGGGGCGGCCGGGATACCCGGCGTCGTGCGGTCGTGCGGGTGGTCAGGGTCGTGACGGGTCGTCGTGCGGTGCGGTCAGCCCGTGCCCGACGGCGGTCTCCCGCGCGTCCGGACGTCACCGGCGCCCGGGAGCCGGGCGGCCGGGTGGAGCGGGATGTTCGTCGTGCACGCGTGCCCGCCCCCGGCGAGGGTCGCGAGACGCTGCACGTGCGAGCCGAGGAGCTGGGCGAAGACCTGGGCCTCCGCCTCGCACAGCTGCGGGAACTCCTCCGCGACGTGCTGCACGGGGCAGTGCCCCTGGCACAGCTGCACGGCCGAGGTCCCGGGGACGGGACGCACGCTGGCCGCGTAGCCGTCGTCCGCGAGCGCCGCGGCGAGCTGCGCGGCCCGGCCCTCGACGTCGTCGGCGTCCAGGCGTCCGGCGTAGCGCTCGCCGAGCTCGGCGAGCCGCTCGTGCGCGAACCGCTCGACGGCGTCGGGACCGGCCACGTCGCGGAGGAAGCGCAGGGCGTCGGTGGCGAGGTCGGCGTACGTGCCCGAGAGCTCGCCCTGTCCGGCGGACGTCGCCACGTACCGCCGCGCGGGGCGACCGCGCATCCCGGTGGCGTGACC
Organism: Cellulosimicrobium sp. So1_17; assembly: GCF_055181235.1. NCBI lineage: Bacteria > Bacillati > Actinomycetota > Actinomycetes > Micrococcales > Promicromonosporaceae > Cellulosimicrobium > Cellulosimicrobium sp. So1_17. Next base: position 983,959 of record NZ_CM143702.1, read on the forward strand.
GGCGTCGTGCACGGCGACGAGGTCGTCCACCTCGAGGAGTGCGAGGTGGCGGCGGACCGCGGCCGGGGTGAGGCCGAGGGTCGCCGCGAGGTCGGCGGCGCTCACGGGGCCCGCGCTCGCGACGAGCTCGAGCACGCGCTCGCGCGTGCGTCCGTCCGCGTCCGCGGGGTGCACCACGGGGCGCAGCATGCCGGGCGGGGTTGCTCCTGCTGCCATGCTCACCTCCTGCGGTGCGTCCTCTGCGGGTCGTCGGTGGATCAGGGACCGGGTCGCTCGCGCGCACGGCGCGGCCCCGATATAGACAACATGGTTGTTCCCTAATTGCCGGAGCGCAAGCAAGGCCACCCTCAGACCCGCGTCCTGCGGGCACGGATGTGGCGTACGCGACAGCCGTGCCGTCCGGGCCCGCGGGGCGGCTCGGCGACGCGAGAGACCCCTAGAATCGGCCGGGTGCCCGCCCCTGCCGTGCTCGTGCACGACCTCGTGAAGCGCTACGACGGTCGTGCCGTCGTCGACGGCGTGTCGCTCACCGCGGAGCGCGGCGCGATCACCGCGGTGCTCGGACCGAACGGCGCGGGGAAGACGACGACCGTCGAGTGCTGCGAGGGCCTCCGCGCACCCGACGCCGGCAGCGTCCGGGTGCTGGGGCTGGACCCGGTCTCCGAGGCGCGCGAACTGCGCCCCCGGGTCGGTGTGATGCTGCAGGACGGCGGCCTGCCGACCGGGGTCCGCGCGCTCGAGATGCTGCGCCACGTCGCGTCGATGTACGCGAGGCCGCGCGACGTCGGCGAGCTCACCGAGCGCCTCGGGCTGGAGAGCTTCGCGCGCACGACCGTGCGACGCCTCTCGGGCGGCCAGCGGCAGCGCCTCGCGCTCGCCGCCGCCGTGGTCGGGCGGCCCGACGTCGTGTTCCTCGACGAGCCCAGCGCGGGCATGGACCCCCAGAGCCGGCACGCGGTGTGGGAGCTCGTGCGCGAGCTGCGGGCCGACGGCGTCGCCATCGTCCTCACGACGCACCTCATGGACGAGGCGGAGGACCTGGCGGACCAGGTCTACGTCGTCGACCACGGCAGGGTCATCGCCGCGGGTGCCACGCGTTCGCTCCTCGAGGCCGGGGCGGACGGCGAGGCCGACCGGACGGTGCGCTTCGAGGCGGAACCCGGGCTCGACCTCGCAGGCCTGGACGCCGCGCTCGCGGACCCCACGGCGCTGTCCGACGACCTGACGCGGGCCGCATGGCTCGTCGCCGAGCCGCAGCCCGGCTCGTACACCCTCACCGGGCCCGCCGACCCCGCGACGCTCGTGGCGCTCACCACGTGGCTCGCCGCGCGCGGCGTCCTGGCCTCGCGCGTCACGGTGGGCCGTCGCACGCTCGAGGACGTGTTCCTCGACCTCACGGGACGGCACCTGCGATGACCACGCCCGAGAACTCGTCGCCGACCACGAGCCGGTCGACGGCCGCGCCCGTGGCCGCGGGCCCCGCAGCGACCGTCTCCACGCTCGCCGCACCCGCGTGGCGACGCGTCGTGGCTCAGACCGCGTTCGAGACGCGCATGATCCTGCGCAACGGCGAGCAGCTGCTCGTGACGGTCGTCCTGCCGGTGATGCTCCTGCTGGGGCTCGTCCTCACGTCGTTCGTCGACCTCGACACGGGTGGCGCGTCGCGCGTGGACTTCGTGACGCCCGGCGTCCTCGCGCTCGCCGTCATGTCGACGGCCTTCACGTCCCAGGCCATCGCGACGGCGTTCGACCGCCGCAACGGCGTGCTGCGCCTCATGTCGACCACTCCCCTGGGCCGCGGCGGGCTGCTCGCGGGCAAGGTGCTGGGCGTCCTCGCCGTCGAGGTCGTCCAGGTGATCGTGATCTCCGGCGTCGCGCTGGCCCTCGGTTGGCAGCCCGTCCTCGCGGGAGTCCCGGCGGCGGTCCTCGCCGTCCTGCTCGGCACGGCTGCGTTCACGTCGCTCGCGATGCTCCTCGCCGGGACCTTGCGCGCGGAGGGCGTGCTCGCCGTCGCGAACCTCGTCCTCGTGCTCCTCACCGTCGGCGGCGGCGTGCTCGTGCCCGCGGAGCAGCTCCCCGGGCCGCTCGCCCACGTCGCCCTGCTCCTCCCCTCCGGCGCGCTCGGCGAGGCGATGCGGGGCGCGCTGCTCGACGGCTCGGTGCCGCCGTTCTCCGTGGTCGTCCTGCTCGGGTGGACCGCGGCGCTCGGCTGGGGCGCAGGCAAGCTGTTCCGCTGGACCTGAGCGCCCGCGCGGACGCATCTCACACCCGCAGGATTCCGGGCGTGACCGCGTGCCCGGATACCGTGGGACGCGTGAGCACAACGCCTCCCGCGCGCGACACGGCCACCGGCACCGACACCACGGCCGGCGGTGCGGAACACCCCGACCGCCTCGCCCGCTGGCGACGCTGGACGAAGCCCGTGCTCGTCGCGAACCTCGTGGCGCAGATCGGCATCATCGTCACGGGCGGCGCGGTCCGGCTCACGGGCTCCGGGCTCGGCTGCTCGACCTGGCCCCAGTGCGAGCCCGGTCAGTTCACCGCCCAGTTCCACCCGGAGACGACGTACCACCAGTTCGTCGAGTTCGGGAACCGCACGCTCACCGGCGTGCTCAGCGTCATCGCGATCGCGGCCCTCGTGCTGGTCTGGACGGACCGCTCACGCGTCCTGTCGTACCGCGTGCTCGGAGCCGTCCCGCTGCTCGGCGTCGCCGCGCAGGCGGTCATCGGCGGCGTCATCGTGCTGCTCCACCTGCACCCGGGGTGGGTCTCGCTGCACTTCGTCGTCTCGGCGGCGCTCGTGGCCGTCTCCCTCCTGCTCCTGCACCGCTCCGGCGAGGGCGACGGGCCGCCCGTGCCGACCGTCGACGTGCCCACGCGCACCCTCGCGTGGGTGCTCGGCGGGCTCACCGCCGTCGTCGTGGTGCTCGGCGTGATCACGACGGGCGCCGGCCCTCACAGCGGCGACTCCGAGGTCGGCTATCGCCTCGCCGTCGACCCGGCGCTCATGAGCAAGCTCCACGCGTGGTCCGTGTGGGCCTTCGTGGCCGTCCTCGTCGTCTACCTGGTCCGGGTCCGGTCGGCGTCCGAGACCGTCCGCCGGGCGGCGTGGCTCCTGCTCGCCATCACGCTCGCCCAGGGCGCGATCGGCTACGTCCAGTACTTCACGGGGCTCCCCGCGCTCCTCGTCGGGCTGCACATGCTGGGGTCCGCGCTGCTCGTGGCGGGCACGACGCGCGTGGTCCTCACGACACGGACGCGTGGCGCGCTCGAGGTTCCCACGACGGCGACGGTCGCCCCGGGCGCCTGAGCGCCCGGGGCGACCGGCTCAGCCGCCGCGGCGCTCCGGCCAGGGCGCGTCGGCCGGGCGCAGCGACGACCAGCCGCCTGCCCGCGACGCGGCCGCCGCCAGGATGCCGACGACGGCCGACGGGTTGTGCAGCTCACCCGCGAGGACCCCGCGGAGCGCCTCGTCGAGCGGGACCCAGCGCAGCTCCATGTCGAGCTCCTCGGCCTCGCGCGCGAACCGCTCGGCCTCCGGGACCGGCGACAGGTCGCGCGCGAGGAACACGCGCAGCGCCTCGTTGGAGCCGCCCGGCGTCGTGAAGTAGTCGACGAGCACGTCCCAGCGACCCGCCCGCAGGTCCGCCTCCTCGGCGAGCTCACGAGCGCCGGCGAGCTGGGCGTCCTCCCCGTCGACGTCGAGCAGGCCCGCGGGCACCTCCCACAGCTCACGCCGGACCGGGTGCCGGTACTGGCGCAGCAGGAGGACGCGCTCGTCGTCGTCCAGGACGACGACCGCGACCGCCCCCGGGTGGTCGAGGTACTCGCGCGTCACGGGTCCGTCACCGAGCTCGACCACGTCGGAGCGCAGGTCGAAGACGCGTCCCTCGTGCACGAGGGACGTCTCCACGACCGGTCGCGGCGCCAGGGTGTCCACCACCGGCTCGTCCGGGCGCGCACCGGCCGGCGACGTCGCGTCGCCCAGGTCGGCGGCCACTCAGTCCGCCTGGTTCTCGAGCGCGGCCGCGACGAGCCCGGCGAACAGCGGGTGCGCGCGGGTCGGGCGCGACTTGAACTCGGGGTGGGCCTGCGTGCTCACGTAGTACGGGTGCACGTCCGCGGGCAGCTCGACGAACTCGACGAGCGAGGAGTCCGGCGACGCGCCCGAGACGACGAGCCCGGCCTCCTCGAGACGGCCGCGGTACGCGTTGTTCACCTCGTAGCGGTGGCGGTGACGCTCGGAGACGCGCTCCGCGCCGTAGGTCTTCGCGACGACCGACCCGGGCACGAGGGCCGCCTCGTACGAGCCGAGGCGCATCGTCCCGCCCAGGTCGCCGTCGCCCCCGACGATCGCGAGCTGCTCCTCCATCGTCGCGATGACCGGGTCCGACGTCTCCGGGTGGAACTCCGTCGAGGACGCGTCCGCGATACCGAGCACGTTGCGCGCGTACTCGATGACCATCGACTGGAGACCGAGGCAGATCCCGAGCGTCGGGACCTTGTTCTCGCGCGCCCACCGCAAGGCGCCGAGCTTGCCCTCGATGCCGCGCACGCCGAAACCGCCCGGCACGAGCACCGCGTCGACGCCGTGCAGCGCGTCGTCGGCGCCGGCCGGCGTCTGGCACTCGTCCGAGGCGACCCAGCGGATGGTGACCTTCGCGTCGTTGGCGAAGCCGCCGGCGCGCAGCGCCTCCGTGACGGACAGGTAGGCGTCCGGCAGGTCGATGTACTTCCCGACGAGAGCGACCTCGACCCGGTGGGCGGGCTCGTGCACGCGTTCGAGGAGCTGGCTCCAGCCGTCCCACTCGACGTCGTGGAACGGCAGGCCGAGGCGGCGCACGACGTAGGCGTCCAGGCCCTCGGAGTGCAGCACGCGCGGGATGTCGTAGATGCTCGGTGCGTCCACGGCGTTGACGACGGCCTCGTTGTCGACGTCGCACATGAGCGCGATCTTGCGCTTCACCGGGTCGGGAACGACGCGGTCGGCCCGCAGCACGATCGCGTCGGGCTGGATGCCGATCGAGCGCAGCGCCGCCACGGAGTGCTGCGTCGGCTTCGTCTTGAGCTCGCCCGAGGGCCCGATGTACGGCACGAGCGAGACGTGCAGGAAGAACACGTCGTCGCGGCCGAGCTCGTGGCGCACCTGGCGCGCGGCCTCGAGGAACGGCTGGGACTCGATGTCGCCGACCGTGCCGCCGACCTCGGTGATGATGACGTCGACGTCCTCGCCCGCCTGGGCGCGCATGCGCGACTTGATCTCGTCGGTGATGTGCGGGATCACCTGGACCGTGTCGCCGAGGTACTCGCCGCGCCGTTCGCGGGCGATGACCTGGGAGTACACCTGACCGGTCGTGACGTTCGCGGACGCCTCGAGGTCGACGTCGAGGAAGCGCTCGTAGTGCCCGATGTCCAGGTCCGTCTCGGCGCCGTCCTCGGTGACGAAGACCTCGCCGTGCTGGAACGGGTTCATCGTCCCGGGATCGACGTTGAGGTACGGGTCCAGCTTCTGCATGGTGACCCGCAGTCCGCGCGAGCGGAGCAGACGACCGAGGCTCGAGGCGGTCAGGCCCTTGCCGAGCGAGGAGGCGACGCCGCCGGTGACGAAGACGTGCGCGGTGCGGTGCTCGGATCGAGCGCCCGAGGCGTTGAGGCGGGAGGAGGGCCGGTTCAGGTGATCTGCCACGGAACTCCATCCTAACAGCGGCCCGGGCGACGGCACGCGGACCCGGCGCCCGCACGACGTCGGTCGCCTCACACCTCGCCGTGCTCCCCTCAGGACGAGGACGGGTCGACCGGCCCGTCCTCGGTGCGCGCCGGCTCCGTCGCCCCACGGCGGACGACGCCCAGCAACGCGGGACGGTCGACCACGAGAGACGTCCCCAGGACGACGACGCCCGCGAGGACCGCCGCGAGGGCCCCGACGCCGACGGCCGGGAGCCAGCCCGCGTCGTCAGGCAGGAGCGCACGGGAGAGCAGCGCGCCGAGGGTGGCTCCGGCAGCGGATCCGACACCCGTGACGAGGAGCGTGCGCAGCACACCGGCGACCGCCGCGACCCCGGCGAACCGCCGGACGCCGAGGAGCAGACCCGCGCCCGCGACGGTCATGCCGAGCGTGGTCGCGAGTCCGAGCATCGACAGCACGCCCTCGGCGTCACGCGCGCCCGTCACGGCCGGCAGGACGAAGACGGCGACCGCCACCATGACCCACCCCGCGACCGTCGCGACGACCGCGGCGCGTTGGCGGTCGATCGTGTAGAGCGCGCGCGACAGGTGCAGGATCAGGGCGTAGCCGACGATGCCCGGGGCCATCCACGCCACGCCGGCCCCGAGGCCCTCGACGGTCGTCCGCGCGACGGCGGCGAACACCACCTCGACCGGCCCGGACGCCGCGACGAGCGCCGCGACGCCGAGCCCCGAGACGACGACCAGCGCGCGTGTCGTCGTCGCGAGCAGCTCGCGGAAGCGGTCCTGGCGGGCGTGGGCGACGTGCTCGGCGAGCCGCGGGAAGGCGCTCGTCGCGAGCGGGAAGGCCAGCACCGCGTACGGGAGGAGGTAGACCTGCTGCACGAACGTGTACGTCGGGAACGTCGACTGGGGGCCGAACTGCAGCGCGGCGCCCATCGCGGCGAGCACCGAGAGCTGCTGCGCGACGAGCGCCCCGACGCCCGCGAGAGCGAGGTTGCGCGCCCGCACGCCCTCGCCGTGCGGGAACCGCAGCCGCGGCCGCAGCCGGGTCCCGGTCCGCAGCACGGGCCCGACGAGCGGGATCGCGAGGACCGCTACCCCGACGGTCGTCCCCCAGCCCAGCCACGCGATCGCCTGGCCCGAGAGCGCGGCGACGTCCGCCTGGTTCCCGTCGGCGAGCCCGACGAACACGAGGTAGACCGCGATGACGGCGAGGCTCGACAGCAGCGGGGAGAACGCCTGCCAGAAGAACCGCTTGTGCGCCTGGAGGATGCCGCCGAGCACGACGGCGACGCCGTAGAGCGGGACCTGGAGCGCGAACACGCGGACGAACGTCGCCGTGACGTCGACGAGCTCCGGGTACCTCGACATGAGCGTCGCGGCGATCGGCTCGGCGAGCAGCGCGAGGAGCGCGCCCAGCGGCACGAGCACGAGCAGCGTCCAGCCGAGCACCGCAGACGCGATGCGCGAGACGTCCGCCTGCGAGCGGCGTGCGATCGGTCCTGCGAGGAGCGGCACGACGGCGCCGGCGAGCGCCCCGCCCGCCGCCACCTCGAACAGCACGTTCGGCAGGATGTTCGCCGACGAGTACGCCGTCCCGACGCCGGTCGTGCCCAGCGTCGACGACAGGACGAGCGAGCGCGCGAAACCGACGAGACGGCTCGCGACCGTCACGACCGTGATCATCACGGCCGCGCCCGCGAGCGTCTGGGTCGCCGCGCGCAGGCGCCCGGGACGTCCGCTCACGCGGCGCGCCGCCCCCACGTGTCGACGCGCCGCAGCACGTCGTTGCCCTGGATGACGGCCGAGAAGCTGACCTTCTCGCTCGCCAGGGTCAGCCCCACGACGCCCGCGAGCGCGAGCCAGCGCACGGCCCGCGGCGCGGCGAACGCGACCTGGCTCCCGAGCACGGCGCCGAGTGCGTTCGCCCCGCAGTCGCCGAGCATGTCGCGCTCGCCGAGGTCTGCCGGTGCGGCGGCGGCGCCCGCACCGAGGACGGCGCCTGTCGTCCCACCGGTTGCCGACCCGGCGAACGGCACGGAGACGAGCGCGGACGCCTTGAGGGCGCGGCCCGGGCGCAGGTCGAGGAGGTTCACGAGGTTGGCGGTCCCCGCGACGAGGGCGCCGTTGACGCCGACGTCGACGAGGTGACCGAGCGCCGAGCCGCGGCGGCGGGTGCCGACGGCCGCCGCGACGAGCGACGTCGCGCCGATGCCGAGCACCTTGAGCCCGCCGGTCGTGACCGTGCCGTGCGCGAGCGCGCCCAGGTGCCCGCGCAGCCCCTTCGTGCGCGTCGACGTGTCCTCCGTGAGGTCGTCGACGAGGCCGAAGGCGCCGCCACCTGCCGCCGCGAGCGCGGTCGCCGTCCGCGTGCGCGCGTCGGCGCCCGTGGCGAGCGCTCCGGCGACGAGGCCGGCGGCGACGGCGGGACCCTCGAGCATGCTGATGGGCTCGCCGCGGTGGTTCGTGCGCGTCCAGCGCTCGGCACCGCCCGGGGAGCGACCTTCGAGCGCCCGCCGCAGAACAGCCGTCGTAGCCGCGGCGACCGCGGCCGCCAGGAGCACGGATCCCGCGCGCCCCACGTCAGCCCTCGCCCGGGTCGGTCGTCGTGCTCGTCGTGGCGCCCTCGGCGTCGTCTGCGCCTTCCGAGCCGCGGACGACAGGGGGCAGCTCGACCGCCGGCGGCATGACCGCCGTGGCGTTCTCCTCGAAGCCGAACTGGCCGACCTGGTCCGCGAGCCGGGCCGCGAGCGCGAGCGGCACGTTGATGCGACCGGGCTCGGCCTCGGTCCCGCTCACCGTCGAGAGGTTCGCCGCGAGCTCCTCGGAGCCGCGGATCGTGGAGACGAGGTCACCGGGCACCGCGGTGCTCCCGGCGACGAGGGCGGCCTGCGCGACGTCCTGCGCCGCGACGGCGACCTGGACCTCGATGTCGATCACGGTGGTGTCGGGAGCGGGCGCCTCGGTGGCTTCCGCCGCAGCATCGGTGGCCTGCTCGGGCGCCGGTCCGGCGAGGAGGAGCACGACGTCGGCCGGCGCGACCTGCTCCTCGACCACGTCGACGAGTGCGAAGCGCTCGAGCAGCGTCTCGAGCTCCACGGCCTCGTCGCTGCGCGCGTCGGGGTCCTGCGGGGACGTGCCCGTCAGCGCGAGCGCGAGAGCGCGCGCGAGCCGCTGGTCCGTCGAGGCGTCCTCCGGCACGTCGCCGAGCTTGTCGGCGAGCCCTTCCGCCACGGTGTCCCGCGCGCTCACCTCCTCCTCGCTCGTCCACGAGTCCGTGAGACGCACCTGCGCGACGACGCTCGCGCCCGCGGACTCGAGCTGCGCGCCGATCTGCTCGTCGCGCTCACCGTCGGCACCGTCCAGGTCGACGACGGCCACGCGACGGTCCTGGAGCGACCCGGCGACGAGCTGAGGGCCGGCCGCCTCGATGTAGCGCGCACCGTCGTCGAGCGTGACGTTCGCCCGGTCGAGCTCGTCGCGCAGCTCGTTGCGCTCGGCGCGCAGCTGCTCGACCTGCCCGGTGAGCTGGTCGCCGATCGCGCCCTGGAGCGGCCCGGCGCCGAGGATGATCCCGACCGCCAGCGCGAGGAAGACGGAGATCAACGAGACGATGTGGTACCTGAAGTCGATCACTGTGCGGTGGTGTCCTTCGGTGCGTGCTGCAGGTGGTCAGGTGGTCGGGTGCGGTCCGGAGGGCCGGCAGGCGGGTGCCGCCGGCGACCGGGCGACTCCTCGGGCGACCGTGGTCGCGCCGTGGTGCCGCCGGTGGTCAGCCTCCGCCGAACAGGGCGCCGATCCAGGAGGTCAGGTCGTCGAACCGTGCGCCGACGAGCCCGAAGAACGTCTGCCCGGCCGACGTCGACAGCAGCGCCATGACGACGGCGAACAGCCCCGCGAGCGACAGCAGCGTGAGCTGGACGTTGGAGATCCGGTGCCGGTACAGGCGCGAGACGCCCTTGGCGTCGACGAGCTTGCCACCGACCCGCAGGCGCGTCAGGAACGTGCTCGCCATGCCCGCCCGTCCCTTGTCGAGGAACTCGACGAGCGTCGCGTGCGTGCCGACGGCGACGATGACCTCGGCACCCTTGTCGTCGGCGAGGAGCATCGCGATGTCCTCGCTCGTGCCCGTCGCGGGGAACACGACGGGGTCCACCCCGAGCTCCTTCACCCGCTCGAGCCCCGGTGCCTTGCCGTCGCGGTACGCGTGCACGACGATCTCCGCGCCGCAGCTCAGGGCACGGTCCGACACCGAGTCCATGTCGCCCACGATCAGGTCCGGCTTCCAGCCGGCGTCGAGGATGGCGTCCGCGCCACCGTCGACCCCGATGAGCACGGGCCGGTACTCCTTGATGTAGGGCCGCAGCGTCGCGAGGTCCTCGCGGTAGTGGTAGCCGCGCACCACGATGAGCACCTGGCGGCCGTCGATCTCGGTACGGATGTCCGGGACGCCGACGCCGTCGAGCAGGAGCTCGCGCTCCCGCCGCAGGTAGTCCATCGTGTTCTCGGCGAACGACTCGATCTCGGCCGAGAGGTTGGCGCGCGCCTCCTCGAGGCTGTCGGCGACCGTCGCCTCCGTCTGGACGACGCCCTCCGCGACGAGGTCGTCGCCGAGCAGGATCTTGTTCCCGTCGAGGCGTACCTCGCGGCCGTCCGGGATCGCCATGATCGCCGGTCCGAGGTCGTCGACGAGCACGATGCCGGCCGCGACGAGGATGTCGGGGCCGAGGTTCGGGTACCTGCCGGACACGGACCGTGCAGCGTTGAGGACCGCCGAGGGCTTCGCCGCGACGAGGGCGTCCGCCGCCACGCGGTCGATGTCGACGTGGTCGATGACCGCGACGTCGCCCGGCTGCAGCCGCTTGGTCAGGGCCTTCGTCCGGGCGTCGACCCTGGCCGGGCCCAACGTGTCGGGTCCGGTCTCCGGCAGCGTGGTCTTGCGCAGAGTCAGCTTCATCGTGCCCTATCGTCCCACGACCGACGACTCGAGGAGCTCGTGCGCGTGCCGCAGGGCCGCGTCGGAGTCCTCCTGTCCGGACAGCATCCGCGCCAGCTCGCGCACCCGGTCCTCCCCCGTGACCTTCCGCACGCCCGTCACGGTCACCGGGCTGTCGGCGTCGCCTACCTCGTCGCGCTCCGGCGAGGACTTCGTCACCACGAGCTGGTCGTCGGCGAAGGCCGCGACCTGCGCGAGGTGCGTCACGACGACCACCTGCGCCCGGCGTGCGAGCGCCGCGAGCCGCCGGCCCACCTCGACCGCCGCCTTCCCCCCGACCCCTGCGTCGACCTCGTCGAACACGAACGTCGGCAGCGCCGGCCCGCTGCCGTCGGCACCCACGGCCGACGTCGCGAGCGCTACCTCGATGGCGAGCATGACGCGCGAGAGCTCGCCCCCGGAGGCGCCCTTGCCGAGCGGCCGCGGCGGCGCGCCGGGGTGCGGGGTGAGGGAGAACGTCACCGCGTCCGCACCCCACGGGCCCGGCTCGTCCGCCGCAGCGACGTCGACCACCAGGCTCGCACCGCTCATCGCGAGACCGCGCAGCTCGTCCGTCACCGCCGCGGCGAGCTCCGCGCCCGCGCGGTCGCGGGACGCCGTGACCGCAGCGCCGACGCTCCCCAGCTCCGCGTCGAGCTCGTCGCGCCGCTCCGTCGCGGCGCGCAGCCGCTCACCGCCGTCGTCGAGGTCCAGCAGGCGCAGCCCGGCGTCGCTCGCCCACGCGAGCACGTCGTCGATCGTCTGGCCGTAGCTGCGGGTCAGCGTGCCGAGCTCCGCGAGCCGCGCGTGCGACGTCTCGAGCCCCGCCGGGTCCGCGGCGAGGTCCTCGACGTACCCGGAGATCTCCGTGGCGACGTCCGCGAGGACGTACCCCACCTCGGCGAGCCGTTCGGCGAACCGTGCGAGCGCCGGGTCGGTGGGAGCCGCCGACTCGAGCGCGCGGCGAGCGCGGTCGACCGAGGTGACGGCGTCCTCCTGCTGCTCGGCGGCGTCGTCGCCCGCGATCGCGTCGTGCGCGAGCTGTGCCGCGACGCGCAGCTCCTCGACGTTGCCGAGACGGGCCACCAGCGCGGCGAGCTCGACGTCCTCGCCCGGCTGCGGGTCGACGCGCTCCACCTCGGCGAGGCCGAGGCGCAGGAGCTCGGCCTCGCGCGCCCGCTCTCCGGCTCGGGTCGTGAGGTCGTCGATCTCCGCCTGGAGCGCGCTCCGCTCCGCCCAGGCGGCACGGTACCGGTCGAGCAGGGCGCGGTGCTCGGGTCCGGCGAACGCGTCGAGCGCCTCGCGCTGCCTGCTCGCCGTGCGCAGGCGGAGCTGGTCGGACTGCCCGTGCACGGTGACGAGGTCGTCCGCGAGCTCGGCGAGCACGCCCTGCGGCACGCTCCGCCCGCCGAGGTGCGCGCGCGAGCGGCCCTCTGCGGCGACGGTCCGCAGCACGACGACGGTGCCGTCGTCGTCCACCTCCCCGCCTGCGTCGTCGACCCGGCGCGCCACCGCTGGACGGTCCACGACCCGCACGCGGCCCTCGACCACGGCGGTCGCGGCACCCGGCCGCACCGTCGCGGGATCGGCCTTGCCGCCCATGAGCAGCCCCAGGCCGGTGAGCACCATGGTCTTGCCGGCGCCGGTCTCCCCCGTGATGACGGTCAGGCCCGGTCCGAGCGGCACGCGCGCCGACCGGATGACGCCGAGGTTCTCGATGACGATCTCCTCGAGCACGCTCACTCCTCCTCAGGGTCGGGCGCCACGGACGCGCGGCTCGCCGTCGGGGCGGCTGTCGTCGTGGCGGCTGTCGTCGTGGCGGCGATGTCGGCTGCGCGCTCGCGCCAGCCCACCACGGGCAGCGAGAACTTCGAGACGAGCCGGTCCGTGAACGGGGCGGTGCTCAGCCGGGCGAACCGCAGCGGTGTGGGGCTGCGGCGCACCTCGACGCGCGAGCCGTTGGGCAGGTCGATGCGGCGTCGGCCGTCGCACGTCAGGACGCCGGGCGACGCGGAGCGCGGCAGGACGTCCACGGTCACGGTCGACCGCGGCCCGACGACGAGCGGGCGGGCGAAGAGCGCGTGGGCCGCGAGCGGGACGACGAGGACGGCGTCCACCTCGGGCCACATCACGGGCCCGCCCGCGGAGAACGCGTGGGCCGTGGAGCCCGTCGCGGTCGCGGTCACGACGCCGTCGCACCCGAACGAGGACACCGGCCGGCCGTCGACGCCGATCGCGACCTCGATCATGCGCTCGCGCTGGGCCTTCTCGACCGTCGCCTCGTTGAGCGCCCAGCCGGTGAGCGGCTCGCCGCCGTCCGGGAGGTGCACACGCACCTCGACGACGGTGCGCTCCTCGACCGTGTAGTCCCCCGCGACGAGACGTGCCACCGCCGCGTGGAGGTCCTCGCGCTCGCTCTCGGCGAGGAACCCGACGTGACCGAGGTTGACGCCGAGGATCGGGACCTCGGTCCCGTGGGTGAGCTCTGCCGCCCGCAGGATCGTGCCGTCACCGCCCAGCACCATGACGACCTCGGACTCGGTGACCCCCTCGCGGACACGGGTCAGCGCCATGTGGTCGCCGAAGGTCTCGGCGAGGTCGTCGTCGTGCAGGGTGACGGCGAAGCCCGCGGCCTCGAGCTCGGTGACCGCCTCACGCAGCGCGACGACCGCCTCCGGGCGGCCGCCGTGGGTGACGATCAGCACGCGACGTGTCACGGTGCTCCTCCAGTCGAGCGGATGGTCTGCGCGGTCTCGCGACCGGGTGCTGGCAGCACGACGGCGACGGGTGGGGCGTCGGCCCCGGGCGCCGGGTCCCAGGCCACGGCGCGCCTCGCGGCCTCGGCCACGGCGGAGTCGTCCACCTCGCGGGAGTCGCCCGCCCGCAGCCACCAGAAGTACTCGCGGTTCCCGCTGGGTCCCGGCAACGGGCTCGGGACCACCGCCACCGGCCGCAGCCCGGCGAGCGCGGCGTGACGGGCGACCGACGTGACGACCTCGGCGTGCAGCGACGGGTCGCGGACCACGCCTCCGCTGCCGAGCCGGTCGCGACCGACCTCGAACTGCGGCTTCACGAGCAGCAGCAGGTCCGTCCCGGGGCCGACGACACCGGCGACGGCCGGGAGCACCATCGCGAGCGAGATGAAGGACAGGTCGCCCACCACCAGGTCCGGTACGGCGCCCACGTGCTCGGGCACGAGGTCGCGCACGTTGAGCCCTTCGTGGACCTCGACCCGCGGGTCCGCACGCAGGGCAGGGACGAGCTGGTCGTGCCCGACGTCGACCGCGACCACCTCGTGAGCGCCCCGGCGCAGGAGCACGTCGGTGAACCCGCCGGTCGAGGCACCGAGGTCGAGACACCGGGCGCCGTCGACGCGGGGCGGCGCCGGCAGCCCCGGCACGCCGCCGCGCAGCGCCTCGAGCGCGTCCAGCGCCCCGGCCAGCTTGAACGCGGCTCGCGACGCGTACCCGGGGTCGTCCGGGTCGGGGACGACGGCCAGCACGGTCTGCGTCCCGACGGCGAGCGACGCCTTGGTCACCGGCAGACCGTCCCGCGTCACCCTGCCTGCCGCGAGGAGCTCTGCCGCGTGGCGCCGCGAGCGGGCGAGGCCGCGTCGCACCAGCTCGCCGTCCAGACGAGCACCCGAGCCTCCCGCCACGCTCAGTCCTCCGAGCGCGCCAGGTCGGCCACGAGCGCCTCGTGCACCGCCTCGAGCACCTCCACGTGCGCCGGAGTCGCCAGCGAGTCGAGGTGGTCGAGCCGCGCGAGCGCGTCGTCGAGCGCGCCGGACGCGTCGACCGCTCCCGGTACGTCGTGGGGCCCCGACGCGAGGACGACCTCGCGGCGCCGGAGGTCGCCCGGCGTCGCGACGCCCGGCACGTTCCCGTCCGCCATCTCTGCTCCCTCCGGTGCTGCGACGGCGGCCTCGTGGCCGCCGCCGCCCACGCTACCGGTTACGACCCACCGGACCGGCACCTCGAGGACTGCCGCGCCGCGATCGTCCGACGTCACGGGCAGCCCGGCTGCCGGGTCAGTGCGAGCCGACGGCGATCTCGGGCACGCTCGCGGCGTCGACGACGCCGCCCTCGTCGACCGTCGCCCACGCCGCGGACGCCGCCACCCGCACGGTGTCGATCGTCGCGGGACCGCGCACGTCGAGGCGCAACGCCCCGTCCTCGACCCGTGCCGCGCTCCGCCCGCACGTCCACCAGCCGTCGTCCGCGGCCTCCGGCGCCGGGTGGGCCTCGTGGAGCGACCGCAGGTCGGCCCCGAGGAAGTGCGGGCGCAGACCCGGCTCGGCGAGGATCGCGTCGCGCGCCGTGCTCACGCCCGTGAGCACGTGCAGACCGGGGTACCCGCCGGCGCGGGCGCCCGCCAGGTCCGTGTCGAGCCGGTCTCCGACGACGAGCGGCGCCCGGGCTCCGGCGCGCTCGATCGCGAGGCGGTACATCGTGGGCGACGGCTTGCCGGCGCTGTCGGGCTCGACCCCCGTCGCCGCGCGCACGGCCCCGACGAGCGAGCCGTTGCCCGGCGCGAACCCGCGCGCCGTCGGCAGGGACAGGTCGAGGTTGCTCGCGACGTGCCAAGCGCCACGTTGGACGGCGTAGGCCGCCTCCGCGAGCTGGGTCCAGCCCAGCTCGGGCGCGAATCCCTGGACCACGGCGACGGGGTCGTCGTCGGCGCTCTCGACGATCTGGAGCCCGGCGTCGTGCACGGCGGTGACCAGTCCGGCGCCCCCGACGACCAGGACCCGCGCTCCGGGCTCGAGCCGCGTGCGCAGCAGCGCGGCCGCCGCCTGGGCGGCGGTCAGCACCTCGTCCGCGGTCGTCGGGATGCTCAGGCCCGTGAGCTGCTCCGCGACGGAGCCCGGCTCGCGCGACGCGTTGTTCGTCACGAAGACGAGCCGCATCCCCCGCGCGCGAGCACCGGTCAGGCTCTCGGCCGCGTGCGGGATCGGGTCGTGGCCCCGGTACGCGACGCCGTCGAGGTCGACGAGCGCGAGGTCGTACGCCTCGTCCAGCGCGACCTCGCTCGCGAGCAGACCGCCGCTCACCGCCCGTCCTCCTCCGACGGCACGCCACCGGCCTGCACGCCCGCGTCCTCGGTCCCGTCGTGGGCGGCGGAACCGGTCGCAGCGGAACCCGTCGCGACGGAACCGGTCGCGGCAGAGCCCGTCGCCGTCGCGCCGGAGTCGTCGGTCCCGGCGGAGTCGTCGGTCCCGGACAGCTCGTCGTCGGACAGGTCGTACACGACCACGTCCTCGTCGTCGTCACCCGGAACGGTGACCAGGAACGACGCGTCGATGCCCGCGAGGATCTCCGCAGCCTCCTCGGTCCGTCCCGCCGCCTCGAGGACGGACGCCTTCGCCTGCTGCACGCGGGCTCCCAGCTCGCCCCGCGTACCGGCGGTCGGCACCTGGGCGAGCACGGCCAGCGCGGCGTCGAGCTCCCCGAGGTCGACGCGAGCCCCGCTGACGACGATCGCGAGCTCGGTCCGCCCCACGTCGTCGAGCGTGCGCGCCTCGTCGGAGGCCGCCAGCGCGAGGGCCCGCTCCGGACGGCCCAGGCCCCGCTCGCAGTCCGCCATGATCGGCAGGTGCTCCGACGAGCCGTTGAGCCGACGCACCGTGCGCAGCTCGCGCAGCGCCTCGGCGTAACGGCCCGTGCTGTAGGCCGTGAGACCGGCCGCCTCGCGGACGACGTCGACCCGACCGGCACGCCGGACCGCCGCCTGCGCGTGCTCGTAGGCCAGCTCGGGCTCGGTGTCGATGAGCCGTCCCGCCATGACGAGGTGCTTGCCCACGACCTCCGCCGTGTCCTTGCTCAGCGTCCGCAGGCGCGCCCGCGCGGAGCGGTCGAGCTGTGACATGGTCACGTCCTCCGCGACGGGAGGGCCCGCGGGGTGCCGCGGTGCCGGACGCTCGTCGGACCGCGCACGGTCACGACCTGCGCCACCGCGCGGGGCATGGCTCCGACGGTCGCCGTCGGACCGCGCTCCGCCGTCACGCCGCTCGTACCCCCCAGACCGCTCGGATGCGCTCCCCGTCCTGCCCTCACGCTGGCCGTCCCGCGGTCCGCGGCCGCCGTCGCGACGGGTGCCGTCGCGACCGCCGGTGCCTTCTGGCCGACGACCCGGACCGTCATCACGACGCGCGGGGTAACGACCGCCTGTGCGATCGTCGCGACCCGCGCGGTCGTCCCGCCCGGTCCGACGGTCGTCCCGCCCGGGCCGGCGATCGTCCCTGCCGGTCGGGCGGTCGTCTCGCGCGCCCGCTCGCGCTCCACCGCGGTCGTCCCGACGCGGGAAGGCCTTGCGGCCCTCGTCCTCGCGCCGTACCGGTGCCCGCCTGTCGGCGCGCTCACCGGAGCCGCGGTCGCTGCGCGGCGCCCCCGCGCCTCGCGACGGTCGCTGCCCGCCGGAGGAGCCCGAGCGGCCGGGCGCGCCGTCACGTCCGCCGCGGCCCTGGCCGGACGTCCTGGCTCGGTCGTCCCGACCGCCGCGCTCGTCGCGCGGCCCGTCGGAGGACGGACGTTCGCGATCGGAGCCGTCGTGGGTGTCGTTCACCAGGGTTCCCTCCCCGTACAGAAGTGCGCTGATCATCCTCCCACGCCGGCTGCGCGCGGTCAGCGACCGCTGCCTTGGCGGCAACACGCCGCCCGCGCGGATGATCGCGCACGCTGTGGAGGATGGTGAAATGCCGAAGGCCCACCCCTGGTGGGGTGGGCCTTCGGTGAAGGGTTGTCCGGCGGCGTCCTACTCTCCCACCCCGTCTCCAGGGCAGTACCATCGGCGCTGAAGGGCTTAGCTTCCGGGTTCGGTATGGGACCGGGCGTTTCCCCTTCGCTGTGACCGCCGTAACTCTGTCGAACACTTTCCCGGGTGCCGCCCCCTGGTGTGGGGGTGGTGGGGTTGGTGGTTCGGGAACCGCACAGTGGACGCGTCGCATGAGAGTGTGATGGGTGTTGAAGTTGTCGGCTGATTAGTACCGGTCAGCTGCACGGGTCGTTGGTCCCCGTTTCCACGTCCGGCCTATCTACCCAGTGTTCTGCTGGGTGCCTCTCACCCCTGAGGGTATGGAAACCTCATCTTGAAGCAGGCTTCCCGCTTAGATGCTTTCAGCGGTTATCCCTTCCGAACGTAGCCAACCAGCGGTGCTCCTGGCGGAACAACTGGCACACCAGAGGTTCGTCCGTCCCGGTCCTCTCGTACTAGGGACAGCCCTTCTCAAGTTTCCTGCGCGCGCAGCGGATAGGGACCGAACTGTCTCACGACGTTCTAAACCCAGCTCGCGTACCGCTTTAATGGGCGAACAGCCCAACCCTTGGGACCTACTCCAGCCCCAGGATGCGACGAGCCGACATCGAGGTGCCAAACCATGCCGTCGATATGGACTCTTGGGCAAGATCAGCCTGTTATCCCCGGGGTACCTTTTATCCGTTGAGCGACGGCGCTTCCACAAGCCACCGCCGGATCACTAGTTCCGACTTTCGTCCCTGCTCGACCTGTCAGTCTCACAGTCAAGCTCCCTTGTGCACTTGCACTCGACACCTGATTGCCAACCAGGCTGAGGGAACCTTTGAGCGCCTCCGTTACATTTTAGGAGGCAACCGCCCCAGTTAAACTACCCACCAGGCACTGTCCCTGGTCCGGATCACGGACCGAGGTTAGACATCCGAAGCGGCCAGAGTGGTATTTCAACGTTGACTCCACCCGCACTGGCGTGCGGGCTTCACAGTCTCCCACCTATCCTACACAAGCCGCACCGAACATCAATACCAAGCTATAGTAAAGGTCCCGGGGTCTTTCCGTCCTGCTGCGCGTAACGAGCATCTTTACTCGTAGTGCAATTTCGCCGAGTTCGCGGTTGAGACAGCGGAGAAGTCGTTACGCCATTCGTGCAGGTCGGAACTTACCCGACAAGGAATTTCGCTACCTTAGGATGGTTATAGTTACCACCGCCGTTTACTGGGGCTTAAATTCTGAGCTTCACCCGCAAGGGGTTGACCCGTCCTCTTAACCTTCCAGCACCGGGCAGGCGTCAGTCCGTATACATCGTCTTGCGACTTCGCACGGACCTGTGTTTTTAGTAAACAGTCGCTTCTCCCTGGTCTCTGCGGCCGTCCACGCTCCCCGAGCTAGTCGGTTCACGTTTCGGGCCCCCCTTCTCCCGAAGTTACGGGGGCATTTTGCCGAGTTCCTTAACCACGATTCGCTCGATCGCCTTGGTATTCTCTACCTGACCACCTGAGTCGGTTTGGGGTACGGGCGGCTAGAACCTCGCGCCGAGGCTTTTCTTGGCAGCATAGGATCACCCGTTTCGCGCATACGCGCTCACTATCAGCTCTCAGCCTCGTGTCGGGCGGATTTGCCTACCCGACGGCCTACAGCCTTGGACGTGGACTACCATCGCCACGCCGGGCTACCTTCCTGCGTCACCCCTGTTAATACGCTTACCTACTACCGGTTCGGGTCCCGCGCGCCCCTGTCCGGTGACCCCGAAGGGTCGGTGGACAGGTTTGGGCGGTTAGCATCACCGGGCTCGGTATGGGCGGTTCTTCGCCGGTAGGAGAATATCAACTCCTTGTCCATCGACTACGCCTGTCGGCCTCGCCTTAGGTCCCGACTTACCCAGGGCGGATTAACCTGGCCCTGGAACCCTTGGTCATTCGGCGGACGGGTTTCTCGCCCGTCATTCGCTACTCATGCCTGCATTCTCACTCGTGTGGCCTCCACCGCTGGGTTCCCCCGCGGCTTCACCGGCCACACGACGCTCCCCTACCCACCTGCGCCTCTGGACCACGAAGGCCTGAGTTACGCGCAGATGCCACGGCTTCGGCGGTGTACTTGAGCCCCGCTACATTGTCGGCGCGGAATCACTTGACCAGTGAGCTATTACGCACTCTTTCAAGGGTGGCTGCTTCTAAGCCAACCTCCTGGTTGTCTGTGCAACTCCACATCCTTTCCCACTTAGCACACGCTTGGGGGCCTTAGCCGGTGGTCTGGGCTGTTTCCCTCTCGACTACGGAGCTTATCCCCCGCAGTCTCACTGCCACGCTTCCACTTACCGGCATTCGGAGTTTGGCTGACGTCAGTAACCTTGTAGGGCCCATCGGCCATCCAGTAGCTCTACCTCCGGCAAGAAACACGTGACGCTGCACCTAAATGCATTTCGGGGAGAACCAGCTATCACGAAGTTTGATTGGCCTTTCACCCCTAACCACAGGTCATCCCCCAGGTTTTCAACCCTGGTGGGTTCGGTCCTCCACGCGGTCTTACCCGCGCTTCAACCTGCCCATGGCTAGATCACTTCGCTTCGGGTCTAGACCCAGCGACTATGGACGCCCTGTTCGGACTCGCTTTCGCTACGGCTTCCCCACACGGGTTAACCTCGCCACTGAGCACTAACTCGCAGGCTCATTCTTCAAAAGGCACGCTGTCACCCCAACCAAGGAGGCTCCAACGGATTGTAGGCACACGGTTTCAGGTACTATTTCACTCCCCTCCCGGGGTACTTTTCACCTTTCCCTCACGGTACTGGTCCGCTATCGGTCACTAGGTAGTATTTAGGCTTAGCAAGTGGTCTTGCCAGATTCACACGAGATTTCACGGGCCCCGTGCTACTTGGGATCCCCTTCGGGAGGCCGCGCCATTTCGTCTACCGGACTCGCACCGTCTGTGGTCCGCCTTTCAATGCGGTTCGACTATGACACGGCTTTCTGACTCCCCGGTGGACTGTCAGATCCACCAGAAGGGTCCCACAACCCCGGACACGCAACGCCTGACAGCTTTACCACGCGCCCGGTTTGGCCTCATCCGCTTTCGCTCGCCACTACTCACGGAATATCTCTTCCTGCCGGTACTGAGATGTTTCACTTCCCGGCGTTCCCTCCACACACCCTATATATTCAGGTGCAGGTCGCACGACATGACTCGTACGGGGTTCCCCCATTCGGAAACCCTCGGATCACAGCTCGTTTGCCAGCTCCCCGAGGCTTATCGCAGGCTACGACGTCCTTCTTCGGCTCCTAGTGCCAAGGCATCCACCCTGTGCCCTTAAAAACTTCGACACACACACTACAATCTATTCGCAGAGACCAAGAACAAAAACCACGGACACACCCCGAAGGGCACACCCGTACTTTTTGCATCTTGATCACTTCAAAGATGCTCGCGTCCACTGTGCAGTTCTCAAACAACCAACGACCCCGACCCGCACAGACCCGCCTACCCACCAAGACCAGCTCGGCGAGCGGTTCGCGATCCACGGACCGACCCGTACCAGGCACCACCACCGAAGTGGCCGGCGACCTGAGGACCCAACAGTGTGCTCGACAAGCCCCGGACCCGCCCGCGATGTTCCACCACACCCCCCGGACACCACCGAACCCCCCGAAGGAGAACCCAGCAGACCAGGCGACGCAGGTACTGACACCAGCGAGACCGACGCTCTTTCGTCAATGTTCCACCCATGAGCAACCACCCCCACACGCGAACGGCGTGGGCCGTGGCCACCACACACCACCCCGAGGGGAAGGCGTGCGTTGAAGCTCCTTAGAAAGGAGGTGATCCAGCCGCACCTTCCGGTACGGCTACCTTGTTACGACTTAGTCCCAATCGCCAGTCCCACCTTCGACCACTCCCCCCGGCGAACCGGTTGGGCCATGGGCTTCGGGTGTTACCGACTTTCGTGACTTGACGGGCGGTGTGTACAAGGCCCGGGAACGTATTCACCGCAGCGTTGCTGATCTGCGATTACTAGCGACTCCGACTTCATGGGGTCGAGTTGCAGACCCCAATCCGAACTGAGACCGGCTTTTTGGGATTCGCTCCACCTTACGGTATCGCAGCCCTTTGTACCGGCCATTGTAGCATGCGTGAAGCCCAAGACATAAGGGGCATGATGATTTGACGTCATCCCCACCTTCCTCCGAGTTGACCCCGGCAGTCTCCCATGAGTCCCCGGCATAACCCGCTGGCAACATGGGACGAGGGTTGCGCTCGTTGCGGGACTTAACCCAACATCTCACGACACGAGCTGACGACAACCATGCACCACCTGTGCACGAGTGTCCAAAGAGACCACCATCTCTGGTGACTTCCCGTGCATGTCAAGCCTTGGTAAGGTTCTTCGCGTTGCATCGAATTAATCCGCATGCTCCGCCGCTTGTGCGGGCCCCCGTCAATTCCTTTGAGTTTTAGCCTTGCGGCCGTACTCCCCAGGCGGGGCACTTAATGCGTTTGCTGCGGCACGGAACTCGTGGAATGAGCCCCACACCTAGTGCCCAACGTTTACGGCATGGACTACCAGGGTATCTAATCCTGTTCGCTCCCCATGCTTTCGCTCCTCAGCGTCAGTTGCGGCCCAGAGACCTGCCTTCGCCATCGGTGTTCCTCCTGATATCTGCGCATTCCACCGCTACACCAGGAATTCCAGTCTCCCCTACCGCACTCTAGTCTGCCCGTACCCGATGCAAGCTCGAGGTTGAGCCTCGAGTTTTCACACCAGACGCGACAAACCGCCTACGAGCTCTTTACGCCCAATAATTCCGGACAACGCTTGCGCCCTACGTATTACCGCGGCTGCTGGCACGTAGTTAGCCGGCGCTTCTTCTGCAGGTACCGTCACTTGCGCTTCTTCCCTGCTGAAAGAGGTTTACAACCCGAAGGCCGTCATCCCTCACGCGGCGTCGCTGCATCAGGCTTTCGCCCATTGTGCAATATTCCCCACTGCTGCCTCCCGTAGGAGTCTGGGCCGTGTCTCAGTCCCAGTGTGGCCGGTCGCCCTCTCAGGCCGGCTACCCGTCGTCGCCTTGGTAGGCCATCACCCCACCAACAAGCTGATAGGCCGCGAGCCCATCCCTGACCGAAAAACTTTCCAACCACCCCCATGCGAGGACGGCTCATATCCGGTATTAGCCCCGGTTTCCCGGAGTTATCCCGAAGTCAAGGGCAGGTTACTCACGTGTTACTCACCCGTTCGCCACTAATCAACCCAGCAAGCTGGGCATCATCGTTCGACTTGCATGTGTTAAGCACGCCGCCAGCGTTCGTCCTGAGCCAGGATCAAACTCTCCGTAAATGATCAACGCCCACCACCAGACCCAAAGACCCGGCAGCGAACAATCCATACGAAGCGAACCCCGAAAGATTCACAAAACTGGCCTACAAACGAAAAACAATCTGACGATCATTCTCCGAAATCAACCAAAAACATCCCCAGACACAACCAACCAGCCACCCCGAACGGGACAACCCAGCCAGCCACGCCCACAAAGGGGACAAAAATTGGCATTGACTAACAAGCACACTGTTGAGTTCTCAAACAACCGACACACACCAACTCAGCCAGACCCTCAGGCCCAACCTCGCTTGGGGCAACTTCTCAACCCTACCAGGTCCTCCCCCCGCTCTCCAACTCGTCCTTGCGGCCGAGATTCGAGGCGAGCTGGCGATCCCAGCAGCCCCTCAGCGGGACGAGCGCACGAAGCACCCAGTCTTTCGAAGAGGGGGACCGCCCGGGGGACCAGCCACCTCGTGCCTGCTCCGAAGAGCTTCACCGTGGTGTCCGTTCCTCCCTGCCGGGCGAACGTCGAGAACATTACACGCGCTGGAGCCGGCTGCCAAATCCGCAGGATTCCGCGGTTCCGGACCCTCGGGCCGCTGCTTCGGCGGCGCCGGCGGGCGCTCCAGGACGTGCCCGGACGCCCGAGGGGCACGAGCCGCGAACAGCCCGTGTCCCTCGGACGTGCCGGCTCAGCCGCCGGCGACCGCGACGCCGAGGGTCTTCTTCCCCCGGCGCAGCAACGCGTACCGCCCGTGGAGCAGGTCCTGCGCGCTCACGACCGCGTCCTCGTCCGTCACCTTCACGTTGTTCACGTAGGCCCCTCCCTCGGCGACGGCCCGGCGTGCCGCGCCCTTCGAGGCGACGAGCCCCGCACCGACGAGCAGGTCGACGACGGGGTCGCCGGCGCGCACGGGCGTCCTCGGGAGCTCGGCCACGGCGGCGCCGAGCGTCTGCTCGTCGAGCGCTCCCAGCTCGCCCCGACCGAACAGCGCCTGGCTCGCCGCCACGACCGCCTCGGTCGCGGCCGCGCCGTGCACCAGCGTGGTGACGTCGCCCGCGAGCGCCCGCTGCGCCTCGCGCGCCCCGGGACGCTCGCGCACCGCGGCCTCCAGCTCGGCGATCTCCTCGCGCGACCTGAAGGTGAAGATCTTCAGCCAGCCCACGACGTCGTCGTCCGCCGCGTTCAGCCAGTACTGGTAGAACGCGTACGGGCTCATCATGTCCGGGGCGAGCCACACGGCGCCGCCCTCGGTCTTGCCGAACTTGGTGCCGTCCGCCTTGGTGATGAGCGGCGTCGTCAGCACGTGCACGGCCTTGCCCTCGGCCTTGCGGACGAGCTCGACGCCGGAGAGCAGGTTCCCCCACTGGTCGTTGCCGCCCGTCTGCAGCGTGACGTCGTGGCGTCGGTTCAGCTCGAGGAAGTCGATGCCCTGCAGGATCTGGTAGCTGAACTCCGTGAAGCTGATGCCCTCCTCGGAGCGCAGCCGGCGCGCCACGGTGTCCTTGGCGAGCATCGTCCCGAGGCGGTAGTGCTTGCCGACGTCGCGCAAGAGGTCGATCGCGGAGAGCTCCGAGATCCAGTCGAGGTTGTCGACCAGGCGCGCCGGGTTGTCCCCCTCGAAGTCGAGGAAGCGCGACACCTGCGCCTTGAGACGCTCGGTCCACTCGGCGACGGTCTCCTTGGTGTTGAGCACCCGCTCCCCCGACTGTCGGGGGTCACCGATCATCCCCGTCGCGCCGCCGACCAGTGCCACCGCGCGGTGCCCGGCGAGCTGCAGGTGACGCAGCACGACGAGCTGGACGAGGTGACCGTGGTGGAGGCTCGGCGCGGTCGGGTCGAAGCCGCAGTAGTAGGCGATCGGGCCCTCGGCCAGCGCGGCGCGCAGCGCGACCTCGTCGGTGGACTGCGCCACCAGGCCTCGCCATTGCAGCTCGTCGAGAACGTCGCTCACCATCACTCCTTCGTCCGGTGCCCACGGAGCGGGCACGTGCACCGCGGCCCGTGCGGGCCGCGGTCCTAGTGTGCCGTGTCGGCGCGCGCCGCGGCGCACCCCTCCGCGTGCGGCGGCCGACGTCGCCGCTCGCCGCACGTCACCGCGCGCGGGCGCTCACCTTGCGGAACGCGGAGACGGTGGCGTCGCCCGCGAGCCAGTAGCGCCACGGGTACAGCGCGCCGTCGCCGCCCTCGCCGGAGACCCCGACCCGGGGTCCCGTGGCGATCGCGGGTCGCAGGAGTCGGCCCGGGCGGTGGATCACCAGCGCTCCCGCAGGATCCGTGAGCTCTGCGCCGTAGTGGCGCAGGTCCAGGTCGAGCGCGACCGCGAGGCGCGCCGGGCCACGGGCGATCTGCCGGTCGGAGTCGCACCGTCCGACGGCGGCACGGCGTGACCGGGCCACCTCGGCCCCCTCGATCACCTCGCCCGCCCGGAGGAGCACCGCCGAGGCGCGTCCCACGGGACCTGTGACGACGTTGACGCAGTGGTGCAGGCCGAGGTGACGGTAGACGTACAGCCGTCCCGGCTCGCCGAACATCGCCCGGTTGCGGTCGGTCCGGCCGCGGAAGGCGTGCGACCCGGGGTCCCGTTCGCCGTCGTACGCCTCGACCTCGGTGATCCGCAGCGTGACGTCCCCGTCGACGCTGCGACGGGTGAGCAGCGCACCGAGCAGGTCCCGCGCGACGTCGTGCACGTCCCGCGCGTACCAGCCCCGGCCGGGTGCGTCCCACGGCCCGACGACGCGCGCACCGTCAGCCGTCTCGGCCGTCTCGGCCGTCTCGGCCGTCGCGTCCGTGTTCATGGCACCACCTCCGTGGTCGGCAATCTACGCCGTGGCCCGGGCCGGTGCTCACCGCCCGGCAGGAGGCGTCACGACGACGCCCCCGTACCCGTCGAGGCGCAGGTCCGCCCGCTCGCGCGTGCGGTTTCGCGCGTAGTGCTCGCGCTCGGCGGTCATCCACGCGAGCCAGTGGTCGCGCGACTCCTCGCCGTCCCGGTCGAGGCCCCGGCGGAGCCGCACGTCGTCGGGCGCCTCGACCCAGACGCGCAGCGCCGCGACCGCGTCCGCCTCGAGCCGCGCCGCGCCGCACCCCTCGACGACGAGGAACGGCGCGGGCGGCACGTCGTGCCACTCGGCAAAGGTGTCGCGTCCCCAGTCGAAGCGCCGGTACCGACCCGGCCGGCCGGAGGCGAGCGGCGCGAGCACCCACCCGTCGAGCCGGGCCCAGGCCGGCTCGAGGCCGCGCCAGCCCTCGTAGAGGTCGTCCATGTGCAGCACCTGTGCGGGCAGCGCCTCACCGAGCTGGGCCGCGAGCGTCGTCTTCCCCGACCCGGCGGGGCCGTCGACGACCACCAGCCGGATGCCCGACGTCGCGTCCCGTCCGGGCGCCGGCCACCCGCCCGGGTGCGGTGCGGGGACGACGCGCGGATCGGCGTCGTGCACACGGCGCACGATCTCCGCGAGGACCGCCGGACCGACGCTCACGCGCACCCGCCGCCGGGCACGCCCTCCGGACCGTCGAGCTGGTGACGAGGGTCCGTCCGGACGTGCGGACGGACCACCGCCACACGGGCGCGCGAGGACACGCTCAGCCCTGCGCCCAGAACCGGTACTCCGCAGAGCGTTCCTTCGCGGCCTCGAGCTGCTCGGCGACGCGCACGGGGGCCGTGCCGCCCTCGGCGTCGCGCGACGCGAGGGAGCCCTCGACGCTCAGGACGTCGCGCACGCCCGGCGTGAGGTGCTCGGAGATCGCGGCGAGGTCGTCGTCGGACAGGTCCCACAGCTCGATCCCCCGCTCCTCGCACACCCGGACGCACGCCCCCGCGACCTCGTGCGCGACGCGGAACGGCACTCCGTCGCGCACGAGCCACTCCGCGACGTCGGTCGCGAGCGAGAAGCCCTGCGGCGCGAGCGACGCCATGCGGTCGGTGTCGAACGTGAGGGTCGCAACCATGCCCGAGAAGGCGGGCAGGAGCACCTCGAGCGTGTCGACCTGGTCGAACACCGGCTCCTTGTCCTCCTGGAGGTCGCGGTTGTACGCGAGCGGCAGGCCCTTGAGCGTCGTGAGCAGCCCGGTCAGGTCGCCGACGAGCCGGCCCGCCTTGCCGCGCGCGAGCTCCGCGACGTCGGGGTTCTTCTTCTGCGGCATGATGCTCGACCCCGTGGAGTAGGAGTCGTGCAGCCGCACGAAGCCGAACTCCTTGGTCGCCCAGAGGATCACCTCCTCGGCGAGCCGCGACAGGTCGATCCCGATCATCGCGGCGACGAACGCGAACTCGGCGACCACGTCGCGCGACGCGGTCCCGTCGATCGAGTTCTCGACGGGGCCGTCGAAGCCGAGCTCGGACGCGACCGCCGCCGGGTCGAGGCCGAGCGACGATCCCGCGAGGGCCCCGGACCCGTACGGCGAGCGCGCGGCGCGCACGTCCCAGTCGATGAGCCGGTCGACGTCGCGCAGCAGCGGCCAGGAGTGCGCGAGCAGGTGGTGCGCGAGCAGCACGGGCTGCGCGTGCTGCAGGTGCGTGCGACCGGGCATCGCGGCGCCGGGATGGGCCGCGGCCTGCTCGACGAGCGCGTCGACGACGTCGAGCACGAGGCCCGCGATCGTCCGGGCCTCGGCGCGCAGGTACATGCGCGTGAGGGTCGCGATCTGGTCGTTGCGCGACCGCCCGGCGCGCAGCTTGCCGCCGAGCTCCGGGCCCGCGCGCTCGATGAGGCCGCGCTCGAGCGCGGTGTGGACGTCCTCGTCGTCGTCCGCGGCGACGAACGCGCCCGAGGCGACGTCGTCGCGCAGGCGGTCGAGCGCCGCGAGCATGCCCTCGAGCTCGTCGTCGTCGAGGAGCCGCGCGGCGTGCAGCACCTTGGCGTGGGCCTTCGAGCCGGCGATGTCCTGGCCGGCGAGGCGCCAGTCGAAGTGGGTGCTCTTGCTGAGCGCCGCGAGCGCGTCGCTCGGCCCGCCGGCGAACCGGCCGCCCCACAGGCTCACACGCCCGGTGGTCGCCGCGTCCGTCGTCATCTCGGTCTCGTGGTCGTTCTCGGGCACACCCGCTCCTTCGTCGTCGCTCATGGTCCCAGCGCCCCGTCGCCGAGGTCCGGGTTCAAGTGTGGCAGGGGCGCACGCAGGCGCCGACGCGTCAGGCGCCAGGACCCGACAGGTCGAGGAAGCGCCGGGCGAGGTCCGCGCCGCCGTCGGGCTCGCGCGCGATGACGAGGATCGTGTCGTCGCCCGCGATGCTCCCGAGGACGCCGGGCAGGACCGAGTGGTCGATCGCCGAGGCGAGGTAGTTCGCAGCTCCCGGTGGCGTGCGCAGCACGACCAGGTTCGCCGACGCCTCCGCCGAGACGAGCATCTCGGAGCACAGGCGCGCGAGCCGGGCCGCGAGGTACTCGGGCGACTCGGCGCTCTGCACGCTGCGGTCACCGCCCTCCCCCGGGACCGCGTAGACGAGCGCCCCGGCGGGCCCTCGCACCTTCTCGGCGCGCAGCTCGATGAGGTCGCGCGAGAGCGTCGCCTGCGTGACGGTCAGGCCGTCGGCCGCGAGCTCCCGGGCGAGCTCGGCCTGCGAGTGGATCTCGGTCCGGCGCACGATCTCGGCGATGCGCGCGTGGCGCGCCGCCTTGGTCGTGGCGGTCCGCCCGTGCGCCGGGTCGGCGCGCTCCCCGGCGTCCACCTCGCGCCCCTCGGTCACGACCGCTCCAGGAGGAACGTCAGGAGGGCCTTCTGCGCGTGCAGGCGGTTCTCGGCCTCGTCCCACACGACCGACTGCGGACCGTCGACGACCTCGGCCGTGATCTCCTTGCCCCGGTAGGCGGGCAGGCAGTGCAGGACGATCGCGTCGTCCGCGGCGTGCGCGAGCAGCTCGGCGTTCAGCTGGTACGGCAGGAACGGGAGCGCGCGCTCCGCCGCCTCGTCCTCGTCGCCCATCGACACCCAGGTGTCCGTCGCGACGACGTCGGCCCCGGTCACCGCCTCGACGGGGTCGGCCGTGACGAGCACCGACCCCCCGGTCTCCGCCGCGATGCGCTGCGCGTCCGCGACGAACCCCGCCGCCGGCGGGTAGCCGTCGGGCGTGCCGACCCGGACGTGCATCCCGGCGGTCGCGCCCCCGAGGAGGTAGGAGTGCGCCATGTTGTTCGCGCCGTCCCCGACGTACGCGAGGGTCTGGCCGGGCAGGGCCGCGGTGCCGCCGCGGTGCTGCGCGACGGTGAGGAGGTCGGCGAGGATCTGGCACGGGTGGAAGTCGTCCGTGAGGGCGTTGACGACGGGGACCCGGCTGACTCCGGCCATCTCCTCGATGCGGTCCTGGCCGTAGGTGCGCCAGACGATCGCGGAGACCTGCCGGTCGAGCACGCGGGTCGTGTCGGTGATCGACTCGCGCACGCCGATCCCGGCGAGGCGACCGTCGACGACGAGCGGGAAGCCGCCGAGCTCGGCGATCCCCGTCGCGAACGAGACCTGGGTGCGCAGCGTCGGCTTGTCGAACAGCACCGCGACGGCCTGCGGTCCGGCGAGCGGCTGGCGGAACGTGCGGTCGTCGCGGAACGCGAGCGCGATCTCCAGGACCTGACGCTGCTCGGCGGGCGTGAGGTCGTCGTCGCGCAGGAAGTGCCGCGGGGCCACCGGGGTCATCGTCAGGTCCTCGTCTCGGTCGGTTCGGGATCGGGCAGGCGCAGGTCCGCGAAGAACGCGACGACGTCGCGCGCCTGGTCGGGCGTGAGCACGAGCGGTGGTGCGAGCCGGATCGCGTCGGGCGCGACGGCGTTGACGATGAACCCGGCGTCGAGCGCCGCGCGCGCGACGTCGACGGCGACAGGCCGCGAGAGCAGGACGGCGAGCAGCAGACCACGACCTCGCACGCCCGCGACGAGCGGGTTGCCCGCCCCCGTGATGCCGTCGCGCAGGAGCGCGCCGACCGTCCGGACGTTGTCGAGCAGCCCGTCGCGCTCGATGACGCCGAGCGTCGCGAGCGCCGCCGCCGCCGCGACGGGGTTGCCGCCGAACGTCGTGCCGTGCTGCCCCCGGCCGAGCAGGGTCGCGGCGCGCTCTCCGTACGCGATCACCGCACCGACGGGGAAGCCGCCGCCGAGCCCCTTGGCCAGCGTCACGACGTCGGGCAGGATCCCGCCACCGAGGTCGGGCTGCTGGACCGCGAGCCAGGACCCCGTGCGCCCGACGCCGGTCTGGACCTCGTCGAGCACGAGCAGCGCGCCGTGGTGGGCCGTGAGCTCGCGCGCGGCGACGAGGTAGCCCGGCGACAGCGACCGGACGCCCGCCTCGCCCTGGACGGGCTCGACAACGAGCGCCGCGACCTCGCCGCGCGCCGCGACCGCCTCGGCGGAGAACGCCTCCTCGAGCGCCGCGACGTCGTCGAACGCGACGTGCTCGACGCCGCCCGGGAGCGGCTCGAAGGGCTCGCGGTACGCCGCCTTGCTCGTGAGCGCGAGCGCGCCCATGGTGCGGCCGTGGAACCCGCCCTCGAGGGCGAGGACCCGGGGCTTCCCGGTGCGGCGAGCCATCTTGAAGGCCGCCTCGTTGGCCTCGGTGCCGGAGTTCGTGAGGAACACGCGCGACCCGTCGGGCGCGCCGGTGAGCGCGAGCAGGCGCTCGGCGAGGGCGATCTGCGTGGGGGTGCCGAAGAAGTTCGACACGTGCCCGAGCGTGCCGAGCTGGGCGCTCACCGCGGCCGTCAGGGTCGGGTGCGCGTGGCCGAGCGCGTTCACCGCGATCCCGGCGAGCAGGTCGAGGTACCGCTTGCCGTCGGCGTCCCAGACGTAGGCGCCCTCGCCCCGCACGAGCACGCGCTGCGGCGGGCCGAACGTGTCCATCACGGCGTGCGAGTACCGCTCGGTCCACTCCTGCACCGATCCGGGCGTCGTGTCGAGGACGCCGCCCGACGACGAGACGGCCGTCGTGCCGGTCGAGCCGTCGTGCGTCACGCGGCACCTCCCGTCACGGCGTCGGGGACCACCATGGTCCCGCTGCCCTGGGTCGTGAAGACCTCGAGCAGGAGCGAGTGCGGGACGCGGCCGTCGATGACCGTCGCCGCGGTGACGCCGCCCTCGACGGCGCGCAGGCACGCCTCCATCTTCGGGACCATGCCCGACTCGAGGGACGGCAGGAGCGCGGCGAGCTCCGACCGCGTGATCTGCGCGACGAGCGAGCCCTTGTCCGGCCACGAGGTGTAGAGCCCTTCGACGTCCGTGAGGACGACGAGCTTCTTCGCGCCGAGCGCGACCGCGAGCGCCGCCGCCGCGGTGTCCGCGTTGACGTTGAGCACCTGCGTCGGGTCCTCGAGGTCGGGCGCGATGGTCGACACGACGGGGATGCGCCCCGCGTCGAGCAGGTCCTGGACGGCGGACGGGTGGACCTCGACGACGTCGCCCACGAGGCCGACGTCGACGGGCTCGCCGTCGACCGTGGCGTGCCGGCGCTGCGCCTGCAGGAGGCCGCCGTCCTCGCCCGAGAGCCCGACGGCGTACGGACCGTGCGCGTTGATGAGGCCGACGAGCTCGCGCGAGACCTGCCCCGTGAGGACCATGCGCACGACGTCCATCGCCTCGGGGGTCGTGACGCGCAGGCCGCCGCGGAACTCCGACTCGATGCCGAGCCGGGCGAGCATGGCGGAGATCTGCGGGCCGCCGCCGTGCACGACGACGGGGTGCAGGCCGACGCGGCGCAGGAAGACCATGTCCTCGGCGAAGGCCGCCTTGAGCCGGTCGTCGACCATCGCGTTGCCGCCGTACTTCACGACGACGAGCGCGCCGGCGTACTCCTCCAGCCACGGGAGCGCCTCGATGAGCACCTCCGCCTTCTGGTCCGGGCGCAGGTCGGTGCGGGTGTCGAACACGAAGTCCTCGGACGGCGCTCCCGGGGGCGCGGTCCTCGTCGCTGCCGGGGCCGTCACGGTCTCGCTGGTCCGGTCGCTCATGAGGAGTACGCGCTGTTCTCGTGGACGTAGTCGTGCGTGAGGTCGTTGGTCCAGACGGTCGCGGTCGCGGAGCCGGCGTGGAGGTCGACCACGACGCGCACCTCCCGGTCGGCGGCGAGGTCGACGAGCTCGCGCGGCTCGCCGACTCCTCCCGCCCGGCACACCTGGACGCCGTTGACGGAGACGTCGAGGGCGAGCGCGTCGAACGGCGCGACGTCCTCGGGCACCGTGCCCACGGCGGAGACGATCCGACCCCAGTTCGGGTCGTTGCCGAAGATCGCCGCCTTGACCAGGTTCGAGCGCGTGACGGCCCGGGCGACGGCCACGGCCGCGTCCTCGTCCGACGCGTTCACGACCGTGACGGCGACGTCGTGGCTCGCGCCCTCGGCGTCGGCGACGAGCTGGCGCGCGAGCGAGGCGCACGCCTCGGTGAGCGCGTCCGTGAGCTCGTCGAGCGCCACGGAGACGCCCGACGCCCCGGAGGCGAGCAGGATCACCGTGTCGTTGGTGGACATGCAGCCGTCGGAGTCGACCCGGTCGAACGTCGTCCGGGTCGCGGCGCGCAGGGCCGCGTCGGCGGTCTCGGCGTCGACGACGGCGTCCGTCGTGAGGACGGAGAGCATCGTCGCGAGCCCCGGCGCGAGCATGCCCGCGCCCTTGGCCATGCCGCCGACCGACCAGGTCGCTCCGCCGTCGAGCGATGCGGGGGCCGCCCCCTCGCGCACGACCTCGACCGTCTTGGGCACGGTGTCCGTCGTCATGATCGCGAGCGCCGCGTCGCCCCCGCCCGTCGTCGCGGACGACGGGTCGTCGAGAGCGACGGCCGCCGCCTCGACGCCGGCGAGCAGCTCGGGCATCGGCAGCCGGACACCGATGAGACCGGTCGAGCACACGAGGACGTCCCCTGCGGACGTGGACAGCACGTCGGCGACGTGCTCGGCCGTGCGGTGCGTGTCGGCGAAGCCCTCGGGTCCGGTGCACGCGTTGGCGCCGCCCGAGTTGAGCACGACGGCCGTCGCGCGCCCGTCGCTCACGGCCTGGCGCGTCCACGCGACCGGCGCGGCGAACACGCGGTTGCTCGTGAGGACGGCGGCCGCGACGTCGAGCGGCCCGTCGTTGACGACGAGCGCGACGTCCTGCGCGCCGCTCGACTTGAGCCCGGCGGCGACGCCGGCGGCCCGGAAGCCCTGGGGCGACGTGACGGTCACGGGGCCACTCCCTCGGTGGTGAGGCCCGCCGTCTGCGGAAGGCCGAGCGCGATGTTCATGGACTGCACCGCGGCGCCCGCGGTGCCCTTGACGAGGTTGTCGATCGCGGTGACGGTCACGACCCGCCCCGCGGCGTGGTCGACGGCGACCTGGATCAGCGCCGTGTTGGCGCCGAGCGTCATCGCCGTGCTCGGCCACTGCCCCTCGGGCAGCACCTGCACGAACGGCTCCCCCACGTACGCGTCGTCCCACGCCTGGCGCACCCGCGCGTCGAGCTCCGCGGGCCCGAGGCCTGCGACGGCGTCCGCCAGCGGCGCCGAGACCGTCGCGAGGATCCCGCGCGCCATCGGCACGAGCGTCGGCGTGAACGAGATCCGCACGGCCGGTGCGCCCGCGGCGCGCAGGTTCTGCACGATCTCCGGGATGTGCCGGTGGCCCCCGCCCACGGCGTACGGTTGCGCCGAGCCCAGGCCCTCCGACGCGAGCAGGTGCGGCTTGAGCGCCTTACCGGCCCCGGAGTACCCGTTCGCGAGCACCGCGACGACGTCGCGCGGGTCGACGACACCTGCCGCGACGCCGGGCTGGAGACCGAGCGTCACCGCGGTGACGTTGCAGCCCGGGACCGCGATCCGTCGCGCACCGGCGAGCCGCTCGCGCTGTCGCGTCTCCGTGGCGCCTGCCCCGGGGTCCTGCGTGAGCAGGAGCTCGGGCAGACCGTAGGGCCACGTGCCGGCGTGCTCCGAGCCGTAGAACTGCGCCCAGTCCGCGGCGGACTCCAGCCGGTGGTCCGCACCGAGGTCGAGCACGAGCACGTCGTCGGGCAGCTGCGCGGCGATCTCGCCCGACGCGCCGTGCGGCAGGGCGAGCACGACGACGTCGTGGCCCACCAGGTGCTCGAGGGTCGTCGGCAGCAGCACGCGGTCGGCGAGCGAGCGCAGGTGCGGCTGGTGCGCACCGAGGAGCGTCCCTGCGTTGCTGTGCGCCGTCACGGCGCCGATCTCCACGTCGGGGTGCCCGGCGAGCAGGCGGAGCATCTCCCCGCCCGCGTACCCGGACGCCCCGGCGACCGCCACTGTGATCGTCATATGCATCACTATACATACTTATACATGCCAGGGGCTCGCGACGAGTGCGGACCGGGACGAGACCAGGCCGAGGCGACGGCGGGTGGGTCGGTTGACGTGCGAAGGGCGTCAGAGTCGCGCTCCCAGGACGTGAGCCGACAGACCATGGTGACGGCGCGGCAGCCCGAGCACGTCAGCCGACCCGCCCACGCGACCCGCCTAGGCTGGGCCCATGCACGCGATCGTGGCCCGCGAGGCGGGTGGCCCTGACGTCCTGGAGTACCGCGAGCTGCCCGACCCGACACCGGGCCCCGGGCAGCTCCTCGTCCGCGCGGCGGTCGCGGGCGTCAACTTCATCGACACGTACAAGCGCTCGGGCGTGTACCCGATGCAGTACCCGCACGTCGTGGGCAGCGAGGGCGCCGGCCACGTGCTGGCGGTCGGGGACGGCGTCGAGGACTTCGCCGAGGGTGACCGCGTGGTGTGGACGGAGGCGCCCGGCTCGTACGCGGACCTCGTGGTCGTCGCGGCACGCGAGGCCTTGCACGTGCCCGACGCCGTGACGTTCGAGGACGCCACCGCCGTCGCACTGCAGGGCCTCACCGCGCACTACCTGTGCACGTCGTCGTACCCGGTCCGCCCGGGCGACCGCGTGCTCGTGCACGCCGGTGCCGGCGGGGTCGGGCTGCTGCTCACCCAGATGGTCGTCGCGCGGGGCGGGCACGTGATCTCGACGGTCTCGACGCCGGCGAAGGCCGAGCTGTCGCGCGGCGCGGGCGCCGAGCACGTGATCGAGTACACGGCGCTGGGTGACCTGTCGCACGACCTCCCGGAGATCGTGCGCGGGCTCACCGGCGGCGACGGCGTCGCCGCCGTGTACGACTCGGTCGGCAAGGACACGTTCGACGCGTCGCTCGCGTCGCTGCACCGCCGGGGGACGCTCGTGCTGTTCGGCGGCTCGTCCGGTCAGGTGCCGCCGTTCGACCCGCAGCGCCTCAACGCGGCCGGGTCGGTCTTCCTCACGCGCCCCAAGCTCGGCGACCACACGGCGACGCGGACCGAGCTCGTCGAGCGGGCGACCGAGGTGCTCGGCTCCGTCGCGGGCGGCACCCTCCACGCGCGCGTCGGTGCCACCTTCCCGCTGGCCGAGGCCGCCGAGGCGCACCGTGCGCTCGAGGGGCGTGCCACCACCGGCAAGGTGCTGCTCGTGCCCGACGCCGCGGCGTCGGGCTCCGGACGCGAGGCATGAGCTGGGACTGGGTCCCGGCCCGACCCGGGGAGGAGGACGGGTCCGACGGCGGCCCCTCTCCCGCGCTCCGGCGGACCGCGACGGTGCTCGCCGTCCTGCTCACGGGCGTCCTCGTCGTCTACTACCTGACGATCGGCGTCCGGCAGGGCGAGGACCGATGCGTCGCCGAGCGGCCGGACGGGGTCGCCGCGAGCCAGGTCGACTCGCGGTGGCGGTGGTGGCCGCCCGGCACGGAGTGCGTCTACCCCACCGGGACCGAGGTCGCACGCGCCTGAGACCCGGCGCCGCCCGCATCGTGCTCGTCGACGGGCTCGACGACCGGCTCCTCGACCGGCGACGTCACGTGCAGGTGGTCGACCGGCCCGCGGCCGGTCCCGACCTGCAGCGCCGCCCCCGCGCGCAGCGCGCCGGTGAGCCACTCCTTGGCGTCGCGCGCCGCCTCCGGCCAGCCCGCGCGCTGCGGGCGCAGCGCCGCGAGGGCCGCCGAGAGCGAGCACCCGGTGCCGTGCGTGTGCGGCGTGTCCACGCGCCCCGCGTCGAACGTCGTCACGCGACCCGCGCCGCCTTCGGTCGAGCCGGGCTCCACGAGAGCGTCGGGTGACGTCGCGCCGGTGAGGTGGCCGCCCTTCAGCAGGACCGCCGTCCCGCTCGCCGCGGCGAACGCGCGCGCCTGGACGAGCGCCTCGTCCCACGTCGCCGCGACGGGCGTCCCGGCGAGGACGGCGAGCTCGGGCAGGTTCGGGGTCACGACGTCGGCGCGCGTCGCGAGGTCACGCACGCCCTGCTCGGCGCCGGCGTCGAGGAGCCGGTGGCCGGAGGTCGCGACCATGACGGGGTCGAGCACGACGTACGGCGCGACGCCTCCGCGGTCACGGCGCGACGCACCGAGGACGTCGAGCCACGCACCGATCTCGCGCGCGTTCGCGGCGTCCGCCACCATCCCGATCTTCACCGCGTCGATCTCGACGTCGTCGGAGACCGCGTCGAGCTGCTCGCGCAGGAACGCCGCCCCGGGGACGTGCACGGAACGGACGCCGTGCGTGTTCTGCGCGACGAGCGCGGTCGTGACGGCCATCCCGTACGCGCCGTGCGCGCAGAAGGCCTTGAGGTCCGCCTGGATGCCGGCACCGCCGGTCGGGTCCGTCCCGGCGACCGACAGGACGCGCGGACGCGAGGGTCGCGGTGCAGGAGAGGTCGTGGGGGCGAGCGTCATCGCCGGACATCCCTTCGCTAGTACGAGCTAGATCAGGTTCGACGGGTGTGATCTCAGCCCCGGTGTCCCGGGGCACCCCGTGTCGGTCCGCTCATGCTAGCGGTGCGGTGCGCCGTCGCGGCGCGCCGCCCGTCCTCACTCCTGGTGGATCGCCTCTCCGGCGATCTCGAGCGAGACCTTCTTGCCGACGAGGAGGCCGCCGGTCTCGAGCAGCACGTTCCACACGAGCCCGTAGTCCTCGCGGTCGAACTCCCCCGTGGCGTGGAAGCCGAAGATGTCGCGGCCGTAGGGGTCACGGCGAGCGCCGCCGTAGCGCATCCTCAGGTCGATCGGGTGGGTGACGTCGCGGATGGTCAGCAGTCCGCTCACGACGAAGTGTCCGGCCTCGGCGGGCGCTGTGCGCTCCGCGGCCACGGTCGCGCGCTCCGGCGAGCGGTTGCGCAGCCGCGCCCAGGCGAGGATCGCGTCGTCCTGGCTCCCCTGCCACCGGACGCCGGTGCTGCGGAACTCGAGCGTCGGATACGTCTCGACGTCGAGGAAGTCGGCGCTGTGGAGGTGGACGTCCCGGTCGGCGTGGTGCGTGGTGAGGCTCGCCGACTCGATCGTCGCCGTCACCGTGGAGGCCAGCGGGTCCTGTCCCACGAGGATCGTCGCGCTCGCCCGCGTGAACTCGCCCCGCACCGGCGAGACCATCATGTGCTGCCCCGCGAAACCCACCCGCTTGTGCGCCTCGTCGAGCACGTACGTGCCCGCGTCGGGAACGGTCATGCCGTTCCACTGGCGGACCGGTCGTGTCGTGGTCATCCGTCGCCCTCCGGGGTGCTGTGGTCGAACCGCGACCGCGCCGTCCGCTCGGTCCTGGTCAGGTGTCCAGGAGAGCATCGCCGATTGTTAGGTGAACATTCAACTAATCGGCGGGTGACCTTGCGTACAAATGCCGCGAGGCGCGCCCTTCCCGAGCGGGGAAGGACGCGCCTCGTGACGCAGGCCGGTCAGCGGCGGGGCAGCTCGCCGGGCATCGGGTCGTCGTCGCCCCAGCGCGTCACCCGCAGCCGGCGACCGTCCGGGCCGGGCACCGCACGCCCGCCGCGGGCGGCGTCGTCGAGCGCGGCCCGCAGCGAGTCCGGCGAGTCGTGCGTGACACGGACGAAGGAACCCGAGAACGC
Organism: Cellulosimicrobium sp. So1_17; assembly: GCF_055181235.1. Taxonomy (NCBI): domain Bacteria; kingdom Bacillati; phylum Actinomycetota; class Actinomycetes; order Micrococcales; family Promicromonosporaceae; genus Cellulosimicrobium; species Cellulosimicrobium sp. So1_17. The sequence goes on from NZ_CM143702.1 coordinate 1,021,510, forward strand.
GTCGAGGCCGCCCCCGGCGATCGCGACGACCATCTCGACCGTGCGCTGGACCGGCGTCCACTCCGTGCGCCCCCGGTGCATGACCATCGAACCCGTCATGTCGGTCTGCACCACACCGGGCGCGACCTCGAACGTGCGGAGCCCTCGGTCGTAGCCCGAGCGGTGCAGGTTCGCGCCGAGGCGCAGGAGCGCCGTCTTGCTCGCGTTGTACGCGCTCGCGCCGACCATGTCGTGCGACCCCGCGCCGCTGTTGAGGTCGACGACGCGGCCCCCGCCCCGAGCGAGCATGCCCGGGACGACGGCGCGCGCGAGCAGGAACGGCCCGCGGACGTTGGTCTCGAGGATCGCCCACCACTCGTCGGGGTCCGCCTCCCACAGCGGCACCTCGGCGTCGACGCGTCCGGCGTTGTTGACCAGCAGGTCGATGCCGCCGATCTCCCCCTCCGCCGCGGCGACGGCCGCGGACACCGCCTCGACGTCGGTGACGTCGGCCGTCACGACGACGGCGTGCCCGGCGCCCCCGGCCGTGATCTCGTCGGCCACGTCGCGGAGCCGCGCGGCGTCCCGAGCGAGCAGCGCGACGTCGAGCCCCGCAGCGGCGAGACCGACGGCGATCGCGCGGCCGATGCCGCGCGACGCCCCGGTGACCAGCGCCGTCCGTGCAGGCGCGACGGGCTCACCCGCCACGCCCGCGTCCACGGGGGTGCCGGTGCTCATGCCCGGAGCTCCGCCCCGACGCGCTCGCGCGCCGCCTCGACGGCTCCCGCCCGCACGCGCGCGACGTCGTCGGCCGTGAGCGTCCGGTCGGCGGCCCGCAGACGGAGCGAGAACGCGAGCGACTTGCGGCCCGCGCCGACCTGCTCCCCGGTGAAGACGTCGAAGAGGGTCAGGTCCTCGAGGAGCTCGCCCGCACCGTCGGCCACCGCGGAGCGCAGCGCCTCGGCCGTGACGTCGGCGGCGACGACGAACGCGAGGTCCTCCTTCGCGGCAGGGAACGTGGAGACGGGCGCCGCGACGAGCGGTTCAGCGCTCGACCCGGCGAGCAGCGCCGAGAGGTCCACCTCGAACGCGACCGACCGCGCGGGCAGCCCGAGGTTCTCGAGCACCTTCGGGTGCAGCTCGCCCGCGTGCCCGACGAGGGTCCCGTCGGCGAGCTCGATCCGCGCGCAGCGGCCCGGGTGCCAGGGCGCGCGGGCCGTGTCGGCGCTCACCACGACCTCGGCACCGACGTGCTCCGCGACGAGCCGGGTGGCGTCGAGCGCGTCGGTCCAGTCGGCGGCCCGCCCTTCGCCCCACCACCCGGCGCGCTCGCGCCGGCCGACGAGCACGCCCGCCACGTGGCGCGGCTGGTCCGGCACGGCGGCCGCGAGCGCCGCGAGCTCGTCGTCCGTCGGGCGCACGCCCGGCGGGAGCGAGGGCGCGGCCGGGGCGTCGACGCGCGGTCGTGTCACGAGCCCGGTCTCGAACACCGCGAGATCCGTCATCCCGCGACCGACGTTGCGGCGCGCGGTCTCGAGCAGCGTCGTGAGCAGGTCGGTCCGCATGAGGGGCCGGTCGTCGGCGAGCGGGTTGACCAGTCGCAGGGCACGACGGCGCTCGTCGTCGGCAGGCAGACGCAGCGCGTCGAGCTCGGCCGCCCCGACGAACGGGTAGCTGAGCGTCTCGACGAAGCCCGCCTCGGCGAGGCCACGGGCCACCGAGCGGCGGACCGCCTGCTCGCGGGTCAGGCCGCGGCCGCCGGGCGCCTTCGGCAGCACCGACGGGATCTCGTCGTAGCCGACGAGCCGCGCGACCTCCTCGACCAGCTCCGCCGGCCCGGTGAGGTCGGGTCGCCACGTCGGGGGCGTGACCACGAGCACGTCCGTCCCACCGGACGACGGCCCGTCCGCGACGTCGCAGCCCAGCGCGCCCAGCGTGCCCACGATCTGCTCGAGCGAGTACGCCACGCCGACGAGCCGCTCCGGCTCCGTGACGGGCAGCCGCACGGGAACGGGCGCCGGGACGTGGTCCAGGTCCGAGACCGCCGCGTCGGCGGTGCCGCCGCCGTGCTCGACGAGCAGGTCGACGACGCGCTGCGCCGCGACCGCGGGCAGCCGGGGGTCGACGCCGCGCTCGAACCGCTTCGCCGCCTCGCTCGACAGCTTGTGCCGGCGCGACGTGCGCGCGACGGACACGGGATCGAAGTGCGCGGCCTCGACGAGGACGTCCGTCGTGGTCGGGCCGACCTCCGAGGACGCCCCGCCCATGACCCCCGCGAGCCCGAGGACCCGCGAGCCGCGGGCGCCGTCGGGCGAGTCGGTGATGAGGAGGTCCTCGGCGTCGAGCCTCCGGTCGGCGTCGTCGAGGGTGACGAGGCGCTCGCCCGGCTGCGCGCGGCGGACCACGATCGGGCCCGCGACCCGTGCGAGGTCATAGGCGTGCAGAGGCTGGCCGAGGTCGAGCATGACGTAGTTCGTCACGTCGACCGCGAGCGAGATGGGCCGCATGCCCGACGCCGTGAGGCGGCGCTGCATCCACGCGGGCGTCGTCGCGGCCGGGTCGATGCCGCGCACGATGCGCGTGACGAAGCGGTCGCACCCGTCGATGCCGCGGACCGGGGCCGCGTCGTCGACCTCCACGGGGAAGCCGTCGGGGGTCGCGGCCGGGGGCGGCGTCGGCAGCGAGGCCGCGAGGCCCCGGTCGGTGAAGCGCGCGCCGGTCGAGTGCGCGTACTCGCGCGCGACCCCGCGGTAGGAGAACGCGTACCCGCGGTCCGGGGTGACGTTGATCTCGAGCACCTCGTTCCCCAGGCCGAGGAGCGCGACGGCGTCCTGGCCGGGCGTGAGGTCGGCCTCGGCGAACCCGAGGCGCGGGAGCACGATGATCCCGTCGTGGTCCTCGCCCAGCCCGAGCTCGCGCTGCGAGCAGATCATGCCGTCGGACACGTGGCCGTACGTCTTGCGGCTCGCGATGGCGAACGGTCCCGGCAGCACGGCGCCCGGGAGCGCGACGACGACGAGGTCGCCCTCGCCGAAGTTGTGCGCCCCGCACACGATGCCGCGCGGCTCGCCCCCGTCGGCCGCGGGGACGCCGTCGACGTTGTGCGCGCCGACGTCCACCCGGCACCAGTTGATCGTCTTGCCGTTCTTCTGCGGCTCCGGCGAGAGCTCGAGGACCCGCCCGACGACGAGAGGACCCGTCACGGCCGCGCCGTGGACCTCCTCCTCCTCGAGGCCGACGCGCACGAGGTCCGCAGCGAGCTGCTCGGCGGTGAGGCCCGCAGGGAGCTCGACGTGGTCGCCGAGCCAGTCCAGGTCGACGTACGGCATCAGACGCCCCTTCCGAGCTGGGCGGAGAAGCGCACGTCGCCCTCCACCATGTCGTGCATGTCCGCGATCTCGTGGCGCAGCATGAGCGTGCGCTCGATGCCCATCCCGAACGCGAAGCCCGAGTAGACCTCCGGGTCGATGCCCGCCGCGCGCAGCACGTTCGGGTTGACCATGCCGCAGCCGCCCCACTCGATCCAGCCGGGCCCGCCCTTCTTCTGCGGGAACCACAGGTCCATCTCGGCGCTCGGCTCGGTGAACGGGAAGAAGCTCGGGCGCAGGCGCGTGCGCGCCTCCGGGCCGAACATGGCCTGCGCGAACGCGTCGAGCGTCCCGAGGAGGTTCGCCATCGTCAGGCCCTCGTCGACCGCGATGCCCTCGACCTGGTGGAAGACGGGCGTGTGGGTGGCGTCGAGCGCGTCGGTGCGGAACACCTTGCCCGGGCACGCGACGTACAGCGGCACACCGCGCGCCAGGAGCGAGCGCGCCTGCACGGGGGACGTGTGCGTGCGCAGCACGAGGTTCGACGGCTCGTCGCCGTCGCCCGCGACGTAGAACGTGTCCTGCATCTGGCGCGCCGGGTGGTCGGGACCGAAGTTCAGCGCGTCGAAGTTGAACCACTCCGCCTCGACCTCGGGGCCGTCGGCGATCTCCCAACCGAGGCCGACGAAGAAGTCGGCGACCCGCTCCTGCAGCGTCTCGAGCGGGTGGCGCGCGCCGCGGGGGGCGCGGTCGGTCGGCAGCGTGACGTCGACGGCCTCCTCGACGAGGACCCGCTCGTCGCGCTCGGCCTCGAGCTCGGCGTGGCGCGCGGCGAGGGCCTGGTTCAGGCGACCGCGCAGCGGCCCGAGCAGCCGGCCGGCGGTCTTCTTGTCCTCGGGCGCGAGGGAGCCGATCTGCCGGTTCGCGAGCGCGAGCGCGCTGCGGTCGCCGGTGTGCTCGGTGCGCACGGCCTTCAGGGCGTCGAGGTCGCGGGCCGCGGCGACGGCCGCGAGCGCGGCGTCGAGCGCCCGCTGGAGGGCGTCGGCGTCGAGCGGCGACGGCGCGTCGGTGGGAGGGCCGTCGCTCGCGGGGGCGACGGCGGCGTCAGGGCTGGACATACGAGCCTTCCTGGCGATGTCGGGACAGCTGGCTGGACGGTGGGGAGGGCCCACGGGCGCATCACGAGGGCCGGACGCGCGGACGCGCCGGGCGCGTCCGCGACATTCTAGGGCGCCCGTCCGGGCCCCGACCTACCGGTCGCGTCCGCGTCCCGGTGAGGAGGCGTGACGGTGCGCGTCAGCAGCGCGGGCCCGTGACGGGCCCGGGAAATCGACGATCAGCTCGCGCGGTCACCCCCTCATCCTCGCACGGCAGCGCTGCGCCACCCGGTCGGGGCATGATGGTGCGCGTGGCGGAGAGGACGCAGGACGGGCCGGCGTGGCCCGTGTACGGGGGCGCCGCGGTCCCGCAGGACCCGCTGCAGCGCACGCTCGACGCCGACCTCACCGCGCGGCCCCCTCCTGCCGGGCCCGGCGCACGCGCACCGGACCGGCGGTCTGCCGGGACGTCGTCGGGCACCACGACCCACGGCCCGGCCGGGGCTCCCGACGCGGCGTCCCGACCGCCCTCCGCGCGCGGGTACCGGCGCGACCGCGGGTTCTGGTCGTCGCTGCGGCGCGGGCTCGTGCCGGGTGCGGGCGCCGTGCTGACGGTGCTCGCCCTCGGTCGCGCCGCGTCCGGCCTGGGACCCGAGAGCGCGGCAGTCGTCGCGCCCTACTCGACGATCCTCGTGGTCGGTCCCGTGCTCGGCGTCGGCTGCGTCGTCGGTTGGGTGGTTCACGCGGCGCGTCGACGCGCCGCGCGCGCCCGCGGGGACATGACGCCGGTGCGACCGAGCCGGGTGCTCGGCGCGGCGACGACGGTCCTCGGCGTGCTGCTCGCCGCGCTCGTGGTCACCCCCCTGTGGGTCGGCTTCAGCGCCTGACGCCCGGAGGGGCGGACGACGCGCCCGGACCGGCCTGCGCGCCGGCGAGCAGCAGCGACGCGATCTCGTGGTGCGCCGGCCGGCCGGCACCGAGGTCGGACGCGACGACGGCGAGCCGCGTCGCCTGCCAGCGGGGACCGTCGTAGACGGCGAGCGCCGCGGCCGGCGCCTCGAGCGCGTCCCGCAGCGTCGGTCCCGCGGGTCGCCCGCGCCGTCCGGCCCGCCGGTCCGCCTGGCGGGCACCCGCCGCGGCCCGGGCGACCGTGAGGTGCGCGCGCTGGCGCGGGCGGCGGTCGACGTGCACGCCGGCCACCGAGCCGGCCTCCGCGGCCGCGGAGCTCAGCGCACGCAGGTGGTCGAGGTCCACGCGAGGTCCGCCCACACCCACCCACAGCACCCGCCGGTCGAAGACGCCCGCCCCGTGCAGGCTGAGCTCGAGCGGCGGCGTGGCGTCCACGACCTCCGTGAGGGCGTCGACGAGGTCGGGGACCGCGCCGTCGGGCACCTCGCCGTAGAACGAGACCGTGAGGTGCCACAGCTCGCGCGGCGTCCAGCGCACGAGGGGCGCACCGTCGGGCCGCACCGCCTCCTGCGCCCGCACCGCCCCGAGCGCCAGGTCGAGGTGGTCGCACGCGGCGACGTCGGGATACAGCGCGGCGAAGACCCTCACCGGCGCACCCCGCGGTGCGCGCGCCCGGACGCGTAGAGGCACACGGTGGCCGCGGTCGCGAGGTTGAGCGACTCGGCCCGGCCGCGGATCGGGACGCGGACGACCGCGTCCGCGAGCGCGCGGTCCTGCTCGGGGAGCCCCCATGCCTCGTTCCCGAACACCCACGCGGTGGGCCGGGCGAGGTCCGGGAGCTCCTGGGCACGGGAGTCGGGACCGACGGCGCTCTCTCTGCCCGCGACGTCGAGGAGGTCGTCGAGGTCGTGGTCCCCCGCGCCGTCGGCCGCGAGGACGAGCAGACCTGCCGTGCGCAGGGCGTCCACCGTCTCGTCGAGCGCGACGCCCGACACGACGGGGAGGTGGAACAGCGAACCTGCCGTCGACCGCACCACCTTGGGGTTGTGCACGTCCACGCTGTCGCCCGCGAGGACGACCACGTCCGCCCCGGCGGCGTCCGCGGCGCGGATCACGGTCCCGGCGTTGCCCGGGTCGCGGACCGTCGCGAGGACCGCGACCAGCAGCGGCCCGGCGGCTCCGGCGGCGGCGGTCGCGAGCGCGTCGTCCAGAGCGGGGCGCTCCTCGCGCACGACCGCGAGCACGCCCTGCGCGTCCGGGCTCATCGCCGCGAGCACCTCCGGGGTGGCCACGTGGACGTGCAGCGCGGCGGCGCGTGCGTCGGCGACGATCTCGGGGTAGCGCTGCGCCGCCGACGGCGTCACGTAGAGGTCGCGCACGCGGGCCGCGGCATGCCGGACGGCCTCCCGCACGGCCTGGGGGCCCTCGACGAGGAGCTGACCGTGCCGTGAACGCGCAGGACGCCCGGACAGGGCCCGGACCGCCCTGACCCGGTCGCTGCGAGGGTTCGTCAGCGTGGGGTCGAGGTGATCGGGCACCGGCCGGGCGTCCGTGGCGTCGGTGTGGATGCTCAGGCCGCGGCCCTGGGCGCGTTGACGTCCTCGGGGAGCGCGTCCTTCGCGACCTCGACGAGCGCGTTGAACGCCGCCACGTCGTTGACCGCGAGCTCCGCGAGCAGGCGACGGTCGACCTCGACACCCGCGGCCTTGAGGCCCTGGATGAGGCGGTTGTACGTCAGGCCCTGGGCGCGCGACGCCGCGTTGATGCGCTGGATCCACAGCTTGCGGAAGTCTCCCTTGCGCGCCTTGCGGTCACGGTAGGAGTAGACGAGGGAGTGGGTGACCTGCTCCTTCGCCTTGCGGTAGAGGCGCGAGCGCTGGCCGCGGTAGCCCGCTGCGCGCTCGAGGGTCGTACGGCGCTTCTTCTGGGCGTTGACCGCCCGCTTCACGCGTGCCACGTGATGCTCCTTGCAGTTCGGGGCTCAGGGTGAGCCGGTCGGCGACGGGGTGCCGTCACCGCGACCGGGTCACTTGCCGAGCAGCTTCTTGATGGACTTGACGTCGGCGGGCGAGACCACCTGGTCCTGGGCGAGGCGGCGCTTGCGCTTGGTCGCCTTGTGCTCGAGCAGGTGTCGAGCGTTGGCCTGCTCGCGCATGACCTTGCCGGTACCCGTGATGCGGAAGCGCTTCTTGGCACCCGAGTGCGTCTTGTTCTTCGGCATGGCTGCCGTGTCTCCTTGTGTCCGGTCAGCCACCTCGCGGTGGCCGACGTGTTCGGGTCCGGGCCGGTGGGTCCGGACCCCGAGCAGTTTCGGTCGGTGGGCCGGCCGTCAGCCGGCCTTGCCGCGGGGGGTGGGCTTCGGCGCGGGGCGCGGGGCGCCCGGCTTGGGTGCCGGCCGCGGCACCGCAGGCTTCGCCGTGCCCGACGCCGCCGGGGCCGGTGCCGCGGCAGGCCGCGGCGCGGGGGGACGCGGTGCGGCCGGTCGGGCCGGCTCCGCGGACTGCGCCCGAGGACGCTGCGCGGCAGGCGCCTTGGCCGGGGCCGGAGCCTTCGCCGGCGCGGACGCCCTCGTCGGCGCGGGGGCCTTCGGAGCGACAGGAGCCTTCGCCGGGGCGGGGGCCTTCGCGGGAGCGGCGGCCTCGACCGGCGCCTCCGCGGGCGTCTCGACCGCGGGCTCCGCGGGCGTCTCGGCCGCGGGCTCCGCGACCTGGGACTCCGCGACGGGCGCCTCGGTGACCGGGCTCGCGACCTGGGCGTCCTGCTCGACCTCCGACACGTCCCCCTCGGGGGCGTCCGGCTCGCGCTGGGCAGCGCGCTGCGCGGACTTCGTCAGCCGCGGCTCGGCCTCCTGGGCGCGCTTGCGCTGCTCGCTCTTGGCGTCGGCCTTCTTCTTCACCGGGCCGAGCACCATCGTCATGTTGCGCCCGTCCTGCTTGGGCATCGACTCGACGAAGCCCAGCTCGGAGACGTCGTCCGCGAGGCGCTGCAGCAGGCGGACGCCCATCTCGGGGCGCGACTGCTCACGGCCGCGGAACATGATCATGACCTTGACCTTGTCGCCGGCCGAGAGGAACCGCTCGACGTGGCCCTTCTTGGTGCCGTAGTCGTGCGGGTCGATCTTCAGCCGGAAACGGATCTCCTTGAGGACCGTGTTCGCCTGGTTCCGCCGCGCCTCGCGCGCCTTCATGTCCGACTCGTACTTGAACTTGCCGAAGTCCATGAGCTTGCAGACGGGCGGGCGGGCGTCCGGGGCGACCTCGACGAGGTCGAGGTCCGCGTCCTGGGCAAGGCTCAGGGCAACCTCGGTGCGGACGACGCCGACCTGCTCCCCGCCAGGACCGATGAGTCGGACCTCGGGGACGCGGATCCGATCGTTGATGCGAGGCTCGCTGATGTGATGCTCCTAGGAAGTCGTCGGTAGACCGCCCGGCACGAGGAAGGCCCCCGTCCCTGAGCGCAGGGCGGAGGCCATCGTTCCGGCAGCCGTGGGTGCACCACGACGACCACGTCTGGGCGGCGCACCACGAGGGCGAGCCGTCCGGACCAGGACCCGGCCTCTGTCGCGACATCACGTCGGCGGTCGAGACCCGGGTGGGATGGGATCCACTTGCGCACCCGCACTGGCCCGCATCGGTGCTCACGGACAGCCGGTGGCCGCACCTGAACACCGACGCACGTCGTGCAGGTCGGTCAGCCATCAAGACTACCAGAGGTCGGCGGCATGCCGAGCGTCGGTCTGCGCCGGTCACCGTGCGGCCGTGAACTAGATGCCCTCCATCATTGGAACTCTTCCAGAGAAGCGGGTTAGGCTGACGTCATGACGACGGGATCGACGCGGTCCTCCGCCGCACCCGAGCGTGCGGCGCGGTTGCCGCACGGGACGGACCACGAGGCCGAGCTGCGCGCGCACGGGCTGCGCGTCACGGCGGCGCGGCTCGCGGTGCTCGACGCCGTCGACACCCGCCAGCACGCCGACGCCGACACCGTGCTGCGGGCGGTGCGCACGACGCTGGGCTCCGTCTCCGTGCAGGCGGTCTACGACGTCCTCAACACGCTGACGGACAAGGGCCTGCTCCGGCGCATCGAGCCGGCCGGCCACCCCGCCCGGTACGAGCGCCGCCTCGGCGACAACCACCACCACGTCGTGTGCCGCGCGTGCGGCGCCGTCTCCGACGTCGACTGCACCGAGGGCCACGCCCCGTGCCTCACCCCGAGCAGCACCTCCGGGTTCCGGATCGACACCGCCGAGGTGACGTTCTGGGGCCTGTGCCCCGACTGCGCGCCCTGACCCCTACTGGGTGGACCGGTGGACCTCGCGCACCCCATCGACGCCCGTTATCTCACGATGATCCCGTTACGGACCCCGCGCTCGCTCGCCGGGTCCGCTGGAAGGAGCGCCTCATGACCTCCCCGCACACGACGACCAACGCCGGAGCGCCCGTCGCGTCCGACGCCCACTCGCAGTCCGTCGGCGCCGACGGCCCGATCGTCCTGCACGACCACTATCTCGTCGAGAAGCTCGCGCAGTTCAACCGCGAGCGCGTCCCGGAGCGCGTCGTCCACGCCAAGGGCGGCGGCGCGTTCGGCACCTTCACCGTGACCGGCGACGTCAGCGCCTACACGCGCGCCGCCGTCTTCCAGCCCGGCACGGAGACCGAGATGCTCGCCCGCTTCTCGTCCGTCGCCGGTGAGCACGGCTCGCCCGACACGTGGCGCGACCCGCGCGGCTTCGCGCTGAAGTTCTACACGAGCGAGGGCAACTACGACCTCGTCGGGAACAACACCCCCGTCTTCTTCATCCGTGACGGCATCAAGTTCCCCGACTTCATCCGCTCGCAGAAGCGCCTGCCCGGGTCGAACCTGCGCGACAACGACATGCAGTGGGACTTCTGGACCCTGTCGCCCGAGTCGGCGCACCAGGTCACGTGGCTCATGGGCGACCGCGGCCTGCCGTCGAGCTGGCGCCACATGGACGGGTTCGGCTCGCACACCTACCAGTGGATCAACGCCGCGGGCGAGCGCTTCTGGGTCAAGTACCACTTCACCACCCAGCAGGGCATCGACAACCTGTCGGCCGACGAGGCGGCGCAGCTCGCGGGCTCGGACGCCGACCACCACATCCGTGACCTCTACGAGCACATCGAGACCGGCGACTTCCCGCGCTGGACGCTGTCGGTGCAGGTCATGCCGTACGAGGACGCGAAGACGTACCGGTTCAACCCGTTCGACCTCACGAAGGTGTGGCCGCACGGCGACTACCCGCTGGTCGAGGTCGGCGTCATGGAGCTCAACCGCAACCCGGAGAACTACTTCGCCGAGATCGAGCAGGCGACGTTCGCACCGAGCAACTTCGTGCCCGGCATCGCGGCGAGCCCCGACAAGATGCTCCTCGCGCGCATCTTCTCCTACGCGGACGCGCACCGGTACCGCGTCGGCACGAACCACGCCCAGCTCCCGGTGAACGCCCCGCGCGGTGCCGAGGAAGGTGGCCACTCCTACGCGAAGGACGGCGCGATGCGCTACGGCTTCTCCTCCGCGACGACGCCGGTCTACGCGCCGAACAGCCGGGGCGGGGCGCACGCCGACCCGGCCCGTGCGGCCGAGTCCACCGGCTGGGAGGCCGACGGCGAGCTCACGCGCGCGGCCGCGACGCTCCACCCCGAGGACGACGACTTCGGCCAGGCGGGCACGCTCTACCGCGAGGTCTTCGACGGCCCGGCGCGCGCCCGGTTCCTCGAGACGATCACGGGCCACGTGGGCGGCGTGCAGAGCGTCGACATCCGCGAGCGGGCCATCCAGTACTGGACGAACGTCGACGCCGAGCTCGGCGCGGCGCTGCGCGTGGCGCTCGAGGCCGAGGGCGCCCCGATCGAGGCCGGCGAGCCCGGCACGGCGAGCGAGCCCGTGCGCGTCTGACGTCCGTCGACCGGCGCCCACCGGGCGTCGAGACGTGGGAAACCGCCCCGGGACCGTACGGTTCCGAGGCGGTTTCCCACGTCTCGGCGCAGGTGTGGGCGACGGATCGGCACCGTCGTGGGTCGCCTCGACCGCGACGGTCGGGCCGGATGGAAAGATGGACGCCATGAGCATCGAGAACGCCCCCGCGCAGGACCCCTCGACGGACGCCGTGCGCGACATCGCCGACGTCGCCGCCGTCGAGGTCATCACCTCGGCCGCGGTGCACCTCATGAGCGCCGCCGCCGTGAAGTGCGGCCTCGCGGAGGACGCCGAGGCCCAGGGCCACCTCGACCTGGACGAGGCGCGCAAGCTCATCAACGCGCTCGCCGCCCTCGTCACCGCGAGCGCGCCGGACATCGGCAACCAGCACGCACGGTCCCTGCGGGACGGTCTGCGCTCGCTCCAGCTCGCCTTCCGCGAGGCCTCGGTCTACCCGGACGCCCCCGGTGACGGTCCCGGCGAGAAGTTCACGGGTGCGGTGAGTTGAGCACCTCGCCACCGCCGCCGCCGGCCGGGAGCACGGCCCCCGACGGCCCGCCGCCGGTCGTCCCCGCGCCGCGCGACCCTGCGTCCGTCGACCCTGCGTCCGTCGACCCTGCGTCCGTCGACCCTGCGTCCGTCGACCCCGCCCCCGGCCCGACGCCTGTCGGCCCGTCGACCGAGCGTCCCTGGCGGGCCGACGGCCTGTCGGCCGACGCGCCCCCGGACGGGCCGGGGCAGCCGAGCGCGACGCCCGCCGCTCCCCCGCGCCGACGCCGGCGCGCGCGGGTGGTCGTGACGATCGTCCTCCTCTCCCTGCTGCTCGCCGGGGCGGTCGGGGTGGGCGCCTACCTCTGGGTCACCACCACACGCTGGCAGGAGACCAGTGCCGACTGGGAGACGCAGGCGCGGGCGCTCGGCGAGGACGTCGCACGGCTGCAGGCCGACCTGGACGGCGCCAACGCCGAGCTCGAGTCGGCCCGGGGCCAGCTCACCACCGCGCAGGACCGGATCGCCGAGCTCGCGAACGAGAAGGCCCAGCTCGGTGACGAGAACGAGGCCTCGCAGCAGTACCTCGACTACCAGAGCCGGGTCTCCGACGCCGCAGGCAAGGTCGCCGCAGCGCTCGGTCAGTGCACGACGGCGCAGTCCCAGCTCATCGGCTACCTCAACAACCGCGACGCGTACGACCCGGCCGACCTCGAGCGCTTCTCCGGCCAGGTCGACGAGCTGTGCCAGGCGGCGACCGACGCGAACGCGCAGCTCCAGCAGGAGCTCGCGGGATGACCCGCGGCTCGCGGACCCGACGAGCGGGGGCATCGCAGCGCACGCCGGCGCGCGCACCCCGGTGGACCACGTCCCGGCCTCGACCGGGCGCGCTCGTCGCGACCGTCCTCGTGGCATCCGTCGTCGCCGGGTGCGGCGTCCTGCCGGAGCTGCCCGACCCGGTGCCGCAGAGCGTCGTCCCGTCGTTCGCCGCGCCGGGCGAGCCCGCCGGGTCGGAGGTCCTCTCCCCCGACGGCTCGGACACGGTGCGGCGGATGGCCGTGCGGATCCGCAACGTCGGCTGCGAGGGCCTCTCGACGGGTTCCGGGTTCGCGCTCGACGCCCGCACGCTCGTGACGAACAAGCACGTCGTGGACTCGTCGCGCTCGCTCCAGCTGCTCACCTACGACGGTCGGGACATCGCCGCCCAGACCGCGAGCACCGCCGGGCTCGCCGATCTCGCGATCGTCCGCACCGCCGAGGACCTGCCGTCCGCTCCGACGCTCGCCGCCGCCGACCCGGCGCCCGGCGACCCGGTGACCGTCGTGGGGTACCCGGAGGGCGGCCGGCTCACGGTCACCGAGGGCTCCGTGATCGGGACGACGACCGACCCGCTGCACGAGAACCTCGGCGAGGTCCTCGTCACCGACGCGCCGGTCGAGCCCGGGAGCTCCGGGTCCGCAGCGCTCAACGACGCGGGCGAGGTCATCGGCGTCGTCTACGCGAAGACCTCGACCGACAAGAGCCTGCTCGTGCCGGTGAGCACGCTGCGCGAGCTCCTCGCCGACGAGTCCTCGTTCAGCGCCGCGGAAGAGTGCTCGGGCTGAGCCGCGCGCGACACGCCCCGGAGGTCTAGTCTCGGCCGCATGGCAACGAACGCGAGCCCCGGCGACGCGCCCGCCGTCGACCCGGCGCACATCACGCAGGCTGCACGCGACACCCTGACCGTCCGCCGTGTCTACGGGGAGGCGTACGAGCGCGGTTCCACGCTCGTCATCCCCGTGGCCACGGTCTGGGGCGGCACGGGGTCCGGCTGGGGCTCCGGCTCCGGCGAGCTGTCCGGCAAGGGGGCGGCCGACTGGCCGTTCCACATCGGGAGGTCGGCGGCGCCGTCCGAGGCGCCCGAGCCCTCCGGCAAGCCGTCCGACGGCCCCGGCTCCGGCAACGCCGGCGGTGACGCCGGCGGCGAGGGATCGGGCGGCGGTGGCGGGTTCGGCGTCCGGGTCAAGGCCACCGGCGTGTACGTGGTCGACGACGCGGGCGTGCGCTGGCAGCCCGCGGTCGACGTCAACCGCGTCGTGCTCGGCGGACAGGCCGTCCTCGCCGTCGTCGGGGTGGCTGCGTCGCTCGCCTGGGCGATCGGCCGGTTCCGCCGGGGCTGACGGCGTCCGTCCGGGCCGGCCGGGACGCTCAGTCCGCCCGGCCGATCCGCAGCTCGAGGCCGTCCACGCGCCCCGACACGACGTCGTTCCCCGCGAGCGCGGCGTTGACCTGGGCGAGCACTGCGTCGAGGCCGGCACGGTCGAGCCCTGCGTCGATCCGCAGGACGACCGCGACCTCGGCACGCCGTCCGGGCTCCGCCCACGCGCGCGCCACGTGCGGCAGGCCGTCGACGGCGGACGCGACGGCGTCCTGCACCGCGGGCGCCACGACGCCGTCGGCCACGGCGGGCTCCCACTCCTTGCCCTGCGCGAGCGCCCAGACCGCCGGCCGCGGCACGAGCACGGTGACGGGGCCCGCGGGGTCGACGACCAGCAGCGCCCAGTCCTCGCTCACGGCGGACAGCGCCGCGCGGCGCGCGTCCACGGGCACCGGACGCGCGTCCGTGCGCCAGGCCGCCATGGACGCGACCGACGTGAACACCGGCAGGGCGCGGCGGCCGTCCGGCGCCTGGAGCGCGACGACGCCCGCCGACGCCTCCTTGTCGACGGTGTGGCCGTGCTCCCCCTCGGCCGACGACTCGAGCTCGGCGAGGATCGGCACGAGGACGCGCGTGCTCGCGAGCCGGTGCACGACCTGGGCGACCGTCGCCGAGCCGCCCGCGTGAGCGGCGAGCGTCGCGGTGATCTCCGGGTCGGCCGAGCCGTCGTCGCCCGAGAAGCCGGAGGACGGCGGCAGCGCCTTCCCGGTGCCCGACGCCGCGTCGACGGAGGCATCGGCCTCCGGACGGTCCGGAGGGTGGCCGTGGGTGCCGTCGCCCACGGTCACGGCCGGCCCGCGACGTCGAGCGCCTGCGGCAGCGTGAACGCCCCGGCGTACAGCGCCTTGCCGACGATGGTGCCCTCGATGCCGGCGGGGACGAGCGCGCGCAGCGCCTCGAGGTCCGCGAGGCTCGAGATGCCGCCCGAGGCGACGACCGGGGCGTCGGTGCGCGAGGCGACGTCGCGCAGGAGCTCGAGGTTCGGTCCGCGCAGCGTCCCGTCCTTCGTCACGTCGGTCACGACGTAGCGCGCGCATCCTGCGGCCTCGAGGCGGTCGAGGACCTCCCAGAGGTCGCCCCCCTCCTCGGTCCAGCCGCGCGCGGCGAGCGTCGTGCCGCGCACGTCGAGACCGACGGCGATCGCGTCGCCGTGCTCGGCGATGACCTTCGCCGTCCACCCGGGGTTCTCCAGCGCCGCGGTGCCGAGGTTCACGCGACGCGCGCCCGTGGCGAGCGCGCGCTCGAGCGACGCGTCGTCGCGGATCCCGCCCGACAGCTCCACCTGGACGTCGAGGCGGCCGACGACGTCGGCGAGGAGCTCCGCGTTCGACCCTCGCCCGAACGCCGCGTCGAGGTCGACGAGGTGGATCCACTCCGCGCCTCCGGACTGCCAGTCGAGAGCGGCGGCGAGCGGGTCGCCGTACGAGGTCTCGGAGCCCGCCTCGCCCTGCACGAGGCGGACGGCCTGGCCGTCGGCGACGTCGACGGCGGGGAGCAGCACGAGGCGGTCGGTCACGAGGTTCTCCATCGGTCGTGGCGCGGGCTCCCGCGCCGGGTGGTTCGGACGGTCCCGGGGACGGGCGGCGGGTTCCGCCGTCCGTGCACCGGACGTCGCGTCAGAGCGTACGGACCCAGTTCTCCAGCAGGGCCGCGCCCGCGTCGCCGGACTTCTCCGGGTGGAACTGGGTCGCGGACAGCGGGCCGTTCTCGACGGCGGCGACGAACCGTCCCCCGTGGTCGGACCACGTGACGAGCGGGCGCCGGATCGATGACCCGGAGGGCACGTCGTCGCCGAGCGGGAAGGAGCGCGCCGCGTAGGAGTGCACGAAGTAGAAGCGCTCGTCCTGGATGCCGTCGAAGAGGACGGTGCCCTCCGGTGCGTCGACGGTGTCCCAGCCCATGTGCGGGACGATCTCCGCCTCGAGGCGGTCGACGAGCCCGGGCCACTCCCCCAGACCGTCGGCCAGCGTGCCGTGCTCGTCCCCCTGCTCGAACATCACCTGCATGCCGACGCAGATGCCGAGGACCGGCCGCCCGCCGGCGAGCCGGCGCCCGACGATCTCGTGCCCGCGCACCGCCCGCAGGCCCTGCATGACGGCGGCGAACGCCCCGACGCCGGGTACGACGAGCCCGTCGGCGTCCTGCGCGCGGGCGCGGTCCGCGGTGAGCTCGACGTCCGCGCCGACCCGCTCGAGGGCACGCACCGCGGAGCGCACGTTGCCGAACCCGTAGTCGAGGACGACCACCGACGGCCGGCGGCCCGTCAGCGGCCCTCCGCTCACGGCGCTCACTTCTTGCGCGCCCGACGACCGGCGGCGGTCAGCAGGCGCATCGCCTTCCACCGCGAGATGGACGAGCTCGCGACGACGCCGTCGAGGTCCGTGACCGTGCTCGAGCCCGTGAGAAGGTCCTCGAGCGCCTCGGGGGCACCGCCCAGCACGAGCCCCGGGGCGAGGGCGTCGCCGACCGCACCGTCGCTCCAGCGCGTCATCGTGAGCTGCTCGCCCCGGCGCTCGACGAGGATGAGCGGGACGCCCTTGACGAGCGTCGACAGCGCAGCCGCCGCGAGCGCGGGAGCGTCACCGGTCCGGTCCCGGAGCACCGCGACGGCGCCCACGTCCGTCGCGACGACGTCGGCCTCGACCTGGGCGAGCGAGCACGCCGCCGCGAGCGGCTCGGCGCCCGCGATCTGCGTGACGAGCGCGACGAGATCCGGGCTCGACCCGCCGGTCAGCGAGGACAGGTCGTCCGGGATCTCGAGGCCCTCGAGGGCGTCGCCGCGGGCGGGGTCGTCGTCCGGCACGCCGGGGGTCGGGTCGGTGCTCACAGGGCTCCCTTGGTCGACGGGATGCCGTCGACGCGCGGGTCGGGCGCGACGGCGGCGCGCAGCGCGCGGGCGAGGGCCTTGAACTGGGCCTCCACGATGTGGTGCGGGTCGCGGCCGGCGAGGACGCGCACGTGGAGGCAGATGCCCGCGTGGTGCGCGATCGACTCGAGCACGTGCCGCGTGAGCGAACCCGTGAAGTGGCCGCCGATCAGGTGGTACTCCTGCCCCTCGGGCTCGCCCGAGTGCACGAGGTACGGGCGGCCCGACACGTCCACCACCGCGAGGGCGAGCGCCTCGTCGAGCGGGACCGTCGCGTCGCCGAAGCGCGAGATGCCGCTCTTGTCGCCGAGCGCGACGCGCAGCGCCTCGCCGAGGGCGATCGCGACGTCCTCGACCGTGTGGTGTGCGTCGATGTGGGTGTCGCCCGTCGCCTCGACCGTGAGGTCGATGAGCGAGTGCTTGCCCAGCGCGGTGAGCATGTGGTCGTAGAACGGGACGGTCGTCGAGATCTGCGTCCGTCCCGTCCCGTCGAGGTCGAGCTCGACGAGCACGCTCGACTCGCTCGTCGCGCGCTCGATGCGCCCTGTACGACTCACAGTCCTGCCACCTCCACGAGGGCGTCGCGGAACGCCCGCATCTCGTCGCGGGTGCCGATCGACACCCGCAGCCATCCGTCCGGCCCAGTCTCCCGGATGAGCACGCCGCGCTCCAACAGGCCGGCCCAGACCGCGTGCCGGTCGGGGAACGTGCCGAAGAGCACGAAGTTCGCGTCGGAGTCGGCGACCTCGAGCGCGCGCCCGTCCGGGTGGCGCAGCGAGCGGAGCCACGCGACGGTCGCGTCGCGCTCGGCGCGCAGCGCGTCGACCTGGGCCAGGAGCTCGTCCGCGTGCGCGAGCGCGCCCCGCGCGACGGCCTGCGTGACGGCCGACAGGTGGTACGGCAGCCGCACGACGCGCAGCGCGTCGACGAGCTCGCGCGACGCCGTGAGATATCCCACGCGAGCCCCGGCGAGCGCGAAAGCCTTGGACATCGTGCGCGTGACCGCGAGGTTCGGGTGGCGGTCGAGCAGCTCGAGCGCGGACGGCGTGCCCGCGCGCCGGAACTCCCCGTACGCCTCGTCGACGACGACGACCGCGGGTGCCTCGCCGTCGCCCGTCGGCACGCGGACGGCGAGCGCCGCCTCGCACACGGCCTCGACCGTCGCGGCGGGCAGCGCGGTGCCCGTCGGGTTGTTGGGGCTCGCGAGCAGGACGACGGACGGCTGCTCCCGGGCGATCACGTCACGCGCGTGCTCGGGGTCGAGCGAGAAGTCCTCGGCCCTGCGCCCGACGACCCAGGCGGTGTGCGTGTCGCGCGCGTACTCCGGGTACATCGAGTAGGTCGGCGCGAACGAGACCGCGGTGCGCCCGGGCCCGCCGAAGGCCTGCAGGACGTGGAGCATGAT
Source organism: Cellulosimicrobium sp. So1_17 (assembly GCF_055181235.1). NCBI lineage: Bacteria > Bacillati > Actinomycetota > Actinomycetes > Micrococcales > Promicromonosporaceae > Cellulosimicrobium > Cellulosimicrobium sp. So1_17. The sequence continues at coordinate 1,039,697 of NZ_CM143702.1, forward strand.
CTCGTTGGACCCGTTGGCCGCCCACAGCTGCTCGGGCTCGCGGTGCACGCCCGACTCCGTCCCGAGGTAGGCCGCGAGGTCGGTACGCAGCGCGTGGAAGTCGCGGTCCGGGTACCGGTTGAGGCCGGCGGCAGCGGCCCGCACGTTCTCGGTGATCGTCGCGACGACGGCCGGACCCGGCGCGTGCGGGTTCTCGTTGACGTTGAGGAGGACGGGCACGTCGAGCTGTGGCGCGCCGTACGGCTCGATGCCCGCGAGCTCGGGGCGCAGCGGCAGCCCGGAGGTCCCGGCGACGGTGGGTGGGGTCACCTCCACAGTCTACGAACCGACCCCCGCCCCACGACGTCGACGTCCGGAACGCGGTCACCGTCCTCGCACCGTGCGCTGCCGAGGCGTCAGGCCGACGTCACCTCGCCGGACGCGACCGTGACGGGCACCTCGGGGAGCGGCTCGGGCGCCGGGCCCCCGAGGACCGCCCCGGTCGCGAGGTCGTACCGGGACGCGTGGCACGGGCAGAGCAGCTCCCCGTCGCCCGGGGCGACGGTGCAGGCCTGGTGCGTGCAGATCGCGCTGAACGCGGCGAACGTCCCTTCCTCGGGCTGCGTCACGAGGAGCTGCGCACCGCCGACCGTGACGCTCAGCGCACCGCCCACCGGGACGTCGTCGGCCCGCGCGAGGACCTCGCCCGGTGCCACGGCCCCGGCACCCTCGCCGGCCGTCCCGGACCGGTCACCCGTGCCCGACGGCGCCCCGCCGCCGCACGCTGCCAGGAGCAGCAGGGCCGCGCTCGAGCCGGAGCCGGCGAGGACCGCTCGCCGGGTGGGCGCGTGCCGGTCGACGATCCCCTCGTCGCGGTGCGGTCCGTCCATGATGGCCTCCGTCGCAGCGGTGTACCGGGAGGGGACGTCGTCGACCCCGCAGGCGTCGTCCGGCAGGCACCGCACGACGAGCGCCGTCCGACGAGCGCCGTCCGACGAGCGCTGCACGCAGGACGGCGCTTCAATTGAAGCACCGGGGGCGCAGGCCCGCCCCGGGCACGGGCCGACCGTCTCCGTCGGACCGTCTCCGTCGGCCCGCACGCCCAACCCGGCACCCTCGCTCGTCCACCGGACGGAGCCACGATGACGTTCACCGGACCTCCGGGTCCCCCGTCGCCCGGGCCGCGCGCCCGCGGCGCGTGGGTGCTCCGAGGCCTGACGGCAGCCGGGCTGCTGCTGTCGGCCGACGTCCACCTCGTCCTGTACGTCGAGGGGTACGCCGACATCGAGGTCGTGGGGCCGCTCTTCCTGCTCAACGCGGTCGCGGGACTCGTCCTGGGCATCCTCGTGCTCGTGTGGCGGCACTGGCTGCCGCTGCTGGGCGCGGTCGGCTTCGGGGCGCTCACCCTCGCGGCGTTCTACCTGTCGACGACGGTCGGGTTCTTCGGCGTCAACGAGACGGTGCGCGGGACGCAGCAGGTGCTCGCCGCGGTGGCGGAGTGGGTCGCGGTAGTCGCCGGGACGCTGGCCCTGGTGGTGGAGAGACGAAGGTCCCGGACCGCGACGGCATGAGTCCTCGGTCGTGCCGGGGGCGGTACGCCGGTCGGTCCGTGCGCGTAGCGTCGAGAACGAGAGACCCTCATCGTCCCCGATCCACCGGAGGAGATCGCGATGACCACCATGCGCGCCGCCGTCGTCCACGACTTCGCCCGCCCGCTCTCGATCGACGAGGTGGAGGTGCCGACCCCCGGACCGCACGAGGCGCTCGTCGAGGTGGACTACACGGGCGTGTGCCACACCGACCTCCACGCCGCGCACGGCGACTGGCCCGTGAAGCCCGCTCCGCCGTTCGTGCCCGGGCACGAGGGGGTCGGGCACGTGGTCGCGGTCGGGGACCAGGTGACGCGCGTGCGGGTCGGCGACCTCGTCGGCAACGCATGGCTGTGGAGCGCGTGCGGCGAGTGCGAGTACTGCGAGACGGGCTGGGAGACGCTGTGTCCGGCCCAGAAGAACGGCGGGTACTCCGTCGACGGGTCCTTCGGGCAGTACATGCTCGTCGACGCCCGCTACTGCCCCGTCGTGCCCGACGGCGTCGACGAGTCCGCCGTCGGCCCGATCCTGTGCGCGGGCGTCACCGTCTACAAGGGCCTGAAGGTCACCGACACCAAGCCGGGCGAGTGGGTCCTGGTCTCGGGCATCGGCGGTCTGGGGCACATCGCGGTCCAGTACGCCGTGGCGATGGGCCGCCGGGTGGCCGCCGTCGACGTCGACGAGGCGAAGCTCGCCCTCGCGCGCAGGCACGGCGCCGAGGTCACGGTCGACGCCGCCACGTCGCCCGACGTCGCGGCGGAGATCCAGCGGCAGACGGGCGGCGGGGTGCACGGCGCGCTCGTCACGGCCGTCAACGCGCACGCCTTCCCGCAGGCGGTCGGTGCGCTGCGCCGCGGAGGGACCGTCTCGCTCGTGGGGCTCCCGCCGGAGAAGTTCCCGCTCGACATCTTCACGACGGTGCTGCTCGGCCTGACGGTCCGCGGGTCGATCGTCGGCACGCGCAAGGACATGGCCGAGGCGATCGACTTCTTCGCCCGCGGCAAGGTGAGCCCGACGTACACCGTGCGCCCGCTCGACGAGATCAACGCGATCTTCGACGAGATGGAGGCCGGCGGCATCGACGGTCGCGTGGTCATGGACATGCGCTCCTGACGGGACCGCCACCGGTCCCGGACGGCCGAGCGTCACCGCGGAGCGTCGCCCACAGGACCGGAGCCGCACCCGTGCTGCACCCGTGCGGCACCCGCGCTCGCAGCCGCCCTGCACACCCGCCTGGGGACGAGGGGCCCGCACATGGGTGGGTGCGCCTACGATCGGGCGGGTGAGCTCCACCGACCCGTACGCGGACCTGCCCTTCGACCCGGCCGACGAGCCGCCGCTCGACGACCCGTACGACGCGCCGTGGTCCGAGCCCGCAGCACAGGCCGCCGTCGGCCCGGGGACGGACGGGGCGCCAGGGCAGGTGGACGCGTCGGCGCCGACGTCCACGCCGGTCTCGGGACCGCCGTCGTCACCGCCCGCGGCAGAGCTTCCGACGGCGCCCCGCTCCCCCGCCGCCGGAGCCGCGGACGGCGAGGCGGCGCGCCGCGCGAAGCTCGCGATGCTCCGCGGTCTGCTGGACGGGGAGTCGCTGCGCGAGGACGCGGAGACGGCCCTGCGAGCGCTCGTGGGACGCGACGACGCACGACTGCGAGACGACCAGTGGCGCGCGATCGAGGCCCTCGTGGCGTTCCGACGCCGCGCGCTCGTCGTGCAGCGCACCGGGTGGGGCAAGTCGGCGGTGTACTTCGTCGCGACGAAGCTCCTGCGCGAACGCGGCGCCGGGCCGACCGTCATCGTCTCGCCGCTGCTCGCGCTCATGCGCGACCAGGTCGCCGCGGCGGCTCGGGCGGGCATCCGCGCGGTGACCATCAACTCGTCGAACGTCACCGAGTGGGACGACGTGCACGCCGCGATCGAGGCGGGCCAGGTCGACGTCCTGCTGTGCTCGCCCGAGCGGCTCAACAACCCGGGCTTCCGCGACGAGGTGCTGCCGCGCCTCGCGGCCGACGCGGGTCTCGTCGTGGTCGACGAGGCGCACTGCATCTCCGACTGGGGCCACGACTTCCGGCCCGACTACCGCCGCATCCGCACCCTCCTCGCCGACCTGCCCAGCGGCATCCCCGTCCTCGCGACGACCGCCACGGCCAACGCGCGCGTCACGGCCGACGTCGCGGAGCAGCTCGGCGTGCACGCGGACGCCGCCGCGGCCCCGAGCGGGCCGGGGACGTCCGACGAGGTCCTCGTGCTGCGCGGCGGTCTCGACCGCGAGTCGCTGCACCTCGCGGTGCTCCCGCTGCCCGACCAGCCGTCGCGGGTCGCATGGCTCACCGAGGCGCTGCAGGACATCGACGGGTCCGGGATCGTCTACTGCCTCACCGTGTCCGCCGCCGAGCAGGTCGCCAGCCAGCTCCGGTCGGCGGGACTCGCCGTCGCCGCGTACACCGGGCAGACGGACCCGGCGGAGCGCGAGCGGCTCGAGGAGGACCTCAAGGAGAACCGGGTCAAGGCGCTCGTCGCGACGTCGGCGCTCGGCATGGGCTTCGACAAGCCCGACCTCGCGTTCGTCGTGCACCTCGGTGCCCCGAGCTCGCCGATCGCGTACTACCAGCAGGTCGGTCGAGCCGGCCGTGGAGTGGACTCGGCGGTCGTCGTCCTGCTGCCCGGCGAGGAGGACCGTCGCATCTGGGAGTGGTTCGCGTCGACGGCCTTCCCGCCGCAGGCCCAGGTCCGGACGACCCTCGCGGCGCTCGACGGCGGCGGCACGCAGTCCGTCGCGCAGCTCGAGACCCAGGTGGACCTCAAGCGGTCGCGCCTGGAGGGCATGCTCAAGGTGCTCGACGTCGACGGCGCGGTACGCCGCGTCAAGGGCGGCTGGGAGTCGACCGGGGCGCCCTGGGAGTACGACGCCGAGCGGTACGCGCGCGTCGAGGAGACGCGCACGGCGGAGCAGCGCGCGATGCTCGACTACGAGGCCACGACGGGGTGCCGCATGGCCTTCCTGCGTGCGGCGCTCGACGACCCCGAGCTCGAGGCGGGCTGGGAGTGCGGTCGGTGCGACCGGTGCGGCGGCGTCACGCTGCCCGCCCTGCCGGACGCGGATACGGTCGCGGCGGCCCGCGCCGACATGGACCGCCCCGGCGTCGAGGTCGTCGCGCGCCAGCAGTGGCCGAGCGGGATGGATCGCCTCGGGCTCGACGTCCGAGGCCGCATCCCCGCCCAGGAGCAGGCCGAGCCCGGGCGCGCGGTGGCGCGCCTCGACGGCCTCGGCTGGTCCGCACCGCTCCGCGAGCTGTTCGCTCCGGGGGCGCCCGACGGCGAGACCCCCGTCCCGCTGCGCCGCGCGGCCGCCCGCGTGCTCGACGAGTGGGACGCGCTGCGAGCGCCGTCGCAGGACGGCCCCGCCTCCCCGTCCGAGGACGGCGGAGGCACGAGCGGCGACGGGTCTGCCGGTGCCGCGGGGAGCGCCGGACCCGGCGACGGAGCGAGCGACGCGGCAGCCGGCGCGGCGTCGGCCCGTCCCCTCCTCGTCGACGGCGTCGTCGCGGTCCGGTCGGTGACGCGACCCGTGCTGACCCATCACCTGGCGACCGGCCTCGCCGCGTACCTCGGGCGTCCGCTCATCGGGGCGATCGGGCCGGTGCCGGGTCGTGAGGAGCCCGGCCGCCACGACGTGAACTCCGCGACGCGCCTGTCCGGCGTCGCGGGCCGGCTCCAGCTGGAGCTGTCCCCCGCCGCGCTCGCCGGCCTCGCCGGGAGGCGCGTCCTCCTCGTCGACGACTGGACCGAGTCCGGCTGGACCCTCACCGTCGCGGCGCGCCTGCTCCGTCAGGCCGGGGCCGCGGCGGTCTACCCGTTCGTTCTCGGCGTGCGCTGAGGAGGATCGGGCGCAGCGTCACCAGCACGACGGTCGGCCCGGGTCAGCCCGAGCACGACGGTCGGCCGGGTCAGCCCGAGCACGACGACCGACGGGTCGGCCCGCCGACGGGAACCTCACCACCGCAGGCGCAGCTCGGTGTACGTCGCGTCGACGAAGCCGAGCGAGCGGTACAGCTCCTCGCCGTCGGGCGTCGCGTGCAGCGAGACCGAGTCAACGCCCGCCTCGCGCGCCCAGGCGATCGCGGCCTCGACGCACGCGCGCCCGTGGCCGCGTCCTCGCGCCGGCGGCAGCGTGCACACGTTGGAGAGGTGGGCCGTGAGCCCGCGAGGGTTGCGGGCCGACGGTGCACCGCGGCCGAGGGTCACGAGCGCGCCGGCGACCACGACGCCGTCCTCGTCCACGACGAACGCCGCCGCGTCGTCGTCGGCGAGGGCGTCGCGGAACCACGTCAGCGCGCGGTCCTGCCAGGCCGGCCCGTCGGCGTCGGCCTCTCCCATGGCCCGCATGAGCTCGACGCGCAGCCCGACGAGCGCCGGGGCGTCCGCTGGACGCGCCCGGCGCACCTGGTGTCCGTCCGTGGGCACGCGCCGTCGATCAGAGGAAGCGCGCGCGCACGGCCTCGCCGTGCGCGGGCAGGTCCTCGTCGTTCGCGACGGCGACGATGCGGTCGGCCACGACCTCCAGCGCGTCCCGGCCGTACTCGATCACCTGGACCGCCTTGACGTAGCTGTGCACGCCCAGGCCGCTCGAGAAGTGCGCGCACCCGCCCGTCGGCAGGACGTGGTTCGACCCCGCCATGTAGTCGCCGAGCGACACCGGTGACCACGGTCCGACGAAGATCGCGCCCGCGCTGCGCACTCGCTCGGCCAGGCCGGCGGCGTCGTCCGTCTGGATCTCGAGGTGCTCGGCGCCGTAGGCGTCCACGACCTGCAGGCCCTGCTCGAGGTCGTCGACGAGGACGACCGCCGACTGCGGGCCCGCGAGCGCCTGCGCGACCCTCTGCGCGTGCTTGGTCGACGGCACGAGGTCCTTGAGCCGGGACTCGACCGCCGCTGCGAGCTCGACCGACGGCGTGACGAGCACGGCCGCGGCCGACGGGTCGTGCTCGGCCTGGCTGATGAGGTCCACCGCGACGTGCCCCGGGTCGGCGGACCCGTCCGCAAGGATCGCGATCTCGGTGGGACCTGCCTCGGAGTCGATGCCGACGACTCCGCGCACGAGGCGCTTCGCCGCGGCGACGAACACGTTGCCCGGGCCGGTGACGACGTCGACGGGTTCGCACAGCACGTCGCCGTCCTGCGGTTCGCTGCCCGCGGCGCCGTAGGCGAACATCGCGACCGCCTGCGCACCACCGACGCCGTACACCTCGTCGACGCCGAGCAGCGCGCACGCGGCCAGGATCGTCGGGTGCGGCAGCCCGCCGTTGTCCTTCTGCGGCGGGGACGCGACGGCCAGGCTCGGCACGCCGGCCTCCTGCGCCGCGACGACGTTCATGACGACCGACGACGGGTAGACGGCGAGCCCACCCGGCGCGTACAGACCGACCCGCTGCACCGGCACCCAGCGCTGGCGCACCTGGGCCCCGGGGGCGAGCTGCACCGTGAAGTCCTGGGGCCGCTGCGCGGCGTGGACCTGCCGCACGCGGCGGATCGCCTCCTCGAGGCCGTCCCGGACGGTCGGGTCGAGGTCGGCGAGCGCCGTCGAGAGCGCCGTCGCCGGTACCCGCAGGTGCTCAGGACGCACACCGTCGAACCGCTCCGCGTACTCGCGCAGCGCCTCGGCGCCCCGGGTGCGGACCGCCTCGATGATCGGGGCCACACGATGTGCGGCGTCCTCGACACCGAGCTCTGCGCGGGGCAGGGTGGCGACGAGCTCCCGCGCGGACAGGGTGCGGCCTCGGAGATCGATGCGGGTGATCATGCCCCGAGTCTAGGAGCGACCGGCACACGGGGACGAGCGGTTTCGCCTGCCGGTCGCCGCGGACGAGACCGGGCGGGACGGACGGGGCGGGTCGGGCCGGGGCGGGATGGGACGATGTGTCGCATGGACGCACACGACGCCACCCCGGTCGAGATCTCCGACGACGTCATCCGGCTCGGGCAGTTCCTCAAGCTCGCCGGTCTCGCGGACTCCGGGGCCGGCGCGCGTGAGCTCATCGCGGACGGCGAGGTGCGCGTCAACGACGAGGTCGAGACCCGCAGGGGCCGCCAGCTCCACCGTGGCGACACCGTCGCCGTCGACCACCCGCAGGGCGCGCAGCGCGCGACCGTCGCCTGAGCCGCGCGTGACGGTCCGCCACGTGCTGCTCGACGCCGACGGCGTCCTGCAGGACGTGCCCGGCGGCTGGTACGCCGCGATGGAGCCCTACCTGGGCGCGCGCTCGCGCGAGTTCCTGCACGCGACGTGGAGCGACGAGCTGCCGTTCCTCGCCGGCACCGGCGGGGACTATCTGCCCTTCCTCGCCGACGCGCTGGCCGCGTACGGCGTGTCCGCACCCGCCGACGTCGTGTACGGCGCCGTGTGGCTGCGCATCGACGTCGTCGCCGAGTCGGTCCGGCTCGTCGAGCAGCTCCGCAGCGCGGGCTACGGCGTCCACCTCGGGACGAACCAGGAGCGCGAGCGCGGCGTCCACATGCGGACCACGCTCGGCTACGACGCGCTGTTCGACGTGAGCTGCTACTCCTACGACCTGGGCGTGGCCAAGCCCTCCACGGACTTCTTCGTCGAGGCCGCGCGCCGGATCGGCGCGGAGCCGTCGAGCATCCTGTTCGTGGACGACACGGCGAGGAACGTCGAGGCGGCGCGGGTCGCCGGGATGCCCGCGGTGCACTGGAGCGTCGGGCGCGGGCACCACGAGCTCCTCGCGGCCCTGGCGTACCACGGCGTGCACGTGCCCCCGGCGCGAGGCCGGTAGGTCCGGCCTGTAGGTCAGGCCATGTAGGTCGAGGCCATCACCTTGTCGGGGGTGAGGCGCAGGACGACGCGCTCGGGGTTGGGGCTGAGCTGTCGGTAGCGGCGCGCGTACCGGGCGACGGCGTCGGCCACCTCGTCCGCGTCCTCGACGACCTCGATCGTGCCCTCGAGGGTCATCCATCGTCCGCCGTCGACCTGGCAGACGGCGGCACGGGCGGGCGCACCGTCCGGCCCGGTCCGCCGCGCGTTCCGGGCCTTGACCGAGGCGCGGTTGGTGGTGATCCGGACGACACCGGCTTCCGGGTCCCAGGTGAAGGCGACGGGGACGACGTGGGGCGAACCGTCCGCACGCAGTGTGGTGAGCGTCGCGAGATGGCGCTCGGTGACGAAGACGCGCTGCTCGGGATTGAGTCGGATCACGCGACCGAGCCTAGTGGGACCGCGCCGCACTGCCGCCGGGACGGCCGTCGGGGACCTCTGGCGGCTCAGCCCTCAAACCCGGAGATCATGATCGGCGGGACGTCTCCGTGGCGCAGCGCTCGCATCACCTGCAGCTCGTGCGGCACGACCGGCTCGGGCAGGGCGTCGAGCGGGAACCACCGCAGGTCGGAGGCCCTGTCGAGCTCCCTGAGCGCCGGCGCACCGCTCCAGCGGGTGACCTCGAAGAAGAAGTCGACGCGTTGCTCGAGCGCGGGACCCGCCGGGACCCCGCGGTGCAGGGTGCAGACGGGGCGAAGGGCCGACCGCTCCACCGTGACGCCGAGCTCCTCGTGCGCCTCGCGCACCGCCGCCTCGACGACGGACTCACCGGGCTCGACCTGGCCCGCCGCGGCCGCCGCCCAGTGCCCGTCCCGGTAACCGGTCCCCTCCCGGAGCTGCAGCAGCAGCTCCCCGGCCCGGCGGAACAGCACGTACGCCGCGGGCACCACACGGAACCGGTGGTCGGCCGTCCCGTCGTCCCACGACCTCGTACGCAGGTCGTGACACGTGTCCGGGTCACGCGGCTCCGGCACGGGGTCAGCCCACGAGGCACGACGGGCCGAGCAGGGCCTTGAGGTCGCCGAACAGCGCGGGCGACCTCTCGACGCGCAGGGCGTCCCCCGCGCGCACGACCGTCGTCTTGCCCGGCTCGAGCACCTGCACGTGGACCTCCGCGGAGCCCGGGTGCGTCGCGAGCACCTCGCGCAGCCGGGTGATGACCGGCTCGACGCACCGCGTGTGCGGCACACGGACCGCGACCGGCGACTCCGCTCCCACGGACACGTCCGGGAGGGAGACCTCCATCGCCTGGAGCTGCATCGTGTCGTCGCGGCGCCGCACACGGCCACGGAGCACGACCACCTGGTCCTCGGCGAGGATCGTCGAGTACGCGAGGTACGTCTCGCCGAAGAACATCACCTCGACCGCGCCCTCGAGGTCCTCGATGGTCACGGCCGCCCACGGGTTGCCGTTCTTGCTCATCTTGCGCTGGAGCGACGTGATGAGACCCGCGACGGTGACCGTCGACCCGTCCGGGCGCCCCTCGTCCGCGATGAGCGCCGCGATCCCCGTGTCCGCCGCGCGCGTGAGCACGTGCTCGAGCCCGGAGAGCGGGTGGTCGGACACGTAGAGACCGAGCATCTCGCGCTCGAACGCGAGGCGCTGCTTCTTGTCCCAGTCCGGCAGGTCGGGCACGTCGACGCTGAACGACATCGTCGGGTCGTCCTGCGCCCCGAGGTCGGCGAACAGGTCGAACTGCCCCTCGGCCTCCTTGCGCTTGACGCTGATGACCGAGTCCACGGCCTGCTCGTGCACGACGAGCAGGGCGCGACGCGCGTGACCGAGGGAGTCGAAGGCTCCGGCCTTGATGAGCGACTCGATCGTGCGCTTGTTGCACACGACGGCCGGGACCTTGTCGAGGAAGTCGGTGAACGACGTGAAGTCGCCCTTCGCCTCGCGCGTCGCGACGATCGCGTCGACGACGTTGCGGCCCACGTTCCGCACCGCGGTGAGGCCGAAGCGGATGTCGTGCCCGACGGCCGTGAAGTTCGCCGCCGAGGAGTTGACGTCCGGCGGCAGGACCGTGATGTGCATGCGGCGGCACTCGTTGAGGTACAGCGCCGACTTGTCCTTGTCGTCGCGCACGCTCGTGAGCAGCGCGGCCATGTACTCGGTGGGGTAGTTCGCCTTGAGGTACGCCGTCCAGTAGGAGACGAGCCCGTAGCCGGCGGAGTGCGCCTTGTTGAACGCGTACCCGGCGAACGGGACGAGCGTGTCCCACACGGCCTGGATGGCCTTGTCGGAGTACCCGCGCTCCTTCATGCCCCCGTGGAAGGGCACGAACTCCTTGTCGAGGATCTCCTTCTTCTTCTTGCCCATCGCGCGACGCAGCAGGTCGGCCTGGCCGAGCGAGTACCCGGCCAGCACCTGCGCCGCCTTCTGCACCTGCTCCTGGTACACGATGAGGCCGTACGTCTCGTCGAGGACCTCCGCGAGCGGCTCGGCGAGCTCGGGATGGATGGGCTCGATCTTCTGCAGGCCGTTCTTGCGCAGCGCGTAGTTCGTGTGCGAGTTCATGCCCATCGGGCCAGGGCGGTACAGCGCGATGACGGCGGAGATGTCCTCGAAGTTGTCGGGGCGCATCTGGCGCAGCAGCGCGCGCATCGGCCCGCCGTCGAGCTGGAACACGCCCAGCGTGTCCCCGCGACCGAGCAGCTCGTACGCGGCGCGGTCGTCGAGCTCGAGCGTCTCGATCTCGATCGGGTCCTTGCCGTTCATGACGATGTTCTCGAGCGCGTCGTCGAGGATCGTCAGGTTCCGCAGCCCGAGGAAGTCCATCTTGATGAGGCCGAGGCCCTCGGACGTCGGGTAGTCGAACTGCGTGATGACGGCGCCGTCCTGGAGACGGCGCATGATCGGGATGATGTCGATGAGCGGGTCGCTCGACATGATGACACCGGCGGCGTGCACGCCCCACTGACGCTTCAGCCCCTCGATGCCCCGCGCGAGCTCGACGACGCGCTGCGCCTCCGGGTCGGTGTCGTGGAGCTGGCGGAACTCGCCCGCCTCCGCGTACCGCTCGTGCTTCGGGTCGAAGATGCCCGCGAGCGGGATGTCCTTGCCCATGACCGCCGGCGGCATCGCCTTGGTGAGCTTCTCCCCCATGGCGAAGGGGAAGCCGAGGAGGCGCGACGAGTCCTTGAGCGCCTGCTTCGCCTTGATCGTGCCGTACGTGACGATCTGCGCGACGCGGTCGTCGCCGTACTTCTCCGTGACGTACCGGATGACCTCGCCGCGCCGGCGCTCGTCGAAGTCGACGTCGACGTCGGGCATCGACACGCGCTCGGGGTTGAGGAACCGCTCGAAGATCAGACCGTGCTTGAGCGGGTCGAGCTCGGTGATGCCCATGAGGTAGGACGCCATCGACCCCGCTGCCGACCCACGCCCCGGCCCGACGCGGATGCCCTGCTCCTTGGCCCAGTTGATGAAGTCGGCCACCACGAGGAAGTACCCCGGGAAACCCATCTGGACGATGACCTCGGTCTCGTACTCCGCCTGCTTGCGCGACGCGTCCGGGATGCCGTCCGGGTAGCGGCGGTGCAGACCGCGCTCGATCTCCTTGACGAACCAGCTCGTCTCGTCCTCGCCCTCCGGGACGGGGAACCGCGGCATGTAGTTGGCCTTCGTGTCGAACGACACCTCGCACTGCTCCGCGATGAGCAGCGTCGTGTCGCACGCCTCCGGCAGCTCGGCGAAGACGCGCCGCATCTCGGCAGCCGACTTCACGTAGTACCCCGTGCCGTCGAACTTGAACCGGTCCGGGTCGTCCAGCGTCGAGCCCGAGTTGATCGCGAGCAGGGCCTCCTGGCTCGACGCGTCCTCCTCGCGCACGTAGTGCAGGTCGTTCGTGCCGACGATGCGTGCGCCGATCGTCTCCGCGAGCCGCAGCAGGTCCTTCGTGACCCGGGTCTCGATCTCGAGCCCGTGGTCCATGAGCTCGACGTAGAAGTTCTCGCGGCCGAAGACGTCCTGCAGCTCGCCGGCGGTGCGGACGGCCTCGTCCCACTGCCCGAGCCGCAGTCGCGTCTGGATCTCCCCCGACGGGCACCCGCTGGTCGCGATCAGGCCCTTGCCGTACCGCTGGAGGAGGTCGCGGTCCATGCGCGGCCACTTGCCCATCTGCCCGTCGAGCGAGGCGAGCGACGACGCGCGGAAGAGGTTGTGCAGACCCTCGTTGTTCTTCGCGAGCAGCGTCATGTGCGTGTACGCGCCGCGCGCCGAGACGTCGTCGGACTCCTGGCCCTTCTCGCCGAACCGCACGCGCGTCTGGTCGAACCGGCTCGTGCCCGGCGTGATGTACGCCTCGACGCCGATGATCGGCTTGATGCCCTTCGCCTGCGCCCGAGACCAGAACTCGAACGCACCGAACACGTAGCCGTGGTCCGTCGTCGCGATGGCCTTCTGCCCGAGCCGCTCGACCTCGTCGAACAGGTCCCCGATCCGCGCCGCGCCGTCGAGCATCGAGTACTCGGTGTGGACGTGGAGGTGGACGAAGTCCTCGGTAGCGGTCGGCATGCGTCGATCCTAGGCGGGGCCTCCGACGCTCCGGCGCACCTCCGGCGGACCGTGCGGCGTCTCACACCGGACCGTGCGGCGTCTCACACGTGGTGGAGCCCGGGCCCGTCGAGATCCCGGCCGGCCGGCCGCCCGCAGGCGACCAGCAGCAGGTCGAGCACGGGCCCTCGCACCTCCGGGCCGTCGCCCAGGGCGACGTCGGCGTCCGTCGCCACGAGCCGGACTCGGGACACCAGCTCCTCGGCACCGCCGAGGGAGGCCCGTGTGCGCGCCTGGTGGCGCAACGCCGGCACCACGGCCCCCAGGGGGTAGGAACGCGTGAGGCCCAACGGTCGACGGACGTCCTCGCCGTGCACGACCTCCTCCACGAGTCGGCTCTCGAGCGGGGCGGGAGGCGTCGACGTCCTGGGCGCGACCGCCCTGAGCCGTTGCAGCGTGACGTGCGGGGAGGTCCCGCGACAGCGCTCCACCCCGCGGGCGTTCTGCCGGTCGAAGTCCAGGCGTGCCCTGGCGAGCCCGAGCACGAAGCCGATCCGGGTCGTGCTCGCGGTGTCGACGAGATGGGCGACGACGTCGTGCACGCTCCAGCCCGCACAGAGCGACGGCTCGTCCCACTGCCTGTCGTCGAGACCTTCGAGGTCGCGGATCAACGCCGCGCGTTCGCCGTGCACGAGGGGCCAGACGTCGCTCAAGGCGCCCTCCCCTCGCCGCGACGGACGTCGTCAGCACCGGTTCCCGCCGGTGCGCCCGGTCGGCGGCGACGTCCGTCAGGACGCAAGGGTCTTCACGGCGTCCCGGTGGTCGATGCCCGCGTCGAGGTAGACGGGACCCGAGACGGTGTAGCCGAGGCGCTCGTAGAAGCCGATCGCCTGGACCTGCGCGGAGAGCTCGACGCGTACCGTCGGGCGACCGTCCGGCCCTGCGACGGCGTGCTCGGCGAGGGCGATCTCCTCCAGGGCACGCATCACCGCGGCGCCCGCGCCGGTCCCGCGAGCCGACGCCGCGACGGCGACGCGACCGATGTGCGTCTCTCCCGGGTGCGCCGGATCGGTGAGCAGTCGCCCCGTGCCGACGACGGCACCGCCCTGCTGCGTGTCCCGCGCGAGCACGTGCGTCGTCGTGGGAGCCGTGTCGAGGTCGTCGATCTCCTCCTCGGCGGGCACCTGCTGCTCGTCGACGAACACGGCGAGCCGCAGGGCGTGCGCGGCGGCCAGCCCGGCGTCGTCGTGCACGCGCTCCACGACGAGCCGCGCGGCGCGCGGGTCGGGTACGGAGGCGCTCACGCGTACGCCCCGCGCAGGACGTCGAGCGCGTGCGCGAGGTCGTCCGGGTACTGCGACGCGAGCTCGAGCCACTGCCCGGTGCCCGGGTGCTCGAAGCCGAGCCGCATCGCGTGCAGCCACTGCCGGCTGAGGTCCACGCGTGACGCGAGGACCGGGTCGGCGCCGTAGGTCAGGTCGCCGACGCACGGGTGGCGCAGCGCGGAGAAGTGCACGCGGATCTGGTGCGTGCGACCCGTCTCGAGGTGCACCTCCACGAGCGACGCCGCCGGGAGCATCTCGAGCACCTCGTAGTGGGTGACCGAGGGCTTGCCCTCGGCGGTCACCGCGAACTTCCAGTCGCTGCTCGGATGGCGACCGATGGGCGCGTCGATCGTCCCGGTCGTCGGCTCGGGGTGACCCTGCACGAGCGCGTGGTAGACCTTCTCGACCGTGCGCTCCTTGAAGGCGCGCTTGAGCGCGGTGTACGCGGTCTCGCTCTTCGCGACGACCATGAGCCCGGACGTGCCCGCGTCCAGGCGGTGCACGATGCCCTGGCGCTCGGCAGCACCGGACGTCGAGATCCGGTAGCCCGCGGCAGCGAGCGCGCCGACGACGGTCGGGCCGGTCCAGCCCGGCGACGGGTGCGCGGCGACGCCGACCGGCTTGTCCACGACGACGAGGTCCTCGTCGTCGTGCACGATGCCCATGCCGGGCACGGGCTCGGCGACGACCTCGACCGCGGCGGGCGCGGCGTCGGGCACGTCGACCTCGAGCCAGGCGCCCGCGACGAGCCGCTCGGACTTGGCGACCTCGCGACCGTCGAGACGCACCGCGCCCTCGGCGGCGAGCTCGGCGGCACGCGTGCGCGACAGCCCGAGGAGCCGCGCGAGACCCGCGTCGACCCGCTCGCCGGCGAGGCCGTCGGGGACGGGGAGCGAGCGCAGGCTCACCGCGCCTCCCCCTCCGTGGCGTCGTCGCCCCGCGGACCGTCCTCGGCCGAGGACGTCCCGACGGCGTCCGTCGAGTCCTTGCCGTCACGACCCTGGCGCGTGCCGTCGAGGCCGATGCCGAGCAGGGACAGCACCACGATCATCACGGCGGCCGCGACGATCGCGATGTCCGCGACGTTGCCGACGAAGAAGCCTGCGTAGTCGATGAAGTCGACGACGTGCCCGCGCGCGAAACCGGGATCGCGGAAGATCCGGTCGACCAGGTTCCCGACCGCGCCCCCGAGCAGCAGGCCGAGCGCGATCGCCCAGCCGCGCGAGCCGATCCTGCCGACCATGCGCACGATGACCACGACCACCGCGACGACGACGATCGTGAGGAGCCACGTCATGCCGGTCGCGATCGACAGCGCCGCACCGGGGTTGTAGAGCAGGCGCAGGCCGAGCAGCGATCCGACGAGCTGGACCGGGTCGTCACCGAGCTCCAGGGTCGACTCCGCCCACCACTTGGTGAGCTGGTCGAGCAGGAGTACCAGGACGGCGAGACCGACGGTCCAGGCGACGAGGCGTCCGCGCGACCGACCCGCCGGGACGGCAGTGTCGGGCTCGGCCGGATCCTGCGTGGCGGGCGCGAGGCCGTCGGGCCGATGGGTCGAGGGACCCGACGGCGGTTCGACGGGGTCGAGGGACTCGGGGCGCGAGGAGGTGGACATCGGCGGCAAGTCTGCCACGAGCACGTCGCTCGACGGGCCTCGCGACCTCCGGCGAGCGGACCCCGCTCGTGCCGTGCGCGTCAGCGGCGCTCTTCGCGCTGCTTCGCCTCGACCGACAGGTTGGCGCGCGGGAAGGCCTGGAGCCGCGCCTTGCCGATGGGCAGGCCCGACGCCTCGCACGTCGCGTAGGTGCCCGCAGCGATGCGGTCGAGGGCGTGCGTGGTCTGGGCGAGCAGGTCGCGCACGTTGTTGACGAGGGTGAGCTCCTGCTCGCGCTCGAGCGCGCTCGACCCCGAGTCCGCCTGGTCGTCGCCCGCGCCGTCGCCCGAGTCCCGCAGGAGGTTCGACAGGGCCTCGTCGGCCTGGGCCAGCTCGCTCTCCAGACGCTCCTTCTCCGCCAGGAGCTCCGAGGCCAGCTCCTCGACCTCACGCAGGGTCCACGGCTCCTCGCCCTCGCGCACGGGGAAGGTCTTGACGTCCTTCGCGAGGTTCGGGAACTGTTCGCGCACGGCCGACCTGGCCGCGGTGGTGAGCTTGGTCATCTGCCCCTCCTGGATCGAGTCACGCGAGAGTAGACGCAGCGGCCGGCACGCACAACACACCACGCCGTCCCCCGGGAGGGAGGGATCGCGGTGCGCGTGCGTACCGGCCGCTGCCGGACGGTCGACGCTGGGGCTAGATGCCGGACGCGAGGTCGCTCGCGCGACCGGACCCACCGACGTTGCTGCGCGGCGGGAGGGCGCTGCCCCGGTTGTCCAGGTCCCCGAGGAGGTTCTGGAGGTAGCTCTTGAGGCGCGTGCGGTAGTCGCGCTCGAAGAGGCGGAGCTCGTCGATCTTGCGCTCGAGCAGCGAGCGCTCCTGCTCGAGCTGGGAGAGCGTGCGGTGCGAGGTCTCCTCGGCCTCGCGCACGATGCGCGTGCCCTCCTCCTTCGCCTCGGCGATGAGCCGGTCGCCCTCTTCCTGCCCCGAGCGCACGTAGTCGTCGTGCAGCTTCTGGGCCAGCTGGAGCATCCCGGTCGCCGACTCGGGCTCTGCCGCGTTCTTCGTGACGACGGCCTGCGAGATGGGGGCAGCGGGAGCGGGCTCGGGCTCCGGCGCCGGCTTCGGCGCCTCGACGGGCGCGGGGGCCGCTGCTGCGGAGGACGCGTCGGCCCGGCTCAGCTCGGCGACGCGACGCTCCGCGGCGGCGAGCTTGGACTTGAGGTCCTCGTTCTCCTCCTGCACGGAGTTGAGCGTCCTCACCACCTCGTCCAAGAAGTCGTCGACCTCTTCGACGTCGTACCCCTCGCGGAACTTCGTGGCCGCGAACTTCTTGTTCAGGATGTCCTCTGCAGTGAGCAGTGCCATCGGTTCACCTCATCAGCGTTAGCGTCTCGGTCCGGGCGACCTCGCGATCGCCAGGATCCAACGTAGCGGAGTTTGCCGTCCGGAGCCCGGACCACGGCCGCGCTCGCGCGCCGAGCGAACGGCACGAGCAGGGGCGAACCGGACGTACGGTCGCGCCCCCGGGGGCGGTGCAGGGGCTAGAGCGCGTGACGTGCGTCTCAGATGCCCTGGACCACCTGCAGGGCGATCGTCACGGCGAGGAACAGCACCACGAAGCCCAGGTCGAGCCGGATCTGCCCCAGCGTGAGCGGCGGGATCAGGCGCCGCAGGAGACGCAGCGGAGGGTCCGTCGCGGTGTAGATCACCTCGGCGAGCACGAGCACGGCTCCCTTGGGTCGCCACTCCCGTGCGAACACCTGCACCCAGTCGAAGATGAGGCGCCCGATGAGGAGGATGAGATAGAGCCACAGGACGAACCCGAGGATGCCGGTCACGAGGTCCACGATCACGGGGACAACTGTGCCAGACGTCGCGCCGGTTCCGGTCCGCGCGACCCGCGCCGCGCCGGGTCAGCTCTGGTTGTAGAAGCCCGCACGCGTGTCCGGCGGCGGGGCGGCCTGCTCCTCGCCGGTGATCTCCACGTGCTCCGGCGAGAGCAGGAAGACCTTGTTCGTGACGCGCTCGATCGCCCCGTGCAGCCCGAAGATCAGCCCGGCGGAGAAGTCGACGAGGCGCTTGGCGTCGGCGTCGTCCATGTCGGACAGGTTCATGATGACCGGCGTCCCGCCGCGGAACGCCTCGCCGATCACGCGCGCGTCGTTGTACGAACGCGGGTGCACGGTGGTGATCCGGCGCAGCTCGGCGGCCGACATGCTGGTCTGCGGCACCTCCCGCGGACCGAGCGAACGGTGCAACGGCGTCACCTGGGCCTGGTAGTCCTGTGGCACGTCCGCCCCCGTCTCGTCGTACTCGTCGACGTACTCGTCCCGCTCGTCCTCGCCGCGATCATCCGCGAGGCCCAGATACAGCATGGTCTTGCGCAGCGCTCCCGCCATGGGCCTTGCTCCGTCCTCAACTCGTACCGTCGGACACCGGCCGCCCGACCGGTGCACCCACGCTAACCGAGCACCTGGCGACGCCCGGGCGCGACACGCCCGGGACGGGTGAACCTCGGAACGGCCCGCTCGGGCTCGCTCGGGCGCGGTCCGGCGCGGTCGGGCGGTCGGCTGCGGGCAGGGCGGCCGTCGCCGCCGCTCAGGCGGGAGCCAGCGCCACGAGCCCGGCGAACCGTCCCGTCGTCGCTCCCGAGCGCGTCGCCCGGCGATGGGAGAACCAGCGGTCGTCCTCCACGGTGCAGACGTGCGTGCGCTCGACCGACGCGACCCCGGCCGCCTCGAGGTCGGCCGCGACCCCCGCGGGAAGATCGAGCGCCGCCGTCCCCCACGAGGTGGTGGACCAGGTCGCCGGCCGTGCGACCGCGACCTCGTCGCGCATCGTGGCCGGCACCTCGTAGCACGCCCCGCAGACCGCAGGACCGACGGCGGCCCGCACGCTCCGCAGGTCCGCCCCCGCGGCGGCCATCGACCGGAGGACGGCAGGCACGACGCCGTCCGCGAGCCCGCGCCGTCCGGCGTGCGCCGTCGCGACGACGCCGGACCCCGCGTCCGCGAGGAGGACGGGCACGCAGTCGGCGACCAGCACGCCGAGCCCCACGGCGGACGTCCCCGTCGCGACGAGCGCGTCCGCGTCCCCGACGGTGTCCACCGGGTCGGCGTCGCCCGGTCCGCCGTCGGCGGGCTCGCGGTCGAGCACCACGACCCCGGTCCCGTGCACCTGCGTCGAGAACCGCACCGACCGCCCCAGCCACGTCGAGGCCCGGCGCCGGTTCGCCCGCACCCGCGCCGCGTCGTCGTGCACGCCCAGACCGAGGTTGAGGCTGTCCCAGGGAGACGGGGACACCCCGCCCGCCCGGGTCGTGAAGCCCGCCCGGACCCCGGGCCCGAGGTCGACCTCGAGCACGGGGAGCCGGTCGGTCGTCACTTGAGGAAGTCGGGCACGTCGAGCTCTTCCACCTTGCGACGCGCGGGCTCCTCGTCGTAGATGCGCGGGGGCACCTCGACGGACGGGTTCTGGCGCCCCGCCGCGGGGTCGGCGTTGTGGTTCGCGGCCTGCTCGGACCCGACGACCGTGAACGTCGGGGTGGCGGCGACGGGCTGCACCGGCACGGGTCCGCTCCCGCCGTCGAGGGTGACGGGCACGTCGTCGCCCTCGGTCGCGATGGGGACCACCGGGCGAGGCAGGGTGTGCGCACCCGTCGTGGGCGCCGGCGCCGGGGGCACCTGACGTGCGCCCGGGACGGCCGGGATCGCGCTCGTCGCCGGACGCTGGGTGGAGCCCGCGACCTGGCCCAGCCCGCGACCGTCGCCGCGGACCTGGGGCGCACCGCCGTCGAACCCGGCTGCGATGACCGTGACCCGGACCTCGTCCCCGAGCGCGTCGTCGATCACGGCGCCGAAGATGATGTTCGCCTCGGTGTGGGCCGCCTCGTGGACGAGACGCGCGGCCTCGTTGATCTCGAAGAGGCCGAGGTCCGAGCCGCCCTGGATGGACAGGAGCACGCCGTGCGCACCGTCGATGCTCGCCTCGAGCAGGGGCGAGGAGATCGCCAGCTCGGCCGCCTGGACGGCGCGGTCCTCGCCTCGCGCGGAGCCGATGCCCATGAGAGCGCTGCCCGCTCCCTGCATGACCGACTTGACGTCGGCGAAGTCGAGGTTGATGAGGCCCGGCGTGGTGATGAGGTCCGTGATGCCCTGGACACCGGACAGCAGCACCTGGTCGGCCTGGTGGAACGCCTGCAGGGCGCTGACGTTGCGGTCCGACATCGACAGCAGCCGGTCGTTGGGGATGACGATGAGGGTGTCGACCTCGTTGCGCAGGTTCTCGATGCCCTGGTCCGCCTGCACGGAGCGGCGGCGACCCTCGAACGTGAAGGGTCGCGTCACGACGCCGACGGTCAGCGCGCCGAGCGAGCGTGCGATGCGCGCGACGACGGGCGCGCCGCCCGTGCCGGTACCGCCGCCCTCGCCCGCCGTCACGAAGACCATGTCGGCGCCGCGCAGGACGTCCTCGATCTCCTCGGCGTGGTCCTCGGCGGCCTTCTTGCCGACCTCGGGGTCGGCGCCGGCACCGAGCCCGCGCGTGAGCTCACGGCCGACGTCGAGCTTGACGTCGGCGTCCGACATCAGCAGGGCCTGCGCGTCGGTGTTGATGGCGATGAACTCGACGCCCTTGAGGCCGACCTCGATCATCCGGTTGACGGCGTTCACGCCACCGCCGCCGATGCCGACCACCTTGATCACTGCCAGGTAGTTCTGCGGAGTTGCCACGTCGATGCCTCTCGATCTGTCAGCCCTGAACCTTCACCCTCAACTAGAGGGTTAGAGTTATGTCAGGTTGTGCCATGTGTCGACGGTAGGGGCCGACATTCCCTTCATCAACGACCCGCCTGCGCGTGTCGGGGATCCTCGTTCGTCCTGGGCCGCCGGACGGCGGCGGAGCGGCTCATCGCGTGACCGGCAGCGTCGGCGCCGAGACGTCGTAGACGGTCACGCCCGCGTTCTCCGGCACGGCCCGCAGCGTCTGGAGCACGCGCACCTTGAGCGCCGCGTCCTCCGAGCTGCCCCACTCGACCGTCACGCCGTCGCGCAGCCTCATGACGACGGCGTCGCGCGTCGTCGCCGAGACCTCCGCCACCTGTGCGTGCAGCTCGGGCGGCAGCGCGTTGACGAGCACGAGCGCCGACTCGAGCGCGCGCCGGCCTGCGTCGTCGAGCGGCACGTCGACCTCGGGCAGCCCGTCGGGGACGGCCGCTTCCGTGCGCACCCGGACGCCGTCGGCGTCGAGCAGCGCGTACCCCTCCTCGACCGGGACCGCGACGACCGGCTCGCGGGACTCGAGCCGGACGTCGAGCCCGGTCGGCCACGTCCGCCGGATCTCGACGTCCCGGACCCCGTTGAGCGCGAGCACGCGCTCGCGCAGCGCGAGCGTGTCGAGCCGCGGCAGCGGGACGCCCTGCTCCTCGGCCACGGCGGCGGAGACCTGCGCGGGGTCGATCACGGTGCCCTCGCCGCTGATCGTCACGTCCTGCGGGTCGAGACCGAGGACCGGCGAGAAGAACGCGACCCACCCGAGGCCGGCCGCGGTCACGAGGCCGGCCGTCCACCACAGCACGCGGCGCAGGACGCGGTGACGCCGCATCGCGTCGCGCTCGGCCAGCCGCTGGGCCATGCCGTGCGAGACGACGCCCACGGGCGCGGTCGCGGGTCCGCGCGCGCCGTCCGCTCCGGCCCGTGAGCCGGGACCGGTCGACGCACCGCGCGGGGAGCGCGGCGCGGACGCCCGGACGAGCTCCGTCCCGGGGCGCGGCACGGGCGCCGTCGGGACGTCGCGTGCGCGCGACACCGGGCGTGCGGCCGGCCGGACCGGTGTCTCGCGCGACGCGTCGCGCTCCTCGCCCCGCACGCGCGCCCCGGACCGACCGCGCGCACCCTCGGACGACGCGTGGGTCGTCGTGGGCGTCGCCGGCGCGCGGTCGGCGGCGCGCGGTCGGTCCGGCCGCGGCGCGGCCGGTCGGGGGCGAGGGGGCGGGCGCATCAGCCGTCGGTCCCCGCGTCCCGCGCGGCGAGGCGCTCGAGGACGACGGCGCCGAGATCGGTCACGTCGCCCGCACCGACCGTGAGGAGGAGGTCACCGGGGCGTGCGGCGTCGGCGGCCCGACGGGCCGCCTCGAGCCGGTCCTCGACCGCGGTCGCCACCCCCGGGCGCACGAGGTCCACGATCGTGGACGCGTCCACGGCCGGGTCCGGGTCCTCGCGCGCCGCGTAGACCCCGGTCACGACGACGACGTCCGCGGCGCCGAGCGCGTCCGCGAACTCGCGCGCGAAGGCCCGCGTGCGCGAGTAGAGGTGCGGCTGGAAGAGCACGACGACGCGGCCGTCGTCCGCCACGGGCCGCGCCGCGGCGAGCAGGGCCGCGATCTCCGTCGGGTGGTGCGCGTAGTCGTCGACGACGCGCACGCCGCCCGCCTCGCCGCGTGCCTCGAAGCGTCGGCCCGTGCCGAGGAAGTCGTGCGCCGCCGTCACGGCGACGCCGGGGTCGACGCCGAGGAGGACCGCGGTCGCGACGGCCGCGGTCGCGTTGAGCGCGTTGTGGTGACCGGGGACGCGCAGCACGAGGTCGAGACCGTCGACCGCCCGGCCCGCGACGCTCCCGTCGAGCGCGGCCCGTACACCCCCGCGCGCACCCTCCGCCGCGACCGGCCGCACGTCGCGCACGCGCAGGTCGGCGTCCGGGCCGGTGCCGTACGTGACGACCGCTCCCCCGCCCGCGGCGTGCGAGCGGGCGAGCGCGAGGGAGCCGGCGTCGTCGGCGCACGCCACGAGCGTCCCGCCGGGCAGGATACGGGCGGCGAACTCGACGAACGCCTGCTCGAAGGCCGCGCGCGAGCCGTAGTGGTCCAGGTGGTCGGGCTCGACGTTCGTCACGACGGCGACCTGGGGCGCGTAGTTGAGGAAGGACCCGTCCGACTCGTCCGCCTCCGCCACCAGGACGTCGCCGGCGCCGAGGTGCCCACCCGGGACGGGGCCGTCCGCGGTGAGCACCGTCCCGCCGATCGCGAACGACGGGTCGACGCCCGCCCCGCGCAGCACCGTGGCGATCATCGCCGAGGTCGTCGTCTTGCCGTGGGCACCGGCGACCGCGACAGCACGGCCCTGCGCCATCAGGGCGGCGAGGGCCTGCGACCGGTGCAGCACGCGCAGACCGGCGGCGCGCGCCGCGGCGAGCTCCGGGTTGCTCTCGCGCACCGCGCTCGACACCACGACGGTGTCCGCCCCCGCGACGTGCGCGGCGTCGTGCCCCGCCCAGACGCGCAGGCCGTCGGCGCGGAGCGCGGCGAGCGACTCCCCCTCCCGCGCGTCGGAACCCTGCACCGGGACACCGTGGGCCGCGAGCAGCCGGGCGACCACGGACATCCCCGCCCCGCCGATCCCGACGAGGTGGACGGTCCCGAGGTCCTCCAGGCGCTCCACGTCCCGGGCGTCGCCGCTCACGGACGCGTCCCCTCGGCCACGGCCTCGGCGACGAGGTCCGCGACGCGCGCTGCGCCGTCGCGCACCCCGGCACCCGCCGCGGTGCGCGCCATCGCCGCGAGGCGGACGGGGTCGCCGAGGAGCCCCGGCACGTTGCGGGCGACCCACGTGGCGTCCAGGGCGTCGTCGTCGACGAGCAGGCCGCCCCCGGCGTCGACCACGGGCGCGGCGTTGAGCCGCTGCTCGCCGTTGCCGATCGGGAGCGGGACGTACACGGCCGGGATCCCCAGCGCGGCGAGCTCGCCCACCGTGCCGGCACCGGCCCGGCAGACCACGAGGTCCGCCACGGCGAGCGCGAGCTGCATCTCCGCGAGGTACTCGCGCACGTCGTAGCGCGCGCCCCCGACGGCCACGCCGGCGACCGCGTCCCGCACGGGGCCGTCCTTGCCCTTGCCGGTGAGGTGCAGCACCTGGGCGCCCGCGCCCAGCAGCTCGCCCGCCGCGCCGGAGACGGCCACGTTGAGGCTCTGCGCGCCGAGGGAGCCGCCCGTGACCACGAGCGTGGGCGCGGCCGGGTCGAGCCCGAGGCTCGCCGCGGCGCGAGCCCGCACCCCGGCGGGATCCGTCGAGCGCGCCGTGACGAGGTCCGCGATCTCGCGGCGCAGCGGCAGACCCGTGACGACCCCGCCCTTGAGCGGCGTGCCCTCGAACGTCACCCCGACGCGCGCCGCCCAGCGCGCGCCGGCCCGGTTCGCGAGACCCGGCCGCGCGTTCTGCTCGTGCACGACGATGGGCACACCACGACGGTGCGCCGCGACGTAGGCAGGCGTCGAGACGTACCCGCCGAAACCCACGACGACACGCGCGCCGGACTCGTCGATCGCCGCACCCGCGGCGTCGACCGCCGCCTTGAACCGGCCCGGGAGGTTGATCCACTCGGCGCTCGGCCGGCGCGGCAGCGGGACGCGCGGCACGTGCCGCAGCGGGTAGCCGCGTGCGGGCACGAGATCGTCCTCGAGTCCGCCGGCGACCCCCAGCGCCGTCACCACGAGGCCGGGCTCCCGCGCCCTCAGCTCGTCCGCCACCGCGAGCAGCGGGTTGACGTGCCCCGCCGTCCCGCCGCCCGCGAGCACCACAGATCCGATCGTCGTCACGTACCTCGTCGTCCTTCCCTGCGCGGCGGTTGCCGCGTCGTCCTCTGGTCTGGGGGTGTGCTCCTGCCGGGTGACCCGACGCCGGAGCCCTGCGCTCAGGTGGTGCGGCGGCGCGGCCTGGCGGCCCGGCCGACGACCGCGAGGGAACGGCGGACGACGCTCCCCCGCGCGGCGAGCGCCTCGGCCGCGCCGGGCTCGGTGCGCGCGAAGGAGATGACGACGCCGAGCGCCGCCATCGTCATGATGAGCGCCGTCCCGCCCGCCGACACGAGCGGCAGCGGCACGCCGATCACGGGCAGCAGCCCGATGACCACGCCGATGTTGATGAACGCCTGACCCACGATCCAGCACGCGATCGCGGCGGTCGTGATCTTGACGAACGGGTCGTCGTGGCGCCGCACGATCCGGCTCATCGCGAGGCCCAGCACCACGAACAGGCCCAGGACGAGCAGGGTCCCGAGCAGACCGAGCTCCTCGCCGATCACGGCGAAGATGTAGTCGTTGTGCGCCTCCGGGAGGTAGTTCCACTTCTCCCGGCTCGCGCCCAGCCCGACCCCCGTCAGGCCGCCCGTGCCGAGCGCCCAGAGCCCGTGCGTCGGCTGGTAGCACTCCCCGAGCGTGTCCGTGCACTCGCCGTACGTCGCCATGATGCGCCCGAGCCGGTCGCCGCCGTCCTGCTGGAGGATGAACGCGTACCCGACGACGAACGCGGCGACCGCGGCGCCCAGCCCCAGCAGGCGCGTGCTCGCGCCGGAGACGAAGAAGGCGCCCGCGACGAGGAGCATGATGACGAGCGCGGTCCCGAGGTCGTGGCCGCCCAGCACGAGGCCGACGACGACGAGCGCCCCGGGCACCGCCGGGACGATGACGTGGCGCCACCGGCCGAGCAGGTGCTGCTTGCGGCCGAGGACCACCCCGAGCCACAGGGCGAGCGCGAGCTTCGCGATCTCGGACGGCTGGAATGAGAAGGCGCCCAGCGCGATCCAGCCCGTGTTCCCACCCCGGCTCGACCCGACGAACAGCACGGCCACGAGAAGGCCGAGCGCGACGACGAGCGCCGGCCACGCGAGCGCCTTGTACCAGCGCACGGGAAGGCGCGCGGCGACGAGCAGCACGGGGAGGCCGATGAGGACGAACTGACCCTGGCTCAGGAGCGCGGTGAACGGCGAACGGCCCTCCGCGATCTCCGTGACGGCCGAGCTCGAGAACACCATGACGAGCCCGATGATCGTCAGGAGCGTGGTCGCGCCCACGAGCAGGTAGTAGCTCGTCACGGTGCTGTTCCACTGGCCGAGCCACTGCCGCTCGGGGGCCGGGGCCGTCCGCGCGGGCCGGGCGGCCGTGCGGGGCGCGGTTCCCGGGGAGCGTCGTGGCGCCTTCCCCGTGCGCGACGTCGAGGTCCGGCCGCTCGCGGTCTGCGTCATCGGCTACCCGTGCTCGGGCGCGAGGGCACGGGCGGCGTCGGCGAACGCGTCGCCACGCGCCGCGTACGAGCGGAACTGGTCCATCGACGCCCCCGCCGGGGCGAGCAGCACCGTGTCGCCGGGGGCGGCGAGGCGGCGGGCGGAGTCGACGGCACGGGTCATCACCGTCCCAGTGTCGCCAGGATCCACGCGCACGACGGGGATATCCGGCGCGTGTCGGGCGAGGGCCGCGGCGAACGGGTCCGCGTCGACACCGATGAGCACGACGGCGCGCAACCGGTCGGCGCGGGACGCGACGAGGTCGTCGAACGACGCACCCTTCGCGAGGCCGCCCGCGACCCACACGACGGTCCCGGCGGCGAACGCCGCGAGGGACGCGGAGGCGGCGTGCGCGTTGGTGGCCTTCGAGTCGTCGACGTACGCGACGTCGTCGACGGTCGCGACCTGCTGGATCCGGTGCGCACCGGTGCGGAAGGCGCGCAGCCCGTCACGGACCGCCACGGCCGGCACGCCGTGGGCCCGGGCGAGCGCGGCGGCTGCCAGGGCGTTCGCGACGACGTGCGCCGGGACCTGCCCGTCGGCGCCGGCGAGGTGCGCGAGGTCGTCGAGCGTGGCGAGCTCCGCGGCGTAGGTGTGCCGGTCGCGCGCGTCCGCCGGAGCGTGGAAAGCCCGGTCGACGAGCACGCCCTCGACGACGCCGAGCTGCCCGCGCGCGGGCGCGCCCAGCGTGAACCCGACCGCCCGGGCACCCTCGACGACGTCCGCGTCGACCACGAGCGCCTCGGTCCGCGCGTCGGCCACGTTGTAGACGCACGCGACCTGCGCGTCCTCGTAGACCCGGCCCTTGTCGGCCGCGTAGGCGTCGATCCCGCCGTGCCAGTCGAGGTGGTCGGGAGCGACGTTGAGCACCGCGCCCGCCTCGGGCGACGTCGTGTGCGTGAAGTGGAGCTGGAAGCTCGAGAGCTCGACCGCCAGCACCTCGAGCCCGGGGTCGAGCGCCGCCTCGACGACCGGGGTCCCGACGTTCCCGACCGCGGCGGCGCGCAGCCCCGCGGTGCGCAGGATCGTCTCGAGCATCTCGACCGTCGTGGTCTTGCCGTTGGTCCCGGTGACCGCGAGCCACGGCGCGGGGCGCCCCGCAGGGCCGTCGACCCGCAGGCGCCACGCCAGCTCGACCTCGCTCCAGACGGGGACGCCCCGAGCGGCGGCCCCGACGAGGAGCGGGTGGCTCGGCGACCAGCCGGGCGAGGCCACGACGAGGTCCGTCTCCCCCAGGTCCACGGCGTCCGCGGAGCGCACGTCGGCGTCGTCCGCGCGGTCGTCGAGCGTGACGACACACGCCGCCCGGGGCCGCAGGGCGGCCGCCGCGGCTCGGCCGGACACGCCGAGACCGGCGACCACGACCCGGGCGTCGGCGAGCGGCACGGCGAGGTCGTGACGGTCGCGCACCACTAGCCGACCACCCACTCGGCGTAGAAGACCCCCATGCCGAGGGCGGCGAACAGCCCGGCGATGAGCCAGAACCGGATGACGATCGTGACCTCGCCCCACCCGGACAGCTCGAAGTGGTGGTGCAGCGGCGCCATCTTGAACACGCGCTTCCCGGTCATCTTGAAAAAGCCGATCTGGATGATGTCCGACATGACGATGATGACGAACAGCCCCCCGATGATGGCCGCAAGGATCTCGGTGCGCGAGAGGATCGACAGCCCGGCGAGCGCGCCGCCGAGCGCGAGCGAGCCGGTGTCGCCCATGAAGATCTTGGCCGGGCTCGCGTTCCACCACAGGAAGCCGAAGCAGGCCCCCATGATGGCTGCGGCGATGATCGCCAGGTCCTGCGGGTCGCGCACCTCGTAGCAGCGCGGCCCGGCCGAGACGATCCGCTGGCACGTCTGGTTGAGCTGCCAGATGCTCACGAGGATGTAGGCGCCGAACACGATGAGCGACACGCCCGTCGCGAGCCCGTCCAGCCCGTCCGTGAGGTTCACGGCGTTGGACCATGCCGTGATGAGGAAGTTGGCCCAGATGACGAAGAGGATCAGCCCGATCGTCACGCCCGCGAACGCGAGGTCGAGGTTCGTGTCGCGCAGGAACGAGATGCGCGTGGACGCGGGCGTCCGGCCGTTCTCGTTGGGGAACTGCAGCGCGAGCACGGCGAACGTGATGCCGACGGCGCCCTGGCCCACGATCTTCGCGCGCGCCGTCAGGCCGAGGCTGCGCTGCTTCTTGATCTTCGTGAAGTCGTCGAGGAACCCGACGAGCCCCAGGCCCGTCATGAGGAACAGCACGAGGAGGGCAGAGACGCTCGGGAAGCGCCCGGAGACCACGTAGGACATCGCCCAGCCGAGCAGCGTCGCGCCGATGATGACGACGCCGCCCATCGTCGGCGTGCCGCGCTTCGTGAAGTGCGCCGTCGGGCCGTCCTGGCGGACGAACTGCCCGTAGTTGCGGTGCACGAGGAAGCGGATGAACAGCGGCGTCCCGAACAGCGCGACGAGCAGCGAGACTCCCGCCGCGACGAGGACCGCGATCATGCGCGACCGTCCTGCGGCTCGCCGGGAGCGACGGCAGGGTCGGACAGGCC
Source organism: Cellulosimicrobium sp. So1_17 (assembly GCF_055181235.1). Lineage (NCBI taxonomy): Bacteria > Bacillati > Actinomycetota > Actinomycetes > Micrococcales > Promicromonosporaceae > Cellulosimicrobium > Cellulosimicrobium sp. So1_17. The sequence continues at coordinate 1,068,111 of NZ_CM143702.1, forward strand.
GGACGTGACGGCCGGGTCCGCCGCGGCGAGCTCGTCGCCGAGACGCCACAGGCCGGACCCGTTGGAGGCCTTCACGAGCACGACGTCCCCTTCCCGCAGCTCCTCGCGCAGCAGCGCGGCGGCCGCCGCGACGTCGGGCACGAAGCGCGTCTCGTCACCCCAGGAACCCTCCTGGGTCGCACCGTCGTGGATGCCCCCGGCACCCTCGCCGACCACGACGAGCAGCTTGATGTTCAATCGCACCACGAGACGGCCGATGTCGTCGTGCGCGACGCGCGAGTCGTCGCCGAGCTCGAGCATCTCGCCGAGCACCGCGACCGAGCGTCGGTCCCGCCCCGCGACGACCGCGAGGGCCTTCAGCGCGGCGCGCATCGAGTCCGGGTTCGCGTTGTACGAGTCGTCGATGACCGTCACGCCGTCGGCGCGCTCGGTCACCTGCATGCGGTGCGGGCTCAGGGCGCGCGCGTCCGACAGGCGGGCCGCGACGTCGGGCAGCGCGACCCCGAGACGCAGCGCCGCCGTGGCGGCGGCCAGCGCGTTGGTCACGTGGTGCTCGCCGACGAGGCCCAGCGTCACGGCGGCCTCCGCGGTCGTCCCACCGGCGGTGGTCGTGCCGTCCGCCGACGTGCCGTCGGCCGTCGCACGCGTGCGCAGCGTGAAGGCGACGCGTCCGGTGCGGTCGATGCGCAGGTCCTCGGCGCGCACGTCCGCCGAGGGGATCGTCCCGAACGTCACGACCTCGCCGGGCGCCACGTCGGCCATGGCGGCGACGCGCAGGTCGTCGGCGTTGAGCACCGCGGTCCCGCCCGGCGCGAGGCCCGTGACGATCTCCGCCTTCGCGCGCGCGACGGCCTCGATCCCGCCGAACTCGCCGAGGTGCGCGCTGCCCACCGTGAGCACGACCGAGACGTCGGGCGGCGCGATGCGGGTCAGGTACGTGAGGTGGCCGACGCCGCTCGCGCCCATCTCGAGGACGAGGAACCGCGTCGAGCCGTCCGCCTCGAGCACCGTCAGCGGCAGGCCGATCTCGTTGTTGAACGACCCCTGCGGGACGACCGTCGGCCCCTCGGCGCGCAGGAGCTGACCCAGCAGGTCCTTGGTCGTCGTCTTGCCGACCGACCCGGTCACGGCGACGACGCGCAGGTCCCCCCGCTCGCGCAGCGTCGCGAGCACGTGCCGGGCGAGCTCGCCGAGCGCCGTCTGCACGTCGTCCACGACGACGCACGGCTCGTCCAGCTCCCGGGCGGCCAGCACGAGCGTCGCACCGTCCGCGACGGCCCGGGGCGCGAAGTCGTGCCCGTCGACGTGCTCGCCCGGCAGCGCGACGAACAGCGCGCCCGGCACGACCTTGCGGGAGTCGACGACGACGGGGCCGCCCACCCGCACGTCGGGGTCGGCGGACAGGCGTCCACCGGTCGCTGCGGCCACCTCGGCCGCAGTGAGCTCGATCATGCGTGGTGCTCCTTCGGGTCGTGCGTCGTCGCGAGAGGTTCGGTGGCGGTCGGCGCGGAGGGCGTACCCGCGGACGCGCCGGGCAGGGTCGTGCGGGACGGGTCCGGGGGCGCACCGGTCCGGGCCGCGAGCGCCGCGCGGGCCTCGACGCGGTCGTCGAGCGGGTGGTCGACGCCGGCGATCTCCTGCCACACCTCGTGGCCACGGCCCGCGACGAGGACGGTGTCCTGCGGACCGGCGGCGGCGACCGACTCCCGGATCGCGCGCGCCCGCGGCGCGACCTCCTGCACGACGACGTCGCGCGGCACCGGGGCGGCGCGCAGCGCGTCGCGCGCGGCCAGGGCCCCGGGCAGCACCTCGGCACGGATGGCGGCGGGGTCCTCGCCGTGCGGGTCGTCGTCGGTCACGACGACCACGTCGGCGCCGTCGACGGCGACCGTGCCCATGGTCGGCCGCTTGCCGCGGTCACGGTCGCCCGTCGCGCCGAACACGACGACGAGCCGGCCGGGAGTCGTCGGACGCAGCGCGTCGAGCGCCAGCGTGAGCGCGTCGGGGTTGTGCGCGAAGTCGACGATCACGCGCGGCTCGTGCGGCGCGGTCGAGACGAGCTCCATGCGCCCCGGCACGGCAGGTGCCAGGCCGCCGGCGGCGGCGAGGGCCTCCTCGACGTCACGCGCGTCCGAGCCGGCCTCGAGGACCATGGCGAGCGCGAGCGCGGCGTTCGCCACGTTGAAGCCCCCCGGGAGCCCGGTCGACGTCCGGACGGCGCGCCCGTCGCGATGGCGCAGCGTGAACGAGGTGCCGCCGGCAGCGACCGCCTCGACGTCGGAGACGGTCCAGTCGGCCGGCGTGGCGTCAGGATCTCCCCCGGCCACGCGGAGCGTCGCGACGGGCACCCGGGCGGCGTGGACCATCCGCTCCCCCCACGCGTCGTCCACGACGACGACGCCGCGGCGCGCGTGGTCGGGCGTGAAGAGCAGCGACTTCGCCTCGAAGTACTCCTGGAGGTCGCCGTGGAAGTCGAGGTGGTCCTGGCTGAGGTTGGTGAACCCGACCACGTCGAACACGAGACCGTCGACGCGGTGCAGCGCCAGGGCGTGCGACGAGACCTCCATCGCGAGCGTGCTCACCTCGTCCTCGCGCATCGCTGCGAGGAGCGCCTGGAGGTCCGCCGCCTCGGGCGTCGTCAGCCGGCTCGGCAGGACCCGGTCGCCCGAGCGCATCTCCACCGTGCCGATGAGCCCGCCCTTCCAGCCGAGCGCGCGCAGCGCGTGGTCCAGGAGGTACGTCGTGGTCGTCTTGCCGTTCGTCCCCGTGACGCCGAACGTCGTCAACCCGTCCGCGGGGTTGCCGTAGACCCAGGCGGCCAGCGGGCCGAGCATCGACCGCGGGTCGTCGGCGACGAGGACGGGGACGCCCGTCACGGCGTCTGCCAGGAGGAGGGCACCCTGCTCGTCGGTGAGGACTGCACGCGCACCGCGCTCGACGGCGGCCGCGGCGAACCCGGCCCCGTGCGCGCGGGCACCCGGCAGCGCGACGAAGAGGTCGCCGTCGGCGACGGCCCGGTCGTCGGAGGCGACCGACCAGATCTCGACCGCCGCGGCGTCGTCGGCGTCCCTCGCGCCGGCACGGACCGCGAGCCCGAACCGGACGGCCGCGTCCCCCACGGTGCGGTGTGTGGACACGGCGGGACGAATGCGGTCGATCGGGGATGTCACGTGTAGAACCTACCGTGCCGGGGTCCGACTCCTGGCCCCGCGGAGGCCTCCGGTCCGCGCTTCACGGGACCTTCACGGCGGGACGGACGCCGTCCGCGACCATCGCCACGACGCTCACCACGTGGTCGGCAGCGGCACGTACGGCTCGGTGCTCGGCCCGACGCCCTGGTGCTCGAGCGTGAAGCCCATGATCTGGGAGAACACCGGTGCCGCGACCACACCGCCGTAGATCGACGTGCGCGGGTTCTTGAGGAACACCGCGACCGTGTACCGGGGGTCGTCTGCCGGCGCCACGCCGATGAAGGACGCCATGATCCCGGACAGCTGCCCGTCGGCACCCGCCGCCTCGGCCGTCCCGGTCTTGCCCGCGACGCGGTAGCCGGGGACCGCGGCGGCGGACCCCGTGCCGTCCTCCACCACCGTCTCCATCATCTGCAGGACGGTGTCGGCGGTCTCCTGCGAGACCACGCGCGTGGGCGGTTCCGCCTCGGCGGGCGTGAAGGTCCCGTCCGCCGACGTCGTGCCCGCCACGACGCGGGGGGTTCCCCGCAGCCCGCCGTTCGCGACCGTGGAGAACACGCTCGTCGCCTGGACCGCGTTGACCGAGACGCTCTGCCCGAACAGCACGGCGTACTCCGTGCGGCCGTCCCACGCGTCGGCCGGGTGCAGGATGCCCGCGGACTCGCCGGGCAGGCCGAGGCCGGTGTACTGGCCGAAGCCGAACTTGTTCAGGTAGTCGTAGCGCACCTGCTTCGGGATGCGCTCGCCGACCTGGACCGTGCCGGTGTTCGACGACTCCGCGAGGACGCCGGCGAGCGTGAGCCGCTCGACCCCGTGCTCGTGCGAGTCCTTGAAGGTCTGGCCGTTCGGCGTCGTGTACAGGTACGGCACCTCGAACTGCGTCGCCGCGTCGGCGTACCCGCCCTCGAGCGCCGCGGCCATCGTGACAACCTTGCCCGTCGAGCCGGGGTCGAAGATGTTCGACACGGCCCGGCTCGGGCGCGCGACCGCGTCGGTGGTGCGGTCATTGGGGTTGACCGTCCCCGACTCCGCCAGCGCGACGAGCTCGCTCGTGCGGACGTCCTGCACGACGGCGATCCCGAAGTCGGCGCCGGACTCGCGCACCGCGCGGTCCACCGCGTCCTGCGCCTTCCACTGCACGTCGTGCTCGATCGTCAGGCGCAGGTTCTCCCCCGGCACGGCCGGCTCGGTCTCGCACTGCCCGGTCGGGATGAGCTGTCCACCGAGACCTGCCTCGCACGCCCGCGACCCGGGGGTCCCGGCGAGGAGGTCGTCGTAGGCGGCCTCGACCCCGCCCTGGCCGACCTGGTCGGCGTCCACGAACCCGACGAGGTTCCCGGCGACCGTCCCTGCCGGGTACGACCGCTCGCTCGTCGCGTCGGCGCGGATGAAGGCCGACAGGCGCAGCTCGGCGATCTCCCGCTGGACCTCCGGCGTGACCTCCTTCGCGAGGACGACGTAGCCCTCGCCGTTGAGGCGGGCCGCGAGCTCGGGTGCGGACTCCCCGAGGGCGGGCGCGAGCAGCTTCGCGACCCCGACCGCACCGCCCTCGGTGAGCTCGGTGCCGTCCGCGAGCTTCCTGCTGCCCGGGGTGAACGACTGGATCGCGGTGCGGTCCGCGCCGATCGTGTACCGGTCGACGGAGGTCGCGAGCACGACGCCGTCCGCGTCGGTGACGTCGCCGCGGTGCGCGATCATCGTCGTGCTGCGCAGCCGGTCGTCGCGCGCGGCGGCCGCGAGCGCCGGCCCCTTGATCACCTGCACGTTGACGAGCTGGCCGACGAAGAGCAGCACCACGAGCGTGGCGACCCCCATGAGCCAGCGCTGCCGGCTCTCAGGACGGCCCGGCTCGCGGGGCGGACGGGTCGGGCGTGCGGGGCGGCGAGGGCCCGACCCGCCCGACCGCGGAGCACGGGGCGCCCCGGACGCGGACCGCGCCGTCGAGGACCGCGCTGCCGCGGCCCGCTGCGTGCCCGACGTCGCGGCGGACGGCCGACCCGTGGCCGCGCGAGCGGCGGACGACCGACCGCTGGCCGCACGAGCCGTGGCCGGCCGCGGGGCGGACGTGCGCGCGGTCGCGGGGCGTGGAGTCGTCGGACGAGCTGCGGCCGCCCGCGGGGCGGACGAGCGGGCCCCGGACGAGCGGCCCGCGGACGCGCCGGAGCGCTCGGCGCGGTCGCGCCCTCCCGCCCGCGCCGTCACTGCCTGGCCCCCTCCTCCGCGACGCCGAGGACCGCGCCGTCGGAGAGCCGGACCATGCTCGGGCTCTGGGCCTCTTCCATGCCGAGAGAGCGCGCACGCTCGGGCAACGACGCCTTGGCGTCCCAGACCTCCGCCTGCAACCGCTGCGCGTCCTGCCGCACCTGGCCCACCTCCCGCCGCAGCTCCGACATCTCGTAGGAGTTCTGCGCCATCGTCGTGTTCACCAGGAGAGCACACAGGAGCGCCAGACCCAGGAGCGACATGCACAGGACGAGGAACGGCACGCGCGAGCGCGCCTGCAGCGGCGCGCGCACCAGCTCGAGGCGGGATCGCGCGCCGCGCTCCGTCGCCCCGCCGGGCAGCGCCCTCAGGTCCGGGCGCGCGGGCCTGGGCTGCGGGCGTGCGGTGCGCGGGAGCGGGCGGGCGGCCGCGGTCGACCTCAGTGCGCTCATCTGTTCCACTCCCCTGGTCGGTCCGGTCGGTGCGTGCTGGCTCGCGGGCGGCGGTGCTCGGGGGTGGGGCGCGTGCGCTCGGCGGCGCGGAGCCGCACCGACGCCGAGCGGGGGTTCGACTCCCGCTCGTCGGCCGGGGCCTCCTCCGCGCCGCGGGTCAGCAGACGCAGGTACGGCTGGGCCTCGTCGGGGACGACGGGCAGTCCCGGCGGGACGTCGACCGTCGAGCCCGCGGCGAGCACCCGCTTGACGATGCGGTCCTCGAGCGAGTGGTACGCCTCGACGACGACCCGCCCGCCCACGGCGAGCGTGTCGACCGCCGCGGGAACGGCCCGCGCGAGGACCTCGAGCTCGCCGTTCACCTCGATGCGCAGCGCCTGGAACGTGCGCTTGGCGGGGTTGCCGCCCGTCGCCCGGGTCGCGGCCGGGATCGACGCCCGCACCAGGTCCACGAGCTCGCCGCTGCGCGTCCACGGATCCTGCTCGCGACGCCGCACGATCGCGCGCGCCACCCGCTGGGCGAACCGCTCCTCGCCGTACTCGCGCAGGATGCGCGTGAGCTCGCGCTCGTCGTACGTGTTGAGCACGTCGGCGGCCGTGCGGCCGGTCGTCGGGTCCATGCGCATGTCCAGCGGCGCGTCCTGCGCGTAGGAGAAGCCCCGCTCGCTCTCGTCGATCTGCAGCGACGAGACGCCGAGGTCCATGAGCACGCCCTGCACGGGCCCGCCCACGACGTCGGCGACGACGTCGCCGATCTCGTCGTAGACCGCGTGCACGGCGCGGAACCGGTCGCCGAACCGCGCGAGCCTGCGCGACGCCCGGACGATCGCCTCGGGGTCGCGGTCGATGCCCACGACCCGCGCCGCGGGGATCTGCTCGAGGACCGCCTCCGTGTGCCCGCCCATGCCGAGCGTGCAGTCCACGAGGACGGCGCCTGGCTCCTGCAGGGCCGGCGCGAGCAGGTCGACGCAGCGCTGGAGGAGGACGGGGACGTGGCGCTCGGCCGCGTCGTCGGGCGTTGTGCTCATCGTGTCCTCCTTCCTCTCAGCGTGTCTCGTGCGTCGTCGTGCTGCGTCCTTCGGCCGCCGGTCCCGGGGACCGTCCGGTCAGGTCTCCCTCCGCGTCCTTTCTGGCGCCGGGGAAGTGCGCCAGACCGGGCGGGAGGAGACCTCACCGGACGGGTACCCGAGCCCGTCCTAGAAGCGCAGGTCCGGGAACACCTCCTCCGCGGTGTCGGCGTACGCCGACTCCTGCTCCGCGAGGTAGGCCTCCCAGGCCGCGGCGTCCCAGATCTCGACGCGGGTGCCCGCGCCGATCACGGCGACGTCGCGGTCCAGCCCCGCGTACGTGCGCAGCGGAGCCGGGATCGAGATCCGGCCCTGCTTGTCGGGGATCTCGTCGCTCGCCCCCGACAGGAAGACCCGCAGGTAGTCCCGTGCCTGCTTGCTCGTCACGGGCGCCTGCCGGACCTGGTCGTACATGCGGCGGAACTCGTCCATCGGCAGCAGGAAGAGGCAGCGCTCCTGACCGCGCGTCATGACGAGCCCCGACGCGAGCCGGGGCCTGAACTTCGCGGGGAGGATGAGCCTCCCCTTGTCGTCCAGACGAGGGGTGAAGGTCCCCAGGAGCAGGCTCGAGGAACCACCGAGGACGTCGTCCACGAAGCCGGACATGCACCTGGCACCTCCCCTCCTGCTCCCAGTTCCTCCACGGTACTCCACTTCGCTCCACCGCTCTCGGGGAAGGGGCAGCATTTCACCCCTCTTCGCAGGATCTCCGCAGGTCAGGCTGGTGGAGTCAGGTGGAGGGGAGTTCTCCCCACGGGCGTGGCGCGGCGGCGTGACGTGCCCCGAGCGGCACCCGTGCGAGGCTCGACCCCGCGGTCCTCGCCCTCCGCTCGGACCAGGGGTCCTCGTCAACTAGGCTCGTCCCACCTGCGGACTCCCCCTCCGCCGGCCGCGCCACCACCGACGACGGAGGTCACCGTGCTCCCCGACATCGCCCCTGTCGCGTCGCCCGACGAGCACGAGGACCCGGGCGCGACGCCCGCCGGTCTCGACGAGCTGGTCGAGACGACGTCCCGCATGCGATCCGGCATCGAGTCCGTCGTCACGGGCAGGCCCGATCTCGTCAACGTGACGGTCGCCGTGCTGCTGGCCCAGGGACACCTGCTCCTCGAGGACGTGCCGGGCGTCGGCAAGACCACGCTCGCGAAGGCGCTGGCGCGCACGATCGACTGCCAGGTCGGCCGGATCCAGTTCACGCCCGACCTCCTGCCGAGCGACCTCACGGGCGTCAACATCTACCGCGCGGCCGACCACCGCTTCGAGTTCCGTCGCGGTCCGGTGTTCGCCAACATCGTCATCGGGGACGAGATCAACCGCGCGTCGCCCAAGACGCAGTCGGCCCTCCTGGAGTGCATGGAGGAGGGACAGACCACCGTCGACGGCACGACCCACCCGCTGCCGCGACCGTTCCTGGTCGTCGCCACCCAGAACCCGGTCGAGATGGAGGGGACGTACCCCCTCCCCGAGGCGCAGCGCGACCGCTTCATGGCCCGCCTCACGGTCGGCTACCCGGACCTCGACGCCGAGATCCTGATGCTCGAGCGCCAGGAGGCGGAGGACCCCTTCGCCCACCTGAGCCCCGTGACGACCGGGGAGGCCGTCCTGCGGTTCGCGGACGTCGTCCGCTCGGTGTACGCCGCGGCCGCGGTGAAGCGCTACGTGCTCGACCTCGTGACGGCGACACGCCAGCACCCCGGCCTGCGGCTCGGCGCGTCACCGCGCGCGTCGCTGCAGCTGCTGCGCGCGGCCAAGGCCCTCGCCGCCATGTCGGGACGGGACCACGTCCTGCCCGACGACGTCCAGTACCTCGCCGTGCCGGTGCTCGCCCACCGCCTCGTCATCACGACGGAGACACGGCTCGCCGGCCTGGACGCCCCGGCCGTCGTGTCCGCCATCCTGGCGCAGACGCCGGTCCCGGCGCGCGAGCCGTCCGAGCGGCAGCCCGAGCGGCGCTGACGTGCGCGGCCTCTCAGCCCTGCCCCGGTTGCGCAGGTTCGGCCGCACCCTGGCCCGGGCGCGCCTCACCCGACGCGGCACGTCGCTCCTCGTCGCCGGTGCCGTGCTCGTCGCTACGGGCGTCACGCTGGGCCTGCCCGACGTCGTCGGGCTGGGTGCGGCGGCGGTGCTCGCCGTCGTCGCGGCGTGGTGCTGGATGACGGCCCGCCGCATCGACCGCGGACGGCGCGCCCTGGGTGTGGCCCGGCGCGTCCAGCCGAACCCCGCCGTCGCGGGCCAGGTCACGACGGCGCGTCTGACCGTCTCCGCGGCGCGGCGGTCGGTGACCACCGCCGGCACGCTCGCGCGGTTGCGCATCAGCGAGCAGGCCGCCCACGAGCTCTGCGACCAGGGATCCCTGCGCGCACAGGTCGCGACGCGGCCCGACCACATCGCCGTCCGGTACCGCCTGCGGCCCATGCGTCGTGGGCGCTGGTCGCTCGGTCCCCTCCTCACCACGCGGGTCGACACCTTCGGTCTCGTCAGCGCGACGCAGGAGCTCGGCGAGGCGACCTCGGTCGCGGTGTGGCCGCGCACCGTCGACCTGCCGGTCCGGGGCACCCGCGCCTTCGGCGAGCAGGAGCGCTCGACGTCCGGCGCACGGCTCGCGTCGAGCGACGACTCCGTGCTGCGCGACTACGTCGCGGGGGACGACCCGCGCCGCGTCCACTGGGCGAGCGCGGCCCGTCACGGTCAGCTCATGGTCCGGTCCGACGAGAGCGCCAGCCTGCCCCCGGTCACGGTGCTCTTCGACCGTGGCCTCCTGCCGCACCCCGACCTCGGGCGCAGCAGCGGCCACGCGCTCGCCGACGGCGAGTGGTCGGTGGAGTGCGCGGCCTCCGTCGGCGTGTCCCTGCTGCACGCGGGCCACCCGGTCCGCCTCGTCGCGACCTCGCTGGCGCCCGTCGTCGACACCTCCGGCTTCACCGCCAACCGCTCCGGCGAGGGACCGGCGGACCTGCTCGACGCGACCGTCGACCTGCACGGCCACCACGGGCTGTCCGACACCGACCGTGCCGCGGCGGCGACCGCCGAGGCGCTGCGCACGGCGCGACGCCCGGGCGAGATCACCGTCGCCGTGCTCGGACCGCTCGGTCCCGTCGCGCGCAGCACGGTGGCGTCGATCGCCGGAGACGCCCTGCACTGGGCCTTCGTGGTGCGCCCGCGGACGTGGTCGTCCCAGCGCACGGAGGCCCAGGACACGGTGGACGCGCTGCGCGCGACCGGTTGGCACGTCGCCCTCGTCGACGCCGGGACCCCGCTCGAGAACGCCTGGACGCTCCTCATGGACGGTGTGCGATGAGCACCCCCGCGACCACCCGAACCCGCTCGGCGGCCCCCGCCGGGCTCGGCGCGCGCGTCCTCGCCACGACCCTGTGCGTCACGGTCGCCGTCGCGGCGTCCACGTACGCGCTCGCGACGGTGATCGGCCCCGGCGACTGGACACGCACCGCGGTCCGCACGCTCGCCGTCCTCGCGCTCGTGACCGGGCTCAGCCGGTACGTCCTCGAGCGGTCCCGCTCGGCCCGTGGCGAGGAGCTGGCGCCCCCCGCGGCGCTCCTCCCGTCGCTCGCAGGACTCGTCGTCGGCGCGTGGGCGCTCCTGGGCCTCTACGGCGGCCCCACCGACCGGTTCTCGGTCCTCATCGGGCTGTCGAACGTCGACCGTCTCCTGACGCGGCTCCAGACCGGGCGCGAGCTCACGCTCGCCGAGGTCGCCCCGATCGACCCGAGCCTGCCCATCGAGCTCCTCGCCGTCGGGGGCGCCGTCGTCGTGTTCCTCGTCGCCGACCTGATGGCGGGCGGGCTGCGCCTCGGCGCCGGGGTCGGGCTCCCGCTGCTCGCGCTCTGGATCCCCGGCCTGGTCATCGTCGGCGACGTCCCCGCGGGCGCCTTCGTCCTCACCGTCAGCGCCCTGGTGCTCCTGCTCGCCGTCGACAACCCGCACCGCGGGTTCCGCCGAGCAGGCCCTGGCGAGAACCACGGGCGACAGCGCGCCCTCGGCGGCACGCGCGCCCTGACGGCGGTGGCGACCGCCCTCGCCGTGGCCACCGTCGGCCTCGGCGTCGGCGCCGCGAGCGCGACCCTGCCGGAGGTCGCGTCGTCGTCGTGGACCCGCCTGTTCTCGTCGACGGGTGACACCGTCCGGCTCTCCGACGACCTCGACATGCGCCGCGACCTGGCGGAGCGCTCGGACGAGGTCGTCCTCGAGTACCGCACGGACGGCCAGGAGGTCGGTCCGCTGCGGGTCTTCACCCTCACGGGCTTCGACGGCACGAACTGGCGGCGCGGTGCCGATCGCGACGGGACGGAGATCGAGGGCCCGGACCAGATCCTCTGGCCGCAGGACGCCGAGGGCGGGGAGCCGAGCGCGGTCCGGGTCACGCTCGAGTCGCTCCGGGACACCAAGCTGCCCATCCCGACCGAGCCGCGCACGCTCGACGTGGACGGCGACTGGACGTACGACCCCGTGCGGGACGAGGTGCTCGGGACCCGGGCGACGAGCGCCGGCTCGGGCTACGAGCTGACCGTCTACCCCCGCGCGCTCGACGCGGACACCCTCCGCTCGGCGGGCGGCACCGACCCGGACGACCCCAACTACCTCGACGTCCCGGCGTCGTCCCACGAGCAGGACATCCGCGACCTCGCCGCCGAGGTCGTCCAGGGCGCGCCGACGCGGTACGACCAGGCGCTCGCCCTCCAGACGTACTTCCGGGACGCATCGGTCTTCACCTACTCGACGCAGGTGCCCGCCGGCGAGTCCGGCGACGCGGTGTGGGACTTCCTGCAGCAGCGCACGGGGTACTGCGTCCAGTTCGCCACCGCGATGACGATGATGGCGCGCACGCTCGGCATCCCCGCACGGCTCGGGGTCGGGTTCCTCCCGGGCCAGCGCACCGACGACACGACGTTCCAGGTGACGGGACGTGACTCGCACGCCTGGCCCGAGCTCTACTTCCCCGGCCAGGGCTGGGTGCGGTTCGAACCGACGCCCGCGCAGCAGACGGGTCCCGCGCCGACGTGGGCGACGCCCGTGGGGAGCTCGGCGGTCCCTGGGCTGACGGACCCGAGCGACGCGCTGACACCTGGCGTCGCACCCGGTCCCGAGGTTCCCGTGACGCCCGCGCCCACGGTCGGCGGCGGGACGGGTGGGACCGACGGGGCGGTCGACGGCTCCGGGGCGTCGTGGCTCGTCGTCGCGGCTGCGCTCCTCGTCGTCGCTCTCGCCGCGGGTGCGCTGTGGCTCGTCGCCCGTCGGCGGTCCCGCCCGGACGGCGAGCTGGACGCCGAGCGCGCCTGGGTCGAGCTGACAGCACGACTCGACGGGCTCGGCGTCACGTGGCAGGCGTCCACGACGCCCCGCAACGTGCCGACGACCGTCGCGGCCGCCGTGCGCGAACGGTCGGGCACCGACCTGTCAGACGCCGGTGTGGAGGCGCTCGTCGCGCTGGTCACGGCGCTCGAGACGGAGCGCTACGCCCGCGGCGGTGCGGCGACGGAGCCGACCCGCCTCGCCGAGCTCGTCGAGACGACCTCGACCGAGGTCGAGCGGTCGCTCAGCGACCGCCGTGCTCGCGACGGCGGTCCCAGCGCTCTTCGAGTCGGCTGAGGAACGACTTCCGGGGAGCCGGCGCCGGGTTCGCGGGGCGGACACGGCCGTCGGCGTCGACGGTGCCGATCGGGCCGCCCTTCGCCGGGCGCGGCGTCTGGAAGACGAGCACGACGCCCCCGAACATCAGCACGAAGCCCACGACGCCGAGCCAGGTCTGGGACGTCGCCGCGCCGAGGACCAGCAGCAGCAGGCCCCCGACCACACCGACGCCGACGAGGACGTATCTCAGCGCCGACCGGCGACGCGGCGACTGGAGCGTGTTGGCCAGACGCGGGTCGTCCGTCGTGAGGGCGCGCTCCATCTGCTCCAATACCCGCTGCTCGTACTCAGACAGAGGCATGAGCACCCCGTTTCTCCGCGGTGGTCGAGTGACACCCTCAGGATAGATCCACATCAGCGGGGGTGGTAGTCGAGCGGCGTCCTCGGGGCCCCATCGCGATGGATCTCACCCCGAACCGGCCTCGGACGGCGTCCACGGCCTCTTCCGCGCGCCGTCGGGTGGCACCGTGCTCGTCGACCGACTCCTCCAGGGTGGGCTGGGCGACCGACCCCTGCCGGCCCTCGAGGCCCTCGGCACGGACCCCCACGAGGCGCACGGCGAGCCCGTGCAGGTCGACGCCGGCGACGAGCTCGCGCGCGACGAGGTAGATCTCTCGCGCGACGTCCGTGGGCGACCCGAGGGTGCGGGACCGGGTCACCGTCCGGAAGTCGCTCGTGCGCACCTTCACGCTCACCGTCCGGGCCACGAACCCCTGCTGGCGCAACCGCGCCGCACACCGGTCGGAGAGCTCGAGAACACGGTCCTGCACCGCCCCGAGGTCACGCAGGTCGTGCTCGAACGTCGTCTCGGCGCCGATCGAGCGCTCTGACCGCTCCGGCACCACGGGCCGCGGGTCACGACCCCACGCGAGGTCGTGCAGGTGCGCGCCGGCGACCCTGCCGACCGCCGCCTGCAGCACGGGCACGTCGGTGTCCGCGAGCTCGGCGACGGTACGGATCCCCCACTGGGCCAGAGCGTGCTCGGTGCGCTCCCCCACGCCCCACAGCGCACCCACCGGCAGCGTGCGCAGGAAGGGGACGGTGGCGGCGGCCGGCACGAGGAGCATCCCGTCGGGCTTGGCGTGCGTCGAGGCCAGCTTGGCGACGAACTTCGTCCTCGCGATGCCGACCGAGCACGTGATGCCGTGCGCGGACCGGACCCGTTCGCGCAGCGCGGCGCCGATCACCGTGGGCGGACCGAGCCGCCGGCGAGCGCCGCTCACGTCGAGGAAGGCCTCGTCGACGCTCACCTGCTCGACGAGCGCCGTGACCTCGCCGAGGATCGCCATGACCGAGCGCGAGACGTCGTGGTAGCGACCGTGGTCCGGAGGGACGACGATCGCCTGCGGGCACGCACGCCGCGCCGCGGTCATGGGCATCGCCGAGTGCACCCCGAACGCGCGCGCCTCGTACGTCGCGGCGAGGACGACCCCGCGCTCGGCGCCGCCGACGATCACGGGACGGCCACGCAGCTCGGGGCGCCGCGCGAGCTCGACGGACGCGAAGAACGCGTCCATGTCGACGTGCAGGATGGTGCAGCCGTCCTCGTCGGCACCCCAGTCACGACGCACCGCGGCCCGCGGCCCGCGGCTCATCGCCACCCCCGGCTCATCATGGGCCCCACGTCATGACGCGACCGTGCGCACGCCGGGCAGACGCACGAAGCCCGCGTCGGGATCGACGAGCATCGCGACCTCGTCGCGGAAGTCCTCGGCGCACGCCAGGAGCTCGTCGGCACGGCGCGCGTCCACCGCGTCGGACCTCCCGGCGTCGAGGGCGGCGCGCACCCGGGCGCCACCGGCGAAGTACACGGACCACGCGGCGAGCTCCGGCTCGGCGTCGGAGAGCTGGTCCCACACGGGGCGGGCGCGACCGCGACGCACCGGCCGACCGCGGAGCGCGACGACCGCCGCCGCAGCTCGCAGCGCGCCCAGGTGCGCGTGCACGAACCGTTCGGCCGGGTCCGTCGCGACCGCCGCGGAGACGAGCTCGGCGTCCGCGCGCGCGAGCATCCGCCCGACCTCGCCCGGGACGGGAGCCGGAGCGGTCCCTCTCATGTCCTTCGTCATCGCGCACCTCCCACACCACTATCGAACACGTGTTCGACTGCTGTCAACGCCGCCGGAGCCGCCAGCCGACCGTCACGTCGGCCGGGACGCCGTACGGTGGGGCCCATGGCTCGTCGCACCCGCCGGTCCCCTCGTGCCGACACAGCGTCCCCCGAGCCACCCACACCGCGCGGCCGTCGTCGCCGGGCCGTCGCCGCGCACGGCCGTGACCTGCCCGAGGGCGCGGTCGCGACGACGACGGGGACGGCCCGGCTCGAGCGCGACCCCGACCACGACGGGGCCGTGACCCTGTACGTCAACGGCGTGCCGAGCTCTCACGTCGACCTCGACGACCCCGGGTTCCTCGCGTTCGAGTACATGCAGCAGATGGCGGCGGTGATCGAGCACGCGCCGCCCGGCCCCCTGCGGGTGCTCCACCTCGGGGCCGCGGGGTGCACCCTGGCGCGCTGGGTGGAGCACACCCGACCCGGCTCGACCCAGGTCGGCGTCGACCTCGACGCGCGGCTCCTCGAGCTCGTGCGCGAGTGGTTCGACCTGCCGCGCTCGCCGCGGCTGCGCCTGCGGGCCGACGACGCGGGCCACGCGCTGACGACCTTCCCCGACGGGGCGTTCGACGTCGTCGTCCGTGACGTGTTCGCCGGGGACGCCACCCCTGAGCACCTCGTGACGACTGCGACGGCGCGCGAGGTGCGGCGCGTCCTGCGCCCGGGAGGGGTGTACCTGGCGAACTGCGCGGACCGTCCGCCGCTGACCACCGCACGTCGCGAGCTCGCGACGCTCGCAGCGGTCGCGGCCACCGACGGCACGACCGGGCCGCCTCCAGGATCGCGCCCCGGCGACCCGGCAGGCGACCGGCCGAGCGACCGGCCGAGCGATCGGCCGAGAGATCGGGACGGGGTCGGGCTCGCCGCGATCGCGGAGCCCGGCCAGCTCAAGGGCCGGCGCTACGGGAACCTCGTGCTCGTCGCGGTGCGCCCCGGGCCGACGTCGATCGACCTCGCGTCAGCAGGCCTGTCGCGTGCGGCGCGGACCCTCCCGCTCCCCGCCCGTGTCCTGGTCGGCGCCGAGCTCGAGGCGTTCGTCGGCGCGGCCCGGCCGTTCGACGACCCGTCGGAGAACGCCGCGCCCCCACCGTCCACTGACGGCCACGGGTAGCTGACGTCCGCGCCCGACCGATCCCGTGCGGTCCGGCCCCGACGCCGTGCGGTCCTGACCCGATGCCGTGCGCCCGGACCGGCGCCGCCGCCGCCCGGACGCACAGGAGCCGCGCCCCGTGCCGGGGCGCGGCTCCTGTGCGAGGACCGCTCGGTGGCCTTCGGCCGCCGGTGCGGCCGTCAGAGCGGGCGGACGTTCTCCGCCTGCGGGCCCTTCGGGCCCTGGGTGATCTCGAACTCGACCCGCTGCGCCTCGTCGAGCGTGCGGTACCCCTGCGTCTCGATCGCCGAGTAGTGCACAAAGACGTCTGCACCCCCGCCGTCCTGCGCGATGAAGCCGAAGCCCTTCTCGGCGTTGAACCACTTCACAGAACCCTGCGCCATGCTGTTCCTCTGACCTTCTGTCCGTCCGGGACGTCAGCGAGCGGACCCTTCGTCCACCCCGTGCGCCACAGGACGACGTCCCACGCCTTCGCCGGTGGCCGGACCCGAGGGCCGGCAGGACGCCCGTCCGGGCCGCTCGATCACGCGGCGACCCGTGCGGCCGGCACCGGGTCGTGCGCGAGCTCGTCACTGCAGCGGGTGACAGTCTGGCACGGACGGTGTGGGATGTGCCACGCAGGATCGCGACGTCTCGTGCCGATTTGTCGGGACAAAGGGCCGCGCGCGCTCAGTCCCCCTGCTGCGCGAGGAAGCGCTCGAACTCGGCGCCGAGCTCGTCCGCGGTCGGGATCGGCGCGGTGTCCGCGAGCAGGCTCGTCCGGCCTACCGCGCGGGCGAAGGCGTCGTACTGCTCCTCGAGCGCGCGGACGACGGCCGCGACCTCCTCGGAGTCGTGCACCTGCCGCTCGACCTCGGTCGTCGCGTCCTGCGCGGCCTCCGCGAGACCGGCGGTCGCGAGGTCGAGGCCCGTGAGGCGCTGGACGTGCTCGAGCGCGACCACCGTGGCGGGCGGGTAGGCGGACTGGGCGAGGTAGTGCGGGACGTGCACGGTGTAGCCGACCGCGTCACGGCCCGCCTGACCGAGGCGCAGCTCGAACAGGGCCGCGAGGCTCGCCGGCACCTTCACCGTCCCGAACCACGACGCGTGCTCCGCGACGAGCTCCGGGCGGGTCGCGTGGGCCGTCACGGAGAGCGGGCGCGTGTGCGGGATGCCCATCGGGATCCCGTGGATCCCGACCGTCAGCGACACGCCGAGCCGGTCGACGACGTCGCGCAGCGCGGCGACCACGCGCTCCCACTGCAGGTCGGGCTCTGCGCCGTGCAGCAGCAGGAACCCCGTCCCCTCGGTGTCGCGGACGTGGTCGACCACGAGGTGCGGCTCGTCGTACGCCGACCACCGGTCGGTGCTGAACGTCATCGTGGCGCGCTTCGAGCGGTAGTCCAGGAGCTGGTCGACGTCGAACGTCACCAGCCGGGTGACCTCACCGCCGTCGAGCAGGTGCTCGACGGCGCGCTCGCCGGCGCTCCCCGCGTCCACGAAGCCGGTGATCGCGTGCACCAGCACGGGACCGGCGCCCGGTTCCGGGGCGCTCGGCCACAGGCGCGCGACCGCGTCCTCGTCGAGCTCGTAGATCTCCCGGGGGTCCAGCATCCGTCCTCCTCGTCACGTCCCACGCCGTCCGCCGTCGTGCGCGGAGGCCTGTGGTCGACAACGCGTCGCACCGGCAGATCCTTCCCGGTGCCCGCGGTGTGCACGCCCGACGGCGCAGGGCAGGCGCGCGGTCAGCGACCGGGCAGCCGCACCACCGAGACGAAGAAGTCGTCGATCTGTCGCACCACGTCGATGAAGCGGTCGAAGTCGACGGGCTTCGTCACGTAGGCGTTCGCGTGGAGGGAGTAGCTGCGCACCACGTCCTCCTCGGCCTCCGACGTCGTGAGCACCACGACCGGGATCTTCCGCAGGACGGCGTCGGCCTTGAGCTCCGCGAGGACCTCGCGACCGTCCATGCGCGGCAGGTTGAGGTCGAGCAGGATGAGGTCCGGCGTCGGGGCGTCGGCGTGCTCGCCCTCCTTGCGCAGGAACGCCAGCGCGCTCACGCCGTCGGAGACGACCGACAGCCTGTTCGTGACCTTGTGGTCCTCGAACGCCTCGCGCGTCATGAGCACGTCGCCCGGGTCGTCCTCGACGAGCAGGACGTCGATGGGCTTCGTGCCGTGGCTCATGCGGTGGTCTCCTCGTGGTCGCGGCCCGTCCCCGGGCCGGCGTCGTCCGTGCGAGCGTAGCCGACCTGCGCGTGCACGTAGGCGTGCGCGAGCGTGAAGCGGACCGTCGTGCCACCGTCGCGCGGCTCGATCCAGATGCGGCCGCCGTGGTACTCGACGATGCGCTTGCACAGCGCGAGCCCGATGCCGGTGCCCTCGTAGACGTCCTTCGCGTGCAGCCGTTGGAAGATCACGAAAACCCGCTCCGCGTACTGGGGGTCGATCCCGATGCCGTTGTCGGCGACCGAGATCTCCCAGTGGGTGTCGCGTGCGAGGACACCCACGTGGACGACCGGGGGGCGGTCCGGCGACCGGAACTTCAGCGCGTTCCCGACGAGGTTCGCGAGGAGCTGCTGCAGCAGGGCGCGCTCGCCGACGACGACGGGCAGCGGGTCGTGCGTGACGGTGGCTCCGCTCGCGGTGATCGCCTCCGACAGGTCGTCGAGCACCAGCCCGAGGGACGCCTCGAGGTCGACGTCGACGCGTTCCGTCCCCGTCCGGCCGACGCGCGAGAACCCGAGCAGGTCCTGGATGAGGCGCTGCATGCGCTTGGCGCCGTCGACGGCGAAGTCGATGTACTGGTCGGCCCGGTCGTCGAGCTCGCCGCCGTACCGCTTCTTGAGCAGCTGGGTGAAGCTCGCCACCTTGCGCAGCGGCTCCTGGAGGTCGTGCGAGGCGACGTACGCGAACTGCTCGAGGTCGCGGTTCGAGCGCTCGAGCTCACGCGCCTGCTCCTCGAGCCGCTCGTGCGCGCGCGCCGAGTCCGCGTGGGACGCCTTGATCTCCGCGACCTGGGCGACGAGCTCGACGCGCATGTGCTCGACGTCCTGCGCGAGGTCGGCGATCTCCGCGGGACCCGACGTGACGACGGGCTCGTCGAGCTGGCCCGAGCTCACGAGCCGGACGCGGTGCGCGAGCTGCGCGACGGGCTCGGTCACCCACCTCTTGAGGCACACCCACAGGATGATCCCCACCGCGAGCGCCGCGCCGACCAGCACGAGGACGCTGCCGAACAGGACGCGGCTCCAGCGGTCCAGGGCCTCGACGGCCTCCGCCCGCTCCGCGCGGAGGTCCTCGACGTAGCGCCCCGTGGCGGCGCGCGCCTCGGCGAAGAGCGCGGCCCCCTCGGCGCGCTCCACCCGCGTGACGGTGCCCGCGCCCGCTCGGCCCGTGGACTCGATCGCGGGCTCGGCGTACTCGGTGAACCACGCCTCGACCGCGCGCAGCGCCTCGTCGTGCGCGACGGTCAGGCCGTCGCCGGAACCGAGCCGCGCGAGGTCCGCCGGGTCGGCGATCGCGACGGTCGCGTCACCCCCCACGGCACGCCCGTAGGCCTCGAGCGCGGTGTCGTCGCCCGTCGCCGCGTAGGAGCGCACCGCCGACTCCGTGTCGAGCAGCGCGACGAACGAGGAGTCGGCCTGGGTGACGGCGTCGAAGTACGGCCCGGTGATCTCGTCCTGGAGCGTGAGCACGCGCGAGAGCGCGAGGGCCGACGTCGTCACGACTCCCAGCAGGATCACCCCGGCGACGACGAGCGACCACCCGAGCCGCCGGCGGAGCGTGGGGGCTCGACGCGCCGCGCTCACCGTGCCCACTCGTCGGAGTCGGCGAGCGTCGCGGTGCGCTCGGCGGGGACGGGTGCGTCGTCGCCCGCCCACCCGATGACGAGCAGGGCCGCGTCGTCGGCGAGCGGCCCGCCGTGCAGGTCGCGGACGCGGCGGAACACGCGCTCCACGATGCCCTCGGTCCCCTGCTCGAGGGCCGCGTCGACCGCGCGCCGCAGGCCGTCGACGCCGATGCGCTCCGGACGCGCCCCGCGCGCGCTCACGGCGGGGTCCTGCACCGTCGCCTCGACGAGCCCGTCCGTGTAGAGCATGAGCGCCCAGCGGCCGCCGAGCTCCACACGCTGGGCCGACCACCCGCCGGCGACCGGGATCCCGAGCGCGCGCCCGCGGGCCGTCGTCGGGACCTCGGTCGCGCGCTCCTGCAGCAGGAGCGGCGCGAGGTGCCCGGCGAGGTGGATGTCGGCGTACCGCCGGCCGGGGTCGACGACGACCTGGCAGAGCGTGACGAACACCTCCGGGCGTGCGCGCTCCGGGACGAGGACGCGCTCCAGGAGCGGCAGGATCGCCGCAGGGTCCGTGTCCGACAGGACGATCGTGCGCCACGCCGTGCGCAGCGTCGCGCCGAGCGCGGCCTCGTCGGGTCCGTGCCCGGCGACGTCGCCGATGACGCACAGCACGGAGCCGTCGGGCCGCTCGACCGCGTCGTAGAAGTCGCCGCCGAGGAGCCCGTTCCCGCCGGGCACGTAGCCGACCATGACCGCGAGCCGCTCGTCCTGGACGAGCGGGGTGGGCAGGAGTGCCCGCTCGAGCCGGGCCGTCTCGGCCGCCCGGACCTCGCTGCGGTACAGCGCCCGCTGCTGCTCCTCCGACTTGCGCCGCTGCACGGCGTAGCGCACCGAGCGGCCGAGCAGGTCGCCGTCCACCTCGCCCTTGACGAGGTAGTCGTCGGCGCCCGCCGCGACGGCCTGGACGCCCAGGTCGATCCCCGAGTGCCCGGTGAGCACGACGAGGGCGGGCGGGCTCGTGCCCGCGCGCAGCCGCTCGACGCCGCCGAGGCCGACGGAGTCCGGGAGGCCGAGGTCGAGGAGGACGCAGTCCACAGGACGGGTCGGGAGCATCTCGAGGGCGAGGTCGAGCGTCGTGGCGCGGTGCAGCTCGACCTTGAGGCTCGCGTCGGAGAGCAGCTCCTCGACGAGGAGCGCGTCGCCGTCGTCGTCCTCCACGAGAAGGATCCGCAGCACGTCGGACGGGGCGAGCACGGACCTGGCCGGCTCACCGGCAGCCCTGCCGGTGCTGCCGGCTCCGGAGGTCCCCGCGACCGGGTCGTGCCGGGCCTCGCCGGTCACGACGTCCGCTCCCGACCTGTCGCCATGGCCACCGATCCTAGCGGCCCCGCCCGTCCGACCCCGGCACGACGCCCCGGGCGTGCCGGAGAGGTGCACGAGGTGCGCCATAATGGACGGCCGCGTCGCGGCAGGTGGCACGCGGTCGGTCGCGGGGCCCGCGCCAGCCGGCAGCAGCCGGCACGGGGCGGCGCGGGACGGCGCAGGACGGACGAGAGGAAGACGTGGGACGTTCGGACGAGCTCCGGCTCGAGCAGGAGGTCGTGGACATCCTCTACGCACGTCTGGACGAGCTGCGCGCCGCGTCCCGCGCGCGCCTCGACGCGGTCCGCCGGTCGGGGCCGTCCGGGTCGCCCCAGAACCGCAGCGAGCGCGACGCGTTCGCGACGCTCTACGAGGACCGCGTGGCGCAGCTCGACGCCGTGGAGGACCGCCTGGCCTTCGGCCGGCTCGACCTGGAGGACTCGACACGCCGCTACGTGGGCCGCATCGGGCTCACCGACGCCGAGCACACGAGCCTCCTGACGGACTGGCGGGCACCGGCCGCGCAGGCCTTCTACCGCGCGACCGCCGCGCAGCCCGACGGCGTCGTGCGCCGGCGCCACCTCGTGACGCACCGGCGCGAGGTGACCGGGATCGAGGACGAGCTGCTCGACCTCGACGCGCCGGCGGACGTCGCGGGCTCGACGCTCTCCGGCGAGGGCGCCCTGCTCGCCGCGATGGCCGCGGGCCGCACCGGCCGGATGGGCGACATCGTCGCGACGATCCAGGCCGAGCAGGACGCGATCATCCGCTCCCCGCTGGGCGGCGCGCTCGTCGTCCAGGGCGGGCCGGGGACGGGCAAGACCGCGGTCGCGCTGCACCGCGCCGCCTACCTCCTGTACGCGCACCGGCGCGTGCTCGAGCGGTCGGGCGTGCTGCTCGTCGGCCCCAGCCTGTCGTTCCTGCGGTACATCGACCAGGTCCTGCCGTCCCTCGGCGAGACGGGCGTCGTCAGCACGACGGTGTCCGACCTCCTGCCCGGACTCGTCGCGGACGGCGAGGAGGACCCGCGCGTCGCGCAGGTCAAGGGCCGGGCGGTCATGGCGACGGCGGTGCGCCGCGCCGTGCGCGCGCGCGAGCGCGTCCCCGCGCAGGACGTCCCGTTCCGGCTCGACGGGCACGACCTCGTCGTCCGCCGCCGCGACGTGCGCGACGCGATCGCCAAGGCGCGACGCACGCACAAGCCGCACAACCTCGCGCGCGTCACGTTCGTGCGCGACATGCTCGGGCGGCTCGTCGACCAGTACGCCGCGCAGCTCGGCGAGCCGCTCGTCGGGGAGGACCGCACGATCGCGCTCGAGGACCTGCGGTCCCACCACGACGTCCGGGTCGCGCTCAACCTCGCCTGGCTGCCCATCACCCCCGAGCGGCTCGTCGAGGACCTGTACACCAAGCCGCACCGGCTCGAAGAGGCTGCTCCCGAGCTCTCGCCGGCCGAGCGTCGTCTGCTCGAGCGCCCCAAGGGCTCGCCGTGGACGGCGGCGGACGTCCCGCTGCTCGACGAGGCGGCCGACCTGCTCGGCGAGGACGACCAGGCCTCGCGCGCCGAGGCGGCGGCGCAGACCGCGCAGCGCGCTCGCGACCTCGAGTACGCGCGCCAGGTGCTCGAGTCGTCCGGGGCGGGCGGCGGGATCGTCGACGCCGACGTGCTCGCGGAGCGGTTCGCGGCGAGCGGCCCGCGGCTCACCACGGCCGAGCGCGCGGCGCAGGACCGGACCTGGACCTACGGGCACGTCGTCGTGGACGAGGCGCAGGAGCTGTCCGCGATGGCGTGGCGGATGCTGGTCCGCCGGTGCCCGACGCGGTCGTTCACGATCGTCGGCGACGTCGCGCAGACGTCGTCGCTCGCGGGCGCCCGCTCGTGGTCGGGCGCGCTCGACCCCGTGCTGCGCGACGGCTGGCGCCTCGCCGAGCTCACCGTCAACTACCGCACCCCGGCCGCGGTCGCCGACGCCGCGCGGGAGGCCGCCGTCGCCGCGGGCCTGCCCGTCTCGCCGCTCACGTCGGCGCGCGAGGTCGCCGACTCGCTGCGGTTCGTCTCGGTGGACGACGGCGTGGAGGGCTCCGGCGGGCCGGGCGCCCCGGTCCCGGGCGACGTCGTCCTGGACGCGGTGCGCCGCGAGGTCGCGTCGGCCCGCGCGGCGTTCGTCGGTGGCGAGGCGGGGCGCGTCGCCGTCGTGGCGACGGCACCGGCCCTCCCGGCGGTGCGGGCTGCGCTGGGCCTCGACGCCCCGGGCCGGCGCGCGGACCCCGACGCGCCCGTCGTCGTCCTCGACCCCGTGCAGGTGAAGGGGCTCGAGTTCGACGCGGTCGTCCTCGTCGAGCCCGCCGACGTGGCCGCGGGCGCGTCGGGAGCGTCCGACCTCTACGTCGCGATGACGAGGCCCACCCAGCGTCTCGTGGTCGTGCACGCCCGTCCCCTGCCGGCAGGGCTCGGCTCCCGGTAGTCGGGCGGCGTTCACGTCGTCCCGAGGGCCAAGACCCGTTTGGTCCGCACCGCGGAGCAGGCGCACCATGGGTGTGTGCTACGCGCCCTCCTCCTCGAAAACCTGCACCCGCTCGCCGCCTCGAACCTCGAGGCCGCGGGCATCGACGTCACCGTCCGCACCGGAGCGCTCGACGAGTCCGAGCTGATCGACGCCCTCCAGGGCGTCCACCTGCTCGGCATCCGGTCCAAGACGAACGTCACCGCGACCGTGCTCGAGAACGCGCCCGACCTCGTCGCGCTCGGGGCGTTCTGCATCGGGACCAACCAGATCGACCTGCGGTCGGCCGCGACCCAGGGCGTGGCCGCCTTCAACGCCCCGTTCCAGAACACGCGCTCCGTGGTCGAGCTCGCCCTCGCCGAGATCATCGCGCTCACGCGCCGCCTCACCGAGCGCGACCGCGCGCTGCACGACGGCGTGTGGGACAAGTCGGCCGAGGGCGCTCACGAGGTCCGGGGACGCACGCTCGGCATCGTGGGCTACGGCAACATCGGCACGCAGCTCTCGGTCGTCGCGGAGAACCTCGGCATGTCCGTCGTGTTCTACGACACGGCGGAGAAGCTCGCGCTGGGCAACGCCCGCCGCATGGACACGCTCGACGAGCTCCTCGAGACCGCCGACGTCGTGACGCTGCACGTCGACGGCCGCGCGGGCAACGCCGGGATGTTCGGGGCCAAGCAGATCGCGCGCATGCGCCCGGGCGCGATCTTCCTCAACCTGTCGCGCGGGTTCGTCGTCGACTACGACGCGCTCCGCGAGGCGATCCTGTCGGGTCACGTCGCGGGGGCCGCCGTCGACGTGTTCCCCGAGGAGCCGAAGCGCAAGGGCGACTCGTTCCACTCGGAGCTGCGCGGCCTGCCGAACGTCATCCTCACCCCGCACATCGGCGGGTCGACCGAGGAGGCGCAGGAGGCGATCGGGCAGTTCGTGTCGTCGAAGCTGCGGGACTACCTGACGACCGGCTCCACGACCCTCAGCGTCAACGTGCCCAACCTCGCGCTCGAGCAGACCACGGGGATCACGCGCATCACGCACCTGCACCGCAACACGCCGGGCGTGCTCGCGGCGGTCAACGCCACGCTCGCCGAGCACGGCACCAACATCGAGGGCCAGCTCCTCGCGACGCGGGGCGAGCTCGGGTACGTCGTCACCGACGTCGGCTCGCGCGTCGAGCCGGCCGTCGTGAGCGCGCTCGCCGACATGGAGCAGACGATCGCCCTGCGCGTCCTGGACTGACCTGGCGCTCGACCGCCGGGTGCGAAGGTCCCCGACACCGGGGACCTTCGTCGTCTGCGCGCCAGTGGCGCCGCGGTGCGACGATGGAGCATGACCGGATACACGAACGACGCCCCCGAGGTGCTCGACGCCACGACCTGCTGGGCGTTGATCGCGGGGACGCGGGTCTCGCGGCTCGCCGTGAGCGTCCGGGGCGAGCCCGACATCTACCCCGTGAGCGTGCGGGCCCACGACGGCACGCTGACCTTCCGCACCATCCCGGGGACCAAGCTGGCGACGCTCGTCACGAACGACCGCGTCGCGCTCGAGTGGGACGGGGTCGACGGGGACTCCGCGTGGAGCGTCGTCGTGCGCGGGACGGCGCGCCGCCTCGACACGGCGGAACAGGTCTCCGCCGCGGAGTCGACGGCCGAGCCGCTCGTGCCCCTCGTCGACGTCCCGACCGAGGAGTGGGTGAGGATCGATCCGCACGCCGTCAGCGGGCGTCGGTTCCACCGTGCCGCCGCACCTGCGTCGGACACCGACCGGTCACCCGGCACGCGCCCCTGACGCGACCCGCCCGGGGGGCACGCTGCCCCTCGGCGCTGCCCTGACGACCGCGACGGTCCGGGGACGACGACGGGACCCGGCCGCGCGTGGCGACGCAGGTCCCGTCAGGGCTGCTGGAGCGGTCAGCCGGACTTGCGGCGGAACGTGCGCTGCACCGGCCCGACGGTCTCGGACCCGTGCACGGAACCGGTGTTCGTGTCCCCGTCCGCCGAACGGTGCCGGGCGGCGTTCTTGCGGTCGAGCGCCTCGCGGAACTTCGCCTTGGCCTCGTCGCTGGGTGCCGTCTCGGCTGCTGGGCGCTGCTGGTCGGACGCCATCGCGTTCTCCTCGTCCTCGGGGTCAGGTGGGTCGGCTGGGATCGAGAACCAGCCGACGTCAGGTGGTTCGGGAGCCCGACGGTCCGGGCACTCCGCCAGCCTCCCCCACGCCCGGCCCTGGCGCCAGTCCTTTCCGGCCGCCGGCCTCGGGTAGCGTCGTGGACGTGCCTGACACCGCTCCCGACGACGCCCCCGTCACCGGCTCCCGCGACCTCCCGCACCGACGGCTCGGCCGGACCGGGCTGACGCTCCCCGCGGTCTCGCTCGGGCTGTGGCAGAACTTCGGCGAGGCCGACGCGTTCGCGACGCAGCGGGAGATCGTCCTGCACGCCGTCGACCGTGGCGTGACGCACCTGGACCTCGCGAACAACTACGGTCCCCCGGGCGGCGCGGCGGAGTCCTCGCTCGGCCGCCTCCTGGCGCGCGAGCTGCGCCCCGTCCGCGACGAGCTCGTCGTCACGACGAAGGCGGGGTACCGCATGGGTCCCGGGCCGTACGGCGAGGGCGGCTCGCGCAAGTACCTGCTGTCGTCGCTCGACGCGTCGCTGCGCCGGCTCGGCCTCGACCATGTCGACGTCTTCTACAGCCACCGCTTCGACCCGACCACCCCGCTCCACGAGACCGTCGGCGCGCTCGCGACCGCGGTGCGCTCGGGGCGCGCGCGGTACGTCGGGATCTCGTCGTATTCCGCTCAGCGCACGCGCGAGGCGCTGCACGTCGCCGCCGAGCTCGGGGTCGAGCTCGTGGTCACCCAGGTCTCGTACTCGATGCTCAACCGGTGGATCGAGGTCCCGGACGCGTCGGGCAGCAGCGTGCTCGACGTCGCGGCGGACGCCGGGCTGGGTGTCGTCGCCTTCTCCCCGCTCGCCCAGGGGATGCTCACGGACCGCTACCTCCGCGGGACGCCGCACGGCTCGCGAGCGGCTCGTGGCGGACCGCTGCGCGAGGAGTTCCTCTCGGAGGCGAACCTCGAGCACGTACGCCGGCTCCACGCCCTCGCTCGCGCGAACGGCCGGACGTTGGCCGCCACGGCGATCGCGTGGGCACTGCGCGACGGACGAGTCACCTCGGTGCTCCTCGGCGCCAGCTCCGCACGTCAGCTCGACGACAACCTCGCCGCCCTCGAGGCACCGGCCCTCACCGACGAGGAGCTGCGCGCGGTCGAGTCGATCCCGACCGACACCGGGATCAACCTCTGGGCCTCACGCTCGAGCGACCTCTGACTCGCAGCGTCCTCGCCGGCGCCGGGTCAGGACGTCGGCGACCCCGCGACGTCAGCGCCGCCGGCCGCCCCGGCGTCGCTGCCGGCAGCGTCGGGCTCGCCGGGGCCGCGCACCGCGCGCCCGTCGTCGCCTGCGGCCAGCCGGGCGGCGGTCCGCTCCTCCCGTTCGACCCGGAGCGACGTGATCGCGCTCTCGAAGTCCTCCAGGGAGTCGAACGCCTGGTACACGCTCGCGAACCGCAGGTAGGCCACCTCGTCGAGCTCGCGCAAGGGGCCGAGGATCGCGAGACCGATCTCGTACGCGTCGAGCTCGGCGCTCCCGCTCGCCCGGATCGTCTCCTCGACCCGTTGGGCGAGGAGCGCGAGGTCGTCCTCGTTGACGGGCCGGCCCTGGCAGGCCTTGCGGACGCCGTTGACGATCTTCTCGCGCGAGAAGGGTTCGGTGACCCCGGACCGCTTGACGACGGACAGGCTGGCCGTCTCGATCGTCGTGAAGCGTCGCTGGCACTGCGGGCACTGACGCCGGCGACGGATCGACGCGCCGTCGTCCGACGTCCGTGAGTCGACGACACGAGAGTCCGCGTGGCGGCAGAACGGGCAGTGCATGACGGCTCTCCTCGGCTGGGCTCCCCGGCACCTCGCAGGGCGAGGGCGGCGCGACGAACGTATGACGCCGCCCTGCGACGGTGCAACACGCCGAGGTCCCGAGGACGGAGCAGTGGACGGAGCAGATGTGCGCCGCGCCGGACCCCGGAGATGCAGAACGGGGGCGACCGTCTCCGGTCGCCCCCGTCGGGACGCCCCCGTCCCCATCTCGCGCGCGACTCGCCTCGCGCGCTCCGACGTGCTCAGGGGTCGCGGATGACCGCCGACCCCGCCTCCTGCCCGGCCCCCCAGCCAGGCGAGTGAGGTGACACTAACTTAGGCCCGCCTAAGCGTGGAGCGCAACCCAGGGCGGCGCACAGGACGAGCGGGAGCGCGTGTCGTAGGTCACAGGGCCGGGTCGGCGCCTCACGCGTCGACCGGGAGCAGCAGCCGCTGCCCGGCACGGAGGCCCGACGACGACAGCCCGTTGAGCTCGACGATCCGTGCCACGACGTCGCGCACGTCCTCGCCGGGCGTGGCCAGCGCCGACGCGTGGTCCCAGAGCGTCTCCCCCGCCGCGACCACGTGGACCCGGACCTCCTCGGGCTCTCCTGCCGACCCCGCGACGGCGCTGCCCACGCGCGCGCCGAGCACGACCAGGAGCGCCAGGAGGACCACCAGGACGACCCGTCCTCGCCGCGTGAGCCGCAGCGGCGCCTCTGGTACGCCGCCACCACCCGATCGCGCGAGGCCCTGCTCGCCCCACGTCGCCGTCATGCTCGCCATCACTACCTCCGTCCCCCGCCGGCGCCGGAGCGCCTTCCCCGGTCGCTCCGGCCCGGCGGGGTTGTGTCGTCGACCCGGGACCCGGATCGAACACCTGTGCGTAGAACACCTGTACGAAGGTCTACCACGTCCGGCGCGCCGAGTCGAGACATGCTCGAACAGATGTTTGATTCGTGTCGCTCTCTCCCCTAGCCTGGGACCAGGTCGGTTCGCCGGACATGTCCATCGACAGGTCCGGCCCGGAACGCCTCCCGCCAGGGACGACGCACCGGATCGGGTCGACCGGTGCCCCGGCGAGCGCGGCGGGGCACCACCGACGAGGAGGACGGCGCGCCGGACGGGGCAGGTGACCTCCGGGCGGGCGTCGACCGCGAGGCGACGAGGGCGGAGACCACGA
Source organism: Cellulosimicrobium sp. So1_17 (assembly GCF_055181235.1). Classification (NCBI taxonomy): domain Bacteria; kingdom Bacillati; phylum Actinomycetota; class Actinomycetes; order Micrococcales; family Promicromonosporaceae; genus Cellulosimicrobium; species Cellulosimicrobium sp. So1_17. Next base: position 1,096,625 of record NZ_CM143702.1, read on the forward strand.
TGGCGGGACGAGGCAGGAACACGAGCGCGGGGCTCGCCGAGGTGCGCGAGCTCCCCGACGGCACGGCGGGCAGCGACGGCCTGACGCCACGACAGCGCCTGGTCCTCGACACGATCCGCTCGTGCGTCGAGCAGCGCGGCTATCCCCCGAGCATGCGCGAGATCGGCGAGGCCGTCGGCCTGACGAGCCCGTCCTCGGTCAAGCACCAGCTCACCACGCTCGAGCGCAAGGGGTACCTGCGCCGGGACCCGAACCGTCCGCGCGCCATCGAGGTCGTGCAGCCCGACGACGGCCGTCGTGCCGTTCCCCTCGTCCGCGTCGCCGACGACCAGGTGCACGACGAGGCGCACCCCGCGCCGTCGTACGTCCCCGTGGTGGGCCGGATCGCCGCGGGCGGACCGATCCTCGCCGAGCAGGTCGTCGAGGACGTCTTCCCGCTGCCGCGCCAGCTCGTCGGCGACGGCGAGCTCTTCCTCCTGCGGGTGCAGGGCGACTCGATGATCGACGCCGCGATCTGCGACGGCGACTGGGTCGTGGTGCGCCGGCAGAACGTCGCGGAGAACGGCGAGATCGTCGCCGCGATGATCGACGGCGAGGCGACCGTGAAGACCTTCAAGCGGGGCGACGGCCACGTCTGGCTCGTGCCGCACAACTCCGCGTACGAGCCGATCGCCGGTGACGACGCGCAGGTGCTCGGGCGCGTCGTGTCCGTCCTGCGCAGTCTCTGACTCGGCACGGTTCCCGACCTCTACGCGCCCCCGGGCCGCTCGACCGACCTGACGACGGGCCGGTGATCCCTCCTCGTGGGATCACCGGCCCGCCGTCGTGCTCCGCTCCTACAGGCCGAACCGCCGCGCGACCGCGCGCAAGGACTCTGCCGAGCTCCGGAGACCTGTCAGCTCCGCGTCGGAGAGCGGCACCTCGACACGCTCGCTCGCGCCCCGGCGGTCGATCAGCGTCGGCAGCGACAGGCACACGTCGTCGATCCCGTAGTCACCGTCCAGCAGCGTCGAGACGGGCAGGAGCCGGTGCTCGTCGCCGAGGACCGCCTCGATGATGCGGGTACCTGCGAGGCCGACGGCGTAGTTCGTCGCCCCCTTGCCCTCGATGATCCGGTAGGCGGAGTGGACCACCTCGTGCGCGATCTCCTCGCGGGCGTCCTCGGACAGCGGAGGGTGGCCCGCGATCCCGGGCCAGTCGAGCAGCGGGACGCCGCCGATCGTCGCCGAGCTCCACAGAGGGATCTCGCTGTCGCCGTGCTCGCCCGCGATGTAGGCGTGGACGTTCTGCACCGCGACGCCGCAGTGCTGTGCGACGAGGAAGCGCAGGCGCGACGAGTCGAGCACCGTGCCGCTGCCGAACAGGCGCTCGGGCGGCAGGCCGGAGAACTTCAGCGCCGCGTAGGTGACGATGTCGACCGGGTTCGTCACCATGACGTAGACGGCGTCCGGCGCGACCTCGACCAGCCCAGGGAGGATGCTGCGCATGAGGCCGATCGTGCCTTCGGCGAGGTCCAACCGCGTCTGGCCCTGCTTCTGCTTCGCCCCCGCGGTCACGACCACGACGTCCGCACCGGCGCACACCGCGACGTCGTCGGACCCCTCGACCTTCGCCATCGGCATGAACTGGATGCCGTGCTGCAGGTCGAGGACCTCCGCCTCGACCTTGGCCCGGTTGACGTCCAGCATGGCGACCGTCCTGGCCGCCCCCCGCATGAGGGCCGCGTACGCGAGCGTCGACCCGACGGCACCCGCCCCGACGATCGCCAGCTTGGTGGTCCGTGCCGCGGAGCCCGGGACCGGGCTCCCGGCGGGCGCCTGCGCGGGGGTGGGCAAGGTGGTGCCTGCGTCGGTCATCGCGCCTCCGTCTCGTGGGATGCGCTCAGCCTAGGGCGGCGAGGCGCCTCAGCGCAGCGGCAGCGACCTCGCGGTCGGTCGTCCGCCAGAATCCCGGCATCGACCGGGTGAGGAACGTCCCGTAGCGTGCGGTGACGAGCCGGGGGTCGAGGACCGCGACCACACCGCGGTCGGTCGTCGAGCGGACGAGGCGCCCCGCACCCTGGGCCAGCAGGAGCGCGGCGTGCGTCGCGGACACCTGCATGAAGCCGTTGCCGCCCGCCGCCTCGACGGCACGGGCGCGGGCGGAGCGCACGGGGTCGTCGGGACGCGGGAACGGGATGCGGTCGATGAGGACGAGCTGGCACGAGGGGCCCGGGACGTCCACGCCCTGCCACAAGGAGAGGGTGCCGAACAGGCACGTCGCCGGGTCGTTGGCGAACTCGCGCACGAGCGTGGGGAGCTGGTCGTCGCCCTGGCACAGGACGGGGACGTCGAGCCGCTCACGCATCGCCTCGGCAGCGGCGACGGCCGCCCGCCGCGACGAGAACAGGCCGAGCGTCCGGCCGCCCGCAGCCTCGACGAGCGTCGCGATCTCGTCGAGCTGGTGCTCCGTCGCGGCGTCGCGACCGGGCGTCGGCAGGTGCTTGGCCACGTACAGGATCCCCTGACGCGGGTAGTCGAACGGGCTGCCGACGTCGAGGCCTCGCCAGGAGGGCGCCTCCTCGCCGTCCGACCCGCCGCCGCCCAGCCCGAACGTGCGCGCGACGGCGTCGAACGTCCCGCCGAGCGCGAGCGTCGCGGACGTGAAGACCCCGGTCCGCTCGGTGAGGAGGTGCGTACGGATGAGGCCGGCGACGCCCAGGGGCGCCGCGTGGAGCCTGCTCGCTCCCTCGCCGAACCGGTCGGCGGTCCAGCCGCCCTCGCCGGGTCGTGAGCACCACAGCACGTCGTGGCCGGTCGGGTCCCCGGCCATCCGCTCGGCGACCTCGAAGAGCTGGAGCATCGCCGACTGCGCCATCTTCAGGCCGGTGTCCGGCGTCGCGGGCTTCTGGACGCCGGTCTCGGGCTTGAGGCGCGAGAGCACCTCGCGCGCCGCGTCGCGCACCGCCGCGACGGCGTCGCGCGCGCCGTCGGGCAGCCCGTCGGGGAAGCGCTCGGCGGGCAGCGCCCCGACCACGGTGCCGAACGCCGCCGAGGCGGCGTCGAGCGCCTCGGTCGCCGCGCCCCCGTGCCGCCGGGCGAGGCGTGCGGCTCCCTCGATGGCGGGGACCGAGAGGTCGACGGTCGCTGCCGCCGTCACGCGGTCCGCGAGCTCGTGCGCCTCGTCGACCACGAGGACGTCGTGCTCCGGGAGGACGCCCGGCGAGCCCATCGCCGCGATGCCGAGCATCGCGTGGTTCGTGACGACGACGTCGGCCTCGCGCGCGGCCGCCCGTGCCTTGTCGGGGAAGCACTCGGCGAGGAGCGGGCAGCGCTGCCCGAGGCACTCGAGCGCGGTCACGGAGACCTGGCGCCACGCCTTGTCGCTCACGCCGGGGACGAGGTCGTCCCGGTCGCCGCTCTCCGTCTCCTGGGCCCACTCGCGGACCCGCACGACCTGCTCCCCGAGCGACGGTGCCGCGCGGCCGTCGGCCCGCGCGGGCGGGTGGTCGGTCGCGCCGGCCGTCTCGCCGGGCAGGTCGAAGAGCGTCGGCTCGTCCGTCGGGTAGCCGCCCGCGACCTTGTGGACGCACACGTAGTTGTGCCACCCCTTGAGGAGGGCGATCGAGGCAGGGCGCGGAAGCTCTGCGCCGATCGCCTCCGCGACGAGCGGCAGGTCACGGGTGATGACCTGGCGCTGCAGCGCGAGGGTGGCGGTCGAGACGACGACGCGCTCGTCGGCCGCGACCGCGTGCCGCACCGCCGGGACGAGGTAGCCGAGCGACTTTCCCGTACCGGTCCCCGCCTGGACGACGAGGTGCTCGCCGCTCCCGATGGACCCGGCGACGGCGGTCGCCATCGCGTGCTGCCCGTCGCGGCGTGCGCCGCCGAGCCGGCCGACGGCGAGGTCGAGCAGCGTGTCGACGTCCGGGACCCCGGCGAGCGCCGCGGCGTCACGGGACGGCGGGCCGTCCGGCGCCGCGGTGTCCTCGGTCGGACGGTTCGTGGCGGGCGAGACGGGAGGCACCCGTCGAGTCTACGGTCGGGCGCCGACGACCCGGGCTCGGACCCACGGGCTGTGGACGACGCACGACGGCGCCGCGACGGCACGAAGGGTGCCGTGCGACGCCGTCGGCGGTGCGGCGCGAGGCGTCGCTCAGGCGCTCGCGACCGCCCCGGCGAGCTCGGCAGCGAGCGCCTCCGCGACGCGCCCGCGCAGGAGCGTGCCCTCGGGCGTGTGCTCCTCGTGGTCGATCTCGCCCTCGGTGTGCACGCGGTGCACGAGGTCGCCGCGGTTGTAGGGCACGACGACGTCGATCGTCACGTCGGGCCGCGGGAGCTCGTCCGCGATGAGCTGACGCAGCTCGTCGATCCCCGCGCCCGTGTGGGCCGACACGACGACCGTGCGGCGCTCGCGCCGCCGGATGCGGTCGACGACCTCCGGGTCGGCGACGTCGGCCTTGTTGAGCACGACGACCTCGAGGACGTCCTCGACGCCCGGGATGTCGGCGAGCACGTGCCGGACCGCGGCGATCTGGCCCTCGGGGTCCGGGTGCGACGCGTCGACGACGTGCAGCAGCAGGTCGGACTGGCCGACCTCCTCGAGCGTCGACCGGAACGCCTCGACGAGCTGGTGCGGGAGCGCGCGCACGAAGCCGACGGTGTCGGCGAGCGTGTACACGCGCCCGTCCTCGGTCCGGGTGCGCCGGACCGTCGGGTCCAGGGTCGCGAAGAGCGCGTTCTCGACGAGCACCCCCGCGCCCGTGAGCGCGTTGAGGAGGCTCGACTTGCCCGCGTTCGTGTAGCCCGCGATGGCGACCGAGGGGATCTCGTGGCGCTTGCGCGACGACCGCTTGGTCTCGCGGCCCGGGGCCATGGCCTGGATCTCCCGGCGCAGCTTGGCCATGCGGTTGCGGATGCGCCGCCGGTCCAGCTCGATCTTCGTCTCACCGGGACCGCGCGAGCCCATGCCCGCGCCGGCGCCGCCGACCTGGCCACCGGCCTGACGCGACATCGACTCGCCCCAGCCGCGCAGTCGCGGCAGGAGGTACTCGAGCTGGGCGAGCTCGACCTGGGCCTTGCCCTCCCGGGACTTGGCGTGCTGGGCGAAGATGTCGAGGATCAGCGCGGTCCGGTCGACGACCTTGACCTTGACGATGTCCTCGAGCGCGCGGCGCTGCGAGGGTGCGAGCTCGCCGTCGATCACGACGGTGTCGGCGCCGCTCGCGGCGACGACGTCGGCGAGCTCGGCGGCCTTGCCGGACCCGAGATAGGTGCCGGGGTCCGGCTTCGCGCGGCGCTGGATCACGCCGTCGAGCACCTGGGACCCGGCGGTCTCGGCGAGGGCGGCGAGCTCGCGCAGCGAGATCTCCGCGTCCTCCGCGCTCGACGCGGCGCCGTCCTCGTGCGCGTCACGGCTCGAGCTCCACAGCCCGACGAGCACGACCTTCTCGAGCCGCAGCTGCCGGTACTCGACCTCCGTGACGTCCTGGAGCTCGGTGGACAGGCCCGCGACGCGGCGCAGCGACGCGCGCTCCGCGAGGTCGAGCTGCTCGCCGTCGTGCTCCGCGTGGACCGTGCCGCCCTCGGCGCGCGCCGTCCCGGCCCGAGCGAGCACCCGCGCCACGACGTCGCTCGCGATGTCCCGCGTCGCGTCGGTCGGCTCTGGTCGGGCCGACGTGGGGTTCGCTGGGGTCTGGGTCATGTGCCGCCTTCCGGTCGGGGGTGGGTCGCGGGCGCGCTGTGCGCCCGTCGGTACAACAAGCGTGGCACGCGGAAACGTCCCGGTGCCAACGGATTCCACGGCGGGCGTCCGGCCGCCCCCGTAGGATCACGCCTCGTGAGCGACGAGCCGGACCACTACTTCACCGCGAACCCTGCCTCCGCGGCTGAGCGGCGCACCCTCGCCGTGCGCCTCGCCGGGAGGGACGTCGAGGTGGAGGTGGCGTCCGGGATCTTCTCTCCGGGCCGCCTCGACCTCGGCACGCAGGTGCTGCTGCGCACGGTCCCGCCGCTCGGCGACGTCCTCGCCGCGAGGTCGTCCGGCTCCGGGGCGCACGTGCTCGACCTCGGGTGCGGCTGGGGCCCGGTCGCGCTGACGATGGCCCTCGACGCGCCGGACGCCACGGTGTGGGCGGTGGACGTCAACGAGCGCGCGCTCGACCTCGTCCGGCGCAACGCGGAGCGGCTCGGCCTCACCGGCGTCCGGGCCGTCACGCCGGACGGCGTGCCCGACGACGTCGCGTTCGCCGCGCTGTGGTCGAACCCGCCGATCCGCGTGGGCAAGGAGGCCCTGCACGAGATGCTGCTGAGATGGCTGCCGCGGCTCGCGCCCGGGGCCGTCGCGCACCTCGTCGTGCAGCGCAACCTCGGGGCGGACTCGCTGCAGCGCTGGCTCGTCGAGCACCTCGAGCCCGTGCTGCCCGGCGCCGCGGTCGGGCGCGCCGCGAGCGCCAAGGGCTTCCGCGTCCTGGAGGTCACGGCTCCGGCCGGCTGACCGCGCCAGGTGGGCGCTCAGACGACGGCTGGTTCGTCGTCCGCGCCCGTCGCCGGGGCGTCGTGCGGCGCGTGGTCCGCAGTCTCCTGATCGGCGGCGGGCTGCCGGATGACCGCCCCGGGGATGCCGGACGCGGGGGGCTCGAGGAGCCGGTCGAGGTCCACCTCGCCGGAGTGGACGAGCTCGGCCGGTCCCGCGAGCTCGACGTGGTCGCCCGGGAGCGCCCGGACGCGCACGGTCCCGCCCGGGACGTCGACGAACCACGTGTCCGGGGCGTCGGGACCGCCCCAGACGCGCACCGCGAGGGCGGCGGCGCACGCCCCCGTCCCGCACGACGGCGTCTCCCCCACCCCGCGCTCGTGCACGCGCATGCGCACGTGCCCGACGACCGTGCCGTCCTCCTCGACCGTCTCGCCGAGCGGGACGACGAGCTCGACGTTCGTGCCGCGCGGCGGCACGGGTTCGACGACGGGGGCGCCCGTGAGGTCGGCGTCCGCGAGCAGGTCCTCGCGGGCGAGCGCGAGCACGGTGTGCGGGTTGCCCAGGTCGACGCTCAGCGCGGGGCGCGGGACCTCCCAGCCACGGACGACCACCGTCGCGTCGAAGCCCGCGCGCAGCGCGTCACGCCCGCCGGGCAGGAACCACGGCCCCATGTCGACCGCGTACCAGTCGCCCTCCTTGCGCACGCGCTTGACGCCCGCCCGGGTCCCGACGGGGACCTCCGTGCCGCCGGCGAAGCTCACGAGGCCCAGGCTCTCGGCGAACGCGGCGAAGACCCGCACGCCGTTCCCGCACATCTCCGCGACGGAGCCGTCGGCGTTGCGGTAGTCCATGAACCAGATCGCGTGCGGGTCCTGCGCGAGCACGTCGCGAGACTCGGGCACGAGCGCCGTGGGCACGAGCCGGATCACGCCGTCGCCCCCGATGCCGCCGCGACGGTCCGCGAGCGCGCGGACGAGCTCGGGCGTGAGGTCGAGCTCGCCTTTCGTGTCGGCGAGCAGCACGAAGTCGTTGCGGGTCCCGTGGCCCTTCGTGAACCGGGTGCGCGTCATGAGCCCAGACTACGGCGCACGGGCTCGCCCGTGTCCGCTTCGTCCGCGCCCCGGCGGCCCGCCGGGTGCCCACGGCCCGCGTCCGCCTCGGCGACGAGGGCGCGCGCGTCGTCGAGCAGGCGGGGCGACTGCGCGTCGAGCCAGTGCACGCGCGGGTCGCGCCCGAACCAGCCCATCTGCTTGCGCGCGAGGCGGCGCGTGTTGGCGGTGACGGCCTCGCGTGCCGCGGCCTCCGTCACCTCCCCGTGCAGGTGCGCCAGCACCTCCGCGTACCCGACCGCGCGTCGTGCGGTGCGCCCCATCCCGGCCGACTCGACGCGGCGCACCTCGTCGACGAGGCCGAGCTCCCACATGCGCTCGACCCGGCCCTCGACGCGGGCGTCGAGCACCGCACGGTCGCAGTCGAGACCGATCTGCAGCGTGGGGCGCACGTACTCCTGACGCGGGAGGTTCGCGGTGAACGGCTCGCCCGTGAGCTCGACGACCTCGAGCGCGCGCACGATCCGCCGCGTGTTCGCGGGGCCGATGCTCGCCGCCGCTGCGGGGTCGACCCGTGCCAGCTCGTCGTGCAGCACGCGTGTCCCCTCGCGCTCCGCGCGCTCCTCGAGCGCGGCGCGCACCGCAGGGTCGGTGCCGGGGAAGCGCATGTCGTCGAGGAGCGCGCGCACGTACAGCCCGGAACCTCCGACCACGACCGCACGTGCGCCGCGCCCGGCGATCTCGTCGAGCGCCGCCCGGGCCTCGTCCTGGTACCGCGCGACCGACGCGTCCTCCCTCGGGTCGAGCACGTCGAGGAGGTGGTGGCGCACGCCACGGCGCTCGGCCGCGGGGACCTTGGCGGTGCCGACGTCCATGCCGCGGTAGAGCTGGTAGGCGTCCGCGTTGACGATCTCGGCGGGTGCGCCCGGCGTACCGAGGCGCTGCGCGAGGTCGAGCGCGAGGTCCGACTTGCCGGTCGCGGTCGGGCCGACGACGGCGACGACGACCGGGCTCGACGACGTGCGCGTCACGTGCTCAGGGCTCACCCGCAGAACGGTACCGGTGCCCCGGCGCACCGACGGCGGTACCACCGAGCCCGACGGCGGGGTCGTGGTCCGGGACGGTGTCGTCGGCCGTGTCGAGGTAGCGGCGGACCGCGTAGCCGCGGTCGACGACCTCGTCGCGCAGCTCCGCCGACCGGACCGACCAGGCGCCGTCCACGAAGGCGTCGAGCACGACGGCGGTCGACGCCGACCGCGGGTCGTCCGCGACGACGACCGACGCACCCCGGGCACGGAGCTCGCGCCCGAGGTCGCGCGCACCGTCCGGCGTGACGTCCGGGCCGACCTCGACCACGTCCACCGCGCCCCGCACGCCGCACGCCCCGAGCGCGAGCAGCGCGACGGACGCCCCCACCCCCGCCCGCCGGACGGGCGGTTCCTGCGTCCCGGCCGGCTCTCCGGCGGGATCGACCCACGCACGATCGACCTCCGCGCGCCGCACGCCCGCGGCGGCGAGCGACGCGGCCGCAGGTCCGCGCACGACGCCGCCCCTGGGGACGGCGGCGATCACGACGACCGGAGCGACGCCCGCCGTCAGCTCGCGCAGCGCGGCGAGCGTCGCGGCGCGCACCTTCCGCAGGACGTCCGCGCGCCCCGCGGCCCCGGGGACCAGGAGCGGCGTGGCGGGCAGGACGACGGCGCGGGTGCTCACGCGACCCACGGTAGCGACCGGCGGGCCGCACCGAGACCGGTGGGACGGCCCGCGGTCCGGCACGAGCGCGACGGGACACGCCGTCGCCGAGTACGGTGGGACGGTGAGGTTCTTCGGCGAGCGTGACGACGACCGGCGGGAGGACGAGCCCGGCGGGATCTCCGACGACGCCGGGACGGGGCGGCTCGACGACGACGCGCTCCGCTCGCAGGTCGAGGACCTCCTGGCCAGGGAGCTCGGCCAGGTCGTGACCGCCGACGACCGGGCACCCTCGCCGCTCGCGCTCCCCCGGGTGGTCGAGTGGATCACCGACAGCGGATACAGCTACTTCATGGACTCCGACGGCGACGTCGGCGGCCTCTGGCACGGCCGTCTCTTCTACTTCCTGCTCTTCGGCAACCACGACGAGATCCTCCAGGTCCGCGGGCAGTGGAACCGGGACCTCGCGATCGAGCGCCTCGAGGAGGTGCTCGAGTTCTGCAACGAGTGGAACGCCGACCGCATCTGGCCCAAGACGTACACGCGGGTGCGCGACAACGGCATGATCCAGGTCTTCACCGAGGTCACCGTCGACCTCGAGCACGGCGTCACGGACGACCAGCTCGACCAGCTGCTGCAGTGCGGTCTGAGCACGGGCTCGATGTTCTTCGACGCGCTCGACGAGTTCTACCCGGACCCGGCGAGGCAGGCACCATGACGCAGTCGCGCACGGGCTGGTTCGCCCGCCTCTTCGGCAACCGCCGCCCGAAGTCCGCCGAGTCGATCCCGGCCGAGGCGGAGCGCCCGCGGCCGCTGTCGATGTCGCGCGTCGGGGACCACCTCACTCGTCGGGGTTACCACTTCCGGGTCGACGACGACGGCGACATCACCGGGACGTGGGACGGTCACCGGTTCTGGTTCCTCCTGCTCGGCGACCGCTCCGAGATCCTGCAGGTCCGCGGCCGGTGGTCCACGACCCTCCCCCTCGAGGCGCGGTTGGTCACGCTCCAGGCGGTGAACGACTGGAACCGCGAGCGCATCTGGCCGAAGGTCTACGTGCGCGAGGAGGCGGGCCGGCTCGGGGTGTACGCGGAGGTCTCGGTCGACCTCGAGCACGGCGCGACGGACGCCCAGCTCTCGCAGACCGTCTCGTGCGGCCTCGGGACCGCCGTGCAGCTCTTCCACGCGATCGGGGCGCAGCTGCCCCCGGGGACCGTCGAGGACTGAGCCGGGGCCGTCGGGCGTGGCCGGGTCCGCGGCTGGGACGACGCCGGTGCCCGTGGCCGGTCAGGCGCGGACGGTCGGCAGGCCGAGCGAGACCGGCCCCGACGGCGCGGCCGCCCCGCCGTGCCCGTGGTCGTCCTCGACGCCGCCGAGGCGCGCGCGCTCCCGCGTCGCCCACGCGTCGCCCGAGCGCGTGCGCCGGACGGCGAACGCGCCCCCCGCGAGCGCCGAGTCGGCGATGAGGTGGTGGGGTGCCGAGCGCGTGATCTCCACGGTGACGACGTCGCCCGGCCGCGGCAGGTGCGCGTCGGGCACCTCGGCGAGGCGCGGGTCGATCACCTCGGGCGCGTCGCCGGGCTGCGCGACGGCGGGCGGCGAGACCACGGCGTCGGGCACCCCGACGCCCGCCGGGAGAGCGAGGTGCACGAGGCGGTTGTCCGGCGCGCGGCCGGTGAGACGGTGCGTCGCACCGTCCTTGCGCCCCGGACCCTCGGTGACGAGCACGTCGACCGTGCGGCCGACCTGGCGTGCCGACTCCTCGCCGGCGACCCGCTCCTGGAGCGCCTGGAGGCGCTCGAAGCGCTCCTGGACGACGGCCTTCGGCAGCTGACCGTCCATCGTGGCGGCGGGCGTCCCGGGGCGGGGCGAGTACTGGAAGATGAAGGCCGACGCGAACCGCGACGCCTCCACGACGCGCATCGTCTCCGCGAAGTCCTCCTCGGTCTCCCCCGGGAAGCCGACGATGATGTCGGTCGTGATCGCGGCGTCGGGCATGACGGCGCGCACGCGGTCGAGGATGCCGAGGAAGCGCTCCGAGCGGTAGGAGCGACGCATCGCCCGCAGCACGCGGTCCGACCCGGACTGGAGCGGCATGTGCAGCTGCGGCATGACGTTCGGGGTCTCGGCCATCGCCGCGATCACGTCGTCGGTGAAGGCGGCGGGGTGCGGCGACGTGAAGCGCACGCGCTCGAGGCCCTCGACCGTCCCGCAGGCGCGCAAGAGCTTGGCGAACGCGCCGCGGTCGCCGAACTCGACGCCGTAGCTGTTGACGTTCTGGCCGAGCAGCGTGACCTCGATCGCGCCCGCGTCGACGAGCGCCCCGACCTCGGCGAGCACCTCGCCCGGGCGACGGTCGCGCTCCTTGCCGCGCAGGTGGGGGACGATGCAGAACGTGCACGTGTTGTTGCAGCCGACGCTGATCGACACCCAGCCGGCGTAGACCGACTCCCGCCTGGTGGGCAGCGTCGACGGGAAGACCTGGAGCGACTCCGCGATCTCGACCTGTGCCGCCTCGTTGTGGCGCGCGCGCTCGAGCAGCACCGGGAGCGCGTCGAGGTTGTGCGTGCCGAACACGACGTCGACCCACGGCGCCTTGTCGACGATCGTCCCGCGGTCCTTCTGCGCGAGGCAGCCGCCGACGGCGATCTGCATGCCCGGGCGCTGCGCCTTGACCGAGGCGAGCTGGCCGAGGTTGCCGTACAGGCGGGTCGCCGCGTTCTCACGTACCGCGCACGTGTTGATGACCACGACGTCGGCGCGGTTCGCCGCCTCGTCCGCCCCGCTGGCGCGCGTGTACCCGGCCTGCTCGAGCATCCCGGCCATGTGCTCGGAGTCGTGGACGTTCATCTGGCAGCCGAGCGTGCGCACGACGTACGTGCGGGGGCCGCCGTCGGGGGTGTCGGCGGTCGGGAGCGGGGCGGGGGCGATCGTGGACATCACCGTCCAGGGTACGGCGCGGCCACCGGTGTTACGGAACTGTTGCCTGACTGTTGCGCGATTCGGTGGCGGTGGCAACAGTTGCCCCCTATGTTCGAAAAATGGTCGATGACTCCCCCCTGCCGTCCGACGAGCCGTCCGACATGCCGACCGGCCTGCCGTCGGACGCTGCCGTGACCGCCCGACCGGCGGACGAGGCCCTGGGCGACCCGCTGGTCGAGCTGCACGACGTCAACAAGCACTTCGGCGAGCTGCACGTCCTGCAGGACATCAACCTCACGGTCCGCCGCGGCGAGGTGCTCGTGGTCATCGGCCCGTCCGGGTCCGGCAAGTCGACGCTGTGCCGGGCGATCAACCGACTCGAGACGATCGACGACGGCGAGATCCGGATCGACGGCGTGCCGCTGCCCGAGGAGGGCAAGGCGCTCGCCCGGCTGCGTGCCGACGTCGGCATGGTGTTCCAGTCGTTCAACCTCTTCGCGCACAAGACGATCCTCGACAACGTCACCCTGGGCCCGGTCAAGGTCCGCGGCGAGCGGTCGAAGGACGCCAAGGAGCGCGCCCTCGCCCTGCTCGACCGCGTCGGGGTGAAGAACCAGGCGCAGAAGATGCCGGCCCAGCTCTCGGGCGGGCAGCAGCAGCGCGTCGCGATCGCCCGCGCGCTCGCGATGCGTCCGAAGGTCATGCTCTTCGACGAGCCCACGTCGGCGCTCGACCCGGAGATGATCAACGAGGTCCTCGACGTCATGGTCGCCCTCGCGAAGGAGGGCATGACGATGATCGTCGTCACGCACGAGATGGGGTTCGCGCGCAAGGCCGCGAACCGCGTCGTGTTCATGGCCGACGGCCAGATCGTCGAGGAGGCGCACCCGGAGGAGTTCTTCACCGCGCCGAAGAGCGACCGCGCGAAGGACTTCCTCTCGAAGATCCTCACCCACTGAGTTCCGACCGACCCCACATCCGGGCGTCCGCACGAGGCACACCTCGGCGGGCGGCCACCACTCACGAAGGGTACGAACCATGCGCACACGACACGCAGGTGCTGCCGTCCTCGCCGCACTCACCGCCCTCACGCTCGCCGCGTGCGGCGGCGACCCCGACGAGATCGGCGCCGACAGCACGACCACGAACCCCGAGCAGACCGAGGGCGGTGGCGGCGGCGACTCGATCACCATCGGCATCAAGTTCGACCAGCCCGGCCTCGGCTACCAGGACGGCAGCGAGTACACCGGCTTCGACGTCGACGTCGCGACCTACGTCGCGGAGAAGCTGGGCTACTCGGCGGACCAGATCGAGTGGGTCGAGGCGCCGTCCGCCCAGCGCGAGACCATGCTGCAGACCGGCCAGGCCGACATGATCTTCGCGACGTACTCGATCACCGACGAGCGGAAGGAGACGGTCGCGTTCGGCGGACCGTACTTCGTCGCCGGGCAGGACCTCCTCGTCGCCGAGGACAACACGGACATCACCGGGCCCGAGGCGCTCGAGGGCAAGAACCTGTGCTCGGTCACGGGCTCGACGTCCGCGCAGCGCATCAAGGACGAGTACGCCGCGGGCGTCCAGCTCCTCGAGCGCCCGGGCTACGCCGAGTGCGTCACGGCGCTCACGGCCGGCCAGGTCGACGCCGTCACCACCGACGACATCATCCTCGCCGGCCTCGCGGCCCAGCCCGCGAACCAGGGCAAGGTGAAGGTGGTCGGCGCGCCGTTCTCGACCGAGCGCTACGGTGTCGGCCTCCCGCAGGACAACGACATGTGCGAGGACATCAACGCGGCCATCGAGGAGATGATCGAGGACGGTTCCTGGGAGGAGGCCGTCACGGCCAACACCGAGGGCACCGGGTACACGCCGAACTCGAGCGAGAACCCGCCGACGGTCGACGCCTGCGCCTGACCCGGCCCGAGGGGAGCGGCGCGCGCGGCGCGCCGCTCCCCTCGACCGTCCATCGCGGCCACCGCCGCACCACCTTCCCGGAGGTCTGACGCACCGTGGGTGACTCCCTCTCCCAGTTCGGCGAGCTCTTCGCCCAGTACGACGTGGTCGGCGCGTTCTGGGTGAACATCCAGCTGACGTTCTGGGCCGCGATCCTCTCGCTGGTCCTCGGCACGCTCCTGGCCCTCATGCGGATCTCGCCGGTCCCGAGCCTGCGCTGGGCCGGGACGGCCTACGTCAACGTGCTCCGCAACACGCCGCTCACCGTGATCATGACGTTCATGGTCCTCGGTGTGTGGACGCAGCTGCAGATCAGCCTCTCGGACGACTTCGCGACGAACTTCTTCCGCTTCGCGGTCATCGGCCTGACGGTCTACCACGCGGCCTTCGTGTGCGAGTCGATCCGCAGCGGCGTCAACACCGTCCCGATCGGGCAGGCCGAGGCGGCGCGGGCGATCGGCCTGTCGTTCCTCCCGGCAGCCCGCCTGATCATCCTGCCGCAGGCGTTCCGCGGCGCGATCGCCCCCCTCGGCAACACGCTCATCGCGCTGCTGAAGAACTCGACCGTCGCCGCCGCAGCCAGCGTCACGACGGAGACGTCGAGCCTCATGCGCACGATGATCGAGTTCAACTCGAGCTACATCTACATCATCTTCCTCACGTTCGCGATCGGCTACGTCATCCTCGTCATCCCGATCGGCCTGCTCACGACGTCCCTCTCGACCCGACTGGCGGTGCGCCGATGAGCTCGCAGCAGTCCATCCTCTTCGACGCGCCCGGCCCCCGGGCGCGTCGCAACATCCTGATCGGCAACGTCGTCGGCGCCGTCGTCGTGCTCGGCCTCGCCGCACTCGTCCTGCTCGAGCTCGAGCGCAAGGGTCAGCTCTCCTGGGACCTGTGGGGACCGGTGTTCACCGCGAGCGCGTGGGAGGACTACTTCATCCCCGGCCTGCGGAACACGCTCCGCGCCGCCGCGTTCGCGATCGCCGGCGCGATCGTCTTCGGACTGGTCCTCGGCTCCGGCCGGCTGTCCCACCTGAAGCCCGTGCGCTGGGTGAGCGGAATCGTCGTGGAGTTCTTCCGCGCCGTGCCGGTGCTCCTGCTGATGATCTTCTTCTGGTTGCTGCTCGGCCTCAACCAGGTGGACCAGCCGTCGTTCCTCGCCGTCGTCATCGCCCTGGTGCTGTACAACGGCTCCGTCATCGCCGAGCTGGTCCGCTCGGGCGTCGGCAACCTGCCGAAGGGGCAGTTCGAGGCGGGGATGGCGATCGGCCTGAGCCGCGGGCAGACGCTGCGCTCGATCCAGCTCCCGCAGGCGCTCATCGCGATGCTCCCGGCCCTCGTGTCCCAGCTCGTCGTCGTGCTCAAGGACACGGCCCTCGGGCAGATCATCGTCTACAACGAGCTGCTGCGTGCCGCGCAGATCTTCGGCAACGGCAACGGCAACAACCTGCAGACGCTCACCGTCGCGGCCGTCATCTTCATCGTCATCAACTGGCTGCTCACGACCGCCGCGCAGTACCTCTCCCGGTTCCTCAAGGGACGCACGTCCGGTGCGACGACAGCTGGCCCCGGTATCGGCAACCCGACCGTCACGGCAGGAGGCGGAGCGGTCCCGGACGGGGCCGCGACCACCGCGCGCTGATCCTCGACGGGCGATCCGGGCACTCCCGGACCGCCCGTCACGTCACCCGGAGGACAGTGGCCTCGCGCTGCCTCCTGCGGTCCAGCGCCCCTGCCCGGCGGACGGGTGGCCTCGGTCGGGTGCGCCGACGGGAGCTCTCACCCGTCCAGGTCGCACCCTTCCGCGGCGGCGACCTCCTCGTCGAGCGCGCGCTGGACGATCTCGAACGCGAGGCCCGGCGAGTAGCCCTTCCGGGCGAGTGCCCCGACGGCGCGCCGGATCCGCACGTCGCGATCGAGCCCGGCCGTCCGGCGCAGCCGGGACCGGGCGAGGTCGCGTGCGGCCTCGGCCTCGGAGTCGTCGTCGACCTGCTCGAGGGCCGTCGCCGAGGTGTCCTCGTCGATCCCCCGACGGCGCAGCTCCTGGGAGATCGCCCGGCGTGACAGCCCGCGCTCGGAGTGCCTCGTCCGCACGAGCATCTCGGCGTACTGGGCGTCATCGACGAGACCGACCTCCTCGTACCGGTCGAGGAGCGGCAGCACGACGTGCTCCGGGTATCCCTTGCGCGCGAGCGCCTGCGCGAGCTCCGCGCGGCTCTTGGGCGCCGCTGTGAGCATCCGCAGCACCGTCTCGCGTGCGCGCTCGGTCAGCTCGGCATCGGTGATCTCACCGTTCTCGACCAGCTCGTGCAGCGACGGGCGCGAGCGCCGCGCGGGGCCCTTGTCCCCCGCGCGACGCTCGCGTGCCCGCTGGCGTTCGCCCGTCAGAACGGCTTCTTCGCCTTGGCCGCGGCAGCCGGAGCCTTGGCTGCGGCGGGTGCCGCCGACTCGGTCGACAGCGCCGGGGCGGCCGTGACGGCCGCGCCGGTGTCGGCGGGCGCGTCGACGCGCGGCCCGACGCCGAGCTTTTCCTTGATCTTCTTCTCGAGCTCGTTCGACAGGTCCGGGTTGTCGCGCAGGAACGACCGCGCGTTCTCCTTGCCCTGGCCGAGCTGGTCCCCGCCGTAGGTGAACCACGAGCCCGACTTGCGCACGAAGCCGTGCTCCACGCCCATGTCGATGAGGCCGCCCTCGCGGGAGATGCCGACGCCGTAGAGGATGTCGAACTCCGCCTGCTTGAACGGCGGCGCCATCTTGTTCTTCACGACCTTGACGCGCGTGCGGTTGCCGACCGCGTCCGTCCCCTCCTTGAGGGTCTCGATCCGGCGGATGTCGAGGCGGACCGACGCGTAGAACTTCAGCGCCTTGCCACCGGTCGTCGTCTCGGGCGAGCCGAAGAAGACACCGATCTTCTCGCGGAGCTGGTTGATGAAGATCGCCGTGGTGCCGGACGAGCTGAGGGCACCGGTGAGCTTGCGCAGCGCCTGCGACATGAGGCGGGCCTGGAGTCCGACGTGGCTGTCGCCCATCTCTCCCTCGATCTCGGCCTTGGGCACGAGCGCCGCGACCGAGTCGATGACGATGATGTCGAGCGCGCCGGACCGGATGAGCATGTCCGTGATCTCGAGCGCCTGCTCTCCCGTGTCCGGCTGGGACACGAGCAGCGCGTCGGTGTCGACACCGAGCTTCTTCGCGTACTCCGGGTCGAGCGCGTGCTCGGCGTCGATGAACGCGGCGATACCGCCGGCACGCTGCGCGCTCGCGACGGCGTGCAGCGCGACGGTCGTCTTGCCGGAGGACTCCGGGCCGTAGATCTCGACGACACGGCCGCGCGGCAGTCCGCCGATGCCGAGCGCCACGTCCAGCGCGATGGAGCCGGTCGGGATCACGTCGACGGGCGCGCGCCCCTCGTCCCCGAGGCGCATCACGGAGTTCTTGCCGAAGCTCCGGTCGATCTGGGCGAGGGCTGCCTCGAGCGCCTTCTCGCGGTCTGCAGGTGCGGGCATGTCGGTCACCTTCGGTCGTGTTCCGTCGTCGTCGTGCCCGACAGTACGGGGAGCCACCGACACCGTGTGCCGGCGGTGCTCCGACCTGTGGATCACCGTGACGGTCCCGCTGCGGTCCGCGCCCCGGCGGGCACCTGTGCACAACTCTAGCCGAACAGGTGTTCGACCAGCGCATCGCCACCGGCGTGTCGCCGGCACGCCCCGGACCGCGTCACGGACGGCGGGGCATCTCCCAGGACTCGCCCGGCTGCAGGACGACGACCTGCGTCGAGGGCGCCTCGCGGTGCGCCGCCGCCTCGAACGCCGCGCCCGCGTGGTCCATCCACCCGCGTGGCAGGTCGCGGCCACCCGGCGCGTGGAGCGTCCCCCAGTGGACCGGCACGGCGACGCGGACGCCGACCTCCGCGCACACGCGCGCCGCCTGCGCCGGGCCCAGGTGCCCTCCCGACAGCCGGGGACCCCAGCCGGAGACCGGGACGAGCGCGACGTCGACCGGGCCGCCCGCGAGCGCCGGCAGCCGGGCCATGCCCGCGAAGTGCTCGGTGTCGCCGACGGCCCAGACCCGTGCCGCGCCGTCGGGACCTCCGCCCGGCTCGGCGTCCGGCGCCGGGCCGACCCGCACGAGGTGACCGCTCACGGCGTTGGGCCGGTGCGGCATCGGCCGATGGCCGTGGACGGCGGGCGCGAGACGGACCGCGACGCCGGCCCGGACGTCGCCCACGGGGTGCCACGCGTCCTCGAGACCGACCCCGCGCAGACCGCGCGCCCGGAGCCAGCGCGCGTTCGCCGGCGCCGTGAGGACCGGCGCTCCGGGCAGCAGGCGCAGCGAGCGGAGCTCGGCGTGGTCGTGGTGCAGGTGGGACAGGAGCACCGCGTCGGCGTCGCGCCAGGCCGGCGCGGGCCGCTCCCCGCGCCGGCGCAGCAGACCCGCGTGGCGGTGCAGCAGCGGGTCGGTGACGAGGCGGACCCGCCCGCCCTGCGGACCCGCGACGTCGAGCACGACCGTGGAGTGGCCGAGCCACGTCAGGCTCAGGATCACGGGCTCGTCTCCCCCGGCCGACGGGGGTGCCGCGGCGGGACGTCCCGCCGCCCGGCGCCCACGGCTCCCCCGACGTCGGCGCCCTCGTCGTCGGCGGCCTCGCGGGTGGCCGCCGGGCGGTGCCCAGCGGTCGGTCGTCGTGGACGCACCCCGAGCTCCTCCAACCGCGCGACGAGGCACCGGTGGACGGCCTCCGCCCCGACGAGCACGCGCTCGCCGTCGACGTCCTCCAGGTCCTCGTCCGGGACGACGAGGCCCGCCGGGTGGACGAGCACCGCGAGGTTCTGCGCCCCGCCCAGGCCGCCGTGCGATCCGACGAGCCCCTCGAACGCGTGCACCATGCCGACGTCGTCGACGCTCGAGACGAGCACGAGGTCTCCCGCGTCGTCGAGCCGCGCCACGCGCAGCAGGTCGGCCGCCGCGCGGGCGCCGTACGGCGCGAGCGGGTCGAGGCCCTCGACGTCGCCCGTCCGCAGGTCGTGCGAGCCGGCGATGCCCCGTGCGACGAGCGTCGGCGTCCCCGCGCCGTCCGTCCCGTGCGTCACGACGACGCCGACGGCCGGGTTCGCGAGCAGGCCCGGGACGAGCGCCGGCCAGCGGTCGTCCACCTCCGCGGCCGTGAGGCGGCGCGGCTCACGGCAGAACCACACCATGCCCAGGTTCCCGGAGCCGACGACGGCGACCTCGGGCAGCTCGGGCAGCCCGGGCTCCTCAGCCGCCCCCTCGCCGTCCGTCCGCTCCGCACGGTCGGGGCCGACCATCATCCGCCCTGGTCCGTCGTCACGGCGCAGCGCGTTGAGCGCGGTGTTCGCCGGACCCCACTCCTCGCTGTCCGGCGCCGTCGCGCGGCGACGACCGTCGACCCTGCCCTCGCCCTCGGCGCCCACGACGCCGGCCCCCCGCCCGCCCGCGAGCGCCATCAGTCGTCGGACCTCCGCGAGGAACGAGCGCCCGACGACCTGCTCGAACGTCGCGCCGAGGGACTGCCCGTGGTCCGACAGCACGACGATCTCGTACCGCCGCGGCGCGAGCGCCGCGACCTGCTCCCACAGGCCGAGGACGCCGTCGAGCCCTTCGAGCGCGCGCATCGACTCGGGCCGCAGGGGCCCGGCGTGGTGCGCGATCTCGTCGTAGTCGACCAGGTCGACGCACACGACCGGCGCGCCGCGGACGAGCTGCTCGGCGACGAGCGTCGTGTTGAGGTCGCGCAGCACGACGTTCGTCCCCGCACGCAGCACCGGGTACCAGCCGAGCCGCGACACCCGCGGCTCGACGCGCCGCACGGCCTGCTGCCACCCCTGGTAGAGCTCCTTGAGGAGCTCGCCCACCGCGACCACGACCGCGCGCACCAGCACGAACGGGCTGGAGAAGAAGCGGACGAACATCTGGCCCGGACCGAGCCCGGACGACGCGCGGCTCATGACGAGCAGGCTCGTCGCGGCGTCGCCGGAGAACATCGTCGAGACGGCCACCCCGCCGCCGGCGAGCAGGCCCTCTCCGTCGCTCGTGCGCTCCTCGACCAGCGCCGCGTCGGCCGGTCGGTTCGTCACGACCAGCCGGCCGAGCTCGCGCGACCACCACCGGAACGCCGGCACGTGCTCGGTCGAGCCGTGCAGGAGCCCGATCGTGCTGGCCGGGGTCGTGGCCGGGACGCGCGCCCACCAGGTCGAGAGGCGGTGCGTGCCGTCGCCGAGCCAGCGGGCGAGCGTCGGGGCCAGCCCCGCCTGCAGGGCGTAGTCGAGCGTGGGGCGCGCGACACCGTCGAGCATGACGACGAGCAGACCTGCCGGGCGCTCGTCGGTGCCGTCGGTGCCGTCGGAGGCCGCCCCGTCGGTCCCGCGGAGCGGCACCCCGGGGCGTCCCGACAGTCCTGCGCTGCGCCGCGCCCGCCGGACGAGGTCCCCGAGGACGTACTCGTTGTCGCTCGCGCCGACGAGCCAGCGGCCGACCGCCATGACGAAGCCGGCCAGGAGGAGGACGGCGATCGCGTCGGGCCACGTCGCGATGCGGAAGCCGGGCAGGAGGGTCAGCGCGGCCCAGACGACGAGCACCTGGGCGACGAGGCCCGACACGAGGGCGCCCACCACGCCGAGCCGTCGGGCGACCACGCGGAGCGGCGGCCGCAGCAGGACGTCACCGACCCCGACGACGAGCGACGCCAGGAGGAGAGCCGCGACGTTGGAGACCTCGACCCCGGGCACGACGGCGACCGCGACGCCCAGCCCCGCCGCGGTCGAGACCAGGGACCAGAGGGCGCCTCGTACGTCCGCGGCCGTCACGCGCCACGGCCGTGCGCGACCCCGGGCTGCGACCGTCATGAGGTCATCATGCGCGAGCCGGTCCAGGACTGCGCGGCGGCTCGTGCCCGCTCAGCGAGCCGGCGGTGCCTGCCGGTGCTCGTCACGGCCCCACCGCCGGGCGTCCGGCACGTCGAGCGCGTCGCACAGCGCGTGCCAGACGACGCGGGGCTCCACGCCGTCGTCGATCGCCTGGGCCGCCGTGCGGTTCTCGAGCGCGGTGAGGACCTGGTCGCTCGCGAGGGTGCGCCCGTAGGCGTCGCCGAAGACCTCGTCGACCAGCTCCCAGAACTCGCGGTAGCGCACGGGACCAGCCTGCCATGCGCGGAGGACGCCGCGGTCCCGGCGACCGAGAGGCAGGGCGCGAGCGCGTGTGGGTGGTCGCGGCGAGAATGGCGGCGTGACCTCCGACCCCGCCGAGCCGCTCGCGCGCTTCGCCGCGCCGACGCGCGCGTGGTTCGCGGGCGCGTTCGAGGCCCCGACGGCCGCCCAGGCCGGTGCGTGGGACGCCGTCTCCGGTGACCGGCACGCCCTCGTCGTGGCGCCCACGGGCTCCGGCAAGACGCTCGCCGCCTTCCTGTGGTCGCTCGACCGGATCATGACGACGCCCCTCCCCGAGCGCGAGCAGCGGTGCCGCGTCCTGTACGTCTCGCCGCTCAAGGCGCTCGCGGCCGACGTCGAGCGCAACCTGCGCTCCCCGCTCGCGGGCATCCGCCAGGCCGCCGTGCGGCTGGGCCAGGACGTGCCGGACGTCGTCGTGGGCACGCGCACGGGCGACACCCCGGCCACGGAGCGACGTCGGCTCGCGACGCACCCGCCCGACATCCTCATCACGACGCCCGAGTCGCTGTTCCTCGTGCTGACCTCCCAGGCGCGCGCGGGTCTGGTCGGGGTCGAGACCGTGATCGTCGACGAGATCCACGCCGTGGCGGGCACGAAGCGCGGCGCCCACCTCGCCGTCTCGCTCGAGCGCCTCGACGCACTCCTCGCGGCGCACGAGCGACCGCCGGCCCAGCGCGTGGGCCTGTCGGCGACGGTGCGGCCTGTCGAGGCCGTCGCGACGTTCCTCGCGGGGCACCGCTCCGAGGCCGACGGCGGGCGCGAGGTCGTCGTCGTCCAGCCGCCCTCGACCAAGCGGATCGACGTCGACGTCGTGGTCCCCGTCCCGGACCTCGCGGACCTCTCGGCGCCCACGGCCCGGTCCGGTGCCACGGGTGGTCTGCCGGGGTTCCCCGAGGTCCCGCCGGGTCCGCCGGATCCTCCGGGTGGTCCGGGCCCGGGAGCGACCGGGAGCGCCGCGCCCGGCGGCCTGCCGGGTCTCGTCCCGCTGCCGCCCGGGGAGCGCGACCTCTCCGGTCCGGCCACCTCGCGGCCCGGCGGGTCCGACGCCGCCCGTCCGCCCCGACCCTCGGTGTGGCCGCACGTCGAGGAGCGCGTCGTCGACCTCGTCGCCGCGCACCGGTCCACGCTCGTCTTCACCAACTCGCGGCGCGGCGCCGAGCGCCTCACGGCCCGGATGAACGAGCTGTGGGCCGAGCGGCAGGGCGAGGACGTGCTCGACCCCGGCACGGTGACCGCCGCACAGGTCCAGGCCCAGTCGGGCGCGAGCTCGGGGATCGAGCCCGTGATCGCCCGGGCGCACCACGGGTCGATGAGCCGCGCCGAGCGCACCCGCACGGAGACCGAGCTCAAGGACGGCCGGCTGCCCGCGGTCGTCGCGACGTCGAGCCTCGAGCTCGGCATCGACATGGGCGCCGTCGACCTCGTGGTCCAGGTGGGCGCGCCGCCGTCGGTCGCGTCCGGGCTGCAGCGCATCGGTCGCGCCGGCCACCAGGTGGGCGCGGTCTCGCACGGCGTCGTCTTCCCGACCCACCGCGGCGACCTCGTCCCCTCCGCGGTGGTCGCCGAGCGCATGCGCACGGGCGGCATCGAGGAGCTGCACGTCCTGTCGAACCCGCTCGACGTGCTCGCCCAGCAGGTCGTGGCGATGGTCGCGGTCGACGCGTGGACCGTGGACGAGGTCGCCGCGCTCGTGCGCCGCAGCGCGCCGTACGCCCACCTGGGGGACGCGTCGCTGCACGCCGTGCTCGACATGCTCGCGGGTCGCTACCCGAGCGAGGACTTCGGCGAGCTCCGCGCCCGCATCGTGTGGGACCGCGCGTCGGGCCGCCTCACCGGGCGCCCGGGCGCGCTGCGTCTCGCCGCGACGAGCGGCGGGACCATCCCCGACCGCGGTCTCTACGGCGTGTTCCTCGCGACCGGGGCCGACGCGACCACCACGCCGGACGCGGACGGCGAGACGGCGGGGCGCGGCCGGGCCCCGCGCGGGGGCAAGCGCGTGGGCGAGCTCGACGAGGAGATGGTCTACGAGTCGCGCGTCGGCGACACGTTCACCCTCGGGTCGAGCACGTGGCGCATCGAGGACATCACCCCCGACCAGGTCCTCGTGACGCCCGCGCCGGGCATCCCCGGGCGCCTGCCGTTCTGGAAGGGCGACTCCCCCGGGCGCCCCGCCGAGCTCGGGCGGGCGCTCGGCGCGTGGGTGCGCGAGACCGACGCCCTCGTGGCGACCGACGGCGAGGCCGCCCGGTCGCGCCTCGCGGACGCCGGCCTGGACACGTGGGCCTCCGACAACCTCGTCGCGTACCTCGACGAGCAGCGGGCCGCGACGGGCCGCGTGCCCGACGACCGCACCGTCGTCGTCGAGCGGTTCCGCGACGAGCTCGGCGACTGGCGCGTCGTGGTGCACTCGCCGTACGGCGCGAAGGTGCACGCGCCGTGGGCGCTCGTGCTCGCCGCGCGGCTGCGCGAGCGCTACGGCGTCGACGCCGCGGCGATGCACGCCGACGACGGCATCGTGCTGCGCCTGCCCGACGCGGGCGACTCGTGGCTCGACGCGGCGCCGGGCACGGGCGGGGACGACGACCGGTCGCGCAGCGAGACCCCGGTGCCCGTCGAGGACCTCCTGCTCGACCCGGACGACGTGCTGGACGCGGTGCGCTCCGAGCTCGGGGGGTCGGTCATGTTCGCGTCGCGCTTCCGCGAGGCCGCGGCCCGCGCGCTGCTCCTGCCGCGGCGCCGGCCCGACCGGCGCCAGCCGCTGTGGCAGCAGCGCCAGCGCTCTGCGCAGCTGCTCTCGGTCGCGTCGCAGTACCCGGAGTTCCCCATCGTCCTCGAGGCGGCGCGCGAGTGCCTCCAGGACGACTTCGACGTCGCCGCGCTCACCGGGCTCATGCGGGACCTCGAGCAGGGACGGGTCCGGCTCGTCGAGGTGACCACGCCGACCCCGTCCCCGTTCGCCCAGTCGCTCCTGTTCGGCTACACCGCCCAGTTCCTCTACGACGGCGACGCCCCGCTCGCCGAGCGCCGCGCGGCCGCGCTCTCCCTCGACCCGACGCTGCTCGCCGAGCTGCTCGGCGGTGACGGCGTGAGCGCGCAGCTCGCGGACCTCCTCGACCCGGCCGCGATCGAGCGGACGGAGGCCGAGCTCGGCGCGCTCGCGCCCGAGCGGCAGGCGCGGCACGCGGAGGACCTGTGGGACGTGCTGCGCCGGCTCGGGCCGCTCACGCACGACGAGCTCGCGGCGCGCACGCGCGAGGACGTGCGGGCCGACGTCGCAGACTGGCTCGGAGAGCTCGAGGCGACCCGTCGCGTGATCGCCGTCCGGCTCGCCGGGGTCCCCGACGAGCGCGCCCGGCAGTGGGCCGTCGTCGAGGACGCCGGACGGCTGCGCGACGCGCTCGGCGTCGCCCTGCCCGTCGGCATCCCCGAGGTGTTCACCGAACCGGTCCCCGACCCGCTCGGCGACCTCGTGCGCCGCCACGCGCGCACGCGGGGGCCGTTCTCCGCGCACGACCTCGCGGCACGACTCGGCCTCGGCGTCGCCGTCGTGGTGCACGCGCTCGAGCGCCTCGAGGCCGCGCGCCTCGTCGTGCGCGGGCGGCTGCGCCCCGAGTCGCTCGGCGGCACGGGCGACGACTGGTGCGACGCCGAGGTGCTGCGCGTGCTGCGCCGCCGCTCGCTCGCCGCCCTGCGCGCGGAGGTCGAGCCGGTCCCGTCGGAGACGCTCGGCGTGTTCCTGCCCCGCTGGCAGGGTCTCGGCCAGCACCGCGGCACGGACGGCGTGCTGCGCGTCGTCGAGCAGCTGTCCGGGGCGGCCGTGCCGGCGTCGGCGCTCGAGACCCTCGTGCTGCCGGCGCGGGTGCGCGACTACACCCCGACGATGCTCGACGAGCTGACCACGGCAGGCGAGGTCGTGTGGTGCGGCCACGCACCGCTGCCGGGGTCGGGCGGCGGTGACGGGCTCGTGAGCGTGCACCTCGCGGAGTGGGCGCCGCTCACCCTGCCCGACGGAGGACCGGTGCCCGACGCCCCGCTCGCGCAGTCGCTGCTCGACCTTCTCCGCGGCTCCGGGGGCTACTTCCTGCCCGTGCTCGCCGAGCGGGCGGGGGCCGAGGTGGGACCGACGCTCGACGCGCTGTGGGAGCTCGTCTGGTCGGGCCACGTCACGAACGACGGGTTCGGGGCGCTGCGCTCGCGGCTCGGCAGCGCGGGAGGCGCGCACCGGGCCCCGCGTGCGCCGGCGCGCGCCCGACCGATGGCCCGCTCGCGCTTCGCCGGGCTGGGCCCGCCCGCAGGCTCCCGGTCGCCCGAGTCCACGCTGCGCGGCGGCGGGGGCCGCTGGTCTGCTCTCCCGGACCGCGAGGCGGACCCCACGAGGCGCGCCCACGCCCTCGCCCGCGTGCTGCTCGACCGTCACGGCGTGCTGACGCGAGCCGTCGCACCCGCCGAGGGCGTGGCGGGGTCGTTCCGGAACGTGTACCGCGTGCTCACCGAGCTCGAGGCGACGGGCGCAGCACGGCGGGGCTACTTCGTCGAGCACCTGGGCGGCTCCCAGTTCGCACTGCCCGGGGCGGTCGACCAGCTCCGCACGGACGGCCTCGACCGCGAGCGCGCGATCGAGTCGGCGCCCGGCGTCACGGCACCCGGTGCCGGCACCCGGCCGGGCACGCTCCTCCTCGCAGCGACCGACCCGGCCAACCCCTACGGCGCGGCGCTCGCGTGGCCGTCGCGACCGGGAGCGGGCGAGGACGGGGCGAGCGGGCACCGGCCTGGTCGCAAGGCCGGCGCCGTCGTCGTGCTGAGCGAGGGAGACCTCGCCCTCTACGTCGAGCGTGGCGGGCGATCGGTGCTGTCCTTCGTCGAGGGCCCCCGGCTCGCCGACGCGTGCGCCGCGCTCGTCGACGCCGTCCGTGCAGGGCGTCTCGGCAAGGTCGTCGTGCAGCGCATCGACGGCGTGGAGGCCCTGGCCGGCGCGGGGACGTCGCGCACCCCGGCGGACGAGGCGGCGCGCGCACTGCTCGACGCGGGCTTCCGCGCGACGCCGCGCGGCCTCAGGGCGGCGTGAGAGGAGGCGCGCGTGCCCGAGGGTGACGTCGTGCGCCTCACGGCGACACGGCTCGACGAGGCGCTCACCGGACGCGTGATCGTCCGGTCGGAGCTGCGGTGGCCGAGCGCGGCGGAGCACGACCTCGTGGGCCGGACGGTGACGTCCGTCGTGCCGTACGGCAAGCACCTGCTCACGCGGTTCGACGACGGCTGGTCGCTGCACACCCACCTGCGGATGGAGGGCGAGTGGCACGTCGCGCGCACCGGCACGTCGGCGGCGCGCGGTGCTGGTCCGACCGTGCGCGTCGTCCTCGCGAACGCCTGGTGGACAGCCCTCGGTGTGCGCATCGGCATGCTCCACGTGCTCCGCACGGCGGACGAGCACAGGATCGTCGGATCCCTCGGACCCGACGTGCTCGCCGACGACTTCCCCGAACGGGGCGTCCACGACGCCGTCGAGCGCCTCCTGGCCGACGACGCCGTCGGGGGCGGTGGCCCTCGCCACCGCCCGGAGAGGGGCGCGACCGGCGTCCCCGTGGCGGAGGCACTGCTCGACCAGCACCTGGTCGCCGGGCTCGGCACCATCTGGACCGCGGAGCCGCTGTACGCCCTGAGGATCTGGCCGTGGACGCCCGTGCGTGAGGTACCCGACCTCACCGGGCTCCTGCTCACCGCGCGCCGCCTGGTGCAGCACAGCGTCCAGAACGGGTTCTCTCGCGGTGCGGGCTACGTCCGGCACGTCCACGGACGAGAAGGACGGGCGTGCCACCGGTGCGGCACGCCCGTCGAGGTCGGTCGGGCGAACGAGCCGCCCTACGACCGGCCGATCTTCTACTGCCCGTGCTGCCAGAGCCCGAACGGCTGAGCTCGATCGCCCACCCGACGCCGGGCAGGCCTGCTGTCAGCCGACCGGCTGCAGGTCCTCGCGGCGCGTCGTCCCCTCGGGGTGCTGGCGCCCGAGCACGGCCGTCGCGAAGTCGGCCGGGATAGTGTCCGGGATGAGCAGCCCCTCGGCGACGGCGACGCGGTCGCTGACCTCGCGCAGCACGAGCGACAGCGGGACGTCGAGCGCCTCGCAGATCGACCCGAGCAGCTCGGACGACGCTTCCTTCTGGCCGCGCTCGACCTCGCTCAGGTATCCGAGCGAGACACGTGCGGCGGAGGACACCTCGCGCAGGGTGCGCCCCTGTCGCTGGCGAGCGTCTCGCAGCACGTCCCCGATCTCACGTCGAAGAACAATCATCTGGTGGCCCCCTTCCGTGTCCCGTGCGCCCCCGGGAGCCGGCCGGGCTCCCACCTGGGTGCGCGAACTGTTGGTGCTCGTACGTACCCCGCGTGCGGGGGTCGTCCTACCGTACCCCGCTCGCTGCCCGCTCACGTCCCCGGCCCGGGTGCCGGGACGCCCCGTGGAGGAGGCGTCCGGACGGCCGACGGGTCGACTGGCGGTCCTGTTCGCGATCACGTGCTGTGCAACGCGCCGGTGCGGGGTGTTGTTCCCGCTCGGACGCGTGCTTCCGGCCCGCCTGCGCGGGATTCACCGTCCCTCCACGCCGCGCGCGCAGGAGCCGCCGTGGGCGGGCAGGATTTCACCCGCGCGAGGCTCGGCCTCGGACGTCGGCCCTGCTGCCCGCGCTCTCCTCGACGACCCGCAGCGCGAGCTCGAGGGCTGCGGTCCTGGCTGCGCGCCGCACCTCGCCACGGTCGCCCGTCTCCTGCAACGTCCGGACGGCCCCGCCCGCCGGCGTCCGCACGGCCACGTGCACGAGGCCCGGCGGGTGGCCGTCCTGCGGGTCGGGTCCTGCGACGCCGGTCGTCGCCACGCCGACGTCGGCACCGAGGGCCGTCCGCACGCCCGCGGCCATCTGCGTCGCGACGTCCGGGTCGACGGCGCCGCGGCGGGCCAGGAGCCCGGCGTCGACGCCCAGGACCGATGCCTTGACGTCGGTCGCGTACGCGACGACTCCGCCGCGCAGGACGCGCGACGCACCCGGCACGTCGACGATCGCCGCCGCGACGAGCCCGCCGGTGAGCGACTCGGCCGTCGCGACCGTCCATCCCCGCGCCTCGAGCGCGGCGAGCAGCCGCTCGGCCGCCCCGGTCACCGGACGGTCGCCGGCCCCTGGCCCGCGGCGGCTCGCGCGCTGCGGATCGCGTCGCGGCGCAGGCGCCAGCCCTGGTACGCGTACTCGACGCCCGTGACCACGGTGACCACGATCGCGGCCCCGAGCACGATCCACGCGACCACCCCGATCCAGGTCGGCAGGTGCGCGAGGGGCAGGAGGAAGAGCGTGATCGCGACCGACTGGAGGACCGTCTTGAGCTTCCCGCCGCGCGACGCGGGCATGACCGCGTACTTGAGCACCGCGAGGCGCATGACCGTGATGCCGAGCTCGCGCGCGAGGACGACGACCGGCACCCACCAGGGCAGCTCGCCGAGCGGCCATGCGAGCAGGACGAGCGCCGTGCCGATGAGGAGCTTGTCCGCGATGGGGTCGAGCAGCTTTCCGAGGTCGGTCACGAGCTCGTAGCGCCGCGCGAGATACCCGTCGAGGCGGTCCGACGCCGCGGCAAGGACGAAGATCCCCGTCGCGACGAGCCGCCACGTCACGGAGTCTCCGCCGTCGACGAGGAGCGCCCACGCGAAGACGGGGACGAGGAGGATCCGGACCATCGTGACGAAGTTCGCGGAGTTCCACGGTGAGGGGACGGCTGTGACCACGAACCCAGCCTAGGGGCTGCCGGGCGGTCGGCCGACTGCGGTACGCTCCCGGCCTCGTCACACCACCGACGCCGCGGGACAGGACGGCCGACACGCGTCCTGGTGGCTGGTGTCGCGGTTGCGGTCCTCGCCGACGGCCCGTCCGCCGACGCAGCGGACGTCGCACCCGAGCCGGCCGTCGCTCCGGTACCCGACGCTGACCGGGCCCGCCCTCGGGTGACGAGCCGGTCGTCGTCGACCACCCCGACCTGACGAAGGTTCCGGCTCGCTCAGCGCCAGCCCGACTCGACGTCCGCACCGTCGTGGTACTCCTGGGCGGCGGGCGGCAGATGACCGTCGGTGCCGTCGGAGTAGTCGCGGCCGGTGGCGCCGTCACCCGGTGCGGCCGGCTCGGCCTGGCCGTCGAAGACCTCCTGCACGGGCTCGCCGCGGATCAGCGCGAGCGCTGACGGCAGCTCCTCCGGCGTGACGAGGACCTCGCGCGCCTTCGAGCCCTCAGACGGCCCCACGATCTCGCGGGACTCGAGGAGGTCCATGAGCCGCCCCGCCTTGGCGAACCCGACCCGGAGCTTGCGCTGCAGCATCGACGTCGAGCCGAACTGCGACGTCACGACGAGCTCCGCCGCCTGCAGGAGAAGGTCGAGGTCGTCGCCGATGTCGTCGTCGATCTGCTTCTTCGTGACGGACTGCGCGACGTCCTCGCGGTACACGGGCTTGAGCTGTGCCTTGACGTGCTCGACGACCGAGTGCACCTCGGACTCGGACACCCAGGCCCCCTGCACGCGCATCGGCTTGGCCGCGCCCATGGGCAGGAAGAGGGCGTCTCCCTGGCCGATGAGCTTCTCCGCGCCGGGCTGGTCCAGCACGACGCGCGAGTCGGCGAGCGACGACGTCGCGAACGCGAGCCGCGACGGCACGTTCGCCTTGATGAGGCCCGTGACGACGTCGACCGACGGGCGCTGCGTCGCGAGGACGAGGTGGATCCCTGCCGCTCGCGCGAGCTGCGTGATGCGCTGGATCGAGGCCTCGACGTCCCGCGGCGCGACCATCATGAGGTCGGCGAGCTCGTCGACCACGACGAGCAGGTACGGGTACGTCGCGATCTTGCGCTCCGAGCCCGGGAGCGGCTTGACCTTGCCCGAGCGCACCGCGGCGTTGAAGTCGTCGATGTGCTTGTACCCGAACGCGGCGAGGTCGTCGTAGCGCGCGTCCATCTCGCGCACGACCCAGTCGAGCGCCTCGGCGGCCTTCTTGGGGTTCGTGATGATCGGCGTGATGAGGTGCGGGATGCCCTCGTAGATCGTCAGCTCGACGCGCTTGGGGTCCACGAGCACGAGCCGCACCTGCTCCGGGGTGGAGCGCATGAGGATCGACGTGATCATCGAGTTGATGAAGCTCGACTTTCCGGCGCCAGTGGCGCCCGCGACGAGGATGTGCGGCATCTTCGCGAGGTTCGCGACGACGTAGCCGCCCTCCACGTCCTTGCCGACACCCATGACCATCGGGTGCTCGGTGCGCCGCGCCGCGGACGAGCGCAGAACGTCGCCGAGGACGACCGTCTCGCGGTCCGTGTTCGGGATCTCGATCCCGATGGCGGACTTGCCCGGGATCGGCGCGAGGATGCGCACGTCGGCGCTCGCCACCGCGTACGCGATGTTGTTGGACAGCGACGTGATGCGCTCGACCTTGACCTTGGGACCGACCTCGACCTCGTAGCGCGTGACCGTGGGGCCGCGCGTGAAGCCCGTGACCTTCGCGTCCACCTCGAACTGGTCGAACGTCTGGGTGAGCGCCTCGACGACGCGGTCGTTCGCGGCCGAGCGCACCTTGTGCGGCGCGCCCTTGACCAGGGAGTCCTCGTTGGGCAGCAGGTACACGGTGTCGCCCTCGAGCATGGGCTGCACGCCGCGTGGTAGCGGCGCGCTCGGGGGCGGCGGCGCCGGGATGCCGCCCGGACCGTCGTCGGGCGTGGCCGCGACGGCACCGAGCCCGGCAGCCGCGGTGTCCTGCGCCGGGCCCTGTCCCCCCGCGAGCCCCACTGCCGGCACCGCCTCGGTCGGCGCGGTGCCCGGCGCGGGGTCGTCGCCGCTCTTGCGACCCTTGCCGCGGCGCGCGGTGCCGTCCTCGTAGTCCAGGAACGCCGCGGTCTCGAACGCCTCGTCGCCGGCGAAGCCGCCGTCGGGCTTCTCGATCTCCGCGGCCTCCGCGGCGCGCTGTGCCTTGGTCTTGCGCGGCTTGCGGGGTCGCCGGCCCGTCGGGGCGCCGTCCTCGCTGCCGTCGTGACGGGACACGCCCTCGGCCAGCGGGAGCCCGTCGGCGTCCGTCTCGACGTCCTCGGCGCGGTGGTTGCCCGTGAGCGTGTCGTAGACGCCGCGCAGCCGGCTCGGGATGCGGTGGACGGGCGTCGCGGTCACGACGAGCAGCCCGAAGAACCCGACGAGCAGGAAGATCGGCACGGCGAACCACTCGGTGAGCCCCGTGGTCACCGGGGTCGCGACGAGGTAGCCGACGATCCCGCCCGCGTCCTGCACCGCGGCGAAACCGTCGCGCGGTGCGGGCAGGTCCTCCGCGACGTGCACGAGGGAGCACACGGACACGACGATCAGCGTGAGGCCGATCGCGACCCGCGAGTTCGCCTGCGCGCGCTCGGGATGCCGCATGATCCGCACGGCGAGCCACAGGAGCAGGACCGGCACCGCGACGCCGGCGAGCCCGAACGTGCCCGCGACGACGGCGTGCACGACGTCGCCGAACGTGCCGGAGATGCCCCACCACTCCCGGGCGGCGACGACGACCGCGAGGGCGAGCAGGAAGAACGCGACGCCGTCGCGCCGATGTGCGGGGTCCAGCTCTCTCGCTCCCTTACCGATCTTGCGGGTGACCGCCCCCACGCCGTGGGCCGCGCCGAGCCAGAGCCCGCGCAGCGCTCGCACGGGCCACGGGGGCTGCGACGCCGGTCGCCTCGCCGGCGCACGCCGGGTCGAGGTGCTCTGGCGACCGGTGCCCGCGCGCGACGCTCCGCGGGCCGTGGACGAACCGCCGCGCGACGCCGTCCGGGCGGTCGTGCTGCGGTTGGCCGCGGCCCGACGCGCTTGCGGGGACGTACGGGTCGCCATAGTGGTCCTAACCTACCCGTGGGGGACGACACGGGCGGGGACCCGCCCACGTGTGTCTGCGAGGGGGTCGACGTGACAGGTCCGGGCGAAGGGCGCGCAGCGCTGCCACGCGTCCTCGTCGAGGTCGCACCCGGTGTGCACGTCGCCACCGCCGGGCTGTGGGCCACGACGTCGACGGTGGTCGTCGCACCCGCCGGCGAGGCGCTGGTCGTCGACCCCGGCGTGACCGTCGCCGAGTGCGGGGCGCTCGCGGGCGCGATCGCGGCGCGCGGCTGGCGCGTCACCGCCGGGTTCTCGACACATCCCCACTGGGACCACCTGCTCTGGCACGAGGACCTCGGCCGCGTGCCGAGGTGGGCGACGGCGCGCGCCGCGGCCGAGGCGCGAGGCCGTCGGGACGACATCCTGGCGGCCACCCAGGCGCAGGCACCGGGGCACGACCCCGGGCTCGTGGGCGCCCTCGACGCGCTCCCGGCCGACGCGGACACCCTCCCGTGGCCCGGCGGCCCGGTCGTCTCGGCCGCCCGGCCGGTCCCGCCCGCGCGGCCAGGCCTGCCGAGAGCCGTGGGGCCACCGCACGTCGTCGGGCACGACGCGCACGCCCCCGGCCACGCCGCGCTCGTCGTCGCGGGCGTCCTGCTCGCCGGCGACATGCTGTCCGACACCGAGGTGCCTCTCGTCGACACGAGCGCACCCGACCCGGTCGGCACGTACCGCGCCGCGCTCGACGCCCTCGAGGAGACGGCGCGCGACGTCCGGGTGCTCGTGCCGGGCCACGGCTCCCCCGCCGCGGGAAGAGCGTCCGTCGCCCGGCGGTTCGCTGCGGACCGCTCCTACCTCGACGCGCTCGAGCGGGCGGGGTCGGGCGGACGCAGCGTTACCGACCCCCGGCTGACCGGGTACGTCGCCGACTGGCACGCCGACCAGCTCGCGGCGCTGCGCGGCTGACGCACCGTCGGGCTGCTGCGGCCGGCTGCGGTACGTCCTCGGCCCGGGCTCAGGCCAGGAGGAGACCGACCCCGAGGGTGACGAGCCCGGCCGCGAGGACCGTGGCACCCACGGGCAGCAGCACGACGGCACGGTTGGGCACGTCACGCCCTGCACCGATCGCGGACAGGAAGAAGCCCGCGGGCATGAGGATCGCGGCGACCAGGACTCCCGTCGCCCCGAGCCAGCGCCACAGCCCCGTGAGATCCGTCGCCTCGGCGAGCAGGAGGCAGACCAGGCCGAGGATGACGAGCACGCCGGCGTGCGCATGACCGGCGCGGAAGAACGAGGTCTGGAAGCCGGTCGCGGCGACCTTGCCGGTGACCACCTTCACGAGGAACGCCCCGCCGGACTCGATGCCGACGACGGAGAGGAGGACGATGCCCGCGGTGATGCGTGCGGGGTCGGTGAGCTCGAGCACGAGGGGACCTCCGGGTCCGAGGGACCGACCCGGCGGCGGGACGCCTGCCGGGTGGGTGGGACACTTTACGAACACTGTTATAGAACACCGTTCGCACACCGTCGTCAAGGTCTCTAGACTCGTGCCGTGGCTCGACCTCGACTGCACGACGCAGCGCTGGGCGACCGTCTCCTCGACGTCGCCTCGCGAACCATCTCCGAGCACGGCGAGGCCGCCGTCACGGTCCGCTCCGTCGCGAGCGCGGCCGGGACGAGCGCGTCCGCGGTGTACGCGCTGTTCGGCAGCCGCGACGACCTCGTCGCCGCCGTCTCGGCCGAGGGGTTCCGCCGCTTCGCCGCGCACCTGCACGCCGCCGGCCGGACCGACGACCCGGCAGCCGACCTCGCGACGCTGGGCGACGCCTACCGGACGTTCGCGCTCGCGGACCCGCACTTCTACGCGGTGATGTTCGCGCGCGGCGTGCGGCCCGGCGGCGACACCCGCGCCGTCGACGAACCCACGTTCCTCGTGCTCCGCGACGCCGTCGCGCGCGTCGTCCCCCACGCCCCTCCCCCGACGGCCGAGACCGCCGCACTCGGGCTCTGGGGGCTGGTGCACGGCCTCGTCTCGCTCGAGCTCGCCGGGCTCGTCCCCGGGGACGGCTCCGCGCGCGAGGCGGTCTACCGGACGGCGACGCGCGCCGTCGGCCGCGCGCTCGTCACGATGTGACGGCGTCCCCGGGCGAGGGGGTCAGGAACCCGGCGACGGCTGCGTCGCCGCTGCCACGGCCGCGCGCTGGCCCGCCGCGACCTCGCGGACGATCCGGGCCCACAGCACGGCGGCGGCCACGAACGCCGTCGCCCCGATGCCGTCGAGCACCGGCAGCGCGCTCCAGAGGTCGGGCTCGCCCGACGACAGGGCCCGCCCGGACAGCTGCGACGCGATCGCCGCGACGATCCACGCCGCCCACCACGGAGCAAGTCCCGGACGGTTGCCCCGCAGGGTCGCCGCACGGACGTCACGGACCACCTGGTACGGGAACCAGAACGCCACGACCGGGAGCATCCAGCCGAGCCACACCCACGTGCGCGACCGCGCGTGGTGCCAGCCCGGTGCGGCGTGCTCGGCGAACGTCCGGCTGCGCCACAGCCACACGATCGTCACGATCCCGGCCGCGAGCTCGGCCGCGAACATCGCGTACGTCGTGCCGTCGTACGAGGACAGCACGGCGAGGGACACCGGCAGCCCGGCGACTGCGTCCTCCAGGGTCGTCACCACGGAGAACGACAGCGCGAAGGCGGCGACCTGCGTCGCCGCGACGAGCGCCGCGAGCACCACCGACGCGGTACCCAGCGCCCTGGGGACCGGGCGCGGCAGCGCCCACGACGGCGGAAGGGCCTCCCACGTGGCAGGAGGCCCTGAGCGCCCACGCACCGGCTGACCGGGGAGATCGTGCTGGTCGTGGTGACGCGGCGGTACCCCGACGGGGTGCCGGAAGGACAAGGTCGGCCTCCTGGGCTCGAGCGGAGCGCCAGGATAGGGCCGCGGCACCGTCCCCCGGACCGCCGTCCACCGGACGGCGATCCCGGGGGGCGACGGCTACGCCTCGACGACGACCGGGACGATCATCGGGCGACGGCGCAGGCGGTTCGACACCCAGCGTCCGATGACCCGTCGCATCACCTGCTGGAGCTGGTGCGTGTCGGTCGCGCCGCCCGCGATCGCGTCCTCGAGCGCCTGGACGAGGTCGGGCCGGATGCCCTCGAACACCGCGTCGTCCTCCGCGAAGCCGCGGGCGAGGATCTGCGGACCGGCGAGCACCTTCCCGGTCGCGGAGTCGACGACGGCGAAGACGGAGACGAAGCCCTCCTCGCCGAGGATGCGCCGGTCCTTGAGCTCCGCGTCGGTGATCTCCCCGACGCTCGACCCGTCCACGTAGACGTACCCGCAGGGCACGGCACCGACGACGGACGCCTTCCCGTCGACGAGGTCGACGACGACGCCGTCCTCGGCGAGCACGACCCGGTCCGCCGGCACCCCGGTCCGGACCGCGAGCGCCCCGTTGGCCACGAGGTGGCGCACCTCGCCGTGGACCGGCATGACGTTCTTCGGCTTGATGACGTTGTAGCAGTAGAGGAGCTCACCGGCGCTCGCGTGACCGGACACGTGCACCTTGGCGTTGCCGCCGTGCACGACGCGCGCCCCGAGCCGGGTGAGGCCGTTGATGATCCGGAAGACGGCGTTCTCGTTGCCCGGGATGAGCGACGACGCGAGGATGACGGTGTCCCCCATGCCGACGGACACCTTGTGGTCGCCGTTCGCCATGCGGGACAGCGCGGCCATGGGCTCGCCCTGCGACCCGGTGCACATGAGGACGATCTCGTCGTCGCGCAGCGAGTCGACCTTCTTGAGGTCGATGAGCACGCCCTCGGGAACCTTCAGGTAGCCGAGCTCGGAGGCGATGGTCATGTTGCGGACCATCGAGCGCCCGACGAGCGCGACGCGGCGCCCGTGGTGGTGCGCCGCGTTGAGCACCTGCTGGACGCGGTGCACGTGCGAGGAGAAGGACGCCACGATGATGCGCTTCTCCGACTGCGCGAACACGGTGTCGAGCACCGGGCCGATCTCGACCTCGGGCGTGACGAAGCCGGGGACCTCGGCGTTGGTGGAGTCCACCATGAAGAGGTCGACACCCTGCTCGCCGAGGCGCGCGAACGCGCGCAGGTCGGTGATCCGACCGTCCATCGGGAGCTGGTCCATCTTGAAGTCGCCCGTGTGCAGGACCGTGCCCGCCCCGGTGGTGACCGCCACCGCGAGCGCGTCCGGGATGGAGTGGTTCACGGCGACGAACTCGCACCGGAACACGCCCAGCTGCTCGACCTGGCCCTCCTTGACGGCCAGCGTCACGGGCGAGACGCGGTGCTCCTTGAGCTTCGCCTCGACGAACGCGAGCGTGAGCTGCGACCCGACGAGCGGGATGTCGCGGCGCAGTCGCAGCAGGTAGGGGACGGCGCCGATGTGGTCCTCGTGCCCGTGGGTGAGCACGATCGCCTCGATGTCGTCGAGACGGTCGGCGATGTAGTCGAAGTCCGGGAGGATGAGGTCGACGCCGGGCTGGTGGTCCTCGGGGAACAGGACGCCGCAGTCGATGACGAGCAGCCGCCCGTCGTACTCGAGGACGGCCATGTTGCGCCCGACCTCGCCGAGCCCGCCGAGGGCCACGATGCGCAGCCCTCCGGCCGGGAGCTCGGGAGGCAGGGAGAGTTCGGGATGGGGGTGGCTCATGAGGCCTCCTGTCGTGGCTGAGCCGATGGATCGATGTCTGGGTGGTCGCGCTACGACGCGACCGGTGCTCCCACCGGGAGCAGGCCCGCGGCCGCGAGGGCGTCGCGCACGAGCGCGACCTCCTCCTCGCTCGCCGCGACGTTGGGCAGGCGCAGGTGGCGGTTGCCGGTGATGCCGAGCAGCTCGACCGCGGCCTTGGCCATCACCGCCTGGAACCCTGCGGCGTTGAGCGCGTCGATGACGGGGACGGTGGTGAGGAACACCTCGAGGGCGCCTGCGTGGTCGCCGGCGTCGAACCGGCGGACGACCTCGGCGTACCGCGACGCGACGACGTGGGAGGCGACCCCGACGACGCCCGCTCCGCCGTGCGCGAGGAACGGCAGCAGCAGCGTGTCGTCCCCGCTGTACACGGCGAGACCGGTCGAGGCGGCGAGCGTGGCCGCGGCGTACACGTCACCCGACGCGTCCTTCGTCGCGACGACCCGCTCGTGCGCGGCGACACGTGCGTAGGTGTCGGCCGCGATCCGGACCGCGGTGCGGCCGGGGACGTCGTAGAGCATGATCGGCAGGTCGGTGGCGTCCGCGACGGCGACGAAGTGCCGGTAGAGGCCTTCCTGGTTCGGCCGCGAGTAGTAGGGCGACACGACCAGCAGGCCGTCGGCCCCCGCCTCGGCGGCCTGCTCGGCCATCCGCAGCGCGTGGTCCGTGTCGTTGGAGCCGGCCCCTGCGACGACCGCGGCCCGGTCCCCCACGGCCTCGACGACGACGCGCACGAGGTCCGCCTTCTCCGGGGCGTGGGTGGTCGGGGACTCCCCCGTCGTGCCGTTGAGCACGAGCCCGTCGTTGCCGCCGTCCACCAGACGCTCCGCGAGCCGTGCCGCCGCCTCGAGGTCGACGGCGCCGTCGGGCGTCATCGGCGTGATCATCGCGGTGAGGACGGCCCCGAACGGGCGCGCGGGGGTGGTGGGAAGGACCATGT
Source organism: Cellulosimicrobium sp. So1_17 (assembly GCF_055181235.1). Classification (NCBI taxonomy): domain Bacteria; kingdom Bacillati; phylum Actinomycetota; class Actinomycetes; order Micrococcales; family Promicromonosporaceae; genus Cellulosimicrobium; species Cellulosimicrobium sp. So1_17. The sequence continues at coordinate 1,134,413 of NZ_CM143702.1, forward strand.
GCACAAACTACCGTGCCGCGCACCGCCGGGCGCTGCGCCGTCCGGAGGTTGGGGCGATACTCGGACCATGTCCCGTCCGGCGTCGGCGTCCCACCTGTCCCCCGCGCTCGTCGCGCACGTGCCCACGGGCCTGCTCGTCGACGGACGCTGGGGACCGGCCGAGGGCGGGCGGACGTTCGAGGTCGAGGACCCGGCGTCCGAGGAGTCGCTGTTCGACGTCGCCGACGCGAGCCCGGCGGACGCCCTGCGCGCCCTGGACGCCGCGCACCGGGCCGCCCCCGCGTGGCGCGCGACGCCGCCGCGCGAGCGCGGCGAGGTCCTGCGTGCCGTCTACGACCGGCTCGTCGCGCGCGCCGACGACGTCGCGGCCCTCATCACGGCGGAGTGCGGCAAGCCGCTCGCCGAGGCCCGCGCCGAGGTGCTGTACGGCGCCGACTTCCTGCGCTGGTACGCCGAGCAGGCCGTCCGCGCGGACGGTCTCGTGCGCACCGCCCCGGCGGGCGGGAACCGGCAGCTCGTCCATCGCCGCCCGGTCGGCCCGGCGCTGCTCATCACGCCGTGGAACTTCCCGATCGCGATGGCGACGCGCAAGATCGGCCCGGCGCTCGCCGCCGGGTGCACCGTCGTCGTCAAGCCCGCTCGCCTCACGCCCCTCACGACGGCGCTCGTCGCGGAGGTCGTGCGGTCCGAGCTCGCCGACCGCGGCCTGCCGGCGGGCGTCGTCAACGTGGTGCCCTCCTCGCGCGCGTCGGACGTCAGCGAGCCGCTGCTCGCCGACCCGCGCCTGCGCAAGCTGTCGTTCACCGGCTCGACGGCCGTCGGGCGCACGCTGCTCGAGAAGGCCGCGCAGCAGGTGCTGCGGACCTCGATGGAGCTCGGCGGCAACGCACCGTTCGTCGTGTTCGCCGACGCCGACCTCGACGCCGCCGTCGAGGGCGCGCTCGTCGCCAAGCTGCGCAACGCCGGCCAGAGCTGCGTCGCCGCCAACCGCTTCCTCGTGCACGACGCCGTGGCGCGCGAGTTCGCGCAGCGTCTCGCCACCGCGTTCGAGGGCCTGCGCGTCGGACCGGGCGCCGAGGACGGCGTGCAGGTCGGACCGCTCATCGAGGCGAAGGCGGTGGACGCGGTCGAGGAGCTCGTCGGGGCGGCGTCCGACGGCGGTGCCCAGGTCCTCACCGGCGCTCGCCGGCCGCGCGACGTCGGGCACTTCTACGCGCCCACGGTCCTCTCCGGCGTGGACCCCGACGCGCGCGTGGTCACCGAGGAGATCTTCGGGCCGGTCGCGCCCGTGGTCGCGTTCGGCGACGACGACGAGGGCATCGCGCTGGCCAACGCGACCGAGTACGGCCTCGCCGCCTACGCGTACACGACGTCTCTCGACCGCGCGGTCCGCGTCTCGGAGGAGGTCGAGGCGGGGATGATCGGCATCAACCGGGGCATGGTCTCCGACGCGAGCGCGCCGTTCGGCGGCCTCAAGCAGTCCGGTCTCGGGCGCGAGGGCGGCGAGGCCGGGCTCGAGGAGTACCAGGAGACCGTGTACGTCGCGCTGTGACAGCCGGGACCCGGGACGGTTCACCGGACCGGGGACGCCCGTCGGTCGACCGTTGGTAGCCTGACGCCGGCCCTGCCTCGCCGAGCGCAGCGCGCCCGCTCCCCCGCGCCGCCCGACCTCCCGGAGAGACCACGCCCGTGCCCGTCGCACCTGCCCCGACCGCCCCGAACCTCCCGTCCCCGAGCGCGCGGGTCACGGCCGTCGGCTACATGATCTTCGCGTCCCGCTGGCTCCAGGCGCCGCTCTACTTCGGTCTCATCGTCGCGCAGGTCGTCTACGTGTGGCAGTTCCTCAAGGAGCTCTGGCACCTCATCGTGGGCGGCTTCACGGGCGAGCACGTGGTCGAGGACACCGAGACGCACGAGATGGTCGCGCACGTCTTCGGCGCCGAGGAGATCATGCTCGCGGTGCTGGGCCTCGTCGACGTCGTGATGATCTCGAACCTCCTCATCATGGTCATCGTCGGCGGCTACGAGACGTTCGTCTCGCGCATCCGGCTCGAGGGTCACCCCGACCAGCCGGAGTGGCTGAGCCACGTCAACGCGAACGTCCTCAAGACCAAGCTGGCCATGTCGATCGTCGGCATCTCGTCCATCCACCTGCTCCGCACGTTCATCGAGTCCTCGAGCGGACGCATCTCGAACGACGTCATGCTGTGGCAGGTCGTCATCCATCTCGCCTTCGTCGTCTCGGCGCTGGCCCTCGCCGCGATCGACCGGATGTCCCTCACGGCGCACCAGCGCGCGGCGAACGCCGCGGCAGCGGGCGAGGGCCCCGCGGACCCGCACGCGTGACCGGGCCGGAGGGCGTGCAGGACGCGGTCGAGGCCGCCGTCGAGGACGAGGTCCGCGGCGCCGTCCGGCAGGCCGTGTCGGTCTCCGTCGCGACCGGCCTCTACGGCGTCTCGTTCGGCGCGCTCTCCGTCGTCGCCGGGCTCGACGTCGCGCAGACGATGGCGCTCAGCCTGCTGATGTTCTCCGGCGGGTCGCAGTTCGCTCTCGTCGGCGTCGTCGGGGCGGGCGGCACCGCGGCTGCGGCGATCACCACCGCGGGTCTCCTCGGCGTGCGCAACAGCCTCTACGGCGCACAGCTCGGGCCGCTGCTCGCGCTGCGCGCGTGGCAGAAGGTGCTCGGCGCGCAGCTGACGATCGACGAGTCCGCCGCCGTCGCGACGGCGCAGCGCTCGCGCCGCGCCGCACGTGCCGGCTTCTGGCTCACGGGGGCCGGAGTCTTCGTGCTCTGGAACCTCATGACGCTCGTGGGCGCGCTCGCGGGCGACGCGCTCGGCGACCCGCGGACCTGGGGCCTCGACGCCGCCGCCGGCGCGGCGTTCCTCGCGCTCCTGTGGCCGCGCCTCGCGACCCGGGCCGTGCAGCTCACGGTCGCCGCCGCCGTCGTCGTCTCCGTCGTCCTGATCCCGCTCGTGCCCCCGGGTCTGCCCGTGCTCGCCGCGGCCGCGACGGCGATCGTCGTCGGGCAGGTCGACGCCCGACGCCGCCCGCGGAAGGAGTCCTGATGTCCCCCGCCACCGTGTGGTTCGTCGTCCTCGTCGCCTCCGCGGTCTGCTTCGCGCTCAAGCTCGCGGGCCACCTCGTGCCCGAGCACTGGCTCGCCGACGAGCGCGTCGCCCGCACCGCCGCCCTCGTCACGGCGTCCCTCCTGGGGGCGCTCGTCGCCGTGCAGACGCTCGCCGCGGGACAGGCGATCGTCGTCGACGCGCGGTTGCCCGCGATCGCCGTCGCCGCCGTCGCGCTCGCGCTGCGGGCGCCGTTCATCGTCGTCGTGCTGCTCGCCGCCGCGACCGCCGCCGGGCTGCGCGCGCTCGGCTGGGGCTGACGGTGCGCACCGTCGGCCCGCCTAGGGTGGGCCCATGAGCCTCTTCCGCGAGACCGCCGACGTCTCCGTACGACCCGCGGTCCCCGGCGACGACGTCGCGATGACCGCGATCCAGGTGGGCGCGTGGCGTGCCGACCACCACGAGGTGCTCGGCGACGACGTCCTCGACGCGCTCGACACCGTCCGCATGCGCGAGCAGTGGGCGGCCGCGATCTCCGCGCCGCCCGGCCCCGGCTTCGGTGTGCTCGTCGCGTGCGACGGCGCCGACGTCGTCGGGTTCGCGGCGGTCGCGCCCGGGCAGCTCCTCGCGCTCGAGGTCGAGCCCCGGCACCAGCGCGGCGGACACGGCTCGCGCCTCCTGGCCGCCGCGGTCGACCGGCTCCGTCGCGACGGCGCGACCGAGGTCGTCACGTGGGTGCTCGACGGCGACGCCGGGCGCGAGGCGTTCCTCTCCGGTGCCGGGCTCGGACCGGACGGCCGCACCCGCACCCTCGCGACCGGCGTGCGGGACGTCGTCGAGCACCGGTGGGTCGCGGAGGTCTGACGGGCTGCGCACCGCGCCCCCGGCCCCGCCCCCTCAGAGGATTCGTCACACGACGGTGACACGGTCGTGACCCACGACGCCCACGGCGCTGCGAGGATCGACCGCCATGGGACTCCTCACCGACTACTTCGCCGCCGTCGGCGACGAGCACGCCGCGAGCGTCGCCGTCGAGGCACCCGGCGCCGTGGACCCCGCGACGATGCGCCGCACGTTCGCGGCGGTCGAGCTCAAGGGCATCGACCCGTTCGTGGTGCTCGGCACGCTGACGAGCCTCCTCGTCGGCCGGCCCTACGCGGAGGTCGTCCGCCTTCCTCGGCACGGCTCCCTCGTCGCGACGGCGGGTGACGAGGGACCGTGGGTGGTCACCGTGTCCGACGAGCTCGTCGCCGCGCTCGCCGCCGCGACGTCGGCCACGGTCGAGGAGATCGCCGTCCGGTGGGCCGCGACGGACGAGCTCGCGGGCTCCGACCCCCGGGACCTGGCGGGGGCGCTGCACGAGCTGGCGGCACTGTGCGTGCGCGTGGACGACGACGGGCACCGCCTCTACTGCTGGACGAGCCTGTGAGCCGGCGGCCGGGGCGCGTCCGCCGCCGAGTGCCGTCAGGTCGCGCGACCGGGGAGCGGTCAGCGCGGACGTGCGCGGTACAGGCGGGCGGCCGAGCGCAGCGCCTCGCGGGCACGCTTCCGGTCGCCCGAGGCGTCGTACGCGAACGCGAGGTGGTACCAGGCCTCCCAGCTCTCCGGCTCGGCCTCCACCGCCGCCCGGTACGGCCCGAACGCCTCGTCCGCGGCGGCCCGGTCGACGCGGCCCCCCGGTGACCGCGGCAGGTCGTCGACGGGCAGCCGCCCGGACCCGGCGAGCTCGTCGGCCATCCGCTGCACGGTCCCCGCGAGGAGGAACTCCCGGCCCACGAGCCCGACGACGAGGAGCGGCAGGACGAGCACGCCCGCGCCGATGGCCATCGCGGCCGGCTCACCGGTCCGGATCAGGGCGGCGGCGCGGCCCGCGACCTGCCAGACGTAGAGCGCGAGCAGCGCGGTGACGAGCACCGCGCCCACGATCGCCTTCCACGGACGGCGTGCCCGCGGCCCGACGGGACCGCCCGGGTCGCGGGGCGCACCGTGGCTCACGCCAGGTCCAGCACGTTCTCGAGCCCGACGGTCAGGCCCGGTCGCGACACGACCTCGCGCACCGCGAGCAGCACGCCCGGCATGAACGACACGCGGTCGAACGAGTCCTGCCGGATGACGAGCTGCTCCCCCGGGTTGCCGAAGAGGATCTCCTCGTGCGCGACGAGCCCGCGCAGCCGCACCGCGTGCACGCGCACGCCGTCGACGTCGGCACCGCGAGCCTCCCAGCCCGTCTCCGTGGCGTCGGGGGCGGGCGCCACGCCCGCGTCGGCACGGGCCGCGGCGATCGCGGCGGCGGTGTGCCGTGCGGTGCCCGACGGCGCGTCGACCTTGTCCGGGTGGTGGAGCTCGATGACCTCGGCCGACTCGAAGTAGCGCGCGGCCTTGGCCGCGAACGTCATCGCGAGCACGGCGGAGAGCCCGAAGTTCGGGGCGATGAGGACGCCGAGGCCGGGTCGTCCGTCGTCCGCCGCGCGCGCGAGGTGCTCGACCAGTCGGCCCCGGCTCTCGTCGGTCCAGCCCGTCGTCCCGACCACGGCGTGCACCCCGGCGTCGACGAGAGCGTGGACGTTCGCCTCGGTCGCGGACGGCACGGTGAAGTCGACGGCGACGTCCGCACCGCCGAGCGTCGCCGCCGAGATCGTGTCGCCCGCGTCGAGGCGCGCGACCAGCTCGAGGTCGGGGGCGCCGTCGACCGCCGCGCACACGGTCGCGCCCATGCGGCCCGCGGCGCCCAGCACGGCGACCCGCAGCGGGCCCGAGGTGGTCTGCCTGGTGGTGTTCTGCTCGCTCACGCCCGCCACCCTATCCGGCGGGTCGACGCGTCCCGGTCGACCGGGTGACGACGAGCACGACGACGGCCGCCCCTCCCGTGCGGGAGGGACGGCCGTGCGGCGGACCGTCAGGACGCGGTCGCGGGTGCGCGTCCGCCCTGGCGGCGCTCAGTCGCCGAAGGGACCGACGCGCACGACGGAACGAGCACGCGAGGCGAGCTCGCCCGCCAGCTTGCGCACGTCGTCCGCGGTGACCGACCGGATGGCGTCGAGCGACTCCTCGACGCTCAGCAGCTCGCCGTAGACGAGCTCGGCCTTGCCCAGGCGGCTCATGCGCGAGCCCGAGTCCTCCAGGCCGAGCACGAGGCCGCCCGCGAGCTGGCCGATGCTGCGGTCGAGCTCGGCGCCCGTGATGCCGTCGTCGGCGAACCGGTCCAGCTCGCCGTGCAGCAGCGCGGTCACCTCGTCGACCTTCGAGGGCGCGCAGCCCGCGTAGAGGCCGAACGTGCCGATGCCGCCGTGACCCGACGCGAACGAGTACGTCGAGTAGGCGAGACCGCGCTTCTCGCGGATCTCCTGGAAGAGGCGCGAGCTCATGCCCCCGCCGAGGGCGGCGCTGAGGACGGACAGCGTGAACCGGCGGTCGTCCGTGGCGGAGAGTCCCGTCCCGCCGATGATGACGTTGGCCTGCTCCACCGTGCGCCGGATGGTCAGCTCGACGCCGTCGGCCCCGACGCCCGCCAGCGCGGGGTCGTGGGGGTCGCGCCGCGCGCGGGGCGCTGCGGCCGCGTCGAGCGACCACCCGCCGTCGGTCAGGGCTCGCTCCACCTGGCCGACGAGCACGTCGTGGTCGACGCCGCCCGCCGCCGCGACCACGAGGGTCTCGGGCCGGTAATGCCAGCGGTAGTGCTCCCACACGGCGTCGCGCGGGACGGCGTTGATGGTGTCGGGCGTGCCCCCGATCGGCCGCCCCAGCGGGTGGCCGGCGAGGACGGCCGCGGCGAACTCCTCGTGGACGACGTCCGAGGGGTCGTCGTCGTTCATCGCGAGCTCTTCGAGGATGACGCCGCGCTCGGTCTCGAGCTCGTCGGCGTCGAGGCGCGCGGAGGTCACCATGTCCGTGATGACGTCGACCGCCATCGGCAGGTCGGTGTCGAGCACGCGCGCGTAGTAGCAGGTGTGCTCCTTGCCGGTCGCCGCGTTGGCCTCACCACCGACGGCGTCGAACGCCTCGGCGATGTCCATCGCGGACCGACGCGCGGTGCCCTTGAACAGCAGGTGCTCGAGGAAGTGGGTCGAGCCGAAGTGGCCGTCGGTCTCGTCGCGCGAGCCCACGCCGACCCACGCGCCCATCGTGGCCGAGCGCAGGCCCGGCATCGACTCGGTGAGCACGCGGACCCCGCCGGGCAGGACGCTGCGACGGATGGTCGCACCGTCCTGCCCGGCGGTCAGCTCGGCCCCGGCGCTGCCGGCCGGGACGAGCGGGAGGTCCCAGGGCACGTCAGGCGTCGCCGCCCTCGGTGGCCGGAGCGTCCTCCGCGGCGCCGTCACCGGCGTCCTCGACCACGGCGTGCAGCGAGAGCTTGCCGCGCGGGTCGATCTCGCCGATCTCGACCTGGACCTTCTGGCCGATGGAGAGCACGTCCTCGACGTTCTCGACGCGCTTGCCGCCCACGAGCTTGCGGATCTGGCTGATGTGCAGCAGACCGTCCTTGCCCGGGGAGAGCGAGATGAACGCGCCGAAGGACGTCGTCTTGACGACGGTGCCGACGAAGCGCTCGCCGATCTCCGGGACGTGCGGGTTGGCGATCGCGTTGATCGCCGCGCGGGCGGCCTCGGCCGAGGGGCCGTCGGTGGCGCCGATGTAGACCGTGCCGTCGTCCTCGATGGAGATGTCCGCGCCCGTCTCCTCCTGGATCTGGTTGATCATCTTGCCCTTGGGGCCGATGACCTCGCCGATCTTGTCGACCGGCACCTTCACGGAGATGACGCGCGGGGCGTTCGGGGACATCTCGTCCGGGACGTCGATCGCCTCGGCGAGCACGTCCAGGATCGTCAGGCGCGCGTCGCGCGCCTGGGTCAGCGCGCCGCCGAGCACCGAGGCGGGGATGCCGTCGAGCTTGGTGTCGAGCTGGATGGCCGTGACGAACTCGCGCGTGCCGGCGACCTTGAAGTCCATGTCGCCGAAGGCGTCCTCGGCCCCGAGGATGTCGGTGAGCGCCGCGTAGCGCGTCTCACCGTCGACCGTGTCGGAGATGAGGCCCATCGCGATGCCCGCGACGGCCGCGCGCAGCGGCACGCCCGCGTTGAGGAGCGACAGCGTCGAGGCGCAGACCGAGCCCATGGACGTCGACCCGTTGGAGCCGAGGGCCTCGGACACCTGACGGATGGCGTACGGGAACTCCTCGCGGCTCGGCAGCACCGGCACGAGCGCGCGCTCGGCGAGGGCGCCGTGCCCGATCTCGCGACGCTTGGGGCTGCCCACGCGGCCGGTCTCACCGGTCGAGTAGGGCGGGAAGTTGTAGTTGTGCATGTAGCGCTTGCGCGTCTCCGGACCGAGCGAGTCGATCTGCTGCTCCATGCGGAGCATGTTGAGCGTCGTGACGCCCATGATCTGGGTCTCGCCACGCTCGAACAGCGCGGAGCCGTGCACGCGCGGGAGCACCTCGACCTCGGCCGAGAGCGTGCGGATGTCCGCGAGCCCACGACCGTCGATGCGCACGCCGTCCGTGAGGACGCGCTGGCGCACGAGCTTCTTCTGCAGCGAACGGTACGCCGCCGACAGCTCCTTCTCGCGGCCGTCGAACCCGGCCTGGAGCTTGCCCACCATCTCGTTCTTGATCTCGTCGAGACGGTTCTCGCGGTCCTGCTTGTCGGCGATCGCGAGCGCGTCGCGCAGGTCCGCCGCGACCTCGGCCTCGACGGCCGCGAACGCGTCGTCCTGGTACTCGAGGAAGACGGGGAACTCGCGGACCGGCTTCGCGGACTGCGCGGCGAGCGAGGCCTGCGCGTCGCACAGGGCCTTGATGAACGGCTTGGCCGCCTCGATGCCCTCGGCGACGACGTCCTCCGTCGGGGCACCCACGCCCTCGTCCTTGATGAGGCCCCACGCGTTGTCGGTGGCCTCGGCCTCGATCATGGCGATCGCGACGTCGGTCGAGCCGTCCGCCGCGACGACGTTGCGGCCGGCGACGACCATGTCGAAGACGGCGCGCTCCTTGTCGGAGTACTTGGGGAACGCGACCCACTGGCCGTCGATCAGCGCGATGCGCACCGCGCCGACCGGGCCGGAGAACGGCAGGCCGGAGATCTGCGTCGACGCCGAGGCGGCGTTGATCGCGAGGGTGTCGTACGCGTCGTCCGGGTGGATCGCGAGGACGGTGATGACGACCTGGACCTCGTTGCGCAGGCCCTTGACGAACAGGGGGCGCAGCGGGCGGTCGATGAGGCGGCAGGCGAGGATCGCGTCCGTCGAGGGACGGCCCTCGCGGCGGAAGAACGAGCCGGGGATGCGGCCCGCGGCGTACATGCGCTCCTCGACGTCCACCGTCAGCGGGAAGAAGTCGAACTGCTCCTTGGGGTGCTTGCCGGCCGTCGTGGCCGACAGGAGCATGGTCTCGTCGTCGAGGTACGCGGCGACGGAGCCCGCCGCCTGACGGGCGAGGCGCCCGGTCTCGAACCGGACGGTGCGGGTGCCGAAGCGACCGTTGTCGATCGTGGCCTCGGCGAACTGGATCTCGGGACCCTCCACGGGTGCCCTCCCTTTCTCGAAGCGCCGCCCGGGTAGCCCTGTCGAGGGTTCCGGTCCGTGCCGCTCGCGCGCGTGGCGCGCAGAGGGCTCCGGTCGCGCTCGACGCTCGGCGGTCTTCGATCGAGGTCCACGGCGGTACCCGTCCGTCGTCCGGGAGGACGACGCGCGACGGGGTCCGTGGGCCACTACCGAGGACCGAACGAGAGGCCGGCGGCGCAGTGGGTGTTCTACGGGTACATCTCACCAGACCAGCCCGGCCCCCGCAGGGGACCGGGCTGGAGAGGGTGGTTCAGCGGCGCAGACCGAGACGCTCGATCAGGCTGCGGTAGCGGTTGATGTCGACCTTCTGCAGGTAGCCGAGGAGACGGCGACGCTGGCCGACGAGGAGGAGCAGGCCACGACGGCTGTGGTGGTCGTGCTTGTGCTCCTTGAGGTGCTCGGTCAGGTCCTTGATGCGCTGCGAGAGCATCGCGATCTGGACCTCCGGCGAACCGGTGTCGCCCTCGCTCGTCGCGTACTCGGTCATGATGCGCTGCTTCGTGGCAGTGTCGAGCGGCACGGTTCTCCTTCGGGTTCGTTGCGCGGCGCGTCAGGAGGAACTTCCTGAGGCTCTCTGGATCCGCGGCCGATCAGACGGCCCGTCGATCTTACCAGGTGGACACCCTCGCGCGGTCCGGCCGGCGGCCGGCCCGACGGCTCGACCGGCGGACCGGACGCAGCACGACGGCGCGACCTCCCCGCGAGGGGGGCCGCACCGTCGTGCCTGGTGGCCAGGTGGTCAGGTCACGGTGCGCCGTCGTGCCCGGCGGTGCCGCCGCCGCGGAACTCCCCCGCGGCGTCGGGCAGCACGCCTGCGAACCGCAGGACGTCCGGCAGCGTGAGGACGAGCGACCCGTCCTCGAAGTGCACGCCCTGCGCGGGCGTCCAGTGGTTGCTCGCGCGCACGTAGGACGTGTCGTCCTGACGCAGGAGGTACACGAACGTCTCCGCCAGCACCCTGCTCCCCACGTCGCCGAGGAAGCTCCCGTTGCCCTGGACCTCCGCCTCCTTGAGCACGTAGTACCACAGCGGCGTGCCGCCGTGGTCGCCTCCGCGCAGGGCGGCGAGAGCCTGCTTGACGTCGTCGCCGGCACGGTCCTCGAGCTCGGCGGTCGTCAGAGGCGTGACCCCGAGCGCGTTCGCGACCGCCTCACCCGTCGGGAGCGCGAGCATGTAGCCGCGCAGGAGGTTGCGCTGGGCGAGCTGCTTCTGCAGCGCGCTCGCGGCGAGCTGCTGCGGCGTGTGCGTGGGCGGCTCGTCGGGCAGCACGCCCTCCTTGACGAGCGTCCCGAGGCTCGGAGCGAGGAACGTGTCGATCTTCTCGGCCATGCGGAACGGCGACGGGTCGCCCTTGTCCACGAACCGCGTCCACTCGATGGGCCAGTTCGACGGGAGCGCCGGGCCGCCCGACGGTCCCGGGAACAGGCTGCCGCCGTTGCCCGTGAACTGGAACAGCTGGACCAGGCTCGCGTTGGCGGGCGGCGGCCCCGTGAAGTTGACGTTGAAGTCGTACGTGTCGCGGATCATCGAGTGGCCGAAGCGGAACGCCGCGACGGCGAACTCGAGCGGCATCGAGATCGGGTAGCGCGGGCGGTACACCGACGTGTCCCGGAAGAGGACCGCGTCGAGCACACCGGGCTTCGTGAGCGTGCGCAGGTAGTCGTTGACGACGAGCCACTGGTAGTGCCACCGCACGAGCTGGCTCGCGCGCTCGAACACTGCGCGCTCGCCCCCGACGCGGACCCACGGCTCGAACTCACCGACCCAGTCGACGACCGCGTTGTGGAACCGGATCATCGCGAGGTGGAACTGCGCCACGACGAGGTTCTCGTCGTTGCGCCCGTCCGGGATGAGCGGAGAACCCGTCTCGTCGCGCGGGAGGTCGCGCTGCGCGTCGTCGCCGGGCGCGACGAGCGCGAACGTCGGGCCGCCGGGGAACGCGACGGGCTCCGTCGCGATACGGCCGAGACGGAGCTTGGCCGACCCGGGGACGTACGACGCCTCGCTGCGCGTGGTGCCGACACCCGGTTCCCCCTCGAACACCGGCCCGCTGCCGTAGAGCGAGTCCAGGTTGAGGGCGGGGTGGCGGCCGTTGTGGAGCGAGCGGACGACGACCTTCGGGCCGAAGACCGCGAACGGGGACGCGTCGACGTCGCCCAGCGCCTGGTCGCCGCCGTCGCCGGACGTCGTGTCCGGCCCGTTCGTGTTGAGGGTGATGTCGTGGTCGATGAACTGGCCCCAGTACGTGTAGACGGCCGGGACGTGGGAGTTGAGGTCGACCGGCGGTCGCCCCGGCACCGGCGCCGGACGGGCCACCATGGCCGTGCCGAGGGCCGTGAGCGCCTGGACCGTGCTCGCCGTCGCGCCGTCGCCCACCGGCAGGTGGAACGCGGGGAACCGGTCGGCGAGCTCCGGGAAAAGGTAGTCGAACGCGGTCGTGGAGTCGTACCGGTGCAGCAGGTGGTCGCGGGCGACGGCTGCCTCCGCGGCGGGCAGGAGCGGTGCGTTCGACGACGCCGGGTCGACGCGCTCGTCGGGGGTGTCGTCGACGGCGGCGACGGTCGATCCGTGGCCGACGCTGCGCACGGTCCGGCCGATCGGGGTGGACGCCTGGTCGACGGCGTCGGGGGCGACGGCGTCGACCACGTCCTCGGCGACGGTGGCCGCCGGGTTCTGCTGAGCCTCCATGGCTCGAGCCTTCCTGTGAGTGGGACGTTGCGAGGCGGCCGACAGGGCCGCGACGGCGCAGCACGGCTGTGATGCGCCTCACACCCGGAGGGAGGCGAGCGCCGAGGGTTCGTGACCTTCGCGGTCAGCGCGACCGGACGTGCGACACCACGGCGAGCGCGACGGCCGCTGCGAGCGCCTGCGCCACGAGCGTCCCCCAGCCCGCGGATCCCACGAGGAGCGCGACCCCGAGCGGGACGGAGCCGAGGAGCGCGACGTCGGGGCCGACGCGGAAGGCGGCGGCCGCACCGGTCGGGATCCCGCCGGCGGGCGTGGCGAGGAGCGGGGCCGACCAGTCGGGCGGGGTGCGGTACGCGCTGCGGACGGCTGCGGCGCCCTGCACGACGCCGCACAGCCCGGCGAGGACGAGCCACCGCGCGTCGCCCGTGCCGAGCGCGAGCGGCACGACGCCCAGACCGAGGCAGACGACGGCCGTCAGCGCCGGGGTGACCACGCGCGCGAGCCGCCCCACCCGCGCGCCGACGGGCACGAGCGCGTCGAGGACCGGGACGAGGTCGGCGGTCCGTGCGCCCTCCGCCCCGAGGTGCGCCGCGCGCAGACCCGCGGCGACCAGCACGACGAAGGCGCCGAAGCCCGACGCGAGCGCCGGCACCTGGTGGACGACGACGAGCAGCGCCGCGAGGCCGGCGAGGTGCGCGAGCGACGTCGGGCTGCGGCGCAGCAGCACGAGGTCGGCCGCGACGACCGCCGTGGCGGGTCCGCGCACGACGCGCAGCGACGCAGCGCGCCGGACGCGCCGCTGCGCCCCGCCCGCGCGCGCGAACGCACGACCGAGCTCGCGGACGTCGAGCGAGAGCACCGCTCCGCCCACGTGGTCCAGGACCGACCCCTGCGCGCGCAGGACGGGGGCGCCCAGGCGTTCCCGGCGCGTCCACCACCAGACGGCGAGACCGGCCGCGACGGCGCCGAGGACGAGGACCACCAGCGGCGGGAGCGTCGCCGTGACGTCCGCGCCGCCCCGGAGCACGAGGGCGACGCCCGCCACCGGGACGACGGCGACGGCGACGTCCGCCCAGCGCGCGAGCCGGGCCGTGGCGCGCGCGTGCGGCTGGACGAGTCCCGCGACGACGACGAGGAGCACGGCCACGACGCCGACGGCGAGCGCGGCCCGCGCGGCGTCGACGACACCGGCGGCCGTCCCGAGCGCGATCGCCGCTCCCCCGAGCGCGCCCAGACCCGCGCCGGCGAGCAGGGCGCGGGCGTACGACGGCGAGAGGAGACCGCCGCGCCCGGACGGCGCCGGGAGCCACCACCGCGCGCCCGCGCTGCCCACCCCCAGCGGCCCGAGGCGAGCGGCGGCGGCGAGCACGACGGCCAGGAACGCGCACGTCACGAGCGCCCGGACCGTCGACGCGCTCAGCACGACGTCCGCGTCGGCGCCCGGGTCGGCGAGCAGCACCCCGCGCACCACGTTCGCGGCACCGGCGACCATCCCGACCGCGAGCAGCGCCGACACGACGGCGTAGGCGACGTCGACGACCACCTCGCCCGGACCGGCGTCGGCCCGGGCGCGCACGGCGCGGGCCGTGAGCGTGCGCAGCTCACGACCGGTGAGGAGCTCGTCCGGGTCGGTGCGCACCTCGGGCAGGGGGCCGCGCCCGGCGCCCGACGACAGCTCGCTCACGGGCGTGTCACCGCACCTCGGCGAGCACGTCGCGCGTCCGGTCGGAGGCGAGGACGGTGCACGCGTCGTCCCCGACGAGCAGCCCGTGCGGTTCCAGAGCGCCGACGAGCACCGGGTCGTGGGACGCGAGCACGACCGCCGTGCCGCGCCGGGCCTCGTCGCCGAGGAGGACCGCGAGGTCGGCGCGCATGCCCGGGTCGAGCCGCTGCTCGGGCTCGTCGAGCACGAGCAGGTCGCGCGGGCGGACGAACCCTGCGGCGAGCAGGAGCCTGCGACGCTGGCCCGACGAGAGCTCGGTCGGGAAGGCCCCGCCGTGCGAGGCGATCCCGAAGCGGTCGAGGAGCGCGTCGACGACCACGCCCGCGCGCGGTACGCCGTGGCCGCGCGCCACGAGGACGAGGTGCTCGCGCACCGTGAGCCCCGGGAAGTACGCGTCGTCGTCGAGGACGCCCGCGACGCGCGCGCGGAAGGCGCGCTCGCGCTCGTCGACCGGGCGGCCGAACGCGGCGACCGAACCCGAGAGCGGCGGCTGGAGGCCGAGGAGCGTGCGCAGGAGGGTCGACTTGCCGCTCCCGTTGGGTCCGACGACGGCCCACACCTCGCCGGCGCGCACCGTGAGGTCGACCGGCGCGCAGACCGGCACGTCCCCGTAGCCGACCCGGAGGCCGCGTGCCTCGAGGGCCGGCGCGCTCACGCCGCGGGACCCACGTCGGCCGCGAGCACCGTGCGCGCGCGCGCCACGTCGTCGTGCATCTGCGCGACGAGGGGCTCGACGCCGTCGAAGCGCAGCGTCGGCCGGAGGCGGTCGACGAGCTCGAGGACGACGTCCTCGTCGTAGAGGTCCAGGTCGGTGCGGTCGAGCACGTAGGCCTCGACGCGCCGCTCGAGTCCGTCGAACGTCGGGTTGGTGCCGATGGAGATCGCGGCGGGCAGCCGGACGTCCGGGTGGTCCGGGTCGGCGGCGGCGAGCTGCGGGCGTTCCAGCCATCCGGCGTAGACGCCGTCCGCGGGGACCATGCCGGCGATCTCCCCGAGGTTGGCCGTCGGGAACCCCAGGTCGCGACCGCGCGCGTCGCCGTGGACGACGGCTCCGCGCACCCGGTGGTGACGCCCGAGGATGCGCGCCGCCTCCCGGACGTCGCCCGCCGTGAGGAGCGCCCGCACACCGGTCGACGACCAGCGGGCGTCGTGCCCGGCGTCGCCCTCGGTGACGGGGACGCCCTGGTGCTGTCCGACGTCGTCGATCGCGACGACCTCGAACCCGTGGCGCGCGCCGAGCTCGACCATCGTGGCGAGGGTGCCGGAGTTGTCCCGTCCGAACCGCACGTCGTGACCGACGACGACGGTCCCGGCGTGCAGGCCGTCGACGAGGTACGTCTGCACGAACTCCTCGGGCGTCTGGCGCGCGAAGCCGAGCGTGTACTCCACGAGGAGGACCGCGTCGAGGCCGGTGGCCGCGAGCAGCTCGACCCGGTCCGCGATGCCCGTGATCAGCTCGGGCGCCTCGTCCGGCCGGTGCACGACGGCGGGGTGCGGGTGGAACGTCACGGCGACGGCCCGGGCGTCGCGCGACCGGGCGAGGTCGACGATGCGGCCGAGGACCTGTGCGTGGCCGCGGTGGACGCCGTCGAAGTTGCCGAGGGTCACGACGGTCGGGCCGAACCCCGACGGGACCTGGCTCAGGGCCGTCCACAGGTGCACGTGCGAGCTCCTCGGGTGGTGTAGGGATCGGTCGTCCGGCCGGTGGCGTGCCGACGTCCTGCCGGGCGACGGTGTCGCGAGGGTCAAGCCTGCCACGACGGGGACCGGCCGTCGTGACCGCGCGACCCCCGCGAGGAGGTCGGTGGTGTGGTGCAGGTCACGCAGGCGCGAGCACGAGGACGGGCCGCGCGAGGTCCGCACCGCCCCGGCGGGTGTCCTCGACGAGCGCGACGAGCGTGCCGTCGGGCGCCATCGCGGCCGTCGTCCCTGCGGCGCCCGACGCCGCGACCCACTGACCGTAGGACAGCGCGACGGACTCGGCGTCGGTGAGGTCGCGCACCGGGAAGGTCGCGCGCGCCGCGTCGGCGAGGGGCACCGTGGCGAGGACCTCGTCCCGGTCGGCCTGCGCCTCGGCCTCCTCGAGGGTGACGGCCCCCTCGAGGGCGTAGCCGCCGACCCGCGTGCGTCGCAGCGCCGTGAGGTGTCCCCCGACGCCGAGAGCGGCCCCGAGATCCCGGGCGAGCGCGCGGACGTACGTGCCCGACGAGCACACGACGGTGACGTCGAGGTCGAGGGCCGCGGGGACGTCGTCGGGCAGCCCGGCGGTGCCGGGCGCGACCGTGCGCGCGTCGTGCACGTCGAACCGCGACACGGTCACGGGCCGGGCCGCGAGCTCGACCTGCTCGCCCGCACGGACGCGCGCGTACGCGCGCTTCCCGTCGACCTTGATCGCGCTGACCGCGCTCGGCGCCTGGAGGATGTCGCCCGTGAGGCGTGCCACCTCCACGTCGAGGGCCGCCCGTACGACGCCGGACGCGTCGGCCCGGGCGACGACCTCGCCCTCGGCGTCGTCGGTCGTCGTCGTCACGCCGAGGCGCACGGTCGCCCGGTACTCCTTGTCGGCGCCCACGACGTACGTCAGCAGCTTCGTCGCCCGACCCACGCCCAGCACGAGCACGCCGGTGGCCATCGGGTCGAGCGTCCCGGCGTGCCCGACCTTGCGCGTGCCGGCGAGCCGCCGGACGCGCCCGACGACGTCGTGGCTCGTCCAGCCCGCGGGCTTGTCGACGACGAGGAGCCCGTCGGGCGCGGTCGGGCGCCGCGGCGGCGGCGCGGGGCGGTCAGTCCTCGGCGCGCTCATCGCCCTGCTCGGGCGTGCGGTACGGGTCCTCGTCGCCCGCGAAGGACTTGCCCTCGCGCAGCGCGGCGAGCTCGGCGTCGCGACGCCGGGCCTCGATGAGCGCAGCGTCGAGGTGCGCCGCCGTCTCGGGCACGGAGTCCAGGTGGAACTCGAGCGTCGGCGTGAGGCGGATACCCGTCTGCTTGCCGACCTCGGACCGGATGATCCCCTTCGCGCTCTCCAGCGCGGCGGCGGTGCCCTCCCGCTCCTCGTCGGTGCCGTAGACCGTGTAGAACACCGAGGCGTTCTGCAGGTCCCCGGTCACGCGCACGTCGGTGACGGTGACGAACCCGAGCCGCGGGTCCTTGATCCGCGTGTCCAGCATCTGCGCGACGATGACCTTGATCCGGTCGGCGAGCTTCCTCGCCCGAGGGTGATCGACCATGACTTTCTTCCTTTCATGCCGGGCGGCGCCGGCTCGATGACGGGACGACCGTACGCCGCGCCGTGGTCCCCGGCCGAGCCGGGGGGCGCACGCAGAGGACCGGGGCGCAGCAGGGCGGCGGCGGGTCGTGGTGGGTCTGGCGGGAGCCCGCGAGGGACGAGCGGGCGGATGGTAGACCCGCCGCCGCCCTGCGGAGTCACGGTCCGGAGGTGAGCCGGCGCCGCAGGTACGCCCGGGGGCGGCCACGAAACGTGACCGCCCCCGAGCAACGTCGAACGTCAGGAACGCGGCTTCTCCCGCATCTCGAACGTCTCGATCGTGTCGCCGATCTGCAGGTCGTTGAAGGACCCGAGCCCGATACCGCACTCGTAGCCCTCGCGGACCTCGGTCGCGTCGTCCTTGAACCGCTTGAGCGACTCGACCGTGAGGTTGTCCCCCACGACCTTGCCGTCGCGCAGCACGCGCGCCTTGGCGTTGCGGCGGATCTCGCCGGACCGGACGATCGACCCGGCGATGTTGCCGAACTTGGAGGAGCGGAAGATCTCACGGATCTCCGCGGCGCCCAGCTGGGCCTCCTCGTACTCCGGCTTGAGCATGCCCTTGAGCGCTGCCTCCACGTCGTCGATCGCCTGGTAGATGATCGAGTAGAAGCGGACGTCGACGCCCTCGCGCTCGGCCAGGTCCTCGACGCGCTCGCCGAACTTCACGTTGAAGCCGATGATGATCGCGTTGTCGACCGTCGCCAGGTTGACGTCGTTCTGCGTGATGGCACCCACACCGCGGTGGATGACGCGCAGCTCGACCTCCTCGCCGACGTCGATCTTGAGCAGCGCGTCCTCGAGCGCCTCGACGGCACCCGACACGTCGCCCTTGAGGACGAGGTTGAGGGTCTCGACCTTGCCCTGCTGGAGCGCCTGCGTGAAGTCCTCGAGGCTGATGCGCTTGCGGCGCTTGGCCAGGAGGGCGGCGCGCTCGGCGGCCTCGCGCTTCTCGGCGATCTGACGGGCGGTGCGCTCGTCGGGTGCCACGAGGAACGTGTCGCCGGCGCTCGGCACGGACGCGAGCCCGAGCACGAGGACCGGACGGGCGGGGCCCGCCTCGGTCACGGCGGTGCCGTGCTCGTCGAACATCGCGCGGACGCGGCCGTGGGCCGTGCCGGCGACGATCGCGTCACCGACGTGCAGCGTGCCGGACTGGACGAGGACGGTCGCGACGGCGCCGCGGCCCTTGTCCAGGTTGGCCTCGATGGCGACACCGCGCGCGTCCTTGTCGGGGTTGGCGCGCAGGTCGAGCGAGGCGTCGGCCGTGAGCAGGACGGCCTCGAGGAGGTCGTCGATGCCCATGTTCTGCTTCGCGGAGACGTCGACGAACATCGTGTCGCCGCCGTACTCCTCGGCCACCAGGTTGTACTCGGTGAGCTGCTGGCGGATCTTGGCGGGGTTGGCCCCCTCCTTGTCCACCTTGTTCACCGCGACGACGATCGGGACGTTCGCCGCCTGGGCGTGGTTGAGCGCCTCGATGGTCTGCGGCATGACGCCGTCGTCGGCGGCCACGACGAGGATCGCGATGTCCGTCACCTGGGCACCACGGGCACGCATGGCGGTGAACGCCTCGTGACCCGGGGTGTCGATGAAGGTGATGGCGCGGTCGTTGCCCTCGTGCTCGTGGCGCACCTGGTAGGCACCGATGTGCTGCGTGATGCCGCCGGCCTCGCCCGCGACGACGTCCGTCTGGCGGATCGCGTCGAGGAGCTTGGTCTTTCCGTGGTCGACGTGGCCCATGACGGTGACGACCGGCGGACGCGCCGCCAGCTCGTCGTCGCCCTCGGCCTCGAGCTCGGCGTCCAGGTCGATGTCGAACGACCCGAGCAGCTCGCGGTCCTCCTCCTCGGCCGAGACCATCTCGATGATGTAGCCCAGCTCGGACGCGAGGGTGCCGAACGTGTCCTCGTCGAGCGACTGCGTCGCGGTCGCCATCTCACCGAGGTGGAACAGCACCGTGACGAGGCTCGCCGGGTTCGCGTCGATCTTGTCGGCGAAGTCGTTCAGGGACGAGCCGTGCCGCAGGCGGACGACGGTCTTGCCGTTGCCGCGGGGAACCTGCACGCCGCCGAGCGACGGCGCCTGCATCTGCTCGAACTCCTGGCGCTTCGCCCGCTTCGACTTGCGTCCGCGGACGGGGCGTCCGCCGGCGCGACCGAAGGCACCCTGGGTCGACCCGCGGCCTGCGCCACCGGGACGACCGCCACCACCGGGGCGACCGGCGAAACCGCCACCGGCGCCGGGGGCACCGCCACCGCCACCGGGACGACCGCCGAAGCCACCGCGGCCTCCGCCGCCACCGCCGCCGCCGGGACGACCACCGGGAGCAGGACGCTCACCGGGACGGCCGACCGAGGTGCGGCCCGGCATCATGCCCGGGTTCGGACGGGGACCACCGGGACGCGGCGCGGGGCGGGGACCACCGGGACGGGGACCGCCCGAGCGCTCGCCACCACCGGCAGCAGCCCCGGCGTCGGTGCGCTCAGGACGGCTGCCCGGACGGGGCATGCCCTGGCTGGGCGCGAACGGGTTGTTGCCCGGGCGCGGGGCGCCGGGGCGAGGACCGCCCTGGCGCGGCATGCCCTGGCTGGGCGCGAACGGGTTGTTGCCCGGACGCGACGCGCCGGGGCGTGCGCCGGGACGCGGCGCGGGCGTGTTGGAGCCACCGCCCGGCTTGGGCGAGGCGGTCGGCTTCTGCGCGGGCGCAGGAGCCGGCGCGGGCGCCGGACGCTCTGCGGGCGCCGCTGCCTCGGCCGCAGGTGCCTGCGGCGCGGGCGCCGTGGCCGGTGCCTCGGCGGCAGGGGCCTCCGTCGCCGGTGCCGGGCGCGGCTCCGCCTTCGGGGCGGGCTTCGGTGCTGCGGGCTTCGACGCCGCCGCGGGCGCCGGACGGGCGGCCGCAGGACGGCTCGGCGCTGCTCCCCCGGCGGGGAAGGCGTCGCGCAGCTTGCGGACCACCGGTGGCTCGATGGTCGAGGATGCCGAGCGGACGAACTCACCGAGCTCCGTCAGCTTGGTCATGATGGTCTTGCTCTCCACCCCGAGCTCCTTCGCGAGCTCGTAGACGCGGACCTTTGCCACAACTCTCCTGTCTCGGCCCGCCCCGGACAGGGAGGACCGTCGTTAGTGCTGGGTGCTCATCGCTGGGTACTCATCGCGTGCCCATCGGCTTCTAACCCGCTTCCTTGTCGACGTGTCGTGCAGTGCGGCCGTGCGTGCGGCCACAGGGTGACCCGGCCCGGGTCATCCGGGGTCCTGGTCGTGACGCGCGGTTCGTCCGTCCTTCTCCTGCTGGGCCTCGACGACGGCGCGGACCGCGGCGAGGTCGAGCGGGCCTACGAGTCGCAGGGCCCGCGGGACGGCCCGCCGGCGTTCCGCCGCCTCGAGGCACCGCGTCGTCGCGTGGAGCCACGCGCCGCGCCCTGGGAGCGACCGCCGGACGTCGACCGCGAGCCGGGGCTCGTCGGCGCTCGTGCCGGACCGGTCGACGACCAGACGGAGGAGGACGGATCTCAGGTCGCGCTCCCGGCACCCGACGCACGTGCGGACCGGACCCGACACCGGAGTTCCGGGGTTCGGGGGGAGGTCCGTGGGCACGGTCGGGATGCGGGCACGCGGCCCGGTCGATGACAGTCTAGCGCGCTGCCCCGCGGTACGTGACCGAGGCACCGTGCGCGCTACCGCTCCGCGGGCTCTCGACCCGCGGTCGGGGCCTCGCCGGCGGAGGAGCTCCGGTCGTCGGGCGACGCACCGTCGCCGCCCTCGTCGGAGCGGATGTCTATCCGCCACCCCGTGAGCTTCGCGGCGAGCCGGGCGTTCTGCCCCTCCTTGCCGATCGCGAGGGAGAGCTGGAAGTCCGGGACGACGACACGGGCGGCACGGGCCTCCGCGTCGACGATCGTGACGGACGACACACGTGCCGGCGAGAGAGCGTTCGCGACGAGGCGCGCAGGGTCGTCGCTGTGGTCGACGATGTCGATCTTCTCGCCGTGCAGCTCCGCCATGACCGCGCGGACGCGCGAGCCCATCGGCCCGATGCACGCGCCCTTGGCGCCGAGCCCCGGCACGGTCGAGCGCACGGCGACCTTGGACCGGTGTCCCGCCTCGCGGGCGATCGCGGTGATCTCCACGGAGCCGTCCGCGACCTCGGGGACCTCGAGCTCGAACAGCTTGCGCACGAGGTTCGGGTGCGTGCGGCTCAACGTGATCTGCGCGCCCTTCATTCCCCGGGCGACCTCGAGGACGTACGCGCGCAGGCGCTCGCCGTGCACGTACTCCTCGGTCGGGACCTGCTCGTGCGGCGGCAGGACCGCCTCGGTCCCGCCGACGTCGACGAGCACGACGCGCGGGTCGCGGCCCTGCTGGATGACCCCGGCGAGGACCTCGCCCTCCTTGCCGCGGAACGTGCCGAGGATCTGGTCGTCCTCGGCGTCCCGCAGGCGCTGCACGATGACCTGGCGCGCGGTGGACGTCGCGATGCGGCCGAAGTCCGCCGGCGTGTGGTCGAACTCGGGGCCGTGCTCGACGGGACCGCGCGGCGCGTCCTCGTCGTCGTCCTCCGACGGCGTCGCCGGGAGCTCCTCGCGGGCCCAGACCGTGACGTGGCCGCTCTTGCGGTCGAGCTCGACGCGCGCCCGGGCGTACGCGTCGGGCGTGCGGTGGTACGCGGACAGCAGGGCCTGCTCGATCGCGGCGACGAGGACGTCGAGGCTGATGTCCTTCTCGCGCTCCAGCAGGCGCAGCGCGCTCATGTCGATGTCCATCGATCAGACCTCCTCGTCGTGGGGACCGCGGCCCGCGGTCTCGTCGTCGGCATCCGCCGTGTCGTCGGCGTCGAGCTCCGGCAGGTCGGCCTCGAGCGCGCGCTTCAGCTCGACCTGGACCTGCCCGCGCGCGACGTCCCCGAGGGCGACGACGCGGTCGGTCGTCGCGCCGCGCGGACCGGCGACGTCGAGGTGCAGCCCGGCGTCGTCGACGGCGCGGAGCCGCCCCTCGACGGAACCGCCGTCGGCCAGGACGAGCCGCACCAGCCGGCCGCGCGCGCGCAGGAAGTGGCGGCGCTCCGTCAGCGGCCGGTCGGTGCCGGGCGTCGAGACCTCGAGCGTGTAGGCGCCGGGAAGGGCGTCCAGCTCGTCGAGCGCGGCGGAGATCGGTCGCGTGGCCTCGGCCACCGCGTCGAGGCTGAGGCTGCCCTGCGCATCCTCGGGGAGGTCGAGGACCACCCGGACCACGGATCGCGCACCGGCGCGGGAGACCGTGACGTCCTCGAGGTGGAGCCCTGCCTCGTCCACCACCGGCTCGAGTCCCCGGCGCACGCTCTCCCGGAGCGCGTCACCGCCTCTGCCGCCGGTCTCCCCAGCGGCCTGTCGGCCCGCCTGCCCTGCCATCACTCAGCTCCTGTCCGCTCCCACGCCGGGCACGGATACGACCGGTGTGTTGTTGTGCTGTCTCTCGACCAGGGTCCAGCGTAACGACTCGCGCACCCGGAACATGACATCATCGCCCCCGATGACACCCGACGCCACCGCTGCCCGCCTCGCGCCCGGAGCCTCCGGGCGAGTCGCCCTGCGCAGCCCTCGGCCCCTGTTCCACGGCCGTCGCCACCGACGGCCGGTGCTCGCGGCGCTCGCCCTCGTGACCACCCTGCTGGTGGCGGGGTGCGGTGTGCGGCTCGAGACCCCCGAGCCCACGGAGCCGAGCCCCGACGTGCACGAGGTCGTCCGCCGGGCCGCCGTGGACGACGCGCTCGCCGTCGAGGACCTCGCGGCCGCCGTGGCACCGACCGTCACCGACCCGACCGTGCTCGCGGCGCTCGACGAGGCGGGCCGCTTCGCCGAGCAGCACGTGCAGGCGCTCGGCGGCGTGTACGAGTCGGGCCTGCCCGTTCCCACGGAGACCGACGGCGAGAGCTCGCCCGAGCCGGTCGAGGTCACCACGTCGCCGGCCCCCGGTGAGGGGGACGACGAGGGTCCCGACGACCCCGCGGGCGACGGTTCGCAGGACGCACCGGTCACCGGGGACGGGACGGCGGACGGCACGAGCACCGCGGCGCCGACCACGGACGACGTCGTGACGGCGCTCGTCGGGGCGGCGCAGCGCACGCGCGCGTCCGCCGACCTGACGCGGGACGCGGAGCTCGCCCGACTGCTCGCGTCGGTCGCGGCGTCGGAGCACGTCTCGGCGCAGCGTCTCGCCGCCGCGACCGGCTCCGACGCCGCGGCGGACCTCGACGTCGCCGTCGCCCCTGTCGAGGACACGCCCTCGGGCGTCGGCGCCGCCGACCTCGCGACGCTCGTCGCCGCCGAGGACGCCGCCGGGTACGCCCTGGAGGTGCGGGGCGCCCAGGTCGACGGCGACGTCCGCACCGCGGCCGTCGCCCGCGCCGCCGAGCACCGCGCGCGGGCCCAGGCCTGGGCGCTCGCCGCAGGGACCGACGGCACGGACCAGGACCCGCGCCGGACCGCCTACGTGCTCCCTGACGGCGAGGACGTCACGACGCTCGCCCGGCGGCTCGAGACGGAGCTCACGGCGTCGTACGCGTCGCTCGTCGCGACCGCCGCCCCGGAGTCCCGCGGGGACGCGCTCGCGCTGCTCACCGACTCGTGGCTCGCCGCGCTCGCGTGGGGCGCGGCGCCCGTGGCGTTCCCCGGGATGCCGGAGCAGCAGCCCGCCTCCTGACGGGCCCCGCTCCGGCGTCCCGGAGCACCGGACGCGGCGGCCTCGGACACGGCCTGCTCAGGCGAGCAGCGCGTCGACCTGCCGCGCGACGTGCTCGACGGCGTCTCCCACCGCGACCTGCACGGCCTCGCCAACGCGCGGGCGCACCTCGACGACCCCGTCGGCGAGACCACGGCCGACGACGAGCAGGAGCGGCACGCCGAGCAGCTCGGCGTCCTTGAACTTCACGCCCGGCGAGACCTTCGGGCGGTCGTCGTAGAGGACCTCGACGCCGCGCGCGGCCAGCTCGGTCGCGAGCCGGTCGGCCTCCTCGAAGATGCTCGCGTCCTTCCCGGTGGCGACGACGTGCACGTGCGCCGGGGCGACGTGCGCGGGCCAGGCGAGCCCGGCGTCGTCGTGGTTCGCCTCGGCGAGGGCCGCGAGCACACGCGTCACGCCGATGCCGTACGAGCCCATCGTCACGACGACCTGCTTGCCGTTCTCGTCGAGCACCGTGAGGCCGAGGGCCTGGGCGTACTTGCGGCCGAGCGCGAAGATGTGGCCGATCTCGATCCCGCGCGCGAGCTCGAGCGGGCCCGACCCGTCGGGGGCAGGGTCGCCGGCGCGCACCTCGGCGGCCTCGACGGTGCCGTCGGCGGAGAAGTCCCGCTCGGCGACGAGGTCGAACACGTGGCGCCCGTCCTCGTTCGCCCCGGTGATCCAGCGCGTGCCCGCGACGACCCGCGGGTCGAGCAGGTACCGGATCGAGTGCCGCACGGGCTCGCCGTCGGCGGCGTCGTCGCGCGCGTCGGGCGCCTCGCGCTGGACGTTGGGGCCGAGCACCTGCGGGCCGAGGTAGCCCTTGACGAGCTCGGGGTGCGCGGCGAAGTCCGCGTCCGTCGCGGGCTCGACCTCGGCGGGCTCGAAGGCCGCACCGACGCGCTTGAGGTCGACCTCGCGGTCGCCCGGCAGGCCGACGACGACGACCTCGCGGCGCCCGTCCGGGTGCGTCACGGCGAGCACGACGTTCTTCAGCGTGTCCGCGGCGGTCCACGCCCGGTCGCCGCGGGGGTGGTGCTCGTTCGCGAAGGCGACGAGCGAGTCGATGGTGGGCGTGCCCGGGGTGTCCTCGACGTGCGCGGCGGGCGCAGCGGTGTAGTCGACGGCGTCGGGCACGGGCGTGACCACGGCCTCGGCGTTCGCCGCGTAGCCTCCCGCGGAGCGCACGAAGGTGTCCTCGCCGATCGGCGTCGGGGTGAGGAACTCCTCCGAGCGCGAGCCGCCCATCGCGCCGGACATCGCCGCGACGACGACGTACTCGAGGCCGAGGCGCTCGAAGATGCGCCGGTACGCGTCCCGCTGCGCCTCGTACGAGCGCTCGAGGCCCTCGTCGGACACGTCGAACGAGTACGCGTCCTTCATGACGAACTCGCGCCCGCGGATGAGCCCGGCGCGCGGACGCGCCTCGTCGCGGTACTTCGTCTGGATCTGGTAGATCGTCAGCGGCAGGTCCTTGTACGACGAGTACAGGTCCTTGACGAGGAGCGTGAACATCTCCTCGTGCGTCGGGGCGAGGAGGTAGTCGCCGTCCTTGCGGTCCTTGAGACGGAAGAGGTTCGGCCCGTACTCCGTCCAGCGGCCCGTCGCCTCGTAGGGCTCCTTGGGCAGCAGCGCCGGGAAGTGCACCTCCTGTGCGCCCGCGGCGGCCATCTCCTCGCGCACGACGGCCTCGACCTTGCGCAGGACGCGCAGACCGAGCGGGAGCCACGTGTAGATGCCGGGGGCGGCGCGGCGGATGTAGCCCGCGCGGACGAGGAGCCGGTGGCTCGCGACCTCGGCGTCGGCCGGGTCCTCGCGCAGCGTCCGGACGAACAGGGAGGACAGGCGCAGCAGGTCGGCAGCGCCGGTGCTGGAGCGGCGCGCGGGGACGGCGCCGGTCGTGACGGAAGACATGCGCCCAACCCTACCGGCGGGGAGGATGGCCCCATGCCCGAGCTCCCCGAGGTGGAGGCCCTCGTCCGCTTCCTCGACGACCGCGCCACGGGACGCACGGTCGCCGCCGCCGACGTCGCGCAGATCGCTGCGCTCAAGACGTTCGACCCGCCCGTCACCGCGCTCGTCGGAGGCACCGTCGCGGGGGCGCGCCGGCACGGCAAGTGGCTCGACCTCGTCGTGTCGCCCTCCACCGCACCCCCGGGCGCGCACGGGGCGGCCGACGACGCGCTGCACCTCGTCTTCCACCTCGCCCGCGGCGGCTGGCTGCGCTGGTCGGAGAAGGCGCCCACGACGCCGGTGCGCCCGCGTCTCGGCGGTGGCGGCGGCGGGAAGATCGCCTCGCTCGCGCTGCGCGTCCGGTTCGACGACGGCTCGGGGTTCGACCTCACCGAGGCCGGCACGCGCAAGCGGCTCGCGGTGCACGTCGTGCGGGACCCGGCCGAGGTGCGCGCGATCGAGACGCTGGGCGTCGAGCCGCTGGACCCGGCGTTCACGCCCGAGGTGCTGGCCGGGCTCATGGCCGCGCGGAACCAGCAGGTCAAGGGCCTCCTGCGCGACCAGTCCTCGATCGCGGGGATCGGCAACGCCTACTCCGACGACATCCTGCACGCCGCGCGGACGAGCCCGTTCAAGCTCACGCGCTCGTTCACGCCGGACGAGGTCGCCCGGGTGCACGCCGCGGTGGGCGAGGTGCTCGGCGAGGCCGTCGCGGCGTCGTCGGGCAGGCCGGCCGCGGAGCTCAAGGACGCGAAGCGGTCCGGGATGCGCGTGCACGGGCGCACCGGGAAGCCGTGCCCCGTGTGCGGGGACACGGTGCGCGAGGTGAGCTTCGCCGACCGGAGCCTGCAGTACTGCGCGACGTGCCAGACGGGCGGGCAGGTGCTCGCCGACCGTCGCCTGTCGCGCCTGCTCAAGTGAGGCGGCGGGACGCCGGCTCAGAACAGGACGGTCGCGAAAGTCCCCACCTGCTCGAAGCCGACGCGGCGATACGTCGCGAGCGCCCTCGTGTTGTAGTCGTTGACGTAGAGGGAGACGACGGGAGGACGGACCGACGACCCCGGTGCCGCCTGCCGGGCGAGGGAGACGACGGCCGCCATCCCCGGTGCGGCGAGGCCGCGACCGCGGTACCGCGGGTCGACCCACACGCCCTGCACCTGGGCGACACGGTTCGTCACCGCGCCGAGCTCCGCCTTGAACACCACGTGCGGCCGGGCGCCCGGCCCCTCGAGGCGCACGAACGACCGGCCGGCCGCGACGAGGGAGCGCACCCGCTCCTCGTACGCCCGACCACCGCCCTCGACGGGCGAGTACCCGACCTCCTCGGTGAACATGCGCACGCACGCGGGCAGCACGACGGGCACCTCCGCGACCGTCGAGCGGCGGACGGACGGGTCCGGGTCGACGTCGGGCGCGCGGTCGATGGCGAGCGACGGCTGGTCGGCGCGCACCTCGCGGGGCGCGGGCCACGTCTCCGCGAGGACGCCCCACAGCGCGAGCACGGCGGCGCGCTCCCCGACGACCGACGACGAGCGGCGACCGCCACGCTGCGCGAACGCCGCGAAGCCGGCCACGGCGGCACGGCGGTCGACGTCGTCGAGCGTCGGCGGGAGCACCGGGACGAGGTTGGCGCCCGCCCAGCACACGGCCTCCAGAGGGCCGTGCCCGGGGAATCCCCACGCGTGGCCGCCCGCGGCCCGCAGGCCGACGCGGAGGGCCACCTCGAGGCGCGCCGCCGCGAGGGCGGAGGCCACGGGGTCCGTCGCGCACACCGCGAGCGCCTCGGGCACGTCGGCGTCGGAGAGCTCGCGCGCGTCCGACCCGGCCCGCGGCCGCAGGGCCGGGACCGACGGACGCCAGCGTGCCACCGTGGTCAGCCCACGGTGACGACCGGCGGACCGGCCTGCGCGTCGTTCTCGGGCGTCATCGTCTCGGCGATGCGCAGCGCCTCCTCGATGAGCGTCTCCACGATGAGCGACTCGGGCACGGTCTTGACGACCTCGCCCTTGACGAAGATCTGCCCCTTGCCGTTGCCGGACGCGACACCGAGGTCGGCCTCGCGGGCCTCGCCCGGGCCGTTGACGACGCAGCCCATGACCGCGACGCGGAGCGGGACCTCCATGCCCTCGAGGCCGGCGGTCACCTTCTCCGCGAGCGTGTAGACGTCGACCTGGGCCCGGCCGCACGACGGGCACGAGACGATCTCGAGCTTGCGCGGGCGCAGGTTGAGCGCTTGCAGGATCTGGTTGCCGACCTTGACCTCCTCGACCGGCGGGGCCGAGAGGGACACGCGGATCGTGTCGCCGATGCCCTGGCTGAGCAGCGCGCCGAACGCGGTCGCGGACTTGATCGTGCCCTGGAAGGCCGGCCCGGCCTCGGTCACGCCGAGGTGCAGCGGCCAGTCCCCCGCCTGCGAGAGCAGCTCGTAGGCGCGGACCATGACGACGGGGTCGTTGTGCTTGACGGAGATCTTGAAGTCGTGGAAGTCGTGCTCCTCGAACAGCGACGCCTCCCACACCGCCGACTCGACGAGCGCCTCGGGCGTCGCCTTGCCGTACTTCGCGAGCAGGCGCTTGTCGAGCGAGCCCGCGTTGACCCCGATCCGCAGCGACGTGCCGTGGTCCTTCGCCGCCTGGGCGATCTCCTTGACCTGGTCGTCGAACTGCCGGATGTTGCCCGGGTTGACGCGCACGGCCGCGCACCCGGCCTCGATCGCCGCGAAGACGTACTTCGGCTGGAAGTGGATGTCCGCGATGACGGGGATCTGCGACTTCTTCGCGATCACCGGCAGCGCGTCGGCGTCGTCCTGCGTCGGGCACGCGACGCGCACGATGTCGCAGCCCGACGCCGTGAGCTCGGCGATCTGCTGGAGGGTCGCGTTGATGTCCGTCGTCTTCGTCGTCGTCATCGACTGGACGCTGATCGGCGCGTCGCCGCCCACCTCGACCTTGCCGACCTTGATCTTGCGGGTCGGGCGGCGCGGCGCGAGGACCGGCGGCGGGGCGGCGGGCATTCCGAGGCTGATGGGTACGCTCACGCCCCCTAGTATCCCCCGCGCCCGTGCCCGACGGCGCACGTCGGACCTGTCCGGCAGGTCACCTTCCCTGTCGGTCCGGCACATCGTCGCGGAACCTCCACAGGAGGTCTGACCGGCGCGCTAGGCGAGCTGCACCGGGTCGACGATGTCCGCGAGGATGAGCAGCGCCCCCACGCCGATGAGCACCACGAACATCACGTACGCGACGGGCATCATGCGGGCGACGTCCGCGGGGCCCGGGCGCGGGAGGCCGCGCACTCGCGCGGCCGTACGCTTCGCGCCCTCGTAGAGCGCGTTGACCACGTGGCCGCCGTCGAGCGGGAGCAGCGGGATGAGGTTGAACACGAACAGCGCGACGTTGAGCGCGGCGAGCAGGAGCAGGAACTGCTGGACCTGCGCGACCACCTCGCTGTCGCTGCCCGCGATGTCGACCGCGACCTGCCCCGCGCCGACGATGCTCGCGACGCCGTTCGGGTCGCGCGGCGCGTCGGTGAAGGTGGCGTGGACGGCGTCGGCGACCTTGACCGGGAGGGTCACGACGATCGCCGCGGTGCCGCTCACCTGCTGCCACGTGGCCTCGAGGGCGGTACCGACCCCGAGCGACTGCCGCTCGGCGGTGGGCGTGAACCCGACGAAGCCGGCGGGCTCCGTGACGGGCTCCCCCGCGTCGTCGACGACGGGCGTCCCGTCCTCGGCGACCACCTGGCGCTGCACCTCGACGGGCGTGATCGAGAGCGTCACGTCCTCGCCGCCGCGCTCGACGACCACGGGGACGCTCTCGTCGGCCGCCCCGCGGATCATGCCGGAGAGCTGCTCCCACGAGCCGACGGGGGCGCCATCGAAGGACACGACCGTGTCGCCGGGCTCGAGGCCGGCCGCCGCGGCCGGCGACTGCGGGTCCCCCGCCGCGCACTGCGTCTGCTCGGCGGTCACGGTCCCCGAGACGCACGGCGTGACGCTCGCGACCGTCGTCGTGGCGGCGGGCAGACCGAT
Source organism: Cellulosimicrobium sp. So1_17 (assembly GCF_055181235.1). NCBI lineage: Bacteria > Bacillati > Actinomycetota > Actinomycetes > Micrococcales > Promicromonosporaceae > Cellulosimicrobium > Cellulosimicrobium sp. So1_17. Next base: position 1,164,394 of record NZ_CM143702.1, read on the forward strand.
GCCGACGAAGACGATCAGCGTGAGCACCACGGCGATGAGCAGGTTCATGAACGGGCCGCCGAGCATGACGACGACCTTCTTCGGCGCGGAGAGGTTGTAGAAGGCCCGGTGCTCCTCGCCGGGCCGGATCTCCTCGGTGCTCGCGTCGCGCGCGTCGGCGACCACCTGGGAGAAGAAGCCCTGGCCGCGCGGACGGGCGCCGGCCGGTGCGGGGGGCATCATCCCGACCATGCGGACGTAGCCGCCGAGCGGGATCGCCTTGACCCCGTACTCGGTCTCCCCCTTGCGACGCGACCACAGGGTCGGGCCGAAGCCGACCATGTACTGGCTCACGCGCACGCCGAACCTCTTCGCGGGCACCATGTGGCCCACCTCGTGCAGGGCGATGGACACCACGAGCCCCAGCACGAAGACGGCGACGCCGATCACGACTGCCATACGTTCCTCAACCCGTCCCTCGACCCGTCGCTCACCGACCGGTCCTCGATCCTCGGTCCCGCCGGGCCCCGCTCAGCGCCGGCCCAGCAGCTCGTTCGCGCGTGCCCGCGCCCAGCCCTCCGCGGCGGACACGTCGTCCAACGTCACACGGTCCGCCGCGGTTCCCCCGTGCGCCGCGAGCACGCGCTCGACCGTCGTCACGATGTCACCGAAACCTGCGCGTCCGCTGAGGAACGCCGCGACGGCCTCCTCGTTCGCCGCGTTGTAGACCGCAGGGTGCGTGGCGCTCGCCGCGACCGCGGCGCGCGCGAGACCCACGGCGGGGAACGCCTGGTCGTCGAGCGGCTCGAACGTCCACGACGTGGCCCGCGTCCAGTCGCACGGCGGGGTCACGACGTCGAGCCGCTCGGGCCAGCTCAGCCCGAGGGCGATGGGCAGGCGCATGTCCGGGGGCGACGCCTGGGCGATCGTCGAGCCGTCGACGAACTCCACCATCGAGTGCACGACCGACTGCGGGTGCACGACGACGGTGATGTCGTCGACCGGCACGTCGAACAGCAGGTGCGCCTCGATGAGCTCCAGGCCCTTGTTCATGAGGCTCGCCGAGTTGACCGTGACCACGGGGCCCATGGCCCACGTCGGGTGCGCGAGCGCCTGGTCGACGGTCGCGGCCTTCACGTCGTCCGCCGCCCAGCCGCGGAACGGCCCGCCGGAGGCGGTGAGGACCAGCCGGCGCACCTCGCCGCGCCCTCCCGAGCGCAGGCACTGCGCGATCGCGGAGTGCTCCGAGTCGACGGGCACGATCTGGTCCGCGCGCTGCTGCGCGGCCCGCACGAGCGCGCCGCCCGCGACGAGCGACTCCTTGTTGGCGAGGGCCAGGGTCGACCCGCCGCGCAGCGCGGCGAGCGTCGGGCCGAGGCCGACGGACCCGGTGACGCCGTTGAGCACGACGTCGCTCCCGCGCCCCGCGAGCTCGGCGGCGGCGTGCGGTCCGGCGAGCAGCTCAGGTGCCGCGTCGCGACCCGCGAACGCGTCGGCGAGCGCGGCCTCGAGCGGGCCCGCCCGGGTCGCGTCGGCCACGGCGACCGACGCGACGCCCAGGTCTGCGGCCTGGCGCGCGAGCAGCCCCACGTCGCCGCCCCCCGCGGACAGCGCGTCGACGCGGAACCGGCCCGGGTGGGAACGGACGACGTCGATCGCCTGGGTCCCGATCGATCCGGTCGACCCGAGGATCGTCAGGGAGCGGGGCGCGGTGGACGGGCGATCGTGCATGGTCACCATCCTCCCAGGTCTGCCGGACCTGACCGCACCGGCCGCGACCGGGTCCCGTCGGTCTGCCCGACGGGGTCGGGCCGGTCAGCGCCGGCCAGGGCTCGTCCACTCGAGCGTGTACCGGAAGAACAGCCGGCGCCGGACCCGGGCGCCCGGCAGCAGCGCGCGAGCCGCCCGCACGATCTCGTCGACCGAGCGTCCGGGGGCGCGGACGGGCATCCCCGGCGCGTCGGCCCCGGTATCGCCCGGACGCGCCCGCCGCGGGTGCTTGACCATCCCGACGAGCGGGTTGAGCACCGCCGAGACCACGTCGACGGCGACGTCGCGCGGCGAGGCCACGCGCGCGAGGCCGACGACGAGCAGCCTGCCACCGGGCGCGAGCAGGTCCCGGACCCGTGCGAGGGCGTCCTCGAGGTCGAGGTGGTGCAGGACGGCCACCATCGTCACGACGTCGTACGCCTGCGGCTCGGTGCCCGCGTCGGTGGGACCGCCGGCCCCGGGCACGCCAGGACGAGGAACGTCCGGGCGGGGATCGCCGGGGCGGAGAGCCTCGGGGCCTGGCAGCGCCTCGGGGTCAAGCAGCGCCTCGGCGCGCAGCACGTCCTGCGGTGAGCCGACGGCGTCGAACGCCGTCCGCCGGACCGTCACGCGCGGGTCGTCGGCGAGACGCGCACGCGCGGCCGCCACCATCCCCGCGTCGGCGTCGATGCCGTGCACGGCCTCGACACGTCCGCGCAGGACCCCCAGCAGGGCTCCCGCTCCGCACCCCACGTCGAGGGCGAGCCGGGCACCGCGAGGCACGCGGCGCACGACCCACGGGTGGAAGTGCTCGTTGTGGTTCCACGGATGACGTGCGTTGACCTCGGCCAGCCGTGCCACCGCCCGTCGGACGACCGGGTGGGACGCGGTCCGAGGGTCGGCCGTCACGAGACGGCCGTCGGCCCGACCGGGCCCGTCGCCGCAGCCCGGGCCCGGGCAGAGCCCGGGTACTGCGTCACTCGACGCCGAGCAGCACCTCGATGGCCCGCGCGAAGAACGCGTCGACCGCGCCCTCGGCATAGCCGTCGCGGCCGCGGGCACGCCCGAACGTCGCGGAGCGGATCTCCGCGGCCGTGATCGGGACCTGGCGGTCGAAGTAGGCCACGAGCCGGTCGCACAGGTCGTCGACGTCGTCCATGTCGTACGCGGGCTTGCCGCGCTCGGCGGGCGCGAACTTCTCGCCGTCGGGCCGGCCCAGGCGCCCGTACAGCGTGCGGGCACGCTCCGCGAGCGCGTTCATCCACGCCTGCTGCCCGTGCGCCGCGACGTACTCCGCGCGCTGACGGGCGATGAACGCCCCCTCGAGACGGTCGAGCGCGGCGTCCACCTCGTGCGTGTCGTACCCGCCCCGGATGAGGTCGAACACCGACGTCTGGATCTCGGTGCTCGTCAGCCGGTCCGACGCACGCCCCTCGTACACGTCACGTGCGTGCTCGAAGAAGTCGTCGACCTCCTCCGGGTCGTACCCGTTCCGGGTCTTCGAGACCGTGGTGAACAGCGAACTCACTCGTCCTCCTCTGCAGCGAGCTGCCCGCAGGCGCCGTCGATGTCGCTGCCGCGGGTGTCACGGATCGTCGTCGGGATCCCGTGCCCGCGCAATCGTGCCACGAACTCCGCCTCGACGGCAGGGTCGCTCGCGGTCCAGATCGACCCCGGGGTCGGGTTCAGCGGGATCGGGTTGACGTGCACCCAGCCGCGGCCGCGCGCGTTGAGCTTCTCGCCGAGCAGGTCGGCGCGCCACGCGTGGTCGTTCATGTCCTTGATCAGCGCGTACTCGATGCTCACGCGGCGACCGGTGACCTCGAAGTAGTGCCGCGCGGCGTCGAGCGTCTCGTCGACGCTCCACCGCGTGTTGATGGGCACGAGCTCGCTGCGCAGGTCGTCGTCGGGCGCGTGCAGCGACAGCGCGAGCGTCACCGGGATGCCCTCGTCGGCGAGCTTGCGCATCGCCGGGACCAGACCGACCGTCGAGACCGTGATGTTGCGGGCCGACATCCCGAGACCGTCCGGGGCGGGCGCGACGAGCCGGCGCACGGTGCCCATGACGGCCTTGTAGTTCGCCATGGGCTCACCCATGCCCATGAACACGAGGTTGTTGAGGCGGGTGGGGCCGCCCGGGATGTCGCCGTCGGCGAGCGACCGTCCCGCGGCACGGACCTGCTCGACGATCTCCGCGATCGACAGGTTGCGGGTGAGGCCGAGCTGGCCCGTCGCGCAGAAGGGGCAGGCCATGCCGCAGCCCGCCTGGCTCGAGACGCACAGGGTCGTGCGCTGCGGGTAGCGCATGAGCACGGACTCGACCTTGGCGCCGTCGAAGAGGTGCCAGAGCGTCTTGACGGTCGTGCCGCCGTCGGCCTCCATGCGGCGCGCGGCGGTGAGCAGCGGGGGGAAGAGCGCGTCGGTGAGGACGTCGCGCGACGCCTTCGGCAGGTCCGTCATCGCCTCGGGATCGCGCGTGAGGTGCGCGTAGTAGTGCGTCGCGAGCTGCTTGGCCCGGAACGGCTTCTCCCCCAGCGCCACGACGGCCTCGCGGACCTCCTCCGGCGCGAGGTCGGCGAAGTGCCGCGGCGGCTTGCCGCGCCGGGGCGCGGACATGACGAGCGGGAGCGGCTTCGACTCCGCCGAGGGGCGGACCGAGCGGGCGGGGGGCGGAGCGGGCGGGCGGACGGTCATGGAAGGTCCAAGCGTGGGGGGCGGGGCACGCCGTGGTCACACGGCCATGGTGAGCAGCACGTACACGAACGGTGCGGTGAGGAGCATGGAGTCCAGGCGGTCCAGGATGCCTCCGTGACCGGGCAGGAGCGACCCCATGTCCTTCAATTCTAGGTCGCGCTTGATCATCGACTCGGCGAGGTCGCCGATCGTCGCCGTGAGCGGCGCGAGGATCCCCAGGGCGACACCCACGAGCGGGCTCGCGCCGAGGCCCACGACGGCACCGACGACACCCACCCCGGTCGCGAGGACGAACGAGCCCGCGAGGCCCTCCCACGACTTCTTCGGGCTCACCGACGGCGCGAGCGGGTGCCGACCGAACAGCACGCCCGCGACGTACCCGCCGACGTCGTTCGCGACGGCGAGCAGGATGAACAGGAGCACCTTGACGCGGCCGTCGTCCTGGGCCAGGAGCAGCATGACGAACCCCGCCATGAAGGGCAGGTACGCCGCCGCGAACGTGCCGGCGGCCGCGTCGCGCACCGCGGCCGTGCCCGAACCGTCGATGACGCGCCAGACCACGACGCCCGCGACGGTGAGCATGAACGAGACGAGCAGCGCCTCGGGACCCGAGTAGTACGACGAGACGAGGATCCCGACGGTCCCGACGAGCAGGGGCAGCACGGGGACGTGCAGGTCACGGCGCTCGAGAGCCTTGGCGAGCTCCCAGACGGCCGCGCCGACGGCGAGGACGGCGAGGGCGACGAACGGCTCCGGCCGGAACGCGAGGCTCGCGGCGACGACGACCAGGAGGCCGAGGCCCACGGCGATCGCCGCCGGGAGGTTGCGCCCGGCGCGCGGCGCGCGACCGCCCGCCGCGCCCCCGGTCTCCGGACCGACGGGCCGCCCCGCGGACGGGTCGGCACCGGCGGTGGACGGGAAGATGTCTGACATGGGCACGGTGCTCGGGAGCCGGACGGCTCAGACCTCGAGCAGCTCGCTCTCCTTGCCGACGAGGAGCGCGTCGATCTGGTCGACGTGCTGCTTCGTCAGACCCTCGAGCTCCTTCTCCGCGCGCGCGACCTCGTCCTCGCCGGCCTCGCCGTCACGCGCGATGCGGTCCAGCTCCTCCTTCGCGCGACGCCGCACGTTGCGGATCGACACGCGCGAGTCCTCGGCCTTCGACTTCGCGAGCTTCACGAAGTCCCGCCGACGCTCCTCGGTGAGGGCAGGGAGCACGACCCGGATGATGTTGCCGTCGTTCGACGGGTTCACCCCGAGGTCGGAGTCGCGCAGCGCCTTCTCGATCGCCGACATCGCGCTCTTGTCGAACGGCGACACGATCATCGTGCGGGCCTCGGGGGTCTGGAACGAGGCGAGCTGCTGCAGCGGGGTCGGGGCCCCGTAGTAGTCGACGGTGATCTTGCTGAACATCGAAGGGTTCGCCCGGCCGGTGCGGATCGTGGCGAAGTCCTCCTTGGCCACCTCGACCGCCTTGTCCATCTTCTCCTCGGCCTCGAGGAGGGTCTCGTCGATCACCCAGTGCTCCTTCGTTCGGTCGGTCACGTCTCGTCGTCTGCGAGCTGCTCGTCAGTTCGTCGTGACCAGTGTGCCAATATTCTCCCCGACGAGGGCCCGGGTGACGTTCCCCGGCTCGCCCATGCCGAAGACGCGCATGCGCACGTCGTTGTCGCGGCACAGGCTCAGGGCCGTGGCGTCCATGACGCCCAGGTCCTTGACGAGCGCGTCCGTGTACGTGAGGTGGTCCAGCTTCACGGCGGTCGGGTCCGTGCGCGGGTCGGCCGTGTAGACGCCGTCCACGCCGTTCTTGCCCATGAGGACCTCGTGGCAGTGGGTCTCGAGCGCACGCTGGACCGAGACCGTGTCGGTCGAGAAGTACGGCATGCCCGCCCCGGCACCGAAGATCACCACGCGCCCCTTCTCGAGGTGCCGGATCGCGCGCAGCGGGATGTACGGCTCGGCGACCTGGCCCATCGTGATCGCGGTCTGCACGCGCGTCTTCACGCCGGCCTGCTCGAGGAAGTCCTGGAGCGCGAGGCAGTTCATGACCGTGCCCAGCATGCCCATGTAGTCCGCGCGGGCCCGGTCGAGGCCACGCTGCGACAGCTCGGCCCCGCGGAAGAAGTTGCCGCCGCCGACGACGATCGCGACCTGCACGCCCTGGGCGACCGCGTCCGCGATCTCCCGGGAGACGCGCTGCACGACGTCGGGCGCGAGGCCGATCTGGCCCCCGCCGAACATCTCGCCCGAGAGCTTGAGGAGGACGCGGCGCGGAGTCGCGTCGGCGCCGTCCCGGGTCTGGTCACCTGTGGTCACTGTCGCCACCTGTCCTTGGTCGTCGCCCTTGCGGGGCGTCCAGGCCGTCGCCGCGTCGCGGGGACGGCTGCTCGTCGTGCTGGTCGCGCACCCGCGTCGCGCGGTGCGACCCGGGTGCGGCATGGCCCGGCCCTCCCGCGACGAGCGGGAGGACCGGGCCTGCGGGGACGTCAGGCGCCGACGCGGTAGCGCACGAACTCCGTGATCGTGCCGCCGGCCGCGGACACGACCTGACCCACGGTCTTCTTGGGGTCCTTCGCGAGCGGCTGGTCCACGAGCACGACGTCCTTGAAGAAGCCGTTCAGGCGACCCTCGACGATCTTCGGGAGCGCGGCCTCCGGCTTGCCCTCGTTGCGCGAGGTCTCCTCGGCGATGCGGCGCTCGTTCTCGACGGTGTCCGCGGGGACCTCGTCGCGCGAGAGGTACGTCGGCGACATCGCGGCGACGTGCTGGGCGACGTCCTTCGCGACGGACTCGCCGGCCGCGTCGGTCGCGACGACGACGCCGATCGACGGCGGCAGGTCGCGAGCGGTGCGGTGCAGGTACGCGGTGACGCGCTCGCCCGCGACGCGGGTCACGCGGCGCAGGACGATCTTCTCGCCGAGCGTCGCGGCCTGGTTGTCGATGACCTCCTGGACCGTCTCGCCGTCGGCGTCCGCGGCGAGCGCCGCGTCGGCGTCACGCGCGCCGGCCTCGGCGGCGGCCTTGAGGACGCGGTCGGCGAGGCTGATGAACGTCTCGTTCTTCGCGACGAAGTCGGTCTCGGAGTTGAGCTCGATGAGCGTCGCGACCTGGCCGCCCTCGACGTCGCGGATGTCGACGGCCACGAGGCCCTCGGAGGTCGAACGGCCCTCGCGCTTGGCGACGCCCTTCAGTCCCTTGACGCGGATGATCTCGAGGGCCTTGTCGGCGTCGCCGCCGGCCTCGTCGAGAGCCTTCTTGACGTCGAGCATGCCGGCGCCGGTGCGCTCGCGCAGCGCCTTGATGTCAGCGGCGGTGTAGTTCGCCATGGTGGGTCCTCACTCGTGGTGTGTCACGGGTACGTGCGGGGTGGTGCGTGACGAGTGCCGGCCGGAGGTCGGAGCACGCCCCGGCGCGCCACGGGGCGCGCGGCGGGACAGCCCGCCGCGCGCCCCGGGACGTCACTTGGACTCGTCGGTCTCCGTGGCCTCGGCGACCGGGGCCTCCTCGGCCGGAGCGTCCTCGGCGGCAGGCGCCTCGGCAGTCTCGGCAGCGGGGGCCTCCGCAGCGGGGGTGGCCTCGGCCTCGGCGGCCTCCGCAGCGACCTCGACGGCGGGCGCGGCGTCCGCACCCGGCGCGACGGCCTCCTCGGCACCCGAGGCGCCCTCGGTGGCGGACGCGTTCGCGGCGGCCTCGTCGGACTCGAGCTGCTGCTCGGCACCGGCGAGGAGCTCGCGCTCCCACTCGGCCAGCGGCTCGGCGTCGGCGTCGGCACCGGCCTCGGCACCCGAGCGGCCGGAGTGGCGCTGGAGCAGACCCTCGGCGGCGGCGTCCGCGATCACGCGCGTGAGCAGCGTGACGGAGCGGATCGCGTCGTCGTTCCCGGGGATCTTGTAGTCCACGGAGTCCGGGTCGCAGTTGGTGTCGAGGATCGCGACGATCGGGATGTTGAGCTTGCGCGCCTCGTCGACCGCGAGGTGCTCCTTGTTGGTGTCCACGATCCACACGGCGGAGGGGACCTTCGCCATGTCGCGGATGCCGCCGAGCGTGCGGGCGAGCTTGTCCTTCTCGCGGCGCAGCACGAGGAGCTCCTTCTTCGTGAGCCCCGAGCCGGCGACGTCGTCGAAGTCGATCTCCTCGAGCTCCTTGAGGCGCTGGAGACGCTTGTGCACCGTGGTGAAGTTCGTGAGCATGCCACCGAGCCAGCGGTGGTTGACGTAGGGCATGCCGACGCGCGCGGCCTGCTCCGCGACGGGCTCCTGCGCCTGCTTCTTGGTGCCGACGAAGAGGATGGAACCGCCGTGGGCGACGGTCTCCTTGACGAACTCGTAGGCGCGGTCGATGTAGGACAGCGACTGCTGGAGGTCGACGATGTAGATGCCGTTGCGCTCCGTGAGGATGAACCGCTTCATCTTCGGGTTCCAACGGCGGGTCTGGTGCCCGAAGTGGACACCGCTCTCGAGGAGCTGGCGCATGGTCACGACGGCCATGACACGTCCTTTCACCGTGCGGCCCGGGATCCTCCCGGTGCACGCACGCTCTGGGCGGCCCCCTCGCGAGGTGGGCCGCGTTGCGGTTGGTCGGTGCGGACCACGGCGGTACGCACCCCTGGCGTCACCCGAGCCGACGCCCGCTCGCTCGCACGAGCAGGACCGACGCCGGACGCGGCCCGCCGGACACCCGACAGCAGCCGGGAGGAGGCGGGAACATGACGCGCGAAGTCGACCGACGCGGCCTGCCGCCTCCCGCCCGGCACCCGAGGGTGCGAGGAGGTGTGTCGAGGTGGCTCACGGTCGTGCCGATCGCGCGGTCCAGTCTACCCGACGCCGTGCCGCACGGCGGACGGTCGGACCGCGGGCGCACCGGGACCGGGCGACGGTGGCTCACGGGGTGCGACGGCCCAGCAGTTCGGGCACGGCGCCGGTGGCCCCGGGGTCGGGGCGGGGCCGGACGGCGCGCCCCGGCGTCGACCACAGGCGGCCCTCCGATCCTGTCGTGGTCCACAGGACCGTACCGGCGGCCCGCGCCGCACGACCGAGCCGTCACGCTGTCCGGATGAGACCTTCCCGCGCCGCGGAGCACCGCGTCGTCCTCGGCCGTACCGCGGCGTCGCCCGTCGCTTCCCGGAGCACCCCGCGCGTCGGCCGCGTCGTCGCCGTGCTCGTCGTCGCGCTCGTCCACGCGCTCGCGCTGCCGTCCGCGCCCGGATCCGGCGCGGTGGCCTCCCGTGCTGCGGCCTCCGGTGCTGCGGGAGCTCCGATCACGTCGGACGCCGTCGTGGCGACCGGCGCCTGGGTGCCGCCGCTGGACCGGACGCTCGACGGTCTGGGCGTCCTCGCTCCCTTCGACCCGCCCGAGCAGGACTGGCTGCGCGGTCACCGCGGTGTCGACCTCGCGGCTTCGCCGGGCGAGGCCGTGCGGGCCCCGTACGCCGGGGTGGTCACGTTCGCCGGACCGGTGGCGGGGCGCGGCGTCGTCGTGATCCTGCACGACGACGGTCTGCGGACCTCGCTCGAACCCGTCACCGGGGACGCGAGGCCCGGCGACCGTGTCGCTCCCGGCGACGTCGTGGGGACGACCGAGGTGCCCGGGCCCGACGGCGCGACGGCGTCCCAGCACGGCGGTCACTGCGCCGCGACGTGCGTGCACTGGGGGGTGCGCCGCGGCGACCGCTACGTCGACCCGCTCGCCCTGCTCGGTGGACGCCCGCCGATCGTGCTGCTCCCGTCGGCCTGACCGAGGGCCCCGGCACCCGGTCCCGGCGACGGGATCACGCGCGGGGGAACGCCTGCTCGAAGGAGCTGCGCAGCCGCTCCGCCGTGACGTGCGTGTACCGCTGCGTCGTCGCGAGCGACGAGTGCCCGAGGATCTCCTGCACGCTGCGCAGGTCCGAGCCGCCCGCGAGGAGGTGGGTCGCGGCACTGTGGCGCAGGTCGTGCGGCGCGACGTCGTCCACGCCGGCAGCCGCCGCGAGCCGGTGCACGGCGTCCCGCACCTGCCGCTGCCCCCACCGGCCACCGCGGTCCCCGAGGAGGAGCGCCGCACCCGAGCGTTCGGTGACGAGAGCCGGGCGCCCCTCGCGCAACCAGCGACCGACGGCGCGCGCCGCCGGTACGCCGAACGGCACGACACGCTCCTTGGCGCCCTTGCCCAGCACGCGCACGGTCCGGAGGTCCAGGTCGACGTCGTCGACGTCCGCGCCCGCGAGCTCGCCGACGCGGACCCCGGCGCCGTAGAGCAGCTCGGCGGCCGCCCACTCGCGCAGCCGTGCAGGATCCCCCTCGTCCGCGGCCGCCCGGGCCACGTCGAGGAGGCGTGCCGCGGCGTCGACGGCGAGGACGGTCGGCAGGGTGCGGGCCACGCGCGGGCTGGCCAACCGCGTCGCCGGGTCCGTCGCGACCCGACCGGTCGTGCGCGCCCAGTCGAAGAACGCCCGGGCCGCTGCTCCACGACGGGCGAGCGTCGTGCGGGCGAGCCCACGCTCGGAGAGCACGGTGAGCCACGAACGCAGCACCGCGAGGTCCACGGCGGCGAGCGTCACCGCACCCTGGCGGACCGCGTGGCGCAGCAGGCCGTCGACGTCGCCGACGTAGGCCCGCACGGTGTGCGCGGACGTGCCCCGCTCGACCTCCAGGTACGTGGCGAACTCGTCGAGCGCGACCTGCATGCCGTGCGGCAACGGGATCCGGCCCGGGGCGTCTCCCCCGTCGTGCGGCGGCGTCCCCGGTGTCGAACCCTGCTCCTCCGTCTCGTCGCGCACTCCCCCAGTGTGCCGCGGCGACGCGGCGCCCGACCGGAGGCTCTCCGCCCGGCACGTCGCGCGGCCGGCCCGGCACGCGCGCCCGGGGACCGTCGCCGTCGGTCAGGGCCGGGACCGGGCGCGCGCGTCGCCGCGGCGCCATCCGCCCGGCACGCGATCGGCACGTCCCGTCAGCTCGAGCCGGCCGAGCGCCGCGATCGTCTCCGGCACTGCGAGGCCGGCCGCCCGCGCGACGGACTCCACCGGCCTGCCCGAGCGCAGCGGCAGCGCCTCCCATGCTCGCGTCTCCACCGGATCGAGGCCGTCGTGGGGGGCGTCCCGCGCCTGGTCCGACCGAGGTCCGGATGGTGCCGCGTCCTGCCCGAGGGCCCCGGCGAGCTCGGCGACCTCGTCGGCGTCGGTCACGCACACCGCGGCCCCGTCACGCAGGAGCCGGTGGCACCCCGATGATGCCACCGACGTCACGGGCCCCGGCACGACGCCGACAGGACGGGACAGCTCGGCCGCTCGCGCCGCGGTGCTCAGCGAGCCCGAGCGCCACGCCGCCTCGACCACGACCGTCGCCGTGGCGAACGCCGCGATGAGCCGGTTGCGCAGGAGGAAGCGGACGCGGCTCGGCACCGAGCCCGGCGGGACCTCGGAGACCACGGAGCCGCCCGAGTCGACGACGGCACGCAGGAGCTCGACGTTTCCGGCCGGGTAGAACCGGTCGACACCGCCGGCGAGGAACGCGACGGTCGGGCCGCCGCCCGCGAGCGCGCCCCGGTGGGCTGCCGCGTCGATGCCGTAGGCGCCGCCGGAGACGACCGTGAAGCCACGGTCGGCGAGACCCGTCGCGACGTCCCCCGTGACGTACCTGCCGTAGTCGGTGCAGGCGCGTGCGCCCACGACGGCGACGGACCGCCGGGAGAGCGTCGCGAGGTCCGGGACGCCGCGGACCCAGAGGCACAGGGGGCCGGCTGCGCCGAGGTCGTCGACGCCGGCCGGCCAGCCCGGGTCGCCGGGGACGACGAGGGCGCCGCCGAGCCGGGCGAGCACGTGCAGCTCGCGCCTCGGGTCCATCCCGTCCAGGCGAGGCGCCCAGCGCGAGACGGCCCGCAGGACACGCGCGACGGGGGCCGCAGGGCGGCGGTCGGTCCCGGCGTCCCGCCGGTCGGCCGTCTCGTCGTCGTGGCCCGCTCCCGCGACGCCCGGTCCGCCTCTCGCGGGAACCACGAGTGCCGCGAGGTCTGTCGCGGCCTGTCCGCCCGCCCGTGCGTCTCCCGTCCCGGGGTGACGCCCCGCGGCCGCGACGAGCCCTCGCCGCGCCTCGGCCGGGTCGCCCGCGGCGTCGTACACCCACGCGAGGGCGTCGGCCGCCCCGAGCGCACGGACGAGCGCGCCCGCGACCTCGTCACCTGGTTCGGCGAGCCGGGACCAGGCCGCGCGGGCGAGGCGCTCGTCGGTGACGTCGAAGGCCGGCCGAGGTCTCGCGGTCGTCCCGTCCCGGCGCTCACGCACGATAGCCCCGTGTCCGCAGCGCGAGCCCGGCCCCGACGTCGGCCCGGGACGGGGCGTCGCGGCCGGCGAGGTCGGCCACGGTCCACGCGAGCCGCAGGACGCGGTCCGCGCCGCGCAGGCTGAGCGTGCCACGGTCGAGCGCCGTGTCGACGTCCCGCAGGAGACCCGGGTCCGGACCGAGCCGGTCGCGCAGCCACGTCCCGGGGACCTCGGCGTTGGTCCGCCAGCCGGTCCCGGCGAGGCGGAGGGCGGCGGCCTCCCGAGCGGCGAGCACGCGTGCTGCCACGGTCGCGCTCGACTCGGGCGGGACGGCCGACGTCCGCTCGACGCGTGTCACCGGACGCACCTCGACCTGGACGTCGACGCGGTCCAGCAGCGGGCCCGAGAGCCGGCCGAAGTACCGGCGCTGCGCGACGGCGCTGCACGTGCAGTCCAGGCCCTTGCCCACGCTCCTGCCGCACGGGCAGGGGTTCGCCGCGAGGACGAGCTGGAACCGGGCCGGGTACCGCGCGGAGCCTGCTGCGCGGTGGATGACGAGCTCGCCGTGCTCGAGCGGCTGCCGCAACGTCTGCAGCACGCGCGCGCCGAACTCGGGGGCCTCGTCGAGGAACAGGACGCCCCGGTGCGCTCGCGAGGCAGCACCCGGCCTCGGGATCCCGGTGCCGCCGCCGACGATCGCCGCGGGCGTCGCCGTGTGGTGCGGGTCCTCGTACGGCGGCCGGCGGACGAGCCCGCCGCCCGGGTCGAAGACGCCTGCGACGGAGTGCACCGAGGTGACCTCGACGGCCTCCCTCTCCGTGAGGTCCGGGAGGATGCCGGGCAGGCGGGCCGCGAGCATCGTCTTGCCCGCGCCGGGCGCGCCGACGAGCAGCAGGTGGTGCCCACCCGCTGCGGCCACCTCGAGCGCGTGCCGCGCCTCGTCCTGACCGAGCACGTCCGACAGGTCTCCGTCGCGCTGCCGTGACACCGCGGGACGCGCGGGCACGACGGGGTCGACGAGTCCCTGCCCGTCGAGGTCGGCACCGTGCAGCCGGGCGACGTCCGCGAGGCTCACGGCACCGACGACGCGCGCGCCGGGGACCAGGCTCGCCTCGGCGACGTCGGCGGCGGGGACGACGACGTCGCGGAAGCCCGCGTCCACCGCTGCCGCGACGGCAGGCAGCACACCGCGCACCGGCTGCAGCCGGCCGTCGAGCCCGAGCTCGCCGAGGTGCACCACGCCCTCGACCGCCGAGGCGGGCAGGAGCCGTGCCCCGGCGAGCGTCGCGACGGCGATGGCGAGGTCGAACCCGGTCCCCGACTTGGGCAGCGCGGCCGGGGAGAGGTTCACCGTGATCTTGCGCTGGGGCCAGGTGAGCCCCGACGACGCGACGGCGGCCCGCACCCGGTCGCGCGACTCGCTGAGCGCCGTGTCCGGGAGCCCGACGAGCACGAAACCCGGTACGGACGCGGCGAGGTGCGCCTGCACCTCGACGACGTGCCCGGCGAGCCCCACGAGCGCCACGGCCCTCGTGATCCCGAGCGCCATCAGGCGCTCACGCCCACGAGGTGCTCGACGTGCGCGGCGCCGGCGCGGCGCACCAGGACGGCCACGACGTCGATCCGTACCGACCTCGCCCGGACGTCGTGCGTCGCGAGCCACTCCCCGGTCAGGCGGCGCAGCCGCGCGAGCTTGAGCGGCGTGACGGCCTGTGCGGGGTGCCCGTAGGCGGTACCCCGACGGGTCTTGACCTCGACCGCCACGACGACGTCGCCGTCGAGCGCCACGACGTCGAGCTCGCCTCCGTGCCCGTGCCAGTTGCGGTCCAGCAGGGTCCAGCCCGCCTCGACCAGGTGGGCCGCAGCCACCCTCTCCCCGTACCGCCCGACGGCGTCCTTCGCTCCCATGGCTCACCTCCGCGCACCACCGTGGGGCCGGGCACGCCACCTCCACCAGACGTCGAGGGCCCGGTGTGGACCGGGACGACCGGATGCGGGCCTGTGGACGGCCAGGATCGCGGAGATCTCGCGGCACGGCTGCCCAGCACGTCGCAGCGGCACAGAACGTCGCGGCGGTACAGAACCTCGCGGCGGTAGAACGTCACGGCCGCGCACGGAGGCCTACAGCTGGAGCTCGGCCTTCGCCAGCTCCTCGACGTTGACGTCCTTGAAGGTGACGACACGCACGGACTTCACGAACCGTGCCGAGCGGTACACGTCCCAGACCCACGCGTCGGCGAGCCGCAGCTCGAAGTACACCTCTCCGGCGGCCGACCGCACCTGGAGGTCCACCTGGTTCGCCAGGTAGAAGCGACGTTCGGTCTCCACCACGTACGAGAAGAGGCCCACCACGTCTCGGTACTCGCGGTACAGCGCGAGCTCCATCTCGGTCTCGTAGTTCTCGAGGTCTTCGGCGCTCACGTCTCCATCATGGACCATCGGGACGCCCGCGCCGGTCCGGCCGCGCTCAGCTGGTCGGGAGCGAAGCCTCGGGGTCGAGCTCGAGCGCGACGACCGGCGGCCCGTAGACCGGTACGGCGTCCGCTGCGTCCGGTGCACCCACCGGTCCCGTCCCGTCGAGCACCGGAGACAGCTCCTCGCCGCGCTCCGGCAGGCGCCAGCTGCGCCGGTGCTGCGGGGTGGGGCCGTGCTCGCGCAACGCCTCGACGTGCGTCGCCGCGCCGTAGCCCTTGTTCTGGTCCCACCCGAACGCCGGGTACTGCCGTGCGAGGCGCGTCATGAGCGCGTCCCGCTCGGTCTTGGCCAGCACGCTGGCCGCGGCGACGGACGCGCACTGCAGGTCGGCCTTGACCAGCGTGCGGACGCGCGGGTCGGAGAGGCCGTCGTCGTGCGGGTCGAGCTCGAACGCCTCGAAGAGGTCGACCGTCGGCCGGCTCAGCCAGTCGTGCTTGCCGTCGAGGAGCACCGCGTCGACGTCGCCCACGGTGCGGCGCACCTGGGAGAGCGCACGCCGCCCCGCGAGACGCAGGGCGCCGACGATCCCGTGGGCGTCGATCTCCGCGGGTCCCGCGTGCCCGACGGCCCACGCGAGCGACCAGGCGCGCGCGAGCGGCACGAGGGCCTCCCGTGCTGCCGGCGTGAGGAGCTTCGAGTCGGTGAGTCCCGGCGGGCACGGCTTCGTCGCCAGGTCCACGACGACGACGCCGACGGACACCGGTCCCGCGAGCGCACCCCGCCCGACCTCGTCCATCCCCGCGACGTACCGCGCGCCGTCACGCAGCATCGCGCGCTCGTGGCGCAGGTCCGGCCGACGCCGGGTGCTGCTCCCCGGCGCGGAGGCGGCCCGAGAGCTGCTGCGCCGGGGTGCGGTGGCCGTCCCGCTCGTCACGGCTCTTGCTCGGGGACGTCGGCGAACACGTCGCCGGGGTTGCGGAGCAGGCCCGCGTGGGACAGCGGCCAGACCTTGACGAACGCGGTGCCGACGACGTTGCTCATCGGCACGTACCCGCCGCCCGGCTTGCCGGTGTTGTAGCGGGAGTCCTGCGAGTTCTGCCGGTT
Source organism: Cellulosimicrobium sp. So1_17 (assembly GCF_055181235.1). Taxonomy (NCBI): domain Bacteria; kingdom Bacillati; phylum Actinomycetota; class Actinomycetes; order Micrococcales; family Promicromonosporaceae; genus Cellulosimicrobium; species Cellulosimicrobium sp. So1_17. The sequence continues at coordinate 1,180,571 of NZ_CM143702.1, forward strand.
GTCCCCCATGACGAAGAGCATGTCGTCCGGCACGGTCCGGTCGAACGGGTCCTGGCTGGGCACCGATCCGGGCTTGATGTACGTCTCGTCGACCGGGACGCCGTTCACGCTCACGCGGCCCTCGGCGTCGCAGCACACCACGTGGTCGCCCGGCGTCCCGACGACACGCTTGATGAGGTGCTCGCCCGTGTCCTGCGGCAGGAGGCCGATGAACGTCAGGGCGGCCGTCGCGGCTTCCGTGAGCGCGCTCTGCTCCTCCGGCACCGCCGGGGGCAACCACCCGCCCGGGTCCTTGAACACCACGACGTCGCCACGGTGCACGTCGAACACGCCCGGCACGAGACGCGAGACCATGACGCGGTCGCCCTCGACGAGCGTGTCCTCCATCGACGCGCTCGGGATGAAGAACGCCTGGACCAGGAACGTCTTGATGAGGAGCGAGAGGATCAGCGCGCTCACGACGATGATCGCGGTCTCGCGCAGGAGCGACGACCTGCGCGCCGGCGCCTCGGTCCCGGGCGGCGCGTCCGCGCCGGGTCCGTCGTCGGCGGGCTCGAGATGCGCGCCGGCAGCCGCGCCGTGAGGGGTTCCGCCGTCGTCGACCGCTTCCGTCCCGCGCTCGGGTCGGGCGTCAGGTCGAGGGCCACGGGTGGGGGCGCTGTCGGTCACGCGTTCACCTTGCCACCTTCGGACGACTTCCGGGAAACGGACCGGGTGTCGGGACACGCCGGGATGCCCGTCAAACCCGGACGGGCGGCCGTCCCCGTGGGGACGGCCGCCCGTTCGTGGCTGCGGTCGGTCAGCGCGTCTCGCGCTTCTCCTTGATCTTCGCCTTCTTGCCGCGAAGCTGACGCAGGTAGTAGAGCTTGGCGCGGCGGACGTCACCGCGCGTGACGACCTCGACCGACTCGATCGAGGGCGAGTGCACGGGGAACGTGCGCTCGACGCCGACACCGAAGCTGATCTTGCGGACCGTGAAGGTCTCGCGGACGCCGTGGCCCTGGCGCGCGATGGTCACGCCCTGGAACGCCTGGACGCGGGAGCGGTTGCCCTCGACGACCTTGACGTTGACCTTGAGCGTGTCACCGGGACGGAAGTCCGGGACGTCGCTGCGCAGCGATGCTGCGTCGACGCTGTCCAGCGTGTGCATGATGTTCTCCTCGCCCGCCACAGGTCGGGACGCGTGCTCGTGGCCCAGGATGACCCGGGCTGATCTCGTCAGGGCGGTGCGTGTCGTGCCGTCGAGCTGATGTCGTGTCCCGGACGTCCCCTGTGGCAGAGTCCGGGAGTCGGCGCGCACCGAGGGTCCATTCTGCCACACCGCCGCGCCGGACCGTCAGCCCTCTCGGTCGAGACGGCCGTCGCGAGGCGTCCAGCCCGACTCGGCGAGGACCTCGAGGTCGCGACGGTCGAGCGCCGCGAGGTCCAGCGCCCGCACCATGTCGGGCCGCCGCGCGGCCGTGCGTCGCAGCGCCTCGTCCCGGCGCCACCGGTGGATCCGTGCGTGGTGCCCCGACAGCAGGACCTCCGGGACCTCGAGACCTTCCCACGCCGGCGGCTTGGTGTACACGGGGTACTCGAGCAGCCCGGCGGCGCCGTGCGACTCCTCGACGAGCGACTCGGGGTTCCCGACGACGCCGGGGAGCAGCCGGGCCACCGCCTCGATCATGACGAGGGTCGCCACCTCACCGCCGTTGAGCACGTAGTCGCCGATCGAGAGCTCGCTGACCGTGCCGCCGGCGGCGCGGTGGTGCTCGGCGACGCGCGCGTCGATCCCCTCGTAGCGCCCGCACGCGAACACCAGGTGGTCCTCCCCCGCGAGCGCCTCCGCCGTGCGCTGCGTGAAGGAGCGGCCCGACGGCGTCGGGACGACCAGGTGCGCGCGCACACCCGGGACGCCGGCGCCGTCGGGCTCTCCGGAAGGCTCCGGGCGCGCGACGTCCGCGATCGCCCTGCCCCACACGTCGGGACGCATGACCATGCCCGCTCCCCCGCCGAACGGGGTGTCGTCGACCGTGCGGTGACGGTCGGTCGTCCAGTCGCGCAGGTCGTGCACACGCAGGTCGACGATCCCCGCCGTCCGCGCCTTGCCCACGAGGGACAGGTCGAGCGCGGCCAGGTAGTCGGGGAAGATCGTGACAACGTCGATCCGCACGTCAGCCCTCCTCGGGCGTCGCGACGTCGAGCCGGTCGGCGTCGGACGCGAGCAGGCCGCCCGGCGGGTCCAGCACGACGCGCCCCCCGGGGACGTCGACGACCGGCACGATGGAGCGCACGAAGGGGACGAGCGTGCGGGTGCCGTCGGGCTCGCGCAGGACGAGCAGGTCGTGCGCCGGGGCCTCCTCCAGACCCTCGACGCGGCCGAGCTCCGTGCCGTCCGTCGACTCGGCGCGCAGGCCGGCGAGCTCGTGCGAGTACCAGGCGTCCTCCTCGTCGGACTCCTCGACCTCGACCACGAGCTGGGTCCCGCGCAGCGCCTCCGCGGCCGTCCGGTCGCCGACGCCCTCGAAGCGGACGAGCCAGCGCCCCTGGTGCACCCGCACCGACGCGACGACGAGAGGGCCGACGTCGGCCGGCTCGGTCGGGAGGGCGGCGCCGACGGCGAGCCGGGTCTCCGGGTCGTCGGTGCGCAGGTCGAGGGCCACCTCGCCGCGCAGCCCGTGCGCCTTGCCGACGCGGGCGACGGTGAGCTGCATGGTCGTGCTCCTCTGGTCGTGTCGTGGGACGGCCCGTGCTCGGGCGGTCCGTGTCCCGGACGGGTCCAGGAGCGAGAAGACCCGGCCCACCTCGCGGCGGGCCGGGTCTTCGAGTCCCTCACGGGACGTGGTCCTTCGAGGACGCTCAGCGGCGGTCGACGTCGACGACGTCCACCCGCACGGGCCCGTCGGTCGCCAGGGCCCCGATCACCGTGCGCAGGGCGCGCGCGGTACGCCCGCCACGACCGATCACGCGGCCGAGGTCGTCGGGGTGGACCCGGACCTCGAGCAGGTCACCGCGACGCAGCGTCTTCGAGCCGACCCGGACGTCGTCCGGGTTGTCCACGATGCCGCGCACCAGGTGCTCGAGGGCCTCGGCGAGCATCAGGCCTCGTCGCCGGCAGCTGCGGTCTCGGCGGAGTCGGCAGCCTCGGGTGCGGGCTCCGACTTCTTCTGGGCAGCCGTGGCCTTGACCTTCTCGGCGTCGGCGGCGGCGGCCTCGATGGCGGCGGCCGGGTCGGCCTTCTCGCCCTTGACCCGGAGGGTGCCCTCGGTGCCCGGCAGGCCCTTGAACTTCTGCCAGTCGCCGGTGATCTTGAGGAGCGCGAGGACCTGCTCGGTCGGCTGCGCGCCGACGCCGAGCCAGTACTGCGCACGGTCCGAGGTGATCTCGATGAACGAGGGCTCCTCGGTGGGGTGGTACTTGCCGATCTCCTCGATGACGCGACCGTCACGCTTGGTGCGCGAGTCCGCGACGACGACACGGTAGTACGGCGCCCGGATCTTGCCGAGACGCTTCAGACGAATCTTGACGGCCACTGTGGTGGTCACTCCTGGTTCTGGTATGGGTGAACCCGCGCGCGTCCGGTGGGGACCAGGACGTGGGTGGGGTTCAGGACACGGCGAGCACGGAGAGAGGGGCCGGGCACGCCGAGTACGGGGCCATTGTGCCAGACGGCCGGGGGCCCGGCCAACCTGGCTACTGCCGCACGATCTCGCCCCGCAGCACGACGGCGGTCGGCGCGCGCAGGACCTCGACGTCGAGCCGCGGGTCGGCCGGGTAGACGACGAAGTCGGCCGACGCCCCCTCGACGAGCGACGTGAAGCCGAGGTACTCGCGACCCTGCCAGCTCGCGGCGGCGACGACGGCGGCGGGCGGGATCCCGGCGGCGACGAGCTCGGCGCACTCGTCGGCGAGCCGGCCGTGGCCGATCGTCCCGCCCGCGTCGGTCCCGACCAGGAGCTGGATCCCCGCGTCGTGCAGGGCGCGCGCCTGCTCGTACCGCCGGGCGTGCAGGCGGCGCAGGCGGGCGGCGAACCTCGGGTAGCGGCCGTCGGCCTGCCGGGCGATGTCCTCGAAGCGCCCCACCTGGAGCAGCGTGGGCGTGACGGCGATGCCACGCTCCGAGATCTCGTACATGAGGTCGGGGTGGATGCCCGTGCCGTGCTCGATCCCGTCGACCCCGGCGGCCAGCAGCGACGGGATCACCTCGTCGGAGAACGCGTGCACGGTGACGCGGGCCGCCTCGGCGTGCGCGACCGCGACGGCCTCGGCGAGCACGTCGTCGGGCCACAGCGGGCGCAGGTCCCCCTGGTCGCCCAGGTCGCGGTCGATCCAGTCCCCGACGAGCTTGACCCATCCGTCCCCGGCGCGCGCCTCGCGACGCACGGCCTCGGGGAGCTGCGCCGGGTCGTCGAGCTCGAGCCCGTAGTGCCGCAGGTACCGCTTCGGTCGCGCGATGTGACGACCGGCACGCACGAGCCGGGGCAGGTCGCGCCGACCGTGCACCCACCGCGTGTCCGCCGGGGAGCCGGCGTCGCGGACGAGCAGCACGCCGCTGTCGCGGTCCGCGAGCGCCTGGGCCTGGGCCGTGGCGGTGTCGACCGCGCCGTCGGCGCCGAGCCCGACGTGGCAGTGCACGTCGACGAGACCGGGCAGCACCCAGCCCTCGAGGTCGACCATGTTCGTGCCCTGGGCCGACGGGCGGGTCAGGCTGACGCGGCCGCCCTTGACCCACAGGTCGCCGACCTCCCGGTCGTCACCGATGAGGACATGGCCGCGGACGTGCAGCGACGGGCCTTCCAGCGCGGACATGCGGCTCCAGGGTGAGGAGGGTGGGACGTGCGGTCAGCGGCCGAGGAGCTTCTCGAACCCCGGCGGCAGCTCGAGGTCGTCAGGGACCTGCGGTGCCTGGGTGCTCGCGCCGGTGCCGACCCCGAACGCCGACCCTGCGGGCGACGCCGGGCGCACGGACTCCCCCGCGGCGCGTGCCGCCGCGGCGCGCTCCTGCTCCGCGCGCTTCGCCGGGTTGCCGGACTTGCCCTTCACCTTGCGCTGCGGCACCTGGCGCCCGCGGGACTTCTTGCCGCCCATCCCCGGCAGGTTGCCCATGCCGGGCATCCCGGGCACACCCCCGCCGCGGCCCATCTGGCGCATCATCTTCTGCGCGCCCGCGAACCGCTCGAGCAGCTGGTTGACGTCGGACGTCCGCACGCCGGAGCCCTTCGCGATGCGGGCCCGGCGCGAGCCGTTGATGATCTTGGGATTCTCGCGCTCCGCAGGGGTCATCGAGCGGATGATGGCCTCGATGCGGTCGACCTCGCGCTCGTCGAAGTTCTCGAGCGCCTCGCGCATCTGGCCCATGCCCGGCAGCATGCCGAGCATCTTCTTCATCGAGCCCATGTTCTTCATCTGCTGCATCTGCACCAGGAAGTCCGCGAGCGTGAAGTCCTGACCGGACTCGAGCTTCTCGGCCATCTTCGCGGCCTGCTCGGCGTCGAACGCCTTCTCCGCCTGCTCGATGAGCGTGAGGACGTCGCCCATGTCGAGGATGCGCGACGCCATGCGGTCGGGGTGGAAGGCCTCGAAGTCGGTGAGCTTCTCGCCCGTGGACGCGAAGAGGATCGGGCGACCGGTGACGCCGGTGACGGACAGGGCCGCACCGCCGCGCGCGTCGCCGTCGAGCTTCGTGAGCACGACGCCCGTGAAGTCGACGCCCTCCTCGAAGGCCTTCGCGGTGGCGACGGCGTCCTGACCGATCATCGCGTCGATGACGAAGAGGATCTCGTCGGGGCTCACGGCGTCGCGGATGTCCGCGGCCTGCTGCATGAGCACGGAGTCGAGGCCGAGACGGCCCGCGGTGTCGACGATCAGGACGTCGTGCTGGCGCTGGCGTGCCGTCTCGAGCCCGTCGCGAGCGACCGCGACCGGGTCTCCGATGACGTCGTCGACCTCGACGCCGCTCTGGTTGCCCGGGTGCGGGGCGAACACCGGGACGCCCGCGCGCTCGGCGACGACCGAGAGCTGCGTGACGGCGTTCGGCCGCTGGAGGTCGGCCGCGACGAGCAGCGGCGTGTGTCCCTGCTCGCGCAGGTGCAGGGCGAGCTTGCCCGCGAGGGTCGTCTTCCCCGCGCCCTGGAGGCCGGCGAGCATGATCACCGTCGGCGGGGTCTTCGAGAACCGCAGCCCCCGGCTCTCCCCGCCGAGGATCGCGACGAGCTCCTCGTTCACGACCTTGACGACCTGCTGCGCCGGGTTGAGCGCCCCGGAGACCTCCGCGGACAGCGCGCGCTCGCGCACGGTCGCGGTGAACTCCCGGACGACGGGCACGGCGACGTCGGCGTCGAGCAGCGCGCGACGGATCTCCCGGATCGTCGCGTCGATGTCCGCCTCGGACAGCCGACCCTTCGCCCGCAGGTTCTTGAAGGTCGATGTCAGTCGGTCCGACAGCGTGTTGAACACCGCGTCATCCTCACCAGTCGCCGGTCGTCTCGGGAGCGGACGCGCACCACCCGGCTCCGTCTCACCGAGAGGGCACGGTACGGCGCGTCCGCGAGGGTCAAGCCTACCCGGGCGCCCGGGGCCCGGCGTCGTCGTCCGCCCGGAGCACCCGCATCGTCGCGCCGACGAGGTCGTCGACGAGCCGGGCACGCCACGCGGTCCACGCGTTCGGGCCGAGCGACGAGGCGTCCGCCTCCGTGAGGGCCCGCAGGACCTCGAGGAGCTCGGGCCGGTGGTCGACGGCCGCGGCGAGCTCGGCGACGGTCGCGGGGTCGTCCGGGTCCTCGCTCACCGCCAGCCGCGACAGGGTGAGATGGTGCCGCACGAGGCGCTCGACGTCGGACACCACGCCCGCGTCGAAACCCATCCGCCCGAGGATCACGGGCACGAGGCGCGCTCCCTCGACCGAGTGGTCCTGCGCGCCCGCGCGCTTGCCGATGTCGTGGAGCACCGCGGAGAGCACGAGCAGGTCACCCCGCGCCACGTCCTTGCGGTCGCGCGACGCACGGGCGACGACCTCGACGAGGTGACGGTCCACGGTGTGCCGGTGCACCGCGGCGCGCTGCGGACGGTTGCGCACGCCGGCCCACTCGGGGATCCACGTCGTGACGACGCCTGCGAGGTCGAGCGCCTCCCAGACCGCCACCTGCGCCTGACCCGACCCCAGCAGCGACAGGAGCGCCGCCCGGGCGGCCTTCGGCCAGGGCTCGGGCAACGCAGGGCACTCGGCCAGGCTCGCGACCGACACCGGCGAGAGGGTCAGGCCGGTGCGCGCGGCGGTCGCCGCAGCGCGCAGCGACAGGAGGGGGTCGGACGCCGGGTGCGCGTCGACGGCGAGCACGAGCTCGCCGTCGTGCTCCACGAGACCGTCGCCCACGGAGCGCAGGCGCGGTGCGGCGCGGCGACCGCGGATGAGCACGGGCCGGCGCGAGACCGAGGGACGCTGGAGCGCCTGGCGGGCCCGGCGCACGGTCGTGTCGAGCGCGTAGGAGATCTCCCGACCCGCTTCGGCGAGGCTCGCGAGGAGCTCGTCGGGGTCGTCGTGCCCGGCCATGTCGGCCACCTCGTCCAGGTCCGCGAGCAGCAGACGGCTCGTGTGGCGGCCCGTGACGACCTGCAGCGTGTCGCGCACGTCCAGCAGGTGGGCGTAGGCACGGTCGACCGACCCGTGCGGCCGGTCCGTGAGCCACGTCGCCGCGAGCGCCGAGAGGACGACCGCGTCCCGGATGCCGCCGCGCGACTCCTTGAGGTCGGGCTCGATGAGGTAGGCGAGCTCGCCGGAGCGCTCGGCCCGGTCGCGGGTCGAGGAGAGGAGCTCCGGGAGCCGGCGGCGCGACGCCGACCGCCAGTCGGTCAGCACCGCCGACGACGCGCGGTGGACCACGAGGGCGTCCCCGGCGACGGCGCTCACGTCGAGCCAGCCGACGGCCGCGGGCACGTCCTTCGAGGCCACCTGGCGGCACTGCGAGAGCGACCGCACGGAGTGGTCGAGGTCGACGCCCGCGTCCCACAGCGGGTACCAGAGGCGCTCCGCGACGCGGGCGATCTCCTCCGCGGAGTGCGTGCGCCCGTCGTGCACGAGCACCAGGTCGAGGTCGCTCGCCGGGCCCATGTCGCCGCGGCCCAGGCTCCCGACGGCCGCGAGCGCGATCCCGTCGGGGGCGACGTCGTCCGTCGCCTCCTTCCACAGCATCGCGAGGCTCGTGGTCACGAGGTCGACGACGGCGGCGCGGCGCGCGACGCCGCTGCGGCCGCGCCCGCTCATGGAGCGGGCGAGCTCGAGCGTGCGAGCGCGGAGGTCCCGCACCCCGTCGGGGTGCGGGACCTCCGTACCGTGCTCCGCCGATCCCCCCGCGACCCCGCCCGTGGTCGGGGTGTCGGCGTTGTCCGTCATGCGCGGATCAGCATCCTCACAGGGCGCCGGGGCCGTGCTCGCCCGTGCGCACCCGGGCGACGTCCTCCACCGGGACCGTCCAGACCTTGCCGTCGCCGATCTTGCCGGTCTGCGCGGCCTTGACGATCACCTCGGTGACGACGGCCGAGTCGGCGTCGTCGACGAGCACCTCGATGCGGACCTTGGGGACCAGGTCGACCGTGTACTCGGCGCCGCGGTAGACCTCGGTGTGGCCCTTCTGCCGGCCGTAGCCGCTGGCCTCGCTGACGGTCATGCCGCGCACACCCGCTGCCTCGAGCGCCGACTTCACGTCGTCGAGACGGTGGGGCTGGATGATTCCCGTGACGAGCTTCATGCCCGAACCTCCTTGATGACGCTGCCCTGCTGGATGGACTCGTACGCCGTCTCGCCGTGCACCGCGAGGTCGATGCCGCCGACCTCGGCGTCCTCGCTGACGCGCCAGCCCATGGTCACCTTGAGGATGAGGCCGATGACCAGCGTGGTGACCGCCGAGAAGACGATCGCGACGAGGGCGATGAGGATCTGCACGACGAGCTGCTGGGCACCGCCGCCGAAGAACAGGCCCGTGTCCGCGGCGAGGAAGCCGATCGCGACGGTACCCCACAGGCCCGAGACGAGGTGGACGCCGACGACGTCGAGCGAGTCGTCGTAGCCGAAGCGGTACTTGAGACCGACCGCGAGGGCGCTCAGCGCACCGGCGACGACACCGAGGACGATCGACGTGACCGGGGTGAGGGCGCCCGCGGCGGGCGTGATGGCGACGAGGCCCGCGACGACGCCGGACGCGGCGCCGAGCGACGTGGCGTGGCCGTCACGGATCTTCTCGGTGAGGAGCCAGCCGATGATGCCCGCGGCGGTCGCGGACGTCGTGTTGACCCAGGCGAGGCCGGCGGTCTCGTTGGCGCCGAACGCCGAGCCCGCGTTGAAGCCGAACCAGCCGAACCACAGGAGCGCCGCGCCGAGCATGACGAACGGCAGGTTGTGGGGGCGCATCGGCTCGGAGCCGAAGCCCTTGCGCCTGCCGACGAGCAGCGCGAGCACCAGCGCCGCGACACCGGCGTTGATGTGGACGACCGTGCCGCCGGCGAAGTCGATCGGTGCGACCGTGGCTGCGCCGTCCGTCGTCCCGAAGACCATCGCCGCGAGGCCGTTCTCGTTGCTCGAGAGGAAGCCGCCGCCCCACACCATGTGGGCGAGCGGGAAGTACGTGACGGTGACCCAGATCGCGGTGAACGCGAGCCAGGTGCCGAACTTCACGCGGTCGGCGAGCGCACCGGAGATCAGCGCGACCGTGATGATCGCGAACGTCACCTGGAAGGCGATGTCGACGACGTTCGGGTAGTTGCCGAGCGTGCTGGCGACGGCGCTGCCCTCGGCGTCCGTGATCGCTCCCGAGAGACCGAACTGCGCGAACGGGTTCGCGAAGAGCCCGCCCGTCCCCGCCTCGCCGTAGGACATCGACCAGCCCCACAGCACGTACACGACGCCGACCACGGCCATGGCCCCGAACGACATCATCATCATGTTCAGCACGGACTTGGCGCGGACCATGCCGCCGTAGAAGAACGCCAGTCCGGGCGTCATCAGGAGCACGAGGGATGCTGAGATCAGCATCCACGCGGTAGCCCCGGTGTCCCACTCCATCGGATCATCTCCCCTCGCCAGCCGGGCGGCCGGTCGGGGACAACGTTGGTGGGAGCGGGTTTCGCCGGGGGTGTCGTCGTGTTACGCGGGTGTGACAAGCAGCGCTCGGAGGTAAACGTTCCGTTTCCGGGGTCGTCCGGGTGCTCAGGAGGTCCGGATCGCGACACGGGCGTGATCGGACCGTGATACGTCCGTGACCTCGGTCAGCCCCCCAGCAGTCCGTCCACGAACTCCCCTGCGTCGAACGGGGCGAGGTCGTCGGGACCCTCTCCGAGCCCGACGAGCTTCACCGGGACCCCGAGCTCGCGCTGCACCGCGACGACGATGCCACCACGGGCGGTGCCGTCGAGCTTCGTGAGCACGATCCCGGTCACGCCGGCGACCTCGCCGAACACGCGCGCCTGGTTGAGACCGTTCTGGCCCGTCGTCGCGTCGAGCACGAGGAGGACCTCCGACAGGGGCGCCTCCTTGGTGATGACGCGCCGGATCTTGCCGAGCTCGTCCATGAGCCCTGCCTTGTTCTGCAGGCGGCCCGCCGTGTCGACCAGGACGACGTCGGCGCCCTCGACCCGCCCGCGGCGCACCGCGTCGAACGCGACGGCCGCAGGGTCGGCGCCGTCGCGGTCCGCGCGCACGGTCGGCACGCCCACGCGCGCGCCCCACGTCTGGAGCTGGTCCGCGGCGGCGGCGCGGAACGTGTCGGCCGCACCGAGCACGACGCTGCGGTCCTCCGCCACGAGCACCCGCGCGAGCTTGCCGACGGTCGTCGTCTTGCCCGTGCCGTTGACGCCGACGACCAGCACGACGGCCGGGACCTGGCCGTCCTGCGTCGTCGTGGGCGTGGTCGCGAGCGACCGGTCGAACGTGGGGTCGACGAGCGCGACGAGCTCCTCGCGCAGGAGGGACCGCACGCTCTGAGCGTCCCGCACACCGAGCACGCGCACCTTGGTGCGCAGGCTCTCGATGAGCTCTCCGGCCGGGCCCGCGCCGACGTCGGCGAGCAGGAGCGTCTCCTCCAGCTCGTCCCAGTCGTCCTCCGAGAGGTGGTCGCGCGACAGGACCGAGAGCAGGCGGGCGCCGAGCGGGGAGCCGGAGCGGGCGAGCCGCTCGCGCAGCCGGACGAGGCGCCCCCCGACCGGTTCGGGGCGCTCGACGGCGGGCGCGGAGGGTGTCTCGGGCTCGACGACGGCCGTGTCGGGGTCGAGCACCGCCGTCCCGGCGGTACCTCGCGGTCCGTCGTCGGCGTGCTCCGCCGCCCGTGGCGTCGTGACGCCCGTCGGCCGAGGGGCAGGCCCGGCGCCCGGCGCCCGGCGACGCCGGCGGACCGAGATCGCGCCGCCCGTGACGAGGCCGACGACGACGAGGAGGCCGAGCAGGATCCAGAGAGGAAGGAGGTCGTTCACGCGGGCAGTCTCTCAGACGGTCGTCGCGCCGTCGTCCGTGCCCTCGTCCGTCGGGGCCGCGGCGGGCAGCGCCGCGCTCCGCGAGCGCTCGACGTGCACGTGCAGCGGACGAGTCGCCCGCTCGCGCGCTCGGTGCAGCACCTCGGTGAGCTCCTCGGCGTCGACGTAGGCCCTCGATGAGACCTCTGTCGCGGTGAAGAACTCGTCCATCGTCGAGTCGACCGGCTTGGGCAGACGGACCGTGCCGACGTGGCGCGCCTCCTCCGTGCCGCGCCGCCGGCGTCCCGGGCGCAGCCCGCCACGGAAGTTCCGCCAGAACCCCCCGAGACCCTGGTCGTCGGTGGCGGCCGACTCGGACCGGGCGACGACGCTCGCGAAGAGGAACACGACAGCGGCAGCGCCGAGCGCGATCCCGAGCCACACGAACATCCACACCATGGGTCCCAGTATCCGGGGGAAGAGGGCGAGAGCGAACCGGCGCGCGGGAGGGCGACCAATCAGCACCACATCTTCACAAGGCGCGGAATTGCAACGTTTTCTCGGTGATTGTCCGGTCCGCGCGGACGCTGACGGTTCGTCCAGGTGGCTGCGCTCAGGACCAGCAGGTCACGCCGGCTGCGGCTCGCGCGCCTCGCGCAGGCGCTGGCTGATGACGGTCGTCACACCGTCGCCGCGCATCGTCACGCCGTACAGCGCGTCGGCGATCTCCATGGTCCGCTTCTGGTGGGTGACGACGATGAGCTGCGAGTCCTCCTGGAGCTCGCGGAAGATCTCGAGGAGACGACCCAGGTTGACGTCGTCGAGCGCGGCCTCGACCTCGTCCATGACGTAGAACGGTGACGGCCGCGCCTTGAAGATCGCGACGAGCAGCGCGACGGCCGTGAGCGAGCGCTCGCCCCCCGACAGCAGCGAGAGCCGCTTGACCTTCTTGCCCGCCGGCCGCGCCTCGACCTCGATGCCCGTCGTGAGGAGGTCGTCCGGGTCGGTGAGGACGAGCCGCCCCTCCCCGCCGGGGAACATGCGCGCGAAGACCCGCTCGAACTGCTCCGCGGTGTCCCGGTAGGCGTCCGCGAAGACCCGCTCGACGCGCTCGTCGATCTCCCGGACGATCTCGAGCAGGTCGGCACGGGACTTCTTGAGGTCCGCGAGCTGGTCGGCGAGGAACTTGTGCCGTTCCTCGAGCGCCGCGAACTCCTCGAGGGCGAGCGGGTTCACCTTCCCGAGGCGGCCGAGGTCGCGCTCGGCGGCCTTCAGCCGCTTCTCCTGGGCGGCGCGGTCGTAGGGCACGGTACGCGCCTCGTCGTCCTCGTCCGCGTCGGCCGCCGCTCCCGTGACCGGGACCGGGCGGTGCGGGCCGAACTCGTCGACGAGGACGTCGGGGGCGAGGCCGAGCTCCTCGACGCTGCGCACCTGGAGCTGCTCGATGCGCAGCTGCTGCTGGGTGCGGGCGACCTCGTCGCGGTGCGCGACGTCGGTGAGCTCGCGCAGTCGCGTCGCGAGCCCGTCGACGGCGGCCCGCGCCGCGGTGACGGCCGCGTCGCGCTCGGCCCGCGCGGCCTCGGCCGCGTCGCGCTCCTCGCCTGCCCGGGCGAGGGATCGTTCGAGCGCGGACAGCGCGCGCGTGGCGCCGTCGCGCACGGTGGCCGCCCGGGCGGCCTGGCGGGCGCGGACCTCCTCGCGCCGTGCCGCGCGCTCTCGCGCGTCACGTTCTGCTGCGGCCGCGCGGGCCAGGCCGTGGGCGCGCCCGGCGACGGCACGGGCCCGCTCCTCGCTCGTGCGCAGCGCGAGCCGCGCCTCGGTCTCGCGCGCGCGGGCCGCGACCGCTCCGGCGGCGAGCCGGTCCCGGTCGGCGCCGGCGTCGGTCAGCGCGTCCTCCGACTGCTCCGGCGCCTCCTGCGCGACGTCGAGCCGCTCGACGAGCTCGGCGAGCGCCGCCCGGGCCTCGTCGAGCCCGTCCGACGCCCGCGCGAGCGTCGCCCGCGCACGCTCGGCCTCGGCGGCGGCCGACCGCGCGGTGGCACCGAGGTGTCCCAGCTGCTCGGCGACGGCCGCGAGACGGGCGTCCGACTCGTTGAGCCGCTCGAGCGTCTCGTCGTGGCGCGCGCGCGCCGCGGTCTGCGCCTCTCGTGCGGCGACGAGACCGAACCGCGCGCGCTCGGCGCGAGCGGTCGCCTCGCCGTGGGCGGACCGGGCCTCGTCGAGCGCGGACTGCAGGTGCAGGACGCTCGGCGCCGACGCGCTGCCGCCCCAGGCGCGCCCGGAGGCCAGCAGGTCGCCCGCACGCGTCACGGCGACCGCCCCGGGCCGGGCCGCGAGCAGCTCGCGGGCCCGCGCGAGGTCGTCGACGACGGTCACGTCCGCGAGGAGCGTCGCCACGACGCGCCGGACGCCGCCGCTCGCGGTCACGACGTCGACGGCCCACCGCGCGCCGTCGGGCAGCGGAGGCGTCGCCGCCCGGTCCGCCGCGCCGTCGCCACTCGCGTCCCCGGCGACGACGAGCCCCGCGCGGCCGGCGTCCTCGGTCCGCAGGTACCTCAGCGCGTCGACCGCGGCGTCGACGGACTCGACCGTGACCGCGTCGGCCGCCGGGCCGAGGGCCGCGGCGATCGCGTCCTCGTAGCCGGCCTCGATGCCGAGCATCGCCGCGAGCGAGCCGACGACGCCCACCTGGTCGGCCGCGAGCAGCGCCCCGGCGCCGTCCTTGCGGTCGAGGCTCAGCTCGAGCGCGTCGATGCGCGCGCTCCACGTGGCCCGCTCCTGCTCGGCGCGGCCCGCCTGCTCCTCGAGGGTCGCCACCGCTGTCGCCGTGCGCTCGAGATCGTCGGCCGCGGCCTCGTGCTCGGCGTCGAGCCCTTCCTCGCCCTCCTCGACGCCGACCACCTGGGTCTCCAGGACGGCGAACTCGGTGCTCGCCTGCGCGCCACGGCGCTCGGCCTCCGCGAGCGACTCGCGCAGGCGGCCGATCTCCGCCTCCGCGGCCTCGACCCGGGAGCGCTGTGCGGCGACCTGGCCCGCGAGCCGCGCGAGCCCCTCGCGCCGGTCCGCGGCGCCGCGCAGGAGCGTCGCGACGGCGCGCTCCGCCTCCCCCGCGGACGCCTCCGCGTCCTCGCGCTCCGCGACGGCGGCGTCGAGGGCCGCGCGCGCCCGCGCGACCTCGTCCTCGAGCTCCGCCTCGGTCGCCCGCACGCGCTCTGCCTGCCGCTCGAGCTCGTCGGGGTCCTGGCCCCGGTGCGCGGGCTCCGGCCGGCCGAGGAGCCGCAGCCGCTCCTCGGCGAGCGTCTGCGTCCCCCGCAGGCGCTCGCGCAGCGACGACAACCGGTACCAGACGTCGGTCGCTGCGCCGAGCGCCGGAGCCGCGGCGGCGGCGTCACGCTCGTCGGCCGCGAGCCGGTCCCGCGCGCCGGCGAGCTGCCGCTCCACGTCCGCCTGCTGTGCGCGGAGCGCCGCCTCGTCGGCGATCTCCTGCTCGAGGGTCGCCATGAGCTGGGCGAGGTCGTCGGCGAGGAGGCGGGCACGGGCGTCGCGCACGTCGGCCTGGATCGTGGCGGCCTTGCGCGCGATCTCCGCCTGCCGGCCGAGCGGGCCGAGCTGGCGTCGCACCTCGGTCGTGAGGTCGGCGAGCCGCGTGAGGTTGGCCTGCATCGCGTCGAGCTTGCGGAGCGCCTTCTCCTTGCGCTTGCGGTGCTTGAGGACGCCGGCGGCCTCCTCGACGAACCCGCGCCGGTCCTCGGGCGTCGCGCGCAGCACGGCGTCGAGCTGTCCCTGCCCGACGATGACGTGCATCTCGCGCCCGAGGCCCGAGTCGGAGAGCAGGTCCTGGATGTCGAGCAGGCGGCAGGGCGACCCGTTGATCGCGTACTCGGAGCCACCGCTGCGGAACAGCGTGCGGGAGATCGTCACCTCGGTGTAGTCGATCGGCAGCGCGCCGTCGGTGTTGTCGATCGTCAGCGCGACCTCGGCACGCCCGAGCGGCGGCCTGCCGGTCGTGCCGGCGAAGATGACGTCCTCCATCTTGCCGCCGCGCAGCGTCTTCGCACCCTGCTCCCCCATCACCCAGGCGAGCGCGTCGACGACGTTCGACTTCCCCGAGCCGTTCGGGCCGACGACGCACGTCACGCCGGGCTCGAAGCTCAGCGTCGTCGCGGAGGCGAACGACTTGAAGCCCCGGAGCGTCAGCGTCTTGAGGTGCACGGCCCGAGCCTAGACCGGCCTCCCCACGATCCCGCGCATCTGCGCGGTGGCGAACGGCAGGCGACCCGAGGACGCGAGCGGCAGGCGAGGCGCACGTCGTCGACCGACGGGCCCGGCGTCGAACCCGGGGTCGTGCGCCACCGTCACGCGCCGAACCCCGGCTTGTGCGTCAGACACACCGGTTCGTGCCACACAACCCGGGGTTCGGCCAGGAGGTGAGATGCGGCTCGACTGCCGGACGTGCGTGGTGCCGGTCCAGACGAGCCGACGCCGGAGCGGGGGCGGGGCGGGTCGTCGCGGGTCGTGGCGGGTCTGGCGGGAGCCCGCGAGGAACGAGCGGGCGGATGGTAGACCCGCGACGACCCGCCCCCTCCCCCGAGACGGTGTCGGCGGGCGCTGCCCGGCGCCCGCCGATGACCCGGTCGTCAGCCCAGCTCGGGGAACCAGAGCGCGATCTCGCGCGCGGCGGACTCGGGCGAGTCGGAGCCGTGGACGAGGTTCTGCTGGACCTTCAGGCCCCAGTCGCGGCCGAGGTCGCCGCGGACCGTGCCGGGCGCCGCCTCGGTGGGGTTGGTGGCCCCGGCGAGCGAGCGGAAGCCGGGGACGACGCCCTGACCCTCGGCGACGACCGCGAGGATCGGGCCCGACAGCATGAAGTCGACGAGCGGCTGGTAGAACGGCTTGCCCTCGTGCTCGGCGTAGTGCGCGGCGAGCAGCTCCGGGGTCGCGTCGAGGAGGCGGACGGCCGCGAGCGTGTAGCCCTTGGTCTCGATGCGGCGGAGGATCTCGCCGGACAGGCCGCGGCGGACGCCGTCGGGCTTGACGAGGACGAGGGTGCGTTCGATCGTTTCGGTCACGGCGGGTGCGACGTCGGTCATGGCGGCGAGCCTACCGGGGGCGAGGGACCGTCCCCGAACCGTCCGGACGGCTCAGCCGGCGTTGGGTGCCGTCTCGGGGTGCTCGGCGTCGTACGCGGCGCGCTCGCGGTCGATGCGGCCGCCGAGCCGCAGCGAGACGATCCACAGCGCGACGAAGATGCCGCCCACGACGAACATCATCGGGACGACGAGGCCGAAGCCGAGGACGGGCACCTGCACGACGGACCCGCCGACGTACCCGCCGGGCGTGCCGACCATCCGCGACAGGACGACGAGCACGACGAAGAGCGCTCCCCCGACGATCCAGATCGACGCCGGGGTGGGCAGCTCGAGCGGACCCCGGGAGTAGGGGATGTCGCGCAGGCCGTAGGCGACCAGGGTGGCGAAGACGACGAGGAACGCCTCGAGCAGGAGCGTCGTGGACGCGAACTGCTCCTTCGCGGACTTCTTGGGCTTGATGCGGTCGCCCGGTGACGGGCGCACCGGCCCCGCCGCGCGGCCGTGGCGGGACGGCTGCGGGGCGGGGGCCGGCGACGACGGGGTGGAGCTCACCCGGTCAGGATACCGGCGCGTCGTCGCGCGAGCGGTCACCCGACGGCGTCTCCGACCCGCCGTGACCCGGCGCCGCGGCCGTCGCGGGCTCGCTGCCGACGACTGCCACGACCGGCTCGTCGGGCGCGCCGTCGACCACGGGACGCGCCTGCCCCGGGTCGGCGACGGCCTCGCCGCGTGCGACCATCCCCGCGACGTCCGAGAGGCGGACCTCCTTGAGGAACAGCGCGAGGACGAAGCCGACGAGGACCAGCGGGACGAGGTACCAGAAGGCCGGCGCGAGCGCGTCGGTGAAGGCGTCGACGACGCCGGTGTGCACCGGCTCGGGGAGCGCCTGCACCATCTCCGGCGTGAGGGACGAACCCTCCGCGCCCTCCGGCACGCTGCCCGCGGGGAGGTCTGCGAAGACCCCCGCGAGGTTGTCGGCCAGGCGAGAGGTGAAGATGGTCGAGAACAGCGCGGTGCCGACGGCGGCGCCGATCTCGCGGAAGAAGTTGTTGGCGCTCGTCGCGGTGCCGAGCTCGTGCGGGTCGACCGAGTTCTGGACCGCGAGGACGATCGTCTGCATGACGAGGCCCATGCCGGCTCCCATGACGAAGATCATCGCGCCGAAGAGCACCATGGACATGTCGCCGGTGATCTGGGTGAGCCACATCATGCCGAGCGCGGTGATCGCCAGGCCGGCGATCGGGAACATCCGGTAGCGGCCGGTCTTGGTGATCGCGATCCCGGAGCCGATGGCGGTGAGCATGACGCCGACCATCATCGGCAGCATGAGGAACCCGGACTCGGTCACGCCCGCCCCGGTCGACATCTGCAGGAACGTCGGCAGGAAGGCGAGGGCGGAGAACATGCCCATGCCGAGCACGAGGCCGATGAGCGTCGCGATGGTGAACGTCGGGTTCTTGAACAGGTGCAGCGGGAGGAGCGGCTCCTCGGCGCGGTTCTCGACGACGACGAACGCGGCGATCGAGACGACGACGGCCGCCACCAGCCCGAGCAGCCACGGGTCGGACCAGTCGTAGCCGCGCGACGAGGTGAGCGACTCCCAGCTCGTGACGAGGACGATCCCGGACGTCGCGACGACCATGAAGAAGATGCCCGCGACGTCGATCTTGCGCCCGGAGCGGTGCGTCGGGAGCTTGAGGGCGACCCAGCCGACGACGAACGCGGCGATGCCGATGGGGACGTTGATCCAGAACGCCCAGCGCCAACCGGGACCCTCGGTGAACCAGCCGCCGAGGAGCGGGCCGATCACGGCGGCGATGCCGAACAGGGCGCCCATCGGGCCCATGTACTTGCCGCGGTCCTTGGCGGGCACGATGTCGGCGATGATCGCCTGGGAGAGGATCATCAGGCCGCCGCCGCCGAGGCCCTGCACGCCGCGCCACGCGACGAGCTCGGGGAACGACTGCGCGAAGCCGGCCCCTGCGGAGGCGACAGTGAACAGGCCGATCGCGACGAGGAACGGCCAGCGCCGGCCCCACAGGTCGCCGAACTTGCCGTAGAGCGGCATGACGATCGCGATCGCGAGGATGTAGGCGGTGATGACCCAGCCCTGGTGCTCCACGCCGTGGAGCTCCCCGACGATCGTGGGCATGGCGGTGCCCACGATCGACTGGTCGAGCGAGGACAGGAACATCGACGCCATGAGCGCGCCGAAGATCACCCACACGGTGCGCGGGGTGAGGACGACGAGCGGCTTGCCGCCGTCCGTCGGGGCCGCGGGCGAGGCGGTCTGAGGGCTGGCCATGAGGGGTTCCACTTCGGTCGGGACGGGACGCGAGCGCCGGCGGGCGCGCGGGCCCGTCGTCGGGGGGTGCGGTCGGCCGGCGTGCTGCCGGTCACAGGATCTCGGGGTGGCGCGGGGCGCGGTCAGTCGTGCGGTGCGGGGGCGAGGAGCGAGCGGAGCTGTCGCACGACGTCGTCCAGGTGGTCGGCGGGGCTTCCCTCGCCACCGCCCTGCTGCCACTCGAGCGTGCTCACGCGGAGCAGGGTCATGACGACGAGGGCGAGCAGCTCCGGGTCTGCCGTGTACGGCAGGACGAGACGGCGCGCGGTGAAGAGCTCGACCATCTCGGCGCGGTGCTCCTCGACCCACGCGACGTGCCGCGCGAGGAGTCGCGACTCGCGCGTGACGAGCTCGACCGTGCACTGCATCCGCTCGGGCGTGACGGTCTGCTGCCCGAGCACGTCTCCCACGAGCACGGCCAGGTCGTCGAGCAGGACGCCGGTCGGTCCCCCCGCGACGAACGCGGCGGCGACCTCGGGCCGGATCGCGAAGGGTTCGAGGCCGAGCACGGCGTCGTCCTTCGAGGGGAAGTAGTTGAAGAACGTGCGGGGCGAGACCCCGACGGCGTCGCAGATGTCCTCGACCGTGACGGCGTCGAGGCCGCGGTCCAGGACGAGACGCTGGGCCGCCCCGACGAGCTCGTCGTGCCGACGCTGCTTCTTGCGGGCACGGAGCCCGCCGGAGGTCTCGAGGGTCGACGAGTTCGCGATCACCCTGAGATTATTGCAGTCGGCGCAATTTTGCAGCAACTGCACTCTTGGGTGAGGTGCATCACACGGGTCAGGCCTCGCCGAACCCGCCCTCGACCGCACCGACGACGGCGTCCAGCGCCTCGCGTGCCTGCGTACCGTCCGCGGTCACCGAGAGCTGCTGCCCACCCGTGGCCCCGAGCTTCATGAGCTCGAGCACGCTCGCTCCGTTCACGCCGTCGATCGTCACCGAGGCGTCGTATCCGGCGATCAGGCGCGCCAGGACCGCAGCGGGACGGGCGTGCAGCCCCAGCGGGTTGCGCAGGGTCACCGTTGCTGCGGCTGCGCCGCCCGGCACCTCGTCCGGACGCGGGGCCGCGTCGCCGTCCGCCGCGCCCTGCTCGGTGGCGCCGACGCCGGCCGGGGCGAACGTGCTCCCCGCGTGCTCCGCCGAGGCGAGGACCGCCGGGACGTCCCCTCCCCCGTGCGCCGTCACGGCCGCGGCGACCGCACCCTCGACGAACGGGGCGTCGGCGAGCGCGACCCGGCCGTCCAGCTCGTCCTCGAGGAGGTCGAGCACGGACTCCACCGTCATCACGGCGGACCCGAGGTCCGCGAGGACCACCACGCCGTCCGCGACCGCGAGCGCGTCCGACACCGCGCCGGAGACGCGGTCGTAGCTCGTCCCGAGCCCGCCGTCGTCCGTGCCGCCGGCGGCGAGCAGCACCACCCCGGGAGCCATCTGCGCGGCGAGCTCGACCGCGCCCTGGGCCAGCCGCTGGGAGTGGGAGACGAGGACGAGGGCGACACGGGCGCGCGCGGGCGCCGGACCGCTGCCCGCCACGCTCAGACCGCCCCGCGGACGTCCACGGCCGCGTCCCGCGCGGCCTCGAGCAGGATCGCCGTCGACGTCGCGCCCGGGTCCTGGTGGTCGGCGCTGCGCTCGCCGAGATAGCTCGCGCGACCCTTCGTGGCCACGAGCGGCACGGTCGCCTCGGCCCCGGCCCGCGCGGCGCGCGCCGCGGCGTCGAGCACCTCGGCGGTCGTCGCGCCGTCGTGCGCCGCCGCCTCCGCGGCGTCGACCGCGGGCTGCCACGCGTCGACCATGGTCTTCTCCCCCACGACGGCCTTGCCGCGCGCGGTGATGCCCTCCAGGGCGCCCTCGAGCAGGGCGACGACGCCCTGGGCGTCCAGCTCGGCGAGGCCCGTGACCTTGGCCGCACGCAGGTAGGCCGTGCCGTACAGCGGACCGGAGGCGCCGCCGACCGACGACATGAGCGTGGTCGCGACGAGCTTGAGGAGGTCCCCGATCTGCTCGGGGGTCTCGGTCACGTCGAGCTTGGCGACCACGGCACGGTAGCCGCGGTCGAGGTTCTCGCCGTGGTCACCGTCCCCGATCTGTCGGTCCAGCTCGGTCAGCTCGTCCTTCGACGCCGCGATCCGCTCGGCGCTCAGCCGAGCCCAACGGTCCGCCCAGGCCACGTCCAGCGTCATGCCCCACCTCTCCTTGCCGCAGAACCGGCGGAACCGCCGGCTCCGGAGACCGCACGCGTCGCGGGCGAGCGCCCGCCGCCCGGCGCCCCGAGCGCGAGCACCCGGACCGTCACCAGTGCAGCGCAGGCGTGCGGACGGGAGCGTCCCACAGCGCGGTGAGCTCGTCGTCCAGGCGCAGCACGGTCACCGACGCCCCCTGCATCTCCAGCGACGTGACGTAGTTGCCCACGAGCGACCGCGTGACGCGCACGCCGCGCTCCTCGAGCAGCCTCCTCGCCCGACCATAGACGACGTACAGCTCCGACAACGGGGTACCGCCCATACCGTTAACGAACAGCAACACGTCCTCGCCGCCCGCGAGGCCGAGGTCGTCGGCGACCGGGTCGAGCAGCATCTGCGTCACGTCGTCGGCGGGGGCGAGAGGGATGCGGTGACGACCGGGCTCCCCGTGGATGCCGATGCCGATCTCCACCTCGTCGTCCTCGAGGTCGAAGCTCGGCCGTCCGACGTGGGGCACCGTGCAGGCGGTGAGCGCGACGCCCATCGAGCGGACGTTCGCCACGACCCTGCCCGCGATCTCGGTGACGGCGCCCAGGTCGTCGCCGCGCTCCGCCGCGGCGCCCGCGATCTTCTCGACGCACACCGTCCCGGCGACGCCGCGGCGTCCCGCGGTGTACAGCGAGTCCTCGACGGCGACGTCGTCGTTGACGAGGATGCTCGTGACCTGCGTGCCCTCGGCCTCGACGAGCTCGACCGCGGTCTCGAAGTTGAGGACGTCGCCCGTGTAGTTCTTGACGATGGCGAGCACGCCCGCACCGGAGTCGGCCGCGAGCACCGCGGGCACGATCTGGTCCGGCGTGGGCGACGTGAACACCGCGCCTGGCACCGCGGCGTCGAGCATGCCCGCGCCGACGAAGCCCGCGTGCAGCGGCTCGTGGCCCGAACCTCCGCCCGAGACGAGGCCGACCTTGCCGGCCACCGCGCCGCCGGCGCGCGTGACGAACGGCGGGGAGAGGTGCACCTCGACGAGATCGGCGTGCGCGAGGCCGAAGCCCGCGAGGGACTCGGTGACCGCGTCCTGGGGGTCGTTGAGCAGCTTCTTCACGGTGGTTCCTCCGTCGTCGGTCGGCGGCGTGCCGGGCCTGCCCCGCCCGACGGCGCTGAGACCATCAAACACCCGGGCGACAGGCGGCGCGCGCCGGTGCCCGACGACGCGGCAGCAGCCGCTCCGCGCCCGGCACCGGGCGCGGAGCGGGGTCAGCCGCGCCCGAGCAGGATCCGTGCGTCGGCGACCGTGACGACGGACCCTGTCACGAGGACACCGGTCCCGGTGCCGACGCCGACGGGGTCGGCGGCCTCGGCGAGGTCGACGGCGATCTGGAGCGCCTCGTCCAGCCGCTCCGTGCTGCGCACGCGGTCCTCGCCGAAGACCTCCGCGGCGAGCTCGGCGAGGTCCGTGACGTCGGCCGACCGGTCGGAGCTGTTCCGCGTGACGACGACCTCCGCCAGGACGGGCTCGAGTGCGGCGAGCAGCGACTCGGCGTCCTTGTCGCCCATGATCCCCACGACTCCGACGAGGTGCCGGAAGTCGAACGCCTCGTCGAGCGCGGCGACGAGCGCCTCGGCCCCCGCGGCGTTGTGCGCGGCGTCGACGAGGACCGCCGGGCTCGACCGGACGACCTCCAGGCGGCCCGGCGACGTCACGTCCGCGAACGCCGTCTCGACGAGCGCGCCGTCGAGCGACCTCCCGCCCATCAGGGTCTCCACGGCGGTCAGGCCCAGCAGCGCGTTGTGCGCCTGGTGCGCGCCGTGCAGCGGGAGGAAGATCTCGGTGTACAGCGCGACCGGGGTGCGCAGGTCGAGCAGCTGGCCCCCCACGGCCACGTGACGCTGCGCGACCTCGAGGTCGACGCCCTCGCGCAGGACCCGCGCCCCGACCTGGCGCGCGCGGTCGAGCACGACCTCGAGCACCTCGGGCTCCTGCTCCGCGACGACCACGGTGGCACCGTCCTTGACGATGCCGGCCTTGTTCCCCGCGATCTCCTCGAGCGTGCTCCCGAGCCACCGCTCGTGGTCGTGCGCGACGGGCGTGATGACCGCGACGTCGCCGTCGACGACGTTCGTGGAGTCCCACGTGCCGCCGAGACCGACCTCGACGACCGCGACGTCGACCGGCGCGTCGGCGAAGGCCGCGAGCGCCATGACCGTGAGCACCTCGAAGAAGCTCAGCCGCGGGCCGCCCGCCTCCTGCGACTCGCCGTCCACGACGCCGACGTACGGGGCGACGTCCTCCCACACCTCGACGAACCGGCGGGCCGAGAGCGGCTCCCCGTCGACCTGGATGCGCTCGGTGACGCTCGTCAGGTGCGGGCTCGTGAAGAGCCCGGTGCGCAGGCCGTGCTCGCGCACGAGCCGCTCGACCATGCGCGCCGTCGAGCTCTTCCCGTTCGTCCCCGTGAGGTGGACGACCCGGAACGACCGCTGCGGGTCGCCGAGCAGCTCGAGCACGCGCCGGACGCGGTCGAGCGTCGGGTCGATGTCGTGCTCGGGAGCGCGGGCCATGATGTGCCCGTAGACCTCGCGCAGCGACTCCTGCGCGGCGGCGTCCTGCGCCGCGTCGCGCGCGGTGGCCGCGGACCTCTTGCCGGTCGGCCGCCTGTCGTCCCTCGCGCTCACGCCGTCACCCCGTCCGTCTCGCTCGTCCCGCGGCTGCCCGCCTTCTCCACCCGCACCGCGCGCTGGTCCGTCGGCGACGTGTCGACCACGACCTCGACCGCGAGCGTCTCGCGCGCCACGAGCTCGCGGTGCTCCTCGACGGCAGCGACCCACTCCCCGGGGACGTCGAGCGCCAGGCGGATCCGGTCGGCGACGTCGAGGCCCGCGGCCTTGCGCGCGTCCTGGACGTCGCGGATCACGTCGCGCGCGTACCCCTCGGCGAGGAGCGCGTCGTCGAGCACGAGGTCGAGCACGACGAACCCGCCACCGGACAGCACGGCCGCGGCGACCGTCGGTCCTCCGTCGGCGTCGGCCCCGCCCTCGCGAGCCGCGACGACCGTCGCCAGCTCGTACTCGCCCTCGACGAGCGGCACGTCACCGTCCGGCGTCGTCACGACGACGCTCCCGTCGTCCTCCTGGCGCCACGCCCCGGCCTTCGCGGCCTGGATCGCGGCCTGCACGCCCCGGCCGAGGCGCGGGCCCGCCTTGCGGGCGTTGACCGCGAGGCGTTGCGTCACGCCGAACCGCTCGGCCGCGTCGGAGTCCGTGGACCCGAGCTCGACCGCCTTGACGTTGAGCTCGCGCGCGAGCAGGTCGGTGTACGGCGCGAGCGCGGCAGGGTCGTCGACGACGACCGTCAGGCTCGCGAGCGGCTGACGCACGCGGAGCTGGTGCGCCTTGCGCAGGCCGAGCGCCGACGACGCCACGGCCCGGACCTCGTCCATCGCGGCGACGAGCGCGTCGTCGGCGACCAGACCGGCGTCCGCCTCCGCGCCGTCGACCGTCGGCCAGTCGACGAGGTGCACGGACCGGCCGCCGGTCAGGCCGCGCCAGACCTCCTCGGTGAGCAGCGGCGCGAGCGGCGCCATGACGCGCGTGAGCGTCTCGAGCGCGGTGTACAGCGTGTCGAACGCGTCGGCGTCCTCGGCCCAGAACCGGTCGCGCTGCGTGCGCACGTACCAGTTGGTCAGCACGTCGAGGTGCTCGCGCACGGTCTCGCACGCGCCGGCGATGTCGTACGCGTCGAGCTGGTCCGTCACGCGTGCCACGAGGTCGTGCGTGCGCGCGAGCAGGTACCGGTCGAGCGCGGGCAGCCCGGCCACGCGCTCGGGCGCGACGCGCTGCGCGACGTAGCCGCCGCCGTCGGGCGACGGCTCGCCCCCTGCGGCCCCGGCGCGCGCCTGCGCCGTGGAGCTGTTCGCGTACAGGGTGAAGAAGTAGTACGTGCTCCACAGCGGCAGGAGCACCTGGCGCACGGCGTCACGGATCCCGTCCTCGGTGACGACGAGGTTGCCGCCCCGCAGGATGGGCGAGGCCATGAGGAACCAGCGCATCGCGTCGGAGCCGTCGCGGTCGAAGACCTCGTTGACGTCCGGGTAGTTGCGCAGCGACTTGCTCATCTTGCGCCCGTCGGAGCCCAGCACGATCCCGTGCGAGATCGCCGACCGGAACGCGGGGCGGTCGAACAGCGCCGTGGACAGGATGTGCAGCATGTAGAACCAGCCGCGCGTCTGCCCGATGTACTCGACGATGAAGTCGGCGGGGTTGTGGTGCGCGAACCAGCTCTCGTTCTCGAACGGGTAGTGCACCTGGGCGTACGGCATGGAGCCCGAGTCGAACCACACGTCGAGGACGTCCTCGACGCGGCGCATCGTCGAGCGGCCCGTCGGGTCGTCCGGGTTGGGGCGCGTGAGGCGGTCGACGTAGGGGCGGTGCAGGTCCGGCCGGCCCTTCTCGTCGCGCGGGAGCGTGCCGAAGTCGCGCTCGATCTCCTCGAAGGAGCCGTAGACGTCGATGCGCGGGTGCTGCGGGTCGTCGGACTTCCACACGGGGACCGGGCTGCCCCAGAACCGGTTGCGCGTGATCGACCAGTCGCGCGCGTTCTCGAGCCACTTGCCGAACTGCCCGTGCTGGATGTGCTCCGGGGTCCACGCGATCTGCTCGTTGAGCTCGAGCATGCGGTCCTTGAAGGTCGTCACCGCGACGAACCACGACGACACGCCCATGTAGATGAGCGGCCGCCGGCAGCGCCAGCAGTGCGGGTAGGAGTGCGCGTACGACTCGCGGCGCAGCAGCACCGTGCCCGGGCTCGTCGCGCCGAGGGCCACGTCGGGCACCTCCTCGCTGTCGCGACCGGGCTGCAGCCGGGCGGCGTCGTGCCGCGTCCGACCCTTGAGGTGGTCGATGATCAGCGCGTTCGCGTCGAAGACCTGCAGGCTCTCGTAGTCGACCACGGGGAACGTGAACTTCCCGTCGGGGCCCACCGGCAGCACGGGCTCGATGCCCTCGCGGTCCGAGACGACCTTGTCGTCCTCGCCGAACGCGCCGGCGCCGTGCACGAGCCCCGTGCCGTCGGTCGTCGTGACGAAGTCCGCCTCGACGACGCGGTGCGCGTTCGCGTGGCCGGCGTAGTAGGAGAACGGCGGCGTGTAGGCGCGGCCCAGCAGGTCGGAGCCCTTGAGCCGATCCACGACCTGCGACGCGAGGTCACCCTCGGCGCCGTCCGCGCCGGGGTCCGTCAGCTCGCGCGCGTAGGCCTGCAGCCGCGCCTCGGCGAGGACGTACCGCTCCTTCACACCGGTCGCGGACGACTCGACGACGACGTAGTCGACGTCCGGGCCGACCATGACGACGAGGTTGGACGGGAGCGTCCACGGCGTCGTCGTCCACACGAGCGCGAGCTCGCCCGTCACGAGGCGCAGACCGACGGTGACGGCCGGGTCCTGGCGGACCTGGTACACGTCCTCGTCCATGCGCAGCTCGTGGTTGGACAGGGGCGTCTGGTCGTTCCAGCAGTACGGCAGGACGCGGAAGCCCTCGTACACGAGACCCTTCTCGTGCAGGGACTTGAACGCCCACATGACCGACTCCATGAACGTGGGGTCGAGCGTCTTGTAGTCGTTCTCGAAGTCCACCCAGCGCGCCTGGCGCGTCACGTAGTCGCGCCACTCGTCGGTGTACTTGAGCACCGACGCACGGCACGCGTCGTTGAACCGCTCGATCCCCAGCTCGAGGATCTCCTCCTTGGTCTTGATCCCGAGCTGGTCCATCGCCTCGAGCTCGGCCGGGAGGCCGTGCGTGTCCCACCCGAACCGACGCTCGACGCGCCTGCCGCGCATGGTCTGGTAGCGCGGCACGACGTCCTTCGCGTAGCCGGTGAGCAGGTGGCCGTAGTGCGGGAGGCCATTGGCGAAGGGCGGGCCGTCGTAGAAGACGAACTCGTTGCTGCCGTTCTCCCCGGCGGGGTTGCGCTCGACCGACGCGCGGAACGTGTCGTCCGCGTCCCAGTACGCGAGGATCTCGCGCTCGATCGCCGGGAGGTCCGGCGACGCGGGGATGCCGAACGACGCGCCGGCATGGGTCTCGACGGTCCCCTCGGGGGCGGGCGGACGGTGCAGCGGGTAGGCCATGGTCTCGAGGCTCCGATGAGTGGTGGTCCGGGTCGTGCTCTCCTGCGAGGACGACGTCCCTGCCCCGGGGGGAGGGTGCCGCGGTACCACCTCGCTTGCCGGCGCGTGCGCGCCGACCGCTCGTCGAAGGCTGTGACGGGCCTGCCCCGTCCGGTTCTACTGAGGACCCGCCGCCTACGCGTGCACGACGCCGCGGGTCCCGTTCTTCCGGAGGCTCACCGGTGATGGCCGGGTCGATGCCTGTGCGTCCATGGTAGCGGGGGCGTGCAACCCGGCTCGTCGCTCGGTCTGCGCGGCGGCTCGGGCGCGGCGACGGGCGGTGTAGGCGTCGATGTCGCGCGCGACGAGCCACTCGAGGGTGAGCGGCGGGGTCGCGGCCGAGGTGCTGGCCGGGCTCTGTGCGGTGGTGCCGGGGAGGTACATGGTGGTCTCGCGTCCTTCGGTGACGGGCGTCAGGGAGGCAGACCGGTCCCGAGCGTGCGAGTCATCGATGGCTCTCACGGAAGACCGGCGACCGTCGCGCCCCTGCGCTCCGTGCCCGACGTGCTCGTCGGGCTACCGGGAGGGAGGGACGGGAGGCTGCTCGCGGACACCTGGTCGGCTGCGCGTGGCGCCGCGAGCCGTCAACAACAGGACGAGGCCGGGGCGACCTGCGGGCGCGCGACGACGAGCGGGCTGCTCGTGGGGCGCGCGGTCGAGGTCACGCGGACATGCTGCCAGGCAGAGGCCGCCCCGACAACCCCCGGCAAGCGCAATGCTCCCGACTCAGCCGACGCGGACGTCCACCTCGTGCCAGCCGCTCGCGCCGTCGGGCGCCGGAGCCGCGACGTCGGAGGTCTGGACCTGCCCGTCGGCGTCCGTCGCGCGCACGGTGAGGCGGTGGTCGCCGGCGTCGGCGTCCCACGCGTACGACCACTGCCGCCACGTGTCGGGGCCGACGGTCTCGGCGAGCGTCGCGGTCTCCCACGGACCGTCGTCGACGCGGACCTCGACGGCCTCGATGCCGGTGTGCTGCGCCCACGCGACTCCCGCGACGGTGACCTCGCCCGCGTCGACCGACGTGCTCGCGCGCGGCGTGTCGATGCGCGACGCGAGCTTGATCGGGCCGCGCTCGCTCCACCCGCGGGTCGACCAGTAGGCGACGTCGTCGGCAAACGTCGTCACCTCGAGCTCCGTGACCCACTTCGTCGCGGACACGTACCCGTACAGCCCAGGGACCACGAGCCGCGCCGGGAACCCGTGCTCGGCGGGCAGCGGCTCGCCGTTCATGCCGACGGCCAGGAGGCACGCGCGCTCCTCGTCCTGGAGCACCTCGAGCGGCGTGCTCGCCGTCCACCCGTCGGCGCTCGTGGACAGGACCATGTCGGCGCCGTCCTGCACGCCGGCGCGCGCGAGGAGCTCACGGACCGGGTAGCCGAGCCACAGCGCGTTGCCCACGAGGTCGCCCCCGACGGAGTTCGAGACGCACGTGAGCGTCAGGTGGTGCTCCACGAGCGGGAGCGCCAGGAGCTCGTCGAGCGTGAGCTCGAACGGCTCGTCGACGAGACCGGAGACACGCAGCGTCCAGGTGTCCGGGTCCACCTGGGGCACACGCAGCGCGGTGTCGATGCGGTAGAAGTCGTCGTTCGGGGTGACGTAGGGCGCGAGCCCGGGGACGCCGAGATCGGCGCCGGCCGGCACGGCAGGGGCCGTGACCGACGGCGCGGGCAGCCGCAGCGCCTCGCGCGCCGCGGTCACGGCGCGCGACCCGGCCGAGACGGCGCGCGACGTCGCGAGCGCGACCACGCCCGCGGCCGCCGCGAGTCCGGTCACCAGGAGGAACCGGCGCCTGTCGAGGCCCGGTCTGCCGCTTCCCCCGGCCGTCCGTGGACCGGCGCCGGACGCGGGATCGTCAGCACGAGCCGCGCCGTCGGGACGCGCGGCCTCGGCGGGCCCACGCAGCGTGCCGACCTCCGCGCGGAGCAGGAGGACCGCCACGGCGACCCCGACGAGCGTGGGCAGCGCCCACGTCGGGCTCGACCCCGGTCGGGTCGCAGCGACGACCGCGCCGACCGCACCGACGGCGCCCAGCAGCACCGCGCCCGTGGGCGGGCGCCGCAGCTCGAGCCATCCAGCGAGCGCCGCGCCCGCTGCGAGCACCACGCCCATCGTGCCCAGCAGGACGACCTTGTCCGCCGTGCCGAACGTCGCGATCGCCCACTCCTTGAGCGGCGCGGGCACGACGTCGACGACGCCGGCGCCGGCCGCGAACAGCGGGCTCGCCCCGGGTGCGACGAACGCGGCCACGAGCTCGGCCACGGCGAACCCGACGGCCGCGGCGACGACGCCCGCGAGCGCCGCGAGCAACGAGGGGTGCCGCCGGGATGCCGTCATGACCCCAGCCTGGCACGCCTACGCGGCAGGTCGGGGCACGCGCGCGAGGTCCGACTGTCCCAGCCACGCGGGCAGGCTGCGGCGCGCGGCGCTCGGACCGTCGAGCACCACGTCCCCGCTGCGCAGCGCGCGCTCCCACGTCGTGTCGCCCCGCCAGACGTGCGTGAGGGTGCGCAGCCCGGACCGGACGACGACCGCCGGGTCGAGCCCGGGGTCGACGTCGCACAGGTCCGCGTCACCGTCGCGCACGACCAGCCACCAGCGCGCGACCCGCGCCTCGACGTCGTCGAGCCGGAACTCGACGGCCGTCGGCTCGCGCGGCCAGGTGGCGACCGGGACGGTGCGCCGCACGTCCCAGAACAGCAGGTGCGGGTCGAGGTCCTCCTCGCCGAGCTCGCTGATCCAGCGCGCGCCCCACGCGCCGAGCGACTCGACCAGGGGCCGCAGCTCCTCGCCGGCGACCGTCAGCCGGTACGACGGCCGGCCCCCCACCTCGGAGCGCCGGACGACCCCCGCGCGCTCGAGCGTGCGCAGGCGCTTGGCGAGGAGTGCCGGCGACATCTTCGGGTTCCCGCGCCGGAGCTCGTTGAAGTGCGTGCTCCCGGCGAGGAGCTCTCGCACGACGAGCAGCGTCCACCGCTCGTCGAGCACCTCCATGGCCTTGGCCACCGGGCAGAACTGGCCGTACGTCGCCATCGCCGCCTCCTCGTCCGCTCCTCCAGTAGACGCCCGAGCACGGAACCGCACCAGTGCCCGCGGAGCGGGCGTGGCGGTACAGATCCAGCACTGGATGCCCCGAGGAGGGAGCGCGAGCCTGGGGTGACGTGACCCACCACCACGGCCCGCTACCGCGGGCCCGGCAGCAGGAGAAGCAGATGACGGACACCGTGGTCCTCTCGGACCTCAAGACGAAGCACCGCGCGATGTGGGCGTCCGGGGACTACCCGGCCGTCGCGGCGGAGGTGGTGCACGACCTCGGCGACGACCTCGTCGACGCGTGCGCCGTGCACCCGGGTCAGCGCGTGCTGGACGTCGCGGCGGGCACGGGCAACGCGGCGATCGCGGCGGCGGCGCGCGGCGCGGACGTCGTCGCGACCGACCTCACGCCCGAGCTGCTCGACGCCGGTCGGCGGGTCGCGGCCGAGCGCGACGTGGACCTCGTGTGGCAGCAGGCGGACGCGGAGGAGCTCCCGTTCGCGGACGCGTCGTTCGACGTCGTCCTCTCGACCATCGGCGTCATGTTCGCGCCGCACCACCAGGAGGCGGCGGACGAGCTCGTGCGCGTCACGCGGCCGGGCGGGACGATCGGGCTCGCAAGCTGGACGCCTGGCGGGTTCATCGGGCAGATGTTCGCGACGATGAAGCCGTTCGCGCCCGCTCCGCCGCCCGGGGCCCAGCCGCCCCCGCTGTGGGGCGACGAGACCCACGTGCGGTCGCTGCTGGGCGACCGTGTGACCGACGTCCGGGCCGAGCTGCGGACGCTGCCCGTCACGCTGTTCGCGGACGGCGAGGCGTTCCGCGCGTACTTCGCCTCCCGGTACGGGCCCACCATCGCCGTGCGCCGGAGCCTCGAGGGCGACCCCGACCGGCTGGCCGAGCTCGACGCGGCGCTGCGCGACCTCGGGGACCGGTCCCTCGACGCCGACGGGGCGATGCGCTGGGAGTACCTGCTCCTCGTGGCGACGCGGGTCTGACGCCCTGGTGGTCCGACGCCCCCGGGACACGGCCCGGCGGTCAGGCGTCCCGGTGCGCGTCCTCGTGCGCCGGGACGCCCTTCGGCTCGAGCGGGGCGCGCCACAACGAGTACGTCGACGCCTGCGCGACCGGCCGCAGGATCAGCGAGTCGATGTTCACGTGGTGCGGCCGCGTGACGGCGAAGGTCACGACGTCGGCGACGTCGTCGGCGGTCAGCGGGTCCTCGACGCCCGCGTACACGGCGTCCGCCCCGGACCGGTCGCCGCGGTAGCGGTTGAGCGAGAACTCGGGCGTGTGCACGAGCCCCGGCGCGATCTCGATGACGCGGATCGGCTCGCCGACGAGCTCGAGACGCAGGGTCTTCGCCACGCCGAGCAGCGCGTGCTTCGACGCGACGTACCCCGACCCCCCGACGTACGTGTCGTGCCCCGCGGTCGAGGTCATGAGGACGATGTCGCCGCGGCGCGACGCGCGCAGGAGCGGCAGGAAGGCCTTCGTCACGCGGATCGTGCCGAGCACGTTCGTCTCGTACATGTCGCGCCACTCGTCGATCTTCGCCTCGTCGACGTGGTCGACGCCGAGCCCGAAGCCGGCGATGTTGAGCAGCGCGTGCACCGGTCCGCGCCCGGAGGCCTCCGCGACGAGGCGCGCGACGTCGTCGTCGGACGTCACGTCGCCGACGACCGGGTGCGCGCCCGTGCGCTCCGCGACGTCCGCCAGGCGGTCCGCACGCCGCGCGAACGCGACGACGTCCCAGCCGCGCGCCCGCAGGTGGCGCACGCACGCCTCGCCGATGCCCGACGACGCGCCGGTCACCACGGCGCGCAGGGGTGGGGTCGTGGAGGTGTCGGCAGGCGGGTTCACAGGCTCGGTCACGACGGACACTCTGCCACGCGCCGGCGGGGCGAGGACGGCCGCGTCCGCCGGGCCACGCCGTGCACCTCCGCCGCCGCCCACCCCTCGCGGCCGAGCGCTGTGTAGGCTGGACGGTGGACCGCGGGCCGTCGATCTTGCCCGTCGGAGCGACCCCGTACTGGGCCGCGGGTCCGCAGGACGCGAGATGGCGCGTCGAGCACCGTACCGAGCCGGCACCGGCGTCCCCGTGGGACCGCCGTCGTGCGGCTCGGGCCCACCTCGTCCCCGGAGAAGCATCCGTGCCGTCACGCCGCACCTCGTCCGCCGTCCTGCACCCCCGCCGTCCCCGTCCTCGCCGTGGCGCCGCCGCGACGTCCCTGGGCGCCGTCGGGCTCGCCGCCCTGCTCGCCGCGTGCTCGTCGGGGACCGCGGGCGAGGGCGACCCGACCACGGACGGCGAGGCCGCGCCGTCGGGCACCGCCGGCCACGGCACGACGGCGACGGGCTACCCGCTCACGGTGGACGACTGCGGGTTCGAGGTGACGTTCGACGCGGCGCCCGAGCGCGTCGTGACGATCAAGTCGAGCACCACGGAGATGCTCCTCGCGCTCGGCCTGGGCGACCGGATCGTCGCGTCGGCGTTCCTCGACGGACCGGTCCCCGACTCGCTCGCCGACACCGCGGCGCAGGTCCCCGCCGTCGCCGAGCCGCTGTCCGACCAGGTGCCCGGCGCCGAGGCCGTCCTCGGGCTCGAGCCCGACCTCGTGTACGCGGGCTGGGAGTCGAACCTCACGGCGGACGGCGCGGGCGACCGCGAGACGCTCGCGCAGCTCGGGGTCGCGACGTACGTCTCCCCCGCCGCGTGCAAGGCGCCCGCGTACATGCCCGACCCGCTGACGTTCGACGACGTCTTCGCCGAGATCACCGAGGTCGGCGAGATCTTCGACGCCCAGGACGCGGCGTCGGACCTGGTGGCGGAGCAGCGCGAGACCCTCGACGGTGTCACGCCCGACGACCGCGGGCTCACCGCGCTCTGGTACTCGTCGGGCGACGACATCCCGTACGTCGGCGCGGGCATCGGCGCACCGCAGATGATCATGGACGCGGTCGGGCTGGAGAACGTCGCCGCCGACGTCGAGGACACGTGGACCTCCTACGCGTGGGAGGAGGCGATCGCGGCGGACCCCGACGTCCTCGTGCTCGTCGACGCCACGTGGAACACCGCGGAGGCGAAGATCGAGCGCCTCGAGTCGAACGCCGCGACGGCCGAGATGACCGCGGTCCGCGAGGGCCGCTACCTGACGATCCCGTTCCCGGCGACGGAGGCCGGCGTGCGCAACGTCGACGCCGTGGTGGACCTCGCCGCACAGCTGGAGGCGCTCGACCTGTGACGACGCTGCGCATCCGGCCGGACGCCGCCCCCGCTCCCTCCGCGGGCGGGCGCACGTCCGCGCGTCGGGGCGCCGCGTGGTGGGTGCCGGGCAGCGTCGTGCTCCTCGTCGTCACCGTGCTCGTCGCCGTGACGATCGGCCCGGCGGACCTCGCGGTGGGCGACGTGTGGCGGTCGGTCGCGTCCCACCTCGGCCTCGGCGGGCTCCTCGGTCTCGAGCCGCTCGGCCCGCTGCAGGACGGCATGGTGTGGCAGCTGCGCCTGCCGCGCGTGCTCACCGCCGCGGCCGTCGGCGCGGGGCTCGCGGTGTGCGGCGTCGTCATGCAGTCGCTCACGCGCAACCCGCTCGCGGACCCGTACCTGCTGGGGCTGTCCTCCGGGGCGTCGCTCGGTGCCGTGCTGGTGCTCGTCGTGGGCTGGACCGTCCTGCTCCCCGTCGCGGCGTTCGGCGGAGCCGTCGTCGCGCTCGTCGCGACGCTCGCGCTCGCGGGCGCCGTCGGCACCCTGACACCGAGCCGCACCGTGCTGGCCGGGCTCGCCGTGAGCCAGCTCGCGGCCGCGGCGACGAGCTTCGTCATCTTCTGGTCGGCGACCGGCGACTCGTACCGCGAGATCCTGTCGTGGCTCATGGGCTCCGTCGCGGGAGCGACGTGGACGTCGGTCGCCGTCGCGGGCGTCGCGACGCTCGTGCTCGGCACGCTCCTCGCGTCGACCGGGTCCGTGCTCGACGCGTTCACGTTCGGCGACACCGCGGCGTCGGCCCTCGGGGTGGACGTCCAGCGCGTGCGGTGGGTCCTGCTCGTCGGCGTCGCGCTGCTCACCGGGGCGCTGGTCTCGCAGTCGGGCTCGATCGGGTTCGTCGGGCTGATCCTGCCGCACGCGGTCCGGCTCCTCACCGGTGCGCGGCACCGGCTGCTTCTCCCGCTGTCCGCGCTGTTCGGCGCGTCGTTCCTCGTGTGGGCGGACACGCTCGCCCGGACGGTCTTCGCGCCGCGCGAGCTGCCCGTCGGGATCGTCACCGCCGCGATCGGCGCGCCCGTGTTCGCGCTGCTCCTGTGGCGCGGGAGGAGGACGGCGTGACCGAGACCCGCACGACGTCGCCCGACCTGCCCGTCACGTCCCCCGCCTCGGTGCAGGCACCGCCCGCGCCGAGGGACGGTGGCGCTGCGCCCGGTCCGGGCGTCGGGCACGGCGCCGGCCTCGACGCGGCCCGGGTGTCGTGGTCCGTCGACGGCCGCCTCGTCCTCGACGGGGTCGACGTCACCGCGCCGCCCGGGGCCGTCAGCGGGCTGCTCGGTCCCAACGGCTCGGGGAAGTCGACCCTCCTGCGCGTGCTCGCGGGGGTCCTGCCACCGTCGGCACCCGCCACCGCGCACGCGCCCGCCGACGTCCGGTTCGGCGGCGAGGACCTGCTGAGGGTGCCTCGGCGCCGTCGGGCACGTGTCCTCGCGCTGGTCGAGCAGGACGCGACCACCGAGCTGCCGCTGACGGTGCTCGATGCCGTCCTGCTCGGTCGCATCCCGCACCGCTCTCTGCTCGCGGGCGACTCCGCGCGCGACCGCGAGGTCGCCCGCGGCGCGCTCGCGACGGTGGGCATGGAGGCGTTCGAGGATCGCGAGGTCGCGACGCTCTCCGGCGGGGAGCGCCAGCGCGTGCACATGGCCCGCGCGCTCGCCCAGGAGCCGGCGCTGATCCTGCTCGACGAGCCGACCAACCACCTCGACATCGCTGCCCAGCTCGACGCGATGCGCGTCCTGCGACGCCTCGCCGACGAGGGCGTGACGGTGCTCGCGGCGCTCCACGACCTGACGCTCGCGGCGCAGACGTGCGACCACGTGGTGCTGCTGTCGGGCGGCCGCGTGGTCGCGGCCGGGGACGTCCGCGACGTCCTCGTGCCCGACGTGCTGGAGCCGGTCTACGGCGTGCGGTGCGACGTGCTCGTGCACCCGCGCACCGGGCGGCCGGTCCTCACGTTCTCACCGCGGGACTGACCGGCACCGCATCAGAAGCCCCGGAGCTTCTCCGGCCGGACCCGCACCGTGACGGAGTAGTCGGCGTGGAAGCCGTCGGGCGTCGTACCGAGGCCCTCGATGTCGGCGCCGTACTTCTCGTCGTAGGCGGCGCGCTCGGCGGAGGTGAGGCCGCCGTCGTCGACCGTCGCGGTGCCCGTGAGCACGACGACGTCGCCGCCGGACCGGGTGCTGTTGAGGTGGACCGCCACGCGCGGGTTCGCCCGGACGTTGCGCAGCTTTGCGGTGCGCGGCTGGCTCTGCAGGACGACGTCGCCGCCGGCACCCCACAGGAACCACACCGGGGTGGGCTGGGGCGTGCCGTGCGGGTCGACGGTCACGAGCCACAGGACCCGGTCGTCGGCGAGGCGGGCGGCGGCGCGCCGTCCGAGCTCCGTGCCGCCGTCCACGACGGCGCTCATGCCACACGCCCCAGCCGCGGCAGCTCGATCGCGGGGCACCGGTCCATGACCATGTCGAGCCCCGCGTCCCGCACGCGTTGCGCGGCGTCCTCGTCGATCACGTCGAGCTGGAACCACACGGCCTTCGCGCCGATCGCGACGGCCTGGTCCGCGACGTCGCCCGCGAGCTCGGACCGCACGAAGACGTCCACGACGTCCACGGGGAACGGGACGTCGGCGAGCGACGCGTACCCCTGCTCGCCGTGGACGGTCTCGGCCGACGGATGGACGGGCACGACGCGCTTGCCCGCCCGCTGCAGCACGCGCGCGACGCCGTACGCCGCCCGTGCGGTGTTGTTCGACAGGCCGACGACGGCCCAGGTCTCGGTCTCGTCGAGGACCCGGCGGATCGTGTCGTCCTCGGCGGTGCCGGTCTCAGCAGGTGTGACGTGGCTCATGTCGGCGGCAACCGCGTCCCGGTCGCGGCTATTCCGGGGCGACCGTCGGGTGTCAGGGCCACGAGTCACCACGGTGACCTGTCGCCCTGACAGCGAGCTGCCGAGTCATCGTCGTCAGGGCCACGGGTCACTCGGGTGTCCCGTCGCCCTGACACGGTCGGCTCAGACGACGAGGGCGACGGCCAGGAGCGCCGTCGCAACCGCACCCGCGGCGGTGCGGGCGTGGTTCCACGCGAGCCAGCGCGGCACGAAGGTCAGCCACTCGGCCGCCGGGTCGGTCGCGGCATCGAGCCGGTCGTTGAGCGGCACGTTCCCGACGGCCGTGACCCCGAGGATCCCGACGAGCGCGACGACCGCGCCCGCGAGCGCCCACCCCGCGCCGTCCGCGCCGCCCACGAGCCCGACGACGGCCGCGCCGGCGGGCAGGAGCACGGACGCGGCAAGGAGGAGCATCAGGGGCGGCCGCACCGCCGTGACGTTGATCGACCGCATCGCCGCGGCGCCCGCTCCCGGGTCGAGCCGCCGCAGCCCCGCCATGACGAACGCCGAGAACGCGTAGAGCACGCCGCCCGCGAGCCCCGTCGCGACCGCAGCCGCGACGACGAGGACCTCGAACGCGCTCACCGCTCCCCCGCCGCGCCGCGCGCTCCGACAGACCAGACGGTGGCCTCGCGCACCGCGAACTCGCCGAAGTCCCGCGGCTCACGGTCGAGCGCCCGCCGGACGCCGTCGGTCAGGTGGGCGCCGCGCCCGTCGAGCACCTCGGCGAACAGGTAGCGCATGAGGTCGACCACGTCGTCGGGCAGCCCGGCCTCCGCGAGCCCGCCCGTGAACTCGTCCATCGTGATCGGCACGTACGCGACGTCGTGCCCGCTCGCCGCGGCGATCTCGGCGACGGCGTCCGCGAACGTGAGCAGTCGCGGTCCCGTGAGCTCGTAGACCTGGCCGGCGTGCGCGTCGTCGGTCAGGGCGGCGACCGCGACGTCGGCGACGTCCTCCAGGTCCACGAACGGCTCGGCGACGCCGCTCACCGGCAGCGCGAGCGTCCCCTCGCGCACGGGGTCCAGGAGGAAGCTCTCGCTGAAGTTCTGGTCGAAGAACGCGCACCGCACGACCACGCGGGCGGGGAAGACGTCGGCGACGGAGGCCTCGGCACGCTGCGCCTCCGTCTCGCCGCGTCCGGAGAGCAGGACCAGACGCCTCACCCCGGCCCCGCGCGCGAGCGCCGCGAACCGCGTGACGGTCTCGGGCGCGCCGGGGACCGCGAGGTCGGGCGCGTACGCGACGTACACGGCGTGCACCCCGGCGAGCGCGGGCGCCCAGGTGGTCTCGTCGTCCCAGTCGAACCGGGCGGCGCCGGCACCGCTGCGCGAGCCGCGGCGGACCGGGAGGCCGAGCGCGTCGAGGCGGTCCGCGACGCGGCGCCCCGACTTCCCGGTCGCCCCGAGGACGAGGACGGTCCCGGGTGCCGGGGACGCGGTCTCGCGGTCCTCGGGGCGGATCGTCGTGGTCGGGCTCGTCGAGCTCATGGCGTTCTCCTGTCGGCAGTTCGTGCGGTGTCGAGAGACAGTCAACAGAGGTCCGGCGAGACGCTCCATGGCCGGGACGCTCGACCCCATGCGCGATCGTCTCGCGGACGGGAGGAGCACGACCCCCGCCGGGTCACCGATCCCCGACCGTCCGTGGCCGGGCCAGGAGACGCCACGTCGCCGCCCGGGCCTCGGGTCGCGCGTACGCTGGCCGGATGGACGTGGTCTCCGGACTGCTCGACGGACCTCGCGCCCGCGGCGCGTTCCTGCTGCGGAGCCACCTGCGCGCGCCGTGGGGGCTGCGCATCGAGGACGAGGCGCCGCTGACGATCGTGCCGGTGCTGCGCGGCGCGGGCTGGGTCGGGCCGGCGCAGAGCCCGGCGCAGCAGGGCGTCGACCCGGACCCCGGCGTGCTGGTCGAGGAGGGCGACGTCGTCCTGTTCCGCGGACCTGACCACTACGTCGTCGCCGACTGCCCCACCACCCCGCCCCAGGTCGTCATCGGCCCGACCGAGGTCTGCCGCGCGGTCGACGGCGGTCCCTCCCCCATGACCGTGCTCGGCGTGCGCTCGTGGGGGAACGACCCGGACGGCGAGACCGTCATCGTCACCGGGACCTACCCGCTCGACGGCGAGGTGGGCCGCCGGATCCTGCGGGTGCTGCCCCAGCGCGTCGTGCTGCGGCGGGGCGACGTCGACGCGACCCTCGTCGAGCTGCTGGCGCGCGAGGTCGTGCAGGACCTGCCGGGCCAGGAGGCCGTGCTCGACCGTCTTCTCGACCTCCTGCTCATCTCGTGCCTGCGGACGTGGCTCTCCGGTCCCGACGCCCCGGGCTGGTACCGCGCCGACGCCGACCCCGTCGTCGGCGCTGCGCTGCGCCTCATCCACCACGACCCGGCGCACCCCTGGACGGTCGAGTCGCTCGCGCGCGAGGTCGGGCTCTCGCGCGCCGCGTTCTCCCGGCGGTTCACCGAGCTCGTGGGCGAGCCGCCCATGACCTACCTCACCGGGTGGCGCCTCGACCTCGCCGCGGACCTGCTCCTCGCGGACGACGCGACCCTGACGTCCGTCGCGCGCGCCGTCGGGTACGGCACGCCGTTCGCGCTCAGCGCGGCGTTCAAGCGCGTGCGGGGCGTCAGCCCCGCGGTCCACCGCGAGCGCGCCGGCGCGGCCTGACCGGACCGCGACCGGACCGGGCCGCGCGGGCGCCCGGCGCGCTCACCGCTCGACAGGGACGAGCACGACGTCGCGCAGGATCCCGTCGTCGACCACCGCGGTGAGGTACGTGCCGACCGGCTGGCGTCGACGGTCCGTCGGCGAGCCGGGGTTGAGCAGCCGCATGCCGCCGGGTGTCGTGGTGTCCCAGGGGATGTGGCTGTGCCCGAAGACGAGCAGGTCCGTGTCCGGGTACGCGGCGTCCGCGCGGCGCTCGCGCCCGTCCTTGCCCCCGGTCTCGTGCACGACGGCGACGCGCAGCCCCTCGACCGTCGTCCGCGCCACCTCCGGCAGCCGGGCGTGCAGCTCGGGGCCGTCGTTGTTGCCCGCGACGCCGACGAGCCGCTCCGCGCGCGCCTCGAGCTGGTCGAGGAGCGCACCGTCCACCCAGTCCCCGGCGTGCACGACGACGTCCGCGGCGTCGACGGCGCGCCACACCTGTTCGGGGAGCACCCGGGCGCGTGCGGGCACGTGCGTGTCGCTGAGGAGCAGCAGTCGGGTCGGCACCTCGTCACGATAGGTCGCGCGACCTCGCCCCGCCGCGCGACCATGGGGCATGCCGATGCCGCACTGGGTCACCCGGACGAACAAGCACGTGCTCAACCCCGTGATGCTGCGGGTCGCGACGGGGATCGGGCCGATGGCGGTGGTCCGCCACGTCGGACGCCGCAGCGGGCGCGAGTACCGGACGCCCGTGTTCGCGTTCGCCTACCGTGGGGGCGAGCACGTGCGCGTGGTCCTCGCCCTCACGTACGGCCCGGACGTCGACTGGGTGCGCAACGTCGACGCCGCCGGGTCGTTCGTGCTCGAGCGACGCGGTGTCGACTACGCGGTCGACGACGTCCGCCGCCTCACCGGGGAGGGCGGCCTCGCGCTCCTGCCGGGCTGGACGAGCGCCGTCCTGCGCCGCACCGGCGTCGAGGAGTTCCGCACCGGGCGGCTCCGTACCCTGCCCTGACCCGGAGAGGACCTCCTCCCGCCCTCCGGCCTTCGCAGGCCTCCGCCGGCCTCAGCAGTCCCGGTGGCCCGTCGCGCACCACTCGTGCCCGACGTCGACGACGAGCCGGGACCCGGAGCCTGGGCCGGCGAGGACGAACGCGCGGAACGGCAGCCGCGCCCGCACCCCGAGCCCGACCGTCGTCACGCCCTCGAAGCTGCCGGCCCACGCGACGTGACGGAAGGTGCGGTAGCCGGACGTGTCGACGAGCGTGCCTCCCACGCCGGTGAAGAACGCATCGGTCGGGATGACACCGACACGTGCCACGACCTCCAGCCGCGCCCCGCCCCGGACCGGGACGACGGCCCCCGAGCCGTCCATGACGACCTGGCTCACGTAGCGCACCGACCACGCGGTCAGCGGGGCGTCGACGTCGAGCACGAGCCGGTCGAAGCAGCCGTGGCGGCCGGCACGGACGTCGGTCAGCCGACCGGCGGACATGCCCGGCACGCCCTTCTCGAGCGAGCCCCACACCTGCCCGCAGTACGGATGAGCCGAGGCTGCGGGGGCCGTGGCGACGGTCCCCGCGAGCAGCCCGCCCGTGAGCAGCAGCGACAGAACGGACATCCAGACGAGCACTCGACGACGCATGGCGTACTCCTTCGTACCCCTCTCACGGTCCTCCGGCGGGCACCGGCTGTCAACGGCCCGGAGGCACGGGTTCGCGGGGCCGACCGGACCGGTCCGCGGGCCGTCGATCCGGCAGAGGCACCGCCTCCCCCGGGGCTGTCATCATGGGACGCATGGCACGCGACCTGTGGATCACCGGAGACCCCGAGACCGACGCGCTCCTCTCGAGCGACCCGTTCGCGCTGCTCGTCGGCATGCTGCTCGACCAGCAGTACCCGATGGAGCACGCCTTCGCCGGCCCGCGCAAGATCCGCGACCGCCTCGGGTCGATCGACCCGCACGCGATCGCCGACGCCGACCCGGACGCGTTCGTGACCCTCGCGACCACGCCTCCGGCGATCCACCGCTACGGCCGTTCCATGGCGGCACGGGTCCAGGCGCTCGCGCACGCGGTCGTGGACGACTACGACGGCGACGTCACGCAGGTCTGGACGCGACCCGGCGCCGACGGTGCGCCCACTGGCGCCGAGGTGCTCGCCCGGCTCCGCGCGCTCCCGGGCTTCGGGGAGCAGAAGGCCAAGATCTTCCTCGCGCTCCTCGGCAAGCAGCGCGGCGTCGAGCCGTCCGGGTGGCGCGAGGCCGCCGGGAGCTACGGCGACGACGGCTCGCGACGCTCGATCGCCGACGTGACGAGCGCCGAGTCGCTCATCGAGGTCCGGGCCTTCAAGAAGGAGCAGAAGGCCGCGGCGAAGGCCGCGAAGGCCTGACGCCCGCTACTGTCGGCGCGTGACGTCGACACCCGCCGCGCCCTCGCTCGCCCCCGCGACCCGCACGCTGCTCACGCTCGCCGCGGGGGTCGTCGTGCTCGCCGGTCTCTACGCGGCCAACGACGTGGTCGCCCCGATCCTCCTCGCCGCGGTGATCGTCATCATCTGCCACCCGGTGCGTCATCCGCTCGAGCGGCGCGGGTGGCCGCGATGGGCCGCCACGACCGCCGTGATCGTCGTCGCCTACCTCATCCTCGCCGCGCTGCTCGCGATGCTCGTCTTCGCGGGCTTCCAGTTCGCCGACCTCGTGCAGTCGTACCTCCCGCAGCTCCAGCAGGCGATGCTCGACCTCGTCGACCAGCTCGCCGCGCTCGGTATCGACACGGACATCGCCGACGCCGCGACGGCCTGGCTCGAGCCGGCGCGTCTCCTGTCGCTGGCGGGTGACGTGAGCAGCGTCGTGCTCGGCATCGCGACGGCCTTCTTCTTCGTTCTCGCGTACGCCATCTTCATGGCCGCGGACGGTGCCCGGTACTCGACGGCGTACCACGTCTTCGGCGCGAGCCAGGCCGGGCCGATCGACCGCGCGACGCGGTTCAGCGGCGGCGTGCGCCGCTACTTCGTCGTCAACGCGTCGTTCGGCGCCGTCGTCGCGGTCATCGACGGCATCGCGTTGACGATCCTCGGCGTCCCGGCGCCCGTCGTCTGGGCGATCCTGGCCTTCGTCACGAACTTCGTGCCGAACATCGGGTTCGTCCTCGGCCTCGTCCCGCCGGCGATCATGGCGTTCGTCGTCGGGGGCTGGCAGCTCGCGCTCGGCGTGGTCGCGGTCTACTGCGTCGTCAACGTAGTCCTGCAGGTGCTCGTCCAGCCCAAGTTCGTCGCCGACGCCGTGAACCTCAGCCTCACCCTGAGCTTCGTGTCCGTCGTCTTCTGGACGTTCGTCATCGGCCCGCTCGGCGCGATCCTCGCCATCCCGCTCACGCTGCTCGTCCGCGCGCTGCTGCTCGAGGGCGACTCGCGCTCCGGCTGGTTGCGCTGGCTCTCGGGCGACGACGTGGCGGCCGGCACCGTCACGACGCCGACGCCCGACGACGGATCGCCGCGCGCCGCAGAGCCGCTCGACGTGTCGCCCGACGAGTCGCCGGAGGAGACGGCCCGCGAGGCGGCGCCAGGCCTCGTCGCGACGGCCGAGCACACGGCCCCGGACGGCACCGGGTCCGCGCCGGCCGACCCGGGGAGGGGTGACGGGGCGGCCGAGACGTCCTAGCCTGGCGGAGGCGGGCGGTCCCGTCCGCCGATCATCGGGGCTCGGAGGCATCGTGGCGCACGGCGACATCACCCACATCGACATCCCGGTCAGCGACACGAGCCGAGCGACGACCTTCTACGGCGAGCTGTTCGGCTGGCAGATCGCCGAGGTCCCGGGCTTCGAGGGCTACCCGATGTGGCAGGCACCGAACAAGATCAGCGGTGGCGGTCTCGCCCCGCGCTCGGAGGGCTTCACGCAGCCGCGCAGCTACGTGGAGGTCGACTCGATCGACGACACCCTCGCCAAGGTCCGTGAGCTCGGCGGCACCGTCGTCATGGAGCGCTCGGAGATCAGCCCGACGTCGTGGTGGGCCATCTTCACCGACGCCGACGGCAACCATGTCGGCCTCTACGAGGGCACGACCGACGCGGGCTGAGCCCGCGGACGGGACGAGCCGCCCCCTCCCGGTTCCCTCGCGGGAGGCACGGCCGCGTCGCCCGCGCGATGTCGTGCGGGCGACGTGCCGCGCGCCCGCTTGAAGGCGACGCTCAGTGCGAACGGGTTGGCGTACCCGACCCGGCGCGCGATCGCGTCGACCGTGAGATCCGTCGAGCGCAGGAGGTCCGCGGCGAGCGCGATCCGCCAGTCCCGCAGGTACGTCATCGGGGGCTCGCCGACGAGAGTGGTGAACCGGCGCGCGAGGGCCGCCCGGGAGCAGCCGACGTCCGCGGCCAGCTCCGCGACGGTCCAGGGCCGCGCCGGGTCGTCGTGGAGGGCCCGCAGCGCCGGTCCGGCCACGGCGTCGCCCTGCGCGCGGTACCACCCCGGCGCCGCGGATCCCGGGCGGGCGAACCAGGCCCGGAGCGTCTCGATCAGCGCCAGGTCGAGGAGGCGGTCGAGGAGCACCTGCTGACCCGGGCCGTCGCGCCCGACCTCGCTGCCGAGGAGCGACATCACGGGTCCCTCGACCTCGGCCTGACGGACCAGCACGACCGACGGCAGCGCGCTGAGCAGGCGTGCCGTCACGTCGCCGGTCACGCGGTACGTGCCGCTCGCGACGACGGTCGTGCCGTCGGCCCCGGCCCCGGCGGAGCGCCATGCGCGCACCAGCTCGTCCGTCACGTCGACGCCCTCCGTCGTCCGCAGCCGGTCCTCCGGCAGCACGACGACCT
Organism: Cellulosimicrobium sp. So1_17; assembly: GCF_055181235.1. Lineage (NCBI taxonomy): Bacteria > Bacillati > Actinomycetota > Actinomycetes > Micrococcales > Promicromonosporaceae > Cellulosimicrobium > Cellulosimicrobium sp. So1_17. Next base: position 1,224,413 of record NZ_CM143702.1, read on the forward strand.
TGGGGACCGTCGCAGGGTCGTCGGCCACCGTGTACGGCGCCAGGCCCTTGACGAGCGCGACGTCACCCGTCCGCAGGTGCACGGGCTCTCCGCCGTCGGGCACCACCCAGGCATGCCCCCGCATCGTCGTGACGAGCGCGAGCGGCGCCCCGTCGGCGATGCGAAGCGCCCACGGCGGCTCGAGGACGGCCTGGCAGAAGGCCGCCGTCCGGGCGCGGACGCCGTCCAGGAGGTCGGCGAACGGATCCACGTCCTCACGGTAGACGCACGGACAGGCGATCGCGCGTCCCGGACATGGACGCTCCCCTGCTGCCTCGCTTCACTGGGAGCACAGGAGGACGGCACGACGCGAGGAGGCGGCGATGTACACGATCACCGGAGCGACCGGACACGTCGGGTCGGCGGCGGCGGCGGGTCTGCTGCGCCGGGGTGCCCCCGTGCGGACGGTCGTGCGAGATCCCGCCCGGGGCGAGGCGTGGGCCGCCCGCGGGGCCGAGGTCGCCGTGGCCGACCTCGGGGACGGTGCGGCCCTGACCGCGGCGCTCCGGGGCAGCGACGGAGCGTTCGTCCTCCTCCCCACCGACGAGACCGCCGGCGACGCCGAGCACCGTGCGCTCGCCGACTCGATCGCCGGCGCCGTCGGGGCGAGCGGCGTCGGGCACGTCGTCGTCCTGTCGTCGGTCGGAGCCGACCTGGTCGAGGGCACCGGCCCGATCCGGTGGCTCCACCATCTCGAGCGCGGGCTGCGTCGCACGGGCGCGACGCTGAGCGTCGTCCGGTCCGCGCACTTCCAGGAGAAGGTGGAGGACGCCCTGCCGGCCGCGACGACCGCCGGCATCTACCCCGTCCTCGACGACGACCCGGACGGACCGGTGCCGATGGTCGCGACCCGCGACGTCGGCGAGCTCGTCGCGCTGTCGCTCCTCGCGCCACCGCAGGCCGACGAGGTCGTCGACCTCGACGGGCCCGCGTACAGCGAGCGCCAGGTCGCCGAGCTGCTGGGAGCGGCGCTCGGGCGACACCTCGAGGTCGTGGTCGTCCCCCGGGACGACCGCGTGCCGACCCTGACCGCATCGGGCGTTCCCGAGCCCTTCGCCCACGAGCTCGTCGCCCTCGCCGACGCCGGCGCACAGGGCCTCCTCCGACCGCGCGGGGACCGGGTGCACCGGTGCACCACCCCGCTGGAGGTCACGCTGCGGCACGTCGTCGCCGCAGCTGTCGATCCGGCACCGGCGAGATGACCACGGTGGAGGGTCGGCCGGGCCGACAGGGCCGGGTTCCGGCGCCACGACGGGCGACGTCGACGGTCGTCATGACCGGCGGCACCTCGGGGTTCGGGCTGGTCGCCGCACGACGGCTCGCGGAGCCCGGGCACGCCCGGGTGCTCGTCGGGGCGCGGGGGACGACGTCGGAGGGCGAGGCCGTCCCGCTCGACCTGGCACGGCTGGACTCCGTCCGCGAGTTCGCGGCCGCGACCCGGGACCGTCTCGGCGACCGGCGCATCGACGCGCTCGTGCTCAACGCGGGCGTCGTCCGGCCGGGCGTCGAGCAGCGGACCGCCGACGGCTTCGAGACGACGTTCGCGGTGAACCACCTCGCGCACTACCTGGTGCTCCGCCTCCTGCTGCCGCTGCTCGCGGACGGAGCCGTCGTCGTGCTGACCACGAGCGGCGCGCACGACCCGGCGACCCGTGCGGGCCTCGCGCCACCGCGGCACGCGGACGCGACGCTGCTCGCGTTCCCCGAGCGCGACCCCGGGCGCGACGACCGACCGCGGCGCGCCGGGCAGCACGCGTACACGGCGTCGAAGCTCTGCACCGTCCTCACGGTGCGGGCGCTGTCCGGCGTCGAGGACCTGCGGTCGCGCGGGCTGCGAGCGGTGGCGTTCGACCCGGGTCAGGTGTTCGGCACGGGCCTGGTCCGCGCACTCCCCCGGCGGCTGCGGACGGTGTGGTCCGTCCTCGGCAGCCCGGTCGGAGCGCCGCTCCGGTGGCTCGACCCGACCCTCAACGGTCGCGACGACGCCGGTCGCGCCCTCTCCGCGCTCGCGCTCGGGCACGTCGCGCCCCCGCCGGGACGCTCCTACGCGGCGCTGCGACGCGGACGGATGACGTGGCCGGAGCCGTCCGAGGCGGGACGCGACGACTAGCTGTGATGTCCAGGGAGGTTGGTCAGCCGGCTGACCGGTGGCTGGTTGCCGATCGCGCTGTGGAGCCTGTGGTGATTGTAGAAGTGGAGCCATCCGGGTAGCGCGGCGCGGCGTTCGGTCTCTGAGGCGTAGAAGCGGGCGTAGGCCCACTCGTCGGCGAGCGTGCGGTGGAAGCGTTCGATCTTGCCGTTGGTCTGCGGGCGGTAGGGCCGGGTTCGCTTGTGCTTGATCCCCAGCCTTGTGCAGGCGTCGCGCCAGGCGTGGGATCGGTAGGCCGACCCGTTGTCGGACAGCACCTGCTCGACGTGCACCCCGCGTGCGGCGAACCAGTTCACGGCGCGTTCGAGCACGTCGACCGCGGTTGCGCCCTTCTCGTCGGACCGGATCTCGGCGTAGGCGAGTCGGGAGTGGTCGTCGATCACGGTGTGCAGGTAGGCGGTGCCGATGCTCGGGTTGCCCTTGGCCGTGCGGCCTGTGCGTAGAGCGGTTGCTGCTTGGTTCCGGTAGCCCTGTTGCCGCCCGACGTAGCGCCACCCGCCCCCGTCGGGGATATTGCCGAACTTGGTGACGTCGACATGGATCAGTGAGCCGGGATGGTCATGCTCGTAGCGGCGCAATGGTTCGCCGGTGACCCGATCGATCCGGGTGAGCCGGTTGATCCGGCACCGCACCAGCACCGCATGGACCGTGGAGGCGGGCATGTGCAGGCGCCCGGCTATCTGGACCGGTCCCAACCGGTGTCGCCACCGCAGCCGCACGACCTGCTTGACCAGATGTTGCGGGGTGCGGGTCGGGCTGTGGTGCGGGCGCGAGCTGCGATCGGCCATCCCGGCCACGCCCTCGGTGCGATATCGCTCGGCCCACTTCCTCGCGGTGCGGGCCGAGACCATGAACATCTTCGCCGCGGCCGTGTAGGTCCAGCCGGACTCGACGACCAGCCGCGCCAGCCGCAGTCGTGTTCTCGGGGTGAGCAGGGCGTTAGCGTGTGACACGAAGGCCTCCGGCGGGTGGAAGTGGTTCCTCGACAGCTCCACTTCACAACCGGAGGCCTTCGTCATCCGGTAACCCGCCCCCGTGTCGTCATCACGGGATCCGGACAACCTCCCTGGACATCACAACTAGCTGGCCCGACGCCTCTGGGACGACAGCGCCCACCTCGTGGGCCTGGCGGGCTGACGCCGACGGCGGCGGGCGGGTGCGAGCCCTCGCTCCTCAGCCGCCGACCGGTACCCAGCCGTCGGGGTCACCGGCACGCCGCGGCCGCAGCGCGTCCGGGGCGGGCCAGGGCAGCTCGTACCGGACGACGCGGACGTCGATCGCGCCGAAGTCGTCGGTCTGGACGACGACACGGTCGGGCGTCACCTCCACGAGGCGCACGCGCAGCGCCTCGCCGCCGTCCTGCTCGAGCGTCCAGACGTCGGCGAGCCACGACAGCCCGGTCGCCTCGAGCGCCTCCTCCGCGGCGAGCCAGTCGACCGGCCCCGTGAGGTCGCGCCCGAGCAGGGAGACGGCGACCCACTCGTCTCCCTCCGGGCGGATCCAGCCCACGGGCTCGCGGTCGTCAGGTCGGCGGTGCTCGATCCAGGAAGAGGGAAGCATCCAGGCAGGCTAGGCGCTCGCCCCCGTCACGGCCAGGCGTTTCGCCCGTCCTGGCCCTGCGGGTCGACCTGCGGACCGGCCCCGCCCTCGCGGAACGCCTCGGCGAAGCCGTCGCGGTACCCCTCCGCGTACCCGTCCTCGCGCCCCCGCGCGTGCGCCTCCGCGCTCCCCTCGCGGAACAGGTCGTCCACGGACGGTCGGACGAGCACGCGGGCGCCGGGCCCGTCGTCGGCGGTCACGTGCGCGTCGAGCCCGCGCACGACCGCGACCGGTCGCCCGTCCGCCTTGCCGCGCACGAGCTCGCTCGCCGACGCGACCTCGTCGGCGACGGCGGTCACGGTGACCGACAGCGGTCGCCCGTGGGCGTCGACGCCGCCCCGCAGGTCGTCGACGACGCCGACCCCCGCCGCGCCGATCGCGACGTCGACGAGGCCGTCGCGCCACGCGCGGCCCATCGTGTCGGTCACGACGACGCCCAGGCGCTCGACGCCGAACCGAGCGCGCAGCGCGGCGCGCAGCGAGCGGGCGGACGCGTCCGGGTCGAGCGGCAGGAGCAGGACCGTCCCCTCGGGCGTGTTCGACGCGTCGACGCCCGCGGCCGCCATGACGAGCCCCAGGCGGTTCTCGACGATCCGCAGCGGTGGGAGACCGGGGCGCTCGCGCGTCGCGACGACGCGCACCGTCTCGTCGGAGATCGCCTGCTCGCGGTCGTCGGCAGCGACCACCCGGCCCTCCGCCTTGGACACGATCTTGCTCGTCACGACGACGACGTCGCCCTCGGCGAGCGGCTCCCCGCCCGCGGTGGCGTCCCGCGCGAGCAGGTCGCCGACCAGCGCCGCGAGGTCGTCGCCGGGGTGCACCTCCCCCAGGCCCGACGGCGCCCACGCGGTGAGCCGGACCGGCGCGCCCGGCGGGGTCGCGCCGTCGGGCACGGACCCGGGTCCGGTCATCGGGAGAGCTTCGGCAGGACGTCGCGCCCGAACGTCTCGATCCACTCGCGCTGGTTGCGCCCGACGTTGTGGAGGTAGATGCGGTCGAACCCGAGGTCGACGAACTTCTGGATGTAGGCCCGGTGCTCGTCGGGGTCCGCCGAGATGACCATGCGGCCCTCGAAGTCCTCGGGTCGCACGAGCTTGGCCATCTGCTCGAAGTCGTGCGGCGAGCGGATGTCGGCCTTGGGGAACTTCATGCCGCCGTTGGGCCACTCGTGCATCGCGTTGGCGAGCGCCTCCTCGTCCGTCTCCGCCCAGGAGAGGTGGAGCTGGAGGACCTTGGGCATGGACTGCGGGTCTCGCCCGGACTCGCGGACGCCGTCGTCGAACTTGCCGAACAGCATGGAGATCTTCTCGAGGGGTGCGCCGACCGTGATGAGACCGTCGGCGTGGCGGCCCGCACGCTTGGCGGTCACGGGTCCCGCGGTGGCGACGAGGATCTCCGGCGGGACCTCGGGCATCGTCCACAGCCGCGTGGACTCCATCTTGTAGAACTGCCCGGAGTGCTTGACGTCCTTGCCCGCGAGCGAGGCCGTGAAGAGCTTCTTGATGACGTCGATGGCCTCGAACATGCGGTTGATGCGCTCGGGCGCCTCGGGCCAGTAGCCCGCGACGACGTGCTCGTTGAGCGCCTCTCCGGAACCGAGACCGAGCCAGTGCCGGCCGGGGTACATCGCGGCGAGCGTCGCCGATGCCTGCGCGACCATCGCCGGGTGCCAGCGGAACGTCGGGGCGGTGACGCCCGGGCCGAGGTCGCCGGACGTGCGCTCGCCGAGCGCGGTCAGGACGTTCCACACGAACGACGACTGCCCCTGTGCCGGGACCCAGGGCTGGAAGTGGTCGGCCGCCATCGTGCCGGAGAAGCCGTGCGACTCCGCGTACGCCGAGAGCTCGACGGCCTCGGTGGGGTGGAACTGCTCGAGCATGGCTGCGTAGCCGACGGTGAGGTCAGAGGACATACGACCGACCTTATGCCCGGCGCGCGACCGCCGTCTCGCAGCCCGCTACCCTCGCGACGTGCACCCCGACCCGACCGGCGTCCCGCCGTCGCTCGACACCCGCGCCCTCGTCGAGCCCGTCGATCCCGCCGCCGTCCGGGCGTACCACCGTTCGCGGACGGTCCACGGCCCCCGGTCGCCCGGCCGCGTCGTGCTCGGTGCGGTCGTCGGGACGCTCCTCGGCGCGCTGGCGCTCGCCGTCGTGGCGTCCGCGATCGCCGTCGTGCTGGCCCTCGTCGCCCTGGGGCTGCACGCGCTCGGCGTCGACACCCCGCTCGGCGTCGTGCCCTGGCTCGCGGTGCCCGCCGCGGTCGTGACCCTGGGGCTGGTCGCCGTGGCGATGCGACGCGGCTCGGCGCAGGGCCTCGAGCAGACGTACCGGCTCAGCCGCTTCGCCGCCGCGAACGGCTTCGACTTCGAGCCGTCGATCGAGGCTCCCGACCGCCCCGGGATGCTCTTCGGCGTCGGGCGACCGCGCACGGCACGGGACGTCGTGCGCACGCGCGGCCCCCGGCCCGTGGAGGTCGCGGCGTACAGCTACCAGGAGCAGCGCGGGAAGGCCGTCGAGATCCATGCGTGGTGGTACGCGATGGTCACGCTCGACCGGGCGCTGCCCCACCTGGTGGTCGAGACGCGACGCACCGACGGTTCGCGGGGCGCCCCGGCCCCGCACGCGCTCGACCGCTCGCAGGAGCTCGAGATCGACGGCGAGCTCGGCGGGCGTGTGCGCGTCTCGTGCCTCGACGGCGCCCAGGACGAGGCGCGGGCCGTGCTCTCCCCCGACGTCGTCGGCGGCATCGTGGGGGCACCGGTCCCGGTGTCGGTGGAGGTGGTCGACGACCGGCTGTTCCTCTACAGCAGGCAGCCGCTCGTCACCCTGCAGCCCGCGACGTGGGAGTGGGTCCTGCGGACGGCCGAGTGGCTCTCCGCACAGCGGGGCGGCGCGCACGCGGCCCTGCCCAGGCAGCCGGGGCCGACGGACGGACGGCCGGGGACTCCGGTGGCAGCGAGCGGGCGCCTGCGTCGCCGCGGCCCGTCGTGGACCGTCCTCCTCCCGCCGCTCGTCGCCGTCGTCGCCCTCGTCGCCGCAGCGCTGCTCGACCGCGCCTGATCGTCGCGCGTCGACCGGCGCGTCCACCGGGCGCGCCGACCCGCCGTCGAGCCCACCCACGGCCCCGCGGCCACGCGGCGAGACGCCGTCCGTCGGCCCCCCGGGATCTGGGAGAATGGGCGACCATGAGCGACTTCCCGACGAACGCGCCCGTAGGCGCGGCAGACCCCGCTGCAGCAACGACCCCCACCGCCGGTCAGGTAGCCGGCGACGTCGTCCGCGCGGTGGTCACGGGAGTACCCGACCGCGTGAGCATCGACGGGCTCGAGGACCTGCACGGCGCGCGCTGGGCCGAGCAGGGGACGTACGCGTTCGACCGGACGAAGACCCGCGAGCAGGTCTACTCGATCGACACCCCGCCCCCGACGGCGTCCGGGTCGCTGCACGTCGGCCACGTCTTCTCCTACACGCACACCGACGTCGTCGCCCGCTACCAGCGCATGCGCGGCCTCGAGGTCTTCTACCCGATGGGCTGGGACGACAACGGCCTGCCCACCGAGCGGCGCGTGCAGAACTACTACGGCGTGCGGTGCGACCCGACGCTGCCCTACGTCGAGGGCTTCGTGCCCCCGCAGGAGGGCGGCGAGGGGAAGTCGTCGAAGACCCCGGACGTCCCCGTCAGCCGACGCAACTTCATCGAGCTGTGCGAGCGCCTCACCGTCGAGGACGAGAAGCAGTTCGAGGCGGTCTGGCGCCGCCTCGGTCTCTCGGTCGACTGGGCGCAGACGTACCAGACGATCGACGCACGGTCGCGCACCGCGGCGCAGCGCGCGTTCCTGCGCAACCTCGCACGCGGCGAGGCCTACCAGGCACAGGCGCCGGGCCTGTGGGACGTGACGTTCCAGACCGCGGTCGCCCAGGCCGAGCTCGAGGCGCGCGAGTACCCCGGCCACTTCCACAAGGTCGCCTTCCACCGCACCGCCGACGGCGTGGCCACGGGCGAGGTCGTGCACATCGAGACCACGCGCCCCGAGCTGCTCGCGGCGTGCGTCGCGCTCGTCGCGCACCCCGACGACGAGCGCTACCAGCACCTGTTCGGCACGACCGTGCGCTCGCCGCTGTTCGACGTCGAGCTCCCCGTCCTCGCGCACCCCGCCGCGGAGCCGGGCAAGGGCGCGGGCATCGCGATGTGCTGCACGTTCGGCGACCTGACGGACGTGCAGTGGTGGCGCGAGCTGCAGCTCCCGACCCGGTCGATCATCCAGCGCGACGGGCGCATCGTGCGCGAGACCCCCGAGTGGGTGACGTCGCACACCGGTCAGGGGCTCTTCGCCGAGATGGCCGGCAAGACGACGTTCTCCGCTCGCCAGGTCGTCGTCGACGCCCTGCGGGACTCGGGCGACCTCGTCGGCGAGCCCGTGCCGACGCAGCGCATGGCCAACTTCTACGAGCGGGGCGAGAAGCCGCTCGAGATCGTCACCTCACGCCAGTGGTACATCCGCAACGGCGGCCGCGACTGGACCACCGCGGACGGCGAGCGACGCGACCTGCGCGGCGAGCTGCTGCAGCGGGGCAAGGAGCTCGCCTTCCACCCCGACTTCATGCGCGTGCGCTACGAGAACTGGGTCGGCGGCCTCAACGGGGACTGGCTCGTCTCGCGCCAGCGCTTCTTCGGTGTCGCGATCCCGCTCTGGTACCCCGTGCTCGAGTCGGGCGAGCTGGACCACGACCACCCGATCGTGCCGTCCGAGGACGCGCTCCCCGTCGACCCCTCGTCCGACGCGCCCGCCGGGTACACCGAGGACCAGCGGGGGAAGCCGGGCGGCTTCGTCGGCGAGAACGACATCATGGACACGTGGGCGACGTCGTCGCTCACCCCGCAGATCGCCGGCGGGTGGGAGGTCGACACCGACCTGTTCGAGCGCGTCTTCCCCATGGACCTGCGCCCCCAGGGCCAGGACATCATCCGGACGTGGCTGTTCTCCACCGTCGTGCGCTCGCACCTCGAGCACGGCTCGTTGCCCTGGAAGAACGCGGCGATCTCGGGCTGGATCCTCGACCCGGACCGCAAGAAGATGTCGAAGTCCAAGGGCAACGTCGTGACGCCGATGGGCCTGCTCGAGGAGCACGGCTCGGACGCGGTGCGCTACTGGGCGGCGTCGGCGCGCCTCGGTACGGACGCCGCGTTCGAGGTCGGCCAGATGAAGATCGGGCGCCGCCTCGCGATCAAGATCCTCAACGCGTCGAAGTTCGCGCTCTCGTTCGGCGTCGACGCCGAGACGGGTATCGGCGAGATCGTCCTGGACCCCGCGGCCGTCACCGAGACGCTCGACCGCGCGATGCTCGCGGGGCTCGCGTCGGTCGTCGAGCGCGCCACCGAGGCGTTCGAGGCCTACGACCACACGCGCGCGCTCGAGATCACCGAGACGTACTTCTGGACGTTCTGCGACGACTACCTCGAGCTCGTCAAGGACCGCGCCTACGGGGCGGGCGCCACCGCGTCGGACGTCTCGCCCGAGACCCGGTCGGCGCGCGTCGCGCTCGCGATCGCCCTCGACACGCTGCTGCGCCTCTTCGCGCCGTTCGTGCCCTTCGCGACCGAGGAGGTCTGGTCCTGGTGGCGCGCCTCCGAGGGCTCGATCCACCGCGCGCCGTGGCCCACGCCCGACGTCGCGCGCTCGGCCGCAGGCGACGCCGACCCCGTCGTGCTCGCCGCGGCGGGTCACGCGCTCGCCGCGCTGCGCAAGGTCAAGTCCGAGGCCAAGGTGTCCATGCGCACGCCGATCCTCGCCGCGACCGTCGCCGTCCCCGGCGCCTCTCTCGCCGGTGTCGAGGCGGCGGTGGTCGACGTCCGCAACGGCGGCCGCGTCACCGGGTCGCTCGACCTCGTCGAGGCGGCCGAGGGCCAGGGCGACCCTGCCGTCCAGGGCGGGATCGTCGTCGTCACCTCGGAGCTCGGCGAGCCGGAGGCCCGCAAGAAGGCCTGAACCGGCGGCCTCGTCGGCCACGCAGCACGACGCCCTCCTCGCTCCCGGCGAGGAGGGCGTCGCCCGTCGGTCAGATGATCTCGCCGCGCAGCCGCGAGTCGTCCCCGGACATCGTCGCCGCGACCTCGCGCGGCGTCCCCTCGTCCGTCCACCGCAGGGTCGCGCCGACGCCCTCGATGAGCTCGACGCTGCCCTCCGGGGCGAACGTCAGGCCGGCGTCCTGGCCGATCGCCGCGCGCACGAGCGCGACGGTCGCCGGCAGCTTCTCCAGCCCGTCGGTGACGCCGAGGTCCTCGATGGCCTCCTTCGTCGCGGCGATGTGGAGCGGGCTCGGACCGATCCACAGCGAACGACCGTCGAGCGCGGTGTCCTGCCCGTACTCGTCGGCGAGGACCAGCTCGGAGACCTGGCCCCGCGCGAGCACGGCCACGACGTCCTCGATCGACGTCACCGCCCCCGACTCGCGGCCCTGCTCCTGGCGGTACTCGGCGAGCACCTTCTCACGCCGTCTCTCGCGGAAGCTGTCGAGCGCGTCGCTGACGTGGGCCTCGAACGCGGCCTCGTTGATCCCTGCCCCGCGCCCGCCGCCGGGCACCTCCACGACGAGCTCCTCGACCGGACGCTTCAGCGCCCCGCGCAGCAGCGGGACGGCGCGGACGTCACCGGTCAGCAGGATGAGCTCGGGCCGGTGCTCGGCGACCTGGCGCTCGAGCTCGGCCGCGACCACCTCGGCGTTGCGCTCCCAGGAGTCCTCGGCCCGCGACTCGATGCGCTTGTGCGACAGGCCACCGGTGCGCACCTTGTTGATGACGTCGTGGCCGCCCTCGACGCTCTCCGGCTCCTGGTACGGCAGGTGGCCGCCCGCGACGGACCAGGTGAGGTCGGCGCCCTGGCGGTCGACCACGACGCGCACGTAGTCCACCGACTCGTCGGCCGCGCGCGCGGCCTGGAGCAGAGCGGGGACGGGGCCCCACGCTCCCTTGGTCTGTGCGGGCGGGTCCTTGAGGACCCGGTCGACGAGGATCCCCGTGTCGTCGGCGATCAGCACGCGCCCGTGCAGGCCCGCGACCCTCGTCGGCCGCAGGACCACCTCCTCGAGGTCGTCGAGCACCGCGTCGGGCGCTCCCTCCTGGTGGAGCTGGCGACGCACGCCCTTCCACCGGTTCTCGACCTCGCGGTCCGCGGCCTCGTTGGCCCGTGTCGCGTCGATGTACACCGTCGCGAAAGGGCCCGGGTGGCCGAGGAGAGGCTTGAGCCAATCGATCTTCATGCGAACACCTCATGACGTCCGTCGGCAGACGGGCGGGCTCGCCACGGACCGCGGCGGCCCGCCCTCGGTCCACACCAGGGTCCGTCAGATCGGCAGGCCCCGCCACCGCGCACCCGACGACCGGGGAGCGCTCAGGAGTACGTGTCGAGGACGGGGACGGAGCCCCCGGCGGCCGCGTGCTCCGCGGCGATGTGCTCGTGGTGACGGATGACCTCGTGGACGATGAACTCGCGGAACGCCTCGGCGAACTCCGGGTCGAGACCGGCCGACGACGCGATGCCGGTGAGCCGTTCGATCTGCTGCCGGTCCCGCGTGGGGTCGGCCGGGGGCAGTCCGCCCGTGGCCTTGAGCTCGCCGACCCGTCGGGTGAACTTGAAGCGCTCCGCGAGCAGGTGCATGAGCGCCGCGTCGATGTTGTCGATGCTGGCGCGCAGCGTGAGGATCTCGGGAGGGATCTCCCGCGCGCCCGACGGCGCCGGCTGCTCAGGGTTCGTCGTCACCCCCCGATCCTAGGTCCGCCGGTGGAGGTGCCCCGACGTCGGGCACGGGCGCGCGGCCGGACCCCCGGGCAGGGACGGTGGAACGCAGTACCGCGAGTACGGAGTAAAGTGGCACGCCGTCCCACCCTGACCGTCCCACTCAGCGGAGAGTCCTCATGACGGAACACGTGTCGCCGAGCCTCGTCGAGGTCTCCCCTCGCGCGACCATCAGCACGCTCCTGCTCGACCGCGTCGCGCGTGCGGCGTCCGCCCCGATGATCGAGCGACGCGACGCGCCGGGCGGCGCGTGGTCGACGATGACGGTCCAGGAGTTCGCGGACGACGTGCTGGCGGTGGCGCGCGGTCTCGTCGCCCGCGGCGTCGCGGTGGGCGACCACGTCGCGATCATGTCGCGCACGCGGTACGAGTGGACGCTCCTCGACTTCGCGGCCTGGTCGGTCGGCGCCGTCCCCGTACCGGTGTACGAGACGTCGTCCCCCGACCAGGTGCACTGGATCTGCTCCGACGCCGACGTCCGCCTCGCGGTCGTCGAGACCGCCGAGCACGCCGCGTCCGTCGCGTCCGTCCGTGACGACCTGCCCGGCCTCGAGGACGTCCTCGTCATCGACGACGGGGCCGTCGACGCGCTGCGGGCGGCCGGTCGTGGCGTCCCCGTGGAGGAGGTCGACCGCCGTCGGTCCGGCCGGTCCGCCGACGACCTCGCGACGATCATCTACACGTCCGGGTCGACGGGGCGCCCGAAGGGGGTCGAGCTCACGCACCGCAGCTTCGTCCACCTCGCGATGAACGGTCGCGCAGGCCTCGCGGAGATCCTCGACTCCCCCGGGGCGCGCACGCTCCTGTTCCTCCCGCTCGCGCACGTCTTCGCGCGGTTCATCCAGGTGGTCGTCGTCGCGGCCGACTCGGTCCTCGCGCACAGCTCCGACACGAAGAACCTCGTCGCCGACCTCGGGACGTTCCGGCCGACCTTCCTCCTCGCGGTGCCCCGGGTGTTCGAGAAGGTGTACAACTCGGCGGAGCACAAGGCCCGGGCCGGCGGAAAGGCGAAGCCGTTCCACTGGGCGGCGAAGGTCGCGATCTCGTACTCGCGCGCGCTCGACACCCCGCGCGGACCGTCGCTCTCCCTACGGGTGCAGCACGCCGTCGCGGACCGTCTCGTCTACCGCACGCTGCGCGGCGCGATGGGTGGCCGGCTCACCCACTCGATCTCCGGCGGCGCACCCCTCGGCGAGCGCCTCGGGCACTTCTTCCGCGGTGTGGGCCTGCGGATCCTCGAGGGCTACGGCCTCACCGAGACCACGGCGCCCACCGCGGTGAACCTCCCCGGACTGACGAAGATCGGCACGGTCGGACCCGCGTTCCCCGGGACGGCCCTGCGGATCGACGCCGACGGCGAGCTCCTCGTCAAGGGCGACCACGTGTTCCGCGGCTACCGCAACCGGCCGGACCTCACCGCCGAGGCGCTCCAGGACGGCTGGTTCCGCACGGGCGACCTCGGCTCGTTCGACGCCGACGGCTACCTGCGGATCACCGGGCGCAAGAAGGAGATCATCGTCACCGCAGGCGGCAAGAACGTCGCGCCGGCGGTCCTCGAGGACCGCCTGCGGGCGCACCCGATCGTCAGCCAGGTGGTCGTCGTCGGCGACCAGCGTCCGTTCATCGGCGCGCTCGTGACGCTCGACCACGAGATGCTGCCCGGCTGGCTCTCGACCCACGGCCTGCCCGCGATGGACGTCTCGACGGCGGCGAAGGACGCGGGGGTGCTCGACGCCCTCGACCGCGCCGTCGAGCGGGCGAACGAGGCCGTGTCCCGCGCCGAGTCGATCCGCAAGATCACGGTGCTCGACACGGACTTCACCGAGGAGAACGGCTACCTCACGCCGTCTCTCAAGGTGAAGCGCGCCCGCGTCGTCGAGGACTTCGCCGGCACGATCGACGACCTGTACGGCGCGAAGGTCGGCACGGACGCCTGACGCTCCGGCGCCGTCCGGTCGGGGACGGTCTACGCGGACTTCTCGCGGGGGGTGCGGGTGCGGGTGGTGGCGCGCGGCACGATGGTCGGGTTGACGTTGTCCAGCACGACCTCGCGGGTGATCACGACCCGCTCCACGTCATCACGCGAGGGCACGTCGAACATCACCTGCTGCAGCACCTCCTCCATGATCGCGCGCAGCCCCCGCGCCCCCGTCCCGCGCAGCAACGCCTGCTCCGCGACCGCCTCCACCGCGGTGTCCGTGAACTCCAGCTCCACCCCGTCGATCGCGAACATCCGCTGATACTGCTTGACCAGCGCATTGCGCGGCTGCGTCAGGATCCGCACCAACGCCTCCGCGTCCAACGCCCCCACCGACGCGATCACCGGCAACCGCCCGATGAACTCCGGGATCAACCCGTACCGGTGCAGATCCTCCGGACGCACCTGCGCGAACAGGTCCTCCCCCGCCCCCGTGTCGATCGGCGCACCGAACCCCACCCCCCGCTTGCGCGCCCGCGCCGCCACGATGTCGTCCAACCCCGCGAACGCCCCCGCCACGATGAACAGCACGTTCGACGTGTCCACCTGGATGAACTCCTGGTGCGGATGCTTACGACCACCCTGCGGCGGCACCGACGCGCTCGTGCCCTCGATGATCTTCAACAACGCCTGCTGCACACCCTCACCCGACACATCACGCGTGATCGACGGGTTCTCCGCCTTGCGGGCCACCTTGTCGATCTCGTCGATGTAGATGATCCCCTGCTCAGCCTTCTTCACGTCGAAGTCCGCCGCCTGCACCAGCTTCAGCAGGATGTTCTCCACGTCCTCACCGACATACCCCGCCTCGGTGAGCGCCGTCGCGTCCGCGATCGCGAACGGCACGTTCAACATCCGCGCCAACGTCTGCGCCAGATACGTCTTACCCGTCCCCGTCGGACCGATCAGCAAGATGTTCGACTTCGCCAGCTCCACGTGGTCCTGGTCGTCGGACGACGCCTTCGTCGACTCGCCGGCCTGGATCCGCTTGTAGTGGTTGTAGACGGCGACGGCCAGGGCCCGCTTCGCGGGGTCCTGGCCGATGACGTACTGCCCGAGGAAGTCGAAGATCTCGCGGGGCTTGGGAAGGTCGACGAGCCCGAGCTCGGTGGCCTCGGCGAGCTCCTCCTCGATGATCTCGTTGCACAGGTCGATGCACTCGTCGCAGATGTACACACCGGGGCCCGCGATGAGCTTCTTGACCTGCTTCTGCGACTTCCCGCAGAACGAGCACTTGAGCAGGTCGGCGCCGTCCGAGATACGAGCCACTACGCGTCTCCTTGTCCGGGTGGTAGAGCCGGGCCGCCGCACGCGGCGTCCGGACCGGTGCCACGTCCGAGCGGGTCCTTCTCCCCATTCCACACCACGGGACCCCCGTTGTCAGGTGGGCTCCCCGTGCGCAGGTCACATCTGTGCAACACCTTGCCCGGAACGCACCGCGCCGCCGCTCCCGGAGGAGTCGGCGGCGCGGTGGGCGTCGTCCCGCCTCAGGCGTGCGGTACGGCGCGTCAGGGCTTGTTGACCGCGACGGCCTTGCGGCTCTCGAGCACCTGGTCGACGAGACCGTAGTCCTTCGCCTGGGCGGCGGTGAGGATCTTGTCGCGCTCGATGTCCTGGCGGACCTGCTCGACCGGGTTGCCCGAGTGCAGCGCGAGGGTGTCCTCGAGCCACTCACGCATGCGGATCAGCTCGTTCGCGTGGATCTCGATGTCCGACGCCTGGGCGTAGCCGCCGCCCTCCATCGCGGGCTGGTGGATCAGCACGCGCGCGTTGGGGAGAGCGAGGCGCTTGCCGGGCTGACCCGCGGCGAGCAGCACGGCGGCGGCGGAGGCCGCCTGGCCCAGGCAGACCGTCTGGATCTGCGGCTTGATGTACTGCATCGTGTCGTAGAGCGCGGTCATCGCGGTGAACGACCCGCCCGGCGAGTTGATGTACAGGATGACGTCGCGGTCCGGGTCCTGGCTCTCGAGCACGAGGAGCTGGGCCATGACGTCGTCGGCGGACGCGTCGTCGACCTGGACGCCCAGGAAGATGATGCGGTCCTCGAACAGCTTGGTGTAGGGGTCCTGGCGCTTGAAGCCGTAGGCCGTGCGCTCCTCGAACTGCGGGAGCACGTAGCGGGCCGACGGCGCGCCGCCGGGCAGCGCGACGCCGCCCGGACGGGCGCCCGCGCCGGCGAGGCGCTGCGCGGTGGACAGGTACTGGGACTCGGCGCTGAAGCTCACGGGTTCTCCTCGGGTGAAGTCTGGGTCCGGTTGCGGGTCAGGAGGCCGTGGTGCCGCCGCCGCCGGTCACCGACGAGGCGTTCGTGACGACGTGGTCGACGAAGCCGTACTCCTTCGCCTCCTCGGCGGTGAACCAGTTGTCCCGGTCGTTGTCCTTGATGATCTGCTCGAGCGACTGGCCCGTCTGCTCGGCCGTCAGCTCCGAGAGGACCCGCTTCATGTGCATGATCAGCTGGGCGTTGATGCGCACGTCGGTCGCCGTGCCGCCGATGCCGCCGGACGGCTGGTGCATCATCACACGGGCGTGGGGCGTCGCGTACCGCTTGCCCTTGGTGCCGGACGAGAGCAGGAACTGGCCCATCGAGGCGGCCATGCCCATCGCGATCGTGGCGACGTCGGGCTGGATGTACTGCATCGTGTCGTAGATCGCCATGCCGGCCGTGATCGAACCGCCCGGCGAGTTGATGTAGAGCCAGATGTCCTTCTCCGGGTCCTCCGCGGCGAGGAGCATCATCTGCGCGCAGATCGCGTTCGCGTTCTCGTCGCGCACCTCGGAGCCGAGCCAGATGATCCGCTCCTTGAGGAGCCGGTTGTAGATGGAGTCGTTGAGGCCGAGACCGGCGCCCTCCGCTCGGGCCAGGGGACCTGCGGCGTCCGTCCGCAGCAGCTGATCGTTCACGTCCATCTCCTTCGTCGCTCCTCGTCTCCGGGGCCGTGGCCCTGGTCACGACGTCCACCGGCGTGCGGTGCGGCCCGGGACGTCGCCGTTGCAGTGACCCTAACGTGCACGGCATCCGCCGTTCGTCCCGACCAGGCCGCTTTTCGCCGACAGCGCATACGGGCCCGGACGACGACGGCCCCCGCACCCCGGGACGGGGTGCAGGGGCCGCGTCGGAAGCGCTCGGCGCGTCAGGCCTCGGTGGTCTCCGCGGCCTTCTTCGTCGACTTCTTCGCGGTCTTCTTCTTCGCCGCCTTCTCCTCGGCCTCCTCGGCCTCGACCGCGGCGACGGCCTCCTCGGCCAGCTCCTCGGTGACGGCCTCGGCGGCGGCGACCTCGGCGGCCTCCTCGACGAGCTCGGCGACCTCGCCGGCCGCGTCGTCCTCGTCCGAGCCGATGAACTCGGTCAGGTCGACGACGTTGCCCGCCGAGTCCTTGACCTCGATCTGGCGCAGCGCGACGGCGAGCGACTTGGACCGGGCGACCTCGCCGACCATGGCCGGGATCTGACCGCCCTGGTCGAGCGACTGGATGAACTGGTTCGGGTCCATCCCGTACTGGCGCGAGGCCTGCACGAGGTACTCGAGCAGCTCGTTCTGGGCGACCTTGATCTCGAGCTTCTCGGCGAGGGTGTCGAGCAGGATCTGGTTCTTGATCGCGGTCGTGGCCTCCTCGACGACCTCCGCGCGGTGCGCGTCGTCCTCGAGACGGCCCTCGGACTCGAGGTGACGGTGCACCTCGGCCTCGACGACGCCGGCCGGCACGGGGATCTCGACGGCGTCGGTGAGCGCCTTGAGGAGCTCGTCCCGCGCGGCGACGGCCTGGTTCGACGTCTTGATGCTCGCGACCTGCTCGCGCAGGTCGGCCTCGAGCTCGGCGAGCGTGTCGAACTCCGACGCGAGCTGCGCGAAGTCGTCGTCCGCCTCGGGCAGGTCGCGCTGCTTGACGGTCGTCGCGGTCACGGTGACCTCGGCGTCCTTGCCCTCGTGCTCGCCACCGGCGAGCGGTGCGGAGAAGGTCGTGGTCTCGTCGGCCGACAGGCCGGTGAGCGCCTCGTCGAGGCCCTCGAGCATGTTGCCCGAGCCGATCTGGTAGCTGATGCCGGAGACCGAGTCGACCTCCTCGCCGTCGATGACGGCCTTGAGGTCGAGGACGACGAAGTCGCCCTCCGCGGCAGGACGGTCCACGCCGACGAGCGTGCCGAAGCGCTCGCGGAGCGCGTCGAGACGCTCGGTGACGTCCTCGTCCGAGACCTCCGCGGCGTCGATCGTCACCGCGAGGGTGGACAGCTCCGGCAGGTCGAGCTCGGGGCGGACCTCGACCTCGGCCGAGAACTTGAGCGGGCCCTCCGCGTCGACCGGGACCTCGGTCACGTCGACCTCGGGCTGACCGAGCGGGCGGATGCCCGACTCGCTCACGGCCTGGCGGTAGAACCCGGACAGCCCGTCGTTCACGGCGTGCTCGAGGACCGCGGCGCGGCCGACGCGCTGGTCGATGATGCGGGGCGGGACCTTGCCCTTGCGGAAGCCGGGGATGTTCACCTGCTCCGCGATGTGCTGGTAGGCGTGGTCGATGCTCGGCTTGAGCTCGTCGTACTCCACCTCGACGGTCAGCTTGACCTTGGTGGGGTCCAG
This sequence comes from Cellulosimicrobium sp. So1_17, assembly GCF_055181235.1. Lineage (NCBI taxonomy): Bacteria > Bacillati > Actinomycetota > Actinomycetes > Micrococcales > Promicromonosporaceae > Cellulosimicrobium > Cellulosimicrobium sp. So1_17. The sequence goes on from NZ_CM143702.1 coordinate 1,242,550, forward strand.
GGTCTCGACGGCGCTCTTCACTTCGATGATCTCCAACTGATCGGGGCGGGCCGGCGTGCGGCTACGGGACGAGCTGCGCGCGCCGCCACGGGACCGGCGGGTCCTTCCGGACCCACGTGCGACCCCGACGGGCGTACGGGCAACCCATCAAGGGTACGCCACCCGTCCGAGCGACGGTGTCCTCCGTCGGACGAGCGCTGCCGCAGGAGGGCGGCGACCCGTCGGGACGCCCGCCCTCGGCCCGCTTCACGATGTGTCGGGGTGACAGGATTTGAACCTGCGACCTTCCGCTCCCAAAGCGGACGCGCTACCAACCTGCGCCACACCCCGTGCACCCGTCGAGGACGACGGGCCAGCGCAAGTGTACTGGTGGGAAGGGCGGGGTCCGGCGGCTCGTCGGCCTGCTGCCGGTTTGCTAAGGTTGCGGCCGCAGGTCGGCAGTGCCACTCAGGCCGGAGCCACACAGCCCGGAGCAGTACCGACCCGACGCGGGCGTAGCTCAATGGTAGAGCCTCAGTCTTCCAAACTGATTACGCGGGTTCGATTCCCGTCGCCCGCTCCACGACCCACGACGGGCGCCCCACCACCTCGGCGGGGCGCCCGTCGTCGTCCGGTCGGCGGACGGCGTTGCCGCGCCACGACGTGGGCGGATACCCTCGGACCATCGAGCGCCCCCGGCGCGGCCGAGCACGTCGGCCGGTTGTCCGGCCATCCACCGGGCACGGGCGCCGTCGAGCAGGAGGAGCGAGGAATGACCGCGACCGGCGCGCGTCCCGCATCGCCCCGTCGCGCTCTCGCGCGCACCTCCTGTTGTCGCTGTCACGGCTGTCGCTGACGACCGCCGGACGCGCCCGCCGCTCCGCGCACCCGTCGCACGTCCCCCGCCCGTCGCCACGGCGTCGGCCCGCCCACGCGACATCGCGCGGCGACGGACTCCCGGGACAGGTCGTCCGAGTGTCCTGGAGCACTCCCCCGCAGCACCCGGTGCCCCCGCACCGTCGCACCCTGTTGGTCCCCCTGGCTCGTCCGAGCCGTCGACAGAAGAGGAAGCCATGGCACGCATCTACGACGACGTCACGAAGCTCGTCGGCAACACCCCGCTCGTCCGCCTCAACAAGCTCACCGAGGGCGTCGGCGCGACCGTCGTCGGCAAGCTCGAGTTCTACAACCCGGCGAACTCCGTCAAGGACCGCATCGGCGTCGCGATCATCGACGCGGCCGAGGCGTCGGGCGAGCTGAAGCCCGGCGGGACGATCGTCGAGGCGACGTCCGGCAACACCGGCATCGCGCTCGCGATGGTCGGCGCGGCGCGCGGCTACGACGTCGTCCTGACGATGCCGGAGACGATGTCCAAGGAGCGCCGTGCCCTGCTGCGCGCGTTCGGCGCCGAGCTCATCCTCACGCCGGGCTCCGAGGGCATGAAGGGCGCGGTGAACAAGGCCGACGAGGTCGTCGCCGAGCGCGAGGGCGCCATCCTCGCCCGCCAGTTCGCCAACGAGGCCAACCCGGCGATCCACCGCGCGACGACCGCCGAGGAGATCTGGGCGGACACCGACGGCGAGGTCGACATCGTCGTCGCCGGGATCGGCACCGGCGGCACGATCACGGGTGTCGGGCAGGTGCTCAAGGAGCGCAAGCCCGGGGTGCAGATCGTCGCCGTCGAGCCCGAGGAGTCCGCGATCCTCAACGGCGGCGCCCCCGGCCCGCACAAGATCCAGGGCATCGGCGCCAACTTCGTCCCCGAGATCCTCGACACGTCGGTCTACGACGAGGTCATCGACGTCAACGCGGAGACCGCGGTCGAGTACGCGCGTCGCGCGGCGAAGGAGGAGGGCCTGCTGGTCGGCATCTCCTCCGGCGCGGCGATCGCGGCGGCCCTGCAGCTCGCCGAGCGCCCGGAGAACGCGGGCAAGCTCATCGTGACGATCATCCCGTCGTTCGGCGAGCGGTACCTGTCCTCGATCCTCTACGCGGACCTCCTGGACTGACGTGGTCGACCACCTCCCGTCGCGCGGGTCCGCCGGCGCACCGTCGCGGGTGCGGCGGTTCCTGCGCGTGCTCGCCGAGGACCTCGAGGCGGCGCGGCACCGCGACCCCGCGGCGCGCAGCCGGCTCGAGGTCGCGCTCGCCTACCCCGGCGTCCACGCGGTGTGGTCGTACCGGCTCGCGCACCGCATGTGGCGCGAGCCGGTGCTGCGCCTCCCGGCGCGGCTCGTGTCGCAGGTGGCGCGGGCCCTGACGGGCGTCGAGATCCACCCGGGCGCGCGCATCGGCCGACGCCTCTTCATCGACCACGGCATGGGGGTCGTCGTCGGCGAGACGGCCGTCGTCGGGGACGACGTGGTCCTGTTCCACACGTCGACGCTCGGCGGGCGGTCGATGAAGCGCGGCAAGCGGCACCCGACCCTCGGTGACCGCGTGGTCGTGGGTGCGGGCGCGAAGATCCTCGGACCGGTGTGGGTCGGCGACGACGCGCAGGTGGGCGCGAACGCCGTCGTCGTCAAGGACGTCCCGGCGGGTGCGGTCGCCGTCGGGGTGCCGGCCCGTGTCCGCATGCCCGCCGCACACCGGGGTGCCGACCCGGTCGAGGACCCCTCGCTGCTCATCGAGTACGTGATCTGATCCGTCACCGGCTCCGTCAGGCGCCGCAGGGGCCGCTCTCCCACCGGGAGGGCGGCCCCTGCGCCGTCCTCGCGACGAGGGCTCGCGCGGGCCGTCCGACGGCGCCCGGCCGGGTTCCCGAGCAGGCCCCGAGGTCCGCTAGGGTAGGACCTGCGGTACCCGGGACGCAGCGTTTCGGATATCCCCCTGCCCGTCACGCCGGCCCGGGTACCGCGCTCACGCACCCGTCCACCCTCGACGACGAGGAGTCGCCTTGCGCCTCGGCATCCACACCGGCTACTGGTCCGCCGGTCCTCCCGAGGGCGTCGCGGAGGCGGTCGTCGCGGCCGACCGGCTCGGTGTCGACTCGGTCTGGACCGCAGAGGCCTACGGGTCCGACGCCTTCTCGCCCCTCGCCTGGTGGGGGTCGCGCACGTCGCGGATCCGCCTCGGCACGGCTGTCGCGCAGGTCTCCGCGCGCACGCCCACCGCGACCGCCATGGCCGCTCTGACGATGGACCACCTCTCCGGCGGGCGCTTCGTGCTCGGGCTCGGGGTGTCCGGCCCGCAGGTCGTCGAGGGCTGGTACGGCCAGCCCTACGCCCGCCCTCTCGCCCGGACGCGCGAGTACGTCGACGTCGTGCGACAGGTCCTCGCGCGCGAGGCGCCCGTGACGAGCGCCGGCCCGCACTACCCCCTGCCGCTGCCGGACGGCGCAGGCACGGGACTCGGCAAGGCGCTGCGGTCCACCGTCCACCCGCTGCGCGCCGACCTCCCGATCCACCTCGCCGCGGAAGGGCCGAAGAACATCGCGCTCGCCGCGGAGATCGCCGACGGCTGGCTCCCGCTGTTCTACTCGCCGCGCATGGACGACGCGTTCCGCGAGCTGCTCGCGGACGGCTTCGCCCGTCGCGCGCCGGAGCGCTCCGCCGTCTCCGACTTCGAGGTGAGCGCCACGGTGCCCGTGGTCGTCGACGAGCACGTCGAGCGCGCGGCGGACAAGGTCCGCCCGTTCCTCGCGCTGTACGTCGGCGGCATGGGCGCCAAGGGGGCGAACTTCCACCGCGACGCGCTCGACCGCCTCGGCTACTCCGCCGCGTGCGACGAGATCCAGGCCCACTACCTCGCGGGCCGCAAGGACCTCGCCGCGGCGGCCGTGCCGACCGAGATGGTCGAGGACGTCGCCCTCGTCGGCCCGTCCCGGAAGATCGCCCAGGACCTGCGTGCCTGGCAGGACACCGCCGTCACGACCCTGCTCGTGCAGGGCGACGCGACGGCGGTCACCACGCTCGCCGGGATGCTCGGCACGGCCCCCTCGCCGACGGCCACCACCGGCTGACGCCCGGCTGCGACGCCCGGGTCGCTGCCGGCCCGCTCAGTCCTGCTCGGGGAACCACACGGCACGGCGCAGGTCCACGCGCGTCCCGTCCCGCACGAGCGGGCAGCCCTCGGCGCGCAGCTCGGTCAGGGCCGCGTCCCGGTGGTGGGCCGGGGGTGCGCCCGCCGCGTTGACGACGCGCCACCACGGGACGGGCACGCCGTCGTCGTCCACACCCGAGGAGCCCGCGAGGACCTGGCCCACCTGACGCGGCCCGCCCCGGTGCAGGGACTCCGCGACGACCTCGGCCACCAGGCCGTAGGTCATCGCGCGGGCGGCGGGGATCTGCCGGACGAGCGCGAGCACCGCCGAGGCGTACTCCTCGGCAGGTCCGCTCATCGGGAGGTCGGGACGCCGCCGGCCCGGACGTCGCGCCGGGCGCCGGCCCGTACGAGCCCCACGACGACGGAGCGGGGCTGCGGACGGGCCTGCTGGGGACGCTGCTGCGGCCGGTACGGGCCCGGGTCGTGGGCTGGGTGCGGCATGCGGCGGTCTCCGGGGTCGTCGGCTCGGGTGTGGGCCCATCGTGCCACGACGCCGGTGGCCTGCGACGGGCGCTCCAGCCGGGTGATTCTCCTGGCGCCGCGAGGCACGGACGGCGAGGATCGTGCCATGAGCCACCAGCACGCAGGCACGGGCGGTACCTCCGACGCCGGCGCGGGGCGCCTGCCCGAGGGCTACGCGCCGACCGACCTGGCACCCGACGACCTGCGCGCGGTCCTCGAGCTCGACAGCACGGTCTTCCCCTCCGCGCTCGAGGTGGACGAGATCCTCGACCGCCCGTTCTCGCTGACCTGGTCACGGGTGCGCGGCGTCGTGCACGAGCGCCCCGACCCGGCCGCCGAGCCCGCCGACGGGGCGGTGCCCGTCCTGCGCGAGCTCGTCGCGCTGCGCGCGTCCTACCCGTTCTCGCGGTTCCCCGTCCCGGGCGGCACGGCACCCGTCGCCGGGCTGACGTGGGTCGCCGTGCACCCGGGCCACCGTCGTCGCGGCCTGCTCACGGCGATGGTCGACGAGCACCTCGCCCGCTGCCGCGAGCGCGGCGAGCCGCTGTCGGCGCTCTTCGCCGCCGAGGCGGCGATCTACGGGCGGTTCGGCTACGGCCGGGCGGCCGACGACCTGCGCCTGACGATCCCCCGCGGGGCCGCGCTGCGCGACGTCCCGGGTGCCGAGCGGCACACGGTCCGGATCGAGCGCGCCGACCGTGCCCGCCACGCCGAGCTCGTCGCGCGGCTGCACGAGCGCGCGGGCGCGGACCCGACCGGGCTCGGGACCGTCAACCGGCCCGGCTGGGCGACGCGCGAGACGCCCGAGCTCCAGGCGGTGCTCTGGGACGACGCGAAGGTGTTCCGCAAGGACCGCGAGCCCACGCGCATCGCGATCGTCGAGCTCGACGGCGAGCCGCGCGGCTACGCGCGCTTCCACCGCACGCTGTCCTGGGAGCCCTCCGGGCCGCGCGGCCCGGTCCGCACGGGCGAGGTCGTCGCGCTCGACGCGGCCGCCGCGCGGGCCCTGTGGGGCGTGCTCACGGACCTCGACCTCACGCACGAGGTCGTCCCGTTCGTCCTCCCCGTGGACGACGTCGTCACGCACCTCCTCGTGGACCCGCGGTCCGCGTCCCCGCGGGTCGCGGACAACCTGTGGGTGCGGGTCGTGGACGTGGCGGGCGCGCTCGCCGCACGCCGGTACGCGAGCGACGTGGACGTCGTCGTGCACCTGACCGACGACCGGCTCGCGGACAACGCGGGGCACTGGCGTGTGCGCGCCGACGCGTTCGGACCGGCGCAGGCGGCCCGGACCGACGACGCGGCCGACCTGTCCCTCGACGTGCGCGAGCTCGGCGCCGCCTACCTCGGTGGCGTGACGCTCGCGGAGCTGGCGGCGGCAGGTCTCGTCGCCGAGCACACGCCGGGCGCGCTCGCGCGGACGAGCGCCGCGTTCTCGTGGCCCGTGGCGCCGGTGTGCAGCTGGGTGTTCTGAGACGTCCTGCGGCGCCGCCGACCTCGCCCCCTCCCGCTCAGCCCTGGCAGGACGGGCAGCGGTAGAGGCTGCGGCCCGAGAGCTCCGAGCGCAGCACCGTCGCGCCGCAGACGCGGCACGGCAGCCCGTCGCGGTGGTAGACATAGAACGCCTCGTCGGCAGGGACGGCGTCCGGCGTGCCGTCGGTGTTCTGCCGCACGCGAGCCCGGCCGCGACCGGCCGCCGGAGGGTCCGCGCCGTCGCGGGGCGAGGTCTGCCCGGCGTCGCGGTCCTCGGGGTGCGTCGTGACGATCGCCCCGGTGCGCGTCCCGTCCCTCATGAGCACGACGAGGTCGTCCCACAGGTCGTGCAGGACCTCCGCGGGGACGTCGCGCCCCGGGCGCAGGGGGTCGAGCCGGGCCCTGAACAGGGACTCGGCGCGGTAGATGTTCCCGACGCCGGCGACGACGTCCTGGTTCATGAGGAGCAGCCCGACCGGGCTGCGCGAGCGTCGCACCCCCGTGACGAACGCCTCGCGCGGGTCCGGGTCGCCCGGTGCGGGCTCGCGGATGGGGTCGGGCCCGAGGCGCGCCTCGACCGCGCGCTTCTCGTCGGCCGTCACGACCTCGCAGGCGGTCGGGCCGGTGAGGTCCGCGACAGCGTGCTCGCCCACGAAGCGCACGCGCACCGCGCCGCGTGGCGGCGGTGGTGACCACGCGTCGTCGGGCCGCGGGACGGGACCGCCGCCCGGTTCCGCTGCCGGGACGGTCTCCCGCTCGCCGACACGACGGCGTGGCGCACCGATCGCGTGCACGACGGCGGCGCTCCCGTCCCCCGCGAACGTCCACGCCCCGTACAGGCCCAGGTGCACGCGCAGCCAGCGGCTGGGCACGTCGGACGTGCCCGACGGCGCCACGAACCCGAGGAAGAGCTGCTTGCCCCACGCCTCGCTCGCCACGAGCACCTGGCCGTCGAGGAGCGCCGCACCGGCGGCGAAGCGTCCCTGCGGGCTTGTCGCCGCGAGCCGCTGCCCGCGGAAGAGCTCGTCGAACGCTCGCGCGAGCCGGTGGACGGTGTGCCCCTCCGGCACCTCAGGCGGTCGTGCCGCGCGACGCCTCGTACGCGGCGAGCTGGTCGATGCGGCGCTGGTGACGCGGGTCCTGGCTGAAGGGCTCGGCGAGGAACGCGTCGACGAGAGCCACGGCCTCGTCGACCGGGTGCTGGCGGGCGCCGACCGCGACGACGTTCGCGTCGTTGTGCTGACGGCCCAGCCGCGCGGTCTCGAGGTTCCACGCGAGCGCGGCGCGCACGCCGGTGACCTTGTTCGCGGCGATCTGCTCGCCGTTGCCGGAACCCCCGATGACGACGCCGAGCGAGCCCGGCTCGGCGACGACGGCCTCGCCCGCCGCGAAGCAGAACGACGGGTAGTCGTCGAGGGCGTCGTACTCGTGGGCCCCGTGGTCCACGACGTCGTGGCCTGCGGCCCCCAGGTGCTCGACGAGGTGGACCTTGAGCTCGTACCCCGCGTGGTCGGAGGCGATGTGAACGCGCATGCGCCCATCATGCCGCAGCGGGCCACCGGGCCGTCGGGGGGAGGCCGTAGCCTGAGACGCATGACACAGACCTCCTCCTCGACCACTCCTGGGTCCCTGTCCGCAGCCACGCCGGCGGAGCGGGGCTCCGGCATCGACCTCTCGGCCCTCGACCAGGCCGTCCGCCCCCAGGACGACCTGTACCGGCACGTGAACGGGCGGTGGCTCGCGACCCACGAGATCCCCGCCGACCGGGCGATGGACGGCGCGTTCCGTGCGCTGCACGACCAGGCCGAGGTGCACGTGCGCGAGATCATCACGGACCTCGGGGAGGCGGTGGCCTCGGGTGCCGCCGACGTCGGCCCGGACGCCGCGAAGGTCGGCGCGCTGTACGCGAGCTTCATGGACACGGAGCGCATCGAGGCGCTCGGCACGACGCCGCTCCAGGCCGACCTCGCGCTCGTCGCGGCCGCCACGACCCAGGCCGAGCTGACCGGTGCCCTCGGTGCGCTGCAGCGCACCGGCGGAGCGGGCGCCCTCGGCTTCTGGGTCGACAACGACGCGAAGGACCCCGAGCGCTACGTCGCGTACCTCTACCAGGCCGGACTGGGCCTGCCCGACGAGGCGTACTACCGCGAGGACCAGTACGCGCCCGTGCGCGAGAAGTACGTCCCCCACGTGACGCGGATGCTCAGCCTCGCGGGCGTCACGTCCGAGATCTGGGGCGCCACGCCCGAGGACGCGGCGCAGCGCGTCCTCGCGCTCGAGACGAAGCTCGCCGCGAAGCACTGGGACGTCGTGCGCGACCGCGACGCGGACCTCACGTACAACCCCCGGACGCTCGTCGCGCTGGCCGACGAGGCTCCCGGCTTCGACTGGCGCGCCTGGGTCCTCGCGCTCGGTGCGCCGGAGGGGTCGCTCGACGACGTCGTGGTGCGCGAGCCCGACTTCGCGACCGGCTTCGCCGCGCTGTGGGACTCCGAGCCGCTCGAGGACTGGAAGCTGTGGATGGTCTACCACCTGGTGACCGCCCGGGCGCCGTACCTCGCGGACGAGGTCGTCGAGGCGAACTTCGACTTCTACGGCCGGACGCTGTCCGGCGCGCAGGAGGTGCGGGAGCGCTGGAAGCGCGGCGTGTCGGTCGTCGAGGGCGCGCTCGGCGAGGCCGTGGGCGCGCAGTACGTCGCCCGGCACTTCCCGCCGGCGCACAAGGCACGCATGGAGGAGCTCGTCGCGTACCTCGTCGCGGCGTACCGCGAGTCGATCCAGGGGCTCGACTGGATGACCGAGGACACCAGGACCAAGGCCCTCGCCAAGCTCGAGGCCTTCACGCCCAAGATCGGGTACCCGGTGAAGTGGCGCGACTACTCGGCGCTCGTCGTCGAGCCGGACGACCTCGTGGGCAACGTCCGGCGCGCGCACGCGTTCGAGCAGGACCGCGAGCTCGGCAAGATCGGCAGGCCGCTCGACCGTGACGAGTGGTTCATGACGCCGCAGACGGTCAACGCGTACTACAACCCGGGGATGAACGAGATCGTCTTCCCGGCCGCGATCCTGCAGCCCCCGTTCTTCGACCCCGACGCCGACGACGCGGTGAACTACGGCGGCATCGGCGCCGTGATCGGCCACGAGATCGGGCACGGGTTCGACGACCAGGGCTCCAAGTACGACGGCTCGGGCCGCCTCGAGGACTGGTGGACGCCTACCGACCGCGACGAGTTCGAGAAGCGCACCAAGGCGCTCATCGACCAGTACGACGCCTACCGCCCCGAGCAGCTCGACGCGGACGGCCCGCACGTCAACGGCGCGCTGACGATCGGCGAGAACATCGGCGACCTCGGTGGGCTCTCGATCGCGCTGAAGGCGTACCGGATCGCGCTCGGCCGGCCGCTGTCCGAGGCACCGGTCGTCGACGGCCTGACGGGCATCGAGCGCGTGTTCCTCGGCTGGGCCCAGGTGTGGCAGTCGAAGGGCCGCGACGAGGAGGTCGTGCGCCGCATCGCGACCGACCCGCACTCGCCCAACGAGTTCCGGTGCAACGGCGTGGTGCGCAACGTCGACGAGTTCTACGAGGCGTACGACGTGCAGCCCGGCGACGCGCTCTACCTCGCTCCGGAGGACCGCGTACGCATCTGGTGACCGGCCGGCCGTGACGACGGGGTGGTGCCGGGTCCCGTCGGACCCGGCACCACCCCGTCGTCGTCGGCGCGCCGGCTCGTCAGAGCGAGCGGATGCCCGCCTTGGCGACCGTGAACCCCTTGCCCGTGGCCTCGTCACGGCAGGTCACGCCCGTGTTCTCGCTGTCGCACGTGTACCCGCCCACGGTCTTCGACTGGCCGTACGGCAGCACCTCGACGCCGTCCGCGGCGGGCTGCGGCTGCTCCGCGGCCGGCACGCACGGCTGGTTGACCCCGGCGTCGTCGAGGACCACGCGGTATCCCACGGTGCCCTCGCACCCGGAGACCGGCGCGGGCTGCGTCGCGAGCTCGGCGATCGAGCACGTGACGCCCACGTCCGTCATCTCGCACGCGATGTTGCGGGTCTCGGACGCGAACGCCGCGGTCTCCGTCGGCGCCTGGGTCGTGGGCTCGGCGCCCTGGGTGGTGCCCGCGGACGGCGCGGCACCCGGTTCGGCCGGGTCGTCCGCGCCGCCACCGCCGCCGAGGAGCGAGATGGCGAACACGACCGCGCCGATGACGAGCAAGACGTCGACGACGATGAAGGCGATCCAGCCGGGGCTCAGCCGGCCGGACGATCCGCGACCGCTGCCGCCGCGACCGCCGGCCCGGCGCGCGGGAGGCGGGGAGACCGGGCCGCCACCGGAGGACGCGCCGCGCGCCGGGGACGTCGGGGCGGCTGCCGATGACGGCGGGTGGTACGCCGGCTGGGTGGCCGGTGCGGCCGCCGCCGGGGTGCCCGCAGCCCCGCCGAGGCTCGGCGCCTGGGCGGGCGACGGCGCGTACGCCGGGGGCGGCGCGTAGCCCGGCGGTGGTGCGTAGGCCGCGGACTGCGTCGGGACGGCCGCGAAGCCGGCCTGGTCGGTCGCGTACCGCACCCGCTGCGGGGGGACCGCGGTGGCCGACGCCGGAGACGGGGCCGGGACCGCCGCTTGGACGACGGTGGCGGGTCCGTCGGTGTACGCGGGCTCGTGGGAGCGCTGCGCCGGCGCGGCGGAGGGCGCGAAGGTCGGCGGGGCACCGGCCGACCACGCGGTCGTGCTGTCGACCTGCGTGTCCGCACGGCGGGCAGCCGGCGTCCCCGGGACGCCGCCGGGGGGCGGCGGCGGGGGCGGCACGGGTGCGTTCGGGGACATGCTCGACTCCTTGCGGACTCCTCGTCGGACCCGCCCGGCCGTCGCCGGGCGATGCGCGGGCCCGGTGTCGGCAGGGCCCGCAACCGATGAAGCATGGCACGACGTCCCGCCGCCGGTCGAACCTCGACGGATGCTGGGAGCGCGTCCGGTCGCGCCCTCGACGACCGGCCGGCCGCGCCCTCGGCAGGAGGGCGCGGCGCCTCGGTCAGTCGAAGACGGGACCCTGCGTGCGCGTCCGCTTGATCTCGAAGAAGCCCGGCGTGCCGGCGACGAGGACGCAGCCGTCCCACAGCCGACCTGCGGCTTCGCCCTTCGGCGCCGGGGTGACGACCGGACCGAAGAACGCGGTGTCGCCGAACGCGACGACGGGCGTGCCGACCTCCTCCCCGACGCGGCCGATGCCCTCGGCGTGCGACGCCCGGAGCTGCTCGTCGTAGGCGTCGCTCGTCGCGGCGTCGGCGAGGGACGCGGGCAGGCCGACCTCGGCCAGCGCCTCGGCGATCACGGCGTCGTGGTCGTCCCGACCGCCGGGGTGCAGGCGCGTGCCGATCGCGTCGTAGAGCGGCTTGACGACCTCGTCGCCGTGCTCGACGCGCGCCGCGGTGACGACGCGGACCGGTCCCCAGGCCCTGTCCATGAGCTCGCGGTACGTCGGGGGCAGCTCGCGCCCCTCGTTGAGGACGGCCAGGCTCATGACGTGCCAGCGGACGGTCACGTCGCGCACCTGCTCCACCTCGCCCATCCAGCGGCTCGTCATCCACGCCCACGGGCACAGCGGGTCGAACCAGAAGTCGGCGACCTGCACACCGGCCCGCGGGTCGACGGGGTCGTGCGGTGCGGTGACGGGTGCGGTCGTGTCCGACGTCGCGGCAAGGGTCACGGGACTGGTCTCCTTCGTGGGTGGTCGCCCGGGGCGACCGGGATCGGCGAGCGCTCTCGGCATAACCCGACACCGGGCGACCGCAGAGTATTCCCACGGGGTGCGGGACCGGCCCGTGGGATGATCGTCCGTGGCTCACAGGCCGTGACCGAGACCCACCCAGACCGAGGAGTTGCAGTGCCCGGAGAGAACCTCACCCGCGCCGAGGCGAGCGAGCGAGCGGCGATCGTCGACGTCCGCTCCTACGACGTGGCGCTGGACCTGACGACGGGCGCGACGACGTTCGCCTCGACGACCGTGGTCCGGTTCACCGCGACGGAGGGCGCGTCGACGTTCGTCGACCTCGTCGCCCCGTCGGTCCGCGAGGTCGTGCTCAACGGACGGGCGCTCGACCCGGCCGACGTGTTCGCGGACTCGCGGATCGCGCTCGACGGGCTCGCGGCGGACAACGAGCTGCGCGTCGTCGCGGACTGCGGCTACACCAACACGGGCGAGGGCCTGCACCGGTTCGTCGACCCCGTCGACGGCGAGGTGTACCTCTACACCCAGTTCGAGGTCCCGGACTCGCGCCGCGTGTTCGCCGTGTTCGAGCAGCCCGACCTCAAGGCGACCTTCGCGTTCACCGTCACCGCACCCGCGGCGTGGCAGGTCGTGAGCAACCAGCCGACGCCCGAGCCCGAGGCGCTCGGGGCGGTCGCCGACCCGACCGGCACGGGGGCTGGCGACGTCGCGGTCGCGCGCTGGGCCTTCGAGCCGACGCCGCGCATCTCCTCCTACATCACCGCTCTCGTCGCGGGCCCGTACGTCGTGGAGCGCAGCGAGCTCACGTCGTCCGACGGCCGCACGATCCCGCTCGGCGTGTTCGCGCGCGCCTCGCTCGCCGAGCACCTCGACGCGGACTACGTCTTCGACAAGACCCGCGAGGGCTTCGCGTTCTTCGAGAAGGCGTTCGAGCACCCGTACCCGTTCGACAAGTACGACCAGCTCTTCGTGCCCGAGTACAACATGGGCGCGATGGAGAACGCGGGCTGCGTGACCTTCACGGAGACGTACGTCTTCCGGTCCAAGGTCACCGACGCCGTCAAGGAGCGTCGTGTCGTGACGATCCTGCACGAGCTCGCGCACATGTGGTTCGGCGACCTCGTGACCATGAGGTGGTGGAACGACCTGTGGCTCAACGAGTCGTTCGCGGAGTACGCGTCGACGCTCGCGACGGCCGAGGCCACGGAGTGGACCGAGGCCTGGACCACGTTCACGGCCATGGAGAAGTCCTGGGCCTACCGCCAGGACCAGCTGCCCTCGACGCACCCGATCGTCGCGACGATCAACGACCTCGAGGACGTGTTCGTCAACTTCGACGGCATCACGTACGCGAAGGGCGCGTCGGTGCTCAAGCAGCTCGTCGCGTGGGTCGGCCAGGAGCAGTTCCTCGCCGGTGTCGCGGCCTACTTCCGCAAGCACGCGTGGGGGAACACCGAGCTGCGCGACCTCCTCGTCGAGCTCGAGGCCACGAGCGGGCGCGACCTCACCGCCTGGTCGGCGAAGTGGCTCGAGACGGCCGGCGTCAACACGCTCCGCCCCGAGATCGAGCTCGACGCGCACGGCCGCATCGTGTCGTTCACGGTGCTCCAGTCGGCGACCGCCGACCACCCGACCCTGCGCCCCCACCGCCTGGGCATCGGCTTCTACGACCTGCAGGAGGTGGACGGCGGACGAGCACTCTCCCGCGTGCACCGCGTCGAGGTCGACGTCGACGGCCCGCGCACCGAGGTGCCCGAGCTGCTCGGTCTCGACCGGCCGCAGCTCGTGCTGCTCAACGACGACGACCTCGCGTACGCGAAGATCCGGCTCGACCCCGCCTCGCTCGCCGTCGCGACCGAGCACCTCGCGGACATCGCCGACCCTCTGGCCCGCTCGCTCGTCTGGGGCTCCGCCTGGGACGCGACGCGCGACGGCGAGACGCCGGCGAGCGACTACGTGCGCCTCGTGCTCGGCAACATCGCGCGCGAGACCGAGTCGACGACGATCCGCACGACCCTCAACCAGCTCGCGCTCGCCGCGAAGACGTACGTCGCGCCCGAGCGACGCGCGGACACGCTCGTGGAGGTCGGCGACACCCTGTGGGAGCTCGCCGGTCAGGCGGACACCGGCTCCGACCTGCAGTTCCAGCTCGTGAAGTTCTTCGCGCACCTCGCGTCGACGCCGACCCACGGGGAGGCGCTGCGGGGGCTCCTCGACGGGACCGCCGCGCTCGACGGCCTGGAGATCGACACGGACCTGCGGTGGGAGATCCTCGAGGGCCTCGTGCTCCTCGACCTCGCGGACGACGCGGCGATCGAGGAGACCCTCGCGGACGACTCGACCGCCACGGGACAGCAGTCCGCGGCACGGGCCCGGGCCACCGTCCCGACGGCGGACGCCAAGCGCGCCGCGTTCGACCGGCTCGTCGCCACCGACGGCGCGCCGAACGCCATCGTGCGCGCCACGACGCAGGGCTTCCAGCACGTCAACGACCCGGCGTCGCTCGCTCCCCTCGTCGGCGCGTACTTCGACGCCCTGCTGCCCCTGTGGGACGAGCGGTCCTACCACATCGCCGAGGCGCTCGTCACGGGCCTGTACCCCGCGCCGCTCGCGACCGCGGCCCTGCGCGACGCGACGCAGGAGTGGCTCGACGCGAACGCGGAGGCCGCCCCCGCGCTGCGCCGCCTCGTCGTCGAGAACCTCGCGGGCGTCGAGCGCGCCCTGACCGCCCAGGCCGCGGACGCCTGACCCGGTCCGCCGAGGGAGTACGGCAGTCGGCCGAGGGAGTACCGGGGTCGGGACCCCGGTACTCCCTCGGCCGACTGCCGTACTACCTCGGCTGGGGGTCGTTCATCGCCTTCGCGAGCGAGCGGAGACGCGCGTTGTCGAAGAGGTCCTCGAGCAGGACGACGTTTCCTGACGCGTCGCCGAGCGGGACCTTCCAGTTCGGGTACTCGGTGTTCGTGCCGGGCTGGTTCTGCGAGCGCCGCTCCCCGACCGCGTCGGCGAGCGAGACCCCGATCAGGGCCGCGGGGGTCTGCCGGACCAGCCGGTGCAGCGCCTCGACGAGCTCGCGCTCGGACGGGTCCTCGCCCACGAGCCCGCGCTCGCCCAGGAAGGCGAGCATGGCGTCGCGCTCCGCGCGGGCGGCACGGCGCACGTCCGCGACGGGCTCCGTGAGGACCCCGAGCCGGTCGCGCAGCTCGACGTGCTCGCCCGCGAGGTAGCCCGCCGTGGGGGGCAGGTCGTGGGTCGTGACGGTGGCGAGCGTGAGGGGCCGGTACTCCTCGGGCGGCAGCGGTGCGCCGTCCTCGGTGCGCTCGAACCACAGGACCGACGTGCCGAGGACGCCGCGCTCCGAGAGATAGTCCCGCACCCACGGCTCGAAGACACCGAGGTCCTCACCGATGACGATCGCGCCCGCACGGTGCGCCTCGAGGCACAGGATGCCGACGAGGGCCTCGTGGTCGTAGCGGACGTACGCCCCGGCGTCGGCGCGGGCGCCGCCGGGGATCCACCACAGGCGGAACAGGCCGATGACGTGGTCGATGCGGATCGCGCCCGCGTGGCGCAGGACGGTGCGCAGCATGTCGCGGTACGGCGCGTACCCGGCGCGCGCGAGGGCGCGGGGGTGCCACGGCGGCTGGGACCAGTTCTGGCCCTGCTGGTTGTACATGTCCGGGGGCGCCCCGACCGAGACCCCGGTGGCGAGGACGGCGCGGTTGGCCCAGACGTCGGCGCCCTCGGGGTGCACGCCGACCGCGAGGTCGTGCATGATCCCGACGGTCATCCCCGCCTCGCGCGCGGTGCGCTGGGCGACGCGGAGCTGCTCGTCCGCGACCCACTGGAGCCAGCAGTAGAAGTCGACGCGGTCGGCGACGTGCTCGCGCAGCGCGGCGACCGTCGGGCTCGCGGGGTCGGTCGCCCCCGGCGGCCAGTCGCGGTCGCCGTAGTGGTCGACGAGGGCGCACCACGTCGCGAAGTCCTCGAGCCCTCGGCCCTGCTCGGCGCGGAACGCCTCGAACGACGCCTGTCGCGCCGTCGAGCGCGGTGCCGCGAACACGACCTCGAGCGCGGCCTTCTTCGCCTCCCACGCGGCGTCCCGGTCGATCGGGCCGGGGTCGGTGCACAGCTCGCGCACCGGGTCGAAGGACCACTCGACGAGGGAGCGGTCCGCGGCCGAGAGGTACGCGGTCTCGCGGATGTCCTCGACGCGGAGGTACAGCGGGTTGACGAACCGCCGGCTCGTCGGCAGGTAGGGCGACGGCGTCATGGGCGTCCGCGGCTCGGCGGCGTGGAGCGGGTTGACGAGCACGAAGTCGGCGCCGGCCTCGCGCGCCGACAGCCAGGCGAGGTCCGCCAGGTCCGCGAGGTCGCCGACCCCCCACGACGCGCGGGACCGCACCGAGTAGAGCTGCGCCATGAAACCCCAGGCGGGACGGTCGACGAGGGCCTCGGGCAGCTCGAGTCGCCGCGGCGTGACGACGAGCGTCGCGCGCCCCTGGGTGCCCGCGCTCTCCGCGTGCAGGTCGTGCCATCCGAGCGGCAGGTCCGCCGGGACCTCGAACGTCGCGCGCCCGACGGGTCGTCCGTCGACCGTCCGCGGCTCGACGAAGACGTCGAGCTGGCTCAGGTCGCGCCGCTCCCGGACGCCGCGCGCGTGGGGCCGTGCGGGGCGCTGCTCGGCCTCGAGCTCGACCCACACCTCGACCGGCGCGCCGTCGGCCACGTGCACCGGGACGGGGACGGCCTCGCCCTGGCGGACGACGACCGTCGGCGGGAGCATCTGCCGCCACGCGTCGTCGCGGGAGTGCTCGAGGGACACCGCGACCTTCTCCGGCGACGAGGCCGGCACGCCCAGCGCCTCGAGGACGGCGACGAGCGTCGAGGCCCGTACCTGTCGTTCCGTGCCGTCGAAGCCCCAGAAGTCGGACGCCACGCCGTGGGCGTCGGCCAGCTGCACCAACGGCTCGGGCAGGTCCGTCTGAGAGGGTTCGCTCACGCACCGCATCCTGCCAGAACAGGGACGTCGGGGCAGGCCCTCGCCCCGGCGCGCCCAGGAGCGGCGGGTAGCCTGCCGCCCATGCTCCCCTCCTTCCTGACCGATTCCACGACCGATCCGGACGGCTTCGACGCGAGCAACCCCGACGACTGGCTGACGTGGTTCGTCGGCGTCCCGCTGCGCGTGATCCTCATCGTCGCGATCGGCTCGATCGCGCTCGCCCTCCTGCGCCGGGTGATCCGCCGTGTCACCGACCACATCGCCGACGGGACGCCGACCCTGCGCAGCGCGCGGCTCAAGGGCCTGGGCCAGACCGAGGTGGGCAGCGCGCTCCTGCGGGCGAACCCGCTCGCCAACGCGCGGCGCGCGGCGCGGGCCCGCACGATCGGGTCGGTGCTGCGGTCGGCCGCGAACATCATCATCGGCACCACGGTCGTCCTCATGGTCCTCGCCGAGCTGGGCCTCAACATCGGCCCGTTCCTCGCGTCCGCGGGCATCGCGGGCGTGGCGCTGGGCTTCGGCGCGCAGAGCCTCGTCAAGGACTTCCTGTCTGGGACGTTCATGCTGCTGGAGGACCAGTACGGCGTCGGTGACGTGGTCGACTTCGGCGAGGTGGTCGGCACGGTCGAGGAGGTGGCCCTGCGGGTCACGAAGGTGCGGGCGGGCGACGGCACGCTCTGGTACGTGCGCAACGGCGAGATCCTGCGGACGGGGAACCTCACGCAGGAGTGGGGCCGCGCCGTGGTCGAGGTCCGCGTCGCGTACTGGGCCGACGTCGCCCAGGTGCGCTCGGTCCTGCTGCAGGCGGCGGAGGGCGTGCGCGCGGACCCGGTCCTCGGCTCGTCCGTGATGGAGGCGCCCGAGGTGCTCGGCATCGAGGAGCTCACCGCCGAGGGGATGCTGCTGAAGGTCCAGATCAAGACCCGGGCCGCGCAGCAGTGGGAGGTCGGTCGTGCGCTGCGCGCGGCGGTCCGCGAGGCCCTGGAGGACGCGCGGATCCCGCTCGCGGGTGCGCAGCAGGTGGTCGTCCTCGACCACTCGCCGGCGGAGCGGGACGACGACGGGTCGCGCCCCGCCGGGCGCTCGGCCGCGCGGGGTGCCGCCGCGGCGGCCGCCGTGCGGAGACCCGACGCCGCCGGCCCGGCCTGACGTCAGCGCAGGCCGTCGAGCTCCGCAGCCAGGTTGTCGGCCTCCGGGCCGACGATGACCTGCACGACGCGCCCCGAGCGGACCACGCCGAAGGCGCCCGTGGCCTTGAGCCGCGCCTCGTCGACCAGCTCGGGGTCCGTGACCTCGACCCGCAGTCGCGTGATGCAGGGCTCCAGGTCGACGACGTTCCCCTGGCCCCCGAGGGCGTCGAGGATCTGCTGGGCCTTCTGGTCCGAGGGGGTGCTCATCGAAGTCGTCTCCTGAGGCGAGTGCGGGAGGGGCCCGGACCGCGGATCCGGGGTGTCGGGGTGCCGTGCACCCTGGGGACAGCCTAGTCTCCTGGCACGGTTGTCACCGGATCGACGCCACGGTGAAACGGGGGCGCAACGCGCGTGTGCTCGCGTGGCGCGGAGGCGGACAGGAGCGAGCTCGTGGGATCCCAGGACGAGGTGCGGCAGGTCATCACCGGTATCGGCGTGTGCGCCGGGACGGTCGTCGGGCCCGTCGTGCTCATGCCGGAGCCGGTCGCCGAGCCCGCGCCCGGCCTGCGCCTGCCGCCCCGCGCGGACCACGAGGCGCAGGCCCGTCGCGTGGACGAGGCCGCACGTCAGGTCGTCGCCGACCTGGAGCGGGCGGCCGCGGCGGCGCAGGGCGAGAGCCACGACGTCCTCGAGGCGACGGCGGCGATGGCGGCCGACCCGACGCTCGCGGCGGACGCGCGCCGCCGCGTCCTCGACGACCACCTCGTCCCCGAGCGCGCCGTGTGGGAGGCGGCCGACGACGTCGCACGCCGCCTCACCGAGCTCGGCGGCTACTTCGCGGAGCGGGCCCGCGACGTCGCGGACGTCCGCGACCGCCTGGTCGCCGCGCTCACCGGCCGGCCCGCGCCCGGGGTCCCGGAGCACAGCGAGCCGTTCGTCCTCGTCGCCCCCGACCTCGCGCCGTCCGCGACCGCCGCGCTCGACCCCGCGCGCGTCCTCGCGATCGTCACCGACGGCGCCGGCCCGACGTCGCACACCGCCATCGTCGCCAACGCCATGGGCATCCCGGCGGTCGTCGCCGCCGTCGGCGCGAGCGCCGCACTGGCGCCCGGCGACCTGGTCCTCGTCGACGGGTCCGCGGGGACCGTCGTCGTGCACCCGTCGCCCGAGCAGGTCGAGGCGGCACGCGCTCGGGCGCAGCACGCCCGCACCTTCGACGGCACGGGCCGCACGCGCGACGGGCACCGCGTCCAGCTCCTCGCGAACGTCGGCGACCCGGCGGGCGCGGCCCCGGCCGCCGCGGCGGGAGCCGAGGGCGTCGGGCTGTTCCGCTCCGAGTTCTGCTTCCTGGACCGCGACGAGCCGCCGACGGTCGCCGAGCAGGTCGAGGCCTACCGGGCCGTGCTGCGCGAGTTCCCCGGGCGCAAGGTCGTGGTCCGCACGCTCGACTCCGGAGCCGACAAGCCCCTGCACTTCCTCACCGTCGCCGACGAGGAGAACCCGGCGCTCGGCGTGCGCGGTCTGCGCACCGCGGCGCACTGGCCCGACCTGCTCGAGCAGCAGCTCGACGCGATCGCGCAGGCCGCCGCCGCCGAGGAGGCCGAGGTCTGGGTCATGGCGCCGATGGTCTCGACCGTCGGCGAGACCGAGTGGTTCGTCGAGCGGTGCCACGCGCACGGACTCGACGTCGCGGGCGTCATGGTCGAGGTGCCGAGCGCGGCGCTGCTCGCCGGCCCGATCCTCGCCCGGGCCGCTTTCGCCTCGATCGGCACGAACGACCTGACCCAGTACACGATGGCCGCGGACCGGCTGCTCGGGTCGCTCGCCGAGCTGTCCGACCCGTGGCAGCCGGCGGTGCTGCGCCTCGTCGCCGCGACGTGCGAGGGCGGCGCCCAGCAGGCACGTCCCGTGGGCGTGTGCGGCGAGGCCGCCTCGCACCCCGTGCTCGCGGTCGTGCTCGTCGGGCTCGGCGTGACCTCGCTCTCGATGACGGCCCGGGCGATCCCCGACGTCGCGGCGCTCCTGCGCGAGGTCGACCTCGACGAGTGCCGCCGCCTCGCGCGCCTCGCCCTGGACGCCGAGAGCGCGGCCGCCGCGCGCGCCGTCGTGCGGGAGAACCTGCCGCAGCTGGCCGGGCTCGGTCTGTGATCCTCGCCGCACGCCACCCCGCGGGCCAGGTCCGGCGCACCCGCGGTGCGAGGATGGGGTCGTGACCACGGAGCCCACCCCCCGCACGACGCTGCCGGTCGCCGGGACGACGAACGGTGCCGCGCCCGCCGCCCCCACGTCGTCCCCGACACGCCCGAGCCGCACGTTCTACGACGAGGTCGGCGGGCACGAGACGTTCGTCCGCCTCGTCGACGCGTTCTACGAGGGCGTCGCGCAGGACCCGGTGCTGCGGCCCATGTACCCCGAGGAGGACCTCGGGCCGGCGCGCTGGCGTCTCACGGCGTTCCTCGAGCAGTACTGGGGCGGTCCCACGACGTACAGCGAGCAGCGCGGGCACCCGCGGCTGCGCATGCGGCACGGCGGCTTCAAGGTCAACCCCGACGCGCGCGACCGCTGGCTCGCTCACATGCGCACCGCGGTCGGCTCGATCGGCCTCGCGCCGATCCAGGAGGCCACGCTGTGGGACTATCTGGAGCGCGCCGCGCACTCCCTCCTCAACACCTTCGACGACTGAGCGCACCGCAGCGCCGGCCACCGACGCCGAACCAAGGAGCCCGAGACCCGTGACCTCCGAGCACCCCGAGACCGACTCCGCGCCGTCGCCCGGCCCGACGTCCGACGCCGCCCCGGCCGAGCAGGTCCCCAACCCGCTGGGACACCTCCTCGAGGTCCTGCAGCTCGAGCGCGTCGGGGACGGCGACGGCTCCGCGGCCGACCCGGAACACTTCCGCGGGGTCAGCGTCCACCAGCCGACGGGGCGCGTGTACGGCGGCCAGGTGCTCGCGCAGGCGGTCCTCGCCGCGGGCCGGACCGTCCCGGAGGGTCGCCTCCCCCACTCGCTGCACGGGTACTTCCTGCGTCCGGGAGACCTCTCCGTGCCGATCGACCTCGCCGTCGAAAGGCTGCGCGACGGCCGCTCGTTCAGCGCGCGCCGCACGCACGCGATCCAGCACGGCAAGCCGATCCTGTCGATGATCGCGTCGTTCCAGGAGGAGCAGGGCGGGATCGAGCACTCGTCGTCGATGCCCGACGCGCCCGACCCGGAGACCGTGCCGTCGGCCCTCGACGTGCTCGGCGGGATCGACCACCCCATCGCGCGGTTCTGGTCGCACCACTCCGCGTTCGAGCTGCGCCACGTCGGCGGGTCGCTCTACCTCGGCCCCGACGGCGAGCCCAAGGACCACCAGATGGTGTGGATGCGGGCGCGCGGCGACGTCGGCGACGACCAGCTCCTGCACCGCGCGCTCATGGCCTACGCGTGCGACCAGGTGATGCTCGAGCCGATCCTGCGCGAGGCGGGCATCGCCTGGGTCACCCCGGGGATCTCGATCGCGAGCCTCGACCACGCGATGTGGTGGCACCGGGACGTGCGCGTCGACGACTGGCTGCTCTACGTGCAGTCGTCGTCGAGCGCGCAGGGCGGTCGCGGCCTCGGGGCCGCGCGCGTGTTCGCCCAGGACGGGACGCTCGTCGCGTCCATCGCGCAGGAGGGCATGGTCCGCCTCCCGGCGCTGTGAGCACCGGGAGACGGACCGTGGGACGTCCTCAGCGAGGCGTCAGCCGCACGTGACCGCCGTGTCGGCCGGCGGTGCGCCCGTCCCGATGAACCCGAACGACGTGCTCGCGCCCGCCGCGAGCGTGCCGTTCCAGCCGACGTTCGACGCGGTGAGCACTCCCCCGCTGACGCTCGTCGTCGCGTTCCACGCCTGGGACAGCCCGCCCGGCGCGAGGTCGAGCGCGACGGTCCACCCGGCGACGCCCGACGGTCCGGCCGTCACCGTGACCTCGCCCTGGTAGCCACCACCCCACGAACCGCGCGTCGCGTAGGCCGCGGTGCAGGCGCCCGGCTCGGGCCCGGCGTCGTCGTCCGTGGTCCCCGGGACCGCACCGGACGGCGCCGAGACGTTGCCCGCCGCGTCGCGCGCGCTCACCGTGTACGAGTACGACGTCCCGGGCTCCAGCCCCTCGTCCGTGAACGTCGTGACGCTGCCGCCGGTCGACCCGACGACCACGCCGTCACGCCGCACCGTGTACCCGTTCACGCGCGTGTCGTCCGTGGACGCCTCCCACGCGAGCGAGACCGTCGTGCCCGTCTGCCCCGTGACCTCGAGGCCCGTCGGGACGGTGGGCGCCTCGGTGTCCTCCACCGGCGGGACGTCCTCGCCGAACAGGCGGTCGTAGTCCGCGAGCGCCGTCGCGACCGCCGTCTGCGCCCAGAAGCGGTGGTACCGGAACTGGGGCGCGGGACCGCCGTCGAGGTGCGCCTGGACCTTGTCCCAGTCGGGGTCGTCGAGGTAGAAGGAGCGGATGTCGAGGAACGAGACGCCCGGCTCGATCACGTCGCCGTTCGGCATCGTGCCGGACCAGCCCGCGGGGACGAACGTGCCGTTCCCGGTGGGAGAGGTCAGGACGTCGTCGAAGCGACCGAAGTCGCCGCGGGTCTCGTCGGTCGCGACACCGACCGGGTCGCTGTTCTGCTCCCAGATCGCGTCGAGCAGGTCGCGCGCCGTCTCCTGGGCGACGGTGTCGCCCGACCCGGCCGCGTAGTACATGAGCGTGCGGGCGAGCGCGCCGGCGACGCCGACGTCCTGGCCGTAGCTCTTCACGCTCACGGACAGCCCGGAGTTGTCGCCGGGGTTCGCGGGGTCCCACGTGTCGGGCTTGCCGGTCCACGTGAGCTCGGACGGGATCTGCCACGAGTCGTCGGTGACCGTGATGTTGTCCACGACCCACGGCACCCAGCCGTCGAGGATGTCCTCGGCCCGCTCGTCGCCCGTCTCGTGGTAGAGCTGCGCGATGCGCTCCATGCCCCACCCCTGCATGCCCATCCACTGGTTCGACGGCGGGTCGTGGTAGACCGGCGCCTCCGTGTACGCCATGCCGTAGAACGTCGGTGTCCCGGCGGGCCGGGCCGCGTAGGCGCCGTCCCACGAGTTCGTGGCGCCGCCCGCGATGCCGCCCTCAGGGGCCTGGAGCCACTGGAACAGCTCGACCTGACGGTCGAGGCTCTTGCTCCAGTCGTCCGCGGCCGTCGGCGACGACGGCTCGAGCGCGGGGTCGTTCGCGAGGGCCCACGCCGCCATGGGGTTCTGGTACCCGAAGTGCGCGTGGCTCGAGCCGATGCGCCACGCCCACGGGCTCGCCGTGTCGAGCGCGCCGCCCCACGCGTAGTACCAGGACAGCAGGTAGTGGGCGCTGTCCTTGCCCGTGCCGGCGGCGCACGACGTCGACGCGCAGCCCGGCGTCTTGAAGTACTTGTCGAACAGCGCGTAGCGCAGGTAGTCGCCCATCTTCGAGGCCTTGCCGACGGTCTCGGCGACGGCCTCGGGCTGGCCCTGCTCGGTCGCGAACTTGTTCGCCCAGTACGCGGCCTCGACGGCGCGCGCGTCGGCGTCCGGCGCGTTCGTGTACTTCCACTGCTTCGCGTACGACGCGTCACCGGTGAACAGGTCGAGGTAGCCGTTCTCGCCGCCGAAGCTGAAGTCGTCGATCGACGGCTGCGGGATCGTCTCC
This sequence comes from Cellulosimicrobium sp. So1_17, assembly GCF_055181235.1. Classification (NCBI taxonomy): domain Bacteria; kingdom Bacillati; phylum Actinomycetota; class Actinomycetes; order Micrococcales; family Promicromonosporaceae; genus Cellulosimicrobium; species Cellulosimicrobium sp. So1_17. The sequence continues at coordinate 1,266,048 of NZ_CM143702.1, forward strand.
CAGACCGACTCCTGCGGACCGCGCTGGAACGTGTTGATGTACGACGTGCCCTCGTGGTCGGGACCGAGGAGCGTCGACGAGCCGGGGGCGGCGCCGAAGCCGTACACGTTGTCGACGTCCGCGAGCCAGTGCATCCCGTAGATCTCGGGCGTCCCGTACGTCTGGCGCAGCTCGGCGCCGATGGGGTCCTTGCCCGTCGTGACGCCGGTCGTGATCTGCGACGGGTACGCGCTCGGGTGGTTGTGCTCGGCGGCGTAGGTGGCCGGGCTGTTCGGGCTGTACGCCGCGTTGGTCGGCTGGTTCTCCGTCGTGGGGATCATGTACTGCTCGAGCGTGTCCCACGCGTGGTTGAACGGCTCCCAGTCGCCCGTGACCTGCCCGTACGAGGTCTCGAGCCACAGCCAGAAGGAGTACGCCTCGGACGTCGTCTCGTGCCCGTAGTCGGGCGCCTCGACCATGAGGGTCTCGACCGCGTGGTACGGGATGCCCTGCGGCGAGAAGTAGCCGTTCGCCGGGTCGTGGATCTTGTCGTAGAGCTCGAGGAAGCGCTGCGTGTACTCGCCGTCGACGGCGACCGTGACGGCGGCCTGCGCCGCGGGGGCGGTCGGCCGGGCGCTCGCCGGCTGGACCGCGGCGAGCGCTGCGAGCGTGGCGCACGCGGTGAGCGCGGCGGCGACCGTGCGGCCGTGACGGCCCCGACGCCCGGGTCCGACCGGCCAGGCAGGCACAGCGGGGGCGTGCGGTGATGGTGGCGGCGCGGCGCGCCGGGACGTGCGTGGCATCGTGCTCCCTCTCGTCGTCGAGCCCCGTCGCAACGGGTCCGGGCCCGCCCTCGTCGGCGGGCCCGCCGCGGCGGGTGGGCTCGACTGTCGTCACGGGCGCCGAGCGGTCACAACGGCCGAAACGTTTCGGGGACCCGGAGGCGCGACAGGGCCGGCAGGTGCGCCCGGGCGCGTCGACGCGCGAGGGCGGCGCCGGAGCGGCGCAGGAGCTCGCCGGCGTCGGGCGCGGTGGTGACGCTCCCGACGTGCTCGACGACGATGCCCTGAGAGAGCGTCGCCCCCGCGCGGGCAGCGGTCCGCACGGCGTCGTCGGCCGTCGAGCCGTCGAGCAGGACGACGTAGTCGGTCGGGGCGAGCTCGCACACGGACCCCGCGTCACCCACCACGCCCCGCAGGCGGTGGAGCGCCGGGACCGTCGGCGGGGTCGTGAACCCGACGGCGAGCAGGTGCGCGTCGTAGCCGGCGACCCGGCGCGCGCGCTCGACGGACTGCGCGAGCCGGTCCACGAAGAGCCCACGGTGGAGCACGCCGGAGTCGGGGTCGACGAGCACGCGCTCGCGCAGCTCGCTGCGGTACCGCTCGACGTCGGACAGGACCGCGAGCGCACCGACCATCCGCGCGGGCCGACCGCCGGCGTCGTGCACCGTCACCGCGCGGCAGCGCACCCGGACGTGCTCGCCGTCGGCGCAGCGCAGCCGGTGTTCCACGTCGAGCGGCTCCTTCGTGCCGGCGAGCTGTGCGGCCAGCGCGGCGTGCACCGCCTGGACGTCGTCCGGGTGCACCCGCCCGAGCCACTCGTCGGGGTCGTCGCGCAGGTCCCGCGTGTCGCACCCGACGATCTGCGCCCAGGCCGGGGAGTACTGCACCGTCCCCGCCTCGACGTCCCACTCCCAGGTCCCGTCGTGGGACGCGATGGAGACGAGGGCGGCACGCTCGGCACCGGCCTCGACCTCGAGCACGAGCTCGCGCACGCGCTCGGCCGCGTCGGCGAGCGCGTGCTGCTGGTCCTGGAGGGAGCTGAGCAGCGCCTCCTGGTCGAGCGCGACCGCGAGCATCGCGGCCCAGTGGTTGTAGCGCTCGCGCGTGCTCGTCGAGCGCGTGTCGAGCAGCCCGCCCACGACGAGGAAGCCCCAGTCGGAACGCCCGAACGCGACGGGCGCGACGATCGTCATCGACCGGGGGTCGAGGAGCTCGCGCGGGGGGAACTCCGCGGTCGGGAAGGTGGCGTCCGCGAGCCGCTCGACGGCGCTCCCGCCGCCGCGCACCCCCACGATCCGGAGCACCCGCCGCGCGCTGCCGTCACCGGCGTCGTCCCACAGCGCGAGGGCGGCGGTCCCGCCGAGGCCCCGCGGCAGCCAGTCGAGCCGGCGCAGCGCCTCGCCGTCGCCCCGCAGCAGCCCCAGGTCGACCTCGTAGAGGTCCACGAGGTCCTGCTCGAGGCGGCCGGTCCGGGCGAGGGAGCCGTGGGCGCACCCGCGGGCGAGCGCCACGACGACCTCCGTCGCCGTCGCACGCAGCGCCTCGGCACGAGCCGTCGCCGAGATCGGCGCCCGGTCGCGGTGCGCGCTGCGCGCGAGCACCGTCCGGCCGAGCTGCGTCGCGGCGGCGCTCGCCCGGCGCCGGCGCACGTCCCGCACGAGGTCCGCGACCTCCGCCTCGACCGCGGGGACGAGCTGTTCGAGCGCCTCCTGCGAGGGTCGTAGCGCCGCGGTGCGGTCGGCGAACGAGCGCAGCGCCGCGGGCGGGGGCACCACGGCGCCCTCGGCCGCGCCCCGCAGCATGTGCCGGAGCAGGTGGAGCCAGGCGTCGAGCGGCGCCGCGCGTCGCGCCGCGTCTCCCGGACGGGCGCGCCGTCGGGCCCCGCGCAGGTCGCCCCGCTCGGCGACGGACGCGAACACGACACGGGCGACCTCGTCGAGCGGCCGGACCGGCGGGTCGGTGGGCGCCGCCGGAGCCGACGGCGGACCGGCCACCGCCTCGCGGGCCGAGCCGGAGCGCCCGCCCGCCCGGATGAGCTCGCCCTGGGTGCCCTCGAGGCATCCGCACGACTCGCGCCGGATGAGCGCCGCGCGGCCCAGGCGGTTCTCCCGGACGACGTCCTCGCCCCGCACCCGGGCCACGAGCAGCTCGGCGACCCGCTCCCCCACCTGGTCGTGCAGGGGGTCGACGGTCGAGAGGCGCGGACGTGACCGCGCGCCCGCGTCCGCGTGGTCGAACCCGACGACGGCCTGCGCCGCGGGCAGCTCCAGGCCGGCCGCCTGGAGCCCGCGCATGAACCCGATCGCGTTGCGGTCCGTCGCGGCCAGGGTGGCCGTCGTCGGCAGGCCGCGAGCGGCGAGGCGGCGTGCGACCGTCTCGGCGCTGGCCTCCTGGTTGTCGCGCGTCCGGTAGACCCAGGACGGCGAGAACGGCAGGTCGTGCGCGTCGAGGGCGGCGCGGTACGCGTCGAACCGCTCGAGCGTGTCCCGCTGCTCGGTGTTCCCGAGGAAACCGATCCTGCGGTGGCCGTGGCCGGCGAGGTGGTCGACGGCCGCGCGGACGCCGCCAGCGTTGTCGGGGGCGACGGTGGGCGCACGCAGCCCGTCCGCGCGCACGCCGAGGAGCACGAGCGGGACGCCCGAGGCGTCGAGCTCGCGGAGCTCGGCGTCGGCGAGCGCCGTCGTCATGACGACGAAGCCGTCGAACGACGACCGCCCGAGCACCGGCCTGCGCCCCGGTGGCCCGGGGAACTCGTCGCGGTCGAGGTCCGCCGGGTACGTCTGCAGCGCCACCACACGGTGCCCGTGCGAGCGCAGCACCCTGGCTATCCCGGCCAGCGACCGTCCGAAGTAGAAGCCCCCCACCACCGGGCACAGCACCCCGAACGTGAGCTGTTCCCCCGCCTGCCTCGGTCGCCTCGTCGCGTCCGTCGACATCTGCCTCACCGTCCTCGTCGTCGAGTCCTGATATGCATCATGCACCCAAACCGGGCACAGTGTGGGAGCGTGACCACAATTCCCTCGCCGGGGGCCTCGTCCTCCGGCCCGCCGACGCCCGGTGAGCGGCGCATCACAATCACGGACGTCGCGCGCGCGGCGGGCGTCTCGATCGCCGTCGTCTCGTACGCGCTCAACGACCGCCCGGGGGTGTCCGAGCGCACCCGGCGGCACGTCCTGCGCACCGCCGCCGACCTGGGCTGGCGACCCAGCGCGGCCGCCCGGTCGCTGCGCGCGCGCGCCCGCAGCGTCAGCCTGCAGGTCGTCCACGGACCCGAGGGCTCGCCGGGACCGGCGCGGGCCGTCGCGCTCGCCGCCGGCATGCGGCCGGCGCTGGCCGCGCACGACCTCGCCCTGAGCGTCGAGGTGGTCTCCGACCGCGAGGACGGCGGTCGCGACATCGAGACGGGCTGGTCGGAGCGGCGGCACGCGGCGTTCGTCGTCACGGGCGTGCACGAGCGCGACCCCCGGCGTCGGGTCGCGCGGGACGGCACGATCCCGCTCGTCGAGGTCGCCGACGGCGGGGGGCCCGACGAGCGCCCCGGCGTGCCGCAGGGCAGCGGGCCCGACACCCCGGTGTGGTTCGCCGGCGACGCCGACGCGCGCGCGGCGCGGTACCTCGTGGAGCTCGGGCACCGCCGCGTCGCCCTCCTCGTGTCGGACGCCCACGACGACGTCGCGCGCGCCCTGCACGACGCCATGAGCGGCGCGGGCGGCCCCGAGACCCGGGTGGAGCTCGTGGAGTGCCGCACGTGGGAGGAGACGCGGGCGGCCGCCGCACGCCTGCTCGCGCACACGTCCCGGCCGACGGCGGTCCTCACCGACGGCGACGTCAGTGCGCTCGCCGTGCTCGAGGCCGCCCGACGCCGCGGGCTCGAGGTGCCGTGGGACCTGTCCGTCCTGTCCGGGGAGGACTCGGCGACGTGCCGGCTCGTGGCCCCGGCGCTCACCGCGGTCCACCGTCCGTTCGTCCCGCTCGGCGCGCACGTCGCCGAGACCCTCGTGCACCGGTTCCGACTGGGACGCGCCGTCGCCCGGCCTGACGGCGCCCGGCCCGACGGCGCCCGGCCCGACGGCGCCGGGACCGGCGAGCGGCCCGGTCCGGCCCCGGTGGCGAAGCTCGTCCTGCGCGGGACGACCGCGCCACCCCGGCGCGCCTAAACGTTTCGCGCGGTGTGCATCCCGGCTCCGGGTGATCACGGTGGTCCCCGTCGGGCGCCTCGCCCGGCACGCGGACCGCCGTCCGCGTCACCTGACCCCGCTGGAGGACCCCGTGCCATCCCGTTCGAGTCGACTGCGCAAGGGCGCGACGGTCGTCGCGTCGCTCGCGCTGCTGAGCGCGCCCCTGGTCGCCGCCACGGCGCCCGCGAGCGCCGCCGAGCCCCGAGTGAGCAACCCGTTCGCCGGCGCCACCCAGTACGTCAACGACTACTGGTCGGACAACGTCGAGGCCGCGGCCGCTCGCGCGGGCGGCGACCTCGGGTCACGCATGCTGACGATCGCCGACGAGCCCACCTCGGTCTGGATGGACCGGATCAGCGCGATCGAGGGCAACGCCGACGGCCCCGGGCTGCGGACGCACCTCGACGCCGCGCTCGAGCAGAAGCAGCCCGGCGTGCCGATGGTCTTCAACCTGGTGATCTACGACCTGCCCGGCCGGGACTGCTACGCGCTCGCCTCCAACGGCGAGCTCAAGCCCACCGCCGCGGACATGCAGCGGTACAAGACCGAGTACATCGACGTCATCGCCGACATCCTCGACGACCCCGCCTACGAGGACCTGCGCATCGTCGCGACGATCGAGCCGGACTCGCTGCCGAACCTCATCACGAACATCAGCACGCCCGACTGCCAGGCGTCCGCGCCGTACTACCGCGAGGGCGTGAAGTACGCGCTGGACGCGCTCCACGACGTCGGCAACGTGTACTCCTACATCGACGCGGCGCACGCCGGCTGGCTCGGCTGGCCGAGCAACGCGGGCCCGGCGGCGAAGCTCTTCAAGGAGGTCGTGCTCTCCACCGAGGCGGGCTACGCGTCCGTGACGGGCTTCGTCACGAACACCGCCAACTCGACCCCGCTGCACGAGCCGTTCCTTGAGGACGTGCAGATCGGCAGCACGCCCGTGCGCTCGGCGACCTTCTACGAGTGGAACGCGGACTTCGACGAGACCGACTGGACGGCGCACCTCTACGACCTGCTCGTCGCCGAGGGCTTCCCGTCGTCGATCGGCATGCTCATCGACACGTCCCGCAACGGCTGGGGCGGCCCCGACCGCCCGACCGCGGTGAGCACGTCGACGAACCACAACACCTACGTGGACGAGTCCCGCGTCGACCAGCGCGTCCACCGCGGCGCGTGGTGCAACCCCGCCGGGGCCGGCATCGGTGAGCGCCCGCAGGCCACGCCCGCCGGCTACCCGGAGTCGCACCTGCACGCCTACGTGTGGGTCAAGCCCCCGGGCGAGTCCGACGGCGCGTCGACCGAGATCCCGAACGACCAGGGCAAGCGGTTCGATCGCATGTGCGACCCGACGTTCGTCTCCCCCAAGCTGGCCAACCAGCTCACGGGCGCGCTCCCGGACGCCCCGCTCGCCGGGCAGTGGTTCGAGTCGCAGTTCCAGATGCTCGTCGAGAACGCCTACCCGGTGATCGAGCCGGGCGGCGAGGTCCCGGACGACAGCACGCCGCCGTCCGTCCCGACCGGCCTCGTGGCCGGCGCGACCACGGCGACGTCCGCGACCGTGAGCTGGACGGCGTCGACGGACGACACCGGCGTGACCGCGTACACCGTCCTCGTGGACGGCACGGCGGTGGGCACGACGGCGACGACCTCCTTCACCGTCACAGGGCTCGCGGCGGACACGTCGTACGCCGTGACCGTCCGCGCTCGTGACGCGGCCGGCAACGTCTCCGCCGCGTCGGCGCCGCTCAGCGTCACGACCGACGAGGGCGCCGGGCCGGTCGAGGACACGACCGCACCGACGGCACCGACGGGTCTGCGCGTCTCCGGCGTCACGACGTCCTCCGTCTCGCTCGCGTGGAACGCGTCGAGCGACGACACGGGCGTGGACGGCTACCGCGTGTACCGCGGCGGCGAGGTCGTGGCAGAGGTCGCCGGGACGTCGTACACCGACTCGGGCCTCGAGGCGGGCACGGCGCACGTCTACGCGGTGCGCGCGGTCGACGCCGCGGGCAACGTGTCCGCGACGTCCGGCACGGTGACCGGCACGACCGAGGAGGACGGCGGCGAGCCCGCCGGCGCCTGCACGGTCGCGTACACGGCGAGCTCGTGGAACACCGGGTTCACCGGGTCCCTGCGGATCACGAACGACTCGGCCACGCCGCTGCAGGGCTGGACCCTCACGTTCGACTTCGCGAACGGTCAGACGATCTCCCAGGGCTGGTCCGCGCAGTACGCGCAGTCCGGCTCGACCGTGACCGTCACCCCGGCGGCCTGGAACACCACGCTGGGCGCCGGAGCGAGCGTCGAGATCGGCTTCAACGGCTCCCACTCCGGGACCAACACCGAGCCGACCTCCTTCGAGCTGGACGGCGCGGCCTGCACCGTCGCGTGACCGGCTGACCGGTGGCCGGGGCGCGCAGGGGCGCCCCGGCCACCGGCCCCTCTGATGCACGACGTGCCACCCGCGATCCTGACCAGGAGGTCGCGCGGCAGATCGACATCGTTATCGACATCGTTCCCGACATGCCGTCGGGATCGTTCGCCCAGAAGCGGGCCGCACGTCGGCCCACGCTTGGAGAGTGCACCATGCGCAGGAACAGCATCGGACGATCGCTCGCGACGACGCTCGCGGCCACGGCTCTCGCCGCCGCGACCGTGGTCCCGGTCGCCACCACGGCGACGGCCGCCACCGAGCCGCTCGGCGACGCGGCCGCCCGGCACGGCAAGACCGTCGGCTTCGCGCTCGACCCCGGCCGGCTCTCCGAGAGCGGCTACCGGGCCGTCGCCGACCGCGAGTTCTCGCTCGTCGTCGCGGAGAACGCGATGAAGTGGGACGCGACCGAGCCGTCGCGCGGCTCGTTCTCCTGGGGAGCGGCGGACCAGGTCGCGAGCTACGCGGCAGCACAGGGCGCGGACCTCTACGGGCACACGCTCGTGTGGCACAACCAGCTCCCCGGCTGGGTCCAGGGCCTGTCGGGCACGGAGCTGCGCACCGCCATGACGGACCACGTCACGGCCGTCGCCGGGCACCTCGCCGGGGACGTCGCGGCCTGGGACGTCGTCAATGAGGCGTTCGAGGACGACGGCTCCCGCCGGCAGAGCATCTTCCAGCAGCGCCTCGGTGACCGCTACATCGAGGACGCGTTCCGCGCCGCCAGGGCGGCCGACCCGGACGCCGACCTGTGCATCAACGACTACAGCACCGACGCCGTCAACGCGAAGAGCACGGCGATCTACGACCTCGTGCGCGACTTCACGGCCAGGGGCGTGCCGATCGACTGCGTGGGCTTCCAGGCGCACCTGATCGTGGGCCAGGTCCCGTCGACGCTGACCCAGAACCTCCAGCGGTTCGCCGACCTCGGGGTGGACGTGCGGATCACCGAGCTGGACATCCGCATGAGCACCCCTGCCGACGCGTCGAAGCTGGCGCAGCAGGCGTCCGACTACGCGAAGGTCTTCCAGGCCTGCCTCGACGTGGACCGCTGCACGGGCGTGACGCTGTGGGGCATCACGGACAGGTACTCGTGGATCCCCGGGGTCTTCCCGGGACAGGGCGCCGCCCTGGTTTGGGACGACGCATACACGGCCAAGCCGGCGTACGCCGCGATCGCCCAGGCGCTCGGGGCGCAGGACGACGGCTCGGGCGGCGACGACCAGGCGCCGTCCGCCCCGACCGGCCTGCGGGTCTCCGGCGCCACGCCGTCCTCGGTGTCGCTCGCGTGGGACGCGGCGAGCGACGACACCGGGGTCACGGGATACCGGGTCTTCCGCGACGGGACGCAGGTCGCCGAGGTCGCTGCGACGTCGTACACCGACACGGGCCTCGAGCCCGGCACGTCCTCCGCGTACGCGGTGCGCGCGGTCGACGCCGCGGGCAACGTCTCCGCGACGTCCGGCACGGTGACCGGCACGACCGAGGACGACGGCGGCGAGCCCGCCGGCGCCTGCACGGTCGCGTACACGGCGAGCTCGTGGAACACCGGGTTCACCGCGTCGGTGCGGATCACGAACGACTCCCCCGCGACGCTCCAGGGCTGGCGGCTCGCCTTCGCGTTCCCGGACGGCCAGACCATCACCCAGGGCTGGTCGGCGCAGTACGGGCAGTCCGGCTCCGCGGTCACCGTCACCCCGGCGGCCTGGAACACCACGCTGGGCGCCGGAGCGAGCGTCGACATCGGCTTCAACGGCTCCCACTCCGGCACCAACACCGAGCCGACCTCCTTCACCCTGGACGGCGAGACCTGCACCGTCGCCTGATCGGCTGCCGCGTCGGATGCCGCATCGGATGCCGCGAGCCGGGGGCGTGCAGGGGCCGCCCCGGTCCGCGGCCTCGCGAGAACGCGTGCTGACCCGGGCCGCGCCCCCGGCCCGGGTCAGCACGTCCTCCGCCCTCCGAAACGTTTCACGCACTCGGCCGTCGAAGCGCTTCACCTAGCGTGGCGCGCGGCACGACGACGTGCCCGGGGGCTCGCCCCCGCCTCACGCACGAAGGAGTGAGAGACGGATGAGCTTGCGACCAGCCATCGCCGCGCTCGTCGGGTGCGGGCTCCTCGCCACGGGACTGGGGGCGGCCGCCGCGGTCGTCCCCGGGGTCGTGGCAGGGACCGCCGCGAGCGCGACTACGACCGCTGCGGCGGAGTACGACTGGGGGAACGTCGAGATCGTCGGCGGCGGATTCGTCCCGGGGATCGTCTTCAACCGGACCGAGCCCGGACTCGTCTACGCGCGCACCGACATCGGCGGCGCCTACCGCCTCGACCAGCAGACGCGGCGCTGGGTCCCGCTGCTCGACCACGTGGGCTGGGACGACTGGGGCCACACCGGCGTGCAGAGCATCGCGACCGACCCCGTGGAGCCGGACAACGTCTACGCGGCCGTCGGCACGTACACCAACGCGTGGGACCCGAACCCCGGCGCGATCCTGCGCTCGTCCGACCGCGGCGAGACGTGGCAGCGGACCGACCTGCCGTTCAAGGTCGGCGGGAACATGCCGGGCCGCGGCATGGGCGAGCGCCTCGTGGTCGACCCCCACGACAACGACGTGCTGTACCTCGGCACCGAGGGCGGCAACGGGCTGTGGCGCAGCACCGACGCGGGCGTCACGTGGTCCGAGGTCACGTCGTTCCCGAACCCGGGGAACTACGTCCAGGACCCGTCGGACGCCAACGACTACCTCACGGCGAACCAGGGCGTGGTCACGGTCGCGCCCGACACCTCCACCGGGACGCCGGGCTCCCCCACCCCGACCCTCTACGTGGGGGTCGCGGACAAGGAGGACCCGCTCTACCGCTCGACCGACGCCGGCGCGACGTGGGAGCCCGTCCCCGGCACCCCCACGGGCTTCATCCCGCACAAGGTCGTGCTCGACGACGAGGGCGGCCAGCTGTACCTCGCGACGTCCGACACGGGCGGCCCGTACGACGGCGGCAAGGGCGACGTCTGGCGCCTCGACACCGCGACGGGGACGTGGACGCAGATCAGCCCGGTCCCGTCGTCCAGCGCCGACGCCTACTTCGGCTACTCGGGTCTCACGATCGACCGCCAGGACCCGGACACGCTCATGGTCGTGAGCCAGATCTCGTGGTGGCCGGACATCCAGGTGTACCGCAGCACGGACCGCGGCGAGACGTGGACGTCGATCTGGGAGTGGGCCGCGTACCCCGAGCGGGACCTGCGCTACTCGCTCGACATCTCGGGCGCGCCGTGGCTGACGTTCGCCGAGCAGCCCGCACCGCCGGAACCGAGCCCGAAGCTCGGCTGGATGACCGAGTCGTTCGAGATCGACCCCTTCGACTCCGACCGCTTCCTCTACGGCACCGGCGCGACCGTCTACGGCGGCACGGACCTCACCGACTGGGACACGGGCGGGACCGTGGACATCTCCGTGAAGGCGCAGGGCATCGAGGAGACCGCGGTGCTCGACCTCGTCGCGCCACCCGGCGGCGCCGAGGTCATCTCCGGGCTCGGCGACATCGGCGGGTTCGTCCACGACGACATCACGCAGGTGCCCGACATGATGTTCACCCAGCCGTACCACGGGGCGGTGCACGGCCTCGACTACGCGGAGCTGTCACCCTCGACCGTCGTGCGCGTCGGCCAGGGGGTCGACGGCGCGGTCGCGTCCCACATCGGTGTCTCGACGAGCGGCGGGTCGTCCTGGTGGGCCGGTCAGGAGCCGCCCGGGGTGACGGGGGCGGGGACCGTGGCCGTGGGCGCCGACGGCGGTCGCATCGTGTGGAGCCCGCAGGGCACCGGGGTGCACGTGTCGACGACGCTCGGGTCGTCGTGGACGGCGTCGACGGGCGTGCCGGCCGGCGCGCGCGTCGAGGCGGACCGCGTGGACCCGGAGGTGTTCTACGCGTACGCGGCGGGGACCTTCTACGTGAGCACCGACGGCGGTGCCTCCTTCACCGCGTCCGCGGCGTCCGGCCTGCCCGCCGAGGGCAACGTCCGGTTCGGCGCCGTGCCGGGCCACGGGGGCGACGTGTGGCTCGCGGGCGGGACGACCGACGCGACCTACGGCATGTGGCGCTCGACCGACCAGGGCGCGACGTTCACGCGACTCGCCGACGTCGACGAGGGCGACGCGGTCGGGTTCGGCAAGGCCGCGCCCGGTGCCGACTACCCGGCGGTCTACACGTCGTCGAAGATCGACGGCGTGCGGGGCGTCTTCCGCTCCGACGACGCGGGCGCGACGTGGGTCCGGATCAACGACGACGAGCACCAGTGGGCATGGACCGGCTCGGTCGTCACGGGTGACCCCGACGTCTACGGCCGGGTGTACGTCGGGACGAACGGGCGGGGCGTCGTCGTCGGGGAGCTCACGGGCGACCCGGGGACCGACCCGACCGAGGAGCCGACCGAGGAGCCCACCGAGGATCCGGGCGACGCCGCGTGCTCGGTCGCGTACGACGTCGTCGGCTCGTGGCCGGGCGGGTTCCAGGCGACCGCCCGCGTGACGAACACGGGCGACGCGCCGGTCGCCGGGTGGGACCTCGTGTGGCGGTTCACGGCGGGCGAGCAGGTGGCCCAGGCGTGGGGCGGGACGGCGACGCAGACCGGCACCTCGGTGCGGGTCGCGGCGCCGGGCTGGGCGACGACGCTCGCACCGGGCGCGTCGTCGGACATCGGGCTCATCGGCTCCGGCACCCCCGGGACGCCCGAGGCCTTCGCCCTGAACGGCGAGGAGTGCACGGCGTCGTGACATGACGCGGTGGCGGGTGGCGGTCGCCGGTCGGGCGACCGCCACCCGCGTTCGCGGTCAGGCGCTCGGGCTGCGACCGCGAGCACCCCACCTGACACTGTCGGGGTGCGACTGCGCCGCGTGTCCGTGACCTCGCCGGGGTACTCGCGCCGCCCGAAGGGCGACGCGTGGGTGTTCCTCGACGTCGACGGGGTGCCCTTGACCGACGAGGAGGAGGTCGCCCGGTGCACGCAGCTCGCCGTCCCGCCCGCGTGGGAGGACGTGTGGATCTGCCGGTTCCCGAACGGCCACATCCAGGCGTTCGGCCGTGACGCCGCCGGTCGCGGCCAGTACCTGTACCACGAGCAGTGGCAACGGACGCGCGCGCGGCGCAAGCACGACCACGTGCTCGACGTGGGGCGTCGGCTGCCCGCGGCGCGGCGCCACGTCGCCCGGGACCTGGAGCTGCCGGGGATGGGTCGCGAGAAGGTCCTGGCCCTCGCGTTCCGCCTCCTGGACCTCGCCTACTTCCGCGCGGGCGGCGAGATCTACGCGAAGCAGAACAAGAGCTACGGCCTCGCGACGATCCGCAAGGAGCACGCGCGCGTCCGCCGCGACGGGAGCGTGCACTTCCACTACCCCGCCAAGTCGGGTCAGGTGCGCGACGTCGTCGTCGACGACCCGGTGGTGGCCGACCTCGTCACGACCCTCAAGCGGCGTCGCGACCCCTCGGGGAGCGGCGAGCTCCTCGCGTGGCGCGAGGACGTCGCGGGGCGAGCCGTGTGGCACGACGTGACGAGCGCCGACGTGCAGGCCGCCATCAAGGAGCGCCTGGGACCGGATGCGACGCCCAAGGACTTCCGCACGTGGCACGCGACGGTGCTGGCGGCGCGCGCGCTCGCCGACGCGGGCGCCGCCCCGCGGTCCGACCGCGCCCGACGGCGCGTCGTCACGGGCATCGTCAAGGACGTCGCCGAGGAGCTCGGCAACACCCCGGCGGTCGCGCGGTCGTCGTACATCGACCCACGCCTGTTCGACCTGTGGGAGCGTGGCGAGACGATCGGGTCCACCCGGTCGCCGTCGCGTGCCGAACGAGAAGTGCTGGAGCTGCTGGGATGAAGATCGCCGTCACGGGTGTCACCGGGTACGTCGGCGGGCGCCTCGTCCCCGAGCTGCTGGACGCCGGGCACGAGGTCCGGGCGCTCGCGCGCCACCCCGAGCGCCTCGCCGGGCGCGACTGGGCCGGGTCGTCGCAGGTCGAGCTCGTCGAGGCCGACGCGGGCGACCTCGACCAGATCCGGTCGGCGCTCCAGGGCACCGACGTCGCGTACTACCTCATCCACTCGCTCGGGACCGGTCCCACCTTCGAGGCGCGCGACCGGCGCACCGCGCTGACGTTCGCCCGCGCGGCGCGCGAGGCCGGCGTGCGACGGATCGTCTACCTCGGCGGGATGTTCCCGGACGTGCCCGAGGGCGAGCTGTCGCCGCACCTCGCGTCGCGCAAGGAGGTCGGGGAGATCCTGCTCGCGTCGGGCGTCCCGACGACGGTGCTCCAGGCGGCCGTCATCCTCGGCTCGGGCTCGGCGAGCTTCGAGATGATGCGCTACCTCACCGAGCGCCTCCCCGCGATGACGACGCCGAAGTGGGTCGACAACCGGATCCAGCCGATCGCGGTCCGCGACGTGCTGCGCTACCTCGTCGGATCGGCGTCCATGCCCGACGACGTCTCGCGCGCCTTCGACATCGGCGGGCCGGAGGTGCTCACCTACCGGGACATGATGCAGCGCTACGCGCGCGTCGCCGGCCTGCCGCGGCGTCGGATCGTCAGCGTCCCGGTGCTCACTCCGAAGCTGTCGTCGCACTGGGTCGGCCTCGTCACCCCGGTGCCCAGCGGCATCGCGCGACCGCTCGTCGAGTCGCTCCAGCACGAGGTCGTGTGCCAGGAGCACGACATCGCCCGGTACGTCCCCGACCCGCCGGGAGGCCTCCTGGGCTTCGACCAGGCCGTCGGGCTCGCGCTGCAGCGCATCCACGACGGGGAGGTCACCACCCGGTGGTCGTCGGCGTCGGTGCCGGGCGCGCCGTCGGACCCGCTGCCGACCGACCCCGACTGGGCGGGCGGCTCGCTGTACGTGGACGAGCGGCGCACCGTGGTCGACGCGCCGCACGACGTGCTGTGGCGCGTCGTCGAGGAGATCGGCGGGCAGGGCGGCTGGTACTCGTGGTCCCTCGCGTGGCGCGTGCGCGGGCTGATAGACCGCGTCGTCGGCGGCCCGGGGCTGCGGCGCGGTCGACGCGACGAGCACCGCCTGCGCGTGGACGACGAGCTCGACTGGTGGCGCGTCGAGGCGATCGAGCCGGGGCGCCGGCTCCTGCTGCGCGCCGAGATGCGGCTGCCGGGTCTCGCGTGGCTCGAGCTGCGCGTCGACGACGCGGCGGCGGAGCTCGAGGACGCGACCGATCCCGACGCTCCCGGTCCGTCGCCGGACGAGGCGAGCGGGCCGGGCCGTACCTACTTCGCCCAGCGCGCGCTGTTCCACCCGCACGGCCTCGCCGGCCAGCTCTACTGGTGGTCCGTCAAGCCCTTCCACGGCGTCGTGTTCGGCGGCATGCAGCGCAACATCGCGGAGGCGGCCGAGCGCGCGGCGCGCTCCGGGCACGACGACGCGGCGCCCGCCGCGGGCACGGGTCCGCGGGTCTAAACGTTCCGCGGTCGGACGTCTCCTTGACGTCCCGGCCGCGCGGTCCGGACAGTGGCGACGGCCCGCGCGTCGACGAGGACGCGCGGCGGACCGAGAGGCAGCCATGGACCGACGACCCTCCGCGCGCACCCGCGCCGCGGCCAGCGCCCGGACGACCCGGCCCACCGCCGTCGCGACGACGTGCGCCCTGCTCGCCGTCGGCCTCACGGCCGTCGGCGCCCCGGCGTCGGCAGCCGTGGAGCCGAACTACGCCGAGGCGCTCCAGAAGTCGCTGTTCTTCTACGACGCGCAGCGCTCGGGCGACCTGCCCGACGACTTCCGCGTGAGCTGGCGCGGCGACTCCGCGCTCGACGACGGCGCCGACGTCGGGCTCGACCTCACCGGCGGCTGGTACGACGCGGGCGACCACGTGAAGTTCGGGCTGCCGATGGCGTTCACCACGACGATGCTCGCGTGGGGCGCGATCGCGAGCCCGGACGGGTACGCGGCGTCGGGCCAGGAGGACGAGCTGCTCGACTCGCTGCGCTGGGTGAACGACTACTTCATCAAGGCGCACCCGGAGCCGGACGTGCTCTACGCCCAGGTCGGCGACGGCGACGCCGACCACAAGTGGTGGGGCCCGGCCGAGGCGATGCAGATGGCACGCCCGGCCTACGAGGTCGACGCCTCGTGCCCCGGCAGCGACGTCGCGGGCGAGACCGCGGCGGCCATGGCGGCGTCGTCCATCGTCTTCGCCGACTCCGACCCGGCGTACGCGGCCGAGCTGCGCCGCCACGCCGTCGAGCTCTACGACTTCGCCGACACGTACCGCGGGAAGTACTCCGACTGCGTGCCCGTCGGGAGCTTCTACAACTCGTGGTCCGGCTACCAGGACGAGCTCGTGTGGGGCGCGTACTGGCTGTACGAGGCGACCGGCGACGCCGCCTACCTGGCGAAGGCCGAGCAGGAGTACGCCGGGCTGTCGACCGAACCGCAGACGAGCACGCGCTCGTACCGGTGGACGATCGCGTGGGACGACAAGACGTACGGCGCGTACGCGCTGCTCGCGCAGGCGACCGGCAAGCAGCAGTACGTCGACGACGCGAACCGCTGGCTCGACTTCTGGACCACCGGGTACCAGGGCCAGCGGGTGCGCTACTCCCCCGGTGGTCAGGCGTTCCTCGACTCCTGGGGCTCGCTGCGCTACGCCGCGAACACCGCGTTCGTCGCGCTCACGTACGGCGACTGGCTGCGCGAGCGCGGCGACACCGCACGCGCCGACAGGTACCAGGGCTTCGGGGAGCGGCAGGTCGACTACGCGCTCGGGGACAACCCGCGCGGCTCGTCGTACGTCGTCGGGTACGGCGAGAACCCCCCGCAGAACCCCCATCACCGCACCGCGCACGGCTCGTGGCTCGACTCCCTCGCCCAGCCCGTCGAGACGCGGCACGTGCTGTACGGGGCGCTCGTCGGCGGCCCGGGGTCGCCGGACGACGCGTACGTGGACAGCCGCACGGACTACGTCGCCAACGAGGTCGCGACGGACTACAACGCGGGCTTCACGTCGGCGCTCGCGCACCTCGTCGGTGAGCACGGCGGCACGCCGCTCGCGGGCTTCCCGCAGCCGGAGACGCCCGACCAGGACGAGTTCGTCGTCGAGTCGCGGCTCAACCAGCCGGGGACGGCGTTCACCGAGATCAAGGCGATCCTGCGCAACCGGTCCGCGTTCCCTGCGCGTGTCCTCGACGACGTCCGCCTGCGCTACTGGTTCACGCTCGACGAGGGCGCGAACCCCTCGTCGGTCCGCGCCACGACGAACTACTCCGAGTGCCCGGGCGCCACGGCGGCCGTGGGTCACGCCGGCGGCGACCAGTACTACGTCGAGATCGACTGCTCCGGGTCGCTCGTCTACCCCGGTGGCCAGTCGCAGCACCGCCGCGAGATCCAGTTCCGCGTCACCGCGGACGGGTGGGACGCGGCGGACGACTGGTCCTACGGCGACGTCGCGACGGGCGAGACGCCCACGAAGAACCCGCGGATCACCTTGTACGAGGGCGACGAGCTCCTGTGGGGCGACGAGCCGGGCTCGACGGAGCCGGACCCCGACGACGAGACCGCGCCGACGACGCCCGGATCGCCCGCCGTGCGCGACGTCACCGCGACCGGCGCGACCGTCTCCTGGGCCGCGTCCACCGACGCGGGCAGCGGGGTCGCCGGCTACGACGTGCTGCTCGACGGCGAGCGCGCCGCCACGGTCACCGGGACGAGCCACGCCCTCACCGGGCTGACGCCCGAGACCGCCTACCGCGTGAGCGTCGTCGCCACCGACCGCGCCGGCAACGCCTCCCCGGCGAGCGCTGCGACGTCGTTCACGACGAGCGCGACGCCCGACGCCGCGGCGTGCGCCGTGCGGTGGACGTCGAGCGACTGGGGAAGCGGCGGGACCGTGACCCTGCGCCTGACGAACACGGGGCTCACGGCCCTCTCGGGCTGGACGCTCGGGTTCTCCTTCCCCGCCGGCCAGACGCTCACGAACGGGTGGAGCGCGGCGTGGTCGCAGACCGGCGCCGCCGTCACCGCCCGCTCTGCGAGCTGGAACGGGCCCGTTCAGCCCGGCGGCTCCGTCGAGGTCGGGTTCAACGTGACGCACGGCGGCGCGAACACGCCGCCGGCGCAGATCACGCTCGACGGCGCGGCGTGCACCGTGTCGTGACGCCGAGCGGGCGGGCCGGAGCGGGCCGCCGGAGCGGGCGGCCGGAGCGGGCGGGGTCGCGGGTCGTGGCGGGTCTGGCGGGAGGCCGCGAGGAACGAGCGGCCGGATGGTAGACCCGCGACCCCGCCCGCGGAGGCCCGCCCGCGGACCGATGCTCAGCCCCGACGGCGGAACACCAGCGGCTCCTCGACGTAGGGCTCCCACGCCGCGCGCTCGGTGTCGGTGAGGCGGCGCGGCCTGCCGGTCGCGGCGTCGACCACGACGATCGTCGTCGTGGCCTTCGCGTAGGCCTCGCCGCCGGAGGTTGGGCCGGTCCGTCCGAAGCCGCCGGGGACGCCGTCGTGCACCTCGTAGCAGACCTCGAGGCTCGCACCGCCGAGGTGACCGACCCACAGCTCGACCCGGACCGGCGTCCGCGTGAACCCCAGCGGTCGCAGGTACTGGATCTCCTGGCGCGCGACGAGCGTGTGGCTCGTGGCGTGCGGGCCCGTCTCGAGCACCGCGGTGGGCCACGCGTCCTCTCCCGCCTCGGGATGCGTCCAGAACGCGGTGATGCGCGCGTCCTCGAGCAGGCGGAACATCTCGACGTTGTTCACGTGGGCGTAGGCGTCGAGGTCCGACCACCGCAACGAGACGGGGACGTGCAGGCGGGTCATGGAGGTCCTCTCGGTGCTGCGGGCGGTGCTCTGCGCCGACGGCGCGCTGGTGCGACGACCATTCTGCCGCCCTGCCGCTGGTGCCGAGCACGACCCTGCCCGCCGTCGAACACGACCCTGCCCGCCGTCGAACACGACCTGAAGGTCGTTCTGGACGTCTTGGCGACCGTCAGGTCGTGTTCGGCACCCTGAGGGGCGTGCTCAGGAGGCGGCGACGAGAGCCCCGGCGCGGCACCGGGCGAGCGCGGCGAGCTCCTCGTCCACGGGGAGGCGCACGACGGCGTCGGCGACCTGGGTGATCGCGGCGCGCAGGCGCCGTCGGGCACGGGCCGCACGGCGCCTGCCGCCGACCGCGGCCGCCACCCGCGCGGCGAGCGCGAGCACCACCCCGACGACGACGCCGCCGAGGACGAGCAGCGTCGGCCACGGGAGCTCGGGCGCGCCGGCCCCGCCGAGCGTGAGCACGGGCGTCGGCGGTTCGGGCAGCCGCAGGTAGGCGAACAGCCAGAGCGCCGCGAGCCACAGCAGACCCACGACGAGCGCTGCGAGCACGAGCCACTGCAGCAACCCGACGACGCGCCACCACGCGGGTCGGCGCGACGCCTCGAGCTCGGTCCCCGCGACGGCGCGGTCGAGCGCGTCCGCGAGGTCGGACGTGCCGTCCGCCGCCCGACGGCGCGCCACGAGCGCCCACGCATCCGGCACCCCGCGCGTCGCGGCGTCCACGTAGTCGCGCACCGCCGTCTGCGCCCCCGCACGCAGCGCCGCGGGGACGGCCGGCAGCGAGGTCCGCCCGAGGTCCTCGCGCGGCGGACCGGCGGTGCCGGGGCCGCCCAGCGCCTTGGCCGTGCGCGCCGCGCGCGAGCCCGGCGCCGGCCCCGAGCGCAGGCCGATGCGGCGCAGCGGGTCGGGCCGGAACCGCCCGAGCCAGCGCGTGACGGGCCACCCCGTCGCCGCGCGCGCGTCGCGCACCGCGGAGCCGCGGACCGCCGCGACGACCGTCGGCACGCCCGCCGCGGCCTCCAGGGCGTCGACCAGCCCGTCGCGCGCCCGCTGTGCCGCGCGTTCGGGCGGGGGGTCGCCGCACGCGTCGGCGATGCGCCGGGCGACGGCGCGCTCGTCGGCGGCGAGCCGGTCGTTCGCGGCCCGACGGCGTGCGGCCGCGTCGGCGAGCAGTCCACGCAGCGCGTCCATCCCTTGACCCGTGCGCGCCGAGACGCCGAGGACGCGCGCGTCGGCGAGCCCGTCCTGCGCGGCGAGGCGGCGCAGGTCGGCGAGACACGCGTCGGCGTCCGCCGGCGACAGACGGTCGACCTGGTTGAGCACGAGGACGACCGACGCGTGCCCGGCGAGCGGCCGCAGGTAGCGCTCGTGGAGCGCGGCGTCCGCGTACTTCTGCGGGTCGACGACCCACACGAGGAGGTCGGCCCGCTCGACGAGGCGCTCTGCGCGGACCCGGTGCTCGGTGACGACCGAGTCGTGGTCGGGCAGGTCCAGCAGCACGAGCCCGCTCGTCAGCTCGGCCGGTCGGCGGCCCGTGCCGCGCAGGATCCCGCGCAGGCCGCCCGGCCTCATGTCCTGCTCCGCGGTGTCGCCCGATGCGAGGGGCGTGCCCATCTCGTGCCGCCGGGACACCTCGAGCCAGTCGAGCAGCGCGCCGGCCGGACCCGCTCCGCCCTGTCCCCACACCGCCGCGAGCGCGTGCGACGTCGTCGGTCTCTGGACCCCGACCGTCGCGAGCTCGCCGCCGGCCAGCGCGTTGAAGACCGACGACTTCCCCGAGCCCGTCGCCCCGGCGAGCGCGACGACCGTGTGGTCGGCGGACAGCCCGGCGCGCTCGCGCGCACGTCCGGCGACGTCGCGCGCGTCGGCCACGAGGGTCGCGTCGAGCCGCCCGTCGCCCGCGAGGAGGGCCGACTCGAGCGCGGCGGTCCGGTCCGCGAGGTCGATGCTCACTGCTGACCCTCTCCCTCGGCCGGCGCCTCGTCCTGCGGCGAGTCCTGGCCGCCGGCCCCCGCGGTCGCGTCCCGTGCGGGCCGGCCGAAGAGCCGGCGCCAGAAGCCTGCCCGCGTGCCGTCGTCGACGACCTCGCCCGTCGTCGTCTCGTCGGCGGTCCCGCGTCCGGCACCGCGCAGGGGTCGCGCCGCGTGGCGGCCCGTCACCGGGCCGGCCGGTGCGGGTCGACCGGCTCGCTCGGCGCGTGCGGCGGTCTCGACCGCGTGCGCCGCGTCGCGCACACCCTGGGCGGCGGTCACCGCGTCGGCGCTCCCCAGGGCGTCGAGCTGGGCGGTGAACCGCCGGGCCTCGGCGTCGAGCACCTCGTCCACGCGCTCGGCGAGCCGCTCGCGGGCCGTCTGCGTGAGGCGGCGCACGGCGTCGTCGCCGAACACCGCCTCGAGCAGCTTCTGGGCGACGATCGCCGTGCCGCCGGCGATCCCGACCTCCGCGCCGGTGATCCCCCCGGTCGACGCGAAGACCAGGACCATGAGGCTGACGCCGAGCCCGTTGATCCCGAACGACAGCGCGCGCGCCGCGCCCCGCTTCCCGGCACCCTGCTCGCGCACGAGGTCGAGCACGTCGCCCTGCCATGCCCGGATCTGCGCCGCGACCTCGGTGCGGGCTCCGGCCGAGGACCGCGAGAGGTCGAGCCCGTCGAGCAGCGCGAGGCCGGACGGGTCGGAGCGCCACGTGCCGTGGGCGCGATCCGCGGCGGTGTCGGCGGCGTCGAGGACGACCGCTTCCAGGCCGTGCGCGATGGCCTGCTCGACCTGCGGCGCCTGCGCGGGACGTCCGCGGAAGAACGACGCGATCGCGTCGCGGACCCGTCCCACCCCCTGCTCCACGGCGCGGAAGATCTCGCTCGTGCCGACGAAGTCCTGCCACCGCGCGAGCACCTCGCCGCGCAGGAGCGCGCCGTCGCTCGTCGCGGCGTCGACCTGGGCCGCCGCGTCCGCGTACGCGCGCTCGACCACGTCCCGCAGCCGCGCGTCCGACGTCCCCTGGGCGTCCGCGGCCCCGGCGACGAGCACGGCGCGGCGCACGAGGTCGTCGACGACGCCGTCCCGCGTCGCGAGCGCGATCCGGTCCCGGGCGTCGGCGTCGACGCCCAGCTCCGTGAGCCAGGCCGACACCTCGGCGACGGACCGCTCGGGCAGGAACCCGTCCACGAGCTCGGACTCGCCGACGACGAAGAGCGGCGACGCGCCCAGCCCGTTCTCGGCCATCATGCGCCGCAGGTCGTCGGCCACGGCCTCGGCGCCGGGGTCCACGCGGTCGAGCACGATCGCGACCTGGGCCCGCCGCTCGGCGGCCCGGTGCAGCAGGTCCCACGGGACGGCGTCCGCGTACCGCGCGGCGGTGGTGACGAAGAGCCACAGGTCGGCCGCACCGAGCAGCTGGGCGGCGAGCTCCCGGTTCGCCGTCTCGACCGAGTCGACGTCGGGCGCGTCGACGAGCGCCAGCCCCTGCGGCAGCGCGTCGCTCGCCACCAGCCGCAGCGAGCGGGACAGGTCCGTGCCGCCACCTGCCGCGCCCGCCCCGGTGCCGGTGCCGGTGCCGGTGCCGGTGCCGGTGCCACGGTCGGCAGCGCGGTGCGTGCTGACCCGCGCGAGCCCGGGCAGCACGCGGTCGGTCGAGAACCACCGCTCGTCCAGCGGATGGTGGACGAGCACCGGCGCGCGCGTCGTGGGCCGCAGCACGCCGGGCGCGGACACGTGTTCGCCCAGCAGGGAGTTGACGAGCGTCGACTTGCCCGCTCCCGTCGACCCCCCGACGACGACGAGCAGCGGCGCGGCGTGCGACCTCAGCCGCGGCAGCAGGTAGTCGTCGAGCTGGTCCACGGCGAGCGCGAGGTCGTGCCGCGCCGTCGCGACGCCCGGCTCCTCGAGCGGCAGCCGCAGCGCCGCGAGCCGCCCCCGCAGGATCTCCAGCGCCTCGACCAGCCCCGCGGTCCCCGCCCCCGCACCCGTCAGCGCCGCCACGTCGCCGCCGTGCTCCTCGGCATCGCCGGCAGCGGCGTCGGCACGAGGCGCTCCGGGGTCGGTCATCCCGTCAGTCTGCCGCAACGTCCCAGGCCAGGCGCGCGCACGGCCCACCGCCGCGAGGACGGATAATCCCATCCGCGACAGGGACGGGCCGTGGACGAGAGGAGGGACGAACCCCGTGACGTCGACGACATGGGGAGCAAGAGGCAGGACGAAACCCATGTGGACGACGAGAAGGCGAGACGGCACGCGAGCCCGGCGGGAACGACGGCGCGCGCGGGTCGTGGCGGGTCTGGCGGGAGGCCGCGAGGCACGAGCGGCGGATGGTAGACCCGCGCGCGCCGTCGTGGACGCCGGGCGGAGGTAGCCGCACCGAACGCCGCACGCAGACACGACGACGCCGGGCGGGAAGCACCCGCCCGGCGTCGTCGGGACCGATCAGTCGCGCGTGAGCTTGCGGTACGTCACGCGGTGCGGACGCGCCGCGTCGGCGCCGAGGCGCTCGACCTTGTTCTCCTCGTACGACGCGAAGTTCCCCTCGAACCAGTACCAGCTCGCCGGGTTCTCCTCGGTGCCCTCGTACGCGAGGATGTGCGTCGCGACGCGGTCGAGGAACCACCGGTCGTGGGACACGACGACGGCGCAGCCGGGGAACTCGAGCAGCGCGTTCTCGAGCGAGCCGAGGGTCTCGACGTCGAGGTCGTTGGTGGGCTCGTCGAGCAGCAGGAGGTTGCCGCCCTGCTTGAGCGTGAGCGCCAGGTTGAGGCGGTTGCGCTCACCGCCGGACAGCACGCCCGCGGGCTTCTGCTGGTCCGGGCCCTTGAACCCGAACGACGCGACGTACGCGCGCGACGGGATCTCGACGTTGCCGACCTTGATGAAGTCGAGGCCGTCGGACACGACCTCCCAGAGCGTCTTCTTGGGGTCGATGCCGCCGCGCGACTGGTCGACGTACGAGATCGAGACGGTCTCGCCGACCTTGAGGTCGCCACCGTCGAGGGGCTCGAGACCGACGATCGACTTGAACAGCGTCGTCTTGCCGACACCGTTGGGGCCGATGACGCCGACGATGCCGTTGCGCGGCAGCGTGAAGCTCAGGCCGTCGATGAGCTGGCGACCGTCGAAGCCCTTCTGGAGGTTCGTCGCCTCGAGGACCAGGTTGCCCAGGCGCGGGCCCGGCGGGATCTGGATCTCCTCGAAGTCGAGCTTCCTGGTGCGCTCGGCCTCGGCAGCCATCTCCTCGTAGCGCGCGAGTCGCGCCTTCGACTTGGTCTGGCGGCCCTTGGCGTTGGACCGGACCCACTCGAGCTCCTCCCTGAGGCGCTTGGCGAGCTTGGCGTCCTTCTTGCCCTGGACCTGCAGGCGCTCGCCCTTCTTCTCGAGGTAGGTCGAGTAGTTGCCCTCGTAGGGGTAGAGGCGGCCGCGGTCGACCTCGCAGATCCACTCGGCGACGTGGTCGAGGAAGTACCGGTCGTGGGTGACCGCGAGGATCGCGCCGGGGTACGACGCGAGGTGCTGCTCGAGCCACAGCACGGACTCGGCGTCGAGGTGGTTGGTGGGCTCGTCGAGGAGCAGCAGGTCGGGCTTCTCGAGGAGGAGCTTGCACAGCGCGACGCGGCGGCGCTCACCACCGGAGAGCACGGACACGTCCGCGTCCGGCGGGGGGCAGCGCAGCGCGTCCATCGCCTGCTCGAGCTGCGAGTCGAGGTCCCACGCGTCGGCGGCGTCGATCGCCTCCTGGAGCGTGCCCATCTCGGCGAGCAGCGCGTCGAAGTCCGCGTCGGGCTCGGCCATGAGGGCGGAGATCTCGTCGAAGCGGTGCTTCTTGGCGAGGATGTCCGCGACGGCCTCCTGGACGTTGCCGAGGACCGTCTTCTCCTCGTTGAGCGGCGGCTCCTGCAGGAGGATCCCGACGCTGTAGCCCGGGGAGAGGCGCGCCTCGCCGTTCGAGGGCGTGTCGAGGCCCGCCATGATCTTGAGGATCGTGGACTTCCCGGCACCGTTCGGGCCCACGACGCCGATCTTCGCGCCGGGCAGGAAGTTCAGGGAGACGTCGTCGAGGATGACCTTGTCGCCGTGCGCCTTGCGCGCCTTGTACATGGAGTAGATGAACTCAGCCACAGCCTGTGTTTCCACCGTTCGGTCGGTCTGGAGTGGAGTCGGGATTCTCGACCACTCAGCGTACGCGGTCGGGCCGCCGCACGGGTCCTGACGGACGGTGCACCGTGCGGCGGGACCGCTCAGACCGTCGCGAGGTGCTCCTCGTCCGCCGGCGTCTCCTCCTCCACGACACCCTCGGTCGCGTCGAGGGCGGCCGTCGCGCTGTCCTCGCGCCGGTGCACCGTGCGCGCGAACCGGGACTCGCCGAGCGTCAGGTCGTGGCCGAGCGAGGTCGCCTCGACGACGAGGCTCGTCCGCGGCCCGTCGGGACCGACCCACTCGTCGACCGACAGCCGACCCGTCACGACGACGGGGTCGCCCTTGTGCAGCGACGTCGCGACGTTCCGCGCGACGTGCTTGAACGCCTTGACCGTGAACCAGAGCGTGCGCCCGTCGACCCACTCGCCGCGCTCACGGTCGAGGTAGCGGCGCGTCTGCGCGATGCGGAAGCTCGTGAAGTCCGTGCCGGACTCGGACGTGGACAGCGTGGGCGTCGTCGCGACGAAGCCCGAGAACGTGACGGTGACGTCACCGTGCATGGGTGCCTCCTGAGGCCGGTGCGCCGGGCCCGTCCCGGCGACCGCCTCAGGGTGCGCTGCGCGCGGTGCCGCCGTCCGACGTCGTGCGCTCGCCTGTGGACGACGCCTCCAGATCCGGGCCTGTGGGTAGCCGTAGCGGCCCGGTCAGCGGCGCGGCGGGCGCCCGGTCCCGCGCGGACTGCGCGAGCTCGCGGACCTGCCGGTGCGTGTCGAGCAGGTCCTGGGTGGGCCGGCCCATCGCCTCCTGCACCACCCGCTCGATCGCGCCGCGGCCCGACGCGAGGACCTGCTGCTCGCGCCGTCGGGCGAGCGTGCGGCGCACCTGGACCACCGCGAGGAAGCACACGACCGCACCGAGCACCGCGACGGCCGCCACGACCGCGCACACCGTGACGAGCGCGCGCGACAGGTCGAGCACACCGAGGGAGCCCAGGACGGCGAGCACACCCGCGACCACCCCGACCGCGAGCGCCACCCACGCGGCGCGGCGCGTGGGCCGCGCGGACGCCGGGCCGCGCGTGTCCAGCGGGATCTTCGACAGCGCTGCGACCGTCGCCTCCGTGATGCCCCTCGCCTGCGCGACGGTGCCGTCGAGCGCCTGCCGCCAGCCGGGGCGCAGCGCACGGCCCGCCCGTTCGATCCAGCGCGACCGCGACAGGGCGACCGCGTCGGGCTGCGGCGGGGAGAACTCGGGACGCCCGTAGCCGTTGCGGACCGCGGCGCCGACCTGACCGGCGACGGCCGCGAGCCCGGTGGCCTCGGCGAGCCTGTCGACCTCCTCCTCGACCGCCGTGCTCATCGTCCACGGCACGTCCCCCGGGATCTCCGCGAGCAGCAGCGCGCCCGCGCGGTCGAGCTCGCCCGCGACCCGGCTCGCCGCGACGCTGCGTCGTGCGACGGCCTGCTCGAGCAGGTCGCGCAGCTCGTCCAGACCCTCGCCCGTGCGGGCGGACACCGTCGTGACGTAGACACCGGTGAGCCCGTCCTCGGCCAGGAGCCGGTCCATGTCGTCGACCAGGGACGCGCGCCGGCTCTCCGGCACGGTGTCGATCTGGTTGAGCACCACGACCATCGACCCCTCGAGCCCCGCGGACTTCTGGAGGTATCCGGAGTGGAGCGCGTCGTCGGCGTACTTCTGCGGGTCGACGACCCACACGAGCAGGTCGACCAGCGGCAGCACGCGGTCCACGACGGCCCGGTGCGCGGGCTCGATCGAGTCGTGGTCGGGCAGGTCGAGCAGCACGAGGCCGCCGAGCGCCGACTCGTCGTCGGCGTCGAGCATGCCGTCGCGCGTGATGCGGCGCTCCGCGTCGACCTCGAGCCAGTCGAGCAGCGCCGTCGCCGCGTCGCTCCACGCGCACGCGGTGATGCGCGCCGTGGTCGGGCGCTTGACGCCGACGTCCGCGAAGTCGAGCCGCGAGACGCGGTTGAACAGGCTGGACTTGCCCGACCCGGTGCCGCCCGCGAGCGCGACGACCGTGTGGTCGACGCCGAGCGCGAGCCGCTCGCGCACGCCGCCGATCGCGTCGCGCACCTGCGCCGCGACGGCCGGGTCGAGCCGGTCGCCCGCGAGGTCCACCGCGCGCTCGAGGTCCTCGGTGCGGGCGCGCAGCTGGGCGTCGTGGGACGTCACATGAGCCTCCTCAGCTCGGCGAGTCGTAGGCGCAGGCCGACGGCGGCGTCCGGGGCGAGCGCGGGCACGTCGAGCGCCGCGAGGACCGGCTCGGCCTCCCGGTCGACCATCGCCTCGGCGCGGTCCGCCAGGTCCGACGTCAGGGCGGAGAGGGCGTCGTCCGCGGTGTCGGCGAGCGTCGTGCGGACGAGGGCCGCGGCGTCGTCGCTCCCGGCGGCCGCGGCGAGCAGGAGGGCCGCGAGACCGCGCTCCCCGAACGCCTTGACCGCCGCGCGCGCCGCGTCCGTCGCGTCCGGTGCACCGAGCTGCTCGACCACCTGGTCGGCCCGCGCGGTCCACTCGTCCACGTGACGAGCGGCGGCGGCCTCGCGCGGAGCGGTCGCCGCCTCGCCGTCGGGTGCGACGGCGGCCCCGCCCGGGAGCGGTCGTGCACCGACGAGCGCCGCGCGCAGCGCGTCGTGCGCCTGCGCCCCGTGCGCGGCGAGGGTGCGGCCGACCACGGCACGGACCTCGGCGTGGAGCGGCCCGAGCGCGACGTCGCGTGCCCTGCCCCGACGACGCGTCGAGCGCACGACGCCGCCCCGCACCTTCACCCGGTCGACCTTGTCCGCACCGGCGATCTGGGACCAGCGCGCCGCGAGGGACCCGCGCGACGAGTCTCCGCGCAGGACCGACTCCCGGGCCTGCGCGCGCACCGGTGGCAGCGCGGCGGTCACCGCGTCACGGAGCACCTGCGCCGCCTCGATCTGCTGCTCGACCGCGTCGGAGACGCCCGTCACCCACGACGGCAGCGCGGCGAGCGAGCCCTTGAGCGTGCGCACGATCACCGCGCGCGAGCGGTCCGGCCCGGCGAGCATCGTCAGCCAGCGCGCGACGGGCGCCACGACCGACCGGTCCAGCAGACCCTCGTGCGGGCCGACGTCGGGCACGACGAACAGCGGCACGCCGTCCATGCCGTGCTCGCGCAGACGTTGCAGCAGGTCGCCGCGGATCGTCGTGAGCGTCTCGCGCGGCACGCGGTTGAGGACCATCGCGACGCTCGCGCCACGCTCCATCGCGCGGCTCAGGGCCTTCCAGGGGAGCGCGTCGCCGTAGCGCGACGCCGTCGTGACGAACAGCCACAGGTCCGCCGCCTCGAGCAGCAGGCCCGCCGTCTCGCGGTTCTCCGACAGGAGCGAGTCGAGGTCGGGGGCGTCGAGCAGCGCGGTGCCGCGCGGCACGCCGTCGTGGTCGATGACGCGCGACACGCGTGTCGCCGGCCCTTCGACGATCACGTCGGCGTCCAGGGGGTTGAACGCGAGGACGGGCTCGCGCGTCGTCGGGCGCAGCACGCCGGCCTGCGACACCTCCTCGCCGAGCAGCGAGTTGTACAGCGTCGACTTGCCCGCGCCGGTGGACCCGGCCACCACGACCACGGCCGGCGACGACAGCTCCTTGAGGCGCGGCAGCAGGTGCTCGTCGAGCTGGGTCAGCAGGCGGTCCCGTGACGCGGCCGCCTCGTCGGCGCCCTCGATCGCGAGCGGGAGCTCGACGGCGGCCACGTCCCGCCGCAGGTCACGGGCCACGTCGAAGACGGTGACGCCCAGCTCCTCGCCCTGCTCGGCACGGCCGCGGCCCGCCACGCCGCCCGGGCCTGCGGCACTCTGGGCGCCGGTCGCGACGTCTCGGGTTCTCACGGGTTCATCCTGACGCCTGGACCCGACCCCGCAAAACGTACGCGCCGTCCGTGCAGGTCGGCTGCGGGTCGGCTGCAGGTCGGCCTGCAGGCGGGGTGGCGGTCGTGACCTGCCGGGCACGCGAGCCGCACACTACGATGGCTGCGCGCCTCGATAGCTCAATGGATAGAGCAACGGCCTTCTAATCCGTAGGTTGCAGGTTCGAGTCCTGCTCGGGGCACCACACCTGGGGCCCGGCAGCCGCGCTGCGGGCGAGATCGCAGCGCCTGTGGCGGTCGGTCAGCCGAACGACTGCGCGTCGGCGTGCTCGATCTCCACGAGGAACGCGTGCCGCTCCTCGCCCCGCGGGTAGGGCCCGCCCGTGTAGAGGACCGAGATGCGGTCGACGACCGCCCAGCCGGGCTCGCCGTCGAGCACCTCGACGACGTGGCCCCGCAGTGTCGCCATGACGAACGGGTTCGCGGTCTCGGTCACCGAGACCGCGACGCGAGGGTCGCGCGCGAGGTTGCGGGCCTTGCGCGAGCCCGGACCGGTGAGGAACGCCAGCCGGTCGCCCTCCCAGGCGACCCAGAGGGGCACGACGTGCGGGGCGCCGTCGGGCAGGACCGTCGCGAGGTGCGCGACGTGCGGTCCCGCGACGAGCGCACGAGCACCCTCGGGGACGTGGGCGGGGCCGGGTGAGGTCTGGGCGGTGGACGAGCCGTGGTCGGTCATGGTGTCCCGACCGTGTCCGAGAGGCCGACTCATCGGTGCGCCGGTCCAGCCGGGTCAGCCGACGATCGCGCCGCACGACAGGTCCAGGACGACGCCCGTCGTCGCGCCCGCGGCGTCGGACGCGAGGTAGACCGCGCTGCCCGCGACCTCGGCGAGCCGCGGCAGCCGGCCGAGCAGCGTGTCGTCCACGAGGTCGGGCAGGTCCTCGTCCGTCGCCCCGGCGGTCTCCGGCGTGAAGTTGGGTCGCAGCCCGACGACGCGCACCCCGTGGCGCCCGACCTCGCCGGCGAGCCCGCGCACGAGCGCCTCGAGCGCGGCGCACGCGAGGTTGAAGCCGCCCATCTCGTGCCGCGACTCCTGCGCCGCCGTCGACGAGAGCACCACGACGACGCCCGAGCCCTGGGCGACCATGTGCCGCGCCGCGGTGCCCGCGGTGTGCGTGTGGCGCCGCACGGCCTGCGTCACGGGGACCAGGACGTCGTCGGGATCCATGTCGACGAACGGCACGTTCTGCACCGCGTCCATCCCCACCGCGTTGAACGACACGTCGAGGCTCCCCGCGGTCGCCACGACGTGTGCCGCGTGGTCGTGCACCGCGCCGAGGTCGTCCACGTCGAGCACCGCGGCCTCGGCCGCTCCCCCGGCGGCCCGGATCTCGTCCACGAGCGCGTCGAGCGTCGCGGCCGTCCGCCCCGCGAGGAACACGCGGGCGCCCGCGGCGGCGAAGGCCCGGCTCACCGCCGACCCCATCGACCCGGCGGCCCCGTAGACCACGGCGTTCTTCCCGGCGAGCTGCACGGTCGTCCCCGTTCCTCGATGTCCGCGGCGCGTCTGCGGCCGTGCCCGTGCACGTGCCCGCGCCGCGCGGTCGACAGGGACGACGGCGCCCGAGCGTGGAACTCATCGGCCGCGCGCACGTTGTGCTCGGCATGGGCAGTTCTCACCCTCCTGGGGTGGGAAAGGGTAAAGATCGAGCCAGCCGTCGTAGATATACTCGCCGGACCGGCCCTGGGCCGGTTCCGCCCGGTTCGACCGGGTACCCGGGGGCGTGCGACAGCCCTCCCCCAGCCGCCACCGACGGCGACCGACGGCACGCACGAGCGAAGGATCGAGATGACCGAGGCAGCACCGCTCCAGCCCCCCGCCCCGACGGAGACGCTCACGCTCACCGCGCCGGAACCCGTCAAGCCCGTCGCCGCCACGCAGGCCCCCTCGTTGGCGCCGCGCGTCGACGAGGCCGCGATCCCGGGTCTCGAGGCCAAGGTCGGCTCGTACCTCGACCAGCTCCTGTCCGCGGACACCCGCTCCCCCGAGTTCGCCGCCAAGGCCGACGACGTCCGCAAGATGGGCGACGCCGACATCCGCGCCGCGGCCGACGTGTCCAACCGGATGCTCGACATGCCGGTCAAGGAGTTCCGCGAGGGCGGGGTCTCCGACAGCTCGAAGATCAGCAAGTCCCTCCTCGAGCTGCGCCGCACGGTCGAGGACCTCGACCCGAGCGAGGCACCGATCGGCAAGAAGCTGCTCGGCATCATCCCGTTCGGCGGCAAGATCCAGGACTACTTCCGTCGCTACGAGAGCTCGCAGAGCCAGCTCAACGCGATCGTCCAGTCGCTCTACAACGGGCAGGACGAGCTCCGCAAGGACAACGCCGCGCTCAACCTGGAGAAGCAGAACCTCTGGGACACGATGGGCCGGCTGAACCAGTACATCTTCATCGCCGAGCGCCTCGACACCGAGCTCTCCACGAAGATCGCCCAGCTCGAGACGACCGACCCCGAGCGGGCCCAGGCCCTGCGCGAGGACGTGCAGTTCTACGTGCGTCAGAAGCACCAGGACCTGCTGACGCAGCTCGCGGTGTCCATCCAGGGCTACCTCGCGATGGACATCATCATGAAGAACAACCTCGAGCTCATCAAGGGCGTCGACCGCGCGACGACGACCACCATCTCGGCGCTGCGCACGGCCGTCATCGTCGCGCAGGCGCTCGCCCACCAGAAGCTCGTGCTGGACCAGATCACGGCGCTCAACACGACGACGTCGAACATGATCGCGTCGACGTCGAAGATGCTCGCGGACCAGTCGGCGACCATCCAGTCGCAGGCGGCGAGCGCGACCGTGGGGCTCCCGCAGCTCCAGCAGGCGTTCGCGAACATCTACGCGACGCTCGACTCGATCTCGACGTTCAAGACGCAGGCGCTCGACTCGATGGCGCAGACGATCGGCGTCCTCGAGACCGAGACCACGAAGGCCAACGAGTACCTCGACCGCGCACGCCGCTCCGACGTGTCGCAGGCCGGCAACGGCTCGCTCGACATCGGCCGGCTCTGAGCCGCCCCGCATGACGACGCCGACACCTGCAGCAGCACCCGCACCATCCGCAGAGTTTCCCCTGTCATCTCCCGCACGCACCCCGAGCTGGACGGTCGCCTAGATGGGCTGGTTCTCCGACGTGGTCGCCCGCCTGGGCGGTCGCTCCCGCACGACCGAACCCGCCCTCGAGCTGCCCCCGCCTCCGACGAGCGCGGACATCCTCGAGTCCGTCGAGCGCATCGAGCAGCAGATCGAGGGCCGCGTACCCCCGGCGGTGACGGCGCGCGTGCACCGCATCACGGGCACGGTCGAGGAGATGGTGCCGCGCCTCGACCGCTTGGGCGGCGGCTCGCAGCAGGCGCACACGGTCGTCGCGACCGCGACGAGCTACCTGCCCGAGGCCGTGGGCGCGTACCTGCGCCTGCCGCGCGACTTCGCCGACCGCCGAGTCGTCGCGCACGGCAAGACGTCCCTCATGCTCCTGTGCGACCAGCTCGACCTGCTCGGCGTGACGCTCGACAAGATCTCCGACGCGGTCTCGCGCGCCGACGCCGCGGCGCTCGTCGCGCACGGGCAGTTCCTCGCGGACAAGTTCCGCGACTCCTCGATCTCGCTGTCACCGGGTGCCGGTGCCGCGACGCCGCCGCCCGACCTGACCGGACGCCTGGAGGCCCCGTGACGACGCCCGACCTCGCCACCGCGCTCGACGCGCTGGCCGCCGCCGCGCGCGACGCGGGGGTCGACGAGGACGCCGCCCGCGACGAGGGCGCACGCCTCGCAGCAGCGGTCGCCGAGTCCTCGACCGGAGCTCCCGCGGCCTGGCTCGCCGCGCTCGGCCACGACCCCGCCGCGACGGGCGCGTTCTTCACCGCCGCCTCGAGCGCGCGGCGCTGGCGTTCCTCGCCCACCGACGTGCTCGCCGGCCTCGTCGCCGCGCGCTCGACGCGCGCCGCCGCCTACGGCGCCGCCCTGGCCGACGTCGCATCGGCCGCTGCCGCCCTCGGCACGCCCGGTCCGCACGTCGCCGGGAGCGCCGCCGGGACCGCGGCGGTGCAGCGGGCGGCGTCGGCCGGGACACGCCCGCCCGTCGCGACCTCGCCCGGTCCCACGGCACCTGGTCTCGCGACGCCGGGCCCGACGGCGCCGGCCGCCGGCGGGCCGCTCGGCGACCGTCCGGCGCCGGCGAACCCGTTCGACCTCGGCGAGCTCGCGCACCTCGGCACCCGCCTCCAGGGCGCGCGCCCGACCCCGCCCGACGTCCCGTCCGTGGAGTCGATCCTCGACGCGCTCGGGGCGCGCGGGCACGGGACGCCGACGCCCCCGGGGGACCCCGCGTCGTCGGGCACCGCTCGGACCGGGACCGACGCGGGCGGGACGGCGGGAGCAGCGCCGGCGGCGGCGGCGCAGACGACCTCCGCGCAGGCCGCCGAGACCGAGGAGGAGCCGGCCCGGCCGCTCGAGGAGCTGCTCGCCGAGCTCGACGCGCTCACGGGGCTCGGTCGCGTGAAGGACGAGATCCACCGCCAGACCGAGCTGCTGCGCGTCGAGAAGCTGCGGACCGACGCCGGGCTCACGCGACCGACGCTCACGCGCCACCTCGTGTTCCTCGGGAACCCGGGCACGGGCAAGACGACCGTCGCGCGGCTCGTCGCGGGCATCTACCGCGCTCTCGGGCTGCTCGCGAAGGGCCACCTGGTCGAGGTCGACCGCTCCGAGCTCGTCGCGGGCTACCTCGGCCAGACGGCCGTGAAGACGTCGGAGGTCGTGGCCACGGCGCTCGGCGGCGTGCTGTTCGTCGACGAGGCGTACGGGCTCGCGGAGGACCAGTACGGCGCCGAGGCGATCACCACGCTCGTCAAGGACATGGAGGACCACCGCGACGAGCTCGTGGTCGTCGTCGCCGGGTACCCCGGCCCGATGGCGGACTTCCTCGCGACGAACCCCGGTCTCGAGTCGCGCTTCTCGACGACCATCACGTTCGAGGACTACACGGACGACGAGCTGCGCGACATCTTCGCGGGCATGGCCGACCGGTCCGACTTCGAGCCGACGCCCGAGGCGCTCGAGACGTTCGGCCGCCTGGCCGCCGCCCAGGCGCGCACCGAGGGCTTCGGCAACGCGCGCTGGGCGCGCAACGTGCTCGACGCCGCGATCGCCCGCCACGCGTGGCGGCTGCGCGACGTGCCCGCCCCGACGGTCGACGAGCTGCGCCTCCTGCTGCCCGCCGACCTCGTCGACGGCGAGGGCGCGCCCGCTCTGCTCGCGTCGCTCGACCCGCCCGAGACACCCGAGGTGCCCGACGCGTCCGACGCGTCCGGCACCACGACCTCACCTCCCGTCCACCCCACCGTCGAGGAGACCGCATGACGACCACCCCGGTCCGCCAGGCCGCGCCCCCGCCGTCGGGCACCGTCCTCGTGGCGCCCTCGGCCGCAGCCGGCCAGGCGGTGCAGCCCGTCGGCAGCGCGACCGTCGCCCGGGCGCGCGGCGCGCTGCGGCGCACGCCCGGCCGCCTGCGCCTCGTCCTCGCGCTGTCCGTCCTCGCCTCCGTGGCGCTGGGCCTGCTCGGCTTCCAGGCGGGCAGCGTCCAGTCCCGCGCGCTCGACGCCGCGGCCGAGGACTCGGCGCAGCTCGTCGGCGTGCAGGACGTGCGCAACGCGCTCGTGGCGGCCGACGCGACGGCGACCGGCGCGTTCCTCGTCGGCGGCCTCGAGCCGGCCGAGCAGCGCGCGCGCTACGACGAGCTCGTCGACCAGGCGGCGGCCGACCTCGCGACGCTGTCCGGCAGCAACGAGGCGGACGCCGAGCTCCTCGGCCAGGTGGCCGCCGACCTCACCGTGTACACCGGGCTCGTCGAGCAGGCGCGCGCGAACAACCGGCAGGGCTTCCCGGTCGGGGCCGCGTACCTCGACCAGGCGTCCACGATCCTGCGCGACGAGATGCTGCCCGCGCTCGACGAGGTCGTCCTCGACGACGCCGACCGCGTCGCCGCGGACTTCTCGGGCGTGCGGGACGCGCTGTGGGTCCTCGCCGGGTGCCTCGTCGCGCTCGCGGTGCTCGTCCTGGGCCAGGTGTGGCTCGCGCGCCGGACGCACCGCGTGCTCAACGTCGGCCTCGCGTCGGCCACGGTGGTCGTGCTCGTCGTCGGGCTCGTGGGGACGATCCTGCTGTCGCAGGCCTCGACCCGTGCCCAGGACGTGCGGACCGGCCCGTACGCCGCGACGCTCGCCGCGTCGCAGGCGTACGCGCTCGCGAACGAGGCGAAGTCCATGGAGGCCTTCACGCTCATCAAGCGCGGGTCCGGCCAGGCCTACGAGGAGGAGTTCCAGGCCGCGACCGCCGACGCGAGCGAGCGGCTCGACGCCGCGGCTGCCGACGGCGTCCTCGACGGGTCGACGGCCCGGGCGCTCGACGAGTGGGTGGCGCACCACGCGGAGATCCGCGCGCTCGACGACGGCGGCGACTGGGACGGGGCCGTCGCGCTCGCGACGAGCACCGAGCCCGACAGCGCGAACGCGGCGTTCGACGCGTTCTCCGCCGCGGCGCGCGACGACATCGAGACGAACGCAGCAGCGACCCGGGACGACCTCGGCTCGGCGAGCACGAGCGCGGCGGTCGCCGGGTGGCTGCTCCTGGTCGCGGGGCTCGTCGCGGCCCTGCTCGCGTGGCGCGGCATGACGGCACGACTGGAGGAGTACCGGTGACGACGACGAACGCCGACCCCGCGGCCACCACGGGCCGGTCCCGCCGCCCCGCTCCGCGCGGGACCCGCCTGAAGCGCGGTCTCGCGGCAGCGCTCGCCGCGACGACGCTGGTGCTCACAGCCTGCACCGGACCGAGCGGCGCCGACGACCTGCGCCTCGCCGCGGAGGAGCCGCCTGCCGAGGAGAGCGCCCCGCCCGCTGCCGCCGCACCCGCCGAGTGCTCCGACCCGCTCGCGTCCTACGCGCCCGAGGGCGCCCTCCCCGGGCCGGACGCGCTCCCCGCGGGCAGCACGATGGCCGAGATCCGGGAGCGCGGCGTGCTGCGCGTCGGGGTGTCGGCGGACACGCTCCTCATGGGGTCGCGCAACCCGCTGTCGGGCGACATCGAGGGATTCGACATCGACGTGCTGCGCGAGGTCTCGCGCGCGATCTTCGGTGAGCCCGACCGGCTCCAGTTCCGCGTCATCACGTCCGGCCAGCGCATCGAGGTCCTCGAGAACGACGACGTCGACCTCGTCGCCCGTGCGTTCACCATCAACTGCGACCGCTGGGAGCAGATCGCGTTCTCCGCGGAGTACTACCACGCGGGGCAGAAGGTCCTCGTCACGCGCGACTCGGAGGCCGGCGGCATCGCCGACCTCGAGGGCCAGCGCGTGTGCGCGCCCGAGGGCACCACGACGCTCACGCGCCTCGAGGAGTACCCCGGCATCGAGGCGGTCCCCGCGACGACGCACACGCAGTGCCTCGTGCTGTTCCAGCAGGGCCGCGTCGACGCCATCACCGGCGACGACACGATCCTCGCCGGGTTCGCCGCGCAGGACCCGTACGCGAAGGTCGTCGGCGAGGCGATCAGCGACGAGCCCTACGGCGTCGGCGTCCCTGCCGCCGACGTCGACATGGTGCGCTTCGTCAACGGCGTCCTCGAGGGCATGAAGAGCGACGGGACGTGGGCCGCGAGCTACGACCGCTGGCTCGGCGTGCTCGGCGACGCTCCGACGCCCCCGGCGCCGGTCTACGGCCGCACGCCGTGAGCCGTCCCGTCGCACCCGAGGCGCCGGGACGGCTCGGCGAGGCGATCCCCGCCGCCGACCTCATGGCGTACCTCGGCGCGCTCGAGACGTGGCTCGACGCGCGGCGGACCGAGCTCGACCGGCTCGACGCCGCCGCCCAGGCCGCCGCGACGCCCGACGCGTACACGGCCGACCTCGTGCTCGCGCTGTCCCTGTGGCAGGCGATCCGGGGGCGCGCCGACGAGCTGCGGGTGACGTGGGACTCGGGCCGCGTCGACGCCGTCGCGCGCGAGAAGATGTCGGTCCTGGTCTGGGGCCGGCTCGACTCCGGCTCGGGCGCGGCGCTCGTCTCGCTCGTCGAGGCCGTGAAGCTGTGCGACGCCCTCGTCGTCCAGCTCCGCACGCGCCTGTCGTTCGACCCGCACACGGCCGACCAGGTCGCGCGGCTGCGCGGCGTGCGCGCCGAGCTGGTGCGCTGCGAGGACCTCGCCGGGTCCGACGGCGACGCGCGCGGGCGGATCGAGGCGCTGCGCGGCCGGCTCGACCGGCTCGTCGCGCAGGCCGCCCGCGGGGCCGACGTCTCGGGTCCGCTCGCGGAGCTCGAGACCGAGGTGGCCCGCGCCGAGCGGGACCTCATCGTGGCCTCCGCGCAGCGGCGCGAGCTCGGGCGGGACCGTTCGCGGACGACCGAGCGGCGCGACGCCCTCGAGGCCCGCGAGCCGGCGTTGCGCGAGCTCGTGACGCGCTGCCGCCGCGAGATCGCGCACCCGCCGCGGCTCGCCGTCCCCGACGTGTCCCGGCTCGGCCCCGTGCCGGACTCCCGGTTCGAGCTCGACGCCTACTCGGCCCGTCTCGACGCCGTCGCGCGCGCGGTCCAGACCGTCGAGGACGCCTACGCCCGCCCCCTGCGCGAGCGCGCCGAGCTGCGGTACAGCCTCGAGAAGCTCTCTGCCAAGGCCGACGCGAACGGCCGTTCCGCGTCCCCCACCGTCCGCGCCGGCCTCACCGAGGCTCGCGACGCCGTCGAGGCGACACCGTGCGACGTCGTGCTCGCGCGCTTCCTCGTCGAGCAGTACCACTTCCTCACCCGCGACCTGCCCACCTCGGAAGGAGCGTCGTCGTGACGACCACCACGACCGTCCCGTGCTCGGAGCCCGGCTGCCCGGGCACCATCGAGGACGGCTACTGCAACGTCTGCGGGGCGCCGGCCGGCGGCACCCCGGGCGGCACGTCCGCGACCGCGGGCGCCTCGACCGGCACGTCGACCGGGAGGGCCCAGGGCGCGGGTTCCGCGACCGCCGCGTCGCCGTCGGCGATGCTCGGCACGGGCTTCGTCCAGGGGCGCACCGGCGCGGTCTCCCCCGGCGGGTCCGACCCCGACGCCGAGCGCTCCACGCGCACGGGACGCACGAGCTCGAGCCGCCTCGCGACGGCAGCGCTCGGTTCCGCCCGCACGGCCGCCACGGGGTCCAAGGCCACCCGTCGCGTCGGCACGTCCTCGACGCGCCTGCGCGGCCACCGTCTCGGCGCCGGCCTCACCACGGTGCCCTCGGCACCCGTGACGGATCCGCTGCAGGCCGTCATGGCCGTGCCCGAGGTCGCCGAGCGCAAGCGCTTCTGCCCCACGTGCGGCGAGAAGGTCGGCCGCGGTCGCGACGGTCAGCCCGGACGCACCTCCGGGTTCTGCCCGCACTGCGGCAACCGGTTCGACTTCTCGCCGCAGCTGTCCCCCGGTGACGTCGTGGGCGGTCAGTACGAGGTCGTCGGCTGCCTCGCGCACGGCGGTCTCGGCTGGATCTACCTCGCGCGCGACCAGAACGTGTCCGGCCGGTGGGTCGTCCTCAAGGGCCTGCTCAACTCGGGCGACCCCGACGCCTACGCCGCGGCGATCTCCGAGCGCCAGTTCCTCGCCGAGGTCGAGCACCCGCTCATCGTCGAGATCTACAACTTCGCCATGCACGACGGCGCGGGCTACACCGTCATGGAGTACGTCGGCGGCAAGTCCCTCAAGGACATCCTCCAGGACCGGCGCGACGCGAACGGCGGTGCGATCGACCCGCTGCCCGTCGACCAGGCGCTCGCCTACGTCCTCGAGGTCCTCCCGGCGTTCGCCTACCTGCACGACCACGACCTGATCTTCTGCGACTTCAAGCCCGAGAACGTCATCCAGCAGGGCGACGGGGTCAAGCTCATCGACCTCGGCGGCGTGCGGCGTCTGGACGACCTCCAGTCGGCGATCTTCGGCACCGTCGGATACCAGGCGCCCGAGGTCGCGGAGGTCGGTCCGTCGGTCGCGTCGGACATCTACACGATCGGCCGCTCGCTCGCGACGCTCGTGCTCGACTTCCGGGGGAACACCACGACGTACGTCGCGTCGCTCCCGCCCGTCGCCGAGACGCCCGTGTTCCAGGCGTACGACTCGTTCTACCGCCTGCTCGCCAAGGCGTGCGCGCTCGACCCGTCGGACCGCTTCGCCACGGTCGACGAGATGCGCGCCCAGCTCGTCGGCGTCCTGCGCGAGGTCGTCGCGACCGACCGGGGCCCCGGCACCGCGGCCCTCCACTCGGCCGCGTCCGTCCTGTTCGAGGCACCCGTCTCCGACGTCGCGGAGCGTCCGCTCGACTGGGACGAGCTGCCCGCGCTGCGTGCCGACGAGCACGACCCCATGGCGAGCTGGCTCGCCGGGGTCAACATCGCGGACCCCGACGCACGGCTCGCGGCGCTCGCCGACGCCCCGGAGGACACCGTCGAGGTGCGTCTCGCCCGGACCCGGGCCGCGATCGAGGCAGGACGGCGCGACGTCGTGCAGGCGACGATCGCCGAGATCCTCGCGGAGGACCCGTGGGAGTGGCGCGCCGCGTGGCTCGGCGGCCTCGACGAGCTCGCGCGCGGCGACTCCGTCGCGGCGCGGGCGTCGTTCAACGCCGTCTACGGCCAGGTGCCGGGCGAGCTCGCGCCCAAGCTCGCGCTCGCGACGGCCTGCGAGCTGAGCGGAGAGCCCGACATCGCCGAGTCGCTCTACGTGATCTGCGCCCGGTCGGACGCGAACTACACGGCGCCGGCCGCCTTCGGCCTCACCCGGATCCGCCGCGAGCGGGGCGACCTCGACGGCGCCCTGCACGCGCTCGACCTCGTCACGCCCACGCGCAGCTCGTACGTCGAGTCACGCGTGCTGCGCGCCCATCTCCTCGCCGACTCCGGCCGAGGGCTGGCGGCGCTCGCCGACGCGCTCGCGAGCGTCGGCGCGGTGACCATCGCGCCGCGCGAGCGCGCCGAGCTCTCGGTGGGGGTCCTGCGCTCGGCGCTCGACACCGTGACCGAGTCCGGCCCGTCCCCCACGACGCGGATCGCCGGTGTCCCGGCGGACGAGCCCGCGCTGCGCGACGCCCTCGAGAGCGCGTACCGCGACCTCGCGTCGCTCACGGACTCGCGCGACGAGCGCATCACGCTCGTCGACCGGGCGAACGAGGTCCGCCGCTGGACCGTGCGATGAGCGCCCCGACCGGCGCGACCGATCCCGTGTCGCCGGGTCCCGACGCGGCCGCCCCGGACGAGAGCACCGGTGCGACGTCTCCGAGCGCGACCGCCACGGAGGCGACGGACCCGGCGGAGGTGGACGGCGAGGCCACGAGCGCGCTCCTCGCCTGCCCGGCGTGCGGCGAGCCCTCGCACCCCGGCGCGAGGTTCTGCGAGGCCTGCGGCACCCCGCTCGCGTCGTTCCCGCCCGAGCCGGCGACCACCGGCGCTCACGGCGCTGACGGCACTGACGGCACTGACGGCGCGGACGAGGCGGACCAGGACGCTGCGGCCTCGGCCGCCGACCCCGGCACGGCGACGGAGGCCGACGACCCGGACGGCGGTGGCCGCGCCGACGGCGCACGGCCGTGCGTGCGCTGCGGCGGCACGATCGCGGACGACGGCTACTGCGCCCAGTGCGGCGAGCCCGCGGCGACCGAGCGCGACCACTGGGCCGAGCGACCGGCCGCCTGGGTCGCGGGCGTCTGCGACCGCGGCGTGCGGCACGTCCGCAACGAGGACGCCATGGCGCTCGCCGCGAGCGGACCGGCGCCCGTCGGCGGGCCCGGTACCGCGCGCGGGCCGGGTACCGCGCGCGCACCGGAAGGCACGGCGGGCGAGGGCACGGCCGGAGAAGGCCTGGCCGACCGGCCCTTCGCCGCGCTCGTCGTGTGCGACGGCGTGTCCAGCGCACCCGACTCCGACGTCGCGAGCCTCGCCGCCGCGCGCGCCGCGCGTGACACCCTCGCCGCGGGCGGGCCCGCCGGCGATGCTCCCGTGCAGGGCGAGACGACGGCGCGGCTCAGCGCCTGGTCCGTCCTGCTGGGCGACGCGGCGCGCGCCGCGAACGAGGCGGTCCTCGCCGCGGTGCCGGGCACGGCGGACCGGGAGAACCCGCCGTCGTGCACGTTCGTCGCCGCCGTCGTCGACGGTCCGCTGGTCGTCACGGGCTGGGTCGGCGACTCGCGCGCGTACTGGCTGCCGGACGCCGGCGAGGCGCACCAGCTCAGCGTCGACGACTCGTGGGCGCAGGAGATGATCGCCCAGGGCATCCCGCGGGCTCAGGCGGAGACGTCGCCGCAGGCGCACGCGATCACGCGCTGGCTGGGCCACGACGCGCCCGACCCCACCGCCCGGACGGCGGCCACGATCCCCGACCGCCCGGGCTGGGTCCTCGTGTGCTCGGACGGGCTGTGGAACTACTGCTCCGCCGCTGGCGACCTCGCGGGCCTCGTCCACGCCACCGAGGGCTCGGACGGCTCCGACCCCGAGGCGCTCGCCGCGGCCCTCGTCCGCTGGGCGAACGCGCAGGGCGGCCGGGACAACATCACGGTCACGCTCGCCCGGTTCGGCGCAGGAGCAGCCGCCTGACCCGGCCGTCGACCAGCGGCCACCGACCGCCGACGGACGCCGAACCCGCCGTCCGACCGGCCGAGGTGAAGCCGCTCCACCCGCCCCCTCGAGCGTTCCGCTCGAACCCGCCCGGACCGACCCGATAGCCTGCCCGAACACCGCATCACCGAAGGAGCCCCCATGGCCGAGTTCTCCGCCGAGGTCTACCAGAACGAGTTCCTGTCCGACGGCGCGACCGACGTCCACGCGATCGTCACCGTGACGTGCTCGGGAGCGGGCACGGCCGGGGGCGGCACCGCCGGCGGGGTGGCCGAGATCATCATGGTCGACACGTCCGGGTCGATGTCCGGGCGCAACATCGAGGCGGCGAAGCACGCGGCCCAGGTCGCGGTCGACCAGGTCCTCGACGGCACGTGGTTCGCGATCGTGGGCGGCAGCCACGTCGCCCACCGCGCGTTCCCCTACCCGAACGCGCGCGTCGCGATGGTCCAGATGGAGCCCGGCGCGCGCGCCGAGGCGAAGCGCGCGATCTCGATGATGGCGCCGGGCGGCGGCACCGCGATGAGCACGTGGCTGCGCCTCGCCGACCAGCTCTTCGAGACCGTGCCGCAGGCGACGCAGCGGCACGCGATCCTCCTCACGGACGGCAAGAACGAGTCGGAGCCGCGCGCGAACCTCTCCGCGGCCGTGCGCGACGTGACCGGGCACTTCCAGTGCGACGCCCGTGGCGTCGGCTCGCGCTGGCAGGTCGACGAGCTGCGCGAGATCGCGACCGCGCTGCTCGGCACGGTCGACCTCATCGCCGATCCCAGCGAGATCGCGGCCGACTTCGAGGCGCTCATGCGGGCGTCGATGGCTCGCGGCGTCGCGTCCGCGGACCTGCGGGTGTGGGCGCCGCAGGGTGCCCAGGTGCTGTTCGTGCGCCAGGTCGCGCCGACGGTCGAGGACCTGACGACCCGGCGCAGCGACGTCAACCCGCTCACCGGCGCGTACCCCACCGGGTCCTGGGGCGACGAGTCGCGCGACTACCACGTGGCCGTGCGCGTCGCGTCGAAGCCGGTGGGCTCCGAGCAGCTCGCCGCGCGCGTCCAGCTCGCGGTGAACGGCGAGGTCGTCTCGTCCGGGCTGGTCAAGGCGAAGTGGTCCGACGACGACTCGCTCACCACGCGCATCAACCCCGAGGTCGCGCACTACACGGGCCAGACCGAGCTCGCCGCGGCGATCCAGGAGGGCCTCGCCGCGAAGGCGTCGGGCGACGAAGCGACGGCCACCGTCAAGCTCGGCCGCGCGGTCCAGCTCGCGCAGCAGACGGGCAACGCGGAGGCCACGACGCGCCTGCGCAAGGTCGTCGACATCGACAGCGAGGAGCAGGGCACCGTCCGGCTCAAGCGCAACACCTCCACGCTCGACGAGATGGCGCTCGACACCGCCTCGACGAAGACGACGCGGGTGCGCCGGTGAGCGCGGTCGTGTGCCCGAACGGGCACCCGTCGGAGTCGACGGACTACTGCGACGTGTGCGGGGAGCCGATCGCGGCGTCGGCCGCGGCCCCGGCCGCCCCGTCGGCGAGCGCCGACCCGACACCCACCGCCTCGGCGTCCACCCCCGCGACGACGTGCCCGAACTGCGACTTCCCCGCCGCCGCGGGCGCGCTCTTCTGCGAGAACTGCGGGTACGACTTCACCACGGGGGCGCTCCCGGACCCGGTGGAGCCGCCGTCGGCGCTCTCGCTCGACCCGCCGGCACCGGGCACGCCCGCACGGCCGGCGTCGGGCTCGCCCGTCCCGAGCGCGCCACCGACGGCGGACCCGGCGCACTCGGCCGCCGTGCCCGCCCCCGAGACGCCCGCGGGCTCGCCCCTGCCCGTCGCCGGGGAGACCGGGGCGCCCGAGGCCGCAGCCGGTGCACCGACGTCGCCCGGGTCGTCGAGCAGCCACCTGCCGACCCCGCCCGTGCCGG
Source organism: Cellulosimicrobium sp. So1_17 (assembly GCF_055181235.1). NCBI lineage: Bacteria > Bacillati > Actinomycetota > Actinomycetes > Micrococcales > Promicromonosporaceae > Cellulosimicrobium > Cellulosimicrobium sp. So1_17. The sequence goes on from NZ_CM143702.1 coordinate 1,308,780, forward strand.
GACCCGACCAGTGGGTCGTCGAGATCTGGATCGACCCCGACTGGTACACGGCTCAGAAGCCTGAGGACCCCATGCCGTCGGCCGGGCTGCCCGGCCTCGTCGTGCTGCGCGAGCGCAGCGTCCTCGTGGGCCGTCCGTCGGTCTCGCGGGGCATCCACCCGCAGGTCGACTGCGGTACCGACACGGGGGTCTCCCGGCGGCACTGCCAGCTCAGCACCGACGGTCAGCGCTGGTGGGTCGAGGACCTGCAGTCGTCGAACGGGACGTACGTGAGCCCCGCGGGCGAGGCGCTGCCCACGGACCCGATCCCGGCCGGACAGCGTCGGGAGCTCGGCGACGGCGACCGGGTCTACCTCGGCGCGTGGACCCGGCTCGTCGTCCGCAAGGCGCTCCCGGGCGAGGCCTGACCGGGCGTCCGGTCGGGCGCCCGGCGCACCCGGGGTGGAGCCCACCCCGCGCACCCGTTGGAGGATTCCTCCCGGACCGCCGCCCCTCGTGGGCACGGTTCTGGAGGGATCCTCCAACGCGTTGTGGGTTCCGTGCACGACGGCGTCCCGACGTCGTCCGTCGACCCGTCGGCCTCGAGCCGGCTCGCCCGCGAGAGTTGTGGTGACCTGCCCGACCACGACAGGAGCACCCGTGACCGACGCGACACCTGAGCCGACGACGGCCCGCGCCGCACACCCGACCCGCGCCACCACCCCGTCCGCCGCCCCCGGTCACGTCGCCGACGCGCCGACCGGCGACGTCGCCGCGCGACGGGGGCACCTCCTCACCCTCACCGCGGGCGACGCGGCTCGCGTCGCGACGTTCGCCGCGCTGATCGCCGCGCTCGGTGTGCCCGGGTCGGTCGCGCTGCTCGGCAACGCCGTCCCCGTCACGCTCCAGACGCTCGGCGTCATGCTCGCGGGCGCGGTGCTCGGCGCCCGGCTCGGCACGCTCTCCGTCGCGACGTTCCTCGCGCTCGTCGCGGCCGGCCTCCCGCTGCTGGCGGGCGGTCGCGGCGGGATCGCCGTCTTCGTCGGTCCCTCCGCGGGCTACCTCGCGGGCTTCCTCGCAGGGGCCCTGACCGTCGGCCTCCTCGTGGACAGGCTGCGACGGCCGACCTTCTGGCCCGTCCTGGGCGCGTGCCTCGTCGGCGGTGTCGCGGTCGTCTACGCGATCGGGATCCCGGTCCAGGCGTTGCTCACCGGCGTGCCCCTCGCCACGACGGTGCAGCTCTCCCTCGTGTTCCTGCCGGGCGACGTGCTCAAGGCTGCCGCAGCCGCCGCCGTGACCGTCGGCGTGCTGCGCGCCTACCCGGCGGCCCGGACCGCGCGGCGCTGACGACCTGCGAGAGTGTGCCCGTGCCCGTCGCCCCTCAGGTCCTGCGCCACGCCGTCGACCCCGCCGTGCGCGACCGCCCCGCCCTGCGCATCGCCGACCGCTCGCGCACGTACGCCGCGCTCGGCGCCGACGTGCGGGCCGGCGCGACGTTCCTGCGCGCCGCCGGGACGGCGCCGGGCGACCTCGTGGCGGTGTCGCTGCCGGACCCGGTCGACCTGCTGACCGCCGTCCTCGCGGTCGACCTGGCGGGCGCGACACCGCTCGTGTGCGACCCGGCCTGGCCGCGCGCGCACCGCGCCGAGGTCCTGCGCGCGGTCCGACCCCGCACGTTCGTCGAGGTCCCGCTCCCGCGCGGGACCGTGCGGGACGAGGAGACGACGCGGGCTCGTGGACGTGCCGCACCGCAGGGGGGTGCGGCGGCCGCGAGCGCCCCGGGACCGGGGCCCGACGGCCTCGCGTGGGCAGGGTTCTCCTCCGGGAGCACGGGTCGGCCTCGCGCCGTCGTGCGGACACGCGCGTCGTGGGTCGACTCGTTCGACGACGTGACGCGCCTGACCGGCGCCCGCCCGACGGACACGGTCCTCGTCCCCGGGCCGCTCGCGTCGTCGCTGTACTGCTTCGCGGCGGTCCACACGCTCGCCCTCGGCGCGTGCGCCTACCTCGCGCGCACACCCGCGGCCATGACCGCCGCGCTCGCCCGCTGCGACGTCGTGCACCTCGTGCCGTCCGTGCTGGAGGAGATCCTCGACGCGCTCGACGCGGGCGCGCCCTCACGCCTGCGGCAGGTCGTCGTCGGGGGTGCGTCCCTCCCGCCGGGCGTGCGCGGGCGGGCCGCCCGCCACGGTCTCGACCTCCTGGCGTACTACGGCGCGGTCGAGCTCTCGTTCGTCGCCCACGACCCCGACGGGACCGGGCTGCGCGCCTTCCCGGGCGTCGAGCTCGACGTGCGCCCGCTCCCCGGAGCGAGCGTCGGCGAGGTGTGGGTCCGCTCGCCGTGGGTCGCCCGGGGCTACCTCGCGCACGCGACCGGGCCGCTGCGCCGCGAGGACGGCTGGTCGACGGTCGGGGACCTCGCCGACCCGCTCGCCGAGCCTCTGCCGGACGACCGCCTCGTCCTGCGCGGCCGCGGGGACGGCGCGATCCTCACCGGTGGGGCGACCGTCGTCCCCGAGGACGTCGAGGTCGTGCTGCGGGCCGTGCCGGGAGTGCGCGACGTCGTCGTGCTCGGGACACCGCACCGCCGGCTCGGGGCGGTCGTCACCGCCGTCGTGGAGTGCGACGCACGGCCGGGCCTGCGCGCCCACCTCGAGCGCGTCGCCCGGTCGGCGCTCGCGCCGAGCCAGCGCCCGCGGCGCTGGTACGGGACGCCGGCACTGCCCCGCACGCCGTCGGGCAAGCCCGCGCGCGGCGCGCTGAGCGAGGCGCTGGGCGCGCTGGAGCACCCCGCGGCCGACCTGGTCGCGCTGCCGTGACGGCCCGGACCGCGCTCGGGACGAGCCTCGGGGTCGCGGAGGACGCTCCCGTGGTCGTCGCCGCCCGGCGCACGTGGATCGGCACGGCCGGCCACGGCCACCGCGGGCGCACCGAGGTCGACCTCGCCGCCGCGGTGCTGCGGGCCGTCACCGACGACACGCGCGCGGCCGGCGTCGGGGGCGCCGTCGCCGACGTCGTGCTCGGGTGCTGCACGGGACCGGGCGGCAACGTCGCGCGGGTCGCGGCGCTCGCCGCGGGGCTGGGCGTCCACGTCCCGGGACTCACCGTGGACCGGCAGTGCGCCTCCGGGCTCGCTGCGGTCCTGCTCGCCGCCCAGCAGGTGCGTGCGGGCGACGCCCGGCTCGTCCTCGCGGGTGGGACGGAGAGCGCGTCGACGGCGCCCTCCCGGACCTTCCGCGGCGCGCCCGCCGGGTATGCGCGCGCGGCCTTCACGCCCGCGCCGTGGGCCGACCCGCAGATGGGCGCGGCGGCCGACGCCCTCGCCCGACGGCGCGCGGTGACGAGGGAGCGACAGGACGCCTACGCCGTCCGCAGCCACGCCAGAGCCCTCGCCGCGCACGCGGCGGGTCGGTTCGACGCGGAGGTCGTCGGCGTCGGTGCGCCGCAGGCCGGGCCGTCCCGCGTGCCGACGGCGGGCCGCGGGCGGCTCGACCGCGACGAGCGGGCGCGCCGTCTCGACGGGTCGCGCCTCGCACGGCTGCCGGCGGCGTTCACGCCCGACGGGACGGTGACGGTCGGCACCGCGAGCCCCGTGAGCGACGGCGCGGCGGCGGTCGCCGTCGTCCCCGAGGCGGTCCGCCGTGGGCTCGGGGTCCCGGGGCTGCGCCTGGTCGCCTCGGCGACGGTCGGGTGCGACCCCGCCGAGCCGGGCTGGGGCCCGGTGCCCGCGACTCGGGCCGCGCTCGACCGGGCGGGCTGGTCGGTCGACGACCTGGCGGCCGTCGAGGTGGTCGAGGCGTTCGCGGCGCAGGTGCTCGCCGTCACCGACGCACTCGGCCTCGACCCGCTCGGCGGTGACGAGCGCGTGTGCGCCGACGGCGGCGCGCTCGCGCTCGGCCACCCGTGGGGTGCCAGCGGGGCCGTGTCGGTCGTCCGGCTGTTCTCCCGCCTCGTGCGCGCGGGCGCCCCGGCGGGGACGCGCGGGCTCGCGACCGCTGCGGTCGGCGGAGGCCTCGGCGTCGCGGCGCTCGTGGAGGTTGTCCGATGAGGTGGCCGTCCGCACGCGCCCGAGACCGTGGCTCGAGCGACCTGCCGGGCGACGGCGCGAGCGACCTGCCGGGTGATGGCACGAGCGGCCGGTCCGACGACGAGCGTCCTGGGCGCGGGGTGCTCGGCTGCGTCGTGACCCTCGAGGACGTGCACGTCCGCCTCGGCGAGCGCGACGTGCTGCGCGGCGTCGACCTGGTGCTGCACGAACGGCGCATCGGCGTCGTCGGGGCGAACGGCTCGGGCAAGAGCACGCTCGCCCGGTTGCTCAACGGGCTCGTCCTGCCGACGACCGGCCGCGTGCTCGTCGACGGCCTCGACACCCGGCGGCACGGCGCGCAGGTACGACGCCGCGTCGGTTTCGTGTTCACGGACCCGGACGCGCAGATCGTCATGCCGACGGTCGCCGAGGACGTCGCCTACTCGTTGCGGAAGGTCCCGGCCGGTGCCGCGCGCGACGCCCGGGTGCGCGACGCCCTGGAGGCTCGCGGGCTCGCGGACCACGCCGACCATCCGGCGCACCTGCTCTCCGGCGGCCAGAAGCAGCTCCTCGCGCTGACCTCCGTGCTGGTCACCGAGCCCGACCTCGTGGTCGCCGACGAGCCGACGACCCTGCTCGACCGGCGCAACACCCGCCGCGTCGCGGTCGAGCTGGCGTCGCTGCCCCAGCAGGTCGTCCTCGTCTCGCACGACCTCGAGATCGTGTCCGCCATGGACCGCGTCCTCGTCGTCGACGACGGCCGGGTCGTGGCCGACGACGAGCCCGGCCCGGCGCTCGCCCACTACCGCCGCCTCGTCGACGACGACCTCCCGCCGTCGTCCGTGCCGGCCACGGCTCTGCGGCCGCCCGCCGCGACGCAGGTCCGGGAGTCGCGGGGTGCGCCGGACGGAACCCGATGAGCGGCCCTTCCGTGGCGGCGTACCGCCCGGGTACCTCACCCCTCCACCGCGCGCCGGCGGGTGCGAAGCTCGTCGGGCTCGCGGTCGCGGGCACCGGCATCCTCCTGCTCGGCGACCCGTCCGCGGTCGGCGTCGCCGCGCTCGCCGTCGTGGCGCTCTACGCGCTCGCGGGAGCCGGCCCGCGCGTGCTGTGGAGCCAGGTCCGGGCGCTGCGCGTCGTCGTCCCGCTGCTGCTCGCCGTGCAGTGGTTCACGCTGGGCACCTTGCCCGCCGTCGTGCTCACCGCTCGCCTCGTCGTCCTCGTCGCGCTGGCCGGTCTCGTGCTCGTCACGACACGCTCGTCCGACGTGCTCGCGGCGATCGAGCGCGGCCTGAGGCCGCTCGGTCGGGCGGGCCTCGACGTCGCGCGCGTCGCCCTCGTCCTCTCGCTGGCCGTGCGCGCCGTCCCCGTGGTCGCCGCGCTCGCGGGGCGCGTGGGGGACGCGTGCCGCGCGCGGGGACGCGAGCACGACGTCCGCGCGTATGCCGTCCCGCTCGTCGTCGCCTCGCTGCGCCACGCCGACGCGACGGGGGACGCGCTGCGCGCCCGGGGCCTCGACGACTGAGATGAGCGAGGTAGTACCGCAGTACGCCGAGGTAGTACCGCTGTCGTCGACCGGGGTACTACCTCGCGCCACCGAGGTACTACCTCGCGCTACCGGGGTACTACCTCGCGGAGGCGGGGTCCTTCCTCGGCGGGATGGCGCGGCCGCGGAGCGCGAGGACGGCGGCGGCGAGGATGGTGACGACCGTGACGACGAGCATCGCGCGGTAGTCGACCATCCCGACGAGCGCCGCACCGAGCACCGTCATCGCGAGCTGCGGGACGTTGAGGAGCATGTTCGTCGCCGCGGACACGCGCCCTTGCAGCCCGGCGGGCGTGCGCAGCTGCCGCTCCGTGACGAAGCCGACGATCGCCCACGTCACGCCCAGCCCGACGGCGCCGAGGCCGACCATGATCGCGACGAGGTGCGACCCGAGCGCCGGGACGACGCCGAGGCCCAGCACGACGAGCGCGACCGCCACGAGCCGCTGCGCACCCCAGCGGGCGACGAGCCGTGCCGCGGTGAGCCCGGCGACGATCGCCGTCACGGCCTGCACCGACGAGATCGGTCCCAGGAGCTCGGGCGGGAGACCGAGCCCGTCCTCGATGATCGCGAAGCTCACCGCGTTGAGTAGCCCGACGGCCGCGAAAGCGACGACCAGGGCGACGGTCAGTGCGCCCAGCGGAGGCGTGCGCACGAGGTGCCGGAAGCCCGCGGTGGCCTCCGCGAGCAACGGCTCGCGGTCCGCCGCCGCGGTCGGCGGCGTCTCGACGAGCGTGATCCGCCCGACGACGAGCGCGGCCACCCCGAACGCCCCCGACGCGGCGAGGACGAGCGGGACCGGACCTGCGAGCGCGTAGGCCCCGGCGCCGACGACGGGCATGAGGAGCCGGAACACCTGGTCGATCGTCGTGAGCCGGCCGTTGGCGGGCGCGAGCGCGTCGTCGGGCAGCATGTCGCGGATCAGCCCCGACTGCGCCGCGGCCGTGGCGAAGCCCACGCCCGAGTACACGACGGTGACGGCGAAGACGAGCCACACCTGGCCCGGCCCGCGCACCGCGAGGAGCAGCAGGAGCGTCAGCGCGCCCACGAGGTACGACACGACGAGCATCCGCCGCCGCGACACGCGGTCCGCGACCTGGCCGAGGACGGGCGAGACGAGGGCGGGCAGCCCGAGGGCGGCGAACACGAGCCCGGCGGCACCGTTCGACCCGGTGAGGTCCTTGACCCAGACGGCGAGGATGATCGCGAGGACCGAGTCGGCGAAGTTCGTGAACGCCCAGCCGACGGTGAGGAGCCGGAACGGGCGCGAACGCAAGGCGGTCCGCGCGTCGACGGCGCCGGCCCGGGCGGACGTGCCAGGAGTGCGCGCGGGACCGGCGTCGGCGGTGGGTGCCGACGGCGCCCCTGCGCCCTCGCCGCTCATCGGGCGTCTCCCGCGACGGGGGGCGTGCCGTCGCGGCCCACCGGGACGTCCGCGTTGACGACGCCGAGCAGGCGCGCCGGCCGCGACCCGGCAGGCCGCAGCGACGGGTCGTCCCACCGCCCGGCGAACCGGTCGGTCAGCGCCTCGACCTCGCGTGCGAGGTCGGCGAGCTCGTCGCGCGTGGCCCAGAACGACGCCGTGGTGAGCGTCGAGGCGAGGAGCCACTCCGGCGCCTCGGAACCGGCGCGCGCCAGCCAGTCGCGCACACGGCCGGCCTCCTGGTCGAGGAGCAGCGCGGCCACGGCTCCGGCCGCCGGAAGGGATCCCGGGACGTCCGGGTCGAAGCGGGTCCGGCGGCCCTGACCGACGGCGCGCCACGGCTTCTCCTTGCCGCGCCGCTCGGCTGCCTCCACGAAGCCGTACTTGGCGAGCATCCGCAGGTGGAACGAGCAGCTGGCGACCGACTCCCCCGTCGCCTCGGCACACCGCGTGGCGGTGACCTCGCCCTCGTCGTCGAGAAGGGACAGGATGCGCAGCCGGAGGGGGTGCGCAAGGGCACGCATGCGCTCCGGGTCGGACGTGACGAGGGGTTCACGGCCGGGCTGCGGCGCGGATGGGCTCAGGCTCATACGAGGGACGCTACAACGCTAAAGAACCCTTGCGCAAGACTTCTTTAGCGTTCTCCGGTCGTCGTCCCCGGAGCACTCCCGCGCGCGGCGGAGGCGTCGTGCAGCCGGCTCACGACCACGACGACACCGAGCACGGCCACGGCGAGCGAGATCCCGGCCAGCACGTCGGTGAGGAAGTGGTACCCGAGGTAGAGCCGGCTCCCCGCGACCGCCCCCACCACGACGACCGACGCCAGGGCCCACCCGGCGAGCAGCCGCCCCCTGTGGTGCCGGTGCCACACGAGGTAGCCGCCCACGAGGACGAGCGTCGCCGCACCGATCGTGTGACCCGAGGGGAAGGAGAAGGACCGCTCGACCCCCGCGACGACCATCGACTCGCCCGGAGGGCGCGGACGCGCGATCAACGCCTTGAGCACCGTCGACATGAGCGTGGCCAGCACCATCGCGCCCGCGAGCAGTCCGGGCTCCCACCAGGTCCCGGAGCGTCGCGCCCACACCACGCAGCCGACGGCGACCAGGAGAGGCAGCACGAACGGCCCGAAGAGGTCCGTCACGACCGTGAGCACCGACGTCACCGCCGGGGTCCGGTGCGCGACCAGCCACTCGAGGAGGGGATCGTCGAGCTGCCACAGGTCGTCGCGGTCGCGCACGGCGTCCAGCAGCGCGACGAACCCGAGCACACCGAGCACGACGAGCGCGACCCCGGGCCACACGAGGGCCAGCACCTGGGACGCCGGCCGTCGCTCCTCGCCCTGCGGAGCACGCTCGCGGCCCGCACCCTCCGACGGTCTCCCGCTCCCGCCGACCACCTCGCCCCGCTCCTCCACGCCGCTCATCCCCGGACGCTACGCAGTGCCGCACGTCCTCGCAGGTCGGACCGGTGCGCGTGCCGACGGTCGCCCGGCCGCCGCGGCGTCGACGCCCTGCGCGTAAATCAGGTGCGCCCTCCGTGCCGCGCGTGGTTCTGTGGTCACACACCGCGGTGACGTCCGTCCGGTCCGTACCGGGCGGTGGAGGGTCCGGCCAGGCCCAGCATTCCGACGTCACGAGAGCACGCACCATGCATCCCCTCATCACGTTCGACGTGGCGGCCCTCAGCCGCCGCGAGCAGCTGCAGGAGCAGACCCTGCGCCGTGAGCAGCTGCGCCGCACGACCACCCGCGTCCCGGCACGCACCCGGCAGGCCCGCCTGCCGCGGCGCACCGCGTGACACGTACCGACCGCGCACCGCACGAGGACCCTCCTCGACGGATCGCGGCTCACCCCGAAGGCCCCGGCCATCCGGACCCGTCACGGTCCGCGCAGCCGGGGCCTTCGTCGTCCCCGGGCGCGGTGCGGACCGCGCACCGGGACTCCCTCCGGGTCTCCCGCGACTAGGCTGTCGGGCGTGAGTCCCGTGAACGCCAACGAACGCATCGTCTGGATCGACTGCGAGATGACCGGACTCGACCTGGGCGCGGACGCCCTCGTCGAGGTCGCCGCCGTGGTCACCGACTCCGAGCTCACCGTGCTCGGCGAGGGCGTGGACGTCCTCGTCCGACCGCCCGCAGAGGCGATCGAGCAGATGGGCGACTTCGTGCGTCAGATGCACACGACGTCGGGCCTGCTCGACGAGCTCGAGACCGGGCTCACGCTCGCGGAGGCGGAGCAGCTCGTCCTCGACTACGTCCGCACCTGGGTCCCCGAGCCGGGCAAGGCACCGCTCGCCGGCAACTCCGTGGGCACCGACAAGGGGTTCCTCGACCGCGACATGCCCGCTCTCATGAGCCACCTGCACTACCGGATCATCGACGTGTCCTCCGTCAAGGAGCTCTCCCGCCGCTGGTACCCGCGGGCCTACTTCGCGTCGCCGGAGAAGAACGGCGGCCACCGGGCGCTCGCCGACATCCTCGAGAGCATCGACGAGCTCCGCTACTACCGCGAGGCCGTCTTCGTCCCCCAGCCGGGACCGGACTCGGCGACCGCCCGGCAGATCGCCGCGCGGGTCAAGGCGTCCTCCGTCGCCCGACCCGTCGCTCCGATCCCCGAGGAGCCCGCCGTGGCCACCGTCACAGACCCCGGGACGACCGACGACGCCACGCGGTCCTGAACCCCCTCGCGGACCTAGTACACTTTTCGACGGCCGGTGCTCACGCCCCGGTCGGTGGTCCGCCCCTCCGGGTGGGTCGCACATGGTGGGTATAGCTCAGCTGGTAGAGCACCTGGTTGTGGTCCAGGGGGTCGCGGGTTCAAGTCCCGTTACTCACCCCAGCGCGCAGGGCCCCTCGTTCGCGAGGGGCCCTGCTGCCGTCTCCGGACCGTCACGGCTCCATGCCTCGGCACCCGGGCCACGACGCACCAGGCCCGCGCACTCTCTGCCCAGGACACGCCAGGCCGACAACGCCGGGCCGGCCTCACCGGCTCGACGACGCCATCGGGACGGACCGGTGCGAACGCGACGAACCGCCGAAAGTCATACGGTCGGGTAACGATCCGCGCCGCGCCCCGCGACCGGCTCGCGCACGCCCGCCGACTGTGATCGGCTGGGACGCCGGAACCACCGAGGCTCGGAGGAAGTGCCCCGTGATCGAATTCCGCTCGGTCAGCAAGACCTACCCGGACGGCACCGCCGCGGTCGACGACTTCAGCCTCGTCGTGCCACCGCACCGTACGACGGTGCTCGTCGGGTCGTCGGGCAGCGGCAAGACCACGCTGCTGCGCATGATCAACCGGATGGTCGACCCGACGGCCGGCGTCATCGAGATCGACGGCGAGCCCATAGCGGACAAGGACCCGGTCCGGCTGCGCCGCGGCATCGGCTACGTCCTGCAGAACGGGGGGCTGCTGCCGCACCACACGGTCATGGACAACGTGACGACCGTCCTGCGGCTCGAGAAGACCCCGAAGCGGGTCGCGCGCGACCGCGCGCTCGAGCTCCTCGACACCGTGGGGCTCGACAGGACGCTCGCCGAGCGGTACCCGAGCCAGCTCTCGGGCGGGCAGCAGCAACGCGTCGGCGTCGCACGCGCCCTGGCCGCCGACCCCAACATCCTCCTCATGGACGAGCCCTTCGGCGCCGTCGACCCGATCGTCCGCGCCGAGCTGCAGACCGAGACCCTGCGGCTGCAGCAGGAGCTGCAGAAGACGATCGTGTTCGTCACGCACGACGTCGACGAGGCGTTCCTGCTCGGCGACCAGGTCGTCATCCTCGAGAAGAGCGCGAAGATCGCCCAGGTCGGCTCGCCGAGCGAGATCCTGGAGAACCCCGCGACCGAGTTCGTCGCGAGCTTCATCGGCGTCGAGCGCGGGGCCCGTGCCCTGCACACGAAGCGCACCGCGCGCGGCACGGTCCTCGTGGACACGAACGGCCGCACCCAGGGGGTCCTCGTCGAGGACGGCGCATGACCTGGGTCGCCGACAACCTCGACCTCATCGGACGCCTCACGGTCGAGCACCTGCGCCAGAGCGCCGTCCCCATCCTGCTCGGGTTCCTCGTGTCGATCCCCGCCGGCTGGTTCGCCTACCGGTTCCGGCTCACGCGCGGCCTCGTGCTCACGCTCGTCGGGCTCCTCTACACGATCCCCTCGCTCGCGCTCTTCGCGCTCCTGCCGCCGATCCTCGGCATCAGCTTCCTGTCCGAGGTCAACCTGATCGTCGCGCTGACGATCTACGCGGTGGCCATCATGACGCGCTTCGTCGCGGACGCCCTCGACTCGGTGGACCCGGTCGTGCGGCAGGCCGCCGTGGCCGTCGGGTACGGGCCCTGGCGCCGGTTCTGGCAGGTCGACCTCCCCCTCGCGGGACCCGTCGTGCTCGCCGGGCTGCGTGTCACCGCGGTCTCGACCATCTCCCTCGCCACGGTCGGCATCCTCATCGGGATCGACAACCTCGGCTACCTGTTCACGAACGGCTACCAGCGGCAGATCGTCGCCGAGATCCTCGCCGGCGTGGTCGCGGTGGTCGTCATCGCCCTGCTCGTGGACTGGCTGCTCGTGCTGCTCGGCCGGCTGGTGCTCCCCTGGACCCGGGCGGTGCGCGCATGAACCTCTTCGCCGAAGCCGTCGCCTGGATCTTCTCGCCCGCCCGGGCGGAGGGCGCGCTGCCGCTCTCCGAGGCGATCTGGACCCACCTCGCCTTCACGTTCGTCTCCGTCGTGATCGCCGCCGTCGTCGCCATCCCCGCGGGCTGGCTCATCGGCCACACCGGTCGGGGGCGGGAGATCGCCGTCGCCCTCTCGGGAGCGGCGCGCGCCGTGCCGTCGTTCGGGCTCGTGCTGCTGCTGGTGCTCGTCCTCGGCGTCACGCACAAGGTCGGCGCCTCGATCACGGCGTTCGTGCTCCTCGCCGTCCCGCCGATCCTCGCGGGCGCGTACGCCGGCGTCGAGGCGGTCGAGCGCCGCGTGGTCGACGGCGCGCGCTCCGTGGGCATGACGCCCTGGCAGGTGCTGCACAAGGTGGAGGCGCCCCTCGGCCTGCCCCTGCTCATCGGCGGGCTGCGTTCCGCGACGCTCCAGGTCGTCGCGACCGTGACCCTCGCCGGGTACGTCGGCAACTGGGGCCTCGGGTTCTACATCATCCAGGGCATCCAGATCCGCGACTTCGCGCAGATCCTCGGCGCCGCGCTGCTCGTCGTCGTCCTCGCGCTCGTGCTCGACGCCGTCTTCGCGCTCCTTCAGCGCTTCGTCGTCCCGCGCGGCGTGGCCGCCGGTCGCGCGACCGAGAGCCCGGGCCGCCGTCGACGGCGCACCGCCACCGCCCCGAACCCCGGCTGACCCCACCGGGCACCAAGCCCCCTCCATCGCACCGCAACCCAGACCGCCACCGGGACCCCACCTCAGAAAGGGACTCCACCCATGCGCACCTCACGCCGCACCCTCGCCCTCCTCGCCGGCGCCGCGACCGCAGCCCTCGCGCTCGGCGCCTGCAGCAGCTCCGACCCGCTCGACGAGGACACCGGCGACGGAGGCGGCTCCGCCGGCTCCGCCGGCTCCGACACGATCGTCATCGGCTCCCAGGCCTACTACTCGAACGAGATCATCGCCGAGATCTACGCCCAGGCGCTCGAGGCCGAGGGCTTCGAGGTCGAGCGCAACTTCAGCATCGGCCAGCGCGACGCGTACATGCCGGCTCTGGAGGACGGCGAGGTCACGCTGTTCCCCGAGTACACGGGCAACCTCCTGCAGTTCTTCGACCCGGAGACGACGGCGACCTCGCCCGAGGACGTCTACGCGGAGCTCCAGGAGGCGCTGCCCGAGGGCCTGACGGTCCTCGACCAGTCCGAGGCCAGCGACCAGGACTCGTACAACGTCACGGAGGACTTCGCGTCGCAGTACGACGTGAGCAGCCTCGCCGACCTTTCTGCCCTCGACGTCGACCTCACCCTCGGTGGCCCCGCCGAGCTCGAGCAGCGCCCGTACGGACCCACGGGCCTGCAGGACGTCTACGGCGTCGACGTCTCGTTCGTCGCGACGGGTGACACGACGGTCCAGGACCTCGTCGCGGGCACCGTCAACGTCGCCAACGTCTTCAGCGCCGACCCGCGCATCCAGACCGAGGGCCTCGTCACCCTCGACGACCCGGAGGGTCTGTTCCTCGCGTCGAACGTCGTCCCGCTCGTGAGCACGGACGTCGCCGACGAGATCGCGGACGTCATCAACCCCGTGAGCGCCGCCCTCACGCCGGATGGACTCGTCGACCTCAACGTCCAGTCGACCGTCGACCAGCGCTCGACCGAGGACATCGCCGCCGACTGGCTCGCGGAGAACGACCTGGCCTGAGCCCGTCCCCGGTCGTCCCGGCTCACCCCGGGGCGACCGGCCGGGTCTCGGGTCACGCGCTCGTGGTCGCCCTGGGACGGCCGGCCGGGTCACGCGCTCGTGGTCGCCCTGGGACGGCCGGCCGGGTCGCGGGTCACGCGCTCGTGGTCGCCCTGCGACGGCCGGCCGGGTCGCGGGTCACGCGCTCGTGGTCGCCCTGCGACGGCCGGGGCGGGTCACGTGCTCGGGCTGCCGCGCCGTCACCCTGGTCCGTCGGCTCGCGTTCTAGGAGCGCGGCTCTGACGCCCTTCGCACGTCACCCGCCCCGACCTTCGTGAGGTCGCCTCGCGCCGAGCAGCCGACGCGCGCGACGCCGACCGAGGTGTCAGCGAACGGCCCGACCGCCCGTAGCCCGACGAGACCCGGCCGCCGAGGTCGATGAGTGGCGACGGTCGTGACGTCGTGCGCGTGCGGTGAGACGACGGACGAGGTGGGGGCGGGGGCCGACGACGACGGGTCGTGGCGGGTCTGGCGGGAGCGGCCCGAGGGACGAGGGCCGCGGATGGTAGACCCGTCGTCGTCGGCCCCCGACCCCGCCGGCTCCAGCTCGGAAGCGATCGGCTCAGCGGCGGACGCGGGCCGCGATCGCGTCGGCGAAGCGGTCGAGGGCGCCGGGGGCGAGCGCCATGAAGAGCGACGGCTCCGTGAGCTCGAGCTCGATGACGACCGGCCCGCCGTCGTTGCCGTTCACGAGGTCGACGCGCGCGTAGAGGAAGGACGACGCGTCGCCGTCGGCGACCGCGTCCGCGGCGACTGCGAGGGCGTTCTGCGCGACGGCGACCTGCTCGTCGGTCGCGGTGAACGGGCTCATCTCCTCCTGCTGGTACAGCCCGCGCGTCGGGCGGTGCGGCCCGGTGAGGAGCGCGTTCTTGCGCACGGCGTGCGACAGCTCGCCGTCGACGAAGACCAGGCCGGTCTCCCCCGCGGTGTCGACGCTCGTCACGTAGGGCTGCACCATGACCTCGCGCCCGGAGACGAGGAGGTTCTTCGCGTGCTGGATGGCGAGGCCGCGCGAGTGCGCCTCGCCCGACTGGTAGCGCCCGGTGTCCTTGGCGCCCGCGCTGACCACGGGCTTGATGACGAAGTCGCCCTGGGCGGGGAGCCGTGTGTGGATCGCGCGCGACGAGAGGTTGCGCGCCGGGTCGAGCCAGAGCGTCGGGATGACGGGGACCCCCGCCTCCTCGAGCCCGCGCAGGTAGCCCTTGTCGGTGTTCCAGCGCAGCACGCGCTCGGTGTTGAGGATGCGCGGGACGCGCGCGGCCCAGGCGACGAACTCGTCGCGGCGGGCGGAGTAGTCCCAGGTGGAGCGCACGACGACCGCGTCGAAGGCGTCCCAGTCGACGTCCGGGTCGTCCCAGACCGCGGGTGCCGCGTCGACGCCTCGGGTGCCGAGCGCTCGGACGAGCGGGGCGTCGTCGGCGTCGAGGTCGGGCAGGACGGAGCACGTCGCGAGGGCGACGCGGGGGGCGGAGGTCTCGGTCGTCACGGGTCGAGACTAGGTGACGCGGCGCGGGCGCGGGGAGCGGGGCGCCGAGGGGCGCGTCACAACCCGTACTCCTCGAGGAACCGGAGCCAGACCTCGCTCACCGTCGGGTAGGACGGCACGGCGTGCCACAGGCGGCCCAGGGGCACCTCGCCGACGACCGCGATCGTGGCGGCGTGCAGCATCTCGGCGGCGTCGGGACCGACGAAGGTCGCCCCGACGATCACGTCCCGGGACGTGTCGACGACGATCTGGGCGGTGCCGGCGTAGTCCGTCGCCCGGACCGAGGCACCGGCGACGTTCGCGAGGTCGTACCGGACGACGCGCACGTCGAGGCCGGCGTCGCGCGCGGAGCTCTCGGTGTGCCCGACGGCGGCCACCTCGGGCCGCGTGAACACGACCTGCGGCGACGCGACGTGGTCCGCGGTCGCCGCGTAGCGCGACCAGGGGGCCGGTGCGTCGCCGGCGACCGGCGGCGCGTCCCCGGAGGTCGGGGCGTCCGCCGTGCCGGCGTCGCCGAAGCGCGCGGCGATCACGTCGCCCGCGACCCGCCCCTGGTACTTCCCCTGGTGCGTCGTCGCGACCCGACCGGTCACGTCGCCCGCGGCGTACAGCCAGCCGCCCTCGACGCCCTGGACGAGCATCGAGTCGTCGACCTCGAGCGCCCGCCCCGGCCGCAGGCCGAGCACGTCGACGCCGAGGTCCTGCGTGCGCGGCGCGCGTCCGGTCGCCACGAGCACGCGGGCTGCTTCCACGGGGGTCAGGTCCGGGCCTTCGCCCCCCTGGGGGCCGGTGGCCTCCAGCACGAGGCGCGCCCCGCCGTCGGGCAGGGGTTCGACGGCGCTCGCTCCCACCCCGAGCCGCACGTCGACGCCGGCGGCGCGCAGCGACGCGGCGACGGCCTCCCCCGCGAACGGCTCGGTCCGCCCGAGCAGCCCGCCACGCGAGAGCACGGTGACGCGCGCACCGAGGTCCGTGAGCGCGAAGGCCATCTCGCACGCGACCACGCCGCCGCCGACGATCGCGACGGAACCGGGCACGTCCTCGACGGCAGTCACCTCGCGGCTGGTCCAGGGGCTCACCTCGGCGAGCCCGGGCACGTCCGGCAGGACGGGCACGCTGCCCGTCGCCGCGACGACCGCGTACCGGGCGGTGAGGAGGCGGGACGGAGGAAGGTCGTCGACGTCGGCGTCCCGGTCCTCCGCAACGACCTCGACCTGGCGCTCCCCCACGACGCGCCCGAGCCCGCGCACGAGCGAGATGCCGGCACCCTCGACCCAGCCGACCTGGCCCTCGTCGTCCCAGTCCGACACCATCGAGTCGCGCCAGGCGAGCACCGCGGCGACGTCGAGGTCCCCTGGCGCGGCGACGCCCGGGACGCCCGCCGCCTCGGCGCGCACCGCGCCCGGCCGCAGCAGCGTCTTCGACGGGATGCACGCCCAGTAGGAGCACTCGCCGCCGACGAGCTCCGCCTCGACGAGCGCGACGGAGAGTCCCGTGCGGCCGGCGCGGTCGGCGACGTTCTCGCCGACGGGCCCGCCCCCGATCACGATGACGTCGTAGGTGTCGGTCGGAGCGGTCCCGGTGGTCGGCGTCGCGGTCGTGGGGATGTCGGTCGTGGGGATGTCGGTCGTCATGCGTCCATCCTCACGTCAGCGCCGCTGATCCGCTCCCCGGCACCGCCGTGGCACGCCGAACCCCGGGCTGCGCGCCGCTCACGACCTGGAACGGCGCACGACCCGGGGTTCGGCAGGCGGGGTGCCCGACGGTCAGTGGACCGTCGCCTTCTCGGCGCCGGCGCCCGTGAGGGAGCGGACCTCCATCTCGGCGAACTTCTCCGGGTGCGGCTTCTCCTTGCTCAGGTACGTCCCGACGATCCCGAGGAGGAACGCGAGCGGGATCGACACGATGCCCGGGTTGCTCAGCGGGAAGATCGCGAAGTCGACGTCGGTGTTCTTGATCATCGACAGGCTCGCGCCCGTCACCGGGTCGACCTTGCCCGACACGACGGGTGAGAGCGCGATGAGGACGATGCACGAGATCAGCCCGCCGTACATGCTCCACAGCGCGCCCGACGTGTTGAACCGCTTCCAGAACAGCGAGTACAGGATCGTCGGGAGGTTCGCGCTCGCCGCGACGGCGAACGCCAGCGCGACGAGGAACGCCACGTTCTGGCCCTGCGCGAAGATGCCACCGAGGATCGCGAGGATCCCGATGACGACGACCGTGATGCGCGCGACCCGCACCTCGCCGTCGGGCTTGACCTCGCCCCGCTTGATGACGTTCGCGTAGATGTCGTGCGCGAAGCTCGCCGCGGCCGTGATCGTCAGGCCCGCGACGACCGCGAGGATCGTCGCGAACGCGACGGCCGAGATGAACCCGAGCAGGATCTCGCCACCGAGCGCGAACGCGAGCAGCGGTGCCGCGGAGTTCACACCTCCCGGTGCGGCGGCGATGGTCTCCGGCCCGACGAGCGCGGCCGCGCCGTACCCGAGGACGAGCGTGAACAGGTAGAAGATGCCGATGAGCCAGATCGCCCACACGACGGACCGGCGCGCCTCCTTGGCGGACGGCACCGTGTAGAACCGCATGAGGACGTGCGGCAGGCCCGCTGTCCCGAGCACGAGAGCGAGGGCGAGCGAGAGGAAGTCGAGCTTCGTGGTGCCGCTCGCGCCGTACTGCTTGCCCGGCTCGATGAGCGCCTCGCCGCCGGGGCCGGCCATGTCGATCGCGCCCTGGAACAGGTCCGAGAGGTTGAACCCGAACTTGGCGAGCACCCAGAACGTCATGACCGCGGCGCCCGCGATGAGCAGCACCGCCTTGATGATCTGCACCCACGTGGTGCCCTTCATCCCGCCGACGAGCACGTAGAGGATCATCAGCGCACCGACGACCGCGACGACGACGCTCTGGCCCACGGTCGAGTCGACGCCGAGCAGGAGCGCGACGAGCCCGCCCGCCCCGGCCATCTGGGCGAGCAGGTAGAAGAACACGACGGCGAGCGTCGCGATCGCGGCCGCCATGCGGACCGGTCGCTGCTTGAGGCGGAACGACAGCACGTCGGCCATCGTGAACTTGCCGGTGTTGCGCAGGAGCTCGGCGACGAGCAGCAGCGCGACGAGCCACGCGACGAGGAAGCCGATCGAGTAGAGGAACCCGTCGTAGCCGTTGATCGCGATGGCGCCGCAGATGCCGAGGAAGCTCGCGGCGGACAGGTAGTCGCCGGCGATCGCGGTGCCGTTCTGCGGTCCGGTGAAGTTGCGCCCGCCGGCGTAGTAGTCGGCCGCGGACTTGTTCTGGCGGGACGCGCGCAGCACGATCACGAGCGTCACGGCGACGAAGACGGCGAAGATGGCGACGTTGACGACGGGGTTGCCGACGTCGGTGGCCTCGGCGGCCAGGAGGTGGTGGTTCACAGCTCGTCCTCCTCGATCTCGCGGCGCAGCTCGTCGGCCGCGGCGTCGAAGCGTCGGTTCGCCCAGCGGGCGTAGATCATCGTGATCGCGAAGGTGGACACGAACTGCCCCAGCCCGAAGAGCAGGCCGACCGTGATGTTCCCGGCGACGCGGATGCTCATGAAGTCGTGCGCGTAGCTCGCGAGCAGCACGTAGACGAAGTACCAGACGAGGAACAGAGCGGTCATCGGGAACACGAAGTTCCGGAAGCGTCTGCGCAGGTCCTGGAACTCCGGCGAGCGTTGCACGCGCTGGTAGTCCGTCTCCTCGGCGGGCACCTGTCCGGGTGCGGCCGGTACGTCGGTCATGACGCCTCCGTTGGCTCATGGAGAGCACGACGTGCCGCCGGGTGCTCGACGCCCACGCGACACCGCGTGCTCGGGGCGACGTTCTCGCCCCGAGCACAATGTGCCGTAGATCACTTTGGTCCGCAAGGACCTCTTGCGGCCGGTCCGGTCACCGGATGCCGCACCCGCCCCGCACGGTCAGCGACGCACGTACTCGAGGTCGGTGATGACCCGCCCGACGGCGGTGCCCTTGCGCTCGAAACCCGTGAGCACCCGACCCTCGAAGCGCGGGGCGATGCCGCCCGGGCCGTGGGCGTTGCCGAGGCCGGGTGCGGCGTCGAGCACCTCGACCATCTGGTCCGCGTACCCGTCCCAGTCCGTCGCGAGGCGCAGGACCCCGCCCGGCGCACCGTCGTCCGGCGCGCGCAGCACGCGCTCGACGAGCGTCGCGAACGACGGCGTGACGAGCCGGCGCTTGTGGTGGCGCGACTTGTGCCAGGGGTCGGGGAAGAAGACCCACAGCTCGTCGACGCTGCCCGCGGGCAGCGTCGTGGCGAGGACCTCGACGGCGTTCACCTGGAGGAGCCGCAGGTTCGTCAGGTCGCGCTGCGCCGCGCGCAGGACCGTCTGGGCGAGCCCGGGCGTGTAGACCTCGACCGCGAGGAAGTCCGTCGACGGGTCGGCCGCGGCAGCCGCCACGACGGCCTCGCCCTGGCCCGAGCCGATCTCCACGACGAGGCGGGCCGAGCGCCCGAAGAGCACCACGGGGTCGAGCACGAACGACGGGTCGACCGACGTGCGCGCGACGTCACGCGGTGCCTCGACGAGGTAGCGGTCGCGGTGCTCGTCCCATGCTCGCTGCTGGCGAGTGCCGAGGCGTCCGCTGCGTCGCACGAACGACACCGGCTGGGTGCGGTAGCGAGGGCTCTCCGTCGCGGGGGTCGTCGTGGGGGTCGGTTCGGGCACCGCACCAGGGTACGCGCGCGCCTCGGCCCCTGGACCGGTCCAGTCCGGTCCGGTCCAGGGGCCTGGGCTCACGTCTCGCGGGGCGTCAGCCGCAGGTCACCGCGTCGTGCTCGACGTCCGCGGCGAACGAGCGACCGTCGCCGGTCGCGGTCACCTGGACCGTGCCCGCCTCGACCGAGCCGGAGCGGACGGCGAACGACTGGTACGCCGAGCGCCCGGGCTGGACGTCGGTCACGGTGCGCGAGCCGAACGGCGTCGCGAGCGTGACGTCCATCGGCACGGTGTCGTCGTTCGTCGCCCGGACGGCGACGTACGCCGTCCCGGCGAGGCACTGGGCGCGCGCCGTCGTGCTGACGACGAGTCCCTCGGGCGCGGGCGCCGTCGTGAACGACCGCACCGGCGAGACCGTGGTGCCGCCGCCGGCGCTCGTGGCCGTGACGGACCACGCGTACCGGGTGCCTGCCTCGAGCCCGTCCCACGTCACGGTCGCGACCTCGCCCGACGGCACGGTCGCGGAGCCGATCTCCTCGGCCTCGCCGAACAGCGACACGGCGTCCGTCGACAGGGTCGTCGTGCGGCTCGTGAGGTCGACGGGGACCGTGAAGTCGTCCTCACGGCCGTCGTACCGCTGCTCGTCGTCGTACTCGGTGGCGCCGAAGTCCGACAGCCACGGCGAGTACGTGTCGACGATCATCTCCGAGCGGTCGACGTCGAACTGCAGCAGGCGCAGGAAGCTCGCGCCGAGCCGCAGGCCCTGGTCCGGCGTGTAACCACCCACCTCCGTCAGGCCCGCCTCCTCGGCCGTGACCTCGTAGAACTGGTAGTCGGCGAGGAGCTCGACGACGCCGCTGCCCGAGCCGGTGTCCTGGCGCACGTTGATGCCGACGCCGTGCCGGTGACCGGCGAGCACGAGGAACACGTTCTCGTTCGGCTCGACGACCTTGGCGTGCACGAGGCGGCCGTCCGGCGTCGAGATCTCCGAGCCGCGACCGTCGGGGTTCGGGCTCGGCACGAGGTAGTCGTGCGTGAGGACGATCGCGTTGCGGTCGGCGAACTGCTCGAGCACGCCGTCGGCCCAGGCCGCCTCCTCGTCGGTCACGCCGTACGACAGGTACACGGCGACGAAGTCGAGGCCGCCCGCCGTGAAGAGGTCGTAGTGGTTCTGGTTGTCGCCCTCGCGCCACGGCCCGCCGTAGGACGCGTCCTCCCAGCCCTCGGACAGCGCCGCGTAGCGCTCGGGCCCGTAGAACTCGTTGAACAGCGCTCCCGGGCCGTTGTCCTGACCCGTGAGGTTGTCGTGGTTGCCCGCGAGGACGCCGTTGGGGATGTTCGCGTCGTCGAGGAGCCGCTGCGCGGACGACGAGAACTCGAACTCGCCGCGGACCTGCGCCGCCATGGCCTCGTCGGCCGGCACCCGCGTGTAGTTCTCGTTGACGTCACCGGTGTGGCCCACGTAGGCGATGTCCCGCTCCTCGGCGTTGTCCACGACCCACTGCACGAGGTCCGTGTAGGTCTTCGCCCACACGGCGCGCTCCTCGGGCGTCTCCTGCTCGACGGCGCCCTCCGACAGGTACTGCGTGTCGGTGAAGTGGACCATCGAGAAGTCGTAGGAGTCGCGCGGGGCGAAGTCGGTCTCGTCGCGCGAGCCGCCCGCGGCGATGTCGTCGGCGAACGGGTCGGTGCCGGTGACGAGCACGTGCACGGTCCCGTCGTGGGCGTGTCGCGCGCCGAGGACCGCGGTCAGCTCCGTCGTGCCCTCGACCGCACCGCGCGCGGACCCGAGCGGGGCCCACGCGGTGCCGTCCCACACGTGGAGCGTCGCGAGGCGCTGCGGGTCGACCACGCCCTCCCAGCGCACGACCTGACCCGTCGCGTCCCCCTCGGCAGGGATCTCGAACCGCTGGTAGGCGACGTCACGGCTCTTCGCGGAGTCGAGCGTCGCGTCGTCGCCGGGGACGAGCGCGTCGACCGGTGCGGACTGCTCGCCCTCGACGTGCAGCGTAGTGGGGAGCGACGTCGTCTCGCCCTGGGCCGCCAGCACCGGGGCGCTGGTCTCGGCGCGCGAGAAGGTGGCCGTGACGTCGCCGCCGCCGGGGACGGCGACGCGCGCGCCCAGCTCGACCGAGCCCTCGACGCCGGTCGTCCCGTCCGCGGGCGTCAGGTCGGCGGGGACGTCCGGGATGCCGAGGCTGGTGAACGCGATCTCGTGCGTGCTCTCGTTGCCCAGCACGTCCGTCGCCGTGACGACGAGCGCGTGCTCGCCCGGAGCGAGCCCCGGACCGACGAGGGCGCCCGGCTCGACGGCCTCGCCGTCGAGCGTGACGTGCGGGCCGTCGAGCACGCCCGACGCGTCGGTCAGCTCGACCGCGAGCGTCGACGCCGTCGAGAGCTCCGCGCCCGTCGCCGGGGTGCTCGACGCGACCGCCGGGCCGGTGTTGTCGGTCGTGACCGTACGGGACGCCGTGGCGCCCGCGGCCGTCGCCGACGTGATGACGTGCTCGCCGTCCGCGAGCGTCGCGGTGTCGAGGTCGGCACGCAGGCCCGGGGCCGGGGCGTCCTCGTCGCGGACGACGTCGAAGACGAGGTCGACCTCGCGCGGCTTCGTCGTGCTCGTGCCGCAGTCGCCGTCGCCCAGCGAGTACGACGGGGCGATGCCGACCGGCGTCGCGGTGCCGTGGCTCGGCTCGAGCGCGATGCCCGAGATCGCGAAGTCGTCGCGGTTGTCGCCGCACGCCGTCGGGAACGTGCCCGTGACGAACCGGACCGTGTTGCGGCCGGGCACGAGGTTCGCGTTCGGCACGTCGAGGCGCACCGTCTCGCTCACGTAGTCGCGGTCGACGAGGTCGATGCGCTGGCCGTTGACGAGCAGGTGGTTGGTGTAGCGCGCCTCGATCGAGTTCGACCCGACCGTGAACGCGAAGACGGAGGACCCGGCGCCGAGCGTCTCGGTCGTCGCGAGCGCCGTGCCGTCGACGGCGATGCCGGTGGGCGCGTCACCGCCCTCGGGAGGCGACGCGAGGACGGTCTGCAGGCCGTCGAGCAGCGCGCCGTCGGCGGGCGTGACCGCCGGCGCGCCGGGGGCGGAGTTGTTCACGGTGACCGCGCTCGTCGCGGTGAGGCCCGCGGCGGTCGTCGCCGTGAGCGTGTGGGCGCCGTTCTCGAGCGTCGTGGTGTCGAGCTCGGCGACGAGTCCCGTGGTGGCCGCCGGGTCCTGCGCGAGGTCGAAGGTCAGGTCGGCGCTCTGGACGCGCGCGGTGTTCGTGCCGCACGACCCGTCGCCGAACGCGTAGGAGAAGCTGTTGGCCGAGCCGTCGGCGGCCTCGCCGAGGAGCTCGAGCGACACCTCGGTGACGTCGTAGTCGTCGTAGTTCGTGCCGCACGACGTCTCGACCGTCCCGACGACGAACCGGACGTCGTTGACGCCCTGGACCAGCAGGTCCGTCGGGACGTCGAGCGCCACGCGCTCCGACACCATGTCGCGGTCGAGGTCGATGCGCGCGCCGTTGACGAGCACGTGGTTGCCGTAGCGCCGTTCGATCGAGTTGCTGCCGACGTCGAACAGCAGGCGGGCGGTCGCGGGGGTCGGCGTCGCGACGAGGGGCGTGCCGTCGACCGCGAGCTCGGCGACGGCGTCGCCGGCCATCACCGGCTGGGCCTCGACGGGCACTGTGCCGTCGAGGTAGGTCCCCCTCGTGGGGTGCAGGACCGGCGTCCCGCTGGGCTCCTCCGGGCCGGCGGCCGCGCGGGCGGCGCCGGCGGACGAGGTGGTGGCCGAGCCCGGCGCCGCGGTGGCGGCCGCGGGGACGAGCACCCCCGCGGCCAGGGTCGCTCCCAGCGCGGCGGCGAGCGCGCGTCGTCTTCTCCGGGTCCGGGGCGTGTGCACGAGAGCGTGCATCGGGTGTCCTTTCGTCGTCGACAGGCGAAGGGCACGGCCCGACCGGTGTCCGGAGCGTCCGTCCCCGCACCGGACCCTTCCGGGCAGGGGTGAACTCTCGGACGAGGGCGGACGAACGGGTGGAGAACGACCGGCGAACGGTCCCGCGCCGAAGGGCTGCAGCACGGCGGGCGGCGGGCGGCGGGCGGCGCTCGGGACCGTGGGCGCCGTCGCGCGGGCCGGCCTCCGTCCACCGGGAACGACGCAGGCCGCCGGGAACGACGCAGGCCGCCCACCCGGGGGTGGACGGCCTGCGAGCGGCGGCTGCCGCGGTGGTGCGCCATCAGGGACTCGAACCCCGAACCCGCTGATTAAGAGTCAGCTGCTCTGCCAATTGAGCTAATGGCGCATGCGGGAAGGACACGAGCAGCAGCCCGGGATCCCGGGCGTCGGCCAGTATCGAAGAGTGGTGCGCCATCAGGGACTCGAACCCCGAACCCGCTGATTAAGAGTCAGCTGCTCTGCCAATTGAGCTAATGGCGCGCGAGAGAAAACACTAGCAGCAGCCGGACCAGGGGTGGAAATCGACCCGGGTGCCCGACCTGTGACGTCGGTGACACGGGCCGACCCGGGCCCGTCCCCCCGAGAGGTCGCCCCGCTAGAGGTACAGACCTGTCGAGCCGCCCTCCTCGACCTCCTGGGACACCGCGTGGACGTCGCGTTCGCGCAGGAGCACGAGGTCCTTGCCGCCCAGCTCGACCTCGGCGCGCTCGTCCGGGTCGAACAGCACGCGGTCCCCCACCGCGACCTGGCGCACGTGCTCGCCCACGGCGACCACGACGGCCCACGCGAGCCGCTTCGGCCCCACCGCGGTCGCCGGGATGACGAGGCCGGCCGAGCTCTGCCGCTCGCTCGCGTCGACCTCGGGGTCCACGAGGAGTCGGTCGTGCAGCATGCGGACGGGGAGGTCGGCGGGGCGCGAGGTGGGGGCGGACGTCGTCTTGCTCACAGCCACAACGCTACCCGGGTCACCTACCCTCGGAAGGACACCCGAGTCCCGGACCGAAGGAGATCCATGTCCACCACGTCTGCCCAGTCCCAGCGCCTCGCCGTCGGCGACACCGCCCCCGACTTCAGCCTCCCCGCCGCCGACGGGTCCACCGTCACGCTCTCGGACCTGCGCGGGAAGCACGTCGTCGTGTACTTCTACCCCGCCGCCGGCACGCCCGGCTGCACGACCGAGGCGTGCGACTTCCGCGACAACCTCGCGTCCCTGCAGGGCGCGGGGTACTCCGTCGTCGGCGTCTCCCCCGACCCGGTCGACAAGATCGCGGCGTTCGTCGAGGCCGAGCACCTGACGTTCCCGCTCGTGTCCGACGTGGACAAGACCGTCCTCGAGGCGTACGGCGCGTGGGGCGAGAAGTCGCTCTACGGCAAGACCGTGGTCGGCGTGATCCGCTCGACCGTCGTCGTGGACCCGGAGGGCACCGTCGAGCTCGCGCAGTACAACGTCAAGGCGACGGGCCACGTCGCCAAGCTGCGCCGCGACCTGGGCATCGACCCGAGGTAGTGGGGCACGCGCCGAGCGGTGCACCCGCGGCCGGGCGATGCACGAGGTCGTGCACCCGGCGGCCGTCGGTGCATCGCTCGGCCGTAGACTGACCACCGCGCGCGAGTGGCGTAACTGGCAGCCGCGCCAGGTTTAGGTCCTGGTGTCCTCGGACGTGCGGGTTCGAGTCCCGCCTCGCGCACCCTGCTCCCCCGGACGACCGGTCGGGAACCATCCCCCGCTTGCGCGCGCACCGCACCCTCGTACCGTGGATGTGGGAGCGCTCCCAGGCGGGCGTCCCGGCCCGGCGACGACGCCGGGTGACGAGCGCGGGACGACGAGGTGCCGCGCGTGACCCTCCGAGGTGAGACGTCGTGACCCACGACAGAGCACGAACGACCCCGTCCGAACCCTCCCGCCCCGATCCGACCGGACCGGACCCCGCCGGACGCTCGCGTCCGAGGACCCGCCACGGCCGGTCCGGACGGCGGCTGACCGCGGCGCTGCTCGCCTCCGTGCTCGCTGCGGGCGGGCTCACGGTGACGCAGGCGACGACGGCCGCCGCCGACACCGTCCCGGTCGGCTCGGGCAGCTACACGACGGACCCCGTCGGGCCGACGCCCGAGGGCTGCGCGGCGGTCGAGGCCGACCCCCGCGCGTTCGTCACCGACGACGCCCCGAGCACTCCCCTGCCGACCAACGACTGGTGGACCTCGCTCGCGTACAAGCGGCTCGACTGCGCGTGGAGCGCCCCGCTGCACGCCCACCCGGCGTCTTACCAGCCCGGTCCGCAGGGCCTCGGCATCTCCTACACGACGACGCCCGCGATCTCGGGCTCGGGTGCCGGTGTCTCGGAGTACCACTACCCGTACGTCGAGGACCTGCGCGCCGGGGTCTCGGGCCTCGCGGCGCCGCACGTCGCGGTGGACGACTGGACCGACTGGACCGTCTCCCCGCTCTGGGACGACGGCACCCGCACCCTGCGCGCGACGATCGGCCACGGGCTGCCCTTCGCCTGGTTCGAGGCCACGGGCGGTGACGCCGTCCTCACCGCGAGCGCCGCGCCGGAGGTGTGGCTGTCCGACGGCGCCCGCCTCGGCCTGAGCGTGAACGGCCACGACTACGTGGCCTTCGCACCGCCCGGGGCGTCGTGGACCCGCTCGGGGACGACGTTCTCGGCACCGCTCGGCGGAGACGGCTTCTTCTCGGTCGCCGTGCTGCCCGACGGCGACCCCTCCGCGCGCGCCGACCTCGCCGACACCTACGCGGCCGCCGCGTACGCGCCGGTGACCGGTACGACGGCGGACTACGCGTACGACGAGGCGACGGCGCGCGTCACGACGACGTACGCGCTCGAGACGACGCCGTGGCCCGGCACCCCCGAGGCGTCCGGCACGGTCGCGGCGCTCTACCCGCACCAGGCGGCGCACCTGGCCGGGACGTCGCCGTCGACGGAGCCGCTCGACGCGACGTACACGTCGGCGCGCGGCGACCTGACCGTCCTCGCGGGCGTCGACGCGTTCACGACGCAGGACGCGTTCCGTGGTGTGCTGCCCGAGGTCCCCGCGGTCGCGACGTCGTCCGGCGCGGACCGCGCGCAGCTCGAGGCGTACCTCGACCAGGTCGCGGGCGACCCGCTAGGGCAGCTCGGAGGAGACACGTACTGGACGGGCAAGGCGCTCGGGCGCGCGACGCGCGTGGTCGAGATCGCCGACCAGCTCGGCCGGACGGGACAGCGCGACGCCGCGCTCGACGCGGTGCGCGACGTCCTCACGGACTGGTTCACCGCGACGCCCGGCAAGACCGAGCGCGTCTTCGCGTACGACGACGCGTGGGGCACGCTCATCGGCTACCCGGCGTCGTACGGGTCGGACAAGGAGCTCAACGACCACCACTTCCACTACGGCTACTACGTCGCCGCGGCCGCGACGCTCGCACGCTTCGACCCGCAGTGGGCGCAGGAGTACGGCGGCATGGTGGACCTCCTGGTGCGCGACGCGAACGGCTACGACCGGGACGAGACGCTCTTCCCTTACCTGCGCGACTTCGACGTCTACGCGGGCCACGACTGGGCGTCGGGCCACGGCGCGTTCGCGGCGGGCAACAACCAGGAGTCGTCGTCGGAGGGCATGAACTTCGCCGGGGCCCTGATCCAGTGGGGCGAGGCGACGGGCGACCGCGAGGTCCGCGACGCCGGCGTCTACCTCTACACGACGCAGGCCGCCGCGATCCAGCAGTACTGGCTCGACGCCGACGGCACCACCTTCCCGGAGGGCTTCGACCACGAGACGGTCGGCATGGTCTGGGGCGACGGCGGCGCGTACGCGACGTGGTTCAGCGCCGAGGCCGAGATGATCCAGGGCATCAACACGCTCCCGATCACCGGATCGCACCTGTACCTGGGCTACGCGCCCGAGCGCGTGCGCGAGCTGTACGCCCACCTCGAGACGGTGAACGGTGGCCCGCCGACGGTCTGGCAGGACATCCTGTGGAACTTCCTCGCGCTCGGGGACGGGGACGCCGCGCTGGCGAAGGTCCGCGCCGGCTACCCGACGCCCGAGGAGGGCGAGTCGCGCGCCCACACGTTCCACTGGGTAGCGAACCTCGCTCGTCTCGGCACCGTGGACACGGCCGTCACGGCGGACCACCCGCTCGCCGCGACCTTCGTGCGCGACGGCGCACGCACGTACGTCGCGTCGAACGTCTCCGCCCAGGACCTCACGGTGACGTTCTCGGACGGCACGACGCTCGACGTCGCGGCCGGCACCACGGGGACGACCGGCGCGAGCACGTGGAGCGGCGGGGGCGCCGTCGGCGGGCCGGACCCCGACCCGGACCCCGACCCCGATCCGGATCCCGATCCCGATCCCGATCCGGACCCCGACCCGGGCGAGCTCGCGTCGACGCTGCACGTCTCCGCCGACGGCGCGCTCACGACGTCGCCCGGTGCGGCGGGCACGGTCCAGCTCGCCTCCGCAGGGGGCGAGACCCGGGACGGCACGCCGTACGAGCCCACCACGTTCGTCGCGACGGACGTGACGGCATCGTACGACGGCGGGTCCACCGCGTTCTCCCTGCCCGTCGACGCCGGGACGGCAGTCGGTCTGGCGGTCCAGGCGCGCGTGAGCTACGACCTCACGGGCGACGGCACGTGGGACCGCACGGAGACGTACGCGTACTTCGCGACGGACCCGGTCCCCGGACCGGAGACGTACTCGAGCGCGGGCCGTCAGGTCCGGACCAGCGGGGCCGCCCTCGGCGACCTCGACGGCGGCTCGATACGGCTCGAGGTGTGGAGCGTGCTCGGCACGGGCCGCCCGACGCTCGCCACCGGGCCGACGGCGACGCTCACCGTCCCCCTCGAGGCGGCAGCGACCGAGCCGACGGCCCTGAGGGTGACGACGACCAGCCAGACCCGGTGCGTGGGAGGAAGGGCCTACGTCGCGGTCCGGGCGACCAACGGGGACACCGTGCCCGTCGACGTCGTGCTCGAGACGCCGTACGGCTCACGGACGGTGGCGGGCGTCCAGCCCGGCGGGTCCGCGTACCAGGCGTTCGCGGTGCGTACGGTCCACGTCGACGCGGGCACGGCGCGCGCCGCGGCGAGCGGAGACGGTCGGACCTCCTCGTCGGACGTCTCGTTCGCCGCGCTCGACTGCGCCTGACGGGGCCGACCCCGGAGCGCAGAAGAGGCTCCGTCCGACCGATCGGTCGGGCGGAGCCTCGGCGTCCGGGTGCTCGGAGGGTCAGGCGCCCTGCGCCGACGTCCCGTCGCCCGCGGCGGCGATCTGCTTGCGCACGTCCTCCATGTCGAGGCCCTTCACGGCGTCGACGACCTGCTTGAGCGCCGGCGCGGGGAGCGCGCCGGGCTGCGAGAAGACGAGGATGCCCTCGCGGAACGCCATGAGCGTCGGGATGGACGTGATGTTGGCGGCCGCGGCGAGCGCGCGCTCGGCCTCGGTGTCGATCTTGCCGTGCACGACGTCGGGGTTCTCCTCCGACGACGCCTCGAACACGGGCGCGAACATCTTGCACGGTCCGCACCAGTCCGCCCAGAAGTCGACCAGGACGATGTCGTTGTCCGTGATCGTCTGCTCGAAGGTCGACTCGGTGAGGGTCTGCGTGGCCATGGCTGTCCTCCAGGAGGTCTCGGGGTCCAGAGGGTGCAGCAACCGCACGGACGTGGGTATTCCCCGGCGCCGCGCCACCTGGTCCGTCGCGGCACCCCCTACGCTGACGCTGTGACGAACGCCACCACGCCTCCCGCTCCGCGCGACGTCGCCGCCGGGAGCCCGTCCCGCCGGACGATCGCCGGATACGCCGCCGGGTCGGTCGGCACCGGCGGGTTCGGGACGCTGCCAGGTCTCGTGCTGCTCGTGTACCTGACGGACGCCCTGGCCGTGCCGGCCGCCGTCGCCGGGCTGATCGTCACCGGGGCGAAGGTGTGGGACGTCGTCGTCGACCCCTTCATCGGGTACGGCTCGGACCGCGACCTCGCGCGGACGGGCTCGCGCCGGCGGTTCATGACGATCGGCGCACTGACGCTCCCGGTGCTCTTCGCGCTGACGTTCGCGGTCCCGGCGTCCGCGGGCCCCACGGCCGCCGCGCTCTGGGTCCTCGTGGCGTTCCTCCTGTCGGCGACCGCGTTCAGCCTGTTCCAGATCCCGTACATCGCGCTGCCCGCCGAGCTCGGGCTGTCGTACGACGGGCGCACGCGGCTGCTCGCGTGGCGCGTCGCGGCGCTCGCGCTCGCGATCCTGCTGTTCGGTGCGGGCGGCCCGATCCTGCGCGGCGACGGCGAGTCCCTCTCGGGCTACCTCCTCATGGGTGTGGTCGCGGGAGTCGTCATCGGGGCGGGCATGCTCGTCGCCTCCCGGACGGCACCCCGCACGGCACCTCGCACGGCTCCTCGCACGGCGGGGTCCGGCGCTCCCTCCTCCTCGACGTCGACCGCAGGCCGCGCCGGCACCGAGGTCGGCACGCAGGCCCGGCCCCTGACGGCCCGGGCCGCCTGGCTCGTCGCGGTGCGGGAGGCGGCCGGCGCGCTGCGCCGGTCCCGCCCGTTCCGCACGCTCCTGGCCACGTTCTTCCTCCAGGCCGTCGCGACAGGGCTCATGCTCGCCGGCGCGGCGTACGTCGCGCGCTACGTCCTGCGCGACGAGGCCGCGGTGAGCCTGCTGTTCGCGGCCCTCATCGCCCCCGCGCTCGCGTGCATGCCGCTGTGGACGCGCCTCGCGCGCCGCGACGGCAAGGAGCGCGCGTTCGTCGTCGCCACCGTCCTGTTCGCGGTCGCCACGCTCGGCATGGTGCCGCTCGCGTGGGCCCCGGGGCCGTGGGTGTACGTCCCGACAGCCGTCGCGGGCATCGCGTACGCGGGGATGCAGGCCCTGCCGCTCGCGATGCTGCCCGACGTCATCGACCACGACGCGCGGGAGCAGCAGGGTGCCGGGAGGGGCGGGACGTTCAGCGGCGTCTGGACGGCCGGCGAGACGACGGGGATGGCGCTCGGCCCGGCCGTGCTGTCCTCCGTCCTGGCCCTGACCGGCTACGTCTCGACCCGGGCGGGCGAGACGGTCGCCCAGCCGACCGCGGCCGTCGACGGCATCGCGCTGTCGTTCTCGCTCGTCCCGGCCGTCCTGGTGCTGGTGAGCCTCGTCCCGCTCCTGCGGTACGGTCTGCGCCAGGGGGACATCGACGACCGCACCGGAGCTGCCGCGTGACCACCCTGCCGAGCGACGACCCGACCGACCCGCGCCCTCGACGCGCCGACGCGACGGACGTCCCCGTCCGGACCGACGGCATCCTCGAGCGTCTAGCCGCGCTGCGCGCGGCGGACGCCCCGACGCACGGGGGCCGGGTCCTGTCCTACGTCTACGACCCCGGCCTGGCGGAGCTCGACGAGCTCGCGGCCGCCGCCGCACGGGCGGTGCAGCCCGTCAACGGGCTCGACCCGACGACGTTCACGTCGGTCGCGGTCATGGAGCGTGAGCTCGTCGGGTTCGCCCGGCGCATGCTCCACGGACCCGACGACGGTCCGGGAACGGTCGTGGGCTCCGTGACGTCCGGAGGCACGGAGAGCTGCCTCCTCGCGGTGAAGATCGCGCGCGACGCGTTCGCCGCCGAGCACCCGGGCGTGCGCCCGCGCATCGTCGTCCCCACGAGCGTCCACGCCGCGTTCCGCAAGGCGGCGCACTACCTCGACGTGGGGCTCACCGCCCTGCCCGTCGACCCGGCGACGGGCAGGGCGGACGTCGCCCGGACCCTCGCGGAGCTGCGCTCCGGCCCGGACGGCGGGCCGGGCGACGTCGCGCTCGTGGCCGTCTCCGCGCCGTCGTACCCGCACGGCGTCGTGGACCCCGTGGCCGAGATCGCGCGCGCGGCCCACGATCTCGGGGTGCCGGTGCACGTCGACGCGTGCGTGGGCGGCTGGGTCCTGCCGTTCTGGGAGGCCGCCGGCGGCGACACCCTGCCCACGTTCGACTTCGCCGTCCCCGGGGTCACGAGCATCTCCGCGGACGTCCACAAGTACGGCTACGCGCCCAAGGGCGCGTCGGTCCTGCTCGTGCGCGGCCGTGACCGGCAGCGGCGGCAGTTCTTCGCGACGACCGCGTGGCCGGGCTACCCGGTGGTCAACGCGACGATGTCGGGCTCGCGGTCGGCCGCCCCGCTCGCCGCGGCGTGGGCCGTCAGCCAGGCGCTGGGCACCGAGGGCTACACCGCGCTCACGGCCCGCTGCGTCCGCGCGACGCGGGCGCTCACGGCCGCGGTGGGCGAGATCGACGGGCTGCGGGTGGTCGGGACCCCGAGCGGCCCGCTGATCGCCGTCGCGGCCGACGACGCCGTCCGCCCCGACCGGCGCGTCGACCCGCACGTCTGGGCGGACGCCGTCCGCACGCGCGGCTGGGTGCTGCAGCCGCAGCCCGGCCTCGTGCAGGACGACGGCACCCGCCTCCCGCACACCACGCACCTCACGGTCACCCCCGTCACGGAGTCCGTGGTGGACGACCTGGTCGACGCGCTGCGCGCGGGGGCCGACGCGGTGCGCGGCGTCGCCCGGCCCGCGGCCGACGTCGTGCTCGGTGGCATCGCCGCCGGCCTCGGCACCTCGCCCGAGGACGCGGTCGAGCACCTGGCGGCGGCGGGGGCCGACGAGATCTGGGCCGTCCTGCGCGCCGCGCTGCTCGACGGCCCGGGTCCCGGCGAGACCGGCTCCGCCGGGCACGACGTCGACGGGCCGGAGGCCGCCGGGCGGGGAGATCTCGCGCTGCCCGGGAGCCTCGCCCCGCTGCTCGCCGTCATGGAGGCGCTGCCCGGACCGGTCGCGGAACGGCTGCTCGTCGAGCTCGTCGCACGCTTCAGCGAGCCCGTCGTACCGGGCTGTTGACGCCGACGGACTCGCTCCGACCCGCCGCGCGGGGTAGAACAGTCGCGTGACCGACACCGCCGACTTCCCGCCCGACGACTTCTCGAACGACAACCCGCAGCCTGCGGGGTGGCTGACGCCCGAGGAGATCGCCGTCGTGCGCTCGCAGCTCCCTCTCGTCTACGTCGACGCGGTCCCGGTGCGCGTCGACGACTCGGGGGACGTCGTCGCGGTCGGGCTGCTGCTGCGCGTCGCCCCCGACGGGATGATGACGCGGGCCCTCGTGTCGGGCCGCGTCATGTTCCACGAGCGCATCCGCGACGCGCTGCTGCGGCACATCGAGAAGGACCTCGGGCCGGTCGCCCTCCCCCAGGTCCCGGCCTCGCCGCAGCCGTTCACCGTCGCCGAGTACTTCCCGACGCCCGGCATCACGTCGTACCACGACCCACGCCAGCACGCGGTCTCGCTCGCGTACGTCGTGCCGGTGTCCGGCGACTGCCGCCCGCAGCAGAACGCGCTCGAGCTCGCCTGGCTCACGCCCGAGCAGGCGTGCAGCGACGAGGTCCAGCTCGAGATGCGCGGGGGCCAGGGGGTGCTGCTCCGGCAGGCGATGGCCCACGTGGGCCGCCTCCCGTGACCCACGCCGCCGGGCCGGTCGGTCGCGACGTCGCGCCGCCCGGTCGTCGGTCCGGCACGGGTGTCGCGCGCAGCCTGCACGCGCTCGTCGCGCTCGTCGCGCTCACCGGCGTCGCGATGGAGCTGGTCATCGCGCTCACCGGCGGGGCGGGGACCGCGCCGAGCCACGCGGAGCGCATCGTCCGGCTCTTCAGCTACTTCACGATCCAGTCCAACCTCCTCGTCGGCGTCGTGTCGCTGCTCCTCGCGCTCGACCCGCGCCGCGACGGCCGCGTCTTCCGCGTCGCGCGGCTCGACGCCCTGCTGTGCATCGCCGTGACGGGGATCGTCTACACCACGGTGCTGCGCGGCCTGCAGGACCTGTCCGCCGCCGGCCAGGTGTCCAACCTGCTGCTCCACCTGCTCTCTCCGCTCCTGGCGGTGGCGGCATGGGGGCTGGTGGGACCGCGGCCGGGCGTCACCTCCGAGACGGTCTGGTGGTCCGTCGCGTACCCGCTGGCGTGGATCGCGTACACCTTCGTGCGCGGCGCGGTCGTGGGCTGGTACCCGTACCCGTTCCTCGACGTGGGCCGGCTCGGCTACGGGCCCGCCCTCGTGAACACCGCGGTGGTCGCCGCGGTCTTCCTCGGCCTCGCGTGGCTCGTGAAGGTCGTGGACTCGCGCCTGCGTCCCGCGCCCTGACAGCCGTTCCGCGCGTGGGCCGGTCGCGACGGACGGGCTCGGGACCGAGGTCCCGGCCGGACGTGACCGGCGCCCCTGCCGCGCCCCGCACCGGCGCACGAGCATAGGAGGAGGGCGCCCGTACGTCGGGCACCGGGACGAGGGAGCGGTCATGGACGCGGTCGTGGTGTACGAGTCGATGTACGGCAACAGCGAGCGGGTCGCCCGCGCCGTGGCGCAGGGTCTCGGGGAACGGGTCCGCGTCCTGGTCCTCGACGTCGACGACGCGGCCGCCGCGCCCGACGTGCTGCCCGAGGCCGACCTGCTCGTCGCGGGCGGTCCGACGCACGCGTTCGGCATGACGCGTCCGGCGACCCGTGCGGACGCCGTCCAGCGCGCGACCGGGGACGTCTCGCGCCGCACCCGCGGTCTGCGCGAGTGGGTCGAGTCGATACCGCGCACGGCCGACGCGCGCCTCGCCGCGACGTTCGACACGCGCGTCACCAAGGTCAAGCCGCTCCCGGGCTCGGCGGCACGCGGGGCCGCCAAGGTGCTGCGGCGCGCCGGCTACCGCCTGCTCACGGCCCCGGCGTCGTTCTACGTCGGCGACGTCGAGGGCCCGCTGGACGAGGGCGAGCTCGAGCGAGCCCGCACGTGGGGACGCGCCCTCGCCGACGCCCTGGTCCCGGCCACGGTACCGCCCCGCGTCTGAGCGTCTGCTCCCCGAGGGGTGTCGCGCGGCTCGTCGGTCAGCCCGCGAGCTCGAGCCGGGGCCAGTCCTCGAAGTCCTCGCGCATGCGTCGGTCGTGCGTCGCGACGACGACGGCCGCGGGCGTCACGCGCAGCGCCTGCGTGAGCTCGTCGACGAGGTCGATCGACAGGTGGTTGGTCGGCTCGTCGAGGACCAGCACGTGCGGCGCGGCGAGCAGGGCGCGCGCGAGGTCGAAGCGGCGACGCTGGCCGGCGGACAGCTCGCGCAGCGGCCGGTCGAGGTCCTCCTCGGTGAGCAGACCCAGGAACGCGACGGGCACGAGGTGCTCGGTGTCGAGGCGCCCGGCGTCGAGCAGCTCGAGCGCCTCCCGGCCGTACTCGTCGAAGCCCGTGCGTTCCTCCGCCCCGGCCGGCAGATCGGGGCCCTCCTGCGCGACGACGCCGAGCCGCACGCCGTCGACCGCAGACCGCGCGCCCCGGTCGAGAGCGACGCGGCCCGCGAGCGCCGCGAGGAACGTCGACTTCCCGCTGCCGTTGGGTCCGGTGACGAGGAGCCGCCCCGACGGCGGGATCGCGACCCGTGTGCCCGGCAGGTCGAGGCGAGGACCGTCGTCGGCCCCGACGCGCGGGCTGCGCAGCTCCAGCACGGGGTCGGCGGGGTTCCAGCCCGGGGACATCGCGGGCAGCTCGGGGAACGCGAGCTGCAGCGGTGGCACCGGGACCTCGACCGACTCGGCCTCGAGCCTCTGGATCATCCGGTCCGCGGCCTTGACGTGGATGCGGGCGCGCGTGGCGCGGCGGTGCTTCTGGCTGCCCTTGGGCGGACGCCACTCGTCGGAGAGCCCCTCGTACGACGCGTCGAGCACCTCGGCGAGCTTCTCCGCGCGCTTGCGCTCGGCGCGGTAGCGCTGGCGCCAGCGGTGCAGGGCCTGGTTCTTCGCGAACCGGTACGAGAGGTAGCCGGGCTGGCCGTAGAGGACCGGCTTGCCGTCCATCGACGGGTCGAGGTCGAGGATCTCGGTCGCGACGTCGTCGAGGAGCTGCCGGTCGTGCGTGACCATGACCACCCCGCCGCGCCACGCGACGAGCTCGCCCGTGAGGAAGTCGATCCCGCTCGTGTCCAGGTGGTTCGTCGGCTCGTCGAGGAGCAGGAGCTCGGCGCGCTCGGCGAGTCGGCACGCGAGCCGCACCCGGTAGCGCTCACCGACGGACAGCGTCGCGAGCTCGCGGTCGCGGTCGCGGCACGCGGCCAGGCGGGACAGCGCGACGTCGACGCGACGATCCGCGTCCCACACCGCGAGGTGCTCCGCACGGGCGAGGATCGCGGTGAGCTCCGCGAGGTCCCCGGTGTCGTGGTCGAACTCCCGTGCGGCGGCGTCGAGCGCCGCGGCGACGGCACGCAGCTCCGCGAGCGTCGCGTGCACCAGGTCGCCGACGGTCTGTCCCGGGGCCACGGCGAGCTCCTGCTCGACGACGGCCAGGTCGCCCGCGCGTCGCACCTCGCCCCTGCTCGGCACGAGGTCGCCCGACAGGACGTGGAGCAGCGTCGACTTCCCCGTCCCGTTCTCCCCCACCACGCCCAGCCGGGTCCCCTCCGCGACGCGCACGCTCACGCCGTCGAGCACGGGACGACCCGGGTAGGAGAAGGCGAGGTCGTCGGCGGCGAGGTGCACGGCTCAACCCTAGGCGGCGCGGGCCCCGACGCCCGCATCCCCCGGGACACGACGGGGTCGTACCGGTCACGAGGTCGACCCGGGCGTCGTGAGGTCGATCTCCTGAAGGTCGATCTCGCGCCCGACGGGTCGATCTCGCGGGTACGGTCGACCCATGAGCACGCCGACCGACCGCCCACCCGGTCTCGCGGAGTCGTCGTCCGTGCCTGGCGCGGCCCGACCCCGCGCCGGTCTCGTCGTCCTCGCCGCGCTGGCCGATGTCGCGTGCGTGCTCGCGCTCGCGTCCGGCGGTCTCGCGGCGCACACTCCCGGCGAGGGAGCCGTGCGGCTGCTGTACGTCGCGTGGCCCTTCGCGGCGGGGGCGCTGGTCGGGTGGCTCGTCACGCGGGCGTGGCGCAGGCCGTGGCGGCTGGTGCCCACCGGCGTCGTCGTCTGGGCCTGCGCGTGGGCCCTCGGGGTGCTGCTGCGCGTGCTCACGGGCCAGGGCGTGGCGCCGGCGTTCCAGCTCGTGTCGCTCAGCGTGCTCGGCGTGACGATGCTGGGCTGGCGCGGCGTCGTCGCGCTCGTCGACGTCCTGCGCCCCGCGGACCGACGTCGCCGCGAACGCGAGCTCTCCGGGCGCTGACGCTCCCGGGCCGGGACACCACCTCGTGCGACTGCGGTACCAGCGCGCGACCGGTGTGCTACCTCGGCGCGAGGGCGGCGACGATCTCCGGGGCGAGCGCACGGAACGCGGTGCCGCGGTGGCTGATCGCGTTCTTCTCGGTCGGGCTCAGCTCGGCGGCCGAGCGGCGCGCCGAGCCCGCGCCGGACGACGGGGCGCCCGGCTGGTCGGTCGGCTCGAGGATCGGGTCGTACCCGAACCCGTTCTCGCCCCGCGGCGCGTCGAGGAGTACGCCGCGCATCTCCCCCGTGCGCACGACCTCGTAACCGTCCGGCGTGACGAGCGCCGCCGCGCACACGAACCCCGCACCGCGGTGCTCGGGGCGCACGTCGCGCAGCTGCGCGAGCAGGAGCTCGAGGTTCGCGACGTCGTCGCCGTGCCGCCCCGCCCACCGGGCGCTGAAGATGCCTGGCGCGCCGCCCAGGACGTCGACGGCGAGACCCGAGTCGTCCGCGACGGCCGGCAGGCCCGTGGCCGCCGCGAGCGCGCGCGCCTTGACGAGAGCGTTCTCGGCGAACGTCACGCCGTCCTCGACGGGCTCGGGCGCGCCGACGTCGCCGGCGCTGACGACGTGCTCGGGCGCGAGCGCGAGCCCCGGGTGCGCGTCGAGCTCGGCCGCGAGGATCGCGCGCAGCTCGGCGAGCTTGCCCCGGTTGTGCGTCGCGAGGACGAGGCGCGCGCCGTCGGGCACCTGGACGGTCGACCCGCTCACGCGCCCGCCTCGAGCGCCGCGCGCTGGATCGCGGTGAGCTGCGCGGTCCCGGCGACCGCGAGGTCGAGGAGCGCGTCGAGCTCGGCGCGGTCGAACGGCGCGTGCTCGGCCGTCCCCTGCACCTCGACGAAGGTCCCTGCGCCCGTGGTGACGACGTTCATGTCCGTCTCGGCACGCACGTCCTCGACGTACGGGAGGTCGAGCATCGGCACGCCGTCGACGATCCCGACGCTCACGGCGGCCACCGAGTCCGTGAGGACGGCCTTGCCCCCGGACTTCACGTGCCCGTGGCGCTGGCCCCACGCGACCGCGTCGGCGAGCGCGACGTAGGCGCCGGTGATCGCGGCGGTGCGTGTCCCGCCGTCGGCCTGGAGCACGTCGCAGTCGAGGACGATCGTGTTCTCGCCGAGCGCGGAGACGTCGATGACCGCGCGCAGCGAGCGGCCGATCAGCCGCGAGATCTCGTGCGTGCGGCCGCCGATCTTGCCCTTGACAGACTCGCGCTGGCTCCGCTCGTTCGTCGCGCGCGGCAGCATCGCGTACTCGGCCGTGACCCAGCCCTCGCCCGAGCCCTTGCGCCAGCGCGGGACGCCCTCGGTGAACGACGCGGCGCACAGCACGCGCGTGCGCCCGAACTCGACGAGGACGCTGCCCTCGGCCTGGTCGAGCCAGTTCCGCGTGATGGTGACGGGACGGAGCTGGTCAGGCGCGCGGCCGTCGACGCGCAGCACGGAGCCGCCGGAGGTCTGGGGGGAGGTCATGCGCCCACCCTACCGACCGGACCCCGTCCGCTGAGCGGCTAGAGGAGGAACTCGGCGCCCGTCGTCGCGACGTCGACCGGACCGGCGTAGACCTCGCGCGCCTCGTCGCGAGAACGGTCGGGGTCGTTCCAGGCCGGGAGGTGCGTGAGCACGAGCCTGCGTGCGCCCGCCGCGGTCGCGACCTCCCCCGCCCGCCTCCCGGTGAGGTGGATGCCCCGCTCGACGGCGTCGTCGCGACCTTCGTGGAACGCCGCCTCGGACAGCAGCAGGTCGGCGTCGCGCGCGAGCTCGACGACACCGTCGCACGCGTCGGTGTCACCCGTGTACGCGAGCACGGCCCGCTCCCCGGGCCGGAGCGTCGACGGTCCCGTGACGCGCACGCCGTACGCCTCGACGGGGTGGAACACGCGGAACGGCTCGAGCGTCAGCGGTCCCACGGTGACCGCGGTCCCGGGCTCCCAGGTCCGCACGTCGAGCTCGTGGGCGAGCCCGTCGCCGGGCTCCGCCCCGTAGGCGGCGTCGAGGCGCGCCACCGTGTCCGACGGCCCGAGCACGGGCAGCCGCGACGGCACCCCCGTCCGGGCGGAGCCCCGTGCCGGGTGGTACCGCAGGTACACGTACAGGCCGCACACGTCGACGAAGTGGTCGGGGTGCAGGTGCGAGAGCGCGACGGCGTCGAGGTCGAGCGGGTCGACGAACCGCTGCAGCGCGCCCAGCGAGCCGTTCCCGAGGTCGAGCACGACGCTCCAGTCGCGCTCCTCGTGACCCGCGGCAGCGGCCTCGGCGGCCGGCACCTGGACCAGGTACGACGACGCGGGCGAGGCCGGGCCCGCGAACGACCCGGAGCAGCCGACCGTGACGAGGCGCATCAGGCGGCCTCCACGGTGAGGACCTCGGGCCCGAGGAACCGGCGCGCGAGGTGCTCGAACGGCTCGGCGCTGCCCGTCGCCAGGAAGCGGTGCAGCGGCGGCCCGGCGTCGCGCGAGCGCTCGAGGTCGTGCGCGACGAGCGTGCGGTAGACGTCCTTCGCGGTCTCCTCGGCGCTCGACACGAGCGTGACGTCCTCCCCCATGACGTAGGAGATCGCGCCCGTGAGGAGCGGGTAGTGCGTGCAGCCGAGGACCAGCGTGTCCACCCCGGCCGCCTTGACCGGGTCGAGGTACTCGTGCGCGACCGCCATCACCTCGGGGCCCGACGTCACGCCCTCCTCGATGAGCGGGACGAACGCGGGGCACGCCCGCGTCGTGATCTGCAGCCCCGGCGCGACGGCGAACGCGTCGTCGTACGCCTTGGAGTCGACCGTCGCCTTGGTGCCGATGACCCCGATGTGCCCCGAGCGCGTGGCGAGCACCGCCCGGCGTGCCGCGGGCAGGACGACCTCGACCACGGGGATGCCGCGCCGCACGGTGTACCGCTCCCGGGCGTCGGGCAGCACGACCGCCGACGCCGAGTTGCACGCGATGACGAGCATCTTCACGCCGTCGTCGACGAGCCGGTCCATGACGGCGAGCGCCATCGCGCGCACCGCCGCGAGGGGCTTCGGGCCGTACGGGCCGTTGGCGGTGTCCCCCATGTAGAGGAGCGACTCGTTCGGCAGCTGGTCGAGGATCGAGCGGGCCACCGTGAGCCCGCCCACGCCCGAGTCGAAGATGCCGATGGGAGCGTCGTTCACGCGCCCGAGCCTAGTGCGACCGGCGCCGGACGACCCCCCGTGCGCGCGCCGTCGGGCTGTGGCAGCGCCCACAGCCCGACGCGGCCGTCAGTCCCCGTCGCGTCCGCGCCGCGCCCTCAGGTCGGCGAGCATACCGTCGACGAGCGACTCCTGCAGCAGGCCCGTGAGGAGGAACACGCTCACGAGGAACCGTCGCGCCGCGAGCCCGTCGACGTCGGAGGCGTCGTCCGGGCCGTCGTCGCCCTCCGCGTCGAGCTCGTCGTACAGGCCCTCGACCTGCTCGTCGGTCCGCAGGTCGAGGCGCTCGGCGAGCACGAGGCGCACGTCCGTCAGGGCGCCCGCGACCCGCTTGGCGGTGTCGCGCGGCACGACGAAGGGCGCGGCGTGCGCCGGCTCCCCGTCCACGAGCATCTGGCCGAGCAGCACGAGCCGGCCGATCTTCTCCCCCGCCAGGTCGTCCTGCGTGAACCGGCGGAACTCGGCCGCGACCGCGGCGTCGTCGGACGCCGCCGGGAGCAGACGGCGCACCGCCGGGTCGAGCGGCGCCCTGCGGTCGGACCGCGGCGTGCCGGACCCGGTCGCGCGGGGGGCGGGACCCGTCCACCCGGGCGGCGCCCAGGCCTCGCCGTCCTCGGACCCGTCCCCCGCGCCCCCGAGGTCCCGGGCCCCGGGCGCGTCGACCGGCGCGTGCTCCTGCAGCATCTGCGCGACGTCGCCCGCGAGCTGCGCCAGCACGATGCGCTCGGACGGCTCGAGCTCGGCGACGTACCCCAGCTCGTCGGTGCGGAACGGCCTCATGCCTCGTCGCTCCGCTGCATCGTGGCCCAGAGACCGAAGCCGTGCATGGCCTGCACGTCCACCTCCATGCGCTCGCGCGTCCCGGTCGAGACGGCCGCGCGGCCCTCGTGGTGCACCTGGAGCATGAGCTCGTTCGCCCGCGACGTGGGGTACCCGAAGTACGACTCGAACACGTAGGCGACGTAGCTCATGAGGTTCACCGGGTCGTTCCACACGAGGGT
This sequence comes from Cellulosimicrobium sp. So1_17, assembly GCF_055181235.1. Taxonomy (NCBI): domain Bacteria; kingdom Bacillati; phylum Actinomycetota; class Actinomycetes; order Micrococcales; family Promicromonosporaceae; genus Cellulosimicrobium; species Cellulosimicrobium sp. So1_17. The sequence continues at coordinate 1,349,624 of NZ_CM143702.1, forward strand.
CACCCACGGGCTGTCGGCGGCCACGTCGAGGTCGGTGCGGGTCGCCTCGTCGGGGACCGCGACGGAGGCCCGGGGCGCGGCGGCGCGGGTGAAGATCGGGGGGAGGTTCACCCCACCACTGTATTCGCGGGCCCGTCACCGCCCGTGACGGGGTCGTCTGCCCTACGGTGTCCGCATGAGCCTGAACGACCGGGGCACCGCCGCCCTCCGGGCCGCCCTCGCGCCCGGACTCGACGCCGCCCTCGGCGCGACCGCACCCGTGGGCAACGGCCCCAGCACGTCGACCGCCCTCCTCACGGACCGCTACGAGCTGACGATGCTCCAGGCGGCGCTCGCCGACGGCACCGCGCACCGCCACTGCCTGTTCGAGGTGTTCACCCGGCGCCTCCCGGCCGGACGGCGCTACGGGGTGCTCGCGGGGACGGGTCGTGTGCTCGAGGCGCTCGCCGCGTTCCGCTTCTCGCCGCACGAGCTCGACTGGCTGCATGCGCACTCCGTCGTGGACGACCGCACGCTCGACTACCTCGCGGGCTACCGCTTCACGGGCTCGATCAACGGGTATGCCGAGGGCGAGGTGTTCTTCCCCCACTCCCCGGTGATGGTCGTGGAGGGCACGTTCGCCGAGGCGGTCGTGCTCGAGACCCTCGTGCTGTCGATCCTCAACTACGACTCCGCGATCGCGTCCGCCGCGTCCCGCATGACGAGCGCGGCCGTCGACCGCCCGTGCCTCGAGATGGGTGCGCGCCGCGCCAACGAGCAGGCGGCGGTCGCCGCGGCACGCGCCGCCGTGGTCGCGGGCTTCGCCGGGACGTCCAACCTCGAGGCGGGGCGCCGCTACGGCCTGGAGACCATCGGCACCGCGGCCCACGCCTTCACGCTCCTGCACGACGACGAGGAGTCGGCCTTCGCGTCCCAGGTCGCCTCCCTGGGACCCGGGACCACGCTGCTCGTCGACACCTACGACGTGCACCGCGGCGTCGCGAACGCCGTCCGCGCCGCGGGGACCGGGCTCGGGGCGGTGCGGCTCGACTCGGGCGACCTCGGCGTCCTCGCCGTCGAGGTCCGCCGACAGCTCGACTCGCTCGGCGCATGCGACACGAGGATCACGGTGACGTCCGACCTCGACGAGTACGCGATCGCGGCGCTGGCGGCGGCACCGGTCGACTCGTACGGCGTCGGCACGTCGCTCGTCACCGGCTCCGGGGCGCCGACGTGCGGCATGGTCTACAAGCTCGTCGCCCGCGAGGACGCGTCGGGCGTGCTGCAGCCGGTCGCCAAGGCCTCGACGGCCAAGACGAGCACCGGCGGCCGGAAGGTCGCCGCCCGCCGCTACGGGGACGACGGTCGCGCCGTCGAGGAGCTCGTGGTCACGGGCGCCGACCTCGCCGTCCGGGACTGGGACCCGGACGCCGAGGAGGGCGACGTGCGCCCCCTGCACGTCCCGCTCGTGGTCGACGGCGCCGTGGACTCGCGCTGGGTCGGGTCGTACGGCGTGCAGAACGCGGCGGACCGGCACCGCGAGTCGCGCGCCGAGCTGCCCCGCGGCGCACGCCGGCTCTCGGCGGGCGACCCGGCGATCCCCACGGTCGTCCGCACGCTCGACTGACTACTTCTTGCCGACGAACCAGCCCCGGACGAGGCTGACGCGCGCGTCGAGCTGCTCCACGGTCGCGAGCGGGACCTCCGGGCCGCCGCAGCGACGGCGCAGCTCGTTGTGCACCGTCCCGTGGGGCTGCCCGCTGCGCCGCGCCCACGCGGACACCAGCTGCTGGAGCTCCTTGCGCAGGTCGGCCGCCCGCCGGTGCTCCAGCTCGGAGCGCGCGCGCTCGGCCGCGACACCGTTCTTGGACCGTGCGCTGATCTGGTCGGCCTGCCGCTGACGCAGGAGGCTCGTCACCTGGTCCGCGTCGAGCAGCCCCGGCAGGCCGAGGAAGTCGAGCTCCTCGTCCGAGCCGACGTCCGCGCCCGTGCCGAACTCGCCGCCGTCGAACAGGACGCGGTCGAACGACGCCTGGGCCTCGAGCGCCTCGAAGCTGCCCTGGACGAGCTCCCCCGAGGCCTTGTCCTCCCGGTTGGCCGCGGCGAGCTCCGCCGCCTCCGGGTCGAACCCCTCGCCCTGCTCCTCCGCCGTGAGCGGGCGGTCGAGCGCGTGGTCCCGCTCGACCTCGAGCCCGTTCGCGAGCTCGAGCAGCGGCGCGACGCTCGGGAGGAACACCGACGCCGTCTCGCCCCGCCGCCGCGCGCGCACGAAGCGCCCGACGGCCTGCGCGAAGAACAGCGGCGTCGAGGTCGAGGTCGCGTACACGCCCACGGCCAGGCGCGGGACGTCCACTCCCTCGGACACCATCCGCACCGCGACCATCCAGCGCTGGTCGCCGTCGGAGAACTCCTCGATGCGCCCGCTCGCGCCCTCGTCGTCGGAGAGCACGACCGTCGGCGACTTCCCCGTGAGCCGCGCGAGGTGGCCCGCGTAGGCGCGCGCGTCCGTCTGGTCCGTCGCGATGACGAGACCCCCCGCGTCCGGGATCGCGCGCCGGACCTCGGAGAGGCGCTTGTCCGCCGCCGCGAGGACGGACGGGATCCACTCGCCGTTCGGGTCGAGCGCCGTGCGCCACGCCTGCCCGGTCATGTCCTTCGTGAGCGGCTCCCCGAGGCGTGCGCTCACCTCGTCGCCCGCCTTCGTGCGCCAGCGCATCTGGCCGGAGTACGTGAGGAAGAGCACCGGCCGCACGACGTGGTCGCGCAGCGCCTCGCCGTACCCGTACGTGTAGTCGGCCTTCGAGCGGCGGATCCCGTCGGGGCCGCGCTCGTACTCGACGAACGGGATCGCGGCCGTGTCGGACCGGAACGGAGTACCCGTGAGGCTCAGGCGCCGCGTGGCGTCCTCGAACGCCTCGCGCACCGCCTCGCCCCAGGACAGGGCGTCCCCGCCGTGGTGGACCTCGTCGAGGATGACGAGCGTGCGCTCGGCGGTCGTGCGCGCGGCGTGCAGCGCGGGCTTCGCCGCGACCTGCGCGTACGTCAGCGCGACGCCGTCGTAGTGCGACCCGTGCCGCCCCTGGCTGTTGCGGAAGTTGGGGTCGATGCGGATGCCGACGCGCGCGGCGGCGTCGGCCCACTGGTGCTTGAGGTGCTCCGTCGGGGCGACGACCGTGACGCGACGCACGACGCCCTGCTCGAGGAGCTCCGTCGCGACGCGCAGCGCGAACGTCGTCTTGCCGGCGCCGGGCGTGGCGACGGCGAGGAAGTCACGCGGCGCGCGGCCGCGGTAGAGCTCGAGGGCCTCCGCCTGCCACGCGCGCAGCCTGGACGCCGAGCCCCACGGGGCGCGACGCGGGAACGCCGGGGAGAGGTGCGAGGCCGCCGCGGACGACGGGCTCTGCGGTGCGGCCGGAGGGGCGCCGGAGGTGGCGCGAGGAGAGTTAGGGGAGGTGGACGACGAGTGGGGCGTGCCGCTCACTTGCCGGAGTCACCCTCGCCGTCCTGCGGCTCCCGCAGACCGTCGTAGATCTCCTTGCACGTGGGGCACACGGGGAACTTGTTCGGGTCGCGGCCCGGTACCCAGACCTTGCCGCAGAGCGCGATCACCGGCTTGCCGGACATCGCCGACTCCATGATCTTCTCCTTGCGCACGTAGTGCGCGAAGCGCTCGTGGTCGCCCGGCTCGGCCTGCTCGTGGGTCTCCTCGCGCTCGAGGACGCCTGTCGACGTGCCCGTGGTCGGCTCGGTCGCAGGGCTCCGGAACGGGTCCTCGGGACCGCCGGGGGGCGTGCTCGCGCGGAGTTCGGTCATGGCCAGCAGTCTACGTCGCCGCGCCGACAGCGCGTCCGCCGGTCCCGGGCGCAGATGAGCCCGCCGGCACCGGTCAGGGGCGTGACCGGCGCCGGCGGGCGGCCAGCGGGAGGACTGGCGCTCGCGGCCCGGGTACGCCGGGGCGCGTGCGCTCGTGCATGCTCAGAGCCCCTGCCACTCCGGCTTCGAGGCGTAGGTCTGGCGGTAGTAGTCCGCGAGCTGCAGGCGCGAGGCCGCGGCGTCGTCCACGAGCACGGTCGCGTGCGGGTGCATCTGCATGATCGTCGCGGGCCACAGGGCGCTGATCGGGCCCTCCACGAGCTGGTGCACGGCCTCGGCCTTGCCCTTGCCCGTCGCGAGCAGCACGAGGTGCCGGGCGGACATGATCGTCGCCAGACCCTGCGTCAGGCAGTGTCGCGGCACCCGGTCCACGTCGTCGCCGAAGAACCGCGCGTTGTCCTCGCGCGTCTGGGCCGTGAGCGTCTTGATCCGCGTGCGCGACGCCAGCGAGGACCCCGGCTCGTTGAACGCGATGTGCCCGTCGGTGCCGATCCCCAGGATCTGCAGGTCCACCCCGCCGGCGTCGGAGATCGCGGCCTCGTACGCGGCGCACGCCGCGGGCAGGTCCTCGGCGTTCCCGTCCGGCCCCTGCACGGCCCCGGGGGCGAGGTCCACGCGGGACGCGATCTCCGTCTCGATGACGTTGCGGTACCGCTCCGGGTGCTCGGCGGGCAGGCCGACGTACTCGTCGAGCATGAAGGCCCGTGCCTGCGCGAACGACAACCCCTCCTGCTCGTGCCGACGCGCCAGCTCGTCGTACACCTTCAGCGGGCTGGACCCCGTGGCGAGACCCAGCACGGCGTCGGGCCGCGCGCGCACGAGCGCGTCGACCGCGTCGGCGGCCAGCTCGGCGAGCCTCGTGGCGGGAGCGATCACGACTTCCATCAGGACACCTCTCGACGGCCGACGAGGGCGGCACCCACGGCGGCGACGGGGACGTCGTCGGGCGCGAGGGACACACGGTCCGCGAGCCGCAACGACGACAGGAACGGGGACGAGCGCGACTGGTCCTCGAGGGCGGCGCGGACGGCGTCGAGCAGCGGCTCGCCGAGCGCGGAGACCCCGCCTCCCAGGACGACGTGGCGCACGTCGACGGTCAGCTCGAGGATGCGCACGGCGCTCGCGACCGCGGACGCGAACTCCGCCTTGATGCGCACCGCCTCCGCGTCGCCCGCCGCCGCGGCCTCGAACAGCTCGGCCGGCGCGGGACGCCCGTGGCGCGACGGCCAGCGCGCGCTGAGCGCGGAGCCCGAGGCGTACACCTCGACGCAGCCCCGCTGACCGCACGCGCACACCGGACCCCGTGGGTCGATCGGGATGTGCCCGATCTCCCCCGCGGCCCCGCTCACACCGCGGCGGAGCTCGCCGCCCAGGACGATGCCTGCGGCGAGCCCGGTGCCGAGCGCGAGGAACGCGAGGTCGCCCCCGTCCGGACCCCGGAGGTGCGAGGCCCCGAGGGCCGCGACGTTGAGGTCGTTGTCCGTGCGCACGGGCGTCCCGCCCAGCTCGTCGGACAGCGCGCGCGACAACGGGAAGCGGACACCCTCGATGCCGAGGTTGACCGCATGGGTCACGGACCCGTCGTCGGGGTCCACGAGGCCCGGTACCCCCACGCCGACGCCGTCGAGCACGGCCAGGTCGACCCCGGCCCTGCTCGCGACCTCGCGCACGGCGCGCGCGGCGCTGGCCACGACGCCCTGCGGGCCCCGGACCGTGGGGACCCGCACGGCCTCGTGCGCGACGCCGTCGGGCCCGAGGACGGTCGCGAGCACCTTCGTCCCGCCGATGTCGAGCCCCGCCGTCCACCCGGGCCCGGGGCGCTCCAGGGTCTCGGTCGCAGGTCTCGGCCGTGGCGTCGCGCCGAGGGCGCTCGGGGCGGCCGCCTCGCCGGAGAGCGAGGCGGCCGTGGTCAGGTCGCTCACGTCAGCCCTTCACCGCGCCCGAGACCAGGCCGCCGGTCATCCGGCCCTGGACGATGAGGAAGAAGATGATGACGGGGACCGCGATGAGCGTCGACGCCGCCATCACCTCGCCCCAGTTGACCCCCTGGCTGACGCTCGAGTTGAGGAACCCGCGCAGCCAGAGCGGGAGCGTCTGCGCCTGGTTGGACGGCAGCGCGACGAGAGCGACCGTGAACTCGTTCCAGGCCTGCAGGAACGCGTACACGCCGGCGGCGACGAGGCCGGGGGCGAGGAGCGGGAAGGTGATGCGGATGAACGCCCCCGTCCTGCTCAGGCCGTCGACCATCGCCGCCTCCTCGAGCTCGGCCGGCACTCCGGCGACGAACCCGCGCAGCATCCACACCGTGAAGGGCACGACGGCGGCCGTGTAGAGCACGGTGAGCCCGACCGCCGAGTTGAGCAGGTTCGCGCTCGACAGCATGCGGTACTGCGCGATGAACAGGCCCTCGGCCGGCAACATCTGGATGAAGAGCATCGCGATGATGAACGACTTGCGCCCGCGGAACCGGAAGCGGCTGATCGCGAGCGCCGCGAGGAACGCGAAGACCAGCACGAACAGCACCGTCGAGAGCGTGACGACCACGCTCATGCGCAGGGCGTTGAGGAACGAGTCCCCGTCGAGCACGCGCGCGTAGTTGAAGATCCCTGCGTCGGCGCTGAAGAACGTGGGGGTGCGCGACTGCACCTGCGTCCGCGGCAGGAGCGAGGTGTTGATCATCCAGTAGACGGGGAAGACCCACAGCAGCGCGACGGCGACGGCGAGGACCCCCGCCCCCACCTTGCCCGGGCGGAACGTGCGGGCGGGACGGCCCGAGGCGCCACCGGGCGCCCGGTGGCGGACGGGTGCGGCGTCGGTCGAGGTCGTGACGGCACTCATGCCTCGTCCTCCTTCAGCAGGCTGCGGACATAGGGCCAGCTCAGCGCGATGGTGAGCGCTAGCACGAAGATGGACACGGCGGCCGCGCTCGCGAAGTCCTGACGCCCGACGCCGAGCTCGTAGATGTAGTTCCCGAGCAGGTTGGTCTCGGAGATGGGTGCGCCGCCGTCCTGCAGGAGACGGATCTGGGCGAACACGCGCAGGTCCCAGATGATCTGGAGCAGCAGCACGATCGCCAGCACCGGACGGATCATCGGGACGACGATGTGCCAGAACTTGCCCCAGCCGCTCGCGCCGTCGAGCGACGCGGCCTCCATGACCTCGTCGGAGACCTGCGTCAGCGCGGCGTAGACCGACAGCGCGACGAACGGCACCGACATCCAGACGATGACGAGGGTGGCCACGAAGAAGAACGTCAGCGGCTGCGCGAGCCACTCGTACCCCTGGAACTGGTCGAGCCCGAGCTGGACGAGGAGCCAGTTGACGACGCCCGAGCGGTAGTTGAACAGCCACTTGAAGACGGTCACCGCGGCGACCATGGGCATGGCCCAGGCGAGGAGCATCGCGACCTGCAGGAGGATGCGCGGCACGCTCCCGGCGGCCTTCATGAGGAGGGCGATCAGCGTGCCGAGCACGACCGTCAGCGCGGCGTTGACGAGGCAGAAGAGGATCGAGCGGAAGACGACGGCCCACATCGTGCTGTCCGTGAAGATGCGCGCGTAGTTGTCGAGGCCGACGAACGTCGGCGGCTGCCCGAACTGCTGGGCGAGCCCGTACTCCTGCAACGAGGTGATGACCTGCCAGTAGACGGGGTACCCCATGCCGAGCAGGATCACGAGGAGCGCTGGGACGAGGAGGGCGTAGGGGGCCCGGGGCCGGCGGCGGGTCCGCCGGGGTGCCGGCCCCGCGCCGTCGCCGAGGGGCGCGACCGCTGCGACGGGCGGTGAGACGGTGGTGTTCATGCGGGGGCTCCTCCCGGCCCGCGCCGGTCCGGACAGGTTTCGTCCGGACCGGCGCAGGTGCAGGATTCTCGAGGTCCGATCAGGCCTGGCGTCAGCCGTTGTTGAGCATCGGCGTGATCTTCTCGTCGTACTCCGCCGCGAGCTCCGTGACGTCCCCGCCCTCGGCGATGGCCTGGAACAGCTCCTCGTACACGAGGGCGCCCTCGACGGCGGCCCAGCCCGGGGCGGGCGGGGTGAGCTTGGAGTCGGCGGCGGTCGCGATCATCGTCGAGGCGAACTTGTCGTCGCCGAGCGCCGAGACGTACTCGCTGTTGGCCGGCCCGAGGCCGTTCTCGCCGAGCATGCTCTGGTACGTCGAGGAGAAGATGATCCGCAGCAGGTTCTCGGAGAGCTCGGGGTGCTCGGACTTCGCCGAGACCGCGATGTTCGATCCACCGGCGAAGACGGGTGCCACGCCACCGTCGACGCCCGGGAGCGCGAAGATGTCGTACTTGGCCTCGTCGACCATGCCGTCGCGGACCTCCTCGCCGTCGTCGTTCGTGGTGAGGTCACCGATCGACCAGCGAGCCCAGCCCGGAGCCATGATCGTCGCGGCCTCGGGGGCCTCGCCCTCCGGGCCGTCGTTGAGGAACTCCCAGTACGCGACGTCCTTGGCGGTCGCCGGGACGTTGGAGGCGCCCTCGAAGATCTCCTGCCACTGCTCGAGGCCCTTGATCGTGTTCGGGTCGCTCAGCGTGGACGTCCACTGGCCGTCCTCCTCGACGGCGAGCTCGCCGTCGTTCGCGAAGACCCAGGAGATGCCGTTGCGCCAGTCCTGGCCGCCCATCGCGAAGCCGGACTGGGCGTCCGTGCGCAGCGACTTGACCGAGTCGGTGAACTCGGCGAGCGTCTCGGGGACCGCGAGGCCCGCGGCGCTCCAGACGTCGCTGCGGTAGAACATGTAGCGCGAGCCGAAGTAGTACGGGAGCGCGAAGTTCTGGTCGCCGACCTTGCCCGCCTCGACGAACGACGGCAGCAGGTTGTCGCCGCCGAGCTCCTCGTACAGGGGCGTGAGGTCGTGGAACGCGCCGACCGTGCTGAAGGTCGAGGACTGCGTGTTGCCGATCTCGGTGACGTCGGGCGTGTTCGCCGCGTCGGGCAGGGCCGTGGTGAGCGACGTGACGAGGTCCGGCCACTCCTTCTGCTCGATGGTGAGGGTCGAGCCCGGGTTCTCGGTCTCGAACGTCTCGACGAGGTAGTCGCGGAGCTCCTGGGGCGTGTCGGGTCCCGCGAGCCAGAGCGTGATGTCACCGGGCTCGGGAGTCGCGTCCCCGCTGCTGGTGGCGTCGTCGCCCGTGGTGCCGCCGGAGCTGCAGGCGGTCAGCGCGAGCGCCAGGGTGATCGTCGACGCCACGGACGTGGCGACGAGGCGGTTCCTCTTCACTGGGTGCTTCCTCTCGGTGCTTGTGCGGTGTCGTCGATGACGGCGCACGAGATGTGGCAGGGGTCCTGCGTTATTCAGGGTGTGCGGTGCCCCGCGTCCGGAGGGTGCAGCACTGGGGTCTCCGGGGCGCCGGGCGAGCGGGGGGACGGGTCTCGTGGTCGACCCGCCCCGGTCGGGCAGGAAGGTCAGGTGGGCGTGGCGCTCACGAGACCCCCAGCTGTCCGGACAGGACGAGGACGGCGGCCCCTGCGAGGACGACGTCTTCGTCGAGCGTGGCCATCCGCACCTGGAGCCCGCTGCCGATGACGGGCATCGTGCGGCCACGGATGGTCTCGAGCGCGGCCTCCCGCAACGGTCCGTCGAGCAGGTCCGCCGGACCGCTGATCAGGACCTCCGCGAGGTTCAGCGCGCTGACGACAGGCGCGAGGGCGATGCCCAGCGTCCTGCCGACCGACGCCAGGGCGGCGTCGGACGTCTCGGTGTCGAGCCCGTCGACCGCACGCCGCAGCGCCGGGACGGACAGGACGGTCTCCAGGCACCCGCGGCGGCCGCAGGCGCACAGGTCGCCGTCGTCGACGACGGTCACGTGGCCCAGCTCGCCGGCCGCGTCGCCGTGACCACGCACGCGCGCGCCGTCGACCATGATGCCGGCGCCCACGCCCTCGCCCACGGTGAGGACGAGCAGGCCGTCCCCCGCGGCGCCGCCGAACGTGAACTCGCCGAGCGCGGCGATGTTCGCGTCGTTCGCGACGTGCACGGCGAGGCCGAGCTGCTCCGTGAGCTGTGCCGCGAGCGGCACGTCGTACCAGCGACGGTTCGGCGCCTCGACGACGCGGCCGACGGCGTCGACCACCCCCGGGGAGCCGATGCCCACGCCGATCACGGGCTGGGTGGCCGACGCGATGAGCCCGCGGCAGAAGCGCGTCAGCAGGTCCACGAGCTCGGAACCGGTCCGGCCGTCGACGGCGAGGCTCTGCCGCACCACGAAGTCGCCGGTGAGGGTGAGGACGGCGCCGCGCAGGACCTCGTCGTCGGTGAGGTCGACCGAGACGATCTGATAGGCGCTCGTCCGCATCCCGACGAGGATCGCCGGCTTGCCGACCCGCTGGCCGGGCCGCACGCCGAGCTCCTCGACGAGCCCCTCGGCGATGAGCACGGAGACGAGGTCGGAGATCGTGACGCGGGTCAGCGACGTCGCCCGGGCGAGGTCGGCGCGCGAGGTGGGGCCCTCGTGGAAGAGGTGCTGCAGCACGAGGGAGCGGTTGTGGGCCCGAGCGTGCTCGGGGAGCACCTTGGAGGTGGGCCTGAGCCCGGAGCTCAGCCTCCTCCGCGGTGCGCCGGTCCCGGTGACTGCCGTTGTCATGTTTGTTAGTAGACCGCCTTTACTAAGTGCGTGTCAACCCGCTCGAGGCTCCGTGACCGAACCGTTGTCGAGCGGCAACGCGGGCGACACGTCGCGATCCGGAGGCGGACGAGCCGGCCGCTTTCCGGGGGCTCAGGTCCTCCGGTCAGCCGACGGCCCCCGCCTCGATCCAGCCGCGCGCGCCCGGATGCTCGACCGAGCGCGTCGCGACGACGACCGCTCGCGCGAGCGCGGCGGCGAAGGGCTCGCCCGCGCAGAGCGCGGCCGCGAACGCCCCGTGGACGACGTCGCCCGCCCCCAGCGTGTCGACGACGCGGCGCGGCGACGGCACGGCGGTCTGCGACCGGCGCCCGTCGTGCAGCACCTCGACCGGCCGCCCACCGCGCGTCCGCGCGACGAAGCGCGGTCCGCGCCGTGCGACGTCCGTCAGGATCGCGTCCGACCCCCGCCCCGACGCGTCCTCGTCGTCGACCGGCACGCCGGGGACGCGGAAGTCCGCCGACAGGACGACGGCGTCGCAGAGCGCGAGCAGCTCCGGCGCGTCCGGCTTCCAGGAGCCGCCGTCGAGCACGACGACGCACCCGGCCTCCCGGGCGCGCCGCGCCAGCGCGAGCGCGAGCGGGGCGAGGTGACCGTCGAGCAGCAGGACGTCTCCCGGTCCTACCGGACCGAGCAGGGCGTCGACGTCGTCCACGCCGCCCGGCGGCACGAGGTCGCCGAGCGTCGTGGCGTTGGTGCTCACCACGGCGCGCTCCCCCGACCCCGCCGTGACGAGGACGGTGGAGAGCGCGGGCTGCACCGCGTCCCGGCGCCGCGCCGGGACCGCGTCGACGAGCTCGACGCCGGCCGCGACGACGTCGGCGCGGACCGCGTCCGCCACCGGACCGGTACCGACCGCAGCGACCAGACGGGCAGGCACCCCGAGGGCGACCGCCGTCGCCGCCGCGTTGGCGGCCGGCCCCCCGAACGTCGCGTCGAGAGAGTGGGCCACGACCTTCTCGTCGGGACCGGGCAGGTGGTCGACGACCTGGACCACGTCGAGCGTCAGGAGTCCGCAGCACACGAGCACCCACCCATCCTGCCGTCGTGTGGCGGTCAGGTCACGACCAGTTCACAACACGGTCACGATGTCCGGTCGCGTGTCCGGTTCGCACGCTTGGCCCCCTACGCTCGCAAGCATGCGTCTCAGCACCCGTCGGCTCCCCGCCCTCGCCGTCGCACTCGTCCTCGGCGGGGCTCTCCTCGCGGGGTGCTCCGGCGGCTCAGCCGACTCCGAGTCCGGAGCGGCGCCCGTCTCGGCCGAGGACCGCGCGGTGGAGGGCGACGGCGGCGGCGAGGCCGCCCAGGGGGGCGCCGACGACGCCGTGTCGGGCATCGCGGCGGGCGACGAGGCCGCCCAGGCGGAGGCCGCGCGGGAGATCGTCACGACCGGGTGGGTCACGGTCGTGACCGCGGACCCGGTCGCGGGCGCGGCGGAGGTCGCGGACCTCGCGGAGAGCGCCGGCGGGCGGGTCGAGACCCGCAACCAGTCGGGTGACGCCGAAGACGGGACCGCGCACGCCGAGCTGACGATCCGGGTCCCCGCCGACCGGACCACGGCCACGCTCGACGCGCTCGAGCAGATCGGCGAGGTGGACGACCTGTCGGTCGAGGCGGTCGACGTCACCGGCACCGCGCGCGACCTCGACGCCCGGGTCGAGGCGCTCACCACGTCCGTGGACCGTCTGCGCGACCTCATGGGCTCGGCCGGCAGCACGGAGGACCTGCTCGCCGCCGAGCAGGAGCTCACCACCCGGCAGGCGGAGCTCGAGTCCCTCCAGTCGCAGCGGGCGGCGCTCACCGACCAGGTCGCGATGTCGACCGTGACCGTCTCGCTCGTCCAGGTAGCACCCGTCGAGCAGCTCTCCCCCGGCGGCTTCCTCGGCGGGCTGGAGAACGGCTGGAACGCCCTGCTCGCGACCCTCAACGGCCTCGTCGTGGTCGTCGGGGCGCTGCTGCCGTGGCTCGTGGTGGGCGGAGCCGTCGCGCTCGTCGTGCGGTGGGTGCTGCGTCGCCGTCGGCGCGCCGGCGCGGGCGGGACGCCGCCCTCGGCGGGCGACCCGGCGGAGCCCGACGGCGGACCCGGCGCAGCGCCCGGCGAGGGCGCCGGGGTCGGCGCCGAGCCGCTCGTCGGGGCGACGCGTGACTGACGGCCCCACGGACCCGGCCGGTCCCCGCGGCGAGGTGGGGCGGCTCTGGGACGGGGACCCGGACGCTCCGGACGGCCACGCCGTCGGCTACCTGGTGACGCGCGAGTGCACCCACTGGGACACCATCGGTCCGCACGCGTTTCCGCGTCACGTGAACCCCGAGCCGCGCCTGCAGTGGCGGGCCCACTTCGACGACCCGGTGCGCGACGACGTGTACTGCGACGACCCGGACGCCCCGTGCGTCGGGCGCCAGGACGACACCCTGACGATCTCGGGCGACGTCCTGCACGTCCGATGGCTCAAGGGCGCCGACGCGGAGACCGCCTGGGCGAACCACGGCTGGTGATCCCACCGGTCGGGCAGTCGTCGCCCCTCCTCCAGACCGCCGGTGGGCGGATACTGAGGTGGGCGCAGACCGAGCCCGGCGCGGCGCGACACCCACAGCGGGACGGGAGGGGGTCCACATGTCCAGGCACCGTCGTGGGCCGTCGCGACCGGACACCGTCACCGTGGACCTCGTCGGCGGACCGGATCCTGAGCCCGGTATCGCACCGCACGACGGTGGAGCTCGTCCTGGCTCGCGGACCGGACGGACGGCGACGGTGGCCGCGCTCGTCGGACTCGCGCTGGGGTGCGTAGGCACGGTCGTGGTGGTGCGTCTCACCGAACCGTCCCCGCCCGCCGTCGTCGAGGGAGCAGTGGTCGAGGAGCTGCGACGCATCCAGGATCAGCGGCTCGCCGCTCTCGTCGACGCCGACGCCGACGTCCTCGAGCGGCTCCACGCACCCGGTTTCGAGCTGGTCCCCCCGACGGGCGACGTGCTGTCCCGGGACTCCTATCTGGACGACGTCATCGCCGGCGTGTGGGACTTCACGACCTTCGAGGCCACCGGTCCTGTGGACGTCAGGGTCCGCGGCGACTCCGCGCAGGTCCGCCACCGGTCGTCGACCACGATCACGATCGCCGACACGGGGACGTTCGGTACGCCGACGCTCAGCACCGTCCTCTACGAGATGCACGACGGGTCATGGGTCGCCGTGCGGGAGCACACGGCCCCGCTGGGCGACCTGGAGCCCGAGACGCCGGACCCCGGGATCCCGTGAGCCAGGGGTGTGACGACGGACGGCCCGCACCGAGAGGTGCGGGCCGTCCGTCGCAGGGGTGGAGGTGCGGGGAATCGAACCCCGGTCCGGTGACGCCGATCGAGGACTTCTCCGGGCGCAGTCTGCTGCAGATTTTCTCGGCCCCCGCACTCACGCAGACAAGGTGCGGACGGGCTCAGTCACCAAGGTGTCCCCGCAGCCCCGGTGACGAGGACTGCGAGCAGTGGCTCTCTAGATGACGCCAGGATCCGAGTCGAGAGCTAGCTCGGGCTGACGGACTTCAGGACTCGCTCAGGCGGCGAGTGCGAAGTCGGTGCGCTTGTTATCGGCACCTGTAGTTTGCAGACATCGTTTACGAGATAAGCCTGCATCCTCGGCCCGCTTCTCCTCGAAGCACGACCACCGTCGAAACCGATCACCCCCTGTGCAGTTGTCAACCACTGCCCCTGCCCGGGACGAGCCCGTGCGCGGTGCAGCAGGTACAGCCTACGGGATCAACACCGGCGGCCGCCCGCGTATTTCCGTCCGGCCCGTCGCTCCCCGGGGTGCGTGGGGGCGGTGGTCCGCTCGACGCCTACTTCTTGCGGCTCAGGACGTCCGCGAGGAGGCCGCCGGCGATGCCGAGCAGGAACACGTCCTTCGCGAGCCCGATGCCCTGGTCGCTCGGACGGATCCCGTCCTCACGCGTCATGCCGGGAGTCTTGAGGTACATGCCCACGAGGCCGGCGGCGAAGGCGCCGAGCGCGGGTGCGACGAGCGCCGTCGGGACGAACGGCGTGACGAGCGCGGTACCGAGCGCGATCTCGGCGGTCGACAGCGTCTTGGCGAACTGCTTCGGCTCGATCTCACCGAGGAACGGGTACGTCCCCGCGGCCATGCCGTGATAGCCCTGCGCCGCCTCGTCGTCGGCGTCGCGCTTGCTCAGCCCGGAGTTGAGGATGAACGCCCCTGCCGCGAGACGCGGGATGTACTGGCGCAGCTTGACCATGGGTCCTCCTGTCGACGTGACCTGTCGCCGCCCGTTGCCGGCGACCGGTCTCGACCGTACGACGCCGCGAGCGTGCCCACCAGCCCCGGCGTCAGCGCATCTCGCGCTGACGCATCGCGCGCAGCGCCTCGCGGTTGTCCTGCTTCTCCCGCAGCGCCTGGCGCTTGTCGTACTCCTTCTTGCCGCGCGCGAGCGCGATCTCGACCTTGGCGCGGCCGTCGAGGAAGTAGAGCTGGAGCGGGACCACCGTGTGGCCCTTCTCGCGGGTCTTCGCCTCGAGCCGCAGGATCTCCTCCTTGTGCAGGAGGAGCTTGCGCTTGCGTCGCGGCGCGTGGTTGTTCCACGTGCCCTCGGTGTACTCGGGGATGTGCACGTTCTCGAGCCACGCCTCGCCCCGGTCGACGTCGACGTATCCGTCGACGAGCGACGCCCGCCCCATGCGCAGCGCCTTGACCTCGGTGCCGCTCAGGACGATCCCCGCCTCGAGCACGTCCTCGATGACGTAGTCGTGCCGTGCCTTGCGGTTGCTGGCGACGACCTTGCGGCCGTTGTCCTTCGCCATGTCGTCCTACCGTCCTCGTGGGTCTGATGATGCTCGTCGAGCCAGCGCGTGCGCGCGAGCCCGCGGGGTGCGCGACGCCCGCTGCGCCGGGTTCCCCGGTGCGCGCCGGCTCGTCAGGCTACGGGTGTGCGACGCCGCCCGGTACCGATTATCCCGCAGGTGCGGCTACAGCCGGCTCATCGGGTCGACGGTGTTCCCGTCGACGTAGACCTCGAAGTGGAGGTGGCACGCGCTCGAGGTCCCGGTGTTGCCCGAGTACCCGACGATCGTGCCCTTGTCGACCCACTGCCCGGACGAGACCGCGAACCGTGAGAGGTGGTTGTAGCTCGTCATGACGCTCTGCCCACCCATGATGCCGTGGTTGACGAGGACCTGGTTGCCCAGGCCGCCGTAGCGCCGGGCGAAGAGCACCGTGCCGGACGCCGACGCGATGATCGGGGTGCCGCAGTAGGCCCGGAAGTCCGTCCCGGCGTGCAGGCGCCAGATCCCGAGCGTCGGGTGCAGGCGCATGCCGTAGCCCGACGTGATGTGCGGGACGGCCGTCGGGTAGGACAGCCCGCTCGACGTCGGGGGCGGCGGGGCCGGCGCGACGCTGCCGCCTCCTCCGCCGCCACCGCCACCTCCACCTCCACCGCCCTGGTTCTGCTGGTTCTGCTGCTCCTGCCGGCGTCGCTCCTCCTCCTGGCGACGACGCTCGGCTTCCTCGGCGATCCGGCGGTCCCGCTCCGCCTGCTCGGCGATGATGCCCTTGAGCTCGCTCTGCAGCGCCGCCTGGTCCTTCTCGTTCTGCTCGACCTGCGCGAGGGCGGCCGCCTTGCGGTCCTCGATCGTCGCCTTCTTGGCCTGCTGCTCGACGATGAGCTGCTCGACCTCGGCCTTGCGGTCGGCGGCGGCCTTGCGCGCGGCCTCTGCCTCGACCACGTTCTGGTCGGCCTGCGCCTTGAGGTCGGTGATCGTCTCCCGGACGGCCTCGAGCCGGGCCTCGCGGTTGCGCCCGACCGCCTCGGCCTCCTGGAGGTCCTGGAGGGTCCGGGACTGGCTGCGGGCCGCGGTCGACGAGGCGGCGTACTCCTCGATGAACTCCTCGGTGCTCTCGGCCCCGGTGACGATGCCGAGGCTCGACACGTCGCCCTGGCCCCGGTACGCACTGCGCGCCATCTCGGCGATGCTCGACCGCGCGTCGGCGACCTGCGTCGCGCTCTGCGCGATCTCCTGCGCGATCGACGCCTCCTGGGCGAGCGCGTCCTCGAGGCGCTGCGCGAGCAGCTCCGCCTCGCGCTGCGTGCGCTCGACCTCGGCCTGGGCCGCCTCGAGCTCCGCCTGGGCGACGGGCAGCCGCGCCTCGATCTCCTGGAGGTCGAGCACGGCCTGCTGCAGCTCGGCGTCGGTGCCCTCGAGCTCCGCCGCGAGCTGCTCGCGGTTGCCGAGGATCTCCTGCTGCCGCCGCTCGGCCGCCGCTCTCCGGTCGTCGATGTCGTCGGCGCTCGCACCCGTGACGACACCGGTGACGAGGACCACCGTGGCGAGGACCGCGGCGAGGACGCGGCGCGGCGAACGGAGGCCACGTGGCGAGCGGGTGGTCCGTGCCGGGCGGGCGGCGCGGCCCGCAGCGCCGTGTGCGGGCTTGTTCGTCGGGGTCATCTCACACCCTCGTGTGCCGGTTGAGCGTGACGACCGAGGAGATGGCCGCCAGCAGGAACGCGATGCCGACGAGGACCGGCGCGATCGCCAGGACGTCCGACTCGTCGACGTAGGCCACCCACGTGACGGACTGCGAGAGCCAGTCGGTCACGAGGTACTTCACCCCCACCCACAGCCCCCCGACGGCGAGCAGCGCGCCCACGACGGCCGCGATCGCCCCCTCGAGCAGGAACGGGAGCTGGATGAAGAGGTTGGACGCGCCGACGAGGCGCATGATGCCCGTCTCGCGCCGTCGACTGAGCGCGGAGAGCCGGATCGTCGTCGTGATGAGCAGGACCGCGGCGAGCAGCATGACCGCCGCGAGACCGGCCGAGAGCAGCGACGCCCGGTTGAGCGCGAGGAACAGCGAGTCGAAGATGCGACGCTGGTCCTCGACCACCTCGACGCCCGGCCGCCCGGTGACGACGTCGTTGACGACCTCGTAGTTCTCGGGGTTGGTCAGCTTGAGCCGGAACGAGGCCTGCATGTCCTCGACCGTGAGCTCCGTGCCGAGGTAGCCGTCGGGATAGCGCTCGGTGAACGCCTCGAACGCGTCGTCCTTGGACTCGAAGTACACGGTCTGGATCTCGTCGCCGAGCTCGGACTCGAACACGTCCTCGAGAGCCGCGATCTGCTCAGGTGAGGCCTCGCCGGCGGCGCACGTCGGCTCCGGCGAGCCGACGGGGCAGAGGAAGACGGAGACCTCGACCTTGTCGTACCAGTCGTCCTTCAGCTTGTCGATCTGCGTCTGCAGCAGCATGGACGCACCGACGAACGTCAGGGACACGAAGGTCACGAGCACGACCGACACCGTCATGGACAGGTTGCGGCGCAGGCCCTGGCCGATCTCGGTGAGGATGAACTGGAGGCGCACGACGCTCACTCCCCCGCCGCGGCCTCGGCGTGCCGCCGGGCCTTGAGGGCGCTCTCGCGGCGGACGACGACGCTCGTCGGGGCGGACGCGGGCGCGGCCCCCGGCTGGGTGCCGGTCGCCCCGGTGACGGGGTCCGGGTCGCCGAGCGGTGGCTCGGGGACCCCTTCGGGCGCGTCCTGCGCGGGCGGGACGGTGGGGTCGGGGATCACCTGGCCGCGTGCGCCGTACGCCCCGTGCGCCTGGTCGCGCACGAGGGATCCCGTGTCGAGCTCGAGCACGCGCTTGCGCATCTGGTTGACGATCTCCTCGTCGTGCGTCGCCATGACGACGGTGGTGCCGGTGCGGTTGATCCGGTCCAGCAGGCGCATGATCCCGAGCGACGTCGTGGGGTCGAGGTTCCCGGTCGGCTCGTCGGCGAGGAGGATGGGCGGCCGGTTGACCATCGCGCGGGCGATGGCGACGCGCTGCTGCTCGCCGCCGGACAGCTCGTGCGGGCGCCGCTTCTCCTTGCCCTTGAGCCCGACCATCTCGAGCGTCTCGGGCACAGTGATCGCGATGGTGTGCCGCGGTGTCCCGATGACCTGGAGCGCGAACGCGACGTTCTCGAAGACGGTCTTGTTGGGCAGGAGCCGGAAGTCCTGGAAGACGACGCCGATCTGACGCCGCAGGTGCGGCACCTTCCAGCTCGACAGCCGGCCGAGGTCGCGGCCGGCGACGAAGACCTTGCCCTTCGTGGGCCGCTCCTCGCGCAGGATGAGGTGCAGGCACGTCGACTTCCCGGAACCCGACGCCCCGACGAGGAACACGAACTCGCCGCGCCGGACCTCCAGGGACACGTCGTCGACCGCGGGTCGCGCGCCGCGCGCGTAGACCTTGGAGACGTTCTCGAAGCGGATCACGGCAGGCACAACTCTCGGGTCAGGGAGCGAACCAGGTTCGCCGGACGATCGAGAGTAGGCACGGCCGTGCGGCCCGCCGCGGCGGACACGCCGCGGTCATGCGCATCTGATCGTTGCCCGAGTCACCCGCTCGGCGGGTGCGTGCGGAGGTCAGGCCTCGATCTGCGCACCGCGACGCCAGCGGATCCCGGCCTCGATGAAGCCGTCGATGTCGCCGTCGAACACCCCGGAGGTGTTGCCCACCTCGTGCTCCGTCCGCAGGTCCTTGACCATCTGGTACGGGTGCAGCACGTACGACCGCATCTGGTCGCCCCAGCTCGCCTTGATGTCGCCCGCGAGCTCCTTCTTCTTCGCGCTCTCCTCCTCCTGGCGCACGAGCAGCAGGCGGGACTGGAGCACGCGCAGGGCGGCGGCGCGGTTCTGGATCTGCGACTTCTCGTTCTGCATCGACACGACGATGCCCGTCGGGATGTGCGTCATGCGCACCGCCGAGTCGGTCGTGTTGACGGACTGACCACCCGGGCCCGACGAGCGGAACACGTCGACCTTGATCTCCGACTCGGGGATCTCGATCGAGTCCGTCTGCTCGATGAGCGGGATGACCTCGACCGCGGCGAAGGACGTCTGGCGGCGGCCCTGGTTGTCGAACGGCGAGATGCGCACGAGGCGGTGCGTGCCGGCCTCGACCGACAGGTGCCCGAACGCGTAGGGCGCCTTGACCTCGAAGGTCGCGGACTTCAGGCCCGCCTCCTCCGCGTAGGAGGTGTCGAGCACGGTCGTCGGGTACCCGTGGCGCTCGGCCCAGCGCAGGTACATGCGCAGGAGCATCTCGGCGAAGTCGGCGGCGTCCACGCCCCCGGCGCCCGAGCGGATCGTCACGACCGCCTCGCGGGCGTCGTACTCGCCCGCGAGGAGCGTCCGGACCTCGAGCAGGTCGAGGTCCTTGCGGATCGCGGCGATCTCCCCCTCCGCCTCCTCGAGCGCTGCGGCGAGGTCCGGGTCGTCGCCCGCCTCCTGACCCATCTCGACGAGGGTCTCGACGTCGTCGATGCGCTGACCGAGCTTCTTCACCCGGTCCAGCTCCGACTGCGCGGCCGAGAGCGCGGAGGTCACCTTCTGCGCCGCGTCCGGGTCGTCCCACAGGTCGGGCGCCGACGCCTTCTCGGAGAGGTCGGCGATCTTCGCGCGCAGCACCTCCGGGTCGCTCACGCTCTCGATGGACTCGAGCGTGCTGCGCAGCGCCTTGATCTCGGCGGGAAAGTCGATGGTGGCCACGAGGTTCAAGGTTACGCGACCTCACGGGCGCGGGTCGCCGCCGGGTGCCGGGTGCCGGTGGGTGGACCGGCGGCTGCCCGACGGCGACGCGCGGCTCAGGCCGTCGTGTCGCCCTTCGCGGCGCCACCCGTGCCGGTGCTCTCGCCGGACGCCGCACCGGCCGTCGTCGCGGAGCCCCCGTCGCCCCGCTCCCGCTCAGCAGCGGCCCGACGACCCTCGTCGCGCGCCTTCGCGAGCATGTCCTCGAGGCGCTTGCGGCGGCGACGGCGCTCGTCGCGGACACCGAGGAAGAGGACCAGCAGGATCGCGAGGAGCAGGAGCTGCGGGAGCGGGATGGCCCACGTGGTCACCGTCGTGGTGACCGGCTCGAGCTGGGCGGCGTCGATCTCGTCCTCCGCGACCGGGACGGGCGTGACGGTGACCGTGGTGGTCACCGGGCCGAGCGGCCAGACCTGGTCGATCTCGACCGTGCGGGTCAGCGAGCCGCCCGGCAGGATCTCGGCCATCGGCTCCGCCGCGGCGTCCCGCGTCGCGAGCCCGAAGAGCGCGGACGTCTCGACGGTGCTGTCGGCACCGAGGCGGATGTTGCCGTCGTTCGCGACGTCGTAGGAGACGCGCACCTCGCCCGGCGCGAACGGGTTCCACGACGGCGTGTAGGAGGCACTGACGTCGGGAACCGTCAGCGTGGGCTGCACCTCGCCCGTCACCCGCGTCATGACGCGGAAGCCGACGCGGCTCGTGACTCCGACGCTGTTGCCGCCCGCGTCGGTCCCGGTGCTGCTGACCGAGGCCGCGATGCCCGCGGGGTGGTCGCCGGGGGTCGCGTTGTCGGGGACGGCGACGGTGTACGGCACGACGACGGTCTCTCCCGGGCCGACCTCGACGTCCTCCTGGATCGTGATCCAGGTGCCTGCGTCGACGGACTCCCGGTCGGCAGGGAGCATGTTGAAACGGCCCCTGTCCGTCAGGTACCCGTCGGCCGCGATCAGGGCGAACGTCGCCGGGACGTCGCCGAAGTTCGTCACGGCGAGGTGCTCGTCGACCGTCTCGCCGGGGTCCACCGTCTGCTCGACCCAGCGCCGCCCGTCGAGCCCGTCCGCATCAGCGGGGGCCACGCTCCAGGTGATGGTGTCGTCGACGTCGCGCGGCATCGTCGTGCCCGCGTCCGCCGACGGGTTCGCGAGCGCCGGCGCGGCGGGGAGGAGAGTCACGACGAGCGCGGCGAGGGCCGCTGCGGCACGACGGCGGATGGTCGCGCCGCGCGCGACGACGCGGTCTCGTTCGGGAGCGGGTCGTGCGGGGACGGTTCGTGCAGTGCTCACGGGGAAGTGCCTTCTCGGTGCTGGGGTCATGCGAACGGCGGGCCGGATGCTCCGTTCGGCACGTGGCCGACAGGAGACCCGACCCGCCGTCGCTCAGGCGGTGCGTGCCCGGTCAGCGACCGGGCGGTCGGTGGTCAGCCGACGCTCACTCGAAGAGGGAGAGCGTGACGGTCGACGTGTAGTCGCCGCCCTCGACGTCCTCGACGGTGCGCAGCGTGAGGTCCGCGTTCGCGCTCCACGAGCCCTCGGGGTTGACCTCGGCGGAGTCGAAGGTCGAGACGAGGAGCTCCTGGTTCTCGAGCCCGACGTTGTTGAAGTCGTCGTCGTCGCCCTCGAGCGCCGGGTCGACCGGCTCGCCGGCCTCGACCAGACCGGTCTCGCCGCCGTCCTCCAGCACCGGCGTCCAGCCGAGGTTCTCGGCGCCGATGGCCTCCTGGCCCTCGGTGCCCGTGAAGTCGGATGCCTGGCCCAGGACGGCCCAGGCGGCACCCTCGGGGACCTCCTCGGCCGTGCGGGTGTCGGTCACCGTGACGGTGGGGAGGGTGCCCGTGAACTCGCGGGTCCCTTCGACCGTCGAGTCGACCTCGCTCAGCGACGTCGAGTCGGCGGCCACGCTGAACGCGAGGTTGCCCGGCTCGACGGTCGACTCGATCGAGACGGAGACCTCGACGTCGGTGGTGTCGCCCGGGTCGGCCGTGGCGGCGGACGACAGAGCGACCGTGCCGATGAGCATCGCACCGAGGGCACCCCCGGCGACGAGCTGCTTCCTTGCTCGTGCATTCATGTTGTTGATCTCCATCGTTGGAGTGGTGTTGTCGGACCGGATCACCATAACGGTGAACCACGCGGATGCACAGAGAAGAACGTGGGTGGTCGACCAAGGTTAAGGAAGTGAACGGACGGGTGGGCGATCGCTCGCGCACCCTTGCGCACTGTCCTCTCCCTGATCGTTCGTCGTCGAACGGGTCGACGGCTACCACGCCCTTGCGCGTGACTCCGCACGCACGATGATGCCATCTGACCAGAGCTGAGTCACCCAGGTGACCATCGCGGGTCGCGCGACGGCGACGAGCGAGACCTCCGCGGTCCGCCCGTCCGGGGTCGATGCGCCCACCACGCGCACGCCGTGGAGACCCGCGACGGCGTCGGGGTGACGGCCCAGGTACTCCTGGACATCCGTCCTGATCTGGGCGTCCGAGAGCGTGAGGACGGCACCCTGTTCCGGCCGGTCCGCGTCGCCGCGGTAGAACGTCTCGTGCGTCATCGAGTCCGCCGCGGTCAGAGCGAGCGCGTCGGCGAGGTCGAACAGGCGCTTGCGCTCGAGGTGCACCTGCGTCGCGCTCACGACGACACTCACGAGCAGCAGCGCGAACGCGACGAACGCCGACGTGAGGAGCATGATCTGGCCACTCTCCCGGCCGTCGGGTGCGTCGCCCGTCGGCGCGCCGCCGTCCGGAACCATCGGGGGGTCTGCCCGCGTCGGCGTAGCCGCCCGTCGCCACCCGCGCTCGGCGTGGCCCGTCACGGTCGCCTCGCTGCGTACTCGTCCACCGCGGCCACGTAGCGCGCCTCGACCGGTACGGCGAGCGGAACGGCGTCCCGGACGAACGCCGGGACGAGAGGCAGCGGGACCTCGACCCGGACGTGGGCCGCGACCTCGCTCCCGGGCAGGAGACACGGCTGCGCGGAGCACGTCACCGAGAGCGCCGCCGCAGGGTCGACCTCCGTGAAGCCCTGGTCGCCGAGGGCGATCCCGACGGCCGCGACGGCCCTCGACGCGCCGTCCGTGCTCGACGGCGCGGTGACGAACGCGCGCGCCGCCTCCCGGGCCGAACCCTCCACGGCGAACGTCGCCGCCTGCACCCGGCCCAGCGTGAGCACGAGATACAGGACGGGCACGAGCAGCACGAGCGCGACACCGAGGAACTCCACGACGGCGTTGCCGCGCTCCGCGAGAGCGTCGGCAGCGCGGCGCCGGCCGACCGAGCGGCCGACCACGGCGCACGCCGCGCGACGGACCCCGCGCACCGCTCCACGGACCGGTGCGCCGGTCGTCGACAGCGGCGAGCGCATCGACCGTGCCGACCGCCTCACGAGCCCTCCTCGAGCGCGTGCCCCTCGACCGTGATCGCTCCCGACGGACCGAGCAGCCCGACCACCGGCAGCGGTGCCGAGACGGTCACCTCGACGACCGGCAGCCCGTCGAGCGTGGTCGCCCGCGCCGTCACGTCCTGCGCGTAGCGCTCCGACAACGACGCCGCGACGAGCTCCCTCGTCCGGGCCACACCGTCGGCGACGCCGCGGTCGGCACGTCCAGCGACCCTCGCCCCCTCGGCGGCGCAGTCGACCAGCGTCGAGCGCACGTGCACCGCGAGCGCCACCTGGACCACGCCCAGGAAGAGGACGAGCACGAGGATCGAGAAGAGGGTGAAGTCCACGACGGCCGACCCGCGGTCGCCGGGCGGTGCGGGCGCGAACGGCTCCACGGTCAGGGGCCGCTGACGCTGCTGATCGCCTCGCTGAACGCCGCCGTCAGCGCCGGTCCGGCGACCGCCCAGAGCGCGATGACGAGGCCCGCCGTCATGAGCGTGATGAGCACCCATCCCGGGACGTCGCCGCGCTCGACGTCGCTCCCCGCCACGCGGCGCAACCCTCGCCGCGCCAACGTGGACGTGGCACCTGCGATCCTGCCGACCAGCCCCTGCATCTCGTGTCCCTTCGTCGCGGCGGCCGTCTCTCAGCCGTCCGTTGGTCCCACCGACGTCGTCCGTGCGACGCCCTCCGCCTGGCGTCCGGTTCGCCCGGTCCGCCGTCCCGTGCTCGTCAGAAGCCGATCCGCAACGTCGCGATGGACGGGAAGACGGCGAACACGACCGTCACCGGCAGGATCAGGAACACGACCGGGACCATCATGAGCACCTCCTTGCGCCCCCCGGACTCCATGAGCGCCCGGCGACCGGTCTCCCTGACGTCCTGCGCCTGGGCGCGCAGGACCTCCGCGAGCGGCGTCCCGCGCTCCACGGCCACCGCGACTCCTTCGGCGAAGCGCGTGAGGCTGGCGAGCGACGTCCTGTCGGCCAGCTCCTCGAGCGCACGGGTGAGCGGGGTCCCGGCGCGGACCGACGCGAGGGTCGTCGCCAGCTCGCCCGAGAGCTCGCCGCGCGCCGTCGTCGCGACCCGCTCGAGCGCAGCCACCGGGCCCTCACCCGCGCTCACCGCGAGGGCGAGGAGCTCGGCCACCGTGGGGAACTCCGCGAGCATGCGCTCCTCGCGACGGCGGACCGCTCGAGCGAGGTGCTGGTCGCACGCCAGCAGCCCACCGACGCCGCACAGCAGGGCGACGAGGAGGAGCGCGACGACGGAGGAGCCGCGCGTCGCCGCCAGGAGCACCGCGAGCAGCGTGCCGGCCGCCAGCCCGAGGACGCCCCAGACGAGCTGGCGCGCACGGAACTGGTCGACGCTCTCGGAGCGACCGGCCCGGTCGAGCCGGCGCCGTGTCTCCGCTCTCGTGGACCCGAACCTGTCGAGCGCCCGTCCGGCGTCCGCGAGCCAGGGTGCGACGAGTCGCTCGAGCGTCGGGAACGGCGTGTGCACCGGCTGGTCCCGCAGCAGGGCCGACGTCGCGTCGTGCGTGCGCAGGTACGGTGCGAGCCGCTCGTCGAGCCGGATCGCGCGTCCACGCAGTCCGGAGACGACGAGCAGGATCCCGAGACCGCCGAGCGCTCCGACGGCGGCCCCGACCCAGGAGAGCTCGACCCCGGTCATCGCAGGACCCTCTCTTCCTCCGGCAGCCGACCGATCCGCAGCATGAGCTGGTAGGCGACGACGGTGCACGCCGCGCCACCGGCGAGGACGAGCGCGCCGGTCACGGAGTTGTACGCCGCGGCGGTCTCGGGGCGGGTCGCGAGGAAGGCGAGGACCACCCACGGTCCCGTCACGGCGAGGCGCGCGCCGTTGATCGTCCACGACTGGCGCGCCTCGAGCTCGCCGCGCGTCCGCGCGTCCTCCCGGAGGAACGCCGACAGCGTGCGCAGCAGCCGCCCGAGATCCGTCCCGCCGACGTCGCGCGTCAGGCGCAGCGCCTCGACGATGCGGTCGGCCACGGGGTCCGCCAGGCGGCCCTTGAGCGCGTCCAGGCAGTCGCCGAACCGCCCGCTCGCGCGGTAGTCCTGCGCGAAGAGGAGGAACGGTGCGCGGAGCTCGACCGGTCCGCGGTCGCCGAGCTGCCCGACGGCCTCCGGCAGCGACAGTCCTGCCCGGACGCCCGAGGCGAGATGGTCCACGACCTCGGGCCATACGTCACGCAGCCGCGCGCGGCGCCGGCGGGCGCGGGACCGGACGAGCATGGCAGGCGCCGACGCGGCGATGAGGCGAAGCACGCCGCGATGGTCAGCGACCGCGTCAGGACGCCGGCCACGAGCACGACGACCAGCCCGATCCCGACGCTGCTCGCGACGAGCGCACCCGGCGTGACCGACGGCGCACCGGCCTGCACGAGGAGATCCTGTGCCCGGGCGTACCAGCCGTCGTCGCGGCGCGGACGTCGGGGCGACGGTTCCCAGAACGACCACCACACGCTGAAGAGCCCGGCACCGAGCAGCAGACCCACGACGACACCCACGTCAGCGCACCGCCGACCACGCGACGTCGGACAGGGTGCCTGGCTCGTCGGCACCTGAGTGCCGCAGCACCGCGCCGAGGTCGATCCCCGCCCGGGCGAACCTGTCCGCTGCGGGCGGGTACCCGTCCGCGCGCACGAGCCGGTCACTGGAGCGCACGAAGAGTTCGGACGTCTCGGAGACGCGCTCCTCGACCCGGCCAGGGACACCGAGGATCTCGCGGACCTGCCGCCGGCCGTCCACGTCGACGCCGAGATGGACGACCAGGTCGATCGCCGACGCGACCGTCGGCACGACGAACCGGTCGGACACGTTCTCGCCCGCGAGCGAGCAGCGTGCACATCTTCGCCAGCGCCTCGCGCGCGCCGAGGGGCGGATGGTGCACGCGCCAGGAAGGGTCGATATGCGGGATACGCTATCCATATGGACGCAGCGATCTACGTACGCATCAGCCAGGACCGCAACGGCGAGGGCCTGGGCGTTGCCCGCCAAGAGGAGGACTGCCGGGCGCTAGCCGAACGCCTCGGCTGGACCGTCACCGAGCTCTACACCGACAACGACATGAGCGCGTTCTCGGGCAAGCCCCGTCCCGCCTACCGCCGCCTCCTTGCCGACATCGACTCCGGCAAGGTGGGCGGCGTCATCGTTTGGCACACCGACCGGCTCCACCGTTCGCCCACCGAGCTCGAGGAGTACGTGACTATCTGCGAGAAGCGTCAGGTCGTCACCCAGACCGTCCACGCAGGACGGCTCGACCTCGCCACCCCGACAGGGCGCATGGTGGCCCGTATTCTCGGGTCGGTGGCGCGCCAGGAGGTTGAGCACAAGGCCGAGCGCACCAGGCGTGCGCAGCAGCAGGCTGCCAAGGCAGGCAAGTGGCTCGGTGGAGCTCGCCCCTTCGGCTGGGAGACCAAGCCGATTTCCCACAACGAGATCGAGGCTCAGCTCATCCGCGAGGCGTGCGCGCACATCCTGGCGGGCGGGTCGCTGAGCTCGGTGGCGGCGTCGTGGAACGAGCTGGGCGTGACCTCGACGTTAGGCAAGCCGTGGCTCGCGACGACGGTGAGGCAGACGCTGATTCGGGCGCGGAACGCGGGCCTGTCTACCTGGAAGGGTGAGGTGGTCGGTCCCTCGCTGTTCCCCGCCATCGTGGACGAGGACACCTGGCGCGGCGTCGTCGCCGTGCTCACCGACCCAAGCCGCAAGCGCAAGTCGTCCGTCGAGGCGAAGTACCTGCTCGCCGGGATCGGACACTGCGAGTGCGGAGCCCTGCTGCGGTCCAACTACATCAAGAACCGAGACGGCAGCAGCCGTGTGATCTACAGGTGCAGGAACACCGGCTCGGGCCACGTGTACATAAACACAGTAGAGACGGACGCCTTCGTGGTGGATGTCGTGGCAGGCATCCTCGAGCGCGAGGAGCTTCCGACCACCGAGACGGGTAGCGATGACCCAGGCGCGAAGGCGTCTGCGCTGCAGGCACGGCTCGCAGAGTTGGCCGACTCCTACGCCGACGGCGAGATCACGCGGGATCAGCTCGCACGCGCCACGTCCCGCGTCCTGGACTCTCTAGCGGACGCCCACGCCCGTCTAGCCCAACGGGCAAAGGAAGGCGCGTTGGCCGCGTTCGCGGGGCGGGACGGGGCCGAGCGGTGGCGGTCGGCCACCATCGACACGAAGCGGACGGTCCTCCGGCAGATCGCAGACGTAACAGTCATGCGGTCTGGGCGCGGTCCTCGCGTGTTCGATCCGGCACGGGTGCAGGTGGAAGCAGTCGGGACACGCTGGCCCGCTGCCGGGCGCTAAGCCTCGGGAACGGCTCCACCGCACGACGCACAGCCCTATCACGCGAAAGCGAGGTGGGGCTGTTGTCGGTGGTCATAGGTCGATGTTGGGGTCTGCTTCGCAGACCTGTCCAGCATTCCGCACTATCGGATAGAAAATCGCATCAGAACGATCGTTCTAACGCAGAGAACGCCGATCCGTAGTGCTACGCACTAGCGATCGCACAGGTTAGAGCGATCGTTCTGATCGAAACTCCCTACGTGAAAACGTGTCAGGAGCGATGGTCGCGGACCACCCACCGTTGACCGTGTGGCCATCCCCGTTCGGTCAATTCAATCGGAAGGGATACACCAATGCCCCTCACCATTCTGCTGAGCATCACCATCGGATCAGTTCTCGGATTCGCTACGTCTGCATTCATGAACCGCATGCCCGTTCGCACCGTGCTGAGCGCGATGAAGCGAGGCATGGAATGAGCAAGCTGCTCACGAATCGCCAAGATGCGGAAATGCTCGGGATCACCGAAGCAGCGGTTCAGGTGCGAAGGATTCAGGACCCGCACCTCGCCCCGAAGATGACCGTAGACACAGACGGCAAGCGGAGGTTCCGCATCGAGGATGTTCTGGACTTCATCCAGAACCGTCGCGTGGTCTCGACCTGGGGGCTCACCCGAAAAGAGGCAGCCGCCTACCTCGGATTCAGGGACACACGACGTGTGGACGAGTACTCCCGCCGCTACAAGGTTCGTCCGGTTCGACACCGAGCTGGCACGCGCCTCCACTACTTCACGCACGACCTCGACGCCTGGGCAAAGGCGATCGAAGGCGCACGAACGGAGAAGAGCTGATGGCCGTTCTCAACAACCTTGAGCGGTCGTTCGCAGTGATGGCTTTATCCGGTCCGCACATTTGCGCCTGGTGCGAGCTGCCCGTCCTCCAGGTTCAGGACGAGTGGAACTGGCAGCTTGGCGGACCGGTCGGGAAGCTCCGGATGCACACGGACTGCGCGCTCGACTGGATCATCAGACTCGCACCGGATATCAACCCCTGGCGGAAACCACATCTCCCCTGCTGTACAGCCGGCGGGGTCTAACAGTGCGAAGATGGTCTCGGTGCAAGACGTTTCGAGTGTTCACTACCTCCAGGCTCAGGCACTCGTCCTCGCGGCAGGGAACTACCTCAGACTTCCCGGCCTCTTGTGGGTGATGAACTCATAAACATCACGCCACTGTCCCACCTCGAAGTCGTCGCCACCGTGGGCGGGGTTGAACACGTCGTCCCGTCGTCGTGCTCGTGACAATCTCGAAAGCCACCTACACGCCGTTCGATCCGTCCCTCGGGATCGAACGCGTGACCTACGTCGTCCAGCGTGCCGACGTTCCGCATCCCGAGTTGCTGGACGACCTGGTGGTTGCGCTAGCACCGTCCGGCCTCATCGTGCGGCGAGCGAAGCAAGTAGACCGTCGCCCTCAGACGCCACCCGGCAACGAAGGCGCTATCCCCGAAACCGGGAGCGTCGCCGAATTGGGATCGCTTGTGACGGACGGGACTGGGTCGACGATGCTCGGATCAGCACCGAGCTCGTTTCGAATAAGTTCGATCATTTCACGGTAGGCCTTGGCCATCCTCCGCCTGTGCTTCTTCCCAACCTTCGGCGATTTGTACGCGTCGCCATGCTTCCGCGTCGCTGGCATGACACACCCGATGAGATCGTTACTTTCATTCGACACGCGTTCGGCAAGCTTTGCAATACGGGGATCACCGACGGCTCGAACTTCAGCAGTCATGCGCTGAGTTTGACTGTGCGCTTCGTTCCACTCTTGAACGGAACTCACCGCACTTTCAATATTGGTGGGATTATATGTCTCGGAAGGCTCGAGGTTGCCATCAAGGTCCCTGGACGGTCGCATAAACCACGCCGACTGACGTGCGGCTCCGATTTGAATTGTCGTTGACGCAATGATTCCAAAGTAGGCTTTGGCCTTTGCGCCTCGAACCCAGGCGATCTCTGCCTGTCGAAGTGCGTTTTCGTGCCGCAAGTTCTCAGCGCGAATCGTCGCGTCGGATCGCACCTTCTCAGCGTCGAGCGCGTTCTGGTGGCGCACACCTTCTGCGACTAACGCATTGGCATGCCGCATATTTTCCGCCTTGATGGCGTTCCGCCCGTTCCACCAGTTTGAAATGAGGACGCCAACGAGAGCTAAGAGGGGTGCGACGATCGCGACAACGATCGTTGGAGTTGTCCAAGAGATCGTTGTCGGGGTGGCATCCTCGACGGCAGCTAGAAGCATGACGGGATTGTACTGGGACCTGACACGCCGGGAGCCGTCGTCCGCGGGTGAAACGAACGACGGCTCCCCACGGCTCACCAGTGGCTGGGCAGCGAATCGACGTTGTTGCCTTGTTGCTGTCGCGAGCGGTCCTAAGGTACGGCCCGTTCTCGTCGTCGACGACGATCACCTCGACCGAGTCCTGGTCCTTCCAGGGCACGTAGAACCTGCCACCAGATGCGGACCGCAACTGGCGGATCGCGTACCCCGACGACATCCGCCAGGTACCCCGCGTACCGATGAAGGTGATGTTTCCGTCGTCGTCCTTCTGCACATGCCGAACCGCGTGTCGAGCCACTAGCCAGTCCTCCGTCATTCGAACGGGCAGCCCGATGCGTCCCGCTTCCAGAAGCCTTCCAGAGCTCTCTGACACGCCCCCGCCTACCGATACACCCCGGATGGTGCGCCGCGCATACTCGGGACTCCTGCATTTAACGCGGTGGGCGGGTCGAAGCTCTCCGCCTCGCGGACCTCGCCGATGACGATCCGGTCGGGGCGCATGCCCAGCGCCTCCTTGACGAGCCGCCGCAGCGCGATCTCCCCCGTCTGGTGGAAGCACCATGTCGGCGGAGGCAGTGTTCTCCGATTAGGTGACTTCTGCATGGAGTCTCGGACACCGCTCAGACGCGCGCGTTCCGGAAGGTACAGTCGTCGGGCGCGCAACGCCGAGCGCCGACGCCCGGACTCGATCCGCCCGAGACAGGTGTGTACGTGGCAACATGCGTCGGTGGCGACGACGCCGAGAGCCCAAGGCGCGGACGGAGACGTAAAGATGGACAGCTTCGATGAGGGCCTGCGGTGCCAGGATGTCCACTCCGGCCTCCGCAACCTCGATCCGCACTCACCCCTGCTCGCTCCGCTGAGCGACACCCGAGTGGTCGGCATGGCCGCGACAGTGGCAGGACTGATCCGCGGGCGGGACGTAGTAACGGACGCGCAAGCGCTGACCCAGGTAGCGGCCTACCAACTCGACGTTGATCCGTTGGCATTCGGTGGAGTGATCGCGCTGCTAGAGGATGCCGGCTACGTCCAAGGCGTCCAGCGCAGCGGGGGCAAGGTAACCACCTTCACGGAGACGGTGCCCTACTACGATGACCTCTACAGCACCCTCGGGGAAGCATGGCGGGATCGAGCGCCGACGGAAGTAGAGCAGCAACTGCTCCGCGTCGTCGACGGACTTTCCAAGGCACCGGTGCCGCTGGAGGACGTGGAGAGTGCCTTCGGACTTGACCACTCCGCAGTTCCGGAACTCATCGAGGTCGGCACTTCGTCTGGTCTCGTTAGGACCCTGCGCACGATCGACGGCGACATCGCATACTCGCCCTTCTTTGGGTTCGAGAACCCTGAACTCCTCGCGTCGCTCGCGGGGACCCACGGCTCTGACCAGTTGATCGAAGAGCTCTCAGCAGTTCGGAGTCAGCAGGGCCTCGAACTGATCCCCGGCACCTACCCCGTGCTCACCGAGGCCGTCGCGGGTGGCCTCGTTATGGCCCCGGCAGTCACGCTGCCTGACGGATCCTCCCGTGCTTTCGCGGCTCTTCCGTACGTGTCAGACAAGACCCTGCTTGTCACGAGGAAGCCTGTGCTCGAGAAGTCACTGGCTGTGCTCGCATGTTTGCGGAGCGCCGAGAGGTACGGGGAGTACAACACTCTCTCCGCTGCCGGACTGGTGAACGTAATTGACAAGCTCCTCGACCCGAACCGTGGATTCTTGAACCCCAATAGCGCCCATCAACGGCAGTACGCCCTGATGAGAAACGCTGGCCTGATCCGTTTCGGCCCCGACACCATGCCAGGCGGCAACTGGGTGGTGCCCACGTTCATTGACACCGAGGACAACCGCGCAGCACTGGGCATCGCGCGCGATCTCATCACACGAGGCGAGTCAGTCGCGCACCGCGTCGAAGACTCAGTCGCTCGCAGTGCGCTGGATGCTGGCAAGGCATACCGCGCTCCGATGCAGACAACGCAACGGATGCGCCGATCGGTAGAGCCCTCGGTCGAGCACTTCGCGCGAATCTTCGAGACGGCGATGGGAAGGAGTGCGCTGTGAGTGAGCTTGACCTCGGGCTGAAGGTGGGCGTACGGCGTCTGCTCTGGAGCATGGGCTACAGCACTCGTCTCGACGTCGAACTCCGAGGTGAAGGGCACACGCCCCGTGGCCGTGGGGACAGCAAGCCTTCGGGCGGACCGGAGACGTTCACTGACCTCGACGTACTCGGCATGTTCATAGCGCCGGGCTTTCAACTGACGTCGACTATCGCGGATTGCAAGTCAGGGAAGCGCGACAGGCCGACAGCGCGCATGTTCTGGGCACGTGGAGTGGGCGACCTCTTCGGCGCCGACCACGTGATGCTCGTGCGCGAGCACGACGTTAACGACGCGACGCGTCAGTTGTCGAACCGTCTTGGCATCACCGTTCTGCCTTCGGCCGACCTGACCACCATGCAACAGCTGTACGGCAACCCGCTGGATGATCGTGCGGGGCCGCTCGGCGTCCTCTTTGATCGGGATGCAGTCGCGCAGAATCTGGCAGCCTTTACCGGACTGGATCGCCGCCTCAAGCCTCTACTTGAGTACCGCGAGTTCGACTACTGGGTGTACGAGCACCACCGCAATCCTGTTCAGCTCGTGGCTCACCTCCACGATGCAGCGAGGCACCTCAGCCCTCGCAACCGGATACACCTCGCACTCTTCGTCGATCTGGCCTGGCAGTACATCGTCACGCTCGTGCGCGCGTGTGCACACATCCAGAGCGCCTATCTGAGGGACCAGGATCGCGGGTTGCAGGAGTATCTCTTTGGCGGCGCTACAAACTTGCGGGAGAAACTCGAGGTCGCCACCTTGCTGCGAAGCGTCGCGCCCGCGGGCGTACAACGTCTCGATCACCTCCCGCCGTACTACTCACAGATGCGGGAACTTGTCACCCGCCTCATGCGGCGACCCGCCGAAGTTCAAACTGCCTTGCGCTACGCCGAAGCCGTCTCGGCAATGATGGCTGCGGGCACGCGCGTGAAACTTCAAGACGCCTTCGGTGCTGACTTCCACCCAGTGGCGGCCAAACTGGTCGCAGATGTCTGCGGCTTCCTCGTTGCGGCGGCCGGCCTCGACCCCGAGTTCCGACTGCAAGCGCGAGCTTGGCTGCTGGGTGAACCGATCGCGACAGCAACGCAGCCGAGACGCTCCCTCGACCCAGGCGCGCCTGTATTGCGGACCGAACCAAGCGACCTGGGCGGCTCTATTGACTCTGGACGCGCGGCCGAACGCCCAAGCGAGGGAGCGCCCCCGCGAACCGAGGCCTTGCTAACCTCGCAATCCGCAGAGTCTTCGCGCTCATCCTCTGGAATTCCTGATGGGGCAAGTGGTCGAGATGTCGAAGAGAGGTCATCTTCAGTTGCCTCGGGAGTGGTCAGCGAAGACTCTCCACTGGACGAAGCTCAGTCGAAGCCTATCCAAGGCGAACTCCAGGTACATCCTCTGCTATCGGACAAGGCGGATGACGAGAACCTCGGGGGCAGTGCCAGTACCACCGTCGAGCCGGGCTAGTTTTAACGCCGGACAATGGTCGCCGCCACCATCAAACTGAGTTGCGGCAGCAGACGGTTGCGATGCTCATCGAGAGCCTCTGCGCGGAGTCTCAGGCGCGGGTACCGTCCGGTCGGCGGTTCAGAACCGTAGAACTCTGCGCACGACACTGCCACCGCGCCCGACTGCAAGCTACTGGCTACACCGCCTGCGATGCCTGAGGCAATCCGCGCCGACGACCGTTCGGGTCCTACTGGGCTCGAAGTATGTGCTCATCGCAGCCGTAGCGTACTCAGGGTCGGTGCCAGCGTCCGTAGCATGCGGCCAACGAACGTGACGATCAGCGTTGTGGCGAGCCAGCCTATGCGCCTCAGGGTCAGGATCGGGGACGCCGGGTCGTCCCGTCGCGAGCAGTTCATCGCGCTCGGGTGCGTGAGCGACGGCTACCACGCTCGTCGCATGCGCGTACTGGGTGTCCTCTCGTCAGGTGAAGCAGAGGCCGACACCGTGCTCGTGCAGCGTTTCGGCAGCAGCGCTGAACTGCTGTACCCGTGCGTGATGCGCTCCACCGGGCGTACTGGCTGACGGCACACCGCGAGCAAGCGGGTACCTGTCGGTTGCGAACGGCAAGATGGCAGCGTGACGACGAGACAACTCGAGCTGCCGGCGACGTTGTGGTCTGTACCGGACGGGCCCTGGCCAGCCCCGCCCGTCCAGACTCGGCAAGCGCTGCTGCCCGTGGGTGACTTGACCCCGGAGAATGCGGAGCGACTGTTCACACGGCTTCTGGAAACCGAAGCACACATCGAGCAGGCGACCCTGTACGGGCTGCCCGGGCAAACCCAGGCAGGAATCGATGTGTATGCGCGAGCAGCACCCTCGCTCGACGCCGCCGAGGCGGGAAGAAGCTACGTGGCACTACAGTCACGCCGGGTGAAGCGCCTCACCGCCGCGTCGATCACTTCTGCGGTCACCGACTTCCTCGGCGGCGAGTGGGCAGGTCGGTGTTCTCGGTTCTACTACGCCACGAGTTCGTCGCTTCGCGATACCAAGCTGGATGCCGCAGTCCGGTCCGCGCGAGAAACCCTCACGGAGAACGGCGTCGAGTTTGAACCGTGGGGAGCGGAAGAGATCGCCTCCCGGCTCCATGATCACCCTCTGCTGGTGGATGACTTCTTCGGACGGGCGTGGGTGGCCGCGTTCTGCGGAGAGGACCGCGCTGCGGAGCTTGCCCGGCGGATCACCCCCGAGCAGGCACGCGCAGCCCGCGCCGCCCTCGGAGGCCTCTACCGGGCCGCGTTCCGGTCGCAGGGTGCCTCGCCGACAGTCACCGGCACTCACACACGCGGTCTGTCGTATCTGATCCTTGATACACAACCGGTGTCGGAGAGTGCACTGTCACGAGTCCCTGCAGTAGAGCCAGAGCAGACGGAGCCACTGGTGGCGGACCAGCCACTTGAAGAGTTCGCGCGAACGCCCCTGACGATGCGCCGCCGCATCCGCCGACCTGCGCGACGAGAACCGGTCCGATCGGCGGATGCGGACCGGCCACGCACTCCTGTCGACGAATGGGCCGAGTCGGAGCGCCTCCGGCTGCTCATCGGCGCGCCCGGTTCGGGTAAGTCCAGTTTCCTGATGTTTGCCGCCGCGGATATCCTCGCCGCCGAACCGCAGTCCGCGGCGCTGCAGCGGGCACACGGCGGCAAATTGCCGTTATGGCTGCCGTTCGGGTTCCTATGTCGTCACCTCGACGGATCCACCACAAACTCGGTCGTCTCGGCGATTCAGGCCTGGGTCACCCAGCAAGGTGGACCGTCAGCTTGGGATCTCACGCAGCCGGCACTCGACGACGAACGGGCGATCCTGCTCGTCGATGGCGTCGACGAGTGGAACGACCCCGCATCCGCGGAGTATGCGCTCGGGCTGATCGAGTCGTTCGTGTCTCAGCGACAAATCGGCGCGATCCTCACTGCTCGCCCGTACGCGGTGGACCGGCTGAACTGGGTGGAGCCGTGGACGAAAGCGGTCCTGGCACCGCTCACCCACGCTCAGCAGGTCGATCTGGTCACCCGGGTGCTAGCCGAGTCCGACACGATCGGTGCCGACGGTCTATCCACCCCGCACGCAGAGTCGTTCCTGGCCGAACTGGCCCAGATTCCGGCGTTGAGCCCCCTTTTGGGTACACCTCTGTTTCTCGGACTGCTGGCGAAGTCATGGCGGGGAGAGTCGCTGCCGCCGCAACGGTTCCACCTGTTCTCCGCGCTGGTCCAGCTTCTTGTGGACAAGCACCCCCAAATGCGCCGCCGTGCGTCCTACGCGGCGGGATCGGAGTTCTCCACCAGCGACATGCTCACGGTGCTCCGTGGTGTCGCCTACCAGACCCGAAAGGAAGGCGGTTCGGCGATCCGACCCCGACAGGAGATGGAACGACGGTTCCGGGAGGAGCTTCGCCGTGACGATGGTCTGGCCTATCCCGCGGCCGACGCGGCCCGGGTCGCGGCAGCGGTGCTGTCACAGGCGGAGGACGAGTATGGCCTACTCGTCCCGCAAGGCGTCGGCATGGTCGGGTTCCTCCATCGGGTTCTCCTCGATCAGCTGGCAGGCGAGCACCTGGCGACGCTCCCGCCCGCGGAGCAGGAGAGCGTCGTGACCACCCGGGCAGGCGACGCCACGTGGCGGGATGTACTCATCGCCGGGCTCGCCACCCAAGTCAACGCACACGTCAACGCATCCCTGCTGACCCGGCTAAGCGAGCACTCCGATGTGGACCCTGTTGACAAATACGAACTGATTGCCCACGCTATCGCCGCTGACGTCGCGATCACTACGCATAGGCAAGCAGAGTGGGTGGCGGAGATTATCAAACGGGTCAATGAGCACGCCGACACCGCCCACCGCGCCACGCTGATCGCGTCGCTGGTATCAATGACGAAACACGCATCGCTGCGACCGCTACTGCTCACCACCTTCACACGCTGGCTCAACGCCGCGCACCCCGAGCCGACTTCACCGCTGTGGATGCTCCGAGACACCGTGGTCGTAGAGAAAGGGGTTCTTCCCACGTTGCTCTGGGGTCTGCGGCACGAGCACGAGACTGTGCAGCTGAACGCCGCCCACGCGATAGCGATCCGCTACGCCGGCGACGTGACGATCGGCGCTCGAATCGAGACGAGCGTCCGCGACGGGGCGAGCGCCATCGACCAGGCGTTCGCGCTGCTGTGTTTGGGAACAGGTTGGCCGGACTGGCCGCAGCTGCCCGCCCTACTCGAATGGGCGCGATCGCAGATCACCCCGGAGCTGCGGGTCTGCGCTTTGCACTTGCTGCGGGAAGCCGCAGGAGGAGAGTTCGATTACCTCTCTGCCGAGGAGCGGCAATGGTTCGGAGGACTTCTGCGGCATGAAGGGCTGCGGCCGCGAGAGCACTGGGCGAACCTCGCCATCCCGTTCGTGCAGCATGCGCTGGCTGGGCAGCCGGACGCGGCGCGGTTCGTGCTAGAGACCCTTTCCGACAATGGCATGAATGGCGGCAACCGGTCGATGGCCTGGCTGCTGGCCTGCACCACGTTCAGCGACGACGACGCGATCAAGAACTGGGTGGCCGATGAGTTGGAACATCCCGACCGCAACGGACTCTTGCTGTACAACCTTGCGCTCATCCCACAGCCGTGGCGCGCGGACGCAAGTTTCGCGCGAAGGGCCGCGGCGACCATCCGGGAAGACGTCTCAAAGCCGCGGTTTAACGATGGCGTTATCACCCTCGCTGAATCGTTGCCCGACGACGAGGCACTCGAAGCGCTCCTGCCGGCACTGGACTCGTGGCGTCCCGTCCCTATCGGTTCAGCGCTGCTGCAACGGTTCCGGGACCGGCCCGAGGTGCGCGCGGCATTCAACGAGCGCCTGCACGGACCCCTGGAGTCAGCCGCACCACTCGCACCGCTGGCGCTGGATGCGCTCGGTGTCACGGAAGGGTTTCGGGTGCTCGTCGCCTTGCTCAGGTCTTCGGCCGACGAAGGTGACGGGGAAGCGCGGGTCATCATTGCGATGGCTGTCGCCGATGCCTGGGCCCGGGTCGCCAGCACCCCGAAGGACTCCGAGTCCGCCGCGGTCCTGCGCGAGCACGATCCGGACGAACTCGCGACACGCTGCACTGCGGTCGGGACGAGCCAACTCACCTGGCATGTCGACGCAATCATCACCGCGTGGCCAGCGCATGAGAGGGTCGTCGCGTTCGCGTTGCAGGCCTTGCAGCATCCCCGGTACGTCACTAGCGGCATTCACGACCCGGCACCTTCGGCGATTGTGCGCGCCTACGGCGCCCGCACCGACACCACCGCAAACACGATGATGGATGCGGTTCTCGACCAGCTCGCCTACTTGCCACCGCAATTGCGGGAGGTGCTCGTCGATGCTCTGACCCGCTCTGACCTAACCCCGGCTACCCTGCGCGACGTGCTCGAGGACTGGGGTGAGGACCCCGACGTCTGGGTACAGCGCACCGCACTGACCGGCCTGATCCGGCGTGTCGAGCGGTACCGGATTTCACCAAATGCTGAGCACGAACAGACTGAGTTGGCCGCCGATTGGCTGCGCACACAGGTGCAAGCCGAACTCTGCGGGTACGGCCCGGATCTGGACTACCGGCGGCAGACCGGATGGGTAGGGATGCTGTTGCTCGGCGAACTCAGGCTGCATGAGGGTCTCCTGGAGACCATCGGGGAACCCACGCCACCGGGCGTGCAACTCCGACACCTGTTTGGAGGCATCGATCGGGAACTGGTCGACCTACTCAACGCCAACTGGGACGAAGTGTCGACTCACTTTGGCGACGATCTGTTCATACTGCTTTCCGCCTCAAACGCCAGGGACGTGCGCGAGAACGCTCGAGCAACCGTGCTCGGCCAGCTCAGCCTCAGCTCGTCTCCGCACCCGTCGATCAATGAGCTCATTCGTTTGGAGGCAGACGCAAACCCTCAGTTCCGCAGCAGTGCCGAGTACCTTCTCTGGTCGCATCGCGGTGGACGCCGCGATATCGACCTCTTCGTCGCTTGTCTGACAAGCGTGAACTCCTCCATCTCGGTTTGGCGAGAGACGAACGAGATCTACGACCTGATGGTCGACCCGGACTTCTGGCGGGTCCCCGCCGACACGCTCCGCGACGCGCTGACGCAGCAGCCCGGCTTTGACATCACCCCGCAACTGCGGGCGTTGTACTGCGAGCTGTTCCCGACCGAAGAGCGCAGCCGCACCATGTTCGCCGACCTTGAGGCCTGGTTCCGCGCGGGCAAACCTCGAGAACGTCGCGAATGGATCGACTCGCTCGCCGTCGCCGTCCGATCTTCACCGCCCAGCGCATTGCCCGTGATCGTCGAACGGGCGCACCACCAGATCATGGTCCAGGACGCCGCCTACCTGTTCCCACTGCTGACAGGCCCGCTCGTGCGCAGACTGCGCCACGACGCGCACGCGGTCACCGCACTTCGATCCACAATCCAGGATCCCGCCGCCGCAGACGCCAGCACCCCGATCTGGGCGCAGACACACGAGGTCGGGGAGACCCGCAAACCAGCGATCAGCACTCAGCGGTCCTATCTAATGGCAAAGGTCCTTGACCACGCAGGGCTACTCGACGAGAGCACCGCGACGATAGCGCGGGAAATGTTCACCGTCACTAACCCAGATGTGGTGGTCCATGATCCATTCACTGAAGCTGAACGTCCAGCCCGTGCGGCAGCAGTCACACTGACTCAACGCCCCCCGATGCGAAACTGACCCATATCCCGTCCGCGTGCTTCACCGTGGGTGCGCACCCCTGCCCCCGACGATGACTCCGATCCGACGCGAGTGGTCATCCGTGGGGAGTCTGCACAGACGATCGGGTTGCTCGCGTGTTCACTCTCAGGCCCTCGTGTCCGTGCTCGGTGGGTCGAATCTAATGGTCGGTTAAGAGTTCCACGATCGCGCGGCAATCTGGGCCCACCGATTTGCTGCCCGCGGGCTGATGAACCGCCCTGAGTTTCTTGGAGTCTGGTGTGTCCCGCGTTCCGTGGAGTCGGATTACTGGATTCTTGTGCCACCTGACCCTGTAGGAGGGGCCTCGTGGGACGTCGTGGGTATCCGCCGGAGTTCCGGCGCAAGGTGTTGGACCTGCTCGAGTCGGGCCGCAAGGTCGCGGACGTCGCTCGCGATCTCGAGATCAGTGACCAGACGATCTACGCCTGGCGGCGGCAGGACCGCATCGACAAGGGTCTCGAGCCGGGCCTGACCAGCGGTGAGAAGGCAGAACTGGTTGCGGCCAGGAAGCGGATCGCCGAGCTTGAGACCGAGCTGGCGGTCCACCGGCGCGCGAGCGAGCTGCTGGGGACGGTGGTGCCCCCAAAAGGCGGTTCGAAGCGATCGCGGTGATGGCCAGTGAAGGGCTGCCGGTTCAGCCGGCAGTACGGGCCCTCGGCTGCTCGGAGTCCGGCTACTACGCCTCGCTGGTGCGGGCCCCCTCGGTCC
This sequence comes from Cellulosimicrobium sp. So1_17, assembly GCF_055181235.1. NCBI lineage: Bacteria > Bacillati > Actinomycetota > Actinomycetes > Micrococcales > Promicromonosporaceae > Cellulosimicrobium > Cellulosimicrobium sp. So1_17. The sequence goes on from NZ_CM143702.1 coordinate 1,389,710, forward strand.
GACACGTGCGACACGCCCTGCTGACCGAGACCATCCGCACCATCCACACCGCCTCGCGCGGCGTCTACGGCGCCCGGCGGGTCCACGCCGAGCTCACCCAGGGCCACGGCATCCAGGTCTGGCACGGCACGGTGGAGATGCTCATGGCCCGTGCTGGCCTCAAGGGCCTCGGGGGACGTCCGAAGTGGCGTCGCGCCCGGCCCGACCTGATCTCCACCGACCTCGTCGATCGGCAATTCGCCCGCGATGGCGTGAACGAGTTGTGGGTCACGGACATCACCGAGCACCCCACCCGTGAGGGCAAGGTGTACTGCACCGTCGTGCTCGACGTCTGCTCGCGGCGCGTGGTCGGCTGGTCGATCGACTCAGCGCCGACCGCAGCCTTGGTCACTAACGCGCTCGGCATGGCCATCGAGAACCGCCGGCCACCGGCCGGGACGATCATCCACTCCGACCACGGAGTCCAGTTCGGATCCTGGGCCTTCACCACGCGAGCGAAGGCATCTGGCCTCGTGCCCTCTATGGGATCGATCGGCGACTGCTACGACAACGCCGTCATCGAGAGCTTCTGGTCGCGCATGCAGGTCGAGCTCCTGGACCGGCGTCGATGGCGCACCCGCCTGGAACTAGCGAACGCGATCTTCGAGTACCTCGAGATCTTCCACCACCGCCAGCGCCGCCACTCCGCGCTCGGATGGCTGACGCCCGTAGAGTTCGAGAACGCAGCAACGATCACCGTGGCCTAGATTCCAGCAATCCGACTCCACGGAAGCCGGGGCACACCAGAGCCTCCATCAGACCCAGGGCGGTTCACGAGGGTTGTTTGGGGAGGGGTTCCGCTCCCCAGAAGGAAGCAGGCCGCATCCCCCGCTCCTTCGTGGTTCAACCAGCCGTGTTGCGACGCACGGACTTCGCCGTACCTCGCACGTTCACGAACCGACCGCTGATCGCCGACCTTGACTTCTGACCCTTCCGCGCTTCCTTGCGCGCCTCCTCGACGTACCGTGTGGGGTTGCGCCGCATCTCGGCGATGAGGCGGTCCATGTCCGCCGACCACTCGTCAGTGCCCATCGTCGTCCCCTCCCTCCAGGGTCTTCGTACCAGCATCTACCCACATTCCATCGCACAGTGCGACCGCCACGCCTGAAATGCGCGCAAGGACCTGAATCACACCCTTGTCCTCCTCCGTCAGGTCGCCGGGGTTCGGTGCGTTGACCGTCAGGAGCCCCGTGACCACGCCGTCTACCATCACCGGAGCGGTCAGGAACGTCCTATATGAGCGATCACGCTGGAGGTCCATACCCTCCGGCGGGGTAGCCCGGATGTCCTCACAGAAGTTTGGAAACCCCGTTTCTGCCATGGCCCAGACGGCCTTGCCCTCTCCCTCGTCTCGGAAAAAGCGAGAGATCGGCTCGTCTCCACGGCCGTGTGAGAGAGATGGGTGCGGAACCAGGCAATCACGACCATCAACCTTCAGACGGTAGAAGAAGGATGCCCTTGACTCCTCCTCGCGAGTCAGAATCAGCGCGGAAACTAGCACCATCCAGAGGACGTTCGGCAACTCCTGCAGGCGTCGCTTCGGCGTTGTCTTCGCTACAAGAACAACGAGGGTGCGCGCTAGCGGATTGAGTCCGCGGTAGAGGAGCGCCTTGGAATCGCCCACTTGCCCGACCAAAGATCTCTTGGCGAACACTTCGAGAACTGTTCCGACGATCGCGATCACCGCGAGCGGCAGGACCCGCCACTCGAGAACACCCACGAGGAGGCCGGCAACGCCGAAGGCGATCACGGAGATCGGCGATAGCCATCTCCACCGCCCCGCGGCCAGCATCAGCGCCAGCCATGCCGCCTTCATGCCTCGCGACCTTACCTTCAGCCCAGCCGTCTGCCGTCTAGCGCGCTTCCTCTGGCGACAAATTCACCCGGACTCTCACCTGGCGCCCGGCGATCGTGTCGGCAGCCTATCCCCGCCTACGTGGGATCGTCCGGTACACGTCCTCGACTCGAAGCCACGCGATGAGCTCGTGCTGGTTCGACGGTCCTGATGTCGCCTTGACGACGACCATGACATGCGAGCCGGTCCACCGGATCGCACGCGCAGGCATGAGTTCCTCGTGGGTGTCCCAGAGCAGGCGGACGATCACCGGCAGGTCGCCTTGGGGTCGTGTCGGGACATGCTCGGGCTTCTCGTGGTTGAGAGGTCGGCGCTGCGACCAGGGACGGCCGTCGAGTTCAGCAGGGCGAGGAGCGCGCTGTGCGAGCGAAGGGCGGTCGTCACGCTCGCGTCGCACCAGCGATCCGTCGTCCTGTCCCACGGCACGAGGGTAACGCCGATTCGAACGCCCGTTCGACACGAGCGTCCCGTTCAGTCAATCCTGTTCCGGCACGTCGGCCTGTCGTACGACACGGATGGGCAGGTCCGCCGCGCTTCGCACTCGCAGCCGCAGCTCGAACTGGTGAGTGATCGCTCGGAGCACCTCGTAGGGGTCGACGTCATGGATGAGAAACTCGGTGACGGGGACCTCGCCACCGTTCGCTTCGGCGATCCTGGAAAAGACGTCTCCGCCGTCGGGCATGTCGTCGGCCGCTACCGCCACCACTCGCAGCTCGTGGGCTCGCTCTCCACCACCGATGTCGAGCCCGATCACCGTCCACTGCTCAGGGTTCAGGCCCACTGCTCGCTCGACGGGTGGCGCTGTCTTTCGCTCGTCGAGTTGCGCTGTGCCGACGAGGTCCGGGTAGGTGACCCGTGCGTCGCCCCAGATGAAGTCGGCCACTAGTGCTCCTCCCGACGAGGCAGGATCGTCTGCCAGTGGAATACGTTCAACGCCTCTTCAGGCGACGCGCCTCCATTGCCGTGCTGACTCTTCTCGCCCGTCTTCAAGTTCTCTACCTCCACGAGATAGGAGTACTCGGCCGGCACGTCGTGCTGCAGCATGATGCGCACTTCGAACTCGGTTCCGCTGGTGAACACGCGGTAGGTGTCCACAACGCGGTAGACGTTTGAGTCGTCGATCTGAGATTCGAGGTATCCGATGAGACTTCCGTTTGATGTCATACGGGAAGCCTTATTGGTTCGACAACTCGTGTCACTAGCGCCGACCGAACTTCACCCGAAGCGACACTGCTTGCATCGTCGCCGGCCGTCCGAGGGATACACGATCGTGTTCTCGGGCGTGTACTCGTGCCCCTGCGGACAGTGGGTCTTGGCGAGCTGGTGCGCGCCCGAGCCGACGCCATCGACGTGGCCGGTGCGGTGCCATCGGTTGTAGTGGAGGCGACACCATCCGCGGCCGACTGACGGGCGATCACAGTCAACAACCTCGCACACTCCCCCGCTTCGCTCACGCACCGGCCGCGTCATCTCAAAGTGCGCCCGAGCACGCGTAGAGAGCTCTTCATCGATCAGCCACGGGCCAGTCTCGCCGCGCTTTCCGTTGGCTCGCAGCCAGCGGCGAATGGCGGACGCGGAGACGCCCAGCTCGGCCGCGAGGTCGTTCGGCGTCATGGCCCTGGCTTCCACCGGCCGACCGTATCGCGAGCGACGCAACGCCTCATGCCTCGGCGCCTTCCCGCACGACTTCATCCTCACCGAGCCGTGTGAGCCCGCCGATGTCGACTGGCTCAGCCTCCTCCAGCTTCCCGTCGGAACCGCGTCGCCACCAGACGCCGTTGTCATCCTCGAATACGAGGACGGCCGACACGTCCTCGGATGGGCGTGCTCGGATCACCTCTTCGTGATCCCCTGGGCCACTGAGCCCCCATCTTGCTGCGAGGCGGGGGCCTTCGGAGTTCCGGTAGATGAGCGCTGCGGCGCGGATCGGTGTCTCGGACGCGTTCGAGAGGATCGCCAGATAAGAGCCACGGGGCCAGAAACTCTGCGCGCTGGTGTCTGGCTTGCGGAATCCGAACCGGTAGCTGATGCGTCTTGCCTGTATCTGGCGCGCTCGGGCCGATTCCTGAGCGCGAAGCTCTTTGCTCTCCGCCTGGGCCGCGATACGCTCGCGCCTCTCGACCAGGTAGAGCACGAGCGGCACGCCAGCTCCGATGATGGCGCCTGCGCCGCCGACCCACTCCCCTACGGTTCCCCACTCGATCACGCGCTGTAGTGTGCCGCCGCCCACCCACAGCCTCTAGCACGCCGGTGCTAGGCACTTCCCTTGCAGGTCGCGATGCGAACTCCCCGGTGGCGGTGTTCTCCGAGATGACCTCACCGTCGACCGTGATGCGGCAGGTGATTGACCGACCGTCCTCGCTCTGGGCCGAGATGTACACGAACGACCCGGGATCGAACTCGTGAGTGACGAGGCCCCCTGTCGTGAGCCGGAGCGGAAGGTCCGGCGAGGCCTGCGTGGTACCCGTCGGGGTTTCGGCGGTCATGTCGAAGTAGCGGCCGTCACCGCCTCCACATCGCGCGTCCCACATCCTGGGCGCGGGGCCGCCCAGTAGGGTCGGCGCATGACTCCTCCGACCGGTTCCCTCCCGCCCGGCCGCTGGCAGGACGCCGCCCGCGCGACGGGGCTCCTGCGCGCCGACGGCACGGTCGCGTCGACGATCTTCGCCGAGATGACCGAGCTCGCACGGCGCACGGGCGCGATCAACCTGGGGCAGGGCTTCCCCGACGTCGACGGCCCCTCGACGGTCAAGCACGCGGCACAGCGTGCGATCGAGGAGGGGCACAACCAGTACCCGCCGGGACCCGGGATCCTCGAGCTGCGCAACGCGATCGCGGCTCACCAGTACCGCCACTACGGGCTCGACCCGGACCCGGACACCGAGGTCCTCGTGACCACGGGCGCGACCGAGGCGATCGCCGCGACGGTCCTCGCGCTCGCGGGCCCGGGCGACGACGTCGTGACGCTCGAGCCGTTCTACGACTCCCACGCCGCGTGCATCGCGCTCGCGGGAGCACGGCACGTCACGGTGCCGCTGCTGCCGGGCACCGACCGGTTCCGCCTCGACACGGAGGCCCTGCGCGCTGCCGTCACCGACCGCACGCGCCTGATCCTCGTCAACACCCCGCACAACCCGACGGGCACGGTGCTGGACCTCGACGAGCTCGACGCGATCGCCGCCGTCGCGCGCCGTCACGACGCCGTCGTCGTCACGGACGAGGTCTACGAGCACCTGACGTTCGACGACACGGAGCACGTGCCGATCGCGACGCTCCCCGGCATGCGGGACCGCACGATCACCATCTCGTCCGCGGGCAAGACGTTCTCGTTCACCGGCTGGAAGATCGGCTGGCTGCACGGCCCGGCACCGCTCGTCACGGCGGTCCGGACGGTCAAGCAGTTCCTCACCTACACGTCCGGCGCGCCGTTCCAGCCCGCGATCGCCGACGCGCTGTCCGACGACGAGACGCCCCGCGCCCTCGCCGACTCCCTCGCCGCGCGCCGCGACCTGCTGTGCTCGGGGCTCGTCTCCGCGGGGTTCGAGGTCGTCGTGCCGCAGGGGACGTACTTCGTCGTGGCCGACGGCGCGCCCCTGGGCTTCGACGACGGCATCGCCCTGTGCCGGGAGCTGCCGGCGCTCGCGGGCGTCGTCGCCGTCCCGGTGAGCGCGTTCTGCACCCCCGGTTCGACGACGGCGCGCGCCCTCGCCTCGCGCGTCCGGTTCACGTTCGTCAAGCGCGAGGACGTGCTGCGCGAGGCGGTGGACCGGCTGCGGCGGGCGAGACGCCCCTGACGCCTCTGACACCCCTGACGACGGTGTCGGCGGCGGCCGTGCCGGAGCGCGGTCGTCAGGAGGGCGGGCACACGCCGGGGAGCAGCGTCTCCTCGGGGGCGGGCTCCGTGGGGGCCGCGCCCGGGTCGGTCGCGCCGCCGTCGGCCGGGGGCTGACCGGCGTCCGCCGGAGGCTGACCCGCGTCCGCGGGGGGCGCCGGGTCGGTGCCGGGCTCCTGGGTCCCGTCACCGGTCGTCGCGTCGTCGCGCGGGTCGGCGGGCGCCTCGTGACCCGGCGGCGGCTGGTCGGCGACGATGCGCTGCCAGATCTCGTCGGCGGCGGAGGTCCACTCGACGCGGTTGGCGTCGCTGCTGGCCGTGACCACCGGGAGCTCGGTGAACACGACCTCGGACGGGTCGATGTTCCGCAGGCTGAACGCGAGGCCGGCGAGCGCCGTCGGGTCCGCGATGGTCTGGTCGGCGCTGATCGAGCTGAGCACGGCCTGGATCATGCCGTAGAGCTGCGGGGAGTTGGTGATGAGGTCCTTCGACAGGATCTCGCGCACGGCGGAGTCGATGAACGCCTGCTGGCGCTGGATCCGGGCGAGGTCGCTGCCCATCTCGAGACCCATGCCCTGCCCCTTGCGCGCACGGAGGAACTCGATCGACGTCCTTCCGTCGAGGTCGCGCTGACCGGCGGGGATGTTGAGGGCGGGCGAGTGGACACCGCCTACGACGTCCTCGGGGAAGCACATCGTCACGCCGCCGATGGCGTCGACGACGCCGATGACGCCCGACATCTTCACGACGACGTGGTTCGTGACGGGGATGCCGGTGAGCTCCTGCACGGCCGTGATGGTGCACGCCGCGGCGTGGTCGAGGTCGTCGACCCCGCCGGACCCGATCTCGAAAGCGGAGTTGAACATGCCGTACTGCGGCGAGGACATCGACCCGTCGGGCAGGGTGCAGGAGGGGATCTCGACGAGCGAGTCGCGCGGGATCGAGACGACCTCCATGCGCGTGCGGTCGCCGGACACGTGCGCGATGAAGGTCGTGTCGGAACGCATGCCCTCCTCCTCGCCGGCGAGGGCGGCGTTCTCCTCGTCGCGGTAGTCGGTGCCCATGACCAGGATGTTGAGGGCGCGCCCGGCGAAGGGGTCGTCGGGGTCCTTCGGCGGCTCGACGGCCGGTCCGCCGACCACGAGGTCGGAGACGTCGCTCACCGTGATCTTCGACTTGAGGTCGAGATAGACGGCCCCGGCGCCGACGGCGGCGAAGCTCAGGGCGCCGGTGAGGACGAGGCCGACGGTCCGCGCGACGCGGTGGGAGGCGAGCCTGCGGGCGTGGTGCGGGCCACCCGACGCGCGGGGCGCGGACGGCTCGGAAGACTTGGGCACCCCCTGAGGGTAGGGCCAGCACGGGGAGGCATGCGCGCGACGTCTCGCCGAACCGGTGAAGGTGACGCGAAGACCACGCCGCGGGACGCCGTCGGGCGGGTGCCCGACGACGCCCCGCGGAGGCCCTGACCTGTCAGCGTGCCGCGGCCACGCCGAGGTCGGGCTGGTCGGTGAAGAACCCGTCCATGCCCGCGTCGAGGAACCGCTGGATCTCCCCCGCCAGGTCTCCGTGCGCGGCAGGGTCGGTGCTCGAGCGGAACTCGGCGGGGAGGAACTGGTTCTCGGCGCGGAACGTCCAGCCGTGGACCTCGAGCCCGGCGCGGTGCGCGTCGCGGATCACGCTCGTGGGCTCGCCCAGGGTGCCGTCGGCGCGGCGCGGGATCATGACGTTCTTCTCGAGGCCCACGCCGTCGGCGTAGCGCGCGATCTCCCGCAGCCCGGAGCGGGTGACGAGGTCGGCGTACGTGCGGGGGTCGCCGGCCGCGACGAGGTCGTACGGTGCGCCGGAGCTGCTCACGAGCTGGGCGATGTCGACCTTCGTCATGCGGTCGAGCTCGCGCAGGTTGCCGGTCTCGAAGGACTGGAGGATCACCGGGGCCTTCGACGAGTCGAGACCCGCCTCGCGCAGCGCCGCGACGAGCGGCTCCTCGAGCGAGAGCCCGATCGAGTCGAAGTACGTCGGGTGCTTGGTCTCCGGGTAGACCCCGACCTGCTCGCCGTCGCACGTCTCGGAGTGGCGCGCGAGGTCGAGGACCTCGGCGAGCGTCGGCACGGGGTACAGGCCGTCGAACGCGGTGTTGCCGGGGCGGACCGCGGGGATGCGCTCCTTCGCGCGCAGCGTGCGGAGCTCGGCGAGCGTGAAGTCCTCCGTGAACCAGCCGGTGAGGCTCGCGCCGTCGATCACCTTGGTCGTGCGGCGGTCGGCGAACTCGGCACGGGTGCCGACGTCCGTCGTGCCGCCGATCTCGTTCTCGTGCCGGGCGACGAGCACGCCGTCCTTCGTGGGGACGACGTCGGGCTCGATGTAGTCGGCGCACTGCTGGATGGCGAGCTCGTACGCGGCGAGCGTGTGCTCCGGGCGGTAGCCGCTCGCGCCGCGGTGCGCGACGACCGTGACGTCGTCGGTCGCGACCTTCTCGCGGCGCAGCTCGACGACCGCCAGCTCCGTGTCGTCGGGGGTGCCGGGCACGCGCGCGTCGTTGCCCGGGTAGTTGTTGTCGTTGCCGATGAGCAGGCGCCCGTCGCGGAGCTGGACCACGGTCTCGAACGACTGCACGGGCAGGGAGAACGGGTCGCCCGTGCCGTAGCCGTCGCCGTCACCGATGCCGTGCGGGTTGGCGATCTTCAGCGCGTCGAGCACGAGCTCCTTCTCGAGGTTCCCGGACCGGTCGCGCTCGCTCAGGTCGACGCGGTACACGCGCTTGATGACGGACTGCTCGCCCTCGAAGTCGTCGCGCTCGACGAGGAGCAGCTCGTCCTTGCCGACCAGGAACGCGTCGCCCACGACGTTCGCGTCGGTGTCGACGCGGTAGGTCCAGGTCCGGTCGGTGTAGCGGCCGGCGCGCGTGTCGAACTGGCGCACGACGCGGTCGCGCGGGTCGTCGCCGACGAGCGCGCCCTCGAGCACCGGGTAGAGGTAGCGGCCGTCGCGCGAGCCGGCGAGCGCCTCGAAGCCCCGGCTCGACCCGACGCGCGGCGTCTCGCCCGGAGCGAGGTACGGGTTGGCGGGCGACTTGCCGTCGGGGGACGGGACGGGCGCGGACAGGACCTTGCCGGTCGCGTCGACGTGCACGAGGAACGGCCCGAACTCCTCGCCGATCCAGAAGCTGCCGTCCTTCGCGCGCACGACGGACTCGATGTCGAGGTCGGCCCCGGTGAGGAGCCGCTCGTCGGTGTCCTCGTGGACGATCGGGAAGTCGAACCGGTGGTCGGGGTCGCGCAGGGAGATGTGCTCGCCGACCTCGATCTCCCCGGACCCGCCCCGCGGCGTCTCCCAGTGGGGCGTCACCTTGTACAGGCGCAGGAGGAAGTCCGCCGAGTTGCCCTTGGCGCCGAACCCGTTGTCCGGCTGCGCCCAGAAGGTGCCGTCGCCGTTGTCGATCATCGCCGAGAAGCCGGGGACGACCTGCCCGGCGAACGGCCCCTGCCGCCCGTTGGCGGGCGTCACGAGGGCGCCCGACGGCGGCCCCTCCTCGAGGTGGTCCGCCGACAGGGTGGCGCGGGCGACCAGGGTGGGGACGGTCGTCCAGGTGCGGCCGGAGCCGTGCCCGCCGTTGTGCCCGCCGACCTGCTCGGCGGAGCCGTGGCCCTGCGCTGCGTCGGAGGGGGCGCCGGGAACCGGCGCGGCGCTGGCGGTCACGGGGAGGAGGAGCGTCGCGGCGACCGCGGCGGCGACGACCTTGAGCACGGCTGTGGGTCTCATGAGAACAGCAGAACGCCGCCGGGCGTCGCCCGCATGTCCGGTGGGCGTCGCGCCGACGACGACTCGGTGGCCGCCGGGTGACGACGTCAGACCGGCGTGTGCCAGCCGCCCTTGCGGAAGGCGGGCGTGGCGAGCCCGAGGACGAGCAGGGATGCGACGACCGCGCCCAGCATGACGGTCGACATGGCGACGGCGTCGCCCCCGAGGACGCCGACGAGCGGGCTCACGAGGCCCGCCACGCCCGACTGGAACGCGCCGATGACCGCGGCCGCGGTCCCGGCGATCTCGCCGTGGCGCGAGAGTGCGAGCGCGGACGCGTTCGCCGGGATGAGCCCCTGGAGGGAGAGCACGAGGAAGAGCGCCACGAGGATCCCGCCGAGACCGCCCGCACCGGAGACGGCGACGACGACGAGCCCGACCGCGAAGACTCCCTGCACGACGAGCGCCGTCCGCAGGAGGCGGATCGGCGCGACGCGACGGACGAGAGACGCGTTGAGCTGCGCGGACAGCACGAGGCCGATGCCGTTGACCGCGAAGAGGGCGGCGAACTGCCCGTGGCTGAGCCCGTAGCCCTCCTGGAGCACGAAGGGCGACCCGACGACGTAGCTCATGAGCACCGCCTGCCCGAGGCCGGGCAGGACCGCGAGCGCGACGAAGTGCCGGTCGCGCAGCAGGCTCCGGTAGCCGCGCAGCACGGTCCGGGCTCCCGCGGGGCGGCGGCGCTCGAGCGGCAGGGACTCCGGCATCCAGAGCGCGACGATCGCGGCGAGCACGATCCCGCCCAGCGCGAGCACCCAGAACACGGCCCGCCACGACGCGTGCGCCCCGATGAAGGAGCCGATCGACGGCGCGAGGAGCGGCGCGAGACCGATGACGAGCATCAGCCGCGACAGCACGCGCGCGGCGTCGGACCCGGTGAACCGGTCCCGGATGGCGGCGATCGCGACGACCGACGCGGAGGCGTTGAAGAAGCCCTGGAGGACGCGCAGCGCGATGAGCATGCCGATGTTGGGCGCGAGCGCGCACAGCAGCGACGTGACGACGTGGAGGGTCAGGCCGACCATCACGGGCAGCCGGCGGCCGTAGCGGTCCGAGAGCGGTCCGATGACGAGCTGCCCCACCGCGCCGCCGACGAGCATGCCCGAGAGCGTGAGCTGCGCGAGCGAGTCCGGGGCCCCGAGCTCGGCGCCGACCTCGGGCAGGAGCGGCAGGTACATGTCGACGGTCAGTGCGGGGAGCGTCGCGAGCGCACCGAGCAGCAGGACCCAGCGTGCGGAGGACCTCGGTCGGGGCATGACGGACTCGGCCGAGGAGGAGGGCATGGGGGATATCGTATCGATTCGATCACGAAATGATCGCCCCGGGCGACGTGATTCGCCTCTCCCTGCCGAGCGGCCGAGCGGCCGCGGCCGTGCCGGGTGTGGGCGCCGTGCGGCACCCTGGAAGCATGTGCGGACGCTACGCCTCCTTCCGGGATGCCCAGGACCTCGCCGACGAGTTCGCCGTCGCCGACCTGGCCGACGACGCCCGGCTCCTGCCCCCGTCGTGGAACCTCGCCCCGACGGATCCCGTGCGGATCGTCGTCGAGCGCGCCGCCAAGGACACGGGCGAGGTGCGGCGCTCGCTGCGCGTCGCCCGCTGGGGGCTCGTGCCGTCGTGGTCGAAGAGCCCCACGGGCGGCGCGCGAATGATCAACGCGCGGGCCGAGACGATCCTCGACAAGCCCGCGTTCGCGAAGCCCTTCGGCGTCCGCCGCTGCCTCGTCCCCGCCGACGGCTACTACGAGTGGCGTCTCCTGCCCGACGGCGCGTCCCCGGCGGGCGACGAGGCCCGCCCGCGGCGCGGGAAGACCCCGAAGCAGCCGTACTACATCGAGCCCGGCGAGGGTCGCGGCGCGGCGTTCGCCGGCCTGTACGAGTTCTGGCGCGACCGGACCAAGGCGGACGACGACCCGGACCGCTGGCTCGTGTCGACGACCATCGTGACGACCGACGCCGCGCCGTACCTCGCCGAGATCCACGACCGGATGCCGCTCGTCCTGCCCCCGGACGCCTGGGACGCGTGGCTCGACCCGGCGGTCGACGCGAAGGGCGCCGCCGACCTGCTCGGCCTCGGCGGTCCGCACGACGACGTCCCGATGGTGGCGCGCGAGGTGCCGACCCTGGTCAACACCGTCGCGAACGACGGCCCCGGGCTGCTCGCCCCGGTCTGAGCCTCAGCCCCGGTACGCCCACTGGAGCCGGACGGGCTCGATCGTGCCGAGTCCCTGGACCTCGCGCTCGGGCTGCGCGGTGAGTGCGAACCGCTGGTCGCGCGCGAGCATGCCCGCGGTGTCCCGGTCGACGAGCACCGTCGTCGGGTCGGCGATGTCCACGAGACGGGCCGCGAGGTTCACGCTCGGCCCGAACACGTCGCCGAAGCGCGACAGCACGCGCCCCCACACGAGGCTCACACGGACCGGCGGCACGTCGACGTCCTCCTCGCGCCCTCCCGCCGCCGCCAGGCCGAGCGCGACCCGCGCACCCGTGGCCACGTCGTCGGCGACGTAGAGGACCGCGTCGCCGATCGTCTTGACGACCCGGCCGCCGGCGGCCGTGATGACGTCGCGCGCGCTGGTCTCGAAGAGCTGGACGAACTCGGCGAGCTCGCTCGACCCGAGGCCGCGCGTGCGCTGCGTGAACGACACGATGTCCGCGAACCCGACGGCGCGCGGCAGCGGGAGCGCGTGCTCGTCGACGGCCGTGTCGCGTGCCTGCGAGAACTCGACCGCGAACCGCCCCGCGACCGCGGCGAGCTGGCGCCGCCACGCGTGCAGGAGCTGCTCCTCCAGGACCGGGGCGAGGTCGGGCAGGCGGTCGAGGACGAGCAGCCGCGCGCTCGTGTCGTCGAGGTCGAACCGGCGCGTCAGGTGCTCGACGAGGGCCTCGACCTGCCACAGCACGAGGCGTTCGGTCGTGTGCCCGGTGGAGCGGATGAGGGTCGTCAGCGCGCGGTCGTCGAGCTGCTCGGACCCGGAGAACGCGAAGACGTCCGCGAGCGCCTGCGCGTCCAGCTCGGTGAAGGCGCGTTCCTCGCCCTCCGTGATCGGCAGTCCGAGGGCTTGCCAGTAGGCACGCACCCGGGTCTCGTCGACGCCGGCACGCTGTGCGAGACGCTCGAGCGTGAGGGTGCGGGGACCGCCGAGCAGCGCCTCGTCGAGGACGGCCTCCGTCGCCGCGCCCCCGCCGTCGGCGACGTCGGCGTCGGCAGTGGCGGTCGCATAGTCGGCGGTCGTCTCGTCGTTCCGGGCTGCGGCGTCGTTCTCCTCGGGCACCCCGCGATCCTACGACCGGGCAGTCCCGGCGGTGGTCAGACCTGCGGCCGCAGGTCACGGCCGGTCAGGCCTGTGGGCGCAGGTGGTGGACGTCGCCGCTGTGCTGGACGCTCGTGGTGCCGTCGTCGTGCCGGACGACGAGTCCGCCGTCGGGAGCGAGCCCGGTCGCGGTCCCGACGGACTCGTCCCCGCCGACGCGCTCGACGCGGACGCGCGTGCCGATCGTGGCGCAGACCCGGAGGAGATCGGCGTCGAGGCCCGCCGCGGCCGCGTCCCCGCCGGCGTCCTGCCAGCGGACCACGACCTCGTGGAACGCCTCCTCGAGCGCGACGAGGAGCACCTCGCGGTCGGTCGTCGCGGCGCCGGCGAGAGCGAGCGACGTCGCCGTCGGCACGGGCAGCTCGTCGCGCGCCTGGGTCACGTTGAGGCCGACGCCGACGACGACGCCCCCGTCGGGCAGGACCTCGGCGAGGATCCCGGCGACCTTGAGCAACGGCCGCGGCGTGTCAGGGCGGGACGACACCGGGGTGACCTGCGGCCCTGACACGCCACCGAGGTCCGCCGTGGTGTCAGGGCGGGACGACACCGGGGTGACCTGCGGCCCTGACACGGCGCCGGGGTCCGGGACGAGCACGTCGTTGGGCCACTTCACGACGGCGTCGACGCCGGCCGTCGCGCGCAGCGCCCGGACCGTCGCCAGCCCGGCGAGCAGCGGCAGCCAGCTCAGCGCCTCGCGCGGCAAGTCGGGGCGCAGGAGCAGCGAGCCGAGGAGCGCCGCTCGGGGCGGCGTCGTCCACGACCGCCCGAGCCGGCCCCGGCCGACGCCCTGGTGCTCCGCGACGAGCAGCGCCGGCGCCGGCCATGCGCCCGGGTCCGCGGCGACGGCTTTCGCGAGCTCGGCGTTCGTCGACGTCGACTCCTCGACGACCTCGAGCCGTGCGAGCGGGCCCGCGGGCCGGACGAGCAGCTCGCGCAGGAACTCCGCCCGCAGCGCGGGGCGGACCGCGTCGTCCTGCCGGGACTCGCCGTCGGGCACGCTCACCATCCCGCCATCCTCCCTCACCAGCCGCTGCGGGCACGTCGACGGCCCTGAGGGCGAGCCGACGGACGAGGTCGGGGTGGGCGGGACCCGACCGTCCCGCTTGTCGAGACCCACCAACGCCCGCCCCCACCGCGCTGGTGACGACCGCATCGAGGTGGTCGGACCCACCAACTAGGCTCGACGTCGTGACCGAACCTGCCACGACCGACGCGCACGTGACGACCGACGGCGACGCCTCGCACCTCACCGGGACGGCGGCGAAGCTCGCCGACCTGGACCGCCGCCGCGCCGAGGCGACGACAGTCCCCGAGGAGGCGGCGCGGGAGAAGCAGCACGCGCGCGGCAAGAAGACGGCGCGCGAGCGCATCGACGCGCTGCTCGACGAGGGGAGCTTCGTCGAGCTGGACGCGTTCGCGAAGCACCGCTCCGTCAACTTCGGCCTGGAGAAGAAGCGGCTCGCAGGCGACGGCGTCGTCGTCGGGCACGGGACGATCGACGGCCGCCAGGTGTGCGTCTACAGCCAGGACTTCACGGTGTTCGGCGGGAGCCTCGGCGAGGTGCACGGCCAGAAGATCACGAAGGTGCAGGACCTTGCGCTGCGGACGGGCGTCCCCCTGATCGGCATCAGCGACGGCGGCGGCGCGCGCATCCAGGAGGGCGTCGCGGCGCTCACGCAGTTCGCGGAGATCTTCCGGCGCAACGTCGCGTCGTCGGGCGTGATCCCGCAGATCTCGCTCATCCTCGGCCCGAGCGCGGGGGGTGCCGTCTACTCCCCCGCCCTGACGGACTTCATCGTCATGGCGGACAAGACGTCGAACATGTTCATCACGGGCCCCGACGTGATCCGGGCCGTGACGGGCGAGGACGTGGGCTTCGAGGAGCTCGGCGGCGCGCTGACGCACAACTCGACGTCCGGCGTCGCGCACTACCTGGGGGCCGACGAGGACGACGCGATCGACTACGTGCGCCACCTCGTCTCGTACCTGCCGCAGAACAACCTGTCGGACGCGCCGTCGTTCCCGCCGGAGGACACCGAGCTGGAGGTCACCGACGAGGACCTCGAGCTCGACGCCCTGGTCCCCGACTCGGACTCCCAGCCGTACGACATGCGCACGGTGATCGAGCACGTGCTCGACGAGGGTGCGTTCCTCGAGGTGCAGCCGCTGTTCGCGAAGAACGTCGTCGTCGGGTTCGGGCACGTCGAGGGCCAGTCGGTGGGCGTGGTCGCGAACCAGCCGCTGTCGATGGCCGGGACGCTCGACATCGACGCCGCGGAGAAGGCGGCGCGGTTCGTCCGGACGTGCGACGCGTTCAACATCCCGGTGCTCACGCTCGTCGACGTCCCCGGGTTCCTCCCGGGCGTCGACCAGGAGCACCAGGGCATCATCCGCCGCGGCGCGAAGCTCATCTACGCGTACGCCGAGGCCACCGTCCCGCTCGTCACGGTCATCACGCGCAAGGCGTACGGCGGCGCGTACATCGTCATGGGCTCCAAGCAGCTGGGCGCGGACGTCAACCTCGCGTGGCCGACGGCGCAGGTCGCCGTCATGGGCGCCGGCGGCGCGGTGAACATCCTCCAGCGTGCGGCGCTCAAGCGGGCGGCCGACGCCGGCGAGGACGTGGACGCCGAGCGCGCGCGCCTCGTCGCGGAGTACGAGGACGCGATCGTCAACCCGTGGGACGCCGCGGAGCGCGGCTACGTCGACGCGGTGATCCGGCCGTCGGAGACGCGCGTGCAGGTCGTGCGCGCGCTGCGGGCGCTGCGCACGAAGCGCGCGAGCCTGCCCCCGAAGAAGCACGGGAACATCCCGCTGTGAGCGCCGCCGGGAACCTGGACGACGGACGCACGACGCGGAGGGAGCACGCATGAGCCACGAGGACGCGACGCACGGACCGGCCCCGCTGGGTTCGGTCGACCCGGCGCCGATGCATGCGGCGGTCGACGCCCTCGCGGCGGCGCTGCACGAGTACGTCGGGGCAGCGGTCGGTGTGCGCGCGGAGTTCGGCGCGCACGAGGCCGACGAGGACCCGCGCATCCTCGCGCTCGAGGAGCGGGTCGGGACGCTCAACGCGCGCCTGTTCGACGCGCTGCACGGGTCGCTCGGCATGCACCCCGACCTCACGTCGTCGGTGTGGGAGCCCGAGGAGGGCGAGGAGGACGCCGCGCCGCGGGACGAGACGTCGCGCGACGAGGTGGCGGAGGAGTTCTACCTCGGGTTCGTCGTCGCACCGCCGGCGGGGACGACGGACGTCGGTCTCGACGACGTGGTCGGCCTCCTCGACGACGCCGGCTCCGCCGTGGTCGCGCGGCTCGTGGACTCGGGCTTCGACGTCGTGGAGTGGACGGCGTCGCGCGGCGACGCGCTCGACGACCTGGACGACGAGGACGACGGGACGGAGGGCGGCCGGTGACCGAGGAGCGCGGTGCCAGCGTGCGCGTCGTGCGCGGCACGCCTGACGAGGTCGAGGTCGCGGCGCTGGTCGCGGGCCTCGCGGCCGCTGCCGCGGCGTCGGACCTGCCCGACGACGTCGCACCCGTCGCGGAGTGGACCAACCGCGTCCGCGGGCTGCGCGGCACCGGGGCCGGGGCGACGGCGAAGAGCTTCGGCGGCCGGTCGGGCCGTCACAACGCGGACGCGTGGCGCTGGAGCCTGCACTCGTGAGCGCCGGCGCGCGCGTCCGCCGGCTGCCCGTGCGCTCGGTCTTGGTCGAGCTCCCGGCGTCCCCGGACGCGGTGGAGACCGACCCGACGTCGCTCCCCACGTCCGACCGGGTCGCCGCCTGGCGGCGCTGGGGCTGGGCGGTCGCGTTCGTCCCGACGGTCGCCCTCATCGTCTACCAGCGCCTCGCGGCCGGCCGCGACTGGCCCGTGCCCGAGGCCGTCGTCGTCGCCGCGACGATCGGGCTGGCCGTGACCGCGCTCCTCGCGCTCGTGCGCTACCTGGACGACCGCGGCGCGGCCGCGGTCGGACGGGGACGTCGGGCGCTGCTCGACGCACCGGTCCGCGTGACGGGCACGTTCACGCCCACGGGCTCGGTGCCGGGCAGAGGCACGGACGCTCGACGCGACGCCGAGCCGTCGCCCTCGGCACGACCGACGGCCGCTCCGGTCGCCGGTCTTCTCACCGTGACCCCCGCGTCGGGCGACACCTTCTCCCGGCCGGTGCGCGTCGTCGTGCCGGCGGGGGTCGTCGGCCCGCGCGCAGGCGACCCGCTCGCCGTCTGGCACGCTCGGGACGACGAGGACGCCACGGGCGTCCTGCTCGTGCGCTACCACCGGGACTGGGCGGACGACCTCCTCGCCGCGCTGGGGACGCCCGACGGGGACGACGACGCGCACACGGCCGGGCACGAGGCGCCGCCGGACCAGGGCCCCGGCGCCTGACCACCTGCAGGCGGCCGGGCCGGCGCGAGTAGGCTCTGCGGCGTGACCGACACCACCCCTTCCGGTAACCCTGCCGCCGCTCCCGCCGTGACCCGCGAGCCGACCCCGATCGACGCCGTCGCCGAGGCCTACACGACACGTCTCGCGGAGCTCGACCCGTTCCAGGCGACGGCGATGGGCCTCACCGGGTACGACCACCTCGTGACCGACCTGTCCCCCGCCGGCCACGAGGCCCGCGCCGAGGCCGACCGCGCGGTGCTGCGCGAGCTCGGCGGCCTCGAGCCGGTCGACGACGTCGACCGCGTGACCCTGGCCGCGATGCGCGAGCGCGTCGGTCTCCAGCTCGAGCTGCACGACGCCGGCGAGACGCTCGCGAGCCTCAACAACATCGCGTCGCCCGTGCAGGAGCTGCGCGACGTGTTCGACCTCATGCCGACGGGCACGGTCGAGGCGTGGGAGAACGTCGCGGCGCGCCTCAACGGGCTGCCCGGCGCGGTGGACGGGTACATGGCGTCGCTGGCGGAGGCCGCGTCCCGTGGCAACGTCGCCGCGATCCGCCAGGTGCGGATCGGCGTGCAGCAGTCGCGCGAGCTCGCCGACCCGCAGACCTCGTTCTTCACGACCTTCGTCCAGGGCGAGGAGGCCGCGGCCGTCCTCGACGACTCCTCGGCGTGCTCGCTCGTGCGCGCCGAGCTCGAGCGCGGCGCCACCGCGGCGCGCGAGGCCTACGGGCGGCTCGCCGACTTCCTCGAGACGACGCTCGCCCCGCAGGCGCGCACCGAGGACGCCGTCGGGCGCGAGCGGTACGCGCTCCTCTCGCGCACGTTCCTCGGCGCCGAGGTCGACCTCGACGAGACGTACGCGTGGGGGCTCGAGGAGCTCGCGCGCGTCGTCGCGGAGCAGGAGGAGATCGCCCAGCGCATCGCGGGTCCGGGCGCGAGCGTCGAGGACGCCGTCGCCGCGCTCGACGCCGACCCCGCCCGGACGCTGCGCGGGACGGACGCCCTCCGGTCGTGGATGCAGGAGACGTCGGACGCCGCCATCACGGCGCTGAACGGCACGCACTTCGACATCCCCGCTCCGGTCCTCGACCTCGAGTGCATGATCGCGCCCACCCAGACCGGCGGGATCTACTACACCCCGCCGAGCGACGACTTCTCGCGCCCGGGCCGCATGTGGTGGTCGGTGCCCGCCGACGTCACGGAGTTCAACACGTGGCGCGAGAAGACCACCGTCTTCCACGAGGGCGTCCCCGGACACCACCTCCAGTGCGGTCAGGCGGTGTACGCGCGCGCCACGCTCAACACGTGGCGCCGCCTCGCGTGCTGGGTCTCCGGCCACGGCGAGGGCTGGGCCCTGTACGCGGAGCGCCTCATGGCCGACCTCGGCTTCCTCGAGGACGACGGCGACCGGCTCGGCATGCTCGACGCCCAGCGCATGCGCGCGGCGCGCGTCGTGCTCGACATCGGGGTCCACCTCGGTCTGCCGGCGCCCGAGGAGTGGGGTGGCGGGATCTGGGACGCGGACAAGGCGTGGACGTTCCTCCGGGCCAACGTCAACATGCCCGAGTCGTTCGTCCGCTTCGAGCTCGACCGCTACCTCGGGTGGGCGGGCCAGGCGCCGTCGTACAAGGTCGGTCAGCGCCTGTGGGAGCAGACCCGCGACGCCGCCCGCGCGGCCGCCGAGGCGCGCGGCGAGACGTTCGACGTCAAGGCGTTCCACGAGCGGGCGCTCAACCTCGGCTCCGTCGGTCTGGACGTGCTGCGCGGCGCGCTGGCCTGACGCGTGACGGACGTCCTGGTCGGCTTCGCGATCATCGCCGTGGTCGTCGCGGCCGGGTACCTGTGCGCGCGGCTGCGCATCGGGGGCCCGGACGCGAGGACCGCGCTCAACCAGGTGGGGTTCTTCGTCGCGAGCCCGGCCCTGCTGTTCACGGTGCTCGCGCGGGCCGACGTCGCGGCGCTCGTCCAGGCGCCGCTGGCGGTCGCGGCGGTGGGCGCCGTCGTGGCCGCCGGCGTGTTCGTCCTCGTGAACCGCCTGTGGCTGCGCCTGCCCGCGCCGGAGGCGACGGTCGGTGCCGTCGGCGCCGGCTACGTGAACGCGAACAACATCGGCCTGCCCGTCGCGGTCTACGTGCTCGGCGACGCGACGGCCGTCGTGCCGGTCATCCTGCTGCAGCTGCTCGTCCTCGCGCCCGTGGCCCTGCTCGTGCTCGACGCGACGACGAGCGGCCGGATGTCGTGGCGGTTCGTCCTCGCGCAGCCGGTGCGCAACCCGATCATCCTCGGGTCGGCCGCGGGCGCCGTCGTCTCGCTGACGGGCTGGACCCCACCGGTCGCCGTCATGGCACCGCTCGACATCCTCGGCGGCGCGGCCATCCCGATGATCCTGCTCGCGTTCGGCATGTCGCTGCACGGGACGCGGCCGCTGCGGCGCGGCGAGGCGCGCGCGGCGGTCTGGGTCGCGAGCGGCGTGAAGCTGCTCGTCATGCCGCTCGTCGTGTTCGTCGTCGCGCGGTTCACGTTCGGGTTCGACGACGCCGCGGTCGCCGCGGCCGTGACGCTCGCCGCGCTGCCGTCGGCCCAGAACGTCTACAACTACGCGGCGCGGTTCGGCCGCGGCGAGATCCTCGCGCGCGACACGATCCTCGTCACGACCCTCGCGTCACCGGTCGTCCTCGTCGTCGCGGCGGTGCTGTTGTCCTGAGGAACGCTCACGGTCACGAGCGTGACTAGTGCCCGCAGTCACCTCCCACAGACGTACAGCCCGACGGCTCCGTCCGCTCACCCGAGAAAGTTGCAGTCCTGACCTTGCTCGGCCGCCTCGGCGGCCCGCCGGATCGCTGCGCGGTAGCCCCACACCAGGTAGTGGGTCCCGATCGGTGCGCCCGGCCCACGCGGCGGTGCTGAGTCCTCGGCGACCGGCGCCCAACCCGTCACGGCCAGACCGGCCTTAGTGAACAAGTCGACGTGGGTCATCCCGTGCTCAGTCGGTACCAACCCTGCGACGTCCGCTCCAGACGGTGGGCTGGATCCCCGCCACAGCAGCGGACTAACAATCAATGAGGACGCGGAACCCGGCCCTGAGCGCAGCAAGTCCGTCACTTGCAAGCAAGCCCACTCACCATCTTCCAACGGCACTCCGATGAGGTCACCGACTCGCAGACTGCGGGTCGAACGCGGTGAGACCGGAAACGAACGATCGATGACTGTCACAGCCTGAAGCATGGCCCATGGTGGCCGTCCCGAAGTAGGAGCCAGCGGACACGAGCGTGACCAGTCCCTGTGGTCACCCCATTTCATCCTCGCCCTCCCCTCATAGGTGAGTACCGTCCCGGCATGCATGTGAGCGCGAAGACATGGTGTCTGCGATGAGACGAGACGCGAGGGTTCTCAAGTCGAAGGCGATCACGTCACTCCGGTCTGCGGTGGCCGCGTTCAACGACCCGGACGACAGCGGCCGGCATACTCGGGTGTTGCTCGCGCTCCAGCACGCGTTCGAGATGCTGCTCAAGGCCGCCCTTGTCCACAAGCAACGTCCTGGCGACTCCGTGTTCGACAAGAGCACTGGCCGCTCGATCGGCTTTGAGCGCTGCGGGACGCTTGCGACCGACCGACTGGGTATCAAGCTGACGACGTTCGAGCAGGGTGTTCTCCGTGCCGTCGACGCGATGCGTGACGACGAACAGCACTGGTACAACGGTGTCAACGAACAGATCCTCTACCTGCAGTCACGCCTCGCGATCACCGCCTTCGACGACATCCTCCGAAGAGTCTTCGGCGAGGCGCTCGCGGATCACCTCCCGGTGCGGGTGCTTCCGCTCTCGCTCGATCCACCACAGTCGTTCGACACTCTCCTCGACTCCGAGTACGAGACGATCGGCAAGTTGCTGCGTCCCGGCAAGCGCATGACTCACGAGGCACGCGCACGGATTCGGACGCTGCTGGCTCTCGAGTCCTATGCCGGCGAGGAGGCGAAGGTCTCCCAGAAGGATGTCGACCGTGTCCAGGAGGGCATCCGGGCACGTCGACCGATCGACCAGGTCTTCCCGAAGCTGGTGATGCTCGAGACCAGTACGTCTGGAGCCGGCACGAACCTGGTTGTGCGGATCACCAAGAAGGAGGGGGCTCCCGTTCGCTACGTCAGTGATGAGTCGGCTCCCGCCGCGGCCATCCGCGAAGTCGACCTGCAGAACAAGTTCCACATCAGCCCGGTGGAGCTGGCCGACAAGCTGAGCCTGACGCTGCCGAGGAGCGCCCCTCTTCGGAGGCGCGTCGGGATCGACAGCAATCCCAAGGTGGCACACGTCTTCAAGTTTCAGTCGCAGACCCACCCCCGCTACTCCGACCACGCCGTCACGCTGATGCGTGAGGCGATGGCTGAGGTCGACATGGGTGCAATCTGGTCAGCGCACGGGCGCAAGGCTGGCGCGCGGGAACGCTGCACGCAGCCGCGCTGCGCGCTCGTCGACGGGAGCAACGAGCACTGAACGGACATCCGCCGCGACGAGCATGACTGGTGCATATGTCCGATCCTCGTCTGCGCATTGCGCTGACTGCAGTGATACGCCTCATCGACTGAGGACGAGGACATGCTTCCCGGTGTTCCTCCACGGCTCACCCCGCTCTGCCTCGGCGACTGGGCACCGACCGCTGACACGGCTGTCGGCAGCTCGTGGCACCGGCGCGGCGGGTAGTCTGCGCGGGTGCTCCGACTCGTGCTCGCCTCGCGCTCCCCTGCCCGCCTGACGACCCTGCGCTCCGCCGGGGTGGACCCGGCGGTCCGCGTGTCCGACGTCGACGAGGACGCCGTCCTGCGGGACGCGGCGGAGCGCTACGGCGACCTCGCCCCCGTCGATGCCGTGCTCGTGCTGGCGCGCGCCAAGGCCGAGGAGGTCGCACGCGCGCTCGACGCCGAGGCCGACGCGGACGAGCCGGTGGACGACGGCACGGATGCCGACCTGCTGGTCGGCTGCGACTCGATGCTCGAGCTCGACGGCGACATCCTGGGCAAGCCGCGGGACGCCGACGACGCGCGCGAGCGGTGGCGAGCGATGCGCGGACGCGCGGGCGTGTTGCACACCGGCCACTGGCTGATCGACCTGCGCCACCACGACGACGGCGGCACCGGCGCGACGCTCGGCGCGACCGCCTCGACGACCGTCCACTTCGCCGACCTCTCCGACGCGGAGATCGACGCCTACGTCGCGACGGGCGAGCCGCTGCACGTCGCCGGGGCCTTCACCGTCGACGGGCTCGGCGGTCCGTACGTCGAGCGCATCGAGGGCGACCACCACAACGTCGTCGGCATCAGCCTGCCGCTCGTGCGCGAGCTGCTCGACGAGGTCGGCGTGGCCTGGCACGAGCTCCGCGGTTGAGCCCGACGGCACGCAGAGTTGTCGGAGCCGGACAACCCCGTGTCGCGCGAGCCTCCCGGAGAGGACTCGCTATGGAGGTTTCCTCCAACCACCCCGGACGCGCCTTGGCTGCATCTCCAATCTTGTCCGGTACCGGGCGTCGGAGCGTGATCGGCGGTCCGGGCACGCGTTACCGTGAGCCGTGCCCGCGAACCCCTCACGCCCCCTGAGCAAGGTCCTCATCGCGAACCGCGGCGAGATCGCCGTCCGGATCGCCCGCGCGTGCGCCGACGCCGGCGTCGCGTCGGTCGCGGTCTACGCGGACCCGGACCGCCAGGCCCTGCACGTCCGCGTCGCCGACGAGGCCTTCGCGCTGGGCGGTGCGCGCGCGGCCGAGACCTACCTCGACGTCGACAAGCTGCTCGACGTCGCCCGCCGCTCCGGCGCCGACGCGGTGCACCCGGGGTACGGCTTCCTCGCGGAGAACGCCGGCTTTGCGCAGGCCGTGATCGACGCCGGGCTGGTGTGGATCGGGCCGCCGCCTGCCGCGATCGACGCGCTCGGCGACAAGGTGAGCGCGCGCCACATCGCGCAGCGCGCCGGCGCGCCGCTCGTCCCGGGCACGTCCGACCCCGTCGCCGACGCGAGCGAGGTGCACGCCTTCGCGGCCGAGCATGGCCTGCCGATCGCGATCAAGGCTGCGTTCGGGGGCGGCGGCCGGGGCCTCAAGGTCGCGCGGGTCGCCGAGGAGATCGACGAGCTCTACGAGTCCGCGGTCCGCGAGGCCGTGGCAGCGTTCGGGCGGGGCGAATGCTTCGTCGAGCGCTACCTCGACACCCCGCGCCACGTCGAGACCCAGTGCCTCGCCGACGAGCACGGCACCGTCGTCGTGGTCTCCACGCGCGACTGCTCGCTCCAGCGGCGGCACCAGAAGCTCGTCGAGGAGGCACCCGCACCCTTCCTCACGCCCGAGCAGGAGGCCGAGCTCTACAAGGCGTCCGAGGCGATCCTGCGGGAGGCCGGGTACGTCGGCGCAGGCACGTGCGAGTTCCTCGTGGGCGCCGACGGGACCATCTCGTTCCTCGAGGTCAACACGCGCCTGCAGGTCGAGCACCCCGTCTCCGAGGAGATCAGCGGCATCGACCTCGTGCGCGAACAGCTCCGCATCGCCGCGGGAGAGCCGCTCGGCTACTCGTCCGTCGCCACGCGCGGGCACTCCATCGAGTTCCGCATCAACGGCGAGGACCCGGCCGCGAACTTCCTGCCCGCGCCGGGTCGCATCTCGACCCTGCGCTTCCCGTCCGGACCGGGCGTGCGCGTCGACTCGGGCGTCGTGGAGGGCGACACGATCTCCGGCGCGTTCGACTCGATGATCGCCAAGGTCATCGTCACGGGCGCCACGCGGCAGCAGGCCGTCGAGCGGTCACGCCGCGCGCTGCGCGAGCTCGAGATCGAGGGCATCCCGACCGTCGTGCCGTTCCACCGCGCCGTGCTCGACGCCGAGGCGTTCGTGCCCGCGGGCGACGAGCCGTTCCGGGTGCACACGCGGTGGATCGAGACCGAGTTCGCGGACACGCTCGCCACTCTGGCCCGCACGTCCGGGTCGGCGCCCACGGACGACGACGCGGACGAGCCCGTCGCGACGGAGCGCGTGGTCGTCGAGGTCGGCGGCAAGCGTCTCGAGGTCGTCCTCCCCGCCGGGCTCGGCATGGCTGCGGGCCGCGCACGCACGGCGAACGCCGCACGCCGACCTGCCCGTCGCACTGCGGCTCGCACCAACGGCGGCACGTCCGGCACCACGCTCGCCTCCCCGATGCAGGGCACGATCGTCAAGGTCGCCGTCGAGGACGGGGCGCAGGTCGCCGAGGGCGACCTCGTCGTCGTGCTCGAGGCGATGAAGATGGAGCAGCCGCTGCTCGCGCACCGCGCCGGCACCGTGCGCTCGCTGGCCGCGAGCGCGGGCGCGAGCGTCAGCGCGGGGACCTCGATCTGCGAGATCGTCGACTGACCGTCCCCGCCTGACGCCTGTCAGGCGCCGTCACCGGACCGTGCACGCACCTCGGCCACCGGTTCGGCCGAGTTCCCGTGCTGCGCCGCCGCGCGCATCGCCCGACGCCCCGACGGGAGCGCGACGGCGATGCCGATGACGGCGAACATGAGCACGCCCGACACCACGAGCAGCGACTCGACGGTGAAACGGTCGGCGAGCGGGCCGAAGACGACCATGCCGAGCGGCATCGACACCGCCATGACGATCCCGACGAACCCGAAGACGCGCCCCTGCCGCTCCGGCTCGACCGTCTCCTGCAGGATCGTCATGGACGTCGTCGAGAACGGCGGGACCGCCAGGCCGAGCAGGAACATGAAGGTGAAGAACACCCACATGTTGGTCGACAGGCCCATCGCGACGGACAGGATCCCGAAGACGAACGTCGCGCCGACCATCATCGCGATGCGGTTCTTCAGCCCGCCCCACGTGGCGAGAAGCACGCCGCCGAGCAGCATGCCGACGGAGAACGCGACCTCGTTGACGGTCAGCTTCCACACCTCCTCGCCGAACGACCGCGCGACCATGAGGGGCGTGAGGTACGACGGCGCGACGATGAGCAGGAAGATCGCCGCGTACAGGCCGAGCACCCACCGGACGAACGCGTGCGAGCCGAGGTACCGGAACCCCTCCACGAGGTCGTCGAAGTACCCGGCGCGGTCCGCCGTCGCGCGGGCGTGCGCGAGCGTCGGCACGGGGACGAGCAGGAGCAGGCCGATGCCGATCGCGGCGGTGACGACGTCCACGAAGAACACCGCGACGAGCGACGCGCTCGCGTAGACCGCGGCCGCCACGGCCGGGGCGAGGAGCATCATGGCGGACTGGATCGACTGGTTGATGCCGTTGACGCGCAGGAGCTTGCTCGTCGGCACGATCTGCGGCAGGAGCGCGGCGACGGCGGGCGTCTGGATGCCCGCGCCGGTCGAGCGGATCGCCAGCGCCGCGTAGATGAGCCACAGGTCGTCGGCGCCCCCGAGCATGAGCAGCGCGAGCGCGAGGGTCGTGAGGGCGATCGTCGCGTCCGCCGCGACGATGAGCACCTTGCGGTTGACGCGGTCGGCCCACACACCGCCGAAGATCGACACGACGGCCTGCGGCAGGAAGCCGAAGACCGTGCTCAGCGCGAGCACGGACCCCGACTTGGTCTCGATCGTCAGGTGCCACAGGACCGCGTACTGCACGAGCATCGACCCGAACAGCGAGACGGTCTGACCGGAGAGGAAGATCGTGGCGTCGCGCCGCCACCGCGGCAGGGCGGCGACGTCGTCCGGTGCCCCGTCGGCGGCGTGCGACGAGGGTCCGTCGGTCTGGACCTCGTCGGTCGGGGCGTCGTTCTCGTACGGCGTATGACTCACCCCCACATCCTCACCCGAGCCACCGACACCGGTCCACGACTTTCCCGGAGCCAGGCACCGGGCCGGCCGACCACGCCTTTCCGACCGCCGACCGGATGGTCGTCGCGCGGTCGGTCGACGGTCACGCGGCCGGTGGGGGTGTGGGGTCGACCTCGCCCGCGTGGGCGACGTTCGCGAGCTGGCGCCACACGAGCGCCAGGGTCAGGCCGGCGCCCGCGAACGCGAACCAGAACGGCGCGGTGACCCCCCAGGCCTCGGCGAGGATCCCGCCGAGGAGCTGCCCGACCACGATGCCGCCGTAGACGCAGACCATGTAGGCGGCCGAGACGCGGCCCTGCAGCTCGGTCGGCACGGCACGCTGGCGCACGGTGCTCGACACCGTCCCCCACACGAACGCGTAGAGCCCGAAGACGCCCATGAGGACGATCGCGACCGCGCCGGACGTGGTGAGCGCGAGCGCCGCGTGCATGAGCACTTCGAGCGTGAGGCATGCACGCATGAGCGTCGCGAGGCGCACGTGCCGCTCGAGCCACCCGTAGCACCCGATCGCGACGGCCCCGCCGACGGCCGACGCCGTCGTGAGCAGCCCGAACCCCACCTCGCCCATGTCGAGGTGGTCGATCGCGTACTTGACGAGGACCGCCCAGGGCGCGGCCCACGTGATGTTGAAGGCGAGGATGACGAGCGCGAGGGTGCGCACCGGGGCGTTGCCGAGGATCCAGCGCACGCCCTCGGCGATGTCCTGGCGCACGTGCGTGCGCCCTGCGCGCGCCGGGACCGGCGTCGTCGTGATGCGTGCCACGAGCAGGACGGCGAGCAGGATGCTCACCGCCTGGACGACGAACGGCCAGACCATGCCGGCCGCGAAGAGGAACGCGCCGACCGGCGGACCGACGAGCTGGTTGCCCACGAGGTAGCCCGCCTGCAGGCGCGCGTTGCCGGTGCCGAGGTCTCTTCGATCGACGAGCATCGGCAGCAGCGTGCTCGCCGTCGTGTCGACGAAGACCTCGGCGACGCCGAGGCAGAACAGCGCGGCGAGCACGACGCCGATGCTCACGTGCCCCGTGGCGACGAACGCGCACAGCACGCCGACGACCCCTGCCCGCACGAGGTTCGCGCCGACGACGAGGAGGCGGCGGTCGACCCGGTCGGCGATCGCGCCGGCCCAGAGCCCGAACAGGAGCCACGGCAGGCGCTGGACGAGCGCGGCGAGCGCGACGAGGAACGCGGAGTCCGTCTGGGACTGCACGAGGAGCGGACCGGCGGCCAGCGCGATCCCGTCGCCGACGTTGCTCGTCCACGACGACCCGACGAGCCAGCGGAAGCTCGCCCCCATGCGCCGGGGGAACACGACCTCCACGACCCTGCCCGCGCCACGCCCTTCGCTCACAAGGGGGAGATCCTACGTGTCCCGGACGACGCCGCGGCACGCCGCGGGGTGACGCGCGTGCCTCCTGCCCGCCCCCGCCTGGCAGCATGGCCCCGTGACGATCCCCACCGCTCCTCGCGACCCGGGCGACCCCGCGCCGCGCCTCCCCCGCCACCTGCAGCCCGGCGACGGGTGGGTCGAGTGCGCGTGCGGCCGGCGCCACTGGGGTCTGTTCGGGGCCGCCGGGCTGCTCCTCGCACGGCGCGGCGACGACGGCCGGGCGACCCACGTCGTCCTGCAGCACCGCGCCCCGTGGAGCGACCAGGGCGGGACGTGGGGCGTGCCGGGCGGCGCCGTCGGGCCCGACGAGACGCCCGAGCAGGGCGCGCTGCGCGAGGCCCACGAGGAGGCGGGGATCGACCCGGCGACCGTGCGGGTCCTCGGGGAGCGCGTGCTCGACCACGGGCCGTGGCGCTACACGACGGTCGTGGCGGAGGTGGCCGACGGGGTCGACCTCGCGCCGACCGCGACCGACGCGGAGAGCGTCGAGGTGCGGTGGGTCCCGGTCGACGACGTCGCCGGGCTCCCCCTGCTCCCCGCCTTCGCCGACGCCTGGCCGACGCTGCACGATCTACTCGACGGCGCTCCGTCCACCTGACCGGCGCCGCCGGGCCGGCGTGCACGACCCTTCCGTCAGATCGGTCTAGGGCGTTGTCTCTCAACTCGGGCGACCGCGTCGCATGCTCTCTGGGTGGGGCAGAATCTCGGCTGTGATCAGGGTTGGCTTCACACGCAGCATCGAGGACAACTATGAGGCGATCGTGGTGTTGGACGTGAAGTCGGGAGACACGATCGCGTTTCAGCGTGCGCTGAACCACGACCCGCAGAACGTGGCCCTGGGCCAGAACACCTACGCGATCGTGCGTGGTGGTGCCGCCGTGCACTACGGCGGCCTCGTGCGGGTGGACGTGCAGGACGGCGTCCTTGCGCTCGAGCTGGAACCTGAAGCAGCAGCGGTGCTCGAATTGCCCGCCGTGGTCGAGCTCGTCTTGGACAATGCAGCAGCCGGGATCATCGAGCAGCATCTGCCTCGGATCGTGGCGCCGACCGGATGATCACGCTCTCGCAGCGGTCATGCTCTGGCCTCACTGACTAGCTCGTACCTGGACACGGCCTCGAGGTTCTGTCACAGTCCAGCAGCACCGGAAGAGCCCATCGAGTTGCCGCCGAGCTCACGGTCGTCGCTGTGTAGGAGCAACGCCAACGTGGCGCCAGCCTCGGCCGCGCCGCGCGCATGGGTGACAAGGATGTCCACCAAGGCGGGAGCGACGTCAGGCAGCGCCGCGGCAAAGCGGTCGAACCCGAGGAACACCAGCGCCAGGCCCGCGGCCGACGGCTGCCAGCCGTACTCCCGTGCGACAACGTCTGACAGGCAGTCGTCCAGTGCATCGAGATTCCAGCCGTAGTAGTCGGGAAAGTCCAACGACCCTGCGAGACCGCGATGCATTTCCGCGCCGTTCGACCAAGAACCAGCGTCGAGAACCACGACCTGAAACCCTCGGGCAGTGAGCTCATCCACGAACCCATCGAGCACCGAGCGTTGCGAGAACACCGTCACCGGGAGACTCGTCAACCGTTCGCGAGCATGATCTCCCGATGGGACCGCTCCAGACGAGGAGGTGCTCACCCACGAGATGCTACGCAAACGGCTTCTTGGGAGACACGCCCTACTCCCGGGTAGGAGCCAGGTCGCGGACGGCCGGGCCGATCGTCTCGCCGTACGCGCGCAGGGTCTCGTCCTTCGCGTCGTGCTGGAGGTAGACCGCGAACTGGTCGACGCCGAGCGCGGCGAGCTCGCGCAGGCGCTCGACGTGACGCTCCGCCGGACCGACGAGACAGAACCGGTCGACGATCTCGTCCGTGACGAACGCGGTGTGCGTGTTCCCGGCGCGCCCGTGCTCGTTGTAGTCGTAGCCCTCGCGGCCCGCGACGAACGCCGTCAGCGCCTCGGGGATCGACACGCCCGCGGACTCCTCCGTGCCGCCGGGCCCGTAGCGCGCGACGATCTCGGCGACGTGGTTCCCCACCATCCCCCCGAACCACCGGCACTGGTCGTACGCGTGGGCGAGCGAACGACGCCCGGCCCGGCTCGACGCCGCGCCGTCGGTCACGTAGGCGGGCGCTGCGACGCAGATGCTCACGGCGTCGGGGTCGCGGCCCGCGCGCTCGGCCGCGGCGCGGACGGCCGCGACGGACCACGCGACGACGTCGGGGTCCGCGAGCTGGAGGATGAAGCCGTCCCCGACCTCGCCGGTCAGCGCGAGCATCCGCGGCCCGTAGGCCGCGACCCACACGGGCAGGCGCGACCCCGGGTTCCACGGCAGGCGGAGCGTCGAGCCGCGGTACTCGACGGCCTCGCCCGACGCGAGGCCGCGGATCACGTGGATCGCGTCGCGCAGCTCGGCGACCGTCACGGGCCGCCCGTTGATGACGCGCACCGCGGAGTCGCCGCGCCCGATGCCGCAGACCGTCCGGTTGCCGAACATCTCGTTGAGGGTCGCGAAGAGCGACGCGGTGACGGTGACGTCGCGCGTCGCGGGGTTGGTGACCATCGGCCCGACGGTGACGCGGTGCGTGGCCGAGAGGATCTGGGAGTAGACGACGAACGGCTCCTCCCACAGCAGGTGCGAGTCGAACGTCCACACGTGGCTGAACCCGTAGGTCTCCGCCTGCCGCGCGAGGTCGACGACCCGCCACGCGGGCGGGTCGTTCTGCAGCACCACTCCCAGGTCCACGAGCCCTCCCCGATCGGTCCGATGCGGCTGCGCCCGGCGGACGACGCCCGGCTCCGCCCTCAGCGCAGGTACGCCGACAGCCCGCGCTTCAGGAACTGCCCGTGACCGGGGCTCCCGTGGTACGCGCCGTCCTCGACGAGCACGCGCCCGCGCGACATGACGAGGTCGACGTGTCCGTCCACCTCGAAGCCCTCCCACGCGGAGTGGTCCAGGTTCATGTGGTGCGTCCGCTCGTACCCGATCGAGGTGTGCCCGGCGGGGTCGTAGACGACGACGTCGGCGTCGGCGCCCGGCGCGAGCACGCCCTTGCGGCCGTCGAGCCCGAACATGCGGGCCGGCGTCGTGCAGCACAGCTCGACCCAGCGCTCGCGCGAGATCCTCCCGTCGACGACGCCCTGGTACAGCAGGTCGAGCCGGTGCTCGACCCCGCCGATGCCGTTGGGGATCTTCGAGAAGTCGCCCCGGCCGAGCTCCTTCTGCTCCTTCATGCAGAACGGGCAGTGGTCGGTGCTCACGACCGACAGGTCCCCCGTGCGCAGGTAGCGCCAGAGCTCGTCCTGGTGGCCCTCGGCGCGCGACCGCAGCGGCGTCGAGCACACCCACTTCGCGCCCTCGAGGTCGCCCCACTGCTCGCTGCGCGCCGCGAGCTGCTCCTCGAGCGACAGGTAGAGGTACTGCGGGCAGGTCTCGCCGAACACCGTGTGGCCCTCGTCGCGGGCTCGTGCCAGCGTCTCGACGGCCTGCTTCGCCGACATGTGCACGACGTACAGCGGCGCGCCCGTGAGCCGCGCGAGCATGATCGCGCGGTGGGTCGCCTCCTCCTCCGTCTCCCACGGTCGCGTCGTGCCGTGGAAGAACGGGCCGGTGTCGCCGCGGTCGAGGGCCTGCCGCACGAGCACGTCGATCGCGATGCCGTTCTCGGCGTGCATCATGACCACCGACCCGTTGTCGCGGGCCTTCTGCATCGCGCGCAGGATCTGGCCGTCGTCGCTGTAGAACACGCCCGGGTAGGCCATGAAGAGCTTGAAGCTCGTGATCCCCTCGCCGACGAGCTCGTCCATCGCCTTGAGCGCGTCGTCGTCGACGCCGCCGAGGATCTGGTGGAAGCCGTAGTCGATCGCGCACCGCCCGGCGGCCTTCTCGTGCCACGCCGCGAGCCCGTCCTGGACGCGCTCGCCGGTGCGCTGCACCGCGAAGTCGACGATCGTCGTCGTGCCGCCCCAGGCCGCGGCGCGCGTCCCGGTCTCGAACGTGTCGGACGCGTGGGTGCCGCCGAACGGCAGCTCCATGTGCGTGTGGCAGTCCACCGCCCCCGGGATCACGTACTTCCCCGTCGCGTCGACCACGCGCTCGGCGTTCGCGGCGAGGTCCGCGCCGAGGCTCGTGTCGCCCGGCCGCAGCAGCGCGGCGACCTGCTCGCCGTCGACGAGCACGTCGGCGAGCGTCGAGCCCGTCGGCCCGACGACGGTCCCTCCGCGGATCAGCGTGTGCGGCATCTCGTGGTCCTCCCTGCTGGAGCGAGCGGTGTCCGGGTGGGTGTGCGGGTAGCCGTGCGGTATCGCCGGCGGGAGGAGCGGCTCAGGGCCGGGTGAGGTCCTCGTAGGCGTCCGGGCGGCGGTCCCGGTAGAACTGCCACCGGTCGCGCACGACGCGCAGCAGGTCGAGGTCCAGGTCGCGCACGACGAGCTCCTCCTCGTGGTCGTCCGCCGGGTCCCCGACGAACGCCCCTTCGGGGTCGACGAAGTACGACGTGCCGTAGAAGTCGTCGTCCCCGAGGTCCTCGACGCCCACCCGGTTGATCGCGCCGACGTAGTACTCGTTCGCGACGGCGGCGGCCGGCTGCTCGAGCCGCCACAGGTAGTTCGACAGGCCACGGCTCGTCGCGCTGGGGTTGAGGACGATCTCCGCGCCGTTGAGCCCGAGCGCCCGCCACCCCTCGGGGAAGTGCCGGTCGTAGCAGATGTAGACGCCGACGCGCCCGACCGCGGTGTCGAACACCGGGTAGCCGAGGTTGCCCGGGCGGAAGTAGAACTTCTCCCAGAACCCGCGCACGTGCGGGATGTGGGTCTTGCGGTACTTGCCGAGGTAGCGCCCGTCGGCGTCGATCACGGCTGCCGTGTTGTAGAGGACGCCGGGCTGCTCCTCCTCGTACACGGGCAGCACGACGACGGTCCCGAGCTCGGCCGCGAGCGCCGAGAACCGCTCGACGGTCGGCCCGGGGACGGACTCGGCGTACGCGTAGTACGCGGCGTCCTGCACCTGGCAGAAGTACGGGCCGTAGAACAGCTCCTGGAAGCACACGAGCCGCGCGCCCTGGTCGGCGGCGTCGCGCAGGTGCTTCTCGTGGACGTCGATCATCGACTCCTTGTCGCCGGTCCAGCGGACCTGCGTGAGTGCGGCGCGCACGGTGGTCATGACCCCTCCTTCGTCCTGGGCTTCCCGATGTGGTCGTCGGCGACGTCGAGCGCGGCGTCGATCGCGGCGAGGCCGTGCTCGAGGTCGTCGGCGGACGTGACGAGCGGCGGCGCGACGTGCAGGCGGTTGAAGTGGACGAACGGCCAGACGCCGCGCTCCTTCACCGCGGCGACGACCGCCGCCATGGGGGCGGCGGCCGGTCCGCTCGCGTTGAACGGGACGAACGGCTCGCGCGTCTCCCTGTCGCGCACGAGCTCGACCGCCCAGAAGAAGCCGAGCCCGCGCACCTCGCCGACGCTCGGGTGGCGGGCGGCGATCTCGCGCAGGCGGGGGCCGATCAGCTCGTCGCCGACCCGACGGACCCGCTCGAGGATCCGGTCGTCCTCGAACGTGCGGATCGACTCGACCGCGACGGCGCAGGCCAGCGGGTGACCGGAGTAGGTGAGCCCGCCGGGGAACACGCGGTCGTCGAAGGTCTGCGCGACGTGCTCCGCGATGACGACACCACCGAGCGGCACGTACCCGGAGTTCACGCCCTTGGCGAAGGTCACGAGGTCGGGCACGACGCCCCACCGGTCGATCGCGAACCACTCCCCGACCCGGCCGAACCCGACCATGACCTCGTCGACGACCAGCAGGATCCCGTGCTCGTCGCACAGCGCGCGCACGCCCGCGAGGTAGCCGTCGGGCGGGACGAGCACGCCGTTCGTCCCGACGATCGTCTCGAGCAGGATCGCCGCGATCGTCCCCGGCCCTTCGAGGCTCACGACCTCCCGCAGGTGCGCGAGCGCGCGCTCGCCCTCCTCGGCGTCGTCGCGCGCGCCGAACGCCGAGCGGTACGTGTACGGCCCGAGGAAGTGGCGCACCTGCGGGTCGGGCGCGACCTCGTTCGGCCAGCGCCGCGGGTCGCCGGTGAGGGTGATCGCCGTGGCGGTGTTCCCGTGGTACGACCGGTACGCGGAGAGCACCTTGGCCCGGCCGGTGTGCAGGCGCGCGAGCCGCACCGCGTTCTCGACGGCGTCCGCCCCGCCGTTCGTGAAGAACACGCGCCACCGCCGGTCGTGCGACGCGTCGCCGGCCGTCGCGCCCGGCGCACGCTCGACGATCAGGCGCGCGAGCTCGCCCCGCACGTCGTTCGCGAACGTCGGACCGACGGTCGCGAGCCGCGCCGCCTGCGCCTGGACGGCCGCGACCAGGCGCGGGTGCTGGTGACCCAGGTTGAGGTTGACGAGCTGGGACGCGAAGTCGAGGTAGCGGTTGCCGTCCTCGTCCCAGAACCAGGCGCCCTCACCGCCGGCGACGGGGAGCGGCGAGATCGCGCCCTGCGCGGACCACGAGTGGAAGACGTACCGGTCGTCGGCACGCGTGCGCGAGTCGGGCCGTGTCGCTGCCCCCCGCGTGAGGTCCTCCGTCGTCACGCGTCCTCCTCTCGTCCGGGCTCGGTGAGCGTCGGTCAGGGTCGTGCGGGCCGGTCCCCTCACCTCGTCCGGGGGAAGCCGAGGTCCACGGCGGACGTCGCGGGGTCGGGCCAGCGGGTCGTGACGACCTTGGTGCGCGTGTAGAACTGCACGCTCTCGGGGCCGTAGACGTGCAGGTCGCCGAACAGCGAGCTCTTCCACCCGCCGAACGAGTAGTAGCCGACGGGCACCGGGATGGGGACGTTCACGCCGATCATGCCCGCGCGCGCGTCGACCTCGAACGCGCGCGCCGCGCCACCGTCGCGCGTGAAGATCGCCGCGCCGTTGCCGTACGGGTTGTCGTTGACGAGGCCGACCGCCTCGTCGTACGTGTCGGCGCGGACCACGGACAGCACGGGCCCGAAGATCTCCTCGCGGTACACCGTGTGCTCGGGCCGCACATGGTCGACGAGCGTGGGGTGCAGGAAGAAGCCTGCCCCCAGGTCGGCGGCGCCCGAGCCGTCGCCTGCCCCGCGGTCCGGTGTCGTGCGACCGTCGACGACGAGCGTCGCGCCCTCCGCCTCGGCCGTCGCCACGCGCGCGGCGACGCGGTCACGGTGCTCCGCGGTGATGAGCGGACCCATCTGCGAGGCCGGGTCGTCACCCGGCCCGACGACGAGGCGCGCCACGCGCTCCCGGATCGCCTCGACCAGGGGGGCGGCGACCGCACCCACGGCGACGAGCACGGACACCGCCATGCACCGCTCGCCCGCCGACCCGTACGCCGCCGAGACCGCCGCGTCGGCGGCGACGTCCACGTCGGCGTCGGGCAGCACGACCATGTGGTTCTTGGCGCCGCCGAGGGCCTGGACCCGCTTGCCGTGCCGGGTGGCGGTCTCGTACACGTGGCGCGCGACGGGCGTGGACCCGACGAAGCTCACGGCCTCGACGTCGGGGTGCTCGAGCAGCCGCTCGACGGCGACGCGGTCGCCCTGCACGACGTTCACCACGCCGTCGGGCAGTCCCGCCTCCTGGAGCAGCCGCGCCACGACGAGCGACGCCGACGGGTCGCGCTCGCTCGGCTTGAGCACGACCGTGTTCCCGCAGGCGATCGCGTTGGGGACCATCCACAGCGGCACCATGGCGGGGAAGTTGAACGGCGTGATGCACGCGACGACCCCGAGGGGCTGCTTCACCTCGTGCACGTCGACGCCCGCGGACGCCTGCTCGGTGTACCCGCCCTTGAGGAGCTGCCCGATGCCGCACGCGAACTCGACGCACTCGAGCGCGCGGGCCACCTCGCCCGCGGCGTCGGAGAGCACCTTCCCGTGCTCGGCGCTCACGACGGCCGCGATCTCGTCCCGGTGCTCCACGAGGAGCTGGTGGAACGCGAAGAGGATCTCGACGCGGCGCGAGACGCTCGTCCCCCGCCAGGCACCGAACGCCTCGCGGGCTGCCGCGACCGCGGCGTCGACGTCCTCGGCGGACGCGAGGGCCACCCGGCCCGAGACGGTGCCCCGGGCGGGATCGTGGACCGGGGCGTGCCGCACGGCGTCCGTGCGCAGCGCGCCGCCGACCCAGTGCCCGACGACGCGCGGCTGCCGGGGAGCGCCCGCGGGCCGGGTACCGGTCTCGTCGCTGTCCACGACGGTGCTGTCGGGTGCCGCGGGGATCCTCACGCCGCGCGGGGCGCTCGTGGTGCCCAGGGTCCGGGTCGTCCGATCCACGTCTCCTCCTCGCGCGCCGAGGTGGTGGCGCGCCGTCGCCGCCGATCCCCCAGTGTGGCACGGATCACACCTCCGCACCGGGCGGCGCGGGCGCCACGGACGGCACGCACTGGCACGGACGTCGCGGGCCCGCCGGGCGCCCGGTACCTTCGGTCCCGTGAGCGCGACGCCGCAGGCTCCCCCTTCCCCGACCGGCGACACCTCGGGCACGACGGCGCCACCTGGCCGGCCGGACCGGGACCCGGGTCGGGCCGCCCTCGTCCTGCTCGTGCTGGTCACGGCACTCGTCGTCGAGCTGGTCCGGTCGAGCGGGCCGCTCCTCGACCACGCGTTCGCCGCGGGGATCACGACCGTCGCGCTCACGGCGCTCGCGACCTACGCCGCCCCCGGCGTCCTCGTCGTGATGATCGCCGCGCGGCTCGAGATCACGGGCAAGGTCGTGCTCCTCGCGGTCTGCTCCCTCGTCGTCGCGCGGCTCGTGCTCCAGGGCCTCGGCACCGCGATCGCCGCCGGCGCGGACCTGGGGCTCGTGCGCTACGGCGTGGGGCTCGCGACGGTCGCGCTGGGGATCGCCACGCTCGTGATCGTCGCCGCGTTCGCGAGCGGCTCGCGCTCCCGGCCCACCGACGCCGTGGCCGGGACGACGGGCGCGGCACCCCGTCCCGCGGGCCCCCACCCGGGCGACGCTCGGCCGGCCGGCCGCGCGCGCGGCGGTCTCGTCGCCCTCGGCGTGACCTTCGGCGCCCTGCTCGCCGCGGCGCTGAGCGCGCTCCTCGGCACGTGGGACGCCTACTGGCGCGACGGGCCCCTCGCCTGGTCTCTCACGGTCGCGGTCGGGCTCGGGGCGCTCGCGTGCGCGTGGGTCGTCCGAGGGCGCGCCGCGTGGCCCGGTGCCCGGGGGCTCTGGCTGCTCGGCCCGTTCCTCGCGCTCGTCGTGCAGGCGCTCGCGAACCCGGCGTTCGTCGCGTCGCAGTCCGGGGTCGCGCTCGCCCCGCCGGTCGCGGCGCTCGCCGCTGCCGCGCTCCTGACCGCCTGGGCGGTGCCGTGGGTCGCGCGCGCTGCCCGGAGCGTCCGTGGCGCCGGGAGGCTCGTCGCCGTCTGGGGGCCACCGGTGCTGCTCGTCGGAGGCGTCGCGGTCGCCTTCCTCGCCGTCCCGCGCCTCGACGGGCCCGGCACGGCCGGCGGCTGGGCGCTCGTCGTGCTCCTCACGCTCCTCGTGCCCGCCGCCGCGGCGACGCTCTCCCTGGGCCTCGACCGCCCCGCGCGCGACGTCACCTGGCTGCGGCTCGCGGGCGCGGCGACGCTCGCCGGGCTCGGCACGGTGCTCCCGGTCCTCGGCTACCAGATCGACTACGACGTGCCGCTCCCGTTCCGCAACGGGTGGGTGCCCGTCGGTGCCGCCGCGGTCCTCGCGGTCGTCGCCGTCGCCACCGCGTACCGCACGGCACGCGCCGCGAGCGCCGCCTCCGCCTGGTCCGCCGACCCTGCCGGCGGCGGCATGCCCCTCGCAGGCGCGCAGGCGGACGGCGTCGAGAGCGGCGGCCTGCGGACCGGACTGCTTGTCGCCGTCGCGGGAGCTGTCACCGTGCTGGCGCTCGTCGGGACGACACAGGTCCACACGCCCGCGTCCGGCGCGACGGCCGACCGCGAGCCCGGTCTCCTGCGCGTGCTCGACTGGAACCTGCACTACGGCGTGAGCGCCGACCCCTCGGTCCGGCTGGACGAGGTCGCGGCGACGATCGAGACCTCGGGCGCGGACGTCGTCGCGCTGCAGGAGGTCTCGCGCGGCTGGGTCCTCGGCGGCGGCACCGACATGGCGTCCTACCTCGCGCGCGAGACGGGCATGCGGTTCGTCGCCGCGCCGGCGGCCGACCGCCAGTTCGTCAACGTCCTCCTCTGGGACCCCGCCCTGGGCGACCTCGCCGACGTCGAGCGCCACGCGCTGCCGTTCGGCGCGGGCCCGCAGCAGCGCTCCGCGGTGTCCGCGACCGTCGATGCGGGCGGCGTGCCCGTGCGCGTCACGTCGGTCCACCTCCAGCACCGCGAGGAGAGCACGCCCACGCGTCTCGACCAGCTCGACGCGCTGCTCGCCGCCGAACCGGTCGAGGGTGCGTACGTCCTCGCCGGCGACCTCAACGCCGAGCCCGGGTGGGACGAGATCGCGCTCCTCGAGGACCAGGGCCTGGAGAGCGGCCAGGACGCCGCGGGCGACCCCGACGCGCTCACGTCACCGGCGGTCGCCCCGGCGCACCGCATCGACTGGGTCCTCGGCTCCGCACCGGTGACGTTCCGGTCGTTCGAGGTGCTCGACGACACGGCGTCCGACCACCGTCCGCTGCTCACCGAGGTCCGCGCCACGGACTGAGCGCGGCCGACGCCGGCCCCCGCCCGCGAGCGCGGTGAGCCCGGGTTAAGGTCGGCCGGTGCGTATCGAGCTGACCGTGACCGAGGCCGTCGAGCTCGCGCGTGCGTCCGGGGCGCTGCCCCCGTTCGTGCGCTCGGTGACCGGCGAGGGCGACGACGTGCGCGTGGTCCTCGACCTGCGCGAGGTGCCCGACCCGCCGTCGGCCCTGCGGCTCGCGGCGCGGCTCGTCCCCGTCGTCCGCGGGACGCTGCGCGTCGAGTCGTTCGTCGCGGGGACGGCGGTCGTCGCCGTCGAGGCGAGCGCCGCCGGGCTCCCCGCGCACAAGCTGCTCGGGATGGCCGAGGGCCCGCTCCAGGGTGCGCTGCGGTCGAAGGGCCTGCCGGCGGACGCGGTCCGCGTGCTGCCCGACGCGCGGCTCGCCCTCGACGTGCAGGCGCTCCTCGCCGCCGGGCTGGCCGGGACCCTGCCGGGCCTCGAGATCACCGACCTCGCCTACGCCGACGGGACCCTGCGGGCCGAGGCGAGGCTGTAGCGCGCTCCCTCCGGCGTGGCACGGCCCGTCGCCCGGGTGCTCAGTCCTCGCGGTGGTGCAGCATGCGCGCGACCTCGGCGATCGACCCCGAGAGCGACGGGTACACCGTGAACGCGGACGCGACGTCGTCCACCGTGAGGCGGTGCGACACGGCGAGCGTGATGGGGAAGATCAGCTCGCTCGCTCTCGGCGCGACGACGACGCCGCCCAGCACGACCCCCGCCTCCGGGTGCGCGAAGAGCTTGACGAAGCCGTCGCGCATGCCGAGCATCTTCGCCCGCGGGTTGCGCGCGAGCGGGAGCGTCGTCGTGACGTACTTGCTGCTCTGGGCCTTGAGCTGCTCCTCGCTGTACCCGACGGTCGCGATCTCGGGAGCGGTGAAGATGTTCGCCGCGACCGTGCGGAGCTTGATCGGCGCGACGGCGTCGCCGAGCGCGTGCGACATCGCGACGCGGCCCTGCATCGCCGCGACGGACGCGAGGGGCAGGATGCCGGTGCAGTCCCCTGCCGCGTAGACCCCTCGCGCCGACGTGCGCGACACCTTGTCGACCTCGACGTGCCCGCTCGGCGCGAGGCGCACCCCGGCCTCCTCCAGACCGATGCCGTGCGTCGAGGGGATCGACCCGACCGCGAGCAGCACGTGCGAGCCGGTGATCACGCGGCCGTCGGAGAGCGTCACCTCGACGCCGTCGGCCGTGCGGACCGCGGACTCGGCCCGCGAGCGCGACATGACGGTCATGCCGCGCGACCGGAAGACGCCCTCGAGGAGCTCGGCGGCGTCGGCGTCCTCGCCGGGGAGCACGCGGTCGCGGCTCGACACGAGCACGACGTCCGAGCCGAGCGCGTTGTACGCGCCCGCGAACTCGGCGCCGGTGACGCCCGAACCGACGACGATCAGGCGCTCGGGCAGCTCGGTGAGGTGGTAGAGCTGCGTCCACGTGAGGATGCGCTCGCCGTCGGGCTGCGCGGTGGGCAGCGTGCGCGGCGTGGAGCCCAGCGCGAGGAGGATCACGTCGGCGTCGAGCGTGACGTCGGCGCCCGCACCGCCACCGCCCTCGACCACGACGCGGGACGGGCCGTCGAGCCGGCCCGTGCCTGTCACGACGCGCACGCCCTCGCGCTCGAGGCGCGCCCGGATGTCGGCCGACTGCGCGGCCGCGAGCGCCATGACGCGCGTGTTGACGGCGTCGAGGTCGACGATGTGGCGGCGCATCGCCGGGTGCTGCGCCTTGGCGGTGTCGACGGGGAGGCGGATGCCGAGGTCGGCGGCGCGCTCGGCGATCGTCATCCAGTCGGCGGTCGCGATGAGCGTCTTCGACGGGACGACGTCCGTGAGGACGGCCGCGCCGCCCATCCCCTGGCGCTCGACGACCGTGACGTCACCCCCGAGCCGACGGGCGACGAGAGCCGCCTCGTAACCGCCGGGACCACCTCCCACGACGACGATCCGGGTGGCCTGACGGTCGAGGGTCTCGTGGGTCACGCGGCCCATTCTGTCAGGCCGGACGGCCCGCGCGTGTCACGATGCGAGACGGCCTGCCGAGGTCCCGCCGTGGCGGGGCGGCGGCCCGGTCGGCCGCACCCCAGGTCAGCGCGCGGCGGGAGGACTAGCCTGGGCGGCATGACGACGACGCCTCCGAGCACACCCTCGCTCGACGACCCGAGCACCGAACCCTTCGTCGTGGCGCGGGCCGCCGCGGACCACATCGCCGAGGCGACCGGGGTCGACGGGCACGACATGGCGCTCGTGCTCGGCTCGGGCTGGGGCGGCGCCGCGGAGCTCCTGGGCGACGTCGTCGCCGAGATCCCCACCGCCGAGATCCCCGGCTTCTCCGCGACGGCGGTCGTCGGACACCTGTCCGTGACGCGCTCGATCCGGGTCGAGCGCGCGGACGGCTCGGTGCGCCACGCCCTGGTCATCGGCTCGCGCACGCACCTGTACGAGGGCAAGGGCGTGCGCGCCGTCGTGCACGGCGTGCGGACCGCCGCCGCGACGGGGGCGGAGACCCTGATCCTCACGAACGGGTGCGGCGGCCTGAACACCGACTGGGCCGCGGGCACGCCCGTCCTGCTCTCCGACCACATCAACCTCACGGGCCGCAGCCCGCTCGAGGGGCCGACGTTCGTCGACCTCACCGACGTGTACTCGCCTCGCCTGCGCGAGATCGCGCGCCGCGTCGACCCGAGCCTCGCCGAGGGCGTGTACGCCCAGTTCCCCGGGCCGCACTACGAGACGCCGGCCGAGGTCCGCATGGCGCGGGCCATCGGCGCGGACCTGGTCGGGATGTCGACGACGATCGAGGCCATCGCGGCCCGGCACTGCGGCCTCGACGTGCTCGGCATCTCGCTCGTGACGAACCTCGCGGCGGGGATCAGCCCGACGCCGCTCTCCCACGCGGAGGTCATCGAGGCCGGCCATGCCGCGGGCCCCCGCATCAGCGCCCTCCTGGCCGACATCGCGAAGCTGGTGTGACATGACCGAGCGTGCCACGTCCCCGCGGGGGAAGACGTCCCGGCCGAGCGTTCCGGCCGACGCCACCGACGACCCGTCGTTCGACCCGGGCTCGGCGCACGCCGCGTTCCTCGAGCGCGTCGCGGCGTGGATCGACGACGACGTCGACGCGGGCGACCAGGCGGACCTGCGCCGCCTGCTGGACCTCGCCGACTCCCCCGACCCCCGGAAGCACGACGTGCGCCGCGCGGCGCTCGCCGAGCTGCGCGACCGGTTCTCCGGCCCGCTGGAGTTCGGCACGGCCGGCCTGCGCGGAGCGATGGCGGCGGGGCCCCACCGCATGAACCGGGCGGTCGTCGTGCGTGCCGCGGCCGGGCTGGGCGCGTACCTGCTCGACGCGCTGGGCAGCGGCACGCGGCCCCGGGTGGTCGTCGGCTTCGACGCGCGGCACCGCTCGCGCGCGTTCGCCGTCGACACGGCCGCGGTCCTGACCGCCGCCGGCCTCGACGTCTCGGTCCTGCCGAGCGCGCTGCCCACGCCGGTCCTCGCGTTCGCCGTGCGCCACCTCGACGCGGACGCGGGCGTCATGGTCACCGCGAGCCACAATCCGCCGGCGGACAACGGCTACAAGGTGTACCTCGGCGGCCGGGTGGTCACCGACGGCGGTCAGGGCGCTCAGATCGTCCCGCCGTACGACGCGCGCATCGCGGCGGCGATCGCCGCCGTCGGGCCGGCCCGTTCCGTACCGCGCGCGGGCGACGGGTGGACGGTGCTCGGACGGGACGTCGTCCGCGCCTACGCCGCGTCCGTCCTCGCGCTGTCCGACGGCGCTCCCCGCCGGCTCAAGGTCGTCACCACCGCGCTGCACGGCGTGGGCGGCGCCGTCGTGGCGCACGTCCTGCGCGAGGCCGGGTTCACGACCGTCGTGCCCGTGGAGGAGCAGCTGGACCCGGACCCGGACTTCCCGTCCGTGTCCTTCCCGAACCCCGAGGAGCCGGGCGCGATGGACCTCGCGCTCGCGTACGCGCAGGACGCGGGCGCGGACGTGGTGCTCGCGAACGACCCGGACGCCGACCGGTGCGCCGTCGCGGTCTACGACCCGCGCGTCGGGACGTACCAGGGCGCCGAGACGGCGCGGTCGAACGGCTGGCGCATGCTGCACGGCGACGAGGTCGGTGCGCTGCTCGGCGAGGACGTCGCGCGACGGGCCGCCTCCTCGGGGGCGGCCGGTGGCGTGCTCGCGTGCTCGGTCGTCTCCTCCCGCCTGCTCTCGCGCATCGCCGCGGCGCACGGCCTGGGCTTCGCGACGACCCTCACCGGGTTCAAGTGGATCAGCCGCGTCGACGGCCTCGTGTTCGGGTACGAGGAGGCGCTCGGCTACTGCGTCGACCCCGCGCACGTGCGCGACAAGGACGGCATCAGCGCCGCGCTGCTCGTCGCGCAGCTCGCGAACCGGCTGAAGGCCGAGGGCCGCACGCTCGTCGACGCGCTCGACGACCTCGCGCGCCGGCACGGCCTGCACGTGAGCGACCAGCTCTCGGCGCGGTTCACCGACCTCGACCGCATCGGCGACACCATGACGCACCTGCGCTCGGCGCCGCCGCGCACCCTCGCCGGCGCCGGGGTGACCGACGTCGCCGACCTCTCCGCAGGGCTCGACGGCCTCCCGCCGACCGACGGCGTCCGGCTCCTCACCGCCGACTCGACGCGCGTCATCGTGCGCCCGAGCGGGACCGAGCCCAAGGTGAAGTGCTACCTCGAGGTCGTCGTCCCGGTCGCCGCGGACGCGTCCCACGACGACCTCACCGCAGCCCGCGCGTTCGCCCGCGAGCGAATCGACCGCGTGAAGGCCGACATGTCGCGCGCGCTCGGACTCTAGGGAGCCCCGGCCGGGACCGCCGCGCCCGATCCGCGGCACCGTACCGACGGGTAACCTGGGGCGATGAGCACCACGACACCGCCGTCGGTCCGGGAGACCGGCCCGGCGGGCTCCGACGCGGCCCCGGCGACCCCGGCACCCGCCGACCGTCCCGCCGTCGAGATCGCCGAGCTCGCCCGATCCGTGACCGGCTCCGCCGTCCTCGACGACACCGGCTGGCGCCGCTACCTGCACGGCCTGCCAGGGGTCGACAAGGTCGGCGCCGACGGCCGTGCGGCCATGCTCGGCACGCGCTCGATCAAGACCACGTCGAAGGCCTGGGCGCTCGACACGATCATCCGCATGGTCGACCTCACGACGCTCGAGGGCGCCGACACGCCCGGCAAGGTCCGCGCGCTCGCCGCCAAGGCCGTGCGCCCCGAGCCCAACGACCCGACGTGCCCGGCCGCCGC
This sequence comes from Cellulosimicrobium sp. So1_17, assembly GCF_055181235.1. Classification (NCBI taxonomy): domain Bacteria; kingdom Bacillati; phylum Actinomycetota; class Actinomycetes; order Micrococcales; family Promicromonosporaceae; genus Cellulosimicrobium; species Cellulosimicrobium sp. So1_17. The sequence continues at coordinate 1,433,076 of NZ_CM143702.1, forward strand.
GGCGGTCTGCGTGTACAACGACATGGTCCCGGTCGCCGTCGAGGCGCTCGCGGGCACGGGCGTCAAGGTCGCCGCCGTCTCGACGGCGTTCCCGTCCGGACGCGCGACCCGCGCCGTGCGGCTCGCCGACACGCGCGACGCCGTCGAGGCGGGTGCCGACGAGATCGACATGGTCATCGACCGCGGCGCGTTCCTCTCCGGCCGGTACGAGCAGGTCTACGACGACATCGTCGCCGTGCGCGAGGAGTGCCGCGCGAACGGGCGCCACGCCCACCTCAAGGTCATCCTCGAGACGGGGGAGCTCGCGACGTACGACAACGTGCGCCGCGCGTCGTGGCTCGCGATGCTCGCGGGCGCCGACTTCATCAAGACCAGCACGGGCAAGGTCTCCCCCGCCGCGACGCTGCCGGTGACGGTCGTCATGCTCGAGGCGGTGCGCGACTTCCTCGCGCTCACGGGCGTCCAGGTCGGCGTCAAGCCCGCGGGCGGCATCAAGACCTCCAAGGACGCGATCAAGTACCTGGTCGCCGTCAACGAGGTCGCCGGCCCGCAGTGGCTGGACCCGGACTGGTTCCGGTTCGGCGCGTCGTCGCTGCTCAACGACGTGCTCATGCAGCGCAACAAGCTCGCCACGGGTGCCTACTGGGGCCCGGACTACGTGACCGTCGACTGAGCGGAACCCGAGGACAGCAACAGATGAGCACCACGAGCAGCACCCCGACCACCGCCGGCTCGCCGTTCGAGTACGCCCCGGCCCCCGAGTCGCGCGCCGTCGTCGACATCGCGTCGTCGTACGGCCTCTTCATCGACGGCGAGTTCACCGCGGCGTCCGACGACGGCTCGTTCAAGACCGTCAACCCGGCCACCGAGGAGGTGCTCGCCGAGGTCGCGGAGGCCACCGAGGACGACGTCGACCGCGCCGTCCGCGCCGCCCGCCGCGCCCAGGAGAAGGTCTGGGGGCCTATGCCGGGCCGTGAGCGTGCGAAGTACCTCTTCCGCATCGCACGGCTCCTCGCCGAGCGGGCCCGCGAGTTCGCCGTCCTCGAGACGCTCGACAACGGCAAGCCCATCCGCGAGGCGCGCGACGTCGACGTCCCGACGGCCGCCGCCCACTTCTTCTACTACGCGGGCTGGGCGGACAAGCTCGAGCACGCGGGCTACGGCGCCGCCCCCCGCCCGCACGGCGTCGCCGCGCAGGTCATCCCGTGGAACTTCCCGCTGCTCATGCTCGCGTGGAAGATCGCACCGGCGCTCGCGACCGGGAACACCGTGGTGCTCAAGCCCGCGGAGACGACGCCGCTCACGGCGCTGCTGTTCGCGGACCTCCTGCGCCAGGCGGAGCTGCCGCCCGGCGTCGTGAACATCGTCACCGGGGCCGGCGCCACGGGCGCGGCGCTCGTCGCGCACCCCGGCGTCGACAAGGTCGCGTTCACCGGGTCGACGGCGGTCGGCAAGCGCATCGCGCAGCAGATCGCCGGGACGCGCAAGCACGCGACGCTCGAGCTCGGCGGCAAGGCCGCGAACATCGTGTTCGACGACGCGCCGGTCGACCAGGCGATCGAGGGCATCGTCAACGGCATCTTCTTCAACCAGGGCCAGGTGTGCTGCGCGGGCTCGCGGCTCCTCGTCCAGGAGTCGATCGCCGAGGAGCTCGTCGAGCGGCTCAAGGCACGCCTCGGCACGCTGCGCGTGGGCGACCCCATGGACAAGAACACCGACGTCGGCGCCATCAACTCGCCGCAGCAGCTCGCCCGCATCACCGAGCTCACCGAGGCGGGCGTCGCCGAGGGCGCGACGCGGTGGAGCCCGGCGTGCGAGCTGCCCGAGTCTGGGTACTGGTTCGCGCCGACGCTCTTCACCGGCGTCTCCGCGGCGCACCGCATCGCGCGCGAGGAGATCTTCGGTCCGGTCCTCAGCGTCCTGACCTTCCGGACGCCGGCCGAGGCCGTCGCCAAGGCCAACAACACGCCCTACGGTCTCTCGGCGGGGATCTGGACCGAGAAGGGGTCGCGCATCCTCTGGATGGCCGACCGGCTGCGCGCGGGCGTCGTGTGGTCGAACACCTTCAACCGGTTCGACCCGACGAGTCCGTTCGGCGGCTACAAGGAGTCCGGCTACGGCCGCGAGGGCGGCCGGCACGGCCTGGCGTCCTACCTGATCGAGGGGAGCACGTACTGATGGCCCGCACCACGAGCGGCAGCACGACCACGAAGGCCGGCGCCTCGCGCGGGTCGTCCGCACCCGAGCGGCTCGGCGTCCGCAAGACGTACAAGCTCTACGTGGGCGGGAAGTTCCCCCGAAGCGAGTCGGGCCGCACCTACGAGGTCGTCGACGCGAAGGGCCGTTTCCTCGCGAACGTCGCGCAGGGCTCGCGCAAGGACGCGCGCGAGGCCGTCGTCGCGGCGCGCGCCGCGCAGCCCGGCTGGGCCGGCGCGACGGCGTACAACCGCGGGCAGGTGCTCTACCGCGTGGCCGAGATGCTCGAGGGACGTCGCGACCAGTTCGTCGCCGAGGTCGCCGCCGGGGAGGGCCTGACCGCACGGCAGGCGGAGACCGCCGTGTCCGAGGCGATCGACCGCTGGGTCTGGTACGCGGGCTGGACCGACAAGGTCGCGCAGGTCGCCGGCTCCGCCAACCCCGTCGCCGGGCCCTACTTCAACCTGTCGTCGCCCGAGCCGACCGGCGTCGTCGTGGTGCTCGCGCCGCAGCGCTCGTCGCTCCTCGGCCTCGTCTCGACGATCGTCCCGCCGCTGGTCACGGGGAACTCCGTGATCGTCGTCGCGAGCGAGGACCGGCCGATCCCGGCCGTCACGCTCTCCGAGGTCCTCGCGACGTCGGACGTGCCGGGCGGCGTCGTCAACGTCCTCACGGGCCGCACGAAGGAGCTCGCTCCCCCGCTCGCGTCCCACCTCGACGTCAACGCGATCGACCTCGCGGGCGCGGTGGCCGCAGCCGGTGTGGGCTGGGGCGAGCTCGAGGCCGCCGCGGCGGACTCGGTCAAGCGCGTCCTGCGCCCCGCCGTCGACCGCCGCGGGAACGACACCGAGCCCGACTGGACCGAGGCCCCGCTCCCCCAGCGCATCCTCGCCTACACGGAGATCAAGACGGTCTGGCACCCCAAGGGCATCTGACCCCGCCGAGAACGACTCCGGTGCCGTCGTCCTCGGATGACGGCACCGGAGTTGTTCTCGGCCGCCCTCACGCACAGCGTTCGACCCCGCGCCCCCCGTACTACCTCGCGCGATCACGGTCGACCCTCCGCAGAGGCCGCTGAACCAGCCCCGTGGCCCTTCGAGACCGCGGAAGCTCAGACCTGCGCGCCCTCGACCAGCTGGTACCCCGGCAGGATCACGTCGTCCACCAGCGCGCGACGCTCGTCGTGGTGCACGAACGCACTCCACGCCGCCGTCATCGTCACGTCGGCGAGGTCGTCGATGGTCCACCCCGCCTGCTCGACGAGGAGCGTCATCTCCTGCGTCATCGACGTGCGCGACATGAGCCGGTTGTCGGTGTTGAGCGTGACGGCGAAGTCGAGCTCCTTGAGCCGCGTGATCGGGTGGTCGGCGATCGACGTCGCTGCGCCGGTCTGGACGTTCGACGACGGGCACAGCTCGAGCGGGATCTGGTGGTCCCGGACCCAGTGCGCGAGGAGCCCGAGCGCGGCGGTGCCGGGCTCGCCCTCGGCGTTGTGCGGGTGGGCGGGGTCGAACGCGATGTCCTCGACGATCCGGACGCCGTGGCCGATGCGCCCGGCCTGGCCCAGGTGCACCGCCTCCGCGATCGACTCCGGCCCGGCCGCCTCTCCGGCGTGGATCGTCACGGGGAAGTTGTTCTCCGCGAGGTAGCTCCAGATCTCGGCGTGCCGCGAGGGCGGGAAGCCGTCCTCGGCGCCGGCGATGTCGAACCCGACGACGCCGTTCGTGCGGTTCGCGACGGCGAGCTCGGCGATCTCCTGCCACCGGTCGGCGTGGCGCATCGCGGTGACGAGCTGTCCGACGCGGATGGTGCGCCCCTCGGCCGCGGCGGCGACGACGCCCTGCTCGATGCCGGCCTGGACGGCGTCGACGGTCTCCTGCAAGGTCAGCCCACGCTGGAGGTGCTGCTCGGGTGCCCAGCGCTGCTCGGCGTAGACGACGCCGTCGGCGGCGAGGTCGAGCACGGCCTCGCGGGCCACGCGGGCGAGCGCCTCGGGGGTCTGCATGACGGCGATCGTGTGGTCGAACGTCTCGAGGTAGCGCACGAGGGAGCCGGAGTCGGCGGACTCGGCGAACCAGGTCGCGAGCGACTCGGCGTCGTGGGCGGGCAGCTCGTGCCCGACCTCGGCGGCGAGCTCGAGGATCGTCGCGGGACGGAGCCCTCCGTCGAGGTGGTCGTGGAGCACGACCTTGGGCAGGGCACGGATGACGTCCGCGGTGAGCGGGCGGTTCTCGGTGGTCATGGGCTCACGGTACCGGCCGCGGAGCCGGCGGGCCGGTCACGCGTCGTCGCGTCAGGCGTAGTCGTCCTCGGCGCCGGGGACCGCCGACGCCTGCTCGACGACGTCCGCCTCGCTCGCCTCCCCGTCGAGGTCGGGCCGCGCCGAACGGGGGCGGTAGTCGTCGGGCTCGTGCTCGGGGTCGTCGACGCCCGTGTCGTCGGTCTCGACCTCCTCGACGAGGCTCACCGCCTCCTCGTCCTGCTCGACCAGACCGGCGTCTCGCCAGGTGTTCTCCCCCGGGACCGTGCTCATGTCGACTCCTTCAGCGTGGCGGGTCGTGGCCCCTCCATCCTCACGCGGGCGTCCTCCGGTCGCCAGCCCGCCCGGTCGACGGCCGGGTCGCCGACCGGTCACCGAGCCGGTCCCTCCGGCGCGGCCGCCGTCGCCCTCGTCCTCGCCGTCGTCAGGCGGGCAGGACAGCCCACACGACGTGCGGCCAGCCGCCGAGCGCCCGCCGCACGGCCGCCGCCTGTCCCCCCGCGGCGAGCCGTGCGGCGTCGAGCCGGTGCACCGTGCCCGACGACGGCTCGTAGACCCAGCAGCGGCGCACCCCGGGCGTGCCGGCCCTCCCGGACGACGCGGTCCCTGGCGCGGGCGCCGGGCCCGACCGGCCCGCGGCACCATCGGTCGTCGCGGCGTCGGCGGCCACGAGGAGCACGACGTGACGTGGCACCGCTGCCGTGACGCCGCCGGACAGGTCGCCGCCTGTGAACAGCGGCACCGGGATCCCGCGAGCCGCCGCGTCGAGGGCGGCGCCCAGCACGGAGGACCCGCGCGCGCCGTCGACCGCGTGGTGCGTGAACCGCACGTCGGCGTACCGCGCGGTGCGCGCCGCGCCCCACGGCGGCGTCCCGAGCGCGCCCGGCCACGGAAACGGCCCGAGCGCCCTCCGGCCGGTGCGCGCCTTGACGACCTGCTGCAGGCGACGCCACCGGTGCTCCGTCCCGCGCGGCGAGGTGCCCCCGGACGACCGGTCCGGTGCGACGCGCGGACCGGGAGCCGGGTCCGTGCCGGCGGTCGCGGGAGCGCCGGCGAGCGCGGTACCGGTCACGAGCCAGAGGGCGAGCACAGGATCGCCCGCGGCGGCGAGCAGGGCGAGCACGGCCGAGCCGCACGTCGTCCCGTCGACCTGCCGCGCGAGCGCACCGCCGAGCGTGAGGGGGCGGACGGCGGACCCACCGACCCGCGCGAGCGACGAGGCACGGCCGAGCGGGTCGACGACCTCGACGCGCGTGTCGACGGGCAGTCGGGCAAGCACGTGCGCGAGCCCGGCGACGACGTCGCCCCGGTGCCCGGCGCCGCGCGCGCGGTCGAGCGCGCCCGCGACGGTGAGCGACGTCCCGAGGCCCGGCGCGATCGGCCGCGCACCCGTCGTCAGGGGCCGCGCACCGGCGCCGAGCAGCGAGGCGAGGGACGTGAGCCGCAACCCGCCGAGCGCGCTCATGCCGCTCCGACCGCGCGCGCGACCGCCCACGCGGCGCCGATCCCGGCGAGCGCGAGCACGAGCGCGACGAGCCGGACGAGGAACGACCAGGAGCGCAGCCGCCCGCTGTCGGGCAGGCCGCCCGTCGGCGGCCGCAGGACGGCGGGGACGAGCGTCAGCACCGCGACCGCCGCGGCCGCCACCACGACGAGGGCGTTGGCGCTGCGCAGCCCGGCCGCGCCGAGCAGGAGCGCGCCGACGACCACGCCGAGCACGGAGCGCTGCCAGGCGAGGGCGGTGCGCTCGGGCTGGAGGCCTTCGTCGCGCGCGACGGGGTCGCTCACGGCAGTGCGCCCGCCTCGCCGAGGCCCGCCGCGACCGAGTAGCCCGCGATGAGCACCGCGAGCAGGATCACGCCGGTCACGAGGACGGGGATGCCGCCGGGCGCGGGCAACGGCTGCCGCAGCCGGAGCGCGCGCTCGTTGCGTCGCCACGAGAGCAGGGCGTACAGGGCGCACGCCGCGCCGACGAGGCACGCGACGGCCGCGACGAGGTCGACGAGCCCGGGGAGGTCCGCGAAGGTCGAGAACGACGTGAGGGCGACGCCTCCGGCGACGAGGCCCACACCCGTGCGGACCCACGCCAGGGCCGTGCGCTCGTTCGCGAGGCTGAACCGCGCGTCGGGCTCGGTCCCGACACCGTAGACGGACCGCGGGCGGCGGTCGTCGACAGGTTCCGCGTGGTCCGGCCCCGGCTCGGTGCGCGGGTCCGGCGGCCCGCCCGCCCCGGGGTCCGCCACGCTCAGCCGACGCGGTCGAGGACGACCGGTCCCGGCGAGACGTCGGACCCCGGAGGGGCGATCTCCCAGGCGCCCTCGAGCGCCTGCACGGCCCGGTCGAACCGGTCCGGCGTGTCGGTGTGGAGGGTCATGAGGTGCTGGCCCTTGCGGACGACGTCGCCGGGCTTCGCGAACAGCTCGACACCCGCCCCGGCCTGCACGACGTCCTCCTTGCGGGCGCGCCCCGCGCCGAGGCGCCACGCGGCGACCCCGACGGCGTAGGCGTCCAGCCGCGACATGACGCCGTCGTGGTCTGCGACCACGTGCTCCTTCTCGCGCGCGACGGGCAGCGGCGCGCGCGAGTCGCCGCCCTGCTCGGCGATCATCTCGCGCCACTTGTCGAGGGCCCGCCCGCCGACGAGGGCGTGCTGGACGTCGTCGGGGTCCTGCGGGCGGCCCGCGGCGGCGAGCATCTCGACGGCGAGGGCGACGGTGAGGTCCACGACGTCCTGCGGGCCCTTGCCCTGCATGACCTCGACCGACTCGCGCACCTCGAGCGCGTTGCCCGCCGTGAGGCCGAGCGGCGTCGACATGTCGGTGAGCAGCGCGACCGTACGGACGCCGGCGTCGGTCCCGAGGTCGACCATCGTGCGCGCGAGCTCGCGCGCGGACTCGAGGTCCTTCATGAACGCCCCCGAGCCGACCTTGACGTCGAGCACGAGCGCGCCGGTCCCCTCGGCGATCTTCTTGCTCATGATCGAGCTCGCGATGAGAGGGATCGACTCGACCGTGCCCGTGACGTCGCGCAGGGCGTAGAGGAGCCTGTCCGCGGGCGCGAGCCCGGACCCTGCCTGGCAGATCACCGCACCGACGTGCTCGAGCGCGTTCATCATCTGCTCGTTGGTCAGCGAGGCGCGCCACCCGCGGATCGACTCGAGCTTGTCGAGCGTCCCGCCCGTGTGGCCGAGGCCCCGCCCGGAGAGCTGCGGCACGGCGACGCCGTACGAGGCGACGAGCGGGGCGAGGGGCAGCGTGATCTTGTCGCCGACACCGCCGGTCGAGTGCTTGTCGACGGTCGGGCGGGACAGCCCCGCGAAGTCCATGCGCTCGCCGGACGAGATCATCGCCTGCGTCCAGCGCCCGATCTCGGTCCGGTCCATCCCGTTGAGGTAGATCGCCATCGCGAGCGCGGCCATCTGCTCCTCGGCGACGACGCCCCGCGTGTACGCGTCGATCACCCAGTCGATCTGCGCGCCGTCGAGCAGCCCCCCGTCGCGCTTCGCGCGGATGACGTCGACCGCATCGAACGGCTCCCGCGCGGGACCGGTCTGCTCCTCGTCGGCCGTACCACCCTGCACGGCCCCGTCGTCGTTGGTCACGAGCGCACCTCCAGATCGTCGGGCCCGAAGGCGTCGGGCAGCACGTCCCTCATCGTCTTGATACCACGCACGGTGTCGACCAGCAGGTCGGGGCCGCCGTGCTCCCACAGGAGCTGGCGGCAGCGCCCGCACGGCATGAGCGTGGCGCCACGCCCGTCGACACACGCGAACGCGACGAGCCGCCCGCCCCCGCCGCCGACGAGCGAGCTCACGAGCGAGCACTCGGCGCACAGCGTCACGCCGTACGCGGCGTTCTCGACGTTGCACCCCACGACCACGCGCCCGTCGTCGACGAGCGCGGCGGCGCCGACGGGGTAGCCGGAGTACGGCGCGTACGCCCGCTCCATGATCTCGCGGGCCGCGGAACGCAGCGCCTCCCAGTCGACCGCGGGGTCCGGGTCCCGAACGGCGCCGCGTCCTGGTCGAGCGTCGTCACCGGGGTGCGTCCCGCCGTCGGGCACGTGCGTCATCGGGACCTCACTTCACGTAGGGGATGCCCTCGGCGGCGGGCGGGCGCACACGACCCACGAGGCCGGCGACGGCGAAGATCGTCACGACGTAGGGCGTCATGAGCATGATCTGGCTGGGGATGGGCGTCCCGACGATCCCGAGCACGACCTGCAGGTTGTCGGAGAACCCGAACAGCAGCGCGGCGATCAGCGCGCCGACGGGGTTCCAGCGACCGAGGATCATCGCCGCGAGGGCGATGAAGCCCTTCCCGCCGGTCATCTCCTTGCCGAACGCGAGCCCCGCGGCGACCGTGAAGAACGCTCCGCCGAGCCCGGCGACGGCGCCACCCAGGATGGTGTTGCGCACGCGCGTCGCGTTGACCTTGATGCCCACGGTGTCGGCCGCCTTGGGGTGCTCCCCCACCGCGCGCAGGCGCAGACCCCACCGGCTCTTGAAGAGGAAGACCTGGAGCAGGATCACGACGACGTACATGAGGTACACGAGCAGCGTCTGCCGGAACAGCACCGGCCCGATCACGGGGATCTGCGACAGGACGGGGATCTCGAGGACGGGCAGGGGCGTGCGCGTGTTCCACGTCGCGGAGTCCGCGGTGAGGACCGTCGAGTAGAGGTAGCTCGTCACCCCGACCACCAGCACGTTGAGCACGACGCCGACGATGATCTGGTTGACCCAGTACTTGACGGAGAAGATCACCAGCAGCACGCCCACGAGCGCACCGGCGATCGGCGCGGCCACGAGCCCGGCGTACGCGCTCGAGGTGAGCGACGCGACGACCGCGGCGAGGAACGCCCCGGCGAGGAGCTGGCCCTCGATCGCGATGTTGATGATGCCGACCCGCTCGCACAGCACGCCCGAGAGCGCGCCGAAGACCAGCGGCACCGCGAGGAACAGCGAACCCTGTAGCAGGCCCGTCAGCGGGATCGACGACTTGCCGGCGCCGGCCCAGCACAGGAAGGCGAAGACGACCAGCACGCCGAACACGATGGGAAGCCAGATGCCGACCTTGCGACGGTCGCGCGCGGCCCAGAAGGAGAGACCGGCGAGCAGGAGCGCGAGGATCGACAGGAAGAGGGCCGCGCCGCTCGAGCTGACGGTGATCGGCTCGATCTGGAAGAAGTCGTCCGCGGTGGAGAGGCGGAAAGTGGTCTCGCGCCCGCCGGGCGGGAGGAGCGCGAAGACGACGAGCGAGATCAGGCCGATGACGGTGTACGTGATCGGTGCGCGCCAGCTGATCGGCGGCAGCGGCTTCGCGGTCGACCGCGGCGCGGCGGGCTCGCCGGGCACGGTCGGGGCCGGGGTGGTCGCGGTGCTCATGCGCCGGCCTCCTGCGTCGTCGGGGTGGTCGGGGTCGTCGCGCGGTCCCGGCGGCGTGCGGCCTGCCGCTCGGCCCGCGTCGGTCCGCCCGGCGTCGGGAGGCGGAAGATCGCACGGACCAGCGGGGGTGCGGCGATGAACAGCACGATGAGCGACTGGACGACCAGGACGATGTCGATCGGCGTGCCCGTCCGGGCCTGCATGGCGAACCCGCCGGCGCGGAGCGCGCCGAACAGCAGGCCTGCGAGGACCGTGCCGAGCGGCCGCGAGCGGCCCAGGAGGGCGACGGTGATCGCGTCGAAGCCGAAGCTCGCCGCGACGCCGGCCGTGAGCACCTTCTCCGTGCCGAGCACCTGGGCCGCGCCGCCCAGACCGGCGAGGGCGCCGGCGATGGCCATGACCCAGACCGTGACCCACGGGACCGAGATGCCCGCGGTCCGTGCCGCGTTCGGGTTCTCCCCGACGGCGCGGAAGCGGAAGCCGAGCGTCGAGCGCTCCATGAGCCACCAGACGCCGACGGCGACCAGGAGCGCGAGGACGAACCCGAGGTGCAGCCGGTAGCCCTCGCCGAGCAGGAGCGGGAAGGTCGCGCTGCCGGGGATGGGCGGGCTGATCGGGTTCGAGCTGCCCGGTCGCTGGAAGGCCGGCGTCGTGAGCAGGTACGCCACGAGGTACACCGCGATGTTGTTGAGCATGATCGTGACGATCACCTCGTGCGCACCCGTGCGTGCCTTGAGCACGCCCGCGATGCCGGCCCAGATTGCACCACCGAGCGCAGCGCCGAGGACCGCGAGGGCCAGGTGCAGGCCCGGCGGGAGCGAGAACGTGAAGCCGATGAAGGCGGCGAAGATGCCGCCGAGGATGATCTGCCCCTGCGCGCCGATGTTGAACAGGCCGGCCCGGAAGCCGATGCCGAGCCCGAGCCCCGCGAGGATCAGCGGCACCGACACGGTCATGGTCTCCGTGAGCGGACGCAGCGCGCGCTGCAGGTCCGTCGCCTGGAAGTTGATCACCGCGCCCTGGAACAGCGCGCTGTAGGCGCCGAACACCGCGTCCCACACGGCCGAGAAGAAGTCGGCCGGGCGTGCGAAGAAGTACGTCGCCGCCTCCTGGACCTCCGGGTCGGCAGCGGCGATGAGGACGCCGCCGATCACGAGGGCCGCGACGATCGCGAGCAGCGAGACGAGCCAGCTGCTCTCGAGGATCTCGCGCAGGACGCCCTGCCCGGCGGGCCGCTCGGGCTTCGGCACGTCGCTCGGCGGTGCGGGGGTCGGCGGGGCGACGGGCGTCCCCTCGTCGTCCGGCATGGGCTGCTGGGTCACTGGTCCTCCTCCTCGCGCGGGTCGCGCGGGACGGCGTCGGCCTCAAGGTCGGCCCCGCCGAGGGTCGTGTGGTGCTCCGCGGCCTGGGCGACCGCCTCGTCGAGCGGGACGCCGGCCATCATGAGGCCGAGCACGTCGCGGTCGGTGTCGCCGGGGACGACCCCGACCACCCGGCCGCGGTACATCACCGCGATGCGGTCGGCGAGGGCCAGCACCTCGTCGAGCTCGGTCGACACGATGATCACCGGGGTGCCGTTGTCGCGCTCCTGCACGACCCGGCTGTGCACGAACTCGATCGAGCCGACGTCGAGGCCGCGCGTCGGCTGGGACGCGATGAGCAGCCGGAGCGGGCGCGACATCTCGCGCGCGAGCACGACCTTCTGCTGGTTGCCGCCGGACAGGGTGCCCGCGGGCGCCTCGACGGTCTGGGTGCGCACGTCGAACTCGACGACGCGCTGCTCGGCGTTGGACCGGATGGCGCCCTTGTTCAGCGCCCCGGCGCTCGAGTAGGGCGCGGACGTGAAGAGGTCGAGCACGAGGTTCTCCTGGACCGAGAAGGTCCCGATGATCCCGTCGGTGCTGCGGTCCTCGGGCACGTAGCCGACACCGGCGCCGAGGACGTCGGCGACCCCACGACCCACGAGCTCCGTGCCGTCGAGCGAGATGGAGCCCGCGACGGGCCGGCGCAGGCCGACGATCGTCTCGGTGAGCTCCGTCTGCCCGTTGCCCTGCACCCCGGCGACGACGAGGATCTCCCCGCGCGCGACGTCGAGGCTGACCCGGTCGACGACCGGCGTCCCGAGCTCGTCCATCACCGTGAGGTCGGTGATGCTGAAGGTCGCGTCGCCGGGCTCGGCCGGGCTCTTGTCCACGCCGAGCGACACGGACCGTCCGACCATGAGCGACGCGAGCTCGGTCTCGCTCGCGCTCGGGTCCGCCGCCCCGACGACCTTGCCGCGGCGGATGACCGTGATCCGGTCGGCGACAGCGCGGACCTCGCGCAACTTGTGCGTGATGAAGACGATCGAGGTGCCGGCGGCCTTGAGCTGGCGCATGATCGCGATGAGCTCGTCGGTCTCCTGCGGGGTCAGCACCGCGGTGGGCTCGTCGAGGATGAGCACGCGCGCGTCGCGCGAGAGCGCCTTGATGATCTCGACGCGCTGCTGCACGCCCACGGGGATGTCCTCGACCATCGCGTCCGGGTCGACCTCGAAGCCGAACCGGTCGGAGATCTCGCGGACCAGGGTGCGTGCGCGCCGGGCGTCGATGAGCCCGGCGCCCTTGACGGGCTCGTGCCCCAGGGCGACGTTCTCGGCGACCGTGAAGACCGGGACGAGCATGAAGTGCTGGTGCACCATGCCGATGCCGGCGGCCATCGCGTCGCCCGGACCCGTGAAGGTCACCGGGACGTCGTCGACGAGGATCTCTCCGTCGTCGGGGTCGTACAGGCCGTAGAGCACGTTCATGAGCGTGCTCTTCCCGGCCCCGTTCTCCCCCAGCAGGGCGTGGATCTCGCCCGGCTCGATGACCAGGTCGATGTGGTCGTTGGCGACCAGGGACCCGAAGACCTTCGTGATCCCGCGCAGCTCCAGCTTCACCGGCTGCCCTCTCTCCGAACAGGGAACTCCATCGAACCGTACTTCCGCCGTCCCGGCGCAACATGGCGACGGTGGCCCGGGCGGGCTCGCCCGGGCCACCGTCTCAGCCTGTCGTCACGGGGTGTTCGTCGACTCCACGACGAGGTCGCCCGCGATGATCTGCTCCTGGTACTCCGCGAGCTTGTCCTGCAGCTCGGTGGGCACCGCGTCCTCGAAGTCGTGGAACGGGGCCAGGCCCACGCCCTCGTTCTCGAGCGTGCCGACGTACGGCTCGTTGGTGAAGTTGCCGTCGACCGACTCGCTCACCGTGTCGAAGACGGCCGGGCCGATCTCCTTCATCACGGACGTGATGATGATGTCGCCGTACTCCGTGGTGAGGAACCCGTCGGAGTCGACCCAGATGATCTTGGCGTCACCGCTCTGGGCGGCCGCGGCCGCGCCGAGGCCCACCGGGCCGGCGACCGGCATGATGATGTCGGCACCCTGGTCGATGAAGCCCTGGGCGAGGTTCTGGCCGTTCGCCTGGTTCTCGAAGTCGCCGGTGAAGGAACCCGTCTGGGCCTCCTTGTCCCAGCCGAGCGTCTTGACGTCCGTGCCGTTGTCCTCGTTGTACTTCGCGACGCCGTCGACGAAGCCGTCCATGAAGATCGCGACCGACGGGATCTGGATGCCGCCGAACGTCGCGACCGTGCCCGTCTCGCTCATGCCCGCGGCGAGGTAGCCCGCGAGGAACGCGGCCTCGGCCGTGTTGAAGAGGATCGGCTTCGCGTTGTCGAGCTCGACCGGGTTGAAGTCCGCGTCGGAGAACGAGGAGTCGATGAGGGCGAAGTTCGTGTCGGGGTTCGCCTCCGCCGCGGCCTGGATCGGGTCCTCGAGGAGGAAGCCCACGCCGATGACGAGGTTGCAGCCCTGCTGCACCAGGTTGTCGATGTTGGGCCCGTAGTCCGTGTCCGCGGACGACTCGACCTCGGTCGCCGTGATCCCGAGCTCGGACTCCGCCTGCTCCAGGCCCTCGAAGCCGGCCTGGTTGAACGACTGGTCGTCGAAGCCGCCCGCGTCGGAGACCATGCACGCCGAGAAGTCGGTGTTGCCTCCGGCCGTGTCCTCGCCGCCGCCCGTGGTCTCGTCGTCCTCCGGGGCCGCGCCGCACGCGGCCAGCGCGAGCGCGGCCGCAGCCGCGAGCGCGGAGAACTGCATTGCTCTCTTCACGATGAGCTCCTGTCGATGTCCGTCGCTGGCCGCCGTCTTGACCGGGATCCCCCCGGGCGCCGTTGCGCGGGAGGACCACGGGGTCCGTCGACCTCTATGGACCGAAGACTAATCAGCCGGATGCGTCCCGGACGTTACTTGCCGGTAACGCCGCTGCTTCGTTATGCAAGCGTCACTTTGCGTCTGAGGCGTGACACACCCCGGTCCACGGGTCGGGACCGCCCGCACGGCAGGGCGAGCCGGGCGGTCCGCCCGCGGTCCGTCAACCGAGCGCGACGCGCGCGAGCAGCCTCGTCCCCGCGTCGATCGCGCGCTCGTCGACCTGGAGGTCGCCCTGGTGGATGTCGTACGCGCGGCCGCCCGGCGTGCGCGTCCCGAGCCGGGCCATCGCGCCCGGCACCTTCGTGAGATACCACGCGAAGTCCTCGCCGCCGAGCGACTGCTCCGTGAGCAGCACCGAGCCGGGGCCGAGCACGTCGCGCGCCGCGGCCTCGAGCAGACCCGTGCACCGCTCGTCGTTCTCGACCGGTGGGACGCCGCGCGTGTGGTGCACGGTCACCTCGACCTCGTACGGCGCGACGACCTGCTCGACGGCGTCGTGCAGCACCTGCCCGGCGAACTCCCACGCGCGCACGTCGAGGCAGCGCAGCGTGCCGCGCACAGTCCCGGTGCTCGGGATCGCGTTGTGCGCCGAGCCCGCGTGCACGGCGCCCCACGTGAGGTTGACCCCGGAGCGCGGGTCGAGCCGGCGCCCGAGCACCGCGGGGACCTGCGTGATGACCTGCCCGAGCGCGTACACGACGTCACCCGTCAGGTGGGGTCGTGACGTGTGACCACCCGGCGACGCGATCGTCACGGAGACCTCGTCGGACGCCGACGTGATCGGCCCGATCCGCGTCCCGATGTGACCGACGTCGACCTTCGGGTCGCAGTGGATCGCGAAGATCTCGTCCACGCCGTCGAGGCCGCCCGCCGCGAGCACGTCGAGCGACCCGCCCGGCTGCACCTCCTCGGCCGGCTGGAAGATCAGGCGGACCCCACGACGGAGGCCGACCTCGGCGTGCAGGTCCGCGAGCACGAGCCCGGCACCGAGCACCGCCGCGGTGTGCACGTCGTGGCCGCACGCGTGCGCGACGCCGCTCACGGTCGACGCCCACGGCAGCCCGCAGCGGTCCTGCAGCGGCAGCGCGTCGAGGTCCGCGCGCAGCGCGACGCGACCCGGTGCGGGCGCCGGCACGCCGTCCGGGCCCGGGACGAGGTCGCCCGGCGCAGGGCCGACGTCGCACACGAGCCCGGTGCCGGGCAGCGGCCGCGGGTCGAGCCCGGCGGTCCTCAGGCGCTCGGCGAGGAGCGCCGTCGTGCGCGTCTCGGCGCGCGACACCTCCGGGTGCTGGTGGAGGTCTCGGCGGATCCCGACGAGCTCGGCGGCGTGGCGCGCCGCGGCGGGCCCGAGCAGGTCCGCGAGGTCGTCCTGCCGGGCGCTCACAGCAGCTCGTCCAACCCCAGCTCGCGCACGGCGTCGACCATCGACTTCACCTGCTGCGCCCGCGCCCTCGTGGTGACGAGGAGGGCGTCGGGAGTGTCCACGACGACGACGTCGTCCAGACCGAGCACCGTCACCACGCGGTCGCCGGCCGGCACGACGACGGAGCCCGCGCTGTCCCGACGCACGACCTTGCCCGTGTCGCCGAGCACCTTCGAGCCCGCATCGTCCACCGACGGGAGCAGCGCGGCGAGCGAGTTGAAGTCGCCCACGTCGTCCCAGCCGAACGTGCCCGGCACGACGGCGACACCCCCGACGGCCGCGACCGGCTCGGCGACGGCGTGGTCGATCGCGATCTTCTCGAGCGCCGGCCACGTCTCGGCGAGCACCCGGTCACGGTCCGGCCCGTCCCACGCCGCGGCGACCGTGCGCAGCCCGTCGTGCAGCTCCGGGCGCTGGTCCGCAAGGTGGGCCAGCAGGACCGACGCGCGGACGATGAACATGCCCGCGTTCCACCGGTACTCGCCCGACGCGATGTACTGCTGCGCGGTCGCCGCGTCCGGCTTCTCGGTGAAACCCTTCACGTGCAGGGCGCTCGGCGCCCCCTCGACCCCGAGCGGCTCGCCGCTGTGCACGTAGCCGAACGCCGTGGAGGGCCGGGAGGCCGCGATCCCGATCGTCACGACGTACCCGGCGCGCGCGGCCTCGACCGCCTCCCGCACCGACGCCTCGAACGCGTCGTGCCCGGTGATGACCTGGTCCGCCGCGAAGGAGCCGATGACCACGTCGCCGTGCCGGCGCTCGAGCACGGCGGCGGCGAGCCCGATCGCCGCCATGGAGTCGCGCGGCGACGGCTCGGCGAGGACGTTCTGCGCCGGCAGAGCGGGCAGCTGGCTCCGCGCCGCGGCCACGTGCCGCTCCCCCGTGACGAGGACGACACCCTCGTCGCCGGTCAGCGGCGTCAGCCGGTCGACCGTCGCCTGGAGCAGCGTGCGCCCGGACCCCGTGAGGTCGAGCAGGAACTTGGGCGCCGTGGCCCGCGACAACGGCCACAGCCGCGTCCCGGCGCCACCCGCCGGGACGACCGCGTAGAACCCGTCGATCGGCGAGCCGGGCCCCCGGGAGGCGGTCGACGGCGTGGCGGAGGGCAGGGCGGGAGAAGGGACCATGAAGGCAGCATAGTGAGGGCCCCGGTTCCCCCGTCGGCTGTGGGATCAGTCACAAACACCCCGCGCGAGGCCCTCGCGCGGCCCTCGGCGGTCCGCAGCATCACGCCGATGTCACTATGGTGGAAGCCCAGAGACTGATGCCGACGAGGGCTCTCCGCGGCCCGGGACCATGGTCCCGTCCGCACCGGGTCCGCCCGGCATCTCCCCCTGATCTCGCCACAGGAGGCCCCCAAAGTGCCCAGTGCACCAGCTGGCACGCTCTACCGCGGCCGTGAAGGCATGTGGTCGTGGGTCGCGCACCGCGTGACCGGCGTGCTCATCTTCTTCTTCCTCCTCGTCCACGTGCTCGACACGGCACTGGTACGAGTCTCGCCCGAGGCGTACAACGCCGTCATCGGCACCTACCAGACGCCGATCATGGGGCTGGGCGAGGCGGGCCTCGTGGCCGCGATCGTCTTCCACGCGTTCAACGGCATCCGGATCATCCTCGTCGACTTCTGGGCCAAGGGACCGCGCTACCAGCGCACGATGCTGTGGATCGTCGTCGGCCTGTTCGTCGTGACGATGGCGGGCTTCCTCCCGCGCCACCTGATGAACGTCTTCGGAGGGGGGCACTGATGGCCGCCGCACCCACGGTGGAGGTCGCCTCGCCGCGCGACCCGTACCGGCGCAGGAAGTCGACGCGCAGCAATTACGAGCTGTACAGCTGGATCTTCATGCGCGCCTCGGGCGTCGTGCTGATCGTCCTCATCTTCGGCCACCTCTTCGTCAACCTCATGGTCGGCGAGGGCGTGCACGCGATCGACTTCGGCTTCGTCGCCGGCAAGTGGGCGTCGCCGTTCTGGCAGGTCTGGGACCTGCTCATGCTGTGGCTCGCGATGTTCCACGGCACGAACGGCGTCCGCACGATCATCAACGACTACGCGGAGCGCGACGGCACCCGGCTCGTGCTCAAGCTCGCGCTGTACCTCGCGTTCACGATCGTCACGGTGCTCGGCACCCTCGTGATCTTCACCTTCGAGCCGTGCCCCGCGAACGCGCCGGCCGAGCTGCTCGCCTCGTTCTGCTTCGACTGACGCCCGCAGGACGCCACGCCCCCACCCCCGCCGTCCGCGGCACCACAGCTCTCTCCCAGGAGGCATCGGAACCGATGCAAACCCATCAGTACGACGTCGTCATCGTCGGCGCCGGCGGCGCCGGGATGCGCGCGGCGCTGGAGTCGTCCGGCAAGGTCCGCACGGCCGTCATCTCCAAGCTCTACCCGACGCGCTCCCACACGGGTGCGGCGCAGGGCGGCATGTGCGCCGCGCTCGCCAACGTCGAGGAGGACAACTGGGAGTGGCACACGTTCGACACGGTCAAGGGCGGCGACTACCTCGTCGACCAGGACGCCGCGGAGATCATGGCCAAGGAGGCCATCGACGCGGTCCTCGACCTCGAGCGCATGGGCCTGCCGTTCAACCGCACGCCCGAGGGCCGCATCGACCAGCGCCGCTTCGGCGGGCACACGCGCAACCACGGCGAGGCCGCCGTCCGCCGCTCGTGCTACGCCGCGGACCGCACCGGGCACATGATCCTCCAGACGCTCTACCAGCAGTGCGTCAAGCAGGACGTCGAGTTCTTCAACGAGTTCTACGTGCTCGACCTCATCACGGACCACGACCTCGCCGCCGGGGAGATCCCCGACGACGAGACCGTCACCGCGACCGGGGTCGTCGCCTACGACCTCGCGACCGGCGAGATCCACGTCTTCCAGGCGAAGGCGATCATCTTCGCCACGGGCGGCGCCGGCAAGATCTTCAAGACGACGTCCAACGCCCACACGCTCACGGGCGACGGCATGGCGCTGGCGTACCGGCGGGGCCTGCCGCTCGAGGACATGGAGTTCTTCCAGTTCCACCCGACGGGTCTCGCGGGCCTCGGCATCCTCCTCTCCGAGGCCGCGCGCGGCGAGGGCGGCATCCTGCGCAACTCCGACGGCGAGCGCTTCATGGAGCGCTACGCGCCGACGATCAAGGACCTCGCGCCGCGCGACATCGTCGCCCGCTCGATGGCGAACGAGGTCCGGGAGGGCCGCGGCGCCGGGCCGAACAAGGACTACGTCCTGCTCGACCTCACGCACCTCGAGCCCGCCCACATCGACGCGAAGCTCCCCGACATCACCGAGTTCGCCCGGACGTACCTCGGCATCGAGCCGTACACCGAGCCCGTCCCGGTCTACCCGACCGCGCACTACGCGATGGGCGGCATCCCGACCAACGTCGACGCGGAGGTGCTGCGCGACAGCAGCCACGTCGTCAAGGGTCTCTACGCCGCGGGCGAGGTCGCGTGCGTGAGCGTCCACGGCTCGAACCGCCTCGGCACCAACTCGCTGCTCGACATCAACGTGTTCGGCAAGCGCGCCGGGCGCACCGCCGCCGCCTACGCGGCGACCGCCCAGTACTCCGAGCTGCCCGAGAACCCGGCCGCTGCCGTGATCGCCCAGCTCGAGGAGATGCGCAACCGGCCCGACGGCGAGCGCGTCGCCGACGTCCGCAAGGCGCTCCAGGAGACGATGGACGCGAACGCCCAGGTGTTCCGCACGGGCGACTCGCTCAACGAGGCGCTGTCCGACATCCGCGAGCTGCAGAAGCGGTACCGCAACGTCTCCGTGCAGGACAAGGGCCGGATGTTCAACACCGACCTGCTCGAGGCCATCGAGCTCGGCTTCCTCCTCGACATCGCAGAGGTCACCGTCGTCGCGGCCATCAACCGCAAGGAGTCCCGCGGCGGCCACTACCGCGAGGACTACCCGAACCGGGACGACGCGAACTACATGCTGCACACGATGGCGTACCGCCGTCCGACGTCGGCCTCCGACGTCGCGGACGGGCATGTCACCGGCTACTTCGACCACGTCGAGTCGTTCGACGGGTACAAGGTCGCCCTGGGCTCCAAGCCCGTCACCCAGACCCGGTACGAGCCCATGGAGCGGAAGTACTGATGACTGCCACCCTCGAGAGCCCGTCGGCTCCTGCACCCGAGGCGAAGGCCGGAGAGATCCCCTCGTTCGAGGTCACGCTCCGGATCCGCCGCTTCTCGCCCGAGTCCGCGCACGGCGACGACGCGTACTGGGACGAGTTCACCGTCCTCGCGCACGGCACCGACCGCGTGCTCGACGCGCTCCACAAGATCAAGTGGGAGCACGACGGCTCGCTCACGTTCCGCCGCTCGTGCGCGCACGGCGTGTGCGGCTCGGACGCGATGCGCATCAACGGCCGCAACCGCCTGGCCTGCAAGACGCTGCTCAAGGACGTCAACCCCGACAAGCCCATCACGGTCGAACCCATCAAGGGCCTGCCCGTGGTCAAGGACCTCGTCGTGGACATGGAGCCGTTCTTCGCGTCCTACCGCGAGATCATGCCGTTCCTCATCACGTCGGGGAACGAGCCGAGCAAGGAGCGCCTGCAATCCGCCGAGCAGCGCGAGCGCTTCGACGACACCACGAAGTGCATCCTGTGCGCTGCGTGCACGTCGTCGTGCCCCGTGTTCTGGACCGACGGGCAGTACTTCGGCCCGGCCGCGATCGTCAACGCGCACCGGTTCATCTTCGACAGCCGCGACGAGGGCGCCACGCAGCGCCTCGAGATCCTCAACGACAAGGAGGGCGTGTGGCGCTGCCGCACGACCTTCAACTGCACCGAGGCGTGCCCGCGCGGCATCGAGGTCACGAAGGCGATCCAGGAGGTCAAGCGCGCGATGATCACGCGCGCCTTCTGACGCACGCTCCACTCGGCGCGTCGTCACCCTGGGACGGGGTGGGGGTGCTGCTGCCCGGTCGTGGCAGCAGCACCCCCACCCCTTCGTCGTCCCAGCGTCGTGCGGTGAGCGGCCTCGCGGCGGCACGGCCTGGCGTCGCTCACGGTCGAGCGTGCGACGAGACCCGCCGCCCGCGTAGCTGCTCAGGTGCCGCGGGCGAGGCGGCCCTTGCGGACGCCGCGGACGACAGGGCTCCAGGGCTTGCCCCTGCCGTGGCCCGCACGGACCTGCTCCTCCGGTCCGACCTCGCCGTCCACTCGGACGTGGCGGCCCGGGTTCGTCCGCGCGCCGTCGACCACGGGGAGCTCGGGGCGGCCGTCCCGGGCGTGCCGCGGACCGCCCGGCTCCGGCTCGGGCTCGCGCGGCGGGTCGGCCATCCAGGCGCAGACCGCCAGGAGGATGCGCGCCATGAAGTTCACGAGCAGCAGCAGGGTCACCAGCACGGCGAACGACGCGAGCAGGGCGTTGCGGCTCGCGCTGCCCGCGACGAACGACGACCCGAGGTAGCGCAGGCCCCCGAAGGCGGTGGCGGCGGTGAGAGACCCGACGACGAGGTCCCGGCGCCGCACGTCCACGCCCGCGAGCAGGACGACCACGAGCACGACGACGACCGCGTCGATCAGCACGCTGACGAGCAGGCCCGAGAACGCGACGAGGACCGCGGCACCACCCGACAGGCCGAGAGCGGCCATCACATGGTTGCCCAGCGTCGTGACCGCGACGCCCGCTGCGGCCGACACGAGGATCATGATCGCGAGGAGGACGAAGCCGAGGAACGCGCGCACGCGGGCTAGCACCGGGCTCTGGCCCACGTCGCTCACGCCGAACATCGTGCGCACCGCACCGCGCAGGTGGTACATGAACGAGACGGCGGAGAAGAGCAGGACGACTCCTGCGATGGCGCTCGTCACGCTCAGCCCGGAGTCGAGCAGCAGGTCATCGGGCTGGATCACACCGCTCGACCCGTCGACGGCGATGAGGCCCGGCACGAGGTCGTTGATCCACGCGAAGACGGCGTCCATGAGCTCCTGGCGCCCGCCCAGGACCTGCACGAAGATCGTGTACCCGATCGTGAGCGCCGCGAAGAGCGAGAACAGCGCGGAGTACGCGATGCCGCCGCACAGCAGGGCGCCGCGGGAGTAGAGGTAGCGGTACGTCGCGCGGCCGGGCCGGCTGTCCTTCCACCACTCCTCGACCGCCGCCGCACGGGCCGTGACACGCCGGAGCGTCGTCGGCCCAGGGCGGTCCTGCGTGGTCACGCCCTGAGACTACGAGGGGTCCGCGGGGTGGGCATCCCCGGTCAGGTGGAAGAGCTGCCGAGGCCTCCACACGGCGTCGTCGCCGTGCTCGTAGAGGTGGAACCCGTCCACCGCGAACTGCGCCTCGTAGGCCGCCATCTCGTCGAACGCGCGGTCGAGGGCCAGGTCGTCCACCTCGTGCGCCACGGTGACGTGCGGGTGGTAGTTGAAGCGCAGCTCCTGCTCGAGAGGTCCGCTGCGCACGACGCTCTCCAGGTGCTCGCACTCGGCGATGCCCTCGACCACCTGGATGAACACGACCGGTGACACGGGGCGGAAGGTCGCGCTCCCCCGCAGGTGGATCCGGAACGGCGCCGCTCCGCCCGCGACGCGAGCGAGGTGCTCGGCGACCCCGTCGAGCTGTTCCGGGTCGAGCACGGTCGGCCCGAGCAGCGTGATGTGCGGCGGGATCAGCGCGGCGAGAGGATCCCCGAACCGCGCCCGTGCCGCCTGGAGCTCGGGCCCGAACGGCGCGGGAACCTCGATCGCGATACCGACCCGCACCTGCGAGGGCCCGCGTTCCGGGAGGTTCACGCCGTCGTCCCCCCGGCGGGGAGGAGGCCGACCCGGTCGTAGACCCGCGCGAGCGTCCCGGCGGCGATCTCACGGGCCTTCTGCGCGCCGCGCGCGAGGACCGCGTCGAGCTCGGCCGGGTCCGCGAGATACGTGTTCGCCCGCTCCTGGAACGGCGTGAGGAACTCGACGACGACGTCGGCCAGGTCCACCTTGAGGTGCCCGTAGCCGCGGCCGTCGTACTCGGCAGCGATCGCCTCGACGTCGCGGCCGGTGAGCGCCGAGAAGATCGTGAGGAGGTTCGACACGCCCGGCTTGGCGACCGGGTCGTAGCGGATCTCGTTCTCCGAGTCCGTCGCGGCCGAGCGGATGCGCTTCGCGGCGACCTTCGGGTCCTCGAGCAGCCAGATGACGCCCTTGCCGTTCGACGAGGACTTGCTCATCTTCGCAGTCGGCTCCTGCAGGTCGTAGATCTTCGCGACCGACCGCACGATGTGCGGCTCCGGGACCACCGCGGTGCCGTCGCCGAAGCGCGCGTTGAGCCGCTCCGCGAGGTTGCGGGCGAGCTCGAGGTGCTGGCGCTGGTCCTCGCCGACGGGGACGAGCGCGGCGTCGTAGAGCAGGATGTCCGCGGCCATGAGCACGGGGTACGTGAAGAGGCCCACGGTCGTGCCCTCGGCACCCTGCTTCGCGGACTTGTCCTTGAACTGCGTCATCCGGCCGGCCTCGCCGAATCCGGTCTGGCACGAGAGCACCCACGACAGCTCCGCGTGCTGCGGGACGTGCGACTGGACGAACAGCGCGGAGCGGTCCGGGTCGACGCCGCCGGCGAGGTACTGGGCCGCCGTGCGCCGCGTGCGCTCACGCAGACTCGCCGGGTCCGGGTTCACCGTGAGGGCGTGGAGGTCGACGACGCAGTACAGCGCGTCGTAGGAGTCCTGCAGCGCGACCCACTGCGTCAGCGCGCCGATGTAGTTGCCGAGCTGCAGCGAGTCCTCGGTGGGCTGCATCCCGGACAGGATGCGGGGAGCGGTCCCCGGCGGCTTCGTGCCGCTCTGCGACGACGCGGTTGCCGTTCCGGTCTCGGTCACCTCGATGGACATTCGCCCATTCTGACAGGTCGACGGGCGCCGACCGAATCGCGTCCGCGGTGTCGGCACACGGCACGAGCCGGGTGCGACGGGTGCCGTCAGGTCGCCTCGTCGTCGAACGGTGCGGGCCCGACCGGTGTCGTCGGGGCAGGCGCAGGCGGCGGCTGGACGCGCGTCGGTGCGGGCTCGTCGTCGAGCAGCGCCTCGCGCACGATGCGGCGCGGGTCGTACTGGCGCGGGTCCAGCTTCGACCAGTCGACGTCACCGATCTCCTCGCCGATCTCGGCGTCGACCCGCGCCTTGGCGTCCCGCACGTAGCCGCGCGCAGAGCGCACGAACCCGCCGAGCTGCTCGGCGTACCGGGGCAGCCGTTCGGGACCGATGATGATCACCGCGACGACGAGGAGCACGACGAACTCGGCTCCGTTGATCCCGAACACGGCGTCAGACTACTCGCTCGTCGCCTCGTCGAGGACGACACGCACGTCGCGCTCCTGCCCGTCGGTCCGCACGCGCAGCGTGACCGCGTCCCCCGGTGCCTTCGCGCGGATCGCGACGATGAGCTCGTCGGACTCCGTGACGGGGCGCCCGTCGATCGACAGGATGACGTCGCCGGGGCGGATCCCCGCGGCGTCGGCGGGACCCTCGGGGGTCACGGCCTGCTGCCCCTGCTGCTCGTCGGTCGAGACCTGGACTCCCTCGCCCTGGTACCGCTGGTCGAGCAGCACGCCGATGACCGGGTAGGTCGCGACGCCGTCGCCGATGAGCTGTTCCGCCGTCCGTCGCGCCTGGTTGGAGGGGATCGCGAAACCCAGGCCGATGCTTCCCGTCGCCGCCATGGCACCCGGCGGCTGCGCGATGGCGGAGTTGATCCCGACGACCTCGCCCTGCCCGTTGACGAGCGGCCCCCCGGAGTTGCCCGGGTTGATCGCCGCGTCCGTCTGGATGGCGTTGATGAACGCCGTCTGCGCCGCCTCCCCGGCCTGCACGGGCCGGTTGAGCGCGCTGACGATGCCCGTCGTGACGGTGCCGTTGAGCCCGAGGGGCGCCCCGACGGCGACCACCGGGTCCCCGACGGCCACGCCGTCGGAGTCGCCCAGCGCGAGCGGGGTCAGGCCGGAGTCCTCGACCTTGACGACCGCGAGGTCGTAGTCGACCGTCCGGCCGACGAGCTCGGCCGGGCTCTCGTGGCCGTCGGCGAAGAGCACGACGACCTCGCCGCCGTCGGACGCGCCGGCCACGACGTGGTTGTTCGTGAGGATGTAGCCGTCCTCCGTGAGCACGAACCCGGAACCCGTCGCGACACCGTCCCCGCCCCGCACCTGGAGCGAGACGACGCTGGGCAGCACGGTCGCCGCGATGTCCGCCACGGAGCCGGGCGCCCGATCCACCTCCGCCTCGACGCTCGCCGCGGGCAGGGTGACCGCCGTCCGCTGCGACGGTCCGTCGAGGAGACGGTCGGCCGCCACCCCGCCGAGCGCTCCCGCGACGAGCGCGAGGACGACGAGGCTCACGACGCTGCCCGTGCCCAGCCGTCGGCGTCGTCCCGCGACGACGGGCGGCGCGACGAGCGTCGGGTCCACCGTCGGCCGACCGAGGTCGGGATAGCCGCCCACCGGCGAGGTCGCGGACGGCTCGCCGAACGAGCGCAACGGGTCCCACGGGTCCTGCGCCGAGGCACCGGTGCGTCCCGGAGCCGTCGTGCCGGTCGCGGCGGGGACGGTCGACCCGTTCGTCGCCGGCCCGCTCGCCGCAGGCTCACGGGTCCCCGGCTCACGGGTCCCCGGCGCGGAGGCGTCCGTCCGGGACGGGGGCGGCGGCACCGGGAGCGACGTCGGAGCGACGTGGGCGACGGACCGGTACGCCGACGGCGGCGCGAAGGGGTTGTGCGGTGCCTGCGGTGCCTGCGGTGCCTCGTCAGGGCGCTTCGGGGCGTCGCCGCCGGGCGAGGATGCAGCGGGATCGGTCATGAGGTGCCGAGCGCTCCTGTCATGGTCGTCCAGCCCCGGGAGATGCGCGCCGGGACCCCGGCATCGTAGTCGCGGTCGGGGAACGCCGCCACGAGATCGGCCAGCACCTCGTCCTCGGTGTCCGCGACGACGTCGACCACCGTGTCACCGGACTGCCACACCACGTGCCACGGTTCCTCGGACAGCACGTGCACGCGGCGACCGTCGACGTCCCAGGTGTCGAGACCGGCGAGCGCGGCCTCGTCGAGCAGACCGACCTGCTCACGGACGACGATCTCCCCCGTCGGGGTGGCGAGGTCGATCTCGAGGACCCGCCGGGCCGCGTCCTCCCGCACGGCGGCCACCGTGACGCCGTCGGGCAGCTCGGTGGGCCCGGCCCAACCCTGCGCCGCGAGCGACGCGAGACCCGTCTCGGCACCGCCGGCCACCGAGCCGGTCCCCGCCGCGGTGATGCGCGGGGCGGCCTGGGCCAGCACCGTCAGGGGGTCCGACCGGTGCAGCTCCGGGGTGACGACCGGGCTCTCGCCGAGCGCGAAGAGCCCGACGGCCACGACCCCGGCACCTCCGGCGACCACCATCGCGACCCGCCGACGGAGCAGCCCGCCGCGCAGCTCGCCGCTCCACGCCCCGGCCGGCAGGACGGGGCGCTGCGCCCACGGGTCGGCGGCCGTCGGCGCACGGCGCAGCGGGTCCTGGTCGCTCGGGGGGATCTGGGCCGAGAGCGCGAGGAGTCGCGCGGTGAGGTCGGGCGCCGGCTCGACGTGGGCGGCGGCGCTCAGTGCACGGCGTGCGTCCCGGGCCGCGGCGAGCTCGTCGGCGCACCGGCGGCACCCCGCGACGTGGCTGAGAGCGCGCTCGGACTCGGCCGGCGAGAGCTGGCCGTCGACGAGCGCGGAGAGCCGCGATCCCAGGTGGGACGTCACGCCACCTCCTGGGCGGTGCGCACGGACCGCTCGTCGGAGGAGGAGGCCGGTCGGTCGTGCGGGTCGCGGTGCGGCAGCGCCGCGCGCAGCTGCGCACGGGCGCGGTGGATCCGGGAGCGCACGGTCCCGAGCTTGATCCCGAGCGTGAGCGCGATCTCCTCGTAGGACAGCCCTTCGATGTCGCACAGCACGACGGCCGCGCGGTACTCGGGGCTCAGGCCGTCGAGCGCGCGCTGGACGTCGTGGTCGAGGTTCGCGTGCTCGAAGCCCCGCTCGGGCTGGGCGAGCTCCCCACGGGCCGGGTAGTGGGAGTCGTCGTCGCCCATGGCCTCCATGCGGATGCGCTGCTTGCGGCGGACCTGGTCGAGGAAGAGGTTCGTGGTGATCCGGTGGAGCCAGCCCTCGAACGTGCCCGGCGTGTAGCTCGACAACGAGCGGAACACGCGGACGAACGTCTCCTGGGTGAGGTCCTCGGCGTCGTGCCGGTTCCCGGTGAGGCGGTAGGCGAGCCGGAACACGCGGGCCGAGTGCTCGCGGACGATCTCGTCCCAGGAGGGCGGAACCCACGCGGCCGCGCCCTCCGGTCCGCTCGCCGGGGTCGTCGGTCGTCTGTCGCTCACACCGTCCATCGTCCCAGAAGAACGCCCGGTGCCCGGCCGGTGTTCCCGGTCCCCGACCGGACCCGCGCCGCACGTCCACGCCACGCGCACACGTGGGCGGACGGGCCCCGGCGCGCCGCCGGCACCGGACGGGGCGTCGTCCCGGGCGTCGTGGGCGATCGCGGGTACCATCCGAGACAGGGCGCGCTCCGTGCCCACCCGCACCCATCCCGCGCCCGTCGGGTGCGAGGGAAGTCAGGGCCCGAGCACGCGGAGGCTTCGATCAGCAACGACGTCGGCACCAACCGCAGCGCCAAGGCGGCCAGCTGGGTGTACAGCGAGGACTTCGTCCCCGAGGACGAGGTCCTCCTGCGCGCCCGCGACCGCGCCGCCGAGCTCGGCTGCCCGGCCATCCTGCCCGGCGCCGGCGCGGTCCTGCGCGTCCTCGCCGCGGCGCTCGGCGCACGCTCCGTGGTGGAGATCGGCACGGGCACGGGCGTCGCGTCGCTCTGGCTGCTGCGCGGCATGCCCGCGGACGGCGTCCTCACCACGATCGACGTCGAGGTCGAGCACCAGCGTGCGGCGAAGGAGGCCTTCGCCGAGGAAGGGCTGCCGCCGGCGCGCACCCGGACGATCCCCGGCCGGGCGAGCGACGTCCTGCCCCGCCTCACCGACGGCGCGTACGACCTCGTCCTCGTCGGGGCCGACAAGCACAGCTATCCCGAGTTCGTCGAGCAGGGTCTGCGGCTCCTGCGCCCGGGCGGGGTGCTGGCCGTGGACGGCGCACTCTCGCACGACCGCGTCGCCGACCCGGCGCGACGCGACGAGGTCACCACGATCGTGCGCGAGGTCGGGCGCTCGCTGCGCGCCGACGACCGCGTGCTCCCGGCGCTCCTGCCGAGCGGCGACGGCCTGCTGCTCGCCGTGCGCCGCTGAGGACCACCCGTCAGAGCCGGTCCAGCGCCGCCAGGAGCAGTCGCGCGCCGTAGCCCGTGGCGCCCTCGGTGACCTCGTGGCGGTCGGACGTCGCCCGGGCCGGTCCCGCGATGTCGAGGTGCGCCCACGGCACGTCCCCGACGAACTCGCGCAGGAACAGCGCGGCCGTGATCGACCCTCCCCCAGGGCTCTCGAGGGGGACGTGGCGCAGGTCCGCCACCTCGGACAGCAGGGCCTGCGTGTAGTCCTCCACCAGGGGCATGCGCCACACGCGCTCCCCGGTGACGACCGCGGCGTCCTCGATCGCCCCGGCGAGCGCGTCGTCGGTCGCGTAGAGCGCGCCGTGCCCCCGCCCGAGGCCGAGGCTCGCGGCACCGGTGAGCGTCGCGACGTCGACGAGCACGTCCGGCGCGAGCTCGGCGAGCGCGTAGCCGAGCGCGTCCGCGAGGACGAGACGCCCCTCGGCGTCCGTGTTCGCGACCTCGACCGTGCGCCCCGACCAGGTGCGCAGCACGTCACCGGGCCGGTACGAGGCCGCGCCGACGTGGTTCTCCGCGAGAGGGAGCACCGCCGTCACACGGTGCGCGGACCGCGTCTCCGCGGCGCCGATCACGACGGCGAGCGCCACCGCTGCGCCGGCCATGTCGGTCTTCATCGGCACCATCGCCTCGCGCGGCTTGATCGACAGGCCGCCGGTGTCGTACGTGATCCCCTTGCCGACGACCACGACGTGGCGGGGCGAGCCCGTGCCGTCCGCGACCGTTCCGTGGTCGCGCGGGTCGTAGGTGACCGTCACGAGCCGTGGCTCGCGCGCCGAGCCGGCGCCGACGGCGAGGATCGCCCCGAAGCCCTCGGTCGCGAGCTCGTCCGCTCCGCGGACGCGGACGTCCAGGCCGTGCTCCTCCGCGATCGAGCGGGCCTGCTCCGCGAGCCAGGCGGGGTCCTTCAGGTCCGAGGGCGTGTTCGCCAGGTCCCGGGCGAGCCAGGTGGCGCGCGCGGCCCGTCGGGCGGCCTCGATCGCCGGCTCCGGGTCGTGGCTCGACTCCGCGGTGAGGAGCACGAGCTGCTCGGCCGGCGTCTCGGCACCGCGTCGCCCGGTGGGCTCCTGCGCCGGGGTCCGCGCCGACGGCCGGACGGCTGCCGAGCCGGAGCGGCGCTGCTGCCGGTAGGCCGCGAGCAGGTAGCCCTCGACGAAAGCGCGCACCTCGTCCGGGTCCGCCTCGGACGTCACGGCGCTCACGACGCGTTCGAGCCCGCGGACCGAGCGGGCGAGCGCAGCGCCGGCCCGCCGCAGTGCGGCAGCGTCCCCGGACCCGACGCCCAGGAGGACGAGCCGCGTCGGCAGCCCGGCCCACGGCAGTCTCCCGGGCGACCCCACGTGGGCGCGCGGCAGGTCGACGCGCACGACGTCGCCGGGCCGCCCCTCGAACGAGGGACCGCCGGAGCGCTCGGCCAGCTCCGCGAGGTCGACGCCGTACCGCACCGCGGCGTCGACGGTACCGGCGCGGGGCTGGAGACCGTCCCCCGGCTCCCGGGCGGGAGCGACGGCGACGACGAGCGCCGCGACGTCGTCGTCCACCAGGAGCGGGGACTCGCGCACGGTCCCCCGGGCCGCCACCACGTCGGGCAGCGGGCGCGGGATGCCGGGCGCCCCCGTCACGGCGCGGTCACGAGCCGCCAATCAGCCCACCACGGCCTGGAGCGCGTCGCCGAGCTCGCTGGCCTCGGTCGCGTTGAGCTCCACGACGAGCCGCCCACCACCCTCGAGCGGGACGCGCATGACGATGCCTCGCCCTTCCTTGGTGACCTCCAGCGGGCCGTCACCCGTCCGCGGCTTCATCGCAGCCATTGGTGGCTCTCCATTTCCGTAGTCCCGGGTCCACCCCGCGTGCGCGGGGAGGGGCGCCCATCAGGGCCCGACCGACGCCCGGGCGTGCACCACCGCGCACCCCGGACGCGCGTCCGACCTCCGACGACGCCCGCAGCACAGTCTAGTTCACCCCGGCCCAGGTCCCGGGCGTCACGGCGGCCAGCCCGACGGCGGGACGAGCCGCCACAGCTCCCAGACCCACCACGCCTGACCGGCGACGAGCACGAGGCAGACCGCCGTGAGCCACGCGCGCGAGCGGGTCCAGCCGGCGGTGACCGCGCCGAGCGGGAACGCGAGGAGGAGGAAGCGCACGAGCGAGGTCCCCGGCTGGACCGTCGCGACGAGATAGGCGAGGTAGGCACCGGCCCACGCGTGCATCTCGGGGCCGAGCCGCGCCGCGACAGGGTTGAGCACCAGGGCGGCCACCACGACGAGCAGCAGTCCGAGGACCCACGGTCCGGTGCCGTCGAACAACCAGCGCGACACGTCGACCCACGGCACGAACGGGACGACGTCCGCGCCGCCGCGCCACGCCTCCTGCGTCCGGAAGTACCCCTGGTGCGTGCCCGTGACCAGGCCGCACACCCACGGCCACAGCAGCCCGCTGCCCAGGGCGACGGCGAGGAGGGCGCCGAGGCGCGCGACGTCGGGCCCCCGCAGGTCACCACGGCGCCACCTGACGAACGCGTGCCAGACCACCACCGCCGCCATGGGGAGCGCGACGGCGCGCGTGAGCCCGAGGAGCAGGATCACGAGCGCAGCCCACCCGTACCGGCGGCGCGCGACGAGCAGCAGGGAGGCTGCGACCAGCAGGAGGGCGAGCGACTCCGTGTAGGCGACCTGGAGCACCGGGCTCGACGGGAAGACGCTCACGAGCAGCACGGTCGCGAGCGGCAGGCCGGGCCGCCGCTCGACGGCCGCCGCGCCCGCCGTCGCGACGAGCCGGTGGATCACGACGACGGCCCCCGCCCCGCAGGCGAGCGCGAGCGTCGGCGCCAGGACGTCCCACCCGGCCCCGGTGACGGCGTCGAGGCCGCGCACGAGCGCCGGGAAGAGCGGGAAGAAGGCCCACGCGTTCTGCTCGACCGCGCCGTCCTCGCCCACGGGCAGGACGGCGGGGTAGCCCGACGCGTAGATCTGCTCGTACCAGCTCGCGTCCCACATCCGGCCCACGTAGGCCAGGTACGACGGCGCCGCGTCGGTCCAGAGGTTCTCCTCCTGCGCGCGGGAGACGACGACGAGGACCACCGCGCTCAGTGCGCGCGCGAGGGCGTACACGGCGAGGGCCTGGGCCCACCACGGCCACGTGCGCGGCTGCAGGGCGCGGCCGGCGGGGCGCGACGGCCGCACCGACCGGCCCGCGACCCCGGAGGGCTCGTCGGAGGCCACGGTCACACGAGCCCTCGCAGCGCCCTCGCGGGCGGGGCCTCGTCGCGCACGGCCGCGACGAGGTCGAGCACGCGGCGCGTCGCCGCGACGTCGTGCGCGCGGAACACCCGGGCGCCGAGCCACGCCGCGACGGCGGTCGCGGCGAGGGTCCCCTCGAGGCGCTCGTCGGGCGGCAGGTCGAGGGTCTCGCCGACGAAATCCTTGCGCGACAGCGCCATGAGGAGGGGGAACCCGAGCCCGGCGAGCACCTCGGTACGCCGCAGCAGGTGCAGCGAGTGCCACGTGTTCTTGCCGAAGTCGTGCGTGGGGTCGACGAGCACGGAGGCTCGCGGGACGCCGCACGCCACGGCCCGCTCGGCCGCTGCCCGCAGCGTCGCCACGACGTCCTGCACGACGCCGTCCCGGTCGTCGGTCGCGCCGGGCAGGGCCGGGTAGGCCACGCGGTACGGGTCGGTCCGCGGCGTCGCGCCGCCCGTGTGCGAGCACACGACCCCGATCCCGTGCGCGCCCGCGACCTCGACGAGGTGCGGGTCGTGACCGGCCCACGTGTCGTTGACGAGGTCGGCGCCCGCGAGCGCCGCCTCGTGGGCGACCTCGGCGCGCCACGTGTCGACGCTGACGAGCAGGTCCGGGAACTCCTCGCGCACCCGGGCGACGAACGGCACGACGCGCCGGATCTCCTCCGCGGTGGTCACCTCGGGCCCGACGCCGGCGCGCACCCCGCCCACGTCGAGGAGGTCCGCGCCCTCCTCGGCCGCGCGCGCGACGGCCGCGAGCGCGGCGTCGTCGTCGAGCTGGCGGGCCCCCGCCCAGAACGAGTCGTCGGTGCGGTTGACGATCGCCATCACCGCGGGGCGTCCGAGCTCACGCCCGCGCAGGACGAGCGTGGTGCCCCGCGGCGGGACCCCGAGCGGGGGCAGGTCCGCGCCCACGCCGGTCAGCCGGCGTCGGCGGCGCGCAGCTGTGCGGCCTCGAGCTCCGCGGCCGCCTCGAACTCCTCGGCGCGCAGCTGCGCGCCGCGCTCGCACACGTAGGCCACGGCCTCGGCGGGGTCGTCGCACACGTGGAGCAGGTCGACGTCCTGGGCGCTGATCATGCCGCGGTCGACGACGGCGGAGCGCGCCCACTCGAGCAGGCCGCCCCAGTAGTCCGAGCCGACCAGAGCGAGCGGGAACTCGGTGATCTTGTGCGTCTGGACGAGCGTCAGCGCCTCGAACAGCTCGTCGAACGTGCCGAACCCGCCCGGGAGCACGACGAAGCCCCGCGCGTACTTCACGAACATGGTCTTGCGCGCGAAGAAGTAGCGGAAGTTCACGCCGAGGTTCACGTAGGGGTTCATCCCTTGCTCGAACGGCAGCTCGATGCCGAGACCGACCGACGTGCCACCGGCCTCGTAGGCGCCCTTGTTCGCCGCCTCCATGATCCCCGGACCGCCGCCGGTGATGACGGCGAACCCCTCGGCGACCAGTCGCCGTCCGACGTCCTCGGCGAGGGCGTAGTCCGGGTGGTCCGGCCTGGTCCGTGCGGAGCCGAAGACGGAGACGGCCGGACCGAGCTCCGCGAGCGCGCCGAAGCCCTCGACGAACTCGCTCTGGATCCGCATCACGCGCCACGGGTCCGAGTGCACCCAGTCCGCGCTCTGGCTCGAGTCGAGCAGGCGCTGGTCCGTCGTCTGCTGCGGGATCTGGTCACCGCGCAGGAGGACCGGGCCCTTGCGGTACCCCGTGCCGCGCTGCGGCATGCCCTCGTCGGACCCGTCCTCACGCCTCGCGGCGCGTCCGTCCGTACCCGTGTCGTCGCTCATGCGACGAGCCTATGCCGCGTCGTCGCCCGTCAGCCATGCGCGCAACGCGTCACGGCACAGCGCGAGCTGCCCGACCGGGCACCGCTCGTCGTCCTTGTGGGCGAGCAGGGGGTCGCCAGGACCGAAGTTGACGGCCGGGACGCCGAGCTCGGCGAACCGCGCGACGTCGGTCCACCCGTACTTGGGACCGGGCGCCCCGCCGGTCACGGCGAGCACCTTCGCCGCGAAGTCGGCGGCGAGGGGGTCGTCGAGACCCGGACGTGCGCCCGGTGCCGCGTCGGTCACCGTGACCTCGAACCCGGTGAACAGGTCCACTACGTGGCGCGCGGCGTCGTCGACCGTGCGCGACGGCGCGAAGCGGTAGTTGACCGTCACGACGCACTCGTCCGGCACGACGTTCCCCGCGATGCCGCCACGGATGCCGACGGCGTTGAGGCCTTCGCGGTAGACGAGCCCGTCGACCTCGACCTCCGCCGGCACGTACGCGGCGAGCCGGTCGAGCACCTCGTGCGCGGCGTGGATCGCGTTGGAGCCCGTCCACGCGCGCGCCGAGTGCGCGGTCACGCCGGGGACGCGGACGTCGGCGCGCAGCGTGCCGTTGCAGCCGCCCTCCAGCCCCGCGGACGTGGGCTCGCCCAGGATCGCGAAGTCGCCCGCTACCAGGTCGGGACGGTTGCGGACGAGACGCCCGAGCCCGTTCAGCTCGGCCGCGACCTCCTCGTTGTCGTAGAAGATCCACGTGACGTCCTGCGTGGGATCCACGAGCTCGGCGGCGAGCGCGAGCTGCACCGCCACCCCACCCTTCATGTCGACCGTGCCTCGACCCCAGACCTCCGCGGCGTCGCCCTCGCCGACGAGACGCGTCGGCAGGTTCGGCGGAACGGTGAGAGGGACCGTGTCCAGGTGCCCGGCGATCACGACACGGCGCTCGCGCCCGAGAGCCGTGCGCGCCACGACCGTGTCCCCGTCCCGGGTCACCTCGAGGTGCGCGAACGCGCGCAGCGCGACCTCGACCGCGTCGGCGAGGGTCTGCTCGTCACCGCTCACCGACGGTGTGTCGCACACGGCGCGGAAGAGGGCGAGGAGGTCCCCGGTGAGGTCGAGCACGGGAGGCACGCCGGTCGCCCGGCTCGCCTCGTCGGAGGCCGTGGGAGAGGTCACCCCAGCACCCTACCGGCGGCGGATAGGCTGGTCCGCATGACTTCTGCGACCCCTGCGACCTCCCCGGCCGCGGCCGCCCCCGGAACGCGCGCGGCGTGGGGCCTCGGCCTCGCGACCGTCGCCGACGACGGCACCGTGCTCGACGTCTGGTACCCCTCGCCCGTGCTCGGCACGGCTCCCGAGGACGCGAGCGTGCCCGCGTCGGTGGAGGCGCTCGCAGAGCGGGACGAGGTCCGCCGCGTCGAGGTCGTCGTCGTGCGCACGTCGATCGACCTCGACGTCCCGCCCGCCGACACCGCCGACGCCTACCTGCGCCTGCACCTGCTGTCCCACCGCCTCGTCGAGCCGCACGGGCTCGCGCTCGACGGGATCTTCGGGGTCCTCGCCAACGTCGTCTGGACGAACCACGGGCCGTGCTCCACCACCGACTTCGAGGAGACGCGCCTGCGCCTGCGCGCGGCGGGCCTCTCCGTGACGGTCCTCGGCGTCGACAAGTTCCCCCGCATGGTCGACTACGTCGTCCCGTCCGGCGTGCGCATCGCCGACGCCGACCGCGTCCGGCTCGGCGCGCACCTCGCGCCGGGCACGACCGTCATGCACGAGGGCTTCGTCAACTTCAACGCCGGCACGCTCGGCACGTCGATGGTCGAGGGTCGCATCTCCGCGGGCGTCGTGGTGGGTGACGGGTCCGACGTCGGAGGCGGCGCGTCGATCATGGGCACGCTGTCCGGCGGCGGGCGCGAGGTGATCTCCGTCGGCCGCCGCTCGCTGCTCGGCGCGAACGCGGGGCTCGGCATCCCGCTCGGGGACGACTGCGTCGTCGAGTCCGGGCTGTACGTCACCGCGGGCACGAAGGTCACGGTCGTCGGGCGGACCGACGACACGGGCGCGCCGCTCGTGGTCAAGGCGCGCGAGCTCGCCGGCAGCTCCGGCCTGCTGTTCCGCCGTAACTCGCTCACAGGGGGCGTCGAGGCGGTGTCGCGCACCGGGACGGGCGTCGAGCTCAACGCGGCGCTGCACGCCAACTGATCCCTGCCCGACGGACCGACGAGCCGACGACGATGTCCCCGCCCCGCACCGCACGGAACCTGCCCCCGGCGCGGGCCGGGCGGCGTCGGCGCCCGCTGCGCGCCGCGGTCACGCTCCTCACGGTGACCGCGGTCGCGGTCGGCGGGGTCGTCGTCGCGCTCAACCGCCTCGACGACGACACGCCCGTCGCCGAGCGCTGCGCCGCCACCGCCGACGGCCGCACCTGGTACCTGTCGAACGTGCAGGCCGACAACGCCGCGCTCGTCACCGCGACGGCCCTGCGCCGCGGGTTCCCCGCGCGCGCCGGGACCATCGGGATCGCCACGGCGCTCCAGGAGTCGCGCCTCGTGAACATCGACTACGGAGACCGGGACTCGATCGGGCTCTTCCAGCAGCGCCCGTCGCAGGGCTGGGGCAGCGTCGAGCAGATCATGGACCCCGTCTACTCGACGAACGCCTTCTACGACGTCCTCGCGACGATCGAGGGCTACGAGGACATGGAGGTCACCGTCGCGGCCCAGGCCGTGCAGCGCTCCGGCTTCCCCGACGCGTACGCCCAGCACGAGCCCCGCTCGCGCGCGTGGGCGTCCGCCCTCACGGGCTTCTCCCCCGCGACCCTCACGTGCGACCTCGCCGCCGTCGCGGACAGCGAGGTCCCCGCGGCCGGCAGCGACCCCGCCGCCCTCCTCACCGACCGCGTCACCCGCGACCTCGGCCCCCTTCCCGTCTCCCCCGTGGACGGCGCGGCGGGAACCGTCGTCATCGACGCCACGTCCCTCCCGACGGCGGCCGGTGACGGCGGTCCGGAGCGCGCCGCCTGGGCCGTCGCCCAGTGGGCCGTCGCGTCGGCGGACGCGACCAACGTCGAGACCGTCGAGGTCGCCGACCGCCGCTGGACCCGCGCCGACCCCACCTGGACCACGGTCGCGCCCGACGACGCCGCACCGCCCACCCCGGGCACCGTCCGCCTCTCCGTCGCGACGCCCGACCCCGCCTGAGCTGCTGCGTGTGCTCGACCGTCGCGTCGGGCTGGTCGGCCGCGTCGGGCTGGGAGTCGGGACCGAGGGGTGCGCGCGCGGTCTACCATCCGCGCGCTCGTCCCTCGCGCGCTCCCGCCAGACCCACCACGACCGCGCGCGCACCCCTCGCTCCCTCCCGGGCCACCTCACCCCGGTACGCGGCCGGACGAGGACCCGCTGTCGAGAACACTGGGCGACCGAAACGCCTCCCGGGGACGAGGCGACGGACCGGCGGACGCGCGAACGTGCGGGACGAGGCGACGGACCGGCGGACGCGCGAACGTGCGGGACGGTGCGGTGACGCCGGACCGGCACCGGAGGGCGACCCCGCGGGAGCAGCGCTGAGACAGCCGCAGCGGGCGCGACCTGCCGGGGCGACGAGGCGACGACCGGAGGGGTGAGACACCGGACGGGTGACGCGCCGGACGGGCGACGAGGCGACGACCGGAGGGGTGAGACACCGGACGGGTGACGCGCCGGACGGGTGACGGACCGGACGATGCCGGACCGGGCGGTGCCGGACGATGCCGGACCGGGCGGTGCCGGACGATGACGGACGGTGCCGGACCGGACGAGGGAGGGGGTGGGGTGTGCGGCGCCGGTCGTGGTGGGTCTGGCGGGAGCAGGCGAGGGACGAGCCTGCGGATGGTAGACCGGCGCGGCACACCCCACCCCGTCCCGGACGCGACCACGACACCCGACACGACCCCGACCGAGCCACGACGCACGAACGCCGCGCCTCACCCGAGGGTGAGACGCGGCGCGGAGACCGTGGACCTCAGCGGTCGGCGACGGGGACGTAGTCCCGCTCGGTGGCGCCGACGTAGACCTGGCGCGGGCGGCCGATCTTCGTCTGGGGGTCCTTCATCATCTCGCGCCACTGCGCGATCCAGCCGGGCATGCGGCCGAGCGCGAAGAGCGGCGTGAACATGGCCGGCGAGAAGCCCATGGCCTTGTAGATGAGGCCGGTGTAGAAGTCGACGTTCGGGTAGAGCTTGCGCTCGACGAAGTAGTCGTCCTGGAGGGCGATCTCCTCGAGGCGCATCGCGATGTCGAGGAGCTGGTCCTTCTTGCCGAGGGTCGACAGCACGGCGTCGGCGGACTTCTTGACGATCGCGGCGCGCGGGTCGTAGTTCTTGTAGACGCGGTGCCCGAAGCCCATGAGCCGGACGCCGTCCTCCTTGTTCTTCACCTTCTTCATGAAGGTGTCGACGTCGTACTCCGCGCTGGCGATCTTGTCGAGCATCGACAGGACGGCCTCGTTGGCGCCGCCGTGCAGCGGGCCGGAGAGGGCGTTGACGCCCGCAGCGACGGACGCGTAGAGGTTGGCGTGCGACGAGCCGACGACGCGCACGGTCGACGTCGAGCAGTTCTGCTCGTGGTCGGCGTGGAGGATGAGCAGCTTGTCGAGCGCGTCGACGACGACCGGGTCGGCCTCGTACTGCTGGTAGGGCGTCGCGAACGTCATGCGCAGGAAGTCGTCGACGTAGCCGCGCGAGTAGTCCGGGTACAGCAGCGGCTCGCCGACGCGGCGGCGGTGCAGGTAGGACGTGATGGTGCGCGTCTTCGCGAGGAGCAGGACCGTGGCGAGCTCGACCGTCTCGTCGTCGAACGGGTCGAGGGACTCGGGGTAGAACGTCGACAGCGCGTTGATGGCGGAGGAGAGCACGGCCATCGGGTGGGCGTTCCGCGGGAACGTGCCCATGAAGGTGCGGAAGTCCTCGTGCACGAGGGTGTGCCGGTTGACGCGCTCGACGAACGCGTCGAGGGTCGGCGTGTCGGGCAGCTCGCCGTGGATGAGGAGGTACGCGACCTCGAGGAAGCTCGACTGCTCGGCGAGCTGCTCGATGGGGTAGCCGCGGTAGCGCAGGATGCCGGCGTCGCCGTCGATGTACGTGACGCTCGACTCGCACGACGCCGTGTTCATGAAGCCGGGGTCCACCGTGACGAGACCCGTGGACTTCAGCAAGGAGGACACGACGATGCCGTCGTTGCCCTCGGACGCCGCGACCACAGGGAGGTCCTGCGCCTGGTCGTCGACGAGGAGGCGGACCGTCGCCTGCTGTGTGGTGGTCATGGTTCCCTTCCTGCTGCTGCTCGCGCCGTTGCCGCGCGGTCGACCGTACCCCGCATCACCCGCACGTGACCAATCCTGAACCGTCACGAGATCCCCACCCGAGAGTGAGGCGGATCACACCAACGAGCGGGCTCCGGAGAGTCGCGCAGCAGCCTCGTGGACCCGTTCGTCGCTCGCCGTGAGGGCGACGCGGACGTGCCCGCCGCCTGCGTCGCCGTAGAACGACCCCGGTCCGACCAGTATGCCGAGGTCGGCGAGCGCGGACACGGTCTGCCAGCAGTCCACGGCCTCGTCCCCGCCGGACGCCGGGCGGGACCAGAGGTACAGGCCCGCCTCGGAGTGGTCGACGTCGAGCCCCGAGCCGCGCAGCGCAGCGAGCAGGACCTCCCGACGCCGCGCGTAGACCTCGCGCTGCGCCGCGACGTGGGCGTCGTCGGTCAGTGCCGCGACCATGGCCGCCTGCACCGGAGCGGGCACGATCATGCCCAGGTGCTTGCGCGTGGCGAGCAGGTCGGCGACGAGCCGGGCGTCGCCCGCCACGAACGCGGCGCGGTACCCGGCGACGTTCGACTGCTTGGACAGGGAGTACGTGACGAGCAGCCCGTCGTGGGACCCGCCGCTCACCGCGGGGTCGAGCAGGCTCGGGACGCCGTCGGTCGCGTACGGCTCGGCCCACGCGAGCTCGGCGTAGCACTCGTCGCTCGCCACGACCGCGCCGATCTCCCGGGCCGCGGCGACGACGCGTGCGAGGTGGGCTGCGTCGAGCACGCGCCCGGTGGGGTTGCTCGGGGAGTTGACCCACACGAGGCGGACGTCGCGACGCCCCGCCCACGCGCCGACGTCGTCGGTCGCGAGTGGCGTCGCGCCGGCGAGCCGCGCGCCGACGTCGTAGGTCGGGTAGGCCGTCTCGGGGTGCACGACGACGTCTCCCGGGCCGAGGCGCAGGAGCGACGGCAGGAGGCCGACGAGCTCCTTGCTGCCGACCGTGGGCAGGACCGCGTCCGGGTCGAGGTCGGCGACCCCGCGCCGGCGCGCGAACCACGCGGCCACGGCCTCGCGCAGCACGGGCGTGCCGTGCGTCGTCGGGTACCCGTGCGCGTCGGACGCCGCGGCGAGCGCGTCGCGCACGACCGTCGGCGTCGGGTCGACCGGCGTGCCGATCGACAGGTCGACGAGGCCGCGCGGGTGGGCCCTCGCCCGCTCGACGTAGGGGGCGAGCGTGTCCCAGGGGTAGGCGAGGCCGGTGAGGTCGGCGAAGCCCATGTCCCGCCGGCCGGTCAGGCCTGCGGCGGGAGGGCCGCGATCATCGGGTCGTCCTTCTCGACGAGACCCATCTTCGCGGCACCGCCGGGCGAGCCGAGGTCGTCGAAGAACTCGACGTTCGCGCGGTAGTAGTCGCTCCACTCGGTGGGGACGTCGTCCTCGTAGTAGATGGCCTCGACCGGGCAGACCGGCTCGCACGCACCGCAGTCGACGCACTCGTCCGGGTGGATGTACAGCGACCGCTTGCCCTCGTAGATGCAGTCCACGGGACATTCCTCGATGCACGCCTTGTCCTTGACGTCGACGCACGGCTGGGCGATCACGTATGTCACGACCGGGAACCTTTCTGGCGGCGTTCGGACCTGGCGCGGCGAGAGGTGCCGGGTCACGTGGGGGCACGTGCCCCCGGCGGCGACCGCGCGCGGTCACGGAGGGCAAGCACGTCTAGTATCGCTCAGGTCGGGCGGTGGTGAGCCACCGGGGACCAGCCAGTGGACGGACGTGACATGACCCACGAACAGGGCCGACCGGACGACGCGCCGGGCGCAGCGCCCTGGCGCACGTGGCCGGCAGGCACCCGGGTCGTCGTCCGCCGCCGCCTGGGTGCGGCGGAGGCAGCCGCGAGCGACAAGGCCCTGACGGACGTCATCGGCGTCGTGGTGGGCAGCGACGACGCGGCCCTCACGCTGCGCGAGGACGCCGGCGGCGGCCGGCCGCCCCACCGCGGCCACGGACCGGCCGATGCCGGCCCTCCCCTCGTCGTGGTCCCGCTCGACGAGATCGTGGCGGGGAAGGTCGTGCCGCCGCGTCCACCGCGGCGTCCGGCCTGAGCACGCGGGCGACGCGCGGGCCCGACGCCGACGCACCGGTGCGCCAGGATCCGTCGCCTCAGCGGACGACGACACCGCCGTCCTGCACGCCGACGGCCACGCGCCCCTGCGCCCCGAGCGCGGTGAGGCGGTCGCGCCAGTCCCCCGCCTCGTCGAGCACCACGTGCTCCGGCGTCGACGCCATGTCGTACTCCGCGAGGAGCGCGCGCACCGGGTCTGGGCGGTCGAAGAACTCCCCGACGGGCGCGTTCGACTCGAGCGCGCGCACGAGGAGCTCGAGGTCGCGCACCACCACCCGGAGCGCGGACGCGACCCAGGCCGCGTTCTCGGTCACCATCGCCTCGGTGCGACGCGGGTCCGTACGGCCCACGCGCGTCGCGTCCCGGAAGCTGCCGGCCGCCAGGCCGAGGGCGACGTCGCGCACGGGGGCGTCGGCGACGACGCCGAGCAGCTCCGTCGCGAGGACGTGCGGCACGTGGCTGATCAGGGCGGTCGACTCGTCGTGCACGTCGTCGGTCACGACGTGCACCGTGCCGCCCAGGGGGCCGGTGACGAGCCGCAGCACCGCCGCGAACGCGTCGGCGCGTGTCGTCGGGTCGACCGTCATCGCCCAGGACGCGCCGTCGAGCAGGTCGGGGTCCGACGCGTCGAACCCGGAGTGCTCCGTGCCCGCCATGGGATGCGCACCCACGTAGCGCGCCTCGAGGCCCGCTGCCCGGACCGCGTCGCGCACCGCGCCCTTGACGCTGCCCACGTCCGTGACAACCGTCGCGCCCCGCACGTGCCGCGCGATCTCCGTCGTCACGGCGCGCATCGCCCGCAGCGGAACCGCGAGGACGAGGACGTCCGGCTCCTGGTCGCACAGCTCCGCGACGTCGTCCACGACGCGCAAGCCCTCCGCACGAGCGGCCGCGCGCGTCGACGCCGTCGTGTCGAAGCCGGTGACCTCGATGCCGCGCGCGTGGAGGAGACGCGCGAGCGACCCGCCCACGAGCCCCAGGCCGGCGACCGCGACCGAACCCGGTCGTGTCGTGTCCTCGGGAGCCCGGCCGGTCACCACAGCAGCCCGCTCTCGACCGCTGCCGCCGACGAACCGGCACCGACGCTCCCGACCGGGACGTGCGCCGCGTCGACGTCGGCGTGGACGGACTCGTCCAGCTCGCCGCGCGCGGGCACGACGCCCAGCGTCTTGAGCGAGTCACCCGCGGCGAGCAGGTCCTCGAGGACAGCGCGCACGGGCGCGTCCCACGGTCCGCCGTCGACGGTGAGCACGAAGACGTAGGTCCCGGCCACCGCCTTGAGCGGGCGGGTGATGAGGCTGGACAGGTTCACGCCCCGGGCGCCGAACGACCGGGTGATCCGGGCGAGCACGCCCGGGCCGGTGACGACCGGCGTCACGGCGAGCATGGTCCGCCACGCGCCGTCGTGCCCCGCGCGCGTGCTCGCCAGCACGTCGCGCGCGGCGGAGCGCTGCGCGAGCACGAGGAAGCGCGTGCGGGCGCCGGCGAAGTCCTCGACGGCGCGCGCGTACGTGTCCAGTCCGTAGAGCTCTCCGCAGATGCTCGGGCCGAGCGCGACCTGGTGCTCCCCCGCGTCACGGCACGCCGCCGCGTTCGACGCCGCGGGCACCGCGCGCAGACCCTCGCGGACCACGAACTCCTGGCACTGGGCGAGCCCGTGCGGGTGCGCGCTCACCTCCGTCAGCGCGCCGTGGTCGGGGCGGACGAACGCGTCGAACGAGATGTCGAGCACGAC
Organism: Cellulosimicrobium sp. So1_17; assembly: GCF_055181235.1. Lineage (NCBI taxonomy): Bacteria > Bacillati > Actinomycetota > Actinomycetes > Micrococcales > Promicromonosporaceae > Cellulosimicrobium > Cellulosimicrobium sp. So1_17. Next base: position 1,475,024 of record NZ_CM143702.1, read on the forward strand.
CTCGTCCACCGCGACCACCGTGGCGCTGCCCACGATCGCGTCGAGCGACGGGACGACGTAGCCCTCGACCGTGTTCTCGATCGCGACGACGCCGCGCGCGTCGGCCCCGTCCGCCACCGCGGTGAAGACGTCGGCGACCGAACCGCGGGCGACGAGCGGCGCGTCGTCGGCGTGGTCACGTCCCCAGCCCGCGGCCGCCTGGTGCGTGAACGACCCCTGCGGCCCGAGGTAGCCGACGCCGCTCACGCCGGCCGCAGGTGGGGCAGATCGGGCTCTGCCGCCGGCGCGTCGGCCGGCCGCGACAGGGGTCCGACGGCCGACCAGCGCGGCGCCAGGGCGTCCGGCCCGGGGACGAACTCCTGACCCGGGAGCACGGCGAGGAGCCGGTGCGCGACGCCGCGGTCGTCGAAGTCCTCCAGGAGCCGGTCGAGGACGTCGGCGTCCGGGCAGGAGAACGCGGAGAAGAAGATGTGCGGCCCGGCCTGCGAGCGGTGGCTGCGCACGTGCTGCAGGTCGATCCCGGCGTCCGCGACGAGGCCGAGGGTCTGCTGCAACGACCCGCGGTGGTCGTCGCGCGGGCCGAAGGCGAGCCAGACCTGGGCCGCGCGCGCGGCGCGCGGCGCCGACTCGCGCGACTCGAGCAGTCCGTACCAGACGGGCGCGCCCTGGGACAGCGCCTCGCTCCCGGGAAGCTCGCCGAACCCGAGCGGCGCGAGCGCCGACGTGGCGACGGAGCGCTCGACGACGAGCGTGCCGTCGGACCCTGCCAGGGCGACCCGCTCCTCGAGCGACGTGCGCGTCGGGACGAGCCGAGGGCTCATGCCCATCGTCCGCAGCACGTGGCGCCGGTCGCGCATCCCCGCCTCGTCGACCACGACCGGCCCCGAGGCGTCCTGCGCGCTCGCCGACCGGCCGACCCACACCCACTGGGCGGGCACGGCCACCGCCGCCGAGAGGACGAGAGAGGGCGGCGCCGCGAGCAGGGCGCGCTCGAGCTCGTGCGACGGCTGCGCAGGGTGCCCGAGGTGCACGACCGCGGACAGCCCGTCGATGCTCGCGACGGTCGACAGGGTCGCGGTCGTCGAGCCGAGGTCGAGCAGCGCGTCGGGCTCCGAGCGCCCGCTGTCGTCGCCGTCCGCACCCCAGCCCGCCGCCGTCGCGGCGAGCAGCGCCTGCGGTCCCGACTCCCGTTCGCTGCGTCCGAGCATGCGCACTCCTCGTCCGGTGGTGCGCTCAGGGAGCGCAGACCACCTGGTTGTCCGGCTTGTAGGTCCACCGGTCCGCCTCGTCCTTGACGAGCTCGCCGTCCAGGTAGACCTTGCGGTAGTTCGTGATCGAGAACCCGGGGTTGCCCGCCGCCTGCGGCACGCAGTCGGCGCCCGTGTGGGTCACGGTCGTCGGCTGGACGACGTTCGACTTCTGGCTCGCCGTGGTCTCGACCTCGAAGTGCTTCGTGCTCCAGATCGCGACGTGCAGCTCGCCGCCGCCGACCCACGACTGCATGAGCACGCCGTAGGGGGTGTCGTTCTTGAACCGCATGTCGAGCGACCCGACGAAGATCGTCGCCTCGCGGCCCGCCGGGTAGCGCGTGAACCAGTAGCTGTGCTGACGGTGCTCGACGTCCTCGAGACCGGCGAAGAAGCCCGCGTTGTAGGTCGTCGTCGCCATCTGCGACAGGCCGCCACCGACACCCTCGATGTGCTTGCCGTCCTGCACGATGCCGGCCGAGCGGTAGCCGCCGGCGGCCGTGATCGGGGACAGAGCCTCGGTGAGGGAGAACGTCTCCCCGGGCAGGACGAGCGTGCCGTTGACCTTGCTCGCCCCGACGCGCAGGTTCTCCGTGCGCACGGGCTCGCTCGTCAGCGGCGTCGAGAACTCCGAGACCTTCTCCTTGACCCCGAGCGCCTCGAGCGCGGCGACGGACTGCGCGGGATCGCTCTCGACGAGCTCCACCGGAGCGGTCCGGTCGTCGCCGGTCGCGGCGGTCGTGACCGCGGTCGCGATGGCCGCCGGGTCGATGGTCGTGCCCGGCGCACCGCCCTCGATGACCGGGACCCCGTTCGAGAAGACGAAGTGCGCGTCGTCCGGGACGGTGAGCAGGTCGTTCGTGCGGTCGACGACCGCCTGCACGAGCGCGGTGCCGTCGAACGTCAGGGCGAGCGCGCCGTCGGCGGCCGCGTAGGACGCGGTCGCGGCGAGCGTCTCCGCGGGCAGCTCGGGCGACTGGTCGCCCACGGTCACGACGACCGGGGCGGAGACGACCTTCTGCGCCTCGGCGAGCGCCGCGTCCGTCTCCTCCTGGGTGATCTCCGGAGCGACCGGCTCCGTCGCGAGCTCGATCGGGCCGTCGGTGACGAGCCAGCCGGACGCGATCGCGTCCACCGCGGAGTCCATGACGACGGACGCGCCGTCGGTGGCCGGGGTGGCGGTCGGGGCGCCGTCGACGAACTGGACGGTCCCGTCGACCGGCGCGACGTCGAGACCGCCGCGCAGCGCCTCGACCTGCGCGTCGAGCGCGGCCTCGTCGACCGTCACGACCGGCGGCTTCGCCTCGCCCCCGACCAGGTGCTCCCACAGGCGCACGGGGTTCATCGAGAACGCGGTGAGCTCCTCCGCCGTCGCCGCGGCGTCGAACGCGAGCCCGGAGGCCGCGGGGTCGAGCGTCGTCGTGGCGTCCCCGGCCACGAGCGTCACGGGCTCCGCGGCGCGCGGGCCGAGAGCGGCCTCGAGCTCGTCCTGAGCCGCGGTCCGCGTCTTCCCGCCGACGTCCACCCCGGCGACGGTCGTGCCGCTCGGGACCTTGTCCGAGAAGTACCACTGGGCGCCGGTGTACAGGCCGCCGAGCACGAGCACGCCGATCCCGGTCCACATCAGGCCCCGGACCCACCCTCGGCGCGGGCCGTCCTCGTCGAAGCCGTCGAACGGCGACGTCACGCGCTCCTCGTCGGGCGGGACCGGTGGGAACGCACCGACCGCGGTGGCTGCGACAGGCTCGGCCGGCGCAGCGTGCGCGGCGGCGGGTGTGGCGGCCGACCGGGCGGAGACGCGCACCGGGGCGGGCCGCTCCCACGGCGCGACGGCGGGGATGACCTCGGTCCGCTCCGGAGCGGCGGCCGGGACGGCGGCGACGGGGACGGCGGCGACCGGGGCGACAACCCGGTCCAGGACCTCGGTGTCCGACGGCGCGGCGTCGGTCGGCGCCACCTCGCCGGCGGCTGCCTCCTCGGCCGGCACGGTCTCGGCCGGCGCGGTCTCGGCCGGTGCGATGTCGGTCGGCGCGGTCTCGGCCGGTGCGATGTCGGCCGGCGCGGTCTCGGTCGGCGCGGTCTCGGTCGGCGCGGTCTCGGTCGGCGCGGTCTCAGCCGGACCGGGGTCGGCAGGAGCGGACTCCGCAGAGGCGGCCGCAGCAGGCGCAGGCGTCGCCGGGACGGTCTCGCGGAGCCCCGGCTCGGCGTTCTCGGGCTGTGCCTCCGTAGACGTGCCCGAGCCGACGACGGGAACGGCCACGCCCGGCTCGGTCTCGCTCACACCGACCGTAGACGCTGCGGCGGGGGCCGGCGCGGTCGGCGTCGGCTCGGCAGGTGCGGTCGGCTCGGCAGGTGCGGTCGGCTCGACCGAGGGGCTCGGCTCCGCGGCGCTCGCAGGTGCGTCGACCGTCTCCTCCGGCCCGGTGCTCCCGGCGACGGGTCGCTCGGGGTCCGCGCCCTCGTCGGCGGAGCGGACGACGGCAGAGACGTCGGGGTCGAAGGCGAAGACGAGCGGCACGTAGGGCGTGTCGTCGTCCGGGTCCTCGGCTGCCCCGTCGCCCGGCGTCCCGGGTGCGTCGACGCCCGGCTCCTCGCCGTCCGACGTCGGCGTGGCCTGGCCCTCCTCGGCGGTCACGGCCGGCGCGCCGTCGTGCACGCTCTCGACCGGGCTCTCCCCGGACACGTCCCCGGTCTCCGCGTCCTCGTGGGGCTGCGGGGCGACCTGGGCGTCCTCCGTCGGGGCGTCGTCGGTCTCCGCCGGCGCCTGGGTGTCCCGTCCGGCCGCGTCGGCCGGAGCATCGGGAGTGCCGTCCACCGCCGGGTCGGCGGGGGTCGACGGCTCGCCCGCCGGGGGTACCGGTGAGGAGTCCTGAGGCGTGCCGAGAACTTCGTCTCGATCGGTCGGCTGACCCATCCACTGTCTCCGTGACGCGAGGGCGCGCCGAGGCGCGCATGACGACGAGGGGTGCGGTGGCCCGCACCGGGGATTCTATCGGGGCGGATCTACACCTGATGTCCGCTCTGCCCGACCTGACGCTCGTGGAGCGCGACCCGGACGGGCCGCTCGCTGAACCACGAGCGCGGGAGGAACGCGGCGAGCGCGACGACCAGCAGTCCGCCGTAGATCCAGACGTACCCGACGACCTGGCTGGGGACGAGGACGTCACCCCCCGGCCCCGAGAGCGAGAGGAGCTGCACGACGACGACCCAGCCGATCCCGTAGCCGAGAAGGCCGGCGTAGCCGCCCCAGGCTCGCGAGAGCACGCCCGCCGCGAGGACGGCCAGGAGCGCGAGGACGAGCCCGAGGTGCAGCGCCGGCAGGTCGACGACGGGTGCGCGGTGCGCGACCGTGCCGACGAGAGCGACGATCGCCCCGATCAGCGCGCACGCCGCCCCACGACCCACGAGACGTCCGGTGCTGGTTTCCACAGGGAGAGGCTACTGTCCGCGCGCGCCGGAATCCCGAGGACCCGGGAGAGCGGCGCGGGAGGCGGCGTAGAACTCGTGTGAAGGCAGGGGCGCGAGCACGTCGTTGCTCAGGGCGTACCAGCCGGCGAGCGGTACGTCCGTCGGACCCGACGACGCCGCCCCGACGTGCTGCACCTGCGTCGCGTGCGCGCGCAGGGCGCCGAGCACCGCGGCGAGGACCGGCACGACCGGGACGGAGCGGAGCGCAAGGACCGAAGGCCCGTCGCCACGCGCGCGCGGCTCGCCGGGACCGGGAGGCTCCTCGGGCAGGGCGACGGACGGGAGGGGCGCGGCCGGGTCGGGCAGGGTGAGCCCGTCGACGCGGTCGAGCAGCGTCCGGACCTCGGGCCGCGCGTCGAGCGCACGCCGCGCGGACCGCAGCAGCGCGGCGGGCACGACGGCGGTCCAGAGCTCGGGGGTCTCCTCGCCCGCGGCGGCGAGGAGCTCGAGCGCGCGGACCGTGACCTCGTGCGCGCGCACGTGGTCCGGGTGCCCGTAGCCCCCGCCCGCCTCGTACGTCACGACGACGGCCGGTCGCCGCGCCCGCACCACGGCGGCGAGGCGGGACGCCGCCTCGTCGAGCGGGACGCCGACGAACGCTCCCTCGGGGAGTTCGGCCTCCGCCGTCGCGCGCGCGATGCCCGGGGCCGCCCAGGCCATGCCGGAGTCGGTGTACCGGGGCGCGGGGGCGCCGTCCGGCACCTCGCTGCCGGCGCCCGGACCCGGCGCGAGCGGAGCCACCGTGTCCAGGAAGGCGTGGTCGGTGACTCCCAGCGCGGCGAGCGCACGGGCGAGCTCGCCCTCGCGGTGGGCCGCGAGCGCCGGCCCGTCACCCTCGAGGTGCCCCACGCCCGTCGGGTGCGCCGCGGTGTCGATGACCTCGCCGCGCTCACCGCGCGTGCACGTCACGACGGTGACGCGCTCCCCCGCCGCCGCCCAGGTGGCGAGGAGCGCGCCGGTCGCGAGCGTCTCGTCGTCCGGGTGCGCGTGGACGGCGAGCAGCCCGCCGTCGGGCACGACCGGGACGGTGCCGGCGGGCACGACGGCGGGACGGGCGACGGGGTCGACCACGCGAGGGGTCAGGCGCGCTTGGCCCGCGACGTCGCGCGGGCGCGCTCGGTCTGGTCGAGCAGGACCTTGCGGATGCGCACGACCTCGGGGGTGACCTCGACGCACTCGTCCTCGCGCGCGAACTCGAGCGACTCCTCGAGCGTGAGGTGGCGCGGCGGGATGAGGTTCTCGAAGTTGTCGGCCGTCGAGGACCGCATGTTCGTGAGCTTCTTCTCCTTGGTGATGTTCACGTCCATGTCCTCGTTGCGCGAGTTCTCGCCGACGATCATGCCCTCGTAGACCTCCTGCGTGGGGTCGACGAAGAACGAGCCGCGCTCCTGGAGGTTGATCATGGCGAACGGCGTGACCTTGCCGGCGCGGTCCGCGACGAGCGAGCCGGTCGTGCGGGTCTCGATGGGGCCCGCCCACGGCTCGTAGCCCTCGGAGATGGACGACGCGATGCCGGTGCCGCGCGTCTCCGTGAGGAAGCGCGTGCGGAACCCGATGAGCCCGCGCGCGGGGACCATGAACTCCATGCGGATCCAGCCGGTGCCGTGGTTCGACATGGTCTCCATGCGGCCCTTGCGCTGCGCCATGAGCTGCGTGACGGCGCCGAGGTACTCCTCCGGGACGTCGATCGTCATGCGCTCCATCGGCTCGTGCGTCTTGCCGTCGATCGTGCGCGTGACGACCTGCGGCTTGCCGACGGTGAGCTCGAAGCCCTCGCGGCGCATCTGCTCGACGAGGATCGCGAGCGCGAGCTCGCCGCGGCCCTGGACCTCCCAGGCGTCGGGGCGGTCGGTCGGCAGGACGCGCAGCGAGACGTTGCCGACGAGCTCCGAGTCGAGGCGGTCCTTGACCTGGCGCGCGGTGACCTTGTGGCCCTTGCCGCCCTTGCCCGCGAGCGGCGACGTGTTGATCCCGACGGTCATCGAGATCGCCGGGTCGTCGACCGTGATGAGCGGCAGGGGGCGCGGGTCGTCGGGGTCGGTGAGCGTCTCGCCGATCGTGATGTCGGCGATGCCCGCGACGGCGACGATGTCGCCGGGAGCGGCGGAGTCGGTGGGCACGCGGTCGAGCGCCTTGGTCTCGAGGAGCTCGGTGATCTTGACGTTCTGCATCGTGCCGTCGTGGCGCGCCCACGCGACGACCTGGCCCTTGCGCAGGGTCCCGTTGAAGACGCGCAGCAGCGCGAGGCGCCCGAGGAACGGCGACGCGTCGAGGTTCGTGACGTGGGCCTGGAGCGGCGCGCCCTCCTCGAACGTCGGCGCGGGGATCTTCTCGAGGATCGTCGAGAAGAGCGGCTCGAGGTCCTCGTTCGCGGGGAGCTGGCCGTCGAGCGGCTGGTCGAGCGACGCGCGCCCGGCCTTCGCCGACGCGTAGACGACCGGGACGTCGAGGATCGCGTCGAGGTCGAGGTCCGGCACCTCGTCGGCGAGGTCGCTCGCGAGGCCGAGGAGCAGGTCCGTCGCCTCGGCGACGACCTCGGTGATGCGCGAGTCGGGGCGGTCGACCTTGTTGACGACGATGATCACCGGGAGCTTCGCGGCGAGCGCCTTGCGCAGCACGAAGCGCGTCTGCGGGAGCGGGCCCTCGCTCGCGTCGACGAGCAGCACGACGCCGTCCACCATGGACAGGCCGCGCTCGACCTCGCCGCCGAAGTCGGCGTGGCCCGGGGTGTCGATGACGTTGATCGTGATGCCCTCGGGCTCGCCCACCGCGGCCGCCGCGGGACCGGCGTACCGGACCGCGGTGTTCTTCGCGAGGATCGTGATGCCCTTCTCCCGCTCGAGGTCGCCGGAGTCCATGACGCGGTCGTCGACCTGCTGGTGCGCCGAGAAGGCGCCGGACTGCCGCAGCATCGCGTCGACCAGGGTCGTCTTGCCGTGGTCGACGTGGGCGACGATCGCGACGTTGCGCAGGTCGGAGCGCACAGACATGTCAGTTACTCATCTCAGGAGGAGGGGCGGGACGACGCAGCGCGGACGCCTGTCGTGGACAGACACCCCCGCGACACCGCTGCGCGGACGAGCGGGTCGCTCGTCCGGCACGGCAGGAAACGCCGTCGACCGGGCGACGTCCATCCTACAGGGACATGCCCAGTCCACGGCCGTGGCGCCCACCACACGCCATCGGCGCCGCACGGCGAGCCACCGCCCGCCGGCCCGCCGACGACCTACGAGCCGTCGTCGGTGCGCCGAGCGGGGCGCCGGCGCAACGGGGTCCAGCGGTCCGGCGGATCCGGGTAGAGCTCCTCCCACTGCTCCGAGATCGACTCCGAGACGCGCGTCGTCACGTGCTCGGTGAGCGCGGCGCGTGCGGCGCGGCGCTCCGCCCGCAGGAGTGCGGCGTGCTCGGCGCGCAGGGCCTGCACCGTGGACACCGCCATGCCGATCATCACGACGGAGAACGGCAGGGCGATGAGGATCGCGGCGGTCTGCAGCGCGGACAGACCTCCCGCCAGGAGGAGCGCGATCGCAAGGAGACCGGACACGGTCGCCCAGAAGATCCGGCTCCAGGTCGGCGGGTTCGGGTTGCCCCCCGAGGCGAGCATGTCCACGACGAGCGAGCCGGAGTCGGAGGACGTCACGAAGAACACGACGATGAGCACGATCGCGACGACCGAGAGGACCGCCGACAGCGGCAGCCCGTCGAGGAGCTGGAAGAGCGCCGTGTCGGAGTTCACCGCGCCGTCGTCGAGCATGCTCCCCGGCTCCGTGAGCTCGCGCTCGAGCGCGGAGCCGCCGAAGATCGAGAACCACAGCGTGGTCACGATCGTCGGGACGAGCAGCGTGCCGAGGACGAACTCCCGCACCGAGCGGCCCCGCGAGATGCGCGCGATGAAGACGCCGACGAACGGCGCCCAGGAGATCCACCAGCCCCAGTAGAAGATCGTCCACGACGACTGCCACTCGAGCCCTGCAGCGCCCTGGAACGCCGTCGTGTCGAACGTCAGCCGCACGATGTTCTGCAGGTAGTACCCGAGCGACTGGACCCACTCCCGGAGGAGGAAGAGCGTGGGCCCCAGCACGAGGACGACGACGGCCAGCGCGCCGGCGAGCACCATGTTCCCGTTCGACAGCCACTTGATGCCCTTGCCCAGGCCTGAGACGACCGAGAGCGTCGCGATCGCCGTGATCGCCGCGATGAGCCCGATCTGCAGGGCCGTGCTGGGCTGGACCACGTCGAGGTAGCCGAGACCGGCCGAGATCTGCAGGACGCCGAACCCGAGCGACGTCGCGACGCCGAAGACCGTCCCCACGATCGCCACCACGTCGATGACGTTGCCCAGCCAGCCCTTGACGCGGTCGCCGAGGAGTGGCTCGAGCGCCCAGCGGATCGACACCGGGCGGCCCTTGCGGTGGATCGCGTAGGCCAGCGAGAGGCCTGCGACGACGTAGATCGCCCACGCGTGGATCCCCCAGTGCAGGTAGCTCTGCCCCATCGCGGCCTGCGCGAGCATGGCGTCGCTGCCCTCGACGCCCGGCTTGGGCGTCACGTAGTGGGTCAGCGGCTCGGCGACGCCCCAGTACACGAGCCCGATGCCCATGCCCGTCGCGAAGAGCATCGCGAACCACACGGGGAGCCGGAACGTCGGCTCGTCCTCGTCCTTGCCGAGCACGATGTCGCCGAACCGGCTCAGGCCCATCCACAGGGCGAACACGACGAAGCCCGCGACGAGGAGCACGTAGTACCAGCCGAACACCCCGATCACGTCGCGCTGGAGCGTCTCCATGATCTCCGAGACGGCGTCCGTGAAGAGCACCGCGGCGAGGACGAAGAGCAGGATCACCCCGGCCGCCGGGTAGAAGACCGGAGGGAAGGGACGGCCCGAGCGGACGTCGCCTCCCGCCGCCGGGCGTCCGCGGGCCGGACGGTCGTCGGTGGGGCGGTCGGGCGTCTGTCCGTCGCTGGAGGCCATCCCACCAGGCTTGCCGTGCCGGGACGGCACGGCAACCGGAAGATCAGGCGGTCCGCTCCACCACGCGACCGTCGTGGAGCTCGACGACGCGGTCGGCGCGCTGCATGAGGATCGGGTCGTGCGTCGACACGACAGCGGCCACGCCCCGCTCGTGCACGACGTCGCGGATCAGGTCCATCACCGTCGCAGCGGTCCCGGAGTCGAGCTGCCCGGTGGGCTCGTCCGCCACGAGGATCCGCGGCTCGGCGACGAGCGCCCGGGCGATCCCGACCCGCTGCTGCTGGCCGCCGGACAGCTCGTACGGCCGCTGCGCCGCGTGGCCCTCCAGCCCCACCAGGGCGAGCGCCTGCGCGACGCGCTCGCCGCGCTCGCGGGGGTCCACGCCCTGCAGCCGCAGCGGGACCTCGACGTTCTCCGCCGCGGAGAGCACCGGGACGAGCCCGAACGACTGGAACACGTAGCCGATCTCGCGGCGACGGACCTCGAGCACGTCCCGCTCGGGCATGGTGGACAGCTCGCGGTCCCCCGCGAGGTGCACGCTCCCGGCCGTCGGCCGGTCGAGACCGCCGAGGATGTTGAGGAGCGTCGTCTTGCCGGAGCCCGAGGGTCCGCGCACGACCAGCAGCTCCCCCGGGTGCACGACGAGCCCGACGTCGGTCAGGGCGTGCACCGCCGTCGTGCCGTGCCCGAACACACGACCCACGCCCTCGGCACGCAGCACGACGCCCTGCTCCCCGGCGAACCCGGTCGGCGTCGCACCCTGCGTCTCGCTCATCGCTCGCCCTCCTCGCGCGGTGGCGTCGCCCCGCGGTCGTCGCTCGTCCCGTCGTCGTCGGTCACCGGACGGCCGCGGCCGTCCGGCCACACCCCCACGTGGTCCGTCTCGAGGGCGAGCCGCACCCGGTCGCGCAGGTCGAGGCTCGCGACGAAGTCCGGCGGGAGCTGGAGGCGGCCCACGCGGTCGAGCACCGCGAACTCCTCCGCGACGTGCCGCTCGGACCCGTGCTCGTCGACCTCCGTACGGCGCAGGACCTCCGTCGACGTGCGCCCGTCCCGGATCTGCACGGTGCGCAGCACGTGGTCCGACACCGTCGGGTCGTGCGTGACGATGAGCGTCGTGACGCCCAGCTCGGCGTTGACCCCGCGCATCGCCTCGAGCACCTCGACGGACGTCGCCTCGTCGAGCTCGCCGGTCGGCTCGTCCGCGAGCAGGACGCGTGGCGCGTTCGCGACGGCGACGGCGAGCGCCGTGCGCTGCTGCTCCCCGCCGGACATCTGGTCGGGCCGTCGGTCGCGCACGTGACCCACCTCGAGGAGCTCGAGCAGCGCGTCGACCCGCGCACGCCGTTCCCGGGCGCCGAGGTCGCCCGCGAGCGCCAGCGGGACGGCCACGTTCTCGGCCGCGCTGAGGTAGGGCAGGAGGTTACGGCTCGTCTGCTGCCAGACGAACCCCACCGTGTGCCGCTGGTAGCGCACGCGCTCGCGACGTCCCATGGTCAGCAGGTCGGTGCCCGCGACGACGGCCGAGCCGCCGGTCGGGCGGTCGAGCCCCGACAGGATCGTCAGCAGCGTCGACTTGCCCGACCCCGACGCCCCGACGATCGCGACGAGCTCGCCCGGGTCGACCCGCAGGTTCAGCCCCTGCAGCGCCTGCACCTCGACGCCGTCGGCGGAGAAGATCCGCACGAGGTCCTGGCACAGGATGTCCGGCTCCGCCACCGCCCCGGGCACCCGGGCGGACGAGCGCTCGTCGGGTCCCGTGCCGCTCCTCGCCGCGAGCTCCGCGGCCTCGGGTCCGGTCCTGGTCGTCATGTCACCTCTCCTCACCGATGCGCAGCTCCGCTGCGAGGTTGGTCCGCCGGCTCAGGGCGGTGGACGCCGCGACCGCCACGACGACCACGACCACGAACCCGCCCGCGACGAGCCCGAGCAGCGCCGGGTCGACGGCGAGCGACGGCTGGGCGTCGCCTCCCGTGAACGGCGTCAGGTCGACCGCCGCGAGCACGAGCGCCGGCACGGCGAGCCCGAGCAGGGCGCCGACGACGAGCGCTGCGAGCGCCCAGGGGCCGATCTCCCAGGCGACGAGCCCCCGGGTCCCCCGCCGCTCGAGCCCGAGAGTGCGCAGGACGGCGACGAGCCGGTCGCGCGCGGGCGCCCCGATCATGAGCGTCATGACGACCGCGGCGGCGCACAGCAGCCCGGACAGGACGATCGCGACCACGAACGCGCGGTTCATCCCCTGCGCGGCGGGCGAGCCGAGCGCGTCCGCGGAGATCTCGTGCGGACTGGTGATCGCGGACTGCGGCAGGACGTCGGCGACGGCCGCGCGGACCGCGGCGACGTCCGCCCCGTCGTCGAGCGCGAGCAGCGCGACGCGCGGACGGAACGTGACGTCGAGAGCCTCGGCGGCCCGGTCCCGGTCCACGACGACGAAGGCGCGCGGCGCCGAGAGCCCGGGCACCGGACCGCTCGTGGCGAGGACGTCGACCTCGGCCGGCGTGCTCGCGACGAGTGTCACGTCCCGCGCGCCGGCACGGATCGAGAGGGTGTCCGACACCACGACGGGCAGGAGGTCACCCGACGCGCCCAGGCCCTCGGGCAGCCCGGACGCACCGGGGACGTCCGCCTGGACGGCGGCGAGCTCGTCCGCGTCGACGGCGAGCACGGTGACGCGCTCCCCCGAGACGCCGACGCGCAGGGGCAGCTCGCCCGCGTCGGTGACGGTCGCGACCGCGGCGACCCCGTCGACCGCCCGCAGCTCGTCGACGACCTCGTCGTCCATGATCGGCCCGCTGACGCGCACGTCGGCCCCCACCGTGTCCCACGCGAGCGTCTCGACGCCCGACCGCACCGTGGAGTACAGCACGCCGGAGAAGAGGGCGACGGCCACGCCGACGACGAGCGCGAGGGCGGGCACCACGCCGCCCGCGGGATCGCGCACCGCCCGCGCCGCGCCGAGGAACGGCACGAGGTCGCGCCGCGAGCGGAACACGCGCTCGAGCGCACGGACGGGCAGCGGGTACACGCGCAGGACGACGACGCACGTCGCCAGGGCGAGCAGCAGGGGTGCGGCGGCGAGCAGCGGATCGATCCCCGGGGCCGCGGCCGGGACCGCTCCGGCGGCCGCACCGGCCGACGACCCGGACGGGTCGGCGGCCGCGCCGACGGTCACGCCGCGCTGCAGGAGCAGCACGACGGACACGACCGCCGCCGCCACGACGAGCAGCTCGACGAGCCCGCGCCACCGGCTGCGCGTCGTCCCGAGGTCGGCCCGGGTGTCGCGCAGCCCGGCGGGAGACGTCGTGAGCGCGAAGAGAAGCGCGGGGGCGAGCGCGGCCAGCAGGGCGGCCGCGAACGTGCCCGGACCCACGGCTCCGCCACCGTCGGCGGCCGGGACCGCGAGGACCGCCGCTGCGGCACCGATCGCCGCCGCCGGCAGCCCGAGGGCGAGGCCTTCGGCGCTCATCAGCCCGCGCAGCTGGGCACCCGACGCACCGCGCGCCCGCAGGAGCGCGAGCGACGTGCGACGTCGCGACACGACGAGCCGTGCGCCGAGGAGCAGGACGGCGAGCGTGACACCGAGCGGGCCCACCACGACGACGGCAAGGATCGCGGCCGACGCACGCTGCTGGGCGAGCAGCGACGACAGCACGGTCGTCATCTCGCTCGACGGCGTGAGCACGAAGGTCCCGCCCTCGACCACGGGGTGCGGGGTCGCGGTGAAGCCGCGCAGCTGTGCGAGGAGGGGGGCCACCTCGTCGGACTCCACCCCCGCGCCCGTGACGGGGTACCAGACACGCGTCGTCGGGTCGAGGAGGAACGCCTCGTCGGCGGTCGCCGCATCGAGGTACAGCGCGGTCTTCGCGGACCGGCCCATGTTGAGGTCGTCCACGACCTGCGGGGCCGCGGAGTACGGGTTGTTCTGCCAGTAGTCGTCGGTCGGGTCGACGGCCTCGAAGGTCCCCGTCAGCCGCACGGACGTGAGCGCGTCGAGCTCGTGCACGTCACCGACCGACCACCCGAGCACGTCGGCCGCCTCGGCCGAGGCCACGACGTCGAGCACCTGGGGTCCGACGACGCTCACGGACCCGTCGGCGTCGACGGCGGCCGTCCCGTCCTGCGGGTCTGCAGGGGCCGGCGCCTCGACCGGGCCCGGCCACTCCCCCGCGACGAGGGTGACGTGATCGGCCAGGCGCAGGTCGATCTTGAGCGCCCCCGAGGGAAAGCGCACGTCGTTGCCGGCGATCTGCGGGAGGTCGCGCGCATCGTCCTCGATCGTGAACGCCGGGTCGCCCAGCGCGGTGCGCAACGGCTCGGGCTGCGCGTCGCGCAACGTCGTGAGCCCCTGGGCGAACGCGCCCCAGACCTCCTCCGTCTCCGCGTCGAGGCCCGTGCTCCCGCGCGGTTCGGCCGGGCCGAGGTCCGGTCGGGACTGGCTCACGGTGATGACGTCGCGCTGCAGCGGTGTGGACGTCGAGAGGACGTGCTCGACCTGCGCGGTGTTCGTCGCGGCGACCGCGCGCGGCCACGCCGTGACGACGAACGCGACGAGCAGGACCACGACGGCGAGGGCGACCGAGACAGCGCGGTGGGCGGCGAACTGGCGCCACGTCAGGCGCGCGAGCCTCATCGGATCTCCTCCCGGTACTCGGCGTCGAGCGCCTGGGCGCGCACACGCCCCGCCACGACGGCGGCGACCCCGGCGAGCCCGGCGACCAGCACGCCGACGAGCAGGGCCGTGGGTGCGAGGGACGCCTCGAGCGGGACGGGCAGGACGTCCGCCGCGTCGCCGAGCGTGGCACGCGCGAGCGGCGGGACGGTGAGGGCCGCGACGAGCCACCCGGCCAGCACGCCCAGGACCACGGAGGTCCCCGTGACGGCGACCAGCTCGAGCGCCCGCCCCCGGGACTGCGCCCCCGACGGCATGCCGAGCGCGCGCAGCACCATGACCTCGGCGCGGCGAGACCTCAGGAGCGCCAGCGCGACCGCGAGGACGCCCGCGAGCGCGAGCACGACCGCGCCGACCGCCGCGAGCCAGAAGGCGACGCGGACCGGCGCGGACACGTCCGGTCCCACCTCGGCGCCCGCGACGGCGACGGTCGCGTCCGCGCCGCCCTCGTCGCGCGCGAGCGCCAGCGCCGCCGCGGCCAGGTCGTCGCGCGCCGCCGCGTCGCCGGACGCGCCGAGCCACAACTCGTCCGCCCGGGGCACCGCCTGCATGACACGCAGGAGGTGCTGGAGGAGGGTCGCCTGGTCGGCGACGACGGCGGTCCGCTCCACCGCGCCGGGGATCACGTCGACGACCTGCGCGACGCGCACCGGGACGTCGATGCCGGACACCGTGACGACGGACTCGTCCCCGGACGCCAGCTCGTACCGTCCCGCGAGCGGCGCGGGCACGGTCACGGGGACGGACGGCGGTGCCTCGTCGCCGCCGGGGAGGAGCCGCAGCGTGAGCGGCAGCCCGTTCGTGGTGAGGGCGGCCGAGAACCCTGCGGGCTCCGCCCGCTCGATCTCCGCGAGCCCGTCGCGCACGAGCGCGGTCACCGGTTCCCAGCCGCCCTCGAGCTCGACGTGCTCCTCGCCCGCGGGCGCGAGGGCGCGCGCGGCGTCGAGCGTGACCGACGCGCGGCCGGCCATGCCGGGCGTCCCGAGCACGAGGTCGACCGCGGCGAGGCGCCAGGTCCCCGGACCGGGCAGCTCCCCGGTGAGGGTGTGCGTCGTCGGCGTCGACGTCACGTCGGCCGCGACGTCGGGCGCGTAGGTGACGCTCAGCTCGCCGAGCGGCACCTGGTTGAGCGCGCCGGACCCGTCGACCACCCAGGCGACGGCGCGCAGCCCCCGGGCCTGGTGGACGTCGTACCAGTAGTACGGCTGCTCGGGGGTGATCTCGACCGTGGGGGCGACCGACGCGGTGACGTCGAGCGCGAGGCGTTCCGTCCCGTCCGGGAGCGGGACACCCAGGTCGGCCGTGTCGCCACGCAGACCCGCCGTGAGCTCGGCGGGGTCGACCGACGCGACCACGTCGTCCGCCGCGTCGGCGTCGAGCGCGAGGAGGGCGAGCGGGTCCTCCCCCAGCACGCCGGGCACGTCGAGCACGCTCGACGCGCCCGAGGCGCCGTCGAGCGCCGCGTAGTCCGCGACCAGCGGCGGGTTGCTCGTCCCGGCGACCGTCACGGCGCCGTCGGTGACCACGCGCACGTCGGCCCCGGTGCGCAGCTCCGCCACGGAGGTCCGCAGGGACCCGGTCGTCCCGGCGTACGCGCCCGCCAGCGTCCCCGACCCGGCCGCGAGGACGACGAGGACGACCGGCACCGCGACGACGACGAGCCGACGCGCGAGCTGGCGCACCGCGAGCGGAACCGTGAGCCCGCTCCCCCGAGCGGCGAGACGCTCGGCCAGCGACCCGACCGGGCCGAGGACACCGGTGGCCACGATCGCCAGCGCGACGAGCACCGCGGCGGGCGCGAGGACCGCGAGGAGGTCCACCTGGGTCGACGTGCCCGTCACGACGAGCGGCGAGCCGTAGCGCAGGAGCTGCCACAGGCAGAGCCCGGCGACCACGAGCGCGAGCACGAGCGTGCCGGCGGCCGCGACCCGCAGGCGGCCCGAACGGTCCACCTGGCGCAGCCGCGCGACGGCGCGTGCGTGCCACCACGCCACTCCCGTCACGAGCGCGGTCCCGACGACCGCGCCCACCCCCGCCACGACCCACGGGGCGCCTGTAGCCCGCGCCGCCGCGTCGCTCGCAGTGAGGGCGAGCTGGGCCGCACCACCGCCCAGGAGCGCGCCGAGGCCGACGACGACGGCCGCCTCGACCCCTGCCACGACGGTGAGCTGTCGCGTGGACGCGCCGCGCGCGACGAGCAGCCCGGTCTCGCCGGCACGGGTCTGCGCGAGCAGCCGTGCCACCTGGACGAGAGCGACGACGCTCACCACGAGCAGGAGGAGGACCGGGACGAGGGTGACGGCGCTCGCCGCACGCAGCGCGCCCCGCGCCTCGGCGGCGGTCGCCCCGAGCTCACCCGCGACCGTCAGGCCGCGCACGGCGACGGCGTCGTCGTCACGCAGGCCGCCACGCAGCGCGGTCGCCCCGGCGGCGATCTCCGCGAGGTCCGCGGGGTCGACCCGCGTGGCGTCCGGCACGACGGTCCAGCGCACGAAGGGGGTCGTGTCGACGGTGTCGAGCGCCTCGGGCGTCACGACGAGCGGTCCGAGCACGGAGCCGTCGACGCCCCCGACGGAGAGGGGGTCGTCGAACCAGCGGGAGTCGCCCGTGTCCGTGGGACGCCACGTCCCGACGACGGTCAGCTCCGTGCCGGGCTCCGCGCCCGGGTCGGTCTCGGAGCGATCCACGACGACGACGTCACCGGCCACGACGCCGAGGGCGGCCGCGGCGTCGGCCTGCACCGCGGTCTCGTCCGGCGCGGACGGCCAGGCGCCGTCGAGCTCCGCTGCCTCGGGAAGCGCGGGGTCGACCTCGAGGACGGTCCGCACGGGCTCCTCGGCCGCGGACACCCCGCCGTCCGGCGTCTGCACCGCGACCGGCAGGGGCTCGGTGCGCACGGTCCGCTCGACCTCGACGGGGACCCCGGAGAGGTCGCGCGCGACCACCTCCCGCACGCGGGCGTCCTGCGCCTGCGCGTCGGCTGCGACACGGGTCTGGACCTGGACGGCGCGGGCGCTCGGCGTGGCGCTGTCGAGCGCGTCCCGGGCGCCCGCCGTGGCCGACGACTGGACGTAGCCGATCGTCGTCCCTACCGTCGCGACGATGATCGCCGCGAGCAGCAGGATCGTCGTGAGCAGGCCCGTCTGCGCGCGGGAGCGTCGGCGCGCGAGCGCTCGTGCTCTCACCTGCGGCACCCCTCCTCGGGTGGCGTCGTGCGGCGGGCCGGGCCGGCGCACGGTGCGCCGGCCCGGTCGTGCGTCAGCCGGGGAAGCCGCCCCCGCGGAGGGACGCGTTGCCCTCGGGATTCGCGGAGGGGGCGAGCGGCTCGAACGGCGTGACGGGGTCGCGCAGCTCGGTGGCCTGCTCACCCAGCGATGCCAGCAGGGCGTGACGCGCCTCGCGACGACGCCGCTGCTCGCCCGGCTCGGGCACCGGGGCGGCTGCGATGAGCCGCTTGGTGTACTCCTCGCGCGGGTCGTGCAGGACGTCTGCCCGCAGGCCCTGCTCGACGATCCTGCCGTTCTGCAGGACGACGACGCGGTGCGCGAGCAGGTCGATCACCGCGAGGTCGTGGCTCACGAACAGGCACGCGAACTGGTAGCGCTCCTGCAGGTTGGTGAACATCTGGAGGACGCTCGCCTGCACGGACACGTCGAGGGCCGACGTCGGCTCGTCCGCGACGAGCAGCTCGGGGTCGAGCGTCAGCGCGCGGGCGATGCTCACGCGCTGGCGCTGCCCGCCGGACAGCTCGTGCGGGTAGCGGTTGAACGCGCTGCGGGGCAGCTCGACGGCGTCGAGCAGCTCGTAGACGCGCGCCTGCTGCGCCTTCGGGTCGCCGACCTGGTGGACGACGAGCGGTTCCGCGATGCAGTCGCCGACAGGCATGCGCGGGTTGAGCGAGGCCGCGGGGTCCTGGAACACCACGCCGATCCGCTTGCGCATGGCCTTGAGCTGCGACTTGCTCATGCGGCCGAAGTCGTCGCCGAAGATCGACACCGACCCGCTCGCCGCCGGGATGAGCCCGAGGGCGCAGCGCCCGATCGTCGACTTGCCCGAGCCGGACTCGCCGACCAGACCGACGATCTCGCCCTTGCGCACCTGGAACGACACGTCGTCGACGGCGCGGAACGGCGGCTTGCCGAGGCGCTGGTACTCGATGACGAGGTTGCGCAGGTCGAGCGCCGGCACCTCGGCCGCGTCCGTGACGTGGTCGATGACGTCTTCGGTCGTGGTCCCGAACTGCCCCGGGCCGGAGCCCAGGTGCGGGACGGACCCGAGCAGCTTCCGCGTGTACTCGTGCTGCGGGTGGTTGAGCACCTGGTCCGCGGTGCCCATCTCCACCAGGTCGCCCTTGAGCATCACGGCGACGCGGTCCGCCATGTCGGCCACCACGCCCATGTTGTGCGTGATGAGGAGGATGCCCGTGTTGAGCTTGTCCTTGAGCGAGCGCAACAGGTCGAGGATCTCGGCCTGCACCGTCACGTCGAGCGCGGTGGTCGGCTCGTCGGCGATGATCACCTTCGGGTCGCAGCTGATCGCGAGGGCGATGACGACGCGCTGGCGCTGACCGCCGGAGAGCTCGTGCGGGTACTGCTTGAGCCGACGCTCGGGCTCGGGGATGCCGACCATGCGCAGCAGCTCGGCCGCGCGCGCGTCGGCCTGCTTGCCGAACGCGATCCCGTGGAGCTGGAGCGCCTCGGCGAGCTGGTCCCCGATCGTCAGCACCGGGTTCAGCGCGGTCATGGGCTCCTGGAACACCATGGCCACGTCGTTGCCGCGCATGCGCCGCAGGCCGCGCAGGTCGAGGTCGTTCACGACCTTGTCCCCGACGCGGATGGTGCCCGCGACCTTGGCGTTCTTGGGCAGCAGGCCGAGGGCCGTCATCGACGTGACGGACTTGCCCGAGCCGGACTCGCCCACGAGCGCGACGACCTCGCCCGGCCGCACGTCGAGCGTGATGCCCTTGACCGCGTGGACCGTGCCGAACTCGGTGCCGAACCGGACGTCGAGGTCCTCGAAGGACAGGACGGCGTCCGAGCGGAAGCCGGCCGAGTCCTCGGCGGAGATGTCGATCGTCGTCATCAGCCCTTGCTCCTGTTCTGGCGGGGGTCGAACGCGTCGCGCAGCCCGTCGCCGAGGAAGTTCACCGAGAGCGCGATCGTGAGGATCATGACGCCCGGCCACCAGAAGAGCCACGGGCGCGTGGTGAACGCGTTCTGGTACTGCGAGATGAGCAGGCCGAGCGACGTGTCGGGCGGCTGCACGCCGAAGCCGAGGTACGACAGCGACGTCTCGAGGAGGATCGCGGACGCGATGGCCAGCGTCGCCGAGACGATGATGACGCCGATCGCGTTCGGCAGGATGTGCTTCGTGATGATGCGCCCCGGTCCGGTCCCCACCGCGCGCGCCGCCATGACGAACTCGCGCTCGCGCAGGGACAGCACCTCGCCGCGCACGAGCCGTGCGAGCCCGGTCCAGGTGACGAGGCCGAGCACCACCGTGAGGGCCCAGATGCCGCCGCCCGCGATCTTGCCCAGCACCGCCGCGAAGACGAGGAGCGGGATGATGATGAACAGGTCGGTGATGCGCATGAGCAGCGCCTCGATCCACCCGCGGTAGTACCCCGCGAGGGCACCGATGAGCGTGCCGAGGATCGTGGAGATGAGGCCCACGCCGAGGGCGATGATCAGCGACTGCTGCGTCCCGCGCATGACGAGGGCGAAGTAGTCCTTGCCGACGGTGTCCTGCCCGAAGGGGTGCGCCCACGAGGGCCGCCCGCCGTCGACGACGGTGCCCGCGAGCGAGTAGTCGTGCGGCCACCACCCGGGGATCGGGCCGATGCCGATCGACGTGAAGGCCACCACGAAGACCACGGCGAGCACGACGAGCGAAGCCATCGCGCCCTTGTGCCGGAAGAACCGGCGGCGCACGAGCTGGCCCTGGCTGTAGGACTTGTCGTCGTGGGGGTCCGACCCGACGGCGATCGCCGTCGACTTCGACCCCTCGGCGTCGATCCCCTGCACCGTGGGGATCACCTCGAAGGACTGGTCGCCCCTCTGGGCGCGGTCGTCGTTACTCATCCCGGCCTCCGGGTGTCGCTGCGCGGGGCGTGCAGGTCGTGCGCCCGCTCGGTGTCTGCGTGCCGGCCGTGGTCGCCGGCTGGTCCGTCATGCGTGCCGTCGCCATCCCGGTCACCGCCGGATCCGCGGGTCGAGGTACGCGTAGGCGATGTCCGCGAGCATGTTCATGAAGATCGCAGCGACCGCCGTCACGAGGAAGAACGCCATGACGGGGTTCGGGTCGACGTTGTCGAGACCGGTCTTGAACAGCTCGCCCATGCCCTTCCACCCGAACACCGTCTCGGTGATGACCGCGCCGCCGATGAGGCCGGCGAAGTCGAACGCGACGATCGTCGTGATGGGGATGAGGGCGTTGCGGAACGCGTGCTTCGTGATGACGGCGCGCTCGGACAGGCCCTTCGACCGGGCCGTCCGCACGTAGTCCTGGCCCATGACCTCGAGCATCGACGAGCGCGTGTAGCGGCTGTACGACGCGACCGAGATCAGGGTGAGCAGGATCGTGGGGAGCAGGAGCTGCGCGCCCTTGTCGAGGAACGACTCCCAGAACCCCCCGGTGAAGTTGGGCGTCTCGGAGCCGATCGTCGAGATCGGGCGGGACTTGAGGTCGAGGAAGCTCGCGAAGTGGGCCATCGCGACGTCCGCGACGATGAGGACGCTCATGATGATGCCCGTGACGGTGGACGCGAACATCGCCTGGCGGCGGGAGTAGCCGCCCCAGAGGTAGCCGACGAGCATCGACAGCGCGATCGCGAGCACGAAGAGCCCGACGAGGACCAGCCAGCCGCTCGGCTCCACGAGGATCCCCGCGAAGGCGAAGTACGAGGCCACGCCGACGACGACGGTCGTCAGCGTCGCGTAGAGCACGCGGCGGTTCGCGAGGCCCGTCACGAGGGACGTGACGAGGACGGCCGCACCGGCTCCGAAGAGGGTGACGACGACCGGCCCCATGAACGGGTTGCGGTACCAGTCGATCGCGTTGAAGACGAACATCACGACGGTCGCGAAGACGAACGTCGCGCCGGCGGTGAGGAGCCTGCGCCGCAGGTCCCCGCCGAGCACGGCCTGCAGCACGAACCCGAGCAGCGCGGCGATCAGCAGGATCGCCGGTGGACTCACCAGGCCTTCGGAGATCCAGTCGTTGTAGCGGATCGCGCCGTACTCCTTGAGCAGCACCGCGGCCCAGAAGACCGGGAGCGAGAAGAAGAGGAAGGCGCCGAACGTGACGGTGTAGTCGAAGCCGGAGTACTGGCGGATCGCGGTGAGGATGCCGAGGGCGACGCCGACGATGATCGCGAGGATCGTCGCGAGGACCACGAGGCGCAACGTCGAGCTCGCGGCCTGTCCGAGGAGGACGCCGACGTCCCGGTTGGTCCGGTCGACGCCGAAGTCGCAGTTGAGGGTGACGCAGCCGAGGATGCCGCGCAGCCAGTTCCAGTACCGCAGGTACCACGGGTCGTCGAGGCCCATGAACGCCGTGCGCGCAGCGATGAGCTGGTCACGGTTCTCTGCGTTCGACTCCCGGAGATCCTCGAGGGGGTCGCCCGAGTTGATCACCATGATGTACAGGAGGAATGACGCGCTGAGGAGCACCAGGAACGAGATCCCGATGCGCCGCAGGATGAATCTGAGCACGGGTTTACCCTTCAAGCCTGGCGCCGGTCGGGCGCCTGCTCCGTGTGGGACAGCAGATCACTGTATGCCACCGGTGGACGTATTCCGTCATCGCCCGTCCGAGCACCTCTGTGGGGCAGGAGGAGGACCTCCTGCCCCACAGGGTGCTCGGTCGGAGCGAGCTCACGGAGCGTGTGCTACCGCGAGCGGGTCACGCTCAGCTGGCGCGGGCCCACTGCTCCGCGTTCCAGACGACCGTGCTCTGCGTCGCCGTGTCGCGGACGTTCTGCAGGTCCGAGTTGAAGGCCACGACACCGGGGTGAGCGAACACGGGGATGCCGAACAGCGTGTCCCAGAGCTGCTTCTCGATGATCTTGGTCTGCTCGAGGTGGACCTCGGGGTCGACCGAGGACGCGAGGGTGTCCCACGCCTCGTCGACGACGGGGTCGCTGTACTCGCCGTAGTTCTGCGGCTGACCCGTCGCGTAGATGTTCTGGCCCGAGGCGATCTGGCCCGAGCCGGCCCACGCGAAGAGCGCGACCTCGTAGTCACCGTTCGGCAGCGTGTTGTCGAAGAAGTCGGCAGCACCGACGTCCTGGATCTCGAAGCCGGCCTGGTCGCAGCTGGACTTGATGAGGGAGACCTGGTCGGTACGGCGCGGGTTCGGCGCGGAGTAGCCGATGCGGACCGTGACGGGCGTCGTGACGCCGGCCTCGGCGATCTTGGCCTTCGCCGCGTCGATGTCGACCTCGTCGTAACGACCGTCGTACGACTCGGAGACGACTGCCTCGTAGTTCTCCTGGAAGGGGAAGACCTCACGAGCGTTCATGACGACCGCGTCGGGGTTGATCGGCGCGATGAGGTTGTCGATGATCTGCTGGCGAGGCACGCACAGCGCGAACGCCTCGCGCAGCGGCAGGCTGTCGGCGAAGACGTTGCCCTCGCGGAAGTTGAAGTCGAGGTGCTCCCACGTGAGCGACGAGCCCGTGACGACGGTGACGGAGTCGCCGATCGCCTCGAGCTGGCCGAGCGTGTCGACCGTCGCCTGCGGCTCGATGACGTCGAGGTCACCGTTCTGCAGCGCCTGGACGTGCGTGTCCGCGGCCGTGAAGCGGAACGTGAGCTCCTTGGTCGCGGGCGGGGCGCCCCAGAACTCCTCGTTCGCCGTGAGCGTCAGGGACTGGCCGGCGGTCCAGCCGTTCTCCTTGAAGGCGTACGGGCCGGACGACGGCACGAGCGCCGCGTCGGGCAGCTCGCCGGAGGCGGAGAGCCAGCCGGTGTTCCAGAACTCCGCGATGGGCGCGAGCGCCGTGTAGTCGCGGTCACGGATCGCCGTGACGAGTTCCTCGGTCGTGACGCCCGCCTGCTCGGCGGCGACGTGCGCCGGCATGGGCGCCTCGACCTGGATCTCCCAGTCCGCGTAGACCGTCGGGTAGTCGAGCACGAACTCCTTGCCGTCCGCGTCGCCCTGGGGGCCCTCGGGGACGTACTCGCCGTAGGTCAGGCCGGAGACGTGGTTGAACAGCCCGGTCGCGGGGTCCTCCTCGCTCGGGACGGACTGCGCACCCCAGCTGAGCACGAAGTCGGCGACCGTGACGGGCGTGCCGTCGGACCAGACCGCGTCGTCAGCGATGGTGTACGTGACCTGCAGCGGGTCCTCGTTCGTCACCTCGTAGGTGCCGAAGGTCTCGTCGTGGCAGATGGTGCCGTCGACACCGAAGTACCAGAAGCCGCCGAGGATGCGCTCGGTGACGACGCTGTTGTACGTCGAGTAGGTCTCGGGGGTCACCGAGTTGTAGCCGAGGAACTCGTCCTCGCCCACGGAGAACGAGACGTTGCCGTCAGCGGTCTCCGTGGCGCCGGTGTCCTGCTTGCAGGGGTCGTCCGGGTCGACCTCGGCAGCCTCGGAAGTCTCCGTCGACTCCGGCTCCTCGTCGTTCCCCGCGGGGCTCGAGCACGCTGAGAACAGCAGTGCTCCCGTGGCCGCCACCGCGATGGCAGCGCTCGTGCGCCTGATCTTCAATGTTCCTCCTCCAAGGGATGGTGAGCACGGCCTCGATCGTCATGTCGCCCTCGGCCGCCCCGCCGTCACGCTGCCCGGACGTAGTGCCGGTGCGCGCGGTCGGGTGACGCCCACCACGGTTTCGAGCAACGCTACCTACCAAGTTGCGGCAGATCTCCCATGTGCCCGGTTGCGGAGGGCGATCGTTACCGAGTTGATACTGGGCGGTACGCCACCGCTTCGCGGGAGAAATCGCGGGGAAATGGCCCCGAAACACGCGCCGACGTGCCGTGACGTGCATCACGCGTTCTCACGATGTGGCGAGGTGCAAGACCGGTGCCCGACGTCTCGCCACGGACGACTGAGGCCGCCCGGGCGTACGCGGGCGCAGGATCCGGACGGCCTCGTGGGCTGTCGTCAGACGTCGAAGCGGAGCTCCACCGCATGTCGTCGTCGATCAACGTCAGAAGTCCGAGTCCGCCAGGCCGAGCTCGCGCCACTTTGCCGTTGCCTCGTCTCTCGGCAGCCAGGCAAACTCGAAGACGCACCGGGGACCAGACCGGGTGTAGCGGACCCGCCTGCCGAAGAGGCCTCGGCGCTCGAGTCGGATGCTTGGCCCGAAGTGGTCGAGCACGCCTGCTTCCAGATCGCGAACGGTGTACCAGCCGGGTCCGTAGTCCTCGAAGGAGCGCTCCTTGGTTCCGTCGGTCCAGACAATGACGAACCACGGCCATGGCGAAGTAGACGGGAACTTGATCTTGCCTACGACGCTGGCGAGATGACCTTTCGAGACGCCGTCGATCGTGAGCGTGCCGACTCCATGGTCGTAGGCGCGAAGCTGCGGATCGGGCAGGACGTACTCGGTGTCACCGAACCACAGCCGGTCTCCACGGGCTCCACCCATGCCGGCGATTATGCACGTTGTCCGCGACGAGGCCGATCTCGAACTAGACGTTAAACCTGAATTCGACGACGTCGCCGTCGGCCATGACGTAGTCCTTGCCCTCGATGCGCGCCTTGCCCGCCGCGCGCGCCGCCTGGACCGAGCCGGCCTCGACGAGGTCGTCGAACGACACGACCTCGGCCTTGATAAAGCCGCGCTCGAAGTCCGTGTGGATCACTCCCGCGGCCTGCGGCGCGGTCCAGCCCGTGCGGATGGTCCACGCACGCGACTCCTTGGGGCCGGCGGTGAGGTACGTCTGCAGGCCGAGCGTGCCGAAGCCGACGCGCGCGAGCTGGTCCAGCCCGGGCTCCTCCACGCCCGACTCGGCGAGCATCTCCTTCGCCTCGTCGGGCTCGAGCTCGACGAGCTCGGACTCGAACTTGGCGTCGAGGAAGATGGCCTGCGCGGGTGCGACGAGGGCGCGCAGGCGCTCCTGCATCGCCGTGTCCGCGAGGCCCGCGTCGTCCGTGTTGAACACGAAGATGAACGGCTTGGCGGTCAGGAGCTGGAAGCTCG
The DNA here is from genome assembly GCF_055181235.1 of Cellulosimicrobium sp. So1_17. Lineage (NCBI taxonomy): Bacteria > Bacillati > Actinomycetota > Actinomycetes > Micrococcales > Promicromonosporaceae > Cellulosimicrobium > Cellulosimicrobium sp. So1_17. Next base: position 1,500,532 of record NZ_CM143702.1, read on the forward strand.
CGACGTCGGCGAGGTCGAGTCCTGCGTCCGCGGCACCCTGGTACAGGGTGCGGCCGGCCTCGAGGATCTGCTGCGCCTTCTTCCCCGCGTCGACGAGCGCCGGGTCGCCCTTCTTGATCTTCGCCTCCTTCTCGAGGCGCGGGAGCGACTTCTCGAGCGTCTGGAGGTCGGCGAGGATCAGCTCGGTGCTGATGGTCTCCATGTCGCCCTCGGCGTCGACGGAACCGTCCACGCGGACGACGTCCGGGTCGGAGAACACGCGGGTGACCTGGCAGATCGCGTCGGCCTCGCGGATGTTCGCGAGGAACTTGTTGCCGAGGCCCTCGCCCTCGCTCGCGCCCTTGACGATGCCCGCGATGTCGACGAACGACACGGTCGCCGGGAGGATCTTCTGGCTGCCGAAGATCTCCGCGAGCGTGTCGAGCCGCGGGTCAGGGAGCGGCACCACGCCGACGTTGGGGTCGATCGTCGCGAACGGGTAGTTCGCCGCGAGGACCTGGTTGCGCGTCAGGGCGTTGAAGAGGGTGGACTTGCCGACGTTGGGCAGGCCGACGATGCCGATAGTGAGAGCCACGGGCCACCATCCTACGGGTGAGGTGCCCCGGCTCCTCCAGGAGGGACCGGGGCACCGGGCGTCAGGCGTACGACAGGACGCGCTGGAGCAGCTCGGGCGCACGCCGGTCGTAGACCTTCGCGCCCCACCGCACGCCGAGCACGAGCACGAGCGCTCCGACCGCGAGCCCGACCACGAGCGTCACCCACCCGAGCACCGCCTGGGGAAGGAGGACGGCGATGACACCGGGGACGAGGAACGGCAGCGTGAGCGCCAGGGTGACCACCATGGCGACCGTCTGCGCGACGAGGGTCGCCATCGCGGCGCCCTGGGGCGACTTGAACGGGCTGTCCCCCGGCTTGGGCACGGGGTAGAGCAGCCGGGCCGACGACGCGCTCGAGACGCCCGTCGAGACGAGCAGGGTCCCCAGCGTCAGGCCGAGCAGTGCCGGGAGCGCGTCCCACCGCCCGGCGACCGCGACCGAGGCGAGGACGAACGCCACGGTCACCGGGACGCCGCCCGCGAGCACCGGGATCGCACGGCCCCACCGGTCCGCGCGCCCGCTCACGCCGGTCGACACGTGCAGCGCGAACGCGGTGTGGTCGTACGCGATGTCGGCGGAGATCGCGAAGCCGAGGATCCAGGCGGTGATCGGGCCGAGGATCAGGAAGACGTCCGAGCCCGACCCCCCGCCGAGGACCAGGAGCACGACCGGGATGAGCGGGACGACCGCGATCGAGCCGGAGTAGCGCGGGTCGCGCAGCCAGTACGTGGTCGTGCGCGCGGCGACCGCGCCGGTCGGGGTGGCCGGGAACCGCGAGAAGAACCCCAGGCCCTTGGCCTTCCCCCCGGCGCCCGACGTCGGCGGGGTGACGAGGGCTCGCGCGAGCGAGCGGTCCCACACGACCCACGCGACCGCGAGCGTCGCCACGGTCACGGCGAACCGCGCGAGCGCGAGGCCCCACGCGCCGTCGTGCACCGCCGCGGCGAGGCCCCACGGGGCACCGAACGGGGTCCAGGCCGCGATGTCGGCGAGCCGCACGGCCAGTTCGCGCACCCCGTCGCCGTCGACGGGCCCGTCACCCATCTGCGAGGCGAACCAGGCGAACGCGGGTCCGACGAGCACGAGCGGGACGAAGGCCGCGATCGTCACGACCTCGCGGTACCGACGGGACTCGAGCAGCGGGGCGAGGGCCGTCGTCGTGGCCCGGGAGCCGACGACGCACAGCGCGACCGCGAGGACCGCGCCGACGAGCGCGGCGACCAGCGCGAGCGGTGAGCGCCACCACGCGAGCGAGACACCCAGCGCGGAGAGCGTGGTCGCGATGCCCGGGATCGACACCACGCCCGCGACGGCGAGACCGGCGAGCAGCCGGCGCTGCGGGATCCCGAACAGGACGAACCGCTGCGGGTCGAGCGTCGCGTCGACGCCGAACGCGAAGAGCGGCACGATCCACCAGCCGAGCACGACGAGCGTGCCGAGGAGGATCGCCACCGCGCCGGCCAGCGTCGGGTCGTTCGTGCCGAGCGCGACCATCCCGACGACGACCATGCCGACGACGAACAGTCCGTACAGCGACCCCAGCACGAACCCGATGGTCTGCCACGTGCTGCGCCGGAACGCGTTCGCCATCAGGGTGAGCTTGAGCCTTACGAACTGCGCAACCATGCGAGGCCCTCCGAGGTCTGGCGGCCGCCGACGAGCTCGACGAAGCGGTCCTCGAGGCTCTGCCCTCCGCGCACCTCGTCGATCGTGCCCGCCGCGAGGACGTGCCCGCCGGCGACGACGGCGACGTGGTCGCACATGCGCTGGACGAGGTCCATGACGTGCGACGACACGACCACCGTGCCGCCGCTCGCGACGTAGCCCGCGAGGATGTCGCGGATGTTGGCTGCGGACACGGGGTCGACGGCCTCGAACGGCTCGTCGAGGACGAGGACCCGCGGCGCGTGGATGAGGGCCGTCGCGAGCGCGACCTTCTTCGTCATGCCGGCCGAGTAGTCGACGACGAACGTGTTCGCGTCCTGCGCGAGGTCGAGCGTCGCGAGGAGGTCGGTCGTGCGCTCGGCCACCGTGTCGCGGTCCATGCCGCGCAGCAGGCCCGCGTAGGTGATGAGCTGGGCGCCCGTGAGCCGGTCGAAGAGCCGCACGCCGTCGGGCAGGATGCCGAGCTGCCGCTTGCCCGCGACCGGGTCGGCCCACAGGTCCGTGCCGTGCACGTGCGCGCTGCCGAAGTCCGGGCGCAGCAGGCCCGTCGCCATGGACAGCGTCGTGGTCTTGCCCGCGCCGTTGGGCCCGACGAGCCCGTAGAACGAGCCCGCGGGCACGTCGAGGTCGACACCCGCGACCGCGACCTTCTCGCCGAACCGCTTCCACAGCCCGCGCAGCGAGAGCGCGGCGGAAGGGTCCGGGGGCGCGGCGGGCGCCTGGCCGGGCGCCTGGCCGGGGACCTGGGCGGCGGGCGCCGGGACCGCGACGGGAGGGGCCGGCGTGCCGCGAGGAGCCGGCGTGCCGGGAGCGGCAGGTGGTTCGTGCGTCGGTTCGACCATGCCGTCAACCTATCCGAGCGTCTCGACCGCGGGCCGTGCGCTTTGTCATGTCGTGTCCCTGTCGGTGCCTCGTGGGAGGGTGCGGCCATGGACTCGCCCTCGCTCCTGTTCGCGGTCGGCCTTCTTCTCGGGCTCGTCGTCGGTGCGGTGCTCGTGCTCGTCGTGCGGCGCACGTCGCCCGACGGCGCCGCCGCCGAGGTTCGTCGTCTCACCGCGCTCCTCGGCCAGGCGCAGCAGGAGGCGGCCCGCGGCGCGGGGCTCGCGGAGCGCCTCGACGCGGAGCGTGCGGGCTTCGAGCGGCAGGTCGCCGCGGAGCGTGACGCGTTCGTGCGCCAGCTCGCGGCCGCCCAGCGCAGCGCCGACGAGCGCCTCGACCTCGCGCAGGCCGCGCACGAGCAGCAGGTCACGGAGCTCCAGCGCGCCGCGGAGCGCCGCGTGAGCGAGGTCCAGGGCGACCACCGGCGGCTCGAGGCGCAGTTCGAGTCGCTGTCGCGCCGTGCCCTCGCCGCGACGTCGGAGCAGTTCCTCGTCCACGCGGAGGAGCGCCTGCGCCGCAGCCACGAGTCGGGCGTCGCCGAGCTCGCGAAGCGCGAGGAGGCGGTCCGCACGCTCGTCGAGCCGCTCGCGCGCTCGCTCGAGCGCATGCGCACCGAGGTCGCGACGGCGGAGCAGGCACGGGCCGCGGGGCATGCCGCGCTCACGGAGCACCTGCGCCAGCTCTCGCAGGCGAGCGCCGACCTGCGCAGCGGGACCGAGGACCTCGTCACGGCCCTGCGTTCGTCCCAGACGCGTGGCGCGTGGGGAGAGCTGCAGCTGCGGCGCGTGGTCGAGGCGGCGGGGATGCTGTCGCGCGTCGACTTCACCGAGCAGGCGCACGTCGAGACGGAGGACGGCGCGTTGCGTCCCGACATGGTGGTGCACCTCGCCGGCGGGAAGAACGTCGTCGTCGACTCGAAGGTCGCGTTCCTCGGCTACCTCGAGGCGCAGCAGGCGACCGACCCCGCGGTGCGCGAGACGCGGCTCGACGCGCACGTGCGGCACATGGTCAAGCACGTCGACGACCTGGCGTCGAAGCGCTACTGGTCGCAGTTCAGCCCGGCGCCGGAGTTCGTCGTCATGTTCGTCCCGGCCGAGCCGTTCCTCGCCGCCGCGGTCGAGCGGCGCGGCGACCTCCTCGAGTACGCCATGCGGCGCAACGTCATCGTCGCGACACCCATGACGCTCATGGCCCTGCTGCGGACGGTCGCGTACGCGTGGCAGCAGGACGCCGTGACCGACAACGCGCACGAGGTGCTGCGGACGGGCAAGGAGCTGCACTCCCGGCTCGTCACCACGGCGCGGCACGTGACCAAGCTGGGCCGGTCGCTGAGCGCCGCGACGAAGGACTTCAACGTGTTCGTCGGGTCGCTCGAGACGCGTGTGCTCCCCCAGGCCCGGCGCCTGGTCGACCTGAACGTGGTCGACGAGGCGGATCGGATCGGTCAGGTCCGCGTGGTCGACGACGTCCCGCGACCGGTCACGCAGCCCGAGCTCGTGGCGGCGGCGAGCGACGCGGTGGTCGCGATCGACGACCGCCCCGGCGACGACGACGAGGACCGCGGGCGCCAGGCGTTCGCCTGAGGCGTCAGACCGGCTGGACGGACAGCGAGCGTCGCCCGCCGCGGCCCGGCCGGGCGCCGGGCCCGGTGGCACCGAGGTCGGCACGCAGCTCGCGCGGCAGGGAGAACATGAGGTCCTCCGTCGCCGTCCGGACCTCCTGGACCTCCCCGAACCCGCGCGCGGCGAGGTAGGCGAGGACGTCGTCGACGAGGATCTCCGGCACGGACGCTCCCGAGGTCACGCCGACGGACGTCGCGCCCTCGAGCCAGGTCTCGTCGATCTCCTTGGCGTGGTCCACGCGGTAGGACGCGCGGGCACCGGCCTGGAGCGCGACCTCGACCAGCCGCACGGAGTTCGACGAGTTCGCCGAGCCGACGACGATGACCACGTCCGCGTCCGGCGCGAGCTTCTTCACCGCGACCTGACGGTTCTGCGTGGCGTAGCAGATGTCGTCGCTGGGCGGGTCCTGGAGCGTGGGGAACTTCTCGCGCAGGCGGCGCACCGTCTCCATCGTCTCGTCGACCGAGAGCGTGGTCTGCGAGATCCACACGACCTTGGAGGGGTCGCGGACGACGACGTCGTCGACGGCGTCGGGCGAGTTGACGACCTGGACGTGGTCGGGGGCCTCGCCCGCGGTCCCCTCGACCTCCTCGTGGCCGTCGTGACCGATGAGCAGGATGTCGTAGTCGTCCTTCGCGAAGCGCACGGCCTCCTTGTGCACCTTCGTCACGAGCGGGCACGTGGCGTCGATCGTGTCGAGGTTGCGCTCCGCGGCCGCGGCCTTGACCGCGGGCGAGACGCCGTGCGCGGAGAACACGACGCGCGCGCCCTCGGGCACCTCGTCGGTCTCGTCCACGAAGATCGCGCCGCGCTCGCTCAGGGTCTCGACGACGTACTTGTTGTGGACGATCTCCTTGCGCACGTACACCGGCGCGCCGTAGTGCTCGAGCGCCTTCTCCACCGCGACGACGGCGCGGTCGACGCCCGCGCAGTAGCCACGGGGTGCGGCCAGCAGCACGCGCTTCCCGGCAGCGGGGGCGGCGGATGCGGAGGCGACGGACGCGGCCGTCGGCGTGGCGGACGGCGCGTCGGGCATGGTGGACGGGGTGGTGCTCACGCCCGTCAGTCTAGGTGACCGCCGGGCGTCCGCCCGGGGCGGCCCGGGGCGGTACGTCGAGGCTTCCCTCCCCCTGCACAGGACCGTCACACGCCGCGACGGGCGCCGGACGGGACCGGTCGTCGGTGGCATGCGGCAGGCTGGACCCATGGTCGCCTCGCTCCCGCTGCCCGACGACGCCCCGTCGGCGGACGTCCCGCGCGCCAGGGCGTGGCACGAGCTCCCCGCGCGGGCGCTCGACACGAGCGCAGAGCACCCGTGGCCCGTGCGTCTGCTCGCGCGCAAGATCGAGCAGTACGTCGACCGCATGGCACCCGTGTGGGTCGAGGGCCAGGTCGTCCAGCTCAACCGGCGCCCCGGCACGTCGACGGCGTTCCTCACGCTCCGCGACACCGACCAGGACATGTCACTGCCCGTCTCGGCGGCCGTGCGCGTCCTCGACGGGAAGCCGGTCGAGGAGGGCGCGCACGTCGTCGTGCACGCGAAGCCGGTCTTCTGGTCGCGGCGCGGCACCCTCCAGCTCCAGGCGCGCGAGATCCGGCCGGTGGGCGTGGGCGAGCTGCTCGCGCGCATCGAGCACCTGCGGCGCGTCCTCGCCGCCGAGGGCCTGTTCGACACCGCGCGCAAGGCCCCGCTCCCGTTCCTGCCCGGCGTGGTGGGCCTCGTGTGCGGGCGCGAGTCGAAGGCCGAGCACGACGTCGTCGTCAACGCGCGCGACCGCTGGCCCCAGGTGCGGTTCGAGATCCGCGAGGTCGCCGTCCAGGGTCCCCACGCCGTGCAGCAGGTGGGCGACGCGATCCGCGAGCTCGACGCGCGACCGGAGGTCGACGTGATCGTCGTCGCGCGCGGCGGCGGGTCGGTCGAGGACCTGCTCCCCTTCTCCAACGAGACGCTCGTCCGCACGGCGGCCGCCTGCCGCACGCCCCTCGTGAGCGCGATCGGGCACGAGACGGACAGTCCCCTGCTCGACCTCGTCGCCGACCACCGTGCGTCCACGCCGACCGACGCGGCGAAGCGCATCGTCCCGGACGTGTCCGAGGAGCGCGCGCGGGTCGGACAGGCGCGCACCCGGATCCGCGCCGCGATCGAGGGCCGCGTCGCGCGCGAGCAGTCGGGGCTCGACGCCGTGCGCTCGCGACCCGTGCTCGCGTCGCCCGAGGTGATGCTCGTCGACCGGGCCGAGAGGGTCGCGGCCCTGCGCGACCGTGCGCGGCGCGCGCTCGACACCCGGCTCGTGCGCGCCGCGGGCGAGGTCGGCCGGCTCGAGGGCCAGGTGCGCGCGCTCTCGCCGGCGTCGACGCTCGAGCGCGGCTACGCCGTCGTGCAGCGTGCCGACGGTCACGTGGTGCGCTCCCCGGACGACACGGCGGTCGGTGCCGAGCTGCGCGTGCGGCTCGCCCACGGCGAGCTCTCCGCGCAGGTGCTGCAGGCCGACCGAGAGGCCGCGTCGTGAGGCACGCCACGCCGAGCGGCCCGACGGCGACGCGCTCCGGCGGGGTGGGTCGCGTCCGGCCCGCGCTCGGCCACCGTCCCACCGGACGGACCATGACCACGACACCGCACAGATGGGGTTCACTAGCGCCGTGACCGATTCCGACAACGCTGTCAGCCGGGACGTCTCCGGGCTCACGTACGAGCAGGCGCGGGACGAGCTCGTCCAGGTCGTCGCACGCCTCGAGACCGGAGGCGAGCCGCTCGAGGACTCCCTCGCGCTCTGGGAGCGCGGCGAGGCCCTCGCCGCCCGGTGCCAGCAGTGGCTCGACGGCGCACGTGCCCGTCTCGACGCCGCGCGCGCCCGCGACGACGCGGCGACCGACGAACCCGACGACGCGTCCGGCGTCGCGCCAGACCGCCCGTCCGGAGGAGACCGATGAGCACGACGCCCGAGCACACCTCGTCCGACCGCACGCCCTCCCCGCACGGCGAGCACGTGCTCGCCGTCGGGGAGGCGCTCGTCGACGTCGTGCACCGCGCCGACGGGAGCGTCGACGAGCTGCCCGGCGGGAGCCTGGCCAACGTCGCGCTGACCCTCGGGCGCCTGGGCCGCGACGCGCGGCTCGTCACGTGGATCGGCGACGACGCGCGCGGCACGGCGCTGCAGGGCTGGCTCGGCGAGTCCGGCGTGACCCTGGCGCCGGGAAGCACGGCCGCGGAACGGACCAGCGTCGCGACCGCCCACCTCGACGCGCACGGTGCGGCGACCTACGACTTCGACCTCGAGTGGCAGGTGCCGCCGGGCACGGCCATCGACGCGGGCACGCTGGCCGTGCACACCGGCTCGATCGCAGCGGTGCTCGAGCCGGGCGCGGCCGCGGTCCGCGAGCTCGTCGCCTCGGCGCGCTCGACGGCGACCGTCACGTACGACCCGAACGCCCGGCCCGCCCTCATGGGCGACCCGGCCGACGCGCGGACGCGCATCGAGGCGCTCGTCGCGCTCGCCGACGTCGTGAAGGTCAGCGACGAGGACCTCGCGTGGCTCGCCCCGGCCTCCGACCCCGTCTCGGTCGCCCGGGACTGGCTCGCCCTCGGCCCGGCGGTCGTCGTCGTGACCCTCGGCGGCGAGGGCGCGGTCGCGGTGACCGCCGCCGGCGAGCAGCGCGTCGCGGCACCGCGCGTCGACGTCGTCGACACCGTCGGTGCCGGCGACTCGTTCATGGGCGCGCTAGTCGACGGGCTGTGGGACGCGGGTCTCCTCGGCGCGGACCGCCGGGAGGCGCTGCGCGCGATCGACGGCGCCACGCTGGCGGGACTGCTCGAGCGCTGCGTCGCCGTGGCCGCAATCACCGTCTCGCGCGCGGGAGCGAACCCGCCGCGCCGCGCCGAGCTCTCCCCCGCCTGACGGCGGAGGTGGACGCGAGAGTGGGCACGAAGGCGCAGGTCAGACCTGCGCCTCCTGCTTCTGTGCGCGCTCGAGCGACCGCTTGCGGTCCTCCTGGTTCTCCTGCTCGATCCGCTGGGCCTCGTCCTCGACCCGCGTGAGGTTCTCGCTCGTCTCGGGGTCGAAGACCATCATCTTCGTCGGGTCGAACCACAGGTCCGTCGTGTCGCCGTCGCGCACCCGGGACTGCGAGTCGAGCGCGACGACGAACTGAGAGCGCTGCCCCTCGCCGTCGAGCTCGCGGTCGAGCTCGTCGAGCTTGCCCTTCACCGACTCGTGCATGTCGAAGGGGACGTACGCGTAGAGCTCGGCGCCGAGCCACTCCGTGACGTCGATCTGCGCCTCGAACGTGTGACCGCGGTCCTTCTTGGACGGGTCCACGAGGCGGGCGTCCTCGAAGTGCTCGGGACGCAGCCCCACGATCACGAGGTCGCGGTCCCCCACGGCCTCGCGCACGCGGTCCGGCAGGTCGAACTCGCCGAACGGCAGCGAGATCCGGCCGCCCGACACCTCGCCCGGCAGGAAGTTCATCGGCGGCGTGCCGATGAAGCCCGCGACGAACAGGTTGACGGGCTGCTCGTACAGGCCGCGGGGGCTCGCGACCTGCTGCAGGACGCCGCGGCGCAGCACCGCGACGCGGTCGCCGAGCGTCATGGCCTCGGTCTGGTCGTGCGTCACGTAGACGGTCGTCGTCCCGAGACGGCGCTGCAGGCGGGCGATCTCGGTGCGGGTCTGGCCGCGGAGCTTCGCGTCGAGGTTCGACAACGGCTCGTCGAAGAGGAACGCCTTGGCGTCGCGCACGATCGCGCGGCCCATCGCGACGCGCTGTCGCTGCCCGCCCGAGAGGTTCGCGGGCTTCCGGTCGAGGTGCTCGCGCAGGTCGAGCATGTCCGCGGCGCGCTCGACCTTCCCACGGATCTCCTCCTCGGAGTGCTTGCCCTTGGCGAGCCGCAGCGGGAACGCGATGTTCTCGGCGACGGTGAGGTGCGGGTAGAGCGCGTAGTTCTGGAACACCATCGCGAGGTCGCGGTCGCGCGGCGCCTTCTCGTTGACGCGCACCCCGTCGATCTCGAGGTCACCGGCCGTGATGTCCTCGAGGCCGACGATCATGCGCAGCACAGTCGACTTCCCCGACCCGGACGGCCCGACGAGGATGACGAACTCGCCGTCCGCGATGTCCAGGTCGACCTTGTCCACGGCGAGGAAGCCGTCGCCGTAGCGCTTGACGATGTCCTTGAGGGTGATCGACGCCATCAGCTGTCTCCTCGGTGTCGGCGGGTTCGGGGTGCGATGGACGTGCTCATCCCTTCACCGCCCCCTGCGTCAGACCGGAGACGATCTGGCGCTGGAAGAGGACGACGAGCACGACGACGGGGATCGTCACGACGACGGCCGCGGCGGAGATCGCCCCGGTCGGCTCCTCGAAGTACGAGGCCCCGGTGAAGAACGCGAGCGCGGCCGGGACCGGCCGGGCGGCGCTCGTGGAGGTGAGCGAGATCCCGTAGACGAAGTCGTTCCACGCGATGAAGAAGGCGATGAGCGCCGTGGTGAAGACGCCGGGTGCCGCGAGCGGCACGATCGCCTTGCGGAACGCCTGCCACGGGGTCGCGCCGTCGACCTGGGCCGCCTGCTCCAGCTCCCACGGGATCTGGCGGAAGAAGGCGGTCAGCGTCCAGATGGAGATCGGGAGCGTGAGCGACAGGTACGGGATGATGAGCCCGAGCCAGGTGTCGTACAGGCCGATGTTGCGCCACAGGTTGAACAGCGGCGTGACGATCGCGACGACGGGGAAGATCGAGACCCCGAGCGCCGTCGTGAGGATGAGCCGCTTGCCCGGGAAGTCGAGGCGCGCGATCGCGTAGGCGCACAGCGTCGCGAGGACGACGGCGATCACCGTCGCGATGAGCGAGATGCCGATCGAGTTCCGCAGCGCGGACAGGAACAGCTCCTGCGCGGAGCCGCCCGACGCGAGGATCTGCTCGTAGTTCTCGCTGCTCCACTGCGGCGGCAGGAACGTCCCGGAGTTGATGTCGGACGACGACTTGAAGCTCGTCATGAAGATCGACACGATCGGGAACAGCGCCCCGACGAGGACCACGACGGAGATGACGGCCCACCAGACCTTCGCCCGGGTGCTCAGCACGCTACCCATCACTTCTCCCCTCTCGCGCCGGCCAGGTCGACCTTGAAGAGCTTGATCGCCACGAAGCAGATGAGCACGACGCACAGGAACAGCAGGACGGAGATGGCCGAGCCCATGCCGATCTGCAGCTGCCCGATCGCCGTGCGGTAGGTGAGCAGGGAGAGCACCTCGGTCCCGTTCGCGCCGTTCGTCATGATGAAGACGTTGTCGAAGATGCGGAACGCGTCGAGCGCGCGGAACAGCACGGCGACCATGATCGCCGCCTTCATGTTCGGCACGATGACGCGCGTGAACCGCTGCCACGCGGTGGCGCCGTCGACCTTGGCGGCCTCCTCGAGGTCGCCGGGCACCTGGGCCAGGCCGGCGAGGAGCAGCAGCGAGATGAACGGCGTCGTCTTCCAGACCTCGGACGCGATGATGACGAACAGGCTCGTGCCCTGCTGCGCGAACCAGTTGAGGTCGGGGCCGACGCCCGGCACCCAGTCGAACCAGTGGTTGACGTAGCCGGACGTGATGTCGAACGCGTAGAACCACGCGAACGCCGAGACGACCGTGATGATGCCGTACGGCACGAGGATCGCCGTGCGCAGCAGTCCGCGCAGGCGCCGGATCGCGCGGTGCATGACGAGCGCGAGCGCGAACCCGAGGACCAGCTCGACGGCCACCGTCACCACGGTGATGAAGAGCGTCACGCCGAGGTCACGCCACCAGACCGAGTCGGTGAGGATCACGACGTAGTTGTTGATCCCCACGAACGACCGGTCGTCTGGCGCGGTGAGCTTGTAGTTGAAGAGCGAGTCGTAGACGGCCTGGAGGATCGGGTAGAGCGTCACGGCGAGCATGACGACGAACGCGGGGCCGGCCAGGAGCCAGCCGAGTCGCGCCTCCGACCGGGCGCGGTCGCTCCGCGCCGCCTTCGCCCGGCGGTCCCGGCCCGACCCGTCGTCGCCGTCGTCGATCTCGACGTCCTTCGCACTTCCCGGGATCGTGGTGCTCACAGCAGTCGCTCCCCTCGCAGGACGGCGGTGATGAACTCGGTGGACTCCTGCGGCGTCGTCTCGGGGTCGACGTCGGCCGGCGCGTACCAGGTCTGCTGCAGACCCGTCGAGACCTCGTTGTAGAACGGGGTCTGCGGCCGGGGGGCCGCCTGGTCGAGGGAGTCCCGGATCACGTCGTACATCGGGAAGGCCTCCTGCACGTCCGGGTCCTCGTAGGCCTCGATGCTGGCCGCGGGGTTGCCGTTCGTGACGAAGTACTCCGCCTGGTTCTCGGGGCTGACGATGCACTCCGTCGCCTGGTAGGCGAGGTCGGTGTGCGCGCCGAACGCCCCGACGCCGAGGCTGATCCCGCCGTAGGGCGGTCGGGCGTCCTCCCCCTCGATCGTCTGCGGGTACAGCGCCCAGCCGATGTCGTCGAGGAGCCCCTGGTCGAGCGACCCGGCCTCGACGGCGCCCTGCGTGGACGACCAGACGAACGGCCAGTTGACCATGAACGACCCCCGGTCCCCCTGGAAGAGGGTCAGCGACGCCGGCTCGTCCTCGCTCGGCAGTCCCGGGCCGCCGACGCCCGACGTCCCGATGTCGCCGATGATGCGGGCCGCCTCGGTCCCCGCCTCCGACTCGAGCCCGAGCTGGATATCCTCGGGCGGGGCCTCCGGGTTCTCGAGGATCTCGCCGCCGGCTCCGGCGACGAGCGCGTTGATCCAGACCGTGAGCGACTCGGCCTTGGCGCCCTGCACGGCGAGCAGCGCGTCCTGGTCCTGCGCCGCCTCGATGATCTGGTCCCACGTGACCGGCCCGCTCATGTCCAGCCCGGCGGCCTCCGCGACCGACTTGCGGTACCAGAGCAGCTGGGTGTTCGCCCAGAACGGGACCGCGACGAGCTCGTCCTTCCACGTCGACGCGTCGATCGCGCCCTGCACCACGTCCTGCGTCGTCGCGTCGGCGACGTCGTCGGGGACGGGGGCGAGGAAGTCGGCCTCGGCGAACTCGGCGATGAACACCGGGTCGAGGCTCATGAGGTCGATCGAGGAGTCCTTCGCCGCGAGGCGACGCGCGAGCTGCTCGCGCTGCGCGGCGGCGTCGCGCGGGAGCAGCTCCGTCTCGATCCGGTACGCGCCGTCGGCCGCCTCGGTGCACGACGCCGCGATCTCCGCCTGGCCCCCGGCGTCCGGGTTGATGTACCACGTGAGGACCGGTGTCCCCTCGTCGCCCGGTCCGCACGCCGCGAGCGGTGCGAGCACCGCCAGGGCGGCGAGGGCGGCGAGCGGTCGGGTGCGTCGGCGCACGTCGGGCTCCCTTCGTCGCGAGGTCGAGATGTGGTGCGGCTCCTCTCCCCATGGCTACACCCCAGCCCCGCGGTTCGCCACGTGAACACCTCCGGCCAGCGTCGTCGCCATCGGTCATCATGGGCGCATGAGCACCCCCGTGGACCAGCGACTCCTCACCCCCGCCGAGGCGTGGGCGACGCTGCGGGCCGGCAACGACCGGTTCGTCGCCGACGCGCCGTTGCACCCCTCCCAGGGCGCGGACCGACGCCGGGAGACGTCGGCGGCGCAGCACCCCCACACCGTCCTGTTCGGGTGCTCCGACTCGCGCGTCGCCGCGGAGATCGTCTTCGACCAGGGCCTCGGCGACATGTTCGTCGTGCGGACGGCGGGCCACGTCGTGGACACCACGGTGCTCGGCTCGATCGAGTACGGCGTCGACGTCCTGTCCGCGCCGCTCGTGGTGGTCCTCGGGCACGACTCGTGCGGCGCCGTGGCCGCCGCCGTGAACACGCTCACGACGGGCGCGCAGGCCGACGGGTTCGTCCGCGCCGTCGTCGACCGGGTCATCCCGTCGATCGCCAAGATCACGAGCGCGGGCGGCGGCTCGCTCGAGAGCATCGACCCCGACGTCCTGCGCCGCGAGCACGTGCGCAACACGGTCGACATGCTGCACTCGTACTCGGCCGGTCTCGCCGCGGCGGTCGCCGAGGGCCGCTGTGCGATCGTCGGCGTGGAGTACGACTTCACCGAGGGTCGCGCGCGCCTGGTCGACGTCGTGGGCGACGTGGGCGAGCAGCCCCACGTCGGCGCCTGACCGGCCGTCGGCGCGTCCTCGCCGCACGGGACGGGAACGCGTGACGTCGCTCACCCGGCCTGCCGACAGCCCGTCGCGGTGCGGCAGGATGGTCCCATGACTGCATCCCCCGAGGCACCCGGCGCCGTCGCCGGCGACGCCGCGACCGCGTACCGCATCGAGCACGACACGATGGGCGAGGTGCGCGTCCCCGCGCGCGCCCTCTACCGCGCGCAGACCCAGCGCGCCGTGGAGAACTTCCCCATCTCCGGCACCCCGCTCGAGCGGGGGCACATCGAGGCCCTCGCCCGCGTCAAGAAGGCCGCCGCACGCGCGAACGCCGAGCTCGGCGTCCTGGACGAGGACGTCGCCGCCGCGATCGTCGCCGCCGCCGACGAGGTGGCCTCCGGCGCCCACGACGAGCACTTCCCCGTCGACGTCTTCCAGACCGGCTCCGGGACGTCGTCGAACATGAACACCAACGAGGTGCTCGCGACGCTCGCGACGCGCTCGCTCGGCCGCGACGTCCACCCGAACGACCACGTCAACGCTTCGCAGTCGTCCAACGACGTCTTCCCGACGTCGGTGCACGTCGCCGCGACCGCCGGCGTGGTCCGTGACCTCGTGCCCGCGCTCGAGCACCTCGCGGGCGAGCTCGGGGCGAAGGCCACCGAGTTCGCGACGGTCGTCAAGTCGGGCCGCACGCACCTCATGGACGCGACCCCCGTGACGCTGGGCCAGGAGTTCGGCGGGTACGCGGCCGCGATCCGCTACGGGATCGAGCGGCTCCAGGCCGCGCTCCCCCGGGCCGCGGAGGTCCCGCTCGGCGGCACCGCGGTCGGCACGGGCATCAACACCCCGGCCGGGTTCCCGCAGCGCGTCATCGCCCTGCTCGTCGAGGACACCGGCCTGCCGCTCACCGAGGCGCGCGACCACTTCGAGGCGCAGTCCGCACGCGACGGCCTCGTCGAGCTGTCGGGCGCGCTGCGCACGATCGCCGTGTCCCTCACGAAGATCTGCAACGACCTACGCTGGATGGGCTCCGGCCCGAACACGGGCCTCGGCGAGATCTTCATCCCCGACCTGCAGCCGGGCAGCTCGATCATGCCGGGCAAGGTCAACCCCGTGGTCCCCGAGGCCGTGCTCATGGTCGCGGCGCGCGTGATCGGCAACGACGCGACCGTCGCGTGGGCCGGGGCGTCGGGCAGCTTCGAGCTCAACGTGCAGATCCCCGTCATCGCGCAGGGCGTGCTCGAGTCGGTGCGCCTCCTCGCGAACGCGTCCCGGGTCCTCGCGGACCGGACCGTCGCAGGCATCACCGCCAACGTCGAGAAGGCGCGCGCGTTCGCCGAGTCGTCGCCGTCCATCGTCACGCCGCTCAACCGCGTCATCGGGTACGAGGCCGCGGCGAAGGTCGCGAAGCACTCCGTCAAGGAGGGCCTGACGGTACGCCAGGCCGTCGTCGACCTCGGCTTCGTCGAGCGCGGCGAGGTCACCGAGGCGCAGCTCGACGAGGCGCTGGACGTGCTGTCGATGACGCGTCCGCCGCAGGGCTGAGGTTCGTCGCACGCTCTCTTGCTCACCCTGGTAGCCCGGGTGGGGTGGGGGCGCCGGTCTACCATCCGCGGGCTCGTTCCTCGCCCGCTCCCGCCAGACCCGCCACGACCGGCGCCCCCACCCCACCCCGGCCTTCTGTCACGTCACCATGGGTCGGTACGCAGACCGCCTGGACACCGTCCGATGGTGGTCGCGTTCTCCTGGTGCCTCACCGCCCGGCGCAGGTCTCTTCGGGCCGGGCGGCGTGCTCAGCCGAGGTGGGCGGGCTGGTGGTTGCCCGACGGGAGGAGGCGATCCTTCGGGCCGCGGACCAGGGCGAACGCCACGACGGCACCGAGCGCCATGGTGACGGCCGCTGCGGTGAAGACGGCCGAGTAGCCGTCGACGAGGTCGGCCGGGGTCGCGCCCGTCGCAGGCAGGGCGGCGGCGTAGATCGTCGTGAAGACGGACAGGCCGATCGAGCCGCCGATCTGCATCGCCGCGTTGACGGTCGCGCTCGCGGCACCGGCGTCGTGCGGGGCGACGCCCGCGAGGGCGACGTTCTGGAGCGGGACGAGGACGAGCGCGAGCCCGACGCCGAGCACGAGCTGCGACGGCAGGATCTCCGCGGCGTACGAGCCGTCGACCGTGACCCTGCTGAGCAGGAGCAGCCCTGCCGCGGCGACGAGCGGGCCCGCGATCATGAGCGGTCGCGGGCCGACGCGGGGCAGCAGGACCGTGGTGACGACCGGCGCGAGGACCAGGATGACGAGCGTCATCGGCACGGAGCCCAGGCCCGCGCGCAGCGGCGGGAGGCCCATGACGACCTGCAGGTGGAACGACAGGTAGAGCAGGGCGCCGATCATGAGCGTGCCGACGATCGCCTGGAGGAGGAACGCACCGGCGCGGACCGGGTCGCGCACGATCCGCAGCGGCAGGAGCGGCTGGTCCACGCGCGACTCGACGACGACGAAGGCGGCGAGCAGCGCGACCCCGAGGACGAGGAACGCGACGGTCGCGGGCGACGTCCAGGAGTGCTCGGCCAGCGTGAGCCCGTAGACGAGGGCGCCGAGGCCGAGGACGACGAGGACGGTGCCCACGACGTCGTAGCGGTTGTCGCCGTCCGCGCGGCTCTCGCGGACGAGCAGCGCTGCCGCGACGAGGCCGGCGACCGTGACCGGCACGTTGACCCACAGGCACCAGCGCCAGTCGGCGAGCTCGGTGAGGAGCCCGCCGAGCACGAGACCGACGGCGGCACCGACGCCCGCGACCGACCCGAAGACCGCGAACGCGGTGTTGCGCTCCTTCCCGCTCGGGAACGAGACGGTGAGCAGCGCGAGCGCCGCCGGCGCGAGGAGCGCGGCGAACGCGCCCTGGAGACCGCGGGTCGCGATGAGGGCGACGCCGGTCGGCGCGAAGCCCGCGAGCAGCGACGCGACGCCGAACCCGGCCATGCCGAGCAGGAACGTGCGCTTGCGACCCCAGTAGTCGGCGATCCGGCCGCCGAGCAGGAGCAGCGCACCGAACGCGAGCGCGTACGCGGTGACGACCCACTGCCTCTGCGCGTCGCTCAGGCCGAGCTCGGCCTGCGCCTGCGGCAGCGCGATGCTCACGATCGTGCCGTCGAGCACGACGAGGAGCTGGGTGAGGGCGAGGACGACGAGGACCCACCACCGCCGCGCGTCGCGCGGAGCGGGCGAGGTGGGTGCGGCAGCCGTCGTGAGGGCAGCGGGCGGGGCAGGGCGTGAGGGCATGTGCGACCTTCGTGCGCGGAGGGAGATCATGGGGTTTCCAGCCCGGACCGGTCTCGCCCAGCGCACTGCGCGGGGACCCGGCCGCTCCAACCGCGGGGTCGGACAGACCCGCCACCTTAACGCACCGTCGCCCCCGCCGACCGGCGGATCCGCCGAGGTGACCGACGCCACGCACGGCGTCCGTGCCGTCAGTGCTCCGCCGTGTCGAGCCGCCGCAGGACCGTGGCGAGCAGCGCCCCGAGGGTGGCGCGGTCGTCGTCGGACAGCCCGGTGAGGGCGCGTTCCTCGAGAGCGAGCTGACGGGGGAAGACCTCGTCGACGAGCGCACGGCCTGACGCGGTGAGCTCGACGACGACCCCTCGGCGGTCGCGCTCGAGCACCGTGCGCGCGACGAGCCCGGCGCGCTCGAGGCGGTCGAGCCGCTTGGTGATCGACGCGCCGGGGGCACCGGTCATCGTCGTGACCTCGCCCGCACGCAGGGGTCGGCCCGTGCGGCGGAGCGCCGCGAGCACGTCCAGCTCCGGGCGCGAGACCTCGCGCTCGACGAGCGCGGCGTCCACCTGGGCGTCCAGCAGCCCGGCGATGCGGCGCAGGCGGGCGGTCACGTCGGCGACCGAGGTGTCGACCCCCGGCAGCTGGTCGGCCCACTGCGCACGCACGCGTTCGACGTAGTCCACGAGGACCAGGATAGGGCGCGGCTCACAGTACTTCACCAGTGAAACATCTAGAAAATGACGATACGCTCGTGCCCGATGCCGCTCTCCCTCGCTCCCGTCCGCGCGACCGCGCGCACCGTGCTCGATCCGTCCCTCCTCGCCGAGGCGGTCCGCGTGACACCAGCGAGCTCGACGGTCGCCGCGGCGCTGCGGTGCGGCGTGGCCGTCGCCCTCGCGCTCGCGCTGCCCGGCCTGCTCGGCCGGACCGACCTCGCCGCGTTCGCGTCGCTCGGGGCGCTGACCTCGCTCTACGGGCGGTACGACCCGTACCGGCGGCGCGCGTCACTGCTCGCCGGGGTCGGCGTCGTCCTGACCGCGAGCATCGCCGTCTTCGCCGCTCTCGCGGCGCTGGACGCCCCTGCGACGGTGCTGCTCCTGGGCGTCGCCGCCCTGGCCGCGGGCACGACGGCGCTCTGCCTCCTCCTGCAGACGGGCCCGCCAGGCGCGACGATCGTCGTCTTCGCCGCCGGGGCCGGTCTCGCGGGTGCTCCCGGGCTGGAGGACGTCGGCCCGCGCGCCGTCGCGGGCGCGCTCGGCGCGCTGATCGCCTTGACCGTCTGCATGGCCGGTGCCGTGGTCCGCCCCTCGGGCCCCGCTCGCCTCGCGGTGCGTCGCGCGCTCGACGCGACCCGCGCCGTCGTGGACCTGAGCGGTGGAGCGGGCGCCGCGGACCGCGCCTGCCTCGCCGTCGGCCGCGCGCGCGAGGTGCTCGCCGACGACCTGTCGTGGCGCCTCCCCCGGACCGGCGCCGTCGGGCTCTCGCGCGAGCTGGACCTCGTCGAGCGCGCGCTCGACGACGCCGGTGCGCCCCGCCCGGAGTCACCGGCACCGACCCGCCGCACGCTGCGCGCCCAGGTCCGCGCGAACCTCTCCGGCCGCTGGCGGCTCGCGACCCTCCGTGTCGCAGCGGCGGGCGTCGTCGCCGGCGGGGTCGCGTCGTTCGCCGGCCTCGGCCATGCCGCCTGGGCGACCATGGGATCGACCGCGGTGCTCCAGGGCGACTCGGCCCGGCACGCGGTCGTGCGCGCGGTCCAGCGCGGCGCGGGGACGGTCCTGGGAGCCCTGCTCGCCTGGCCGCTCCTCGCCGCCCACCTCGAGTTCTGGGCGACGGCCGCCGTCGTGGTCGTCCTGCAGACCGTCACCGAGGTCGTCGTCGGCCGCCACTACGGGCTCGCGATGCTCACGATCACGCCGATGGCGCTGCTCATGACGTCGCTCGCGCACCCCGCGGAGCCCGCCTCGCTCGCGCTCGACCGCGCCCTCGACACCGTGGTCGGCGCCGCCGTCGGCCTGCTCGCCGTGGTCCTCCTGCACGCCCGGCCGACGGCATCGGACCCCGGGAGCGACGACCCCGGTCCGACGGGGGAGGTCCCGGTCGCGGCCGGCTCCTCCCCCGCAGGACCGGGGCTCGCGCCCTCGGCCGTCAGACCTCGATCGACTCCAGCATCTCCGTCACGAGCGCAGCGACGGGCGACCGCTCGGAGCGCGTGAGCGTCACGTGCGCGAACAGCGGGTGCCCCTTGAGCGCCTCGATCACCGCGGCGACGCCGTCGTGCCGCCCGACGCGCAGGTTGTCCCGCTGCGCGACGTCGTGCGTGAGCACGACGCGCGACGACTGCCCGATGCGCGAGAGCACGGTCAGGAGCACGTTGCGCTCGAGCGACTGGGCCTCGTCGACGATGACGAACGCGTCGTGCAGGGACCGGCCGCGAATGTGCGTGAGCGGCAGGACCTCGAGCATGTCGCGGTCGATCACCTCGTCGAGGACCTGCGGGGAGACGAGAGCACCGAGGGTGTCGTACACCGCCTGCGCCCAGGGGTTCATCTTCTCGGCCTCGGAGCCGGGCAGGTACCCGAGCTCCTGGCCCCCCACGGCGTAGAGCGGCCGGAACACCATGACCTTGCGGTGCTGACGGCGCTCCATCACGGCCTCGAGACCGGCGCACAGCGCGAGCGCCGACTTGCCCGTCCCCGCGCGACCGCCGAGCGAGAGGATCCCGACGCTGTCGTCGAGGAGCAGGTCGATCGCGACCCGCTGCTCGGCGGACCGCCCGTGCAGCCCGAACAGGTCGCGGTCGCCGCGCACGAGCTGCACGTGCTTGTCGGCCGTGACCCTGCCGAGCGCCGACCCGCGCGGCGAGTGCACGACGAGACCTGTGTGGCAGTGCAGGGGGCCGGCCGCCTCGACGACCGCGGGGTCGAGGCTCGCGATCTCGACGGACTCGTGCTCCCACAGGGACGCGGTCTCCTCGTCGGTGAACGAGATCTCGCTCATCCCCGTCCAGCCGGAGTCCACGGCGAGCTCCGCGCGGTACTCCTCGGCGCGCAGCCCGACGGCCGACGCCTTGACGCGCATCGGCAGGTCCTTCGACACGACCGTCACGTCGTGACCCTCGGTCGCGAGGTTCGCCGCGACGGACAGGATGCGTGTGTCGTTGTCCCCCAGACGGAAGCCGGCAGGCAGCACCGTGGGATCCGTGTGGTTGAGCTCGACGCGCAACGTGCCGCCCACGTCGCCGACCGGGATCGGCGCGTCGAGGCGGCCGTGCTTCACCCGGAGCTCGTCGAGCATGCGCAACGCGCTGCGGGCGAAGTACCCGAGCTCCGCGTGGTGCCGCTTGGCCTCGAGCTCCGTGATGACGACGACCGGGAGGACGACGTCGTGCTCGGCGAACCGCCCGATGGCGCGCGGGTCGCTCAGGAGGACCGAGGTGTCGACGACGAACGTCCGGCGTCCGTCGTCGTCCGGGGCAGGACCGGGGGTGGGTGAGGTGTGGACCACGAGGGCTCCCCTCCGGCGCGCGAACGCCGTGCTCTTCCAGGGTGTGGCAGGCGACCGGCTTCCGGGCCGTGGGTGCGACGGCTCAGCAGTGCCGGTGCCGGCCCTCCTGAGCGGAGCATGAACCCCATCGGCTGGCCTCCCGGAGGACGGCGATGGTGCCGTCCGTCCCTCGCGAAACTACGCCCGTGTGATTCCGATCACCAGCCCTGCGCCCCCGTGTCGCCGAGGTTTAACCCGCCGTTCACGTCGAGCCCGCGGCCGTCAGTGCTCGACGTGCCGGCGCGGCATGGCGAGCGCGCACGCGAGGCCGACCACGAGCACCGCGGCCGTGACCGCGAGCGTCTGGCCGGCCGCCGTCGCGAAACCGGCGTGGAACGCGGTCGTGGCGGCCTCGCCGACCTGGCGCGCGACGTCGTCGGGCACGCCCGCCGGGAGGTCCGGCATGCCGGAGCCGCTCTCGAGCGACCCGCCCGCGCTCGCGAAGCCGTCGAGGAACGGCTGACGGACCGCCTCGGGCAGGGACGCCGCGGCGTCCTGCGCCGCGGCAGGGAGGGTCACGGCGAGTCGCGCGGTGAGGGTCGCGACGACCGCAGCCGATCCGATCACGCCGCCCACCTGGCGCGTCGTGTTGAACGCGCCCGCCCCGGCCCCGGCGGTGCGGCCGTCCAGGCCCGACGTCGCGAGGTTGGCGAGCGGCGAGAAGACGCACCCGGTCCCGATGCCGAACAGCGTCATCGGCGCGATGATCGCCGCGACCGACACCCCGGGCGCGACGACGGCCGCGAGCCACGCCACCGCCACGGCGAGGACGCCGAAGCCCGTCGCGACGACCCACTTCGCGGGCACGCGGTCCGAGAGGCGTCCCGCGAGCGGCGCGACGATCCCGGACACGAGCGAGCCGGGCAGGTTGATCAGCGCCGCGTGCAGCGGTGACAGGCCGAGGATCGACTGCAGGAAGATCGTGAGCGGGAAGAAGATCCCGATCATCGCGAACGACACGGACATGCCCGCGACGTTCGCGAGCGAGAAGGTGCGCGAGCGGAACAGCTTCAGCGGCAGAAGCGCCGCGTCGCCGAGCCGGTGCTGCCACCAGACGAACACGACGAGGACCGCGAGACCGAGCCCGATCATGCCCCACACGGTGACGAAGCCCGTGATGGTGCCCCAGTCGTACGTCTCGCCCTCCTGGAGACCGAACACGACGGCGAACAGCCCGACGACCGACAGCACGACGCCCAGGACGTCGAACGTGCGCTTGTTGGTCGCGAGCCGCGGCAGCCGCGTGAACCCGAGCCACAGCGCGACGACGCCCACCGGGACGTTGACGAAGAAGATCCACTCCCAGC
Organism: Cellulosimicrobium sp. So1_17; assembly: GCF_055181235.1. NCBI lineage: Bacteria > Bacillati > Actinomycetota > Actinomycetes > Micrococcales > Promicromonosporaceae > Cellulosimicrobium > Cellulosimicrobium sp. So1_17. Next base: position 1,522,568 of record NZ_CM143702.1, read on the forward strand.
CCCACGTCTCGACGAACACGCCGCCGAGCAGCGGGCCGGCGATCGTCGCGACGCCGGCGGTCGCGCCCCACAGGCCCATGGCCGCGCCGCGCTGGGTCGCCGGGAAGACGCGCGTGATCATCGCCATGGTCTGCGGCGTCATGAGGGCCGCGCCGACGCCCTGGACGACGCGCGCGGCGATGAGCATCCCGATCGACCCCGACAGCCCGCACCACGCCGAGGCGAGCGTGAAGACGACGAGCCCCGCGACGAACACGGGCTTGGGCCCGTACCGGTCGCCGAGGCGCCCGGCCAGGAGGAGGAGCACGGCGTACGAGAGCAGGTAGGCGCTGTTGACCCAGCCGACCGCGACGAGGCTCGCGTCGAGCTCGCGCTGGAGCGTCGGCACGGCGATGTTCACGATCGTCGTGTCGACCATGATCATGAAGAAGCCGAGGATCAGCGGCGGCAGGATGCTCCACGCGCTGCGGCCGTGCAGGTCCACGAGGGGCACGACACCGGTGCGGGGCGCGGGCGCCTCGACCGAGGTCGGGGCGGTGGCACGTTCGGACGGACCGGTTCCAGCGGGAGGAGTGGGCACAAGCGATCATAGGAGCGTCCCCGCGCGGTGGCGATGCGGCCGCCCCGGTAGCGTCGGGCGCATGGGCCTCCCCGACCTGCACGACCTCGACGCGACCTCGCTCGCGCGGGCGCTCCGGGTCGGCGACGTCTCGCCGACCGAGGTGCTCGCCGCCACCCTCGAGGCGGCCGAGCGGACGGGCGCGGCGCTCGGCGCCTTCGCGGTGCTGGCGCCCGGTCTCTCGAGCACGCAGGCCGAGGCGGCGGAGGCCGCGCTCGTCGCGGCGCGCCGTGACGGGACCGCCGACGTGCCGGGCGCGCTCCCCCCGTTCCTCGGCGTCCCGTGCCCGGTCAAGGACCTGACGATGGTCGCCGGGGTGCCGATGCGCGCCGGGTCCGGGGCGCTCGACCCGTTCCTGCCCGCGGCCGACGACGGCGTCGTGACGCTCCTGCGCGCCGCCGGCACCGTGCTCGTCGGCAAGACCTCGACGCCCGAGCTCGGCCTCCCCTGCTACACCGAGCCAGACACCGGCCCTCCGGCACGCACGCCGTGGGACCTCGCGCGGTCCGCCGGCGGGTCGAGCGGAGGCGCCGCCGCGGCCGTCGCGGGGCGCGTCGTGCCCGTCGCGCACGGCAGCGACGGCGGCGGTTCGCTGCGCATCCCCGCGAGCGCGTGCGGCCTGGTCGGCCTCAAGCCCTCGCGGGGCCGCGTGAGCCCGGGACCGTCCGGGGTCGACGGCGCCGGGCTCGCCACGCACGGCGTCCTCACCCGGTCCGTCCGGGACACGGCAGCCTTCCTCGACGTGCTCGCGCGGCCGTGGCCGGGCGACACGTTCACGGGTGGCGACGTCGCGCCGTCGGGCACCCGCTCGCGCGACCTCCTCACCGGAGCGGACGGCCCGCCGCGGTCGTTCGTCGCGGCGCTCGGCGCGACCGTCCCGCACGTCTCGCGAGGGGGACCCCTGCGGGTCGGGCTGCTCCTCGACCCCGTGATCGCCGCCGACGCCCCGGTGCACCCCGCGTGCGCGGCTGCGGCCCGGACCGTCGCGGCGCTCCTCGCGGACGCCGGCCACGAGGTCGTCGAGGTCGCTCCCCCGTTCCCGGCCGAGCGCTGGGACGCGTTCGCGGCCCTGTGGTCGGTCGGCGCGCTCCAGGCGCCCGTACCGACGGAACGCGAGCGCCTCCTCGTCCCGCTCACGCGCTGGCTGCGGGAGCGCGGACGCGCGGTCACCGGTCTCGAGCACGCGACGGCGCTCGCCGGGGTGCAGGCCCTCGCGCGCGAGGTCGCCGCGGCGTGGGCCGGCGTCGACGTCGTCGTGTCCCCGACGCTCGCCCAGCCGCCCGCGCTCGTCGGCACCCAGCGGCTCGACGACGACCCCGCCGCCGACTTCGCGGCGCAGACCGCGTTCACCCCGTGGACGAGCCTGTACAACCTCACCGGCCGACCGGCGATCTCGCTGCCGCTCGGCGAGGCGCGCGTCGAGGACGCCGACGGCACCGCGCGTACGGTCCCCGTCGGCGTGATGCTCGGCGCCGCCCACGGCGACGACGCGCTGCTGCTGTGCCTCGCCGCGCTGCTGGAGCAGGCGGCGCCCTGGTCCGACCGCCGTCCCCCGGAGGTGCCATGAGCTACGCCGCGCTGCTGTTCGCCGTGAACGTCGGCGGACGCAAGGTCCCGTCGACGCGGCTGCGCGCCCTGGCCGGCGAGCTCGGGTTCGCCGCGCCCCGCACGATCGTCAACAGCGGCAACCTCGTGGTGGCGGCCGGCGGCTCGGGCGCGAGGTCGGCCGCGGACGTGGCGCGCCTCGTCCACGACGGCGTGGTCGAGGAGTTCGGCGTCGACGCGACCGTCGTCGTGCTGACGACCGCGCAGCTCGAGCGGATCGTCGCCGACGTCCCCTGGCCGAAGGCCGCGCGCGAGGACCCGTCGCACGTGCTCGTGCTCGTCGGGGAGGAGCCGGTCGACGCCGCGGGGATCGCGCGGCTGGACCTGTCCACCGCGGGGCGCGAGAGCCTCGCCGTCGCGCACGGCGTGCTCTACGCGCGGTACCCCGACGGCATCGGCCGGTCGCCGCTCACGACGACCGTGCTGTCGCGCGCCGCGGGAACGCCCGTGACGGGCCGGAACTGGAACACCGTCACGCGGCTGCTCGAGCTGGCGCGAGAGGTCGACGGCGACGGGGCGACGACGCCGCCCACCTGACCCCGCTCGTCGTCCGCGGGCGCGCGGGCGCGGTGCCCGGCCGCCGCGTAGGATCGTCCCCGGTGTGCCGGGAAGTCTGGTCGGCGACGCGTTCAGCGACCCCTCGTGTCGCCCTCCCGCCACCGACCTCCCCAGGAGAACCATGACTGCTGCGTCCCCGTCCACCGCGCCCTCCTCGTCCGCACCAGGCCCGCTGCGCCGTTGGGCGAGCCGCGAGACGACGGGAGGCGCGCTGCTCATCGGCGCCGCCCTCGTCGCGCTCCTCTGGGCGAACTCCCCGTGGCGCGACGCGTACTTCACGCTGTCGAACGCCGTCCTCGGCCCCTCGGCCCCGCTGCACCTCGACCTCACGCTCGCGACGTGGGCGGCGGACGGGCTGCTCGCGGTCTTCTTCTTCGTCGTCGGGGTCGAGCTCAAGCAGGAGTTCGTCGCCGGGAGCCTGCGCAACCCGAAGCAGGCCGGGGTCCCGATGCTCGCCGCCGTCGGTGGCATGGCGGTCCCGGCCGCGATCTTCGTCGTCGTGCTGCTCGTCCTGGGCGACCCGAGCGCGCTGCACGGGTGGGCGATCCCGACCGCGACCGACATCGCGTTCGCCCTCGGCGTGCTCGCCGTCTTCGGGCGCGGGCTGCCCGTCGCGATCCGCACGTTCCTCCTCACGCTCGCGGTCGTCGACGACCTGCTCGCGATCGTCATCATCGCGATCTTCTACACCGAGGCCCTCGACTGGCTCTTCCTCGGCCTGTCGCTGGTCGCCGTCGCGCTGTACGCGGTGCTCGTCCGTGCCCGGCGCACGCACTGGTGGCTCCTGCTCCCCGTCGCGGCCGTCGCGTGGGCGTTCATGCACGAGTCGGGCGTCCACGCGACCATCGCCGGCGTCCTCCTCGGCTTCGCGGTCCCGGCGCTCGTCGTCCACGGCGAGAGCGAGTCGCGGACGCACCGCTTCGAGCGCACGGTCCGGCCGGTCTCCCAGGGCATCGCCCTCCCCCTCTTCGCGTTCTTCGCCGCGGGCGTGTCGATCGTCGGTGGCGAGACCCCGGTCTCCGAGGTCCTCGCCCAGCCCGTCGTGCTCGCCATCGTGCTCGGCCTCGTCCTCGGCAAGCTCATCGGCGTCCTCGGGGTCACCGCACTCGTCACGCGCTTCACCCCGCTGCGTCTCGCCGCCGGGATCGGGGTGCGCGACCTGTTGCCGGTCGGTCTCCTCGCGGGGATCGGCTTCACGGTCTCGCTCCTCATCGCCGAGCTGTCGTTCCCGGACGCCGAGCACACGGACGGCGCGAAGATCGCGATCCTCGGCGCCTCGACGATCGCCGCCGTGCTCGCCGCGTTCTCACTGCGCTGGGACGCGCGCAAGGCCCGCTCCGACGACATGAACCGCGACGACCTGCCCGACGAGGTCACCGACCTCATCGGCGACGAGAAGGACCGGCTCGAGCACTGACGCCCGGCGCGCGACGCGCGCCCGAGGGCACCGGTCGCCCGGACACCGCGCGGCGCGGGATGATCGACCCACGAGATCCCGCGCGGCACGGTCGCCGCGCGGCCGGTGCGCCGTCGTCCACCACCCCTCGGCGACGGCCGTGACGAGGAGGTCGCGCCATGAGCCTGACGAGCCCACCCGTTCCCCCGCCCGCTCCCGGGCTCCGCCGCCCGGACAGGCGACCGGGCCTGGACAAGGTCGTCGCGTCGGCCGCCGAGGCCGTGGCCGACGTGCCCGACGGCGCGTCGCTCGCCGTCGGCGGGTTCGGCCTGTGCGGCAACCCGGTCGCGCTCATCGAGGCGCTGCTCGCGCAGGGGACCCGCGACCTGTGGGTCGTGAGCAACAATTGCGGCGTCGACGACTGGGGTCTCGGACTGCTCCTGCGGGCCGGGCGGATCCGGCGGATGACGAGCTCGTACGTCGGCGAGAACAAGGAGTTCGAGCGTCAGTTCCTCTCCGGGGAGCTCGAGCTCGAGCTCACGCCGCAGGGCACCCTCGCGGAGAAGCTGCGCGCCGGCGGGTCCGGGATCGCAGGCTTCTGGACACGCACCGGCGTCGGCACGCAGGTCGCCGAGGGCGGCCTGCCCCAGCGGTACGACGGCGCGGGCGGGGTCGCCCGTGCGAGCTCGCCGAAGGAGGTGCGCGCGTTCGGCGTGGGCCCGCGCGGGCTGGACGGCACCTTCGCGGACGAGGCCGAGTTCGTCCTCGAGGAGGCGATCACCACCGACTTCGCGCTCGTCCACGCACAGCGCGGGGACCGGCACGGCAACCTCGCGTTCCACCGCTCGGCCCGCAACTTCTCCCCGCTCGCCGCGATGGCCGGGCGCGTGTGCGTCGCGCAGGTCGAGGAGCTCGTCGAGCCCGGCGAGATCGACCCCGACGCCGTCCACCTCCCCGGCGTGTTCGTGCACCGCGTGGTCGAGGTCGGGACCGACGCGCCCAAGCGCATCGAGCGACGCACGGTCCGGCCCGCTGCGGAGACCGGCCGGCCCGCGCCCGCGGCGTCGGGCACCGCTCCCGCCGTCCCCACGCCGAAGGAGGGCTGAGACGTGCCGCTCACGCGTGACGAGATGGCCGCGCGCGCAGCGCGCGAGCTGCAGGACGGCTGGTACGTCAACCTCGGGATCGGTCTGCCGACCCTCGTGCCCAACCATGTCCCCGCCGACAGGCACCTCGTGCTGCAGTCGGAGAACGGGATCCTCGGCGTGGGGCCCTACCCGACCGAGGACGCGGTCGACCCCGACCTCATCAACGCCGGGAAGGAGACCGTGACCGTCCTGCCCGGCGCGGCGTTCTTCGACTCCGCCCTGAGCTTCGGCATGATCCGCGGCGGCAAGATCGACGCCGCGATCCTCGGGGGCATGCAGGTCTCCGAGGGCGGCGACCTCGCCAACTGGATGATCCCCGGCAAGATGGTCAAGGGCCCTGGTGGCGCGATGGACCTCGTGCACGGCGCGGCCCGGGTGATCGTGCTCATGGAGCACGTCGCGCGCGACGGGTCGCCGAAGATCCTGCGGTCGTGCTCGCTCCCGCTGACCGGGCGGGGCGTCGTGCACCGGGTCATCACCGACCTCGCCGTCATCGACGTCACCCGGCACGGGCTCGTGCTGCGCGAGACCGCGCCCGGCGTGAGCGTCGACGAGGTGCGCTCGGCGACCGGGCCGGAGCTCACCGTCGGGCTCGACGACGCACCCCTCGCCGCGTCGTGACCGCGCGCGCCCGGGGTAGCGTGGGAGAGAGCGGCGCCACACCCCCGACGCCCGCGCAGACACCGCCGTCCGCACCCCTGGAGGTCCCGCAGTGAGCACCACCGGCTTCTCCCCCGACCACTCCCCCGACCGCGCCGAGGACGTCGTCGTGGTCGCCGCCGCGCGCACGCCCCAGGGGCGGCTCAAGGGCTCGCTCGCCGCGCTGAGCGCCGTGGATCTCGGCGCCGTGGCCGCGCGCGCCGCGGTCGAGCGCTCCGGGCTGGGCGCCGACGCGGTCGATGCCGTGGTCTTCGGGCAGGTGCTCCAGGCGGGCGCCGGCCAGAACCCGGCGCGCCAGACGGCGGCCGCCGCGGGCGTCGGCTGGGAGGTCCCTGCGGTGACCGTCAACAAGGTGTGCCTGTCCGGGCTCACGGCGGTGATCGACGGGACGCGGATGATCCGGTCGGGCGAGGCCGAGGTCGTGCTCGTCGGCGGCCAGGAGTCGATGACGAACGCGCCGCACCTGCTGCCGGGCGCGCGTGCCGGGTTCGCGTTCGGCGACGCGACGCTCGTCGACGCGGTCGCTCGCGACGGGCTCACCGACGCGTTCGACCGGGCGTCCATGGGTGTCTCCACCGAGCGGACCAACACGGGCGACGTGTTCGTCTCGCGCGAGGAGCAGGACGCCGTCGCCGCCGCGTCGCACCAGCGCGCCGCGGCCGCGGCGAAGGACGGCCTGTTCGACGCCGAGCTCGCGCCCGTGAGCGTGCCGCAGCGTCGCGGCGAGCCCGTCGAGGTCCGTGACGACGAGGGCGTGCGCCCCGACACGACGGCCGACGGCCTCGCCCGGCTGCGCCCCGCGTTCGACCCCGAGGGCACCATCACCGCCGGCAACGCGTCGCAGATCTCCGACGGCGCCGCAGCGCTGGTCCTCACCACGCGCGCCCGCGCCGAGGCGGCGGGGTCGACGGTGCTCGCGACGGTCCGCACGTGGGGCCAGGTGGCCGGGCCGGACACCTCGCTGCACTCCCAGCCCGCGCGGGCGATCCGCCAGGCGCTCGACCGCGCCGGCTGGGACGTCACCGACCTCGACCTCGTCGAGATCAACGAGGCGTTCGCGACGGTGGTCGCCGTCTCGACGCGCGTCCTCGGCGTCGACCCCGAGATCGTCAACGTGCACGGTGGCGGGATCTCGCTCGGGCACCCGATCGGCGCGTCCGGCGCGCGGCTCGCCGTCCACGCGGCGCACGAGCTCGCGCGGCGCGGGGGCGGCCGGGCCGCCGTCGGGCTGTGCGGCGGCGGCGGCCAGGGCGAGGCGCTGCTGCTCGAGGCGTAGCTCGTCCCGGGACCGGGAGCTCACGACCTCGCCGAGCTTCCCCGATGGGCCGGTCCCGGTTCGAGGGGACGACGCGGGACCGCTCCCCTACGCTCGCGGTTGTGCACGCCACCGTCGCGGAGATCCGCGTCCCCGAGCCCGTCGACGAGGCGCCGCGGCGGCGTGGGGCGTGGGGACGGTGGTTGCGGCGGTTCTCGGCGACCGGGCTGGTGCTCGCGCTCGTGTGGTTCTGCGTGTCGTTCACGCCGTCGCTCATCCCGCGCGCCTGGTACTACCAGGCGGTGATCTCGGGCGTGAGCGCGATCGGCGGGTACGGGCTCGGCGCGCTCGTCGAGTGGTTCGCGGTGAAGGTCGGGCTGCGGATCCGGTGGTCCGCACGCGCGAGCCGCGTCGCATGGTGGGTGCTCGCCGGGGCGGCGGGGGTGCTCGTGCCGCTCTCGCTCGTCCTCGGCGCGCGGCGGCAGATCGAGCTGAGGCACCTGTTCGGCATGTCCGAGGACGTCCCGGGCCGCGAGGTCGTGACGCTCCTCCTCGCGCTGCTCGTCGCGCTGCTCGTCCTCCAGACGGCGCGCGGGCTGCGCCGGCTCGCGCACTGGTTGAGCCTGCTCGTCGACAACGTCGTCCCCGTGCCCGTCGCGCGGTTCGCCAGCGGCGTGATCGTCGCGGTCGTCGTCGTGCTCGTCGTCAACGGCGTGATCTGGTCCGGGGTGCTCAGTGCCCTCAACGGGATCTTCGCGACGGCGAACGACGAGATCAGTCCCCGGCTCACCCCACCGGCCCGGTCCGAACGGTCCGGGTCCGAGGCCTCCCCCGAGACGTGGGAGTCACTCGGTGCGGAGGGCCGCAAGTTCGTCGTCTCCGGGCCGACCCTCGACGAGCTGCGCGCGTTCGCGCAGGCGGGCGACGTCGTCGACCCCGCGGACGTGCTCGAGCCCATCCACGCGTACGCGGGCCTCGACGCGGACGGCGACCTCGACGCGACGGCCGCCCGCGTCGTCGACGAGCTCGACCGGACGGACGCCTGGGACCGGTCCGTCCTCGTCGTCGTGACGACGACCGGCACCGGCTGGGTCGACCCGGCGATGACCGAGGCGCTCGAGCTCATGCACGGTGGTGACACCGCGATCGCGAGCATGCAGTACTCGTACCTGCCGAGCTGGATCAGCTTCGTCGGCGACCGGTCCACCCCGCCCGCCGCGGGCAAGGCGCTCTTCGAGGCCGTGTACGACCGGTGGTCCGAGCTGCCCGAGGACGACCGCCCCCGCCTGCTCGCGTCCGGCATCTCCCTCGGGTCGTTCGGCATGCAGGGCGCGTTCAGCGGCGTCCAGGACCTCGAGGCCCGCACCGACGGCGCGATGTTCACCGGGACGCCCGGGTTCACGCCGCTGTGGCGCGAGCTCACGGACGCGCGGGACCCCGGGTCGCTCGAGTACGCGCCCGTGCTCGACGGCGGTCGGCAGGTCCGCTGGGGCGACCCGGTCCGCACCGGGGTCGCGGACGTGTGGGGTCCAGGCCCTCGCTGGGAGGACCCGCGCGTCGTCTACCTGCAGCACGCGTCCGACGGCGTCACGTGGTGGTCGCCCGAGACGCTGTGGTCGGAGCCCGACTGGCTGCGCGAGCCCCGCGGCCCGGACGTGCTCGGCGACGTGCGGTGGTACCCGTTCGTCACGTTCTGGCAGCTCAAGGGCGACCTGTTCGTCGCGGCGGCCTCGGACATCCCGTCCGGCCACGGCCACGTCTACGAGCTGGAGTACGCCGACGGCTTCGCGGTCCTGCACGCGCCGGACGGCTGGACGGAGGCCGACACGACGCGGCTCAAGGCCGCGATGGACGCGCCGGTCCAGGGCGGCTCGATCGGCTGAGCCCGACGACGCCCGGACGTCCCGCAGCGGACGTCGTGCAGCGGACGTCGTGCAGCGGACGTCGTGCAGGGGTCGGCGCCGGCACGGCTGAGAGTCAGTCCCTGACGACCGAGGTCCCCTCACCGCCGTCGTCGACCGTCGGGGCGTCGCCGCTCTCGTACGAGATGCGCACGCCGTTGCCGCTGACCTGGACCGTCGCCACACTGCCGACCTCGACGCGGGCGCCGTGACCGGAGACGACGACGGCCTCGACGTGACCGTCGACGTCCACGCGCGCGTCGTTCCCGGAGATCTCGAGACTCTCGAGGTCGCTCGCCTCGACGTCCACCTCCGTGCCGTGGCCCGTGAGGAGCACGGTCGAGCACCCGCCCACGACGTCGACCTCCGCGCCGTCCGCGCTGATCTCGACCGCGCCGCCCGCGCAGTCGACCCGGGCGTCGCGGGCACCGTGCTCGGCGAACACCTGACGGTCCGTCGCGTCGTCGGCCGTCCCGCCGCCCGCGTCCCCGTCGTCCGCGTTCCCGTCGTCCGCACCGCCGTCCGCCTGCGCCGTCACCGTCTCGGTGACCGTCTCCGGGTCCTCGGGGTCACCACCGCAGGCGGCGAGGCCGAGGACGAGGACGGCGGGCACGGCGAGGAGGGCGAGTCGGCGCGGGGTCATGCCCTCCATCGTCGGGAGGGGGTGCCGACCGGGCAACCGGGAGCGGCTCTTGCTGGCGGTGACGTCCGGCACGCTACGCCGGCGCGTGCCGATCGAGGAAGCTGAAGACCTCCGTCTGGTCGACGCCCGGGAACGCTCCCGCCGGCATCGCCGCGAGCATCGACGCGTGCGGTCGCGCGCTCGGCCAGGCCTGACCGGACCACCGGTCCGAGAGGGCGTCGGGCGGACGTCGGCAGCACGCGCCGTCGGGACAGCGGGAGACGAGGCGCTCGGTGGTGTCGCGCCCGAGGAACCACTTCACGTGCGCGAACGGCACCCCGACGCTCACCGAGAAGTCGCCGTCCGCGGAGCCCTGGACCCGGGACGTGCACCAGTACGTGCCGCTCGGGGTGTCGGTGTACTGGCTGAACGGGCTGAGCCGGTCCTCGACGGCGAACACCGTGCGCGCGGTCCAGCTGCGGCACACGTACTGGCCCTCGACCGCGCCGAGCGGGTCGGCAGGGAAGCGGACGCCGTCGTTCTCGTAGGCCTTGTGGATGACGCCGGACTCGTGGACCTTCATGAAGTGCACCGGGATGCCCAGGTGCTTGGACGCCAGGTTCGTGAACCGGTGCGCCGCGGTCTCGTACGAGACCGCGAACGCGTCGCGCAGGTCCTCGATGGAGATCTCGCGCGCCTCCTTCGCGGTCCGCAGCGCCTTGACGGCGTGACGCTCGGGCAGCAGCAGCGCCGCGGCGAGGTAGTTCGCCTCGACGCGCTGGCGCAGGAACTCGCGGTAGTCGCCCGGCTCGGCGTGCCCCAGGACGTGGGGCGCCAGGGCCTGCAGGAGCGCCGACGTCGCGTTGGACCGCCCGCGCATCCCGTTGCTCGGCAGGTAGACCCGGCGGTGCCGCAGGTCGAGCACGGAGCGCGTCGAGTGGGGCAGGTCGCCGACGTAGTGCAGCGTGAAGCCCAGGTGGGACGCGATCTCGGCCGCCACACGCTGCGGCAGCGGACCGCCGGCGTGGCCGACGCCGTCGAGCAGCTCCGCCGCCGCGTCCTCCAGCTCGGGGAAGTAGTTGTCCTGCGCGCGCATCGTGGCCCGCAGCTCGGCGTTGGCGCGACGCGCCTCCTCCGGCGTCGCCGCGCGCTCGGTGTGCAGGCGCTCGAGCTCCCGCCGCAGCGCGACGATCGTCTCGAGCGCGTCGGTCGGCAGCGACTTGCCGACGCGCACCGGCCGCAGGCCGAGCGCGTCGAAGAGCGGGCCGCGCTGCGCGCGCTCGAGCTCGATCTCCAGCGCGTCGCGCCGTGACGGCGGCTCGGCGGAGAGCAGGTCGTCGAGGCTCGCGCCGAGGGCGCGCGCGACGGCCTGGAGCTGCGCGAACCGGGGCTCGCGCCGCCCGTTCTCGAGCAGCGACACCTGCGACGGCGCGCGGCCGATCGCGGCGCCGAGCTCGTCGAGCGTCATGCCCCGCTCGGTCCGCAGGTGGCGGATGCGCCGGCCGATCGTCAGGGCGTCGGGCTCGCTCTCGAGAGGGATCTCCGCATGTTCCGCGATTCCGGCCGGTCGCGTCGTCGGGATAGCCATGACCCGAGAGTGACACACGCCACTCCTTGCGCACAACAGAAGAACAGCGAATCTTTCGCTCGATCTGGCTTGAGAACGGGCTTGCGGAGGCACGAAGGTCGAAACACGGCCTCACCGCGAGGCCGACGATCGATCCGCAGGACGTCGGACGAGCACACGCGTCACCGACGACTCACCACAGGAGGCACCCCGTGAACAGGCCCACCATCGTCAGCCGCCGGTCCGCGACCGAGTACGTCGGCGGTCCCCGCACGCTCGGCACCGTCCTCCCCGCGGACGGCACGGCGGGTGTCCGGGCAGGCGGGTCGTCGCAGCAGGTCGGGCACGACGCCGCGAGCGCGGGACGCGACACGGCCCGCCCGGGAGACCAGACCCAGACCGCCGCCGACCTCGCCCGGTCCTGGGCCGAGGACGCCCGCTGGGACGGGATCGCCCGCGACTACACCGCGCAGGACGTCGTCGCGCTGCGCGGCTCGGTGCGCGAGGAGCACACGCTCGCCCGCCGCGGCGCCGAGCGCCTCTGGGAGCAGCTCCACACCGAGGAGTGGGTCGCCGCGCTCGGCGCCTACACGGGCAACCAGGCCGTGCAGCAGGTGCGCGCCGGCCTGCAGGCCATCTACCTGTCGGGTTGGCAGGTCGCGGCGGACGCCAACCTGTCCGGCCAGACCTACCCCGATCAGTCGCTCTACCCGGCGAACTCCGTGCCCGCCGTCGTGCGGCGCATCAACAACGCGCTGCTGCGCGCGGACCAGGTGGAGACGGCGGAGCGCGCCGGGAACGCTGATCCCGCCGCCGCGCCGGACCGCGACTGGCTCGCCCCGATCGTCGCCGACGCCGAGGCCGGCTTCGGCGGTCCGCTCAACGCCTACGAGCTCATGCATGCGATGATCGCGGCCGGCGCCGCGGGCGTGCACTGGGAGGACCAGCTCGCGTCGGAGAAGAAGTGCGGGCACCTGGGCGGCAAGGTGCTCGTGCCGACGGCGCAGCACGTCCGCACGCTCAACGCGGCCCGGCTCGCCGCCGACGTCGCGGGCGTGCCGTCGGTGATCGTCGCGCGGACCGACTCGCTCGCCGCGGACCTGCTGACGTCCGACGTCGACGAGCGGGACCAGCCGTTCCTCACGGGCGAGCGCACGGCCGAGGGCTTCTACCGGGTCCGGCCGGGCGAGGACGCGGTGGTCGCACGCGGCCTCGCGTACGCGCCGTACGCCGACCTGCTCTGGGTCGAGACGGGGACGCCCGACCTCGGGCTGGCCCGGCGCTTCGCCGAGGCGGTCCACGCGGAGCACCCCGGCAAGAAGCTCGCGTACAACTGCTCGCCGTCGTTCAACTGGCGCAAGCACCTCGACGACGCCCAGATCGCGAGCTTCCAGAAGGAGCTCGCCGCGATGGGCTACGCGTTCCAGTTCATCACGCTCGCCGGCTTCCACGCCGTCTCGCACTCCATGTTCGAGCTCGCGCGCGGCTACAAGGACCGTGCGATGAGCGCCTACGTCGAGCTGCAGGAGGCCGAGCTCGCCTCCGAGGCCGACGGCTACACCGCCACCCGCCACCAGCGGGAGGTCGGCACCGGCTACTTCGACCGGGTCGCCACGGCTCTCAACCCCGACGCCGCCACCCTCGCGCTCGCCGGGTCCACCGAGACCGCCCAGTTCCACTAAGCCCACCCCCCGCGAGAGAGAACGCGCGGCATCGAGGTAGAGCTCGCGGAGCTCTACTTCGCCGCCTGGGGTTCTATCTCGCGGGGCCACGACCTTCGGAGCACGCCATGACCACCACGACCACGACCACGTCCACCACCTCTCCCCCGCGCACGTCCGGCGGCGTGCCCGACGGCGGCCCGCACCGGGGCGCACCGGCCCGCCCCGCGCCGTCGGGCACCACGAGCCGCGCGCCGCAGGGCACGTTGCGCGTGACCGGCACGCTCGGCGAGCGGTACCGCGAGATCCTCACGCCCGAGGCGCTCGACTTCCTCACCGCGCTGCACGACCGGTTCGTGGCGCGTCGCCACGAGCTGCTCATGGACCGCCAGCAGCGCCGGCAGGACGTCGCCGACGGGATCGACCCCGACTTCCGCGCCGAGACCCGACCGGTCCGCGACGACCCGTCGTGGCGCGTCGCCGGATCCACCGGCGCGCCCGGCCTGGAGGACCGGCGCGTCGAGATCACCGGCCCCACCGATCCCAAGATGGCGATCAACGCCCTCAACTCCGGCGCCAAGGTGTGGCTCGCCGACGCCGAGGACGCGTCGTCGCCCACGTGGCGCAACGTGGTCGAGGGCCAGCTCGCGCTGCACGACGCGATCCGCGGCACGCTCGAGCACACGAGCGCGGAGGGCAAGCAGTACCGGCTGCGCTCGGCGACGCTCACAGACCTCCCGACGATCGTGTTCCGTCCGCGCGGGTGGCACCTCATCGAGAAGCACATGCGGTACGTCGACCGGGCGGGCGTGAGCGTCTCGGCGTCCGCGTCGCTCGTGGACTTCGGCCTGTACCTCTTCCACAACGCCCACGAGCTCGTCGAGCGCGGCCGCGGGCCGTACTTCTACCTGCCGAAGCTCGAGGGCTACCGCGAGGCGCGGCTGTGGAACGACGTCTTCGAGTTCGCGCAGGAGTGGGTCGGGATCGAGCAGGGGACGATCCGGGCCACGGTGCTTGTCGAGACGCTGCCCGCGGCGTTCGAGATGGAGGAGATCCTCCACGAGCTGCGCGACCACTGCGCCGGGCTCAACGCGGGACGCTGGGACTACCTGTTCTCGGTGATCAAGGCCTTCCGCACGCGCGGCGACTCCTACGTGCTGCCCGACCGCGCGCAGGTCACCATGACGGCCCCGTTCATGCGCGCGTACACCGAGCTCCTCGTGTCCACGTGCCACCGGCGCGGGGCGCACGCGATCGGCGGGATGAGCGCGTTCATCCCCGACCGGCGCCGGCCCGACGTCACGGAGCGCGCGCTCGAGCAGGTGCGGGCCGACAAGCGGCGCGAGGCGACGGACGGGTTCGACGGCACGTGGGTCGCGCACCCCGACCTCATCGAGGTCGCGCGCGCCGAGCTCGACGCGGTGCTCGGCGACCGGCCGAACCAGGTGTCGCGCCTGCGGGAGGACGTGCGCGTGGGCCAGCACGAGCTGCTCGACATCGGCTCGGCGCGGCGCGCGGGCGCCACCGTCACCGCGGCCGGGCTCCGCGCCAACGTGTCGGTCGGCGTGCGCTACGTCGAGTCGTGGCTGCGCGGGGTCGGCGCCGCGGCGATCGACCACCTCATGGAGGACGCCGCGACCGCCGAGATCTCGCGCTCGCAGGTGTGGCAGTGGATCGCGTCCGGGACGCGCACGGAGAACGGCGTGCCGATCACGCGCGAGCGCGTCGAGGCGCTGCTCGCCGAGATCGTCGACGACCTGCCCCGCACGCCCGGGGACCGGGTCGACGAGGCGGCCGCGGTGTTCCGCGCTGTCGCGCTCGCCGAGGACTTCCCGACGTTCCTCACCATCGGGGCGTACTCGCAGTTCCTCGTCGGCTCGGACGTCGACCAGCCGCGGTGAGGTGACGACCAGCCGACGTGAGCCGACGTCGTCGCGGCCGTGGTCGTGGCCCGTCCGGATCCCCGGGCGGGCCACGACCGCGTGCGTCAGCGTGCGCCCGCGGAGGCACCGTGCCGAGGCGGCCCCGCCGCTCAGCCCTCGTCGGGGACGACGTCGGTCGTCCCCCGGTTCGCCTCGAGCGCGCGCTCGATCTCCAGCACGATCGCGCCGGCGGCGAGGTAGTCGTCGCCGGTGCCCTGCTCCCGCTCGCGCGCCAGAGCAGCCCGGAGCTCGCGGAGGGCGAGGAGCGCCGGCTCCCGGTCGGCGTCGCGGCCCTCGCGGACCACGGTAGCCAGCGCGGCGAGCGCCTCGGCGACGGGATTGCGCAGCTGCGGCCCGAGCACCCGGTGCTCCGGCTCGATCTCGTCCCGCTCCCCCTCCGTGAGGATGCGCACCAGGTCCGTGACGACGGCGGTCGTCACGGACAACCGCTCAGCCTTCAGCTCCTGCTCGTGGAGGCGCACGCGTTGTCGGCGCGCCCGGACGTTGAGCCGCTGCGCGTCGCGGGCCTCGTCCGCGGCACGGCGTGCCCCGTCGACCGCCGGTGCGACGGCACGACGCCGCTCCTCCCACTCCTCCTTGCGGGGGGCGCGGTGGCCGTACAGTCCGTCGGCGAGGGCGTCGAGCTGGTCGGCGAGGACCTCCCCGAGCTCGTCGAGCGCAGCCTCCGACGGCGCGAGCGGCAACGGCGGCGCGACGAGGTTCACGAGCACGCCGACCCCCGCCCCGACGACCACGAGCCCGATGTAGGCGACGACGAACTCCGACTGGTCCCGGGCGCCTCCGATCACGAGGACGAAGAGCGCCGACGTCACGGTCCACTGGCCCATGTCACCGAGGGTGCGCCACCCCGCGAGGAGGCTCGCCACGACGACGACGACCGCGACGGTGAGCGAGTCGGTCGGCAGCAGCAGGTCAAGCGTCCCCGCGACCGCCGCGCCGACGACGATGGCGAGGGTCGCGCGCACCGACTGGCTCACCGACCGTGCGGCGGTCGAGGACGTCGCGACGACCGCGCCGAGCGGCGCGTAGTAGCGGTACTCGGCGAACGGGTCGGGGAACGCGAGACCGATCACCCACGCGACCCACCACGCCAGGCCGGCCGCGATCCCGGAGCGCAGCGCGACCGCCCAGGCGGGGTGCGTCGCCATCCACCGCACCGTCCGGGACGCGCGGCGACGCACGACGAGCCGGGGGGCTGGGGACGACGTGTCGGGCATGTCGACATCCTCGGTCGACAGCGCCGTGCTCGCCTGGTCGAGCCTGCCGGGCCGTGCCAGAGTCGTCGCCATGCGACACGCCTCGGGGCACCGGTGAGCGGGTTCCGTCCGCTGCGGGCGGCGCGCGGGTGGTGGCAGGGCGTGCGCCCCGCGCGCGGGACCTTCTGGTCCTCCGCGAGCGCCGGGGTGCCCGGGGCGGTCGGCGGCGTGCCGGACGGCATGGCCGCGGCGACCCTCGTCGGCGTCAACCCGATCCACGGGCTGTACGCGACGGCCGTCGGCCGGATCGCGGGCGGGCTCACCGTCGACTCGCAGCGCATGATCGTCACGACGACGGGCGCGGCCGCCCTCGCCGCCGGCTCGGCGGTCGGGGCGGTGGACCCGGACGACCGGCTCGGCGCGCTCGTCCTCATGACGACGCTCGCCGGCGTGCTCATGGTCCTCGCCGGCGCGGCGCGGCTGGGACGGCTCACGGGTTTCGTCTCCCACTCGGTCATGACGGGGTTCCTCACCGGCGTGGCCGTCAACATCCTCCTCGGGCAGCTCGCGGCGCTCACCGGCGCGCACCCGACGTCTCCCGTGGCGGTCGGCGACGCCTACCAGGTGATCACGTCACCGGGGACGTGGGACCTGCCCACCGTCGTCGTCGGGGCGAGCGCGGTCCTCCTGCTCCTCCTGCTCGCCCGCACGCGGATCGCGCCGTTCGCCGCCGTCGTGGCGCTCGTCGTCACCGCCGTCGGGGTGTGGGCCCTGCAGGCCGGCTCGGTCGAGCTGGTCGCCGACTCCGGGGCGATCCCCGTCGGCCTGCCCGCTCCGGCCGTGCCGCAGCTCGGCCTCATCTCCACCGACGTGGTCGTGGGGGCGCTCGCCGTCGCCGCGATCGTGCTGGTCCAGGGCGCGGGCGTCGCTGAGTCCGTGCCGAACCCCGGCGGCCGGCGGGCGGACTCCGACAGGAACTTCGTCGGCCAGGGCGTCGCGAACATCGCCGTCGGCGTGTTCCGCGGCATCCCCGTCGGGGGGTCCGTGGGCCAGACGGCGGTCGCCACCGCGGCCGGAGCGCGCGACCGCTGGGCAGGGATCATGTCGGGCGTGTGGGTGCTCGTCGTGCTCGTGGCGCTGTCCGGGCCGGTCGGTGCGGTGCCCTCCGCGACGCTCGCCGCCGTCCTCGTGGTCGCGTCGGCGGGCTCGATCCGCCTGTCGGCGATGGCGACGGCGTGGCGGACCGGCAGCCAGTCGCAGATCGCCATGGCGACGACGTTCCTCGCGACGCTCCTGCTCCCCGTCGCGGCCGCCGTCGGCATCGGTGCCGCGCTGTCGATCCTGCTCCAGGCCAACCGCGAGTCGCAGGACCTGCGGATCGTGCGGCTCGTGCGGCAGGACGACGGCCGCGTCCGCGAGGAGCCCGCGCCGCGCCGTCTGCCCGGGCGGGAGGTGACCGTGCTCGACGTGCACGGCAGCCTGTTCTACGCCGGGGCGCGGTCCCTCGAGGCCGCGCTGCCCGACCCGTCGGGGGCGCGCGAGGCGGTGGTCGTGCTCCGTCTGCGCGGCCGCGCGAGCCTCGGCGCCACCGCGTTCACGGTCCTCGCGGCCTACGCCGACCGGCTCGGCGCGGACGGCGGCCGTCTGTTCGTCAGCGGGGTGGACCCGGCGCTCGCGGACCTGTTCCGCCACGTCATCGACCTGCGCGAGCACGAGCGCATCGCCGTGTTCCCCGCGCGTCCGGTGATCGGCGAGTCGACCGCCGAGGCGCGCCGGCACGCGGAGGCGTGGTTGGTCCACGGCGTCGAGACGCAGGAGATCCCCGTCGTGCGGGGCCCCGGACCGCTGCGGCGCCTGTGGTCACGGGCGCGGCGCGGCATGCGACGCGACTGACGTCAGGGGCCTCGGCCGACGCCGGGTCGCCGGCGTCAGGACAGCGCGCGCACGAGCTCGGGACGCCGGGCGGCCAACCACGCCTCGTTCTCCCGGATGCGGTCGCCGACCCCGTCGTCCCACATCCGCTGCCACCCTCCGCCGCGCGTCGCGGCGGCGTGCCGCATTGCGTACCAGCTCCGCGCGAACCGCCGGGCGAGCACGTCGAGGAGGGCGAGCCGCTCGGACCGGTCGAGGCCGTACGCCTCCGCGAAGAGGCGCGTGCGTCGTCCGGCGTCGAGGTCCCGGGTGACGGCGGGACGCGCGTCCGGAGGGCTGATCGGCGCCCAGTAGAGGAGCGTGGTCGCCACGTCCAGGAGCCGGGTCGTGGGCGCCGCGAGGTCGAAGTCGACGACACCGACCAGGCGGTGCGGCCCCTGCGGGTCCTCGCCGACGGGGAGGAAGAGCGCGTTCTCGACCGTCACGTCGTTGTGCCCGACGACGTCCGGCGCGTCGAACACGTCCGGCACCTCGGGGAACTGGGCCCGCTCGGGCCACGCGACCCCGTCGGGGAGGACCACGTCCGTCGACACGTCGTGCAGGGCCCGCTGCCACTCGCCGAGCTGCCCGAGGATCTCCTCGTCGGTCGCCCAGGCCTGCGGCGGCCGCCCGCCCATCTCCCCCGGCAGGAACGTCACGACCTCGCGGCCGTCGTCGTCGACCCCGAGGAAGCGCGGCGCGCGGTCGAACCCGACGCGCTCGAGGTGCAGCAGGTACGCCTCGACGGCCGGGCTGTGCGGGCCGCGCGGGCGACGCACCGTGTCACCGCGGCGCACGAGGCCGTCGGACACGTCGCCCCCGAGGAGCGGTACCTCGACCTCGTCGGTCGTGCGGTCGACGAACCGGGTGGTCTGGCTCATACCGGACACCCTTGCACGAGACGTCGGCACGGGCCATACCCGCGAGGTCGGCGCGAGACGCGCTCCGCCGGGCGTTCTGGTGATGGCTCCCGGCGATGTGCGAAGATCCGCTCGCGCACGGCACGTCATCGAGGACCGGGCGAGCCGAGCCCGACGACGAGCCACCCGGAGCCGCACGTGAGCGACCTCTTCGCCCCGCCGACACCCCGGCGCGGTGACGTGCCGCGCACCGCGCCCCCGACGACGCCACCACCGGTCCCCGTGGCCCCTCCCGCCGCGCTGCCGGGCCACGCCGCGCCGGGAGGTCAGGTTCCGCTCGTGTCCTTCACGACGCCTGGGTCGCCGCCGCAGGTCCACGTGCCGGGACCCCTGCCGTCGCGCGGCCCCTCGGCCGTGACGGTCGGCGTCGTGGCCGCCGTCGTCGGGCTGGCGCTGGGCGTGACCGGGGGGACGGTGCTCGGCCGGACGGTCCCCGGCCCCGACACCGCGCAGGCCGAGACCGGCGACACCGGCGGTGGGACCACCGACGGCAGCGAGCTCGCCGAGCCTGACGGCCCCCAGGAGCAACCGGCCCCGGACGACGCGGTGACCACGGACGACTCGGTGGCCACGGACGACACGGTGGCCACCGACCGAGGTGCCGGGCCGTCGGGCAGCACGACCGCGGCGCCCGAGGAAGGGTCGTCGCGGGCGCCGTCGGAGCCCGGCGTCGTCGTCGACCACGCCGATCCCGCCGACTACCCCGACGGCGGCGGACCCACGAACCCGTGGCCCTTCGGCGACACGTACTGGACAGACCGGTGGGAGGTGACGATCGAGGCGCCGCACGACGCCACGGCGGCCGTCCTCGCGCACGACGCGTCGAACGCCGCACCCCGCCACGGCGACGAGTTCTGGGTGGTCCCGCTCGAGGCGACGTACACCGGGACGCTCCCGACCGGAACGGCGTGGCGGCAGGTGAAGGTCACGTTCGTCGACGGGTCCGGGGTCGTGCACACGACCCCCTGCGGCGCCGTCCCCGACGACCTCGCCGCAGCGCCCGACGTGGCGTCCGGCGAGACCGCCCACGGGGTCGTGTGCGTCGCGGTGCCCGCGGGCGCCGAGGGCCTCTGGAAGGTCACGCTCGGTACCTCCGCCCCGATGTACCTGGCCCCGGAGGCGGGACGATGACGCTGCCCCCCGGCCTGCTCCCCCGCGTGCACGAAGACACCCGCCGCCCGTCGCCGTACGCACCGGCAGGCGGCCCCGACCGCGCCACGGCTCCTCGTCCGGTCGGCGGCGGGACGACGACGCGACGCCGCGTCGTCGTCGGCGTCGTCAGCGGCTCGACGGCGCTCGTCGTCGGAGGGGTCGTCGCCTTCGCGGGCAGCTATCTCGCCAGCAACGGGGAGGCCCTGCTCGCCTCCCCGAGCGACCTCTCCGACGACGGGTGGTACGAGGAGGACTGGTACGGCGACGACTGGTCGGACGACGAGGTCTGGTCGGAGGCCCCGGGCAGCGGCACCGCCGCCGACCCGTGGCCCGTGGGAGCCACCGTCTACGGACCGCGCTGGGACGTCACCCTCGGGACCCCGCGCGACGCGACCGCCGAGATCCTCGCCGCCGACCCGGCCGCGACCGCCCCCGAGGACGGGACCGAGTACTGGGTCGTCCCGGCCTCCGCCTACCACTGGGGCCCCGGCAGCGGCGTCAAGACGGCGGAGTCGGTCGCGCTGGCGTTCGTCGGCGCGGACGGTGCCGTGCACTCCGCGCCGTGCGGCGCCGTGCCCGGCCCGCTCGTCACCGAGGGTCGCATCCCGGTCGGCGCGACCCTGGTCGGGAACCTGTGCGTCGCCGTTCCCGCCGGGGCCGACGGCACGTGGCGGCTCACGTCCGGTGCCGTCGAACCGGTGTACCTCGCGGTCGACGACGGCTGAGGCGCCGACGACGTCTCGACGCCTCGCCGTGTCAGGGGCCGCTTCGAGACGTCACGCCGCGTAGCGCGGCGCCATCGACTCCATCTGCTGCATGACGAGGACGATCGCCTCGGGCTGGCGGTCCGGCGGGTACTTGTGCTTGATGAGCAGTCGCTTGATCGAGGACCGCAGCTTGGCCTTCACGTCGTCCCGGACCGTCCAGTCGGTCTTGACGTCGCGGCGCATGATCGCGACCAGATCCCGGGCGATCTGGGCGAGCACACCGTCACCCTGCTCGTCGACCGCCGACTCGTTGGTCGCCACCGCGTCGAAGAACGCCAGCTCGTCCCGGTCGAGCGGGGGCTCGAACCGCTGTCCCCGGTTCTCTTCCGCCGCGACCTCGCGCGCCAGCTCGACGAGCTCGGCGATGATCTCGGCGGACGTGAGGTTGGAGTTGACGTACTTGGCCATCACGGCCTGCAGCCGCTGCGAGAACATCTCCTGCCGCACGAGGTTTCCCCGCGTGAGGCGCCGAGCCTCCTCGGTGACGAGCTTGCGCAGCGCCTCGATCGTCAGCTGAGGGTTCGGTGCGCCTTGCGCCTGCGCGAGGAAGGCGTCGTCGAGCTGGTCCAGCCGCGGGTGCGGAAGGCCGGCCGCGGCATAGACGTCGAGGACCTCACCCGAGGTGACCGCCGAGGCCATGAGCTGGTTGAGCAACCGCTGGACGTCGTCCGGCACCGGCTCCCCACGCGCCTGCCGGTCCTCCGCGTCGAGCTTGCCCATCCACACGCGCACCTCTTCGTAGAAGCGCACCTCGTCCGCGACGTCGGCGAGCGCGTCCGTGCCGCCGGCGATCGCCCAGGCCCGGGACAGTGACGCTGCCCGACGGCGGAACTCGGCCTGCCGCGTCTCCTCGCCCTCGGCGACTGGCCCGTTCCCGGGGGTCCGTGGGTCCCGCAGCCAGCCGACGGTGGCCAGCAGCGTGTCGAGGTACCCCCTGCGCGCGCCCGTGCGCTGCGCCGCGAGGAGCCGCTCTCGCCAGCCGGACGGCGCGAGGAGCTCGCGCAGCCGCGCGACGAGATCGCGTGCGACGTCGGCGGCGTCCTCGGTCGTGCGTCCTACGGGTCGCGCGCCCTGGTCGCGCACCGTGTACTCCGCGAGCGCCACCCGCAGGTTCTCCGCGATCGGCGCCGAGGCGACGAGGAGGCCCGCGTTCTTGCCGCGGAAGGTGCGGTTGACGCGGGCCAGCGTCTGCATGAGCAGTGCGCCGCGCATCGGACGGTCGAGGTAGAGCGTGTGCAGCGGGGGCGAGTCGTAGCCCGTGAGCATCATGTCCTTGACGATGACGATCTCGAGCTCGTCGTCCGGGTCCTTGAGACGCTTCTTCAGGACGGCGTTCTCGGAGTCCCGGCGTACGTGGTCCGCGACGGGCGGCTGGTCTGCCGGGGTGCCGGAGTAGACGACCTTGATGCGGCCGGTGCGCAGGTCCTCGGAGTGCCAGTCGGGCCGTAGCGCGACGATCTCGGCATACAGGCGCGCGCAGATGTCGCGCGTGGCGCCGACGATCAACGCCTTGCCGGGCGCGGTCTCGGTGTCCGCCGCGACGTCCGTCGCGGACGCGCTGCGCACGAGCTCCGCCATGGCCTCGCGACGCTTCTCCCAGTGCGTGACGACGTCCTGAGAGAGCTCGCGCAGGCGCGCCGGCGCCCCGTAGACGGCGTTGACGACGGCGACGGACTTCTCGATCCGCGCGCGCTCTGCGTCGTCGAGACCGACCGTCACCTCGTCGGCGGCGGCGTCGATGGCCTCGGCGTCCACGTCCTCGGCGAAGGCCACCTTGACCAGGCGGGACTCGAAGTACACGGGGACCGTCGCACCGTCCTCGACGGCGCGGGTGAGGTCGTACACGTCGATGACGTCGCCGAAGACCTTCTGCGTGTCCCGGTCCGCGGTGGTGATCGGCGTGCCCGTGAAGGCGATGAGCGTGGCGTTCGGCAGCGCGTTCTTCAGGTGCCAGGCGTACCCGTCGAGGTCGTCGTAGTGGGACCGGTGCGCCTCGTCGACGACGAGGACGATGTTGCGCCGTTCCGACAGCACCGGGTGCTTCGCCCCGCGCTCCTTCTCGTCGGCGGTGAGGCCGAACTTCTGGAGCGTCGTGAAGTAGATCCCGCCCGTGACGCGCGCGGCGAGCTCGTCCCGCAGCTCCGCCCGGCGCTTGATCTGACGCGGCTCCTCGGTGAGCAGCTGGGACCGCGCGAAGGTCTCGTAGAGCTGGCCGTCGAGCTCGGTGCGGTCCGTGACCACGACGATCGTCGGGTTGAGGAGCTTCGGGTGCCGCGCCACGTGCGCGGCGTACAGCTCCATCTCCATCGACTTGCCGGATCCCTGCGTGTGCCACACGACGCCGGCCCGCCCGTCGGTCTCCACCGCCTGGACCGTCGCGCCGACGGCCTTCGTCACGGCGAAGTACTGGTGCGGCTTCGCGACCCGCTTCGTCAGCCCGTCCTCACCGGCGTCGAACGCGACGAAGCCGCGCAGGAGCTGGACGAACCGCTGCGGGTTGAACAGCCCGTCGAGCAGCGTCTCGAGCGGGGACGTGGGGACGGAGGGTCCGGCGACGGCGGCCGGCTCGTCCGTGATGCCGTCGACGACGGGGCCGTCGTGCGCGGCGGCCCCCGCGACGTCGGCGACCGCCGGGAGCGGCGCGCCCGTGGGGCCGAGGACGCGACCGTCGTCGTCCACGTTCCACGGCGAGAAGTGGTTGAGCGGCGTGAAGGGCGTGCCGTACCGGGCCACCAGCCCGTCGCTGATCACCGTGAGGACGCAGAACCGGAACGCCATGGGGAGCTCCCGCACGTACGTCGCGAGCTGGGCGTGCGCGACCGCGACGTCCGCGTGCGCCGATCCGGCGTTCTTCAGCTCCATGACGACGACGGGCATGCCGTTGAGGTACAGCACGAGGTCGAAGCGCCGCTCGACCTCGCCCTGCACCACGCGGACCTGGTTGGCCGCGATCCACTCGTTCTCGTCCTCGCGCGCCGACACCAGACGGATGCTCGGGGTCTGCTGCCGCCCGTCCTCGGTGTACGTGATGCGGTAGCCGTCGACGAGCACGTCGTGGATCCGCTTGTTCTCCGTGATCGCGTCCTGCGACGTCGGGCGCAGGATCTCGACCAGCGCCTGCTCGAGGTAGTCGCGCGGCACGTCCGGGTTGAGCCGCCGCATCGCGGACCGCATCCGCGACGGGATCGCCAGCTCGTCCCACGCCTCGCGCTGCGGCAGCTGCTCGCCGCTCGGCGAGTACCCGCGGTGCCCGACGGCGGACGTCGCACCGGGAGCGATCTCGCGCCCCTCGAGCGGGAGCCACCCGAGCGGCTCGGCCAGGTGCTCGAGCGCGAGGTGCTCCCAGTCGGACTCCGTGCTGCGCATCGTTCCTCCGTGCGTCGGTGCTGGTCGTGAGCCTAGCGGCGCGCCGTGTTCGCGGCGTGGCCCCAGCGTCTCGCCCCGGGGCACCGTTGGCGGGCCGTGTGTCGATAAGCCCGGGTATCGCGATGTCGGGACGTCAGGGTGTGAGGCCAGAGCGTCACGACGTGAGGACGTGAGGACGTGAGGACGTGAGGACATCGCGACATCGCCACCTCGCGACCTCGACGGCACCGGCGTCTCTCGTGCGACCGTGGACGGGCCGCCCTGTGGACGGTCACCGTCGCGTCCGTCGTCGCGCGGAACCTGTGGACGCTCGTCGGCATGGGCTCCATCGCCTCCATCCTGGCGTGATGACGACACCCCGAAGCACGATCCGTCCCGGTGACCGCCTGCCCGACGACGACGCCCTCCTCGCGTGGGTCGAGTTCCTCCACCAGGACGTCGACGCGCCGCGCTTCAGTCTCTGGATCACGTTCCTCGACGCCGAGGACCGCCCGTTGCGCGCGGTCGTCCCCATCGATGACGTCCCCCCGTCACCCGACGACGAGATGGTCGACAACCTCGTGTGCATCGTGCGTGACGTGCTCGCCGATCAGGCGCCCGGCGGGAGTACCGTGCTGATGCTCGAGCGCCCGGGGACCGACGCCGTCACGCCGGCGGACGGGCGGTGGTTCGCCGGTCTGCGCGGGGCGGCCGCGCGCCAGGATGTCCGGCTGCGCGGGGTGTTCCTCGCGACCGGACGGCGGGTGCGGGCGCTCACCCCGGACGACGTCACGGCCTGACAACCTCTTCGAACGCACGTTCGACTGAATGTCGGTGGCTGGTGGTTGAGTGGTCGCATGACGACGGCCACGCTGACTGCGAGCAGTGCGGGCAGCGTGCGGAGCGCACTCGCGTCCCGGCCCGCTCCCGACGACGCGCGCACACGGCCCACCGTCCGTCCAGCCGCGGGATCGTTGGAGGCGTTGGCCGATGCGATCGCGGACGTGACCGCGATCCAGCGGCAGATCGACGCGCTCACCGGTGCGCGCACGGTGGCGCTCGAGCGCGCGCGGGTCGCGGCGCTCGCGGCACACGACGCCCTGCTCGCGGACGAGTCGGCGCGCGCGGAGGGCGCGACGCCGCAGCGGCGGGTGGAGCTGGCGCGGAGGGCGGTGGTCGCCGAGCTCGCGTGCGCGCTGCGCCTCCGGGAAGGCGCAGCCGAAGGGATGGTGGACGACGCGGCGACGCTCACCCACTCGGCGCCCTCGGTCCTGGCGGGATTGTGCGCGGGTGACTTCTCTGTCGCGCATGCCAGCGCACTGGCCCGCGCGGTCGCCGATCTCGACCCGCAGGCCGCGACCGAGGTCGCGCACGCGTGCCTCGCGCGCCGCGACGACCACTCCCCAGTCGTTCCGGCAACTGGTTCGCCGGGCGCGAGACACGGTGCACCCGGAGCCGCTCGCCCTGCGGCACGAGCGCGCCGTGGCGAAGCGCGCTGTGTGGGTCGACCCGGCCGAGGACGGGATGGCATGGCTGAGCGCACTGCTTCCGGCGGTGTCGGCGCACGCCATCCACGACCGGCTCACGAGCACGGCCGTCGACGCGCGTCGCGGAGGGGACGCACGCACCGTCGCGCAACTGCGCGCGGACGTGCTTGTCGACCTCGCCCTGGACCGCCCCGGATCCCGGAACGACGGGGGCCTCGCTCGTGTCGGCGCCCTCGGCCCTGACGACTCGCCCGGTCGGGGCGACGCTCTCCTGCCCGGCAGCGCTCTCGCCCCTGACGGCACACAGGTGCCGAGTCTCGCCCACCTCGCGCGCTCGATCGCGCCGCGCGTTCACGTCACCGTCCCGGTGCTGACGCTGCTCGGTGGTGACGCACCCGGGCTCCTCGACGGTCACGGCCCGATCGACCCCGACACCGCACGGCGCCTCACCGCCGGAGCGCCGTCGCTGCGACGACTGCTCACCCATCCCGAGACCGGAGCCGTCCTCTCCGTCGGGCGCGAGAGCTACACCGTGCCCGCCGACCTGCGCACATGGCTCACGGTCCGCGACAAGACGTGCCGCTTCCCGGGCTGCACCGTGCCCGCGGCACGCTGCGACGTCGACCACGGCGTCGACTTCGCCCTCGGCGGGCGGACCGACGCCGACAACCTCGCCCACCTCTGCCGCAAGCATCACGTGCCTCAAGCACGAGACTGCGTGGAAGCTCGAGCACTTGACGGACGGCGTCCTCGATGGTTCGGAGAGGTAGACCGCGCCCGTCGGAGACGTCCAGCTCAGACGCGGATCACCCCAGACCGTGACCTCCATCCTCCCGAGCCGCCGCCCGATCTCGACTTCCTGTACGGCTTCGCGCAGCTGCTGCCGGCGCGTGAGGGATGACGCGTTGCCGGATTTCACCCGGTACGCCCTTCGCCTGCCCGTTCAACCCTGCCAGCATGTCTCCGGACGCGGGCCGGCCGGATGCCCGGGGCGACGAAGGGGACTCGGGATGGGGTTATGGGACTGGCTGCGCGGTCGGCGACGTGACGAGACCGCAGGGGCGATCGTTCCCGTCACTCCTCAGGCGAGGAGTACGACGACGGTCGCACCTGCACCGTCAGGCCGTCCGCTCGTACCGGCGTTCGCCGTCCTCGACGTCGAGACGACCGGGCTCGCACCGCGTCGCGATCGCATCCTCGAGCTTGCCGTGGTCCGCGTCGACGCGCACGGCACCGTCGTCGACGAGTGGGTGACACGCCTCGACCCCGAAGGGCCCGTCGGCGCGACGCACATCCACGGCATCACGGCCGCGGACGTCGCGGGCGCACCGCTCTTTCGCGACGTCGCCGAAGACGTTGCCCAGCGGGTCGGAGGCCTCGCCCTCGCCGCGCACAACGCACGGTTCGACGCCGCGTTCCTTCGCGCGGAGTTCACGCGGGCCGGATGGGACCTGCCCTGGCTTCCCGCGGCGTGCACCCTCGAGTCGAGCCGGCACCATCTGCCCGACCTGGATCGCCGCCGGCTCGTCGACTGCTGCGACGCTGCCGGGGTACGGCTCGACGGCGCCCACTCTGCGCTCGGCGACGCACGTGCGGCCGCGGGACTCCTCCAGTGGTATCTGGCTTCAGGGCGGCGTGCCTACGGGGTCGACGAGCTGCACCAGCTTCCGTCGGAGGCGCGAGACGTCGCCTGGCCCTCAGGACCGGTCCGAGTTCCCTCCACCGGACCACTCGAGCCGGCACCCGGACGCCCGACGACGAGCGCGCGAACGGTCCGCCCGCGTCCACGCTCTGCGACCGCCCGCACTGCGGCGACTCCGCTCGTGAAGCAGCTGACGGCACTCACGCTCGCGGAGCTCGTCGAGGAGGGTGCGCCGGAGGGTTCTCTGCCCTATCTCGAGCTGCTTGCGGAGGTGCTCGAGGACGGAGTCCTCACCGACGACGAGTCGACGTCGCTCGTCGAGCTCGTCGAGCTCTACGGGCTCTCGGCCCACGACGTCGCCACGACGCACCGCGCGTTCGTCGCTGCTCTCGCCCACCGAGCCCTCGACGACGGGCACGTGTCGCGTGTCGAGCGGCAGGAGCTGCACGACCTCGCGGCGACGCTCGGCGTCCCGAAGGACGTCGTGCCACGCCTCGTCGAGCACGCCGACGCCGCGCGATCGGCGCGCCTCAGCGCCGGACTCGGCCCACTCCCCGACGACTGGTCCAGAGGCGAACCGCTGCGCGTGGGCGACAAGGTCGTCTTCACCGGCTGCGACGACGTCGACCGCGACCGTCTGGAGAAGAGGGCCGAAGAACTGGGCGTGCGGGTCGTCGGGAACGTCTCTCGCCAGACGGCGATGCTGGTCTCCGACGGCTCGGTGGCAGGGACCAAGGCGGAACGAGCACGAGAGCTCGGGACGCGTGTCGTCCGCCCGGACGACTTCGCGGTGCTGCTTCAACACCTCCAGCCGGCCCTGCCGGCGGCGACCAAGGTGACCCCGGTCCGTCGAGCTCAGCTCCCTGCGGACGAAGGCGTCTCGTCTGAGCGCACGCAGCAGTCGACGGGACCGGCCTCACAGGACGTCTCGCCGGCGCAGATCCGCGCGTGGGCGCGCGCCAACGGATACAGCGTGAATGACCGCGGGCGACTGCCGCTCGACGTCGTCGACGCCTACCACCGCACGGCGACGACCGGGCACTGAAGGTCGGACCAGTCGCACGGGGCAGCGCACGGGGACGACCTGACAGCATCGATCTTGCGACAAGCGTCGACATCCGATATCGCACTCGATATCGTCGCCCCATGGATGACGGCGACCGCGTCCGGCGCGCGCGCGAGCAAGCAGCGCTGTCGCAGCGCGAGCTCGCGGCGCGATCCGGCGTGCCGCAGCCCAACATCGCCGCCATCGAGTCCGGGCGGCGGCGCCCTCAACCGCGGACGCTCGCACGCCTGCTCGATGCGACCCGGGCACGTCCGCGCGAGGTCCTCGACCGCCACCGCGCAGACGTCCAGCGAATCGTCGGAGCACGAGGCGGGAGCGCGCCTCGCGTCTTCGGCTCGACGGCCCGTGGCGAGGACGACTTCGACTCCGACCTCGACCTGCTGGTGAGCTTCCCGCCGGGGACCTCGGCGTGGACCCTCACCGGGCTCGAGCTGGACCTCGAGGAGGCGCTCGGTGTCCCGTCGACGTCGTTCCCGACTCCGGTGCGTCCCTGACGGTCGAGCGTGCGCGTCGAGAGTCGCAACCGCTGTGAACGAACTGGGATCGTCAGCCGCGCGTGATGCCGACGCTGGCAAGACGACACGAACGTTGGAGGACCTGTCTCGTTTCGGGGCCAGTGCTCGCCGCATCGTCCTACGGGGTCGCGAGGCGTTCTTCGACCCGGAGGACGACATCCTGCGCCGCGCGGGTCGCAGCGTCATCGTCGACGTCTCGGCGGCCGCCGACAGGTTCCCCGCAGCCTTCGTGTCAGCGCACCCAGACGTCCCGTGGCGAGAGATCCGCGCGACGCGGAACCGCATCGCGCACCAGGACGACGGCGTCGGCGACGAGATCGTCTGGGACACCCTGCGGACTCATCTCCCCGATCTGCTCGTGCGGCTCGGGGTCGCGTCCCGATTCGCCGTGACGCCGAGTGCGACGACGAGCGACACATCGGCGTCGGAAGTCACCCCGTGAGTCTGGGGTGCGCATGAGCAGCCGTCACACGATGCGGTGGTGGGAACGCTCGGCGAACCGTTCCATCGCCTCGATGATCTCGACCGCCTGCCAGACACGATCGCGAGCCCCTCTGCCGATCTGGTCGAGGACGCCGTCCTCGACCAGGCGGTCGATCGCGACCTGGGCGTTCGCCGTCGTGACGCCGAGGCGCTCTGCCGCGAGCCGCGCGTCGATGACGGGACGCTCGACGAGGAGGTCCGCGAGGCGCCACGCCGACGCGCCCCGGCGTGCGCGGATGGCCCCGGCCCACCGGTCACGCGCCTCGGAGACCTCGGCGATCAAGGTGCGGGCGTTGCGCAGCGCCGGGAAGACCGCCTCGCACACCTGCACCACGATGGGCACGGGGTCGCCCGAGCGGTACGCCGTCAGGGCTGCGAAGTACCTGTCGGTCTCGGCGAGGAGGCCGGCGGAGATCGGGACGACGACATGGCGGGTCAGGCCCGCGTGCCGCAGCTGAGCGTGCATCAGTGCGCGTCCGGTGCGTCCGTTGCCATCGGGGAAGGGGTGGATGTTCTCGAGCTGCGCGTGCGAGACCGCCGTCTGCGCCAGGGCCGGCAGGTCGTCGCGGGACATGAACTCGGCGAGATCGTCCATGGCCTGCGGCACCAGCCCGGCGTGTGGCGCCACGTAGTCGGCCCCGTGCGGACTCTGCGCCGAACCGCCGATCCACACCGCCGAGCCTCGCCACCGTCCCGCAGCACCGGGCATGTGGTCGCGCATCAGGACCTGGTGCATGGCCAGGACGGCGTCGGCGTCCAGCCGTTCGGAGACGTCGAGCGCTCGCCTCATGGCTGCGACGTTGGCGACGATCTCGTCCGCGTTGGCTCTGCCCCGGCGACCAAGCTCGGCCAGGGCGATGGCTTTCGGCGACGAGGTCAGGTTCTCGATCTGCGACGAGGAGGCGGCTTCGGTCCGGAGCAGCAACGACGCGTACGACATCAGGGAGCCCAGCGACTCGCCGTCGAGGCGGGCGATCTCGGCACTCGCCTCGGCGACCAGAGCCATCGTCGGGCCGTCGAGCCGGAGCTCCGACCGCGCGATGGGCGCCGGCACGGCGGCCTCGTAGGGTCCCCGGCGGCGGCTCCGACCCGCGCGAGGTCCGTACTCGGCGTCTGATGGCTCCCAGACGAGCACCTCCGACCCGAACGTCGGCCACTTCACTTCCGATGCCACCGCAGCAGGCTACCATCGGAAGTCGTGTTATTCGATGGTACGGACGACAGTGCACACGCGGGTCGACTTTCTGTGTGCAGCGGTGTCGATGACCCATGGCTTTGTGCCATCGCCCGAACCTGCGACACCCCGCGGACCAACTCGCTCGGCGAGAACCGCCCGCTCGTCCGACGCGGCTCAGGTCTCGACGCCTTCACCGCCGAATGGCTGGTCCTTGGCCCACCACAGGAAGGCGGCAGCGTGCTCCTGGGTCTGGAACCCGTCGCCGATCAGCGCTCGCAGCAGTGTGTTGCTCCACACGACGAGCCGACCGATCGTCCAGGTGACCCGGTGGGGGTCGGGGAGTTCGATCCCCCAGATCGCACGCGCGACTTCGAGCTTTCCGGCTGTGCCCGTGTACTTGAGGATCGTGAGGTACTCGTCGGGGTAGACGACGCACAGCACTTTGGTCAGGAGCGCTTCCTTGAAACCCTTCATCCCGAAGGGCGTGGTGTCGTCGATCAACTGCGTGAGCCGGTCCTCGAGCGGTGTGGACTCCGGGCCACGAAGAAAGTACTCGACGACCTTGCGCACCTGCGCGGCACTCGCCTCGTCGCCCATCCGGTTCCACTCGGTGTTGAACACCGACATGTTGCCCGGGTTCGCACCGACGGACACGTTGGCGAAGTCCTTGAGGTCCTGCGGGGCGGCAGTCGGAAGTCCTTCTGCGCTGAAGACTCGCTGGTACTTGGTCCAGTAGTGCGCGACAGCGGGGTCCGGCTTCGGGCTGACCTCGGCGAGGTACCGCCTCTTGAGCACCTCGGCGTGCACGAGCCGCTCGGGCACGACGTCGTCCGCGCTCGGAAAGGTCTTCCTGAGCTCTTCGAAGGTCGGCAGTGGCCGGGGCCTCGTCGACACCGTCGCGGTGCCGCGCACCCACGACTTCCCGCAGTCGACACAGCAGACACGTCGGCGCCCGTCGGGCAGGACGTCCAGCAGCTCGATGTCACCGGAACCGCACGTGCCGCACTCGAGGCCGGCGATCACGCCTGCTCCTCCGTCGTCGGATCCTGATCGTCGCCCGCACGGCCACGGAATGCGCGCTCGGCGATCCCGGTGGAGAGCTTGCCCGTCGCCGACCGGGCGCGGCCGATCGTCTCGCTGCCGAGCCGCCGGCTGGCGTCGAGGCCCTCCGCACCCGTCTCGAGCACCTTGTCCCGGGCCTCCACGGCCGCGTCCCTCCACCGCCGCGCCTCCAACGACTGCCGGTCGCGCTCGATGCCGAGGCGCCCGTGGAAGTCGACGACGGCGGTCTCGACCCGGTTGCTGGCATGCACCACCTCCCGGGACGAGGTCGGGTGCAGCAGCACCTTCGCGTTGGCCGTGCCGGCGGCGACACCCATGCGGGAGAGCAGGCGCTCGGTGCTCTGCGAGATGAGGCCCAGCCGATTCCGTCGTGCCGTCTGGATCCCGATCCTGTGGCGGTCTAGTTCGTCCGGAGCCGCGTCCAGAACCCTGTCGAGCTCGAGCACGGCGATCGCGTCCTGCAGCTGGAAGCAGCGTGCCAGGACGGCGAGCCACTCCTGCGCCTGGGACTCGGCGTCCTTCGAGGCCTTGGCAAGATCACCGATCTTGGTCTTGCGCTCCACCTTCTCCGCGAGCGCGTCGAGCTGACGCAGCGCATACCCCTGCGTCCGCATGATCGTGACCGACGTGCCCTGCACCTTCGACCATGTGACCTCGGAGACCCGCCCCACCTGCTCTCGGACAGTCATGGCCTCCTCGATCACAAGATCCACCCCGATCATGTCCGCCAGGACAGCGTCCTTCTGGCCGCGCAGCAGGTCGTCGACCTTCTCGTCGATCGTCGCGAGGTAGTCGGTGATCTCGTCCATCGTCTGCTGCATCGCCAGCTGAGCCATGATCCCCGCCGCACCGGCCAGGAGTGCCGGGTTGGACAGGAGCGACCCAGAACCCTTCGCGAACTCGACGAACCCGCCGATCTGACCCTTGTCACCCTTCAGCACTCCCGACCGAAGGCCCGTCGTGGCACTCTCCCTGAGCCCGTACTTGTCGACGAGTTGCGCGGACTCCTTCGTCAGCTTCAGCCATCGACCAGAGTTGGCGGCAATCTCAGAGCCTGCCTGAGAGGTGCCAGCGACTGTAGCGAGGGCTGACCCGAGCCGCGGAAGGCCGAGATCCTTCGACGGCTGCCCCTCCGACACGAGGAAGCGCTCGACCGCCGTGGGGCTCCCGATGACGGCCAGGCCGTCGCCGTCACTGATCAACTGGATCTCGTCGTCCATGATCGATTCCTTCACGTGGCGTTCGTCGATGAGGGGAACTTCGTAGCGTGACGCCAGCGGGCGTGCCGGCACTGTAGTCGCACGCACGTCTTTCACCGGTGCGCTCCCCCCAAGGTAGGGAGGCCTCCGCGGGACTCGCGGGCGCGGTAGAGCGTGTCGTCGAGGTCCTCGGCGGCCGGAGCGTCCTCGAGGTCGAGCAGCGCGCGCTCGCGAAAGCGCGACTCGCGACGTTCGAGGTACGTCGGCCGGTATTCACCACGGCGGCGCGGCGTCTCCGCGCGCGCCTCGGGGTCCGTGGTGGCCGACGGCGCGGTGTCGGCAGGTGCCCGACGTCGCCCGGCGCCACGGCACGGCGACGTGCTTGCGGCGTTCAGGTGCGGCGGCCACGAGCCGTCCGGGTTCGGTGCGAGCCGGCGCCCGCACGCGGTGCACAACTGAGGTGCGGATGCTCTGTCCCGGCGAACGGTGCCCGACGACGCGCGGCGGGTCACCACAGCGTCGTCACCTCTCGCTCGGCCTCGGCGGCGCCCGCGCCCGTAGCCGTGTCGACGGGTGCGGCGGCCTGCGCTGCGGCCCGTTCCACACGCACCGTCACGTCGACCAGGAGATCGGGGTTGTCTAGCGCCTCGACGGCGTCGCGCACTCGAAGCCTGCCGGACATGAGCAGCGGTAGCAGCGCGTCGCGCGTCGCAACTAACCGCGCGGACTCGGTTTCGCATCCGTGTGCGAGCGCCAAGAGTCTCGATGCTTGGGCGGAGTAGCCATCAAGGTCTTCGCGGCGAGGCAGCGGAACCCTTGCGGAGTACGCGTCGGCTCGATTCAGGCCGGGAACTGCAGAGTCGGAGTTTTGCTCGCCAAATCTCAGCGACTCGATAAGGAAGTAAAGGTACTCCAGCGGTACCCCGTTCTTCGGCACGACGAAGTAGGTGGTGTCGATCGGAAAGTATGGGCCCGGGGACCAGTAGGTCAGCCCAACGGAGCCCTTCCGCCCGACGATCACGCCAGGACCAGAGACCAGCGCCCGGTTGTGATATCCGTTGATCCCCCCGGAACCAAACACCGGCACGGAACCGGCCTCGCGCCTCGTCGCTGGTAGCGCCTTCCCGTATTCGAGCGTCGCGAGTTCGCTCAGGTTCGCCACCGCCTCAAAGGTCCGCGACAGCTTCAAAAACTTGCTGCGCGCGAGGTCTATTGCCGTGGTGGCGAGGCGGGTGTTGGCGGCGATCTTGTCGTCGAGCGCCCTTAGAACTTCGACGACCGATCGCTGCTCGTCGAGCAACGGTACCTCGATTTCCATTTTCGCAAGGCGCGTAATGTAGACATGGCGAATCGTCGAACCGTCGGCGTCCCTATCAATAAGATTCTGATAGTGCGGAGATTGCAGCAAGTAGCTCAAGAACTCAGGTAGAACGCTAGCCTTTGGCCTCATGACCGCGACGGATTGGTTGATGCATATCCCTGCTCGATCGACGACCGCGACTCGCCCGATACTTCCATCCTTGGTGATCAGAACATCGCCAATTCGCGGCCGACTCTTATCCGTCAATTTCATATCAAACGCTTCCACGCTTGTTCGCCTCGCGGAAGCGTAATCGATCGCACCGTCGCGAACGTCTCTAGCGGTAACCATTGACGGGCCCGATGCAACGGTTGGCATTGGATTTGTAAATCCGTAGGTCACATACTCCACGAAGTCTCTCAACGGCCCTCGCGCAGAGTTCATTCGACTCGTCCCAACTGCTTGCGGACGGCCTGCTCGAGTCGGGCAGACTCGTCGAACTGCTCGAAGAGGTCCTTGGTGAGCCTGGCAATCTTGTCCTCGATGGGCTCGCCGTCGTCCTCGACCTCGGCGGCGCCGACGTACCGACCGGGCGTCAGGGCGTACCCAGCGTCCTTGATCTCGGCGAGAGACGCGGAGTAGCAAAATCCTGCCTGGTCCTCGTACGTCAGCCCGGCCTCGACGGCCGACTTCGTGCCGCGCCAGGCGTGGAAGGTACCGGCGATCTGCGCGATGTCGTCGTCGGACAGCGCACGCTCGGCGCGGTCGACCATGTGGCCGAGGTTCCTCGCGTCGATGAACAGCACCTCGCCGGTCCGATCGACGCTCCCGCGCTGACCCGCCGTCTTGTCCTTGGCGAAGAACCACACGCACACTGGGATGCCGGTCGACCGGAAGAGCTGCGTCGGCAGGGCGACCATGCAGGAGACGAGGTCGGCCTCGACGAGCTGGGCGCGGATGTCCCCTTCTCCCCCGGAGTTCGACGACATCGACCCGTTGGCCATGACGACACCGGCCGACCCGCCGGGAGCGAGCTTGGACAGGATGTGCTGGATCCAGCCGTAGTTAGCGTTCCCAGCGGGCGGGACGCCGAAGCGCCAGCGCGCGTCGTCGGTGCTGCGTGCCCAGTCCTTGATGTTGAACGGCGGGTTGGACATGACGTAGTCCATCTGGACGTCGGCGTGCAGATCGCGCGCGAACGTGTCGTTCCAGCGAGCGCCGAGGTTGCCGGACAGGCCGTGGATCGCGAGGTTCATCTTCGCGAGCTTCCACGTGCGCTCGTTGAGCTCCTGCCCGTAGACGGAGATCGCGAACGGGTCGGCCCCGTGCCGTTCGAGGAACTTCTCGGTCTGCACGAACATGCCGCCGGAGCCGCACGCCGGGTCGTACACGCGACCGGAGTAGGGCTCGAGCACCTCGACGAGCACCCGCACCACGCTGGGTGGGGTGAAGAACTCGCCGCCCCGCTTGCCCTCGGCGCGCGCGAACTTCTCCAGGAAGTACTCGTAGACCTCGCCGAGCAGGTCACGCGCCTTGGACACACCCTCCCCGGTGAAACGGGCGGAGCTGAACAGGTCGACGAGCTCGCCGAGCCGGCGCTGGTCGACGCTCGACGAGTTGAAGATGGTCGGCAGGGTGGCGGCGAGCGAGGAGTTGGAGCCCATGATGTGCGCCATGGCGTCGTCGACGAGCTCGCCGATCGATGCCCCGGTCTCCTCGGCTGTCTCGGCGCGCCCCTTGGCGTGCTGCGCGAGGTACGTCCACCGCGAGCGCACCGGCACCCAGAACACGCCAGCAGAGCGGTACTCGTCGACGTCCTCGAGGAGTGGCGCGGCGTCGTCCTCGGTCAGCCCGTCGGCGACGCACTCCGCGAGGATCGCGGCGCGGCGCTCGGCGAACGCGTCGGACACGTACTTGAGAAACACGAGCCCGAGGATCACGTCCTTGTACTGGCTCGCGTCCATGGACCCGCGGAGCTTGTCCGCGGCCTTCCACAGCGTGTCCTTGAGCTCTTTCATGGTGGTCGCCGTGCTCGGCGTGGCCACCACCTGCTTGGTCCTCGGGGTCGCACTCGGGGGCACTGTTGCTCGCTTCCTCAGTTCTCTCCCATGAGCTCTGCTCACGGGCCGGGCTCATCCTTGCGCATGCGTACGACACCCGACGTCACGCCGTCCACCAGCGTCGTCGCCAGCTCCTCCAGCAGCGCGAGCTCCCGCCGCGCCGCCTCCTGCCGTTCCCGCACCCGGGCGAGGGCGAGGGTCACCTCCTCGGCCTGGTGCGCGGGCACGACCCGCACCTCCCACGACCGCCACCTGGTCCCGCGGGCCTGCGCCGCGACGTCGCGCGCCAGGACCTCCGGGACGAGGCGCCCGCCCCGCCCGACGGCGCCCGGCACGTCCTCCGGTTCGCGCGACCCGAGGCGCAGCACCCGCGCCGGGGACTGCACCACGGAGAACCCCTCCGCGTCCACGACCGCGGCAGCGCGCGGCGTCGTGCAGAAGACGACGTCGCCCGGCTCGGTGAGGCGGCCCGCGGGGTAGCGCGCGGCGAACGCCAGGCGGTCGACGACGCGCTCCCCCGCCTCGAGGTCACCGCAGAGCTCCGGCACGCCGAGGACGCGGACCTCCCCGGCCGGCTTGTCGCCCGCGCGACGCACGTCCGCGTCGTCGAGCCGGTTGCCGGGCACGTGGCGGACCGTCTTCAGGTCGACGAGCGCCCCGAGCGGCAGGCGCCACACCTGCTCTGCCTCCCCGCGCTCGACCTGGGCGTCGAGCGCGGGGCGAGGCCCGGCGTCGAGCAGGGTCACGAGCTCGGCCGCGCGGACCGCCGCGGCCCCGCCGTCGTCGCGCGCGCCCCGCACGAGCGGCTTCGCCGCCGCGACGAGGCTCCCCCGCGAGGCGAGCACGTCCGGCGTGGGGACGAACCTGGCGAAGCGGAAGGCGTGATGTTCGACGTCGGCGGCGGTACCGAGCGCCGCGACGACGTCGGTGCAGAGGTCCTCGACCACCGCGCGGTCGAACCGGCCGTCCACCGGCGCGAACCCGGAGAGGTCGGCGACGGTCGTCCACCGCTCGGCGATCGGCACGTCCGTACGGGCGTCGCCCAGCACCCACAGCGCCAGGCGTTCGCGCGGGCGCTCGACCACGAGGCCCGCGGGGAGGAGGACGGCCGCGCGCAGGCGGTCGGCGCGCAGCAGGACGGCGCGCGCCGAGTCGGCCTCCGCGGACGACGGCGCGTCCACGAGCGCGCTCGCCGGCCCGATCACGACCGCGCGCCGTCCGGGCGCCAGGCCCAGGACGACCTCGTCGACGAGAGCGAGCGCCGC
The DNA here is from genome assembly GCF_055181235.1 of Cellulosimicrobium sp. So1_17. Taxonomy (NCBI): domain Bacteria; kingdom Bacillati; phylum Actinomycetota; class Actinomycetes; order Micrococcales; family Promicromonosporaceae; genus Cellulosimicrobium; species Cellulosimicrobium sp. So1_17. Next base: position 1,560,050 of record NZ_CM143702.1, read on the forward strand.
GACGTCGTCGACCGGACCCGAGCCGACGGGCGGCACCTGGGTGACCACGAGAGGGGCGAGCGCGACGGCGCCGCCCCGGTTTGCCGGCGCGGTCACGGACCACCCGTGCGCACCGAGGCGGCGGCGCGTGAGCCGGTGCGCGTCGCCGCCGGGGACGACGGCCCCGGGGGCGTCCAGCACCTCTCCCCGACCGAGGACGGCGACCAGGAGGTCACCGCAGCCCGGGTACGGGTCCTCGACGAGCCCGTCGGCCGTCACGTCCGACGCCGCGACGTCGCCCAGGAGGGCGCCCGCGACGTCCGCCACGAGACCGAGCGCAGCGGGTGAGAGCGCAGACCGCGTCAGCGCGACGCGGCCGGACCGGAACCGGTCGGCGAGGACGGTCTCCACCGCGGCGCCCGGCGTGTACGCGGAGCCGGCGGCGAGGTCGGCGAGCGCGCAGCAGGTCGCCAGATGCGTCCCGAGGGCCTCGACCTCGGCGTAGAGGGACGTGTCGTCGGGGTCGAGCTCGTCGGCCAGGTCGAGCACGTCGGCGGGGTCCAGCTCGGCCAGCGGCTCCGCCGCGTACGCCGTGAGGCTGAGGAGGGCCGTGAGGCCCGCGAACGCCGCGTCGTCGGGCAGGCCGGGCATCTCGGTGAGCGCAGCCCGCAGTGCGACGTCGGCACGGAACGCAGGGTTGTTGCCCAGGCCGGTCGCCTCGACCCACGCCGCGACGTCTGCCGCGGCGAAGCGCGCCGCCCCGTTCCGGGTTCCGACCGGCGCCGGGAACGGGTGCGGTCCCGCCGCGTACCGCCGACGCCAGACCGAGACGACGGGGCGCTGCACCCGGGCCAGCTCCGCGACGTCGGACAGGGAGAGGCGCAGGTCGTCGAGCACGGTGGCCTGCGCGGTCGGTGATGCGCTCACGTTCCGCTCCTCTCTAGTCGTTCGACGTGACGGCCCGAACCTAGCCGGTCCCAATGACCTAGACGGCGCATCGCACGATAACCCGCCTTATCGATCGTCGCGGGCCGCATTGCCCTCGTCATCGGCCAGTCTCCTCTCACCGGCCACGGCGGCTGGGTACGACGGCGCGGAGGAGGGCTCGATGAGCCACGTCAGGTGCAGGTGCGGGTTCGTCTTCCCGATCGTCGACGGCCGGGGGCTCTGCCCCCGCTGCGTCTCCCTCACTCCGCCCGCCACGCGGGACGAGCTCGAGCCGGCGCAGGACACCGAGGACTGACCGCGGGCACGACGTCCGCCCGAACCGAGAGGAACCACCCATGCCCTTCATCCGAGCCGTGCGGGTCGCAGAACCCGGGACGAGCAACGAGCACGTCGTCGAGGTGCGCTTCTCGACGACCACGACCGGTCCGCTGCGCGCCGCGACCCGCGAGCGCGTGCACGCCGAGGTCCGCGTCGGCACGCGGTTCCGCACCTTCGACGAGATCACCCACAACCAGGCCGACGTCGTCGCGCGGATCAGCCCGCTCGGCACCCGGTACATCGCGACCGTCGCGAACGGTCGCGAGAGCGACAACCTCCTGCGCCTCCCGCGCTACTGACCTCCCGAACGACTGACTCAAGGAGCACGCCATGCGCCCTCGCAGCACGCCCCTCACCGCGCGCCCGACGATCCGTCTGGCCGCGACGCTCGTGACCCTCGCCGCCTCCCTCGTCGGGTGCGGCGTCGTCGGCAGCGCCTCCGGTCCGCAGAGCCCCGACGCCGGCCCGACGACGAGCAGCCCGCCCGCACCGAGCGCAACCCCGAGCCCCGAGCTCATCGGGACATACCAGGAGGGGTACGACCTCGGCTACCAGCACGGCTCGGGCACGGGCGCGAAGGCGACCTCGGCGTTCCTCGCCGAGCGCACGCCCGAGTTCCGGACCGGCTACGACGCCGGCTACGCGACCGGGAAGGACGGGGCCGACGACGCGACCGCGAACCCGGTCACGTCGTTCGGCTCCACGATGGAGTGGGAGGACGGCCTGACGCTCACGGTCACGAGCGACGGGCCGTTCACGCCCGGCGAGTGGGCGTCGGTGGGTGAGTTCCCCACCTACCTCGGCTTCACGTTCACGGTCACGAACGGCACGACCACGACGTGGACGTCGTTCAGCTCCACGCAGATCACGAGCGCCGGCGTCGCCGGCGACGAGGTGTACGACTCGGAGCAGGGCTACGGCGGGGCGCCCGACGCGCCGGTGCTGCCCGGTCAGTCGATCACGTGGAAGCAGGGGTTCGGGGTCAACGACCCGGCAGACCTCACGATGAACGTGTCCGTCGACTTCGACCACGTCGACGTCGTCTACACGACGGTCCGGGACGCGTGGACCTTCTAGTCCGCGTCGACGGCGCGAACGGGCTGCTGCTCCTCGGAGGCCGTGGCGCCCTCGTCGGAACCCCGCTCGCTCGCGACCCGGCGCAACGCTCCCAGGACCGCGGCGGTGGCCGCGGTCGGCGGTGCTCCGCGCCGCACGGCGGCGTAGACCTGGCGTGTCCGGGGTGCCGTCAGGGGTCGCACCGCGACGTCGTACCGGCGGTCGACGGCGAGCCCGGGAAGGAGCGCGACGGAGAGCCCGGCCTCGACGTGCGCGAGCAGGAGCTCGTAGCTCGGGAGGCGGGCCACGACGCGGGGCTCGAACCCCGCGTCGCGGCACGCGCCGTCCAGGAGCGTCGACAGGTAGGTCCCGGCCAGGTCCGCCGCCCAGCGCGCGTCGGCGAGGTCCGCGAGGTCGACCGGACCGGACGAGGCGAGTGACGGCGCACCCGCTGCGTCGCGCGTCGATCCCGCGGCCGGGCTCACGAGCACGACCGGGTCCTCGAGCAGCGGCACGGTCGCGACGTCGGGACCGGCGAGCGGCGCGCCGTCGAGCAGGTCGGCCGTGACGGCCAGGTCGACGTCCGCGCGCCGCAGCGCCGGACCGCTCTCGCGCGGGTCCAGCTCGACGACGTCGACCTCGACGCGAGGGTGCTCGGTCGCGAGCCGGAGCGTCAGGGGGATCACGAGCTCACGCACCGCGCTGGAGAACGCGGCGACGCGGACGACCCCGGCCGGCTGCCCGTCGGGGTGCGCGAGCTCCGCCTCCGCGAGCGCCATCTGGTCGAGGATGACCCGCGCGTGCCGGGCGAGGGCACGGCCCGCGGGGGTGAGCCGCACGCGCCGCCCGGTCCGTTCGAGGAGACGAGCACCGGTCTCCGCCTCGAGCGCGGCGAGCTGCGCCGAGACCGCCGAAGGGCTGAGGTGCAGGGAGGCGCCGACGGCGCGGACGGTGCCGAGGCTGTCGAGCCGGGCCAGGACCTGCAGCCGGGCGGCGTTGAGCACGGGCTCCTCCGGGGTCGGCGGGCGTGGGGCGGCGTGGGGCGGCGCCCTACGGCGTTGTGCGGTGCTGTGCGGTTCCTCCGCACAGACTGTACGAGAACTCGTGCTGTACGCGCACAGCGCCCGTCCCTAGGCTCGGCACATGACCGCCGCCCCGTCCTCTGCCATCCTCCCCGCCGAGGACGCCGCCCAGTTCTGGGCAGACGCCGACCGTCACCTCGTGCGCTACGGCGGTCCGTTCACGCCCGAGATCGTCGAGAGCGCGTCGGGCAGCTACGTCACGACGGCTGAGGGACGGCGCATCCTCGACTTCACGTCGGGTCAGATGAGCGCGATCCTCGGGCACAGCCACCCCGCCGTCGTCGAGACGGTGCGGCGGCAGATCGGCACGCTCGACCACCTCTTCAGCGGAATGCTCTCGCGACCGGTCGTCGACCTCGCACGACGTCTCGCGGTAACGCTTCCCGACCCGCTGGAAAGGGTCCTGCTCCTCACGACCGGTGCAGAGTCGAACGAGGCCGCGATCCGGATGGCCAAGCTCGTGACGGGCGGGCACGAGATCGTCTCGCTGGCCGGGTCGTGGCACGGGATGACGCACGCGGCGGCCGCGGCGACGAACAGCGCCGGCAGGCGGGGCTACGGCCCGACGGCACCCGGCAACGTCGTGATCCCGGCGCCGAACGCCTACCGTCCCGACCACCTCACGCCGGACGGCGGGCACGACTGGCGTCGTCAGCTCGACCTCGCGTTCGACCTCGTCGACGTGCAGTCGACGGGGAGCCTCGCGGCGTGCATCGTCGAGCCGATCCTCAGCTCGGGCGGGATCGTCGAGCTCCCGCAGGGCTACCTCGCGGCGCTGCGGGACAAGTGCCACGAGCGCGGGATGCTGCTGATCCTCGACGAGGCGCAGACCGCGCTGTGCCGCACCGGCTCCTGGTACGCGTTCGAGGGACGGCCCGGCGAGGAGCCGGTGGTCCCCGACATCCTCACGCTCTCGAAGACGCTCGGGGCGGGGCTTCCGCTCGCCGCGGTGGTCACGAGCGCGGAGATCGAGGAGCGTGCGCACGAGCGCGGCTTCCTGTTCTTCACGACCCACGTGTCCGACCCCCTGGTCGCCGCGGTGGGCAGCACCGTGCTGGACGTCCTCGAGGCCGAGCAGCTCGACGCCCGCGTGCGCGTCCTCGGCGACCGCCTGCGTACCGGGCTCCTCGCGCTGCAGTCCCGGCACGAGGTCGTCGGCGACGTCCGCGGTCGCGGGCTGCTGCAGGGCATCGAGCTCGTGCTCGACCGCGGGACGAAGGAGGGCGCCGACGCGCTCGGCGCTCTCGTGACCCGCCGCGCCCTCGAGCGCGGCCTGCACATGAACGTGGTGCAGCTCCGCGGCATGGGCGGTGTCTTCCGCATCGCCCCGCCGCTGACGATCGCCGACGACGAGCTCGACCTCGGCCTGCAGCTCCTCGACGAGGCCCTCGCGGAAGCGACGCGCGAGCTCCTGGGGTAGCGGTGACACCCGGTGTAACACCGTCTCAGCATGCGCAACGGCCCTTCCACGGACCGGACACGCCGCCTAGCCTGACGAGCGGAGAGCCGCGCAGCCTGTCGCGCGCACACCCCGGCACGCCAGCCCCTGGAGGACACCATGCCCGCACCGCTCGACACCACCGAGAAGATCACGCAGTACGCCCACCCCGACCGTCTCGTCAGCACCGACTGGCTCGCGGAGCACCTCGGCCAGCCGGGCGTCGTCGTCGTCGAGTCCGACGAGGACGTGCTGCTCTACGAGACCGGTCACATCCCCGGCGCCGTGAAGATCGACTGGCACACGGACCTCAACGACCCGGACACGCGCGACTACATCGACGGCAAGGGCTTCGCCCAGCTGCTCGGCTCGAAGGGCATCGGCCGCGACACGACGATCGTCGTCTACGGCGACAAGAACAACTGGTGGGCCGCGTACGCCGCGTGGGTCTTCACGCTGTTCGGCCACGAGGACGTGCGCCTGCTCGACGGCGGCCGCGGCAAGTGGATCGCCGAGGGCCGCGAGACGACGACGGACGTGCCGGCGCCCGACGCCGTCGAGTACCCGGTCGTCGAGCGCGACGACGTGACGATTCGCGCGTTCAAGGAGGACGTCCTCGCGCACATCGGCAACGGTCCGCTCGTCGACATCCGCTCCCCGCAGGAGTTCACGGGCGAGCGCCTGCACATCCCGGACTACCCGGAGGAGGGCGTGCTGCGCGGCGGCCACATCCCGACGGCGCGCAACGTCCCGTGGGCGACCGCGGTCGCCGAGGACGGCACGTACAAGTCGCGCGCCGAGCTCGAGGCGATCTACCAGGAGGGCGGCCTCGGCCTCGCGGCGGACGACGAGGTCGTCACGTACTGCCGCATCGGCGAGCGCTCGAGCCACACGTGGTTCGCGCTGACCTATCTGCTCGGCTTCGACAAGGTCCGCAACTACGACGGCTCGTGGACCGAGTGGGGCAACGCGGTGCGCGTGCCCATCGTCAAGGGCGACCAGCCGGGCGAGGCGCCCGCGTCGCTCAACTGACCGGACGCCCGTGCCCGACGGCGCGCGGCCGGGTTTCCCTGGACGGGGACCGGGCCGCGCGCCGTCGGCGTTCCGCACGCTGGGACCGCAGCGCCACCAGCCGCGCGACGGTGCGAGGATCGGGACCATGAGCGCTCCTACCCCTGACGCCGCACTCCCCGCGACCCTCGCGGAGATCCGCGAGGACTTCCTCGCGCTCCCCGAGCGCGAGCGCCTGCAGCTCCTGCTCGAGTTCGCGAACGAGCTGCCGGACCTGCCGGAGCGCTACGCCAGCGCGCCGGGCATGCTCGAGCGCATCGAGGAGTGCCAGTCGCCCGTCCGGGCGTTCGCCGAGGTGGACGGCGACGGCGTCGTGCACTTCTACGCGACGGCTCCGGCCGAGGCGCCGACGACGCGCGGGTTCGCGTCGATCCTCGCGCAGGGCCTCTCGGGCCTGACCGTGCAGGAGGTCCTCGACGTCCCGGACGACTTCCCGATGTCGATCGGGCTCACGCGAGCCGTGAGCCCGCTGCGCATCGGCGGGATGAACGGCATGCTCACGCGTGCCAAGCGCCAGGTGCGCGAGCAGGTCAGCGCGCGCGGCTGAGCGTCTTGCCGCGTCCGACCCTGGGGAGATTTGTCGTCGCACCGCGGTGACGCCGACGGCGCCCGACCCCGTCATCGGGTCACGAAACCGATATCGCAGAGATTCGACATCGTTTTCGACAGAAATAGTTCGCCCGTTGTGCAGAATGCCTCTTGTCGATAGTTCAGCCGATTGACATTATCGGGGCGTCCGACTCGCTCGATCACAAAGGTGTCGATCGCATGTCTCCTGTCCGGCGTCTGCTCTCCCTGACCACAGCCATCTCGCTCGTGGCCGTCGGCGCGCTCCTCGCGCCCCCGGCGTCCGCCGCGGAGGATCCCCCACCACCACCCGCCGTCGAGGAGGAGAGCGGGCGCGTGCTCGTCTTCTCGAAGACGGCGGCCTTCCGGCACGGCTCGATCCCGCAGGGCATCGCGGCCGTCCAGGCCATCGGCGACCAGCACGACCTCGTCGTGGACACGACCGAGGACGCGGCGGCCTTCACGCCCGAGAACCTCGCGACGTACGACGCGGTGGTCTTCATGTCCACGACCGGCGACGTCCTCGACGACGGCCAGCAGGCCGCGTTCGAGGACTACATCCGCGGGGGCGGCGGCTACGTCGGCGTCCACGCGGCGAGCGACACCGAGTACACCTGGCCCTGGTACGGCGAGCTCGTCGGCGCCTACTTCAGCGGCCACCCGGCGGTGCAGGAGGCCGGGATCCACGTCGAGGACCGCACGCACCCGTCGACGTCCCACCTCCCCCAGCGCTGGGAGCGGACGGACGAGTGGTACAACTTCGGCGAGAACCCGCGCGGTGACGTCCACGTCCTCATGACGCTCGACGAGACCTCGTACCAGGGCGGCGGGATGGGTGCCGACCACCCCATCGCGTGGTGCCAGTACCACGAGGGCGGGCGGTCCTGGTACACCGGGCTCGGCCACACGCCCGAGAGCTTCGTCGAGCCGGCCTTCGTCGAGCACCTCACCGGGGGCGTCCTCTGGGCGACCGGCGCGGCGTCGGACGACTGCGGCGGCACGGTCGACGCCAACTACCAGAAGGTCGTCCTCGACGACGAGGTCGCGAGCCCCATGGGCCTCCAGGTCGCCGACGACGGGCGCGTGCTCTACATCGAGCGCGCCGGCCAGGTCCGCGTCATCGACCCCGACACCTCGACGACGTCCACGGTCGGCCGCCTCCAGGTCCACACCGCGCAGGAGAACGGCCTGCTGGGCATCGAGCTCGACCCCGACTTCGCCGAGAACGGCTGGGTCTACCTCTTCTACACGCCGCACGGCGACCTCGTCGACGAGCCCCACCAGCGCCTCTCGCGGTTCACGCTCGAGGGCGACACGCTCGATCTCGCGAGCGAGCAGATCCTCCTCCAGATCCCGCACCAGCGCGTGGAGTGCTGCCACTCCGGGGGCTACCTCGACTTCGACGCCGAGGGCGACCTCTGGGTCTCCGTCGGGGACGACACGTCGCCCGGCGGCGCCCCGGGCGGCTACGCGCCGATCGACGAGCGCCCGGGCAGCGAGGCGTTCGACGCCCAGCGCTCGTCGGGCAACACGAACGACCTGCGCGGCAAGCTGCTGCAGATCACCCCGACCGACGACGGCTCCTACACGGTCCCGGAGGGCAACCTCGTCGACACGAAGTGGGCCGCGGGCCAGGACACGAGCAAGATCCGGCCCGAGATCTTCGCCATGGGGCTGCGCAACCCGTTCCGCTTCGCCGTCGACCAGACCACCGGAGCGGTCTACCTCGGTGACTACGGCCCTGACGCGAGCGTCGCGGACCAGCGCGGCATCGACGGTCGCGTCGAGTGGAACGTCATCACCGAGCCCGGCAACTACGGCTGGCCCTACTGCCACGGCGGTGGCGCGTACGTCGACTTCGACTACGCGACGAACCAGCCCGGCGCCGAGTTCGACTGCTCCGGCCCGGTGAACGACTCCCCCAACAACACCGGCGTCACCACCCTGCCCCCGGTCATCGAGCCGCTGACCTCCTACGGCCGCTCGCTGCGCGACCCCGACGTCGGCACCGGCGGCGCGCCCATGGGCGGCCCGGCGTACACGTTCGACGCAGAGCTCGAGTCCGACCGCAAGTGGCCGCGCTCGATGGCCGACAAGCCCTTCTTCTACGAGTGGGGCCAGAACCGCCTCTACCAGCTCCACCTCGACGAGGACGGCGCCAAGGCCGACATCACGCGGGTCCTGGCCTCGATGCAGCTCACGCGGCCGCACGCGATGGTCTTCGGCGAGCACGACGGCGCGATGTATCTCATCGAGTGGGGTTCGGGCTTCGGCGGGAACAACCCCGACGCCCAGGTCGTGCGCATCGACTACACCGGCGGCAACGACCGGCCGCTCGCGAAGGTGTCCGCGACACCGCGGTCGGGCGGCGTCCCGCTCGTCGTGGAGTTCTCCAGCGCCGGCACGGCGCACCCGCAGGGCGGCGACCTGACGTACGCGTGGGACTTCGGTGACGGCGGCACGTCGACGGAGCCGAACCCCACGCACACCTACACCGCCGAGGGCGACTACACCGCCGTCCTGACGGTGTCCGACGTCCAGGGACGGACGGGGACCGCGAACGCGACGATCTCGGTCGGCAACACCGAGCCCGAGGTCGAGATCCTGTGGCCCGCGAACGGCACGGTCTTCACCTACGGGGACACGGTCGACTTCGAGGTGTCCGTGACCGACGCGGAGCAGGGCTCCACGGCCGCGGGCGACATCGACTGCGCGGACGTCACGGTCGAGCTCATCCTCGGCCACGACGACCACGGTCACCCGATGAAGGAGGCGACCGGCTGCACCGGCTCGTTCGTCCTCGAGCCCGACAGCGGCCACACGGACACCGACCGCATCACGTACGCGATCGAGGCCCGGTACACCGACGACGGCTCCCCCGCGGGCGTGGTCGCGCCGCTCACCGGCCGCGACGTCGTCGCGATGCAGCCGTCACGCAAGCAGGCCGAGCACTACACCCTCGGGACCGAGGTCCGGGCCGAGGCGACGGCCGACCCGCTCGGCGGCGACCTCAACGTCGGGTTCATCCGCAACGCGAGCGCGATGACGTACGAGGACTTCAACTTCGCCAACGTCGACGCCCTGCGCTTCCGGGTGGCGTCGCCGAACGACACGAGCCGGATCGAGATCCGCAAGGACTCGGCCGACGGCGAGCTCCTCGGGAGCGTGGCGGTGCCGCGCACCGGTGGCTTCCAGAACTGGGGCTGGGTCGAGGCGGCCGTCGACGACCCGGGCGGCACGTTCGACCTCGTGCTGCTGTTCCGCGGCGCCGACGGGTACCTGCTCAACCTCAACTGGTTCGACGTCGTGGGTGACGGCGCCGCGGGCGGTCCGCCGCTCGTCGTGCCGACGCCGACCGCCGAGCTCTCGCCGGCCGAGCCGGAGGAGAGCGGTTGGTACCACGACGCGGTCAGCCTGTCGCTCACCGCCGAGGAGGACGACGCCATCGAGTACCAGGTGGGCCCCACCGGTGCGTGGACGCCCTACTCGGCTCCCGTGCCGTTCACCGAGGACGGCCGCTACGAGGTCGCCTTCCGGGCGGTGCGCGGCGAGAGCACGTCCAACCGGGGCAGCGTCGTGGTCCAGGTCGACGGCACGGCGCCGACGACGACCGCCGATCTCACCGCCCTGACCGAGGGTGACACCTTCACGGGCGACGTCTCGGTCGTGCTGGAGGCGACGGACGCCACGTCCGGCGTCGACGCGACGACGGTGCGGGTCGACGGTGGCGACGAGGTCGCCTACGACGGCGCGTTCACGGTGAGCGGGGACGGCGAGCACACCGTCGAGTTCCGCACCGCGGACACCGCGGGCAACGTCGAACCGTGGCAGAGCGTCCGGTTCGAGAGCCCGAGCGGGCAGCGCCCGGAGATCTCGCTGAGCGACCCGCCGCTCGGGGGCGTCGTCCCGTTCGGCAAGGCCGTGCGGTACGAGGCCACGGTCGCGGACCCGTCCGCCGACTGCGCCGACGTCCGGGCCCGGCTCGTCGTCACGCGCGGCGACCAGGTCTGGCGCGGCGAGCCGACCGACGGCTGCACGGGCCTCGTCACGATGGAGCGCCCGGCGGACGCCGGACCGACGGACCGCCCGCGCTACGAGGTCGAGGTCCTGTACGCCCGAGGCGGTCACGACGGCGAGGTCCGCAACCTCGCGCAGGCGCGCGCGACCGTGAGGCTGCAGCCGGCGCTGATCGAGGCGGAGCACGCCGACTCGACGGTCCGGACCGAGCCGACCGGCGACTCGATCGGCGGCGGTCTCAACGTCGGCTGGCTGCGTGACAACGCCACGATCAGCTACGCGGACGTCAACCTCGCGGGGATCTCGACGATCCGCTTCCGGATGGCGTCGAGCAGCATCGGCGGCACGCTCGAGGTGCGCGCGGGGACGGCGAGCGGGGCGCTGATCGGCTCGGTCCCGATCACGAACACGGGCGGCGGCCAGTCGTACCAGTGGTTCGAGGTGCCGGTGACCGACCCGGGCGGCCCGAACACGCTCGTCCTGGTGTTCCGGGCGACGGGCACGCACTACATCGCGAACGTCAACCTGTTCGAGCTCGTCGGGGACGGCGTCTCCACCGAGCCGGCGCCCGAGGAGCTCGCGATCTCGACCGTGGTCGAGCCGCGCTGCCTCGCGGGCAAGGTCTACGTGGCGGTGCGGGCGACGAACGACGACACCGTCCCGGCGGACATCACCCTCACGACGCCGTTCGGGACCCGCACGGTCGCCGACGTCGCGCCGGGCAAGAGCGCCTACCAGGCGTTCGCCACCCGGTCGGCCTCGGTCCCGGCAGGGACGGCGCAGGTGAGCGCGGAGGGCGACGGTCGCACGTTCGCGGCCGACGTCGAGCACGCGGCGGTGTCCTGCGGGTGACGTCACCGTCCTGAGGTGAGGCCCGGGAGGCGGCCGTCCGACGTCGCCTCCCGGGCCTCACCCGCGCGCCCCCTCAGTCGCGCAGGGCGAGGCGCCGGGCCAGCACCGCGCACACCACGAGCTGCAGCTGGTGGAAGACGATCACCGGGACGGCGACCACGCCCGCCACGGCGACCGGGAAGAGCACGCTGGCCATCGGCAGGCCGGTCGCGAGCGACTTCTTCGAGCCGCACATGAGCAGCGCGACGCGGTCCTCGGTCGACAGCCGCAGGGCCGCCCCGCCCCACCACGTGATGGCGAGCATCGCCGCGAGGAGCAGCGCGCTCACGCCGAGCAGCGCGACGATCGCCCACCCCGACACGCTGGACCACACGCCCGCCGACGTCGCCGCCGCGACCGCGCCGAACACGACGACGAGGATCGTGCCCCGGTCCACGCCGAGCGTGAGCCAGCGCCGCGCGCGGATCCAGTCGCCGACCCACGGCTGCAGGAGCTGGCCGACGACGAACGGGACGAGGAGCTGCAGGAGAACCGTCCGCAGACCGCCTAGCCCGCCGAGCGCACCGTCGTCACCGCCGGACGCGCCGGCCGTGGCGCCCGACGCGTCGGAGAGCAGCCACAGCACGAGCAGCGGGGTGACGACCATCCCGAGCACGTTCGACACCGTCGCGCCGCAGATCGCGCCCGCGACGTTGCCGCGGGCCACGGACGTGAACGCGACCGAGGACTGGACCGTGGACGGCAGGAGCGCGAGGAAGAGCACGCCGACGGCGAGCCCCTCCCCGACCACCGGTGCGACGGCCCACGCGACGAGGAGGCCGAGCAGCGGGAAGACCACGTACGTCGACGCGAGGATCCCGCCCTGCAGCCGCCAGTTCCGCAGCCCTGCCCAGACCTCCCGGGTCGAGAGCCGCATGCCGTAGACGAAGAACAGGACCGTGACCGCGACGTCGGCGACGACGTCCACGACGCGCTGCGCGTCCGGGCCCACCGGCACGACGAGACCGAGGACGAGGACGACCAGCAGCGTCACGACGAACGGGTCGACCCACCGGCTCAGGACTGCGCGCACGAGGGTCGAGTCTAGGGCGCGACCCGCGGGGCCCCGGTCAGAAGTCGAAGAGGTCCCCGAGCCACGACTCCTTCTTCTTGCGCTTGGCGTAGCGCGGGTCGTAGCGGTCACCCTCGTAGCGACGGTCGCCGTCGTACCGGCGGTCGCCGTCGTACCGGCGGTCCCGGTCGTCGTAGCGGCGCTCGTCCCGGTAGCGGTCGTCGCGGCGCTCGTCGTAGCCGCGCGGAGACCCGTAGTCGGCCGGCTGCGCGGCCGGGTACGCCGTGGGTCCGGGCGGCACGGGTGCAGGGGCGGGAGCGGCGGTCGCCGCCGGCCCCGCGGCCTCGGCCGCGATCTCGCCCTCGACGGATCGGTCGATGATCTTGTCGAGCTCACCACGGTCGAGCCACACGCCACGGCACGTCGGGCAGTAGTCGATCTCGACGCCCTTGCGCTCGGTCATCACGAGCACGGTCTGGTCGGTCGGGCACAGCATGCGGGTCCTCCTGGTATGACCGGGACGTATGGCCGGCACGGTGGCCGGGATGCTGCGGAGTCCAACGCCGGCCGGCCCGGGATGGTTCCCGCGCGCCTCACGTCGCGTCGTCGGGCACGAGGTGCTCGCGCAGCTCCTCGACGCGGTGGCGCTCGTCGTCGAGCGACGCGAGCGCCTCCGCGACACGGGGCAGGAAGTCCGCACCCGCGAGGAACCACTCGACCCCTTCGAGGAACCGTGCGGCGGCGACGTCGTCGTGCAGCGCGAGCGCCAGGTCCGCGCGGAGCACGAGCGCGCGGAAGCGCACCCGCTCGGAGACGGTGCGCGTGCGGACCCCCTCGGCCGCGAACGCCTCGTCCAGGACGCGCGCCGCCCCGACCGCGTCCCCCGCGCCGCGCAGGATCCGCGCGTGCTCGACGGCGCGCGCCAGGTCGGGCGGTTCCGCGGCACGACGGCGCGGCAGCCCGGGAAGGGGTGCCTCACCAGCCACGCCGCACCTCCGAGCCTCGACAGCCCGACCACCCTAGACCGGGTGGTTCCTGCCGGCAGCCCGAACGCGTGGGGCCGGCCCGGGACGACGTCCCGGACCGGCCCGACGGCGGACGCGAGGTCAGCGCTGGACGCGCGCGCTGCCGCCCGAGGCGAGCTTGCGGACCTCGGCGAGCGACGCCGTCGACGTGTCGCCGGGCGTGGTCATCGCGAGCGCGCCGTGCGCGGCGCCGTACTCGACGGCCTCCGTGATCGAGCCGAGCTCCATGAGTCCGTACGCGAGGCCGGACGCGAACGAGTCGCCGCCGCCGACGCGGTCGAGGATCTCGAGGCTCGGGCGGTGCGTCGCCTCGGCGAATCCCTGCACGCGGGACCAGGCGATGGCACCCCAGTCGTTCACGGTCGCGGTCTTCACGCCGCGCAGCGTCGTCGCGATGACCTGGAAGTTCGGGTACTCCTCGGCAGCGCGGCCGATCATCGCGCGGAACGCCCCCGTGTCGAGGTCGGTGAGGTTCTCGTCGACGCCCTCGACCTCGAAGCCGAGCGACGCCGTGAAGTCCTCCTCGTTGCCGATCATCACGTCGACGTAGCGCGCGAGGCGACGGTTGACCTCCTGCGCGCGCTCGACGCCGCCGATCCCCTGCCACAGCGACGGGCGGTAGTTGAGGTCGTAGGACACGATCGTGCCGTGGCGGCGCGCGGCGGCCATCGCGGCCTCGGCGACGTCGGCGCTCGACTCCGACAGCGCGGCGAAGATGCCGCCCGTGTGGAACCAGCGCACGCCGCGCCCGAACAGCGCGTCCCAGTCGACGTCGTCGGGCCGGAGCTGGGCGATCGCGGTGTTGCCGCGGTCGGAGACGCCGACCGCGCCCCGCACGCCGAAGCCGCGCTCGGTGAAGTTCAGGCCGTTGCGCACGGTGCGGCCGATGCCGTCGTAGGACCGCCACACGACGTTGCTCGTGTCGAGCCCGCCCGTGAGCATGAGGTCCTCGACGAGGCGGCCGACCTCGTTGTCCGCGAGCGCCGTGACGACGGCGCCGCGCAGGCCGAAGCAGCGGCGCAGGCCGCGCGCGACGTTGTACTCGCCGCCGCCCTCCCACGCGTCGAAGCTGCGGGCGGTCTTGATGCGGCGCTCGCCCGGGTCGAGGCGGAGCATGACCTCGCCGAGCGCGACGACGTCGTAGGCGCACTCGTCGGCGGGGCGGACGACGAGCGGCGCGGTGGCGGAAGACGTCGCGGTGTTTGTCCCGGTGGGGGTGGTGCTCACGGTCAGGCTCCTTCGGTGACGGTGCTGAGCGACGCGGCGAGCTCGACGGCCTCGCGCGTACGACGGGTGATCTCGGTCCAGTCGCCCGCGCGGACGAGCGAGCGGTCGACCATCCACGACCCGCCGGCGGCGAGCACCGACGGCAGGGAGAGGTAGTCGAGGAGGTTGGCGGCGCTGACGCCCCCCGTGGGGACGAACCGCACGCCGGGGAACGGTGCCGAGAACGCCTTGACGGCGGCGGGTCCGCCGACGACGTTCGCCGGGAACAGCTTCACGGCCGTCAGGCCGAGGTCCAGGGCGGCGATGATGTCCGACGGTGTCGCGACCCCGGGCAGGATCGGCACGCCGTGCTCCTGGGCGCGGCGCACGACGTCGGCGGACAGGCCGGGCGACACGAGGAACCGGGCGCCGGCCCGGACGGCCTCGTCGACCTGGGCGGCCGTGATCACGGTGCCGGCGCCCACGAGCACCTCGGGCACCTCGCGCGCGATCGCCTCGATCGCCGACGCGGCGCCGGCGGTGCGGAACGTGACCTCGGCGACCGGCAGGCCGCCCTCGCGCAGGGCGGCGGCGACGCCCAGGCCGTCGCGCGCGTCGTCGACCACGACGACGGGGACGACGCGCGCCCGCTCGATCTGCTCCAGGACGCTGGTGTCGGCTGACATCCTCACTCCGTTTCGCTATGGTGAACGCCTGTTGTTCACTGCGGAACGCACTCTAGAGGAAGGCACCACGATGACGGAAGCCGGGCCCGCGGCGTCGGGCACCGCGGCGAGCCCGCTCGGGAGCGTCGACAAGGCGCTCGCCGCGCTCGAGGCGCTCGCAGCCGCCGGCCCCTCGGGCCTCGCGCTGGGCACGCTCGCGCTCGGGCTCGGGCTCAACAAGACCTCGCTGCACCGCACGCTCGCCGCCCTGCGCCACCGTGGCTACGCCGAGCAGGACGAGTCGACGGGCAGCTACCGGCTCGGCCCTGCGGCGACCGCGCTCGCGACCGTCTACCTCGGGGAGGAGAACCTGCCCGCGCTCCTGCACCCCGCGCTGGTCGCGGTGTGCCAGTCCACGGACGAGCTGGTGCACCTCGGGACGCTCGCCGGGACCGAGATCGTCTACCTCGACAAGGTCGAGCCCGCCCGCGCCGTCCGGGTGTGGTCCGCCGTCGGCCGGCGTCGACCCGCGGCCACGACCGCCCTGGGACGCGCGCTCCTCGCGTACCGCACGCTCGACGACGACCGCCTCGCCTGGTACGCCGCGGCCGCTCCCGACGGCCAGGTCACGACCGCGGACCTGCGGTCCCTCTGCGAGCGCACGCGCGAGCACGGCTTCGCGCGCGAGGACGAGGAGAACGAGCCGGGGATCAGCTGCGTCGCGGTCCCCGTGCTCGACGCGGGACGCCCCGTCGCCGCGATCAGCGTGACGGCGCCGTCCGAGCGCCTCGGCGTGCGGCGGCGCCGAGAGATCGAGGACGTGCTGGCTCGCGTGCTCCCTCCGCTGCTCCCCCCGCCGCTCACCGTGCCGCTCGGCCTGCACCACGCCGCGAGCCGCGACGGGCAGCGGGGCGAGCGCCGGACGGCAGCCACGCCCGGCGTGTGAGAGAGTTCAACCGCAGTCCGATCGGCAGCACGGAAAGGCCCGGCGATGACCGTCCTCGTGGCGTACAACGACTCCCCGCAGGGCGAGGCCGCCCTGCACGCCGCGATCGCCGAGGCCGAGCGACGCGGCGCGCCGCTCGCGGTCCTCGTCCTCACCCCGCAGGACCCGGAGGCCGGGGTCCCCGCGGGCCTCGCGCACCAGCTCGACGCGCTGCCCGCCGGCATCGAGCGACCGGAGGTGACCTACCGGTCCGAGCACGTCGACCCGGCCGACGCGATCGTCGAGGAGGCCGAGCGGACGCACCCCGAGCTCGTCGTCATCGGCGCCCGGAAGCGCTCGCCCGTCGGCAAGTTCCTCCTCGGCAGCACGACGCAGCGCGTGCTCCTCGACTCCCCCGCCCCCGTCCTGGTGATCAAGGCCCGGCACTGACGCCGGCTCAGCGGTCGGCGCGCACCTCGACGAGGTTCCGCCACGGGTCCTCGAAGCGCAGGACCGCGCCGTCGTCCTCGGTCGCGACCGCCGCCCGCGCGAGCCGCTCGCGCAGCGCGCCGACGTCGTCCGCACCGGGCACCGTGATCGACACCTTGCCGAGCCCGAGCGAGGACGCGCGCGGTCCTGCCCCACGGCTGTTCCACGTGTTCATCGCCATGTGGTGGTGGTACCCGCCGGCCGAGACGAACAGCGCTCCCGGGACGTTCGCGGTCTCCTCGAAGCCGAGCGCGTCGACGTAGAAGGACCGCGCGGTCGGCACGTCGCCCACCTGCAGGTGCACGTGCCCCACCACCGCTCCGCCTGCGCCGCCCGCTCCGCCCGCTCCGCCTGCGCCGCCCGCTCCGCCGGTCCCGGGCGACCGCTCGCCCGCCTCCGCACGAGGCCCCGACAGCAGCTCCCGGGACGCGTCGCTGAGGTGGTCGGCCAGGAACGCGTTCGGGTCCAGGTGGATCGTGTCCATCCGCACACCGTTCTCGTCCCATCCCCACGCGTCGCGCGGGCGGTCGGCGTAGAGCTCGACGCCGTTGCCCTCGGGGTCCGTGAAGTAGAACGCCTGGGACACGAGGTGGTCCGCGCTGCCGACGAACGTGCTCGGCGCGGTCGTCGCGACGGAGGCGAGGGCGTGCGCGAGGCCCGGTTCGTCGTCGAACAGGACGGCGGTGTGGAACAGGCCCGCCTCACGGCGGCCCGGCACCGGCAGGCCGGGAGTGCGGTGCAGCACGACGAGCGGCGTCGCCCCCCGGCCGAGCACGACGGTCTCGGCGAGCCGGGCGCCGTCGGGCAGGGCGAGCGTGTCCGGGGTGGGGAGCACCGCGAGGGAGAGCGCGTCGCGGTAGTAGCGCGTCATGAGGTCGAGGTCGCGCACGTGGAGGGTGACCGCGTCCATGCGGGTGTCGGCCGCGAGCAGGTCGACGACGGGCCGCGGGGCGCCCGGGCGGGCGAGTCGCTGGACGGTGGGGCCGGGGTCGGCCTGCGAGGTCATGGGTCCCTCCGGGAGGATCGGCGCGCCGCGGGCGCGGCTGTTAGTTGTTTCTTCAACTATTTAACCACAGCCGGGCGCGCCGCCGCGGTCAGGCCGTGACGACGTCGTCGACAGCAGCACGCAAGCCGTCGACGAGCGGCGTCGTCGGGCGGCCCAGGAGACCTGCGAGGTCCCCCGTGGCGTCGCCGAGCAGCCCGTCGCGGATGTTGCCGTCGAGCGCGACGACGAAGCCCGCGGTCCCCTCGTCCAGCCCGGCGCCCGCGAGGATCGCGAGGTGCTCCTCCGGCGTGACGCCCCGGAACGCGACCGGACGGCCCACGACGTCGGCGGCGGCCGCGGCGAGCTCGTCGAAGGACCACGCCACGTCGCCCGTGAGCTCGTAGACGGCGCCGTCGTGCGCGCCGTCCTGCTGCGCGGCGAGCGCGACGACGGCCGCGGCCTCCGCGTAGTCGGCCCGGCTCGCGCTCGCGACCCGCCCGGCGCCGGTGCTCGCGACGATCTCGCCCGTCTCCCGCGCGCGCAGGACGTCGGGCGCGTAGTTCTCGGTGTACCAGTTGTTGCGCAGGACCGTGGTCGACAGCCCCGAGGCCGCGAGGAGCTCCTCGGTCGCCTTGTGCTCGGGCGCGAGGACGAGTGCCGACGTCGTGGCGTGCGGCGCGCTGGTGTAGATCACGCGCGACACGCCGGCGGCCCGGGCCGCGTCGACGACGTTCCCGTGCTGCTCGACCCGGCGTCCCACCTCGGAGCCCGACACGAGGACGAGGACGTCGACCCCGGCGAGCGCGGCGGCCAACGTCTCCGGGCGGCCGTAGTCGGCCTCGCGCACGACCACGCCGCGGTCCGCGAGGTCGACGACCGTTCCCGTGGTGCGGGCGAGCGCGACGACGTCGGCCGCGGCCGCGCCCCGGGCGAGCAGGGACTCGATGACGAGACGGCCGAGGTGGCCGCTGGTTCCGGTGACGGCGATGGTCATGAGGGGGCTCCTTCGAGAGCAGGGCGGGTCGTGCGACCGTCCGGCGACGGTTCGCAGGCGCCTCGCGGCGCCTCCCGTCGAGGATGCACTGACTTTTCGACAGTGCCAACCGAAAGAGCGTGCGACGTATCTCACAGTGCGCTACCGGGAGGAGCCGCCTATCCTGGCTGCGTGACGGACGTGACGGAACTCAGCGCGCGCGACGCCGGCCCGACCGACGAGATGGTCGCCGACGTGTTCCAGCGCGGCTGCACCTCCCGGCACGTGCTGGAGTCGGTGACCGGCCGCTGGGGCGTCCTCACGGTCGCCGGCCTGCGCGACGGCGCCGTGCGCTTCAACGCGCTGCGTCGCCGGATCGACGGCGTGAGCGAGAAGATGCTCGCCCAGACGCTGCAGGGGCTCGAGCGGGACGGCATCGTCGTGCGCGAGGTGCGCGCGACCATCCCCCCGCACGTCGAGTACTCGCTCACGGAGCTCGGTGTCCGCGTGGCCGACAGCCTCTCCGCGCTCATCGACGTGCTCGAGGGTGCCGTCGGCGAGGTGACCGCGTCGCAGCGCGCGTACGACGCCCGCCGCGACGGCGCGTGACCTCCACCGCTCCGGACCTCTCGCCGCGCGCCCGGCCGACCGTCGGCGTGCTGCTCGCGGCGGGCGCCGGGACGCGGCTCGGGCGGGGACCCAAGGCGCTGCTCCCCCACCACGGCCGCCCGCTGGTCGAGCACGTCGCCGGGGTGCTCGCGGAGGGCGGGTGCGACGTCGTCGTGGTCGTCCTCGGAGCGGGCGCGGACCGGGTGCGCGCCGAGGCCGCGCTCGACCGTCCCGCCGTGCACGTGGTCGTCAACGACGACTGGGAGTCCGGCATGGCGTCCTCGCTGCGCCGGGGCGTCGCCACGGCGCTCGCCGACGACGCCGCTCGCGTCGTCGTCGCGCACGTGGACCAGCCGGGCGTGCGGCCCGACGACGTCGCTCGGCTCCTCGCCGCCCACCGCCCCGGGCGCGTGGCCGCCTCGCGCTGGACGGGCGCGGTCGCGCAGGACGCCGCCGCGCTCTCCCACGGCGACGCGCGCGGGAACCCCCGCTGGGCGCACCCCCTCGTGCTCGACGCGTCGCTCGCCGCCCCGGCCGCCGCGAGCGCGCACGGCGACCACGGCGCCCGCGCCTTCCTGCGCGCGCACGCGGACCTGATCGACGTCGTCGACCACCCGGGCGACGGCCGCGACCTCGACACCGAGGCCGACCTCGACCTCCTGGCCTGAGCGCAGGGCACCCGACCCGCGATCATCCGGCCCGGCCGCCCGCCGCCCTCATCCCGAGGTACACCCGGTCCCGCAGGAGCGGCAGCTCCGTGAACCGCACACCCGTCGCCGCGCGGATCGCGTTGGCGAGCGCGGGGGCGACGGGGTTGAACGGGCTCTCGCTCATGGACTTCGCGCCCATCGGCCCGATCGAGTCGCTCGTGCGCGCGAAGTAGACCTCGCTGCGCGGCACGTCCGCGAAGGTGGGCAGGTGGTACTGCCGGAAGATGTCGGTCGTGACCTTCCCGGTCTCGTCCACCACGACGTCCTCGTACAGCGCGGCACCGAGCGCCTGCGCGACACCGCCCTCGATCTGGCCGCGGCACTGGCGCGGGTTGACGACCTCGCCGGCGTCGGCGGCCTGGACGGACTGCAGGATCCGGATCTCTCCGGTTCCGCGGTGCACGGCGACGCGGAACCCGTGGACGTTGAACGCGACCGAGCGCGGCGTGCCGCCCCAGCGCCCTTCGGCGACGAGCTCGATCCCGGCCTCGGTCGCGGCCCGCGCCACGTCGGCGAGCGGGACGAGCCTCCCGGCGCAGTCGACCGCGCCGGGGACGAGCCGGCAGTCGGCGGGGTCCGGGACACCGCCGTCGGACAGGGCGCCGGGCATTGCGGCCGCCACCTTGAGGACCGTCTCGGCGAGGTCCTGCGCGGCGGCGAGCGACGCCTTGCCCGCGACGACCGTGCCGGTCGACCCGAAGGCACCGGTGTCGTGCTCGACGAGGTCGGTGTCGGACTGGCGCACCACCACCGCCGACGCGTCCTGGCCCAGCGCCGACGCGACGAGCTGCGCGTGCACCGTCGTGGTGCCGTTGCCGAACTCGGCCGTGCCGACCTCGGCCTCGACGACGCCGTCGGCACGCAGCCGCACGCGCGCGTGGGAGAAGTGCCCGCGCGGCGGGACGGTGTCGATCATCGACAGGGCCGTGCCCTCGCCGACGCCCCACTCGGCGCCGAGCGCGCGGTCGTCGCGCTCGCGTCCGCGGCGCAGGGCGTCGTCGACGAGCTCGATGCACTGGTCGAGCCCGTAGCTGCCGTGGTGGACGTCCTCCTCGGGCGTCGGGTGCGTGGAGAGCATCGGCTCGCCCTCGAGGACGACGTTGCGACGCCGCATCTCGAGCGGGTCGAGGTCGAGCTGCCGCGCGAGCTCGTCCACCGCCGACTCGACCGCGAACACCATCTGCGAGAGCCCGTAGCCGCGGAACGCGCCCGCCGGGACGGTGTTCGTGTAGACGCTGTGGGCGTCGACCTTCTTGTTGTCGCACCGGTAGACCGCGAGCGACTCGCCGCACCCGTGGAACATGACGCCGGGGCCGTGGTTGCCGTACGCGCCCGTGTTGGTCAGCACGTCGAGGTGCAGCGCGGTGAGCGTCCCGTCCCGGCGCGCGCCGGCCCGCACCCGGACGCGGAACGGGTGCCGCGTCGTCGTGCCCACGAACTGCTCCGTGCGCGTGAGCTCGAGCTGCACCGGGCGCCCGAGGCGCAGCGTGGCGAGGGCCGTGACGTCCTCGGTCAGGACCTCCTGCTTGCCGCCGAACCCGCCGCCGACGCGTTCGCAGTAGACCCGGACCCGCTCGGGGTCGAGGTCGAGGACGCGCGCGAGGTGGCGACGCGCGAGGAACGGCACCTGAGTGGAGGACCGCACGACGAGGCGGCCGTCGTCGTCGAGCGACGCGACGGAGCAGTGCGTCTCGAGCGCGGCGTGCTGGACGCGCTGGGTGCGGTACGTGGCCTCGTGCACGACGTCGGCCTCCGCGAGCCCGCGCTCCACGTCACCGAGCTCGCTGTGCACCTCGGCGACGACGTTCGCCTCCGGGCGCGAGACGCGGGCCTGCGTCGCGTCGAGGTCCGGGTGGACGAGCGGCGCACCCGGGGTCATCGCCTCCTCGGGGTCGACGACGGCGGGCAGCACCTCGTACGTGACCCGCACCCTGCGCACACCCTCCTCGGCGGCGGCCACGGTCTCGGCGACGACGGCGGCGACGCGCTGCCCGACGAACCGCACGACGTCGTCGAGGATCCTCGTGTCGTCGGGGTCGTCGGTGAACAGCTCGTGCTGCGCCGTGGAGAACCGGGCCGCCGGGGCGTCCTCGTGCGTGAGCACGGCGACGACGCCCGGGACGGCGAGCGCCGCGGTAGTGTCGATCGCGAGGACGCGCGCGTGCGCGTGCGGCGAGCGCACGAGCTTCAGGTGCAGCAGCCCGGGGTAGGTGGCCGGGTCGACGTCGAGCGTGTACCGCACGGTCCCCGTGACCACGCCCCGCCCGGCCGGTGCCGGCACGTCCGTCCCGAACGCCGAGGGAGTACCCGGGTCACGCGAAGTAGTACCGAGGTCACGCGAGGTAGTACCGAGGTCACGCGAGGTAGTACCCGGGTCACGCGAGGTAGTACCCGGGTCCGGGCGCGGGCCGTCGTGCGCGGGGTCGCAGGGTGCGGCGCCGGCCGGGTGCTCCCGCCCGCACGCGCCGCCGCCGAGCACGGCGTCGGCGATCGCCCGGTACCCCGTGCAGCGGCACAGGTTGCCCTTGAGGTTGCGCGGCAGGTCCTCGCGCTGGTCGTCGTCGAACGTCGCGGCGGTCATGATCATGCCCGCGGTGCAGAACCCGCACTGGAAGCCCTGCGCGTCGAGGAACTGCTGCTGCACCGGGTGCAGCTCCCCCTCGGGGACGCCGCTCGCCGCGGCGAGGCCGGCGATCGTCGTCACGTCGCGGCCGGCGGCGCGCCGCGCGGGGTAGACGCACGAGTGCACGGGGACGCCGTCGACGTGCACCGTGCACGCGCCGCAGTCGCCGCCGTCGCAGCCCTTCTTCACGCCGAGCGCACCCTGCTCGCGCAGGAACGTGCGCAGGCACTGGCCCGCGCGCGGCTCGGTCGTCACCGTGCGGCCGTCGACGGTGACGGGCCCGGAGCGATCGGGCCGCGTGGCGTGGGTCGACGTCGCGGCCGGCGTGGTCGGGTCGCTCATCGGGGTCCTCCGTCCGTGCCGGCACCGTCGAGGGGCGCGACGAGCTCGGCGCGGATCTCCTCGGCGAGCCGGTAGGTCATGTCTCGACGCCACGCGGGATGGCCGTGGACGTCGTCGTGCCAGATGCTCTCGCCACCCGCTGCCCCGTCGGCACCGTCGGCCGCCGCAGCATCGAGCGCGGCGGTCAGGTCCGCGGCCGAGGGGTGTGCCCCGGGAGGAAAGCGCAGCTGCACGGGGCGCCGCGTCGCGGCGGTCACGGTGAGCACGAGCTCGCCGACGCCGTCGGGCCCCGTGCTGCCTTCCCCCGTCGGTGGGTCGACCCGGCCGATCAGCAGGACCCCGGAGCGTCCGAGGTTGGACAGCGACAGGCGCCGGAAGGCCGTCCGCGAGCGCAGCGCACGGTCCGGGACGCGGATCGACCGGAGCAGCTCGCCCGGGGCGAGCGTGTTGCGCATGTCGCCCGTGACGAGCTCCGCGACGGGCTGCGCGCGGCGTGCGCCGCCCGGCCCCCAGACCTCCGCCACGCCGTCGAGCGCCGCGGTGAGCGAGATCATCGGACCCGCGGGGAGCGACGTGCAGACGTTGCCGCCGACCGTCGACGTGTTCCAGATCTTGAACGACGCGACGAAGGCGTCGCAGCACGGGCGGAACAGGTCGAGCGCGCTCCACCGGCCGCGCACCGGGACGGCGGCCGCCGAGCCCTCGAACGCGTAGAGCTCCGCGACGGTGCACGTCGCGGCGATCTCGAGCCCGTCCTCGGTCACGGTGAGCGACGGCCAGCTCGCCGACGTGACGTCGAGCAGGCGCCGCAGCGTCTGGCTCCCGTAGGAGAACAGGACGGTCCCGCCCGCGAGCCACGCGTCGCCCTCGCGCCACTCGGCGGGGTCGGCGGTCGGGACGAGGTCGGTGACGGTGCTCAGGTCCATCAGGAGGCCTCCTCGGGTGCGGTGCGCCGCGGTGCGCCCGGTGGTCCCGGGACAGGGCGTGGGTCGACGGCGTGCGGCCTGTCCGCGTGCGGCGGGTCCGCGTGCGGCGGGTCCGCGTGCAGCGGGCCCCGGCTCTGGCTCAGGGGCACGACGCCGGCCCGGCCGTGCCGTGCGGCGACGATCTCGGCCGTGACGGAGACGGCGACCTCGTCCGGCGTGACCGCGCCGAGGTCGAGACCGATGGGCGACCGCAGCCGGGCGAGCGCGGCGTCGGAGACGCCCTCGGCCCGCAGCGCGCGCACGCGCTGCTCGTGCGACCGTCGGGAGCCCATGGCGCCGACGTAGGCGACCGGCAGGTCGAGCGCGAGCCGCAGGAGCGGCACGTCGAACTTCGCGTCGTGCGTGAGCACCGCGACGCCGGTGCGGTGGTCGAGACGTCCCGCACCCGCCTCGTCCGCGAGGTACCGGTCGGGCCACTCGACGACGACCTCGTCCGCCTCCGGGAACCGGCGGGGGTCGGCGAACACCTCGCGCGCGTCGACGAGCGTGACCCGGTAGCCGAGCAGGCGCACGCCGCGCACGAGCGCCGCGGCGAAGTCGTTCGCGCCGAACACGAGGAATCGCGGCGCCGGGAGGCGGGTCTCGACGAGCAGCGTCACGGGCTCGGCCGCGTCGTCGCAGGCAGGGACGCTCGTCCCCGCGGCGCGGCCGTCGTCCCCCGCGTCCGCATCCGGGTCCGCGCCCGGGACCACGCCCGTCTCCGGACCCGGGCCCGGGCCGGCGTGGGCGGCGCGCACCGTCGCGGTGCCCCCTGCGCGCAGCACCGCGACGACCTGCGCGGCGGCCGCGTCCACGGCACCGGCCCCGACGAGCCCGTGCAGCGCGGCGGCGACCGCCGGCCCGTCCGCTGCGCCTGCTGCGCCTGCCGCGCCTGCCGCGCCTGCCGTGCCTGCAGTGCCCGCCGTGCCCGCGTCGAGCAGGACGGCGGTGGGCCGGTCACCGTCGATCCGCCGCACGAGGGCTGCGGGGCCGGCGTCGGCCGCGAGCGCCCGGAGCGCCCGCGCGGCGTCGTCGTCGGGGAAGACGGGCTGGACGTGCACGTCGAGGGTGCCGCCGCAGCTCAGCCCGACGGCGAACGCGTCGTCGTCGCTGTAGCCGAAGGTCTCGCGGTGGCAGGCACCGGCCGCGATCGCGTCGAGCGCGGCGGCGTGCACCGCGGCCTCGACGCAGCCGCCCGAGAGGCTGCCCACGACGGCGCCGTCGGCGCGCACGGCCATCGCCGTGCCGACGGGTCGCGGCACGGAGCCGGACGCCGCGACGACCGTCGCGACGGCGAAGGGGAGCTGCCCCGGGCCGAGCCACGGGGAGAGCCGGTCGACGATGTGGAGCATCGTGGTCTCGCTTCCGCCAGGGTGCCGGCACTGCCGGCGTCCTTCCAGTGAACCCTTGCGGTGAGTCCCCTGCGTGTCCAGGGGCGCGTCGGCTGTGACGCGCCGGAAACACAGGGCTTGAATCCGCCGTCAGACTTCCGCTGGACGGAACCCGTCTTCCGTTCAGCGAATCTCACGCTAGCACGCGGCGTGCCGCACGTCACGGGACCTGTCTACGATCGAGCCATGACGGCGGTCGCTCTCGGGATGCCCCAGCTCCGTGGACCAGCGCGCGGGCACGCGCCCACGCGCGCCTCGGACCTGCCCGACGAGCGCCCCGGCACGGAGGCTCTCGTCGACCGCTACGGCCGGGTCGCGCGCGACCTGCGCATCTCGATCACCGAGAAGTGCACGCTGCGCTGCACCTACTGCATGCCCGCGGAGGGCCTACCGGCCATCGCGCGCGAGGACCTGCTCACCCCCGAGGAGATCGCCCGGCTCGTGCGGGTCGCCGTCGGCCGCCTCGGGATCACCGACGTCCGGTTCACGGGCGGCGAGCCCCTCGTGCGCCGGGACCTCGCCGAGATCCTGCGCCTCTCCCGCGCCGCCGCCCCCGCCGTGTCGATCTCCATGACGACGAACGCCATCGGGCTGGACAAGCGCGTCGGCGAGCTCGTCGCCGCGGGGCTCGACCGCGTGAACATCTCGCTCGACTCCGTCGACCGCGACGACTTCGCGCGGCTCACGCGCCGCGACCGCCTGCCCGACGTCCTCGCCGGCGTCCGGGGCGCGCTCGCCGCCGGCCTCGCCCCCGTCAAGCTCAACGCCGTGCTCATGCCCGAGACCCTCGCGGGCGCCGCCGACCTGCTCGCCTGGGCCGTCGACCACGGGTGCCACCTGCGCTTCATCGAGCAGATGCCGCTCGACGCCGACGGGCGCTGGACCCGCGACGACCTCGTCTCCGCCGAGGACCTGCTCGCGTTGCTGGGCGAGCGCTTCGACCTCCTCGAGGTCGGCCGCGACGACCCGTCGGCACCGGCCGAGGAGTGGCTCGTGGACGGCGGGCCGCAGACCGTCGGGATCATCGCGTCGGTCACGCGGTCGTTCTGCGGCGACTGCGACCGAACGCGCCTCACCGCGGAGGGCACCGTCCGCTCGTGCCTGTTCGGCGACGACGAGACCGACCTGCGCGCGATCCTGCGCTCCGACGCCCTCACGGAGGACGAGCGCGACGACGCGATCGCGCGCGCCTGGCAGGGCGCGATGTGGGCGAAGCCGCTCGCGCACGGCAGCGACACCCCCGTGGCGAGGGACGCGTTCGCGCCGACCGCGCGCAGCATGGGCGCGATCGGCGGCTGACCCCGCGAGCGCGTGCGTCGTGAAGGTGCCGCACGTCACGGGGTGAACCGGGTCACGTCGCCGCGTTCTCCCAGGTCAGCGCGCGGCGCGGACCCTATCATAGGGACGTGACGACGACCTCCTCCGCCCCCGCCCTGCCCACCGTCGAGACCCCCGACAACAGCACGTCCGCGCTGCCGATCTACCGCGACGACCAGCGCGCCGAGCCGTGGAAGACCGGGACGAAGAGCGTGCTCGGCGTCGCGATCGGCGCGATCGTCGGGACCGTCGTGCTCAGCTGGTTCGGCCTGGTCCTCGGTGCCGCCGTGGGTCTGGGCGTCGGCATGCTGCTCGACAACGGCCGCGCACCCCGCTGAGCCTGCGAGCCCTCAGAGGCCGACCCACTCCGACACGCCGTCGGTGAAGTGCTGCCGCTTCCAGATCGGCACCTCGGCCTTGATCCGCTCCACGAGCAGCGAGCACGCCTCGAACGCCTCGCGGCGGTGGCCCGCGGCCGCCGCCGCGACGAGCGCGACGTCCCCCACGACGAGCGTCCCGTACCGGTGCACCGCGGCCACCCGCAGGCCCGTCTCGGCCGCGACGGCGTCGACGCACCGCCGCAGAACGGCCGTCGCGTCGGGGTGCGCCTCGTAGTCGAGCCCGGTCACGCCGCGGTCGTCGTCGACGTCGCGCACCACGCCGCGGAACGTCACCACCGCGCCGCACTCCGGCCCGCCGACGGCGTCCTCCACCGCCTGCGACACGGCGGCGTCCAGGACGTCCGTCGTCACGCGGCTCACCACGTCGCCCGCACGCGCCGCGTCGCCGCTGCCCACTGCCTCACCAGCGCTCACAGCTCCCACACCTCCAGCTCGGTCCCGGCGTCCCACCCTGTCACGTCGGCGGGCACGTCGACGAGGACGTCCGCGCGCGCCATCGACGCGACGAGGTGCGACCCCGGGCCGCCTACGACGCGCACCCAACCGTCGGGACCGCTCGCCCCCCGCAGGAGCTGACGCTTCCCGGCAGGTGACGTCCCGGCGTCGAGCACGCGCGCTCGACGGACCCGCCGCTCCCCCGGCAGGCCGGCCGCCCGCTCGAGGACCTCGCGCAGGAAGACGACGAACGACACCTGGGCGCTCACGGGGTTGCCGGGGAAGGTGAGCACGGGCGTCCCGGGGCCGGGGCCGAACCGGCCGAGGCCCTGCGGGCCGCCGGGCTGCATCGCGACCGACCGGAACTCGACGCCCGGGCCGCCGGGCGTCCTTCCGGGAGTCTGCGTCGGGCCGAGCACGTCCTTGACCACCTCGTACGCCCCCTGGCTCACACCGCCCGACGTGATGACGAGGTCCGCGCCCGCCGCGGCGTCGGCGAGCACTGCGGCGAACGCCCCGGCGTCGTCGCCGCAGCGCGCCGTGAGCGTGACGACGCCTCCCGCGCGCCGCACCGCCGCGCCGAGCGCCGTGCCGTTCGCGTCGAACACCTGCCCCGGTCCTGGCCGCTCCCCCGGGCCGACGATCTCGGAGCCCGTCGACAGGATGGCCACCCGTGGCCGCGCGACGACGCGCACCTGCCCCACGCCGCACGCCGCCGCGGCGGCGAGGTGGTGCGGTGCGAGGAGCGTCCCGTCGGCGAGCAGCACGTCGCCCGCGGCGACGTCGCTGCCCGCCTCGCGCACGAACTCCCCGGCCTGCCGGGGCACCAGGACGTCGACGGCGACGGTCCCGCCCGGCGCGTCGGACCGGGCCCCGGCCTCGCCGGCGAAGCTGCCCGCCCCGGTGTCCTCGACCGGGACGACGGCGTCCGCGCCGTCAGGCACGGGAGCGCCCGTCATGATGCGCGCCGCGGTCCCCGGTGCCAGGGCGGCGGGCGTGCCCGGAGCCGCGGGGATCTCCGCGGCGACCGGGAGCCGGACCGGGACCTCGGCCCTCGCACCCGCGACGTCGACGGCCCGCACCGCGTACCCGTCCATCTGCGAGTTCCGGAAGAGCGGGACCGGGACGGGCGCCACGAGGTCTTCCGCGAGGACCCGGCCGAACGCGTCGGCGAGGTCGACCTGCTCGGTGCGCGCGCGGCGTCGGGCACCGTCCACGAGGGGCGCCAGCAGCTCCGCGACGTCCGCGCGGTGCCGTTCCACGCTCACCCGGTCGCCCATGGTCACCTCCGTCGTTCCCCGACCGCGCGACGACGGGCCACCCGCGAGGGCGGCCCGTCGCGCGGTCCGTCGTCCTGTGCTCAGCCTCCCACGACCGCGGTGAGCGGTCCGCGCACGAAGTACACGAGAAAGCCCGCGGCGACCACCCACAGCAGCGGGTGCACCTCGCGCGCCTTGCCGCACGCGGTGCGCAGCAGGACCCACGTGACGAACCCGATGCCGATGCCGTTCGCGATCGAGTACGTGAGCGGCATGGTGACGACCGTGAGGAAGACCGGCAGGGCGACGGAGAAGTCGGTGAAGTCGATCTCCTTGATCTCGCGCATCATCATCGCGCCGACGACGACGAGGACCGCGCTCGCGACCTCCATCGGGACCACCGCGGTGAGCGGCGTGAGGAACATCGCGACGAGGAACAGCCCGCCCGTCACGACCGAGGCGAGGCCCGTGCGGGCTCCCTCGCCGACGCCCGCGGCGGAGTCCACGAACACCGTGTTCGACGACGACGACGTCGCCCCGCCGACGACCGCGCCCACGCCCTCGACGACGAGCGCCGACTTGATGCGCGGGAAGTTGCCGTCCGCGTCGGCGAGCCCGCCCTGCTTGGCGAGGCCCGTCATCGTGCCCATGGCGTCGAAGAAGTTCGTGAAGAACAGCGTGAACACGAGCATCGTCGCCGCGAGCGCACCGATGCGGTCGAACGCGCCGAACGAGAACTGGCCGAGCAGGCTCAGGTCCGGGACCGAGACCAGCGAGCCCGGCAGCTCGGGCACGGTGAGGTGCCACCCGCCCGGGTTGTCGTCCGAGGCGGGCCCGAGCCGGAGGACGGCCTCGACGACGATCCCCAGGACGGTCGTCGCGACCAGGCCGATGAGCAGCCCGCCCTTGACCTTGCGGGCGACGAGGACCCCCATGACGAGCAGGCCGACGACGAACACCAGCGTCGGGACGGTCGTGATCGAGCCGCCGTCGCCGAGCTGGACCGGGGGGCCACCCGGCGTGCGGGTGACGAAGCCCGAGTCGACGAACCCGATGAACGCGATGAACAGGCCGATGCCGACCGTGATCGCGGCCTTGAGCTGGCGCGGCACGGCGTTGAAGATCGCCGACCGCGCGCCCGTCACGGCGAGCAGCACGATGAGGAGCCCGTTGATGAGGACGAGGCCCATCGCCTCGGGCCACGTGACGTCGCCGATCACCGCGACCGCGAGGAACGAGTTGATGCCCAGGCCGGCCGCCAGCGCGAACGGGAGGTTCGCCACGAGACCGAAGAGGATCGTCAGGACACCGGCCGCGAGGCCGGTCATCGCGCCGACCTGCGCCGTCGCGAGCCAGCCGCCCGCGACGTCGACCGGGGCGTTCTCGGCGCTCGTGCCGCCGAGGATGAGGGGGTTGAGGATGACGATGTACGCCATCGCGAAGAACGTCACGAGGCCGCCGCGGACCTCGCGGCCGGTGGTCGAGCCGCGGGCACTGATGTGGAAGTAGCGGTCGAGGCGGCTCGAGGTGCCGCGACCGGGGCGCAGGGGGCCCCGGGTGTCGTCGTCGGCGGTCTTCCGCCGGGTGCCGAGGAGGGTCACGTCGTCGTGTCCTTTCCGTGGGGCGGTGCTGGCCGGCCGGGGCCGGTCAGTACTCGATCCGGGACTCGAGGACGCGCCACGCGTCGAACGGGGCGACCGCGTCGGGCGTGCGCGTGTGGACCACGCGCATGACCCGGTCCGCCGGGTCCGCCGCGAAGAAGTCGTAGAACACCGCGTCGTCGAACCCGGCGCTCGCGGCGTCGTGGCGGTCGGCGGCGAAGTAGACGGCGTCGACACGAGCCCACAGGGCCGACGCGAGGCACATCGGGCACGGCTCGCAGCTCGAGTAGAGGGTCGCGCCGGACAGGTCGAAGGAACCGATCTCGGCGCACGCACGCCGGATCGCGGTGACCTCGGCGTGGGCGGTCGGGTCGTTGTCCTGGGTGACCCGGTTGTTGCCCTCGACCACGCGTCCGTCGGCGGTCACGACGATCGCGCCGAACGGGCCGCCGGCGCGCGCGACGGAGTCCACGGCGAGCGCGACCGCCCGGTCGAGGTAGCGGGGGTTGGCGACGGGCGCCGCCGTACGGGGGTGTGCTGCGTCCACGGCAAGAGATTCCATGGTGAGTCTCCACGGTTCGGGCAGCGGTCCGTGGGTCCGTCCGGGGAAGCCGGTCTCGTCGTCGAGTCCGGGTCGGCCGGCGGGCCGCTGCAGGCGAGTTGTCGTTCTCTTCCGCCTGGTTGATGGTCTCCGGTGTCGGATCGAACGTTGTCGACCACCGAGCTGTCCGCTCGGCCCGGGCCCGCCGTTGGCACGCACGACGCTAGCAGCGCGTGACCCAGACCACAAGAGTTTCGGAAGAACTTTTCCACGATGCGGACGTCACGCCGGCGGGCCGGCCGTGCCCGCCGCGGCCCGGAGGTCTGGTGCCGGCCGAACGTTGCGGAAGGATCGGCGGGCCGCGAGAGTTGGAACGCTGCACGCCGTGACCGCCGTCCGGCGCCCCTGTGCCCGTGCCGAGCCGTCCGGAGGCCACGTGACCGAGCCCGCCCCGCCGTCGTCGTTCCCGATCGTCCAGACCCCGGCGCGTCCGGGACCGCCGCTGCGCATCCAGCTCCGGCCGCTCGCGCCGTCGCTGCGGTCCTTCCTCGCCACCGAGGCGGGCGGCGCGGTGCTCCTGCTCGCGGCGACGGTGATCGCGCTCGTGTGGGCGAACTCGGCGTGGGCGTCGGCGTACGAGGACCTCTGGCACGCGACGGCCGGCTGGACGATCGGCCCGTGGTCGTTCGAGATGGACCTGCACCACTGGGTGAACGACGCCGCGATGGCGATCTTCTTCCTCGTCATCGGGCTCGAGATCAACCGCGAGGTGACGAGCGGCGAGCTGCGCAACCGCCGTACGGTCGCCGTCCCGGCGCTCGGGGCCCTCGGCGGCCTCGCCGTGCCGGCGCTCATCTACGTCGCGTTCAACGCCGGCTCCCCCGCGCAGCACGGCTGGGGCATCGTCATGTCGACCGACACCGCGTTCCTCGTCGGGATCCTCGCGCTGTTCGGACCGCGCTGCCCGGACCAGCTGCGGCTGTTCCTCCTCACGCTCGCCGTCGTCGACGACATCGGCGCGATCACCGTGATGGCCGTGTTCTACACCGACGCGGTGTGGATGCCGGGCCTCGTGATCGCCGCGGTGCTCGTCGGCGCGATCCTCGTGCTGCGCTGGCTCGGCGTGTGGCGGCTCGCGCCCTACGTGGTCGTCGGGATCGCGCTGTGGGGCGCCGTCTACGCGTCGGGCGTGCACGCGACGCTCGCGGGCGTGCTCGTCGGGCTCCTCGTGCCCTCGCGCTCGGCCCGGCCCGACGACGTCGCCGTCGTCCCGAAGTACGCCAAACGGCTCGCCCAGGAGACGACGGCGGAGCGCGAGCACCTCACCGAGCTCGCCGCGCGGGCGGCCGTCCCGACGAGCGAGCAGCTGCAGCGCGTGCTGCACCCCTGGAGCGCCTACCTCGTCGTGCCCCTGTTCGGCCTCGCGAACGCCGGCGTCAGGCTCGACGTCGAGTCGCTGCGCGTCGCGGCGACGTCCCCGGTGACGATCGGGGTGGCCGTCGCGCTCGTCGCGGGCAACGCGATCGGCATCTTCGGCGCGTCCGCGCTCGCCCTGCGGTTCGGCCTCGGCGACCTGCCGGGCCGGGTCCGGTTCTCGCACCTGCTCGGCGGCTCGATCCTCGCGGGCATCGGGTTCACGATCTCGCTGTTCATCGCCGAGCTCGCGTTCGACGACGAGGCGCTGATCGAGCAGGCGAAGATCGGGATCCTCGCGGGCTCGCTCGTCGCGGCGGTGCTCGGTTCGGTCGCGCTGCGACTGTTCGGCGAGCGGTGGCCGCTGTGCTCCCCGGGTGCCGACGGCCCGCCGTCGGACCTCCCGCCGCTCCCCTGGCGCAGCGCCGATCCGGCGAGGTAGCAACCCGGTCACGGTGGCCACGGACCGGGGCGAGGTGACCCCGACATCCGGTGCGACCACGCGCCGTCGGCCACGAAGACCGCGGTACTACCTCGCGCGACCCCGGTACTACCTCGCGACGGCTGCGGTGATCGCGGCCTCGAGGCCCTCGGCGGTCACCCGACCGCGGTAGCGCTCGCCGTTCACGAAGAGGGTAGGCGTGCCCTGGACCCCGAGCGCGAGGGCGTCGGCGTAGTCGCGCCGCACCGCGTCGGCGTGCTGCTGCACCTCGTCGCCGACCACCGACTCCGCCGAGAGACCGAGCTCGCCGGCGCGCTCCGCGAGACCGGCGTCGTCGAGGCGGTCCTGGTGCTCGTACAGCGCCTCGTGCATCTCCCAGAACCGCCCCGCCGCGCCGGCGGCCTCGACCGCGAGGGCCGCGGTGAGAGCGTGCGGGTGGAGCTCGAACAGCGGGAAGTGGCGGAACACGAGCCGCACCCGCCCGCCCGACGACGCGACGACGTCGCGCAGGACGGGCGCCGCGTCGCGGCAGTAGGGGCACTCCATGTCGCCGAACTCGACGATCGTCACGGGGGCGTCGGGATCGCCCAGCACGTGGGCGTCGGAGGGGACGAGGCGGTCGGCGTCGACGGGGACGGAGGGCTGCTCGCTCACCGGCCCAGGATGGCACGGGAGCCGTCCCTCCGCGCCGCGAGGGGGCGTCAGCCGAGCACGAGCGGTCGGCTCTCGAGCGCCGCCCCGGGCACGGGCTCGACCCGCTGCACGAGCGCGTCCCCCACGTCGTCGCGCCACCAGGTGACGTTGCGCGCGTGGCGGGCGTAGGGGGTCGACGGGTCGGCGGTGAGCTGCTCGGCCGTCTGCGCGAGGTACACGGCGTCGACGTGGTCCGGGGCGACCGGGACGCCGCCCAGGACGCGGAGGGTGCCCTGGAACCGTGGCCGGTGGCGCAGCCGCTTGACGAGGTTGATCGTGCCGAAGAGCAGACCCGGCCGGAACCGGCACACGAGCGTGTCCTCGTGCCGGAGCTGGGCGAAGAGCCGGTCCTCGTCGAACGACAGCCCGCGGGCGATCGCCTCGCCCACCATCCACAGGAGCGCGGAGTCCGAGAGGGCGCGCGCCGGGGCCCCGCCCCCGACGTCGCTGTGCGCGCCGGGGAACCAGACCTGCTTGACCCGCTCGGCCATCGACACGGGCACCTCCCACAGGCACGGCTCGTAGGTGATGCGGCGGTCGTCGATCGCGAGCGCCTGGCGCGCCTGCTCGACGGCGGTCGAGAGGCGGAGGTCGTGGAACCGGCTGCGGCGGCGCGAGAGACCGGGCACGCCGAGTGCACCGACGGTGTCGAACACCCCGAGGAACGCGACCGGGACGTGCTCGTGGCAGTGCTCGGCGCGGAAGGTCGCGGCGAGCTCCCGACGCCGCTCCGGGTCCTGGAGGCGGTAGATGCGCTCCGCGTCGCACAGGTGGTCGCGCGCGAGCGCATCCTGCGTGAGCAGGCCCACCGTGGCGACCATCCCGACGATGCTGCGCGCCGTGTACGCGCCGCGGCTGAAGCCGAACACGTAGATCTCGTCGCCCGGCTCGTAGTTGAGCGCGAGGTGGCGGTACCCCGCCACGACGTTGCGCGTCAGCCCGTACCCGAACGCGCCGCCCAGGAGGCGGTCGACGAGGTAGCCCTGCGCCCCGACGCCCTCGATGGAGAACACCATCTGCTGCACGCCGTCCGGGCCGATGCCCGTCCGGACCGACCGCGCGATCTTCTCGATGTTCGACACGCTCGCGTTCACCGGCGAGTTCCACGTGCCGTCGCAGCACAGCACCAGCCGCTTCATGACCCCTCCCGCGCCCGCCCGGCGTCGTCGCCGGGATCCGCCTGGAGGGAGGACCCGCGCAGCCGACGTGATACGCCGCGGCTCAGCTGCGCGCGACGTCGACGCCCGTGACCCGGCCGGGCGTCGGACCGTCGCGGAGCCAGCCCACGAGCTCCTCGAGCGCGGTGGGGGGACCCGCAGCCACGACCTCGACCGTGCCGTCGGGCAGGTTGGTCGCCGCGCCGTCGAGCCCGAGCGCGCCGAGCCGCTGCCGCGTCGCCCAGCGGAAGCCGACGCCCTGCACGTGACCGTGCACGACGGCGCGCAGCCCGCTCGCCCGGTCCGGCACCGTCCTCGGCGGCTCGCCCGTCACAGGTGGACGTGCGCGGGTGCGCCGGTGGACGACTCGATGTCCGACTCCGCGTCGTCGAGCAGGCGGTCCGCGAGCCGCCGGAGCGCCCGCCCCACGGCGATCTCGTCGCCGATGAGGGGGACGTCGGTGTCGTGCGGGTCGCGACGCGCACGCCCCACGGTGCGCAGGTGCTCGGGCGAGTCGGCGACGAGGACCGCCTCCGCGGTCGTGCGCCCCTCGGACTCGACGAGGCTCACCTGGACGCGCCACACCTTCGTGGTGTCCGTGCCCCCACCGCCGTTCTCCGCGCCCGGGACGTGCTCGACGTAGCTGTCCGACCCCGGGTACACGAGCGTGCGCTCGCCCGTGTCCGTCCACTCGACGAGGTAGGGCGGGGTGCCGTCGTCGTGCCGCAGCTCGACCACCACGCCGTCCCGCACCGCACCGCCCACGACCCCCGAGGCGGTCACGATCCTGTCTCCGACCGATGCCTTCATGACTCCTCCTCCGGCCGTCCCGGCCGCGCCCGGTGCCGCGCCGGTGCGGTCGGGGTTCGTCCTCCCATCATGCGACCGGACCGGCAGGGCTGCACCTGCGTCGGCCGGACGGAGTCCGTGCAGCGACCGTGCCCGCCGTCCTCGGGTGCTCAGACCTCGAGCTGCGCCCGCAGGGTGTCCGGGTCGCGGGCAGGGAGGCGGCAGACGAAGTCGGTGCAGAGGTACGCGCCCGGCGGGCGGTCGGCGAGCGCGACCACGCCGTCGTCCGCGAGCGCGCGGGCATCGTCGGGGGTCGCCGACAGGACGACTGCGCCCGGTCGGTACCAGGACCGCGCGGCGTCGAGGAAGCCCTCCCCCCGCGACCGGTCGGCCACGACGACGAGCTGGTGGGCGGGCTCGGCGAGCACCACCGCGAGACGCAGCAGCCCGGCGGTCGCGAGCGGCCGTGTCTCCGCGCCGGGCGCCGCCGCGACCTGGGATCGGACCGCGTCGACGAGCCGCGGCTCGTCCGTCAGGCGGTGGGCCAGCAGCGCCGCCCGTGCGGCCGACGTCGGGCCGGACGGGACCGCGCCCTCGCTCGGGTCGGCCGCCGCGCCCGCGTCGAGGCCCAGGTCCGCGAGCACCGCGTCGACGCCTCCCGGCGCGCTGAGCCGGGCGCCGTCGGACACGGTCGCGGAGACGAGCCGCAGCCCGTCGCGGACGTACCGGACCTCGCCCGTGAGCCCGCCGAGCGTGAGGAGCGCGGTCGCCAGCGCACCGTGGTCCTCGAGGGTCGCGACGGCGTCCGAGGCCCTGCCGTCGACCGACGCCCGGACGAGCGAGCCGTCGCCGCGGACGTGGGTGTCGAGCAGGTGGTCCACGGCGGCCCGCGCGGCGTCCGTGAACGCGGGGACGCCGAGGTGGTGCCCGGCACGCGCGAGCGCCTCGATCGCGAGGCCGTTCCACCCGGTGAGGACCTTCGCGTCCAGGGGCGGCGGCTCGTGCGCGGCACGCCCCGCGGGGTCGAGCAGGTACCACCCGCCCTCGACGCGTCGCCCGTCGATCGTCGACTCCGAGTCCTGGGCGCTCGCGAACGCGCCCCCGGGCAGCCGCAGCGTCCTCAGGAGGAAGTGCCCGACGCCGGTAGCGGCCTCCGCGGCCCCCGCACCAGGGTCGGTGGCAGGGTCCGGGTTCGCGGGGCCGTGCCCGCGGGAGCGGCGCAGCACGGCGAGGGTCGTGTACGCGGAGAGGAGCTGCGCGTTGTCGTAGAGCATCCGCTCGTAGTGAGGTTCCGACCAGTCAGGCCGGGTGGCGTACCGGAAGAAGCCGCCGTCGACGTCGCGCAGCGGGCTCGCCGCCAGGGCGTCGAGCGTGCTGCCCGCGAGGGCGAGCGCGCGTTCCGCGTCGGCCGGGTGGACGACCGACGACGCCGCGACGTCGAGCAGGAGCTCGAGCGCTGGCACCACGGGGAACTTCGGCGCGCCGCCGAACCCGCCGTGGATCCGGTCCTGGGCCGCCTCGAGCCGGTCGAGGACCTGCGTGGCCACGGCCGGCAGGTCGGCGAGGAGCGGCGCCGAGCCGTCCGGCCCGCCGTGTCCCGCACTGCGTCCCTCACCCTGTGCCGCTGTGCCGCCCGCGGCCTCCCGCAGCGCGTCGCGGATCGTCTCGCCCGTCTCCAGCACCTGATCCCGCCGCTGCTCCCAGGCCTGCGCGACGGCGTCGAGCACGTCACGGAACGCCGGCCTGCCCTGGACGGGGACCGGGGGCCAGTACGTCCCGGCGTAGAACGGCGCGCCGTCGGGCGAGGTGAAGACCGTGAGCGGCCACCCGAGCTGCTGCGTGAAGGCGCTCGCGGCGGCCATGAGGCTCGCGTCGACGTCGGGGTGCTCCTCGCGGTCGACCTTGACGGCGACGAACCGTTCGCGCAGCGCCGCGCCGATCATGACGTCGGAGAAGCTCTCCCGCGCCATGACGTGGCACCAGTGGCACGTCGCGTACCCGACCGAGACCATGACGGGCACGTCGCGACGCCGCGCCTCGGCGAACGCCTCCGCGCCCCACGGGTACCAGTCGACCGGGTTGTCGGCGTGCTGGCGCAGGTACGGGCTGACGGCGTCGGCGAGGCGGTTGACCATGGCTCCACTCTCGCAGCCCGCACCCCACCCGCGACCGCGGAGGTGTCAGGGCCACAGGTCACCGGGGTGACCCACGGCCCTGACGACCTGCGCCGGCCGACCGTCGACGGTCGGTCAGAACGGGCCGAGCACCCCCTCGCGGTCCGCGTCGAGGTCGAGCGCGGCGAGCACTCCCCCGAGCTCCTTCTCCTCGTACCGGAAGTGCGACTCCATGATCGCGCCGACGCCGTCGAGGTGGCGCAGGACAGCCTCGCGGCTCGCCCCCAGGTCGCGTACCGCGTCGCCCGTCGGGCGTGCGACGCGGTCCAGCGTCTGCTCGAGGTCGGCGACCAGGTACGCGATCATGCTGTGGTCCTGGCGCAGCGCGCGCAGGGTCGCGCCGAGCTCCGGATGACGACGTTCGAGCTCCGGGAAGAGCGTCGTGTCCTCGCTCGTGTGGTGCCGGGTCAACGCCGTGCAGAACCCGCGGCAGTACACGAGCAGCTCCGCGTGCGCGACGTCGTGCGGCGTGCGCGGTCCCGGGTGTCCGGGGTCGCCGTCCGCTCCGTCCGCCGCCGGCTCGTCGACGAGGTTCTCCTCGTCAGCGGTCTCCCGCACCAGCTCGAGCGCTCGTCGCAGCCGGCGGTGCACGGTCTTCATCTCGTCGTACCAGGCCACCAGCCTGGTCTTCTCGCCCTCACCCACGGGTGAGGAACGAGGAAAGGGTCCGTACGTGGCGCACGGGCACCCCCTTCCGGGTTCGACGCCTCCATGCCTGACGCAGTCCGTCACCGGCACGCGACGCTGGGGGGAACCCTACCGGCCCGCCACGACGCCGTCGAGCAGGGACCGCCGCGTGCCGACCACGACCTCACGGACGGCCGAGCACGACCTGAGCGTCGTCAACGCGCCGCTGGCGACCTTCAGGTCGTGTTCGGCGCCCCCAGGACGATGGTCAGGAGGTCAGGCGGCGCAGGAACTCCTGCGTCCGCGTGCGCTGCGGGTCACCGAGCACCTGCTCGGGCGTGCCCCGCTCGTGCACGCGACCGTCGTGCAGGAAGCACACCTCGTCGGCGACGCGGCGGGCGAAGCCCATCTCGTGCGTCGCGACGAGCATCGTCCGGCCTTCCGCACGCAGGTCGGCGAGGAGGTCGAGCACCTCGCCGACGAGCTCCGGGTCGAGCGCCGACGTCACCTCGTCGAGCAGCAGCAGCTCGGGCTCGTTGACCAGGGCGCGCGCGATCGCCGCGCGCTGCTGCTCGCCGCCGGAGAGCTGGTCGGGGTACGCGGTGGCCTTGTGCCCGAGGCCCACGCGGCGCAGCATCGCGACCGCCGCCACCTCGGCCTCCTCCTTCGACCGCCCGTGCACGAGACGCGACGCGAGCGTCACGTTGTCGAGCACGCGCATGTGCGGGAAGAGGTTGTACGCCTGGAACACCATGCCCATGCGGGCGCGCACGGCGTTCGCGTCGAGCCGCGGGTCGGCGACGTCCTGCCCGTCGAGCAGGATCTCGCCGTCGTCGACGTCGTCGAGCAGGTTGACCACGCGCAGCAGCGTGGACTTCCCCGACCCCGACGCCCCGACCAGCACGACGCAGCGATGCCGGTCGACGTCCAGGTCGATGCCGTCGAGCACGACGCGTGGTCCCGCGGGAGGCTCCGGCGGACGGCGGTCGCGTCCGGTGCCGCGCGACGGCGCCGGGTAGGTCTTGCGCACGCCCCGCAGGGAGAGCAGGTGGCTCATCGGATGTCCCCCGCCCCGCTCACGGTCGCGATCGAGCGACCCCAGCCGCGACGTGACTGGTAGGCGTCGACGGCCCGCGTCAGCGGGAACGACACGAGGAAGAAGAGCACGCCCGCGACGACGTACGGCGTGAAGTTGTAGCTGCCCGTCGTCGCGATCTGGGCGGCGCGGATCGCGTCGACGGCGCCGAGCACCGAGATGAGCCCCGAGTCCTTCTGCAGCGCGACGAGGTTGTTCGCGAGCGGCGCGGTGACGTTGCGCAGCGCCTGGGGCAGCACGACGCGCCGCGTCGTCTGCACGCGCGTCAGACCGAGCGAGCGCGCCGCGGCCACCTGGGACGGGTGCACCGACTCGATGCC
Source organism: Cellulosimicrobium sp. So1_17 (assembly GCF_055181235.1). Lineage (NCBI taxonomy): Bacteria > Bacillati > Actinomycetota > Actinomycetes > Micrococcales > Promicromonosporaceae > Cellulosimicrobium > Cellulosimicrobium sp. So1_17. The sequence continues at coordinate 1,599,602 of NZ_CM143702.1, forward strand.
CGCGCGGAACACCTCCGCGATGTACGCGGTGTAGGTGAGCACGATCGCGAGCGCCCCGAGGAACGCGCCCGACGACGGCAGCCACGGCAGGCGCAGCGCGGGCAGCCCGAACCCGACGAGGAGCAGGACGAGCAGGAGCGGCACGCCGCGGAAGAGGTCGACGTAGCCGATCGCGAAGGCCCGCAGCGGGAACAGCGCCGGGATGCGGCTCGTGCGCGCGATCGCCAGCGCCAGACCCAGGAGCGTCCCGATCACGCCCGCGGCGACCCACACGCGCAGGTTGAGCCACAGGCCTTCGAGGATCGCGGGCAACGACTCCCACGCCGTCGCCGGGTCGAAGAACGCCGTCCGCGCCCGCTCCCAGCCGGGCGCGTTCACCACGACGAGCACGACCGTCGCGACGACGACCACGGTGCTCACGACCGCGACGAGCGCCGAGCGCCGTCGCTGCGCACGCCGGAACGCGGCGCGGTCGAGGGCTAGCGGGGAGGGCGACCAGGAGTCCGCCGGCGACCGGGCGTCGTCGGGCACGTCGGCGACCCGCTCGCCGCGTGCGTGCTCGCGCCCGGGCGAGGGGGCGCCGTCGGGCTCGGTCACGTCGCGCTCACTCGAGGACGGGGACGTCGTCCGACTTCAGCCACGTCGTGCGCAGCTCGGCGAGCGTGCCGTCCTCCTCGAGCGCGTCGACCGCCTGCGACACGCAGTCGGTGAGCGGGGAGCCGACGTCGAGCACGAGGCCGTACTGCTCGACGACGCCCTCGTCCGGGAGCGTGCCGATGACCACGGAGTCGGGGAAGTACTCGGTGGACGCGGCCATGCCCTGGTCGACGTCCATGACCATCGCGTCGATCGTCCCGGACTGCAGCGCCTGCATGCCGTCCCCCGCGGCGCTGTACGGCGAGATGTCCGCGTCCTCGCCGAACGCGGCCTCGGACAGCGTGAGGCTGGTCTGCGCTGCCGTCACCCCGATGCGCGCGCCCTCGAGGTCGGCGAGGCTCGTCGCGTCCGCGTACGGGCCGTCCTCCATGACGATGACGCCCTGCCGGGTCGTGAGGTACGGGCTCGAGAAGTCGACGGCCTGCCGGCGCTCGTCGGTGATCGACGTCTGGTACGCGGCGACGTCGAACGGCTTCACGGCCGGGCTGACGATCTGCTCGAACGTCACGGTCTCCCACTGCACGTCCTCGGCGGCGTAGCCGAGACGGTCTGCGACCGCGTAGATCAGCGCGGACTCGAACCCCTCGCCAGACTCGGGCTCTCCCACGTACCAGGGCAGGTAGGGCTCGCCCGCCCCGACGGTCAGGACGCCGTCCGTGAGCGTCGGCAGCGCGCCGGCCTCGCAGGCGGTGTCGCCCGACGGCGCGGCGCCATCGGTCGTCGCGTCGTCGCCTCCGTCCGTGCCGCCGGACGAACAGGCCGCGAGGGTCAGCGCGGCGACCGCGACCGTGACAGCGGTGAGGGCGGCGGGACGGGTACGGGGACGCAGACGGCGCATGGTGACCTTCCGGGTGTCGGGCGCCGCGGGAGTCGTGGGCGCCGGCCACTGACGATAACGCCGGCCACCACGCCGTGGCTTCCCGTCCTGCCCACCGGCGCTGTGTGGCTCGTCACCGGGAGCACCCTGGGACCGTCGCGGTGCACCGCTCGGCCTCACGGTGACCTGTTCCGATCCGCCCGTCAGGCCTCTCTGCCCCGAGCATGGCAGAAGGCCCGGACCCACTGAGTGGGTCCGGGCCTTCTCGATGTCCTGCGACATCCTGTGTAGCGGGGGCAGGATTTGAACCTGCGACCTCTGGGTTATGAGCCCAGCGAGCTACCGAGCTGCTCCACCCCGCGTCGGTGATCACTACTCTACGCACACACCGCCGGACGGGCCAAATCGGGTCGGCGAGACCTGCGTCACGCCGGGTCGCCGACCTGCTGCCCGAGCAGCTCGACCCCGGCCTCGAACCGGCGCGTCTCGCCCGGGGCGAGGCGCACGTCCGGCTCGCAGTCGGCACGGTTGAACGCGTTCGTCAGCGTGCTCACGGGTTCGACCGCGAGCGCCGCGCGCCCGCGGCGGGCGAGCCCGTCGCCCGTGTACACGTGGACCAGCCCGCCGCGCTGCCACAGAGCGAGGCCCCGTCCCGTCCTGGGGTCGCGCACGACGGTCCGCGCCCGCCCGTCGACGTCCGGGCGCAGCCCGGCGAAGGCGTGGTCCAGCCTCGCGCCCGCGAGCACCAGGGGCCCGACGCCGTCGATCTCCGCGAAGGCCGCGGCACCGGGCAGCGGGACGAGCCCCGGGTCCGTGACGACCGCGCGCGCGGCCGGGACGGTGAGCTCGAGGGAGTCGATGCGCGCATGACCGGGGACCCGGAGGTACGGGTGCCAGCCGAGGGCCACCGGGGCGTCCTGCTGACCGGTGTTCGTGGCGCGGAGCTCGACGCGCAGGCCCGCCGGGCCGATGCCGTACTCGACCTCGAAGGCGACGGCGAAGGGGTAGCCGGCGACGTCCTCGGTCCCCACGCGGGTGCCGAGCACGACGACCGACTCGCCCTCGGCACGCGCGGCCTCGGTCCGCGAGACGACGACCCAGTCGAGCGCCCGGACGAAACCGTGCATGGGCACCGGCTCTCCCGCGACGACCGGCGCCATGGCGTGGGCGACCCCGTCGAAGACGTACGCGCCCCCTGCCAGACGGTTGACAAAAGGTGCCATGAGTGCGGACCGGGACGCGTCGTACGTCGCGAGCTCGTGGGCGTCGGCGAAGCCGTCGACGAGGTCCTCGACGCCGACGGTGCCGTCCGGCCGACGCCAGGGCGCCCGCCACCGGAGGACAGCGCCTCCGTGCGACGCGACGACGAGCTCGGCGCCCGACGGGTGCGTGAGCCGCTCCACCTCGGCGAGGCCCGCGAGCGGGTGCACCACGGGACTCTGCGGGTCGCCCGTGGTGGCACCGTTGAAATCGTTGCTGCAAGCCGTTGCAGAGAGGGTCACGAGCAGCGATCCTCGCGCCCCGGGGCCCAAAAGACAAACGGGCGGGACCACCGTGGTGGTCCCGCCCGTCCGGCTCGTGCCGGGGTCAGCCGCCCGACGGCGCCGCGTCGAGCTCCTGCTCCGCCGCGAGGGCCGACTCCAGCGCCTGCTGCAGCCGCTCCTGCGCCTCGCCATAGCCTGCGAAGTCGCCCTCGGCGAGCGCCGTCTGGCCGTCCTCGATGGCCTGCTGGGCAGCGGCCAGGGCCTGGTCGAGCTGGGCCCGCGCCTCGCCGTTGACCTCACCACCGGACGGCGGGGCCGGCGTCTCGGCCGGGTCCTCCGCGTCCGGCTCCTCCGTGCCCGGGTCGGGCGCACCGGGATCCGCCGTCTCGCCGTCGGCCGGCTGGTCGGGGACCTCGGTCTCGACGCCGCCTTCCGCGTCGCCCGCGTTCGCGCCCGAGTCGCCGCCGAACACCTGGTCCAGCGCCTCGTCGAGCGTGTCGGCGAATCCGACCTCGTCACCGAAGGACACGAGCACCTTGCGCAGGAGGGGGAACTGCGTGCCCTGCGTGGACTGCACGTAGACCGGCTGGACGTAGAGCAGACCGCCCCCCACGGGGAGCGTGAGCAGGTTCCCGTTGATCACGCTCGAGTCGCCCTGACGCAGCAGGTTGAGCTCCTGCGACACCGTCGGGTTCGAGTCGAAGTTGTTCTGCACCTGGCCAGGGCCGGGGACCGTCGCGTTGCGCGGCAGCTCGAGGAGGCGCAGCGTGCCGAAGCCCTCCGCCCGTTCGCCGTCGACGTTCCCCGGTTCGGCGTCCACGGCGAGGAACCCCGTCAGGATGTTCCGGTCGCTGTCACCGCCCGGGATGAACGTGGACATGAGCGAGAAGGTGGGTGCCTCCTGGCTCGGCATCTGCAGCGTGAGGTAGTACGGCGGCTGCAGGGGCGCGACGTTCCCGCTCGCCGTCGGGTCGGGCGGGCTCTGCCAGAAGTCCTGCCCCGAGAAGAACTGTCGTGCGTCGTCCACGTGGTAGCTGGCGAGCAGCGTGCGCTGCACCTTGAAGAGGTCCTCGGGGTAGCGCAGGTGGCTCATGAGCTCGCCGGAGATCTCGGAGATCGGCTTGACGGTCGACGGGAAGACGTTCGTCCACGCCTGGAGGACGGGGTCCTCGGCGTCCCACGCGTAGAGGTCGACCGACCCGTCGTACGCGTCGACCGTCGCCTTGACCGAGTTGCGGATGTAGTTCACCTGCTGCGGTGCCAGCGCCTCGACGGAGTTCGCGGCGACGAGCGAGTCCGCCGTCGACTCCTCGAGGGACTCCGAGGTCGAGTACGGGTAGCCGTTCGAGGTCGTGTAGCCGTCGACGATCCACTTGACCCGTCCGTCGACCACCGCCGGGTACACGCGGCCGTCGAGCGTGAGGTACGGCGCGACCTTCGCGACGCGGTCGCGCGGGCTGCGGTCGTAGAGGATCTGCGAGTCCTCGGTCACGCGGTCGGAGAACAGGATCTGCTCGGAACCGAACTTCAGCGCGTAGAGCACCTTGTTCAGGAACGTGCCCACCTCGGGACCGCCGGCGAGGTCCTGCGTCGGGAACGTGTTGTTCACCTGGCCGGTGTCGTCGTCGACCGGGTAGTCCAGCTCCCACGGCTCCGTGCCCTCGGGCGCCCCGACGATCGAGTACTGGGGCGCCGCGGGCGAGAAGTAGATGCGCGGCTCGTAGCCGCCCGCGTCCGTGAAGGCGCCCGTCGACGGGATGGACCCCTCGTAGAACGCAGGCCGCCCGTCCGGCGAGATCTGGTTCCCGTACGCCGCGACGACACCGAACCCGTGGGTGTAGACGGTGTGGTCGTTGACCCAGTTGCGCTGGTCCGCGCCGAGCCCGTCCTGGTTCAGCTCGCGCACGGCGATGACGGTGTCCCGGCTCTCGTCCTCGATCGTGTAGCGGTCGACCGACAGCGAGCGGGAGAACTGGTAGTACTGCTTGTTCTGCTGCAGCTGGCTGAACGACGGGCTGACGATCTCCGGGTCGAGCAGGCGGATGGACGCCGTGGTGTCGGCGTCCTCGCGCAGGGCGCCGGCCTCCGCCTCCGTCTTGGCGTTGTACGCCTCCGTCTGCACGTCGTCGATGCCGTAGGCGGCCTGGGTCGAGTCGATGTTGCGCTGGATGTACTCCTCCTCGAACTCCGCCGCGTTCGGGGTGACCTGGAAGCGCTGGACGACCGAGGGGTAGATGCCGCCGATCGCGATCGCCGAGACCACCATGAGCCCGACGCCGATGGCCGGCAGACGCCAGTTCCCCCGCACAGCGGTGACCACGAAGAGCGCCGCGACGAAGAGTGCGACCACGGTGAGGATCGCCTTCGACGGGATGACGGCGTGCACGTCGGCGTAGGAGGCACCGTCGAACTTCGCGCCGCCCGACGTGAGGATCGAGTACCGGTCGAGCCAGTAGTTGGCGCCGATGAGCACCATGAGGATCGCCGCGGTGACGGAGAGCTGGACGCGCGCGGCCGTCGTCGTGCGGGGGCCGGAGTCGGCGCCACCCCCGACGCGCAGGCCTCCGTAGAGGTAGTGCGTCGCGAGCGCGGCGATCCCCGAGATGATCACGACCGCCATGAGGAAGCTCACGACGAAGCGGACCGCCGGCAGCGTGAAGAGGTAGAACGCGAGGTCGATGCCCCACTGCGGGTCGGTCTCACCGAACGGCACGGAGTTGAGCGCGAGCAGCACCGTCTGCCACTGCGACGCCGCCGCGGCGCCCGCGAAGAACCCGACGAGCGCCGGCGCGACGATCATCACGACCTTGCGCAGCGGCTCCACCGCCTCGCGGTACTGGTCGAGGGTCGCCTGCTCCGGCGTGGAGGGCGCGTAGATCGGCCGGTTCCGGTACGCGAGCGAGAAGGACAGGAAGACGAGGCCTCCCATTACGAGGAAGCCCCCGACGAACAGCGCGATGCGCGTTCCCCACTGGGTCCACAGCACGCGCTCGTAGTCGAGCTGGGTGAACCACAGGACCTCGGTCCAGAACTGGGCGAGCAGGAGCAGCAGGACGACGAGCACGCCGACGACGGCGATCGCTATCCCGATCGGGCTCCGGCGCCGGGCGGGCCGCGCCCCGGAGGACGGCCGGCGGGGCGCTGCGGCGAAAGACACGGTGGGTATACCTCTTTGCGTCGTGACTCGGACGTGCGGCGGGCGGTCGGCAGGGACGCGCCCACCGGGGTCAACGCCCGCACCTCCCCCAAGGTTCCCACGACCGGCCGCCACGTCGCTCTGCGACGATGGGGACATGCCCAGCGCCGACGACACCATCCCCGCCAGCCCCGGTCTCCCGGCCCCCCAGCGCTCCCTGGCGCTCGCCGTGCACGAGGTCGAGACCCACGCCGCCGACGCCGGGTGGGACGGCCCACCACGTCTGTTCGCCCTGGTCAGCACCGCGCGCGCCCTGGCCGAGGACCCGTCCCTGGCGCAGCGGCTCCCCGCCGACGTCGTCGAGGCGGCGACGACGGACCCGCACCACCTGCTCTCGGTCGAGCAGGAGGGCTTCGCCGTGGACGGAGACCTGGAGGAGGCGCTGGGGCGCGTCGCGTGGCCGTCGTCGGTGGACGGCACGGCGCTCGTGGTCGAACGGGTCGTCCTCCCGCCGTCTGCGGAGGAGGGCGTCCCGGACGACCCGGACGCCGCCCTCGACTACCTGGCGAGCCACCCGGACCGCCAGGACGTCCGCCTCGCCGTCGGCGTGCTCCGCGACGGCCCGGCCTGGTGCGCGGTGCGGTCCCGCGCACACGACGCCGCGGCGGACGTCGCGTCCGGACCGGACCTCGTGCCCGGGCTCGTCACCGCGCTGTACGCGACGCTCGAGTGACGGCAGGCGCCGGGACGCCCGGGGAGTGACGCCGGGCGACGCGGTCAGCCGCGCGCCTCGCACGTCGGGAGCGAGTCGCCCTCCCCCGCGCCGATCGCCGTCATCGCCTCGCGCGCGTCGGCGAGCGTCGAGACGGCCGCGACGCGCAGGCCCTCCGGGACGTTCCCCACGACCTCGGGGCAGTTCGCCTGCGGTGCGAGGAACCACGTCGAGCCGTCGCGCAGCGCGCCGTAGAGCTTCTGCTGGATGCCGCCGATGGGACCCACGTCGCCCTCGACGCTCATGGTCCCGGTCCCGGCGATCGACACGCCGTTCGCCTCGTCCTCCGGGGTGAGCTGGTCGACGATCCCGAGCGCGAACATCGTCCCGGCGCTCGGCCCGCCGATGTCGTCGATCTGGATGGTCACGTCGACCGGGAAGTCGAACGCCGGGTCGATGAACACGCCGAGCAGCGCCGTGTCGCCGCCGTCGCTCGTCGTCACCGTGAGGCCGGTCTCCTCTCCGTCGCGCACGACGCCGAGGGTCACGTCGTCGCCGGGCGTGACGGCCGCGAGCCCGTCGATGAGGTCCTGGTACGTCGGGACCGGGTCGCCGTCCAGCGAGACGATCACGTCGCCGGGCTCCACGACGCCCTCGGCGCCCGTCCCGGGGCTCGCGCCCTGCACCGTCAGGGTGGCGGGCACGTCGTAGCCGAGCTCCGTGAGCGCGGCGACGGTCGCGTTCTCCTGCGAGGAGATCATCTCGGCCTGCCCCTGCTCCTCCGTCTCCTCCTTCGTGCGGTCGGGCGGGAAGACCTCCTCGACCGGCCGGACCGAGCGCGACCCGTCGAACCAGCCCTGCACGACCTGGGCGAGGTTCACCGGGTAGCCGGGCCCGCCCGCGACGGAGACCGTCGTCAGCCGCAGCTCGCCCGTCGAGTCGAACGTCTCCGCGCCCGTGATGGAGATGAGCGGGTTCCCGCCCTGCTCGCCGAGGGTGTCCTCCGTCGGCCCGGGCGAGCGCACCGCGTACGGCGCCGGCAGCACGGCGAGGCCCGCGACGAGGAGCGTCGTGGCGAGGAGGGAGATGCCGAACGTCAGGGACCGGCGGGTCACGGGGGGCGGGGCGTCGTCCTCGGTGAGGAGGTCGTCGAAGGAGGGCGTGTCGCTCACCGGGACATCATCCCCGAGGATCCTGGGATTTCCCCGCCGGTCAGGTCCGACGCCACCGACGCGCCTCCCGAGGCGGCCCGTCCCCGAGCGCACACAGTCAGCGCCGGGCACGCGCCTGTCGCCACACCGCTGCGGTCCCCAGGACGGCGACCGCGGCCCCCGCCGCGCCGAGCGCCGCGGCGTCGCGCCCGCCGAACCGGCGCCCGCCCACGCCGAGACGGCCCCGCACCTGGTCGAGCAGCACCTCGAGCGCCGCCGCGCTCGACCACGCGGGCGACCACCCGGCGTCGTGCAGGCGCGCCGCGGACACCGTCCACGGGTACACGACGAACGCGAGGTCGCTCGCCGGCGAGGGCAGCACACCGACGCGGTGCAGCCGCTCCGCGGCACCGAAGGCCGTCACCGCGGGGAGCTGGACGGTCCGCATCCCGGCGACCGTCGCGACCGTCTCCGCGTCGAGCTCGTCCGGACGACCGTCGCGCAGGGCACCGGCGGTGAGCCCGCCCACGAGCCCGGCGTCCAGGACGACGCGCACCGCGCTCACGAGGTCCTCGACGTGCAGGAGCTGCCAGGTGCGGTCTCCCCCGCGCACCGTGAGCAGCCGAGGCGCCTCGAAGTGCCGCGTGAGGATCGTGTCGATCCCCGGGCCGACCACGAGGGCGGGCCGGACGACGGCCAGCGGGACGGGACCGAGCGCCTCGCGCAGGGCGTCCTCGGCGGCGACGAGGTCGCCCGCGACGCCCGCAGCCCCCGGGTCCGGCGGCTCGTCGTCGTCGACGACCGCACGCCCAGGAGCGGCGCCGTGGACGGCCGCCGACGTCACCGCGACGACGTGCTCGATCCCGTGGGCGCGCGCGGACTCCCCGACCCGCCGCGCCTCGGCGACGAGGCGGTCGCGGGCGCACAGGCCGGGCTCCCCGCGCGGACGGGCGGGTCCGAACTCGCCCGCGGGCAGCACGAGCACGACGCGACGCACCTGGTCGGACCACGGTCGCTGCGGACCGTCGGCGGCCGGCGTCCCCGGCTCGGCTCCCAGCCCCTCCCGGACGGCCCGCGCGACCTGCCCCTCCCCGATGACGGCGACGTCACGCGCCCCCGACGGGACCGCCGCCGTGTCCTTCGCGGACGCCGGGTCGCTGCGCCGTGAGCGAACCCCGCCCTCGGACATGGGCCTGCCCCCGTTCTCGGCGCTCGATCGTGGTTACGGTGATTCCCGACGCTACCCCGAGGAGTCCTCATGAGCAGCCTGCCCCCCGACCGCACGCCCGGGCCCGACGACCAGGACGGGCCGGACAGCGGCTTCGAGGAGCTGCTCCGCTCGATGCTCGGCCCGGGCGCCGACGAGGCGCTGCGCGAGCTGCGCGCCCGCGGCTTCGACCCCGCGGCGCTCTCCGCGGGCGGCGGCGCCGCGGCGGACCCCCAGCTCTTCCAGCACGTCCTCGCGCAGGTCCAGCGCCTGCTCTCGACGCCGACGGACGGGCCGGTGAACACGGACGTCTCGCACGATGTCGCGCGGCAGGTCGCGGTCGCCGAGGGCGACCCGTCGGTCACGGGCGCGCAGGAGCGCGAGGCGACGCAGGCGCTCTCGGTCGCCGAGCTGTGGCTCGACGCCGTGACGGACCTCCCCCCGGCCGGCGGCCGCAGCCACGCGTGGAGCCGTTCCGAGTGGGTCGAGCAGACCCTGCCCGCGTGGAACGAGCTCGTCGCACCCGTCGCGTCCTCGGTCGCCGACGCGCTCTCGACCGTCCTGCGCGACCAGCTCGGCGACCAGCTCGGGATCCAGGACGACGCACCCCCCGCGATCGGGTTCCAGCTGCCGGGCATGCCCGCGGGCGGGATCGGCAGCGACCCCGCCGCCCTCATGCAGCGGCTCGGCTCCGCGGTCTTCGGGATGCAGGTCGGGCAGGCCGCGGGCACGCTCTCGCGCGAGGTCTTCGGCGCGACGGACGTCGGCCTGCCGCTGCTCGACCGGCCCGCCACGGTGCTGCTGCCCACCAACGTCACGGCGTTCTCCGAGGGTCTGGACGCGCCGGCCGAGGAGGTGCGCCTCTTCCTCGCGCTCCGCGAGGCGGCGCACGCACGGCTCTTCACGCACGTGTCCTGGCTGCGGGGGCACCTGCGCGGTCTCGTCGACGCCTACGCGCGCGGCATCACGATCGACCTCGAGGCGCTCGAGTCCCAGCTCGCCGACGTCGACCTCACTGACACCGGCGCGCTCCAGCGCGCGCTGTCCGGCGGCGTGTTCGGGCTCCAGAACACCCCGGAGCAGCAGGCGACGCTCCTGCGGCTCGAGACGACGCTCGCGCTCGTCGAGGGCTGGGTCGACGAGGTCACGGCGACCGCCGCCCTGCCGCACCTCCCGCACGCCGTACCGCTGCGCGAGATGCTGCGCCGACGCCGTGCCGCGGGCGGACCGGCGGAGCACACCTTCTCGACGCTCGTCGGGCTCGAGCTGCGCCCGCGTCGGTCGCGCGACGCGGCCGCGCTCTGGGCGCTCATCGCCACGCAGTCGGGAGCCGCCGCGCGCGACGGCGTGTGGGACCACCCGGACCTGCTGCCCGACGCGACGGACCTCGACGACCCGGCCGGGTACGCCGGCCGTCGGGACGCGGCACGCGCCGAGGAGGCGGACGTCGACAAGGCGCTCGAGGAGATCTTCCGCACGGCCGGCGAGAACCCGACCGGTGACGACGGGCGGGGTGACGGGACGCGCGACGACGACGGGCGGACGGACGACGCGCCGGGCACGCCGGGGCCCGGCGGCCCGGCCTAGCCGACGGGACCGCGGGGGGCGCGGTCGACGGCGAGCTCGTCCGGTCCGTCGTCGACCGCTCCGGGATCCGTAGCGTCACGGGCGAAGGAGACCCCCTCGAGGAACCCGCGCGCCCTCTCGGTCCGCGGGTAGCTCTCGAGGAGCTTCCAGAAGCCGGGCCCGTGCCCGGCGTGCAGCAGGTGCGCGAGCTCGTGCAGGAGCACGTAGTCGAGGACCCATCCGGGCATGCCCCGCACGCGCGTGGAGATGCGGATCGACCCGTCGATGAGGGTGCACGACCCCCAGCGTCGGTCCTGGTTCCCGGCCCACCGCACGCTCGCGGGCCTAGCACGGCCCTCGAGGTACTTCGCCGAGAGCTCGGCCGCGCGGCGTTCGAGCTCGTCGTCCGACGGGCGGCGTCGGCGTTCGGAGTCGGCGAGGCGGTCGAGCATGCGCTGCACCCACTCGCGCTCCTGCTCGCGCGTGAACCGGGCGGGGATCGCGACGATCGTCCGCTCGCCGTCGCGGTACGCGCTCACGGTGCTCTTGCGCCGGCGGCTGCGCCGGACCTCCACGACCGAATCTCGGACCACGCCAAGACCGTAGTGGTTCTCGCCATGAATTGGCAGGGCCCACGCCGAGACGCTCGCGTGCTGGCGGGCGGTAGCACGGCAGGGCGTCGCGCTTCGACCGGGTGGCGGTCAAGGGTTCACCAGCCGATCGACAGGGTTCGGGCGTCACCGTCGGGGGCGCCGCCCGTGCTGTTCCGCCGGGTCGACCTGTGGACAACCGGGGCGGGCGCGTCCACCCGTGCGACGCTGCTGGTCGTCCGGCCCCGTCCGGGCCGGCCCCGACGACCCAGGAGGACCCGTGCCGTCACGTCAGAGGCTGCGCCCGGCCACGCACGTGCTCCGGCGCGCGCCGGGCGAGCTGCAGTTCGGGACCGACCCGCGCTGGGCGGTCCGGTTCGTCGGCCTCGACGCGGCGGAGGAGACGTGGATGCAGGCCATGACCGGCACCAGGCCGGCACGCACCGACGCGTCGGGACTGTCGGCCGCGCGGCGCACGACGCTCCTGCGCCTGCTGAGGGACGCCCGTCTCCTCGTGCCGCCGCCGTCGTCGACGGCGGTGTCCCCGGCCCCTGGCGGCGGTGAGGCGGAGGCGGGGGTGCTCGGTGCGCTGCTCCCGGACGGGGACGCCCACCGCGTGCTCGCGGGGCGCGCGCGGGCGACGGTCGCAGTCGTCGGGCTCGGCCGGGTCGGCGCGACGCTCGCGACGACGCTCACGACGGCCGGGGTGGGAACCGTGACCCTGCACGACACGTCGCCCGTGCTGGTGACGGACGTCGGCCTCGGCGGGTACCGGATGCGTGACGTCGGGGCGCGGCGCGACGTCGCGCTGACCCGTCTGCTCGGCGAGATCTCGCCGGACGTCCGCACCCGGTGCGCACCGTCGTCGGGCGCAGCGGGGGGCTCTGGGCCGCCGGACCTCGTCGTCGTGATCGAGCACCGCGCGGCCGATCCCGGGCGTGTCCGGGAGCTCGTGGGTGACGGGGTCGCACACCTGTCGGTGGTCGTGCGGGAGGCCGACGTCCTCGTGGGCCCTTTCGTGCGGCCGGGCCTGGACCCCTGCCTGCGGTGCGTCGACCTGCACCGGGCGGAGATCGATCCGTGCTGGCCGCAGGTCGCTCAGCAGCTGCGCGACGTCAGCGCGCCGGAGCACGAGGAGTCGGTCGTCGCAGCGGTCGCCGCCTCCGTCGCCGCGGGCCAGGTCCTGGCCTTCGTCGACGGGTCGGTGCCCCGCACCGCCGCGGCATGCCTCGAGATCCCGGCTCCCGATGCGATGCCGCGGCTGCGCGAGACGTCTCGCCACCCGCTGTGCGGCTGCGGCGAGCTGACGAGCGCGCCCCCGGACGGGGCGCCGCTCGCCCGGTCGGCCCGCACGTCAGGCCGCGGCCGAGGCTGACGCCTCGGCCTCGAGGCGGGCAGCCTCCTCGGCCTGACGTGCGAGCACCTCGGCCTTGCTGGGACGGCCGCGGCCGCGCTTGCGCGCGACGACGACGCCGTCCACGAAGACCTCGCCACCCCAGACGCCCCAGGGCTCCCGACGCTCGACGGCGCCGGCGAGGCAGCCCTCGACGAGGGGGCACGTGCGGCACAGGGCCTTGGCCTCCTCGACCTCGGTGGCGCGCTCGGCGAACCAGAGCTCCGGGTCGTTGGTCCGGCAGGGCAGGAGTCCGGCCAGGAGGCGGTCGAACTCGGCCGCGTCCTTCTCGCCCAGCGGTGTGGCGAGCGGTTGGTGGGGTGCCCAGGGGCCGGATCCGCCCTGGGCAGTGATGTTGTCGAGCAGCGCGGTGAGCCGCACGATGTCCTCCAGTGATGTCCTGTCGTGGTGTGAACGTCGTCGTCACAGGACCCGAGGGACAGCGGTCCCCGTCAGTAATGACGGGAGAGGCCGGTGATCCTCATCGGCAGTCGCGCTCTGGAGAACACGAAGGCCGCGGGTCCTAGATGGACTCCGCGGCCTGGAAGGTGCCGGTCGGTCAGACCGGACGTGTCCTGGGAGCGGAGTCGGGAGCGGGGCGGTTGACGAAGGTGCCGCCGTGCGTGCGCGCACGCGGACGGAGTCCTCCCGGCGCAGCCGTGTTATCGGCCGCGGAATCCAGCAGGATCGTCATTGCGATCAGGTTCTTCATCTCAGCTCCCACCACCTTTCTCCACTCGGGGATGCGCCTCTCGGCACAGCCCGCTCCATCAGGACTCGACGAGCGTATGCCGCTCGACGAAGGAGACACAACTTATTTCCGAGATTTCTTCGGGCGAGTTCTTCGACGCCCGCCGAGCGCCCTCGTCCGGACGCGCGCGGAGCGCCTCCCGGGGGCCGCTTCAGGCCTTGGCGCGAGCGACGATCTCGAGCAGCGTGGCTCCGTAGCGCTCGATCTTCGCGGGGCCGAGACCGTTGATGCGCGCGAGCTCCGGCACCGTGCTCGGTCGCGTCTCCGCGATCGCGGCCAGGGTGGTGTCGACGAGCACGGTGAACGCGGGCTTGTCCGTCTCCTGCGCAACCTGCAGACGCCACTCGCGCAGCCGGTCGAACAGCTCGCGGTCGTACTCGCCGGTGAGCTGGACGCGCGGCTGGCCGGACCGCGACCGGCGTCCGCGCGGCGTGGCGGGACCGTCGGGCCAGAGCCCGTCGAGGAACCGCGTGCGGCGACGCGTGGCGCGCCCGCCGGGGTTGCGCGAGCGGGCGAAGGACACCTCGAGGTGCTCGCGCGCACGGGTGATGCCGACGTACAGGAGCCGCCGTTCCTCGGCGACCGCCTCGTCGGTCTCCGCGAGCGAGATGGGCATCAGCCCCTCGCTCATCCCCGCGAGGAAGACGGCGTCCCACTCGAGCCCCTTGGCGGCGTGCAGGGACGCGAGCGTCACGCCCTCGACCGTGGGGGCGTGCTGCGCGGACGCCCGCTCGTCGAGCTCGGCGACGAAGGTCGCGACGGTCGGCGCCGGGGCGTCCGACCCCACGGCGAGCCCGGCGACGTCGTCGGCGAGCGCGACGATGGCCTGCATCGACTCCCACCGTTCCCGTGCCGCGCCCCGCGCGGCCGGGGGCTGGGTCGCCCATCCCGCAGAGCCGAGGACGTCGCGGACGGCCTCGGGCATCGCGACGTCGGGGTCGGCGGAACGCGCTGCCCCGCGCAGCAGCACGATGGCGTCCCGGACCTCCTTGCGCTGGAAGAACCGCTCGCCGCCACGCACCAGGTAGCCGATGCCCGCGTCCGCGAGCGCGGCCTCGAACGCCTCCGACTGGGCGTTGGTCCGGTACAGGACGGCGACCTCGCTCGCCCGGGTGCCCGCGGCGAGGAGCCGACCGACGCGCTCGGCGACGCCCTTCGCCTCGCTCTCGTCGTCGTCGTACGCGGTGTACGACACCGGGGGGCCCGCCGGGCGCTGGGCGACGAGCTCGAGCGCCTGGTGGGCGCCGCCCGCGCGGCCGGCGCGAGCGAGGAGCTGGTTGGCGAGGTGCACGACCTGCGGCGTCGAGCGGTAGTCGCGCACGAGCCGGATGACCTGCGCGCCCGGGTGCGTGCGCGAGAACGTGAGCAGGTGGTGCGGCGTCGCGCCGGTGAACGAGTAGATCGTCTGCGACGGGTCGCCGACGACGCACAGCTCGTTGCGCCCGCCGAGCCACTGGTCGAGCACGAACTGCTGCAGCGGCGAGACGTCCTGGTACTCGTCGACGACGAAGTGCCGGTACTGACGCCGCACCTCGTCGGCGACGCGCCCCTGCGTGGCGAGCATGTCGCCGAGCATGAGCAGCACGTCCTCGAAGTCGATGACGGAGCGCTCCGTCTTGACGTCCTCGTACGCGGTGATGAGACGGGCCACCGTCTGGTGGTCGTAGCCGGAGGGCGGGTCACGGTCGATCGCCTCGGTCGCCCGCACGTAGTCGTCGGCCGTCACGAGCGAGACCTTGGCCCACTCGACCTCCGACGACAGGTCGCGCACCGCGACGCGGTCCACGCCGACGCCGAGCCGACGCGCGGCCTCGGCGATCACCGGCGCCTTGTGCTCGAGGATGCGCGGCGGCGCACCGCCGACCACCTTGGGCCAGAAGTAGCCGAGCTGGCGCAGCGCGGCGGCGTGGAACGTGCGCGCCTGGACGCCCGTCGCGCCGAGCTCGCGCAGGCGCGTGCGCATCTCCCCCGCGGCGCGCGCCGTGAACGTCACGGCGAGCACCGACGTCGGCGTGTACGCCCCCGTGCGCACGCCGTACGCGATGCGGTGCGTGATCGCGCGCGTCTTGCCCGTGCCCGCGCCTGCCAGCACGCACACCGGCCCGCTCAGCGCGAGGGCGACGTCCCGCTGGTCCGGGTCGAGCGCCTCGAGGATCGCGTCGGCGGAGCGCAGCACGGGACGGGAGGAGACGGCGGCGGAGGGGAACGGTGGCGTGGACATCACGGCGATTCTCGCAGCCTGCGCCCACACGGGACATCAGTCGCGACCCGGCTGTGGACCGCGCCGACCCCGCACCGTGACGACATCGGTGCTCGTCGGGAACAACGGCACCTCGGCCGGACGTTCACCCCGAGGTGCCCGGGCCGCGACCGCTGCCGGGGCGCCGTCCTGCACGCCGACCCGAGGAGATCCTGCGATGCCCACCGCCCCGACCACGCCCGACGCCGGCTCGATCGTCATGTACTCGACGAGCTGGTGCGGCTACTGCCGCCGGCTCAAGACGCAGCTCGAGTCCGAGGGCATCGGGTACACCGAGGTGAACATCGAGGAGCACCCCGAGACCGCCGCGTACGTCGAGCAGGTCAACGACGGCAACCGCACGGTCCCCACCGTCGTCTTCCCCGACGGCACGGCTGCCACGAACCCGTCGCTGGCCGAGGTCAAGCAGCGCCTCGCCGCCTGACGCGTCCCGCAGGCCCACCCCGCGAACCGGCCCCGAACCGGCCCCGAACCGGAGCTCCCGCCCGCGTCACCACGGGCCTCCGTGGCCGGACCGGGGTACTACCTGGCGGGACCGGGGTACTACCTCGCGGGACCGGGGTACTACCTGGCGGGACCGGGGTACCACCTCACGGGACCGGGGTACTACCTCACGGGACCGGGGTACTACCTCACGCGACCGGGGTACTACCTCGTGCAGACGGTGAGCCGACGGACGGGTCGTGGGTCGTGGACGGGTCAGTCGTGGACGGGTCAGTCGTGGACGGCCCGACGGAGGGGCCGGGAGTCGGCGATCGTCGAGCGGCCGGGCGGTAGACCCCGACCCCGCCCGCGAACTCAGGCGCCGGGCAGCTCGGCCCCGAACCAGTCCTCGATGAGAGCCCGCGCGATCGACGCGCGTCCGGGCAGGAGCACCTCTCCGGAGCGCACGTCGCGCTCGAGCTCGGCCCGCGTGAACCACCGGGCGTCGGTCAGCTCGACGCCGTCGACGTGCAGGGCGGCCGTGGTCGCCCGCGCGAAGAACCCGAGCATGAGCGACGCCGGGTACGGCCACGGCTGGCTCCCGCGATAGGTCACCTCGCCGACCTCGACGCCGGCCTCCTCGCGGACCTCGCGACGGACCGCGTTCTCGAGCGACTCGCCGGGCTCGACATAGCCCGCGAGCGTGGAGAACCTTCGCTCCGGCCAGTGCGCCGCGTGACCGAGGAGCAGCCGCTCGTCACCGTCGACCCCGTCACCGGTGCCGTCCCTCCGGTCGGCGCCGTCGCCCCGGTGGACCACCGCCATGATCACGGCCGGGTCCGTGCGCGGGTAGAGCTCGGTGCCCTGCGCGACGCAGCGACGGGTCCAACCGGCGTTCTCGAGCGTCGTCGGCTCGCCGCAGCGGGGGCACCGCTCGTGCGCGGCGTGCCAGGCGGCGAGCGCGACGGCCTCCGTCGCGAGCGCGGCCTGCGTCGCGTCGAGCCGGGTCGACAGCTCGCGCAACCCGGACCAGGTGTGCGTGCGGGCCAGCACCGCGAGGGCCTCGGCGGGGTCGACCCCTTCGATGTCGACCTCCTCGGCGTCGGCGTCGTCGGGCAGGACGAGAGCGAGGTACGACGTCGGCGCGTCCGCCCCCGGCTCTGCCCTCCCCGCTGCGTCGCCCGCCGGTTCGCCCTCGCCGAGGAAGAGCCAGCGGGGACGCTCGCCGCCGTGGGTCGCGGGGACACCGACGACCGCGCCGCCCGGGAGCAGTGCGAGGGCGCCGTCGACCGCGGTGGCGAGCCGTCCGCGGTGGACGAGGAGGACGCGCGTGGCGGGCTCGTTCACGAGCCGTTCGACGAGGCCGGCCTCGGTGCGCCGGTGGGCCGCGCGGTCGACGGGTGCCGCGTCGAGCGGCTGGGGCAGAGGGCGGTACGGCGGGTGCTCGGTGCTCACTCCCCGACCGTAGGCCACCGCTGCGGTCGCCCGTGCCCGCCGTCGTCGGTACGGGTGCCGGTCGGCGTGGGTCGAGGTCCGCGCGGGCGACGAGCGACTACCGTGGGCGGGTGCCTCGTTCACCGCTGACCCTCGCCGCCCTCGCGACGGCGGCCGTCCCGGGCCTGGACGCACGGTCCGCCCGGGCCGTCGCCGACCCGGGCGACTACGACACGGCGGTGGTCACCGACGCGGACGGCGCCCGGTGGACCGTGCGTGCGCCGCGCAGCCTCCAGGCGGGGGCCGCGCTCGAGGCCGAGTCCGAGCTCCTCGCGTCGCTCCGTCACTACGTCACCTCGGGGGTGCTGTCGTTCACGGTGCCGCACATCAGCGGGACCGCCGTCCTGCCGGAGGGCGGGCGCGCCGTCGTCCACCCCGCGGTGGAGGGCGCTCCTCTCGACGTCGAGTCGCTGCGGCCCGGACCGGGCCTCGCAGCCGATCTCGGTCGGGTCGTCGCGTCCGTCCACGAGCTGCCGCGCGCGATCGTCGACGACGCCGGGCTGCCGGGGTACGACGCCGAGGAGTACCGGCAGCGCCGGATGTCCGAGCTCGACGAGGCCGCCGCGACGGGTCAGGTACCGCCGGCGCTCCTGCGGCGGTGGGAGTCCGCTCTCGAGGACGTGTCGCTGTGGCGCTTCCAGCCGGTCGTCGTGCACGGGGACCTCGGGCCGGACCAGGTGCTCGTCGCGCGCGGCCGGGTGGCCGCGGTGACGGGGTGGTCGGACGCGCGCGTCGCCGACCCCGCGGACGACCTGGCCTGGCTGCTCGTCTCGGCCCCACCGGAGGCGATCGACTCGATCATGGAGGCGTACCAGCTGCGGCGCACGGAGCTGACGGACAAGCACCTCGCGGACCGCGCGCTGCTCGTGGGAGAGCTCGCGCTCGCCCGCTGGCTCCTGCACGGGGTGCGGCACGGGCTGGACGACGTCGTCGCGGACGCGCTCGACATGCTGGCCGACCTCGAGGACGCGACACGCGAGGGCTCCTCGGACTGAGTCGGCCGGTCGCAGGACGGCCGCGCAGGAAGGCTCAGGCCCTCTCACCCCCGCAGGAGCGCCTCGATCTGCGCCTCGTCGAGGAGCCGCTCAGGCCGCACCGTCTCGTCGGACCCGACGTGGTAGAACGCCGCGTTCACCTTCTCGAGCGGGAGACCGGCCCAGCGCGACCACGCGAGCCGGTACACCGCGAGCTGGACCTCGCGGTTCCGGCGCGCCTGCGGGTCCGACGGCGCCCGTCCGGTCTTCCAGTCGACGACCACGACGGCGTCCGTCGCTCCCCCGGCGAGCTCGGGCAGCTCGGGGAAGACCGCGTCGATGCGCGAGCGCAGGACCGTCGCACCCACCGGCGTCTCGACGTCGACCTCGACGGCGATCGGCGTGCGCGCAGCCCACGACGACGCGAGGAACGTGCGCTGGAGCGACTCGAGGTCCTGGTCCGGGTCGAGGTCCGTGTCGTCCGCGCCGGGGAGGTCCTCGACGTCGAGCAGCGACGCGCTCGTGAAGTACCGCTCGGCCCAGAGGTGGAACTGCGTGCCCCGCCGCGCGTGCACGGTCGGTTCGCTCGGCACGGGTCGGCGCAGGTGCAGGGCGAACTCGTCGCGGTCGCTCGCGAGCCGCACGAGGGCCGACGCCGAGACGTGCGCGGGCAGCGCGACGTCCCTCCCGGCGCGGTCCTCCCGCTCGGCGAGCAGGACGCGCGCGAGACCGACGAGGTCACGACCGTCCTCGTCGACGAGCACGCCCTCCGCGGCGGTCAGCGCGTCGGCCGGCGAGATCCGGTCGGCGTCGGCCCCGGATGCTCCGGCAGGTGAGACGCCGCCGCCCGCCGTGCCGCCGCCCGCCGTGCCGCCGCCCGCCGTGCCGCCTGGCGCCGGATCGCCGGCCGCTGCGCGGGCGCGGCGTCGCGACGCCTCCTCGACCCTCTCGGCAGTCGCCCGCAGGACGGCCCGGGCCGAGCCCGGCGCGGCGTCGTCGGACGCCGGCCAGGTCGCGGTGACCTCGACGCCCTCGAGCGGGTTCGTCGCTCCCGGCTCGGGCGCGACCGCCCACCCGTCCGCCCCGACGGCGCCCGCCTCGGCGAGCTCCAGGAGGAACGGGGACAGCGCTCGAGGCGTCGATCCCGTCTGCCACCAGGACGCCGAGAGGAAGAGCTCCCGCCGCGCGCGCGTGAGCGCGACGTAGGCGAGGCGGCGCTCCTCGGCGAGCTGGTGCTCGCCGGACGCCGCGCGGAACTCGTCACGCCGGACGACGAGGTCCTTGGTGTCCGTCGCGAGGTCGTACCGGAACTGCGGGAGGTCGGCCGCATCACCGCGCAGGGGGTACGGGAGCTGCGACACGTCCGTGAGCCAGCCGCTGTCGGCGCGCGTGCCCGACGCCGACTGCGCGACCGTCGGGAACACCCCGTCGACGAGCCCCGGCACCGCGACGACGTCCCACTCCAGCCCCTTCGCGGCGTGCGCGGTGATGACCTGCACGGCGTCGGGGTCCGGCTCGCGCACCGGCAGGTCCAGTCCGTTCTCGCGCGACGCCGCGACGCCGAGCCAGGCGAGGAACGCGCCGAGCGTCGCGACGTCGGCCGTCTGCGCGAAGGTCGCCGCGACGTCGCGGAACGCGTCGAGGTGCTCGCGGGCGCGGTCGCTCACCGCGTCGGGGTCGGTCAGCCGCCGGGTGGCGTGGAGCGCCGCCGTCGTCGAGGCCTCGACGTCGAGACCCAGCGCGCGCTCCGCCTCGACGACGAGCTCCGGCAGCGAGAGGTAGGTCAGGGAGCGCAGGGAGCGCAGCGTCGCGGCGAGCGCGCCGAGCCGGGCGTGGGCGGCGTCACCGAGCACGCGGCCGTCACCCGCCGCGCGACCGGGCGCGGGAAGGTCGTCGAGCGCGTCGACGATCGAGCGGTGGTCGACCACGTCGCCCTCGACCACGGCCGGTGCGGTCCCGCCGTCCGCCCCCTCGATCCCCTCGGTCCCCACCTGCCCGTCCGCGACGTGCGCGGGACCGGCGCCGGCGCGCGGTCGGCGCCCGGGACCACCGTCCTGCCGGGCGAGGTCGGCGGCGCGCGAGCCGAGCGCGTGCAGGTCGGCGGCGCCCAGGTTGACCCGCGGGCCGGTGAGGAGACGGACGAGCGCGTCGCCGCGCGAGGGGTCGTGCACAGCCTCGAGGAGCGTCACGACGTCGACGACCTCCGGCGTCGTCAGGAGGCCGCCGAGGCCGACGACCTCGACGGGCAGACCTCGACGACGCAGCGCGACCTCGACGGTCGCGAACTGGCTGCGCTTGCGGCACAGCACGGCCGCCGTCACCCGGCCGCCCGGCGCGCTCGCCGGACGCCACCGCGCCGCGACGAGGTCGGCGACGGCGGCCGCCTCCTCCTCCGCCGTCGCGGCGACGTGCGCGGTCACCGACCCGCCGCCGGCACCGGGCCGCAGGGACAGCGGCGGGACCGTCACCGCGGAGCCCGACCCGGCTGCGCCTGCGACGCGCAGCGGCGCCGAGACGACGTTCGCCGCGTCGAGCACCGCGGCATCGTTGCGCCACGACGTCGAGAGGAAGCGCACGGCCGCGCGACCGCCGTCGGCGTGGCGGAACCTCTCCGGGAAGCGCGCGAGCCCACCCGCGCTCGCACCCCGCCAGCCGTAGATGGACTGGTGCGGGTCACCGACCGCCGTCACCGCGTGGCCGCCGCCGAACAGCCCCGCGAGCAGCTCCACCTGGGCGTGCGACGTGTCCTGGTACTCGTCCAGCAGGACCACGCGGTACCGCGCGCGCTCCGTCGTGCCGACGACCGGCACCTCGCGCGCGAGCCGTGCCGCGAGCGCCACCTGGTCACCGAAGTCGAGCGAGTCGGTGGCCCGCTTGCGGCGCCGGTACTCGGCGACGACGTCGAGGAGCCGGACGCGCTCGGCGACGTCCCCGACGAGCTTGACGACCTCCTTGGTCCGCGCCTTCTGCCGCGGGCCGAGCGGCAGCCCGTCGAGCGTCTCGACGATCTCCGCGAGGCGGTCGCGCGCGTCGTGCGGCTCGAGCAGGTGCTCGCCGAGCGCGCCGGAGAGCCCGAGCACGGCGGCGACGACGGTGCTCACGGCGCGGTCGGTACCGAGGTCGTCGTCCCAGCTCTCGACGACCTCGGACGCGAGCTGCCACTGCTGCGCCTCGCCGAGGAGGCGCGCACCGGGCTCGACGCCCACGCGCAGCCCGTGGTCGGCGACGAGCGACGCCGCGTAGGCGTTGTACGTCGCGACGGTCGGCCGGTCGAGGAGCGTGAGCGCCGACGTCGTGCCGCCGCGTGCCCGCGCGAGCTGCGCGAGGCGCGTCTGGACGCGCTCGGCGAGCTCGCCCGCGGCCTTGCGCGTGAAGGTGAGGCCGAGGACCGCGTCGGGCGCCACGAGGTCGTTGGCGATGAGCCACACGACGCGGGCCGCCATGGTCTCGGTCTTCCCGGACCCGGCGCCCGCGACCACCAGCGCCGGCTCGAGCGGTGCCTCGATGACCTCGACCTGCTCGGGCGTCGGCCGCGGTCGTCCGAGCAGGTCCGCGATCTCGGTCGCGGAGATCGCCTGCACGGCCGTCCTCGACGCGACGCTCCCGTCCTGCGCGTCGCCGGTGGGCGCCCCGCCGACGAGCCGGACGCGGGGGCGCGACTCCTCCGGGAGCTCGAAGAGCTCGCTGCTCATGCCACCACCTTCCTGCCCTCGGGCTGCACCGGGCACGACCGGCGGACCGGGCACATCTCGCACAGCCCGTTCTGCCGTGCCGTGAACGTCGCGGACGCCATCGCGTCGGCCGCGCCCTCGACGACGTCGCGCGCCCAGCTCGAGCCGTCGGGCTCCGGGTCGAGCGCCGGCTGCGCGACGACCGCCGGGCCGACGTGCGTGCTGCCGACGTAGACGAGCTGCGCCCCCGCGCTGCGCGTGCCGTCCGGGAGGTCGAGCGCCCCCGCCTCGACGGCGAGCTGGTACGCACCCAGCTGGGGGTGCTCCGCGCCCTCGGCCTTCGTCGCGGTGCGGCGCCCCGTCTTGAGGTCGACGACGCGCACCTTCCCCTCCCCGGCGTCCTCGACCCGGTCGATCGTGCCGCGCAGGTGCGCCCTGCCGACCGTCACGTCGAACGTCGGCTCGACGAGGAGCGGCTCGCCCGCCTCCGCGAGGTACGCCGCGAGCTTGATCACCATGCGGTCGGCACGCCGCCGCAGCTGCCGCGACGGCCAGCCGTCGGGGAGCGCGAGCTCGGGCCAGCGGCGGTCGAGCTCGGCCCGCAGGTCGGCGAGGGATCCCGAGGGCGAGGTCTCGGCGATCGAGTGGACGAGCGTGCCGAGGTTCTGGTGCGCGGCGTCCGGTGCCGTGCCACCGGCTGCCTCGAGCGACCAGCGCAATGCGCACGTCGTGACGGTCTCGACCTTCGACGGCGACACGGTGACCGTCTCGTCGTCGGCCCGCAGCGGGGCGGTGCTCGACACGCCCGCCACGCCGTACCAGCTCTCGGGCCGCGCCTCCGGCACGCCGACCGCGACGAGGTCGGCGAGCAGCGTCGCGGCAGCCTCCGCCCCGGGCCGCGCGTCGGCGGTGCGCCCGGAGAGGAGGCCGGGGCCGGGCTCCGCGGGACCGGACGCCGCCTCGTCCGCGACGAGCACCGCCCGGGCGGCCGCGACGACGCCCCGCAGGTCGAGCGGCGCACCCACCTGCACGCGGCGGCGCGCGCCGTCGACGGCGGCGCGGCCACCGGGCGTGCGAGGGTGCGACCCACCGCCCGCACCGCTGCCGTCCGGGTCGTCGTCGGGCCCGTCGCCGGGATCGTCGCCGGGCTCGGACGGCGGGACGACGAGGTCGCAGAACACCGACGGCGCGTCCTCGCTGTCCTCGACCGCGGTGACCACGAGGCGCCGCGACGCGCGCGACGTCGCGACGACGAACGCCCGGAGCTCGTCGGCGAGCACCTGCGCGCGCGCCTGCGGTCCGACGCCGCGGGCGTCGTCGGACCGTCCCGCGAGCAGCTCGACCAGTGCCTGCGACCCGAGCAGCGAGTCACGCAGCCGCAGGTCGGGCCACACGCCGTCCTGCACGCCGGCGACCACGACGACGTCCCACTCCCCGCCCGCCGCGCCCGCCGGGGTCAGCGCCGCGACGGAGTCCGTCCCGCTCGCCCGCGCGGCGAGGGAGTCGGCGGGGAGGTCCTGGGACGCCAGGTACTCGACGAACGCGGCGACGGGAGCGCCCGGCATGCGGTCGACGAACGTCTCCGCCGCACGGAAGAGCGCGAGCACGGCGTCGAGGTCCCGGTCCGCGCGCGCACCGGCCGGACCACCGTCGAGGGCCGCGGAGCGCCAGCGCTCCGCGAGCCCCGTCGCCGCCCACACGGACCACAGCACGGTCTGCGCGCTCGCCCCGGGCTCTCCCGCGGCGGCACGCCCCGCGGCGAGGGCCCGCGCCACCGCGACCGGACCACGGCGGACGGTCGGGGGGAGGGTCGCGGCGCGGGCCGGGTCCTCGAGGACCTCCACGAGCAGGGCGTCGGACGTCCGCCCCCCTCCCCCGGCGAGCTCCTCGGCGCGCAGGGCACGGCGCAGACGGCGCAACGAGACGACGTCCAGGCTGCCGAGCGGCGAGGTGAGCAGGAGCGACGCGGTCGCCGGGTCGAGCTCCGGCACGGCGTCGTCCGCCGGGGCGACGCACGCGCGCACCGCGGCGAGCAGCGGGGCGACCGCCGGCTCGTCGCGCAGCGGTACGTCCGAGCCGAGCAGCGTGACCGGGACCGAGGCGGCGACGAGCTCTCGGCGCAGCGCCGCGAGCCGACCACCGGTCCGCGCCACGACCGCCATGCGGCCCCACGGTGTCCCGTGGAGCAGGTGCTCGGCGCGCAGCTCGCGCGCGACGTACGCCGCCTCCTGCGCGGCACCGGAGAGGACGGCGACCTCGACGGCCGGCCGGCCGGCCGTCGCACCCGGAGCGGGGGCCGGGCCTGCGTCGGCCTCTGGCCTCGGCGCCGCACCGCGGTGCACCGCCCCGGAGAGGGTCCCGACCTGGGCCGCGACCCGGCGCGTCACCGCGCGCAGCGCGTCCGGCTGCCGCCAGGCCGTCCCGAGGACGGCGACGCGCGCCCCGAGCTCGCCCCGCCTCCCCGCTCCACCGCGCAGCGGGGCGGACGCGCGCCCGACGAGGCCGGGGCTCGCACCGCGGAAGCCCTGCACCGCGGAGTCGGGGTCGGCGAGCAGGACGAGGCGCGCGCCGTCCTCGTGCAGCACGTGCAGGAGTCGGGCGGTCGCGACCGTGGCCTCCTGGTAGTCGTCGACGACGACGAGGTCCCACCCCGGTCGCGGTGCGTCCGGCACCTCGTCGTCCCACGCGCGCAGGGCCTCGGCCGCCTCGTCGACGACGACGGCCGGGTCGAGCCGAGCGCCGACGTCCGGCGTCCCCCCACGCAGCGCCGTGACGTCGAGGTACTCGGCGTAGAGCTGCGCCCCGAGCACCCACTCGGGACGCTCGTGCCGGCGCCCGAGCTCGCCCAGGTCCGCCGGCGTGAGGCCGCGCTCCGCCGCGCGCATGAGCAGGTCGCGCAGCTCCTGGCGCAGGCCGCGCAGACCGAGCACCTCCTCTGGCAGGCCGTCCGGCAGCTCGAGCGGAGCGCCCTCGCCCGCGACGTGACCGTCGAGGAGCTCGGCCAGAACGAGGTCCTGCTCCGGTCCCGAGACCAGCGTGGGCGTCGGCTCGCCGAGCGCGGCCGCGCGCTCCCGCAGGACCGCGAACGCGGCCGACGCCGCCGTACGGACCATCGGTGCTCCCACGGTGCGCCGTGCCCGCTCGGACAGCCGGTCCCGCACGGACGCCGCGGCCCTGCGGGACGCCGCGAGGAGGAGCACCCGCTCGGGCGCGACGCCCTGGTCGAGCGCGGCGAGCACGACCTCCTGCGCGACGAGCGTCTTTCCCGTCCCCGGTCCCCCGACGACCAGCGTCGCCCCGGGTCCGGACGCGGCCGCGACCGCCGCGCGCTGGGAGTCGTCGAGGACGACGGGAGCGGCGTCGAGGCCGAGATCGGACGCGACGAGGCGGGGTCGGCGGGGCTGCGCGCTGGTCCGGAGCACGACGAGATCCCATCACGAGCCACCGACACCCGGAGCGGTCCTGGGCCGGCGAGCCTCGTGCCCGCGCGCACGCTACGGCGAGGGCCAGCCGTTCGGCACGCAACCCTCGGTCGAGATCGACTGCTGCACCATGACCGGGGCGACGGCGCCCGGCGCCGGGCACGGCTCGTGCCCGTGGCCCAGCACGTGGCCGACCTCGTGGTTCACGAGGTACTGGCGGTAGGTCGCGACGTCGTCGCCGAAGTCCGCGGCACCGTGCACCCAGCGGTCGAAGTTGAGGACCGCGACGCCCGTGAGGGAGTTGCCGCACGAGTACCGGCCCTCCGTCTGCAGCGGCGCGCACATCCGGTCCGTGGTGGCCGGGCTCGCGAGCACGACCCGGATCGACGCGTCGTCGGCGGCGGTGCGGGAGAACGTCACGCCGTCCGTCGCGCCCCAGCCGCGCGGGTCGTTGAGCGTCGCCAGCACCGCCTCGGCGAGGACGTCGCCGTCGAGCGGGAGGCCGAGCTCGGCCTCGACGCGCACGGAGCGGACCGTGCCCGGACCCGGTGCCGGGACCTCGCCCGGGACGACGACCAGCGTCCCGCCGAGGTCGGGGACGACGTCCTTCCCCGTGAGGCCCGAGCCGGGCTCCGGGACCGGGACCGCCGACGCGGTCGGCACGAGCGGGGTCGGCGTCGGCGGGACCTCCGGGGCGGCGGGCACCCGGACCGGCGGGGTCGGGGAGGAGGCGAGGGGCGCGAGCGGGGCGAGCGTCCCGGGAGGCGGCGGCGTCGGCAGGGCCACCGGGCCGGGCGCGTCCGTCGCACGAGGTGCGTCGGGTGTGCCGAGCACCGCCCGCGCCTCTCCCGAACGGCTCACCGCGTCCGGCGCGCGGTCGGGGACCTGACCGGTGCCGTCCCCTGCCAGGGCCGCGCTCACCACGGGCGCCGACGCCGTCGGGACCGACCCACCGGGCACGTCCCACACCTCCGCCGTCGCCACGCCCGCGCCGAAACCCACGCCGAGGCACGCGAGGACCGCGACGACCGGGCGCGGACGACTACCGCGCACGCGGTCGGGGTGACGCACCACCGGGGCGTCGGCCGCACCGCCGTCCACGACAGGGGGCTGGGGGTCGGTCGAGGTGTCGGGGTCGGGCACGCGGCCATCGTCCCACTCCTCGTCGCCCCGGGTCGACCGCTCGCGGTTCGCCCGTATCCTCGGGCCCATGACGGGTGGTCCGGGACGCAAGGGCGGGGCCCTTCCCGCGGCGCGCACGCGCATGCCCCGGACGCAGCGGCACGCCCAGCTCCTGTCGATCGGCGAGGACCTCTTCGCGACCCACGGCTACCACCACATCTCGATGGACGACATCGCCGACCGCGCAGGCGTCGGCAAGCCGGTGCTGTACCGGCACTTCCCGTCCAAGCTCGACCTGTACCTCGCGATCGTCGACGAGCAGGGCGACCGGCTCGTCCGGGCCGTGCACACGACGCTCGACCCGTTCCGCGACGCCGCACCCGGGAACGCTCCCGGCGACGCGGACGCCCTCGCGGTCGACGGGCTCGCCGTGATCGAGGGCATCGTGCGGGCCTACGTGGCGTACGCGCACACCGCCGGCCGCTCGTCCGCGCTGCTGTTCGAGTCCGACGTCATGCGCGACCCGGTGGTGCGCGCGCGCGTGCTCGCGCCGGACGCGCACATCTCCCAGGCCTTCGCGGACGTGCTCGTCCGCATCACCGAGCTCGACCCGCCGGAGGCGCTCGTCGTCGCGCGGACCTGCACGGCCGTGGGCCGTGCGGCCGCGACCGAGGCGGTGCGGGCCGACGGCGCGGCGAGCGCCGACGACGTCACGCGCCTCGTCCCGCGCCTCGTGTGGCGCGGCGTGCACGGGATGCTGCGCCGCACACGGCCCGAGGGAATCTGACTACTATCGTTCGCGTTGTCGCCGGTGGGTCACCCACCGGCGGCCTGCCGTCGACCAGCCGCGTGCGCGCGGCCGCTGTGAGGAGAACACGTGGAAGTCACCATCGGTGTGCAGAACCTGGCCCGTGAGCTCGTCGTCGACACCGACCTGTCCGCGGAGGACGTCGCGAAGGCGGTCTCGGACGCCCTGGGCGGAGCGCCCGCGCTGGAGCTCACGGACTCCCGGGGGCGCCGCGTGATCGTCCCGACCGTGTCCCTGGGATACGTCGAGATCGGCACGGAGGAGCAGCGCCGGGTGGGCTTCGGGTCGCTCTGACCTCACCGCCCGCGAGCAGCGTGAGCGGCCCGGTCGTCCCCGTCCGCGGGAGGCGCCCGGGCCGTCCTGCGTCCGGGCACGGCGCGCGGTGGCGGGTCAGGCGGCGAGCCCGAGCCGGTCCATGCGGCGGGTGTGCTCCGCGGTGAGCCGTGAGAAGACCCAGGACTGCGTCGTCGCGGTCGGCGACGCGGCCGCCTCCTCGCGGTTCACCTCGGCGACGAGGCGGTCGAGCGCGGGGTGGCGCGCGAGCACGACACCGACGACGCCCAGCGCCTCCCCGACGATGCGGCGGCCCCACAGGGCGAGCCGGGCCGCGAGCACCGGGTCCGCCGTCGCGGCCTCCGCGATGACGGACGCCGAGCGGTCCGCCCGGGCGCCCTGCGTGAGCGAGCCCACGACGACGTCCCGCGAGCGGTCGTCGAGGCCGCCCGCGGCGAGGAGGCAGAAGTCGTCCGCGACCCCCTGGCCGACGTAGCCCTTGAGGATGCCCTCCCACCACGTGCTCGGGCGCGTGCGCTCGTCGAAGTCGTCGAACAGGCCGTCGAACGACGCCATGCACGTCTCCGGGTCGCCCCCGAGCTCCGCGACGCGGCCCAGCACGGACTCCTGCCGCTCGAGCAGCTCGGCGGCCATGCGCGACAGCGCCTGGCGCTGGCGCAGGGTCGGGGCGTGCGCCGCGTCGCCGGCGAGCCGGCCGAAGCTCGAGAGCTCGGTGTAGGCGACGAGCCCGAGGAGCTCGAGCGCGTCCTGGGACGCGCCGGTCGTCGGTCCGGTGGGCTGGTCGACGTCGATCATCCCGCCAGGATAGTGGCGGTCGCCGGTGCCGGAGCGCCGCGGGGCGGCCGTCCGATACCATGGGCGGGTACATCGGTTGCCCGGTCGTCCTGACCTCACGCGCCCGTCCCGGCCCCGGCCGGCACGAAGGGCGACGCCCGTCCTCGTGCGACGACGGCGGTACGGGTCCGCTCCCGCGGACCCGCGCCACGAATTCCACGATCGGCTGCCGGCCACGAAGCGCGTACGACCACGTCCGGGTCACCCGGCGGAGGAGCCGGTTCCCGACGCTCCCCGACGAAGCGGTCGCGCGCGCCGGAAGAGACAGAGGCACCAGTGACCACCACAGACGCGACCACCACGGACGCCACCCCCGACGTGAGCGCCGACGCGCGCGCCGTCGCCGCGAGCGTGCAGTCCGACAACACGTCCTTCGCCGACTTCGGCGTCCGCCCGGAGATCGTCACGGCGCTCGCCGACGCGGGCATCACCCACCCCTTCCCCATCCAGGCGATGACCCTGCCCGTGGCGATGTCGGGCCACGACATCATCGGGCAGGCCAAGACCGGGACCGGCAAGACCCTCGGCTTCGGCGTGCCGCTCCTGCACCGCGTCGTCGCGCCGGGCGAGCCCGGCTTCGACGAGCTCCCCTCCCCCGGCAAGCCGCAGGCGCTCGTCGTCGTCCCGACGCGCGAGCTCGCCGTCCAGGTCGCCAAGGACCTCGAGACGGCGTCGCGCCTGCGCAGCGTGCGCGTCCTGCAGGTGTACGGCGGGCGCGCGTACGAGCCGCAGGTCGAGGCGCTGCAGCGCGGCGTCGAGGTCGTGGTCGGGACGCCCGGCCGCATGATCGACCTCATGAACCAGGGGCACCTCAACCTCACGCGGGCCAACACCGTCGTGCTCGACGAGGCCGACGAGATGCTGGACCTCGGGTTCCTGCCCGACGTCGAGAAGCTCCTGGCGCGGACCCCCGCGCAGCGCCACACCATGCTCTTCTCGGCGACCATGCCGGGCGCGGTCGTCTCGATGGCCCGCCGCTACATGAAGCAGCCGACGCACATCCGCGCGATCGAGGCGGACGACGACGGTCGCCAGACCGTCAAGAACATCGCCCAGGTCGTCTACCGGGCGCACGCGCTCGACAAGGTCGAGGTCCTCGCGCGGATCCTGCAGGCGCAGGGGCGCGGGCGGACGATCGTCTTCGCGCGCACCAAGCGCACGGCAGCCAAGGTCGCGGACGACCTCGCGGAGCGCGGCTTCGCCTCCGGCGCGATCCACGGCGACCTCGGCCAGGGCGCGCGCGAGCAGGCGCTGCGCGCGTTCCGCAACGGCAAGATCGACGTGCTCGTCGCGACCGACGTCGCGGCCCGCGGCATCGACGTCGAGGACGTCACGCACGTCGTGAACTACCAGTGCCCTGAGGACGAGAAGACGTACCTGCACCGCACCGGCCGCACCGGCCGCGCGGGCAACACGGGCACCGCGGTGACGTTCGTCGACTGGGACGACATGCCGCGCTGGGGTCTCATCGACAAGGCGCTCGGCCTCGGTATCCCGGAGCCCGTCGAGACGTACTCGACGTCGCCGCACCTCTACACGGACCTGTCGATCCCCGAGGGCACGAAGGGGCGCCTCCCGAAGGAGCAGCGCACCCTCGCAGGCCTCGACGCCGAGGAGCTCGAGGACCTCGGCGAGACCGGCAAGCGCCACACCCCGGCGCGCCCCGCCCGGGGGGGGCAGGGAGGCGGCGACCGGGCCGGCCGCGACGGGCGCGGGCAGGGCGGTCGAGGTGGCCGTGAGCACGGACGCGAGCAGGGACGTGACGGCGGCCGCGGCGGCGACTCCGGTCGCCGCCAGGGCGGCGAGGCCGGAGGCCAGGGCGAGCGCACCGCGGACGAGCGCGCCACGACCGCGGGCGAGACGCCCGGTGGGTCGGCCGAGGGCGGCGAGCGCCGTCGTCGGTCCCGCAGCCGCCGCCGCACGCGGGGCGGCCAGCCGGTCGAGCGCTCCGAGCAGGGGGGCGCTCCCGCCGCCGAGTAGCACGCGCCCGAGCCCCGGCTCGCTCCCCGACCTCTCGGCCGGGGCAGCGGGTCGGGGCTCGTCGCGTCGCGGGTCCAGCTGCCCGGGTCGTCCGCGGCACCGCGCGCTGCGGACGGAGGCGCGCCTGGGCGCGTCCGGCCGACGACGGCCGGTTCAGCGCACGTGCGCGTCGCGGCCCGCGAACCAGACCGCGATCCCCTGCGCGACGGCGACGCCGACGAGCAGGAGGAGCGGGAGCGTCCAGGACCCGCTCGCGTCGTGCACGAGGCCGACGCCGATCGGGCCGCACGCGCCGAGCACGTACCCGGCGCTCTGCGCCATCCCGGACAGCTCCGAGGTGTGCGCGGCGTCGTGGGCGCGCAGCGCCATGAGCGTGAGGGCGAGGCTGATCCCCCCGCCCTGGCCCAGTCCCAGGAGCACGACCCAGAGCACGGCAGCCGACGGCGCGACGACGAGCCCGGTCAGGCCCGTGCCCACCAGCACGACGAGGGCCACGCCGATGCCGCGCTGGCGGCGCATCCGTCCGGCCAGCAGGGGCGTCGCGAACGAGCCGGCGATCCCCACCAGGTTGCACAGCGCGAGCAGCCATCCCCCGGCCTCCGGGGTCCGGCCGAGCGACACGAAGACCTCGGGCAGCCACGCGTTCGTCGCGTAGAACGACAGGGACTGCGTGCCCATGACGGCGGTCACGGCCCACGCGAGAGGGCTGCGCCAGACCGAGCCGCGCCCGGCCGGACGTGTCCCGCCGCTCCGGAAGCCCGTCGGTGCGGGGCCGGTGGCGTGCAGCGCGCGCGGCACCCACACGAGCGCCCCGACGACGGCGAGGACACCCCACGTCGCGAGCGCGCCGCGCCAGTCGAGGCCTGCGGCGTTCGCGACGGGGAGCGTGAGGCCCGCGGCGAGCGCGGCGCCGCCGGAGAGCGACATCGAGTAGAGGCCGGTCATGAGCCCGACGCGGTCGGCGAAGTCGCGCTTGACGAGCGCCGGGAGCAGCACGTTGCCGACCCCGATCGCACCGCCGACGACGAGCGTGCCGGCGAACAGCCCCCACGTGGTCGGGACGAGGCGGACGGCGAAGCCCACGGCGAGCACCACGAGGGCGGCGAGGAGCGCGCGCTCGAGCCCCCAGCGCCGCGCGAGCACCGGCGCGACCGGAGCGAGGAGCCCGAAGCACAGGACGGGCAGCGCCGTGAGCAACCCCGCCGCGGAGGCGCTCAGCCCCGTGTCGGCGCGGATCTCGCCGAGCAGCGGCGAGACCGCGACCACCGCGGGGCGCAGGTTGAGCGCCGCGAGAAGCATCGCCGCGACGGCCGCGACGCCGAGCGGACGACGGATCCCGCTCACGCGGCACCGTCCGCGGGCGCTCCCGCGGCGACGAGCTGCGCGCGCACCGCGTCGATGGTCGCGGAGACGGCCCGCTCGGCCGCGTCGGGGTCGCCCGCGCGGATCGCGGCGACGACCTCCTCGTGGCCGGGGAGGTCGCGGTGGTGGCGCCGCTGCGCGCCCGTGGCGAGGGTCCGCACGAGGGCGTGGTCGAGACCGTCGTAGAGGTCGGCGAGGAGCGGGTTGCCCGCGGCGCGCACGACCTCGGCGTGGAACGCGACGTCGGCCGCCTGGAACTCGTCGTCCGCGGCGCCGTCCCGCGCCCGGAGCTGGGCGGCGAGCGCGGCGTCGAGCCGGTCGAGGACCTCGGGATCGTGCCGCGCGGCGGCGGCCCGCGCGGCCCCGCGCTCCAGGACGCCGCGCACCTCGAGCACGTCGAGCGCGTCCGCGGTCCGGGCGCGGCGCGCGAGCGCGGCGTCGAGGCCGCTCGCCGCGCGCACGTACGTCCCATCGCCGCGCCGGGGCTCGAGGATCCCGGCGTGCTCGAGGGCCCGCACCGCCTCGCGGACCGTGTTGCGCCCGACGCCGAGCCGCGCGACGAGCTCGGGCTCGGGCGGGATGCGTGTCCCGACGGCCCACTCGCCCCGCTCGACGAGGCCCGACAGGCGGTCGAGGACCAGGTCGGACACCTTGCGCGGCGGGACGATGGGGTCGCTCACCGAGACAACCTAACATCCCATGTTTAACCGCCACGGGGTAGGGCCAGCCCCGTCGGCGGCAGGCGCCGGCGGCGCCGCCGGCGCCGCTCAGGCGGTCTGGACGAACTGCGTGACGGCGTCCGCCACGAGCTGGACGGCGATCGCCGCCAGGAGCAGCCCGGCGATGCGCGTGACGAGGATCGTCCCCGAGTCGCCGAGCACGCGGTTGATGACGTTCGCGAAGCGCATCGAGAGCCATAGGCACACGTGCACCGCGACGACGCCCGCCACGATCGCGATCCACTCCGCCACACCGCCGCCCCGTTCCCCGGCCCGCTGCACGAACACCATCGTCGCGACGATGGCGCCGGGCCCCGCGAGCAGCGGCGTGCCGAGCGGCACGAGCGCGACGTTGACCCCCTTGTTGCCCGACGGCTGCGGCTCCTCCATCTTGCCGGTGAGGAGCTCCATCGCGACGAGGAGGAGCAGGAGACCGCCCGCCGTCTGCAGCGCCGGCAGCGAGATGTGCATGTAGCTGAGGATCTGCTGGCCGAACGCCGCGAACGCCACGATGACGCCGAACGCCACGAGGATCGCGGTCCGTGCCGCCTGGTTGCGCTGCTTCGCGCCCATCGCGCTCGTCAGGCCGAGGAAGACCGGGACGGTGCCCGGCGGGTCCATGATGACGAAGAGGGTGACGAAGACCTCGGTGAAGAGCCGGACGTCGAACCAGTCGCTCATCGTCCGACCACCCGGTCACGCCTCGCCACGCCTGCCCGGCGGCTCACCGGATCACGTCCAACTGTCCCAGCTCCTCGATCTGCTCCAGCACGGTCGGTGCCGTCGTGTTCTCCCCGAGCCGGTTCGGTTTGCCGGCCCCGTGGTAGTCGCTCGACCCGGTGACGAACAGGCCCAGGGTGCGGGCGACGTCGTCGAGCCGGGTGCGCTGACGCTCGTCGTGGTCGCGGTGGTGCACCTCGAGCCCCGCGAGCCCCGCCGCGGCCATCTCCTCGATCACGACGTCCGCCACGACCCGGCCACGCCCGTCGGCGCCCGGGTGGGCGAAGACGGGGACACCTCCGGCCGCACGGACTCCGCGCACGGCGGCGGCCGCGCTCGGGGCGTAGTGCGGCACGTAGTACGGCGTGCCGGGCGCGAGGACCGTCGCGAACGCCGCGGAGCGGTCGGTCACGTGCCCGGCCGCGACGAGCGCGTCCGCGATGTGCGGTCGTCCGATCGTCGTGCCCTCGGCGGTCTGCGCGAGCACATCCTCCCACGTGATCGGGTAGTCCTCGCCGAGCAGGTCGACCATCCGGCGGGCGCGGCTCGTGCGCGCGTCGCGCGTGCGCTCGAGCTCGTCGAGCAGCGCCGCGTGCGCCGGGTCGTGCAGGTAGGACAGGACGTGGACGCTGATCCCGCCCGAGCGCGCGGAGATCTCCGCGCCGCGCACGAGCGCGACGCCGGTGCGCAGGGCCGCGTCGGTCGCCTGCGCCCAGCCGGCGGTCGTGTCGTGGTCCGTGAGCGCGACGACGTCGAGCCCGGCCACGGCGGCCGCCTCGACGACCGCCCCCGGCGCGTCCGTGCCGTCGGACGCCGTCGAGTGGGTGTGGAGGTCGATGCGCACGGACCCCAGGATAGTGAGGGCGTCGCCCTGCCGGGCCCGTCGGCGCCCGGGCGTACGGCACGGGACCCGCACACGATGTTCACGCGGGGCCCGGAGCCCGCCCACGGCCGTCCCAGGTAGAGGTGCGAGGGTCGGGAACGATGACCACCACAGCCACGCCCCGCGCCGTCCTCCTTCCCGCCACGGACGACGCCCCGAGCGTCGACCGGACCGGTGCGCCCGCGGTCGTCTTCGTCCACGGGCTGCGGACCTCGGGAGCGATCTGGGACGGTCAGGTCGAGCACGTCCGGTCGCTCGGCCACGACGCCGTCGCGGTCGACCTGCCCGCGCACGGCGCGCGCGCCCGCGAGCGCTTCACGCTCGAGCGCTCGTTCGAGGTCATCGACGAGGCCGCCGCGTCGTTCGGCCCGGACCGTCGCGTGACGCTCGTCGGGCTCTCGCTCGGCGGGTACACGTCCCTCGCGTGGGCGGCACGCCGCCCCGCGAACCTCGCGGGCGTCGTCGCCGCGGGCTGCACGTCCGACCCCAAGGGCAAGCCCGTCGCCCTCTTCCGGGACGTCGCGCGGCTCGTCGTCGCGGGCGGCGGCACCGTCGGCCGCGGCGCGCGGTGGGCGGCCCGCACCAGCACGTCCGCGTGGTCGTCCATGACACGGGCCGGTCGGTCGGCGCCCGGTGGGTCCGTGGCGTCGTACGCCGTGCGCTGGGCCGACGGCGCACCCGAGCCCGCCGTGCACCGGCCCGGCTGGGGCATCGTCACCGACGCGCTGACCCAGCTCGCCGGGCGCTCGTGGCTCGCGCACGTGCGCGACGTCGAGGTGCCCGTGTGGCTGGTCAACGGTGCGCGCGACCACCTGCGCCTCGACGAGCAGCGCTACCTCGCCGCGGCCGCCGACGCCGCGCTCGTCGTCGTGCCGCGCGCCGGCCACGACGTCAACAGCGAGGCGCCGGAGGCCTTCAACCGCGTGCTCACCCGCGCCCTCGCCGACTTCGGCCGACCCCGCGGTGCGACACTGGGGGCATGACCGACGCCACCCCCGTCACCCCTGAGACCACCGCCCCCGCCGTCGTCGATCCTGCGAGCCCGGCCGAGACCCAGGACGTGGCGGCGCGCGGGAGCAACCGCTCGCAGCGCCCCGACTCCGCCGCGTTCAAGGCGTTCATCACGAGCGGCTGGGCGCCGCGTGCCGCGCTCGACGTCGAGCCGTCGCCCGCCGCGCCGTTCGCCGCCGCCCGCCGCGCGGCGCTCTCCGCGCGCTTCCCCGGCGCCCGCCTCGTGATCCCCGCCGGTCCGCTCAAGGTCCGCTCGAACGACACCGACTACCGGTTCCGACCGCACTCGGCGTTCGCCCACCTCACCGGCACGGGCTGGGACCAGGAGCCCGACGCGGTGCTCGTCCTGCACCCCGTCGAGCCGGGCACCGGGGACCCGACGGGTCCGGACGGAGCGCGCAGCGCCCATCACGCCGTCCTCTACGTGCGGCCGCTCGCGGCGCGCGACACCGAGGAGTTCTACGCCGACGCGCGCTACGGCGAGTTCTGGGTCGGCGCGCGCCCGTCGCTCGACGACGTCACGACGCTCACGGGGATCGAGGCGAACCACGTCGACGACCTGCGCGACGCGCTCGCGAAGGACGTCGGGCCCGACGGGACGGTCCTGCTCGTCGTGACCGGAGCCGACGAGGCCGTCGAGGCGCTCGTCGAGGCGATCCGCGCGGAGGCCGGGGCCGAGGACTCGGCCGAGCAGTCCGTCGCGGAGGCGCAGGAGCAGCGCACGGAGGCGGAGTGGCTCGCGCGCGCCGAGGCCGCCTACCGGCGCTCCGACGCCGCGCTCGTCGAGGCCGTCTCCGAGCTGCGCCTGGTCAAGGACGCGCACGAGGTCGAGCAGATGCGCGCGGCCGTCGCCGCGACGATCGCCGGGTTCGAGGAGGTCGTGCGCACGCTGCCGCGCACGCTCGGCCACCGCCGCGGCGAGCGCGTCATCGAGACGACGTTCGACGGGCACGCGCGCCTCGAGGGCAACGCGGTCGGCTACGAGACGATCGCCGCCGCGGGCGAGCACGCGACGACGCTGCACTGGATCCGCAACGACGGCGTCGTGCGCCCGGGCGAGCTCGTGCTGCTCGACGCGGGCGTCGAGGTCGACTCTCTCTACACCGCCGACGTGACCCGCACGCTGCCCGTGGACGGCGAGTACACGGACGTGCAGCGCCGCGTCTACCAGGCGGTGCTCGACGCCGCCGACGCCGCGTTCGCCGTCGCGGTGCCGGGCGCACGGTTCCGCGACGTGCACGCCGCGGCGATGGAGGTCGTCGCCGCGCGCCTCGAGGAGTGGGGTCTGCTCCCGGTGAGCGCCGAGGAGTCGTTGTCCCCGGAGGGTCAGCAGCACCGGCGCTGGATGGTGCACGGCACGTCGCACCACCTCGGCCTGGACGTGCACGACTGCGCGCAGGCGCGCCGGGAGCTGTACCTCGACGGGATCCTCGAGCCGGGCATGGTCTTCACCATCGAGCCCGGCCTCTACTTCAAGGCGGACGACCTCGCCGTGCCCGAGGAGTACCGCGGCATCGGCGTGCGCATCGAGGACGACGTGCTCGTCACGGCCGACGGCAACGAGAACCTGTCGGCCGCGCTCCCGCGCCGCCCCGAGGACGTCGAGGCCTGGATGGCGTCCCTGCGCGCCTGAGCCCGGTGCCGTGGGTGCGCCCGACGCCGCGCGTCAGGCCGGGGGCGTCGGGTCGGCGGGCCGCTCGGCCGGGTTCTGCGGGGCGGCCTGGTCCGGCGCGTCCGTCGTGCCCGACGTCGGGCGCATGGCCCCGTAGCGCGGCTCGCCCGAGGGCGTGGTCCAGCGAGGGTCGGGCGTCCGGGCCGGGGGCGGCGTCGGCGCACCCTGCCCCGTGCCCGGCTGCGGTGCCGGGTGCTGGGCCGGTCCGGCCGGCGGCTGGGCCTGTCCGGCCGGGGGCGGCACCGGGGCCTGGTGCTGCGGCGGTCCGGCCGGCGTGCCCCACGTCGGGTTCGCGGGAGCGGCGGGCGCGCGGACCCCGCCGCCCTCGGGCATCCGGGCCAGGAGCTGGCGCGCGTCCCCCGCACGCTCCGTGGCGCACAGGACGGCGTACGCCGACGCGACGATCTGGCTCTGCGACGTGAAGTCGCGCTTGCCCTGGGTCAGCGCGTACGACAGCACGGAGAAGAGCAGGCCGAAGCCGGCACCGATCGCGATGCCGGTGAGCACGTAGCCGCCCGAGCCGGAGAACATGAAGAGCAGGAGGCCCACGAACAGGCCGAACCACGCCCCCGACGCCGCACCCGCGAGCGCCACGCGACCGTAGGTGAGCCGTCCGGTGACGCGCTCGACCATGCGCAGGTCGGTCCCGACGATCGTCACGACCTCGACGGCGAACTTGTTGTCCGACAGGTAGTCGACGGCCTTCTGGGCCTCGAGGTACGTCGCGTAGGACGCGATCTCCTCGCCGCGCGGCAGGGTGGGCACTCGGGGGTTGACGTTCGGGCGCGTCATGCTCATTCGCCCAGTCTGTCCTACTCGTCGGCGCAGCGCTACGGCGTGCCGGGCCGCTCGGCGCGCGCGCACGGACCGCGGCCGGCCTTCCGGCGCGCCCGGACCGGCACCTGCGTACGCTTGCCGCGTGAGTGCAGCCACCACCGTCTTCGTCGCGCGTCTTGCAGGGACCAGCGTGTTCGACCCGATCGGCGACCAGGTCGGGCGGGTGCGCGACGTCGTCGTGCTCCTGCGGCCGAAAGGGCTGCCCCGGGCCGTCGGCCTCGTCGTCGAGGTGCCCGGCCGGCGCCGCGTGTTCCTGCCGCTCACGCGGGTCACGAGCATCGACGGGGGCCAGGTCATCTCGACGGGGCTCGTCAACATGCGCCGCTTCGAGCAGCGCGCCATGGAGACGCTCGCGCTGAGCGAGCTCCTCGAGCGGAGCGTCGAGTTCGTCGACGGCTCGGGCACGGGCACCGTCGAGGACCTCGCGATCGAGCGGCAGCGGACGGGCGACTGGCTCGTCGCGAAGCTCTACGTCCGCCGGTCCGGCGAGCACAAGGGCACGCTGCGCCTGCGGCGACGCGGGGACGCCGTCGTCGTCGACACGGAGGCGGTGACCGGTCTCGCCGGGCGCACCGGAGCCGCCCAGGGCGCCGCGATGCTCCTCGCCGCGTACGACGACCTCAAGCCCGCCGACCTCGCGGACGTCATCCACGACCTCGGCGACACGAGGCGCCTCGAGGTCGCGGGCGCGCTCGACAACGAGCGCCTCGCCGACGTCCTCGAGGAGCTCCCCGAGGACGACCAGGTGGCGATCCTCTCGGGCCTCGACACGGGCCGCGCCGCGGACGTGCTCGAGGCCATGCAGCCCGACGACGCCGCCGACCTCCTGCACGAGCTGCCCGAGGCGCAGGCCGCCCAGCTGCTCGAGCTCATGGAGCCGGACGAGGCGCGCGACGTGCGGCGCCTGCTCGCGTACGCGGAGGACACCGCGGGCGGTCTCATGACGACCGAGCCGGTCGTGCTCGGGCCCGAGACGACGATCGCGACCGCGCTCGCGCAGATCCGTCGCAAGGACCTCGCGCCCGCCCTCGCGTCCATGGTGTTCGTGGCACGGCCACCGCTCGAGACGCCCACGGGCCGGTTCCTCGGCGTCGCCCACTTCCAGCGGCTGCTGCGCGAGCCCCCGCACGCCGCCGTCGGGTCGGTGCTCGACACGGACGTCGAGGGGATCGCGCCCGACGCGCCGCTCGGTCGCGTGACGCGCATCCTCGCGACGTACGACCTGCTGTGCGTCCCCGTGCTCGACTCCGAGAAGCGGCTCCTCGGCGCGATCAGCGTCGACGACGTGCTCGACCACATGCTCCCCGAGGACTGGCGCGAGACCGACGAGATCGAGGTCGAGCACCGGCCCGAGGACCCGCGACCCGGCACGGCGCCCCGCGCCCGGACGGAGGTCCCCCGTGGCTGACCGCCTCGACACGCCGAAGGCGGCACGGCGCACGCTCCTGCCCCGCAACCGTATGGACCAGGATGCCGTGGGCCGGGCGACCGAGGGCATCGCGCGGTTCCTCGGCACGCCGCGCTTCCTCATCTACCTGACGATCTTCTGCGTCCTGTGGATCGTCTGGAACTCCTGGGGACCCGAGGGACTGCGCTTCGACTCCGCCGAGTTCGGCTTCACGGCCCTGACGCTCATGCTCTCGCTCCAGGCCTCCTACGCCGCCCCGCTCATCCTGCTCGCGCAGAACCGTCAGGACGACCGCGACCGCGTCACCGCCGAGCAGGACCGCCAGCGCGCCGAGCGCAACCTCGCCG
This sequence comes from Cellulosimicrobium sp. So1_17, assembly GCF_055181235.1. NCBI lineage: Bacteria > Bacillati > Actinomycetota > Actinomycetes > Micrococcales > Promicromonosporaceae > Cellulosimicrobium > Cellulosimicrobium sp. So1_17. The sequence goes on from NZ_CM143702.1 coordinate 1,639,307, forward strand.
ACACCGAGTACCTGGCCCGCGAGATGGCCGCGCTGCGCATCGCGCTGAGCGAGGTCGCCACGCGCGACTTCGTGCGGTCCGAGATCCGCAACCTCCTCGAGGAGCTCGAGGAGAAGTCGGCGCGGCCGGCCGCCGACGAGGAGGGCGTGCCCCGCGACTGACGGCTCGCCCCGGCGCGACGACGGCCTACCGCGTGCCCTCCGCGGCGACGCGGCGCAGCCGGTCCACGAGCGCCCGGTCGCCGGCGACGGTGAGCCCCTCGGCGCTGCCGCGGCCCCAGAGCCACAGGTCGAGCGCCCACGCCGGCCCGGCGACCTGGGTCGTGGTGGAGCCCGGGAGGTCGACGAGCTGGGCCGTGTCGAGGTCGTAGGCGGTGCCCGACTCCGGCCCCGTCCCCGTGAACCGCCCGAACGCCAGCTCCCAGCTCCGCGGCGTCTCCCCGGGTCCGTCGACGACCACGGAGACGGTCGCGCCGTCGGGCGTGAAGACGCCCCAGCCCGGGACGCCGTCGACCATGACGGCGAGGACCTCGTCGACGCCGTCCGCAGCGACGGCCGGGTCGGCCGGCGTGACGTCGCGGCCCGCGGTGAGCTCGGCGTCGGCCCGGTGGATCAGCGCCTCGTGCGCCTGGCGGCGCAGCACCCAGCCGACGCGGCGCCCCTCGTCGTGCCACGACCAGCACGGCTCGTCCGGGTCTCGCCCGCGCAGCGCCGCGACGAGCCGGCTCGTCGAGCGCTGCAGCAGGGCCGGCAGCTCGGCGTCCGACTCCGGGCGCGCGAGCGGCGGCACCTCGTCGCCGTCGAGTCCCTCGCCGGGGGCCTGGCCGACGACGCGCGACCAGAAGTCCTGCACCTCGGCCAGGTGGTACATGAGGTCCGCACCCACCCACTCGGGGCACGACGGGACCCGCGCGTCGGGTGCCGCGCTCCGTGCGGCGTCGCCGAACAGCTCGCTGTCACGCACCAAGGAGGCGAGGGCGTCCATCCGTGCACCGTAGTACGGCCCGCCCACGCCCACGCCCCAGGGCCGCCGCCCGCGGCGGGACCTCCGTCCCCGGCTCGGCACCCTGGCCCTGGCGCCGCCCGGCACCGACCTACGATGGACCCATGCCCGACGCTCCCGCAGCACCGCTCGAGGACGCGGTCCGCGCCGCCCTCGCGACCGTCCTCGACCCGGAGATCCGCCGTCCCGTCACGGATCTCGGGATGGTCCGCTCGGTCGACACCGAGGAGCGCGACGGTCTCGGGACGCTCGTCACCGTCGGTGTGGACCTCACCGTCGCGACGTGCCCGATGCGCGACACCCTCGTGCGCGACGTGGACGCCGCCGTCCGTGCGGTGGACGGGGTCGCGGACGTGCGCGTCGACCTGGGGGTCATGAGCGCCGAGCAGCGCACCGAGCTGCGCACGATGCTCCGCGGCGGCGTCGGCGAGCCGGTGATCCCGTTCGCGCAGCCCGACTCGCTGACGAAGGTGTACGCGATCGCGTCGGGCAAGGGCGGCGTCGGCAAGTCGTCCGTGACCGCCAACCTCGCCGTCGCGCTCGCCGCGGACGGGCTGTCCGTCGGCGTCGTCGACGCCGACATCTACGGCTTCTCGATCCCGCGCATGCTCGGGGTCGACCGCCAGCCCACGCGCGTCGACTCGATGCTCCTGCCGCCCGTCGCGCACGGCGTCAAGGTCGTCTCGATCGGCATGTTCGTGCCCGCCGGACAGCCGGTCGTGTGGCGCGGGCCGATGCTGCACCGCGCTCTCCAGCAGTTCCTCGCGGACGTGTACTGGGGCGACCTCGACGTCCTCCTGCTCGACCTCCCGCCCGGCACGGGCGACATCGCGATCTCCGTCGCGCAGCTCCTGCCGGGCAGCGAGATCGTCGTGGTGACGACGCCGCAGGTCGCGGCGGCGGAGGTCGCCGAGCGGGCCGGCTCGGTGGCCACGCAGACGCAGCAGGGCGTCGTCGGCGTCGTCGAGAACATGTCGTGGCTCGAGCAGCCGGACGGTTCGCGGCTCGAGCTCTTCGGGTCCGGCGGCGGCGAGCGCGTGGCGCGGAACCTGTCGCGCGCAGTGGGCTCCGACGTCCCGCTGCTCGGCCAGGTCCCGCTCGACGTGTCGCTGCGCGAGGCGGGCGACGGCGGCACGCCCGTCGTGCTCTCCGACCCCGGTTCCGCGGCGGCGGTCGCTCTGGCCGACGTCGCCCGCAGCCTGGCCCGACGTCCGCGCGGCCTCGCGGGTCGTCGCCTCGGGGTCTCCGTCGTCTGACCCCGTCCCGGGCGCCGGACAGGACGCCCTGGTCGGCGCGCCACGGGATGGTATAGCCTCTCCCCCAATTCGCCAGGGGGCGGCCCCTCGGGGCCGGAAAGAGGGGGTCGACCGTGCCGTCGCCGACCGCACGTCTGCGACGTGCACCGGGACCCTGCCTGCTGGACGCGACGACGCCCGCGGACGCCGCCCCGGTGACGGCATGGGATCGCTCCCGCCCGGGCCGTCGACACGGCGCGACGTTGCGCGCACATGACCCGGGGCGCACGCGAGCCCGACGAATCTCCTCCCGAGGGATGAGGACGGCGGTCCCCGGACCGCCCTAGCCTCGGGCCGGGCCGCCATCGTCGGCGCCCCGCCCGTTCCGCCGTCACTGGCCGTCCCGTCCTCACAGGAGCCCGCTCGTGGGTATCACCCGCCGGTTCGTCTTCCCCGCCCTGCGCCTCGTGGTGTGGGGAGTCATCGCCGTCTCGCTCGCCGTCATCGCGTTCCGGTCGGCGCCCGAACCCCCGCCGGACCCGGCGTCGCCCTCCGCGCAGCTCGTCGAGCCGCAGGTCGCCGTCGCGACGGGAGACATCGTCAACACCGTCACCGTCACGGGGCAGATCGTCGCCGACCCCGCGACCACCCAGAAGGTGACGCAGCGCGGGACGGTCACCGCGGTGCACGCGAAGCCCGGCGACGTCGTGGCCGCCGGCGCCGCACTGCTCGAGGTGACGCTCACGGAGCCCCAGGAGCCCTTCACGAAGACCGATCCCGAGACGGGCGAGGTCACCGTCACCGAGCGCAGGCCGAAGGTCACGCGCGAGACCGTCCCCGCCACGACAGCCGGCACCGTCGCAACCTTCACGGCCCTCGTGGACCAGGAGGTCGCGGTCGGCGACGACTTCGCCACGATCTCCCCCGGGACGCTGTCCGCCACCGGCTCGCTCCTGGCCGACCAGCAGTTCCGCCTCCTGCAGATCCCGACCGAGGCGACCGTCACCGTGACCGGCGGGCCGGCACCCTTCACGTGCACGGGACTGCGCCTGGGCGCGGCCGCCACGGCGTCGGGCGAGGCGGAGGACCCTGCAGCCGACCCGGCCTCGCCGGGGGGATCCGCGTCGGTCACGTGCGCGGTCCCGGGCGACGTGACGGTGTTCGCCGGGCTCGCCGCCCAGCTCGAGATCACCGCCGGATCGGCGGAGGGCGCCCTCGTGCTCCCGGTGACCGCGGTCCTCGGGAGGGTCGAGCAGGGCAAGGTGTGGGTCCTCGGCGAGGAGGGTGAGCCCGAGGAGCGGCCGGTCACGCTCGGCCTCACCGACGGTGCGCAGGTCCAGATCGTCGAGGGACTCGCCGAGGGCGACGAGGTCCTCGAGTTCGTCCCGGGCCAGGACGTCGCCCCCGTCGAGGGCGGCGCGACCGGCGAGGTCTTCGTCGGATGAGCCTCCTCGAGCTGCACGGGGTGACGCGCTCCGTCCGGCTGCCCGACGACCGGGTCCTGGAGATCCTGCGGGGCGTGGACCTCACGGTCGACGCCGGGGAGCACGTGTCGATCGTCGGCCGGTCCGGCACCGGCAAGTCCACGCTGCTCAACCTCCTCGGCCTCCTCGACTCCCCGACCGAGGGCGAGCTGCTGCTCGACGGCGCCCCGGTCGGTCGGTCGTCCGGGCGCGCCCGGGCGCGGCGGCGCGGCGCCGACTTCGGCTTCGTGTTCCAGCAGTTCAACCTGCTGCAGGGCCGCACGGCCCTCGAGAACGTGGTCGCGCCGCTGCTCTACGCACGCGGTCGCCAGTTCTGGCGCCGACGCGCCCTGGCGGCGGAGATGCTCGAGCGCGTCGGGCTGGGCGACCGGCTCGACACCCGCCCGGAGAAGCTCTCGGGCGGCGAGCAGCAGCGCGTCGCCATCGCGCGCGCGCTGGTCCGCGTCCCCCGCGTCATCCTCGCCGACGAGCCGACGGGAGCGCTCGACGTCGACACGGGCACCGAGGTCATGGACCTGCTCGACACGATCGCCCGGGAGAACGGCTCCGCGCTCGTCACCATCACGCACGACCTCGCGGTCGCCTCACGTGCCTCCCGCCAGTTCCGCCTCGCCGACGGCGTGCTCACCCCCATCGCGATCAGCGCCCGCAGCGCCGGGTCGCTCGGGGCGCTCGCAGCCCTGTCCGACGGCGCGACGCGCAGCCTTGCGGCCGGCCCGTCGGTCGGCGACGCCTCGGTCGGCGACGCCTCGATCGGCGATCCGACGGTCGACCGCACGGACGACGACCACCAGGCCGAGCACGTCGCCCGCCCCCTGCTCGTCGAGAGCTCCGGCGTCCGCGCGGGGGACGCCGCATGACCGGTCTCGTGGGCACCGTCATCGAGGCCTGGGAGGAGCTGCGGGTCCACAGGCTGCGCGTGCTGCTCGCCCTCGTCGGCGTCGCCGTCGCCGTGTGCGCGATCACGACGATCTCCGCGGCGGGCGCGATGCTGCGGCAGGTGTCCGCCGAGACCACCGAGCGCGACGGCGGTCGCCCTGCCTCGCTGAACGTCTCCGCCTGGCCCATGGGCGCCGAGCAGCCCTCTCCCGACGAGTACGCCGCCGTGTTCGACGAGATCGTCGAGCGCTACCAGGTCGAGCACACGTCGCTGCGCACGACGAGCCCGGCCACCGTGCGGTTCCCCGAGGGGTCGCTGGAGGTGTGGACCAACGGCGTCGAGCCCGGGTGGGCCGTCATGCACCGGTTCGAGGTGGAGTCGGGCCGGTGGCTCACCGACGCGGACGCGGACCGCCTGTCTCCCGCGCTCGTCGTGAACCAGACCTTCCTCGACGCGATGGGCGGCGTCCGCGTCGCCGACCACCCCACCGTCACCATCGGCGGCGCCAACCCGGTGGTGGCCACCGTCGTCGGCTCCTACCCGGACCCCTGGCCCGGCATGCAGCCCGAGGCCTACGTGCTGGTCAGCGCCCAGGCACGGTGGGCGACGCCCGAGTCCCTCATGACGAGCGGACCGCCGTCGCTCGAGCTGTGGGTCCCGCCCGACCTCGCCGACCCGCTCACGGACGCGATCCGGCGCGACGTCGCCGCCGCGATCCCGGGGACGCAGGTCGACGTCTACCGCATGGACTCCCCCGCCTACGACGTCGTCGACGGTGCGATCCGCTGGGTGGTGATCGGCGTGAGCGCGATCGCGCTCCTTCTCGGCGGCCTCGGGCTCGTGAACATCGGCCTCGTCACCGTGCGCTACCGCATCCGCGAGATCGGGATCCGCCGCAGCTTCGGCGCGAGCTCCGGGCGCGTGTTCTTCTCCGTGCTCATGGAGAGCGTCGTCGCGACCCTCGTCGCGGGCGTGGTCGGCGTGAGCGTCGCCGTCGTGGCGCTCCACAACGTGCCGATCGACCAGCTCATGGGCTCCGCCGTCCAGGACCGCCCCGCCTTCCCCGTGTCGGCCGCGGCCACCGGGCTGCTCGCCGCCGCAGCCGTCGGGGCGCTCGCAGGCCTGATCCCCGCCCTCGTGGCCGTCCGCGTCAAGGTGATCGACGCGATCCGCTACTGACCTCGCCCTCCCCTCCGACCGCTCGCACCGCTCGCACCGACATCGTTCACGACAGCCGCACGACGGCCAGGAGCTCGGGACCCCCGGGACGACGGCCCCGACCAAGGAGAGCTCCCGTGCCCCGATCCCTTCCCGCCCGACGCACCGCGACGACGTCGTTCGTCCTCGGTGCCGCCCTCTTGCTGACTGCCTGCGGCGGGTCGGGCGAAGCCTCCGACACCAGCACCGACGGTCCGCTCGCCGACTTCTGGGAGGACGTCTACGGCGAGTGGGACGAGGACAAGGCGAACGCCGAGGCGATGGAGATCGAGGAGGCGACGGCGCGCTGCATGACGGAGCAGGGGTTCGAGTACCAGCCCGTCGACCAGTCGCAGTCCACCTTCTCGTTCGACACCGCGGACCAGGACCCCGCGGAGTACGCCGCCGAGTACGGCTACGGGTTCTCGCTCTCGCCCGAGCCGACGGCGGAGGAGGAGGCCGCGATGGAGGAGTGGGTCGACCCGAACCAGGAGTACGTCGAGGCGATGTCCGAGTCGGAGCAGACGGCCTACTACGAGGCGCTGTACGGCGACATGGCGAGCATGGAGTACGACGAGGACGCCGAGATGCCCGAGTACGACCCGGCCCAGGCCGGCTGCCAGGGCGCCGCGCAGGAGGAGGTCTACGGCGCGCAGAACGCCCTGTGGGAGAGCGAGGAGATGGTGGCCTTCAACGACGCCACGACCCAGCTCTACGAGGACGTCGAGAAGGACCCGCGCCTCGCGGACGTCACGACCGCCTGGGCCGGGTGCATGGCCGAGGCGGGCTTCAGCGGGTACGCGACACCGCAGGAGGCGATGGACGACATGATGGAGCGCTCGAACGCGATGTGGGAGACGGACTCGCCCGAGGGACCGAGCGAGGAGCAGATGACGGAGATCCAGGACCTCGAGCGGGACACCGCGGTCGCCGACCACGCCTGCCAGCAGGAGGTCTCCTACGCCGAGACCTACCAGGACGTGCAGCGGGAGCTGGAGGAGGCCTTCGTCGAGGAGCACGCCGACACCCTCGAGACGATCCGCGACCTCGTCGCCGAGGCCCAGGAGTGAGCGAGTCCGGCCAGGGCCCCGGCGGATCGGGAGCGCCGGGCGTGAACGGTGTCGACACCCTGGCGGCGCCTGCTCCCGCGGAGACGCCCGACGGAGGTCGCCCACGACGCTCGTTCGCGCTCAGCGGCAACCGGCTCATCGTCCTCGTCGCGGGTGTCGCCACCCTGAGCCTCGTCGCGGGCATCCTGCTCAGCAGGCTCGTCGTGTCCCCCGCGCAGGCCGCCGCCGACGCGGAGCCGCCGGCACCCGGCGCCATCACGGTCCCCGTCGAGCGTCGGGTCATCGCCAACGACGTCACGCTCCGCGCCGACGCCACGTACGACGACGCGGTGTCGGTGAAGATCGAGACCGGCGACCTCGGCGGGCCCGCCGTGGTGACGGGCCAGGTCCCGGAGCTCGGGGCGGAGCTCGGTCCGGCAGCCGTCGCGCTCGAGATCGCCGGACGGCCCGTCGTCGTGCTCCCGGGCGAGCTGCCCGCGTACCGCACGCTCCGGGCCGGCGTCTCCGGGCCGGACGTGCTCCAGCTCAAGGCGGCGCTCGCGGCGGTCGGCATCGACCCGGGTCGCGCCGACGACGACCGGTACGACGCGGCGACCGCGGCCGCCGTCGAGCGGCTGTACGCCCAGGTGGGCTATCCGGCGCCCTCCGCCGACGAGGAGGCCGAGCTCGCCGTCTCGTCGGCGCGCGAGGGCGAGCGGGCGGCCCAGGACGCGCTCGACGCGGCACAGGCCGCGCTCACCGCCGCACAGGCCGGTGCGAGCGACGTCGAGAAGCTCGAGAGCGACAACGCGGTCCGCGCCGCCGAGCGCGCCCTGACGGCCGCGACGGTCGAGGGCGGGGACGTAGCCGGGGCCGAGGACGCGCTGCGCCTCGCCCAGGCGCAGCGCGCCGCGCTCGACCGGCCGCGCGAGACGAGCGCGGAGTCCGCGGCCGTCGAGTCGGCCCGCCGGCAGCTCGCCGACGCCCAGGAGGCGCTCGCGGAGGCCGGCACGCAGACCCTCACCCCGCTCCCCGTGAGCGAGGTCCTCTTCCTCGCCGGGCTGCCGCGTCGCGTCGACGACGTGCTCGTCCAGCGCGGCGGGACGATCGAGGGTCCGGTCATGTCGGTCTCGGGAGCGACGCTCGTCCTCGAGGCGTCGGCCGCGGCGTCCGACGCCGAGCTGCTCGAGGTGGGGGCACCCGCCACGGTGACCCTCCCGGACGACTCGGAGGTGGCTGCCACGGTGAGCTCCGTCGAGACGAGCACCGGGGGCGGCGAGGGCACGGAGGGCGACGACGGCGACGGCGCGGGAGACGCTCCGGGCGGCCGGCGGTTCGTCGTCACCCTCGCGCCCGGGGACCTCACGCCGGAGCAGGTCGGCGCGCTCCAGGGCCAGAACGTCCGGGTGCGGGTCCCGGTGAGCTCCACGGGCGGCGAGGTGCTCGCCGTGCCGCTCGCAGCCCTCACCGCGGGACCCGGCGGCGAGTCGCGCGTCGAGGTCCAGCGCCCCTCCGGCTCGGAGGACTCCGGCGAGACCGAGCTCGTCGACGTCGAGACCGGCCTCGCGGCCGGCGGGTTCGTCGAGATCGTCTCCGCCGACGGCGAGCTCGACGAGGGCGACCTGGTGGTGGTCGGCGAGTGACCTGGACCGATCTGGGCCTGCCGGGCGTCGCGGAGCGGAGCGGCGCCGGGCCGTCGACCACAGAGCCCGCAGCGCCCGCCGAGCCCGGGCCGACCACGGGGCCGCCCCCCGTGGTGGACCTCGTCGGAGTGACCCGCAGCTTCCCGGGTCCGCCCCTGGTCGAGGCGCTGCGGGACGTCAGCCTGCGCGTCGACCCGGGCGAGTACCTCTCGATCATCGGCCCGTCCGGGTCGGGGAAGTCCACGTTGCTCAACATCCTCGGCCTGCTGGACAGGCCGACGGACGGCGAGTACCTCCTCGACGGCGTGCCCACCGGTACCGCCTCCGAGTCGACACGTTCCGCGCTGCGGGGCGGCCGGATCGGCTTCGTCTTCCAGTCGTTCCACCTCCTGCCGCAGCGCACCGTGCTGGACAACGTCCTCCTGGCCACGCTCTACAGCGGAGTGCCCCGGGACCAGCGGGTGCCCCGCGCGACCGCCGCGCTCGAACGCGTCCACCTGACCCACAGGACGCAGTTCCTGCCGACGACGCTCTCCGGCGGCGAGCGGCAGCGCGTCGCGGTCGCACGCGCGATCGTCGCGGCACCGCACCTGCTGCTCGCCGACGAGCCGACGGGGAACCTCGACTCCGCGAGCTCGGGAGAGGTCATGGACCTCTTCGACGAGCTCCACGCGGACGGGCTGACCCTCGCCGTCATCACGCACGACCCCGTCGTGTCGGCCCGGGCGCAGCGCCGGGTCCGGATCGCCGACGGCCGGCTCGAGGAGCTGGACCGGTGAGGCCGCCCTGGGGTCGCGCGCGCGACCGGGACGGCGCCGTGCGCGAGCGTGGTCGCGTCCGAGCGGTGCGCGGTCGGAGCCGGGACCGGTTCGGCCTGCGCGACCTCTTCGCGGAGGCCGCGCACGGGATCGGCGCGCGGCCGGGCCGCCTGCTGCTCACCGTCCTGGGCACCGTGCTCGGCATCGCGTCGGTCGTCGTGACGGTCGGCCTGGCGCAGACCGCGGCGGGCCAGATCGGCAAGCAGTTCGACGCCGTGGCCGCGACGCAGGTCGTCGTCGAGCCGGAGACGACCATGCTGATGTCCGGGGAGGAGCGCGCGATCGCCCGGATCCCCTGGGACGCGGGCGATCGGGTCCTGCGCCTGGCCGGGGTCGAGGAGGCGGGAGTCGTGGCGCCGGTCGACGTGACCGGTCGGACGGTGACCGCGGTGCCCGTGAACGACCCGTCGGTGGCCGCGCAGGCGAGCCCCGACGTCGTCGCGGCAAGTCCCGGGCTGCTCGGTGCAGTGCGCGGCGACGTCGTCACCGGACGCTTCTTCGACGCGGGGCACGACGCGCGTGCCGACAGGGTCGCCGTGCTGGGTGCCCGCGCGGCCGAGCGGCTCGGCATCAACCGCGTCGACAGCCAGCCGTCGGTCTTCGTGGGCGAGCAGTCGTACACCGTGATGGGGATCGTCGACGGCATGAGCCGACGGACCGATCTCCTGGACGCCGTCATCCTGCCTGCGGGGACCGCTCGGGCCGACTTCGGGGTCGTGGCCCCCGAGGAGCTCCAGATCCGCATCACCACGGGTGCGGGCGGCGTCGTGGCCCGTCAGGTCCCGGTGGCCCTCGACCCCAACGCCCCCGAGGGCTTCTCCGTGATGGCGCCGACCTCCGGTTCGGCGTTGCAGGAGAACGTCCAGGCGGACGTCAACGCGATCTTCCTCGCACTGGGCGCGATCGCGCTCGTCGTCGGCGGGCTCGGCATCGCGAACGTCACGCTGCTGTCCGTCATGGAGCGGGTGGGCGAGATCGGTCTGCGGCGTGCTCTCGGGGCGACGCGCCGGGACATCGCGGGGCAGTTCGTGGTGGAGTCCGTCGTCATCGGGCTCCTGGGCGGCCTGGTGGGGTCCGCGCTGGGCGTGCTCTCGGTCGTCGTCGTCTCGGTCGTGCAGGAGTGGACGCCGATCCTCGACGTCCGCATGGCGCTCGGGGCGGCGTGCCTCGGCGGCGTCGTGGGCCTGCTCGCGGGAACGTACCCCGCGCTCAAGGCCGCGGCGATCGAACCCGTCGCGGCGCTGCGCGGGGGCACCTGACCTCCCGGGCCCAGTGTTCAATCATGTTCGATCGTGTTGGATTTATCCCGCCGACTGGACGATACTGGCAGCATGCTCGCCTCACAGCGCCACGAACGGATCCTCGCGGAGGTCCGCGCGAGCGGTGCCGTCCGGATCGGCGACCTGACCCGGGACCTCGGCGTCTCGGACATGACGATCCGGCGGGACCTCCTCGAGCTGGCGGACCAGGGCCTGGTCCGCAAGGTGCACGGGGGCGCGGTGGCGCCGCACACCACCTCGCACGAACCCGGGTTCGCGGCGAAGCGGACCCGTGAGGCGGACGAGAAGCAGGCGATCGCCGAGGCGGCCGCCCGCCTCGTCGTGCCCGGGTCGTCCATCGCCCTGAGCGCGGGCACCACGACCCACCTGCTCGCCGCGCAGATCGCCGCCTCGCCCGCGCTGCGCCCGCTCACCGTCGTCACGAACTCGCTGCCCGTCGCCGAGACGCTGCACCGCGCCGGCGACCCCCGGCTGGAGACGATCCTCACCGGGGGGTCGCGCACGCCGTCGGACGCGCTCGTCGGGCCGCTCGCCGAGGCCGCCCTCGCCGGGCTCCGCGTCGACCAGACGTTCCTCGGCACCCACGGCATCGACCCGGACGTCGGTCTCACCACGCCGAACCTCGACGAGGCGGCGACCAACCGCGCGCTCATCGACGCGGCAGGACGCACCGTCGTCCTCGCCGACCACACGAAGTGGCACACCACCGGGCTGCGCGTCTTCGCGTCGTTCGCGGACGTCGACGTGCTCGTCACCGACTCCGCGCTCCCCGCCGGTGAGCAGGACCGGGTGCGCGACCTCGTCGAGCAGCTCGTCCTCGCCTGAGCCCGCACCCGGGATCCCAGAACCCTCCCCACCGACGGAAGTCCTCGCACCCATGAACCAGCACCTGCGACGCACCGCGACGCACCTCGCCGACGGCCGCGACCTCGTCTACTTCGACGACTCGCCCGAGTACGTCTCGGGCGAGCGCACGCGCCGCCTCGACGACCCGCGCCCGCTGCCCGACCGGTTCGCCCCGGTCCCGGGACCGGACGGCGTGGCTCACCCGTACTCGGGCCCGGAGATGCGCCTCGACCCGCTGACGGGCGACTGGATCCCGATGGCGGCGCACCGCATGAACCGCACGTTCCTCCCGGCCGCGGACTCGTGCCCGCTGTGCCCCGCGCGGCCCGGCAGCGCCTACTCGGACGGCGAGATCCCCGACACGGACTACGACGTCGCGGTGTTCGAGAACCGCTTCCCCTCGCTCCAGCGCGTCCCCGGCATCGGCGACGAGCGGGTCCAGGACGCCCCCCTGCAGGTCCACGGCCCGGCGGCCGGCCGGTGCGAGGTGGTGTGCTTCTCGAGCGACCACCACACGTCCTTCGGGGCCCTCCCCCCGCAGCGCGTCCGCACGATCATCGACGCGTGGGCCGACCGCACGGCCGCGCTCGGGCAGGTCCCCGGCGTGGAGCAGGTCTTCTGCTTCGAGAACCGTGGCCAGGAGATCGGCGTCACGCTGCACCACCCGCACGGACAGATCTACGGGTACCCGTACGTCACCCCGCGCACGCGCGCCCTGCTCACCCAGGCACGCGCCCACCACGAGCGCACGGGCCGCAACCTGCTGCGTGATGTCCTCGACTCCGAGCTCGCCGACGGGCGCCGCGTGGTCCTCGAGACGGAGCACTGGGTCGCGTACGTGCCGTATGCGGCGAAGTGGCCCGTCGAGGTGCACCTCGCGCCGCGCCGCGACGTGCCCGACCTGCCCGCGCTGACCGACGCCGAGCGCGACGACCTCGCGGCCACCTACCTCGAGCTCCTCCGGCGGCTCGACCGGTTCTTCGAGACCGCCGACGGCGACCCCATCCCCCTCCCGTACATCGCCGCCTGGCACCAGGCTCCGGCGCACGAGGGACGGTCGGTCGCCGACGGCGGCACCGACGAGGTCACGCTCACGCGCCTGCACCTGCAGGTCTTCTCGGTGCTGCGCGCCCCCGGCAAGCTCAAGTACCTGGCGGGCTCCGAGTCCGGCATGGGCGCGTGGATCAGCGACACGACCCCCGAGCGGGTCGCCGCCCGCCTGCAGGAGCTCGCACCCGCGGGCACCGCGCGCGGCTGGGTCCCCGCCTGGGACGAGGCGGCGGGCGCCGCCCGTGCCCGCACGGTGTTCACCGAGGCGTTCGGCACGGGCGATGGCGGGAGCGACGACGGCGACGGCCTGCGCGTGTGGAGCGCGCCCGGCCGGGTCAACCTCATCGGCGAGCACACGGACTACAACGCCGGCCTGTGCCTGCCCATCGCGCTGCCGCACCGCACGTACGTCGCGCTGCGCCCGCGCACCGACGGCGTGGTGCGGCTCGCCTCCGCGCAGGCTCCCGGCGAGGTCTGGGAGATGCCTCTCGACGACGTCACGCCCGGCGCGGTCGCCGGCTGGGGCGCGTACGTCGCCGGCGTCGCCTGGGCGCTGCGCGAGCACCTCGCCGCCACCGGAGCGGACCCCGCGGCGGTCCCCGGGTTCGACGCCGCGGTCGACTCGTGCGTGCCGTTCGGCGCCGGGCTGTCGTCGTCGGCCGCGCTCGAGTGCGCGGTGGCCGTCGCGCTCGACGACGTCGCGGGGCTTGGCCTCGCGGCGTCCGACGCCGGCCGTGCGACCCTCGCGACGGCGTGCATCCGCGCCGAGAACGAGATCGCCGGGGCGCCGACCGGAGGCATGGACCAGTCCGCGTCGTTGCGCGCCCAGGTCGGGCACGCCCTCCTCCTCGACTGCCGCCCCGGGCTCGACCCCGCGCAGTCCGCGGAGCAGGAACCGTTCGACCTCGAGGCCGCAGGCCTGGCCGTCCTCGTCATGGACACGCGCGCCGAGCACCAGCTCGTCGACGGGCAGTACGCCCAGCGGCGCGACACCTGCGAGGCGGCGGCGCAGAGCCTGGGGCTCGCCTCGCTCCGCGAGCTCGCCGACGCCGCGGCGGCGTCCGACGACCCCGCGGGCGCGCTCGACGTCGCGCTCGACAAGCTGCCGGACGACGTCTCCCGCCGCCGGGTGCGCCACGTCGTCACCGAGATCGGGCGCGTCCGCGACCTCGTCGCGCTCCTGCAGGACGGCCGCGTCGGCGAGATCGGGCCGCTCATGAACGCGTCGCACGCGTCGCTGCGCGACGACTACGAGGTGTCGAGCGTCGAGCTCGACGTCGCCGTCGAGGCCGCACGCGTCGCCGGCGCCCTGGGCGCCCGGATGACCGGCGGCGGATTCGGTGGCTCGGCGATCGCGCTCGTCGCGGCCGACCGTGCCGAGACCGTCGCCGACGCCGTGCGCGCCGCGTTCGAGCGCGAGGGCTTCGGCGCCCCCGGCTTCCTCCTCGCCGTCCCCTCGGCACCGGCGGACGCCGTCGGCTGAGCGAACGGGCCGGGCCGTGGGCGCGCATCGGCGAGTGCGCGCAGAGGGCGCTCAGGGCCGGAGGGGCGGCCGCCCCGGAGAGCCCTGAGCGCCTGGTGCCATCGCGCAGTCAGAGCACGGAGGTCAGAGGTCGTACGTGACGACGAGCGGCGCGTGGTCGCTCCAGCGCTCCTCGTGCGACGCCGCACGGTCGACCTCGACCTTGACCGCGCGCTCGGCGAGCGCGGGCGTCGCGAGCTGGTAGTCGATGCGCCAGCCGGAGTCGTTGTCGAACGCGCGGCCGCGCCACGACCACCAGGTGAACGGACCGGGGCCCTCGCCGCCATGCGCGCGCCCGAGGTCGACGAGGCCGATCTCGTCGAGCCACGTGTCGACGTACGCGCGCTCCTCGGGGAGGAAGCCCGCGCTCTTCAGGTTGCCCTTCCAGTTCTTGATGTCGGCGTTGCGGTGGGCGATGTTGAGGTCGCCCGCGAGGACGGCGCGACGCCCGTCGGCGCCGAGCTCGCGCAGGCGCGTCGTGACCCGCTCGAGGTAGGCGTACTTCTGCGTCATCGTCTCGGGCTGCGACACCGTGCCTGAGTGGATGTAGGCGCTGACGACGGTCAGCGTCGACCCGTCGGGAAGGTCGAGGTCGGCCTCGACCCAGCGGCCGGTGTCGACGGGCGCCTCGGGCCCGTCCGCGCCGAGCCCGACGCGCACCGCGTGCACGGGGAGCCGCGAGGCGACGGCCACCCCGGCACGGCCCTTGATGTCGCACGCCTGGTGCGCGACGTGCCAGCCCTCGAGGAGCTCGTGGACGACGGAGTCGGGGGCACGCACCTCCTGCAGGAGGAGCACGTCGGGGGTCCGGGTGTCGATCCAGGCGTCCATGCCCCGCCGGACGGCGGCGCGGATCCCGTTGACGTTGGCGGTGGCGACGGTGAGCAAGCGGAGGTCCTTCCTCGATGGCGGAGCGCACGCGATCACGACGGCCGCGAGGCACCGGGACATCCCATCACGGACCGCCCACGGCGCGGTCAGCGCGCGACCGTGGCCCCGCTCACGTCGGCGGCCGCGGCCACCGGACGGAACCGGCCGGCGAGGACCGCGGACACCGCGGCGAGCACCGCGAGGACCGCGAACCCTGCGCGCAGCTGGTCCGCCGTCGCGAAGACACCCGTGAGCACGCCGCCGAGCACGGCACCGACGTAGGTGAACACGTTGAGCCGCGCGACGGCGCGGTCCGTCACGGACTCCACGGTGCCGTCGGCTGCCGCCGCCGGAGAGCCCGTCCCCGTCCCCCGTGCCGCCGCGACCGCCTCGCGCGCACGATCGCCTGCGGCCGAGAACGCGAGCGGCGCGACGACGCCCAGCCCGAGCCCCGTCACCGCAAGGCCGAGCACCGCCACGGGCCAGCCCGGCGCCGCGGCGACCGCGAGGAAGCCCAGCGCACCCAGCGCGCCGCCCCACCGCACGACCCGCACGCGGCCCAGCCGCTCGACGAGCCGGTCCCCGGTGAGCCGCGACACGATGAGGGTCGCCTGGTACGCGGCGTACCCGAGCGGTGCGACGACGGCGCTCGCCGCGAGCACGTCGCGCAGGAACGTGGCGCTCCAGCTGGAGATCGCCGAGTCGGCGACGGGGAACGCGACCATCGCGACCCCGAGCAGCGCGATCGTCCCGGCAGCCACGCGCGCACCCGGCGCTGCCGCGTCGTGCTCGCCCTGCGGGGCGTCGGGCGCCGCTGTCCGCGCTGCCCCGTCGGGCACCCGTCCACGCTCGCCCACCAGACGTGACGAGAGGACGACTGCCGCCACGGCGACGACGGCCGCGACGAGCGGCAGCGCGACCGGCTGCCCCAGCCCGACGAGCGCCGCACCGGACACGGCGAGAGCCCCGAGCACGCCGCCCGCGGCGTTGGCCGCGTAGAACGACGCGAGCAGGCTGCGCACGTAGGCCCGCTCGACGTCGATGCCCTGCATGTTCATCGCCGCGTCGACCGTGCCGAGCGCGACGCCGTACGCCGCGAGCGCGGCGAAGAAGAGCGGCCACGTGGGCGCCGCGCCGGCGCCCGCGATGCCCAGCGCCGCGAGCAGGAGGCCGCCCACCACGGCGACGCGCGACCCACGACGGGCGGACACCGTCCCCGACAGGGCGCTGCCCAGCCCGGCGCACACGCACACTCCGAGCACGACGAGCGTGACGACGTCGTCCCCCATCCCGAGGCGGTCCTTGTACCCGGGGATGCTCGTGAGGACGACGGCGAACCCCCCGCCCTGGACCGCGTACGCGGCGGTGACGGCGGCCCGGGTGCGGCGGGCCGGGGCCGCGACGGCGCTGCTCATGGGCGCACCCTAGCGCCCCGCGTCAGGCGAAGGAGCGCTCCGCGGTGTCGACGACGTTGGCGAGCAGCATGGCGCGCGTCATCGGGCCGACGCCGCCCGGGTTGGGCGAGAGCCAGCCCGCGACCTCGGCGACGCCGGGGTCGACGTCGCCGCGCAGGCGGGCCTTGCCGGACTCGGGCTCGACGACGCGGCTCACGCCGACGTCGAGCACGACGGCGCCCCGCTTGACGTGCGCGGGCTTGACGAAGCCCGCGACGCCGGCGGCCGCGATGATGACGTCGGCACCCTGCAGGTGCGCGACGACGTCGCGCGTCCCGGTGTGCGTGAGGGTCACGGTCGCGTTGATCTCCCGGCGCGTCAGGAGCAGGCCGATCGAGCGGCCGACGGTGGTGCCGCGCCCGACGACCACGACGTCCTTGCCCGCGAGCTCGATGCCGTGCCGGCGCACGAGCTCGATGATCCCGGCGGGCGTGCACGGCAAGGGCGAGGTCACGGCCTCGTTGACGCGCAGCACGAGGCGGCCGAGGTTGGTGGGGTGCAGGCCGTCGGCGTCCTTGTCGGGGTCGATCCGCTCGAGCACCGCGTTCGTGTCGACGCCGCGCGGCAGCGGCAGCTGGACGATGTAGCCGGTGCACGCCGGGTCGGCGTTGAGGCGGTCGATCGCCGCCTCGACGTCGGCCTGCGTCGCGTCGGCGGGCAGGTCCTCGCGGATCGACTCGATGCCGACCTCGGCGCAGTCGCGGTGCTTGCCCGCGACGTAGGACACGGACCCGGGGTCCTCGCCGACGAGGATCGTCCCCAGCCCGGGGACGACCCCGCGGTCGCGCAGCGCGGCGACGCGCGACCGGAGCTCGGACTTGATGGTGGCGGCGGTGGCCTTGCCGTCGAGGATCTGTGCGGTCATGCTCGGGCCTCCGGGTGGCGTGCGGCGGGATGACGTGGGCAGGACGGGTGGTCTGCGGTCCGCCCGACGGGCGGGTCGACGACCCGCCCGTCGGACGCACTGCCACGGACGAAGGGCTACTGCTGCAGGTCCGGGTACAGCGGGAAGTCCGCGGTGAGCGCCTCGACGCGGCGACGCAGGCCCTCGACGTCGGCCGCGGAACCCTCGCGCAGCGCCGTCGCGATGATCTCCGCGACCTCCGTGAACTCGGCGTCGCCGAAGCCGCGCGTGGCGAGCGCGGGCGTGCCGATGCGCAGGCCGGACGTGACGCGCGGCGGGCGCGGGTCGAACGGCACGGCGTTGCGGTTCACGGTGATGCCGACCTCGTGCAGGAGGTCCTCGGCCTGCTGGCCGTCGAGCGCGCTGTGACGCAGGTCGACGAGCACGAGGTGGACGTCGGTGCCGCCGGTGAGGACGGACACGCCGGCCTCGGCGACGTCGGCCTGGGCGAGGCGGTCGGCGATGATGCTCGCGCCGCGCAGCGTGCGCTCCTGGCGGTCCTTGAAGTCGTCGGACGCGGCGATCTTGAACGACACGGCCTTGGCGGCGACGACGTGCATGAGCGGGCCGCCCTGCTGGCCCGGGAACACGGCGGAGTCGATCTTCCTGGCGTACTCCTCCTTGCTCAGGATGAAGCCGGAGCGCGGGCCACCGATGGTCTTGTGCACGGTGGAGGACACGACGTCCGCGAACGGCACCGGGGACGGGTGCAGGCCCGCGGCGACGAGGCCCGCGAAGTGCGCCATGTCGACCCAGAGCTTCGCGCCGACCTCGTCCGCGATCTCGCGGAAGGCCGCGAAGTCGAGGTGACGGGGGTAGGCGGACCAGCCGCCGATGATGACGTCGGGGCGCGTCTCGAGCGCCTGCTTGCGCACCTCGTCCATCTCGATGCGGTACGACTGCGGGTCCACGCCGTACGCCGCGACGTCGTACAGCTTGCCGGAGAAGTTGATCTTCATGCCGTGCGTGAGGTGGCCGCCGTGGGCGAGCTCGAGGCCGAGGATCTTGTCGCCCTTGTTGATGAGGGCGTGCAGCACGGCCGCGTTCGCGGTGGCACCGGAGTGCGGCTGGACGTTGGCGTGCTCGGCACCGAAGAGGGCCTTGGCGCGGGCGATCGCGAGGTTCTCGGCGACGTCGACCTGCTCGCAGCCGCCGTAGTAGCGGCGGCCGGGGTAGCCCTCGGCGTACTTGTTGGTGAGGACCGAGCCCTGCGCCTGCAGGACGGCGCGCGGGACGAAGTTCTCCGACGCGATCATCTCGAGCGTGTCGCGCTGGCGCGCGAGCTCGCCGTCGAGGACCGCGGCGATCTCCGGGTCGAGCTCGGCGAGCGGGGTGTTCAGGACGGTCTGCGACGGGCGGTCATCGGGCTGGGCGCTCATGGCGTCTCCTCGCGGTCTGGGCAGCGGTGTCTCGGTGGAGATGCTTGTCGGTCGGTGGCATCCGGTCCGCAACCGGGTACGCACCCACCAAGGGGTGACCCGGGGCCCAGGCGAACGACCCGTCGTCTGCACAGCGTGCCGCTCCCCGGTGGTGATCCACCATCCCCGCTCGAACGGCAGGGTGCGCCAGTCGCGACGCGCACGATCCTAACCCACTCCGCACGCCCCGGGCAGGTCGTCCGGGGACGCGTCCGGGCGCCGTCGGGCACCGGTGGGTGTCCGACGGCGCCCGGCGGGCCGTGCGGTCAGCGCAGCGACGCGCGGCGCTTGCTCACGAGGTCGAACGCGACCGCGGCGAGCAGCACGAGGCCCTTGATGGCCTGCTGCCACGCCGCGTCGACGGCCATGATGGACAGGCCCATGTTGAGCACGCCCATGATCAGCGCGCCGATCATCGCGCCCGAGATGCGGCCGACGCCGCCCGTCACCGCGGTGCCGCCGATGAAGCACGCGGCGATCGCGTCGAGCTCGTAGTTCATGCCCGCCGCGGCGACGCCGGCCCCGGCGCGCGACGTCGTGATGACCGCGGCGACCGCGGCCAGCACGCCCATGTTGACGAAGATGCCGAAGTCGACATGACGCGAGCTCACGCCCGAGAGGACGGCCGCGTGACGGTTGCCGCCGATGGCGTAGACGTGCCGTCCGAAGACGCTGCGGTTGAGGACGAACGAGTACGCGATGATCAGCGCGCCGACGATGAGCAGGACGATCGGCGTGCCGCCCGCGCTCAGCGCGAGCCAGTACGTCACGACGCCGATGAGCGCGGCGGCGACGACGACCTTGATGACGAACGCGGACATCGGTTCGACCGACAGACCGTGCTTGCGCAGCGACGTCCGCGAGCGCCACTGGGAGACGGCGAACGCCGCGATGCCGATGGCCCCGATCCCGAGCGTCACGACGTCGAGGTCGCCGACGAACCCGAACCAGTTCGGGACGGACCCGTTGCTGATGGCCTTGAACCCCTCGGGCAGGCCGGCGACGGTCGTCCCGACGAGGACGATCGCGAGCCCGCGGAATACGAGCATGCCCGCGAGCGTGACGATGAAGGCGGGGATCCCGACGTACGCGACCCAGAAGCCCTGCCACATGCCGACGAGCGCGCCGACCACGAGGGACAGGAGCACCGCGACGAGCCACGGCAGCTCCCACTGCGTCATCATGATCGCGCACAGGCCGCCGACGAACGCGACGACCGACCCGACCGAGAGGTCGATGTGACCGGCGACGATCACCATGACCATGCCGATCGCGAGGACCATGACGTACGCGTTCTGCTGGACGAGGCTCGCCACGTTGTTGGGGTAGAGCAGGCGCCCGTCGGTGAGCACCTGGAAGAGCAGGACGATGACGAGCAGTGCCGCGACGATGCCGTACTGGCGGACGTTGCGGCCGAGGTACTCCCTGACGACGTTCATCGGGCTGTGGCCCCCTTGTCCATGGTCATGTGGTGCATGAGCTTCTCCTGTGTGGCCTCGGCGCGCGGGACCTCTCCCGTGATGCGTCCCTGGCTCATGGTGTAGATGCGGTCGCAGACCCCGATGAGCTCGGGCAGCTCCGACGAGATGACGAGCACGGCCTTCCCGGCGTCGGCGAGCGCGTTGACGATCGCGTAGATCTCGTACTTCGCGCCGACGTCGATGCCGCGCGTGGGCTCGTCGAGGATGAGGACGTCCGGGTCGGAGAAGACCCACTTGCCGAGGACGACCTTCTGCTGGTTGCCGCCCGACAGCTTGCCGGCGAGGGACTCGACCGTCGGGGCCTTGATCCCGAAGTCGCGGCGGTACTCCTCGGCGACCGTCGCCTCCTCCTCGCGCTGCACGACGCCCCAGCGGGCGACCTTGCCGAGCGCGGACGCGGAGATGTTCTCGCGGATCGTCTGGATGAGGTTGAGCCCGTAGCGCTTGCGGTCCTCGGTCGCGTAGGCGAGGCCGTGCGAGATCGCCTCGGCGACGGTCCGGGTGCGCACGGGGACGCCGTCCTTGTAGACGCGTCCGGAGATCCGCGTGCCGTACGCGTGGCCGAACACGCTCATCGCGAGCTCGGTGCGCCCGGCGCCCATGAGCCCCGCGAGGCCGACGATCTCCCCGGCGTGCACCGTGAGGTTCGCATTGTCGACGACGAGGCGCTCCGTGTCCACGGGGTGGTGCACGCTCCAGTCCTCGATGCGCAGGACCTCGGCGCCGATCGACGGGGTCCGCTCGGGGAAGCGGCTCTCGAGCGAGCGGCCGACCATCCCCCGGATGATGCGGTCCTCGGTGACGGGCTCGTCGCCGTGCAGGTCGAGCGTCTCGATCGTGCGGCCGTCGCGAAGGATGGTCACGCGGTCGGCGATCGCCTCGATCTCGTTGAGCTTGTGGGAGATGATGATCGAGGTGATGCCGTTCTCGCGGAACTGCTCGATGAGCCCGAGCAGGTGGGCGCTGTCCTCGTCGTTCAGCGCGGCGGTCGGCTCGTCGAGGATGAGCAGGTCCACGCGCTTCGACAGGGCTTTCGCGATCTCGACGAGCTGCTGCTTCCCGACCCCGATGTCCATCGCGAGCGTCGCCGGGTTCTCGTCCAGGCCGACGCGCGCGAGGAGCTGGGCCGCCTCGGCGGAGGTCCGGTTCCAGTCGACCACGCCGCCGGTCGCCTTCTCGTTGCCGAGGAAGATGTTCTCCGCGATCGACAGGTACGGGACGAGCGCGAGCTCCTGGTGGATGATGACGACGCCGCGCGACTCGCTGTCGCGGATGCCCCGGAAGGCGCACGCCTGGCCGTCGAGGAGGATCTCGCCGTCGTACGAGCCGTGGGCGTAGACGCCCGAGAGGACCTTCATGAGCGTCGACTTGCCGGCGCCGTTCTCGCCGCAGATCGCGTGCACCTCGCCGCGCCGCACCTCGAGGTTCACGTCCTGCAACGCCTTGACGCCCGGGAACTCCTTGGTGATCGCGTGCATCTCGAGGATGTTGTGCGTCTCGAGCACGTTTTCGAGGACCATCCTTGCTCCTGTCTCGTGCGCGGGGCGCCGTCGGTCGACGGCGCCCCGCGGTCGGGTCGGGCGGACCGGTCCGGGGTGCGCGCACCCCGGGCGCGGCCTCAGAGCCCGAGCTGCTCGGCGGTGTAGAAGCCGGACTCGACGAGCGCGCTCTCGACGGTGTCGGCCGTCACGACCTGCGGCTCGAGGAGGTACGACGGCACGACCTTGACGCCGTTGTCGTACGTCTCCGTGTCGTTGACCTCGACCTCGTCGCCCGCGACGATCTGCTCGACCATCGTCGCGACCTGGTCGCCGAGCGTCCGCGTGTCCTTCCACACGGTCATCGACTGCTTGCCGGCGAGCATGTTCATGACGTTCGCCTCGTCGGCGTCCTGGCCCGTGACGATGGGCCAGTCGGCCTCGGTGTACGAGGCGCCCTCGAGGGCCTGCTCGATCCCCAGGGCGAGCGAGTCGTTGGGCGACAGGACGACGTCGACCTTCTTGTCCGTGTAGAACGAGTTGAGCCGGTTCTCCATCTCGGACTGGGCCTTGGCCGACTCCCAGCCCTGGATGCCGATGGAGTCCCAGTCGTCGACCGTCGCCGGCGACTTGCCCGACGGGACGACGAGCTGGCCCGACTCGACGTACGGCGCGAGGACGTCCCACGCCCCCTTGAAGAAGAACTTGGCGTTGTTGTCGTCCGGCGACCCGGCGAACGGCTCGAGGTTGAACGGACCCGCACCGCCCTCGAGGTCGAGCTGCTCGACGATGAACTCGCCCTGCAGCGTCCCGACGAGCTCGTTGTCGAAGGTCGCGTAGTAGTCGACGTGCTCGGAGCCGTTGATGAGGCGGTCGTACGCGATGACCGGGACGTCGTTCTCGGCCGCCTGGTCCAGGACCGGGCCGAGCGCGGTGCCGTCGATCGACGCGATGACGAGCACGTCCGCGCCCTGGTTGATCATGTTCTGGAGCTGGGTGATCTGCTGGTCGACCTTGTTGTCGGCGTACTGGAGCGTCGTCTCGAAGCCGGCGTCCTGGAGGAGGCCCTCGAGGTGCTCGCCGTCGTTGTTCCAGCGCTCGAGGCTGCGCGTCGGCATCGCGATGCCGACGAGGGTGTCGCCGGAGTCGGCAGCCGTCTCGCCGTCACCGGAGTCGCTGGCGCGCTCGGAGCTGCACGCGGCGATGGAGCCGAGGAGGAGGGCTGTCCCCGCGATCGCGGCGACCTTTCTGCGCACGGACGTCATCGTCTTCCCTTTCGTCGTCGAAGGTCGCGCCTCCCGAACCGGGCAGCACGACGGGCCGTGGTCGAGCGCCGCCCGTCGTCGGGCGATCGCGCTCCCACGCGGCACGCCACGGAACGTAGCCCTGGCTGAGTTCGATGGTCAAGCGCTCCGGGTGCGTCGTAACCATTTTGTGTTCGAAGGTCGAACTCATGTTCTCGGCCGCGCCTTCACCGCCTGTCGCCGCCTCGGTGCGGACTTCGGACGGTGTAGCCTGCGGCCTGTGAACAGCGACCGGTCCACCCCCGGTTCGCAGACCTCCCTCCGAGAAGCGAACCGACACCGGATCGTGGATGCCGTCCGGCGCTACGGCGGGCTCACCCAGGTCGAGCTCGCCGAGGCGACCGGCCTCTCGACGGCGACCGTGTCGACGATCGTCAAGGAGCTCACCGGCGCCGGGGTCGTGGAGACCCACCCGGCGTCCCGGTCGGGGCGGCGCGCGCAGATGGTCACGCTCGCGCGACGGCTCGGAGTCGTCGGCGCGGTGCAGTTCGGGCAGCGCCACCTCACCGTGGCGCTCGGCGACCCGACGCGCGAGATCCTCGCCGAGCAGCGGATGCCGCTCCCCGTCGACCACCGCGTCGACACCGGCCTCGACCGGGCCGCACTCCTCGTCGTCGAGCTCCTGGAGCGCGTCGGCGCGGGCGTGGACGAGCTCCTCAGCGTCGGTGTCGCGCTCCCCGCCCCGGTCGACGAGGACACGGGCATGATCTCGGTGCCCGGCGTGCTGCGGGGCTGGGACGGGATCCACGTGGGTCAGGTGCTCGCCAAGCGCCTCGCCCGGCCGGTCGTCGTCGACAACGACGCCAACCTCGCCGCGCTCGCGGAGCACGAGCTCGGCGCGACCCGCAGCCACCGCGACTCGATCTTCGTCCGCGTCTCCCACGGCACCGGAGCGGGCATCGTCCTCGGCGGGCGCCTGCACCGCGGCTACGCGGGAACCGCGGGCGAGATCGGGCACGTCCAGGTCGACCCCACCGGCCCGATCTGCCGCTGCGGCAACCGCGGCTGCCTCGAGACCGTCGTCGGTTCCGCCGCCCTGCTCGCGCTCGTGCGCACGAGCCACGGCGAGCTGACGCTGCGCGACCTCGTGCAGGGGGCGCTCGACGGCGACCCCGGCTGCCGACGCGTCGTCGCCGACGCCGGCGACCGGGTGGGGTCGGTCGTCGCCGCCCTCGCGACGACGCTGAACCCGCGGGCGATCGTCGTCGGCGGGGAGCTCGCAGAGACCGGGGACGTGCTCCTCGCCCCGTTCCGCGAGTCGCTGCGTCGCCATCTGGTGCCCAACACCATCGCTCCCGTCGAGGTGCTCGCGTCCGAGCTCGGCCCCCGCGCCGAGATCCTCGGAGCCCTCGCCCTCGCGCTCGGCGCGACCGACATGGCCACCGACGGCCTCGCGGTCGCCCCCGTCCCGTCCATCGAAGGTGAACCGACGTGACCGCCACTCCCCGCATCCCCGCGCTCGCCCTGCACGGGATCGACAAGTCGTTCGGCGCCGTGCAGGCGCTCACCGGCGTCGAGCTCGAGATCCACCGCCACGAGGTCGTGGCGCTCGTCGGCGACAACGGCGCCGGCAAGTCGACGCTCGCCAAGATCGTGGCCGGGGTCCTGACCCCCGACGCCGGGATGATCGAGTCCGACGGCGTGCCCGTGACCATCCCCAGCCCGGTCGCCGCGCACGCGCTCGGCATCGCGACCGTCTTCCAGGACCTCGCGCTGTGCGACAACCTCGACGTCGTCTCGAACCTCTACCTGGGCCGCGAGCTGCGGCGGGGTCGTCATCTCGACGAGGCGACCATGGAGGAGACCGCGCGCCGCGTGCTCGCCGACCTCAACGCGCGCGTCCCCTCGGTCCGGGTCCCCGTCTCGACGCTCTCCGGCGGGCAGCGGCAGAGCGTCGCCATCGCGCGCACGCTGCTCGGCGAGCCCCGCGTCGTGGTGCTCGACGAGCCCACCGCCGCGCTCTCGGTCGCACAGTCGGCCGAGGTCCTCAGCCACATCCTGCGGCTGCGGGACATGGGGCACGCCGTGATCCTCATCAGCCACAACATGACCGACGTGCGTGCCGTCGCGGACCGCGTGGAGGTCCTGCGGCACGGGCGGAACAACGGGAGCTTCTCCGGGCAGGGCGCGAGCTACGAGGAGATCATCGCGGCCGTCACCGGCGCGACGACGGTCGCCGGCGCGACCCCGCCCCGACCCGCGCAGGGCACCGTCCGGCGCTGAGGCGACGTGGCGGTGCCCGTCAGGCGCCCTGCTGCTCCTGGGCGGCGTCGTCGCGCACCTCGGCCGCGCCGAGGATGCGGCGCAGGTAGGTGTACGTGAGGTCGCCCGCGGCCTTGTCGTACTGCTCCTCGTACCCGTGCTTCGTGTACATCGCGAGGTTCTGCTTCGAGTCCTTGCCGGTGAAGACCCAGATCTCCGTCGTCTGCTCGGGCAGGTACGGGAGCACCTCGAAGAGCATCTGCGTGCCGATGCCGCGGCCCTGCATGTCCGGGGCGACGGCGAGGCGCCCGAGCGTCGCCCGGCTCTCCTCGATCTCGACGCGGACCGACCCGACGAGGCGGTGGTCGAGCCATGCCCCGATCGTCACGACGTCCTCGCGCGCGAGGTCGTCGCGCAGCTCGTGCAGGGTCTGGGTCAGCGGCGGGATGTTCGGGTCGCCGTACAGCTGCGCCTCGGTGACGAACGCCGCCCGGCGCAGGGTCAGGAGCTCACCGGCCTCGGCGTCGGTGACGAGGCGGGTGGTGATCTGCGCGTCGTTCATGAGTTCATCGTGTCAGACGTGGGCGCTTCGCACGGCCCGTGTCCGGGTGATGTCCGCCCGCGAGGTCCACGGGGGCGACCACGGCGGCCTGCGCCCGACGGCGCGACTACCCTCTGGAAGGTGTCCACGACAGCACCTCGGCCCGCGACCACCGACCCCACGCACTGGGTCCTCACCCTCTCGTGCCCCGACGGTCCGGGGATCGTGCACGCCGTCGCCGGGGCGCTCGCCGGGCTCGGGGGCAACATCACCGAGTCGCAGCAGTTCGGCGACCCGCTGTCGGGGCTGTTCTTCATGCGCGTCCAGGTGGAGGCCGCGGTCCCGCGCGACGCCCTCACGGACGCGCTCGCCCCGGTGGTCGAGCGGTTCGGCATGGCGTGGGAGCTCGACGTCGTCGGCCGACGCGTCCGCACGCTCCTCATGGTGTCGAAGGCGCCGCACTGCCTCGTCGACCTGCTGTACCGCGAGCGGTCCCAGGCGATGCCGATCGAGGTCGTGGGCGTCGTCGGGAACCACACGGACCTGCAGGACATCGCGACGTTCTACGGCAAGCCGTTCCACCACGTGCCCGTGACGCGCGAGACCAAGACCGACGCGGAGTCGCGCCTGCGCGCGCTCGTGGCGGAGCTTGACGTCGAGCTCGTGGTGCTCGCGCGCTACATGCAGATCCTCTCCGACGACCTGTGCCGCGAGATGCCCGGCCGGATCATCAACATCCACCACTCGTTCCTGCCGAGCTTCAAGGGCGCGCGCCCCTACGCGCAGGCGCACGACCGCGGGGTCAAGCTCATCGGCGCCACCTCGCACTACGTCACGGGCGACCTCGACGAGGGGCCGATCATCGAGCAGGACGTCGCGCGCGTGGACCACTCGCGCCGCGTGGAGGACCTCGTCGCGATCGGCGAGGACGTCGAGCGGCAGACGCTCGCGCGCGCGGTGCGCTGGCACGCCGAGCACCGCGTGCTGCTCGACGGGCACCGCACCGTCGTCTTCCGCTGACCCCGCTCGCGCGAGAGCCCCGGCCGCGCGGGGGACGACGCCGGTCCAGGACCGGTGCCCTCCCCTGCGCGACCGGGGCTCTGCTCGCCGTCAGGAGCAGGAGAGCCCCTCGTACGGGACGTCGGACGTCGAGGTGACCTCCTCGCCGTCGACCGTGGCCGTCGTGGTGACCGTCGCCTCGCCCGCCTCGAGCGCCGTCGCGCGCGTGGCGAACGACTGGTACGCGTTCTTCCCCGGTGCGACGTCCGCGAAGGACTTCGCACCGAACGGCGTGCGGAGCGTGAGGTCCACCGGCACGGCACCGTCGTTCGTCGCGCGGACCGCGACGTACGCCTTCCCGGCGAGGCAGCGTCCCGTGGCCTCGACCGTGACGGGCAGACCGTCCCCCGTCTGCGGGTCGACGAGCACGGCGACCGTCCGGGCCGGCACGGTGACGGTCCCGGTCTCCGCGTCCCACGTCGTCTCCCGCACGACGGCGTCGCTCCCCTCCTGCTGGACGGGCGAGAGCACGTAGTCGCGGCCGGCGAGCGCCCCGACCGTGTACGTGGCCGGCTCGGGCGAGGCGTTGAACACGGCGAGCAGGCCGTCGAGCGCCGGGTCGACGTCGTCGCCCACGAGGTCGTCGACCGCCATGACGATCACGCCGGGCTCCTGGCCGGTGCCCGCGTCGGGGAACGTGACCTTCTCGCGGATCGCGTCGGCGTCGCCGAGACGGAACAGCTCGGTCGAGTGCCGCAGCCTCAGCACGTCCTGCGCCTGCGCCGAGGCGGTCGCGATGTCCTCCGGCGACGGCTTGAGCGCCGGGTCCGCGAGGAGCGGTGCCATGAGCGGCCACTTGTCCTCGTTGTCGGCCGCCATCGGCAGGCCCTTGCCGAACCCGTTGTCCTGGCCGGACCAGTCGATCGCGTTGAACCAGTCGCCCGAGTCGTAGCTGTTGCGGTCGAGCGACTTCGAGCGCAGCAGGTCCGTGCCGGCGTGCCAGAACGACGGCGTCTGCGACAGTGCCGCGGTCGCGAGCGAGACGGCGTTCATCCGGACGCGCTCGTCCATCGGCGTGTCCGCCGGCAGCTTGAGCGTGAGCAGGTCGAAGAGCGTCTCGTTGTCGTGCGCGTCGACGTACGTGACGACCTCCTCGGGCGAGTCGGCGTAGCCCGCCGGCGCACCGCGGTAGTCGATCTCGTCACCCCGCTGCTCCTCGCCCGTCGAGGTGACGAACGTGAAGTCGCGCAGGTTGCCGGCCAGGCCGAGGCGCACGAGGTCGGTCTGGTGACCGAGGTCGGCGTACTCGTCCTCGGAGCCGTCGTTGACCGTGCCGGGCTCTCCCGCCCGGGCAGGCTGCCCGTTGGGGTCGGTGGCGAGACCGGTGCCGAAGCCCTGCGTGAAGGTCGATGCTCCGTCGACGGGCGACCCGCCGTGCACCGCGTCGCGCAGGCGGTCGGAGAACGTCCCGATGCCGGTGCCACCGAGCTGGCCCTGCGTGGCCTGCTCGAACAGCGCGTTCCCCGCGACCTCGCCGAAGTCCCAGCCCTCGCCGTACAGGTAGACCGACTCGCCGTCGACGCCGTCCTCGGCGAGCGTCAGCCCGTCGAGGGCAGCACGGACGTCGAGCATGTTCTGCTTCGAGTGGTGGCCCATGAGGTCGAAGCGGAACCCGTCGACCTTGTAGTCGCGCGCCCACGTGACGACCGAGTCGACCATGAGCCTGCCGGCCATCGCGTGCTCCGTGGCGACGTTCTGGCAGCACGTGCTCGTCTCGACCGCACCCGAGGTCGGGTTGAGCCGGTGGTAGTAGCCCGGCACGACCTTGTCGAGCACGGACTTCTCGTCCTGACCGCTCGCCGCGGTGTGGTTGAACACCTGGTCGAGCACGACCTGGAGGCCCGCGTCGTGCAGTCCGCCGACCATGGTGCGGAACTCCGCGACGCGCGCACCGCCGTCGGCGTCCACCGCGTACGACCCCTCGGGGGCCGAGAAGTGCCACGGGTCGTAACCCCAGTTGAAGCCGTCCTGGCCCTGCACCGCCGCGACCGCGGCCTGCTGCTCGGACGAGTCGGGCGCGAAGCCGCTGAGGTCGCCCGTCGTGGCCTGGTCCGCGCGGTCCTCGGGGATCGAGGCGATGTCGAACGTCGGCAGCAGGTGCACCGTCGTGAGGCCCGCGTCCGCGAGCTCGCGCAGGTGCGTCATGCCGTCCGACTCCTCCTGGGCGAACGCGAGGTAGGTCCCGCGCTCCTCCGCCGGGACGGTCTCGTCCGCGATCGAGAAGTCGCGCACGTGCAGCTCGTAGATCGTCTGGTCCACGGGCCGCTCCACCACCGGGGCGGGCGTGCCCTCCCACAGGGACGGGCGGAACGCCGGATCGTCCAGGTCGACGGCCACCGAGTGCGTGGAGTCGAGCGTCAGGCCGACCGAGTACGGGTCGGTCACGACGTTGGTCTCGAACTCGCCGGTGCTCGGGACGTAGACCTGCACCTCGTAGAGGTAGCGGGCACCCTTCCAGCCGACGGCCGCGCCTCCTGGGCCATCATCGAGCTTCTTGGCCGCCTCCTTGCCGTCGAGCGTCCACGTGCCGTCGGACTGGCGCGTGGTCGCGAACCGCTCGGGCTCGTCGTCGAGCGAGGTCCCCGCGGGCCAGGCGAGGAGCGAGACGCCCTGCGCCGTCGGCGCCCAGAGCGCGAACGACGCCCACTTCCCGTTGGCGTGCCACGTGAGCCCGAGCTCGCGGTCGGCCGCGTCCTCGGCGAACAGGTCGTCGACCACGCCCGGGATCTGCACCCCGGTCGCCGCCGTGAGCGTCTCGCCGTCGGTGCGGGTCACGAGGAGCTGACCGCGGAGCGCCGCCTCGACGGCGTCTCGCGAGACCGGCTCGCCGTCCGCGTCCGTCACGCGCAGCGCGGTGTACG
Organism: Cellulosimicrobium sp. So1_17; assembly: GCF_055181235.1. NCBI lineage: Bacteria > Bacillati > Actinomycetota > Actinomycetes > Micrococcales > Promicromonosporaceae > Cellulosimicrobium > Cellulosimicrobium sp. So1_17. The sequence goes on from NZ_CM143702.1 coordinate 1,668,885, forward strand.
CCGCGAGCGCCGGGAAGTCGGCCGCCACGTCCTCGTGCAGGCCGCCCGCGTCGGCCTCGAGGGTGTACGACGTCGCGCCCTCCGGCGCGTCGACCGCGCCGTCCGCGACGGTCAGCCCGCCCTCGGGCGCGGTCCACAGGGTGTACGCGTCACCCGTGCCGAGGTCGCCCGGCCACGCGACGACGTCCTCGCGGACCCAGTGCGCGGCCTGCTGACCGGTGCCCGGCAGGGGCGGGTTCTCGACGCCGATCTCGAGCACGTGCGTCTCGAGGTCGTAGGTGAAGGTCACCGTCTCGCCGTCGCCGACGGAGAACTGGTAGTTCGCCCCGCCCGGGGCCCCGCCGACGCCGTAGTTCTCGGCCCAGCTCAGCCCGTGGGCGATCTTGCCCTCGTACGCGCCCGCGGCGAGGTCGTCCGTGGACCACGTGTACGTCCCGTCGCCCTCGGGGTCCTTGAGCCACGTCGCGAGGCAGTCGGGTGCCCACGTACCCGGGCAGCCGACCTGGTCCTGGAACGACCCCGCGAGCGTGACGATCGGCCCCTGGGCGGTGCTCGAGAAGTCCTTGCTCACCGGGTCCCAGTAGAACGTCACCGGTCCGCCCTCGGTCGTGTACGTCGCGTTGCCGCCGCCCGCCACGCCGCCGACCCCGTAGTTCACGGTCCACGACCCGTTGATCGCGACCTTGTACTCGTAGGTGCCCGCAGGGACGTCGAACGTGCCCGCGTACACGCCGTCGGGACGCTTCGTGAGCTGCGCGGCCTCGCAGCCCGGCGCCCAGTCGCCGGCGCAGCCCATCTCGGAGTTGTGGCTCCCGGGGACGGTCACGAGGTCGATCTCGGGCTCGGGCTCCTGGGAGACCGTCCCGCTCACGTCCACGCCGACGCTCGCGAACGTCGACGCGGCGGCACGGTCGCCGTCGGCGTCGGTCGTCACGGCGCGGTACTCGACGAGCGTGCCGTCGGGCAGGTCGGTCACGTCGTGGAAGACGCGCGGCGTCGTGTCCTCGGCCGTCCCGAGCGGTGTCCACTCCTGGGTTCCGACCTCACGCCACGCGAACGACGTCTCGGACCACGCGTCGGCGTCCACGGTCGCGCCGACCGGTGCCACGCCGCTCAGCGGGGCTCCCGCCGCCGGGACCGTCACGTCGATCTCGCCGGACGAGTCGGCGCCGACCTGGCGGTCGGCCACGAGCACGACGGCGGACGTCGCCGGGACGGTGAGCGTCACCGTGCCCTCGGCGTCCGCGGTGACGGGCTCGCCGTCGCCGTGCAGCACCTCGTACGAGGCGCCCGGCGTGAGGGTCGTGAACGTCGCCTCGCGCTCGTCCGACGCGTTGTTCAGCGCGACGAGGTGCTCGATCTTCTCCTCGCGGTCGACACGGCTGAAGGCGTAGACCCCCGCGCCGTTCGTGACGTGGCGCTCGACCTGGGCACCCGTCGCGAGCGCCGGGTGGCTCTCGCGCAGCGCGGCGAGCGACGCGATGTGCTCGTAGAGCGGCGCGTCTGTGCCGTAGCGGTCGACGCTGCCCGCCTGCTCGCCCGTGACGAGCGGCTGGTCGGCGTACTCGGCGACCTGGGTCGCGAAGAGGGTCTGGCGTGCGTCCTTGTCGCCGCCCGTGCCCGCGAAGCCCTGCTCGTCGCCGTAGTACACGACCGGCTGGCCGCGCGTGAGGTACATGAGCTCGTGCGCGAGCTCGTCACGCGCGAGCGGGTCGTCCGTCGACGCGAGCATGTACCCGACACGGCCCATGTCGTGGTTGCCGAGGAACGTCGGGAGCGCGCTCGCCGACGAGTCGGGCGTCGTGTACATGTCGTCGCTCGCGAACAGCGACGCGAGACCCTTGGCGCTGTTGCCGCTCGCGAAGCTCGTCGCCGCGGACTGGAACGTGAAGTCGAGGGTCGAGCTCATGTCGGTGCGCCGCACGTACGGCGACAGCTTCGCCGCGTCGGCGTCGTACACCTCGCCGAACATGAAGAAGTCGTCCTTGCCCTGCGCGTGCGCGTAGTCGAGGACCTCGGTGGTCCACGTCTCCCAGAACTCGAAGTTCACGTGCTTGACGGTGTCGATGCGGAATCCGTCGATACCGAGGTCGACCCAGTCCTGGTAGACGTCGACGAAGCCGTCGACGACCGTCGGGTGCTCGGTCATGAGGTCGTCCAGGCCGTCGAAGTCGCCGTACGTGACCGACTCCCCCGTCCACGTCGAGTTCCCGCGGTTGTGGTAGAGCGTCGGGTCGTTGAGCCACGACGGGACCTTGAGCTCCTCCTTGCCCGTGGGCACGAACGGCGTGTACGGGAACGACGTCGCCGGGTCGAGCTCCGGGAAGCCGTCGGTGCCCGCGTACGTCGCCGGGTCGAACACCGTCCCCGACGCGTCGCGATACGGCGACGTCGCCTGGTCGACGTACGAGTACTGCTTCTCCTCGTAGTCGACGACGTCGGCGGTGTGGTTGGTGATGATGTCGAAGTAGACCTTGATCCCGCGGTCGTGCGCCTCGTCGATGAGCGCCTCGAGCTCGGCGTTGGTGCCGAGGTGCGGGTCGATCTGCGTGAAGTCGGTGATCCAGTAGCCGTGGTACCCGGCCGACGCGTCGGCCCCGGTGCCCTGGACGGGCTGGTTCTTGAACGACGGCGTGAGCCAGATCGCCGTCGTGCCGAGCCCCTCGACGTAGTCCAGGTTCTGTCGCAGACCCGCGATGTCGCCGCCCTGGTAGAAGCCCTTGTCGGTGGGGTCGAACCCGGACGTCAGCGGGTCGTCGCCGAGTCCCGCGGTGTCGTTCGACGGGTCGCCGTTGGCGAACCGGTCGGTCATGACGAAGTAGAAGCGCTCGTCGGACCCGGGCTGGCGCACCGGCGGGACCACGAGCGCGGCGTCCTGCGCGTCGTCGTACTCCCCCGCGAGACCGAGGGGTGTGAGCGCGATGCGCTGGGTCGCGTCGTCGAACGTCACGCGCACGCGCGTGTCGCCCCCGAGCACGAGCGGGGCGTCGTCCTGGCCACCGTCGCGCCCGTAGGCCTCGTCCCAGGCGTCGTTCATGGCGACCTTGTACTGCCACGTACCGGCGGGGACGTCGAACTCGGCCGACCAGACGCCGGGCGTCTCGGTCGGGGTGAGCTCGGTCGCGGCGCACGCGGGATCCCAGTCGGCCGCGCAGCCGAGCTCGGACTGGAGGTCGCCCACGAGGGCGGCAGTGCGGTCGGCACCGGCCGCTGGAGCGGCCAGCGCGGCGACAGTGAGCCCGGCGAACGTCGAGGCGGCCAGCGCGAGTGCGGTGACCGACGCCGTCGCGCGGGACGCGCGAGACCGGGAGTGGTGGGATGACGCGGTCGACGACGCTGAGCGCCGACGCGGCGTGGAGGTCATGGAGGACTCCCTCGTCCGAAGAGATTCGTGCGGAAGCCACGCGAGGAGCACGGACGGACGACGGGACCAGCAGCGGACGACGTCGGCCGGGCCAGGCGCTTCTCAGCGTACGGCTGGCCCGACTGTACTGCTTGCAGAAAGTTGCAGCAAGAGTCTGCACGCCACCGACCGCAGCACGAGCGGAGGGTGGGGTGAGTCGTCGCGGGTCGTGGCGGGTCTGGCGAAGAGCCGCGGCCGCCCTGGAGCGGAGGGTGGGGCGAGTCGTCGCGGGTCGTGGCGGGTCTGGCGGGAGCCGCGAGGGACGAGCGGCGGATGGTAGACCCGCGACGACTCGCCCCACCCTCCGCGGACCCGACGCCCCGGCGCCCCGACGCCCCGACGCCCCGACGCAGACGAGCGTCAGCCCGCGAGGTGCCCCCACCGCGCCGCGAGGTCGCTCCACGGTCCGACGTCGGCGACCACGCCGTCCTCGAGCACCACGACACGGTCCGCCCGCGCGAGCGCTGCCCGCTTGGACGTCGCACCGATCACCGTGGTGCCGCGCTCGCGCAGCGACGTCCACAGCTCGATCTCCGTCGCGGCGTCGAGCGCGCTCGAGACGTCGTCCGCGAGGAGGAGCTCGGTCTCCGTGGCGAGCGCACGTGCGAGCGCGAGGCGCTGCACCTGCCCGCCCGACAGCCGGACGCCGCGGTGCCCCACGAGCGCCTCGTGGCCGCCGGCCTCCACGACGTCCTGCTCCAGGCGTGCTGCGGCGACAGGCCCGTGCACGTCGCGCTCGTGACCGAGCCGGACGTTGTCGGCGAACGTCCCCGAGAGCACGCGCGGCACCTGCGCGACGTGCGCGACCTGGCCGGGACGCAGGAAGGTCTGGGCGTCGACGACGTCGGTGCCGTTCCACCGGATCGCGCCGGTGTGCTCCATGAGCCCGGCGAGGGAGGAGAGCAGGCTCGACTTGCCGGACCCGACCTGGCCGAGGAGCAGCACGAGCTCACCGCGGCGCACCGACAGGTCGACGTCCTGGACGCCGATCGTGCCGTCGTCGTGCAGGGCCGTCATGCCGGCGAGGTCGAGCCGCTCCAGCGCCTGCCGGGGGCCCGGCGCGGGCGAGGGTGCGGCGCCGGTGAGCAGGTCGACGCCCGGCGGCAGGTCCATGAGGTCGGCCCCCGCCGCGAACCGGCTCGTCACCTGCTGCCACGAGCGCGTCCCCGGGGCCTCGGTCACGACGGCGCCGGCGACGACGCCGAACCAGCCGAACCCGTTGACGGCGTTGGCGACCAGCAGAGCCGTGGCGAGGTCCCACGTCCCCGTGAGGAGCCCTCCCCACGCCGCGACGACACCGAGCTGGATCATGACCAGGGGTACGCCGTCGAGCGCCGCCTGGACCCGGTGCTCGAAGACTGCGGCACGGACCCGGCCCGCGTCGACGTCGCGCAGGTGGGCGTGCACCTGCGGCGTGCGGGCGGCGAGCTTGACGGTGCGCGCCGAGTCGAGCGCGGAGACCAGCGCCCGCCCGAACCGGGCGCGCGCGGCCGACGACCGCGTCGCCGACCGGCCGGCGATCGGCCGCCCGAGCGCCGAGGCCGTCGCCGACACGACCATCACGGCCAGGAGGACCGCGCCGGCGAGCCACGAGCCGCTGAGGAGCGCGGTGACGCCCGCGATGAGGAGGCCGTTGACGAGATCCACCCACCGGTCGGCGTACCGGGCGAAGCGGTCGGCGTCCATGGCGCGCGCGACGACCTCGCCCGGCGGGGACGCCGGGAGCCGGTGCTGTCGCGTCTGGCCGGACATGACGGCCAGGCGTACCCGGAGCAGCACCTCGATCCACCAGCGCGGGTAGACGTACACGGCCCGCGCGAGGCACAGCGGCGCGACGACGAGGAGGACCGCGAACGGCACGAGCAGCGCGACGGGGAAGCCGTCGTCGAGCCCCTGGACCGCACGTCCCCAGAGGAATCCCGTGATCGCGCCCTGTGCCGAGAAGAGGCTCGCCACGAGGAACAGCACCGCACCGACCACGCCCCACGCCGGCCGGACGAACAGGGCGTGGAGGATGCCGCGCGCGAGGCTCGGTCCGTCCCCGGGATCGCGGAGCTCGGGGGGTGTTCCGCGACGTCGCCGTCCGCCGACGGACTCCGACGGCGCCGCCGCCCCACCCGCCCCGGGACCGCTCGTCGTCGACGCGTCGGCCGCCACGACCTGCTCGCCAGGCACGCCCTCGAGGGGGTGCTCACCGGGCCCCGTCTGGGCGACGCTCGCCTCCAGCAGGGTGCGGTACGGGCCCTGGACCTGCGCGAGCGCGGCCCGCGTGCCCTGCTGGACGACGCGGCCGTGGTCGAGCACCACGACGAGCCCCGCCCGCTCGATCGTGGACAGCCGGTGCGCGACGAGGACGCCCGTGCGCGCGGCGAGCAGGCGCTCGGACGCGGCGACGACCCGCGCCTCGGTCAGCGGGTCCATGCGCGCCGTCGCCTCGTCGAGCACGACCACCTGCACGTCGCGCACCAGGAGCCGGGCGAAGGCGACGAGCTGCTCCTCCCCCGCGGAGAGCGACGTGCCGCCCGGTCCGAGCAGCGTGTCGAGCCCGTCGGGCAGACCGGCGACCCAGTCGTCGAGCCGGAGCTCGCGCACCGCGGCCTCGACGTCGTCGCGCGGCACGTCTGCGAAGAGCGCGATGTTCTCCGCGAGCGTGCCCGCGAGGATCTCGGTGCGCTGGGTGACCACGCCGACCGTGGCGCGCAGCGCCTGCAGGTCGAGGTCGCGGACGTCCGCGCCACCGACGAGCACGGAGCCGCGCGGCGGCTCGACGGCCCGGGAGAGGAGCGACGCGAGCGTCGACTTGCCCGACCCCGTGCGGCCGACCAGCGCGACCGTCTCCCCGGCCGGAACACGCACGCTCACGCCGTCGAGCGCGAACGTGCCCTCGGCGTAGGAGAAGTGCAGGTCGCGCAGCTCGATGCCGACCGGCCCCTCGGGCACGTCGCGTCCGCCCGTCGGCTCCGGCGGGACCGCGAGCATCTGCCGGATCCGCGTGAGCGCCCCGAGACCTTCCTGGATGTCCGGGAGGTGGTGCACGAGGTTGTCCGTCTGCCCGACGAACATCGCCGTGACGAGGAACAGGGTGACCAGCTGGTCGACGGCCAGGTCGCCGTCCACGGCGAGCGCCGCGCCGGCCACGGCGGTCCCGGCCAGCAACGACGCCAGCACGAGTCCGGCGCGGCGGACCATGCGCGACTCGACCGACAGCACGGCCTCGAACGTCCGGTGCACGGCGGCGGAGAGCCCGGCGAGCCGGCGGACCGCGAACGACTGGCCCAGGCTGGTCCGCAGGTCGTCGCGCGCGGCGACGGCCTCCTCGAACGCCGCGGCCTGGTCCGTCCAGGCGGCCTCCTCGATCACCTTGCGGCGGGAGATCTCCCCCAGCATCGGCCGCACGAGCAGCCAGGCGAGCAGCCCGAGCAGAGGGAAGAGGAGCCAGGCGGGCCACCACGTCAGGCCGGCGACGACCCACATGGGGACCACGCCGACGAGCGTGCGACCGGCGCCCCAGAGCTGCCGTCGCACCAGTGTCCCGACGGCGTGCGTGTCGTCGTCGACCCGGTCCAGCACCTCGCCCACGGCCTGCTCGGTGAGGGTGTCCAGCGGCTGGTGCAGCGCCGCGGTGAGCAGGTCCCCCCGCAGCGTCCCCTCCGCACGGTCGACGACGCCGGCCCACACGACCTGTCCGGCCGTGTCGAGCAGGGCGGCACCGACGATGCACGCCGCGAGCAGCTGCAGCGTCGCGGTGGCCGGGTCCTCGGCGATCCACCCCGCCACGACGGTGCCCAGAGCGGCCCCGACCGCACCCAGGGCGAGCGCGACCAGCGCGACGACGGCCTGGGGCCCGCGCAGCCGCCGCCAGCCCAGCACCCGGGCAGGGTCGAGCGTCTCGCGAGGCGGCGTCGCGCTCTCGCCGGGGTCCGTCGGGTGGCCGGTGGGGGCGGGTGCGTCGATCATGGCCCGTCGACCCTACGGTGCGGGTACGACACCGGCGCAGGGAATTACGACGCCGGGGGCCCCGCGTGGACCCCCGGCGTCGCGGGACGCTCCGCGTGTCAGACCAGCCCGAGCTCCGAGACGGCCTGCCGCTCCTCCTCGAGCTCCGCGACCGACGCGTCGATGCGACCCCGCGAGAAGTCGGAGATCTCCAGGCCCTGCACGATCTCCCACGCCCCGCCGCGCGAGACCACGGGGAAGGACGAGATCAGACCGGTCGGGACGCCGTACGAGCCGTCCGAGACCACGCCGGCGCTCGTCCAGTCGCCCTCGGGCGTGCCGAGCACCCAGTCGTGGACGTGGTCGATCGCCGCGTTCGCCGCCGACGCGGCCGACGACGCACCGCGCGCGTCGATGATCGCCGCACCGCGCTTGGCGACCGTCGGGATGAACTCCTGCTCGAGCCAGCCCTGGTCCGTGGCGAGCTCCCCACCGGGCGTCCCTGCGACGTCGGCGTGGAACAGGTCCGGGTACTGCGTCGCGGAGTGGTTGCCCCAGATGGTGACCTTGCGGACCTCCGAGACGGGCACGCCCGCCTTCTTCGCGACCTGCGTCAGCGCGCGGTTGTGGTCGAGCCGCGTCATCGCGGTGAAGCGGTCCTTCGGCACGTCGGGCGCGTTCGACGCCGCGATGAGCGCGTTGGTGTTCGCCGGGTTCCCGACGACGAGCACGCGCACGTCGTCCGCCGCGCCTGCGTTGATCGCCTGGCCCTGCGGCTTGAAGATCCCGCCGTTCGCCTCGAGCAGGTCGCCGCGCTCCATGCCCGGCCCGCGCGGGCGCGCACCCACGAGCAGCGCCACGTTCGTGCCCTCGAAGGCCGCCGTCGGGTCGTCGAAGATGTCGATCCCGGCGAGCAGCGGGAAGGCGCAGTCGTCGAGCTCCATCGCGGTGCCCTCGGCCGCCTTGACCCCCTGCGGGATCTCCAGGAGACGCAGGCGCACGGGGGTGTCGGGGCCGAGCATCTGGCCCGACGCGATGCGGAACAGCAGCGCGTAACCGATCTGACCGGCCGCGCCGGTCACCGTCACGTTCACGGGGGAAGTCATGCGCTCACTCTCCCACAACGCCCGTGCGCAGGTCGCCGCACGCATCGTCGCCCTGGGGCGTCGGTCGACGGCGCCGGGTCGACCTGGGAGGCCGGGGCCCACCGTGGTCCGGGCGAGGTGACGGGACCGGGAGCGGGGCCGGAGAGAAGGAGGGCCCCGCGAAAGGCGACCAGGACGACGAACGGCGACGCTCCCCGGAAGAGAGCGTCGCCGTCGAGACGCGTGCAGGGCGGGTCAGCCCAGGCGCGCCTTGAGGTTCTCGTCGAGCGCGGCGAGGAAGTCCTCGGTGGTGAGCCACGCCTGGTCCGGGCCGACGAGGAGCGCGAGGTCCTTCGTCATCTGGCCGGACTCGACCGTCTTGACGACGACGTCCTCGAGCGTCTGCGCGAACTCGGTGACCTCGGGGGTGCCGTCGAGCTTGCCGCGATGCATGAGGCCGCGGGTCCAGGCGAAGATCGACGCGATCGGGTTGGTCGACGTCGGCTTGCCCTGCTGGTGCTGGCGGTAGTGACGCGTCACCGTGCCGTGCGCGGCCTCGGCCTCGACGGTCTGGCCGTCGGGGGTCATGAGGACGGAGGTCATGAGGCCGAGCGAGCCGAAGCCCTGCGCGACGGTGTCGGACTGGACGTCGCCGTCGTAGTTCTTGCAGGCCCAGACGTAGCCGCCCTCCCACTTCATGGCCGAGGCGACCATGTCGTCGATGAGGCGGTGCTCGTAGGTGAGCCCGGCCGCGGCGAACTGCTCGGCGAACTCGGCGTCGAAGACCTCCTGGAACAGGTCCTTGAACTGGCCGTCGTAGGCCTTGAGGATCGTGTTCTTCGTGGAGAGGTACACGGGGTAGTTGCGCTGGAGGCCGTACGCGAACGAGGCGCGCGCGAAGTCGCGGATCGACTCGTTGAAGTTGTACATGCCCATCGCGACGCCGCCCTCCTCGGGCATGGTCACGACGTCGAACTTCTGCGGCTCGGAGCCGTCGGCCGGCTCGAACGTCATCGTGATCTTGCCGGGGCCCGGGACCTTGAAGTTCGTCGACTTGTACTGGTCGCCGTGGGCGTGACGGCCGATGATGATCGGCTTGTTCCAGCCCGGCACGAGGCGCGGGATGTTGGAGATGATGATCGGCTCGCGGAAGACGACGCCGCCGAGGATGTTGCGGATGGTCCCGTTCGGGGAGACCCACATCTTCTTGAGGCCGAACTCCTCGACGCGCGCCTCGTCGGGCGTGATGGTCGCGCACTTGACGCCGACGTTGTACTGCTTGATCGCGTTCGCCGCGTCGATCGTCACCTGGTCGTCGGTGGCGTCGCGGTTCTGGATCGACAGGTCGAAGTACTTGAGGTCGACGTCGAGGTAGGGGTGGATGAGGCGGTCCTTGATGAACTGCCAGATGATGCGCGTCATCTCGTCGCCGTCGAGCTCGACGACCGGGTTGACGACCTTGATCTTGCCCATGCGCAGATCGCTCCAACTGTCGGGGACTGGTGCCCCCGGACCGGACGGCCACCTGACGGGCCTGTCGGGCCGTCGGTCGGTTGTCCGTCGCACGCGAGGGCGTTTGCTGACCGCCGTCCAGGGTACTCGACTTCTCGACGTCAAGATACTTTGCGCGACGACGCAACCGCCCGGCACGAGAAGACCGGCGCGACCGGACCGGCAGGGCCACAGCGCGTCCGCGGCCCGGCACGGAACGTCCCGCTGGCTGAGACGCAGGTCGTCTCTCAGCCCTCTCATGGGCGATCTCCACCCGATGTCCGGGTAACGGTGGCAGGATGCGCACAGATGCCCGGATCTGCGCGGCATCGTGCCGTCATCCCGACTCCGAACACAGACAGGAACATCATGTCCCAGGACACCACCGCTCCCGGCTCAACGGGCGGACCCGTCGTCGAGGACGTCACCGTCGAGCGGACCGAGTCCGTCGCGGTCGTCCAGCCCGGTCTCCTCGCGCGCCTCGGCGCCGAGGTCTTCGGCACGTTCTTCCTCGTCCTCGCGATCGTCGGCGTGGCGATGTGGGCCCGGTTCTTCAACGGCAACCTCGTGCTCTCCGTCGCGTTCGCCGGCGGCGTCGCGCTGCTCGCCGCGATCGCCGCGGTCGGTCACGTCTCGGGCGGGCACTTCAACCCGGCCGTGACGCTCGGCGCCGCGATCGGCGGCCGGACCGCGTGGCGCGACGTGCTCCCCTACTGGCTCGCCCAGGTCGTCGGCGCCGTGCTCGCCGGGCTCGTGCTCCTCGCGACGATCCCTCGGTCGTCGCTCGACGTGCTGCAGCAGAACACCCTGATCGACGAGGCGACGACGGCGGCCCTGTTCCGCACGACCGCCAACGGCTTCGACGCGCACTCCCCGCTGACGTCCACGTTCGCGGCGGCCGGCGTCGAGGTGACGGTCGGCCTCGCGGCCGCCCTGCTCGTGGAGGTCGTCGCGACGGCCGTGCTGGTCGGCGTCATCCTCGGCGTCACGGACAACCGCACGCGCAGCACGATCGCCCCGATCGCGATCGGGCTCGCCCTCGCGGCGCTCCTCCTCGTCGCGGCGCCGTTCACCAACGCCTCGCTCAACCCTGCTCGCTCGACCGTCTCGGCCGTGTTCGGCGGCGACTGGGCGCTGAGCCAGCTCTGGCTCTTCTGGGTCGCCCCGCTCCTCGGCGCGGCGATCGCCGGCCTGTTCTACCGCGCCTTCGCGTTCGCGCCGGCGCAGGACGACCTCCTCGGCGAGGACCAGCTCGTGACGACCGAGGAGCTCGACGTCGAGGAGCCCGTCGCCGTCTCCACCGGACCGACGGCCGGTGCCGCGGCGACGACCGGCGCCACCGCGACGGCCACCGCCGACGACGCGGCGACGACCGTCCCGACCTCCTCCGAGCCGGTGACCGCCGCACCTGCGGCAGTCGCACCCGAGCCGGTCGAGTCCTCCGAGGTCGTCGAGGCCCCGCGGACCGACCGTCCCGCTGCCGAGGGCGACGACGACCCGCAGGCGCCGAAGGTCTGACCCACGGCACGACGACGCGGGGCCCGGTCCGTTCCGACGGACCGGGCCCCGCGTGCGTCGGGGGTCATGCCTCCGTCAGGGCTTCACGCCCGGGGCGAACGCGAGGAACGCGATGACCACCGCGGGTGCGAGGAAGAAGAACGTGTCGAGACCGCGCGACCGGACCGTGATGCCCACGGGGCCCGGGCCGGGGATGACCGCCCTGCACACCCCGGCGACGGCGAGGACGCCGGAAAGGACCAGGCTCGCGACCCGCGCGTCGACGAGCAGGGCGACGGCGGTGGCGAGACCGACTCCGAGGAGCACGAGCCACATCGCGGGCTGCCGCGACGGCGCGAGGCTCGCGGGCGGCTCCGGAACGGTGGCCCCCGTGGACGCCTCGTCCCGGCCCCGATCGGGCGACGGTCCGTCGGCGGACGGCTGCCCGTCGTCGTGCACGTGGTGCCACGACGGGACGATGGTCGCGCGGGGACGGTGGGTCGCCGCGCCGCGCGCGGTGACGTCGCTCACGCTCGTGCCCGTTCCACGTCCGGAAGCCTACCGCCGTGGCCTAGCGTGGCGTTCATGCCGTCCCCCGCGCGCCCTGCCCCCTCGACGTCGCCCGCGCCCCGGGGTGCCGCGGCGTCCGTCCCGTCGTCCGTCGTCGTGGTCGGTGCCGGGCTGGCCGGGGCCCGCACGGTCGCTGCGCTCCGGGCGCTGGGTTTCGACGGCGCGCTCACCCTGCTCGGCGCCGAGGGCGTGCCGCCGTACGACCGGCCGCCGTTGTCCAAGGAGCTCCTGACCCGTCCCGCGCCCGCCTGGTTGAGCGACGACCTGGGGATCGACGTCGGAGCCCTGGTGGACGACCTGCGGCTCGCCGACCCCGCGGTCCGCCTGGCAGCGCCCGACGGCGACGATCCCGCCTTCGCGGTCACCACCCGGTCGGGCGACGTCGTGCGCGCCGACGCGGTGGTGCTCGCGGTCGGTGCCGCGCCGATCCGGCCGCTCGGCTGGGAGGCCGCCAGCGTGCTGCACACCGCGGCCGACGCGGCGGCGCTCCGCGAGCGCGTCGCACCCGGGCTGCGGCTGGCGGTCGTCGGCGCCGGCTGGATCGGTGCCGAGATCGCCGGGGTGGCCGCTGGGGCGGGCGCCGACGTGACGGTCGTCGAGGCTGGCTCGACGCCGCTCGAGCGCCAGCTCGGTCCCACCGTTGGTGCGCACCTCGCGCGCTGGTACGCCCCCGCGGGTGCGCGCCTCGTGACGGGGCTGCCGGTCGTCGAGGTCGGTCCCGACGGCGTCCGGCTCGCCGACGGCGCGCACGTGGCGGCGGACGTCGTCCTCGCCGCCGTCGGTGCGCGCCCCGCGACGGCGTGGCTCGACGGCGTCGTCCCGCTGGACGCGCGCGGCGCGGTCCCCGTCGACGCGACGGGCGCCGTCCACGACGTGCCGGGGCTGTGGGCGCTCGGCGACTGCGCGACGCGCGACCACCCCGTCCTCGGGCCGGTGCCGGGCGGTCACTGGTCCGCCGCGCTCCACGACCCGGAGCCCACGGCTCGCGCGATCTTGGGTCTGGACCCCGACGGTGCGCCGCCGCACCCGCCCTACGTCTTCTCGCAGCAGCTCGGTCACGACCTGGCGCTCTTCGGGAACCCTTCCCCGACGGACGAGGTCGTCCTGCGCGGAGACCCGACCGGCGGGGCGACGGGCAGGGAGGCGTGGGCCGCCGTCTACGTCGAGCCGGGCGACGGCACGACGACCCACCGGACGGACGACGGGACCCATCGAGCGGGACGAGCCGTGCGACGGGTCCGCGCCGTGCTGCTCGTCGACTCGCCGCGCGACGTCGGCGCGGTCCGCCGCCTCTTCACGCGCACGCCGCGGCCGGAGCTCGTGATCGAGCAGGCCGTGGACCCGACCGTACGGTGGCGGGACCTCGTCCCCGCAGCGCCCTGACCGGTTCAGCGCGGGACGTCACGACGGCGGAAGCCCGCGACGGCGATCACCAGCAGCAGCACCACGACGCCCGCGACCACGGCGACCGCCCGACCGGACGCGGCCTCGGTGGGCAGGCGGCCGATCGCGTGCAGCGGCGAGAGGTCCAGCGCCCAGTCCGGCAGGCGGAGCGTCTCGCCGAGCATCTCGACGACGGCGACGTACGCGAGCGCCGCCCAGAGCGCGGCGGTGGCCCGCGGCGCGATCCCGACCAGCGCGAGACCGAGAGCGGGGACAGAGAGCACCGCCGGGAGGTAGGTGACGGTCGCCGTCATCGTGCCCCCGGCGTCGCCGCTCGCGCCTGACGCGGTCAGGGCGAGGCCGAGCCCGCCGGCGAGCGCGACGAGCCCCGCCCCGAGGAGCGCCGACGCCGCGTGCGCGCCGAGCCAGCGGCCGCGCCGGACCGCGCGGGCCAGCAGCGGCTCGAGCCGGCCCGCCGTCTCCTCGCCCCGGGCTCGGCCGACCACCTGTGCCCCGGCGCCCATCGCCATGAGGAGAGTCAGGACGAGGCAGTAGGCGACGTACCAGGACGTCGGGTCGGTGCCGGACCCCCCGAGCAGCACCTCCAGGTCGGGGTTGCCCGCGATCACGTCGTCCACGTCGTCGGTGAACGCGCCGAAGACCGCGCCCACACCGGCGGCACCGACGGCCCAGGCGGCCAGGCTCGGGCCGTGCAGGCGCACGGACATGCCGAGCTGGCCGCGACCGGACGCGCTCGCCCGAGCGGGACCGGGCCGGCTCGCGACGACCGCGCTGCCCAGGTCGCGCCGTCCGACGAGGGCGAGCCCCGCTCCCGCGAGCGCGACCGCGACGCCCAGGGCCAGCGCGAGCGGCCACACGCGCGAGTCGGCGAAGGGGCGCGTCTCCTGCTGCCACGCGAGCGGCGACAGCCACTTCCACCCGTTCCCCTCGACGTCTCCCACCGCGCGCAGCACGTAGGCGGCGCCGAGCACGCCGATGCCCGCCCCGAGGACGCCGGCGGACCGGCGCAGGAGCTGGCCGGCGAGCGTGGCCACGCCCGCGAAGACCAGTCCGAGGCCCGTCAGGGACGCGCCGTAGAGCGCGGCGTCGGCCAGGTCGACGTCGTGGGCGACGAGCGTCAGCGTCACTCCGGCGCCGACCAGGACGAGGGCCGCGCCCGCGACGACGAGCGCTGCCGCCCACGGCGCGCGGGCGCCGACGGCGCGCGACCGGACGAGCTCGAGACGACCGACCTCCTCCTCGCGGCGCGTGGAGCGCGCGACGAGCATCAGCCCCAAGAGCGGCACGGCGATCGCGGCGACGAAGCCGAACTCGTTCGCGACGACCCCGCCGAGCGTGTCGGCGCCGTACGGGGTGCCGTTGATCGCGGCCATCGTCGGGTCGGCCCCGACGGTCGCGCCGTACGTCGCGAGCTGTTCCGGCGTGCCGTAGGTGGCGTCGATCGCGGCGACCGTGGCGACGTAGGTGGCGAGGAGGCCGAGGACCCACGCGACGAGGGGCACCCGGCCGGTGCGCAGCTGCAGGCGCAGCATCGTGGTGACGCCGGAGCGGTTCACGCGCTCTGCCCGTCGTACTCGCTGAGGAAGAGCTCGTCCAGGCTCGGGGGCCGCACGGTGAGCGACGCCAGCCCGTGCCCGACGAGCGGGCGCAGCGCCGCGTCGAGCACGTCGGGGTCGACCGTGAACCGGACGTCGTCACCGGCGAGGCCGTCACCGGCCGGGGTGACGACGAGGTCGGCGACGTCCACGCCGGCGAGATCGGGTGCCGCGCCCCGGGTGACGGCGTGCACGGTGGTCCGCGCGAGCCGGCGCAGCTCCGCGACGGTGCCGGCCCGCACGGTGCGTCCGTGCCGGATGATCGTCACCGTGCGGCACAGCGCCTCGACCTCGCTGAGGATGTGGCTCGACAGCAGGACCGTCGCCCCGTCGGCGGCACGCTCGGCGACGCACTCGCGGAAGACCTCCTCCATGAGCGGGTCGAGGCCCGACGTCGGCTCGTCGAGCACGAGGAGGTCGGCGCGGGCCGCGAACGCGGCGACGAGGGCGACCTTCTGGCGGTTGCCCTTCGAGTAGTCGCGCACGCGCTTCGACGGGTCGAGGTCGAACCGCTCGACGAGCTCCGCACGTCGCGCCTCGTCGAGCGGGGCGCCCGAGGCGCCGAGGACGTCGACGCACTGGCCGCCGGTCAGTCCCGGCCAGAGCGCGACGTCGCCGGGCACGTACGTCAGGCGACGGTGCAGCGGCACCGCGTCGCGCCACGGGTCACGGCCGAAGAGCTCGACGTGGCCCCCGCTGCGCCGGACCATGCCGAGCAGGATGCGGATCGTCGTAGACTTCCCCGCCCCGTTCGGACCGAGGAAGCCTCGCACCTCGCCACGCTCGAGCGTCAGGTCGAGCCCGTCGAGCGCGCGGAACCTCCCGAACGTCTTCTCGAGCCCTCGGACGTCGACGACACGGTCCTCCATCGCTCCTCCTGCGGTCGACCGGCAGCCGGGTGGCAGATGCACCGCAGTCTCCGCCATCCGGAGGGCGCTGTCCTGTCGGCTCGCGACGGTCGACGCCGGTCGACCGCCCCGTCCCGACGGCGCACCACGCGAGGCCGGGAGGGGACGGTTCGACGCGGCTCAGTGCGCGAAGTGGCGCGTGCCCGTGAAGTACACCGTCGCGCCGGCCGCGGTCGCGGCCTCGATCACCTCGGCGTCGCGGATCGAGCCTCCGGGCGCGACGACGGCGCGGACCCCGGCGTCGAGCAGGATCTGCAGGCCGTCGGCGAACGGGAAGAACGCGTCCGACGCCGCGACGGCACCGCGCGCCCGCTCCTGACCGTCCGCGAGGGTGTTGGCCCGCTCGACCGCGAGGCGGCACGAGTCCACGCGGTTGACCTGCCCCATCCCGACGCCCACGGCGGCGCCGTCGGCGGCGAGGAGGATCGCGTTGGACTTCGCGGCGCGCACCGCGCGCCACGCGAAGGCGAGGTCGGCGAGCGTCGCCTCGTCCGCGGCGGCGCCGGTGACGAGGGTCCAGTGCTGCGGGTCGTCGCCGCCGGTGACCGTGCCGTCGGCGTCGGTGACGACCGCGTCGACGCGGTCGACGCCCTGCACGAGGAGACCACCGCTGATCGGGCGCGTCTCGACCGTGGCGGAGGGCGCGCCGTCGACCACGAGGAGCCGGAGGTTCTTCTTCGCCTGCAGCACCTCGAGCGCGTCGGGCTCGAAGCCGGGCGCGACGACGACCTCGGTGAACACCGGGGCGATCTGCTCCGCCGCGGCGCGGGTCACGACGCGGTTGGCCGCGACGACGCCCCCGTACGCCGACACGGGGTCGGTCGCGTGCGCCTTGGCGTGCGCGTCCGCGACGTCGGTGCCCACCGCGATGCCGCACGGGTTCGCGTGCTTGATGATCGCGACGGCCGGCTCGGCGTGGTCGTGCGCCGCGCGCCAGGCGGCGTCGGCGTCGACGTAGTTGTTGTAGCTCATGGCCTTGCCGTGGAGCTGCGTCGCCTGCGCGAGCCCGGCGGGGCCGTGCCCGGTCGTGTAGAGCGCCGCGCGCTGGTGCGGGTTCTCGCCGTAGCGCAGCACGTCGGACCGGTCCCACGTCCCACCCATCCAGGCCGGGAAGCCGCTGGAGACCGTCGCACCGTCCGCCTGCACGAGCTCGTCGGTGGGCGCGACGACGTTGCCCATCCAGGACGCGACGGCGACGTCGTAGGTCGCCGTGTGCACGAAGGCGGCGGCCGCGAGCGCCTTGCGCTGCGCGTACGTGAAGCCGCCGGCGCGGACGGCGTCGATCACGGCGTCGTAGGCGGCCGGCTCGACGACGACGGCGACGCTCGGGTGGTTCTTCGCCGCGGCGCGGACCATGGACGGTCCGCCGATGTCGATCTGCTCGACGACCTCGTCCGGGCCGGCGCCCGACGCGACGGTCGCGGCGAACGGGTAGAGGTTGACGACGACGAGCTCGAACGGGGAGATGTCGAGCTGGGCAAGCTGTTGCATGTGGTCCTGCTTGCGCGAGTCGGCGAGGATGCCGGCGTGCACGCGCGGGTGCAGCGTCTTGACGCGCCCCTCGAGGCACTCGGGGAAGCCGGTGAGGTCCTCGACCCGCGTGACGGGGATTCCCTCCGCGGCGATCGTGGCGGCGGTCGAGCCGGTGGAGACGAGCTCGACGCCCGCGGCGTCCAGCGCGGTGGCGAGCTCGACGAGCCCGGTCTTGTCGTAGACGCTCAGGAGCGCGCGGCGCACGGGGCGCTGTTCGTCGTCGGCGAGCTGGACGTCGGGGGCCGAGGGTGCGGACATGGCGAGGGGCTCCTCTGGGTCGCGGTCGGTGCGTCGGTCCCGCGGGTGCGGTACCGGTGCCGAGTGGCAGAACCCAGGCGCCCAGGCGGTCGACGCACCAGCAGGTAGTTCCGGCCGCTCCCCGGTGGTCGTTCCCACCCTCGCCAGTCGCGGCCGCCGCCGAGTCTACCGGGGCGCCGCCTCGGCGAGCGCGCGGGCGTCGTCCGCCCACGTGTCGGGTGTGCCCACGCGCCACAGCGAGCGCGAGGTGCTGAGGCAGGCGACGGTCACGACGAGGAGACCGGCGAGCACCGCGAGCGCAGTCCCGATCCCGTACCGCGCGAGCAGACCGCTCCCGACGAGCGGGACGAGCGGGCCTGCTGCGAGGCCGGTGAGGCCCAGGACGGACGCGAGGCGGCCCTGCATCTGGGCCGGCGTGATCGCCGCGGCGTAGCCGGACAGACCCGCGTTCACGGCGGGGACGAGCAGGACCGCGGGCGGGAGGACGACGAGATAGGCGACGTACGACTGCAGCAGGGCCATCGCGACGGCACCGGTCGCGAGCACCCCGAGCGCGACGACGACGAGCGCTCCCGCGCGGAACCGCGCCACGAGGCGCGGGGCCAGCACGGCGCCGACGAGCACCCCGAGCCCGACGGCGAGGTCGACGAGACCGATGAGGACCGGCGTCGTGCCCGTGCGCACGAGCTCGAGGTTGATGCCGATCATGAGGCCGCCGAACGCGACGTTGATGACGACGAACAGACCGAGCAGTGCGCGGAAGAGCGGCACCGACCAGACGAAGAGCAGCCCTTCGCGCAGCGCCGCCACGGGACGGGTCGCGCGCGCCTCGGCGACGTCACCGTTCAGCGGTTCACGCACGAGCCACGTGCACACGGCGGTGGCGAGGTGCCCCACGGCTGCCGCGGCGAGCGGGATCGCGTGCGACACCGCGTAGAGCACGCCGCCGAGCGGGCCGGCGAGGAGGCCCGCCGCAGCGTCCCTCCCCTGCGCCGCGGCGAGCGCGGTCGGCAGCTGGGGCACGGGGACGACCGAGCGGAACGCACCGCTCGTCGCCGGGTCGACGAGCGCGCCGACCACGGACGCCCCGAAGAGGGCGGCCGCGAGGTGCCAGGTGGTGAGCGCCCCGAGCCCGGCCGCGACCGCCACCGTCGTCCACAGCAGCGTCCCCACGCCTGCCGCCGCGACCACGAGCCGACGGCGGTCCACCCGGTCGGCGACCACGCCGGCCGGCAGGGTCGCGAGGAGCGCGCCGACCTGCCCGACGGCGGCGACCACGCCCGCCTGGACCACCGAGCCCGTGAGCCCGTACGCGACGAGCGGCACGGCGAACAGCGCGACCCCCGCCCCGAGCGTCTCGGCGGTGAGCCCCGTCATGAGCAGCATGTACGACCGGTTGCGGAGCAGGCGCGCGGGCGAGGGGGCGTCGGCGACGGGCGCGACATCGGCGCGGTCGGTCGGCAGGGGAAGTGTCTCCCGGAGGCCCGGGTCCTGGCTCGTGGTCATGGCAGGACAGTAGTTGCGCAGCGATTATTGCGCAACAGTGTTTGCGCACTTGTGGTTGCGCACCGACGGTTGCCCTCGGGAGGAGCGTTGCTAGCCTCGTCGTGTGCTCGAGACCTTCCGCGTCCAGGACCCTGCTGCGCTGCGGGCGATCGCCCACCCCTTGCGGCAGCGGATCCTCATCGAGCTCGCCGCACTCGGCCACGCCCGTGCCGCCGACCTCGCCCGCGCGACGGACGAGCCCGCCAACGCGGTGAGCTTCCACCTCCGCGTCCTGGCGAAGGCCGGGATGATCGTCGAGGCGCCGGAGCACGCGCGCGACCGTCGGGACCGGGTCTGGACCAACGTCGCGAAGAGCTACGCGGTCGAGCCCGGTACGCCGGCGGCGATGCGCGACGTCGTGGTCCCCGCCCTCCGGTGGGCCGAGGAGACGTTCCGCCGGGCGAACGCCTCCGGCGAGTCGCGCGACGACCGGATCCTGGCCCTGAGCACGTTCCTGCTCGACGACGAGCAGGCGGCAGCGTTGGTCACCGAGCTCCAGGACGTGCTCGAGCGCTGGTCGGAACGGTCGCTCGAGGCGGCGCGCGCCGCGCCGGGAACCCGGCGCGAGACGTACCAGCTGCTCGCGGTCCTCGCGCCGCAGGCGCTAGCCGAGGACGACGCGGCGGCCGTCGACCCGTAGGCCCTCGCGCGCCACGCGGCCCACGGTCTCCACGAGGAGCGCGCGCTCGGCGATCTTGATGCGCTCGTGCAGGCTCGCCTCGTCGTCGTCGTCCTCCACCGGGACGGCCACCTGGGCGATGATCGGCCCGGTGTCCACGCCGTCGTCGACGACGTGCACGGTGCACCCCGTGACCTTCACGCCGTAGGCCAGCGCGTCGCGCACGCCGTGCGCGCCCGGGAAGGACGGCAGCAGCGCCGGGTGGGTGTTGACCGTGCGGCCGGCGAAACGACCGACGAACGCGGGGCCGAGGATGCGCATGAAGCCGGCCAGCACGACGAGGTCCGGGCGGAACACGTCGACCGCCTGCACGACGCCCTCGTCCCACGCGGCACGGTCCGGGAAGTCGCCCGGCTCGACCACGACGGCCGCGACCCCGGCGTCGCGCGCGAGGTCGAGACCACCCGCGGCGGGCTTGTCCGAGACGACGCCGACGACGCGCGCGCCGTAGGCGGGGTCCTCGTGGGCCGCGAGGATCGCGGCGAGGTTGCTGCCCGCCCCCGAGACGAGGACGACGACGCGTGCCGCGGACGAGGACTCGACGAGGTGGCCGGACGGCGTCTGCACTGTGCTCCCTGGGTCGGCGGCCGGGCGCGAAGGGTCCGCGACCCGCCCGCCCGATGGGAGAGAATGTACCCCGAGCACGCACGCAACCGAGGAGTCGCCTTGGGCAACCCGTACGCCCCGCCCCGCCCGGACGCCCCGCCGCGTCCCGGACCCGGCGACGCGCCGCCGTCGGCTCCCGGATCGGGACCGCCGCGGCCCGACCGCGAGACCCCGCCGGTCCCGCCGGCGCCGGGTCCGACACCCCCGCCACGGCCGACGCCCGAGCCGGAACCCGTCGACCCCGAGACCGCGCGCCTCGCCACACGACGCGTCCTGCACTTCGGGCTGCTCCTCCTGCTGGTCATCGTCCTGAGCGCGCTGCCCTTCCCCTGGCAGATGGCCAGCCTCGCGGTCGCCGTCGCGGCGGTCGTCGGCGGCGTGCGAGCCCTCGTCGCCGCGTGGCGGGCCCGCGTGCGGGGTGCGCTCGTGCCCGCGCTGGCGATCGGCGTCGGGCTCGCGGTCCTGCTGACGTTCCAGCTCCTCGCGGTCCTCGTGACGTGGGACGTGGCGATGGAGCACCAGCGGTGCCTCGACGGGGCGATCACGGTCGCGGCGGAGGAGCGGTGCGAGACGGCCCGGATCCAGGGGATCCAGAGCCAGGTGAACGGGCTCGTCCCGCAACCCTGACGCGCGCCCCGGCGCTGGCCGCGGGCTCAGGCGCCGGAGCCGAGCACCGCGTCCTCGGCGTCCTCGTCCCGCTCCGCGTGACGACGCCCGAGCGGGTCGAGGCGCGCCCACACGAGCGCGAGCGCCGCACCCCCGCCGATCTCGGCCGCGGCGAGCAGGCCCACGAGGAGGCCGTCCGTCCCGACGACGGCGAACCGCCCCGGCCCGACCGCGCCGCTGCCCAGCCAGGCCGCGACCCCGAGCAGCAGACCGGCCGCCGCCGCGACACCGCCGGCCGCGAGCGCGACGTCCGACCAGCGGACCTCACCGTCCCGGTCGCCCGCGACCTCCGGCAGGCGGCTCGCGACGAAGACGCCGGCCACGACCCCGAGCACGACGACCACCGCGGGGAGCCAGGCCGTCAGCGCGTTGGTCCAGTCGTCCCCGGGCAGCGCGCCGAGCAGCGGGATCGCGGGAAGCGCACCCGGTTCCGAACCGGACGCCGCGAAGGTGCTGCCCTCCCCCACCTCGAAGCCCGGCCCGACGAGCCAGGCGGCCGCCCACAGCACGAGGTTCGGGAGCACCGCGAGCTGCGCCACCGCCAGGACGACGCCACCGACCGGGCCCGGGGCGAGCCCCGTGACGATGTCGCCCGACGTCGCCCGACCGGCGACCACCCAGGCGCCGACGACGATCGCCGAGACCCCGACGAGCAGGCTCACCCCGAGCAGCCCTCCGCGCAGCCCGAGCCGGACCGTCGGCGGGAGCCACGCGTCGGCCCGGTGTGCGAGGTCTGCGACGAACGGGGCGTCGGGGCGCACGAGCATCCCGGCCCCCAGACCGACGCCTCCGACGAGCGCGCCCCCGACGAGCGCCACGGGCAGGCCCCACACCGGGGTGGTCCCGGCGATCAGCGCGACGCCGAGCGTCGCGACCCCGTAGGTCACCGTTCCCGCGACCCACGCGGAGAGGGTCGTGTGCGCGGAGCGTCGGGCCGAGGCGAAGCAGCAGAAGAGCGCGAGCGCGGTGATCCCCAGCGGGACGAGGGTGACGGTCGCTCCGCTCGCGACGAGCGGCACGCCGTGCCCGAGCAGCCACAGGCCCGCGGCGACGGTCACGGACTGGCCCCAGCCGTCCGACGGCGTCCCGGTCGACGCGGCGACGAAGGCTGCCAGCCCGGGAAGGACGACCACGAGGAGCGACAGGACGAGGGCCTGGAGCGCCGCGACGACCCCGGAGGCCGCGCGGCGCGGAGCGACCGGCACGGGGGGCGCGGTGCCCTCCACGGTGCGCGGGCGGCTCCCGGTCGTGCTGGTGGTGCTCATGGTCCTCATCGTCGTCGATCGGGCGCGTGCATCGGGTGAACCGGCCCGGCGCGCCAGCGTACCCGCCGGGTCGTCGGCCCCCCGCGCTGCTCGAGCGCGGGAGCACCCACGCCGCACGCAGGTCGAGCCCGGCACGACGACGCCCCGCCTCCGGCGAGCGGAGGCGGGGCGTCGTGGACCGTCGGGGCGCAGCGCGCCCCGCGGGTCAGGAGAGGATCTCGCGCATGAGCGCGGCGGTCTCGGACGGCGTCTTGCCGACCTTGACGCCGGCGGCCTCGAGGGCCTCCTTCTTCGCCTGCGCGGTGCCGGACGAGCCGGACACGATGGCGCCCGCGTGGCCCATCGTCTTGCCCTCGGGGGCCGTGAAGCCCGCGACGTAGCCGACGACCGGCTTCGTGACGTTCGCCTGGATGAAGGCCGCGGCACGCTCCTCGGCGTCGCCGCCGATCTCGCCGATCATGACGATCGCCTCGGTCTCCGGGTCCGCCTCGAACGCGGCGAGCGCGTCGATGTGCGTGGTGCCGATGATCGGGTCGCCACCGATGCCGATGGCCGTCGAGAAGCCGAAGTCCCGCAGCTCGTACATCATCTGGTAGGTCAGCGTGCCCGACTTGGACACGAGGCCGATCTTGCCCGGGCCCGTGATGTTCGCCGGGATGATGCCGACGTTCGACTTCCCGGGGCTGATGATGCCGGGGCAGTTCGGGCCAATGAGGCGCACGCCGGCCTGCTGCGCGAGCGTGAAGAACTCGGCGGAGTCCGCGACGGGGACGCCCTCGGTGATGATCACCGTGAGCGGCATGCGCGCGTCGATCGCCTCGACGACGGCGGCCTTCGTGAACGCCGGCGGCACGAAGATGACCGACACGTCCGCGCCGGTCTGCTTCATCGCCTCCGCGACGGAGCCGAACACCGGGACGGTCACGTCACCGGGGAACTCGACGCTCTGGCCCGCCTTGCGGGGGTTCACGCCGCCGACGACGTTCGTGCCCGACGCGAGCATGCGCGTCGTGTGCTTCATGCCCTCCGAGCCGGTCATGCCCTGGACGATGACCTTGGAGTCCTCGTTGATGAAGATTGCCATGTCTGTGTCTGTTCTCTCTCGGGTCGTCTCGGGCGGGCTCAGGCGGCGGTGGAGGCGGCGGCGAGCTCAGCAGCCCGGTCCGCGCCGCCGTCCATCGTCTCGGCCAGCGTCACGAGCGGGTGGTTCGCCTCCGCGAGGATGCGACGTCCCTCCTCGACGTTGTTGCCGTCGAGGCGGACGACGAGCGGCTTGTTCGCCTCGTCGCCGAGGATGGCGAGCGCCTGGACGATGCCGTTGGCGACCTCGTCGCACGCGGTGATGCCGCCGAAGACGTTGACGAGCACGCTCTTGACCTGCGGGTCGTTGAGGATGACGTCGAGACCCGCGGCCATGACGGCCGCGGACGCGCCGCCGCCGATGTCGAGGAAGTTGGCGGGCTTCACGCCGCCGTGCGCCTCGCCGGCGTACGCGACGACGTCGAGCGTGCTCATGACGAGCCCTGCGCCGTTGCCGATGATGCCGACCTCGCCGTCGAGCTTGACGTAGTTGAGGTCGTTCTCCTTGGCCTTCGCCTCGAGCGGGTCCGCCGCGGCCTTGTCCTCGAGCGCGGCGTGGTCCGCGTGGCGGAACCCGGCGTTCTCGTCGAGCGTGACCTTGCCGTCGAGCGCGACGACCTGGCCGTCCTCGGTCTTGACGAGCGGGTTGACCTCGACGAGCGTCGCGTCCTCGGCCTGGTAGACCGTCCAGAGCTTCTGGATCGTCTCGGCGACCGCGTCCTTGACGTCTGCGGCGAAACCGGCCGCCTCGACGATCTCCGCGGCCTTCGCCGCGTCGATCCCGACGGTCGGGTCGACGGCGACGCGCGCGAGCGCCTCGGGACGCTCGACCGCGAGCTGCTCGATCTCCATGCCGCCCTCGACGCTCGCCATCGCGAGGTAGGAGCGGTTCGACCGGTCGAGCAGGACGGAGAAGTAGTACTCCTCCGCGATGCGCGCGCCCGCGGCGATCATCACGCGGTGGACCGTGTGGCCCTTGATGTCCATGCCGAGGATCTCGGACGCCTTCTCGGCCGCCTCCTCGGGCGAGTGGGCGAGCTTGACGCCGCCCGCCTTGCCGCGGCCGCCGGTCTTCACCTGGGCCTTGACGACCACGGTGCCGCCGCCGAGCTGCTCGGCGCCCGCCCGGGCCTCGTCGGGGGTCGTCGCGACGACGCCGCCCAGCACGGGCACGCCGTGCTTCTCGAAGATGTCACGCGCCTGGTATTCGAACAGGTCCACCCTGCTGCGTCCTTCCGTCTGATGCGCCGTGTGCGGCATGACCGATGTCTCGACATCAAGACATCCCCGTACAGGGTAGCCCTCGCGGGCGACGGCACCTATCCGGGCCAGGCGAACGGTGCTCGACCGCCGCTGTTCCGTTGGTCACGTCGGGCGGGCCGCGGGCCGGGCCAGCGCGCACCGCTCGTCCGGTCAGCCCGTGACGGGGACCTCGTCGAACCGCACGGGCGAGCTGCCGTCGGTCGCGGTGGCGTCCGGCACGTCGACCACCACGACGTCCGCACCCGTGTCGGGCCACACGACGGTGACCGCGGTGCCGAGGCCCGGGTCGAGAGAGCCCACGATGGCCTCGGCGAGCGGGTTGCGCACCACGTCCGTGTACAGCGTGGGGTCGACGAGGTAGTCCGCCGGGTAGACGCGCGTGCCGCCGTCGAGGAGCGTGACGTTGCCGGCACCGAGGTGGTTGCCGGTGAGGTCGCCGCGCCCGTCGTACGTCGACCCGAGCACCGACACCAGCGAGGCGTGCTCGGTGCCGACGTTGCTGACCCTGAGGTCCCCCACGAGGTAGCCGCCCACGCGGCGCACGTCGACGAGCTCGACGTCGAGCCGGTGCGTCGCGCCGAGACCGTCCGGGTGGTCGAGGGTGGCCGCACCGAGCCCGTCGACGGTCGGGCCCGAGGCGGCGGGAGCGGCCCCGGGCTGCGGTTCCTCGGGGAGCGCGCTGGGCTCGGGCGCCTCGGGCGTGAACTCGACGGTCACGCGCCGGTTGAGCGCACGGGCCTCGTCCGAGGCCTGCTCGGCGACCCGGTCGCTCTCGCCCCGGCCCTCGACGAGGACGTCGAGGGCACCGAGGTCGGCGAGCGTCGACAGACGGTCCGCGACGGCCTGTGCGCGACGCTCGGAGAGCTCCTGGTTCGCCGCCTCGTCGCCCACGTCGTCGGTGTGGCCGACGACGACGAGCTCGCCGCCCTCGGCGAGCGCCACCTGCTCGGCGACGACACCCAGGGCGTCGTCGGCACCCGCGCCGAGGTCGGCGGAGTCGACCGCGAAGAGGACGTCCGAGTCGACGGCCATCGTCACCGTCTCCTCGTCCTGACGCGTGCGGACGGCGCCGGAGGCCTGTGTGCTGTAGGACTCGAGGAACGCGACGGGCGCGACGACGTCGGCGCCCTGCCCCCCGTCCAGCTCGGTCGGGGCGACGGTCAGCCCGCCTGCGTCGTCGGCCTCGACCACCGGCACGTCCTCGACCAGCCCGACGGACGGGACCAGGACGGACGTGGTCGCGGTGGTCGGCGGGTCGAACGCGACGTAGCCCACGCTCGGCTCCTTCCCGGCACCGAGCTGCCAGCCGCCCTCGAGGAGGCCGACGGGCTCACCGGAGGCGGTGTGCGCGGCCTCCCGGACGACGCCCGCGTCGAGGTCGACGAGCCGGACGCCGGAGAACGACTCGTCCTGGCTCAGCGTGCGGTTGGCGAGCTCGTAGCCCAGCATGACCGTGCTCTCGCCGGCGGTGCCCTCGACCTCGACTCGCAGGACGGCGAGATCGCCGTGCACGGCGACGGGACCGACCCGCACGTCCGCCTCGGCCCCGTACAGGTTCACGGGCACGACGACGGGTGCGGGATCGGTCGAGAGCACGGGGCGCTCCGTGGCCGACGGCTCGGCAGGAGCCTCGGCGGCGCCCTGCGAGCAGGCGGCGAGGAACGCCGCCGCCAGCGCGGCGGCCACCGCCACGTGCGCGCGGCGCAACCCTCGTCGGGCCGGGACGACCCGTCCCTGGTCGCCTCGTGCGCGGTCGTCACGTCCGTGGTCGGCGCTCGTCATGGGTTCCCCTCGTCGTCCCGCGGCTCTCGTGCCGGCCGCGGCTCTCGTGCGGCCCGCGTCGCCGTGCCGGCCTGTCCGGCAACCCGGGCCGCGTACAGCCCGGACGACCTTAGCGGTGAGCGACGGACGCGCCGTCGGCGTCCGCGGCGCGGAACGGGCGTCAACGCGAGTTGACACCTCGTGTACGTCAACCTAGATTGACGACATGGATCCCGTCGACATGGACGCCGCCAGCAGCACCGACCCGGACGTGGGACTGCGCGCCGTGCGCTCGCTCCGCACCCTCGCGGAGCGGCTCGAGGTGCTGCAGGTGGAGAACGCCCGGGCGCTCGGCTGGTCGTGGCAGGAGATCGCCGAGCGTCTCGGCGTGAGCCGGCAGGCGGTCCACAAGAAGCACGGCACACCCCGCAACCGGAGGTCATGATGTTCGAACGCTTCTCGTCCGACGCCCGCGCGGCCGTCATCGGTGCGCAGGAGATCGCGCGGCGTCGCGGTGCAGGGTCGATCGAGGCGGTGCACCTGCTGCTCGCCGTGTCCGAGCAGGAAGACGGCGCGGCCGTCCGCGGGCTCGACGCGGTCGGACTGACGGCACCGGCGCTGGACCGCCTGGCCACGGCGACCGAGTCTGCGGACGCCTTCGACGGCGACGCGCTCGCCGCGCTGGGCATCGACCTCGACGCCGTGCGCGCCAGGACCGACGCCGCCTTCGGCACGGGCGCGCTCGAGCGTGCGGGCCGGAGACGGCGCCGGGGGCACCTCACGTTCACGAACGAGGCCGCGAAGGTGCTCGAGCGCTCGCTGCGCGAGGCGCTCGCCCTGCGCGCACCCGCGATCGACTCGGGGCACGTGCTGCTCGCGCTCCTGCACGACGAGGACACGTCTGCCTGTCGCACCCTCGTCGCTGCCCTCGCGGAGACGGGCTCCGACCCCGCCGCCCTGCGTGCGGTGCTCACCGGACAGGGGTCGGCGGGCGACAGCGGCCGCGCCGCGTCCTGACGACGTCGCCAGCGCGTCGCTCTCGCCGCCGGGTGTCGACCCGACCGGGCACCCTCCGCGGCCCGCGCCGCCGAAGACCCGGGCAGGCGCTCAGAGCTTCGTGACCGGCGAGTAGCGCAGCAACAACCGCTTCGTCCCGTCCGCCCCGAAGTCGATCTTCGCGACGGCGTTCGGCCCGGCCCCCTCGAGCGCCACGACCGTCCCGAGCCCGTAGGCGTCGTGAGTCACCTTGTCCCCCAGCGACAGGTTCGGGATGTCGGTGTCCTGCCGCGGCGTCGCCGACCCGAACGTCGCCCCTCCCGACGAGGAACTGGACCCGGACGACCGCCCGGGCGACCCGAACGACGAGCGCGCCGAGGGGGTCGATGCCGGATCGTGGCGGGCCTGGCGGGAGGAGCCCGAGGAACGAGGGCTCCGGATGGTAGATCCGGCATCGACCCCCTCGGCGCGCGAACCCGACCCGGACCACGAGCCGCGGTATCCGCCGCCCGAGCCGCGGCCCCACACGGAACCGCCGGCGCGCAGCGTGGCCATCGACGACTCCCGGCGCCGCCAGTCCCACAGCTCCTCCGGGATCTCCTCGAGGAACCGGCTCGGCGGGAACTCGTTCGCCATGCCCCACGCGGACCGGACCGCCGAGCGCGAGACGTAGAGCCGCTCGCGCGCGCGGGTGATGCCCACGTAGGCGAGGCGGCGCTCCTCGGAGAGCTCGGCGTCGTCGTGCAGTGACCGCATGTGCGGGAACGTCCCGTCCTCCATGCCGGTGAGGAACACGACGGGGAACTCGAGGCCCTTGGCGGTGTGCAGGGTCATGAGCGTGACGACTCCGGGGTCGACCTTCTCCTCGGCCGTGCCCTCGTCGCCGTCCGCGACGTCGTCGGCGGGGATCTGGTCCGCGTCGGCGACGAGCGAGACGCGCTCGAGGAAGTCGGACAGCGTGCCCTCGGGCTCGAGCTCGGTGAACTCGGTCGCGACCGCGTGCAGCTCGGCGAGGTTCTCGACGCGCGTCGCGTCCTGCGGGTCGTCGCTCGCGCGCAGCTCGGCGAGGTAGCCCGTGCGGTCGAGGACGGCCCCGAGCACGTCTGAGGGTGTCGCGCCGGAGTCGGCGAGCTCGCGCAGCCCGGCCATCAGCTCGACGAAGCCGCGCAGCGGGTTGAGCGTGCGGTTGGTCAGGCCGGGGATCTCGTCGATCCGGTCGAGCGCGGCGCCGAACGAGATCCGCTCGCGGTCCGCGAGCGCCGCGACGGCGCCCTCGGCCCGGTCGCCGAGGCCGCGCTTGGGGGTGTTGAGGACGCGGCGCAGGTTGACGTCGTCGTCGAGGTTGTCGATGGCCCGCAGGTACGCGACGGCATCCTTGACCTCGCGTCGCTCGTAGAAGCGCGTGCCGCCGACGACCTTGTACGGCAGGCCGACGCGGATGAGCACCTCCTCGAGCGCCCGGGACTGGGCGTTGGTGCGGTAGAAGACGGCGACGTCTCCTGGCCGCACGCCGTCCGTGTCACCGAGGCGGTCGATCTCCTCGGCGACGAACCGTGCCTCCTCGTGCTCGTTGTCCGCGACGTAGCCGATGACCTTCGCGCCGGCCCCGGAGTCGGTCCACAGACGCTTGGGCTTGCGGTCGGGGTTGCGCGAGATGACGGCGTTGGCCGCGGAGAGGATGTTCTGGGTCGAGCGGTAGTTCTGCTCGAGCAGGATCGTGCGCGCGTCGGGGTAGTCGGCCTCGAACTCGAGGATGTTGCGGATCGTCGCGCCGCGGAAGGCGTAGATCGACTGGTCGGCGTCGCCGACGACGGTGAGCTCGGCAGGGTCCAGGGCGGGCACCTGGGCCTCGCCCGTGCCGCTCGTCGCAGGGTCCGTCGCGGCCGAGTCCTCGCCCACGCCCGCGAGCTCGCGCACGAGGACGTACTGCGCGTGGTTGGTGTCCTGGTACTCGTCGACGAGCACGTGGCGGAACCGGCGGCGGTAGTGCTCGGCCACGGCCGGGAACGCCTGGAGCAGGTTGACCGTGGTCATGATGATGTCGTCGAAGTCGAGCGCGCTCGCCGCGACGAGACGCGCCTGGTAGCGGGTGTAGACGTCGGCGAGGACCTGGTCGAACTCGGGCACGTTCGCACCGCGGGCACCGAGACCGTCGGCTGTCGCGTGGGCGCCGGACTCGCGCGCGTACGTCTCCGGGTCGATGAGCTCGTTCTTCAGGTCGGAGATCTTGTTCGCGAGCGACCGCGCGGGGTACTTCTTCGGGTCGAGGTCGAGCTCGCGCGTGACGAGCGTGATGAGCCGCTGGGAGTCCGCGGCGTCGTAGATGGAGAAGCTCGACCGCAGCCCGAGCGTCTTCGCCTCGCGCCGCAGGATGCGCGTGCACGCGGAGTGGAACGTGGAGACCCACATGTTCCGCGCGGCCGGCCCGACGAGCGTCTCGACGCGCTCCCGCATCTCGGCCGCGGCCTTGTTGGTGAACGTGATCGCGAGGATCTGCCCGGAGCGGGCGCGACCCGTCGCGAGGAGGAACGCGATGCGGTGCGTGAGGACGCGCGTCTTGCCGGACCCGGCGCCGGCCACGATGAGCAGCGGCCCACCGGCGTGCACGACCGCCTCGCGCTGCTGGGGGTTCATGCCGTCGAGCAGCGCGTCGGGGTCGATGTGCGCGTACCGTCCGCGCCGCTCCCCCGTTCCCTCCGCGACACCGGGCACCGTGCCCGACGACGCGGGGTCGTCAGGGCTGCCGGCCCGCCCCGGGCCCGGCACGGGTGACCCCCCGCCGTCGGGCACGGCCGGGTCGTCGGTCCAGCGCGGGGTCGTCCGCGGGAGGCGGGACTCGCCGCCGTGGTCGACGCGCGGGCCGTCGAACAGCGTGTCGAGGCCGGGCAGCGGGAGATTCTCGAAGAGTGAAGCCATAGCCCTCCCAGCGTAGGCGCCACGACCCACACCCGGCGCCCACCCCCGCCGTGCCCGCCCGACCGGGTGATGGCCCCGATCGATGAGTTCGACCCACCCGGGCCGTCGGTACCGGTGGCCGCGCGAGCGCGGCGCTGCAGGCTCACCGTCCGACCCTCCGAGGAGAAGAGTCATGACCAGCCTCACAGGCGTGCACACCGTCGCGATCCCGGTCGCGGACCAGGACCGCGCGCTCGCGTTCTACACCGGCACGCTCGGCTTCGAGCTCCGCCTGGACGCCGAGCTCCAGGAGGGCCTCCGGTGGATCGAGGTCGCCCCGCCCGGCGCCGCGACGTCCGTCGCCCTCGTCACGGCGGGCGACGGTCTGCCGTCGGGAGTCGACACCGGGATCCGGCTCGCCACGGCGGACGCCGCGGGCGACCACGAGCTCCTCGCCGGTGCAGGGGCGGACGTCGACGAGCTCTTGCTCTGGGAGGGCGTCCCGCCGATGTTCTCGTTCCGCGACCCCGACGCGAACACGATCTACGTCACGCAGACGCCCGGCTGACCTCGGCGGCCCGGCTCAGGTGAGCGCCAGCCCGACGCCCCACACCGCGGCGGCGAGCAGGCCGCCGAGCAGCTGGACGACGATCGTGATCCCGGTGGCCTGCATCGCGGCGACCGTCGCGCGCCAGGCCGCGCGGCGGTCGCGCCGGCGCAGCAGCTCGGCGACGAAGACCGCGAGCACGAAGCCGACGAACAGCCCGACCACCGGGATGACGAAGAACCCGACGACGCCCGCGATCCCGCCCCACACGAGCGTCGACCACGGCACCTCGGCCCGTCGCATGTGCCGACCGGCGAGGACGTACTGGGCGACCTCCGCGGCGACGACGAACACGGCGGCGACAGCGAAGACCACCCACGCCGCCGCACCCCCGGTGACGATCGCCCACACGAGGACGGCCCCGAGCACGAGCACGTTCCCGGGCAGGACCTGCACGACGATCCCCACGAGCCCGACGAGGATCGCCAGCCCGACCAGCACCTCTCCACCCACGCTCACGCGCGCAACTCTGGCACGGGCGACCGAGCGGTGACCATTCGCCCGCGAGCCGGCCGGAGCACCGGCCGACGCTCACGTCCGGTCGCCGGCGCTCACGCGCGGGGAGCGAGCGGCACGAGCGCGGGGTGCGCGGCGCCGTCGACCACCCACGCGCGGATCATCGCGCTGAACAGATCCGGGTCCTCCGCGCTCCACTGGTGGTGCATGCCGGGCGCGAGGCGCACGACGGCCTCCGGCAGGCGTCGCTCGATCGTCGCCAGGGCCCTGCGGGCGGCGCGCAGGTCCCGGCCGCCCGCGACCGCGAGCACGCGGGCGCCGGACTCCGCCAGCCCGTCCGGCCAGCGCCCGCCGTAGACGTCGGGCAGGAGCCGCTCCATCGTCTCGCGGCGGATCGCGAGCCCCGAGCGCACGAAGAGGTCCCGCGCGTCCGCCGGGATGCCCATGGCGCGCGTCTGCCCCCGCCAGTACCAGGGGCGGTCCCACACGCGCAGCTGGGCGCGGCCGACAGCCCCGGCGAGGCCGGGCACGCCGTCGACCACCGCGCCGGACGCCAGGACCGAGGCGACGAGACCCGGGTGCCGCGCCGCGAGCCGCAGCGCGACGATGCCGCCGAGCGACAGCCCGACGACGTGCACCGATCGCCCGGCCGGGATCGCCGAGACGGTCGCGGCCACGTCGTCGACGACCGCGTCGAGCGACGCCGGGACCTCGGTCGCGCGACTGCCGAAGCCGAGCAGGTCGGGCGTCCACAGGTCGAGGTCGTCGAGGTGCTCCACCTGCGGCTCCCACATCCACGACGCGACGTTCCCGCCGTGGAGCAGGACGACGGACGCGCGGTCCGCGCCCGGCCCGCCCGCACGCGCGGCGGGGTGGTGCCCGACGGCGCCCGGCGCGGTCACGAGATCCCCTCGCGCTCGGTCTCGTCGAGCCATGCGATCTCCGCACGGGCGTGCGCGAGCCCGTGGCGCAGGGTCGCGATCCGGAGCGCGAGGCCCCGGGAGCCGCGGACGCGGGACGCGAGAGCCCCGCCCTCCGCCATGGCCGCAGCGATCCTCGCCTCCTCGGCCGCCAGGACGGCGATCGCCTCCTCCGCCTGCGCGCGACGGGAGGCGAAGAGCGTCGCGACGCCGTCCTCGTCGAGCTGGTCGGCGAAGAAGAGCCTGCCGAGGAACGGCTCCCGGGAGTCCTCCGGCTCGAGGGGCGACGCGAGCCAGTCGCGCAGGGCCGCACGTCCGCTCGCGGTGATCCGGTGGACCTTGCGGTCCGGGTAGCTCTCCTGCGGCACGACCTCGACCTCCGCGAGCCCGTCGTCGACGAGCGCCGCCAGCGTGCGGTACAGCTGCGAGCGGTCGGCCGCCCAGAAGTGGTTCACGGAGGAGTCGAACGCGCGCTTGAGGTCGTAGCCGGTCATGGGCTGGATCGTGAGCAGCCCCAGCACGAGATGTCGGAGGACCATGCGACTAGTGGACCATGCACATAGTTGCCCGTCAACGGTCGGGGCATGACGAGGGCCCGCCGACGGATGGTCCGTCGGCGGGCCCGGTCGGGACGCGGGCGTCAGTTCCAGAAGACCGCGACGAGGATGTTGACGAGCGTGAGACCACCGATGGCGTGCTTCACGCCCGGGGCGACGGCGCCGTCGGACGCCTTGGCCGCCTGACGCTTGGCGACGAACGCGAGGACGGCGATCACGAGGGCGACGACGAGCTTGACGCCGATCTTGGCCATGTCCGGACCCCCGCCGTCCCAGACCGACGCCTCCCCGATCCCGACCATGGCGACGCCGGCGACGAGCGCGGTGAGCGCGCCGTGGAAGACGCCCTTGTACAGCCCGGGCGAGCGGAGCGAGGCGAGGTAGCCGCCGAGGACGATGGCCCATCCGACGAAGTGCAGCGCGACGAAGACGTTGTAGAGGAACTCCATGGGGCCAGCATATTTGCTGACACGCGTGTCGTGAAACTTTGCACAAGGTGAGACGCGCCCGGCCCCGCCTCGGGCGACGCGCGACAGGGCGGGCCTTGAAAAACTCGACTGATTCGGTCTACTCTTCTCGGTTTCCCACCATGCGGACGAGGGGTGTCCACGGCGCGTGACCGGGGTTACTGTTCTGCCCATGACCACGGCAGCCCGCACCCTCCTCGTGACCTCGCGTCACGGGATGCCGGCGTGCGCGCTCACGTGTCTCAGCTGTTGTCGCTGAACCGCGCCCGACTCAGCGCGAGCCCTGGCTCGCTCCCCCCTGAGAACCGGCGCGCGCCGTCGGTCCTCAGCACCTCGCACCCTCGCTGAGCTCTCGCCGTCGCGCGTCCCCGCCCCCGAACGAGGACACGAGGAACACCGATGACGCAGGCCACGACTGCGCCTGACACCACCGGCGACGCGACGGCCGGGCCCGAGCGTCCGGCCCGCGCCGCGGGCGAGCGCCCGGCCCGACCGGCGCGCGCCGCGCGCCCCAACGGGCAGTGGAAGGTGGACGGCACCGAGCCGCTCAACGCGAACGAGAAGTGGAAGCAGGAGGACGGCGGTCTGTCCGTCCGCGAGCGCATCGAGACGATCTACGCCCGCGAGGGCTTCGACTCCATCACCGGCGACGACCTGCACGGGCGCTTCCGCTGGTGGGGCCTGTACACGCAGCGCAAGCCCGGGATCGACGGCGGCAAGACGGCGACGCTCGAGCCGCACGAGCTCGAGGACAAGTACTTCATGCTCCGGGTCCGGGTCGACGGCGGGGCGCTCACCACCGAGCAGCTGCGCGTCATCGCGGACATCTCGAAGGACTTCGGCCGCGACTCCGCCGACATCACCGACCGGCAGAACATCCAGCTCCACTGGGTCGAGGTCGAGAACGTCCCGGAGATCTGGCGCCGGCTCGAGTCGGTGGGCCTGCAGACGACGGAGGCGTGCGGCGACGTCCCGCGCGTCGTCCTCGGCAGCCCGGTCGCGGGCATCGCCGCGGACGAGCTCATCGACATCGGCCCCGCGATCGCCGGGATCACCGAGAAGTACATCGGTGTCCCCGAGCTGGCGAACCTCCCGCGCAAGTTCAAGACCGCGCTCACGGGCCACCCGAGCCAGGACGTCGTGCACGAGATCAACGACGTCGCGTTCGTCGCGCACCGCCACCCCGAGCTCGGCGTCGGATTCGACGTGTGGGTCGGCGGCGGGCTCTCGGCCAACCCGCGCCTCGGCGAGCGCCTCGGCGCGTTCTGCACGGAGGAGCAGGTGCCCGACGTGTGGCACGGCGTCGTGCAGATCTTCCGCGACTACGGCTACCGCCGGCTGCGCAACAAGGCGCGCCTGAAGTTCCTCCTCGCCGACTGGGGGCCGGAGAAGTTCCGCGAGGTCCTCGAGACGGAGTACCTCGGGTACCGCCTCCCCGACGGCCCGCCCGCGCCGAAGCCGCCGGTCCCCGGCGACCACGTGGGCGTGCACAAGCAGAAGGACGGGCTCAACTACGTCGGCGCGGCGCCCTACGTGGGCCGCGTGTCCGGCACGATCCTCGCGAACGTCGCCGACCTCGCCGAGTCGGTCGGCTCGCGCCGCGTGCGGCTCACGCCCCACCAGAAGCTGCTCGTGCTGGACGTCCCGGACGAGAGCGTCGAGCAGGTCGTGAGCACGCTCAAGGCCAACGGCCTCGACGCGAACCCGAGCCCGTTCCGCCGCAGCACCATCGCGTGCACCGGGATCGAGTACTGCAAGCTCGCGATCGTCGACACCAAGGACACCGCGACCGCGACGATCGACGAGCTCGAGAAGCGCCTCGGCGACCTGTCCGGCATGAAGCCGCTGTCGTTGCACGTCAACGGGTGCCCCAACTCGTGCGCGCGCATCCAGACCGCGGACATCGGGCTCAAGGGCCAGCTCGTCCTGGACGACGACGGCGAGCAGGTCCCCGGCTTCCAGGTCCACCTGGGCGGCGGGCTGGCCTCGGACGACCGCGAGACCGCGGGCATGGGCCGCACGGTGCGCGGGCTCAAGGTCACCGCGACCGACCTGCCGGACTACGTCGAGCGCGTCGTACGCCGCTACGAGTCCGACAAGGACGGGACCGAGACCTTCGCCGAGTGGGCGCACCGGGCCGACGAGGAGGCACTCCAGTGAGCGAGCAGACGACCACGGACCCGCTGGCCGCGCTGCGCGCGGCCGCCCGGGCGAAGGCGGAGCAGCGCGAGGCGTCGAAGGCGGCGCACCACGCGGAGCGGGTCGAGCACGGGCGCGAGAAGCGCTCGCTCGACGAGCTGCGCGAGATCGCGCGGCGCGGCGTGGCCGAGCTCGCGGGCTCGGGCATCGGCGCCGACGACGAGGCGACGGCCGAGCAGGTCATCGCCTGGGCAGCGCGCGAGTTCGGCACGTCGGTCGCCGTCGCGTGCTCGATGGCCGACGCCGTGCTGCCGCACGTCGTGGCGCAGCAGGTCCCGTGGGTCGACGTGCTGTTCCTCGACACGGGCTACCACTTCGCCGAGACGGTGGGCACGCGCGACGCCGTCGAGCAGCAGATGGACGTGACGATCGTCGACGTGAAGCCCGAGCTCACGGTGGCCGAGCAGGACGCCGCGCACGGCAAGGACCTGTTCGGGCGCGACCCGGCCCTGTGCTGCCAGATGCGCAAGGTCGAGCCGCTGCACCGCACGCTCGCGGGGTACGAGGTCTGGGTGACCGGGGTCCGCCGCGACGAGGCGCCGACCCGGACGAGCACACCCCTCGTCACGTTCGACGAGAAGAACGGGCTCGTGAAGATCAACCCGCTCGCGGCCTGGTCGTTCGACGACCTGCTCGCCTACGCCGCGAAGCACCAGGTGATCCTCAACCCCCTGCTGAACGACGGATACCCCTCGATCGGCTGCCTGCCGTGCACCCGGCGCGTCGCGCCGGGCGAGGACCCGAGGGCCGGCCGCTGGGCGGGGCTCGACAAGACAGAGTGCGGACTCCACGTATGAGGACGGGCATGACGACCATCGACCTGACGACCGGCCCGACGACAGACGCTGCGCACACGGAGGTCGCGCCCGACGCCGCGCTCCCCGTGGGTCGGCGGCTCACCCAGCTCGACGCGCTGGAGAGCGAGGGCATCCACATCATCCGCGAGGTGGTGGCCGAGTTCGAGCGCCCCGTGCTGCTGTTCAGCGGCGGCAAGGACTCCGTGGTGATGCTGCACCTCGCGGTCAAGGCGTTCGCGCCCGGCCCGGTGCCGTTCCCCGTGCTGCACGTCGACACGGGCCACAACTTCCCCGAGGTCCTCGAGTACCGCGACGCGACGGCCGAGCGCCTGCGCCTGCGGCTGGAGGTCGCGAGCGTGCAGGACTACCTCGACGACGGCCGCCTGCGCGAGCGCGCCGACGGCACGCGCAACCCGCTGCAGACGCAGCCGCTGCTCGACGCGATCACGGGCCACAAGTTCGACGCGGTGTTCGGGGGCGGGCGGCGCGACGAGGAGAAGGCGCGCGCGAAGGAGCGTGTCTTCTCGCTGCGCGACGAGTTCGGCCAGTGGGACCCGCGCAACCAGCGTCCCGAGCTGTGGAACCTCTACAACGGCCGCCACCGGCCGGGCGAGCACGTGCGCGTGTTCCCCCTGTCGAACTGGACCGAGCTCGACGTGTGGCGCTACATCGCGCGCGAGAACATCCAGCTGCCGGAGCTCTACTACGCGCACGAGCGCGAGGTGTTCGACCGCGACGGCATGCTGCTCGCCGTCGGGCCGTACTCGCTCCCCCGGACGGACGCCGAGACCGCGTCGCTCCGCACCGAGACCGTGCGGTACCGGACCGTCGGCGACATGTCGTGCACCGGGGCCGTGCGCTCGGACGCGACGGGCGTCGAGGACGTCATCGCCGAGGTCGCGGCCACGCGCATCACCGAGCGCGGCGCGACCCGCGCCGACGACCGCCTCTCCGAGGCCGCCATGGAAGACCGCAAGAAGGAG
Organism: Cellulosimicrobium sp. So1_17; assembly: GCF_055181235.1. Lineage (NCBI taxonomy): Bacteria > Bacillati > Actinomycetota > Actinomycetes > Micrococcales > Promicromonosporaceae > Cellulosimicrobium > Cellulosimicrobium sp. So1_17. The sequence goes on from NZ_CM143702.1 coordinate 1,706,307, forward strand.
GGGTACTTCTGATGGGCGCCCACACCACATGGACAGACGACGCCGCGGCGGCCACTTCGGCTGACCGTGCGCTCGACGACGACCGCCGCGGGACGCTGCTGCGCCTCGCGACCGCGGGCTCGGTCGACGACGGCAAGTCGACGCTCGTCGGCCGCCTGCTCTACGACTCCAAGTCCGTCCTCGCGGACCAGCTCGACGCCGTCGAGCGCGTGTCGCGCGACCGCGGCCTCGAGACGGCCGACCTCGCGCTGCTCACCGACGGCCTGCGCGCCGAGCGCGAGCAGGGCATCACGATCGACGTCGCGTACCGGTACTTCGCCACGGCCCGGCGCTCGTTCATCCTCGCGGACTGCCCCGGGCACGTGCAGTACACGCGCAACACGGTCACGGGCGCGTCGACGGCCGACGTCGTCGTGCTGCTCATCGACGCGCGCAAGGGCCTGCTCGAGCAGACGCGCCGCCACCTCGCGGTGACGAGCCTGCTGCGCGTGCCGCACGTCGTGGTCGCGGTGAACAAGATCGACCTCGTCGACTACTCGCGCGAGCGCTACGACGAGCTGGCCGCCGGCATCCGCGCGGCGGCGGCTGCGCTCGGCGTCGCCGACGTGCACACCCTGCCGGTGTCCGCGCTCGTCGGCGACAACGTCGTGGACCACGGCAGCCCGAACACCCCCTGGTACGACGGCCCGAGCCTGCTCGAGCTGCTCGAGTCCCTCCCCACCGGCGACGACCCGGACGCGGAGTCCTTCCGGTTCCCCGTGCAGGTGGTCATCCGCCCGCAGACGGGGCTCGCCGCGGCGCAGGACGCCGACCGGTACCGCGACTACCGCGGGTACGCGGGCCAGGTCGCGTCCGGGGTCGTGCGCGTCGGGGACGAGGTCGTCGTGCTGCCGTCGGGCCGCCGCACGACCGTCGCGGGCATCGACACGGCCGACTCGCTCGCGAGCGGCGAGGAGCTGACGGAGGCGTTCGCACCGCAGTCCGTGACGATCCGCCTGACGGACGACGTCGACGTCGCCCGCGGCGACCTGATCGCCGCCGCGGCCGAGGCGCCCGAGGTCAGCCAGGACGTCGAGGGCACGGTCGCGTGGCTCGCCGACCGCCCGCTCCTCCCCGGGTCGCGCGTGCTCCTCAAGCACACGACCCGCACGGTGCAGGCCGTGGTGCGCGACGTCGTCGGGCGCCTCGACCTCGACTCCGCCGAGCTGGAGCCCGCCGAGCGGCTCGAGCTCAACGACATCGGCCGCGTGACGCTGCGCCTCGCGTCCCCGATCGCCGCCGAGGAGTACGTCGTCGCTCGTCGCACTGGCGCGTTCCTCCTGGTCGACGCCCAGGACGGCGGCACCCTCGCCGCCGGCATGGTCGGCGACGCGCTCGCGGCGGCCCGCCGGCCGGCCGAGCGCCCCGGCGCGTACACGATCTGAGGACACGATGACCAGGACCCGCGCCACCGGCGCCGACGACCGTGACGACGCTGCTGCGTCGCACCACGAGACGTACCCGCTCGGCCTGCGCGTCGCGGGTCGGCTGACCGTGGTGGTCGGGGGCGGTCCGGTCGCCGCGCGCCGGGCGCGGGGCCTGGTCGAGGCCGGGGCGAGCGTCCAGGTCGTGGCGCCGTTCGTGTGCGAGGACCTGGGCGCCCTCGTCGAGGAGCAGCACGTGCGGTGGGTGCGCCGCGACTACCTCACCGGCGACCTCGACGGCGCGTGGCTCGTCCACACCGCGACGGGCGACCGCGAGGTCGACGCGCTCGTCGCCGCCGACGCCGAGGCCGACCGGGTCTTCTGCGTCACCGCGGGCGACGCCGAGGCAGGGACGGCGTGGGTCCCGGCCGTCGCGCGCACGCGCGTCCCCGGCCCGCTCGGTCCCGAGGGCTCCGACGCCGAGGTGAGCGTCGCGGTGAACGCCGGGCGCGACCCGCGTCGGGCGCAGCGCGTCCGAGACGCCGTCGCGGCGCTCCTCGACACCGGCGAGCTGCCGCTGCGGGGCGTGCGCGGGAGCGTCCCTGCACCGGTCGGTGCTGCGAGCGCCGACACGGCCGACGCGCTCCTCGCGAACGCGGGCCCGGTCACGACGCCGCTCGTGCGCCCGGTCGGCTCCGTCGCGCTCGTCGGGGGCGGTCCGGGCGACCTCGGGCTCATCTCGGTGCGCGGCCGGCGTCTGCTCGCGGAGGCGGACGTCGTCGTCGCGGACCGGCTCGGTCCGCGCGGCCTGCTCGACGAGCTGGCCGACGACGTGGTCGTGGTCGACGTCGGCAAGACCCCGGGCCACCACCCGGTGCCGCAGTCGGAGATCAACGCGATCCTCGTGCACCACGCACTCGTCGGGCGTCGCGTCGTGCGGCTCAAGGGCGGCGACCCCTACGTGTTCGGCCGTGGCGGCGAGGAGCTCGACGCGTGCCGCGAGCACGGCATCCCCGTCGAGGTCGTGCCGGGCGTGACGAGCGCGGTGTCCGTCCCCGCGGCCGCCGGGATCCCGGTGACGCACCGCGGCGTGTCGCGCGGGTTCACCGTGCTCACGGGCCACGAGGACGTGGGCAAGGTCCCGGCCGCGACCGACCACACGGTCGTGCTGCTCATGGGCGTGTCCCGTCTCGCGGAGACCGCGGACGCGCTCGTCGCGCAGGGCCGCTCGCCCGAGACCCCTGTGGCCGTCGTCGAGGACGGCTACGGCCCGCGCCAGCGCACCACCGTCGGCACGCTCGCGACGATCGCCGACCGCGCGCGCGAGGCCGGCGTCCGCCCGCCCGCCGTCACGGTCGTGGGCGACGTCGTCCGCTTCTCCCCCGCCTGGACCGGACCCCCCGCCCCCCGTTGAGTGCTGGCTATTTGTCGTCGGAACAGCGCTCGCTCGACAAATATCCAGCACTCAACGGCGGCGCGCCGTCAGAGGAGGCGGCGCTGGGCCGCCCAGCGCGTCAGCTCGTGGCGCGACGAGAGCTGGAGCTTGCGGAGCACCGCCGAGACGTGGGTCTCGACGGTCTTGATGGAGATGAACAGCTCCGACGCGACCTCCCGGTACGTGTAGCCGCGCGCGATGAGCCGCATGACCTCCTGCTCGCGCGCCGAGAGCCGGTCGAGCTCGTCGTCGCGCACGGCGACGTCGCCCGCCCCCGTGCCGAACGCGTCGAGCACGAACCCGGCGAGGCGCGGCGAGAACACCGCGTCGCCGCCCGCGACCTGGGCGACGGCCGCCGAGAGGTCCGGGCCGGAGATCGCCTTCGTCACGTAGCCCCGCGCGCCGGCGCGGATCACCGCGACGACGTCCTCCGCGGCGTCGGACACCGACAGCGCGAGGAAGCGCACGTCGGTCAGCACGTCGGCGCACCGCTGGATCACCTCGGCACCACCGCCGCCGTTCCCGCCGGGCAGGTGCACGTCGAGCAGCACGACGGGCGGTCGCAGCGCGTGCACGCGCTCGACGGCCGAGTCCACGGAGTCCGCCTCCCCGACGACCTCGACGAGCGCGGGGTCGAGGCTCGCGCGGACGCCGGCGCGGAACATGTGGTGGTCGTCGACCAGGACGACAGGCACCGGGCGGGTCCCGTCGCCCGAGGCGGCCGGGCTGGGGATCGTCGTCACGTCGTCTCCTCGAGGCTCTCCTGCGCAGGTGCGCCGGCGGGCTCCGGGGCAGCCCCGCGCGGCACCCGCAACCGTACTTCCGTCCCCCAGTCGGGACGACTGATGATCTCCGCCGTGCCGCCGCGGCGCTGGACCCGGCCGAGGATCGACTCGCGCACCCCGAACCGGTCGGGCGCGACGTCGGCCATGCGGAACCCGTTGCCACGGTCGCGCACGAACACCTCGGCGGCCGACGCGCTCACCTCGAGGTACACGGAGTAGGGCGGTGCCCCGTGCGCGACGGCGTTGACGAGCGCCTCTCGCGTCGCCTGGAGCAGCGCGGCGGTCTCTTGCGTGGGGACGCAGTCGCCGACGACGACGAGGTCCACCACGACCGGCCCGGCGTCGGTCCCCTCGGCGGAGCCGCCGAGCGCCTCGGCGCGGCGCCCCACGCGCTCGTCCTCGACCTCGGCGACGAGCCCGCGCAGCTCGGCCGCGAGGGACGTCCCCGGCGACGGCCGGTCGTCGTAGAGCCACTCGCGCAGCTCACGCTCCTGGGCGCGCGCGAGGCGGGCGACGGTGTCGGCGTCGGACGCCCGGGCACGGATCAGCGCGAGCGTCTGGAGCACGGAGTCGTGCAGGTGTGCCGCGATGTCGGCGCGCTCCGCCTCGCGGGCGCGGGCGGCACGCTCGTCGCCGAGCTCGCGCACGAGCCGCAACCACCACGGGGCGAGCACGATCGCCACGCCGCCGAGCACCGCGACGGACGCGACCGCGGCCCGCACGATCGACGACGGCCGGGCGTCCTGCCCGACGAGCAGCACGATGCCCACCAGCACGAGGACCACCCCGCCCGCGATGCGCACGACACCGGCCGGCGTGCGCCCGCCCGCACGGCTCACGAGCCGTCCGCGCTCCGCGGCGTCGAGCTGGCTCCACGCGAGCGCCGCGCCCGCGAGCGCGATGAGCACCGGGATGACCCACGACACCTCGATGTCGATGCCTGCGCGCAGCGCGACGAGGAGCGCCGCGCCCCCGAGCAGCACGACGCCGATCGCGACGTCCCGGACCGGCATCCGCGAGACCCGGCCCTGCAGGCGCGGCGCGAGGCGCGAGAGCGACGCCGGTCGCTGCTCGTCGCGCGCCGTGCGGGGGTCGCCGGCCGGGATGGTGAGCCACCAGAAGACGTACAGCGCGAGGCCGGCGCCTCCCGCGAGCCCGAGCAGGCCCATCACGAGGCGCACCGGCCCGACGGGGACGCCGAGGTGCGCGGCGATCCCGGCGCACACGCCACCTACCCAGCGGCCGCGCTCGGGGCGGCGCAGGGGCAGCACCGCGTACCCGGTGCGGGCGGCGGCGGGAGCGCCGGTTCGAGGTGTCACCCCCCGATCGTCACACGTCGCGGACCCCCTGGGCGTCGTCCGGGGGCCGAACCAGGGTGCGGACGGGCGCTGTTTCAGGGTCGGCTCAGGGTGCCTCCCGATACCCCCGGTACCGTCCGGACGGCCAGCATGGAGGCATGAGCACAACGCCCCTCCCTCCTGAGCCGCCCGGCGGCAGCTCCAGCCCGTCGGCCGGGCCCGGTCCCGACGGCGGCCCGGCGACGACCGGTGGACCGGCACCGACGGCCGGACCCGGCACCGAGGTGCCGCCGACAGCGCCCCCTGCGCCGAGCAGAGCGCCCGGCACGGGCGCCGACGGGTTCTTCGACGGCGTGCGCCGCATCGGCATCGCCCGGTCGGACGACCGCTGGGTCGGCGGCGTGGCGGCAGGCGTCGCGGAGCGCTTCGGCATCGACCCGCTGCTGGTGCGCGGCATCCTCTTCGTCACGTTCTTCCTCTCCGGCGCCGGCCTCGTCCTGTACGGCGCGGCGTGGGCGCTCCTGCCCGAGCGACGGGACGGGCGGATCCACCTGCAGGAGGCCGTCCGCGGGAACTTCGACGTCGCGATGCTCGGTGCGATCGCGTCGGTCGTCGTCGGCCTCTCGTGGGGCGGCGGCTGGTGGTCCTGGTGGGACTACCTGCACCTCGGCTGGCTCACGGGCCTGTTCTGGGTCGCGGCGATCGTCGTGGTGGCGGTGGTGGCGGTCTCCGTCCTGCGGCGTGACGGCACGCGAGGCGGTGCTGGCACCGGCTGGTCCGGACCGCAGGGCGGTCCCGGCTGGTCCGGCGGGAACGGCCCCGAGGGTCCGACGACGCCGGGACCCGTCCCCGGTGCCGCCGCTCCCGGGCACGGCCCGACCGACGCCCCCTGGGGCTCCCCGGCCCCGGTGCCTCCCCACCTGGCGACCTCCGGTGGGGACGTACGGACGGCGGACGCGGCCTCCGACGCCACCCGGACGGCGCACGCGAGCCCGTACGCCGCTGCCCCCGCAGCGAGCACCTCGGCGGCGCCGGCCTGGGCCGCGGGCACGTCCGCCCGCCCCCCTGTCCCGCCCGTGCCGCCGACGCCCCGCCCTCCGAAGCCGCGCCGACCGCGAGGTCCCGGCTCCGCGGCGGTGGGGATCGTCGTCGGCCTGAGCCTCCTGCTCGGCGCGCTCCTGCTCGTGGTCGAGCGCCAGGGTGACCTGGCGTGGCCCGTGTTCCTCACGTGGATCGGCGGATCGGTCGTGCTCGCAGGTCTCGCGATCGTCGTGAGCGGTCTGCGGGGTCGCACCAGCGGCGCACTCGGTTGGCTGGCCGTGCTCGGTCTCGTCGTCGGCGTGCCGACGGCGGTCTGGCAGGACGACTCGACCCGGCTGGTCCTCGGCGACGGCGACGCGCGGACCGTGTCCGACGGGACCTACACCGTGACGCAGCAGGACGTCGCCGAGGCGGGCTTCGCCGTGCGGTGGGGCGACCCGACGATCGACCTGTCCCAGCTCGACCTGTCCGACGCGTCGGGCACGTCACCGGTCGAGGTGCCGGTCGAGCTGGGCGCCGGTGACGTGACGGTGATCGTGCCGGACGACGTCCCCGTCCGCGCGGACGTCCAGGTCCTCGCGGGCAGCGCGCGGTGGCGTGTCGACGGCGAGGACCGCGAGATCGGCGGCGTGAGCACACGGCCGGTCACGTTCGAGAACGCCGAGGTCGAGGCAGGCGAGGACCCGCTGCTGGTCCTCGACGTCGTCGTCGGCGCCGGCCAGGTCACGATCGAGGAGAACTGATGAGCGACGAGAAGGACGTATCGGGCGGGACGCGCCCGCTCCACGACGAGCTGTTCGACGGCGACGCGACGGCGCCGCTCCCCACGTCGACGGACGACACGCAGGTGCTGCCCCCCGCGCTCGCGGACGACACCCTGGCGCTGCCGCCCACGGCGGCGACGTCCACGGGGGCGACGTCCACGGCGGCGACGTCCACGGCGGCGACCTCAGCGGTAGGTGCGGGAGCGGCGGCCGGGACATCGCCCGCCGACGAGCCGTGGACGACCACGGCGCGGGCCGGGAACGAGACGCCCGTGCCCGGGAGCACTGCCCCGCCGGCCGTGGAACCGGGCACGGCCGCAGGCCGCGAGCCCTCGCGTGGCCCGCGGGTCGCGACGATCGTGTGGGGCTTCGTGCTCTTCGCCCTCGGTGCGGCGGTCCTCGCCGCCGCGCTGGGCGCCGACGTCGACCTGGGCCTCGCGGCGATCGTGGTGCTCGTGGTCGCGGGCGTGACCCTCGTGGTCGGGTCCGTCGTGACGAGCGTCCGGCGGCGCGGGCAGAGCTGACACCGGGTGCTCGAAGGCCGAGGGGTCGTGACGACCATCGTCACGACCCCTCGGCTCGTCCGAGCGACGGCCGGTCCGCATGCTCCCCCCGGCGCGACTCAGCGGGAGCGGGTCTCCGGCGTCCGGACGGACGTCTCGGCCGGGCGCGCGGCGGGTCCGCGCGCACCCGGCGCGCCGGGTCAGCTCGCGGGTGTCCCCGGGCGCTCGTCCGGCGGGGTCTGGGACCGGGGCCGGGGCTGCGCCGGGTCCGTGGTCGTCGGGTGCGTGGCCGACGGCGGTGTGGGGTCCTGGGGCGCCGCCTCCGGGCTCGCCCCCGGGGCCGACGGCGTGCCTGTCCCGGGTGCGCCGGTCGGCTCGGCGGTGCTCGCCGCTGCCGCCCTTGCCTCGGCGGCGGGTGTCGAGAGGGCCGAGGTGCGGCCAGGAGCCACGGGCGTCGTCGGCGTGACCGGCGGTGCGGTCGGCGCGACGGGAGCCGCCGGGGTGGACGCCGGGTCGACGTGCCGCCCGACGCCGGACAGGTCGCCTCCCGAGGTGTACGCCGCCGGGGTCTCGACGGCGACGCTCGGGCCGCCGGCGAGCTTGCGCAGGGCGAGGCCCAGCAGCAGGAACAGGATGCCGAGGCCGACGACGAGAGCGGCGACGCCGAACGCCACGACGGACGTGAAGAGCGAGGCCCGGAGGAACGACGCCGTCATGACCGTCTGGCGCGTCGGGTCGTCCTGGTCGAGCTCGGCGTACGTCTGCCCGCCGCTCGCCTCCAGGGCGTGCTTGTTGATGACCTCCGCCTGCGCGTACGCGGTGAGCGGTCCGTTCACGTGCCGCCCCGCCATGAACGACGCGTCGTCGGAGACGGTGATCTCCTCGGCCGACAGCTGGTTCGACACGACGATCCAGGTGCCGATGCCCGCAAGGATGAGGACGATGCCGGCGATGATCGAGACGAGCCCGATGCCCCGGACCCCTCGTGCCGGTGTGACGGTGACCGTGCTGGACATGTGGCGCTTCTCCTTCGTCAGGACCCACCTGGCCCGTCCGGCGCGCCCCCGCCCGCGAGGCGTGGCCGCCGCGGGACGGTCGAACCACCCATTCGAGACCACCGTAGCGACCGGAAGGGCGTGGCGCTCGCGCAGGCGGCGTGTGTCGCCGCAGGTCGGTCCGCGTGTCGTCGGCGCGGCACGCCGGGTGGGAGGATTCCCGGGTGCGCATCACCCACGTCACCGACTGCTACCTGCCGCTCCTCGGCGGCATCGAGACCCAGGTGGCGCGGCTCGCGCAGCAGCAGGCCGCGGCGGGGCACGACGTCGCGGTGGTCTGCACGACGCCCGAGCGGCCGGGCTCGCACGGCATCACCACCGAGGTCGACGAGGGCGTCACGGTGCACCGACTCGCGGCGCGGGTCCCGGGTGGCTACCCGGTCCATCCCCGGGCCCCCCACCACGTCGCGCGCCTGCTGCGCGAGGCCCGACCCGACGTCGTGCATCTCCACATGGGCGTGCTGACCCCGTCCACCCAGGCGTCGCTGCGCGCGGTCGTCCGGGCGGGGCTGCCCGCCGTGCTGACCGTCCACTCCGTCTGGGGCGGCGCCGAGCGAGCGTTCGCCGCGCTCGACCGCGTCGTGCGGTGGTCGCGCTGGCCCGTCCTGTGGTCCGCCGTGAGCGAGCTGACGGCGGCGCCGCTGCGCCGCATCGTCGGCGACCACGGCGAGGTCGCCGTCCTGCACAACGGTCTCGACCTCGACGCGTGGCGCGTCCCCCGGACCGAGCGGGGCGAGCGCATGGAAGGGGCCGCCGTCCACGTCGTCGCGGCGACACGCTTCGCGCCGCGCAAGCGCGTCCTCCCGCTGCTCCAGGTCGTGCGCGACGCCGCGTCCCGGGTTCCCGACGGCGCGCTCCACGCCACGGTCGCGGGCGACGGCCCGGAGCTGGACGCCGCCCGGCGGTTCGTCGCGCAGCGCGACCTGCACGACGTCGTCTCGCTCCCGGGCCGGCTCACCGCGACCGAGCTCAAGCGGCTCTACGCGCGCGCCGACGTGTTCGCCGCCCCCGCGGTCGAGGAGGCGTTCGGCATCGCGGCCCTCGAGGGTCAGGCGGCGGGGCTCGTCGTCGTGACGCGCTCGCAGTCGGGCGTGGCCGAGCGTCTCACCGACGGCGTGGACGCCCTCCTGGCCCACGACGACACGGGCCTCGCCGACGCGCTCGTCCGCCTCGTCACCGAGGACGGCCTGCTCGACCGGGTCGTCGCCCACAACCGCGACGTGCCGTCGTCAGCGGGCTGGCCCCGCGTCCTCGCCGACGTCGAGAACGCCTACGCCCGCGCCGCGAGGATCGCGGCACGGGCGTAGGCCGAACGGCTGGACGCCGCCGGGATCACTCCCACTCGATGGTGCCCGGCGGCTTGCTCGTGACGTCGAGCACGACCCGGTTGACCTCGTTCACCTCGTTCGTGATGCGCGTGGAGATCACCGACAGCACGTCGTAGGGCAGACGCGTCCAGTCCGCCGTCATGGCGTCCTCGGACGACACGGGGCGCAGGACGATCGGGTGGCCGTAGGTGCGGCCGTCGCCCTGGACGCCGACCGACCGCACGTCCGCGAGCAGCACGACGGGGCACTGCCAGATCTCGCGGTCGAGGCCGGCCCTCGTGAGCTCCTCGCGCGCGATCTTGTCGGCGGCGCGCAAGGTCTCGAGACGCTCGGCCGTGACCTCGCCGACGATGCGGATGCCGAGCCCGGGACCGGGGAACGGCTGGCGCCAGACGATCTCCTCGGGCACGCCGAGCTCGAGCCCCACGGCGCGGACCTCGTCCTTGAACAGCGTGCGCAGCGGCTCGACGAGCGAGAACTGCAGGTCGTCGGGCAGGCCGCCGACGTTGTGGTGGCTCTTGATGTTCGCCGCGCCCTCGCCGCCGCCGGACTCGACGACGTCGGGGTAGAGCGTGCCCTGGACGAGGAACTTGACCTCTTCGCCGTGCGCGCCGGCGTCGGCGACGACGTCGCGCGCAGCGTCCTCGAACACCCGGATGAACTCGCGGCCGATGATCTTGCGCTTGGTCTCGGGGTCGCTGTGGCCCGCGAGCGCGGTGAGGAAGCGCTGCTTGGCGTCGACGACGACGAGGTTGACGCCCGTCGACGCGACGAAGTCGCGCTCGACCTGCTCGGCCTCGCCCGCGCGCAGCAGGCCGTGGTCGACGAACACGCACGTGAGCTGGTCACCGACGGCCCTCTGCACGAGCGCCGCCGCGACGGACGAGTCGACGCCGCCGGACAGGCCGCAGATCACGCGCGCCTCGCCGACCTGCGCGCGGATCGCCGCCACCTGGTCCGCGATGACGTTGCCGGGCGTCCACTCGGGGGCGAGACCCGCGCCGTCGTACAGGAAGTGCTCGAGCACGGTCTGGCCGTGCGCGGAGTGCTTGACCTCGGGGTGCCACTGGACGCCGAACAGGCGCCGCTCGCGGTCCTCGAACGCGGCGACGGGTGAGCCCGACGACGTCGCGAGGACCTCGAAGCCCTCGGGCGCGCGGTGCACGGCGTCACCGTGGCTCATCCACGTGGTCTGGTTCTCGGGCGTCTCGGCGAGCAGCACGCCGGCCGAGCAGACCTCGACCTCGGTGCCGCCGTACTCGCGCTGCCCGGTCTGCGCGACGTCGCCGCCGAGCGCCGCGGCCATCGCCTGGAAGCCGTAGCAGATGCCCATGACCGGGACGCCGGCCTCGAACAGCGCCGGGTCCACGAACGGCGCGCCTGCCGCGTAGACCGACGAGGGCCCCCCGGACAGGATGATCGCGGCCGGGTCCTTCGCGAGCATCTGCTCGACCGTGAAGGTGTGCGGCACGATCTCGGAGTACACCTTGGCCTCGCGCACGCGGCGCGCGATGAGCTGCGCGTACTGGGCGCCGAAGTCGACGACGAGCACGGGGCGCGGGGTCGAGGCGACCTGCGCCGTGGTGGGGGTGTCAGGGGTGGTGGCGGGAGACGTCACCGGTCCAGGATAGTCGCCGCGCGGCGCCCGTCCGGCACCGCGTCAGACGCCCGCGCGCTCCTCGAGACGCTCGCGCAGCGCCCGCGCCGCGGTCTCGGGGTCCGCAGCCTCCGTGATCGCCCGGACGACCACGATCCGCGTCGCACCGGCGTCGAGCACCGCGTCGAGACGCCCGGCGTCGATCCCGCCGATCGCGAACCACGGCGTCGTCGGGGCGGACGCGGCGACGTCGCGCAGCAGGTCCAGCCCGACGGCGGCCCGCCCGGGCTTCGTCGGCGTAGCCCACAGCGGGCCGACGCAGAAGTAGTCGACGTCGGGGTCGGCCTCCGCGGCGGCGGCCTGCTCGGTCGAGTGGGTCGAGCGGCCGATCACCGGGGCGGGGCCGAGCAGGGAACGGACTGCCCCGACCGGCAGGTCGCGCTGGCCCATGTGCACGACGGGCGCACCCGTCAGCCCGGCGACGTCGGCCCGGTCGTTGACCGCCCACAGCGCGCCGTGCTCCCCCGCCACCCGCGCCACGAGCTCCTGGAGCTCGAGCTCGCGCGCGACGTCGAGCGTCTTGTCGCGGAGCTGGACGACGTCGACCCCGCCCGCGAGCGCCGCCTGCAGGAGGTCCTCGAGGTCGCCGCGCTCCTCGCGGGCGTCGGTGCACAGGTACAGCCTTGCGGCGGCGAGGCGGGCACGGGCGTCGGTGCCCCACGTGACGGAGGTCTCGGTGCTCATCCGTCGGAGTGTAGGGGCGGGTGCGTCGCCGCGGCCGGTACTGTGGCCGAGAGCACGGGAGCCCCGCACGGGGCTGAGAGGGCGTAGGAGCCGACCGTCGAACCTGATCTGGGTCATGCCAGCGAAGGGAGCGCACATGCACCCCCCTGCCGTCCCGAACGCGGTCCGGTCCGCGGCCACGGCGACGTCCGCACCCACCTCCGCGCGCCCGGCCCTGCCCGTGGACGCCCCCGTGCCCGACGGCGCGCGCGACGTCGTCGTGGTGGGCGGCGGGATCGTGGGGCTCGCCGTGGCGTGGCGCGCGGCGCGCGCCGGTCTGACCGTCACGGTGCTCGACCCCTCGCCCGGCGACGGCGCGACGCACGCCGCGGCGGGGATGCTCGCGCCCGTCACGGAGGCCGACTTCGGCGAGGACGAGGCCCTCGCGCTCCACCTGGCGGCAGCGCGCGCCTGGCCCGGGTTCGCCGCCGACCTCGAGCACGCGACCGGCGCGGACGTCGGGCTGCGCACGGCCGGGACGCTCACCGTCGCGTACGACTCCGACGACCTCGCCCTCGTGCGCCGCGTGCTCGCCCTGCACGCCGCGCACGGCCTCGACTCGCACGCGCTCACGCTCGCCGACGCGCGACGTCGCGAGCCGCACCTCGGGCCGCGCGTGGCGGGCGCCGCGTGGGCACCGCACGACCACGCCGTCGACCCGCGCGCGACGCACGCGGCGCTCCTGACGGCGTCGCGGACCGGGGCGGGCGCCGTCGTCGTGCCACGGTCCGCGACGAGAGTCGCGCGGGACCCGTCCGGTCGCGCGGTCGGCGTGCACGACGACGCGGGGCACCTCCACCGCGCCGGTGCCGTGGTGCTCGCGGCGGGCTGGCAGACCGGCGCGCTGCTCGCCGACGTCCCCGAGGTCCGCGTGCCGACACGCCCCGTGAAGGGCCAGACGCTGCGGCTCGACGCAGGGCCGGAGCTCGCGCTCGAGCACGTCGTGCGCGGCGTCGTGCAGGGACGCCCGGTGTACGTCGTCCCGCGGGACCCGGTCCGCGACGGCCCGTGCGCCGGGCACCGCGAGGTCGTGGTCGGAGCGACGACCGAGGAGAACCCGGACGACCGTCGCGCGACCGCGGGCGGCGTCTTCGCCCTGCTGCGGGACGCTCGCGCGCTGCTGCCGGGGATCGACGAGGCGGCGCTCGTCGACGTCACGCCCCGCGCACGACCCGCCACGCCGGACAACCTGCCGCTCGTCGGCGCCACGCACGTCCCGGGGCTGCACGTCGCCGCGGGCCACGGCCGCAACGGCGTCCTGCTCGCGCCGCTCACGGCGGAGGCCGTCGTCGCGGGCCTCACGGGTGAGCCGCTCGCCGCCGACGACGCCACGGCCCTCGCCGCGGCCCGTCCCGACCGCTTCACCGACCACCCGGTCGGTGGCGCCGGCGGCACCACCGACTGCCGCGACCCGCAGATGACCGTCCCTTCGACCCGGAGATGACCCCGTGCCCCAGACCACCGCACCGACCGCGCTCGTCAACGGCGAGCAGTACGCGCTCGACGCGACCACAGGCGTCGAGGACCTCGTCGCCGCACTCGTCCCGGCGTACGTGACCAACGGGTCGCCGCAGGGCGTCGCCGTCGCGATCAACGACGCCGTCGTGCCGCGCGGCGCGTGGTCCAGCACCGTGGTCGCGCCTGGCGACCGCGTCGAGATCGTCACCGCCGTCCAGGGCGGCTGAAGGAGCTGCGCATGCCTGCCACCGAGACCACGCGCACGGCCGCCCCGACCCGGTCGACGGACGCCCCGCCGTCGGACCGCACGCCACCGCTCCGCACGCCGGACGACGACCCCCTGGTCGTCGCCGGCGAGGCGATCGGCTCGCGCCTCGTCATGGGCACCGGCGGCGCGGCGAACCTGCTCACGCTGGAGGACGCGCTCGTCGCGTCGGGCACGGCGCTGACGACCGTCGCGATGCGGCGCGTCGCGGTCCGCGCGGGCGGCGAGGGGTCGACCGACGCCGGGATCTGGGGCCTGCTCGACCGCCTCGGCATCAGGGCCCTGCCCAACACGGCGGGCTGCTTCTCGGTCCGCGAGGCCGTCCTCACGGCGCACCTCGCGCGCGAGGCGTGCGGGACCGAGTGGGTCAAGCTCGAGTTGATCGCCGACGACGTGACGCTCCTGCCCGACCCGATCGGCCTCGTCGAGGCGGCGGAGCAGCTCGTGCGCGACGGGTTCGTCGTGCTGCCGTACACGAACGACGACCCGATCCTCGCGCGGCGGCTCGAGGACGTCGGCTGCGCGGCGGTCATGCCGCTCGGCGCGCCCATCGGCACCGGGCTGGGCGTCCTCAACCCGCGCAACATCGAGGCGATCGCGACGTCCGCGCGCGTGCCGGTGATCCTCGACGCAGGGATCGGGACGGCGTCGGACGCCGCGCTCGCGATGGAGCTCGGGTGCGACGGCGTGCTGCTCGCGACCGCGGTCACACGCGCGGCCGACCCCGTGCGCATGGCGCACGCGATGCGGCTCGCGGTCGAGTCGGGGCGCTTGGCCGCCGGTGCCGGGCGCATCCCGCGCCGCGAGGGCGCGCTCGCGAGCTCGTCCCCGCAGGGCCGGCTCGACCTCGCCCTGTGACGCCTGCGCCCGCGAGATAGAACGGGCGGTCGCGAGATAGAGCACGCGGAGCTCTGTCTCGCGACCGCGGCTTCTACCTCGCGGGGGGCGGTGTCGTCGCGGAGGGCGGTGTCGTCGCGAGCTCGGGGAGCAGGGCCGGGACGCCGCCGACGACGGAGCGCGCGTCGACGCCCACGGCGCGCGCGACGTCGGCGACGCGAGCAGACCGCGCACCCATCGCGCACACGACGACGACGGGCCGGTCCGTCGGGAGGTCCGCGAGAGCGGCGCGCGCGGCGTCGTCCGGTGCCCCCGGCAGACCGCCGAGGAAGGTGCCGCTGGGGACGAGCCTCGCGCCCGGGACCGGGCGCACCTGCGCCTCCCAGTCCTCGCGCACGTCGAGCAGGTACGCCGGCCGTCGCCCCTCCGCGGGCGCCAGGAGGGTCGCCGCCTCGTGCGCGCTCACCTCGACCGGCACGTCCGCCGGGTCCGGCGCCGCGTGCTCCCCCGACCCCCCGGCTCGCACGGCAGGGGCGAGGCCGCAGAACGCGGCGTAGGCGTCGTCGCCGGCGAGCAGCGCGGTGACCGGCGCGCGCGTCGGGTCCGGCCGCACCGTGAGCTGACGCCACGTGAGGTCGAGCGCGTCGTACACCGCGAGCCGGCCGAGCAGCGTCGTGCCCGCGCCGGTGACGAGCTTGATCGCCTCCGTCGCCATGACCGAGCCGACCGTGCCGCACATCGCGCCGAGCACCCCGCCCGTCGCGCAGTCGGGTGCCGCGCCGGGCGGCGGTGGGACGGGGAAGACGTCGCGGTACGTCGCGCCCCGGGCGTCGGCGTCGCCCGGTCCGGTCGCCCCGGCCGGGCCAGCGCCCATGGGGAGGCCACCCCCCGTGGGGGCGTCGTCGTCGGGCACGGGCGAGACGTACCGGGGACGCCCCCAGAACACGCTGACCTGGCCCTGGAAGCGGTAGATCGAGCCCCACACGACGGGCAGGCCGAGCACCTCGGCGGCGTCCGAGACGAGGTAGCGCGTCGGGAAGTTGTCGGCGCCGTCGAGGACGACGTCGTAGCCGCGCAGCACGTCGAGCGCGTTGCCGGCGTCGAGTCGCACCGTGTGCTCGACCACGCGCACGTGCGGGTTGACGTCAGCGATCGTCTCGCGCGCGGAGTCGACCTTGCGGCGTCCCACGTCCGGGCCGCCGTGGATCACCTGACGCTGGAGGTTGGACGTGTCGACGACGTCGTCGTCGACGATCCCGATCGTGCCGACGCCCGCGGCGGCCAGGTAGAGCAGGGCCGGGCTCCCGAGGCCGCCGGCCCCGACGACGAGGACCCGGGCCGCGGCGAGCCGCCGCTGTCCCTCGGGACCGACGCCCGGCAGCGACAGGTGGCGCGCGTAGCGCTCGAGCTCGGCGGTCGTCAGCTCACGACCGGGCTCGACGAGCGGGGCCGGCCGGGCCGCGTGCGGTGCCGACGTGCTCACGCGGCGTACCGCTCCTCCAGGCCGGCGAGCTTCGCCTCGGCCTCCGCGTGCACCTTCTTCTCGAGGATGAACGACATGACCGGGACGACGCCCGCGAAGACCATCGTCGCGAGGCGGCCCCAGCCCCACCGCATCTTGGTCCACAGGTCGAGGACCGTCACGAGGTAGACGACGTAGATCCAGCCGTGCGCGAAGGGGATCCACAGGAGGTACCGCATGATGTCGTCGCTCACGCCGAAGACGTACTTCATGAGCATCTCGACGCACAGGACCAGCAGCATCACACCGGTGACGATCGCGAGGACCCGGTACCGCGCGAGGGCGCCGCGCGCCTTCCTGATGGCCGTCCGCGCGGCCTCGCTGCTCGGCGCGGCGGTGCTGGTGGCGGGGTCCTGGGTGGTCATGCCGGGAGTGTCCTCACGTCGTGCTCCGCGCCGCGTGGTGGCGCGACGACTTATTCCGTGGCTCCGTGTCGGACGCCGAACCTAGGGTAGAACACCGTGCGACCCCTCCCCCTCCCCGACCCCGGGACCCCTCCGCTCACCACGCCCGCGCGCATGCTGGCGTGGCAGGCGTGGCGCCAGCGCGGCATCCTCGCGATGGCGCTGCTCGTCGGTGCGCTCACCATGCTCGGCCAGGCCGCCACGCCCCTCCTGTTCGGTCGTGTCGTGGACGACGGCCTCACGAGCGGGTTCGGCCGTGACCTCTTCCTCGGCATCGGGGCGCTCCTCGCCGTCGCGGTCGTCATGGTGGGAGCGGGCGCGCTGAGCCATCGGTACGACGTCGAGAACTGGCTCCGGTCCGCCTTCGCCTTCTCGCAGGTCGTCGGGTACAAGGCGTCCCGCTCGGGCCACGCGATCACGCGCAAGCTCCCGACGGGCGAGGTGGTCGCCGCCGTCGCCAACGACGCCCTGCGCACCGGCGAGATCTTCGCCATGGCGGGCCGGTTCCTCGGCGGCGTGCTCGCCTACGTCGCGGTGACGATCGTGCTGCTGTCCCAGAACCTCACGATCGGGCTCGTCATCGCGCTCGGCATCCCCGTGGTCGCGGCGATCCTCGCGCTCCTGGTCAAGCCGTTGCAGTCCCGGCAGGCCGCGCAGCGCGAGGCGACGGGCCGTCTCACGTCGCTCGGGGCCGACACGGTCTCGGGCCTGCGCATCCTGCGCGGCATCGGCGGCGAGGAGGTCTTCGCCGGGCGCTACGCCGCGCAGTCGCAGGTCGTGCGGCGCGAGGGCGTCCGGGTGGCCGTGGTGCAGTCGTTCCTCGACGGCCTCCAGGTGCTGCTGCCGGGCCTGCTCGCCGTCGCGGTGGTGTGGCTGGGAGCGCGCGCCGCGGTCGCTGGCGAGATCACGCCCGGCCAGCTCGTCACCTACTACTCCTACGCGGCCTTCCTCGCCTGGCCCGTGCAGATGGCCACGCAGATGCTGCAGATGACGATCCGCGGGCTGATCTCCGCGGGCAAGATCCAGGACGTCCTGCGCATCGAGGCGGCGACGCGCCCCTCCGCCACGCCGGTGCCGGCACCTGCGCCGGGCGCCCCTCTCACCGACGAGGCGAGCGGTCTCGTGCTCGAGCCGGGTCGGGTCGTGGGTCTCGTCTCGGCGGACCCGGACACGTCCGCGCGCGTCGCGACGCGCCTCGGCCGGTTCGACGACGACGCCGAGGCCACCACGCCCGTGCGCCTCGGCGGGGTCATGCTCGCCGACCTCGACACCGAGCACCTGCGGCACCGGGTCGTCGTCGCCGAGGCGACGAGCCACCTGTTCTCCGGCGTCCTCGGCGAGGAGCTCGACGCGCGCGGGCGGTCGGTCGAGGCCGTGCTGCTGCAGGCAGTCCTCACGGCCGACGCCCAGGACGTCCTCGACTCGGTGCCCGGCGGCCTCGCCGGCGACCTGCCGGAGAAGGGCCGGTCGTTGTCCGGCGGGCAGCGTCAGCGCGTCGCGCTCGCCCGGGCGCTGATCACCGAACCGGAGATCCTCGTCCTCGTGGAGCCGACGAGCGCGGTCGACGCGCACACCGAGGCGCGGATCGCCGAGCGCGTCGCCGAGGCCCGGCGTGGGCGCACCACGCTCGTGGTCACCGCGAGCCCGCTCGTGCTCGACCACCTCGACGCGGTGCACCTGCTCGACGACGCCGGTCGCGTCGTCGCGCAGGGCACCCACGCCGAGCTGCTCGCCCGGCACGACGCGGCGGGAGCCGCGTACCGCGCCGTCGTGGGCCGCAGCATGACCGACGACGAGCCGGGCCCGACCGACCTGGCGACGAGCCGCACCGACGACCACGAGACCGCAGGGAGTGCCCGATGAGCGACCGGAAGCTGCCGATCGCCGAGGGCGCGCAGGTCCGCCGCACCACGGCCGCGCTGTTCCGCCGGCACCGCGGCGCCCTCACGCGCGTCGCCGTGCTGCACACGCTCGCCGCCGTCGCGGGCCTCGCCGGACCGTTCCTGCTCGGCCGGATCGTCGACGAGGTCGTGGCCGGCACGACGGTCGCGCAGGTCGACCAGCTCGTGCTCGTCGGTCTCGCGGCGGTGCTCGTGCAGGCCGTCGTCGTGCGGTTCGCGCAGCGCGTGTCGATGATCTTCGGCGAGGAGGTCTTCGCGGACCTCCGCGAGGAGTTCATGGACACCGTCACGCGCCTGCCGCTCTCGACGGTCGAGAGCGCGGGGACCGGCGACCTCGTGGCGCGGACGACCAACGACGTGAACAAGCTCCAGCACGCGATCCGGTTCGGCATCCCGCGCGTCCTGGTGTGCGTCGTGACGATCACCCTCACCCTCGTCGCTGCCTTCCTCGCCGCGCCGCTCGTCGCGCTCGGCCTGCTGGTCGGCGTGCCGATCGTCGTCGTCGCGACCCGCTGGTACCTCGCCCGCGCCACCCCGGGCTACCTGCGCGAGTCGGCGGCGTACGCGACGCTCAACGGCACGATCACCGAGACGGTCGAGGGGGCGCGCACGGTCGACGCCCTGCACCTCGGCGGCCGGCTGCGCCGCCGCATCGACTCCGACCTGCGCGAGGCGTTCGCCGCCGAGGACTACACGCTGCGTCTGCGCATGCGCCTCATCCCGTCGATCGACGCCGCGGTCGCGCTCGCGCCGATCGTCGTGCTGCTGTGGGGCGGCTGGCTCGTGTCGCAGGGGCACGCCACGGTCGGCACGGTGACGACCGTCGCGGCCTTCGGGTTCCAGATGGGCGGCCCGGTGTTCGACCTCGTGTTCTGGCTCGACGAGCTGCAGGTCGCGGCGGTGTCGCTCGCACGCGTCATCGGCGTCGGGCTCGTCTCCCCGGACCGCGAGGCCGGCACCGCGGTCCCGGCCGACGAGCACGTGGTCGGGCGGGGCGTGCGGTACGCGTACCGCGAGGGCCACGACGTGCTGCACGGGATCGACCTCGACCTCCGGGTCGGCGAGCGCCTCGCCGTCGTCGGGCCGTCGGGCGCGGGCAAGTCCACGCTCGGGCGCATGCTCGCGGGCATCCACCCGCCCACCGGCGGCTCGGTGACCGTGGGCGGCGTGCCGCTCGTCGAGCTCCCGCTGGAGGACCTGCGCCGGCACGTCGCGCTCGTCACGCAGGAGCACCACGTGTTCGTCGGCACGCTCGCGGAGAACCTTCGCCTCGCGGACGTGGACGCGACCGACGACGCGCTGGTCGCCGCGCTCGACGCGGTCGACGCCCGCGGGTGGGTCGAGTCGCTGCCGGACGGTCTCGCCACGGAGGTCGGCTCGGGCGGGCACGCGCTGTCCCCGGCGCAGGCGCAGCAGGTCGCGCTCGCGCGCCTCGTGCTCCTGGACCCGCACACGCTCGTCCTCGACGAGGCGACGTCGCTGCTCGACCCGCGCGCCGCTCGTCACCTCGAGCGGTCGCTCAACGCGGTGCTCGAGGGCCGGACCGTCGTCGCGATCGCGCACCGGCTGCACACCGCGCACGACGCCGACCGCGTCGCCGTCGTCGACGGCGGACGGATCAGCGAGATCGGCCCGCACGACGAGCTCGTGGCGGCCGGGGGCGACTACGCCCGACTGTGGCACTCCTGGCAGCAGGAGTAGCGCTCACGTCACCTTCCGCTCGCGAGATCGACCCGAGCGTCCCGAAGTCGACCGTCAGAGGGTCGACCTCGGAGCACTCGGGTCGATCTCGCGTCTGGCCGTCCACAGATCTCTTCGTGGGGTGTCTCCGGCTGGTGGGCACGCAGCAGGCTCTGTCCCGTGGAGACACCGACGACGCCCGCCCACCCACGTGTCCCGTCCGCCCGGCGTCCCGGTGACGAGTGCGCGGCAACTGGCCCAGTCCTCCCGCTCACCGTCCGCTTCACCGAGGAGCGACGCGCCGAGCTCGCTCGCAGGACGGACAGCGGTTCGCTCGAACGCGTCCGCCGCGGGGTCTACCTGCCGCTGCCCGCAGCCGCAGATCGTGGTCCCGCGGAATCTCGCCGCGAACACGTGCTGCGGCAGGTGGCGGCGGTTGCCGAGCGACTCACGACGACCTACTGGTTCAGCCATACCAGCGCCGCGCTGCTGCACGGTTGCTGGACCTGGCAGCTCGCCGACGTCGTGCACGTGACACAGCTGCGCGCCCCGAAGGGGGCACAGGTCCGCGAGCGCCGCCTGCGCCGACACTGGACCACGCTTCCTCAGCGCGACCGCACGGAGGTGCTCGGCCTGCCCGTCACGACGCTGGAACGCACCGTCGTCGACTGCGCGCGCAGCATCGCGGGAGCGCAGGCGCTGGTGGTGGCCGACTCGGGGCTGCGGGCCGGCGCCGACATCGGCGTCATCCAGGCGATCCTCGAGGAGACGGCCGGCGCGAGAGGCGTACGCCGCGCGCGATCGGTCGTCGCTCTGGCCGACGCCCGCGCCGAGTCGCCTGGTGAGTCGACCGTCCGCTGGATCGTCCACGAAGCCGACCTTCCGGCGCCGACGCCAGGATTCGCGGTCGACACCCGCCTCGGGCGCCGCTGGCTCGACCTCGCCTGGCCGGAGCTGAAGGTCGCGATCGAGTTCGACGGCGCCGTGAAGTACACCGGCGGAGAGTTCGGCGACGCCGGCGAGCGGCTGTGGCGCGAGAAGCGGAGGCACGACGCCCTCGTCGAGGCCGGCTGGGTCGTGCTCCGGGTGGTGCGGGCGGATCTCGCCGTCCCGGAGGTGCTCGTCCGACGCGTCCGAGAGGCGATGCGACGGCGTCTGTGACGCGAGATCGACCCGGACGTCGCGAGATCGCCCTTCAGAGGGTCGACGTCGGAGCGCTCGGGTCGATCTGGCGGTCACCCGGCAGCCCGGCGATCCCGTCGTCGTCGCCCCGCGACCCGCGGCGCACACCGGCGGCCTCGTCGCGCACGAGCCGCAGCCACAGCAGGACGGCGAACCCGCCGAACACCCACCACTGCAGCGCGTAGAAGAGGTTCTGCAGGTTGAGGCCCGTGCCGCCCTCGATCGTCGGGCGCGGCAGGAGGGCGGGTCCGCCGTCGTCGGGCGACGCCTGGGGCGGGTCGGACGAGATGAGCACGAGGTAGCCGGAGTACATCGGCCCGCCCCACGCGTTGACGAGGGATCCCGTGGAGATCGAGTCGGTCTGCCCGTCCGGCAGCACCTCCTCGCCCGCGGCCTCCGACGCCTGCAGGTAGCCGGTGAGACGCACCTCGCCGTCGGGCACCTCGAGCGCGGCCGCGTCGTCGGGCGTCGCGACCCACCCGCGCACCACCGGCAGCACCGGCTCTCCGGAGAGGTCTGCCCACGAGTCGCCGCCCGTGCCGTCGTCCGTGACGTGCAGCGGCGTCAGCACGAGGTAGCCCACCTCGCCGTCGAGCGCGCGACCGGCGACGAGCAGCTGCTCCGAGGCGTCGTACTCGCCCTCGACCCACGCCTGGCGCCCGACGAGCTCGCCCGGGAAGGTGGACTGCGGCGGGAGCAGCACCCCGAGCCCTTCCGGACCCTCGGCGGCCACCTCGGCCGCCTCCTGCTGGGCGGCGAGCTCGGCGCGCTGCTGCGCTCGGTCGAGCTGCCACACACCGAGGCGTGCGCACACCGCTGCCGCGACGAGGAACAGGACGAGCAGGCCGATCATCCGCGGCTGACGGGCGACCGCCCAGAGCGAACGGCGGGGAGCGGTCTCGGGCACGGCACCACCGTATCCGCGCACAGGTCACCGGCCGGAATCGGTGGCGCCCGTCCGACGGACGTCACACCGGGCGAGGCGCCCGGTCCGACCCTGCGTACCGGTACGACCGGGACCTTCGACCCTTTCTACCCTTTCGGGCGAACGTCACACCTCGACCGTGCGGCGAACCTCGTGCAGGGCCGGGGTGGATGGGGTTGTATGAAGCCGTAGTCGTTCGCGAACCCTTCCCCCTGCTGGAGCGTGAGATGAGCACGACCACCGCCACCGAGTCCACCGCCTGGCGTCCCGCCGAGGTCGCCCCGCTCGACGAGGAGACGCTGCGTCGTGTCGACTCGTGGTGGCGCGCCGCGAACTACCTGTCCGTCGGCCAGATCTACCTCCTGGCCAACCCTCTGCTGCGCACCCCGTTGTCACGCGACGACGTGAAGCCGCGCCTCCTCGGGCACTGGGGGACCACGCCCGGCCTCAACTTCCTCTACGCGCACCTCAACCGCGCGATCGCGGAGCGCAGGCAGTCGACGATCTACGTCGCGGGGCCGGGGCACGGCGGGCCGGGCCTCGTCGCGAACGCCTACCTCGAGGGCACGTACTCCGAGACCTACTCGGACATCACGCAGGACACCGAGGGCCTGCGCCGCCTCTTCCGGCAGTTCTCGTTCCCGGGCGGCATCCCGAGCCACGTGGCCCCGGAGACCCCCGGCTCGATCCACGAGGGCGGGGAGCTGGGCTACGCCCTCTCGCACGCCTACGGCGCGGCGTTCGACAACCCCGACCTGCTCGTCGCGGCCGTCGTCGGCGACGGCGAGGCGGAGACGGGACCGCTCGCGACGAGCTGGCACTCCAACAAGTTCGTCAACGCGCGCAACGACGGCGTCGTCCTGCCGATCCTGCACCTCAACGGGTACAAGATCGCCAACCCGACCGTCCTCGCGCGGATCAGCGACGACGAGCTGCGGGACCTCATGATCGGCTACGGCCACACGCCGTACTTCTTCGTCGGCGGCTTCGACGGCGAGGACCACTTCGAGGTGCACCAGCGCTTCGCGAAGCTCCTCGACGAGGTGCTCAACCACATCGCGCAGATCAAGGCCGACGCCGAGGCCGGGAACGACGAGCGCCCCGCGTGGCCGATGATCGTCTTCCGCACTCCCAAGGGCTGGACGTGCCCGCCGGAGATCGACGGCAAGAAGACCGAGGACTCGTGGCGCGCGCACCAGGTGCCGCTCGCGAGCGCCCGGGACACGCCCGAGCACCTCCAGGTCCTCAAGGGCTGGCTCGAGTCGTACCGGGCCGACGAGCTGTTCGACGACGACGGCCGCCTGCGCGACGAGATCGCCGCCCTCGCCCCGGAGGGCGCCCTCCGCATGAGCGACAACCCGCACACCAACGGCGGCCTCCTCCTCAAGGACCTCCGCCTGCCCGACTTCCGCGACTACGCCGTCGACGTGTCGGGCCCCGGTTCGTCCGTCGCCGAGGCGACGCGCGTGCTCGGGCAGTGGCTCACCGACGTCGTGCGGCTCAACCCCGACAACTTCCGCATCTTCGGGCCTGACGAGACGGCGTCGAACCGTCTGCAGCCCGTGTACGAGGTGACGGACAAGCAGTGGAACGCCGACTTCTACGGCCCCGACGTCGACGAGCACATGGCGCGCGCCGGTCGGGTCATGGAGATGCTGTCGGAGCACCAGTGCCAGGGGTGGCTCGAGGGCTACCTGCTCACCGGGCGGCACGGCCTGTTCACCAGCTACGAGGCGTTCATCCACATCGTCGACTCGATGTTCAACCAGCACGCGAAGTGGCTCAAGGTCACCAACCACATCCCGTGGCGTCGGCCGATCGCGAGCCTCAACTACCTGCTGTCGAGCCACGTGTGGCGCCAGGACCACAACGGCTTCTCGCACCAGGACCCGGGCTTCATCGACCACGTGGTCAACAAGAAGGCCGAGATCGTCCGGGTGTACCTGCCGCCGGACGCGAACACGCTGCTGTCGACCTACGACCACTGCCTGCGCTCGCGCCAGTACGTGAACGTCGTGGTCGCGGGCAAGCAGCCGGCGCCGCAGTTCCTCTCGATGCCCGACGCGATCGCGCACTGCACGCGCGGCCTCGGCATCTGGGAGTGGGCCGGGACCGAGGTCGAGGGCGAGGACCCGGACGTCGTGCTCGGGTGCGCGGGCGACGTCCCCACCCTCGAGGTGCTCGCCGCCGCGCACATCCTCCGCGAGCGGCTGCCGCACCTGAAGGTCCGCGTCGTGAACGTCGTCGACCTCATGCGCCTCCAGGACGAGAACGAGCACCCGCACGGCCTGTCGGACAAGGACTTCGACACGCTGTTCACCGCCGACAAGCCGGTGATCTTCAACTACCACGGCTACCCGTGGCTCATCCACCGCCTCACCTACCGCCGCACGAACCACGGCAACATCCACGTGCGCGGGTACAAGGAGGAGGGCACCACGACCACGCCCTTCGACATGGCGATGCTCAACGACATCGACCGGTACCACCTCGTCGTCGACGTCATCGACCGGGTCCCCGAGCTGCGCTCGCGCTACGCGGGCCTGCGCCAGGAGATGGTCGACGCGCGCCTCGCCGCCCGGCAGTGGACGCGCGAGCACGGCGAGGACATCCCCGAGGTGCGCGACTGGGTCTGGCCCGACGTCGGCGAGACCGGCACCGAGGAGGGCGGCCCGCAGTACAGCGGCGCCGTGCAGGACACAGGAGGAGACAACGAGTGAGCGTTCCCGCTCGCAGCATCTACATCACCTCGCCCGAGGGCGAGACCGGCAAGTCCACGATCGCGCTCGGGGTCCTCGACCTGCTGGCCCGCAAGGTCCAGCGGGTCGGGGTCTTCCGGCCGGTCACCCGGGCCGCGGGGCCCGACGTGCAGGACTACGTGCTCGAGCTCCTGCTCGCGCACGACGGCGTCGACCTGACCGCCGAGCAGGCGATCGGCGTGACGTACGAGGACGTGCACGCCGACCCGGAGGCAGCGCTCTCCCGGATCGTGACGCGCTACCACGAGGTGGCGAGCGTCTGCGACTTCGTGGTCGTCGTCGGGACGGACTACACGGACGTCGCCGGACCCACCGAGCTGTCCTTCAACGCGCGCGTCGCGGCGAACCTCGGCGCGCCCGTGCTCCTCGTGGTCTCGGGCAAGGCCCGGCAGCCCGACGCCGTGGGGAACCTCATCGAGGTGAGCGTCGCGGAGCTGCGCTCCCAGCACGCGCAGCCGATCGGCGTCGTCGCGAACCGTGTGGCACCCGAGGACCTCGACGCCGTGCGGGCACTCCTCGCGGCGCCGGGGACCGACGGCGTGCCCGGATGGGCGGTGCCCGAGGACCCCTTCCTCGACGCCCCGACCGTCCGCACCCTCATGGAGGCCGTCGGCGGACGGCTCGCGTTCGGCGAGGAGGCGCTGCTCGCGCGCGAGGCGACGGACCTGCTCGTCGGCGCGATGTCGTTCGAGCACCTGCTCGACCGGCTCACCGAGGGCGCCGTCGTCATCACGCCCGGCGACCGCGTCGACATCCTCATCGGGCTGCTCGCCGCGCACGCGGCGTCGGGCTTCCCCTCGCTCGCGGGCGTCATCCTCAACGGCGGGTTCTTCCCGCCGGAGTCGACCGCGCGACTCGTCGCGGACCTCGACCCGAGCCTGCCGATCATCCGCACCGACCTCGGCACGTTCCGCTCCGCGAGCGCCGCCGCGCAGGCCCGCGGGCGCGTCACCAAGGAGTCGCAGCGCAAGGTCGACACGGCGCTCGCGCTGTTCGAGCAGAACGTCGACGGCGCGGCCCTCCTCGCGGGCCTCGACGTCCCGCGACCCGAGGTCGTCACACCGCTCATGTTCGAGTACGAGCTGCTCTCGCGGGCGCGCGCCGACCGCAAGCACGTGGTGCTGCCCGAGGGCGACGACGACCGCATCCTGCGCGCCGCGTCGACCCTCCTGGGTCGCCAGGTCGCGGACCTCACGATCCTCGGCGACGAGCAGAAGGTGCGCGCACGAGCGGCCGAGCTCGGCCTCGACATCGACGCCGCGACGGTCCTCAGCCCCCACGACCCGGAGCACGTCGAGCTGTTCGCGACCGAGTACGCGCGCCTGCGCGCGCACCGGGGCGTGTCGCTCGACGAGGCGCGCGAGCGCGTCCAGGACGTCTCCTACTTCGGCACGATGATGGTCCACCTCGGCCTCGCCGACGGCATGGTGTCGGGTGCGAAGCACACGACGGCGCACACCATCAAGCCGTCGTTCGAGATCATCAAGACGCAGCCGGGCGTGTCCGTCGTTTCGTCGGTGTTCCTCATGTGCCTCGAGGACCGCGTGCTCGTCTACGGCGACTGCGCCGTCATCCCCGACCCCACGGCCGAGCAGCTCGCGGACATCGCGATCTCGTCCGCGGCGACCGCGGCCCAGTTCGGCGTGGAGCAGCGCGTCGCGATGCTCTCGTACTCGACGGGCGAGTCCGGCTCGGGCGCCGACGTCGACAAGGTGCGTCGCGGGACGTCGCTCGTGCGCGAGCGCCGCCCCGACCTCTTCGTCGAGGGACCGATCCAGTACGACGCCGCGGTCGACGCGTCCGTCGCGGCGTCGAAGATGCCCGGCTCCGACGTCGCCGGCCGCGCGACGGTGTTCATCTTCCCGGACCTCAACACGGGCAACAACACCTACAAGGCCGTGCAGCGCTCGGCCGGCGCGGTCGCCGTCGGGCCGGTGCTCCAGGGCCTCAACAAGCCCGTGAACGACCTGTCGCGCGGCGCCCTCGTGCAGGACATCGTCAACACGGTCGCCATCACCGCGATCCAGGCGCAGACGTCCTCGCAGCCGGACGCCCCCGCCATCTCCCCCGACACGACCACCGCCGGAGCCACCTCATGACGATCCTGCCCGAGGGCGAGCGCCCCAACCCCTACAGCGCGTACGGGGCGCACGGGTCGGTGCTCGTCATGAACTCCGGCTCGTCGTCGCTCAAGTACCAGCTCGTCAACCCGGTCGGCGGCGAGGCGATCGCCGCGGGGACGATCGAGCGCATCGGCGAGGAGAAGGGCATCGTCAAGCACCGGTTCGCCGGGAACACGACGACGCGTGAGCAGGAGGTCCCGGACCACGGCGAGGCCCTGCGCATCGCCCTCGGGCTGTTCGACGAGGTCGGGCCGAACCTCGCGGACGCCGACGTGTACGCCGTCGGCCACCGCGTCGTGCACGGCGGGGCGATCTTCTCGCAGCCCGTCCTCGTCGACGACGAGGTGGTGCGCCAGATCGACGAGCTCTCGCCCCTCGCGCCGCTGCACAACCCGCCGAACGTCACGGGCATCCGTGTCGCGCGCGACCTGCTGCCCGACGTCCCGCACGTCGCCGTGTTCGACACCGCGTTCTTCACGTCGCTGCCCGACGCCGCGTCCACCTACGCGCTCGACCGCGAGGTCGCCGCGGAGCACGGCGTGCGGCGCTACGGGTTCCACGGCACGAGCCACCAGTACGTCGCCGGCAAGGTCGCGCGCGTCCTCGGCCGCCGCATGGAGTCGCTCAACACCATCGTGCTGCACCTCGGCAACGGGGCGTCGGCGTCGGCGGTGCGCGGCGGCGTCGCGGTCGACACCTCGATGGGCATGACGCCGCTCGAGGGTCTGGTCATGGGCACGCGCACGGGCGACATCGACGCGGCCGTCGTGTTCCACCTCGCGCGCAACGCCGGCATGAGCATCGACGAGATCGACGACCTGTTCAACAAGCGCTCGGGCGTCAAGGGCCTGTCCGGCGTGAACGACTTCCGCGAGCTGCGGCGCCTCATCGACGCGGGCGACGAGGACGCGAAGAAGGCGTTCGACGTCTACATCCACCGCCTGCGCAAGTACGTCGGGGCGTACCACGCGGTCCTCGGCCGCGTGGACGTCGTGGCGTTCACCGCGGGCGTGGGCGAGCACGACGCCGCCGTGCGCGCCGCCGTCGTGGACGGCCTCGAGCCGCTCGGCCTGTCGGTCGACGCGGACCGCAACGCCGTCGACTCCGGCGAGCCGCGCGTCATCTCGCCCGACTGGACGTCGACGCTCGTCATGGTGATCCCGACCATGGAGGAGCTCGCCATCGCGCGTCAGTGCGTCGAGGTGGTCGAGGGCGCACGTCCCGGTTCCTGACGCTGCTGGTCCGCGCCGGGTCAAGACTCCAGGGCGCGGCGGGACGGGCGGATGGCATGCTCGGTGGGTGACCGTCTACGTCGACCCGCCTGCGTGGCCCGCGCACGGGACGCTGTTCAGCCACCTCGTGTCCGACCGTTCGCTGGACGAGCTGCACGCGCTCGCCGAGGCGATCGGGCTCAGCCGGCGGGCGTTCGACCTCGACCACTACGACGTCGCGGCGGAGCGCTACGAGGAGGCTGTGGCGGCCGGCGCCGTGCCCGTCGACGGGCGGGAGCTCGCGCGTCGGCTGGGCTCCTCGGGGCTGCGCGTCCCCGGGCGGGCGCGCCGCGCGGCCAAGGCCGACGCACTCCTCGCGCGGTGGGACGCGCTGCTGCCCGGCGCGCGCGCCGTCGGGGTCGACCTCGTCGAGCGCTGGCACGAGCCGCACCGGGTCTATCACGGGCCCGAGCACCTCGTGCACGCGCTCGACTCGCTCGCGCTGCTGGAGGGCCGTCCGGCGGGCGTGCCCGACGTCGCGCGCGCAGCCCGGGAGTCCGACGTCGCACGCTCACCCCGCGTGGCCGGGTCCGGGCCGACCGCTCCCGCCGTGGAACCGGCCGCCTCGGTCACGCAGCTCGCGATCTGGTTCCACGACGCCGTGCACGACGGCGAGGCGGGTCGGGACGAGGAGCGCTCGGCCGGGCTCGCGACGACCGCGCTCGCACCGCACGTCGGCGCGGCGGCGGCCGCGGAGGTCGCGCGGCTCGTGCTGCTCACCACGCACCACGACCCGGCGGCGGGCGACGCCACCGGAGCCCTCGTCTCCGACGCCGACCTCGCGATCCTCGCGGCCGCACCCGACCGCTACGCGCGCTACGCGCGCCAGGTGCGCGCCGAGTACGCCCACGTGCCCGACGACGTATTCCGGGCGGGGCGCGCCGCGGTCCTGCGCTCGCTGCTGGATGCTGGACCGCTCTACCGGACGACGTTCGCCACCGAGCGCTGGGAGGAACGGGCGCGGGCGAACCTCGTCGCAGAGATCACCGACCTCGGACGCTGACCGGCCTCCGCACGGCCCGGCGCGAGCCCCTCACACCTCACGGTCCGCGGCCCACGGCTCCGGTCTGAGTCGCAGCTCGGGGCAGCGTGTCGCCGGACTCTCCGGACACCGGTCCGCTCCCTGCGGCTAGGGTCGGCGCGTGACCGAGACGTCCGCGAGAGCGCCCCGCCGTCCCCGAGCCCGTCGCCCGCGCCGCCGGACCCTGGTGCTGGGCGCGGCCGGGCTCGCCGTCGTCGCGGTCCTGCCGTTCCTCGTCGTCCAGGGCGTCGGCCGTTCCCACGTGGCTGCTCCGGACGACGTCCCGGCGAGCGACGCCGTCGTCGTGCTGGGCGCCGGGCTACGGCCCGACGGCTCGCCGTCGACGTACCTGCGGCGTCGGCTCGACGCCGCGGCCGACCTGCACGCCCGCGGCGTCGCGCCCGTGATCCTCGTGAGCGGGGACGCGCACGACGACTACGACGAACCGGCCTCGATGCGCGCCTGGCTCCTCGACCGTGGTGTGCCCGACGACGCGATCCTGCTGGACCGCGGTGGGTACGACACGCACGCGACGTGCTCGCGCGCCGTCGACGAGTTCGGCTTCGCGGACGCCGTGGTCGTCACCCAGGGCTACCACCTGCCCCGTGCGCTCTTCTCGTGCCGGGTCGCGGGGCTCGACGCGGTCGGCGTCGGGGTGAGCGCGTCGAGCGTCGAGCCCTGGAAGGCCGTGCTCTACCGCGTGCGCGAGGTCCCGGCTGCGGTCAAGGCCCTGCTCGACGCGGTCGTGCGCTGAACCCACCCTCGACGGGTCGCGACCGGTCGGGTCAGGGCAGGCGCAGCCGCCGCAAGACGTCGAGCGCCGTCGTGAGCACCCGGCTCGGCAGCTCGCCGCCGAGCTCGTAGAGCGTGTCGAGGCTCAGGCCCTGGTTCGCGCCGCGCTGGACGGAGATCGTCTGCGCCTCCGTGAGTGCCTCGATCCCCTCCCGCCCGTGCCGTCGCCCCAGCCCGGAGGCCTTGAACCCGCCCATCGGCGCACCCACCGAGCCGAACGTCGCCGAGTACCCGTCGTTGACGTTCACCGTGCCCGCCTCGACCTGCGCGGCGATCCGCCGACCACGGGCCACGTCACGGGTCCACACGCTCGCGTTCAGGCCGTACTCGGTGTCGTTCATGACGCGCACCGCTTCCTCGTCGCTCGCCACGCGGACGACCGAGACCACCGGGCCGAACGTCTCCTCGCGGGCGCAGCGGGCGTCGTCGGGCACGCGATCGAGGACGGTGGGGGCGTAGAAGAACGGCCCGATGTCCGCGCGGTGCACGCCGCCCGCGAGCACGCGGGCGCCGCGCGCCAGGGCGTCGTCGACGTGCTCCACCACCCGGTCGAGCTGCGCCTGGGAGGTGAGCGACCCCATGTCCGCGGAGTAGTCGAGACCGGCGCCGAGCCGCATGGCGCGCACGAGGGGCACGAACTCGTCGAGGAAGGCGTCCGCGACGGCCTCGTGCAGGACGAGGCGCTCGATCGAGACGCACAGCTGGCCGGAGCTGCCGAAGCAGGCACGCACGGCCGCGCGCGCCGCCGTCGGGACGTGGGCGTCCGCGGCGACGTAGAGCGGGTTCTTGCCGCCGAGCTCGAGCGTCGCGCCGATGAGCCGCTCGCCCGCGCGCGCGGCGACCTTCCGACCGGTCGCCGTCGAGCCCGTGAACGCGATGTGGTCCACGTGGTCCGTCAGGGCCGCCCCGACGTCCCCGCCGCCGGCGACGACGAGGAACAGGTCGGCCGGCAGCCCGGCGCGCTCGAGGAGCTCCGCGCCCCACAGCGCCGTGAGCGTCGTCTGCGGGTCGGGCTTCAGGACGACGCCGTTCCCCGCGAGCAGCGCGGGCACCGCCTCGGCGAAGGCGAGCGTGAGCGGGTAGTTCCAGGGCGCGATGACGCCGACGACCCCCACCGGCCGCCGGTGCACGCGCGTGCCCGTGAGCACGGGCAGCATCCCCGGCGCGCGCCGGTCCGCGAGGTAGCGCGGGCCGCGCACGGCGTAGTGGCGCGTGACGATCGCGACGTCGCCGATCTCCTCGTACGCGCTGCGGCGCGACTTCCCCGACTCCATCTGGACGAGGTCGAGGCCGTCGGACTGCTCGGCGAGAACGAGCTCGCCGAACCGCCGCAGGACACGGGCGCGCTCCCCCACGGGGACCCGGGCCCAGGCGCGCTGCGCGGTCCGTGCGCGCTCGACGGCGAGCGCGACGTCGTCGGGCGACGAGGTGGGGAACGACGCGAGGGGCGCGCCGGTGAACGGCAGGACGGAGCGGTGCGCTCCCGCCGCGCTGCTCGACACGATCCGGGCGACGAGCGGGGCGACGACGTCCGGCTCGAGGAAGTACGTCGCCGCAGGGTTCTCCGGGTCGAGCAGACCGTCGAGCGCGGCGTCGTCGCCGGGGACGGGACCGGACGAAGGGTTCGAGGGGCCCGAGGAGCTGGTCATGGGGACAGGCTACGTCGTCGCGCCGACAGGGAGCTCCCACGTCGTGAGCACCGGCCGGAAGCCGTAACGGGCCCAGAACGGGGCGGACAGCGGGTTGAGCACGCCGTGGTGCAGCAGCACGGTCGTCCCGGCACCGCTCCCCTGCCGTACCCGTGCGAGGGCGGCCTCGACGAGCGCCGACCCGAGCCCCCGCCCCCGCAGCGCGTCGTCGACGTGCAGGAGCACGACGTAGGCGGCAGGGGCACGCGTCACCGCGCCCGCGACGAGCCCCGAGAGGCGCGGCGGCTCGACCGCGACCACCCCGTGCGCGCCCCCGGCGGGCCGCACCGGCTCGGCGACGAGCACGGTCGTGTCCGGGCGCGCGACGGCGGCCGCGACCTGGGGGCCGAGCGTCGCGCGCGCGTCCTCGCGCACGCGGGCCGAGCCGACGAGCGCGTCGAGCGCGAGCTCGGCCAGCTGGTGCTCCACGACGGCCTCGACGTCGGTGGCGACCGCGTCGCGCAGCACGACACCGGGCGGCAGGCTGACCGCGGCGCCGCCGGGACGGGCGTCCCGGCGGGCCGCGAGGTGCGCGACGGGGCGCAGCCCGGACGCCGCGAGCGCCGCGACGGCCTCGACGTCGCGGCTCGGCCAGACGACGGCAAGCCCGTCGTCGGCGGGCACCGCGCCTGGCACGACGTCGCCGGGCACGACGTCCACGGCGCCGCAGGTCGGCGCCGCGTCGCCGGAGCCGTGGTCGGTGCGCACCTCGGAGAACCACGCGGTGACGAGAGCGGCGACGGCACCCGGGACGTCGGGTCCCGCGGCGCGCGCCCGCAGGCGGCGCTCTCGCAGCGCGCGGAACGTCGCGGCGGGCGAGCGCGCGTCGACGTCCGACCGGGTCACGACGCCCGCCGCGCGCGAACCGTCCGCGAGCCGCACACCGAGCATCCCCTCGGTGCCGGCGCCCGGTGCGAGGAGGTCGGGCACGGCGACGAGACCGTCGAGAGCACCGACCCGCGCCCGGTGCTCCGCCTCGAGGTCCGCGACCTCGTCGCGGGTGGGCTGCCACGGGGCCCACGCGGAGGCGGCGCCGCTCATGACGTCACGCGTCGCCGAGCCGTCGGCCGAGGACCGTGCACTCCTGGTCGACGTAGCCGAGGCGCGCGTAGAACCCCAGCACCGCGTCGTTGGTGGACCGGACCATGAGCCGGACGGCACGTGCCCCCGCCCCCGCGAGCCAGGCCTCGGCGGCCACGACCATCTCCCGGCCGAGGCCCGTGCCCCGGACCCGCGGGTCGACGGCGAGGTAGTACATCCAGCCGCGGTGACCGTCGACGCCGACCATCGCCGTGGCGAGCACGTCACCGGGGCGCGGCGCGTCGCCCGCGGCAGCCGCGTCGTCGGGCACGGTGCCCGGCGCCGCACGCCCGACGAGCACGGTCGACGTCTCGCCCAGGCGCGCGTCGGCGATGTCCCGGTACGGGTCGTTCCACGGCCGCGTGAGGTCGCACGCGCGCCACAGCGCGACGACGGCGTCCACGTCGGGGTCGGCGACCTCGGTCACCTCGAGCATGCTGGACGACGACGCACGGCCGATCGCGCCGCCGACGGACGCCGGTGCGTCGACGCCACGTCCCGTCATCGCCCGGCTCAGCGGGGCTGGTAGGGCGAGACGACGACCTCGACGCGCTGGAACTCCTTGAGGTCGGAGTACCCGGTGGTGGCCATCGCCCGGCGCAGCGCGCCCACGAGGTTGAGCGTGCCGTCGGCCTGGCGACCCGGCCCGAACAGGATCTCCTCGAGCGTGCCGGCCGTGCCGACCCGCACGCGCTCGCCGCGCGGGAGCTGCGGGTGGTGCGCCTCGGGGCCCCAGTGCCAGCCGCGGCCGGGAGCCTCCTCGGCGCGCGCGAGCGCCGCGCCGATCATCACCGCGTCGGCACCGCACGCGACCGCCTTCACGAGGTCGCCCGAGCGGCCGACGCCACCGTCGGCGATGACGTGGACGTACCGGCCGCCCGACTCGTCGAGGTAGTCCCGGCGAGCGGCCGCGACGTCGGCCACGGCCGTCGCCATGGGCGCGTGGATGCCCAGCGACACGCGCGTGGTGTGCGCCGCGCCGCCGCCGAAGCCGACGAGGACGCCCGCCGCGCCGGTGCGCATGAGGTGCAGCGCCGCGGTGTACGTCGACGCGCCGCCGACGACGACCGGGACGTCGAGCTCGTAGATGAACCGCTTGAGGTTCAGGGGCTCCGCGACGCCGGACACGTGCTCCGCGGAGACCGTGGTGCCGCGGATGACGAAGAGGTCGACGCCCGCGTCGACGACCGTCTGGTAGTGCTCCTGGGTGCGCTGCGGCGACAGCGCGCCCGCGACCGTGACCCCGGCCGCGCGGATCTCCTTGAGCCGCTGCGTGATGAGGTCGGCCTTGATCGGCTCGGCGTAGATCTCCTGCATGCGCCGGGTCGCCGCCACGGGCTCGAGCTCCGCGATCTCCGCGAGCAGGGACTCCGGGTCCTCGTAGCGCGTCCACAGGCCCTCGAGGTCCAGGACGCCGAGGCCGCCGTGGTTGCCCAGCGCGACCGCGGTCGCGGGGCTCATCACGGAGTCCATGGGGGCGGCGATGATCGGCAGCTCGAAGTGGTAGGCGTCGATCTGCCACCCCACCGAGACCTCCTCC
The DNA here is from genome assembly GCF_055181235.1 of Cellulosimicrobium sp. So1_17. Taxonomy (NCBI): domain Bacteria; kingdom Bacillati; phylum Actinomycetota; class Actinomycetes; order Micrococcales; family Promicromonosporaceae; genus Cellulosimicrobium; species Cellulosimicrobium sp. So1_17. The sequence continues at coordinate 1,740,747 of NZ_CM143702.1, forward strand.
GGGTCGCGCGTGCGCCGGGAGGGCACGACCGCGACGTCGTCGAAGGAGAACGCGCGCCGACCGCGCTTGCCACGTCCGATCTCGATCTCGTTGCTCACCGGGCCAGCCTACCGGCGGCCAGGGCGGCACGAGGGCCGGTCCGCGCCCTGGTCGACGGAGGGGCTGTGGGTGGGACCTGGGAGGGTGGCGCCACCGTCGGCCGGTCGTGCCCGACGGCGGCCCGCCGGCCGTGCAGGGCCGGGTGCACGACCAGGTGCAGGACCGGCGGCGGACGACCGCAGGCGACGGCAGGCGCAGGCACGAGCACGGAGGCGGTACGGATGAGCTGGACGGCGGGGCCCCTGGTGGCCTTCGACACGGAGACCACCGGGCTCGACGTCGACGTCGAGCGCATCGTCACGGCGGCCCTCGTGCTGCGCGGCCCGACCGGGACCAGGGTCCGCACGTGGCTCATCGATCCCGGCGTCGCGATCCCCGCCGACGCGACCGCGATCCACGGCATCCGGACGGCCCACGTCGTCGCGCACGGTGCCGCACCGCACGTCGCTCTCGACGAGATCGCCTCGCTGCTCGTCCACCACCAGCGCGCCGGGGTACCCGTCGTCGCCTACAACGCGGCCTTCGACCTGACCCTGCTCGACGTCGAGCTGGCCCGGCACGGGCTGCGCACGATCCCGGAGCGGCTCGGCCGTCCCGTGCGACCCGTGCTCGACCCCCTCGTCCTCGACCGTGCGGCGGACCCGGGCCGCGAGGGCAAGCGGCGGCTGACCGACCTGTGCGAGCACTACGGGGTGCAGGAGACCGGCACGCTGCACACCGCGGACGTCGACGCGCTCGCGACGCTCTGCGTCCTCGACGCGCTCGTCGTGGCGCACCCGCACCTGGCCGCGACGACCCTCGACGCGCTGCACGACCACCAGGTGGACGCGCACCGCCGCTGGGTGGACGAGCTCGACGAGGAGCGGCGCGAGCGCCCCTACGTGGGCGCCGGGGCCGACGGTCGCTGGCCCGTCTGAGCCCCGACCTGGGACTTCACGCTCTTCGCATATCTCACGAGACGAATGCGCGCGGCGCTCGTCGACCGAGAACTCCCGCACTTCGCGCGCCGCGACCACTGCGCACCTCTCACATATCTCATCCATGAGTTATCGTCGCGCCATGACGATGATCGACGATGCACCCCTCACGCAGGTCGGCGCCCTCATCCGCGGCGCCCGCCAGAACCGTGGACTGACCCAGACACAGCTCGCCGAGCGCCTCGGGACGAGCCAGAGCGCCGTGCACCGCATCGAGCAGGGCGCCCAGAACGTCAGCCTCGAGATGCTCAACCGCATCGGCCTCGCCCTCGACTCCGAGATCATCAGCCTCGGGGGCCCGAAGCGCTCGCACCTGCGCGTCCAGGGAGGTCACACCCTCTCGGGGACGATCGAGGTCAACTCCTCCAAGAACGGCGCCGTGGCGCTCCTGTGCGCCTCGCTGCTCAACCGCGGTCGCACGACCCTGCGCGGGGTCGCACGGATCGTGGAGGTCGACCGGATCGTCGACGTGCTGCGCTCCATCGGGGTCGTGGCGACCTGGGCGCCGAACGGGCGCGACCTCGAGATCGTCGCCCCGGCCGCGCTGGACCTGTCGTCCATCGACGTCGAGGCCGCGCGACGCACGCGCTCGATCATCATGTTCCTCGGGCCGCTCCTCGGCCTGCGCGACACCTTCGAGCTCCCGTACGCCGGCGGCTGCGACCTCGGCACCCGCACGGTCGAGCCGCACATGATCGCCCTGCGACCGTTCGGCCTCTCGGTCACCGCGACCGGCGGCAACTACCACGCGACGGTCGCCTCGGCCGACGGCCGCGACCTGTCCGTCGTGCTCACCGAGCGCGGCGACACCGTCACCGAGAACGCGCTCATGGCCGCCGCGAGCCGCGACGGCGTGACGACCATCCGCAACGCGAGCCCCAACTACATGGTCCAGGACCTGTGCTTCTACCTCGAGCTGCTGGGGGTCCGGATCGACGGCATCGGTACGACGACGCTGCGCGTCCACGGGCGCACGGGCATCGACGTCGACGTCGAGTACGCGGTCTCCGAGGACCCCGTCGAGGCGATGAGCCTGCTCACCGCCGGCATCGTCACCGGGTCGGAGATCACCGTCTCCCGCGTCCCCGTGGAGTTCATGGAGATCGAGCTCGCGACGCTCGCGGAGATGGGTCAGCGGTACACGCTGTCCGCGGAGTACCTGTCGCGCAACGGCCGCACGCGGCTCGTCGACGTCACGGTGCACCCGAGCGAGCTGCGCGCCCCGATCGACAAGATCCACCCCATGCCGTTCCCCGGCCTCAACATCGACAACCTGCCGTTCTTCGCGGTCATCGCGGCGGGCGCGCACGGCACGACGCTCATCCACGACTGGGTGTACGAGGGCCGGGCGATCCACCTCACGGACCTCACGCGCCTCGGTGCCGACGTCCGCCTGCTCGACGCGCACCGGCTCCAGGTGACCGGGCCGACGCGCTGGTCCGGTGCCGAGGTGAGCTGCCCGCCCGCCCTGCGGCCCGCCGTCGTGATCCTGCTCGCGATGCTCGCGGCCAAGGGCACCTCCGTGCTGCGCGGCGTCGACATCATCGCGCGCGGCTACGAGCAGCTCACGGAGCGTCTGCGCGAGCTCGGCGCACAGATCGAGGTCTTCCGGGACTGACCACGCACCCTGCGCCCGCCACGGCCGGCCTCACCGGGGTCCCGGGAGGCCGGCCGCGGTCGTCACTTCGGGTAGACCGCGTCGACCTCGACCTCGACGAGCCAGCCGTCGACCGGCAGGTTCTCGATCTCGAGCGCGAAGCGCGACGGCCGCGCCTCGTTGACGACCATCGGCTTCGTCGTGGCCGAGCCGAGCTGGACGTCCATCGTCGCGCCGGTGGCGAGGTTCGTGTTGGCGAAGAACTGCCGGTACGCGCGGTTCCAGCCGGCGAAGTCCATCTTCTCCGCACCGGCCGGGTTCTGCAGGAACACGCGCATCGAGACGACGTCGTCGTAGGAGAGTCCGGCCTTCTCCAGGTTCTCACCGATGCGCATGAGCACGTTGATGCCCTGCGCCTCGGTGATCGTCACGCCGGCCGGGAGCGTCCCGCCGGGAAAGACGTCGGTCGGGATGTACCGCTGCTCCGCGGTGGCGCCGGGCGCGCGGTTCAACGCCGACGGACCGAGACCGGACGACTTGTACCAGGCGACGTTCTTGCCGAACGCGACACCGTCCGCGATGGACGCGGTGTCGCCGGTGATGAAGGAGACGGACTCGGTGGGCCTCGGCTCGAAGAGCCTGCCGGCGGCGACGGCGGTGCCGGGTACCGCGACGGCCGCGGTGAGGGCGACGGCGAGGACGACCTTCGTACGGTTCTTCATGCGTGCCTCCAGGAGGGGAGAGACGGGCGCCGCCCTGGCGCCCGCCGCGTCCGGGCCGAGAGCCTCGGCCGGAAGCCGCGAACGTAACGACCGGGCGTTTCGCCCTCGTGTCGCCCACGTGTCGTGGCGGGTTCACGGCGGCCCGCGGAGGACACCGGCACCCGCGCGAGGACCCGACGGGACGACGGTCTGATCCGACGGTGCGAAACGAGACGTTTACGAGGTCCGTGCGTCGTTGACCGACGCGAAACGCGCCGGACCCGTGCCGGCGACGTGACGTCCTTAACGTCAGCGGCGGTGCTGACGGCGGCACCCGGCATCGAGGGCCGGGAGGGCCGTCCGTCAGGCTTCACGACGAGAGGTCCGAGCCCCATGGTCACAGACGAGAGCACGACCGGCTTTTCCCGGCGCAACTTCCTCCAGGCGGTCGGCGCCACGTCCGGCGCGGGCGTCATGTTCGCCACGATGGGTGCCGTCGGGCTCGCCCCGACGGCGGCGGCGCAGCCGCGGAACGAGTCCTGGATCGCCCCGACGAAGAGCGACTTCACCCTGACGGGGCGTTCCGCCAAGAAGGTCGTCGTCGTCGGTGCGGGGCCCGCGGGCCTGGCGTCGGCCTACGAGCTGCAGAAGGCCGGCTACAAGGTCACGGTCCTCGAGGCACGCCACCGTCCGGGCGGGCGCACGCTGACCATCCGCGGCGGGGACTCGGAGACCGACGTCAACGGCGTGAAGCAGACGGCCCGCTTCGACAAGAACATCTACATGAACGCCGGGGCCGGCCGCATCGCGCAGTGGATGGTGACGATGGACTACCTCCGCGAGCTGGGAGTGCCCTACGAGGTCTTCACCAACGCGAACGCCGACGCGTACCTCTACAACGAGCGCACCGGCGCGACCCCCGGGAACCCCGTCCGGTACCGGACCGCGAAGGCCGACGTCTTCGGCTACACGTCGGAGCTCCTCACCTACGCGACCGACCAGGGTGCGCTGGACCAGAAGCTGACTGCCGCCGACAAGGAGAACCTCCGCGCGTTCTTGCGCAGCTGGGGCTCACTGAAGGCCGACGGCACGTACCAGGGCGGGGACAACCGCGGGTACTCCGTCTACCCGTCGGCGTGGAACGAGCACGGCACGCCGCTGCCCGGCCCGGGGAGCGTCTCCGAGGTGCTCGGCTCGCGGATGGGGATGTACTTCCCGTTCGAGATCAACTGGGAGCAGTCGATGCTCATGTTCCAGCCCAAGGGCGGTATGGACGTGACCTACGACTACTTCGTCCGGGCGATCGGCAAGCAGAACGTGCAGTTCAACTCGCCCGTCACGGGCGTCGAGAACACCCCCGGCGGCGTGAAGGTGACGTACACGGCGCACAACGGGAAGGCGCGCCAGGTCGAGGCGGACTTCGCGGTCGTCTCGGCACCCGCAGGGCTCATGCGGCGCTGGTCCACCAACTGGGGCCCGGACATCGACGCGGCGCTCGGCGAGTTCGCCGTCGGGGCGCCGGCGGGCAAGATCGGCCTGCAGTACCGGTCCCGGTTCTGGGAGGACGACCACCGCATCTTCGGCGGCATCACGGAGACCGACATGGACCTCGCCCACGTCTGGTACCCGTCCTACGGCTACGGCGAGCGCAAGGGCCTCATGGTCGGCTACTACAACACGGGCACGAACGCCCGCACGTACGGCGACATGGCTCCGAAGCAGCGCGAGCTCCGGGCCGTCGAGCAGGGCGTGAAGATCCACGGCGAGAAGTACCGCACCGAGCTGGAGAGCTCGTTCTCCATCGCCTGGCACAAGGTGCCCTACATCGAGGGCGCGTGGGCGTACCCGAACACGCAGTCGTCGCGCTTCAAGCAGCTCCAGCAGGGAGCCGGGAACGTCTACTTCGCGGGCGACTGGATGTCCGAGATCTCGGCGTGGCAGCACGGCGCGTTCTGGGCCGCCCGGTACGCCGTCCAGGCGCTCCACACGCGGGTCATGACGTCCTGAGGTCGCCGTCGCTCGCCGTCCGCTCCCGTCACGACGACGGGTCGGACGGCGGGCTGGTCCCGACGTGAGGCTCAGAAACCCGAGTAGTTCGGGGCCTCGGCGGTGATCTGCACGTCGTGCGGGTGGCTCTCCTTGAGCGACGCGGACGTGATGCGGATGAAGCGCCCCTTCTCCTGCAGCTCGGGGACCGTGCGCGCGCCGACGTAGAACATCGTCTGGTGCAGCCCACCCACGAGCTGGTGCGACACGGCCTGGAGCGTGCCCTTGTAGGGGACCTGACCCTCGATGCCCTCCGGGACGATCATGTCGTCGCTCGTGATCTCGGCCTGGAAGTACCGGTCCTTCGAGTACGACTTCTTGCCGCGCGACGACATCGCGCCCATCGAGCCCATGCCGCGGTAGGCCTTGTACTGCTTGCCGTGGACGAGGATCGTCTCGCCGGGCGACTCCTCGGTCCCCGCGAGCATCGAGCCGAGCATGACCGCCTCGGCGCCGGCGACGATCGCCTTGCCGATCTCGCCCGAGTGGCGCATGCCGCCGTCGGCGATGACCGGGACCCCTGCCGGACGGGCGGCGAGCGACGCCTCGTAGACCGCCGTGACCTGCGGGACGCCGACGCCCGTGACGATGCGCGTGGTGCAGATCGAGCCGGGCCCGACGCCCACCTTGACGGCGTCCGCACCGGCGTCGACGAACGCCTGGGCGCCCTCGCGCGTCGCGACGTTGCCGCCGATGACCTGGACGTCGCGCGTCGCGGGATCCGTCTTGAGGCGGCGGACCATGTCGATGAGCATGCGGACGTTGCCGTGCGCCGTGTCGGCGACGAGCACGTCGACCCCGGCCTCGATGAGGGTGGTGGCACGCTGCCACGCGTCGCCGAAGTAGCCGATCGCCGCGCCCACGAGGAGGCGTCCCTGGCCGTCCTTCGAGGCGTTCGGGAACTGCTCGGACTTCACGAAGTCCTTCACCGTGATGAGGCCGGTGAGGTGCCCGTCCGCGTCGACGAGCGGGAGCCGCTCGATCTTGTGCTTGCGCAGCAGGGCGGTCGCGTCCTCGCGCGAGATGCCGGACGGGCCCGTGATGAGCGGCTGACGCGTCATGACCTCGTCGACCTTCGTCGTCGCCCACTCGGCGACGGGCGTGAAGCGCAGGTCCCGGTTGGTGACCATGCCGACGAGGCGCTGCTGCGCGTCGAGGACCGGGAAGCCGGAGATGCGGTACTCCCCCGCCGTCCGGTCGAGCTCCTCGAGCGTCGCGTCCGGCCCGATCGTCACGGGGTTGGAGATGATGCCGGTCTGCGTCCGCTTCACCAGGTCGACCTGGTAGGCCTGGTCCTCGATGGAGAGGTTGCGGTGCAGCACGCCGATGCCGCCCTGACGTGCCATCGCGATCGCCATGCGGGACTCCGTGACCGTGTCCATGGCCGCCGAGACCAGCGGGACGCGGATCGAGATCTCGCGCGTGAGGCGGGTCGTCGTGTCGATGTCCGACGGCGCGAGGTCCGAGTAGCCGGGCTGCAGCAGCACGTCGTCGTAGGTGAGCCCGAGGAAGCCGAACGGGTCGTGCCCGGGCACGGGCGAGGGGGCGGGCGTGGAACCGAGGGCGGGCGAGGCGGTCACATCCGAATTCTACGCCGCGAGGCCGCCCGGTATTCCCGCACGAGAACCGTCCCCGGCTCGCCCGCCGCGTGCCCGGCGGGCCCCGTCCGGCCGAGGCGCGGTGGTCAGCGCACGACGGCGAGGAGCTCGTGAAGCAGCCCCGGGAAGCTGCGCACGCGGTGCACCGTCGGGGCGAGCGGGAGGTCGGCTGCGACGTCGTCGCTGGGCAGGCCGACGAACACCGGGAGACCGGGGTTGGCCTCGAAGGTGGCGTGCACGATCCCGAGGTCGGGCCGGGTCTGCGTCGTCACCATCGCGACGGCCGCGGGGCGGACCATCGTCACGAGCTCGAGCGTGCGGTGGACGTTCGCCGGACCGGTGACGATCCGTGCCATCGCGCCGTGCGCTCCCAGCGCGGCCGCGAGCGCGTGCGCGGCGAGCGGCAGCGGCTCGTCGGGCGCGGCGAACACCAGCACGATGCGGCGCATGCGGCTGGGGTGGTTGCGCGGCGGGCCGCCCGCCGCGACGATCGCGTCCTCGCGCGACTGCGTGTACTCGCGCAGCGCACCGAGCGTCGCGTTCGCGAGGACGACCTCGGGCACCTCGCCGGAGGTCGCGAGGACCGTGCGCTCGGCGAGACGGTCGAGCGCCGGCTCCACCAGGTCGGACCACCAGTCGGCAGGGTCGACGCCCGCCGGGATCCGCAGCAGGCGGTCGCACGTGCGCTGGTCGTAGGCGATGGCCGCGTCGACGGCGTCGGAGACCGTCACGGGCCGCGCGTCGCGCAGCCCGCCGATCCGGGGTGCCGAGGGACCGCGCTTCTCCCCGCCCGGGACGGCGCGCAGGAACGGCCGCGGCCCGACGCCCCGCGGGGCCGGGCCGCCGTCGTCCTCGTCGTCCTCGTCGGCGTCGTCGGCACCGTCCAGGTCGTCGGCGTCGACGGTCGCGTCCACGGACTCGAGGGTCGCGTTCGTCCCACGGTGGGCCGCGAGCTCGTCGCCGTCGGCCGCGAGGGCGTTCCGGGCGGCGTCCGCCGGGGCCACGCCCTCGAGCGTGAGGCGCCGCATGATGAACAGGCGCGCGACGTCGTCGTCGGTGTAGCGACGGTGCGAGCCCGCCTGGTGCTCGGAGGGGCCCAGCCCGTAGCGCCTGTCCCAGGTGCGCAGGGTCGCCGGAGCGACGCCGAGGCGTCGGGCGACGACGGCGACGGCGAGACCGGGACTGTGGGACATGGTCGGTCGGGCTCCCTCGGGGTCGGGGGCGGACCGCACGGAGGTCATGGATCGATTCTGCCGATCACCACCAGGTCCCGCCACTCGCCGGACCCCACCTCGACCACACCGTGACCTCGTTCGCGCCGCGCGCTGTGCAGCACTTGTTCACGGTGCGGACGAACGCGCCAGGCCGTCGTGGCATCGCGCCGCCGGCGTCTCCCGGCCCGAGGTCGCGCCCGCGCGACCGGTCGCCTGGCGCGATGCTGGAGGCACGCGCGTCGAGACCTCGCCACGACCTGCGGATTCACGAGATCGACACAGGGACTTGAACAACCCCTGCAACGCTTGTAGGTTGTTCGCCATGGCAGAGATCTCGAGGCTCCCCGGACCGGTGATGGAACTCTGGGAATGGCAGTACCAGGGCTCGTGCCGCGATCAGGACGACACGTTGTTCTTCCACCCCGAGGGCGAGCGAGGCTCGACGCGACGACGACGCGCGGAGGCCGCCAAGGCGATCTGCCACTCGTGCCCGGTGATGATGCAGTGCCGCGAGCAGTCGCTGCGCGTGCGCGAGCCCTACGGCGTCTGGGGCGGACTGAGCGAGGACGAGCGCGCGGCGATCCTCGCCGGGTCGGCGCGCAAGACGGGCTGACCCCGACGGCTGACCGTTGCGGTCCGACGACGCACCGCAACGGAACGGCAGACCGGTCGGTGCGCGCGCTCACCACGAGCGCGCCGGCACGCCACGACGGGTGGGGCGACCCGTCGGCGGCACGACAGGGCCCCGCGACCATGACGGTCGCGGGGCCCTGTGGCGTTCGGTGCCGGCTGCGTCAGCCGACGACCACGGCGAGGATGTCGCGCGCGGACAGGACGAGGTAGTCCTCGCCGCCGTACTTGACCTCGGTGCCGCCGTACTTGCTGTAGATGACCTTGTCGCCGACGGTCACGTCCAGGGGGACGCGGTTGCCGTTGTCGTCGACACGGCCCGGACCGACGGCCAGGACCTCGCCCTCCTGGGGCTTCTCCTTGGCGGTGTCCGGAATGACCAGGCCGGATGCGGTCGTGGTCTCGGCCTCGAGGGCCTTCACGACGATCCGGTCCTCGAGCGGCTTGATGGGGACCGACACGTCGGACCTCCCCTTTCGCGATGAGAACTGCTGACGGTTGGGTCGAGCGCACCGTGGCTGGCCGTCGTCGCGGGTGCCGGCAGCCGGGTCGCTCGTGGGGTGGCCACCGTCGCTGACGGCGCCGACCCGCTGCCCAATCTAGGTCGCGGTTAGCACTCGGTCAAGGCGAGTGCCAGCGTGTTCGCGCAGGGCGACGCAGCACGGACCACCGCGCTCGCCGATCGGCACCTCGTCGGTCCCGGGCGCACGCGGGCGCACGTCCGTGGAAGGATCGACGCATGGACGCCGCCGCACTGTCGAAGCTGCTCAGCCCCGAGGGCTGGGCCCTGCTCGGCGCGCTGCCGCCCTACGACGAGCACCAGGCCCTCGTCCTGTCGGCGGGCCTGCGGGCGAAGGGTGTCGACCCCGACCTGGCCGCGGCCGCGCTCACGCAGTCGCGCCTGCGGGCCGCGGCACGCGCCAAGTTCGGGGCGTTCGCCGACGGGATGCTCTTCACCCAGCCGGGCCTCGAGCAGGCGACCCGGCTCGTCGTCGCGGTCCGGCACGCGCAGCGCTACCTCGGGGTCGGCGTCACCAAGGTCGCCGACCTCACGTGCGGGATCGGCGCCGACTCGCTCGCCTTCGCCGGGACCGGCCTCCACGTGCTGGCGACCGACGTCGACGAGCTCACCGCCGCCCTCGCGACCGTCAACCTGCGGCACTTCCCCGAGGCCGAGGTGCGCCACGGCGACGGGCTCGCGCTCGACCTCGCGGCCGAGGGCGTCGAGGGCGTCTACGCCGATCCCGCGCGGCGCACCCGCTCCGGGTCGCGCGTGTTCGACCCCCGGGCCTACGCCCCGCCGCTCGACGCCGTGTGGGCCCTGCGCGACCAGGTCCCGGCGGTGGGTATCAAGGTCGGTCCCGGGATCTCCCACAACGGGCTGCCGGCCGACGCGGAGACCGAGTGGGTGTCCGTCGACGGCGACGTCGTGGAGGCCGCCCTGTGGTTCGGTCCGCTCGCCCCTGAGGGGCCCGGGCGCGCCGCGCTCGTGCTCACGACCCGGACCGACGCCGACGGGACCGAGCACACCGTCGCGCGTGCGCTCGCGCACCGCCCGGGCGACGCCGACGTCACGGCCGACGCCGGCGACGTCGGGCACTACCTGTACGAGCCGGACGGCGCGGTGATCCGCGCGGGTCTCGTGGCGCACGCGGCGGCGGAGCTCGAGGGCCGGCTCCTCGACCGGACCATCGCGTACGTCACGACGGACTCCCCCGCCCCGGTGGGCGAGAACGGTCTCGCCGCCGGGCTCGCGCGCGGGTACCGCGTGCTCGACACCATGCCGTTCGGCCTCAAGCGGCTGCGCGCGTACCTGCGCGAGCGCGGCGTCGGGCGCCTGACCATCAAGAAGCGCGGGACGGCCGTGACGCCCGAGCAGCTGCGCAAGCAGCTCGCGCTCACCGGCGACGCCGAGGCGACGCTGGTCCTCACACGGGTCGGGGGTCAGCAGCGCGTGCTCGTCGTCGACCCCCTGGACCGGCCCATCGCGACCGGGCGAGAGGGCTGACCCGTGGAGATCCCCTTCGCCCGCTCGGAGCGCTCGACCGTCGGCCTCGAGTGGGAGCTCGCGCTCGTCGACACCGACTCGGGGGACCTGCGGCAGGTCGCGCAGACGGTGCTCGACGCCGTCCGGCCCGCCGGGGGCGGCGAGCACCCGTCCATCAAGCAGGAGCTCCTGCTGAACACGGTCGAGGTGGTCAGCGGCGTGCGGCGCACGGTCGGCGAGGCGGGCAGGGACCTCGAGCGCTCGATCGACGAGATCCGCGCCGTCACGGACCCGTTGCGCGTCGAGCTCATGTGCGCGGGCACGCACCCTTTCGCGCGCTGGGCGCAGCAGAAGGTCACCGACAAGCAGAGGTACACCACCCTCATCGACCGCACCCAGTGGTGGGGGCGGCAGATGCTCATCTACGGCGTGCACGTGCACGTGGGCGTCGAGGACCGCGACAAGGTGCTGCCGATCCAGCGCGCGATGCTCACGTGCTTCGCGCACCTGCAGTCGCTCTCCGCGAGCTCACCCTTCTGGGGCGGCAAGGACACGGGGTACGCGTCGAACCGCGCGCTGATGTTCCAGCAGCTGCCCACCGCAGGTCTGCCGTTCCAGTTCGAGGGCTGGCCCGACCTCGAGGGCTACGTCGCCGACATGCTGCACACCGGCGTGATCGACGACTTCAGCGAGATCCGCTGGGACCTGCGCCCGGCCCCTCGGTTCGGCACGCTCGAGACCCGCATCTGCGACGGCACGACGAACATCACCGAGCTCCTCGCCCTCGCCGCGCTGACCCACTGCCTCGTCGAGCACTTCTCGACGCTGCTCGACGAGGGCCGCGAGCTGCCGACGCTGCCCCCGTGGTTCGCGCAGGAGAACAAGTGGCGCTCGGCCCGCTACGGCATGGACGCGATCATCATCCTCGACCGCGCGGGGAACGAGGAGCTCGTCACCGACGCCGTGACACGACTCCTCACCGAGCTCGAGCCCGTGGCCGCGCGGCTCGGGTGCCTCGACGAGCTCGACGGGGTCCGCACGATCCTGCGGCGCGGCGCGTCGTACCAGCGCCAGCGCGCCGTGGCACGGCGCAACGGCGGCGAGCTGGACGCCGTCGTGCGCTCGCTGGTCGCCGAGATGCGCGCCGGCCGGCCGCTGTGAACCGCCCTCAGTAGTCCCGCAGGACGACGCCGCGCTCCGCGGCGCGCTCCGCGAGCCACCCCTCGGACCACTCGTTCGTGCCGCACGGCGACGACGACCGGTCCGCCGCCTCGCGCGAGTACCCGCCCCACGACAGCACGCGGCACGACGCGTCGGTCTCGACCGCACGCTGCCACTCGTCGTCCTCGGCGAACCCCGAGTCGACGGCCGACTGCACGACGTCGAAGTCGTGCCACCACTGGATCATGTGCGACAGCTCGTGCGCGAGGAGGAACTCCTTCGTCGCGGGGTCGGCCCCGTCCGCCCACCAGACGAAGAGGGTCCGCGGGTAGGAGGGGTGGAAGCAGCCCGCCACGCCGTCCTCATAGGCGTCGTGCTCCTCGACGTGCACCATCCCGCAGTTGTAGGCGGGGTCGTCGGTGAACACGACGTCGACCCCCTCGTTCGCGGGGTTGAGGGCGAGGAGCCACTCCGTGGGATCGGGGTGGGCGGGCAGGAAGGCCGGCGCGGACGACGTCCCACCCGGCACGGGGTCGGGCAGCGGCTCGGCGTGGTCACCCGCCCGCCAGCGGGCCTCCGCCCCCGACGCCGACGGCGCGGCGTCGGGACTCGGGTCCTCCCACACGGTGGGCGGCGGGACGGAACCCTCCTGCTCGGTCGGGAGCCCCGCCGCGTCTGCCGGGTCCGTCCCGCCGAGGGCGTTCAGGACGTACGCGGCGACGGCGACGACCACCACGAGGCCGGCCATCGCACCACGTCCACGACGGACGCGGCCGCGACGAGCCGTGCCGGAGGGTGCCACGTACCCGTACCCGTCCGTACGCACGGGCTGCGGCGGTGCGGCCTGGGCGACGAGGAACCGGTGCTGCGCCGACCAGTAGGCCGCCGCGCGCTCGGCGTCGGCGCGGTACGGTCCCGTCGAGGTCGCCGCCGCGTGCCACCACGCCTGCGCTCGGCGCAGCGCCTCCTCCGGGGTGAGCCCCGGCTCGGGAGGGCTGCTCACACGTGCGTCACGGTGAGCGGCATCGACGAGTCGACGCCGATGTCGAGGCGCGAGGGCGCCACTCCCGCGCGCACGACGGCGGACCCCAGGGCGGCGATCATCGCGCCGTTGTCGGTGCAGTACCGAATCGGCGGGATGCGCAGCTCGATGCCCGCCTCGGCGCAGCGCTTCGCGGCCATGTCCCGGAGCTGCGAGTTGGCGGAGAACCCGCCGCCGACCACGAGGGTGTCGACGCCGTGCCGCTCGCACGCGGCGATGGTCTTGGCCGTGAGGACGTCGGCGACGGACTCCGCGAAGGAGGCCGCGACGTCGTGCACGGGGATCTCCTCACCGGCGTCCTGCCGTGCCTCCACCCACCGCGCGACGGCCGTCTTGAGACCGGAGAAGGAGAAGTCATAGGCATGCTTCTCCTGGTCCTTGCGCGCCGTCAGGCCACGCGGGAACCGGATCGCGGTGGGGTCGCCCTCGCGCGCGAGGCGGTCGATGTGCGGTCCACCGGGGTACGGCAGGCCGAGGAGGCGGCCCACCTTGTCGAACGCCTCGCCCGCGGCGTCGTCGAGCGTCGAGCCGAGCTCGGTGACCGACGTCGCGACGTCGTCGACGAGGAGGAGCGAGCTGTGCCCGCCGGAGACCACGAGGGCCATCACGCGCTCCGGGAACGCGCCGTGGACGAGCTCGTCGACGGCGGCGTGCCCGATGACGTGGTTCACGCCGTACAGGGGCTTGCCGAGCGCTAGGGCGAGCGCCTTCGCCGCGGACGCGCCGATCGTCAGCGGCCCGACGAGCCCGGGACCCGCGGTGACGGCGATCGCGTCGACCTCGGACAGGTCGACGTCCGCGGTGCGGAGCGTGCGCTCGAGCGTGGGGATCATCGCCTCGAGGTGGGCGCGCGACGCGACCTCCGGGATGATGCCGCCGAACCGCGCGTGCTCGTCCATGGAGCTCGCGACCGTGTCCACGAGGAGCTCGCGACCGCGGACGAGCGCCACCCCGGTCTCGTCGCAGGACGTCTCGATGCCGAGCACGAGGGGCTCGCCGCCGCTCGCGACCACAGAAGAATCCATGGGCCCAGGGTAGTCGCGCGGAGGCCGAGCCCTGGGCTGTCGCGCACGTCACATGCTCTGTCGGGAAGATGGTTGAAGACTTGACCGTTGCCCGGGGCATGACCACCGAGACCCTTGCCCCCGCCTCCCTGCAGATCGACGACGCCACGGCCGACCGCCTCTTCCGCGCGGCCCGGACGACGCGCGACTTCACCGACGCGGAGGTGACCGACGAGCAGCTCGCCGCGGTGTACGACCTCGTCAAGTGGGGCCCGACCGCGATGAACACGCTGCCCCTGCGCGTGCTCGCCGTCCGCACGGCCGAGGCCCGGGAGCGCCTCGTCGCGCACATGGCCGACGGAAACAAGGAACGCGTCGCCGCCGCTCCGCTGTCCCTCGTCGTCGCGTACGACCCCGCCTTCCACGAGCACATGGACGTCCTGTTCCCCCACGTGCCGGGCATGCGCGAGAACCTCGCCGGTGCGCCGGAGGTCCGGGACGAGATGGCCCGCACGAACGCTCTCCTCCAGGCCGGCTACCTCCTCGTGGGGCTCCGCGCCGCGGGGCTCGCCACCGGACCGATGAACGGCATGGACCGCGACGGCGTCGACGCCGAGTTCTTCGCCGAGAACGGCTGGCGGTCGCTGCTCGTCATCAACGTCGGCGTCGCCGCCGGTGCCGGCACGTCGTACCCGCGCGCCCCGCGTCTCGCCGCCGAGCAGGCCGTCGCCGTCGTCTGACTTACACGCCCGGCCCGGTCTCGACAGGCCGGGCCGGGTCGTTCGACCACTGCGACCACGACCCGGCGTAGAGCGCCGCGTCGATCCCGAGCGTCGCGAGCGCGGCGACCTCGTGCGCCGCGGTGACGCCGGAGCCGCAGTAGACGCCGACCGGGACGTCCGCGGCCGGCCCGGCCGTGACCCCGAGCGCAGCGAACCGCTCGCGCAGCGCCGCGTCGTCGAGGAACGTCCCGTCGTCGGCGAGGTTCGCGGTCGTCGGCGCGCTCGTCGCGCCCGGGACGTGGCCCGCGCGCGGGTCCACGGGCTCGACCTCGCCGCGGTACCGCTCCTCCGCCCGGGCGTCGAGCAGCACGCCCGACGCCGCGAGGCCGGCCGCGCCGTCGGCGTCGAGGACCGGCAGCGCGCCCGGGGTGACGACGACGTCGCCCGGCTCGGCGCGCACCGCACCCTCCTCGACCGGTAGGCCGGCACGCTCCCACGCGGGGAGGCCGCCGTCGAGGATCCGCACGTCGTCGTGGCCCGCCCAGCGCAGCAGCCACCACGCGCGCGCCGCCGACGTGCCGCCGACGGTGTCGTAGACGACGACCCCGCGGTCGCCGCGCACGCCCCACCGACGGGCTGCGTCCTGCAGGTCCTGCGGGTCCGGCAGGGGGTGGCGCCCGGCGGTGGGCGACGGCGGCGCCGCGAGCTCCGCCTCGAGGTCCGCGTAGACCGCGCCGGGCACGTGTCCTGCGAGGTACCGCTCGCGCCCGTCGGTGACGCCGAGCGCCCAGCGGACGTCCAGGACGACAGGGCCGTCGTCGGTGGCGAGCGCCGCCGCGAGCGCCCGCGCGTCGACGAGGACGCGCTCCCGGGGCGTCACGCGAGGACGCTCCCCGCGTCCGACGCCGTGCCGTAGTCGGGGTCGTCGTCGCGCAGCGGCGTGAGCTCGAGCCGCATCGTGTACGCGTCGACGTCCTCGGGCTGGTAGTACCGCTTGCGGATGCCGAGCTGCTCGAAGCCGTGCTTGGCGTACATCGCGAGCGCGGCGTCGTTGTCGACGCGCACCTCGAGCAGGACCGCGCTCGCGCGCAGCTCGCGCGATCGCGCGACGAGGGCGTCGAGGAGCGTCGAGCCGACGCCCTGCTGCTGGAACGCCGGGTCGACGCCGATGGTCATGATCTGCGTGACGTCGCCGTCGAACCACAGGCCCGCGTAGCCGACGACCGGCTGCGGTCCCGCCGCGTAGAGGCGCACGGGCTCGGCCGCGACGTACCAGCGCCCCAGCCCCGCGAGCTCGTCGGCGAGCATGCCGTACGTCCAGGCGCCACGGCCGAAGAGCTCGCGCTCGAGCTCGACCACGCGGTCGAGGTCCGCCGCGCGCAGCGGGCGCAGGCGGATCTCGTACCGGCGCGCGCTCACCAGGGCTCCGCCGTGGCCGTGCCGTCGCTCACGCGCTTCGCGCCCGCCGGCTCCTGGACGTCCGGGCGCCGCAGGTACAGCGGCTCGGTGGGCTGCTCCGCGCCGGCGTCGCGCCGGGCCATCGCGAGCCGGGCGAGCACCGCGGCGTCGGGGACGAGCGGGGCGTCCTCGGCGAGGTCGAGCACGTCGGCGTACAGCGACGCGCCCTCCCCGACGACGACCGCGCCCGCGGCGTGCTCGGCGACCGTCGCGGCCGGCCCGACGTCGGGTCCGGCCACCGTCTCGACGACGGGCACGGCGTGCGGGCCCTCGTGCGCGACGACGCGGTACCGCGCCCAGTACACCTCGCGGCGGCGGGCGTCGGTCGCGACGAGCACCTCGTCGTCGGGCGCGAGGCCGAGGTCGCTCACGGCCTGGGTCGCGAGCGCGTCGAGGCTCGGCACGCCGAGCACCGGGACGCCGAGCGCGAAGCCGATCGCGCGCGCCGTGACGAGGCCGACACGCAGCCCCGTGAACGGCGCCGGGCCGGTACCCACCGCGACCGCGGTGAGCTCCGACCGGTCGACACCGGCCTCCGCGAGCGCCTCGTCGACGAGCGGGGCGAGCGCCTCCGCGTGCCGACGGCGCTCGGGCGCCTCGCGCCGGGCCAGGCGGGCGCCGTCGTCCCCGACGACGGCGACGGTCACGGACGCGGAGGTGTCGAGCGCGAGAACAGCCACGGAACCAGCCTACGGCTGCGCGGGCGGCGCGGCGGCGTCGCCGCGGCCCGACGGTTCCGGCGACCCCGTCCTGGCGCCGACCCCGGCGGCCCGGGCGAGCGCGGCGACGTCGAGGCCGGACCAGCGCGGACCCACGGCCCGCAGGACGACGCGGCGCGCGCCGGCCTCGGGCGCGTCGTCCGTGCCCACCCCGCCGCGCGGCCTCTCGAGGACGATCTCGAGCCGGTCTCCCGCGAGGGACTCGACCAGCCCGCTGCCCCACTCCACGACGGTCACCGACTCGTCGAGGCTCGAGTCGAGGTCGAGCGCGTCCACCTCGTCGAGCGAGCCCAGGCGGTACGCGTCCACGTGCACGAGCGCCGGACCGTCCGTGAGCGACGGGTGCTCGCGCGCGACGATGAACGTCGGCGACGCGACCTGCCCGCGCACCCCGAGCCCCGCGCCGATGCCCTGCGTGAGCGTGGTCTTCCCCGCGCCGAGATCGCCCGTGAGGACGACGAGGTCGCCCGCGCGCAGGAGGCCCGCGAGCGCGGCGCCGAACGCGCGCGTGGTCTGCGCGTCGGGCAGGACGAGGTGGAGGGCCGGTCCCTCGACGGGGTCGGTCGGGTCGGCGGTCGGGTCGGCGGTGGGCTCGGTCACGGTGCCGGGGTCCTCTCGGGAGCGGGCGGGTCGGTCGTCGGTCGGGCCAGCAGGGCTCGCGCCGCGTCGTCGAGCACGTCCAGGCCCACGTGCACCCGCGGGACGCGTGCGCCGAGCCGGGTCGTGATCTCGTAGCTGATGGTGCCCGCGGCCTGCGCCCAGTCCTCCGCGGTGGGCGCTCCCCCGCGCTCGAGGCCGGCGCCCGCGCCGAACAGCGTGACGACGTCACCCGCCCGCTCGGTCGCACCGGGGCCCAGGTCGAGCATCACCTGGTCCATGCACACGCGGCCGCGCACGCGCAGCACCCGCTCCGTCGCTCCTGTACCGACGAGCAGCGGGCCGCCGGGTGCCGACGTGCCGGTCGCCGCCGTCGGGCCCGAGGATCCACCCGAGGCGTGCCGCGGGATCCCGTCCCCGTACCCCAGCGGCACGACGCCGAGCACCGTCTCGCGCTCCGTCGTGTAGGCGTGCGCGTACGAGACGCCCTGCCCTGGCCCCACGCGCTTGACCGTGGCGAGCCGCGCCTCGAGCGTCATGGCGGGCCGCAGGCCGAAGTCCTGGGGCGGCCCGAGCTGCGGCACGGGCGACATCCCGAAGACCGCGAGCCCGGGGCGCACGAGGTCGTAGTGGGTGCGCGGCGCGGTGAGGTTCGCGGCCGAGTTCGCGAGGTGGCGCACCTCGAGCTCCGCGCCCGACGCCTCGGCGAGGCGCACGGCGTCGTCGAGGACCTCGGCCTGCGCGACGACGCTCGGGTGCCCCGGCTCGTCCGCGAACGCGAGGTGGGACCAGACCCCGACGACGCGCACGAGGCCTTCGGCCGACGCACGGGCCGCCGCGTCGAGCACCGCGGGCAGGTCGGGAGGCATGATCCCGTTGCGCCCCAGGCCCGTGTCGACCTTGACGTGCACGCGGGCCGTGCGGCCCGAGGCGCGCGCCGCGGCGACGACCTCGTCGAGGGCCCACAGCGCCGCGACGGACACGTCGACGTCCGCGTCGAGCAGCTCGCGCAGCGGCGCGCCGGGCGGGTAGAGCCACGTGAGCAGCCGCGCGCGGTCGGGGCCGACGCCCGCCGCGCGCAGCGCGAGCGCCTCGCTCGGCTGGGCGGTCCCAAGCCATGTCGCGCCGCCCGCGAGCGCCGCGAGCGCACTCGGCACGAGCCCGTGGCCGTACGCGTCGGCCTTGACCACGGCCATGACCTGCGCCCCCGGCGCGTAGCCCGCGAGGGCGCGGACGTTGTCACGAACCGCGGCGAGGTTGACGACGGCGCGCGCCGGGTAGGCGCGTGCGTCCGGTCCGCCGGGGCTTCCCGCCGGTCCACCGGCGACGGTCGTGCGCTGGGTGTCGCTCACGGTCGACGATTCTCTCACCCGTCGCTCACCAGGCGTCGAGCACCCGGTCGGTCTCGAACCGACGCGGACGGCCGTCCAGGGGGTCGACGAGCTCGAGCGAGCGCGACACGAGCTGCAGCGGCCGCGAGTAGTCGTCGGGCGCGACGTCGTACTGCTCGGGGTAGAAGTTGTCGTGCAGGATCGGCACGCCGAGGCGGTTCATGTGCAGGCGCAGCTGGTGCGTCTTGCCGCTGTGCGGCTCGAGCCGGTAGCGCGCGAGCCCGCGAGCCGCGTCGGTCTCCAGGAGGTCGACACGGCTCTCGGCGTTCGGCTCGCCCGGCACCTCCTCGGCGCGCATCACACCACGGTGCTTGACGATCCGGCTGCGGACCGTGGCCGGGAGGTCGAGCGACGGGTCGAACGGAGCCACCGCCTCGTAGGTCTTGCGGACCTCGCGCCGCGCGAAGAGCTCCTGGTACGCGCCGCGGACCTGCGGGCGGATCGTGAGGAGCAGGACACCGGCCGTGACGCGGTCGAGTCGGTGCGCCGGGCTGAGCTCCGGCAGGTCGAGGTCGCGCCGCAGGCGCACGAGGACCGAGCGCTCGACGTGGGCACCGCGCGGGATCGTCGCGAGGAAGTGCGGCTTGTCGACGACCAGCAGGTCCCGGTCACGGTGGAGCACGCGGATCTCGAACGGCACGTCGGGCTCGACGGGCGGGTCGCGGTAGAGGAACACGAACCCGCGCGGCGCGTACGGCGTGCGGTCGTCGACCGGCCGACCGCCCCCGTCCACGACCTCGCCCGCCGCGACCTTCTCGGCGAGGCGCGCGGCGTCGTCGGGAAAACGGTGCCGCACGTAGTCGAGCGTGCGCGTCCAGCGCGCGACGCTCGCGGCGTCGTGCGGCAGGACGAGGCGCGTCGGGTTGAGACCGTCACGCACGGGGAGGGGAACCACCCGTCCACGGTACCGGCGCGTCGGGACGCCCTCGGCACGTCGCCAGGACGACGGACGACGAGCGGCGGACGACGGACGGCGGACGGCGAGCGGCGGACGACGGACGACGGCGGTGAGCGCCTCAGCGCGCGGCGAGGAGCTCCGCGACGACGTGCGGCACCTGGTCCGCGACGTCGAGCGCCGCGACGGGTCCGCCGGGGTTGGCCCTCTCGGCGGCGAGCCCGTGCACGAGCGCGGCAGCGGCGGCGAGCTCGGCCGCGAGCGCCGGTTCGGCGAGGACCCGGTCGAGGTGCGCCGCGAGCAGGACGCCGAGGATCCCCGAGAGGACGTCGCCCGCGCCCGCGGTCGCGAGCCATGACGGCGCGTCCGCCTGGGAGTACGTCACGCCCGGTCCGACGACGACCGTCGCCGACCCCTTGAGCAGCACCGTCGCGCCCGTGAGCTCGTGGGCACGGCGCGCCCACCGCCACGGCTCGGCGTCGACGTCGGCCCGGGCGACGTCCTCCCCACGGGCGGAGAGGAGCGTCGCGAGCTCGCCCGCGTGGGGGGTGAGCACGACGGACGCAGGGCACCGCCCGGGCAGCAGGGACAGGGCGCCCGCGTCGACGACGGCGGCCACGCGCAGGTTCGGGTCCGCGGCGGCCGCGAGGGCTCGCCGGATGCGGTCGTGCTGCCCGCCGTCGTCCACCGTGTCGTCTCCCGGCCCCGGCGCTGCCGGGACTCCGGGACCGAGCGACCACGCCTGGACGCGACCCTCGCCGGGGACGACCTCGGGGCGCGCGGCGAGCACGGCACGCGTGACGTCGTCCGGCCCGGCGTAGCGGACCATGCCGGGACCGGTGCGGACCGCGGCCGTCGAGACGAGCACGGCCGCGCCGGGATAGGTCGGGGTGCCCGCGACGACGCCGAGCACACCGCGCGTGTACTTGTGGTCCGTCGGGCCGGGGACGGGCCACAGCGCCGCGACATCCGCAGGCTCGAGGCGCCGAACGGTGGGCACGCCCCGGGGACCGGCCGCTGTGCCGGAGGCGGCGGGACCGGTGCCGGAGGCGGCGGGACCGGTGCCGGAGGCGGCGGGACCGGTGCCGGAGGCGGCGGGACCGGTGCCGGAGGCGGCGGGACCGGCCGACGCGCCGAGCGTGAGGCCGAGGTCCACGACCGCGCCGTGGCCGACCTCGAGCGTCGCGGGCGGGAGCAGGAGACCCGGCTTCGCGGCGCCGAAGGTCACCGTGCGGTCGGCGCGCAGCACCGGTCCCGGAACGGTCCCGTCGTCGACCCCGATGCCGCTCGGCGCATCCACGGCCACGACCCGCGGGCGTCGAGGCGCCGCGGCGAGCGCGTCCGAGAGCCGGCCCACGAGCTCGCCCGCGACCCCGCGCAGTGCGCCCGTCGCGCCGATGCCGACGAGGCCGTCGAGCACCGCGTCGGCGCGCAGCACCTCGTCGACCACCGGTCCGAGCACGTCGCCGGGCACCCGGCCGGGCACGTCGCCGGGCGCCCGGCCGGGCGCCTCGCCCCGGCCGGACGGCGCGGGCGCACCCGCCGCTCCGCCCGTCGCGGCGACGTCGCGCGCCGTCCCGCCGGCGCGGCGCAGCGCGGCCAGGCCCTCACGGTGCACCCGCTCGCTCGTGAGCACGGCGGTCACGAGCGCGCCACGGCGTGCGAGGTGCGCGCCCGCGAAGAGCGTGTCGCCGCCGTTGTTGCCCGACCCGACGAGCAGCACCACCCGGGCGCCCGTCACGCGCCCGTCGCGCCGACCGCCGTCGGGCCCGACGACGGACCTCGCGCGGGCGACGTCGCGCGCGACGACGGTCGCGAGCGCGAACGCGGCGCGCTCCATGAGCGGGACGCCGGCCTCGAGGAGCGGCTGCTCGGCGGCACGGACGTCGTCGACGGACCAGGCTTCGATCATGCCGCTCATCCTGCCCATGTCCCGCCGCGTCCGCCCCGTGGGACAGGAGCGAGGCCGGGCGCGAGCGCGCACGGCAGCCCCTAGGGTGACGGTCATGCGCTTCGGACTCTTCATCCCCCAGGGCTGGCGGCTCGACCTCGTCGGCATCGACCCCGCGGACCAGTGGGAGACCATGCGGTCCCTCGCCCGCCACGCCGACACCGCGCTCGCGGGCGACGGCCTGCCCGGTGTGGCGCACGCCTGGGAGTCGGTCTGGGTGTACGACCACTTCCACACCGTCCCCGAACCGACGGACGAGGCGACCCACGAGGCGTGGACGCTCATGGCGGCGTTCGCGGCGTCGACCGAGCGCGTGCGCCTCGGCCAGATGTGCACGTGCATGGCCTACCGCAACCCGGCCTATCTCGCGAAGGTCGCGGCGACGGTCGACGTCGTGAGCGGCGGACGCGTCGAGATGGGCATCGGCGCCGGCTGGTACGAGCACGAGTGGCGCGCCTACGGCTACGGCTTCCCGCGCGCGGGCGAGCGCCTCGCCGCCCTCGACGAGGGCGTGCAGATCTTCAAGCAGCTGTGGACGAACGGCGTCGCGACGCTCGACGGCACGCACTTCCAGGTCGACGGCGCGCGCCTCGCCCCGCTGCCGCTGCAGGTCGACGGTCCGCCGCTGTGGATCGCGGGCGGCGGGGAGAGGAAGACGCTGCGCATCGCGGCGGAGCACGCGCAGTACACGAACTTCGACGGCTCGCCCGAGGGTTTCGCGCACAAGTCCGAGGTGCTGCGCGGGCACTGCGAGGCGATCGGCCGGCCGTTCGAGGAGATCACGCGCAGCGCGAACTACAACGTGGTCGTCGGCGCGACGGAGGCCGAGGTCGACGACCGCATCGCGTGGATCGAGGAGCACTACGCGCTGACGCTGCCCGAGCGCGCCCCGGAGGAGGCCGAGAAGGCGCGCCGCGGACCGCTCGTCGGGACGCCGGAGCAGATCGTCGAGAAGCTCACGGAGCTGCGCGGGCTCGGCCTGTCGTACGCCATCACGTACTTCGCGGAGGCGGCCTACGACCGCAGCGGCATCGAGCTCTTCGAGCGCGAGGTCATCCCGGCGCTGCAGGACTGACCCCGCCCCCCGCCACCGGGCGACGGCGGCCCGTCCGACGCGCGGACGGATCGCCACCGCCTGGTCGGCGGGGCGCGCCGGAGGCGTCAGCCCTCGGCCACGACCATCGCCGAGGCGATGCCGGCGTCGTGCGAGATGGACAGGTGGAACGTCCGGATGCCGAGCTCCTCGGCGCGGGCCGCGACCGTCCCGGTGATCTCCACCTCCGGGGGGCCGCCGACGACGCGGTGCACGGTCGCGTCGTGCCACTGCATGCCGCCCGGGGCGCCGAGCGCCTTCGCGATCGCCTCCTTCGCGGCGAACCGCGCCGCGAGCGACGACGGCGGGAGGTCGCGCTCGGCCGGCGTGAAGAGCTTGTCCCGGAGCCGCGGGGTCCGCTCGATCGACTCCATGAACCGCGCGACGTCGACGACGTCGATCCCCACCCCGATGATCATGCGCTCACCCTACGGCGCGACCCGGCACCGACCATGCGGTCCCCGCTCCCGCCGGCCGTGCCCTCCCGCCCGCCGACCGTGCGCGCGTGGCCCGTCCGGTCGACCGGACGGGCCACGGTCGCCTGGTCGGCGACGTCCTGGCTACTCGACCGTGACCGACTTCGCGAGGTTGCGCGGCTGGTCGACGTCGAGCCCCTTCGCCGTGGCGAGCGCCATGGCGAAGATCTGCAGCGGGACGACCGCGAGCAGCGGGGACAGGAGCGTCGGCGACTCGGGGATCCAGAAGATCTCGTCGGCGTACGGGCGCACCGCGTCGTCGCCGTCCTCCGCGATCACGAGCGTGCGTGCGCCGCGGGCCCGGATCTCCTGGATGTTCGAGATGACCTTCGAGTGCAGGCCCTCGCGGCCGCGCGGCGACGGCACGATGACGAACACCGGCTGGCCCTCGTCGATGAGCGCGATCGGTCCGTGCTTGAGCTCGCCGGCCGCGAAACCCTCGGCATGGATGTACGCGAGCTCCTTGAGCTTGAGCGCGCCCTCGAGCGCCACCGGGAACCCGACGTGCCGACCGAGGAACAGGACCGACGACGCGTCCTTCATCGACCGGGCCGTGGCGCGCACGTACTCGCCACGCTCGATGACGGTCTGGATCTTGCGCGGCATGTCGCGCAGGTCGTCGAGGATCGCGGAGATCTCGTCGGGGAACTTGTTGCCGCGGAGCTGCGCGAGGTAGAGCCCGAGGAGGTACGCCGCGGTGATCTGCGACAGGAACGCCTTGGTCGACGCGACCGCGATCTCGGGTCCTGCGTGCGTGTACAGCACGGCGTCGGACTCGCGCGGGATCGTCGACCCGTGCGTGTTGACGATCGAGATGACCTTGGCACCCTGCTCGCGCGCGTGGCGCACGGCCATGAGGGTGTCCATGGTCTCGCCCGACTGCGTCACGGCGACGACGAGCGTCTTCTCGTCGACGATCGGGTCGCGGTAGCGGAACTCGTGCGCGAGCTCGACCTCGACGGGGATGCGGCACCAGTGCTCGATCGCGTACTTGGCGACGTGACCGGAGTACGCGGCCGTGCCGCACGCGACGACGATGATCTTGTCGACCGAGCGCAGCACCGCCTCGTCGATGCGCAGGTCGTCGAGCACGAGCCTCCCGGACGGGTCGGTCCGGCCGAGCAGCGTGTCGCCGACGGCGTGCGGCTGGTCGTGGATCTCCTTGTCCATGAAGGACGAGAAGCCGCCCTTCTCGGCGGCCGCGGCGTCCCAGTCGACCGTGAAGCGCTTCGCCTCGGCCGGGTTCCCGTCGAAGTCCGTCACCTCGACCGAGGTCGGCGTGATCGTGACGATCTGGTCCTGCCCGAGCTCGAGCGCCTCCTTGGTGTGCGAGATGAACGCCGCGACGTCCGAGCCGAGGAAGTTCTCGCCCTCGCCGATCCCGACGACGAGCGGGGAGTCGTGCCGCGCGCCCACCACGGTGTCGGGGACGTCCGCGTGCACGGCGAGCAGCGTGAAGGTGCCCTCGAGCCGACGGGCGACCTGACCCATCGCGGTCGTCAGGTCCTTCGTCGCGCGATAGGCACGGGCGAGCAGCTGCGCCGCGACCTCGGTGTCGGTCTCCGACCGGAACGTCACGCCCTCGGCGACGAGCTCCGCCTTGAGGATCGCGAAGTTCTCGACGATCCCGTTGTGGATCACGGCGAGCCGGTCGCCGTCCGCCAGGTGCGGGTGCGCGTTGGTGTCGGTCGGACCGCCGTGGGTCGCCCACCGGGTGTGCCCGATCGAGGCCGTCGACGCCGGCAGCGGGTGCTCGCCGAGCTCGGCGACCAGGTTCGCCAGCTTGCCCGACTTCTTCGCGAACGCGACCGCGTCGATCCCCGGACCGACGAGCGCCACCCCCGCGGAGTCGTACCCGCGGTACTCGAGCCGGCCGAGTCCTTCGAGGGCGACGTCGAGGGGTCGCCCCGACGCCTCTCCCACCATGGTTCCAGGGCCCACGTAACCCACGATTCCGCACATGGTGCACGAGTCTAACGAGGGCCGGTGCTCCTTCGGAGCGCCGCGATCTCGCCGTTCTTCGTGAGCCGTCCTGCGTAATTCCGGACGGCGAGCCACGCCGGCGCGGTGCACAGTGGCCGCATGCCCTCCGTCCGCATCGGCCTGTCCGGATGGCGGTACGCGGACTGGCGCGGCCGGTTCTACCCGCCCGGCCTTCCGCAGCGCCGCGAGCTCGAGCACGTGGCGTCCGCGTTCCCGTCCGTCGAGCTCAACGGCACGTTCTACTCGCTCCAGCGACCGTCGTCGTTCACGGCCTGGCGCGAGCAGACGCCGCCCGGCTTCACGTTCGCGGTCAAGGGCGGCAGGTTCATCACCCACATGAAGCGCCTGCGCGACGTCCGGACGCCGCTCGCCAACTTCTTCGCGAGCGGCGTCCTCGCCCTCGGGGACCGTCTCGGGCCCGTGCTGTGGCAGCTGCCGGAACGCACCACCTTCGACCGTCCGACGCTCGAGTCGTTCCTCGACCAGCTCCCCCGCACCACGTCCGACGCCGCCCGCCTCGCGCAGGACCACGACGACCGCCTCCGCGCCGACCCGTGGACGACGACCGAGGTCGACCGGCCGCTCGTCCACGCGCTCGAGTCCCGGCACGCGTCCTTCGCCGACCCGGCGGCCCTCGACCTCCTGCGCGAGCACGGCATCGCCCTCGCGATCTCCGACGGCGCCGGGCGCTGGCCCCTGATCGAGGCGGTGACCGCCCCGCTCGTCTACGTGCGCCTCCACGGCGACACCGAGCTCTACACGAGCGACTACCGACCGCACGTGCTCGACTCCTGGGCCGAGCGCCTCCGCCGCTGGCACGCCGACGACCACGACGTCGAGCTGTACTTCGACAACGACGTCCACGCCCACGCCCCCGCCGACGCCCGCGCCCTCATGGACCGGGTCCCCGACCTCGCCCTCCCGGGCCCGGGCGCCCCCGTCGAGCTGCCACCCCGCCGTCGTCCCCGCTGAGAACCCACACCGCACCGCGCGACCAGGACGACGAGCGACCGTCGCCGGAGCGCACGACATGCGGGCCGGGACCCGGACGACGAGCGGGCCGCCGCCGGAGCGGACGACGTGCGAAGGGCGTCAGAGCCGCGCTCCTGAATCCGGACCGGACAGACCAGGGCGACGGCGCGGCAGCCCGAGCACGCCGTCCGCGCAGGCGACGGCGCGCGACCCAGCCCGACCGACCCGACCGACCCGACCGACCCGACCGAGGCCCCAGGGCACGCGCACCACCGGGAATCCGGCAGAATCGGACGGTGTCCTCCCCCGCGCCCGAGTCGACCGACGCCCTGACCCGCCTGATCGCCAGTCCGTCGTCGCCGTACGTCGACCTCGACCGCGCTGCGTGGAGCCGCCTCTCGGAGTCCACGCCGCTCCCGCTGACCGACGCCGACGTGACGCGCCTGCGTGGCCTCGGCGACCCGATCGACCTCGCGGAGGTCGACGCGGTGTACCGGCCGCTCTCGCGCCTGCTCAATCTCTACGTCACCGCGACTGCGGGGCTGCACGAGGCGACGTCGACGTTCCTGCGCGAGGACACGGGGTCGACGCCGTACGTCATCGGCGTCGCGGGGTCCGTGGCCGTCGGCAAGTCCACGACGGCGCGCGTCCTGCGCGAGATGCTGGCGCGCTGGCCCGAGACGCCGCGGGTCGAGCTCATCACGACCGACGGGTTCCTGTACCCGAACGCGGAGCTGCAGCGCCGGGGCCTCATGGACCGCAAGGGCTTCCCCGAGTCCTACGACCGGCGGGCGCTCATCCGCTTCCTCTCCAAGGTCAAGGCGGGGCACGACGAGGTCCGGGCGCCGGTCTACGACCACCTCACCTATGACATCGTGCCCGGCGCCGAGGCAGTCGTCCGCAAGCCGGACGTGCTCGTGGTCGAGGGGCTCAACGTCCTGCAGCCGGCACGGCCGAGCGCGCACGACGAGTCGACCGTCGCCGTCTCGGACTTCTTCGACTTCTCGATCTACGTCGACGCCCGGACGCGCAACGTGCGCCAGTGGTACGTCGACCGGTTCCTCACGCTGCGCCGCACCGCGTTCGCGCGCCCCGAGTCGTACTTCCGCCGCTACGCGGACCTCACGGACGAGCAGGCCGTGGAGCGGGCGCGGTCGATCTGGGACTCGATCAACGCGCCCAACCTCGAGCAGAACATCCTGCCGACGCGCGGTCGGGCGACGCTCGTGCTCACGAAGGGATCGGACCACTCGGTCCAGCGGGTGCGCCTGCGCAAGCTGTGACCCGTGCGCACGCCCACGGCGTCAGCGCGGCAGGCTCCCGGCACCGCCGGCCGTCGTGCCCGACGCCGCGTCGGTCTCTCCCGGGGCGCTCGCCACGCCGGAGCCCGACGTCGCCCCGACGTCTCCCGGGGTGCTCGCCACGGCGGTGCCCGACGGCGCCGTCGCGGCGTCCGTCGTCGGCGCCGCGTTCATGAGTGCCACGGGGATCACGCCGCGCCGCCGGGAGCGGACCATGAGGATCCGGTCGATCACGAACCCGGCGGCGATCCCGATGACGACGCCGACGACCATCGCGAGCAGCGGCTCGTGGCCGAGCCACTGCGCGGCGACGAGGCCGATGAGGACGGAGTACAGCGCCCAGGTCACGGCCGCGATCGCGGAGAAGGCCATGAACCGGCGACGCGGGTAGCCCACGGCGCCCGCCGTCATGTTGACCGCGACACGACCGATCGGGATGTAGCGCGCGGCGAGGATGAACGACGCACCTCGGTGCGCCAGCGCGCGCTCCGCCCAGGCGACCGCCTTGCGACCGCGCGCCGTCCGGAGGAAGGCGATGCGCTCGGTGCCGATGGCACGGCCCAGCGAGAAGGCGATCTGGTCGCCCGTCCACGCGCCGACCGCGGCGATGACGAGGACGAGCAGCAGGTTCGGCGAGCCGGTCGCGTGCGCCGAGACGGCGAGGGTGATGACGACCGACTCGCTGGGGATCGGCGGGAAGAAGCCGTCGATGGTGGCGAAGCCGAGCAGTGCGGGGTAGATCCACCCGGACGCCGCGAGAGCGAGAATCCAGGCTTCCAGATTCTCCAGGAAGGTCGACACGGCCTCGGTCACGGGGTCCTCGTTCGTCGGCTGGCGGGGAGGCCAGGCTGGCGGCGGCTGTGGTGGCACCGGACGTGGCGTCCGGTGCCACGTCCAGCCTACGGAGCGTCCCGTCGTCGTCCATCAGGAATTCCCCCGAGAGAACCCTGAGGACTCCCGCCGGTCGCGGCGGTGACCACGAGTCTTCCGCGCGGGTGACGCGCCGTCGTCATCCTGTCGAGGGAGATCGGCCGGGGTACGGGTACGTCGGGGGGACCACGACCGGGTGAGCGCGACCGGGTCCGGTTCAGGCGTCCGCGCGGGCCTGGGGCAGGCGTGCCGCCGCGAGCGTGGACGAGAGCGTCCGCAGGTCGGCACCGTCGAGATACAGCTCGCCGCGCAGGTGGTCCGTCTCGTGCTGGACGATCCGCGCGGGCCATCCGGTGAGGACCTCGTCGACCGGCGTACCGGTCTCGTCCTCGCCGGTCAGCCGCACGGACCGCGCACGGGTGCGTTCCGCCTGCCATCCGTGCACCGACAGGCACCCCTCGACGAACGTCCGCGCGTCCTCGCCCACCGCCTCGTAGCGGGGGTTCACGAGGACGCGGAAGGGCAGCGCAGGGCGCTCGCGCTCGTCGTCCGGGTCGGGCGAGCCCGGGTCCTCGACGACCGCGAGCGCGAGACCCAGCCCGATCTGCGGGGCGGCGAGCCCGACGCCGGGGGCGGCGTGCATCGTCGCCCGCATCGCGTCGAGGAGCGCCGGGAGCGCGTCGCCGAGCTGACCCGCGTACGGGACGGCGGGCGTGCGCAGCACCGGGTGACCGGCCTGCACGATGGGCAGGAGCCCGTCGTCGAAGGTGTCGAGCAGGCCGAGCACGTGCGCCCGCAGCGCCTCGTCGACCCCGTACCGCACGCTCATCGCACCCCTTCGTCCGCCGTCGCCCCTGCACCCTGCCGGCTCACGGCCGTCCGCCGCCTCACAGCGCCAGTCGCTCACGGACGACGTCGGCGAGCCCGCCGGCGACGGCGTCCGCCTGCTGCTGCGTCGCGGCCTCCACCATCACGCGCACGAGGGGCTCCGTGCCCGACGGGCGCAGCAGGACACGCCCGGTCTCCCCGAGCGTGGTCTCCGCGTCGGCGACCGCGGCGAGCAGAGCCTCGTCGCTCGCCGCGCGCGACCTGTCGACCCCGGGGACGTTGACGAGCGTCTGCGGCAGCCGCTGGACCACTCCGGCCAGGTCCGCGAGCTTCTGACCGGTGGCCTTGACGCGCGCCGCGAGCTGCAGCGCGGTGAGGACGCCGTCGCCCGTCGTCGCGTACCGCGACATGATGATGTGCCCGGACTGCTCGCCGCCGAGGCCGTAGCCGTGCGCGCGCATCTCCTCGAGGACGTACCGGTCGCCGACGCCGGTCTGCACCGTACGGATCCCGGCGTCGCGCATCGCGAGGAGGAGACCGAGGTTGCTCATCACCGTGACGACGAGCGTGTCGTCCGGCAGGGCGCCCTCGGCCTTGAGCGCGAGCGCGAGCACCCCCATGATCTGGTCGCCGTCGACGACGGCACCGCCGTGGTCGACCGCGATGCAGCGGTCCGCGTCGCCGTCGAACGCGACGCCGAAGTCGGCCTCCGACGCGACGACCACGGCCTGGAGCTGCTCCGGGTGGTTGGAGCCGCACGCGGCGTTGATGTTGTGACCGTCGGGGCTCGCGTTGATGACGACGACGTCCGCACCGGCCGCGCGCAGCGCCGCCGGCCCGACGTCGCTCGCCGCGCCGTTGGCGCAGTCCACGGCGATCCGCAGGCCGGCGAGCGGCTTGGCGTCCTCGTCGGCGCCGATGCTCGCCATGAGGTGCTCGACGTACGCGCTGCCGGCGCGGCCGGCATCGCGGGACAGCCGGCCGACGTCGCCGTGCGTGGGGCGCGACCACTCCTGGCCGATGAGCGACTCGATCGCGTCCTCGACCGCGTCGTCGAGCTTCACGCCGCCGCGCGCGAGGAACTTGATCCCGTTGTCCTGCATGGGGTTGTGCGACGCAGAGATGACGACGCCGAAGTCGACGTCCATCGCGCTCGCGAGGTAGGCGACGCCGGGGGTCGGCAGGACACCGACGTCGCGCACGTCGACCCCCGCGCTCGCGAGCCCCGCGGCGAGCGCCGCCCCGAGGAACTCTCCGGACACCCGCGTGTCGCGTCCCACGACCGCGCGCGGACGGTGGCCCTCCGGCCCGTCCGCGAGCACGCGCGCCGCGGCGACGCCGAGGTCGAGCGCGAGCTCGGCTGTCACGTTGCCGTTGGCGAGGCCTCGCACACCGTCGGTCCCGAACAGTCGTCCCATGAAGTCCTTCTCTCACGGCGTCCGCGCGTCGACCGCGCCGTCGCCCTACCTGGCCCGCGCCGGGCATCGTCAACAGTCCTGACAAAAGCCGTCGGCCCCGGCGGACGAGTCCACCGGGGCCGACGATCACACGGCGCGGATCAGCGCTTGGAGTACTGCGGGGCCTTGCGGGCCTTCTTGAGCCCGGCCTTCTTGCGCTCGACGACGCGCGCGTCGCGAGTGAGGAAGCCGGCCTTCTTCAGCGCCGGGCGGTTGTTCTCCGCGTCGATCGCGTTGAGCGCCCGCGCGATGCCGAGGCGCAGCGCACCGGCCTGGCCGGAGGTGCCGCCACCCGAGATGCGGGCGACGATGTCGAAGCGGCCCTCGACGTCGACCAGCTTCAGCGGGGAGTTGACGAGCTGCTGGTGGACCTTGTTCGGGAAGTAGTCCTCGAGCGTGCGCCCGTTGACCTTCCACTGGCCCGTGCCCGGCACGAGGCGGACGCGAGCGACCGCCTCCTTGCGACGGCCCAGGGCCTGCCCGGGGGCGGTGATGCTCTGGCCGCGGCCCGTGGGGGCTGCGGACTCAGAGGTGTAGGTGCTGGGGGTCTCGTCACCCAGCGTGTCGGTCTCGACGGTGGTCTCGGCCACGGGTGTGTCCTCGCGTCTCTCTGTCGGCTACGCCTGGGCGGCGATTACTGCGCGACCTGGGTGATCTCGAACGGCTGGGGCTGCTGAGCGGCGTGCGGGTGCTCGGCACCCGCGTAGACCTTCAGCTTGCCGAGCTGGGCGCGGCCGAGGCTCGTCTTCGGCACCATGCCGCGCACGGCCTTCTCGACGGCACGCTCGGGGTGCTTGTCGAGCAGGTCGCCGTAGGCGGTGGCACGGAGACCACCCGGGTAGCCCGAGTGGTTGTAGGCCATCTTCTGCTCGCGCTTGTTGCCGCTGAGGGCGACCTTGCCGGCGTTGATGACGATGACGAAGTCACCGCCGTCGACGTGCGGAGCGAAGGTCGGCTTGTGCTTGCCGCGCAGCAGGGTGGCCACGTGGGTGGCCAGGCGGCCCAGGACGACGTCGGTCGCGTCGATGACGTACCAGTTGCGCTGGATGTCGCCGGGCTTCGGGGTGTACGTACGCACGGTCGTAGCCTTCGTTTCTGTCAGGTGTCTTCTTCGGTCGCTGAAGCTGGGCGGCCGAGAGGGCGTTGTCGTTGCGCGGCGGGCTCGGTCGACACCCGCTCCTTGGCCGGCAGCGAGTGGGCGCGCTAGCGACACGGGTGTCGTGAGAAGAGCACAACGACTCACCAGAGTACCTGCGTGGACGGGTCGTGGTCAAAGCGGCCGGACGGCGGCGTCCTCAGCCACGGGCGGCCGCGGTGGAGGTCGGCCGCTCCGCGACGCACACCTCGCAGCGGCCGGACCGCGCGGCCCCGACGCAGCCGTCGCAGAACAGCCGCAGCGTCCGGCAGCCGGGGTCCGCGCAGTTCTCGTACCTCGCCGTCGCGGCGCCGCACACGGTGCACTCCCCCAACGGGGTCGACCCCGGGCCGAGCTCGACGTGCATGCGCTCGTCGAACACGTAGAGCGACCCGTCCCACAGTCCCCGGGACCCGAACACCTCGCCGTAGCGCACCACGCCACCGTCGAGCTGGTACACCTCCTCGAACCCGCGCGAGCGCAGGAGCGCCGACAGCACCTCGCACCGCACGCCGCCGGTGCAGTACGTGACGACGGGCCGCTGCTTGAGGTCGTCGTAGCGACCCGAGTCGATCTCGGCGACGAACTCTCGCGTCGTCTCCACGTCGGGGACCACCGCGCCACGGAACCGCCCGATCGCGGCCTCGAAGGCGTTGCGCCCGTCGAGCATCACGACCTCGTCGCCGCGGGCATCGACGAGGTCGTGCAGGGCCTGCGGGCTGAGCCGCTCGCCGCCGCCGACCACGCCGAGCTCGTCCACCTTCAGCTCGTCGGCGGCCCCGAACGCGACGAGCTCGGGCCGCACCTTGACCGAGAGCCGGGGGAAGTCGCGTCCGGTGCCGTCGGACCACTTGACGTCGATCCGTTCGAAGCCGGGGTAGCGGCGCGTCGTCTTCACGTACTGCTTGAGGTCCTCCACCGTCCCGCCGAGCGTCGCGTTGATGCCGTGCTCGGAGACGATCACGCGGCCCGTCAGGCGCCAGCGCTCGCCGAGCGCCAGCTGCCAGAGCTGCACGGCGCGCGGGTCCGCGAGCGGCGCGAAGGCGTAGAAGAGCACGATCTTGTGGACGGCCATGCTCTCCAGGATAGGGATCTCGCGGTGGCTCCCGGACCGTGCCGTGTCCACCCACGACCGCCCGCGTCCGCCCGCGTCCGCCCGCGTGCACCGGCTCGCAGGGCCCTGTCAGCGGGCCTGGTCAGCGGACGCGGTCCACCCGCTCGACGTCCCACACCGGCTCGGGCGTCTCGACGACCCGGCCGTCGCCCCCGAGGACGAGGAACCGGTCGAACCCGCGGGCGAACCAGCGGTCGTGCGTCACGGCGAGCACCGTGCCCTCGAACGCCGCGAGACCGGCCTCCAGCGCCTCCGCCGAGTGCAGGTCGAGGTTGTCCGTCGGCTCGTCGAGCAGCAGGAGCGTCGCGCCGTCGAGCTCGAGGAGCAGGATCTGGAACCGCGCCTGCTGGCCGCCCGACAGCGTCTCGAAGCGCTGCTCCGCCTGGGCGACGAGCTCGTACCGGTCGAGCGCGCGGCTCGCGTCCTCGCGTCCCCTCCCCGCCCGGTTGCCCTCGCCGCGGTGCAGGATCTCCAGCAGCGTGCGCCCGCGCAGTCCGGGATGGTCGTGGTTCTGGGCGAACCACCCCGGTCGCACCCGCGACCCCAGGACGGCCCGCCCGGTGTGGGCGACGGGCGCCGGGGCGACCGCGTCGCCGGGTGCACCGGGGAGCCCGGACGGCGCGGCGTCGGGCACGAGGCCGGGCTCCGGGTCGCTCCCGCCCGCGGCGAGGAGGCGGAGGAGGTGCGACTTGCCCGAGCCGTTCGACCCGAGCACGGCCACGCGCTCGCCGAAGAACACCTCGAGGTCGAACGGCTGCACGAGCCCGGTGAGCTCGAGGGCGTGGCACGTCACGGCGCGCTTGGCCGTGCGCCCGCCCCGCAGACGCACGCTGACGCGCTGCTCGCGCGCGAGGACCTCGGGCGGACCGGCCTCCTCGAACTTCCGCAGCCGCGTGCGCGCCGCCTGGTAGCGGCTCGCGAGCCCGTCGTTGAACGCCGCCTTCGTCTTGAGCGTCTGGACGAGGTCGACGAGCTTGCGGTGCTCCTCGTCCCAGCGGCGCGCGAGCTCGGCGAGCCGCTCGCGACGGTCCTCGCGCGCCTGCGCGTAGGTGGTGAACCCGCCGCCGTGGACCCAGACCGTGCCGCCGCCGGGCGTCGGCTCGAGCGTCGCGACCTGCGTCGCCGTGCGGGCGAGCAGCTCGCGGTCGTGCGACACGTAGAGCACGGCCTTCGGCGACTCGGTGAGCCGGTCCTCGAGCCAGCGCTTGGTCGGGACGTCGAGCGCGTTGTCCGGCTCGTCGAGCAGCAGGACCTGCTCGGGGCCGCCCAGCAGCGCCGTGAGCGCGAGCCGCTTCTGCTCCCCGCCCGACAGCGTCCGCAGCTCGCGCCACTGCGCCCGCTCGAAGGGGATCGACAGCACCTCGTCGGTCACCCGGTCCCACGTCGTCTCCGCGTCGTACCCGCCGACGTCCGCCCAGTCCGCGAGCGCCTGCGCGTAGCGCATCTGCGCGGCGGTGTCGTCGACGGTCATGATGTCGAGCTCGGCGGCCGCGAGCTCGAGCGCGGCCTCGCGCACCACGGTCGGGGCGAGCTCGACGAGCAGCTCGCGCACCGTGCGCTCGTCGTCCTCGCGGGCGACCTGCTGCCGCATCACACCGAGGCCGCCGCTGCGGACGACGGTCCCTCCGTGCGGAGCCAGGTCGCCCGTGACGATCCGCAGCAGGGTCGACTTCCCCACCCCGTTCGGGCCCACGAGGGCGACCCTCGCGCCGTCCGCGACGCGCAGGCTCACGGAGTCCAGGAGCGTCCGGCCGTCGGGCAGGTGATAGGTGATGTCGCTGATGTCGAGGTGTCCCACCCCGCCATGGTCGCCCGTGACACGCGCCGCGGTCACGTCCTTTGGCCCTGACGACGCGAGGCCGCCACGTCCGCGGCGGGTGGGGCGCCGTCGTGCTGCGACGGTCGTCACGAGGTGCGACGGTGGGGGCATGACCGAGACCACAGGCACCAGCCCTGACCCGGAGACCGGGGCCGAGGGCGACAACGACCAGCTCCAGGCCGAGGACACGCTGCTCGACCGCGGCGTCGACGACGTGCTCGACGAGGGGTACTCCCCGCCCGACCGCCCGCGCACCAACCACTTCGGCGAGACCGCGTGGGAGGAGGTGCACGGCGAGTCGCTCGACCAGCGCCTGGCCGAGGAGGAGCCGGAGGAGTGGGACGGCGACCCGCTCGACCGGCCCGACACGTCCCGAGCCGGCAGGCTGACCGCCGACCCGGACGCGCTGGACGGCCGCCAGAACGACACCTACGCCGACGACGAGGGCATCTCCGGAGCCGGAGCGAGCGCGGAGGAGGCCGCGGTGCACATCGTCGAGGAGCCGTGACCGGCGGGGCGCCGCCGGCCGGTCACGACCCGTCGGCGGCGTCCCACACGTCCTCCTCGTTGCGGACCGCACGGATGCGCTCGGCCCGGTCCGCGAGCTCCTCGTCGGGCGGGTAGGTCACCGCCTCGAGCACGAGCCCGTGCGCCGGCACGACGCCGGCCCCGCCGTCCCGCCGTCGGCTCGCCAGGAGCGCGGCAGGCCACGCGACGTCGCGCCGCCCCTCCCCCACGGCGAGCGACGCGCCGACGAGCGCGCGGACCATGTTGTGGCAGAACGCGTCCGCCCGGACGTGGGCGACGACCAGCCCGGCGTCCGGGCCCTCGGTCGGTCGTGACCACGACAGGTGCTGCAGCTCGCGGATCGTCGTGGCGCCAGGACGGGGCTTGCAGAACGCGGCGAAGTCCCGCACGCCGAGCAAGGGCCGCACGGCGGCGTCCATCGCTGCGACGTCGAGGGGTCGCCGGTTCCACAGCGTCCACTCGCGGCGCAACGGGTCGCGCAGCGCCGGGTCGTCCGCGACGCGGTAGGTGTAGGCGCGGTGCAGCGCGGAGAACCGCGCGTCGAAGCCGTCGGCCGCAGGTGTCGCGCGACGCACCACGAGGTCGCCCGGCAGCACGCCGCCGAGGCGCGCGACGAGCGCTTCCCCGGGTGCACGGTCGGACCGGCCTGGCAGCGACTCCCACTGCGCCGTCGTGAGGTCCACGTGCGCGACCTGTCCGCGCGCGTGCACCCCCGCGTCCGTGCGGCCCGCGACGGTGAGGCGCGGCGCGTCACCGCGCAGGAGGGTCGCGAACGCGTCCTCCAGGGCACCCTGCACGGTGCGCAGACCCGGCTGCCGCGCCCACCCGGCGAAGTGCGTGCCCTGGTAGGCGAGGTCGAGCCGGACGCGCACGGCGGGCGCGTGGGGCGCGTCGGGCGCGTCTGGCGCGTCGGGCGGGAGGGCGTTCACAGGGGTTCACGGTAGCCGCCGGTCCCGGGACGCGTGGTCCCGCACCGCGCGGCGCGGTCCCCGTCGTGCGGTGCGCACCCTGCTGCGCGCGCCTACGCTGCGACGCATGACCGACCTGAGGACGCTCGCCGTCGACTGCGGCGGCGGTGGGATCAAGGCGAACGTGCTGGACTCCTCCGGCACGGCCCACGCGGCGGCGGTCCGCGTGCCGACCCCGTACCCCCTGCCCCCGGAGCTGCTCGTCGAGACCGTCGCGGACATCGCGGGCAGGCTCCCGCACGCGGACCGCGCGACCGTCGGCATGCCGGGGATGATCCGGCGGGGTGTCGTCGTGCACACCCCGCACTACGTCACGCGCAGCGGGCCCCGCTCGCGCGTCGACCCCGCTCTCGTCGAGGCGTGGACGAGCTTCGACGTGCAGGCGGCCGTCGCGCGCCGGCTCGGCGTGCCCGCGCTCGTGCTCAACGACGCCGAGGTGCACGGGGCGGGCGTCGTCGCGGCGTCGGGGCTCGAGCTCGTCCTGACGCTCGGGACCGGCCTCGGGTCGGCGCTGTTCCACGGCGGCCGGCTCGCGCCGCACCTGGAGTGGTCGCGCGCGCCCGTGCGGCGCGGGACGTCGTACGACGAGTACGTCGGCGAGCCGGAGCGCCGGCGCCTGGGCAACGCGCTCTGGTCTCGCCGGGTGTTGGCCGTCGTGGACGGGCTGCGGCCCGTGTTCTGGTGGGACCGGCTCTACCTCGGCGGCGGGAACTCGCGGCAGATCACCCCCTCGGTGCTGGACCGGCTGGGCGACGACGTCGTGGTGGTCCCGAACTCGGCGGCGCTCGTCGGGGGCGCCCGGGCGTGGGACCTACCGCCCGCCTGAGGGCGTCAGGGAACGGTCGTGGGCGGACCCAGCGGGGCGGGTGGGGGTGTCGTGCGCCGGGTCGCGCGCGACGTCGGCGACCGCCTCGAGCAGGAGACGCGAGAAGGCGACGGGTCGGTCGAGGCTCACGAGGTGGCGCGCCCCGGGGACCACGACGAGGCGGGCCCGCGCTCCCCCGCGACGCGCGGCCGCGAGGAACGACCGCTCGCCCGTCCGGAAGTGGTCCCATCGCCCGTTCACCAGCCACACCGGGGAGTCGGTCGCCGCCAGGGCGGCGAGCGGGTCGGCGGTGCCCACCTCGCGCAGGATCGCGCTCATCACGTCGAGGGCGAAGCCACCCGCCGCGAGGTCGGCCGCGGCGTTCGCCGGCATCGACCGGTCCACGAGGGCCTGGTTGAGAGCCGCCCCGCCGTCGGGCAGCCTCTCGATGCGCTCCGCGGCGAGGAGCCACGCCGCGCGCAGCCTCGTGCTCGGCACGGTCGAGCAGCTCGCTGCGACGAGCCCCAGCACACGCCCGGGGTGCCGCGCCCTCGCCTCGATCGCCACGTACCCCCCGAGCGACAGCCCGACGACGAGCGCCCGGCCGCCGAGGTCCTCGACACCCCGCGCGACGGCCTCGACCGCGCCGTCGAGCGTGAACGGCTCGCCGCGGCGCGCGCCATGGCCCGGGAGGTCGACCGCGAGGGCGGGGACGCCGGCGCGGTCGAGAGCGGCGAGCTGGCCGCGCCACATCGTGCGCGACGTGCGCGAGCCGTGCACGAGGAGCACGGGCGGGGCGTCACGGACGGGGTCCATCTCCCGACCGTAGGTGCCGGACGGTGGCATCGCACGAGATCCCGCGCGGCCCGGCCCGCGGCTGGATCCCACCGGCGCCACAGCGGACGACGGAGGGCCCGGAACCGTGCGGTTCCGGGCCCTCCGTACGGAGCGACAGGTGGCCTCAGGCCTCCTTGGTCTCCTCAGCCTTGTCGGCCTTCTCAGCCTTCGCAGCAGGAGCGTCCTCGACCTGGTCCTCGGCGACCGGAGCGTCCTCGACGGGCGCGTCCTCGACCGGGGCGTCGGCCTTCTTCGCCGGCTTGTCGGCCTTCTTCTTGCCGGCCTTCTCCGCGGCCTTCTCGGCCTCGCGGACGACGGCCTGCTTCGGGCTGACGGGCTCGGTCACGAGCTCGATGACCGCGAGGGGCGCGTTGTCGCCCTTGCGCGTGCCGACCTTCGTGATGCGCGTGTAGCCACCGTTGCGCTCCGCCATCTGCGGCGCGATCTCGGTGAACAGCGTGTGCACCACGGACTTGTCGCGCACGACGCGCAGGACGCGACGACGCGCGTGCAGGTCGCCGCGCTTGGCGAAGGTGATGAGGCGCTCGGCCAGCGGACGCAGGCGCTTCGCCTTGGTCTCGGTGGTCGTGATGCGGCCGTGCTCGAACAGCGCCGTGGACAGGTTCGCGAGGATCAGACGCTCGTGAGCCGGTCCACCGCCGAGCCGCGGGCCCTTGGTGGGGGTAGGCATGGGATGTGCTCCTTGGGAAGTGATCGCGGCCCGGGTGCGACCCGGGGCGCGCTAGAGGTGTGGGAGTCGCTGGCTCGCGCCGGCTCAGTACTGCTGCTCGGTGTCCGAGAACGTCGGCTCGTCCTCGTCGCCGTCGTAGTACGCGGCGGCCGACGGGTCGAAGTCCAGCGGCGAGTCCTTGAGGGACAGGCCGAGCTCAGCGAGCTTCTCCTTCACCTCGTTGATGGACTTCGCACCGAAGTTGCGGATGTCCAGCAGGTCGGCCTCGCTGCGAGCGACGAGCTCGCCCACCTGGTGGATGCCCTCGCGCTTGAGGCAGTTGTACGAGCGGATCGTGAGGTTGAGCTCCTCGATCGGCAGCGCCAGGTCCGCGGCGAGCGCGGCGTCCGTCGGCGACGGGCCGATCTCGATGCCCTCGGCCTCGACGTTGAGCTCACGAGCCAGGCCGAACAGCTCGACGAGCGTCTTGCCCGCCGACGCGAGGGCGTCGCGAGGCGAGATCGCCTGCTTCGTCTCGACGTCCACGACCAGCTTGTCGAAGTCGGTGCGCTGCTCGACACGCGTCGCCTCGACCTTGTAGGTCACCTTGAGGACCGGCGAGTAGATCGAGTCGACCGGGATCCGGCCGATCTCCGCGTCGAACGACTTGTTCTGCGCCGCCGAGACGTAGCCACGGCCACGCTCGACCGTGAGCTCGATCTCGAGCTTGCCCTTGTCGTTCAGCGTGGCGATGTGCAGATCGCTGTTGTGGACCTCCACGCCCGCGGGCGGGACGATGTCGGCCGCGGTGACGGCGCCAGCGCCCTGCTTGCGCAGGTACATCACGACGGGCTCGTCGTTCTCCGAGGAGACCACGAGGTTCTTGATGTTGAGGATGACCTCGGTGACGTCCTCCTTGACACCCGGCACGGTGGTGAACTCGTGGAGCACACCGTCGATGCGGATGGAGGTGACCGCCGCGCCCGGGATGGACGACAGCAGCGTGCGACGCAGCGAGTTGCCGAGCGTGTAGCCGAAGCCCGGCTCCAGGGGCTCGATGGAGAAGCGCGAACGGTTCTCCGAGATGACCTCTTCGGTCAAGGTGGGGCGCTGTGCGATCAGCACTGGTGATTTCCTTTCGGTGAGCGTCCGCCATATGACGCTTCACGGTTCAAGGCGAGGTGCGCGCCTGGGCGCGCGGCCCCGGCCGGGACTCGGTCCACCCGGTCGGGAAGGGGTGCCGCCGGTGCGTCAGGGCCGGAGCCCGGACGGACCGCTGCCGTCGACGGGGCTCCGGTGTGCGCGAGGCACCCGGAGACCCGTCGACGGCGTGCGTGCCGACGGCGAGGACGTCAGACGCGGCGACGCTTGGGCGGACGGCACCCGTTGTGCGCCT
The DNA here is from genome assembly GCF_055181235.1 of Cellulosimicrobium sp. So1_17. Taxonomy (NCBI): domain Bacteria; kingdom Bacillati; phylum Actinomycetota; class Actinomycetes; order Micrococcales; family Promicromonosporaceae; genus Cellulosimicrobium; species Cellulosimicrobium sp. So1_17. The sequence continues at coordinate 1,780,788 of NZ_CM143702.1, forward strand.
GCGGCGTCACGTCCTGGATCGAGCCGACCTCGAGGCCGGTGGCCTGGAGGGAGCGGATCGCGGTCTCGCGGCCCGAGCCGGGACCCTTGACGAAGACGTCGACCTTCTTCACGCCGTGCTCCTGGGCGCGGCGTGCCGCGGACTCCGCAGCGAGCTGCGCGGCGAACGGCGTGGACTTGCGGGAGCCCTTGAAGCCCACGTGCCCGGCCGAGGCCCAGGCGATCACGGCGCCCGTGGGGTCGGTGATCGAGACGATCGTGTTGTTGAAGGTGCTCTTGATGTGCGCCTGGCCCAGCGGGACGTTCTTCTTGTCCTTGCGGCGCGGCTTGCGCGAGCCGGAGGCTGCGCGAGTCTTGGGAGGCATGTGCTCTTTCTCTCCTGGTCTGAGGTGGTCGGACCGCGGGGATCTCCGAGCCGCCCGGTGACGTGAGGGTCACCGCACGACCGGGGCCCGCCCGGCGGACTGCTGCTTAGCGGGCCTTCTTCTTGCCGGCCACGGTGCGCTTCGGTCCCTTGCGCGTGCGCGCGTTGGTCTTCGTGCGCTGACCGCGCACGGGAAGGCCGCGGCGGTGACGCAGGCCCTGGTAGGTGCCGATCTCGACCTTGCGGCGGATGTCGGCGGCCACCTCACGACGGAGGTCACCCTCGAGCTTGTAGTTGCCCTCGAGGTAGTCGCGGAGCGCGACGAGCTCGGCGTCGCCGAGGTCCTTCACGCGCGCGTCCGGGCTGATGCCCGTCGCGGCCAGCGTCTGCTGGGCGCGGGTGCGGCCGACGCCGAAGATGTAGGTGAGCGCAACCTCGAGCCGCTTGTCGCGGGGGAGGTCGACGCCGATGAGACGTGCCATGTGCCTTTCGGCTCCTCGTACTTCGTCCGGAGGTCTTCCGCACCGCCCTCCCGCGGGAGCCGCGGGCCCCGGCCTCCGGGCCGGGGGTTCCCCCGCGCCGTCGTGCGGCCGCTGTCGCGACCGCCCTCCGGGGCGGGTTCGTGGTGGTGCGCTGGTGGGCGCCGCCGTCAGGCGGTCGCCCGGTGATCCGGCCCGAGGGCCGTCACCCGTGGCGCAGGCGAGGGCTCAGCCCTGGCGCTGCTTGTGCCGCAGGTTGTCGCAGATCACCATGACGCGACCGTGCCGGCGGATCACCTTGCACTTGTCGCAGATCTTCTTGACGCTGGGCTTGACCTTCATCAGTGTTCCCTCAGTGGTGCTCCGCCCCCGCAGGCGACCGACCGGGTGGTCCCGGTGGCCAGGAGGCGGTGGCTGGTTGAGTGGTGGACGCGTGACGACTACTTGTAGCGGTAGACGATCCGGCCGCGGGACAGGTCGTACGGGCTGAGCTCCACCACGACACGGTCCTCGGGGAGGATCCGGATGTAGTGCTGACGCATCTTGCCCGAGATGTGGGCGAGAACCTTGTGCCCGTTGGCCAGCTCCACGCGGAACATCGCGTTCGGCAGGGCCTCGACCACGCTGCCCTCGATCTCGATGACACCGTCCTTCTTTGCCATGTCCTCCGCTAACTCTCGTCTGAACTGCTCGGTCCCACGCGCGAAGGACCCGAGGCCCGCGAGCGTGGATTGTCGTGTGGAGCCTCGCGTCGACGCCGGCACCGGCGCCCTTCGGGACGGCGGAGCCGGACGTACCGGTGAACACGGACTACACCCAACGGTCTATCCTACGGCATCCGGCAAGCGTCGGGAAACCCGAGTCCGTCACACCGGTCGCCGGCGAGGTCGCGCTCGCTCGGCGGGCGCCCCGGGTCCGCCGCGACGCGTCGGGACGTCAGGCGCCGAGCGGTGCGACCTGCACACCGCGCGCGGCGAGCTCCTCCGCGCCACCGTCGGCGGCGGTGAGGACCCAGATGCCGTCGTCGAGGATCGCGACGCTGTGCTCCCAGTGCGCGGCCCGCGAGCCGTCGTCGGTGACGACCGTCCAGTCGTCCTCGCACACCTGGGTGAAACGCTCCCCCCGCGTGACCATCGGCTCGATCGCGAGGCACATGCCCGGCCGCAGCCGCGGCCCGCGGTCGCGCGTGCGGTAGTTCGGCACGTCCGGCGGCTGGTGCATCGCGGAGCCGATCCCGTGGCCCACGTACTCCTCGACGATCCCGTAGGCGACGCCGTCCCGCTCCCCCGCCGCCCGGACGGAGTCCTCGATCGCGACGCCGACGTCACCGAGCCGCTCGCTCCTCGCGAGCGCCGCGATGCCGTCCCACATCGCCTGGCGCGTGGCCTCGACGAGCGCCTCGTCGGCGGGGTCCGCGTCGGCGAGGACGAACGACGTCGCCGAGTCCCCGTGCCAGCCGTCGACGACGGCCCCGCAGTCCACCGAGACGACGTCTCCCGCGCGCAGCTCGCGCGCACCGGGGATGCCGTGCACCACCTCGTCGTTGACCGACACGCACACCGTCGCCGGATACCCCTCGTAGCCGAGGAACGACGAGGTCGCACCGGCGTCGGCGATGACCGCGGCGGCCAGCGCGTCGAGGTCGCTCGTCGTCATGCCTGGCCGTACGGCGTCGCGCACCGTCTCGAGGGCCGTGGCGACGACGACCCCGGCACGCCGCATGGCCTGGACCTGCTCGTGCGTCTTGTACTCGATGCGTTCGCGACCGAACACCGTGCTCCCTCTCCCGACCGGCACCCGCACGGCCCCGCGCAGGACGGCCTGCCGCGTGGCGTGCGGTGCTGCTCTGCCGTCAGCCGACCAGCGGCTCGAGCGCGGACACGATGCGCTCGGTGACGTCGTCGATCTCGCCGATGCCGTCCACGCGGACGAGCAGCCCGCGCTCGTCGTACGCGGCGGTGAGCGGAGCCGTCTGCTCCGCGTAGATGTCGAGGCGGCGCGCGATGGCCTCCTCGGTGTCGTCCTCGCGGCCCTCGATCTCGGCGCGCTTCGCGAGCCGGGCGAGGAGCTCGTCACGCTCGGCCGTGATCTCGACGACGCCGTCGAGCGACCAGCCCAGGTCGGCGAGGATCGCGTCGAGCTCGACGACCTGGGCCGCGTTGCGCGGGTAGCCGTCCAGGATGAAGCCGCGCGCGACGTCGTCCTGCGCGAGGCGGTCCCGCACCATCTCGTTGGTCACGGAGTCGGGGACGAGGTCGCCCTTCGCCGTGTACTCCTGCACGAGGCGGCCGAGCTCCGTGCCGCCCTTGATGTTCGCCCGGAAGATGTCGCCCGTGGAGATCGCGGGGATCGCGTAGCGCTCGGCGAGCCGGGCGGCCTGCGTCCCCTTGCCGGCACCTTGGGGTCCCATGATCACGAGGCGTGCGGTGGGGGCGTTGCTCAACGGAGGAACCCTTCGTAGTGGCGCTGCTGCAGCTGGGAGTCGATCTGCTTGACCGTCTCCAGGCCGACGCCGACCACGATGAGGATCGAGGAGCCGCCGAACGGGATGTTCGTGCTCACGCCGAGCCCGATGAGGACCAGCGTCGGCAGGAGCGCGACGAGCGCGAGGTAGATGGAGCCCGCGGAGGTGATGCGGGTGATGACGTAGTCGAGGTACTCGGCGGTCGGACGCCCGGCACGGATGCCGGGGATGAAGCCGCCGTACTTCTTCATGTTGTCCGCGACCTCGTCCGGGTTGAACGTGATCGCCGTGTAGAAGAAGCAGAAGAACAGGATCATCGCGACGTAGAGCGCGATGTGCAGCGGCGCGGCGGGGTCGGCCAGGTTCGTGCTGACCCAGATCACCCAGCCGGCGGTCTGGTCGCCGAACTGCGCGATGAGGCCCGGGACCGCGAGCAGCGAGGCCGCGAAGATCACGGGGATGACGCCGGCCATGTTGATCTTGATGGGGATGTACGTGCTCGACCCGCCGTACATGCGCCGGCCGACCATGCGCTTGGCGTACTGCACGGGCACCCGGCGCTGCGACTGCTCGACGAAGACGACGAGCCCGATCACGAGGACGATCACCGCGATCATGATGATGAAGTTCGCGGGGCCGTTGGCGCCACCGGCGATCGACCACAGCGCGGTCGGGAAGCTCGCGGCGATCGACGTGAAGATCAGCAGCGACATGCCGTTGCCGACGCCGCGCTCCGTGATGAGCTCGCCCAGCCACATGATGAGGCCCGTGCCGGCGGTCATCGTGATGACCATGAGGGCCATCGTGACGAAGCTCCCGTCGGGGATGACCTCGACCGAGCAGCCCTGGAAGAGCAGGCCGTTGCGCGCCGTCGTGATGACGGTCGTCGACTGGAGGATCGCGAGCGCGATCGTCAGGTAGCGCGTGTACTGCGTGAGCTTCGCGGTGCCCGACTGGCCCTCCTTGTGCAGGGCCTCGAAGCGAGGGATCACCACGCGCAGGAGCTGCACGATGATGCTGGCCGTGATGTACGGCATGATCCCGAGCGCGAAGATCGACAGCTGGAGCAGTGCTCCACCGCTGAAGAGGTTGACGAGCCCGAGAAGGTCGTTGCCCTCGGCGGTCTCCGCGATGCACTGCTGCACGTTGGGGTAGTCCACACCCGGCGTGGGGATGAACGAACCCACACGGAAGATCGCCATGATCGCGATCGTGAACAGCAGCTTGCGCCGCAGGTCAGGCGTCCGGAAAGCCCGGGCGAATGCGCTGAGCACCTATCCTCCTGGCCCGCCGAGGCGGGATGTCGTGTCGCCGGGAGGCCCGGCGAGGTGTGACGCACGGCACCGGCGCCAAGAGGCACCCTAACCGTTGCGCCGCGTCGAACGGCAAGTCGGTGTCGGCCGACCGGGATCGGTCGGTCGTCCACCGCGTCGACCGGCCGCCGGTCGGAGACCGACGACGGCCGACGGGAAGTCTAGTCGCGCCCCGCTGCCCGACGGGACGGCGACCGTACCCCGGGACCCGTCGGAGACGGCCCCGAGACACGGACAGGGCCGACGGCGCGTGCGCGCCACCGGCCCTGTCCGTGGTGTCAGTCCTCCGAGACCGAACCGCCGGCCGCGAGGATCTTCTCGCGGGCCGCGCCCGAGAGGGCGTCGACCGCGACCTCGAGCTTGACGGTGATCTCGCCCGTGCCCAGCACCTTCACGAGCTGGCCCTTGCGGACCGCGCCCTTCGCCACGAGGTCCTCGACGGTGACGGAGCCACCCTCGGGGTACAGCGCGGCGAGCTTGTCCAGGTTCACGACCTGGTACTCGGTGCGGAACGGGTTCTTGAACCCGCGCAGCTTCGGCAGGCGCATGTGCAGAGGCATCTGCCCGCCCTCGAAGCGCTCGGGGACCTGGTAACGAGCCTTCGTACCCTTGGTACCGCGGCCCGCCGTCTTACCCTTCGACGCCTCACCACGACCCACACGGGTCTTGGCCTTCTTGGCGCCGGGAGCCGGACGCAGGTGGTGCATCTTGAGCGTGCCGCCGGCACCCTCGGTCTGCTTCGCCGGAGCGGCCTCCGCAGACTTGGCGGGTGCCTTCTTGGCGGGTGCCTTCTTCTTCGGAGCCTCGACGGTCTCCTTGGTGGCCTTCTCAGCCATGGTCACTCGACCTCCTCAACGGTGACGAGGTGCGCCACCGTCGCGACCATGCCGCGGATCTCCGGGCGGTCCTCCTTCACGGCGGTGTCGCCGATCCGCTTGAGGCCCAGAGTGCGCAGCGTGTCGCGCTGGTTCTGCTTGCCGCCGATGGCGGACTTCGTCTGGGTCACCTTGAGCCTGGCCATCAGGCGTTCACCCCCGCTGCACGGGCACGCAGGAGCGCGGCCGGAGCCACGTGCTCGAGCGGGAGGCCACGGCGAGCCGCGACGGCCTCAGGCTGCTCGAGGTTGCGCAGCGCCTCGACGGTCGCGTGCACGATGTTGATCGCGTTGGACGAGCCGAGCGACTTGCTCAGGACGTCGTGGATGCCGGCGCACTCCAGCACGGCGCGCACCGGACCACCGGCGATGACACCGGTACCCGGGGCGGCCGGACGGAGGAAGACGACGCCGGCGGCGGCCTCACCCTGGATGGGGTGCGGGATGGTGCCCTGGATGCGCGGGACCTTGAAGAAGTTCTTCTTGGCCTCCTCGACACCCTTGGCGATCGCCGCGGGCACCTCCTTCGCCTTGCCGTAGCCGACACCGACGGTGCCGTCGCCGTCGCCCACCACGACCAGCGCGGTGAAGCTGAAGCGACGGCCGCCCTTGACGACCTTGGAGACGCGGTTGATGGTGACGACGCGCTCGACGAAGGCGTTCTTCTCGGCTGCGTCGCCCCGGCGACCGTCACGGCGGTTGTCACGACGGTTGTCGCGGCCCCCGCGGGCGTTCTGGTCGCCCGACTCGTTGGCGGCACCCGTGGGGGCGCCGGTGTTGCTGCGCTGCCCTGCAGCCATCAGAGAATCCTTTGCTTCCGTGTACGGATGGTCGGCGTCGTCACAGGGCCAGACCGCCCTCGCGTGCGCCGTCGGCGACCGCAGCAACCCGACCGTGGTACTTGTTGCCACCGCGGTCGAACACGACGGAGTCGACGCCCTTGGCCTTCGCACGCTCGGCGACGAGCTCGCCGACCTTGCGGGCCTTGGCGCTCTTGTCGCCGTCGAGCGCACGCAGGTCCGCCTCGAGGGACGAGGCCGACGCGAGCGTCTGACCGATCGTGTCGTCGACGACCTGGGCCGTGATGTGGCGCGTGGAGCGCGTCACCACGAGGCGCGGACGAGCGTCGGTGCCCTTGATCTTCTTGCGCAGGCGCAGGTGGCGGCGCTGACGCGCGACCGCCTTGCCCTTGCCGAGAACCTTCAGAGCCATCGTTACTTACCAGCCTTTCCGACCTTGCGGCGGACGACCTCGCCGGCGTAACGCACACCCTTGCCCTTGTACGGCTCGGGCTTGCGGATCTTGCGGATGTTCGCAGCGACCTCGCCGACCTGCTGCTTGTCGATGCCCGACACCGAGAACTTGGTGGGGCTCTCGACGGCGAACGTGATGCCCGCGGGCGGGGTCACGACGACCGGGTGGCTGAACCCGAGGGCGAACTCGAGGTCCGAGCCCTTCGCGGTCACGCGGTACCCGGTACCGACGATCTCGAGCTTCTTCTCGTAGCCCTGCGTGACGCCCTCGACGATGTTCGCCAGAAGGGTGCGCGTGAGGCCGTGCAGCGCGCGGGACGCGCGCTCGTCGTCCGGGCGCGACACCACGAGCGTGGCGTCCTCCTGGGCGACCTGGATGGGGGTGGGCACGTTGTGCTCGAGAGAACCCTTGGGGCCCTTCACGGTCACGAGCGCGCCGCTGATGGTGACGTCCACTCCGGCCGGGACCGGAACGGGGATCTTGCCGATTCGAGACATGGCGTATCTCCTTTCCGGATTACCAGACGTAGGCGAGGACTTCGCCGCCCACGCCCTTCGTGGCGGCCTGCTTGTCGGTGAGGAGGCCGGAGGACGTGGACAGGATCGCCACGCCGAGGCCGCCGAGCACCTTGGGCAGGTTGGTGGACTTCGCGTACACGCGCAGCCCGGGCTTCGACACGCGGCGCACGCCGGCAAGGCTGCGCTCACGGTTCGGGCCGAACTTGAGCTGGATGGTGAGGTTCTGCCCCACCTTCGCGTCCTCGACGCTCCAGCCGGCGATGTAGCCCTCGGCCTGGAGGATCTCGGCAATGTGCGACTTCAGCTTCGAGAACGGCATGGTGACCGTGTCGTGGTAAGCCGAGTTCGCGTTCCGCAGACGCGTCAGCATGTCTGCGATCGGATCGGTCATCGTCATTGGGCTCTAGCCCTTCCTCGGCGTGGTATCCCGGCGGGCACGCACCGTGCGGTGCGGCCCGCCAGGACCTACGACGTAGTTGTTACCAGCTGCTCTTGGTGACGCCCGGAAGCTCACCACGGTGGGCCATCTCGCGCACGCAGATGCGGCACAGGCCGAACTTGCGGTACACCGAGTGCGGGCGACCGCACTTCTGGCACCGGGTGTAGGCGCGGACCGCGAACTTGGGCTTGGCGGCCGCCTTGTTGACCAGGGCCTTCTTCGCCATGTCAGTTCTCCTTGAAAGGCATGCCGAGACGGCGCAGCAGGGAGCGGCCCTCGTCGTCGGTCGTCGCCGTGGTCACGATCGTGATGTCCATACCGCGGACACGGTCGATCTTGTCCTGGTCGATCTCGTGGAACATCGACTGCTCCGTGAGGCCGAACGTGTAGTTGCCGTGCCCGTCGAACTGCTTGGGCGACAGGCCGCGGAAGTCGCGGATGCGCGGCAGGGCGATCGACAGCAGACGGTCGAGGAACTCCCACATGCGGTCGCCGCGCAGCGTGACGTGCGCGCCGATCGGCATGCCCTCGCGCAGCTTGAACTGCGCGATGGACTTGCGGGCCTTCGTGACCTGCGGCTTCTGGCCGGTGATCGCGGAGAGGTCGCGGATGGCGCCCTCGATGAGCTTCGAGTCCTTGGCGGCGTCACCGACACCCATGTTCACGACGATCTTCGTGACGCGGGCGACCTGGTTGACGTTGCCGTGGCCGAACTCCTCGCGCAGACCGGCGACGATCTCGTCGCGGTAGCGCTGCTTGAGGCGCGGGACCTCGGGGGCTGCGATATCGGTGCTCATCAGATGTCCTTACCGGAGCGCTTGGCGACACGGACGCGAACCGTCCGCTTGCGGCCGTCACGCTCGACCTCTTCGGTGCGGTACCCGACGCGGGTGCCCTTCTTGGTCTCCGGGTCGACGACCATCACGTTGCTGATGTGGATCGGCGCCTCGACGGTCTCGATGCCACCGGTCCGCGTGCCGCGCTGCGACTGGCCGACCTTGGTGTGCTTCGTGACGCGCTGCACGCCCTCGACGACCAGGCGGTCGCTGTCCTTGAGGACCTCGAGCACGCGTCCCTGCTTGCCGCGGTCCTTGCCCGCGATGACGACCACGAGGTCGCCCTTCTTGATCTTCGCCATGGTCAGAGCACCTCCGGAGCCAGCGAGATGATCTTCATGAAGCGCTTGTCGCGCAGCTCACGACCGACCGGGCCGAAGATGCGCGTACCGCGCGGCTCGCCGTCGTTCTTGAGGATCACGGCCGCGTTCTCGTCGAACTTGATGTAGGAACCGTCGGGACGACGGCGCTCCTTGGCGGTCCGGACGATGACGGCCTTGACGACGTCGCCCTTCTTCACGTTGCCGCCCGGGATCGCGTCCTTGACGGTTGCGACGATGGTGTCGCCGATTCCGGCGTAGCGACGGCCCGAGCCACCGAGAACGCGGATGCAGAGAATCTCCTTGGCACCCGTGTTGTCGGCGACACGAAGTCGCGACTCCTGCTGGATCATGTCATGTACTCCTGTCGTCGAGCCGGTTCTCACCACGACCGAGGTCGGGGCGAGCCTTGCCGAACGGATAGCTGTCAGTGCCGGGTCCCTCGCGGGTGAACCGGCCAGGTCGCGGCGGTGGACCCGCCGCTCCTGTCCTCACTGGTTGCCGCACCGCGAGGCGCGGCACGAGATCGGTCGTGGCGGACGACGTGAGCCGTCCGCCACGGCCGGTACTACTTGGCCTTCTCGAGGATCTCCACCAGGCGCCACCGCTTGGTCGCGGACAGCGGGCGGGTCTCCATGATCAGGACGAGGTCGCCGACGCCGGCGGAGTTCTGCTCGTCGTGCGCCTTGACCTTGCTCGTGCGACGGATGACCTTGCCGTAGAGCGGGTGCTTGACCCGGTCCTCGACCTCGACCACGACGGTCTTGTCCATCTTGTCGCTGACGACGTAGCCGCGGCGGGTCTTGCGGTAGGCGCGCGCCTCCTCGGCGCTCGCCTCCTCGACCGGGGCGTTCGTTGCGTTCTCGCTCATTCCAGCCTCACTCACTCGGCGCTCGGTGCAGTACGGATACCGAGCTCGCGCTCACGCAGGATCGTGTAGATCCGCGCGATGTCGCGACGGACGGCCTTGAGACGTCCGTGGCTCTCCAGCTGGCCGGTGGCCGACTGGAAACGGAGGTTGAAGAGCTCCTCCTTGGCCTTCTTCAGCTCGGCGACGAGCTTCTCGTCGTCGAAGGCATCCAGGTCCGTGGGGGCGAGCCCCTTCGTTCCGACAGCCATCAGTTGCCACCACCCTCGCGCACCACGAAACGGCACTTCATCGGGAGCTTGTGGATCGCGCGGCGCATGGCCTCACGAGCCAGGGGCTCCGGGACACCGGCCAGCTCGAAGACGATGCGGCCGGGCTTGACGTTGGCGACCCACCACTCGGGCGAGCCCTTGCCGGAACCCATGCGGGTCTCGGCGGGCTTCTTGGTCAGGGGACGGTCCGGGTAGATGTTGATCCAGACCTTTCCGCCACGCTTGATGTGACGGGTCATCGCGATACGAGCAGCCTCGATCTGACGGTTCGTGACGTACGCCGGCTCGAGAGCCTGGATGCCGTACTCACCGAAGGAGATCTGCGTGCCACCCTTGGCCGCGCCGGAGCGCGACGGGTGGTGCTGCTTGCGGTGCTTGAGCCTGCGGGGGATCAGCATGACTCAGGCCTCCGTTCCGGTCTCAGGGGCCTGCTGAGCGGGCTCCGTGGCCGGGGCCTGCTCGGCGGCCGGCGCCTCGGGAGCTGCGCTCCGCTCGGCCGAACGCTCGGGACGACGCCCACCACGGCGGTCTCCGCCACGGTCGCCGCCGCGCTCGCCGCGCGGGCCGCCACGGCCCTGGCGAGGAGCAGCGGTCGCCTGCTGGGCGGCCCACTCCTTCTCGGTCATGTCGCCCTTGTAGATCCACACCTTCACGCCGATACGGCCGAACGTGGTGCGGGCCTCGAAGAAGCCGTAGTCGATGTTCGCGCGCAGCGTGTGCAGCGGCACACGACCCTCGCGGTAGAACTCCGACCGGCTCATCTCCGCGCCACCGAGGCGGCCGGAGACCTGGACGCGGATGCCCTTCGCGCCGGCGCGCTGCGCGGACTGGATGCCCTTGCGCATGGCACGACGGAACGAGACACGGCTCGCGAGCTGCTCCGCGATCCCCTGGGCCACGAGCTGGGAGTCGATCTCAGCGTTCTTGACCTCGAGGATGTTGAGCTGCACCTGCTTGCCGGTGAGCTTCTCCAGCTCGCCGCGGATGCGGTCGGCCTCGGCGCCACGGCGACCGATGACGATGCCCGGGCGCGCCGTGTGGATATCCACGCGGACACGGTCACGGGTGCGCTCGATCTCGACCTTGGAGATGCCCGCGCGCTCGAGACCGGTGCTCATGAGCTTGCGGATCTGGACGTCCTCGCGGACGTAGTCGCGGTACCGCTGTCCGGGCTTGGTGCTGTCGGCGAACCAGCGCGACCGGTGGTCGGTGGTGATGCCGAGGCGGTACCCGTGCGGGTGAACCTTCTGTCCCACTATCGGGCACTTCCCTTCGTGTTCTCGCGCGGAGCGATCACCACGGTGATGTGGCTGGTGCGCTTGAGGATGCGGTTCGCACGGCCCTGGGCGCGCGGGCGGAACCGCTTGAGGGTCGGGCCCTCGTCGACGAACGCCTCACGCACGACGAGCTCCTGCTCGTCGAACGCGACGCTCGCACGGTCCGCCTTCACCCGGGCGTTGGCGATCGCGCTCTCCACGACCTTGCGGACGGGCTCGCTCGCCGCCTGCGGTGCGAACTTCAGCACCGCGACGGCCTCGGAGGCCTGCTTGCCACGGATGAGGTCCACGACGCGCCGGGCCTTCTGGGGCGTGACACGGACGAACCGCGCCTGCGCCTTGGCTTCCATTGCTGTCCTGCCTTCTTGTGTGTTGACCGTCATTCGACAATCCAGTCGTCACCTTGACCCTCGCGGGTCAGCGGCGACGACCCTTCTTGTCGTCCTTCACGTGGCCGCGGAAGGTCCGCGTGGGAGCGAACTCGCCGAGCTTGTGGCCGACCATCGACTCGGTGACGAACACCGGCGTGTGCTTGCGACCGTCGTGCACGGCGAAGGTGTGACCGAGGAAGTCGGGCGTGATGACCGACCGACGGGACCAGGTCTTGATGACGTTCTTGGTCCCCTTCTCGTTCTGCACGTCCACCTTCTTCTGGAGGTGTCCGTCGACGAAGGGGCCCTTCTTCAGGCTACGAGGCATGTTTCCAGGCTCCTATCAGCGCTTCTTGCCGGTACGTCGACGACGCACGATCAGCTTGTCGCTCGGCTTGTTCGGGCGGCGGGTACGACCCTCCGGCTGGCCCCAGGGGCTCACCGGGTGGCGTCCACCGGAGGTCTTGCCCTCACCACCACCGTGCGGGTGGTCGATCGGGTTCATCGCGACACCGCGGACGGTCGGGCGCTTGCCCTTCCAGCGCATGCGGCCGGCCTTGCCCCAGTTGATGTTCGACTGCTCGGCGTTGCCGACCTCGCCGACCGTCGCGCGGCAGCGCAGGTCGACGTTGCGGATCTCGCCGGAGGGCATGCGCAGCTGCGCGTACGGGCCGTCCTTGGCGACGAGCTGGACCGACGCGCCGGCCGAACGGGCGATCTTCGCGCCGCCACCGGGCTTGAGCTCGATGGCGTGGATGACCGTACCGGTCGGGATGTTGCGCAGCGGCAGGTTGTTGCCGGGCTTGATGTCCGCACCGGCGCCGTTCTCGATGACGTCGCCCTGCTTGAGCTTGCTCGGCGCGATGATGTAGCGCTTCTCGCCGTCCGCGTAGTGCAGGAGCGCGATGCGCGCCGTGCGGTTGGGGTCGTACTCGATGTGAGCGACCTTCGCGGGCACGCCGTCCTTGTCGTGACGACGGAAGTCGATCACGCGGTACGCGCGCTTGTGGCCACCACCCTTGTGACGGGTGGTGATGCGGCCGGAGCTGTTGCGACCGCCGCTCTTGGAGAGCGGGCGGACCAGAGACTTCTCCGGCTGCGAGCGCGTGATCTCGGCGAAGTCGGCGACGCTCGAGCCGCGGCGGCCGGGCGTCGTCGGCTTGTACTTACGGATTCCCATGGGGATCTGTCCTCAATCTGCTCTCGTCGGCTCAGCCGAAGATGTCGATCGTGCCCTCGCGGAGGGTGACGATCGCACGCTTGGTGTCCTTGCGCTTGCCCAGGCCGAAACGCGTGCGACGCGTCTTGCCCTTGCGGTTGATCGTGTTCACCGACGCAACCTTGACGGAGAAGATCTGCTCGATGGCGATCTTGATCTCGGTCTTGTTGGCCCGCGGGTCCACGACGAACGTGTACTTGCCCTCGTCGAGCAGGCCGTAGCTCTTCTCGGAGACGACGGGCGAGAGGATCACGTCGCGGGGGTCCTTGGTCACGGTGGTCACTTCGCAGCCTCCTCGGCAGCAGTCTCGTCCGCCTCGGTGGAGGTGGCGACGGCCTTCGCGGAGCGACCCGTGGACGGGCCGGCCAGGAACGCGTCGAGCGCGCCCTGCGTGAAGACGACGTCGTCGGAGACGAGCACGTCGTAGGTGTTGAGCTGGTCGGCCACCAGGAGGTGGACCTGCTCGACGTTCCGCAGCGACTTGACCGTCAGCTCGTCACCACGCTCGGTGACGACGAGGACGTGCTTGCGCTCGGAGAGCTTCGCGAGCGTCGCGAGGGCGGTCTTGGTCGACGGAGCACCGTCGACGCCGAAGCCCGTCACGACGTGGACGCGGCCGTTGCGGGCCCGGTCCGAGAGGGCACCGCGCAGCGCGGCGGCCTTCATCTTCTTCGGGGTGCGCTGGTCGTAGGAGCGCGGCGTCGGCCCGTGGACCGTGCCACCGCCCGCGAACTGCGGCGCGCGGATCGAGCCCTGACGGGCGCGGCCGGTGCCCTTCTGCTTGTAGGGCTTGCGACCACCACCGCGGACCTCGCCGCGGCTCTTGGTGTCGTGGGTGCCCTGGCGCGCGGCGGCACGCTGGGCGACGACGACCTGGTGGATCAGCGGGACGTTCGTCACGACGTCGAACACCTCGGCGGGGAGCTCGGCGGTCCCGGCCTTCTTGCCGCTCGCGTCGAGGACCTCAACGGTCAGCGCGTTCTGCGTTGCCATCGGTTGTTCACGCTCCCTTCGCGGCGCTACGGACGAGGACGACGCCGCCCTTGGGGCCGGGAACCGCGCCCTTGACGAGCAGCAGACCCTTCTCGGCGTCGACCGCGTGCACGGTCAGGTTCTGGGTGGTCTGGCGGTCGTGGCCCATACGACCCGCCATGCGCAGTCCCTTGAAGACGCGCGACGGGGTCGAGGCGCCACCGATCGAACCAGCCTTGCGGTGGTTGCGGTGCGCACCGTGGGAGGCGCCGACGCCGGAGAAGCCGTGACGCTTCATCACACCGGCGGTGCCCTTGCCCTTGGTCGTGCCCACGACGTCGACCACGGCGCCGGCCTCGAAGGCCTCCGCGGTGATCTCCTGGCCGAGCGTGTACTCGGCCGCGTCGGAGGTCCGGATCTCGGCGACGTGACGACGCGGCGTGACGCCGGCCTTCTCGAAGTGGCCCTTGAGGGGCTTCGTCACCTTGCGGGGGTCGATCTGGCCGTAGGCCAGCTGCACGGCGGCATACCCGTCGACGTCAGCGGTACGGAGCTGCGTGACGACGTTCGTGCCGACCGCGACGACAGTCACCGGAACGAGGCGCCCGGCCTCGTCCCAGAGCTGGGTCATCCCGAGCTTGGTCCCGAGCACGGCCGTGACCGGTCGGGTGTTCTGCTGGGGGGTAGTCATGATGTCCTCCAGCCTCAGAGCTTGATCTCGATGTTCACGTCGGCAGGCAGGTCGAGACGCATGAGCGAGTCGACGGCCTTCGGCGTGGGGTCGATGATGTCGATCAGCCGCTTGTGCGTGCGCATCTCGAAGTGCTCGCGGCTGTCCTTGTACTTGTGAGGCGACCGGATGACGCAGAAGACGTTCTTCTCCGTCGGCAGCGGCACCGGACCCACGACCGTTGCACCAGCGCGCGTCACCGTGTCGACGATCTTGCGCGCCGAGCTGTCGATGACCTCGTGGTCGTAGGACTTGAGCCGGATGCGGATCTTCTGTCCCGCCATGGCGTCGTCTGACTCTCTCTCTCGAACCGCTAGCTGTCCGACCCCCGCGCTCGGGCGTGTCGCGTATTCACGACGCACCTGGGCGCACGCGCCGAGAGGCGCAGGGCCGTTGGATATGTGAGCCCACCGCGCACCGTGCTCTCGCACGACGCCGCAGCATCGGACCACAACGTTTGTCGAGCCTGGTCGGAACGTGTGTTCCGCGGGGTGCTCGATCCATGTCGACAGAGAGCTCAACCCGCAGATCCGGGCTGATTCCGCCCGGGATCCGTCCTCGCGGGGCGAGGACCGGTTCAACACACTGTTCGACACATGAAAGAGCGCGCCCGTTGCAGGCAACCTGAACAGTTTGCCACACGAACCCGCCTACGTCCAAGTCGGGGCGGGCGGGCAGTGCTGTGACGTCTCCGACGTCGTGCCCTCTCCCCTGTCGGCGCTCCACCGGCTCCCCGGCCGGCGGGCCAGGGACGGCCAGGGACGGGCCAGGGACGGGCCGGGGAGGGCCGTTCCTGGGGCCAGACGGCACGAGGGCCCGGCACCTCGCGGTGCCGGGCCCTCGTGGCGGTGCTGCCGACAGGCAGCGTCAGATCACTTGAGGATCTTGGTGACGCGGCCGGAGCCCACGGTGCGGCCACCCTCACGGATGGCGAAGCCGAGGCCCTCCTCCATGGCGATCGGCTGGATCAGCGCGACCGTCATCTCGGTGTTGTCGCCGGGCATGACCATCTCGGTGCCCTCGGGCAGCGTGATGACGCCGGTGACGTCGGTGGTGCGGAAGTAGAACTGCGGACGGTAGTTCGAGTAGAACGGGTTGTGACGCCCACCCTCGTCCTTGCCCAGGATGTAGACCTGCGCCTCGAAGTCCGTGTGCGGCGTGATCGAACCCGGCTTCACGACGACCTGGCCGCGCTCGACGTCCTCGCGCTTGATGCCGCGCAGGAGCAGACCGGTGTTGTCGCCGGCCTGAGCCTGGTCCATCTGCTTGTGGAACGTCTCGATGCCCGTGACCGTGGTCTTCTGCGGGGAGCGGATGCCGACGATCTCGACGTCCGAGTTCAGGTCGAGCGTGCCACGCTCCACCTTGCCGGTGACGACGGTGCCACGACCGGTGATCGTGAAGACGTCCTCGACGGGCATGAGGAACGGCTTGTCGAGCTCGCGGACGGGCTCGGGCACGTTCTCGTCGACGGCCTCCATGAGCTCGACGATCTTGGAGGTCCACTCCGCGTCGCCCTCGAGGGCCTTGAGGCCGGAGACGCGCACGACGGGAGCGTCGTCGCCGTCGTAGCCCTGACCGGAGAGGAGCTCGCGCACCTCCATCTCGACGAGCTCGAGGATCTCCTCGTCGTCGACCATGTCGGACTTGTTGAGCGCCACGAGCAGGTAGGGCACGCCGACCTGGCGGGCGAGCAGGACGTGCTCGCGCGTCTGGGCCATCGGGCCGTCGGTCGCGGCGACGACCAGGATCGCGCCGTCCATCTGGGCGGCACCGGTGATCATGTTCTTGATGTAGTCGGCGTGACCCGGGGCGTCGACGTGCGCGTAGTGGCGCTTCGGCGTCTCGTACTCGATGTGCGCGATGTTGATCGTGATACCGCGCTGCTTCTCCTCGGGAGCCGCGTCGATCTCGTCGAAGTTGCGCTGGACGTTCGCCGGCAGGTCCGGGTACGTGTCCGCGAGCGTCTTCGAGATCGCCGCCGTCAGCGTCGTCTTACCGTGGTCGACATGACCGATGGTGCCGATGTTGACGTGCGGCTTGGTCCGCTCGAACTTGGCCTTAGCCACTGGGGTCCTCCTGGGACTTGGGTAGATGTGCCGAACGTTTGCGAATGTCGACCGAGAGATCCTACATCCACGGGGCGTTGCGGTTGCCTACAGGTTGATGGTTGTGCGGGACTACTACGACCTGTGGGGTCTCACTCGCCCCGGGTCTTCTTGATGATCTCTTCGGCAACGTTCCGAGGAACCTCGGCGTAGTTGTCGAACTGCATCGAGTACACGGCACGACCCTGGGTCTTCGACCGGAGGTCACCGATGTACCCGAACATCTCTGACAACGGTACGTGGGCCCGGACGACCTTCACACCCGTCGCGTCCTCCATGGACTGGATCATTCCACGACGTGAGTTCAGGTCGCCGATGACGTCGCCCATGTACTCCTCGGGCGTACGCACCTCGACCGCCATCACCGGCTCCAGCAGAACCGGGTCCGCCCGCTTGACGCCCTCCTTGAGGACCATCGAGCCGGCGATCTTGAACGCCATCTCGGACGAGTCGACGTCGTGGTAGGCGCCGTCGATCAGCGTGGCCTTGACGCCCACCAGCGGGAAGCCGGCGAGGACGCCGTGCTGCATCGCCGACTGGATGCCCTGGTCGACGCTGGGGATGTACTCGCGCGGGATGCGACCGCCGGTGACGGCGTTGTCGAACTCGTAGAGCTCGCCCTCGGACGTGTCGAGCGGCGAGAAGGTGACCTGGACCTTCGCGAACTGCCCCGAACCACCGGTCTGCTTCTTGTGCGTGTAGTCGATCTTCTCCGCCGTGCGGCGGATCGTCTCGCGGTACGCGACCTGCGGCTTGCCGACGTTCGCCTCGACCTTGAACTCGCGACGCATGCGGTCGACGAGGATGTCGAGGTGGAGCTCGCCCATGCCGCCGATGACGGTCTGGCCGGTCTCGTCGTCCAGCTTCACGCGGAACGTCGGGTCCTCCTCGGCGAGCTTCTGGATCGCCGTCGAGAGCTTCTCCTGGTCGGCCTTCGTCTTCGGCTCGATCGCCACGTCGATGACCGGCTCGGGGAACGTCATCGACTCGAGGATGACGGGGTTCGCCGGGTCGGTCAGCGTGTCGCCCGTCGTGACGTCCTTGAGGCCGATGAACGCGTAGATGTGACCAGCCGTCGCGTCCTCGACCGGGTTCTCCTTGTTGGAGTGCATCTGGAAGAGCTTCCCGATGCGCTCCTTCTTGCCCTTGGTCGAGTTGAGCACCTGGGCGCCCTGCGCGACCTTGCCCGAGTACACCCGGACGTAGGTGAGCTTGCCGAAGAACGGGTGCGTCGCGACCTTGAACGCGAGCGCGGAGAACGGCTCGGTGGCGTCGGGGTGACGCTCGACGACCTTCTCCTCGTCCTTGACGTCGTGGCCCTCGATCGCGGGGACGTCGAGCGGCGACGGCAGGTAGTCGATGACCGCGTCGAGCATGGGCTGGACGCCCTTGTTCTTGAACGCGGAACCGCACAGGACCGGGAAGGCCTCGCCGGCGATGACGAGCTTGCGGATGCCGGACTTGATCTCGGCGATCGACAGCTCCTCGCCCCCGAGGAACTTCTCGAGCAGCTCGTCGTCCGCCTCGGCGACGGCCTCGACGAGCTCCGCGCGGTACCGCTCGGCCTTCTCCTGGAGGTCCGCGGGGATCTCCTCGGTGTCGTAGGCCTCGCCGAGCTTCGTCTCGCCGTGCCAGACGAGCGCCTTCATCTCGAGCAGGTCGACGACGCCCGTGAAGTCGTTCTCGGAGCCGATCGGCAGCTGGATGACCAGCGGCTTCGCCTTGAGGCGGTTCACGATGGTGTCGACCGTGAAGTAGAAGTCCGCGCCGAGCTTGTCCATCTTGTTGACGAAGCAGATGCGCGGGACGTTGTACTTGTCGGCCTGGCGCCACACCGTCTCCGACTGCGGCTCCACACCCTCCTTGCCGTCGAAGACGGCGACGGCGCCGTCGAGCACGCGCAGGGAGCGCTCGACCTCGACCGTGAAGTCGACGTGGCCCGGGGTGTCGATGATGTTGATCTGGTTGTTCTTCCAGTAGCAGGTCGTCGCGGCCGACGTGATCGTGATGCCGCGCTCCTGCTCCTGCTCCATCCAGTCCATCGTCGACGCGCCGTCGTGCGTCTCACCGATCTTGTAGTTCACACCGGTGTAGAACAGGATGCGCTCGGTGGTCGTGGTCTTCCCGGCATCGATGTGGGCCATGATGCCGATGTTGCGGACCTTGTTCAGGTCGGTGAGCACGTCAAGTGCCACGGTCTGTTTCCCTCGCTAGGTGGGTTGAGTCGGGGGCGCTGCTCGGACCGGGGTGGCCGGCCGGAGACCCGCCGACGGCCCCGGGGACGCGAGTCCACGGGGCCGGTCGGGCGGACTACCAGCGGTAGTGGGCGAAGGCCTTGTTGGACTCCGCCATCTTGTGCATGTCCTCGCGACGCTTGACCGCGGCGCCGAGGCCGTTGCTCGCGTCGAGGATCTCGTTCATGAGGCGCTCGGTCATGGTCTTCTCGCGACGGGCGCGCGAGTAGTCCGTGAGCCAGCGCAGCGCGAGGGTCGTGGAACGCGTGGGGCGCACCTCGACGGGGACCTGGTAGGTCGCACCGCCGACGCGGCGCGAGCGGACCTCGAGCGCGGGACGCACGTTCTCGAGCGCGCGCTTGAGGACGACGACCGGGTCGCCGTCGGTCTTCGCCCGGACGCCCTCGAGGGCACCGTAGACGATCGACTCGGCGGTGGACTTCTTGCCGTCGAGCAGCACCTTGTTGATGAGCTGCGTGACGACGGGCGACCCGTAGACGGGGTCGACGATGAGCGGCCGCTTCGGGGCCGGGCCCTTGCGAGGCATCAGCTCTTCTCCTTCTTGGCGCCGTAGCGGCTGCGGGCCTGCTTGCGGTTCTTCACGCCCTGCGTGTCGAGCGCGCCGCGCACGATCTTGTAGCGCACACCCGGGAGGTCCTTCACACGACCACCGCGGACGAGCACGATGGAGTGCTCCTGCAGGTTGTGGCCGACGCCGGGGATGTAGGCCGTGACCTCGACCTGGGAGGAGAGCTTCACGCGAGCGACCTTGCGCAGCGCGGAGTTCGGCTTCTTCGGGGTGGTGGTGTACACGCGCGTGCACACACCGCGCCGCTGCGGGGAACCCTTGAGGGCGGGAGTCTTGGACTTCCCCACCTTCGAGGTCCGCCCCTTGCGGACGAGCTGCTGGATCGTAGGCACTACGTCTCCGTGTCTTCTCGAGCTGTACCGGGGCGATCCCCGGTGGTGGTCGTGCTGGCTGGTGGAGCCGATCGCACGAGGCACCCGCAGCGCTCGACACGCTGCAGCAGCCACCTACCACCGGCCCGATGGTCCATCTCCTGCCCTGCGGCGCGAGGCGCTGTCAGGACCGGATCCGGAATGCCCGGGCACTCACATCGGCCCGTCCGGAGATCCAGCGTGGCGATGAGCGACAGTGCGCCGGCGATCGCTCGCTGAGCACGGTCCCGCCAGGGACATCACGGAGGGCCCGACGGCGCGGGCACGGTTTACCAGGTTACCTGCCACCCGGGGGGTAGTCAAAGGCGCTGGTCGGCGTCCTGGCCGGACGCGCTGGGTGGGACCGGCGGGGCGGGGAACGCGGACGGGTGCCCGACGACGCAGGCCGGGCCTGCGTCGTCGGGCACCCGTCAGGTGCCGCCCCGCTGGTGCGGGACGTCAGCGGTAGTCGCCGAAGTCCAGGTCCTCGAGCGGGATCGCCTCGCCGGAGCCCATGCCGAGCGCCGGGAAGTCGATCTCGTCGTAGCCGAAGCTCGGGTAGAGCTCCGTCTTGGCCTGCTCGGTGGGCTCGACCGTGACCTTCGTGTACCGGGGAAGACCGGTACCGGCCGGGATGAGCTTACCGATGATGACGTTCTCCTTGAGGCCGAGCAGCGGGTCACGACGACCGCTCATCGACGCCTCGGTGAGCACGCGGGTCGTCTCCTGGAAGGAGGCGGCCGAGAGCCACGAGTCGGTCGCGAGCGACGCCTTCGTGATGCCCATCAGCTCGGGGCGGCCGGAGGCCGGCTGGCCACCCTCCGCCACGGTGCGACGGTTCGCGTCCTCGAACCGGCCGCGCTCGGCCAGCTCGCCCGGGAGCAGCGGGGCGTCGCCCGAGTCCAGGACCGTGATCCGGCGCAGCATCTGCCGCACGATGACCTCGATGTGCTTGTCGTGGATGTCCACGCCCTGGGAGCGGTAGACCTCCTGGACCTCGTCCACCAGGTGCTTCTGCGTGGCGCGCGGGCCGAGGATGCGCAGGACCTTCTTCGGGTCCACCGCACCCTGCACGAGCTGCATGCCGACGCCGACGTGGTCGCCGTCCTGCACGAGCAGGCGCGCACGCTTGGTCACCGGGTAGGCGATCTCCTCGGAGCCGTCGTCCGGCGTCAGCACGAGGCGACGCGAACGCTCGGAGTCGTCGATCGTGATGCGACCCGGGAACTCGGCGATGGGCGCCTCACCCTTGGGGGTGCGGGCCTCGAAGAGCTCCGTGACACGCGGCAGACCCTGCGTGATGTCGTCCGCGGACGCCACACCACCGGTGTGGAACGTACGCATCGTCAGCTGGGTGCCCGGCTCACCGATCGACTGGGCCGCGATGATGCCCACGGCCTCGCCGATGTCGACGAGCTTGCCCGTCGCGAGCGACCGGCCGTAGCACTTGGCGCACGTGCCGACGCGCGACTCGCACGTCAGGACCGAACGGACCTTCGCCTCGCGCACGCCTGCCTCCACGGCGGCGTCGATGAGGACGTCGCCCGCGTCGTCGCCGGCCTTGCCGATGACGTTGCCGTCGGCGTCGACCAGGTCGGACGCGAGGGTGCGCGAGTACACGCTCGTCTCCACCTTGGGGTGGCGGACGAGGATGCCCCCGAGCTCCTCGGCGATCGGCATCGTCAGGCCGCGCTCCGTGCCGCAGTCCTCCTCGCGGACGATGACGTCCTGCGACACGTCCACGAGACGACGCGTGAGGTAGCCCGAGTCGGCGGTCCGCAGCGCGGTGTCCGCCAGACCCTTGCGGGCGCCGTGCGTCGCGATGAAGTACTCGAGGACGGACAGGCCCTCGCGGTAGTTGGACTTGATCGGGCGCGGGATGATCTCGCCCTTCGGGTTCGCCACGAGACCGCGCATACCGGCGATCTGACGGACCTGCATCCAGTTACCACGGGCACCCGAGCCGACCATGCGGTAGACCGTGTTGCGGTCGTTCGCCTCGAGGTTCTCGCGCATGACCGACGCGACCTTGTCCGTCGCCTGGGTCCAGATCTCGATGAGCTCCTGACGGCGCTCGTCGTCCGTGATGAGACCACGGTCGTACTGCTGCTGGACCTTGAGCGCGCGCTCCTCGTGCTGCTCGAGGATCTCGGCCTTCTCCGTCGGGGTGGCGACGTCGGAGATCGCGATCGTGACGCCCGAACGGGTCGCCCAGCGGAAGCCGGCGGCCTTGAGGGCGTCGAGCGAGGCGGCGACCTCGACCTTCGGGTACCGCTCGGCGAGCTCGTTGACGATCGCCGAGAGGCGCTTCTTGTCGACCACCGAGTTCACGTACGGGTAGTCGACCGGCAGCGTCTCGTTGAACAGCGCACGACCGAGCGTGGTGTCGAACAGGATCGGCTGACCGGGCTCCCAGCCCTCGGGCGCCTCGAAGCCGGAGACCGGCGGGACGAGGTCCGTGGTGCGGATCTTCACCGGGGCGTTGAGGTCGAGCGATCCCTGGTCGAAGGCCATGATGGCCTCGGCGACGGACGCGAACGCGCGGCCCTCGCCCTGGGCGCCGGCCTTGTCGCTCGTCAGGTGGTACAGGCCGATGATCATGTCCTGCGAGGGCATGGTCACCGGACGACCGTCCGACGGCTTGAGGATGTTGTTGCTCGAGAGCATGAGGATGCGGGCCTCGGCCTGCGCCTCCGCGCTCAGGGGCAGGTGGACGGCCATCTGGTCACCGTCGAAGTCCGCGTTGAACGCGGCGCACACGAGCGGGTGCAGGTGGATCGCCTTGCCCTCGACGAGCTGCGGCTCGAACGCCTGGATGCCCAGACGGTGCAGCGTCGGCGCACGGTTCAGCAGGACCGGGTGCTCCGTGATGACCTCTTCGAGGACGTCCCACACGACCGGGCGCGCACGCTCGACCATGCGCTTCGCGCTCTTGATGTTCTGCGCGTGGTTGAGGTCCACGAGCCGCTTCATGACGAACGGCTTGAACAGCTCGAGCGCCATCTGCTTGGGCAGGCCGCACTGGTGGAGCTTGAGCTGCGGGCCGACGACGATGACCGAACGGCCCGAGTAGTCGACGCGCTTGCCGAGCAGGTTCTGACGGAAACGACCCTGCTTGCCCTTGAGCATGTCGGAGATCGACTTCAGCGGACGGTTGCCGGGGCCCGTGACCGGGCGACCACGGCGGCCGTTATCAAAGAGCGAATCCACAGCTTCCTGCAACATCCGCTTCTCGTTGTTGACGATGATCTCCGGCGCACCGAGGTCGAGCAGGCGCTTGAGCCGGTTGTTCCGGTTGATCACGCGGCGGTACAGGTCGTTGAGGTCGCTCGTCGCGAAGCGGCCACCGTCGAGCTGCACCATCGGGCGCAGGTCCGGCGGGATGACCGGGACGGCGTCGAGCACCATGCCCGTGGGCGAGTTCGTCGTCGTGAGGAACGCGTTGACGACCTTGAGGCGCTTGAGCGCGCGCGTCTTGCGCTGGCCCTTGCCGGAGCGGATGGTCTCGCGCAGCGAGTCCGCCTCGGCCTCCAGGTCGAAGTCCTGGAGGCGCTTCTGGATCGCCGCGGCGCCCATCGAGCCCTCGAAGTAGGTGCCGTAGCGGTCCTGGAGGGCGCGGTACAGCATCTCGTCGCCCTCGAGGTCGGCGACCTTGAGGTTCTTGAAGCGGTCCCAGACCTGGTCCAGGCGGTCCAGCTGGGCGTCCGCGCGCTTGCGGATCTGCGTCATCTCGCGCTCGGCCGAGTCGCGGACCTTGCGGCGCGCGTCGGCCTTCGCACCCTCGGCCTCGAGCTCGGCCAGGTCGGCCTCGAGCTTCTGGGCGCGGGCGTTGATGTCGTTGTCGCGGGCGTCCGCGATCTCCTTCTTCTCCAGGTCGATCTCGTTCTGGAGGTTCGGGAGGTCTTCCTGGCGACCCTCGTCGTCGACCGACGTGATCATGTACGCCGCGAAGTAGATGACCTTCTCCAGGTCCTTCGGGGCGAGGTCGAGCAGGTAGCCGAGGCGCGAGGGCACGCCCTTGAAGAACCAGATGTGCGTGACGGGCGCGGCGAGCTCGATGTGGCCCATGCGCTCACGGCGGACCTTCGAGCGCGTCACCTCGACGCCGCAGCGCTCGCAGATGATGCCCTTGAAGCGCACGCGCTTGTACTTGCCGCAGTAGCACTCCCAGTCCCGGGTGGGGCCGAAGATCTTCTCGCAGAAGAGTCCGTCCTTCTCGGGCTTGAGGGTGCGGTAGTTGATGGTCTCGGGCTTCTTGACCTCACCGTGCGACCACGCACGGATGTCGTCGGCCGTGGCCAGGCCGATGCGCAGCTCGTCGAAGACGTTGACGTCGAGCAAGGTGTCCTACTTCCTTCGTCTGCCGGGGCGCGGTCCCTCCGAGGGGACCGTCGCCGTCGGCTTCATCAAGACGGGGTGGAACGAATGGGGTGCGGGGAGGGGCGGGAGCGGGGCCCGGTCAGAGGACCGGGCCGACGCCCCCGCCTGCCCGAGATCAGATCTCGTCGACGCTCGCGGCAGCGTTCGGACGCCGCGACAGGTCGATGCCGAGCTCCTCCGCCGCGCGGTACACGTCGTCGTCGGACTCCCGCATCTCGATCTGGACGCCGTCGCTCGAGAGCACCTCGACGTTCAGGCACAGCGACTGCATCTCCTTGAGGAGCACCTTGAAGGACTCCGGGATGCCCGAGTCGGGGATGTTCTCGCCCTTGACGATGGCCTCGTAGACCTTCACGCGGCCGGGGACGTCGTCGGACTTGATGGTGAGGAGCTCCTGCAGCGTGTAGGCCGCGCCGTACGCCTCGAGGGCCCACACCTCCATCTCGCCGAAGCGCTGACCACCGAACTGCGCCTTACCACCCAGCGGCTGCTGCGTGATCATCGAGTACGGGCCCGTCGAGCGCGCGTGGATCTTGTCGTCGACCAGGTGGTGGAGCTTGAGGATGTACATGTAGCCCACCGACACCGGCTCAGGGAACGGCTCGCCGGAGCGGCCGTCGAAGAGACGGGCCTTGCCGTCGCCGCCGACCATGCGGTCGCCGTCGCGGTTCGGGATCGTCGACGAGAGCAGACCCGTGAGCGCGTCCTCCTGGAGGCCGTCGAACACCGGGGTGGCGACGGGCCGGCCGGGCTCGGACGACGCCGCGATGTCCGGGACGTGGGTCTTCCACTTCGAGCCGTCCTTGCTGACGGTGTCCTCGGCGAGGCTGATGTCCCAGCCCTGCTTCGCGATCCACCCGAGGTGCGTCTCGAGGACCTGGCCGACGTTCATGCGGCCGGGGACACCGAGCGGGTTGAGGACGACGTCGACCGGCGTCCCGTCCTCGAGGAACGGCATGTCCTCGACGGGCAGGATCTTGGAGATGACGCCCTTGTTGCCGTGACGGCCGGCGAGCTTGTCGCCGTCCGTGATCTTGCGGCGCTGCGCGATGTAGACGCGCACGAGCTGGTTCACGCCCGCGGGCAGCTCGTCGCCGTCCTCGCGGTTGAACTCGCGCACGCCGATGACCGTGCCGGACTCGCCGTGGGGCACCTTGAGCGACGTGTCGCGCACCTCGCGCGCCTTCTCGCCGAAGATCGCACGGAGCAGGCGCTCCTCCGGGGTCAGCTCGGTCTCGCCCTTCGGGGTGACCTTGCCGACCAGGACGTCGCCCGCGCCGACCTCGGCACCGATGCGGATGATGCCGCGCTCGTCGAGGTCCGCCAGGACGTCCTCGGAGACGTTCGGGATGTCCCGCGTGATCTCCTCGGGGCCGAGCTTGGTGTCGCGCGCGTCGACCTCGTGCTCCTCGATGTGGATCGAGGAGAGCACGTCGTCCTGCACGAGACGCTGGCTGAGGATGATCGCGTCCTCGTAGTTGTGGCCCTCCCACGACATGAACGCCACGAGGAGGTTGCGGCCGAGCGCGAGCTCGCCCTCGTCCGTCGCCGGGCCGTCCGCGAGGACGGAGCCGACCTCGACGCGCTGGCCCTCGTCGACGAGCACGCGCTGGTTGTAGCTCGTGCCCTGGTTCGAGCGGCGGAACTTCGCGGCGCGGTAGCTCGTGGTGGTCGCGTCGTCGTTCGCGACGACGATGAGGTCCGCGGAGACCTCGGTGACGACACCGGGCTTGGTCGCGACGATGACGTCACCGGCGTCGACCGCGGCGCGCCACTCCATGCCGGTGCCCACGAGCGGGGCCTCGGAACGGACCAGCGGCACGGCCTGGCGCTGCATGTTCGCACCCATGAGGGCGCGGTTGGCGTCGTCGTGCTCGAGGAACGGGATGAGCGCGGTCGCGACCGACACCATCTGGCGCGGCGAGACGTCCATGTAGTCGACCTGCGCGCCGGGGACGATCTCGACCTCGCCGCCCTTCGTGCGCACGAGCACGCGCTCGTCCGCGAAGGAGCCGTCGGCGTTGAGCACCTGGTTCGCCTGCGCGATGACGTGACGGTCCTCGTCGTCGGCGGTCAGGTACTCGACCTGGTCGGTGACCTTGCCGTTGGTGACCTTGCGGTACGGCGTCTCGATGAACCCGAACGGGTTGATGCGGCCGTAGGACGCGAGCGAGCCGATGAGGCCGATGTTCGGGCCCTCAGGGGTCTCGATCGGGCACATGCGGCCGTAGTGCGACGGGTGGACGTCACGGACCTCCATGCCGGCGCGGTCGCGGGACAGACCGCCCGGGCCGAGCGCGGAGAGGCGACGCTTGTGCGTCAGGCCCGCGAGCGGGTTGTTCTGGTCCATGAACTGCGAGAGCTGCGAGGTGCCGAAGAACTCGCGGATCGACGCCACGACCGGGCGGATGTTGATCAGCGTCTGCGGCGTGATCGCCTCGACGTCCTGCGTCGTCATGCGCTCGCGCACGACGCGCTCCATCCGGGACAGGCCCGTGCGGACCTGGTTCTGGATGAGCTCGCCGACGGCGCGGATGCGACGGTTGCCGAAGTGGTCGATGTCGTCGGTCTCGACACGCACGTCCACGGCCTCGCCGGCGCGCTTGCCCGGGATGGTCGCGTGGTCGGCGTGCAGGGCCGCGAGGTACTTGATCGTCGCGACGACGTCCGAGACGGACAGCGTCGAGTCGGTCAGCGGCGCGTCGATGCCGAGCTTCTTGTTCGCCTTGTAGCGGCCGACCTTCGCGAGGTCGTAGCGCTTCGGGTTGAAGTAGAAGTTCTCGAGCAGCGCGCGGCCGGCCTCGACCGTGGGCGGCTCGCCCGGGCGGATCTTGCGGTAGAGGTCGACGAGCGCCTCGTCCTGCGTGTGGACGTGGTCCTTCTCGAGCGTGTCGAGCACCGAGGGGAGGTCCGAGAACTCCTCGCGGATCTCGGACTCCGTGAGGCCGAGGGCCTTGAGGAGGACCGTGACGGACTGCTTGCGCTTGCGGTCGACGCGCACGCCGACGGCGTCGCGCTTGTCGATCTCGAACTCGAGCCACGCGCCGCGCGACGGGATGATCTTCGCGGAGAAGATGTCCTTGTCGCTCGTCTTGTCGGCCGTGCGCTCGAAGTACACGCCGGGCGAGCGGACGAGCTGCGAGACGACGACGCGCTCGGTGCCGTTGATGATGAAGGTGCCGCGCGCGGTCATGAGCGGGAAGTCGCCCATGAAGACCGTCTGGCTCTTGATCTCACCGGTGTTGTAGTTGACGAACTCCGCGGTGACGAACAGCGGCGCGGCGTACGTGAAGTCCTTCTCCTTGCACTCGTCGGCCGTGTACTTCGGCGGCTCGAAACGGTGGTTGGAGAACGAGAGGGACATCGAGGAACCGAAGTCCTCGATCGGCGAGATCTCCTCGAAGATCTCCTCGAGCCCGGACGTCGCGGGGACGTCCTGGCGTCCGGCCGCGTTCGCCGCGGCGACGCGGGCCTGCCACGCCTCGTTGCCGAGGAGCCAGTCGAAGCTCTCGGTCTGGAGGCCCAGCAGGTCGGGGACCTCGAGGGGCTCGAAGATCTTGGCGAAGGAGACGCGCCGAGAAGCGGTGCGGTTCGCGATGGCGTCGGCGGACGGAGCAGAAGGGGTGCGCGAGGCAGCCAAGAGGGGTCCTTCCCTGCAGATCGAAAGAACGCTGCACCACCCGGCTGGTCGCGATCACCGCCGCCACGACTCCTCGCGGACGCGCACGTACGTCGTCGAGGGGGTCGGGGGTATCTGAGATCGTGGGCACAGGACAGCGCAAAGCGTTAGCATACCCCCTGCGAGCGTGCACGTCCACCCCGACCGCGCACCGACCTGCCGGGCTCGACCCGGCGCCGTCCGGCACCCTGCCCGGTACTCCTCCGGCGGGCCTCGTCGCCCGCCGCACGCTCTCCGGGCACTGGTGCCCGGCCGTTCGTCGGCTCCGCTGTGTGGTGCTGTCCTGTGCTGTCCTGCTGCTCTGCATCGTCGACCCGCACATGGTGGCACACACCACGCCCATCCGGGAAGCCGGTCGGCGCCCTGCGCGCGCCGCGGCCGGCTGCCGGCCGCCCGCGCCCCGGCACGTCGACGGACACGACGAGGCCCGCACCCCCAGCGGGGTGCGGGCCTCGTGCGGTGTGACGACCGGTCCCGTCAGGACGGGACCGGCGAGATCACTTGACGGTGACCGTGGCGCCGGCGCCCTCGAGGGCAGCCTTGGCCTTGTCCGCGGCCTCCTTGGTCGCGCCCTCCAGGACGGGCTTCGGGGCGCCGTCCACGAGGTCCTTGGCCTCCTTGAGACCGAGGGACGTGAGCGCGCGCACCTCCTTGATGACCTGGATCTTCTTGTCGCCGGCGGCCTCGAGGACGACGTCGAACTCCGTCTTCTCCTCGGCCTCCTCGGCGGCGGCAGCGCCACCGGCAGCGGCCGGGGCGGCAGCGGCGACGGGGGCGGCCGCGGTGACCTCGAAGGTCTCCTCGAAGGCCTTCACGAACTCGTTGAGCTCGATGAGGGTGAGGTCCTTGAACTGCTCGATGAGCTCTTCGGTGCTGAGCTTCGCCATGATGGCGTTCCTTTCGGTTGGTGCTCGGCCACGGCCCGTGGCGGGCCTGCCAGAAGCGGGGTGTGTGCTTGCGCTGTCGTGATCACGAACCAGTCAGAGGACCGGCACGGGATCAGGCGGCAGCGCCCTCCGATTCCTGCTTCTGACGCAGGGCATCGATGACGCGGGCGGCCTGGGCGGTGTTCGCGGTGAAGACGTACGCGGCCTGGAACAGCTTGGCCTTCATCGCGCCGGCCGCCTTGGCCAGCAGGACCTCGCGGGACTCGAGGTCCGCGAGCTTCGTGACCTCCGCAGCGGTCAGGGGGCGCCCGTCGAGGACACCGCCCTTGATGACCAGCGCGGGGTTCGCCTTGGCGAAGTCACGCAGACCCTTGGCTGCCTCGACCGGGTCCCCGGTGACGAAGGCAATGGCCGACGGGCCCTGCAGGTCGGCGTCGAGTCCCTCGACACCGGCCTCCTTGGCCGCGATGGCGGTCAGCGTGTTCTTCACCACGGCGTAGGTTGCGTTGCCGCTGAGCGACCGACGCAGCTGCTTGAGCTGCGCGACGGTGAGCCCGCGGTACTCGGTCAGCACGGCAGCGTTCGAGTCGCGGAACTTGTCCGAGAGCTCGACGACTGCGGCTGCCTTGTCCGGCCTCGCCATGGCAATCCTTCCGGTGGTGGTACCACCGGCGTGGCCCCGGAACGAGAACGAGCCCCGCGCAGGCGCGGGGCTCGGTGTCGCTCGCACGGCGGGGCCGGGCGGACGTCGTCGATTCGCTACCTGCGCTGGCCTCCACCTCGTGGTGGGACTTCGGCCTTCACGTCCTGCAGAGGAGTCTGCGGGCAGCGTCGGACGACCGGCGGTCTTGGGTACGCGTCCATCGTACGGGACGACGGCGCGTGGTCCAAACCGCGGCCCGAGCAGGACGACGGCCTCGCTCAGCGGCGTCGTGGAGGACGCAGCGGCGACACGACGGCTCACACGACGAGCGGCCCGAAGCAGACGAGGGGCACGGGCTCCGGCTCGTCCGCGACAGCGCGCGCGAGCGCGGTCCCGGGCATCGCGCCGTCGCGCAGCTCGGCGTGCAGGGCCGGCATGACCCGCGCTGCGACGTCGTCGCGCAGCGGGCCGACGCTGGCGATCACCGCTCGCGCGCCGAGTCGTAGCAGGACGCTCGTGAGCCCCAGCGACTCCCCGCCGATGCGCGGCGTCGACAGGCCCACCTCGCACGCCGACAGGACGACGACCACCCCTCTCAGGTCGATGCCGTCGAGCTCGTGGGCGAACAGCGGCCCGTCGGCGAGACGGAGCGACGAGAACAGCGGGTTGTCGATGTCGTGCGTGCCGTGCGCGGCCAGGTGCACGACGCCGGCGTCGGGGAGCCTCTCCACCGCGGCGCTGCAGGTCGCGCCCTCCCCCGAGATCAGGTGCGCGTCCTCCCACACGCCCGCCACGAGCTTCGCCTCAGCGGCGGCGAACCGCAGTCCCGGTCCGGCCACGACGAGCGCCTCGCCCTGGCGACGGACGGGGAGGCCCTGCTGCAGGTCGACCCACGAGTTCGCCCAGGTCCGACGTCCCTTCCTGGACGGCAGGGACGCCCACGGCACGGCGAGCAGGAGGTTCCGCGCCGCGATGTGGAGGTCGCCGTCCGCCGCGAGCGGAGCGACCAGCGCGTCGTCGAGCCAGGTCAGCGAACGCTGGAGCGACGACACGGCCGCCGTCCGCATCGGGACGGGGATGAGAGCGTTGGCGAGCACCGCGAAGTCCGCGCGCGCCCGCCGCACCCGCTCGGCGACGTCGCCGAGCGGTGCGAGGCGGAGGAGGCGCGAGCCGTCCCGCGACACCCTGACCGCCATCACGTCGCCGCCCGAGAGCACCAGGTCCGCGACGACGGCCCCGGACCCGCTGTCGGCGAGCGCCGACCGCAGCTCGCGCGTCGTCGTCGGCGTCGGGGTGCCGGCCTCGCCCTCGTGCCGCCAGGACCGTCGCCGCGCGTCGTCCTGGAGTCGCCTCGCCTCTCGCAGGTGCTGCTGGCGCCGGAGCTGGGCCGCTCCCTCGCCGTCGGACCCGATGTCCCGCGCCGCCTCGACCTCGCGGCGCGCGGCGGTGAGCAGCGCGGCCAGCTCCGGGTCGGCGGGTGGCCGCACGCGCCCGGATCCCGCGAACGTCGCGCGCCCTCGCTCCACCGCGTCGAAGACGTCGGCCGGCCGGCCCGTGCCGAGCGCCGCGTCGACGTCCAGGTTCCCGAGCCGCACGCCGTGGACCGCCGTCGCCGTCACCGCGTCGACCGAGCCGAGCCGCGCCCGGTGCTCGGCGATCGCCCGCTGACCGTGCCGGACCGCACGGACCCCGTTGCGGCGGTCACCGCGGGCGAACGCCAGCTGCGCTCGGACGACCTGGTGCTGCACACGGACGGGGAACGGGGCCCACTCGGGGAGCCGCCGGATCTCGGCGAGGACGTCCTGGGCATGGTCCAGGCGGCCGGCGAGGATCGACCACTCCGCGGCCTGGAGCCGGGCCGGCACGCTGACCCCGAACCGAGCGACCGCGCCGCGGGCGTCGCCCTCGCGCGCGACCTCGAGGGCGAGGTCGATGCGCCGGGACACACGCGTGCGCGACACCTGCTCCGTGCGGTCCGCGGCGAGCATCGCCTCCAGCTCCACGACCCGGGCGTACAGGCCCCACGTGGTGTTGCCCGCCCGCACGTACAGCCGGCGGGCCTGGCCCGCGAGGGCCCGCGAGTCGTCGTACCGCCGGAGTCCCACCAGACATCGGGCACGGTCCAGCAGCGCCTCCGCGCGTTCCTGGGCCAACCCGTCCCCGGCGAGGAGAGAAGCCGCCTCCTCCAGCGCGACCTCGGCCTCGGAGAGCAGCCCGACCTCGTAGAGCACGCGTGCCCTGCCGACGAGCGCGACGCCGTCCGGTCCCTCGGGCAGGTACGTCACGGAGTCGTCGAAGTACTTCAGGGCCGCGGGCATGTCGCCCCGCACGTGGTGCATGTACCCGATGTTGTGCATCGCGAAGGAGACGTAGTAATCGTTGTCGAGCAGGCGCGCGTGCTCCAGCGCGCGCTCGTAGTCGGCGAGCGCCGCGTCCATGACGCCGAGGTCGACGAGCGCCGACCCGCGGTTCAGGCTCAGCACCGTCAGGTCACGGTGGTCGGCGGGGTCCGCGAGGTCGAGCGCCACGGTCAGCGGACGGACCGCCGCCTTGCTGTCACCCGAGCGGAGCAGGAGCACGCCGTGCTGGCCGTGGACCAGACCACGGAGCCGGCCGTCCAGCGGACCTGCCGCAGCCTGCGCCGTCGCCAGCACGTCTCGGCCCGCGTCCACGCTCCCCGTGAGCGCGTAGGCGCAGGCGGCCTCGCCCACGAGCGCACGGACCCGGACCTCCCGGGACCAACGGGTCGCCCCGTTGGCCCCCTCCCACAGCTCCACGTCGCGGACGAGGCGACGGAACTCGCGGGAGGCGGGGCGCACCTTCGAGAGCGCGTTCATCTCCTGCGCGCCCCGGAGGCGGTCGGTGAACCCACGACGCACGTCGTCGTTCATCCGACCGCCCCCCGCCCGTGGTCAGGCGGTGGTGACCCCCTGCGCGAACAGTCCCGGTACACGTCGCACAGCATCCCACGCGCTCGCCGTGCGCTGCCTGACGGCGTCCTGGGCAGCCGCGGCGGACTCCGGCGCGGCCTCGGCCTTCTCCGCCTCGCTCGTCCGTCGCGCACGCTCCTCGAGGATCTCTCGAGCGATCTCCGCGGCAAGATAGGGCGCGGAGAAGGAGGTACCGCTCCAGGACGCGAAGCCACCCTTGAAGTCGTCAGGGTCGACGGACGCGCGCACACCCGGGCCGAGGCGTTCCGGGAGCCGGACGGACGGCGTCACCGGACCGTCGATGGTCGTCGGCATGGTGCTCACGACGGCGGCACCGGGCTTCACGGCCGTGACCCAGGGACCGTCGTTGCTGAACACCGCGACGGTCGAGTCGGGATTGGTCGCGCCGACGGCGACGATCGGGGTGTAGTCGGGCTTGAGGTCCGCGGGCTTCCGGGGCACGGCCCCGTCGACGGTGCGGTCGACCCTGGGCGTCCACGCAGCAGGGAACATCGGTCGCGTCGTCCCGTCGTTCCCGGCAGCGACGACCACCACGACGCCGGCCTTGCGCAGGGCGCGCAGGACGCGGCGCAGCGGACCGTCGTAGCCGTAGTCCTCGGGCTGCTCGTGGTAGTAGCCCATCGCGAGGACCACGACGTCCACCGGGTGGTAGTCCTTCGTGCCCCGCAGACCGAGCCGGTGGAATCGGAGGAGGCGCCACAGCGTGTGGAGGACCTCCCACTCGGGGACGTCCCCGGAGCCGCCGAAGGCGCGCACGGACAGGAGCACCGCGTCCGGGCAGAGCTGGTGCACGATGCCGGCCTGGAACGTGCCGTGGCCCGCGACCGGGTCGAGCGGGCCCGTGAGCGGGTCCTTGCTCATCCCTCCGTACTCCGCGTCCTCCGAGTCGATGCGCGGGACGGGGAACGTGCCGATCGGGGTGTCGTCCAGCGTCGCGTCGCGCACGACCACCGAGTCCGGCCGGTCCGACGGCTCGCCCGGCACGTAGGTCCCGAACCAGGGGTGCGTCCCGACACCCGTGTCGACGAGAGCGACCGAGGGCCTCCGGAAGCCCTCTGCCGTGACCCACGGGTTCGGGCCGTCGGCGAAGCGTCGCACCGGCGCGGGCGCGATGAGCCGGACCGGGACGAGGCCCCCGGAGCCGGGCACCCCGTACTCGTCGATCGCGCTCACGGGGAGGGGCGTCGAGCGAGGACGCGACACCGGGACGAAGGGCAGCGGGGTCGTACGGCGCTGCGCACGCATGACGTGGTCGAGCCCGGCGGCCGGCGCCTCGAGCCCGTCGTCGTCCCGCAGGTCGCCGAGCTCGGAACCGATGCGCTCCAGCACCTCCCACGTGTCCGCCTCGACGTCGTCCGGACGGACCGGCACGAACCGCAGCGCGTACCCGAACGCGTCGTCGTCGTCCATCGCGAGGTCACCGAGGCGGCTGTCGTACACGACCTGGTACCCCAGGTCGGCCGCGATACGGCGTACGCCGTCGAGCCAGGTCGTCGGCGCGTCGTCGCCGGTCCACGCCGGGAGGGCGACCTCGGCGCCGGGACCACCCGCCCGCAGGCTCTCGGCCTCCGGGCGGGCGAGGTCTCGCAGACCGGCGGGCGGTGCTCCACGGACGATGATGCGGTCCGACACGTACGCCGTGGGCTCCACGCGCGAGGCGCCCGGACTGCGACGGACGCGCTCCGGGTCGAGGTGCCGGACCGGTCGACGACCGCCGACGGCGTCTCGGACCGTGCGGGCCGGGGGGATCTCAGGGGTCTCGCTCACGTGCTCCTCCTCGAGGACGACAGGTCTCGCCGGCCCGGTCCGGTGCCACGGCCGGTCCGGCACGCGCGACGCTCACCGTCGCGCGGCGGGGTTCAGGGTGCAGTCGTGGCGCCGTGACCGACCGGGTCACGGCGCCGACCTGCGGCTCTACAGCTCGATGACCGGCGTGCTCACGGCTCCGCCGGTGCCGTCGGCGCGGCGCACGACGAGGCTCGCCGGGCCACGGTCGACGGCGTCGAAGACGAACCGGCCGTCGTCGTCGCTCGCGGTCTCGGTCACCGACCCCGGCCGGTGCAGCTCGACGCGCAGCGCCGTCGCGGGCGCGGCCCAGCCGTCGACGCGTACCCGGCCGCCCTCGGCGGGCGACAGCGAGATCATCACGGTGACGGACTCGGACGTGAACGTGATCGTCCGCGCCTCGACGGGCGGCGCGTCGCCGCGCACCGACATGGCGGGGGCCTGGACGTACTCCAGCTCCATGACCTCGGCCTCGAGGCCGGCGAGCGTGATGGCGAACAGGGACCGCTCGACCAGGCCCGCGGGCACGGGGTCGAGCTCGTCCGCGATGCGGGCGAGGTCGGCGAGGAGCGCGACGTCGACCACGTCCAGGGGCTCGTCGGGGCTGTGCTTGGACTCGGCGCTCATGATGTTTCCCACGATTCCCCCTGGTCGTCGATGATGTCGCGCAGCTTGGCGAGGCAGCGGCCGCGCGTGGAGCCGATGCTGCCGACCGGCATGCCGATCGCAGCAGAGATGGCCTTGTAGTCCGGCCGGTCGGCCAGGGAGACGAGCCGCAGCAGCTTCTGGCACCGGTCCGGAAGCAGGTCGAGGGCTCGCCACAACCCGCGGTCCCGCTCGTTGCGCAGCACCTCGAGGTCCGGCGTCGGGTCTCCCGACGGCAGCTCTGGCACGCCCTCGTCGGTGTCATCGGGCAGCTCGGTGCGGCGTCGCGCGTCGTCACGGTGCTTGCGCACCGTCTCCCACGCCGCGCGCTTGGCCGTGATGAGCAGCCACTTGAGCACGGCGTGGGGTTCCTTGATGGTCATCGCGTTGCGGACGAGCGCCACCCACACGGTCTGCACGACGTCGTCGGCCTGCTCGCGGTCGACGCCCTGCGCACGGACGGTGTGCCAGAGCAGCGGCGTCGCCTCGCGGACGAAGTCGCCCAGGGCCTGCGGTCGCCCGTCCCGGTACTCGAGGAGCGCGACGGCTCCCCGGTCCCCGAGGCTGGGTTCCGGTTGACCGGTGTCGGCGAGATCTTCGGTCGTCCTCGTCATCGGCGGCTCTGTCCTCGGCACGCTCGTGCGATCAGCCGGCGGCGGGGGTTCCGCCGGGACGCCTGATGGTACGGCGAACTCATCGGGCTCGACAACCATCGTCACTGGTCACGACCCTCCGTGCTTGCTCTGTCGCGGCCTCATCGTTCTCCTCCGTGGTGAGCGTGAACCGGCTGCTCGGGGTACGGATCGCACCCTGCACCCGGACGAGAGGGGCCCCCTTCCGCGTCTGATACATCCGATGGCACCCAGTTTGCGCACAGGTTTCTTCCGGCCCCACCTGCCGGTCACCCATCCGTGCCTGCGACGTCTCCGAACCCGGTCCGAGCGCGGGAGCGGCCCGCGCCACGACACCGAAGGTGGGTACGCACCATGTCCTCGTCCCCGAACCGACTCCTCGCCATCGTGCTCGGCGCCGTCTACCTGCTCGTGGGCCTCGCAGGGTTCGTCGTGACGTCCGGCGTCGGCTTCGCCGCCACGGAGGGCGAGAACCTGCTGCTGTTCGAGGTGAACCCGCTGCACAACGTCGTGCACCTCGGCATCGGCGCCGCACTGCTCCTGGCGTCCCGCTCGGTCTCCGCCGCCAAGGCGGTCAACGTGACGGTCGGCGCCGTCTACCTGCTGGTCGGCGTGGTCGGCCTCTTCCTCGTCGGGACGGCCGCCAACGTCATCGCGCTCAACGGCGCCGACAACGTGCTGCACCTCGGCAGCGCGATCCTCCTGCTCGGCGTGGGCCTCGCGGCGGACAAGCAGGCCGCTCCCCGCGCCGTGACGGCGTGAGCCGACAGGCACCTCTGCTCCGCGTCCTCGTCGGGTTCGCCCTGCTGGGCGCCGGGATCGTCAACCTCGGCCTGGTCCGGGGGACCTTCCCGGAGCCCGCCGGGTTCCTCGCGCTCGGGCTCGGTGCGGCGGAGGTCGGCACGGCGCTCCTCGCGCTCGCCGACGCCCCTTCCCGGCGCCTGGGCACGACGACGCTCGGTCGGGTCGGGATCGGCGCGCTCGCCGCGGGGAGCGTCGCCCAGGCGGCCCTCGCGGTCTCGGGCGGCGGACGTCTCGGCCCGACCGTCACCGCGGCGGCCGCACTGCAGCTCGCGGGTGCGGGGATGCTGGGCGTCCTGACGCGCACCGCGCCGGCCACGCCGGGTCGGGACGTCGCCTCCGCCGCCGCGGAACCCCCCGGACCGCGGCCCGCTGCTCGCTCCGGAGCCGGTACCAGAGCAGACGCCGGTGCCGGCGCCGGTGCGCGCGCGCTTCCGGGAACGGCTCCTTCGGGAACCGGCCTGCGGACCGCGGGCTCACTCGCTGCGCTCTTCACCGGCGCGATCCTCGTGGCGACGGTCGCGACGTTCGGGCTCGGTGCCACCGAGGCGGGCGAGCACGCCGTCCCCCACGGCGACCACCGTCTGCCCGGTCCCCCGGGCCTCCGCGGGCACCATCCGTGAGCCGGCGACCCGTCGCGTCTACGCGTTCTCCCGTAGCCGACCGGACCGAAGTAGCGGGAGATCCCTCATGCCACGCCGCACCGCGGGCTCCTAGCGTCGAGACGACCCGTCGACGAGACCGGTCGGCGCGTGGCGACGTCGCGCGCGTCCGAGACCCGAGGAGCACCACCGTGAGAACCCACTCGACCGCCCGCGCGCGCCGCGGGACCGGACGGGCGCTGCGCGCGCTCGCCACCGCCGCGACCGCTCTGGCCCTCGCCGCCACGGGTGCGCTGACCGTCGCCCCGGCGACGGACGCCCCCGCGACCAGCCCGACGGCGACCGCACCGGCGGCCGCTGCACCGTCGGGCACGCAGTGGCTCACCGGCTACTGGCACAACTTCGACAACGGCTCCGTGACGATGCGCCTGTCGGAGATCCCGCAGGCGTACAACCTCGTCGCGATCGCGTTCGCCGACAACCTCGCCGGGACGCCCGGCGGCATCACGTTCGACCTGGCGAGCGCGGAGCTCGACGGGTACACCGAGGCGCAGTTCACGGCCGACGTCGCGACCATCCGCTCCCAGGGGCGCAAGGTCGTGATCTCCGTCGGGGGCGAGCGCGGGAACGTCGTCGTCTCCAACGCCACCGAGGCGAAGAACTTCGCCGACACCACGTACGCGCTCATGCAGGAGTACGGCTTCGACGGCGTCGACATCGACCTCGAGCACGGGATCAACGCGACGTACATGGCGAGCGCGCTGCGCCAGCTGTCCGCCAAGGCCGGGCCCGACCTCGTCATCACGATGGCGCCGCAGACCATCGACTACCAGGCGACGAGCATGGGCTACTACCAGCTCACGCTCGCCATCAAGGACATCCTCACGATCGTCAACACGCAGTACTACAACTCCGGCTCGATGATGGGCTGCAACCAGCAGGTCTACTCCCAGGGCACGGTCGACTTCCTCACCGCGCTGTCGTGCATCCAGCTCGAGATGGGGCTCCGGCCGGACCAGGTCGGCATCGGAGTCCCCGCGGTCCCCCGCGCTGCCGGTGGCGGGTACCAGCCGCTGGCGAACGTCGTGAAGGCCGTCGACTGCCTCGAGGTCGGGACCGGCTGCGGCACCTTCCGGCCCGCGACGCCCTACGGGAAGATCGGGGGCGTCATGACGTGGTCGATCAACTGGGACAAGACCAACGGCTACGAGGTCGCGGACGTCATCGGTGGCCGGCTCGCGAGCGGCCCGACCGACCCGACCGACCCGACCGACCCGACGGACCCGACGGACCCCACCGATCCGACCGACCCCACGGACCCGGGCGACTGCACCGCACCCTCGTGGTCCGCCTCGGCGGTCTACACCGGCGGCAACCGTGTCACGTACCAGGGCCGCACGTACGAGGCGAAATGGTGGACGACGAACGAGAACCCGAGCCAGAGCGGTCAGTGGGGCGTCTGGCGAGACCTCGGCGCCTGCTGACATCCCCTCCTGGAACGCCGACGGCGCGGCTCCCCGGGGGGAACCGCGCCGTCGGCGTGGTGCGCTCGGGCTGGGCCCGGTCGCGACGAGGAACGCTGCGGTCAGGCCGCGTCGTCCTCGAGGAGCTTCGTCGTCTTGGACTGGTCGAGCGGGATGCCCGGGCCCATCGTCGTCGTCAGCGTGGCCTTGGTGATGTACCGGCCCTTCGACGACGACGGCTTGAGACGCAGGACCTCTTCGATCGCCGCCGCGTAGTTCTCCACCAGCGCCGTCTCGTCGAACGAGACCTTGCCGATGATGAAGTGCAGGTTCGAGTGCTTGTCGACGCGGAACTCGATCTTGCCGCCCTTGATGTCGGTGACGGCCTTGGTCACGTCCATCGTCACGGTGCCGGTCTTCGGGTTCGGCATGAGGCCACGGGGACCCAGCACCTTGCCCAGGCGACCGACCTTGCCCATGAGGTCCGGCGTCGCGACCGCGGCGTCGAAGTCGGTGTAGCCGGCGGCCACCTTCTCGATGAGCTCGTCGCCACCGACCTCGTCGGCGCCGGCCGCGCGGGCCTCCTCGGCCTTCGCCGCGTTCGCGAAGACGATGACGCGGGCCGTCTTGCCCGTGCCGTTGGGGAGGTTCACCGTGCCGCGGACCATCTGGTCCGCCTTGCGCGGGTCGACACCCAGGCGGAAGACGACCTCGACGGTCGCGTCGTACTTGACGGTCGACGTCTCCTTGGCGAGACGGATCGCCTCGAGCGGGGCGTAGAGACGCTCCCGGTCGATCTTCTCCTCGGCGTTGCGGTACGCCTTGCTGCGCGTTGCCATGCTGCTTCTCCTTCTGCAGTCGTGGTCAGCGGGTCCGCGCGGACCCTGCCACTGCCGCCCACGGACGTGGGCGGACGATCTGATGATGCCGAGCGACGCTCAGCCCGCTGTGCTGCTGCTCGGGCTGAGCGACGCTCGCTCTGCTCAGCCCTCGTGCTCACGGTCGGGCTGAGCGACGCTCGCGCTCCGGCAGGACTCGCTGGCGCTCGTCCTAACTCCGCGCTCGCTCTGCTCAGCCCTCGACGGTGATGCCCATCGAGCGGGCCGTGCCGGCGATGATCTTCGACGCGGCGTCGATGTCGTTCGCGTTGAGGTCCTCGAGCTTGGTCTGGGCGATCTCGCGCACCTGGTCGGCGGTCAGCTTCGCGACCTTGACCGTGTGCGGCGTCGCCGAGCCCTTCTGGACGCCCGCGGCCTTCTTGATGAGCTCCGCGGCCGGCGGGGTCTTCGTCACGAAGGTGAACGAGCGGTCCTCGTAGACGGTGATCTCGACCGGGATCACGTTGCCGCGCTGCGACTCGGTGGCCGCGTTGTAGGCCTTGCAGAACTCCATGATGTTCACGCCGTGCTGACCGAGCGCGGGGCCGATCGGCGGTGCGGGCGTCGCCGCACCGGCCTGGATCTGGAGCTTGATGAGGCCGGAGACCTTCTTCTTGGGAGGCATGAGTCTTCCCTGTCCTTCTTCTCGTGGGCCGACGCCGTGGGCGATGACCCGGTTGCAGTACTGCGCTCGCACGCGCTCCCGGCGGACGCCGGGCGCCGTGTCAGATCTTGGCGACCTGGTTGAACGACAGCTCGACCGGGGTCTCCCGGCCGAAGATGGAGACGAGGACCTTGAGCTTCTGGTTCTCGACGTTGATCTCGGAGATCGTGGCGGGCAGCGTGTCGAACGGTCCGTCGGTGACGGTGACCGACTCGCCGACGGTGAAGTCGACCTCGATCGGGGCCCTGGCCGCCGCGGGGAGCGGCTTGCCGGGCTCGGGTGCCGGCGCGAGCGTCGACGCGAGCATCGAGAAGACCTCGTCGAGCGTCAGCGGCACGGGCTGGTGGGTGTGACCGACGAAGCCGGTGACACCGGGCGTGTGACGCACCGCGCCCCACGACTCGTCGGTGAGGTCCATGCGCACGAGGACGTAGCCGGGGATGCGGACACGACGCACGATCTTCTTCTGCGCGTTCTTGATCTCGGCCACCTCCTCCATGGGGACCTCGATCTGGAAGATGTAGTCCTCCATGTTCAGGCTCTGGATGCGGTTCTCCAGGTTGGCCTTCACACGGTTCTCGTACCCGGCGTACGAGTGGATGACGTACCAGTCGCCGGGCTGCGTGCGCAGCGCGCGCTTGAACTCCGCGACCGGGTCCTCGATGACGTCTCCGTCCTCGTCGGACGGGCGCTCGTCCTCGACGTCATCGACGTCGTCGGCCTCGGTCGCGCCGGACTCGTCGTCGTCCGTCTCGAGCTCGTCGCTCTCCACGAGCTCGCCGGTCTCGTCGACCTCGGGCGCGTCCGTGGTCTCGTCGACCTCGTCCTGGGCACCCTCGGGCTGCGTCGGGTCGACGTTCTCCGTCTGGTCCAGCGACTCCTGGGACACGAACGAACCTGCTTTCTGCTGACCGGCTTCGATGACTTCTGGAAGGACTGCTGCTGGAAGCGCCGACGGCGCCCCGAGGGGCGCCGGGTGCCGGGTGACCGGCACGTCGGGTGCGTCGTGGCCGGCTAGTCCCCGAAGACCCACAGGACGGCCTGGCCGATCCCGAGGTCGAGCACCGTCACGAAGGCCATGACGACGACGACGAAGACCAGGACGACCGTGGTGTAGGTGATCAGCTCGGACCGCGTCGGCGTGACGACCTTGCGGAGCTCGGCGACCACTTGGCGCACGAAGAGCGCGATACGGGCGAAGAGGTTGGGCTTCTTGTCCTTGACGGGACGGCCCTTCGTCACCTCGTCGGCGCGTGCGCCGTCCGCACCCACGGCCTCTGACGGCGATTCGCTCACTGATCTACCCCATCGCTGACGTGCGGGACGTGCCCCGGACCTGCTGGAACCTCTCGTGCAGCCCGTTCTCGGACCACGCACGACCCCCGAGAGGGAGGTGCTGTGCAGGGTAGACAGGACTCGAACCTGCAACCTGCGGTTTTGGAGACCGCTGCGCTACCAATTGCGCCACTACCCTTCGCGACCGACACCCCTCTGCCGCCACCGGAGGCTCGACGTGGAACGTCGAGGCGCGGCACAACAGGTGGGCATCAACCACCGAAGGAATACTGTACGCGACACCGGGCGCCTGGTCGAACCACGTCCGAACCACGTCCGCGCCGTGTCGACGCGACCCGGACCGGAGCGCTCGTCCACCGATCGGTGGACGTCAGGAGCGGACGAACGGTCGTCGCGGTCGCCGCCCCCGGAGGACGACGCTGGTCGTCATGAAGAGCACACAGGAAGGCACGAGCGCACCCCGTGGCGCGTCGCGCGCCGGCGCGACCGGGACGCTGCCACCGCCGGCGCCGGCGGTCGAGGTGCGCGGCCTGCGCAAGCGGTACGGCGCCAAGCAGGCCGTCGCCGGGATCGACCTGCGGGTCGAGAGGGGCGAGATCTTCGCCCTCCTCGGGCCCAACGGCGCCGGCAAGACGACGACCGTCGAGATCCTCGAGGGCTTCCGCTCGCGGGACGACGGCGAGGTGCGCGTGCTCGGCGTGGACCCGCAGACCGCGGGCCGCGCGTGGCGCGACCGCATCGGCGTCGTGCTGCAGGACTCGCGCGACCTCTCCGAGTTCACGGTCGCCGAGACAGTCAGGCACTTCGCCGGCTTCTACGCCGACCCGCGCGACCCGGAGCAGGTGATCGACGCCGTCGGGCTCCGCGAGAAGGCGGGGACCCGCACGCGTCAGCTGTCCGGTGGCCAACGGCGCCGGCTCGACGTCGCCCTCGGCATCGTGGGACGGCCCGAGCTCGTGTTCCTCGACGAGCCGACCACCGGCTTCGACCCGCAGGCGCGGCGCGCGTTCTGGGAGCTCGTCCGCTCGCTGCGCGACGGCGGCACGACGATCCTGCTCACGACCCACTACCTCGACGAGGCGGCCCAGCTCGCCGACCGCGTCGCGGTGCTGAGAGACGGCGTCGTCGTCGCGCTCGACGCCCCCGACCGCCTGGGTGGCCCGGACGCCCGCCGGCCCGCCGTCCGCTGGTTCGACGACGGCCTGCACCGCGAGGAGCGCACGGACCGCCCTGCCGCGGTCGTCGCACGGCTGGCCGCCCGCTACGCGGACGGGGAGGTGCCCGGCCTCGAGGTCGTCCGCCCGTCGCTCGAGGACGTCTACCTCGAGCTCATCGGCGGCGCGGCCGCCACACCGCCGCGTCCCGGACCCGGAGCACCCGCCGACCTCCCTACTCCCACCCCCGACCAGGAGGAACGACCGTGAGCACCACGACCGCACCGAGCGCGAGCAACGCGCCGACCCGCGCGTCCGCCCTGCCCGGGGTCGCCCGTCTGGGTCTCGCCCGGACCAGGGCGGAGCTGCGCGGGTTCTTCCGCGAGCGCGACGCGGTGATCTTCGTCTTCACCTACCCCGTCATCATGCTGGCGATCTTCGCGACGGTGTTCGACGGCCAGGAGCAGTCCACGGGCGACTACGGCGTGCCCTTCGCGCAGTACTTCCTGCCCGGCATGCTCGCCACGGGCATCATGCTCACCGGGTTCCAGTCGCTCGCGATCTCGATCGCCGTCGAGCGCGACGACGGCACCCTCAAGCGGCTGCGCTCCACTCCCCTGCCGGCCGTCGCGTACTTCCTCGGCAAGATCGGGCTCGTCCTCGCCACGGCGATCGGCCAGACGGTGCTGCTCCTCGCGCTCGCCGCGTTCGCGTTCGACGTGCCCATGCCGTGGGACATGCCCGACGGCGCGAGTCGCGTCGCGACGTTCGTGTGGGTGTTCGTCCTGGGCTGCGCGACGGGCGCGGTGTGCGGGGTCGGGTTCTCGTCCCTGCCGCGCTCGGGGAAGTCGGTGACGGCTGTCGTGACGCCGGTCGTGCTCGTCCTGCAGTTCATCTCCGGCGTCTTCTTCGCCTTCTTCGCGCTGCCGTCGTGGATGCAGACGGTCGCGTCGCTCTTCCCGCTGAAGTGGATGGCGCAGGGCATGCGGTCGGTCTTCCTGCCCGAGCAGGCGGTGGTCCTCGAGCCGTCGGGGTCGTGGCAGCACGGGGCGACGGCTGCTGTACTGGTCGCATGGCTGGTGGTGGGGCTCGTGGTCGGGGTGCGGACGTTCCGGTGGAGGCGCCGTGACGACGGCTGACCCGTCCGGGGCCGCGGAGAACGCGACGGCGCAGCTCGACGGGACCTGGGCCCGGGACGTGCGCTGGTGGGACGTCGCGTTCTACCTCATCGCCGGCCTGAGCGGTGTCGCGCTGCTGACCGCGTCCGTGCGCGGGACGGAGCTCGTCGTGGCGCTCGGGGCGATCGCCACGATGGTCGTCGCGTACGTGGCCTGGGGCCGGCGCGCGGCGCGCACGCGCGACCAGGTGGCGGCCCATCTCTACCTGGTCGTGGCCGTCACGGCGACGGTCGTCGTCGCCGCGCAGGACAGCCTCGGCACGCTGCTGCTGTTCGCGACCTTCACGCAGATCTGGATGATGTCCGAGCACCTGTGGGCGCAGGTCGTGCTGTGCGTCGCGCTCGCGGGCGGCACCGCGCTCGCGCTCGCGTGGGACCCTGCTCGCGGCGGCGTCGACGCGTCAGCGCTCGCGAGCACGGCACCGCAGATGGGGGTCGCCCTCGCCTTCTCGATCGGCCTCGGCCTGTGGACGGCCCACACCATGCGCCAGTCGGAGCGGCACGCCCGCCTCGTCGACGCGCTGCGCGCGACCCAGGCCGAGCTCGCGCGCTCGCACCACCAGGAGGGCGTCGCCGCCGAGCGCGAACGCGTGGCGCGGGAGATCCACGACACGCTCGCCCAGGGATTCACGAGCGTCGTCATGCTGGCCCAGGCCGCGCGCGCCGACCTCGACCGGGACGCGACCGACGCGGCGGCCGAGCGGCTCGCGCTCGTCGAGGCCACCGCGCGCGAGAACCTCGCGGAGGCCCGCGCCCTCGTCGCGGCGACGGGCCCCGTGCCGCTGGAGGCGGGCGGGACGCTCGTGGACGCGATCCTGCGCCTCGCGGAGCGGTTCGGCGCGGAGTCCGGCGTCGCCGTCGGCACGCACCTCGACGCCGTCACGGGTCTCTCCAGCGCCGACGAGGTCGTGCTGCTGCGCTCGGCCCAGGAGTCGCTCGCGAACGTCCGCCGCCACGCGGCCGCACGGTCGGTCCGGGTCGAGCTCGCGCAGGACGCCGCCGTCA
Source organism: Cellulosimicrobium sp. So1_17 (assembly GCF_055181235.1). Classification (NCBI taxonomy): domain Bacteria; kingdom Bacillati; phylum Actinomycetota; class Actinomycetes; order Micrococcales; family Promicromonosporaceae; genus Cellulosimicrobium; species Cellulosimicrobium sp. So1_17. The sequence goes on from NZ_CM143702.1 coordinate 1,825,280, forward strand.
CGCGTCTCGCGGTGCGCGACGACGGTCGCGGGCTGCCCGCGGACCTCACCGAGGGCTTCGGGCTGCGCGGGATGCGCGAGCGCGTGGCCGCGGGCGGGGGGACGGTCCGTCTCGGCCGCGGCGACAGCGGCGGGACCGTGGTCGTGGTCGAGCTGCCGCGCACCGTACCGCCCCCCGGCACGACGCCGGTGCCTCGGGTCGCGACGGCAGCACCCACGGACCCGCCGCGCGCGGCGGCCGAGGACGCGACGGCGACGACGGGCGGTGCGGCGTGAGCGCCCCCGCGCGCGTCACCACCGTGCGGGTGCTCGTCGTCGACGACCACCCGGTGGTCCGGTCGGGGCTCGTCGGCATGCTCTCGGCGGAGCCGGACCTCGAGGTCGTCGGCGAGGCGGGCGACGGCGCGCAGGCCGTGGCGCTCGCGGGAGAGCTCGCCCCCGACGTCGTGCTCATGGACCTGCGCATGCCCGTGCTCGACGGTGTCGGGGCGACGGCCGAGATCCTCGCCGCCTCGGGCGGTCCGGGCCGACGGTCCACGCCGGACGGCAGGACAGCGGACCGTGCCGCGCCGCGCGTCGTCGTGCTCACGACGTACGAGACGGACACGGACATCCTGCGGGCCGTCGAGGCCGGGGCGACGGGGTACCTGCTCAAGGACACGCCGCGCGAGGAGCTCGTGGCAGGCGTGCGCGCCGCGGCTCGTGGGCAGACGGTGCTCGCACCGAGCGTCGCGACGCGGCTCGTGACGTCGGTCCGCGGCGACCGGCTCACGGACCGCGAGACCGAGGTGCTGCGGCTCGTCGCGCGCGGCCTGTCGAACGCGGCGGTGGGCAGGGAGCTCTTCATCGCCGAGGCGACGGTCAAGACCCACCTGCTGCGCGCGTTCGCGAAGCTCGGCGTGGACGACAGGACGGCCGCGGTGACCGTCGCGATGGACCGGGGCTACCTGACGTCCTCCTGACCCGTGACAGACTCCGGCGTGTGCGAGACCTCGCGACGCTCCCCAAGGCCCACCTGCACCTGCACTTCACGGGGTCGATGCGCCTCGAGACGCTGCGCGAGCTCGCCGAGGGGTACGGCGTCCGGCTCCCCCACGCGCTCCTCGACGGCGACCCGCTGCGCCTGCCCGCCACCGAGCGCGGGTGGTTCCGCTTCCAGCGCCTCTACGACGCCGCGCGCGCGTGCGTCCGCTCGGAGGCCGACATGCGCCGCATCGTGCTCGAGGCGGCGCAGGACGACGCCGCCGAGGGCTCGGGACGGCTCGAGATCCAGGTCGACCCGACGTCGTACGCGCCGTTCGTCGGCGGGATCACCCCCGCCGTCGAGATCGTGCTCGACGCCGCCCGGTCCGCGAGCGCCGCGACCGGGACGGAGGTCGCCGTGGTCGTCGCGGCGTCCCGCATGCGCCACGCGCTCGACGCGCGCACCCTCGCGCGTCTCGCCGCGCAGTACGCGGGCGAGGGGCCCGGGGAGGTCGTGGGGTTCGGGCTGAGCAACGACGAGCGCCGCGGCGACACGGCGGAGTTCGCGCGCGCGTTCGCCATCGCGCGGCGCGCAGGCCTCGCCTCGGTGCCGCACGGCGGCGAGCTGCTCGGGCCGGCGCACGTGCACGAGGTCGTCGAGGCGCTCGTCCCCGACCGGCTCGGTCACGGCGTCCGGTCCGCCGAGGACCGTCGGGTCCTCGACGACCTCGTGGACCGCGGGATCGCGCTCGAGGTGTGCCCCGCGTCGAACGTCTCGCTGGGCGTGTACGACGACGCGGCCCAGGTGCCGCTGGGGACGCTCGTCGACGCGGGCGCGCGCGTCGCGCTCGGGGCCGACGACCCGCTGCTCTTCGGGTCACGGCTCGTCGCGCAGTACGAGATCGCGCGGCACGAGCACGGGTTCTCCGACGACGACCTCGCCGACCTGGCGCGCTCGTCGATCCGGGCGAGCCGGGCGTCGCACGCGACGCGGGCGCGCCTGCTCGCCGGAGTGGACGACTGGCTCGCGGCCGCCTGGCGGTAGCCGTCGGGCGTCCGCTCCGTCCGGGTTCTCATGTGCGTCTCATGAGCCTCTCGGATACTGGGCGCATGACACGCCGGACCGTCACCTGGATCGTCGGTGCCCTGCTGCTCGTGCTCGCCGGGGGTGCCACCGCCGCGGCGCTCTCCTCCCGACCGGACGACCGGGAGGTGGGCCGAGCCGTCGTCGTGACGCCCTCCCCTGCCCCGACCACGTCCCCCGAGCCCACGGACCCCACCCCGGTCCCCACGGGGACCACGCCGCCGGCGTCGGAGCCGCCGACGTCCGGCGGCGACGTCGCCCCCGTGGCCCCCGCGCCGCCGTCGACGGACGACGACGACGATGACGACGGGGACGACGACGGGGATGACGACGACGACGACGGGGACGACTGATGTCGCGACGCCCTCCGTCCGGTGGCGCGACGACGGCGGAGACCACCACGTCACCTGGACCTGACGCCACGCACGGCGACGACGGGCACCGGGCGAGCGACCGGCACCGTTTCGGGCTCACCGTGCGCACGCGGATGCTCGCGGCGTTCCTCGCGCTGTCCGCGCTCGCCCTCGTCGTCGCCGGTGGGGCCGCGTGGCTGCTGCAGCGCGGGCAGGTCGACGCGCGCACCGACGAGAGCCTGCGGCGGAGCGCGGTCGAGCTGACGACCCTCGGCGCCTCCGGCGTGAACCCCGTGACGGGCGAGCCGTTCACGTCGTCCGAGGACGTGGTCGTCGCCGCGATCCAGCTCGTGGTCCCCGCACGCAACGAGGGCATCATCGGGCTGCGGGCCGGGCGGGCGCCGCTCGTCTCGCAGCAGGACGTCCAGGTGCACCTCGAGGACGACGCCGAGCTCCTCGCGGCCGTCGCGCCGTTCATCGACGGCGAGATGAACGTGCTGCGCTCGATCACGACCGCCACGGCGGACTACCGCGTGCTCGTCGCTCCCGTCGCGGTGGCCGGCACGACCGGGACGGCCGACGCCACCGGGGCCGCCGCCGAGCCCGCCGCCCTCGTGCTCGCCTACGACCGCACGGCCGAGCACGCCGAGCTGACCCGCGTGTTCGGCACCTACGCCCTCGTCGCGCTCGGGGCGCTCGTCCTCACCGGGATCGTCGGGTGGGTCGTCGCCGGGAGGCTCCTGCAGCCGATCCGGGTCCTGGCACGCACCGCCCAGGCCATCGGCGACACCGACCTCACCGCACGCATCCCCGTCACCGGCAACGACGACCTCTCGCACCTGTCGCGGACGGTCAACGGCATGCTCGACCGCCTCGAGGGGTCGTTCGAGTCCCAGCGCCGGCTGCTCGACGACGTCGGTCACGAGCTGCGCACCCCCCTCACCGTGGTGCGCGGGCACCTCGAGCTCATGGACCCGCACGACCCGCAGGACGCGCGCGAGACGCGCGACCTCACGCTCGACGAGCTCGACCGCATGAACCGTCTCGTCGACGACCTCGTGACCCTCGCGACGGTCGGCCGTCCCGACTTCGTGCGCCCCGCCGAGACGGACGTCGGGCGCCTCACCGACGACGTGCTCGACAAGATCCGCACCCTCGGCGACCGGCGCTGGCTGGTCGACGCGCGCGCGGATGTCGTCGCTCCCGTCGACGGGCAGCGGATCACCCAGGCCCTCATGCAGCTCGCGGCGAACGCGGTGAAGTTCTCCGCACCGGGGTCGGTGGTCGCGATCGGGTCCGCCGTGTCCGACGACGGGGCGCGCCTGCGGCTGTGGGTGCGGGACGAGGGCGTCGGCATCCCGCCCGACCAGGTAGGTCGCATCTTCGAGCGGTTCGCCCAGGCGCCGTCTCCCGCGGGCCGCGAGCGCCCCGAGGGCGCCGGGCTCGGCCTCGCGATCGTCAGCGCCATCGCCGAGGGGCACGGCGGGCACGCGGCCGTCGCGTCCACCCCGGGCGTCGGCTCGACCTTCTCCCTCGACCTCCCGGTGCCCAGACCGAGGGAGGTCACGACGACGCACACGGCGACGGGCGGGAGCGCCGGCCCGGCGTCTCCCGCGGTCCCCGCACCGCACCGTGCCGTCCCGGCCGTGCCCTCCGCACCGGCCGGCCCGACGACCACGACGGCACCCACCGTGCCGACGGCCCGGACGCCGCTCCTGCCCGGCACCGAGACCGACACCGGCGCACCCGCGCGCACCGACGGAAGGACCACGCCGTGAGCCAGATCCTCGTGGCCGAGGACGAGACCCGTATCGCGTCGTTCGTCGCAAAGGGCCTGCGCTCCGCGGGCTACGCGAGCACGACCGTCGCGACCGGTCGCGAGGCGTTCGACCTCGCGAGCACCGGCGACTTCGCGCTGCTCGTGCTCGACCTGGGCCTGCCGGACCAGGACGGCTTCACGGTGCTGCGCCGCCTGCGCGAGACCGGGAACGCCATCCCGGTCATCATCCTCACCGCGCGGACGGGCGTGAACGACACGGTCGCGGGGCTGGAGGGCGGAGCCGACGACTACATGTCCAAGCCCTTCCGCTTCGAGGAGCTCCTCGCGCGCATCCGGCTGCGCCTGCGCACCGAGCCCGCGGGCGAGGTGACGGTCCTCAGCCACGGGTCGCTCAGCCTCGACCTGCGCACGCGCCGCGCGCGCACCGCCGAGCGCGAGGTGGACCTCTCGGCGCGCGAGTTCGCGCTCGCGGAGGCGTTCCTGCGCAACCCCGGGCAGGTCCTCAGCCGCGAGCAGCTCCTGTCGCGCGTGTGGGGCTACGACTTCGACCCGGGCTCGAATGTCGTCGACGTGTACGTGCGGTACCTGCGCAACAAGCTCGGCGCCGAGCACTTCGTCACCGTGCGGGGCATGGGCTACCGGCTCGCGGACGCTCCGCGCGCGACGCAGTCCGCGACCAGCTCCTGAGCACCCCGACGCCGCCGGCACGCCCGACGTGCCCTCGGCGCGTCGTGGTCGGCGTCCGTTCGCCGAGCTCGTGGCACGCGTCGTGCCCTCGTCGCACGGCTCGTGCCGGGACGACGACGCCCGTCCCGGTGCGGTGGGACGGGCGTCGTCGTGCGGGGGCCGGCCGCGGTCGTGGGCCGGTCAGCCGGCGGACTGCGGCGTCGGGGGCGTGACCGGCGTGTCGGCCGTCGGCGCGGTGCTCGGCGTCGGCGCGGTGCTCGCCGTGTCCGCCGTGGGAGCCGTGCTCGCGGTCGGCGCGGTGCTCGGCGTCGGAGCCGTGTTCGATGTCTGCGCCGTCTGCGCCGTCTGCGCGGTCTGCGCCGACTGCGCCGACTGCGCGGTGACCGTCGTGACCGACGACCCGTTCTGGACCGCGCTCGGGCTCGGTGTGCTGGTCGCGGTCGTCGCGGCCGGCGTCGACCCCTGCACCTCGACCGCGGGCGAGACGACGGTCGCGTCGGGAGCGTCGAAGACCCCCTGCGCGGTGGCGACGGTCGCGCCGAGGCCGACCGCCCCGAGAGCCCCCGTGACGATCCATGCGCTGCGAGCCTTCATGATCCTTCTCCTTCATGTCGTGGTGTGCGCGACCTCTCGGCCGCGTCTGGACCTGAGTCTTCCGGCGGGACGTGAGACGGCGAGGAGCCGTCGATGAGAGAGCTCTCAGAGAACGTGGCATCCGTGCCCCCGCGTGCCCCGGTCGCGAGCGCCGCCTCGGCGAGCTCCTCCGCGACGCGGAGCCACGCCGCGGCGAGCTCAGGCGTCGCGGCCCCGGAGGCGAGGGACAGCACGACGCCCGCGGCACGGGCCCGCAGCACGGCCGGGTCGACCACGGCGTCGAACGCGAGGAGGCACCGGTCGACGAGCCCGTCGACACCCTGGTAGTCCGCAGGGGACAGCGACGGCAGCACGGCGAGGTGCGCGACGACGCACGCCAGGTCGTCCACGCGATGGCCCGGTCCCAGCGTGTCGACGTCGAGCAGGACGCCGACCCGGACCTCACCGGACGCCGCGGCGCCGTCGGCCAGGAGGATGTTCGCGGCGTGGAAGTCGCCGTGCGTCGCGACGACCGGGCCGAGCCCGCGGGTGCCGACCGCCTCGACCGTCCGGGCGACCCGTCCCGTGCGCGCGGGGTCGAGACCGTGCACCTCGGCGGCGGTCCGGGCGTACCGCTCGACGCGGTCGGCCCAGGCCGGACGCCGGCTGAGCGTGGTCGCGGCGGCGGGCAGCTCGTCGAGGGCGCGCAGGAGCGCGTGCGGGTCGATCGCCGTCGCGCGCCCACCGGGCGCTGCCGTGGCGAGGTGCTGGGCGAGGGATCGCCCACGCTCCTCCTCCAGCACGACGACGCCGTCGGCGGACCACGTCAGGCAGCGGGGCGCCACGACGACGTCGCGCGGACGGTCAGGCCCGCCGAGCAGCGCGTGCCGGCGCACGAGCGACCGGACCCGGTCGGGCCGCACCACCTTGACGTAGACCGCACCGCGAGTGGTGCGGGCCCGCAGGACCGCGCGGCGCAGCGGTCGGTACGCGACGATCTCGACGGACTCGACGTCCACGCGCTCCCCCGCGGCGCGCAGACGTCGGGCGAGCTCCGCGGTGTCGCACGCGGCGGCCAGGCCGGGAAGCAGCGGGTCGGCCGGGTGCCGCCACACGTGCACGACGCGCGGCCCGTCCGCGAGACGCACCACGCCCGGACCGACCGCGTCGTCCGGGAGATCAGCGGTCGTCGCGAGCAGGTACTCGGGCGACTCGGCGACGGCCCGGGTCGTCGCACCCGGCGCCGCGGCCACGTCGCGCCGGGCGACGACGTCGTATCCCACCGTGACCTCGGCACCTGGACGCGCGTGCACGCGGTCGACGCTCCACGCCCCGAGTCGTGCGCCGTCGGCCCCGAGGGCGGCCGCGAGCAGGTCGGCGGCCTGCGGGGTGGTGAGCAGGTCGAGCCACGCGCGCTGGTCGACGGACACGGGGTCGGAGGTCACGGTCACGGCACCATCCCACCCCGGCGGCGTGTGGCACCTGTGAGACGCAGATGAGAGAGCTCTCATCCGGCCGGACGGTCGATCCGCTCCTTGACACTCCGCGACGACGGTGGGATCGTCGCAGCATGCCGATACAAACCCTGGCACAAACGGTCACCGTCGACCCGGTCCGGAGCGCCGCGCGGCGCCATGCCGGGGTCGTCGCCGGGTCCGCGGCCGCGGCGGGCGTGCTCACCGCGATGGTCGTGGCACGGGCCACGTCCGTCGTCGACGGGCTCGCCGAGGGCGTGCTCCTCGGCCTGGCGCCTGCGCTCGTCGGCGCTGCCTTCCTCGCCGTGCACGCGGTCGGCGAGCGCACGTGGCCCCGGCAGAGTGCCGCCGTCCGCTCGGCCACGCTCCGGCCGCGGACCGTGACGGACGTGGCACCCGCCGGCCTGCGCCGCCTCACGTGGGCGCTGGCGGCCGGGATCCTCGTCCTCGCCGCCGTGGGCGCGCTCACCGCCGGGGACGACGGCCGGTCGGTCACGCGGGTCGCCGGCGACGTCACCTCGACCGCCGGCCCGTACCCGGGCGCCTTCTACGGCGTCTGGCTCGCGCTCGGCGCCGTGCTCCTCCTCGCCGGGTCCGAGGCCGTCCTGCGCCTCGTCGCGCGACGGCCCGCCGTGGCCACGGTCAGCGCCGCGTGGGACGTCGGCCTGCGGCGCCTGTCGGCCCACCGGGTCCTGCGGGGTGTCCAGCTCACGCTCGCCGCGACCGCCGCGGGCATGCTCTTCTACGGCGGGACGGCCGCGGCACGGGTCGGCTACCCCGGCGCCGTCGCCCTCGCCGTCGTGGCCATGCTGCTCGCGCTGGGTTCGCTGGCCGTGCTGGTGCGCGCCGCCCCGGACCCCGACGCGGTCACCGGGCACGCGTCGCGCGAAGGAGCGCCCGCCGGTGCCTGAGCTGCGGGTCCGCATCGACCTGGGGTCCGGCGTCGCGCCCTACGAGCAGATCCGGGCCCAGGTCGTCGCGCACGTCGCGGCGGGCGGCCTCGTCCCCGGCGACCGCCTGCCCACGATCCGTGCGCTCGCGACCGACCTCGGTCTCTCGCCCGGCACCGTCGCGCGCGCCTACCGCGAGCTCGAGGAGTCGGGCGTGGTGACCACCCGGCGCCGGGCCGGGACCGTGGTGTCCGACGGGGTCTCCCCCGCCGATGTCGACGCCCGCCGCGCGGCGCGCGACCTCGTGGCGACCGCGCGCGCATCCGGGCTGAGCGACGAGACCGTCCTCGCGCTCGTCCTCGCCGCCCTCGGGCACGAGCCGGACCGGGTCGAGAGCTGAGCCCTGACCGGCGGGCCTGCACGAGCCACGGCACCCCCGGGTCGAGGCCACCGCGTCACGAGATCATCACGATCCTGGGTTCACCCGCCCGGGTCGCGGCCCGGAGGGCGTGGTCCGACGCATGATGGTCGTCCGCACCGCGCGGGCCGGGGCCGGCCGACGCGCGGAGACCGGAGGGGGACCGCCGTGGAGCAGGGACGGACCGGGCACGACGTGCCGCGAGGAGCGAACGCTGTGCCCGCACGAAAGGGCGGACACCGGGCCGGGTTGCTCCGCGTCGTCGTGCCGGCGGTCGTCGCCCTGCTCGTGCTCACCGGCTGCCAGGCCGGGCTCCCGGACATGGAGCCGGGGCGCACGCCGTCGGCCACCGCGGAGACGACGCCGGAGCCGACGAGCGACCCCACCGGCGAACCGTCCCCGAGCCAGACCCCGACGCAGGAGCCGACCCCCGAGACCCCGGAGCCCGCGCCCGAGCCCGAGCCCACCCAGGAGCCCGAGCCGGCGCCGACCCCGGAGGAGACGACTCCCCCGCCAGCCGCCGAACCACCGCCGCCCGCGGAGCCCGCCGAGCTCGAGCGCGGCGCGGAGGGCGACCGGGTCGTCGCGCTCCAGGCCCGGCTCGCGGAGCTCGGCTACTTCATCGGCGCGCCCGACGGCGACTTCGGTCCCGGGACCCAGCAGGCCGTGTGGGCGCTGCAGAAGGCGGCGGGCATATCGCGCGACGGTGTCGTCGGCCCCGCGACGCAGTCCGCGCTCGACCAGGGCGTGCGGCCGCAGCCCCAGACCGGGTCGGGCAAGGTCATCGAGATCGACCTCGACCGCCAGCTCCTCCTCGCCGTCGAGGACGGGCGGGTCGTGACGGTGATCAACGCGTCGTCGGGGAACGGGGAGCAGTTCGAGGCGAAGGGCCGGACCTACCGGGCCGGCACGCCGCGCGGGACGTTCCAGGTGGGCCGGCAGGTCGACGCGAACTACGAGTCGAGCCTCGAACTCGGCAGCATGTGGCGCCCGAAGTTCTTCACGGGCGGCATCGCCGTCCACGGCTCGGGCTCGATCCCGCCGTGGCCCGCGTCGCACGGGTGCATCCGCGTCGCGAACAGCGCGATGAACTGGATCTGGGACACGTGGGGTGCCCCGCCCGGGACGACCGTCGTCGTCTACTGACCCTGCCCGTGCGGGCAGCGCCTACAGCGAGGCCCCGACGAGGACCGGCTCCGGGACGAGCTCGACCCCGAACGCGTCCAGCACGCCGTCCCGGACCGCGCGCGCGAGCTCGAGGACGTCGGCGGCGCTCGCGCCGCCGCGGTTCGTCAGCGCGAGCGTGTGCCGGGTCGAGAGCGTCGCGGGGCTCGACGCTCCGTGCACGCCGAAGCCCTTGCCGAAGCCCGCGTGCTCGATGAGCCACGCGGCGGAGGTCTTGACGAGCGTCGGGTCGATCTCACCGAGGCTCGGGCCGGTGGTCCGGCTCGGGGTCGCGGAGCGCACCGGGTAGCGGGGCGCCTCGGCCGGCAGCAGGCCCGCCTGGTCGGCCGGCACGACGGGGTTGGTGAAGAACGAGCCCGCGCTCCAGCGGTCGTGGTCGGGAGCGGCGGCGTCGCCGTCGAGCAGCATGCCCTTGCCCGCGCGCAGCGCGAGGACGGCCTCGCGCACGTCCGCCATCGGCGCCCGCTCCCCCACCTCGACGCCGAGCCGGCGCGCGAGCTCGGGGTACGCGACGGGCGCGGAGAGCGAGCCGAGCCGTGTCTGGAAACCGACCTCCAGGACCACCCAGCGCGGTGACGGGTACCAGGGACCGGACACCTCTCCGTCGGCAGCGGCATCGGCTGCCGCCGCGACGTGCATCGACCGCTTGAGCACCGATGTGCGGTACCCGAAGCCCAGCTCGCCGAGCGCGAGCGTGCGCACGCGGCCGCGCGCGCGGTCCCACACGCGCACGGTCGAGACGACGCCCGCGACCTCCTGGCCGTAGGCCCCGATGTTCTGGACCGGCGCCGCGCCGACCGTGCCGGGGATGCCCGACAGCGCCTCGACGCCGACCCACTCCTCCGCGACGGCGCGCGCCACGAGCGCGTCCCAGTCCTGGCCGGCGGGGGCCGAGAAGCTCGCGCCGCCGCACGAGTCCTGCGCGTCGACCGTCACGCCCTGCCGCAGGTCGCGCACGACGACGCCCCCGAACCCCTCGTCCGCGACGAGCAGGTTCGAGCCGCCACCGAGCACGAGCAGCGGCTCGCCCGCGTCGTCGGCGGCGCGCACGGTGGCGATCAGCTCGGCCTCGTCGTGCACCTCGACGTAGCGGTCGGCGGGTCCGCCGACGCGCAGCGTCGTCAGCTCGGCGAGCGTCGGGTCACCGACGGAGTCGGGACGCAGGCCCGGCTCGGTCGAGGTGGCGGTCGCGGGGTCGACGACGCGCGGTGCGGCAGGTTCGCAGGTCACCCGGACAGCCTAGTTGGGGCGCTCGACGGTCGACGGTCGATCCTTCGCACCGGGGAGGTCGCCGTCCTCGACGGACCGGCCGCCCGCCGCGCCCGCCGAGCCCGCCGAGCCGGCCGCCGTCGGGAGCGGCCGCGCCGCACCGACGACGAGGAGCCCGACGACGACCGGGATCGCGATGACGAGCAGCGCCGACCGGTACCCGACCTCGTGCGCGAGGAACCCGATGAGCGGCGGGCCCATGAAGAAGGCCGAGTAGCCGATGGTCGCGACGACGCTCACGCGCACCGCGGCGCGCTGCGGGTCGTCCGAGGCCGCGCTCATCCCGACGGGGAACCCGAGCGCCGCACCCATGCCCCACAGGACGACGCCGACGAGCGCGAGCCACAGGCTCGGGGCGAGGCCGAAGAGCAGCAACCCGGCCAGCGCGAGCCCGGCGGACCCGCGCAGGACGGCGACCCGCCCGTAACGGTCGAGCAGGCCCGTCCCGAGCAGTCGCATCCCCGTCATCGCGGTGAGGAACACGGCGAGCCCCACGGCGCCCATGGCGTTGTCCGTGCCGAACCCGTCGACCACCGCGAGGCTCACCCAGTCGTTGGCCGCGCCCTCGGTGAGCGCCGCGGCGAGGACGACGAGACCGATGAGCAGCGTGCGCGGCTCGGTCCAGGCCGAGAGCGCAGAGCGGGCGCCACGCGACCGGTCGTCGCCGGGACCGTGGACGGAGACCGCGGTGGCGGGGTCCGCCCCGCTGGAGTCGTCCGCGAGCCGGGACCCGCCGCCGTCCGGCTTCCCGGCCGGGAGGAAGAGCCGCACGCACCACAGGACGGCGACCAGGCTCACGGCCACGGCCACGGCCAGGTGCCACTGCACGGGCACGTGCGTGGCCGCTGCCACGGCACCCAGGCCCGCTCCCGCCATCGTGCCGAACGAGAACCCGGCGTGGAATCGCGGCATGATCGCGCGACCCAGGCGCTGCTCGACGGCGGCGCCCTCGAGGTTCATCGCGGCGTCCCAGACGCCGGTCCCGACGCCGGTGACGAACAGCCCGACGCGCACGACCCAGTCCGCGCCCTCGGAGACGGCGAACGCGGTCGTCACGAGACCGGCGGTGTTGATGGTCGCGAAGATGATGACCGCGCGCGCCGCACCGAGGCGCTGCACCACGAGCCCGGACAGCGGGAGCGCGAGCAGGGAACCGACGGCCATGAAGAGCAGCAGCAGACCCATCTGGGACTCGGCGAACCCGAGCTCGTCGCGCACGGCGGGCAGCCGCGACGCCCAGGTCGCGAAGTTGAAGCCGTTGAGGAAGAACACCGCGAAGACGGCCCACGCGGCGAGCGCGACGGCGCGTGCGGGCGCGGGCAGGGACGGGGCGGTCATGCGGAGGTCTCCTCGCGGCGGTGGGGGGAGGTGCGGTGGGGACGACGGCGCCCGTGCCGGACGTCGCCGCGACGGCGGACGCGCGCGTGGCGGACGTCGTGCGGCGTCGCGTCGAGCGCCGGCGGGTGCGGTGCGGGTGCCGGGTCCGGGGTGGGGGCGGCGTCGTCCACCGTCCCATCCTCCCCCGCCTGGCGGGCGGCGAGCGCCGCGGGCGTGCGCAGCGGCGCCACCTGACGCGCGAGGAGGACGCTGAGGACCATCGCGCCGACGATGAGGACGAGCGCGTGCCGTGCGCCCATCGCCTCGGCGGCGAGGCCGAGGAGCGGCGGCGCGGCGAGCGACGCCATGGACGAGAACGCCGACACGACGGACACGCGCCCTGCGGCACGGAACGGCTCATCCGAGGCCGCCGCGATGCCGACGGGCACCGCGAGCGCGGCGCCGAAGCCCCACAGGACGACGCCGACGCCGGCGAGCGTGAGCGTCGGTGCGAACCCGAAGAGGACGAGCCCGACGATCGACGTGACGCCCGAGGCGCGCAGCACCGTCACCCGGCCGAACCGGTCGATGAGCCGCGTGCCCAGGAGGCGCATGACGGTCATCGCCGCGACGAACGTGCCGAACACCACCGCGCCGACGGCCTCGGTCTGCGCGAACCCGTCGACGACGGCGAGCGACAGCCAGTCGTTCGCCGACCCCTCGGAGAGCGCGGCGGACAGGATGACGAGGCCGATGAGCAACGTGCGCGGCTCGCGCCAGGCGCCGAGCGCCGCGCCGATGCGCGCGCCACGACGGGCGCCGCGGCGCGCCGGGCGAGAGCGCAGTCCGGCGGTCTCGACGTCGACGACGGCGTCGCCGAGCGACTCGAGGGCAGCGGACGCGTGCTCCGACGCGGCCCCAGCGCGGCGCGACCGACGGACGACGGCCGTGTCGTGCACGGTCGCGGGGATCGCGGCGAGCCGCCACACGAGGGCCACCGCGCCGGTGACCGTGAACTGCACGAGGACCGGCACCTCGCCGTGCGCGCACGCGGCGCCGATCAACGAGCCGATCACGGCGCCGACGGAGAACGCCGCGTGGAACTGCGGGAGGACCGTCCGCCCCATGCGCCGCTCGATCCCGGCGCTCTCGACGTTCATGGGCACGTTGCCGAGCGCGAACGCCATGCCGTTGAGGAAGATGCCCGCGGCGAGGAGCGCGACGGAGCCGGTGGCCGGACCGAGGCCGAGCAGCAGGAACGCGCCGCCGAACAGGACCGCGGAGACGGCGAACGCGATCCGGCCGCCGAAGCGGGTGACGAACGGTCCGGCGGCGGTGACGGTCGCGAGCGCCCCGACGGCGCCGGCGAGCAGCACGACGCCGAGGTCGGCGGGTGACAGCGAGAGCGCGTCGCGCACCGAGGGGATGCGCGCGAGCCAGCTCGACATCATGACGCCGTTGAGGGCGAAGATGCCGAGGAGGGCCCAGCGGGCGCGGGACAGGGAGGGCGTGTGCGCAGCACTCCCTCGAATCGATTCGATCCGACGGAGGACAGTGCGCTTCGAATCGATTCGAGGCATGGTCACCAGTGTGCGGGTACGCTGGCCGCGCGTCAATCGACATCCCGTCCGGACCAGGGCGGACGAGCAGGGACGGGCAGGCAGGAGCGTGATGAGCGGCACCCGCGGCACGACCGGCGGTACCGCCGGGGACAAGCCCGACCGCGGGGACGGCCCGGCCCCGGCGGCCCGGCCGCGCCCGACGCTCGCCAAGGTCGCCGAGCTCGCCGGCGTGTCCGTCTCGACGGCGTCCCTCGCGTTCTCCGGAGCAGGCCCCATCACGCCCGAGACGCGGGCGCGCGTCCACGCCGCCGCCGAGGAGCTCGGCTACACGGGGCCCAACCCGCTCGGGCGGCAGCTGCGGTCCGGGCGGTCGGGCGTCGTCGGGGTGGTCGTGGGCGACCAGCTGCGCCGCGCCTTCCGCGACCCCGTCGCCGTCCAGGTCCTCGACGGGCTCGTGTCCACGCTCGGCGAGAACGGTCTCGGCGTCCTCCTCATCCCCGGCATCCCGTCCGACGACCCGGCGCACGCCGTCGATCCCCTCGTCGAGAGCGCAGCGATGGACGTCGCGGTGCTGGTCTGGGGCGTCGGCGCCGAGGACGCGACGCTCACCGCGCTGCGTCGACGCGGGGTGCCGGTCGTCATCGGCGAGGGGCGCGAGGTCGAGGGCTCGCCGCTCGTGGGGATCGCCGACCGCCGGGGCACGGCCGACGTCGTCCGCCACCTCGTCGACCTCGGCCACACCCGGATCGCCGAGGTCTCGCTCCCCCTGGACACCTCCGACCGGAGCGGGCCGATCGACGCCGCGCGGCTCGCCCGGGTCGACCGGACCCCGACCGCGAACCGCCTCGCCGGGGTGCGCGACGTCGTCGAGCCCGTCGCGAGCTGGGAGACGGAGGCGTCGCTCGTCGAGCACGGCCGCTCGGCCGCGATCGCGCTGCTCGGCCGACGCGGGGACGACGACGCCGTCGTGCCGCTCGACCCCGCGACCCGACCGACCGCCGTCATCGCCCACTCCGACCTGCTCGCCGCGGGCGCGCTGCTCGGGGCGCGCGAGCTGGGCCTGCGCGTGCCCGACGACGTGTCGGTCGCCGGGTTCGACGGTCTCGACCTGCCGTGGCTCGCCCCGGACGTCCTGACGAGCGTCGACCAGCCCCTCGCGCGCAAGGGCGCGGAGCTCGGCCACGCCGTCATCGGCCTGCTGGCGGGCGAGGAGCCCCGGACGGTCGTGCTCGACGTCGAGCTCGTCGTCGGGACGACGACCGGGCCCGCACCGGTCGCCTGACGACGGACGGCGCGGGCCCGGAGCGTCAGGTCAGCGCAGCCCGCCCACCTGGAGCGGGTTCGCCCCCGCCGCGGCCATGAGGTACCAGGACGTCGCACCGACGTGCTGGACCTGGAAGTAGCCGAAGCCGAACCCGGTGTCGAGGAGGCTCGACGCCGCGACGACGCCCGACCGCTCGGGCAGCGCCGCCCCGCCGACCGTCTGACCCGCGCCCACGGAGTCCTGAGCGACCCGCACCTCGCGCAGCAGGTGGGCCGCCCGGTCGCGGTCGCGCTTCCCGCCTCTCCCCTTGTCGTCCTTGCTCTTGTCGCGGCCTCGCCCGCTCTTGTCGTCACGGTCCGCGAGCGCCGCCGCGAGCTGGGCGGTGCCCTCGAGCCACACGCCCTGCGGGTGCACGGGCAGCCCGTTGTACGACGCCGTCGACGTGAGGCTCGCGCTCGAGAACGTGACGCCCTCGACCGTCACGCCCGCCGGGAGCTGGGAGACGCCGTCGCCCGCCACGTCGCGCGCCGCGAGGGCGTCCGCCGCCCAGTCGAGAGCCCGTGCGTAGCGGCGGTCGCGCAGTGCGAGCCAGCCCCAGGTCTGCGGGTCGAGCGGGAGCGGGTCGCGGTTGATCTCGGTGCCGTCGTTCGTGCCGGTGTACAGGTAGCCGCCGTCGGGCTCCCACATGCGGTCGACGAACGCGCGCGCGTGCTCGCTCGCGCGGGTCCAGCGCCGGTCCCGGGTCGCGGCGGCCAGCTGGCGGAAGAACGCGACGCAGTCGACGTTGTGCTCCGTCGAGCCGTTCGGGACCGGTGCGTTCGCGGCGTCGACACCGAACGAGAACCCGCCGAGCGGCTGCGTCGACCACGTGTTCGCGACGATCCACTCCGCGATCCGGAGCGCGCCGCGCAGGTAGCGGCGGTCGCGCGTCGCGGCGTGCAGGTGGAGCAGCGCGATCCCGGGCCAGGCCATGTCGCCGACCGCGGTGCCGAGGAACCCGAACTGCCAGCCGATGTTCGCCGTCCCGTCGGGTAGCACCAGGCCGTGCTCCTGCGGCGTGCCGTCGTAGAACACGTACGGGCCGACGTTGTACGCCTGGCGCAGGCGGCCGTCGTCGTGCGCCGGGTCGTTCTCCTGCGCGAAGAGGAAGCCGTCGCCGAGCGCGCGGGCGCGGTCGAGGTGGTCGCGGCCGGCGGTGAGCGACGCACAGATCGCGAGCGCGTTGTCGTAGACGAACGCCGTCGAGAACAGCCCGAGCTGGTCCGCGTACGACTGCGCGAGGCGCGGCCCGGGGTTCTGCTCGGGGTAGGCGTCCGTCATGACGTCGAGGAAGCCCTGCGCGCGACGGACGGACCCGCGCTGGTCGCCGCCGTGGGAGCCCCCGTGCCCACCGCCCGTCGGCAGGACGGGCGTGGCGGCGGTCGTCGCCGACGCCGGTGCGGCCAGCAGGGTGGTCAGTGCCGCCGCTCCGGCACCGGAGAGCGCGAGAAACGCGCGACGGTCGAGCGCGCGACCGGGACCGGGACGCCGGTCGACGGGGGCAGGGTCGTGAGGGTCGGGCAGGGTCATGAGCGTCTCCTTCGACGTCGGCGAACCGTGCTCACCTACGGTAGTGGGAGCGTTCCCACCTTGGGAAGGGTCCACGGTGTCCGGCGCGCCGCGCGTCGTCGGAGTCCCCGCGTGAGCGGGACTCAACCTTCCGGAGGTCTCGCACGTGTCACAGTCATGACCGTGAACGCTCTCGCCCTCTCGGAGGACGACCACGCGCCCGACGACGGGCCACCCGACCAGATCACCCTCGTCCGGGTGGCGACGGACCGCGAGCAGGAGTTCGCCGACTTCATGGGCGCCGCCGCACCCCGCCTCGCGCGGACCGCGTGGCTCCTGTGCGGGGACGCGCACCTCGCGGACGAGCTCGTCCAGCAGGCGCTGACCAAGACCTACCTGCGCTGGACGACGGCGCGCGAGCGCGACCCGTACGCCTACGCCCGGCAGGCGCTCGCGACCTCCCGCATCGACCAGTGGAGGCGACGGCGGCGCGAGGTCCTCGTCGCTCCTCCCGACGTGCCCGAGCACCCGGCCGGACCGGCGTCCGCCGAGACGCACGCCGAGCGCGACCGGCTCGTCCGCGCGCTCGCGACCCTCACGCTCCGCCAGCGCCGGGTGGTCGTGCTGCGCCACCTCGTCGGGATGACGGAGCGGGAGGTCGCGGACGACCTCGGCGTCTCCGTCGGCACCGTGAAGTCGACGGCGTCGCGCGGGCTCGCGCAGCTCCGGTCGGTGCTCTCCGCGGCGGACGCCGCGGACGCCCACCGGACGCCCACCGGGGCACAGGCCACCGGCCGTCGCCAGTCACCGTCACCGCTCGTCGACCCCACCGAGGGGAGCCCTTCATGAACGCCACCCTGCCCCGCCCCGACGAGGACTTCGCCCGCACCCTGCGCGACCGGCTCGACGCCGCCGCGCCCACGATCGACGTCGACACGTCGCGCGTCGTCCCGGCCGCACGGCGCGTGCGAAGACGCCGGGTCGTCACGTCCGTCCTCGGCGCGACCGCCGTCGTGTCGGTCGGCGTCGCGGTCGGCGTGGGCTGGACGACGCAGCCGTGGGCGGTCGACCGGACGACCGACGTCCGCCCGGCGACCGTGGCGCCCGTAGCTCCCGTAGCTCCCGTAGCTCCCGACGAGGAGACCCCGACGGCGACCGACCCCGGCTGGCCCGACGCGCCGTACTGGCACGTGCGCCGCGAGATCCACGAGGTCGAGAGCAACGGGGACGAGCGCGTCGACGTCGTCGACGAGTGGTTCGGCAACGACCGGCCAGGGCTGATGATGAACGACGGCGACCTCGAGTCCGCCATCGGGATCGGCCTGCATTCCTGGGGGCAGGAATTTCTCCTGGCCGGTGAGCGGGTCGACATGGGGTGGGACGTCTTCTACGCCCTCCCCGTCGACCCCGCAGGGCTCGAGACCGTCCTGCGCGACAACGTCGCCCTCTTCCAGGGGGAGGACGCGAGCGAGGACGCGGTGCTGCAGATGGCCCGCACCATCATCGGGCGCACCCCGGCGCCACCTGCCGTGCGGGACGCGCTGTGGACGGTGATGACGAACCAGCCCACGGTCACCACCCTCGGCGAGGTCCGAGACTCGCGCGGACGCGTCGGCGTGGGCCTGGAGTCGGTGGTCACCGCCGACGGCGAGGGGACCGAGCCGGTCCAGACCACGCTCACCCGGTACGTGTACGACCCCGTCGAGCACCGTCTCCTCGAGGTCTCGGGAGCGGTCACGTCAGGGCGGCCCGAGGACTCCGGAGAGGTCGTGCTCACCTCGCGGGACACGTACCTCGAGGAGGGCCCCGCCGACACGCTGCCCAAGGAACCGAGCCTGGAGGACAGCGGCTGCGTCTCGTGGGAGGTCTGCTGACCCTCTCCACCCAGGAACGACGACGGCGCCGCACCCGGACAGGTGCGGCGCCGTCGAGCGTGGTGAGCGGGCGATGCCCGGCCGGGTCTCGCCCGAGGCGCTGCCGGCGGGCCCACGTCAGAGCCGGACGACCGCCTGGCTCTTGCCGAGCACGCGCGCGCCCTCGAACATCACCGTGAGGTCGACGCGCACGGTTCCGGCCTCGGCGTCGACGGCGCCGACGGTGCCGGTGACCTCGAGCGTCGCGACGCCCGGGTTCGGGACGGGCACGGGGCGTGTGAAGCGCGCCTGGTAGTCGACGACCGCGCCGGGGCCGCCCGCCCAGTCCTCGACGAGCGCGACGGCCGCGCCCATGGTGAACATGCCGTGCGCGATGACGCCCGGCAGGCCGACCTCGGCCGCGAACGCGTCGTTCCAGTGGATCGGGTTGAAGTCGCCGCTCGCGCCCGCGTAGCGGACGAGGCGGGCGCGGTCGACCTCGACCGTGCGGGTCCCGACGACGTCGCCGACCGAGAGGTCCGCGAGGACGGGGCGGCCGGCCGCGTCGGCAGGCTCGGTGCTCATGCATCCTCCCCGCGGACGGCGAGGGTGGAGCGGACCGTCGCGACCGGTGTCCGGACGGGCGCGTCGTCGTCGCCCGGCGACTCCGCCAGGATCTCGCAGCGCGTGGTGACCATCGCGAGGCCGGCCCGCTCGACGATCGAGTCCACGTGCAGCACGGTCACGAGCTCGTCGCCCGCGACGATCGGCCGGTGGTGCGTGAAGCGCTCGTCCGCGTGGACGACGCGCGAGAAGTCGATGCCCGCCTCGGGGTCCTCGATGAGCTGCGCCTCGGCGCGCTGCGCGACGACGACCGCGAACGTGGGCGGTGCGACGAGGTCCGGATAGCCGGCACCCCGCGCCGCCACGAGGTCGTGGTGCACGGGGTGCAGGGAACCGACCGCCGCGGCGAACTCGCGGAGCTTCTCCCGGCCGACGGAGTACGGGGCGTTCGCCGGGTACTCGCGACCGGCGAAGTCTGCGTTGATCGCCACGGGTCGGGTGCCGGACCGCTGGGTCAGCGGGTCTCGCGGTGCGCGGTGTGCTTGCCGCAACGCGGGCAGAACTTCGCGAGCTCCAGGCGGTCCGGGTCGTTACGACGGTTCTTCTTGGTGATGTAGTTGCGCTCCTTGCAGTCCACGCAGGCCAGCGTGATCTTGGGGCGAACGTCAGCGCTCTTGCTTGCCACGGTAGTGAGCCACCTCTCGCGCCTCCGGAGGGCGCTTGTGCTGTGCAGGCCGCACGACGCCGGCCGCCGTACGGAGATTGTCGAAAGTGGTAGCGGAGGCGGGGATCGAACCCGCGACCTCACGATTATGAGTCGTGCGCTCTAACCATCTGAGCTACCCCGCCGCATGAGGCGAACGCGAGGTCGTCTCGCAGTATTCCAGCAAGACGACCCCGCGTCACCACAGAGCCCCGAAAGGGAATCGAACCCTTGACCTTCTCCTTACCATGGAGACGCTCTGCCGACTGAGCTATCGGGGCAGCGCGGAAAACTCTACACGCAACCGGGCCGGGTACGAAATCGGCGGGATTCCGCCAGTCCGGGCCCGCCTTGGCTCGGCCGGCACACCGGTGACGAACCACGACGGGGCGCCACCGTGAGGTGACGCCCCGTCGCTCCGGTGGCAGGTGAGGGATTCGAACCCCCGAAGGCTGAGCCGTCTGATTTACAGTCAGATCCCTTTGGCCGCTCGGGCAACCTGCCGTGTGGAGCTGTCGCGCACGACCGACCCGTGCAACGTCCTGCGGGGTGGCCATGGCGGCGAGCCAACGATACAGCCCGTCCGGCCGCAGTGCGAAATCCGCTCCGCGGCGGGCTCCTAGAGTGGTCTCGTGACCGACCCTGCTCCCTCGCCGGAGCGCACCCCCTCCACGCCGGAACGCACGCCGGGCCTCGACGACACCGCCGCACGACCCGACCGGCATCCCGCACCCGCCGCCGGCGCCCTCGACCGCCGAGGTGTCCTGTTCGGTGCTAGCGCCTACGTCCTGTGGGGCGCGATGCCGCTCTACTTCCCGCTCCTGGAGCCCGCCAGCCCGCTCGAGATCATCGCGCACCGCGTGGTGTGGAGCCTCGTCGTGTGCGTGCTGCTGCTCGTCGTCGCCCGACAGCTCGGCCGGTTCGCGCGCGTCCTGCGCAGCCCGCGCACGCTCGCGCTGCTCGGCGTCGCCGGCGTGCTCGTCGCCACGAACTGGACGATCTACGTGTACGGCGTGCTGTCCGGCCACGTGCTCGACGCCGCCCTGGGGTACTTCGTCAACCCGCTCGTCACCGTGCTCCTCGCGGTCGTCGTCCTGCGCGAGAGGCTTCGGCCGGCGCAGTGGGTCGCCCTCGCGATCGGCACCGCCGCGGTCGCCGTCATCACGGTGGGCGTCGGACGCGTGCCGTGGATCGCCCTCGGCGTCGCGTTCAGCTTCGGGCTCTACGGCCTCGTGAAGAACCGCGTGGGGCGCAGCGTCGAGGCGCTGCCCGGTCTCGCGGCCGAGACCACGACGATCGCGCCGCTCGCGCTCGCCTACCTCGCGTGGCTCGGCGTCTCGGGCAACGGCACGTTCTCCCCCGACGACCCCGCTCACGCCCTCCTGCTCGCGTCGTCAGGCCTGGTCACCGCCGTCCCGCTGCTGCTGTTCTCGTCCGCGGCGCGCCGCATCCCGCTGTCGCTCGTCGGCATGCTCCAGTACCTCGCGCCCGTCCTGCAGTTCCTCTGCGGCGTCCTCGTGTTCCACGAGCACATGCCGCCCGCGCGGTGGGCCGGCTTCGTCCTCGTGTGGCTGGCGCTCGTCGTGCTCACCGTCGACGGTGTGCACGCCGCGCGGGCGACCCGGCTGGCCGCTCGCACCTGACGGCCCGGGAGCACCCGCGAGGCGCGTCGGGGGGTCGTCCCCGGCCGGCCTACGGCCGTCGGGGCGGCGCGCACTCGACTACGGTGGACCCAGCACCCGCACCCGTCCCCGAGGGAGGGCCACCATGGCCGACTCGTCGTTCGACATCGTCAGCAAGGTCGACCGCCAGGAGGTCGACAACGCGCTCAACCAGGCCGCGAAGGAGGTCGCGCAGCGGTACGACTTCCGCAACATCGGCGCCTCCATCGCGTGGAGCGGCGAGAGCATCGTCATGGTCGCCAACTCGGCCGAGCGCGTCCTCGCGATCCTCGACGTCTTCGAGACGAAGCTCATCAAGCGCGGCATCTCCCTCAAGTCGCTCGACACGGGTGACAAGGAGCCCAAGCCCTCCGGCAAGGAGTACCGCCTCGCCGCGACCCTCAAGGAGGGTCTGTCCAGCGAGAACGCGAAGAAGATCACCAAGATCATCCGGGACGAGGCCCCCAAGGCCGTCAAGACGCAGATCACCGGCGACGAGGTCCGGGTGACGTCGAAGTCGCGCGACGACCTGCAGACCGTCATCGCGCTGCTCAAGGCCGCCGACCTCGACGTCGCGCTGCAGTTCACGAACTACCGGTAGTCGCGGTGCCCGTGCCCGACGGCGGCCCGCACCTCACGCCGTCGGGCGGCCCACGCCAGACCGCGGCCCGGCTGCCTCGGCTCGTCGCCACCGACCTCGACGGCACGCTGCTGCGCTCCGACGGGAGCCTGTCGCAGCGCACGCGCGACGCCCTGCTCGCCGCCGAGCAGGCCGGCGTCGAGATCGTCTTCGTGACGGCCCGCCCGCCGCGCTGGCTCGCGCCGCTGCGCGACGTCGTGGGCGGGCACGGACGCGTGATCTGCCTCGGCGGGGCGGCCGTCTGGGACCTCGCGACCGAGCAGGCGATCGACGTCTGCGGGTTCGACGACGTCGCGGCGCGCGAGCTCGTCGCCGACCTGCGCGCGGGCCTGCCCGACGTCGCGCTCGCGCTCGAGCGCGTCGACGGCCCGACGTTCGACCCCGGCTTCCGGTCCGCCGCGGACGACGCGTCCGACCCTACGGGCGCCGCGACGGTCGTCCGGCGGGTCGAGGAGACGCTGGGCGGGCACGACACCGACGCCGACGCGACGGTGCCCCGGCCGGTGGGCAAGATGCTCGCGCGCCTGTCCACCGCCCCTCCCCCGCCCGACGCGCCCGCGACGCAGCCCGTCGTCGTCGCGTCGCACCAGGACGAGACGCAGGAACGCTTCTTCGCCCAGGTGCGCGAGGTGGTCGGCGGCCGGGCCCACCTCGCCTACTCGGGCGCAGCGGGTCTCGCCGAGCTCCTCGCGCCCGACATCACGAAGGACGCCGCGCTCGCGCGCTGGTGCGACCGGCTCGGCATCCCTGCGCAGGACGTCTGGGCCTTCGGCGACATGCCCAACGACCTGCCCATGCTGCGCTGGGCCGGACGCTCGTTCGCCGTGGCGAACGCCCACCCCGACGTCCTGGCCGCGGCGACCGACGTGACCGCCGCGAACGACGACGACGGGGTCGCGCACGCGCTACTCGACGAGCTTGCCCGCCACGGAGTCGTCGTCGCGACGCAGTGACGCGATCTCGTCCGGGACCGGCGGGACCTGCTCCGCCTCCACGCCGCGGTCGGGCGACCAGACGAGGTTGACGCGCAGCGCCGGGTCCGTCTCCGGGTGGTCCGACCGGTTGTGGGCACCGCGCGTCTCGCGCCGGACCAGCGCGGACTCCAGCGTCGCCCGCGCCGCGAGCAGCGACCCCTGGAGGTCGAACGCGTGGGCGAGGTCGTCGTACCCGGCGATGTCGGGGTGCGCGACGACGTCCCCGGACCGAGCCTCCACCTCCCCCAGCCGTCGCAGGCCCTCCGTCAGCCCGTCCTCGGACCGCACGACGCCGGCGTGCGCCGACATCAGGTCGCGGACCTCCCGCTGGAGGCGGCGGGCGCTCTCCTGGCGCGCGGCGTCGGCGGCGAGGGGCGTCCCGAGCCCGAGCGCGCGGTCGACCTCGTGCGCGGCCTCGGCGACCGCTCCCGCGTCCCGCCGGGGCGCGTCCGACGCCGTCGCGAAGTCCGCCGCGGCCTCGCCCGTGATCCGCCCGTAGACGAGCAGCTCGATCAGCGAGTTCCCCCCGAGGCGGTTCGCCCCGTGCAGCCCGCTCGCCGCCTCGCCGATGACGTACAGCCCGTCGATCTCCGTGGCGTGGTCGGCCGCCGCGACCCGGACGCCGCCCATCGAGTAGTGCGCGGTGGGCGCGACCTCCATGGGCGTCGTCGTGATGTCGAGCATCTGGAGGTCGAGCATCATCCGGTACACCCGCGGCAGGCGCTCGAGCACCTGCTCGCGCGGCAGGTGCGAGACGTCGAGGTAGACGCCGCCGTGCGGGGTCCCCCGTCCCTCGGAGATCTCGGTGTACCCCGCGAGCGCGACGCGGTCGCGCGTGGAAAGCTCCATGCGCTGCGGGTCGTACCGCTCCATGTACCGCTCCCCCAGCGCGTTGCGGAGGATCCCGCCCTCGCCACGGGCTGCCTCCGACACGAGCGTGCCGGCGGCCTCCTCGGGCTCCAGGATCCCCGACGGGTGGAACTGGACGAGCTCCGCGTCGCGCAGCCGCGCGCCGGCGAGGACCGCGAGGCGCCACGAGTCACCGGTGTTCTCGTCCCGGCGCGAGGACGTCCGCCGCCAGATGCGCGTGTGTCCCCCGGCGGCGAGGATCACCGCGTCCGCGTGGATCGTCACGCGCGTCCCGTCGGTGACGTCGAAGCCGTACGCGCCGAAGACCCGCCCGTGCGCGGTGAGGATCCGCGTGACGTAGACCGTGTCGAGGACCGGGACGTGCAGCTCGCCGGCACGCCGCACCAGGGTGCGCTGGATCTCGAGCCCGGTGTAGTCGCCCGCGAACGCCGTGCGGCGGTACGTGTGCGCGCCGAAGAACCGCTGGCTGATCCGACCGTCGGCGTCGCGCGCGAAGGGCATGCCCCAGCGCTCGAGGTCCTCGATGCCGCGCGCGGCGCCCCGCGTGACCACCTCGACCACCTCCGGGTCGGCGAGGCCGTACGACTCGGTGATCGTGTCCGCTGCGTGCTGCTGCCACGAGTCCTCGGGGTCCGTCGTGGCGAGCGCGGCGTTGATGCCGCCCGCGGCGAGGCTCGTGTGGGCGTCGTGACGGCGCCGCTTGCCCACGGCCAGCACGTCGATCCCCCGTTCGGCGAGCTCGATCGAGGCACGCAGCCCGGCGCCTCCCGTGCCGATGACCAGGACGTTCGTCGCGAGACGTCGATGACTCCACTGCATGGCGGGACCTCCGTCGGTGCACCAGGGTCGCCCGGCCCGGAGGTCCGGGCGACGGTCCCGGGGAATCGGGGCCTTCGTCCACGGTAGGCACCGCGACGCCCCCACGGACGGGGTCGTGAGCCGGGTCACGCAGCCGGTACGTCACGCTCGCAGGTCACGCTCGCAGGTCACGCTCCTGCGTCACGCAGGGAGGTCACACCACGGCGTGCCGCCCGACCGGGTCAGCGGTACGTGATCCCGCCGTAGCCCGGCCCGTGCCCGGCCATCGCCTCGAGGCGCTTGATGCGCTCGGTCATCGGGGGGTGCGTCGCGAACATCTTCGCGACGCCTGCGCCCCGGAACGGGTTCGCGATCATGAGGTGCGAGACGTCGACGAGGTCGCGGTTCTGCGGCAGCGGGGCACGCTGCGTCCCCGCGTCGAGCTTGCGCAGCGCGGACGCGAGCGCGAGCGGGTCGCCCGTGAGCCGCGCGCCGTCCTCGTCCGCGTCGTACTCGCGCGTGCGCGAGATCGCCATCCGGATGAGCATCGCCGCGATCGGTGCCAGGAAGACCATCGCGAGGGCGGCGAGCGGGTTGCCGCCCCGGTCGCGGTCGCCGCCGAAGATCAGCAGGAACTGCGCGAGGGACGTGATGACCCCCGCGAGCGCACCCGCGACGGACGAGGTGAGGATGTCGCGGTTGTACACGTGCATGAGCTCGTGCCCGAGGACTCCGCGCAGCTCGCGCTCGTCGAGGATCCGCAGGATGCCGTCGGTGCAGCAGACCGCGGCGTTCTTCGGGTTGCGCCCGGTGGCGAACGCGTTGGGCGCCTGCGTGGGCGAGACGTAGAGGCGCGGCATGGGCTGGCGGGCCTCCGTCGAGAGCTCGCGGACGATGCGGTACATCGTCGGCTGCTCGAGCTCGCTCACGGGCCGGGCGTGCATGGCCCGGATCGCGATCTTGTCGGAGTTCCAGTACCCGTAGAACGTCGTCACGAGACCGATCCCGACGAAGATCCAGAGCAGGTTGGCCCGGGCGCCGAACAAGGCCCACAGGCCGAGGACGACGACCCACATGCCCCCGAACAGCGCGGCGGTCTTCAGGCCGTTGAAGTGCTGGCGTCGTCCCACGGGCGCTCCTTCCACGCTCGGGGCGGCCCACCGTGGTGCCGGGCCGCCCGCAGGGCGGCGGTCCTGCCGCCGCCCACCAGGTGAACGCGCCACGGTCCCGACACGTTCCCGAGGCACCCGTCGCGCCGCCTGGGCTGGACGCGCTGTCGCCCGGCCAGCTCCCGGCACGACGACGGCGCCCCACCCGGGCGGGCAGGGCGCCGTCGTGACGGTGCGTGGCGCCGGTCAGCCGGCCTGCGACTCGCCGCGCGCGACGCGGATCATGTCCTCGCGCGGGACGACCTTGATGCGCTCACGGCCGTGCGGCTCGCCGAGGCCGCGCTCGTACGCGTCGAGCAGCTCCCAGCCGGACCACTCGATGTAGTCGACGCCGCGCTCCGCGAGGAACTCGACGACGGCGTCCGGCGTGCCGAGCGGGGCGACGCGCCCCGCCTCGAGGTCGGCCGCGGCGACGTCGTCGCCGGCGCCCGTGACGTCCTCGACGAGGTGGCGGATCGTCTCGGACGCGTCGGACTTCGTGTGGCCGATGAGCCCGACCGGTCCGCGCTTGATCCACCCGGTCGCGTAGACGCCCGGCAGGTGCTCGCCGTCGATGTCGAGGACGCGCCCCTCGCGGTTCGGGATGACGCCCTTGAGCTCGTCGAACGGGATCTCGGGGAGCGGGGATCCGAAGTAGCCGACCGCACGGTACACGGCCTGGACGGGCCACTCGTGGAACTCGCCCGTCCCCGACACGGTGCCGTCGCCGTTGAGCTGCGTCCGCTCGGTGCGCAGCGCCTCGACCTTGCCGTCGCCGAGGATCGCGACCGGGGCGTGCAGGAAGTGCAGGTGCAGGCGGCGCGACGCGGTGTGCTCGCTCGGGTCCTTGAGCGTCCAGTCCGTGAGGGTCTTCACGACCTGCTTCGTCTGGTTCGACGAGCTGATCGCGGCCATCGAGCCCTCGTCGAACTCGAAGTCCTCCGGGTAGACGATGACGTCGACGTCGGGGACGTGACCGAGCTCGCGCAGCTCGAGCGGCGAGAACTTGGCCTGCGCGGGACCACGACGGGCGAACACGTGCACGTCCGTCACGGGCGACGCCTTGAGCGTGTCGTAGACGTTCTGCGGGATCTCGGTGGGGAGCAGGTCGTCGGCGTGCTTGGCGAGGACACGGGCGACGTCGAGCGCGACGTTGCCGGCGCCGAGCACCGCGACCTGCTGCGCCTCGAGGGGCCACGTGCGCGGGACGTCCGGGTGCCCGTCGTACCAGGACACGAAGTCCGCGGCGCCGTAGGACTCGGGGAGGTCGATGCCCTCGATCGGGAGCGCCGCGTCGCGGATCGAGCCGGTCGAGAAGATCACGGCGTCGTAGTACTGCCGCAGGTCGTCGAGCTTCAGGTCGACGCCGTAGTCCACGTTCGCGAGCAGGCGGATGTCGCCGCGGCTCAGCACCTTGTGGAGCGCGACGATGATCTGCTTGATGCGCGGGTGGTCCGGCGCGACGCCGTAGCGCACGAGCCCGAACGGTGCGGGCAGTCGCTCGAAGAGGTCGATGCTCACGTCGAGATCGGTCTTGGACAGGATGTCCGCGGCATAGATCCCGGCGGGACCCGCGCCGACGATCGCGACGCGCAGGGGACGGATGCTGCTCACAGGACAGGGTGCCTTCCGGTGGAGGACGGGAGTCTGGTGCTCGGTCTGGTGCTCGGTCTGGTGCTCGGTCTGGCTCGCAGTCGGGTGAGCAGGGCTCGTGCCCGGCCGCAGGACGGCGGTCCGGAGCTGACCGACCGCAGGAGACCACCTCGATTGTACGACCGGGTGAGGGTAGCCTCACTCAGCCCTCTCCCGATCCTCCTACTGTGCCAGCGGTCTCGCCAGGTGGATAGGGCGTCTTGTGATCCGGGCGAATGTAAACGGTGACGGTCTCGCGATGCCGTCACCGGTCGTCACGGGTCGTCACCGGTCCTCAGCGGTCGAGGCTCAGGCTCTCCTGCACAGCGCGGATCTCGTCCCCGGCCCACGGGTGCTGCACGAGCGTGCACGTGCCCGTCGTCTGCACGACGTCCGCGACCGGCCCCCGCGGCACGACGACGGTCCGCACCGACTGGACGAGCACCACCCCGCCCCCGCCCTTGAACGACGCCTCGACCCAGCGGCCTGCGAGCCCGTCCACCTCGATCTCGCCGCTGCCGAGCTCGCGCAGCTTCGGCAGGGGGCGCAGCTTGCGCAGCACCTCGGCGTGCGCGTCCTCGAGGGTCGCGTCGGCCCGTACGCGCGAGACGACGACGATGACGTTCGGGTTGAACTCGCCCTCCGGCACCTCCCGCCCGAGCGCGAGCGGGAGCGCGACGTGAGGCAGCGGCACCCAGCCCTCCGGGGCGGTCGCGCGGACGCCCACGGGCCCGGGGAAGTCGTCGCTCGGGTAGCGCAGCTCGGTCATGCGGCAGGGCCTCTCGTCGGGGGTGGTGCGTCAGCAGTCTCGCAGACCGCCGGCTCCCCGGACACGCCGAGGGCGCAGGACCCCTCTCGGGATCCTGCGCCCTCGGTGGACCGCAGTGGAGCTCGCGGATCAGGAGTTCGAAGCCTGCTCCTGCTGCTGCGCGTTCTGCTGAGCCTTCTGGCCCGCCTCGGTGAGCATCTGCGAGACGTTGTTGAGCTGCGTCTGCGCGGCCGGCCAGTCGCTGCCCTTGAACTGCTGGGCGTCGGGGCCCTCCCACGTCACGCCCTGGACCTGGGTGTTCAGCGTGTTCATCGTGGTCCGGATCTCGTCCGCCTTCTGCTGCAGCGTCTGACCGAGCCCGCGGAGGTCCTCGACGTTAGCGCCCCAGTATCCAGCCATGGTTCATCTCCTTCTGTCCTCGGCCTCCACCTTGCGTGGACGCCGTCCCGTTGTCGATGGCCCTACTCAACCATCGGCCCCCGCACGGCGTCGATGGGGAGGCCTCCCCATCGCCGTGCCGGAAGTGTGCTCGAGCCTCCGCGGCCTCAGCGGGGCAGCGCGACGTGCATCTTGCGCGCCCTCCCCGAGACGACGAGGAAGCCGCGACCGGGCGGGAAGTCGGCGCGGCGCAGCCGTCCCAGGCCCGTGCCGAGCAGCGTGTCCCCGTCGAGGTCGCCCGGCGTCAGCAGCAGCCCCGACCGGCCGGCCTTGAACGGCTGGGCGATGGCCCACGCCTGGCCCCACGTCGACGACTCCGACTCGCCCACCACGAGCTGCTCCGCGCGCACGGCGGTCCGGACGAACGCCGCGAGCGGCTGCTCCGCGGGCGTCCCCGTGAACTCCGTGACCGACTCGACGAGCACGGTCAGCGACCCCGGGCGCAGCGAACCGCCCTCGAGCGTGGCCGTGAGGCTCCCGAGCAGCGTCACGACGTCCTCGGGGGACGTCGCGGTCGTGTCCCACGCGTCGAGCGAGGAGATGCTCGTGCGTCGCGGGGCGAGGTAGACCACCCGGCCCGCGCGCGCACGGCGCACGGCCTGCGCGATGGTGACCAGCGCCGTCGTCCGCCCGCCCCCCGGCGGTCCCGACAGCATGAAGGTGCCCCGGGCCGGGAGCGCCACGGGAGCGATGTCCAGGTCGTCGAGGCCGATCGTGGGCCGGTCCCCCGTGAGCTCCGGCAGCGCGTCCAGCGTGAAGCTGTCCGGCAGCCGGTCGACCCCGGGCGCCTGCGGGATGCCGAGGCGCGACATCGCGTCGCGGAGCCTGCCCAGCTCGCGGGCCTGGAGCGCGACGTTGGGGTCGCCGCCGAGGACTGCGACCTGCACCTCGTTCTCCTCGAGGATGCCGCGTCCGGGGGGCGACGTCAGCGTGAGCACGTCCTTGGGGACGCCCAGCGTCATGTAGTCGTCCTCGTTCGCGAGGCGCAGGACGAGCCGCTTCTGGATCGTCGAGCCGAGCGACGTCGGGACGGACGCGGCACGGTCGCCCGTCACGACGACGTGCACGCCCACCTGGCGACCGTCCGTCGCGATCTGCGTGAAGGCGCCCCACACGGGGAACGCGTGCGACGGGCGGAACTCGTACGCGTCGCGGAACGCCCCGATCCCGTCGACGAGGAGCAGGATGCGCGGCTCGTCGGGGACGCCCGCGATCCGGCGGTACTCGTCGAGGCCTCCCGCCCGCACCGCGGCGTACCGCGCGGAGCGCTCGTCCACGACGTCGCGCAGCGTGCGCAGCACGCGCTGGACCCGTTCCTCGTCGTCGCCCGAGACGACCGCCCCCACGTGGGGCAGGTCCTCGAGCATGCGCAGGCCGCTGGCGCCGGCGTCGATCGCGTACACCTGGACGGGACCGCCGCGCGCCGTGATCGCGGCCGACACCGCGATGGTGCGCAGCGTCGCGCTCTTGCCGGAGCCGCCCGTGCCGTAGATCGCCATGTTGCCGTCACGGTCGGGCTCGTAGAACACGGTGGGCTGCGTCTGCGTGGTCGGGTCGTCCTCGACGCCGAGCAGGAGCATGGCGTCGGTGCGGGGGTTCGGCAGCCGGGCGAGGTCGTAGGTGCGCGCGAGCTCGGGGAGCCACGGCTTGCGGGGCGCCGGGACCGCCGCCTCCACCGCGGCGCGCGAGATCGTCGCGACCACGCGCGAGATGTCGTTGGGACCGGGGTCCTGCGTCTCGTCCTCGACGTCCGGCTCCGGGAGCTCCCAGCGCATGCCCGTGCCGAACGACATCTCCTGGACGTCGATGCGCGACGGCTCGGGCCGTGAGGACGTCCAGCCGCCCGCGTACCCCGTCTGGAACGGGGTGATGCGGCCGGGGCCCGTCTTCACGGCTCCGCGGCCCGGGATCGACGGGTCGAAGTGCGCCGCCATCGGGATGCCGAGGATGTCCGTCGAGTCGTCCTCGTCCGCCATGCGCAGCGCGACGCGCAGGTTGGTGTTGGCGCGCAGGTTGTCCTTGATGACACCCGCGGGCCGCTGCGTCGCGAGGATGAGGTGCAGGCCGAGCGAGCGACCGCGCTGCGCGACGTCGACGACGCCGTCGACGAACTCCGGGACCTCGTTGACCAGCGCCGCGAACTCGTCGACGACGATGAGCAGGCTCGGCGGGGCGTCGGGGTCACCGGTGCGCTCGAGCGACGCGAGGTCCTTCGCCTTCTTGCGGTTCAGCAGGTGCTCGCGGTACCGCAGCTCCGCGCGCAGCGACGTCAGCGCGCGCCGCACGAGGTGCGGCGACAGGTCGGTGACGAGGCCCACGGTGTGCGGCAGGTTCACGCAGTCCGCGAAGGCCGCGCCGCCCTTGTAGTCGACGAACAGGAACGTCACGCGGTCCGGGCTGTGCGCGGCCGCCATGCCGAGCACCCACGACTGGAGGAACTCCGACTTGCCCGCACCCGTCGTCCCGCCGACGAGCGCGTGGGGCCCTTGCGTGCGCAGGTCCAGGTAGAGCGGCTCCGTCCCCGAGTGCCCGACGAGGCCGCGCAGGTTCGTCGGGGTGCGGCGACGCACGGGAGGCGAGCCGTCGCGCGGGGTCAGGGACCCGTTCTCGCGCCACGCGTCGACGAGGATGCCCGGGTCGTCCGCGAGCGACGTGCCCGCCAGCGCCAGGTAGGAGACGGAGCGCGGGAGGTCGGAGTCGTCGTCGACGGGCGCGCCGACGTCGACGACGGGCGCGAGGATGCGCGCGACGTCGTGCGCCGTCGCGAGGTCGACGGTCTCGCACGTCACGGGGAACGACAGGCGCCCGACCCGCACCTCCCCCGTGGTCGCGCCCTGGGCGGCCCCGGGCCGGCCCGCGCCCTGTGCGTCGGCCGCGGCGCCGTTCTCCTCGACGAGGACGAACGTGCGGCACGCCGCAGGCAGCTGCTCCACCGACGGCGCGACCCACACGAGGTGGACTCCCGCGTCAGCGCCGCGCTCGGCGAGCCGGGTGAGGCGCGAGCGGTCCACCGGCGCGTCGTCCTCGACGAGCACGACGACGGTCGGCAGGACGGGCTGCGGGGTGTCCAGGGGCTCCTCGGGGTCGATCGGCCCGCGCAGCTCGGCGTGCGCACCGAGGTCTGCCCCGCGGAGCTCGACGATGTCCTCGAGCCGGGACAGCAGCGACAGGGCGGCGCCCGGGTTGTCGGCGAGGTGCGCACCGCCGCCGAGCGGGCTGTGCGGCGAGCCGGTGTGCGGGAGCCACTCGAGCCACTCCCAGTCGGCGCGCGACCGCTGCGACGTGATCGCGGCGAGCACGAGCTCGGACGGCGAGTGCAGCCCCGCGAGCTGCACGAGGATCCCGCGGCCGACGGCGTCCGCCGTCGCCCCGGCACCGGCGATGCCCAGCGCGCCGTCCGTGCGCAGGCGCGCGACGACGGGCACGCCGTCGATCGTCGCGCACTGCGCGTGGAGCTTCTCGAGCTCGTTCCAGAACTCGGGGAGCGTGTTGTTCTCGTTCTGCTGGTCGACCTGGGCGCGCGACGGCGCGGTCCCCAGCCCGACCCGCACGGTGAGGAACGCCTCGTGCTCGGGCCGGTGGGTCCACAGGAGCCCGCCCAGGCGACGGACCGCGTCCACGGTGTCCGTGACGGAGGGCGCCTCCGTGAGCCGCACGGCGCGCTCGACGGCGTGCGTGCGGTCGATGGTGTCGCGCATCGCGGCGACCGAGGCCCGGAACTGCTCGACCTGGGCCTTGAACTTGCGCTTGGCCTGCACCCGCTGGTCGAGGTAGTTGCCGAGCATGAGGATCGGGCTGAGGGCGATGAACACGATCGACAGGATGTTCTGCGTCACCGAGTAGAGGATCACGCCCATGAGGAGCGGCGCGACCATCGCGAGGTACGGGAAGCGCGTCGGGTCCTGGGGCTGCGGGGGCTTCGGTGCCCGCAGCTTGCGCTCGGGGAAGCGCGCGACCACGCGCGGCGAGCGGTTGAACTCGACGACGGGGCTCGTCGGGGCGAGGCTCGTCGACCGGTGCAGCGACACCACGGAGACCACGGTGCTGCCGATCGCGACGGTGTCCGCCGACGTCAGCGTGGAGCGGGTCATGCGCTGACCGCCCATGACGAGGCCGTTCGCCGAGTTCGTGTCGGTGATCTCGATCGACTCGCCGACGGTGATGCGCGCGTGCCGCTTCGACACCTGCGGGTCCGAGAGCCGGATGTCCATGTTGCGGTCGCGGCCGACGTAGCTCGTCCCGACCGGCAGGGGGAACTCGCGTCCGGCGTCCGGTCCTTCGAGGACCCGCAGGACGGCGACCGCTGCGCCGCGGTCCTGGCCGGGCGAGTCGAACTGCTCGGAGACCCGCACGATCGAGACCGTCGAGCCGGAGCGCAGCCCGGCTTCGATCAGGTCGCTCGTGGGCGACAGGACCCGGCCCTGGACGGACGCGCCGCTCGCGGTCGGCGCCCCGGTCACCTGGAGCGTGAGCCGTTCGGGCAGGGCGGACCCCGCGCGCGTCGGGTCGCCCGCGAACAGCGCCTCGGCGACGTCGCGCACGGTCGCGGTCGCGTCGGCCGTGACCGCGACGTTCGTCGTCGTCGAGTCGGGGCGGTGCAGGGTGAGCTTGATGCGCACAGGGGCGTCCTCGGGGGGTCCTCGGGGGTGGTCCTGGGTCGTGGCCGCGCCGTCACGGGCGCGAGCAGGTCAGCCGTCGTCGGTCGCGTCGAGCAGGGGGAGGTCGGCGGACGTCACGAGGCGTGACGCGACCGCGTACTCGACGAGCCGCGCCCGCCGGTTCGTCGCGAGCGCCCCGGGGCCGCCGCGCAGCCCCTTCACGCCGATCCGGTCGAGCTTGTCGCACACGTTGTCGAGCTTGCGGTTGAACCGCGTCGTCGCCCAGCCGAGCCGCGCGGCCGCAGCGGCCGACGACGGGATCTCGGACAGCCCCGTGCCGTCGCGGCGGAGCATCGGCTCGGCGAGCGAGACGATGAGCTGCTTCTGGCTCGTCGTGAACGTGATCATCCCGATGGTCGTCGCCCCGGAGTCGGCGTCCTCCGACCGGATCTCCTGGTACGGCGCGCCGTGCAGCTGCGCGAGGATCTCGTACGTCGTCGGACCGGCGGTGAAGACGATCGACGTCGTCGGGAAGACGATCGGGAGCCGGTTCCCGGGCGAGAGCCAGGACTGCACGCCACCGCCGGCGTCGCACACCGTCGCGGAGATGAGGGAACCCACGTTGGCGAGCCACCAGATCCCGCTCTCGAAGGAGACCCGGAGGAAGCGGCGGTGCAGGTACGGGTTGTCCTCGATCGAGAGGTCGCCGTCACGGCCGATCTCGAAGACGTCGCCGTCGTCCGCGGAGGGACGGAACCACTCGCCGCAGAACTCGATCGCGAGCTCGCTCACCCGGCCTCCCCCTCGACGCACGCCGTCTGCGGGCTGGCGGACGGCTTGCCGTCACGCTCGACGATGACCTCGATGCACACGCGCTCGCCCGGCTTCGCGCTCAGCTCGACGGTGTCCTGGTCCCAGATCTGCTTGTACTGCGCCGTCTCCACGAGGTCGAGCTTGCGCCACGCGAAGCCGTCCCCCTCCTGCGCGTCCGGGCTGTCGTACGCCCACGTGAAGGTCGCGACCTGACGTTCGGGGTCGTACGTCCCGGTGAGGTCGTTGACGGGCGGGACGAGCGCGCCGAGGTTGTCGGACGGCACGGTCGAGGTCTCGCTCGTCGGGGTGGTGCTCGGGTCGTCGTCGGCCTCGGAGGAGCCCCCGCCCTGGGTGAGGGCGAAGATGCCGACGCCCGCCAGCACGAGGACTCCCGCTCCGACGAGGACGGGGACCAGCGCCCCGCGTCGCGCCTCCTGCTCCGGCGCGCCCGGCGCCGCTCCCTCCCCCGGACCGACGGTGCGCTGCACCGTGTCCTCGACCGGCGCCGTCCCCCAGGGCGCGTAGGGCGCGACGGCGCCCGGGTGCCGCCGCGACGGGTCCGTCGCCTCGACGACCGGCGCGTACGGACCGGCGGTCGGGTACGTGCCCGAGGTGCCCGACGACGGGTGGCCGGGCGACGTGCCGGTCGGACGGTCAGCCCACGCCGCCGGTGCCACCGATGCCTGCTGCGGGACGTGGGCGCCCGGCGTGGGCTGCGCGGGCCACTGCGGTGCGGGCTGTCGCGGCGGGTGGAGCGGGGTGGTCGGCAGCGTGGGGTTGCGCGTCGGGGTCGGCTGCGCCTGACCTCCGGGGTCGATCGACACGACCTGGCGCAGGCGCGTCCCGCCGTCGTCGTCCGGCTCCTCCTCGTGGACGTGGCCCGAGTCGTCCAGGAGGTCGACGGGCGTGACCGCGTACGAGAGCTCGTTCTGGACCTGCTGCAGGGCGCGGGCGAACGCGAGCATCGACGGGTACCGCGACGCAGGGTTCTTGGCCATCGCCGTGTCGAGCACGCGCTCGAGCGACGCGGGCACGTCCGTGCGCCCCGTGCGCGGCAGGGGCGACGTCTCGATGCGGGAGATGAGGTTCGCGCTGGAGTTGGAGCCGCCGGGGACCTCGAACGGCGAGCGACCGGCGAGGAGCGTGTAGGTCGTCGCGGCGAGCGCCCACACGTCCGTCGCGATGCCGCTGCGCGGGGGCTCCGCGAACGACTCCGGCGGGGACCACGGGATCGACATCCCCTCGGCGCGCGCGGCGTCGTCGACGGTGGACGAGATGCCGAAGTCCGTGAGCGCCGGGTGGCCGTACTCCGTGACGAGGATGTTCGCCGGCTTGATGTCGCGGTGGAGGATGCCCGCGCGGTGCGCCGTCTCGACGGCCCCCGCGATCTGCACCGCGGTCCGCAGGGCCTCCGCGACGGACAGCCGCTCGGTGCGGTAGCGGGCGCCGAGGTTGGGTCGCGAGCAGAACTCCATCGCGAGGTACGGACGCCCGTCGTCCGCGACGTCCGCCTCGTACATCGTGACGATCGACGGGTGCGTCGACAGCGTCGCCATGAGGTCGGCCTCGGCGTCGAAGGCGGCCCGCTGCGACGGGCTCGACCACTCCTGGAGCAGGACCTTCACCGCGACGCGGCGCCGTGGCCGCTGCTGCTGGTACAGGAAGACGTCGGAGAAACCGCCCGAGCCGATGAGCGAGACGTACTCGAAGCCCTGGATCTCCGGCGGCGGGGACGGTGCTCGCTTGGTGCTCACCAGATTCCTTCGAACGTCAGGGTCACGTCGTCCCCGAGGTCGACGACGTCGCCGTCGACGACGAGCACGGGCTCCGACGGGTGCAGGCGGCGCGGCGGCTGGCCCGCGCGCAGGAGCGTGGTGCCGTTCGTCGTCGCCATGTCGCTCACGAGCACGTGCCAGCCCTCGAGGGTGACCTCGAGGTGCGAGCGCGAGATGTCCTGCTGCGGGCTCGGCACGGTCACCAGGCGCGGCAGGTCGGCCGCCTGCGTCCGGGGCGTCCTGGGTCGCCGCCCGACGACGACCCCGCGGTCGAGCTCGATCGTCTGCCCGGTGGAGACCAGCAGCCGACCGAGCGGCGGGCGCACCGCGAGCGCGGCGTCGCCGTCGAGCGCACCGCCGCAGACCGCGCACGTGTCGCGCGACGGCGGGTTGCCGTGCCCCTGCTCGCACGTCCGCGCGAGGATCCGCTGCTGTCCCGAGGCGGGCGGCGTCGTGAACGAGGGGGTCGCGGGCGGTGGCGGCGGGGTGTCGGTCTCCTGCGCGGCCGCACGCAGGTCGGCGATCGCGGACGACAGCACGGTGTGCCCGTCGTGGTCGAGACCGCCGTCGGCGGATCCGTCGGGCGCCGCGTCGTCCGGGGTGACGGTCGCGGCGCGATGGGCCGCGGCCGGGGTCGCACCCGTCCACTCGCGCGGGACGCCGGCGATGAGGCCGCCGGCCTGCGGCGGCTCGTCGGGACCGGGGACGGGCGGGACGCCGATGCCCGGGGGCGGCGGGACGGTCGCGTCGACCCGCTCGGCGGAGCCGGGCGCCGGGACGGCCGGCACGGGTGTCTCCGCCGGCGACGCAGAGGGCTCGCCCTCGTCGTCGTCGGCGTCCTGCGCCCGGACCGCCGCGTCCTCGACGGTGCGCAGCACCGTCGAGCCCCACAGGTGCGAGTAGTCGTCGGCCGCCGGGAACGGGTCGTCCGACGTCACCGGGGCATCGCCCTCGGCCTCGCTCGCCGTACCGGGGTGGTCGAGGAAGCCGGCGCCGTCCGGCTCGGGCGCCATCGTCTCCTCGGGAAGCGCGATGGTCGCGCCGAACGTCCCGGGCTGCTCGGACGGTGCAGGCGGCAGCGCCGCCCCCGACGCGGGCTCGGCGCGGGGCGGGACCTCGGTGCCGCTGCTCGTGCCGCCGGCGACGACCGGTGCCGACGCCACGGTCCCGGGAACGGAGGTCTCGTGGACCGGGGCCTCGTCGCGCTCGGGGTCCGCGACCGCCCGCGCGGGACGCTCGGCGAGCTGCCACGCCACGGCGTCGGCCAGCACGACCGCGGACGCGAGGGGCCACGTCGCGCGGTCCCCGAGCAACGGCTCGCCGACCGGGGCGGCGGCGGGGGCGGCGCCCGTGCGCACGAGCAGCTCGACCACGTCGTCCACGACCCGCTCGGACCAGGTGGTGACGTCGTCACCGTCGACGTGGACGCGGTCACCACCCTCGACCTCGAGGGTCACGGCGAGGGCACCCCGCACGGCGACGTGGACCCGGCGGTCGGCCACGACGGCGACCGCGAACGGCGGGATCGTGCGCAGGCTCGAGCCGAAGGCGCCGGTGAGGACCTGGAGGACCTCCACGACCCCCGGCGCGGCACCGAGCTGGTCCCACACCTGGTCGACGAGGTCCGTCTCGACCGGCGCGGGGAGCACCACGACGGCACCGCCCCGCACGAGCGCGCGTGCCTGTCCCGTCACGTAGCGCAGCGTCACGCCATGCCCCCCATCTGGAGTCGAGCCTCTCTCGGCAAGGTGTCCTCGTCGACCGTCGAACCCGGCTCGGGCGTCCGCTCCCGCGGTGCGGTGCTCCCACCGCTCGTGTCGTCGGACACGCCCGTCGCGTCGACGACGACGACTGTGATGTTATCCCGACCGCCGGCCGCGATCGCCTCGTGCACGAGGCGCTCGGCGGCACCCTGCGGGTCCGGGTTCTCGAGGAGCACCTCGGCGATCCGTTCGTCCGACAGCTCGCCCGTGAGGCCGTCGGAGCAGACCAGGATCCGGTCGTGCCGGTGGATCGGGACGTACCAGAAGTCGGCCTGCGGCACCCCGCGCGAGCCCAGCGCGCGGGTCACGACGTGCCGGCGCGGGTGCGTGAGCGCCTCGCTCGGGGTGAGCAGACCGGCGTCGACCATCTCCTGGACCTCCGAGTGGTCCACGCTCACCTGCTCGAGGCGCCCCCCGGACAGGTGGTAGGTGCGCGAGTCCCCGACGTTGACCACGAGCCAGTACGGGTTGCCGTCCTGCTCGGCCACCGCGACGCCCGTCACGGTCGTCCCCGCACCGCGGCCGGGCTCGGTCGTGATCGCGCGGACGTTCTCCTGGGCGACCGCGAGGTGCGTGCGGACGTCGTCGGGCGTCACGACCTCGAGGTCGGCGAGCGGCCGGAGGGCGTCGACGGCGGTCGCGCTCGCCACCTCGCCCGCGTCGTGGCCCCCCATGCCGTCGGCGACGACGAAGACCGAGCGCGAGACGAGGAAGCGGTCCTCGTTGAGGAGGCGCCGTGCGCCGCGGTGCGACGCGGCACCCCAGGCGAGGTGCACCTCGGTCTCGGGGGTCGTCATGCCGGTCCCGGGTGCACGACGAGGCGACGGTCGCCCACGTGGATCGTCGCGCCGACCGGCACGCGGACGCGTGCGCCCGGCGCCGCGACGCGCGGGGCGGTCCCCGGGGCGGACACGACGGTCCCGTTGGTCGATCCGCGGTCGCTCACCCACAGACCGTCCGGGTCGACGCCGAGCTCGACGTGCGTCTTCGAGACCGACCGCGTCGGGTCCTCGACGGCGACGAGGATCCAGTCCTCGCCGTCGGCCGGCTGGGGGTTGCGCCCGACGAGCGCGGGGCCGTCGACGACGCGCCGCTCGCCGGACTCGAGCTCGAGCACGACGGTCACGACCGGCGCGGGCTCCATCGCCCGGACGTCGCGGGCACCCATGCGCGTGCTGTCCCACTCCGGGTCCTCGGGCTCCGCGACCGGGGCCGCGGCCCGGGCGTGCACCGGCTCGGGCGTCTGCACGACGGCCTGTGCGGGGACGTGCTGCTGGGGGTGCGGTGCGGCCTGGGCGGGCACGGCCGGACCGGCCGATCCCGGGACGCCGGTGATGAGGCCGCCACCGCTGCTCGCAGGCGAGGACGCCGACGACGGGAAGGCCCACGGGTCCGGAAGCGGCGCCGGGGGCTCCCCTGCTCGTCCGGCCTGCGTGGCGGCGGGCTGTCCCGGCGGTGCCGCGCTCGTCGGCCCTCCCGTGGTGCGCGGCGGGACGGAGGGCGCGTACCCGGTCGGCGAGGCCGCGGTCGGGTAGCCGGGAGCCGGGGCCGGCGCGTACCCGCTGGGCGTCGCGGCCGGCGCGTACCCGCCAGGGGCGTATCCGCCGGTCGGCCCGTACGCGTCCTGCGCGGAGTACCCCGCTCCGGCCCGGGTCCCGGCGGCCGGCGGGACGAGCGACGCGACGCCCTCGAAGCCGTCGCGCGCCGGGGCGACGCCACGGGCGTCGACGACGACGGACCTCGCCACCTTGTCCTGCCAGCCCTGGCGGCGGCCCGACGAGTCGAACGCGGGGCTCAGGACGACGACGAGCTGACCGACGAACACCACGATCGAGCCCGCCCCGACGACGAGCCAGCGCAGGAACGCCCGCCCGAAGCCGACCGGTGCGCGGGTGGCGGCGTCGAGCGTGCGGATCCCGGTCGCGAGGTTGCCCAGGGTCTTGCCCGTGGTGCCCTCCCAGAACCAGAGGCCGACCCACCACGCGATCGCGATCACGGCGGCGACGACGTAGACGCCGAGCAGCCTGCCGAGGAGGGCCGACGCCTCCTCGGCGCTCACGGTCTGGGTGCCGCCCAGGAGCGGGACGCCGACGACCGCGGTCCCGACCAGGAGCACGGCGAGCACGATCACGCCGATCGCGGCGCCGTCGACCAGGTACGCGAGAAACCGGCGCCCGACGCCCGCGTACGGCGCCGTCAGCAGGGTCGGCCCGCCGGACGACGGTGCGCCCAGCACGGCCTTCTGCGTCGCCGTGTAGACCTCGGGCTCGGTCGTGGTGTCGGGCGCGCCGCCGCCGGAGGCGAACGGCGGCAGGCCCGGTCCGCCCGCGGCGGCCTGGACGCCGCCCTGCGGCCCGGCCACGGCCGAGGCGACGGGACGACCGGTCCGCGGGAACGGCTGGCCGCACACCGCGCAGAACGCCGAGCCCGACGACTGCGCGGAACCGCACGCGGCGCACGTCACGTCCGTCATCACTTCTCTCCCTGCTTCGTCGAGGAGCCCTTCGTCGGGTTCCGCGACGACGTGGTCGTCGGTGTCGAGCCGCGCCGGAGCCACGACGTCAGACGTCGCGTCCCGGCCCGACCGGCGGACCGGGCCGAGCGCAGCGACCGGGTCGACAGCGCGGCACGGATCCGGGCACGCCGGTTCACGGAGGAGCGTAGCCCTCCGACGACTCCGTCGACGTCCGCCCAGAACGCCTCGATCTCCTGCTCGGTCGGCTCTCCGGCCCCGAAGACCGTCGCGTCGGCGCGGTGGGCGAGCGGGATGGTCGTCGTCGCGCCGAACGTCTGCGCGATGACGCCCGCCCCCTCGCGCCGGGTGGAGCCGGACGGGACCGGCGTCCCGAGGTCGGTCGCCGCGTCGAGCACCTCCCGCCAGCCGCCGCTCACCCGGTCGACCGGGCGCTCGGCCGCGCGTCGCCGGGCCCGGCGACGCGACTTGTAGGCGAGGATCAGCACGATCGGCAGGGCGATCAGCGCGAGCGGGACGGCCACCGCGACACCGATGATCAGCACGGTGCCCCAGTCGAACCCGTCGCTGTCGGCCTTCTCCTTGTCCTCGTCGTCGACCTTGCCGGCCTCCGCCTCCGCGGGCTCCTCCGGGGGCTCCGGGTCCTCGAGCACCGGCGGCTTCGGGACCTGCAGGCTCTTCGGCTCGGGCTGGATCTTGTTGTCCTCGTCCGGGATCGCCGTGATCGGCACCCAGCCGTAGCCGACGAACGGCACCTCGGCCCAGGCGTGCACGTCGGCCCCCGTCGCGGTGAACGGCTCCCCCGGCTCCAACGGGTCCTTCTCGTCGGGGTAGAAGCCCATGACGACGCGCGCCGGGATCCCGGCCTGGTTCGCCATGAGGGCGAGCGCGACGGCGAACTGCTCGTCGTCGCCGACCATCTCGTCGTCGGCGAGCAGCGTGTCGATGCGCTCCGCGGAGTGACCGGGCCGCGAGGGCGGCTGGTTGTCCAGCCCGCTCGAGAAGATCCCGCTGGCGACGAGCCCGTCGCGCAGCGCGAAGAGCTGGTCGACCGGGTCGGTCTCCTCGCCCATGAACTGGGCGCCCTTGCCCGCGAGCGAGACGGGCAGCAGGCCCTTGGGGGTCGGCGGCACCGGGACCTGGTCGATCGCACCGGCCCGCAGGTCCTCCTCGGTCGGCTCGGGCGTCACGCGCGTGGCGACGGTGTACGTGTCCCCCGGCCGCAGTCCGGCGGTCGTGAGCGCCGTCCCCGTCGTCGCGTTGTAGTACGTGCCCTCGGCGAGCTCCCGCGCGCGGCTCCCGGTGTACGAGATGCCCGCGAGGGTGCCCGTCTCCGGGACCCACACGCCCGCGTAGTCGCCGACGACGACGTCGAGGGTCGCCTCGGTGCCGGGCGCCACCGTCGCGATCTCCTCGCCGGCCCGGGTGTACACGCCCGATCCCGGCAGGCCGCTCGACGCGTCGTAGACGACGCCGTTGTAGGCGTCGAGCGTCGCGAGCCGGACCTTCGTGCCCGCGGGGAGCCCGCGGACCGTGAAGAGCTCGGCCTCCTTCATGTCCTTGGCGTACTTGCGGAACGCGGTGAGCGGGCTGACGTACTCGTGGAGGTCGAGCGGGGGCACGACCGTCTCGCGCAGCACGGTCCGCGGTGCGTCGGGCAGCAGGGCGGGGCCGCCGAAGGCGGCGGCGACGGCACCGACGGCGAGCATCGCCGCGCCTGCGCGCACGCGGTGCCACCACAGGCGACGCGTGGCGGCCTTGCTCGCCTCCGTCGTGACCTGGTGCGCGCCGAGCCGTGCGGCCGTGACGCGCCAGCTCGCCCACAGGAGACCGACGATCCCGACGACGAGCCCCTGCACCACGGGGTAGGCCGCGATGACCGTCCCGAGGAGGATCACGCCGACGAACGTCACGACCAGCGGGACGAGCGCCCAGGCGGCGTGCTTCGCGCGCCACGCGATCGAGCCGGCCACGAGCGCCGTGACCATCATCAGCAGGTACGGCACCACGGCGAGCTCCGGGAAGGAGTGCAGCGGCGGGACCGTCGTCACGAACTCCTTCCACCCGGTGACGGAGCCGAGGAGCAGGTTCCGGACCGTGTCGAGCGACGGCAGCACGCCGCCGATCGCGTCGGCGGGCAGCGCGAGCACGCCGCCGAGCAGGACGTAGGCCACGACCGCGACCGCGAGGACGGTCACGGCGGGCCAGCGCCGCCAGGCCCCGAGCCACGCGACGCCGAGCCCGACGACGACGCCCCCGACCGCGGGCAGGAGGTAGCCGGTGGAGCCCCAGACGGGGGCGAACCCGACGACCGTCGCGCCGAGCACGACGACCAGGGCGACGGCGTCGACGGCGCCCAGCGCGGTGAGCGCGCGAGGACGTCCCTCGCGGAGGCGGGTCGTTCCCCGACGGGACGTGCCCGACGACGTGCCGGAGGGGGCGCCGGACGGGGTGCCGGGCTGTCCCGACGGTGCGCGGCGCGAGCCGCGGGTGGTGGTACCGGTGGCGCTCATCAGTCGTTCAGCCTCCGCAGGGC
This sequence comes from Cellulosimicrobium sp. So1_17, assembly GCF_055181235.1. NCBI lineage: Bacteria > Bacillati > Actinomycetota > Actinomycetes > Micrococcales > Promicromonosporaceae > Cellulosimicrobium > Cellulosimicrobium sp. So1_17. Next base: position 1,867,655 of record NZ_CM143702.1, read on the forward strand.
GAGCGGGAGCTCGCCGAGCTCCCCGATCGTCAGGACCACGAGCTCGGCGATCGCGTGCCGGCTCAGCGACGCGCCCGGGACGCACTGGATCGCCATGACCCGCACGTCCTGGGGCAGCCGCGCCGACGCCGCGCGGAGCTCGGTCGGCGTCACGCGCGACCCGACGATGAACGCGACGACCGAAGCGTCCGTGATCGTCAGGCCCGCGACGCGCGCGACGTCGACGAGCGACGCCCGCTGCGACCGGGTCTCGACGCGCGCGAGGTCGTCGAGCAGCCGCGTCCGGTGGTCGCCGCGCAGGTTGCCGTCGTTCACGAGCACCGTGACCCCGCGGTCCTCCTTGATGGCCTGGAGCCCGAGCGAGCCGCACGCGCTCACCGCGAGCTCGAACTCGTCGTCGTTCGCGTAGTCCTCGGCGCGCGTGGACAGGAGCACCGCGAGGTGCGAGCGCCGGGTCTCCTCGAACTGGCGCACCATGAGCTGACCCGTGCGCGCCGTCGTCTTCCAGTGGATGTGGCGCCGGTCGTCCCCGGGGACGTAGTCCCGCAGCGCGTGGAACGAGACGTCCGAGTTCGAGATGTCCGTCGTGACGCGGCCCTCGAGGTCCTTGAGGAAGCCCGTCGACGACCCGGAGAGGTTCTTCACGCGCGGGTGGACGAACAGCTCCTCCGGCTCGGTCCACACCACCTCTCGGCGCAGGAGCGCCAGCGGGTCGGCCCGCACCGAGCGGACCGGCCCGACGGAGATCACGGAGCGCCGGTGGGTCGGCACGGTGAAGATCTCCTCGTGGTTCGCCCCCGGACGCAGGCGCGGGACGGGGAACGTCGCCATGCCCTGGCCGACGGGAAGCTCCATGACCGACGGCAGCAGCGGGCGCGACGAGTCGTTCTTCACGTCGAGCCGGCCCACCGCCCGGTCACCGACGGTCACCCGGCGCTGCGCCAGGTCGAGCACGACGGCGTAGCGGAAGCGTCCGAGCACGAAGACGACCGCCGCGAGCAGCGCGACCGTGAGGAGGATCGCCACGACGACCAGCTCGAGCCACGAGTAGCGCAGCCCCGCCCACCACGCGGCGACCGTAGCGACGACCGTGGCCCAGCCGAGCGGGCTCACCGCGGACGTCACCGGCTCGAGGGGCGCGAGCGCCCGGCCGACCCCGGCCAGGGCGCGGGCCGCCACGTCCCGGAGGGGACGCAGGAGCCCGGCGAGCGCGGTCGACGGCGGGGTGCCGGCGGTGGCGCCGCGGGATCGGGGTCGTGAGGCGTTCATCGTCCTGCTCTCGGAACGGGTCCTGCGAGATGGGTGTCGGGCGGTCCGCACCGCCGGGGAGGGCGGCGCGTCCGGGTCAGGCGCTGCGGCGCTCCTGCGGCGCGGCGACGTCGGCGAGGAGGCGGCCGAGCACGGCCTCGCTGGTCGCGCCCGCGAACTCGGCCTCGGGGTCGAGGACGAAGCGGTGCGCCCAGACGGGCTGCGCGAGCTCCTTGACGTCGTCGGGCAGCACGTAGTTGCGGCCGTGCGCCGCCGCCCAGACCTTGGTGGCCCGTACCAGCGCGAGGGCACCACGGACCGAGACCCCGACGCGGACCTCGGGAGCGTTGCGCGTCTCCTCGGCGAGCCGGGAGATGTACTCGAGCACCGCGCCGTCGACGTGCACGCGCGCGCCGAGCTCGGCCATCTCGGTGACCGCCTGCGTCGTGATGAGCGGCTGCAGCGTCTTGCTGCGGTCGCGCACCGACGCGCCCGAGAGGATCTCGACCGTCGACGCGTGGTCGGGGTAGCCGATCGACGTCTTCATGAGGAAGCGGTCGAGCTGTGCCTCGGGCAGCCGGTAGGTGCCGGCCTGCTCGATGGGGTTCTGCGTCGCGATGACCATGAACGGGCGGCCGACCTCGTGCCCGACGCCGTCGACCGTGACCCGACCCTCCTCCATGACCTCGAGGAGCGCGGACTGCGTCTTCGGCGACGCGCGGTTGATCTCGTCCGCGAGGACGATCGACGCGAAGATCGGGCCCGGGTGGAAGTCGAACTTGCCCGTCTTCTGGTCGTAGATCGTCACGCCCGTGACGTCGGAGGGCAGCAGGTCCGGAGTGAACTGGATGCGCTGCTGCGTGCCCTGCACGCTGGCCGCGATCGCTCGCGCGAGCGACGTCTTGCCGGTGCCCGGCGCGTCCTCGAGGAGGACGTGGCCCTCGGAGAGCATGCACGTCAGCACGAGGCGCACGACGTGGGGCTTGCCCAGCACGGCCTGGCCGACGTTGCCGACGAGGCGGTCGAAGGTCTGAGCGAACCAGGCGGCCTGCTCGGGGGTCATCGTGGTCATTGTCGCTTCCGTTCGATGTCGCGGGTACGTGGCGGGGTGCTCAGTACCAGGCCATGCGGTTCGTGGTGCCGATCGTCGTCTCGACCCACACCTGGGTGCCGGGGCCGCCCCACACGCACTGCTGGCCACCGGAGTAGTTCCCGTTGCCGTCGGTCCGCAGGTTCCGGTACTGGGCGTCCTGGAAGTAGTTGCCGGAGCCGATCCGGTTCCCGCCCGCGTAGCACGTGGAGCGGAAGGACGTGTTCGGCGGACCGTCCTTGATCGTGAGGTAGAGCTCCGCGCAGGACGAGTGCTGGCAGTTCCCGGGCCAGTTGCCGTCGGGCAGCTTGTGGTTGCTGCCCTTGCTGACGGTGAACACCGGCTCGGGCTTCTTGTCCGACGTCGCCTCGCGGCACGTCTGCTTGGCCTCGCCCTCGGTCGGCGTGACGGTCACGCAGATCCGGCGGGTGTCGGAGTAGCCGACGTTGAGCGAGCCCGACCCGTTCTTGGCGGACGAGCTGACCGCGCCGGTGACCGACGTCGTGTAGTCCCGCCCGTTGCCGGACGTCGACCAGCTGTAGGAGATCGTCTGGTTGCCGCCGTTCATCGCCACGTCCGGCGCGGGGATCGGGCCGTACGGCGACTCCGCGTTGGCGCTGGCGGCCGGCCCGGGCTCGGTCGTGCCGGCGACGCCGGCGAGGGCGCGGACCTTGATGGTGTAGTTCCGACCGTTCTCGAGGCCGGCGACCAGCTTGTCGGCGCCGAGGGCGGCCCAGCCGCCGCCGGCGTCGTACTGGTACCGGATCTCGTCGGCACGCACCCCGTTGCCCGACGCGGCGCCGAAGGAGAGCTGGATCCGCCCGTTCGCCCCGGTCGCGTCAGCGCGGAGGTTCGACACCTGGCCGGGCGTCGCGAAGGCGCGCACCGGTGCGGAGGGGGGCGAGAACTCGGCGTCTCCGAACTTTTCGGTGGCCTTGTTGTGCGCCCGGACACGGAACGTGTAGTCGGTGGTCGAGGCCGGGACGGGGACCGTGGCGCTGGTCGCACCGCCGCCGGCGGTGACGGTCTTGGCGACGGCACCGCCCTGCAGGGCCTCGACGGTGTAGCTGGTGATCGGGCCACCGTTGTCGTGCGGCGGGGTCCAGGAGACCGTCATCTGCACCTCGTTGCCGAGCCCGCCGCGCGAGACGGTCGGCGTGGCCGGTGCCGCCGGCTTGCCGGCCGGGATCTCCGGCGCCGAGGTCTCGCCCCACTCGGACGGGTCGGGTGCGCGGTTCTCGGCCTGGACCTGGACGGTGTAGGCCTGGCCGTTGGTCAGGCCCTCCCAGGTGGTGGTGGTCTCGGTCAGGCACGTCTTGTCGGTCGCGCCGCCGGCGGGGGCCGGGGAGATGCGCAGGTTGACGCACTCGATCGCGGACCGGTCGGTGTAGGTCGCGTTCTTCCACGTGACGGTGAGGGACTCGTCGCCGAACTCGAGGGTGGGTGCGGCGGGCGGGTCGGGCTTCTCGTCCGGGCGGGCGACCGCCGAGGCGGGTGAGGCGGGGCCGTCGCCGACGTCGTTGGTCGCGAACACGGTGAACGTGTACTCGACGTCGTTCGTCAGCCCGTCCAGGGTGCAGGTCGTGGTGCCGCACGCCTTCTCGTACCCGTTCTGGGACCGCACGGTGTAGCCGGTGATCTCGGCGCCGTTGTTGTTCGGCGGGTCCCAGGACAGCACGACCGTCTTCGAGCGGACCTCCTCGACCTGCGGCGTGGGCGGCGCCTCGGGCTTGCCGAGCACGGTGAGCTGGATCCGGCCCTCGACCTCGCGGTCGGGGTCCTTCGTCGCGTCCTGCACGCGGTAGCGCACGACCATCACCCCGACGAAGTCCTCGCGCGGCGTCACGGCGACGGAGTCACCGCGGACCGTGGGCGTGCCCTGCCCCGTCTCGACGACGGCGTCCAGGAGCGTGAGCGGGGTGTCGGGGAACGGGTTCGAGTCGTTGTCGAGCACGGGGACCACGGTCTCCTTGCCCTGGTGGGCGTCGGGGACCGCGTCGTCGTTCGCCCGCGCGAGCGGGCGCGTCGACGCCACCACGGTCAGGGTCGCGGCCCCCTCGACCGGCGGGTGCTCGCCGTCGGTCACGGTGATCGGCACCTGCACGACCGTGCCCTTGGGCACGTCGGGCGTGGCCTGGGCCTGCAGCGTCGAGCCCTCCACGGCCAGCGTGACACCCTGCGGCTGAGCGGTGGTCCGGAAGGTCAGCGGGTCGCCGTCCACGTCCTCGACGAAGCGCGCGAGGTCGACGGCCGCCTCCTCGCCCGCGGCGACGTCCAGGGTCGGCGACCCGACGATCTCGGGCGGCAGGTTCTCCGGCGGCAGCACGCTGATCGGCAGCGTGAGCAGCGCGGTGCTGCCGTCCGGGTCGTCCGGGCCCGAGCCGTCGGTGACCTCGAACGTCACGGCCGCGGGACCGACGTAGCCGGCGGTCGACGTGTACGTGATCTGCGTCGTGCTCGTCACCTCGCGCGATCCCTCGAGCGCGGTGACCTTGTCCTCGACGGTCAGCCGCGGCGTGCGGCCCTCGACGACGAGCACGTAGTCGGTGATGTCGATCTCGAGCGGCTCGCCGCTGTTGACCTCGAGCGGGGCGATGCCCGGGCGGAGGGTCGGTGCCTGGTCCATGAGGCCCGGCACCTTGACGAACGCCTTGGCGGTCAGGCCGTCGGGGTCGGTCGCCGTGTACGTCACGACCTGGCGCCTCTCGGTCAGGGTGACCTCGAGCTCGTTGCCGTCGGTGACCGCGACGGTCTCCCCCTCGACGGCGACGGTCAGCTCCGTCGCCGCGCCGTCGGGGTCGTCGTCGTTGTCCAGCACCGGGACGGTGACCGTCGTCCTGCCCAGGATGTCCTCGACCGGCACCGTGTCGTCACGGGCGACGGGCGGCTGGAGCGGGGCGTCCGCGGCGACGTTCACGGTGATCGCGCCGGTCGCACGCGCCCCGTAGGTGTCCTGGATGCCGTAGTAGAACGTGTACGAGCCGTCCTCGGCGGGCGTCGTCACGACCACGCGGTCCGCGACGACCTCGGCGTCCATGCCGTGCTCGTCCTCGACCGCGGCGGGCACGAGCGCGATCTGGTCGCCGTCCGGGTCGGTGTCGTTGACCAGCGCGGCGACGGCGACCGTGCGTCCGGGTCGTACCGTCACCTCGTCGTCGACGGCGACCGGCGGCTGGTTCGTCTCGCCGGGCGCCGAGATGCCCACGCGCACGGAACCCGTCGCCACCGCGCCGCGCGCGTCGAGCACCGTGTAGGTGAACGAGTCGAGCCCGACGGAGCTCTTCGAGGCCGCGTACTCCACGACGCCGTCGACGACGCGGGCCGTCCCCTTCGACGCCGGCGCCCCGATACCGGTCACCTGGACGGAGTCCCCGTCGGGATCGATGCCGTGCACCGGGATGTCGATGCGCACCGACGCGCCGGAGAGCACGCGGGCCTCGACCTGGCGCGGCTGCGGCGGCGCGTTGTCCTCACCGTCGCGGATGCGGATCGTCACCTGGGCGGAGTCCTCCTGCCCGTTGGCGTCGCGCACCCGGTAGATCGCGTAGGCGGTCCCGGCCTCGGGCCCGGCCTTGAACCGCAGGGTGTCCTCGGAGACGAACGCCTCGCCCAGCGCCGGGTCGACGTCCTGCTCCAGCTCGGGCTGCAGGAACAGCTCGAGCCCGTCCGGGTGCGTGTCGTTCTTCAGGACGGGGATCGTCACGACGTCGCCCGCGTGGACGGTCACCTCGTCGGCGGCCGCGTTCGGCGGCTGCAGCCGGGTCGGGGCGGGCACCGGCACGACGCGCACCTGGCCCGTGGACGTCTCGGTGCCGTTCGAGACCGTGTACTCGATCGTCACGGGCCCGTCGAGCCGCCGGATCTCGGTGATCCGGAGCATCTGGTGCGCCAGCACCGCCACGGAGACGCCCGCGTCGGCAGGGACGCGCACCGACTGCACCACGAGCACGCCGCCCGCCGGGTCGGTGTCGTTGGCGAGCACGTCGACGAGCGTCTTGCCGCCCGTGGGGAGCAGCGCGGTGTCCGCGACGACGATCGGCGGGCCGCTCGCGGCGTCGGGCGGCAGCACGTCGACCCGGACGAGGCCGGTCGTGGCGTCCGGGCCGTCGGTCACCTGGTACGTGAGGTCGTAGGAGCGCGGCTCGTTCGAGAAGAACGTGAACGTCCCGGCGTCGTAGTTCGGCGTGATCTCGGCCGGCGCGGACTCCGAGACCGACGCGAGCCGCAGCTCGTCGCCGTTCGGGTCGGAGTCGTTGCGCAGCGGCTCGACCGTGACCGGCTGCCCGGCGGGCACCACGACGTGGTCGTTCACCGCGATCGGCGGCTGCGTCCCCGGGAGGACGTCGACGAGCAGCCTGCCCTCGGCCAGGCCGCCCAGGCCGTCGGCCACCGTCAACGTGACGATCTTGCGGCCGGTCGATCCCCCGGCGTCACGGAACTCCACGGTCCCGTCCGGGCGCGAGCGCACGTCGTCCCCCGCCGACGTCGCAGCGGCCGACGCGAGGTACAGGTCGTCGCCGTCCGGGTCGCGGAAGAACGGCAGCACCTTGATCGTGGCGGTCCCGCCCTGCGCGACCTTGAGCACGGGGTCGCCCGTCGACTCGGGGATCTCGTTCTCGCTCCACGGCGAGATCTTCAGCGAGACCCCGGCCTCGGCGACGCCACCCCGTCCGTCGGACACCGAGTACCGGAACCCCTGCGTGCCCTCGGCGTCCTCGGGCACGACCGCCTGCAGCGCCGCACCGCCGAGGATCTGCTGCACCGTCGCGTTGCCCGGCGACTCCCCGACCAGCGAGGCCGTCATGACGTCGCCGTCCGGGTCGACGTCGTTCGCGAGCACCGGCAGGATCGTCGTGCGCCCGGGGCGGGCCCCGAACACGTCGTCCTTCGGCTGCGGCGGCTTGTTCGGCTGCGACCGGTCCGCGATGAACTGGTCCACCTGCTCCGGGTTGGTCAGCTCGGCGTCGGACTCCTCGCCCTCGGCCTCCTCCGGGAGCTGCACGTCCCAGTCGTCAACCTTCTCGTACTCGTCCGCCGCCATCCACAGCGTCCCGGCCGCCAGGTCGTTGAGCACCACGACGTGCCGGTTCACCCGGTACTCCAGGCGCGCCTGCGGGTCCACGCCCTCGAGCCGCTTGTCCACGTCGTTGTCCGGCCCGGCGCAGTCGCGGATCACCTGCCCGGTCGAGCCCCAGGCGCCGTAGGTGCAGCCGTCGAGCTGCACCGGGGCGGACGGCACGCCGTCGGCCCGGCGCACCTGGGCGTCCCCGCCGCCGAGCGGCTGGGTGACCAGACCGGTCGAGGTCGCGACGACCACGGAGTCCGAGCTCTTCGACGGCTGCTGCAGCTGGGCACCGTCCGCGCCCTCGACGCCGACCGTCTTCCCGTCGGGAAGGACGAGCTGTCCGCCCGACCGGTCGAGGACGACCGGTTCGTCACCGACCGCTGTCACGGCCACGTCGGCGCCCGTGCTCACCGGGAGGTCGAGCTCCTCCGGCTCCTCGGCCGTCCCCTTCGACGTCGTGCCCACGGTCCACAGCGTCCCGGTCGACGGGACCGCGACGAACACCGTGCCGTCGCCCGAGACCGTCAGCGCGCCGTCACCCTCGACCTCGGCGACCGGCTCCGTCTCCTCCGGGTCGAACGCCGTCGCACCGTCGAACGGCAGCACCCACAGCAGGCCCTCCTCACCGTCGAGCACCGCCGTCGTCGCACCCCCCGACGCCACCTGCGCCCCCGCCGGCAGCCGCACCTGCCCGTCCAGCGTCAGGTGCGCCACCTCGACCGGCGACGCCGTGCTCGTCCCCTCGTCGTCCAGCAGCACCCGACCCTCGTCCTGCTGCACGTCGAACGACGCCGACCCCGCCACGAGCACACCGTCGATCGCCTGCGACTCGTAGTTGAACCGACCCAGCTGCCCCGACGACGTCTTCGTCACCCACACACCCGAGTCGTTCAGCTCCACGTCGGCCGTCGCCTCGCCCTCGTAGAACCACGCGAGTCCCACCAGTGCCGTCGAGAACACCGACACCGTCGTCACCGACGCCACGGTGCGTCGGTTGTCGTTCAGGCGCGCCAGAAAGCCCACTGGTCCTCCGAGATCGGGTCGGTGGCGACCGGCTTCCGTCCTGTCCCCCGTCGCTCCGTGTCGCCGGGCCCCGCACCGATCGCGCACACGAGGATAGCGTCCCCGTGTGTCGGTTTCGTCACTGCGTCATGGGGAGAAGTCCCCCGTCCGGTGATCGGGCACCGGTCGCGGCGGAGGTCTCAGGGAACACCGACGGGCACGACGGGGACATGTTCGCAGGTCATCGATGCCTACGGCAACGACCGTCGTGGACCGCCGACCGCCTCACCGGTCCAGGAGGACCGCCGGGATCTCACCCGCCGACGGAACGGCGACGAGGGCGTGGGCGACTCCTCCGTCGGTCAGGCAGCGCGGTCGGCGAGCGCCTCGGCGAAGGTCCGCAGCGCGTCGACCACAGGCCCGTCGGGGAGACCGTCGAGCTCTCCCGCCGCGTCACGGGCCCACCGCACGGCCAGCGCACGCGTCTCCGCGACGACCTCGTGGCGGCGCAGGGCGGCCACGGCGTCGGCGAGCGCGGCGTCGTCGGACAGGTCGGAGTCGAGGAGCTCGACGAGCGCGACGTCCGCCGCGTCGGCAGAGCCGTCCGCGACGCGCGCGCGCAGCAGCAGGACGGGCATCGTCGGGACCTTCTCGCGGAGATCCGTGCCGGGCGTCTTGCCCGACTCGTCGCCCGTCGACGCGAGGTCGAGCACGTCGTCGGCCAGCTGGAACGCGACCCCGAGGCGCTCCCCGTAGGCCGCGACGGTGTCGACGGTGCGCGCGTCGCACCCCGCGAACATCGAGCCGAGGCGGGCCGACGTGGACAGGAGCGACGCGGTCTTGTCTGCGAGCACCTGGAGGTAGTGCGCGACGGGGTCCTCGCCCTCGCCGGGGCCGACGGTCTCGTGGAGCTGGCCGAGGCACAGGCGCTCGAAGGTGCGCGCCTGGATGAGCACCGCCTCCGGTCCGAGCGCAGCGACCGTCGAGGCCGCGCGCGCGAAGAGCAGGTCACCGACCATGATCGCCACGGAGTTGCCGAAGACGGCGTGCGCCGCCGGCGCCCCGCGCCGCACGGCGGCGGAGTCCATGACGTCGTCGTGGTACAGCGACGCGAGGTGCGTGAGCTCGACGACGACGGCGGCCTCCACCACCTCGGACCGGTCCCCGTCGCCGAGCTCCGCCGCGAGCAGCGTGAGCAACGGTCGCAGCCGCTTCCCCCCGGCGTTGACGAGGTGGCGCGACGCCGTGTCGGCGAGCGGGTCGGCGTGCGCGACGGCGTCCCGCAGCCGGGTCTCCACACCCGCGAGCCGCTGCGTGAGCACTGCGGCGAGCTCGGGGTCGGAGATCGGGATGGCGGTGGTCGTCACGGGGGTCGTCCGTGCGGGCGGCCCGGGAGGAGCGGAGGTCACGGGACGAACTTAACCGCCTCTGCCGCCAGATCGAGAACCGGGGAGGGGAACACGCCCAGGACGAGCACGCCGAGCGCGCACACGGCGATCGCGACGGTGGTCGGTCCGTTCGACCGGACGACGGTCACGCCGACGCCGCCGTCGGCCTCCGCGGCCTCGTCGGCCGGGGGCGTGAAGAACATGAGGACGATGATCCGGACGTAGAAGAACACGGCGACCGCGGACGCGAGCACACCGACGACGGCGAGCACCCACGTCGATCCGCCGCCCTGCCCGTCGGGTCCGGCGACCGCCGCGCCGAACGCCGTGAACTTGGCGATGAACCCCGCGGTGAGCGGGATGCCGGCCATCGAGAGGAGGAACAGCGCGAACGCGCCCGCGAGCCACGGGCTGCGCCGCCCCAGGCCCGCCCACTGCGCGAGGTGCGTGGCCTCGCCGAGGACGGCGCCGGCGTCGGGCACCGAGGCGCGGGACGGGTTGTCGGGGACGCCCGCGGGCCCGTCGCCGCTGCCCGACGCCGCGTCGTCGCCGCTCGCGGTGAGCTCGCCCGCCGCTGCGCGCGTGCGTGCCCCGACGACGGCGGGGGCCGCGGTCGGCAGCGTGGCCGACGACGGTGCCTTCTCCCGCACGAGCGTGACGACGGCGAACGCGCCGACCGTCGCGAGACCGTAGACGAGGAGGTAGAACACGGTGGCGCGCAGCGAGAGCTGGGAGAAACCGACGACGCCGACGAGGATGAAGCCCGCGTGCGCGATCGACGAGTACGCGAGGAGTCGCTTGACATCGGTCTGCACGGCGCCGACGGCGGTGCCGATCACCATCGTCAGCAGGGCGACGACCCACAGCGCGACGAAGAGGTCCTGGCGCAGGTCGGGCGCGCCGTACTCCAGGCCGATCGCGACGGAGTAGAGCACGCGCAGGAGAGCGCCGAACGCGGCCGCCTTGGTGCACGCCGCCATGAAGCCGGTGATCGGGGTGGGGGCGCCCTGGTAGACGTCGGGCGTCCACGCGTGGAACGGCGCCGCGCCCACCTTGAAGAGCAGACCCGCGAGGATCAGCAGCATCCCGGTGAGCACGAGGCCGGGCATGTCCGCGACCGGGCTCTCGCCCGTGGCGAGGGCCCGCTGGATCTGCGCGAGGTCGACCGACCCCGCGTAGCCGTAGATCAGGGCGACGCCGAAGACGAACAGTGCCGACGCGAACGAGCCGAGGAGGAAGTACTTGAACGACGCCTCCTGCGACAGCAGCCGGCGTCGGCGTGCCATCGCGGAGAGGACGTACAGCGGCAGCGAGAGCACCTCGAGCGCGACGAACATCACGAGGAGGTTGCCCGTCGCGGGGAAGATCATCATGCCGCCGACGGCGAACAGGACGAGCGGGTAGACCTCGGTCTGCTCGAGGCCCTGGCGACGCGCCAGGTCCTCGTACGGCGAGCCGGGCACGGCCGCGGCGGTGGGAGCGAACGCGTCCTGCCCGGTCGACGTCCGGTCGGCGATGACGAGGATCGCCAGGAGGGCGAGCAGCACCACGGTGCCCTGGACCGCGAGGCCGAAGGGGTCGACCACCATGGACCCGCCGAGCACGCGCACGCCGTAGGTGCCGGTCGTGGGGTCGCCCTGCACCGCGGGGTCGCGCCACAGCACGACGATCGCGGCGAACGCCGCCGCCGTCGCGAGCAGCGCGAGCACGACCTGCGTCGTGCGGCGCACGCGCGCCGGGACGAACGCCTCGACGAGGACGCCGACCACGCCGGCGCCGAGCACCACGAGGATCGGGACGAGGTAGAGCCAGTCGACCGTGGGGGCCACGAAGGAGTCGCTCACGACTCGCTCCCTTCTGCGGTGGTGGGCACGGTGTCAGAGACGGAGGTGTCGACGACCCCGGCGACGTCGGCGGCTGCGGCAGGTGTCGGGTCGGGGGCGAACGGGTCGGTGCGCGGCGGGTCCTCGACCCCGGCGGGCGCGAGGTCGGACAGCGTGACCTCGGCCGGCTCGTCCACGAGGTCGAGCGCGGGCGCCGGGTAGAACCCGAGCACGAGGAGCAGCGCGATCAGGGGCGCGACGACCCACTTCTCGCGGCCTCCCAGGTCCGGGAGCTGATCGAGGCCCTCTCGCGTCCGGCCCGTGAACACCTTCTGGTACGTGAGCAGCACGTAGAGCGCGGCGAGGACGACGCCGAGCACCGCGACGAGCGCCGCCCACGGGCTCCGGGTGAACGTCCCCAGGAGCACCATGATCTCGCTGACGAACGTCGACAGACCGGGCAGCGAGAGCGCCGAGAGGCCCGCGACGAGGAACGTGCCCGCGAGGACGGGCACGACCTTCTGCAGCCCGCCGTAGTCCGTGAGCCGCTGCGAGCGCTCGGGGTGCCGCGCGACGAGGAACCCGGCGAGCAGGAACAGGGCACCCGTCGAGATGCCGTGGTTGACCATATACAGCGACGACCCCGCGACGCTCGTCGTCGTGAACGCGAAGATGCCGAGCACGATGAACCCGAAGTGGGACACCGACGTGTAGGCGATGAGCCGCATGACGTCGCTCTGCCCGATCGCCATGAGGGCGCCGTAGAGGATCGACACGACGGCGAGGACGATGACGACCGGCGCCGCCCACGCGCTCGCGCTCGGGAAGAGCGGGAGGCACAGGGTGAGCATCCCGAACGTGCCGACCTTGTCGAGCACGCCCACGAGCAGCGTCGACGTGCCCGCCGGGGCGTGCTGCGCGGCGTCGGGCAGCCACGTGTGCACCGGGAACAGCGGCGCCTTGATCGCGAACGCGAGGAAGAAGCCGAGGAACAGCAGGCGCTCCGTGGTGACCGGCATCGGGTTCGCGGCGAGGTGCTCGACGAGGTTCGCCGTGAGGAAGCCCTGCGGCCCGCCCGGACCGTGCAGGTAGAGCGCGATGACCGCCGCGAGCATGATCAGGCCGCCCGCGAGCGAGAAGAGCAGGAACTTCACCGCGGCGTACCGTCGCCGCGCACCGACGCCGAACCCGCCGATCATGAAGTAGACGGGGATGAGCATCGCCTCGAAGAGGACGTAGAAGAGGAACACGTCGCGTGCGACGAACACCGCGACCATGAACGCCTCGAGCAGCAGCACGAGCGCGAGGTAGTGGCGCAGGCGGCGCACGTCGCCCTCCTGCTCCTTCCACGCGGCCCCCACGACGAGGGGGACGAGCACGACGGCGAGCGCGACGAGCGCGAGCGCGACCCCGTCGGCGCCGACGGCGTAGCTCGCGCCGATCTGCGGGATCCAGGCGTAGGTCTCGGCGAGCTGGACCGTGCCGGAGGCCGCGGTGTCGAACGCGGTGAAGGCGCCGACGAGCAGCGCGACCTCGACGAGCGCGGCGCCGAGGGCGATGCCGCGGACGGCCCGCAGGGCGCCGGGGCCGACGCCGCGCGTGCGTGCCGCGGCGGTGAGCCACACCGCGGCCGCGCCGACGACGGGCCACGCGACGAGGAGGGTGAGCCAGGGGAAGCCGTTCATGTGAGTCTCCTCAGCTCGCGGTGCCGGTGGTGAGGGCGAGGACGACGGCGGCGATGACGACGAGGCCGCCGAGCATGGTCGCGCCGTACGAGCGCACGTACCCGTTCTGCCAGCCGCGCAGCCACTCGCCGACCTTGCCGACGAGGCCCGCGAGGCCGAGCCACCCGCCGTCGACCATCTCCTTGTCCGCGTACACGAGCGACCGGGTCAGGTACTGGCCGGGGCGCATGAACACGGTCTCGTTGACGTCGTCCTGGTAGAGGTCGCGACGGGCCGCCCGCGTCAGCGCCGTGCCGCGCGGGGCGCGGACCGGGACGAGGGAGACCACGTACTGGCGCCACGCGAGCGCGAGGCCGGCGAGGACGAGGAGCAGCGTGAGCGCGATGAGCGACCACACCGGCAGAACCGGCTCGTGGTGCTCGGCGTGCCCCGTCACCGGCTCGAGCCAGTCGACGAACCGCGAGCCGGCGGCGAGGAACCACCCGAGCCCGACCGACCCCACGGCGAGGACGATCATCGGCCACGTCATGAGCCGCGGGGACTCGTGCGGGTGCTGCACCGGACCGTCCTGCGACCCGAGGCCGTCGACGTCGCCGCGACCGTCGTTCCAGCGCCGACGTCCCAGGAACGTCATGAAGAACAGGCGCGACATGTAGAACGCGGTGATCCCCGCGCCGATCAGGGCCGCGCCGCCGAAGACCCAGGCCCGCCACGGGGCGCCGTCGACGGGCACGAACGCGGCCTCGATGATCTTGTCCTTGCTCCAGAAGCCCGAGAACGGCGGGATGCCGAGGATGGCGAGCCAGCCCATCATGAACGTGACCCACGTGACCTTCATGAACCGCGAGAGACCGCCGAACCGTCGCATGTCGACCTGGTCGCCCATGCCGTGCATGACCGAGCCGGCGCCGAGGAACATGCCCGCCTTGAAGAAGCCGTGGGTCACGAGGTGGAAGATCGCGAACGCGTAGCCGATCGGGCCGAGGCCGGCCGCGAGGATCATGTAGCCGATCTGCGACATCGTCGAGGCGGCGAGCGCCTTCTTGATGTCGTCCTTCGCGCAGCCGACGACCGCCCCGAAGATCAGCGTCACGGCGCCGACGATCACCACGACGAGCTGCGCGGTCGGCGCGCCCTCGAAGACCGGCGCGGACCGGACCACGAGGTAGACGCCCGCGGTGACCATCGTGGCGGCGTGGATGAGGGCCGAGACCGGCGTCGGGCCGGCCATCGCGTCGCCGAGCCACGCCTGCAGCGGGAACTGCGCCGACTTGCCGCACGCGGCGAGCAGGAGCGCGAGACCGGTCGCGGTGAGGAGCGCGGTCGACGCCTCCGGCGCCTGCTCGAACACCGTCGTGAAGTCGACCGCACCGAACGTCGCGAACATGAGCATGAGCGCGACGATGAGGCCGATGTCGCCCACGCGGTTCATGACGAACGCCTTCTTGGCGGCCACCGCGTAGTCGCGGCGGTGGTTCCAGAACCCGATGAGCAGGTACGACGCGAGGCCCACGCCCTCCCACCCGACGAACAGCAGCAGGTAGGAGTCGGCGAGGACGAGCACCAGCATCGCCGCGACGAACAGGTTGAGGTACGCGAAGAACCGGCGCCGGTCGACGTCGTGCTCCATGTACGCGACCGCGTAGACGTGGATGAGCGTGCCGACGAACGTCACGAGCAGCACGAACGTCATCGACAGCGGGTCGATGCGCAGGCCGGCCGCGACGTCGAGACCCCCGGCGGCGATCCAGTCGAAGAGCCGGTAGTCCACGACCCGCTCGTCCGCGGGCAGGGACAGCATCGACAGGAAGACCCACGCGCCGACGAGGAACGCCGCGCCGGACATGGCCACGCCGAACCACGCGCCCCACCTGTCGCTGCGGCGCCCGGCGAGGAGGAGGACCGCCGCGCCGAGCAGCGGCAGCACGACGAGCAGCGGCGCGGCGAGGAACGGGCCGGGGACGACCGTGCTCGCGGGCACGATCGTGGTCTCGAGGGGCAGGAGCATCGTCACTGGTGCCGACCTCTCAGCTCTTCAGCAGGTTGACGTCGTCGACCGAGGCGGACCGACGCGTGCGGAAGATGGACACGATGATCGCGAGGCCCACGACGACCTCGGCCGCCGCGACGACCATGACGAAGAACGCGAGCACCTGGCCCGTGACGTCGCCGTGGATGCGTGCGAAGGTCACGAGCGCGAGGTTCGTCGCGTTGAGCATGAGCTCGATGCCCATGAACACGATGATCGCGTTGCGCCGCAGGAGCACCGTCGTGGCGCCGATCGTGAACAGGATCGTCGCGAGCACGAGGTAGTTCGTGATCTCCATCAGGCCTCATCTCCGAGGGTGCGGGTCCGGCCCGGGTCGTCGGGTCCTGACACGTCGCCGGCGGGTGGTGCGTCCGCGGGCTCCGCCTGGACGCTCCGCTCGTTCGCGTCGCCCGCGCGCAGCGCGGGGAGCGCCCGCTGCGGCTCGTGCTCCACGAGCACCTCGCGCTCGGCGGCGAGGATCGTCCCCGCCGAGCGCTCCTGGCCGCGGATGCGCAGGATGCGCGAGACCGACTCCTCGATCGGGCGCCCGGCGGCGTCGAGCGCGGGCGTGTCCATCGCGTTGTTCTGCGCGTACACGCCCGGCGCGGCGAGCGGCGTGAGGCGACCGCCGGCGGGGAGCGCGGCGACCTTGGCGTCGGCCTGCTCGCGCTGGCCCACCTTCGCCACGAGCCGGCGGCGGTGCGTGAGCACGAGGGCCGAGACGGCGGCCGTGACCAGCAGGATGCCGACGACCTCCATCGCGAAGACGTAGTCGGCGAACAGGACGCGGGCCAGGGCCACGGGGTTCGTCGCCTCGTTGGCCGCCGCGAGCCCGACGGCGGGCGGGAACGTCGCCTGCGTGACGACGCCCACGAGCACGACGCCCAGCCCGAGCCCCAGGAGCACGCCGATCCAGCGCTGCCCCCTGATCGTCTCGACGAGCGAGTCGGAGGCGTCGACGCCCACGAGCATGAGCACGAAGAGGAACAGCATCATCACGGCGCCCGTGTAGACGACGACCTGCACGACCCCGAGGAACGACGCCTCCTGGGCGATGTAGAGGATCGCCAGGTCGACCATGACGAACATGACCGCGATCGCCGCGTGGACCGCCTTGCGCGCGAAGAGCAGCGAGAGGGCTGCCAGGACCATGAGGGGGGCGAGGACCCAGAAGAGGGCTGCCTCGCCCGCGCTCGCGGTCATCGGGCAGCCTTCCGGTGACGGTCGGCGTGCTCGACGCGGCGCACCTCGGGCGTCGGGCCGGGCGGCTCGGGCGGGAGCGTCGGGTCGTCCGGACGGTGCTCGCGCACCCACGCCACCTGCTCGGCCACCGGGCCGCTCACCTCCCCGCGGTAGTACTCCGTGTCGCTCGTGCCCGGGACCATCGGGTGCGGTGCGGCGAGCATCCCCTGCTCCAGCGGCGCGAGGAGGTCCTCCTTCTCCCAGATCATCCCCTCGCGCGTGGGGCCTGCGAGCTCGTACTCGTTCGTCATCGTCAGAGCGCGCGTGGGGCACGCCTCGATGCAGAGCCCGCAGAAGATGCAGCGCAGGTAGTTGATCTGGTAGACGCGGCCGTACCGCTCGCCCGGCGACATGTGCTCGCCCTCGGGCAGGTCCGCGTTGTCGGCACCCTCGACGTAGATCGCGTCGGCAGGGCACGCCCACGCGCACAGCTCGCAGCCGATGCACTTCTCCAGGCCGTCGGCGTAGCGGTTGAGCTGGTGCCGCCCGTGGTAGCGCGGCTTCGGCGCGTGCTTCTTCCGCGGGTACTGCTCGGTGACCGTCGGCCGGAACATCGACGAGAACGTCACGCCGAAGCCCGCGACGGGCGCGAGCGCCTCGCGCAGGCCGGAGGCCTGCGGCCTCAGGGGCCGGTACTCCCCCGGCGCTGCGGACTGCTGCTGGTCGTCAGCCACGGTCGACCTCCTTGTCGTGGGGCGTGCCGGTCCCGGACGCCGTGCCGGCGGGCGAGCGGGCGTCGTCGGGCGAGCGGGCGTCGTCGGGCACGAGGGCCCGACGCCGTGGGGACGGCGGGAGCGACTGGCCCGGCAGCGGCGGGACGGGGAAGCCGCCCGCGAAGGCGTCGAACGGCTCGGCGGGTCCGCGGGCGCCCGACGCCGCGGGCCGGCTCGTCCCGGCCGGTCCCGGTGGTGCCTTCTTCTCGGGCCAGAACCACGTGATCGCCACGACCACGAGCGCGAGACCCACCCCGACGCCGAGCACGACGCGCGTGTCGACCTCGCCGAACTGGCGCACGCCCTGGACGACGGACAGGAGGACGACCCAGCCGAGCGCGACGGGGATGAGCACCTTCCAGCCGAACGTCATGAACTGGTCGTAGCGCAGGCGCAGGAGCGTGCCGCGCACCCACACGAACACGAACATGAAGGCCCACATCTTCACGAGGAACCAGAGGATCGGCCACCAGCCCTCGTTGAACATGCCGTCGTTGATCGCCGACAGCGGCCACGGCGCGCGCCACCCGCCGAAGAACAGCGTCGTGGCGATCGCCGAGACGTTGATCATGTTGATGTACTCCGCGAGGAAGAACCACGCGAACTTCATCGACGAGTACTCGGTCATGTATCCCGACACGAGCTCGCCCTCGGCCTCGGGGAGGTCGAACGGCAGGCGGTTCGTCTCGCCGATCATCGAGATGACGTAGATGACGAACGCCGGCAGGAGCGGGAGGAACCACCACAGCGGGGTCTGGGAGTCGACGATCTGCGACGTCGACATCGACCCCGCCATGATGAACACCGACACGAGCGACAGGCCCATCGCGAGCTCGTAGCTGATGACCTGCGCCGTCGAGCGCACCGAGCCGAGCAGCGGGTACGTCGAGCCCGACGACCAGCCACCGAGCACGATCCCGTACACGCCGAGCGCGGCGCACGCGAGGATGTACAGCACCGCGACGGGGAAGTCGGTGAGCTGCGCGGGCGTCACGAAGTCCGTGAACGGCACGCGCACCTCGGGCCCGAACGGGATGACGGCGAACACGAGCAGCGAGCAGAACACCGAGATCATCGGCGCGAGCAGGTAGACGAACTTGTCCGCGGCCTTGACGGTGATGTCCTCCTTGAGCAGGAGCTTCATCGCGTCCGCGAGCGACTGCAGCAGGCCGAACGGGCCGTGCACGTTCGGGCCGGGCCGCACCTGCATGCGCGCGACGACCTTGCGCTCGAACCAGATCGCGAGCAGCACGCTCGTCAGCAGGAAGACGATGATGAGCACCGCCTTGACCAGGTACGTCCAGCCGTTGTCCTGCGAGAAGTCGGCCGCGATGCCGGGTGTCTCGAACCTCATGCCCGCTCCCCTCCCTCGGTACGACGTGTCGTGCCAGGGGTCGCTGCGGTGGTGGACTGCCCTGGCACGTCGGCGGGCGCGAGCGTCACGACGTCGCCCGGCACGGCGCCGAGCGTCGCGTGCACCTGCGACCCCGCGGACCGCAGCGGGACCCACACGACGTGGTCGACCATGTCCGTCACGACGACCGGCAGCGTGATCGCCCCGCGGTCGGTGCCGACCCGGACGAGCTCGCCGTCGAACACGTCGACGGCCGCGGCGGTCGTCGCGGACATCCGGGCGACGGGCCGCTTCGCGGTCCCGGCGAGGTAGCGCTCGCCGTCCTGGCCGCGCCCGTCGTCGAGCAGCAGCCGCCAGCTCGCGAGCACCGCGGTGCTGGGCGCGACGGCGGGCGGCTCGGCCGCGGGGACGTCCGGGGCGGCGACCCGCTCGCCGTCCCAGGCGGCGAGCCGGCCGAGCTCGGCGCGCGCCGCGTCTGCCGTCGCAAGACCGAGGTGGACGCCCGCGGCGTCGGCGAGGGCGTCGAGCACGCGGTGGTCCGTCATCGCGGTCGACGCGAGCGCCGCGGGGAACGGCCGCAGCCGGCCCTCCCAGCTCCAGAACGACCCGGACCGCTCGACGGGCGGCGCGACCGGCAGGACCACGTCGGCCAGCTCCGTGACGGCCGAGCGGCGCACCTCGAGGCTCACGACGACGTCGGCCGCCTCGAGCGCACGGCGCGCGTGCGCAGGGTCGGGCAGGTCGGCGAGCTCGAGCCCGCCGACGAGCACGCCCGAGAGCTGTCCGACCGACAGCGCGTCGAGCATCTCGGTGACGTCGCGGCCGGGCGCGGCGGGCAGGTCCGCGGCGTCGACGCCCCAGAGGGACGCGACGTCCGCCCGGGCGCCCGCGTCGGCGACAGGCCGTGCGCCGGGCAGGAGGTTCGGAAGCGTGCCGACCTCGACGCCGCCGCGCTCGCCCGCACGGCGCGGCACCCAGGCGAGCCGGGCCCCCGTCGCGGCGGCGGCCCGCAGGACGGCGCTGTAGCCGCCGGGGGTCGCGGCGAGACGCTCCCCCACGAGGATCACGGCCCCGGGCGTGCGCAGCGCGTCGCTCGCCTCGGCGAGCGCGTCCTCCGTGCCGGCCGCCTCGTCGAGCGTGCGGACCCGGTCACCCGCGGCGAGGCCGTCGAGCCACTCGGCCTCCGTGCCCGGCGCGGCCGGGAGCAGCGTGCCGTGCATGCGCTCGAGGCCCCGCGACGCGTAGGGCGCGAGCGAGAACACGCGGACGCCGTGCTGGACCGCGCCCTTGCGCAGTCGCAGGAACGTGACGCCGGCCTCCTCCTCGGCCTCGAGGCCGACGAGGAGGACCGCGGGGGCCTTCTCCAGCTCGGTGAAGGTCACGCCGATCCCGTGACCGGCGACCGCGTGCGCGAGGAAGTCGGCCTCCTCGGCGCTGTGCGCGCGGGCGCGGTGGTCGACGTCGTTCGTCCGGAGCAGCACGCGGGCGAGCTTCGCGTACCCGTACGCGTCCTCGACCGTGAGGCGGCCACCGGGCAGGACCCCGACGCCACCCGCGTCGCGCGCCGCCACGAGGGCCTGTGCCGCGAGCTCGAGCGCCTCGGCCCACGACGCCGGCCGCAGCTCGCCGCGCGTCACGGTTCCGTCGGGCGCGACCTCGCGGTCGCGCACGAGCGGGTGCGTCAGACGGTCGGGCGCGGACTGCCACGTGAACGCGAAGCGGTCCTTGTCGGTGATCCACTCCTCGTTGACCAGCGGGTCGTCGCCCGCGAGGCGTCGCAGCACGACGCCGCGGCGGTGGTCCACGCGGATCGCGCTGCCGCACGCGTCGTGCTCGCCGACCGACGGGGTCGAGACCAGGTCGAACGGGCGCGAGCGGAACCGGTACGCGGAACCCGTGAGCGCGCCGACCGGGCAGATCTGCACGGTGTTGCCCGAGAAGTACGACGCGAACGGCTGGCCCGACTCGTCCTCGAGCGCGAGCCCGACCGGACGGTCCCCCGGCGTCTCGCCCGCGGGCGGCGCGAAGTCCAGGACCGCCTCGTCGAACCGGCCGATCTGCTGCGCGGCCCCGCGCTTCTGCAGGTCGATGAACGCGTCGCCCGCGATCTCCTTCGAGAAGCGCGTGCACCGCTGGCACAGGACGCAGCGCTCGCGGTCGAGCAGGATCGTCGTCGACACCGAGATCGGCTTGGGGAACGTGCGCTTGACGTCCACGAACCGGCTCGTCGCGCGCCCGTTGCTCATCGCCTGGTTCTGCAGGGGGCACTCGCCGCCCTTGTCGCACACCGGGCAGTCGAGCGGGTGGTTGATGAGCAGCATCTCCATGATCCCGTGCTGCGCCTTGTCGGCGACGGGGCTCGTGCGCTGCGTCTTCACCACCATGCCCGGCGTGACCTCGAGCGTGCACGACGCCTGCGGCTTCGGCATGGGCCGCAGGTTGCCCTCGCGGTCCGGCGTCGCGACCTCGACGAGGCACTGGCGGCATGCGCCGGCCGGGGCCAGCAGCGGGTGGTCGCAGAACCGCGGGATCTGGATGCCGATCTGCTCCGCCGCGCGGATGACGAGCGTGCCCTTCGGCACGGCCATCTCGATGTCGTCGATCGTGAACGACACCTGGTCCGCGGGCGGCGCCGGCGGCGCGGGCCGCGCCGGCTGTGACGGCACCGCCGGCTGGGCGTTTCCGGCGCCGGAGGTCGCCGGGGTGGTCGTCGTCATCAGTGCACTCCTGCCGTCAGGGCGCGCGCGGCGGCCGGTCGGGGCGTGTAGTCGAAGAGCGCGGCGGCGGACGGGTCGAACGGGCACGCGTGGCCCGTGATGTGCGCCTCGTACTCGTCGCGGAAGAGCTCGATGCTGCTCGTCACGGGCGACGTCGCGCCGTCGCCCAGGGCGCAGAACGCCCGGCCGAGGATGTTGTCGCACGTGTCGAGCAGCAGGTCGAGGTCACCCGGTGTGCCCTGGCCCGCCTCGATGCGGGCCAGCACCTGCTTCATCCAGTACGTCCCCTCGCGGCAGGGCGTGCACTTGCCGCACGACTCGTGCGCGTAGAAGTCCGTCCACCGGCTCACCGCCCGCACGACGCACGTCGTCTCGTCGAAGAGCTGCAGCGCGCGCGTCCCGAGCATGGAACCCGCCTTCGCGACCGACTCGTAGTCGAGCGGGGTGTCGAGGTGCGCGTCCGTGAAGAGCGGCGTCGAGGACCCGCCCGGCGTCCAGAACTTCAGCGCCTTGCCGCCGCGGATCCCGCCGGCCATGTCGAGCAGCTCGCGCAGCGTGATGCCCAGCGGCGCCTCGTACTGGCCCGGCCGCGTCACGTGGCCCGACAGCGAGAACAGCCCGCACCCCGCCGAGCGCTCCGTGCCCATCGACGTGAACCAGTCCGCGCCGCGCGCCACGATCGACGGCACGCTCGCGATGGACTCCACGTTGTTCACGACGGTCGGGCGCGCGTACAGGCCCGCGACCGCCGGGAACGGCGGCTTGAGCCGCGGCTGCCCGCGCAGGCCCTCGAGCGAGTCGAGCAGCGCCGTCTCCTCGCCGCAGATGTACGCGCCCGCACCCGCGTGGACCGTGACGTCGAGGTCGAAGCCCGACCCGAGGACGTCCTTGCCGAGGAACCCGGCCTCGTACGCCTCCTCGACCGCGCGCAGCAGACGCCGGTACACGTGCAGCACCTCGCCGCGCACGTAGATGAACGCGTGGTCGCAGCCGATCGCGTACGACGTGATCGCCACGCCCTCCACGAGCGCCTGCGGGCTCGCCATCATGAGCGGGATGTCCTTGCACGTCCCCGGCTCCGACTCGTCGGCGTTGACGACGAGGTAGCGCGGACCGCCGTCGGGCGCGGGCAGGAAGCCCCACTTCATGCCCGTCGGGAACCCCGCTCCCCCGCGTCCCCGCAGGCCGGAGGCCTTGACGGTCTCGACGATCGCGGCGGGTTCCTGCGCCAGCGCCGCCCGCAGGCCGTCGTAGCCGCCGCGGTCGGTGTACGACGCCAGCGTCCACGACCGGTCCGCGTCCCACGTGTCCGACAGGACCGGGGTCAGCGGGTCGGTCGTCGGCCGCCGTGCGCCGCTCTGCTCCTGGCTCATGCGTCCGTTCCCTTCGACGCGTCGGGCTTCGCCTCGGGCGTGCCGGGCTTTCCGCCCGGGTCGACGTCGGCGTCGGTCGTCGGTTCGCGCTCGGCGCTGGACTGCTCCTCGCCTGCGGCCGGCTCACCGTCGGCCGGGGTGGCGGTGTCGCCTTCGGCGGGCACGGGGGCGCCGGTGCTCGGGCTACCATCCGCGCCGCTCGTCCCTCGCGTCGCTCCCGCCAGGCCCGCCACGCCCTTCGCATCCGGCGCCCCCGTGCCCGCCTTCGCGCCCGTCTCGCCGCTCGTCGCCTCACCGTCCGGAGTGGCGTCCGGGTCGGGGGCGGTCCAGCCGTTCTCGCGGGCCAGGCGCAGGCCCACGAGGGTGGGCTCGCCGGCGCCGACGCCCTCGTCGGCGCGGCCGTCGGAGAAGCCCGCGAGGACGCGGCTCATCTGCTTGAAGGAGCAGACGCTCGCCGCGCCGCGGGTCGGGGCGACCTGCTCGCCCGCGCGGAGGCGGTCGACGATGTCCGTCGCGGTCTGCGGGGTCTGGTTGTCGAAGAACTCCCAGTTGACCATCATCACCGGCGCGTAGTCGCAGGCGGCGTTGCACTCGACGCGCTCGAGGGTGATCGCACCGTCGTCGGTCGTCTCGTCGTGGCCGACGCCGAGGTGCTCGGAGAGCTCGTCGAAGATCGCGTCGCCGCCCATGATCGCGCAGAGCGTGTTGGTGCAGACGCCCACCGTGTAGGTGCCGTTGGGGTGGCGCTTGTACTGGGTGTAGAACGTCGCGACGGCGGAGACCTCGGCGGCCGTGAGGTCGAGCTGCTCGGCGCAGAACAGGATCCCGTCGCGCGAGACGTAGCCGTCCTCGGCCTGCACGAGGTGCAGCATCGGCAGGAGCGCCGAGCGTGCCTGCGGGTAGCGCGCGACGATCTGCGCGGCGTCGGACGCGAGGCGCGCGTGCGTCTCGGAGTCGTAGCCCGGGCGCGAGCGGCGACCGCCCGCGGGCGACCCGTTCGTGGCGGGTCCAGCGTCGATCGTCATCGGTCCACCCCTCCCAGCACCGGGTCCAGGGACGCGACGGCGACGACGACGTCGGCGACCTGGCCGCCCTCGCACATCGCGGCCACGGCCTGGAGGTTGTTGAACGACGGGTCGCGGAAGTGCGCGCGGTAGGGGCGCGTCCCGCCGTCGGACACGAGGTGCACGCCGAGCTCTCCGCGCGGGTGCTCCACGGTCTGCCACGCCTGGCCCACCGGGACCCGGAAGCCCTCCGTGACCAGCTTGAAGTGGTGGATCAGGGCCTCCATCGAGGTGCCCATGATCTCCTTGATGTGCTCGAGCGAGTTGCCCTGGCCGTCGGACCCGATCGCGAGCTGCGCCGGCCACGCGATCTTGCGGTCGCCGACCATCACGGGCTGACCCGCCGTCGCCTCCAGGCGCTCGAGGCACTGCTCGACGATGCGCAGCGACTGGTAGCACTCCTCGATCCGCAGCACGACGCGGTCGTAGCAGTCCGCGCCCTGCGACGTCGGGACGTCGAAGTCGTACGTCTCGTAGCCGCAGTAGGGGTCTGTCTTGCGCACGTCGTACGGCAGGCCCGTCGACCGCAGGACCGGGCCCGTGATGCCGAGGGCCATGCAGCCGGCGAGGTTGAGGTGCCCGACGCCGACGAGACGGCCCTTGAAGATCGGGTTCGCGAGCATGAGGTCGCCGAGCTGGCCGAGGTAGCGCCGGATCAGGGGCTCCGCCTCGCGGACCTGGTCCACGATGTCGGTCGGGACGTCCTGGGCGACGCCGCCGGGGCGCACGTACGCGTGGTTCATGCGCAGGCCCGTGATCGCCTCGAAGATCTTGAGGATCTCCTCGCGCGCCGTGAAGCCGACGGTCATGACCGTCGTGGCGCCCATCTCGTTGCCGCCGGTCCCGAGGCACACGAGGTGCGACGCGATGCGGTTGAGCTCCATGACGAGCACGCGGATCACGCTGGCCCGCTCGGGCACGTCGTCCGTGATGCCGAGGAGCTTCTCGACCGCGAGGCAGTACGCCGTCTCCTGGAAGAACGGCGCGAGGTAGTCCATGCGCGTGCAGAACGTGACGCCCTGCGTCCACGTCCGGTACTCCATGTTCTTCTCGATGCCCGTGTGCAGGTAGCCGATGCCGCAGCGCGCCTCGGTGACGGTCTCGCCGTCGATCTCGAGCATCAGGCGCAGCACGCCGTGCGTCGACGGGTGCTGCGGGCCCATGTTGACGACGATGCGCTCCTCGCCGAGCGCCGCCGCGGCGACCGCGCTCTCCGCGATCTCCGCCCAGTCGCCGCCCGACGCCTCGAAGCTCGGGACGCCCTGCTCGAAGTCGCCCACGGGCGGGCGCGTGGAGTGCGGGGCGGACTGCGACGCCCCGGTGGTGTGCGTGCTCACGAGTACGACCTCCTCGTGTCCGGCGGGGGGACGGTCGCGCCCTTGTACTCGACCGGGATCCCGCCGAGCGGGTAGTCCTTGCGCTGGGGGTGGCCGGGCCAGTCGTCGGGCATCTCGATGCGCGCGAGCGCCGGGTGCCCGTCGAAGACGATGCCGAAGAAGTCCCACGTCTCGCGCTCGTGCCAGTCGTTCGTCGGGTACACCGACGTGGTCGACGGGACGTGCGGGTCGGCGTCGGGCACGGCGACCTCCAGGCGGAGGCGTCGGCCGTGCGTGACCGACGTCAGGTGGTAGACCGCGTGGAGCTCGCGGCCGACGTCGTGCGGGAAGTGCACGCCGCTCACGCCGAGGCTCAGCTCGAACCGCAGGTCCTGGTCGTCGCGCAGCGCACGGCACACCTCCACGAGGTGGTCGCGGTGCACGTGGAGCGTCAGCTCGCCGTGCCGTCCCGGCGGGTCGACGCTCACGTACTCGACCGCGTCGTTGATCGACGTGCCGCCCTCGGCGAGGACTTGCGCGAGGACGTCCACGGCGTCGTCGAACCAGCCGCCGTACGGCCGCGGGGTCGCGCCCGGCATCGCGACGGGCTGCACGAGACCGCCGTAGCCGGACGTGTCGCCGGAGCCCTGCGCGCCGAACATGCCCGACCGCACCTCGACCACGTCGAGCGTGCGCGGCGCCTCGGCACCGGTGACGAGCTCGCCCGAGCGCGGCCCCTGGACCTCCTCGGGCTGCGGGACGGGCTTGGCGCCGTCTGCGGGCCCGGCGCTCACCGGAGCAGACCCTTCATCTGGAAGGTCGGCGTCGCCTCGAGCGCGGCCGCCTCCGCGGCGCGCGCCGCCTCCTTGCGGTTCGCGCCCAGGGGCTCGTCGCCGATCTGCTCGTGCAGCGCGAGGATCGCGTTGATGAGCATCTCGGGCCGCGGCGGGCACCCCGGGAGATAGATGTCGACCGGGACGACGTGGTCGACGCCCTGCACGATCGCGTAGTTGTTGAACATCCCGCCGCTCGACGCGCACACGCCCATCGACAGGACCCACTTGGGCTCGCTCATCTGGTCGTAGACCTGGCGCACGACGGGCGCCATCTTCTGGCTCACGCGGCCGGCGACGATCATGAGGTCCGCCTGGCGCGGTGACGCTCGGAAGACCTCCATGCCGAAGCGCGACAGGTCGAAGCGCGAGGCGCCCGCGGCCATCATCTCGATCGCGCAGCACGCGAGCCCGAACGTCACGGGCCACAGCGAGGCCTTGCGGAAGTACCCGGCGAGGTCCTCGATGGTCGTGAGCAAGAAGCCTGAAGGAGCTTCCTCGATCCCCATGGTTGTTCTCCTAGCCCATCGTCGGTCGCGCGTGCGGCTCGTGCCGCGGACAGGTGCAGATGATCGGTGTCAGTCCCACTCGAGGCCCCCGCGACGCCACTCGTAGACGAACGGGACGGTGATGAGCGCGAGGAACGCGAGCATCGCGACGAGGCCGAACGTCGCGAGCGTCGCGAAGTCGACGGCCCACGGGTAGAGGAAGACGACCTCGATGTCGAAGACGATGAAGGTCATCGCGACGAGGTAGTACTTGATCGGGAAGCGCCCGCCGCCGACGGCGTGGGGCGTGGGCTCGATGCCGCACTCGTACGCGTCCACCTTGGCGCGGTTGTAACGCTTCGGACCGATCACGGCGCTCGCGCCGACGCCGCCGAGGGCGAGCACTGCGGCCACGCCCATGAGGACGAGGAGCGGCACGTACGGGTTGGTCATCGTCGACTCCTCGCGTGGTGGCTCGTGGTCCCCGGACGACGCCGTCCGGGGTGGAGGTCAGGTGGTGGTGCGAGCGCCGGCGCCTCTGCCGGATCGTCTGACGGCCCACCTCGTGGTCTCATGACGATGGCACCACCCTCGTCAGCCCCGCGATGACGCGGTCGACCCAGTCGCCGCCGCGGGGCTCGTAGCAGTCGGACAGCAGCTTGAGGACGAACCGCATGACGACCGGGCGCGGCAGCCCGTAGCGCGTGCAGATCCGCATGATCTCAGGGTGCTCGATGAGCCTCACGAAGTACCGGCCGAGCGTGTAGTAGCCGCCGAGCTCGCGGCGCATGACCTTCGGGTACGTCTGGAGCGCGCGCTCGCGCCCCGCGTCGGTGGCCCGTGCCCGGGACTGCGCCACGACGTCCGCCGCCGTGCGCGCGGCCTGCATCGCGTAGGCGATGCCCTCGCCGTTGAACGGGCTCACCATGCCGCCCGAGTCGCCGACGAGCAGCACGCCGCGCGTGTACAGCGGCGTGCGGTTGAACCCCATGGGGAGCGCCGCGCCGCGCACCGGGCCGATCTGGTTCTCCTCGGTGAGCTCCCACTCGGCGGGCGCGTTGCGCATCCACGTGGCGAACAGGTCCTTGTAGTCGACGTTCGCCGCGGACTGCTTCGCCGGCGACGAGCTCACCGACCCGAGACCGACGTTCGCGGTGCCGTCGCCGAGCGCGAAGATCCACCCGTAGCCGGGCAGCAGCGCGGACTCGTTCGGCGCGCCCTCCCAGAGCTCGAGGTGGGACTCCATCCACGCGTCGACATGACGGGGCGTGCGGAAGTACGTGCGGACGGCGACGCCGATGGGCCGGTCCTCGCGACGGCTCAGGCCGAGCGCGAGCGCGAACCGCGACGAGACGCCGTCGGCGGCGATGACGACGGGCGCGCGGTACGTGACCTCGTCACCCGCGCGGCGGCCCTTGTCGTCCACGGGACGGGCCGTGACACCGACGACGCGGCCGGTGCGCTCGTTCAGCAGCGGACCGGTCACCGCCGTGCGCTCGAGGAGCTTGGCGCCGGTGCGCTGCGCGTGCTCGGCGAGCGTGCGGTCGAACGAGTGCCGTGCGCGGGCCATGCCGTAGCTCGGGTAGGACGCGAGGTCGGGCCACGCGAGCTCCCACGACCTGCCGCTCGCGACGACGCGCAGGCCCTCGTTGCGGATCCAGCCGTCCTCGGCGCGCGTCGGGACGCCCATGCGTACCAGCTCGGCCACGGCGCGCGGGGTGAGGCCGTCGCCGCAGATCTTGTCGCGCGGGAACGCGGACTTCTCCAGCAGCAGGACGTTCAGGCCCGTGGCGGCGCAGTAGTGGGCCGCCGTCGAGCCGGCGGGACCCGCGCCCACGACGATGACGTCGGCGTCGTCGCGTCCTGCGCCCACGTCCTCACCTCTTCGCCGCTCGTCGGACCACCGGTGCTCGCGCACCTCACCGTCACCCGTCGTCAGGCACGGTGCACCCACAGCCCTTGTGAAGTCGGTCACAATGGACACCGTCACTCTAGTCACTGGTTCCGCGCGATGTGTAGCAAGGTGACCCTTCCTCGCCACATCGAGGACCCTCGTCGGCATCTCCTGGGCCCTCGGTCCCGCAGTGCGGCAGGATGACCGCGTGCCCTCCACCTCACCGCACGTCGTGGCCGTGGCCTCGAGCCCGGACCACGAGTTCAGCAAGCAGGTCAGCGACTCGGTCCGTGTCGTCGCAGGTCACGGAGTCGTCGGCGACACGCACGCGGGCGTGACGGTCCAGCACCGCAGCAGGGTTCGGGCGGACCCGACGCAGCCGAACCTGCGCCAGGTGCACCTCATCCACGCCGAGCTGTTCGACGAGCTCGCCGGCGCGGGGTTCGACGTCGCTCCGGGAGACCTCGGGGAGAACGTCACGACGCGCGGGATCGACCTCCTCGCGCTGCCCCGCGGCACGCGGCTCGCCATCGGGCCGGACGTCGTGCTCGAGGTCACCGGGCTGCGCAACCCGTGCCAGCAGATCAACGACTTCCAGGCCGGCCTGCTCAAGCAGGTCGTCGTGCCCGACGGCGCGGGCGGCGTCGTGCGCAGGGCCGGCGTCATGGCCGTGGTCGAGCAGGGCGGGACGATCACGGCGGGGGACGACGTCGTCGTCCACCTCCCGGACGAGCCGCACGAGCCCCTCGCGCCGGTCTGACGCGGCCGTCCGAGCGCCGGTCCGACGTGGTGCGCCCGTCAGCCGCGGCGCGGGTGCTCCTCGCTACGCGGCGGGGCGCGTGCCGCGGTGCAGCGCGACGACGCCGCCAGACAGGTTCCGGTAGGCCACGCTCTCCCAGCCGGCACGCAGCAGCAGGCGGCCGAGACCTCGCTGGTCCGGCCACGCCGCGATGGACTCCGCGAGGTACTCGTACGAGCCGCCCTCGCGCGTCACGGCGGCGGCGATCCGCGGCAGCGCCTGCACGAGGTACTCCTGATAGAGCACGCGGAACGGCTCCCACGTCGGCGTCGAGAACTCGCAGATCACGACACGGCCGCCAGGCCGCACGACGCGCAGCATCTCGCGCAGCGCACCCTCGGTGTCGACGACGTTGCGCAGCCCGAACGAGATCGTCACGGCGTCGAACGTCCCGTCGGCGAAGGGCAGGTGCGTCGCGTCCCCCGCGACGAACGGCAGGTCCGGCCGACGCTCCTTGCCGACCTGGAGCATCCCGAACGAGAAGTCGCACGGCACGACGCGCACCCCGTCGTCCGCGAAGGGCTCGGACGAGGTTCCCGTCCCGGCAGCGAGGTCGAGCACCTTCTCGCCGGGCAGCGCACCCAGCGCGCGCACGGTGGCCCGGCGCCAGGCCCGGTCCTGGCCGAGCGACAGGATGTCGTTGGTCAGGTCGTAGCGGCGGGCGATGCCGTCGAACATCGACGCGACCTCGGCGGGCTTCTTGTCCAGGCTGGCGCGGGGCATGGGCCCATGCTTCCACGACCGCCGCGCTGCGCCGCACCAGGCGGGCGCGCTTACCCTGGGTGGCGATGACTGCAGAACCGTCGGCGGCCCCGGCCGTCCAGCCCCACCCGCTCGTCGTCCGGACCAGCCGGATCGACGACCTCCCCGGTGGTCCCGCCGCGCTCGTCGACCTCCTGCCCGACGCGCGGCCCCTCAGCTGGGTGCGCCGCGGCGACGGGATCGTGGGCTGGGGCGAGGCGCTGCGCCTCGAGACGTGGGGACCGGGCCGGTTCGCCGACGCCGAGGCGGCGTGGCACGAGACCCTCGCGCGCGCCGTCGTGCGCGACGAGGTCGGCCTGCCGGGCACCGGGCCGGTGGCGTTCGGCACGTTCGCGTTCGACGACTCCGCGCCCGGCGACGACGCGCACGAGCCGCTGCGGGCAGGCGGGGTGCTCGTGGTCCCGCGCGTCGTCGTCGGTCGCCGCGACGGGACGACGTGGCTCACGACGGTCGACACCGCGGGCTCGCTGTCCTCCTCCCCCGCCGCCGCGCTGGCCCGTACGCCGCGCACGCCCGTCACGCCGCCCGGTGAGGTCACGTGGCACGACGGCGCCCTGCGCGCGGACGACTGGGCCGCCGTCGTCGCGGAGGGTGTCGAGCGCATCCGCGCCGGGGCGCTCGAGAAGGTCGTGCTCGCGCGCGACGTCGTGGCCCGCACGAGCGCGCCGGTCGACCCGCGCTGGCTGCTCGCACGCCTCGCCACGGCGTACGAGGCGTGCTGGACCTTCTCGGTCGACGGCATGGTCGGCGCGACGCCCGAGCTGCTCGTGCGCAGCGAGAAGGGCCTCGTCACGTCGCGCGTGCTCGCGGGCACGATCCGGCGGGCCGGGCTGTCCGACGACGAGGCGCTCCTGCGCGCGGCACAGCTCGCGCGGTCGTCCAAGGACCTCGAGGAGCACGAGTACGCCGTGACCTCCGTCGCGCAGGCGCTCGCGCCGTTCTGCTCGTCGATGAACGTCCCCGACACGCCGTTCGTGCTCCATCTGCCGAACGTCATGCACCTCGCGTCCGACGTCACGGGCGTCCTCGCGCGCGGCGGCGCGTCGCGCCCGGCTGCGGCGCCGACGAGCCTCGCGCTCGCGGCGGCGCTGCACCCGTCGGCCGCTGTGTGCGGCACCCCGACCGAGGCCGCGCGCGACCTCATCCGCGAGATCGAGGGCATGGACCGCTCCCGCTACGCCGGTCCCGTGGGCTGGCTCGGTGCGGACGGCGACGGCGAGTGGGGCATCGCGCTGCGCTCGGCCGAGCTCTCCGCATCGGACCCGCGCGACGTGCGGCTCTTCGCGGGCTGCGGCATCGTCGCCGCGTCGGACCCGGCGGCCGAGCTCGCGGAGTCCGAGGCAAAGCTCGAGCCCCTGCGGTACGCGCTCGGCTCCTGAGCCGGTGGTGGGCGCCGGCCGTCGCCGTCGAGCCGGCGGGTGTGGGGAACGTCACCACCGCGAGCACCCGACCGCGCACCGGACGCCTCTGTCCAGGGAGTTCGGGCCGCTGCTAGGTTCGCGCAGGTGTCCGAATCCTCCCTTCCTCCCGGCTCGTCCGTCACGGGTCCCGATCGTGGCCGCGCCGGCGTCCTCGTCCGGCGTGCGACGGTCACCGACCGCGACGCCGTCTGGCCCCTCGTCGCGGAGCTCCGGCCCGACGCACCCGAGCGACGGGCGTTCGACCGGTCGTTCGGCCCGCTGCTCGGTGCGCTCGACACCTGGTTCGCGGTGGCCGAGCTGCCGGGCGAGGGCGTCGTCGGCTACGTCCTGGCGAACCGGCACCTGAGCTTCGCCGCCGACGGGGACGTGTGCCGCGTCGAGGAGGTGGCCGTCGCCCCCGCGCACCGGCGTCGCGGCGTGGGCCGCGCCCTGCTGTCGTCCGCGGAGGACTGGGCGGTCGAGGCCGGCGCCGCCCGAGCGGCGATCGCGACGGCCGTCTGCGAGGAGTTCTCGACGGCCCACGGCTACACGCGGACCGCGGGGTTCTTCACCAAGCCCCTCCCGTCCCGTGGGCTCGCGACCGACACGGCGACGCTCGGTGGCTCGTCGTCCGACGACGCGGGCTGGGACGGCCCTGACGTCACCGCTGGACCGACCTGACCCCGGGGACGCCGAAGGCCGGCACGGACCAGGTCCGTGCCGGCCGGGCGGTGCGCGCGGGGGGACGTCCGCAGCGCTCCGCCGGTCCCGTCGCGCCGGATGGGAGGACGGCGCAGCGGAAGACAGCGGCGGTGGGTCAGCCCTGTCCGCCGAAGAACCAGTCGAACGGGTTCGGGACGTTGCCCGGGTCGCTGGGGTCGGTGCCCTGACCCTGCTCGCCCTGCTGGTCGCCCTGGCCCTCGGGCACCTGTCCCTGGCCGTCCTGGCCCTCGGGCAGCTGGCCCTCCGGAAGCTGGCCCTGGCCGGAACCGTCCGAGCCCTCCGAGCCCTCGCCGGTGGTCTCCTGGTCGGCGGGGCGCGTCGCGAGGGTCACGTCGACCTCGAGGGTCTCGCCGTCGCGGACGACGGTGAGCGCCGCGTTCGCGCCGGCCGCACGCTCGCGGACGAACGCGGTGAGCGACTCCGCACCGCCGACGGGGTCACCGTCGATCGCGACGATCACGTCACCGCTCTCGATGCCGGCCTCGGCGGCGGGCGACCCCTCGGTGACCTCGGCGACCTGCGCGCCGCGGCGCGTCACGCCGTCGGCCGTCGCGGTCGCGTCCGAGAGGGAGACCCCGAGGAACGCGTGCTCCGCGGTGCCGTTCTCGACGAGCTGACCGCCGATCGTCTTCGCGAGGTTCACGGGGATCGCGAAGCCCAGACCGATCGAGCCGGACTGGCTCCCGCCGCTCGACAGCGACGCGATCGAGGACGTGATGCCGATGACCCTGCCCTGCGCGTCGAACAGCGGCCCGCCCGAGTTGCCGGGGTTGATCGCGGCGTCGATCTGGATGGCGTTGGTCACCACCGACGTGCCGCCCTCGGAGCCCGAGGCGGAGACGGGCCGGTCCACGGCGGACACGATGCCGGTCGTCGCGGTGTTCGCGAGACCCAGCGGGTTGCCCACCGCGAGGACCGACTCGCCGACGCTCACGTCGTCCGAGTCGCCGAGCGTCGCGGGCTGCAGGTCGTCCGGGGCGTCCTTGATCTGCACGACGGCGAGGTCCGTCGCCGGGTCGAGCCCGACGATCGTCGCCTCGAACAGGCGGCCGTCGCTGAGGGTCACCTGGACGGTGTCGTCGACGGCGCCCGCGACCACGTGGTTGTTCGTCACGACGTGGCCCTGGTCGTCGATGATGACGCCCGAGCCCTCACCGCCGCCGGACTGCGTCTGGACCTGGATCGCCACGACCGACGGCGCGACGGCCTGCGTCACGGCCTCCCAGTCGGGGTTCTGCGAGGACGAGCTCGAGACGGGGGCCGTCGTCGACTCGTCCTGCTGCTGCCCGACCTGCGCGAGCGAGCTGCTCGGCGAGGTGTCGTCGTCGACCGCGAGGACGAGCCCGGCGGTGCCGAGGCTCGCGACGACCGCGGCTGCGGCAGCGGCGCTCACGACGGGGACCCAGGTGCGACGGCGCTCGGAGCGCGGACCGGTGGGCTCGCCCTGCACGGGCGGTGCCGGAGGCGGCGGCACGGCGCCGTACCCGCCCGACGCGGCGCCGGTGGCGGGTCCGGCCGGCGTTCCCGCGGCAGCCTGCGCCGGACGGGCGTACGGGTTCGTGGCCGCCTGCTGCGGGGCGGCCGGCTGCTGCGGCGCGGCCGGCTGGGCGAACTGGACCTGCTGGACGTGCTGCGGCACCGCGAGCGGAGCGGTCGGCTGCGTCTGTGGGTGCTCGACGGGCTGCATCGGCGCGGTGGGGGTGTCGTTCGACATGGTGGGCCTCCTCGGTTCTGCCCACTACTTCACACCCCTGGCCTTGAACGACCCTTGAGCGTTCCTGGGAATCGGCTGCGAATCCTGCGCAGCGCCTTCCCGGACGACCCGACGGCCGACGCCACCGACACGGTGCCCGCACCGAGGGGGCGCACGCACCGAGGGGGCGCACGCACGCGTCAGCCCGCGAGCGCCTCCACGACGGCGGTCCGTACCGCCGCGGCGAGCGCTGCGGCGTCCGCCCGCCGGTCGGTCCGCGGAACCTGGATCTCGAGCACCTGCACCCCGTGGCTCGGCGCGGCGAGCGCGTGCCGCAGCGACGCGACGTCGGGCACGAGCTGGTGGTCCACGCCGTACCCGGAGCACAGGTGCGCGAGGTTCGCGCCGTGCGGCGTCGAGAAGACGCGCTCGAACGTCGCACCGGCGGCCGTCGACGACTCCCCCAGCGCGCCGGGCTCGAGCCCCGCGAAGATCGACCCGCCGTCGTCGTTGACGACCACGAGCTGCAGGTCGACGTGCGGCTCGTGCGGTCCGCGCAGGAGCCCGCCCACGTCGTGCAGGAACGTCAGGTCTCCGACCAGCGCCCGCGTCCGCCGTCCGCGCCGGGCCTCGGCGAGCGCGACGCCGAGCGCGGTCGAGACGGTGCCGTCGATCCCCGCGAGGCCGCGGTTCGCGACGACGCGCGGCGCGCCGCGTCCGGTGCGGGACACCGCATCGTCGGCGCGGTCGTCAGCGGCGTCCTCGGCGAGCGCGACGCCGAGCACGACGTCCAGGTCGCGCACCGGGTTGGACGACCCGACGACCAGCACGTCGTCGGCTCCGCACGCCTCCGCGACGGCGCGCGCGACGGCCGGGCCGGTCGGGCGGTCTCCGGCGGTCGCGGCGTCGACGACGCGCGCGGCCGCCCGGGCCGCGGCGCGCCACCGGGCCGGCCAGCGCCGGTCGGCCGCCTCGGCGTCGGCGGCCGCCGGTACCTCGGGCGCCGGCACGAGCCACTCCGGCGGGACGGCAGGGAGCACCGACCACGCGTTGCGTGCGGCGTCGGGCCACGGTGCACCTGCAGACGCGACGACCGCGACGGACACGTCCTCGCGGCCGAGCAGACGCTGGACCGGACGCGTGAGGGTGGGGCGGCCGAGCACGACGACCTCCTCGACGTCGTCCGCGAGCTCGGCCACGCCGAGCACGAGCGACGCCGCCGGCACGGCGTTCGGTCCTCCGACGGCACCCGACGACGGCTCCGCGAGCAGCGGCCAGCCACGCGCCTCGGCGAGGTCGCGGGCGACCGCGCCGGCGCCGTCGCCCGCGACGACCACGGTCCTCCCGGTGGGCCACCCCTGCCGCGGAACGGAAACCAGCGCCGGGACGACCACTGTCCGGCGGACACCGGCCGTCGCGGGGTCGACGTCCGCCGCGCCGAGGGCGCTGACGGGGACGAGCGGCTCGCGGTACGCGAGGTCGAGGTGCACGGGACCGGGAGCGCCGGTGCGTGCGCCGGTCGCCGCGGCGAGGGCACGCGTCGCCACGGCGAGGAGGTCGCGCACCTCGCCGTCCCGCCCGTCGGGCGCGGGCTGGTCGACGACGAGGCGCACCGCCGACCCGAAGATCCCCACCTGGTCGGTGGTCTGGTTGGCGCCCGTGCCGCGCAGCTCGTGCGGTCGGTCGGCGGTGAGCAGCACGAGGGGCACGCCCGCGTGGTGCGCCTCGAGCACCGCGGGGTGGAGGTTCGCCACCGCCGTTCCGGACGTCGTGACGACGGCGACCGGCCGTGGCACCGCGACCCCGCCCGCGGCCTCGACCGGCGCGCTCCCGCGCGCGACGCCCAGCGCGAGGAACCCGGCGGACCGCTCGTCGACGCGCACGTGGAGCGTCAGGAGGCCGGCGTCCGCCGCCGCCGCGACCGCGTACGCGAGCGGCGCGGAGCGCGAGCCAGGCGCGAGCACGACGTCGCGCACGCCCTCGCGGACGAGCCGGGCCACGAGCGCGCACGCGGCGCGCACCGCGGGCGGCTGCTGCGCCCCGGCCGTCTCGCCCGGAGCGCCGTCCGTCACCGCGCCGCCCGTCACCGCGCCGCTCATCGCCGCGCCGCCGAGGCGGAGGCGCCCACGAGCGCGGAGACCCGGTCGAGCCGCTCGCGCCAGCGACGGTCGGTGTCGCCGTCGGGCGCGCACGCGGCGAGCCGGTCGGGCGCGGGCTCGGGGCGAGCGACGGGCAGCACGCCGTCGACCGGCAGGAGCGGGGAGCCGGTGACGTCGTCGGCGAGGAGCTGGACCGTCGCGAGACCGCACGCGTACGGCAGCTCGGGCAGTGCGGCCGCGAGCGCCACTCCCCCCGCGATCCCGACCGACGACTCGAGCGCGGACGAGACCACCACGGGCACCCCGACCTGCGCGGCGAGCTCGAGGCACGCCCGCACGCCGCCGAGCGGCTGCACCTTGAGCACGACCACGTCGGCCGCGTCGGCGCGGACCACCGCGAGCGGGTCCTCGGCGCGACGGACCGACTCGTCGGCGGCGACGGGCACCGCCCTGTCCCCCGGCTGTCCGCGACGGATGGCGGCGAGACCGGCGACGTCCGCGCACGGCTGCTCGACGTACTCGAGACCGCCCGCGGCGCGGTCGAGGTGCGGCAGGCGGCGCAGCGCGTCGTCGACGTCCCACGCGCCGTTCGCGTCGACGCGCACCCGGCCGCCGGGGCCGAGCGCGTCGCGCACGGCCTCGAGCCGCGCGACCTCGTCGGCGAGCGGTTCGAGGGCACCGTCCGGCCCGCGCTGGGCGACCTTCACCTTGGCGGTGCGGCACCCGCCGGACGCGGCGACGATCTCCCGCGCGCGCTCGGGCCCGACGGCCGGCACCGTGACGTTGACCGGGACGACGTCGCGCACCGGAGCGGGCCAGCCGTCGTCGGCGGCCTCGTGCGCGGCGCGCAGCCATGCGGCGGACTCGGCGTCGTCGTAGTCCCAGAACGGGGAGAACTCGCCCCACCCGGCGTCGCCCCGCAGGAGCACGCCGTCGCGTGCGTCGAGGCCGCGGAAGCGCGTGGTCAGGCGGGTGCGGTAGACGACGGCGGAGCGGGGGTCGGGCACGCCCCCAGGCTATGCCACCGCCCGCCACGGCCCCCGTCGAGCGGGGCCCGGTCCCGGTCGGCCTGTCCCGGTCGCCGGGACTGCGTACCGGGACGAGGTCTAGCTGTTCTGCCCGTCGTCGCCCAGCAGGTCGGCGACGAGCCGCACGGCGAGGCCACGCACGTCGCGGCCCTCGCTCAGCGCGCTCACCGCGGCGCCGTCGACGACGGCGACGAGCAGCCCGGGGCTCACCCGCTCCACGCCGAGCACCGTGAGGACGTGGGCGACGGCGGTGTCGAGCTGGTGCCGCCCCTCGGCGTACGCGTGCGCGAGGGCCGGGTACCTGCCCGCGCCGACGAGGTGCTCGTAGAACCCGCGCACCTCTGCCTCGCCGCCGGGCAGCAGGACGGAGTCGACGAGGGCCTCGGCGCCGGTGGTGGCCGCCCTCCAACCGGACGAGGCCCGCCGGATGGCCCGCGCCGCGGCGTCGCGCGCGTGCTCGGCCCACCCGTCGACGATCATCCGCCCCGCCGCGCCGATGAGGTCGTCGAGACCGGTGAAGTAGTAGGTCGTCGCCGCCAGCGGGACCTGGGCGCGAGCGGCGACCGCACGGTGCGTCACGGCGGCGGGCCCCTCGCGCAGGATGAGGTCGGCGGCCGCCCGGACGATCGCGTCGCGGCGCGCGGTGCCGCGCGCCTGTCGACGAGGTCCGGTGGGCGTGCCCTCGGGGGGCGCGAGCTCCCTCGACGCCTCGGGCATCAGTGGCCCCCACCGGACAGGTTGAGCCCGACCACCCCGGCCACGATCAGCACGAGGGAGATGACCTTGAGGACCGTGACGGGCTCGTCGAACAGGACGATGGCGAGGACCGCTGTCAGCGCGGCCCCGATCCCCACCCACACGCCGTAGGCGACGCCCACGGGCAGGGTCTTGAGGGCGTAGCTCAACCCGACCATGCTGAGCACGAGCAGCACGACGAACGAGACGCTCGGCCAGAGCTTGCTGAAGCCCTCCGACGCCTTGAGGCTCAGGGCCCAGCCGGCCTCGAGCATTCCGGACAGGATGAGGACGATCCATGCGAGCGCCATGAGGACTCTCCGTGGGTCGGCGCACCGGGTGGCAGATCCCGCCGTCGCGCGCTAAGTGGTACTAACGTACCACTACTTTGCTCGGACGGCTCGCACCACGGCGCCCACCTGGCCGTCCCGCACCCTGGCGGTGCCGACGACGACCCCGAACCGCTCGCCGGGCCTCGCGCCCGTCGCGCTCAGCGCCAGCGCCGGGACGCCCGCCCCCGCGAGGACGCGGACGGCCTCCTCCTCGGCCCCGCGCGACCCGAGCTCCACCACCACGTGCAGCCCCGCGTCGACGCCACGCACCCGGAGGCCCGGAGCCTGCGCGGCGAGCGCGTCGAGCAGGACCGCGCGACGGCGGCGGTAGATCGTGCGCACGCGGCGCAGGTGGCGACCGTAGGCGCCGCCGCGCAGGAGGTCCGCGAGCGCCGCCTGCTCGGGGACCGAGCAGCCGAGGTCGGCCCGCGTCTTCGCCTCGACGAGGGGCCCGACGAGCTGCGGCGGCGCCAGGACCCAGCCGAGGCGCAGCGCCGGCGAGAGCATCTTCGACACCGAGCCGAGGAGCACGACCCGGTCGGGGTCCATCGCCTGGAGGGCGGCGACAGGGCGCCGGTCGTACCGGAGCTCGGCGTCGTAGTCGTCCTCGAGCACGTACCGGTCGCCCGCCCCCGCCCAGGCGAGGACCTCCCGCCGCCGGTCCGGCGCCAGCACGACGCCGAGCGGGAACTGGTGCGCCGGCGTGACGAGCACCGCGCTCGCGTCGGGGAGCAGGTCGGTGCGGAGGCCGTCGTCGTCGACCGGGACGGGGTCGACGCCGAGCCCCGCCGCGAGGAGCAGGTCGACGGCTCCGGGTGACGAGGGGTCCTCGACCGCGACGCGCGCAGGCGCCGACGTCCCGGCGCCCCGCGCCGCGAGCAGGCCGGCGAGCAGCGTGAGGCCCTGGGCCACGCCGCTCACCACGACGACGTCGCGCGCCCGGGCCTGCGCGCCCCGCGCCTGCCGGAGGTGATCCGCGAGCGCCTCCCGCAGCGCGGGGAGCCCCTGCGGGTCCGGGTAGCCGAGGTCCGAGTCCGGGAGGCCTGCCGTCGCGGACCGCACCGCGCGCGACCAGGCCGTGCGCGGGAAGAGCGCCGGGTCGGGCGTCCCGACGCTCGGCGCACGGGCAGGGCGAGGCGCGGGAACGGGGTCGCTCGCCATGCTCGCCGACGCCGCGGAGGGGCCGCGGAGAGCCGCCACCGCGACCCCGGCACGAGGTCTGCTGACGAGCAGCCCGTCGCCCACGAGCAGGTCGAGCGCAGTGGTGACCGTCCCGCGCGCGACGCCGAGCGCCGTCGCGGTGTCCCGGCTCGAGGGCAGCACGGCACCGGCGCTCAGCCGCCCGTCGACGATCGCGGTCCTCAGCCCGTCCTCGATCCACCGTCCGACGGCACCGTCGGGTCGCGGCCCCAGCAGGAGGAGCAGCGCGTCGGGTTCCAGCCGGTGCTGAGCGAGATCCGTCATCTGGACCAGTGAACCAGAATCGAACTGGCCCTGTCCGCATGGACCAGGCCCTTTTACCGTCGCAGGGTGACCACGTCCACCGCTCGCCCGGCCCCGCCGGCGTCCCGCGTCCTCCCGCCGTCCGGCGTCGCCGGCGACGGCCTGTCCGTCGCGCGGGCCTCGATCCTCTGCGCGGCGGGCATGCTCGTCGTCGGCGCGTCGTTCGTCGCGTCGGCCGCCCTCGCCGACTACCCGCTGCTCGGCGGGCAGGCGGTGCGCTACGCGGTGGGCGCCCTCGTCCTCGTCGGCGTCCTCGCCTGGCGCCGGGTCCCGTGGGTCCGACCGACCGCGCGGCAGACGGGACGCCTCGTGGCGCTCTCCGCGACCGGGCTCGTCGCCTTCAGCGTGCTCGTCGTGCGCGGCGCCGACCGGGCCGACCCGTCGCTCGTCGGCGCCGTCGTCGGGGCGACACCCGTGGTCCTCGCCGTCGCAGCGGCGCTCCGCGAGCGGCGTGTCGATGCCCGCACCGGGCTCGCGGCCCTCGCCGTGACCGGCGGGGTCGTGCTCGTCGAGGGTCCCGGTGCGGTCGACCTCGTCGGGCTCGGGCTCGCCCTCGGCGCGCTCGCGTGCGAGGTCTGCTTCTCGCTCCTCGCGCTGCCGCTGCTGTCGACCCTCGGCCCGCTGCGGGTCTCCGCCTGGGCGTGCGGGCTCGCCGTCCCGCAGCTCGCGCTGGGCGGCCTGCTGCTCCCCGGGCCGTTCCTCGCGGTGCCGACCGCGACGGAGACCGCCGCGCTCGCCTACCTGGCCGTCGTCGTCACGGCCGTCGCCTTCCTCCTGTGGTACTCGGGGCTCGCGAGACTGGGGGCTGCGCGCGCGGGCCTCTTCGCCGGGCTGATGCCGGTCGCAGCCCTCGCAGCGTCCGTCGCGCTCGGCGTCGAGAGCGCGACCTGGCACGCCGTCGCGGGGGTGCTCGCCGTCGGCGCCGGGCTCGCGCTGGGACTCGCCCCGCGCCGTCACGCGCCACGCGGGCCGGCACCCGAGCCGGCACCTCGGTCGGCACCTCAGCCGGCACCCGAGCCGGCGGTCGACCGGCTACCGTGGCGCTCGTGAGCAGCCCGAGCAGCCCGAGCAGTCCTGACGACACCGCACCCGCCGTCGGCCCCGACGCGGCGACCGCCGGAGGGACCCCTCCGCCCCGCCAGGTGTCCGAGACCTTCGACCCGCTCGCCTGGCGCGAGGTCGCCGGCTTCGAAGGACTGACGGACATCACCTACCACCGCGGGGTCGAGCGGGGCTCTGCCGGTGCCGACGGCGCGCCCGGCGAGGTGCTGCGCGACCTGCCCGTCGTGCGCGTCGCGTTCGACCGCCCCAAGGTGCGCAAC
This sequence comes from Cellulosimicrobium sp. So1_17, assembly GCF_055181235.1. Taxonomy (NCBI): domain Bacteria; kingdom Bacillati; phylum Actinomycetota; class Actinomycetes; order Micrococcales; family Promicromonosporaceae; genus Cellulosimicrobium; species Cellulosimicrobium sp. So1_17. The sequence continues at coordinate 1,908,375 of NZ_CM143702.1, forward strand.
GCGTTCCGCCCGCACACCGTCGACGAGCTCTACCGCGTCCTCGACCACGCGCGCATGACGTCCGACGTCGGGACCGTGCTGCTCACGGGGAACGGCCCGTCGCCCAAGGACGGTGGCTGGGCGTTCTGCTCGGGCGGCGACCAGCGCATCCGCGGCCGGTCCGGCTACCAGTACACGACCGCCGTCGAGAACCCTGCCGGCGACGGCGAGCAGCTGGGCGAGACCGCGGACCACGTCGACCCCGCCCGCGCCGGCCGGCTGCACATCCTCGAGGTGCAGCGCCTGATCCGCACGATGCCCAAGGTCGTCGTCGCGGTCGTCAACGGCTGGGCGGCGGGCGGCGGCCACTCGCTCCACGTCGTCGCGGACCTGTCGATCGCGAGCCGCGAGCACGCGCGGTTCAAGCAGACCGACGCGAACGTCGGCTCGTTCGACGGCGGGTACGGGTCGGCCTACCTCGCGCGGCAGGTCGGGCAGAAGCGGGCGCGGGAGATCTTCTTCCTCGCGCGCGAGTACTCGGCGCAGGACGCCTACGAGTGGGGCGCGGTGAACGAGGTCGCCGACCACGCGGACCTCGAGGCGCTCGCCCTGGAGTACGCGCGGACGATCGCGACGAAGTCGCCGCAGGCAGTCCGCATGCTGAAGTTCGCGTTCAACCTCGCGGACGACGGGCTCATGGGCCAGCAGGTGTTCGCGGGCGAGGCCACGCGCCTCGCCTACATGACGGACGAGGCCGTCGAGGGCCGCGACGCGTTCCTCGAGCGCCGGGACCCGGACTGGGGCCGGTTCGGCTACGCCTTCTGACGCGACGGGCGGCCACGCCCCGCGCGGGGGTCACGGCCGCGCGGTCACTGGCCGAGCATGCCAGTGAGCATCTCGATGATGCCGCGGCCGACGAACGCGGCGGCGACGGCGAGCCCGAAGAGCAGGCCGACGGAGACGACGACGGGGACGGCCGAGCGCGCGGCGCCGGGCTCGTCGCGCTGCGGACGCGGGGCGAACGACGGCGGCGCCGGGGGCACGGAGGGGCCTTCACCGGGGGTGCGGGCCGACGACGGGGGGACGGGGTTCGAGACGACGGTTGCCATGTCTCCACGGTGCCGTCCCGGGACACCCGGGCGCGTCGGCCCGGCGGAGGCTCCTGGTCGGCGCCCGCTCCTCCCGCGGGGGGAGCGGTCGTCCGCCCGAAGGAGGACGGGTCAGCCGATCGTCCAGCTCCCGCTGCCGGTCGGCACGAGCTCGATCCAGGTCGTGCCGGGCTCGAGCCGGACGGGCGCGCCGTCGGCGCCGGTGAGGACGAGCGGCGCGTCGACGGCCTCCTTCGACCAGGTCGCCGCGACGTGCTTGCCGCTGCTCGCGACGACGGCGTCCCCCGACCCGACGAGCTGCGTCTCCGGGACCGGCGCCCCCGCGGGATCCGTGAACGGCGTGTTCACCATCGTCGCGGAGACCAGCACGACGTTCGTCGCGGCGAGGCGTGCGTCGTCGGCCGAGACGGCGGGCTCGTCGCCCTCGCTCCGCACGTACGCGCCCTGGTCGCCCGCCCAGTCCCACACCGCCCGGCTCGCGAACGTCAGGTCGACGTCCAGCCGCGCGGCCGGGGTGCCCGAGACCGTCGCCGTGCCCCGACCGGGCTCGCGCGCGTGGACGAGCTGCGCCGGCGGCGGCGACGTGCGCTCGTCGTCCGCCTGCTCCCAGAAGTCCGCGAGCCGCCCGTAGACGTTGTGCGGGGCCCGGCGGGCCCGGGTCGTCTCGAAGCCGTCGTCGCCGTGGTCCATGACGACGGACTGGACGCCCGCCGCTCCCACCGCGTCCACGAAGGGCTCCTGCCCGCCCGTGTAAGCGAGGACGCCGTGCAGCGGCGCGACGATCGCAGGGTCCATGGGACGTACCGAGCGCACCGGTCCGACGAGCTCGGGAGCCTGCGAGTGGTAGACCGCGACGAACCGCGTGATCCCGCCCTCGACGACCTCCTCCCAGACGACGTCGGCGGACTCGAGGCCGGTCTGGGGGCGCGCCTGAGGCGCGTTCTCGATCTTCACGGCGAGGGCCGGACGCGCCGCGACCTCCTCGACGGCGACGCCCGTGAGCGGCCACACGACGGGCACCACGGGGTCGGGCGGGCCGCCCTTCGCGACCGAGCTGTCCGCCTCGACGGTCTCCGTGACCGGCGCCGCGGGCTCGCCGCCCCCGCACGCCGCGAGCGTCACGGCCGTCGCGAGCGCGAGCACGCCACCGACGGCGCGGCGGCCGCGCGGTGCTCGTGGCCCGCGTCGCCCGTGTGGTCCTCCAGCGAGCATCCTCACCGTCGCCCCTCCCGTCGCTCGCCGGACCCCCTCGTCCGTCGCCCGTGACCGTCGCTCCCGCGCGTCCCCTGGCTGGTTCCCGGACACCCTACGTCCCGACCTACGCTGATCGGGTGACCCGCGCCGTCGTCCCCGCAGACCTGGCCGAGCTCGTCCGGGCCGTGGGAGCGGCGCTCGACGGCGACGGCCCGCCCGTCGCGCCCGTCCCGGTGCTCGCGGACGCCGACCCCGGCGACGCGGCGCTCGTGCTGCGCACCTCGGGATCGACGGGCTCTGCGCGGGAGGTCGCGCTGTCGGCGAGCGCGCTGCGCGCCTCGGGCGAGGCGACGCACTCGCGCCTCGGCGGTCCGGGCCACTGGCTGCTCACCCTGCCCGCCACGCACGTCGCGGGGGTCCAGGTCGTCGCCCGCGCGCACGCGGGCCACGGGCTGACCGCAGCGCCCGCCGGCGAGCCGTTCACGGCCGACGGTTTCGCCGCGCTCGTCCGTCGCGCACCGCACGACGGGCGGCGCTACGCCTCCCTGGTCCCCACGCAGCTCCACCGCCTCGTCGTGGCGGCCGAGTCCGGCGCCGACGGCGGCGCGAGCGGGCTCGACGCCCTGTGCTCGCTCGACGCCGTCCTGCTCGGCGGTGCCGCGACGCCGGCCGCGCTGCTCCGCCGCGCCCGCGCCGCCGGGGCCCGCGTCGTGACGACCTACGGCATGACCGAGACGTGCGGCGGCTGCGTCTACGACGGCGTCCCGCTCCCGGGCGTGCGCGTGCGCCTCGCGCGGGGGTCGGGCGTCGTCGAGCTCTCGGGACGGGTCCTCGCGGAGGGCTACCTCGGCGACGACGCGGCGACGGCGGCGGCGTTCCGCACCGACCCCGACGGGTCGCGGTGGTTCCGCACGAGCGACCTCGGCCGGATCGCCGACGACGACCCGCCCCGCCTGACGGTCCTCGGACGCGCCGACGACGTCGTCGTCACGGGCGGCGTCAACGTCGCCCCGGCCGCCGTGGAGGACGTGGTCGCGGGCGTCGAGGGCGTCGGCGAGGTGTGCGTCGTCGGCGTTCCCGACCCCGAGTGGGGGCAGGCGGTCGTCGCCGTCGTGACGCTGCAGGGCCAGGCATCGTCCGAGCTGTCCGGCGCGATCCGGCGCCGCGTCGCGGATAGGCTGGGACGGGCCGCTGCACCGCGCCGCGTCCTCGTCGTGACGGACCTGCCTCGACGAGGCCCCGGCAAGGTGGACCGGGCCGCGGTGGCGCGGCTCGCCGTCGGGCACGACGGCGCCTGAGCACGAGCCGCACGACCGATCGGAGCACCATGGCCAGTCCCGCCGAGTGGGTCGCGGGCGCACGCCTGCGCACCCTCCCCGCCGCCGCGACCCCCGTGATCGTCGGCTCGGGCGCCGCGGCGCAGGTCGACGGGTTCGGATTCTGGCCCGCCCTGCTCGCGCTCGGCGTCGCGCTCGCCCTCCAGGTCGGCGTCAACTACGCGAACGACTACTCGGACGGGATCCGCGGGACGGACGTCGAGCGGGTCGGACCGATGCGCCTCACCGCGACCGGGGCGGCGCGAGCGAGCGAGGTGCGCGCCGCGGCGTTCGGCGCGTTCGGGCTCGCCGCCGTGCTCGGCCTCCTGCTCTGCACGGTCTCGGGGCACTGGTGGCTCCTCGCGGTGGGCGCCCTCGCGATCCTCGCCGCCTGGTACTACACCGGCGGACGCAACCCCTACGGGTACCGCGGGCTCGGCGAGGTCGGCGTGTTCGTCTTCTTCGGCCTCGTCGCCACGCTCGGCACGACGTACACGCAGGCGGACGTCGTGACGTGGCCGTCCCTCGTCGGGGCGGTCGCCGTGGGCCTGCTCGCGTGCGCGCTCCTCATGGTGAACAACCTGCGCGACATCCCCACCGACGTCGTCGCGGGCAAGCGCACGCTGGCCGTCCGCCTCGGGGACTGGCGCGCGCGGCGCGTGTTCGTGCTGATGATCTGGGTGCCGCTGCTGCTCGCGGTCGTGTGCTCGTTCGCCTCGGCGTGGACGCTGCTGACCCTCGTGCTGCTCCTGCCTGCGGTCCTGCTCACGCTGCCCGTGATCGCCGGCGCGCGCGGGCCGCTGCTCGTGCCGGTCCTCGCGGGGACGGGCCTGTTCGAGCTCGCGTACGGGATCCTGCTCGGGGTCGGGCTCGCGCTGTAGCGACAGGCCCGACCTGCGACGAAGGACCCGTCAGCGGGTCGGGTGCGCCTCGGGTCCGTCCGCGGCGTCGACCGCGGCGTCCTCCACCGCGGCGTCGTCCTCGATCTCGCGCGAGAACCGCTCCCCCGTGCGCGCACGACGCTCGGCCCGCTCGGCGAGATAGCGCGACGCCGCCTCGCGGGGCCGGTTCAGCGTCAGGTAGGACAGCATGAGCGCGACGACGGCCGCGACGAGCACGAGCAGCCAGCCGCGCATCCCGGCGAGCCAGAGCGCGCCGAGAGCCGCTGCGAAGAGCAGGAGGCGCAGGACGGAGTAGACGAGGACGGGCACTCCTCCAGGGTACGGCCCGTAGGCTGGAGGCATGCTTCGCGTGCTGCTGCCCCTCATCGCCGTCGGTCTCGCGGTCTACGCGCTCGTCGACCTCGCCTCGAGCGACGAGGAGGACCGGGGCGGGATCCCCAAGGGGCTGTGGGTCGTGCTCATCGTCCTGCTGCCGTTCGTGGGGCCGATCGCCTGGATCCTCGTCAAGCGGTCGCAGCGCTCCGCCCCCCGCTACGGCGGGAGCGGGCGCCCCGGGAGCGGGTCGACGCCGCCCGCGCGACGCCGGCGCAACGTGCCGCTCGCGCCGGACGACGACCCGGAGTTCCTCTGGCGTCTCGAGCAGCAGCAGCGTCGCCAGGGCAACGACACATCGGCGCCCGGGACCTCCGGCACGACCGACCGCCCGGACCGCCCCGCAGCCGACGACGCCCCGGCCTACGGCACCGGCCCGACACCGGGCGCCGAACCGGCACCGGGCACCGACCCGGGATCGGGCGGCCCGGACCACGGCCTGCACGACGACGCCGCGGACCCGGAGCGGGAGGAGGACACCGGCCAGAGCGGTACCGGACCCGAGCGCGACGGACCAGGCAGCCGCTGAGACCACGCGCACCCCGGCCGAGACGAGAGCGTCCGCCCCTGGATCGGCAGATCCGGGGGCGGACGCTCATCTCTCGGCGCGAGGGAGGGCGTCAGTCGCCCGGGTTGAGGCCCGAGTACGAGTGCTTGCCGCTGAACAGCAGGTTCACGCCGGTGAAGTTGAACAGGACGCACGCGTAGCCCACGACCACGAAGTAGGCGGCACGACGGCCGGACCAGCCGCGCGTCGTCCGGGCGTGCAGGTAGGCCGCGTAGACGACCCAGACGACGAAGCTCCAGACCTCCTTGGGGTCCCAGCCCCAGTAGCGGCCCCAGGCGTGCTCGGCCCAGATCGCGCCGCCGATGATCGTGAAGGTCCACAGGACGAACGCGACGGCGTTGAGGCGGAAGCTCAGCGCCTCGAGCTGCGTCGGTGTGGGCGTCGAGTCGAGCCAGCGCCAGCCGCGGCGGCCGAGGATCGCGCTGCCCTCGTCGCGCGAGTCGCGCAGGAGCTGCAGGACCGACGTGACGAACGCGACCGTGAAGATGCCCGTCGCGATGATCGCGACGCCCACGTGGATGACGAGCCAGTACGACTGGAGCGCCGGCTGCACGCCCGTGGCGACGACGAAGAACGCGTTCTGCGCGAGGACGAGGAAGAGCACCGCGAGCCCGGTGACGAACGAGCCGAGGAACCGCACGTCCCGCTTGAGCGAGACGACGAGGAACACGGCGAGCGCCACGAAGCTGCCCACGAGCGTGAACTCGTACATGTTGGCCCACGGCGTGCGACCAGCCGCGATGCCGCGCGTGACGATCGCCGCCAGCAGGAGCGCGGTACCGAGCCACGTCAGGGAGATGCCGATGTTCGCGGCCTTGCGCGAGACCGGCGCCGGCCCGTCGACCGCTCCGCCACCCGCAGTGGCCTCGGCGCGCGGCGCGTCGTCGCCGTCGTCGCCCGGCCCGTACGGCGAGGCGGCCGAGGCCCCACCGGTCGCGGCGAGAGCCTCGGCGCGCTGGGGCGACGTCGCGGCGTCGCGGTGCCGGACCTGTTCGGCGGTCCGCTGGTCGGTGCGCTCGTCGTCGCGGCGACCCGCGAGGCGCGACAGGTCGATCGCGAACGCCACGAGCGCGACGGTCAGCGCGGTCGCCGCCGCCCACACGAGGTCCTGGCTCAGCTCGGCCACGGTCATCGGTCAGCCTTTCGTGCGCGGCCCGTGCCGCGCGCGGTCGATCCGGTCCCCCGGGCGTCGGAGGACGAGGTCCCGCGCGAGCGCGCCGGACCGGAGGTGAGATCGCCCTCACCCGATGGTGCCACGCCCGGGAGCGCGGCGAGAAGCGAGTCCACCTCGCCCTGGAGCCCGGCGTCGTCGCCGCGCGCGAGCCCGGCGACCCGGACGACGGTCCGCTCGCGGGGCACGCCCGGGACCGTCCCGGTCGCGTCGTCCGCCGCCTCGGGCTCCGGCTCGCGCCACGCGCGCACCCACACGCGGCGGCGCGGCGTGAACAGCGAGACCGCGAGGCCGCCCAGAGCGCCGAGCGCGAAGACGAGCACCCACGTGAGCGACGGGTCGTGACGCAGGTCGAGCGCGACGTAGCGCGGCAGGGACTCGAACGTGATCGTGCCCAGGCCGTCGGGAAGCTCGACCGTCTCGCCCGGGGCGACCAGCACCTTGACGCGCTCGCCGTCCTCGTCGACGGACGGCTCGAGGTCCTCGGTGTCGAGGCGGTACACGTTCTGCGGCAGACCCTCGTCGAGGCCCAGGTCGCCGCGGTACACCTCGAGCACGAGGAGCGGGTTGATCGGCTGCGGGTAGACCGAGCTCGCCGTCGTGCCGTCCGCGCTGAGCTCCGCCGTCGGCAGGAACGAGCCGACGAGCCCGACCTGGTCGAGCCCGGGCGAGACGTCCGGCACCTTGATCACGCCGCGCGACGTGTACATCGTGTCCTCGGGCAGGAAGGGCACGCGGCCGGCGAACGCGACCTCGCCGTCGGCGTCGCGCACGGTCACCTCGGGCGCGTACCCGTTGCCCTGGAGGTAGATCTTCGCCCCGCCCGCGGTGAGCGGGTGGTTGACCTTGATGGTCTCCTCGTGGCTCGCGCCGTCCGGGTCGCGCACCGTCACGAACGCCGTGAAGTCGCGCGACTGCGCGAACGCGACGGCGTCCGCGGCGAACTCGGCCTCGAACCGGTCGAGCGTCATCGAGAACGGCACGAGCGACGACGGCCGGAACCACGCGCCGTTCTCGAACGTGTCGTAGTCCACGACCGCGTTCGCGAAGCCGCGGTCCTCCGTGACGATCGCCTGCCCCCGGTAGTGCAGGAGCTGGCCGAGGGCGACGGCGACGAGCAGCCCGAGGAGCGACAGGTGGAAGACGAGGTTGCCCGTCTCGCGCACGTAGCCGCGCTCCGCGGCCACGGTCCGCGCGGCCGGCCGCGCCGCCCGCTTCCCGACGGCGGGGGCCGCCTCCTCCGTGCCCGTCTCGACGCGGAACGTCGGCAGCCACCGCACGCGGCCGCGCAGGTGCGTCTGCGCCGCGGCCACGACCTCGTCGGGCGACGCGTCGGTCGTGACGTCCCCCTGCGCGGGGAACCGGTCGAACCGGCGCGGCGTGCGCGGCGGGCGGCTGCGCAGCGCCTGCAGGTGCGCCTTCGTGCGCGGGAGGATGCAGCCCACGAGCGAGACGAACAGCAGGATGTAGATCGCGGAGAACCAGACGGACGCGTAGACGTCGAAGAACCCGAGGCGGTCGAGCCACTCCCCCGTCGTCGGGTTGTCCTGGAGGTAGCGCAGCACCGCGGCGGGGTCCTGCGGGCGCTGCGGCAGCACCGACCCGGGCACCGCCGCGACCGCGAGCAGCATGAGGAGCATGAGCGCGACGCGCATGCTCGTGAGCTGGCGCCACGTCCAGCGCAGCGTCCCGACGAGCCCGAGCCTCGGCACGCTCGGGCCTGCCGACCCTGCTGACCCGTCCGTCCCCGCTGCGTCCTGCCCGTCGGCGGGCCGCGTCGAGGCTGCCTCCGGGCCACCCTCGGCGAACGCGTCGTCGATGCCCTCCGGGCGGTACCTCGGTGCCGACCTCGGCTCGGTCTTCTCGTCGCTCATCACACCACCGTCACGAATCCGCCGATCCAGCCCTGCAGCGCCCCGGTCAGCGTGCCCCACAGGCCCGTGACGAGCGCGAGGCCGATGAGCACGAGGAGCGCACCGCCGACGCGCATGACCGCGAGGCGGTGGCGGCGCAGGAAGCCCAGCATCCGCTGCGAGCTTTGCAGGCCGAGCGCGATGAGCAGGAACGGCACGCCGAGCCCGACGCAGTACGCGACCCCGAGGACCGCGCCGCGGCCCGCCGACGCCTCGCTGAGCGACAGCGCCTGGACGGCGACGAGCGTCGGGCCGAGGCACGGCGTCCAGCCCAGGCCGAACACGATGCCGAGGAGCGGCGCACCCCACAGCCCTGCCTGCGGGCTGAGGTGCAGGCGGCGCTCGCGCTGCAGGAAGGGCACGGCGCCCAGGAACGCGAAGCCCATGAGGATCACGACGACGCCGAGCACGCGCGTGATGACGTCCTCCCAGCGGACGAGGTGCACGCCGACCGCTCCCGCCGCGAACATCAGCGCGACGAACACGAGCGTGAACCCGGCGACGAACAGGCCGACGCCGGCCAGGACGCGGCCACGGCTGGGTGCGGCGACGGCGACCTGCGGGCGGGCCGTCGTCGTGCCGCCGCCGGCGCGCGACGTCCGGGCCGTGCGCCCGGACCCGGCGTTCGCGGCGGCCATGCCGCTGACGTAGCCGACGTAGCCGGGGACGAGCGGGAGCACGCACGGGGAGGCGAACGAGACCAGCCCGGCAAGGATCGCGACGGGGATCGCGAGGAGCATCGACCCGCTGAAGACGGTGGTCGCGAACGTGTCGCCGACGTCGGCGGCGAGCGCCGTGCCGAGAGGCACGGCCGGCGCGAGCGACGAGAGCGGGGACACGGACACGGTCAGCCGGCCGCCTCGTCCGTGGACCCGGCCGGGTCCTCGGCGAGCACGTCCTCGACGAGCGTGCCGAGGGTCGTGCCCTCGACGAGGCCGATGACGCGCGCGGCGACCCGCCCCTCGCGGTCGAGCACGACGGTCGACGGCACGGCCTGCAGCGGCACCGTGCCCGAGAGCGCCGCGACGACCTCGCCGCTGCGGTCGTCGATCGAGGGGTACGGCACCTCGAACGTGCGCTGGAACGCCTGGGCGGCCCCCGCCTCGTCCGTCGTGTTGATCCCGACGACGCGGACGCCTTCGGCCTCGTGCTCGTTCGCGAGCTCCACGAGGTCCGGGGCCTCGGCGCGGCACGGCGCGCACGCCGCGTACCAGGTGTTGAGGACCACGACGTCGCCCCGCCACGCGCTCGTGTCGACCGTCCCACCCTCGTAGTCCGTGCCCGTGAGGGAGACCGGCTCACCACGGTCGTCGGTGTCCCAGGTCCGGACGGACCCGTCGCCGGAGACGTAGCCCTGGCCCACGACGTCGGTCGTCGCGCCGGACTCCTGGGCGCACCCGGCCAGGGTGAGGGAAGCGACGAGAGCGACCCCGGCCGCTGCGAGGGCGCGCGCGCGGGCGCGAGCACGGGCGGTCACGACGGCATCACGGGTCGAAGACTCGCGCCCCAACCTGAGCGGGCGCTGAGAGATCGCCCGGCGAACCGGGCAGAACGGGCGTCCACGGGCTGCGACATGACGGACGTCACGCCCCGGCGACCTGGGAGGCCCCCGGGAGGAGGTCCGCGACGGGCTCGGAGTAGTGGATCCCCACGAGGCGGTCGTCCTCGAACGTGAGCGACGTGAGCGACGCGAGCGCGCACTGGCGCTTGCGCGGGTCGTGCCACAGCCGGCGGTTCTCGAAGCTGAGGCGCGTGAGCCAGACCGGCAGCTGGTGGCTCACGAGGAGGGCCTCGTGGCCGGCGGCCTTGTCGCGCGCGTCCGCGACCGCGGCGCGCATGCGCGCGACCTGCTCGACGTACGGCTCGCCCCACGACGGCCGCAGGGGGTTCCAGAGGTACCGCCAGTGCTGGGGGTGGCGCAGCGAGCCGTCGCCGACGCCGAACGTCATGCCCTCGAAGTGGTTCGCGGCCTCGATGAGCCGGTCGTCCGTCCCGAGCTCGACGCCGAACGCCTCCGCGGCGGGCGTCGCCGTCTCCTGGGCCCGCTGGAGCGGGGACGCGACGACGACGGTGACGTCGGCACGCGGGCGGGACGCGCCGTCGGGCCCGGGCTCGCCCGCGAGGTGCGTGGCGACGCGCCGGGCCATCTCGTGCCCGCGGTCGGACAGGTGGTAGCCGGCGATGCGGCCGTAGAGGACGCCGTCGGGGTTGTGGACCTCGCCGTGACGCAGCAGGTGGACGGTTGTGGAGACCATGGGTCCAGTATCGGCGACGCCCGGCCCTGTGCGTCTCAGCCGGGCCTCAGTCGTCGTCGTCCGCCTTGCAGGCCTCGGCGACCGACGCCATCGCCTCACCGAGCGCGCGGAACTGCTCGGGCGTCAGCACGTCCACCATGTACCGGCGCACGGCGGCGACGTGCGCGGGCGCGGCGGCCACGAGCGCGTCGTAGCCCTCGGGCGTCATCGCGCAGTTCACCCCCCGCCGGTCGCCGACGCTCGCCGACCGGCGCACGAGACCGCGCGCCTCCATGCGGGCGACGGTGTGGGTCACGCGGCTCCTGGAGCGCGCGAGGCCGTCGGCGAGCGCGGACATGCGCAGCGTGTGCTCGGGGCTCTCCGAGAGCCGGACGAGGAGCTCGTACTCGTTGAGCGAGACCGTGGACCGCTCCTCGTGGTCGCGGCTCAGCGCCTCGATGAAGCGCACCGTGCCGTCGAGGTAGGCGCGCCACTGCCTCTGCTGCTCGGCGTCGAGCCAGCGCGGCTCGAGCCGGGTCGCGGCGGCGCTGGAGACGTTCTGGCTGCTCATGCGGTCCTCGGGTTGTGCATCCGGTCCTCGGGTTGGGTCGGCGGGGCGTCGGGACGATTCTTCCATCCACCGGGAATAGACCGTGCAGGGGGTCGCGTTGATACGTGCGACTGTGGTTGAATCTTCAACCAATGGACTTCTCGCGGGACCACCGCGAGCTACCGACACCGATCTGAAGGAGCCACCATGGCCACGCCGCTGCCCACCGGCCTCACCGCCGGCACCTACGCCATCGACGCCTCGCACTCGCAGGCCGCGTTCACCGTCCGCCACGCCGGCATCTCGAAGGTGCGCGGCACCCTCGCGATCACCGGCGGGACGATCGCGGTCGGCGACGACCTCGACTCCTCGGCGGTCTCCGCCGAGCTCGACGCCGCGTCGGTGAGCACCGGCGACGCGAACCGCGACAACCACCTGCGCAGCGCCGACTTCTGGGACGCGGAGAGCAAGCCGACGTGGACCTTCGCGTCGCGCAGCATCCAGGGCGACGGCGACGACTACGTCATCACCGGAGACCTCACCATCAACGGCGTGACCAAGCCGGTCGAGCTCGAGGCCGAGTTCGCGGGCACCGCGACCGACCCGTTCGGCAACGCGCGCGCCGGCTTCGAGGCGAAGACGGAGATCTCCCGCAAGGAGTTCGACCTCACCTGGAACGCCGCGCTCGAGACCGGCGGCGTGCTCGTCGGCGACAAGATCAAGATCACGCTCGACGTCTCGGCCATCAAGCAGGCCTGACCCGACCGACCACCGCTGCCGGCCCGCCCCCGCCCGGCCGGCAGCGGTTCGGCCGCCCCTCCGGGGCGGCGCGAGAGGCCGCGTGCTCCCCCGCACGCGGCCTCTCGTCATGCCGGGAGCCAGGTCCAGCGCCTCATGCCGGGAGCCAGGTCCGGGGACGCCGTCAGCGGTCGGCCGCTGCGAGCGCGCGCGCCTGGGAGTGGAACGCGAGGATCTGCAGCTCGCTGCCCACGTCCACGCCGCGCACGTCGACGTCCGCCGGCACCTGCAGCGCGCGCGGCGCGAAGTTGAGGATCTCCTTGACGCCTGCGGCGACGACGCGGTCCGTCACGGCCTGCGCGTGCGCGGCCGGCGTGGCGAGGACGACGATCGTCACGTGCTCCCGGGCCACCACGTCCTCGAGGGCGTCCACGTGCTCGACGACGATCCCCGCCGCACGCGTGCCCACCACCTCGGGCGAGGCGTCCAGCAGCGCCGCGACGTGGAAGCCGCGCTGCTCGTAGCCCGAGTAGTTCGCGAGCGCGTGCCCGAGGTTGCCGATCCCGACGATCGCGATCCGGTGCTCGTCCACCAGGCCCAGCGCCTCGGTGATGTACTGCGCGAGCGAGTCGACGTCGTAGCCCACGCCGCGCGTGCCGAACGAGCCGAGGAACGAGAGGTCCTTGCGCAGCTGCGCCGGGCCCACGCCCGACAGCTCCGCGAGCTCGACCGACGACGTCGTCGTCACCCCGCGTGCGACGAGGTCGCGCAGCGCACGCAGGTAGGAGGGGAGCCGCGCCACCGTGGCGCTCGGGATCCCCGGGACCGTCACCTCACCGACAAACTGCTCAGCCACCTGCCACCACCGTCGTCCCGGGACCGTCCTCGTCGACGGTCGCTCGTGCGTACCCGGTGCCGATCATCCCAGGTCCGGGCGCCCGCCCGAAATCCGTCCCACCGCGCGCGCCAGGCGACGCGCGTCCACACGCCAGAACCCCTGCTGCACCCCGGCGACCGTGACGACCGGGACGTACTCGCCGTACTCCTCGCGGACGGCCGGGGCCGTCGCCGGGTCGTCGAGGTCCACCTCCGCCCACGCCACGCCCGCGTCGCCGCACACCTGCGCGACGACGGTCCGCGCGTCGTCGCACAGGTGGCACCCGGCGCGGCCGTACAGCAGGACGGGCACCGACGGCACGGACGGCACGGACGGCTGAGCGGCACTCACGGTCCCAGGGTAGAGGCACGTCCCACGGGCGCCGATAGAGTGGACGGCATGCCGACGTCCCCCGGGCAGCCGCCCGCCCGCCGCACGGCGGCGTTCTTCGACGTCGACAACACGATCATCCGCGGCGCGTCGTCCTTCCACCTCGCGCAGGCGCTCTACCGCCGCGAGTTCTTCTCCACCACGGACCTCGTCCGGTTCGCCGCGCACCAGGCGCGCTACCTCCTCCTCGGCGAGAGCCGCAAGCAGATCGACCGCATCCGGTCCCGCGCGCTCGACCTCATCGCCGGGCGCTCCGTCGCCGAGATCACCGCGATCGGCGAGGAGGTCTACGACACCGTGCTCTCGCTGCGCATCTACCCCGGCACGCGACGACTCCTCGACGAGCACCTCGCCGCGGGCAACCAGGTGTGGCTCGTGTCCGCGACCCCCGTCGAGATCGGCGAGCTCATCGCGCGCCGGCTCGGCACCACCGGGGCCCTCGGGACCATCGCGGAGCACGAGGACGGCTTCTACACCGGCCGGCTCGTCGGCGACCTCATGCACGGGCGCGCGAAGGCCGACGCCGTGCGCGCCCTCGCCGAGCGCGAGGGCATCGACCTCGAGGCCTCCTACGCCTACGGCGACTCGCTCAACGACGTCGCGATGATGAACGAGGTCGGGCACCCGTGCCCCATCAACCCCGACGCGCGGCTGCGCCGGCACGCGCAGGACGTCGGCTGGCCCATCCGCGAGTTCCGCGGCCGACGACGGCGCGTCGCCCGCAGCGGCGTCCGCACCGCGAGCTGGGCGGGCGCCGTGTGGGCGGGCGCGCTCGTGCTGCGGTCGGTCCGCCGCGCGGTCGACCGGCGCATCGCGCGGCTCTGACCTGGTCGTCGCGCGTCCGGGGTCACCACCCGGGGGCCGGCGTGGGGGTGTGCGCCTACGCACCACCCGGACAGCCGGTGGTACGCAGCGAGCCCGGTCACCCCTCGTCGGGGTGCCGGGCTCGGCGGTCGGTGCGCGTCAGGACGCGCGCGACGTCACTTCTTGTTACGACGCTGGTGGCGCGTCTTGCGAAGCAGCTTGCGGTGCTTCTTCTTGGCCATACGCTTGCGGCGCTTCTTGATGACGGAGCCCATACGGTCCTCGCAATGCTTGTCGGTGCTGTTCGGCAGCTGATCGGCTGGTCGGCGGCCGGCGACGGAACGGTCCGAACCGGTCGAGCGACTGCCGTGTGGTCCACGGTTGATCAGGTTTCGTGGACCACGAGCCGACCAACACGAGAGAAATCCGCCCCTTAGCCTACCTGCTCGCGCCGGTGGCCTCGAACGCGGCGATGCCCTGCCCGGTCGAGCGGTCCGCGGGGGCGCGTCGCGTCCAGGTCCCCCGCGCGCTCAGTCGAAGTGGGGGTCGAGGCCCAGGTGGGGGAAGGCGGCCCGACGCGTCGCGAGGACCGCGCGGTCGACCGCGTCGTCCGGGTCGAAGCCGGCGCTCCAGGGACGCCACTCGACGTCGGGCCCGAACGACGGCGGCGCGTCGTAGCCCGCGACGTCGGCGACGAGCTCGCGCCACGGCGCGGGCAGCTCGCGGTCGGCCGACACGGGGGCGTGGACCACCTCCCCCACGACCGCCGACCACACGAGGGGAACGACGCGTGCGATCGCGTACCCGCCGCCGCCGAGCGCGAGCCACCGCCCGTCCGTCAGCTCGTGCGCGAGCTCGTGCATCCGGGCCGCCGCCGTGCGCTGCGCGGCGACGGACACGTCGAGGTCGGACAGCGGGTCGTCACCGTGCGCGTCGCACCCGTGCTGCGTGACGAGCACGTCGGGGTGGAACGCGCGGAGCACCGGTGGCACGACGGCGTCCACCGCACGCAGCCACCGGGCGCCGTCGGTCCGGCGCGGGAGCGCGACGTTGACCGCGGTGCCCTCGGCGCCCGGACCACCGACGTCGGTCGCGTGGCCGGTCCCCGGGAACAGCGTCGCGCCGCTCTGGTGCACCGACACGGTGAGGACGCGCGGGTCGTCCCAGAACACCTCCTCGACGCCGTCCCCGTGGTGCGCGTCGAGGTCGACGTACGCGACGCGCTCGACGCCGTCGGCGAGCAGGCGCCGGATCGCGACCGCGGCGTCGTTGTACACGCAGAACCCCGACGCCGCGCCCGGCTTCGCGTGGTGCATGCCGCCCGCGACGTTGACGGCGTGCACGGCGGCTCCCGACGCGATCGCGTCGGCAGCGGCGCAGGAGCCGCCGACGATCCGCGCCGCCGCCTCGTGCATCCCCGGGAAGACCGGGTCGTCCTCCGTGCCGAGCCCGCGGTGCGGGTCGGTGGTGCCGTGGTCCGACGCCGCCCGGACCGCGGCGACGTACGCGGCGTCGTGGACGAGCGCGAGCACGGCGTCGTCGGCCGGCGCCGGACCGACCACGTCGACCTCCGCCCCGTCGAGGAGACCGAGGTCGCGCACGAGGCGCATCGTCAGGTCGAGGCGGGTCGGCGCCATGGGGTGGCCGGGGCCGAAGTCGTACCCGAGCAGCTCGGGCCCCCAGACGACGTGCGCACGGCGGGGTCCGGCGTCGGCGAGCGCCTCCGCGGCTCGCGGCGTCGGCTCGGTGCTGGGCATGGCTCACGGTATCGCCCGGTGGGGCGACATGACGCACCCCGGGTCGCGTGGCAGAGTTGCGCTCGTGGTGCGACCGAAGCCTGCGTGGGGGGACCGATGCCGTCAGGGCTGACCGGTCGCCTCTTCAAGGGGCGCGAGATCGTCGACCGTCTCGCCCGCCAGTCCCCCGCCCGGCTCGCCGTGACGGTCTTCGCGGCGGTCATCGCGCTGTTCACGGCGCTCCTGCTCGCGCCGTGGGCGACGGCGTCGGGCCGCTCCGCGTCGTTCGTCGACGCGCTCTTCACCGCGACGTCCGCGGTGTGCGTCACGGGTCTGGTGGTCGTGCCGACCGGGACGTACTGGTCGTTCTACGGCCAGGTGGTCATCCTCGTCGGGATCAAGGTCGGCGGCCTCGGGGTCATGACCCTCGCGTCGATCCTCGGCATGGCCGTCTCGCGCCGCATCGGCCTGACGCAGAAGCTCCTCACCGCGTCGGAGACGAAGACGACGCGGCTCGGCGAGGTCGGCTCGCTCGTGCGGGTCGTCATCATCACCTCGACATCGCTCGAGCTGCTCATCGCCCTCCTGCTCCTGCCACGGTTCATCGTGCTCGAGGAGACGTTCGGCGAGGCGGCGTGGCACGGGATCTTCTACGGCATCTCGGCGTTCAACAACGCGGGGTTCATCCCGACCGAGCAAGGCCTCATGCCCTACGTCGGGGACTGGATGCTGTGCCTGCCGATCATCCTCGGCGTGTTCATCGGCTCGCTGGGCTTCCCCGTGATCCTCAACGTCCTGCGCAACCGCCGCCGCGCCGCAAAGTGGAGCCTGCACACCAAGCTCACGCTGACGATGAGCGCCGCCCTGGTGGTCGTCGGCACGGTGCTGTTCGCGGCCTTCGAGTGGGGCAACGAGGGGACGCTCGGGCCGCTCTCTGCCGGGGAGAAGCTGCTCGCGTCCCTCTTCGCGGGCGTCATGCCCCGGTCGGGCGGGTTCTCGACCGTCGACACCGCGGAGATGCGCGAGTCGAGCTGGCTGATCACCGACGCGCTGATGTTCGTCGGCGGCGGGTCCGCGTCGACCGCGGGCGGCATCAAGGTCACGACGCTCGCCGTCATGCTCATCGCCATCGTCTCGGAGGCCCGGGGCGACCGCGACATGGAGGCCTTCGGACGACGCATCCCGCGCGAGACGCTCCGCCTCGCGGTCGCCGTGTCCTTCGTCGGCGCGACGGCGGTCCTCGTCTCGAGCCTGCTCCTGCTGGAGATCACGGGTGAGACGCTCGACGTCATCCTCTTCGAGACGATCTCGGCGTTCGCGACCGTCGGCCTCACCACCGGGATCACCCCGACCCTCCCCGACGCCGGGAAGTACGTGCTCGTCGCGCTGATGTTCATCGGCCGCACCGGGACGATCACCTTCGCCGCCGCGCTCGCGCTGCGGGACCGGCGCCGCATCGTGCGCTACCCCGAGGAGCGCCCGATCATCGGGTGATCGACCCATCGGGTAGAGCGACCGGCCCGCTGGACGCCTACCCTTCGACGACGACACCGACCCCAGGAAGGCCCCACCCCGTGACCGACCCCCTCTTCCCCGCGACCGGCGACGAACGGCTCCCGGCCGACCCCGTCGCCCGGCGCATCGTGGAGCGCGGTCGCTCCGAGCGAGCACGCCGCGACGAGGCGAGGGCGCCGCGCAAGGACGCCGGCGTGCTCGTCGTGGGCCTCGGCCGGTTCGGCACCGCGATCGCGGTGACCCTCGACCGGCTCGGCCAGGACGTGCTCGCCGTGGAGCGCGACGCCGACCTCGTGGCGCAGTGGAGCGGCCAGATCCCGCTCGTCGAGGCCGACGCGTCGAACCCCGTCGCGCTCGAACAGCTCGGCGCGCGGGACTTCCCGGTGGCGGTGGTGGGCGTCGGGACGTCGCTCGAGGCGAGCGTCCTCATCACCGGAAACCTCGTCGACATGGGGACGCCCCAGATCTGGGCCAAGGCGATCTCGGCCGAGCACGGTCGCATCCTCCAGCGCATCGGCGCGCACCACGTCGTCTTCCCCGAGGCGGACGCCGGTGCGCGCGTCGCGCACCTCGTCTCCGGCAAGCTCCTCGACTACATCGAGGTCGAGGACGGCTTCACGATCGTCAAGATGCGCCCCCCGAAGGAGGTGCAGGGCTTCACGCTGGTCCAGTCCAAGGTGCGCGAACGCTACGGCGTCACCGTGATCGGCGTGAAGTCGCCCGGCGAGGAGTTCCTCTACGCCACGCCCGAGACGCGGATCAGCGCCAACGACCTGCTCATCGTGTCCGGCCACGCGGAGCTGCTCGAGCGGTTCGCCGCGCGTCCGTGACGGTCGGGCCCACGCCGTTCCTCGACGCGTACAGGACCGAGCACGGCGACGCCCGCGCGCCTCGCTAGGCGCCGCGCACGGCGCGGCGACGGAGCGCGACGCCGGTCGCGACGGCGAGGGCCGCGACGACGGCTGCACCGGCGAGGCCTGCTCCGGTCGTCGCGAGCCCGCCGGGGCGCGGCGAGGCGGACGCGCCGCCCCCGCCCGCGGTCCCGTCGACCGGGTCGTCCGGGTCCGCCGGGCCGCCCGCGCCCGGGGCCGCGACCACCTCGAACGGCTCCGAGGCCACCTCGACGCCGAGCGCCGGCGCGACGGCACGGATCCGGTGCTCGCCGGGTGCGGTGTCGGCGGGCAGCGTGGTCGTGAGCTCGAAGTCGCCGTCGGCGTCGGTGGTGACGCCGTCCAGGAGCAGGGGGTCGCTGTGGAGCCAGACCTCGAGGACGGCGTTCGACGGCAGGTCCCCGCCCCGCACGACCAGCTGCTCGCCGGCGACGAACGGTCCGTCCCCCACGACGACGACGTGCGGGGACACCCGGTCCCGGATCTCCACGGTGACGCGCACGCCGTCGCTCGTCCCGTCGGGAGGAAGGGCGGTCGATGCGGCAGCGCCTGTCGCGCCGGTGACCGCCAGGGCGGCACCGAGCAGCACGGCGGCGATCCGCCGTCGGGTCGTCGTCAACGCGGTGAACCTCTTCGTCCGGCCCGGGAGGGCGACCTGGGTCCCCCCGAACCCGACTGGACGAGCGTCCAGTCGCGCCCATCCTGCCATCTCGCGCCACAAACCTGAACACCGCGTCCAGGTGGTTCACCCCGTGGACCACCCCGACGACGAGACCCGGCCCGCACCCCCGAGGGGGCACGGGCCGGGCAGGGACCCGGGCGGCGCCGGCACGCCGCTCGGGGGTCTGTGGCGGACCGGTCAGCCGCAGTCGAGCGCGTCGAACGCGGCCGTCGAGGTCGAGGTCACCTCCTCGCCGTCGACCGTCGCGCTGCCCGTCACCGTGACGATGCCTGCGGGGGCGGACGCCGCGCGCACCGCGAACGACTGGTAGGCCGCCCGTCCCGCCGCGACGTCGGCGAACGCCTTCTGGCCGTACGGGGTCGACAGGGTCACGTCGACGGGCACGTCCTCGCCGTTGGTGGCCCGCACGGCCACGTAGGCCGTGCCCGCGAGGCACCGCGGCGACGCCTCGACGACGAGGTCGAGCGACGGTTCCGCGCCCAGCGCCGGCAGGACGACCTGCCCGCGCGCCTCCTCGTTGCCCGCCGCGTCGGTCGCCGCGAACTCGATGACCTGCTCCTCCTCGGTGAGCGCGCGCGTGAACGGCTCCGAGTAGGTGCCCCAGAACGTGCCCGGGCCCTCCCACTGGATCTTGTCCACGCCCGAACCCGCGTCGACCGCCGTGAGCGTGATCTCGACGCTCGTGCCGAGGTCGCGCACCGTCGCGGTCGTGACCGGCGGGACGGTGTCCACGCGCAGGTCGCGCGAGCCCTCGCCCACGTTGCCCGCCGCGTCCGTGGCCCGGGCGGCGACGGTGTGCTGACCGTCGTCGAGCGTGAACGGGCCGTCGTAGGCGGCCCACTCGCCGCCGTCGACCGCGACCTCCACGACGGGTGCCGTGTCGCGGTTGTCCGTCGCGACGACCGTGACCGTCGGGGTGCCCACGTACCAGCCCGACGTCGCGGGGCCCGGCTGGGCCGAGACGTTCACCGTCGGAGGGGTGACGTCCTCGCCCGTGTCGGGCGCGACCACGAACACCGTGGCCTCGGCCGCGAGGTCCGTCCCGTCGACGTCCCCGGCAACGAAGAACAGGCCGTCCGGCTCGGCGTAGTCCGCCGGGTCGACGGCCTCCCACGTCACCGGCACGCGGCTGTCCTTCGACGCGTCCTCGTACTCGGCGGTCACCGTCGCCGGGAGGACCGGCGCCGTCCCCGCGAGCGTCACGACGCTCACGTAGTCGACCGCCGCGATCTCGCCCGGGTCGCCGTCGCGCACGTGCACGGTCCCGCTCACGGGCTCGACGAGCTCGGGCGACGTGCCCGTCACGTCGAACGCGCCGGGCGCGGCCACGTCCTCGGCCGTGACGTCCTCCCAGTCGACGTCCACGGTCTCGACGCGCCCGTCGGTGAAGACCGCGTCGATCTCCGCAGGGAGATCCGGCAGCACGCCGACGTCGGTCGGGATGTGCACCGGCGAGTGGTCGATCGGTCCGTGCGGGTCGACGGGGTCCGGCTCCTCGACGCCGCCCGTGCCCCACAGCTCCCACTCCGAGACCCCGACGGCGGAGTAGCTCGTCGCGGTCGTGCCGCGCAGCGCCTGGAACGTCGCCCGGACGCGCGTCGTCGTCACCGCGTCGAACGTCGTCGCGTTGGTCTCCAGGCGCGCCGTCGGGAACCCGCTGGGGTTCGGGAGGTCGACGAACGCACCCGCGTCCTCGTCCCAGTACTGGATCGTCCAGGACGCCGGGACGCGCACGTTGTCGCCGTTGGCGTCGGTGCCGTCGGACCAGAACCGGATGACCGAGCGGTCCACGGTGACCGGCGCCGGCCACGAGTACTCGAGCCACTGCGTCGCGGGGCGGTCCCCGCTCCACGTCGCCCACGTCGCGTCGTGCGCCCCGCCGGTGCTCACGCCGGAGCCGTCGTTCACGGCCTCGACCTTGTTCCACGACGCCGTGTAGCTCGCCTCGGGGGTCCCGAGGAGCGCGACGTTCGACGGCTCGGCCTCCGCCGCGGCGACGAGGCCGTCGGCGCTCTCCCCGGTCGCCGCCCACGCGCCGACGCCTGCGCCGGTGACCGCGAGAGCCAGCGCCGCGACCGTGGCGACCACGCGGCGTCGGGCACGCGCGGGACGGTCGCTCCCGTCGTGACCGTCCAGCGGGACGAGCACGGTGCCGCCGGTCCCCTGCGACGTGATGCTTCCTCGCGCGCTCATGCCAGCCTCGCCTTCCCCGCCGTGACCAGGACCCTCTGCCCGTCGCGGCGGCTCAGGAGGCCGTCCGCGGTGAACTGCTCGACCGTGCGCTGCACCCTCGCGAGGAAGGCCGCACGGTCCGCGAAGCCGCCGTCGCCCCACACGACGTCGAGGAACGACGTGCCGTTCTGGCGGCGGGCGTTCGTCACGCCGCTGTCCAGGCCCGCGAAGACGACGCGCGGCTCGGACCGCTCGACGTACATGTGGTACTGGGTGTCGTCACCCGACCACGCGGGCTCGAACGTGGTGCTCCCGAGCCGGAAGTACCCGTCGCCGAGGTCCGTGAACGCGCCCTCGAGCGTGCCGTCCAGACCCATGTGGGCGTAGAGCGACAGCTTGAGGTACTCCCGCGAGGCGCTGCGCGCGAGCAGCACGGTCGGCCCGTTCTCGATGCTCTGGATCGCGGGGTTGTCGATCGTCGGGACCGCGCGGATGCTCAGCGGCATGTCGATCTCGACGACGTCGCCGGGCGACCACGAGCGCGCGACGGTCACGTAGGTCCCGGGGACGGCGTCGAGGTCCTGCGCCGCGCCGTTGACCCGCACCGTGAAGCCCTTGCGCACCCAGCCGGGCACGCGCAGACGGAGGTCGAGCTGCCCCGACCCGTTCACCGTGAGCCGGCTCGACCCGACCTTCGGGTACTGCGTCTCCTGGACGACCTCGAACCCCTTCTCGTCCCACGCGAGCGTCGAGGCGAGGTAGAGGTTGACGTACAGCGCGCTGCCGTCGACGGTGCGGAAGTAGATCGAGTCCCGGTACTTCACGTGGTTCTCGAGCCCGGTCCCGCCGCAGCACGTGCCGGTGTTGCCGTACTCGCGCCGCGTGCCGGGGTTGACGCCGTACATGTACGTGACGTCGGGGTTGGTGTCCGACTGCGTGTTCTTCTTCGAGCCGACGACCTGGTTGAGCAGGCCGCGCTCGTAGTACTCCATGTACTTCGGGTCGAGCGTGTGGAAGAACAGCAGGCGGCTGAGCTTGAGCATGTTGTACGTGCCGCACGTCTCGGCGTTGCGCGCGCCGATGTCGCCCGCGACCGTGTTCGGCGGGCCGAAGAGCTCACCCTCGCCGTGGCCGCCGTGCGCGTAGGTGCGCCCGGGCACGACCATGCCCCAGAACCCTTCGACCGCCGCGCGGTACCGCTCCTCGCCCGTGAGGTCGTGGACCTTGAGGTAGCCGGGGAACTGCGGGATGTGCTGGTTCGCGTGCTTGCCGTTGAGCGTGTCCGTGCCCGCGGCGCTCGCGTCGACGAGCGTGTTGAGGTCGAACAGCCGGGCCGTGGCGACGTACGTGTCGTCGCCGGTGATGGCCGCGAGGTCGGCGAGGACCTCGTTCATGCCGCCGTACTCGCCCGCGATGTAGATGCCCCACATCCGGTCGAGCTGGGCCTGCGGCAGCACGGAGAGCCGGCTGTGCACCCAGTCCGCCATCGAGGTCGCGATCTCGAGCGCCTGGTCGGAGCCCGCGAGGCGGTACGCCTCGAGCAGTCCGGCCATGATCTTGTGGCACGTGTAGTACGGCGCCCAGATCTCGCCGTACGGCGCGTACTTCTCGAGCTGGCTGAACTGCCACTCGCCGTAGGCGGCGAGGAAGCCCGGGTGGCTGAACCGCCCCATGGCCGCGAGCGCCGTCTGGACCTCGCCGAGGCCCGCGACGATCTGGTCCACCTTGTCCTGGAACACGGTCTCCCCCGTGCTCGCGAACGCGAGCGACACCATGGACAGGAAGTGCCCGCCGTAGTGGCCGCGCAGGAGGTTGGCGGTCTGGGTGTTCGCGCGGCCCGGGTAGTCGTCGGGTCCCCACGCCTGCTCGTTGGCGTGGCCGAAGCCCTCCCAGCCGCCGGGCGCGCTCGCGCCCTTCGTGTCGAGCCCCGCGCTGCGCCGGAAGACCGCGAGGACGCGGTCGACCGGGTACACGCGGGCGAGGTGCAGCATCTGGTCCTGGGACCGGGTCGCGACGCTCGGCGCGAGCGTCACGTCGGACATCGAGAACGGCTCGGCGGCCCAGCCGTCGAGCGTGATCGACCGGTCGAGGGACCGCAGGAAGCCGCGGCTCACGGGTGGCCTCGTCGGGACGAACGCGGCGGGGACGGCCGGTGGTGCGGCGGCGGCGCCGCCGGCGAGGGCGACCGCACCGGCGGTCGCGCCGGCGGCCAGCGCGCCGAGCCGCAGGACGGACCGGCGCGAATAGGTCGAGTCGTGCACAGGCATGTCTGCTTCGCTCCTTCTCACTCGTCGTCGAGTGGTGGAAGCGTCGTCGGCGGCAAGGAGGGAAGTCCCGCGTTCCGACGCTCGTGCAGGGTCATGGGTGCGAGGTGCAGGCCGCGCGCCGAGGGAGAGGGGCACTCCCTCTCCCTCGGCGCGACGGCTCGACCTCGCGAGGATCAGGCGCAGTCGAGTGCTTCGACCGGCGCCTCCAGCGTGGTCGTCACCTCCTTGCCGTCGAGGGTCGCGACACCGGTGACGGTGACGGTCCCGTCCGGGACGCTCGCCGCGCGGACCGCGAACGACTGGTACGCCGCCTTGCCGGCCGCGACGTCGCGGAACGCCTTCGTTCCGTACGGCGTCGTGAGGGTCACGTCGGCGGGCACGTCCTCGCCGTTCGTCGCGCGCACGGCGACGTACGCCTTCCCCGCGAGGCACCGCAGCGAGACGTCGACCACGAGGTCGAGCTCGGGCGCGGGCGGCTCGTCGCCGTACGCGGCGAGGAGCGCGGCCTGCTCGGCGGCCGTGATCGGCAGGACGGTCCCGTGGCGCGGGCTGCTCGGCAGGTCCGCGTCGACGGACGTCCACACGCCCGAGTCGAGGTCGGTGGACTCGAGCGGCAGGTAGCCCTGGCCGCCGTGGTAGCTCGGCTGGTCGACGAAGAGGTACCACTTCTCCTCGGTGTTCGACTTGAACACCGTCGGGCCCTCGCCCGCCGTGAGCGTGCCGCCCCAGGGGTTCGGCTGGCCGTACCCGATCCTCTCGGCGACGAGGTCCCAGTCGGTCGAGCGCAGGTCCGTCGACTTCTCGAGGCGCGGGATCATGTACGCCTCGTCCTTGGTGAACCGGTAGTACGTGCCCTCGTGCTCGACGATCGAGGAGTCGATCATGCCGAGGCCGTTGCCGCGCTTCTCGTCGATCCACACCTGCGGCTCGCTGAACGTCACGAAGTCGCGCGTCGTGGCGTACATCATGCGCTGGTACGAGTCGGCGATGCGCCGGTTGGACGTGTCGGTCGTCGGGTACAGCGCCGAGGCCCAGTAGACGATGTACTCGCCGCGCTGCGCGTCGTAGAACGCCTCGGGCGCCCACGTGTTGCCCGCGTACTCGCTCGAGACCGTCACCGAGCGCTGCTCGGACCAGTTCACGAGGTCCGTCGACTCCCAGATCATGAGGGCGCGCGAGCCGCGCTCCTGGGCGTTGCCGAAGTTGTTCCCGCCGTAGATGCGCAGGTCGGTGGCGAGCATGAAGAACCGGTCGCCCTCGGGCGAGCGGATGATGAACGGGTCGCGCAGACCCTTCTCGCCGAGCTCCGACGTGAGGACGGGCTCGGCGTCGTTGAGCTCGACCCAGTCGAGCGGGTCGTTGCCGTCGCTCACGCTGAAGTAGACCGACTCGCCGTCGGGCGTGCTCTCGCCCTCGAAGTACGGGAAGAAGTAGCCCTCGTAGTCCGCGGCGGCCGGCAGGGGCCGGACGGTCGCGTCGTAGGTGTGCGTGGCCGTCGCGCCGTCCTTCGACGCCGTGACGGTGAGCTGCACGACGGCGGCCTCCTCGCCGTGCGCTGGGCGCGTCACCTCGCCCGTGGGCGAGATCGTGGCGGGGTCGGAGGTGATCCACGTGAGGGCCGAGCCGTTCGCGCCGGTCACGGGGAGCGTGAGGTTGCCGCGCACGTCGTCGAGGTGCGGGACCGTCACGTGCTCGGCGTCCCACTGCGCCGCCTCGGCCGGCAGGAGCTGCGCGAGGACCGTGACCTCGAACGTCGCGGTCCGCGCGACGGCGCCGCGCGTCACGGCGGCGGTCAGGGTGACCGTCGCGTCGTCCTCGCCAGCTGCGGGACGTGTGACCTTGCCGGTCGCCGAGACGACCGCGGGGTCGGACGACGACCACGTGACGAGCGAGCCCTGGGCGGCAGCCGTCGGGAGCGCGAGGTCGGCGGTGACGGCGCTCGTGTCGCCGAGGTCGAGCGCTGCGAGGTCGGCGTCGGCCGCGGCGGCCGACGTCTCGAGCGCGAGCTCGGCCGCCTCGGCCGCCGTGACGGCCCGGTCGTAGATCCGGAAGTCGCGGACCTGCCCCTTGAGGTACCGGTCGCCGGAGTACAGCGAGCGCCCGACGTAGTTCGCCGTCGTCTGCCCGCCGCCGATCTGGCCGGGGTCGGTCGTGACGTTCGTCGCCTGCTTGACCTGGACGCCGTCCTCGTAGAGCGTCGCGGTCGTGCCGGTGAGCGTGTACGTCAGGGTCTTCCAGACGCCGCGCGTCAGGTTGGACCCCTTGGTGACGGTCTGCTCGGTGGTCCAGCTGCCCGTCGCGATCGACGTCCGGTACGCGTTGCCGGTCGTGAAGAGGTAGCCGTTGCCGGCCGTCCCGCTCGAGTTCCCGAGCCCGTAGATGAAGTACGGCGTCGCCTGCGTGGTGTCGACCAGCACGTCGAGGCTCACCGTCGCGTCGGTGAGGCCGGCGAGCAGGTGGTCGGGCAGGTCGACGTAGTCGTCGGTGCCGTCGAGCGCGAGACCGTCGGGGGTCGCCGTCGCGCCGTGCACCGTGGCCGGGCCGAACGTCGAGCCCGCGGCGAGGTTCGCCGTCGTGCCGCCGGTGGTGCTGGCCGCGTCGAGCGGGTACCAGGCGACGAGCCCGGCGTCGTCAGCGCTGCCGGCCCCGCTGGCCGCGGCGGTGCCGACCGGGGCGGCGACGGGGGCCGCCGTGGCGCCTGCCGTCCCGAGCATCGTCGCGGTGAGCGCGCCGACGAGCCCGACGGCGATGCCCGCCGCCCGGCGACGGCGGCGCTCGGGCCGGCGTGTCGTGGTCTCTCTCATGGTCGTCCTTCTCCTCGTCGAGATGAAACGTGAAGCACCTGCCGAGGTAGTACCCGCGGTCGCGAGGTAGAACCCCGGGGGTTCTACCTCGCGACCTGCGGTTCTACCTCGCGGATGTCAGTCGCACGTAGCGGCGTCGTACGCGACCGCGTACTCCGTGGTGATGGGCTCGCCGTCGAGGACCGCAGTGCCCGTGACCGTCGCCGTCCCCGCGGCCACGGACGTCGCCCGCACCGCGAACGACTGGTAAGCCGCCTTGCCGGGCGCGACGTCGGCGACCACCTTCTGGCCGAACGGCGTCGCGAGCGTGACGTCGGCGGGCACGTCGCCCGCGTTCGTCGCGCGGACCGCGAGGTAGGCCTTGCCCGCGAGGCACCGGGGGGTGGCCTCGACGGTCAGCTCGACCTCGGGCTGCGGCGCGACGTCGACCGGGTCCACGCTCTCGAGCGTGGGCGTGACCTTCTGGATGAGGCCGTCCTCGCCGAACGTGAGGCGGTCGATCGTCGTCTCGCGGTTGGTCCCGTTGCCGCCGGGGATCGCGAAGCGGTGGTACGCGATGTACCAGTCGTCCGTGCCCTCGACGTTGAGGATCGAGCTGTGCCCGGTCCCGAGGATCCCCTGCGACGCGTCCTTCTCGAGGATGACGCCGCGGTAGGTCCACGGGCCGTCCATGCTCGTCGCGGTCGCGTACCCGACGCGGTAGTTCGGCGACCCGGTGTCGTCGATCGAGTACGTGAGGTGGTAGATCCCGTCGCGGAAATTGACGAACAGGCCCTCGCGGAAGTCCGTCAGCCCGGGGATGCGACGCAGCGTGCTCTGCTCGATCGACGTCATGTCGTCGGACAGCTCGGCCATGACCGGGCCGTTCGACGGGCCGCCGTTGCCCCACAGGAGCCAGTACTTGCCGGTCTGCGGGTCGTGGAACGCCGCCGGGTCGATGGCCTGGCCGGAAGTGACGGCCTCGCCGTTGGTGATCATCGCCGTGGGCTCCGCGGTGAACGGTCCCTCGGGGCTGTCGGCCACCGCGACGCCGATCGTCTTGCGGTCGTACGTCGGGTTGTGGCCCGAGAAGTAGAAGTAGTACTTCCCGTCCCGCTCGATGATGGTCGGCGCCCACGCGTTGCCCGTCGCCCACGGGACGTTCCCGTTCGCGCCGTCGAGCGTGAGGAACGGCTCCTCCGAGCGCTCCCACTCGACGAGGTCGGAGGACTTCCAGACGTAGAAGTCCTTGCCGCCCCAGCCGGGCGTGCCGTCCGTCGTCGCGTAGAGGTAGAACGTGTCGCCGAACTGCGCGATGTTCGGGTCGGCGTACCGGCCCGGCAGCACCGGGCTGTTCATCTCCTTCGCCTGGACCGTCCACGTGCGCGACGACCCGTCCGGCCCGGTCACCGTGTACTCGACAGGCTCCGAGAAGTCCTGCGCGGACCCGTTCGACGGCGAGACCGTGGCCCGGGGCGAGACGGCCAGCACGGGCGCGAGCGCCGTGAGGTCCGTCCCCGGCTCGACCGGGAGCGTGACCGTGGAGCTCGCGCCGTCGACGATCGCCGGGACCTTCAGCTCGTCGAGCTCGGCGCCCGTGACGGCCGTGTGGTCGGCGCCGAGCTGGAACACCTCGTCGGCGGTCAGCGCGCGGTCGTAGACCCGGAAGTCGCGCACCGAGCCCTTGAGGTAGCGGTCGCCCGGGTAGACCGAGCGGCCGATGTAGTTCGCGAGCGTTGACCCGTTGCCGATGTCCTTCGGGTCGATCGTCACGCCGGTCTGGCGCCCGACCTCGATGCCGTCCTCGTAGAGCACGGCGGTCGTGCCCTCGAGCGTGTACGTGAGGTGCTTCCAGACGCCGCGCTGCAGGTCGGCGTTCTTGCTCACCGTCTGCTCCGTGGTCCAGTTGCCCGTCGCGATCGACGTCCGGTAGGCGTTGCCGGTCGTGAACAGGTAGCCGTTCCCGGCCGTCCCGCTCGTGTTGCCGAGGCCGTAGATGAAGTACGGCGTGGCCTGGTCCGTGGCGATCTTCACGTCGAGGCTCACCGTCACGTCCGTGAGGCCGGCGAGCAGGTTGTCGGGCAGGTCGACGTAGTCGTTCGTCCCGTCCAGGGTCGCGCCCTCGCCGGTCCCGCTGAAGGCTGCGCCGCCCGTGAGCGTCGCAGCGCCGATCGTGGCGTCGGGCGCCGAGTTGGCCGCCGTCGTGCCGCTCGTCTCGTCGAGCGCGTAGCGCACCACGAGCCCCGGCACGTCGGAGGTCACCTCGACCGCGACGTACGCGGTGCGCGACCCGTCCGCTGTGGTCGCGGTGACCATCGCGTGGCCCTCGCCGACGCCGGTCACGACGCCCTCGGCCGAGACCGTGGCGACGGACTCGTCGTCGGACGCCCACGTGATCGCGCGGGCGCTCGCGTTGGCCGGGGTGACGGTCGCGGTGAGCTGACGCGTCCCCGCGACGCCCACCTGGACCGACTCCGGGGCAACGCTCAGGCCCTCGACCGGCACGACGTCGTCGGTCACGGTGACGACCGCGCGGGCGCGCACGCTCACGCCGCCTCCGAGGGATCCACCGACCTCGAACGTCCCCGCCTGCGCGTACGACGCCGGGTCGACCGCGTCCCACGTGACGTCCGCCGGACCCGAGGTCCCGTCGGCGAAGCGAGCGGTGACCTGTGCGGGGAGCACGGGAGCAGAGCCCGTCTGGACCGTCACCGCGACGTCCTCGACGGACTCGACGAACGCGTCGGGCTGGTACGTGCGCAGCAGGCGGTCGTACTCGGCCTGCGTCACGGGGAGCACCGTGCCGTGGCGCGGGCGCGACGGCATCTCGTAGTCGGTCGACATGGTCCACTCGGCGGCGTCGAGCGACGTGGACTCGAACGGCACGTAGCCGCGGCCGCCGAACTCGTCGATGAAGAGGTACCACTTGTCCTCGGTGTTCGACCTGAAGATCGTCGGGCCCTCGCCCTGGTTGATGCCCGGGCCGGCCGAGCTCGCCTTGCCGATGCAGTCGGTGACGTAGTCCCAGTCGGTCGACAGCAGCTCGTCGGACTTCTCCGCGAGGATGAACTTCGAGCACGGCGTCGTCGAGGTGTTGTTCCGCTCGTCCTTCGTGAAGCGGTAGAACGTGCCGTCGTCGTCCTGCGCGACCGTCGAGTCGATGACGGAGTAGCCCGGGTCGACCCAGACCTTCGCCTCGGAGAACGTCACGAAGTCGCGCGTCGTGGCGTACATCATGCGGTTGTAGCTGTTCCCCGTGTGGTTCGGGTCGTCCTCCGCGTAGAGCTTCGACGCCCAGAACACCACGTACGCGCCGAGGCTCTCGTCGTAGTACGCCTCAGGCGCCCACGTGTTGCCCGCGGTGTCCGGCGAGACCTGCACGAGGCGCTGGTCGGTCCAGGTCACGAGGTCCGTGGACTCCCACACCATGATCGACTTCGAGCCCTGCCGCTGCGCGGCGTCCCAGCCGTTGCCGTCGTAGATCCGCAGGTCGGTCGCGATCTGGTAGAACTTGTCGCCCTCGGGCGAGCGGATGATGAACGGGTCCCGCAGGCCCTTCTCCCCCAGCTCCGACGTCAGCACCGGCTGGTTGTCGTTGAGGTTCTGGTAGTTCAGCGCGTCGTTGCCCTGGCTCAGGCCGAAGTAGACCTGCTCGCCGGTGGCCGTGCCCTCGCCGACGAAGTAGGAGAACAGGTAGCCCTCGAGCTCCTCCTGCTCCGGCAGCGGCGGGACCGTCGCGCCGAGCTCGCGCGTCGCGGTGGCCGCGCCGACCGTGGCGGTCGCGGTGAGCGTGACCGTCTCCGCGTCCTCGCCGTGCGCGGGCCGGGTGACCTCGCCGGTGGGCGTGATCGCGCCCGACGACGACGCCCAGCTCACGCTCGCACCGTGCAGCCCGGTGGTGGGCAGGGTGAGGTTGCCGCGCACGTCGTCGAGGTTCGGGACCTCGAGCGCGGCCGCCGCGGCGTCCGCCTTCGCCTGGTCGCCGTCGCCGGGGAGGACCGTGACGTCGAACGTGCGGGACTCGGTCGCCCCGCGCAGCGCGACGGTCGCGGTGAGCGTGGCGGTCGCGGGCTCCTCGCCCGCGGCCGGGCGGGTCACGGTGCCGTCCGCTCCGACGACGCCGTCGTCGGACGTGGCCCACGTGACCGCCGTGCCGCCGACGCCCTGCGCCGGGAGGTCGAGGTCGGTGACGACGGCGCTCGCGTCGCCGAGGTCGAGGGCCGCGACGTCGGCGGTGACCGCGTCCTGCGCGGCGTCGGCCGAGATGTCGGCGACCTCCTGCGCGGTGAGCGCGCGGTCGAAGAGCCGGAAGTCCTTCATGCGGCCCTTGAAGAGGTTGTCCGCGGCGTACGCGGACTTCCCCAGGAGGTTCGCGGTGGTCACGCCGCCGCCGATCGCACCCGGGGTGATCGTCACCGCGGTGTTCTGCCCGACCTGTGTGCCGTCCTCGTACAGGCGCGCGGTGCCGCCACCGAGCGTGTAGGTGACCGTCTTCCAGACACCGCGCGCGAGCGCGCCGGCCGGGGCCTTCGCGGTGTTCTGCTCACGACCCCACGCGAGGTCGGAGATCGTCGCACGGTAGTTCGCGTTGCCCGTCGAGAAGAGGTAGCCGTTCCCGGACTGCGGCGTCCCGACGGCGGTGTTGCCGAGGGTGTAGAAGAAGTAGTTGCCAGTGAGGGACGTGTCGATCCAGACGTCGGCGCTGACGGTCACGGCGTCCATCCCGGCGAGCAGGTCGTCCGGCAGGGCGACGTGGTTCGAGCCGCCGAACACCAGGCCCTGGCCCTCGCTCCAGCCACCGCCCGACCCCGCGAGGGTCGCGTCGAGGCCGTTGCCGGACGCGTCGTGCGCGACCGCGCCCTCCGTCTCGTCGAGCGGGAGCCACAGCTGGAGACCGTCGGTCGTCGGCGCGGCGAGCGCCGCGGTCGACGCGGGTTCGAGGACGGTGGGCTCCAGGGCGGCGGGTGCTGCGGCCGCCGCGGCAGGCGCGAGCGGGCCCACCAGGGCGAGCCCGAGGAGCGCCGCGAGCGCACGCCGTCCGGCACGCGTGTCGGACGGACGCGTGCCGGACGTGCGCGGGTGCTGGGCGGTCGCGGACCGGTGGCCGGCCGGCGGTGTGTCGGACGTGCCGGCGGTCCCTCTCGATGTCGTTCGAGAGCTGTCTCGTACGTGGCGTGAGGTCATCGATGACTCCTCGTCGTCGTGCCCCGGCGGCACCGCCGGGCGGCCCGTCCGTCGTCGGACGAGCGCGTGTGAACGCTAACATGTGAGCGCGAACATGAATAGGGCGAGCGCTCAGGTGATCACGTTCGAACGTCTCTGCCGACTCTCGACCGCCGAGGTAGAACCAGCGGTCGCGAGGTAGAACCCGCCGGGTTCTACCTCGCGACCTGCGGTTCTACCTCGTGGTCAGCACGTGGCCGCCTCGTACGCGACCTCGAACTCCTTCGACACCTCGCCGGAGCCGTCGAGCACCGCGGTCCCGGTCGCCGTCGCGCTCCCGGCCCCGACCGACGACGCCCGCACCGCGAACGACTGGTAGGCGTTCTTGCCCGGCGCGACGCCCGCGACCGTCTTCGTGCCGAACGGCGTGGCGAGCGTGACCTCGACCGGGACGTCCTCGCCGTTCGTGGCCCGCACCGCGACGTACGCCGTGCCCGCGAGGCAGCGCGCCTGCGCGGTCACGTCGAGCGCGAGCTCCGGCGCGACCTCTGCCGGGGAGAACTCCCACGTGTCGACCTCCGCCAGGTCCTGGCCCTCCGGGCCGGCGAAGGTGAGGTACACGTCGTGCACCCCGCTGACGCCGGAGAGCTCGGCCGTGACCTCGGACCACTCGCCCACCTGCGCGTCGAGGGCGATCGTCCCCACGACGGGACCGGTACGGTCGTCGAGGCGCACCTCGACCTGACCACCCTCGACGAGCGGCTTGACGCGCGCCGTGAGGCTCGCGGCACCGTCGCCGAAGTCGACCGCCGAGAGCGCGGACCAGTCGCCGTCGTCCACGTCGCGCACGACGAGGTTCGGGGCGTCCTCGCCGAACTGCGCGGAGCCGCCGTCGACCTTCGCGGTCGCGAGGCCCTGCTGCCACGCGAACGTCTCGGCCTCGAGGACCTGGAACGGGTCGAGGTCCTTGACCTGCTCCGGGCCCGCGTACGTCCCGACCACCTGCTGGATCGTGCCGTCGGCGTTGAACCCCAGCTCCTGGATGTGCGGGCTGCGGTACCCCTGCGTCGTGCTCCCGTTGATGCGCTTGTTGAGCGTCGGCGCGTGGTACGTGAAGTAGTACTTCCCGTCGAGCTCGAACACGGACTGGTGGTTGTTCCCGCCGGTGCCCGCGCCGAAGAACTGCGACTGGTTGGGGAACAGGACGCCCGCGTACGTCTCCTTGGGGAACGACATCGGGTCGTCGGACATCATGTAACCGATCTGGCCGCCCCCCGGGTAGCCCGGCAGCGGTGTCTGGTTGCCGCCGAAGTCGTTGCCGCCGAAGTGGGAGGAGTACGACAGGTAGTACGTGCCCTCGCGCTCGAACACCTGCGCCGCCTCGAACGCGACGGGCGCGTCCACGACGGCCGCCGTGCCCTGCGTCGAGACCATGTCGTCGCCCAGCTCGATGACCCGGATGTTCTTCGGGTTGTTGAAGCGCTCCGCCGCCGGCATCGACGTCGACGCGGGACCGCCACCGAAGTAGAGGTACGCCTCGCCGTCGTCGGTGACGAGCGGGGCCGGGTCGAACTTCCACGCCACCGCCTCGGCGCCCGGGGTCCGGCCGTCGATGAGGGTGCTGTCGCGCTCGCTCGTCCAGGGCCCCACCGGGGACTCACCCGTGATGACGTTCGAGGAGCCGCCGCCGTTGGCGTAGTAGAGGAAGTACTTCTCGACCCCGTCGACGACCTTCTTCGCCATGCCGGGCGCCCACGAGTTGTTCGTGAACGGCGCGACGCCGTTCGGCCCCGCGACCTGGATCTCCCCGTGGTCCGTCCAGTTCACGAGGTCCTCGGACGAGATGACGGTGATCTGGTTGATGTTCCCGTAGTTGATCTGCGGGGAGACACCGGTCACCGGGTCGGGGGCGTACCCCTGCGTGTCGTTCGTCAGGTACATGTACACGCGCCCGTCCTCGACGAACCCGAACCCGTCGGCCCCGAACTTGTGGGAGATCAGCGGGTTGTGCTCGCCGGGGAGCTTGCCGACGACCTCGATCGTCCTCGACGGCGGCTTGGGCGGCGGCGCCCCGACGACCGACACGTCGTCGAGCACGAAGTCCATGAGGTGGGTGGCAGGGTCGGCGGACGGGTTCGAGGTCCACGGCGTCTCGAAGAACAGCCGCGCGGTGCCGACTCCCTGGCTCGCCGGGATCGTGAACGTGCCGTCGAACGTCGCCCACTGGCCCTTGGTCGCGGTGACGCTCACGAGGTTCGTGTACGTCCCGCCGCCGTAGTGCATGGTGGCGAAGAACTGCTTGGTCGGCGGCGCGTCCGCGGCGTCGTACCTGATCCGGGCGGTCAGCTCGTAGGTCTGCCCGGCCTGGACCTTCCCGCTGAGGTCCTGCATCGGGCCCGAGCCCGTCGTCGCGCGCTCGGTCGTGAGCGCTGCGGCGGCGCCCGAGAACGCGCCGTCCGTCGTCGACAGCACGGCCTCGTCGGTCGCGTTCCCGTCGTTGACGAACCATCCGGTGGTGCCGTCCTCGAAGCCGCCGTTCACGACCAGCTCCTCGTCCGCGGCCTGCGAGGGCAGCGCGGCGAACGACGCCGAGAGCAGCGTCACGAGTGCCGCCCCGGCGAGTGCGCCGCGCACGCGGCGTCGTCTGCGGTGGTGCGTGTCCATGGATCCTCCTCGATCGATGTCCTGCTGTTCCCGTCCCCGCGGTGCGCGGGACGGGTCGTGCGCGACGGCGACCCGTGCCGTCGTCGTACCCCCCTCCTCGAGCGGACGACGCCCGGCCGGCCGGGTCTGCACGACCGGCCGGGCGCCGTCGGTCAGCCGTAGGCGACCGTGCGGGAGGCCGACGCGCCGTCGGTCGGGCGCGTGACGGCGACGGTCGCCTCCCCGGCGGGCGCGTCCGCGAGGCGGGTCGCGAACGCCTGGTAGGCGTTCGCCCCGGGCGCGACGCCGGCGAAGGTGCGGCTGCCGTAGGGCGTCGACACGACGACGTCGACGGGGACGTCCTCGTCGTTCGTCACGCGGACGGCCACGTAGTCCCTGCCGGCCATCGCGCGAACGCTCGCCTCGGCCGTGAACGCCACCGCGGGAGCCTCGGCCTCGGCGAGCGACGCGACCGCCAGCGCGAGGGCCCGCGCCGGTGCGTCGGCCTGGTTCTGGGTCGACGGCGCGGTCGTCGCGCGCGCCCAGGCGAGCCCTTTTTCGACGGCGGCCCACGACTCGGGCGTGAACGCCGCCGGGTCGAGCGCCTCGGCCTCGGCGACGACGGCGTCGAGTGCGGTACGGTCCGCGCCTCCGTCGGCGTCGAGCACGTCGCTCAGGAGGAAGTGGTCGACGTCCACGTGGCCGCCCGTCTGCTCCTTGGCGTAGGAGAAGAGCCCGAACCGGTAGCCCATGAAGTGCGACAGGCTCCAGTCCATGACGAGCGGTCCCTGACGTGCGCCGAGCGGCTGCCACGTCTGCCCGTCGAGGCTGTACGAGTACTGCACCCAGAGCTGGCCGTTCGGCGACGCGAAGTCGGCGTCGGCCTTGACGTGGACGTCGGTGCGGTCGCCGAGCGGCACCTGCGACCCCGCGACGAACGACTCCACCGCGTCACGGTCGATCGTGTCGGTGAACGGCTGCAGGCGGGTGACGAGCCCGAGGGTGCGCTCGCCGTCCACCTGCTGGATCCCCGCGTACGCGAAGCTGCGACCGTAGACCGCGAGGCCCGCCACGTCGCCGTCGCGCATGCCCGAGACGTCGAGGCGGGTCTCCGCCGAGGAGCTGGGCCCGAACGTGCGCTGGCCGAGCGTGTTGCGGGCCTCCTCCAGGTACGTGAGGTCGCGCCCGGGCGCCTTCGTGTACTCGGCCTCGCCCGTGACGACGTGGCCGTTGGTCAGGCGCAGCCAGCCCTCACGCTCGGTGAGGGACCAGTAGCGGTTGTCGGGGGCGTGGTTCCACTGCCAGGCGAGGTCGAGGTCGGACCCGTCGTACGACACCTCCGCGAGCGTGGGGTGCTCGACCTCCGGGGTCAGACCCACGACCGACACGTCGTCGAGCAGGTACTCGACGCTCGACGACGGCGGCTGCGGGTTCGCCCACGGCGTCTCGACCGCGAGCTTGAAGGCGGACACGTCGGTGCCGCTCGGGACCGTGTAGGTGCCGCTGACCGTCGCCCACTCCCCCGGCGTCGCGTTCGCCCACGCGAGGGTCTTGACGCCGCCGCCCCAGTCGCCGACGAGGTTGAACCGCACCTGGTCCGGGCCGTCGGCGTACTTCACGCGCGCCGACACCTCGTACGTCACGCCCGCCTGGACCTTCCCGCCGAGCTGCTGGTTCGGCCCGGAGCCGTTGAGCGTGCGGTCGCTCACCTCCAGGGCCGCGGTGCCCGACGCCGCGTCCGCCGTCACGCGGGAGACGCTCGCCCCGTACTGGGCGCCCCAGGGCGCGGTCGTCGCGTCCTCGAACCCGGGGTTCGTCACGAGCTCGACCCCGAGCAGCGACTCGTCGTAGACCGGCGCCTCCGGGATCTCCCAGACCGTGTCGCTGAAGGCGCGGTGCTCCGCGTCGTTCGCGAAGTCGTCCGACGCGACGATGCTCTTGAGCCGCTCGCGCCGCTCGGTCGCCTCGTCGAGCACGATCGGCTTGGTGAACACGTCGCCCACCCGGACCACGCCGTCGTCGCCGAACGTCGGCCAGCCGTCCTGCCACGTCGCGGGGATGAGCGCCGGGATCCGTCCGAGCGGGTACGTGTCGCGGAAGAACATGCCCCACCACTCGTACCCGCCCTCGCCGTCGGGCACCTCGACGAGGCCGCCCTGCGCGAACCCGTCCGAGTTCAGCGCGCTGCGCGCCTCGTAGGGGTTGGACCCGTCCTCCGTCTGGTAGCGGCCGAGCAGGTGCGGTGAGCGGAACAGCACCTCCTGACGGTTCTGGCCGCTCGGCCACGTGATGATCGCGACGTAGTACTCACCGTCGACGTAGTGCACCTGCGCACCCTCGAAGAGCCCGCCGATGAACGGCTGCCCGGCGTAGTCGCTCGCGCGGAAGATGTCCGGGTAGTCCGCCACGATCGTGGTGAGGTCGTCGTCCAGCCGGACCGCGCTCGTCGCACCCGAACCGTAGAAGATGTAGGGCGTCCCGCCGTCCGCCTCGTCGAAGAACAGCGACGGGTCGTGGAGCCCACGGCCGAGCGGCGTGCGCTCCCAGGCGCCGTCCTCGACGTCGTCCGTGCGGAAGAGGAACGACCCGCCCAGGTCGTTGGTGTTGAACACCACGTAGAACGTGCCGTCGTGATAGCGCAGCGACGACGCCCACTGACCGTTCCCGTACCCGTTCTGCCCGTTGCGCAGCGACGAGACGTCGCCGACCCCGAGACGGTCGTACACGTAGCCGACGATCTCCCAGCTCACGAGGTCGTACGACTTCATGATCGGGGCGCCCGGGGCGAGGTGCATCGTCGTGCTGATCATGTAGTAGACGTCACGGCCCTCGTCGTTCTCCGCGGCCGGGACGCGCGTCACGCTGATGTCGGGGACGTCGCTGCTCAGCAGCGGGACGCCGTAGGTCCCGTCGCCGTTGTCGGTCGTGGTCAGTCCTGTGATCGTCGTTCCCGGGTCGTCCGCGGCGCTCGCTGCTCCTGACGTGACCGATCCGAGCGCGAGCGCGCCCGCGACCGCCACCGCGCCTGCTCTGCCGAGCCGGTCGTGCGTACGTGCTGTCATCCCGTCCTCCTCCTTGAGGTCGTGCTGCGGGCGGTATCGGTGTCGTCATCGATATCGAGAACACCGACGTCGCGAGGTAGAACCGCAGGTCGCGAGAGAGAACCCGGCGGGTTCTAGCTCGCGACCTGCGGTTCTACCTCGCGGTCAGCACGTGGCCGCGTCGAACGCGGCGTCGTGCTCCGTGGTGACGGGCTGCGGACCGTCGGAGGTGTCGA
Organism: Cellulosimicrobium sp. So1_17; assembly: GCF_055181235.1. Classification (NCBI taxonomy): domain Bacteria; kingdom Bacillati; phylum Actinomycetota; class Actinomycetes; order Micrococcales; family Promicromonosporaceae; genus Cellulosimicrobium; species Cellulosimicrobium sp. So1_17. The sequence goes on from NZ_CM143702.1 coordinate 1,945,620, forward strand.
GGACCGCGGTGCCCGTGACCGTCGCCGTGCCCCCCGCCACCGACGACGCCCGCACCGCGAACGACTGGTAGGCCGCCTTGCCGGGCGCGACGCCGGCGAACGCCTTCGTCCCGAACGGCGTCACCAGCGTGACGTCCGCCGGCACGTCGCCCGCGTTCGTCGCCCGCACCGCGACGTACGCCTTCCCGGCGAGGCACCGTGCTGTCGCCTCGACGACCAGCTCGACCTCCGGCTCCGGCGTCACCTCGCCCTCGACGATCTCGACCGTGTAGGTCGTCGACGTCGTGTGGTCCTGCGCGACGCCGACGACCTCGAGCGTGCGGCCCGAGCCGTCCTCGGGCAGCGGCACGACCCGCCCTCGCGTGTCGTCGACCAGCACGCCGTCGACGCGGACGAGCCCGCTCGGCACGTGCGGGTCGGCGTCGAGCACGACGCTCGCCGTGCCCTCCGGAACGGTCAGCGTGTAGGCCGTCGTCGCCGGGTCGAACGCGGGCGCGAGCGTCCCGGTGTCGAACCCGAGCGCCGACAGGCCCGGCGTCGCGTCGTACGACGCCGCCCGGTCGACACCCACACCGAAGACGCCGCCTGCCCACCCGCCGGTCGCCTGGAACCGCACGGTCACGACGGGGATGCGTTCCCCGTCCTCGTCGAGGACCAGCTCTCCCGCGCTGTCGACCTTCCAGCGCGTGGCCTCCCCGAGCTCCAGGTACTTCGCCGGGAGCTGGGTCGTGTCGACGTAGAAGCCCTGCTCGTCCTTGCCCGGAGCGTTCGCGACCGTGGTGACGGTCTTCAGCTTCTCGTCGTTCACGTAAACGTCGAACGTCCGCCCCTGGTCGCCCGAGTAGAGGGTGACGCCCAGATGGTTGGTCGCGGAGGCCGGGTCGATCATGAGGTCGTAGCTGAACCACCCGGTGCCGTTCGCGTGCCGGAACTGCCGGCCGCTGAACGCGCCGACCGAGGACCCGCTCTGCTTCAGGTTCTTCGCGTTCTCGAAGTTGTTGTTGTCGAAGCTCGTCAGCTCGTCGACCGTGCGGTCGGCGTCCCGCAGCTCCTCCTTGGCGCGCAGGATGCGCTCCTGCGACGCCGCCGAGTCGGGCTCGTCGAGGTTCAGGTACAGGCCGTACGTCACGTCCCAGTTGGTGTGGTGGGGCGTGAAGACGAGCCCGTCGGCGTCGGCGGTGCTGCGCAGGCGGAGCTGGACCCGTCCGTCGGCCGCGTCCTCGACGCGCACGAGGTTCTCGGTGATGCGCTCCTTCCACTCGTCCGCGCCCATCCCGGCCGCGGTGATCGTCGTCCGTGCGTCCTCGTCGCGCGTCGACGAGCGCACGAGGATGCCGGTGCCCTGCCACGCGGGCTCGGGGACCGCGCCGAGGTCGGCGGACAGCACCACGGGCCCGTAGCGGAACGCGACGAAGTACGGGTTGTCCGGGGTGTCGACGACGGAAACCTCCATCGGCATCGTGTACCGGACCACGTCGCCGGCGGCGACAGGCAGCACGACGTACCCGCGCGACACGTCCGGTTCGACGACGGCGCCGTTCACCTCGAGCGACACGTCGCCCGCGGCCCACGACGGCACGCGCAGGCGCAGCGTCGCGTCCTCGGCGACCGCGCCGCCGTCGAGCGCCGCGACGTGGAACGTCACGGTGTCGTCGTTCGGCAGGTTCGCCTCCTGCTCCACGCGCAGGTTCTGCGCCGCGTGGTCGAACGTCGAGGAGAAGAACATGTTCACCCACACGGAGCCCTGGCCCGTGAAGTAGATCGAGTCACCGAGCTTGGAGAAGTTCTCCATGCCGGTCCCGGTGCAGCACCAGAACTCGGTGAACGGCAGGTTGAACACCTTGTGGTAGCCCGAGCCCATGGGGTTGAAGTACGTCGTCGTGCCGGTCTCGGGGTTCTGCGACGACAAGATCGTGTTGATGAACGCGTTCTCGTAGTAGTCCGCGTACCGCACGTCCTTGCTGAGCTTGAAGAGCTCGCGCGACAGCTTGAGCATGTTGTACTCGTTGCACGTCTCGGCCGTCTCGGCGTTGCGCGCGTCGCCCTGCTCGTCGGCGTGCTCGTGCAGCGAGCCGGGCTCGTGGAAGTGCTCCGCCTGGCTGTTCGCCCCGGTCACGTAGGTGTGGTCGCGCACGACGATGTCGAAGAAGTTCTCCGCCGCCGCGAGGTACATCGGCAGCTCGTCCTTCTCCGCCTGCGTGAGGAGCGCGTAGTACTCGGGGTTCTGCGTGAAGACGCGGTAGCGCTTGAGCGCCCCGAGGAGCTTGGGGATCTGCGTGTTGGCGTGCTTGCCCGGCAGGACGTCCTGGCCCGCGGCGAGCTGGCGGAACAACGACACCTCGTCGAACGCCTCCGCCGCGTCCTTGATCCGCTCGTCGCCCGTGATCTCGAAGAGCTCGTACAGCGCCTCGTTCATGCCGCCGTACTCGGTGCGCAGCATGACGTCGGTGCTCGGGAGCCTCGACACGCGACCCTGCACGTAGACCCCGAAGTCGGTCGCGACGGCGAGCGCCTCGTCGCCGACGGGCCCGTCGACGTACTCGGCGACGTCGAGCAGCCCGGCGAGCACCTTGTGCAGGTTGTACCAGGGCACGATGACGTTCTCGTCGGACGACCCCGTGCCCTGCACCTCGTCGAGGATCGACTCGCGGAACGCGGACACGTAACCCGCCGAGCCCGGGTGCGACGCCGCGTAGGCGTCCTGGACGCGCGAGAGCCCTCCCACGGCCTGCTCGATCTCCGTGAAGAGCGCGTCCTTCGTGGCCTGGTCGGGAGTCGACGACCACGACATCGAGAGGGCCGACAGGTAGTGGCCGAACGCGTGCCCGCGGAAGTTCACCGCGTTGCTGCGCTCCCAGCCGCCGTACCCCGCCGCGGTCGTCGGGGTCAGCCCTCCGACCTTGTAGAACTCGTAGAGGAACGTCTCCGCGTCGAGGCTGAGCAGGTACTCGTGCTCCTTCGACGCCGCGTTCTGCAGGAAGTCGTCGGAGAGCAGCACCGAGGGCAGCGCCGTGTCCTCGAGCGGCGTCTCGTCGACGACCGCGGGCACGAGCACCTCGAACTCCCGCGTGACCGGCTCGCCGTCGAGGTAGCGGACGCTCGCGGTGAGCGTCACGTGCGCGTCGTCCTCGCCGAGCGCGGGCCGGTTCACCGCGCCGTCGGTCCCGATGACGTCGGGGTCGGAGGACCGCCACGTCACCGTCGAGCCGCGCGACGCGGTGTCGGGCAGCACGAGCGCGACGGTGGCGCGCTCGGGCAGCGTCAGGCCGTCGGCGTCGTCGCGCGCGACGGCGTCGCGGTCGATCACCTGCCCCGACTCCTCGTAGAGCCCGACGACGTCCGCGAGGTTCGCGACGCCGTCGTACAGCCGGTACTGGTCGAGCGCCGCGCGGAGGTAGCCGCCGTTGTACTGCGGGCCGTTGAAGCCGATGGTCTTGGGCAGCGCCGGGTCGGAGCCGAGCACGCCGGTCGCGTCGCCGCCGACCGCGGTGGCCACCGTGGACGGCACCTTCTCGCCGTTGCGGTAGAACGCGACGTCCTTCGTCGTGCGGTCGTACGTGACGACGACGTGCGTCCACTCGTCCGCGGGGAAGAACGACGCGCGGTCGGAGCTCGCGACGCGCACCTTGTACGGCTGGCCGGACGCGGGGCCGATCGACAGCGCGAGCGGAACCGTGTCGGACTCCGACGACAGGTACCAGCCGTCGGAGTTGTAGGCGCGCTTGTTCCACGTGACGAGGTGCTCGCCGGCGAGCCTCCCGCTCGGCTCGATCCAGAAGGAGAGCGTGAGGTCCTCGGGCTGCAGCTCTGTGGACGTGCCGAGGTCGAGGTACGTGTTCCCGGCCAGGCGCAGGGCCTGCGTCCCGGGGACGACGCCGTCCACGTACGCGTAGCCGGTGGGCGCGGACCCGGCGTGGCCGCGCAGCGACACGGGGTGCGCGAGCGGGCCGGAGTCGGTGACGTCGCCCTCGAACGCGAGGTCGAGGACGGGGTCGGACAGCGCGGGCTCGACCGCGACGGCGGTGGGCGCCCAGGTGGTCAGGGCCAGCGCGGTGGCGGCGGCGACGGCGGCGAACCGCGCCGGCCCACCGGGTCGACGGCGCACGCCGTCGGTCGTTCTCGGATGCATCGTTGCTCCTCGGGTCACGCGCGGGCTGCGGTGCCCGGCGACGTCGTGCGGTCGGGGTGGTGACCCTCGTGGCCTGTCGGACCGGCCACGAGGGAAGCGGGCTGCCAGGTCGAGCCCTAGACCGCCACCGCCGTGGCGACCTGACGGTCGAGCGGGCGGGGCGGCGTCGGATGCGAAGGGCGTAGAGCCGCGCGCGGAGACCGCCGGCCGAACGCCCGAGGTGACGGCGCGGCAGCCCGAGCACCGAGGCCGCCCCGCCCGCGGAGGCGGGGCGGCCGTCGGTACCCGGGCTCTACCTCACGGTGTTCAGCCGCAGCCGAGCGCGTCGTAGGCGACGTCGACGGTCGAGGTGACCTCCTCGCCGTCGACCACGGCCGTGCCCGTGACGGTCGCGGAACCCGCGGGGACGGAGACCGCGCGCGTCGCGAACGACTGGTACGCGTTCTTGCCCGGCGCGACGTCCGCGAACGCCTTGGTGCCGAACGGCGTGGCGAGCGTGACGTCCACGGCGACGTCCTCCCCGTTCGTGGCCCGCACCGCGACGTAGGTCTTGCCGGCGAGGCAGCGCGCCTGCGCGGTCACGTCGAGGTCGAGCTCCGGCGCGGCCTCGCTCGCGTGGAGCCGGACGAACGTGATCGAGTGCGCGGGGAACTCGTACGAGAAGTCCTCGCCCACGCCGGTGATCGTCCGCTCGACCGGCACCAGGAGCTCGGGGTCGGCCTTGGTGTTGGTGTCCGACGGCGCACCCACCATCTCGGTGACGGTCGCTTCCGAGGCGATGCCGGTCGCGTCCTCCAGCCCGTCCACGTGCACCTGGGTCCGCGCCGCGGTCTCGGTCGGGTTGACGACCTTGACCACCACGTCGCCCGTGTCGTCGTCGCGCGTGACGACCTGGTAGAGCGACTTCCTGGTCGGCTGCTCGTACGACATCTGGAGCTCGCCGTCGAGGTACAGCTCGATCGTCGAGCCCTCGACCACGACCTTGACGCGGTACGGCTGGCCGGCCTCGATGCTGTGGTTCTCCACCGCGGCGACCTCGTTCGCACTGCCGCCGTCCGCGCGCTGGAGCGCCTGGCGCGTGTTGTTCCACCCGCCGAGGTTCCACCAGTAGTAGTCGTTCGGGCCGCCGGCGGCGAAGCCGACGAGGAAGCCCTCCGACCCGGACGTCTTGCGCGCGTCGAGCTCGAGCGTGTAGCTCGACCAGTCCTTCGCGTACGCGCCCTCGATGGTCGAGCGCGCGTCGGTGACGTTCGTCGCCGACTGCACGTACGCGCCGTCCTGCGCGGCCCACGTGCCCGACTGCGGCTCCCACTGGTCGGCCCCGGACTCGAAGTCGTCGGAGAACAGGACGTCGCCGCTCGCGTTGTCCGTCACGCGCACGTTGTCGTACTGCGCGGCGGTGCTCCACGTCGACAGGAAGACCCCGCCGTCCACCGTCGCGCCCTCGGCGGGCGGGCCGGTGTGCGTGCTCGGGACCACCTGGTCGCCGACGTTCGCGGAGAACATCTGCTGCACGTAGTAGTTGACCGAGCCCCACGACTCGTCGTTGTCGAACCAGATCGCGTCGGGCGACCACTGCACGTACGACTCGTTGGCGAGCAGCGGCGCGTACGACGCGAGCCGCACGACGTCGGAGTTGCGCTCGAGGCCCGTCATGAACGCCGCCTCGGACAGCGCGTTGGCGAACGTGTTGCCGCGCGACGCGTACTCCCCGAGGAAGACCTGCGGGCCCTCGCGGTCGTAGGAGTCGTAGCGCTCGTCGTTCTCGAGGAACCACGACGGGTCGTTGTAGTAGTGCTCGTCGACCATGTCGACGCCCTGCTCGCGGTTGAACTCCCAGAGCTCGTCGAAGCGCGCGCCGGTGTCGTCGGGGCCGGAGTTGGAGATGATCTCGATATCCGGGTACTCCGCCGCGATGGCATCCCGGAAGGCCGGGAAGTTCGCCTCGAACGTCTTCGTGTTCTCCTCGTTGCCGAGCCCGATGTACTTGAGGTCGAACGGCTCCGGGTGGCCGAGCTCGGCGCGCACCGCGCCCCATTCGGTCGTGACGTCGCCGTTGGCGAACTCGATCAGGTCGACCGTGTCCTGCACCCAGCGCTGGATCTGCGCGGGGTCGGTCATCTCCGGGATGGTGCTGCCGCAGCCGTTGGCCCCGACGGACACCACGGGCAGCGGGGTCGCGCCGAGGTCCTCGGCGAAGAGGAAGTACTCGAGGTACCCGATGCCGTACGACTGGTTGTAGCCCCAGAAGTTCCAGTTGGTCGCGCGCTCCTCGACCGGACCGATGGTCTCCTTCCACTGGTACGTCCGACGGCGGTCCGTGAAGCCGGACTCCTCGTACGTGCGGAACGTGCCGACGTTCGTCACGCACCCGCCCGGGAAGCGCAGGAACTGCGGGTCGAGCGCCTCGATCTTCTCGGCGAGGTCCCTGCGGAGCACGGACTGCCCGTTCACCGGGCCGACCCACGTGTCCTGCGGGAAGAGCGACACCTGGTCGACGGCGAGCGTCCCGGCCGCGCCGGAGAGCAGCGCGAGCCGGCCGGCGTTCGTCGTGCCGGTCGCGGCGAGCGTGACGTCGTACTTCTTCCACGTGTTCGAGCCGTCGACGGCGACCTGACCGGTCGCGTAGGCGGTCGTCCCGGCCTCGTCCTCCACGCGGACCGTGACGGTCTGCGCCGTGGCCGACCGTGCCCAGACGGAGAAGTCGTACGACTCCCCCTCCTCGACGAACAGGCCCGTGTTGTAGCCCGCGTTGCGCACGCCGGCACCCGCCGCCGTCGTGGTCAGGTTGAGGTAGTTCCGGTTCGTGGCGTTGAGCCGGCCGGCGTCGTTCACGACCTGGGTCGTGGCCGTGGCGCCGCCGCGGTTCGCGGCGGCCCAGGCGGTGAGGCCCGTGAACGACCCGTTGTCCTGGTTGTTGAACTCGAACGACCGGTTGCGCACGAGCTCCGCGTAGAGCCCGCCGTCCGCGGCGTAGTTGATGTCCTCGTAGAAGATGCCGTAGAGCTCGTCGCTCATCTCGGTCCGCTCGCCCGCGAGGTCGACCGTGAGCTCGTGCTCGGCGCTCGACGTCGGCGTGAGCGTCAGCGGCGTCGCCGCGTCGCGCGGGCCGAGGACGAGCGCGCCGTCCTCCGCACGCACGCCGGCGTGCTGCTCGGGGTCGGCGGCGCTGCGCAGCCAGACCTTCCCGCCGCCCGCGTCGGTGATCCGCAGCGCCGTGCCGTCCGTGCCCGCGCCTCCGAGGGCGAGGCGGGGCTCCGGGTCTCCGGTGACGACGACGGGACGGTCACCGACCGCGAGCGTCACCGGCGACGTGCCGGGTGCGCCGTCGACGGCGGTCGCCTCGAGCGCGACGGTCGTCGCGGGACGCTCGTCGTCGAGCGCGAGCCCGTCGTCGGTCGCGACGAGGTACCGGGCGTCGCCCGGTCCGGCGAGCGTGAACGCGCCGTCGGGCACCTGGTCCTCGCCCTCCGCCGCCGTCAGCGCCACGTAGTCGAAGACCGCGGTGTGCGACGTGCCGTCCTGCGCGGCGAGCGCGTAGAGCCCGACCTGCGTGGTCGGGAAGTCGACGTCGACGGACCCGGTCGGCTGCCAGGCCGTCCCGTCCCAGTACGACGTGGTGATCGTGTCGCCCGCCCGCTGCATGCGCAGCGTCTCGCCCGTGGAGCCGGGCCGGTCGGTGAACGAGTCGGCGGCGAACACGCCGCCCGACTCGACGTCGTTCTCGATGGCGCGGCCCGACGGCGACAGGTCGCCGACGAAGGTCAGCCCCGAGCGGACGTAGTTGTCCATGTCCTGCCACGCGATGAGGCCCGCGCCCTGGTAGACGCGGTCGACCGGAGCCTCGACGTGGGTGACGACCGTGAAATCGCCGTCGGGCACGTCGAGCACGACGACGTTCTTGGCGGTGTTGTTCGTCTGCCACGTGTCGCCCGGCTGCGAACGGAGGGTCAGCGCGCCGTCGGCGACGGTGAGCGCCTCGGGCACCGGGTTCACGACGGTCCAGTCCGCGCCGAGCGCGGTGCCGTCGAACGTGTCGACCCACGCACCGTCGGGCAGGTCGGGCTCCGCGGCGGACGCCGGCAGCGACGACGCGAGCGCGACGGTGCCGACCAGTCCGCCCGCGAGCGCGACGGCGACCGTCCGGCGCCACCTCCGCGTCCGGGTGCTCAGGGGGTCCTCGGGGTGATCCATGGCCTTCCTCTCCTCGTTGAGAGACGTGGTCCGTGCCATCCGTGTGAGCGTTAACAGGCTCGCGGCCCACCGTAGTGTGAGCGTTCACATCTGACAAGGGTCCTCGTCGGGGTCGACGCGTCGGGCACGGGCGTGCCCTCGCGACCCGGGGTGCCGGCCCCGTCCAGCTCTGCGGTGCCTCCGGACGACCGGAGGGTCAGACGGGCGCGGCGCCGGGCCGCCGCGCCACGCACCGGCACAGGCCGGCACGCGGCGGGACGGACCCGGCGCCCGCGCTCACCGCCGTCTGACGACGAGCACGCGCTGCAGGATCACGAAGACCAGGAGCAGCACGCCGATGACGATCTTCGTCCACCAGGAGGACAGCGTGCCCTCGAAGGTGATGATCGTCTGGATCAGACCGAGCACGAGCACGCCGAGGACGGAGCCGAGCACGAAGCCGGTACCGCCCGTGAGGAGCGTGCCGCCGATGACCACGGCGGCGATCGCGTCGAGCTCCATGCCCACACCGGTCAGCGAGTAGCCCGACCGGGAGAACATCGCGAACAGCAGGCCGCCGATGCCGGCGCACGTGCCGCTCACCACGTACACGAGCACCTTCGTGCGCGCGACGGGAAGACCCATGAGCATCGCCGACTGCTCGCCGCCGCCGATCGCGTAGACCGTGCGGCCGAACTGCGTGTAGTGCAGGACGTAGAAGGCGATCGCCACGACGAGCAGCGCGATGACGACGGCCGTCGTGATCCGCCAGCCGTCGCCGAGCTCCCGGCTCCAGCTCGCGAGCGCGACGAACGACTCGTCCGTGATGGGGATGGACTGGAGGCTGATGACGTAGCACAGGCCGCGCGCGAGGAACATCGCGGCCAGCGTGGCGATGAACGGTTGGATCTCGAACACGTGCACCATGAGGCCGACCACGAGGCCGAGGACGGTGCCGATCAGCACCGAGATCGCGATGACGACCGCGACGGGCCAGCCGCTCTGCAGGAGCGACGCCGTCGTGATGCCCGAGAGCGCGACGACCGCGCCGACGGACAGGTCGATGCCACCCGTGAGGATCACGAAGGTCATGCCGACGGCGAGCACGATGAGGAACGAGTTGTTGATGAACAGGTTCGAGATCACGCGCGCCGAGAGGAAGTTCTCGTAGCGGCTGCCGCCCACGACGAGCATGAGGACGAGGACGACGAGCGTTCCGAGGACCGGCAGGTAGCGCCGGTCCAGGCGGAACCGGCCGAGTCGCGCTGCCATGGTCGGGCGGCCTCCGGTGGTGGCTGGTCCGGTACCCCGAGGGCCGGACGACGAGGTCGGAGCAGGAGTCTGGACGGCGGCCATCAGGCACCCACCTCCGCGGCCACGGCCGCGTTCGGTGCGGCACGCCGACGGCGTGCCGCGAGCTTGTCGCGGACCACCGGGGACTGCGCGAGGCACACGGCGATGACCACGACGGCCTTGAACAGCGGCGTCACGGACGGGGAGATGCCGAGCAGCGTCACGGTGAAGGTCAGCGTCTGGATGATGAGGACGCCGACGAGCGTCCCCGACAGCGAGAACTTGCCGCCCGCCAGCGACGTGCCCCCGATGACGACGGCGAGGATCGCGTCGAGCTCGATGAACAGGCCGGCGTTGTTCGCGTCGGCGGCCATCGTGCCGGACGAGATCATGAGCCCGGCGAGCCCCGCGAAGAGCGAGCACACCGCGTAGACCGTCCAGATGATGCTGCGCGAGCGCACGCCCGCGAGGCGGCTCGCGGCCGGGTTGATGCCGACGGACTCGATGAGCATCCCGAGCGCGGTCCGTCGGGTGAGGACCGCTACGGCCGCGAAGACCGCTCCGGCGACGAGCACGGCAACCGGCAGGCCGAGCCAGAAGCCCGAGCCGAGCGTCTTGAACGGCGCGCTCGTCACGGTGGTGATCTGCCCGCCCGTGATGAGCATCGCGATGCCACGGCCCGCCATCATGAGGACGAGCGTCGCGATGATGGGCTGGATGCCGACGACCGCGACGAGGAACCCGTTCCAGAGCCCGAGGACGAACGACAGCGCCAGTGCGAGCCCCATGGCGACGAGCACGGTCGTGACGCTGCCCGGGTCGGGCGACGAGGCGATGAAGGTCAGCGCGACCGCTCCCGAGATCGCGACGACCGCGCCGACCGACAGGTCGATGCCGCGCGTGGCGATGACGAGCGTCATCCCGAGGGCGACGAGCAGGAGCGGCGCTCCGTTCTTCAGCAGCAGGACGAGGGAGCCCTCCAGGTGACCGTCGCGGACGCTGACCGACAGGAAGCTCGGCCGGTTGATCGCGTTGGCCACGAGCAGCACGGCCAGGGCGACCAGCGGCCAGAACAGGCGGTGCTGCGTGACGCGGCGCACGGTGGGCGTCGTGGCGGTCATGAGTCGGATCCTCCGCTCGCGATGAGCTCGACGACGTCCTCGACCGTGACGTCGTCGTCGTTGGTGATCTCCGCGACCTTCCTGCGGTCGCGCAGGACGGCGATGCGGTGGCTGAGCCGCAGCACCTCCTCGAGCTCGGCCGAGATGAACACGACCGACATGCCCTCGCTCGCGAGCTGCGCCACGAGCTTCTGGATCTCCGCCTTCGCGCCGACGTCGATGCCGCGCGTGGGCTCGTCGAGGATGAGCAGCCTCGGCGCCGTCGCGAGCCAGCGCGCCAGCAGGACCTTCTGCTGGTTGCCGCCGGACAGGTTCTTGATCAGCGCGTCCGGGTTGGCGGGCCGGATGGACAGCGCGTCCATGTACTTCGTCACGAGCTCGTCGGCCTGGCGCGTGGGGACCCGTCGCAGCCAGCCGCGCTCGGCCTGGATGCCGAGGATGATGTTCTCGCGGATCGTCAGGTCGCCGACGATGCCCTCGGCCTTGCGGTGCTCCGACGAGAACGCGATCTTCCGCTGCATCGCGGCGCGCGGCGTCCGCAGGCGCACCGGCGAGCCCTCGACGACCGTCTGCCCGGTGTCCGCGTGGTCGGCCCCGGCGAGGAGCCGCGCGAGCTCGGTGCGCCCCGAGCCCAGCAGGCCCGCGAGCCCGACGACCTCGCCCGGGTAGACGTCGAGGTCGAACGGCTGGACGGACCCCTTGCGGCCGAGACCCACGGCCTGGACGAAGGGCGTGACGTCGGCGTTGTCGGCGACCGAGCGCTTGGGGGTCTCCTCGAGCGCGGACAGCACCTCGAGGGACGTGCCGATCATCTTCGACACGAGCTCGAGCCGCGGGAGCTCGGCGGTGCGGTACTCGCCGACGAGCTTTCCGTTGCGCAGGACCGTCATGCGGTCGGAGATCTCGTAGACCTGCTCGAGGAAGTGCGAGACGAAGAGGATCGCCACGCCCTCGTCCCGCAGGCGCCGGACGACGGCGAAGAGCTGGGCGACCTCGTCCGCGTCGAGGCTCGACGTCGGCTCGTCGAGGATGAGCACCTTGACGTCCACGACGAGGGCGCGGCAGATGGCGACGAGCTGCTGCACGGCGAGCGAGTGCGCGGAGAGCGACGACGCGGGGTCGATGCCGAGGTTGAGCCGAGCCAGCATGTCACCCGCACGGCGCCGCGTCGCGCGCCAGTCGATGGCTCCGAACCGGCGAGCCTCGTGGCCGAGCATGATGTTCTCGGCGACGGAGAGGTTCTCGCAGAGGTTGACCTCCTGGTACACCGGCGAGACGCCCGCCGACTGGGCCTCGCCCGGTCCGGAGAACGTGTGCTCGACACCGTCGACGACGATGCGTCCGGAGTCGATCGAGTAGACACCGGTGAGCGCCTTGATGAGCGTGGACTTGCCGGCGCCGTTCTCGCCCATGAGGGCGTGCACCTCGCCGGGGCGCAGGGTGAGGTCCACGCCGTCGAGCGCCTTGACGCCCGGGAACTCGATGGAGATCCCGGTCATCTCGACGACGGGCGGACCGTCCGGGCTGGGGGTTGTCATCGCTGACCTTCCGTGCGGTCGACGGCGGCCGGTCGACGTCGACCGGCCGGGCCTGGTTGGGCGGCCGCGCGCCGGGGCCTCGGTGGGCTCCCGGCGCGCGGCCGGTCCTCGGGGTGGGGGAACGCTACCGCGCTCTCCCCGGGGCGGGAACCCCGCTGGGGCTCGAGCTCCGCCGGGATCAGTACTCGCGGGTCGGCAGGGCCTCGATCGCCTGCTCCTGCGTGAAGGACTGGTCCTCGACCACGATGCGCTTCTCGACCTCCTCGCCGGCGACGACCTTCTTGATGATGTCGGCGAGGTCCGGGCCGAGCAGCGGATTGCACTCGACGATGAAGTTGATCTTGCCGTCGGCGAGGGCCTGCATGCCGTCCTTGACCGCGTCGATCGTCACGATCTTGATGTCCTCGCCCGGCACGAGGCCGGCGGCCTCGATGGCCTCGATGGCGCCGAGACCCATGTCGTCGTTGTGCGCGTAGACGAGGTCGATGTCGTCGTGCGCCTGGAGGAAGCCCTCCATGACCGTCTTGCCCTCGGCACGCGTGAAGTTGCCGGTCTGGGAGTCGATGATCGTCACGTTGGGGTTGTCGGCCGTGGCGTCCTCGAAGCCGGTCTTGCGGTCGATCGCCGGTGCGGCACCCGTCGTGCCCTGGAGCTCGACGACGTTGATCGGCTCGGTGGCGAGGTTCTCGGAGACCCACTCGCCGGCCATCTCGCCCTCGAGGACGAAGTCCGACCCGATGAACGACTCGTAGAGCGTCTCGTCCTCGGAGTCCACGGCGCGGTCGGTGAGGACCACGGGGATGCCGGCCTGCTTGGCCTCCTCGAGCACCGAGTCCCAGCCGGACTCGACGACCGGGGAGAACGCGATGACGTCGACGCCCTGCGCGATGTAGGACCGGATCGCCTGGATCTGGTTCTCCTGCTTCTGCTGCGCGTCGGAGAACTTCAGGTCGAACCCGTTCTCCGCGGTGAGGGTGTCCTGGATGGACTTGGTGTTCGCCGCGCGCCAGCCGGACTCGGCGCCGACCTGCGAGAAGCCGACGGAGATCGTGTCGCCGCTGCCGCCCCCGCTGTCCGCGGTGCCGTCGTCGCCCGTGTCGCTGCCGCTGCTGCACGCCGCGAGGGCGAGGACCGCCGCGCCGGCGAGGACTCCGGTCAGGCGCGTGCGCGCCTTCGTCGTGCTGAACATGCTCTCCTCCTTGAGATGCGGCCCCCGGCGCCGTGCCGAGGTCCCGTTCTGTCGTGCCAGCCCTTCATCGGGCTGTTGACTCTTGTTCGTACGTGTTCAGATGTGTCCATGTCTAGCGGTGTCACCAGCCCACCGCAAGCCCCTGAGGCCGCCTGTCGGATCACCGTTCGGTAACCCTTTCGGACCACCCGACGACTCTCCGGCCCACGCGACCCGCCGGCGAACCAGCACCCTGCTCGCCAGGCTTGAATGTGAACGCTAACACCCCCCTGGGCTGAGATGTTAGCGCTCACACGCTCTCCGGGGAAAGTCATTCCGGTCACGGTTGGATCACGACCGTGCCGCGGCACGCCTGACGTGCCGTCACGCGCCCCGAATTCACCCGATCGGCGCCGCCCGGGGCCAGCCGTCGTCGGTCCAGCCGAGCTCGTGCAGGGCGAGCCGGAAGTCACCGCCCTCGCGCTCGTCGTAGTAGTGGAACGCGAGCACGTCCGCTCCTCCTCCGGCGGACAGCGACTGCCCACCCGGGCCGATCGCCCAGCCGTCCGACGCGAGGAGCTCGGTCCCACCTCCGAGGGCCATGTCCTGCCCCTCGGCGTCGAGGAACGGTCCGGAGACGTCGCGCGAGCGCCCGACGGCGATCCGGTACGTCGAGTCCGTCCCGCGGCAGCACGAGTCCCACGACACGAAGAGGTAGTACCAGCCGTCCCGCTCGAGCAGCGCCGGCGCCTCGATCGCGTTGTCCGGCACGCCCGACCGCGACGCGACCGTCACCGGCTCCGCGCCCTCGGCGGGCTTGCCGCTCGGCCACTCGATCGGCACGGCCTGGATGCCGCCCCAGAACGAGCCGAAGAACAGCCACGGCTCGCCGTCCGCGTCCTCGACGACCGTCGGGTCGATCGCGTTGAAGTCGTCCTCGCCCGGCCGCGACCGCACGACGACGCCCTGGTCCGTCCACCCGTAGCCCGGGTCCGCCGGGTCGATCGTCGAACCGGTCGCGACGCCGATCGCCGAGTCGTTCGACCCGAACGTCGACGCCGAGTAGTAGAGGTACCAGGTCCCGTCGTGCTCGACGACCTCCGGCGCCCAGAAGTTCTCGACGCCGTCGATCTCGTCCCGCACCCACTGCGGGTCGCCGCTCGCGTCCCACGCGGTCCCCGCGTCCTGCCAGGTCCGCCCCGCGTCGTCGGACCGGCGGACCTGCGGGGAGCCGAAGCCCACGCGCACGTCGCCCGTCGAGTAGACGAACCAGGCCTCGCCGTCCGCGCCGGCGACCAGCGCCGGGTCGTGCACCCGCACGTCGCCCGTCGCCGGGCTCGCCGTCCCCGTCACGGGCTCCCACGGGCGCACGACGGCGAGCACGGCGCCGACCACGAGCACGACGGCGACGACGACCGCCGGCACGACGACGGCCGGTCGCGCGCGCCGCCGCGCCACCCGGGCTCCGCTCACGCGCGCGCCAGCCGCAGCACGGACCACGAGACGGCGGGGAGCTCGGCGCGGGCGCGGTCGTCCGCGACCTTCGCCGACGTGTTCACGACCGGGACGACGCTCGTCGCGTCGTCGGCGGTCGCCTGCCACGTGTGGTCCGGGTTGGAGAGCGTGAGCGCCTCGACGAGGCGCAGGCCGGGGAACCCGCGCAGGTCGACGTCGAGGTCGACCGCGCGCGTGGTCGAGCGGTTCACCGCGAACAGCACGACGTCGCCGGTCTCGGGGTCGTGCGTCGCGACGGCGTCGAGCACGGGGACGTCGCCGAAGCGGGCCGTCTCCTCCGCAGGCGACTGCACCGCGACGCGCAGCACGTCGCCCGCCGCGTGGCGCGCGGTGAGCGCGAACGGGTGGAACGTCGTCTGGCGCCAGGACCGGCCGCCCGGCTCGGTCATGATCGGCGCGATGACGTTGACGAGCTGCGCGAGCGACGCCGCGTGCACCCGGTCGGTGTTGCGCAGCAGCGAGACGAGCAGGTTGCCCACGACAACCGCGTCCGCGACGTTGTAGCGGTCCTCGAGCAGGACGGGTGCGACGGGCCAGTCGTCGCCCGACGGCGGCCGCGACTCGGCGCGCTTCTGGTACCAGACGTTCCACTCGTCGAACGAGATGGTGATCCGCTTGGTGTGCTTGCCTGCGGCGCGCACCTGGTCGGCGGTGGCGGCGACGGACTCCACGAAGTGGTCCATGTCCACGGCCGAGGCGAGGAACGACGCGAGGTCGCCGTCCTCCTCCCAGTAGTAGGCGTGCGCCGAGACGTGGTCGACGTGCTCGTACGCCTCCGTGAGCACGACCCGCTCCCACTCGCCGAACGTCGGCATGTCGGAGCTCGACGAGCCGCAGACCACGAGCTCCACCCCCGGGTCCATCATGCGCATCGCGCGGGCGGTCTCGGCCGCGAGCCGGCCGTACTCCTGCGGCGTCTTGTGCCCGATCTGCCACGGGCCGTCCATCTCGTTGCCGAGGCACCACATGCGGATGCGGTAGGGCTCCTCGACCCCGTTCGCGCGGCGTCGGTCCGACCAGAAGGAGCCGCCCGGGACGTTGCAGTACTCGAGCAGGTCGAGCGCCTCCTGCACGCCGCGCGTACCGAGGTTGACGGCCATCATCGGCTCGACGCCGGCCTTCGCGGCCCACCGCATGAACTCGTCGACGCCGACGGTGTTCGGGTCGCTCGAGTGCCACGCGAGGTCGAGACGCGTCGGGCGGGCGTCGACCGGACCGATGCCGTCCTCCCACCGGTAGCCCGACACGAAGTTGCCGCCCGGGTAGCGCACGGTCGTCACGCCGAGCTCGCGCGTGAGGTCGAGGACGTCGCCGCGGAACCCGTCCGCGTCGGCGGTCGGGTGGCCCGGGTCGTGGATGCCCGTGTAGACGCAGCGGCCGAGGTGCTCGACGAACGAGCCGAAGGTCCGGGGGCGGACGGGCCCGACGACGAAGGCCGGGTCGAGCGTGACGGTGGCGGCGTGCATGGGGTCCTCCGGGACGGTGCGGTCGCGACGGTCGGTCGCGGGTGTCGGTCGTGACGGCCCGTCGTGACGGCCCGCCGTGGTCGGGTGCTGGGTCAGGGGTCGAGACGCAGGAGGCGCACGCCGTGGGCGGGCACCTCCACGTCGACGAGGTGGTCGCCGCCGGTCGCGGCGCTCGGGGACACGAGCGGGACGCGCTCGCCGGTCCAGACGTCCACGAGGACCGGGGACGCGCCGTCGGCGGTCACGGCGAGCCCCGCGGACGCGGCCGGGACGACGACACGGCGCGGCGCCCCGGCGGTCGAGAAGATCCCGGCCCAGCGGACGCCGTCGAGCGTGCGGTCGCCGACGGCGCCCCACACGACCGTGTCGTCCTCGCGCAGCAGCTCGCGCCCGCCCGAGGACCGGTTCAGGACGTCGAGCACGTCGGCCCGGGTGAGGTCGGCGATCGTCGCGGCGTCGGACGCGGGCAGGTGCCCGCCGACGAACAGCGGCGAGCGCGCGAGGCACCACAGCGAGAGCATCGTGCGCCGCTCGGCCTCGGTGAGGAGGCTGTCGCGCGGCTCCCCGCGCTCGGCGCGCACGCCGATCCGCCCGAGCGGGAGCATGTCGGCGTCGGCCCACGCGCCGGGGCGCTGGTGCGGGGCCCAGCGCGCCAGGCGCGCGAGCTGCGCCTCGACGTCGTCCCAGCGGTCCCAGAGGTCGTCGCTCACGCGCCACATGTCGGCGTGCCGGCGGAGGTGGTCGAGGTGCGCGAGGGACAGCGAGGTCCCGGGCGAGAGCGACAGGACGACCTCACGGTCGTGCCGGTCCTCGGCGCGCGCGACGGCGGCGGCGAGGGCCTCGACGGCGCCCGCGTGGTACGGCGCGAGCATGTCGTCGACCTTGAGGAAGTCCACGCCCCACCCGACGACGCGGTCCACCTGGGCGTCGAGCCAGGCCCGCGCACCCGGGTGGGCGAGGTCGAGGCCGTAGTTGTCGCCGTTCCACGAGCACGTGCTCGAGCGGTCGGCGATCTCGCCGGTGCGGTACGGGGTGCCCGGGACGGGGAGGTCGGCCTCGACGGCGCGCCGCGGGATCCCGCGCATGAGGTGGACCCCGAACCGC
This sequence comes from Cellulosimicrobium sp. So1_17, assembly GCF_055181235.1. Lineage (NCBI taxonomy): Bacteria > Bacillati > Actinomycetota > Actinomycetes > Micrococcales > Promicromonosporaceae > Cellulosimicrobium > Cellulosimicrobium sp. So1_17. The sequence continues at coordinate 1,963,127 of NZ_CM143702.1, forward strand.
AGACCGAGCTCGTGGACCTGGCGGGCGAGCGGCGCGAAGCCGGCGCCGTCCGCGGACGAGGGGAACCTCGCGGGGACCGGGCGCTGGACGCCGAGCTCGTCGAGCAGGACCGGTGCGGCGGTGTTGTAGCCGCCCGCGCGCGCCGTCGGCTCGTACCACTGGATGTCGACGACGACCGTCGACCAGCCGGCACCCGCCATGTGCTCGGCGAGGAAGCATGCGTTGTCCAGGACCTCGGCCTCGGTCACGGTGGTGCCGAAGCTGTCCCAGGAGTTCCACCCCATGGGGGGCGTCAAGGACGCGGTGCGGTGCATGCGTGGGGCCCCTCTCGGGCGGACGGTCGCCTCTCGACGATGACCGAGGCGACTTCTACAACGATGTAGATCGAGATGGTGCAGGTCGGGACCGGGGTTCGTCAAGCCCGTGCGTGCCGAGCGGTGAGCGAGTTCTACATCGTTGCAAATCCGTGACGACCCGCGCTTGACCGTGCGGCGGGCAGTGTGCAACCGTGCTCCCCATCGAGATTTTTCATCGATGTAAACGAGAGGTCGACGACGACGTCCGTGGCGGAACGTTCCGCCTCACCGACAGTCGCCCCCTGCGACCACAGGACCGAGAGGAACCGTGATGAGGAAGTCACGACTCATGGCCGGCGTCATGGCCGGGATCATCGTCGCGAGCACGGCGGCGTGCAGCAGCGGCTCCGGCGGGGACGACGGGCTCACGTTCATGTTCCGCGGCGGCCCGGACGAGAAGGCGGCGTACGAGGCCGCGATCGCGAAGTTCACCGAGGAGACCGGCGTCGAGGTGAAGATGATCGTCACCGACGCCGACCAGTACGCGACGAAGCTGCAGGCAGCCGTGTCGGGCAACAACGTGCCCGACGTCTTCTACGTCGAGCAGGCGACCCTCCAGTCCTACGTGGGCTCCGGCGTGCTCATGGACATCACCGACCAGGTCGAGGAGCAGGGCGTCGACCTCGACAACATCTGGGAGTACGGCGTCGACTCCTACCGCTTCGACGGCACGCTCCAGGGCACGCCCGACGGCCGCCTCTACGGCCTGCCCAAGGACGTCGGCCCGTTCGCCTTCGGGTACAACAAGACGATGCTCGAGGCCGCGGGCATCCCGCTGCCCGACAAGGACATCCCCCTGACGTGGGACGAGTTCGTCGCGATCAGCAAGCAGCTGACGACGGACACCGACGGCGACGGCGCGGTCGACCAGTGGGGCACCGGCCTCAACGTGCAGTGGAACCTGCAGTCGATGGTGTGGAGCAACGGCGGGGACTGGACGAACGAGGACCGCACCGAGGTCACGGTCGACACGCCGGAGTTCGCCGAGGCGCTCCAGGCGTTCGCCGACCTCACCAACGTCGAGGGCGTCACGCCGTCGGCGTCCGACGCCGCGACGCTCGACACGTACCAGCGCTGGATGGCCGGCGAGATCGGCTTCTTCCCCGTCGGGCCGTGGGACGTCAGCGTCTACAACGACCTCGAGTTCGACTACGACCTCATCCCCTGGCCGTCGCTGGGCGGCGAGGAGAGCGCCACGTGGATCGGGTCGCTCGGCATCGGCGTGTCCGCGACGACGTCGGACGCCGAGAACGCCGTGAAGCTCGCGACCTACCTGTCGACCGACCCCGACGCGCAGCAGACGCTCGTCGACGCGAACATCCAGGTGCCCAACCTGAAGGACATGGCGCAGGAGTGGGCCGCCGCGCCCGACGCCGAGCCGGCGAACCGCCAGGAGTTCCTCGACATCGTGGAGGACTACGGTCGCGCGATGCCCGCCGCCTTCACGTACGGCGCGGAGTGGTACGACGAGCTGTGGGTCAACATCCAGCCCGTCCTCGACGGCAAGACGACGGCCGCCGACTACCTCGCCGAGACGCAGCCGAAGATGCAGACGCTGCTCGACGAGTCGAACGCCAACGCCGAGCAGGCCGCGGCCGGGAGCTGACCCGTCCGGCACGGTCGTCGGGCAGACTCCCCGACGACCGTGCTCGACGGCACCCGCACCAGCACCGAGAGGAACCCCCGATGACGCAGATCGCGGACGTCACCGACGACGCCACGAGCCCGCCCGGCGTGATCCCGCCGTCCCCGGCTCTGCGCAGCGCGAAGCAGCGCCGGCACCTGCACCGCACGGAGCACCGCTGGGCCCTGGCGTTCATCGCCGCGCCCGTGCTCGGCTTCCTGGCCTTCACGCTGTACCCGCTCGGGTTCGCGATCTACGCGTCCTTCACGAGCTGGAACGGTCTCGGGCCGATGCGCTTCGTCGGGCTCGAGAACTACTCGACGCTCCTCACCGACGAGTACTTCCACAAGAGCCTGTTCAACACGTTCTTCTACATGATCGGCATCCCGATCGGGATCGTCCTCGCGCTGGCGCTCGCCATCGCGCTGAACCGCAGGATCCCCGGGCGCACGTTCTTCCGCACCGTCTACTACGTGCCCGTGATCTCGTCGCTCGCCGCGATCGCGATCGTGTGGCAGTTCGCCTACAACGGCGACTTCGGCCTGATCAACCAGGTCCTGTCGTGGTTCGGGATCGACGGGCCGGACTGGCTCCAGAACACCGCGACCGTGAAGCCGGCGATCATCATCATGGCCGTCTGGAAGGGCCTCGGGTACTCGATGCTGCTGTACCTGGCGGCGATCCAGTCGGTGCCCACGTCGCTCTACGAGGCCGCGGCGCTCGACGGCGCGAACGGCTTCCAGAAGTTCCGCTCCATCACGCTGCCGATGGTCCGCCCCGTCACGTTCTTCATCGTCGTCACGAACGTCATCGGCGGCGCCCAGCTCTTCACCGAGGTCAACATCATGACCCCGAACGGCGGCCCGGAGTTCAGCTCCGCCACCGTGGTCTGGTACATCGTGCGCAAGGCCTTCAAGTACCAGCAGATGGGCTACGCGACGGCGATGGCCGTCGTCCTCGGGCTGATCATCCTCGTCATCACGCTCATCCAGTTCCGCCTCAACCGGCGCAACAGCTTCAGCATCGACTGAGGGCAGGAGACACGACCATGAGCACCCCCCTCGCCGGTGGCACCACGCGCTACCGCGTCACCAACATCGTCCTGCTCGTCGTGCTGGGCATCTTCGCCGTCGTGATGATCGCGCCGCTGCTGTGGATGTTCACCACGTCGATCAAGACCAAGGCCGAGGTCTTCGCGCTGCCGCCCGTGTGGTGGCCGTCGGAGCCGCAGTGGGACACGTACGTCCGGATGTGGTCGGACGCGCCGATCCTCTCGGGCTTCAAGAACAGCATCATCGTGTCCGTCACGGCCACGGTCGTCGGGTCGTTCACGTCGGCGCTCGCGGCGTTCGCGCTCGCGAAGATGCGGCTGCCGGGCAAGAACGCGATCTTCATCGCGCTGCTCACCGGCATCATGATCCCGTTCCCGACCGTCATGATCCCGCAGTTCGTCATGTTCTCGCGGCTGCACTGGGTCGACACCCTGCTGCCGCTCATCGTGCCGCTGCTCTTCGGCAACATCGTGATGATCTTCTTCCTGCGCCAGTACCTGCAGTCCGTCCCCGACTCCCTCGTCGAGGCGGCGAAGCTCGACGGCGCGTCGTACTTCCAGGTCTTCCGCGTCATGATCATGCCGATGATCCGGCCGGCGATCGCCGCCCAGTTCATCCTCTGGTTCATGACGGTCTGGAACGACTACCTCGCGCCGATCCTGTACCTGAACTCCCCGGAGAAGCAGACCATCCAGGTGGTCATCGCCAACCTCAACGTCGAGTTCGCCACGCAGCGCGACTACCCGCTGATCATGGGTGCGTCGTTCGTCGCGCTCTTGCCGATCCTCGTGGTCTTCCTGGTCTTCCAGCGCCAGATCATCGAGTCCGTCGCGCTCACCGGGTCGAAGGGCTGAGCGTGCCCGCCCCGACCACCCCGACCGCGTCGGGCCCGGTGTCGGATGCGCCTTCCCTCGGCGCACCCGACACCCCCCGGGCCACCGTGCCGGCCGCGCCAGACGCGCCGGATGCGCCCGACACGTCCGCGTGGGGCCCGCGCCACGCGCACGACCCGACGGCCGTCGTCGACGACGACGGCACCTACTGGCTGTTCTCGACCGACGCGTCCGCCGAGGGGCCTGTGCGGGGAGGCGTCCAGGTCCGCCGCTCGACCGACCTCGTCACGTGGGAGTTCCACGGTTGGGCGCTGCCCGGCGTCCCGGGGCCGGCGGCGGCGTGGTCCGGGGCGAGCGGCCTGTGGGCGCCCGAGGTCGTGCGCGCCGACGACGAGTGGCGCATGTACTACTCGGCGTCGAGCTTCGGCTCCCGCCGGTCCGCCATCGGTCTAGCGACGGCGCCGCACCCCCGCGGCCCGTGGGCCGACTGGGGCGTCGTCGTCGCGAGCGAGCACGTCCCCGCGCCCGAGGGGCTCGAGCACCCGAACGCGATCGACGCGAACGTCGTGACGGAGGCGGACGGGAGCCAGTGGCTCGTGTACGGATCGTTCTTCGCCGGGATCCACGCGCTCCGGCTCGACCCCGAGACCGGCTTCGTCGCCGACGAGCCCGCGCCCGGCACGCTGCACGACGCCCCGGGCACGCTCCTCGCGCGCCGACCCCGCTCGGTCGACGGGGCGATCGAGGGCGCGTTCGTCCTCCCGCGTCCCGGCGGCGGCTGGGCGATGCTCGTGAGCTACGGTTCGCTCTTCTCCACGTACCACCTGCGCGTCGCGGTGTCCGACTCCGTCACCGGCCCCTACCTCGACCGCACGGGCCACGACCTGCGCGACCTCGAGTCCCCGCCTGACGAGGTCGGCACCGCGGTGCTCGCCGGTCACCGCTTCCCCGGCGGCCCCGGCCTCCTCGCCCCGGGACACGCGTCGGTCCTCACCGAACCTGGCCGCCAGCTCCTCGTGCACCACGTGCGCGAGGCCGAGGACCCGACGCAGCACCGCGTCGAGGTGCGCCGCCTCGTGTGGACGCACGACGGCTGGCCGCTCGTCGCACCGCAGCCCTGGGCCGGTCCCGACCGCGAGAACGACGACGCCGCGCGCTGGCCCGCGAGCGTCGACGTCCTGGACGGCACGTGGGAGCTCCTCCACCTGGCGGACCGCCCGGACGACGTGCAGGACGCCCGGTCCGGTCGCCTCGACGTCGCCCCCGGCTCGGCACGCGCGCTCGGCCAGGGCCGCTTCACCTGGACGACGGCGACCGGCACCCCGGTCTCCGCGGTCGTCTTCCCGTCGTGGGACGCCGTGCGCGGGCGTCCGGCACCGTCGGTCGTCGCGATCGGGTCCGACGGGCGCGTGGTCGCGGGAACGCGCACCGACGCCCCCGGCCCTGGGACCATCGACGCATGACCGACTCGGCCCGGCCCCGCACCGCGGACCCCGACGACACGAGAAGCCGGCGGCCGCTCGACGAGCGTCGCCCGTCCGGCGACGAGGTACCCGGCTGGGCCGGGCGCGTCATGACCGTGCTGCGGTTCGTCACGCAGCTCGTCGCGATCAACCTCCTGATGCTCGCCGGGAGCGTGGCAGGGCTCGTCGTCGCCGGGTTCGCGCCGGCCCTGCACGCGGGTGGGCTGCTCCTCGCACGCCTGGTCGACGGCGACCCGTCCGACCACCTGTGGCGCGACTTCTGGGGTGCCTGGACGGGCGCGTGGCGCCGGACGGTGCTGCTCGGCCTCCCGGTCGTCGCCGCGGCGCTGGTCCTCCTGCTCGACGCCCAGGTGCTGCGCGTCATGGACGGCCCCGCCGCCGCGGCGCTGCGCACGGGCGGCGTCGTCGTCGCGCTCTGGGTCCTCGTCGTGACGGCCTACCTTCCCGCCGTGACACGTCGCTACGACGAGCCGTGGGCCCCCACGTGGCGCTTCCTCGTCCTCTCCCCCGCGATCGGGCCGCTCGTGGCAGTCGCGATGCTCGTCACGTGCGCCGTCGTCGCGGTCGTGCTGATCTACCTGCCGGTGCTCGGCCCGCTGCTGGGCCTCAGCGTCCCCGTGCTCGCGACGGGTCTGCTCGCCGACGGCCGCCTCGACCGGCTCGACACCGCCGCGCGGTAGTCGTCGGGCCGGTCGTCACGGGCTGGGTTGGGTTCGCGGTGCGGGCGGCCTCGGTGCTCGGGCTGGCTGGGTCCGCGGTGGGCGCGGCGTCGGTGCTCGGGCTGGCTGGGTCCGCGGTGGGCGCGGCGTCGGTGCTCGGGCTGGCCGCGCCGTCACCACAGATTCTCGGCGGTGGGTTCTCGGAGCGCGGCCTTGACGCCCTTCGCATCCGACCCCGCCCCCACCGCTCAGCCGTCCGGGCCGACGTGGTCGCCGGACGACGCCGGCTCCCTCAGCCGTCGGCCTGTCGTGTCGCCGTGGCGATCGAAGGCCAGGGCGAGGCGACGCCGGGAGGGGCGGAGGGGGGCGCCGCGTCGTGGTGGGCCTGGCGGGAGCGGCCCGAGGGACGAGGGCCGCGGATGGTAGACGCGGCGCCCCCCTCTGCCCCTCCACCCAGGGTGACCTCGGTCCGCCGATCGGCGACGACCGTCAGCCGGCGATCTGCTCGCGGACGGGTTCGACGGTCTCGATGCGACCCTGCTGGACGGCGACGACCTTCTCGCCGCCGCCGGTGGGCACGTCGCCGGTCGACTCGCGGCCGACGATCGACGAGTCGGGCACGACGCGACGGAACGGCGCCGGCTCGCCCGCGCCCCGCGCGTCGATCCGCGCGACGAGGAGCTCGACGGCGCGGGCCGCGATCTGCTCCCGCCCCGGAGAGACCGACGAGATGGTGGGCACCGAGTAGCGCACGTCGTCCACGTCGTCGAAGCCGATGAGCGCGACGTCGCCCGGGACGTCGACGCGACGTGCGTGGAGCGCGTGCAGCGCGCCGAGGGCCATGGCGTCGTTGAGCGCGAAGACGGCGTCGATCTCGACGCCGGAGTCGAGGAGCCGGCCCATCGTCTCGGCGCCGGTCGCGCGGTGCCAGAGGCCGGCCTCGCCGACGAGGCGGGGGTCGAACGCGATGCCCGCGTCCGCGAGCGCCTGCTGGTAGCCCTCGAGACGCAGGGCTGCGGACCCGACCGCCTCGCCCGCGTGCGCCCCGACGACGGCGATGCGGCGCCGGCCGAGCGCGACGAGGTGCGTGGTCGCGGCGCGCGCGGCGGCGACGTTGTTCATCGTCACGTGGTCCGCCGGTGCGCCGAAGACGCGCTCCCCGAGCACCACGAGCGGGAACGTGACGTCGAACAGCGGCAGGTCGGACGGTCCGAGGGCGAGCGGCGAGAAGATCACGCCGTCGGTCATGTCCTGGTAGCGCCCGGAGAGCACCTGCGCCTCGCGCTCGCGGGTCGCGTTCGTCTGCTCGATGAGCACCGTGTACCCGTGGGACTCCGCGGCCCGGATCACCGAGTCGGCGAGCTCCGCGAAGTACGGCAGCGACAGCTCGGGCACCGCGAGCGTGATCATCCCGGTGCGCCGCGTGCGCAGGTTGCGCGCCGAGACGTTCATCCGGTAGCCGAGGTGCTCGATCGCCTCCTCGACCCGCCGACGCGTCTCGGGCCGCACGTGCGGGTAGGCGTTGACGACGTTCGACACCGTCTTGACCGAGACACCGGCGCGGGCCGCCACGTCGTGCATCGTCACCGGCAAGCTGCTCACTCCTTCGGGATTCCGCGCCCCCACGGGCCGGGATGGGTCAACTGTGCCACGCGTGACCCCTGGCGGGGTGTGCTCGCACGGTGACGTGCTGGAAGCGTCGTCGACGCACACTCTACATCGTTGTAAAGTGAGAGTGTCGCCCTGCCGGACCAGCTCGACCATCGGTTCGGGCCAGCGCGACGGACACCCCGGCTCTCATGACGCACCGCCGGACCACCACGAGCGAGGATCCCGATGACGCACCCCCGCGCCCGCGTGGCGCTGCACCCCGACTTCCGGGTCGGCCCGATCGACCGCCGCCTGTTCGGCTCCTTCGTGGAGCACCTCGGCCGCGCCGTTTACACCGGCATCTACGAGCCCGGTCACGCCACCGCCGACGAGCACGGCTTCCGCCGCGACGTCGCCGACCTGACGCGCGAGCTCGGCGTGACGATGCTCCGCTACCCCGGCGGCAACTTCGTCTCGAACTACCGCTGGGAGGACGGCGTCGGACCGGTCGAGGACCGCAAGCCCTTCCTCGACCTCGCCTGGCGAACGGTCGAGCCGAACCTCGTCGGCACCGACGAGTTCCTGCAGTGGGCCGAGCGCGAGGGCTTCGAGCCGATGATGGCCGTCAACCTCGGCACGCGCGGCGTCGAGGCCGCGGCCGCGCTCGTCGAGTACTGCAACGGCGAGGCCGGCACGCGCTGGGCCGACCTGCGCATCGCCCACGGGCGTACAGAGCCCTACGCCGTGAAGCTGTGGTGCCTCGGCAACGAGATGGACGGCCCCTGGCAGATCGGCCACAAGGACGCGCACGAGTACGGCAAGCTCGCCGCCGAGGCCGGCAAGGCGATGAAGCTCGTCGACCCGTCGATCTCGCTCGTCGTGTGCGGGTCGTCGTCGATGCAGATGGACACGTTCGGCGAGTGGGAGCAGACGGTCCTGTCGTACACGTACGACCTCGTCGACCACGTCTCGATGCACGCCTACTACGAGGAGCTCGACGGCGACCGCGCGTCGTTCCTCGGCTCCGGCACGGCGATGGACCGCTTCATCGACCGGGTCGTCGCGTCCGCCGACGCCGTGGGCGCGCGCCGCCGCTCGGACAAGAAGATCACCATCAGCTTCGACGAGTGGAACGTCTGGTACCTCGAGTCCCGCTTCCCGGGCGAGACGAACCTGCCGGTCCAGCGCGACGCGCCGCGCATCATCGAGGACGTCTACTCGGCGCTCGACGCCGTCGTCGTGGGCGACCTGCTCGTCACGCTGCTCAACCACGCGGACCGCGTGCCCGTCGCGGCGCTCGCGCAGCTCGTCAACGTCATCGCGCCGATCATGACCGAGCCGGGCGGCGAGGCGTGGCGCCAGCCGACGTTCCACCCGTTCGCCACGACGGCGCGCCTCGCGCAGGGTGAGGCGCTCGACGTGCGCGTGGACTCCCCCACCACGACGACGAAGCGCCACGGCGAGGTACCCCTGGTCACCGCGGCGGCGACGCACGACCCGGAGACCGGCGCGCTCGCGCTGTTCCTCACCAACCGGTCGGCCGAGCCGGTCGAGGTCGACGTCGAGCACCTCGGCCTGGGCGTCGAGCTCACCGAGGGCTGGCGCATGGTCGCCGACCACGAGGCCGCCGTGGAGGGCCCCGCGCACGCGCGCAAGGTCGTCGACGCGTGCTGGTCGGCGGTGGACCTCGCGGTCGACGTCGCGAGCAGCTCGACGGGTCGGAACGGCTCCCGCACGACGACGGTCCTGCTCGCGCCCGAGTCGTGGACCGCGCTGGCCGGGACGGTCCGCACGGCCTGACCCGCGCCGTCGGGCATCGCCACCTGCACACCGGCGAGCGCGACGCCGAACCCCGGGTTACGCCCCCATCGACGGTCTGATGAGGGCGTAACCCGGGGTTCGGCACATCAGGTGACGCGGACGCGCGGGGCGTCAGGGGCAGGTCAGTGCCGCGTGCTCGACCGTGCGCGAGACCGCTCGCTCCCCCGCCGTCGCCGTCACGGTGACGCTGCCCTCCGCGACCTCGGACGAGCGCACGGCGAACGCCTGGTAGGCGGAGCGCCCAGGGGCGACGCCCACCACCGTGCGCGAGCCGTACGGCGTGGACAGCGCGATCGTCACCGGCTCCGTGCTGGCCGAGGTGGCGCGCACCGCGAGGTAGGCCGACCCGCCGAGGCACCGCGGCTGCGCGACGACGTCGCCGAGGGCCACGGCCTCCGTCACGGCGAGCGACGCCGTCGGGCTCACGACGCTCCCGTGCGCGTTCTGCACGATTGCGCGCGCGAGCAGGCCGTCGTCGTCGGCCCCGACCGCGGGCAGCTCGAGCGACGCCGAGCCGTCCACCGCGCGGCGCCCCGGCGCGGCCTGCTCCCAGGTCGAGCCACCGTCGCGCGACGTCTCCCACGTGACGACGGGGGTCGGCGTGCCGGACACGTCGACCGCGAACGTCGCGGCGTCGCCCAGGGCGACGTCCGCGTCCTGCGGCCCGGAGAGCACGGCCGGGACCTCGACCGTGGCGTCCACGACCGGCCAACCGTCCACCCACGCGAGGCGCTGCAGCCCGAGCGTGGGGAGGTAGGGGAGCTGCGCGTTCGACGCGTCGTAGTAGTGGAACGCGAGCACGTCGTCGAACACCGACTGCCCACCGGGACCGACGACGGCGCCGTGCGTGTCGAGCAGCGTCGTCCCGCCGCCGCCGACCATGTCGCGGCCCTCGGCGTCGAGGTACGGGCCCGTGACGGAGCGCGAGCGCCCGACGGCCACGTGGTAGGTGCTGTCGGCGCCCTGGCAGCACGCGTCGAACGACACGAGCAGGTAGTACCAGCCGTCGTGCTCGGTGATGAACGGCGCCTCGACGCGGTTGCCCGGGGCGAACCGGTCGACGAGGTGGACGGCGTCGGCGACCCCACCGGCGACGGGCTTGCCGCTGGGCCACGCGATCTCGACGAGGAAGATCCCGTACCAGTGGGAGCCGATCGCCATGTACGGCGTGCCGTCGGCGTCCTCGACGATCCCCGCGTCGATCGCGTTGAACGTCTTGGCGCCCGCGATGTCCTGAGGCGACTCGATGACGAGGCCCTGGTCGACCCACTCGTAGTCCGGGTCGTCGGGGTCGAGCGTCGTGTTGGTGGCGAGCGCCGTGAGGGACGTGTTCGCGCCGAAGCGCGACGCCGAGTAGTAGAGGTAGTACGTGCCGTCGTGCTCGTAGACCTCGGGCGCCCAGAGGTTGTCGGGGAGCGCGCCGTCGGCGAAGTGCTCGTCGATCCAGGCCGGGATCTCGTCCCAGACCGTGCCCTCGGACTCCCACGTGACGCCGTCGTCGGCGGACGACCAGACCTGGATGGTGCCGCCCTTCTCGCGGTTCACGAGGCCGGTCGAGTACACGTACCAGGTGCCGTCGTCGGCGACGACGAGCGCGGGGTCGTGAATCGGGGACGTCGCGCCCGTGACGGACAGGCCGCCCGTCGGGAGGTCGGCCGCTGGCAGGGCCTCATGCAGAGCAGCGCCGGCGGGTCCGGCGCTCGGGGGGCCGGTGGCGGGCCCGGCGTCGGCCACGGCCGGCCCGGCGAGCAGCGCCCCGGTGAGGCCGACGGCGAGCGCGGACGCGGCGGCGAGCCGTGCGCGGAGCCCGCGCCCTCGTGTCGGTGCGGTGGACGTGCGATGCATGTCGATCCCTTCTACATCGTTGTAAAGGTGGGCCACGAAGAACCCCGGCCCTCGGGGGTCGGGGTCAGGCGGGGAAGGCCTCCGCGAGGCGGTGCCACTCGTCGCCGTACAGCGGGAGCACGACGCCGTGCTTGGTGCGGTCGGGCAGGTCGAACACGGAGTCCACCGGCTCCCACACGCCCGAGGCGAGGTCGTCGGTGACGAACGGCCGGTAGCCCTGGCCGGCCTCGCCGTACTGGTCGACGAACAGGTACCAGCGCTCGGCGTCGTTGGCGCGGAACACGAGCGGGCCCTCGACGTGGCCGAAGCGGTCGGCGCCGATGCGCTCCGCGAGCACGACCGCGTCGTCGGACAGCGCGTGCGGCACGACGTCCATGTAGAGCTCGCGACCGCCTGGGCTGTTGTCCTTGTGGAAGCGGAACACGCGGCCGTCGTGCTCGATCATCGTCGTGTCGATCGTCGTGCGACCCGTGTCGAGCAGCACGCGCGCCGGTGAGAACGTCACGAAGTCCGTCGTCGTCGCGCAGAGGATCCGGCTGTACGACTCCCCCGCGTGCTGCGTGTCCGCCGGGTCGTAGAGCGTCGACGACCAGTGCACGACGTAGTGCCCGCTGCGCGCGTCCCAGAACGCCTCGGGCGCCCACGCCATGCCCGCCTCGGGCGGGGCCACCTCGACGAGCCGCGGCTCGGACCACTGCACGAGGTCCGTCGAGCGCGCGACGACGAGGGACCTGCTGCCGTGGCGCTGCCACGCGCCCCAGCCCGCGTCGTCGCCCCCGAACACGCGCAGGTCCGTCGCGACGAGGAAGAACTCGTCGCCGCCGGGCGAGCGCACGACGTGCGGGTCGCGCAGCCCGGTGGTCCCGAGCCGTGACTCGACGACGGCCCCCAGCCGGTCCCACGCCGTCGGGTCGTCGCCGCGGCTCAGCGAGTAGTAGATCTTCTCCTCGTGCCCGTACGGGTCCTCGACGAAGTGCACGAGGAGGTAGCCGAACCGGGCCTGCGCGGCCCGGTCCGGCTCCCGCTCGCCCGCGCTCGCTGGCGGTGCGTCGACCTGGGTCACAGACCCTGGGCGAGGCGGTAGTAGACCTGGTTCCAGCGCACCTGGTCGCGGAAGCCGCGGCGCGTCGTGCCCTCGTCGATGACGAGCAGCTCGGTGCCCGCGATGTCGGCGAAGATCTCGAACGCCTCGATGCCGGCGGCCGTCGACATCACGGTGTGGTGGGCACCGCCCGCGGTCAGCCACGCCTCGGCCGACGTCGCGAAGTCGGGGCGCGGCTCCCAGACCGCGCGCGCGACCGGCAGGTGCGGCAGCGGCGCCGTCGGGGCGACGACGTCCACGACGTTGGCCGTGAGGCGGAACCGGTCGCGCATGTCGGCGAGCGACACGACGACGCCGACGCCCGGGTCCGCGTCGAACACCATGCGGACCGGGTCCTCCTTGCCACCGATGCCCAACGGGTGGATCTCGACGCGCGGCTTCGACGTGGTCAGCGACGGGCAGATCTCGAGCATGTGCGCGCCGAGGATCCGCTCGCTGCCGGGCGTGAGGTCGTACGTGTAGTCCTCCATGAGCGACGCGCCGCCGGGCAGCCCCTCGCCCATGACCTTCGCGGCGCGCACGAGCACGGCCGTCTTCCAGTCGCCCTCGGCGCCGAAGCCGTAGCCCTTGGACATGAGGCGCTGCACCGCGATGCCGGGGAGCTGACGCAGGTCGCCCAGGTCCTCGAAGTTCGTCGTGAAGGCCTTCGCCCCGACCGACTCGAGGAAGGTCTCGAGCGCGATCTCCTGGCGCGCGGCGTAGCGCAGCGACTCGTGACGGTCGCCGTCCTTGCGCAGCTCGGGGACGACGTCGTAGAGGGTCTCGTACTCGGCGACCAGCGCGTCGACGTCGGCGTCCGAGACGGCGTCCACCGCCGCGACGAGGTCGTTGACCCCCCACGTGTTCACGCTCACACCGAAGCGCAGCTCGGCCTCGGTCTTGTCCCCCTCGGTCACCGCGACGTTGCGCATGTTGTCGCCGAACCGGGCCAGGCGCAGCTCGTGCGTCGCGGCCCAGCCCGCGGCGCCGCGGACCCAGGCCCCGACGCGCGCGGTCACGGCCGGGTTCGACACGTGCCCGACCACCGTCGTGCGCGCGACCCCGAGGCGCGTCGCGATGTACGCGTACTCGCGGTCGCCGTGCGCGGCCTGGTTGAGGTTCATGAAGTCGAAGTCGATCGTGTCCCACGGCAGCTCGACGTTCGCCTGCGTGTGCAGGTGCAGGAGCGGCTTGCGGAGCTGGTCGAGCCCGCCGATCCACATCTTGGCCGGGCTGAACGTGTGCATCCAGGTCACGACGCCGAGCACGCGGTCGTCGGCGTTCGCGTCGAGCATCGCGCGACGGATCGAGACGGCGTCCTTGAGGACGGGCTTCCAGACGACGTTCGCGGGCACGTCGGACGACGCGTCGAGGGCGCGCGCGACCTCCTGCGACTGCTCGGCGACCTGCCGCAGCGTCTCCTCGCCGTACAGGTCCTGGCTCCCGGTGAGGAACCAGATCTCGCGGTCCGCGTAGGGCTTGCTCATGTCGGTCCACATCTTTCGTGTCGTGGGCGGGGTCCGCACCGGTGCGGTCCCCCACCCTGCTGCTGGTGCTGCTGGTGCTGCCGGGTGCTGCGTGTCGTCAGTGGCTGCGTGTCGTCAGTGCTGGCCGGGCGAGGGCTGCTGCCCGTAGACGTTCTGGTAGCGCGCGTAGAGCGAGTCGACGTCGGACTGCGCGATGCGGGTCGGCTCGCCGAGCTGGCGGCTGATGTGCACCGTGCGTGCGACCTCCTCGCACATGACGGCCGCCTTGACGGCGGCGCGCGCGTCCTTGCCGATGGTGAACGGCCCGTGGTTGCGCATGAGCACCGCCGGGCTGCGCGAGCCCTGCAGCGTCTCGACGATGCCGCGGCCGATGGAGTCGTCACCGATGAGCGCGAACGGGCCGACGGGGATGTCGCCGCCGAACTCGTCGGCCATCATCGTCAGCACGCACGGCACGGCCTCGCCGCGCGCGGCCCAGGCCGTCGCGTACGTCGAGTGCGTGTGCACGACGCCGCCCACCTCGGGCATGTGCCGGTAGACGTACGCGTGGGCCGCCGTGTCCGACGACGGTGCCCGGTCGCCCTCGACGAGCGTCGCGTCGAGGTCGCACACGACCATCGCCTCAGGCGTGATGTCGTCGTACGCGACGCCGGACGGCTTGATGACGAGGAGGTCGTCGCTCCCGTCGGCGGCCTCGCCACGGACGCGTTCGGACACGTTGCCTGCGGTCCACACGACGAGCTCCCACCGCGGTAGCTCCGCGTGCAGTGCGGCGACGCGCTCCTTCGCCGCGTCGACGGCGGCGCGCAGGGCGTCGGGGACGACGGCGGGTGCGGCGGTGGCCCCGGCGGTGGCGGTCTCGGGTGCGGTGCTCATGAGTTCTCCTGTCGTCGGGGCTGGAGCGCCGCCACGGCGGCACGCTCGGCGGCGAGGCCGGCGTCGTAGCGCTCGAGGTAGGTGGCGAACCCGGCGACGTCCGCAGGGTCGGGGTCGACGGTCGACAGCTCGGCGGACGCGAACACGCGCTCGCGCAGGTAGGCGCCGAGCTCGAGCCCGCCCGCGTGGCCCGTGTCGGCCGGTGCGGACACGTCGGCCGCTCCGGTCGTCGCGTCCTCGCCCCGCGCGAGGAGGAACGCGGCGAGCACGGCGATGCCCCACGCTCCGCCTTCCCCGGCGGTCCGGCCCACGGTGACCGGTGCGTCGATCGCCGCCGCGAGCAGCCGCTGCGCGACGCCCTCGGTCCGGAAGATCCCGCCGTGGGCGAACATCGCGTCGATGCCGACACCCTCGCCGGCGAGCACACGCATGCCGAGCGCGAGCGTGCCGAACGCGGAGTAGACCTGGGTCCGCATGAAGTTCGCGAGCGTGAGGCGACTGTCGGGCGTGCGCACGAACAGCGGACGCCCCTCGTCGAGCCCCGTGATCGGCTCGCCCGAGAGGTAGTTGTAGGCGAGCAGCCCGCCGCCGTCGGCGTCGCCGTCGAGCGCCGCGCGCAGGGTCGCGCCGAACACGTCGTCGGCTGCGGCGGGCGTCCCGAGCGCCGCCGCCACCTCACCGAAGAGCCCTGCCCACGCGCTGAGCTCGCTCGCGCCGTTGTTGCAGTGGACCATCGCGACGAGGTCACCGGTCGGGGTCGTCACGAGGTCGAGCTCGTGGTGCACGCTCGCGAGCGGTCGTTCGAGCACGACCATCGCGAAGATGCTGGTGCCCGCGCTGACGTTGCCGGTGCGCGGCACGACGGCGTTCGTCGCCACCATGCCGGTCCCG
The DNA here is from genome assembly GCF_055181235.1 of Cellulosimicrobium sp. So1_17. Lineage (NCBI taxonomy): Bacteria > Bacillati > Actinomycetota > Actinomycetes > Micrococcales > Promicromonosporaceae > Cellulosimicrobium > Cellulosimicrobium sp. So1_17. The sequence continues at coordinate 1,978,726 of NZ_CM143702.1, forward strand.
GCGTCGCCCTCGGGCGGGCAGAACGGCACCCCGGGCTGGAGCGCACCGGTCGGGTCGAGCCACGCGGCGCCGTCGGCGGTGAGGCGCCCGGCCTCCTGGCCGGCGACGAGCACCTCGGGGAGCAGCTCCTCGAGCTTCGGCGCCTCGCGGCGGGTCGCGAGGCGCGCGTCGAACAGGTCGAGCAGGCGGCGGTCGTAGCCGCGCGTCTCCGGGTCGACGGGGAACATGCCCGACGCGTCGCCGACGCCGAGCACGTGCCGGCCGGTGAGGCGCCGGTGCACGTAGCCGGCGAGCGTCGTGAGGGACGCGACGTGGGGCACGTGCGGCTCGTCGTCGAGGACCGCCTGGTACCAGTGCGCGACGGACCAGCGCAGCGGGATGTTGTACCCGAACAGCTCGGAGAGCTCCGCGGCCGCGGTCCCCGTCGAGGTGTTGCGCCACGTGCGGAACGGGACGAGGAGCGCGTCGTCCGCGTCGAACGCGAGGTAGCCGTGCATCATCGCCGAGACCCCGAGGGCCCCGAACGTCGTGGGCCGCACGCCGTACCGCTCCTCGACGTCGGCGACGAGCTGCGCGTAGCACTCGCGCATCCCCGTCTCGACGGCGTCGAGCGAGTACGTCCACGTGCGCCCGTCGAGCTGGTTCTCCCACGCGTGGCTCCCGCTCGCGAGCGGCGTGCCGTCGGCGGCCACGAGGCACGCCTTGATCCGCGTCGAGCCGAGCTCGATGCCGAGCGCGGTCTCCCCCGCGATGACCGCGGCCCGAAGGTCGCTGACGTCGTCCTGCTGCCTCATTGCTGCTGCTCCTCGTCGCGGCGGCGCGCCTCGGTCGTCGTGCATGTTGTCGTGAATGTTAGCGCTCACACGGCGAGAGGCCAACCTCCTCGCCGAAACGGGGCGACCGGCTCCTCAGCCGCGGGGGCTCGTGGTGCTCTCGCGCACGACCAGCTCGGGCGGGATGGAGACGGGGCGCACCTGCGCGCCCGCGAACGCGTCGAGCATGAGCGCCATGCAGCGGCGCCCCAGCGCCGCGAACGGCTGGCGCACCGTCGTCAGGGGCGGGATGAAGTGCCCGGCGCCCGCGACGTCGTCGAACCCCACGACCGACACGTCCCGCGGCACGCGCACGCCCGACTCCCAGAACGCGCGCAGCAGGCCGAGCGCGAGCTGGTCGTTGCCGGCGAAGACCGCCGTCGGCCCCCTGCCCGCGCGCAGGTCGGCCGCGAGCTCGCGCCCGACGGCGTACCCGCGGTCCGAGGACCAGTCGCCACGGATCGGCTCGGTGACGGGCGCGCCGCGGTCCTCGAGGGCTCGGCGCCACCCCGTCTCGCGCTCGCGCGCGTCGAACCAGTCGAGCGGGCCGGACAGGTGCACGACGGTCTCGTGGCCGAGGCCCAGCAGGTGCTCGGTCGCGAGGCGGGCCCCGAGCCGCTGGTCGACCGCGATGGGCAGGACGAGGCCCGCGGCACCGGGACGACGCCGCGCGTCCTGGGCCGCGACGGTCCCGTTCTCGCCGCTCGGGGCCTCGTCCTCGACGCCCGGGTGGTCGCGCGCCGCGATCATGATCACGGGCACCGGCGCGCGGAACGAGTCGACCGCGTCCGCGACGTCCGACTGCGGTGCGATGACGACGATGCCCTCGACGCCCTGGTCCATGAAGTGCTCGAGCACGCGGTGCATCGTGTCGGCGTCGTAGCGGCGGATCGTCGCGACGCTCACGAAGTACCCCTGCTCGCGCGCGGCCTCCTCGACCGCGATGAGGGTCGACGTCGGCCCGTACAGCGCCGATCCCGTCGTCACCACGCCGACCGTGCCCGAGCGCATCGTCACGAGCGCGCGCGCGGCGCTGTTGCGCCGGTAGCCGAGCGTCGCGATGGCGTCGAGCACGCGGTCCCGCGTCTCGGGCCGCACGCTGGGGTGCTCGTTGAGGACGCGCGAGACCGTCTGGTGGGACACGCCCGCGAGGCGCGCGACGTCGGCCATAGCCGGCGGGCGCGTGCGCGGGGAGGGCCCGGTGTCGGTCACTTCGCGGCCTCCCCGGCGAGGCTCGCCGCGAGCTCGGCCGAGCGGTCGCGCGCGGCCTCCAGCGCGTCGAGGAACGCGGCGCGCACTCCCCCGGCGTCGAGCTGCCGCAGCGCCGCGACGGTCGTCCCGCCCGGTGACGACACGCGCTCTCGCAGGATCGCGGGGTGCTCGCCCGACTCGCGCAGCATGGTCGCCGCACCCTGCACGGTGGCGGTCGCGAGCTCGAGCGCCGTCGCGCGCGTCAGCCCGAGCAGCACCCCCGCCTCCGCGAGCGCGTCGACGACGTAGAACACGTAGGCGGGACCCGACCCCGAGAGCGCGCCGACGGCGTCCTGGTCCTTCTCCGCGACGCGCACCACGAGACCGGTCGACGCGAGGAGCCGCTCGACGAGCGCGACGTCGTCGTCCGTCGCGGCGCTGCCGCCGCTCACCGCGCTGACCCCGGCACCGACGACCGAGGGCGTGTTGGGCATGACCCGCACGACGGCGGTGCCCGCGGGCAACCGCTCCTCGTAGAACGACGTCGGGAGCCCGACGACGACGCTCACCACGACCGCGCCCGGCGCCACCTCGTCGCGCACCTGGGCGAGGAGACCGGCGACGTCCTTCGGCTTGACCGCCACGACCACGACACCGGCGCCGCGCACCGCGGCGACGTTGTCCTGCGTGACCTCCACGCCGTGCTGCGCGGCGAGCTCCGCGCCCCGCTCCGCGCGGCGGACCGTCGCGACGACGTCGGCGGGCTCCCACCCGCCCGCGAGCGCTCCGGACAGGACGGTCTCGCCCATGACGCCCGTCCCGAGGACGGCGACGCGCGGGCGGGGTGTGTCGGTCATGTGCGGTCAGCTCTCGTCCGAGGGTGGATCAGGGGCATTCTTGCGCAGATGCCGCGCCGACGGCACCACACCCGGACCGGGGAGTCACATGGAGTAGGCCTCGTACACGTCCTCGACGAGGTCGGCGGGCCCGGTGGCCTGGAGGACGGCGGTGCCGTTGCGCCACGTGACGGTCGCGGCGCCGTCGGCTCCGGGGACCACGGCGTAGTGCCCGACGACCGCGTCCTCCACGGTGACGTCACCCTCGACGGTCGGGGTCGCGTCGCCCTCGAGGTCCGTCGCCGCGACCTCCGCCTCCGCGTCGGTGGCCCACTGGCCCGCGACGACCGTCACGGTGGTCGCCCCCTCCCCCTCGGCGTCGGTGTAGACGAGCTCGTAGGCCTCGAGCGCTCCCGCCGGCGTCCACGCGTCGGTGGCCGCGTCGCTGCGCAGCGCGAGGCCGAGCACCGTGGCGGGGAGCGCCTGGGCGAAGGCCGTGGTCGACGTGCGCTCGACGGGCTCGAGCGTGGGCGTCGGGGACGCCTCCGTCACGGTCACCGTCGGAGCCGGCTCAGCGGTAGCGTCCGAGCGCGCGAAGCCGGGCCACACGAACGCGAGGAGCGCGACCAGGAGCGCCACGACGAGCAGGAGACCGACCAGGACGACGAACCGCCGCCGGCGGTAGACCTGCCGAGAGGTCGACCTGCGGTGCCGGCGGTCGGAGGCCCCGACGGCGTCGGACGGGCGGCGGGGCGGGCCGACAGCGGGGCCGGGCGCTGAGCCGGGTGCGGAACCGGGCACTGCACCAGGAGCAGCGCCGGGCCGTGCAGCTCCGCCCTGCGCCCGCGGACCACCGGCCGGTCGGCTGCTCGTCGGCTGACCCACCACCCTCACCCTCTTCCTGCGTCCGCCCTCGACTCCCGGGGACTCGTGGGGTCAGCGTAGGACGCCGCGAGCCCCTGTCCCGCGCGGCGTCCCCGGGTGTCGGAAAGTCGCGGACCGGACCGGCGGCGCGGGCGCGCACCCCAGCGGGCGGGGCGCGTCGAGCGCGCCCCGCCCGCCGCTGGTCAGGCGCAGTCGGTCGCCGCGACCTGGGCCACCTCCTCCGTCGTCACCGTCTCGCCGTCGACGGTGCCCGTCGCACGGACGGTCACGGATCCCGCGCCGACCTGCGTCGCCCGCACCGCGAACGACTGGTAGGCGTTCTTGCCCGGCGCGACGTCGTCGAACGACCGCGTCCCGTACGGCGTCTCCAGGACCACGTCGACGGGGCCGTCGTGGTCGTTCGTCGCGCGGACCGCGACGTACGCCGTCCCGGCGAGGCAGCGCGCCTCGGCCGAGACGGTGACAGGCACCTCGGGGTCGGGGCCGCCCGTACCCGGGTCGTCCGCGAACGCGCGCCACTCCGTGACCGCGACCGCCGAGTACGTCGTGCCGTTGCCGTTCGCCTGGAACGTCGCACGCAGGCGCGACGTCGTGACCGGGTCGAACGTGACGGTGTTGAACGCCGTCGTGCTCGTCCCGTACGCCGACGGGTTCGTGACCGGCGCCCAGGCCTGCGCGGTCTCGTCCCAGTACTCGAGGCCCCACGAGTCCGGCGCGTTGACGCCGTCGCCGCTGCCCGGGGCGGAGTCGCGCCAGAACTTCAGCTCGGCCCCGGTGAGCCGGATCGGGCGGGACCAGTCGTACTGGGTCCACAGGCTCGCCGGGCGATTGCCGGACCAGGTGCCCCAGATCTGTGCCTGGCTCGGGTTCGCCGGGTCGGCGCCGTCGTTCAGCGCGCCGACGCTGTTCCAGCCCGCCGTGTACGACGCGGTCACCGTCGCGATGGGCGCGACGTTGCCCGTGAGCGGCCCGGAGATGTCCGCCGGGACCGTCACGCTCTTCGGCGTCTCGACGTTGCCCGCCGCGTCGACCGCGCGGAACGACACCCGGTGCTGGCTCGTGTCGGGTGCGGCCACCGGCCCCTCGTAGGCGGTCCACGGGCCCGTGCCGATCGCGTACTCGACCCGTACGACGCCCGACGTCGCGTCCGTCGCCGTGACCGTCACGGTGCGGGCCTCGGCGTCGAGCGTCCCGGTGCTGACCGGAGCCACGCGGTCGATCCGGACGTCGAGCGACTCCTGGGCGGACACGTTGCCCGCGCGGTCCGTCGCGGTCGCGACGACGCGGTGCTCGCCGTCGCCCGTGACCGTGACCTCGGTCGCGCGGGTCGGCTCCGTGACGACGGGCGCGCCGTCGTCCACCTGCGTGGACAGCACCACGCGACCACCCGAGTCGTCCGAGCCGTCGGCGCGCACGCGCACGTCGGACCGGAACCAGCCGTCCGACCCCGCGGACCCGAGCGCGGTGAGCGCCACCTCCGGGGCCGTCTCGTCACCCTCGGCGGCCTCCGCCGGGATCACGGTGACCTCGGCGCTCACGCGACCGCCCGCGTACCCGAGCACGGACCCCTCGACGGCGAACGTGCCGGGCGCCGCGACGTCGTCGGGCGTGACCGCGTCCCAGAACGCCGGGACCTGCAGCGTCTCGCCGCCCGGGAAGGTGACCGGGACGGCGGCGGGAAGCTCGGTCTCGCCGACCTCGACGGTCATCGCCGGCGGCGCGACGGCGTCGGGCTGCTCCGCGAGGACCTTCCATTCCTCGACCGCGACGGCCGAGTACGTGCTGCCGTTGGTGGAGGCGTCGAAGACCGCGCGGACCTGGGTCGTGGTGACCGGGTCGAACGTCGTGTCCTGGAAGCCGGCCGTCGCGGTGCCGTACCCGCTCGGGTTCGCGACGTCGACCCACGAGCCGCCGCCGGACGCGTCCCAGTACTGGATCCGCCAGGACGCGGGAGCCGCGACGCCGACGCCGGCGCCCTGGGGCTGGTCGTTCCAGAACTCGATCTGCGAGCCGGCCAGACGCATCGGCTGGTCCCACGTGTACTGCACCCACTGCTGCGGCGGGTTGTTGCCCGTCCACGTGCCCCACATGTCCGGCGGCAGCGGGTTGGGGCGGACGATCTCGTCGTTGAGCGCCTTCTTCCAGTACTGCGTCGGCACGGGCTCGTTGGAGACCGTGACCGTCGCCTCCTGCGCGACGTTGGCGCGCGGCGTCGTGTCCTGTGTCCTGGCCGGCGTCGTCACGACCTGCTTCATGCGCGGCGGCGTCTGCGTGTCGTCCCACTCGACGCGGTCGATCGCGACCGAGCGCCGGAAGTGGTTCCCGCCCTCGGCGTCGGCCGTGTGGTACGCGATCCACCACTCGCCGTCGAGCTCGACGATGCCGGGGTGGCTCGTCGTCGAGGAGACGGGCGCGAGGATCGTCCCGCGGTACGTCCACGGGCCCTGCGGGGACGACGCGGTGCCGTACGCGATGCACGCGTGGTAGTTCGCCGGGGTGCACTGCGAGGTCGGGCCCGCGTTGTTGCCCGCGTAGGCGAGGTAGTAGGTGCCGTTCCGCTCGAACGCCCACGCCGCCTCGAAGAAGCCCGTGAGACCGGTGACGGTCCGGACGCTGCCGACCGGCGTCTTCATGTCCTGGCCGAGCTCGAGCATGCGGAGGTTGCCGAAGCTGCCCCACCACACGTAGACGCGCGCGTCGTCCCCCTCACCGTCCACGAGGACCGTGGGGTCGATGTTGTGGATCGTGTTCGCCGTCGGGACGCGCTGGGAGATGATCGGCGCGCCGACGTGGTCCGTCCAGGGACCCGTCGGGCTGTCGGAGACCGCGACGCCGATGCCGAACCTGTCGGACGCCGTGCTCGCCTCCTCGTTGACCGGGACGTACCAGTAGTAGCGGCCGTCGACGCCCGCCACGACCTGGCCCGCGTACGCGCGGCCCGGCGTGGCCCAGTCGAAGACCTCCTCGGGGCGCATGAGCGACGGATGGTGGGTCCACTCCCCCGCGTCGACGTCGCTCGTGACGAACGCGCCCCACTCGTTCATGATGAAGTCGTTCTGGCGGGGCCCGGCCTCGTCGTGACCGGTGTAGACGTACAGCTGGTCCTCGGCCGTGTCGTTGCCGGGCGCACCGGCCGGGACCACGAGCGGGGCCGGGTCGGCCGAGTAGTAGCTCCCGTCGTCGAGGATCGGGTTCTCGGTGCTCGTGAACGTGTACGGGTCGGCCGCCGACGCCGGGCCCGCCGACACCGCGACGGCACCGAGGGCGAGGGTCAGTGCGAGAGGAACGGCGAGGGGTGCGGCCACGCCGCGCGCCCGTCCTCGCGTCCGCGAGCGCCCTTCCCGGTGATGGATGGTCATCTGGTCTCCTGACGGTCGGCGCGAGACGTCGTCGTCTGCTCGCGCGGAGAGGGTCGTGCGCCCCGGGAGTTCCCTCGGCCCCCGGGACGCACGGTCTGGGTCGCCCGTGCCGGCGGGCGCTGACCGGTGCTCGACCGGCTCGTGGCGGTGACGTCCCCGCGCCGCGGCGCGGGGGTCGGACACGTCACCGCCGCCGGAGCGGCACCGTCGTGGTGCTCGGCGGGACGTGTGGTGCGGTGCTGCGTCGCGCTCGCGTCGTCACGGGCGTGCACCTCTCCTCGTCGAGATGGGCTTGCAGGGCAAACATGCCATACACAGAAACGTGTCCGCAATGGGTTTCGGGGCGATGGGTCGACAGGATTCGCAGGAGCCAGGTCGCACCCAGTCGTTGGAATGCTGAGAATCGTTGGGACAGCACCGATCCAGCGTCGTCGGTCGACGTACCGCAGGAGAACCGTTCCCGAAATCAGCCCTGCTTGTTTTCGGTGCGGGACGCGTGCTCGCGGCGCGCCGCCCGCGCTCGGGCCCGGCTCGTCGCGACGGAGACGAGCAGCCCGACCACGACGAGGTCGAGCACGATCTGCACCATGGTCACGATCCGTGCGCCCTCGCCGACGGGGTGCACGTCGCCGTACCCGACGGTGCCGAGCGTGACGACGGCGAAGTACAGAGCGTCGGTGCGGTTCTCGATCCCCACGAACTGGTCGGCCATCTCGTAGTAGGCGAGCGCGAAGAAGACGATGACGGGCAGCAGCAGCCCGACGACCGACTGGACGCGCACGCTGGCCTCCTCGCCGGCGCGCAGCTGGCGCCGTACCTGCACGGCGAGCACCCCGCACAGCAGCACGAGCCCCCCGGCGAAGACGACGACCTGGAGCGCGGCGGGCGACTCCTCGTCGCGCGGCAGCGGCACGCCGTAGAACACGACGAGACAGGCCGTGGTCGAGACGAGCGTGAGGATCAGCGTCCACCACGGGCTGTCGTGCGGGAGCCTGCGCATGCGCCCAGCATCCCGCGTCCACGGCCCCGCGTCGCGCGACGACGCGCGACGACGCGCGACGACGCGCGACGACGGGTAGCGAAGGGTTCGTGTCGGCGGTCATGGCTAGGTTGGGCGCGTGACGTCACCGACGAGCGCCCCCGCGCGCGGCTCCGCCAAGCGCACCCGCCCCGCCTACCGCTGCGCCGAGTGCGGGTGGACGACCGCGAAGTGGGTGGGGCGCTGCGGGGAGTGCCAGGAGTGGGGCACGGTCACGGAGGACTCCCCCGCGGCGTCCGGTCCGCGCACCACGGCGGTGAACCCCACGCGGTCGCCCGCCCGGCCGATCGGCGAGATCGACGTCGAGGCCGCGCGCGCGACGCCGACCGGCGTCGCCGAGTTCGACCGCGTGCTGGGCGGCGGCATCGTCCCGGGCGCGGTCGTGCTGCTCGCGGGAGAGCCCGGCGTCGGCAAGTCCACGCTCCTGCTCTCCGTCGCGAGCAACGTCGCGTCCGGTGGCTCCGACCTGCCCACCGCCACGCGCGGGGCGTCCCCCGGCCCGACGACGCCGCCGCGCCGGGTCCTGTACGTCACGGGCGAGGAGTCGGCGGGGCAGGTGCGTCTGCGCGCCGAACGCGTCGGCGCGCTCGCGCCCGGTCTGCTGCTCGCGGCCGAGACGGACCTCGCGACAGTCCTCGGGCACATCGAGGCCACCGATCCGGACCTGCTCGTCGTCGACTCGGTGCAGACGATCGCATCGGCGGAGGTCGACGGGTCGCCGGGCGGCGTGAGCCAGGTGCGCGAGGTCGCCGCGGCCCTCATCGGTGTCGCGAAGGCACGGGACCTCCCCGTCATCCTCGTCGGGCACGTGACGAAGGACGGCTCGGTCGCGGGTCCTCGAACGCTCGAGCACCTCGTCGACGTCGTGTGCCAGTTCGAGGGCGACCGGCACTCACGCCTGCGCCTCGTGCGTGCGGTGAAGAACCGCTACGGCCCGACGGACGAGGTCGGGTGCTTCGACCTCACCGAGGACGGCATCGTCGGGCTGGCCGACCCGAGCGGCCTGTTCCTCTCCCACACGGGCGCGGGCGTGCCCGGTACGTGCATCTCCGTGACCGTCGAGGGGCGCCGGCCCCTCGCGCTGGAGATCCAGGCGCTCGCCGTGCCGAGCTCGCTCAACAACCCGCGGCGCACCACGAGCGGGGTCGACTCGAGCCGCCTCGCGATGATCCTCGCCGTCATGCACCGGCACGCCGGGGTGCGGCTCGTCGACCAGGACGTCTACGTCTCGACCGTCGGTGGTGCCAAGGTCTCGGAGCCGGCGGCTGACCTCGCGATCGCGCTCTCCGTGCTGTCGGCGCGCGAGGACGAGGCCCTGCCGCCCGGGACGGTCGCGTTCGGCGAGGTCGGCCTCGCGGGCGACATCCGCCCCGTCACGGGTCTCGACCGGCGGCTCGCGGAGGCGGCTCGGCTCGGCTTCACGCGCGCCGTCGTACCGCGCGGGTCGTTCCCCCGGCCGGTCGACGGGTTGACGGTGCACGCCGCTCGGCACGTCAGCGAGGCGTTCGAGCTCGCCCGCTCCGGCGCGGCCGCACCCCCGCGGCCGTGACCGGATCGTGACCGGTTTCCCGCTCGCCGCCGCGCCATCCGGGGCCTCGCAGGACGCCGCAGCGTAGGATTTCGTCGTGGCCAACTCCCCCGCGCACCCCGACGAGCTGCTCCGGGAAACCCTTGCCGCCGTGGCACCCGGCACGGAGCTGCGCGACGGCCTCGAACGCATCCTGCGGGGCCGCACGGGAGCACTGATCGTCCTCGGTCTCGACCGCGTCGTCGAGGAGATGTGCTCGGGCGGGTTCGTGCTCGACGTCGGGTTCTCCGCGACCCGGCTGCGCGAGCTGTCGAAGATGGACGGCTCCGTGGTCCTGGACCGGGAGGCGAACCGCATCCTGCGCGCCGCGGTCCAGCTCCTCCCCGACCCGACCATCGAGACCACCGAGTCCGGGACCCGGCACCGCACGGCGGAGCGCGTCGCGAAGCAGAGCGGGTTCCCCGTCATCTCCGTGAGCCAGTCGATGCGGATCGTCGCGCTCTACGTCGGCGGTCAGCGGCACGTGCTCGAGGACTCCGACACGATACTGTCGCGCGCGAACCAGGCCCTCGCGACCCTCGAGCGCTACCGCGCCCGCCTCGACGAGGTCTCGGGCACGCTCTCGGCGCTCGAGATCGAGGACCTCGTCACGGTCCGCGACGTGTGCGCGGTCGTGCAGCGTCTCGAGATGGTGGCACGGATCTCGGAGGAGATCGCCGGCTACGTCATCGAGCTCGGCACCGACGGCCGCCTCCTCGCCCTCCAGCTCGACGAGCTCATGGGCGGCATCGGCTCCGACCGCGAGTTCGTCATCCGCGACTACGTCGACCTGGGCCGCAAGGACCGTTCCCTCGCCGACGTGCAGAAGTCGCTCGGCGGCCTCGACTCGACCCAGCTGCTCGACCTCGGGCAGATCGGCCGCGTGCTCGACCTCCCGGGCGGTGGCGACGCGCTCGACGCCGCGGTCGCACCCCACGGCTTCCGGCTCCTGTCCAAGGTGCCGCGCCTGCCCGGCACGATCATCGACCGGCTCGTCGCCCACTTCGGCGGCCTGCAGAAGCTCCTCGCCGCGAGCATCGACGACCTCATGGCCGTCGACGGCGTCGGCGAGCAGCGTGCACGGGCCGTGCGCGAGGGCCTCTCACGCCTCGCCGAGTCGAGCATCCTCGAGCGCTACGTCTGACCCGAGCCGCTGGCGCCCGGGCCGCGACAGCGGCGTGCCCGCCGCGGTCGGACCGCGGCGGGCACGTCGTCCCGGACGGGTGAGGCGGAGTCGGACCCCGCCTCACCCGTCGTCAGGGTGCGTCAGCCGCAGCTGTGCGCGGCGTACTCGGTCTCGACCGTGGCCGTCCCCCCTTCGGCATCCGTCGCGACGACGGTGGTCGTCCCGCCGTCGAGCGCCTCACCCCGGGTGTTGAACGACTGGTAGGCGTTCTTGCCCGGCGCCACGTTCTCGAACGTCTTGCTGCCGTAGGGCGTCTCGATCGTGATCGTGAGCGGGACGTCCTCGTCGTTGAGCGCGCGGACCGCGAGGTAGGCGTTGCCGGCGAGGCACCGCGCCTGCGCCGTCACCGCGACCGTGCGCTCGTTCTCGCCGGCCTCCAGGCCGGTGAGGTACTCGAACCCGGTCGTGACGAAGTCCTCGCCGTCGGGAGCCCGGTCGTACTCCATGACGTAGTACGCGACACCGGCCTCCTGACCGGCGGCCAGGATCTCCTGCAGGGGCATGTCGCCCTCACCGAGGTTGGTGAACGTCGGACGACCCTCACCGTTCAGGTTGACGGCGTCCTTGACGTGCAGGAGCTCGATCCGGTCGCCGTACTCCTCGATCAGCGCCGGCACGTCGACACCCGCGTGAGCGGCCCACGCCACGTCCAGCTGGAACGTCACGTACTCGGGGTTCGTCTCGCGGACCAGGATCTCCCAGGCCGAGAGGGTCTCGCCCTCGTGCTCGTACGTCGTGCGGAACTCCTGGTCGTGGTTGTGGCCGAAGAACTTCTCCAGCCCCGCGTCCACGGTCCGCTCACCGAGACGGTTCATCGCCTCGGCCGTGGCCAGCGTGTTCTCGTACGTACCGATCCCCGGCTGGGGGAAGCCGCCAGAGCCCACGTACTCCTGGCCCAGCGTCGTGACGTACTCCAGGGTCTCGTCGAACGTGTCCTCGTTCACGTTGTAGTGCGACGACTTCACGCTCAGCCCGTACGAGTCGGCCAGCGCCCGGAACTCCTCGGCCGTGTAGCCCGCGAAGTTCCCGCCGAACGGCTCGATGTTGACGAAGCCGATCTCGCTCAGACGCTCGAGCACAGCCGGAAGGCCGACCTCGCTGACCCACGGGGTCAGCGAGAACATCTGGACCGAGACCTGGTCGACGGGGACCGTGATCGGGTCGGAGGGCTCGCCGGCATCCAGGCCGGTGAGGTACTCGTACCCGGTCGTGGCGAAGTCCTCGCCCTCGGGGGCCACGTCGTACTCCATGACGTAGTACGCGACACCGGCCTCCTGACCGGCGGCCAGGATCTCCTGCAGCGGGACGTCGCCCTCACCGAGGTTGGTGAACGTCGGACGACCCTCACCGTTCAGGTTGACGGCGTCCTTGACGTGCAGGAGCTCGATCCGGTCGCCGTACTCCTCGATCAGCGCCGGCACGTCGACACCCGCGTGAGCCGCCCACGCCACGTCCAGCTGGAACGTCACGTACTCGGGGTTGGTCTCGCGGACCAGGATCTCCCAGGCCGAGAGGGTCTCGCCCTCGTGCTCGTAGGTGGTGGTGAACTCGCCGTCGTGGTTGTGGCCGAAGAACTTCTCCAGCCCCGCGTCCACGGTCCGCTCACCGAGACGGTTCATCGCCTCGGCCGTGGCCAGCGTGTTCTCGTACGTGCCGATGCCCGGTGCGGGGAAGCCGCCCGAGCCCACGTACTCCTGGCCCAGCGTCGTGACGTACTCCAGGGTCTCGTCGAACGTGTCCTCGTTCACGTTGTAGTGCGACGACTTCACGCTCAGGCCGTACGAGTCGGCCAGCGCCTTGAACTCCTCGGCCGTGTAGCCCTCGAAGTTCCCACCGAACGGCTCGATGTTCTCGAAGCCGATCTCACCCAGACGCTCGAGCACCGCCTCCAGACCGACCTCGTTCACCCACGGGATGAGCGAGAACATCTGGATCGACACCTGGTCCACAGGGATCGTGACCGGCTCGACCGGGCCCTCGCCGACGGCGAAGGTGAGCTGGTCGACGTCGACGCCGCCGGTGCCCGTCACGACGATCGAGCCCGAGCCCTCGGGCACGTCGCTCAGCGACTGCGTGACGTCCTGCCAGCCCTCGCCCGTGAACTCGAACTCGGCGAGCGCCGCGGTGTCCTCGGAACCCTCGCCGGTCCAGCCGAGCGAGACGGTGCCCTCGCCGCTGCCGCGGACGGTGATCTCGTTGATCGCCTCACCGGTCGGGGCGTGGTGCAGGGCGATCGGCGCGTAGGAGAACGAGTCGCCCTCGTCGAGCGAGGTCACGTAGCTCCCCGCACCGGCAGCGGCGTCGTCCACGACCTCGATGCCCTCGGCCGCGTCGTACCACTCGGCCTGCTGCACGTCGGGCTTGAGGATGTGGGTGGCCTCGCCGGTGATGGCGGGCACCTCACCCTGCGCCTGGTCCGCGTACGTCACGACGAGCGTGCCGAAGATCTTCTCACCCTCACCGTGCTCGACGGCGTCCGGGCTCGTCTGGATCGTGAAGCCGCAGCCGGCCTCCGTGTCCGCGGCCCGACCGCTCACCTCCGGGTGCGCGTGCGTGTTGTGACCGAGGCCGAACGTGTACTGGATGTTGCGGCACGTCGGCTGGTCGCCGTCCTCGGCGTCGTTCACCGAGACCGTGTACGGGACCGCGTCACCCCAGGTGAAGATGGCGCCGTCCGGCTGGTCGAGCGTGATCTCGGGGGCCGTGTTGCCGACCGTGATCCGCTGGATCGCCAGACCGAAGTTGCCTCCCGGGTCGGTGACGCGCAGCTGCACGTTGTACTGACCGAGCTCGGTGAACGTGTGCGTCACCGTCTCGCCCTCGGCGTCGTACTCACCGTCGGCGTCGAAGTCCCACTCGAACGTGAGCTCCGCGTTGGGGGTCTCCGCGTCCGTGGTCGCCGACGCGTCGAACGTCACCTCGAGCGGCGCGGTGCTGCCGGAGACCGGGTCCGCCGAGATGGACGCGCGCGGGGTGCGGTTCTCCGAGCCGTACGTGATCTTGTACAGGCCCGCGTCGGGGTTCTGGCGGAAGAAGCCGTCGCCGTACTCGAGGACGTAGAGGGCGCCGTCAGGGCCGAACTCCATGTCCATGACGTTGTCCCAGATGGGCTGGTTCACGGTCTCGAGGTGGCTGTTCGGCAGGAAGTCCTCCACCTGCGTGACCACGCCGGCGGACGAGAGCTCGTCCATCGTGAACGCGACCACGTAGTCCTGCGAGAACTCGGCCATGAGCGGGTGCCCGTCCCAGTACTCCGGGAACTTGACGTCCGACTCGAGGGTCTCGTCGAAGCGGTAGATCGGACCGCCCATGGGGGCCTGGCCGCCACCGCCCAGCTCGACCAGCGGGTCGAGCAGCTCGGGCTGGTCGCCCGGGTTGTCGCCGTAGTACACCTGCGGCGCGACGACCGGCGGGACCTGGTCCAGGCCGGTGTTCCACGTCGAGTTGTTCTCGGGTCCGGCCTCGCAGTCGAAGAACTGCGCACCCGGCGTACCGGTCGCGTAGTCCCACTCGTTGTACGCGGCGTTCGGGCCGTGGCAGTACGGCCATCCGCCGTTCATGGGCTCGGTCGTGAGCTGCCACTCGACGTAGCCCATCGGGCCGCGGTCGGGCTGCGCGGCGCCGGCGTCCGGCCCGTAGTCGCCCCAGAAGAGCGAGCCGGACTCGAGGTCGTAGTCGATCCGGAAGGGGTTGCGCACGCCCATCACGTAGATCTCGTCGCGCACCAGGTCGGCCTGCTCGGCACCGTCGAAGAGGTTGCCCTCGGGGATCGTGTACGTGCTGTCCGGGCCGACCTCGGTGTCGGCCGCGAGGTCCTCGATCGGGTTGATCCGCAGGATCTTCCCGCGGAGGTCGTTGGTGTTGCCGGCCCCGCGCCGGGCGTCGAAGCCCGGGTTCATGCCGGGTGCGTTGTTGATCGGCGTGTAGCCGTTCGCGCCCGGGGTGCCGGCGGGGGTGTTGTCACCGGTGGACAGGAAGAGGTTTCCCTCGGCGTCCCACGCCATGTCCGCACCCACGTGGCAGCACTGGCCGCGCTGGGCGTCGACCTTGATGATCTCGCGCTCGGTGGACAGGTCGAGCGTGCTGGTCTCCGGGTCCCACGTGAACCGGGAGAGCTGGTTGTAGCCGAGCCACTGGTCCCAGTAGCTCGCGTCCGCGCCTGCGGGCAGCGAGTTCGGCGCGCTGCCCTGCGGTGTCGTCTCGGGGTACTCCACCCCCGTCGGCGACGTGCCCTCCATCACGCGGGGCGCGTAGACCATGTAGACCCAGTTGTTCTCCTCGAAGTTCGGGTCGAGGGAGATGCCCTGGAGCCCGTCCTCGGAGTTCGCGTAGACGTCGAGGTCCGCGACCTGGGTGGTCTGCCCGGTCGCCGGGTCGGAGAGCCGCACGACGCCGTCGCGTGCGGTGTGCAGGATCCGCGAGTCGGGCAGGACGGCCAGGTCGATCGGCTCGCCGGTGTTCTTCGAGATCAGGGTCTTCTCGTACTGGTTCCAGTCCGTCGCCGGGTCTTCGGCAGACGGTTGTTCCTCATGGCCGGGGTGCGCGCTCGCGGCGCTGATTGAGAGTGGGACGACCACCGCGGCGGACAGCGCCGCCGCGATGGTTCGGGACAGCCAGCGGCGGCCCTTGGTTGGTCTGTGCACAACGTCCTCCTTGACGTGGATCGAGGAGCCGGTGGCCCGGATCGTCAGCAAGGCGTCGTGACCGTTCGTCGTGCCGCCCCGCACGGATCGGTGGACCTCCAGACAGGCTGGGAGCCCTCTGCCTCGGGTGCTCCCTGCGCGACGGACGGGAGAGAGTTCTCCCGCGCCACGCGACCGACCCTACCCGGCACTTTTGCCGATGCCAATACCAAAGCCGGTAGGTATTCCCCGAGTTGCGTAGTCGCGATGTCTGAAGTAGGGAGCGCTTTCCGGCTCGACGCGGGCAGTGCGCACAGGGACGGGACCCGGAGGACGGCCCCCGCGTCGGAGCTGTCAGGGCTCGCCCCGCGCGGCGGTGCGAGGCCCGCCCCGCTCGTCGCACGGCGGCTCGACGACGACTCCGGCCGCGTCCGCCTCGTTCTGGAGCAGGACGAGCGTGCGCTCCATCGCCGTCGGTCTGAGCTTGCCGACCTCGTGCCCGTGCGGATGGTCGAAGAAGGCGAGGAGGCACAGCAGGAGGGTGATGACCAGGGTGACGCTGCCCATGAGGACGCCCTGGGTCGCCGCGCTCTCCGTCGAGTCGGCGAAGAACAGCAGGAAGACGAAGATCGTGCCGGAGACCACGTAGAGCACGAGCCAGAGCGGCAGCGGGATGAGTCCCTCGGCGCCGTGCACCCGCGACTGGCGCGCCTCCTCGCGGTCCGCCGCCTGAGCCATCCACCGGTCGTACGCCGACTGCTCCGTGTCGGACGACGGCACGACGCCACGGATCGTCTCGAAGAGCTCGACACCCCACGGGTTCACGGCGTCCCCGAGGTCGCCGTCGGCCATCTGCTCCCACTCGACCGAGACCACCGACCGCGCGTAGCACACGAGCTCGCCGGAGAGCTCCGCCGCGTCGGCGTCCGCGAAGAACTGCGCCGTCTCGAGCTGCTGCACCACGACCCGCGCCTCGTCCTGGGCGCCGGTGCGCGCCTCGTCGTACGCCTCGAAGGCGAGGAAGACGATGAAGCCGAGGAGGACGGAGAAGCCGGTGGCCACGACGCCGAAGACCCCGGCCGCGCGGTCGCCGTCGGCGAACCGGCTGCCGGCCGGCGCGCGACGACGCGCGAACAGCATCGCGACGACCGCCAGGGTCGTCACGGCCGCCGTGACGACCGCGCCGACCAGGATGCTCACGGCTCCGCCACCATCACGCCACCCCATCCCGCGTCGGGACGCCCTGCGTCGCGAGCAACCCTACGCGCGGGCCACCTCGGCCGCGCGCGCCACGGCGGGGCGGCGGGAGACCCCGCCGCCCCGCCCCGGTCGAGCAGCGCTCAGCCGCAGCTGCGCGCGTCGTACTGCTCGGTGACCGTCGTCGACCTCCCCCCGGCGTCGGTGGCCACGACCGTGACCTCGCCGGCGTCGACGCTCGTCGCACGCGTCGCGAACGACTGGTAGGCGTTCTTGCCCGCCGCCACGTCGTTCACCGTCCGGGTACCGAACGCCGTGTCGAGGCGCACCGTGAGCGGCACGTCGTCGTCGTTCGTCGCACGGACCGCCACGTAGGCCTTGCCCGCGAGGCACCGCGTCTCGACCGTGACCGAGACCTCGGGCCCGACCGGCACGCCGTCACCCACCGTGAGGGTGAGCGTCGTCGTCGTCGTGCCGGCGGTGCTCACGTAGTCGGGCAGTATCAGGTCGCCCTGGATGACGTAGACGCCCGGCTGCTCGACGACCGACTCGTCGTAGTCCCACTCGACGCCGATCGCCTGGTTGTCGCGCGACCCGTCGTTGTACGACACCGCGACCTTCGTGGGCAGCCAGGGCTGCTCGCCGACGTCGACGCTCTGCTCGAACTGCTCGGCGCCCTGGATCGAGATCCCGCCCTGCGAGTCCTCCGGACGGACGTAGACCTGCGCCTCCGCGATCAGGCCGTACGTCGTGTTCGTCCCGTAGACCGTGAACGGCTCGACGTTGGTCTCCGCCACCATGGCCGGCGTGATCGGCTGCCACGTGAAGTCGACCGTGCCGCGCCGACCGCTCGAGAAGACGACGTCGAGCGCCGTCGGCAGCGTCGGCACCTCGCCGGTGACCGTGCGCACGACGACCGGGCTGGCCACGGTGTCCACGGTGTCGCCGTTGACGCGCCAGCGCAGCACGCCCGTCCCCGCGCCGCCGGTCTGCACGCCCGTGATGCGGACCCGCAGGAACTGCGCCTCGACCGCCTCGAACTCGAGGTGGTTGTACGCGTTGCGCTGGAGCGCGCCCGCGTACGTCGAGCTACCGGTCAGCGTGACGGGCGTCCAGTCGGTGCCGTTCTGCGAGTGCTCCACGACGTAGGTGTCGGCGCGCGGCATACGCGTGCCGCCGTTGTCGTCGTACCAGTAGATGTCGGTCGACGCGAGGAGCACCGGGGACTCCCACGCGTACCGGATCCAGGCGGCGGTCGCCGGGCTCGTCCCGTTCGCGGGCTGTCCCCACGTCCCCCAGCCGTTTCCTGCGCCGGGGTTCGAGCTCGCCGGGGTGGTCGCCTCGTTGACGCGCAGCGGGTTCTCCCACGACGCCGAGCCGCTCGTCGTGATCGTCGCGAGCGCACCGAACTCGGCCGACGTGGCCTTCTCGGTGAGCTCGACCTCGACGTCGCGCTCGGTCGTCAGCTCGCCGTCGCTCGCGATGAGCCGGAAGACGTACGTCCCCGGCTCGGTGCCGGTGACCGTCGTGCGCAGCGCTCCTGCGTCGCCGTAGATGACGCCCGCACCCTCCGGCGCGGAGACGGTCGACCACCCGTAGGTGAGCTCACCGTCGTCGGGGATGCCGTCGTCCGTCACCGTGGCGACGAGGCTCGTGGAGAGGTTGCCGTCCGTGGAGCGGTCGACGTTCACCGAGACGGTCGGCGCGTCGTTGACCACCTCGGGGACGTCACGGCCGGAGTCGAAGACCTGGATCTCCGAGATCGCCGTCCAGAACGACGGCGTGTTCGTGAAGGCCACCCGCACGCGGTCGGTCGTGACCGTCTCGAAGAGCGCCTCGTTGAACTTCGGACCGGGGATCTTCGGCGCCTTGAACGCGTCGGGGACCGTGGTCCAGCCGCCGGAGCCGTCGGGCACCTGGATCGAGTACCGCGACGGCTCGCGGTAGCCGCCCGCCTGCCGGTCGCTGACGAACCACACCTTGACGTTGTCGAACGACGTCGGCTCGCCGAGGTCGAGCTCGACGTACCCGGTGTCGCCCTCGGTCCCGTAGTTGCCCCAGTAGGGCTCGTTGACGGTCGTGCCGTCGGTGACGGCGGCCAGCGACACGGGCTGCTCGGTCGTGCTGATGGCACCCGGGGTGTAGTTCATCGACCCCGTGCTCCAGCCCGGCGTGTGGAACTGGCGCCACGGCGTCGGCCGCGGGCCCTCCTGGGTCGCGGACGACGAGAGCTCGGCGCCGAGCGCGAGGTTCTCCGCGTCCTCGGTGAGGTCGATGCCGGCCGTCTTCAGGTAGGACACGACGCGCTCGTCGTCGATCGGCGTGTCGACCGCGGTGGGCACGTCCGCGCCCGTGTCGTCGACGACCTCCACCGCGAGCCCTTCGTCGGACTCGACGACCGCGTTGGCCGCCGGGTCGTACACGAACCGGCCGAGCGCGTCGGCGGTCGCCTTGCGCTCGCCGTCGACGAACAGCGAGTAGCCCTCGCCCAGACCGTAGTGCGAGCCGTCCTCGTCCCACACGATCGTGACGTCCTGGCCGTGGTACCGCAGGTTGTTGACCATGAAGTGGTCGTACCCGAGGTCGATCGGCCAGAGCTCGATCTTGTCGTCGGACCGCGGCTGGATGCCGCCCATGTCCTCGACGTAGATGTAGTTCATGTTGCCGAGCATCACGTGGTTCGGGTTGTTGCGGTTGTACGTCTGCGTCGCCGGGTTCCAGTTCGAGTAGTACTCGGCCTGGTTCGGGGCACGCAGGTCGCCGCCCGGGTAGACGCTCCACGCCATCCAGTCGAGCAGCCGCGCGGCGTACTCGGGCGTGACGTACTTCTGCTCGGGGTCGTAGTGCCGCAGCGCGGACCGCACGGCCCGGTACTGGACGGTGAAGTTGATGTTGGAGAAGTTGTTCGACCCGCCGATGTTGTACTTCGTCTTGTCGTACTGGTTCGCCGTGTAGAACGGGAAGATCGGGAAGTTGTCCCCGTACCGCAGGAAGCGGAACCCGTCGACGTACTGCTCGGCGTCCTCGACCGGGATGAGGTCCTGGGCGTAGACGTCGTAGAGGTTGGACTCGCGCGCCGGGATGAGGTCGCGCTCGGACTCCGGGAGCGGGTTCACCGCGCCGTTGTTCGAGGTCGGGGCCGACTGGGCGCCGTGCGACGTGCCCGCGAGGAACATGCGCGCCGACTCGCTCCACAGCCGGTCGAGGACCGCCGTGCGGATCTCGTCCGCCTGTGCCTGCATCTCGGCGACCTTGGCGTCGTCGGCACCGGCCATCTCGTACAGCTGGCCGGCCGCGTCGAAGTCGCCCCAGACGTAGGCCGACTCGGGCCGCTCGATCGTCCGCGCGCCCGGTGCGCCCGCGTTCACCTTGGGGAACCCGAACGAGATGGCGTCCGAGTCGTTGCCCGGCATGTAGTTCGTGTCGTAGGCGATGAGGTTGTCGTCGTTGCCGTCGTAGTGCTCGAGCTGGCCCTCGCCGTCGCCCTCGAAGTACGTCGCGAAGCGCTCGGCGACCGCCGGACCGCCGCCGTGCACGTTGTACGCCTCGAGGCCCGCGGTGCCGAGGTACTGCGAGTAGTGGTTGTTCCAGCTCGTGTGCCCCGGGCTGTCGAGGAACGCCGACGAGCCGGAGAGCTCGCCGATGTTGAGGATCTGCCCGTACCCGAGGTACGGGTTGCGGATCCACTTCGTGTCCTGCAGGTGCATCGGCTGCGTGAGGGCGACCGAGTTCTGGTACAGGTTCACGCCCTCGATCGTCGTCGGGTACTGGTAGACGTAGCCGGGCTCGTTGGTGTCGAGGCTGTTGTAGCGCTCTCCCCACCAGCGGTAGACGATCGCCTTCTCGATGGCGTCGCTCGGCACGTCGATGTACGGGATGTCCTGCGCCCACTGCCGGTTGAACGCCGTGACGCCGTCACGGAACGCCTCGGCCGGCGCCATCGCCGCGTACTGGTCGAACTGCTCGAACGACTGCGGCAGCGCGTCGGAGCCGAGGACGCCCACGACCGACAGCTCGACCGAGCCGCCCGCCGGCACCGTCACGGCGCGGTCCAGGTTCGTGCCCGACCGCTCGAAGCCCTCGGCCTTGAGGCCGACGGTCACCGTCGACCACGGCGTGTCGACGAGGCCGTTGTTCGCACCGCTCGTCAGGGTGCGCGTCCCCGTGAGCTCGTCGGCCGCGTCGGTCGACGTCGTCGCGAGCGGCGACGCCGCGCGGACCGTGAACGACGCGTCGGCCGCACCCGGGTTGGAGAACGTGATCGTCGTGAGCGCCACGTTGTCGTACGTGATGAGCTTCCTGAGGTCGGCCGTGACGCCCGTGGTGCCGACCGTGTACCGCGCCTTGGCGTGGCTCGGCGCGTTGAACCGCTGCGCCCCGACCTCGGTCACCGTCTGTCCCGGGACCGTCACGGTGTAGAGGTTGCCGAGGTTGTTCGGCCCACCGGCGAAGGCGGACCCGGCGAAGCCCATGACGTTCCAGTTGCTGCCACCGCGCAGGTACAGCGAGCGCCCGCGCGTCTGGAGCACGCCGTTGCCCGACGTGCCCGTCACGCCCAGGACGCGGTCCAGGTAGTAGTCCGTGCCGCCGGCGGCCAGGTCCTTCTCGAAGATCGACCCGTGCATGGAGCCTGCGGTCCACGGGACCCCCGGGGCGAGCGCCGCGCTGACCGCGTCGACCCCCGTGTACGTCGGGTCGCCGATGTCCATCGAGTCGGTCTCGCCGTTCGTGTACACCCCCACGTCGCTCTCGTTGCCCGGCAGCACGTCTGCGTGCGCGCTCGCCGGAACCAGCGCGACGCCCGTGACGGCGAGCGCGCCCGTCATCGCCGAGGCGACGACCCTTCTCAACGTTCTTCCCGACATCACTGTGTCCTCTCCATCGGGAACCGGAACGGGACAGGGCACCGTCGCCGACGCGCCGGCGCGGGACGACGACGTCCCGTGCCGCGCCCCGTCGCACCCGCGACGACCACGCACCCCGCTCGCGTCCCGTCCTCCAGACGTCCCCGCCAGGGACGACGGCGCAGCGGGGGTGAGCGCATCAGCGCGCCACCCCGTGCCACCGCCCCGTGAGCACCTGGGCCGTCTCGACGACGAGATCGCCAGCCGCTGGCCAGTCAACCAGCCTGACTACAGGACCGCAATGGTTTTCGGTGAGTCGAGCAGATCACCTTCCCGCCCGCTCCGCCCCGCAGATCGGCGACTTCTCGCGGATCCGCGCCATTCCGCCGCTCAGACCAGACGACGGGCGGCGCGCGGTCGACGAAACTCGTCACCCTTCCTCGAAACGGTCAGGAGAACTTTTCGGTGCGTCGCTCGCCCAGGGCGCGCGCGACGACCGCGGGTGGTCACGGCGTCGGCGGGACGTCCGCCGAGGGAGCGTCGACGGGCGGCTCGGCCGCCCCGTCGGCGGCCGGCTGCTCGGCCGGCGGCTCGGCAGGGGCCTCGCCCTCGGTCGCCGGCTGCTCGGCCGCCGGGTCGGTGGGCTGCCCGGTCGGGTCGTCGCCGGGCTGCTCCGGCTCCGCGGGAGCCGGGCCCCGGATCGTGAACGTGGCGGGGTCGCTCGTCGCACCCTCGACGTCCGCGACGCTCACGAGGGCCGTGAACGTCCCCGGGGAGACGACAGGCTGGTCGGGCGCGCAGCCCTCGACGGAGCGGTGCATGTCCCACCGCACGGTCGTGGAGACCTCGTCGCCGCGGCTCATGAGCAGGAGGTTGTCGCCCGGCGCGCAGTGCGCCGACGACCACACGAGCTCGTCACCGGACCGGACGAGCACCTGGCGCACCGCGTCGGAACCGTCGACGAGGCACGGGCGCGCCCCGACGTGG
The DNA here is from genome assembly GCF_055181235.1 of Cellulosimicrobium sp. So1_17. Taxonomy (NCBI): domain Bacteria; kingdom Bacillati; phylum Actinomycetota; class Actinomycetes; order Micrococcales; family Promicromonosporaceae; genus Cellulosimicrobium; species Cellulosimicrobium sp. So1_17. Next base: position 2,001,251 of record NZ_CM143702.1, read on the forward strand.
CGCATCGTCACCGCCAGGACGACCGCCTCGTTCTCGGTGAACTCCGCCTTCGCCGGAGCGACGGAGAGCTCGAGCGACGCGGCGTCGCAGTCCTGCGGCGGTCCCGCCGCCTCGGGGGTGGGCGGCGCCGAGCGGCCCTCCTGCGGCGCGCCGTCGCCCGCGAGCATCGGCTGCACGGCCCGGACGACGACCTGCCCGAGCAGGACCAGGGCCACCACGAGCGCCGCGAGGAGGACGAGCGCGACGAGGCGTCGGCGCCAGAGGACGCCGCGCCGAGGACGCAGGTCCGTGCCTCGCGGGGCGCTGCTCGTCCGCGACGTGCTCAACGGGTCCTCCAGGTCACCGGCTGTCGATGGTCGTCAGGGGTCGGCGCTGCCGCTCGTCCCGCTCGGGCCCACGCTAGTTCCGTGCGCGCCGATGCCGACCGAGCCGCGCCGAGGTGCCCTGTCCTCGGGGCAGAATGGGCCCGTGACCGGGACCCCCGCCGACCAGGTGCCCGACGAGCACCGCGGCACGCCGACCGTCGACGCTCACGCCGCGCTGCGCACCGCCGTCGGCCGGTGGTTCCGGCGCACCGCCCGCGACCTGCCGTGGCGCGCCGACGACCGGACCGCATGGGGCGTGCTCGTGAGCGAGGTCATGCTCCAGCAGACACCCGTCGTCCGCGTCGAGCCGGTGTGGCGGGAGTGGATGGGTCGCTGGCCCGCCCCGGCCGATCTCGCGGCCGCACCGACGGCGGACGTCCTGCGCGCGTGGGGGCGCCTCGGCTACCCCCGCCGGGCGCTGCGGCTCCAGGACTGCGCGCGGGCCGTCGTCGAGCGCCACGGTGGTGAGGTGCCCACGGGCGAGGAGGCCCTGCGCGCGCTGCCGGGTGTCGGCGAGTACACGGCCGCCGCCGTCACCGCGTTCGCGCACGGCCGTCGCGCCGTCGTCGTCGACACCAACGTCCGGCGCGTGCTCGCGCGCGCCGTCGAGGGCGTCGCGCTCCCCGCGCCGTCGTACACGGCGGCGGAGCGGCGCCTCGCCCACGCGACCGCGCCTGCCGACGACGACGCGGCGACGCTGTGGGCCGCCGCGTCGATGGAGCTCGGCGCCCTGGTGTGCACCGCCCGCGCGCCGCGGTGCGGAGCGTGCCCCGTCGCGGACCTGTGCGCGTGGCGCCGCGCGGGACGCCCGGTCGACGCGCACGCGGGCCGACGCCGGACCCAGGCCTGGGCAGGCACCGACCGCCAGGTGCGGGGCCGGGTCATGGGCCTGCTGCGCGAGGCTCCGGGGCCGGTCCTCCGGGACGTCGTCGCGGGGTCGTGGCCCGACGCAGCCCAGCTCGACCGGTGCGTCGCGAGCCTCGTCGAGGACGGCCTGGTCGAGCAGGACGGCGAGGCGTACCGGCTCCCTGCCTGAGCGCGCCCCGTCCGGCTCAGGTCGTCGGGAGCCAGACCCGCATCGTCGACGGCCCCCGGCTCGCCCAGTCGTGGTAGGCGACGAGCGCGACGTCGACCCCCGCCTCGTCCTCGGCGGCACCGCGAGCGCCGCGGGACGCGGCGCCCGGCGCGTACGGCCACGGGGCGGCACGACCGTGGTCCACGACGACGCCCCGCACGACGACGCGCCCGTCGACCTCGCGCGGCGGGACCGAGGGGTCGACGCGCAGGTCGGCGACGTCACGACCGCCGGGCAGGTCGACCGACTCGACGCACAGGACCTCGGGGCCGCGCTGCACCGCGACGCAGCCCCGGACCGCGTCGATCCGGTCGTCCGGCCGCAGGAACCTCGGCGACGTGTCCAGGTCGAGCACCACGACGCTGCCCGCCCGCAGGTCCGGGACGGCCACCGACCCCGCGGGCACCGTGCGCGGCGTCCCGTCGTCCACCGTGAGGGTCGCGGTCGGCGACCAGGCGGGGACGCGCAGCGTCAGGGCCCAGCGGCCCGCGGGCGCCTCGACGACCCGCACGCGCACGCGCCCGTCCGCGGGGTAGGCGGTCTCGACGTCCACGGCGACCGGCGCCCCGGACGGGAGCGACGCACGGACCTCGCCCGTCGCGTACTGGTGGATCTGCAGACCGCCGTGGTCGACGGTCGCGACGTACGCGGCGAGGCTCGCGAACGTGCGCGCGACGTTCGGCGGGCAGCACGAGACGTGGAACCACGGAGCGCGCAGCGACGACTCGGCGCGCGCGCTCGCGACGTCGGTCGCAGCGGGCTCCCCGGGGACGCGCTGGTGGAGCGTGTTCGCGTAGTAGAACGCCCGCCCGTCGTCGGCGGGCGACGTCGCGACGACGTTGAACAGCGCGCGCTCGACCGCGTCCGCGTACCGCGCGTCGCCCCGCGCGAGCAGCAGCCGCCAGGCGACCATGACCGACCCCACGGCGGCGCACGTCTCGGAGTAGGCGCGGTCGGGCGGGAGGACGAAGTCCTCGCCGAACGCCTCGTCCTGGTGGTGCGAGCCCTGCCCGCCGGTGATGTACGTCCGGGCGGCGGTCGTCCGGTCCCACTGCCGGGCGACCGCGTCGACGAGGGCGTCGTCGCGCGAGTCGACCCCGACGTCGAGCGCGCCCGCCGCGAGGTAGTTCGCGCGCACCGCGTGCCCGCGGAAGACCTCGGCGTCGCGCACGGGCACGTCGTCCTGGTAGTAGGAGCGGCCCCACTCGATGTCGGCGAGCGTCCCGTGACCGCGACGCTCGACGAAGAGCGCGGCCTGGCGGAGGTAGCGCGGCTCGTCCAGGGCGCGCCCGAGCTCGGCGAGCGCGACCTCGACCTCCGCGTGGCCGCAGACGCCCGGGTTCCCCCCGGGACCGAACGTCTCGCACACGTGGTCCGCGGACCGGCGCGCGACCTGCACCAGGAGGTCGTCGGGGTGACCCGTGCGGACCCGCGCCACGGCAGCCTGCAGGAGGTGGCCCTGGCAGTACAGCTCGTGCCCCCACTCGAGGTCGGAATACCGGGCACCTTGGCCGGGCCGGCCGAACATCGTGCTGACGTACCCGTCAGGCTCCTGCGCGGCCGCGACGCGGCGCACGATCGCGTCGAACCGCTCCTCGAGCGCCGGGTCGTGGCGCCGACCGAGCTCCCACGCCATCGCCTCGAGCAGCTTGTACACCTCGGAGTCGCTGAACTCCCGGCCTCGGCGCCCATCCGGCAGCCCGCCCTGGACCGCCAGGTCGAAGTTAGGCAGCCAGCCCTCTCGCTCGAGCCAGTGCTCGATGTGGCCGAGCGTCGCGGTGCGGTTCACGTCCTGGCGCCGCGCCCAGAAGCCGTCGGTGATGCGCACCTCGGCGAGGCCGAGCGGCTGCAGGCGCCCGGAGGCGGGGACGACCGGACGCCCGCCGTCGCCCGCGGGAGCGTCGCCGGTGGTCGGGGTCGCGGCCGGGCGCGACGGGGTCATGGTCATGGGAGAACCTCCGGGGGCGGCGCGACCGCCCGGGTCGTCGGGGAGGCCGCCCGGGGGCGGCGGGTTCGGGGACGGCGTCGTGGACGCCCGGTCGTCGGTCATCCCTTGAGCGCGCCGGACATGAAGCCCCGCACGTAGTGGCGCTGGAGCAGCAGGAACAGGACGATGCACGGGACCGCGAGCACGACGACGCCCGCCTGGGTCGCGCCGTAGTCGACGATGCCCATGACCTGCTGGCGCATGTTCGCGACGGCGAGCGGCAAGGGGGCCTTCGTGGAGTCGGTGATGAGGATGAGGGGGGCGACGAAGTCGTTCCACGCGGCGAGGAACGCGAACAGCCCGACCGTGATGAGCCCCGGCTTGACCGCGGGCAGCAGCACGCGCCACAAGGCGCCGAACGACGAGCAGCCGTCCACGAGCGCGGCCTCGTCGAGCTCGCGCGGCACCGACTCGAACGAGATGCGCATCATGAACGTCGCGAACGGCAGCTGGAACATCGCGAGCACGAGCGACAGCCCGACCAGCGAGTTCTGCAGGCCGATCTCGTTGAGCAGCACGTACAGCGGGATGAGCAGCGTCGCGTACGGGACCATGAGGATCGCGAGCGTCACGAGGAACAGCACGTCGCGCCCGGGGAAGCGGAAGCGCGCGAACGCATAGCCGCCGAGCAGGGAGACGCCGAGCGTGAAGAGCACGGTGAGCCCCGACACGACGACCGAGTTCCACAGGTACTGGACGATCCCGGCCTGGTAGCCCGCGAGCGTCACGTAGTTCCCGAAGCCCCACCCGTCGACCTGGTTGGAGCCCGGCTGGGGCGAGACCGACGCGACGCCCGCCCACACGAGCGGGAAGAGGAAGACGAGCGCGAGCCCGCCGGTGAGCACCCAGTAGGGGGTGCGCGTGACGATCCCGGCGATGCGGGCGCGCGGTGCCTGCCCGCGCGGCGTGGGCCGTGCGGGGGCCGGTGCGGTGGCGGTTCCGGTCATGTCACTTCTCCTGGGGGGCGCGCATCGCACGGATCTGCGCGAGGTTGATGAGCACGAGGGCGGCGAGCACGATGATCGACAGCGCGGCCGCGACGCCCAGGTCGTTCTGCCCCTGGAAGGCCACGTTGTAGATGAGCTGGACCACGGTGATCGTGCTGTTGTCCGGCCCGCCCTTCGTGAGGATGTAGAACTGGTCGAAGGCCAGCAGGGACCCGGTGACGCACAGGATCGTGCACAGCGCGAGCGACGGGCGCAGCAGCGGGAGCGTCACGCGGGAGAAGGTCTGCCAGCGGCTCGCGCCGTCCATGCGGGCGGCCTCGTACACCTCGTGCGGGATGCCCTGGAGCCCCACCATGAGCAGGAGCATGTAGAAGCCCGCGAAGCGCCAGACGACGAGGAACACCGTCGACCACAGCGCGCCGTCGGGCGTGCCGAGGAACGACACGGGCTCGTCGACGATGCCGAGCGACTCCAGCAGGGGCGAGATCGGCCCGACCTGCGGCGAGTACAGCGCGTAGAAGAGCAGGGACGCCGACGCGAGGCCGAGCGCGCTCGGCACGAGGACCGCGGTGCGCAGGAAGCTCTTCCAGTGCGTCGACTCCTGGACCAGCAGGGCGAGCCCGAGGCCGAGGCCGATGAGGAGGACGGTCGCGATGACGGTGTACTTCAGCGTGAAGACGACCGAGTCCCAGAAGAAGCGGTTGTCGACCGCGTCCTGGAAGTTCTCCGGGAAGTTCGGCCCCTGGTTCCCGGACAGGAGAGGCCAGTCGGAGGCGGACATCTGGCCGACGAGGAGCACCGGCAGGACGAAGAAGACGAGGACGAAGATCGCGGTCGGGGCGGCGTAGGCCCAGCCGCGCGCGGACTGCGAGCGACCGGGCCGCCGGCGCCTCGGCGGCGCACCGGACCGGGTGCGCGACCCGGTGTCTCCGGTCGGCGGGAGCTGCTGGCCCTGGCGTCGCGAGGACGACGGGGCGGACTGCACGGACATGACGGTCTCCAGGTTCGGGCGGAGGGACGCTCGAGGGTCGCGCCGCCGCCGGACGGCGGAGGGCCGGTCGGCGGAGGGCCGGTCGGCGGCGGCGCGGTCCTGCTACTGGGAGAGCACCGCGGTGATCTCCTCGTTGTCCTCCTCGATGCTCGAGGCGTCCTCGAACACGGCGTTGCGGACCAGGGTCATCCACGGGCTGTTCGGCGCGTTGAACGCCTGCTGGAAGTTGCGCGCGACCGGCGTGCGACCGGCGGCGGCGACCTCGTTGATCGTCACGACGCGGGGGTCGGCCGAGGAGTACTCGTTGTCGACCAGGTCGGCGCGCGAGACGACGTCGCCGTTCTGCGCGAGGACCTCGACCTGCGCCTCCTCGGACATCAGCCAGGACAGGAAGTTCCAGGCCTGGTCGGCCTTCTCGCTGTCCTTGGAGATGCCGACGCCGTCGCCGCCGACGAAGGTCGAGCCGCCGCCGTCGGGGCCGGGGATCGGCGCGACGCCGACGTCCACGGTCTCGTCCGCCGTCGACAGGAGCGTCGCCGGGTACGGCATGACGCCGATCTTGCCCTCCTGGAACGGGGCGACCCACGTCGCACCGGTCTCGTCGCGCGAGCCGGCGCCGACCGCGTCCGAGTCGACGAGGTCCTTGTAGGTGGCGTACACCTCCTGCGCGGTGTCGCTCGCGAGGAGCGACTCCGTGCCCTCGGCGTTCATGACGTCCTCGTCGGCGGCCCAGATCATCGGGAACCACGTGAAGACGAGGCACCCGCCGCAGTTGCCGCCGAAGAACGTGCCGTCGACCCCGCCGCCGAGCTCGTCGACCGCCTTGGCCTGCTCGGCGAACTCCTCGAGCGACGTCGGCCCGGCCTCGGGGTCGAGGCCGGCCTGCTCGTAGAGGTCCTTGTTGTAGAACATCACGGACACGTCGAGGACGAACGGCAGCACGTGCTCGGCGTCCTCGTACGTGCCCGCCTCGAGGTGGCCCGGGTTGATCTCGTCCGCGAAGTCGAGCTGGTCGATGCGGCTCGTGACGTCCTGGAAGAGCCCCTGCTCGACCCAGTTCGGCACGTACACGATGTCCGCGGCGAACAGGTCCGGCAGACCGTCGCTGCCGGCGGCCGCGCCGACCTTCGCGACGTAGTCGTCGTTGGGGACGATGGTCAGCTCGACCTGGTTCTCGTGGCTCTCGTTGTACGCGTCCACGAGCAGGTTCGCCTGCTTCTCGAGGGGCGCTCGCGTCCACAGCGTGAGCGTGCTGCCGTCGTCGACGCCCTCGGCACCCCCCGCGCCGGCGGTCGCGGGGGCGTCGTCGTCCCCGTCGGAGCCGCCGCACGCGGCGAGGCCGAGAGCGGTCAGGCCGATCACCAGCGTCGAGGCCACGGCCTTCGTCGCCGACGTCCTGCGGTGGTTCGTCATCTCGCGTCTCCTGTACTCGTCGTCGAGCCCGATGCGCTCGCCCGGCAGGACCGCCGGACGTCCGAACGCCTTTTCGGTCCGGGTGTCACCGCCCGTCGCCGCCGCCTGGCCGTCCCGCCCTGCTGACGGCTAGTCTTCGATGCTCCAGGGGCCCCACCGGGCCGCTTCTTCACGATCACCACTTGACCGAAAGAACCCGAAAAGGTTTTCTGAATCTAGGACAGGCGCACGGAGCCGTCAAGCGGTGCGCAGGGTTACAGTTCGATCACGGCGGCACACGACGGGACACGGCAGCACACGGCGACTCGGTCGACGGCGACGGCGCCGCCGGACCAGGAGGGGGCACGGCCTCATGACCACCCAGAACGGCAGCGCGACACCGCGCGCCGCGACCCTGACCGACGTGGCACGCCTCGCGGGCGTCTCGATCGCCACGGCGTCCAAGGCGATCAACGGTCGCGACCAGGTGAAGGCGGAGACGCGCCTGCGCGTCCTCGAGGCAGCGGAACGCCTCTCGTTCGCGCCGAACGCGCTCGCCCGCGGGCTCCTCAAGGGCCGCACGGGCACCGTCGGGCTGCTCACGAGCGACCTCGAGGGACGCTTCTCGATACCGGTCCTCATGGGAGCCGAGGACGCGTTCGGCGCCGGCCGCGTCTCGGTCTTCCTCTGCGACGCGCGCGGCGACGCCATCCGCGAGCAGCACCACGTCCGCGCCCTGCTGTCGCGGCGCGTGGACGGCCTCATCGTCGTGGGCTCGCGCACCGACCCGCGCCCCCCGCTGAGCGCCGACATCCCGGTCCCGGTGGTCTACGCGTACGCGCCGTCGGAGGAGCCCGGGGACGTGTCGATCACCGCAGACAACGTGGGCGCCGGGCGGCTCGCCGTCGAGCACCTCCTCGCGTGCGGACGGCGCCGCGTCGCGCACGTGTCGGGCGACCCGGGGTACCAGGCCGCCCAGGACCGCGCCGCCGGCGCGCAGGCGGCGCTCACCGCCGCCGGGCTGGAGCTCGTCGGCGGCCACACCTACTTCGGGTCGTGGAGCGAGGGCTGGGGTCGCGGCGCCGCGCGCATGGTCGTCGAGCAGCACCCCGACGTCGACGGGTTCTTCTGCGGCAGCGACCAGATCGCGCGCGGTGTCCTCGACGCGCTGCGAGAGCTCGGGCGCGACGTCCCCGGCGAGGTGTCCGTCATCGGCTTCGACAACTGGGAGGTGCTGACGACCAACGCGCGCCCGCAGCTGACGAGCGTCGACATGAACCTCGAGCGGCTCGGACGCGTGGCCGCCCAGCGGCTCTTCGCCGCGATCGACGGCACGGTGCGGCCGGGCATCGAGGAGCTCCCGTGCCGCGTGGTGACCCGGGCGTCGACCGCGCCCATCGCCTGATCAGTCGAGCTCGAGGAGCATGCGCGTGTTGCCGAGCGTGTTGGGCTTCACGCGCGCGAGGTCGAGGAACTCCGCGACGCCGTCGTCGTGGGAGCGCAGGAGCTCGGCGTAGACGTCGTGCGTGACAGGCGTCCCGTCGATCGGCCGGAACCCGTGCCGCACGAAGAAGTCGACCTCGAAGGTCAGGCAGAAGACGCGGCGCAGGCCGAGCGCCCGGGCGCGGGCGAGGAGCTCCACGACGAGCGCGTGCCCCACCCGGTGCCCGCGCCAGCCCGGGTCCACGGCAAGGGTGCGGATCTCGGCGAGGTCGTCCCACATGACGTGGAGCGCCCCGCAGCCGACCACCTCGGGGGCCGCGCCAGGCTGCGAGGCCGGGCGGACGGCGTCGGCCACGACGAACTCCTGCACGGCCTCGTAGTAGCCGACCATCTCCTTCGCGAGGAGGATCCGGGCCTCGGCGTAGGGCTGGACGAGCGACCGGATCGCCCGGACGTCCGCGGGGAGCGCCGGGCGCACGCGGACCCCCGTGGGGTCGGGGCGCGCGTCGTCGGCGGGGGGCGTCAGCACCACGACACTGTACGACGATCCAGCCCCGGATGCATACTCACGCAGGCGAGTGCATAGTTGCTCACGCGCTGGCGACGAGCCGCGACGCCGTGACCTCGTCGATCACCAGGTCCGTCACCACCCCGGCACGCAGCGCGGCCCGCAGCGGCGCGACCTTGTTGTCCCCCGCGACGGCGCAGACACGCCGCGGGACGCGGCGCAGCTCGTCCGGCGCCGGACCGGTGGCGCGCGCGTTGAGCGCGATGTCGCGATAGGTCCCGTCCGGCCGCAGGAAGACGGTGCACACGTCCCCGACCACGCCCTCGCCCTCCAGCACCGCGATGTCCTCCCGCTCGAGGTAGCCCGCCGAGTAGACGTGCGACGGGACCCCTCCGGCGACGGCGCCCACGGAGAACAGCGCGATGTCCGCGCGCCGCTGGACGTCCAGCACGCGCCGCACCGACCGCTCGCGCCACATCGCCTGCTTCGTCTCCGCGTAGTCGAAGAACGCCGGCACCGGGAAATGGTGCACGTGCGCGTCGAACGCCGTCCCGAACCCGGCGATGAGATCGCCCGCGTAGTGGACGCCCGACGTGCGGGTGTTCGCCGCACCGTTGAGCTGCACGACGGCGCTCCCCCGCGTCGGCTTGCGCGGCAGGTGCCGGGAGATCGCCGACAGCGTCGTCCCCCACGCGATGCCGAGGACCATGTCGGAGTCGAACCACGTCGACAGCAGGCGCGCCGTCGTCATCGCGACCTGCTCGAGCCGGTCGACCTGCGGCGCCTGGTCCGGAACAGGGACGACGTACGCGTCGACGCCCCACGTGCTCGCGACGTGCTGGCCGAGACCGGGCGCGCGGCTGTGCGTCGGCCGCAGCGAGATCTCGACCAGGCCCGTCTCCCGGGCCCGCTTGACGAGGCGCGACACCGTCGACCGCGACGTGCGCAGGTGCTTCGCGATCGCCTCCATCTTCATGTCCTGCAGGTAGTACATCGACGCCGCGCGCAGCACGTCCTGCTCTCGGTCGACCATCAGGGGCTCCGTCCGTCGGGAACCTCCATTCTGCACGTTCGTGCACACCGGTTGCGCGCCCGTTCGCTCCGTGGTGATGTGAGGAGGTGCGTGCGCGCCGAGACCCGGTGCGCGCACGACGGTCTTGCGGTAGCGCTCCCTGGTGCGCCGTGGGACCGTCGCTGTGAGCGCACCGTGGGCGCGACCGTGCCGCGGTGCCGGACGAGAGAGGGACACGGATGGCATCCACGCGACTGACCGCGGAGTCACGTCGACAGGCGCTCACCGCCCTGGAGGCGAGCACGAGCGCCGACGCCGAGCTCGACGTCCTCGTCATCGGCGGAGGAGTGACCGGTGCCGGCATCGCGCTCGACGCGGTGACCCGCGGACTGTCGACCGCGATCGTCGAGGCCCAGGACTGGTCCGCCGGGACGTCGAGCCGGTCGAGCAAGCTCGTCCACGGCGGCCTGCGGTACCTCCAGATGCTCGACTTCCACCTCGTGCACGAGGCGCTCACCGAGCGCGACCTGCTCCTCAAGGAGATCGCGCCCCACCTCGTCCGGCCCGTCCCGTTCCTCTACCCCCTTGAGCACCGCGTGTGGGAGCGCGCCTACGTCGGCGCCGGCATCGCGCTCTACGACACGCTCGCGAGCGTCGCGCCCGGCAAGCGTGCCCTGCCGTTCCACCGGCACCTCAGCCGGAGCCGGATGGAGAAGAAGTTCCCCGACCTCGCGCACGACGCCGCCGTCGGCGCCGTGCAGTACTGGGACGCGTCCGTCGACGACGCCCGCCTCGTGAGCACGCTCGTGCGCACCGCCGCCTCGTACGGCGCCCACGCGGCGTCGCGCACCCAGGTGGTCTCCCTGACCAAGGGGGCGACCGGCGCGGTCAACGGCGCGGTCCTCGTCGACCTCGAGACGGGCCACGAGCTCACCGTCCGCGCACGCTCGGTCATCAACGCCACCGGCGTCTGGACCGAGGACACCGAGGCGCTCGCCGGCTCCGAGGGCGGGCTGCGCGTGCTCGCGTCCAAGGGCATCCACATCGTCGTCCCGCGCGAGCGCATCAAGGGGCAGGTCGGGCTGATCCTCCAGACCGAGAAGTCGGTGCTGTTCGTCATCCCGTGGTCGCGTTACTGGGTCGTCGGCACCACCGACACCCCGTGGGAGCAGGAGCTGCAGCACCCCGTCGCGACCTCCGCCGACATCGACTACGTGCTCGAGCACGCGAACGCCGTGCTCGCGCACCCGCTCACGCGCGACGACATCATCGGCACCTGGGCCGGCCTGCGCCCGCTCCTGCAGCCCGGCACCAAGGAGGGCACGAGCTCCGCCAAGGTGTCGCGCGAGCACACCGTCGCCTCCCCGACGCCGGGCCTCACCGTCATCGCGGGCGGCAAGCTCACGACCTACCGCGTCATGGCCAAGGACGCCGTGGACTTCGCGATCGGGCAGCGCGCGAGCGCCCTCGGGTCGATCACGCACAAGATCCCCCTCCTCGGGGCCGTCGGTCTCGACGCCGTACGCCGCCAGGCGCGGCCCTGGGCGTCCCGCTACCGCTGGACGCCCGCGATGGTCGACCACCTGCTGCACCGGTACGGCTCGAACCTGCGCGAGATCGTCGAGCTCTGCGAGGAGCAGCCGGACCTCGCGAAGCCGCTCGAGCACGCACCCGCCTACCTGCGCGCGGAGATCGCGTACGGCGTGTCGCACGAGGGCGCCCTGCACCTCGAGGACCTGCTCCTGCACCGCACGCGCCTCAACTACGAGATCGCCGACCGCGGTCTCGCCGCCCTGCCGGAGATCGCCGAGATTGCCGCAGGTCTCCTCGGCTGGGACGACGCGACCCGGGACGCCGAGGTGCGCAGCTACACCGATCGCGCGAACGCCGAGGCGGCCGCCGAGGAGGAGCCCGACGACGACGCCGCAGAGCGCACGCGCCTCGCCGCCCAGGACGTCTCCCCGCTGCAGCCGCTGCGGGACAGCTGAGCACGGTGAGCGAAGGATCCCGGGCGCACCGCGGCCGGGCCGGTTGAGACAGAGCAGTCCACCACGAAAGAGAGCGCACCATGGATCAACTCCTCATGAACGCCTTCTGGTCCGAGATCCTCGGTACGGCGACCCTCATCCTCCTCGGTGCCGGGGTGGTCGCCAACGTCGTCCTGCCGAGGACCAAAGGCTTCAACGGCGGTTGGCTCCTCATCAACTTCGGATGGGGTCTCGCCGTCTTCACGGGTGTGTACGTCGCGTACAAGTCGGGCGCGCACCTCAACCCGGCGGTGACGATCGGCCTCTTCACGGCCCAGGAGCCGTTCTACTCGGTCACCGGACCGGAGGGGATGGTCACGGCGACCATCGAGCCGACCGTGGGCAACATGCTCATGTACTGGGGCGCCCAGATGATCGGCGCGTTCATCGGTGCCGTGCTCGCGTTCCTCGCCTACAAGAAGCACTTCGACGAGGACGCACCCGGCGCGACGAAGCTCGCGGTCTTCTCCACCGGTCCGGAGATCCGCTCCTACGCATGGAACTTCGTCACCGAGGCCATCGCGACGTTCGTGCTGGTCTTCTTCGTCGTCGCGTCCGGCCAGACGCCGTCGGGTCTCGGCCCGCTCGCCGTCGCGCTCGTCGTCGTCGGGATCGGCGCGAGCATCGGTGGCCCCACCGGGTACGCCATCAACCCTGCCCGTGACCTCGGCCCGCGCATCGCGCACGCCCTCCTGCCCATCCGGGGCAAGGGGTCGAGCGACTGGGCGTACTCCTGGGTGCCCGTCGCCGGCCCGCTGGTCGGCGGCGTCCTCGCCGGCCTGCTCGGGGCGGCGTGGGTCTGATCCCGAGCACCACCGCGTGACCGGGGCGTCGGGGGCCCCGCCCCGGCCACGCGACCGTCCGGACCATCCGAGCGAACGACCACCCGTACACACCGACGTGAAGGACTGAGCACACCATGGCCGACTACGTTCTCGCCATCGACCAGGGAACCACCAGCTCCCGGGCCATCGTCTTCAACCACTCCGGGGAGATCGTCTCCACGGGCCAGCTCGAGCACGACCAGATCTTCCCCCGCGCCGGGTGGGTGGAGCACAACCCGGAGCAGATCTGGAACAACGTGCGCGAGGCCGTCGGCCTGGCGCTCACCCGCGCGAACGTCACCCACAAGGACATCGCCGCCGTCGGCATCACCAACCAGCGCGAGACCGCCGTCGTGTGGGACAAGACGACCGGCAAGCCCGTGTACAACGCGATCGTCTGGCAGGACACCCGCACGCAGAAGATCGTCGACGAGCTCGGCGGCTCGGACGGCCCCGAGAAGTACAAGTCGATCGTGGGACTACCGCTCGCGACCTACTTCTCCGGCCCGAAGGTCAAGTGGATCCTCGACAACGTCGAGGGCGCGCGCGAGAAGGCCGAGGCCGGCGACCTGGTCTTCGGCAACACCGACACGTGGACCCTCTGGAACCTCACGGGCGGCGTCAACGGCGGCGTGCACGTCACCGACGTGACCAACGCGTCGCGCACCATGCTCATGGACCTCGACACCCTGTCGTGGCGCGAGGACATCGCCGCGGACATGGGCATCCCGATGTCGATGCTCCCCGAGATCCGGTCGTCGTCCGAGGTCTACGGCGAGGGCCGCCAGCAGGGCCTCCTGCCCGGCGTCCCGATCGCCGGCATCCTCGGCGACCAGCAGGCCGCGACGTTCGGCCAGGCGTGCTTCGAGGTCGGACAGGCCAAGAACACGTACGGCACCGGCAACTTCATGCTGCTCAACACGGGCACCGAGAAGGTCATGAGCGAGAACGGCCTCCTCACGACCGTCTGCTACAAGATCGGCGACCAGCCGCAGCGCTACGCGCTCGAGGGGTCGATCGCCGTCACCGGGTCGCTCATCCAGTGGCTGCGCGACAACCTCGGCATGTTCGAGGACTCGCCCGACGTCGAGTGGCTCGCCGGCAAGGTCGAGGACAACGGTGGCGCCTACTTCGTGCCCGCGTTCTCCGGTCTCTTCGCGCCCTACTGGCGTCCCGACGCGCGCGGCGCGCTCGTCGGCCTCACGCGCTACGTCAACCGCAACCACATCGCGCGCGCCGCGCTCGAGGCCACCGCCTTCCAGACGCGCGAGGTGCTCGACGCCATGAACGCCGACTCCGGCGTCGACCTCACCGAGCTGCGCGTCGACGGCGGCATGGTCGCCAACGAGCTGCTCATGCAGTTCCAGGCCGACCAGCTCGGCGTCGACGTCGTGCGGCCCAGGGTCGCCGAGACCACGGCGCTCGGCGCCGCCTACGCGGCGGGCATCGCGGTCGGGTTCTGGAAGGGCGAGCAGGACGTCATCGACAACTGGGCCGAGGACAAGCGCTGGACGCCCGCCGTCGAGGAGGGCGAGCGCGAGCGGCTGTACCGCAACTGGAAGAAGGCCGTGACGAAGACGTTCGAGTGGGTGGACGAGGACGTGGAGCAGTAGTCCCGCTCACGACGTAGGTCCCGCCTTCTCGTCCGGAGGGGTGGGACGGGGTCGCCGGTCTACCATCCGCGCGCTCGTTCCTCGCGCGCTCCCGCCAGACCCGCCACGACCGGCGACCCCGTCCCACCCCTCCTTTTCATGTCACCTCTGCGCGCTCGCCCCGGGGCTCGGGAGTGCCTACGGTGGTCGGGTGCGCGCGTGGGTGTACGAGCGGTACGGGTCGGTCGACGAGCTGCGGCTCCGAGAGGTGCCGACGCCTGCGCCGGCGCGGGGCGAGGTGCTCGTCGAGGTCGTCGCGACGTCGGTGAACCTGTCGGACTGGGAGGCGCTGCGGGGCAGCCCGGGCTACGCCCGCCTCGATGGCCTCTTCGCTCCGCGCACGAAGGTCCTGGGGTCCGACGTCGCCGGGCGGGTCGTCGCGGTCGGCGACGACGTCGCGCGCTTCCGCCCGGGTGACGACGTCTACGGCGACAACCTTCCGCGCCGGGGCGGCTTCGCGGAGTACGTGGTGATGCCGGAGAAGGCGCTCGCGCACAAGCCGGCGACCTTGACCTTCGCCGAGGCGTCCACGATCCCGCAGTCGGGCGCGATCGCCCTGCAGGCCGTCGCGTCCGGCGCACCGGGGCAGCGGCTGCTCGTCAATGGCGCTGGCGGCGGCACGGGGAGCTTCCTCGTCCAGCTGGCGGTGGCACGGGGGATGCACGTCACGGGCGTCGACGCCGAGGACAAGCTCGACTTCGTCCGTGGGCTGGGTGCGCAGGACGTCATCGACTACCGGCGGACCGACTTCACGCGCACCGGCCCGTACGACCTCGTCGTCGACCTGGTCGCGTACCGCTCCGTGTTCGCCTACCGGCGCGCGCTCGCCCGCCGTGGTCGGTGCCTGATGGTCGGGGGCACGTTGCGGGCGCTGCTCCGCATGGTGACCGTCGGGCCCGTCGTGGGGGCGTTGACCGGGGCGCGGCTCGGCGTCCTCCTCGTGCGGTCGGGTCCGCGCCGCTTCGGGCCGCTGGCCGACCTGTGCGCCGCCGGCGAGGTCGCGATCCACGTGGACCGCACGTTCCGCCTCGCGGAGGTCCCCGCGGCACTCACGGTCCACGGCACGGGGAGGGCCCGGGGCAAGGTCGTCGTCGTCGTGCGCGACGTCTGACCGCATGCCCGACCTGGCCTCGTACCCCGGCGCGCGAGCGGGGCGAGGGCTGCCTAGCGTCGAGGACGGGCCGCACGACGGCGGCCCGTCATCCACGGGAGGCGTCATGACCGACACGCACCACGAGCTGCCGCACGCGGGGTCCGACGAGGTCGCCAAGGTCCGTCAGCTCATCGAGGACGAGAACATCGCGATGCTCACGACGGTCGCCGAGGACGGCAGCCTCGTCAGCCGGCCGATGGGCGTCCAGGCCGTCGACTTCGACGGCGACCTCTGGTTCTTCGCCGCCGAGGACTCCCACAAGGTGGCGGAGATCGCGCGCGACTCGGCGGCGAACGCCGCGTTCTCCGGGAAGAGCTCGTGGGTGTCGCTCTCGGGGCGCGCGAGCCTGGTGCACGACCCGGACAAGATCCGCGAGCTGTGGAACGCCGTCGCCGACGCGTGGTTCCCGGACGGGCCGGACTCCCCGGGCGTCGTGCTCATCCGCCTGCACGCCGAGTCCGCCGAGTACTGGGACTCCCCCGGTGGCCGGGTCGCCACCCTCTTCCGCCTCGTGACCACGAAGGTGACCGGCAAGCCCTACGAGGGCGGCGAGAACGAGACGGTCCGGCTCTGAGGTGACGCGTGTCCTCGCCCACGACCATGCCGTCGCTAGGGTGGCGGGCGTGAGCACCACGCGCGAGACCAGCTACACCGTGCCCGGGATGCACGTCACCGACCGCGAGGTCGAGGTGCCGCTCGACTGGTGGGACGACGGCGACCCCCGGCGGCTCACCGTCTTCGTGCGGGAGGTCGTGGACCCGGCCCGACGCCGCGACGACCTCCCGCTCCTCGTGTTCCTCCAGGGCGGGCCCGGCGGGAAGGGGCCTCGACCCACCGGCCCCGACGGCTGGCTCGGCGAGGCGTTGACGACGTACCGCGTCGTCCTGCTGGACCAGCGCGGCACCGGGCGGTCGTCCGCGGTGCGCGGGGCCGCGCTCGTGGCACGCGGCACGGCCGGTGCCCAGGCGGACTTCCTCACGCACTTCCGCGCGGACGCGATCGTCGCCGACGCCGAGCACGTGCGCCGGACCGTCTACGGTGGGCGGCGCTGGACGTCGCTCGGCCAGTCGTACGGCGGGTTCCTCACCATGACCTACCTGTCGCGGGCGCCCGAGGGTCTCGCCGCGTGCCTCGTCACCGGCGGCCTGCCCGGGCTGCGCGCCGACGCGCGCGAGGTCTACCGGAGGACGCAGCCGCGCGTCGTCGGGAAGAACGCGCACTACCGGGCCCGCTACCCCGACGACGAGGCGCGTCTCGCGCGCATCGCCGACCGGGTCGCCGTCGGCGACGTCCGGCTGCCCGACGGCGACGCGCTCTCCGTGCGCCGCTTCCAGACGCTCGGGACGGACCTGGGCATGAAGCCCGGCGCCGAGCGCATCCACTGGGTCGTCGACGAGGCGTTCGACCCGGGTGCACCGGACGAGCTCACCGACACGTTCCTCGCCGAGGTCGCCTCCGCGACGTCCTTCCCCACGAACCCCCTCTACGCGGTGCTGCACGAGTCGATCTACGCGCAGCCGCACACCGGACCCACCGCGTGGGCGGCCCAGGCGGTGCGCGACGACGACCCCGCCTTCGCGCCCGACGCGCGGCCGCTGCTGCTGACCGGCGAGATGATCTACCCCTGGATGCTCGACGAGGTGGCGGCGCTGCGACCGTTCCGCGCGGCGGCCGAGGCGCTGGCGGCGTGGGAGGACTGGACCGACCTCTACGACCTCGACGCGCTCGCCCGCAACGACGTCCCTGTCGAGGCGGCGGTCTACCACGACGACATGTTCGTCGACGCCGGGCTGTCGCTCGAGACGGCCGCGCACGTCGGGAACCTCGGCGCCTGGGTGACCAACGAGTTCGAGCACGACGGGCTGCGCACCGGCGACGTCTTCCAGCGGCTCGCGGAGCGCCTCGCCGCGCGGGGTGGCGCGCTACCCGGCTGAGAGCGCGCGGCGCCCACGGACCTCGGCTCGATAGGCGCCCGGCGGGACACCGGACACGGCGCGGAAGTCCCGGACCAGGTGTGCCTGGTCCGCGTACCCGAGCTCGGCCGCGAGCGCCGCGAGGTCCGGGCTGTCGTCCGCCGCGAGCTGTCGCGCGACCTCCTGGAGCCGGATCCGTCGGCTCACCGCCTTCGGGCCGAGGCCGAGCGTCGCCCGCAGCGCGCGCTGCACCGCTCGCTCGCTCGCACCGAACCGCGCCGCGAGCGTCGGCCCGGCGCGCGAGCGCACCCGCTCGACGAGGTCCGCGACGACGGCGTTGGCGAGAGCCTGGTCCGGCCGGAGCGGCCTCTCCTCCAGCCTGTCGGCGAACGCCGCGTCCAGCACGGCCGCCCGCTCGACGGGCGATCCCGTGCCGGCGGCGGTCGCGAGCAGCCGGTGCAGACCGGCGTCGAGACCGACGGTGACGGGGACGGTCGCGTCCAGGAGCGCGACAGGGTCGAGATCGCTCACGACGGCGAGGCCCGCTGGGCGCAGACGCACCCCGAACACCTCGCCGGTGCCACGGATCGTGCGCTCCCACGCCCGACGGTGCACGCCCGTCACGACGAGGGGCGCGACGACGTCGCCCACCTCGATCGTCAGCGTCACCGCCGGAAGGTCGACGACCCGCTGGCGGATGCCCGCTCCTGGCGGGAGGGACCAGCGGACGTGCCAGTAGCTCTCCACCACGGGCTCGAGACCGGGGCCCGGCCGCACCCAGCCAGCACGGAACGTCTCGAGGTTGTCGGGGTGCAGGACCCCGGTGCGCTCGTCCGCGGTGATCGGGTCCGTCCCGCCGCCTGCCATGGGACCAGTCTGCCCGTCGGGATTCTTCAAGACGCGCGGACGGACGGGCGCGAGCATCGGACGACGAGGCACGACGACACGGAGGTGCGCGGCATGACGATCGACACGCTGGGTGACGTGAGCTGGATCGGCGTCCTCCTGGCCGCGCTGGCGTCGTACGTCCTCGGCGCGCTGTGGTTCACGCCGCTGTTCGGCCGCGCCTGGGACGCCTCGATCGACCACGAGCGTGTGCGTGGCCAGGCGTTCGGTCCGCTGTACTACGTCGCGCCCCTGGTCTCGAGCATCCTCACGTCGTTCGCCACGGCGGTGCTCCTGGAGGTGACCGGGACGCGCGCCCTGGGCGGGGCAGCGCTGCTCGGCGTCCTCGTCGGGACCTGCTACGCCGCGGCCGTCACGTTCACGAACGCCGTCAACCCGCGCACGCCCCGGCCGGTCCTCTTCAGCGTGGTCACAGGGTCGTACCACGTCGTCAGCATCGTCGTCGGCGCGCTCGTCCTCGCCGCGCTGAGCGGCTGAGCTCCGCCACGGTCAGCGGGCCTCGTCGGCGAGCTGGGCGAGCGCCGAGGCCTGCCGCAGCTCCGCCAGCGCGGGCTCGTCCCCCGCGAGCCGTGCGGCGACGGCGTCGTAGAGCTCCGGCGCGCGGTGCGGGGCGACGTCGAGCAGCACGTCCATGAGCGACCAGGCACGGATGCCGTCGCCGTCCCGCATCCCGGACGCGCGACGGCGGTACAGGTCGGCCACGCCGTCGAGCAGGTCGTCGCCCGGTCCGCGCGAGTCGGTCAGCCGGCACGCCGCGTCGGCCTGCAGCGCTGCCGCAGGGTCGTCCCAGCCGGAGCGGTGCGTCATGACCAGCGGGTGGAGCTCCGGGTCCCCGATCGCACCGGCCGCGACGATCTCGAGCTGCCAGACGTCGCCGCTGCGTCGCGTCAGAGCGGCGCGCACGCGGGGCAGCGCGCGCGGGTCACGGCGGTACGCGAGGCCGACGAGCGCCTCCTGCCGCGTCTCGCGGTCGACGTCGTCGAGCCGAGCAGCGAGCGCGTCCCGGAGCTCGGGCGTACCGACCTCGCGGAACTGCTGTGCCAGCACGAAGGTCGCCCAGTCGCGCACCGTCGTCGCCGGGTCCGTGGTGAGCCGGACGGCCACCGCGACCATCTCCGGGGTCGGCGGATCGCCGTGGCAGAGGATCGGGAGCGTGGCCACTGCCCGGACCCGGACGTCCGGGTCCTCGTGGGACGCGAGCGCGAGCATGCCGACGACGACCTCTGGCCCGGCCGCCTCGACCGCGGTCGCGAGCTCCTCGCCGTCGTACTCCCCGGACACCAGGGCCGCCACCACGTCCATGCCGGTCAGGATGGCATGCCGAACCCCGGGTTATGCGCCGATCAGGCCCCTCGTCGGCGCGCAACCCGGGGTTCGGCAGGTCAGGACTCGTCGGCCGACGGCGCGTGCTTGTCGAGGAACGCGTAGACCTCCGTCGCGTCGACGCCGGGGAACGCTCCGGTGGGCAGCGCCGACAGCACGTGCTGGTGCATGCGGGCGCTCGGCCACGACGCGTCCTGCCACTGCGCCGCGGAGCCGGCGGCCGGACGGCGGCAGCACGACTCGTCCGGGCAGGTGGACTGCCGGCGCACGGCCGTGTCCCGGCCGCGGAACCACTTGGCCGAGGCGAACGGGACCCCGACGGCCAGGGAGAACTGGCCGCTCGTCGTCGTCCCGGTCTGGGTGGAGCACCAGAACGTCCCGGCGGGGGTGTCGGTGTACTGGTACGACTCCTGCGCGCGGTCGCGGCGCGTGAACGCCTCGCGCACGGCCCAGCGCCGGCACACCATCTGTCCTTCGATCGCCCCCGTGACGTCCGCCGGCAGCGGCAGCCCGTCGTTCTCGTAGCCGCGGAACAGGGCGCCGTCGTCGCCGACGCGCAGGAAGTGCAGCGGGATGCCCAGGTGCTCGGTCGCGAGGTTGGTGAAGCGCTGCGCCGCGGCCTCGTGCGTCACCCCGAACGCGTCGCGGAAGTCCTCGACGGCCAGGTCCTTCTCGCGCTTGCGGCGCTCCAGGAAGTCGACGGCCGCGGACTGCGGGATGAGGCAGCACGCCGCGAAGTACGTGATCTCGACGCGCTGGCGCAGGAACTCCGCGTACGACCGCGGCCGCTCGTGCCCGAGCACACGGTGCGCGAGGGCCTGCAGCGCGAGCGAGCGCAGGCCGTGACCGCCGGGGATCGAGGCCGGCGGGAGGTAGATGCGGCCGTGGCGCAGGTCGGTCACGGTACGGGTCGAGTGGGGCAGGTCGTCGACGTGCCAGATCGTGAACCCGAGCTGCTCGGCCATCCGCGCCACGGTCCGGTGGGTCAGCGCGCCGACCGTGTACCCGGCCCGGCGGGCCATGTCCTCCGCGAGCCCCTCGATCTCCGGGTAGTAGTTGTTGCGCGCCTGGCGCTCGAGCCGGAGCTCGGTGTTCGCCCGGCGTGCCTCCTCGGGCGTCGCGATGGCCTCGGTCGCGCGACGCTGCAGCTCGGCGTGCAGGCCGACGAGGTTCTCCAGCACCGGCAGGGGGAGCTTCTGGCTCGCCTTCACGGACGGCAGCCCGAGCGCCGCGAACAGCGGGCCGCGCTGCGCCCGGTCGAGCTCGATCTCCAGAGCGGCCCGGCGCGACGGCGGCTCGTCCGTGAGCAGGTCGCTCACCGGCACCTCGAGCGCGTGGGCGATCTGCTGCAGGAGGGACAGCCGCGGCTCGCGGCGCCCGTTCTCGATCATGGAGAGCAGGCTCGGCGCCGTGCCGACGGCGGCACCGAGGGCGTCGAGCGTCATCCCGCGTGCGGTGCGGAAGTGGCGCACGCGGCGCCCGAGGGTGATGAGGTCGGCCTGCGGCGCCCCATCGGTTCCCACGGCACCGTCCGAGGCGGACTCGATCGGAGCGGGCATACCTTCACCGTACGTCAAGATCGGACGATCTTCACAGTGGTCCGGCACGAAATCGGGCACCTATGGGAGGGAGAGTGGAGGCGACGCCAGGAATTTCCCCCACTCCACGGGAGCCCTTCATGACCGCGACAGCGAACCCCCGCCGCACCCGCCTCGCCGCGCTGCTCGACGACGTCGAGACCGAGATCGCCGGCCTCGCGTCGTCCGCCTTCGGCTCTCCCGCGCACACCGCCGACCCGCGCCCTCGCGACGCCCGCGCCTGGGTGCGGGAGATCGCGACCCTCACCGAACCCGACGCGATCGTGTGGTGCGACGGCTCCGCCGAGGAGAAGCAGCGTCTGGTCGACCTCATGGTCGACGCCGGGACCCTCCTGCCCCTGAACCCCGAGCTCCGCCCGGGCAGCTACCTGGCACGGTCCGACCCGAGCGACGTCGCACGCGTCGAGTCGCGCACCTTCATCTGCTCGCGCGACGAGGCCGACGCAGGCCCGACGAACAACTGGCGCGAGCCCGAGGCGATGCGGGCCGAGCTGCGCGGCGTCTTCGAGGGGTCGAT
The DNA here is from genome assembly GCF_055181235.1 of Cellulosimicrobium sp. So1_17. Taxonomy (NCBI): domain Bacteria; kingdom Bacillati; phylum Actinomycetota; class Actinomycetes; order Micrococcales; family Promicromonosporaceae; genus Cellulosimicrobium; species Cellulosimicrobium sp. So1_17. The sequence goes on from NZ_CM143702.1 coordinate 2,022,884, forward strand.
GCGCGGCCGCACGATGTACGTCGTCCCGTTCTCGATGGGCCCCGTCGGCGGGCCGATCTCGCAGGTCGGGGTCCAGGTCACCGACTCGCCGTACGTCGTGGTGAGCATGGGCGTCATGACGCGCGTCGGCCAGGACGTCATGGACCTGATCGACGGCGGCGCGCCGTTCGTGCCGGCCGTGCACTCCGTCGGGGCGCCTCTCGTGGACGACACCGGCGCGGTGACCGACGACGTCGCGTGGCCGTGCAGCGAGACGAAGTACATCGCCCACTTCCCCGAGACCCGGGAGATCTGGTCCTACGGGTCGGGCTACGGCGGCAACGCGCTGCTCGGCAAGAAGTGCTTCGCGCTGCGCATCGCGTCGGTGATGGCGCGCGACGAGGGCTGGCTCGCCGAGCACATGCTCGTCATCCGCGCGACGTCGCCCGAAGGTCGCCGCTACCACCTCGCCGCGGCGTTCCCCTCGGCGTGCGGCAAGACCAACCTCGCGATGCTGCGCCCGACGATCCCGGGCTGGACGGTCGAGACGATCGGCGACGACATCGCGTGGCTGCGCACGGGCCCCGACGGTCGGCTGCGCGCCATCAACCCCGAGGCGGGCTTCTTCGGCGTCGCACCGGGCACGGGGATCGAGACGAACCCGGCCGCCGTCGAGACGTTCGACCGGGACACGATCTTCACCAACGTCGCCCTGACCGACGACGGCGACGTCTGGTGGGAGGGCCTCACCCCGGAACCGCCGAGCCACCTCGTCGACTGGACGGGCCAGGACTGGACGCCCTCCGACGGCGACGGCGGCCGCACCGCCGCGCACCCCAACTCGCGCTTCACGGTCGCGGCGGCGCAGTGCCCGACGATCGCCGACTCGTGGGAGGACCCCGCCGGCGTCCCGATCGACGCGATCGTCTTCGGCGGCCGCCGTGCGAGCAACGTCCCGCTCGTCGCGCAGGCGTACGGGTGGGAGCACGGCGTCTTCATGGGCGCGACGATCTCCTCCGAGCAGACCGCCGCCGCCGAGGGGACCGTCGGCGAGCTGCGTCGCGACCCCTTCGCGATGCTGCCGTTCTGCGGCTACAACATGGCCGACCACTGGGCGCACTGGCTCCGTGTCGGGGCGTCGATCGACGCCGACAAGCGACCCAAGATCTTCCAGGTCAACTGGTTCCGCAAGGACGCCGACGGCCGCTTCCTGTGGCCCGGGTTCGGCGAGAACTCGCGCGTGCTCGCGTGGATCGCCGCACAGGTCGACCGCGCGCACGGCGTCCGGACCGACTGCGGCGCGGTGAAGAGCCCGGTCGGCCTGCTCCCCGCCCCCGGCGCGCTGGACACCGACGGGCTCGACCTGCCCGACGGCGCCCTCGACGCCCTGTTCGACGTCTCCCCGGAGCCGTGGCTCGCCGAGGCGGAGCTCACCGCCGAGTTCTTCGACACGTTCGGCAACCGCGTGCCGGACGAGCTGTGGGCCCAGCTGGCGCGCCTGCGCGACCGGCTCGGGGCCTGAGCGGCGCACCCGTCGTCCGGCGGGACGTGGGCGGTCAGCACGCACGGTGCTGCCCGCCCACGTGCGTGCGGACGCGACCCTTCGCACCCTGGTGGCATCGGCTCCAGCAGGTGGGCCCCCGAGAAGCGCCGCTGCGGCGGCGAGGCGGGAGGACCCACCATGATCAGCACGGACCAGGTCGAGAGGCTTCTCCGCGAGGGAACCGTCGTCTCGAGCACCGGGGAGAAGATCGGCAAGGTCGGCCAGGTCTTCCTCGACGACCGCACCGGGAACCCCGAGTGGGTGACCGTCAGGACCGGCCTGTTCGGCACCGCCGAGTCCTTCGTCCCGCTCACGGACGCCGACGTCCAGGGCGACGAGATCCGCGTCCCCTTCGGCAAGGACCAGGTCAAGGACGCGCCGCGCGTGGACGACGCGGAGGGCCACCTGTCCGAGGACGAGGAAGCAGAGCTCTACCGCTACTACGGGCGTGCGCAGACGACCGACGAGCCGGGCGCCCCCGGAACGTCCGACCAGGACGACCGCACGGACGAGGCGGGCGTCGTCGGGCGGCACGCCGCCGGGCCTGCCACCGACGACACGGCGGCCCGCTCGGAGCAGGACCCGTCGACGCGTCCTGACGACGACGCGGCGGGCCGCGTGAGGCTGCGCCGGTACGTCGTCACGGAGTACGTCACGCAGACCGTCCCGGGCGAGCAGTCGGGCACCGGGAGCGAGGGCGTCGGCGAGGAGCGGACGGTCAGGGAACGTGTCCGCGAGGAGATCGTCGAGACCGACGGAGAGGAGAACCGGCCATGAGCACCAGCTACGGGGCGACCCCGCCAGAGAACGACCCGGCCGCCCGCGGGGCGGGCGAGTCCCGGCCGCCGGTCGGGCGCGACGGCGATCCCGTCGCGCGCGACCGCGAGTCCGTCGTGGCGCGCGAGAAGGAGGAGTACGGCGGCATCAAGATCGGCTCGGCGTTCTTCGGGTGGCTCACCGCCACCGGCACCGCGGTCCTGCTCACCGCGCTGGCCGCGGCCGCCGGCACCGTCTTCGGGCTCAACACCACGACAGACGTCCAGGACGCGGCCGAGCAGGCGACGGAGAACGCGGAGACGATCGGCATCGTCGGCGGCATCGTCCTGCTCGTGATCTTGTTCGTCGCCTACTACTGCGGTGGCTACGTCGCAGGCCGCATGGCACGGTTCGACGGCGCGAAGCAGGGCCTCGCCGTCTGGCTGTGGGCCGTGGTCATCGCGATCGTGCTCGCGCTGCTCGGCCTCGTGGCGGGCAGCCAGTACAACGTGCTGTCGCAGCTCAACGCCTTCCCGCAGATCCCGGTGAGCGCGAGCGACCTCACGACCGGGGGTGTCATCGCGCTCGTCGCGGCCGCGGTCGTGAGCCTGGTCGGCGCGATCCTCGGTGGCCTCTCGGGCATGCGTTTCCACCGCAAGGTCGACATGGCCGGTCTGGGCACCTGACGACCACGGCGCCTCAGAGCCAGTCGTGCTCCCTCGCGTAGCGCGCCGCCTCGTGCCGCGTGCGCGTCTGGGTCTTCTGCATGGCGCTCGAGAGGTAGTTGCGGACCGTGCCCTGCGCGAGGTGCAGGCGGGCCGCGATCTCGGCGACGGAGAAGCCGTCCCGCGTCACGCGGAGCACGTCGAGCTCGCGGTCCGTCAGCGGCACGTCGTCCATGAGCGCGGCCGCGGACACGTCCTGGTCGATCCACCGCCGACCCTCGTGCAGCGCCGCGATGACGGTGGTGATGTGGCTCGGCTCGGCGGACTTGCTGACGAAGCCCTGCACGCCGAGCCGCAGTGCGTGGCGCAGGACGCCCGGCCGGGCGTGCCGCGTGAGCATGAGCACCACCTGGTCGGGCACGACCCGCCGGATCCGGTCGACGGCCTCGAGCCCGTCGACGCCCGGCATCTCGAGGTCGATGACGAGCACGTCGGGGCGGTGCGCGAGCGTGGCCTCGACCGCCTGCGCCCCGTCGGCCGCCTCCGCCACGACGGTGACGTCCCCCTCGAGCGGGAGCAGAGCGGCCAGGGCGCTGCGGAGGAGGGCCTCGTCGTCGGCCAGCACGACGGTGGTCACGACGCGTCTCCCTCGCTCGTCGGTCCGGCGACCCGCCGCGGGCCGGGGAACGTGGCCGCGGTGCGGAAGCGACCGTCGGCCACCTCCGCCGTGAGGACCCCCCCGGCCTCGGACACCCGTTGCGCGAGGACGGCGAGGCCGTGCAGGGTCGGGCGCCCGGGCGCGGTGACGCCGTCGTTCACGACGGCGATGCCGTCGTCGGCGAGCGAGACGTGCACGAGCGTGGCGCGCGAGTGGCGCAGGACGTTGGTCGTGGTCTCCCGCAGCACCTGCGCGAGGAGGTCGCCGGAGTGCACGCCGAGGTCGGCCGGGCGGTCGACGCGCACGCGGATGCCCGCGGCCTCGAGGAGCCGGCGGGCGTTCTCCAGCTCGGCCGAGAGGTTCGGCCGACGCTGCCCGTACGCGAGCTCCTTCGCCTGCGCGATCGTGTCGCCGACCAGGGCGTACGTCTCGCGCAGCTCCCGCTCGGCGGCATCCGTGTCGGTCCGGAGCAGCCTCTGCGCGAGCGCGATCTTCAGCTTCACCACGTGCAGCGTGTGGCCCTGGATGTCGTGCAGGTCGCTCGCGAACCGCATGCGCTCCCGCACCACCGCGAGCTCCGCCTCGCGCTCCCGTGCCTCCTCGAGCTCGGTCATGACGTCGTAGAAGCCCTTGTGGGGGTACCGCAGGCCGATCAGGACGGCCGTGATGCCCGTGGGGACGAGGACGTACGCGACGACCGCGGCGGCGTCGACCGGGCCGACGGCGACCAGGCCCCAGACGCCCACCGCGGCGACGTACCCGGCGAGGCCGACGGCCGCCGCCGCGCGGTGGCGGGGCAGCTCGGGGACCGCCAGGCTCCCCACGAGCGCCAGGCCGTAGTACGAGGCCTCCGGGCCGCCGTCCACCACGAGGACGCCGTACGGCCAGACGGCAGCAGCGACGACGAGGCAGGGCACCTGGACGCGCGCGAGGTCGCCCGCCGTCCACCGTTCGAAGGCCAGCAGGGCCGCGGCGGTCCCGAGACCCAGCACGACCGCCTGCACCGCGTCCTGGGCCTGCACCGCGACGAGGTACGCGCCGACGAGCGCGAGCAGGGGCAGGATGGTGAGGAGGTTGATCCGCCGGAACCGCCGTCGCGACGCCACCGACGTGCGGGACGCCGGGGAGCCCCACGGAGACCTGTAGCGCGACCGGTACGCCGTCGCGCGCTCGCCGGACGCCGTCGGGACCTCCGGCGCGGAGGGGCGTGCGTCCATGGGCAGCTCGCTGGGTGGGAGACGGTTCCGGAGCCAGTATCCGGTGCCGGGCGACGCCCGACCAGTGACGCCACGTCACACGGGAGCACCCGCGGACGTCATGCCCGGTTCCTGACGCCACGGCACTGGGAGCGCCCGACGGTCCGGGCTGTGATGGGGGCATGACCTCGAACCCCGTGATCGACGTCGACGACCTCGGCGTCACGTACGGCGACTTCCACGCCGTGAAGAACCTCTCGTTCCAGGTGGGACGCGGTGAGCTGTACGCCCTCCTCGGCACCAACGGCGCCGGCAAGACGTCGGCGCTGGAGGTCGTCGAGGGCCACCGTGCGGCTGCCTCCGGCACCGTGCGCGTCTTCGGCGGGAGCCCGCAGGACCGCGCCGCCGTGCGCGCCCGGACCGGGATCATGCTCCAGGAGAGCGGCTTCTCCCCCGACCTCACCGTCGCCGAGACGGTCCGGCTCCTCGGCCGCCTCTCGGGGCGCACGGACTCCGGGGACCGGGTGCTCGGTCTCGTCGACCTCCGGCACAAGGAGAGCACGCGGGTCGGCCAGCTCTCGGGGGGCGAGAAGCGGCGGCTCGACTTCGCGACGGCGGTGTACGGCAGGCCCGAGCTCGTCTTCCTCGACGAGCCGACGACCGGTCTCGACATCGCGTCCCGCGACGCGCTGTGGGAGACCGTGGAGGACCTGCGCGGCGACGGCACGACCGTCGTCCTCACCACCCACTACCTGGAGGAGGCGCAGCAGCGCGCCGACCGCATCGGCTTGATGCACCGCGGCACGCTCCGCCACGAGGGCACGGTGGACGAGCTGACGCGTACCTTGCCGGCCTCGATCCGCTTCTCGCTCCCGCCGGGTGCACCCGTGCCTCCCGTCCAGGCCGTCCCGCACGACGACCGGTCCTGGGCGATCGAGACGTTCGAGCTCCAGCGCGACCTCAAGCAGCTCCTCGACTGGGCCGCCGAGCACGCCGTCGACCTCCACGGGCTGTCCGCGGCCCCGACCCGCCTGGACGACGTCTTCCGCGCCATCGGCGCCGACGACGCGCCCGTCCCGGCACCGGCCCCGTAGACCCGGCAGGGCGCGAAGAGCCGCCCCCGATCCCGTCGCCCCTCCCGCAGACCCGACCCACCGGACAGGAACCCGTCATGCTCCCCATCGCGCACAGCGAGCTGGTCCAGCTCTTCCGGAACCGTGCCGTGCTCGTCACCAGCCTCGTCATGCCCGTCGCCGCTGCCGTGTTCTTCATCGGCTTCCGCGACGTCTTCGCCCGGATCGGCAGCGTCGGCTACGTCGCGGCCGTGCTCGTGTTCACGATCGCCGCCTTCAGCCTCTACGCGACGACCGTGACCACGCTCGCCGCCCGTCGTCAGGACCTGTTCCTCAAGCGGCTGCGCTCGAGCGCCGCGGGCGACGCGAGCATCCTCACCGGGCTCGTGCTGCCCGTCTCCGCGATCGCCCTCGTGCAGGTGGGCGTGATCCTCGGCGTGTTCGCCGCGGTGGGCGGCGGCCCGGCCGACCCGGTGCTCGTCGTCGTCGCGGTGCTCGCCACGTTCGTCATGATGCTGGCGTTCGGGATCGCGACGGCCGGGGTCACCACCTCCCCCGAGCACGCCCAGGTCACCAGCCTGCCGCTGAGCCTGGGCGTCGTGGTGGTCGCCAGCTGGGTCGGGATCACCGGGACCGACAGCCTGCCGCTGCTCAAGCGGCTGCTGCCCGGGGGCGCGGCCACCGAGCTCGTCGTGACCGCGTGGGAGGGCGGCGTCGCCGTCACGGACTCGCTCCTCCTGCTCGCCCCGACCCTCGCGTGGGTCGTCGTGGCCGTCGCGGTCGCGGCGAGACTGTTCCGCTGGGAGCCTCGACGATGACCGCCGCACCGACCCGCACCCTTCGCCTCGGAGAGGACCGACGATGAGCGACCTGACCCCTGGACCCGGCCCCGCGGACCGCCCGGCGGACGGCCCCGGTCGCCACGACGACCTGCTCGTGGTCGACGACCTCATGCTCCTCCTGCTGGACGACGACGGCGCATCCATCCAGGGCGCCGGGACCCTGTACTACACGCTCGGGGGCGCCGTGCTCACCGAGCTCGCGCTGCTCGGCCGCGTGGAGACCGACGACACCGGGGTGCTCAACGGCCCGCGCGTCATCCCCGCGGGGTCAGGGCCGCTGCCCGACCCCTTGCTGCAGCAGGCCTACGACACCGTCGCGGAGAAGACGCAGCGCGTCCAGCCGCTGCTCGTCGCGCTCGGCGCCGACCTGTGGCGCGAGGTGATCGACCGGCTCGCACGACGCGGGTTGGTCGAGCGGCAGGAGTCGCGCGTGCTCGGCCTGTTCCGCACGACGCGGTGGCCGGCAGCCGACCAGGAGCACGAGGCACGGCTGCGCGAGCGGATCCGCGCCGTGCTCGAGGACGGCGAGGCCCCCGACCCGCGCACGGCCGCGGTGATCGGGCTGCTCTCCGCCAGCGGCGCCCTCCCGTCCCTGCGACCGCCGCTGCCCTGGACGACGCGGACGGCGACGCGGGCCAAGGAGATCGAGCAGGGCCAGTGGGGTCCCGAGGCCGTCGCCACCGCGGTCACGCGCACCGCGGCGGCGATCGCCGCCTCCAGCGCAGCCGTCGCGGTCAGCGTCGCGACGAGCGGTCGCTGACGGCAGCCGACGGCAGCTGACGGCAGTGACGGCGCGGGCCGCACCCTCGACGAGGCCCGCTCAGTACCGCATGCCCATCAGCTCGCGGACGTCGGCGAGCGTGCGGTCGGCGATCTCGTTCGCCCGCGCGTTCCCCCGGGCGAGCACGTCGAGGGGGTCGGGTCCGTCGCCCGCGGCGAGCGCGCGACGTCGGGCACGGAGCGGACGGAGGTGCTCGACGAGCGCGTCGGTCACCACCTCCTTGAGGCGGCCCGCTCCCCCGGCGCCGATCTCGTCCGCGAGCGCCTCGGGCGTCGTCCCGGCGGCGAACGCGCCGAGCGTGAGCAGGTTCGCGACCTCCGGTCGACGGTCCGGCTCGTAGGTGATGTGGCGCTCCGAGTCCGTCCTCGCGCGGCGCACGAAGCGCGCGGTCGTGTCCTCGTCGTCGCGCAGCTCGAGCGCGTTGCCCGCGGACTTGCTCATCTTGCGCCCGTCGGTGCCGAGGATCGTCGGCGCGGGCGCGAGCAGCACGTCGGGCTCGGGGAAGTACGGGCTCGTCGCGGCGTAGCGCTGGTTGAAGCGCCGCGCGACCGTGCGCGTGATCTCGACGTGCGGGAGCTGGTCCTGCCCGCCCGGGACGAGGTTGCCGTGGCAGAAGAGGATGTCCGCGGCCTGGTGCACAGGGTAGGTGAAGAGCAGCCCGCTCATGGGCCGGCCCTGCCGAGCGGCCGCCGCGAGCGCCTCCGCCTTGACCGTGGGGTTGCGCTCGATCTCGGCCGTCGTGACGAGGCTGAGGAACGGCAGGAGGAGCTGGTTCAGCGCGGGCACGGACGAGTGCGTGAAGATCGTCGTGCGCTCCGGGTCGATCCCCGCAGCCAGGTAGTCGAGTACGATCTCGCGCACCGTGCCGCGCAGGTCACCGGCGTCGTCGCGGTCGGTGATGACCTGGTAGTCCGCGACGACGAGGAACACCTCGACGCCGGCGCGCTGGAGACGGACGCGGTTCGCGACGGTCGCGACGTAGTGGCCCAGGTGCAGCGCGCCCGTCGGGCGCTCTCCGGTGAGGACGCGGAAGCGCGAGGGATCGGTGGCGATCTGCGCTTCGATCTCCGCGCTGCGGGCGCGCGCGGCCGCGACGGACGCGGTGGACGACGGCGCGGTTGCGCTCTCGGGGATCGTGACGTCGGTGGGGGTGAGGGTGTCGGTCATCGGAGCTCTCCTTGCGTGAAGGGGAGCCGCGCGACGCAGGTCCGCTGGTCCGGCACCGGCCGGTCGGACGCGGGGCGCCGCACACGACGACGTCCCGGCTGCGGAGCGCAGCTCGGGACGTGGGCAGGACAGGTCACGGCTGCGGGGGCAGCCACCACCAGTCGCGCGTGAACATGCTCCCAGGCTACGCCTCGTCGGAGGGTCAGGCTTGGGCCGCGACGCCCGAATACTGGGAGACGAGCGGCGCCTGAGCGCCTCGGGCAAGATCGAGCACATGCCCGAGCTGAGAGCCCAGAACGTCACCGGTCCCGTCGCCTACCACGCGGAGGGTCCGGTGTGGTGGCCCGGCTGGGGCGGGCTGCGGTACGTGGACATGCTCGCGGGTGACCTCCTGACGCTGCGGCCCGACGGCGGCGTCGACCGCCTGCACGTCGGCGACCACGCGGCCGTGGTGCGGCCGCGAGCGGGCGGAGGGTTCGTCGTCGGGCTCGAGCGGTCCGTCGCGGTCGCCGACGCCGACAATGCCCCGGTGCGCCCGCTCGCGACGCTGTGGGACGACCCGACGGTCCGGCTCAACGAGGGTGCCGCGGCGCCCGACGGGGCGTTCTACGCCGGCGGCATGGCGCGGGGCGAGCGGCCGGGTGCGCTGTACCGGGTGGAGCCCGACGGCAGCGCACGCACGGTGCTCGACGGGATCCAGGTGTCGAACGGCCTCGGCTTCTCCCCGGACGGCTCGCTCGCGTACTACGTCGACTCCGCGACGCAGCGCGTCGACGTGCTCGACGTCGTCCCGACGGACGAGGACCCCCGCGGGCTGGTTCGACGTCGGCCGTTCATCGCGGTCGATCCCGAGGACGGGACGCCCGACGGGCTGACCGTCGACGCCGACGGCGGCGTGTGGGTCGCGCTCTGGGGCGGGTCGGCGGTGCGGCGCTACTCCCCCGCCGGGGTGCTCGACGCGGAGGTCCAGTTCCCCGCGAGCCAGGTGACCGCGTGCACGTTCGGCGGCGACGACCTCGACACACTGTTCGTCACCACGTCACGCCAGGACCTCGACGCCGACGACCCGGACGAGCGCGAGGCGGGGTCGGTGTTCCGCGTCGACGTCGGCGTGCGCGGGCTGCCGGTGCTGCCCTTCGCTGGTTAGCGCCGCACACCGCCCACGCCCCGCGCCCTGCGCCGCGGCAGCGTCGCCAGCGCGACGCCCGCGAGGCTCAGCACGCCGCCCGCAAGCGTCAGCCCCGCGGGGACCTCGGCGAGCAGCGCCCACGACAGGACCACGACGAGCGGCGGCACGAGGTACGTCGACGCCGCGAGCCGGCCCGCGCTCGTCCGCGAGAGGGCGTAGCCCCACGTGGTGAAGGCGACCGCCGTCGGGAAGAGCCCGAGGTAGACGACCGCGAGCGTGGACGACCCTGCCGCGACCGACGCCTCGCGCACCAGCGCGGGGGCGAACGGCAGGCACGCGACCGTGCCCGCGAGGCACCCCAGCCAGGTCATGGTGAGGGCGTCGACGCGGGCCAGGAGCCGCTTCTGCGCCGTGGCGGAACCGGCGTAGAGCGCCGCGGCGGCGAGGCCGAGCGCGACCCCGAGCACGTCGGCGTCGCCCGTCGACGTGGTCACGGCGATGACGGCGACGCCGGCGAACGCGACGGACATCCCGGCGAGCAGCCGGCGCGGGAACCCCTCCCCGAGGAGCAGCCCGGCGAGCACCGCGACGAGCACGGGAGCGACGTTGACGAGGAGCGCCGTCGTTCCAGCGTCGAGATGCTGCTCGGCCCCGTTGAGCGCGATGTTGTAGAGCGCGAACCAGGCGACACCCCAGGCGACGACGCCCGCGAGCGTGCGTCCGCGCGGCAGGGCGGGAAGCGCGGTCACGACCCGCGCGACGCCGCCGGTCCCCTCGGCCGGTGCGCGGCCCGCCACGCGGACGGCCCGGACGAGCACGATCGCCGTGAGACCGACCGACCCCCGCGAGCTGGCGGCCGAGCGCGAGAGCGCCGGGCGAGTAGTCGTGACCCGCGGCGCGGACGGCGACGAACGCCGACGCCCACAGCACCACCGTCACGGCGGCCGCGAGCAGGACGAGTCCGCCCGTGCGTCGCGTGACACCCGACGAGATCTCCTCAGTGACCGTCATACGACGATCGTCGGCGACGACACCATGAAGCACCAGCACGGATTCCTTCCGTTCGTTTCAGTCTCGCTGTACGGTCGGAGCATGCTCGACGTGCACCGGCTCCGCATCTTCCGCTCCGTCGTCGCGAGCGGCTCCGTCCAGGCCGCCGCCGCGAACCTCGGTTACACGCCCTCCGCCGTGAGCCAGCACGTCGCCGCGCTCCAGCGCGAGACCGGCCTGGTCCTGCTCGAGCGCGCGGGACGCGGCGTCCGGCCGACGGCCGCCGGGCTGACGCTCGCCGCCCAGGCCGACGGCGTGCTCGCGCGCCTCGGCGAGGTCGAGGCCGTGGTGTCCGACCTGCGCGCCGGCCGCACCGGGTCGCTCTCGGTCGCGTACTTCGCGTCCGTCGGCTCCGCGTGGCTGCCGCACGTGGTCCGGCGTCTCACCACCGAGTTCCCCGGGGTCCGCATCGACCTCGCGCTGAGCGAGACGATCCCCGACGACCCGGACTCGCGCGCGGACGTCCAGCTCGTCGTCGCGCCGCGGGGCTTCGACCCCGGCCCCGGGTTCCGGGCGTACCACCTGCTCGACGACCCGTACGTCGCCGTGCTCCCGCAGGACCACGACCGCGCCGGCAGCAGCGAGATCGAGCTCGCCGAGCTCGCCGACGAGCGCTGGGTGGACAACGACTTCGCGCGCGGCTGGTGCCGGCGCAACCTGCTCGAGGCGTGCACGGCCGCAGGCTTCAGCCCGACGTTCCACGTCGAGGCGCACGACTACCCGACGGCGCTCGCGTTCGTCGCGGCCGGTATCGGCGTCACCGTCCTGCCCGCTCTGGGCGCGGCGCACCTGCCCGACGGGCTGGCCGCCGTCGCCGTCGTCCGGCCCACGCCGGTCCGGTCGATCCACGCCGTGCTGCGCGACGCCGTGGCCCTCACCCCACCGGCGCGGACCGTGCTCGACGAGCTGCGCCGGGCTGCGGCCGCACCGGCCGAGCCGGCGTCGGCGGCGCGCGCCTACTCCGCCGCGGCCGTGTAGGGCTTCCCCGGCCAGTACGCCCACTCCTCGAAGTGCGCGACGCGCCCGTCCGCGGCGAAGCGCAGGAGCCACAGGTCGCGGTACTCCTGCTCCTCCGACCCCGTGTACCGCACCTCGAGCCGCACGACGGCGGAGTCCCCCTCGACGGCGACCGGCTCCGCGGCGACGGTGAACGTCGCGCCCTCGTCGACGGTCCAGAAGCCGCGGATCGCGTCGTGCCCGTGGAGCGGCTCGTCGTCGTACGGCGACCTCAGGTAGGTCGCGTCCTCGGTGAACAGCCGCTCGACGGCCCGGGCGTCGCTCGCCCGCCACGCCTGCTCGTACTCGTCCACCCACGTCATCACCGCGTCGCGGTCCATGTGTCCCCCAGCGCTCGCGGGCCTCGGCGACCCCTCGCGGTCCGCCGACCCTCGACCAGCGTGCCCGAGCCGGCGCGGCCTCGCCCGCCGGACCGTGCGGCCCACGAGCTCGGTCTCCGCGTCGATCGTCGTATCGATCGTCGTGTCGATCGTCGTGTCGATGTCGCACTGTCCCGTTCGACCTGTGGGTGAGAGGGTCGGAAGGTCCGGCCCACCGACACCGGGAGTCACCGATGAAGTACATGCTCATCATGCGCAGCACCGACGAGGGCCAGGCCGCGTTCGAGAGCGTCTCGTTCGACGAGATGCTCGAGACCATGGGCCGGTTCAACGACGAGCTCATCCGCGCGGGCGTGCTGCTCGCGGCCGAGGGGCTCGACGACCCGGCGCAGGGCGTCGTCGTCGACCTCTCGTCCGACGTGCCCGTCGTGACGGACGGCCCGTACGGGGAGACCAAGGAGCTGTTCGGCGGCTACTACGTCCTCGACGTCGCCTCGAAGGAGGAGGCCGTCGAGTGGGCCAAACGGCTGCCCTACTCGGGCCCCGGGACGAAGGTCGAGATCCGCCGGGTCCCGACGATCGACGAGTTCCCGCAGGACAACGAGTGGATCCGCAAGGAGCGCGCGTGGCGCGAGGCGACCGGTCAGCTGTGACCTCGTCCGACGGCCGCCGTGCCGTCGAGGCCGTGTGGCGCATCGAGTCGGCGCGGATCGTGGGCGCCCTCGCGCGGTACACGGGCGACTTCGCCCTCGCCGAGGACCTCGCGCAGGAGGCGCTCGCCGAGGCGCTCGTCTCCTGGCCGCGCGAGGGCGTGCCGCGCAACCCGTCGGGCTGGCTGCTCACGGTCGGCCGGCGTCGCGCGATCGACACCTTCCGCCGCCGCTCGGCCCTCGACGAGCGGTACGCCGCCCTCGCCCACCACCTGGGCGAGGGCGGCGCGACGTCGGGCGGGCCGCCGTCGGGCGACGCCGGCCCCGGCGACGAGGACGGCGTCCTGTGGGACCCCGACCGGGTGCACGACGACGTGCTGGCCCTGATGTTCGTCGCGTGCCACCCGGTGCTGTCGCCCGAGGCCCGCGTCGCGCTCACCCTGCGGGTCGTCGGCGGGCTGTCGAGCGAGGAGGTCGCTCGCGCGTTCCTCGTGCCGACGGCGACCGTCCAGGCCCGGATCACGCGCGCGAAGAAGACCCTCGCGGCGGCCGCCGTGCCGTTCGGGGTGCCCCCTGCCGTCGAGCGTCGCGAGCGCCTCGGCTCCGTCCTGGGCGTGCTGTACGTGATCTTCACCGAGGGGTCCACCGCGACGTCGGGCGACGAGTGGCTCCGACCGGACCTCGCGCACGAGGCGGTCCGGCTCGCGCGGGTCCTCGCCGGGCTGGTGCCCGACGAGCACGAGGTCCACGCGCTCCTCGCCCTGCTCGAGCTCACCGCGGCACGCTTCCCCGCCCGGACCACGCCCGACGGCGACCCCGTCCTCCTCGCCGACCAGGACCGGCGGCGGTGGGACCGGTCCGCGATCCGGCGCGGTCGGGCCGCGCTCGCGCGCGCCGACGCGGTCGGGCCGACGGGTCACGGCCGCGGTCCGTACGGGCTGCAGGCGGCGATCGCGGAGTGCCACGCCGTCGCGCCGTCCGTCGAGGAGACCGACTGGGACCGCGTCGTGCTCCTCTACGAGGCGCTCGGTCGGGTCGCCCCGTCGCCCGTCGTCGAGCTCAACCGGGCCGCGGCCGTCGCGATGGCGCACGGCCCGGCGGCAGGGCTGCGGATCGTCGACGAGCTCGTCGCGACGGACCGGCTGCCCCGGTTCCACCTGGTGCCGAGCGTGCGCGCCGAGCTGCTCGGACGACTCGGTCGTGTCGACGAGGCCCGGGCCGAGTACGCGCTCGCGGTCCGTCTGTGCCCCAACGTGCGCGAGCGCGACCTGCTCGAGCGCAAGGCGGCCGCGCTCCCCGCGTGACCGCCCGCTCGCGCGGTCATCGCTCGTCGCGCAGCTCCACGTCGAGCATCTCGAACCCGTGCAGCGCGCCGCCGTCGACCTCGGACCGCCCCACCAGGTCCGGGTCGGCGCGGAAGCGGACGGTCGTGCCGGTCCCCGAGGACGGCGGGAGCTCGACCAGCTCCGTCGCCGGCACGCCGTGCTCGTACCGCTGCGTCCACGACCCGTCGCGGCGACGGTTGGTGTGCTCCAGCCAGGTGCTCAGGGCCGCGACGGTCGACATGCCGCGCCGGGCGAGGCCGTCGGGCAGGACCGGCGGCTCGGTCGCGTCGAAGAACCGCACGTCCTTCGTCGCCATGACGGGCTTGCGGACCGGGCGCCCGGCATCGTCGAACCTCGTGTCCGTGCCCCGGCCGTCGTCCGCGACGGACACCGAGCCGTCGTCGTGCCGCGTGACGACGACGTGGCCCACCCGCCCCTGGCTCTCGGCCTCCTCGTCCGCGTACGCGAGGACCTCGAGCACGAGGTGCTCCACGCCGCCGACGGCGTGTCTCGGGTCTGCTCGCACCTGCGCGAGGTGCTCCTCGTCGACCCCGAGCGTCCAGTCGTGCGTCGTGGTGACCCAGTGCTCACGGGCTTCCGGCGTGCTGCCTGACATGCGTCGACCCTACCGACGCACCGCCCGGGTGGTAAGGGAGAATCGAGCCCGTGAGCCCCTCCCCCGACCCCGGCAACGACTGGCGACCGCACGTCGCCGACCCGGCGGCGCGACCGCCGTCGACCCTCCCGCACGTCGTGTTCTTCGAGCCGCGCATCCCCGGGAACACGGGCAACGCGATCCGGCTCGCGGCGGTCACGGGCGCGCGGCTCCACCTCGTCGAGCCGCTCGGGTTCGACCTCGACGAGCCGAAGCTGCGCCGCGCGGGGCTCGACTACCACGACCTCGCCGCCGTCGAGGTGCACGCGGACCTCGACGCCGCCCTCGCCACCCTCCCGGGGCGGGTCTTCGCGTTCACGACGCGAGCGACGACCTCGTACACCGACGTGACCTATCGGTCCGACGACGTGCTGCTGTTCGGCCCGGAGCCCACCGGCCTGCCCCACGACGTGCTCACCCACCCGCGGATGACCGACCAGCTGAAGATCCCCATGCAGCCGGGTCGGCGCTCGCTCAACCTCACGAACGCGGCGTCGATCGCGGTCTACGAGACGTGGCGCCAGACCGGCTTCGCGGGCGGCGCCTGACCCGTCGTCCCCGCTGCGGGCACGAGAAGGGCCCGGTCCTGGGGTCAGGACCGAGCCCGTCTCATGCCCACAGCGGGGCGGGTCAGGTGAGGTCGCGGACCTCCGCATAGCGCTCACGGATCGCGGGCACCGGGTCCGCCTCGAACACCGTGCCCGACGACGCGGCCCAGGTCGGCGGGTCGACGTCGCCCGGTCCGGCGGAACCCTCGGCAGCACCCTGGGCGGCCCGGTGCGCGGCGAGCACCCACGCGGCCTGGCGCGCCGCGCCGTCGGCCACGTACTCGCCCGGCTCCGGGACCGCGACGGGCAGCCCGAGCACCTGCGGGGCGATGCGCCGCACGGCCTCCGACTGCGCGCCGCCGCCGATGAGCTGCACCCGCTCGACCGGGACCCCGAGCGCGCGCAGCGCGTCGAGCCCGTCGGCGAGGCCGCACAGCATGCCCTCGACGAACGCGCGCGCCAGGTGCTCACGCGTCGCTGTGCCGAGCCGGATGCCGTGCAGCGTGCCCGACGCGTCCGGCCGGTTCGGCATGCGCTCGCCCTCGAGGTAGGGCACGAGGACGAGCCCGTCCGCGCCGGGCGGCGCCTCGAGCGCGAGCCGGGACAGCTCCGTGTGGTCGACCCCGAGCACCTCGCGCGCCGCGTCGAGCACGCGGCTCGCGTTGAGCGTCACGGCGAGCAGGAGGTACCGCCCCGTCGCGTCCGAGAACCCGTTGACGAGCCCCGAGCCGTCGGCCGTGCGGTCGTCCGCGACGGCGGACACGACGCCCGACGTCCCGATCGAGACCGCGACGTCGCCCGCCGTCATGCCGAGGCCGAGCGCGGCGCCGGCGTTGTCACCGGCACCCGGACCGAGCAGCGCTCCGCCCTCGACCCCCGCCCCGGCCACGGTCGGGTGCGCGACGCCCGCGACCGCCGCCGGCGCGAGCACGCGCGGCAGCACGACGTCGGTCCGGCCGAGCGCGAGCTCGAGCAGGTCGAGGCGGTAGCCCTCCCGGCCGTCGCCCGGACCGGTCTCGCCCTCGGACGAGCCGGCCCGGGTCGCGTCCCAGTACCCCGTCCCCGACGCGTCGGACGCGTCGGTCACGAGCGCGTCCAGGTCCGGGCCGAGCGGCGCCGTCGGGTCGCCCGCAGGCCCGTACCCGGCGATGCGCCACGTGAGCCAGTCGTGCGGCAGCGCGACGGCCGCCACGCGGGCCGCGTTCTCCGGCTCCGCGTCGCGCAGCCACCGGAGCTTCGTGACGGTGAGCGACGCGACCGGGACGGACCCGATCGCGTCCGCCCAGGCCTGGGCCCCGGCCTCCTCGGCCGACTCGACCCGGACGCGGGCGTCCGGGACCCCCTCGGCGAGGCGCGCCTCCCCGAGCTCGCGGATCAGGTCCCGCGCCGCGGGTGCGGACCGCGTGTCGTTCCACAGCAGCGCCGGGCGGATCACCCGGCCCTCCTCGTCGAGCACGACCATCCCGTGCTGCTGGCCACCGACGGCGAGC
The DNA here is from genome assembly GCF_055181235.1 of Cellulosimicrobium sp. So1_17. Lineage (NCBI taxonomy): Bacteria > Bacillati > Actinomycetota > Actinomycetes > Micrococcales > Promicromonosporaceae > Cellulosimicrobium > Cellulosimicrobium sp. So1_17. The sequence goes on from NZ_CM143702.1 coordinate 2,039,728, forward strand.
GCCGCGACGTCGTCCAGACCGCCTGCGGCCGCCACCGCGGCACCGAGGGCGTCCCACCACGCGGCGGGGTCGACCTCGGTGCCGTCGGGGTGCTTCGCCGCGCCGAAGCGCCGGAGCGCCCCGGTCTCGGCGTCGCGGACGACGACCTTGCAGGACTGCGTCGACGTGTCGACGCCGGCGACCAGCGTGCGCCCGCCGCCGGCGCCGGACGTCTGAGAGCTGCTCGCCACGTCAGCCGATGAGGTGCTCGAGCGCGAGCTGGTTGAGGCGCACGAAGCCGAAGTCGCGGTTCGCCGCGGCGTCGACGTCGAAGTCCTCGTACGCGCTGCGGTCCGCGAGGATGTCCGCCACGGTCTCGCCCTCGGCGAGGGTGGGCTCGCCCAGCTCGAAGACGCCGGAGTGCGCGAACGCCTCCTGGACGCGGCTGTCGGCGCGGTACGCCGCGGCCTTGCGCGCGAGCAGGCGGTAGGTGTCCATGTTGGCGCGCGCGGAGTCCCACACGCCGACCTCGTTCTCGGTGCGCGACGGCTTGTAGTCGAAGTGGCGCGGACCGGTGTACGTCGGGCCGCCGTTCGGGAAGCCGTTCTCCAGCAGGTCGACCGTGAAGAACGCGGAGAGCAGGTCACCGTGGCCGAACACGAGGTCCTGGTCGAACTTGATGGACCGCTGGCCGTTGAGGTCGATGTGGAAGAGCTTGCCGGCCCACAGGGCCTGCGCGATCCCGTGCGTGTAGTTGAGGCCCGCCATCTGCTCGTGGCCCGTCTCGGGGTTGAGCCCGACGATGTCGCCGTGCTCGAGCCTCGCGATGAGCGCGAGCGCGTGGCCGATCGTCGGGAGGAAGATGTCGCCCCGGGGCTCGTTCGGCTTGGGCTCGAGGGCGATCTTGAGGTCGTAGCCCTGGTCCTTGATGTAGCCGGCGACGGTGTCGATGCCCTCGGCGTAGCGCTCGTGGGCCGAGTGCAGGTCCTTGGCGCCGTCGTACTCGGTGCCCTCGCGGCCGCCCCACATGACGAACGTCTTCGCGCCGAGCTCGGCGGTCAGGTCGACGTTGCGCAGCACCTTGCGCAGCGCGTAGCGACGCACGCCGCGGTCGTTCGACGTGACGCCGCCGTCCTTGAAGACGGGGTGGCTGAAGAGGTTGGTCGTCACCATCTCGATGACGAGGCCGGTCTCGTCGGCCGCCTTCCGCACGGAGTCGAGGCGCCGCGTGCGCTCGGCGTCGTCGGACCCGAACGGCACGACGTCGTCGTCGTGGAACGTGAAGCCCCACGCGCCGAGCTCGGCCAGCTTGCGGACCGAGTCGGCGGGGTCGAGCGCGGGGCGGCTCGCGCTCCCGAACTGGTCCTGCGCGGTCCAGCCCACGGTCCACAGACCGAAGGAGAAGTTGATGTCGTTGTCGTGATGGGCGCGCTCGTCGGCCACGATGGTCTCCTCGTCGAGAGAGCCGCCGGCGTGCTCGGCACGCCGACGACGCATTTTTGTCGTATGGCTGAACTTATGCTCCGGAGTCGGTAAGGTCAAGACCGTGAACCGCAGCGCCGCGACCCGCCCGGGTCCCCCAGCAGCCCGGCAGGCCACGCTGCGCGAGCACAACCTCGCCCTCGTCGCCCGCGCCGTCTTCGAGGCGCCCGTGCCATGCTCTCGCGCGGACATCGCCGCGGCCAGCGGGCTCACCCGCGCGACCGTCTCGACGCTCGTCGACCGCCTGGTCGCCTCGCGCATCGTCGCAGAGCTCCCGCCCGCGACCCCGCAGCGCGCCGGGCGGCCCGCCGTGCCCCTCGCCCCCGCGCCACGCACGATCGTCGGGCTCGGCCTCGAGGTCAACGTCGACTACCTGGGCGGGCGGGTGCTGGACCTCACGGGCGCCGTCGTCGCCGAGCACGTGGACCCCGACGACCTCCACGACAGCGACCCGACCGAGGTGCTCGCCCGCCTGGGCCGTATCGCGCGCGACCTCGTGGAGAGCGTGCGGGCCGACGGCATGACGGTCGCCGGGGCGCACCTCGCGCTGCCCGGCCTCGTCGACACGCGTGCCGGCCGTCTCGAGGTCGCGCCCAACCTGGGCTGGTCCCGCCTCGACCCTGCGCCGCTCCTCGACCTCGACCCGGACCTGCCCGTCGAGATCGGCAACGAGGCGAAGCTCGCCGCCCTCGCCCAGTCGAGCCGCGGCGTCGTGCCCGACGGCGCGGGTCCCCGCGATCAGGACGGCACGCCCCAGCCGGTCCCGACCACGTACCTCTACGTCTCGGGCGACGTCGGGATCGGCTCCGCGATCGTCGTCGACCGCAGGCTGTTCCACGGCCGGCACGGCTGGGCGGGAGAGATCGGGCACGTCGTCGTCGACCCGCGCGGCCCGCGCTGCCGGTGCGGCGCGACGGGCTGCCTCGAGCAGTACGCGGGCAAGGACGCGCTCCTGCGCGGCGCCGGGCTCGACCCGGGCGCCACCACCGACGAGCTCGTCGCCGCGCTCGACGCGGGCGCGCCCGGCGCCCGCGAGTCCGTCGCGCGGGCCGGCACGGCGCTGGGCAGCGCGCTCGCGGACTACGTGAACCTCGTCGACATCGACACCGTGCTGCTCGGCGGGATCTACCCGGCGCTCCTGCCGCACCTGCGCGCGCCCGTCGAGGCGGAGCTGCAGACGCGGGTCCTCGCCGCGCCGTCGGCCGACCTGCACGTCGCGGCAGCGCCCGTGGGCGACCACGCGGCCCTCACGGGCGGCGCGCGCGAGGTGCTGCGCGGCGTCGTGGAGAACCCGAGCGCCTGGGTCGACGCCGACTGACCGTCCCGCCGCCCGCCCGCCGCCTGATCGCGCGGGTTGAGCGAGGACCAGGGCGAGACGACGCCGGGAGGGGTGGGTGGGGCGCCGTGTCGTGGTGGGCCTGGCGGGGGCCGCGAGGAACGAGCGGCGGATGGTAGACGCGGCGCCCCACCCACCCCGACACCCAGGACGACCACTCTCCGTCGGGCCGACCGCCGTACTACCTCGCGGACCCCGGTACTACCTCGGGGGCGGCGCGGTGCTCGCGCGGGAGACGAGGCGCGTCGGGACGAGCCGCGTCCCGGTCTCGTAGACCCCCTCGCGCACCTGCCGGAGCACCTGCTCGACGCACCGGCGGCCGACCTCCGCGAAGTCCTGGTGGACCGTCGTGAGCGGTGGCAGGAACTCGCTCGACTCCGGCAGGTCGTCGAACCCGACGACGCTCACGTCCTCCGGCACGCGCCGGCCCGCGTCGTGCAGGGCGCGCACGAGCCCGAGCGCCATCTGGTCGTTGGCGACGAACACGGCGGTGACGTCGTCGCGCACGGCGAGACGCCGCCCCGCCTCGTACCCGGACGTCGGGGACCAGTCGCCGCGCTCGACCGGAGGCACCTCGCGCCCGGCCTCCTCGAGCGTCGAGCGCCACGCCGCGGTGCGCCGCTCGGCGGCGAACGAGTGCGCGGGCCCGGCGAGGTGGTGCACGGTCGCGTGCCCCAGGTCGAGCAGGTGCCGCACGGCCTGCCGCGTCCCGTCGGCCTGGTCCGTGTCGACGACGGCGTAGCTCTCGCCCGCGTCGGAGTCCGCGACGACGACCTGCACCCCGGGCGGCAGGCTCACCTGCGCGACGTCGAGGAGGTGCACCTCCATGAGCAGGATGATGGCGTCCACCGCGAGCTCGCCGAGTCGCGTGAACGCTCCCCGGACGCCGTCCTGCGTGGGCGCCGCGACGGGGATGATCGTGATCGCGTAGCCCTCCGCGGCGGCCGACGTCGCGATCGCCTCGAGCGTGCGGACGTTCCCCGTGGTCGCGAGCGAGAAGAGGATCACCCCGATCGTGCGGAAGCTGCCGCTCTTGAGCGCGCGGGCCGCGCTGTTCGGCCGGTAGCCGAGCTCGCTCATCGCCGCGAGCACCCGGGTCCGCGTGGACTCGACGACGCCGGGGTGCCCGTTGGACACGCGCGACACCGTCTGCGCCGAGACGCCGGCGACGCGTGCGACGTCGGCCATGGACACGCGCCTCGGCGCCACCAGGCCGCCCGCCGCGCTCGCGTGCCGGCGTGAGCCGTCCGGCGGCGTCGCCGTGAGCGTCGTGGCGGCGGGGGCGTCCTCGTCGAGCCCGTCGGTCATCGTCCTCGTCCTCGTGGTCCGGTCGTGCGGGAAGGTGCGCGGCAAGCATGCCGTGCGAGATCATCCTAGGCGATGTTTGCGCAAACACCGAGCGTCGTGCATGCTGATGTTTACGTAAACACCCGGGGACGACCGACGTCCCCCGCCCCCGACGACGAGGAAGCAGCATGACGACGACGTCCCCACCCGTGGTGGTCTCCGACGTGCCACCGGTCGACGGCCCCTCCTCCCGGCCCGCGCGCCGCCGACGGCGCTCGTGGATCGGCTGGGGCTTCGTGGGCCCGTTCATGGCCGTCTTCGCGCTCGTGTTCCTCGCACCGATCGCGTACTCGATCTACCTGAGCCTGTTCCGCACGCAGATGGTCGGCGGGACGCAGTTCGTCGGCTTCGAGAACTACGCGCGCGCCTTCTCCGACCCGCAGTTCTGGTCGGGCGTCACGCGCGTCGGGCTGTTCCTCCTCGTGCAGGTGCCGATCATGCTCGGCATCGCGCTGCTCGTCGCGCTGGCCATCGACAGCGGCCGCCTGTACGGGAAGAACTTCTTCCGCATCTCGATCTTCCTGCCGTACGCCGTCCCCGCCGTCGTCGCGACGCTCATGTGGGGCTTCATGTACGGCACGCGGTTCGGCCTCGTCGGCAACATCAACGACGCGCTCGGGACGTCGATCCCCAACCCGCTGTCGCCCGAGTGGGTGCTCCTCGCGATCGGCAACATCGTGACCTGGGAGTTCGTGGGCTACAACATGCTCATCTTCTACTCGGCGCTGCGGGTCATCCCGACCTCGCTCTACGAGGCCGCCGAGCTCGACGGCGCGAGCCAGTGGCAGGTCGTCCGGTCGATCAAGATCCCCGCGATCCGAGGCTCGCTCGTCATCGCGACGATCTTCTCGATCATCGGCTCGTTCCAGCTCTTCAACGAGCCGAGCATCCTGCAGAGCCTCGCGCCCAACGCCATCACGACGTACTTCACCCCGAACCTGTACGCCTACTCGCTGTCGTTCTCGGGGCAGCAGTACAACTACTCGGCGACCGTCGCCATCATCATGGGCGTCCTCACCATGATCGTGGCCTACGTCGTCCAGCTGCGCGGCATGCGCAAGGAGGCCTGACCGTGACTGCGACGACTCCCACCAACCCGCACCCGTCCGTCGTGCCCGTCGTCGGCCCGCCGCCCCGCAAGCCCGTCCGGCTGCGCTCGCGCGCCGCGCACAGCGTCTCGAAGCCGCGTCGCAGCACCCTGCTCACGGTCCTCAGCGGCGTCGTGCTGCTCTACGCGCTCGTCCCGCTGTTCTGGCTCTTCGTCAACGCGACGAAGACGCAGTCGAGCCTGTTCGCGTCGTTCGGCCTGTGGTTCAGCGGCGACTTCGCGCTGTTCGACAACATCGCCCGGACCCTGACCTACGACGGCGGGATCTTCGGCCGCTGGTTCGCCAACACGGTCCTGTACGTCGTGGTCGGTGCGGGCGGCGCCACGTTCCTCGCCGTGCTCGGCGGGTACGCCCTCGCGAAGTTCGACTTCCCCGGCAAGCGCGGGGTGTTCGCGACGGTCATCGGCGCGGTCGCCGTGCCGGGCACCGCGCTCGCCGTCCCGACGTTCCTCATGTTCAGCCAGATGGGCCTGACGAACACCCCGTGGGCCGTGATCATCCCGTCGCTCATCTCGCCGTTCGGCCTCTACCTCATGTGGGTCTTCGCGGCCGAGGCGATCCCCACCGAGCTGCTCGAGGCCGCGCGCGTCGACGGGTCGAACGAGTTCCGCACGTTCTTCCAGGTCTCGCTGCCGCTGCTCGCGCCCGGGATCGTCACCGTGCTGCTCTTCACGATGGTCGCGACGTGGAACAACTACTTCCTGCCGCTCATCATGCTCAAGGACCCCACCTGGTACCCCCTGACGCTCGGCCTCAACGCGTGGAACGCCCAGGCCGCGACCGCGGGCGGCGAGGCCATCTTCGACCTCGTCATCACCGGGTCGCTGCTGACGATCCTGCCGCTGATCGCCGCCTTCCTGCTCCTCCAGCGCTACTGGCAGTCCGGCCTCGCGGCCGGGTCCGTCAAGGAGTGAACCCCGGGTCCCGTGGCGCACGGCCGCGCGACCGCACCACCCACTGGCACGCATCCCCCGCACCACCATCCGTCTGACGACGAAGTGAGAGGAACCCTCATGTCCATCAGCACCCCCCGCACCCTGCGGGCCGTCGCCGCCACCGGCGTCCTCGCCCTCGGCCTCGCCGCGTGCAGCTCCGGCGGCGGCGACGACGCCGGCTCCGGTGCCGACGGCGGCTCCGCCGACGACGTCGCCGCGGCTCTCGAGGAGGGCGGCTCGCTCACCGTGTGGGCCTGGGAGCCCACGCTCGAGCAGGTCGTCACCGACTTCGAGGCCGAGTACCCGGAGGTCGACGTCGAGCTCGTCAACGCCGGCACCGGCAACGACCAGTACACGGCGCTGCAGAACGCGATCGCCGCCGGCTCGGGCGTCCCCGACGTCGCGCAGGTCGAGTACTACGCGCTCCCGCAGTTCGCGCTGTCCGACGCCGTCGCGGACCTCTCCGCGTTCGGCGCCGCCGACCTGGACGGGACCTTCACGCCCGGCCCGTGGAGCGCCGTCCAGCAGGGCGAGGGCGTCTACGGCCTGCCGATGGACTCCGGCCCCATGGCCCTCTTCTACAACGAGGAGGTCTTCACGCAGCACGGCATCGAGGTGCCGACGACGTGGGACGGCTTCGTCGAGGCCGCCCGGGCCCTGCACGCGGCAGACCCGAACGTCTACATCACCAACGACACGGGTGACGCGGGCTTCACGACGTCGCTCATCTGGCAGGCCGGCGGCCAGCCGTTCCAGGTCGACGGCACCGACGTGACGGTCGACCTCGCGGACGAGGGCAGCACGCAGTTCGCCGAGACGTGGCAGACGCTCATCGACGAGGACCTCCTCGCCCCCGTGAGCTCGTGGAGCGACGAGTGGTACCAGGGCCTCGGCAACGGGACCATCGCGACCCTCGCGATCGGCGCGTGGATGCCCGCCAACCTCGAGTCGGGCGTGCCCGACGGCGCCGGCAAGTGGCGCGTCGCCCCGCTCCCGCAGTGGGAGGAGGGCGCGTCCGCGAGCGCCGAGAACGGCGGCTCCGCGCTGTCCGTGCCGGCCGCGAGCGAGAACCAGGCGCTCGCCTACGGCTTCCTCGAGTACGCGAACGCCGGCGACGGCGTGCAGGCCCGCGTCGACGGCGGCGCGTTCCCGGCCACGACGGCCGAGCTCGAGTCGGACGAGTTCCAGGGCTACGAGTCCGAGTACTTCGGCGGCCAGAAGATCAACGAGGTCCTCGCGCAGTCGGCGGCCGACGTCGTCGAGGGCTGGTCGTACCTGCCCTTCCAGGTCTACGCGAACTCGATCTTCAACGACACGGTCGGCCAGGCGTACGTCTCGTCGACCACGCTGACCGAAGGCCTGCAGGCCTGGCAGGACGCGTCCGTGAAGTACGGCACGGAGCAGGGCTTCACCGTCAACGAGTGAGGCACGCCGGTGGCCGGGCCACGAGGCCCGGCCACCGGTCCCCGCCCGACGGCGCACCTCTCGCGCCACCCGAGCACCATCCGAGGAGCACCCCCGTGTCGACCACGACCGACCGACCCGTCCCCCACCGCTGGCTGCGCCGCCCCGGACCCCACGCGCCGTCGGGCACGCCCGCCGCGACCGAGGCCCCCGGCACGACCGGCGGGACCGCCGAGCACGCGCCGTCGGGCCTGTCCTACGGGGCGGACTACAACCCGGACCAGTGGCCGCGCGAGGTGTGGGACGAGGACGTGCGTCTCATGCGCGAGGCCGGCGTGACCGTCGTGTCGCTCGCGATCTTCTCGTGGGCGCGGATCCAGCCGGCCGAGGACACGTGGGACTTCGCGTGGCTCGACGAGATCATGGACCTGCTGCACGAGAACGGCATCACCGTCGACCTCGCGACGGCGACCGCGTCGCCGCCGCCGTGGCTCACGACGAAGCACCCCGAGATCCTGCCGCAGACCCGCACGGGCGAGACCCTGTGGCCCGGCGCGCGCCAGCAGTGGCGCCCGACGTCGCCGGTGTTCCGCGAGCACGCGCTGCGTCTCGTCGAGCGCATGGCCGAGCGCTACGGCGACCACCCGGCGCTCGTCGCGTGGCACGTCTCGAACGAGCTCGGCTGCCACAACGTCTACGACTACAGCGACGACGCGGCGTCCGCGTTCAGGTCCTGGCTGCGCGAGCGGTACGCGACCCTCGACGCGCTCAACGCCGCGTGGGGCACCGCGTTCTGGTCGCAGCGCTACAGCGCGTGGGAGCAGGTCCTGCCGCCGCGCCTCGCCGCGTCGCACCCGAACCCCACGCAGCAGCTCGACTTCAAGCGGTTCTCGTCCGACGCGCTGCAGGACTACCTGCGCGCCGAGGCCGCGATCCTGCGCCGCGCGACCCCCGACGTCCCCGTGACCACCAACTTCATGGTCATGGGCGAGACGAAGGGCATGGACTACGCCGCGTGGGCCGACGAGCTCGACTTCGTCTCCAACGACCACTACGTGCTCCCCGGGCCGCAGGCGCTCGACGAGCTGTCGTTCTCCGCGAACCTCACCGGCGGCATCGCCCGGCACCGCCCGTGGTTCCTCATGGAGCACTCCACGAGCGCCGTGAACTGGCAGCCGGTGAACGTCGCGAAGAAGCCGGGCGAGCTCGCGCGCGACTCCCTCACGCACGTCGCGCACGGCGCGGACGCGGTCTGCTACTTCCAGTGGCGCCAGTCCGCCGCGGGCGCGGAGAAGTACCACTCGGGGATGGTCCCGCACGCGGGCGAGCACTCGCGCCTGTTCCGTGACGTCGTCGCGCTCGGCGCGACGCTGCGCGACCTCGCGCCCGTCGCGGGCAGCGAGCAGAAGCCGTCGCGCGCCGCGATCGTCTTCGACTGGGACTCGTGGTGGACGTCCGAGCTGGACTCGCACCCGACGGATCGGCTGCGGTACCGCCAGGAGGCGCTCGACTGGTACTCCGCGTTCCTCGCCCTCGGCGTGCGCGCGGACGTCGTGCCGGTCGCGTCCGACCTCACGGGATACGACGTCGTCGTGGCACCCGTGCTGCACGTGGTCCCGGCGCCGCTGCGCGACCGTCTCACGACGTTCGTCGAGGGCGGCGGGCACCTCGTGACGACGTACTTCTCGGGCGTCGTCGACCAGGACGACCACGCGTGGCTCGGCGGGTACCCCGGCGCGCTGCGCGACCTGCTCGGCGTGCGCGTCGAGGAGTTCTCGCCGCTGCTGGACCACGAGTCCGCGACCGTCGAGCTCGGTGGCGAGCAGCTCGAGGCGACGCTGTGGACCGAGCCGGTGGACGTCGTCGACCCCGACGTCGAGGTGCTCGGCTGGTACAAGACCGGCGAGCAGGCGGGACGCGCCGCCGTGACGCGCCGGGGCGTCGCGCCGACCGGCCGGGCCGGGGAGCGCGCCGGGTCCGCCGCGTACGTCTCGACGCACTTCGGTCGCGAGGGTCTCGTGCCCGTGCTCGCGCGCCTGCTCGACGACGCGGGCGTGCGCAGCGAGCTGCCCGCCGCGGTCCGCGGGAAGGTCGAGCTCGCGGTCCGCACCGACGGGACCGACGACTTCTGGTTCCTCGTCAACCGCACGGCCCAGCCGGTCGAGGTGCCCGACGTCGCGGGCGACGTCCTCGCGGGCCGCCGCCTCGCGCCGTCGGGCACGACGGGAACGGCGAGCACGGCGAGCACGAGCGACGTCCCCGGCGCTCTCCTGCTCGACCCGCGCGGTGTGGCGGTCGTCCGCCGCCCGGCAGACCCGGCGAGGTAGTACCCCGGTCATCCGAGGTAGTACCCCGGTCCCCCACCGGGGTACTACCTCACGGGACCCCCGTACTACCTCGCGAAGACCACCGTTCTACCTCGCGCAACCACCGTTCTACCTCGCGAGACCCCCGTACTACCTCGCGAAGACCACCGTTCTACCTCGCGAGACCCCCGTACTACCTCGGCACGAAGACCCCCGCGGGAACGACCCGCACCCGGCCCCGCGCCGGATCGCAGCGACGCGAAGGAGGTGGCTCAGGGATGAGCCGAACACCTGACGAGCGACAGCACGACTCGACAGCACGAGGAGGTCCGGCCCGCCGGCCGGCACGACGGGCGGGAGCACGGCTCGGCGCAGGGATCGGGGCCGGGGCGCTCGTAGCCGGCTGCGCCCTCGCGGCGCTGCCGGCCCAGGCGGCACCTGCCGTCACCGCCTCCGCCGCGGCGACGGGACTGGTAGGCGCCACGACGGCGGCCGCCGCGGACGTCCCCGGCGTCACCGTGACCCCCGACCCGTCGTACGCGGGCGAGCCGTTCGAGGGCTGGGGCACGAGCCTCGTGTGGTTCGCCAACGCGACCGGCGACTACCCGGACGAGATCCGCGACCGCCTGGCCGACATGGTCTTCGGCGACGAGGGTCTCAACCTCAACATCGCGCGGTACAACGTCGGCGGCGGCAACGCGCCCGACGTCCCCGACTACCTGCGCGCGGGCGGCGCCGTCGACGGCTGGTGGAAGGCGCCCGAGGGCACCACGCGCGAGGACGTCGACTGGTGGGACCCGGAGAACCCGGACCACTGGGACCCCGACGCCGACCAGACGCAGCGCTGGTGGGTCGACCGCATCAAGGACGAGGTCACGCACTGGGAGACGTTCAGCAACTCCCCGCCGTGGTTCATGACCGTGAGCGGCTACGTCTCGGGCGGGTTCGACGCGAACGCGGACCAGCTCAAGACCGAGAGCATCGACGACTTCGCCGCCTACATGGTGGGCGTCACCGAGCGCCTCGAGGAGGCGCACGGGATCGACGTCGCCACGGTCGACCCGTTCAACGAGCCGAACACCGACTACTGGGGCACCCAGCTCGGCACCGACGGCAACCCGACCGGTGGCCGCCAGGAGGGTGCCCACATCGGCCCCGAGCTGCAGCAGCAGGTGATCCCCGCGCTCGCCGAGGCGCTCGACGGCTCGTCGACCGACGCGGTGATCTCCGCGATGGACGAGACCAACCCGGGCACGTTCGCGCGGAACTGGAACTCCTACCCGCAGTCCGTGCGCGACCAGGTCTCCCAGCTCAACGTCCACACCTACGGCACGGGCCAGCGCACCACGGTCCGCGACATCGCCAAGGGCGAGGACAAGCCGCTGTGGATGAGCGAGGTCGGCGGCAACTGGAGCTCGACCGGCCAGGACTTCGAGACCATGGAGTCCGGCCTCGGCAGCGCGCAGCACATCGTCGACGACCTGCGCGAGCTCGAGCCGTCGGCGTGGGTCTTCTGGCAGCCGGTCGAGGACTACGACAACATGGCGCCCGGCGGCGAGAGCGCGAACGGCATGAACTGGGGCGAGATCCAGATCCCGTTCGACTGCGCGGCCACCGACACGCTCGAGACGTGCCCGATCTACACGAACACGAAGTACTGGGCGACCCAGAACTTCACGCACTACATCGAGCCGGGCGACTCGCTCGTCCGCTCGGACGACGCGAACAGCACCGCCGCGGTCTCCGCCGACGGCGAGCAGGCGACCGTCGTGCACGTCAACGCCACCACCGCGGAGCGCGCCGTCACGCTCGACCTGTCGAAGTTCGGTGCGGTCGAGTCCGATGCGACCGTCACCCCCGTCGTGACCAGCACGGCGGGCTACCTCGTCGAGGGCGAGCCGGTCGCCGTCTCGACCGACGACCAGGGCGCGAGCGCCACGCTCACCGTCCCGGCCGAGTCCGTGACGACGTTCGTCGTGGACGGCGTCTCCGGCGTCGCCGAGGACGCGGCCCTCGTCCAGGACGGTCACGTGTACCGCCTCGACGGCGTGCAGTCGAACCGTTCGCTCGCCCCGGCGGCGAGCGGCGACGGTGTCGTCATCCGTACCGACGCCGCGGTCGCCGAGCAGGCGTGGGAGCTCACCGCCCTGGGCGCGCCCGAGGGCTCGGGCTCGCACCGCTCGCGCTACGCGGTGACGAGCGCGGCGACGGGCGAGCAGCTGGCCGTGGCCGCGGACACGTCGCCGGTGCTGACGGAGGCTCCCGCCGACGTCACGGCCACGCCCCTGACCGCGCAGTGGATCCTCTCCACGACCGGTGACGGCACGTACACGCTCGTCAACGCGTCGTCGAAGACCCTGCTCGAGGTGGGCGGTCAGGCGACCGCCGACGGTTCGCCCGTCGGGACGTACCTCGCCAACTCCGGGATCAACCAGCGCTGGCGGATCGTCGACGAGACGGTGCTCGGCACGGAGCCCGTCGACGCGTTCACCACGCCGGGCACCGCGCCCGGGCTGCCCGCCACCGTCACGCCCGTCTACCGCGACGGCGCGCGCGGCGAGCTCCCCGTCACGTGGGAGCTCCCCGGCGACGACGCGTGGGCGTCTCCCGGGACCGTCGAGGTCCCGGGGACCGTCGCGCTGCCCACGGGCGGCACGCTGGAAGCCACGGCGACGGTCGTCGTGGACACGCTCGACCGCACGCTGCCGGCGCGCGCGAAGTCGTACGCGGGCGGCACGCCCGCGCTCCCGACGACCGTCACCGCCGTCGCCGCGGGCGGCGCCGAGGTCCAGCGCCCCGTGACGTGGGACGCGGCCCCGGACGGCGCGTTCGACGAGGTCGGCGTGGTCGAGCTCGCCGGGACCGCCGACGCGGGCACCGTGGACGGCACACCGACGACCCTGCCCGCCGTCGTGCGGGTCCAGGTCACCGAGGCCGCGTCCGCGAACGGCGCGCTCGCCACGGGCACGACCGCGTCCGCGACGTTCACCGAGCCCGGCTACTCCGTCGCCGGGGTCGTCAACGGCAACCTCACCGACAAGGCGTGGTCGAACTGGCTGTCCGGCACCAAGCGCGCCTCCGACGCGCTCACGGTCACGCTGCCGGCGGAGCGCGACGTCACCGGCGTCGTGACCCGCTTCTGGAAGGACGGGTCGAGCGCGACCTGGGCGCAGTCCGTGCAGCTCCAGGCGCTCGTCGGCGGCACGTGGACCGACGTCGGCGCACCGGTCACGGTGGACGCGTCCGCGGACGGCCCGGCACCGGTCGTCGAGGTCCCCGCGGGCGTGCGCACCGCGTCCGTGCGCGTGGTCCTCGCGGCACGGGCGAACACGCACATGGTGGTCGCCGAGATCGAGGTCCTCGCCAAGGTGCCGGGCACGGGGACCGACGCCGCGGCGTCGGGCATCACCGTGGACGGCGAGCCGCTCGCGGGCTTCGACCCCGAGGTCACCGCGTACGAGGTGGCGGCCGAGGGCGACGTGCCCGAGGTCGCGGCCACCGCGCACGACCCGTACGCGAGCGTCGCGGTCGAGCCGGCCGGCGCGGTCCCGGGCGTCACGACCGTCCGCGTGACCGCCGAGGACGGCACCGAGCGCGCCTACACGCTCTCGTGGACCGACGGCGCGCAGGCGCCCGTGACCGCGACCGCCGAGGTGCGCTGCCTCGCCGGCAGGGCGTACGTCGCGGTCCGCGCGACCAACGACGGCGCGGCGCCGATCGACGTGACGATCACGACGCCCTACGGCTCGCGGTCGTTCGCCGACGTCGCCCCCGGGTCGAACGCGTACCAGTCGTTCGCGGCGCGCTCCGCGCCCGTCCCGGCCGGGGCGGCCCAGGTGACGGTCGTCGGCCACCAGCCGGTCGACGTCACCTACGACGCGCGCACCTGCTGACGACCCGTACCACCACGACGGCGGATCGCCGGGGACGAGCTCCCCGGCGGTCCGCCGTCGTGCTGCTCGGCGGACCGCCGGAAAGACCGCCGGACAGACCGCCGGACGGACCGGTGACGGGCCCTCCGCGGGCTGCCGGGACACAATTCGGACACGCCCGGGCGGTACCCACGCGCGGGGGAGGCAGACATTGCGTAGCGTAGGCACTTGCGCCCTGGATCGTCCGGGGCGCGCTGAAGGAGGCGCGTCGGTGGCCGAGAGCGGTGTACGGGTGCAGGACGACGGGACCCTGTGGGTCATGTACGGCGAGATCGACGCCGCGGTCCAGGCGCGGCACGAGGACGACCTGCAGCGTCGCGCACAGGCCGCGACCGCTCAGATCCGCATCGACCTGACCGACGTGACGTTCATGGACTCGGGCGGCCTGCGGCTGCTGTACCACGCGGCGACCGCGGGCGAGACGCCACCCGCGCTCCTCGGCACGCCGCGCCGCGTCCGCGACCTGCTCGAGCTGAGCGGCGTCGACTCGCTGTTCCAGGTCGAGGACTCCGCGTGAGCATCGCCGCCGCGGACGTCCCGGTCCGTTTCGTCGAGATCGGCTCGTGGCGTCTCGCCACGCTCGCCGATCTCGGCGATCTGCGCGGGCACGTGCACCGCACGCTGACGGGTGCGCCCCTGCCGCCCGACCGTCACCTCGACGCCGCCCCGGAGCGCATCGTGCTCGTCGCGAGCGAGCTCGCCACGAACGCGCTCCGCCACGGACGGCCGCCGGCGCTCGTCCGGCTGCTCAGCGACGGGCGCGAGTTCGTCGTCGACGTCGTCGACCACTCCCCCGAGCGCCCGCCCGTCATCGACCCGCACCGCCCGCCCGGCGCCGGCGGCTTCGGCCTGCAGCTCGCGCGTCGCGCAGCCCGCGAGGTCGGCTGGTTCACCACAGCCACGGGCGAGAAGCACGTCTGGGCCCGGTTCGAGGTGCCCCTGTTCCGCGCCGGTACGGGCGCCCGGAGCGCTCTCGCACTCCTCGCCTGAGCGGCAGCCCTCGCGCCTCGCCCGGGCAGGAGCACGGTCGAGCCCGACAGGGCCGGGCGCGCCGTCCCGTCAGGCCTCGCGGCGGAGCACCAGGAGGGTGGCGTCGTCCGCGGAGCGGGGGTCACGGGCCGCGGCGAGGATCTCGTCGGCGCCGGGCCTGCTGCCCCTCTCGAACACCGCCGCGAGCCGGTCGAGGCCGTCCAGGACGGACTCCTCCCGCCGCTCGACGAGCCCGTCGCTGTAGAGGACGAGCGCTCCGCCGCGCGGCACCTCGAGGACGTGGGTGGTCGGCGCGCGGTCGACCAGACCCAGCGGGGGCGCGCTCGCCCCCTGGGCCCAGCGCGGCGTCCCGTCCGCCTCGACCACGAGCAGGGGCGGGTGCCCGACCGACACGTGCTCGACGACACCGCTCGCCGGGTCCAGCAGCGCGACCGCGACGGTCGCGACCTCGCCCGGGAGCGTCCAGCGGGCGAACTGCGCCAACCGCTCGACGGCTTCGGCGGCCGACGACGTGCCCACGAGCGCGGCCCGGAGGGTCGTGCTGAGCTGGCCCATCGTCGCCGCCGCCTGGAGACCGTGCCCGGTGACGTCGCCGACGACGAGGGCCACCTTGCCCGACGGCAGGTCGAGCGCGTCGTACCAGTCGCCGCCGACGAGGCCGGTGCCTGCCGACTCGTAGCGCGACTCCAGGGACCAGCCCTCGATCCGCGGCAGCAGCGCGGGCAGCAGGCTCCGCTGCAGCTCCTCGGTCGCGCGCAGCGCCTTGCGACCGCGGGCGTAGAGCGCCTCGACGAGGTGCCCGCGCAGCGCCGCCGCGAAGTCCGTCTGGTCCGAGGTCCACGGGCGGCTGTGCCCGCGCACGACCTCGCGCCACCGCTCGAACGACTTGCGCGGGCTCAGCCGGACGTCGCCGCCCTCGCGGCGTGCGATGGCCTTGTTGTGCGGGTCCCCTCCCCAGTCGACGTGCCGGAGCACCTCGTCGCGGACCCACAGGACGACCTGCCCCTCGGGCAGCACGATGCCCAGGACCCCGGCCACGTCGGGCATGAGGGCGGCGAGCTCGGGCACGTCGTGCGCGAGCCGGTCGGTGGACACCAGCTCCTCGCCGTGGGACAGCACCCAGGCGACGAGCGCGCGGCAGGCGTCGTCGTCCGGGACGTTCCCGACCGAGGTGAGACGCCCCTCCGCGACGACCACCGCGCCGTCGGCGCGCACGAGCCGGCGCAGCCAGCCGGAGCGGGTGATCGCCGTGCCGAGCGGGGCCGCCTCGTCGCGGCTGTCGGCGGCGAGGTGCGCGAGCACGCTCTCCGCGCGCCGCACCTCGGCGTCCCGCTCCGTCTCGGCCTGGGACACGAGCCGGACCGACAGCGCCGACCCGAGGAACTCCGCCGCGGTGCGCACCTCGAACGGCGGCTCGTGCGGGCCGGCGTAGTGGTGGCACGCGATGAGGCCCCAGAGCCGGCCTTCGCGCAGCAGCGAGATGGACATCGACGCCCGCACGCCCATGTTCCGGAGGTACTCGAGGTGGATCGGCGAGACGCTGCGCAGCGTCGAGTACGTGAGGTCGAGCGGGGCACCCGTCGTGGACAGGACCGTCGGGACGATCGCCGACGGCTCGTAGTCGACGTCGGCGATGAGCCGGATCCAGTTCTTCTCGTACAGCGCGCGTGCCTGCGGCGGGATGTCCGAGGCCGGGTAGTGCAGCCCGAAGAAGGAGTTGAGGTCGTCGCGCCGCGCCTCGGCGACGACCTCGCCGTTGTACGCCGCGTCGAAGCGGTAGATCATCACGCGGTCGAACTTTGTGAGCTCGCGGACGTGGCGCGCGGCGTCGTCGTACAGCTCCTCCAGGGTCGCGGCGCGCTCGAGGTCCCGCAGCGCGCGCCGCACGGAGAGGTACGTGTTGGGGAACGTCAGAGGACGGGCGCCGGTGGCCGCCTCGAGCTCGACGACGAGGACGGGCTCGGAGCCAGGACCGTCGTCGGGCAGCGGCGGGCGGTGCAGCACCGCGTCGACGTCGCGCGGGAAGCCGTCCAGCCGGAGGGTGAGCGGGTTGCGGTCCGCGAGCTCCGCTCCGGCCGACGCGTGGGCGAGGACCCTCCGCGCGGGGTCGGGCCCGAGCGCCGCGGCGAGGTGCTCCCCGAGCAGGTCGTGCGGCGCCACACCGAGCAGGCGCTCCGCGCTCGCCGACGCCTGGAGCACCGTGCCGTCCGACTCGCGGACCGCCAGGAGCACACCTCGCGGCTGGACGAGTCCCGGGACGTGGATCGGCTCCCGGGCGCAGTTGTCGAGGTCGACGGGCTCGCCAGGGGCGAGCAACCCGTCGGGGTCGACCGTGCTGGTCACGCCTGTCTCCGTCCGCCGCCGTGGCACAGCGCTGCCACGGAAAGATCGACGGATCACCTGGGCTCGAGGATCCGAGTCGAACGGCCCAGGCTACCGCCTGCGACCCCGTTTCTCCGCCATCCGGACCGGGCGTCTCCCACGGACGCGACGGTTCCCCGCCCGGCCACCTCGCTGCGAGGACCGGGTGACCGGTGCCACGGAACTCCGCGGTAGCGTCGTACGTCGGACGGGCGGGAGGAACGGAGCGCCGTCCGCCCACGAACCGAGCCTGAAGGTGACCATGAGCACGACAGTCGACCTGCCCGAACCGATCCTGCGCGCGACGGGCCTCTCCGCAGGGTACGCGGGACCCGACGTCGTCCACGGCATCGACCTCGAGGTCGTCCCGGGCACCGCGCCCGTCGGGATCGTCGGGGAGTCCGGCGCGGGCAAGTCGACGGTCGTGCGTGCGCTCGTCGGGCTCGTGCGGCCGACCCGCGGTCACGCGACCTTCCAGGGTCGCGCCGTCTCGAAGCTCTCGCGCCGCGACAAGAAGACGTTCAAGGCCGAGGTGCGCCGCGTCTCCCAGGACGGGCTCGCAGGGGTGGGGATCGACCCGCGCTGGACCGTCGACCGCGCGCTGTCGGCCGCGCTCACCGAGGCGCGCAAGGCAGGCCGCGCGAACGGGCGGCCGGTCGCGGACCTCCTCGCGGACGTGGCGCTCGAGCCGCGGTACGCGCCGCGCACGATCCACTCGCTCTCCGGCGGGGAGAAGCAGCGGCTCGCGCTCGCCGTCGCGCTCGCCACGCGGCCGCGCGCGCTCCTGCTCGACGAGCCCCTCACGGCCGTCGACCCGGCGATGCGCGGCGACGTCGTGCGCCGGCTCGGCGAGGCGACGCAGGCGCTCGGCACCGCCGTCCTCCTCGTGTCGCACGACCTCGAGCTCGTCGAGCGCCTGTGCCCCACGGTGCACGTGCTCGCAGACGGCACGTTCGTCGCGTCGGGCGCGCTGCGGGACGTGTTCGCCGGCACCGCGCCGGGGTCCGACCATCCCGCGGTCCGCGGGCTCGCGGAGGCCGCCCCGCTCGCCGTCCAGCGCTTCCGCTGAGCGCTCACGGGAGTCGTCGGGAAGAAAGTTCGCGAGCGGTGTCGAAAACCGGTGCCGCCCGTTCGACGTCCTGGTGAACCCGCCCCCACGGCACTACGGTCGAGGGGCACTCACCGAGGAGGAACGTCATGCGAGTCATGGTCCTGATCACCGGCACCGGTGCCGACGAGGACAAGATCGCCCCCACGCAGGAGATGCTCGCCCAGATGGGCGAGTACAACGAGCAGCTCGTCAAGGCGGGCGTCATGCTCGACGGGCAGGGCCTGCACCCGAGCGCGAAGGGCGCGCGGGTCGTGTTCGACACGACCGGGACGTCCGTCGTCGACGGCCCGTTCACCGAGTCGAAGGAGCTCCTCGCCGGGTACTGGATCTGGCAGGTCTCGTCGCTCGAGGAGGCCGTCGAGTGGGCGAAGCGGTGCCCGTCCGACCCGCAGTACGGCAGCACGCAGGTGCTCGAGATCCGGCCCGTCTTCGAGCCGGAGGACTTCGGCGCGGAGTACACGCCGGAGCTGCGCGAGCAGGACGAGCGCCTGGCCCAGGAGATCAAGGCCCAGCACGGCGGGGCCTGAGCCCGTGCTCCACGCGCCGGCGACGGAGCCCTCGGACGGTTCCCGCAGCGGGTCGGTCCGGGGTTCGGTGCGCAGCGCGGCCGAGGTGCGCCGGACCGTCGAGGCGGTCTGGCGCATCGAGTCCGCGCGGCTGATCGCGGGTCTCGCGCGCACCCTGCGCGACGTGGGGCTCGCGGAGGACGTCGCGCAGGAGGCGTTCGTCGCCGCGCTCGAGCAGTGGCCCGAGCAGGGCGTGCCGGACAACCCCGGCGCGTGGCTCACGACGGTCGCGCGCCGTCGCGCCGTCGACCTGGTCCGCCGTGAGCGCACGCGCGACGCGAAGTACGCGCGCCTCGCGGCGGACCTCGTCGCGCCCGGCGCGAGCACGCACGGCGGCACGGCGGCGCGCGCGACGGACGGCGGCGCGGTGCTCGTGGGCAGCGTGCCCGCCCCGGACGCCGTGGTCGACGCGCCCGTGGACGACGACCTCCTCGCGCTCGTGCTCGTCGCGTGCCACCCGGTGCTGCCGCGCGAGTCGCGCGTCGCGCTGACGCTCCGGCTCGTCGGTGGCCTGACGACCGAGGAGATCGCGCGCGCGTTCCTCGTCCCGTCGGCGACGGTCGGCCAGCGCGTCTCGCGCGCCAAGCGCACGCTCGCCGAGGCCCGGGTCGCGTTCGAGGTGCCGCAGGCGGACGAGCTGCCCGCCCGGGTGCCCGCGGCGCTCGAGGTCGTGTACGTGGTGTTCACCGAGGGGTATGCCGCGACGTCGGGCGACGCGTGGGTGCGCCGCGACCTCGCCGAGGACGCGATGCGCCTCGGCCGCGTGCTCGCCGGCCTGCTGCCGGCGGAGCCGGAGGTGCACGGGCTCGTCGCGCTCATGGAGCTCCAGGCGTCGCGCTTCGCGGCGCGCACGGGACCCGACGGCGAGCCCGTCCTCCTCGAGGACCAGGACCGCGCGCGCTGGGACCGCCTGCTGGTCCGCCACGGCCTGGCCGCGCTCGACCGGGCGTTCGCGCTCGGCACGCGGGGCGGGAAGGTCCTGGGGCCGTACACGCTCCAGGCGGCGATCGCCGCGTGCCACGCGCGTGCGGCGACGTTCGCCGAGACCGACTGGGAGGCGATCGTGTCGCTGTACGACGCGCTCGCCGCGGTGGCGCCGTCGCCGGTGGTCGAGCTCAACCGGGCGGTCGCCGTGCTCATGGCCGACGGTCCGGAGCGAGCCCTCGAGGTGCTCGACGCCGTCCACGGCGACCCACGCCTCGAGCGCTACCACCTCTACGGCGCTGTGCGCGGCGACGTCCTGTCCCGCCTCGGTCGGTACGCGGAGGCCTCCGTGACGCTGGAGCAGGCGGCCGGGCTCGCGCCCACGCGGCGCGAACGACGGCTCCTGCTCGGCCGGGCCGCGGCGGCGGCCGAGCACGGCGGCACGGCCGAGCTCGGCGGCACGGCCGACGGGAGCGGTGCGACCGGAGCGCACGACGGCGGGACCGGTACGACCGACCGGACCGACGATCCTTAGGATCGGGGCGTGACCACGAGCCCCGCGCCCCTCGACGACGCCCGCCCCTCGCTGCGGGAGACGGCGTACGCGACGCTCAAGGCGCGCATCATCGGGCTCGACCTGCACCCGGGCCAGCGGCTCGTCGAGCGTGACATCGCGACCGAGCTGGGTGTCTCGCGCGTGCCGCTCCGCGAGGCGCTGCACCAGCTCGAGAGCGAAGGGCTCGTCGTCCTCGTGCCGCGGCAGGGCGCCCTGGTCGCGCCGTTCACGCGCGCCGACGTCGAGCAGCTCTTCGAGGTCCGCGAGAACGTCGAGGTGCTCGCGTTCCGCCTCGCGGCCTTGCGCCGCTCGGCGGCGGACCTCGCGACGATGGCCGCGGCGGTCGACGCGGCCCGGGTCGCGCTCGCGGCGCACGACGACGCCGCGACCGCCGCCGCGAACGCGGGCTTCCACGCCGCCGTCGTCCAGGCGTGCGGGAACCCGCTGCTGCGGTCGATGCTCGCGCCGCTCGACGCGCGGGTGCGCTGGCTCTTCCACCTCACGAAGCAGCGCGACACGCGCGAGCAGTGCGAGGAGCACGCGGCGATGCTCGCGGCGATCGAGGCGCGGGACGGGGACGCCGTGGCAGACCTCGCGCTGCGGCACGTGGCCTCCGGGCGCGAGCCGAGCCTCGCGCTCGCCGAGACGTGGGCGTCGGCGCCCATCGACCCGGTCGAGGCCACCCGCACGCGCAACCGGGGCCCGCGCTCCCGCTGACCGCCGTCCCGTCCGGTCACACATGATTTACGGCCGGTTGACGCGCCCGAAACACGAGGTCCCCACACTCGGTGCGTAGTGGTATACCACTAACTCGACCAGGAGGACCCATGCGCAGCTCCCGTCCCGCCGCCCCCCGCCCGTCCCTCGCCCCGCCGCACGCGCACCCCGCGCGCCGGAACGCCGCCGTCGGCGCGCTCCTCGCCGGGAGCCTCGTCGCCCTCGCGGCGTGCAGCACGTCGACCGCTGCCGGCGACGACGCCCCGGCGGACGGCGACGAGCCGCTCGCCGTCGGCGTTTTCCTCCCCGGATCCACCTCCGACACCGGCTTCATGCAGTCCGCCTACCTCGGCTACCAGCGCCTCGAGGAGGAGCTCGGCGACGAGGTCGAGCTCTCGTTCGTCGAGGAGGTCGCCGCCGCCGACTACGAGCAGACGCTCGTCCGCTTCGCGAGCACGTCCGACCTGGTCATCTCCGTGGGCGGCCAGACGGACGCCGACCTGCGCAAGGTCGCGCCGCAGTTCCCCGACGTGACGTTCGTCGAGATCGGCGGCCCGGCGGACGCCGAGCCCCTCGAGAACCTCGCCTACTACGACCCCCAGCAGGCCGAGGCGGAGTACCTCTCCGGCGCCGTCGCCGCGCTGTCCTCCGAGACCGGCAAGGTCGGGTTCATCGGCGGCGTCGAGCTCCCGGCGATCGTCAACGCCTCGGTCGCGTTCGCGAACGGCGCGGAGGCCGCGGTCCCCGGGACCGAGGTCGTCACGCCCCAGTTCCTCGGCGACTTCAACGACCCTGCGAAGGCCAAGCAGGCCGCGGCGGCGAACTTCGGCGTCGGGGTCGACGTCGTCGGGCAGATCGTCAACCTCGGCAAGCAGGGCATCGAGCAGGCCGCGAAGGACGCCGGCGCCTCGATGGTCGGCGGGCCGATCCCGGGCGAGTGCACCGACGGCGGTCCCTACGTGGGCTACGTCCGCACCGACATCGGGACCGAGGTCGAGCACGCCGTCCACTCGGTGCTCGACGGGACGTGGGAGGCCGCGCAGGTGCCGTTCGGCCTGACCAGCGGGCTGGGTGGCACCGAGTTCGTCCTGTGCTCCGACGACCCCGAGACCGTCGCGGCGCTCGAGGAGATCACGGAGTCCGTCGCCACCGGCGCCGTCGAGACGTACTGACGCGACGTCCCGAGGAGACCTGCCGGCGAGACCTCGCCGGCAGGTCCTCCCGACACCGCACGAGCGGTCCGACCAGCCCGAACGGAGACCTCATGCCCACGACTCTCCCCTCCGCCCCGACGGCGCACGCACCCGGCGACCCGGACGACGCGCCCACGCTCGCCCTGCGTGGCGTGACGCGCGTCTTCGGGACCCACACCGCGCTCGACGCGGTCGACCTCGAGATCGCCGCCGGGGAGGTGCACTGCGTGCTCGGCGAGAACGGGGCCGGGAAGTCCACGCTGTGCAACATCGTGTTCGGGACGCTCCCGGCGACGTCGGGCGAGGTCCTGCTCGACGGCGTGCCGTTCGCCCCGGCGTCGCCCGCCGACGCCCTCGCGCGGGGCGTCGCGATGGTCCACCAGCACTTCTCGCTCGTCCCGACGCTCACCGTCGAGGAGAACCTGCTGCTCGGTCGGGGCGCCCGCCGACTGCGTCCCGACCGGGCCGGTCTCGC
Source organism: Cellulosimicrobium sp. So1_17 (assembly GCF_055181235.1). NCBI lineage: Bacteria > Bacillati > Actinomycetota > Actinomycetes > Micrococcales > Promicromonosporaceae > Cellulosimicrobium > Cellulosimicrobium sp. So1_17. The sequence continues at coordinate 2,062,451 of NZ_CM143702.1, forward strand.
CGTACGCCTCGGCGCGATCGAGGAGACCCTCGGCCTGCGGGTCGACCCGGCGGCGCGGGTCGGGACGCTCACGGTCGGCGCCCGGCAGCGCGTCGAGATCGTCAAGGCGCTCCTGGACGGCCCCCGCCTCCTCCTGCTCGACGAGCCCACCGGCGTCCTCGGGCCGGACGAGGTCGACGGCCTGCTCGCGACCTGCCGCCGCGTCGCGGCCGCGGGCACGGCCGTCGTGCTCATCACGCACAAGCTCGCCGAGGTGATGCGCGTCGGTGACCGGGCGACGGTGCTGCGCGGCGGGCGCGTCGTCGGCGGCGGGCCGCTCGCACGTGAGGGCACCGGCAGAGCGCCGGGCGCCGGCCCCGGCACCGAGCTCGGCGACGGCCTCGGCGCCGCCGAGCTCGTGGGCCTGATGGTCGGTCGCGACGCGTCGAGCCTCGACCCGGTGCTCGCCGCGAGCGTGGGCGTGAACCGTCCCGTCGACACCTCGTCGGTCGACGTCTCGTCGGTCGACATCTCGTCGGTCGACGCCGCACCGGCCGCCGCCGCAGCGGACGGACGCCGGGAGCCGGCCCCGGCACCGGACGTGGCACCGCCCGTGCTCGAGGTGCGTGGCCTCGTCGTCGACCGGCCCGACGGCGCGCGCGCGGTCGACGCCGTCGACCTCGTCGTGCGGCCGGGCGAGATCGTGGGGATCGCCGGCGTGGAGGGCAACGGTCAGAGCGAGCTCGTCGCCGCGCTGTCCGGTGCGGTCCGGCCGTCGGCCGGGCAGGTCGTCCTCGCCGGCACGGACGTCACGCGTGCCGGGCCGCGGCGACGGACCGCGCTCGGCCTCGGCGTCGTCCCGGAGGACCGCCACCACGAGGCCGTCGTGACGAGCCTGAGCGTCACCGCGAACCTGCTCCTCGGCCGCCTGCACCGCTACCGCCGGTTCGGTCTGCTCGACCGTCGCGCCATGGACGCGGCGGCGACCGACCTCGCGCGCCGGTTCGACGTGCGGGCCGCGAGCCTCGACGCCCCGCTCTCCGCGCTGTCGGGCGGGAACCAGCAGAAGGCCGTCCTCGCGCGCGAGCTCAGCCTCGACCCGCTGCGCTGCGTCGTGGCGGCCCAGCCCACGCGGGGGCTCGACCTCGGCGCCGTGGACGACGTCGTCGCGCACCTGCGCTCCGCGGCCCGCGCGGGTGTCGGGGTGGTCGTCGTGTCCAGCGAGCTGTCCGAGCTCCTCGTCCTGTGCGACCGCGTGCACGTCGCCTACCGGGGCTCCCTGAGCGGCCCCGTCCTCCCCACCGACCCCGGTGCGCGCGACCGCGTCGCCCACCTCATGACGGGAGCCCCGGCATGACCGCCCCGATCTCGACCGCGCCGCCCGCGACGCCCAGCGCGCCTGCGCGCCCCGCGACGCCGACCACCACGCACCGTGGCGAGCACGCGCTGCGCGACCGGCTGCTCGCCGCACGCCCTGTCCTCGTCCCGCTCGCCGCCGTGCTCGGGGCGCTCGCCGTCAGCACCGCGCTGGCCGCGCTCGCCGGGGCGACGCCCGCCGAGGCCGCGACCGCCCTGTGGGAGGGCATGGTCGGCACGCCGTACGCGATCGGGTCGTCCGTCAACGTCGCCGCGGTGCTGCTGCTCGTCGCGACCGGCTTCCTCGTCGCGCACCGGGCCGGGCTCGTCAACGTCGGGGGCGAGGGCCAGATCTGCGTGGGTGCCGTCGCCGCGACCGCCGTCGGCACGACGCTCCCGCCCGCGGTCCCGCCCGTCGTCGCGCTCCCCCTCGTGCTGATCGTCGCCGCGCTGGGAGGCGCCGCGTGGGCGTCGGTCGCGGCCTGGCTCGCGGTCCGGCGCGGCGTGAGCGAGGTCATCACGACGCTCCTGCTCAACTTCGTCGGCGCCGCGGTGCTCGTGCTGGCCGTCCACGAGGAAGCGCTGCTCCGCCAGCCCGTGACGAGCTCGGAGACGCTCCCCCAGTCGTCACCCCTGGTCGACGCCGCGCACCTCCCGCTCCTGGGCGTGCCCGGTTCGCCGGTCACCGTGGGCGTCGTGCTCGCGCTCGCCGGGGCCGTGGTCGCCGCGCTCGTCCTGCGGCGGACCGCGACCGGCGTGCGGCTCGCCGCCGTCGGGCAGTCGCGTCCGGCGTCGCTCCGCCTCGGCCTCCCGGTCGACCGGCTGCGCTTCTCCGCCCTCGCCACCGCGGGCGCCGGGGCCGGTCTCGCCGGGGGCGTGCTCGTCGCGTCGGCCCCGCACGTGCTCGACGACGGCCTGTCGTCCGGGTACGGGTTCTCCGGCCTCGTCGTCGGTCTCCTCGCGCGCGGCTCGTTCACCGCGGCCGTCGGCATCGCGACCGGGCTCGGCTTCCTCGTGTCGGGCGGCATCAACCTCCAGCTCGCCGCAGGCGTCCCCGCGTCGATCACCCAGATCACGGAGAGCCTCATCGTCCTCGGCGTCGCCGGGACCGCGATCTGGGCGGTGGGCCGGGCCGGTGCGCACGTGCGGCGGGCGCGTTTCGGGCGCTCACGCCCACCGCAGCCCTCCTCCCCCGCCCCCAGGACGACCACCACGGAGGTCTCGTCGTGATCCTCACTCTCACCGACCTCCTCGTCGCCACCGTCGCGCTCGCGATCCCCGTGCTCGTCGCCGCCTCGGGCGAGCTCGTCGGCGAGCGCGCCGGCGTCCTCACGATGAGCGTCGAGGGCATGATGCTCACCGGCGCGTTCGCCGCCGTCGTCGGGGCCACGTCGAGCGGCTCCGCCCTCGTCGGGGTGGCCTGCGGGGCTCTCGCCGGACTGCTGGTCGGCGTGCTGCAGGCCGTGCTGAGCGTCGTCCTGCGTGCCGACCAGATCGTGACGGGCATCGCCGCCAACGCTCTCGCGCTCGCGGGCACGACGTTCGGCGCACGCCTCCTGCTCGAGCGCGGGACCGAGGTGCCGGGGTTCGACCGCGTCGCGATCCCGGTGCTCTCCGAGATCCCGGTGATCGGGCCGGCCCTGTTCCGCCAGACCGGCCTCGCCTACGCGCTCGTGGTCCTCGTCGTGCTGCTCGCCGTGCTGACGTCGCGGCGCACCGGCTGGGGTCTCGCCGTCGACGCCGTCGGCGAGGACGCGGCGAGCGCCGACCGGTCCGGCATCCCGGTGCTGCGCGTGCGCTTCGCGGCGGTGCTCGTCGTCGGGCTCCTGTCCGGGCTCGCCGGGACGCAGCTCGCGCTCTCCGAGGTGCACACCTTCACGGACAACATGACGGCCGGCATCGGGTACCTCGCGGTCGTCGCCGTCATCGCGGGCAGCTGGCGCCCCGTCGGGGTGGCCGTCGCGGCGCTCGTCTTCGGCCTCGCCCAGGCGCTGCAGTTCACGCTCCCCGCGCTCGGCGTCGACGTGCCGTTCGCGCTGCTCGTCATGCTCCCCTACGTCCTCGCGCTGCTCGCCGTCGCGGGCTTCGTCACCCACAGCCGGCCGCCCAGCGGCCTCACGACGCCGTTCGTGCGGCTCGGCCGGTCGTCGTGACCCCGCTGCACCCGGGGGTCGGCCCGCCGTCCGGCCAGACCACCACCCGCCCGCTCCGCACCGCTCGCACGTCACCCGCACGCCCGACCCCTGGAGGCCCCGTGCCGCTCGTCCTCACCCGCAGCGACCTCACCGGACTCGTCACGCCCGCCCAGGTGGTCGAGGCCGTGGAGCACGCGTTCGCCGACCTCGCCGACGGCGCCGCCGCACAGGCACCGCTCACCGTGGCCGCGGTGGACGACGGCGCGCACTTCCTCCCCATGACGGCCGTCTCGCCGCGCGCGGGCCTCGCCGGGTCGAAGCTCCTCGCGGACGTACCGGGGAACCGCGCGCGCGGCCTCCCCGCGCAGCGCTCGGTGCTCGTGCTCGCGGACGCGTCGGACGGCGCGCCGGTCGCCGTGCTCGACGGCGGCCTGCCCACGCGCTTGCGCACGGCGGCGGCGAGCGCCGTCGCGACGCGACACCTCGCCCGGGACGACGCGCGCGTGCTGGGGCTCGTCGGCGCGGGCGGGCTCGCGCTCGAGCACGTCAGCGCGATCGCCGAGGTGCGCCCGATCGAGCACGTGCTCGTGTGGTCGCGGTCCGCCGAGACCGTCCGGGCCTTCGCCGAGCAGACCGCGGAGCGCCACCCCCACCTCAAGGTGACGCGCGTGGACACCCCCGCGAGCGCCGTCGGCTCCGCGGACGTCGTGTGCACGCTCACCCCGTCGCGCGAACCCGTCGTGCGCGGGGCGTGGTTCCACCCCGGGCTGCACGTCAACGTCGTGGGCGCACCGCCGCGGCCCGACCACCGCGAGGTCGACGGCGAGGCGATGGCCCGCTCCCGCGTCGTGGTGGACTCGGTGTCGACCGCGCTGCACGAGTCCGGCGACACGCTCCTCGCCATCGCCGAGGGCGCGATCGACGAGTCCGCGTGCCGTCTCGAGCTCGGGGACGTGATCACGGGCCGGGCCCCGGGCCGACGGACCGCCGACGAGATCACGCTGTTCGACTCCGTGGGCCTCGGGATCCTCGACGTCGTCATCGGGCGCCTCCTCGTGGACGCCGCGCGGGCGGCAGGCCGAGGCCTCTCCGTAGAGTTGTCGGCATGATCGCGACGCCGCCCGACGACACCTCCGCGACCGGCCGTCCCGCCGCGGCGGGAACCCTCTCGGCGACGGACCGCGCGCACGTGGCGGAGGCGCTCCGGATCGCCCGGGCGACGCTCGCCGACGGCAACCGGCCGTTCGGCGCGGTGCTCGTCGCGGCCGACGGCCGGGTGCTCGCGACCGGTCGCAACGCCGCCGCGCAGACGGGCGACCCGACGTCGCACGCCGAGCTGGACGCGGTCCGGGCCGTGACCGCCGCCGACCGCCCCGCGGTCGCAGGCGCCACGATGTTCGCGAGCGGCGAGCCCTGCCCGATGTGCGCGGCCGCCCTCGTGTGGTCGGGCGTCGGCCGCATCGTGTTCGGCACCGCCGCACCGGACATCCGCGCCGTCGTGCCCGGCTCGCCGTCGTTCACGCTGCGCTGCGACGACGTGGTCCGGGACTCCGACGCGACGGTCGCCGTCATCGGGCCGGTGCTCGGCGACGAAGGCCTGGCGCCGTTCCGCGAGCTCGCTGCCGGCCAGCCCCGACCGCCCAGGTAGTACCGCAGTCCACCGAGGTAGTACCGCAGGCCCGCGAGGTAGTACCGCTGTCAGGACTGCGGTACTACCTCGCGGACTGCAGTACTACTTCGCGAGAGTCGTCTCGATCGCGTCCTGCTCGTCGTCGGTCAGAGCGGGCGCGGAGAGTGCGGCGACGCTGTTCTCGAGCTGGCGGACGCTGCTCGCCCCGACGAGCGCGGAGGTGACGCGCTCGTCGCGCAGCACCCACGTGAGCGCGAGCTGTGCGAGCGACTGCCCGCGCCCCTGCGCGATCTCGTTCAGCGTCCGGGCCGTCGTGAGGTACTCCTCGTCGAGGTTGTCGGCGGACAGGAACGGCGAGTCGGGCCGCGCGGCTCGCGAGCCCTCGGGCGCGGAGCCCGAGAGGTACCGGTCGGTGAGCAGGCCCTGCTGGAGCGGCGAGAAGACGATGGTCCCGATGCCGAGCTCGCCCACGACGTCGAGTAGCGACTCCGACTGCACGCCGTCGTAGCGGTCCTCGTGCGCGGCGTCCTCGACATGACGGTTGAGCATCGAGTAGCTCGGCTGGTGGATGAGCAGCGGCGTGCCGAGGTCGGCGAGGATCGCCGCGGCCTCGCGCGTACGCGCCGGCGAGTAGTTCGAGACGCCGACGTACAGGGCCTTGCCCTGCTGGACCGCGTCGTGCAGGGCCCGCATGGACTCCTCGAGCGGCGTGCTCGGGTCCGGGCGGTGGTGGTAGAAGACGTCGACGTGGTCGAGGCCCATCCGCTGCAGCGACTGGTCGAGCGACGACAGCAGGTACTTGCGCGACCCGCCGTCGCCGTACGGGCCGGGCCACATGTCGTACCCCGCCTTGGACGAGATGACGAGCTCGTCGCGGTACGCCCCGAGGTCCTGCGCGAGGTGCCGCCCGAAGTTCTCCTCGGCGGAGCCGTAGGGCGGGCCGTAGTTGTTGGCGAGGTCGAAGTGCGTGATCCCGAGGTCGAACGCCCGCCGGAGCACGGCGCGCTGGGTCTCGAACGGGTTGACGTCCCCGAAGTTGTGCCAGAGGCCGAGCGAGATCGCGGGCAGGTCGAGGCCGCTGCGCCCGGTCCGCCGGTAGGTCATCGAGTCGTAACGGTCGTCGGCGGCGACGTAGCGCGGGGTGAGGGGCATGCGCCCATTCTGCCGCGCGCCGCCGCATCGTGCGGGGACCGGCCGTCGTCCCGCCCGGCCTCCTGCCCGACGGCGGAGCGGTCGCACGGTCTCGAGCCTGCGGCTTTCGGGCAGGGTAGGTCACGCGAGGCCGCGGAGGAACGTGCGGAGGTCGTCTGCGAGCAGCTCCGGCTGCTCCATCGCGGGGAAGTGACCGCCCTCGGTGAACTCGCTCCAGTGGCCGATCGCCTTCCACGGGTCCATCGCGCGGCGCACGAGGGGATGGGTGTCGAACACGGCCCAGCCGGACGGCACCCCGGGGGCCGCCATGACGAGGTCGAGTCCGGAGTGCTCCGACTCGTAGTAGAACTGCGCGCTCGACGCACCGCTGCGGGTGAACCAGTACAGGCTGATGCTCGTCAGGAGCTGGTCGCGGTCGACCGTCTCGTCCGGCGCCCGGTAGGCGCCGTCGGCCCTGGTCTTGAACTTCTCGGCGATCCACGCGAGCTGACCGACCGGCGAGTCCGTGAGCGCGGCGCCGATCGTGTCGGGCCGATGGTCCTGCATCTCGAGATACCCGCGTTCGCCAGCGTTCTCGGAGCGCACCGCCTCGAGCTCGGCGATCTCGTCGTCGGACAGGCCGTCGGGGTAGGGGAACTTGTCGCCGAGCAGAGCGAGCAACCGGCGGTCGATGCCGAGGTGCGTGCCGAGGACGCGCTCCGCGTGGACCGCCGCGAGGCGTCCCGTGGTGCCCGCACCGATGTCCGTGCCGTGGGCGGCGAACCTCTCGTAGCCCAGGCGCGTCATGATCTCCGCGAAGGCCTCCGTCGTCCGCGCGAGCTCCCAGCCGGTCCCCGACAGCGGCGTGGAGAACCCGAAGCCGGGCAGTGACGGGATGACCACGTGGAACTCGTCGGTCAGCAGCGGGATGAGCCGCTGGTAGTCGACGAACGAGCTCGGCCAGCCGTGGTTCAGCATCAGCGGCACGGCCCCCGGGTTCGCCGATCGCGCGTGGACGACGTGGAACGTCTGCCCGTCGACGACCGTGGTGAGCTGTTCGTGCCCGTTGAGCCTCGCCTCCTGCGCACGCCAGTCGAACCCGTCGCGCCAGTACTCGGCCAGCTCCTTCAGGTACACCAGCGGGATGCCACGGCTGAAGTCGGTGCGATCATCCCGGCCCGGGACGGGGACGGGCCAGCGGGTGTGGGCCAGACGGCGGCGCAGATCGTCGACGTCTGCCTGAGGGATGTCGATGCGGAACGGTGTGAGGGCGGTGTTCTCGGTCATGCGCTCGAGGTTTCCAGCAGATGCGGCAGAGAACCTTCCGCGATCGCTGGGATGATCGAGACCATGTTGGAGACCTCGGCCCGCCTGCTCGAGCTGCTGTCGCTCCTCCAGCTCAGGCGCGACTGGACGAGCTCCGCGCTCGCCGGCCGGCTCGGAGTGAGCACGAGGACGGTGCGCGCCGACATCGGCAGGCTGCGGTCGCTGGGCTATCCGGTGGACGCGCGCCCTGGCGTCGCGGGCGGTTACCGGCTGGCCGCCGGGACGGCGATGCCCCCGCTCCTGCTCGACGACGACGAGGCCGTCGCCGTCGCCGTCGGGCTGGGTGTCGTCGCGACCCAGCGGCTCGGCGTCGAGGAGACGTCGCTCACCGCGCTGGCGAAGCTGGAGCAGGTGCTCCCCTCGCGCCTGCGCCGACGCGTCGAGGCCGTGCGCGAGGCGACGAGCGTCGTCCCCGGGTCTGAGCCGCCGCTCGATCTCTCGGTTCTCGCGGCAGTCGCTGCCGCGATCCGTGGACAGGAGCGGCTCAGGTTCGGGTACACGAAGCCCGGGGGCATCGAAGGGGCCCGTCACACGGAACCGCAACGGCTCGTGACCTGGGGTCCGCTCTGGTACCTCCTCGCGTGGGATCTGGACCGTGACGACTGGCGGGTCTTCCGTGTCGACCGCATGGTCCCGCACGCACCGACGGGGGCGCGGTCCCGCCCGCGCGCGATCCCGGAGGACGACGCCGTCGACTTCGTCGTGAGACGCGTCAGCAAGGCGGCCTGGAGGTACCGGGCCCGGGTGCTCGTGCACGCTCCCGCCGCCAAGGTCGCCGCGACGATCCCCGTCCCGCTCGACATCGAGACGGTCGACGAGTCCACGTGCCGCGTCGAGCTGGGTTCCGACGACCCGGACGGTCTCGCGCTGTGGTTGACGCAGCTCGACGCCGACATCGAGGTGATCGACGGGGACGAGCTCGCGATGGCGTTCGATCGCCTCGCGACGAGGTTCCGCCGCGCAGCGGGCGGTACGCCCTCGAGGTGAGTCCGACCGGGCGCCTCGCGAGGTGTGTCACGGGACGCACCCCGAGAGCACTCAGCGCGACGGCGTCTCCACGACCTGGCCCGCCCACGCGAACCCACCCCCGAAGCCGAAGAGCAGCGCGGGCGCGCCGGCGGGGATCCTGCCCGCGTGCCACCACTTGGACAGCCCGAGCGGGATCGACGCGGCGGAGGTGTTGCCCGACTCGACGATGTCGGTGACGACGACCCTGTCCTCCATGCCGAGCGCCTTGGCGAGCGGCTCGATGATGCGCAGGTTGGCCTGGTGGGCGACCAGCACCTCGATGTCGTCGAGCGCCACGCCGGACCGCTCGACGACGAGCCTCGCGCGCTCTGCCGCGCGCGTGATGGCCCACTTGAAGACGGCGCGGCCGTCCTGGGCGAACTTGTCGGCCGGCGCCTCGATGAGCACGGCGGGGGTGAGGTCGGGCTCGGAGCCCCACGTCACCGGGCCGACGCCGGGGGTGTCGGTCGCCTGGAGCACGGCGGCGCCCGCGCCGTCGGCGGTGAGGATGCACGTGCTGCGGTCGGTCCAGTCGGTGAACGCGGTGAGCTTCTCGGCCCCGATCACGACGGCCGTGCGGGCGGACCCGGCGCGGATCGCCTGGTCGGCGAGCGCGACGGAGTGCGCGAACCCGGAGCACGCGACGTTGACGTCGAGCACCGCAGGCCCGACGACGCCGCGCAGGTCGAGCTCGGACGCCTCCTCGGGCGTCGACTGCCCGGGCATGACGCCGGTCCGCAGGTGGTACGCGACGCGGCCCGCGGTGTTGGGCGAGCGGTCGACGGCGGTCGCCGTCGCGACGATCACGAGGTCGACGTCGGCGGCCGCCACGCCCGCGTCGTCGAGCGCGTGGCGGGCGGCCCCGACGGCCATGTCGGCGACGGTCGTGTCGTCGTCGGCGACGTGCCGGGTGACGATGCCCGTCCGGGACCGGATCCACTCGTCGTTCGTCTCGACGAGCTGCGCGACGTCGTCGTTGGTGAGCGTCTTCTCGGGCTGGTGGTGTCCGAGGCCGACGATGCGCGAGCCGGGCGCGCCGGTGGCAGGTGTGAGCATGCGTCGATCATTCACCGTGCCCGGCGGATCGTCCAAGCCGCCGGGTCACGACCGCTCAGGTGACGGTCCCGAGCTGCCAGGGGACGAACTCCTCGCCGCCGATGTCGAGGTCCTCGCTCGCCGTCTGCTCGCCGGACGCGACGGCGAGGATGCGCGCGAAGATCTCGTCGGCGACGGCCTCGAGGGTCGCGGTGCCGTCGACGATCCGCCCGCAGTCGATGTCGACGTCGTCGCCCATCCGGGCGTAGAGCTCGCTGTTCGTCCCGAGCTTGATCGACGGCGTGGGCTTGCACCCGAACACCGAGCCGCGCCCGGTCGTGAAGCACACGACGTTCGCACCGCCGGCGACGAGGCCCGTCACGGAGACCGGGTCGTAGCCCGGTGTGTCCATGAAGACGAAGCCCTTCGTCGTCATGGGCTCGGCGTACTCGTGCACCGCGGCGAGGTCGGCCTGGCCGCCCTTCGCGACGGCGCCGAGGGACTTCTCGAGGATCGTCGTCAGGCCGCCCGCCTTGTTGCCCGGCGACGGGTTGTTGTCGAGGCTCCCGCCGCCCGCTGCGGCGTACTCCTGCCACCACGCGAGGCGGTCGAGCAGACGCTGTCCGACCTCGGGCGTCACCGCGCGCCGCGTGAGGAGGTGCTCCGCACCGAAGACCTCCGGCGTCTCCGCGAGCGCGGACGTGCCGCCGTACGAGACGAGGCGGTCGGACGCGATCCCGAGCGCGGGGTTCGCCGTGATGCCGGAGTACCCGTCGGAGCCCCCGCAGTTGAGACCGAGGACGAGCTCGGACACGTCGCACTCGGTGCGCTCGAAGCGGCCGTCGATCTCCTCGACCATCTCCCGGACGGCCTGGGCACCCGCCTTGACGGTCGCGCGCACGCCTCCCGAGTCCTGGATGGTCAGGGTCCGCACGACGGTGTCCGGGGAGAGCTGCGCTCCCGCGAGGACCGTGTCGACGGCGATCATCTCGCAGCCCAGGCCGAGCACGAGCACGCCCGTGACGTTGGGGTGCCCCGCGTACCCGCGCAGCGTCCGCAGGAGCACCTGTGCGCCGTCGCTCGTCGGGACGAGCCCGCACCCCGACTGGTGGGTGAGCGCGACGACGCCGTCGACGTGCTCGTACCCGTCCATCGCGAACCCGCGGAACTGGTCGGCGATCATCTTCGCCGTGCTCGCCGAGCAGTTCACGGACGTGAGGATCGCGACGTACGAGCGCGTGCCCACGCGTCCGTCGGCGCGGCGGTAGCCGCGGAACGTGGGCCGCGGTCCCGCGGGCGTCTCGAGCGCGGTGCGGACCGTGGCGAGCTCGTGCTCGCGCTCGCCCTCCTCGAAGCCCAGGTTGTGCACGTGCACGTGGTCGCCCGGCTCGATCGACGCCGACGCGACCCCGATGACCTGCCCGTACTTGCGCACGGGATCGCCCGTCGGCACCGCGCGCAGCGCGACCTTGTGCCCGCGCGGGACGTCGTTGCGGACCGTGACGGTCTCGCCGCCCTCGGCCGCCACGACGTCACCGGGGACGAGGTCGCGCGTGGCGACCGCGACGTCGTCCTCGGCGCGCAGCACGAGCAGCGCGGCGCGCTCGTGCGTCGACGCGGTCATGCCCCGACCGCCTGCACGCGCGCCGCGTCGTCGGGGTCGAGGTCGGAGGCGTCGGCGACGGTGGCCGTGAGCTCCCGGTGCGCACCGCCGACCGCGTCGGCCAGGCGGACCGGCAGGCCGGTCTCGAGCGACCTGTTCGCGGCGATCCCGACACCGGCCGCGAGCAGCCCGTCGCGCCAGCCCGCGGGACGACCGAGCGGGTCCTCGCCCGGACCGCGGAAGACGTCCTGCAGGAGCATCGCGTCACCGCCCCCGTGAGACCCCTGCCCCCTCGGGATCGGCACCTCCCGCGCCTCCTCCCAGTGCCGCTGCACGACGAGCCGCTCGCCGCGCGGGCGCGTCGGCCCGGTGGCCAGCGCCTCCTGCGCGGACGGGTCCAGGACGGGCCGACCGTCCTCGTCGGTGAGGACGGCACCACGCTCGACGACCTCGAGCTCCGCCCGGCCGCGCGTCCCGGTGACGCTCACGCGGTACCCCTCCCAGGGCCCGTAGGCGGTCAGCGAGTAGGTGAGGAGGGCACCGCGGCCGTACTGGACGATCACGGCAGCCGTGTCCTCGATCGTCACCCCCGGCGCGAACGGGTCCTGGTCGCGTCGGTACCCGTCGTGCGCCTCGGCGTCGAGGTACAGGTCGGCCAGGCGCTGGTCGTCGGCGAGGTCGAGGAGGAACAGGTCGCGCGGCGCGTCCGCCGCAGGGCCGTCGGGAGCACCGCGCGTCCCGCGCGCGGGCCGGCTGCCCGCCGCCGCGTCGTCGGACCCTGCGCCGTCGGCCCCGTAGAAGCGCAGACCGCCGCGCGCGAACACCAGGTCGGGCTCGTCGTCGACCCACCAGTTGACGAGGTCCGCGTGGTGGCTCGACTTGTGGACGAGGAGCCCGCCGGAGACCGCCTTCTCGCGGTGCCAGCGGCGGAAGTAGTCGGCGCCGTGCACGGTGTCGAGGACCCACTCGAAGTGGACCGCGGTGACCTCGCCGATCTCACCGCTCGCGATGACCTGCTTGAGCGCGGTGTTCCGGGGCGAGTAGCGGTAGTTGAACGTCACCACGACGTCGCGACCGTGCTCGGCGACGGCGTCCGCGATCTGGCGGCAGCCCCGCCCGGTCGTGGTCATCGGCTTCTCCAGCACGACGTCGGCCCCGGCGGCGAGCACCCGCGCGACGACGTCCGCGTGGGTGCGGTCGGGCGACGTCACGACGACCGCGTCGACGCGCTCGCGCTCGATCATCCCCTCGAGGTCGTCGGGCGCGTACGTCGGGACGGGCGCCTCCCCGGCGGCAGCCACCAGGTCGTCGTAGAACGCGGAGCGGACCGGGTTCGGCTCGCACCACGCGACGATCCGCGCGACGTCGCGGTGCGGCCCGAGGATCGCGTCGACGTACATCTGGGCCCGGTGCCCGGTCCCGACGACCGCGTAGCGGCGACGGGTGTCGGTGTCTCGGGGGGACTCGGCGAGGGGAGGCAAAGCGGTCCTTCCGTGGGTGGTGTCCCGTCCGCCGGTGGGTGGCGGGCGGTCGGCCGGACCGTCCCCGTGGGGCGACGGGGACGGTCCGGCCAGTCGTACCCGGGCGCTGCCGGCACCCGGTGGATCGGTGCGTCAGCCGCCGATGGCTGCCTCGACCTCGGTCATGAACTGCGCCGCGGCGTCGGCGGGCGAGAGGTTGCCGAAGAGCACCTCGGTGTTGACGCGGATGAGGATGTCGGTGACGTCGCCCGCGCCCTGCGGGGGCACGGCCGGCCCGTCGACGATGTCCTCGCTGATCTCCTCGATGAAGGAGGCGACCTGCTGGTCCGTCGGGGGCAGGTCGGGCAGGATCGCCTCACGGACGTCGACGTTCGCGGGGAGACCGCGGTCGGAGAGCATCAGCGCGCCGGCCTCGGGGTCGTTGAGGAGGAAGTCGACGAACTTCGCGGCGGCCTCCGGGTGCTCCGAGGTCTCGGCGACGGAGTAGTACATCGCCGGCTTGAGGTACATGCCGGTGCGCTCGCCGTCGGACTCGCCGGGCACGCGCAGCAGCTCCAGGTCGCGTCCCGCGGCGGTGCTCACCGCACCGAGCTGGTTGGACCACCAGAAGCCCATCGCACCGGTGTTCGTGCCGAGCAGCGAGCCCTCCGGTCCGGCGGCCTCGATCTCGACGGAGCGCGCGGCGTCCGGCTCGCCCCCGCCGGCCTGCAGGTCGAGGGACGTCTGGAAGAAGTCGGCGACCGTCTCCTCCGAGACGCCCAGCTCACCGTCCGCGGTGTACAGCGCCTCGCCGAGCTGGCGCGCGCGGATCGAGATGCCGGCCTCGTTGAAGCCGTAGTCCTGGGTCCCGTAGACGCCCTCGGACCCGGCCGCGACGGCGTTGGCCGTCTCGACGTAGTCCTCCCAGGTCCACGTGGTGTCGTCCGGGATCTCCACGCCCGCGGCCTCGAACGCCTGGGGGTCGGCGAGGACCGTGTAGGCGTTCACGCCCGTCGGGATGCCGTACAGGCCCCCGTCGGTCTCGCCCGTCTTCACGATCGACTCGTCGATCGCGGACGTGTCGACGTCCAGCTCGGCGAGGTCGGCGAGCACCCCACGGCTCGCGTAGTCGGCGAGGTAGCGCTCCTCCTGGGTGATGACGTCGGGCGCGTCGCCCGCGGCCACCGAGGTCGCCAGCTTGTCCCAGTACCCGCTCCAGTCGGTGAAGTCGGGGACGACCGTGATGTCGGGGTTCTTCTCCTCGAAGAGGTCGATGATCTCCTGCGTGGTCTGGTGGCGCGTGTCCGAGCCCCACCACGCGAAGCGGATCTCGACGGGACCCTCCTCTGCCGTCGACGAGGACTCCTCGTCCTCGGGGAGGGCTCCGCTGTCACCCGAGCACGCGGTCAGCGTGAGGGCTCCGGCGACGAGGGCGGCCGCGACGGCCGCGCTGCGGCGTGCAGCGGGGCGCCCCGCGCGGGTGGTGAACGTGTTCATGACTCTCCTTCGGTGCGTGACGAGACGTCGTCGTTTCGGTCGCGGTCCGGCCTGGAGCCGGGGCGGAGTCGTGCGGTGGTGAGGTGAGCTACTTGATGCCCGTCGTGGCGATGCCCTTGACGAGGTACTTCTGGCCGAACAGGAAGACGAGGAAGACGGGTACCAGCGAGACGATGGACATCGCGAACATCGGTCCCCACGAGCTCTGGCCGGTCGAGTCGACGAACGTGCGCAGCGCGATCGGGACCGTGTACATGTCCGGCTTGGTGAGGAAGATGAGCTGGCTGAAGAAGTCGTTCCACGTCCAGATGAACGTGAAGATCGCCGTCGTGGCGAGGGCCGGGAGCGCGAGCGGCATCATGATCCGCGCGTAGATGCGCCCGTGGCCGCACCCGTCCAGGCGCGCCGCCTCGTCGAGCTCGCGCGGGATGCCGCGGAAGAACTGGACCATGAGGAAGATGAAGAACGCGTCCGTGGCCAGGAGCTTCGGCACGATGAGCGGCAGGAACGTGTTGATCCAGCTCAACGACGAGAAGAGGATGTACTGCGGCACGATGATCACGTGGATCGGCAGCATGATCGTCATGAGCATGATGGCGAACCAGACCTTGCGGCCGCGGAACTCGAGTCGCGCGAACGCGTAGGCCGCGAGCGAGCACGCCACGAGGTTGCCGAGGACGGACCCCAGGACCACGATCGCCGAGTTCATCAGGTAGTGGCTGAACGGGTGGAGCAGCGCACCCCAGCCCTCGGTGTAGTTGGAGAGGTCGATCTCGGACGGGATGAGACCGGGCTCGCGGAAGATGAGCGCCGTCGGCTTGAACGAGCTCGCGAGCATCCACAGCAGCGGGTAGAGCATGATGAACCCGAACGCCACGAGCAGCACGTGCTTGACGCCGGACGCCGCGCGGGAGCGCAGGCGTCCCTGGCGGCGCACGGGACGCTGAGAGGCCTCGGCCGCGAGCTCGGTGAGGGTGGTGCGGGCGTCGGCGGTACCCCCGGCGGCCGAGCCGCCGTGCGGGTCGTCGCCGGCCGCGGACGTGGTGCGCCGCACGGCGCCGGTCGTCGTCTCAGTCATCGTAGAAGACCCAATACTTGGAGGCGAGGAAGTTGACGAGCGTCATGCCGCCGACGATGAGGAGCAGGAACCAGGCCATCGCCGACGCGTAGCCCATCTCGTAGGAGCCGAAGCCCTTCAGGTAGAGATAGAGCGTGTAGAACATCGTCGAGTCCGCCGGGCCGCCGGTCCCGCCGCTGACGACGAAGGCCTGCGTGAAGGACTGGAAGGCGTTGATGAGCTGCAGGACGAGGTTGAAGAAGATGATCGGCGTGAGCATCGGGACGGTGATGGCGAAGAACCGCCGCGTCCTGCCGGCGCCGTCGATCGAGGCCGCCTCGTAGTACATCGCCGGGATCTGGCGCAGACCCGCGAGGAAGATGACCATCGGCGCCCCGAACGTCCAGACGTTGAGGACCACGAGCGTCCCGAGCGCGTAGTCCGGGTGCGACACCCAGCCCTGACCCTGGATCCCGAAGAAGGCGAGCACCTGGTTGAGGAGCCCGTCGGCGCCGAAGACCTGGCGCCACAGGATCGCGATGGCCACGCTGCCGCCGAGGAGCGACGGCAGGTAGTACACCGAGCGGTAGATCGCGAGACCCCGCATGCCCTTGTCCAGCAGGAGCGCGAGGCCGAGTGCCGCGGCGAGCTGGAGCGGCACCGACACGAACACGTAGGTGAACGTCACGCGCAACGAGTTGTGCAGGCGCGGGTCCTCGAGCATGCGCTCGTAGTTCTCGAAGCCCACCCATGACGGCGCCTGCAGGAGGTCGTAGTCGGTGAACGACAGATACAGGGAGGCGGCCATGGGGACGGCCGTGATCAGCAGGAGACCGGCGAACCACGGCGCGAGGAACAGCGCCGCCGCCCGGCCGTCACCACGCCTCCTGCGGGCCACGGGCCGGCGTGCCGGCGCGTCGCCGCCCACCTTCGCGGGTTCGGTCACGGTCGCCACGGCACGCCTCCTTCAGGGGGCGCGCCGCCTACAGCGTTGCGGGTCATGCCATACCTCCGGTCGACACTGATCGGAACACGGTGCGCATCCGTCGCCGTAGCGGGAAACCGGTTGCACGTGGAGGAACGTATCACACCAGGAACCGGTTTCCCATGGTGTACCGTCATGCCATCGCGACCGGCCGGGGGCCGGGAGAGCGTGCCCGCGACGACGCGGGGGGCGCCGAGGACGCGCGCCCGACGACCCGAGGGAGAACGATGGCCAGCGTGAGCACACGCCGAGACCAGATCACCATCGCCGACGTTGCGACGGCGGCGGGTGTCTCGCGCGCGACGGTGTCGAGGGTCATGAACGGCCGGTCGACCGTCGACCCCGAGATCACCGAGCGCGTGCGCCGCGTCGCCACGGAGCTGAGCTACCGCCCGAGCAACGTCGCCCGCAGCCTGTCGATCGGGCGCACCCACACGATCGCGCTCGTCGTCCCCGACCTCGGCAACCCGGTCTTCCAGCAGATCCTGCGCGGCGTGACCACGGCGGCGGCGCCGTCGGGCTACCGCGTCCTCGTCGCGGACAGCGCGGAGGACCCGAGCGAGGAGGCCGCGATCGCGCTCGAGGCACGACTGCGGTGCGACGCGCTCGTCCTCGTCTCGCCGCGCATGCCCGACGCCCTGCTCGCCGACCTCGTCCCCCAGGTCGCGCCCGTGGTCCTCGTCAACCGCTCGCTCGCCGGCGCCAACGTGCCCGCGCTCGTCGTCGACTACGCCCACGCCGCCGAGCAGGTGCTCGAGCACCTCGTGGGCCTCGACCACCGCCGCGTCGTCTACCTCGCGGGCCCTCCGGGCAGCACCTCCGACGCGCAGCGCCGCGAAGGGCTGCGCCGCGTGCTCGACCGCCGCCCCGACGTCGAGGTCGTCGAGCTCCTCGGCGGCTCCGACATCGCCGCGGGCCACGCCGCCGTCGACGAGGTGCTCGCCGCCCGCCCGACGGCGGTCGTCGCGTTCAACGACCTCGTCGCCTTCGGCCTGCTCGCGGGCCTCAACGAGGCCGGGGTCGCGATCCCGGCCGACCTCTCCGTCGCAGGGTTCGACGACATCGACCTCGCGCGGTACGCCACCCCGTCACTGACCACCGTCGCGGTTCCCCAGGCCGAGCTCGGCCGGCACGCGTGGAAGGAGCTGTCGGCCTTGATCGACGCGAACCAGGGCGCCTCGCACGCGACGCGCTTCGACCCCTCTCTCGAGGTCCGGGCGAGCACCGGCCCCGCGCCCCGCGGCGTCGTGCGCTCGCGCGCCGCCCAGCCGGAGACGCGGGCACCCGAGGCCACCGGGGTCTCCGCACCCTCCCCCGGGGACGTCGTGCGCTGGGAGACGGACGGCGACGCCGTCGGGCTCCGCTACGGGGACCTGCGCCTCGCGCGCTACCAGCAGGGCGACCGGCTGCCGCAGGTGCACGCGCCCCGCAGCTTCCTGCACCCGGTCCACACGCTCGCCGGCGTTCCCCTCACCGACTCCGGACCCGTCGACCACCGTCACCACTACGGCGTCTCCGTCGCCGTGCCGGACGTCAACGGCACGTCCTACTGGGGCGGGCGCACGTTCGTCAGCGACGTCGGCCCGACGCTGCTGCCGAACCACGGCCGCCAGCTGAGCCGTGCCCTGCTCGTCGACCCCGTCGAGCCGCACCTCCTGCACGACCGCGTGCGCTGGCACGACGAGCACGGCGTCCCCCAGCTCGAGGAGGACCGCCGGCTCGACGCCTGGTTGCTCGACACGGACGCCTGGGTGCTCGACTGGAGCTCGACGCTGCGCGCCGAGCGCGGGGCGCTCGTCATCGGGTCGCCCGCCACCAACGGGCGGCCGGGCGCCGGCTACGGCGGGCTGTTCTGGCGCCTGCCGATCGCCGGCCGCACCGAGGTCCTCAGCGCCGCCGGCACCGGCGAGGAGCTCGCCCACGGGAGCACGTCCCCCTGGGTGGCGTACGTCCAGGAGCACGGGGACCGCCGCACGACGCTCGTCCTCGTCCAGCCCGGCGAGCCGCTGCCCTGGTTCGTCCGGGCGTCGGAGTACCCGGGCACGGGCCCGGCCCTGGCGTGGGAAACGCCGCGGACCGTCCCGGCCGGTGGGACGTTCGAGACCGGGGTCCGCGCCGTCCTCGTGGACCGGGCGCTCGACCTCGACGAGGCGGCCTCGTACGCGGGACGCGTCCGATGAGCGACGCGACGCCGGTAGCGGTCGTCGGCATCCACGGTCACGGGGGGTCGCACCTGCGCGCCGTCGCGGCGCTCGCCGAGCGCGGCCTCGTGCGCCTCAGCGCGGTCGTCGACCCCCGGCGGCCCGACGACGACCCCGCGCCCTGGTTCCCGACGCTCGGCGACCTGCTCTCCGCGGCCGATCCCGACGTCCGGCCCGAGGTCGTGATCCTGTGCACGCCGATCCACACGCACCTCCCGCTCGCGCGCGTCGCGATGGAGGCCGGGCTCGACGTCCTGCTCGAGAAGCCCACGGCGGCGTCGTTGGCGGAGCACGCGGCGATCGTCGAGACGGCCGAGCGCACCGGTCGCCTGTGCCAGGTCGGCTTCCAGTCGTTCGGGTCGCACGCGATCGACGCCGTGACGGAGCTCGTCGCCGACGGCGAGATCGGCGAGGTCGTCGGGTACGGCGCGGTCGGCACGTGGGTGCGGACGGCGGGCTACTGGGGACGCGCGGCCTGGGCGGGCCGGCGCCGCCTCGACGGGCGCGACGTCGTCGACGGCGTCGTGACGAACCCGCTCGCGCACGCCGTCGCGACGATGCTGCGCGTCGGCGGGGCGAGGACGTCCGCGGACGTGGCGCACGTCGTCGTGGACCTGTACCGCGCGAACCCGATCGAGTCCGACGACACGTCGTCGCTGCGGGTCGTGACGGCGGACGGGAGGCGCTTCGGCGCCGGTCTCACGCTGTGCGCGCAGGAGCGGACGCCCGCGCGGGTCCTCGTGCTGGGCACGGACGGCGAGATCACCTTCGAGTACGAGCACGACCGCGTCACGCTGCGCACGCCGCGGCTCCAGGTCGAGAAGACCTACGGCCGGACGAACCTCCTCGAGGACCTGCTCGCGACGCGCGAGGACCCGGACCGGCGTCTCGCGTGCGACGTCCGCGACACCGGAGCGTTCATGCGCGTGCTCGAGGCCGTCCGGACCGCACCTGCACCGCGCGCGATCCCCGACGACGGCGTGACCTGGCTCGGCGAGGGCGACGACCGCCACCCCGTGGTGGCCGACGTCGCGCGGTGGTGCGAGGACTCCGCCCGGAGCGCGCGGACGTTCACCGAGCTCGGCGTCCCCTGGGCGCGCTGAGCGGTCCGGGCGTGTGAGGAGACTCAGCGGTTCAGGAGCCAGTCCACCTCACGGCGCAGGAGCTCGCGCCGCGACGGCGAGGCGTACGACTCCACGCCGTGGCCCAGCCCGTCGTACACCGCCCTCGCCCCGGCGCTCGCCCACGCGACCGGGTGGTCGGTGCCCTCGTGCCGTGCCGTGAGCAGAACGCGGGACGACGGCTCGACGACGAGGTCCCGGTAGCGCTCGTCGTCCGCCACGACCGGGCCGAGGCCGCCGACGACGGGGTGGTCGCCCACCGGGGTGAACGTCGCGACGTCCTGCGGCGGGTGCCAGGACGTGCCTGGCACCCAGCGCCCCCCGAGGAGTGCCGCCCAGTGCGGGCCGTCCGCGAACGCGTTCGCGGCCTGGTGCAGCCCGAGCAGCGCGCCGCCCGCGGCCGCGTACTCCCGGACCGCTTCGTGGGCGGGCGCCCACGCGGCGTCGTCGCCGTCGAAGCCCGGGTCGGGGCGGCCACGGCCGGCGTTCACCACGACGAGGTCGAACGCGCCGAGGTCGCCGAACGCGTCCGGGAACGTGGACCGCACCTGCGCGTCGACGCCCTGCTCGCCGAGCAGACCGGCCACGACGTGCGACGTCGCGGCGTGGTCGTGCCAGGGGTCCTCGTACCGTCCGCGACCGGCGAGGACGAGGGCGCGCGGCGGGGTCATGGCCGGACCGTAGCAGCGTGCCGTGTGCCGGGCACCGGCTCGTACGTCGTGGGCGCGACGGACCGGCGCACGACCGCGCGCAGTGCGGCGAGGTCACCGTCGAGCACGCCGACGGCGCGCGCCTGGACGAGCAGGTTGCCCAGCGCGGCGCCCTCGACCGGTCCGGCGACGACCGGCAGCCCGGTCGCCTCGGCGGTCAGTCGGCACAGCAGCGCGTTCTGCGACCCGCCGCCCACAACGTGGACGACGTCGACCGCACGGCCGGACAGGGCCGTGACCTGTTCGAGCCCGCGCCGGTAGGCGTCGGCGAGCGAGTCCAGGACGCACCGCACGACCTCGCCGACGGTCGCCGGGACGGGCTGCCCGGAGGCGCGCGCTGCCGCGGCGAGGCGCGACGGCATGTCACCGGGCGGGAGGAACGCGTCGTCGTCCAGGTCGACGACGGTGCGACCCGGCTCGGCCGCCTCGGCCGCGGAGAGGGCGTCGTCCAGGGTCACCGGGTCGCCCGCCTCGCGCCACGTCCGGAGCGTCTCGGACAGCACCCACAGGCCCATGACGTTCTTGAGGTAGCGCACGGTGCCGTCGACGCCGAGCTCGTTGGTGACGTTCGCCGCGCGGCTCTCCGCGGTGAGCACCGGGGCGTCGAGCTCGACGCCGACGAGGGACCAGGTCCCGGAGGACACGTACGCGAAGCGCTCGTCGGTCGCGGGCACGCCGACGACCGCCGAGGCGGTGTCGTGCGACCCGACCGCGACGACCGGGACGGCGCCGAGACCGGTCTGCTCCTGCACCGCCGCTGTCAACGGCCCGAGCACCGTCCCCGGCTCGACGACGTCCGCGAGGCGCGCCCGCAGCCCGCCGAGCTCCGGGTAGGCGTCCTCGAGCGCGGCGACCGTCCGGTCGGACCAGTCGCGCGTCGTGGCGTCGAGGAGCCCGGTCGTCGACGCGTTGGTGACCTCGCTCGCGACCACACCGGTCAGCCACGACGCGAGGAGGTCCGGGACGAGGCGCACGGACGCGGCGAGCGGCCACGCGGCGTCGTGCCGGCCGGCGACGAGCTGGAACGACGTGGTGAACGGGAGCACCTGGAGGCCGTCGACCGCGTACTGCTCGGCCGCGCCCAGACGGGCGAGCACGTCGTCGGCCACGCCCGCGAGGCGCGGGTCGCGGTGGTGCCGCGGGTTGCCGAGGAGCGTGCCGTCCGCGGCGACGAGACCGACGTCGACCGCCCACGAGTCGATGCCGATGCCGGCGAGCGCCAGCCCGAGCGACCGGGCGTGGGCGCCCGCAGCGCGCAGCCCGTCGAGGGTTCCGCGCCACAGGTGGAGGAGGTCCCAGTACAGACCGGAGCCCGCGGCGTCGGGCACCTCGACCGGCCCGTTGGCGAAGCGCGCGACCTCGGTGAGGTCGACGCGCTCCTCCCCCGGCGCACCCCGCGCGACCCCCACCACGACGCGTCCGCTCGACGCGCCGAGGTCCACCGCGGCGAAGGCCGCGCGGGGGCGGTCGTCCGGACGCCCGACCGGCGGTGCGTCGTGCGGGGTGCCGCTCATCGCAGGAACGCCGCGGCGACGCCCGAGTCGACGGGCACGTGCAGGCCGGTCGTCTGGGCGAGGTCCGGCCCGGTGAGCGCGAGGACCGCGGCCGCGACGTGCTCCGGGAGCACCTCGCGCTTGAGCAGCGTGCGCTGCGCGTAGAACGCACCGAGGTCCTTCTCCTCGACCCCGTACACCGCGGCGCGCTGCGCGCCCCAGCCCGCGGCGAAGATCCCCGAGCCGCGCACGACGCCGTCGGGGTTGATCCCGTTGACCCGGATCTGGTGCTCGCCGAGCTCGGCCGCGAGCAGGCGGACCTGGTGCGCCTGGTCGGCCTTCGTCGCGGAGTAGGCGACGTTGTTCGGCCCGGCGAACACCGCGTTCTTCGACGCGATGTAGACGATGTCGCCGCCCATGCCCTGCGCGATCATCGCTCGCGCCGACTCACGGGACACGAGGAACGACCCCTTGGCCATCACGTCGTGCTGCAGGTCCCAGTCCGCCTCGGTGGTCTCGAGCAGCGGCTTGGAGATCGACAGCCCGGCGTTGTTGACGACGAGGTCCACGCCGCCGAACGCGAGCGCCGCGGCGTCGACCATCGCGGCGACGTCGCGGGCGGAGGTGACGTCTCCGCCGACGGCGACCGCGACGTCCGGACCGCCGAGCGCGTCGGCGACCTCGCGGGCACCGTCGAGGTTGCGGTCCGCGACGACGACGCAGGCCCCCTCGGCGGCGAGCCGCTCCGCGATCGCCTTGCCGATGCCCGACCCGGCGCCGGTCACGAGCGCGACCCGCGTGGCGAGCGTCTTCGGCTTCGGCAGACGCTGGAGCTTGGCCTCCTCGAGCGCCCAGTACTCGATGCGGAACTTCTCCGACTCCTCGATGGGCGCGTACGTGCTGATCGCCTCGGCGCCCCGCATGACGTTGATCGCGTTGACGTAGAACTCGCCCGCGACGCGCGCCGTCTGCTTGTTCTTGCCGAACGAGAACATGCCGACGCCGGGCACGAGCACGATCGCCGGGTCGGCCCCGCGGATCGCCGGGCTGTCCGGCGTCGCGTGCCGGTCGTAGTACGCGCGATAGGCCTCGCGGTACGCGGCGTGCGCCGCGCGCAACGCCTCCACGGTCTCCTCGACGGACGCGTCGGCGGGCACGTCGACGACAAGCGGGCTGACCTTGGTGCGCAGGAAGTGGTCCGGGCAGGACGTGCCGAGCGCGGCGAGCGGGGCCAGCTTCTCGCGGGCCAGGAAGTCGAGCACGACGTCGGAGTCCGTGAAGTGCCCGACCTGCGGCGCGTCGGTCGACGCGAGGCCGCGGATCGTCGGCGCGAGCGCGGCCGCCTTGGCGCGCCGCTCGTCCTCGGCGAGGGCCTCGCGGCCCGCGCGCACCGCGCCGAACGGGTGCTCGCCGCCGTCGGCGAGCTGCGCCGTCCGACCGGCGATGAACTCCTCCGCGCGGCGGACGATGTCGAGCGAGCGCCGCTCGGCCTCCTCGGACGTCTCGCCCCACGCCGTGATGCCGTGCCCGCCGAGCACGCACCCGATCGCCTGCGGGTGCGCGTCCTTGATGGCGGCGATGTCCAGGCCGAGCTGGAAGCCGGGACGCCGCCACGGCACCCACACCACCTCGTCGCCGAACACCTCGCGCGTCAGGGCCTCGCCGTCCGCGGCGGTCGCGAGCGCGATGCCCGCGTCGGGGTGCAGGTGGTCCACGTGCGCGGCGTCGACGAGGCCGTGCATGGCCGTGTCGATCGACGGCGCCGCTCCGCCCTTGCCGTGCAGGCAGTAGTCGAACGCGGCGACCATCTCGTCCTCGCGCTCCACGCCCGGGTACACGCCGGCAAGCGCGCGCAGCCGGTCGAGGCGCAGGACGGCGAGGTTCTGCGCGGTGAGCGTGCCGAGGTCGCCGCCCGAGCCCTTGACCCACAGCAGCTCGACGGGCTCGCCCGTGACCGGGTCGGTCTCGGTGCCCTTGGCGGACGTGTTGCCGCCCGCGTAGTTCGTCACGCGCGGGTCGGAACCCAAGCGGTTCGACCGGGCGACGAGGTCGGCGACGGCCTCGGTGGCGGGCTGGGTCGGGCTCGTGGTCGTGCCGGTCATCTCAGGCTCCCCATCCGGCCTGCGCGCCACCGACGCGCTCGGCCACGATCGTCTCGGTGTAGCCCGACGCCGCGAACGCGGCCATCGGGTCGGGCGCGAGGCCCTGCTCGGTGCGCAGGTCCGCGAGCAGCGGGCGCACGTCGGTGCTGTACGCGTCCATGAGGGCGCCGTTCGCGGCGAGCACGTCGCCCGAGACCTGGGCCGCCTCGAGCGCGTCCGCGTCGACGAGCAGCGCCTTGGCCGTCGCCTCCTGGACGTTCATCACGGACCGGATCTGGCCCGGGATCTTCGCCTCGACGTTGTGGCACTGGTCGAGCATGAAGTTCACGCCGCTGCTCGGGTCGAGCGCCCCGGCCTGGACGATCTCGTGCATGATCCGGAAGAGCTGGAACGGGTCCGCCGCGCCGGCCATGAGGTCGTCGTCCGCGTAGAAGCGCGAGTTGAAGTCGAAGGCGCCGAGCCGCCCCTGACGCAGGAGCTGCATGACGATGACCTCGATGTTCGTCCCCGGCGCGTGGTGGCCCGTGTCGAGCACGACCTTCGCCCGGTCGCCCAGCGCGAGGCAGTGCAGCAGCGACGTGCCCCAGTCCGGGATGTCGGTCGCGTAGAACGCGGGCTCGAAGAACTTGTACTCGAGCACGAGCCGGTTCTCGGGGTGTGCGGCGGTCAGCGCCGCGTAGATCTCCGCGAGGGAGTCGGCGAGGCGGTCCTGGCGCGCGCGGAGCGAGTCCTGGCCGGGGTAGTTGATGCCGTCCGGGAGCCACAGCTTGAGCTCGCGCGAGCCTGTCGCCGCCATGACGTCGAGGCACTGGAGGTGGTGGTCGACCGCCTTCTTGCGCACGACGGGGTCCGGGTGCGTGAGCGACCCGAGCTTGTAGTCGTCGTCCTGGAAGAGGTTCGAGTTGACCATGCCGATCGACACGCCCAGGTCAGCCGCACGGCGCGACAGGTCCGCGTAGTCGTCCACCAGGTCCCACGGGATGTGCAGCGACACGCGCGGCGCGACGCCGGTGTACCGGTGCACCTGCGCGGCGTCCGCGATCTTCTCGTACGGGTCGCGCGGCACGCCCGGCTGGGCGAAGACCTTGAAGCGCGTCCCCGAGTTGCCGAACGCCCATGAGGGGAGCTCGATCGTCTGCTGCCGCAGCGCGGCACGCGCCGCCTCGGTGCGGTCCGTCATGGTCCTTCTCCTCTTCCGCGCAGCCTCGCGCGCCGTCGCGGGCCACCGTCGGCCCGTGTGTCCGATCCAGGAATGAATCGATTCATCGCGAGCGTACGGGAGCCTCTCTCTCGCGGTCAAGACGCCGAGGGCGCATCCGGCGAAGGCTGTGGCCGGCACCGTGGCAGGTGGCCGGAGCCCGCCGGGCGGTCAGCCGGTCGGCAGGCCGGCGCGCTCGAGCTGGGCCTCGAGGTGGAAGACCTCGTCGAGCACGACGAAGCCCTCGTCGGGGCTGCCGTCGGCGACGAAGAAGTCGCCCATCGCCGCCTGCCAGCGCGCGTTGACCGCCGTGCGCGACATCGCGGCCTGGGCCGCGGCATAGTCGTCGGTCTCGAGGAACCCGACGAGGAGCCCGTCGGGACGCAGGAACAGGTGGTAGTCGCGCCAGCCGGAGTCACGCAGGGCCTCGAGCATCTCCGGCCACACCGCCCCGTGGACGGACCGGTACTCGTCGAGCCGCTCCGGGCGGACCTGGGAGGTGAAGCAGACGCGCGTGGCGCGAGATGCGGTCATCGGTACCCTTTCGTGTGCGTGAATCGCTTCATCATGGTGCCTGACCGACGAGAGAAGATCTCATGACCACCGAGCCACAGCGCCGTCGCGCGTCGGTGAGCGACGTCGCGCGGCGGGCCCAGGTCTCGGTCGGCACCGTGTCGAACGTGCTCAACCGGCCCGACCGCGTCTCCCCCGCGACGCGCGAGCGCGTCCTCGCCGCGATCGACGACCTCTCGTTCGTGCCCAACGGGTCGGCACGCCAGCTCCGTGCGGGGACGATCACCACGGTCGGCGCGGTCGTCCTCGACATCGCCAACCCGTTCTTCACCGACGTCGCGCGCGGCATCGAGGACCGCCTCGCGCGCGACGACTACACGCTCATGGTCGCGAGCTCCGAGGAGGACCCGGAGCGCGAGTCGCGCTACCTGCGCCTCTTCGAGGAGCACGGCGTCCGCGGCGTGATGGTCGTCCCGGCGACGGACCGGGTCGACCACCTGCTGGCCCTGCGCGAGCGCGGCGTCGGGGTCGTGCTCCTGGACCGCCCGGCACCGACGCCCGACCTGTCCTCGGTCGCCGTCGACGACGTGCGCGGCGGCGAGCTCGCCGCGCAGCACCTCCTCGACCAGGGTCACACCCGGGTCGCGTTCCTCAACGGGCCCCACTCGATCCGCCAGTGCGCGGACCGCCTGCGCGGCGTCGAGCACGCGCTCGCGGCCGCGGGCCTCGACCCGGCGGAGCACCTCACGGAGATCACCCTCCCGTCGCTCAACGCCGACGGCGGCGAGGCCGCGACGCGCGCCCTGCTCGCGCGCGACGACCGTCCCACCGCCCTGTTCTGCGTCAACGACCTCGCCGCGCTCGGCGCGCTGCGCACGCTGCGCCGCGAGGGGGTCGACGTCCCGGGCGAGGTCGCCGTCGTCGGGTACGACGACGTCGCGTTCGCCGCGGAGCTCGCGACCCCGCTCACGTCGGTGCGCCAACCGACCCACCTGCTCGGCGAGCGCGCCGCGGACCTGCTCCTGCGCGGGCGGGACGCCGTCGCCGAGCAGGTGGTCTTCCAGCCGGAGCTCGTGGTCCGCGCGTCGAGCGCGGGCGACCGCGCCTGAGGCCCGGTCCGGGGCCCGCCGCCCGTCAGTCGCTCGCGCCGTCGCCGCGAGCGGCGCCCCAGCCGTACCAGCGCTCGACCTCCATCCATGCGGAGACGCGCGGGTTCTCGCGGTTCGCGTACTCGTGACCGGTGTAGTGCGTCGAGATCCGGTCGATGTCGGCAAGACCCTCGTCGTCGCGCAGCTCGACGACGCGGCCGAGGAGCGTCACGTGGGTGTACCAGTTCTCGTCGAGCACCGTGATCGACACGCGCGGGTCACGACGCAGGTGCTGGAGCCGCACGCGGCTCTCGTCGAGGTTGACGAGCACCCGGCCGTCGTCCTCGAGGACGTACCAGGTCGCGGCGGTCACCGGTGCGCCGTCGGACCGCGTGGTCGCCATCACGGCGGCGTTCGGTCGGCGCAGCAGGTCGACGAGCGAGGACGGCAGCGGGGGTCGGGGCACGACGGCTCCTCAGGTCGGCGGCTTCAGGAGTCTCGACCGTACGGCACGCCGCCCGCGCAGGCACGGGACGGCGCCCGGTCCGACCCCAGGACGACGCCCGGTTTCACGGCGTGCGGTAGCGGAAGGCGTCCCACGCGCCGAGGAGGTACTGGATCCCCAGCGCGCGGTCGTAGAGGCCGTACCCGGGCCGTGGCTTGGCGGTCGTGTTCTCGTCCCACAGGTGGCGCCCGTGGTCGGGGCGCACGTACCCCTGGTAGTCCGCCTCGGCGTAGGCCCTCATGATGCCCGTCGTGTCGACGCTCCCCTCGCACGCCCGGTGCGCCACCTCCGTGAAGTCTCCGTTCCCCAGGTGCTTGATGTTGCGCACGTGCGTGAAGTGGATGCGGTCCATGAACGTGCGCACGGCGTCGACGGCGTCCGCGTCCGGGTCCGCCGAGAAGCTGCCCAGGCACAGGGTCAGGCCGTGACAGGGGCTGGGGTGGAGGTCGAGCACGGTGGCGAGGTCGTCCTTCGACGAGACCACGCGCGGCCAGCCGAACACGTCGAACGGCGGGTCGTCGGGGTGCACGCCGAGCTTGACGTCCACCTCCTCGCACACGGGGACGACCGCGTCGAGGAAGTACCGGTAGTGCGCGTACATGTCCTCGTGCGTCACGCCCTCGTACGCGGCGTTCAGCTCGCCGAAGCTCGCGAGCCGCTCCGGCTCCCAGCCCGGCAGCGTGAGCCCGTGGGTGTTCGCCTCCATGTCCGCGATCAGCCGCTCCGGGGACATCGCGTCCACGACGGCGCGCTCGAAGAACAGCGCGGTCGACCCGTCCGGCAGCGGGTGCCACAGGTCGGTGCGCAGCCAGTCGAAGACCGGCATGAAGTTGTAGCAGACGACCTTCACCCCGGCCCGGCCCAGGCGACGGATCGTCGTCCGGTAGTTGTCGATCGCCTCGTCGCGACCCATCCCGAGGACGGTGCGGCCGAGCTTGATCGACTCGTGGACGTTCACGGACTCGACGACCTCGGCGTCGAACGTCCGCGTGATCCCGCGTGCGCGGGCCTCGTCCGTGAGGCCGACGATCTTCGCGACCTCGGCGTCGATCTCCGCCTGCTCCCACACCTCGCCCGCCTGCTTGTCGTGCAGGCTCCACACGATCGTCTCCACCCCCGGGACCTGCCGGACGTGGTCGAGCGTGACCGTGTCGTTCCCCTCGCCGTACCAGCGGAAGCCCATCTTCACGACGCGCTCACCACCGTTCCGACGGCGGTGACGACCGCGTCGGCGAGGGCGTCGAGCGAGCCCGCGTCCGCGACGTCGGGCAGGAGCCCCGGCAGGCGCACGAGCGCGCGGACCGCCGCGGCGTCGCCGTCGGCCGCCTCCACGACCGAGCGCAGCTCCTCGGCACGGGGGTCGTCGACCGCGCGGCCGGCGCGCACCTCGGCGACCACGAACGCCGCCCAGGCCGCCAGCGCGGCCACGACGCCCTGCGGCAGCGCAGATCCGGCGGACCTGTCGGCGAGACGGTCCGCGAGCGTCCCGCCCCAGCGGAACGGGATCTTCTGCGTCCCGTCCATCGCGACCTGGCGGGTCGTGTGCCCCGTCGCGGGGTTGGCGAACCGCTCGAGCAGCTCGTCGGCGTAGGCGGCGAGGTCGATCCCGTCGGGGGCCTCGAGCGTCGCGATCGCGTCGGCCTGCAGCGCGCGGGCCTGCGCCGCGAGCGCCGGGTCCGCGACGGCCTCGGCGATCGTCGCGTACCCGGCGAGGGAGCCCGCGTACGCGAGGAGCGAGTGGGCGCCGTTGAGCAGGCGCAGCTTGGCGCGCTCGTACGGCGCGACGTCGTGGGTGAACGTCGCCCCGGCCTGCTCCCACGCCGGTCGTGGGCCGGCGAAGCGGTCCTCGATGACCCACTGGAGGAACGGCTCGGCGACGACGAGGCCCTCGTCGCGCGCGCCGAGAAGCGTCTCGACCTCGTCGCGCTGGGCGGGTGTCGTCGCGGGGACGATGCGGTCGACCATGCTGCACGGGAACGTGACCGACGCCGCGAGCCACGCCCGCAGGTCGTCGCCCTCCACGCCGGGCAGGGCCGTGTCCACGGCCTCCCGCACGAGCGCGGCGAGCACGCGGCCGTTGTCGGCGAGGTTGTCACAGCTCAGCACCGTGAGGGGTGCGCCACCGGCCCGACGGCGCGCGGCCAGGCCGCGCACGAGCAGCCCGACGGCGCTCGTCGCCGTCTCGACCTCCTCGCGGTACCCCGCGACGTCCTCCTCGCGGGCGAGCGCGTCGAGGTCGCGGCGCACGGCCTCGACGTCGAGACCGCCACCGGCCCCGCGCGAGTAGCCCTTCTCCGTGATGGTGAGCGTCACGACGTGGGTCGTCGGCGTGGCGAGCGCGGCGAGGATGCGCGGCGTCTCCTCCGCCGGCCACGCGACGTCGGTCACGGAACCGACGACGCGCGGGGACCCGCCCTCGGGGCCGACCGTGAGCACGGTGTACACCCCGCCCTGCGGGCGCAGCTGGTCGCGGACCGACGCGGAGCGCTGCGTCACGCCGAGGATCCCCCAGCGCGTGTCGCCCGTGGCGAGCGCGGCGTCCTCGGTGGCGACGGCCTGGTGGGCGCGGTGGAACGCCCCGATGCCGAGGTGCACGATCCCGACCTGCGTCGGCCGCACGGGCGCGGGCAGGTCCGAGGGCACCGTGTCGCGGTGCAGGCGCGTGTCGTCACGGTCGTCCGGCGCCGCGCCCGACAGGGCGTCCGGGGCCGGCGGCGTCGGGGTGGCGGTCGGGGCGGTCACACGGCCTCCTGCGGTTCGGTGGTGCTCGGGCGGGCCCCGGGGGGCACCGTGGTCGGTGGGACGGTCGTCGAGTCGCGCACGACGAGCTCGACGGGCAGCTCGTCCTCGGGACCGGTCGGTGGCCCGACGGCGCTGTCCGCGCCGGTCGCCGGGACGCGCGCGGCGCGCCGCGCGTCGAGCAGGGCGACGAGCCGGTCGACGGCCCGCGCGCCGAGCAGCGAGAGGTCCGTGCGCACGGTCGTGAGGGGCGGCGAGGAGAGCGTCGCGACGAACGTGTCGTCGAAGCCGACCACGCTGAGGTCGTCCGGGACGGACACGCCGCGCTCCCTGAGCCGCGCCACGAGACCGAGCGCGACGAGGTCGTTGTAGGCGAGCACCGCCGACGCGCCGGAGGCGACCACGAGGTCGGCCGCGGCCCGCCCACCCTCGACGCGCGGACGGAAGGAACCGACCGCGACCGTCTCGACGTCGGGGAAGCGCGCGTGCGCGAGCTCGAGCCCGGCGCGACGGCGGGCGTCCGACCAGGACCGCTCGGGGCCGCCGACGTAGGCCACGCGCCGGTGCCCGAGCGCTCGCAGGTGCTCGACGGCGAGCACGACGCCGTGCGCGTCGTCGGACGAGACCGCGGGGATCCCGTCGATGCGGAGGTTCACCAGGACGACGGGGGTGTCGCGGGCGACCTCGAGGTCGGCCTCGACGGCGCGCGGGGAGCACAGGACCAGGCCGTCGGTCTGCGGGCGCAGGCCTTCGACGAGCTCAGTCTCCAGCCCCGGGTCCTCGCCCGCGTCGACGACGAACACCGCGTGCCCCGTCCTCCGGGCGCGCGCCTGGACACCCTTGGTGACGGACGCGAAGTAGGGGTTCTCGAGGTCCGGCACGACGAGGCCCAGCGCACCGGTGCGGCCGGCGCGCAGGCCGCTCGCGGCACGGTTCGGCCGGTAGCCGAGCCGGGTCGCGACGGCGACCACGCGGTCACGCGTCTCGGGAGCGACGCGCTCGGGCTCCGCGAGTGCGCGCGAGACCGTGGAGATCGACACGCCGCTCTCGCGAGCGACGTCGCGGACTGTGACCACGGTTCCCCTCCTCGACGTCATCGATCCCGGCATGCTTCTGCGAACGATTGTAGCGGCAGGCACTCGCGAGCCCGGCCACCGCTCGGCCCGGACGGATGCGAACGTTTGCACCGATCGTGCCACGGCGGCTCCGACGCCGCGTCATACCACCGGTGCGCGCGATCCCAGGTCCTGCGGCCTGACCGTCGCGCCGGTCGCGCCCGCCTCGTAGATCGCGCACAGGAGCCGGACGGTCTCGACGGCCTCCTCGATCCCGACCGGGACCGCCGTCGACGTCTCGAGCGCGGCGACGATCCGCTGCCACTGGGCGAGGTGCCCCGCGTGCCCGATCGCCAGCGGGTCGGCCGCACCGCTGGCGATGTTCCGCGTCCGCGGCTCCGGCACCCCCGGCACGTCCCACCGGCGCACCTCGCCCTGCCCGAGCTCGACCGAGCCGCGGGAGCCGTACAGCGCGAGGGTCGCGGGGAACCCCGGCGGCGTCGCCGTCGTCGTGGTGACCACGCCCAGCGCGCCCGACGCGAACCGGACCGTCGCGACGGTGGTGTCCTCGGCCGCCATCGCGTGCCCGAGGGTCCCGGACTGCGCGGTCACCGACTCGACCGGGCCGCAGAGCCAGCGCAGGAGGTCCACGTTGTGCACGCCCTGGTTCATCAACGAGCCCCCTCCCTGCTCGGTCGTGGACCGCCACGCCGCGGCGCGGTAGTAGTCGTCGTCGCGGAACCAGTGGACGTGGGTCGTGGCGAGACGGAGCTCGCCCAGCGCCCCGTCCTCGAAGGCCTTTTTGAGCGCCGCGTGCTCGGTCTCGAAACGGCGCTGGGAGATCATGGACACCATCAGCCCGCGCTCGCGGGCCGTGCGTGCGACGCGCAGCGCGTCGTCGACGTCCAGGGCGAGCGGCTTCTCGACGACCACGTGCCGACCGGCCTCGAGCGCCGCCAGCGCGAGGTCGGCGTGCGTCCCGCTCGGCGAGCAGATCGCCACCACGTCGACCTCCGGGTGCGTGACCACGTCGTCCGGCTCCAAGTGCTCCGCGGGCCAGCCCGCGAGCTCCTCCGCCGTGGCGGCCCGCGCGCCGCTGTAGGCGACGAGCCGCGCCCGGTCCCCCAGCTCGCGCAACGCCCGCGCGTGCATCGTGCCGATGCCCCCCATCCCGACGATGCCGACGCCGGTGCGCTTCGCGGTCATGCTGGGTCCTCCTGGGGTCTCGTGGTGTCCTCGAGGGCCGTGCGGCCGGCACCCGCGGGCGCGGGTGCCGTGCCGGCCGTCGTCACTCGGCGACGTGGCTGGCGCCGAGCAGGTCGCGCAGGTGCTCGGCCGCCGCGGTGAACCGCGGGTCCGCGAGGGTCGTCGCGTACTCACGGTGGTCCGGCAGGCCGGGTTCGAGCGTCTCGACGATGCGACCGGGGCGCGGGCTCATCACGACGATCCTGCTGCCGAGGAACACCGCCTCCGGCACCGAGTGCGTGACGAGCACGATGGTCGTCCCCGTCTCGCGCCAGATCCGGTTCATCTCGATGTTCATCTGCTCGCGCGTCAGCGCGTCCAGGGCACCGAACGGCTCGTCCATGAGCAGGACGCGCGGCTCGTGCAGGAGCGCCCGGCACAGGGCGACGCGCTGCTGCATGCCGCCGGAGAGCTCGTGCGGGAGCGCCTTCTCGAAGCCGCTGAGTCCCGTGAGCTCGATGAGGTGGTCCGCCCGTGCCTCCGCACGACGGCGGTCCATCCCGCGCATCTCGGCCTGGAGGAGGATGTTCTTGCGCACCCCGCGCCACTCGAGCAGCGCCGACCGCTGGAAGGCGAACCCGATCTCGCGCTGTGGCCGGGTGACCCGCTCGCCATAGAGCCGCACGTCGCCCTCGGAGACGAGCGTCAGCCCCGCCACGATCTTGAGCAGCGTCGACTTCCCGCAGCCCGACGGGCCCGCGATCGTGACGAACTCGCCGGGCATGACGGTCAGCGACACGTCGTCGAGTGCCACGGTCTCGGACCGCTTCGAGCGAAAGCGCATCGTGAGGTGCGAGACCTCGATGATCGGTTCCGCGTCGACCGACCGGGTCGGTGCGACGAGCCCGGTCGTGGCGGTCACAGGTCCTCCCCGAAGGTCTGGTCCCAGT
Source organism: Cellulosimicrobium sp. So1_17 (assembly GCF_055181235.1). Taxonomy (NCBI): domain Bacteria; kingdom Bacillati; phylum Actinomycetota; class Actinomycetes; order Micrococcales; family Promicromonosporaceae; genus Cellulosimicrobium; species Cellulosimicrobium sp. So1_17. The sequence goes on from NZ_CM143702.1 coordinate 2,095,513, forward strand.
AGTCGGCCGGCGCGTCCGTGCCCTCGAACTCCGTGTTCTCCGACAGGAAGGTCAGGGTGTCCGTCCACTGCTGCTCGGTGTTGACACCGGGAGCCGGTGCGTCCTCGAGGTTGAGGAGGCCGATCGTCGCCTCGAGCTGCGCGGCGAGGACGCTCTCGTCCGGAGCCTGCTCCGCGCCCGCCGCCATCGCGGCGACGGCGGCCTCGGGGTCCTCCGACGCCGCGAGGAACGACTGCGACGTCGCACGCAGCATCGCCTGGACGAGCTCGGGGTCGCTCTCGATCGTCGCCTCGTTGACCACGAGGCCCGTGCCGAGCAGGTTCATGCCGAAGTCCGAGAAGGGCAGCGCGGACACCTCGCGGCCCGTCTGGTTCTCGATCGTCGGTGCCTGGTCGTGGTAGAAGCCCTGGATGGCGTCGACCTTGCCCTCGATGAGCGCGGCGACCTTGCCCGCCGCGTCGACGTTGACCACGGTCACGTCCGCTGGGTCGACGCCGTTGATCTCGAGCCACGCCGGGAACGTGCCGTACATGGCGTCGCCGGGGGTCCCGCCGACGGTCTTGCCGACGAGGTCGGCCGGTTCGGTGATCCCCTGGTCGTCGAAGAACTCCACGGAGCTCGGACCGGTCTGCAGGAAGACGCCGACGCTGCGCACCGGCATGCCGGAGCTGATCCCGTTCGCGAGCGGCGGGGTGTCCGCCCACCCGAAGTCGGTGTTCCGCTGCGCGACCTGCTGGACCGTGTTCCCGGAGCCGTTGCCCGGCTGGATCGTCAGGTCGATGCCCTCCTCCTCGAAGATCCCCTGCTCGACCCCCAGGTAGAACGGCGCGTGCTCCCCGTACGGCACCCAGTTGAGGGTGACCGTGACCTCCGTCAGTCCGCCGTCCCCCTCACCGCCCCCGGATCCCGAGGGGTCGGACGACTGCCCGCAGGCCGACGTCCCTGCCACCACGACGCCGGCCACCACCAGCGAAACTCCCAGCCTGCCACCACGCATGGAATGAGCCCTTCTTCTCGTGCCGTCCTCGCGGACGGCGGAAACCGTGGGAAGTTGCCTGTCAGTTCGGGGAAGGGTCACGCCGCCGCGAGGGCGAGGTTGCCCCGTCGGGAGGCGTGCCAGGGGATGAGGATCCGCTCGAGCAGCTCGACCAGCAGGAACAGGACCACGCCGATCATCGACATGAGGATGAGGTCGGCGAAGAGCAGCGGGGCGTCCAGGTTCCCGCTCGCGAGCAGGAGGACGTACCCCAGCCCCCGGTCCGCACCCACGAACTCGCCGACGACCGCGCCCACGACGGCGAGGGTGACGGCCACCTTCAGGCCGGACATGAGCTGCGGGAGGGACCCCGGGAAGCGGATCTTCCGGAAGGTCTTCCACCGCGAGGCGCCCATGGTCGCCGACAGCTCCAGCAGCTCGGGGTCGACCGAGCGCAGGCCTGCGACGGCGGACACCACGACGGGGAAGAACGCGATGAGGACGGCGAGGATGATCTTCGGCGTCAGCCCGAACCCGAACCAGACCACGAGGATCGGGGCGATGGCGATCTTGGGGATGACCTGCGCGAAGAGGATCAGCGGGTACAGCGACTTCTCCGCGGTCGGCGAGTAGACGAGGAGGACGGCCGTCGCGACGCCGATCACGGCGGCGAGCACGAAGCCGATGACGGTCTCCATCGTGGTCACCCAGGTGTGCTCGAGCAGCATCGCCCAGTCCTCGACCATGGTGTCCCACACCGCGCCGGGGGCCGGCACGAGGTATGCCGGGACGAGCTCGCGCCACGCGACGAACCACCACACGGCGAACAGGGCCAGGAGCACCAGCGCGGGCCGCCACGCCGCGGAGGCCACCGCGAGCACCCGGCTGCGCAACGACGTCGTGCCGCGGTCCTCGGGAGAGCGGTCGCGGCCCGTGGTCGGCGGTGCCGGTCGTCTGGCGGGTCGTACGTCCTGGGCAGTCGTCATCGCGCTGTCCTCCATCGTCGTCGTCCTGGTGCTCGGGGGTCCGGCCGGGGTCGGCGCGTCCGTCATCGGAACGGCACCCCCTCGGCGGCGAGGATGCCGCTGAAGGCCTCCCAGGCCTCGGTGAACAGCTCCGGGCCGGAGAAGCCGCCGAGGCGGTGGGCGGTGCCCAGGTGCGGCTCGAGCGAGAAGAAGCCGTCGAACCCGTCGTCGCGCAGGGCCCGGACGGTCTCGACGAGCTCGCCGTCGCCGTGGCCCGCGGGCACGACCTCCCCCGTGCCGCGCCGGGCGTCCTTCACCTGCACGTACTCCAGGTGCGGCCGCAGCAGCGCATAGCCGTCGGTGTAGGGGCGCACGCCGACCTGCACGAAGTTCGCGGAGTCCCACGCGAGCGTCAGGTGCGGCGACCCGACGGACTCCACGAGGTCCAGGCAACGCTCGGGGACGTCCCCGTAGATGCCCTTCTCGTTCTCGTGGAGCAGGACGACGTCGGCCTCGCGCGCCACGTCCGCGAGCGCCGTCATGCGGTGCAGCACGACGTCGCGGCACGACGTGGGGTCCGTCCCCGGACGCACGAAGAACGAGAAGACCCGGATGTACGGGGCGTCGAGCCGCTGCGCGACGTGCGCGGCGTGCCGCATCCGGGCGAGGTGGGCGTCGAAGTCCTCGTCCACCGAGATCTTGCCGATCGGCGACCCGATGCTCGACACCTGCAGGTCGTACCGCTGCAGCAGCCGCTCGACCCGGTCGAGCTGCTCGTCGTCGAGGTCGAGGACGTTCGTGTCCCAGGCGCTGCGGAGCTCGACGAACCGCAGGCCGAGCTCGGTCGCCACCACGCACTGCGTCTCGAGATCAGGCGAGATCTCGTCCGCGAAGCCCGAGAGCGTCCACACGTCGTGCCCTCCCTTTCTCGTCGTCCGTCCCGGGCCGACCCGTGCCGTCGTCGGCAGCCTCCGGGAGGCTCGGGTCGGGGGACGTGTGTCGAGGAACTGCGCACGGAGCTCGTTCTCGGTGCGTCTGCATGGACAGTAGGGGGACGGTCGTGACGGGAACAACGAGTTGCCACTTGTTGCACCTGTCCGGGTCGGACGGGGCGGCGAGGCACTGGCGCGCGCGCAGGGAGGAACCACACCGGTTGCCACCGGTTGCCACGGTCCGGGTGCCCCGTCGGGGCGGGATGGTGCGGACTCAGGCCTCGTGGGCGTCCGCGAGCGCACCGAGGTCGAGCGCGACACGCCGGTACCCCGCCGAGCGGACGGCTCGCAGGACCTCTCCGCGCAGGGGCTCGGCGGCGACCGCAGCCACGTCGGTGTGCGGCGCCTCGACGCGGGCGAGCTCGCCGTGGTGGTGGACGCGGAGCTCTTCGAGACCGAGCCGGCGCAGCTCGCTCTCGGCCGCCTCGACCTGGACGGCGTCCTCGTCCGCGCGCGAACGGTCCGGCGGCGGACCGGAGAGCCCGATCACCGCGAGGTCGAGCCCTGCCAGCGCGAGCGGGACGACGAGGGCCGACCCGTCGGCGAGGTGCGCGTCCTCGGCGACGACGGCGGCTGCCAGGTCGAGCGCACGGACCACCTCGCCGACCCCGCGCCCGCCCAGGTCGAAGGCCGGCGCGCCGAGTCCGTTCGCGGCCTGCACGACGGCGCAGCGCCGGGACGGCGTGGCTGCGGTCGTGGCGTCCACGAGGGCGACGACGCGCGAGCGGCCGACCGCGCCGACCGTCAGTCCGAGCAGGACCTGCGAGCTCTCGTCCCCGGAGAAGACGACGCCCAGGCGACCGCCGTCGCCCACCGCGGCGATCCGGGCGGTGACCGCCCGGACGACCTCGTCGACCGTCGTCGTACCGGGGTGCCCCGAGGCCCGCGGCCGACTCGCCGTCGGGACAGGCAGGGGCGCGTCTGCGCGCCTCGTCACGGTTGCCATTGGAGAGCCGCCGTCAGGGCGCGTCAAGCAGTTGCCATCACTTGCCTTCCGGCGTCTCTGCGGGCCGACGCGGCGCAACCGGTTGTTGTCCAGCGCTGTCAGCACCGTTACAGTCCGAGCGCATGACCCCAGCCGGCAATGGTGCCAGCCCGACGATCTACGACGTGGCCAAGGCGGCCGGCGTCGCGCCCTCGACCGTCTCGCGCGCGTTCTCGCGCCCCGGCCGCGTCAACGCGGAGACCGCGGAACGCATCCGCCAGGTCGCGAGCGAGCTCGGCTACCGGACGAACCCGCTCGCTCGCGGCCTGCCGACGGGCCGGACGTCGCTCCTCGGGATCGTCGTGGCGGACGTGACCAACCCGTTCTTCTTCGAGATCATCCGCGGCGCCGAGGCCACCGCACGAGACGCCGGGTACACGCTCCTCATGGTCGACGCCCACGAGTCCGACGAGGCGGAGCGCCAGGCCCTCGACCGCACCCTGCCCCTCGTGGAGGGCATGATCCTGGCGACGTCACGGCTGTCGGACTCCTCGATCCGGGTGGCCGCCAAGCAGCGTCCGACCGTCGTCATGAACCGTCTGATGACCGACGTCCCGAGCGTCCTGACGGACAACGCCCAGGGGATGCGGAGCGCCGTCGAGCACCTGGCGGGCCTCGGGCACACGAGCCTCGCCTACCTCGCCGGACCGGAGGCGTCGTGGGCGGACGGCATGCGCTGGCGCGCGTTCCGCGAGGCGACGCGCGAGAGCGACCTGCAGGCACGCCGGCTCGGCCCCTACGCACCGACCCTCGCCGGCGGCCTCTCGGCGGCGAAGACGCTGGTCAAGCACTCGGCGACCGCCGCGGTCGCGTACAACGACCTCATCGCGATCGGCGCGATGCGCGGCATGGGGCGCCTCGGCGTCGAGGTACCGCGGGACATGAGCATCGTCGGGTTCGACAACATCTTCGGCTCGGACTTCTGCTCCCCGCCGCTCACGACGGTCGCCGCGCCGCTGCGCCACTTCGGGTCGTTCGCGGTCCAGCGGCTCCTGGCCCAGCTGCGCACGACCCCGGCGCAGGCCGCCGGGGCGACCTTGCTCCCGGCGAAGCTCGTGGAACGCGGATCGACCGGCCGCCGCGCCTGAGGGACGGGGCGGAGCGGCTCCGCCGGCTGCGGCCGGCGGCGCGCGACAGGTGCAACAAGTGGCAACTCGTTGCCCCTGCACGTCGCGTCCGCCGATAGTGGCGAGGCAGCGCACCGATGCGCACGTCCTGTGCACCTTCCCAGGCACGCAAGGCCCTCGACGGAGAGGCAGGCTGATGGATCTCACCCCGCTCGACGAAAGACCCCCACGCACCCCGGACCAGCGGCGCAGACGACGGGCGGCCGTGGCCGCGATCGTCGCGCTGGCCGTGCCGTTCGGCGTCCTGACGGCCCAGGCCGCGGTACCGACGGCCGCCGACGACGACATCCGGCCGCAGGAGCCCGGCGTCACGCTGCGCGTCTTCGACGTCCAGTTCCCGCTCGTGGAGTACTGCACGCTCAAGCCGGGGCAGACCCCCAACGTCGACAAGATCATGCCGACGATCGACTGGACCACCGCCGCGGACTTCGGGCTCGGGGACCAGTTCGTCACCGAGGTCACCGGATACCTGAACGTCGCCACGGCAGGGACGTACGACTTCCGCATCACGAGCGACGACGGCGCCCGGCTCCTGCTCGACGACGAGCTCGTGGTCGACCACCCGGGCCGGCACGGCGCCACGTCCAAGGACGGGTCGATCGACCTCGAGGCGGGCTACCGCGCGCTGCACATCGACCACTTCGACGGCGCCTTCGACCAGCGGCTCAAGCTGGAGTGGCGGCCGCCGGGCTCGCAGGACTTCGTCCTCGTGCCGAACAGCGTCCTGAGCACCGACGCGGACGTCACGCGCGTCACGTCGCCCGGTCGCAAGTCCTGCGAGGGCATCACCGAGACCCCGGGCGACGGGCTGCCCCTCACCGAGGTGCACCCGGACTACACTCTGACCGACCTGCGCCCCGAGGGCTTCGAGCCCCAGGTGACGGGCATGGACTGGCTGCCCGACGGCCGTCTGGCCATCTCCTCGTGGGGCGGCGACCGGCTCACGGAGCTCGGCGAGGTGTACCTGATCGACCACGTGACCGGCGACGGCGGCGCGGACGAGGTGACCTACACGAAGGTCGCCGAGGGCCTGACGGAGCCGATGGGGATCAAGTACGTCGACGGCACGCTCTACGTGTCCGAGAAGGACGGCCTCACGGCGCTGGTCGACGAGGACGGCGACGAGGTCGCCGACGAGTACCGCACGATCGCGACGTGGCCGTTCGGCGGCAACTACCACGAGTTCGCGTTCGGCCTGCTGTACGAGGAGGGGTACTTCTACGTCACCACGGGCATCGCGATGGTGCCCGGCGGCAACTCGCTCGACCCGCAGCTCGCCGAGAACCGCGGATCGGTCATGAAGATCGACAAGGAGACCGGCGAGGTCGAGTACGTCGCGGGCGGCCTGCGCACGCCGAACGGGCTCGGCTGGGGCGCCGACGGGGGCATGTACGTCACCGACAACCAGGGTGTCCGCATCCCGACGTCGAAGCTCGTGCGCGTCGAGGAGGGTGCGTTCTACAACCACTTCACCAACCCCGACGGCCCCTACGACGACCAGCCCGTCACCGAGCCGGTCCTGTGGATGCCCCACAGCGAGATCTCGAACTCGCCGAGCAACCCGGTCGTGCTGACCGAGGGCGTGTTCGCGGGGCAGATGGCGATCGGCGACGTCACGTACGGCGGGCTCCAGCGCGCCTACCTCGAGGACGTCGCGGGCCAGGAGCAGGGCGCCGTGTTCCGGATGACGCAGGGTCTCGAGTCGGGCGTCAGCCGCACGAGCGTCGGGCCCGACGGCGCGATCTACGTCGGCGGCATCGGCTGGTCGGGCAACTGGGGGCAGGCGGGCAAGCTCTCGTACGGCCTCCAGAAGCTCACCTACGACGACAACCACGCGTTCGACATGCTCGAGATGCGCGCCGTCGAGGGCGGGTTCGAGATCGAGTACACGCAGCCGCTGTCCGAGGAGACGGCGCAGGACCTCGCGTCGAAGTACACGGCCGCGCAGTGGCGCTACGTCGCGACCCCGCAGTACGGCGGCCCGAAGGTCGACGAGGAGGACCTCGACGTGACGGCCGCGACGCTGTCGGACGACGGGAAGACGGTGTCGCTCCAGATCGACGGGCTGAAGCCCGGTCGGGTCGTGAACGTCCACTCCCCGCGTCCCTTCGCGTCGGAGAGCGGCGCCGAGCTGTGGAGCACCGAGGCCTGGTACACGCTCACGCGCCTGCCGGACGGCTCGGTCGCGCCGCCGGTGTACGAGGCCGAGGCCGCCGACATCGGCGGTGGCGCCGGCTGGAACAGCAACCACGCCGGCTACTCGGGCTCCGGGTTCGTCGACCGCAACTGGGAGCCGGGTGCCCGCACGACGTTCGCGGTCCGCGCCGAGGAGGCCGGCCTGCACGACCTCGCGATCCGCTACGCCAACGGGCAGAACAGCGACCCGCAGCCGACGCCGAGGAACCTGAGCCTCTACGTCAACGGCGAGAAGCTCAAGCAGGTCTGGTTCGACAGCACGGTGAGCTGGGCGACGTGGGCGACCCAGGTCGAGACCGTGCCGCTGCGCGAGGGCGCGAACACCATCACGATCCAGCACGACGACGACGACATCGGTCACGTCAACCTCGACAGCCTCACCGTCACGCCGAACGAGCGGATCACCCTGTTCGACGGCACGGACCTCGACGCGTGGGCGGCGGTCAACGGCGGCGGTCCTGCGACGTGGCCGATCGCGGACGGCTCGTTCGAGTCCTTCGGCGGCGACATCCGGACGAAGGAGAAGTTCGACGACTTCCGGATGCACGTGGAGTGGTACCAGCCCGAGCACGCCCCCACGCAGACCGGCCAGGCCCGCGGCAACAGCGGCGTCTACATCCAGGAGCGCTACGAGGTCCAGGTGCTCGAGTCGTTCGGCATCGACCCGCCGAAGAACAACGACGCCGGCGCGATCTACCTCAAGAAGGCGCCGGACGTGAACGCCGCGACCCCGATGGGCACGTGGCAGACGTACGACCTCACGTTCCGGGGGGCACGCTTCGGGCCCGACGGCACCAAGACCGAGGACGCGCGCATCACGCTCGTGTGGAACGGGCAGCTCGTGCACGACGACGTCGCGGTCGACGGAAAGACCGGGAACGGCAAGGACGAGGGTCCGACGTCGGGGTACATCAAGCTGCAGGACCACGGCGACCCGGGCCTCAACCCGCGGTTCAGGAACGTCTGGATCGAGCGCCTCCCGAGCCAGGAGGAGCCCGCGCAGGAGGAGGTCGCGATCACCGCGACCGCCGAGGTCAGGTGTCTCGCGGGCACGCCGTACGTCGCGGTCCGCGCCGTCAACGACGACACCGTCCCCCTGGACGTCGCCGTCGACACGCCGTTCGGGTCGAAGACCTTCGCCGACGTCGCGCCCGGCAAGAGCGCCTACCAGGCGTTCCCGGTCCGTGACGCCGAACCGGCGGCAGGCTCCGTGACCGTCACCGCCCGTCCGTCCGACACCTCAGACGAGCGGGAGACCGTCACGGAACCGGAGCACGACCAGCCCGACTGCGGCTGAGGCTCCGTGAGCGGGCCCGGTCCGGCCTCGCCCCCAGGGGCGGGACCGGACCGGGCCCCTTTCTCTGCAAACGATTGTCGTAGTGCTCCCAGATCATCGAAGCGCTGCGATTGACGTAGGATGCAAACGTTCGCAACGACGCTTCAGGAGGATTCCGTGACGAGCACGGCCCACGCTGTCCCGACCACCGCGACGGCGTCGTGGTCCCTGCACCCCGACCGCGCGCTGCCCGCGGACCCGGTCCAGCGCCCGATCGCCCGTGAGGTCTACGCGGCGACGCGCGACCTGCCGATCGTGTCGATGCACGGCCACGTCGACGTCGCGCTGTTCGCCGACGACACGCCGTTCGGCAACCCCGCGGAGCTGTTCGTCACGCCCGACCACTACCTCGTGCGCATGCTCGTCGCCCAGAGCACGTCGCCGCACGGCGCGCCCGGCGTCCGGGGGGTCCAGGACCTCGGCGTCGCACCGGTCCCCGGCGCGCCCGCCGGGACCGCACCGGCGGAGGCCGACCCTCGCGAGATCTGGCGCCGGTTCTGCGCCGGGTGGCGCCTGTTCCGCGGCACGCCGACGCGCTACTGGACGGAGCACGCGCTCGTCGAGGTGTTCGACGCACCCGTCCGCCCGTCGGCCGAGACCGCCGACGAGCTCTACGACCACCTCGTCGACCGCCTCGCCCGCCCGGAGTTCCGCCCGCGAGCCCTGTTCGAGCGGTTCGGGATCGAGATCCTCGCGACGACCGACCCCGCGCAGTCGCCGCTCGCCGACCACGCGCGCCTCGCGGCGGACGGCTGGGGCGAGCGGGTCGTGCCGACGTTCCGCCCGGACCCGCTCCTGCACGTCGACCGCACGGACTGGACGGAGCAGGTGCGCGCGCTCGGCGCCGCGGCGGGGGGCGACGTCGTCGACTACCGCTCGTACCTCGACGCTCTGCGCTCCCGGCGCGCCGCGTTCGTCGCCGCGGGCGCCCGCGCGACCGACCACGGCCACCTCCGCGCCGACACCACGCCCCTCGACGACGCGGACGCGGCCCGGATCCTCGACGCCGCGCTGCGGGGCGAGGTCACGACGGCGGAAGCGGACGCGTTCTCGGCGCACATGCTCTTCCAGATGGCCGCGATGTCCGCCGAGGACGGCCTCGTCATGCAGCTGCACCCGGGTGTGCTCCGCGACCACTGCGAGGGCGTCGCGCGCGCCTACGGCTCGGACAAGGGATACGACATCCCCGAGCAGACGGAGTACGTGCGCTCCCTGCGCCCCGTGCTCGAGGCCTTCGGCCACCACCCGGGGTTCCGGATGATCGCCTTCACCGTCGACGAGACGTCGTTCTCGCGCGAGCTCGCACCGCTCGCGGGCGTCTACCCCGCGCTGCGCCTCGGCGCGCCGTGGTGGTTCCTCGACACGCCCGAGGGCATGCGCCGCTTCCGCGAGGCGGCGACGGACTCCGCGGGCTTCTACAACACGAGCGGGTTCGTCGACGACACGCGCGCGTTCTGCTCGATCCCGGCCCGGCACGACCTCGCGCGGCGCATCGACGCCGGTCACCTCGCGCGCCTCGTCGCGGAGCACCGGCTCGACCTCGACGAGGCGCTGGAGACCGCCGTCGACCTGGCGTACCACCTGCCGAAGGCGTCGTACCCCGCGCTGCGGGCCTGACCGCCTCGTGCGGGCCGACCGTCCTGCGCCCGGGGTTCGACGGTCGCGTCAGGCGGATGTCTCGACGGCGGTCGCCGCGACCTCGGCCGGTTCCGCGACGAGGTCGAGCGCCACGACGCGCCCGTCGCGGACCGTGACCACGAGCACCGACCGCACCACGCCGCCCGGCGCGTAGACCGCGCCCCACGCGCCGTCGACGAGCGCGACCTGCGCCTGGCGGGCCCGGCCGACGAACGCCTGCGCGACGGCGTGGGCGCCGACGAGCTCCGGCTCGACCGCCGGGGCGCCGTGGGCGAGCGCGGCCCGCGCGGACTCGACGGCGGCGGGGTCGGCCCGCAGGACGACGTCCGGGTCGAGCAGCGTCAGCAGGCGCTCGAACCGGCCCTCGCGCGACGCCGCGAGGAACGCCTCGACCACCTCGCGCTCCCGGGCCGCGTCGGGCTCGGGGTCGCCGCCGCCCTGCACACGGCGCCGGGCGCGCGACGCGAGCTGGCGCGTCGCGGGCACCGACCTCCCCACGACGGTCGCGACGTCCTCGAACGGGACTGCGAAGAGGTCGTGCAGGACGAACGCGAGCCGCTCCGCCGGCGAGAGCGTGTCGAGCACGAGCAGGAGCGCCGCCCCGACGGCGTCCGCCTCCTCGGCCAGCGCCTCGGGCCCCGGACCCGGCGCGGCCCGGTCGAACGCACGTCCGCCGTCGGACCCCGGCACGTCCCAGGACGTCTCGCGGCGCGTGCCGCGCGAGCGCAGGAGGTCGAGGCAGATGCGCGACACGACGGTCGTGAGCCAGCCCTGCAGGTTCACGACGTCGCTCGTGTCCGAGCGCTGCAGCCGCAGCCACGCCTCCTGGACGGCGTCGTCGGCCTCCGCGGAGCTGCCCAGCACCCGGTACGCGACCGCGCGCAGGTGGGGGCGGAACTCCTCGAACACCTCGGTCAGTCGGTCCTGCTCCATGCGGCCATCCTCTCGTCGTCGCCACGTGTCGGGCCTGCCGACATGACGCGCGGGACGCCGGGAACGTGACAGGGAGGACGCGCCTCAGCGCACGGTCCCGCTCGCACGGTCCTCGACGCGCACGGGACCGAACGCGACGCGCGCACCGTCGGGGACGGCCCCCGTCGCCGACGTGCCGCACGCGAACAGCGCGACCTCGGCCCCGATCCAGTGGCCCTCGACGGCTTCGAAGGGCGTGTCCGCCGCGCGCCACGCGCGGTCTGCGCCGGCGCGCCACGCGAACGTGACCTTCCCGGTGTCGTCGGTCTCGAGCCGCAGGTCGACCGGCCCGTGCCCGGCGGGGAGGTCGACCGGTTCCATGAGCTCCGTCTCGGGCACGCGCAACGAGTCCTCGTCGCGGCGGCGCGCGACGACGCGCGACCGGCCGCCCGATCTCTCGACCCCGACCCACGCGTACGCGCGGCCCAGCACGAGCAGACCGGCGCGCAGGTCCGGCACGGCACCCGCCCGCCCGTCGGCACCTGCGCGCGCACCGCCGACAGCCTCACCGTCCGCGCCGCCGGCCCCGCCGTCGTCCGGACGGTCCACGTCGACGCTCGTCGTGATACGGCACGGGTAGCCCGGGAGCTGCTGGCCGAGGACGCCCGCGACGTCGCGCAGGGTGCCGAGGTCGTCCGGTGCGACGGCGAGGCGCAGCGTCCCGGCGGCGGTGACGGCGGTCGAGGCCGGCACGTTGCCCTGGAAGTGCCACTGCGGCCCGGGAGCCGAGCCGTCGAACAGGTCTGTGCGCCGCGGCTCGCCCTCGCCCCAGGCGACGTCCGGACCCACGGACGTCGCGGCGTCGGGCACCGCGTGCCGCAGGACGGGCTGCCCGCAGCGGGGGTCGTCCGCCGTCGGCTCGCCGATCACCGGCCAGCCGTCGTCGCCCCAGGTCATCGGCTGCAGGTGGACCACGCGCCCGAAGACGCCGCGGTCCTGGAAGTGCACGAACCAGTCCTCGCCGCCGGGCGTCGTGACCCAGGCGCCCTGGTGGGGACCGTTGACCGGGGTCTCTCCCTGGCGCAGCACGATCCGGTCCTCGTAGGGCCCGAACGGCGAGTCGGCGCGGAAGACCGACTGCCACCCCGTCGCGACACCGCCCGCGGGCGCGAAGATCCAGTACGACCCGTCACGCTTGTACAACTTCGGGCCCTCGAGCGTGCGGTACCCCGGGAGCAGGTCGCCGTCGACGACCGTCGCGCGGCGCCCGACCACGCGCGTGAGCCCCTCGTCCACCTCGACGAGCGTGAGCAGGTTCTTCTGCCCGCTGCGGCTCGCGGCCCAGCCGTGCACGAGGTAGGTGCGGCCGTCGTCGTCCCACAGCGGGCACGGGTCGATGAGACCGCGCCCCTCGAGCAGCAGGTGCGGCGCTGACCACTCCCCGAACGGGTCGCGCGTGCGCGTGACGAAGATGCCGTGGTCGGGGTCGGGGTGGACGACGACGTACTCGCCGTCGTGGTATCGGATGCTCGGCGCCCACACGCCCGAGCCGTGCCGGGGGCGGCGGTAGTGCTCGGCGGGCTCGACGCGGGGCGCCGCGTGGCTCGCGATCGTCCACGTCACGAGGTCCGTCGAGTGGAGGACCGGCAGCCCCGGGCTGCGGTTGAACGACGACGCGACGAGGAAGTAGTCCGGACCGACGCGGATCACGTCGGGGTCGGGCCAGTCGGCGTCGAGCACGGGGTTCGTGTAGGTGCGCATGCGTCGGTGAGGTCCTCGTCGTCGTTCCGTCGGTGCGTCGATCCGTCTGCCACGGATGGCACGGAAGCCGCGGCGCGAGCGCTCGCCCGGGAGCCGCGGGAAACCGATTACCCTCACCCTATCGTCCCGGTCCGGGACGTCCGCGCGCCGTCCGTCCGAGAGGTTCACCGTGCTCGACCTGACGCCCTTCGTCCGCGAGTCCGCCGCGCTCGGCGCGGCCCTGCACTCCGTGGAGATCACCGTCGCCGGCGACCCCGTGGTCGTCGGCGCGAGCCCGTTCACCGGCCCCGACGTCCCGCAGCGCCAGTACTCGGTGAGCAAGACCGTGACCGGGATCGCCGTAGGCCTGCTGGCCGCCGAGGGCAGGCTGCGCCTCGAGGACGGCGTCAGCACGTACTTCCCCGAGCAGGGCGAGTGTCACCCCTGGGTCGCACGGACCACCGTCCGCGACCTCCTGACGATGCGCGGGCCGCACGCCTCCACGACCTACAAGCTCTCCGAGGGGTCGTGGCTCTCGTCCTGGTTCACCGTGCCGCCCACGCACCCGCCGGGCTCGCTGTTCACCTACGACACGAGCGGTTCGTACGTGCTCGCCGCGCTCGTGGAGAGGCTCGCCGGCACGACGCTCGCGGAGTACCTGCGCCCGCGCCTGCTCGACCCCCTCGGGGCCTCCCCCGACCTGCGGTTCCTCACCGGGCCGGACGACGTGAGCCACGGCGGGTCCGGCCTCGTGTGCCGCCCGCGCGACCTCACGCTGCTCGCGCGCCTGCTCCTCGACGACGGCGTGCACGACGGCGCGAGCCTCCTCCCGCGGGAGTTCGTCCGCGAAGCCACGACCGCCCACGCCGACACGTCGGCGGTGACGTGGGGGGCGCCGTTCCGCGGCGGCTACGGGTACCAGCTCTGGGTCCCGGAGCGCGGTGGGTTCCTCGCGTTCGGGCTCGGGGGCCAGATCGTCCACGGGCTGCCGGAGCGCGACCTCACGGTCGTCGTCACGGCCGACGCGCAGGCGTGCCAGAGCGGCGACCAGCGCCTCCTCGACCTCGTCCTGCGCCACCTCGTCGACCCGTTCCTCGAGCCGCCCGCCGACGTCGCCCCCCACCTCCCGGGCGCGCCGCCGCACGGCCCGACGCCTGACGCCCTCGGCTGGCCGACGCCGCGTCACGACGACGCGCACGCCGTCCCCGCGCGCGGCCGGCACGTCGCCGTCGCGCCGGGCACGTGGCCCCACGACCTGGAGCTCGACCTCGGCGCCCGCGCCGGCGCCGTCGCCTCCCGCACGGGCGGCTGGCGCCTGGAGTACGACGTCGACGCCCCGCGGCGCCAGGTGCTCGGCTCCGCGGGGCGGTCGGTCGTGACGGCGGGCTGGTCCGCGCCGCGCACGCTCGACGTCGAGTGCCGGGTGCTCGACGACGAGCTCGCCGTCGTGCGCCTGCGGCTGGTCGTGGACGACGACGGCACGGTCGCCGTCCGAGGGCAGGGGTTCGGGGAGACCCTCGACCCGCGCTGGTCGTCCGTCGGAGCGTTCAGCCCTTCACGGAGCCGATGAGCGCGCCCTTGACGAAGTACTTCTGCAGCACCGGATAGAGGATCAGCATCGGCAGCGTCGCGACCACGATCACGGCCATCTTGATCGACTGCGCCGGCGGCACCACCTCGACCGCGCCCGCGTCGGCGTTCATGCCGCTCGACACCAGGACGATCTGGCGCAGGAGCACCTGGATCGGCCACAGGTCCGAGGAGTTGATGTAGAGGATCGCGGACTGGTACGTGTTCCAGTACGACACGGCGTAGAACAGGCCGATCGTGGCGATCGATGCGAGCGACAGCGGCAGGACGATCCGCAGGAACACCCCGAGGTCGGAGCACCCGTCGATGCGCGCGGCCTCCTCGAGGCTGTCGGGGATCGCCTGGAAGAAGCTGCGCATGATGACGAAGTTGAACGCGTTGATCGCGACCGGGAGGATCAGCGACCACAGCGAGTCGATGAGCCCGAGCTCCTTGACGACGATGAACGTCGGGATCATGCCGCCGCTGAAGAGCATCGTGAACACGACGAGGAAGTTCAGCACCCGCCGCCCGCGCAGGTAGCGCTTCGACAGCCCGTACGCCATGAGCGACGTGAGCACGAGGCTGACGAACGTCCCGACGACGGTCACGAACACCGAGACGCCCATGGCCCGGAAGATCGTCGGCGTCGACAGGATGTACCGGTACGCGTCGAGCGTGAAGGCCTCCGGCACGATGATGAACGGGCGGCGGGTGAGCTCCCCCGGCGTCGCGAACGAGCTGCCGATGATGTTGAGGAACGGCAGCAGGCAGATCGCGGCGAACCCGCCGAGCACCAGGACGTTGACCACCTGGAAGGCCCGCCGGCCCGCCGTCGGCCGACGGCGCCGACCCGACCTGCTCGTGACGACCTTCGTCGCTGTCGTGCTCATCGTCGTACTCCCATGCTCTGCGCAGCGACGCTGCTCTTCTGGACGCTGCTGGTCTGGATGCTCCTGGTCCGGTGCACGGTGGTGCGACCGGCGCCGCCGCCGGTCCGGCCCGTCCCCCGCGGCTCCTCGCGCGGGACCTGCCGCACCACGAACAGCGCGGCCGCGGCGAGGAAGAGGAACGCGACGGGGTAGAGGATCAGCTGGCTCCCGACGAGGCACACGAGGCCCGCGACGAGGAACAGCACCCCGGCGGCCCGTCCCCGGGGCCGGGACCGCGCGAGGACGACGCCCGGGACCGCGGTCGCGAGGACCGCGACGAGCGTGAAGCCGAACCAGGCGGCGAGCGTCCGGGCGGCCTCGTAGGCGTCGGCCTCGGCGACGGCGATCCCCGCGTCCGTCATCGCGGGGTGCACGTCCCGGAGGAAGGCCTGCTCGTCCACGCCGTTCACGACCCCGGCGAACCCGCCGAGGAACAGCAGGCTGAGGGCGAGGCCCAGCCCGGCGAGCACGATCTCCCAGGTCCGGCGCACCGCGGCCCGCTCAGTCGACGTACGCACCGTTGATCCTCACGTCGCGGTACCGCACGTCGTCGCCGGGTTCGGTGGTGACGCCGGGGCCCTCGCACCCGTCGACGCGGACTCCCGAGAGCACGAGGCCCGCGGCGAACGCGACGACCAGTCCGGCCCGCGCGACGTCGTCCACGTCCGCCGCCATCGCCGGGGCACCCGGGACCGCGTCGGGGGCGAACGAGATCGCGACGTCCTCGAGCGTGACGTCGGCGACGGGCTGCTCGGGCAGACCACGTACGTACGCGGCCGCGGCGTGCACGTTGCGCGCCGTGACGTGCGCGAGGTGGATGCGGCGGAAGAGCGGCGTCGTGGCGTCGACGGGCTGCGGCGACCGGTCGGCGACCACGGGGTCCTTGCCGCCGGGACCGCAGAAGTAGGCGGTGTTGAGGACGAACGGGCACAGGACGCCGTCCATGACGACGTTCGACACCCGGACGTCCTCGACGACTCCCCCACGGCCGCGCCGCGACTTGACGCGGATGCCGCGGTCGGTGCCCTGGAAGACGCAGCTGGTGATGACGACGTTGCGCACGCCGCCGCTCATCTCGGAGCCGATGACGACGCCGCCGTGCCCGTGCACCATCGTGCAGCCGGTGATCGTGATGTTCTCGCACGGGACGCGTTCGGCCGTGGCCTCCGTGCCCGCCTTGATCGCGATGCAGTCGTCGCCGACGTCGATGTGGCAGTCGCTGATCCGCACGTTGCGGCACGACTCGGGGTCGATGCCGTCGGTGTTCGGCGAGTCCGCGGGGTTGAGGATCCGGACGTTCGAGATCGTCACGTCCTCGCACAGCAGCGGGTGCACGGTCCAGCTCGGGGAGTCGCGCAGCGTCACGTCGCGGATCGTCACGCGCCGGCACTCGTGCAGCCCCACGAGCGTGGGACGCGGGTGGGCGAGGGAGGCACGGTCGCGGCGGAAGGCGTCCCACCACGGCCGCCCCCCGCCGTCGACCGTGCCGAACCCGGTGATCGCGACGTCCGTCTCGCCGTGCGCGTAGAGGCACGGCGAGTAGATGCGCGCGGGCGCACCCTCCCACCGGGCGTCGACGACCGGGTAGAGGTCCCGGTCGTCGACGAACGCGAGCACCGACCCCGACTCGAGGTGGAGCTCGACGTGCGAGCGCAGCCGCAGCGCGCCCGTCTGCCAGCGACCGGCGGGGACGACCACCCTCCCGCCCCCGGCCGACGCCGCGGCGTCGATCGCGGACTGGATCGCCTCGGTCACGAGGGTTCCCGGCTCGGCGCCGAGGTCTCGGATGTCGTGCGTGGACAACGTGGTCTCCTGTCGGTGCTGGTGCTGTCGCCGGGAGGGCGCCGCGGTGCGCGGCACCCTCCCGGCGATGTCGTGCGAGGGCTGAGTCAGCCGCGCGTCAGCCCTGGGTCTCGGCGTACGCGGCGGTGAGCTCCTCGATCACCGCGTCGACGCCCTGGCCGCGCAGGCCCTCGACGACGTCCTCGAAGCCCGCCATGTCGATCTGGCCGGTGATGTACTGGTTGTAGGCGTCCATGACCTGCTGGTCGATGAGCGACCACTGCGCGTTGTACGTCTCGGACGTCAGCGCCTGCGCCGGGTTGGCGACCATGAACTCGTCGTTCTCCTTCATGAGCTCGTTGGCGAGGTTCGTGTAGGGGTTCGAGGACTTGAACGCCTTGACGACCTCGGACGGGCGCGACGAGCCGAACGGCTGCACCTCCTGCTCCCACACGGCCTCGTCGAGGATCGTGACCACACCGTCGGCGTCGAGCTCGTAGTGCGTGCCCTCGATGCCGTTGGTCATGAGGTCGAACGCCTCCTCGTCCATGAGGTCGTTGATGAAGCCGAGGACGACCTTGAGGTCCGCCTCCGTCTCGACGCTCGACTTCGGGATCGCGAGCCAGCCGCCCATGCCGCCGTTGGTGTCGGTGAGGATGCGGCGCGGGACGTCCTCGAACGTCATGTCGTTGATCAGCGCCCACTCCTGCGGCGTGTCCGGGTCGGCGGCGCGAGCAGCCTCCTGGAAGTTCTTCGCCTCGAACAGGCCGCTGACGACGATGCCGCCCTTGCCCTGGGCGATGCCGTCCTTCTGGACCTGCTTCTGCACGGTGACGAACTCCTGGTTCACCCACCCGTTCTCGTAGACGCCGCGGTACCACTCCATGGCGTCCTTGAACTCGTCCGTGGTGAAGCTGGGGACGACCTCGTCGTCCTCGGTGACCGTGAAGTACTGCCCGGCGCCGAAGTAGCCCGCGAGCGAGCGGAACCCGACCGCGTAGGACTCCTCGCGGTCGTAGAAGCCGACCGTGTCGGCGACGCCGTTGCCGTCGGGGTCGTTCTCGGTGAACGCCTTCGCGACCTCGGTGAGGTCCTCGATCGTGTGCGGGACCTCGAGGCCGAGGTTGTCGAGCCAGTCCTGGCGCACGAGGACGCCGTAGCGCGCCTGCGGCTTCTGGTACGGGACGCCGTACAGCCCGCCGTCGACCCGGGCGACGTCGATCGTCGTCTCGGGGATCTCGGCGAGGTTCGGGAACTCCGCGAGGTACTCCTCGACCTCCCAGAACTGTCCTTGCGACATCGCCTGGCGGACGGTCGTGTTGTTGATGCTCGTGAGCGAGACGACGTCGGCGAGCGAGTCGGAGGCGAGCGCCGCGTTGATCTTCTCGTCGCGCGAGGCGTCGGGGACCCACTGGAACTCGATCGACAGCCCCGTGTGCTCCTCGAGGGCGGCCTCGACGACGCCGTCCGTCTCCGGGGTGGTCGCCGTGTGCAGCATCGTCATCCACGAGATGCTGTCCTTCGTGCTCGCCTCGGCGTCCTGCTCGGCCTCGCCGTCGCCGCACGCCGTGAGCGTGAGCGCGATCACCGCGGACGCCGCCATGGTGGCTCCGAACCTGGTCTTCCTCATGCTGGGTCTTCCTCTCGTGACAGGCGACGAACCACGCGCGCCCTTGCTGCTGTGGTGATGAGGTCGCCGGAGGCGCTGACGCCTGCCGGCACGGCACCTGGCTCCGGCGCCAGGTGCGTGGTGCGTGCGACGGGGGTCTCCCCGTCGAGGTCCCGGTAGACGACCCGGGTGACGAGCCCGACCACGGCGGCCGGGAGAGCTGCCCCCAGCAGCCCGAGGACCGGGAGGGCGTACTGGGACAGGAGGTACCCCGCCCCGAGCACCGCGGTGCCGCCGAGGACGGTCCAGTGCAGCGAGCCGAAGCCGAGCATCAGCGACGCCGCGACCGTCTCGCGCAGCGTGCGCAGGTCCAGCGCCGCCATGACCGAGAACACGTAGAAGAGCGAGACGGCGTAGACGACGAGGGCGACGACGTTGAGCATCTGGACGTACCAGCTCGTGCCCCCGAAGACGTTCGTGAGGATCACGGCGCCGGCGGCGAGGTAGATCCAGCTCACGACCACCGAGCGCCCGTACTGCTCGCGCACGGCGGCGAAGAACGTGCGCGTGAGGGGCGGTTCCTCGCCGAGGCGGAACCACCGGTCCACGTACCGGGCGAGGGCGTAGGACGCGGGCCCGACGCCGAGCACCCCCAGGCCGAGCACCGTGGTGACGAGCCAGAGGAGGTTCAGGTAGACGAGCCTGTAGGCGCCCGTCAGGACCGTGTTGACGCGGACGAAGCCCTCGAAGGAGAACACGGCGGTGCCGTTCCACCGACGGCCGGGGCCGTCAGTAGACCCCTTCTTCGCCGAGGCGCTTCGCGAGCTTGTTGGCGGCCACCACGAGCAGGAGCCCCACGAGGCCCTTGAACAGGCCGACCGCCGTCGCGTAGCTGAACTGCCCGTTGACGATGCCCGTCGTGTACACGTAGGTGTCGAAGATGTCGGCGACCTCGCGGTTGAGCGAGTTCATCACGAGGAACATGTGCTCGAAGCCGAGCTCCATGATGTCGCCGATGCTCAGGATGAGCATGACGATGATCGTGGGCCGGATCGCGGG
Organism: Cellulosimicrobium sp. So1_17; assembly: GCF_055181235.1. Lineage (NCBI taxonomy): Bacteria > Bacillati > Actinomycetota > Actinomycetes > Micrococcales > Promicromonosporaceae > Cellulosimicrobium > Cellulosimicrobium sp. So1_17. Next base: position 2,115,331 of record NZ_CM143702.1, read on the forward strand.
CAGCGTGATGTGCCAGGTCTGGCGCAGCCGACCGGCCCCGTCGAGCTCGGACGCCTCGTAGAGCTGCTCGTCCACCGCGGTGATGGCCGCGAGGTAGACGATCGTGCCCCACCCCGCGCCGCGCCAGATCTCCTGGAACACGTACAGCGGGCGCAGCCAGTCCGGGTCGGTGAGGAACGGCACCGGCTCGAAGCCCATCGAGACGATGACGTTGTTGATGCTGCCGCCGTCGATCGTGAGCATGACGTAGAAGATCGAGACGATGATGACCCACGACATGAAGTGGGGCAGGTAGACGATCGTCTGCACACTCTTCTTGAGGAACGTGGTGCGCACCTCGTTGAGCAGCAGCGCGAGCACGATCGGCATGGGGAACGCGAACAGCAGGAGCAGCCCGGAGATCACGAGCGTGTTGCGCAGCAGGACGAAGAACGTGTCCTCCGTGAAGAGGCGCACGAAGTGCTCGAACCCGACCCACTCGCTCCCCGTGAACCCGAGGAACGGCTGGTAGTTCTGGAAGGCGATGACCAGGCCGCCCATGGGGACGTACTTGAACACCAGGAAGTACAGGACCCCGGGAAGGATCATCAGGTACAGCGCCCGGTGCTTCCAGAAGCCGCCGCCGGGGTGCTTGCGCTGCGTCACCGCGGGGGGAGCCGTGTCCGTCCGCTCGGCACGCCCCCGCGGGCGCACGGGGGTCGCGACGCTCACGCGAGCTCCCCCCGTCGCGGGTCGCGGGCGGTCGCCGACAGGCGGTGAGCGCGGGGCTCACCGACCGTCGTCACCATCGTCGTCGCCGGCATCGGCATCCTCATCTCTTCCTCGAGCGTGGTGCCCGGCAGCCGCGACATCCTCGGCGGGTAACCGGTTTCCCGCACGCAAGTTAGCAGCCCCGGGCGCCAGCACCAAACGGCGTCCGCGGGCGAGGGGGACGCGCCGACGACGCGCCGACGGCGGTCAGGCGTTCGGGTCCGCGTCCGCCCAGGTGAGCCGCGAGGCGGGTACGACCTCGTCGAGCCGCCCGACGTCGTCGGGCCCCAGCACGCCCACCTCGACGAGCCCGGACGCGACGAGGCGCGCGACGGCGGCGGCCCCGAGCGGGCTCAGGTGGGTGTCGTCGCGCCGCCCGTCGGGCGTGTGGAGGAAGTACCGGCGCGTCTCGTCCGGGCCGAGCTGTTGCCACAGCGCGAGGGAGCCCGCCTGCACGTCGACCAGCGGGACGCCCTCCCGGCGCGCGAGCTCCCGCATCGCCGCGGGGTACTCCCCGTGGGTCGCGACCGCTCGGCCCGCGGCGTCGAACGAGCGCCGCTCGACGGATGTCGCCAGCACCGGGTGCGCCCCGTGGCGTCGCGCTACCTCGAGATGGGCCCTCAGCGACTCCTGGTACGTGGTCCAGGGCTCGGTGTACCGCACCGGGTCCTCGGCCTTCGCGTCGTTGTGCCCGAACTGGACGAGGAGCAGGTCGCCCTCGCGCAGCGCCGCGTCGACCAGGTCGAGGTGGCCGAGGCTGATGAAGGACGCGCTGCTGCGCCCGTTGCGCGCGTGGTTCACGACCTCCGTCCCGGGAAGGTAGTGCGGCAGCGCCATTCCCCAGCCCGTCTCCGGTGCGGCAGCCACGCCCTTCGGCGCGGCGGTCGAGTCACCGGCGATGTGGAGGGCGCGTGCCCGGTCGTCCCTGGTGGTGCGCATGGTGCCGATCGTCCTCTCGATGGGTAAGCGGTTGCCGGAGCCTAGACCATCCACCGTGCTGCCTGTCGGGATCCGCCGGCGCGCGGCCTGGCGACCTCCGGAACAGCTATACCCCCACGAACCGGACGGGGCACCGCTCGCCGCTAAAACGGTATCGATAACGGTTGCCATAACAACCGGATGTGACTAGCGTCACTCGCGCACTGCGTTTCGCGCCGGTGGGCCAACGGTGGTCCACCCGGGAGAGAAGGGATCGACGATGACCCGAGCACTACCCCCGCGCAGAAGGAACGGTCGACACCGAGCCGCCCTCGCAGCACTCATGGCCGTGGCGATGGCCGCCGGCCTGGGTGTCGGCACCGCCCAGGCGGACGGCTCCACCCTCGAGGCGGCGGCCGCCGAGTCCGGCCGCTACTTCGGCACGGCCCTCGCCGCAGGACGACTGTCCGACTCGACGTACTCGACCATCGCGAACCGCGAGTTCGACATGATCACGGCCGAGAACGAGATGAAGATGGACGCGACCGAGCCGTCGCAGAACCGGTTCAGCTACACCCAGGGCGACCAGATCGTGAACTGGGCCATCAGCCGCGGCAAGCAGGTCCGGGGGCACGCCCTCGCCTGGCACTCGCAGCAACCGGGCTGGATGCAGAACATGTCGGGCTCCGCGCTCCGGCAGGCGATGCTCAACCACGTCACGCAGGTCGCCACCCACTACCGCGGCAAGATCTACGCGTGGGACGTCGTCAACGAGGCGTTCGCCGACGGCGGCTCCGGCGCACGACGGGACTCGAACCTGCAGCGCACCGGGAACGACTGGATCGAGGCCGCGTTCCGCGCCGCCCGCGCCGCGGACCCGGGCGCGAAGCTCTGCTACAACGACTACAACACCGACAACTGGAACCACGCGAAGACCCAGGCCGTGTACGCCATGGTCCGCGACTTCAAGGCGCGGGGCGTGCCCATCGACTGCGTCGGTTTCCAGGCCCACTTCAACTCGGGCAACCCGGTGCCGAGCAACTACCACACCACCCTGCAGAACTTCGCCGACCTGGGCGTCGACGTGCAGATCACCGAGCTCGACATCGAGGGCTCCGGGCAGTCGCAGGCGGAGCAGTACCGCGGCGTGGTCCAGGCCTGCATGGCCGTGTCCCGCTGCACCGGCATCACCGTGTGGGGCGTGCGTGACACGGACTCGTGGCGCGCGTCCGGCACGCCGCTGCTCTTCGACGGCAACGGCACCAAGAAGGCCGCCTACACCGCCGTGCTCGACCAGCTCAACAGCGGCGACGGCAACTCCGGCAACCCGGGGAACCCGGGTGACGGGTCCTGCACCGTGACCGTGACGCGAGGCGGGTCGTGGGGCGACCGCTTCAACACCACCTTCCAGGTGTCCGGCGCGTCCGACTGGGTCGTGACCGTCAGCACCGGGAGCGGCCAGAGCCTCCAGAGCTCCTGGAACGCCTCGGTCGCCGGCACGAGCGGCACCCTCACCGCCACACCGAACGGCAACGGCGACGCGTTCGGCATCACGCTGTACTCCAACGGCAACACCACCCTGCCGACGGCAACCTGCTCGTCGGCCTCCGGCGGGGGCGGCGGCGAGAGCTGCACCGTGACGGTCGCCCCGGGCGACTCCTGGGGCGACCGGTTCAACACCACCTTCCAGGTGTCCGGCGCGTCCGACTGGGTCGTGACCATCCGGACCGGTGCGGGCCAGAGCCTCCAGAGCTCCTGGAACGCCTCGGTCGCCGGCACGAGCGGCACCCTCACCGCCACACCGAACGGCAACGGCGACGCGTTCGGCATCACGCTGTATTCCAACGGCAACACCACCCTGCCGACAGCGACCTGCTCGACCTGACCCTCACGCCGCCGGGGCGGCGGGCCCCCACAGGGCCCCCGCCTCGGCGGTCTCGGTCCGACGGTCCTGCCGCTGGACGAACGAGGTCACAGCCCCGTCTCGCGGTAGAACCCCTCGATGTGCTCCGCCACGAGGCGCTCGGCGAGCGCGCCGTCGCCGGCGGCCACCGCGTCGAGCACCGCGCGGTGCTCCACCCGCAGGCGCTCGGCCGTCCGCTCCCACGACGCCAGCCCGGCGCTGCCCGCGGCGACGTAGGACTCGATCGCACCCCGCAGCCCGGTCATGACCGCCTCGACGAGCACGTTGCCCGCAAGACGCACGAGGACGAGGTGGAACGACGCGTCGAGCTCGCGGAACGCGCCGGCCGAGAGGTCCGGGGAGTCCATGCGGTCGAGCAGCGCACGCGCCTCTGCGAGCGCTTCCGCCCTGGCCTCCGTGACCTCCGCGCCCCCCGCCACCCCCGTGGCGTCCGTCGCGTCAGCGGCGGGCGACGGCACCGAGCGCCCGGCTGCCTCGCGCACCGCCCAGGTCTCCAGCAGCACGCGGGTCTCGACGACGTCGCGCACCGCGAGCGTGCCGGACGCGACGTGGAGCCGCACCGCGGCCCCGAGCCCGGCGGCCGGCCGGTCGACGACGGTCGCCCCGGCGTCGGGCCCCGAGCCGACCGCCGTGCGGACGATGCCCATCGCCTCGAGCACGCGGATCGCCTCGCGGACCGACGACCGTGAGACGCCGAGCTCGTCGGCGAGCGCCCGCTCGGCGGGGAGCCGCTCGCCGAGGGCCCAGCGCCCGCCGGCGAGGTCGGCCTCGATGCTCGCGAGGACGCGTTCGTGGGTGCGCACAGGGTCAGCGTAGGCGCTCGGACGCATCTGGGCTGGCTGTGGTCGGACCACATGGTCTACGGTGGCGCGGTGTGGTCCGACCACACGTCCCGTCCCGGCCCTCAGCGGGTCCTCGTCGGCTCGTTCCTCGCGCGCCCCGGGTGCCGGGAGACGAGACTGGACCGAACCGCCTCTCCCCCGGAGCACCGATGCGCATCGCCCTCGCCGCCACCTGCATCGGGGACGTCATGTTCCCGCAGGCGCCCCGTGCCACCGCCCTCCTGCTGGAACGCCTCGGGCACGAGGTCCACGTCCCCGACGGCCAGGCGTGCTGCGGGCAGATGCACGTCAACACCGGGTACATGGCCGAGGCGGTGCCGGTCGTGCGCAACCACGTCGAGGCGTTCTCGCCCGTGCTCGACGGCGAGTGGGACGCGATCGTGGTGCCGTCCGGGTCGTGCACGGGATCGATCCGCCACCAGCAAGGCATGGTGTGCCGCCGCGCAGGGCTGGAGGCGCTCGGGAAGACGGCCGACGCCGTCGCGGCGAAGACCTACGAGCTGTCCGAGCTGCTCGTCGACGTGCTCGGCCTGACCGACGTCGGCGCCTACTTCCCGCACCGCGTCACCTACCACCCCACGTGCCACTCGCTCCGGATGCTGCACGTCGGCGACAAGCCGCTGCGGCTCCTGCGGGCCGTCGAGGGGATCGACCTCGTCGAGCTGCCCGGCGCGGAGTCGTGCTGCGGGTTCGGCGGCACGTTCGCGCTGAAGAACGCGGAGACGTCGACCGCGATGCTCGCCGACAAGATGACGTCCGTGAAGTCCACCGGGGCCGAGGTGCTCACGGCGGGCGACTCGTCCTGCCTCATGCACATCGGTGGCGGGCTCTCGCGCATCCGGGCCGGCGTGCGGACCCTGCACCTCGCCGAGATCCTCGCCTCGACACGCGTGTCAGGTCCACAGGTCGCCGGGGCGTCCTCTCGCCCTGACACGTCGGGGGCGAACGCCACCGTGTCAGGGCCACGCGTCACCGGGGCGTCCTCTCGCCCTGACACGGTCGGGGGTGCGCGATGAGCCGGAGCACGTTCCTGGGCCTTCCGGTGCCGCGCCGGTCGGCGTCCGGTGCCCGCACCCTGCCCGACGACGCCGCTCGCCCGGGCGACCACGGCACCTCCACCGGTGCAGGGGCGGCGTCGGACACGTTCGGCGACGTGCCGCACCCCGACGAGCCGCTGCGCTGGGGCGACGACTTCCCCACCGCCGCGCGGCAGGCGCTGCAGAACACGCAGCTGCGCCGCAACCTCGCGCACGCGACGTCGACGATCCGCGCCAAGCGTGCCGCGGTGGTCGGCGAGGTGCCCGACTGGGAAGCCCTGCGCGACGCCGGGTCCGCGATCAAGACCGACGTCATGGCGCGCCTGCCCGAGCTCCTGGAGGAGCTGGAGCGCAACGTGGTGGCGCGCGGCGGCGTCGTGCACTGGGCGCGCGACGCGGACGAGGCGAACCGCATCGTCGCGGACCTCGTGAAGGCCAAGGGCGTCGACGAGGTCGTCAAGGTCAAGTCGATGGCGACCCAGGAGACCGGGCTCAACGAGGCGCTCGCCGCCGAGGGGGTCGCGGCCTACGAGACCGACCTCGCCGAGCTCATCGTGCAGCTCGCCGACGACATGCCGTCGCACATCCTCGTACCGGCGATCCACCGCAACCGCGCGGAGATCCGCGAGATCTTCCTCGAGCGCATGGGCGACGCCCCGCCCGACCTGTCCGACGTTCCGCGCGAGCTCGCGATGGCCGCGCGCGCCCACCTGCGCCGCAAGTTCCTCTCCGCGAAGGTCGCGATCAGCGGAGCGAACTTCGGCGTCGCGGACACGGGCACGCTCACCGTCGTGGAGTCCGAGGGCAACGGGCGCATGTGCCTCACGCTGCCCGAGACGCTCATCACGGTCATGGGCATCGAGAAGATCGTGCCGACCTACACCGACCTCGAGGTGTTCCTCCAGCTCCTGCCGCGCTCGTCGACGGGCGAACGCATGAACCCGTACACGTCCCTGTGGACGGGCGTCACGCCGGGCGACGGCCCGCAGGAGTTCCACCTCGTGCTGCTCGACAACGGCCGCACCGACGTCCTCGCCGACGAGGTGGGCCGCGCCGCGCTGCACTGCATCCGCTGCTCGGCGTGCCTCAACGTGTGCCCGGTGTACGAGCGCGTGGGCGGGCACGCGTACGGGTCGGTGTACCCCGGCCCGATCGGCGCGATCCTCACGCCGCAGCTCACGAAGTCGTCGGGCGGCCTCTCCGGTCATCACGACCCGAACGCGTCGCTCCCCTACGCGTCGACGCTGTGCGGCGCGTGCTACGAGGTGTGCCCGGTGAAGATCGACATCCCGTCGATCCTCGTCGAGCTGCGGGCCCGCGAGGTCGACGCGGACCGCGGCGGTCTGCCCACCGGCTGGGGCGCCGCGATGAAGGCCGCGTCGTTCGTCATGTCCGACGCGCGGCGGTTCGAGCTCGCGGAGAAGGCGGCGGTGCTCGGGCGCGTGGTCGCCGGGCCGAAGGGCCGCATCTCGACGCTGCCGCCGCCCGCCAGTGCCTGGACTCGGTCACGCGACCTGCCCGCGCCCGCGAAGCAGACGTTCCGCGACTGGTGGCGGACCGAGCACGTCACCCCGCCGGGCGCGGGGTCCAGCGGAACCGTGGTTGCCGAACCCGGGGTCACGCGTCACGAGGACGCACCGCCCGCTGCCGAACCCGGGGTTACACGGCAGGAAGAGCCTCCCGTGCCGCGCAACCCCGGGTTCGGCGAGGACGGTGGGGCCCGATGAGCGCGCGCGACGACGTCCTGGCCCGTGTCCGCGCCGCGCTGGTCCCGACCGCGAGCGGCAGCCCGGTCACCAGCAGCGGCCCGACGGCGGACACCCGCCCGGGTCCGTTCGGTGACCCCGCGGCGTCGGGCACCGACGTGCCGCGGACGTACCGGGCGACCGGTGAGCACGCGCCGGGATCGGACGCGGCGGTCGAGATCCTCGTCGACCGGCTCGTCGACTACCGGGCGCACGTGCACCGCGCGGCGTCGCCGGAGGAGGTCGCGGGGATCGTCGGCGAGCTGCTCGCGGAGGCGCGCTCCGTCGTCGTGCCGCCGGCGCTCGACGACGCGTGGCTCGCCGCGCTGCCTGCGACGGCGGCCCGCGTCGCGGACTCGCGAGAGGACCCCCGGACCGCCGACGAGCTCGACGCCGTCGACGCCGTCGTGACGGCCGCCCGCGTCGCGATCGCCGACACCGGGACGATCGTGCTCGACGGCGAGCTCGACCAGGGTCGTCGCGCGATCACGCTCGTGCCTGACCTGCACGTGTGCGTCGTGCGCACGGACCAGGTGGTGCACACCGTGCCGGAGGGAGTGCGGCTGCTCGCCGAGCACCCCGAGCGCCCGCAGACCTGGATCAGCGGCCCGAGCGCGACGAGCGACATCGAGCTGTCCCGCGTCGAGGGCGTGCACGGCCCCCGCACGCTCCACGTCGTCCTCGCCGCGCCGAGGTAGTACCCCGGTCACCGAGGTAGTACCCCGGTCACCGACCGGGGTACTACCTCGCGGACTGGGGTACTACCTCACGGATTGCGGTACTACCTCGCGGGCTGGGGTACTACCTCGCGGCCCGACGGCGGTGGCGGACCTCCGCGAGGACCGTCGCCAGGCGCTCCGGGAAGTCGGGCGGCGTGCCGGCCGGCAGGTCGTCGACGGGGAACCACGCGACGTCCTCGCTCTCGTCGCTCACGGTCGTGCGGGCGACAGGGTCGGCGAACGCGACGAACCCGACGTCCCAGTGCGTGCGGCACGCGCCGAACGCCGCCGCGAGGTCGTGCCGGTGCACGTCGACGGGCGGCGCCGGAGCGGGGAGCTGCCCGGCGTCGTCCGGCTCGAACGGCTCGAACGGCCGCAGATCGGCGAGCCCGCTCTCCTCGCGCGCCTCGCGGTACGCGGCGCCGGCGAGCGTCGTGTCGCCCGGCTCGACGTGCCCGCCCACCTGGACCCAGAACTGTCCCTTGCGGTGGAAGCACAGCAGCACGCGCGACAGGTCCGGGCTGAGCACGAAGCAGCTCGCGGTGAGGTGCTCGGGGCCGCCGTCGCGCCGCACCGCGTCGGGCCGGGCGGCGTCGTCCCGGACGAACGCGACGTACTCGGCCGCGAGCGCCGTCTGCGCGGGGTCGGTGGGGTGGAACCCCTCCAGCCGGCGCAGGGCGTCGAGCGCGAGGACGGCAGCAGGGTCGGGCGAGGTCATCCGCGCAGGCTACGTCGAGATCGCCGAGAAGTGACCTTCCGCCCCGGATCTGGGCAGATCCAAGGCAGATGCTCACTTCTCGGCGCGGTCGGCACGCCTGGGAGAATGGGTTCCCGTGACTGCCAGCCCTTCTCCCGACCCGACGGACGTGGACCCGGCCGACGCCGGCCCCGAGGCCGCGCTGTTCGACGTGCCGCCCGGTTCGCGCGAGGTGCCGACGCGCGTCGTGCTCCTCACGGGAGCGTCCGGCTCCGGCAAGACGTCGCTCACCCGGCGGCTCGGGCTCCCGGTCGTCGCGCTCGACGACTTCTACCTCGACCACGACCACCCCGGCCTCCCGCAGCGGTTCGGCATCGTCGACTGGGACGACCCCCGCAGCTGGGACGCGGACGGCGCGGTCGCGGCGCTCGTCGAGCTCGCGCGCACCGGGCACACCGACGTGCCCGTCTACGACATCCCGACGTCCCGCCGCACCGGGACGACGCACGTCGACGTCACCGGGTCGCGGGTCGTGCTCGCCGAGGGCATCTTCGCCGCGGAGATCGTCGCGAGGTGCCGCGAGGAGGACGTGCTCGCGGACGCGATCTGCCTGCGCCGCCCGCGGCTCGTGTCGTTCTGGTTCCGGCTGCTGCGCGACCTCGCGGAGATGCGCAAGCCGCCGCTCACGCTCGTGCGACGTGGCTGGGCGCTGCTGCGGGCCGAACCCGGGCTCGTGCGGCACTGGGTGTCCCTCGGCTGCCGGGCGCTCACCCCGGCGCAGGCCGAGAAGGAGATCCGGTCGCTGCTCTGACGAACCGGTACCTCAGCGGTCGACCAGGCTCACGACGGCCTCCCGCGGGCCGCCGCACTGCTCCTGGTCCGGGTCGACGAGGCGGAACCTCGGCTCGACGGTGCGCACCTGGACGACGGAACCGGTCCCGACCTCCGTCACGCGCACCTCGACCTCGTCGACCTCGCCCGCGCTCCCGCGCCACACCGGCCCTTCCGGTTCCTCGTCCTCGCCGACGGAGCAGTCCTCCGCGGCCGGCGGGCAGGACACCTCCACCGCGTACCGGTCGCGCTCGGGCCAGCCGTCGAACAACCGCACCGCGAGGACGGACCCGTACCCGACCGGCGCACACGGCGCCGGGCGGGAGCACCCGGCGACGGCGAGCGCCACCAGGAGCAGCACGGCGAGTGCTCGCGCCGGCCTCACGAGAACGTCCTGAGCGGAGCGCCCGGTGCCGACGTCGGAGCGGTCCCCACGACGGCCGTCGCGCCGATCTCGTCGTCTCGCACCACGCGCACGTCGAGCCCGGCGCGCTCGAGGATCCCGACGGCGCCCGGTGCCTGCCGCTCGCCCGCCTCGGTGAGCAGCGACCCGCCCGGCGCGAGCCATGCCGCGGCGTCGGCAGCGACGCGACGCAGGACGTCGAGGCCGTCCGCGCCGCCGTCGAGCGCGACCCGGTGCTCGTGGTCACGCGCCTCGGGCGGCAGGTGCGCGATCTCGTCCGTCGGCACGTAGGGCACGTTCGCGAGCAGGATCTCCACGCGACCACGCAGCGCGGCCGGGAGGGCCTCGAACAGGTCGCCCGCGGAGGCGGTCCCGCCGACGGGCGCGACGTTGCGCGCCGCGCACGCGACGGCGTCCGGGTCGACGTCCGCCGCGTGGAGCTCCACCGGCGTCCCCGCGGCGGCGGACTCGGTCGCGAGCGCCAGACCGACTGCGCCGCTGCCGCAGCACAGGTCGACGACGAGCGGCCTTCCCGTGTCCTGCCCTCCCGGGGCGCCCGACGACGCGCGGCCGACCGGGCGGCGGCGGGCCAGGAGCGCGAGAGCCTCCTCCACGAGGAGGCCCGTGCGGCGCCGGGGCACGAAGACGCCCGGCATGACGCCCACGCGCAGCCCGCGGAACTCGGCCCAGCCGAGCACCTGCTCGAGCGGCTCGCCCGCGACCCGGCGCGAGACCAGGGCGTCGAGCGCGGCGTCCGACGCCGCGGCGTCGAGCAGGAGCGCCGCCTCGTCCTCGGCGAAGACGCAGCCGGCAGCGCGCAGCAGCGCGACGACGTCAGGCCGGTCGGTCGCGTGTGCACCCATGGCCGAGGACCCTACCGGCCCGCCGGGCCGCGCTCACCCCACGGTGACCCACTCCGACCGCCAGGGCTGCGGCTCGAACGGCTCGGCCCACTGTGCGGTCTCGTGCGCGATCCTCCCGTCGCGCAGCTCGAAGACGAACACCGTCTCGAAGACGGGCCCGTCGTAGTCGAGCCGTGCCATCAGGACGGCCAGGTCGCCCGAGACGAGCACGCGCCACGGCGAGATGGTCGGCAGCTGCGGGAACGCCCCGTAGACGCCCCTGCGGTTCTCGGCGCCGACGACCTTCTCGCCGGACTGCGGCCAGTCCATCACGGCGTCGTCGTGGAACAGCTCGTCCATGACGCTCACGTCGCGCGCGTTGATGCACTCGACCAGGCGCCGCACGACGGTGGCGTTCTCCTCCTCGTGGCGGTCCAGCGGTGTCCCGCCCGGACCTGTCGCGTCGACCATGGCCGTCCTCCGTCCCGCGTCTGCCGCGGACGTCGTCCGGACGGCGGCGAGCTGAGCAGGCGCACCTCTCCTCACGGCCATCGTCCTCCCCGGGGCGGGTACCGTCCACAGCACGCGGGACGGCACCCGCCACCGGGCCGCACGGTGCGTCGACCGTTGCCCGTGCGGTTCCCCGTCAGGCGCGGAGCAGCGGGAGGAGCTGCTCTCCCTGCCTCTCGATCTCGCGCAGGTACGGGGTGTCCGAGAGCACGAAGTGCGTGACTCCCAGGTCCTGGTACCGGCGCAGCGACGTGGCGACGTCCTGCGCCGAGCCGACGAGCCACGTCGTGCCGGCTCCCCCGCCGCCGAACCGCCCGGGCGTCGTCCACAGGTTCTCGTCGAGCACCTCGCCGCGCGCGGCGAGGTCGAGCAGTCGCTGCTGCCCGACGGCGGTCCGCCGCCCACGGTCGCGCGCGGACCACGCGTCCCCCTGCGCGGCGCGGTCTGCGAGCTGCGCGACCTTGGCCTCGGCGTCGGCCCAGGCCTCCTCGGTCGTGTCGCGCACGAACGTCGTGACGCGCAGCCCGAACTCGAGCGGTGCGTGCTCGCGGCCGAGCTCGGCGCTGAGCCGCTCGAGCCGGTCGATCCGCTCGGCGACCCCGTCGAGCGGCTCGCCCCAGAAGAGCTGCACGTCGGCCTCCGTGGCGGCGACCCGTTCGGCCGCCTCGGACGCGCCGCCGAAGTAGAGCCGCGGGTGCTTGCGCTCTCCCCGGACCACCGGTCGCGGCCCGAGCCGCGACCCGGTCACGGAGAAGTGCTCGCCCTCGTAGGTGACCTCCTCCTGCGTCCACAGGCGCCGGACGATCTGCAGGAACTCCCGCGTGCGCGCGTAGCGGTGCGCGGGGTCGGCCTCGCCGTCCCCGTACGCCGCCTGCCCGTCCGACCCGGAGACGATGTTCACGAGGAGCCGGCCGCCGCTCAGGTGGTTGAGCGTCGCGGCGGCCGACGCGAAGTGCGCCGGTCGCCAGAACCCCGGCCGGATCGCGACGAGCGGCTTGAACGTCGTCGTGCGGGCGGCGAGCGCCGTCGCGACGGTGAACGTGTCGGGGCGGCCCCAGCTCGTCCCGAGCAGCGCCCCTCCCCAGCCGTGCCGCTCCAGGGCGTGCGCGTGGCTCGTGAGCGTGTCGAGGCTGTTGTGGTCCTCGACCGCGTCGTCGCCGCGGTGCCCGGGACGGACCTGGTTGGGGACGTACCAGAGGTGCTCCGACGCGCCGCTCATGCCAGGGATCCAGCGAGATCCGGGATCACGGGCGCGGACACGTCCGTCGTCGGTGCCGACGCCGCCGCGTACCGGTTGGCGGGACGGTCGAGCCCGTAGTGCTCGCGCAGCGTCGTGCCCTCGTACTCGTTGCGGAACAGGCCGCGCTCGCGCAGCACGGGCAGGACGTGGTCGACGAACTGCTCGAGCCCCGACGGCAGGACGGCGGGCATGATGTTGAACCCGTCGGCGGCCTCGGCGTCGTACCAGTCCTGGATCGCGTCGGCGACCTGCTCGGGCGTGCCCGCGAACGTGCGGTGGCCGCGCCCGCCCCCGAGCCGCCCGATGAGCTCGCGCACGGTGAGCCGCTCACGGCGCGCGAGCTCGACGACCAGCGTGTACCGGCTCTTCGCCCCCTCGATCTCGTCCTCGGACGGCAGGTCGGCGGGCAGCTCGCGGTCGAGCGGGAGGTCCTCGGGCGCGAGGCGCAGGGTCTTCGCGAGCTGGGCGCGCGCGTACTCGGGGACGATGAGCTCGTCGAGCTCGCGCTCCGCGGCGAGCGCCTCCGCCTCGGTCGACCCGATGACGGGGACGATCCCCGGCAGGATCTTCACGGTCCCGGGTGCGCGGCCCACGGCCGCCGCCCGTGCTGTGAGGTCGGCGTAGAAGTCCTGGGCGTCGCCCAGCGTCTGGTGCGCCGTGAACACGGCCTCCGCGTACCGGGCCGCGAGGTCCTTTCCGTCGTCGGACGACCCGGCCTGCACGACGAGCGGCCGCGCCTGCGGAGAGCGCGGCGTCGTGAGGGCGCCGTGCACCGAGAAGTGCTCGCCGACGTGGCCCGGCGCGTGGATCTTCGTCGCGTCCGCCCACACGCCCGCCGCCTTGTCGGCGAGCACCGCGTCGTCCTCCCAGGAGTCCCAGAGCGCGAACGCGACCTCGAGGAACTCCGCGGCGCGCTCGTAGCGGACCGCGTGCGCAGGCTGGTCGTCGAGGCCGAAGTTCCGCGCGATGTCCGGGCCCGCCGTCGTCACGACGTTCCAGCCCGCACGACCGCCCGAGACGTGGTCGATCGACGCGAAGCGCCGCGCGAGGTTGTACGGCGAGTTGTACGTCGTCGACGCGGTCGCGATGAGCCCGATGCGCTCGGTCACGGTCGCGATCGCGGTGAGCACGATGAGCGGGTCGAGCGAGCCCGACGGTCGGCGGCCGACGTCGGACCGCAACCCCGGCCCGTCGGCGAAGAAGATCGAGTCGAGCTTCCCCGCCTCGGCGGTCTGCGCGAGCCGCTGGAGGTGCGCGATGTTGGTCGACGTCCAGGCCGGGTCGCTCTCGGGGAGCCGCCACGACGCCTCGTGGTGACCCGTGCTCATGAGGAAGGCGTTGAGGTGCAGCCGTCCGGGGCGGTGACCGTCGCTGCCTGCGGCGCGCGGGACGCCGGCGGAGCCGGTGAGGGGGGTGGTCATGCGGCGTGCTCCTTCGAGTCGGCTCCCCGGTCGACGCCCAGGGCGTCGAGGAGCTCCGTGCGGATGCGGGCGAAGCGGGGGTCCGCGGCATCGCGCCGCTCCCCCGGTCGGTAGCTGTCGGCGACGCGGCGCTCCCGGGCGATGCGGCCCTCGTCGAGCACGACGACGCGGTCCGCGAGGACGATCGCCTCGTCGACGTCGTGGGTCACGAGCAGGACCGCGGGCCGGTGCCGGGCGCACAGGTCGCGCAGCAGCGCGTGCATGCGGATGCGGGTGAGCGCGTCGAGCGCGCCGAACGGCTCGTCGGCGAGCAGGAGCCGCGGGGAGCGGACGAGCGACCGGGCGAGCGACACGCGCTGCTGCTCGCCGCCCGAGAGCTGGTTCGGCCACGCCCGCTCGCGGCCCGCGAGGCCGACCTCGGCGAGGCTCGCGCGTCCCGCCTCGCGCGCCGCGCTCCGTGACCGGCCCCGCGAGGTGCCGTCGAGACCGAGGACGACGTTGTCGAGCACGCGCGCCCACGGCAGCAGGCGCGAGTCCTGGAACACGACCGACACCTGCTCGGGCACGACGACCTCGCCCGAACCGGCGACGTCGTGGTCGAGTGCCGCCAGCGCGCGCAGGAGCGTGCTCTTGCCCGACCCGGACCTGCCGAGGATCGCGACGAACTCGCCGTCGTCGACCGTGAGGTCCAGGTCGTCGAGGATGCGCTTCTCGCCGTACGACCGCACGAGCGAGCGGACCTGCACGGCGGGCCCGTCGGACGACGGGCCGGGGAGCACCCCCGGCGCCCGGTCCGTCCCGGTGCCCGACGGCGTCCCGGTCAGTCCTCCAGCGTGCGTCGCCATGACAGCACCTTCCTCTGCAGGAGGCGGACGCCGAGGTCCGCCGAGTAGCCCAGGACCCCGTACACGACGAGACCGACGAGGATGATCTCCGTCTGCCCGTACGTGCGCGCGAGCTCCATCATGTAGCCGATCCCGGCGGTCGCGTTGACCTGCTCCACCACGACGAGCGCGAGCATCGACCCGGTGACCGCGAAGCGCAGCCCGAGGAAGAAGCCCGGCAGCGCACCGGGCAGGATGACGCGGCGCACGAACTGGCGCCGCGAGAGCTGGACCGTCTCCGCGAGCTCGACGTACCGGCTGTCGATCGCCCGCAGTCCGTTGTGCGTGTGCAGGTAGATGGGGATGAAGACGCCGAGCGCGATGGTGATGACCTTCATCTCCTCGCCGATCCCGAACCACAGGATCAGCAGCGGCAGGAGGGCGAGGTTGGGGATCGCGCGCTTGACCTGGATCGGACCGTCGAGGACGGCGTCGCCCACCCGGCTGAGCCCCGCGGCGAGCGCGAGCGCCACGCCCGCGACGATGCCGAAGGAGAGACCGAGGGCGGCGCGCGTGAGCGAGACCGCGAGGTGCCCGCCGAGCCTGCCGTCCACGACCAGCTCGCTACCCGTCGTCAGGACCGTCCACGGGGCGCTGAGCACGCGCGGGTCGATGAACCCGGTCGCGGACCCGACCGACCAGACCCCGACGATCAGCGCCACCCCGACGAGGGCGGCGAGCGGGATCGGACGGCCGAGCCCGAGGCGCGTGCCGCGCGGGCGCACGTCCGTCACGACCGGTGGTGCGTCGACCTTCGGGACCAGCAGGTCCGCCCGGTCGACGACAGCGGCGCTCACCGGTCGCGCCCGCCGTCCGCCGTCGCGGCGGCGGCGGCCTCGCCCGCGACGGGCCCGAAGCGCTCGTCGAACAGGTCGGCCGCGGGGAAGGGCTCGCGGTCGAGCTCGGTCGCGAGCAGGTCGATCGTCGCCTGCGTCCGCTCGACGCCCTCGGTGAGGTCCTCGGGGACGTCCGGCACCGGCGCGTTGTCGATGAGGTACTGCGCGTCCTCCTCGCTCAGGCCCTGGTCCTCGACGTAGTACCCCTGCTTCCACTCCTCGGGGTGCTCGAAGACCCAGACCTTCGCCGCCGCCCACGTCTCGACGTACTCGCGCAGCGCCGCGGCCTTCGCCGGGTCCTGGACGACCTCCGTCGGCCCGTAGAGGTGGGACGCGTCGTCGCGCAGGTGGTGCTTGACGGACGTCGCGCCGTCGGCCT
This sequence comes from Cellulosimicrobium sp. So1_17, assembly GCF_055181235.1. Lineage (NCBI taxonomy): Bacteria > Bacillati > Actinomycetota > Actinomycetes > Micrococcales > Promicromonosporaceae > Cellulosimicrobium > Cellulosimicrobium sp. So1_17. The sequence goes on from NZ_CM143702.1 coordinate 2,131,309, forward strand.
CGTACGTCTCCAGGTAGCGGTAGAGCTGCGTCCCGCCCAGCGGGGCGATGTCCACCTCGCCCGCGGCCAGAGCCGTCGAGTACACGTCGCCCGTGCTCGGCAGCTCGACGAGCTCGACGTCGTCCTGGGTCAGACCCGCCTCCTGCAGGGCCTTGAGGACGATGGCCCCCTGCGCCTGGCCCGGGCTGAAGGCGATGCGGTGGCCGCGGAAGTCCTCGAGCGCGTCGAGCTCGACGCCGGGCGCGCCCGCGAACTCGTAGATCGGCACGTCCTCCCAGTTGTCGCGGTAGACCGAGGCGTAGATCTGCACGTCCAGCCCGGTCCACGTCGCGTGGATCGGCGGGATCTCGGCGACGGCGCCGATGTCGAGCGAGTCGGCGCGGAACGCCTCGGTCGTCGCGGGGCCACCGGAAATGTTGGCCCACTCGACCTCGAACGAGAAGTCGCCGTCGAGCTCGTCGCCCGCGAGCTCGATCGCCTTCTGGGTGGTCGGGTCGCCGATGCGCAGGACCGTCCCCTCCGGGACCTCGGTCGGCAGCTCGGCGTCCGGGGCGAGCGCGCCGGCCGGGGCGTCGCCGGACGCCTGGGCGGCGCTGCACGCGCCGGTCGCGAGGACGGCGGCCAGCGCGAGCGCGGCGAGGGCGGCGGGGCGCGGGCTACGGGACGGGGTGCGCAGGCGGTCGGCGTGCGGCGGGACGGTGCGGTGGTGCTGGGTCATGTCAGGTCCTCTCGGGGCGGGTCTGCGGACGCGGCGGTACGCGGGTCGTGGGAGCGCTCGAGAGGGCGACAGCGGAGGGGTGCGACAGTCGGCGTGGTCGTCGTCATGGAGCACGACGCTAGAGAAAGCCGACTAGATCAGTCCAGATTGTTCTGAGGGATGGGCCGTTGTAACGCTGCGTGAACGCGCCGGGCACGACGACGGCCCCGGCCCTCCCGCAGGAGGTCCGGGGCCGTCGTGGTCAGGCTGTGCCGGTCGAGCCGGTCGAGCCGGTCGAGCCGGTCGAGCCGGTCAGGCGTCGCGCGTCAGGCGCGGCGGGAGCGTGTCACTCCGCGCCGGCCTGCAGCTCGCCGGTCGGGGGCAGGTCCCGCACCGAGACGCCGGTCGGCGCGTCGAGCGCGGCGGCCGCGCCCACGCTCACCGGGCCGCGGTCGTGCTCGCCCTTGGAGACACCCCGGAAGGTGAACTCCCCGAGCAGACCCTCGCCCTCCGCGTCGACCAGGACGATCTCGCCGGCCTTGAGCTCGCCGAACAGGATCTTCTCGGACAGGACGTCCTCGATGTCGCGCTGGATCGCGCGGCGCAGCGGACGAGCGCCCAGGACCGGGTCGTAGCCCTTCTCGGCCAGCAGACGCTTCGCGGCCGGGGTGAGCTCGATGCCCATGTCCTTGTCGCGCAGACGACCGTCGAGACGGGCGATCATCAGGTCGACGATCTGGATGATCTCGTCCTGCGAGAGCTGCGGGAACACCACCACGTCGTCGACGCGGTTGAGGAACTCGGGCCGGAAGTGCTGCTTGAGCTCGTCGTTGACCTTCGCCTTCATGCGCTCGTACGACGTCACCAGGTCGCCGCCGGCGTTGAAGCCGGTCTGGACGCCCTTGGCGATGTCCCGCGTGCCGAGGTTCGTGGTCATGATGATGACGGTGTTCTTGAAGTCCACGACCCGGCCCTGCGAGTCGGTCAGGCGACCGTCCTCGAGGATCTGCAGGAGCGAGTTGAAGATGTCCGCGTGGGCCTTCTCCACCTCGTCGAACAGGACGACCGAGAACGGCTTGCGCCGCACCTTCTCGGTGAGCTGGCCACCCTCGTCGTACCCGACGTAGCCGGGGGGCGAGCCGAACAGCCGCGAGACCGTGTGCTTCTCGGAGAACTCCGACATGTCGAGCTGGATCAGCGCGTCCTCGTCCCCGAAGAGGAACTCGGCGAGCGCCTTGGCCAGCTCGGTCTTCCCGACACCCGTGGGGCCGGCGAAGATGAACGACCCACCGGGGCGCTTCGGGTCCTTGAGGCCGGCACGCGTACGGCGGATGGCCTGCGACAGCGCCTTGATCGCTGCCTCCTGGCCGACGACGCGCTTGTGCAGCTCGTCCTCCATGTGGAGCAGCCGGCTGGACTCCTCCTCGGTGAGCTTGAAGACCGGGATGCCCGTGGCCATGGCCAGGACCTCGGCGATCAGCTCCTCGTCGACCTCTGCGACCGTGTCGAGGTCGCCCGACTTCCAGGCCTTCTCCTTGTCGGCGCGCTTCGCGGTGAGCTGCTTCTCCGTGTCGCGCAGGCCCGCGGCCTTCTCGAAGTCCTGCGCGTCGATCGCGGACTCCTTCTCGCGCCGCGCCTCGGCGATCTCCTCGTCGAGCTCCTTGAGCTCCGGCGGGGCCGTCATGCGGCGGATGCGCAGGCGCGCGCCCGCCTCGTCGATCAGGTCGATCGCCTTGTCGGGCAGGAAGCGGTCGTTGATGTAGCGGTCGGCGAGCGTGGCCGCGGAGACGAGCGCGGAGTCCGTGATGGACACGCGGTGGTGCGCCTCGTAGCGGTCGCGCAGGCCCTTGAGGATCTCGATCGCGTGCGTGAGCGACGGCTCGGCGACCTGGATCGGCTGGAAGCGACGCTCCAGGGCCGGGTCCTTCTCGACGTGCTTGCGGTACTCGTCGAGCGTCGTCGCGCCGATGGTCTGCAGCTCTCCGCGCGCGAGCATCGGCTTGAGGATGCTCGCGGCGTCGATCGCGCCCTCGGCGGCACCGGCACCGACGAGCGTGTGGATCTCGTCGATGAACAGGATGATGTCGCCGCGCGTGCGGATCTCCTTGAGCACCTTCTTCAGGCGCTCCTCGAAGTCGCCGCGGTAGCGCGAGCCGGCCACGAGGGCGCCCAGGTCCAGCGTGTAGAGCTGCTTGTCCTTGAGCGTCTCCGGGACGTCGCCGCGGACGATGTCCTGCGCGAGGCCCTCGACGACGGCGGTCTTGCCGACGCCGGGCTCGCCGATGAGGACGGGGTTGTTCTTGGTGCGGCGCGACAGCACCTGCATGACGCGCTCGATCTCCAGCGCGCGCCCGATGACCGGGTCGAGCTTGCCCTCGCGCGCAGCCTGGGTCAGGTTGCGACCGAACTGGTCGAGCACGGCGGAACCGGACGGCTGGCCCTCGGTGGGGCCGCCGGCGGCGACGGGCTCCTTGCCCTGGTAGCCCGACAGCAGCTGGATGACCTGCTGGCGCACCTTGTTGAGGTCGGCACCCATCTTGGTGAGCACCTGGGCTGCGACACCCTCGCCCTCGCGGATGAGGCCGAGCAGGATGTGCTCGGTGCCGATGTAGTTGTGGCCGAGCTGCAGCGCCTCGCGCAGCGACAGCTCCAGCACCTTCTTGGCGCGCGGCGTGAACGGGATGTGCCCGCTCGGGGCCTGCTGGCCCTCGCCGATGATCTCGGTCACCTGGGTGCGGACGCCGTCCAGGGAGATCCCGAGGGACTCCAAGGCCTTGGCCGCGACGCCCTCGCCCTCGTGGATGAGGCCGAGGAGGATGTGCTCGGTGCCGATGTAGTTGTGGTTGAGCATCCGCGCCTCTTCTTGGGCGAGGACGACGACCCGACGGGCTCGGTCTGTGAATCTCTCGAACATGTGCTGCTCCTCACGAGCGGCCTACACCTGCGCACCGACGTCCCTGGCCTCCAGGAATCGCCGAGTACAGCCTGACCGCATTGACTCTATGCGGTCCGAACGAGGCACACCCCCTCCGTATGCCGTTGTTCGCCAGGGGCGTGATTGGGGGGTCACGCCGTGACCTGCGGGTGCTCGCGCCGCGGGTCCGGCGCGTCTCCTCGACGCCCGGCAGGGACGACACGCGCCCCGGGCGTTGACCCGGCCCCTCCGCGGCGGCAGGCTCGGGGTGCGGCCCCCGCACCGGCAGAAGGGTGGGCGATCATGACGCACGGACCGGACCAGCAGCCCGAGGAGCCGACCGCGCGCCGCGAGCACGGCGCCGTCGGACGTCCCGACGGGACCCCGGCGACGTGGGAGCAGGTGGTCGACCGGTTCCACGGCGTCGTCGCCGAGGTCGCCGACCCGCTCACGTGGGGCCTCGACCTCGACGAGGAGACCATCACCGGTGTCGGCGACGGCACCCACGACCTCACGGACGAGCGGTTCCTGCGCTCCTACGTCTCGTTCTCCGGCGAGACGCTCGACGTCGAGACGCTGCGCGTCGTCGCGGCCGACGACGAGCAGTCCGCGGAGATCCTGCGGACCGCGCTGAGCAGCGCGCTCGCCGCGCCGCTGCACGCCGACTCCGCGGACGACGACTTCCTCGACTCCTACCAGGAGTACCGCGCGGCCATGCGCTCGATCGTCGAGGAGGTCGACGCCGCACCGCTCTCCCGCGCGCCGTTCGTCGTGGACGGCGCCGAGGTCGCCGGGCTGCACGCGCGGGTGCGCGACAGCGCCGCGGTGTACGTGGTGGTGGAGGACCGGGCGGTCGTGATCGCCGGGCCGGGCGACCTGCTGGAGCGGGTCGACGTCGTGACCGCGCCGTTGCGCGCGATCCTCCACGGCGAGGACCACGGAGAGCTCTGACCGGTTACGGGACACGGAGGTGGCGCGGTGCGCGGGGTGATCGTCGGTGTGGACGGGTCCGAGGGGTCGGACGAGGCGCTCGACTGGGCGCTGCACGAGGCCGCGTCGCGCGGGACGCGCCTCACGGCCGTGCTCGCGTGGGACCCGGGACGTCACGCCGGCCGCGAGGACACCGGTGACGAGGACGCTCGGGGCGCCCGTCGGCGTGACGCGGTCGCCGGCTGGGTCGAGGCGGCGCGCGAGCGCACGGGGCTCGGCGCGGCGGACGTGGACGTCGTCGCGACGGAGGTCCGCGGCAACGCCGCGACGTCCCTGCTCGCGCTCGCCGAGGGCGAGGGTGCGGCCAAGGCCAAGGTCGAGGTAGAGATCGACGGCGGCAGCGACGGTGACGGTGACGGTGACGGTGACGGTGACAGCAGGGCTGAGGGCGGCCCCGCCGACCTGCTCGTGGTCGGTCGCTGCGGCCGCGGCCGGGTCAGCCGCATGGTGCTCGGCTCGGTGCCGTCGGCCGTCCTGCAGCACGCGACGGTGCCCGTGACGGTCGTCCGCGGCACGACCGCGAACCGGGTGGGGCCCGTCGTCGTCGGGGTCGACGGCTCCGCGACGTCGGTGCACGCGCTGCGGCACGGGGCGGACGTCGCCCGCCGCACGGGCGCGACCCTCGAGGCGCTGTTCTGCTGGCAGATCGTCACGCTCGCCCCGCTGCCCGACTCGTGGGGCTGGGCCCCGCCGATCGACGACTACGAGGCCTTCGCCGCCGCGACGCTCGACACCGCGCTCGAGACAGCGGGCGTCGACCTGCCCGACGACCGCGTGGTCCGCACGGTCCGGCACGTACAGGCCGCGAAGGGCGTCATCGAGGCGTCGTCGCATGCGTCGCGACTGGTGCTCGGCAACCGCGGCGTGGGCGGGTTCGACCGCCTCCTCCTCGGCTCGGTGAGCCGGCACGCGACGGAGTACGCGCACTGCCCCGTCACGGTCGTACGCCCGCCCGAGGCGACGCACCCCTCGGGCACCACGGAACTCTGAACCCGGCCAGGGCTCTCGCTGCTCTCTCGCCTCGCCGAACCACCTGACGAAACTGAACGTCGGAGGGAAGGACTCCCGGGTGCCCGGGCAAGAGGTTGCTTATCGGCGCGGCGTTCTGACTGGTTAAAGGGGTTGTGAAGCCTCAGGCGCGGTGGTCGAGCTCGTCCTCGATCACGGCCTCGAGCTCGGCCGCGCTCGGCAGCGCGCCGCGGGCGTCCGCGGGGAGGCCCTGGTAGTCCGCGACGGCGATCGGCACCCGGGTACCGGCCAGCGCGTACCGCACCGTGGGGCCGGTCTTGCCCGTGCACAGCAGGATCCCGATCGTCGGGGCGTGGATCTCGGGCCGGCGGAACTGGTCGTCGACGATCGCGACGTACGTGCCGAGCTGGCCGACGTGGGCAGGCTCGAACGTGCCCACCTTGAGCTCGACCACGACATACCGCAGCTGCAGGACGTGGAAGAACAGCAGGTCGACGTAGAACTCGTCCACGCGGTCGCTCTCGTCGTCCGGCACGCTCAGGCGCACCTGGCGCCCGACGAACGCCATGCCGCGACCGAGCTCGAGCATCGTGTCCTGCAGCCGGTCCATCAGCGCCTGCTCGACGTCGCGCTCCGCGATGCGCTCGACCAGGCCCAGGTGCTCGAACACGTACGGGTCCTTGACCAGCTGCTGCGCCAGCTCAGAATCCGGGGCGTCGAGCGCATCGGTGAAGTTCGTCGGCGCCGCCCCGACGGCGCGACGCAGGTCGGCCTTGATCTGGTGCTCGAGCACCGCACGCGACCAGCCGTACTCGGCCGCACTCGCGGCGTACCAGTCCCGCTCCTCGCGGGTCTTCAGCCGGTCGAGCAGGACCGTGACATGGCGCCACGGCAATCCATCCACCAACGTGGTGGACGAACTCCTCCTCCGTCGGCCACGCCTCCGCAGCCCGGCGCATGTACAGCAGGTTCGACCGTGACCAGCCGCGCTGGTCGGGGAACTCGCGCTGCAGGTCCGCGGCCAGCGACGTGACGACCTTGCTTCCCCAGCCCGCCGCGCTGCCGATCGAGGATGTCGCGCCCGACCGACCAATACAGGCGTAGCACCTCGGTGTTCGCCGCGCGTGCCGCGCGGAACCGCGTCGCGCGCACCCGCGCCTTCAGCTCCGCCAGGAGCTCGGCGTACCCGGCTGGCTCCAGCTCACTCCCCGACGACACCCTGCGCGACATCCTGCCGCACCGCGCCCACGGGCCGATCCGCAGTTGCGCCGGTGCCTCCCCGACCCTGTGGTGCTGGCTCGATCAGAAGGATCGCGACGGATCCACGACGATCAGCGGGGCCCTGCGCCCGATCACTACTGTGCTCTCATGGGGGATCGACGGCCGACGCACGCCGACGTGGAGCTGCTCGAGGCGGAGTTGCGCTTCCTGCGGGTGATCGCGCTTGCACAGACTCGATGGCGGGAGGTCACTGCGGCGATCGCGGCGGGCGAGCCGTTGCCGCTGGCCGGCCTGACACCCGAGCAGGAGAGGGCTGTCCTGAACCTGCAGCTCAGGCGGCTCTCGCCGCAGGAAGGCGAACGGGTTCGTGCCGACATCGCCGCCGTGGAGGCCGCCCTGCGACGACTGCGTGCCGGGGGACCTGGGCACGGATCCGGTGTCGACCAGTCAACGCGAGCAGACACCCCGCGTGAGACCCCTGCCGCGGCCCCGCCAGACGGGCGCTGGTTCGCCGTGGCCCCTCGCTCGGGCACCGTCTTCAGCCCAGGCCGCGCGTCACCCACGGCGACGCAACACTGCGAGTCGCGGCCCGACCCCCACGCGGTCCGCCTGATGAACGACTACACCGTGAAATGGCCCCTCTGGCCGGTGTCCAACAGGGCGGCCGAGGAGATGGAAAGCCTGCTCGACGAACGGCTCGCGACGCGACTTCGCCAGTGGGCACAGGTCTTCAACGCCCACTACGACCACGTCGACGGCTGGGACGACCCAGCTCTCGCCGCCGAGCATCGCGCCGAAGCCGACCGCCTGCTCGCCGCGCTGCGCGCGGCGCTGCCGTCGCCGTGGACGGTCACCCTCGACTACTGGGAGACGAACGGCGCTGACGGTGACGACCGAGGGTCGAGGAGAGCACCACGTGGTCCGAATCGGTCAGATACGCCATAACAGCCGATATCGACCGGAGACTAGTGCGAGCTGCATCAGATGCAGGAGCTCGCACCTCGCGACGAAGTCCGCGTCTGCGCAGGTCAAGGCACGGTTATGGATACGGCCGACCTCTCGCATCGGCGACGGCTGCGATGATCGTCGCGTGACGACAACGCCGCGGATCGACGACGGTCCCTTCTTCCACGGCACGCGCGCGCGGCTTCGGCCCGGTGACCGGCTCATCGCGGGCCGCGCCTCCAACTATCGGCCGGAGGTCGTCATGAACCACGTCTACTTCACCGCGCTGCGTGACGGCGCCGGCCTCGCGGCGCAGATCGCCGCGATGCTCGGACCGGACGGTGCCGAACCTCACGTCTACCTCGTCGAGCCGACCGGTGCCTTCGAAGACGACCCGAACGTGACCGACAAGAAGTTCCCCGGCAACCCCACCCGCTCCTACCGGACGAGCTCGCCGCTGGCCGTCGTCGAGGAGGTGACGGACTGGGTCCGGCAGACACCCGAGGCGCTGGCGGCCTGGCGGGAGCGAGTCACGGCCATGCGAGACAGCGGCGCCGAGATCATCAACTGACGTGCCCAGAAACTCGCACCTCACGAACGCGCACCTCTAGCAGCCGCCTGGTGCGGGTTGCACCGGACGGGCCGCCGCGATTCGGCGCGTCGGAACCGACCGATTCTGAGCCACGCCAGAGTCGGGTTCTGGATCCGGTGGGCTGTGCCCCCGAGGTCGATACTGGTCCGTGCTCGACGTCGCCGCGTGCATCGAGCAGGACCCGAACGGCGCCGATCCAGACCAACGCAGACCCGAGAAGGTGCAGCACGACGGCGAGCTCCGGCAGGCCGGACGCCACCTGGAAGACCCCGACCGCTGCCTGGGTGGCGAAGAGCACGAGGAACACCGTCGTGCGCCAGTGCACCCTGGCGGTGACGGTGTGCCGGCTGGCGAACCACAGCGCGAGAGCGACAATCCCGGCGAGGGCAGCCACCGCGCCATGCAGGACGGTGACGACGGTCCAGTCGAACGGCATGCGAGGGACGTCCGCCGAGTCGCCGGCGTGAGGCCCGGTCCCGGTCACCAACGCCCCCAGGAACACGAGCGCAGCCGTGGCAGTCAGCAGGACGCCCGCGAGCCGCCGGACCTTCGGGCCCGAAGCCTCCGGCGGGCGGGCGTCCTCACGCGCCCGCACCTTGTGCCATGTCACGGTGGCTGCGGTCACGAGCAGCATCGCGGCGAGGAAGTGGCCGGCGACGACGTACGGGCTGAGCCGGGTCCACACGGTGATCCCCCCGACGACCGCATTCAGCACGATGACCCAGAACTGCACCCACGCCCATCGGGTGATGACCGGGTCCGCGTCCCGCTGCAGTCGGGCGACGACGATGAGCCATCCGACGATCACGCACAGAACGATCGCCAAGAGCCGGTTGCCGAACTCGATCAAGCCGTGCACGCCCATCTCAGCGGTGGGTGCCAGCGTTTCGGCGGTGCAGTTCGGCCAGGTGTCGCAGCCGAGACCAGACCCGGTGACGCGGACGATCGAGCCGGTGACGACGATCATCACGCTGGCCGCCAGGGCCGTGCCGGCCGCGATCGTCAGGTTGGCGGGCCCGAACTGGACCCGTTCAGCGAGCCAGCTCAGGGGCGTCTTCATCAGTCAGGCTCCGTCGGGGTGATAAGCAGCCAGGTTCGCGGGTGCCCGGCGATGTCGGCCCCACGATATTCGGAGAGCACGAGATCGACGGCGTCTGCCTCGCCCGCCGGGATACCTCGAGGGTGGTGCAGGTCAGGATCGCGCTGAGCCCGGGGCCGCCACGATCGCGCGCACGGATACCGATGCGGAGGGCGTTCCGGGCCCACACGTGTGCCCACGATCCCGTCCGCGGGGGTGCGCAGCTCGGCTGACCCACCGGGGGACCCGGCTGGGCAGCGAGCCGTGCATCGGATCGTGGTCACGTGTCCGTCGGCGCGCTTCCCTCGCCGGCCATCTCGTACGCGCCCCCTTCGAGCCGCTCGATGAGGCCCTGGGTCCACTGGATCGCGGCGTCGGCGGTGTGCGCCCACAGGCGTACGGCCTCGACGTGGTGCTGCCAGTCGCCGTCGGGTTCCTGCTCGTACACGCTGACCACCCGGGCGCGACGCCGCTCGAACGCCTCCACCCGCATCCGCAGGAGCTCGACCGCTCGGGGCCTCGACAGCTCGGTGATGAAGCCGATACCGGCGATGGTCTCGGCGATCGGGCCCTCGTCGGAGGAGAGCGCATCCTCGAGCAGCTCGCGGAACGCGGCGTGCCCGGCGTCGGTGACGACGTAGTCGGTGCGAGCCGGGCCGCCCACGGACGGCGACGCCTCCACCTCGACGAGGAGACCGTCGTCCCGTAGCCGCCGCAAGCCGTGGTAGATCGATCCCGGCTGGATGCTGGCCCACAGGTGCACCCCCCACGACTCGAGATCGCGCCGCACCTGGTACCCGTGCGCCCTCCCCCGCTCGCGCACCGCCCCCAGGATGAGCAGCCGTGTCGTCGTCATGCGTCCTCCGTTCGGCGCGCCGGCGCAGTTCGTCAAGTTTGACCAGTAACCCCACCACGGCGATGATTAGACAAATTGTACTAGCTGCCCGGCTCCGGCCGGGCACCCCTCGCGGACCGGGAGGTCGGATGCATCTCGTCGTGGCAGGCGCGTCAGGAGCAACAGGCACGCTGCTGATCCGGCAGGCGGTCGACGTCGGGCACAGGGTGACCGCCCTGGTTCGCGACGCATCCCGGTACCAGCGCCCGCACGGGGTCCATGTGCAAGAGGCCGAGGTCGTGACAGGCCGAGGCCTCGCGCTGCCCGACGACGTCGACGTCGTGGTGTCCGTCCTGGGCAAGCGGTCCTACCAGGACTCCACGCCCGTCTGCGCGGACGGCGTCACCAACCTCCTCGCGGCGATGGGCCGCCATGGGGTGCGCAGGATGGTGGCGGTGTCCGCCTCACCTGTGCTCCGCTCCGGCGCCGGCGAGCCATGGTGGTTCCGCAAGACCGTTCGGCCGTACGTGCGCCGGTCCGGACCGCTCGTCTACGCCGACCTCGAGGCGATGGAGGACGTGCTGCGCGGGACCGGTGACGAGATCGACTGGACGATCCTGCGGCCGGGCTACCTCGTCGACGAGCCGCCTGCCGGCTACCGGCTGGTTCCCGAACGGAACGCCATGGGCACCGTCCGTCGCGCAGACCTCGCGGCCGCACTGCTCGCCGTCGCGACGAACCCGGAGACCAGCAGGACCGCCTACGGCCTCGCGAGCCTGCCGAGCCGCAGACGCCGGGCCGGCCGACAGCCGGACGGACGAGCATGAACCGCGCGGCCGCAGACCGCCGACTGCGCCTGGGATTCGGCGCCGACGGGACCTTCAAGGTCATCACCGCAGCCGGCATCGTGGTCCTTCTCCCGCGCCTCACCGACGGTCTCGACGTCGCCCCATGGCTGGTGCTGGTCACCGCCGCAGCCCTCGTCGTGTGCGGAGCACGCGAAGTCGCGTTCTCGTCGAGGAGCCCCGACCTGCGACCACACGTCAAGTACCTCGTCGCGTACGACGCCGGCTGGCTCATCGTGACGGCCTTGGCGGTCGGTCTCGGGCGGGGCGGTGCCGGCGAACTGTGGCTTACCTACCAGGCACTCGGATCCGCGGCCCTCGCCGTGGTGCTCGCACGTGCGGGCACGTCAGCGACGCCACGCCGATGACGACGCGTCACGACCCGCGGGACCACGACCGGTAGCTCGAGCGCTGTCGGAGAGCCATCGTCTGGTCGGTCTGCCGGCGGCCCGGCCGCGTACACCCGGACGGCCACCCGCACCTCTCCAGCACGCGCCGCTACCAGCCCGACTGGATCATCGGAGCCGAAGGGTTCAGGGCCGGTGCCCGGTTCTGCCAGGCAGACCGCGGAACGCGAACACGAGGACCCGCACGCCGAGCACCGTCCCGGCGAAGCCGAGCGCCGCCCCGAGCACGGGGAAGAGCGCGACGCCTCCGCCGAGCTGCGGGCCGCCGTCGGCCACCAGCAGGACGACGGCCGCCACGACCGCGGCCGCCGCGATGACGGTCGACACGACCTGCTGCACGAGCCCGGCGAGGAACGCGCGGTCCTCGGCGTGCGCGAACGTCCGCACCGAGACCGTGAGCCGCCCGTTCTCGACGTCGCTCGTGATCTTCGCGAGGCGTCGCGGGAGCCGTTCGAGCTCGGGCACGAGTCCGAGAAAGAGGCTCGTCGCGCGGTTGCGCAGGCCCTCCGTCGTCACGACCCGCCGCACGAGCGGCTGTGCCGTCTCCCGCGCCGAGGCGACGAGGTCGAACCCCGGGTCGAGGAGGCGCAGCGTGCCCTCGAGCGACGTGAACGTGCGGAACGCAGCGGCGACCTGGGGCGGGACGGCGAGCCCGGCGTCGGTGACGAGACGGAAGAGCGCGGTGAACATCGCCCCGCTCGCACCGGCGGCGCGGAACCGCACGATCACCTGCCCGACGGCGCGCTCCAGGCGCCGCACGTCGAGGTCGGGGGGCGCGTCGAGCAGCTCGAGGAGGGCGTCGGTCGCGGCGACGGCGTCGTCGGCGTCGACGGCGAGCAGGACGGCGGCGAGCGCGAGCCGCTCGGGCTCGCCGAGCCGCCCGACGGAGCCCATGTCGAGCAGGCCGAGTCCGCCGCCGGGCATCACGAGGACGTTCCCGGGGTGCAGGTCGGCATGGAACGTCCCGGCGACCAGCACCTGCTCGAGCGTCGCGGCGAGGAGCCGGGTCGCGAGCGCGGACCGCGTCGCGTCGTCCGTCCCGGCGAGCAGGTCGCCCGCGCGACCGACCGGCGTGCCGTCGAGGCGCTCGAGCACGAGGAGCGTCGGGCCCGAGAGCTCGAGCACGACGTCGGGCACGGTGACGACCGGGCCCGTCGACGTGCCGTCGTCCGGGTCCGTGCGGACCCGCAGGGCAGCGCGCAGCGCGAGCGTGTTCTCCGCCTCGGTCGTGTAGTCGAGCTCCTCGCGCAGGGATGCCGCGAAGCCCTCGGCGAGCGTCACGACCCCGAGCGAGCGTCCCCAGGCGGTGTCGCGCTCGATGCGTCGCGCGAGGCGGCCGAGGATCGCGAGGTCGACCTCGACCTGCTCGCGCGCGCCCGGGCGCTGGACCTTCACGACGACGGCCCTGCCGTCGGGGAGCCGCGCCGCGTGCACCTGACCCACCGACGCCGAGGCGAGCGGTTCGGCCGAGAACGCGGCGAAGACCTCGTCGACCGGGCGGCCGAGCGAGTCGACGAGCGCGGCCTCGACGTCCGCCCAGGGTGCCGGTGGGACGTCGCTCTGCAGGGTCGCGAGCGTGTCGGCGATCGTGGGCGTGAGCAGGTCGCGGCGTGTCGAGAGCACCTGGCCGAACTTCACGAACGTCACGCCGGCGTCGCTCAGGGCGTCGCGCAGCCCGGTCGCGAGCCGCTGCTCGTCGGTGCGGGACAGCCGCGACCCGTCGGGCTGCCGGGCGCCGCGGCTCAGCGCACCGCCGAGGCCGTGCCGCACCCCGATCGCGAGGATCTGGGCGTAGCGCCGGGTCTCGCGCCGCCCCTGGCGCAGCCCGCGCACGGCACGCCACGGCGTCGGGACCGTGCCGGTGGGCACGAGGAGCTCGAGCACGAGCAGCACGCACAGGCCGAGCACGAACGCCCAGGCGAACGTGAGGGCGACGGCCGCGAGCGCCACGAGCGGCTGGACGGTGAGGCGACCGTCCGGCGTCGCCCAGCCGGCGGTGCGCATGCCGTAGGTCAGCGCGGACGACGCCCCGGTCAGCGAGAGGAGGGACACCACCCCGGCCCGCACCCACCCGACGGGGGCGCCCATGACGCGCCGCGACGTCGCGGCGAGCAGCGCGAGCATGACACCGGTCGCGAGGAGACCGAAGAGCGCGGTGAGGAATCCCGAGACCACCTGCATGACGCCCACTCTTCCCGACGGCCGCCCGCGCGGCGTCGCGCGCCACGCGGCAGGATGAGAAACCCCGACCCTCGGAGCCCCCCATGACGAACGTCGACCTCCTCACCGACGCCCACCTCACCGGCGCCCGATCCGCGGAGAACGGCCGCAGCGCCGAGGTCGTGCTGCACGACGGCCCGCTGCGTCAGACGATCATCGCCCTGGTCGCGGGCGTCGAGCTGGGCGAGCACAACTCGCCGCCCGCCGCGTCGATCCAGGTGCTGCGCGGGAAGGTCCGCGTCACCGCGCTGGGCGAGGGCGACACCGAGCTGGGCGCGGGCGAGCTGCGCGTCCTCACGCACGAGCGGCACGCCGTGTCGGCGCTCGAGGACAGCGCGTTCCTGCTCACGACCGTGACCGGCGTCCCGACGCCGTAGCGTCCCGACGCCGCGGTACGGCGCCGACATGACGCGGGGCGGACGCGTCAGCGGCGCACGGCCCACGCGGCGAGCGCAACGGCGACGACGTCCTCGGCCACGGCACCCGGCCAGTCCGGGCGCTTCCCGACGGCGAGCCGTCGCCACGCCGCACCGCCCCACGTCCCCGCGGCCCCACCGAGGGCGCCCGCGACGGCCGACGCCACGACGGCCGGGGCTCCGGCGCCGCGGACCCGCGCGAGCCGTACACCTCCGAGCGCGCCGCTCGCCATCCGGAGCACGGGACCCGGCGGGTCGAGGCGGCTCGGTGCGCTCGGCAGCTTGTCGCCGACGACCTCGCCCGCCACGGCGAGCACGGCCGCAGCCCGGGCGACCGGACCGCTGCCCGGCGCGCCGTCGGGCCGCGCGGCGAGCACCGGCCCCGCGACCCCGAGGGAAGAGCGCGACCCCGCGGCGACCCCCAGCGCGAGGGACCGGACAACGAGCGACGGTCCCGACGGTCCCGACGACCCGGGGTGCGTTCGTGCCATGCTCGTCCTCCTCGTTCGGTGGTGTCCGCCCGACCGTAGCCGGGACGAACCTCACCCGCGCCCCGGCGGCCGCCGACGTCGCGGCCCCGGTAGCCTGTGCGCGTGGCCGGACCGACCCTCAGCGAGGTAGCGCGCGCCGCGGGCGTCTCGCTCGCGACCGCCTCGCGCGCGATCAACGGCAGCGCGAACCGCACGGTGGGCGCGGACCTGCGCGAGCGCGTGCTCGCGACGGCCGCCCGGATGGGCTACACGCCCGACCCGAGCGCCCAGGCGATGGCGCGCGGACGCACGACGACGGTCGGGCTCGTGGTCCACGACATCGCCGACCCGTACTTCTCGTCCCTCGCCGCGGGCGTCAGCGACGCCGCCGACCGCGAGGGCCTCCTGGTCACGCTCACGAGCACGCAGCACAGCCCCGCGCGCGAGCTCGCGTTCGTCGAGCTCATGGACCGGCAGCGCGCGCGTGCCCTGGTCCTGGGCGGCGGGCGCCTCTCGACCTCGGGCGACGGCGGCACGCCACCCGACGCGCTGCGCGACGCGCTCGTGCGGTACCGCGACGGCGGCGGGCGCGTCGCGCTCGTCGGGCAGGCGCTGGGCGACCTCCCCGCCGTCGAGATCGCGAACCGTCAGGGCTCGGCCGACCTCGCGACCGCGCTCCACGGCCTGGGCTATCGGTCGTTCGGCGTGCTCGCCGGGCCGACGGGGCACCGCACTGCGGTCGACCGCGCGGCAGGGTTCGCCGAGGCGCTGGCCGCGCTCGGCTCGCCCGTCGACGACACGGCCGTGGTGCCGTGCGAGTTCACGCGCGACGGCGGCTTCGCGGGCATGCAGGAGCTGCTCGCCCGCACGGGTCCCGGCGGGCCCCCGCGGGCCGTGCTCGCGGTGAACGACGTCATGGCCGTCGGGGCGATGGCCGCCGCACGCGACGCGGGCCTGGCCGTGCCGCGCGACGTGGCGGTCGCCGGCTTCGACGACATCGTCACGCTGCGCGACGTCGTCCCCGGCCTCACGACCGTGCGCATCCCCCTGGTCGAGGTCGGGCAGGTCGCCCTGCGCCTCGCTCTCGGGCTGCCCGTCGGGCTCGACCTGCCCGGCGTCGTGCACGAGGTGTCCCCGGGCCGCGTCGAGGTGCGGGGCACCGTGGTCCTGCGCGAGTCCACGCCCTCTCTCTGACCACGTCCTCCCCTCCTGCCGCAGCGCGTGGGGCGACCCTCGTGGTTGACGCCGGAAAGCGCATTCCCTATGCTGGGTCGCACCAGCTTCTCTCGCCGACCTCGCCGTCGCGCGACTGACAGGACGGAGTCGTCCCGATGACCACCACCCGCACCCTGCGCATCGCCATGAACGGCGTGACCGGCCGCATGGGCTACCGCCAGCACCTCGTGCGCTCGATCCTGCCGATCCGCGAGCAGGGCGGCGTCGAGCTCCCCGACGGCACGCGGCTGCAGGTCGAGCCGATCCTCGTCGGCCGCAACGAGTCGAAGATCCGCGAGCTCGCCGCGCAGCACGACGTCGAGCACTGGACCACCGACCTCGACGGCGCGATCACCGACCCGACGGTCGACGTCGTGTTCGACGCCTCGATGACCGCGCTGCGCGCGAAGACGCTGACGAAGGCGATGCAGGCGGGCAAGCACGTCTACACCGAGAAGCCGACGGCGGAGACCCTCGCCGAGGCGGTCGAGCTCGCGCGGCTGCGCGAGGAGACCGGCGTGACCGCGGGCGTCGTGCACGACAAGCTCTACCTGCCGGGTCTCGTCAAGCTGCGCCGCCTCGTCGACGAGGGCTTCTTCGGTCGGATCCTGTCGCTGCGCGGCGAGTTCGGCTACTGGGTGTTCGAGGGCGACCACCAGGCCGCGCAGCGCCCGTCGTGGAACTACCGCAAGGAGGACGGCGGTGGCATGACCACCGACATGTTCTGCCACTGGAACTACGTGCTCGAGGGCATCCTCGGCTCGGTGCGCACGGTCAACGCCCAGACCACGACGCACATCCCGACCCGCTGGGACGAGCAGGGCAAGGAGTACGCGGCGACGGCCGACGACGCGGCCTACGGCATCTTCGAGATCGAGACCCCGGGCGGCGACCCCGTCGTCGCCCAGATCAACTCGTCGTGGGCCGTGCGCGTGTACCGCGACGAGCTCGTCGAGTTCCAGGTCGACGGCACGCACGGCTCCGCGGTGGCGGGCCTGCGCCGGTGCGTCGCGCAGCAGCGCGCCCACACGCCCAAGCCCGTGTGGAACCCGGACCTGCCCGTCACCGAGCCGTTCCGCGAGCAGTGGCTCGAGGTCCCCGCGAACGCCGACCTCGACAACGGGTTCAAGCTGCAGTGGGAGGAGTTCCTCCTCGACGTCCACGCCGGTCGCCCGCACCGCTTCGACCTCCTCTCCGCGGCCCGCGGCGTGCAGCTCGCCGAGCTCGGACTGCGCTCGTCCGCCGAGGGTCGCCGCCTCGACGTCCCCGAGATCACCCTGTGAGCGCCGCCACCCTCGCGGTCCCCGGCTCGCGCGAGCTGCGCGACCGGGACGGGTCGGGCGCCGTCGTGCACCTGCCCCGGTTCGCCGACGACGGCCGGGTCGCGGGCACCGAGGTGCGCGAGCTCCTCGTGCCGGGCCCGTGGTCCCGGCCGACCGCCCCGATCACGTCGCGCGTCGCCTTCGCCGCGGCGCACGTCGTGCCGCAGGTCGGCGCCGAGAACGTGCCGGGCCACCCGGCTCTCGTCGACTGGGACGCCACGCTCGGCTTCCGGCACCGCATCTGGGAGCACGGTCTCGGCGTCGCCGACGCGATGGACACCGCCCAGCGCGGCATGGGCCTCGACTGGGCCGCGACGCAGGAGCTCGTGCGCCGCTCGGCTGCCGAGGCGCGCTCCGTCGGCGCCCGGATCGCGTGCGGCGCGGGGACCGACCAGCTCGACCCCGCGGTCGTCGCCGGCTGGACGCCGGGCGACCCGGCGGCGCTCGACGCCGTCGTCGACGCGTACCGCGAGCAGGTCCGCGTCGTCCAGGACGCCGGCGCGCAGGTCGTCGTCATGGCGTCGCGCGCGCTCGCGCACGTCGCGCGGTCGCCCGAGGACTACGCGCGCGTCTACGACGCCGTGATCGCCGAGGCGGACAGGCCCGTGATCCTCCACTGGCTCGGGACGATGTTCGACCCGGAGCTCGAGGGCTACTGGGGCACGGCCCGGACCGACGACGCGACCGACGTGTTCGTCGACCTGGTCCGCGCCCATCAGGGAGGGATCGACGGGGTCAAGGTGTCGCTGCTCGACGCCGACCACGAGAAGGGCCTCCGCGCACGCCTGGCAAGCCTCGACCCGGGCACCGGGCCGGACGCGCCCGGGCCCGTGCGCCTGTACACGGGCGACGACTTCAACTACCCGGACCTCGTCGTGGGCGACGGGAAGCGGCACTCGGACGCGCTGCTCGGCGTCTTCGCGGCGATCTACCCGGCCGCGTCGACGGCGCTCCAGGCGCTCGACGCCGGTCACCCCGACCGCGCGCACGCCGTCCTCGCGGCGACGGAGGCGCTCGGGCGGCACCTGTTCACCGCGCCGACCTACCACTACAAGACCGGCATCGCGTTCCTCGCGTGGCTCAACGGCGCGCAGCCGGGCTTCCAGATGGTCGGCGGCCTCCACTCCGGCCGGTCGGTCGCCCACCTCGTCGCTCTCCTCCGCCTCGCGGACCGGGCCGGGCTCCTGCTCGACCCGGACCTCGCCGCGCGGCGCGCTCGCGTCTTCCTCGAGGCGAACGGGGTGACCCGATGACCGGCCCTGCACCGACGAGCGCACCCGGACGCGCGTCGTCCGGCACCGGCGCCGCCGACCTGTCGCGCTGCTCGCTCAACACCGCGACCGTCAAGCACGCGACGCTCGAGGAGGCCGTGGCCCTCGCCGCCGAGGCAGGCTACGGCGCCGTCGGGCTGTGGCGCGACCGCGTCCAGGAGATCGGCGCGGAGCGCGCGGCCCGCGTCGTCGCGGACGCCGGCCTGCGCGTGTCGTCGCTGTGCCGGGGCGGGTTCCTCACCGCCCCGGACGACGCCGGGATCGCCGCCGCGCTCGACGACAACCGGCGCGCCATCGAGGAGGCCGCGACGATCGGGACGAGCGAGCTCGTGTTCGTCGTCGGCGGCCTGCCCGCCAGCGGCACGCCCGGTCAGGGGCCGCGTCCCGACGCCGGACCCGGGGACCGCGACGTCGTCGCCGCGCGCGCCCGCGTCGCGGACCGGATCGGCGACCTCGTCCCGTTCGCGACCGAGCACGGCGTGCGGATCGTCCTCGAGGCGCTGCACCCGATCTTCGCCGCCGACCGCGCCGTGATCTCCACGCTCGGCCAGGCGCTCGACCTCGCGGCACCGTTCGACGCCGCGGCCGTGGGCGTCGTCGTGGACACCTACCACGTGTGGTGGGACCCGGCCCTGCGCGAGAGCATCGCACGCGCCGGTGCCGAAGGACGTGTGGCGGGCTACCAGGTCTGCGACTGGATCCTGCCGCTCGCGAGCGACCCCCTGCTGTCGCGCGGGTACGTCGGCGACGGGTACGTCGACTTCCCGACGATCACGCGGTGGGTCGCCGAGACCGGCTACGCGGGCGACGTCGAGACCGAGATCTTCCACCAGGAGATCTGGGACGCCGACCCGCGCGACGTCGTGGCGACCGTCGCGGAGCGCTACGCGCGTCACGTGCTGCCGCACCTGTAGCCCTCCTCTCGCCGCACCGCGGCACCTCGAGACCGGCAGTCCGGCCCGAGATCGGCACCCCTCCCTGCCGATCTCGGACCGGGCTGCCGGTCTCGTGCCGTCCCTGCTCGTCGCGGCCCTCTCTTGACGAACCTCGTGCGGAGGCGCATGATCAGACATAGATACCCCCTGGGGGTATGGATGAGCTCAGGAGGAACGATGGGACAGCAGAACGAGCCCGGGCACCGGCACGAGGGCCACAGCGCCGCGGCCGTCGCTCCCGCGAACGGTCGCGGAGCCGGCGGCACCGTCGCGCACGACGCGTCCGGGCACGGGACGTCGGGGCACCAGATGGCGCAGCACGACATGACGGAGCACGGCGGGCACGACATGACCGGGCACGGCGGGCACGGCGGGCACGGCGACCATGTGGCGCAGTTCCGGCGGCTGTTCTGGGTCATGCTCGCGCTCGCGGTCCCGACGGTCGTGCTGAGCCCCATGTTCGCGATGCTGCTGGGGTACGAGCTGCCCGACGCCGCGTGGGTGCCCTGGGTCTCCCCCGTGCTCGGCTCGGTGATCTTCCTGTGGGGCGGTCGCCCGTTCCTCTCCGGCGCCGTGAGCGAGCTGCGCGACCGCGCGCCCGGGATGATGACGCTCATCTCGCTCGCGATCACGGTCGCCTTCGTGTCGTCGCTCGGAGCGTCGCTCGGGCTGCTCGCGCACGAGCTCGACGTGTGGTGGGAGCTCGCGCTGCTCGTCGTCATCATGCTGCTCGGGCACTGGATCGAGATGCGCTCGCTCGCGCAGACGGCCTCCGCGCTCGACTCGCTCGCGGCGCTCCTGCCCGACGAGGCGGAGCGCGTCGCCGACGACGGGACCGTCACGACGGTCTCCCCGACCGACCTCGGAGTGGGCGACCTCGTGATCGTCCGCCCCGGCGGGCGGGTCCCCGCCGACGGCGAGGTGGCCGACGGCAGCGCCGACGTCGACGAGTCGATGATCACGGGCGAGTCGCGCCCGGTGCGCCGGTCGGTCGGCGACCCGGTCGTCGCCGGCACCGTCGCGACCGACGACGCGCTGCGCGTGCGCATCACCGCCGTCGGGGACGACACCGCGCTCGCCGGCATCCAGCGTCTGGTCGCCGACGCGCAGTCCTCCTCCACGAGGACGCAGCGCCTCGCCGACCGCGCCGCCGGGTGGCTGTTCTGGTACGCGCTCGGTGCCGCGGCGCTCACCGTGGCCCTCTGGCTCGTCTTCGGCACCCCCGAGCAGGCGCTGATCCGCGCGATCACGGTGCTGGTCATCGCGTGCCCCCACGCGCTGGGACTCGCGATCCCGCTCGTCGTGTCGATCTCGACCGAGCGGGCTGCGAAGGCCGGGGTCCTCGTGAAGGACCGTCTCGCGCTCGAGCGGATGCGCACGGTCGACACGGTGCTCTTCGACAAGACCGGCACGCTCACCGCGGGCGAGCCCGTCGTCACCCACCTCGCCGTGGCCGGCGACCGCACCGAGGACGAGCTGCTCGCGCTCGCCGCCTCCGCGGAGGCCGACAGCCAGCACCCCCTCGCGCGGGCGATCGTCGCCGCGGCGGAGGGACGCGGCGTCGACACCCCCCGCGCCTCCGGCTTCCGGTCGCTCACCGCGGTCGGGGTCGAGGCGACGGTTCCCGGGCCGGAGGGCGGTCGACGGGTCGCCGTCGGCGGTCCCGCGCTGCTGCGCGAGCGTGGTCTCGAGCCGCTGCCCGACGCCGCGGCGTGGGAGCGCGACGGCGCGACCGTCCTGCACGTGGTCGTCTCGGACACGGCTGACCTCGCCGAGGGAGACCCTCGGACGGCCGAGGGAGCACCCCGGTCGGCCGAGGGAGCACCCCGGTCGGGCCGGGTCGTGGGTGCGCTCGCGCTGGCGGACGCGGTCCGGCCGGAGTCGCGCGAGGCCGTCGACGCGCTGCACCGGCGTGGCGTCCGCGTCGTCATGATCACGGGCGACGCCGAGCCGGTCGCCCGGGCGGTCGCCCGCGAGCTCGGCATCGACCAGGTCTTCGCGGGCGTGCGCCCCGAGGACAAGGACGCGAAGGTCGCGGAGCTGCAGCACGAGGGCCGCGTCGTCGCGATGGTCGGTGACGGCGTGAACGACGCCCCGGCCCTCGCCCAGGCGGACGTCGGCATCGCGATCGGCGCGGGGACCGACGTCGCGATCGCGTCCGCGGGCGTGATCCTCGCGAGCTCCGACCCGCGGGCCGTGCTCTCGATCATCGAGCTGTCCCACGCGTCCTACCGCAAGATGCAGCAGAACCTGTGGTGGGCGGCGGGCTACAACATCGCGGCCGTCCCCCTCGCGGCCGGCGTGCTCGCACCGGTCGGGTTCGTCCTGCCCATGGCCGTCGGCGCGATCCTCATGTCCGTCTCGACCGTCGTGGTCGCCGCCAACGCGCAGCTCCTGCGCCGCGTCGACCTCGACCCGGCCCGCCTCGCGTCCCGCTGACCCTTCGTCCTCGACCTGCGGGGGTCGGCGCACTGACCAGCCGCGCCGGTCCGTGCCGAACACGACATGAAGGTCGTCTCGGGCCGTTTTTCGACCTTCATGCCGGGTTCGACGGCGCGCGACGTCGTGGTCGGCGTCCCGCCGCGACGCGGGACAGGGCGCGGACCGGGGCAGCCGCGAGAGCCGGCGAGGCGGACCGCTGCGAGACTGGGGCCGTGACCACCCCGACTGCTCCGACCGCGCCCGTGGCCGGCGTGCTGCTCACGCCGGGCGCGGGAGCGAGCCGCGACCACCACTCCCTCGTCGCGGTCGAGGAGGCCCTTGCCGCGCTGCCCACGCCGGTCCCCGTGCGACGCGTGGACTTCCCCTACCGCCTCGCCGGCCGGCGGATGCCCGACCGGCCGGCGGTCGCCGTCGGGCACGTGCGCGCGGAGGCCGAGGCGTTCGCGCAGGAGCTGGGCACCACGACCGACCGGATCGTTCTCGGCGGCAGGTCCTACGGGGGCCGCATGTGCTCGATGGCCGTGGCCGAGGGGCTGCCTGCCGCCGGGCTCGTGCTCGTGAGCTACCCCCTGCACCCGCCGGGCAAGCCGGAGCGGCTGCGCACCGAGCACCTTCCCGACCTGCACGTCCCGACGCTGGTCGTCTCGGGTCGGACCGATCCCTTCGCGACCCCGGACGAGCTCACCGAGCACCTCGCGTCGATCCCCGGCCCGGTGACGCGCGTGGAGCTGCCGGGCGCGCACGACCTGCGGAACCAGGACGGCGCGGTGTGCGAGGCGATCGTCGCGTGGCTGGGCGGTCTGGACGGCCCGAGGAGCGGTGCGCCGAGCAGGTGACCACCGCCGGGTGGCGTCCGCCTGCGCACCCGCCGTCCAGGATGGTCGCCGGGGCTGCGTACGATGTGGCGCGACCGTCCTGCTCGACCCGGAGGTACTCATGCGCGCCGCAGCCCGAGCTGCCGCGACCGTCCCGCTGACGGCCCTCGTGCTCGCCTGCGCCGCGGGGCTCGCGGCGCCCGCCCTGGCCGCGGACCGTGACAGCGGCGGTGAGCTCAGCGTCACGACCGACGGCGTCGCGTTCGACGCCTCGCGTCTGGGCGACGAGCGCGGCTGGCTCAGCTACGCCGTGACCGCGCCGGACGGGTCCCGCCTGCGGCTGCTCGGCAACGGGTACTCGCCGGAGGAGACCGCGGACGGCCACCTCGCGCTCGACGTCCCCGCACGTGGCGCGTACCGCGACGGGTGGTGCGTGACCTGGGTGCACCTCACCGGTATCCGGGACCAGTTCGCCGGCTGGTCGGGCGACTCCCCGGTGTGCACGACGTCGCCCACCGCGACCCCGGCGCCGACGGCCACCCCCACGACCCGGCCCACCGCGGAGCCGACGCCGCCACCCGTGGTCGACGCCGCGCCGTCGACGCCCGACGCCGCACCCGCGGCGCCCGTCGAGCCGGTCGCCGCCGAGCCGGAGCCCGCGGCCCCCACGCCCACCGAGACGCCGACCGAGGCCCCGGTCGAGTCGCCGACGCAGACCCCGTCCCCGAGCGCCGAGACCACGACCGACCGGCCCGAGCCCTCGCGGACTCCGCTCGTCACCGCGGGCGAGCGCAGCGCGCCCCCCGCCCCCGGGAGCACCTTCCCGACCTTCGTCGTCGCGGGTGTCGGCGGCCTCGTCGCAGCCGCCGCGGGCGGGGCGATCCTCCTGCTGCGTCGGGCGGGCTGAACGGCGCCGTGGCAGGGTGGCGCCATGACGTGGACTGCACGCTTCGTGGGCGGCGACCTCGACGGTCAGGTGTCGACGCTCGACGACGACGCCCTCGACTGGTCCGGCCACTACGTCCACGACCCGGCCGAGGGCACGACGACGCACATGCTGACCCAGTCCGACCCGCCGCGGCACGTCCAGCGGTACGAGCGCCGGACGGCGCCGGACGGGGAGACCGACTACCTGCTCGCGCTCGTCCCCTGACGACGAAGGCCCGGAACCGTGAGGTTCCGGGCCTTCTGCCTGAGCCGCCTATCAGAATCGAACTGATGACCTATTCATTACGAGTGAATCGCTCTACCGACTGAGCTAAGGCGGCGTGCTGCAGTGAGGCTCGCTCGCGCGAACCGCCGCAACGATCGCCTACTGTACCCGGCGATCGGCCCAGACTCCAAAGCGGCGCGAGAGCACCGGCCGGACCGGCCTCGCGGCGCCCTGGGAGAGGTCCGCGCCGCGTCCCGACGTCAGCAGGTCAGCCCGTCCTCGGGGACCGTCCCGTCGACGAGGTAGGCGTCGACGGCGTCCCCGACGCACGCGTTGGAACGGCCGTAGGCGGTGTGCCCCTCGCCCTCCCACGTGACGAGGACGGCGGAGTCGAGCGCCTTCGCGAGGCCCTCGGCCCAGACGTACGGCGTCGCGGGGTCGTTGGTGGTGCCGATGACGACGATCGGCGCGGCGCCGGCCGCGTGCACGTCGAACTCCTGCTCGACGACGGGGTACGGCCAGTCGGCGCACGTGAGCGCCCCGTAGGCGAAGAACGAGCCCATGGTCGGCGCCTCGGCCTCGAGGCGCTCGCGCTGCTCCTCCATCGTCGCGGGGTCGGGGTCCTGCCGGCCGTCGAGGCACCCGACGGCGCGGAAGGCCTCGGTGGAGTTCGTCGCGAACGACCCGTCGGGGTTGCGGTCGTTGTAGAAGTCCGCGAGGTACAGCAGCGCCGTGCCGGTCCCCTCGTCAAGGGCCTCGGTGAGGGCCTGGGTGAGCACGGGCCAGCTCTGGTCGTTGTAGAGCGTCACGGCGATGCCGTAGAACGCGAGCGTGGACGTGAGCCGCCGGTCGGAGCTCGTGGGCAGCGGGTTCGCCTTCGCGGCGTCGAGCAGGGCGCGGACCTGGCGCATCCCCTCGTCGACGTCGCCACCGAGCGGGCACGACGCGCCCGCCTGGCAGTCCTCGACGTACGCACGCAGGGCGTTCTCGAACCCGACGGCCTGCTGCTCGCTGGTCTCCGCGGAGGACAGCGTGACGTCGATCGCGCCGTCGAGCACGAGCCGGCCGACCTTGTCCGGGAACAGGCCCGCGTACGTCGCGCCGAGCTGCGTCCCGTAGGAGTAGCCCAGGTACGCGAGCGTCTCGTCCCCGAGCACGGCACGCAGCATGTCCATGTCGCGCGCCGCGCTCTGCGTGTCGACCTGACCCAGCAGGTCGCCGGTGTTCTCCGCGCACGCCTCGGCCCACTCGCGGTAGCCGGCCCGGCGCTCCTCGAGCCCGGCCTCGCCGTCGGGCACGTCGTACTCGGTGGACAGCGCCTCGTCCTTGCCCGCGTCGTCGAGGCACGCGACGGGGTCCGACTGCCCGACGCCACGCGGGTCGAACCCGACGAGGTCGTACGCCGCCTTGACCGGCTCCCCGATCATCTGCGCGGCGTCCCCGACGAAGTCCACGCCGGACGCACCGGGGCCGCCCGGGTTGGTGAGCAGCGAGCCGATCCGTTCGCCGCTCGCCGGCAGACGCTTGAGCGCGAGCTCGATCTCCCCCGCCTCGGGGTCCGCCCAGGACAGGGGCGCACGCGCCGTCGTGCACTCCCACCCGCCCTCGCAGTCCTCCCAGGCGAGGCCCTGACCGTAGAAGTCCTCGAACCCCTCGGGGGCGGCCTCGCCGGTCCCCTCCGACGTGCCGGAGGTCGCGACGTCGTCAGCCGGGGTCTGCACCTTGGGCGGCACGGAGCAGGCCCCGACGACGAGGGCGAGCGCGAGCGACGAGGCGGCCAGGACGGCGCGGCGGGACTTCACCCGGACACGGTAGCCGCTCCGGTCACGGCCCCGGGCGGGGGTGTCGCCCGGGGGCCGTCCTTCCACAGGCTCTTCACCGCGCGCGCCGGGGTGGGCGGGCTGCCGGACCGACCGACTACTGCGCCTCCACCCAGGCGACCTCTCCCGTCGCCCCGTCGACCGCGGGCGGCACGACGACGCTCCCCTGGTCACCGAGGACGGCGGTCACCTCGGCGGACGCGTCGACGTCGTCGGGCACGGCGACGACCGACGTCGCCGGGACGAGGTCCATCGTGCAGACGGAGTCGTCGGGGATCTCGACGAACGTCACCACGACCTCCGTCCCCTGGACCGTGGCGTCAGGCTCCGCGACGAGGGGGCAGGTGCTCGACCCGTAGGTGATCACGTACAGCAGTCCCTGCTCGGCGCTCCACGCCGCCCCGGTGCCGCCCTCGGTCGGGCCGTCCACGCCCGACGGCAGGCCCTTGCCGGTGGCGCCCGCCTCGATGGTCATGGTCGCGGCGTCGGGCGCCATCGACGGCGCGCCCTCCGTGGGCTCGGACGTCGTCTCGCCGCCCGTGCCGTCGTCCGACGGCGACTCCGCCGCCGTCTCGTCCCCGCCGCCGTCGGTGGACGACGCGCACGCGGCGAGCGTCGACCCGGCGAGCGCCAGCCCGACGAGCATCGACAGGCGGACCGCGGGGTGCGGCGCGCGGCGGGTGGTGGTGGCCATGGTGTCTCCTTCGTCGGGACGGTCCGGCTGACGCGCCCATCCTGGCGCAGGCCGCCCGGTACGGCACGTGCGAGGCGGCCCGCGGTTGCCGGGCCCGGCCGGATGCCCTGAAGGGCCGGATCCGCCGAGGACGGGCGATTTCTCCCGCTCGCCGCGCGCGATCCGGTCGGTGTCGCTAGGTTCGGCGCTGCAAGCCCTCGCGCGGCGACCGTTCGCGCAGGATGCGGCACTCGTCGAGAAAGGGCGGAACCGTGGACTTCTGGGACTTTTTCTGGTTGCTCGTCTGGAGCTTCTTCTTCATCGCGTATCTGATCGTCCTCTTCCAGATCGTCGCGGACCTGTTCCGTGACCGAGACCTCTCCGGCTGGTGGAAGGCGGTGTGGATCATCTTCCTCATCTTCCTGCCGGTGCTGACCTCGCTCGTGTACCTCATCGCTCGCGGCCGGGGGATGGCGGAGCGGCAGGTCGCAGCGGTCGCGCAGGCGAAGCAGGACACCGACACGTACATCCGCACCGTCGCCGGCTCCTCGCCGACGGACGAGATCGCGAGCGCGAAGGCTCTCCTCGACTCCGGTGCGATCACGCCGGAGGAGTTCGCGCACCTCAAGGCGAAGGCGCTCGCCTGAGTCTCGCGTGATCCTCGACGGACCGACGACGGCCCGGGTGCCCCGCGTGCGGGTGTGCCCGGGCCGTCCCACGATCGGGGTATGACCCGATTCGGATACACCCTCATGACCGAGCAGTCCGGCCCCAAGGAGCTCGTGGGATACGCCGTCGACGCCGAACGGCTCGGCTTCGACTTCGAGGTCTCGAGCGACCACTACTTCCCGTGGCTCGACACGCAGGGCCACTCCGGCTACGCGTGGTCGATGCTCGGCGCTGTCGCTCAGGCGACCGAGCGCGTCGACCTCATGACGTACGTGACGTGCCCCACCGTGCGCTACCACCCCGCCCTGGTGGCCCAGAAGGCGGCGACGCTCGGGATCCTGTCCGACGGCCGGTTCACGCTCGGCCTCGGCGCCGGGGAGAACCTCAACGAGCACGTGGTCGGCAAGCGCTGGCCCGCCGTCGACGAGCGGCACGAGATGCTCGCCGAGGCGGTCGACATCATCACCGAGCTCTCGACCGGCGACTTCCTCACCTACGTCGGCCACCACTTCCGCGTCGACTCGGCGCGCGTCTGGGACGTCCCCGACGAGCCCGTGAAGATCGGCGTGGCCGTCTCGGGCGAGCAGTCCGTCGGGCAGTTCGCGACGGTGGCCGACCACCTCATCGCGACGGAGCCGAAGGCGGACCTCGTGCAGCAGTGGGACGCGCTGCGCGCCGACGCGTCGCTCGAGCCATCGCGCAAGATCGGCCAGATCCCCATCTCGTGGGACCCCGACGCCGATGCCGCCGTGCAGCGCGCGCACGAGCAGTTCCGCTGGTTCGGCCTGGGCTGGCCCGTGAACGCGAACCTTCCCACGACCGAGGCGTTCACCAGGGCGTCGTCGTTCGTGCGCCCCGAGGACGTCGCGGGGTCGATCCCCTGCGGACCCGACCTCGACGCCGTCGTGGAGGCCGTGTCCGCCTACTGGGAGGCAGGCTTCACCGACATCGCGATCGTCCAGATCGGTGACGAGAAGCAGCAGCAGTTCCTCGACGAGGCCGCCGGCCCGCTCCTGGAGAAGCTGCGTGACGCGGCGCCCTCGTCGTAACACGGGGCGGGGGAGAATCGGCCCGTGAGCGGACGAGCCGCGCGCCGCGGGCAGCGCCCCACGCTCGTCCGGTCGACGGTCAGCCCTGCGGGCGCAGCGCGACGGTCATGGCCTCGACCGCGAGCAGCGGTGCGACGTTGCCCTCGAGCCGCTCGCGCGCGACACCGATGGCGTCCATGCGCCGCACCGTCTGCTCGGGCGTCGAGTCCTCGGCGAGCGCCTGCACCGTCTCGGCGAGCCCGGTGTTGACGAGCTCGACCTCGGCACCGAGCTGGACCACGAGGACGTCGCGGTAGAGCGAGAGCAGGTCGACCATCGCGCGGTCGAGCACGTCGCGCTGGTGCCGGGTCGCGCGGCGCTTCTGGTCCGCCTCGAGGTCGCGCAGCTGGGACCGCAGCCGCGGCGGGAGCGTCTCGCCGTCGGCGACGCCGAGCGCTCGCAGCAGCTCCGCCTTCTCGCCCGCGTCACGCTCCTCGGTAGCGGCCTTCGCCTCGGCCTGCGCGAGCTCCACGAGCTCCCCGGCGGCGAGGACCGCGTCACCCACGCCTCGGATCCGGCGGGCGAGGGACAGCACCGAGCTCCGGCGGTCGCGCGCACCGGCGTCGCGCGCGAGCCGGCGCGCCAGACCGATGTGGCTCTGCGCCGCACGCGCCGACGCCTCGGCGACGGCCGGGTCGACCCCGTCCCGCGCGACGAGCAGCCGCGCCACGGCCTCGACGGGCGGGACCCGGAGCACGACGCCGCGGCAGCGCGACCGGATGGTGACGAGGACGTCCTGCGGGCTCGGGGCGCACAGGACCCAGACGGTGTGCGGGGCCGGCTCCTCGATCGCCTTGAGCAGCACGTTCGTGGTGCGCTCCGCCATGCGGTCCGCGTCCTCGATGACGATCACGCGCCGTCGGCCCTGCGACGGGCTGCGGCTCGCGACACCGACGAGGTCGCGGACCTCGTCGATCTTGATCGTCACGAGCTCCGTCGCGACGAGCGTGACGTCGGGGTGCGTGCCCGCGAGGACCGTGCGGCACGCCTGGCACCGGCCGCACCCGCCCTGCTCGCACTGGAGCGCCGCGGCGAACGCCCGCGCGGCGTTCGAGCGGCCGGAGCCGGGCGGCCCGGTGAGCAGCCAGGCGTGGGTCATCGCGGCCGGGTCCGCCACCGCGGCGCTCAGCGTCGCGACGGCCTGCTCCTGCCCGACGACGTCGTCCCAGACGCTCACGCGCCCGCACCCCGCGGCCGGGCGGCGGGCCCGAACCCTGCGCCGGGCTCGTAGCCGAGCGCGCTGTCCGAGTCGTCGAACCCGTCGTCCGGACGCGCCTCGACCGTGTCCTCGGCCTCCTCGACGACGGGTGTCAGCTCGAGCCGCGCGGCGACGTCGACGCGGATCTGCGCCTGGAGGTCGTCGACCGGCGCTGCGGCGTCGAGCACGACCCAGCGCTCCGGTGCGGCGGCCGCGCGGGCGAGGAACGCCTCGCGCGTGCGCCGGTGGAACTCCGCGCCGGCCCGCTCGAGGCGGTCGTGCGTGCGGCGGATCCGCGCCGAGGCGACGGTCGGGTCGAGGTCGAGCAGGATCGTCACGTCGGGCATGAGGTCCTGCACCGCCCAGCGCGAGATGAGCTCGACCTCGTCGGCACCGAGCTCTCGCCCGCCCGCCTGGTAGGCGACCGAGGAGTCGAGGTACCGGTCCGTGACGACGATCGCGCCGCGCGCGAGGGCCGGGCGCACGAGGCTCGCGACGTGGTGCGCGCGGTCGGCGGCGTAGATCAGCGCCTCGGTGCGCGGGTCCATGTCCTCGCCGTGCAGGACCGCGGCGCGCAGCTCCTTGCCGAGCGTCGTGCCGCCCGGCTCGCGCGTGAGCACGACCTCGCGCCCCGTCAGCTCGCCGAGCCACTGCCCGAGCAGGCGTGACTGCGTGGACTTGCCGACGCCGTCGCCGCCCTCGAACGAGACGAAGTACCCGGGTGCGCTCACGGCGTCCACCCTAGCCGCGGGCACCGACCTCGACCCCCGCGTGCCTCGTCCCGCGGGTTAGCCTCGGGGGCATGCCCGTGATCCCCACGCCCGGTGCCGCGTTCGCGGACCGCACGTTCGACGCCGTCCTGTTCGACATGGACGGCACGCTCATCGACTCGGTCCCGGCGGTCGACCGGAGCTGGAGGCGCTGGGCGGCGGAGCAGGGTCTCCCCGACCCCGAGGACTTCCAGATCCAGCACGGGACGCCGGCGCGGACGCTCATCGGGACCCTCCTCCCCGCGGACCGCGTCGAGGCCGCCTACGAGCGGATCCACGAGCTCGAGCTCGTCGACAACGAGGGCGTGACGGTCCTCGCGGGCACGCGTGAGGCGCTCACGACGCTCCCGGCGGAGCGGCAGGCGATCGTCACGTCGTGCACGACGCCGCTCGCGGCCGCCCGCATGGCGGCGTCCGGCCTCGTGGCCCCGTCCGTCGTCGTCACCGCCGACGACGTCGAGCGCGGCAAGCCCGACCCGGACCCGTTCCTGCTCGGCGCCGAGCGGCTCGGCGTGGACCCGGCGCGGTGCCTCGTCGTCGAGGACGCCCCGGCGGGCATCGCCGCGGCCCGCGCGGCCGGCTGTGCGGTCCTCGCCGTGACGGGGACGCACTCCGCCGACGAGCTCGCGGCCGCCGACCCCGCCCCCGACGCCGTCGCGCCGGGCCTGCGCGCCGTACGGTTCGCCGTCGTGCCGGACGGGGTGCGCGTCACCGACGCGTGACCCGCCTCGCGCCGGGAACGCAGCAGGCGCTCGGTGCGCCGCGTCAGTACACGCCCGCGCGCAGAGCGGCCGCGACGACCTTCGACGCCGCGGCGTGCACCTCGGCGAGCTCGTCGAGCTCCAGGCCGGTCGCCGCCACGATCGCGGGCGGGATGCGCTCGGCCTCACGACGGCGCTCGCGCCCCTCGGCGGTGAGCGTCACGCGTACCTGGCGGCCGTCGTCGGGCGAACGCTCGCGCCGCACGTAGCCGAGCGTCTCGAGCCGCTTGAGCAACGGCGAGAGCGTCCCGGCGTCGAGGTGCAGTCGCGTCGCGAGGTCGCCGACGGTCGAGGTCGTGCCGGCGGCGTCGTCCTGCCACAGCGCGAGCAGCACGAGGTACTGCGGGTGGGTGATGCCGAGCGGCTCGAGGAGCGGCCGGTAGAGCGCGACCATCCCGCGCGCCCCTGCCGACAGCGCGAAGCAGACCTGCGCCTCGAGCGCGAGAGGGTCGGCGAAGGTGTCGCTGCCGGGGTGCGCGGTGTCCGTCACGTCGCCAGGGTAGCCCGGATCGCGCTATCGTGTGGTGCACCAATGATTGGCGCACCAAGCAATGACGGGCGGGCGAGGATGACGAGACGGTCGGCGAGAAGCACGGGGAAGCGGGACGGACGCACGGTCGGCATGCGGATCACCGAGCGCTTCCTGCCGATCTTCGGCCCGGCACAGCTCGGCCGCCACGACGCGGACGGGCGCGGGGTGTCCGACGCCGAGCGCGAGCGCGACCGCGAGCTCCGCACCCGTTTCGAGCGGGTCACGGGCCCCGACGGCCGCACCTACGTCGTCGAGCACACCGACTGACGCGTCACTCCCCCGGGTAGACGACCCCCACCTGGCGGCGCACCTCGTCGAGCGTGCGCATGACCTCGAGCGTGCCGTCCCACGACATGCGCGGGCTCTGCGTCTCCCCCGCCGTGACGCGCCGCGCGACCTCGGCGGCCTGGTACTGCTTGCCCTCCCCCGAGAACCCGTCGTAGAACCACGACGACCCGTCGTTCAGGACCACCCGGAACGACGTCGGCGCGTAGAACGCCCCGTCGACCTCGATCCGCCCGGCCGTCCCGGAGATCACCGCGCCCGTGGCGGTGCGCGACCACAGCGTCGTCGAGAGCGTCGCCTGCGCACCGCCCTCGTAGCCCAGCACGATGCTCACCTGGCCGTCCACACCCGTCTCGGTGAGCGCGCCCACGGCCGTGACGCTCGACGGCGCGCCGAGCAGGTCGTGCGCGAACGACACCGGGTACACGCCGAGGTCGAGCAGCGCCCCGCCCGCGAGCTCCGCCGCGTACAGCCGGTGCGCCGGGTCGAAC
Organism: Cellulosimicrobium sp. So1_17; assembly: GCF_055181235.1. NCBI lineage: Bacteria > Bacillati > Actinomycetota > Actinomycetes > Micrococcales > Promicromonosporaceae > Cellulosimicrobium > Cellulosimicrobium sp. So1_17. The sequence continues at coordinate 2,163,348 of NZ_CM143702.1, forward strand.
GCGAAGAGCTGGCCGTGGTCGGCGCTGACGTTGACGACGTCGCCGATCTCGCCGCGCGCGATCACGCCCCGCAGCGCGGCGACGTGCGGCAGGAAGCGCGTCCACATCGCCTCCATCACGAAGACGCCCGCCTCGCGCGCGGCGTCGAGCACCTCGCGCGCCTCCGCCTCGTTGCGCGTGAACGCCTTCTCGACGAGCACGTGCTTGCCCGCGCGGATCGCGAGCAGGGCGTGCTCGTGGTGGTGCGAGTGCGGCGTCGCGACGTACACGACGTCGACCTGCGGGTCCTCCACGAGCGCCTCGTAGCCCTCGTGCGTCGTCGGGATGCCGTGCGACGTCGCGAAGCGCTCGGCGCGCACGCGGTCGCGGGACCCGACGGACGCGACGCGGCTCTGCGTGTGCCGGCGCACCGCCTCCGCGAACGACGACGCGATCCCGCCCGCGCCGAGGATGCCCCAGCGCACCGTCGGCGCCGACCGCGGGTCGGGCACGAGACCGGACAGCTCGCCCAGGACGTCGGCCGGCAGGTCGCGGGCGGTCAGGGCACGGGGGACGGCGGTGTCGCTCATGGCCACACCGTATCCCGGTGGGAGCGGTCCCCCACCGCGCCGACCGAGGACCGGTAGCGGGAGCAGCGGACGGGCGGCATCACCCGCCGGGGTGATGCGCGCCGGCCGTCGTCACGTCACGATGAGGCATGCCGCGCCACCCTGACCAGGCCCCCGGCCCGACGCCCGCGCCCGACGTCGCCCCACCGGCGACCCCCGAGCCGCGCGCGAGCGCACGCGGGCTCGTCAAGGTGTACGGCACGGGTGACACGTCGGTCCGCGCGCTGGACGGCGTCGACGTCGACTTCGCGCGCGGCCGGCTCACGGCGATCATGGGGCCGTCCGGGTCGGGGAAGTCGACGCTCATGCACTGCCTCGCCGGCCTCGACTCGCCGACGTCCGGCAGCGTCGTGGTAGACGGGCAGGAGATCAGCCGCATGTCGCAGCGCCGGCTCACCGCGCTGCGCCGCACGCGCGTGGGCTTCGTCTTCCAGTCGTACAACCTCGTGCCGACGCTCACCGCCGCCGAGAACATCACGCTCCCCCTCGACATCGCGCGGGCGCCGGTGGACCGGGCGTGGTTCGACGAGGTGGTCGACGCCGTGGGCCTGCGCGACCGCCTGCACCACCGGCCGTCCGAGCTGTCCGGCGGCCAGCAGCAGCGCGTCGCGTGCGCGCGGGCGCTGGTGTCCCGGCCGTCGATCGTGTTCGCCGACGAGCCCACGGGCAACCTCGACTCCCGCTCCGCCGGGGAGGTGCTCGCGTTCCTGCGCCGGTCCGTCGACGAGCTCGACCAGACGGTCGTCATGGTCACGCACGACCCGCGCGCCGCGTCGTACGCGCACCGGGTGGTCTTCCTCGCCGACGGGAGGATCTCGGGCGAGCTCCACGACCCGACGCAGCAGGACATCCTCGACGCCCTCGCCGCGTCCGCGGGCGAGGTGGACGACGGCGCGGCCCGTCCGTCCCCGGTGCCCGACGGCGCCCGCGCGACCGGGGTGCACGGGCGCCACCTCGCGCAGTCGGACGGGCAGTGATGCTCCGCGTCGCGCTGCGCGGGGTCCGCGCGCACCTCGTGCGCTTCGTGCTGTCGGTGCTCGCCGTGACGCTGGGCGTCGCGTTCGTCGTCGGGACGTTCGCGTTCCGGGGCATGCTGTCCTCGACGTTCGACGACATCATCGCGACGACGCTCGTCGCCGACGTCTACGTGCGCGGCTCCCAGGAGGTCACGGGCGCCGCCCCGCAGGAGGGCGGGGGCGGCGGCGGTGCGACCGGCGGCGGGTTCGCCGCGGAGCGCACGCTCGTCCCGGACGACCTCGTGACCAGCATCGAGGACGTCGACGGCGTGGACCGGGCCGTCGCCGACGTCTCGGGCCCCGCGGTCCTCGTCGCCGCGGACGGCACGGCCGTCGTGACGAACGGCCCGCCGAGCGTGGCGCTCGCCGTCGACGAGGAGGACCCGAGCCTCACGCTGCTCGAGGGTGCCTGGCCGGGGCCGGGCGAGATCGTGCTCGAGGAGAGCGCCGCGGAGGCCGCCGGGCTGAGCACCGGGGACGAGACGACGATCGTGCTCGGCGACGAGCCGAGGCCGGTCACCGTCTCGGGCGTGTTCGGGATCGAGGCGGCCGCCGCCGGGGCAGTCCTGATCGGTCTCGACGACGCGACGGCGCGCGAGGTCTACGCGCCCGACGGCCAGGTCGCGCAGATCGCGGTCTGGGCCTCGGGGAGCGACGCAGGCGGCGGGACGGACGACGGCGGCACGGGTGGCACGGATGGCACGGCCGCGGCCGACGAGGAGGCGCTCGCCGAGCGCGTGGAGGCCGTGCTGCCCGACGGCGCGCAGGCCGTGTCCGGGACGCAGGCGCGCGAGGAGGCGAGCGAGGCGGTCGAGGAGGTCCTCGGGTTCGTCGAGACGTTCCTCCTCGTCTTCGCCGCGATCGCGCTGTTCGTGGGGGCGTTCATCATCGCCAACACGTTCCAGATGTCGGTGCGCGAGCGGCTGCGCGAGCTCGCCCTGCTGCGCGCCCTCGGCGCGTCGCCGGTCCAGGTGTTCTCGTCGGTGCTGGCCCAGGCGCTCGTGGTGGGGCTCGTCGGCGGGGCGCTCGGCGTCGCGGGCGGAGCGGCGCTCGTGCGGGTCATCCGCTGGGGCCTGGCCGCCGCCGGGATGGAGTTCTCGGGCCGTGTCCCGCTCGGCGGCACGCAGCTCGCGGCGGCGGTCGGGCTCGGCGCCGCGGTGAGCGTCCTCGCGGCCGTGCTCCCCGCGCGCCGGGCCGCGGCGATCCCGCCCGTCCAGGCGATGCGCGACGACGTCGCCCCCGAGCGCGGCACCCTCGCCCGGGCGGTCGGCGGGATCGCGCTCGTCGCGGTGGGCGCCGGGACCCTGTGGCTCGCCGCGCACCTCGGGTCGTCGGTCGCCGACGACCCGACCGGGTGGACGTGGGTCGACGACCTCAGCCCGCGCGTGCTGCTCGGCGTGGGCGCCGGGCTCGTCCTCGTCGGCGTGCTCGTGGGCTCCCCGGCGGTCGCGCGCGGCGTGCTCACGGTGCTCGCCTGGCCCCTCGTGGCCGCGTTCCGGCCGCTCGGGCGGCTCGCGCGCGGCAACGTCACCCGCAACCCGCGGCGGACCGCGAGCACCGCGGGCGCGCTCCTCATCGGCATGGCGCTGGTCTCCGTCACGGGGGTCATCGCCGCCTCCACGCAGGCGTCGGTGCGGAGCATCGTCGAGACCGAGGTGCGGGCGGACCTCGTCGTGGACTCGGCAACCCAGACGATCCCCGGAGGTGCGGTCGACGCGGTGCGCGCGGTACCGGGGGCCGAGACGGTCGACACGGTCCGGCTCGGGCTCGCGCCGGTCGCGACCGTCGATGCACCGGAGGACGGGGCCGGCGGGACCGGAGGATCCGACGGGACCGGAGGGTCGGGCGGGTCCGGAGGGTCGGGCGGCTCCGGCGAGGAGGCGCGCGGGACCGACGTCGCGGGCGTCCCGGCGACGTTCTTCGAGACGGCGCTCGACCCCGTGACGCTCCAGGGAGACCCGACGTCGACGCTCGAGGACGGGGACGTCGTCGTGCACCGGCGGACCGCGCGCGAGCGCGGCTGGGAGGTGGGCGACACGGTGCTGCTCGGTGGCGAGGGCGGCACCGGGAACGGCACCGGGGGCAGCGAGACCGCCGGTGCGCCGGTCGAGGCGACCGTGGGCGCGGTCATCGACAGCCAGCTCGTCGGCACGGGGATCCTCGTGCGCGACGACGTGTTCGACGCCGTCGTCCCGCCCGCCCAGGCGAGCGTGCGGATCGTCTACGTGAGCGCCGTGGACGACGCGAGCCCCGCGCAGCTCGACGAGCTCCGGGAGGGCCTGACCGACGCCGTCGCGCCGTACCTCGTGCTGACGGTCCTGGACCGCGAGGAGACGGCGTCGGCGTTCGCGGACCAGGTGGACCAGGTGCTCGTGATCCTCTACGCGCTCCTCGCGCTGTCGATCGTCATCGCGCTGCTCGGCATCGTCAACACGCTCGCGCTCTCGGTCATCGAGCGCACGCGCGAGATCGGGCTCCTGCGCGCCGTCGGGCTCGGACGCCTCCAGCTCGCCGGGATCATCGCGATCGAGTCCGTGCTCACGGCCGTGTACGGGACGGTGCTGGGTGTCGCGACGGGCATCGGCATCGGCGCGGCGCTGCCCGGCGTGCTCGCGGACGAGGGCCTGAGCACGCTCGCGATCCCCTGGGGCCAGGTGCTCGCGATCCTCGGCACGGCGGTGGTCATCGGGCTGGTCGCGAGCGTCTGGCCCGCGATCCGCGCCGCCCGGCTGCCGGTCCTCGACGCGGTGACCGTCGACTGACCGCTCGCGCGTCGGGGGCCGACGTCCCCGACGTCGCACCGCGGTACTACCTCGCGAGGTAGTACCGCGGTCGATGTGGAAGGACCTCGGTACTGCTTCGCGAGGTAGTACCGCGGTCGATGTCGAGGGACCTCGGTACTACTTCGCCGACCTGGCAGCAGGCTTCTTCGCGGGAGCCTTCTTCGCGGCGGGCTTCTTGGCCGGCGTGCGCTTCTTCGCCGGGCCCTGCGCGCGCTTCTCCGCGAGGAGCTCGATCGCGCGCTCGGGCGTGATCGACTCCGGCGTGACGTCGCGCGGGAGGGTGCGGTTGGTCTCGCCGTCGGTCACGTAGGCCCCGAAGCGTCCGTCCTTGACGACGATCGGCGTGCCCGTGGTCGGGTCGTCGCCGAGCTCGCGCAACGGCGGGGTCGCGGCGCCGCGCCCGCGCCCGCGCTTCGGCTGCTTGTAGAGCTCGAGCGCCTCGTCGAGCGTGACGGTGAACATCGCCTCCTCGCTCGGGAGGGTGCGCGAGTCCGTGCCCTTCTTGAGGTAGGGACCGTAGCGGCCGTTCTGCGCCGTGATCTCCTCGCCCGACTCGGGGTCCGTCCCGACGACCCGGGGCAGCGACAGGAGCTGCAGGGCGTCCTCGAGCGTGACCGACTCGAGCGTCTGCGTCTTGAGCAGCGACCCGGTGCGGGGCTTGGGCTGCGCGGCCTTCGCGCGCTTCTGGGCCGCAGCCGACAGGCTCGTGTCGATCGGCGGGAGGTCGAGCACCTCGGTGACGTACGGGCCGTAGCGCCCGGCCTTCGCGATGATCTCGTTCCCCGAGACCGGGTCGGTGCCGAGCACCCTGCCGTCGTCCGCCCCGGCGGCGAGCAGCTCGCGCGCCTTGGCGACGGTCAGCTCGTCGGGGGCGACGTCGTCGGGCACGGAGGCGCGCGGCGGGTTCTCGCCCTCCTTCACCTCGGCGGCGAGGTCCTCGACGTAGGGGCCGTAGCGCCCGACGCGCAGCTGCAGACCCTCGCCGATCGGCACGGAGTTGATCCCCCGTGCGTCGATGTCGCCGAGGTTCTCGACGAGCTCACGCAGGCCCTCGCCCGTCTCGCCCTTCGCGGCGTCCCCGAAGTAGAAGTGCGTGAGCCACTCGACGCGGTCGCGGCGACCGGCCGCGATCTCGTCGAGGTCCGCCTCCATCGCCGCCGTGAACCGGTAGTCCACGAGCCGGTCGAAGTGCTCCTCGAGGAGGCGCACGACGGCGAACGCGAGCCAGCTCGGCACCATCGCCTGGCCGCGCGTGAGCACGTAGCCGCGGTCCTGGATGGTCGAGATCGTCGACGCGTACGTGGACGGACGGCCGATGCCGAGCTCCTCGAGCGCCTTGACGAGGCTCGCCTCGGTGTAGCGCGGAGGGGCCGACGTCGAGTGGCCGGCCGCCTCGAGGTCCTCGCCGCGCAGCGCGTCGCCCTGCGCCATCTGCGGCAGGCGCGCCTCGCCGTCCGTGTCGCCGCCCTTGCCGGCGGCGCCGAGCGAGTCCTCGGCGTACCGGTCGACGTCCGAGCTCTCCTCGTACGCCGCGAGGAAGCCGCGGAACGTGATGACCGTGCCCGACGCCGCGAACACCGCGTCGCGGCCGGCGACCCCGGCCTCCTCGGTCCCCTGCACGGTGGCGAGCGGCGCGCCCAGGCGCACCGACGCCGTCGAGCCCTTGGCGTCCGCCATCTGCGACGCGACCGTGCGCTTCCACACGAGCTCGTAGAGCTTGAACTGGTCGCCGCTCAGCTCCTTCGCGACCTGCGCGGGCGTGCGGAACGAGTCCCCCGCGGGGCGGATGGCCTCGTGCGCCTCCTGCGCGCCCGCGTTCTTCGACGCGTACACGCGCGGCTTCTCCGGCACGAAGTCCGCGCCGTAGAGCTCGGCGGCCTGACGCCGCGCGGCGCTCGTCGCCTCGCTCGACAGCGACGGCGAGTCGGTGCGCATATAGGTGATGTAGCCGTTCTCGTACAGCGACTGCGCGGTGCGCATCGTCTGGCGCGACGACATGCGCAGCTTGCGGCTGGCCTCCTGCTGGAGCGTCGACGTCGTGAACGGCGCGGCCGGACGACGCGTGTACGGCTTGGTCTCGAGCGAGCGCACGACGAAGTCCGCGTCCGTCAGACCGGCGACGACCGCCCCGGCCGTCGCCTCGTCGAGCTGCCGCACGCCGTCGCGCTGCGCCGCCGGCTTGAGCTGGCCACGGTCGTCGAAGTCGCGCCCGGACGCGACCCGCGCGTCGCCGAGCTGCACGAGACGGGCGCCGAACGCCTTGCCGGCGTCGTCGGGGGCGGCGGCCGCGGCCGCGCCCGCCAGACCGAACGTCCCGGAGACGTCCCAGTACTCGGCCGCGACGAACGCCATGCGCTCGCGCTCGCGCTCCACGACGAGGCGCGTCGCGACGGACTGCACGCGGCCCGCGGACAGGCCCTGACGGACCTTGCGCCACAGCACCGGGGAGACCTCGTAGCCGTAGAGACGGTCGAGGATGCGGCGCGTCTCCTGCGCGTCGACGAGGCTCGTGTCCAGGTCGCGCGTGTTCTGCAGCGCCCGCTGGATCGCCTCGCGCGTGATCTCGTGGAACACCATGCGCTTGACCGGGACCTTGGGCTTGAGCGCCTCGAGCAGGTGCCACGCGATGGCCTCGCCCTCGCGGTCCTCGTCCGTCGCGAGGTAGAGCTCGTCGGCGTCCTTGAGGGCGCGCTTGAGCTCGGCGACCTTCTTCTTCTTGTCCGCGTAGACCTCGTAGTACGGGTCGAAGCCGTTGTCGACGTCGACCGCGAACTTCCCGTACGGACCCTTCTTCATGTCCGCGGGCAGCTCCGACGGCTGCGGCAGGTCCCGGATGTGCCCGACGCTCGCCTCGACCTCGTAGTCGTCACCGAGGTAGCCCTGGATCTTGCGAGCCTTGGCGGGCGACTCGACGATCACGAGCTTGCGTGGCATCCCATCCTGCTTTCGTCGGTACGAAGTCTGTTCCGTGCGCCGGTCTCTCGCGGGTTCCCGTCGGCGCCCTGCGGCGCACGACCCCGGCCGCGGACCGGGCAGCCTACGACGTTACGCCATCCGCGCCAGCGGCACCCTACTCCTGAACCCCGACGGCGTCCGGACGAGCCGTGGACTGGCGGACGAGCAGGAGCAGCGCGAAGGCGCCGGCCGTCACCCCGGCCACGCCGGCGACGCCGCCGAGGTACGCGGTCGCCTCCTGCGCGGTGGTCGTGTCCCACGTGGCCGGCGTCGCGCGCATCGTCCACAGGGCGACGACGCCCGACGCCGCCGCCCCCAGGAGCAGGAGCACCGCCGTCACGACGGACCCCGGCGAGGCGCCGGCGCGCGGGTCGAGCGACGAGCGCGGCGTGAACGCGCACACGAGCGCGCCCCACGCGAGCACCACGAGGACGGCAGCGACGACGTCGCTCGGCCGGTGCCACTGCCCGACGAGCGTCGAGACACCGATCGCGGCCGTGTACGCGCCGCCGAGGACGGCCACGAGGGGCCGCGCCGCCCGGGGCACCACGAGGAGCAGCGCCGCCGCGACCGACGCCGCGACGGTCGTGTGCCCGCTCGGCAGCGAGTTCTCCGCCGTCCAGCCACCGATGAGGTTCTCGCGCCCGAGCAGGACGTGCTTGACCGCCTGGGTCGTCACGTTGGCCCCCACGACGAGGAACCCGACCTGGACCGCGAGCCCCCAGCGCCGCCGCACGACGGCGATCGCCATCGCCGCGGCGAGACCGACGACGACGAACGTCACCGACACCGTGTCCAGCACGGGCTCGCCCAGCGTCCACAGCGGGCCCTGCCCGTTCACCGCGCCGTCGAACGCCGCGCGCTCGAGCATCTGGCCCGCGTACGTGTCGACGAAGAACCGCCACACGGCCCAGGCGAGGGCGGCCGCGGCGACCGCGACCAGCCCGGCGACGACACGCGGGGCGACCCGCGCCGTCGGGCCGGGCTGCGCCGTCGGGCCTGTCCGCTCGGACGGGCCGGAGGTGCCGACCGGGCGCTGCGGGCCTGCCGATGGACGGGCCGACGGTGCGGCGGGAGTCCCGGGGTGCGGTCCGACGGTCCGCCCTGCCGGCGCCGCGACCGGCAGCGGGCGTGTCCCGGTCCCGCCACCAATCGGCAGCGGTCGGGTCGGCGCGTGGTCGGACATCCTCCCACCGTAAGCGACGTCTGTGGGAGTTCGGGAAAGACGTCGAGCAGGAAGTGGTCCCGCAGGACGGCGAACCCGACCGGTCCGCGGCGGCGGGCAGAGCCGGGCCGACGGCGCGGGCAGCAGTAGGGTGGCACGCATGACCGACGTCTCCTCGCGGCCGCTCCCCGCGGACGGCGACGCGCGCGTCCGCCGGGCGCGCCGCCCCCGCCCCGAGACGCTCGCGCGGCGCGAAGAGATCCTCCGTGCCGCCATGAACGTGTTCGGCTCCCGGGGGTACCACCAGGGGTCGCTGGCCGAGGTCGCGGAGCAGGTCGGCATCACGCACGCGGGCGTGCTGCACCACTTCGGGTCGAAGGACCGGCTGCTCACCGCCGTCCTCGAGTTCCGCGACCGGGAGGACGTCGCGCACCTCGAGGGACGGCACATCCCCGGTGGACTCGACCTGTTCCGGCACCTCGTGGTGACCGCCGCCATGAACGCCGAGCGCCCGGGCATCGTCCAGGCGTACACCGTCATCGCGGGCGAGGCCGTGACCGACGGCCACCCCGCGAGCGCGTGGGTCACCGCGCGGTTCGCCGGGCTCCGCGCCGACATCGCCGGTGCGCTGCGCGAGGTCGTCGAGGAGCGCCGCGCCGCAGGGGCGGACGACGTCGACCTCGAGCTCGACGACGCCGCGCTCGACCGTGCGGCGTCGTCGATCATCGGCGTCATGGACGGCCTGCAGACGCAGTGGCTCCTCGACCCGGACGCCGTCGACCTCGCCGAGGCGACGGCCTTCGCGATCGAGGCGATCCTGGCGGCCACCCTTGCGGGCGCACAGCGACCGCGCCCGCTGGCCTGACCGCCGAGGTAGCACCCCGGTCCGCCGAAGTAGTACCCCGGTCCGCCGAGGTAGTACCCGCGGTCGGCCGAAGTAGAACCCCGGTCCGCCGAGGTAGTACCGGGGTCACCCGCTCCCGGACCCGACGCCGAACGGGGGAAGGCCCCCACGCGTCGTCGGGCAGGGGGCCGACCGCCGTACTACCTCGCGCTGCTGAGGTACTACCTCGCGCTACTGAGGTACCACCTCGGCCAGGGCGGTGTCCTGCGCGGCGCCGGTGCCGTCGCGGCGGTCCCGGTCGTCGCGGCCGTCGCGGTAGGCGTCGATCGTCAGTGTCCGCAGGCGCGACGAGCGCCCGCTCGGGTTGTCCACGAACCCGACGGCGGAGATGTACGGCTCGATGACGTGGATCTTCTGCAGCGGCGTGACGATGAGCAGCTGGAGGCCGAGGCGCCGGAACAGCTCGAGCGCGAACCGCGTCGACTCGTCCGATCCGCGCCCGAACGCCTCGTCGATGACGACGAACCGGAACGCCGTCGAGCGCACCGCGCCCCAGTCGAGCTTGAACTGGTAGGCGAGCGACGCCGCGAGGATCGTGTAGGCGAGCTTCTCCTTCTGCCCGCCGGACTTCCCGCCGGAGTCGGAGTAGTGCTCGTGCTCGGAGTCGTCGGCGCGCGACCGCTCCGAGGCGGACAGCACGAACCAGTTGCGCACGTCCGTCACGCGCCGGCGCCAGGCGTCGTCGAGGTCCGACATGCCCTCGCGCCCGCGGAACCGCTCGACGAGCGCCTTGACGCGCAGGAAGCGGTCCTCCGAGTACGACAGCGCGCCGTCGACCGCCGAACCGTCCCCCTCGGCCAGCGCGCGGTCGTCCTCGGCGAGGATCCCGTCGCCGTCGGTGCACGCGCGCAGGTCCTGCTGGAACTCGCGCACCTCGACGTTCGGCGTGCGCGACACCTCGAGGCGGATGTAGCGACCCGGGTTGTAGTCGATCGCGCGCAGCGAGTCGTTGATCGTGTCGATGCGGTCTCGGATGAGGTCGGCCTGCTTGGCCAGCTCCGCGGCGAACCCGGCGATGTCGCGGATCGCGTTGGTGTTGAGGTACGCCTTGAAGTCGGCCTCGAAGCGCGGCAGGTCGTCGCGCACGAGCCGGTCGTGGATCTCGCGGTAGCCGCCGGCGGAGCGCACGTCGGCGTCGAGCTCCGCGGTCTCCACGGGGTAGGCGGACCGGAACGCCGCCATCTGGCCCGCGATGCGCGTGCCGAGGTCCGCGCGCTCGCGCTGTGCCTGCTCGGCCTCGGCCGTGAGCCGCGAGCGCACCGCGTTCTCGACGGCGTCCAGGTCGGCCGCACGGGTCGGCCCACCCGGCGGCCCTCCCGGCGGCTCAGCCGCCACGCCCCCCGCTCGCGCAGCACCTGTCGTCGGCCCGGCCGACGCGAGCTCGCGGTCGAACTCCTCGGCGAGCGCCGCCGTCGTCTCCTCGTCGAGCGCCTCGCCGGCGGTGTCGAGCACCGCGCGGGCCCGGTCGCGCGCGGTCCGCGCCTCGTCGAGCGCGTGCCGGTCGGCGCCGAGCGTCGCGACGACGCGGTCGCGCTCGGCCTCGAGCCCGGCCTGGCGGCGCGCGATGCCCGCGAGCGCGCCGGCGATGCGGCCGAGCTCGTCGCTCGCCTCCTCGAGGCGGCGCTTCTCGGCGTCGAGCTCGGCGATGCGCGCGACCTCCGCGCGCCAGTCGAGCTCGTCCCAGTCGCGGTACACGTCGGCCCTGCCGAGGGCCGCCGACCGCTCCTGGAGGTCCGCGCGCCGTGCGGCCGCCGCGTCCCGACGCCGGGCCAGCGCGTCCCGGCGCGCGGTCACCTCGGCCGCCTGCTCCAGCAGCGCGTCGACCTTCGCCTGCGTCGACCAGCCGAGCACGTACCCGCGGCGGTCGTCGACGGCGCGCACGTCGTTCTTCTCGTGGTGGTCCGGCGAGTGCTTGACCTGACCGGAGCGGGTGACGGCCCGCGGCAGCCGGCGGAACGCGGCGAGGTCGTCGGCGCACGCGTGGTCGGCGCGACGCTCGATCTCGGCCTCGACCCACGCCGTGAGCGCGGGCGCGTCGTGGAGCGTGCGGACGTCCAGCAGGTCGGCGAGCAGGAGCGCGCCGTCGGGCCGGTCGGCACGCCGGGGTGCGCCGACCCGCTCGGGCACCCGGTGGTAGACGAGGCGCAGGCCCAGGTGCTCGCGGTCCACCCACGCGGCGACGGCCTCGTAGTGCGCCGCCGGGACGAGCAGCGACAGCGCGAAGCCGCGCAGCACGCGCTCGGCCGCGCCCTCCCACGCCTCGTGCTCGGGGCGGACGGCGAGCAGCTCGCCCACGAACGGCAGGTCGTCGGGCGTCAGACCCACGCCCGCGCACAGACGGTCGCGGACGTCGAGGTGGGTGCGCGGCAGGTTGGAGCGGCGGTCGGCGAGGCTCGCGAGCTCGGCCTTGACGTCCGAGGTCTCCTGCTCGACGACGCGCAGCTCGGCCGCGACCCCGGCCGCGTCCTCCTCGGCCCGGGCGAGGTCGTCGCGCACGCCCGACGCCGCGGCGTCGGCCTCGCGGCGGAGCGCCGCGAACGCCTCGGCGTCGACGAGCGCGTCCGCGAGCGCCCGGACGGCGTCGCCGTGACCTGCAACCCGGGGTTCGGCACCCGAGGTGAGCGTGAGCCCTGCACGGACCGCGTAGCCCGCGAGCTGCGTCGCGCGTCGCTCGCGGGCCGCGCGCTCGACCTCGCGCCGCGCGATCTCGCCCTCGATCGCGGCGAGCCGGTCACCGCCGTGCCCTGCGCGCTCGAGCTCGAGCCGCTGCCGCTCCGCGCCGAGGACCCCGAGCTCTTCCCCGGCCCGCGCCCGACGCGACTCGCCGTCCGCGACCCGCTCGTCGAGCGCGGCGATGAGCCCGTCGAGGTCCGCCACGCGTCGCGACGCGGTGAACGCGCGCAACGCGTCGCGACGCGCCGTCACGGCGTCGGCACGCCGCCCGAGCGCGTCGTGGGCGTCGACGTCCGCGAGCAGCGGTGCGAGGCGGTCGATCTGCGCCGTCGCGCGGACGACCGCGTCGTGCGCGGACGTCAGGTCGTCGAAGTGGGCGACGAGCCTGTCGGTCCAGCGGTCGGCGTCGAAGGGCTCGAGCATGTGCTCGCGCACGAACTCCCCGAGGTCCCCGACGGACTTCATCGACACCGTCTGGTGGAACAGGTCCATCGCCTGGTCCGACGGGATGCCCAGGAGCCGGCGGAAGTCCCGCCCGTACTCGGGGAAGTGGTCGCGCACCTGCGCGCCCGACTCCCGCAGCCGACGGCGCAGCGCCGCGACGTCGCCCCCGAACCCGGCGAAGTCCTCGGTGATGGTCAGCGGCCGGTCGGTCGTGACGAAGAACCGGTCGGGCTGCCCCGACTGCCCTTGCGCGAGCCAGAACACCTGCGCGAGCGTCACCTGCTGGTCGAAGCCGCGGTTCGCGAACCGACCGAGCACGACCGAGTAGGTGCCCCGCTCGCGCAGCCCGACGTGCCGCGTGGTGCCCGTCGCCTCGTCGCGCTCCGACTTGAAGTGGCCCGCGACGTACGAGCGCAGCGACCGCTCGCGCGCCCCCGCTCCCGCGGCCTTGTTGTAGGAGATGCGGTGCGACGGCACGAGGAGCGTCGTCACGGCGTCGACGATCGTCGACTTGCCCGACCCGATGTCGCCCGTGAGCAGCGCGTTGCGCCCGTCGAGGTCGAACGCCCACACGCGCTGGTCGAACGTGCCCCAGTTGAGGACCTCGAGGCGCTCGAGCCGGAAGCCGGCGCGCGCGTCGAGGTCGGTCGCCGGGTCGTGCAGCTCGACCGGGCTGAACAGGCCCTCCATCAGTCCACCGTCACCTTCGTCGAAGCGGTCGTGCCCTGCCGGCCGGCGTCGCCTCGCCCGGCGGCCACCTCCAGGTACTGCGCGAGCCGTGCGTCGAGGTCCGCGAGCCACTGCGCGTCCACGAACGCCTTGAGGATGCGGCGGACCTCGAACCGCCGGACGTCGCCGTCACCCTCCCCGGCCGGACCGGCCGTACCGTCCGGGTCGGCGGTCCCGGGTCCGGGCGCGTCGTCGGGCAGCGTCTGACGGCCCGCGGGACGCAGGAACCCCAGCTCGACCACGCGCCGCACGAGGCCGTCGACCCGGTCGACGAGGCGCGCCTCGTTCGCCGCCGCACCGGCGTCCTGCACGAGGAAGACGCGCAACAGCTCGACGATCTCGGCGCGCGTGAGCACGAGCCGCGTGTCCCCGCCCTCGGAGTCGGACTGCGCGAGCCGCTTGCGCAGCAGCGCGAGGAGCAGGCTCACGTCGAACGGCAGCTCGCGCCGCGGGATCAGGCGCGGCACGCGCTCGTCGCGCTCGTGCTCCGGCTGGGACCGCAGGTACGCGTACCCGTCACCCGCGTCGACGACCAGCTGGAGCCCGAGCAGCGCGACGGCGTCGCGCACCTGCGCGTCCAGCGCGAGCAGGTCGCGCCAGGTCTCCTCGCCCGACTCGCGGTACACGACGCCCTTGAGCAGGGACGTGACGACGACGGACAGCTCCGGGCTGCGCGCGGGACGGGTCGTGCTCGTCGGTGTGCTCACTGCTCCTCCTCGGGGCGGTTCGTGACGGGCGCGCCCGTCGCGGTGGCGGGAGCGCGCCGTGCGAAGGTCACGCGCGGCAGTCGCGCGACACGCACCACCGGGTCGGGTGCGGGCGCGTCCTCGGGCAGGGCGTCCGCGTGCCCGACGGCGGGTGGCGGCTCCCCGAGCCAGCTCACCTCGTCGGTCGCCTCGTCGTCGTGCACGACGGCGAAGCGCGGGTCGTCGAGCGACAGGTAGGACACGAGCTCCGCGAGCCCGTGCTCGAGCGGGACGTCGCGGACCAGCTGGCCGAGCGAGACGTGGCCGCGACCGCCACGACCGTCGGGACCCGACAGCGCGTCACGCACCGTCCGGGCGAGACGCTCGGGGTCGACGTGCACCTGCTCGTAGAGCGCGGCGACCTCGAAGTCCTCGTCGCCCTCCTCGACGTGGTCGGAGTCGAGCCGGGCACCGGGCCGCGGCGTGAACAGCGGTCGCTCGGTCGGGAGCACGACCTCGGGCGCGACCGCGTCGATCACCGTCCCGGGCGGGCCGCCGGCGCCGGTGCGTGCGTCGTGCCGCGCGACGTCGCGGACCGCGAGCGCCTTCGCCTCGATCCCGCGCAGGATGTCCATGACGCGGCGGTTCTCGAGCCACACCTGGTCGTCGAGGAAGCGGCGCAGCTGCTCGGAGAGCGTGCGGACCGTGGCCTGCGTGCGCTCTCCGGCGTCGAGCCAGTCGTAGTGGATGCGCCGGAGCCGTCGGTGCTCTGCACCGTGAGCGGCACCGTCCGCGGCACCGTCCGCGGCGTCCCGCCCGACGAGCGGCACCGCGTCGACGGCGATCGCCTCGAGCGACTGCACCTGGTCGACGAGGGCGGCGAACTCCTCCTGCCGCCGACGGTCGAGGAGGAAGTCGTAGAACGCGTGGAACGAGCGACCCTGGTCCGACTCGGCGATCGCCGTGCGCGAGCGCACGACCTCCTCGAGCAGCTCGCCCTTGGCACCGTCCCAGCCGGTGATCCGCTCGCGCAGCGCGCGGTCGAGGGACCGGAAGTTGGCCTCGACCTCGCGGAAGTCGGACAGCAGGTCGGCCGCGGTCTGCGTGAGCTGCTGGTAGCGGTCGCGCTGTGCGGCGGCGTCGAGCACGGCGACGCGGCCCGCGCGGACCTGCGCGATCTCGTCGTCGATCCGGTCGCGACGCTCCTCGAGCTCGCGCAGGCGCTCCGCCGGGTCGGTCTGGGCGCCGACCGTGAGCTGGCGCAGCAGCTCGAACACGGTGCTGAGCCGCGACTCCGTGCCGACGAACGCGCGTCCGCGCAGGGACGCGACCCAGCGCACGGCCTGCTCGACGGCGGGCGTCGCGTCGTAGTGCGGCTCCGTCGAACCCGGCGGATACCAGGCGCGCAGCCAGCCCTGGTCGGGGTGCGCCCAGTGGTCGACGTAGGCCTGAGGGGTGCGCGGGTAGCGCGGCTCGGGACCGCCGGTCCCGACGTCGTCCGGGCGGCGCAGCGCCCAGAGATGGTCGTCGAGGCGCGCGACGAGCTCGGTCTCGGGGATGGCCCGCACGTTCTCCTCGACGAACACCGTGCCGAGGAAGGACAGCACGAGCGGCGCCGTGTCCGCACGGAGCAGCCGCCAGGCCGCGTTCGACCGTCGCAGGGTGTCGACGTCGTCGTGCAGCACGCAGGTCCTCTCGGTCGTCAGGTCGTTCTCGGCGGGGCCGCGTCGGCGGGTTCGGGAGCGGCCGCACGCCGGGGCGCCCCGTGATCCTAGGTCGCCGGACCGCCCGCGTGCGGCAGCGGCACGAGAGGTCCGGCGGTCGAGCGACGCAGCGCCCGCGTCGAGGACGGGACCATGGTCCCTGTCGCCGGACGACACCCGCTCCCTACGCTGGAGCCCGGCGCCTGGCCGGCAGCGCGCCCACCCTGCCGGCCGGTCGCCGCTCTCGCGCACCGGAGGACCGGTGCGCGCCGTCATCCCGCGGCACGGGCCGCGACCCGGAGGACCGCCCATGAGCGACCCGACCACCGCCCTCGCCGACGACCGGCGCCTCGGCTCCGGGAGCGCGAGCGGCCGGTCGCCGTCGGGCACGCGGCCCGGACCGGGTGATGCGTCGGCGTCGGTCGAGCGAGGCGTGACGGGGTTCGACCCGTTCGAGCGCCCCACCGGGTGGTCGCACTCCCGTCGGGTGCTGTTCGGCGAGATGCTCGTCTTCGCGCTCCTCAGCCTCGTCGCTGCCTTCGTGCTGTCCTACGACGCCGTCCTGCTCGCCGCGAACCCGACCGCCACGCTGTCGTGCGACGTCAACACCGTCCTGTCCTGCGGGACGGTCGCGCAGTCGTGGCAGGCGCAGGTGTTCGGCTTCCCCAACGCGTTCCTCGGGATGGTCGCCGAGCCGGTCGTCATCACGACGGCGGTCGCGGCGCTCGGCGGGACGCGGTTCCCCCGCTGGTTCCTCTTCTCGGCGCAGTGCGTGTACCTCCTCGGCGTCGTGTTCGCCTACTGGCTCTTCTACCAGTCGATGGTCGTCATCGGTGCGCTGTGCCCGTGGTGCCTGCTCATCACCGTCTCGACGACGCTCGTCTTCGCGTCCCTGCTGCACTGGAACGTGCTCGAGGACAACCTCTACCTCCCGCGCCGCGCGCAGGCGCGGCTGCTCGGCTTCGTGCGGTCGGGCGCGTACGGCTACCTCGTCGCGGCGTGGCTCGTGGGCCTCGCGATCCTCGTCGTGCTGAAGTACGGGCCCGCGCTCTTCGCGTAGCCGCCTCGGGGAGTCGGCGGGACGCCGGACCGCCCCTGCGGGAGGACGATATCCGTGCCCGGTCGACGGGACGGACTCGCTAGGGTGCCGGCGTGCCTGCTCGACGCGACCTGCTGCCACGGTCGACGCCTGCCGCCTCGAAGGTGTCCTCCCGGGCGGTCGCGGCGCTGCTCGACCGGCTCGAGGCGGACCGCGTCGAGTGCCACTCGATCATGGTCGTGCGCCACGGTCACGTCGTCGCCGAGGGGTGGTGGTCGCCC
Organism: Cellulosimicrobium sp. So1_17; assembly: GCF_055181235.1. Classification (NCBI taxonomy): domain Bacteria; kingdom Bacillati; phylum Actinomycetota; class Actinomycetes; order Micrococcales; family Promicromonosporaceae; genus Cellulosimicrobium; species Cellulosimicrobium sp. So1_17. The sequence continues at coordinate 2,180,334 of NZ_CM143702.1, forward strand.
TACTCGGCCGGGCGTCCGCACCTGCTCTACTCGCTGACGAAGTCGTTCACGTCGGTCGCCGTAGGCCTCGCGGTCGCCGACGGGCTGCTCTCGCTCGACGACCGGGTGGTCGACGTGCTGCCCGACCACGTCCCGGCCGACATCTGCGACCAGGCGCGCCGCCTCACCGTCCACCACCTGCTGTCGATGACGACCGGGCACGACGGGGACAGCCTCGGCGAGGCGTGGCGGCTGGAGCCGGGCGACCTGACCAAGGGCTTCCTGCGCGTGCCGTTCCCCGAGGTGGAGGGCACCCGGCACGCGTACGACAACGCGACCACCTACGTGCTCGCCCGGATGGTCGAGCGCGTCACGGGACGCGGCCTGCCCGAGCTGCTCGACGAGCGTCTCTTCACCCCGATGGGTGTCGACCACGCCGAGTGGGACCGGGTGGCGAGCGGTGCCTCCTTCGGGTTCCACGGGCTGCACCTCACGACCGAGGCCGTCGCCGCGTTCGGCGAGCTGCTGCTGCGCGGCGGCCGGTGGGGCGACGCGCAGCTCGTCCCCCGCGAGTGGGTGGGGCTCGCGACCAGCCGCCACGTCGAGACGCAGCAGGTCGAGGGATGGTCGGACAACCCCGACACGCGATGCGGCTACGGCTATCAGTTCTGGATGTCGCGCCACGGGTACCGCGGGGAGGGCTCCTTCGGCCAGACGTGCGTGGTCGTCCCGGCGCACGACCTCGTGGTCGTCATGACCAGCGCCGTCAGCGAGGGCGGCGAGACGCTGCTCGGCCCCGTCTGGGAGTGCCTGCTGCCCGGCCTGGACCGCGCCGACGCCCCGGCGGACGACGCAGCTCTCGCCGAGCGCCTGCGGCACCTGGCGCTCGCGCCGCCGACGGGCACCGCAGACCCGGGGCGTGCCGTCACGGCGCGGGTCGACGCCTCCGCGGAGGCCTCTCCGCTGGCTGAGGGATCCCCGGTGGTCGTCGAACCTGCGAGCGGCGGATGGGTCGTCCGTCTCGGTGGGTCGCTCGACGTCGAGGTAGGGCACGGCGAGTGGCGGGAGAGCGCACCGCTCGGCCGTCCCGTCGTCGCTGCCGGCGCCTGGCAGGGCGACACGTTCGTCGCCGACCTGTACGTCGTCACCACCCCGCACCGGGTCCAGCTGGTGGTCGACGCCCGCGCCGGCACCGCGGTCGCGGCGTGGAACGTCGTGCCGCTGACGGGCCCCGGGCTGGAGCGCCACGTGCGCTCACCGCTGATGACGCGCCCGGACGTCTCCTAGCCGCCCGGGCGGAGGAAGCCATCACGGACCAGGCCGCGCACCCCCGGGAGGAGCTCGGCGGCCAGGTCCGCGGCCGGAACCTCGAACAGCGCCGCGATCGCGCCCACGAGCTGCCCGACGCTCAGCTCGCCGTCGCTCGCGCCGACGAGCGCGGCGAGTCCCGTCGAGGCGTGGACCGCGCGGCCGAGCCCGCCGCCCTGGCGCAGGAGCACGACGCTCGGGTCGGCGGCGCCCGGGGTGTGGAACCGCTCCTCGGTGACGTCCTGCGCGACGCTGAGGCGCTCGCCCGCGAGGGCCGCGTCGTCGTGCGCCTCGAGCCAGTCGTGCGCCGCGAGCGACGCCGCGAGGTGGCTGCCGAGCGGCTGGTGGACGGAGCCCGTGTGCTCCTCGAGCCGGCGCAGGGTGGGCACACCGGAGACCGGGCGCCGCAGCGTGACGATCCCGAACCCGACCGCCTCGACGTCGCGTGACGCGAAGTCGTCGAGCCACGCGTCGTAGGCGGAGGACCAGGCCCGTGGCTCGCGGTCCGACGTGGTGCCGCCGTCGCGGATCCACGTCTCGGCGTACTCGGCGGGGTCCAGCACCTCGCGCTGGATCACCCAGCCGTCCAGCCCCGCGGCGTCGAGCCACGCACCGACGCGCTCGGTCCACGGCTCGCCGCGACGGTGCTCCCAGTTGCCGAGGAGCTGCGCCACGCCGCCCGGGGCGAGCACGGCGCCGACCCCGGTGACGAGGTCGCGCACGACGTCGTCCCCGGCGCGACCGCCGTCCCGGTACTCGTACTCGGTGACGCCCGCGCCGCCCGCGGTCGCCCGCGGCGTGATGACGAACGGCGGGTTGGACACGACGAGGTCGAACGTCTCCCCCGCGACGGGCTCGAGCATCGACCCGGACCGCAGGTGGATCGCGCCCGCCCCCGTGCCGGGCTCCCCGGGCGTCAGGTCGAGCGCGGCGTTGAACGCGGTGAACCCGAGCGCCCGCGCCGAGATGTCCGTCGCGACGACGTGGCGCGCGTGCCGGGCCGCGTGCAGCGCCTGGATGCCGCACCCGGTGCCGAGGTCGAGCACCCGGTCGACGGGCGTGCGCGTCGTGACCTGGGCGAGCGTCAGCGACGCTCCGCCGGCACCGAGGACGTGGTCGGCGGCGAGGCGCCGGTCGGTCGCGAGCTCGCCGAGGTCGGACGAGAGCCACCACGAGACCGGTCCGGCGGCGTCCGACGACGCGTAGGGCCGCAGGTCGACGAGCGCGCGCACCGCGTCGTCGGACGCTCCCCCGGCCGCCTCCACGAGGCCGAGACGCACCGCGCCGTCCGCCCCGGTCCGGGCGAGCGCCGCGTCGAGAGCGCGGCGAGGGACGTCGTCGCCGAGGAGGAACAGCGACGCGAGCGTCGCCACGGCGTCGTCCGTGCCCGACGCCGCGTCCCGCCCGCGCTCGTCGGTCCCCGCGGACCCAGGGCGGGCACCACGCAGCACGCGCCGCGCGGGGACCGCCTGCTCGCGGTGGAGCGCCGCGGCGGCGACCGGGCCGAGCCGCCGCTCGACACCGTCGACGGTGAAGTCGGCCGCGCCGAGGTCGGCGCGCAGGTCGTCGGCAGCGCGATGGAGCACGTCCGGGGCGAGGCCCTGCCCGGGCGGAGGCGGGCTCGACGGGGCGTGGGGTGCGGGCATGGGTCCATCCTGCGGGATCCGGGCGGCGACGGCTCGGACGCGGTCCGCCGCGAACGACGGACCCCGGGCACGACGAACCCCGGGCACGACGGACCCCGGGCCGCGCGGGACGACGTGGAGTCGTGCCCGGCGACCCGGGGTCGGGTGGGTCAGGTCAGCAGTTCTGCGTCGCGTAGGTGGCGACGTTCTGCGTCGACGTCTGGAACGACTCGTCGCCCAGGATGCTCGTCATCGCCGACATGTCGGCGCTGGCAGGGTCCTCGACCGCGGCCGTGAGCGTGTCGGTGATCGTGCGGAAGGCGCCGGCGACGTTGTCCCAGTCGGCGCTGATCTCCGCGGGCGCCTCGGCGGCCTCGAGCGTCGAGGTGAGGTCCTCGAAGGCCGTCACGGCGGCGCTCGGGTCGCTCGGATCGACGGAGGAGAGCTCGCTCTGGGCCGACATCAGCGTGTCGTACGCGCCGCAGAAGTCGCCCGACGCGGCCTCGGTGTCCTCCGCCGGCTCCTCCTCCGTGGTCTCCTCGGTCGTCTCCTCCTCCGTGGGGGCCGACTCCTCGGACGTCGCGGTCTCCTCGGTGGTCGTCTCCTCGTCGCTGCCGGAGCCGCCGCACGCGGCGAGGCCGAGGACGAGGAGGGCGCTCGTCGCGAGCGCGGTCGTGGTCTTGGTGATCGTCAGTCGGGTGCGCATGGGCACCATGCTGTCGTACCCGGAGCGGGAGGGCGTGCCGGAACTGCCGTACCGGGGAGTCCTCCCCATGTGGCGAACGCCATGGGGTGAATCGTCCGGAACGGGTTGTCAGGCGGCGGTGCAACCTGCCTGGAAGTACTCGGTGACGCGCTGCGACGACCGGGTCAGCGCGCCCGTGTCGATCCTGCGTCCGACACGGTCGATCGACCGGGCGAGCTCGCCCGGGTCGTCGGCCCCGGCGGCCTCCACCGCGTCGGCGATCATCGTGAGGTAGGTCGTCACGACGTTCCAGTCCTGCGCGATCGCACTCGGCGGCTCGGCCGCCGCGAGGGTGTCGCGGGCGCTCGTGAAGCCGGCGACGAGCGTCGCGGGGTGCTCGACGCTGAGGTTCACCTGAGCCTTCGCAGCGTCGCCCCACGCGACCTCGGCGTCACGGCACGCCGGGTCGGTGGTGGTGGCCGGGGCGTCGCCGGCTGCCTGCTCACCGCCGTCGGACCCCTCGGGCGGCGCCCCCTCCTCGGCCGCGGCACCGCCGTCGGCGTCGGCGTCGGCGTCGACGTCCGGGGCGGCGTCGGTGCCTGCACCACCGACCGGGCCCACGTCGTCGGCCCCGCCTGCGGCGGCAGGCGGCACGGCGGCCGGCGCGGCTCCCGGCAACGAGACGACGTCGAAGGAGCCGCTCGCGACCGTCACGAAGCACAGCGCCGCCACGGCGACGAGCACGGCGCCGTGGGCCGCGGTGCGCACCGGAGATCGCATGGCCACCATGATGACGCCTCCGATGCCGTGGACGAACCCCCCTGACGGTACATCTGGGACATCCATGGCCGAGGCGTCCCCATACGCCCGTATCGGTCGGAGCCCTAGGATGTGCGCGTGGAGACCCCCGACCAGCCCGACGAGCCGCTGGCGCGAGCGCTCACGGGCGCGCGGAACACCGTCCAGGGCCGCAGCACCCAGCGGCAGGGTGCGATGGTCGACGCCGCAGCCCGGCTCCTCGTCGAGCAGGGGTTCGGCGCGGTGACGCACCGGCAGGTGGCCCGCGCGGCCGGGCTGCCCCCGGGCTCGGCGTCGTACTACTTCCCGACGAGCGCGTCGCTCGTCGCCGCGGCGGTGGAGGCGGCCGAGGACCTGCGAGCGACGGCGGCGCAGGCGCACGCCGACGGGTTGCCACGTCGCGCCCGCTCGTCCGCAGCGACGGCCCGCGAGCTCATCGAGACCCTCTACGCGCCGCACGTGGACGACACCGTCGTCGACGTGCGCCTCGACCCCATGATCACCGCGATGCGCGACCCGGCGCTGCGCCCGATCATGCGCGCGTCACGGCCCCGGCTGCTCGCCGCGCTGCGGACGGTGCTCGACGCCTCGGGGTACGAGGACGTCGAGGAGGTCGACCTGCTCGGGCACGTCATCGACGCGGCGCTCGTCGCCGCGGCGGCGGAGGACGACGGGAAGGTGCTCGACCACGGCGCCGCGACCGTCGCCCGGCTGCTCGACCGCTGGCGCTGACACGCGGCTCGCGACCGCCGTGGGGCGACATCGGGTGGACGTCGAAACGTTTTACTTACTGACCTGTCAGTCCTGCAGTACGATGTGCGCGTGAGCACAGCCGCCTACCTCGACCCGTCCCTGCCCGTCCCCGAGCGCGTCGAGGACCTGCTCGGTCGCATGACGCTGCCCGAGAAGGTGGGGCAGATGCTCCAGCTCGACGCGCGCGACGGCGTCGGGCCGCTGATCGAGGACAAGCACGTCGGCTCGATCCTGCACGCCTCCCCCGAGAACGTCCGTGAGGCGCACGCGCTCACCGAGACCACGCGGCTGCGCATCCCCCTGCTCGTCGCCGAGGACGCGATCCACGGCCACTCGTTCTGGGTCGGCGCCACGATCTTCCCGACCCAGCTCGGCATGGCGGCGACGTGGGACCCGGAGCTCGTCGAGCGCGTCGCGCGCGCGACCGCGGTCGAGGTCGCCGCCACGGGCATCCACTGGACCTTCTCCCCCGTCCTGTGCATCGCGCGCGACCTGCGCTGGGGCCGCGTCGACGAGACGTTCGGCGAGGACCCGTACCTCATCGGCGAGCTCGCCTCCGCGATGGTCCGCGGCTACCAGGGCGACGGCGCGAGCGACCCGACCGGGGTCCTCGCGACCGCCAAGCACTTCGCGGGCTACTCCGAGACCCAGGGCGGTCGCGACGCGAGCGAGGCCGACATCTCGCGGCGCAAGCTCCGGTCGTGGTTCCTCCCACCGTTCGAGCGCGTCGCGCGCGAGGGCTGCGCGTCGTTCATGCTCGGCTACCAGTCGATGGACGGCGTCCCGGTGACCGTGAACGGCTGGCTCCTCGACGAGGTGCTGCGCGGGGAGTGGGGCTACACGGGCACGCTCGTCACCGACTGGGACAACGTCGGGCGCATGGTCTGGGAGCAGAAGATCCAGCCCGACCACGTGCACGCCGCCGCCGCGGCGGTCCGCGCCGGCAACGACGTGATCATGACGACGCCGCAGTTCTTCGAGGGCGCGCTGGAGGCGGTCGCACGGGGTCTCGTCGCCGAGTCCGCGATCGACGACGCCGTGCGCCGCATCCTCACGCTCAAGGTGCGCCTCGGTCTGTTCGAGGACCCGCGCCGGCCCGACGTCGCACGCCAGCAGGCCGTCATCGCGTCCGGCGAGCACACGGCCGTCAACCTCGACGTCGCCCGGCGCTCGCTCGTCCTCCTCACCAACGACGGCACGCTGCCGCTCGACGGTGGTCTCACGGCCGGCGACGACGTCCGTGCGGTCGCGCGTGCCGGCTCGCCGGCCCGGACGGTCGCCGTCGTCGGTCCCAACGCCGACGACGACCACACCCAGCTCGGCGACTGGGCCGGCGCGTCCGGCCAGGCCGACTGGCTCCCGACGGGGCACCCGCGCGAGATGACCAGCACCGTCCTCGACGGGTTCCGCGACCACGTGCCCGCGGGCTGGACCGTGACGCACGCACGCGGCGCCGACATCCTCACGCTCGAGCCCGACCCCGAGGGCGCGTTCTTCCCCGACGGCCAGCCGCGTCCTCAGGTGGTGGTGCCCGCGTCGCCCGACGACGTGCTGATCGCCGAGGCCGTCGCGGCCGCCCGGGACGCCGACTACGTCGTGGCGGTCGTCGGCGACCGGATCGAGCTCGTCGGCGAAGGACGGTCCACGGCGACGCTCGAGCTCGTCGGCGGTCAGGTCGCGCTCCTCGACGCGCTCGCCGCGACGGGAACCCCGCTGGTCGTGGTGGTCGTGGCGTCCAAGCCGCTCGTCCTGCCGCCGTCGGCGCGCGACGCGGCCGCGATCGTCTGGGCCGCGAACCCGGGGATGCGCGGCGGGCAGGCCGTCGCCGAGCTGCTGCTGGGGCTGGTCGAGCCGGAGGGCCGGCTCCCGATCTCCTTCGCGGAGCACGCCGGCCAGCAGCCGACGTTCTACAACCAGGTGCGCGGCCAGCACGGCGACCGGTACGCCGACCTCACGCAGCGCACGGCCTTCGCGTTCGGCGAGGGCCGGAGCTACACGACCGTCGAGTACGCGGACCTCCACCTGCAGGAGCCCGTCGTCGGGGTCGACGACGTCGTGCGCGCCCAGGTCACGCTCCGCAACGTCGGCACGCGGCCGGTACGCGAGACCGTCCAGGTGTACGTGAGCGACGTCGTGACGTCCGTGACCTGGACCGACAAGGAGCTCAAGGCCTACCGCAAGGTCGAGCTCGCGCCGGGCGGGACCGCGGTCGTCGACCTCGAGGTGCCCGTCGCCGACTGCACGCTCGTCGACGCCGCCGGCCGGCGGGTCGTCGAGGCCGGCGACTTCGAGCTGCTCGTCGGACCGTCGTCGCGCGACGAGGTGCTCCTGCGCGCCGGCTTCACCGTCAAGGTCTGACGGTCCGTCCGGTCGCCGAGGAGGGCCTGCCGGGCTCTCCCTCGGCGACCGTCGTGGCGGTCAGGCGCCGCTCGTCACCTGCTCGCGGACCTCGGCGATCTGCTCGCGGTCCACCCGGGCCGCGCGGAGGCGGGACGCGATGACCGCGCCGAAGGCGATCCCGGCCGCGACGACGGCGATGCCGATGCGCAGCACCTGGTTCGCGTCCTCCGGCACGCTCAGCAGGACGACCGCCGGTGCGATGAGCACCGACACGAGGTTCATGACCTTGATGAGCGGGTTGATCGCGGGGCCCGCGGTGTCCTTGAACGGGTCGCCGACGGTGTCGCCGATGACGGTCGCGGCGTGCGCCTCCGACCCCTTGCCGCCGTACGCGCCGTCCTCGACGATCTTCTTCGCGTTGTCCCAGGCGCCACCGGAGTTGGCGAGGAACACCGCCATGAGGACGCCGGCGCTGATCGCCCCGGCGAGGAAGCCGGCGAGCGGCCCGACGCCGAGACCGAAGCCGACGGCGATCGGCGCGAACGCCGCGAGGAGGCCGGGGGTCGCGAGCTCGCGCAGCGAGTCGCGGGTGCAGATGTCGACGACCTTGCCGTACTCCGGGCGCTCCTCGTACGTCATGATCCCGGGGTGCTCGCGGAACTGGCGGCGCACCTCGAAGACGATCGCACCGGCCGCGCGCGTCACGGCGTCGATGGCGAGGCCCGAGAAGAGGAAGACCGTCGCCGCACCGAGGATCAGGCCGACGAGCGTGACGGGCGAGATGATCTCGTAGTCGAGCATCGACGTGACGAGACCCGTGCCGACTCCCTCGATGTCCCGCAGCGCGTGGTCGACGGCGTCCGCGTAGGAGCCGAAGAGGGCCGTCGCCGCGAGCACCGCCGTCGTGATGGCGATGCCCTTGGTGATCGCCTTCGTCGTGTTCCCGACGGCGTCGAGGTCGGTGAGGATCTGCGCGGCGTCCGACTCGTCCGCCTCCGAGGCCTCGCCGAGCGACATCTCGTAGATGCCCTGGGCGTTGTCGGAGACGGGCCCGAACGTGTCCATCGCGACGATGACGCCGACCGTCGTGAGCAGCCCGCACCCGGCGAGCGCGACGAGGAACAGGGCGAGCCACACCGAGCCGCCCGCGAGCAGGAAGAGCCCGCAGATCGCGGCCGCGATGACGCCCGCCGTGTAGACGGCGGACTCGAACCCGACGCCGATGCCCGACAGGACGACCGTCGCGGCACCGGTGCGAGAGGTGGCGGCCACGTGGAGGGTGGGCTTCGACGTCGTGCCCGTGAAGTAGCCCGTGATCCACAGGATGATCCCGGCGAGGACCACACCGATGACGACCGCGAGGCTCGCGACGACGCGCGGGTCGGCGGCGATCCCCGAGAGGTCGCCCAGGTCCGCGGTCCCGTCCATCTCGCCGAACGAGGACGGGAGGTAGACGAAGGCGGCGACGGCGGCGAGCACCGCACCGACGAGCGCCGAGAGGTAGAAGCCGCGGTAGATCGCCTTGAGGCCGCTCTCCTCGCCCCGCACGCGCGTGATGAACACGCCGAGCACGGCGACGAGCGCGCCCATCGCGGTGACGATCAGCGGGAAGACGAGGCCCTCCTCGCCCATCGCGGCCTTGCCGAGGATCAGCGCCGCGACGAGCGTCACCGCGTAGGACTCGAACAGGTCGGCGGCCATGCCCGCGCAGTCGCCGACGTTGTCGCCGACGTTGTCCGCGATCGTCGCGGCGTTGCGCGGGTCATCCTCGGGGATGCCCTGCTCGACCTTGCCGACGAGGTCGGCACCCACGTCCGCCGCCTTCGTGAAGATGCCGCCGCCCACGCGCATGAACATCGCGAGCAGCGCCGCCCCGAAGCCGAAGCCCTCCAGCACAGCGGGCGCGTCCCCTCGGTACAGCAGGACGACCCCCGCCGCACCGAGCAGGCCTAAACCCACGACCGACATCCCCACCGCGCCGCCGGTGCGGAACGCGATGCGCGCACCCTCCGACCGGCCGCCCGGCCGGGTCGCGGCGGCCGCGACGCGGACGTTCGCGCGCACGGCGAGCCACATGCCGAGGTAGCCGATCGCGGCCGAGAAGCCCGCGCCGACGAGGAACGCGATCGAGCGGCCGACGCGCACCCCGCCCTCGCCGGGCAGGAGGAACAGCAGGCCGAAGACGATCACGGCGAACAGGGCGAGCGTGCGGAACTGCCGGTTGAGGTAGGCGGCCGCACCCTCCTGCACCGCCTGCGCGACGTCGCGCATCGCGTCGTTGCCCTCCCGCGCGGCAAGGACCTGTCTGCGCAGGACGACGGCGAAACCGAGGGCGACGAGCGCGATCAGCGCGATCACCCCGACGATGGTGAGACTTTCGGTACCGAGGGTGGGCATCCGTCCTCCTTGACGACTGCGGCCGAGCCGGTCCCCTACCGGCACGATGGGGAGGAGTCTACGCACGTGTGTCGTACGTCACGACCACTCGTGCAGCCCGTCACAAGCGCGCCCCTCGCCTGGGCCGCGCCCCGGCACCCGCGCCGCGTCAGTCCGCGAGGCGGAACGCGAGCTCGTGGTCCCACTCGGTCATGTCGGGCTCGTCGGCCGGGTCGGTGAGGTAGGACTCGACGCGCGCGCCCCAGGACCGCTGCTCGTCGTCGGCGTCCCAGACCAGCCCCTGCGCCGCGGCCCACGCGAGAAGCTCACCGGTCGCGCGTTCCAGGTCGTCGGGATGCCCGTGGTGCTGGACGACGACGTAGCGTCCGGCCGGCAGGACGCCGCCGTGCGGTCGGGACGCCGAGTCCTGGTCGGCGGACATGGCGTCGGTGCCGAGGTCGGGGATCGCGTCGAGCGAGTCGACCGGGACGCCCGCCTCGACCACGAGCTCGCGCTCCATGTCGATCTCCCGGTAGCGGAAGAAGGGCGCGCCTGCCGGGGTCACGCCGCGCTCGCCGAGCCAGGTGAAGAGCTCGGGAAGGCGGTCCGCCACCTCAGGGATGGTCGTCATGGTCACGGTCCGGGTCACGCCCACGTAGGGCTGCGCGGCGCGGTCCTGGATCTGGGGGGTCTGCTGCTGAGCCATGCCGTCCCGACCGGGCTCGTGCCCCGGACTCATCGCTCAGGTCGTGCGGACCAGCCGCGCGACCTCGTCCGGGCGGGTCAGGGGGAACAGGTGACCCTGCTTCGCGACCCCGACCCGCGGCAGGTCCAGCCGCTCGGCGAGCTCGCGCTGCTCGCGCAGGAACCGGGCGCTCGCACGCGTCCCGGTGACGAGCAGCGGGCGGGCGGACGCGGGCAGGCGCCGGCCGTCGTCGAGCAGCCCGCGCACGCGGGGCGCCTGCGCCCAGCTCGCCGCCCACTGGTCCGCGATCTCGAGCCACCCGGGACGGCCGCCGTAACGTTCGGCCGCGACGTCGCGGGCGAGAAGGTCGGGCCGGCGCGCGACGGCGCGGACGGCCGCCCGGCGCAGCGCCGGTCCGCTCGGTGCGAGGACGTCGGCGACGGCGCCGACGACCGCTCGTCCGGCGCGTGTCACACCCGTCCCCGGGTGCAGGGCCGGGCGGTGCCGCTCGAACGGGCTCGAGGGGTCCAGGAGGACGAGGCGCCGCACCTCGCCGGGGTGGAGCAGCGCCCACTCGAGCGCGGCGAGACCGCCCGCGGAGTGCCCGACGAGCGCGACGTCGTCGGACCCGTCGACACCGAGCGCGGAACGGAGCGCGTCCGCCGGGTCGGTGACGGGTGTGCGCCACGCGTCGAGGACGCGGACGTCGCCGTCCGGACCGATCGCCCGGGCGAGTGGGGCGTAGTCCTCCGCCGTCAGGGCGAGCCCCGGCAGCACGACCCAGATCATCGCGCTCTCCTCTCGCTGCCCGGCGACGCCGTCACGACGGTACGCGGTCGACCTGGACGCTTCCCGGACGTCGGCCGAGGAGGGACCGTGCGGCCCGGTGCGAGACTGGCACCATGCCCGCACCGACCGCTGCCGCGCACGAGCACGCCCTCGACCTCATGTCCTTCGTCCAGGCCTCGCCGTCGTCGTTCCACGCGGCGCACGAGGTCGCACGCCGCCTCGTCGCCGCGGGCTTCACCCAGCTCACGGAGTCGGACGCGTGGCCGTCGCACGCGCCGGCGACCGGTCCCCACCGCCCGGTGGATCCCGCGCCCGAGGACGACGGACGGTACGTCGTCGTGCGCGACGGCGCGGTGATCGCCTGGGTCGTGCCCCGGGGCGCGACCGCGACGACGCCGTTCGCGATCCTCGGCGCCCACACGGACTCGCCGGGGTTCAAGCTCAAGCCGCGGCCGAGCCTCGTGCGCGAGGGCTGGTGGCAGGCCGGCGTCGAGATCTACGGCGGGCCGCTGCTCAACTCGTGGCTCGACCGCGAGCTCGAGCTCGCCGGGCGCGTCGTGGTGGGTGACGGCACGCGACCGGACGACGTGCACCTCGTGCGCACCGGTCCGCTGCTGCGCATCCCGCAGCTCGCGATCCACCTGGACCGCCAGGTGAACGAGGGCCTCGCCCTCGACAAGCAGCAGCACACCCAGCCGGTCTGGGGGCTGTCGTCGACGGCGGGGGCCGCCGGCTCCGACCGAGCCGGGACGCACGACGGACCGGCGGAGGCCGACGTCCTCGCCGAGCTCGCGCACCACGCAGGGGTCCGCGCGAGCGAGGTCACGGGCTACGACGTCGTCGTCGCCGACACCCAGGAGCCGCGGGTCTTCGGGGCGCGCGACGCGTTCCTCGCGTCGGGTCGGCTCGACAACCTGATCTCGGTCCACGCCGGGCTCACGGCGCTGCTCGAGGTCGCCGACGGGTTCGGCGGGGACGACGCGGCGACCACCATCCCGGTGCTCGCCGCGTTCGACCACGAGGAGATCGGGTCGGAGTCCCGCGCGGGGGCGTCGGGGCCGTTCCTGGCCGACGTGCTCGCGCGGATCGACGCGATGCAGGGCGTGACCGCGGAGGAGCGTCACCGCCGGCTCGCCGGGTCGTTGTGCGTGTCGAGCGACGTCGGGCACTCGGTGCACCCCAACTACCCCGAGCGCCACGACCCCGCGAACCGCCCGCTCGCGGGCGGCGGCCCGATCCTCAAGATCAACGCCAACCAGCGGTACACGACCGACGCGCTCGGCGCCGCGGCGTGGGCGCGCGCGTGCGCGGCGGCGGGTGTGCCGAGCCAGGAGTTCGTGTCGCGCAACACGGTCCCGTGCGGCTCGACGATCGGGCCGCTCACCGCGACGCGCCTCGGGATCCGGACCGTCGACGTCGGCGTGCCGATCCTGTCGATGCACTCCGCGCGCGAGCTCACGGCCGTCGTCGACCCGTGGTACCTCGCGCGGGCCGTCGTCGAGGTGTTCCGCGGCTGACCCGCTCCGCGCGGTCCCTCACCCCGCGCAGCATCTTCTGCGTCATGAGGAAGCTCACGGGTTGCACGGCCTCGACGACGGCTCGCCCTGGCCGGCTCGTGGGACGGTAGCGCTCGCGCACGAGGAGCCGCGTGCGCGCGCCGCCCCCGCCTCCCGGCGGGAGGGCGCGGAGGACGAACGCCCACGAGAACGCGAACGGCATCACGTCGGGCTCGCCCGGACCCGGGGCGCCGAGCAGCACGAGGTGGTCCTCCGGCTCGAGCAGCGCGACGCGCAGAGCGGCCTGCGCGGCGAGACGGACGTCGTCGCCGACGGCGAGCGACTGCCACCGGTCCTCGATCGTTCCCGCGCTGCGGATGCCGAGGCCGGCGAGGTTCTCCAGCAGGTCATAGGAGTAGAAGCCGCCGCGCCCCTGGCCGAGCTGCACGAGCCACGGCCAGACGTCGCCCGGCGGGGCGTCGATCGTCACGCCGCGCGTCGCGACGACGCGCGCGTGCGGTACGAGGTCGTCGCCGGGCAGTCGCGCGGCGTGCTCGTCGTCGCGCGTGCCCCACGTCTGCATCGGGCGACGCGTGAGCAGCAGCGCGCCGACGCCCGCCGCCACGGCTCCGAGCACCCCGCGTCCCGTCCTCGCCATACCTCGATGGTCCACCCCCGAGCCCGGCCCGCGCGAGGGCCGCAGGTCCCGACCTCAGGGTGGGCACGGGGTGGAAGACTCGTGGGCGTGCACCACGCTCCCGCCCCGCCGACGAACGCGCTGCTCCGCGTGCTCCTCGCGGGCGGCCGCCGCGCGGACCGGCTGACGCACGTGCGGGAGCTGCCGGCGCGCGACGGTGTGCACGGCGACTGGCCCGCGTGGTCGGACGCCGCGCTCGTGGCCGGGTACCGCGCGCTGGGCGTGCAGCGGCCGTGGGTGCACCAGACCGTCGCCGCCGACGCCGCGTGGTCGGGCCGGCACGTCGCGCTCGCGACGTCGACGGGGTCGGGCAAGTCCCTCGCGTTCTGGCTCCCGGCGCTGACGTCGGTCCGGGCCGACGTCGCGGCCCGCACGCTCGACCCCGGACGCATCGAGTCCGTCGCGCGCCGCGGGTCCGTGCTGTACCTCTCGCCGACCAAGGCCCTGGCGGCCGACCAGCTCGCCGGCCTCCAGCGCCTCCTCGACGCGGCCGGGACGCAGGACGTGCGGGTCTCGACGTGCGACGGCGACACGTCGCCCGACGAGCGGCGGTGGGTGCGCGAGCACGCGGACGTCGTGCTCACGAACCCGGACTTCCTGCACTTCGCGCTGCTGCCGAACCACCGCCGCTGGTCGCGGCTCCTGCGCGACCTGCGCTACGTCGTCGTGGACGAGGGCCACGCCTACCGCGGCGTCTTCGGCGCGCACGTGTCGCTCGTGCTGCGGCGGCTGCGTCGTCTCGCCGCGCACTACGCCCGCGAGGGGGACCCCGCGCCGACGTTCGTCGTGGCCTCGGCGACGACGGCGGACCCCGCGGTGAGCGCGGCACGGCTCGTCGGAGTGGAGCCGGCGGACGTCGTGACGGTCGCGGGCGACACGTCACCGTCGGGGCACCGCACGTTCGTGCTGTGGGAGCCGCCCGTCGTGGCCGGCTTCGGCGCGGCGGCGGGGTCGCAGCAACCGGAGGAGCACGTCGACGACCCGGCAGTGCCCACGGTGTCGACCGAGGCCCAGGAGGCCCCCGAGCACCCGCGGCGCAGCGCGACGTCGGAGGCGGCGGACCTGCTCGCCGACCTCGTCCTCGCCGGCGCGCGCACGCTCGCGTTCACGCGCTCGCGCCGGGGCGCCGAGGCGGTCGCGACGCAGACCCAGGACTACCTGCGCCCCGTCGACGCCGACCTCGCGCGCCGCGTCGCGGCGTACCGGGGCGGGTACCTGCCCGAGGAGCGGCGCGAGCTCGAGGACGCGGTGCGCTCCGGCGCGGTGCGCGCGCTGGCCACGACGAACGCCCTCGAGCTCGGCGTCGACATCTCCGGCCTCGACGCGGTGCTCGTGGCGGGCTGGCCGGGCACGCGCATGTCCGTCTGGCAGCAGGCCGGCCGCGCGGGACGTGCGGGCGCGGACGGGCTCGTGGCGTTCGTCGCGCGCGAGGACCCGCTCGACACGTACCTCGTGCACCACCCCGAGGCGATCTTCGACGCCCCGCTCGAGGCGACGGTCTTCGACCCCGCCAACCCGTACGTCCTCGCACCTCACCTGTGCGCCGCGGCCGCGGAGGTCCCCCTCCGCTCGGAGGACCTCGCCGAGTTCGGCGACCCGGCCGCCGTGACCGACCTGCTCGGCGTGCTCGTCGCGCGGGGAGCGCTGCGGCGTCGTGCGTCGGGCTGGTACTGGACGCACGCGCAGCCCGCCGCGGGGATGACGGACCTGCGCGGCTCCGGCGGCTCTCCCGTCCGCGTGGCCGAGGCGCGCACGGGACGTCTCCTCGGGACGGTGGACGCCGCGTCGGCCGACGGGACCGTGCACGACGGCGCGGTGTACGTCCACCAGGGCGCCACCTACGTGGTCGAGCACCTCGACCTGACCGACGGCGTCGCGCTCGTGCGGCGCACCGACGTCGACTTCGGCACCTGGTCCCGTTCCGTCACGTCGATCACGATCGCCGACGAGCCGGGGCCCGGTGACGCGGCCGCCGGGCGCGAGGTCGTCGAGCGGCGCTGGGGGCCCGTTGGCTGGGGGTACGGGCCGGTCGACGTGAGCTCGCAGGTCGTGAGCTTCCAGCGCCGCCGTCTGCCCGACCTGCAGATCCTGGGGACCGAGCCCCTCGACCTGCCGGAGCACACGCTGCCCACCATGGCCGTGTGGTGGACGGTGCCCGAGTCGGTGCTCGAGGAGGCCGGGGTCGACGCGGACACCGCGCCCGGCGCGCTGCACGCCGCCGAGCACGCGTCGATCGGGTTGCTCCCCCTCCTCGCGACGTGCGACCGCTGGGACCTCGGCGGTGTGTCCACGGCGCTGCACGTCGACACCGAGCAGGCGACGGTGTTCGTCTACGACGCCTACCCGGGCGGCGCGGGCTTCGCCGAGCGCGGGTTCGAGCTGGGCGCGACCTGGCTGCGCGCGACGCGCGACGCGATCGTGCGCTGCCCGTGCCACGACGGGTGCCCCGCGTGCGTCCAGTCGCCCAAGTGCGGGTCGTACAACGCGCCGCTGGACAAGGACGCCGCCGTGCGGCTGCTCGACGCCGTGCTCGCGTACGCGCCGGACTGAGGCTGCGCCGTCGGACCGCCGCGCCCTGGCACGGTGACGGCACGGCCGGTGGCCGCGCTCCCGTGCCCGGTCGGCACGGGAGCGCGTCGCCGTGCTGCTAGTCGTCGAGCGACTGCTGCGCCGTCCACTCCCAGAGGGTGACGCCCTCGGGCGTGGTGGGCGCGTTGCGTGCCTGGTAGATCCACGACCAGTGACCGGGGTAGGTCACCCCGTCCCACGTCACGTCGTCGTACAGCGACAGGATCGAGCCGGGCAGCTGCTCGTGCGCCCACACGCTGGTCTCGGCGTACGGGACGGTGGGGTCGTTGCGCGCGTGGACGAACCACGTCGGCGTGCCCTCGAGCGCGGCGATCTCGGCTGCGTCGATGCGGTAGGTGCCGCCCGTGTAGTACGCCGGCGCCGAGACGGCGAGGGACGCGAAGTCGTCCGGGTAGGCGGCCACCAGTCGGGTGGCCATGTACCCGCCGGCCGAGGCGCCGGCGACGTGGATGCGATCGGTGTCGACCTTGTACCGGCCGGCGATCTCGTCGACCAGGCCTCGCAGCCGCTCCTGGTAGCCCGCGGAGTCCGCGTTGTACCAGGTGTCCGGGACCTGCGGCACGAGCACGTACGCGCCGCCGAGGATCTTCTGCGCCTCCGGCGTCGCGAAGCCGAGCGCGCCGCGGTTGGCGCGCAGCGGCGGCTCGTTGCCGTAGTAGCCGCCCAGCCCGCCCTCACCGTTGCCGTGCAGCCAGACGACGAGGGCACGGTCACCGCCGCCGCGCCGGTCCGGCGTGAACAGGCGGTAGTTGAGGCCGGTGCCCGAGACCCCCGCGCGGAACGCGTCGACCTCCGGGTCGACGAGGTCGCCCTGGACGAAGCCCCGGATCGTCACGTCGCGGCCGTTGCGCAGCTCGAGCGGGGCGTTCTGCACGATCGTGTAGGTCAGGTCGAGCAGCACGTTGCGCCCACCCACGGGCTGGTAGGTGAGCGTGTCCGCGCCGGGCGTGCCGAACCCGGACGCGAGCTCCAGGTGGATGTCGCCCGAGCGGGTCAGCTCCACCCCCGTGACGGTCCGCTCGACGTCGAACACCTGCTGCGGCCGGCCGCCGCGGTCGACGTCGTCCGGGTAGGCGCCGACGGCCCGCACGGTGAACGTGCCGGTGCTCAGCGACGCCGGGTCGATCGTGCGCAGCCGGTGCGCGTCGATCGTGATGCCCGTGACCTGCTCCCCGGAGTCGAGCACCTCGGCGTCGAGCGTGAACGTGGTCTCGGCGACGCGCCCCGGCGGGTCGTCGCGGGGAGCGGCGACGCCCGGGGCGGCGACGGCGGTGAGGGCGAGCGACGCGACGGCGGCCGCCGCGATGCGCCAGCGGTTCGGCAGGACGTGCATAGGGTGCCTCCAGATCATCGTTGACCACGCCCGGCTCCGGGCGCGAGGACCTTCCGAACGCTACCGACTTCACCCGGGCTCGCCCGGGGGCAGGGCGTCACGAGGTCGGACGCGTCCGCCTGACGAAGCCCCGCGGCAGCGCCGACCTCGTGCTCACCCTGCCCGGGCCGTCGCCGGTCCGGCCCGCGCGGCCCCTGCCGCCTCGCCGAGCGTGACGCCGAGCACCGAGACCGTCGGCCCGAACACGACGTCGACGCGGACGGCGCCCGCGCCCGTCTCGGTGCACGCGACGACCCGCACGCCGTTGCGGCTCGCCGTCTCGCGGGCGCGTCCGCACGGGTCCCATCCGTCGCGCAGCGCCGCGGCGGCAGCGAGCGCGGCGAGGTCGGCACCGGCCTGAGCCCGACCCCGCGCGGCCTGTGCCTGCGCGAGCCCTCCGAGCCCGACGAGCACGACGAGCAGGGCGGCGACGATCCCGAGCACGAGCACCGTGCCCGCCCCGTGCTCGCCGTCCGACGACCGCTCCGTGGCCACCCCGTGGCCCGGGAGGCCCGGCCCGCGTCCTCCTCGCCGCCCGGTCACGGCTCGCAACCCGGCCACGGCTCGCCGGTTGGTCACGACTCGCCGCCCGGTCATGGCTCGACGCGCGCCACGGCGTGCCCGCTCGCGCGCAGCGGCGCCGCCGAGAGCCAGCCCCCGACGACCGGGCAGGTCACGGTGACCTCGACCCACGGCTCGCCGCGCACGACGGTCACCTGCGCGCCGTCGCCCGCGACGTGCTGAGCCGTGGAGCGCACGGTCGCGTCGTCCTCCCCGATCGCCGCTGCCCGCGCTCCCGCCCTCGCCGCGTCCGCGGAGCGCATCTGGGCGCCCGCGGCCGCGGCGAGGGTGAGCACGGCGACGAGGACGAGCACGACCGCCGGCAACGCGACCGCGAGCTCGGCGGTGACGGCACCTCGCTCGCGCGCTGCAGGGCCGGGACCCCACGGTCCGCGGAGGGTCGCGACCGACCGCCGTGACCGCTCTCGTCGCACGATCAGCCCAGCGAGAGCGCGCTGCGGACGATGCCGAGCAGCAGCTCACGCACCTCGCCGCTCCGGAGCACGACGATCAGCAGGCCGGCGAACCCCGCCGCGGCGACCGTCGCGATCGCGTACTCCGCGGTCGCGAGGCCCGCCTCCCGGTCGTGCGCGCCGTCGGCTCCGGTGAGCCGTGCGAGCACGCGCCCGGCCGCCTTCTCCGGCCTCCGGGGCCGGCCCTCTCCTGCCGTCTCCTCCGTCGCCGGGGCTCCGCCCCACGTCACCGACCCCTTCGACGCCACGCGTCCCGTCGACCTCTCGGTCCTCGTCCTGGTCATGACCCTCTCCTTCTCGCGGCCCGCGGTCGCGGGCGGTCCGGCCACTCTGGCGAGAGCAGGACGGACGGCGCAGGCGTCGCCGGGCACGCGGTGGACGGGACACCTGTCGGCCGGGCCTGTGGACGGCCAGGACCGGCGCACTCTCCCGGGCCCCGTCGCGCCGGTTCCGAGAGCGGCTGCGCATTCTCTGCCAGAGTGGTGTCGATCTACGCCGGTCTCGCGCGTCATCGTCACGAGACCTCGACCGAGGTCCTTCGTCCGGGCCGACCGGACGGCGGCACGACGTCAGGAGACGACCATGAGCACCGAGTACGTCATCCTCATCCACGACGACGAGAGCGCGTGGGTGGACCCCTCACCCGAGCTCCGCGCAGCCACCTACGCGCGGCACGACGAGTTCGCCCGCCTCGCCGCGGCCGGGGGCCACGAGGTCACGGGTGGCGGCGAGCTGCGCAAGACGTTCACCGCGCGGGTCGTGCGGCCCGGCGCCACGCCGGACCAGGCGCTCGTCACCGACGGACCGTTCGCCGAGCTCGCCGAGCAGGTCGGCGGGTACTACGTCGTCCAGACCGCGGACCTCGACGGCCTCGTGCGTGTCCTCGCGACCGCGTTCGCGGGCAGCCCCGAGACGTTCGAGGTCCGCCCCGTGGTGTCCGAGGAGGAGCACGCGGCCGGGCACGACGCGAGCGCCGACGTGGCCGAGGTCGACGCATGAGGTTCATGGTGCTGCTGTACGAGGACGAGCAGGTCTGGGCACGGATGCGTGATGCGCACCGCGACGAGTACCTCCGGCGCCACGACGACTTCGCCGCCGCGGTGCGCGCGCGGGGGACGATCGTGGCCGCCGAGGCGCTGGCCCCTGTCGCCGCCGCCACGACCCTGCGTCGTGCCGACCAGCGCGTCACGGTGACCGAGGGCCCCTTCGCGGAGACCGTGGAGCACCTCGGCGGCTTCTACCTGGTCGACCTGCCCGACCTCGACGCCGTGGTGGACGCCGTCGCCCTCCTGCCGCCCTACACGGTCGAGGTCCGCCCCGTGGTCGACGTCGACGACCTGTGAGCACCGGAGGGCCGTCCCCGGCGGACGACGCGCTCGCCGCTGCCTGGCGCGAGCACTGGGCACGGCTCCTCGGTGCCCTCGTGGCCCGCTACCGCCGACCGGACCTCGCCGAGGACGCGCTCGCCGACGCGTTCGCGGCGGCCGCTCGGACCTGGCCGGCGGACGGCGTCCCCGCCAACCCCGCCGGCTGGCTGCGCACCGCTGCCGGCCGGCGGGTCCTGGACCGTCTCCGCGCGGAGGCGGTCGCCCTCCGGAAGGAACCCCTGATGGTCGTCGAGGAGCGTGGTCGGCCCGGATCACCCGATCCTGGCGACGACCGCGACGAGGGCGCGCACGTCCCCGACGAACGTCTGCGGCTCGTCTTCGCGTGCTCCCACCCCGCGCTCGCCCCCGAGGCCCGCGCGGCTCTCACGCTCCGGTTCGTCGCCGGTCTCGGGGTACCCGACATCGCGCGGCTGTTCCTCGTGCCCGAGGCGACCATGGCGGCGCGCATCACGCGGGCCAAGAAGCGCCTCGCGGCGTCGGGCATCCCGTTCGCGGTGCCTGCGCCCGAGCACCTCGACGAACGGCTCGACGTCGTCGCGACGGTGCTCTACCTCGTCTTCACCGCCGGCTACGCGCCCGGGACGGGGCCCGACCTGGTCCGCGTCGAGCTCGCGGGCGAGGCGATCCGCCTGGTCGGTCTCCTCGACGAGCTGCTCCCGGGCCGCCCCGTCGTCCGCGCCCTCCTCGCGCTCCTCGTGCTGCAGCACGCGCGTCGCGACGCGAGGACCGGCCCCGACGGCGCCCTGGTCCTGCTCGCGGACCAGGACCGTTCGCGGTGGCACGCCGACGAGATCGTCGTCGGGCTCGAGGTCCTCTCCTCCGTGCCCGACGACGCTGCCGGGCTCGCGCAGGACTACCTCCTCCAGGCGCGGGTCGCCGCGGAGCACGCCGTCGCACGCACCGCGGGCGACACCGACTGGGCCGCGATCGCGACCCTCTACGCGGCGCTCGAGGACCACACCGGATCGCCCGTCGTCCGCCTCGCGCGCGCCGTCGCGGTCGCCGAGTCCTCGGGTCCGGAGGCCGGGCTCGCCCTGCTCGACGGGCTCGACGCCGCCCTGCCTCACCACCACCGGCTCCTGGCCGTGCGCGGCGAGCTCCTCGCGCGCTCCGGGCGGGCCGACGCCGCAGTCGCCGCGCTGGAGCTCGCGATCGAGCGGTGCGCCAACGACGTCGAGCGCGCGCACCTCGAGCGCCGTCGCCGGGAGGTCGCCGGCGGGTGAGCCGTGGTTCAGCTGCCGAGGAGACCCGAACCGAGCGAGAGCAGCACGGGCAGCAGGCCCACGAGGACGAACGCCGGCAGGAAGCACGCGCCGAGCGGCAGGACGAGGTGGACGCCGAGCCGGGCCGCGGCGCTCCGCGCGGCCGCCGCACGGTCCTGCCGCAGCGCGTCCCCCGCCGCCCGCAGCGAGCCGACCGGTCCCGCGCCGTGCACCCAGGACGGCCGCAGGGCACGGCGCACCACGTCGAGGCGTCGGGGGACGTCGTCCCACGCGCCGTCCCAGGCCGACCCGAGCACGAGCGCGGCGCTCGCCCGGCGCAGGCACGCGCCGTCGGGCCCGCCGACCGCGGCACCCACGGCGTCGAGGGCCCGCGGCACCGACGCCCCCGCTCGCACCGCCGCGGCGAGGAGCTCGAGGACCACACCGGTCTCGATCGGCGTCTCCCTCCCGGGGCGTCCGGCAGCGCGGTCGGCCGCACGCCGGACCGCGCCGTTCCGCGCGATCCCGCGCGACGCCGCGGCAAGACCGACGACCCTGCGCGCGGCCGCGGACCGGGCGAGCCACCACGGCGACGACGCGACGAGGACGCAGCCGGCGACGACCAGCGCGAGCCCGCTCACGGCTCCTCTCCCGCGACGCGCGCCCGGTCGACGAGCCGCGCGGACCATGCGCGACCGACGGCGAGCAGCAGGACGCCGAGGAGCAGGGCGCCCGTCCCGACGCCTCCGTCGAGCGCGGTGGCGACCGGGTCCGCACCGAGCACGTAGCCGAGGAGGACGCCCACGGCGGGCAGCCAGAGCAGCACGCGCGTCGTCGCCCGAGGTCCGGCGAGAGCCGCCTCCCGCGCGGCGCGCGACTCGGCCTCGGCGGCGATCGACGCCGACACCTCGTCCAGCACGGTGGCGAGCGGGGCCCCCACGTCGCCCGCGACGCGGCACGCGGCCACCACCGCCCGAGCCGTGGCGTCGCCGCCCACGTGCGCGGCGAGGTCCGTCGCGCGCGGTGTCCCGGTCGCGTCGACCCGTACGCCGGTCGTGCGCTCCCAGGCCGCCCCGGGCGGCTGGCCCGCACGCAGCAGCGCACCGACCTGGGTCACGACGAGGCGCACGGCGTCCGCCTCCGCCGGGTCGTCCCGACGACTTCCCCGTCGCCGACGACGGCGGTCCGCCTCGCCCGAGCGCCCGCCGACCGCTCGCGCCCCACCCGCGAGCGTGCCGGGCGCGAGGCCGCCTCGCACCGCCACCGACGCACGACGCCCGCCCGGGTCGACGACGCACCACACGGCGAACGCGACGAGCACACCCACGACGGCCGTCACGCCACGCTCCCCACGTTCGTGCCACGCACGCTCATGCCGACCACCGGCGCACCAGCTCGCCCCACGCCGGACCCGGCCGGGGATCACCGCGGCCGTCCCACGACGCGGCGAGGTCGACGACCAGACCGGTCCGGTCGTCCCGGCGGACGAGCCCGACCTGGGCGAGGAACCGTCGCCGCGCGACCTCGACCCCGCCACGCCGTAGGTGCAGCACGACGTCGAGGCCGCTCGCCGCCTGCGCCGCCACCGCGACGCGGTCCATCCCGGCGAGCGCCGCGAGCGCCTCCAGCCGCGCGGGGATCACCCCGACGTCGTTGGCGTGGAGGGTCGCGAGCCCGCCCTCGTGGCCCGTGTTCAGCGCCATGAGGACCTCACGGACCTCGGCCCCCCGGCACTCGCCGAGCACGATCCGGTCGGGGCGCATGCGCAGCGCGGCCCGGACGAGGTCCGCGAGCTCGACGCCGCCCGCGCCCTCGACGTTCGGGCGGCGCGCGGTGAGCGGCACGACGTGCGGGTGGTCGGGCACGAGCTCCCGGGCCTCCTCGACGCACACGACGCGCTCGTCGTGCGGGACGAGCGCGAGCAGGGCCGCCAGCAGCGTCGTCTTGCCGGTACCCGTGCCGCCGGAGACGAGCATCGAGGCGCGCCGCGCGACGAGCACCCGCAGCAGCGGCTCCCACGCGGGAGGGACCGTCCCGTGCGCGACGAGCTCGGCCAGGCCGAACGCGCTCGGCCGGAGCACGCGCAGCGAGATGACCGCACCCGCGGCGCACACGGGCGCGACCACGGCGTGCAGGCGGGTCCCGTCGGGCAGGCGCGCGTCCACGACCGGGCTCGCGTCGTCGAGCCGCCCGCCTCCGGCCGCCGCGAGCCGGGCGGCGAGGGCGCGCACGTCGTCCGGACCACCGAGCGAGACCGACACGCGCTCGAGCCCGGAGCCCCGGTCGACCCACACGTCGTCCGGTCCGTTGACCAGGACGTCGGTGACACCGGTCTCCTCGAGCAGGTGCTGCAGCGGCCCGGCCCCGTAGAGCTCTGCCCGCGCGGCGCGGGTGAGCTCGCGCAGAGCCGTGGAGCCGATCACCCGGCCCGAGGCCCTGAGCGCGTCGGCGAGCCGGGCGTCGACACGACGTGCATCGTCGTGCCCGGTGCCGTCGTGCCCGGTGCCGTCGTGCCCGGCGCTGTCGTCGCCGGGCTCCCGCCCTGCGCGCG
This sequence comes from Cellulosimicrobium sp. So1_17, assembly GCF_055181235.1. Lineage (NCBI taxonomy): Bacteria > Bacillati > Actinomycetota > Actinomycetes > Micrococcales > Promicromonosporaceae > Cellulosimicrobium > Cellulosimicrobium sp. So1_17. Next base: position 2,204,001 of record NZ_CM143702.1, read on the forward strand.
CGAGCCGGTCCCGCACGCCGTCGAGCAGGCCCGCGGTCGTGGACGTCATGCCCGCCTCCCCGGCTCGAGGTAGCGCGCTGCGAGCACCCGGCCCGCGCGCTCGACGGGACCGCCCGGGGGGCACGGCCCGTGGCCCCGCTCGACCGCTCCCGCGACCCGGCGGTCCCACCGGACGCTCGCGGCGACGTCGAGGCCGACAGCGTGCGCGACCTCCGCCACGGAAAGCCGTCCGGGCGCGGGGTGCCGCACGACGAGCGCGGCCGGACGACCCGCGAGGTGTGCGCCGAGGGCGACCGCTCCGCCGACGGCGGGGACGTCGAGCGGCGTCACGACGAGCACCTCGTCGCACGCGGCGAGCAGCTCGCCGACCGGCCGCCAGAGGGTCGCACGCCCGACGTCGAGCACGACGAGCCCGCCGCGCGGCACGACGTCCTCGGCCAGCGCCGCGACGACGTCCACCACGCTCTCGGGCACGGGACCGCCCTCGGTCGTCGCGCTGACCACCGCCACGTCGGACCAGCGGGGCAGCCTGCCGAGCAGGTCGACGCCGTCGAGGCGGCCTCGCGCGTCGCCCAGGTCGGGCCAGCGCACGCCCGGCTCGTCCTCGACGCCGAGCAGGACGTCGAGCCCGGCGCCCGCACCGGCGAGGTCGACGAGGCACGCGGGCGCGCGGCGTCGGACCGCGGCGCGCGCGAGGGCGGCCGCGACGACGCTGGCCCCTGCCCCTCCCCGCGCCGCGACGACCCCCACCACCGCACCCGTGCTGCCCACGTGCCCTCCGTCCCGCGTCCGCCCGCCCTGCCCGCCCTGCCTGTGCCCACCGACCTGTCTCCCGGCACCTGCTCCCCGAGCGGTCTCGTTCCGCACACCCTGGGTCCTCGCGGAGCGGTCGCGCGACCGGCCCGGCACGCCCTGTGGACGGCACCCCGGCACGCCGGGCCTGTGGACGGCCACGCTGCGCCGCTAGGCTCACCGCGTGAACTCGTCGACGGACCACTCGCCACCGCGCACCGACGGTCGCGTCGCCGCGTTCTTCGACCTGGACAAGACGATCATCGCGACGTCGTCGGCCGCGGCGTTCTCCCGACCGTTCTTCGCGGGAGGCCTGATCAACCGTGCCGACGTGCTGCGCAGCGCGTACGCGCACTTCCTGTTCATGGTGGGCGGCGCCGACGCCGACCAGACCGAGCGGATGCGCGCCCACCTGTCGAGCCTCGTGACGGGCTGGGACGTCGCGACCGTCTCGCGCATCGTCGAGGAGACCCTGCACGAGCACATCGACCCGGTCGTCTACGCGGAGGCGGTCGAGCTCATCGACTCCCACCACGCGCACGGCCACGACGTCGTCGTCGTGTCGGCGTCGGGGAGCGAGGTGGTCGAACCCATCGCGGCGGTGCTCGGCGCCGACCACGCCATCTCGTCGCGCATGGCGATCGAGGAGGGCCGCTACACGGGCGGGATCGACTTCTACGCCTACGGCGAGAACAAGGCCGCCGCGATCCGCGAGCTCGCCGAGCGTGAGGGCTACGACCTCGGCGCGAGCTACGCCTACTCCGACTCGGTCACCGACGCGCCCATGCTGGCGGAGGTCGGCCACGCGTCCGTGGTGAACCCCGACCGGGCGCTGCGTCGTCTCGCCGCGGAGCACGGCTGGGGCGTCCTCGCGTTCACCAAGCCCGTCGCGCTGCGCTCCCACCTCGCGCCCACGACGCCGGCGCTCGCCGCCGCGGGCCTCGTCACGCTCGCCGTCGTGGGCTGGGTCGTGTGGCGGGCGGTGCGCCGCCGGCGCCGCCACGGGCGCGCGACGGAGGCCTGACCGGACGTCCCGGACCAACCTCGCGAGGCGGGCTCGAACACGGGTAGAACACGCTGTGAGGGTCTGCCCACGGGCTTGCGGACCGGCCGTGGCGGGGCTCTCATGGAGGGACAACAGCATCGCGGAGGTACCCACGCGCAGGTAGTCCACGCGGAGGACTCGCTGACCGGGCGGGACGGCCACGACGGCCCCCCGAAGCCGTTGCAGCGGCTACGAACCGAGCACGCCTTGATAGCCACCGAGATGCTGGCGGGACGGCGCCCGAGAGGGCGCCGTCGTCGTGTCCGTACGTGCCGGCCGCCCGCCGGCGCCTCGGTCCTGGGCCGATACTGGTGCTCATGACCTCTGCGCCGAGCGTGTCCTCCTCCATCACCGTCCGCCTGCAGGTCGAGGCGCGGCCCACGGCCGTGAGCGAGCTGACGACGGCGATCGAGCACACGGGCGGCATCGTCTCGGCGCTCGACGTCACGGCGTCCGGGCACGAGCGCATCACCGTCGACGTCACCGTGGCGACCCGCGGCGAGGAGCACGCGGGCGAGATCGTGGCTGCCCTGCGGGGTCTGCCGGGCGTCGTCGTGGAACGGGTCTCGGACCGCACGTTCCTGCTGCACCTCGGCGGCAAGCTGAAGATCGAGTCCAAGGTGCCGATCCGCAACCGCGACGACCTGTCGATGATCTACACGCCGGGGGTCGCGCGCGTGTGCGAGGCCATCGCGGCCAATCCCGACGACGCGCGCCGCCTCACGATCAAGCGCAACACCGTCGCGGTCGTCACCGACGGGTCGGCGGTCCTCGGCCTCGGCGACATCGGCCCCCTCGCGTCGCTGCCGGTCATGGAGGGCAAGGCTGCGCTGTTCAAGCGGTTCGCGGACATCGACGCGTTCCCCATCGCGCTCGACACGACCGACGTCGACGAGATCGTGCGGACCGTCAAGGCCATCGCCCCGGTGTTCGCGGGCATCAACCTCGAGGACATCTCGGCGCCGCGCTGCTTCGAGATCGAGGCGCGGCTCCGCGCCGAGCTGGACATCCCGGTGTTCCACGACGACCAGCACGGCACGGCGATCGTGGCGCTCGCGGCACTGACGAACGCCCTCAAGGTCGTGGGCAAGAACCTGTCCGACGTGCGGATCGTGCTGTCGGGCGCGGGCGCGGCGGGCACCGCGGTGCTCAAGCTGCTCCTCGCGGCGGGAGCGCACGACGTCGTGGTCGCCGACGTGGAGGGCGTCGTCCACCCGGGCCGCCCCGGGCTCTCGCCGTCGCTCGCGTGGACCGCGGTGAGCACCAACCCGCGCGGCGTCACGGGCACCCTCAAGGACGCGGTCGTCGACGCCGACGTGTTCGTCGGCGTCTCCGCGCCCGACATCCTCACGGGCGACGACGTCGCGCGCATGGCCCCGGACTCGATCGTCTTCGCGATGGCGAACCCCCGCCCCGAGGTCGACCCGGTCGAGGCGGCGAAGCACGCCGCGATCGTCGGCACCGGCCGGTCCGACTTCGCGAACCAGATCAACAACGTCCTCGCGTTCCCCGGCGTCTTCCGCGGGCTGCTCGACGCGCAGTCGCACGTCATCACCGACCGCATGCTGCTCGCCGCGGCGCGCGCGCTCGCGTCGGCGATCCACGAGGACCAGCTCAACCCGACGTACATCATCCCGAGCGTCTTCAACCCCGAGGTGACCAGCCTGGTCGCCGCCGCCGTGGAGCGGGCGGCGCGGGAGGGGGACGACAGCGAGCCGGCGGCCCTGACCGGCGGCGTCCCGCGCGTCGCCCCTGCCCCCGGCCCGTCCGCCACCACGGCCCCGACCCCCGCCACGGAGGCCTGAGCATGCAGCGCGTCACGACCCGCAACGCCGCGTTCCAGCAGTGGGAGGCGCTGCTGAGCAACCGGACCAAGCGGCACCGCGCCGGCGAGCTGGTCGTCCAGGGCGTGCGCCCGATCACCGTCGCCGTCGAGTCCGGGTGGACGGTCCGCACGTGGCTCGTCGACGCCGACCGGTCGCTGTCAACGTGGGCGCACGCGATGCTCGACCGGGTCCGCGCGCACACCTACGCGGTGTCGACCCCGCTGATGCGCGAGCTCGGCGGCAAGGAGGACGACGCGCCGGAGCTGCTCGCCGTCGTCGAGATGCCGCCGGACGACCTCGCACGGATCGCCGTCGGCGCGGCGGGCACGGACGGCACGCCGGGCACGGCCTTCCTCGGCGTCGTGCTCGACCGCCCGAGCAGCCCCGGCAACGTCGGGACCGTGGCACGCTCGCTCGACGCGTTCGGCGGGAGAGGTCTGGTCGTCGCGGGCCACGCCGCGGACCCGTACGACCCCCGTGCGCTGCGCGCCAGCACCGGGTCGCTGTTCTCCGTGCCCACCGTCCGCGTGCCGTCCGGGCGGGAGGTGCTCGACTGGGTCGCCGGCCAGCGCGCCGCGGGGAACCCGCTCACGCTCGTCGGCACCGACGAGGACGGCGACGTCGAGCTCGCCGAGCACGACCTCACCGGCCCGACCCTGCTGCTCACCGGGAACGAGACGACCGGGCTCAGCGCGGGCTGGCGCGAGGCGTGCGACGTCATGGTGAGCATCCCCATGGGTGGCTCGGCGAGCTCGCTGAACGCCGCGAGCGCCACGACGGTCGTGCTGTACGAGGCCGTGCGCCAGCGCCGCGCGCGCTGACGCCACGAGCACCTTCGCGCACGTCGCCGCGCATTTGCGAGCGTCCCCGCCAAATAGCGGTCACGTGTGACCGTGCTCACGGGGACGGGTCTAGACTCCCCAGGGTCGGGGCCCGTCGCGGCGGGCGCCCGGCCGCCGCGCGCCCGCCGCCGCACCCCGGCAGCCCGCGCAACGCGCCGCACCAGAGTCGATGCGCACCGGAGGTCAGCGTGCCAGAGAACGAGTCCGACGCCGCAGCAGCGGCCGCCACACCCAGCCTGGAGAACCTTCTCCACGAGACCCGGAGCTTCGCGCCGAGCCCTGAGCTCGCCGCGCAGGCGAACGCGCAGCCCGGGATCTACGAGGAGGCCGCTGCCGACCGGCTCGCGTTCTGGGCGGAGCAGGCGAGAGACCTCGTCGCGTGGCGCACCCCGTTCACCGAGACCCTCGACTGGTCCCAGGCCCCCGTCGCGCGGTGGTTCGCCGACGGCACGCTCAACGCCGCGTACAACGCGGTCGACCGCCACGTCGAGGCCGGCCTGGGCGACCGCGTCGCGCTCCACTTCGAGGGCGAGCCGGGCGACACGCGCACGATCACGTACGCCGAGCTCCAGCGCGAGGTGTCGCGCGCAGCCAACGCGCTCGCGGCGCTCGGCGTGACGACCGGCGACAGGGTCGTCATCTACCTGCCGATGATCGTCGAGGCCGTCGTCGCGATGCTCGCGTGCGCGCGCATCGGAGCCCCGCACTCCGTCGTGTTCGGCGGGTTCTCCGCCGACGCGCTGCGCAGCCGCATCGCCGACGCCGAGGCGACGCTCGTCGTCACGGCCGACGGCGGCTACCGCCGCGGGTCCGCGTCGGCGCTCAAGCCGGCGGTCGACGACGCGCTCGCTCCCAAGGAGGGCGCTCCCGCCACGACCGTGCAGCACGTGCTGGTCGTGCGCCGCACCGGCCAGGACACCGCGTGGACCGAGGGCCGCGACGTCTGGTGGCACGACGCGCTCGAGTCCGCCGACACGACGCACGAGCCCGTGTGGGTCGGGGCCGAGCACCCGCTGTTCATCCTCTACACGTCCGGCACCACGGGGAAGCCCAAGGGCATCCTCCACACGACCGGCGGGTACCTCACGCAGACGGCGTTCACGCACAAGAACGTCTTCGACCTCAAGCCCGAGACCGACGTCTACTGGTGCACCGCCGACGTCGGCTGGGTCACCGGCCACTCGTACGTCGTCTACGGGCCGCTGCTCAACGGCGCGACCCAGGTCATCTACGAGGGCACGCCCGACACCCCGCACCAGGGCCGCTGGTGGGAGCTCGTCGAGAAGTACGGCGTGTCGATCCTCTACACCGCGCCCACCGCGATCCGCGCGTGCATGAAGTGGGGCGCGGAGATCCCCGCGAAGTTCGACCTCTCGTCCCTGCGCGTGCTCGGGTCGGTCGGCGAGCCCATCAACCCCGAGGCGTGGATGTGGTACCGCCGCGTGATCGGCGGCGACCGCACCCCCATCGTCGACACGTGGTGGCAGACCGAGACCGGCGCGATCATGATCTCGCCGCTCCCCGGCGTCACGGCCGCGAAGCCCGGCTCCGCGCAGGTGCCCCTGCCCGGGATCTCCGCGACCGTCGTCGACGACGAGGCGCACGAGGTCCCGAACGGTGGCGGCGGGTACCTCGTCGTCTCCGAGCCGTGGCCGTCGATGCTGCGCGGCATCTGGGGCGACCTCGAGCGCTTCAAGGACACCTACTGGTCGCGGTTCCCCGGCATCTACTTCGCCGGTGACGGCGCGAAGAAGGACGAGGACGGCGACATCTGGCTCCTCGGCCGCGTCGACGACGTCATGAACGTCTCCGGCCACCGCCTGTCGACCACGGAGATCGAGTCGGCGCTCGTGTCGAACGACCTCGTCGCCGAGGCCGCCGTCGTGGGCGCGTCCGACGACCTGACCGGCCAGGCCGTCGTCGCGTTCGTCATCCTGCGCGGCGAGCACGCGGAGCGGGCCGCCGACGAGGAGGGAGCCGCGGCGGTGCAGGCCGAGCTGCGCAACCACGTGGCCAAGGAGATCGGCCCGATCGCCAAGCCCAAGAGGATCCTCGTCGTCGCCGAGCTGCCGAAGACGCGCTCGGGCAAGATCATGCGGCGCCTCCTGCGCGACGTCGCGGAGAACCGGGCCGTCGGTGACGCCACGACGCTCGCGGACTCCTCCGTCATGGACCTCATCACGACGGGTCTGCAGAAGCCGCAGTCGTCGGAGGACTGACCGGCCTCGCGCCGAGCACGACACGAGGGTCGTCATCCGCTGGATGGCGACCCTCAGGTCGTGCTCGGCAGCGGGTGGGTGTCGTGCTCACCGCGTGGTCCCACGGGTCCCGGTCTCGCCTAATCGGTTCAGTCCGCGCCCGACGCCGGTCGGTCGGCCCACGATGTCGGGGCACGCCGACCCGGGCGTGCGTCGCCGACAGAGACGAGGACGTCCGATGAGCCGCTCCGCTCCCCTGCCAGACGCCGCCCCCCGCCCGCCGGGGTCAGGTCGGCTCGCCCCGGTCGTGGCGGCCCTGACCACCGCCGCTCTGCTCGCGACGACCGCGGCCGTGGCGACCGCGACGGCGCGGTCCGCCGCCGCCGCGGAGGCCGACGTGCCGCCCGGCATCCACGTGGTCGACGGCCGGATCGCCGAGGCCGACGGCACGGACCTCGTGCTGCGCGGCGTGAACCACGCGCACACCTGGTACACGCACACGACCGACTCGTTCGCCGACATCAAGGCCGCGGGCGCGAACTCGGTGCGCGTCGTGCTGTCCAGCGGCGACCAGTGGACGCGCAACACCCCGGAGGACGTCGCGAACGTCGTCGACCTGTGCGAGGAGAACCGCCTCGTCTGCATCCTCGAGGTGCACGACACGACGGGCTACGGCGACCAGTACGCGCCGGCAGCCGGGACGCTCGACCAGGCCGTCGACTACTGGGAGGACCTGTACCCGACGCTCGCCGGGACCGAGGACTTCGTCATGGTCAACATCGGCAACGAGCCGTTCGGCAACGACGCGACCGTGAACCAGCGGTGGGCCCCGGAGACGTCCGACGCGATCCAGCGCCTGCGCACCATCGGGTACGAGCACGCGATCGTGGTCGACGCCCCGAACTGGGGGCAGGACTGGACGAACATCATGCGCGCGGAGGCGGCCGGCGTGTTCGCGGCCGACCCGGACGCCAACACGGTCTTCTCCATCCACATGTACGGCGTGTACGCGGACCCTGCGACGGTCACGAGCTACCTCGAGCACTTCGTGGACGCCGGGCTGCCGATCATGGTCGGCGAGTTCGGCTGGAGGCAGACGTCGTCCGACGTGGACGAGGACGTCGTCCTCGCCGAGGCCGCGCGGCTCGACCTCGGCTGGCTCGCGTGGTCCTGGAGCGGCAACACCGACCCGTACCTCGACATGGTCCTCGGCTTCGACCCGGCGACCCCGAGCGCGTGGGGGACACGCATCATCGACGGGCCGCACGGCCTCCGGGAGACGGCGGTCGAGGCGTCCTGGTTCGACGGCCCTACCGATCCGACCGACCCGACGGATCCGACCGACCCGACCGACCCGCCGGCCGACGACGTGTGCACCGCGACGGTGCGGGTCGCGGGCTCGTGGCCGGGCGGCTGGCAGGGCGAGCTCGTCGTGACGGCCGGCGACGAGGCGATCGGCGACTGGACCGCGACGTTCGCCCTCCCGGCCGGCGTGACCGTGGCCCAGCTCTGGGGCGGCGTGCACACCACCACCGCCGCCGGCGTCCAGGTGACGAACGCCGCGTGGAACGGCTCGCTCGCCGCGGGCGGCTCGGCCACGGCCGGGTTCATCGGCACGGGTACGGCGCCGAGCACGGCCCCCGAGGTCGCCTGCACCTCGGGCTGACGCGCTCGACCTGCCGAGCCCCGGGTGGTGCGCCGATCAGCGTCGGCTGAGGCGCACGACCCGGGGTTCGGCGTGCTGGGCGGCGCAGATGCCGTCGGCATTCGCGCCGAGCGACCGGGGAGACCCGCAGAGGTCGACGGCGTCGCGGACTACCCTCACGAGGTGGCCCTCTCCGACCGCGCCCTCCTGCTCGAGCAGCTCGACCTGCGCACCGACTGCTCGCGCTGCACGGGCCTGTGCTGCGTCGCGCTGACGCTCACGCGCTCGGCGGACTTCGCGATCGACAAGCCCGCCGGCGAGCCGTGCCCCAACCTCCGCGAGGACTTCGGGTGCGCCATCCACGCCCGGCTCCGGTCGTCCGGGTTCCCCGGCTGCACGGCGTACGACTGCCTCGGCGCGGGCCAGCGCGTCACGGCGGTCGTCCGCGCCGCGCACGGCGGGGCGACGTGGCGCGACGACCCTGCGGCCGCGCGCGACGCGTTCGCCGCGCTCCCCGTCGTGACCCAGGTCCACGAGCTCCTCTGGTACCTCAGCGAGGTCCTCGCCCACCCCGACGCCACCCCTGTGCACGACGACGTCCGCACGGCCCTCGACGAGACCTCGCCACTCGCGGACCTCACCCCCGCAGACCTGCTCGCGCTCGACGTCGGCGCGGTACGCCGTCGGGTCGGCCCGGTGATCGACCGGGCGAGCGCGCTGGTGCGTGGTGCTGCCGCCGGTCGTCGTCCTGCCGCCACCCGCGAACGTCCCTCCGCCACGCGGACTCGTCCTTCCGGCACCGGCACCGGCACCCATGCCGCACCGAGCACGTCACGTCCCGCGGCGACCGTGCGCCGTCGGCTGCGACCGGGAGCGGACCTCGTCGGCGCGCAGCTCCGAGGCCTCGACCTCACCGGTGCCGACCTGCGGGGCGCCCTGCTGCTCGGCGCCGACCTGCGGGAGGCGGACCTTGCCGCCGTCGACCTGCTGGGCGCGGACCTGCGGGGCGCGGACGTCCGTGGCGCCGACCTCTCCCGCTCGCTCTTCGTGCTCCCGGCCCAGGTCGGCGCGGCGCAGGGCGACCCCGCGACCCGGCTCCCGGCCGTGCTCGACCGCCCGTCGCACTGGACCTGAGCGCGACCGTCCGGTACCTGGTGCACGGATCGGCAGCGCGAGCCGACGACGGCGAGCACCGGGCGCCCACCACCGCACGTCCTGCCGAAGGGTCGCGCCTCAGCGACGCCCCGCGTCACCGGTCCGCTCCACCCTGCCGAGCCTGAGCGCGGCGGGTGCGGCGACGACGAGGAACGCCACGAGGATCGCCGCCGCGCCCCAGGCGAGCGCCGAGTACGACCACAGCGCGATCACCCCGCCCGCGAGGAGCCCGCCGAGGGCGCCCCCGGCGTTCATCGAGAGGTCGGAGACGCCCTGCACGGCCGTGCGCGACGACGCGGGCGTCGCGTCCACCAGCAGCGCCGATCCGGCGACGAGACCGCACGACCACCCGATCCCCAGCAGCACGAGCCCGACGGTCAGCCGCGCCGAGTCGTCGCTCGGCGCCCCCGCCACGACGACGGCCGCCGCGAGCAGCACCACGCCGCCGACCACCAGGACGCGCGCGTGGCCGACACGGTCCGCGAGCCACCCGATCACCGGGCTGAGCGCGTACATCCCGGCGATGTGGGCGCTGATGACGAGCCCGACGACCTGGAGCGTCGCCCCGCCGTGGTTCATGTGCACGGGCGTCATCGACATGAGCCCGACCATCACGAGGTGGCTCACGACCACCGCTCCGAGCGCGAGCCGGGCCGCTCCCGACGACCGCACCACGTCCCACCCGGCCCGGATCCCGCCCGCGGCTCGTCCCGTCGCCGGTCCTGCTGCCGTCCCGGGCGCGGGCGCTGCTGCCGGCACGGCCAGCGGCACGGTCGGCGGCACGGTCGGCGGCACCGTGCCCGACGGCGCACGGGCCGCGGCGGCGACGTGCAGCGGGTCCGGGCGCAGCCACACCCACACGACGAGCGCCGCGGCGACGAACGCGACGGTCGCGAGGAGATAGGGCGCGGCGGTCGGCCCGGCGTCGCCCGCCACCTCGGCGGCGGCGTGGCCCGCGTGGTCCGAGGTCGTGGCGGCGCCGGAGCCGACACGGTCGGCGAGACCGCCGAGCGTCGGCCCGAGGACCGAGCCGATCGTCGTCGCCCACACCACGACCGACAGGTCCGTCGCCCGGCGCTCCGGCGTCGCGAGGTCGGTCGCCGCGAACCGCGACGCGAGGCCCGCCGCGGAGCCCGCGCCGAACAGGACCATCGCGACGACGAGCGCAGGCCACGACCCGAGCCAGGTCGCGACCGCGGCCCCGAGGGCCCCGACCGCCGCGAGCGCGAAGCCGCTGGTGAGCGAGCGCCGTCGGCCGTGCCGCGCGGCGAGGCGCGCGAGAGGCAGCGCCACGGCCGCCGCGCCCACGACGGCCGCGGTCTGCGTGAGGCCCGCCACGGCGTCGGACCCGGACAGCTCGGACGCGATGAGCGAGCTCACCGCGATGCCCGTCGCGACGCCGACGCCGGCGAGCACTTGGCTCGCGGCGAGGGTCGCGACCGTCCGGCGCTGGGTGCGGGCGATGTCGGGGCTCGTCGTCACGTGGCGACACTAGGTGCCGGGCGGCCCGGGAGCGAGCACCGGCCCGGGCCGCCGGGCGACCTCGGTCGTCAGCCCGCCGTCACGTCGTGGTCGGTGAAACGGTCCGTGAAGAGGTCCTCGGCCGCGACGTCGCCCAGGTCGCTCCCCTCGCCGGCGAGCACCTCGACGAGGTCCGCGACGAACGCGTCGACCCGCGCCATGTCGTACGTGCTGACGGACCCGTCGTCCTCCGGAGCGAGCAGACCCTCGTCGACGAGCGTCTCCGCGCTGTACGCAGCCTCGCCCGCGGAGTACGGCGAGTAGGAGCCGTCCTGCTCGACGACGCCCACGATGATCTCGTTCACCGCGTCCGGCGAGGCGGCGTAGTCGGCGTTGGCCTGCTGGATCATCGGCACGAGCAGCTCGAGGCACGGCGCGAGCTCGTCGAGCCGGTCCGCGCGGACGGACACGTTGGACGCGTACACGTCGTACCCGGCGTCCTTGACGTAGGCGAACCCGACGGGCTTCGCCCACGCCGGGGTCTCGTGCTCGTAGGTGTACGGCTCCGAGTTGCCGAAGCCCTGCTGGACGACGGTCGGGTCGCCCACGAACCGTGCAGGGTTGCCGTCGTAGCTCGTGTCGACCTGGTCGGCGTCGAGGAGGTCGTGCGCGACCATCCACGCGGGGTAGATCTGGTCCGCGGAGACGACCACCGGGGCGCCCGAGGCCTGCACGTCCTCGATGCCGGTGAGCTCCGGGTGGGACTCGGGGTCCCACATGAGGATCGCCGGGCTGTGCTTGAGCAGCGGCGCGACCCCGACGACGGGCGCCTCGGCCGCCGCCGCGACGAGCTGGTCGCCGTGCACGAGCCCCACGGTGATCGCGTCGTCGACGTACATCTGCGACGGCACGGACTGGAAGCCGATCGCCGGACCGCCGGCGCGCAGCGTGAGCGCCACGCCGGTGTCCTCGACGCCGGAGACGAGCGGGCCGGTGACCGAGTGCTGCTCGGCGTCGACCGTCCACCCGTCGCCGAGCAGCCCGAACACGCCGCCCTGGTCGGACTGCGGCTGCCACTGGAGCTGGACGACGACCTCGTCCGGGCACGTCCCGGCGAGGACGCCGTCGCCGGACGCGGCGGCCGTCCCGGACGCGTCGGCCGCGGAGCCCGGCTCGGTGGCGTCGCCGCACGCGGACAGGACGAGGAGACCGACGACGGCGACCGGCAGCGTGCCGAGGCGCGTGCGGGAACGACGTGGGGGAACGGTGCGGGCGGTGCGGGGCGTGACCATGGTGGCGCTCGCTCTCTGACGGGGGCGTGACGACGCTCACTCTGGCGCCCGAACGATGACATGCAATCTCCATCTGGTTTCGGGACTGTAAAACCTCGATCGCATACCGCGATGCCCCTTGACGGCACTAGGCCGTGCTGGATTACATGGCATCACCGTCCAGCGACACCGCCAGGGACCGGACCTCCAGAGGGAGTCACCATGACCGACACCTACGCACTCGCCGAGCTGCAGAAGGAGTCGAGGATGGGCGGCGTCGGCACCGAGAACGCCGACCGCACCATCCCGCGCATCGACCTGTCCGACTTCGAGTCGCGGCGCGCCGAGATCACCGAGGAGCTGTGGACCGCCGCGACGGAGATCGGCTTCTTCCAGCTCGTGAACCACGGCATCCCGCAGGACCAGGTGGATCGCGTGTTCGCCGAGTCCGCACGGTTCTTCTCGCTGCCCGACGACACCAAGGCCCGCTACCCGCTCGCGTCGGGGACGAACGCCGGCTGGGAGAAGCTCTCGCAGACCCGCCCGTCGGTGGGCACGCCGGACCAGAAGGAGTCCTTCCAGGTCACGCGCCCCCGCATGGAGGGCCTGTGGCCGGACGACACCGAGCTCGCGGGCTTCCAGGACTTCGTGCTCGGGTTCGAGGCGCAGTGCTGGGACCTCGCCATGCGCGTCCTGTCCTGCTTCGCCGAGAAGCTCGGGTTCGACCGCGACTTCTTCGCCCGCGCGCACGACCCGGAGTCCGCCGAGTACCAGTCGACCCTGCGGCTCATCCACTACCTGCCCGTCCCCGAGGAGCAGAAGGGCCGCCCCGGCGTCTGGCGCGCGGGCGCGCACACCGACTTCGACTGCCTCACGCTGCTGTTCCAGCGCGACGGCCAGGGCGGGCTGCAGGTGTGCCCCGGCCGCGACGCCGACGCGCAGGAGTGGACGCCCGTCACGCCGTCGGACGACGCGATCACGTGCAACATCGGCGACATGCTCATGCGCTGGAGCGACGACCGCCTGCTCTCCAACTTCCACCGCGTGAAGCTCCCCGGTGAGGGTGACTACACGGGGTCGCGCTTCTCCATCCCGTTCTTCGCGCAGGCGAACCGCGACGTCCTCATCGAGACGCCGCTCGGCACCTACCCGCCGATCACCGCGCACGACTACCTGCAGGAGCGGGTGCGCGCGAACTACCGCAAGGGCTGAGATGCAGGGCGCCGGCCTCGGTTACAGTGCCGCATGACCACCGCCGAGACCGGCGCCCTCCTCGCCGAGTCCGTGTACCGCTCGCTCGTCGACAAGATCTTCGAGGGCGAGCTGCCGCCCGGCGCACCGCTGAGCGTCCCCGCCCTCGCCGCGAGCCTCGACGTCAGCCGCAGCCCCGTCCGCGAGTCGGTCCAGCGCCTCATCCACGAGGGCCTCGCGGTGCACGTCCCGCACGCCGGCTCGCGCGTCCTGCGGCTCGACGAGGACGCGGTGCGCGACGTCCTCGCGGTCCGCGAGGTGCTCGACGGTCTCGCCGCCCAGGAGGCGGCGCGCCGCGCGTCGTCCGCCGAGGTGGGCGAACTCGGCGGCCTCGTCGACCGTCAGGCCGCGCTCCTCGACGAGCCGGCCGACCCCTTGCGCGACGCCCGGCTCGACGTCGAGCTCCACTCCCTCGTCCGCGAGCTCTCCGGCAACCGCCCCCTCGTCGACGCCCTGCGTCGCCTCGACGCCCAGGCGCACCTGTACACCTCGGGCATGTGGGCCGAGCGGACCAACCGCGCGCACGCCGTCGTCGAGCACCGCCGCATCGTCGAGGCCGTCGCGGCGGGCGACGCCGACGGCGCCCGCACCGCCGCGAGCGCCCACGTCGCCGCGATCGGCGTCCGCATGCGCCGCTGGCGCGCCGCCCCCGACCCCGCGTCCTGACGCGGCGGCGGGCGTCGGCCCCGCACCGGAGCGCCGGGTGGCTACGGGGACCGGCGCCGCGCACCGGAGGAGACGAGCTCCTCCGCACTCACCGCGAGCCGACGCCCGTCCGCGTGGGCGGCGCGCTCGATGCGCTCGGCGAGCTCGGCGTCGGCCCGCCCGGCGAGGGGCGTCGTCGCGCGGCCGTCCCGCGCGACGCACCGCCCGCCCACGTAGGTCGCCCGCAGGTTGCGCAGCCCGCACGCGAGCACGTAGGTCGCGACGACGTCCCACACGGGTCCCGTGCTCGGCGAGCGGTGGTCGACGAGCACGAAGTCGGCGTGCTTGCCGACCTCGAGGCTGCCGACGCGGTCGGCGACGCCCAGGACCTCGGCCGACCCGAGCGTGTGCAGGCGCAGGACGTCGCGCGCGGACATCACACCGGCGTCCTGGTGCAGCGCGCGCTGGGCGTACAGCCCTTGGCGCATGTTGGCCCACGGGTCGGAGATGTCGGTGCACGACTGGTCGTCGAGACCCACGCCGACCTGGATCCCGGCGCGGCGGTACCGCACGACGTCGGCGTGGCCCGAGCCCAGCCGGCCGTTCGAGGTCGGCTGCCAGACGACGGGGCTGCCGGCGGCGGCCACCCGCTCGACCATCTCGTCGGTGGGGTGCACGAAGTGCCCGAGCAGCAGGTCCGGACCCAGCGCACCGGCCTGCTCGTACCACGCGAACTTCGCGCGCTGCACGTCGAGGCCCTCGGCGGTCTCGACGAAGTGCGCCTGGTCGGTGAGGCCGTGCTCGCGCATGACGTGCACCTCGAGCTCGGCGGTCCGCGGCGCGCTCGCCCACTGCACCGCACCCATGACGGACACACCGAGACGCTGGTCGCGGCCCGCGCGCTCGGGGGCGCGCGCGGCGTCGACCATGCGGGCGAACCGCGTGAGCACCTGGTCCTCGGGGCCGGCCTCGTCGTCGAGCCGGATGGCGTGGACGGCACGCAGCCCGGCGTCGACGGTGCCGTCCATCTGACGGGTCGTGTACTCGTCGGGGTGGACGCGGCCGAGGACGTTGCGGGCGGTCGCGGGGTCGTAGAGCCACGTGACGCCGGACTGCATGAAGTTGTACGCGCTCGTCACGCCGTTGGCGAGGAAGTCCATCGAGCCGTGCAGCGTCGCCCAGTACATGTCCTCGGCGTCGGTGTGGCGGAAGAGCTCCATCATGGAGCGCACCCACGGGTAGAGCGTGGCGTCGGGCGCGATGCCGCGCAGACCGGACGTGAACAGGTGCGAGTGCGCGGACACGAAGCCGGGCGCGACGATCGCGCCCTGCGCGTCGAGCACGGGCGCCGTCTCCCACCCGGGCGGCGGCTCGCCGGGGCCGGTCCCGGTGATGCGCCCGTCGGTGCCCACCTGGAGCCAGCCGAAGTACCACTCGGCGCCGTCGTCGGCGCCGGGCAGGACGAGCGCGTCGACGACGGTCAGGGCGGGCGCGGGGGTGCTGGTCATGGGTGGAGGACTCCGTCCTGGACGTGGTCGGCCGGGATCAGGTCGACCGGGTGGGGTGCCGGCGCGTTCGACGGCTCGGCCACCGCGTCGAGACCGGGGGGCGGGACGAGACCGGGGGGCGGGACGAAGAGCCCGTGGGGGTCGAGGCGGCCGCGCAGCGCTCGGACCCGCTGCACCCCTCCGTCGGTCCAGCAGCGGGCGAGCCGCTCCGGGGTGCGGCGCAGGTCGGTCTCACCGACGTAGTGGCCGGTCGTGAGGTCGGCGAGCGGCGCGAGGGCGCGGCTCGGCCACGCGAGGTTCGCCTCGTCGTCGACGCCCGGCTCCCACACGGCGTACGCCGCGACGGTGAGCGTGCCGAGCGGTCGGTGCAGCGGGGGCGACGGCGCGGGCGGGCCCGACAGGACGGAGCGGCGGTACGACGCCGAGCTGACCAGCACGCTCGACGTGCCCGACGGCGCCTGGCCGAGCCCCGTCGCCAGGCGCGGGAGGACCTCGGCGTACCCGGCGGTCGTCCAGGCCTGCTGGGCCACGCAGCCCGGTCGGGCCGGCCCGACCGGCCCGACCTGCCCGACCGGCCTCTCCGGCACCGTGTCGGCGCGCAGGAGGCCGGCGATGCTCGTCGCGCTGCGCACGACGGCGGTCGCCGCCGCGGGCAGCGGGCCGTCGAGGGGCGCGAGCAGGGTGTCGGCGTGCGCGGCGTCGCGACCGAACGCGGTGAGGTTCGCGACGACGGCCGGGGTCCCGCCCGCCACCGGGACGAGCACGAGCGTGAGCTCGACCTGCGGCGCGACGACGCGCGCGAGCGCGTCGGCCCAGGCGCCGACGTCCGTGAGCCCGGCCCGGCCGTGGTCACCGGCGCCGCGAGGCCGCAGGTGGACCGTGCGGCGTCGGACCACGGGCTCGGGCCACAGGCGCAGCCGGAAGCGCGTCACGACGCCCGGGAACGCAGGGCCCGCGCCGCGGAGCACGGCGAAGGCCTCGGGGTCGTGCTGCGCGTCGACCTCCACGACGCGCCCGTCGGCGAGCACGACCTGCGCGCCGACGACCGACTCGCACGCGCTCCCCCACTCCCCCTGGTTCCAGCCGTTGCCGCCGGCGAGCAGGAAGCCCCCGAGCCCGACGCCCGCCTTGTGCCCGACGGGGAACGCGAACCCGGTCCCGTCGAGCGCGTCGGCGAGCGCGAGCGAGGTGGCCCCCGGCCCGACGTCGGCGGTGCCCGACGCCGCGTCGAGCACGACGCCGTCGAGCCGGGAGACGTCGAGGGCGAGGGCCCCGTCGCGCAGCGCGGTGAAGGCCGTGCCGTGACCGCCCGACCGGACGGTGACGCCGGTCCCGCGTGCACGCGCACGGCCGAGCGCGGCCACGACGTCGTCGATGCCGCGCGCCCGCACCACGAGCGCCGGCCGGTCCGCGGGGACGACGCCGGAGACCGCCAGCCCACGACGCGCCGCCTCGTAGCCGGCGTCGGACGGCACGACCGTCGGAGGGTCCGTCACGGCAGGCACGGCAGGCACGACAGGTCCGGTCACGCGGGCGCCCCGGGCAGGAGGAGGCGGTGGAACGCGCGGTCGAAGTGCACGAGCGCGCTCGCAGGGTCGACGGGGCCGGCCCCGTCCGTCCGCCCGGTGGTGCCGCGGTGAACCTCGGCGACCTGCCCCAGCAGCAGCACGTGGTCGCCGGCGTCGATCTCCTGCCACGTGTCGCACTCGAGCGCGTAGCGCGCGTCGGCGGCGAGCACGGGGATGCCGTGCCGCCCGGGCCGCACGTCGAGCCCCGCGAACTTGTCCGCCGCCTTGGAGGCGAACACCGAGGCGGTGCGTTCGCGGTCGTGGTGCAGGACGTGCAGCACGAACGCGTGCGCGTCCCGCAGGGTCTGCAGGGTACGGCTGGTCCGCCCCACACCGACCGCGACGAGCGGTGGGTCGAGGCTCACGCTCATCACCGCGGTGGTCGTCAGCCCGGCGGGTTCGCCACCGGCCGTCGTCGTCACCACGCACACCCCGCTCGCCAGCCCGGCCATCGCGTCGCGGAAGCCGTCGACGACGGCCTCGGGGCGCGATGTTGATGTCATCAACATGCGCCCATCGTGGGCCTCCGATGTTTCGCTCGCGTCACACCGGCGCACGGAGTCTGTTACGGCTCGCACGACCCCGCGCCGGACGCCCGCGGCAGGGCCGCGCGCTCCCCTACCATCGAGCCATGGCCGCCACCAGCGACGACGCCCCCGCCGCTCCCGACGGTGCCGGCAGGTCCCCGGACCCCCTCGACCGCTCCGTCGAACGCCTGGGACAGAGGATCCGCACGCTGCGCCACGGGCACGGGCTCACGCTCGTCCAGCTCGCGGAGGCGACGGACCTGTCGCACTCGTTCCTCAGCCAGGTGGAGCGGGGCCGCGCGCGCCTGAGCATGTCGTCGCTGTTCCGGGTCGCGACCACGCTCGGCACGACGCAGCAGGTCCTGCTCGCCGAGGCGACGACGCCCGCGGCGGGCGCGTCGCCCGTCCTGCGCCGCACCGACGAGGCGTCCGCGACCGCCGGGGGCGGCACGGTGCGCGCGCTCGCCCCCGCGGGCGACCGGCCGTTCGACCCGCTCGAGTACACGGGGACGTCTCAGGACCCCGGCGAGTACTGGATGCACGACGAGGACGAGTTCGCCTACGTCGTCGAGGGGCGCGTGCTGCTCGACCTCGACGGCGTCGTCGACCTGCTCGAGCCGGGAGACTCCGTGTTCTACGTCCGGGGGACCGGGCACCGCTGGGCGAGCGCGGACGGCGGCCCGTACCGGCTGCTCGTGGTCAAGCAGCGACTCGCTCGACGCGACGCGTGAGCACGCGCGCGACCTCGCGCTCGTCGGCCGTGACCAGGCGTCCGTCGCGCACGACGACGCGCCCGCCGACCACGACGTGCCGCGGTCGGCGACCCGGCGACGCCCACAGCAGCCCGGCGACGGGGTCGGCCACGCCCGCGTCGGCGACGCCCGAGACGTCCCACACGCAGAGGTCCGCGGCGGAGCCGGGGCTCAGCCGCCCCAGCTCGGGACGGCCCAGCCCGTCGGCCGAGCCCGCGGTCGCGGCGTCGAGCACCTCCCGCGCCGTGAGCTGACGGCCCGCGAGCGCCGACACCTGCATCGCGAGGCGCGCGTCGGCGAGCAGGTGCCCCGCGTCGTTGGACCCGCCGCCGCTCGTGCCGAGCCCGACGCGCACGCCCGCCGCGAGGAGGCGCGCGACCGGCGCGACGCCCCAGCCCATCGGCACGTCGCAGCCGGGCGCGTGCGTGGCGCTCGCACCGGACGCCGCGACGCGCGCGATCTCGTCGTCGGTCACGTCGCACAGGTGCGCGACCGTGACGTCGGGCGCGAGCCACCCCCAGTCGGCGAGCAGGTCGAGCGGTCGCCGGCCGTAGCGCTCGAGCGCGACGGCGACGTCCACCTGCTCGTTCGCCTGCGTGCGCCGGCGCAGGCCGCGGCGTGCCGCGACCTCGCCGAGCAGGCGGAAGGTCGTCTCACCGTCGCTGTGCACGCCCGCCGGCCCGACGGCGACCTGGACGCGGCCGTCCGGGCGCACGCCGCCGGGGCTCGCGCCGACGAGCGCGGCGGCGATCGCGTCGGCGCTCAGCGCGGCCCGCTCGGCGTCGTCACCGGCCGTCCCGCGGACGAGCACGAGCCGGGCCCCGACCTCGTCCGCGGCAGCCGCCGCGGCGCGCGCGAGGTCGACGGACCCCGCGACGTCGACGTGCGCGGGCCACGTCAGGTGGTGGTCCGCGACGGTCGTGACCCCGCACAGGAGCGCCTCGGCGAGCCCGGCTCGCGCCGCCGCGCCGACGAGCTCGGCGTCCACGTGCGCGCGCTCGTACGCCGCGGACATCGCGGGCAGCCAGTCGCGCATCGGCACCCCGCGCGTGCCGGGAAGTGTCCGGAACGCCGTCTGCAGCAGGTGGTGGTGGGCGTTGACGAGCCCGGGCGTGACCACGCACCCCGTCGCGTCGAGGCGCGCCCCGTCCGGCCCGGCCGCACCGGCGCCGGCGTGCCCGACATCGCGCGCGGCGTCGGGCCCGACCGCGACCACCCGCCCGGCGGCGTCGACCACGACGTCCCCGCCCGGCTCGGGTCCCGCCCTGCCCGGACCGCCCGGGCCGGTCCGTACGGCGAGCGCGCCGGTGACGACGAGGCTCATGCCCGGTCGCGCGCGACGAGCCCGGCCGCGCCGTCGGCGGGGGTCGTGAAGCGGGACGCCTCGACGAGCGTGCGCGCGAGCTGACCCACGGCGTGCTCGAACATCTCCTTGCCGGCCTCCGCGCTCGCGCCCGTCGGGTCGCCCACGTGGCCGTCGGGGCCGAAGTCGCTGGACAGCCACCCGAACGAGACGGCCTTGCCGAACCCGATCTGCTCGTAGGCGAGCATCTCCTCGGGCACGCGGCGCACGGCGAGCTCCAGGTGCACGAGCTCGGGGCGCAGGTGCAGCATGAGCGACGTCTCGCCGTGGCCGCCGTGCACGCCCAGACCGTGCTCGTCGCCGTGGGCAGGCGCGCCGCCCTGGTCGCGCGGCGTCGCGACGTGCGCGAGGAACGTCCGCAGCCCGAACCGGCGTCGCAGCTCGCGGTTCGCCACCTGGGCCAGGGCCGAGTTCCCGCCGTGGCCGTTCACGAGCACGAGGCGCTCGATGCCCGACGCCGCGAGCGAGCGCCCGACGTCGACCAGCACCCGCATGAGCGTGTCCCAGGACAGCCAGACCGTCCCGGGGAACCCGGCGTGCTCGTCCGACTTCGTGTACGCGAGCCCGTCGAGGAGCACGACCGACGCCTCGCCCGAAGCCGTCACCGTCTCGACCGCGGCAGCCGCGGTCTCGCTCGCGGTGACGTAGTCGGTCGAGACGGGCAGGTGCGGCCCGTGCTGCTCGACCGCGCCCAGCGGCAGGACGGCGACCGTGCCCGCCGGGAGCGCGGCGACCTCGGGCCAGGTCATGTCGAGGAACCGGGGCACGCGGGGCGCCATCAGCGCACCCCGATGTTCAGGCGCGTGTCGGCGGGCGGGTCGTCGACGAGCTTGCCCGGGTTGAGCAGCCCTTTCGGGTCGGTCGTCCGCGCGGTCTCGCGCGCGAGCTCGACGTTGCGGTCGACGTACCACTGGTGCGGCGAGTGCACCCCGAGCCCGAGCGCCTCGAGGCGCGGGATCCCGGCGAGCACCTCCTCCTCCGACACGTAGTCCGCCACGACCATCGCGAGGGGCGCGTGGCCCATGAGCTCGACGTGGAGGTGGACGTCGCCGTCGTAGACCGCGCGGACGTCGTCCGGGGCGTCCCAGTGCGCGAGCCCGCCGGTCTCCATGTGGAACCACGAGCGGTCCGGGTGCGCCTTCTGCAGGAAGTAGACCGGGTGGTTGTAGGACATCGAGGAGAGCTTGTCGGTCTCCGCGTAGTCCGCGAGGCTCGCGACGACGGCGCCACCTGCGGCGACGACCGCGGCCTCGACGTCGGTCACGGTCGACGCCTCCGCGATCACGCGCAGGCTGAACCGGTCCGGGTCGAGCGGGACCGACGCCGGCAGGCTCGGGACCAGTGCGGGCGGGTCGGCCGACGCGAGACGCGGCAGGACCGGCAGGTCGAGCAGCGCGCGGTGCACGCTCGTCATCGAGGCCCAGTCGTCGAACGCCGCGTAGATCGCGACCCAGTCGCGCGCCGGGTCCGTGGCGACCTCGACCTCGACGACGACACCCGTCACGCCGTACACGTGGACGTAGGGCGCGACGTCGGGACCGCTGACCGTGAAGGTCGTCCCGCTGCCGTCCATGGGGGCGACGGTCAGCGACAGCACGAACCCGTCGGTCGTCGACCCGTGCTCGATCGTCCCCGTCCCGGCGGAGCCGCCGCCGACGAACCCGCCGATCGTCGACCCTTTGGTGGACGGGTAGATCCAGATGTCGCGGCCCGCAGCCCGTGCGGCCACGTCGATCGCGGTGATCTTCGCCCCCGCGCCGGCGGTGACCGAGCCCGAGTCGTTCACCCGGATCGTGTCCAGGCCGCGCAGGTCGAGGACGAACCCGCCGTCGAACGGCGTCGCCTGCCCGTAGTTGCCGGTGCCCGCCCCGCGCGGGGTCACCGGCACGTCGTGCTCGTACGCGACCCGCAGGACCTGGGCGACCTCGTCCGCCGTGCGCGGGCGCACGACGGCGTCCGGCATGAACCGCCCCGCGGGCACCTTCTCCTGCAGGACCGGGGACATGCGCGACCAGTCGGAGGAGGTCTTGAGGAGCAGCTCGGCGTCGGTGGACACGGCCTCCGGGCCGAGCAGCTCCGCGACCTGCGCCGCGGCGAGCGCGGACCGGGCCGCGACGGTGTCCTGGGCGCGGCCCGCGGAAGCTCCCGCGGGGGTGCTCGTCGTGCTCGTCATCTGCGCTCCTCAGCTGCCCATCGAGACGGAGTCGTCGATGAACTCGTTCGTGTACAGGGTCTCGGGGTCGATGTCCGCGGACGCGATCTGACCCGCGTCGACGAGGATCGGGCCGAACGTGCCGACGATCTCGCTCATGCGCTCCGGGTCGATCTGGCCGAACACGCCCGACGCCGGGTCGTCCGTCACGAGGCCGAGGTCCTTCTGCGCCTGGACGGAGAAGTCCGCGACCCCGAGCGAGTAGGTCCACCCGGTCTGGTACTGCTCGACGAGGTCCACGATCAGCTCGTTCGCCGCGGCGGGGTCCTCGAGGTAGTCGATCTGCGACTGCTGCATGATCGGGACGAGCTTCGCGAGGCAGTCGGCGTTCTCCTCCAGCGTGTCCGCGCGCACCGTGAGCGCCTCGGGGTAGACCGAGTAGCCCACGTCGGCGAGCAGCTGGTAGCCGACCGGCTTCGCCCACTGCGGGATCTCGTTCTCGTAGATGTACGGCTCGGCCGTCGCGAAGCCCTGCTGCATGATGCTCGGGTCGGAGACGAACCGCTGCGGCGTGCCCTCGTAGCTCAGGTCGATCTGGGACTCGGTGATGATGCCCTGCGACTCGAGCAGGCGCGGGAACACGTCGCCGGACGACACGAGCGGGTCGCCGCCGGCGGCCGCCTCCTCGATCGTGGTGGCGCCGTCGTGGCTCTCGGGGTCCCACATGACGATCTGCGGGCTGGTCGTGAGCTGCGACGCGACGGCGACCACAGGGTTGTCGGCGAGAGCCGTGATCTGCGCGTCGGTCGTGACCGCGCCCAGCATGATCGAGTCGTCGAGGTACATCAGGGACGGCACGGGCTGGAAGTTGACGTTCGGCCCGCCCGGCCGCACCTCGACGTCCACGCCCGTGTCGACGCCCTGCGCGACGAGCGACCCGGTGACCGACTTGGTGTCGGTGTCCACGGTGTAGTCCGCCCCGACGAGCGCGTACATCGCGCCGTGCTCGGACTCGGGCTGCCAGTCCTGCTGCATGACGACGGTCGCGGGGCACACGTCGGACAGGTCGAGCGGTCCGCCGGCCTCGGCGGCTTCGACGTCGAGCTCGTTCCCGGCGGCGGGGTCGCCGCCGGCTTCGCCGCTGCTGCATGCGGCGAGGGCCACCAGCGGGAGGAGGGACAGCGCCGTGAACGCGGCGCGACGGGGACGCGAGAGGGTCATCGAGTGCTCCAGTGCTGGGAGGGGACCGGTGGGAGACGCGGCGGGCGAGGGGTGGTGCGGGGCGAGACGGGCCGAGGCGACGGGGCCGGTCAGCGCCCGGCCGTGCCGTACCAGCGGCCGATGACGGCCCGGTCCAGCGCGGCGAAGACGGAGAACACGACGACGCCGAAGAGCGCGGTGAGGATGATCGCCATGAACAGGGCGTCCATGTTCAGCCGCAGCGTGTAGGTGCGCAGGAGTCCGCCGATCCCGGGCGATCCCTGCTGGAAGAAGAAGTCGCCGACGATTGCGCCGATGACGCTCAGACCGGCGGCGTTGCGCAGGCCCGTGAAGATCGAGGGCAGGGCGGCGGGGAACTGGAGCTTGAAGAGCCGCTGGGCGCGCGTCGCCCTGTTGAGCGTGAAGAGGTCGTGCGCGGCGGCGCTGGCGGACTGGAGCCCGAACAGGGTGTTCGAGATCATCGGGAACAGCGCGATGATCACGCAGACGACGATGCGCGCGCTGAACCCGTACCCCATCCAGATCCCGATGAGCGGCGTGAGCGCGAGGATCGGGATGGTCTGCAGGATGACGGCGTACGGGTAGAGGATCTTCTCCGCCCACCCGGACTGCACCATGACGACCGCGTACCCGATCCCGAGGACCACGGCGATCGCCAGGCCGCACAGCGCGACGCCGACCGTCTGCCACAGCGCGTCGAGCATGGGGCCCATGACGTTCGGGTTCCCGAGCGTGTTCACGAGCACCTCGTGCACCGGCGGCAGGAGGAACTGGCGTTCCGCGCTCAGCACGACGTAGCTGACGAGGTACCAGACGGCGACGATCCCCCCGAGCGCCGCGAGCACCGGGCCGACCTTGGCGAGCGCGGCCGACGCGCGCCCCCGTCCGCGGTCCCCGCCCCGCGCGGACGTCCGTGCCGCCGGGCCCGCCGTCGGCCCGCCGGCCGGCTCGTCGGCGGGCGTGGTGGCGGGCGTGGTGGCGGGGACGGTGGCGGACGGTGGAGCGGGCGACGGCGTGCCCGCGGGCACAGGGGACGGTGCGGCGTGGCCGCTCGTGCGGACGTGCTCGGACGTGGGCTGTGAGGTGGACATGGTGGCCTCCTGCGGTCCGGTCTCGGTGACCGGCGGGTCAGTGGGCGGTTTCACGACGGGGACGCTCACGAGTGCTCCCCGAGGGCGGCGGACACCTCGCCGGTCAGCGCGGCGAACTCGGGCTCGAAGCGCAGCTCCGGCGGGCGGGGGTAGGCCCACGGCACGGGGATGTCCGCCACGATGCGACCAGGACGGCCGCTCATCACGAGGACGCGCGTGGACAGGTAGACGGCCTCGGACACCGAGTGGGTGATGAACAGCCCGGCGAACTCCTTGAGGGCGAACAGCCTCTGGAGCTCGGTCTGCAGGTGCAGGCGGGTGATCTCGTCGAGTGCGCCGAACGGCTCGTCGAAGAGCGCGAGGTCGGGCTCGGCGACGAGCGCCCGGGCGATCGAGACGCGCATGCGCATGCCGCCCGAGAGCTGGCGCGGGTGCTGCTTCTCGAACCCGGTGAGCCCGACGAGGTCGAGCGCCTCCTGCGCGGCCCGCCGCCGGTCGGCCTTGCCGACACCGCGCAGCTCGCCGACGAGCTCGACGTTGCGCAGCGCGCTGCGCCACTCGAGGAGCGTCGCCTCCTGGAAGACGTACGACGTCGAGTGCGCGTTGACCTCGATGCTGCCGCCGCTCACGTCGTCGAGCCCGGACGCGAGCCGCAGCAGCGTGGACTTGCCGCAGCCGGACGGCCCGACGACGGAGACGAACTCCCCCGCCGAGACGCTCAGGCTCACGTCCTCGAGCGCGACGGTGCCGGTGGCGAACTGCTTGGTCACGTCGTCGAGCACGAGCGTGCGCGTCATGGAACGGGGTCGCGTGGTCGTGGTGCTCACTGGTGTCACCTCACGAGCTGGTCGGGCCGGTGGGCCGCGGGCGCGGCATCCCGGGAGTGCGGGTCGGTGGGCCGGGTCGCGACGGGGTCGAGCGCGAGGGCGCGGGTGACGCGCGTGTCCGCGACCACGCGCCCGCCGCTCAGGACGACGCGCGCGTGCTCGCCACCGGCGAGGACCTCGCCGAGCGCGGCGTCGGGGACGAGGACGAGGTCGGCCCGCTCCCCCACCGCCACGCCTGCCGGCGGCAGGCCGAGCACGGTGCGTGCGCCTGCGGTGACGGCGTCGAGCGCCTCGCGGGCCGTGAGGTGCGCGGCCGTCATGAGGAGGGACGTCGTCTCGAAGGGGTCGCAGGTTCCCACGGGGTTGAAGGGGTCGCGGACGTTGTCGGCCCCGGCGGCCACAGGGACGCCTGCGTCGATCAACGCACGGACGGCGGTGAGCCCGCGCGGGGCCAGATGCGTGGCGTCGCGGCCCTGGAGGTACAGGTTCGTGATCGGGAGCGTGACGACCCCGAGCCCGGCCCGCGCCACCAGGTCGACGAGCGGGACGAGCCGTTCGGGCGGCAGCGCGCCGAGCCGGACGGCGTGGCTCGCCGTGACGCGCTGCTCGAGGCCGCGCGCGATCACCTGGAGCGCGACGTCCTCGACGTCGAGGAGCCCGCCCGCCGGGAGGGTGGTCTGCTCGTCGGCGTGCAGGTCGACCGGGAGCCCGGTGCGCTCCGCGAGGTCCAGGACGCGCCGGATCTCGACCGCCGGGTCGGGCGCGAGGTGGGGGCAGCCGCCCAGGACGTCGACGCCGCGTGCCACGGCCTCCGCGTAGACGGCGTCGCTCGTGTGCGAGCCGCCGAGCAGGCAGACCTGGAGGGTGACGGAGCCCGCGAGCTCGTCCCGCAGACCGAGCAGGGCGTCGAGCATGCGCAGCGGGTCCCCGACCGCAGGAGCGTCGACGTGGGTGCGGATCGTCGTGATGCCCCGCGCGACGTAGCGCTCGACGGCGCGGCGCGCACGGTCGGCCACGTCGGCACCGTCGATGCCCGGTGCGAGCTCGCGCCAGCGCGCGACGGCGCCGACCAGGTCCTCGCCCCCACCGGGGTCGAGGCGCGAGGCCGTGAGGGTCTTGTCGAGGTGTGCGTGCGGCTCGCACGCGGCGGGCAGCGCGAGCCAGCCGCGGGCGTCGAGGAGCAGCCCGGGCACAGCGACCGCGTCCCGGGTCGCGGTGGCCGAGACCGCGACGACGCGTCCGTCGGCGATCCGGACGTCGACGGTGCGGCCGTCCACCGTCCGGACGCCGAGCAGGCCGGTGACGTCCGCGCCCGCGAGCGTCGCGCCGCCGTCGGGCGCGCCGACCGGAAGGACCGCTGCCTCGTCGTGGTGCACACCGCCTCCTTCTCCGTCGTGTGGACGACCTCGCAGAAAATGTTGATCAGAGGAACATCGAGAACGCTAGGCGGGGCCTGTTTCGGCCGCGTAACCGTCGGGGCGCGGGTGTGTGAACGCGACGAGGACGGGCAGGATGGAGTGGTGGACACCTCGATCCTCTGGCACCCCGGACCGCTGATCGACGACGTCGAGATCGCCCAGGTGCGCGAGCTCGCCGCCGCGGCCGAGCGGGCCGACGGCATCGCTCCGCTCTCGGAGCAGCCGCTGCTCAACCTGCGGGAGGCGGACGACGACGTCGTCCACCTGCTCTCCTGGTGGCGCGGCGACCTCGCCGGCTACGCCCAGGTGGACCGCCGCGGGCCGGTCCCCAGCGCCGAGCTCGTCGTCCGGCCCGAGCACCGACGCCACGGCCTCGGGTTCCACCTGCTCGCGAGCGCGACCGCCCGCGCGCAGGAGCGTCGCGACGTCGTGCCGCCGGACGGGCAGCACGACGCCCGGCACGACGACGACCGGGCCGCGCTGCACGTGTGGGCCCACGGGGACCTCCCCGCGGCCCGGGCGCTCGCGGCGCGGTCGGGGTTCGTGCCCGTGCGCGAGCTGCTCGTGCTCGCCCGGCCCCTGGGCGGCCCGGACGAGCACCCGTTCCCCGACGTACCGCCGGACCTGCGCCTGCGCACGTTCGTCCCCGGAGCCGACGACGCGGCGTGGGTCCGCGCCAACGCCCGCGCGTTCGCGCACCACCCCGAGCAGGGGCGCCTCACGGTCGCCGACCTGCGTGCGCGGGTGGACGAGGACTGGTTCGACGCCGCGGGGCTCTACCTGCTCGAGGACACCGGGTCCGTCAGCGGGGGGACCGCCGGGCCGGACGGCGCCGTCGTCGGCTTCGTCTGGACGAAGATCCCGACGGGCACCGCTCCCGACCCGGCCGTGGCCGGCGGGCCGACCGAGCCACCCGCGGAGGGCGAGATCTACGTCGTCGGCGTCGACCCCGACGCGCAGGGGCGCGGCCTCGGGACCCTGCTGACCGCCGTCGGGCTGGCTCACCTGGCCCGCGCGCGCGCGCGGGAGGCGGTCCTCTACGTCGACGGGGACAACGCGCCCGCCGTCCGGACCTACGAGCGCGCGGGCTTCGTGCGCCGCACCGCCGACGTGCAGTACGCGGCCGCGCCGAGGGCGGGCCGACCGACCGGCCGGTGACCCGTGTCACGCACCGTTCACCAACTGGTGCCACCATGAACCCATGACCGAGACGTCCACCCAGCGCACGCTCGACCCGGATCTCGCGGCGCACATCGCCGAGCACATCGCCGAGGAGCCGGAGCTGGAGATCGCGCCGGTCGACAGCGCGCCGCTGCCCGACGACCGCTTCGCGGACCGCGAGCTGAGCTGGCTCGCGTTCAACCAGCGCGTGCTCGAGCTCGCGGAGGACCCGCGGCAGCCGCTGCTGGAGCGTGTGCGCTTCCTCGCGATCTTCGCGTCGAACCTGGACGAGTTCTTCATGGTGCGGGTCGCCGGCCTGAAGCGCCGCATGGCGACGGGCATCGCGGTCACGGCCGCTTCCGGTCTGTCCCCGCGCCAGGTGCTGGACGCGATCAGCGAGCGCGCGCACGAGCTCATGGCGCGCCACGCGAGCGTCTTCGCCGACGACGTCCAGCCCGCGCTCGCCGCGGAGGGCATCACGCTCGTGCACTGGGACGAGCTCGAGACGCGCGAGCAGGAGCGCCTGCACAAGTACTTCCGCAAGCAGATCTTCCCGGTCCTCACGCCGCTCGCCGTCGACCCGGCGCACCCGTTCCCGTACATCTCGGGGCTGTCCCTCAACCTCGCGGTGGTGGTCGCCAACCCGACGACGGGCAAGGAGCACTTCGCCCGCGTCAAGGTGCCGCCGCTGCTGCCGCGGTTCATCGCGGTCGACGCGCGGGGTCGCCCGTCGGCACCGACGTCGCAGACGGGGGCCGCCGACCGCGGCCCCACCTCGTTCGTGCCGATCGAGGAGGTCATCGCCCAGCACCTCGACCACCTCTTCCCGGGCATGGAGGTGCGCGAGCACCACACCTTCCGGGTCACGCGCAACGAGGACGTCGAGGTCGAGGAGGACGACGCCGAGAACCTCCTGCAGGCCATGGAGAAGGAGCTGCTGCGCCGCCGCTTCGGCCCGCCGGTGCGGCTCGAGCTCACGCACGGCATCAGCCCGCGCATCCGCGCGCTGCTCGTGCGGGAGCTCGGGGTCGTCGAGGAGGAGGTGTACGAGCTCCCCGAGCCGCTCGACCTCACGGGGCTCAACCTCCTCGCGGACCTGGACCGTGCGGACCTGCACTTCCCGCCCTTCGTCCCGACGACGCACCGCGTGCTCGCCGAGGTGGAGAGTGCGTCGCCGACCGACGTCTTCGCCGCGATCCGCGAGCGCGACGTGCTGCTGCACCACCCGTACGACTCGTTCTCGACCTCGGTGCAGACGTTCCTCGAGCAGGCCGCCGCCGACCCGAAGGTCCTCGCGATCAAGCAGACGCTGTACCGCACGTCGGGCGACTCCCCCATCGTCGACGCGCTCATCGACGCCGCCGACGCGGGCAAGCAGGTCCTCGCCCTCGTCGAGATCAAGGCACGCTTCGACGAGGAGGCGAACATCTCCTGGGCCCGCAAGCTCGAGCAGGCGGGCGTGCACGTCGTCTACGGGATCGTCGGGCTCAAGACCCACTGCAAGCTGTCGCTCGTCGTCCGGCAGGAGTCGGACGGCCTGCGCCGGTACTGCCACGTCGGCACGGGCAACTACCACCCGAAGACCGCGCGGCTGTACACCGACCACGGCCTGCTGACGTGCGACCCGGACGTCGGGCAGGACCTCACGCGCCTGTTCAACCAGCTCTCCGGCTACGCGCCGCAGTCCCGGTTCCACCGGCTCCTCGTGGCGCCCCGCACGGTGCGCACGGGACTGGTGGAGCGCATCGAGCGCGAGTCGGCGGCGGCGCGCGACGGCCACGAGGCCTGGGTCAAGATCAAGGTGAACTCCGTCGTCGACGAGGCCACGATCGACGCGCTCTACCGGGCGTCCCAGGCGGGCGTGAAGGTCGACCTCGTCGTACGGGGCATCTGCGCGGTCCGGCCCGGCGTCCCGGGGCTGTCCGAGAACATCCGGGTCCGCTCGATCCTCGGCCGGTTCCTCGAGCACTCCCGCATCTTCGCGTTCGCGAACTCCGCGGGCCCGGCCATCGGTGAGGGGCCCGAGAGCGGCGCGGAGGTCTTCATCGGGTCCGCCGACCTCATGCACCGCAACCTCGACCGCCGCGTCGAGGCGCTCGTGCGCATCACGGACCCCGACCAGGTCCGCGAGCTGATCGACCTGCTCGACACCTCGACGGCCGACACGACGGCCTCGTGGCACCTCGACGCGGACGGGACGTGGCACCGCCCCGACGCCGGTCCCGACGACCGGCCGCTCGTCGACCTGCAGGCGAGCCTGGTGAGCCGTCAGCGCCGCCGTCTCGCCGGGAGACGGTGAGCCGCGGATGGGAGTCCCGCCCGCCGCGGTGCAACCGGGCGTCCCGCTGCGCCCTGCGCTCGGCCCCACGCACGTCGAGCACGCGCCCGTCATCGAGTCCGCCGGTGCGCTCGTGTGGCGCGTGCAGGGGGGCGAGCTGCAGGTCCGGCTCGTGCACCGCCCGCGCTACGACGACTGGTCCTGGCCCAAGGGCAAGCTCGACCCGGGCGAGACGTTCCAGGCCGCCGCGGCCCGCGAGGTGGCCGAGGAGACGGGCAAGCCCGTGGTCCTGGGCGTGCCGCTGCCGGGTCTGCAGTACCTCACTCCCGAGGGCCGCGTGAAGCGGGTCCACTACTGGGCAGCGCGCCGTGCGTCGCGCACGCGGGACGCCGGCGCGCTCGCCGCGCGGGCCCCGGTCCCCCCGGTCTCGCCGCAGGAGATCGACGCGTCCGCGTGGCTCCCGGTCCAGGACGCCGCGCGCCGGCTGACGCGCTACGCCGACCGGACGCCGCTCGACGCGCTCGTGCGCGAACGGGACGAGGGGCGGCTCGCGACGCACGTCGTCGTCATCGCCCGGCACGGCAAGGCGATGACGCGCGGGGTGTGGCACGGCGAGGAGCGGGACCGTCCGCTCACACCGACCGGGCACGCGCAGGCGATGGCCCTCGTCCCGGTGCTCGCGGCCTACGGCGTCGAGGCGGTCGTCACGAGCCGGTGGGACCGGTGCGCGCAGACCATCGCGCCGTACGCGAGCGCCGCGCACCTCGCGACCGTGAGCAGCGAGCACCTCAGCGAGGCGCAGCACGAGCGCTCCCCGGGGCGGGTCGCCCGGACCGTGCGCGAGCTGCTCGAGACGGAGCGGTCGACGGTGCTGTGCACGCACCGGCCGGTGCTGCCGACCGTCCTCGACGTGCTGGGCCAGCACTCACGCCGCGCCGTCGCGAACGCGCTCCCGACCCAGGACCCCTACCTGGAGCCGGGCGAGGTCATCGTGGCGCACGTCGCGCACACGCCGAAGGGGCCTCGCGTCGTCGCGGCGGAGAAGGTCGCCCCGCCCCTGCACTGACCTGTCAGGGCCATGGATCACCCCGGTGTCCCCTCGCCCTGACACGTCACGGCGTGCGCCAACGTGTCAGGGCGACAGGCCACTCCGGTGACCTGCGGTCCTGACACGTCGCGCACGCTCACGCGAGAAGGTGCCGCGCGAGGATCGCGACGACGCGCAGCGGCTCGATCCGCAGCGCCGCCGCCGGCAGCCGGATCGCCGTCGTGCGGTCGTCGTGACCGAGCTCGGCGTCGCGCAGGAGGTCGTCGTACCAGCGGCCTACCTCCATGTGCCCGACCTCGTCGACCTCGACGACCAGGCGTCGCCCGTCCCGCAGGCGCCACTCCGCGTCGAGGAAGCGCGTCCGGCCGCGCGCGTCCTGCCGGCGCACCTGGCGGGACGGCTCGGGCAGGCCGTGCGCGCGGCACAGCCGCACGAGGTCGATCTCGCTCAGGGCGTCGGCACCGCCTCGGACGTCCGCGAGGCTCGCGCGCAGCAGCCGGTGGAAGCGCACCTTGCCGACGCGGTCGAGCTGCTCGTGCAGCCGGTCGGCCGTGGTCAGCCGCTGCTGCACGACGGCCGCGAGCAGCCGACGGCGGTGCGCGGCGAGGCCTGCCAGGCAGCGGCGTCGACGGCACACCGCTCGACCCGGTGCACAGGTAGCCCGTCGACACGCACGATGTCCTCCGGCGCGGGGCGCCGGGACTCGTGCACGACGACGCCCGACCGCCTCGCCACCGTCGCGCCGCGAGCGACGACGACGTGGATGTCCGGCCGCGCCCAGCCCACGAGACCGTGGCGGGCCAGCCCCGTCCACGCGCCGAGCGCCACGGGGTCGGGGGCGCACAGGACCGCGGTCCACAGCGCGGTCTCGGCCGTGGGAGGCCCGTTGTGCAGCACGACGACGTCGCTCGACACCGCGGTCCAGCGGTGTGCGGCGAGCTGGGTGGCGACGTGCCGCGACGTGATGCCGAGCGCACGGAGCTGGGTGCGCGTGGCGACGTACGCCTGGGCGGCGACGAGCCGGGAGAAGCCGGGGAGGCGGTCGACGTCGCGGGAGCCGGTCGCGGGGTGAGTCTGACGGCGGTGGAGGCTGCGCCGTCGGGCACGACGACCGGCCTGTGGACGGGGCCCTACGTCCGGAGCCTGTGCACGGCCACGAAGCCCGGAGCGGTCAGGACCACGGGTCACCCCGGTGACCCCCCGTCCTGACACGTTCGTGGCGCACCGTGGGTGTCAGGGCCGTGGGCCACCCCGGTGATCCCTCGCCCTGACACGTCGCATCAGAGGAGGATCGGGCTGAGGATCCAGTACATGACCGCGGCCACGAGGGCGGCCATGGGGATGGTGAGGACCCATGCCACGCCGATGTTCTTCGCGACGCCCCAGCGGACGGCCGAGAGCCGCTTCGTCGCGCCGACGCCCATGATCGCCGACGTGATCGTGTGCGTCGTCGAGACCGGCGCGTGGAAGATGAACGCGTTGGCGTAGAGCACGAGCGACGCCACGGACTCCGCCACGAAGCCGCGTGCCGGGTCGAGCTCGATGATCTTGCGGCCCAGCGTGCGCATGATGCGCCACCCGCCCGCGTAGGTGCCGAGCGAGATCGCCGTCGCGGCGGACAGCTTGACCCACAGCGGGATGGTGTTGTCGTCCTGGAACCCGCCCGCGACGAGCGCGAGCACGATGACGCCCATCGTCTTCTGCGCGTCCTGCAGGCCATGGCCGAGGGCCATCGCCGCGGCTGAGGCGGTCTGCGCGATCCGGAAGCGGCGGAACGCCTTCGCGGGCGCCGCGTTCCGGAAGATCCACAGCACGCCCACCATGAGCGCGAACGCCAGGCCGAAGCCGATGAGCGGCGAGAAGATCATGGGCAGCACGACCTTGTCGAGGATCGCGTCCCAGTGCACGGTGATGCCCGACGCGATCCCGACGCCCGCGAGCCCGCCGATGATGGCGTGCGTCGACGACGACGGCAGCCCGAGCCACCAGGTGATGAGGTTCCACGTGATCGCGCCGACGAGCCCGCACAGCACGATCACGAGGCCCTGGTGGGGCGGGACGTCGTTCACCGCCACGATGTCCTCGGCGATGGTCTGCGCCACGGCCGTGCCGAGCAGCGCGCCGATGAGGTTGAAGACCGCCGCCATGATGAGCGCGGCCCGCGGGGTCAGGGCCCGCGTGGAGACCGACGTCGCGATCGCGTTCGCCGCGTCGTGGAACC
Organism: Cellulosimicrobium sp. So1_17; assembly: GCF_055181235.1. Classification (NCBI taxonomy): domain Bacteria; kingdom Bacillati; phylum Actinomycetota; class Actinomycetes; order Micrococcales; family Promicromonosporaceae; genus Cellulosimicrobium; species Cellulosimicrobium sp. So1_17. The sequence goes on from NZ_CM143702.1 coordinate 2,237,267, forward strand.
CGTTGGTGTAGTCGAACGCCAGCGCGAACGCGACGACCACGACGACGAGGACGACCTCGCTACCCACCGTTCTCAGGACTCCTTGAGCGCGATGGTCTCGACCGTGTTCGCGACCTTCTCGAACGCGTCCGCGGCCTCCTCGAGGATCTCGACGATCTCCTTGAGCTTCATGAGGAGGATCGGGTCCGCCACGTCGTCGAACAGCTCGGCGAGCAGCTTGCGGTGCAGCTTGTCGGCCTGGTTCTCCAGGCGGTTGACCTCGACCCAGTACTCGGCGAGGTCGCTCATCGACCGCAGGCGCGGCATCGCCTCCGCCGTGAGCTCCGACGCGCGCTGCAGCACCTGCACCTGCTCGGACACCCGCGCCGGCAACGCCTCGACCTTGTACAGGACGATGAGGTCGGCGGCCTCCTCCATGTAGTCCATGCAGTCGTCGAGCGCGGACGCCAGCGCGTAGATGTCGTCCCGGTCGAACGGGGTGACGAACGTCTGGTTGAGGCGACGCATGATCGAGTGGGTCGCGTCGTCCGCGAGGTGCTCGGTCTCGCTGAGCTGCTTCGCCAGGACCTTGCGGGTCGGCCGGTCGGCGCCGAGCAGCTCGGCGAGGAGCGTGGAACCGGTGACGAGGTGCTGCGCCAGTGCGGCGAGGAGATCGAAGAACGAGGTGTCGCGCGGTGTCAGGCGCAGGCGCACGGGAGGCTCCGGAGGTGGGGCGGGGTCGGGTTCGGCGCGGTGTCGGAACGCTCTCGTCGTCCGTGTCGTCGAGAGCGCTGTCGGTACTGCGGCGATGAGTCTCGAGGGGTGCTGCAGGTGTGGTACGGGTGAACACGGGTCGAACTCTCGTCAAATGTAGCCGACCGCGAGCCGTGCTCCCGCACTGGTCCCTGTGCGTCCGCCACGAGGTGCCGCACGGCCTGCCCACGCCGGGGCGGAGGTCCCGCACGGATTCCGTCGGGAAAGGGACGCCGACGCCGCCCGCCTCGTCGCGGGCCGCGCGGCCACGGAGCGACGCCGGACCGGGAGCGCCTCTCGGCGCGTGGCCGCTCGTAGCGGCTGAGTGTGGAGCCCGGGGCTACCGCGGCCCGGCGTCGTCGTCCATCGTACGTGCCGGTGCCCGGCACGGGAACCCGGACGGGTGCGTGTTCGCGCACCGCGAGACTCCCCCGGCCGGCGTGCGAGCCGGCCACGGACGTGCGGGGGCGAGCGGTCAGTCCAGCCGGTCCGCGCGCCACAGCGTCGCTGCGTGCTCCAGCTCCTCGGCGGTCCGCTGGAGCGACGACGCACCGCGGGTCGTGCGCAGTGCGCCGTCCGGGTCGACCACCTCGCGGGCGTCGGCGTCGAAGGCCGCCCCGGTCGCGAGGATGCGGCAGAACGAGGCCGCGCGCTCCAGCGCGACGGCGAGGTCTCCGGCGAAGACCCCCGAGAGCACCGCGTCGGCGAGCTCGAGCAGGTCCTGCGGCTCGGGCGGGCGGGGGACGCCGGCGATCGCCTCGTGCACCGGGGCGACGTCGACGCCCAGCCGGTAGCGCAGCGTCACGGTCTGCGGGTCGCGCCGCACCCACTCGCGCAGCACGTAGAGCCGCCACAGCGCGCCCGGCAGGGAGTTGGGCGGCGCGTCCGCCCACAGCGCCGCGACGACGTCGAGCCCCTCGGTCTCGACGAGGTGGACGAGCCTGCCGACGACCTCGGGGTCCTCCGCGTCGCGGGCCTGGTGGACGATGGCGTGCGCCGTGGTGTGCGCGACCTCCTCGCGCAGCGCGGGGTCGAGCTCGCCGGGGAGCTCGTCGGCGTCGCGCGGGTCGAGCATCGCGGGGCGCCGCGGGCGCACGGTGCGGTCCGGGCGGCCGGGGTCGGGGACGCCCTCCGGCACGGCGGGGGACGGCTCACGAGGACGCTCGGGCGGGAGGTCTGGGACGTCGGGCACCGACCCAGTCTGCACCGGACCGCCGTCGGTCACGTGCCCGCGACGGGTGTCGCGGAGACCACTGCGAGGGCGTGCCACTTCGGCGCGCCGGGTCGGACAGGCCGCCCTACAGTGACGAAAGGGTCCGCGGCAGGGCCCGTGAGCGACCGGAGGGAACCCATGTCCAGCGACGCCGCAGGTCACCAGACCGTCACCGCGAAGAGCGCGCACCGCAAGGCCATCGGTCTTGCGTTCGCCGCCGCCGTCGGTGGCTTCCTCTTCGGGTTCGACAGCTCGGTCATCAACGGCGCGGTCGCCGCGATCGAGGGGCAGTTCGACCTCGACGCGGCCGTCACCGGCCTCGTGGTCGCGATCGCGCTCCTCGGGTGCGCGCTCGGCGCGTGGTCCGGCGGCAAGCTCGCCGACCGGTGGGGGCGCACGCGCGTCATGGTGTTCGGCGCGATCCTGTTCTTCGCCTCGTCGATCCTCTCCGCGATCGCGTGGTCGGCGCTCGACCTGGCGCTCTGGCGGTTCATGGCCGGCGTGGGGATCGGCATCGCGTCGGTCATCGCCCCCGCGTACATCGCCGAGATCGCCCCGGCGAAGCTGCGCGGCCGCCTGGGCTCGCTCCAGCAGCTCGCGATCACGGTCGGCATCTTCGCGGCGCTGCTGTCCGACCAGCTCCTCGCGGAGACGGCCGGCGGAGCCGCCAACGAGCTGTGGCTGGGTTGGGAGGCCTGGCGGTGGATGTTCCTCGTGTGCGTGATCCCCGCCGCGGTCTACGGGATCCTGGCGATGCGCATCCCCGAGTCGCCCCGCTACCTCGTCGCCAAGGGCCGCGACGCGGAGGCGAGGGACGTGCTCGCGTCGGTGCTCGGGCCGGACGAGGACGTGGACGACCGCATCGCGCAGATCCACCGCTCGATCGCCGTGGACGAGAAGAACGCCCAGGAGGGCTCGCTCAAGGGCTCGAGCTTCGGGCTCAAGCCGATCGTCTGGGTCGGCATCCTGCTGTCGGTGTTCCAGCAGTTCGTCGGGATCAACGTGATCTTCTACTACTCGACGACCTTGTGGCAGGCCGTCGGGTTCGACGAGAGCCAGTCGTTCCTCGTCTCGACCATCACGTCGGTGACGAACGTCGCCGTGACGTTCATCGCGATCGCTCTCGTGGACAAGGTCGGTCGCCGCCCCATCCTGCTGATCGGCTCGGCCGGCATGACGCTCTCGCTCGGCATCATGGCGCTCGCCTTCACGCAGGCGAGCGGGAGCGGCGACAACATCACGCTGCCCGACCCGTGGGCTCCGATCGCCCTCGTCGCCGCGAACGCGTTCGTCGTCTTCTTCGGTGCGTCCTGGGGGCCCCTGGTCTGGGTCCTGCTCGGCGAGATGTTCCCGAACCGGATCCGCGCCGCCGCGCTGGGGGTCGCGGCGATGGCGCAGTGGCTCGCGAACTTCGCGATCACCCTGTCGTTCCCCCCGATGCTCGATGCGTTCGGCGCGACCATCCCGTACCTCATGTACGCGATCTTCGCGGCGCTGTCGTTCGTCTTCGTGCTCTCGAAGGTCCCGGAGACCAAGGGCATGGAGCTCGAGGACATGGGCAACGAGGCGGCTGCCCGACACGGCTGACCCGTCCGGACCACCCCGACGAGCCCGGGGTCGCGCGGCACCCTGTGCCCCGCGGCCCCGGGCTCGCCGCGTCCGGGAGTCGCCCACGACGACTGATGGTTGCTGCAAGCAACTGCATCGCGTATGCTTGCCTGCAGCAACCAAGGAGTCACCGTGCCCGTCACCACCCTCGCGCCCGACGGCGCAGCCACCACCTCCCCCGACCGCACCCCGACCTCGGGGCTCGTCCGCGCGCTCGACGACCTCGCGCGCGTGCAGCGGGAGAGCGCGGTGCGCATCGCGCGGGACCTCGACATCCCGCGCGCGTCGCTCGGCGTCCTGCGCATGCTCGACCGCTGCGGCCCCGTCCAGCTCGGCGACGTCGCGGCCAGGCTCCGCGTCGACCTGTCCGTCGCGAGCCGGCAGGTCAGCCACCTCGTCGACGGCGGCCTCGTCCTGCGCTCGGTCGACGACGACGACCGGCGCGCACGGACCGTCGCGCTCACCGACGCCGGGCACGACGTCGTCCGACGCTCGTTCGCCCTGATCGACGTGATGAGCGCCGAGACCTTCGCCGACTGGTCGACCGACGAGATCGTCGCCGCGACCGAGCAGATCGACCGCGTGACCGGTGCGGTCGCGGCGGCCCACGCCGCCTCCGGCCACGCCACGCCACCCCCGACCTCCCCCGCACCGCCAGCACCCCCGAGGAGCACCCCCGCATGACCAGTGCCACCACCTCCGCCGAGACGCCACCCGCGTCCGCCGGGCAGACCACGATGACCCGCCGTGAGGTCATGGAGTCCCTCTCCGGGATCCTCCTCGGCATGTTCGTCGCGATCCTCGCCAGCTCCATCGTGTCGAGCTCGCTGCCCAAGATCGTCAGCGACCTGGACGGGTCGCAGTCCTCCTACACCTGGGTCGTCACGTCGACCCTCCTCGCGATGTGCATCTCGACCCCCATCTGGGGCAAGCTCGCCGACCTCACGAACCGCAAGGTCCTCATCCAGGTCGCCCTGGTGGTCGCGGTCGTGTCCTCGGCGCTGGCCGGGCTGTCGCAGAACGTCGAGACCCTCATCGCGCTCCGCGCCTTCCAGGGCATCGGCGCCGGCGGCCTCATGGCGCTCGCGACCGTGCTCATCACCGACATCATCTCCCCGCGCGAGCGCGGCAAGTTCATGGGCCTCATGGGCGGCATCATGGCCGTCAGCCAGATCGGCGGCCCGCTGCTCGGGGGCGTGCTCACCGACACCGTGAGCTGGCGCCTGAACTTCTTCGTCGGCCTGCCGTTCGCGATCGCCGCGATCGTCGTGCTCCAGCGCACGCTGCACCTGCCGACGATGGCGCGCAGGGTCGTGCGCATCGACTACTGGGGCGCCGTCCTCATCAGCGTCGGCGTCGCCACGCTCCTGCTCTGGGTCACGTTCGCGGGCCAGAACTTCGAGTGGCTCTCGTGGCAGACCTTCCTCATGGTCGGCGGTGCCCTGGCCGCGCTCGTCGGCGCCGTGCTCGTCGAGCGCGTCACCCCCGAGCCGATCATCCCGCTGCACCTGTTCAAGAACCGCACGTTCGTCCTCGCGGTCGTGGCGTCGGTCGCGGTCGGTGTCGCGATGTTCGGCACTGCCGTCTTCCTCAGCCAGTACATGCAGGTCGCGCGCGGCAAGACGCCGACCGAGTCGGGCCTCCTGACCATCCCCATGATCATCGGCACGTTCGTGGCGTCGACGCTGTTCGGCCAGCTCATCACCCGGACCGGCCGGTACAAGACGATCATGGTCTCCGGTGCCGCACTGCTCACCGTGTCCCTGCTCGCGCTGTCGACGATCGACTACCACACGAGCTTCGTCCTGGTGAGCCTCTACCTGTTCATGCTCGGCACCTCGATGGGCATGCTCATGCAGAACCTGGTCCTGGCGGTCCAGAACACGCTCGCCGTCGAGGAGATGGGTGCCGGGTCGTCCACCGTGGCGTTCTTCCGGACGCTCGGTGGTGCGATCGGCGTGTCCGTGCTCGGTGCGGTGCTCGCGAGCACGGTGACGTCGTCGATCCGGTCCGGCCTCACCGCGATGGGCGTCCCGGCCGACTCGATGGGCGGCAGCAGCGCGGTGCCCGACGTCGCGACCCTGCCCGCGCCGCTCCGGGACCTCGTCGAGAAGTCGTACGGCGACGGGATCGCCGAGATCTTCCTCGTCGCGGTGCCGCTCGCGCTCGTCGCGCTGATCGCGGTGGCCTTCCTCAAGGAGGTGCCGCTCGGCACCAAGACGGGCCTGCAGGAGCGGCTCGAGCGCGAGGCGGCTGCGTCGGCGGACGCCGACGACGCGCCCGTGGACTCCACGCCTGGACGGGTCACCCTCGTCGAGGAGGCCGAGTCGACGCTCGTCGACGCGTGGGCGCCCGGTGGCGTCGTCGACGACGAGGCCACGGCTCGGCCGTCGCGCTGACCCGGGCTCCGAGTGCGTGAGACATGCGGTCCCGAGACGATTCGGGGCCGCATTTCTCATGCACTCGACGTGCTGGTCAGGTGTCCAGCAGGGTGAGGTTTGCCGAACGATCGTGACCTTTCCTCCCCCTTGCCGCCATGATGGGCCTGTGTCCGCCGAAACGCCTGCCCCGAGCGCCACCCCGTCGACCGAGCCCGACGTCGCGTACGTCGACCTCGAGCGCGAGCTGCGCATCCTGCTGCGCCGCGCCGGGGCGGCGGCCGCCGCCATGGCGCGCCGGATCCACCCCGGTCTGGAGGCGAGCGCCTACCCGATCCTGGCGCACATCGCGGACCGCCCGGGCGTCCGGGGCTCCGACCTCGCGGCGCATTTCGGCGTCGGGCGGGCGACCATCTCCCGCCAGCTCAGCCGCATGCACTCGCTCGGGCTCGTCGCGCGCGAGGTCGACCCCGACGACTCGCGTGGCCAGCTCATCACGCTCACCCCCGACGGCGCGGCACGTCTCCAGGCCGCCCACCGTGGCCGGGTCCAGTCCATCACCGAGGCGCTCGCCGGGTGGGAGCGCGACGACGTCGCGACGCTCGCGGGGCTCCTGCACCGCTACTCCGAGGACGTCGTGCGCTGGAACGCCACGCGGTGACGCCGGTGCGGCGGCGCCTCGCCCTCGTGGCGGCGCTCGCCGCCGTGGTGCTCGCGGGCCTCGTCGTGGCGACCCGCGTGCCGGACCCGTGGGGCGACGTCGGCGGTGACGTGCTGTACGCGGTGGCGACCTACCTGCTCGTGGCGCTGGTCCTCGTGCGCACCCGCCCCGTCGCGGTCGGCGCGCTCGCACTCGCGTGGTGCGGGGCGGTCGAGGCACTGCAGGCCACCGGCCTCGCGGCGGCCGTGAACGACGAGGTCCCGCCCGCGGCGTGGCTGCTGGGCAGCACGTTCGCGGTGCGGGACCTGGCCTGCTACGCGGTCGGAGTCGCCCTCGCCGTGGGGGGCGACGTCCTGGTCCGGTCGCTCGTCGCGCGCCGCACGGGCCGGCGCACGACGGCGGGCGTCAGGCCGTCGGCTCGAACGTCAGGCTGACGGAGTTCATGCAGAAGCGGTCGCCCGTCGGGGTCTGCGGCGCGTCGTCGAAGACGTGCCCCAGGTGCGAGCCGCACCGGGCGCAGCGCACCTCGGTGCGCACCATGCCGAGGCTGCTGTCGGTGAGCAGCTCGACGCGGTCGCCGGCGAGCGGGCTGAAGAAGCTCGGCCACCCGCAGTGCGAGTCGAACTTGGTGTCCGAGCGGAAAAGCTCGTTGCCGCACGCGCGACAGCTGTAGACGCCGACGCGCTTCTCGTCGAGCAGCTCGCCCGTCCAGGCACGCTCCGTGCCCGCGTGGCGCAGGACGGCATACTCCTGCGGCGTGAGCTCCTCGCGCCACTGCTCGTCCGTCTTCGTCACCTGATAGGTGCCGGTGTTCTCGTGGGTCTTGTCGGTCATGATCCACCTCCGACGTTCCCAACCGTCCTGACGCGCCCGGTGTTCCTGGCCCCGTGGCGCACCGTCCCGTCAGCGGGGAGGATGACCCCATGGCCGAGGTGCCGAACAGACTGCGACGTCACGTCCACGCGCGCGCCGCGCCGGATCTCCTGTACGGCGCCGTCGTCACCGGGTCCGTGCTCGCCGTGAACAGCGTCCACACCGTCGACAGCGACCGCGTCGCGATCGCCGCCTCGGTGGTCGCCGTCATCTACTGGCTCACCCACGTCTACGTGGACGCGATCGGCGGCCGGTTCTCGGACCCGGACCACTCGTCGGGCCATCGGCTCAACGAGGCGCTGCGGACCAACACCGGCGTGCTCGTCGGCAGCATCCCCCCGATCGTCGTCTTCGCCGTCGGGCGGGTCGCGGGCCTCGACGCCGAGACCGCGTCCTTCGTCGCCCTGTGGTTCACGGTCGTGCTGCTCGCCGCGGCCGGCTGGTACGCCGCGACCCGGGCCGGGGTGCGGGGCTGGCCGCTGGTCGGCGAGACGTGCGTGGCGGCCGGCTTCGGCCTCGTGGTGATCCTCCTGAAGTACCTCCTGCACTGAACCGCCGCCTCAGCCCCGGTCCGCGCGCCGCGGCGGAGACCCGGGTCGCACTCGTCGGCAGCACGTGATACAGATCACACTGGCAGACGCCAGCAGGGCGTCCGCAGCGGCGTGACGCTCGCGTCCGCCCTGCCCGAGGAGGCACCATGCGTCCCGACCAGCACGCCCGCTCGATGCTCCCGATCCCCGATCGCACGCCTCCCGGCCTGACGACGTACGACGCGCGGGATCCCGACACCGCGTTCCCGCCGATCGAACCGCTGCTCCCGCCCGAGGGCGCGCCGAACGTCGTCGTGATCCTCCTGGACGACGTCGGGTTCGGCGCCTCCAGCGCGTTCGGCGGCCCGTGCCGCACCCCGACCGCCGAGCGGCTCGCGGCGGGCGGTCTGCGGTTCAACCGGTTCCACACCACGGCGCTGTGCGCCCCGACGCGCCAGGCGCTCCTCACGGGCCGCAACCACCACTCGGTCGGCATGGGGAGCATTACCGAGACGGCGACGTCGGCTCCCGGCAACAGCTCGCTGCGCCCCAACACGAAGGCGCCGCTCGCGCTCACGCTCCGGCTCAACGGCTACTCGACGGCGCAGTTCGGCAAGTGCCACGAGGTCCCCGTGTGGCAGACGTCCCCGATGGGCCCGTTCGACGCCTGGCCGTCGGGGGGAGGCGGCTTCGAGACCTTCTACGGCTTCATCGGCGGCGAGAACAACCAGTGGGACCCGGCCCTGTACGACGGCACGACCCCCGTCGAGCCGCCCGCCACGGCGGAGGAGGGCTACCACCTCACCGAGGACCTCGTGGACCACGCCTCGGCGTGGGTGCGCCAGCAGAAGGCGCTCATGCCGGACAAGCCGTTCTTCGTCTACCTCGCGCCCGGTGCGACGCACGCGCCGCACCACGTTCCCGCCGAGTGGATCCAGAAGTACCGTGGCGCGTTCGACGACGGCTGGGACGTCCAGCGCGAGCGGATCTTCGCCCGCCAGCAGGAGCTCGGGGTCGTGCCGGAGGGCACGCAGCTCACGGCACGGCACGACGAGATCCCCGCGTGGGACGACATGCCCGACGACCTGAAGCCCGTCCTCGCCCGCCAGATGGAGGTGTACGCGGCGTTCCTCGAGCACACCGACCACCACGTCGGCCGGTTCGTCGACACGCTCGAGGAGCTCGGCGTGCTCGAGGACACGCTCGTCTACTACGTCATCGGCGACAACGGCGCGTCGGCCGAGGGCACGGTGAACGGCGCGTTCAACGAGATGGCGAACTTCAACGGCATGGCGGCGCTCGAGACGCCCGAGTTCCTGCGCTCGACGATGGACGACCTCGGCTCGCCCAGCTCGTACAACCACTACGCCGTCGGGTGGGCGTGGGCCATGAACTCGCCGCTGCAGTGGACCAAGCAGGTCGCGTCGCACTGGGGCGGGACGCGCAACGGGACGATCGTGCACTGGCCGCGGCGGATCGCGGAGCGCGGCGGTCTGCGCTCGCAGTTCACGCACGTGGTCGACGTCGCGCCGACGGTCCTCGAGGCGGCCGGGATCCCGGAGCCCACGATGGTCAACGGCGTGCTGCAGTCACCGATGGAGGGCACGTCGATGCTGTACACGTTCGACGACCCCGAGGTCCCGGAGCGGCACGACCTCCAGTACTTCGAGATGTTCGGGAACCGCGGGATCTACCACAAGGGCTGGAGCGCGGTGACGAAGCACCGCACCCCGTGGGTCATGGTGGGTGGCGATCTCGTGCCGTTCGACGACGACACGTGGGAGCTCTACGACGGGTCGGCGGACTTCAGCCAGGCGCACGACCTCGCCGCGGAGCGCCCGGACGTGCTCGCCAGGCTGCAGCGGCTCTGGCTCATCGAGGCGGCGAAGTACGGCGTCCTCCCGCTGGACGACCGCGGCGCGGAACGGCTCGAGCCGACGCTGGCGGGGCGGCCGACCCTCCTGCGAGGGACGCGCCAGGTGTTCTACCCCGGCATGGGCCGCCTCTCGGAGAACAGCGTCCTGAGCGTCAAGAACAGGTCGTTCACCGTCACCGCGCAGGTCGACGTCCGTGACGAGCCGGCGCAGGGGGTGCTCGTCGCGCAGGGCGGCCGGTTCGGCGGGTGGAGCCTGTACGTCCACGAGGGACGCCTCACGTTCCTCTACAACGTGCTCGGCATCCACCACTTCGCCGTCCGGGCGGACGTCCCGCTGCCCAGCGGCAGCCACCAGGTGCGCGCCGAGCTGGCGTACGACGGCGGAGGCCTCGGCAAGGGCGGCGACGTCACGCTGTTCCACGACGGCGAGCCCGTCGGCACCGGCCGCGTCGACGCGACGCAGCCGATGATCTTCTCCGCGGACGAGACCACGGACGTCGGCTACGAGTCGGGCACGTGCGTCTCGCCCGACTACACCACCCGGACGAGCCGGTTCACCGGGCGGCTGCAGTGGGTGCAGCTCGACGTGGGCGGCGACACGCACGACCACCTCGTGGACCCGGAGACGGTGCTCCGGATCGCGATGGCACGGCAGTAGCGACGACGGGACGGCGGGGCGAGGTACCGCCAGGAGCGGGTACGGCAGCGGGCCGAGGACGGATCTCCCGTCCTCGGCCCGCCGGCCGTGCTGCGAGGTGCTGCGGTCAGCGCGCGGAGGACGTCGAGTAGACGGTCCCGCCCGCGGGGCGCTGCGCGCGGCCGCGGCCGCCGCGGCGGGCGGAGCCGCCCTGCCCTGCCGACTGCTGGCCCTGCTGACCGCCGCGGGACTGCCCGCCACGCGACGAGCCGCCCAACGAGCCACCGGCGGGGCGGCCGGCGCCGCCGGAACGCTGCGCCGTCTGGCGCTGGCCGCCCTGGCCGCCGGCGGACTGGCCGCGCGGAGCGCCGCCCTGGCCGGAGCCCTGGCCACGGCGCGACGCGCGCGAGCCGCCGTTGGTCGACGGCGTGCCGCGCCGGGCCTGCGTCTGCGGGGGCGTGATGTCGGCCGGGCGCACGTACGCCGCGATGTCGCCGACGAGCGCCTTCAGCGTGGCGTCGCCCGGGTCGACGGGCTTCGGCTGCGCCGTGATCTTCGCCTTGCGGGTCAGGTCGCGCACGTCGCCGCGCTGCTCGGGGAGCATCACGGTGACGACGACGCCCTCGGAGCCCGCGCGCGCCGTGCGGCCCGAGCGGTGGAGGTAGGCCTTGTGCTCGGCCGGCGGGTCGACGTGCACGACGAGCTCGACCTCGTCGACGTGGATGCCGCGCGCGGCGATGTCCGTCGCGACGAGCACCTTCACGGTGCCCGAGGAGAACGCCTCGAGGTTGCGCTCGCGCGCGCCCTGGCCGAGGTTGCCGTGCAGGTCCACGGCGGGGACGCCCGCGGCGGTGAGCTGCCTCGCGAGCTTCTTCGCCTGGTGCTTCGTCTTCATGAACAGGACGCGGCGACCGGTGCCCGACGCGAGCTCGTGCACGACCTGCTTCTTCGCCTCCGCGTCGCGCACCGCGAGGATGTGGTGCGTCATCTGCGGGGGCGCGGCCGCGGCGTCGTCCACGGAGTGGCGCACCGGGTTGCTGAGGTAGCGCTTGACGAGCTGGTCCACGCCGTTGTCGAGCGTCGCGGAGAACAGCATGCGCTGACCCTTCTTCGGGGTCTTGTCCATGATGCGCTTCACGCCGGGCAGGAACCCGAGGTCGGCCATGTGGTCGGCCTCGTCGAGCACGGTGATCTCGATGCCGTCGAGCGTGAGCAGGCGCTGGTTGAGGAGGTCCTCGAGGCGGCCGGGGCACGCGATGACGATGTCCACGCCCTTGTCGAGCGCGGCGACCTGGCGCGACTGCGCGACGCCGCCGAAGATCGTCGTCGTCGTCAGGCCGAGGGCCTTCGCGACGGGCTCCATCGTGGCGTTGATCTGGTTGGCGAGCTCGCGCGTGGGGCACAGCACGAGCGCGCGGGGCCGACGCGGGTGCCGCGAGGTCTTCGCGTGGGCGAGCCGCGAGACGGTCGGGAGCGAGAACGCCAGCGTCTTGCCGGAGCCCGTGCGGCCGCGGCCGAGGACGTCGCGGCCCTTCATCGAGTCGGGCAGCGTGGCGGTCTGGATGGGGAACGGGGAGTCGATGCCCTGGCGCGAGAGCTCGCGCACGACGGTGGTGGGCAGGCCGAAGTCGGCAAAGGAAGTCACAGGAAGAAAGGCCTCTCGAGGCTGGGGTCGGGGTCCGCCGCACGCAATCCGGGGGGATCTCCACGACGCGGGGCGCGCAGTTCGCACTGCCCTCGTCCGACCAGTGTCTCATGCCCGACGCCGTGCGGCTGGGAAGCGTGTGCGGCGTCACGTCGGGCGGGGCCGCGGGGTCCGTGGCCGAACACGACCTGACGGTCGTTATCAGACGCAGAACGACCGTGATGTCGTGCTCGACCGCGCACCAGGTCGTGCTCGGCGCACCGGGAGTCGGGACGCCGGGGACCGCTGTCCGCCAGGCGTGGTGGAATGGCGCGCGTGGACGCGCTGACGAAGGCCGCTATGGCCCTGACCACCCTGTCCGACGGCGGTGCCACCTCGGGCGGTGGCGTCGCCTCGTCGGTGGGGGACGTCGTCGGGCAGATCTGGGACGCCGCGGTGACCCCGGTCGCTCCCCCGGACCCCGCGGTGGTCGCCGCCATGGGCGGCCTGGCGCTCGCCGTCGTGCTCGTGACCCCGGTGTGGCGCGTGGCGCGGCACGTGATCACCATCGCGCACGAGGGCGCGCACGCGCTCGCCGCGGTCCTGACGGGGCGGCGCCTGTCGGGCATCCGGCTGCACTCGGACACGTCCGGGCTGACGGTCTCCTCGGGCCGGCCGCGCGGGTTCGGCATGGTGCTCACCGCGTTCATGGGCTACGTCGGCCCGGGCCTGATCGGGCTCGGTGCGGCCGCTCTCCTCCGCCAGGGCTACGCCGTCGGGCTGCTGTGGCTGCTCGTGCTGCTCCTCGCGCTCCTGCTGCTGCAGATCCGCAACTGGTTCGGCCTGTGGTCGGTGCTCGTGAGCGGCGCTGCACTCGTGGCGGTCTCGTGGTGGGCAGCGCCGGCGGTCCAGAGCGCGGTCGCCTACGCCGTGACGTGGTTCCTGCTCCTCGGCGCCGTCCGCCCCGTGCTCGAGCTCCAGAGCGAGCGGGCGCGCGGACGGGCCGCCGCCTCCGACGCCGACATCCTCGCCCGGCTCACCCGCGTGCCGGGGCTCGTCTGGGTCGGGGTGTTCCTCGTCGTCACGGTCGGTGCCGCGGTGCTCGGCGGCTGGTGGATCGTCGGGCCGGCGACGTGACGCGGTCCGCGGACGCGCCGGAACAACGCGGGTCGGGGCGGCGCCTCGCGAACCTGCTCCTCCCCGGGACCGACCGGCGGGACGTCCCCTCCACGACGACCGGGGTGGGCCGGACCGTCGAGAGATGGCGGCGGAGACGGGCGGAGATCTGGGTCGGGACGCGGTTCGCCGTCGTCCCGGACCACCTGTGGTTCGGCGTCTCACGCGCGGACCAGGCGCTGCTCCGTGGGCTGCCGGGCGAGATGATGCTCGCGCTGCGCGACGTGACGTCGGTCGAGACGGAGCCAGGGGTCCTCACCGGGATCGTCGCGGTGCACCACGAGCGCGGCGTCCTGCGGTTCCGCTGCTGGCGCGCCGGCGCGGTCGCCGCGGAGGTCGCCGCCGCCGCGCGCGACGCGCGCTGAGGACGTCCGAGGCTGGTGGCGCAGGCCTGCCCCGGCCGGGCACGACGACGGGCCGCCCGCGATGCGGACGACCCGTCGAAGCCGAGGACGCGCCTGGAGGAGGAGAGCGGCGCGTCGCCGAAGTGCGTGCGGCGTCAGCCCTGAGGGGTCAGGACGAACGACGGACCCTGAGCGTTCGGGTCGGTGTCGAGCGTGAGGTTCGAGAGCGTCGGCACGGTGGCGGACTCCACGAACACCTTGGCCTCGCCGTTCTCGACGACCTCGTCGTCGGGCTGCGGGGCGGGAACGAGCGCGAGCTCGAAGCTGCCGGCCTGGTCCGCGGACTCGGCGATCCGGAGACCGCCTCCCTCGGGGACACCGGCCTGCGTGGTGAGGTCCTGGACAGCGGTACGGGCGTTGTCGGTCAGGGTGAGCACGAGAGCTCCTCTCGTCGCCGGGCGGGGGCCACGGGACACGTCCGTGCGGCTCACACCTGGGTGGTGTGACCTGCCGTCGGTGCACCCTCCCGCGGGCCCCTCGGTCTCCTCCAACCAAGCAAGATCCGGCGGACGGCGCAAGCGCCACACCCCGATCTCACCGAATTTCTCACGCAGCAAGACCGCACAGGACAGTCCGGGGAGCGGCGCGTACGGTACGCGCCCGCGCGGGTCCGGCGGCGTCTCGCGACCCACCGATGCAGGGCGGCGCGCTGGTGGAGTGCGGCTCAGTGGCCGTGCGAGTGCCCGTGGCCGTGCCCCAGACGCACGGTCCACACCTCCCCGTCGAGCGTGACGACGTAGGCCGTGCGCCCGACGATCTCGACCGACGTCGGCCGGTCGAGGCCGACCGCGACGGCTCGCAGGTCGCCGTGCCGACCGACCTCCAGGAGCTGTCCGGTGTCCGGAGCGGCCGGCGATCCCTCGGGGCTCCCCGGCGTGAACGTGCCCTGGGCGAGCGCGAACAGGTGACCGTGCCCGCTCTCGACGTCCACGAGCAGCCGACCGCCGGAGGCGACCTCTCGCACGTCCTGCGACCCGGGCCGGAACGCGACGACGCGCCCGTCCTCCGGCAGGTGCGGGACCGGACCGGCCTGCGCGAGCAGGACCGTGCGGCCGACGGTCTCGAGACCCGTGGGCACGACGTTGCCGAGCGCGAGGACCTCGGTGACCTCGCCGCGCGTCGTCACGCGCAGCACCCGGTTGTGATGCCCGTCCGTCACGAGGAAGCCGCCCCGGTAGCTCTCGAGCGCGTACTGCACGCCCGAGGGCACGAAGAAGTCCGTGTCGGGCGGGTTCGCGATCGACCAGGCCCCGATGTCGGCCACCGGGGTCACGCCGCCGGACCGGTCCACGCGATAGAGGCCGACGACGGCTGGCTCGACGATGGTCACGAGGACGTAGGCGGTGCGCCCGAGGAACGCGACGTCGATCGCGCCACCCGGTGTCCCGGGCAGTTGCGTCGGCAGGCCGGACACGACGGTCGAGATCTCACCGGTCCGGCGGTCGACCCGGGAGACCTCGCCGGACCGCGGCTCGGTCACGTAGAGGGAGCCGTCGGGCCCGACCGTGCTGCCCGCGCCGCCGGAGAGCCCGGTCGCCAGGAGGGTCGGTGCGGAGTGCGAGGGGCCGGGTCGTGGTGGTGTCGCGACGGCGGCCGAGGCCGAGGTCGCGAGGAGGAGTGCGGAGAGGACGAGGACGGTCAGACGGCGCGGGGTGTGCACGGCAGACCCCTTCCATGGTGCGACGGTGCACAGGTACGGGTCGGGCCCGGCGCGGTCGGGAGATCGCCGCGTGCCGGGTCGGGACGAAGTGCTGCCCCCTCACGGACGACGCTACTCCCGTGCCGCGCGGGCGTCACGGGTCGTGGCGCTCCGGATCCAGGGGCTGCGCACGCCCGCGTAGGCTGTCCCCGACGATCGCAGCGCGCTCGTCCGGGGCCTCTAGCTCAACTGGCAGAGCTGCGGACTTTTAATCCGTAGGTTGTGGGTTCGAACCCCACGGGGCCCACCACCTCTCGATGGAGCCGAGCCGGCCGGCGCACGTCCGCCGCCAGCACGTCGCGGAGCGGCCCCGAGCCCATGCCGCGGGGAGCGGCTCGACAGCACCGCGTTGACGGCCGGCACCCCCACCAGCGGGGGGCGATGGTGGGGGCACCGGCGCTGCGTCCACCGTAGGTCGCGAACTGGACGAGTGTCCAGAAGCCAGCGGGTGAAGTCGAGGTCCGCGTCTCGCTCATGTTTCATTCGAGGCGTATCGCTGCAATACTTCGCCTCATGGGGCTGAGCTGGAAGGCGACGGAGGACGGCGGGTACGAGGCCACGGCACCCGAGGGGGTGTACCGGGTCGTCACGCGGGCGGAGGAGTGGTGCCTCGAGAAACCCCTGCCCCGGCCCGGTCGCATCGGCGGGTTCTCGTCACCCGTCGAAGCCATGGCATGGGGCGGCGACATCCACCTCGCGGCCACGGGGAACCAGGTCCGCACCGCGCGGTCGGCATGGCCGACCGTCGACGAGCTCGCCCGCGAGGTCGAGACCTCCTCGAGCTCGCTGCGCTCCTGGCTCGCGGCTCACGTCGGCGGCTCCACCAGCCCGCGTCGCCGCATCGATCCGCATACGCAGCACCGCATCTGGACGTTCTACGGCGGCGAGAACACCTAGCGGCACGTGGCGGCGCACGGCCGAGCGCTGGTGGTCGACCGGTCCTGCAGCGGCGTCAGGAGCGCCCGCCCGTCGGGTCACCCTCCGCCGGCCCGGCGTCCTGGCGGGAAGCACGCCGGACGGCCTCCGCGAACCACCGGTCGAACTCGGCGCCGATCTCCTCGGGTCGCATGCGCAGCGTCTCCGCGGGGCTCGTCGCCTCACGGCCGGCGACGTAGAGCCGACGCACCATGTCGGTCGTCGGCGTCCAGTGCCTCACGCGCCCCGTCCTGCGCCGCTGGTTGGCGCGGGCCCCACGGCGGTTCCGCCGGGAGTGCTCACGCCGTCGTCGTGCGGACCGTCGACGAGCTCGACCAGTCCTCGCGCGCTGCTCATGTCGAGCAGGTCGAGGACGGGCTGCGGGGCGTCGACGAGCCGCGGACGGCTCGCGGCCGTCACCTTCATGAGGAGCAAGTGAAGGCCCGACGAGTCCATGAAGGTCACGCGCCGGAGGTCGATGGTCTTCGGGAAGCCGTCGATGGTGGAGGCCAGTGCCCGCTTGACCCGATGCGTCACCGAGAAGTCGATCTCGCCCCACATCACCCACCGCGACCCGCCGTCCTCGATCGCGACGTCGCCCACTACTTCCCTGTTCACCGTGATCCGCACTCCTCGTCGTCAGCGGCTCGACGGTACGCGCCATGTCGCGTGCTCGCTCACCGAGCGGGTCCCCCGCGCTCACGCGAGCCCCGACAGCTCCCCGAACGACGCGACGCGCACGAGCCCCTCCGCGGCCCGGGCCAGCTCGGCGTCCTCCGTGACGAGGGCGTCGGACTGGAGGCTGGCGACGGCGACGTACTCCGCGGGCCCGGTGTCGTCCCAGCCGAGGCGGTCCGCGACCTTCCAGTCCGGGCTCGGTCGCGTCCTCGCCTTCCAGGTCTCAGGCCTCGGGCGGGACGATCGGCGTCGGCTCGAGCGACGCCCGCAGCGTGTCCATGACCGCGTTCTCCACGAGCACGGGCACGAAGTCGCGCACGTGCGCGTCGTCGAAGACCTCGAGCTCGGCGTGCACCTGCGCGCGCACGTCGTCCGGGTCCACGCCGGGGAACCGGTCCGCGATGCGCTGGACCACGACGTCGATCTCGCGGGTCTCGTCGGCTGTCATGCGGGCAGGTTCGCACGGCGCGGTTGCGGCAGGGCGAACGTGCCGTGAACTCGGGGTCCGCCGGAGCAGCACGACGACGACCCGTCGCACGTCGGCCGTCGTCAGGCAGCGCGAGCGCGCCCTCGTGCCCTCTCGGTGTCCCGCATCCCCAGCAGCGACACACCGACGCCGTACGTGACGAAGTCCCCGTAGGGCTCGAGGCGGATCCCCACGAGCGCTCCGCGCGCGCCGTCCTCCTCGACGTCGAGACCCTTCAGCAGCACCGCGCGCACGCTGCCGGGGATCGACGCCGCGGGCACGAGCGTCGCGACCGCGGTGAACGTGACGGTGGCGGCGGGCACCTTGACCCAGGGCACGAACGGCAGACGCTTCGGGACGGGTACCGTGACGGAGACCTGCGGGTTCGCCGCGAGGTGCTTCGCCTTCCACTCGTCGTCGTTCGTCGTCGACCACAGGCGGCGCCCTTCGACGTGGAGCATGACGCCCGCGGTCCGCGCCTCGCCGCGCGCCGACACCATGCCCAGGACCATGAAGTTCTGCTTCTCGAGGACGCGCCACACGTCCCGCGTCGTGAGCTCGACCATCGTGTCTCCGCTCGTGCCACGCCCCGGGACCGTCCGCCCGGCGGCCGTCGACGCCAGGCTAGCCGTCCCCGCGGACCGAGGACAGGACCGGGCCGTAGACTCGAACGAGTGCAGTGCCACCACTTCGACGCCTGGCGGTGCCGGTCGTGCACGCTCCTCGAGCAGCCGTACCCGGCCCAGCTCGCGGGCAAGCAGCGGCACTGCGCCGACCTGCTCGCCCCGCTCGCTCCCGGGCTGCGGTGGCTCGACCCGGTGACCTCGCCCGAGGCCGGGTTCCGCAACAAGGCGAAGATGGTCGTCACGGGGACCGTGGACGACCCGGTGCTCGGGATCCTCGACGAGGCCGGCGGCGTCGACCTCACGGACTGCCCCCTCTACCCCGCGGCGCTGCAGGACGCGTTCGGACCGCTCGCGGAGATCGTCACGCGAGCACGCCTCGTCCCCTACGACGTCCGCGCCCGGCGGGGCGAGCTGAAGTACGTGCTCGTGACCCTGTCGCCCGACGGCGACCTCATGGCCCGGTTCGTCCTGCGCTCGACCGAGTCGGTGCCCCGGCTCCGCAAGCACCTGCCGGCGTTGCTCGACGCGCTCCCCCGGCTGCGCGTCGTCTCCGCGAACATCCATCCCGAGCACAAGGCCGTCGTCGAGGGCGAGACCGAGATCCTCCTCACCGACACGGAGACCCTGCGCATGTCGGTGAACGGCATCGACCTGCACCTGCGCCCGCAGAGCTTCTTCCAGACGAACACCGAGGTCGCCGCGGCGCTGTACCGCCAGGGCCGCGACTGGGTGGACGACGCCGGCCCCTCCTCGGTCTGGGACCTGTACTGCGGCGTCGGAGGGTTCGCGCTGCACGTCGCCGGTGCGGGGCGCGACGTCGTCGGGGTCGAGACGAGCGTCGAGGCGATCGCGAGCGCGCGGCTCACGGCGCAGGACGCAGGCCTGGACCGCACGACGTTCCACGCCGAGGACGCGACGGCGTTCGCGCTCGGGTCGTCGCCTGGCGCTCAGCCCGGACTGGTCGTCGTGAACCCTCCGCGCCGCGGCGTCGGCGAGACGCTGAGCACGTGGCTCGAGGCGTCGGACGTGCGGCACGTCGTGTACTCGAGCTGCAACGCGACGTCGCTCGCGCGCGACCTGGCGCTCATGCCGTCGCTGCGGCCGCGCGAGGCGCGCGTGCTCGACATGTTCCCGCACACCGCGCACTACGAGGTCGCGGTCCTCCTCGAGCGCGCCTGACAGGTCCCGGGACGCGTCACACGCTCTCGCCCGCCCGGCGCGCGGCCTCGACCGCCGCGTCCTCGACCCGCTGCCGGTAGGCCGTCCACTCCGCGTCGGACTGCTCGGGCAGGTCTCCCCGGCCGTTGCCGGCGGCGCCGTCGACGAGCTCGCGCACGATGTCGGCGTGACCCGCGTGGTGCGCCATCTCGTCGAGCATGTGGACGAGGATCTGGTGGAGCGTCACGACGCGCCGCTCCGGCGGCCACCACGGCACCTCGCCGCGCGCGTCGAGGTCGAGACCGGCGACCGTCTCGTCCGAGATCTCGGACGAGCGCCGGAAGAGCTCGAGGATCTCCTCACGCGACTCGTCCGCGGTCGCCCACATGTCGGCGTTGACCTCCATGTCCTCGCCGTCGAACCACGGCATCGCGAGGTCGTGCGTGCCGCCGAAGGTCTCGCACAGGTAGCCGACCTGCACGCTCGCGACGTGCTTGAGCAGCCCCAGGAGGTTGGTGCCCGTACGGGTCAGGGGGCGACGGACGTCGTGCTCGCTCAGCCCTTCGGCCTTGCCGAGCAGCGCCGCGCGCTCGCGCGCGAGGTATCGCAGCAGCGTGTCCTTGGGGTCCTCCGGCGACGGGTTCGCGGGTGGGGTCGTGGCAGGTGCGCTCATTCCCCGGACGCTACTCCCGGCCGCCCGCAGCGGTGCCAGACTCGCCCCATGGCGACCCTCCACGAGCAGATCACCGACCGCCTCGCGTCGTTCGTCCTGGCGCAGCCGGTGTTCTTCGTCGGCACCGCCCCGCTCGCCGCGGACGGTCATGTCAACGTCGCCCCCAAGGGCATGGCGGGGACGTTCGCTGTCCTCGGGCCGCACCGCGTCGCCTACCTCGACTACACGGGATCCGGCGCGGAGACGCCGGCCCACCTGCGCGAGAACGGCCGCATCGTCATCATGTTCTGCGCGTTCGACGGGCCGCCGAACATCGTGCGGTTCCACGGCACGGGGCGCTACGTCGAGGCCGGCACGGAGGAGTTCGACGCGCTGCGCCCCCTCTTCGCCAAGGACCAGACGGCCGGGCAGCGCGGCGTCGTCGTCGTGGACGTCACGCGCGTCTCCGACTCGTGCGGCTTCTCCGTGCCCCGCATGGAGCTCGTCGAGGACCGCGACCTGCTGGACCGCTGGGCGGCACGCAAGACGCCCGAGCAGCTCGACGACTACCGCCTGCTCAAGAACTCGCGGAGCATCGACGCGCTCCCGGCTCTCGACGGTGGCGCGGCGGCCCAGACCCTGACGCGCGACCCGTCCCGCTCGTCCGTCGTCTCGCCCAGCAGCCGGTAGCCGGACCGCTCGGCGACGGCCTCGCTCGGCTCGTTGCCCACCCGGGTGAGCAGCCGCACCTCCGCGGCGCCGCTGTCGTGCACCCACCCCGTCAGCGAGCGGACGGCGCGCGTCGCGAGGCCACGTCCGCGAGCGCCGGGAAGCAGGGCGTAGAACACGGCAGGTGCCGACGTGCCGAGCCCGGCGATCCCCGCGACCCCTGCGTCCTCGCCGTCGCACTCCACCACGTAGCGCACGCCGACCCCGGCCTCGGCGCGCTCGACGGCTGCGCGCGCCCAGCGGCGCGCCTGCGCGTCCGTCATCCGCGGGGGCACGAACGTCCACCGGGGTACGTCGTCGACGCGGGACAACGCCTGCTCGAGCGGCCAGTCGTCGACCGTGGTGCGGCGCAGCAGCACGGTGGGCGTGCCGACCACCGGGAGCGTCGACGGGGGGTGGACGGTCACGTCCGGTCCTCGCGCGTGGCGGCGAGGTACGCGGCGCCACGCGGCGAGATCCGGTACCCGACCTCGAGGCTCTCCGTGAGCCCGAGCTCCTTGAGCCGCCGCACGCGGACCTTGAAGTCGTCGCGCGCCACCCCGAGCCCGGCCGCGAGCTCGCGCGCCACGACCCCCGGGTGGGCGGCGACGAGCTCGAGGTAGGCGCGCGTCCACGGCTCGGTGGCGGCCCGGTCCTTGCGGGCGAGGCTCGCGCCGATCCGCTCGACGGCGGCCGTGTCGAGCTCGGCGTCCGCGCGCAGCGCGACGCGCGGGTCCGCGCCCGCGAACCGCAGCCCGACGCGATAGAGGTCGCCCTCGCGCGCTGCGCCCCGGGCCAGCACGCGCTCGGGGGAGGCCAGACCGGCGAGCCGGGCGTCGGCGTCGGGCACCAGCGGGACGCCGTCCGGTCCGAGCGGGACGCGCTCGACCGACGTCACCTCGACCACGCCGATGCTCGTCCGCTGCCGCGTCCCGACGTGCACGCGCGGCACGGTCCAGCGGCGGAACGCGAGCGTCACGGTCCCGTCCTGGATGCCCTGCAGCGTCCGCGCGTCGAGCAGCACGGCTCCCACGATCCCAGCCCGCCCGGCAGCCCGCGAGCGGTCAGGCGAGCTCCGGGCGGCGCGCGACCGTCAGCACGTGCGTGTCCGGCCAGTCGACGGGCTCGCCGGTCGTGGCGTCGTGCAGCGTCGCCACCGGCGCGAACGCGTGCTCGACGAGCCAGTCGTTGCGCCACGCGCCGCTGCCGGGCTCGAGCTCGAAGCCCGCCTCCTCGAGCAGCGACGCCCATCGCGGTCCGCTGAGGTCGCAGAACCGCTCGTGCGCCTCCGACAACCAGTTGTCCACGTAGTCCTTGCGCGTGAGGAACTCCATCGCCTCGCGCAGCGTGAGCCGCCAGCGCCCGTCGCCCAGCCGCTCGGGAGCGAACGTCGCCCCCGACGACCGCGGGAAGTCGTGCGCGAACTGCGCGAGGCGCGCGTCGGTCGACAGCCCGCCGACGTGCGCGGCGACGTCCTCGCGCGCGAGCGTGTCGAGGTCGGTCCGTGCCCCGTCCGGCCCGTCCCCGGCGGCCGCAGCGCCGTCGTCCGTCCGCAGCGTGAGCACGACGACGCGGCCCGGGTCCGCGGGCCCGCACACGTCCGAGTTGACCCAGACCCCTCCGGGCCGCGTGTGCCGCAGCACGCGCCGGGCGAACAGCTCGACGTCGCGCACGCCGTCCCCGTACGACGACACCTCGTGCGTGAGCGCGATCGTGAGCGTCGTGTCCACGGACGCGTCCGGCATGACCGACCGCGCGAGGATGTTCGCCTGCACGAACCACACGTTCGGGTTGGCGAACACTCCTTGCGCCTTCTTGTGCTCGGCCTCGGCGACCAGGTGCCGCGCGACGTCGACGCCGAACAGGTCGGACTCGTGCAGGCGCGGCTCGCGCGCTGCGTGCTCCAGCAGCCCGCCGGTCGCGCACCCGATGTCGACGACCCGCCCGGGACGCACGTGCGGCGCGACCTGCGCCCACTTGCGCGCCGACGCCTCCTCGAACGCGGCGGCGTACGTGCGGTAGTCGCGCGTCGTCGTGAGGTCGCCGTCGCCCGAGACCACCGGGTCGGCGAAGATCTCCCGCACGTGCGCGACGAGGCCGTAGCGCGCGTAGAAGTCGGGCACGGCAGGGTGCGCGACCTCGCGCCAGTGCTCGTCGCCCGCGGCGAGGAGCTCGACGACGTCCCACGGCCGCGCGACCGTCCCACCCGTCGCGCGCGCCCCGCCGCCGGGTCCGCCGTCGTCCTCCGCCGCGTCGAGCTCGACTCCCGCGACCCGGAAGCCCAGCTCGCGGTAGGCGTCGATCAGGGACGGCGTCGAGCACGCCACGACGGTGTCGGCCGGCGTGGGCTCGCGGCCGGTGCCCGTCGCGACGCTCGTCACGACGAGGGTCGCGAACCGCGGGTTCGGCGCCGCGTCCGGCACGGGGACGACGACGCTCGGCAGGCCCTCGCGGACCGCGACGTTCTCGATCAGCGCCTCGCGGCGGTGTCCCGGCAGCGGGTTGCGCCGTGTGCCCGAGTGGTTGGCGGAGGTCACGACCCAGACGACCTCGACGTCGGGGGCGCAGCGGACGCGCCGCCCGTCGAGGTCCCGGACGAGCCCGGCACGCAGGGCGCGCAGGTAGTCGACCTGGAACCGCGTGACGAGGTGGTGACGGCCGGGGAAGAGGATGCGGCGGACGGGGCCGTCGGTTCGGTGCACGGGGCTACGGTGCTGGTGGCGGGTCCCGCAGCGCAAGTCCGCCCGTACCGGAGGGGACGACCGGCGCGGGCCGCGAGCGCACTGGACGCCCGTCCACGATGCGGTGGGCACCTGACCTGTGGCACGGTGATCGCGATGTTCTGGATCATCGCGGGGGCTGTGCTTGTCGTGTCCGGCCTCGCGATCTCCGCGGCGGCCGTCCGCGCCGTGCCCCGGGGCCGGTCGACGGGCGCGAACGGGTTGGCGATCGGCTGCGGTGCGGGACTCGTCCTCTGGGGCGTGATCGCGATCGTCGTCAGCCTCGTGCTGCGGTCCTGACGCGAGGCTGTCCGCGCCGGGTCGTGCGATCCGTGCGACGGTGGACGCAGGCTCACCGAGGAGGACGACGATGGACGTGCTCTCCGCCCACGGGGACGCGATCGGCGCGTTCGACGCACGCGTGCGTCCGCTGACCGACGACGACTGGGCCCGGCGCACCCCGGACGACGACTGGACGGTGCGCGACCTCGTCAACCACCTGACGGCGGAGCAGCTCTGGGCGCCGGAGCTCCTCGCCGGCCGGACCCTCGCGGACGTCGGCACCGTGCTCGACGGCGACGTGCTGGGCGACGACCCCGTCGACCGCTGGGTCGACGCGTCCGTGCAGGCGCGCGAGGCGTTCCTCGCGCCGGACGCGCTCGACCGCGTGGTGCACCTGTCGTACGGGGAGACGTCCGCGGCGGAGTACTGCGCGCAGATGACGTTCGACCTCGTGGTCCACGCGTGGGACCTCGCCCGGGCGACGGACGGCGACGAGGTCGTGGACCCGGCGCTCGTCGCGTGGGCGCTGCACTACGCGGAGGCGCGCTCCACGCTGCTCGACCCGGGCCCGCTGTTCCGCGGCCCGCTCGACGTCGAGGACGACGCGGACGACCTCACGCGCCTGCTCGCCCTCACGGGCCGCCGCCGCTGACCGTCGGGGTCCGGGAGCATCAGGCGCCCGGGGTCTCCCCCGCGGCGTCGCACAGCTCGCGGTACTCCGTGAGGCCCTCGCGCGCCGAGGCGACGTCGAGGTCGACCGACTCCTCGGTCCCCGTGTCGAGGTTCTCCTGGAGCTGGAGGAACGGCACGCGCACCGCGTCGACGGCGCCCTCGAACTCGGGCGGCACCGTCACCGAGAGGCTGCCGAGCTCGATCCCGACCGCGGTCATCGTGCTCACGGTCTCGGTCCCGGCCCCGTCCTCGCTGATGCCGACGAGCGCGGCGACGACGCGGCGCTCGAGCGGCTCGTCACCGTCGACGTACATCGCGGCGCACGCCTGCTGCGCCGTGAGGGTCTCGTCCGGGCTCGCGGTGCCGTCCGTCGCGTCGGCGCCCGTACCGGTCGACGACGTGGCCGACGGCGTGGGGTCGTCCGGCTCGTCGGCCCCGCCCGAGCACGCGGTCAGCAGGGCGGCGCAGAGCACGCCGGTGACGACGGCGGCAGACCGGGACAGGGCGGGTCGGGAGGAGACGGGTCGGAGGGCCATGGACAGCATGGAACCATCCACACCGGGGAGCGCCCAACCCGGGGGCGGCCGGGTGAACGGCCGGGTGAACGGCCGGCGAAGGGTCGGCGACGGGCGGCGCGGAACCCTGGCGCGCCACCGCCCGCGTGGCGAGACTGACGACATGGCCCTCGACGACCTGCCCCGTCTTCTGCTCCCGGTGGCGACACGCGCAGGGCGACCGGCCGTCGTCGCGCACCGCGGGAGCTCGTCCGTCGCGCCGCAGAACACGCTGGCCGCGTTCGAGTCGGCCTGGCGCGCGGGTGCCGACGCGATCGAGCTCGACGTGCACCTCACGGCGGACCGGCGCGTGGTCGTGCTCCACGACGACACCGTCGACGAGACGACCGACGGCACGGGTCGCGTCGCCGACCTGACCCTCGACGCGCTGCGCGGGCTCGACGCCGGGGCCTCCTTCTCGCGCGCCTACGCCGGGCAGCGCGTCCCGACGTTCGAGGACGTCACGCGCCTGGTGGCGGAGCGGCCCGGCATCGACCTGCTCGTCGAGCTCAAGGGGATCTGGTCGGCCGACGACGCTCGGCTCGTCGCGAAGGAGGTCGACGCCGCGGGACTCGCCGGGCGCGTCGTCGTGCAGTCGTTCTGGCCGCCGACCGTCGCCGCCCTGCGCGACGCCGCGCCGCACCTCGCGCGCGGTCTCCTCCTCGCGCTGCGCCCCGACAGCACGGACGAGCTCGTGCAGGTGTGCGCCGACCTGGGCGTCGTGGCGTGCAACCCGGAGCTCGCGCTGCTGCGGCGCGAGCCGGACCTCGTGGACGTGCTGCACGACGCCGGTCTGCGTGTCCTCGTGTGGACGGCGGACGAGCCCGGGGAGTGGCTCGACTTGCTGCGCCGCGGGGTCGACGGCGTCGTCACCGACCGGCCCGACCGCCTCGCGGGCTGGCTCGACGGCCGTCTCGGCACCCGGGACACCCCGCTCGCCGGGTGAGGCGGCGCCGCGCGACCTAGCCTCGACGGATGAGCGCGACGACCCCGGCCTCGGACCCGGCACCCGCCCCGGCGTCCCCGGACACCGCCCCCGCGGTGCCTCTCGCCCCGACCACGGGAACTGTCGCCGCTCCCGCCACGATCGCCCCGACCGAGGCCCGCACGCCCACGGTGTGCGTCCTCGCCCTCACGCCGCTGCTCACGATCGAGATCGAGCCCGCGGGGCCGCACGAGTCGTCGCCCGAGGTGCACGTCCACCCGGGCGGGCAGGGACTGTGGCTCGGGCGCATGGCGTACTCGCTCGGCGCGCGCGTCGTCGTGTGCGGACCGTTCGGCGGGGAGACCGGCACGGTCGCGGCGCACCTCGCGCGCGCCGAGAACCTCGAGCTCCGCACGGTCGGGACGGGCGGCAACGGCGCGTTCGTCCACGACCGGCGCAGCGGCGAGCGCACCGAGGTCGTGACGATGGACCCGTACCCCCTCAACCGGCACGAGGTCGACGACCTGTACAGCACCGTCCTCGTGAGCGCCCTCGACGCCGCCGTCACGATCCTCACCGGTTCGGAGACGGCGGTCGGCGTGCCCGCGTCGTTCTTCGGCCGGCTCGCGCGCGACCTCCACGCGTCCGACCGTCAGGTCGTCGCGGACCTGTCCCGCGACCAGGCGCGCGCCGTCTGCGACGCGCCCGGCGTCGTGCTGAAGATGAGCCACGAGGAGCTCGTCGAGGGCGGGTTCAGCGACGACGACTCCGAGACGGCGCTCCTCGCCTCCGCCCGGGGGATGGTCGACGCCGGCGTGCGGGCCGTCGTCGTCTCGCGCGCGCAGGACCCCACGCTGCTCGTGACGCGCGAGCACACCTACCGCGTCACGACCCCGCGCGTCACGACCGTGGACCACCGCGGCGCGGGCGACTCGATGACCGCCGGGATCGCCGTCGGGCTGGGGCGCGGTCTCGAGCTGCCCGACGCGGTCCGCATGGGCGCCGCCGCGGGGGCGCTCAACGTCACGCGGCGGGGGCTGGGCACCGGTCGCCGCGACCAGATCGAACGCTTCGCGCGGCGTGTCACGGTGCGCGAGGCCTCCTGACCGACCGACGACCCACCCGGAGGACATCGTGCACGCACTCGTGACCAACGACG
The DNA here is from genome assembly GCF_055181235.1 of Cellulosimicrobium sp. So1_17. Taxonomy (NCBI): domain Bacteria; kingdom Bacillati; phylum Actinomycetota; class Actinomycetes; order Micrococcales; family Promicromonosporaceae; genus Cellulosimicrobium; species Cellulosimicrobium sp. So1_17. The sequence goes on from NZ_CM143702.1 coordinate 2,264,193, forward strand.
ACGGGATCGACTCCCCCGGCCTGGCCGTGCTCGCCGGCGCGGCCCTCGACGCCGGCTACGACGTGACCGTCGCCGCCCCTGCCCGCGAGTCCTCCGGGGCGAGCGCGTCCCTGCTCGGCGCCGAGCACGACGGACGCCTCGTCGTCGAGCCCCGGGACGCGCCCGGTCTGCCCGAGGGCGTGACGGCGTCCTTCGCGGTCCGCGCCGCGCCGGCGCTCATCGCGTTCGTGGCGGCGTACGGCGGGTTCGGCCCGAAGCCCGACCTCGTGCTCTCGGGCGTGAACAAGGGCGCGAACACGGGCAACGCGATCCTGCACTCCGGCACCGTCGGCGCGGCGCTGTCCGCGACGACGCACGGCATCACGTCGATCGCGGTCTCCGTCGACGCCGCCGAGCCGCGGCACTGGGAGACCGCGCGGCTGGTCACGGACCACGTGCTCGACTGGGTGCGCAGCACGCCCCTCGAGGGGCGGACGCTCAACGTCAACGTCCCCGACTGCCCGACGGACCGGCTCCGCGGGCTGCGCTCGGCACCCCTCGCGACGTTCGGTCTCGTGCAGGCGCGCGTGCACGAGGACGGCGACCGCCACCTCATGCTGCAGTACTCGGGGACGGAGCGGCACTCGGAGCCCGAGTCGGACACCGGCCTGCTGACGCGCGGCTGGGCCACGGCGACCCTGCTGCGCGCGCCGTTCGCCGACGCGAGCGTGGAGATCCCCGGGCTCGGGTAGACCCTCCGTCCGTGCGGCCGTCCGCCGAGCACGGGGTTCACCACCGGATCTGACCGGATCCGGTGGTCAGTCCCGTGCTCGGCGGTCGCCGTCCCCGTGCTCGGGATCCGGGTCCTCGGCCTCGTCCTGGTCCCGCCGGGCGTCCGCCGAGGCGTCGAAGGCCTCCTCCTCCACGCGCGCGTGCTCGGCCGTGCGCTCGCGCTCCTCGATGACGTCCTGCCCCGGTCCGGAGAACGCCTTCGAGCGCTGCTCGCCCTCGGCGCTGCCGCTGAAGAACGCGGACTCGGCCGCCTCCGGCACGCCGTCCTCGTCGTGCCCGACGGCGGGCAGCAGCCTCGTCTCGCCCGTGGCACCGCCCGCCGGGCCGGGGACGACCCCGACGAGCCGGGTCGGGTCCTCGCTCGGCACGGCTCCTGCCTTTCCCGCACGCCGGATCGTGCCGAGCACGACGGGCGCGTCGGCGCGTCGGGAGCCGCGGTCCGGGGGGAGCCGCGGCGGGCGCGACGGCGCGACGGGCGGCTCGTCGTCCGCCCGGTCGCCCTCGTCGTCGGGACGCCGGTCCGCGGGCCGGTCGGGTCCCGGCCCGTCCGCCTGGGCGTCGTCCGGGTGCGCGGCGAGGGCGGGCCTCCCCGCGTCGTCGGGCACGGTCGTGGCGGCACCTTCCCAGCGCGTGCGCGGCAGGCCCTGCGGTGCCGCCCGCTGCAACCAGTCCACGAGCCCTTCACGGACGAAGCAGCGCAGGTCGAACAGCGTCGGGGCGTCGTGCGCGCTGACGAGCGCGCGCACGCGCACGAGCCCTCCGACGGCGTCGGTCACCTGGAGGATCCCGACGCGCTCGTCCCACAGCTCGGTGAGGGCCAGCAGCCGCTTGAGCTCGGCGCGCATCGCGCCCACGGGCACCTCGAAGTCGAGGTCGAGCTCGACCGTGCCGAGCAGGTCCGCGGCGCGCCGTGTCCAGTTCTGGAACGGCGTCGTCGTGAAGTAGGTCGAGGGGAGGATGAGCCGCCGGTCGTCCCACAGGTGCACCACGACGTACGTCATGGTGATCTCCTCGATCCGGCCCCACTCCGCCTCGAGCACGACGACGTCGTCCACGCGGATCGCGTCGGTGAAGGCGATCTGCATGCCCGCGAAGACGTTCGCGAGCGACGTCTGCGCGGCGAGCCCGGCGACGATCGAGATGAGGCCGGCGGACGCGAGGAGGCTCGCCCCGGCCGCCCGCGCCTCGGGGAACGTGAGCAGGACGCCCGCGATAGCGCACACGACGATGACCGCGACGGTGAGCCGTCGCAGCACCGTGATCTGCGTCCGCACGCGGCGCGCGTGCCGGTTGTCCGCGGTGTCGATGCGGTACCGCTGCAGCGCGGAGTCCTCCAGCACGAACGCGAACGCACCCACCCACCACGCGCCGACCCCGATGAGCGTGATGAGGAGCAGGTGCTCGACGACGGGCAGCCACGGCGTCGACGCGTCCGTCGTGAGACGCACCGCGACCCACACCGCGAGGACCATGAGGATGGCACGGTCCGGGCGGCGCAGCCGCCGCGAGAGGTCGCGCATCAGCTCGCTGCGCCGGCCGAGGCGCCGGACCACGGCCGAGAGGATCGTGCCGAGCAGGAACGCGACCACGATCCCGGCGGCGACGGCACCCAGCGTCACGAGGATGTCCGTGGCGTTCTCGATCTCCGGTTCCATCCCCCCAAGGTAGGCAGCACACGCTCTCGGCGCGCGAGGCGGTGCCGAGACGCGCGTCACCGCGGGGCCCGCCGCGCGACGGGCGCCGGCCCGGCGCCGGGCCTACCGTGGGCGCATGATCTCGTGGGACCTCGCCCTCTCCCTGCGCGACGCCGGTCTGCGGTGGTCCCCCGCCTCCGGCGACCGGTTCCGGCTGCTGGCGACCGGTCCGGGCGGCGACGTCTTCACCGTGAGCGACATGACGATCGAGCCGCACGAGTTCGACACGGGCGTCGTGCTCGGCTTCAACGGCACGACCGAGTGGGCGCTGGACTCCGTGGCGCTCGAGGACGCGCTGTGGCACCCCCTGGAGGACCAGCTGCGCGAGCTGCTCGGCGGCACGTTCCGGTGCCTCGAGCGGACCGGCGACGAGTACGTCGTGCACACCGTGCTGCTCGACGACGCCGCGACCCACGCGGCCGCCGACCCGGCCGACGCCTACGGCCGGGCACTGCTCGCCCTCGTCACCGCCAGCACCGGGGACCGCCCCTGACCGGCCCCGTGAACCGTCGGTGGCGGGACGGTCTGCGCGGTGCGCCGACCACGTTCCGCCGGGTCCTGCACGCCCTCGGGAGAGATCCGGCCCCCGTGGACGCGCCGGAGCCGCCCGACGTCCCTCCCGACCTCGTCCCGCTGCTGCGCGCGCTCGGCCGCGACCTGCTCGACTCCGGCCAGTCCGTCACGGACGTGGAGGAGGCGCTGGAGGCCGTCGCGCAGCGGTACGGGGCGACGACCGTCGGGACGCTCGTCCTGCCCACGGGCGTCTTCGTGCGGGTCAGCACGGCGGGCGGGACGCTCACCGACTTCGCGGCCGCCGCCGGGAGCGGGCTGAACCTCGACCAGATCGGCGCGATCTACACGCTCGTCCGGCGCCTGCGGACGACCGACGTGCCGCTCGCCGAGGCCAGCTCCGAGCTCCGCGCGATCCGGGCACGACCGCCCCGTTTCGGCGCGCCCGTGACGATCGTCGGGCACGGGCTCCTCACCGTCGGGTTCGGCCTCGTGCTCAACCCGACGGCCCACCTGCTCCCGGTCTACCTCGTCCTCGGCATGTTCGTCGGGGCCCTGCGCTGGCTCGGGTCGCGGTGGCCGACGCTCGGCACCGCCCTCCCGGTCGTCGCGGCGTTCCTCGTCACGGTCGTCGCGACCGACGTCGTGCAGCCGTGGCTCGGCGACGAGCCGTTGAGCGTCCTCGTCCCCCCGCTCGTGTCGTTCCTGCCGGGCGCGGTGCTGACGGTCGCCGCGATCGAGCTGACGAGCAACCAGATCGTCGCGGGCGCGAGCCGGCTCGTGTACGGGGTGGCCCAGCTCCTGCTCCTCGTCTTCGGCGTCATCGCCGGCGCGGCGGTCGCGGGTCGGCTCGACGCCGCGACCGCGCAGCCGACGCTGGGCTGGTGGGCGCCGTGGCTCGGCGTGCTCGTCGTCGGCGTCGGGCAGATGTACTTCGCGTCGACGCCGCGCGGCTCGTTGCCCTGGGTGTGGGTCGTGCTGCTCGGCGCGTACGCCGCCCAGCTCCTGGGTGCGCTGGCCGCCGACCCGCTCGCGGGCTTCGTCGGCGCGCTCGCCGTGGTGCCGCTCGCGACGCTCGTCGAGCGGACCCGGAGAGGCCCGCCGGCCGTCGTCACGACGCTGCCCGCGTTCTGGCTCCTCGTGCCCGGCGCGCTGAGCCTGCTCGGTCTCTCGGACCTCGTGAGAGGCGGGCCCGAGGCCGCGCAGGAGCTCGCGAACGCGGCGGTCGCGGTGTTCGGGATCGCGCTCGGGACGCTCGTCGGCAGCGGTGTCACGCGGGACGCGAGTCGCGTGACACGTACCCTCTTCACATCCTGAGCACGGGTCCCGCACCCCATTCGCGAGGCATCCTCGCGGAAATGGGCGCGTCTGGACGTCTGACTAGTTGACGATTGAACGGTCGGTCGGGATCGCCACGCGCGTCCGGGAGCCGACCTCGTGGTGCGAGGGCCTGAGCGTCCCGCCACGACACGCACGCCGTCGTGGTCACCGCGCCCGCCCTTCGTCCGGCTGCCCCTGCCCGGGGCGGCCCCGCCGGGCCCCGTCGACCACGACCCGACGATCGGACCCCGGTTTGACTCTGCTGCACCACGACGCCCGCGGTACCCGCCGGCCGACCCCCGGCGAGGACCGCTAGATGGGCCGCCACTCCGCTCCGCGCACCTCGCTGCGCTCGACCCTCGGTGCGACGGCTCGCCTCGACGCTCTCGTGCCGCCCGTGACGGGCCCGCGCGCCCGCCGCACCGCCGTCGGGACCGGCGCCGCCCTCGCGGCCGTCGCACTCACGGCGACCACCGCCGCCGCCGCGTTCGTCGACCCCGCGGGGACCTCGACGCAGGGCGCGACGACGCCTGCCCCGGAGACGACCTCTCCCCTCACGACGGCGGGCTCGCCGGCCGTCGTCGCGGACCCCGCGGTGATCGACGCCGCGAGCGACGCGCTCGTGCGCGCGGAGTACGTGACGAGCGAGCAGGCGGGGTCCCTCCCCGCCGCCCAGGCCGCGAAGATCGAGGAGACGCGGACGCGGCTCTCCGAGGCGATCACCGCGACCGGAGGCTCGGCCGACGTGCTGTCCGCCGCCGCACCGGAGGCGCCCGCCACCGAGGACGCAGCCGGCGCCGAGGACACGGCGGCCGCGAAGACCGCAGCGGCGGAGGACGCCGGCACCGAGGCTGCCACGGCCGACGAGGCCGACGAGGCCGACGAGGCCGACGAGGCCGCAGGTACCCGGGCTGCAGGTGCCGAGACGGCCGACCGGGACGCCGACAGGGCGAGCCGCAGCACCGAGCGCACGCGTCTCGACGAGCTCGCCGCACCGCTCACGGGGGGGCTCGTGGCCCCCACGCCGCTCGAGCCCGCCACGGACGGTGCGGCGGACGCCGAGCCGTCGGGCGACGCGACGTCGGCCGCGGACGACGCTCCGGACGAGGACGCCCCGACCGACGACGCCGCGGCCACGGAGAAGGCGGCGGCCGCCGAGCCTGCTGCCGAGGACGACGCCGCGACGGTCGCGCCCGCGAGCGCCGACGACATCACCGCGCTGACCGCCGAGCTGCGCACGCTGCTCGACGCGACCGAGGCGGGAGTCGCCGTCGAGGTCGTCCCCGGCCCGCCGTCGGCAGCCGAGGTGGCCGCCCAGCTCGACCAGTGGGCGACCTCCACGGCCGGGTACGGCAACGGTCAGATCCCGGCCGAGGTGCTGTGCGAGCTGTCCTTCGCGCCCGGCGAGATGCTGCGCTGCGACGCCGACCACCAGATCGAGGCGCTCAACCTCAAGTACCGCGAGGCGTTCGGCACGGACCTGTCCGTCACCGACTCCTACCGCTCCTACGGCTCCCAGGTCTCGGTCAAGGCGTCGCGCGGCTACTACGCGGCGACCCCGGGGACGTCGGACCACGGCTGGGGCCTCGCGCTCGACCTCGGTGCCGGCGTGCAGAGCTACGGCACCGCGCAGTACGAGTGGATGCGGGCCAACGCCCCCGCGTTCGGCTGGGACAACCCCGAGTGGGCCCGCGCCGGCGGGTCCAAGAACGAGCCGTGGCACTGGGAGTACGGCGACCTCTCCTGACGCTCCCGCACCGCGCCCGACGCCCCGCGACCGCTCCCGGTCGCGGGGCGTCGTCGTCCCGAGGCGGCGGGGCTACGTGGTCAGCGCCGCCGCGACGAGGAGCATGGTCACGAGGAAGCCCGTCACGAGGTTGAGCCACAGGAACGTGCGCCACCCCGCGTTGGCGCGCTCGCAGTCGGCGTCGCGCACGTCCCGGAAGCGCAGCACGTTCACCGCGTACGGGAGCGGCAGGAGCGCGGCGAGGACTCCGGGCCACGGCAGGGCGGCGAGGACCACCGTCGCGGCGACGTACGCGCCCGCGGCCCCGAGCACGGTCGCGCGCGCCCCGACGACGGTCGCGACGGACCCGATGCCCGCCTCCCTGTCGGCCCGCACGTCCTGCACGGCGCCGAACGCGTGCGACGCCGCCCCCCAGAGGAAGAACCCGACGAGCACGGGCCACACGGTGCGCGCCCCGAGGTCGGCGCCGACGAGCACGAGCGCGTACAGCAGCGGCCCCACGAAGTGCATCGACGACGTCGCCGAGTCGAGGAACGGCCGCTCCTTGAACCGCAGCACGGGTGCCGAGTAGGCGACCACGAGGAACACCACGAGCGCGAGCACGAGGCCCGCTGCCAGGTCGCCGAGCGCCAGGAGCCAGACGACGAGCGGGACGTTGGTCAGCGCGCACGCCGACAGGATGCGCCGGTGCGTCGCGCGCGCCGTCGCCGGGTCCGCGAGCGCCCCCTCGATCCCGCCCTTGCGGGGGTTGCGCAGGTCGCTCTCGTAGTCGAAGACGTCGTTCACGCCGTACATGAGCAGGTTGTACGGGCCGAGGAAGTACAGCGTCCCGACGACGAGCGCGACGTCGACGCGCCCGCCGGTCGCGACGAGGTACCCGGCGGCGAACGGGTACGCGGTGTTGATCCACGAGAACGGGCGCGATGCCGCGAGCACCTCCTTCACGACGCGTCCCCTCCGGTGGCGTCACCCGGTCCGGCGGCGTCGTCCGGTCCGACGGCACGACGACGACGTCCGAGGACCGTCCACAGCACCGGCATGCCGAGCGCCGCGGCGACCGCGTAGGCGAAGTCCTCGAGCGGCGCGCCCCACAGGTACACGCCGAGGATCTTGTCGGGGTCGTAGACGTACAGGTCGGCGGCGATCATCAGCGTGTCGAACACGAGCGTGAGCACGCACAGGACGAGCACGGTGAGCGTGAGCGGAGCCGGGCGCAGCCGGCGCAGCACGCGCCACGACACCGCGACCAGCACGACGAGGACGATCACGTTGAGCACGATGTTCGTCATGCGTCACCGTCCCGGTCGGCGAGCCCGGCTCCCCCGCCGGGCGTCCGGTGCCGGCCGCGCAGCACCTGCTCGAGCAGCCGCCACACGACGAGCGCGACGTAGCAGAGCAGCGTGAGGAAGAAGACCTCCTCGATCGGGAGGTCCGGCGCGATCAGGACACCCGTCATCCACGGGCTCTCGCCGCGCGCGAAGATGCCGAGCACGAGCCCGGCGACGTCCCACAGGAGGAACCCGACGACGCCCAGTCCGACGGTGAGGGCGGCACGGCGCGCGTCGTGCCAGAAGGCGAGACGGAACCGGCGGTCGATCACGGCCATGCCGCCCAGCGAGACGGCGAGCGCGCCGAGGTAGGCCAGTCCGGTCACCCCCGCGTCACCGCCGCACCGCGACGGGCCCGCCGAGGCGCTCGGGCCGCCGGCTCGCATCGAGGAAGCCCGGCCGCAGCGGCTCCGGGAGCGGGCGGGCGGACGTCTCGCCGAGCAGCCGCTTGGCGACGAGCTCGGCGCTGATCAGGCACATCGGCAGTCCCACGCCGGGGATCGTCCCACCTCCCGCGTGGTACAGCCCGTCGACGCGCGGCGACACCACCCCGGGACGCCACAGCGCGGACTGCCGCAGCGTGTGCTCCATGCCGAGCGCACCGCCGCGCCACGCCGACAGCTCGGTCGCGAAGTGCGCGGGCCCGAGGACGCGCCGGGTCACGACACGACCGGGCAGGTCGTCGATCCCCGCCCACGCGCCGACCTGGGCGAGGTAGCGGTCGGCGAGCCCTTCGAGCGCACGCTGCGACGGGGCGTCGGCGCCGAGCGCCGGGTCCGCGGGGAACGGGACGAGCACGAAGAGGTTCTCGTGGCCGGGCGGCGCGGCGGGCCTGCCCGACGCCGGCCCGTCCGTCGCGGTCGTGCGCGACACGTACAGGGACGCCGGCTCGGGCACGCGCAGCCCGGTGACGGTGCTCCCCGCGTCCGTGCCGAGGATCGCCTCGAAGTTCCGTGGCCAGTCACGTGTGAAGAACAGCGAGTGGTGCGCGAGCTCGGGCAGCTCGCCGCGCACCCCCGCGAGGACGAGCAGCGCCGAGACCCCGGGGCCGTGCGCGTCCCACCAGGAGTCGGGCCGCGTCGACCAGCGGCGGTCCAGCAGGCGGGTCTCGGTGTGGTGCAGGTCCGCGGCGCTCACGACGACGTCGGCGGCGACCACCTCGCCCGAGGCGAGCCGGACGCCGGTGGCGCGCCCGCGGCGTCGGGCACCGGGCTCGACCTCGATCGCCTCGACCTCGACGCCCGTGCGGATCTCGACGCCCTCGGCGCGCGCGAGGCGCTCGATCGCCTCGATCACGGTGTACATCCCGCCGCGCGGGTAGAGCACGCCGTCGACGAGGTCGAGGTGGCTCATGAGCGAGTAGAGCGCCGGCGCCCGGTACGGCGACGACCCGAGGAAGACGGCGTGGTACCCGAGCACCTGGCGCAGGCGGGCGTCGTCGACCGTGCCCGCGGCGTGGTCCGCGAGGGTGCGTCCGAGCAGGCGCGCGAGCCGCGGCAGGCGGCGCACGACGTCGGGCGAGAGCGCGCGGTCGGGCCGCTCGAACGTCGTGTAGAGGAAGTGCTCCAGGGCGAGCCGGTATGCCTCCGAGGCGTCGTCGGCGTAGGCACCCATGCGCGCACCCGCGCCGGGCTCGAGGGCGTCGAACGCGGCGAGCGTCGCGGCGCGGTCGCGCGTGACCTCGAGCGTCGTGACGTCCGGACCGCCGGAAGACGCGGTGCCGTCGGTGCCGTCGGTGCCGTCGGTGCCGTCGGGCTCGAAGAAGACGCGGTAGGCCGGGTCGAGGCGCACGAGGTCGACGTGGTCCTCCACGCGCTCGCCGAGCAGCGCGAAGAAGTGCTCGAACACCTCGGGCATGAAGTACCACGACGGCCCGGTGTCGAACCGGAACCCGTCGAGCTCGAGCGTGCCCGCGCGACCGCCGACCGTGTCGTGCCGTTCGAGGAGCGTCACCCGCGCCCCGCCCCGCGCGAGCAGGGCGGCGGTCGCGAGCCCGGCGATGCCGCCGCCGACGACCGCGACGCGCGGCGCCCTCACACGCCCGCCCGGCTGCGCGACGCGAGGCCCCTGCTCCGCGGCGCCGCGACCTGGCCGAGCAGCTGCGTGCTCGCCGCCCGCGCTGCGAGCGCGAGCTTCACCGGGTCGGCGACCCGCACGCGCACCCGGAGGATCTCCTCGGGCGGGGTCGCGCAGAGCCGCGCGAGGAGCCGGTCGTAGACGGCGAGCGTCGCGGCGACCGCTACCCGCGCGCGCACGGGGAGACCCGGGAGCGACGCGCGCGCCGCCGCGAGGTCGGCCTCGACCTCGGCGCAGAACGCCTCCACGTCCCGCCGGCGCAGGCGGTCGGGCACGACGCCGGGCAGGTACCGGCGGCCGAGGTCCGCGTAGTCGGTGCGCAGGTCGCGCAGGAAGTTGATCTTCTGGAACGCGGCCCCGAGCGCGCGGGCACCGTGGACCAGCGTCTCGTCGGGCGCGGTCAGCGGGTCGCGCGGGCCGCGGTGGGCGTTGAGGAAGACGGCGAGGCACATGAGCCCGACGACCTCCGCGGAGCCGTACACGTACCGCTCGTAGCTCTCGCGGTCGTGCACGTGGACGGTCAGGTCGGTGCGCATCGAGGCGAAGAAGGGGTCGATCTCGTGGTGCCCGATCCCGCACCGGCGCGCGGTCCGCGCGAACGAGTGCACGACGAGGTTCGTGGACCAGCCACGCTCCAGCGCGCGCGCGGTCTCGGCCTCGAGCTCGTCGAGGACCTCGGCGGCGCCGTCGCCGCGCCGCGTGTCGACGACCTCGTCCGCGATGCGCACCAGGCCGTACACGGCGTCGATCCCGTCGCGGGTCGCCCGGTCGAGCAGTCGCGCCCCGAGGCCGAACGAGGTCGAGTAGGACGCGAGCACGACCCTGCTCGTGCGCGCCGCCGTGCGGTCGTACAGGTCGTGCTCGGCGCCCACGCCACCACTCCGTCCAGGGTCGTCGAGGAACCGGGGAGCGCGCGGCCCCACGCATTCCTCAGCATGCTGAGGAATGTCATGCTCTCATGCCGCAGCCGCGTTCACACGTCGGCGGGCACCTCGATCCGACGAGGACCGGCCTGCCACGCCTCCCACGCCGACGAGATGATCTCGGGCAGGCCCTGCGACGCGCGCCAGCCGAGCACCTCGTTGATGCGGCGCGGGTCGCCGACGAGCTGCGGCGGGTCGCCCGCGCGGCGCGGCTCGATCTCCGGCGTGACGTCGAGCCCGCTCACGCGGCCGATCTCGTCGATGACCTCGCGCACGGACGACCCCTCGCCCGTGCCGACGTTGAACACGTCGAACGGCCGCTCGTCGGCGTCGAGGTAGTCGAGGGACGCGAGGTGCGCCTGCGCGAGGTCGAGCACGTGGATGTAGTCGCGCAGGCACGTGCCGTCCGGCGTCGGGTAGTCGTCGCCGAAGATCTTGGGTCGCTCGCCGCGCTCGAGGCGGTCGAGGACCATCGGGACGAGGTTGAGGACCGCGGGGTCGCCGAGCTCGGGCCAGCCCGCACCGGCGACGTTGAAGTAGCGCAGCGCGACGAACCGCAGGCCCCACGCGCGACCGGCCGCACGGCCGAGCCACTCGCCGACGAGCTTGGTCTCGCCGTACGGGTTGATCGGCTCGGCGTGCAGCTTCTCCTCGACCATCGACACCGACGGCATGCCGTAGGTCGCCGCGGAGGACGAGAACACGAGCCGGTCGACGCCGGCCGCCTGCATCGCGGTGACGAGGTTCGTGAAGCCGCCGACGTTCTGCTGGTAGTACCACGCGGGCTTCTCGACCGACTCGCCGACCTGCTTGCGGGCCGCGAAGTGGATGACGGCGCGCACGCCGTGGTCCGTGAGGGCGCGGGTGAGCACGTCGACGGCCTCGGGCGCCGCGACGTCGACCTGGACGAGCTCCGCGTCGCCGACCCGGTCGGCCCGGCCGGTGCTCAGGTCGTCGACCACGACGACCTTCTCGCCCTTGTCCTGCAGCAGCCGCACCACGTGCGCGCCGATGTATCCCGCTCCGCCGGTCACCAGAATCGTCATGCGGGCCAGCCTAACGGCGGGCCGCCCTGCCCCTCCGGGCCGTCCCGGGCGCGCGCACCGGACCTCAGTGGTGCGCGGACGACTCGGTGCACCGCATGTCGGGCGGCTCGATCTGGAACGTGCAGTGGTCGACGTCGAAGTGGCCGCTCAAGCAGGTCTTGAGCCGGCGCAGGACGTCCGTCCCCTCGCCGCGGGCGAGGCGATCCGCCTCGACCTCGACGTGGGCCGACATGACCGGCACGCCGGACGTGATGGTCCAGGCGTGCAGGTCGTGCACGCCGACGACGCCGGGGACGCCCTCCATGTGCTCGCGGACCGCGGCGAGGTCGACGCCCGGGGGCGTCGCCTCGAGCAGCACGTGCGCGACGTCGCGCAGCAGCAGGACGGCCCGCGGCAGGATCATGAGGCCGATCGCGACCGACGCGATCCCGTCGGCGCGGGGGAAGCCCGCCGCAACGGCGACACCCGCGGCGACGACGGCGACGGAGCCGAGCAGGTCGCCCAGCACCTCCAGGTACGCCCCGCGCACGTTGAGGCTCTCGGCCTGGCCCGCGGAGAGCAGCCGCAGCCCGACGGCGTTGGCGGCGAGACCCACGAGCGCGACGACGATCATCACGCCCGCGCGGATGTCCGGCTCGGGCGCGCGCACCCGCCCGACGCCCTCGACGATCACGGTGACGGCCACGAACGCGAGGACGAGGCCGTTCGCGAGCGCGGCGAGGATCTCGGCGCGCTGCCAGCCGAACGTGCGCTGCGACGTCGCCGGGCGGGCGGCGAGCCAGCTCGCGAAGAGGGCGAGCGCGATCCCCGAGGCGTCCGTGAGCATGTGCCCCGCGTCCGCGAGCAGGGCGAGCGAGCCCGAGACGAGCGCGCCGACCACCTCGCCGACCATCACCGTCAGGGTGATGGCCAGCACGACGGCGAGCCGCTTGCGGTGCGCGCCGGTCCCGGTGCCGTGCGCGTGGCGCCCGCCGGGACCATGACCACCCCCGCGGCCGCTCACGACGCCTCCTCGGCGCGCGGGAGCGGCGCGAGGGCGACGTGCTCGGCGTCGGCGAGCAGGTGCGCCACCTCGGGACGCAGCAGGCGGTACCACGACGACCGTCCTTCGCGCCGGACGGCGACGACCCCGGCGTCGCGCAGCATCGTCAGGTGGGCCGAGACGGTGGACTGCGCGAGCCCGAGCTCGCGCGTGAGGTCGACGACGCGGCGCTCGGCGCCCGTCAGCAGGTGGACGAGCGCGAGGCGGCTCGGCTCGGCGAGCGCGTGCAGGAGCCGCGCGACGGCCTCGTGGTCGTGCGTCGAACTTTCCATCGCCATACGGCGATGTTATCGCCAGATGTCGATGAATACCAGGCGGGCGTCTACCCCCAGCCGAGCTCGTGCAACCGGTCGTCGTCGATCCCGAAGTGGTGGGCGATCTCGTGGACCACGGTGATCGCGACCTCCTCGACCACCTCGTCGCGCGTCTCGCAGATCGCGAGCGTGGGATTGCGGTAGACGGTGATCCGGTCGGGCAGCGACCCCGCGGCCCACATCTCGCCGCGCTCGGTCAGCGGCACGCCCTCGTACAGGCCGAGCAGCTCGGGGTCGTCCGCCGGCGCGTCGTCCTCCACGAGCACGACCACGTTGTCCATCTGGGCCGCCAGGTCCGGGGGCACGAGGTCCAGCCCGTCGCGCACCGCGTCCTCGAACTCCTCGAGCGTCATCTCCACCACGGGACCATCCTCCCCCGCTGTACACTGGCCGACGTCCTCGAGCCCCCATCGTCTAGCGGCCTAGGACCCCGCCCTTTCACGGCGGTAGCACGGGTTCGAATCCCGTTGGGGGTACGCAGGATCGTGCAGGACCGGCGGTCACCAGCCGATTTACGGATCGGCTCCTCGGTACGGTACGATCCTCTCGGTTCGAAAGCAGCCCGCCGGACGGCGAGAAGCGGAAGAACTTCAGCATCACAGCAAGGCCCTGTAGCGCAGTTGGTTAGCGCGCCGCCCTGTCACGGCGGAGGTCGCGGGTTCAAGTCCCGTCAGGGTCGCGCGAGGCGAGAGCCCGGGCCGGTCGACATCGGCCGCCCGGGCTCTCGTGTCAAGGCTCTGTAGCTCAGTTGGTAGAGCGTTCGACTGAAAATCGAAAGGTCACCGGATCGACGCCGGTCGGAGCCACCCACGAAGCCCCCGCCGGGGAACATCGGCGGGGGCTTTCTCGTCCCCCGACGCGTCGCGGCACGTCACAGGCGTGTCGAAGAGCTCTCCGTCGACGCGCGGGAGTTGCGGACCGACTCGGCTGCCGGTTGAGTGGGACGAGGATCACCGGCGAAGGGCGGAGACATGAGCGACTGGGTCGACGGGCGCATCCCGCCCGAGGAGCAGAAGCCGACGGTCGGGCAGCTCGTCGAGCGCCTCTCCGAGCAGGCGACGAGGCTCGTGCGTTCCGAGATCGCGCTCGCCAAGACCGAGCTCAAGGACAAGGCGATGCACGCCGGCGTGGGCATCGGGATGCTCGTCGTCGGAGCGGTGCTCGTGCTCTACGGTCTCGGCTTCCTCTTCGCCGCGGGCATGGAGGGTCTCGCCACCGTCATGCCGACCTGGCTGGCGGCGCTGATCGTCGGGCTCTTCCTCGTGCTCGTCGCCGGGACCCTCGCGTTCGTCGGGGTCAAGCAGCTCCAGCGCGGCGTCCCTCCCACCCCGACCGCCGCGGTCGACAGCATCAAGGAAGACGTCGAGACCATCAAGAAGGGGGTCCGCCCGTGAGCGCCGACAAGGCACCCGCGCCGTCCCAGTCCCAGATCGAGGACGAGATCGCGCGCACGCGCGCCGAGCTCGCGGGGACGATCGACGAGCTCACGACGCGGCTCGACCCGCGCGTCCAGGCCTCGCACGTGGCGCAGCAGGCGAAGCAGGCGGCGTCCGACACCGGTGCCTTCCTGTCGGGGGGCGGCTTCCCCGAGGAGGATCCCGACCGGTCGCGCAACGTCAAGCTGCTGCTGGGAGCCGCTGTCGCGGGGACCGCGCTCGTCGTCGCGGCGATCCTCCGCAGGCGCTCCTAGGCCGTCGCGCGTCGTCGCGCCGCCCAGGTCGCCGCACCCCGGGGCGGTCACGCCGCGCCGACCCCGGCACGGTCGTGGCGTCCGCCCAGCGCTCGATCAGCCCTTGTCCGCGCCGTCGGCCGGCTCGCTGGCGGCGCCGAGCAGCGCACGCACCTCGGACTCGCGGTAGCGACGATGGCCACCCAGCGTGCGGATCGACGAGAGCTTTCCCGCCTTCGCCCAGCGGGTCACCGTCTTGGGGTCCACCCGGAAGAGGCTGGCGACCTCGGCGGGCGTGAGCAGAACCTCGGACTCTCCATGCATGGACATCACGGCACCTCCTCCTGGAACGCGCTGGTCCGGCTGATGCCCCGGATCACGACGACAGCACGACGCCAGTTCCCCTCCATTGTCGCAGGATGCGGATTTCGGGCGACTTGACGGACGGGTGAATTAGGAGCCCTATGGTCGGAAGGGTCGGACAGTCGCTCGTGCGCCTTACGGGCACCCTGGGACCCGGCCGGCGGGCGACCCGGAACCCGGCCTCACCGCCGGGTTCGTGGAGAGGTTGTGACGGTACGCACGTCACCATCTCGGCACCTCGCCTGAGTGGCTGGAATAGGCCCCGAGCGTGTACCGTTGGACTCTGAACAGACGAAACTACACCCCGGGGCCGCACGTCTGAGCACGGTGCCGCCCCGCTTCTACGTTGAGGGGGTCGGAGCCATGGGCCGCGGCCGTCAGAAGGCTAAGCAGACCAAGGTCGCTCGGGAGCTGAAGTACTACAGCCCCGAGACGAACTACAGGGCTCTCGAGCAGGAGCTCACCGGTCACAGCCGTACGGATCTCGCGACGGACTCCCGCTTCGGCGCCGAGTCGTCCGACGATCTCGACAGCTACGACCAGCGATACAACGGCTGGTCCGACGACCGCTGACGGTCGTCGCTCCGTCTCCCCTCACGGCGACGGGCCCCGCCCGCAGGTGCGATCTCCACGTACGACGGCGCCGCCATCCGACGGGATGGCGGCGCCGTCGTCGCGCCCGGAGCCTGGCGCCGCCGTCGCGCACCGGACCTGAGACGGGCCGCGACGCCCGCCGGCACGGTGACCGCGGAGAGGTGGCAAACCGCAGGCAGCGGCGATCCCCGGGCGACCCTCAGGCCCGGTAGTCGTGCACGAGCCGGACCGCGCCGGCCTGCACGCCCTTGGTCCCGGCGACGAGGTCGCCGTCCGCGACGCCGTCCTGGCCGGCGGGGTCGAACGCCTCGACGGAGCCGAGCACCCACGCGGGCAGGCCGAGCGTCGCGCAGCGCGAGAGGGCGGCGTCCGCGCCGTCCGCGCCCACGATCGCGACCATGCCGACACCGAGGTTGAGCGTGCTCTCCAGGTCGGTGCGCGGCACCCCGCCGAGCTCGCGCACGAGCCGGAAGACCGGCGGCACGTCCCAGCTCGCGCGGTCCACGACCCCGACGAGACCCGCCGGCAGGACGCGCGCGAGGTTCGCCGCGAGGCCGCCGCCGGTGACGTGCGTGAACGCGTGCACCTGCGCGGCCTCGTCGGCCGCGAGCGCGAGGCAGTCGCTCGCGTAGACGCGGGTGGGTTCGAGGAGCTCCTCGCCGACGGTCCGCCCGAGCTCGTCCACGTGGCGCTCGAGGCCCCAGCCCGCGTGCTGCAGCACCGCGCGCACGAGCGAGTAGCCGTTCGAGTGCAGTCCTGACGACGCGAGGCCGATCAGGACGTCCCCCTCGCGCACGCGGTCGGGGCCCAGGAGCGCATCCGCCTCCACGACGCCGGTCGCCGCGCCCGCGACGTCGTACTCGTCCGGGCCGAGCAGGCCCGGGTGCTCCGCGGTCTCGCCGCCGACGAGCGCGGTGCCCGCGACCTCGCACGCCGCCGCGATGCCGCGCACGATGCCGGCGATGCGCTCGGGCACGACCTTGCCGCACGCGATGTAGTCGGTCATGAACAGCGGCTTCGCGCCCACGACGACGATGTCGTCGACGACCATGCCCACGAGGTCGAAGCCGATCGTGTCGTGGACGTCCATCGCCTGCGCGATCGCGACCTTCGTGCCGACGCCGTCGGTGGACGTCGCGAGGAGCGGGCGGCGGTAGCGGGTCAGCTCGGCGGCGTCGTAGAGGCCGGCGAAGCCGCCCACTCCCCCGAGGACCTGCGGGCCCTGCGTGCGACGCACGGCGTCCTTCATGAGCTCGACGGCCTTGTCACCCGCCTCGGTGTCGACGCCAGCGGCGGCGTAGGTCAGGCCGGCGGGGGTCTTCGGCACGTCGGCAGTCACGGTCGTCGCTCCAGGTGTCACGGGATGGGAGAGGTGCGGTCGGGTCAGGGGTGCTGGAGCGCCCCGGCACCGCCCGCGGTCACGGAGAGCGACCGCAGGCCGTCCTCGGGGGCGCCGAGCGGCAGCTCGGCCTGCTCGAGGAGGTGCTTGCCGAGCTGGTCGTCCGGCGGGAGCTCGATCGGGTACTTCCCGGTGAAGCACGCGGTGCACAGCTGGGACGCAGGCTGCTCGGTCGCGGCGATCATGCCCTCGGTCGAGATGTAGCCGAGCGAGTCGGCACCGAGCGACTGCCCGATCTCGTGGGGCGAGAGCCCGTTGGCGATGAGCTCGGCGCGCGAGGCGAAGTCGATGCCGTAGAAGCACGGCCACTTCACGGGCGGCGAGCTGATGCGCACGTGCACCTCGGCCGCGCCGGCCTCGCGGAGCATCCGGATGAGCGCGCGCTGGGTGTTTCCGCGCACGATCGAGTCGTCGACGACGACGAGCCGCTTGCCGCGGATGACGTCGCGCAGCGGGTTGAGCTTGAGCCGGATGCCGAGCTGCCGGAGCGTGTCCGACGGCTGGATGAAGGTGCGGCCGACGTACGCGTTCTTGGTGAGCCCCTGCCCGAACGGGATGCCCGACTCGGCGGCGTACCCGACCGCGGCGGGCGTCCCGGACTCCGGCACGGGGATGACGAGGTCGGCGTCGACCGCGTGCTCGCGCGCGAGCTGACGACCCATCTCGACGCGGGCGGCGTGGACCGAGCGTCCGTTGATCGCGGTGTCGGGACGCGCGAGGTACACGTACTCGAACACGCAGCCCGCGCGCTCGATGGGTGCGAAGCGCTGCGAGCGCAGGCCGTCGGCGTCGATCGCGATGAGCTCGCCCGGCTCGACCTCGCGCACGAACGACGCGCCGACGATGTCGAGCGCCGGGGTCTCGCTCGCGACGACCCAGCCACGCTCGAGGCGGCCGAGCACGAGGGGGCGCACGCCCTGCGGGTCGCGCGCGGCGTAGAGCGTGCGCTCGTCCATGAAGACGAGCGAGAACGCACCGCGCAGGCGCGGCAGGACCTCGAGGGCGGTGGCCTCGAGGGTGTGGTCGGCGTCGCCCGCGAACAGCGCGGTCACGAGCGCGGTGTCCGTGGTGTTGCCGCGCGCGAGCTCACCGCGCCGCTGGCTCCCGTACCGCTCGGCGACGAGGTTGACCAGCTCGGCCGAGTTGGTGAGGTTGCCGTTGTGACCGAGGGCGACGGTCCCGGACGCGGTGGCGCCGAGCGTCGGCTGCGCGTTCTCCCACGTCACACCCCCGGTGGTGGAGTAGCGGCAGTGCCCGACGGCGATGTGCCCCGTCAGGGCGTTGAGCGCCGTCTCGTCGAACACCTGGGAGACGAGTCCCATGTCCTTGTAGACGAGGATCTGCTCGCCGTTGCTCGTCGCGATACCGGCCGACTCCTGCCCACGGTGCTGCAGGGCGTAGAGGCCGAAGTAGGCGAGCTTGGCGACCTCCTCGCCGGGCGCCCAGACCCCGAAGACGCCGCAGGCGTCCTGGGGGCCCTTCTCGCCGGGCATGAGGTCGTGGTTGAGAAGTCCATCTCCGCGGGGGGCCACGTACCTCAGTCTCTCACGGGGGCGCCCCCGTCCGGAGAACGCGCCGGCGACCGCTCCGGAGAACCGCCGGCAGACCGGCGCGGGGTCGTTCACCGGAGCGTTACGTCGTCTCACCAGACAGTCAGGGGTTCCGCGGAGTGGTCGCCTCCCGCTTGAATCTGGACTTACCCGATCGCGGCAGTCCAGTTTGCCGTGCGAGACGCCCTCACGGGCCCCACCGAAGGACGAGACAGATGCGACGCCACCGGACCACGTTCCCCCTCGCCGCCGCCGCCGCGGCCACCGCGCTGGTCCTCACCGCCTGCGCGCCGACCGCCGTCGACGGCTCCGGCGGTGGCGACGGCGACGCGTCGGTCGAGCCCACCACGCTCTCGCTCGTGGGCTTCGCCGTACCCAAGGCGGGCAACGACGCGGCCCAGGAGCTGTGGGCCGAGACCGAGGAAGGCCAGGGCGTCACCTGGGAGACGTCGTACGGCGCCTCGGGCGACCAGAGCCGCGCCGTCGCCGACGGCCTCGAGGCCGACTACGTCCACTTCTCGCTCGAGGGCGACGTCACGCGCCTCGTCGAGGCGGGGATCGTCGCCGACGACTGGGACGCGGGCGAGAACGCGGGCATCGTCAGCCAGTCCGTCGTCGTGCTCATCGTGCGCGAGGGGAACCCCGAGAACATCCAGGGCTGGGAGGACATCGTGAAGCCGGGCATCGAGATCGTCACGCCGAACCCGGGCTCGTCGGGCTCGGCCCGGTGGAACATCCTCGCCGGCTGGGGCAGCGTCATCGCGAACGGCGGGACCGAGCAGGACGCGACCGAGTACCTGCGCCAGTTCTTCACCAACGCCGTGGCGCTGCCCGGCAGCGGGCGCGACGCCACGACGACCTTCACGGCCGGGACGGGCGACGTCCTCCTCTCCTACGAGAACGAGGCGATCCTCGCCCGCCAGAACGGCGAGACGTTCGACTACGTCGTCCCCGACCAGACGCTGCTCATCGAGAACCCGGCGGCCGTCACGGTCGACGCCGACCCGAAGGCGCAGAGCTACCTCGACTTCGTCCTCACGCCCGAGGGGCAGCAGGCGTTCGTGAGCAAGGGCTTCCGCCCGCTCGTGGGCGAGGTGGAGGGCGAGGTCGAGGGAGCCAACGACCCGAGCGACCCCTTCCCCTCCATCCCGTCCCTGCTGACGATCGAGGACGACTTCGGCGGCTGGTCCGCGACCAACGAGAAGTTCTTCGGCGACGAGGGCCTCGTGACGACGATCCAGACCGAGACCGGGAAGCAGTGACCCGTGACCTCCACCCTCGCTGAACGACCGGGCCGGGCGGCGCGCGAGCGCCCCCCGGCCCCGGCCGCGCCCGGCCGGGACGGCCGTGCCCGCCGCCGGACGCGCAACGGCCCGTACCGGCTCACGGCCGTGTCGCGCCTCGGGCTCGGCGTCTCGCTCCTCTGGTTCTCCGCCCTCGCGCTCGTGCCGCTCGTGGCCGTCCTCGTCGAGACCTCCGCGGGCGGCTGGCCCGCGTTCGTCGCGGCGATCACGCAGCCCCAGACGGCGGCCGCGCTCACGCTCACCGTGTCCCAGGCGCTCGCCGTCACGGCCGTGAACGTCGTCATGGGCACGCTCGTCGCCTGGGTCCTCGTGCGCGACGCCTTCCCGGGCAAGCGCATCCTCGAGGTGCTCATCGACATCCCGTTCGCCCTCCCGACGATCGTCGCCGGGCTCGTGCTCCTCGCGCTCTACGGGCCGTCCGGGCCGCTCGGGGTCGACGTCGCGAACACGCGCGCCGCCGTCTTCCTCGCGTTCCTGTTCGTCACCCTGCCGTTCGTCGTGCGCAGCGTCCAGCCCGTGCTGGCCGAGCTCGACCGCGACGTCGAGGAGGCCGCGTCGTCCCTCGGTGCGACCCGCGCCACGACCTTCCGCCGGGTGATCCTGCCGGCGCTCGCCCCCGCGATCACGGCCGGAGCGGCGCTGTCCTTCGCGCGGGCGATCAGCGAGTACGGCGCGCTCGTCCTGCTCTCCGGCAACCTGCCGATGCGCACCGAGGTCGGCTCCGTCCGCATCCTCAGCTACCTCGAGAACGGGCAGCCCGAGCAGGCCGCGGCCGTCGCGTCCGTCCTGCTGCTCGTGTCGCTGCTCGTCATCGCGACGATCCAGCTCGTCCAGAGGAGGGTGGCCCGCCGTGGATAGCTCTCCCTGGGTGCGCCGCACGCTGCGCGCCGTCGTGGTCGTCTACCTCGTGATGCTCGTGGGCTGGCCGCTGACCCTCGTAGTGCGCGGCGCGTTCGCCGACGGTCTCGAGACGCTGCGCACCGCGCTGTCCGACCCGAGCGTCGTCTTCGCGCTCCAGCTCACGGCGTCGGTCGCGGTGCAGGTCGTCGTGATCAACACGCTCTTCGGCGTCGGGATCTCGATGCTGCTCGTGCGCTACGACTTCCCCGGCAAGGCGCTGCTCAACGCGCTGCTCGACCTGCCGCTGTCCGTCTCGCCGATCGTCGTGGGTCTCGCGCTCGTCCTCGTGTACGGCCAGGACGGCTGGTTCGGACCGGCGCTCGAGGACGCGGGGCTCCAGGTGGTCTTCGCGCCGCCCGGCATCGTCATGGCGACCGCGTTCGTGTGCCTACCGCTCGTGATCCGCGAGGTCGTCCCCGTGCTGACCGAGATCGGCACCGACGAGGAGCTCGCCGCGACGAGCCTCGGCGCCACCTGGTGGCAGACGTTCCGCCGCATCACGCTGCCCGCGATCAGGTGGGCGGTCGTCTACGGCGTCGTCCTCACGCTCGCCCGCGCGCTCGGCGAGTTCGGCGCGGTGAAGGTGGTCTCCGGGAACTTCGAGGGCCGCACCCAGACGTCGACGCTCCTCGTCGAGCAGCGCTACCAGGACTTCGAGCAGGGCACCGCGTACGCGGTCGCGTTCCTCCTCGCGTCCGTCTCGGTCGCGTGCATCGTCGCGGTCACCTTCCTGCGCTCGGACACGCCCACCGCCGTCGCCTCCCCCGCCCGCCCCCGCACCACCCACCCCGCGAAGGCCACCCCATGAGCATCGAGATCCGGAACGTCCGCAAGACCTTCGGCGACTTCGTCGCGCTCGACGACGTCTCCGTCTCCGTCCCGACCGGCCGCCTCACCGCGCTCCTCGGCCCGAGCGGCGGCGGGAAGTCGACCCTCCTGCGCGTCGTCGCGGGCCTCGAGCAGCCGGACTCCGGCACCGTCGAGATCGAGGGCCGGGACGCGACGAACCTGCCCGCCCGACGGCGCAACGTCGGCTTCGTCTTCCAGCACTACGCCGCGTTCAAGCACCTGAGCGTCGCGCGCAACGTCGCCTTCGGGCTGGAGATCCGCCGCACGCCGAAGGCCGAGACTGCCGAGCGCGTCGACGAGCTGCTGCGCCTCGTCCACCTCGAGAGCTTCGCGCACCGGCTCCCGTCGCAGCTCTCGGGCGGGCAGCGCCAGCGCATGGCGCTCGCCCGGGCGCTCGCGATCCGCCCGAGCGTCCTCCTGCTCGACGAGCCGTTCGGCGCGCTCGACGCGAAGGTCCGCAAGGAGCTGCGCGACTGGCTGCGCCGGCTGCACGACGAGATCCCGGTGACGACCGTGTTCGTCACGCACGACCAGGAGGAGGCTCTCGAGGTCGCCGACGAGATCGTCGTCGTCAACGAGGGCCGGATCGAGCAGGTCGGCACGCCCGACGACCTCTACGACCGACCCGCGAACGACTTCGTCATGAGCTTCCTCGGCCCGGTCACGCGGCTCGGCGGGATCCTCGTCCGTCCGCACGACATCCACGTCGAGGTGCTGCCCGACGGCGCCCCTCCCGCGGGCGTCGCGCCTCGCCTCGGCGGCCCGTCCGCCGTGGGCGCCCCCGTGGACGGGGTCGTGACGCGCACGACGCGCGTCGGCTTCGAGGTGCGCGCCGAGGTGACGGCCGAGGACGAGGTGGTGAGCGTCGTCGTGACGCGGGCCGAGGCCCGGACACTGGGCCTGGAGGCCGGGGTCGCGGTGCGGCTCGCACCCGCGGAGGGCGCGCCGACGTCCCGGGTCCCGGCGGGAGTCGCCGGGGCGGGGTGAACCGGGTCGGCCGACGCGCGGGGGCACCCCGCTCCCCTATCCTGCGTCGGTGGACCGCACCCGCTCGCGTCACCGCCGCGAGCGCGGCGGCTTCCGGTTCGTCGAGGTCGACACCGGCCTGCGATCGACTCTCCTCGGCGGGCTGGCGACGGCGAGCGGCGCGTTCCTCGGCGGGCTCGTGGTCGCCCTGTTCGCCCTGATGGGTGTCGTCGTCGGCGGTGGGGAGCTGCTCGGCGGGATGCGGTTCGAGCTCGAGGAGCTCGGGCGAGGCGTCCTCGGCTGGTGGGCCCTTCTCCTCGCCCTCGCCGCCGCCTTGTTCGTGCCGCTCCGCGCGGCCTCGACGTCGCTCCTCGCGCGCGATCTCGTCGACACGGGACGTCCTCGCACGCAGGTGCCGCCCCGCGCCGTCCGCGAGCGCGTCGCGCGGTCCAGCCCGCCCGGTGCGGTCACCGGGCTCCTGTGGACGACGCTCGGCGTCGCGGTGCTCGGTGGCGGCGGCATCGGCGCGGCGATGCTCGCGTCCGACGACGGGCACGGCCCCGCCGTCCTCCTCGCGGGGGTCGTGCTGGCGGCCGCGAGCGGGCTGGGACTCGTCGCGACGCGCGGGTGGCGTGAGCGCTGGGAGGTGACGCAACGGCGGGTCCGCACGACCTGGGGCGGGAACGAGGAGCGTGCCGCCGAGGCTGCCGAGCGGCGCGTGCGCTCGATGCTGGGCCCCGAGCCCGTCACCACGGAGGCCAGGGCACGCGAACGGGTCGGTGCACGACGGCGGAGGGTGGCGAGCGCCGTCGTCGGGATCGGCGGGGCGGTCGGCTTCGTCATGTTCATGGCCGGCCTCCTCGTGCGCCAGCCCGGGAAGCGAGCCCCGCGCCGGTACTACGGTCCGGCGGGAGAGACGGCGATCGACGTGCTCGTCGGCGTCGGGGGCGCCCTCGTCGCCGCAGCGCTGCTCGCTCTCGCCCTCTGGCTCGCCGCGACGGTCGTCCGGGCCGCGCACCACGAGCGTCGGGTCCGCGCCGCGCTGCGGGTCGAGCCGCCGACGCGGACGCTGCCGGACGCCGTCGTGCTGGACGTCGCCCACGCGCAGCACTCGGCAGCGGGGTGGGCGGCGATCGGCTGGATCGCGCTGCTCGGGCTCGTCTCCCCGGTCGCGGTCGCGGCGGTGTCCGGGAGCATCCCGGTGCCGTGGTCGGCGGGGGCCGTCCGCGCAGCGGCGGTCACCGGTGTGCTGTCCGGCCTGGTCGCGGTGGGCTACGTCGTCGCCGACGTGCGACGCTCCGCCGTGCTCCGGGCGCAGGTCCGGTCCCGGTGGGCGCCGGGTGACGGGTCGCCCACCTGAGCGACGCCGACCCGGCAGGTCCGTGGATCAGCGACCGCGCAGGCTCCGGCGGTCGGCGATCACGGCCCACACACCCGCGACCGCGGCGCCGAGCGCCGTGCAGGTGAGAAGGATGACGGAGAAGTAGACGCCGGGCTTGAACACGCCCTGCGCGGCGTCGGACTGCAGCCACGCGCCACCGACCCCGAGCCCGACCACGAGGCCGAGGACGATCCCCACCGTGAAGAACGCGCGGTAGCGCGGCGCACGACGCACGGTCGTCGGGTCGACGACCTCCTCGATTTCGACCTCGTCGGCGGGCACGTCGGCCGCGTCGTCGGCGGTCGGCTGGGGGCCGGGAACCGCGTCGGACGCCGCGCCGCCGGGCCGGTCGTCGGACCGGTCGTGGGGAGCGGAGGACTGCTGGGAGCTCACGAGGACGACCCTACCTGCGCTGCCTGGGAGCTCGATGCGAGCCGGACGCACCGCGACCCGGGTCCGTCGGACGGAACCCGGGTCGCGGTCTCGATCAGCGCGTCAGGGGCGCGTCACCCGCAGGTGATGCCCTCGAACGTGACCTTGTGCTGCTCGTAGCGGGGCGTGGCACCCGGCACGTACCCGGCGACGGTCACCGAGCCGTCGTCGAGCGAGGCCTGACGGGTCGCGTACGACTGGTACGCCGCCGTCCCCGGCTGGACCGCGGCGAAGCGCTTCTCGCCGAACGGCGTGTAGTGCCGGACGTCGATCGCCACGTCCTCGCCGTTGGTGGCCCGCACCGCGAGGTAGGCCCTGCCCGCGAGGCAGCGTGCCTCGGCCGTCACCGTGAGGTCGACGCCCGTCGGCTGCTCGGCCGCCTCGACCGTCACGGGGATCCGCGCGGCCGTGCCGCTCGGCTCCGCGACGACCCACAGGTCGTAGGAACCCTCCCCGGCGTCGTCCGGCACGGTCGCCGTGAGCGTCGCCGCCCCGTCGGTCACCGTGGCCGTCCCGACGGCGTCGCCCGGGTTCTCCGGGTCGAACACCCCGTCGGCCGGGACCAGGTACCCCGTGACCGCGGTGTTCTGCGGCGACCCGAGCGACGTGAGGTCGAGGCGCGACAGCGCGACGCTGACGTCCTCGCCCGCCGTGACCGGGCCGGGCAGCGCGTCGACGATCACGCGCGACCGCGCGAACGACGGCTCGATCGGGGCGTCCGCCGAGTTGTCCGCGAGGTACGCGATCCACGCGTCACGGTCCACGAGACCGGAGTCGCGCGGGTCCGTGCCCTCGGTGAACACCCGGAAGTTGTCACCGCCGGTCGCGAGGAACGAGAACGTCGCGACGCGGTACTCGCCCGCGGGGTCGATCGGCTCGCCGTCGATCGTCACGGAGAGCACGTTGTCACCAGGGGCGGCGTTGCCGTCCGCCGTCGCCGCCGTCCAGCTCACGTTGTCCGACAGGCCGAGCGCGAGGTATGGGCGGGACGGCCGGTTGCCGTTCGCGTCCGTCTGCCACTGCTGCTCGAGCATCGTCACGACCTGCTCGCCCGTGAGGGTCACGGTCCACAGGTTGTTGACGAACGGGAGCACCGCGTTCGCCTCGGCGTACGTGATGACACCGTCGTCGCCGTAGAGCAGCTCGCCGCGCAGGCCGCCCGGGTTGACGACGCCGAAGTCGGCGCCCCCGCGGTCCGGGTCGGCGAGCGTGTCGCGCAACGAGTTCGCGACGAGGTTGCCGAGCGCCGACTCCGACGCGCGGTCGTCCCGACCGGTCGTCGGTGCCGGGCCGGACCCGACGTAGACGCCGTTCACGTACGAGCCGCCCGTGAAGGCGGTCGTGATGTCCGCGGTCACCTCGCCCACCGGCTGCGAGCCGATGACGTCGGCCTCGGCGAGCGCCGGGTCGAGCACGTCCTTGACCGCCTGCACGCGCGGGTAGGTCGCGACGAGCTGCTCCCACGGCGTCGTCGTGCGCGGCACGTTGACGACGTCGTAGCTCACGACGTCGGCCGTCGTGTCGTCGACCTCGAGCGTGACGTGGCCGATGTTCTCGCCGTAGCTCCCGGTCTGGATGACCGGGCGCGTGCGGGTCTCGTCACCGGGGACCGGCGCCTCCCACGCGTACTGCTTGTGGGTGTGGCCGTTGAAGATCGCGTCGACCGACGGCGCGGTGCCCTCGACGATCTCGGCGAACGTGCCGCCTGCGGCGACCTCCTCCTCGAGCGTCGCGCCGTCGGGCGTGCCCGCGCCCGCGCCCTCGTGGTAGAGCGCGACGAGCACCTCGGCCTCGCCGTTGGACTCGTCGCCGTCCTGGAGCTGGGCGGCCACCCGGTTCACGGCCTCGACGGGGTCGCCGAAGTCGAGGTCCGCGATGCCCGACGGCGTGACGAGCGTCGGGGTCTCCTCGGTCACCGCGCCGATGAGACCGACGCGCACGCCGTCGATCTCGAGCACGTCGTACTCGGGGAGCGCCGCGTCCTGCGTCCCCTTCACGTAGACGTTCGCGCCGAGGTAGTCCCAGTCCGCCGCGTCCGTCACACGACCGGTGAGGTCGTCGAAGCCCTGGTCGAACTCGTGGTTGCCCACCGCGGACGTCTCGAGATCGAGGGCGTTGAGCACGTCGATCGTCGGCTGGTCCTGCTGCGACGCGGACGCGAACAGGGACGCCCCGATGTTGTCGCCGACGGAGATGAACGCCGTGCCCTCGGGGTTCCCGGCGCGCAGCTGCTCGATCGTGCCCGCGAACGAGAGGGTGTTGTTCGTGACGACCCCGGTCTGGGCGTTCGTCACGTACGGCTCGATGCGGCCGTGGAAGTCGTTGATCGCGAGCAGGTCGATCGTCGTGGTGCCCGGCCCGACGTCGCCGCCCAGCTCGAGACCGACCAGGACCGGGTCGTGGTCGGACGACCGGAACGGCGTCGTGTCGTAGAGGATCGACGCGTTGTAGTTGTAGCGGCTGTACTCGTTCGCGATGGGCTCGACCGAGTTGACGTTCCACACGTCGGTGCCCGTCACGACGCCGGCGGCGGCCTCCGAGGCGAACACGTGGTCGAGCGACCCGACGTAGCCGTCGAAGAGGTAGGTCTGCTCGCCGGTCGTCGCGCCGAGGTCGACGTAGCCCGCGTCCTTGAGGACCTCGAGCGGGTCCTCCATCGAGTACGAGTTGAAGTCGCCTGCGAGCAGCACCTTGTCGGTCCCCGCGTCCGCCGCGACGTCCTCGGCGAAGCCGACGAGCGCCGTCGCCTGCGCGACGCGCGACGCGTTGAACGCGCCCTGCCCGTCGCCGGAGTCCTCGTCGCCCGGCAGGACGGGGTCGCCCGAGCCCTTGGACTTGAGGTGGTTCGCGACGACGAGCACGTCGTCGTCGGTCGTCGCCGACCCACCGGCCGGCTGGAACACCTGCGCGAGCGGCTCGCGCGCGTTGACGAACGCCGCGTCGTCGAGCAGGACCTGCGACTCGCCGACCGGCTCGGCCGCGTCGACCTGGTAGATGTAGGCGAGCCGGATGACGTCCTCGTCGTCGGGCAGCGCTGCCGGCGAGGGGACGAACGCCCACTCGTCGGCGCCCGCGGCGGTGTTGAGCGCGTCGACGAGGTCGGAGAGCGCCTGGTCGCGGTCCTTCCCGAACGGCTCGGAGTTCTCGATCTCCATGAGCGCGACCACGTCGGCGTCGAGCGCGTCGATCGCCGCGACGATCTTGGTCTCCTGGCGCTCGAGGTTCGCCGCGTCCGCCGCGCCGCGCGCGGCACAGCCGGTGCGGACCGTGATCGGGTTGTCCGCGCGGTCCGTGTAGTACTGGCAGCCCGTGAGCTGGTCACCGGTCGTCGTGAAGTAGTTGAGGACGTTGAACGTCGCGACGCTCAGGTTCCCGCCCACCTCGGCGGGCGCGGCCTCGCGCGTGTCCTCGAACGTCGCCGGCTGGACCTCGTCGGCGTTGCCGCCGTCGCCCGCGCGCAGGTGCGTGAGCGGCTGGAAGGTCCACGCGTCGAACCGGTAGTCGAGGATCACCGCAGAGGTGAACGTGACGCCCGCACCGACGCGCGCCGGGGCACCGCCCGTGAGGTAGGGCAGCGGGATCCCCTTGTTGGCGGCGCTGTTGAAGTTGGTCGTCGCGCCGTCGTCGAGCACGACGCCGCGCGCAGCCCGGTCCGCGACCGCGGCCTGGGCCTCGGCGGACCCGGGACGCCCCGCCGACGTCGGCTGGAGGAACGGGTCCGTCCCCGCGGCGAGCAGGAACGAGCCGTAGTAGTTCGTGTCGTAGTTGTCGGCGATCGTGAAGTCGCCCGCGGGCTGGACGAGCATGCCCTCGAGCGGCTCGCGCTCGGCGTCGGTCGCGGGGAACGCGACGTCGGCGGCCTTCACGGCCTCGGCGGGCTCGTCGAGCACCGACCAGCTGCTCGCACCGGGCGTGATCTGCGTGAGCGTGAAGTACTCCGAGACGGTGCCGGTGACCTCGACGTGGTCGCCGACCTCGAGCTGCTCTGCCGCGGCCTTCGAGTACACGAAGATCGCGTCGGACGCGTCGTGGTCGTCGCCCAGGTCTCCGCCCGTGCCCTCGGTCTGGACGTACAGGCCGTCGTAGCCGCCCGTCGGGTACGTGGCGGTGACGACGCCGCGCGTCGTGACGGTCTGCCCGACGAGCGGGCTGGCCGCCCCCGTGCCCTGGATGTCCGCGATCGGGACGACCTCGCCGGGCTCCGGGTCGGGATCCGGGTCGGGGCCGCCGTCGCCGCCGGAGCTCGTCGGCGTCACCGCGTCGAGGACCGCGAAGTCCGCCGCGTTGTCGTCGGTGTCCGCGAAGCCGGTCCGGTTGAGCGAGCCGCCCGCGGTGTTCGCCCGTCCCGCGGGCGCCGCGGCCGACTCGTAGGTGTTCGAGCTGCCGTAGCCGAGGAGGTCCACGACCTGGGCCTGCGCCCCGACGACGTCGCCCACCGGGAGGGTGACCGCGCCGGGCGCGGACACGAGGGCGATGGTGCCGTTCTGGCCCTGGAAGTTCAGCCCGCCGGAGGCGTCCGGCTCGGGCAGCGCCGCCCCGGTGCTGCCGTTCGACCCACCGGCGACGAGGTAGTAGCCACCCGCCTCGATGGTGCCGGTGAGCGCGACCGTGCCGTTGGAGGCACCGGTCCCCGTCGCGGACCGGTACTGGACGGACCAGCCGTCGAGCGTCACGTCCTGCGCGGTGGGGTTGTAGAGCTCCACGAACTTGTTCGTGAACGGGGCGTTGGCGCTGCCGCCGCTCAGGTAGGCCTCGTTGATCACGACGCCGGAGCCGTCGACGGCGGTCGGCAGGGAGCCCGCCGCGGTGGCGGCGGTCGCCGACAGGGGGACGGCGAGCGCCGCGCTCAGCGTCGCTGCCACCACCTTTCCCCGTCGGTTCCCGCGCTGCGGCGGGAGGTGGTGGTGGGACACGCTGACTCCTTCATCTCGTGCGGACGGCCCCGGAGCCTCGCGTCGGTGCCAGGGCGCGGACGCGACATCCCTGATGCCAGGGTCATCGCAGCGCACGCGGATGAACGGACGGTTGCTGCCGGATCACCACCGCGAGAACGACACCGCACGTCGTCGTGCCGCGTCGGCCCCGCGAGCGGCGGCCGATCATCCACCGGACGCTAGTCCCCCGGGCCGCCGGTCGCCAGGCCGGCGCCCAGAACGTTACGCACCGGTAACACGTCGTCCCCGCAGCACTGTGGGCGGAGGTGCGTCAGCGGGGCCGGGCAGCCTGGAGCGGCAGGAGCCAGGACAGGTCGGCCCGCTCGCCCGACGCGCGGACCCGGCCGGCCGCGACCGCGTCCGCCCAGGCGAGCTCCCCCGTCGCGAGGCCGAGCCAGGTCTCCGTATCGGTCTCGACGACGTTGGGCGGCGTGCCCCGCGTGTGGCGCGGACCCTCGACGGCCTGGACGGCACCCGCGGGCGGGACGCGCACCTCGACCGCGTGACCCGGCGCGACGTCGGCGAGCTCCTCGAGCGTGAACCGCACCGCGGTCGTCACGTCCCGGCGCTCGGCGTGCCCGTCGCGCCACGCCGCGAGGGCGAGACGTCCGACGGCGGGGTCGGTGCGGCGTCGGGCTGGCATGGGACCAGCCTAGACAGCCGCCCACGTGGCCCCTGACCTCGTTGCCGCCCCGAAAGCGCGCCCCCGCGGTCTGCGCTGACGCCGCAGCATGTTCACCCGGTCCTGCCCCGGGGATGCCCTATCGAAGGGAACCGGTCGGACGTTAGGCTCCCCAGGCATCAACATCCTTGACAAGGGGCAGCGATGGAGATCGGCGAGCGGCTTGCGTCACTGGCGACAAAGGTCGAGCAGCAGAAGGCATCGATCGCAACTGAGGAAGCGACGAAGAACGCTTTCGTCATGCCGTTCATCTCACTGGTGCTGGGGTACGACGTGTTCAACCCCAACGAGGTGATCCCTGAGTTCACCGCGGACGTCGGGACGAAGAAGGGCGAGAAGATCGACTACGCCATCGTGAAGGACGGCGAGCTCCAGATGCTTATCGAGGCCAAGACGGTCGGGTCCCCGCTCAGCCTGAACCACGCCTCGCAGCTGTTCCGCTACTTCGCGACGACGAACGCCCGCATAGCGATCTTGACCAACGGGCAGCACTTCCATTTCTTCACGGACCTCGACAAACCCAACCGGATGGACGAGAAGCCGTTCCTCCAGCTGGACCTGCTCGACCTCGACGAGACGCTCATCCCGGAGGTCCAGAAGCTCACCAAGGACGCGTTTGACCTGGAGTCGATCGTCAGCGCCGCCGAAGAGCTCAAGTACATCGGCGCACTCAAGCGCGCTCTGACTTCCCAGTTCCGCGAGCCGGACGACGAGTGGGTCAAGGCCTTGACCAACCAGGTCTACGACGGCTCGTTCACCCAGAAGGTCAAGGAGCAGTTCCGAACCTTGGTCACCAAGGCGATG
This sequence comes from Cellulosimicrobium sp. So1_17, assembly GCF_055181235.1. Classification (NCBI taxonomy): domain Bacteria; kingdom Bacillati; phylum Actinomycetota; class Actinomycetes; order Micrococcales; family Promicromonosporaceae; genus Cellulosimicrobium; species Cellulosimicrobium sp. So1_17. The sequence continues at coordinate 2,294,791 of NZ_CM143702.1, forward strand.
AAGCAGTTCCTCGCCGACCAGGTCAATGACCGCCTCAAGGCGGCGCTCGGCGGCCAGACCTACGCCGACACGACCGTGCCGATGACTGGGACCGAGGCCGCCGAGGAGAGCATCGCCGAGGCCAAGGCGTCCGACGAACGCGGCATCGAGACCACGCTCGAGGAGGTCGAGGGCTATCAGATCGTGCGTGCCATCGCCTGCAGCGAGGTCACACCTGCCCGGATCGTCCACCGCGATACGAAGAGCTACATGGGCATCCTGCTCGACGACAACAACCGTAAGCCGATCGCCCGCCTGCACTTCAACACGGGCAAGAGGTACCTAGGACTGTTCGACGAGAACAAGGTCGAGACACGACACCCGATCACCTCGCTGGACGAGATCTACGAGCACGCCGAGCACATTCGCAAGACGGTCCACCGGTACCTGTAGGCAGGTAGTCGGCGACGAGCGAGTCGCTCGGCACGGGCCGAAGAGAGATCTGCAAGCCAGCGGTGCATTCGTCCGGCCCGAGGCCTCCTCCCTGCGCGCTGGAGGAATCGCCGGTTCGTAAAGTGCTCAGTCCAGGTTGAAGAGCACGCGGCGGTCCACGACGGACGCCTCGCGCAACGTCACGCGGACGGGGTCGCCGAGCGGGAGGTCCGCGCCCTCCACGGGCGCGCGCACCGCTGGGTCGGCGAGCACGACCTGTCCACGACGCTCGGGCCCGGCACCGGTCTCGCCCGTGCGCTCCCGGCGACGGTCACGCTCGCGGTCGTCCTCGACGTCGACGACGACGCCGTCGAACACCTCTCCGACACGCCCGGAGAGCAGCGCCGCCTCGACGACGTCGACGATCGCACGGTCGTAGGAGCTCGCCCGCTGCCCGGTCCGGGCCATCGTGCGCGGCAGCCCCGGCAACGCGTCGAGCACCCAGCGCGGCACCGGCTCGTCGGCGCACAGCGCGAGGCACACCTCGGTCCCGTACCGGTCGACGAGGCGGCGCAGCGGGGCGGTGACGTGCGCGTACTCGGCGGCGATGGCCGCGTGCGCGGCGTCGTCGGGCACGCCCGGCTCCTGGCCCGTACCGCCGAACGCCTCGTACGACGCCCCGCGGAACAGGCTCGTCGCCTCGGTGAGGAACGCCGCGTGCCGGGGCTGCGCGGAGTCGAGCGTCGGGACGAGGTCGCCGTACGCGACGTCGCGCGGCCAGTCGATGCCGAGGGCGCGAGCGGTGCGGCGCAGGCGGGCGACGTCACGCTCGTCGGCGTCCGGCAGCGCGCGGAAGATCCCCACGCCGCCGTCACGCATGATGCGCGCGGCGGCGATGCCCGTGAGGAGCGAGACCTGCGCGTTCCACCCCTCGGCCGGGAGGGTCGCGCGGAAGACGAGGCCGAACGAGCCGTCCTCGTGCGCGACGATCTCCTGCTCCGGGACCTCGAGCGAGACGCCGCCCCGGTCACGCTCGCGCGCGCGGCGCAGCTCGCCGACCACGCGCAGCAGCGCGAGCGTGCCGGCGGTCTCGTCCGAGCCGGCCGAGCCGCCCGGACCGACGGCGCCGTCCGCGCCGTCCAGGTCGCCCGTGCCGTCCACCCCCGCTGCGACCGGTACGAGCGCGTCGATGCGCGCCTGCGCCTCCTCGTACGTGAGCCGGGCGCGCGAGCGCACGACCGCCCGGCGCACGGTCGCGTCGACGATCTCGCCGGACGCGTCGAGCACGATCCGCCAGGCCGCAGCACGCCGGTCCTCGTCCGGCAGCAGGCTCGCCGCGCCCTCCGAGAGCGCGGCGGGGTGCAGCGGCGTGCGCTCGTCGGGGGCGTAGAACGTGCTCCCGCGCTCGTGCGCCTCGGTGTCGACCGCACCGCCGGGCTCCACGAACGACCCCACGTCGGCGATCGCGTAGTGCACGACGTAGGCCGCGCCGTCCTTCGCACCGGCACCCGCCGGCTCGAGGAACAGGGCCTGGTCGAGGTCCATCGACCCGGGTGGGTCGATCGTGAGGAACGGGAGGTCGCGCAGGTCGGCCCGGCCGTCGCTGCGGGCGGGGCCGCCGGAGTCACCGAGGCCGTCCGCCGCCGCGCGCGCCCCTGCTTCCTCCGCCTCGGCGACGACCTCCGGCCCGAAGGCCGCGGGGATCTCCATCTCGCGCCGGAGCGCGGCGAGCGCCGAGCGGACGCCCCGGTCGACGTCGGGGGCGGGGGCGAGGCGGACCTGGGGGCTGGGCACGAGACCGACCCTACCGAGCCCTGCCGGGCAGGGCAGGGCCGCACCTGTCCGGGCCGGACGACGCGCGGGCCAGCCCGTCCCACCGCCCGGCCCGCGCGTCCGCTCAGAGGTCCCGCGTGCCGAACCGGTCGCGTGACCCTGTCACCGCTCCCCCGGCCGCGGCGGCCAGCTCCGCGCGCACCTCCGCGCGCAGCCGGCCCTGGTTCTCGGGGTCGGGCGCCGCGCCGAGCAGCAGCTTCGTGTACTCGTGCTGCGGGTCGAGGATGACCTGGTCGGACGGGCCGCGCTCGACGACCTCGCCGCGGAGCATCACGATGATCTCGTCGGAGAAGTGCCGGGCCGTCGCGAGGTCGTGGGTGATGTAGAGGACGCCGAGGTTCTCCTCGCGCTGCAGCCGCGCGAGGAGGTTGAGCACCCCGAGGCGGATCGACACGTCGAGCATCGACACCGGCTCGTCCGCGACGAGGAACCGCGCGCCGGGCGCGAGCGCGCGGGCGATCGCGACGCGCTGGCGCTGCCCGCCCGACATCTCGTGCGGCTGCTTGGCCGCGTAGACGTCGGCCGGGGTGAGGTTGACGCGCTCGAGCAGGTCGTGGACGCGACGCTCGACGTCGGCCCTCGACCGCGCGACCTTGTGGATGCGCAACGGCCGCTCGAGGTGGTGCCCCACGGTGTGGAACGGGTTGAGCGACGCGAACGGGTCCTGGAAGACCATCTGGACCTGGTGCCGGTACGCGTCGAGCGCACGGCCACGGGTCGCGGACGGCTTCCCGTCGAGCAGGACCTCGCCCGAGCTGGGTGTCTCGAGCTTCGCGATCATGCGCGCGACGGTGGACTTGCCCGACCCGGACTCCCCGACGACCGCGATCGTCTTCCCCGGCTCGAGCGTGAAGGACACGTCGTCCACCGCGCGCAGCGTCGACCGCCGGAACCCGCTGCGGACGCGGAAGTCCTTGACGAGGTTGCGGACCTCGAGCGTGCTCATGCGTGCCGCCCTTCCTGGTGCTCGCCCGTGCGCACGAACGCGCCGCGGTCGCCCGTGAGGCTCGGGAACGACCCGAGCAGCTTGCGCGTGTACTCGTGCTGCGGACTCGCGTAGAGGTTCTCCGCGGTGTCCAGCTCGACGATCTCGCCGCGCAGCATGACGGCGATCCGGTCGCTGATCTCCAGGAGCAGGGGCAGGTCGTGCGTGATGAACACGACGGCGAACCCGAGCCGCTCGCGCAACCGCATGATCTCGCGCAGGATGCCGCGCTGGACGACGACGTCGAGCGCCGTCGTGGGCTCGTCCATGATCATCACCTGGGGGCTGAGCGCGAGCGCCATCGCGATCATCACGCGCTGGCGCATCCCGCCCGAGAGCTCGTGCGCGTAGGAGTCGAGCCGTCCCGGGTCCACACCGACGAGGTCGAGCAGCTCCGCGGCCCGCGCCGCCTTCTCGCGCTTGCGCATGCCCGGGCGGTGGGTCGTGAGCACGTCGTAGAGCTGGGCCCGCACGCTGATGACCGGGTTGAGCGAGTTCATCGCGCCCTGGAACACCATCGAGACCTTGTCCCAGCGGTAGGACCGCAGGGCGTCTCCCCCGAGCGCGACCACGTCGATGTCGCTGCCGCCCTGGTCGTGGAACGTCACCTCGCCCGAGGTGAGCAGCGCCGGCGCCTTGAGCAGCCGGTTGAGCCCGTACGCGAGCGTGGTCTTGCCGCAGCCCGACTCGCCCGCGAGCCCGAGGATCTCGCCCCGGTGCAGCGTGAGGGACACGTCCTTCACCGCATGGACGACGGGGCTCACCTCGTAGTCGATCGAGACGTGGCGTGCGGTGAGGACCGGCTCCAGGCCCGCGACGTGGGCGTCGTGACCGGACGACGTGAGCGGCCCGGCCGAGGTCGTGGCGGTCATGCTCGCACCCTCTCCTTCTCGTCGGCGGTGCCCGTGGCGGGCGTGGGTCCGTCGTCGACCGCCCGACGGCGCGCGCTCGCCGCGTCGTCGTCCGCGGTGGTGTGGCCGGTCACCCCGAGCCCCGCCCTGCGCGCCTTGTGCACGCTCTTCACGGCGGCGGGGGCGTTGCGCAGCTTGGGGTTGATGATCTCGTCGATGGCGAAGTTCACGAGCGAGAGGCCGGCGCCGAAGACCGCGATCATGAGGCCCGGCGGGACGAACCACCACCACGCCCCCGCGCTCAGCGCGTTGCCGCCGTACGCGTCCATGATCATCGTCCCCCAGGTGATCGAGCCGTTGGGTCCGAGCCCGATGAAGGACAGGCCTGCCTCCCCGAGGATCGCGAGGATCACCGCGCCGAGAAACTGCGCGGCGAGCAGCGGGAGCAGGTTCGGCATGATCTCGACGAGCACGATGCGGAGGGTCTTCTCGCCCGCGACGCGTGACGCCGCGACGTAGTCGCGGGTGCGCAGCGACCGCGCCTGCGAGCGCAGGATCACGGCGGACCCGGCCCAGCCCGTGATGCCGAGGATGAAGGCGACGAGCCACAGGCTGCGGCTCTCGGCGTAGATGGCGATGACCATCATGAGCGGCAGGCCCGGGATCACGAGCATGACGTTCGTGCCGAGCGACAGGAACTCGTCCGTCCAGCCGCCGACGTACCCGGCCACGATCCCGAAGACGAGCGAGAGCGTGATCGCGATCGCGGCGGCGACCAGCCCGACGAGCAGCGATCCCTTCGCGCCGTACGCGAGCTGGGCGAGGACGTCGTAGCCGAGCTTCGTCGTCCCCAGGAGGTGCTCCGCGCTCGGGGGCTGCAGCGCCTCGTTGCCCGAGAACCGCGGGTCCTGCACGACGTACGGGGCCAGGAACGCGAAGAGCGTGATCCCGATCGTGATGACGAGACCGACCGCGAGCTTCACGGAGAACGACGGGAGGAGCTGGCGGAACCCGCGGCGCGCCGTCTGCCCGGTCGGTGCCGCGGTGCCGACGGCGCTCGCCTCGACGACCGCGCTCTCGACCGGCTGGGGCGTCCCCTCGTCGGCGGGCAGGCCGTCGACGGCCGCCTCGTCGAGGGGTACCGCCGGACCGGCGTTCTTGACGAGCTCCTGCTCGCGGATGTCGTCAGCCATTGTGCCGCGTCCTCGGGTCGATGAAGCCGTACACCAGGTCCATGAAGAAGGTCGCCACCAGCACGGTGAGGGTGATGACGAGGAACAGGCCCTGCATGAGCGCGTAGTCGTTGCCCTGGACGGCCGTGATCATGAGCTTGCCGAGGCCGGGGTACGTGAACACCTGCTCCATGACGATCGCGCCCGTGACGACGAACGCGAGCGAGATGCCGAACCCGGCGATCGACGGCAGCGCGGCGTTGCGCGTCGCGTAGGTGAGGAGGATCCGCGACTTCCGCAGCCCCTTGGCCTCGGCCGTCGTGATGTAGTCCTCCGACATCGTCGAGACCATCATGTTGCGCATCCCGAGCAGCCAGGCCCCGAACGACGAGAGCACGACCGTCAGCGCGGGGAGGAAGCCGTGGTAGATCACCGAGCCGACGAACGCCCAGCTCAGCTCGGGTCCGTCGAAGGTGAAGACGTCGTACCCGCCGATACGCGGGAAGACGGGGTTCTGCACGGCGAAGAGGTAGGCCAGCAGGAGGGCGACCCAGAAGTACGGGAGGGACTGCAGGAGCGTGGAGGCCGGGATGAGGTTGTCCACCCACGTGCCGCGGCGCCACCCGATCCACGCGCCGCCCGCGATACCGATGACGAACGAGATGACCGTCGCGATCCCGAGCAGGCCGATCGACCACGGGAGCGCTGCCCCGATGAGCTCGGTGACCGGCGTCGGGAACTTCGTGACGGAGACCCCGAGGTCCCCCTGCAGGATGTTGCCCCAGTAGGCGACGTACTGGTCCCACAGGGACTGGTCGGTGTCTGCTCCGAGGAGGAGCCGGATGGTCTTCTCGACCCCGGGTGCGACCTCGCCGCTGCGGGCCATCTTGGCCAGCATGATGTCGGCGGGGTCGCCCGGCATGAGCCGGGGGATCAGGAAGTTCAGGGAGATGGCAGCCCACAGGGTGAACGCGTAGAACGCGATCCGCCGGGCGTAGTACTTCATCGGGTGCTTCCCTCGCTCATCACGGCTCCTCCTCGGTGCGGTTCAGCGGAGCGTCACTCGGCGGGCTTCAGGTTGCCGAGGACGTAGCCCGCGGAGACCGAGCCCCACGACGGCGGGAAGGCGTAGAGGTCGTCCTCCGTGGGCCAGCCCGTGTAGTCCGTGTCGTTGAAGAAGGTCTGCGTCGCGTTGATGACGAGCGGGATGTACGGCAGGTCGCGCGTGATCTCCGCCTGGATCGTGGCGTAGGCCTCCTGCTTCGCGGCCTCGTCGTTCGTCGCGGCGGCCGCCTTCACGGCCTCGTCGACGACGGGGTTGGCGTAGCGCGAGAAGTTCCACTCGCCCGGCTCGAGCTGCGTGCCGACGGCCTGCGTGTAGTCGCCCGAGAACCAGTCGCGGTAGATCTGGAACGGGTCGGCGACCGAGGTGCCGATGACGCCGCCCATGATGAGCTGGTAGCTGCCGGACTGGCGCGAGTCCGAGAACTCCTGCCAGCTCACCGTGCTCGCCGTGACGGCGATGCCCGCGGCCCTGGCCTGCTCCTCGATGAGCTTGGCGGCGTCGTTGTAGTCGGTCCAGCCGTCGACCGAGGTCAGCGTCAGCTCGACCTTCTGGCCGTCCTTGGCGTAGATGCCGTCGTCGCCCTTGGCGTAGCCGGCGTCCTCGAGGATCTGCCCGGCCGCATCGACGTCCGCCGTCTGCGGGCTCTCCTTCTCCACGTCCGGCGAGATCCACTCGTCGTCGCGGCCGAGGAGGGCGAACGTCGGGGAGACCGTCCCGGCGAGGCCGACGAACGCCTTGTCCGTGATCGTGCCGCGGTCGAGGGCGAGGTCGAGCGCCTGGCGCACCGCGACGTCCGTCTGCGGGCCGGTGCAGCCGAGGTCGGCGTTGGCGCACGTGTAGAGCACCGTCGGGTCCTGCGGCGTGTTGATGTAGCCGGTGGGGCCGCCGGACGAGGCGACGGCCTCGGGGTCCGGGACGAACATGCCCGCCCAGTCGAGGTCGCCCGCCTTGAGCAGGTCCTCGGCGGACTGGTTCGCGTCGATGCCGAGGTAGCGGACCTCCTTGACGGCGGGCTTGCCGTCCTGCCAGTAGTCCTCGTTCGCGACGAGCGTGTAGGCGGCGTCCGAGGTCGTCTTGACGGTGTACGGACCGGTGCCGACGGGCTCCTCGTTGGTGAAGGTCGTCATCTCCTCGGCCGACTTCTCCGACCAGACGTGCTCGGGGATCATCCACGAGGCGCCCAGGAGCGCGAACTCGTTGGTGTACTGCGGGCCGTCGAACGTGAGGACGACCGTCGACTCGTCGGTCGCCTCGGCCGACGTGACGTAGGCGGGCTTCGACGCCTCGTTGGTGAACGAGAAGACGACGTCGTCGACGGTGAAGTCCTCCCCGTCGTTCCAGGTCACGCCCTGACGGATCGTCACCGTGAGCTGCGTGCCGTCCTCGTTCCACTCGAACGACTCACCGAGCATCGGCGTCGGCTCGGCCGCCTGGGCCTTGTTGTAGACGAAGAGCGTCTCGTAGACCGGGCCGAGCGCGCCGTGCAGCACCGTCGGCGCGAAGGGGTTGAAGTTGGCGACGATCGGGGTCTGGGAGCCGGCCCACACGTTGAGCACCCGGCCTGCCGTCGCGCCGTCCTCGCCCTGGTCGTCCCCGCTGCTCGAGCAACCCGTCGCCAGGAGGGTCACGCCGGTCACGAGCGCAACCGCCGTGAGCAGACGCTTGCGCGCCGTGCTTCGAATCATCATCGGTCCTTTCGCATGGACGACGCGCCGTCGCGTCGTTCGTCGTGCGCCCGGAGGCGTGTGCAGGAACACTAACTAATTCGATGCTGCCCTCACGGCAATACGACAGGAAAGTTACCTAACTGATACACGTCGGCAACGGACGGCGCGATCCCGCCCGACGGCGGCCCTCGCTCAGCCCGTGCGGGTCGCCGTGTCGAGCGCTGCGCGGGCGGCCGCCGCGACGGCGGGGTCCGTGACCTCGTAGCCGGCGTCGCCGCCACCCCCCGGGCCCGCGTCGTCGGCGACGACCCCCTTCGCCGAGAGGTGGACGGCGTCGACACCGACACCGACGAGGGCCGCGACGTCCTCGACGCGTACTCCCCCGCCCCCCATGACCTGGACGGCCCCGCCGAGCGGCCCCCGCGCGCGGGCGGCGAGCTCGCCCAGCCGGCGCGCCCCGTCGATGCTCCGCGGCGCACCGCCGGAGGTCAGCACGCGGCGCACCCCGAGGCCGGCGAGGACGTCGAGCGCGAGCAGCTGGTCCGCGACGACGTCGAACGCGCGGTGGAACGTGACCTCCGCGCCGCCCGCGGCCGCGACGAGAGCGCGCAGCGCGTGCGCGTCCACGACGCCGTCCGGGGTGAGCGCTCCGACGACGACGCCGCTCGCCCCTGCCTCGACGGCCGCCCGGACGTCCCGCACCTGCAGGTCGACCTCGTCGGCCGAGTAGACGAACCCGCCCGGCCGGGGCCGTACGAGGACGTGGACCTCGGGCCCGGGTACGCCCGCGGCGCCGCGCGACGCGTCCAGCGCCGCGGCGAGCAGGCCCACGCTCGGCGTGAGACCGCCCGTGGCGCCGAGACCGACGCACAGCTCGACCCGGCGCGCGCCGACCGAGGCCGCGACGCGCACCCCCTGCGGGTCCTGGACCGCGAGCTCGAGCGCGACGTCGCGCCCACCCTGCGTGGTGGCGCCTTCGTACCCGCTGGTCGTCATCCGTGCGCTCCCGTCGGCGTGCGACCGGTCGGCGCGCGCCCCGTGCGCGCACCCGACGTCCGGCCGCCCGCCAGGGTAGACGACGCGTCAGATGACCCCGAGCGCGATCATGGCGTCGGCGACCTTGGTGAACCCGGCGACGTTGGCGCCGAGCACGTAGTTCCCCGGTGCGCCGTACTCGTCGGCCGTCTCGACGCAGCGGTCGTGGATCCCCGCCATCGTCTGGGCGAGACGCTCCTCGGTGTGCTCGAAGGACCACGCGTCGCGGGACGCGTTCTGCTGCATCTCGAGCGCCGACGTCGCGACCCCGCCCGCGTTCGCGGCCTTGCCGGGCGCGAACAGCACGCCCGCGTCCTGCAGGAGCGCGACGGCCTGGGGCGTCGTCGGCATGTTGGCGCCCTCGGCGACGGCGACGACGCCGTGCGCGACGAGCTGCTTCGCGGCCCGCTCGTCGAGCTCGTTCTGCGTGGCGCACGGCAGGGCGACGTCCGTCGGGACGTCCCAGATCGAGCCGTCCGTGACCAGGTGGGCACCCGGCCGGCGGGCGACGTAGTCCGCGACGCGCCCCCGCTCCACCTCCTTCACGTGCCGGAGCAGCGCGAGGTCGACGCCGAGCTCGTCCACGACGTAGCCGGAGGAGTCCGAGAATGCGACGACGTGGCCCCCGAGCTGCTGCGCCTTCTCGATCGCATAGGTCGCGACGTTCCCCGAGCCGGACACCGTGACACGGCGCCCGTCCAGGTCGCGCCCGGTCGTGGCGAGCATGCGCTCGGCGAACAGGACCGTGCCGTAGCCGGTCGCCTCGGTGCGCACGAGCGACCCGCCCCAGCTGATGCCCTTGCCCGTGAGCACGCCGGACTCATACCGGTTGGTGATCCGCTTGTACTGGCCGAAGAGGTAGCCGATCTCCCGGCCGCCGACGCCGGTGTCGCCCGCGGGGACGTCGGTGTTCTCGCCGATGTGCCGGTAGAGCTCCGTCATGAAGGACTGGCAGAACCGCATGACCTCGCCCTCGGAGCGGCCGCGCGGGTCGAAGTCGGACCCGCCCTTCCCGCCGCCGATGGGCATCCCGGTGAGCGAGTTCTTGAAGACCTGCTCGAACCCGAGGAACTTCACGATGCCGAGGTACACCGAGGGGTGGAAGCGCAGCCCGCCCTTGTACGGGCCGAGCGCGGAGTTGAACTCGACCCGGAAGCCGCGGTTGATCTGCACGCGCCCCGCGTCGTCGACCCACGGCACGCGGAAGATGATCTGCCGCTCCGGCTCGCAGACTCGCTCGAGCACCGCGGCCTCGACGTAGCGCGGGTGCTTGTGCAGCACGGGTCCCAGCGAGTCGAAGACCTCGCGCACGGCCTGGTGGAACTCGGCCTCGCCGGGGTTGCGGCGCAGGACGTCGTCGAAGACGGACTGCAGTCGGCTGTCCATGGGTGCTCCTCGTCGGACGGGTGACGGAACCCTCGACGGTACGCCTGTACCAGTTGAACTCCGCCCCTCGTCCGCTCCGCGAAACGCCGCTCACCTGCGTTCCCCACGTCACGTCCGTCCACCGACTGAGAAACCCGACTGATCCGGTGCACTTTTCGTCGCCGGGTTGCTATACCCGTCACCAGGTCAAGAGCACCAGCGCCAAGCCCCGGCTCGCTGGTCGGCAACCCCCACGTCACGGCGGGGTGCTCCGGGAGATGACCAGGCCGCACGGGCACCCGCCGCACGCCGGCAGGACCCGCCCACGGCAAGCGTGATCGACGAGAACTGCGAGGAAGACACCCATGCCGAACCATCTCTCCCCCTCGGACCCGGCCACTGTGGTGGTCGTGTCCGGCAACCCGCGCGCGGGCTCCCGGACGCTCTCCGCGGCCGAGGCGCTCGCCCGCCGGGTCGCGGCCCACCTGGCCCCTGAGGTGCCTCCCCACGTCACGACGATCGACCTCGCGACGCTCGGGGGCGAGCTGCTCGCCCCCGAGCACCCCGCGGCCGACGCCGCGCGCGAGCGGCTCGCCGCCGCGACGGTCGCCGTCGTGGCGACGCCCGTCTACAAGGCGTCCTACACCGGCCTGCTCAAGGCGTTCCTCGACCTCTACGGACCGGACGGTCTCGCGGGGGTCGTCGCGGTCCCGCTCGTCGTGTCGGGGAACCCGGCGCACGCGCTCGTCGGCGAGGTGCACCTGCGCCCCGTGCTCGTCGAGCTCGGCGCCGTCGTCCCGACCCGCTCGTTCACCGTGACCGAGCCGCAGCTCGCGGACCTCGAACCGGTGGTCGAGGCCTGGATCGGCCGCGAGGGCGACGCGCTGCGTCGCGCCGTGACGCCGCTCCACCTCCCGTCGGACGGGCCCGACCGTGAGCCTGCGGTCGTCGACGCGTTCGCGGGGGTGGCCCGATGACCGCCGAGCCGGAGGCCCGCGACGCCGACCTGTCCCACCTGGAGGCGCTCCTGGCCGAGCAGGACGAGCCGCAGGTCACGCCCGACGAGTACAAGTCCGTGTTCCGCGGCCACCCCGCGGGTGTCGCCGTGATCGCGCTCGAGCACGACGGGCGCCCCGTCGGCTTCACCGCGACGTCGGTCATCTCCGTGTCCGCCGCACCCCCGCTGCTCGCGTTCTCGCTCGCCTCGACGTCCTCGTCGTGGCCCGCGATCTCCGCGGCGCGCACGCTCACGGTGAGCTTCCTCGCCCACCATCAGGACGACGTGTCCGCGCGGTTCGCGACGAGCGGGATCGACCGGTTCGCCGACGGCGGCTGGTCCCGCCTCGAGTCGGGCGAGCCCGTCATCGACGGTGCGCTGTCGTGGGTCCGCGGTCGCGTCGTCCAGCGCACGCCCGTGGGCGACTCCTACCTCGTCTCGCTGCGCGCGCTCGCGTCGAGCGCGGGGCCCGGCGGCGGCGACCGGCGACCCGGAGAGAGCGGTGCGCCGTCACCGCTCGTCTACCACGACCGCACCTACCACCGGATCGGCGACCACTCGGTGCTGTGACCGGGTGGTCACCAGCTCCAGCCGCGCGCGCTGAGCTCGAGCTCCTCGCGGAACCGCTCCTCGTCCCCCGCGCGGAAGCCGACCTGCAGAGGCATGTCCTCGACGGGAAGGCCGGTGAGCCGGCACGCCTCGCGCAGGAGCGCGTCGTACGCGCCCTGCACGGCCAGGTAGTGGTGCGCGCGGGCGTAGACCTCGGGGTCCGCCTCGATGCGGCGCAGCTCAGCCGCCAGCTCGCTGAGCCGGACCTGGAGGCCCAGGGTCACGAGGGGGTCGGGCGCGGCGACCCCACGCCGACCATGACGCCGGGGTGGCCGTGGGCGGACCGGGAGCGGACGGGGGCGGAGCGCGCGGAGCAGCACCCAGCACACGGCGGCGAGCGTGCACGCCGTCGCGCACCAGAGCATGACCTGCCACGTCATCGGAGCGGACCTCGTGAGCCCGTCCCGCGGGCTCCCCGCGGGACCTCGTAGGGACGTCCTCAGTCTACGGCGAGGTCGCCCGCGGGAGCCATGCGTAGGCGGCCGTCCTGCGTCGGCCAGCCCGCGGTCAGCCGGCGAGCAGGTCGGCCTGCGGGTGCCGGACGCCCTGCACGTCGCCGCGCGGGATGCTGGCGCCGATCGCCGCGACGTCGTCGGCCGTGAGCCCGACGGACGCCGCCGCGACGTTCTGCTCCAGGTAGGCGAGCCGCTTCGTCCCGGGGATCGGGACGATGTCGTCGCCCTGCGCGAGGAGCCACGCCAGGGCGAGCTGCGCCGTCGTGACGCCACGCTCGGCCGCGAGGCCCTCGAGCGTGCGCACGAGGCCACGGTTGTGCTCGAACGCCTCGCCCGCGTAGCGCGCGTGCGCGCGGCGCACGTCGTCCTCGGCGAAGGCGTCCGGCGCGTCGACCGTGCCCGTGAGGATGCCGCGGCCGAGCGGGGAGAAGGGCACGAACCCGATGCCGAGCTCGCGCAGCGTCGGGAGCACCTCGTCCTCCGGGTCCCGCGTCCACAGGGAGTACTCGCTCTGGACGGCGGTGACGGGATGCACCGCGTGGGCGCGGCGCACGGTGGCCGCGGACGGCTCCGAGAGGCCGATCGCCCGGACCTTGCCCGCCTCGACGAGCTCGGCGAGCGCCCCGACCGTCTCCTCGATCGGCACCTGCGGGTCGATGCGGTGCAGGTAGTACAGGTCGAGACGGTCGGTCCCGAGCCGCGAGAGGCTGCGGTCGATCGCGGCCCGCACGTACTCGGGCCTGCCGTCGACGCGACGGCCGTCGGGGTGCCCGCCCGCAGGCGGCAGGCCGAACTTGGACGCGAGGACGATCTCGTCCCGGTGGGCGCCGAGGACCCGGCCGATCAGCTCCTCGTTGCGGCCGTGCCCGTAGACGTCCGCCGTGTCGACGAGCGTCACCCCGAGCTCGAGGGCGCGGCGCAGGACGGCCTCCGCCTCGACCGCGTCGGCCGGTCCGTACGCGTCGGTCACGGACATGCCGCCGAAGCCGAGCGCCGAGACGGTGAGCGCGGCGTGGCCGCTGCCGAGGGTGCGGGAAGCGAGGACGGAGGGTGCTGGTGCGTGGTCGTCGGTCATGACGACAGCGGACCACCCGGCATCGCCCGGCGCAAGCGTCCGGGCGAGGCTCTCACCTGTCGGGAGGACGTGAACGGGACGCGGTCAGGTACGGCTGTCCTTGCTGGCGGGACCGCCCCGTGGGTCCTAAACTGGAATCGTTCCAGAAAAGATCGACGAGGTGCCGACCTGCACGACGGGCGGCACCGAGAGAGCGAGGAGCACCATGACCACGCCGACCATCACCCGCGGCACCGCCCGCTTCCAGGCGTCCGAGACGCTGCGCGCCCACCTCCAGCGCGTGCTCGTGGATCTCGTCGACCTCCACCTCCAGGGCAAGCAGGCGCACTGGAACGTGACGGGCCGCGGCTTCCGCGACCTGCACCTCCAGCTCGACGAGCTCGTCGACGCCGCCCGGGAGCACAGCGACACCGTCGCCGAGCGCCTGCGCGCGCTCCAGGCCGTCCCGGACGGACGCACGGAGACCGTCGCGACGACGACCGACCTCTCCCCCTACCCCGCGGACCTGCTGTCCGTCGGCGACACGGTGACCACGGTCGTCGAGCGCGTCGCGCAGACCGTCGCGGTCGTGCGCGAGGTGCACGACGCCGTCGACGCCGAGGACCCCACGAGCGCCGACCTCTTGCACGAGATCCTCGCCGACCTCGAGAAGCAGGCCTGGTTCCTCTCGTCGGAGAACCACGAGGTCTGACGCTCCACGTCCCCGACGCAGATCTCACGCCCTGGGACCCGAGCGAGCTCGCGGTCCCGCCCGGTGCTCGCACCCGTCGAGGTCAGGCGATGGCGGCGGAGCGGTGCGCGGGACCGGCCAGCCCGAGCGTCTCCCGCAACGTGGTGCCGGGGTACTCGGTGCGGAACAGCCCCGCGCGCTGCAGGAGAGGGACCACACGCTGCACGACCGCGTCGAGGTCCGTGGACAGCGACGACGGCCGGAGGAGGAAGCCGTCCGCGGCTCCCGCGACGGTCCAGTCCTCGACGGTGGCTGCGAGATCGCGCGCGGTGCCGACGTGCGTCAAGGACCCCGTGTCCCAGCTCACGCCCTCGAGGTCCTCGATGAGGTCGAGGCGCGCCTGCGCGCTCGCGCGGTCCTGGCCGACGACCACATAGGCGTCGACCAGGACGCGCAGGTCGTCGGGGCGCCGACCGACGTCGGCCGCCGCGGACCGCAGCCGCTCCCGCAGCGCGACGGCCTCGTCGCGGCTCGACGTGCGCACGCGGACGACGTCTGCGCGGCGTACCGCGAGATCCTCAGACTCGGGCGACGTCACGCGGACGACGACGGGCGGCCGGCCCTGCGGCGGGCGCGGCACGGTCGGCGCCTCGTCGACCACGAAACGGATGCCGTCGCGGTCGACGCGGTGGACCGCCTCCCGGTCGCGGGAGCGGCCGCTCGCGACGTCCCGGGTCCGGGTGGCCCCGTCCTCCCAGCCCTCCCAGAGGCACGCGACGGCCCCGACGACCTCGGCCGCCTCGGCGACGCCGTCGGCTGCGCGCTGCGGACCCCTCCGTCCGGACGCGGCGGCGTCCGCGGGCGTCGTCGACCACCCGACCTGCCAACCGGCCCGGCCGTTGCTCACGTGGTCGATCGTCGCGAGGGCTCGGGAGACGTGGAACGGCTCGGCGTGCGTCGTGCTGACGGTCGGGACGAGGCCGATGCCCACGCTCCGTGGCGCGAGGCGCGATGCGACGAGCGCCGCGTCGAGCCGCCCGCGAGCGCCGCGACCGTGCTGGGGCGAGAACGCGTCGTCGAGCGTCACGAGGTCGAGCAGCCCGCGCTCGGCGGTCGCGACGAGCTCGACGAGACGCCTGGCGTCGAAGAGCCGCTGCGTCCGGGCGCCCGCCGTGCTCCACGCGGCGGGATGCGCACCCGCGTCGGTGAGGTCGACGCCGAGGTGGACGCGGTAGGGAGGGGTGGTCGTGCCGGGCATGGGTCATCCGTTCTCGAGGCACGCGGACGCACAGGCGCCCCGGCGAGGAGCAGGCCCGAGCGCTGCCGGACGCGGTACACGGTGGCGAGGTCCAGGACGCGGCCGGCGACGGGCGTCGCGGGCGTCGGCGATGCAGGCGGTCGGCGGTCGGCTAGCGACGACAGAGGTGCCGGCCACAGGTCCGGGAACGCTCGTCCCGGCAGGCGGCGATCAGGAGGCAGGTCGCGGTGCGGCACGCCGCACCGCGCGACGGGAGGTGGCCCATCATCGCCCCCCTCCGGTGTCGGCCTCACGACCATGTCGTCACCGGGACCGTGATGTCTCGGTGCGGGGAACCTACGAGGGCTCCCGGGGGGTGTCAACGCGATCCGGGCGGCTTCCCACATACTGGACCAATGTTGTCAACATTGGCCTCGTAGGGCCTGAGTTTGCACTCAGTGCAACGATGCACCTAGTGTCGTGACGTGATCCCCGAGCCCCCGCCCGCTGACCGGCGCGCCGCCCTGCGGCAGCGCCACCGGCGCGCCATCGTCGACGCCGCCGCGGCGCTCCTCGACGAGCGGAACGGCGCCCCGTTCACCGTCGACGAGCTCGCCGCACGCGCCGACGTCGCCCGCCGCACGGTCTTCAACCACTTCTCGTCCGTGGACGACGTCGTGGCAGAGGTCGGTGCGCGCGTGCTGGGCGAGGTCGCCGCCGACTTCGGCGCGAGCGCCGCCGCGCCCCGGGACGACGAGCGCGACGGCTCGCTCTTCGACGAGCTCGCCGAGCTCCTGCGCGCGACCGACCTCGTCGCGCCGATGGCCTACCTGACGCGCGTGCTCGGCAGCGAGGGCTGCGCCGAGCCGTCGCCCCGCGTCACGGCGATGGTCGCGCGGACGTTCACCGACCTCAGCGAGCGGCTCGTCGTGGGCCTCTCGCGACGGCACCCCGAGGCCGACCTGCTCGACGTCCAGCTCCTCGTCGCGTCGTTCATGAGCGGCCTCATGGTCGTCCACCGCCACTGGTGGGAGGCCACGGGCGCCGCGGACGACGCCGCGTCCCGGGAGGTCTGGAGCGGGCTGCTCGACCACCTCGTGGAACGCGCGCGGCACGGGCACGCCGCGCCGTCGGACCGCACCTCCTGACGCACCCGGCACGACAGCCGCACCGACCACCCGGACCACCCCCGCACCGTCCTGACCGCTCCCTCACGAAGGACCCTCATGGCTGAACTCCTCTACCGGCTCGGGCGCGCGTGCGCGCGCCGGGCACGGACCGTCCTCGCGGCCTGGCTCGCGATCCTCGTCCTCGCGGGCGCGGCGTTCGCCGCGTTCGGCGGCACCCTCGCGACCAGCTTCTCGATCCCCGGCACACCGACGGCGGAGGTCACCGAGCGCCTGCAGTCCGAGCTCCCGGAGGCCTCGGGCGGCAGCGGCACCATCGTGTTCCAGACGGAGGACGGCTCGGCGTTCACCGCCGAGCAGGAGGCCGCGATCGGCGAGCTGATCACGACGGCGGGCGACGTCGACGGCGTCGAGACCGTGATCGACCCGTTCGCGACCCAGACCGAGCTCGCCGACCAGGCCGCCCAGGTCGAGGACGGCCGCACGCAGATCGCCGACGGCCGCGAGCAGATCGAGGCCGGGCGCACGCAGCTCGAGGACGGCCAGGCGCAGCTCGACGCGGCACGTTCCCAGCTCGACGCCGGACAGGCCCAGCTCGACGAGGCCCGCGCCCAGGCGGAGGCCGCGGGCATCGCCGACCAGGCCGCACCGCAGCTCGACGCGCAGCAGGCGCAGCTCGACGCCGGGCGGGCCGAGCTCGACGCGCAGGCGGCGACGATCACGGAGCAGCAGGCCGCGCTGGAGGACCAGAGCACCGAGCTCGAGGACCAGGCCGCTCAGCTCGAGCTCTCGGCGCCGCTGCTCGAGATGGCGTCGGACATCCGCATGGTCTCCGAGGACGGCAGCGCCGCGGTCGCGAGCGTGTCGTTCACCGAGCCGAACATGAGCATCGAGCAGCAGACGAAGGACGACCTCGTCGCCGTCTTCGCCGACGACCCGGTCGACGGGGTGCAGACGGACTTCTCCGCCGACATCACCCAGGGCGTCCCCCAGGTGTTCGGGGTCGGCGAGGCGATCGGCCTCGTCGTCGCGGCCGTCGTGCTCGTGATCATGCTGGGCACGCTGGTCGGCGCGGGGCTGCCGCTCCTCACGGCGCTGATCGGCGTCGGCATCGGCGCGCTCACCGCGATGTCGCTGTCCGGCGTCGTCGACATGTCGTCCGTCACCCCGGTGCTCGGGCTCATGCTCGGGCTCGCCGTCGGGATCGACTACTCGCTGTTCATCATCAACAGGCACCGGCGGCAGCTCAAGCAGGGCGACGAGGTGCACGAGTCGATCGGTCTCGCGAACGGCACCTCCGGCAACGCGGTCGTGTTCGCGGGCGCCACGGTCCTCATCGCGCTGCTCGCGCTCAACGTCACCGGCATCCCGTTCCTCGGGCTCATGGGCACGGTCGGCGCGCTGTGCGTCGCGATCGCGGTCCTCATCGCCGTCACGCTGACCCCGGCGCTGCTGGGCATGATCGGGATGCGCATCCTCAGCAAGCGCGAGCGGGCGCGGCTCGCCGGGGCGACCTCCGCCGGCGGTGCGACGGGCGCGTCGGCGGCTACGGCGTCGGGCACGACCGGGGCGGACGCGGGCGCGGCGGCGCCGGGTGGCGCACCCGCGAAGCCCGTGCGACCCATGTCGACACCGCGCGCCCTCGCGACGGTGCTGCTCAGCATCGCCGCCGTCGCCGTGATCGCCCTGCCCGCGCTGGACCTGCGGACCAACCTGCCGGACGGCTCGTCCGAGGCGCACGACTCCACGCAGTACCGCGCCTACTCGACCGTCGCCGAGCAGTTCGGGGAGGGCACGAACGGGCCGCTCCTCGTCGTCGCCGACCTCCCGGGCGAGCCCACGGAGGACGAGGCGCTCGAGTACCAGGTCCGCATCGCGGAGGAGCTCTTCGCGCAGGACGACGTCGTGGCCGTGGCGCCGATCGGCACGTCGGAGGACCGCACCGTCGCCGCGTTCCAGGTCGTGCCCGCCGAGGGTCCGACGAGCGAGTCCACCGAGGAGCTCGTGCACAGCCTCCGCGACCTCGAGCTGCTGGACGGCGACGTGACGATCGGCGTCGCCGGTTCCGCGAGCGGCAACATCGACATCTCCGACAAGCTCGCGCAGGCGCTGCCGATCTACCTCGGGGTCGTCGTGGGGCTGTCGCTGATCATCCTGATCCTCGTGTTCCGGTCGATCTTCGTGCCGGTCGTCGCGACGCTGGGGTTCATCCTGTCCTACTTCGCCGCGCTCGGCGGGGTCGTCGCGATCTACCAGTGGGGCTGGCTGGCGGGGGTGTTCGGGGTCGAGACGCCGGGCCCGGTGCTCAACTTCCTGCCCACGCTGCTCGTCGGGATCCTGTTCGGCCTCGCGATGGACTACCAGCTGTTCCTCGGCTCGGGGATGCGCGAGGCGTACGCCCACGGGGCTCCGGCGCGGATCGCCGTCGTGCAGGGGGTACGCGCCGGCCGCGCCGTCGTCACGGCTGCCGCGATCATCATGATCTCCGTGTTCGGCGGGTTCGTGTTCTCGCACAGCGCGATGATCCGGCCCATCGGGTTCGCTCTCGCGTTCGGCGTGCTCGTCGACGCGTTCGTGGTCCGCATGCTCCTCGTCCCGGCACTCATGCACCTCGCGGGCGACAAGGCGTGGTGGCTGCCGCGCTGGCTCGACAGGATCCTGCCGGACGTGGACGTCGAGGGCGCCGCCCTCGAGCGCCGGCACCCGCACGAGCACGGGTCGGCTCCGGCCGAGCCCGCGCAGACCTCCGGCGGCGCGACCGAGCGGGAGCCCGCGAAGGGCTGAGGCCCGCCGGTGCTCGCCGAACCCCGGGTCGTGCGTCGATCGTCGTGCTGATCGGCGCACGACCCGGGGTTCGGCACGTCACCGGAGGGTCAGGCTCGCGGGAGAGTCAGGATCGAGCGACGTGGACCGTCGCGAGGATCGCGCGGTGGTCGGCGTCGGCGATCTGCACGGAGCGGACGTCGGTCACGGCGTTCTCCCGGTCCGTCACCACGTGGTCGAGGTCGAGCAGCGCGGGCGTGCCGAGCCGCGCCGACCACGACAGGTTGAGCCCCTGACCGACGCTGCGCGTCGCGTCGTGGAACCGGTCGCCGAGCAGGCTCCGGAACGACGCGTGGTCGTAGGTCGCGTTGAAGTCGCCGACGAGCACCTGCGGCAGCGGGTCGTCCTGGACGCGTGCGGTGAGCCGCAACAGCTCCGCCTTCCACTGGTGCGTGATCTCGGGGAGCGGCGGCACCGGGTGCACGGCCGTGACGCGCACCGGGCGCCCGTCGACCTCGACGGTCGCCGCGGGCATGGCGAACGTCGAGAACTCCGTCGTGTCGACGTCGTCGAGCGGCAGCGCGCTCCACAGCCCGCTCCCCGGCGACCCCGTCCCGACCTTCGCGTCCACGTGGTGCGGCAGCACGTCCTCGATCCCCGCGGCGACGAGCCGGTCGCGGAAGTCCGTCGTCAGCTCGACGACCGCCAGGACCTGCACGTCCTCGGCACGCACAAGGTCGACGACCTGCGCCGCGTCGGCCTGACCGAACCACGCGTTGACGCCGAGCACACGCAGCGGCGCTGCCCCGGCGGGCGGCGCCGCCTGGTCCGGGACGAAGAACGGCGCGAGCCAGATCGCGTGCCCGACGACGCACGCCGCGACGAGCACGGTGAGCAGTCGACGCCGCGCGACCACCACGACGACGAGGAGCAGGGCGGCGAGCGCCCCGACCCACGGCGTCATGCCCACGAGCTGCGCGAACGGCGTCGCGGCGTCGAACGGGACCAGCCGCACGAGCGTCATGGCGGCCACGACGACCGTCAGGGTGACCAGCACCGCTCCGAGCACCGGGCCGCCGGGGCGGCGACGCGTCGTCACGCGCGCCCGGCTCGTCGCCGAGGTCCGCGGCCGGGTGGCGCCCCGCGACGTCCCGGCGCGCGGGGTGCGCGCCGGGCCCGCTGCCCGCGGGGTGCGTGCCGTGCCCGGCGCCCGCGGGGTGCTCGACGGCCGGGCCGCTCCCGACGCCCGCGGCGTGCGCTGCCGTGTCATGGCACGGGACTCTGGCACCCGGGGCGCCAGGACGCGACGGGCGGCACGACGTCGGACCCCGACCTCCACGAAACCCGCGCAGTCGACGCGTCGACCGCCGATCCGTGGGGACGCACGACGACGCCCCGGCCGCCGACATGCGTACGGCGACCGGGGCTGTGCTCCGACGGCAGGGTGTCGTCAGCCGAAGATGCGCGGCAGGGTCTCGCGGAACGCGGCGTCGGCCTCGGCCAGCGCGATCGTGAACAGGCCGTCGACCTCGAGCGCCTCACCGGAGTCGGACGCGACCGACGGCTCGGTGCCCGTCTCGCCGATCTTCACGACCGGCACGCCGCGCGCGACGCACGCGTCGATCAGCTGAGCCTCCTCGCTGCCCCCGTTCGTCTGAGGAACGGCCACGAGCGCCCGCGCCGTCGACTCCGAGAACAGCGCCTCGAACGGCGTGACGCCGTCGCGCTCGACGACGGCGTCGAGCGACACCGTCGCGCCGACGCCGAACCGCAGCGACGCCTCGAGCAGCGCCTGGACGAGCCCGCCCTCCGAGAGGTCGTGCGCCGCGGAGACGAGGTCGTCGCGGCTCGCGTTGACGAGGACGCCTGCGAGCGCCTTCTCGGCTGCGAGGTCCACGCGCGGCGGGACTCCGCCGAGGTGGTCGTGCTCGACGTCGGCCCAGGCCGACCCGTCGAGCTCGCCCCGCGTCGTGCCGAGCAGGTAGATGCTCTCCCCCGCCTCGCGCCAGCCGGACGGAGTGGCGTGCGCGACGTCGTCCAGCACGCCGAGGACACCCACGACGGGCGTGGGGTGGATCGACGAGTCGATCTGGCCAGGCTCGCCCGTCCCGTTGTAGAGCGAGACGTTGCCGCCCGTCACGGGGACGCCGAGCTCGCGGCACGCGTCCGCGAGGCCCTCGATCGCCTCGACGAGCTGCCACATCGAGTCGGGGTCCTCGGGCGAGCCGAAGTTGAGGCAGTCGGTCACCGCGAGCGGGCGGGCGCCCGTCGTCGCGACGTTGCGGTAGGCCTCCGCGAGCGCGAGCTGCGCGCCCGTGCGCGGGTCGAGCTTGCCGTAGCGGCCGTTCGCGTCGGTCGCGAGCGCGACGCCGAGGCCCGTGGACTCGTCGACGCGGACCACGCCCGAGTCGTCGGGCTGAGCGAGCGCGGTGTTGCCCTGGACGAACCGGTCGTACTGGTTCGTCACCCACTCCTTCGACGCGAGGTTCGGGGAGGTGAGCAGGCGCAGCGCGGTGGCGCGGAGCTCGTCGCCCGACTCCGGCCGCGGGAGGCGAGCGGCGCCGTCGGGACCCGAGACCGTGTCGGCGTTGAGGCCGTCCTGCCACGACGGGCGCGCGTACGGGCGGTGGTACACCGGTCCCTCGTGCGCGACCGTCTTCGGGTCCACGTCCACGATGCGCTGCCCGTGGTGGTCGATCGTCAAGCGGCCGGAGCCGTTGACCTCGCCGATGACGGCGGTCTCGACGTCCCACTTGCCGGTGATCGCGAGGAACGCGTCGAGCTTGTCGGGCGCGACGACCGCCATCATGCGCTCCTGCGACTCCGACATGAGGATCTCGCCCGCGTTGAGCGACGGGTCGCGCAGCAGGACGTCGTCGAGCCACACGTGCATGCCGCCGTCGCCGTTGGAGGCGAGCTCCGACGTCGCGCACGAGATGCCCGCGGCGCCGAGGTCCTGGATGCCCTCGACGACCTTCGCCGCGTACAGCTCGAGGCAGCACTCGATGAGGACCTTCTCCATGAACGGGTCGCCCACCTGGACGCTCGGGCGCTTCGCGGGGACGCCGTCCTCGAACGTCTCGGACGCGAGGATCGACGCGCCGCCGATGCCGTCGCCACCCGTGCGCGCACCGAAGAGGATGACCTTGTTGCCCGTTCCGGACGCGTTCGCCAGGTGGATGTCCTCGTGCCGCAGCACGCCGAGGCACAGCGCGTTGACGAGCGGGTTGCCCTGGTAGGAGCCGTCGAACACGAGCTCGCCGCCGATGTTCGGCAGCCCGAGCGAGTTGCCGTAGCCGCCGACGCCGCTCACCACGCCGTGCACGACGCGCGCCGTGTCGGGGTGGTCGACCGCGCCGAAGCGGAGCTGGTCCATGACCGCGACCGGGCGCGCGCCCATCGAGATGATGTCGCGCACGATGCCGCCGACGCCCGTCGCGGCGCCCTGGTAGGGCTCGACGAACGACGGGTGGTTGTGCGACTCGACCTTGAACGTCACGGCCCAGCCGTCGCCGATGTCGACGACACCCGCGTTCTCGCCGATACCGACGAGCAGGTGCTTCTTCATCTCGTCCGTCGTGGCCTGGCCGAACTTCGACAGGTGCACCTTGGACGACTTGTAGGAGCAGTGCTCGGACCACATGACGGAGTACATCGCGAGCTCCGCGGCCGTGGGGCGGCGCCCCAGGATGTCTCGGATGCGCTGGTACTCGTCGGGCTTGAGACCGAGCTCGGCGTACGGCTGGACCTCGTCGGGGGTCTCGGCGGCGTGCTCGACGGTGTCGAGAGCGGGGCGTGCAGAAGCCTGGGATGCGGGGGCGGTCATCGGTTCCCTCGGGTGGGCGCTGGCGGGGAGCGCACGACGGCGCGCGACCAGTCTACCGGCGGGCCACCGCGCCGTCGGCGAGGCCAGTTTGCGAGACCGGACCCCGGGACCGGCCGCGAGACCCGTCGCTCCACGGGCGGCGATCGTCGTGTACTGTCGCTAACATACCGCGCGGTCGGTACGGGACTCTGGACGACGACGTCAAGGAGGTTGCGAGCGATGGAGATCGTCGGCGCCGTGCTCGAACGGACGGGTGCCGCGGCGCCCTACGCCACCTCGCGCCCGCTGCGCGTCACGACCCTCGAGCTGGACCCGCCCGGGCCGGGCGAGCTCCTCGTGCGCATCGAGGCCGCAGGGCTCTGCCACTCCGACCTGTCCGTCGTGGACGGCAACCGTCCCCGGCCCGTGCCGATGCTGCTCGGGCACGAGGCGGCGGGGATCGTCGAGGAGGCGGGCGACGGCGTCGACGACGTCCGGGCCGGCGACCGCGTCGTCATGACGTTCCTCCCGCGCTGCGGCGCGTGCCCCGAGTGCGCGACCGACGGCCGCCTGCCGTGCCGCGCGGGCAGCACTGCGAACGCGGCGGGCACGCTCGTCGGCGGCGCGCGGCGCCTGCGCCGAGACGGCGCACCCGTCCACCACCACCTCGGCGTCTCCGCGTTCGCGACCCACGCCGTCGTGAGCCGCACGTCCGTCGTCCCCGTGGACGACGACGTCCCGCCCGACGTCGCGGCCCTCCTCGGCTGTGCGGTGCTCACCGGGGGCGGGGCCGTGCTCAACGCGGGGCGCCCGCGACCGGGCGAGCCGGTGCTCGTCGTCGGACTGGGCGGCGTCGGCATGGCCGCTCTGCTCGTGGCCCGGGCGCTGGGCCACGAGGTGATCGGCGTCGACGCGGTCGAGGACAAGCTCGCGACCGCCCTCGCGCTCGGCGCGTCCGCCGTGCACACGCCCGCGTCGCTGGCCGAGGCCGCGGTCCGGGCGCCCGTGGTCGTCGAGGCCGCAGGCAGCGCCCGCGCGTTCGAGACCGCGTTCGCCGCGACCGCACCCGGCGGCACGACCGTGACCGTGGGCCTGCCCGGCCCCGACGCCCGGTCGTCGGTCTCCCCGCTGACGCTCACCGCCGAGGCGCGCACCGTCGTCGGGAGCTACCTCGGCTCGGCCGTGCCCGCACGCGACATCCCCCGCTACGTGCAGCTCTGGCGCGACGGCGTGCTCCCGCTGGAGCGCCTCGTGTCCGCGCACGTGGCCCTCGACGACCTCTGCTCCGCGATGGACCGCCTGGCGACCGGCGCGGAGCTGCGCCAGCTCGTCCGACCGAACGAAGGGACACCCCGATGACCGAGACCCCCACCGAGCAGGGCACCGGCCGACCACCCCGCACCGCGATCGTCACCGGCGGCGCGCGCGGCATCGGCGCCGCGATCGCCCGGCGGCTCGCCGCCGACGGCCTGCGCGTCGCCGTCGTCGACCTGCGCGAGGAGCAGGCCGCCGAGACCGCGAAGGGTATCGAGGACGACGGCGGCCGTGCCGTCGCGATCGGCGCGGACGTCGCCGACGCGGCGGCCGTCGAGACCGCCGTCGCGCGCGTCGTCGACGAGCTCGGCGCTCCGACCGTCCTGGTGAACAACGCCGGCATCCTGCGCGACAACCTGCTGTTCAAAATGTCCGACGACGACTGGGACGCCGTCCTCGGCGTCCACCTGCGCGGCGCGTTCCTCATGACCCGGGCCGTGCAGCGCCATCAGGTCGAGGCGCGCTGGGGGCGGGTCGTGAACCTGTCCAGCACGTCCGCGCTCGGCAACCGGGGGCAGGCGAACTACTCCGCCGCGAAGGCCGGGATGCAGGGGTTCACCAAGACGCTCGCGATCGAGCTCGGCCCGTTCGGCGTGACCGCGAACGCGATCGCCCCCGGGTTCGTCGCCACGGACATGGTCCGCGAGACGGCCGCGCGCGTCGGGATGGGGTTCGAGGAGTTCTGCGAGCTCGCCGCCCAGGAGATCCCGGTACGCCGGGTCGGGCAGCCCGAGGACATCGCGGCGCTCGCGTCGTTCCTGTGCTCGGAGGAGGCCGGGTTCGTCTCGGGCCAGGTCGTCTACGCGGCGGGAGGTCCGCGCGCATGAGCACCGCGTCCACCGGCCCGACGCCGGCCCCGCCGACCCCGCGGACCGACACCGTGATCCGGGTGGCGTCGGTCGCCGACCTGCCGTCCGCCGTCGGACGCTCGGCCACGTCCGAGCGGTGGGTCGTCGTGGACCAGGCGCGCATCGACGCGTTCGCGGACGTCACGGAGGACCACCAGTGGATCCACGTCGACCCGGAGCGCGCCGCAGCCGGGCCGTTCGGCGCGCCCGTCGCGCACGGCTACCTCACGCTCTCGCTCCTGCCGGTCCTCACCGCGGGCCTGCTGGACGTCGGCGGCGTCGCGATGCACGTCAACTACGGCCTCGACTCCGTGCGCTTCCTCACCCCGGTCCGCGCCGGGTCGCGCGTGCGTGCGACGTCGACCGTCACGGGGGTGGACGACTCCCCGCGCGGGGCCCGCGTCCGCATCCGCGTGAGCGTCGAGGTCGAGGGCGCAGAGGGCTCCGACAAGCCCGCGCTCGTCGCGGACACCGTCGTCCTCGTCGTCCCGGCCTGACCGGCCGGGCCACCCATCGGCGCGGGCGGTCACGAACCGTGAGCGCCACGAGGCCCGTCCCGCAGCGCGCGGGGCGGGCCTCCCGTCAGCCTCCGCGTGTCGTCACCCTCGGGCGCCACGGCCGAGGACCCCGACGAGCACGCCCCAGACCAGCCGGTCGAACCGCGCGTCGAGGTCCGGCGGCTCCGGCGGGGTGACGGGCGACGCCGCGCCGAGCGCGGCCGCGATGCTCGGGTGCTCGCCGTCGCCGGCGACGGCGACGAGACGAGCAGCGAGCTCTGCGTCGGCACCCCGCCGCACCTCCGCGTCGACGAGAGAGCGGACGACGGTGTTGACGATCGCGAAGGCCTCGAGCTTCGTGGGACCCGGCACCTCGACGCGCGCGAGCGCTGCGAGCGCACGCTCGGCGTACGCCATCGACCGCGGCCCCGTCCCGACCCTGCTCCCGAGCGCGTCGAGGAGCCACGACCGGCGGAGCAGCAGTGCCCGCACCCGTCGGGCGAGCTCCACGACAGCGTCGACGCCATCGCCCTCGAGCGTGAGGTCCAGGTCGGCGAACGCCTCGTCGACCATGAGGTCGACGAGCTCGGCCCGCCCCGTGACGTAGCGGTACAGCGATGCCGGCGCCGTTCCCGCCGCCGTGGCCGCGGACCGCATCGTCACGCCGTCCAGCCCGTCGGCGTCCGCGACGCCACCTGCCGCACGGCCGAGACCTTCGCGGGTCAGAGCGGGCGCCGGGCCCCGCGCGCCCCGTTCCGGACGGTCCCACACAGTCGGCGCCACGACACCCTCCGTCCTGCTAGCCTCACTGCGAACAACAATCGCAGTTTATGGGAGATCGGCATGGTCGGCAACGCGCAGTGGACACCCACCCGGTACGCGCACAACGGGCAGGTGCGGATCGCCTACGACACGTTCGTCGGTAGCTCCGGCGACCCGCTGGTGCTCGTCATGGGGCTCGGGACGTCGAGGTTCTGGTGGCCGGACGGCCTGTGCGCAGCCCTGGCCGACGTCGGCTTCCAGGTGCTCCGCTACGACCAGCGTGACGCCGGCGAGTCGACGCGCATGCCGGAGGTGCGGACCACGAACCCGTTCGTGGCGCTCACCCGCGGCACGGGCGAGGCCTACACCGCGGAGGACATGGTGGACGACGCCGTCGCCGTGCTCGACGCCGCCGCCATCCCTGGCGCGTTCGTCGCCGGGCACTCGATGGGAGGCCTCCTCGCGCAGCGGCTCGCGATCCGGCACCCGGACCGGGTGCTCGGGCTGGTCTCCGGGGGCGCCGTCCCCTCCGACGCCTCCGGCCTCACCACCTGGCGGCACCTGCGGCTGCGCACGATGGTCCGCCTCGCCCGGACGACGTTCCCCGCAGGGCGACAGGGCGACATCGACGCCTCGGTCGCCCTGGCTCGGCTCATCGCCTCGTCCACCTACCCGGCCGACGAGGACGCCGTCCGCACCTGGGCGCAGCGCGAGGCCGACAGCGGACCTCGCGACGCGAAGGCCCAGAGCCGTCAGATCGGCGCGCCCTGGAGCGGCGGGCGCCTCGCCGACGTCGTCGCGCCGACCCTCGTCGTCCACGGCGAGGAGGACCCCCTCGTCAAGCCGAGCGCCGCGCGCGCGATCGCCGGCGCGATCCCCGGGGCGCGCGTGCGGATCCTCCGCGGCGTCGGTCACGATCTCCCCGCGGCGTCGTGGGCCGAGTACGCGCGGGAGGTCCGGGCGCTCGCCGACCGGACCCGGGCGGCGAGCGCCTGACTCGTCAGGGCACGCGCTCGAGCACCATCGCCATGCCCTGCCCGCCGCCGACGCACATCGTCTCCAGCCCGTACCGTCCGCCGGTCTCCGCGAGGCCGTGGACCAGCGTGGAGGTGATGCGCGCGCCCGTCATGCCGAACGGGTGCCCGACGGCGATCGCGCCGCCGTGGACGTTGAGACGCTCGACGTCGACGCCCAGCTCCTTCGCGCTCGGCAGCACCTGCGCCGCGAACGCCTCGTTGATCTCCACCAGGTCGACGTCGTCGATCGTCAGCCGGGCGCGCTCGAGCGCCTGGCGGCTGGCCTCGACGGGGCCGAGGCCCATGATCTCGGGCGACAGCCCGCTCACCCCGGTCGAGACGATTCGGGCGAGCGGCTGGAGCCCGAGCTCGTCGACCACGCGGCCGCTCACCACGACGACCGCCGCGGCCCCGTCGTTGAGCGGGCAGCAGTTGCCCGCCGTCACGGTCCCGTCGGGGCGGAACACCGGGTCCAGGCCCGCGAGCGACTCGACGGTCACGCCCGCGCGAGGGCCGTCGTCGGCCGTCACGCGCGTGCCGTCCGGGAGGGTGACGGGTGTGATGTCGCGCGACCAGAACCCGCTCGCGAGCGCCGCCTGCGCGCGCTGCTGGCTCAGTGCGGCGTACTCGTCCTGCTCGCGGCGCGACGTGCCGGTGAGCTGGGCGACGTTCTCCGCCGTCTGGCCCATCGCGACGTAGACGTCGGGGAGGTCGCCCGCGAGCCGCGGGTCGATCCACGACTCGGCGCCGGCCTCCGAGCGGAGTCCCGTGCGCCCGACGGCGGCCGCGAACCGGGGGTTGGTGAGGTCCTCCCCCGGGATGTGGTCGGCCGTGCCGCGCGCGGTGCTGCTCACGGACTCGACCCCGGCGGAGACGAACACGTCGCCCTCGCCGGCGCGGATCGCGTGGAACGCCATGCGCGTGGTCTGCAGGCTCGACGAGCAGTAGCGGTTGACGGTCGTGCCGGGCACGCCGTCGAGCCCGAGCAGCACGGCGACGACGCGGGCCATGTTCATGCCCTGCTCACCTCCGGGCTGCCCGCACCCGAGCAGCAGGTCCTCGACCCGGCCGGGGTCGAGCGTGGGTACCTGGGCGAGCGCGGCCCGGACCATGTCGGCGGCGAGGTCGTCCGGGCGCACCCCCCGCAACGACCCCTTGAACGCGCGCCCGATGGGCGAGCGGGCGACGGCGACGACGTAGGCCTCCTGCACGGTGGCCTCCCTTCGGTGGTGGGGAACTCGGTGGCGGGGACTCGGGGACGGGTGATCGGTGGTGCCGGACGGTTCAGACGAACGCCTGGATGCCGGTGATGGCCCGCCCGACGATGAGGGTGTTCATGTCCCGCGTGCCCTCGTAGGTGTAGACGGCCTCGGCGTCGGCGAAGTAGCGCGCGACGCCGTGGTCGAGCTGGATCCCGTTGCCGCCGAGGACCTCGCGGCAGCGCGCGACGGTCGCCCGCATGCGCGTCGTCGCGAAGGACTTGGCGAGCGCGGCGTGCTCGTCGCGCTGGCGCCCCTGCTCGGCGAGCACCGAGAGCTGGCGGCACAGCGCGATGCTCGCCGTGATGTCGGCGAGGGACTCCGCGAGCTTGTCCTGCACGAGCTGGAACGACCCGAGGGGGCGCCCGAACTGCTCGCGCGACGCCACGTAGGCGACCGCGGCCTCGTACGCGCCGACGGCGAGCCCGACCGCCTGCCACGCGACCTCCGCGCGCGTGGGTCGCAGGACCGCGGCGACGTCGCGGAACGAGGAGACGCGCTGGAGCCGGTCCTCCTCGGCGACCTCGACGCCGTCGAGCTCGATGTCGGCGTTCTGCACGGTGCGCAGCGCCTGCTTGCGCTCGATCTTCGTGACGGTCAGGCCGGGCGAGCCCGTGCGGACGAGGAAGCCCTTGACCTGGTCGTCCGCGACGTCCTTCGCCCAGACGACGATCACGTCGGCGAACGTCGCGTTGCCGATCCAGCGCTTCGCCCCACGCAGGGTCCACGTGTCGCCGTGGCGCTCGGCCGTCGTGCGCAGGCCGCGCGCGGTGTCGGAACCGGAGTACGGCTCCGTGAGCCCGAACGCACCCATCAGCTCGCCCCGGCCCATCGGGGGCAGCCACCGCTCGCGCTGCTCGGGCGACCCGCCGCCGGCGATCGCGGTCATCGTGAGGCCGGTCTGGACGCCCACGAACGTCGCGATCGACGGGTCGATCCGCGCGAGCTCGAGCGCGACCCAGCCGCGGTAGAGCATCCCGTTCTCGAACCGCGCCGTCTCGGGCAGGTGCGCGCCGAACAGACCGAGGTCGGCGAGCCCGGGGATCAGGTGGTGGGGGAACTCGGCGCGGTCCCAGCAGTCGTCCGCGATCGGGCGTACCTCGCGCTCGAGGAACTCGCGGATGCGCAGGACCCGTTCCTGCTCGTCGGGCGCGAGCTCGGTCTGCACCCCGTAGAAGTCGCTCGCGAGCGTCGTGGGCGGGGCCACGGTGGTCGTGGACATGCGTGCCTCCGGTGGATCGTCGGTGATCTCCTCGCGGCCAGTGTGCATCAAAATCCAAAATGTTGCACGCATCGGTCGACGCGGCGGTAGAGTGCCCGGCATGGCAGGTGACGACGACGCGCCCGGCACGACGGCAGGTGGGACCGCGGCAACGACAGCCCCGGCCCCCGGCGTCCCCCGCGCCGACGGCCGGCTCGGGCACGTCGGGACGGCCGCCGCGCCGTCGTGGCTGTCGGAGCGGCTCGTCTCGGGGACGCACGCCGACACGGTCACGGCGTTCCGGCGCGCGCGCGAGACGTTCATCGCGGGCGAGCGGATCGACATGGGTCGGCTCGCGACGTCCCTCGGCGTGGACCGCACGAGCCTGTTCCGGTGGGTCGGCAACCGCGACGCGCTGCTCTCCGAGGTGCTGTGGTCCCTCGCCGTCCCCACGCTCGAGCAGGCCGACGACGCGGCCGCCGGGCTGCGCGGGGCCGAGCGCGTCGCGTCCGTGCTCACGACGTTCGTCCGCGACCTCATCACGGCCGGGTACTTCCGCACCTTCCTGCAGCGCGAGCCCGCCCGCGCCCTGCGCCTGCTGACGACCAAGGAGAGCCAGATCCAGCGGCGCTACGTCGCCGAGGTGGAGGCGCTCGTCGACGCCGAGCTCTCGCCCCGACCGCTCGGGCGCGACGTCGCTCCGCGCGAGCTCGCCTACCTGCTCGTCCGCATCAGCGAGTCGTTCACGTACGCCGACCTCATCGCGGGCGACGTGCCGAGCGCGGCGCGCGCACAGACGGCGTTCGAGCTCGTGCTGCACCTCGACCGACCCGACCCCGCGGCGTCGTGACGCACGCTGCAGCGCCCGACCGGGCGCCGTCGTGCGCGGCACCCGATCCCCGTCGTCGCCCCCGGAGGAGCCCGTGACCACGCCGCCCGCCCCGCCCGCCTACGGCCACCGCTCGCCGTTCCCGACCCGCTGGAACGACGACGACGTCTACGGCCACGTGAACAACACCGTCTACTACGAGGCGATGGACACCGCGATCAACACGTGGCTCGTGCGCGTCGCGGGACTCGACCGCCTGACCGGCCCCGCGATCGGGCTGTGCGTGAGCAGCTCGTGCGAGTACCGCGCGTCGGCGTCCTTCCCGGACCCGCTGGAGGTGGGCGTGCGGGTGGGACGCCTCGGGACGTCGAGCGTCGCGTGGGAGCTGGGCATCCTGCGCGCGGGCGAGGACGTACCGATCGCCGAAGGCCGGTTCGTGCACGTCTTCGTGGACCGCGAGACGCGTCGCCCGACCCCCGTCCCGGCGGGCATCCGGGCCGCGATCGAGCGCGACCTCCTGGTCCCCGCAGCGGTGAGCTGAGGCTGGGCATCTGTCGTCGCGAGGGAGCGATGGCGACAGATCCCCAGCACTCAGCGGTCCGGGAATGGGTCGAGGAGGTCGTGAGACGGCGTCATACCGACCGCGCGGTATGATCGCTTGAAGCCGGTCGATCCGGCGTCCCGACGACGCGCGACGCAGCGCGGAGAGGTGGTCGACGATGACCCGACCGACGGCGAGCCCGCCCGGGCTCGACGTGCACCGGCTCGACCAGTGGTTGCGCCGGACGCACCCCGAGCTCGCCACGGAGCGACCCGTCTCCGCGACCGTGATCGCCGGGGGCCGGAGCAACCTCACGTACCGCGTCGAGGGCGCAGCCGTCCCGCTCGTGCTGCGCCGGCCGCCGCTCGGCCACGTGCTGTCCACCGCGCACGACATGGCGCGCGAGCACCGCGTCATCGCGGCGCTGGAAGGCACACCCGTCCCGGTGCCACGCGTCGTCGACCTCGTCGACGACCGCGACGGCGCTGCCGGTACCGGGACGCCGTTCTTCCTCATGGAGCACGTCGCCGGCGAGGTGCTCGCGCACCCGGCCCAGAACGTCGCATACTCCCCGACCGAGCTGCGCGCCCTCTCGCTCGAGCTCGCCGAGACGCTGGCCGAGCTGCACCGGGTGGACCCGGCCGACGTCGGGCTCGCGGACTTCGGCCGACCGGACGGCTACCTGGAGCGCCAGCTGCGCCGGTGGGCCACGCAGCTCGACGCGTCGCGCTCGCGCGACGTCCCCGCCCTCGACGCGCTCGGCGCGCTCCTGCGCGAGCACGTCCCGGCGCAGCAGTCCGCGGGGATCGTGCACGGCGACTTCCGGCTCGACAACGCCATCGTGAGCCGCGGCGTCGGGGCGCGGGTCGGCGGGGCCGTCGACGGGACGTCGGACCGGACGACCGACGGGGCGCCGCGCGTCGCGGCGATCCTCGACTGGGAGATGGCGACCCTCGGGGACCCGACCGTCGACCTCGGGATGCTCGGGCTCTACTGGGACATCGGCGCGCTCGGCGAGGCGGCCGCAGGCGTGGCGACGAGCGCCGTCGACCTCGCCGCCGGGTACCCGGCGTTCGACGAGCTCGTCGACGCCTACGAGGCCCGGCGCGGTCGACCGGTCCCGGAGCTGTCCTGGTACCGCGCGTTCGGCGCGTACAAGCTCGGCGTGATCCTCGAGGGCGTGCACTACCGCTACCGCGCGGGCGAGACCGTGGGCGACGGCTTCGACGTCATCGGCGACCTCGTCGGACCGCTCGCCGACGAGGGCCTCGCGCGCCTCGCGACCACCCGGAGGGGATGACCGTGGACTTCGAGCCCGACACCACGACGCGCGACGTCGTCGACCGCGCCCAGGCGTTCCTCGACGAGCGCGTGCTGCCCGCGGAGCCCGTGCTGGCGCGCCAGGTGGAGGCGACGCCCGACGACTGGTCGTTCCGGCCGGTCGTGCGCGAGCTGCAGGCCGAGGCGCGCGAACGCGGTTTGTGGAACCTCTTCCTGCCGGGCCCGGACGGCGGCGGTCTCACGACGCTCCAGTACGCCCCGGTCGCCGAGCTCTCCGGGCGCAGCCCGCGGCTCGCGCCCGTCGCGATGAACTGCGCCGCGCCCGACACCGGCAACATGGAGCTCCTGCACGACTTCGGCACTCCCGAGCAGAAGGAGCGGTGGCTCGCGCCGCTCCTGCGCGGCGAGATCCGCTCGGCCTTCTGCATGACCGAGCCCGACGTCGCGTCCTCGGACGCGAGCCAGATCGCCACGCGGATCCGGCGGGACGGCGACCACTACGTCGTCTCGGGGCGGAAGTGGTGGTCGACGGGGGCCATGAATCCTGACGCGAAGATCCTCGTGGTCATGGGTGCGACGGACCCGGACGCCGACCGGCACCGCCGGCAGAGCATGATCCTCGTGCCGCGTGACACCCCGGGCGTGCGCGTCGTGCGCCCCCTGACCGTGTTCGGCTACGACGACCGCGAGCACGGCGGCCACGCGGAGATCGTGCTCGACGACGTCCGGGTGCCCGCGGCCCACCTCGTCGCCGGAGAGGGCGACGGCTTCCGCATCGCCCAGGCGCGGCTCGGGCCGGGGCGCGTCCACCACTGCATGCGCGCCCTGGGCATGGCGGGACGGGCGCTCGACCTCGTACGCGAGCGCGCGACGTCGCGCACCGCGTTCGGGCGGACCCTCGCCCAGCAGGGTGTGGTCCGGGAGTGGGTCGCGGAGTCGCGCGTCCAGCTCGAGGCGCTGCGCCTGCTCGTGCTCAAGACCGCGTGGCTCATGGACACGGTCGGCAACCGCGCCGCGATGCGCGAGATCCAGGCCATCAAGATCGCCGTGCCGCGCGCCGTGCAGCAGATCCTCGACCGCGCGATCCAGGTGTTCGGCGCGGCCGGTCTCTCCGGCGACCAGCCGCTCGCCGAGATGTTCGCCGCCGCGCGCGCGATGCGGCTCGCCGACGGACCCGACGAGGTCCACCTCGCGGCGCTCGGCCGGGCCGAGCTCGCCACCCCCGCACCGCCGACGCCGCCCGGGCGCCGGTGACCGTCGCACGACCCCACCCTCCACCCAGCACCGAAGGGACCTCGACCGATGACCGCTCCTGGTGACCTCGACCTCTCCCCCGCCACCGCTCCGGGTGCCGTGCCCGCCTCGGCGGACGACCTGTCGTCGGGCACCGCACCCGACCCCGTCCTCACGGGCCCCGGCTTCGGCACGCTGTCCATCGCCGCGATCCTCGCGGAGACGGCGCACCGCCGGCCCGACGCCACCGCGTTCCTCGTCGGCGACGCGACCGTGACCTACGGAGACCTGTGGGCGCAGAGCCGCGCGTACGCGGGCGCGCTGCTCGCGCGCGGCGTCCGGCCGGGCGACCGCGTCGCGATGCTCGTGCCGAACGTGCCCGACTTCGCACGCGTCTACTACGGTGCGCTGTCGATCGGCGCCGTCGTGGTGCCGATCCACCTGCTGTTCAAGGCGGCGGAGATCGAGTTCGTGCTGCGCGACGCCGGGGCGAGCCTCCTCGTCGCCGGCGCGCCGTTCCTCGGGGAGGCCGGACCGGCCGCCGCCGCGGCCGGGATCCCCACCGTGACCGTGCTCGTGCCCGACGCGCTGCGCGACCAGGTCCCGTTCCCGCGCCTGGAGGACGAGGCGGCGCAGGCCGAGCCCGTCCGCACGTACGCGTCGG
Organism: Cellulosimicrobium sp. So1_17; assembly: GCF_055181235.1. Classification (NCBI taxonomy): domain Bacteria; kingdom Bacillati; phylum Actinomycetota; class Actinomycetes; order Micrococcales; family Promicromonosporaceae; genus Cellulosimicrobium; species Cellulosimicrobium sp. So1_17. The sequence continues at coordinate 2,329,359 of NZ_CM143702.1, forward strand.
TCAACCCGCTCGCCGCCGCGACGATCCTCTACACGAGCGGGACGACGGGGCGCCCCAAGGGCGCGGTCGGCTCGCACCTCGCGATGATCGAGCAGGTGCACGTCGCGCTGATCGACACGTTCGACCTGCGGCCCGACGACGTCGTGTTCGGCGGCCTGCCGTTCTTCCACACGTTCGGTCAGATGGCGGTGCTCAACATCGCGTTCCGCAAGGGCGCGGCGATCGTGCTGCTGCCCAAGTTCGACCCGGACGAGGCGCTCGCCCTGCTGGTGCGGCACCGCGCGACCGTGTTCACAGCCGTCCCGACGATGTTCGTCGGCATGGTCCAGGCCGCCGAGCGCACGAGCGACCGGCCGCCGCTGCGCTACGCCGTGTCGGGCGGCGCGGCGCTCCCCGTGCCCTTGCTCGAGGCCTTCTCGCGCACGTTCGGCGCCGAGGTCCACGAGGGCTACGGGCTCACCGAGACGTCCCCCACCGCCGCGTTCAACCCCGTCGGCGAGCCGATCCGGCCCGGGACGGTCGGGCGCCCGCTCTGGGGCGTCGACGTCGAGATCGCCGACGCGGACGTCGACGACCGCGTCGACCTGCTCGGAGCGGGCGAGCTCGGCGAGATCGTCATCCGGGGCCACAACCTGTTCAAGGGCTACCTCGGCAACCCGGAGGCCAACGCGCAGACGGTTGTCGACGGCTGGTTCCGGACGGGCGACCTCGGCACCAAGGACCCCGACGACATCGTGACCATCGTCGACCGCAAGAAGGACATGATCGTCCGCAACGGGTACAACGTGTACCCGAGCGAGGTCGAGGACGTCATGACCGGCCACCCCGCCGTCGCCCAGGCCGCGGTGTTCGGGCTCGCGGACGACACCCACGGCCAGGAGGTCCACGCCGCCGTCGTGCTCATGCCGGGCCGCAGCGCCGACGCCGCGGAGATCGTCGCGTTCACCAAGGAGCGCGTCGCCGCGTACAAGTACCCGCGTCACGTGCACCTCGTCGAGACGCTGCCGCTCGGTGGCTCGGGCAAGGTGCTCAAGCGCGAGCTCGTCGCGTCGTTCGAGGCGGCCCGCTCCACCGAGGGGGCGTGACCGGCATTCGGCGATCGGCCGGGTGAACGTGGTCGGCCAGGAGAACGTGCTCGCCCGCCGCCGCGGGAGCGCGACCCAGCGCCTTCCGACGTACGCGCACCAGGAGGTCGCTCTGCCGGTAGCTGCGGCAACCCTGGCACACCTGCGTCACTTCGACGACTGTCGCAAAAACCCTGGTTGCTGTTCCGCGACACCGAGGGTTGTCGGACACGAGTTCTGCGACAGCTTCTTGTCGGCGTGTCGCGATGATCGGTGCGGTGTACGACAAACGGTCGGTTGTGCGGTGTCGAACAATCCCGGCCGCAAGGTCAAGGAATCGCAACCGATTACCGGTCGTTGCGTCTAGGGCGTGTCTCCCAAAGAGTTCCCAATGGCTTCATCGCGGAGACGAACGAACCCCCCTCGAGCGGAGTCTCTCTGGCCGAACCGGCCACGCTCGATCAAGGCTGCGACCGGTTGGAGGAGGTGGTGCGACCGATCGGATGAGGTCGGCAGGGGTCCTGCGAGACGAGTCTTGAGACATCAAGCAACGCAGGAACAACAACCCTGAAGGAGTTCGATCACCATGAAGCTCACCAAGATCACGGCAGCCGTCGGAACCGGAGTCCTCGGCCTTGGCCTCGTCGGAGCCCTGACCGCGTCTGGCGCCTCGGCCGCGGAGATCGCCCCCGTCGAGCGCCCCGCCACGCAGGCGACCGAGTACGCCAGCCATGACGACGCGGGTTCGGAGTACGCCTCCCACGACGACACCGCTCCCGAGGTCATCGTCCGGGACAACACCGGCGGTGAGGTCATCACCCGCGGCGACACCGCCCCCGAGGTCATCGTCCGCGACAACACCGGCGGTGAGGTCATCACCCGCGACAACACCGCCCCCGAGGTCATCGTCCGCGACAACACCGCCCCCGAGGTCATCGTCCGCGACAACACCGCCCCCGAGGTCTCCACCCACGACAACACCGTCCCCGCTCCGATCGAGGGCAGCACGTTCCACCCCGACGCCAACGGTGGCGGGTACTGGACCCACGACGACGTCCTTCCCGCTCCGATCGAGGGCAGCACGTTCCACCCCGACGCCAACGGTGGCGGGTACTGGACCCACGACGACGTCCTTCCCGCTCCGATCGAGGGCAGCACGTTCCACCCCGACGCCCAGGGCGGCGGCGGGTACTGGACCCACGACGACGTCCTTCCCGCTCCGATCGAGGGCAGCACGTTCCACCCCGACGCCCAGGGTGGCGGCGGGTACTGGACCCACGACGACGTCCTTCCCGCTCCGATCGAGGGCAGCACGTTCCACCCCGACGCCGAGGGTGGTGGCGGGTACTGGACCCACGACGACCCCGCCGACGACCCGACCGACAACCCGACCGACAACCCGACCGACAACCCGACCGACAACCCGACCGACAACCCGACCGACAACCCGACCGACAACCCGACCGACGGCGGCGGCGACGCGACGAACAGCACCGACGACGCCACCAGCGGCACGGCTACCGTCGCGAACACCGTCAGCACGAACGGCGCGAGCGACGCGCCTGCCGCCCCCCTCACCGGCGCCCAGGCAGACGAGTCGACCGGTTCGCTGGCCCAGACCGGCCTGGACACCGAGGTGCTGGCGGCATCGGCCCTCGGCCTGGCGGCCCTTGGCGGTCTCGCCCTGGCCGTCGCACGGCGCCGGCGCCAGAGCGCGAGCTGACACCAGAGGTACAACTACGCGAGGGGTCGCCACCACCGGCGGCCCCTCGCTTCGTGTGAGCACGTGCGTCCGCTCTGGGACGACAGATCCTGTACGCCGCGTGGATGAGCGCCCGGGGCGGGTGCTTGCCCGATACGGTGGGCCGGTGAGCAGGGAGATCTCTGCGGACACCCGGACCGACGTGGCGCTCGGGTGCGTGGCGGCGCTGCTGGGTATCGCGGTCGTCACGGCACGGATGCCCCCGGACTCCCTCGGCCTGCCGGTCGGTGTGGAGGCGGCGGGACAGGTCGTCGGCGGTGTGCTGATCGTCGGGTCACGACGGCGGCCGCTGCTCGTCTACGTGTCGTGCCTGGCGATCTCCGTGGCGGTGCCCGTCGGAGCGGTGTGCATCGCGGCGTTCATGGTGGGCCGCTGGGCCCGAGCCGATCGGCGCTCCGTGATCACCACGCTCGGTGGTCTCGTGCTCCTGCTCGGGTCGTGGTGGGCGATGGACCGCGACTGGCAGGCCTCGCACATCGTGGCGTTCGTAGCGGCCACCCTGGTGGGGTGGCTCCTGGGCCGTGCGCTCGCGTCGTCGGACGAGGCCGCGCAGGCCCGTGCCGAGGAGCGCCACGCCGCCGCCGCACTGCTCGCGGCGGCGGTCAGGCAGGCCGAGCGCGACCGCCTGGCGGGCGAGATGCACGACGTGGTGGCCCACCGGGTGTCTTTGATGGTGCTCGACGCCAACCGGATCGAGGCGGGCTCTGCCCCCGACGACCGGGCGGTCGCGGCCCAGATCCGCGACACCGGGCGAGCGGCCCTGGCCGACATGCGCGAGGTGCTCCAGAGGTTGCAGCGCGACGACCTCGACAAAGGACTCGCGCGCCACTCGTTCACGGAGATCGACGACCTGGTCAACGGTGTGCGGGAGGTCGGTCAGCCCGTCGAGGTCACCGTCACGGCGCCGGGGAGCCAGCCCCCGGACCTGGCGGAGCGGACGGCGGTGCGGATCGTCCGCGAGGCACTGACCAACGCGGCCCGGCACGCACCCGGCGCCGCGACCTTCGTGGAGATCGACGAACAGGGGCACGACCTGCTCGTCCACGTCCGCAACGCCGCGCCCGCGCATGCGCCGCAGGTCGAGCTGACCACCGGCGGCCACGGCCTGCGTGCGCTGAGCGAGCGCGTCGCGCTGATCGGCGGCCAGTGGCGGGCGGGGCCGACGAGCGACGGGGGGTTCGCCGTGCAGGCGACGCTGCCGAGGGGGTACCAGTGATCAGCGTGGTGATCGTGGACGACGAGGAGCTGTTCCGCAGCGGGCTCGCCGAGCTGCTCGACGCCGCACCGGACATCGAGGTCGTCGGGCAGGCGGCCGACGGCCGCGCCGGCATCGAGGCCGTCCAGGCGCACCGCCCCGACGTCGTCCTGCTGGACATGCAGATGCCCGTGATGGACGGCCTGGCAGCGGCCGCCGAGATCCGGCGCAGCGTTCCGAGCACCGCGGTCGTCGTCGTGACGAGCTTCGACTACGACGAGTTCATCCTGCCCGCGCTGCGGCTGGGCGCGGCCGGCTACCTGCTCAAGGACTCGAGCGCCGACGAGCTGCGCCGCGGCATCCGCGTCGCAGCAGCCGGCGAGGCGATGCTCTCCCCCGCAGTGACCCGTCACCTCCTGGACGTGGTGGGCGAACGCCTCGGTGAGGACCACAGCCAGTCCGTCCGCCTCGTCGCAGGACTGAGCGAACGCGAACGCGACGTGCTCGGCTGCGTCGCAGCCGGCATGACCAACCCCCAGATCGCGCGACACCTCTACAGCGCCGAGACCACCGTCAAGACCCACCTCGCCCACGCCCTGACCAAGCTCGGCGACATCAACCGCACCCAGGCCGCGATCATCGCCCACGAAGCCGGCCTCACCCCTCCTGCGGCCTAGGAGAAGGGCACGAATGGGGGTTGCTCTGGTCCGGCTAGCAATGACTGGAGCACGAGCGCCGACGCGAGCACGGCAATCGGGATCGCCGCACCGAGGAGCGCCCATCGGACCGCTGCCGTCGCTGTCAGCTCTCCACGAGCTCTGATGCGTGTGACCACGCCGACGGCGAACAGCACTGCGACGAGCAACAGGACGAGCCCAGCTACAGCACGTACGACGACCGGTCGATCGGGAACTCCGTCGAGGAGTCCGCTCGAGCCAGCGTTCAGCCACCACAGCTCCCAGAGGTACTCGCTGACGGCCCAACCCAGAAGCAAGGTCGGCGGCGTGGTGACGAGCGCCGCACCTCCCACGATGAGCGCGACGCTCTGCCGACGTGTCGACTGTCGCTCCGCAATGTCGGCTGACCTCATGGCCGAACGGTAGCAAAGGTGCAGAAGGGACAGACGAGCCCGGGGCCAAGCGAAGATCTCGGGCACGCCAGTGCCCCGCCAGGGCACTGCTCGCGCAGATCAGACCGTTTGTCGGACGTCGCAGAACCTTCTTTAGCGACGCCTGACAAACGGTTGTTTTTGCAACATCGGACAAGTGGCCCGTTATGTCCGACGGGTTCGTCAGAGCGCGTTGTGGCGCGTCTACCCTCAAGCGGGTACTGGTCCCGGGGTGAAGAGCGGCAATCCTCTCGGCGTGTCGCATGCTGCTCTGGGCGCGCGAGTGGTCTAGTGCTCCCGCTCAGCACTGTGCGAGCGCTTCTAGAGAGTGGGTTTCAATGACGAACCTGCGCTGGACGACACCCCTCGTCCTGCTCCTGGCAACTGCAATTGCAGCGCCTGCTTCTGCCTCGGCACCATCACCGGATGGCAGCGAGAGCGACCAGGTCACCGCGGCCGCGGCCTGCATCCCTTCCTCAAAGATCACGGGCCAACTCCTCAACACATCAGGCGGATACCTCAAGTACGCCCCCGTGTCGGTCAGCGTGCTGCCGCCCGAGAGCACCACCGGTGACCTCCAGTCCGTGCTCCTGGGCGAGACGACGACCGACGCGCTCGGCCGGTTCGAGCTCGTGCGGTGCAACGGTGGGATGCCCGTCTCCGACCTTGGCGACGGCTCCTACATGCTGGTCTTCACGGGCGGCGACGAGGCCAATTTTGTCTACACCGAGGCGATCATGAAGAAGCCGACCACCCTGGGTGCGGCCTGGACGCTCGCCGACGCCCCGCAGGCCTATACAGGCGGAACGGCCCCGCTGGAGTCCGTCAACGGTGGTGCGACGGAGGTAGGCACGGTCGGCATCGTGACGGAGGCACACGCCGCCGGCGACGGAGCCGAGCTGGAGAACCCGGTGTACGAGGACGAGAACGGCAACCCGCAGGATCCGACGATCCTTGACGATCCGCCGTCGGGCACGATGAACACGATGGCGATCCCGACCTCGGTGTGTTCCGGCTCGGTCTCGTATACGGCAACGAACACCTACACGCGCGCGTGGGTCCCGATCCAGCGATTCAAGACTCGTACCCGGCTCGGCGCCTCCTTCGACTGGAGCACGACCAAGGAGACGAGCCTCGGTGTCGCGATGACCGGATCGAAGGGCAAGTACAACGTCGGGCTCTCGAAGTCGCTGACCAACAACACTGCGACCGGCATGAGCGTCAACGCGAATACGAACAGCGCCTTCCGCACTGATGTGGAGTGGCGCTACCGCGGCTACAAGGTCACGTGCTGGCCTGTGGGCTCCAACGCCCCGGTCGCCACAGGACAGATCGCGTGGCGCCCGTACAACTGGACTGGCGGTAACCGGAACGCCATCTCCCAGCCGACCTGGTCATGCGTGGCGAGCAGGACGGTCTCGCTCGCGAATGCCATCTGGGTCGCGCGTGACCGCACGGTCACGTGGTCGGGGAACTACTCCATCGGCGGCGTCTCTCTCTCGAACTCGCAGAGGACGAGCACCAGCGCCAAGCTGACGCTGATCCCGAAGGCTAGCGGTGCGAAGGCGTGTGGCAGCAACTCCACTCCGACGACCGCGGCTCAGGTGCAAGAGGCCCCATGATCCGTCACCACCGCAAGGTGGCCGTCGCGCTCGGCCTGGCACTCCTCCTCTCGGGGTGTCAGGCCGAGCCGTCCGCGTCCGACGACTTCCGCGCGACAGAGCCTCACGGGTGGGCTGTCGAGGTCACGCCTGGCGAACCAGTGACCGACGGCCTGGAGGTGCTGTACCTCGACGTGCCGGGGGAGGCCACGATCACCGACGTCTCGTTCACCCCGGAGGACAGCGGTATCGAGATCGTCGGCGTCTCGATCCTCGGTCCCGAGGACCGTGAGATCGGTGCGACGCAGCTCGCCCCCGGCTTCCCGCCTGCACCGGCCGACGTCAGCGCGACCGTGGATACCTTCGACGACGCCGTCGGGTACACGGTGACGTACGAGGGCTCTCGGGCTCCAGCAGACGAACCCGAGGCGATCGAGGGATACCAGCTCCTCATCGGGATCACAGCTGACGAGCCCGGACGCTTCGAACGGAAAACGATCGAGGTCACCTACGAGATGGACGGTGCGGAGAGGCAGTACTCGATCCCGGCAGAACTCGTCGTCTGCTCGGGTGCCCCGATCGACGAGAGCGGCTTCGACTGCGCCAACTGACTCGGCATCTGCTGCGAAACCCAACGTTTGTCGTGCGTCGCAAAACCAGGTTCTGCGACGCACGACAAACGGTCGGTTTAGCGGTGTCCGACAACCCCGGACGGGTTGTCAAGACCTGGTCCAGATGACGCCATCGGGTGGTTGGGGGTGCGGCGATCAACGCCTCCGGATCGGCGAGCACCCTTTCGGGTTCGTGGTCCGTGTTCTATGTATGGCGACGGCGACAGAGGGTTCGTGGCACCGAAGCTCGGCCGGGCTACCTGTGCACCGAGGGCCGCTGGTTCGGCAACACGACTACAGTCAAGGCCGTAGCCGCGTCGCTCTGCACGCCGACCAGCCAGTCGATGCAATGGAAGTGACCCACATGAGCACCAAGGCCCCTCAGCCCGCCGCCATGCGGCCCATCGTCGCCAGCGCCCACCAGGACATCCCCGAAGCCACTGAGCCGTCGCGCGGGATCCTCGGCAACAGCTTCTGGGCCTGCCTCTTCTGGGGCGCCGTCATCGCAGCCGTCGCATACCTCTCGGCGACCTACTCCTGGGCGCCGATGACGTTCCTCATCGGAGCGCCCATCGCGGCCGTCATCGTCGGCACCGCGATGACCCTCCACCACAACAGGCGAAACCGCCGCTGAGCACCAACGGCCACCGACGACGGGCCCCTGCGCCTCAGGTGCAGGGGCCCGTTCCGGTTTGCCCGGCCACGAGACGACCTGGCGGCGTGGAGCTCAACACCTGGTCATACAAGTGCGCGCTCGCTTGCGACGAGAGAAGGAACAGTCGCTCGGCGTCACCGTGTCCGGCGTAGCGGCCAGCAGCCACATGTCCTCTATTGCGCCGTACGACAAACGGTCGGTTGTGCGGTGTCCGACAACTTCGGTCGGGTAGAGATCTGGTCCAGATGAAGCTATCTGGTGGTCGACGGCGCGCGGACGATCACGTCGGATGGCCCAACGGGCGCGCCATCCCTCCTTGACCTGGATGGTCGATGGCAGTTCGCCCACGCGATCGCCTCAACGAGGTGCACAGCCTGCGTCCGCCTGCCGTGCGAGGGCCATGCGAACCGCTCACCCGGGGCGCCCGTGTCACGGGGTGAGCGGTTCGAGTCCTCAGTGCTGCACGTCGTAGACGAGCTTGACCACGCCGTTCGCATACGTTGCGGAGTCGCGCAGTGACAGGGTGCGACGGTCGGCGCCGCGTGCGCCGAAGATCGTCTTGCCGCCGGGCAGGAGGTAGGGGAACGTCAGCAGGTTGTAGCGGTCGATGAGGCCGGCCTCGCCCAGCCGCAGGGCGAGCTCTGCGCTGCCGTGGATGAAGATCGCACCCCCGTCGGCCTGCTTGAGGTCGGCGACGTCCTGGGTGCTGCGCAGGATCGTCGTCGGCCCCCAGCCGTCGACGAGAGCGTCCTCGTCGAGAGTCGTGGACACCACGTACTTGGGAAGCTCCTGGTACGCCGCATGGTCGGAGGACGTCGGCCAGAAGCTTGAGAACGCCTCATAGCTGCGTCGGCCGAACAGCAGGGCCGTCGTCTCCTCGAGCTCTTCGCCCTTCAGGGCGTACGCCTCCGGGACGAAGTCGGTGTCGAACACCCACCCGCCTCCGGGATGGCCCTCGGCCGTTCCGCCGGGAGAGTCGACCGAGCCGTCGAGGGTGATGAATCCGGTGTAGACGAGTTCGCGTGCCATGGTTCCGTTCCTGTTCGGGTGGTGGAGTCTCAGTGCCTTCACGACGACGTCGAACGGCGCACCCTCGGTTCGACATCTCTTCGAGAAGACTCTCGCCGAGCCCGCGCCTGACTATCGAGACGACGGTCAGACCCCGGACCGTACGTGCCACCGACAGCTCGGGTCACCCGTAAATTGCCTGCACCCCTAGGTGATGGTGACGGTGATGATGCCCGTCTGCTGCTGGACGCTCGAGGTGAGGCAGCTGAGGAGGTCGAGGTCCGGGTACACGGCGATCCGTTCGGAGATGGACCCTTCGCCGAATCCGTCGGTCACCGTGCCGGTCGACGTCACGATGAGCTGGCCAGCGGCACGGACGACGGTGGTCACCGGGTAGGTGATGGTGCTGGTCTGGCCGCCTTGCCAGTGATACGTCACGACGTTCTCCACGAGGGTGTCGCCGAGCCCCTGGAGAAGGCAGCTGACCTCCTGCTCGAACACGGTGACGGCGGCGCCGGCGGCGAACGGGCCGATGCACGAGCCACCACCGTCCGTGCCGAGCTCCTCGGTCACGGTCTGCGTGGTCGGCTTCGGGAGCGGACCGAGCGCGGGACTGTAGCTGGTCGTCACGGTCCCGGTACAGATGATCGGACCCCCGTCCTCGTCGGGCGGGTCCGCGGAGGCAGCCGTGCCGGTCGCAAGGATGGCCGTGGCAGCCAGGAGCAGGGTCGAGGCGGAAGCCGCAAGGCGGTTCCTCGAGGTTCTGTGCGTCATGGCATCCCCTCAGAGCTCATGAGGCGAACGTGCGGAGGAGCGCTGGCATGCGGCAGCGCATGAGTCGACGGCTCGCCGACCGATGAAGGTGTCGAATCCATGCTGCGGCCGCACCCCATGGCCGACAAGTGCTGGCGCCAGCAGGCAGACCCTGCGGTCACCTCGAGGCAGCCTTCGGCATCTCGTCGCCCTCACCGGCGAGCGCAACGTCGTCCTGAACGAGCCCGCCGAACCTTGCTGGACCCGTAGGCCCGTTGACGGGCAGGGCGTCCAGGCAGGATCGGTCGTGCGCCCCCTTCGCAGCAGGCCGCGGGAGAGGTGTCAGTCGTCGGCCGCGCTCCTGAGGACGAAGAAGAGGAAGCACAGGAACGCCGAGCGCTCACCACTGACGATGCGCGGTGGGAGCAGCTCGGGAGGCGTCCGGGGCGAGGGTTGCGGCTCGCTCAGGACCTCGATGCCGAAGCCCGCGGCGGTGAACGCGTCGACCATCGCGTGCAGGGGGCGATGCCACATCGTCAGCACGCCTGGCGCACCGTCGAACAGGAACTCCTCGGAGTACTGCCGGGTGGCGAAGTAGTCCTCGCCCGGGTAGTTGATCACGCTGGCGGTGGGGTGGTTGACGGAGATGACGAGCCGACCGCCGGGCTTCAGCACACGCCGGATCTCCGTCAGCGGCGCCACCCAGTCCTCGAGGTAGTGCAGCACGAGCGAGGCGACCACGTCGTCGAACGCACCGTCCGCGAACGGCAGCGGCCGCGCGAGGTCCGCGACGTGCAGCGGCACGCCGTCGCCGAGCCTGCGGCGCGCGAGGTCGATCATCGCGGGGCTGCCGTCGAACCCGGTCATGGCGGCGCCCTTGTCACGCAGCGCCGCCGTCAGTGGTCCGGAGCCACACCCGGCGTCGAGGATGCGCCGGCCGCGGACGTCGCCGGCGAGGCGGATCATGGCCGGCCGTTCGTAGTGCGCGTTGAGCAGGCTCGACGCGTTCTCCGCGTCGTACCTGGCCGCGAAACGGTCGTAGTGGTCGGCCTTCATGGTGCTCCTTCGCTCGGACGTCCCGACGTCGGGACGCTATCGGGACGGGGCGTCCGCGTGCGGCGCAGTCAGCGCGCCCAGCCGGCGGACCAGGAGGCGACGGTCGCCCTCGCGGTCGACGAGGTCGAGCGCGGCGCGCAGGTGCTCGGCCGCCTCGACGGGACGTCCAGCACGTGCGTGGAGCTCGGCACGGACGGCGGGCAGGAGGTGGTAGCCGGCGAGCGCCGGGTCGTCGGCCACCTCGTCGATCGCGGCCAGGCCCGCGTCGCCGCCGCGCACCTCCGCGACGGCGACCGCGCGGTTGAGGGCCACGACCGGCGACCCGGTCATGCTCAGGAGCACGTCGTAGAGCCCGAGGATCTCGGACCAGTCCACCTCAGCGTCGCTGCCGGCGCGGTCGTGCAGGGCCGCGATCGCCGCCTGCACCTGGTACGGACCGGGCCGCGCGGCGGCGAGCGCGACGTCGAGCTCGCGCAGGCCTTCGGTGATCTCGTCGTGGCGCCAGCGGGACCGGTCCTGCTCCGCGAGGGTGCGCGCGACGCCGTCGGGCCCCGTCCGCTCGTCGCGCCGGGCGTGCTGGAGCAGGAGCAGGGCGAGCAGTCCACGGGCCTCCGGCTCGTCGTCGAGCAGGCGCGCGGCAAGTCTCGCGAGCCGGACCGCGTCGTCGGCCAGGGCGCGCCGCTCCACCGAGCCGTCCGTCTCGTCCGCCGGTTCCGCCCAGGCGTCGTACCCCTCGGTGAAGAGCAGGTAGAGCACCGTCAGCACCCCCGTGACGCGCTCCGCGCGCAGCTCCGGGGGCGGGACCCGGAACGCGATGCCGGTCGCGCGGATGCGTCGCTTGGCGCGCACCAGGCGCTGCGCCATCGTGGCCTCGGGGACGAGGAACGCGCGGGCCACCTGCGCCGTCGTCATGCCGACGAGCGACCGCAGCGTCAGCGCCACCCGGGACTCAGCGGGCAGCGCGGGGTGGCAGCAGGTGAACAGCAGGCGCAGCAGGTCCCCGTCCGGGTCGTCGATGTCCCATGCGTCGTCGTCCAGGACCAGCGCCACCTCGTCGGGGACCGGGTCCGCGGTGCGCCCGACGGCGAGCGGTCCGGCGTCGACCCGTTCCGCGAGCCGCGCCGCCGCCGAGGTCCGGTCCGCGTCGACCCGACGGCGTCGCAGCACGTCGATGGCGTGGCGCCGGGCGGTGGTCGTCAGCCAGGCCCCGGGACGCTCGGGGACGCCGTCGCGCCCCCACGTCCGGAGCGCCGTCGCGAACGCCTCCTGGGCGGACTCCTCGGCCAGGTCGAGGTCGCCCGTGCTGCGCGCGACGGCGCCGAGGACGCGGCCCCACTCGGTGCGGAACGCGTCCTCGACGGCCGAGCCGGAGCTCATCGCCGGCACCGCGGCTCAGGCGTCGTCGAGGTTCAGCGGCCAGACCGGTCGCAGCTCGATCGCGCCGCCACGCGCCATCGGGTGCTCGGACGCGATGGCGATCGCGGTGTCCAGGTCGTCGGCCTCCAGGACGTCGAACCCGCCGATCGCCTCCTTCGTCTCCGAGAACGGGCCGTCGGTGACGAGGACGCGGCCGTCGCGCACCCGCACGCCGACCGCGTCGGCCGGCGGCCGCAGCCGGTCGCCCAGGACCGCTGCCCCGCTGCCGTAGTGCCGCTCGACCCACTGCTCGATGGTGGGTCCGCTCTCGGCGTCCTCGGACCGCAGCTCGGGGTCGTGCGGCGTGCTCAGGACCAGCATCAGGTAGCGCATCAGGACTCCTCCGCCCAGGTCGTGGTGGGCCGGCGGAGCACCATCGGCCCGAAGAACGCCACGTCGGCGGCCTCGATGCCGTCGCCGACGCTGCGACGCCCGTCACCGTACAGCGTGGTGGTGTCGGCCCGCCCACGCGGGCGGTCGGCCCGCAGGATCATGTCCAGGAATCTCATCGTGCCTCCTCCTCGTGCGCGGCCCGTGCGGCCGCACACCAGGACGACGAAGCCCGGACGCCGAGATCGACACCTCGAGCCGAGGATCTTTCGAGCCGGTCGACGGACCGAGCCCCGGTCGACTCGACCGGGGCTCGATCTCACGGGTAGATCGGGGAGCCGTCAGGGCTGCGGGATCCCCTCGTTCTCGAAGGGGACCGCCTCGCCGGTGAAGTCCTCGACCGGCCCGTCCGCGGAGTCGGTCGCGTAGACGGGGCCGACGTAGTCCTGCACCCCGTCGGCGACGACCGTGATCCCGACGCCGTCGTACGCCGAGTGGTCGTCCGCCGCGAACGCGAGCGGCATGATCCCCGCCCCGACGACGTCGCCCGACTGGAGCGCCTCGACGAGGCTCTCGCGCGTCGGGTCCTCCCCGGCACGGGCGAGCGCCTCCGCGAACGTGTAGGCCACCGACATGCCGTAGACGGTGTTGCCGTCGAAGGGCGCGCCGTCGTTGTACTGGTCGTTCACGTCGCGGAAGTGCGTGACCCACGGATCGGCGGGGCTGAAGGAGAGGTAGTTTGTCGAGACGAAGCCCTCGAGCAGCAGCGGCGCGACGTCGTCGCCGAGGAAGCCCGCGAGGGTCGGGTAGTCGCCGCCGGACGACGACGACAGCCACCGCGCCTGGTAGCCGAGCTGCGCCGCGGTGCCGAGCGCGAGCGCCGTGAACCCGTTGACGGTCGCGAGGAAGTTGGTGTCGCACCCCGCGGCCTGCATGGCGCCGATCTGCGCGGTGACGTCCTGGTTGGAGACGGAGTACGTCTGCACGGACGCCAGCCCGTCGGCGCCGAGCACGGCCTCGAGGCCCTGCTGGAACTCCTCCCCGAAGTCGTCGTCCTGGCCGAGCACGCAGTACGTGCTGCCGTCGAGCTCCTCCTGCGCGTAGTGGGCCAGCGCCTTGCCCTCGACCACGTAGTCCGCGTTGAACGCGAACGTCCAGGGGTACTCCTCCGGCTGGTCCCAGCTCGTGCTGCCGGACGCGACGAACAGGTCGGGCACCTCGTTCTGGTCGAGGTAGTCGAGGACCGCGGAGTGGGTGGGCGTGCCGAGACCGTTGAGGACCGCGAAGACCTCGTCCTCCTGGACGAGCTCGCGCACGACGGTCTGGGTGTTCGCCGGGTTGTAGCCGTCGTCCTTGACGACGTACTCGATGGTGCGGCCGTTGATGCCGCCCTGCTCGTTGAGGTAGTCGAAGTAAGCGGTGGCCGCGGCGGAGATCGACGAGTAGCCGGCCGCGGCCGGACCGGTGAGCGGGGTGTGCGTGCCGACGGTGACGGTGGAGTCGGTGACGCCCGTGGCGTCCCCCTCCTCGTCGCCGGACGCGGTGGATCCCGGGACGCTGCAGGCCGTGAGGCCCAGGGCGAGGGCCGGGACGGCGAGGACTGCGACCGCGCGCAGGCGGCGGGTGGTGAGTGACATCGGCGTCACCTCTCTGTGTCGGCGTGGAGCGGTACGTCCGACGGTTCGTCGGACGGTTCGTCGGACGGATCGACGGCACGGCGTGCAGCCGGTTCGTCGGCAAGGGAATCGGCAGGGGCTGACGACGCGCGACGGCGGCGAGACGTCGACCGGGACTGCAGCGCGCCGGTGAGACCGCCGGGGGCGGCGACCATGACGACGACGAGCAGGACGCCGAACAGCAGGACGGCGAGGTTGCCGTCCAGCCGCTGGGCCAGGTCCCCGGGCACGGGCAGGGCGTCGGCCAGGAGGCCGGCGAGCCACGGCACGAGGACGAGCAGGACGGCGCCGATCACGGCACCGCGCAGGCTGCCGAGACCGCCCAGGACGACCGCGACGAGCAGCAGGAGGGACAGCGCGAGGCCGTAGCCACCGGGGGCGACGGACTGCGTGACGAAGCACAGCACCGCGCCGCCGAGGCCGGCACCGACGGCGCTCGCCGTGAACGTCGCGACCATGACCCGGCCGGCGGGGATGCCGGCGAGGCGCGCGGCGACGGCGTCGTCCCGCACGGCCCGGATGCGCAGACCGAGGCGGCCGTCGCGCAGCAGCGCGAGACCCGTGACGACGACGGCGGCCACGACGACCGCGACCCACGCCTGCCACTGCTCGATCCCGAGGAGGCCCTGCAGCGGCTCGGGCACGCCGTCGAACGCGACCTGGACTCCCTGATCACCGCCGAGCACCGTGCTCCACGTCGTCGCGAGCGCGGGCAGCGCGAGGACGAGCGCGAGCGTGAGGCCCGCGAGGTACGGGCCGTGCAGGCGCGCGCCCGCGAGCCCGAGGAGCAGGCCGAGCGCCCCGGCGACCGCGGCGCCCGCGAGCAGCGACGGCACGACCCGCGCCCCGCCCTCGAGCCCGGCGTCGGTCAGCGCGTTCGCGGTGAGCGCGTACCCGTAGCCGCCCGCCGCCATGAGCGCGGCGTGCCCGAGGGACACCTGCCCGGCGAGCCCGACGAGGAGGGTGAGCCCCGCCGTCGCGCACAGGTACACCGCGACGAGCGCGACCTGGTAGCTGCGGAACGGGTCGAGGAAGAGCACGGCCACGAGCACGGCCGGGGTGGCGACCGCGGCGAGGAGGAGCGTGCGGCGGGCACCGGCGAGGCGGCTCATGCGCGCCTCGCCTCCCCCACCGCGAGCAGGCCCTGCGGTCGCACGAGCAGCACGACCACGAGGAGCACGAGGACGGCGAGGGGCGCCACGCTCGCGCCGAGGTACCCGGTGACGAGGCTGATGAGCACGCCCACCCCGATGCCGCCGACGAGGGCCCCGACCGGCGAGTCGAGCCCGCCGACCACCGCAACGGTGAAGCCGAGCACGAAGAGCATGTCGGTCGCGTGCGGCGTCAGGCCGAGCTCGGTCGGCACGAGCAGGATCGCCGCGAGCGCCGCGACGGCCGACGACAGCGCCCACCCCAGCGTGAGCAGCCGCGACACCCTGATGCCGAGCATGCGCGACACCTCGGGCGCGAACGCCGCCGCCCGCATCTGCAGGCCGAGCCGTGTGCGGGTGAAGAGCAGCCCGAGCCCCGCCATGACGACGAGCGCGACCACGAGGACGAACAGGTCGTACGGCGAGAGCAGCGGGACGCCGCCGACGCTGATCGGCCGCTCGTCGAACGGCGCCTCGACGGGCAGCGTCCGGCCGCCCACGATGATCCCGAGCGCCGACTGGAGGATCATCACGAGCCCGATCGCCACGATCACCCCCGCGAGCGGCGAGCTGCCCGCGACGCGGCGCATCAGGCCGCGCTCGACCGCCCAGCCGAGCGCGGCGCCGGCGACGAGCGCTGCGACGAGCCCGACGACGAAGCTCCCCGTCGTGCGGGTCACCACGTACGCGACGTAGGTCGCGGTGACGGCCATCGCGCCCTGCGCGAAGTTCACGACGCGCGCCGCGCGCCAGACGAGCACGAGCGAGAGCGCGAAGAGCGCGAGCACGGCGCCGCGGGCGAGCCCGGTGCCGAGGAGGAACACGAGTCGGTCCATCAGAACCCCAGGTAGGCGTGGCGGAGGGTGGTGTCGTGCAGGAGCTCCGCCGCGGGTCGGCTCGCGACGACCTCGCCGAGGCCGAGCACGACGCCGTGGTCGGCGACGGACAGTGCGCTCGCGACGTTCTGCTCGGCGAGCAGCACGGTGAGGCCCGTCGCGTCGCACAGCCGCCGCAGGACGGCCATGATCTGGGCGACGACGCGGGGCGCGAGGCCGAGCGACGGCTCGTCGAGCAGCAGGACGCGCGGGGCGGCGACGAGCGCGCGGGCGAGCGCGAGCATCTGGCGCTCGCCGCCGGAGAGCTGGTGCCCCGCGCTGGTGCGGCGGCGCGCGAGCGGCTCGAAGAGCTCGTACGCGTCGGCGATCGCCGTGCGCCGGTCCGCCGGGGTGCGCCACAGCGCTCCGAGGCGCAGGTTCTCCTCGACCGTCAGCTCGACGACGACGCCACGCCCCTCGGGCACGTGCGCGAGACCCCGGCGCGACCGGTCCTCGACGGACAGGCTCGCGAGGTCGACGCCGTCGAGCCGGACGGTGCCGGCCGTCGGTGCGACGAGGCCGGAGGCCGTGCGCAGCAGGGTCGTCTTCCCGGCGCCGTTCGCGCCGACGAGCGCCACGATGCGCGCGGTCGGGACGTCGAGGTGCACGTCGCGCAGCACGGGGGCGCCGCCGTAGCCGACGGTGAGGCCGTCGATCTCCAGCGCGGCGGTCACCGGTCGACCTCCGTGCCGAGGTAGGCCTCCTCGACGGCGGGGTCGTCGCGCACCTCGGCGGGCGTCCCGCACGCGATGACGCGGCCGAAGTCGAGCACGACGACGCGGTCGCACACCTCCATGACGAAGTCCACGTGGTGCTCGACGAGCAGCACCGCGCACCCGCCGCGCGCCACGCGGCGCACGAGCCCGGCGAGGTCGTCGATGTCGGCGGCACCGAGACCGCCGGCGGGCTCGTCGAGCAGGAGGAGTCCCGGACGCGAGACGAGGGCCCGCGCGAGCGCGACCTTCTTCTGGTCGGGGTAGGGCAGCGCCGTGGGACGGGCGGCGGCGAGGTGGCCGATGCTCAGCCCGTCGAGCTCGGCCAGCGCACGGTCGACCCCTCCGCGCCGGTCGGGGCACGCCGCCACGACGTTCTCCAGGACCGTCAGGCCGGCGAACAGGCCGAGACCCTGGAGCGTCCGGGCCACGCCGTGGCGGACGAGGCGGTCCGGACGCGGCGCCCGGTCCCCTCGCCCGCCCGCGACGGCGACCGTGCCCTCGGTCGGCGGGACCAGCCCGCACACGGCGTTGAACAGCGTCGTCTTGCCGGCTCCGTTGGGGCCGATGAGCCCGACGACCTCGCCGTCGTCGACGCGCAGGGAGACGTCGGTGAGCGCGGTGAGCCCGCCGAACCGCACGGTCAGGCCGTGCACGGCGAGCCGCGGGACCAGCGTCGCGGGGGGAGCAGCGGTGGTGGACATCGGCACCTCTTCGTGTCGGTTCCTCTGAACGATACAACAAAGACCGACCGGCCGGTATGTCGATTCGGCAACGATTCCTGGCGGTCTCGGGGCGGACGGCGCGCTCGACGGCGCACCCCACGATCAGGAGTGCGGGATGCCCGCGATCATGCCGCCGTCGACGACGAGCTCGGTACCCGTCGTGTACGCGGACTCGTCGCTCGCGAGGTGCACGACGGCCCCGGCGACGTCCTCGGGCAGGGCCGGGCGCCCGAGCGGGATGTGCGGCGACTCGGGGTCGAGGCGTTCGGTCATGGCCGTGAGGACGAACCCGGGGTGCACGGAGTTCACGCGGATGTTCTCGGGACCGAGCTCGACCGCGAGCGACTTGGTGAGGCCGCGCACGCCGAACTTCGACGCGACATAGCCGTGCAGACCGGGGCTGCCGCGCATGCCCTCGACCGAGGACACGTTGACGATCGACCCGCCGCCGGCGGCGCGGAGCGCGGGCAGGACCGCCCGCACGCCCAGGTAGGTGCCGGTGAGGTTCACCGCGATGACGGCGTCCCACTTCTCCCGCCCGTACCGCTCGATCCGACCGGCGTTCGCGATGCCCGCGTTGTTGACGAGCACGTTCAGCGCGCCGAACCTCTCGACGGTCGCGTCGACCGCCGCCGCCCAGCTCGCCTCGTCCGTCACGTCGAGCCGGAGCGCGAGCGCCCGGTCCCCGAGCTCGTCCGCGAGCGCCTCCGACTCCTCCTCGAGGAGGTCGGCGACGACGACGCGCGCCCCCTCCGCGTGCAGCGCGCGCACGTACGCCGCGCCGAGCCCGCGGGCTCCTCCGCTGACGAGCGCGACCTTGCCGTCGAGCCGGGCCATGACTGCTCCTTCGATCGGGTGCCGTACGGGCAGGTTCAGCCGACGTTCAGCCGACGCGGACGACCAGGCGGCCCGTCGTCGCGCCGTCCGCGAGGCGCTGCACGGCGTCCGCGGCGTCCTCGAACGGGACGACGGCGCCGACCACGGGCCGCACGGCGCCCCCGGCGACGAGCCGGGAGATCTCGTCGTGGACCTGCGCGACGAGGTCGGGTCGCTCGCGCGCGTACAGACCCCAGTGCAGGCCGAGCACGCCGTAGTTCTTCACGAGCGCGTGCTCGGGGCGGACCCTCTGGATGCGTCCGCCGGCGAACCCGACGACGACGATCCGGCCCTCGAACGCGACGCAGCGGACCGAGGCGTCGAACGCGTCCCCGCCGACGGGGTCGACCACGACGTCGGCCCCGCGACCGCCGGTGGCCTCCTTGACGGCGGCCACGAGGTCGTCGCGTGTGCGGTCGAGCACGACGTGCGCGCCGGCGTCGCGCGCGACCTGCGCCTTCGCTGCACCGCCCACGACCCCGACCACGCGAGCCCCGGCGGCGACCGCGAGCTGCACGGTCGCGGTCCCGACGCCTCCGGCGGCGGCGTGCACGAGCACCGTCTCGCCCGGCTGCACGGCGGCCCGCCGGTGCAGGGCGAACCACGCGGTCTGGTAGGCGATCGTCAGCGCCGCGGCCTCGGCGTCGTCGAGCGCCTCGGGCGCGGGGAAGACCTCGGACTCCGCGAGGACCGCGACCTGCGCCAGGACGCCGATCCGTGAGCCGACCACCCGCTCCCCCACGCGCACGCGCTCGACCCCCGCCCCGACCGCGACGACGTCCCCGCACAGCTCGATGCCGGGCGTGAACGGGACCTCGGGCCGCACCTGGTACTCGCCGCGCGCGAGCAGCACGTCCGGGAAGTTCACCGCGACCGCGCGCACGCGGACCGCGACCTCTCCCGGCCCGGGCTCCGGCTCGGGCACCTCGACGACCCGGAGCGCGTCTCGCGGCTCCCCGAGGCTCGTGACCTGCCACGCCTGCACGCTCATCCGCCGACCCCTGTCGTCGTCGTGGTCCCGGGCAGGACGCTGCGGCCCGCGCTCTCGGCGGAGAGCGCGACGAGGAACATGTCGGTGAGCTGCTCCGCGACCTGCACCTTGGACTCCGGCCCGGCCGGCGAGTACCAGTGGGACAGGTAGTGCACGTCCGAGAAGAAGTGCGCGACCAGCACACCGACCGGGACGTCGGTGCGGTACAGGCCCTCGCGCTGCCCGCGCTCGATCAGCCCGGAGAAGGTGTCGTGGTAGGCCCGACGGCGCTGGGTCACCTCCTGCTGGCGCGGCGCGGACAGCATGTGCGCGCTGCGGAAGAACACCGTGCCCTCGGCCAGGAAGTCGATCGACGTCTCGATGACGTCGACGCACACGGCGCGCAGCGTCTGCGCCGTCGGCTCGCCGCGCCCGATGATCTCCTCGAGGTGCGACGTCTGGAGCGACAGGATCCGCTCGTAGATCGCGAAGAGGAGGTCGTCCTTGGACTCGAAGTAGTGGTACATCGCGCCCTTGGTCACGCCCGCGGCCTCCACCACCTGGCGCACCGAGGTGTTGGCGAAGCCCTGCGTGGCGAACAGCTCCAGCGCTGCCCGCATGATGTCGTCGACGACGGGTGTCTGCCTCATGCGCCCATCCTCACCCGATCGGGCGGACGCTGCTGCCGCCGTCGATCGTCAGGGTCTGGCCGGTGATCCACGCGGCGTCGTCGGACAGGAGGAAGGCGACCGGCCCGGCGACGTCCGCCGGCTCGCCCAGGCGACCGAGCGGGTACCGCGCGACGACCTCCTCCTCGCGCCCCTCGTAGAGGGCGCGCGCGAGCCGCGTCCGCACGATCGCCGGGGCGACCGCGTTGACCCGCACCCCCGGCGCGAGCTCGACCGCGAGCTGCTGCACGAGGTTGACGAGCGCCGCCTTGGAGACGCCGTAGAACGCGATGCCGGGGCTCGCGGCAAGGCCCGACACCGAGGACGTGCACACGACCGACCCGCCCGCACCCAGTCCGGCCGCGACGGCGTCGCGCGTCCACTCGAGCGCCGCGACGACGTTGACCTCGAGGATCTTGCGGATCGCGTCGGGCTCGATCTCGAGCGCCGGTCCGTAGACGGGGTTGACGCCCGCGTTGTTGACGAGGTGGTCGATGCGGCCGAAGCGGTCGAGCGTCGCGGCCAGGGTCTGGGCACGGTGGGCGGGGTCGTCGGCCTTGCCGGCGACCGTCAGGACATGGTCCGCACCCAGCTTCTCGACGAGCTCCGCGAGCGCCTCGGGCTTGCGCGCCGTCACGACGACGCGAGCTCCCTCGGCGACGAGCCGCTCGACGATCGCGCGCCCGATCCCGCGGCTCGCCCCGGTCACGACCGCGACCCTGCCCTCGAACCTGCGCACGGGCTCCGCCCTCCCGGCCCTCCGGCCACCTCGCCGACGAACGGACAGACCGACCGTTCGGTATGTTGCGAGACCCTAGCATC
Organism: Cellulosimicrobium sp. So1_17; assembly: GCF_055181235.1. NCBI lineage: Bacteria > Bacillati > Actinomycetota > Actinomycetes > Micrococcales > Promicromonosporaceae > Cellulosimicrobium > Cellulosimicrobium sp. So1_17. The sequence goes on from NZ_CM143702.1 coordinate 2,350,394, forward strand.
CCGGGACGCTCGGGTCGACCGTCGAGGTCAGTCCGACGAGGGCGACCACAGGAAGGGCTCTGCCACCGCGAGCGCCACGGCGACGCCGCCCATCGCGAGCCCCACCCGCGTGTGCGGCGCCCGGACGCCGCGGGCCCGCAGCGCCTCGCCCCGGCGGTAGGCCCACTTCTCCCCCGCGACGGCGAGGGCCACGCTCGCGACCACCCCGCCGACCGCGCCCACGGCGATCACCGCGGGCGGCACGGGGAACGGCGAGCGGGCGACGTCGGGCGCGTAGGCGTTGTCCTCACGCTCGGCTCCACGCGGGCGCGGCGCTCCTGGGAGCGCAGCGTCGTCGCCGGGCGTGGCCGAGGTCTCGTCGACGAGCGCGGCCCCGTCACGGAGCGACCGCACGGCCTCCCGGGCTTCGCGACCATCGGCCGTGGACGTCACGGTGAGCACGGCGCCGGCCGCACCGATCGCCGTCTTGAGCAGCGCCCTCGCCCAGCGCGGCCGCACGACGTCGGGGACGGCGTACCACGCGAGGGTCGTGGCCCCCGCGATCGCGACCGTCGTCGGGTCGACGGCTCGTCGGGTGGTCGATGCGTCCTGCGTCATGGCTCCCCTTCTCGTCGGCGTGCTCACGCCTGGGCAACGGCTCACGGCGCCGACGGGTTCCTCGTGGCCGAGCCCCTCGCCGAACCCCGGGTCGCGCGCCGATCCGGCCCCGGAAGGGCGCACGACCCGGGGTTCGGCCTGAGGGCGTCAGGGCACGACGGCGCGCAGCCGCTCGCGCAGGTACCGCACCGCGGGCGCGTCCGTCATCGTCGCGCGCCAGACGACGGTCACCGGGCGCGTCGGCACCGGCTCGCGCACGGGCACCGCGACGACCTCGGACGGCAGCGGCCCGCGACCGAGCCGCGGGACCAGGGCCACCGCGAGCCCGTGCGCGACGAGCTCGACCTGCGACGCGAACTCGAGGCACCGGTAGTCGATCCGGGGGACGCGCGGCTGGCGCGCGAACATGTGGCAGAACCACTCGTAGCAGATCGTCCCGTCCGGGGTGCAGACCCAGGTCTCGTCGAGCAGGTCGGCCGGGGTCAGGGCGTCCCGGCCCGCGAGCGGGCTCGTCCGGTGCACGAGGACGTCCGCCTCGTCGCGGAACAGCTCCTCGCTGCGCAGGCTCGGTGGGAGCGAGATCCCGACGCCCTCCCAGTGGTGCACGAGCGCGAGGTCGAGCGTCCCGGCGGCGACCGCGGCGACCGCGTCCCACGGCTCGGCCTCCTGCACGACGAGCCGCAGGTCGGGCTCGTCCGCGCGCACGGCGGCGGCGAGCGGCGCGACGACGCCCCGCACCGCCGTCGAGAAGGTCCCGAGCCGCACGGTCCCCGTGGGGCGCGCACCGGCGTCGTGGAGGCGGGAGCGCAGCGCCTCGACCTGCTCCCGCAGGACGCGCCCCTCGTCGACGACGCGCCGCCCCGCGGACGTGAGCACGACCCCGCGGCCCTCGCGGTCCAGCAGCCGCACGCCGAGCTCGCGCTCGAGGCGCTTGACCTGCTGCGACACCGCCGACGGCGTGTACCCGAGATCCCGGGCCGCAGCGTGCACGGTGCCCGTGCGCTCGACGGCGACGAGGGCGTCCACGGCGGCGAGATCGATCATGCACCCACGCTACCGTGCAGTTCCGCTACCGGGAACGCGTCATGTCTGTGCGCTGGACGTGCACGGAGGGACCGGTCAGGCTGGCCCCATGCCCCTGCGCCCGTCCCTCCTCGCGGTCCTCGTCGCCGTCATCTGGGGAGCGAACTTCGTCGTCATCGACCTCGGTCTCGGCGACCTGCCGCCCACGCTGTTCGTCGCGCTGCGGTTCGTCGCGGTGCTCGTGCCGGCGATCTTCCTCGTCCCCCGCCCGGCCGCCCGGTGGCGCGACGTCCTGCTCGTCGGCTTCTTCATGAGCCTGTGCCAGTTCGGCCTGCTCTACACGGCCCTCTCGCTGGGGATGCCGCCGGGGCTCGCGTCGCTCGTCCTCCAGGCCCAGGTGGGCCTCACGGTCCTGTTCGCGGCGCTCGCGCTGCGCGAGGTGCCGACGCGCTGGCAGCTCGTCGGCGTCGTGGTCGGCGCGGCGGGGCTCGTCGTCGTCGGGCTGGGCCGCAGCGCGTCGACGCCGGCGCTCGCGTTCGTCGTCACGCTCGCCGCGGCGGCGTCGTGGGCGGTCGGCAACGTCGTCCAGCGGCGTTCGGGCAGCCGCGCCGCCGCCCAGGCGGACCGGGGTACCACCTCACGGCGACGCCCCGCTCCCGCGTGGGCCGACGGGCTGTCGATGACGGTGTGGTCGGCGCTCGTCGTCCCGGTCCCCCTGCTCGGGCTGGCGCTGTGGACCGACGGGCCGGACGCCGTCGGGCACGCGCTGACCCACCTGACTCTCGCCCCGCTGCTGTCGACCGCGTACACCGCGTGGCTCGCGAGCCTCGTCGGGTACGGGATCTGGAACGGCCTCCTCGCGCGCTACCCGGCGTCCGCCGTCGTGCCGTTCACGATGCTCGTCCCCGTGGTGGGGATGCTCGCGGCGTGGCTCGTCCTCGACGAGGTGCCCAACGTCGCGGAGGCGACGGGCGGCGTCGTGCTGCTGCTGGGCGTCGCGATCACGACGGGCGTCCTGCGCCGACGCCGGCCGGCCCGACTCGTCCCAGGTGCCGAGCCCACCCCCACCGCCGAACCCCGGGTCGTGCGCCGATCCGCGGGCTGATCGCCGCACAACCCCGGGCTCGGCGAGGAGAGCGACGCGACACGCCCCCTCTCGCGCTGACATCCCGCCTCCGCCGCGGTCGAATGGAGGTCAAGGACGCCGAGACGCGAGGGAGCCTCTCATGAGCCAGACCGCAGGGCAGACGGAGGCAGCGCGCGAGCAGCCGGAGCTGCGGCGGGTCATGGGGCCCAAGCTGCTGCTCCTGTTCATCGTCGGCGACATCCTCGGCACGGGCGTGTACGCCCTGACGGGACAGGTCGCGGGCGAGGTCGGCGGAGCTGCGTGGCTGCCGTTCGCCCTCGCGTTCGTCGTCGCGACGATCACCGCGTTCTCCTACCTGGAGCTCGTCACGAAGTACCCGAGCGCTGCCGGCGCGGCGCTCTACACGCACAAGGCGTTCGGCATCCACCTGCTGACGTTCGTCGTCGCGTTCATGGTCATGAGCTCGGGCATCACGTCGGCGTCGACGGCGTCCAACGCGTTCGCCGGGTTCGTCTCCGACGGCTTCGGGCTGGGTCTGGAGACGGGCGGTGCAGGTCGCCTGTGGATCGCGCTCGGCTTCATGGCGCTCGTCGCGCTCGTCAACTTCCGCGGCGTCGCGGAGAGTGTGCGGACGAACGTCGTCCTGTCGCTCGTCGAGCTCTCGGGCCTGCTGCTCGTGATCTTCGTCGGGCTGTGGGCGACGACGCAGGGCCGCGCCGACTTCTCGCGCGTCGTCGTGTTCGAGAGCGCCGACGACAAGAGCGTCTTCCTCGCCGTGACCGCCGCGACGACGCTCGCGTTCTTCGCGATGGTCGGCTTCGAGGACTCGGTGAACATGGCGGAGGAGTGCAAGAACCCCGTGCGCGACTTCCCGCGCATGATGCTCACCGGCCTGTCGGTCACCGGCGTCATCTACGTGCTCGTCGCGATCACCGCGGTCGCGCTCGTCCCCGTCGGCGACCTCGTCGACGAGTCGAGGGGTTCCGCGCTCACGCAGGTCGTCGCGGCGGGTGCGCCGAACCTGCCGTTCGACACGATCTTCCCGTTCATCGGCATGTTCGCCGTCGCGAACTCGGCGCTCATCAACATGCTCATGGCGTCGCGCCTGCTCTACGGGATGGCGAACCAGGGCGTCCTGCCGCGCGCGTTCGGGCAGGTCCACCCCTTCCGCCGCACGCCGTGGGTGTCGATCCTCGTGACGACGGCCATCGCGTTCGCGCTGATCACCTACGTCGTGCTCCAGTCCGCGACCGAGGGCGGGGCGAACGCGATCGCGCTGCTCGGCGGGACGACGTCCCTCCTCCTGCTCGTCGTCTTCACGATCGTCAACATCGCGCTCCTCGTGCTGCGTCGCGACCACGTGGACCACGCGCACTTCCGGACGCGGACCTGGCTCGCGGTCCTCGGCGCGCTGACGTGCGCGTACCTCGCCGGTCCGTGGGCGCGCAGCGCCGAGCAGCAGGAGCAGTACGTGATCGCCGGGGCGCTCGTGGCCCTGGGCATCGTGCTGTCGTTCGTCACCTGGCTCTACAACCGCGCGGTGCGCCACCGGCAGATCCAGTTCTCCGACGTCTCGCGGCTCGAGGACGACATCGACGAGAAGTGAGCCGCCGCCGCCGCCCGGACCGCCTATCGTTCGCGACATGGCGCGACGAACGGACGACGCGGAACCGGGTGCCCCCCGCGTGCAGCACGTCGGCCCCACCGACGTCCTCGCGTTCCTCTGCGAGATCGCGCTGGTCGTCCTGCTCGCCGTCGCCGGCTGGCGCCTCGGGACGTCGACCGGTCTCGCGTCGCCGCTCCCCGTGCTGCTCGGCGTGCTCCTCGCGCTCGCCCTCCCCGCGGCGGCGATCGCCGTGTGGGGCCGCTGGCTCGCGCCGCGCGCCGCGCGTCGCCTGTCCCAGCCGTGGAGGCTCGACGCCCAGATCGCCGTCTTCGTCGCGTCCGGTCTCGTCGTCGCCGCGGCAGGGCTCGTCTGGTGGGGCGTGGGCCTCGCGCTCGTCGGCACGACCGCGTTCGCCCTCACCCGGGCCCGTTGAGCCCGGCCGAGGCGCGCTGTCGCGCACCGGCCGGGCAGGATGGGGTCCATGCAGATCCGCGTCGCCGCCTACGCCGTGATCGTCCGTGACGACGGGAGGCTGCTCCTGCCGCACTGGACCGAGGGCGGTCACGACGGCTGGACCCTTCCCGGCGGCGGGATCGACCCCGGCGAGCATCCCGAGGACGCGGCCGTTCGCGAGGTGCGTGAGGAGACCGGGTACGACGTCGAGCTCGACGGGCTGCTCGGCGTCGACAGCATCGTCGTCGGCGCCCCCGACCGGCTGCGGCCCGAGGACCGGGACCACGCGATGCAGGGGATCCGGATCGTGTACCGCGCGCACGTCGTCGGCGGCGAGCTGACCGTCGAGCAGGACGGGAGCACCGACGACGCCCGCTGGTTCACGCCGGACGAGGTCGACGCGCTCGACCGGGTCGAGCTCGTCGACGTCGCCCGTCGCTGGGCAGGGCTCGTGCCCGACCCGGCCGTGCCGCACCCGTCGTCGACGCCGCGGAACCCGTGAGACGGTCGTCCCCGCGCGCCCGACGCGCGGGGCTCCTCCTCGTCGGCGGCCTCGCCCTGGGCGCGGCGAGCGCGTGCACGACCGACGCTCCCGCGGCACCGGCCCCCGCGACGACGCAGGCCGGCACGTCCGCGCCCGACACCGACGACGAGAGCCCGGAGGAGCAGCCGTCCACGACCGTCGCCGCGGCGCGCGTGTCCTCGGGTGACGTGGCCCTGGACGTCGAGGTACCCCGCCCCGCCGAGGCGACCCCGGCCACGGAGGACGGTGGCCCGGGAGCCGTCGAGGTCGGCACGGACGACGACGGTGCGGCGACCCTGACGGTCGCGGCCGTCACGGGGCCCGTCGCGCTCGTGCTCGCGACGCCCGGGACGTTCGCCGCCAACGCCGACGGGACGGTCACCGTCCTGGCCGCGGACGGCACGCCCGTCGGCGGCCTGACCCGGCCGACCGCCACCCCCGCAGGGTCGGCAGCGGGACCGGCCGGCGGTGCCGACGGACCGGCGGGCAGCGGCGACGGGCTGGGGACCGCACCGCGTGCCCGGTTCGCCGTGGCCGGGCCGACCCGGGTCGAGCTGACGGTCGACGCGGCGGAGGCTGCGGTCGACGCGGCGGAGGCTGCGGCGTCGGGCGCCCCGGGCGCCGCCGTGACGACGACGCTCGGCACCGACGCCCTGCGCACCGCAGACTGGGGCGAGCGCGAGGGCGGGCGGTCGCTCGCCGTCGACCCGACGGCCTGGGGGCGCACCGGCGGGACGGCGGCGCAGGACGTCCTGTGGGCGGCGCTCGTCGCCGCCGAGCCCGAGGCGGACACGCCCGGCATGCACGACCAGCTCGCCTGTCACGCGCTGGGCGCACCGGACAAGGCGACGTGGAACCTCGAGCCCTGGCGGCCCGACGTCGGGCTCGTCGCCGTGCTCGCGGCCCGCTGCAACCCGACCTGACCGTCGCGAACGCGCTCGCGCGCCGTCGAGCACGACCTGAGGGACGTCTACGGCCCCGGAACGACCGCCAGGTCGTGATCGGCACAGCAGGAGGCCCGGGCGTCGCGACGGCTGGTGGTCGTCACGACGCCCGGGCCGGGCCCCGACAGGCGGTACCGCTCCGCCGTGCACGTCGGGGCAGGTGGCGCGCCGGACCCACGCGTCCGGGTCGACGCGGTGGCCCGGTGGCGCGGCGTCAGTGGCGGGTGGCCACCGACGAACCCTTCGCGGCCTTCTCCGCCTTGCGGAGCGACTTCTCGCTGAGCGGCTGGTCGCCGCTCGCGCGCAGGCGCCGGTAGTAGTCGCGCGCCTCGTCCTGGCGCTCCTTCTCCGCGCCCGACGCGATCTTCGCCCGCAGGTGCTCGGGGCCATAGCCCCATGCGTCGACCAGGTCCTGCGCGTGCGGGCGCAGGCGGTCGATGAGGCGGTCGAGGTAGCTCGTCACGGTGCGCGCGCGCTGCGTCGAGAGGCGCCCGTTGAGCAGGTACCACGCGAGGTGGCGCTCGACGAGGCTCAGCCCGTACAGGTCCCGGACCGTCGTGAGCACCTCGCGCGTGCCCTCGTCCTCGACCGTCGGCAGCGCCTGCGTGAACGCCTCCCAGCGCAGCAGCTCGGCGTGCGCGCGGGCGGCCTCGACCAGCTCCACCTGGTGCGCGTTGAAGAGGTTCGCCGCGGTCTCGGGGTCGGCCTTCTGCGCGGGGCGCAGCGCCTGCGCGACCTCGGCGACCATCGTCTCGACGCGGTCGGTCAGGAGCGCGCGCTGCGTCTCGGCGTCGCGCAGGTGCCCGGCCGCGCGACGGGGGTCGCCGACGTCCGCGAGCGCCTGCGCGGCGCGCTTGAGCGGCGTGCGGTGCAGCGCCATGTCGCCCGCGCGCTCGACGACGACGCGCGCCATCTGCCCGGGCGTGATGCCCTTGAACTGCTTGCCGTAGTCGGCGAGCAGGCGCTTGGCGACGAGCTGGAGGAGCACGGTGTTGTCGCCCTCGAACGTCGCGTAGACGTCGAGGTCGGCGTGCAGGCTCGTGATGCGGTTCTCGGTGAGGAAGCCCGCGCCACCGCAGGCCTCGCGCGTCTCCTGCAGCGTGTCGAGCGCGAACCGGGTGCTCGTCGCCTTGAGCGCGGCGGCCGTGGTCTCGAGGTCCTCGCGCTGCTCGGGTGTGTCCTCCTCGCCGGAGAACACCGAGTGGAAGAGGTCCAGGAGGCGGTCGTGCGCGAAGTGCCCGGCGTACGCCTCGGCGATCGGGACGACCAGGCGGCGCTTGTGCGTGCCGTAGTCGAGGAGCACGACCTCGTCCGTCGCGGACCCGCCCGTGAACTGACGGCGCTCGTTCGCGTACCGCACGGCGATCGCGAGGCCGAGCTTGGCCGCGGTGACGGCGGCGCCGTCGAGCGACACGCGACCCTGCACGAGCGAGCCGAGCATCGTGAAGAAGCGGCGACCGGGGCTGTCGATGGAGCTCGAGTACGTGCCGTCGGCGGCGACCGACCCGTAGCGCGCGAGCAGGTCGGCGCGCGGGATGCGCACGTGGTCGAAGTGCAGGCGGCCGTTGTCGATGCCGTTCAGGCCGCCCTTCTGGCCGTCGTCCTCGCCGCCGACACCCGGCAGGAAGGGCAGGCGGCCGAGCTCGTCGCGCTCGCCCTGCGGGTCGCGGATCGGCACGTAGAACGCGTGCACGCCGTGGTCGACGTTCTTGGTGACGAGCTGCGCGAAGACCACCGCCGCGGTCGCGTGGACCGCCGCGTTGCCGAGGTAGTCCTTCCACGCCCCGCGGAACGGGGTGTGGACGACGAACTCCTCGGTCCCGGGGTCGTAGGTGGCCGTCGTGCCGATGCTCGCGACGTCGGACCCGTGGCCCGTCTCCGTCATCGCGAACGCGCCGGGGACCGACAGGTCCATCGCGCCGGGCAGGAGGCGGTCCTGCTGCTCGGGCGTGCCGAGGTGGAGGATCGCCGACCCGAACAGGCCCCACTGGACGCCCGCCTTGATCTGCAGCGACGGGTCCGCGGCCACGAGCTCCTCGAAGCCGGCGAGGTTGCCGCCCGGGTCGTCGGCGCCACCGAGACGCTCCGGGTACCCCCGCCACACCTGCCGCTTGTCGACGAGGAGGCGCATCTGCTCGAGCACGTGCTCGCGGTGGACCTCCTTGCTCTGGCCCTCGACCCGCCAGAAGGCGGACTCGCCCGCGGTGGCGCGCGCCGCGGCGCGCAGCTCGGACCACCGACCGAGCAGGAGCCGCTCGAGGCCCGGGACGTCGACGCGCGCGTCCGAGCCGGTCGTGAGGGAGCCGTCCACGGGGCTGAGAGCGGGACGGTCGGACGTGGCGGTCATCGGGACTCCTTGGGTGCTGAGGACGACGTCGGAGGACGGTGCGAGCCGCCGGGGTTCTGGGAGAGGACGCCCACCGGCCCGGCCCACAGCCAGGCGGCGACGCGCTCGGTGAGCTGATCGCGGTCGGGGGTGCCGGGACGACCGCGGTGCGCGAGCCACCACTCGCCCGCGCCCCGGACGAAGCCGACCGCGCCGGCCGCCCACGCCGCGGCGTCGGCGGGCGGGACGTCGGTGGCGCGGGCGAAGGGCTCGGCCACGAGCTCGATGACGGAGTCGAGGAACGCGGCGAGCGGGGCCTGCGACCCGGTGGCGACGTGTCCGGCGGCGAGCGCGACGCCCGCAGCCTCCTCGGTCCCGGCGACGGCGCTCGTGCGCGTCACGAAGTAGTAGACGTTGGGCGAGCTCTCGATCATCTCGAGATAGACGCCGACCATCGCGCGCAGCGCGCGCCGCGGCGTCTCGGCGGCCTCGGCCGCCTGGGTCAGCGCGTCGTGCATCTGCCCGACGACGGCGGCGCCGAGCGCGACCTGGAGGCCCGTCTTGTCGTCGAAGTAGCGGTAGATGATCGACTTCGACGTGCCGGACGCCGCGGCGATCTCGTCCATGGAGACCCCCGGGCCGCCACGGTGCACGGCCTTGCTGGCGGCCCGGATGAGCTCGGCGCGGCGCGCGGCGCGGTGCTCGTCCCAGCGGGTGGAACGCCCGTCGGTCGACGGGCCGGGCTGACCCCGTCCTCGGGTCCCGGCGGCGGTGCCGATGCCGCCCACGCTTGTGTTCACGCTGTCCTCCGTCGCGACGTCTGTGTCGTCATGGGTCGTGATGGGTCGTGATGGTTCGTGATGGGTCGTCGCGAGCCCTTCGCGGCACTCACCGCCGGTGCCGTCGGTCGAGGGCAGGGCGGATCGTGTGACCCGACTCACGATACTGACAGTATCAGGTACTGTAGGTCTTGGACACCCGAGCAACGCAGCGCAGCGAGTGCGGACGAGGAAGTGAGACGCAGTGGCCATCAGGAAGACACCGGCGACCAGGTCGACGCAGGCGGGCACCGAGCAGGGCGCAGGCGGTGGGTCCGGTCGCGAGACCCCCGGGCTGCGCGACGCCTACGTGATCGGCGGCAACCGGATCCCGTTCGCCCGCGCGGGCGGCAAGTACTCCCGCGCGAGCAACCAGGAGATGTTCACCGCGGCCCTCGAAGGGCTCGTCGCGCGCTTCGGCCTCCAGGGCGAACGGATCGGCGAGGTCGTCGGCGGTGCGGTGCTCAAGCACTCGCGCGACTTCAACCTCGTGCGCGAGTCCGTGCTCGGCTCGTCGCTCTCGCCGCAGACCCCGGCGTACGACCTCCAGCAGGCGTGCGCGACCGGGCTCGAGGCGACGATCGCCGTGGCGAACAAGATCCGGCTCGGGCAGGTCGAGTCCGCGATCGCGGGCGGCAGCGACACCGTCTCCGACGCACCGATCGCCGTGAGCGAGGGGCTGCGGCGGGCGCTCCTCGACGCCTCGCACGCCAAGACCTTCCAGGCGCGGGTGAAGGCGTTCGCGAAGGTCCGCCCCTCCGACCTCGCTCCGCTCACACCCGCGACCGACGAGCCCCGCACCGGCCTCTCGATGGGTGAGCACCAGGCCGTCACGACGGCGCGCTGGGGCATCACGCGCGAGGCGCAGGACGAGCTCGCGCTCGCCTCGCACGAGCACCTCGCCGCGGCCTGGGACGCCGGGTTCTTCGACGACCTCGTCACGCCGTTCCGCGGCCTCGTGCGCGACCAGAACCTGCGCGCCGACTCGTCGCTCGAGAAGCTCGCGGCGCTCAAGCCGGTCTACGGCAAGCGGCTCGGCGGCGCGTCCGAGGGCGTCGAGCCCACGATGACCGCGGGGAACTCGACGCCGCTCACCGACGGTGCGTCGACCGTGCTCCTCGGCTCGCGCGAGTGGGCCGCCGAGCGCGACCTGCCCCTGCTCGCGCGCGTCGTCGACGCCGAGACCGCCGCCGTCGACTTCGTGCACGGTCACGAGGGCCTGCTCATGGCGCCCGCGCACGCCGTCCCCCGCCTGCTCGCGCGGAACGGCCTCGCGCTCGGCGACTTCGACCTCTACGAGATCCACGAGGCGTTCGCGTCGACCGTCCTCACCACGCTCAAGGCCTGGGAGGACGACGACTACTGCCGGACCCAGCTCGGCCTCGACGGCCCGCTCGGCTCGATCGACCGCTCGCGCCTCAACGTGAACGGCTCCTCGCTCGCCGCGGGGCACCCGTTCGCCGCGACCGGCGGACGCATCGTCGCGACGGCGGCGAAGCTCCTCGCGGCGAAGGCCGCGGAGACGGGCCGCCCCGCCCGCGCGCTGATCTCCGTGTGCGCGGCCGGCGGTCTCGGCGTCGCCGCGATCCTCGAGTCCGTCCCCGCCACCGCGTGACCGCCCCGACGACCGAGAGGACCACCCCGTGACCGACTCCTACGTCCAGGCCGTCAACTCCGGCTTCACCAAGACCCTCGCGAAGAAGCTCGGCCTGCCCCGCCCCGCGGTCCTGCGCCGCCACCGCGCGGGCGACCCGCTGACCGTCGGGCCCGTCCTCGTGCTCGGCGGCAACCCCGGCGTCCACGACGACGCCGACCGGGTCGCCTCCGCGCTGCTCGACACGTTCGGGCTCGATGTGCGGCAGAACACCGACGACCAGACCCGCTGGGGCGCGATCGTCGTCGTGCTCACGCGGGCCGAGCGGCCGCAGGACGTCTCCGGCACCGTCATGGCGCTGTCGGCGAGCCTGCGCGGCCTCGCGCCGAACGGCCGCGTCGTGACGATCTCCCGTGCCCCGGACGACGGCGACTCCCCTGAGCTCGCCGCGACCCGCGAGGGCGTCGAGGGCTTCCTCCGCTCCGTCGCCAAGGAGCTCCGCAACGGCGCGACCGGCAACGGCGTCCAGCTCACCGACGACGCGCCCGTCGACAGCGCGAGCGCCCTCGCCACGCTGCGCTTCTTCCTCTCCGCGAGGTCCGCGTTCGTCGACGGCCAGGTCCTGCGCGTCGGCGCCTCGACCGCGGCGGACCGGGGTACTACCTCGGCCCTGCGTGAGCCGAGCTCCGGGGCGGGGGTGGTGGCCTCCCCCGCCGCAGCCGACCCGAGCATCACGATCGACCGGCCGCTGCAGGGCAAGGTCGCCGTCGTCACGGGCGCGGCACGGGGCATCGGCGCCGAGGTCGCCCGCACGCTCGCGCGCGACGGCGCGAAGGTCGTCGTCGTGGACGTCCCGGCGGCGGGCGAGCAGCTCGCCAAGGTCGCCAACGAGATCGGGGGCACGGCCCTCCAGCTCGACGTCACCGCCGACGACGCGGGCGCGCGCATCCTCGAGCACGCCCGGGCACGGCACGGCGGCCTCGACGTCCTCGTCCACAACGCCGGCATCCTGCGCGACAAGCTGCTCGCGAACATGTCCGCCGACAAGTGGGACGCCGTGGTCGCGGTGAACCTCGCCGCGCAGCTGCGCATCACGGAGTACCTGCTCGGCGCCAACGGGTTCTCGGGCGAGCCGCGCATCGTGTCGCTCGCGTCGACGAGCGGCATCGCCGGCAACCGTGGCCAGGCGAACTACGCGTTCTCGAAGGCGGGCGTCATCGGGCACACGCGGGCCTTCGCGCGTCTGCTCGGCGGGCCGGCGGGACCCGGCGGCACGGCGAACGCCGTCGCGCCGGGGTTCATCGAGACCGAGATGACCGCGTCGATCCCGTTCGTCACGCGCGAGGTCGCGCGCCGCGTCTCGTCGCTGCAGCAGGGCGGGCAGCCGGTCGACGTCGCGGAGGCGATCGCGTTCCTGGCCTCGCCCGGGGCGGCGGGCGTCAACGGGCAGGTCCTGCGCGTGTGCGGACAGAGCCTGGTGGGCCGGTGACGGCGGCTCAGGACACCGGGCCGGAGCAGGTGCCGGACCCGGTGGCGGACTCGGTGCCCGAGCGCGTCGAGACCCTGGCCGCGATCCCCGGTCTCGGCGGTCTCTACGCCCGCGGGGTCGTGGCGTCGGCCCGTCTGGCCGCCGCGAGCCGCCTGCCGGGCCGGGGCAGCGGCGACCTCGATCTTCCCCAGGTCGTGTATCGCGTCGCCGGCGTCCCGACGGGTGACGCCGCCGGCCCCGGCGCGGTCGGCAGCACCCAGCACCTCGCGCGGTACGACGACGTCGTGGGCGAGGCGCCGTCGGACGTGCTGCCTGCCGGCTACCTGCACGTGCTCGGCTTCCCGCTCGCGACGGCGCTCATGGTGCGCGGCGACTTCCCGCTGCCCCTGCTGGGCATGGTGCACCTCGCGAACTCGGTGTCGCTCGTGCGGCCCGTGCGTCTCGGCGACTCGCTCGAGGTCCGGGCGTGGGCGCGCGACCTGCGGCCGCACCGGCGGGGCGTCCAGGTGGACCTCGTCACGGAGATCTCGGTCGAGCGCACCGACGCGGAGCGTGCTGCGGGCTCCGGGCTGCCCGCGACGGCGCTCGCGTACCGCGGCGTGTCGACCTACCTCGCGAAGGGCGTGCGCCACCCCGACGAGTCCGGCCGGCAGGACACCCCGGTGACCTCGGGCCCTGACACGTTCGTGCCACCGCTGCCCACGGCGCGCTGGTCGCTCCGGCCCGGGACCGGACGTGCCTACGCCGCGGTGTCCGGGGACCGCAACCCGATCCACACGTCCGCGCTCGGCGCGAAGGCCTTCGGGTTCCCGCGGGCGATCGCGCACGGCATGTACACCGCCGCGCGCGCCCTCGCCGAGGCAGGCCCGACGCGGGGCGAGACCTACGACTGGACCGTCACGTTCGCGAAGCCGGTGCTCCTGCCGAGCACGGTCGACGTCGCCATCCGCCCGGCCGGGGGCGTCCCGGCCGAGGTGCGGGCCGCCGTCGGGCAGGTCGCACCCGCCGTGCCCGACGGCGCAGCCGACCCGGGCTCCGGTCTCACCTACCTCGCGTGGAACCGCACCGGCCGGCTGCACCTGTCGGGGTCGGTCGTCCCGCGCTGACCGGCCTGCGACGTCGTCGCGACCGGGCGACGGAACGGCCCGGGCAGACCACGTCCCGGGTGCAGCACGCTCCCTGTCAGGAGGTCTGCAGACGGGCGAGGAGCCCGTCGCGGACGGTCGGCCACTCGTCGAGGAGGACCGAGAAGTACGCGGTGTCCTGGCGTGAGCCGTCCGGGGCGACGCGGTGGCTGCGGAGCACACCCTCGGGCACGGCACCGATCCGGGTGATCGCCCCGATCGACCGGGAGTTGCGCGCGTCGGCGCGGAGAGCGACGCGCGCCACACCGAGCTCGTCGAACGCGTGCCGCAGGAGCAGGTACTTGCAGGCCGGGTTCGTCACGCCGCCCCACCACTGCCGGGCGTAGAACGTCGAGCCGAGCTCCACCCTCCCCTGCGCCGGGACCCACTCGTAGAGCGAGGTGCTCCCCCGGACCGTCCACGCGGCGTCAGGCGCGGCGTCCTCGTGCAGGCCGGGAGCCGGGTCCGGCCCGAGGACCGCGAACGCGAGCCGACCGGGCGCGGCGACGGCGTCGCGCACGTACGCGGTCATGGCCTCGTCGCCCCGCGGCGTCGGGCTCGACATCCCTGCCCAGATGCCGTCGTCGACGAGCGCGCCGAGGGCAGGCGCGTGGTGCTCGGCGAGGGGGACGAGGCGGATGCCGAAGCCGTCGAGGGTCGTCTGGTGCTCCACGGAGGACATCTGACCACGATCCCTGGCCGTGGCGAGGGCGGCGCGGACGAGTTGCGGCACGGAGGACCGCGCGAGAACGTCAGCGGGGGCGGTACGGATCGACGCCCTCCACCGCCGTCACCAGCCTGTCGAGGGAGCCACCGTGCCGTACACCCCGAAGGACGCCACCGCCACGACCGCCGCCGCGAACCGGGACGACCGGGCGCTCTACGCTCTCGACGACGTCGAGGACTTCGAGACCGCCCGGCAGGGGAAGATCGCCGACATCCCGGACGGCAAGGTCCGGCTCGCCGACGGGAGCGTCGCCTACGACCGGACCGCCCTGTCGTTCCTCGACGACGACGGCGCACCCAACCCGGACACGGTGAACCCGAGCCTGTGGCGGCAGTCCCAGGTGATCCACGAGCCCGGCCTGTACAAGGTCGTCGACCGCCTCTACCAGGTGCGCAACAACGACATCGGCAACCTCACCATCGTCGAGGGCGACGACGGCCTCGTCGTCATCGACTGCACGACCGGCGTGGAGATCGCGCAACAAGGGCTGGCGCTGTTCCGCGAGCACGTCGCGGACAAGCCCGTCGTCGCGGTGATCTACACCCACACGCACATCGACCACTACGGCGGGGTCAAGGGCGTCGTCGACGAGGCCGACGTCGCCTCGGGCAAGGTGCCCGTCATCGCGCCGGGCACGATCGCGAGCTTCGACAAGTTCGCGATCGGGGAGAACGTCGTCGCGGGCAACGCGATGAGCCGCCGCGCGGCCTACGCGTTCGGCAACCTCCTGGACAACGACCCGCACCAGATGATCACCAACGGCATCGCGTCCGTCGGCGGCCACGGGATCACGGTGTCGTACATCTCGCCCACGGACCCGATCACCGAGACCGGCACGACGCGGAGCCTCGCCGGCCTCACGTTCGAGTTCCTCTACGCGCCGGACACCGAGGCGCCGGAGGAGATGCACGTCTGGATCCCCGAGCTCAAGGCCCTCACGTGCGCCGAGAACGCGAACCACTCGCTGCACAACATCCAGACCTTGCGCGGCGCGCGCACGCGCGACGCCCGCAACTTCGCCCGCTACCTCGACGAGACGCTCGTGCGGTGGGGCGACGAGGTCGAGGTCCACTACGGCCCGCACACGTGGCCCGTGTGGGGCAACGCGAAGGTCGTCGCGTTCCTCGAGTCGCAGCGCGACACGTACAAGTACATCCACGACCAGGCGCTGCGCCTGGCCAACAAGGGGTACACGCCGCTCGAGGCCGCGGAGGTGGTCGAGCTGCCCGAGGTGCTGCGCCGCCGGTGGTTCAACCGCGGCTACCACGGCACCCTGCACCACAACGTGCGGGCGGTGTTCACCAAGGAGCTCGGCATGTGGGACGGCGACCCGGTATCGCTGCACCCGCACACCCCTGTGGACACCGCGAGCCGCTACGTGACCGCGTTCGGCCGCGACACGATCCTCGCCGAGGGCCGCCGGGCGTTCGAGGAGGGCGACTACCGGTGGGCCGCGCAGGTCCTGCACCACCTCGTGTTCGCCGACCCGGACGACCGCGAGGCCAAGGATCTCCAGGCCGACGCGTACGAACAGCTCGGCTACCAGGTCGAGGGCCCGCAGTGGCGCGGCATCTACCTCACGGCCGCACGCGAGCTGCGTGAGGGCGTCATCCCCGCACGGTTCGCGAGCGGGAGCCCGGACACCATCGCCGGGATGCCCGTGGACATCCTCTTCGACTACGCCGCCGTGCACGTGATCGGTGAGAAGGCGGCCGAGGTGGACGTGCGGTTCGACGTGGACTTCACCGACCGCGGCGAGACCTGGACGGCCTGGGTCGCGAACGGCGTCCTCAACGCCCGCCCCGGCGCGTCGACCGACGCCCTCCTCACCGTCCGCGCACCCAAGGCACTGGCCGCCGCGGTGCTCCTGCAACCAGCAGCGGCGGGGAAGCTCGCGGCGGCCGGGAAGGTCACGCTCGACGGTGACCCCGCCGTCCTCGACGCCTACGCCTCGGTCCTCGACGAGTTCGACCCGAACTTCGCCATCGTCACACCGTGACTCCCGCCCTCGTCGCATGCGGTCCGCTCACCCCCGGTCGCCCAGCGCGTGCGAACGCGCGCAGCCGTGCTTACGGTCGGAAGGACCGACGAGAGGAGACCCCCATGGGACTCGGTGACAAGATCGAGCACGCTGCCGAAGAGGCCAAGGGCAAGATCAAGGAGACCACCGGCAAGGCGAAGGACGACGAGCGCCTCGAGGCCGAGGGCAAGGCCGAGCAGTCCAAGGCCAACGTCAAGCAGGCCGGTGACGACGTCCGCGACGCCTTCAAGTAGTCGGACCCCGCGGTCCTCGTGACCGCGGCTGCGCATCCCGAGGGCCCCGTCGTGAGGCGGGGCCCTCGTCGCGTCCGGGACCATCGCGCAGAGGACCTGATGTCAGGAGGCGACGCGCAGCGCGTCGCGGAGACGGTGCCGGCGAGCGGCTCACCACGCTCCGGGGCCAGCAGCTCCCGGGCGAGAGCACCGACGTCAGTCGGCGGGACCGCACCCCGCGGCGTCGGCGAGGAATCCTGCCGCGGCGGTCGCGAAGAGCCCTTCGAGACCGGAGCCCGCGGGGACGGGACGCGGGTCGTCGACGACGGTCCAGCACCCGTCGACCACGGCGTACCGGACCTGCGGCCCCTCCTCCACGTACGCGCGCACGGCGTCGACGAGGCGCGCGACCTCCGCGCCCGACGTCCCGACGCCGACCGACGCGCGGATGGCACCGGCGTCGAGCCCGAGCCGGGCGAGCAGCGGGTGCGCGCAGAACCGGCCGTCGCGGACACCGATGCCGTGCTCTGCCGACAGGTACGCGGCGACGAGGCCCGGGTCGTGCCCGGTCACGGAGAACGTCACGACGCCCACCGGGTCGACGGCGTCCGGCCACACGCTCACGACCTGCACGCCGTCGACAGCGGACAGCCCGGCGACGAGCCCGGCACGCAGCGCCGCCTCGTGCTCGTGCAGTGCTGCCGGGTCGAGGCCCGCGAGCGTGTCGCACGCCGCGGCGAGGGCGACGGCGCCGACCACGTTGGGCGAGCCGGCCTCGTGGCGCGCGGGGGCCGGCTGCCAGTCGGTGCCGTCGACGCGCACCTGGCGCACCGCCCCACCGCCCGCGAGGTACGGGGTGCCCGCGTCGAGCCAGTCGCGGCGACCGACGAGGGTGCCCGCGCCGAACGGCGCGTAGGTCTTGTGCCCCGAGAAGGCGACGTAGTCGACGCCCGTCTTCGCGAGCGAGAAGCCGCGGTGCGGGACGAGCTGGGCGCCGTCGAGCACGACCCGCGCCCCGGCGTCGTGCGCGATCCGCACGACGTCCGCGACGGGCAGCGACTCACCCGTGACGTTGGAGGCCCCCGTGACCGCGAGGAGCGCGTAGTCGAAGCGCGCGAGCTCCGCGCGCAGCCCGGACAGCGTCTCGGCGACGCTCACGCCGCCCGCGAGGACCGTCGCGCCGCCCGTCCGCTGCCACGGCAGGAGGTTCGCGTGGTGCTCGACGTCGAGGACGAGCACGCGGCCGGGCGACCCGTCGGGGTTCGCCGGCACGCAGCCCGCGAGGAGGTTGAGCGAGTCGGTCGTGTTGCGCGTGACGACGGTGACGTCCTCCTCGCGCGCGCCGACGAACGACCCGATCGTGCGGCGCGAGGCCTCGTAGAGCGCCGTCGACACCTGGGAGAGGTAGCCCGCGCCGCGGTGCACGCTCGCGTACAGCGGCAGGACCTCGGTGACGCGGTCGGCGACCGCGCGGAGCGCCGGTGCCGACGCGGCGACGTCGAGGTTCGCGTACGGGACGGTGCGGCCGTCCACGAGCGGGACCAGCGTGTCGGCGCCGACCACGGGGAGCAGGGCCGGCAGCGCGGCGAGGTCCTCCGTCCGAGCGCCCGTCGCGGCGGCCGTCGGACAGGAGAGTTCGGCGAGAGCGGTCATGGCACGGTCCTCCGAGGTCGTGTCGGGGAGGTGCTCCCCGCGCTTGCCGCGCGCCGGTCGGCGTGCGGCCCGGTCGTCACCCGGGGCACCCCGCCGCGAGAGGAGGGTTGCCGGCCAGCAAACCGGGGTTTCACGCTGGCACTCATGACCTGTCACCCAGGATGTGCGCGGGGTGCTCGTCGTGTCAACCGGTGGTCAGCAGGTCTCGCATCGCGGGACGACGCACTGCCGCCCGGCCCTTCCACGACGCGAGACGCACGTTCCGGCCACGGGGCACCGTGACGTACGATCCGAGCAACCATCCGGAGCGGCCGAGTGACGTGGCACGTCGACGCCGCAGCAACCCCCCGACCCGAGAGGGCACGGGCGAGGGTGCTACTGCCACGATCGATGGAGGAGAACCATGAGCGAACTGACTCCCCGACCCGCCGTCGGCTACGCGGGCGACATCACGCCGCAGGAGGCGTGGGACCTGCTCGTCGCGGACGAGCGCGCCGTCCTCGTGGACGTCCGCACCGAGGGCGAGTGGCGCACCGTCGGCGTGCCCGACGTCGCGGGGCTCGGCCGCGAGGTCGTCTTCGACGAGTGGGTGACGCCCTTCGGGCCCAACCCCGCTTTCGTGGACCGGCTCGCCCAGGCAGGCCTCGCCCCGGGCGACGACCGCCCCGTCGTGTTCCTGTGCCGTTCCGGCCAGCGCTCGATCGGCGCCGCGCGCGCCGCGACCGCCGCCGGGCTCGGCCCCGCCTACAACGTCCTCGAAGGCTTCGAGGGCGCGCCCGGCTTCTCCGGCGTGCGCGACGCGGAGGGCTGGAAGGTCCGTGGTCTGCCCACCACCACCTACGCCGATGCCGAGGGCGAGGCCGGTCGGTGAGCGCGGGAGACGGCGTCGGGCAGGTCCCGGGCGGCTCCGGCCGCAAGCCGCTGCCGGCGAGCGCCCGTCCCGCGACGCTCGCCGTGCGGGGCGGCAACGCGCGCACCGAGTTCCAGGAGACGTCCGAGGCGCTGTTCCTCACGCAGGGCTACACGTACGACCGCGCGTCCGACGCCGAGGCGGCCTTCAAGGGCGAGCTCGACCGGTTCGTGTACTCGCGGTACGGCAACCCGACCGTGCACACGTTCGAGGAGCGGCTGCGCCTGATCGAGGGCGCGGAGGCCTGCTACGCGACGGCGTCGGGCATGTCGGCCGTGTTCACGTCGCTCGCGGCGCTCGTGCAGTCGGGGTCGCGGATCGTCGCGGCGCGCGCGCTGTTCGGGTCGAGCGTCGTGATCTTCGACGAGATCTTCGCCAAGTGGGGCGTGCGGACCGACTACGTCGACGGTCACGTGCTCTCCCAGTGGGAGGAGGCGCTGTCGACGCCCGCGGACGTCGTGTTCTTCGAGACGCCGTCGAACCCCATGCAGGACATCGTCGACGCGCGCCGCGTGGCCGACCTCGCGCACGCGGCCGGCGCCGTCGTGGTGCTCGACAACGTGTTCGCGACGCCGCTCATGCAGAAGCCGCTCGAGCTCGGCGCGGACGTCGTCGTGTACTCCGCGACGAAGCACATCGACGGCCAGGGGCGCGTGCTGGGCGGCGCGATCCTCGGGACCGAGGAGTACATCGGCGGGCCGGTGCAGACGTTCATCCGCAACACGGGCCCGACCCTCTCGGCGTTCAACGCGTGGGTCCTGCTCAAGGGCCTGGAGACGATGCCCGTGCGCGTGGCCGCCCAGAACGCCGGGGCCGAGCGGATCGCCCGGGTGCTCGAGGGCCTGCCGGGGATCGCGCGGGTGCGCTACCCGTTCCTCGAGTCCCACCCGCAGGTCGAGCTCGCGCGCTCGCAGCAGACGGGTGGCGGGACGGTCGTGACGTTCGACCTCGCGGTGCCCGAGGGGACGGATCCGGAGACCGCGAAGAAGCGCGCGTTCACGTTCCTCGACGCGCTGCAGGTCGTGGACATCTCCAACAACCTGGGCGACGCGAAGTCCATGGTCACGCACCCGGCGACGACGACGCACCGCAAGCTCGGACCCGAGGGTCGCGCGGCGGTCGGGATCGCCGAGACGACGGTCCGGCTGTCGGTGGGGCTCGAGGACCCGCTCGACGTGATCGAGGACGTCGAGCAGGCGCTGCACGCCTGACCGCGCCCCCGGAGCGTGGTCGACACCGACATTGCCGTGGACGACGGCGGGGTGCGCGCCTAGCGTCGCGGTCGTGCCCGACGCGATCTTCGACGACCCGACCCTCGCCGCGCTGTACGACCCGCTCGACCCGGACCGCTCCGACCTCGACGCGTACGTGGCGATCGTCGACGAGCTGGGCGCGCGGTCGGTCCTGGACGTGGGCTGCGGCACCGGCACGTTCGCGTGCCTCCTGGCGCTGCGGGGCATCGAGGTCGTGGGGGTCGACCCTGCCGGCGCGTCGCTCGACGTCGCGCGCCGCAAGCCCGGCGCAGACCGCGTGCGCTGGCTCCACGGCGACGCAGCCACGCTGCCGCCGCGCCCGCGGCTGCAGGTCGACCTCGCGACCATGACGGCGAACGTCGCGCAGGTGTTCCTCACCGACGACGCGTGGACCGCGACGCTGCGCGGCGTGCACGCGGCCCTCGCCCCGGGCGGTCACGTGGTCCTCGAGACCCGGGTGCCCGCGCGCCGGGCGTGGGAGGGGTGGGTGCGCGACGAGACGTTCGTGCGGGTCGACGTCCCCGGTCTCGGGATCGTCGAGAGCTGGACCGATCTGGCGGAGGTCGCCCTCCCCCTCGTGTCCTTCCACGACACGACCGTCCTGCCCGACGGGCGCGTGCTCCGCTCGGACTCGACGCTGCGGTTCCGCTCGCGCGAGGAGGTCGAGGCGTCGCTCGCCGCGTGCGGGTTCGTGGTCGAGGACGTCCGTGACGCCCCGGACCGCCCCGGCTGCGAGTGGGTCTTCGTCGCACGCGCGGCCGACACGGGTGACGGGGGCGAGACGCACCGCCACCGCCGCGTCGTCCGGCCTGGTCAGGCGTCGCCCCACACGCCGAGCTCGTTGCCGCTCGGGTCGAGGAAGTGGAACCGGCGACCACCGGGGAACTCGTAGGGACCGTTGACGACGGTGCCGCCGGCGGCCTTCACCTGGTCCAGGGTGCCGTCGAGGTCGTCGCTGTAGAGGAGGACGAGCGGGCCGCCTCGGCTGACGGACTCGGCGAGCAGCAGCCCACCGGCCTCCTCGGACTCGCTCTCGGACTCCGCGGCCGTGCGGATGCCCGAGTACTCGTCCCCGTACGAGGTGAACGACCAGCCGAAGGCCGCGCCGTAGAAGTCCTGTGCCGCGCGCATGTCGGTGACGGAGAGCTCGATGTAGTCGATGGTGAGCGGGATGGAGTGCTTGTGCCGAGCCATGCGGACACGTTCCCGCACGCCACCCACAGCGGCGGTGGCCGGAGCGCCTGCTGTGGACGGCGGTTCGACGGTGTCGGTCGCACCTCGTAGCCTCCTCGTAGCGCCCGGCGGTCCGGCCGGCGCGGCGGCCCACCGGCCGGTCGTGGACAGAGTCGAGGGGGCAGCTCCGTGTTGCACGTGCACCGCTCCGAGCGTGCCGACGCGCTCGTCGAGCCGCTCGCGCGCCTCCTGGCCGACCCGCTGGACGACCCGTTCGCGGCCGACGTCGTCGCCGTCCCCACCCGTGGTGTGGAGCGCTGGCTCGCGCAGCGGCTGTCCCACCACCTCGGCGTACCGGCCGACGGGTCCCCCGGCGCGCCCGACGGCACGTCCGGGGTGTGCGCGAACGTCGACTTCCGGGGGCCGCGACGGCTCGTCGAGCAGGTGGTCGCCGACCTCACCGGCGTGGAGCCCGAGGACGACCCGTGGCGGCCCGACCGCCTCGCCTGGTCGGTGCTCGAGGTGCTCGACGCCCATCTCGGCGAGCCGTGGGCGGCGCCGCTCGCACGCTACGTCGGCGATCCCGGCGACGAGGTCCGCAGGGGCCGTCGCCTCACGCTCGCGCGTCGCGTGGCAGACCTCCTCGTCGACTACGCGCGGCAGCGTCCCGACGTCGTGCTCGCGTGGTCGGCGGGCGTCGACGCGCCGGCCCCCGGACCGCGGAGGACGCGGGCCGTGGACGTGCCCGACGACCTCGCGTGGCAGCCCGAGCTGTGGCGGCGTCTGCTCGCCCGCGTGCCCGGCACGGACCCGGCCCGCCGTGTCGAGGACGCGGTCGTCGCGCTGCACGCCGACCCGGCGGCGGTCGACATGCCGCCGCGACTGTCCGTCTTCGGCCCCACGCGGCTGCCGGAGGACGAGCTGCGGGTGCTGCGCGCCCTCGCCGAGCACCGCGACGTCCACCTGTGGCTCGTGCACCCCTCCCCCGCCCTGTGGGAGAAGGTCGCCGGCCACGACGACGGCGGGACCCTGCGCGCCGACGTGCCGACGTTCGCCCGGCACCCGCTGCTCGCGTCCACCGCGCGCGACGCCGTGGAGCTGCAGCTTCGCCTGGCCGGCGCGGAAGCGACCCACCACACGACGACCTCGCCCCCGCGCACCCTGCTCGGCGCCCTGCAGTCGGCCCTCCGCGCGGACTCCCCGGACGGTGCGCACGTCCTGGACCCCGCCGACCGGTCGGTGCAGGTGCTGTCGTGCCACGGCCGCGCGCGGCAGGTCGAGGTCCTGCGGGAGACGCTCGTCGGGCTCTTCGCCGCCGACCCCACGCTGCAGGCGCGCGACGTCATCGTGCTCTGCCCCGACGTGGAGACGTTCGCCCCGCTCGTCACCGCGACGTTCGGCGCGGTGCCGGAGCTCGGCGACGACGCCCACCCGGGCCAGCGCCTGCGCGTCAGCCTCGCGGACCGGGGTGCGGGCACGACGAACCCGGCCCTCGCGCTGCTCGCGACGCTGCTGCGCCTCGCGGACGGGCGCGTCACGGCGTCGGAGGTGCTCGACCTCGCGGCGAGCGACCCGGTGCGCCGCCGCTTCCGGTTCTCGGACGACGACGTCGACCGGCTGCGCCAGTGGGCCGTCGAGGCGGGCGTGCACTGGGGCGAGGACGGCGAGCGTCGCGCGCGCTTCGGGATCGACCCGCACGTGCGGCAGGGCACGTGGGACGCCGCGCTCGACCGCATCCTGCTCGGCGCCGCGATGGCGGACGAGGGCGCCCGGTTCGTCGGTCCGGCGCTTCCGCTCGACGACGTCGGCTCGACCGACGTGGACCTGGCCGGGCGCCTCGCCGAGCTCGTCGCCCGGGTGACCCACGTCCTGGACGGCCTCGACGGCGTCCACCCGCTCGGGCACTGGCTCGACACGCTCGACCGGGCGCTGACGCTGCTCGCGGAAGCGCCACCGACGGAGACGTGGCAGATCGGCGCGGCCCGTCGCGCTCTCGGCGACGTGCGCGCCGCCGGGTCGGACCACGGCGACGTCCCGCTGCGGCTCGCGGATGTGCGCGCGGTGCTCGCCGACCGGCTCGCGGGACGACCCACCCGGGCCGGCTTCCGGACCGGAGCGCTCACGGTGTGCTCGCTCGAGCCGATGCGCTCCGTGCCGCACCGCGTCGTGTGCCTGCTCGGCCTGGACGACGGCGCGTTCCCCCGCGTCGGCGCCGCCGCGGGCGACGACCTGCTGGCGCGCCACCCCGAGATCGGTGAGCGCGACCCGCGCAGCGAGGACCGGCAGATCTTCCTCGACGCCGTCGCTGCGGCGGGCGACCACCTCGTCGTCGTGCACACCGGCGCCGACGAGCGCACGGGCGCTCCGCGGCCGCCGGCCGTCCCGGTCGCGGAGCTCCTCGACGCCCTCGGCCGCGTGGCGACGACACCCGGCGGCGGACCGGTGCGCGAGCACGTCGTGGTCCGGCACCCGCTGCAGACCGTCGACGCGCGCAACTTCACGCCCGGCGCGCTCGGCGTGCCCAGGGCGTTCAGCCACGACCGCGCGGCGTTCGCCGGCGCGCGCACCGCGCGGGGCGAGCGTCAGACGGTCGGAACGCTGGTCAGCGTGCCGCTCGCCCTCCCCTCCGCGGACCGCGGTGCGCCGGGCGACGTGGCGCCGGGTGCTCGCGACGTCGAGCTCGACGACCTCGTGCGCCTGCTCGAGAACGCGCCGCGGTGGTTCGCCCAGACGACGCTCGACGTGGGGCTCGTCGTGGACGAGGACGACGTCGACGACCGCCTGCCGCTCGCGCTCACGGGGTTGTCCGGATGGGGCGTCGGCGACCGCGTGCTGCGTGCCGCGCTGGCGGGAGTCGAACCCGGCCGGGCCATGCAGGCCGAGTGGCGGCGTGGCCAGGTCCCGCCGCGCGAGCTCGGCCGCACCGCGCTGCAGGAGGTGGCACAGGCCGTCGGCCCGCTGCGGCTGGTCTCCGTCGAGGCCGCGCGCGAGGCGGACGCGGCGGCAGGGCGTCCCCCGAGCCCGGACGTGCTGCGGTCCGGCGAGACGGTGGACGTCCGTGCCGTGCTGCCGGACGGCCGCACTCTCGTCGGGACCGTGCCCGGGGTGCACGGCCGCCGCGTGGTCCGCACCGAGTACTCGCGGCTCGGCCCCAAGCACCGCCTGCGCGCCTGGGTGCAGGCCCTCGCCCTCGCGGCGAGCAGCCCCGGGCACGCGTGGGACGCCGTGACGGTCGGGCGGTCGCCCCGCGGTCCCGGGGTCGCCTGGTCCACCATCACCCCTCCGGAGGCGGACGCCGCGGCGACGCTCCTCGGCGAGCTCGTCGCGCTGCGCGACGAGGCGGCCCGCGAGCCCCTGCCGCTGCTGCCCGAGGTGTCGTTGAAGTACGCCGAGGAGCGGCGCACCACCGACGCGCGCGACGCCCTGATGCGCGCCGGCTGGCTGTGGAACAAGGGGTTCGAGCGCAAGGACCCGTACGTCGTGCTCGCCTGGGGTCGCGACCCGCAGCTGGCCGACGTCGCCGGTCAGGCGTCGACGGCGGACCTGGG
This sequence comes from Cellulosimicrobium sp. So1_17, assembly GCF_055181235.1. Taxonomy (NCBI): domain Bacteria; kingdom Bacillati; phylum Actinomycetota; class Actinomycetes; order Micrococcales; family Promicromonosporaceae; genus Cellulosimicrobium; species Cellulosimicrobium sp. So1_17. The sequence goes on from NZ_CM143702.1 coordinate 2,375,495, forward strand.
CAGGTTCCCCGACGACCCGTCCCGGCTCGGCGCCCTGTCACGCCGCGTGTGGGAGCCCTTGCTGGAGAACGAGCTGCGAGGTGCCCGATGATCGGCCCGACGTCCGCCCCGCTGCCGACGACGCCATCGACGACACCGCCCACGCCCGTGACCACGAGCGCGACGAGGTCCGGCGGCGCGCCCCGACGCTTCGACCCCTTCGCCAGCCTCCCCGACGGGACCGTCGTCCTCGAGGCGAGCGCCGGCACGGGGAAGACGCACACCATCGCGACCCTCACGACGCGGTACGTCGCCGAGGGCGTCGCGACGCTGCCCGAGATCATGCTCGTCACGTTCGGCCGTGCGGCGACGTCCGAGCTCCGTGACCGCGTCCGCGAGCGCCTCGTCGCCACGGAGCGCGCCCTGCGCGAACCGGACCCGGCGAAGGACCCGGACCCGCTCGTGGGGTTCCTCGGGGCGGTCGACCCCGCCGAGCTCGACCGTCGCCGCGACCGCCTGCGCGTCGCGCTGTCCCAGCTCGACGCCGCGACCATCACGACCACCCACGGGTTCTGCCAGCAGATGCTGTCCGCCCTCGGCACGGCCGCGGACGTCGACCTCGCCACGGGCTTCCTCCCCGACGTCTCCGACCTCGTCGAGGAGGTCACGGACGACCTGTACGTGCGGCTCTTCGCCGACCAGGCCGAGCCACCGCTCGCCCCGCGGGGCGTGTCCGACGTCGCGCGCGCCGCGGTGAGCGACCACGGCGCCGTCCTCGCCCCGGGCGACGCCGCCACGGGCTCGGTGGCGGCCGTGCGGTACGAGGTCGCCGTCGCCGCGCGGCGTGAGGTCGAGGCGCGCAAGCGCGCGATGCACCTGCTCGACTACGACGACCTCCTCGTGCTCCTGCGCCGCGCGCTGACGGACCCCGAGCACGGCGAGACGGCGGCCGAGCGAGTCCGCAGCCGGTACCGCGTCGTCATGGTCGACGAGTTCCAGGACACGGACCCCGACCAGTGGGAGATCCTGCGCACCGCGTTCCACGGGCACCGCACGCTCGTGCTCATCGGGGACCCGAAGCAGGCGATCTACGCGTTCCGTGGGGCGGACGTCGTGACGTACCTGAGCGCCGTCGAGGTCGCGGAGGACGTCGCGACCCTGAGCACGAGCTGGCGCAGCGACGGTCCGCTCCTCGCCGGGCTCCACGCCCTCCTGGGCGAGACCGCGCTGGGTGACCCGCGCATCGTCGTGCGGCCGGTCGACGCCGCGAACCCGCAGGCCCGCCTCGCCGGCGGCGCGCCGGTCCGGCTGCGGCAGGTCACCCGCCGCGCCTACCGGCTCGGCGGGTCGTCCGCGCCGTCCGCCCCCGACGCGCGGTCCCTCCTCGCGAAGGACGTGGCGGCCGACGTCGCGGGGCGGCTCGGGACCGCGACCGGAGGTGACCGTGTGCTCGACGGCGTCGATCCTTCCGACGGTTCCGAGCACTGGCGCGGGCTCGAGCCGCGCGACGTCGCGGTGCTCACGAGGACGAACGCGCAGGCGGAGGCGGTCCGGTCCGCGCTCGTGGCGCTCGGGGTCCCCGCCGTCGTGTCCGGGCCGTCGAGCGTGTTCGGCTCCGCGGCGGCCCAGGACTGGCTCACGCTGCTCGCCGCCCTCGAGCAGCCAGGTCTGCACCGCCGCGCGACGGCGCTCGCGCTCACGCCCTTCGTCGGCTGGGACGCGCAACGGCTCGCGACGGCCGACGACACCGACCACGACGAGCTCGGCGACACGGTGCGCGCGTGGGCGCGGTTGCTCGCCGACCGCGGGGTGGCCGCCGTCGCGGAGGTCGCCGCGCGGCGGGGAACGACGCAGCGGGTCATGGCCCGTACCGACGGCGAGCGCTACCTCACGGACCTGCGGCACGTCACGCAGGCGCTGCACGAGGCCGCCACCACCGAGGGCCTGGGGACGGCGGCGCTCACCGCGTGGCTGCGCAGCAGGATCGCCGAGGTCGGCACGGTGTTCACCGACGAGCGGACCCGGCGCCTCGAGACGGACGCCGCCGCCGTCCAGGTCGTCACCGTGCACGCCGCCAAGGGCCTCGAGTTCGGCGTGGTCTACGTCCCGTTCGGCTGGGAGCGGTTCGAGCCCGACGACCAGGAGCTCTTCGCGTTCCACGACGACCACGGTCAGCGCGTGCTGCACGTGGGCGGCATCGGTTCGCCCGGGTTCGTGGACGCCCGGACGCGCTCGCGCGACGAGGAGCTGGGCGAGGATCTGCGCCTGCTCTACGTCGCGCTCACGCGGGCGCGCCACCAGGTGGTGGTGCACTGGACGCCGTCGAAGCGCAGCACCGGCTCCGGCCCGCTGACGCGCCTGCTGCTCGCCGACCGGCTGCTCGGTGGCGAGCCGGGTCGTCACGCGCGGCCCGACGCGATGCGCGACGACGCGGTGCGCGCCGCGTTCGAGGCCGTCGCCGCGCGCTCGGGCGGGACGGTCGTCGTCGAGCAGGTGGACTCGCGCCCGAAGGGCCGGCCGTGGTCGCCGGCGCAACGCCCCGAGACGGAGCTGGAGGTCGCGACGGCCGGTCACCTGCCCGACCGTGAGTGGCGGCGCGCGTCCTACTCCGCGCTCACCGCCGCCGCGCACCACGGTCCTGTCGGTGGGGTCGAGTCGGAGCCGGAGGACCCCGGGGTGCAGGACGAGCCGGAGGACGTCCCCGACGACGACGCGCAGGACGCCGCTCCGGCCGCGACACCCGATGCCGCGCCGGGTGCCGACGTCCCGTCACCGTTCGAGGGCCAGCCCGGCGGGACCGCGTTCGGCACTCTCGTGCACGAGATCCTCGAGTACGTGGACACCGCGGCCGACGACCTGGACGCGGAGGTGCTGGCCCGGTGCGCCCAGGCGGCGACCGTCCGCGTGCCAGGGGTCGAGCCCGTCGCGCTCGCCACGGCGCTCGGGCTCGCTCTGCGCACCCCGCTCGGGCCGCTCGCCGGGGGGCTCACGCTCGCCGAGGTGCATCCGCGCGACCGCCTGCCCGAGCTCGAGTTCGAGCTGCCGCTCGCGGGGGGCGACCTCACGGAGGGCATCCGCCCGTCGACGCTGCGCGACCTCGCCGCCGTCCTGCGCGCCCACCTCGCCCCGGACGACCCGTTCGTCCGCTACCCCGACCTGCTGGCCGCGCTCGCCGACGAGTCCGGGACGGTGTCCGACGGCGTGCCGCTGCGCGGCTACCTCACGGGCTCGATCGACGCGGTGCTCCGCGTGCCGGGACCGGACGGGCGGCTCCGCTACCTCGTCGTCGACTACAAGACGAACCGCGTCGGCCCGCCCGGTCTGCCGCTCACCGTCGCCGACTACCGGCCCGAGGCGACGCGCGACGCGATGCTCGCCTCGCACTACCCGCTCCAGCTCGTGCTCTACCTCGTGGCGCTCCACCGCTACCTGCGCTGGCGGCTGCCCGGCTACGACCCGGACCAGGACCTCGCGGGCGGTGCCTACCTGTTCGTGCGCGGCATGGCCGGGCCGGGAACGCCGACAGGTCCCGACGGCGCCCCGTACGGGGTCGTCGCGTGGACGCCGCCGCCCGGGCTCGTCGTCGCCCTGTCCGCCCTGCTCGACGGAGTCCGCGCATGACCGCTACCGCAACGCCGGTCCCGCTGCCGGACGAGGGCGACCCGCGCCTCGCCGTCGGCGTCCCGGCCTGGCTCGCGCGGTTCAACGCGGCCCGTGTGGTCTCGGCGACCGACCTGCGCGTCGCGCTACGGCTCGGCCGCCTGACGGGCGAGCACGACGACCAGGTGCTGCTCGCCGTCGCGCTCGCCGTGCGCGCGGTCCGCAACGGGTCGGTGTGCGTGCGCCTCGACGACCCGTCCCTCCGGCTCCCCGAGGACGAGGAGGCGGCGGGAGCCGAGGCCGCGCACCTGCCGTGGCCCGACGACGCGGCCTGGGCCGAGGCGGTCGCGCGCAGCCCGCTCGTCGCAGCGGGGGTGGGCGCGCCCGACGACCGTCCGGCGCGCTGGGTCGGCGGGCTGCTCTACCTCGACCGGTACTGGCGCGACGAGCTCGCGGTGCGCCGCGACGTCGACGGCCGGCTGGCCGCGGACGACCTCCCCGTGGACGACGCCCGCCTGGACGTCGCCCTGGCCCGCCTGTTCCCGTCGGGACGCGACGCCCGCCAGCGCCTCGCCGCGGCGCACGCCGCCCACCGCCGTCTCACCGTCCTGACGGGTGGTCCCGGCACCGGCAAGACGACGACCGTCGCACGCCTTCTCGCCGTCCTGCACGACGCCGCCGTCCCGGCCGGACAGCCGGCCGACGGCCAACCGGCCGGACAGCAGGCCGGTGGTCCGGTGGACGGGTCGGTCGGCGGGCCGACCGAGAGCACCGTGCTCCGGGTCGCGCTCGCCGCCCCGACGGGCAAGGCCGCCGCCCGCCTGCAGGAGGCGGTGCGCGACGTCGTGTCCCGCTTCGACGACCCGGTCGACCGCGAGCGCGTCGGGTCACCGGTCGCCTCGACGCTGCACCGCCTGCTCGGCTACCGGCCGGGCAGCACCACGCGGTTCCGGCACGACGCGCACCACCACCTGCCGCACGACGTGGTCGTCGTCGACGAGACGTCGATGGTCGCGCTGCCGCTCATGGCGCGGCTGCTCGAGGCGCTGCGGCCCGACGCGCGGCTCGTCCTCGTCGGTGACCCGGACCAGCTCGCGTCCGTGGAGGCGGGTGCGGTGCTCGGCGACCTGGTGAACCGGCCACAGGTCGCCGCCCACCCCGCCGCCGCAGCGGTCCGCGCCGTCGCCGACGACGCCCTCGCCGACGCTCCTGCGCCCGCCGAGGGCGAGGTGGACGACCGCTCGGCCCTGGGCAACGGTGTCGTCCGCCTGCGCACCGTCCACCGGCAGGAGAGCGGCTCGGCGATCCTTCCGCTCGCCGAGGCGATCCGGCGCGGGGAGGCGGACACGGTCCTCGAGCTGCTGCGCGCGGGCGACGCCTCCGTGGAGTTCTTCGAGTCTTCCGACGGCGAGCCGGACGACGCCGCGCTCTCCGCCGTCCGGGCCGACGCCGTCGCCGCCGGCACACGGCTGGTCGCCGCGGCGCGCGACGGCGACCCCACCGGTGCCCTCTCGGCTCTCGCGCAGCACCGCGTCATGGTCGCGCACCGCCGGGGACCCGCCGGCCGCACCCGCTGGGCGGCGCAGGTCGAGGCGTGGGTCGAGGAGGCCACCGAGCGCCCCGCGACGGACACGCCGTGGGTCGCCGGCCGGCCGCTGCTCGTCACGACCAACGCCCCGGACGTCGGCCTCTACAACGGCGACACCGGCGTCCTCGTCGCCGACGGGGACGGCGTCGTGGCGGTGTTCGGCGACCCGGGCGCCCCCGTGCGCGTCCGCACCCATCGCCTGCCCCCGGTCGAGAGCGTGCACGCGATGACCGTCCACCGCGCGCAGGGCAGCCAGTTCCGCCGCGTCACGCTCCTCCTGCCTCCCGAGACCTCTCCGCTGCTCACGCGCGAGCTGCTCTACACGGCGGTCACCCGCGCCCAGGACGCCGTGCGCGTGGTGGGGAGCGAGGCTGCGGTGCGCGCCGCCGTCGGGCACGCGGTGCGCCGGGCGAGCGGGCTGCGGGAGCCGCTCGGGACCGGCTGAAAGCCCTGGAGCGTGGGTGGCGGGCGTGCGACGATACGGCGTCGTCCGAGGACGGGCCCGTCCCTGACCCTCGGCTCCCACCTGGAGGTCCCGTGCCGAAGAACGTCACCCTCATCCGTTCACGCGAACTGTCCGACGTCGCCGAGTACGCCTACGCCGCCACCGTCGCGGCCGACGCGAGGCTGGTCTTCCTCGCCGGCTCGTGCCCGCTCGACGCGGACGGACGGACCGTCGCGCCCGGCGACCACGCCGGCCAGGCCGCGCGCTGCGTCGAGAACATGGTCGTCGCGCTCGCGGCGGCCGGCGCCACCCTCCAGGACGTCGTGAGCACGCGGGTCCTCGTCGCGTCGTCGCGACAGGCCGACCTCGTCGCCGCGTGGGAGGTCGTGCGCGACGCGTTCGGCGACCACGACGTCCCGAGCACGCTGCTCGGCGTCACGGTGCTCGGCTACGACGACCAGCTCGTCGAGGTCGAGGCGGTCGCGGCCGTCCGGGACTGACGCACGCGGACGTCCGCCGGCATCATCGAGGCGCGAGACCGGGCCACCTCGTCACACGAAGCCCGGGTACTCCCACGGCTCGACGTCGAACAGCGCACGCGACGCCGGGTTGCCCTGGACGAGCGCGTCCACCACGTGCTGGTGCAGCACCTCGGCGCCGCTGCGCGTGAACGACGAGCTGAACAGGCCACCGGGCTCGACGCGCGTCGAGTACATGAGCGGCATGCGGCCCTCGGAGCGGTCGTAGCCGACCCAGCGCGTGAACACCGACCAGCCCGCGACCACGTCCAGCCCGACGACCGACCGGTCGTCCCCGCGCAGCTCGTGCCAGGTCTGCTCGTCGATCGGCATGCCGTCGAAGTCGTAGTACAGCACCACGTCGGCGTGGAAGTTGATCTCGTCGTCCACGGCCGCTCCCCTCGCCCCAGGGTCGTCGTCCCCCAATGCGGTCGCCACGTCGTCGCGACCACCGCACCGCCTTGTGCAGCCGATGATGCCGCTCCCGGTCCGATACCGCCATCCGGCGCGCGCACGGCCCGAGGACGGCGGGAATGCGCGTCCGGTGCGCCGGGGTTGTCCCTCGTGATGAGCACCTCGCCCGACGCCGCGGCGTCCCCCAGCCCTCGCCTGTCCGTCCTCGACCTCGTGCCCGTGCGCACGGGCCAGACGAGCCCCCAGGCGGTCCACGCCTCGCTCGACCTCGTCCGTCTCGCGGACCGGCTCGGGCTCGAGCGCTACTGGTTCGCCGAGCACCACAACATGGCCGCGGTCGCTGCGTCGACTCCCCCGGTGATGATCGCGGCGGCCGCGTCGGCGACGGAGCGGATCCGGGTCGGCTCGGGCGGCGTCATGCTGCCGAACCACGCGCCGCTCGTCGTCGCGGAGCAGTTCGCGGCGCTCGAGGCGATCGCCCCGGGGCGCGTGGACCTGGGGCTCGGGCGCGCGCCGGGCTCGGACCCCGTGGTGACCCAGCTCCTGCGCATCACCGGACCGACGGCCGACGTCGACCGCTTCCCGCAGCACGTGACGGACATCCTCGCCCTCATGAGCCCGCAGGGCGCGCAGCTCCGGCTCACGAGCGGCCAGGTGTACGACGTCCACGCGACCCCGGCCGCCGAGAGCACGCCCACCGTCTGGCTCCTCGGGTCGAGCGACTACTCCGCCCGGCTCGCCGCCGAGCTCGGCCTGCCGTACGTGTTCGCGAACCACTTCTCGGGTCAGGGGATCGACGAGGTCCTCGCGCTCTACCGCGAGGGCTACCGCGCGAGCGAGGCCCACCCGGAGCCGCGCACGTTCCTCACCGCGAACGTCGTCGTCGCCGAGACTGCGGAGGAGGCCCACGCCCGCGCGCTGCCGCAGCTGCGGATGATGGCGCGCCTGCGGTCCGGTCAGGCGCTCTCGGCGCTGGAGACCGTCGAGGAGGCGCTCGCGACGCCGCTCGACGCGCTGTCCGAGCAGACCATCGAGGCGATGCGGTCGCGCTGGATCATCGGGACGCCCGACGACGCGGCGGCGGAGCTCCGCCGGCTCGCCGACCGTCACGGCGTGGACGAGGTCATGGTCGTCCCCGTCGCGGCGTCGCGCGCGGACGAGCCGCTCGACGCGACCCCGGGCCGCACCCGCACGCTCGAGCTCCTCGTCGGTGCCCTCGGGTAGCGTCGCCGCCATGACGACGAAGCTCGACGACGCGTCCTGGCACTCCGACGGCGAGGGGTTCCCGCCCGAGACCGGCCCCGAGGCGGGAGCCACGCACATCGGGGTGTTCCTCGCGTGGGCCGTGCTCGGCGGGCACGTCTCCGACGACCTGGAGGAAGAGGCCGCCGAGGAGCTCGCCGCGCTGCGCGCCCGCGAGCTCACCGGTGGCCGGTTCGTCCACGAGTCGTGCGACGGGAAGCTCGTCACCGACGACCTCGCCCCCGACGCCGCCGCGTTCGCCCTCGCGTACTACGCCGGGGACGACGAGGACGAGGACGACGGCGGCCTCTACCTCGAGGACTACGTGGACTCCGTCAGCCCGGGCGACGGCGAGCCCGAGGACGTCTACCGCGTGCCGGACACGTGGGAGACGTACGACCTCGTCGGCCCGCTGATCGAGGCGCGGTTCTCGCAGTGGCAGGACGAGGGCCGGCCCGCTGTCCTGCGTCAGCGCGCCTGACCGGGCGTCGTCATGATGCAGCCCTTCCTCGCCGACCGGTGATGGACTAGACTGACTTAGTCCGCCTGGTCCAGTCTCGTTCTCGGCGCGGAGGCACCATGAAGACCGTCAACGTCCACGAGGCGAAGACCCACCTGTCGCGCCTGCTCGCCGAGGTCGAGGCAGGCGAGGAGATCGTCATCGCCCGCGCCGGGAAGCCGGTGGCTCGCCTCACGGCGGCTTCGCCCGCCACACCTGCGGAACGGCGGCTCGGGTTCTTCCGGGGCCGCACCACGGTCCCTGACGACTTCGCCACGTGGGGGCAGGACGAGATCGTCGCGATGTTCGAGGGGACCGAGTGAGGATCCTGCTGGACACGCATCTGCTGCTGTGGGCGGGCGACGAGGTAGACCGCCTGCCACGCGGGGCTCGCGACCTTCTGGCCGACCCGGACGTCGAGCCGTGGTTCAGCGCGGCCAGCATCTGGGAGATCAGCATCAAGCACGCCCGGAGACGGGCGGACTTCAGCGTCGAGCCCGGCCCATTCCGTCAGGCACTCCTCGGAGCAGGCTTCGTCGAGCTCGCCGTGACGGGTGCCCACGCCGCCGCCGTCGCCGCACTCCCACCGGTCCACCGCGACCCGATCGACCGGTTGCTCGTCGCACAGGCGGTCAGCGAAGGCGTCCAGCTCCTGACGCACGACGCCGTTCTCGGCCGTTACCCCGGCCCGATCCGGGTCGTCTGAGATGACCGCACACCGACCCGTCACCCGGATCGCCTCCGCCGTGCGCGCCGACAACCCTGGACCCATGACGCTCGACGGCACGCGCTCGTACGTCCTGCGCGCGCCCGGTGCCGACGCGTGCGTCGTCGTGGACCCTGGGCCCGACGACGCGGCGCACCTCGACGCGCTCGTCGCGGCCGGGCCGGTGGCCCTCGTCCTCGTGACCCACCGCCACGCCGACCACACCGCGGGATCGGCCCGTCTGCACGCCCTGACGGGCGCACCCGTCCGGGCAGCCGATCCCGTGCACTGCCACGGCGGCCCGCCGCTCGTGGACGGCGAGACGATCGACGTCGCCGGTGTGCGCATCGCCGTGCTCGCCACGCCGGGCCACACCGCAGACTCCGTCTGCCTGGTCCTGCCCGACGACGGCCCGGTCATCACCGAGGCCGAGGCACCCGGGCACGACGCACGCGGGCACGACGCACGCGCGGACGCGGCCACCGAGGCCGGGGCACCGTCGGGCACGGTGCTCACGGGTGCCACGGTCCTCACGGGTGACACGATCCTCGGGCAGGGCACGACCGTCATCGCCGAGCCGGACGGGTCGCTCGGCCGCTACCTCGCGAGCCTGGACCGGCTGGGCGCGCTCGTCGTGGACCGGCGCGTCATCGGGCTCCCGGGTCACGGCCCGGTGATCGACGACCTCGGTGAGCGGGTGCGCGCGTACCGGGCCCACCGGCTCGAACGGCTCGCGCAGGTGCGGGCCGCGCTCGCGACGCTCGGCCTCGCGCCGGGCGACGAGTTCGCGGCCGAGCGCGTGACCGCGCACGTCTACGCGGACGTCGACCCGTCCGTGCTCGGAGCGGCCCGGCAGAGCGTCCTGGCGCAGCTCGCGTTCCTCGCCGAGGTGGACCGGCGCGCACGCCCACCGCGCCGCGGGCCGTCGGGAGTGCGGCAGCGCGACACCTGAGTGTCCGAGGCGCGAGGCACGATGGGGGCATGACGACACCTCGGCTCGGCATCGCCTACGTCCCCACCCACCCTCCGGAGACGCTGCGCGCGCTCGCGACGGGCGCGGAGGCCGCCGGCCTCGACGACCTGTGGGTGTGGGAGGACTGCTTCAAGCAGAGCGGTCTCGCGTCCGCGGCGGCGACGCTCGCCTGGACGGACCGCGTGCGCGTCGGGCTCGGGCTCATGCCCGCGCCGCTGCGGAGCACGGCGATCACCGCGATGGAGGTCGCGAACCTCGGGCGCATGTTCCCCGGCCGCTTCGTCGCGGGGGTCGGGCACGGCGTCCAGGAGTGGATGGGGCAGGCGGGCGTCCGGGTGTCGTCGCCGCTGACGCTCCTGCGCGAGCACACCGTCGCCCTGCGCGCCCTGCTCGCGGGCGAGGAGGTCACGACGTCGGGCCGGTACGTGACGCTGGACCGCGTGCGTCTCGACTGGCCGCCGACCGAGCCGGTCCCGCTGTGGCTCGGCGGAGTCGGTCCGCGGTCGGTCGCGCTCGCGGGCGAGCTCGGCGACGGACTGATCCTCGCCAACGCGTTCACGCCCGCCGAGGTCCGCGAGACGGTGGACGCCGTCCGGGCTGCGGCGCGAGACGCGGGGCGCCCGGACCCTGACGTGCACGCGACCCTCATCGCGGCGACGGGCCCCGGCGCGCAGGAGCGGGTCGACCGCGAGGTGCCGACGTGGGGCCGGGAGGCAGGGATCGGCATCGGGGCGGGCGGCGACGCGCGCGCGATCGCCGACGGCGTGCTCGCCCTCGCGGGCGCCGGGGCGACCGCCGTCGCGGTGCAGCCCACCGCCGACGAACCGGACCTCGACGCGTTCGTCCGGTTCCTCGGCGAGGAGGTCCGGCCGCTCGTCGTCGCGGGCTGAGGACCGGCTGGCCTCAGCGCCCGGTGTGCGCCAGTGCCCGACGCCGCTCGCGCACCCCGTGCACGACGGCGGCCGTCGCGCACACGAGCGCCACCAGGGCGACGGCGAGGAGGAGACGCGAGGGGAAGGCGGCGTAGAGGTCGGTCACCTCGGCCACCGGGATGCCCCAGTCCGTCACGATCTCCCGGGCCTCGGTCGCGAGACCCCCGACACGACCCGGCACGAGCGCGACGGCTCCGAGGACCCAGCCAAGCAGCTCCCCGAGCAGTGCGGGCACGGAGTAGGCACTGGTCAGAGAGGGGATCACGCGGACCACCCTATCGGCTCGCCGGAGGACGAACCAGGGCAAAGCTCAGCCCGCACGCGCCCGGTCGCGACGGACTTCACGGGCGGACGATCAGTGCAGCGTCATGGCGAAGCACAGCGCGATGCCGTTGTCACCGCGGTCGAACGGCGGGTAGGGCAGCACGGCGCGGAAGCCGAGGGATCGGTAGAGCGTGATCGCGCTCGGCTGCCGGATGCCGGTCTCCAGGAGCAGCGCCGTCGCACCACGACGGCGCGCCTCGCGCTCGACCTCCGCCATGAGCAGCCGGGCGACACCGGCACCACGAGCCGTCTCGCGGACGAAGACCTTCTTCACCTCGAGCGCCTCCGCGTGGCGGTCGGGCGCACCGGCCGTCGCGCGCTGCAGCGACGCGCAGCCGAGCGGTTCGTCGCCGCGCCAGGCGACGAACGTCGCGACGGAAGCGGCGCCGAGACGGGCGTCCACGGCGTCGAACCCGCCCGCGGCCTCCAGCCCGGCGAACAGCTCCGGGTTGAGGACCGCCGACGACGTGTCGTGCATCTCGCGGCGCAGCGCGGACGCGTCGGGGTCGTCCCACGGCACCGCTCGCACCTCGATCCCGGCGCGCTCATCCGGGCGGGCAGCACGTCGGTCGTACCCACGGGTACCGAGGCCTCGCGGCCCGAGCGTTCCGGTGCGCGCGACGTCACCAGACGATCGCCGTCGCGCCGTGGCCCGGTCACCGTCCGGCGCTCCGTCGAGGTCGAGCGCGAAGCACCGGGAGAGCGGGTCACCGGCGTAGTGGCCGTAGGACTCGGTGGGGAGGTAGCCGAGGTCGAGGTAGAGGTCGATCGACTCCGGCTGCCGCGTGCCGGTCTCGAGCACGAGGCGCCGCAGGCCGAGCGCGGCGGCGCGCTCGTGCATCGCATCCATCGCGGTCCGTGCGTGCCCGCGCCCCCGGTGCTGGGGCAGGACGAAGAGGCGCTTCACCTCGCCGGTCGACGGCGCGTGGTGGCCGCCGCGACCATCGGGCGCCCCGGAGACGTCGCGCAGCGCGACGCACGCCACGGGCTCCGTCCCGTCACGCACGACGAGCGCCGCGAGGAGCTCCGCTGCGTCGAAGGCACCGCTGTCGGGCTCGCCGTAGCGTTCCGCGAGCTCGGCCTGCTGGCGCGCGAACAGGGCGAGCGCGTCGGCGTCGTCCCCGGGTACCGGGACCACGGTGACGCCCGCCGACCCGACGGCCGACGCGCCGTCGGCCGTGCGAGCGACGACGCTCACGCGTGGACGAGCGCGCTCAGCACCGAGGTGAAGAAGCCGAGCCCGTCCGTGCCCGCGCGCGGGCCGGCCTCCGAGGCCGGACCGAAGCCGGCCTCGACGGCGTGCTCCGGGTGCGGCATGAGACCCACCACGTTGCCTGCGGCGTTCGAGATGCCCGCGATGTTGCGGCGCGAACCGTTCGGGTTCCAGCCGTCGTAGCGGAACACGACGCGACCCTCGGCCTCGAGCTCGTCGAGCGTGCGGTCGTCGGCGACGAACTGCCCGTCCTGGTTCTTCAGCGGGATCGTGATGCGCTGGCCGGCGGAGTAGTCGCGCGTCCACGCGGTGTCCGCGTTCTCGACGACGAGGACCTGCTCGCGGCAGACGAAGTGCAGGTGGTCGTTCTTGATCATCGAACCCGGCAGCAGGTGGGCCTCGGTGAGGACCTGGAAGCCGTTGCAGATGCCGAGCACCGGGAGCCCGCCCTGCGCGGCGTCCACGAGGGTCTCCATCACGGGCGCGAAGCGGCTGATCGCCCCGGCACGCAGGTAGTCGCCGTAGGAGAAGCCGCCCGGGAGGACGACCGCGTCGACGTCGTGCAGGTCGGCGTCCGCGTGCCAGAGCGCGACGGGCTCGCCGCCGGCGAGGCGGACGGCGCGCGCCGCGTCGCGGTCGTCGAGCGTGCCGGGGAAGGTGACGACGCCGACCCGCGCCGTCGCGAGGGAGGTGGCCCCGGTCATCAGGCGAGCCCCTCGGAGGCGATCGTGCCGGCCGCGTCGGTCGCGGCGTCGGCAACGCGGACGACGTCCTCGATCACGGGGTTGGAGAGCACCGTCGCGGCGGCCTCCTGCGCGGCGGCGAGGACCTCGGGCGTGACGTCGCCCTCGACCTCGAGCTCGAACCGCTTGCCCTGACGGACCGACGTGAACTGGGTGAAGCCGAGGCGCGGCAGCGCCCCGACGACGGCCTTGCCTTGCGGGTCCAGGATCTCGGGCTTGGGCATGACCTCGACGACGACGCGTCCCACGGGTGCTCCTTGGCGAAGAGTTCGGGAGGGCCGGGGCTCCGGGATCCCGGTCACGGGCGCGTGCTGCACGTGGCGGCACGTCACGGCGTGAGCGAGCGGGAGCCGACGGCGGGATTCCGCGGTCAGTCTACCCGCGCGCCGGGCGCGACCAGGTCGCCGTCCACGGTCACGGGAAGACGTCCAGGGCCGACCGACGCAAGCCGCACGGCGACCCGTGTCGGCCACGGCCGCGTCGGCGGACCGCCACCGCGACGGCGCCCGGCGAGGCGTTGTCAGAGGCTGCCGCTAGCATCGAACACGTGTTCGAGACGCACGCTCGACCACGCGTGCGAGGGCGGGGTCCTGCCCCTTCCCCGCCTTCGCACGCCTCACGACGCCAGCGGACGGAGACCGGTCATGGCCGCACCACCACTCCCCCCGACCAGCGACCTCGCGACGACGGGCCGCCCCTCGGTGCGGACGGTCGCCGCGGTCCTCGCACGGGACGTCACGTGCACGTTCCCGGGGTGCGCCGTGCCGGCGTTCCGGTGCGACCTCGACCACGTGGTCGCCCCACGGCCCGGCGACGAGTCCGCGCACGCGGCGGACAACCTCGTCGCGCTGTGCCGGCACCACCACGTGGTGCGTGCCCGCGACGGGTGGCGTCCCACCCTCCTCCACGACGGCACGGTCCGGTGGACGGCGCCGAGCGGGCACACCTACGTCCGCGCGGGAGCACGGACGGCGTGAACGCCTCAGGCCAGCGACGAGCCCGTGAGCCGCTCGTAGGCCTCGAGGTACCGGTCGCGAGTGCGGGCCACGACGTCCGCGGGCAGCGGCGGGGGCGGCGCGTCGGCCGAGCGGTCCCAGCCAGACTCCGGCGAGGTGAGCCAGTCGCGCACGTACTGCTTGTCGAAGCTGGGCTGGGCACGGCCGGGCTCCCACTGGTCCGCGGGCCAGAACCGCGACGAGTCGGGCGTGAGCACCTCGTCGCCGAGCACGGTCGCGCCCGTGGTCGGGTCCACCCCGAACTCCAGCTTGGTGTCCGCGAGGATCACACCGCGCTCGCGCGCGATCTCGTCCGCCCGCGCGTACACCGCGAGGGTGAGGCCGCGCAGCCGCGTCGCGTCCTCGACGCCGATCTGCTCCGCGACCACCTCGAACGACACGTTCTCGTCGTGCTCCCCGACGGCGGCCTTCGTAGCGGGGGTGAAGATCGGCTCGGGCAGGCGCGAGCCGTCGACCAGGCCGTCGGGCAGCGGCACACCGCACACGGCGCTGCCGGCTCGGTACTCGACGAGGCCCGAGCCCGTGAGGTAGCCACGCGCGACGCACTCCACCGGGAACATGTCGAGCCGGCGGCAGATCATCGCGCGGCCAGCGACGACGTCGGGCACGAGCCCGTCGCCCGGCTCGGCCGACACCTCGGTCGACACGACGTGGTTCGGCACGAGGTCGGCCAGCTGCTCGAACCACCACAGGCTGAGCTGCGTGAGCACGACGCCCTTGTCCGGGATGCCCGGCGACAGCACGTGGTCGTACGCGCTGACCCGGTCGCTCGCCACGACGAGGACCACGTCGCCGAGCGGGTGCACCCCGCCGACGGCGGGCAGGTCCGGCTCGTAGAGGTCCCGGACCTTGCCCGAGTAGACGTGGCGCCAGCCCGGCAGCTCGAGCGTGGCGGTGTCGAACGCGTCGGCCTCGCCGAGCGAGAGCGGCGGCGTGTGGTCCCGTGGCGTGTCAGTCACGGGCCCTAGTTTCGCACCATGCACTTCACGCCCTCCGCCGCGTCCGCGCCCGAGCCTGCCGACGACCTCGCCGGCGACGAGCGGACCGCCGACTTCCTGGACACGTTCTCGACGTTCATGGCCGTGGTGAACGAGCGCAGCCAGCGACAGCAGGCCGGATCCGCTCCCTCGGTCGCGTCCGTGCTGCGCGAGCACCTCGGTGCCGACCCGCGCGGCCTGGCCGTGGTCTCCGAGACCGTCTCCTCGCTCCGCCAGGTCGACGCGGACGTGGCGCTCGAGGTCGTGATGGCCCGGCACGGCGGCGGACGGCTCGTCGGCGTCGGTGGTGGCGAGCAGCGCATGCACATGTCGTTCTCGGAGATCGTCGAGCACTCGGCTCTGTGGCAGCAGTTCCCCGTCGGAGCGGTCGACTACGCGCGCGCGGCGACCGGACCGGACTCCGACCGGCGGACCGTCGCCTTCGGCCTGCACCTCTTCACGCACGCGAGCACCCCGGTCGCCGTGCTCCAGCGTGCGGGCAGCCCTCGGCACGGGAACGAGGCAGCCCTGGAGGTCATGTGCCAGGGCGAGGACGCGGCGCTCGAGCTCCTCGCCGAACTGCGTACCGCCATGGTGGAGCACAGCGTGCTGCGCGGGCAGGTCGTCACCTTCACGACGTCCGACTTCGGCCCCACGGCAGGGGGTCTCACGTTCCTGCGACGCGACCGGGTCCCCGCGTCGGACGTCGTGCTCCCCGAGGGCACGCTCGGCCGCATCGAGCGTCAGGTCGTCGGGGTCGCCCGTCACCGGGAGGCGCTGCGGGCGGCAGGTCAGCACCTCAAGCGGGGCGTCCTGCTGTACGGACCGCCCGGCACCGGCAAGACGCACACCGTGCGCCACCTCGTCGGCGAGAGCCCCGGCACCACCGTGCTGCTGCTCGCCGGAGGGGCGCTGCAGCTCGTGCGGCTCGCCGCCGAGACCGCGCGCGCGATGCAGCCCGCGATCATCGTCCTCGAGGACTGCGACCTCATCGCGGAGGACCGGTCGTTCCACGGCGGACCCCAGCCGTTGCTCTTCGAGGTGCTCGACGCGATGGACGGCCTCGGGAACGACGCCGACGTCGCGTTCCTGCTCACCACCAACCGCGCCGACCTCCTCGAGCGCGCCCTCGCGCAACGCCCCGGGCGCGTGGACCTCGCCGTCGAGATCCCGCTCCCGGACCAGGACGCGCGACGACGTCTCTTCGAGCTCTACCGAGGAGGGTTGCCGTTCGCGCCCGCGACCCTCGACGCCGCGGCGGAAGGCACCGACGGCGTCACCGCCTCGTTCGTCAAGGAGGTGATCCGGCGCGCGGTGCTCCGTGCGGCCGAGGCGGGCCGCGGCCCGACGGACGACGATCTCCTGACCGCCGTCCACGAGATGACCGAGGACGAGGAGCGCATCACCCGGTCGCTCCTCGGCTCGTCGCCCGACGCCGAGCAGTGGCCCGACGTCGACGAGGAGTGACGTCCCTCGGGATCAGGCGGGGGCTCAGCCCGCGGTCGCGACGCCCCCGGCGGCAGCCGTCGCCGCGATGTCGGTCCGGTGGTGCGAGCCGGGCAGCACGATGCGGTCGACCGCGGCGTACGCGCGACGTCTCGCCTCGGCGAGGTCAGCGCCCTGCGCGACCACCGAGAGGACGCGGCCGCCCGACGCGACCAGCCCGCCGTCGTCGTCGCGCGACGTCCCGGCGTGCAGCACGTGCACCCCCTCGACGTCCTCGGCCGCGTCGATGCCCGTGATCGGGTCGCCGCCGCGGACCGTACCGGGGTAGCCGTGCGCGGCGACGACCACGGTGACCGACGCGTCGTCGGACCACGAGAGCCGGGGCTGCTCGGCGAGCCGGCCCTGTGCCGCGGCGAGCATGAGCGCGGACAGCGGGGTGAGGAGCCGTGCGAGCACCGACTGGGTCTCCGGGTCGCCGAACCGTGCATTGAACTCGACGACCCGCGTCCCGCGGCTCGTCAGCGCGAGGCCGACGTAGAGCACCCCGACGAACGGGGTCCCGCGTCGCGCCATCTCGTCGATCGTCGGCTGCGCGACGCGCGCGACGACCTCGTCCACCAGCCCGTCCGGCGCCCACGGCAGCGGGCTGTACGCGCCCATGCCGCCCGTGTTCGGGCCGGCGTCCCCGTCGAACGCGCGCTTGAAGTCCTGGGCGGGCTGCAGCGGCACGACGGTCGCGCCGTCGGACAGGCAGAACAGCGACACCTCGGGTCCGTCGAGGTACTCCTCGACGACGACGCGCGGGTCCTCGGGCGTCCCGTCCGCGGCTGTCCGTGGGGACGAGAAGCACGCCGCCGCGTGCTCGAGCGCCGCCTGCCGGTCCTCCGTGACGACGACGCCCTTGCCCGCGGCGAGGCCGTCGTCCTTGATGACGTAGGGGGGGCCGAACGCGTCGACTGCCGCAGCGACCTCGTCGACGTCCGTGCACACGTGCGCGAGCGCCGTCGGCACGGACGCGGCGGCCATGACCTCTTTGGCGAAGGCCTTGGAGCCCTCGAGCCGCGCGGCCTCCGCGGAGGGGCCGAACACCGGGATCCCGGCGGCGCGCACGGCGTCGCCCACGCCGGCGACGAGGGGCGCCTCCGGGCCGACCACGACGAGGTCCGCGCCGAGCTCCGTCGCGAGCGCGGCGACCGCAGCACCGTCGAGCTGGTCGACGCGGTGCAGCGTCGCCTCGGCGGCGATCCCCGGGTTGCCGGGCGCCGCGTGGATCTCGTGCGGCGCGGTGCCGAGGCGGTCGGCCTCGCGCGCGAGGGCGTGGACGATGGCGTGCTCGCGGGCACCGGTCCCGACGACGAGGATCTTCACGGGCGCCGAGTCTACCGAGGACGTCCCCGCGGCCTGTCGGCGTCCCACCGGGCGGAAGACCCGAGGGACGCCGACAGGCCGGGGAACCGCGGCCCTCCGACGACGGGGCTCAGTGGATGAGGTCGTGCCGCGGGATGATCGCGTCGCGGCTCGGGCCGACGCCGATCGCCGACATCCGCGTCCCGGACATCTCCTCGAGCGCGAGCACGTAGCGCTGCGCGTTGACCGGCAGGTCCTCGAACGTGCGGGCGCCGGAGATGTCCTCCCACCAGCCGTCGAGCTCCTCGTAGATCGGCGTCGCGTGGTGGAACGCCGTCTGGTCGAGGGGCATCTCGTCGTGGCGGACGCCGTCGACGTCGTACGCGACGCAGACCGGGACCTTCTCGAAGCCCGTGAGGATGTCGAGCTTGGTGAGCACCATGTCGGTGATCCCGTTGACGCGCGTCGCGTAGCGCGCGATGACCGAGTCGTACCAGCCGCAGCGCCGCGCGCGACCCGTCGTCACGCCGTACTCGCCGCCCTGCTTGAGCAGGTACTCGCCGTTCGCGTCGAAGAGCTCGGTGGGGAACGGCCCCTCGCCCACGCGCGTCGTGTACGCCTTGATGACGCCGATGACCGAGCCGATGCGCGTCGGACCGACGCCCGACCCCGTGAGCGCGCCGCCCGCCGTCGCGTTCGACGACGTGACGAACGGGTAGGTGCCGTGGTCGACGTCGAGCATGGTCGCCTGGCCACCCTCGAAGAGGACGTTCTTGCCCTCGTCGAGCGCCTTGTTCAGCACGAGCGACGTGTCGGCGACCATCGGCTTGATGCGCTCCGCGTACTGCAGGAGCTCCGCGAGCGTCTCGTCGACGGTGATCGCGCGGCGGTTGTAGACCTTGACCAGCAGGTGGTTCTTCTGGTCGAGCGAGCCCTCGATCTTCTCCGCGAGGATCTTCTCGTCGAACAGGTCCCACATCCGGATGCCGACGCGGTTGATCTTGTCCGCGTACGCCGGGCCGATGCCGCGGCCGGTCGTGCCGATGCGGCGCTTGCCGAGGAATCGCTCGCTCACCTTGTCGATCGTGCGGTGGTAGCCCGCGATGATCTGCGCCGACCCCGAGACGAGCAGCTTCGAGACGTCGACGCCGCGCGCGACGAGGTCGTCGAGCTCCTGGAACAGGACCTCGATGTCCACGACGACACCGTTCGCGATGACGGGCGTGACGCCGGGCGACAGGATGCCCGACGGGAGCAGGTGCAGCGCGTACTTCTCGTCGCCGATGACGACGGTGTGGCCGGCGTTGTTGCCGCCGTTGAACTTCACCACGTAGTCGACGCGCGACCCGAGGAGGTCTGTCGCCTTGCCCTTGCCTTCGTCGCCCCACTGGGCACCGATGAGCACCACGCCTGGCATGGATTCCCCACTTTCGACTGCCTGTTCCTCGGGCCGGTCATGTCGTGCGCGCGTCGATCGCGCGACAGGTGCCGGTCGTGCCCGACGGCGCGGCTCCCGCGGGGCCCGAGGCGTCCCGCGGGCGGCAGTCACCCGGGGACCGCGACGAGTTTACCGGTCGTTGACCTTCGGGGTGCAGGCCGTCCACGGCGCGCCGCCCGCGGGCTGCCGAACCCCGGGAGCCGCACGACCCCGGGTTCGGCACAATGGGCCCATGAGCGACTCCCACCAGAACCTCCTCGACGGACCGGCACCGGTCCGTCTCCCCGACGACTTCGCCGCCGTGCGCGACGGCCTCGACGCCGGGGGCGACCCGTACGAGATCGCGGCGCGCGAGCCCGCGTCGTCGCTCGCGTGGGCGTTCCTCGCCGAGGACTACCTCCACGAGAACGGCTCGAAGGGCGCCGTGACCGCGTACGCGTTCGCCCGCACGGGCTACCACCGCGGTCTCGACGCGCTGCGCCGCGCGGGCTGGCGGGGCCAGGGACCCATCCCCGCCGACCACGTCCCCAACCAGGGCTTCCTGCGCGCGCTGCTCGCGCTCGCCGAGTGCGCCGCGTACATCGGCGAGGTCGACGAGGCCGAGCGCTGCGAGCAGTTCCTGCGCGCGTCCGGCACGTCCGCCGACGAGGTGCGCGCCCTGCGCTGAGCGGGCGCCGCCGGGCTCGTCGGTCGGCGCAGCCGCAGAGCCGTGGGGTGCAGGTGCTCCGGGCCGCGTCTACAGTCGACAGCATGATCGAGATCGCCACCTCCCCCGCGACGACGACGCTCGTCATCACCGGGGACCTCGATCTCGCCGAGCGTGACCAGTTCCCGGAGATCGCGGCGCGCGTCGTCGGGCTGCGGCGCCAGCTCCTCGTCATCGACATGTGCCGCGTGACGTTCATGGACTCGACGGGCGCGGCGTTCCTCATCTCGCTCGCCGACTCCGGCCGCAAGCGCGGCGGTGCGACGGTCCTGCGCGGCTGCGACGACCGTGACCTCTTCGTCCTGGAGGTCTGCGGCGCGCTCGAGCTGTTCCGCATCGACGCGGACCACCGCTGCGAGCCCGCGACGCCGCCGTCGGGGTTCGCCAAGGTCGAGCCCCAGGCCTAGCACCCGCTCCCCGCGTGCGCCGGGAGCAGGTGTTCCCGGCGACGCATACCTGCGCGACGCCTACCTGCCGGTCAGGTCTGACGCGCGGCCGACTGGGGCCGCAGGGTCGCCCAGACGAGCTTGCCGGACGCCGTCGGACGCCAGCCCCAGTCCGCGAGCCGCTCGACGATCTGCATGCCGAACCCGCCCATGCGGTTGGCGTGGCCGTCCGTCGGGACGGGCGGCGCGGGGTTGGAGTCCTCGACCTCGACCCGGATCCCGTCGCCCGTGTCGAACAGCCGCAGCGCGAGGTGGCCCCAGCCGTGGAGCACGCCGTTCGCGACGAGCTCCGACACGACCAGCTCGGCGTTCGCGCTGTCCTTGACCCCCCACGCCTGGCACGTGCGCACGACGGCGTGCCGCGCCCGGCCGATCGACGCCGGCTCGCTCGGCAGGAGCCACCGGCGGCTGCGCGGGCTGAGCACGACGGCCGTCGCGTCGCCCACCGGGTCGGGGATGCGCACGACGACGAGCGCGACGTCGTCCTCCGGGGCGTCCGCGAGCCGCGAGAGGAGCTCCTCGCCGACCCCTGCGGCGTCCACGGCGGTGACGGCGGCGGACGCGGCGACGAGCGCGTCGAGCCCGACGCGCAGCGCGCGGTCCCGTCGTTCGATGAGGCCGTCGGTGTAGAAGACGAGCGTGTCCCCGGGGCGCAGCGACACCTCCCCGGTGGACCGGGTCCGCCCGCCGAACCCGACGAGCGCGCCGCCGGCGTCGTCGAGCTGGGTGACCGTGCCCTCGCGCAGGAGCAGCGGGGGCAGGTGGCCGGCACGCGAGTACTCGATGCGCCACGCGTCCTCGGTGTCCGTCGCGTCGGGGCGCGTGAGCGCGGCGTAGACGAGGCTCGCCGAGCGCGGGATGCGCATGCCCTGGACGAGCTGGTCGACCCGGTCGAGGACCGGTCCCGGGGTGGTGAGCTCGTAGGCGTAGGAGCGCACGACGGACCGCAGCTGGCCCATCGCGGCAGCCGCCTCGACGTCGTGCCCCACGACGTCGCCGATGACCAGGCCCACGACGTCCGGGGTGATCTGCAGGACGTCGTACCAGTCGCCGCCGACCTGGGCGTGCTCGGAGTTCGGCGCGTAGTACGTCCAGACGTCGAGACCCGTGACGTCCGCCTGCTCCGGCAGCATGGCCCGCTGCAGCGTCTCCGCGAGGCGGTGCTCGCGCGCGTAGAGCCGGACGTTGTCGATCGCGGTGCCCGCGCGCCGGGCGATGACCTGCAGCAGCGTGCGGACGCTCTCGCGAGCCTCCGTGTCGACGCCGCGCGGACCCGTGGTGTCCTCGTCGCCGCACGACACGAGGAGCCCCAGGATGCGCCGACGGCCCGGGACGGCGGTGACCGTCACGGCGCGAGGCCGGCGCGCGAGGCGCGAGAGCCGGTGCTCGAGGTCGCGCCGGAGCCAGCCCGAGGCGGACCACTGGGGGAACTCGGCGGTCAGGTCGAGCTCGACCGGGCCCTCGATCCGGCCGTCGAGCAGGTCCTGGACGCGGTCGGGGACGTCGACGAGGCGGGGCCGCGGGGACGACTCGTCGGTGACGGCCGCGTCACCGAGCGCGTCGGTCTCGGCGATGCCCGGACGCCCCAGCGCCCCCACCCCCGGCGTGTAGCGACCGTGGCGCTGCCCGCGTCCGCTGGGCGGGGCCGACGTGTCGACGCCGTCCGCGAAGCGCAGCCCGTCGTCGTTGAGGTAGAAGCCGGCCCAGTCCACGACATACCCGGCGAGGAGGCTCGTGATGTCGCGCAGGGCGTACGGCTGGTCGAGGTCGGCGAGCAGGTCCGAACTGCGCGCGACGACGTCGAGCACCGCCCGCTCGCGCCGCTCGAGCGCGAGCGACGCGACCTGGGCCGCGTACCGCTCGAGGTGGTCCGACACGTCGACCTGGACGCCGACCCAGTGCGTGACCTCACCCTCGGGGCCGAGGATCGGGGAGAGCGAGAGCTGGGCCCACACCGGCTGGCCGTCGCGCCGTCGCGCACGGACGGTGTGGGTGATCTCACGCCCGGCGAGGATCGCGGCCCGGAGCTCGTCCACCTCGACCGGCTCGGCGAGCAGGGCCTCGAGCGCGCGCGGGCTGCGCCCGACGACGTCCTGCGCGGCGAACCCCGTGTCCCGCTCGAACGCCCGGTTGACCCAGACGAGAGGCATGCCCGCAGACCGTGGGCCCGTGACGAACATCGCGACGCCCGCGCTGTCCATCGCGCGGGTGCACAGCTCGAGGACGTGTGCGGGCAGGTCGGTGCCGAGTCCCAGCGGTCCGCCCATCCTCACCTCCGACGGTCTGCTCTGCGCGTGAGCCATCGTCAGGCACCGTCCTGTGGACGCCTGACGGTCGCATCTGGCTGCACACGCTCCGGTCGCGTTACTGTCCCGACTGGACATTCAACCGTAGATTGGTGCTTCCCGAGACCGGAACGGTCCTGGAGCCGCTGAAAGGAGCGCCGTGCGCGAAGGTACCTCCTCGTCCGCCGACCGGCCGGTCGGCGTCGCCGGTGACCCTGCACGGTCGGGCGACCCGGCGAGCGTGCACGTCATCGTGGGCACCACGCGTGCCCGCATCGTCCTGTCGGGTGAGATCGACGCCGACCTGGGCGCGGACCTCCAGGAGGCGACCGCGGCCGCCGAGGACTCGGGGCTGCCCGTCGAGATCGACGCGCACCACGTGACCTTCATGGACTCGTCCGGCGTCGCGTTCCTCGCCCGTCTGGCGTCGCGCGGCCCGCACCGCGTCCGCGTGCTCCGCGCACCGCCGACCGTCCGGTTCCTCCTCGAGGTGACACGCATCGGCGAGCTGCTCGACATCGTCGACACGGATCCGGGCTTCGACCTCGAGGAGCCTGCCGACGGACCGGAAGCGCCCGGCTCCTGACCGGCACCCGACCACCACCACGACACGAGAAGGCCCCCGGTCCGCGGACCGGGGGCCTTCTCGTGCGGCGCAGGTCCTGACGCAGGGCGTCAGGACACCGTGTGCGTCAGCGGAGCTTGTTGCCCGCCGAGCGCAGCTGCTGCGCGGCCTCGACGATGCGGGCGGCCATGCCGGCCTCGGCCAGCTTGCCCCAGGCGCGCGGGTCGTAGGCCTTCTTGTTGCCCACCTCGCCGTCGACCTTGAGGACGCCGTCGTAGTTGCCGAACATGTGGCCGACGACGGGACGCGTGAACGCGTACTGCGTGTCCGTGTCGATGTTCATCTTGATCACGCCGTGGTCGACCGCCTCGGAGATCTCCTCGGCCGTGGAGCCCGAGCCGCCGTGGAACACGAGGTCGAACGGGTTCTCCTTGCCGATCTCCGCGCCTACGGTCTTCTGGATCTCGGCGAGGATCGACGGGCGCAGCTTGACGGCACCCGGCTTGTAGACGCCGTGCACGTTGCCGAACGTGAGGGCCGTCAGGTAGCGGCCCTTCTCGCCGGCGCCGAGCGCGCGGACCGTCGCCAGGCCGTCCTCGGCGGTCGTGTAGAGCTTCTCGTTGATCTCGGCCTCGTGGCCGTCCTCCTCGCCGCCGACGACGCCGACCTCGATCTCGAGGATCGTGCGGGCCGCCTGCGAGAGCTCGAGGAGCTCCGCGGCGATGACGAGGTTCTCGTCGAGCGGGATGTCCGAGCCGTCGAACATGTGCGACTGGAACGTCGGCAGGCCGCCGTTCCTCACCTGCTCGGCCTCGATCTGCAGGAGCGGGCGGACCCAGGAGTCGAGGTTCTTCTTGACGCAGTGGTCCGTGTGGATCGCGATCTGCACGGGGTAGCTCTTCGCGACCTCGGCGGCGTACGCGGCGAGCGCGAGCGAGCCGGAGATGCGGTCCTTGACCGTCGAGCCCGACGCGTACTCGGCGCCACCCACCGAGACCTGGATGATGCCGTCGGACTCCGCCTCGGCGAAGCCCTGGAGCGCGGCGGTGACGGTCTGCGACGACGTGATGTTGACGGCCGGGTAGGCGAACTTGCCTGCCTTCGCCCGGTCGATCATGTCGGCGTAGACCTCGGGGGTTGCGATGGGCATGCGGAGCTCCTGGGGAGTCGTGCTGGGTGGTGTTGTCGGTCAAAGTCTGGCACGGATGGCTGCGGGGCCGTCAGGGCCGTTCGACCTGTGGTCCCCCGACGTCCGCGTGCTGCACGACCCACGCGTGCATCGCGATCGCGGCGGCCGCGCCGGCGTTGAGCGAGCGCGTCGAGCCGAGCTGCGTGATGTGCAGGACGGCCTCGCTCGCCGCGACGGCCTCGGGCGTGAGGCCCGAGGACTCCTGGCCGAGCAGCAGAACGCACGCGCGCGGGAGCGCGAAGCCCTCGATCGGCACCGAGCCCGGCACGTTGTCGACGCCGAGCACGGGAAGCCCTTCGGTCTCCGCCCACGCCGCGAGGTCCTCGACCGTGGCGTGGTGGTGCACGTGCAGGTAGCGGTCGGTGACCATCGCGCCGCGCCGGTTCCAGCGCCGTCGGCCGACGACGTGCACGCCCGCCGCGCTGAACGCGTTCGCCGTGCGCACGACCGAGCCGATGTTGAGGTCGTGCGCCCAGTTCTCGATCGCGACGTGGAAGAACCGGTCCGCGGGCCGTCGTGCGTCCAGGTCCGCGACGACCGCGTCCACCGTCCAGTACCGGTAGGCGTCGACGACGTTGCGCCGGTCGCCGTGCTCGAGCAGCTCGGGGTCGTACCGCGGGTCGAGCGGGTCCTGCGGGTCGGTCGACGGCGCGCCCGCGGGATCGACCCGGGGCCACGCCGTCGGCCCGCCCGGCCACGGACCGACGCCGACCTCGCGCTCCTCCGCGGGACGCCTCGAAGCGTCGTCCGACGCCCCGGACGACGCCCCGGACGCCGCGGTCACGCGTCCGCGGCCCGGCGCGCGACGCGCGCCTCCCAGACCATCGCGCCGGCGACGACGGCCGCGCCGGCGAGAGCGAGCAGCACCGGCACGACGACGGACCCGGTCGGGGCGAGGAGGCTCCCGTCCTCCTCCTGCCAGGGCCACAGCGCGCGCAGCGACCCGATCATCAGGCCCGCGAGCACCGCCATGGTCGTCTGACGGCGGTGGTGCAGCAGCCACTGCAGCAGCTTGACGAACGACGCGAGGCCGACCGCGGCCCCGAGCACGAACGCCCCGACGAACGCGAGGTCGCGGTCGGACAACGCCTGCTGGACGGGCACGTACAGCCCCATGGCGAGGAGGACGAACGAGCCGGAGACGCCGGGGAGGACGAGCGCGTTGATCGCGATGGCGGCACCGAGGAACACGAACCACAGCGAGGGGTCGTCGACCTGCCCGGGCGGCAGGCTCGTGAGGAGGAAGCCCACCACCGCGGCGACGACGAGCAGCGCGCCGTCGAGAGCGCGGAAGCGGCCGGGCATGAGTCGCAGCGGGACCGCCACGGAGACGACGATCATGCCGAAGAACACCGACCGGACGGGGACGGGGTGCGACTCGAGCAGCGGCGCGATGAGGCGCAGGGACAGGAGCAGCACGACGAGCATGCCGAGGAGGACGGGGACGAGCAGCGGCCAGTCCACGGCACGGAGCGCGGCCACCGCCGGTGCGACGCCACGGCGCCGGACCACTCCGACGACGAGCTCCCGGGCGGCGTGCAGCAGCTCGCTCGCGGCGTCGATGAGGTCGTCGTACAGGCCGACGACGAGGGCGATAGTGCCGCCGGAGATGCCGGGGACGGACTCCGCGGCACCGACGAGGCCTCCGCGGACCGCGGAGGCGGGCGCCGAGCGCCACGAGGTCCGCCGACGCGCGAGGTGCGCGGGGTGCTCGTCGTGCTCGGGCCGGTCGAGCTGGTCCAGCCGCTCACCGAGGTCGGCGGGTTCGTCGCGAGGGGTCGTCACCCGCGAAGGGTAGCCCGGACGCCCAGTACCCTGGCGGTGGCACCACCGGCGAAGGAGAGCGCAACGTGACACACCGGACGATCGAGTCGTGGCTCACGGACATGGACGGGGTCCTCGTCCACGAGGGCCACGCGATCCCCGGCGCGCCCGAGTTCGTCCGGGCCCTGCGGGACAAGGGCCGGCCGTTCCTCATCCTCACGAACAACTCGATCTTCACGGCGCGCGACCTGCGGGCGCGGCTCGCGACGTCGGGCATCGAGGTGCCCGAGGAGGCGATCTGGACCTCGGCGCTCGCCACGGCGCAGTTCCTGCACGACCAGATCCCGGGCGGCAGCGCGTACGCCGTGGGCGAGGCGGGGCTCACGACGGCGCTCTACGAGGCGGGGTACACGCTCACCGAGTCGGACCCGGACTACGTGGTGCTCGGCGAGACGCGCACCTACTCGTTCGAGGCGATCACTAAGGCGATCCGGCTCGTGCTCGGTGGCGCACGCTTCATCTGCACCAACCCGGACACGACCGGACCCTCGCAGGAGGGTCCCCTGCCGGCGACCGGCGCCGTCGCGGCGATGATCACGTCGGCGACGGGACGCAAGCCGTACTTCGTCGGCAAGCCGAACCCGATGATGTTCCGGTCCGCGCTCAACCGCATCGACGCGCACTCGGAGAAGACCGCGATGATCGGCGACCGCATGGACACCGACGTCGTCGCGGGCATCGAGGCGGGCCTGTACACCTACCTCGTCATGACGGGCTCGACCCGCATGTCCGAGGTCGACCGCTTCCCGTTCCGGCCGAGCAAGGTCGTCGACTCGGTCGCGGACCTCGTCGACCTGGTCTGAGCCGAGCCGCCCGCGGGCGTCACCTCGCGGGCCAGCGCGGACAGCACGACGACGCCCGGTCACCGAGGTGACCGGGCGCCGTCGTTCTCCCTGTGCCGTCAGGCGGTCACACGCGCCCGAGTCCGACGACGCGTGGTGGCGCCCACGAGGACCGTGCCCGTGAGGAGCAGGACGAGGGCCGTCAGCGCCACGTCCGCCCCGTCCGAGCCGGTGGCCGCGAGGCCCGAGTACACGTCGCACTCGACGTCGCCGCCGACGGGGAACGAGAACGTCACCGGCGAGAGCGCGGTGCCCGCGTCGTAGAACCCGGCGAACGCCGCCGCCCCGGCCGCGGTGAGCGTCGCGGGCGCGCCGCTCCACGTGACGGTCGAGCCCGACGTCGACCTCGCGCCCGACAGGTCCAGGCTCGCGAACGCGACGCCGTTCGACGAGGACTTGGCGCCCTCCATGTCGCTGCTCCGGACGTCGACCACGAGCGTCCCCGTCGAGCCGTCCACCACGACGCGCGGGTTCGAGATCTGCAGGTCGAGGATGCCGTCGTGGCCCGAGAAGGAGACCGTGCCGCCGTAGCTCGCGCGTCCCTTGCCGAGGTCGGTGTTGAAGGACCCCTTGCCGCCGCTCCACGTGAACGTCGTGCCGTTGTCGCGCACCCCGCTCGTCGAGACGGCGCCCTGGGCGATCGGGCCCGTGACGTAGGCGCGGAAGCGGTCGCTCACGCCCCACGTCAGCGTGGCGCCGTTCACGCCCTGCGCGAAGCACTTCTCCTCCGCAGCACCCTGCCCGGAGCCCGAGCCCGTCGTCGTGCCGCTCCCGACGATCGTGATCGGTGCCGTCGCCTCGTGGCTCGCGCCGACGAGCGCGAGCGTGTGCTCACCCGGCGCGACGTCCGCCGGGATCGTGACCGTCGTGCTCGCGGCACCGCCCGCGTTCGCGACGACGTCCGTCGCGAGGGTCTGCGGCGTGGACCGGATCTCGGAGCGGATGCCGGCCTCGTTCGCGCCGAACCCGACACCGCTGATCGTCACCTCGTCGCCCGGGGCGGCCTGGGAGACCGAGAGCGTCGCCCTCGCCGGGTCGACCGAGCCGCCCGTCGACCCGTCGCCGGGGGTGCCGATCTGGCCGCCGCCGCCGGGAAGCGTCGCCGCGGCGCCGATCGTGAAGGTGACGTCGTCGAGCGCCGTCCCCGCCGGGTAGAAGCCCGCGAACGCGGCGGAGCCGTCGGCCGTGAGCGTCGCGCGCGCGCCGCGGTACGTGACCGCGCCGTCGGCTCCCGTGGTGGGCGTGCCGAGCGCGAGCGTCGCGAACACGACGCCGTCCCGGTCGAACGAGGAGCCGTCGAGGCCCGTCGACGTCGCGTCCACGAGGAGGCGAGCCGTGCCGGCCCCGGTGATGTCGACGACCGGGTTCGTCAGCGCGAGGTCGAGCAGGCCGTCGTGGCCGGTGAACCGGACCGCCCCGGCGTACTCGACCGTCCCGCGACCCGCGCTCGACGACCACGTGCCGCCCTCGGCCTGGCCGAAGCGGAAGAGCCCGTCGACGACGGCCGCACCGGCCGTGGCGCTGGCACCGCCGTGCGCGATCGGCCCGACGATGTAGCTCCGGAACGACTCCTTGACGCCCCACGTGAGGCTGCCCGCCGTGCTCGGGCCGGTCGGCTTCGCCGAGACCTTCACGGAGACCGCGTCCGACGTGGAGCCGAGGAAGGCCGCGCCGTCGGCGGGAACGAACGTCGCGGTCACGGCGTGCGTGCCCACAGCGAGGGTCTTCGCCTCGACCGTCGCGGCGCCGTCGACGACGGTCGCCGTCCGGAGCACCGCGCTCCCGGCGACGAACCGGACCGTGCCGGCGGCCCGCGGCGAGACCGTGGCCGTCAGCGTGACCGCGGAGCCCTCGACCAGGCTCGACGACGACGCCTTCAGCGACGTCGTGGTCGGCTGCGCCTCGGGAGCCGGCTGCGCGATCCCCAGCGGGGTGAACGTGTCCAGACGACGGTCGGTCGCCGACAGGCCGTGCGCCGCCGACGTCGCGACCACGTACTCCACCTCGGGGTCGAACGATCCCGCCGGCACCGTGAACGTCGTGGTGAACGCGCCGTCCACGATCTGCCGCGGCTGCACCCACCCGAGGTTCAGCCACCCCGACGCGACGAGCGGGCCGGAACCGTCCCAGATCGACGCGTCGCCCAGCACCACGTACGCGCCGTACTGCGCGGCGTCACCGACGAAGCCGGTCCCGGACACCGTGAACGTGTTCTCCACCGCGGGATCGATCCCCGACGACGGCGTGACCGTCACCTTCGGGTCCGCCACGAGCGGCGCCCTCACCGTGAGGGTCGTGCTGCCCGAGACCCCGAGCGCCGACGTCACGGTGACCGTGACGTCGCCGTCGACGGCGTCGTCGGGGATCGTCAGCACGACCGTGCCGCCCTCGCGGGTGTGCGTCGCCGCCTTGCCGCCGAACGTGACGTCCTTGACGGTGTCGTCCGCGGAGAGGCCCCCGACGGTCAGGGCGACCGTGGTGCCCGGCTCGACCGTCGACGACGCGGGCGTCACCGTGAGCGGTGCCGGGGCGTCGTACGCGACCGGGACGTAGAGCTCCTGGTCGGCGTTCGTCACGCCGCCCGCGCCGTAGGTGTAGACGCCGTGGCGTCCCCCCTCGATCGCTGCGGGGTTCTTCACGACGAGCGTGGCCTCGAACGTGCCGTCCTCGGCGATGTCCGCCCACTGCGCCCTGATCGCGGACTGGAACTGCGCGGGCACCTGGTCGAGGACCGGCTCCGCGAGGCCCCACACCTGCGAGCCGACCTTGCGGTTCGCGGACGGGGCGCCCTCGGACGGGCGCCACTGCTCGGCGAAGCTGCCGAACACGACGTAGGTGCCCTGGGGAAGGTGCGCCGGGACGGGCACGCCCCGCCCGCCGACGTTCGCCGCCGGGTCGAAGCCCGAGCCCTTGACGACGACCGTGTCGCCGACCGTCACCTCGGTGTCGCCGAGCGGGGTCGAGCCGTCCGCCGCGAAGACCTCGACGGCGGGCTCCCAGACGGGTGCCGGCGGCTCGGTGGTGAAGGCGACCGGCGCGTAGAGCTCCTGGTCGGCGTTGGTGACGCCGCCGGCACCGTAGGTGTAGACGCCGTAGCGCCCCTCGGCGTCGGACGCGTCGACCGTGAGCGTCGCCTCGAAGGTGCCGTCGGGCGTGATCTGCGCCCACTGGTCCCGGATCGTCTGCTGGAACGCCGCCGGGACCTGGTCGAGCACGTCCTCCGCCAGCGCCCACCTCTGCGACACGACCTTGCGGGCCGAGGACGCGACGCCCTCCGACGGGCGCCACTGCTCGGCGAACTTCCCGAGCACGACGTACGTACCCTGCGGCAGGGTCGCCGGGATCGGCATGCCGCGGCCGCCGACGTTCGCCTCCGGGTCGAACCCGGAGCCCTTGACGACGATCTCGTCACCCGCCCGCACGGCGGTGTCGCCGAGAGGCGTCACGCCGTCCGCGGCGTAGACGGTGATCGACGGCTCCCAGACGGGCTCCTGCGGCTCGGCGCCCTGGACGGCGACCGGCGTGAAGGTGTCCAGGCGGCGGTCGGTCGCCGACAGGCCGTGCGCCGCCGACGTCGCGACCACGTACTGCACCT
Organism: Cellulosimicrobium sp. So1_17; assembly: GCF_055181235.1. Lineage (NCBI taxonomy): Bacteria > Bacillati > Actinomycetota > Actinomycetes > Micrococcales > Promicromonosporaceae > Cellulosimicrobium > Cellulosimicrobium sp. So1_17. The sequence continues at coordinate 2,406,347 of NZ_CM143702.1, forward strand.
CGGGGTCGAACGACCCCGCCGGCACCGTGAACGTCGTCGTGAACGCGCCGTCCACGATCTGCCGCGGCTGCACCCACCCCAGGTTCAGCCACCCCGACGCCACCAGCGGACCCGAACCGTCCCAGATCGACGCGTCGCCCAGCACCACGTACGCGCCGTACTGCGCGGCGTCACCGACGAAGCCGGTCCCGGACACCGTGAACGTGTTCTCCACCGCGGGGTCGACCGGTGCGGAGGGTGTGACCGTCACCTTCGGGTCCGCGACGGGCTCGGGCTCCGGCTCGACGGCGGTGACCGCGTGGCCGACGGCGGCCGACGTCGAGCCGGCGAACGCCGCGGGGTCCGCGGGGGTGAAGACCGCGGAGAGAGCGTGGTCGCCGACGGCGAGGTCGCTCTTCTCGAGGCGAGCGACGCCCTCCGCCGTCTCGGCGGTGCCGAGGACCGAGCCACCGTCACGGAACTCGACCACACCGGCCGCAGCGGGCGAGACGGTCGCGCTGAGCGTCACGGCGTCGCCCTCGGCCGAGGTGCCCGACGGCGAGACGGCGAGCGTCGTCGACGTCCCCACCGCCGGCGCGACGGGCTCCGGCGCCGTGAACGTCGCGGTCAGCGGCGCGATCGCCCGCCCGGAGTACATCGAGAAGTAGCTCGACACGCCCGCGAGCGAGGCGCCGACCGTCCCGTTCGCGGTGAGGGTGACGTCGTCGCCCACCCGGGTCGCCGCGACCGTCACCTCGGCGACCGTGGCGTCGTTCCCGGCGCCCTCGGTGACCGTGCCCGAGAAGTCGGCGCGCAGCACACCGGTCGTCGGGCCGGTGAGCTCGAGCGTGAGGTCCGAGATCGTCACGTCGAGGGCGCCGTGATGACCCTCGTAGCGCGTGGAGCCGGCGAGGTGCACGGTGCCGGTGCCCGTCTGGCTGTCGTAGGTGCCCGACGCGGGCGCGTACACCGAGCCCCCAGGCCCTGGCGCCGGCGTGATGGTGCCCTGCGCGATGGGACCCGTGACGTAGCTCGACCACGAGTCCACGAAGTTCCAGGTCGCGGAACCACCCTCGACGGCGGGCGCCGCCGCGTGGGCGGGGGCCACGACGCCCCCGACGGTGAGACCGGCGACCAGTGCGCCGGTGAGGAACGTGGCGAGGGCGCGACTGAGGCGTCCTGGCAGGGATGTGCGCACAAGGTCTCCGGTGCTGGATCTTCGCGGCCGCCTCGGCAGGGCTGCGGGCGGGACGGACGGCGAGGTGACACGCCGTCGCGTCGTGACCATATAAGGCAATCCTCACCAAGGCAAGGTTAGCCTTGCCTGGTTCCCGTGGTGTGACCGACCGCACGACGACGCCCCACGGCCGAGGGCCGCAGGGCGTCGCGAGCAGAGGGCCCGGCCGGGCTCAGGCCAGGCCGAGGTCCTCCAGGCTGAAGAGGAAGTGGTACGGCACGCCGAGCGCCTCGATCTTCTCGCCCGCGCCCGTCGCGCGGTCCACGATCGTCGCGACGCCCACGACCTCGCCACCGGCCGCGCGGACGGCCTCGATCGCGGCGATGGGCGACCCGCCCGTGGTCGTCGTGTCCTCCACGACGACGACGCGGCGACCCGTGACGTCGGGCCCCTCGATCTGACGCTGCATCCCGTGCGCCTTCGCGGCCTTCCGCACGACGAACGCGTCGAGGTCCTGGCCGCGGGACGCCGCGGCGTGCAGGAGCGCCGTCGCGATGGGGTCGGCACCCAGCGTCAGCCCGCCGACGGCGTCGACCTCGGCCGTCCCGAGGCCCTGCTCCTCGAGGAGGTCCAGCATCTGGTGCCCGATGAGCGGCGCGGCGCGGTGGTGCAGCGTGACGCGTCGCAGGTCGACGTAGTAGTCCGCCTCCTTGCCCGAGGAGAGCGTGACCTTGCCGTGCACGACGGCGAGCTCGCGGATGAGGTCGAGCAGCTGCTCGCGCGGGGTCGAGGAGAGGTCGGTAGTCACGACCGCCAGGGTAGTCGCCGCGGTCTACCGGTACTTGCCGATCGCCCGTACGGCCGAGCGAGGCATCGCGCGCAGCGCCGCGGAGGCGAGCCGGTACCGCGTCGACGGCGTCGAGATGACGACGCCGCGCCGCACGTCCGCGAGCGCCGTGGCGACGACGCGGTCGGCGTCGAGCCAGGCGACGTCGGGCAGGCCGGACATGTCGATGCCGGCGCGGTCGTGGAACTCGGTGTACGTGAAGCCCGGGCACAGGACCGTCGCGCTCACGCCCGAGCCGGCGAGCTCGACGGCGAGGCCCTCGGTGAACGTGCGGACCCACGCCTTCGCGGCGGCGTACGTGCCGCCGGCGGTGAGCGCGGCGACCGAGGCGACGTTGAGGATCGCGCCGCGTCCCCGGGCGGTCATCTGGCCGGCGGCGGCGTGCGACAGGACGAGGACGGCCCGGACCATGACGTCGAGGGCGCCGATCTCGACGTCGATGTCGCCGCCCACGAACCGCTGGTGCGTCGCGAAGCCGGCGTTGTTGACGAGGAGGCCGACCGGGCGCTGCTCGCCGTCGCCGGACGCGGCGAGGCGCTCGGCGACCCGCGCCACGTCGTCGGGCGCGGCGAGGTCTGCCGGCAGCACCTGGACGTGGACGCCCGCGGCGGCCCGGATCTGCCCGGCGACCTCGTCGAGACGGTCCTCGTCGCGCGCGACGAGGACGAGGTCGTGCCGCGCCGTGGCGAGCTGCCACGCGAACTCCAGGCCCAGGCCGGCGCTCGCGCCGGTGATGAGTGCTGTCGCCATGGCCACAGCCTACGGTCGCGGCGACGGCCGGGCGTGCGGACGTGCGGGCAGGGGTACGGACCTACGCTGGTCCTCGTGCGCCTCGCGACCTGGAACATCAACTCGATCCGTGCCCGCGTCGACCGGGCGGTCGCATTCCTCGAGAGGTCGGGCACGGACGTCCTGGCGCTCCAGGAGACCAAGTGCACCGACGCGCAGTTCCCCGTCGGGCCGTTCGAGGACGCGGGCTACGAGGTGGCGCACGTCGGGGTGAACCAGTGGAACGGCGTCGCGGTCGTCTCACGCGTCGGCCTGGACGACGTCGAGACCTCCTTCCCCGGTCAGCCCGCCTTCGGGGACCCTGCCCGGGTCGAGGCGCGCGCGCTCGGCGCGACGTGCGGCGGCGTGCGCGTGTGGAGCCTGTACGTCCCGCACGGGCGCGAGGTCGGCGACCCCCACTACGAGTACAAGCTGCGCTGGCTCGACGAGCTGCGCGACCGGGCCGCCGGCTGGCTCGCGGACGACCCGTCGGCACAGGTGGCGCTGGTGGGCGACTGGAACGTCGCACCGCTCGACACCGACGTGTGGGACGTCGCGAAGTTCGCGGGCAAGACGCACGTGACACCCGCCGAGCGCGACGCATTCGCGGCCTTCGGCGCGGCCGGGTACACCGAGGTCACGCGCGAGGCGATCCCCGCGGAGCGCACCTACACGTACTGGGACTACCAGCGCCTGCGCTTCCCCCGCAACGAGGGCATGCGCATCGACTTCGCGTACCTGTCCCCCGCGGCGCGCGCCCGGGCGACCGGCGTCGTGATCGACCGGGACGAGCGCAAGGGGAAGGGCGCGTCCGACCACGTGCCCGTCGTCGTCGACCTCGCCGGCTGACCGCAGACCGACCGCCGACCGGACGCCGACCCACCCCTTCCTTCCACGACCCTGTGGGCGCCCATCGGGGCTGACCGCCCGGACGACTTACGGTGTGTCCATGACGACGCCGCCCGTCCCGCCGTACGGCTCCCCGGACGACCCCTCGGACCCGTACGCGCCCCGTCGCCCGCAGCAGCAGCCGTGGTCGCCGTACGACCTGCCGGCCGAGGACGACGCCGTCGCCCCGGCCGCACCTCCGGCCGGCAGCACGGCCCCGGGGACCGGGGACGACGGGTTCGCACCGCCGTCGGGAGCCGTGGGCACGCCGTCCGGACCGGCGGCGTCGCCGTACGGCCCGGCGTCACCGGTGCCGTACGGGACACCGCCCGGCACGACGCCGTACCCCGGGTCGGTCGACCCTGCCGCCGGGTACCCCCCACCGGGCTACCCGCCACCGGGCTACCCGCCACCCGGCTACGGCCCCGTGCACCCGGGCGCGTACGGGCAGCCGTACGCCCCCGTGACACCGATGAACGGGCTCGCGGTCGCGTCGATGGTGGTCTCGGTCGCGAGCCTCCTCCTGTGCCTCGGTCTCACGGGCGTCGTCGGGCTGGTCCTGGGCATCGTCGCGCTGAACCAGGTGATGCGTGACGGCAAGCGCGGCAAGGGCTTCGCGGTCGCCGGGATCGCCGTCGGGGCGGTGGGGACGGTCGCGCTGGGGCTCGTGCTCCTCGGACTGGTCACGGGCGGGGTCTGACCATGGCCGACGACCTCTTCGCCTCGCCCGACGACCGGCCGCGCCCCCCGGGGCCGCCACCGGCTCCCACGGGCGGCCCACCCGACGCGTCGCCGTCCGGCGTTCCCGCGGCCGCACCGTCGGCGCGGCCGGCGCCGCCTCCCCAACCCTCCGGCGACCGTGCCGCCACGGAGGGCTACCCGGCGACGGGCGGCTTCGCGCCCGAGACGTACTACGCGCCCGGCTGGGCGCCGCCTCCCCCGCGCACGGAGCCGCTCGCCGTGGCGAGCGTGCCCGCAGGGCTCCTCCTCGGTCCGGTCGGGATCGGCCTGGGCGGCGCCGCGCTGTCCCGGGTGCGCGCGTACCGCACCCGCGGGCGCGGGCTCGCGCTGACCGGGATGGTCGTCGGCGCAGCCGTCACGCTCGGGTGGGTCGTCGGCGGTCTCGCCTGGTGGCAGGGCGAGCAGGCGCGGACGCCCCTCGCGGGCGACGTCGACGAGCCCGCGACCGTGCACGCCCGCCAGCTCGTGCTCGGCAGCTGCCTCGACGAGCTGCCGCCCGACGGCGAGGTCACGCGCGTCCGCGTGGTCCCGTGCGTGGACGAGCACCGAGCCCAGGTCGTCGCGCGCACCGACTTCGGCGCCGACGAGGCGTGGCCCGGGCAGACCGCCGCCGACCGCCGGGTCGCCCGCGTGTGCGGACCGGAGTCGCTCGGCGGCGCGGCGCCCGAGGGCGTCGAGCGCGTCGTGTGGGTACCGACCGAGGCGTCGTGGCGCGACGGCGACCGGACCGGGCTGTGCCTCGCCGCGAGCGACGCGCCGCTGCCGGCGGACCTCCTCGGCTGAGGGCGACCGGGGCCCGCCTCGGCGGCGCGCCTCAGACGGTGAGGATCAGCCGGAGGTACGCCCGGAGGTCCGACGCCATGTCGACGTGTCCCGCGTCGTCGCGGTCGAGCGAGAGCAACCACTGGACCTGCAGTCCGTCCATGAGCGCGACGAGGTGACGCGCCGCGACGGCGACGTCGACCCCGTCGCGCAGCCGTCCGGCGTCGGCGTAGCGCTGCAGCCCGTCCTGCATGGCCGCGACGGTCGTGGCGTACCGCCGGACGAAGTACTCGTGCGCCGGGTGGTCCGGCGAGGTCGCCTCCGCAGCGAGCGCCGTGAACAGCTCGACGACGACCCGCTTCCTGCTGTTGCGCTCGACGAGCGCGACGAGCGCGTCGAGGTAGTCGACGCCCTGCTCGATCTCCTCGCCGAGATCCGACCGGTCGACGACGTCACGGTGCTCGAGCACGGCCTCGAGCAGCGCCACCTTCGTCGGGAAGTGGTGGAGGAGCCCGGGATGGGACATCCCCACCCGCGAGGCGAGCTCGCGCAGCGACGCCGAGTGGTACCCGACCTCGCCGAAGAGCTGGATCGCCGCCTGGAGGATCTGCTCGCGCTTCGCCCGCCCTTTCGCGTACCCGCGGCCAGGGTCCGCGGGATCGGTCCGACGGCGTGCGCCGCCGGCTTGTCCCGTCCCGATCGTCGCGCTCGTCATCGCGTTCTCCCGTCCGTCGTCCCGACTTGAACCTTACCGACCGGAAAGCGGGTCTCCCGACGACACCGTGCTCCTCGTCGCGTGGCGGTACCGCGGGGTCCCGTCCCGTGCGGGCGAAGCGGTTCGCCTTCAGCGCGGCAGTGTCCGGACGCCGTGACAGGGGTGCGGGACACCGTGACCCCTCCGGCTACGCCCTGCTTCTCGCTGCACGGGCCGCCCGCCGGACCGTGCGGCCCCTTGCCGGACCGTGCGTCGTCCCCTACCGTGACGGTCGAAGCGCTTCGACCGCACAGTCGCGGTGAGGCGTACCAGACCGGGGGCGACGGACCCGTCCCCCCGACGGACCGCTCGCCGGAGAGCACCCCGACGGGCGACGGACCTGCGCGACGAAGGGCATCCCCGTGACACCATCCCGACCCACCCGTCTCCTGGCGCTCGCCGCGACCGTCGCGGTGGCGGCGTCCCTCGCGGCTCCTGCGACCGCGAGCACCGGTACCGCCGCGGACCTCGGCGCGAAGCGACCGGCCCCCACGCCGTCGGCGAGCCAGGTCGTCGCCGCGATGCAGCCCGGCTGGAACCTCGGCAACTCGCTCGACGCCGTCGGCGCGGACGAGACGGCCTGGGGCAACCCCGCGATCACGCGGGCGCTCCTCGACGAGGTCGAGGACCAGGGCTTCGAGAGCGTCCGCATCCCGGTGACGTGGGGCCAGCACCAGGGTCCCGCGCCCGAGTTCACGATCGACCCGGCCGTGCTGGACAGGGTCGAGCAGGTGGTGGACTGGGCGGTCGACGAGGACCTCTCGGTGCTCCTCGACGTCCACCACGACTCGTGGATGTGGACCCATCGGATGGGCACCGACCACGACGCCGTGCTCGCGCAGTTCACCGCGACGTGGGAGCAGCTCGCGGAGCGGTTCCGCGACCAGCCCCGCACGGTGCTCTTCGAGAGCATCAACGAGCCGCAGTTCGCGGACGTCGACGACGCGACCGCCTACGCGCTGCTCGACGAGCTCAACACCGTGTTCCACGACGTCGTCCGCGCGTCCGGTGGCCGCAACGCCGACCGCGTGCTCGTGCTGCCCACGCTACACACCAACGCCGACCAGGGTCGGCTGGACGCGCTCGTCGAGACCTTCGACGCGCTCGACGACCCGAACCTCGCGGCGACGTTCCACTACTACGGCTACTGGCCGTTCAGCGTGAACGTCGCGGGCGGCACACGCTTCGACGACGTGGCCCGGGCCGACATGGACGGGACGTTCGCGCGCGTCCACGACACGTTCGTCGCGCGGGGCGTCCCCGTGATCCTCGGCGAGTACGGGCTCCTCGGGTTCGACCGGCACACCGGCACGATCGAGCAGGGCGAGAAGCTCAAGTTCTTCGAGCGGCTCGGCCACCAGGCCCGGACGACGGGCATCACGACCATGCTGTGGGACAACGGCCAGCACCTCGACCGGACGGCGCTCACCTGGCGTGACCCCGAGCTCTTCGACCACGTCTCGACGAGCTGGACGCGGCGCTCCGGGACGGCCTCCACGGACCAGGTGTTCGTCCGGGCCGGCGCGGTGACCGCGCAGACCGTCGTCCTCGAGCCGAACGGCACGCGGTTCCGCGACCTGTACGACGGGAAGAAGAAGCTCAAGGAGGGACGCGACTACACGCTGGTCGGCAACGACCTGACGCTCTCGGCCGGGCTCCTCGACCGCCTCGCGGGCGACGGGACCCTGGGCACGCGGACGGAGCTGCGCGTGAAGTACGCCGGCGGGCTGCCCTGGTGGATCGAGGTCGTCGGCGCCGACGTCCCCGTCCTGGGCGGGGCCACCGGCACGACGGACGACTTCGCCGTCCCGACGCAGTTCCGCGGCGACCGCCTCGCGACGATGGAGGCCCGCTACGCCGACGGGACGAACGCCGGTCCGCACGCGTGGACGTCGTTCAAGGAGTTCGACGTGACGTTCGCACCGGACGCGACGGCCGAGGAGATCGTCCTGCGTCCCGCCTTCTTCGCCGAGGTGACCGACGGCGCGCCCGTGACCCTCACGTTCCACTTCTGGAGCGGCGAGGTCGTCGAGTACACGGTCCAGCGCGACGGTGCGACGGTGACCGGCACCGCGGTCACGGGCACCGCGGTCACCGGGACAGCGGGCTGACCCGACCTGCGCCGGGGCCGACCGACGGGGACGTCCGTCAGTCGGTCCCGTCGCCGGCGGTGGACGGCGTGGACTGCACGGACGGCGCAGCGCCCTCGCCGTTCGTCGTGGAGCCGGGAGAGGTCGGCTCGGTGGGCGTCGTCGGCTCCGTCGGCGGTGTCGTGGGCGGCGGGGTCGGGTTCGTCTCCTCGCCACCTCCGGACTCCTCCGGCGCGGCGGCGAGCGCCGCGCGCGTCTGCGTCCCGACCCGGCCGTCGGCCGTCAGGCCGTGCGCCTCCTGGAAGTCGCGCAGAGCCGCGACGGTCGGGGCGTCCATCGTCCCGGTGACCTCGACGTCGACCCCGTGGACCTGCAGGCGCTCCTGGACCCACGTGGCCGAGGGTGCGTCGGGCTCCGTGGTGGGGTCGGGGGCCGGTGTCGCCGTGGGCGTCGGGCTCGGGGCCGGTGCCGCGCTCGGGGTCGGTGCGGGAGCCGGTTCTGCGAGGGGCGGTGCCGGAGGCGTCACGGCGGGCCGGTCAGGGGTCGACGACGGGCGCGGCGCCGGCTCCTCGTCCTCGGGAGGCGGGATCCGGGTGACGACGGGTCGCGGCTCGTCCGGGCGCGGCACGACCACCGGGTCCGCCCCGGCGTCCCAGTCCTCGGCGGCGCTCGCCGGGACGACGACGGGCGGCGACCCACCGGTCGCGGCGCCGACCATGCCTGCCGCCGCGACGACGATCGTCACCGCACCGGCACCCGCGACGACGGCACCCCACGGCAGGGACGACCGCGCACGCCGGCGGACGTCGCGACGGCTCGCGGAGGGCGCTCCGGTGGCGTCGGGGCTGTCCGGGGAGCCCGGTCGGGGCTCGTCGATCAGGTCGGGACGGCGGTGCACATCGCCTCCTTCCAGCGCGGTCGGGACCGGTGGACGGCGCAGCAGGCAGCCCGCCGAGCGGTCGTGTCGGGCTCACCAGACTGCCCCATGCCCACCCGCCCTGTCACGCTCGCCGCCGTGACCTGCGCCGACACCGGCACGGTCACCCGGCGGCCGGGCGTCGAGCCCCTCCGGGTCCGCCGGAGGTCGCAAGCAGGGTTCCCCCACGCGGCCCAAGACGCGGGACGGCCGTCCCCACGAGCCTGGTGTGACCGCACGGAGAGCCCGTGCGGTCCACCGGAAGGGGACGCTGTGCCTGCTGTCCAGATCACCGGGTTGCGCAAGTCCTTCGGCCCGTTCGACGCCGTCCACGACGTGACCTTCGCGGTCGAGCCGGGACGCGTCGTCGGGCTGCTCGGGCCGAACGGCGCCGGCAAGACCACCACCCTGCACGTGCTGCTCGGGCTGGCGTCGGCGACCGCCGGCACCGCGACGGTCCACGGGCGCGCGTTCCACGAGCTGTCCGACCCGGCCCGCACGGTCGGCGCCCTCCTCGACGCCGGCGGCCTGCACCCCGGCCGCACCGGCCGTGACCACCTGCGCGTGCTCGCCGCGGCGGGCCGGCTCCCGGCGCGCCGCGTCGACGAGGTGCTCGCGCTCGTCGGCATGACGCCCGCTGCCGACCGCCGCGTGCGCACCTACTCGCTCGGCATGCGTCAGCGCCTCGGCCTCGCGGCGGCGCTGCTCGGCGAACCGCGGGTGCTCGTGCTCGACGAGCCCGCCAACGGCCTCGACCCCGCGGGGATGCGCTGGCTGCGCGACCTGCTGCGCGGGTTCGCCGACGACGGCGGCGCCGTGCTGCTCGCGAGCCACGTGCTGTCCGAGGTGCGCCAGGTCGCCGACGACCTCGTCGTGATCGGCCAGGGGCGCGTCGTCGCCGACGGCCCGCTCGACGCCCTCGTGAGCGACCGCTCCCTCGAGGACTACTACCTCGACCTCACCGCGACGACCGAAGGAGTCCGCTGATGTACCGCGCCGAGATCCTCAAGCTCCGCACCACGCGCGCCGCGTGGGTGATCGGGGGCGTCGCCCTCGCGGGCATGCTGCTCGTCCAGGGTTTCCTCGTGGCCCTCCCCCACGTGCTCGGGAGCCTCGGGTCGCTGGGCGGGACGACCCCCGGTCTTCCGGCCGACCTCGAGCCCGACCTCTCGTCGCTCGCCGACCCGACGCAGGCCGCGTTCCAGCGGACCGTCCTCGACGTGCTCGCCACCGGCGGCGGGAGCGGCGGGTCGACCGGGATCACCGCGGTCTGCATGCTGCTGCTCGGCGTCCTCGCCGTGACCACGGACTTCCGCACCGGCGGCATCGTGCCCACCGCGCTCGTGCAGCCGTCCCGGCTCCGTGTCCTCGCCGGCAAGGCAGGAGCGACGGCGACCGTCGCGCTCGTCGTCGGCGTCGCGCTCGCCGTCGTGAGCGCCGCCGGGCTCCTCGTCGCGATCGCGACGACGCCGGGCGCACGCCTCGAGCTGTCGCCGGGCGAGGTCCTCGGCATCTGGGGCCGCGGCCTCGCCGTCCTCGTGCTGCTCTCCTGGTTCGGCCTCGCGGTCGGCACGCTCGTGCGCCACCAGGTGGCGGCGGTCGTCACCGTCGGGGCGCTCGCGCTCGTCGAGCCGCTCGTCCAGGCGGTCGTGACGCTGCTCTCGGGCGGACAGTCGGCCGCGGCGTCGTGGCTCCCGCTCGGCCTCGCGTCGCTCGCCACGACGGGGCAGGGCGCGGCCGAGCTGCTCGGCGGGAGCGCGCCGTTCGGCGTGACCGTCGCGCTCGCGGGGCTGTGCGCGTGGGTCGTCGTGCTGCTCGGCAGCGGTGCCCTGACGTTCCGGCGGCGCGACCTCGTGTGAGCGCATCGGACGCCGCACCGAGATCGGCCGGTCGGCGTGACGTCGGTCGTCTCCCGGACCGATCTCACGCCGGGCGACCGATCTCGCAGCACGCCACCTAGGGTGAGCGCATCACCCTCCCCCGCCCCCCGACCCTGGAGACCCGTGTGACCCTGACTCTGCGCCGGTGGCTCGCCGCCCTCGGAGTGCGCACCGAGACGGGACGCGACGCCGTCCTCGCCGGTGTCGTCGCGCTCGTGAGCGTCGCGCTCTTCCTCGGCGTCGAGCGGGTCGTCGTGTCCGACGCCGGGAGCGCGTTCGGCGCCGGCCCGGGCGCCGTCGTCGTCACGACGGGCGAGCGCGTCGCCGTGCTCGTGGTGCTCGTCGCGCAGGCGGCATGCCTCGTGGTCCGGCGCCGGTTCCCGGTCACGTGCCTCGCGCTCACCGTCGCCGGGCAGGTCGCGCTCCTCGCGATCCTGCCGTCGTACCTGTCGTTCCAGGCCCCGGCGACGCTCGTCTCCGCATACTCAGCGGGCGCCTACGCGCCGCGGCGGCGCGGGCTCGTCGCCGCGGCCGCGGCGGCCGCAGGGCAGGCGCTGCTCCTGTTCGCGCTCGGCGGGGTGGGCACGCTCGGCACGAGCGGCGCCGCCTATGCGGCGCAGGCGTCCGGGGCGCTCCTCAACGCGCTCGCGACCTACCTCGTCGCCGCGCTCGTCGGGGAGTACGTCGCGACGCGGCGCTCGCTGCTCACCGAGCTCCGCGACCGGGTGCGCCGTGCGGAGCGTGAGCGCGAGGCCCTGGCCGCGAGCGCCGTCCTCGAGGAGCGGGGACGCATGGCGCGCGAGCTGCACGACGTCGCGGCCCACCACCTCTCCGGCATCGTCGTCCAGGCCGCCGCCGCCGAGCGGCTCGTCGACCGCGACCCCGAGCAGGCCAAGGAGTCGATGCGCCGCATCCGCGCGCAGGGCCGCGAGACGCTCGACAACCTGCGCCTCGTCGTCGGCCTGCTGCGCGGGTCCGGCACCGCCGAGCCCGCGCCGCAGCCGACCCTCGACGACGTGCCCGCCCTGCTCGACGACGCGCGCGCGGCGGGCGCGGTCGTGCGCGACGAGGTGCGGGGCGACCCCTGGGACCTGCCGCCCGCCGTGCAGCTCACCGTGTTCCGGGTGCTCCAGGAGGCCCTCTCGAACGCGCGCCGGCACGGCCCCGGCCGTCCCGTCGACGTGCTCCGCGAGTACGGTCCGACCGACCTCGTCCTCACGGTCCGCAACGCGGTCCCCGCGGGCGCCCCGGGGTCGGCCGACGGACCACCGGGGCACGGCGTCATCGGCATGGGCGAGCGGGCCGCGATGGTCGGCGGCACGCTCGCCGCGGGACTCCTGCCCGACGGCGCGTGGCGCGTCCGCCTGACCGTCCCCCGGTCCGCCCCGCCCGACCGCCGCGCGGCGCCCGCGCACCCGTCCACGACCGGCAAGGAGACCCCGTGACCCGCGTGGTGCTCGTCGACGACCAGGCCGTCGTGCGCGCCGGCTTCACCGTGATCCTCGAGAGCGAGGGCCTGGAGGTGGTCGGTGAGGCGTCCAACGGCGCGGACGCCGTGCGCGTCGCCCGCCGCGAGCGGCCCGACGTCGTGTGCATGGACGTGCGCATGCCCGGCGGGGACGGGATCACGGCGACGCGCGCGCTCGCCGGGCCGGACGTCGCCGACCCCGTGCCCGTGCTCGTCGTGAGCACGTTCGACCTCGACGACTACGTGTTCGGCGCGCTCGAGGCGGGCGCGAGCGGGTTCCTCCTCAAGGACGCGGAGCCCGAGGTGCTCGTCGAGGCCGTGCGGCGCGTCGCGTCCGGGGACGGGCTCGTCGACCAGTCGCTCACGCGCCGCGTCATCGACGAGTTCGCGCGGCGCCGCTCCCCGGCGACCCGGGACGAGGACGCGGCCGGGCTGCTCACCGCTCGCGAGCACGACATCGTCGCGCTGCTGTGCCGGGGGTCGTCGAACGCGGAGATCGCGGCGGCGCTCTTCCTCGAGCCGAGCACCGTCAAGTCGCACCTGAGCCGGGTCATGACGAAGACGGGCGCGCGCGACCGCGTGCAGCTCGTCGTGTGGGCGTACGAGCACGGGCTCGTCACGCCCGGGGCGTGACCTCCGGGCGCCCGGCGGGCCGCGGGAACCCGAGGCGCGCGTCGACCGGCCGGGCCGCGACGTGGACGAGCGGCGCTCCGGCGGCCGAGAACCCGTGGCGCTTGAGCGCGTCGGTCGCGAGGTGCTCGACGCTGCCGCAGCGCAGGGTCCAGGGCTCGTGCTCGACCGGGATCCGCCACGTCCGCCCCGCCCGCACGGCGTACGCGGCCCAGCGCGCGGTGAGCCAGCGCTCGAGGCCCGACGACGCGTCCACCTCGCCGAGCGCCCGCACCTGGGCGTCGAACCGCACGGGCGCGGAGCGCGACGTCGAGGCGAACCGGTACCGCAGGACGTCGCCCGCGTCGTCGCGCACCGCCGCACGGCACCGGTGGTACGGCACCCCTGCGGCGCGCGTCGCCGCGACGAACGCGGCGCGCTCGCACCAGAGCGCGAGGAACCACACGCCCTCTCCGCCCGCGACGTCCCGGACGTAGACGCGCAGGTTGAGCTCACCGAACGTCGACCACCCCGGGACCACGGGCAGCGGCCCGAGCCGTACGTCCTCCATGCGGAACGGCACGAGGCCGACGTACGTCGCGCCGTCGTACGTCTGGACACTCAGGTCGCGGGGCAGCAGCCGCTGCACGGCGGCGGCGTCGACCGGCCAGTGGAGGAAGGTCAGCGCCGCCCACCGCTGCGTCGTGACGGGGAGCCGGACGGCCGCGTCGGGGACGGCGGGCGTCACGCGTCGCGCGTCCCGAGTCCCGCCGCCTCGGCGGCGACGCGCAGGTCGGCGGCGAGCGCGGCGAAGGCCTCGTCCCAGCCCGAGCGGTCGCGCAGACGCAGGAGCGCCGAGGGGTGGGTGGTGACGACCACGAGGGGCGACGCCCCCGTCGTGCCGCCGTGGGAATCGTGGGCGCCGTCCTGCGGCCCGCCACGACGGGACTCCTCCGAACCGTCGTCCTGGTCGAGGACGCGCCCCCGCTCGGCGGTGACCCGGGCCGGTCGGCCGAGCACGGCGCGCGCGGCGGTGGCGCCGAGCGCGACGACGACACGCGGCCGGACCGCGGCGACCTCCGCCTCGAGCCAGGGCAGGCAGGCGCGGACGTGCGCGACGTCGGGAGTCTTGTGCAGCCGGCGCTTCCCCCGCTGTTCGAAGCGGAAGTGCTTGACCGCGTTCGTGAGGTACACGCGCTCGGGGTCGATCCCGGCGGCCTCGATCGCGTCGGCGAGGACGCGACCTGCCGGCCCGACGAACGGCTCTCCCTCGCGGTCCTCGCGATCGCCCGGCTGCTCGCCCACGAGGACGAGCGGAGCGTCGTCGGCTCCCCGAGAGAACACCGCCTGCGTCGCGTCCGCCCACAGCTCGCACCCTCGGCAGCCCTGGACGGCCCCGGCGAGCGCGTCGACGTCGCGGGCCGCTGCGCCGTCGGGGACCCACTTCTGCGCGCCGGGTCGGCGTGGTGCGGTCGCAGCACGGGACGGGCTCATCGCCCCACCGTGCGCCCGACGGCGGCGCCTCGCACCCGTACGTCATCGTGGACGCCGGCCGGCGACGGAGCGGTTCAGAAGGTCCGCAGGATCACGCCCTGGAGGAGACCCAGCACGACGCTCACGAGAGCCGCCGCCCCGAGCGCCGTGCCCGCGGCCGCGAAGCCGGTCCCGGGCGCGCGCCGCACGAGCACGACGAGCCCTGTGACCACGGCGACGAGAGCGAGGACCACGGACAGGATGCCGTGCCCGGCCTGCAGGACGACGTACGACGTCGAGGTGAAGCTCATCGACCGGATCACGACGGGCAGCGCGAGCGTGTAGACGGCGCCGACGAGCACCGTCGCGACGCCCGCCCAGAACGACACGAGGGCGAGGCCCGACCGGAGCGTGGGCTTCGTCGGCCCTGCCGGGGACGGAGCGCCCGGCTGCGCGCCGGGCGGGTAGGCGTCGCCGTACGGGTGGGGCGCCGCGCCGTACGGCGAGGCGGGTGGCGGGGTCTCCGGGGCGCTCATGGCAGTCATCCTGCCGGAGTCCTCCGTGGCCAGGGCGGCGACCCGCCGCCGGCGGCCGCCGCCGCGAGGTCAGGGAGAGTCAGGAGCCCTTCGGCCCGCCCTCGGCGAGGTCGTCGGACTCCTCGGGCTGGTAGACGCACACCACGAGCGCGTCCGGGCGGACACTCACGTCGAGCCGTTCGGACGGCTCGATGACGTCGCCGTCGAGCTGTCGCGGCTGGGGCCGGTCGGAGACGACGGAGATCTCCCGGCCCCGCACGACCTCGCGGCTCGGCACCCGGCTCTTGCCGCGCACGACCCCCCACAGCAGCTGGACCCAGTGCTTGACGTTGCGCGGTGCGATGATCGCGACCTCGAGCTGGCCGTTGTCGGGCTCCGCGTCGGGGAGGAGGTTCGTCCCGGCCTGGAGCCGGCCGACGTTCCCCACGACGACGGTGCGAGCGCGGCGGCGACGGGTCGCGCCGTCGACGGTCACCTCGAGGTGCATCTCGTCGTCCGCCAGGTGCTTGAGGGCGGAGAACACGTACGCGATCGACCCGGCGCGCGCCTTGAGCGCCGTGGGGGCGTCGTCCATCATCGCGGCGTCGAGGCCCATCCCGGCCATGACGGCGAAAGCCTGGCCGTCGACCTCGCCGACGTCGATCGTCCGACGCCCCCCTTCGAGCGCGATCCGGATGCCGTCGACGGAACGCGTCGGGATGCCGAGGTTGGTCGCGAGCAGGTTGCCGGTGCCCCCGGGGAGGATCGCGAGCGCGGCGCCCGTGCCCGCGAGCCCTTCGATGCAGGCGCGCACCGTGCCGTCGCCCCCGGCGACGAAGACGACCTCGGCGCCGCCCTCGACAGCGCTGCGCGCCTGGCCCGTCCCCGGGTCCTCGGCGGTCGTGTCGAACCAGGCCGGCTCGGGCCAGCCCGCGTCCGCGAGCGCGTCGGCGATCTCCTCGCGGAGCTCGTCGAGCCCCTCGACGCGGTTCGGGTTGACGATCACCGCCGAGCGCAGCGGGCGGCGGTCGTCCTCCCGCTGCTCGACGGCGGGCTGGGCGGTCTCGGGGGCCTGCGGGTCGTTGGGCACACCTGAGTATGGCGAGGTCGGCGCCTCCGCGCGCCCCGGCGGGGGTCCGGCGGCGCACGACGACGGTTCGGGAGCCCGGACGCGCCTCGGCGGCCCGGGCCGTGCTCGGCAGCGCGAGCTGCCGAGGACGCGACCGGGCCGCCGAACCGTCACCGCCCTCAGGCGGTCAGCACCTCCGTGGCCAGGGTGAGGCCCCCGCCGTCGGGATCGCGGTCCACGCGCACGACGTCTCCGTCCGCGACGTCGCCCGCGAGGAGCATTCGCGCGAGGCGGTCGCCGATCTCGCGCTGCACGAGGCGGCGCAGCGGGCGCGCGCCGTAGGCGGGGTCGAAGCCCTCGAGCGCGAGCCACTCGCGCGCGGCGGGCGACACGTCGAGCGTGATCCGGCGGTCGGCGAGGCGCGCCGCGAGGTGCGCCACGCTGAGGTCCACGATCCGGCCGAGCTCCTCAAGGTTCAGCGGGTCGAACACGATGACGTCGTCGAGGCGGTTGAGGAACTCCGGCTTGAAGCTGGCCCGGACGGCGCTCATGACGGCCTCGTGCTTGGCGGAGTCCTCGAGCAGCGGGTCCACGAGGAACTGCGAGCCCAGGTTCGACGTGAGCACGAGGATGACGTTGCGGAAGTCGACGGTGCGGCCCTGGCCGTCGGTGAGACGGCCGTCGTCGAGCACCTGGAGCAGGATGTCGAAGACCTCGGGGTGCGCCTTCTCGACCTCGTCGAGCAGCACGACCGAGTACGGCCGACGGCGCACGGCCTCGGTGAGCTGGCCACCCTCCTCGTAGCCGACGTAGCCCGGGGGCGCGCCGACCAGGCGGGCGACGCTGTGCTTCTCGGAGTACTCCGACATGTCGATGCGCACCATGGCGCGCTCGTCGTCGAACAGGAAGTCCGCGAGCGACTTCGCGAGCTCGGTCTTGCCGACGCCCGTGGGGCCGAGGAAGAGGAACGAGCCCGTGGGACGGTCCGGGTCGGCGACGCCCGCACGCGCGCGCCGGACGGCGTCGGACACCGCGGACACCGCGGAGCGCTGCCCGATGAGGCGCTCGCCGATGACCTCCTCCATGTGGAGGAGCTTCTCGGACTCGCCCTGGAGCATGCGGCCCGCCGGGATGCCGGTCCACGCCGAGACCACCTCGGCGATCTCGTCCGCACCGACCTTGTCCGCGATCATCGGCGCGGTGTCCGCTCCGCCGACCGCGTCGGCCGCGCCCTCGGCGGCCTCGGCGCGCTCCGCCTCGTCCACCTCGCGCTGCACCTGCGGGATCTCGCCGTACTGCAGGCGCCCGGCGGTCTCGAGGTCGCCCTCGCGGATCGCGCGCTCGACCTGGACGCGCAGCTCGTCGAGCTTCGCGCGCAGGTCGCCGACGCGGTTGTGCCCGGCCTTCTCGGCCTCCCACCGCGCGGTGAGCGACGCGAGCTCCTCCCGGCGGTCGGCGAGGTCGGCACGCAGCCGCTCGAGGCGCTCGAGGCTCGCGGGGTCGGTCGACTCGGAGAGCACGACCTCCTCCATCTCGAGACGTGTCACCGCGCGCTGCAGCTCGTCGACCTCGACGGGCGACGAGTCGAGCTCCATGCGCAGGCGCGACGCGGCCTCGTCGACGAGGTCGATCGCCTTGTCGGGGAGCTGGCGGCCGGGGATGTACCGGTCGGACAACGATGCGGCGGCGACGAGCGCGGAGTCCGCGATCGTCACCTTGTGGTGCGCCTCGTACCGCTCCTTGAGGCCGCGCAGGATCGCGACCGTGTCCTCGACGGACGGCTCGCCGACGAAGACCTGCTGGAAACGGCGCTCGAGCGCCGGGTCCTTCTCGACGTGCTCGCGGTACTCGTCGAGCGTCGTGGCGCCGACGAGCCGCAGCTCGCCGCGGGCGAGCATGGGCTTGAGCATGTTGCCCGCGTCCATCGCGCCCTCTCCACCTGCGCCGGCGCCCACGACGGTGTGCAGCTCGTCGATGAAGGTGACGACCTCGCCGTCGGACGAGCGGATCTCCTCGAGCACGGCCTTGAGCCGCTCCTCGAACTCACCGCGGTACTTCGCGCCCGCGACCATGCTCGCGAGGTCCAGGGAGATGAGCCGCTTGCCCTGCAGGGACGTGGGGACGTCGCCGGCGACGATGCGCTGCGCGAGGCCCTCGACGACGGCCGTCTTGCCGACGCCGGGCTCCCCGATGAGGACGGGGTTGTTCTTCGTGCGGCGCGACAGCACCTGGACCACGCGGCGGATCTCGGAGTCGCGGCCGATGACGGGGTCGAGCCTGCCGTCGGCGGCCGCGGCCGTGAGGTCGGTGCCGTACTGCTCGAGCGCCTTGTAGGTGCCCTCGGGGTTGGGGCTCGTGACACGTGCGCTCCCCCGGACCGCGGGCAGCGCGGAGCGCAGCGCGTCCGCCGGGGCGCCGGCCTGCTGGAGGATCGTCGCGGCCTGCGACGAGCCCGCGGCCAGACCGATGAGCAGGTGCTCGGTCGAGACGTACTCGTCGCCGAGCCCCTGCGCCTCCTTCGAGGCGTTCTCGAGCACGGCCGAGGTCGCCCGCGACGGCTGGGGCTGCGCGACGGCGGAGCCGCTCACCGTGGGCAGCGCGACGAGCGCGGCGCGCAGCCGCTGGCCGATCGCCTGCTTGTCCGCGCCGACGGCGTCGAGCAGCCCGACGGCGACGCCGCCGTCCTGGGCGAGCAGCGCCGCCAGGAGGTGGGTCGGCTCGAGCTGGGGGTTGCCCGCAGCGGTGGCGGTCTGGATCGCGTCGCCGATCGCCTGCTGCGACATCGTGGTGAACTTCGTCTCCATCGGGGCTCCGGTGGTTGATCAGGGAACAGGGTCTGACCAGTGGAACGGTCCTCAAGTTGAGTGTATTCCGCTCAACTTGGCTCGCCCGCCATGCGCACGGCCCTGCGGGCCGGGACGGATGAAGTCTCCGGACGTTCGTCTCAAATCGGCATCGACCCTCGCCCCCGCCGCGGATCCGCGACATGCTGGACAGGTGAACCCCTCGCCACTGCGCAAGCGACTCGGACTCGGCGCCCTCCTCGCCACCCTTGCACTGTTCCTCGCCGGGTGCATGAGGATCGACATGGACCTCACGCTCAACGAGGACGACACGGCCGACGGCACGATCGTCATGGCGATCTCCGACGAGACGGCCGAGGCGCTCGGCCAGGACCCGCAGGCGCTGTGGGACCAGATGGGCTCGGAGATGGAGGGCGAGCTCCCGCCCGGTGCGACCCAGGAGCCCTACGCCGAGGACGGCTACACCGGCACGCGGATGACCTACACCGGTCAGCCGATCTCCGACATGTCGACGGGCGCCACGGACGAGCTCTCCATCACGCGCGAGGGCGACGAGTTCGTGGTGAGCGGCTCGATGGACATGTCCGACGAGGAGATGGGCATGGACGGGACCGATCCGGAGTCGGACGAGATGACCCGCCAGATGATGGAGGGCTTCGAGGTCAGCATCTCCATCACGTTCCCCGGTGAGGTCGCGGAGACCAATGGCGAGGTCGACGGCAACACCGTGACCTGGACCCCCGTGATCGGCGAGGTCACCGAGCTCTCGGCCCGCGGGTCGGCCGTTGCCGGGGGCGCCGCGGCGGACCCGGGCGACGGGACCACGGACGGCTCGACCGACGGCTCCGACGACGGCACGGACGACGGCACCACGGGCTCGTCCGCGGACTCGGACGGCGACGAGGGCTCCGGCTTCCCCTGGTGGGTCCTCGGCCTGGTCGGCGGGCTCCTCCTGCTCGCGATCATCGGCCTCGTGCTCTGGCTGGTGCTGCGCAAGAAGCCGGACGCGCAGGACGGTGACGCGGGACTCGCCCAGGGCGGCTACCCGGGTCAGCCCGGCGCGCCGCAGGGTCAGTACCCGGGCCAGTACCCGGGCCAGCCGGGTCCCCCGCAGGGCCAGTACCCCGGTCAGCCCGGCCAGTACGCCGGTCAGCCGGGTCAGTACCCCGGTCAGCCGGGCCAGTACCCCGGCCAGCCGGGTCAGCAGCCGCCCGCCGCCTACCCCGGGCAGCAGGGCCAGCCTGGCCAGTACCCCCCGCAGCAGGGCGGCTACCCCGGTCAGCAGGGCCAACCCGGCCAGTACCCGCCGCAGCAGGGCGGATATCCCGGCCAGCAGCCCGGCCCGCAGGGTCAGCAGCCCGGCCCGCAGGGGCAGCAGCCCGGCCCGCAGGGGCAGTACCCGCCCGCGCCGGGCCAGCAGCCCGGCCGTCCGGGTACCCCGCAGGGCCCGTACGCGCCGCCGCAGGGCCAGCAGCCCGGATACCCCGGCGCACCCGGGCACCCGCAGCAGGCACCGACGACTCCGTACCAGCAGGGCCCGGCCACCACGCAGCCGCTGCCTCCGCAGCCCGGACCGGTGCCGCCCGCCCCGACCCAGCCGCTCCCGCCGCAGCCGGGCGCCGCGGCGTCGGACCCCGGTCGCACGGGGCCCGGCAACGACGACGGTGACGACGAGATCGACGACGCGACGCGGCTCCGCCCGCCGACCTGACGCCTAGCCTGTTCCGCGAGGTAGTACGGCAGGTCGCGAGGTAGAACCCGGCGGGTTCTACCTCGCGACCTGCCGTACTACTTCGCGACCCTGCCGGCCGAGCCCCAGAGGGGTTCTGCCGGTTCGTAGGCGAGCGCGACGGCGCCGAGCCCGGGGTCGACGTCGGCCAGCGAGCCCGGCGACCACGAGGGGTCGCGGTCCTTGTCGACGACCTGGGCGCGGATCCCCTCGACGAGGTCCGGCTGCGTGTCGACGAACCAGGCGACGAGGCGGTACTCCTGCTCGAGGGCGGACCGCAGGTCGGTGAGCCCACGAGCGCTGCGGACCGCTGCGAGCGTGACGGTCACGGCGGTCGGGGACAGCACCTCGAGCTCGTCGGCCTCGGCACCGGACTCCTCGTCGCCCGCGTCGGCCTCCGCACGCAGCGCGGCGACGATCCCGGGCACGCCCTCCTCGCCGTAGCAGCGGTCGACGCGGTCCTGCCGGGCCGCGAGCGCCGACGGGGGCGGCACGATCGCGTGCCGCAGCGCCACGGCGTGGACGGCCTGCGGGTCCAGCGGGTCGACGCCGGAGGTCGCGAGCGCGACGAGGTCCTCGTGCAGCAGCCCGAGCCGTTCGGTCGGCACGTAGTGGTCGGCGAGGCCCGCGTGGATCGCGTCGGCGCCGTCCATCGTCACGGCGCCGAGGGCGAGGTGCTCGCCGAGCCTCCCGGGCGCCCGCGCGAGCAGCCACGAGCCCCCGACGTCGGGCGTGAAGCCGATGCGCGTCTCGGGCATCGCGACCCGCGAGCGCTCCGTGACCACGCGCACGGTCGCGTGCCCGGCCAGGCCGACCCCGCCGCCCATGGTGACGCCGTCCATGATCGCGACGACGGGCACCGGGCTCTCGGCGAGCGCGGCGTCCACGGCGTACTCCCGACGGAAGTACCGCCGTGCGTCGGCCGTCCGTCCCGCGACGATCGACGCGTGCAGCTCCCGGATGTCGCCGCCCGCGCAGAGTCCGCGGTCGCCGGCGCCGTCGAGCAGGAGCACGCGGACCGTCGGGTCGTCGCGCCACGCGTCGAGGACGGCGGCGATCTCGCCGAGCATGTCGTAGCCGAGCGCGTTGAGCGCACGGGGACGGTCGAGGGTCAGGTGGCCGACGGCGTCGTCGGCGCGCGCGATGATCTGGCTCGTCATCCGTGTCACGGTACCGTCGGGCATGGCTTCCGCGACGGACGACTGGCGACCCGACGTCCTGGGCGACGACTGGGTCGCCCGCGACCTCCCCCTGCCCGACGGCGCGGTGGCGACCCTCGTGCGGCGGGTGCGCCCCGGCGTCGGGCACCCGGCGGAACCGGCCGACGGCGAGGCCGCGGACGGCGAGGCCGCCGCCGTCCGGCCCGCCGACCACCCGGCCGTGCTGTACGTGCACGGGTACATCGACTACTTCTTCCAGACCCACGTCGCCGCGGCGTTCGAGGCCCGCGGCTACCGGTTCTACGCGCTCGACCTGCGCGGGTACGGCCGGTCCGTCGGTCGCGGCTCGGGCGCGCCGTCGCGGCCCGACGACGACCCGAACTTCGTCACCGACCTCGCCGTGTACGCGCAGGACCTCGATGCCGCCGCGCGCGCGATCCGCGCTGAGGGTCACGACCGCCTCGTCGTCCTCGGCCACTCGACGGGCGGCCTCGTCGCGAGCCTGTGGGCCGACGCGCGGCCAGGACTGCTCGCGGCGCTCGTCCTCAACAGCCCGTGGTTCGAGCTCAACAGGCCGTGGATCTACCGCGGCCCGGTCACGTGGGCGATCGACGTGGTCGGGCGGTTCGCGCCGCGGCTCGTCGTCGGGCACCTGGACGAGAGCTGGCCGCGAGCGCTGCACGTGAGCACGGGCGGCGAGTGGGACTTCGACCTCGCCTGGAAGCCGCTCGAGGGGTTCCCGGCGCGGGCCGGCTTCGTGCGCAGCGTGCGCCGGTCGCAGTCGCGCCTCGCCCGAGGCCTGGCGATCGACTGCCCTGTGCTCGTGCTCTCGTCGGCGCGGAGCGGCCCCGCCGCCGGATGGCACGAGGAGCTGCTCACGACGGACTCCGTGCTGGACGTCGAGCACATCACGACGCGTGCGCGGCACCTCGGAGACGACGTGACGGTCGTGACCGTGGAGGGCGGCGCGCACGACCTCGCGCTCTCCCCCGAGCCTGCCCGGACAACGTACCTCCGCGGGAGCCTCGACTGGCTCGACCAGCACGTCTGACGGCCGCCTCCGCCATGTCCGATTCCCGCTAGCCAGCGACGCCTGCCGCGCGCGAGGATCGGGTCATGACCACGACGCACCCGACCTCGACGCCCACCGACGCGCCGACGACGGCGAGCGACGACCCGGTGTTCGCCGAGCGCTACCGCGCCATCGCGTCGCGTGACCGCCGGTTCGACGGGCAGTTCATCACCGCCGTGCGGACGACGGGCATCTACTGCCGCCCGTCGTGCCCCGCCCGTACGCCGCGGCCCGAGAACGTCACGTTCTACCGCACGTCCGCCGCTGCGCACGAGGCCGGCTACCGCGCCTGCAAGCGGTGCCTGCCCGAGGCGGTCCCCGGGACGCCCAGCTGGGACCTGGGGCACGACCTCGCGGCGCGCGCGATGCGGCTCGTCGGCGACGGCGTGGTGGACCGCGAAGGTGTCGACGGCCTCGCCGCGCGCCTCGGCTACTCGCCGCGCCACCTGCACCGCGTCCTGCTGGCCGAGCTCGGCGCGGGGCCCATCGCGCTCGCCCGCGCGCTGCGCGCCCAGACGGCGCGGTCCCTGATCACGGGGACCGACCTCCCTCTGGCCGACGTCGCGTTCGCCGCGGGCTTCGGCAGCATCCGCCAGTTCAACGACACCGTCACCGAGGTGTTCGCGACGACGCCGAGCGAGCTGCGCCGTCGGGCACGGCCCCGCACCACGCCGGCCCCCCACCGCCCCCCGGTCGACGCCGCGGTCGACGCCTCGGTCACCGCGAGCACCGTCGACGGTCCGCCCGACGCGCCGACCGCCGCAACCACCACGGCGACGCTGGCGCTCACGCTGCCGCTGCGCGAGCCGTACGACGCCCGCGGGGTCTTCGGCTTCCTCGCCGCCCGCGCGGTGGGCGGCGTGGAGGTCGTCGGTCCGCTCGACGCACCCCACCTCACGTACGCGCGCACGATCGCCCTGCCCCACGGGCCCGGGGCGTTCCGCGCGTCCTACGGCCCGGTGCCGGGCGAGTCACGGTTCCACGTCGAGCTCGAGCTCACGTCCGTCGCCGACCTGCCCGCTGCCGTCGCGCGCGTCCGCCGCCTGTTCGACCTCGACGCGGACCCGCAGGCCGTCGACGCCGCGCTCGCCGTCGACCCGGCTCTGGCGGGCTCCGTCCGCGCGACCCCGGGCGTCCGGGTCCCCGGCGCGGTCGACCCGGTCGAGATCCTCGTGCGCGCGCTCGTCGGTCAGCAGATCTCCGTCGCGGCCGCGCGCACGCACCTGACCCGCCTCGCGGGCGCGCTCGGCACGCCCTTCGCGTCCCGGTTCGGGCCGACGCGCCTCTTCCCGACGGCGGCGGCGATCGCCTCCGAGGGCGCCCACCACCTGCGCGGGCCGGCGCGCCGGACCGCCGCGATCCTCGGCGTGGCCCGCGCGCTGGTCGACGGCGGCCTCAGCCTGTCCACGGCCGACGAGCCGGTCGCGATGCGGTCCGCGCTCGAGGCGCTGCCCGGCGTCGGGCCGTGGACCTCCGGCTACGTCGCGATGCGGGTCCTGCACGACCCGGACGTCCTGCTCGACGGCGACCTCGCCCTGCGGGCCGGCGCCCGCGCGCTCGGCCTGCCCGCCGACCGCCGCGCCCTGGCCGACCACGCCGAGCGCTGGGCCCCCTGGCGCTCCTACGCGGCGATGCACCTGTGGCGCGCCGCCGCGACGTCGCCCGCGGCCCCGATGACGACACCGCCCACCACGACCCTCCTGGAGGAGACCCCGTGACCCCCACCGCCACCGCCACCACCACCGCCACGACGACCACGGTCGCCACGCCCGACGGGCCCTTCACGGTCGTCGCCGCGCCCGACGGCGCCGTGCTCGCCTCCGGGTGGACGGACGACGTCGACGCGCTCGTCGCGCTCGTCCACCCCGACCTGCGGCCGTCCGACGTCACGCCCGTGCCGGACGACGCCACCCCTGTCGCGGCCGCCGTCGTCGCGGTCCTCGCCTACTACGCGGGCGACGTGCACGCCATCGACGGTGTCCCCGTCCGGCAGGTCTCCGGACCGTTCCGCGCCCACGCGTGGGACGTGCTGCGCACGGTCGAGCCCGGCGCGCCCGTGACCTACACCGGGTACGCCGAGCTGTCGGGCCGGCCCGCCGCCGTGCGCGCCGCGGCGGGGGCGTGCGCCATGAACGCCGCGGCGCTGTTCGTGCCGTGCCACCGCGTCCTGCGGACCGACGGCAGCCTCGGCGGGTACCGCTACGGCCTCGAGATCAAGCGCAGCCTGCTCGACCGGGAGCGCGCCGTCGCCGGCGCCGTCGGGACCCTTGCCGTGTGAGACGCCCGGCCGCCACCGCCGGGCCGCCGGCCCGCAGTGCGGTGTCCCCGCGGAGGACGGCACGGAGGATGCAGCTGGGCGGTGGCTTGCTCAGCCCCGACCGAAGAGCTGCGTCCAGACGCGCTCGGCGTGCCCGACGCCGATCTCCCGCAGGTCGCAGTCCAGGATGTTCGCGCGGTGCCCCGGCGAGTCCATCCAGGCCCGCACGACCTCCTCGGCCGTGGCCTGCCCCTTCGCGATGTTCTCGGCGCCCGGGTTCTCGTAGCCCTGCGCCTCGGCCCGGTCCCACGGTGAACGCCCGTCGAGGCTCGTGTGGTCGAAGTAGTCCTGCGCGAGCATGTCCTCGCTGTGGAGCTGGGCCGCGGCGGTGAGCCGCTCGTCGACGGCGAGCGGCTCGCACCCCGCGGCGGCACGCTCGGCGTTCGTCAGCTCGACCACCGCCGCTCCCTCCGCCGAGAGCACGTCCGGTCCGGGTGCGGCGGCGACGGTCGGCGCCGCGGCGGGCGGTGACGCGCTCGGCGGGGCGGGTTCCACCGTCGCGTCCGGCGCGGCCGTGGGCGCGGGTGACGGCTCGGGCTGCGGAGCGGCCTCCGCGGCCGGCGGCGCGGCGTCGGTGGTCGGCGTGTCCGCGGCCGGGGATCCCGAGGCCGCGGTGCTCGTCCCCGGGGTGCCCGACGGCGCGGCGGGTCCGGCGCCGTCGACGTCGTACCGCTGGGGCAGCGTCCGGGAGGCGGCGTACCGCTCGCGCTCCGCGAGCAGGTCGCCGGGCACCGCACCGGGAGACCAGGGCAGGGCGGCGACGACAGGCCCCAGGCGGCCGGCGTGCTCAGGGCGCAGCTCGCCGGTCATCGTCGCCGCGGTCAGCCCGGCCGACGGCCCGAGGACCAGCACCGCCGTGACACCGGCGGTGACGGCTCCCACCGCACCGGGCGTCGACCGCAGGTGGCGCGCGGGGGCGCCCGAGCGCCGTCGGGCACCGGACGGCGGCGCTGCTGCGGGCGCCGGTACCGGGACCGGACCGCCGCGGAGGTGCCGGGGCGTGCGGGGCGGGGCCATCGCACGACCCTAGCGAGGTTCGTCCGATCTGTGCACGCGAGCCCCTCCGGCGCCTCAGAGCAACGAGGGCTCCTCCGGCGTGGACACGGTGAACACGGCGCCCGCGACGAGCGTCGACGCCGTCGCCGCCCGCTCGAGCTCGTCGAGGCGGCGGGCGACGGACGTCTCGGCCTCGTCGCCCGTGAGGTCGACGCTCGCGACGAGGTAGAGCGAGCGCGGCCCCACGTACTCGAGGCGCAGGTAGGTGACGCGCTCGACCTGCGGCATCGCCGCGATCGCGCGGAGCACCGCGTCGCGCGTCGCGGGCAGGGCCGCCTCGCCGACGAGGAACCGCCGGTTGCGGTCGATGAGCACGACCGACACGACGGCCAGCACGACGCCGACGACGATCGACCCGATCGCGTCGGGCACCGGCGAGCCCGTGAGCTGGTGGGCGAGCACGCCGCCGAACGCGACGACGAGCCCGACGAGCGCCGCCGCGTCCTCGGCGAAGACCGCGCGCAGGGTCGGGTCGGAGGTCACGAGGACGTGGTGCAGGGTGTCGTGCTGCGCGCGCCGCGCCTCGGCTCGCACCTGCCGGCGCGCCTGGAGGAACGAGATCCCCTCGAGCACGAACGCGAGTCCGAGCACCGCGTAGGCGACGCCGAAGCTGCCTGCCGGCTCAGGATGCACGAGCTCCTGGATGCCGTGCGTGATCGAGACGCCCGCGCCGACGGCGAACAGGCCGATCGCCGCGAACATCGACCACACGTACGCCTCGCGGCCGAAACCGATCGGGTGCGCGGCGTCGGCCGGGCGTCGCGAGCGCCGGTTCGCGACGAGGAGGAACACCTCGTTCCCGGTGTCGGCCCACGAGTGGACCGCCTCCGCGAGCATCGAGGCCGACCCGGTCACGACGGCGGCGAAGGACTTGGCGACGGCGATGAGCGCGTTGGCGCAGAACGCGACCACCACCGTGAGCGTGCTCTCCCCGCCGCCGTCGCCCTGCACGACACGCGGGCTCGTCCCGGGGAACGGGGCGGCCGACGCCGCGGCCGGCGCCGGGCGGTGGTCGGACGGCATGTCGCTCGCTGGCACGGGTCCGGTCTACCACGCGCCCGCCCGCCCGGCACGAGGACTCCTCGGCTACCGCGCCCGCGTCCCGCACTCCCCCGGTACCACCCTCACGACAGCCGTACCACCTCGCGTGACAGCCGCACTACCTCGCGTGACAGCCGTACTACCTCGCAACAGCCGTACTACCTCGCGTGGCAGCCGTCCTACCTCGCGCGACCGCCCTCCTCCTTCGGTGGGGCGGGGTCCGCCCTCCCGTGGTCGGCCGCGTCGCCCGTGCCGGCCAGGTCTGCCGCGGGCCGGCGTCCTGCCGGGAGGTCGTGCTCGCCGACGTCCTCGCGGTCGGCAGCGTCCTGGTCGCGCGTCAGCTCGTCGACCACGAGGTGGGACGTGTCGACCTTGCCCGTGCGGTACCCCGCACGGCCGACCATGTGCGCCGCGACCGGCGAGGTGAGGAGCTGGAAGACGACGACGAGGGCGAGCGTCGCGAGGGCTCCCCAGGACCGCAGGCGCAGGCTCAGCCCGAGCAGCACGAGGATGAGACCGAGCACCTGCGGCTTCGTCGCCGCGTGCATGCGGGCGAGCAGGTCGGGGAAGCGCGCGACGCCGACGCCGGCGGCGAACGCGAGGAACGCACCCAGCAGCAGGAGCACGGCGGACACGATGTCGGCGACACCGTCCCAGAACGCGGTGTCCATCAGCGCACCTCCCCCTCGGGCGTGGTGCCGTGGTGGTCGGCGTCGATCGCGGCGTCGCGCTCGTCCTCCTCGGCGGCGCGGCGCTCGGCGTCCTCGCGCGCCACCTCCTCGGGGGTGCGGATGCGGCCCTCGCCCTCGGGCTCGACGGACGCGAACCGGGCGATCGTCACCGACCCGATGAAGCCGACGAGCGAGAGCACGACGAGCAGCGGGATCGTGTCGGTGCGGCGCGAGAACGCAGCCTCGAGCGCGATCGCACCGACGAGCGTCGTCGTGAAGACGTCGAGCGCGATGGTGCGGTCGAGCATCGACGGACCGCGCTCGGCCCGGACGACGGCGAGCGTCGCGGCCGCCCCGAGCAGCACCGCCGCCGCGATCACGACGACGAGGTAGACGGTGTCGGTCACGGCTCGCTCCTCTCCCCGGTGGCCGGTCCTCGGGCCGCGCCCGTCTCGTGGCCGGGCCGCCCGCCGCCCTCGCCCGGGTCGTCGGGCGCTGGCGTCCCCCCGGTGCCGTGGTAGAGCCCGGCCGCGCGCAGGTCCTCGTTCGACGCGAACGCGTGCAGGATGCGCGCCTCGAGCGCGAGCGTGTCGGCGCGCACCTGCTCGACGCCGCCCACCTGGTCGACGTCGAGCACGTGCAGGTAGAGCATCCCCGTGAGCCGGTGCGCCTCGACGACGAGCGACCCGGGGACGAGCGAGCTGAGCTCTGCCGTCATGGTCATGTACAGGTCGGACGGGTTCCGCAGGCGCACCCCGACGACGGCCCCGTGCGGCGTCCGCCGCGGGTCGAGCGCGAGGAGGCTCACCTGGAACGACGCGGTGACGAGGTCGGCCACGAACCTCGCGAGCAGCACGAGGAGCGGCCACGGGCGGACGCGGCCGCTGGTCGCGACCGACGGCAGCGGGAACATCACGAGCACCACGGCGCCCAGCACCGCACCCGCGACGACGTTGCCCCACGACAGGTCGCCCCAGAGCATGACCCACACGAGGGTCAGCCAGAGGACCGTGCGCCACTGCGTGGTGACGCGGCGGAACCACCCGACGGCCAGGTTGCTGCGGCGGCGGTGCAGGCTCATGACCCGTCACCGTCCTCGGCGACGTCGCTCGAGACACCCTGCCCGCGCTCGGAGCCGCCGACGAACACCGCGTCGACGTAGGTGTGGCCGTCGAGCAGGGTCGCGGCCGCGCGTTCCGTGTAGGAGTAGAGCGGGCCGGCGACCACGGTGAGCGCGAGGCCGAACGCCACGAGCGCCGCCGCGGGCCCCACCATGCCGCGCGGCATGGTGACGCCCTGCGGGATCTCGACGGGCGGCGTCTGCCAGAACGCCTTGTTCCAGGCCTTGACGATCGCGTAGAGCGTGAGGAGCGACGTCACGACGGAACCGACGACGAGCGCCCACGTGAGCGGCGTGCCCTGCGCGACACCCTCCTCGAGCAGCCCGAGCTTGCCGAGGAAGCCCGAGAGCGGCGGGATGCCCGCGAGGTTCATCGCCGGGACGAAGAACAGGATCGCCAGGCCCGGCGCGAGCTTGGCGAGACCACCGAGGCGGTCGAGCGACGTCGACCCGCCGCGACGTTCCACGAGGCCCACGACGAGGAACAGCGTGGTCTGCACCGTGATGTGGTGCACGACGTAGAAGATGGCCGCCGCCATGCCCGGCTCGGACGCGAGCGCGATGCCGAAGATCATGAAGCCGATGTGGCTCACGAGCGTGAAGGACAGCAGCCGCTTGATGTCGTTCTGCGCGACGGCGCCGAGGATCCCGACGACCATCGTCAGCAGGGCGAGCCACAGGAGCAGGTCGTCGACGCGGTCGTCCTGCGGGAACAGCAGCGTCTGGGTGCGGATGATCGCGTACACGCCGACCTTGGTGAGCAGGCCCGCGAACACCGCGGTGACCGGTGCGGGCGCCGTCGGGTAGGAGTCCGGGAGCCAGGACGACAGGGGGAACAACGCGGCCTTGATCCCGAACGCGAGCAGCAGCAGGAGCTGGATCGTCAGCCGCACGCCGGGGTCGATCTCGGCGAACCGCTCGGAGAGCTGCGCGAGGTTGACCGTGCCCGTCGACGCATAGGTGAGCGCGATCGCGACGAGGAAGATGATCGACGACAGCAGCGCGACGACGACGTAGATCGATCCCGCCCGGATCCGCTCGCCCGTCCCGCCGAGCGTGAGCAGCACGTAGCTCGCCGCGAGGAAGATCTCGAACCCGACGTAGAGGTTGAACAGGTCGCCGGAGAGGAACGCGTTGAACACGCCCGCCGCGAGGACCATGAACGTCGGGTGGTAGATCGCGACCGGCGCCTCCTCGTCCCCGTCGGCCACGCCCTGGGCCAGCGAGTACAGCAGGACGCACAGCATGACGAAGCTCGACACCGTGAGCATGAGGGCCGAGAGCCGGTCCGCCACGAGGTCGATGCCGACCGGGGCGGCCCACTCGCCCACGTCGACCACGATGGGGCCGGAGTCCGCGGCGACGAGCAGCACGACGGACGTGACGAGCACGAGGGAGAGCGCCGCCGTCGCGATGATCCGCTGGGCGCGCGCGTGGCGCCACAGCGCCAGGGTGAGCCCGGCCGCGATGAGCGGCAGCACGACGGGCAGGGGGACGACGGTGCGTGCGACCTCGGTCAGGTCCATCAGCGCTCCTCCCCCTCGTCGTCGTCCGTGCCGTGCGGCCGGGACCGCTTGCGGCCGAGCCGCGCGTCGGTGATCCCGTCGCGGTCCGCGTCGGTCTCGTCGTGCACCTCGGCCGCCTCGTCGTCCAGCGTCTGACCGCTCTCCTCCGTGTCGAGGTCCTCGAACGCGGGTGCGTTGCGCGCCGCGTGGCGCGCGACGCGGCGGTCCTCGAGGTCGTCCTGGACCTCGTCGTGGCCGTGGAGCTGCCACGAGCGGTACGCCATGGCGAGGACGAACGCCGTGAGCCCGAGGGTGATGACGATCGCGGTGAGGACCATCGCCTGGACGAGCGGGTCGCTCATCTCGTCGTCGGGCGTGGTCCCGACGATCGGTGCCCCGCCCGCCCGGCCGCCGGCGACGAGGAAGAGCAGGTTCGCGCCGTTCCCCATGAGGATGAAGCCGAGCAGCACCCGGGTGAGGCTGCGCTCGAGGAGCAGGTACACGCCGGTGGCGAAGCACACGCCGATCGCCAGCACGAGGACGATGCTCGGGGTCATGTCGATCACGCCCGCGGGCCCGTTCATCGTCGACCACCGCCGATCGCGTCCGGCTCCATCGCCTCGAGCGGACCGGTGTCCTCGCCGGGCTCGCGCCCGGCGGCGGCACGTTCGGTCTGCCGGTCGATCTCCGCGCCGAGCGTGCGCAGGATGTCGAGGACGAGGCCGACGACGACGAGGAACACGCCCACGTCGAAGAACAGCGTCGTGACGAACTTGACGTCCCCGAACACGGGGACGGTCACCTCGAGGATCGCGCTCTGGAGCACCGAGCCGCCGAAGAAGAGAGGGACGAGCCCGGCCCCGGCGGAGAGGAACAGGCCGAGACCCAGGAGCAGGCCGGGGTGCACCGGCGCGGCCTCGCCCAGCTCGTACCGCCCGCCCGCGAGGTACCGCACGACCAGCGCGATGCCGACGACGAGGCCCGCCGCGAAACCGCCGCCGGGGTTGTTGTGGCCCGAGAACAGCAGGAACAGCGCGAAGACAATCATCGAGTGGAAGAGGACCCGGGTGACGACCTCGAAGATCACCGAACGTCGTTGCGGCGCGAGCGTGCGGCCCGCGTTGAGCCACACGGACATGCGCGGCTGCGCCGCGTCGTCCACGCCGCGCCGCCGCAGCGCCGCACCCGGGTCGGGCTCGCCGCCCCAGACGCCCGTGCCCTTGCCGTCGGGCTTGCCCGTGACGACCCGGGCGTTCGCGATCCGCAGCACCTCGCCGCTGCGCGTGCGCAGGAAGACGAGCGACGCGACGCCGGTCGCCGCGGCGAGGAGCACCGAGATCTCGCCCATGGTGTCCCACGCGCGGATGTCGACGAGCGTCACGTTGACGATGTTCTTGCCGCCGCCCCACTCGTACGCCTCCTCCGGGAAGTCGACGGAGACCGGGATCGCGACGCGCGCCAGCGGCACGACGACCGCGAACCCCATCATCACGACGCCCACCGCGACGGCGACGCCGAGGCGCACCCACCGGCTGGACGCGAGCGGGCGGTCGGAGAAGTAGGGCGGCAGGCGGCGCAGGACGAGCACCATGACGACGAGCGTGATGGTCTCGACGAGGACCTGGGTGAGCGCGAGGTCGGGCGCGCCGTGCAGGAGGAAGAGCACGGCGTTGCCGTAGCCCGCGATGCCGATGAGGATCACGGCCTTGAGCCGGCGCCGCGAGCGGGCGGCGAGGATCGAGGCGACGCAGATCGCGACGACGGCCGCGAGCTGCGCGGGGCGGTCCCACGCCTTGAGCTGCTCGGGCCAGCTCGTCTGCGCGACCATCACGAGCCCGGGCCCGAGGACCAGCACCGTGAGGATGATGCCGAGATACAGCGGGAGCGAGCCTCGCTGGGTCACCGCGGTGACGTCCGCGGCGACGTCGTCGAGCTTGCGCATGACGCGCCGGTAGGTGACGTCCGCCTCCGGGCCGGTCCACAGCGAGGCCTGGAACCGCTCGACGCGCGAGCGCTGCCAGAAGAGCAGGACGCCGACCGCCAGGACGAGCACCGTGAGGGCGAGCGCGGGAGTGAACCCGGCCCACAGCACGAGGTGGCCCGGCTCCCCCGCCGGGTACGTCTCGGCGTAGGGCTGCAGCAGGTCCTCGCCGAAGTGCGGCACGAGGGCGGCCGCGAGGCCCAGCACCGCGAGCACGACGGCGGGCGCCACGAGCAGGAACGGCAGGGGCTTGATCCGGGCCGGGTCGACGGGCGCCTCGTCCGCCTCGATGACGGGGCCCCGGCCGGGGGCGCGGAGGTCCAGGTGGTCGTTCGCGCGCGCCGGGGAGCCGTGGCGCTTGTGCGACGAGAAGGCGCCCCACCAGAACCGGAGACCGTAGGCGACCGTGAACATGGAGCCGACGACGACGGACCACAGGACGACGGCGTCGACCCACGCGGGCCCCTCGCCGTGCAGCAGCGCCTCGAGCGCCGCCTCCTTCGCGACGTAGCCGGCGAAGGGCGGCAGGCCGATCATCGACGCGGTCGCGAGCCCGCCCGCGAACGCCGTCCACGGCAGCCGCCGGCCGACGCCCGTCAGCCGGCGCAGGTCGCGCGTCCCGGTGGCCGCGTCGACGGCGCCGACGACGAGGAACAGCGACGCCTTGAACATCGCGTGCGCGCCGATCATCGCGAGCCCGGCGAGGGCGGCACCGCGCGTGCCGATCCCGACCAGGAGGATGATCAGGCCGAGCTGGCTCACCGTGCCGAACGCGAGCACGAGCTTGAGGTCGTACTGGCGCAGCGCGCGGTAGCCGCCGACGAGCAGCGTCCCGGCGCCGAGGGCGATGACGATCGAGCGCCACACCGTCGTGTCCGAGTAGGCGGGCGCGAACCGCGCGACGAGGTAGACGCCGGCCTTGACCATCGCCGCGGCGTGCAGGTAGGCGCTCACCGGCGTCGGAGCGGCCATCGCGGCGGGCAGCCAGAAGTGCAGCGGGATCAGCGCCGACTTGCTCACCGCACCCACGAGGACGCACACGACCGCGGCCGTCACCGCGCCGCCGGTGGGCGGGTCCGCGACGATCTCGGAGAGGCGGTACGTGCCCGCCTGCACCCCGAGGACGATGAGCCCGACGAGCATCGCCAGGCCGCCCGCCGTCGTCACGACGATCGCCTGCATCGCCGCACGCCGGCTCGCCTTGCGGTCGGCGTAGTGGCCGATGAGGAGGTAGGAGAAGACGGTCGTCAGCTCCCAGAAGACGAACAGCAGGAGCACGTCGTCGGCGACGACCAGGCCGACCATCGCGCCCGCGAACGCCGTGAGGACGCCGCCGAAGCGGCGCAGGCCCTGGGCCGTCGGCGAGAAGTACGCCGAGCAGTAGACGAGCACCAGCGCACCGACGCCGCCGACGAGCAGCAGCATCAGCCAGGACAGCGTGTCCATGCGGAACGCGAGCTCGAGCCCGAGGCCGGGCACCCACTCGACGACCGACGTCGGGTGGTCGCCGGCCATGACGCGGTCCGTCCACGCCAGCGCGTAGACGGCGGCGGACGCCGGCGCGAGCGCGAGGACGAGGAAGGCCCGGCGACCGAGGAGGGAGACGAGTGCAGGCGCGCCCAGTGCCATCGCGAGATGCGCGAGGAGCACGTAGAGCACGGGCCGCTCCGTCCGGGTCGGGGGCGGGTGGGCGGGTCTTGCTGACCTTGCTGGACTTGTCAGACGCCGCGGCGACCGGCCTTCCGGCGGCGCGCGCGACGAAGCAGGGCGTCGACCCCCGCGGGGACGAGGTGTCGAGCCGCCTCTACTTTACCGACTGCCGACATGTGCCCGCGGGCCGGGGGCCGGATCGTGACCGATTCCTCACCCGCTGCGCGGCCGGGACGGGCCGTCGGCGTCAGAGGTCCTCGGGCTCCACCAGGAAGTCGGACTCGTCCGCGACCTCGCCGCCCACCGCGCCGTGCAGAGCGGTCGTGATCTGCCCGACGACCTCCCCGGCGCGCTTGCGCGCGATCCGGTGCTCCATCGACGGCTGCTCCTGCTGCGACTCGAGGAGGTCGCGCGGCTCCCACCGGACCCGGTAGCTCACCGCGCCGCCCGCCGTCCACGGCAGGCCGCGCAGGAGCAGCGGGAGCTGGTCCTCGCCGCCCACCTCGACCGCGACGAGCCCGTCCAGGCCGAGGTCGACGAGCAGACCGTAGCCGTCGAGCACCGAGCCGGTCGTCAGGGCCTTGATGTCGACGTCGTCCGCGGCCGCGTGGATCGCGCGACGCAGCTCCGGGTCCATCTTCTCGCCCCGGTACAGGGGCATCTCGGTGATGCCCTTCGGGGGGCCCTGGTAGGACGCACCCTCGGTCGCGAGGATCGTGCGCGGGTGCAGGCGCGCGACGAGCGCGAGCGCGGCGTTCGGCTCGAGCCAGACGTCGGAGTACAGGCACATGTCGATCGTGACGCCCGGGTCGGGCGTGAGGACGACCCCGGGTCCGGCCGGGTTCCCGACGTCGGTGCGCACGGACCCGCCGAGCCGCCGTGCGGCCGCGACGAGCCACGCGACGACGCGCTCCTCCTCGCGCACGGGCAGGCCGCCCGGGAACGCGCGGCCGACGCCGTCGCGGTCGCTCCCGCCGGGCCAGGGCGCCTCGCCCCGCTCGCGAGGGCACACGACGTCGAACACGAGCTCCGTCCCGGGCGGCAGACCCGAGCCGGTCGCGGCGAACGGACCGGTGAGCGACGAGTGCCGTGAGGTGCGCAGCACCCCGGGCTCGCCAGGGCCTGCCGTGCGCGCGGGCGGGACGAGCGGCTCGGTGCCCGCCGGTGCGACGTCCCACCGGGCGCCCGCGAAGCGCGAGAGCGCGAGGGTCTCGACCTCGTCGACCAGCACGTCCCCCGGCAGCCCGAGCAGGTGCCGCGCCTGGTACCCCTGCGCGGCGCCGCGGCCGTCGGGGTTCGCCAGGAGGGGCAGGGTCGTCATCGGGGCCACCTCACACGTCCGTCCGGTGGAAGTTCTGGAACGAGCGCGACGCCGTCGGGCCCCGCTGGCCCTGGTACCGCGAGCCGTACTGCTGCGACCCGTACGGGTGCTCGGCGGGCGACGACAGCCGGAAGAAGCACAGCTGGCCGATCTTCATGCCCGGCCACAGCGTGATGGGCAGCGTCGCGACGTTGCTCAGCTCGAGCGTCACGTGACCGGAGAACCCGGGGTCGATGAAGCCGGCCGTCGAGTGCGTGAGCAGCCCGAGCCGCCCGAGGCTCGACTTGCCCTCGAGGCGCGCCGCGACGTCGTCGGGCAGCGTCACCGCCTCGAACGTGGACCCGAGGACGAACTCCCCCGGGTGCAGCACGAACGGCTCGGCCGGGTCGACCTCGACGAGGCGCGTGAGGTCCGGCTGGTCCTGCGCCGGGTCGATGAACGGGTACTTGTGGTTGTCGAACAACCGGAAGAACCGGTCCAGGCGCACGTCGATGCTCGACGGCTGGAGCATCGCCGGCTCGTACGGCTCGAGCTGGACGCGGCCGGCGTCGAGCTCGGCCCTGATGTCGCGGTCGGAGAGCAGCACGGGGCCACGCTAGCCGACGCCACGACCCGCGCCGACGCACGCCCACGCCTCGCCCGTACCGGCCCCGTTCCGGGCCCAGCCCGCGCGAGCAGGCACGCCACTGACTACGTTCGCCTGACCAGCCGAACGAGGAGGAACCCCATGAAGTCGAAGATCGCACTCGTCGTCGGGATCGGGATCGGGTACGTGCTCGGGACCCGCGCCGGACGCGAGCGGTTCGAGGAGATCAAGGTCAAGGCCAAGGACCTCTGGCAGTCCGAGGACGTCCAGTCGGCGGTCCACACCGCGCAGGACAAGGTGACCACGGTCGCGAAGGAGCAGGGCGCGAAGCTGGCGGACGTCGCCAAGGAGCAGGGCGGCAAGGTCGCCGGGGCCGTCAAGGACCAGGCGTCCGGACTCGGCAAGCACGGAGGGCCCGACGACGCGGCGTCGCCCGACCCGAAGGGCCGGGACGACTACCGCATCTGAGCCGTCGGCTCAGGCCCGGAGCGGGCGACCCGTCGAGTCCACCGCGTAGGAGCCCTGCTTCGCCGTGAGGTAGAGGATGCCCTCGACGAGACCCCAGACCGACACCGCGACCGGAGCGAGCCCGAACGTGGGCAGCGCGCCGATGACGGAGACGAGCAGCATCGTCAGGCCGATCCCCGTGTAGCCCAGGTAGAAGCGGTGGATGCCGAGGCTGCCGAGGAAGATGCCCAGCAGGCCCGCGGCGAGCCGCGACTTCGCGTTCGGGTCGAGGTTGGGGTCGTAGCCGCCCGGGTAGCCGTACGGCTGGCCGGGCTGGCCGGGCTGGCCGGGGTGGCCCTGCGGCGGGTACCCGTACGGCTGGCCCGGTGGCGGGTACGCCTGCTGCCCGGTGGGCTGGCCGTAGGCGGGGTCCTGCGGGGCCGCCGGGGCGGGCTGGCCGTAGCCCTGGGCGAGCGGCTGGGTGGGCGGCGTGCCCGACGTCGGCGCCGGGCTCCCGTACGCGGGCTCGCCCCGGTCCTGGCTCGCGGCGCTCGCCTCGTAGGGCGTGGGCTGCTGCGGGTCGGGCTGCTGCTGGTACGGGTTCTGGGACAAGACGCCTCCTCGGAGCGGTGCTGGCATCCCCGGCGTCGTCCGCTATGATCGGGGCGCGCGCTGGTTCGCCGAGGATCCTCCCAGAGGAGCCGGGGCGAGCGCCACCAGCGTCGCGCGGGTGTAGTTCAATGGTAGAACTTCAGCTTCCCAAGCTGATAGCGCGGGTTCGATTCCCGTCACCCGCTCAGCGCCCGAGAGCCCCGCACCACGAGGTGCGGGGCTCTCGTCGTCCACGGGTCCGCCGACGACCGGGTCACGGCCACGCGGCGAGCAGGTCGTCCGCGGTCCAGACCTGCGCGAGACGCGGGTCGTCGACCGCCCCCGCGGGGCACACGGCCACCATCGGCGTCGCGGCGCCGACGCCCGGGACCTTGATGGCGTCCGCGGCGAGCCTGCTGATCTCCCGTACGTCGACGGGTCGGTCCGCGTGCCACTTCACCGTGCCCACGAACGCGATGCTCCTCGCCGGACGTCTGTCGGCCGCGACGAGGTCGATCTCCGGGGTGTTCGACCGCGGCCACCACCCGCCGAGCTCGCGCGCGGCCGGCCACCGGTCGTCGGGAAGCAGCCGCCCGAGGGCCTCACGCACCACAGGTTCCACCGCGCGCCCTCGCCACGAGGCGAACTGCGCATCGAACCTCGCCGCCGCGAGGTCGGGCCGGCCGCGGTCGACGTCGGGGAGCACGGGGTCCACGAGAGCGAGCCAGAAGCGGAGCGCTGGGTCCGAGACCCGCCACCGGCGGCCCTTGCTCGCGTCCTTGGTCGACAGCGGTTCGTCCGCGACGATCACGCGTTTCGTGGCGAGCATGGCCAGCGCACGGTCGAGCGTCGCGGGCGAGAGCACGCCGTCAAGGGTTCGCAGGACGCCGGTGTAGGTCCGCTCTCCTCGCCCGCCGATCGCGGTGAGTACCGCTCTCGCGTGGGTCGACTCCGGGAACTCGCTGTCCAGGACGCGAGAACCGGAGACGACGAGCGCGCTGGTCGACCGCTCGAAGGACCGTCGGACGAACGTCCGGGGCGCCTCGCCGGCACGCCACTCCTGGGCCACGTCAGCCCTCCTCGACGTAACCCGCATCGAGAATAGTAAACCTTGTGAGGGTTGACGTCAGAGGGCCTTCGCGAAGTGGTGCCCCACGATGCTCAGGCGCTCGCGCAGGTAGAAGCGGTGGGCGTCGAACCGCTGCACGCCCGAGTCGAGGTCGAGCGCCGAGCACCCGGCGTCGCGCGCCCGGCGTTCGAGCTCGCCGAGAAGCGCCGCCCCGACACCGCGGGACCGCGCTCCAGGCGCCGTCACGAGGTCGTCGACGTGCAGCTTGCGCACCGCGCACGTGTTCGCGAGGACGCGCCAGCCCGCGACGCCGAGGCACGAGTCGCCGTCGAACGCCGCGAGGAAACGGGGGCCAGATATGTCGTCGGCGAGGACCTGCCGCAGGAGGTCCGCCGTGAGGTGCGGCCGCAGCGCCTGCAGCACGGGCAGCGCCGCGGCCCAGCGCGGGTCGTCGGCGCCGAGGTCGACGAGCGTCAGGCGTGCCGTTGCGGCAGGGGCGGTCGTGTCAGAGGTCACGCCGGCACCCTAGCCGTCCATCTGACCCGCCGAACCCCGGGCTGTGCCCCGATCAACCCCCTCATTGCAGCGCAACCCGGGGTTCGGCAGACCTCGTGACCCACCACCCGGGTTCGGCGGAGCGCCTCAGCCCAGGATCCGGCCCGCCGCCTTGGCCGACGCCGCGAGCGAGCCCGTGAGCGGGAGGTCCGGCAGGATCACGGCCTGTGCCGCGTGGTAGACGTCGGGCTTGCCGACCCACGTGACGCCGTCGGGCCGGTTGGCCCTGTCGAGCTCGTGGTGCCACGACCCGCGCTCGTGGTCCACGAGATACCGGTCGATCCACGCCCACCAGCCCGCTGCGGCCTCGGCGAACCGCGGGTCGCCCGTCACGCGGCCGAGCACGTCCGCCGCGGCGACGGCCTCGGCCGCGACCCAGTGGTAGCGGCGCGGCTCGACGGGCACGCCGTCCCAGCCGACGGTGTAGACGAACCCGCCGCCGTGCGCGCCGTCCCAGCCGTCGGCCACGGCGCGGTCGAACAGCGCGACGGCCGCCTCGGTCCGCGCACCGGGCGTGCCGGCGGCGACGTCGAGCTGCAGCAGCAGCCGCGCCCACTCCAGGCCGTGGCCGGGCGTCGAGCCGTACGGCTTGAACGGGTCGCGCGGACGGTCCGCGTTGTACTCCGGCAGCGGCGTCCACGACGCGTCGAAGTGCTCGGGGATGCGCCAGTCGTTCTCCGCGGCCCAGCCCACGACGCGGTCCGCGACCGACGCCGCGCGGGCGAGCCACTCGCGGTCGCCCGTCGCGTCGTGCGCGGCGAGCAGCGCCTCGACGGAGTGCATGTTGGCGTTCACGCCGCGGTAGTCGTCGAGCACGGTCCAGTCGCGCGACCACTCGTCGGCGTGCATGCGCGGGCCGGCCTCCCAGAACCGCTCGTCGAGCACGGCGAGCGCCGCCTCGAGCAGCTCGCGCGCCCCGTCGCGGCCGGCGATCGTCCCCGAGGCCGCGGCGAGCACGACGAACGCGTGCGCATAGGCGCTCTTCGTCCCGTCGACGGGCTCCTCGGCGGAGTCCACGACGTCGCCCGGCCGGGGCGCCGGTCCCCGCGACGACACCCAGCCGCCGTGCTCGGCGTCCACGAGCACCGCTCGCAATCCGTGCAGCGCGCGGTCCGCGCGCTCCCCCGCGCCCGGGACGCCGAGCAGCGACGCGAACGACTCGACGTGCGCCGTGCGGGACGTGATCCACGTGTGCACGGGGCGCGTGAGGTCGGGGCGACCGTCGTCGTCGAGCCACTGCGCCGCGCCGTCGGCGCGCAGCGTCGGCTCGGCGAAGCGCAGCAGCGCGGCGAGCTGGTCGCGACGCCAGGCGGCGAGGTCCGGGATCCGGTCCGCGGTGAGGTCCGTGGCGGGCGTGGGTCGGTCGGTGGTCATGAAGGCCCTTCGGTGTGCGGAGGTGGGCGACGCCTGCGCCCGGATTCCCTCCGGTACGGCGCGGTGCCCCGGGACGATCATCCCGGGGCACCGACGGTGGTGCGTACCCGCCTCACGACCTGGACCGTCCGAGGACGGGTGCAGGCCGTGGGGCGGGCCTCCTGCTGTGAGGCTAGCCGCAGCTGATCGCGTCGAAGCCGGCCTCGATGCTCGCGGTCACCTCCTCGTCGCCCGAGCCTCCGACGGCCTCGACCGTCACGGTCCCGGCGTCCACGGACGCCGCGCGGACGGCGAACGACTGGTACGCCGACTGACCCGGCTGCACCGCGGCGAACGCCTTGGTCCCGAACGGCGTGACGAGCCGGATCGCGAGCGGGGCGTCCTCGCCGTTGACGGCGCGGACGGCGACGTAGGCCTTGCCCGCGAGGCACCGCGTGCTCGCGGTGACCTCGACGTCGAGCGTCGGGGCCGCGTCGGTCACGGTCACGGGGACCTCGACCACGCTGCTCGTCCACCCGTCGTCGACCACGACGTACGCCGTGTACGTCCCGGCCTCGGTGTAGGCGTGCGCGCCCGTGACCTGACCGTCGGCGACGGCCCCTGCGGCGACGTCGGACCCGTCACCCCATGTGATCGCGGCGCGGAGCTCCGCGCCCTCGCGCCCGCCGGTGACGGTCGCCAGGACGGTGTCGGTCTCCTGCCCGACGGCGACGCTCACGCCGTCCGCAGCCGTCACCTCGAGCGCGGGCTGCTCCACGAAGGTCCCGTCGTGCGCGAACGCGACCACGTGGATGCGGCCGTCGCGCTCGAGCACGCCCGGCTGGTCCGGGAGCGTGATGCTCACGGGCCGCTTGCCCTCGGGGAGCGTGATCGGCGCCGTCGCGAAGAACGCGGCGGGCGTACCGGTCTGCGGGCTGCCGCCGCGCAGGCGGCTGTCCGTCACGGCCACGGGGATGTTCCCGAACACGGGGTTGCGGGCCGCGCCCGACCAGTCGCCGAAGCTCAGGTCGATGGCCTGGGTGGAGCCGTCGTCGAACGTCAGCGTGCCCGAGGCCTGCTGGTTCTTCTCCGTGCCCGTCCCGATGATCGAGAGCTGCTCCGCGTCCGCGGGGACGTCGAGCTCGATCGTCTGGCCGTCACCGGTCGCGTTGTCCGGCTCGCCCGCGGGGACCGCGGGCACGTCGAACTGCAGGTCGGTGCCGGGGACGGACCCGCGCTCACCCTGGACGAAGCCCTTGGCCGCGAGCTGCGTGCGGTCGAAGAACACGCCCTGGCCGTCGCACGAGCCGACGGTCGTGCCCGGGTCGCCGATGCAGACGTTGTCGAAGGCCCCGAGGAGCGAGCCCTCGCGCAGCAGCGAGACCGACATGGACGAGGTCGCCGTGACCGGCTCCCCGCCGTCCGGCGTCACCGTGACCGTGACCGGGTAGACGCCCGGAGCGGTCCACGTGTGCGCGGCCTGCACCGACCACGACCCGAACGCGCCCTGCACCAGCGTGGCAGCGGCGGGCTCGGAGCCGTCGCCGAACGTCACCGAGACGTCCAGGCCCTCGGCGTCGTCGACGCCCGTGAGCGTGGCGAACGTCCCCGTGACCTCGCGACCCGTGACGGCGTCGCGGTCCGCCGCGGCGTTGAGCGTGAGCTCGGTGGCCCCGGACTCGGACGGGTCGGCGAGCAGCTCGACCTCGGCGAGCGAGAGCGCGCCCTCCCCGGCCGACGCCGTGACGACGACCCGGTAGTGCGCGTACGCCGCCGGCTCGGCGACCGTGAACGGCCGCGTCTGCAGCGCCCAGCGGAACTGCTCGCCGGAACGCTCGTCGAGCGTCGTCCACGTCTCGCCGTCGTCGGAGCCCTCGAGGGCCCATGCGGACGGCGACGCCGTCCCGCTCGCGCCGGAGGTCAGCGTGTACGTGCCGACGGTCGGCCGGATGCCGTTGCCCGACCACGTGACGGTCGGGGTGGCACCGGCGAACGTCGTGCGCGTCGCCGACGTGTCGTCCACGAGCGCCGCGGCGCTCGTCGCGGCGTCACCGTCGGTGACGGTCGTCGTGCCGAGGCCCGACGCCGTCGCGTCCTTCACCGGCTCCGGTGCCTCGTCGCCCTCGGTGAGCGACGGCGGCGCGTCGTCCTCGCCCGTGCCCCACGCGGACGGCTCCGGACCCATGACGAAGTCCAGGGTCGCGCCGCCCGAGAGGTCGGCCTGCGAGAGCGACGTCGACGTGCGGGCCTCGCCGTCGACGGCGAGCGACTGCACGTAGACGTTGTCCACCGAGTTGTTCTCGGCGTTGACCACGAGGTCGCCGCCGGGCAGGTGCACGGTGGCCTTGTCGAACAGGGGCGAGCCGACCGCGTACTCGTCGGAGCCGACCTGCAGCGGGTAGAAGCCGAGGGAGGCGAAGATCCACCACGACGACATCTCGCCGTTGTCCTCGTCACCCGGGTAGCCCTGGCCGATCTCGCTGCCCACGAAGAGGCGGCGCGTGACCTCGCGGACCTTCTCCTGCGTCTTGTGCGGAGCGCCCGCGGCGTCGTAGAGCCACGGGATGTGGTGGGACACCTGGTTGCTCATGCCCCACATGCCCATGCGGACGTCGCGCGCCTCGCGCTGCTCGTGGATGCCGCCGTTGCCCGCGCCCTGCTCCGGCGTGGAGAAGAACTCGTCGAGCTTGGCCTCGAGCCCCTCCTTGCCGCCGTAGAGGTTGGCGAGACCCTGCGGGTCCTGCGGCGCGTGGAACGCGAAGTTCCAGCCGCTCGTCTCGGTGTAGCCGCCGCCCCAGGCCTCGGGGTCGTACGTCTCCGGGTCCACCGCGAACTCGCCGTCCGCGTGGCGCGGGACGAAGAAGTCGACCTCGGGGTCGAACAGCTCGACGTAGTGCGTGGCGCGCTCGAGGTAGTACGCGGACTCCTCGCGCAGCGTCTCGCGACGCTCGTCCGGCGTGGCCGGGTCCTCGGCGAGGGCCGCGGCCATGTTGCCGATGCCGAAGTCGTTGATCAGGCCCTCCAGGCCCCACGACACGGACTCGTGCGTGGACTCCGGCGTGAACCCGAGGAACGGCGACGTCTGCAGGCCCTTGCGGCCCACGGCGTTGTTCGGCGGGGAGACGGACGCGTTCTTCACCGCGGCGTCGTACGCCTCGAGCGCCACGTCGGTCGGCAGCGAGCCCTTGAGGTAGGCGTCGGCGAACGCGACGTCCGAGCTCGTGCCCGTCATGAGGTCGGCGTAGCCGGGCGAGGACCAGCGGGCGATCCAGCCGCCGTCGCGGTACTGCTCGACGAAGCCGTCGATCAGCTCGCCCGCGAGCTCCGGGTAGAGGAACGAGTACGCCGGCCAGGCCGTGCGGTACGTGTCCCAGAACCCGTTGTTGACGTAGATCTTGCCGTCCACGACCTTGGCGTTCGTCGTGGTGTCGGTCGCGCTGCCCGACGTCGGCGACACCGGGCTCGCGTACTTGTGGACCGGGGCCTCGGGCGTGCCCGTGTTCTCGAACTGCGAGTTCGGGTACAGGTTGAGGCGGTAGAGGTTCGAGTACAGCGTGACGAGCTGGTCCTCGCTCGCGCCCTCGACCTCGACGACCTCCAGGCGGTCGTTCCACGCGTCCGTCGCCGCGGCCTTGACCTCGGTGAACGACTTCCCCTCGACCTCCTGCGCCAGGTTCTTGCGGGCCTGGTCGAGGCCGATGAACGACGTCGCGACGCGCAGCTCGACGGTGTCGTCGGACGACGTGTCGAACGTGGCGTAGCGCGCGTCCGCGCGGTTCCCCGCGGCATTCCCGACCGCCGTCGGACTACGGTCGAAGGTGCCGGCGACGAACATGCGCGTGCGGCCCACGGACAGGCCCGAACCGTTCTCGACCCAGCCGGAGAGCGTGCCCGTGGCCTGGTCGAAGGACAGCTTGGAGGTGCCGTCGACCTTGTCGACGAGCACGTGCCCGACGTCGCCCGGGTAGGTGAAGCGCAGCACAGCGGCGTGGTCCGCCGGGGCCACCTCGAGGGCGCTGTCGTTGGTGAACGTCACGCCGTAGTAGTCCGGCCGCGCCGTCTCGTCGGCGTGGTCGAACTCGAGGCCGCGCTGCGCGAGCGTGCCGTTCGGCGCACCCGTCGCGGGCCCGACGGCGGGCAGGAACGCGAGCTGGTTGCGGTCGCCCATCCACGGGCTCGGCTCGTGCGAGATGCCGAGGCCCTGCAGGACCGGCTTGTTGTTCGCGTTGTTGGCCTTCTGGTACTCGTACAGCCAGCTCTGCGACGACGCGTTGGTCATCGGCACCCAGAAGTTGAAGCCGTTCGGGACCGCGGCCGCGGGGATGTTGTTGCCGCGCGAGAAGCTGCCGCTCGACAGCGTGCCGCGGCGCGTGTCCACGTAGTTGGCGAGGCTCGAGCCGTCGACCGTCTCCGGCTGCGCCGTGAGCGCGACGTCGTCGAGCCAGCCCGCGAACCGCGTGCCGGCCTCGCCGCCCGGGTTGTCGTAGCCGAGGAGCACCTGGTCGACGGTCTTGCCCTCGGCC
Source organism: Cellulosimicrobium sp. So1_17 (assembly GCF_055181235.1). Classification (NCBI taxonomy): domain Bacteria; kingdom Bacillati; phylum Actinomycetota; class Actinomycetes; order Micrococcales; family Promicromonosporaceae; genus Cellulosimicrobium; species Cellulosimicrobium sp. So1_17. The sequence continues at coordinate 2,450,834 of NZ_CM143702.1, forward strand.
ACGTCGCCGACGTCGACGCGCACGGAGTTCCACTGGTCGGCGTAGAGGATCTTGCCCTCGCCCTGCGCGCGCGCCGTCGCGACGGTCTCGTGCGCGTCGCGCGCCTCGAGGTCGGACAGGTACGTGCCGTCGGTGAAGAGCAGGTCGACCGCGGCGTACGTCGACGGGTACTGCAGGTCGTCGAGGAGCTCGGGGAAGATCGTGTAGCTGAGGCGCGTGTCCTCGCCGATCTCGACGTCGACGTCGTCGTAGAGGACGTTCGTCGCGTTCGCCGGGCCGTCCGCGAGGTGCGAGCCGTCGTAGCGGAGCGAGGCGAGGCCGGAGAACCCGACGCCCGCCTTGTTCGTGAAGTTGACCCGCGGCCCGGTGCCGACCTTCGTCGTCATGGGCGCGGCGCTCGGACCGGCGGACATGTCGGCCGAGAGGTCCCACCCGGCGAGCTGGATGATCGGGTCGCCCGAGTTCGCGGTGACGTTCAGGCGCAGGTGCGTGTACGCCGCCGTCGGCGCGTCGAGCTCGAAGAGCCGCTGCTGCTGACGCTGCGGGAAGTCCTCCTCGGCGCGCTGGTCGAGGGGCGTCCACGTCGAGCCGTCGTTCGAGCCCTCGATGGTCCACGTCTTCGGGTCGCGGCCCGCCGCGTCGTCGGCCGACGTCAGCGCGTAGGCGCCGAACGCGACAGGCTCGGTGAACTCGTACGTGACCCAGCCGGTCGAGGCGAACGCGAGCCACTTGGTGCCGGAGCTGCCGTCGGCGAGGTTCGCGGCGCCCTCGTTGGGCAGGTTCTGCGCGCTGGCCGTGACCGTCTTGATCTTCCCGAGCACGCTGCCCGGCAGGCCGCTCGTGAAGGAGCCGACGTTGGTCTGCCAGGGGGCGCCGTCGCGCTCCGCCACGGTGGTGGCGAGCGGCGCGGGGTCGGCCTGCTCGAACGACGACGCGAAGTCGCCGGGCTCGGCGGCCGCGGCGGGCAGGGCCGTCGCGGCGCCCAGCGGGACGGCGAGGGGGACGGCCAGGGCTGCGGCGATCGCGATCCCGAGGGATCTCGACCTGCCTGAGGGTCGGTGCGCGGCGCGTGCGCGGTGGAGTGGGGTCATGACGAGCGATCTCCTTCGATCGACAGCGCTGTCAGCCTGAGCGGGTGCCCCCGACAGCGCGCAGGGGGTAGCGCTGTCAGGGGCAGGGCGAACCTATGCGCCCGTGGCACCGGTGTCAACGGGAGCGCGACCGCCCACGACGTCGTCCCGGTGCCGTCGTCCTCCCGCGCTCAGTCCCGGACGACCGGGACGTCCTCGAACGTGGGCCACGTCGGGAGGACGGACACGTACAGCGAGGAGAGCGACTCGTCGACCGGCCGCGGGAGGTACACCTCGTAGCGCACCGTTCCGCCGACCGCCGTGCTCGCGCCGAACTGGTCGGTCTCGAGCTCGAGGCCGCGGCTGGACACCGGCTCGTAGGACACGAGCCGGTACGGGTCCACGGCCCGGGGGTGGAGCTCGCCCGCGGTCATGTCGTAGACGGTGATCCGGTCCTCGTCACCACCGACCGGACCGAGGGGCGTGAGCTGCAGGCGCAGCCGCATCGTGGAGCCCCGCACGACGATCGGCTCGACGCCGACGCGGACCTGCTCGTCGCCACCGTCCTCCGACGGGACGGTCACGACCTCCTCCGCGACCGTCTCCACGTCCTCGACGAGCTCGACGCGCGGGCCGTCCCCGGCGACGAACGGCACCGTGACCGGCTCGAGGTCCTGCTCCTCGCGCTCCAGCGTCGCACCCCCGGCCGTCGAGCCCGAGTAGCGCAGCTCCACGCGGCGGTTCTGCGCACGCGCGTCCGCGACCTCGTCGCCGCTCTCCGCCACCTTGAGCCGGGACTCGCCGAGCCCCTCCGCGGCGAAGGCCACGTCGGGTCGCTCCGCGGCCGCGGCGTCGGCGACCGCCTGCGCGCGGCGCAGCGACAGGTCGTGGTTGGCGTCCTCCTCCCCCACCGAGTCGGTGTGGCCCACGACGCTCGCGACCACGTCCGCGGGCAGCTCGCTCGCCACCTCGCGCACGCGCTCGACCGCGGCCTCGGAGAGCTCGGTGGAGTCGACGTCGAACAGCACGTCCGTCTCGAGCGTGACGACGACCTCCTCCTCGAACACCTCGACGTACTCGAAGGACTTCACCGCACCCTGAAGCTCGAACGTCCTCGCGACGGCCGGGTCGAAGCGCGTCACGGCCTGGTCGAGCAGCTCGCGCGACGGCTGCCCGCCGAGGTCCTCGACCGTGACCGGGTCGATGCCGGGCAGGGACGCGGCCTCGTCGGTCGGCCCGGTCCCGGTCTGGTCGGCCTCGGTCGCACCGGCCCCGGTCGGCCCGGCCACGGTCGTCGAGGCCGCCGCCGGGGTGAGCGACGCCGCGGCCACCAGCCCGGCGGCGACCGTCGCGGCGAGCGCGGGACCGGCGACGCGGCGTCGGCGCGTCACTCGGTCGCCTCCCAGGTCACCGGCACGTCCTCGAAGGCCGGCCACGCGTCGTGCAGCCGCACGTCGACGGTCGCGGGGTCGCCCTCGGGGCGCGGGAACCACGCCTGGTAGAGCAGGGGGTGGCCGTTGGCCGTCTGCGCGTACACGACGTCCGTGGCCATGTCCTTGCCCGGGGCGGAGACGACGTCGTACCGCGTGAGCGAGCCGACGTCGAGCAGCCAGGGGTCGTGGTGGCCGCCCAGCATGTCGTACACCGAGTGCTCCTCGGGCCGGTCCGGGTCGTCCTCCGCGAAGTGCGGGGTGAGGACGACCCGCAGCTCGACCGTGGAGCCCTCGGCGACGAGCGAGACGAGCCCGACGGTCACCTCGTCCTCGGCCGAGCCGGGGACGGGCAGCCGCGTCTCGAGGATCGGCTCGTACTCGGTCGCGCCGACGACGACCGGCGTCGGCGCCTCGGCCGCGTCGTCACCCGAGCACGCTCCGAGGGCAAGTCCCAGGACGACGGCTCCTGCCACCACGGCGACCGTCCGTCGACCCCGGTGTCCCCGCGACGGGGCGGCGGGCTGCGGGCCGGAGCGTCGTGGGCGCGTCATGGCCCGGAGGGTAGCGGATGTCCCGGACGGGACCGTCAGCCGTCCGTCCCCGGGGCCGCGACCTCTCCCGTCCCCCGCACGACGAGCCGGGTCGGCACGACCACGAGCCGCGGCGGGAGGTCCGGGTTCTCCGAGCGGGACACGGCGAGCGCGGCGGCCTTGCGGCCCATCTCGACGACGTCGTAGCCGACGACCGTCACGTCGAGGAGGTCGGCGAGCGCGAAGTCGTCGAACCCCACGAGCGCGACGGGTGCCGCACCGGGACCCCCGGCGTGGTCGCGGAGCGCCTGGAGGGCGCCCACGGTGATCTTGTTGTTGGCCGTGAGCAGCGCGGTCGGCGGCTCGGGGAGCGCGAGCAGCTCGGTGACGAACGCGCGGGCGAGGTCGGCGTCGTGCGCCCCGTCGCGCACGTAGTCGTGAGGCGACTCGACGCCCGCTCCGCGCAGGGTCGCGACGAACTCGTCGCGACGCTCCTGGAACGTCCACAGCCTCGACTCGTCGCCGACGAGCGCGATGCGCCGGTGGCCGTGCGCGAGGAGGTGCGTCACGGCGTCGCGCATCCCGCCGCGGTTGTCGATGACCACGGTGTCGGCCTCGACGCCCTGCGCCGGGCGGTCGACGAAGACGACGGGGAGCCCGCCGTCGAGCTCGTGCTGCAGGGACGAGTGGTCCGTGGCCGTGGGCGTCACGACGAGCGCCCCGACGCGACGCTCGACGAGCGCCTCCGTGAGCGAGCGCTCGCGCTCCGGGTCCTCGTCGGAGCTCGTGGTGATGAGCTGGAGGCCGTGGTGGCGCAGCTCTCGCTCGATCCCGCTCGCGAGGGCGGAGTAGAACGGGTTCGCGAGGTCGCCGGTGACGAACCCGACGAGACGCGACGAACCGCCGCGCGCCAGGTCGGCCGCGACGGCGTTGCGCCGGAACCCGAGCCGCTGGGCCGCCTCCTGGACCTTCTCCCGCGTGGGCGCGGCGACGTTGGGCTCGTCGTTGAGGACGCGCGAGGCCGTCTTGAGGCTCACGCCCGCGAGCTCGGCGACGGCGGCGAGCGTCGGGCGCCGACCGCCGCGCGCACCGGGCGCGCGCCTCTCGCCGCGAGACGTCGTCGCAGCCGTTCCGGGTTCCCCCTGCAGCACCATCGTCTAGACCTCTCGTCGACCGCGGATGAGCATGTCGACGACGATAGCGAGCAGCAGGACCGCTCCCGTCACGATGTACCGCGTCGCCGTGTCGAGGTTGAGCAGCGTGAGGCCGTTCGCGATCGACTGGATGACGAGCACGCCGAGCAGCGCCGACCACGCGCTGCCACGCCCGCCGAACAGGCTCGTGCCGCCGATGACGGCCGCCGCGATGGCGGTGAGGTACGTGTCCGCGCCGCCCGTGCCCTGGTTCGCGGCGGCGAGCCGGCCGGCCGCGAGGACGCCGCCGAGCGCCGCGAACGTGGAGCACGCGACGAAGCACGACACGACCGTGCGGCGCACCGCGACGCCGGCGAGCAGCGCCGACCGCCGGTCGCCGCCGACGGCGCGCACCGACCGCCCCCAGCGCGTGCGCCGCAGGAGGACGTCGACCACGACGACGAGCGCGACGAACAGCACGACCGTGTACCCGACCCCGCGCGCCGTGCCGAGGTACGCGACCGTGCCCGCGAGCACGACGGCGAGGATCCCGGTCCGCACCGCGATGCGCGCCACCCCCGGCGCGGGGAGCTCTGCGCGCACCCGGCGCACGTGGTCGACCACCTGGACCGCGAGGTACCCGGCGACGACGACCACGACGACCGCCCAGGCGGCGGCCTGCGGCAGGAAGCCCTGCTGGACGGTGCGCACGAGCCACGACTCGAACGGGAGGTTGATCGAGCCCTTCGGCCCGAGGACGCGCAGCTGGACGCCCGCGAGGATCAGCAGCCCGGCCAGCGTGAAGACGAACGACGGCAGCCCGAGGCGCGTCGACAGCGCGCCGTACCCGAGCCCGACGACGACGCCCACCGCGAGCGCCGCGAGGATCGCGAGCGCGACGGGCCACCCGAGGCTCACCGTCCCGACGGCGAGCACGGCCGCGGCGAGACCGCTCACCGAGCCGACGGACAGGTCGATCTGCCCCACGAGCAGCACGAGGACGACGCCGAGCGCGATCATCCCGGTGGGCGCGCTCTGGAGCGTGAGGTTGACGAGGTTCTCGGCGGACAGGAACGCGGGGTTGATCGCGCCGAGCACGGCCCAGATGAGCAGGAGCGCGCCGACGATCGGGAGCATGCCGAGGTGCGCGCCGCGGACCCGCTGCACGACGGAGCCCGAGAGCGTGCCGTGACGGTCGGCCGCGCGGTCGAGGGGGACGCCCGCGGAGGGGCCGGGGACGCTCATCGCGGCACCGCCCTCGGGCCGCCGGTGCGACCGGGGCGCACGGCACCCGTCATCGCGGCGAGCAGGTCCTCGTACGACGTGTCGCCCGCGAACTCGCCGTGCACGCGCCCGAGCCGGAGCACGAGGATGCGGTCGGCGACGGCCTGCAGCTCGCCCGCCTGGTGGCTCACGAGCACGACGGCGTGGCCGCGCTCGCGCAGCTTCTCGATGAGGTTGAGGACCTCGGCGGTCTGGCGCACGCCGAGCGACGCCGTCGGCTCGTCGAGGACGAGCACGCGCGGCGCGCCGAGGAGGGCGCGCGCGACGGCGACGACCTGACGCTGCCCGCCGGACAGCGCCCGGACGGGGAGCCGCACGGACGGGACGGTCGCCGCGAGCTGGTCGAGCAGGCCCCACGCCTCGCGCTCCATCGCGACCTCGTCGAGGAACGGTCCGTGGACCGTCTCCTGCCCGAGGAAGAGGTTCTCGACGACGTCGAGGTCGTCGACGAGCGCGAGGTCCTGGAAGACGGCGGCGATCCCGAGCTCGCGAGCCGCCTTCGGGGACGAGATGGCGACGGGCTCGCCGTCGAGCAGGACCTGCCCGGTGTCGGGGCGGAACGCGCCGGCGACGACGCCCGCGAGCGTGGACTTCCCCGCGCCGTTGTCGCCGACGACGGCGAGGACCTCGTGCTCGTGCACGTCGACGTCCACGTCGACGAGCGCGCGCACGCCGCCGAAGCTCTTCGACACGCCGCGCAGGGACAGCACCGGCTGGGGCGCGCTCACGAGGCGGCCTCCAGCAGTCCGACGTCGAGGCAGGCCTCGACGTAGTACGGGGTGCAGATCTCGTCGACGGTGTAGACGCCGCCGTCGACGAGGACGCGCTGCACGTCGTCGGGCCCGACGGCGCGGGGCGCCAGCAGGAGGCTCGGGACGCCGTCGATCACGGCCGTGGCGCGCGGGTCCTGCCCGCGCAGCAGCCGCACGGCGAGCTCCGCGGCGGTGCGCGCCTGCTGCGAGGTCGCCTTGTAGACCGTCATGTACTGGTCGCCCGAGATGACGCGCTGCACCGCGGCGAGCTCGCCGTCCTGGCCGGTGGTCGGCGGCACGGGGTCGAGGCCGGCGGCCTTCATCGCGGCGATGGCGCCCCCCGCGATACCGTCGCTCGCGGCGAAGACGCCGTCGACGCGGCCGGGGTACTGGGTGAGCTGCCCCTCGACCCACTCGGTGGCCTTGTCGGGGCTCCAGTCGGGGGTGTCGTACTCGGCGAGCACGTCGATGTCCTCTCCGTCGAGAGCGCGGTGGGCGCCCGCGGCGAGCGCCGCGGAGTTCGGGTCGGTCGGCGACCCCTGGACGAGCAGCACCCCCGGTCGGCCCTCCGCGGGCGGGTCCTCCTCGGCGCGGGCCTCGACCGCGCCGACCAGGGCCTCCCCCATGAGGTAGCCGATGAGCTCGTTGTCGAACGACACGTAGTAGTCCGCGTCGGCGACGAAGCGATCGTAGGCGATGACGGGCACCCCGAGGCGCCGGGCCTCCGCCACGACGCTCACGGCGGCGACCGTGTCGACGGCGTCGAGCACGAGGACGTCCGCCCCGCGCGCGAGCATCGACTCGGCCTGCTGCTGCTGGTTCGCCGCGTCCTGCGCGGCGTTGGCGTACAGCACCTCGCACGTGGGGCAGCGCCGCTCGACGACGGACACGAACGTCGGCCGGTCCGTCGTCTCGTACCGGGCCGTCTTCGCCTCGGGCAGCAGGAGCCCGATCGTGCCCTCGGTGGGGCCGGTCTGCTCCGCGCCCTGGTCGACGGCGCAGCCCGCCCCGAGCGCGAGCGTCACCGCGGCGAGCGCCGCGACGCGGAGGGCCCGACGACGCGGTGCGGGCCGCGCGGCCCCGGGTCGACGGCTCACGCCCCCACCCCCAGCGCGCCGCTGACGCGGGCCGTGTCGAGCGCGACGGCCAGCGCGCCGCGGACCTCGGCCGCGGAGCCCAGCGCGGACGCGACGACCTCGACCGGCCCGGCCGTGCTCGGCACGGTGCGCTGCTCGAGGACGGTGCGCAGCGGTCCGAGCAGGATCTCGCCCGCCTCGGCGAGCTGCCCCCCGACGACGACGATCTCGGGGTCGACGAGGTTGCACAGGTTCGCCGCGGCGACGCCGAGGTGCTGCCCGGCGTCGAACAGGACGCGTCGGCAGCCGGGGTCGCCCTCCCGGGCCCGGGCGATGACGTCGCGCAGCGTGAGGTGGCCGCGGCTCTCGGACAGCATGCCGAGCAGCACGTTCGCCCCGACGAACGTCTCGAGGCAGCCGCGGTTGCCGCACCGGCAGATCGGCCCGTTCTCGTCGATCGTCACGTGCCCGATCTCCCCCGCGACCCCACCGCGCCCGTGCACGAGGCGGCCGCCGAGCACCAGCCCCCCGCCCACGCCGTGCGAGACGCGCAGGTAGGCGACGGCGTCGTGGCCCTGGGCCGCGCCGAACCGGGTCTCGGCGAGCGCGCCGAGGTTCGCGTCGTTGTCCACGGTGACAGGTGCGCCGACCTCTGCCTCGAGCAGCTCGGGGACCACCACGCCGTCCCACCCGCGCAGCATCCCCACCGTCGCGATCCGCCCGGTGCGCACGTCCACGGGCGCTGGGACACCGACCCCGACGGCGAGCAGCTCGCCGGGCGCGGCGTCGACCGAGGCGACCATCTCCTCGACGAGCATCGCCGCGCGCTGGAGCCCCGTGTCGGCACGGTGGTCGGGCGCGAGGGGCATGCGCTGGTCGGCGAGGACCCGCATCGAGGCGTCGGCGAGCGCGACGCGCAGCGAGCGGGTGCCGAAGTGGACGCCGGCGACGAGGCCGAGGTTGCGCGCGAGCGTGACCTGCAGCGCGCGCCGGCCGCTGCGCGTCGACGGCGACGTGTGCAGGACGCCCGCGCCGGTGAGCTCCTTGACGATGTTGGAGACGGTCGCCGGGGACAGCCCCGTGACGCCGGCCAGCTCGATCTGCGTGAGGGAGCCACGCTGCTGGACGGCGCTCACGATCCGGGCTCGGTTGGCCTCACGCAGTGAAGTCTGCGAGCCCGGGGTCACCCGGTCAGCGCGCACGAGCGCCAGAATAGCTCCTTGCGTTCACTTCCTGGCCTGAACTGCGAGGCCGAGGGTGCCCCGGGTGCGCCGGTCCGACGGTCGGACGACCGGCGCACCCCGGGCGGTTCCGTCAGCCGCAGGTCGGAGCGGGGTGCTCCGGCCTGGCGACGGTCTCGCGGTCGTCGCCGGCGTCCGACGGTCGGACGGTGACCGTCACGGCGTCGGCCTGCGGGTCCGCGCCCCGCACCGCGAAGGACTGGTACGCGTTCTTCCCCGGCGCGACGCCGGTGAACGTCTTCGTCCCGTACGGGGTGGCGATCTCGACGTCCAGCGGGACGTCGTCGTCGTTGACCGCACGGACGGCGAGGTAGGGCTTGCCCGCGAGGCACCGCACGTCGGCGGTGACGGTGACCGCCACGCCCTCGGGGGCCTCGGGACGCTCGATGACGCCGTCGACGCCCTGGCCGCCCACCCGCACCGTGATCGCGTCGAGCGAGCTCGCGGCGGACCGGTAGGTGTAGTCGAGCACGCCCCGGCCGTCGGCCGTGACGAACGCGACGTGGTCCAGACCGTCCACGCCGTCCGCCGTCCCCTCGACGACGAGGACCGCACCCGGGGAGAACCCGGACCCGTGCAGCGTGACCGACTGCGTGTCCGCCGCGAAGTCCACCTCGAACGCCGTTTCGGCGCCGGGGACGACCTCGCGCAGCGCCGAGTGGGAGAAGGACTCCTCGCCGGCCGCGAGGTCCTTCGTCCAGGCACCCGCCACCGGGGCGAGCGTGCCGTCCTGGACCAGGAGGTAGGACAGCGACGCGGGCGTGGTGCCCTCCGGCAGCGAGATCGGCAGGTCGCCGTCCTGGTTGCCGTCCTCCGTGTCGAACGTGACCTCGCGGTAGCCGAGCATCCGGTTCGCGTCGTCGTACGCCACGGCGATGCTGCGGATCTTCTGCCCGGTCGGCTCCGTGCTGAGCAGGTAGCCGATCGACGCCGTCGTCCCGCTCACCTCGGACGTCAGCCGGATCATGTCGACGGGCTCGTCGAGCTCGTCGCCCACGAAGGTGACCTGCGGGTCGCCCCACACCCCCTGCGCGGGAGCCGTCGCACCCTCGACCGGGAGCATCACGAGACGCAGCGCCTCGTACGGGTGACGCTCGCCGTCCTCGCCCTCGTACGTCAGGTCGAGGTCGAACCGGTGCAGGTCACGCTGCACCTCGAGGTCGCCCGTGTACCCGGCGTTCGCCAGGACCGGAGAGGTGCCCAGCTCGTCCCAGCCCTCGGTCGGCACGTCGGCGCCCGTCGCCCCGGCGTAGAAGCCGTTCGTGAGCGCCGCGGCGTCGCGCGCACCCCACACGGCGAACCGCACGGCCGCGCCGTCGCCGCCGTCGGGCTGCATCGTCCAGTCCACGCCGACGTCCGCCGTGAAGCGCAGCGCGTCCCGGTGGGACACGTCGACGTCGAGCACCTGCGCGGCCCGGCCGGCCAGGCCGTGCTCGTACTCCCGGACGACGGCACCGGCGCCCTCGCCGCTCTCGCGCAGGCGCAGGGTCGCGTCGCCCCCGGCGCCCTCGCTGCGGTCGAGGTAGACGCCCCCGGAGCCGCTGTACGCGTACAGCAGGTTGCCGTGCAGCACCGCGGCCTGGTCCTCGCCGTCCTCGGCGATCGAGCCGGGGATCGTGACGAGGTCGCCGACGTACGCCTGCTGGCCCTCCGGGGACTCCGCGCGCTCGAACGTGACCTCGTAGGTCTCGGTGCCGACGCGGACCGTCGCAGTGCCCGGGACCTCCGTGGCCTGGGTGACGTGGACGAAGAGACCACGGTCGTGGTCGACCGAGACCGTCGGCACGTCGGCGCCGGACCCGAGCACCAGCGTGTACTCGTGCACCTCGGGGTCGAAACCGGGCAGCGTCGCGCCGTCGAGCGAGATCCCGTGCAGCTGAGGGTCCTCCGGCAGGTCGACGGCGATGCGCGGGTCGCCCCACACACCCTGGTCGTGGCCGTTGTCGCCGTTGGCGTTCATGACGAGGCGCAGCGCCTCGTAGCGGGCGGTCCCGCCGTCCGCGTCGTAGGTCAGAGGGACCTCGTCGAACGCGAAGTCGTTCCGCCCGGAGATCACCGGGCTGGCGGCGAGCTTCGTCCAGCCGTCCGTGACGACGGTCCCGGTCCCGGCGGACCCCGGGGCCATCGGGGCGTAGTAGTCGGCGGTCAGGGCGTCGACGTCCGGGTGGCCCCACACCTCGAAGACCACGCTGGATCGCGTCGCGCCCGAGCCCGACCACTTCGACGGGTCGATCCCGCCGGTGCCGGAGAACGTGGTCACCGCGTGGTCGGAGATGTCGAGGTCGACGATCTGGTGCGCGTTGCCCTGGAACCCCTTCTCGTAGGTGCCGCTCGCCGTCTGGAGGGCGGCACCCGTCCCGCTGACGTCCTCGAAGATCCGCGAGTAGCCGCTGTACGCGTAGAGCAGGTCGCCCACGCCGGGCTGCCCGCCGGTGTAGGCGCCGGACGCCGACACGGTCGGCGGGACGTCCACGAGGTCCGAGACCGCGAGCACCGGTTGCGGCTCAGGGGCCCGCGTGATGTTCACGGTGTAGTCCACCGACGACGCACCGGACGTCACGTGCAGCACGGCCGTCCCGGGGATCTCCGTCGGCTGGTCGATCGTCACCGTGGTGCCCTCGGGCGCGGTCGCCGTGACCTCCGGCAGCAACGACTCCGGGTAGTACTCGGGGAGCGTGAAGTCGTAGCCGAACGTCTCCGGCGTGAACCCCTCCAGCGGCATGCCGTCGACCGCCACGGAGTCCAGCAGCGCGAACGTCGGCGCCGGATAGATGGCCTTGGACCGCGCCATCGGGTCGGAGCCGGCCTCGAGCGGCGTCAGCGTGTACGTGTAGTCGAGCAGCGCCGCGTCGGTCTTGCGGATCATCGCCGACGGCGGCTCGGAGCCCCAGTCGAGGTTGCCGACGCCCTTCTGGTGCTCGAGCACGCGCAGCACCACGTCGTCCGTCCGCTCGGCCTCGTGCGGGTAGCGCTTCTTGGAGCTGAAGGACGACAGCGACTCCGGCGTGTGGTGGAGCGCGACCGCCTCCAGGGGGTCGCCCGAGTAGCCCTCGCCGTACGTCATGGAGGCGAGCAGGCCCGTGCCGTCGTCGTCGGTGAGCGCCATCCAGCGCACGTCCGTCTTGTTGCCGTTCTCCTGGATGCGCGGGTAGGGCACGAACTGGTCGGTGACGGTGCCGGACCACACGCCGACGTTGTTGCCCGCCTTGCGGTCCCAGTACGTCTCCGACGGCCCGCGCCCGTACCACTCGACGTTCTCGAACCGGCTCGGGAGCTGCATCATCATGCCGAACTCGCCGAGCTGGTCGGGCGCCTCGGCGGACGGCACGAGCCGCGCGCCCACGACGACCGTCCCGTCGGCGTACACCGTGTACATCGTCGTGTACGCGCTGCCGTTGCGCAGCGCCGCGTTGACGACGATCTTCGTCGTCCCGCCGTCGCCGCCCAGCGTGTTGACGGAGACGTCCTGCAGGTCCTCGCCCTGGTTCAGCCAGGCCTGGTAGCCCTCCGGCGTAGCGAGGTTGTGCGCGTTGCCGCGCACCGCGCCGTTCTGGTCGGTCTCCGCGCGGAAGAACGAGCCGACGGGGGCCTTGGTGACGAGGTCGTCGTCGCCGACCCGGTACGTGTCCAGCAGGCCCGTGGCCTTGTCGACCGCGACCGTGAAGGGCGAGCCCTCGGGCGTCGTGCCCGTGACGGTCACGGCGTCGTCGGTGGTGTCGGTGCGCGACGCGCCGAGCGCCTCCGGGTCGACGACCTGGTCGACGCCCCGGGCGTCGAGCGCGAACTGGGCGCTGCCCTGGACGTAGCCCGCCTCCGCGTAGGGCGTGGCGGCGGCGAGCCGGTACTCGACGAGGAGCTGGTACTCGGCCCCCGGCGTCGGGTCCTCGATCCCGTACGGGAGCGTCACCGTCGTCGTCGAGCCCGCGTCCACGTCACCCGTCGGCGGCGCGAGGTCCGCCTCGGCGTCGGTCAGCGTGCCGCTCTGGACGGTCGTGCCGTCCTCCTGCAAGGACCACACGACGTCGTAGTAGTTGGCGTTCTTGAACCGGTTGAGGTTCGTGATCGTGACCTGGCGCTCCGCGCGCTGCGCGTCCGTCTGGGAGAACTTGAGGTCCTGGTACTGCTTCTTGACCTCGTAGGCGCCGGGCTTCCACGTGCGGTCCGGGAACAGCACGCCGTTCATGAGGAAGTTCCCGTCGCCGGACACCTGCGGCCAGCTGCCGTCCATGCCGAAGAACAGCTCGTCCCGGGTGACCCCGTCGGACGTGTCCGCGCCCTCCTTGAGCGTGAGCGCCGACTGGTCGACGTAGTCCCAGATGAACCCGCCCTGCTGGCGGTGGCTGCCCTCCATGATCTCGACGTAGCGCGACAGCTCGCCGCCCGTGTTCCCCATGAAGTGCTGGTACTCCATCATGATGAACGGCTTCTCCGCCGTCGGGCGGTTCGCGGCGCTGTAGGCCGGGTACATCGCGCCGATCATGTCGACGCGCGGGTTGCCGTTGTCGCCCTGGTAGTGGACCAGCTTCTCGCCGTCGAGCTCCTTGATGACGTCGATCATCGTGTCGAAGTTCGGGCCGGTGCCCGCCTCGTTGCCGAGCGAGTAGATGATCACCGAGGGGTAGCCCTTGTCCCGCTCGACCATGCTGCGCATGCGCTGCTCCATCGAGACCGTGTACCGCGAGTCGTTGCCCGGGAAGTCACGGCTCGTCAGCGAGGGGTCGATGGCGTACGGCGTGTTGTTGATGCCGTCGCGCCCGTTGTGCGACTCGACGTTCACCTCGTCCATGACGTACAGGCCGTACTCGTCCGCGAGGTCGAGCAGGTGCGGGTCCGGCGGGAAGTGGCTCGTGCGGATCGCGTTCATGTTGAGCTGCTTCGCGTTGCGCACGTCGGCCACGACGTTCTCGTACGGCACGTGGTGCCCGAACGCGGGGTCGTTCTCGCCGCGGTTGACGCCGTAGAGCTCGATGTTCTGGCCGTTGATGCGCATGTTCGACGTCGAGTCCGACGTGCCCGCGTGCTCCATGTAGAACTCGCGGAAGCCCACGCGCTTGCCGAAGGTCTCGAGCGTCGTGCCGTCCGCGTCCGTCAGCTCGAGGACCAGCGTGTAGAGGTTCGGCAGCTCGGCGGACCAGAGCGCGGGGTCCTCGACGGTGGTGGTGAGGTCGGCGGTGCTTGTCTCGCCGGCGCCCACCGTCACGGACGTGCTCACGGGCTCACCGACCGGCTCGCCCTGCGCGTCGAAGAGGTGCGCCTTTACCGTGCGCTCGGCGGCCTCCGCTGACGTGTTCGCCACGTCGACCTCGACCTCGAGCTGCGAGGACGAGTAGTCGTGGTCCGTGAACGTCGTCTCGACGTCGTAGTCGTACACCGCGACGTCGGGCTGGACGGTCAGGTAGACGTCGCGGTGGATCCCGGCGAAGTTCAGCCCGTCCTGGCTCTCCAGGAAGCTGCCCGTGGTCCACCGGTACACCTGGACCGTGATGAGGTTCTCGCCCTCGTGCACGTAGTCGGTGACGTCGAACTCCGACGTGCTGAAGCTGTCCTCGCCGTACCCGACGACGGCCCCGTTCACGGAGAGGTAGAAGCCGGACTCGACGCCGAGGAACGACAGGATCAGCCGGTTGTCGGTGATGTCCTCGGCGGTCAGGTCGAGCGTGCGCATGTAGGTGCCGACCGGGTTGAACGCCGTCGGCGCCTGCGCTGCGTCGAAGTCGCCCTGGTTCGGGACACCTCCGCCGGAGGACTGGAAGGGGTAGTCCTGGTTGTTGTAGATCGGGAAGTCGGTGCCCAGGGCGCCCGCGTACCTGCCGGCCACCTGCCAGCTCGACGGGACCTCGATGTCCTGGTACCCCTCGTCGGGGATGGTCGTCACGCCGGAGACGTCGGGCTTGTCGGCCGGGGCGTCCACCTGGTTGAACTGCCACGTGCCGTTGAGCAGGCGGATGTTCTCCGACGCGCGCTGCGCCTGGTGGAGGGTCGGGTTGGCCTTGGCCTCGTCGACCGTGTCGAACGGCACCATGACCGAGCGTGACGGCGTCTGACCGACCTTCACCGCCGTCGGCGTCGTCCACTCGGTCCCGGTGACCTCCGGGTTGTCGACCGCCTGGACGGCCGGCGCGGCACCGGCCGCCGGAGCGACCAGCCCCGACACGGCGAGCCCTGCGGCGGTCGCGACCGCGACCGCCCATCGTGCGGGCCTGCTGTGGACAGGACGTCCGGGGACGTCGCTCGTGCTTCGCATCTCTCTCCTTCGAGGGCGCGGTGCTGCTCAGGGTGGCTGCGCGTCGGCGACGACGCGGACCGGAGGACTGCCAGGACGGGGGGCGACGCGCGGGTCGCACCGCAGGGGACGAGCGCTCGGGGGACCAGCGCACGCGCAGTCTACGATCACATCTCAACAAAAAACAACACGACCCATCATGACGGTGGCGCGGCCCGCCTCGCCGCCGAGCAGCCCTTGCCCACCCGCGCGCCAGGCCCGGCGCGGCAGTCCACCCCGGGTCACGCGCGCCTTGCGTCCAAGTCATGATGGGAACATCACGAAAGAGTCTCGGCTGCGTTCATTTCTTGACATCAAGCCCTGGCCGACGTTGTATGGGGCTCGGGTTCGAGGGCGCACCGATGCGCCCGGCCGACGACGTGGACCTCCCCCGTCCGCCCGCCGGCCCCCGACACCGAAGAAGGCGTAGGGATAGACACGATGCGACTCACTCGCAGGACGAGCGCGACGGTGGCCGGTGCCGCCCTCGTGGGTCTGGCACTCGCCGCGTGCAGCGGCGGCGGTTCCGGTGACGACAACACCGAAGGCGGTAGCGGCGGCGGCGACGAGGTGGAGGTCTTCACCTGGTGGGCGGCCGGCTCCGAGAAGGCGGGCCTCGACGCCCTCGTCGGCGTGTTCGACGAGCAGCACCCCGACACCGAGTTCATCAACGGCGCGGTCGCCGGCGGCGCAGGCTCCGCCGCGAAGGACCTCCTCCAGTCCCGCCTCCAGGCGCAGGACCCGCCGGACACGTTCCAGGCGCACGCCGGTGCGGAGCTCCAGGACTACATCGACGCCGCGCAGATCGAGGACGTCTCCGACCTGTACGACGAGTTCGGCCTCACCGACGTGTTCCCGGCCGACCTGGTCGACCGCGTCACGGCCGAGGACGGCGCGATCTACTCGATCCCGTCGAACGTGCACCGCGCCAACGTCGTGTGGGCCAACCCGACCGTGCTCGAGGACAACGGGATCGACCCCGCCGCCGAGTACGCCGACCTCGACGCCTGGATGGCCGACCTCGAGACGCTGAAGGCTGCCGGCGTCACGCCGCTGTCCGTCGCGACGACGTGGACCCAGGTGCACCTGCTCGAGACCGTGCTCCTCGCCGAGCTCGGCGCCGAGTCGTACACCGGTCTGTGGGACGGCTCGACCGACTGGGAGGGTGCCGAGGTCACCGGCGCGCTCGAGAAGTTCGAGACGCTCATGAGCTACACCAACACCGACCGTGACGGGCTCGACTGGCCCGAGGCGACCCAGATGGTGATCGACGGCAACGCCGCGTTCAACGTCATGGGCGACTGGGCGGTCGCGGCGTTCGAGGAGCAGGACAAGGCTCTCGGCACCGACTTCATCGCGTTCCCCGTTCCGGGCACCGACGGCGTGTTCGACTTCCTCGCCGACTCGTTCACCCTCCCGGTGGGCGCGCCGCACCCCGACGGCGCCAAGGCGTGGCTCGAGACCGTCGGCTCCCTCGAGGGCCAGGTCGCGTTCAACAAGGCCAAGGGCTCCATCCCGGCCCGCACCGACGCCGACCCCTCGGAGTTCTCCGAGTACCAGCAGACGGCGATCGAGTCGTTCGGCCAGGACACCATCGTGTCCTCGCTCGCGCACGGTGCCGCCGCGCCCGTCGCGACGCTCAACGCGGTCTCCGACGCGACGAGCAAGTTCACGTCCGGTGGGTCCGACCTCGCGACCTACCAGACCGAGCTCGCCGCCGCCGCGCAGGGCTGACCTCCGGGGTGCGGGGCCTGCGCGGGCGACGCGCAGGGCCCGCACCCGCACGCCCGGGCCGCCGCGCGTCGTCGGGCACCGCCCCGACGACGCGCGGCCGGCCCGTGCCGACCGCCTGACGCACAGTCCCCGACCCGGGAAGTCCAACCATGCTCAAGTCCCTGCGGCGAGCAGGCCCCGCGCTGCTCATGCTCGCCCCCTCGCTGATCCTCGTGGGCGTCTTCGTCTACGGGCTCATCGGCGCGAACTTCCAGACCTCGATCACCGACAACCACACCGCCGCACAGGCCACCGGCCAGCAGCCGTCGGTCGTCGTGTGGTTCCAGAACTACACCGACCTGCTGGGCAGCGAGGCGTTCCAGCACTCGCTGAAGAACCTCGTGCTGTACACGGTGGTGTTCCTCGTCGGCACGATGCTCATGGGATTCCTGTGGGCCTGGCTCCTCGACAAGCCCCTGCGGGGCGAGGGGATCTTCCGCTCGGTCTACCTGTTCCCCATGGCCGTGTCGTTCGTGGCGTCCGGCGTGGTGTGGCGCTGGCTGCTGAACTCGAACCAGGACGAGTCGGCGAGCGGGCTCAACCGCCTGTTCCAGATGGTCGGCCTGGACTTCCTGCAGAACAACTGGTGGAACAACGTCTCCTGGGGCATCACCGCGATCGCCATCCCGGCGATCTGGCAGCTCTCCGGGTACGTCATGGCCCTGTTCCTCGCCGGGTTCCGCGGTATCCCGGACGAGCTGCGCGAGGCCGCGCGCATGGACGGCGCGAGCGAGTGGAAGCTGTACCGCCACGTGCTGTTCCCGCAGCTGTCGCCCATCGCGCTCTCGGCGCTCATCATCATCGGCCACATGTCGCTCAAGGCGTTCGACCTCATCATGTCGATCTCCAAGCCGGCGAACTACCAGACCAAGGTGCCCGCCGTCGACATGTACGTGTTCAAGTCGAGCTTCGACTACGCGAGCGCCGCGGCCGTCGGCTCGATCCTCCTGGTCATCGTCGCCGTCGTCATCGTGCCGTACCTGATCCGCACCAACCGTCAGGAGAAGTGATGACGACCACCTCGACCCCGGCCGTCCCTGCTCCGGACGTCGTCGGCACGCCGACCGAGACCCGCCGCCCGCGGGGACGCGAGCGCTTCTCCCTCGGGCGCACGCTGCGCTACGCGGCCCTGATCGCCTTCCTGCTCATCGTCCTGATCCCGGTCTACGTGCTCTTCGTGACGAGCTTCAAGGGCGCCGGCGACGCGTCACCGGCACGCGCGTGGGCTCTGCCCGAGATCTGGACGCTCGACAACTGGCAGGCTGCGTGGGACTCGCTGGCGCCGGCCATCTGGCGCACGCTGCAGATGGTCGTCCCCGCCTCGATCATCGCCGCGTTCCTCGGGTCCCTCAACGGCTTCGTCCTGGCGCGGTGGTCCTTCAAGGGCGCGAACCTCGTCTTCACGCTCATCCTGTTCGGGATGTTCATCCCGTACCAGGCCGTGATCATCCCGCTCAACCAGCTCGTGCTGGGACTGGGCATCCCGAGCGGCGTCCCGACCCTGATCCTGCTGCACGTGGTCTTCGGCATCCCGATCACGACGCTCATCTTCCGCAACTACTACCAGACGATCCCGCACGAGCTCATCGAGGCCGCGCGCGTGGACGGCGCGGGCATGCTGCGCACGTACTGGTCGGTCGTGCTGCCGATCTCGGTCCCGGCGTTCGTCGTCGTGCTCATCTGGCAGTTCACCTCGGCGTGGAACGACTTCCTCTTCGCGGTGTTCTTCTCGTCCAGCCAGAACGGCCCCGTCACGCTCGCGCTGAACAACCTCGCGAACGGCGCGCTGCTGCAGAACTACGGCGTGTCGATGGCGGGAGCGCTCTTCGCGTCCCTGCCCACGCTGGTCGTCTACATCCTCCTCGGCAAGTACTTCGTCGGGGGCCTGATGTCCGGCTCGGTCAAGGGCTGACGACCGCGCACCCTCTCCCCGCACGGCAGAGCGGTCCCGCGAGGTGGTGCCCCGGTCCCTGACCAGGGCTCCACCTCGCGGCCGCGACGCCTCCGCCACCACCCGCACGACGCCGGTCGCCCCACCCAGCGCGACCGCGGCGCCGCGCGGTGCCGCGCCACCGCGCGGACCCCGCCGGCATCCGCAAGACGACGACGTCCCAAGGAGCCCCACCGCATGCATCCCACCGCCTCTCGACCCCCGTCCCCCGGGCCTCGCGCGTCCCGCTCGCACGCCGCCCGACGACTCACGGGCGTCGGTCTCGCCCTCGCCCTGCTGGCCCCCGTCGCCGCCGCGACGCCCGCCCTCGCGGCGCCGACAGCGCTGCCATCCGGGTCCCGGGCGGCGGTCCCCGCCGCCGTCCCGCAGATCACCGGGCACGACGTCGTGTCCCCCGACGGCAGCCTCGACCTCACGCTCGGCGTCGTCGACGGGCGCCTCACCTACGACGTCGTGCGCGACGGCTCGACGAGCGTCGTCGGCGCGTCCGGGCTCGGCCTCGCCCTGCGCGGCCCGGACGTCGACCTCACCACCGGCATGACGATCGAGTCGGTCGAGCGCGACGAGGTCGACGAGACCTGGACCCCCGCCTGGGGGACGCAGTCCTCCGTCCGCAACCACGCGAACGAGCTCACGGTGCACGCACGCCACGAGTCCGGTCTCGAGATCGACGTCGTCGCGCGCGTCTTCGACGACGGCGTCGGGTTCCGCTACGTCTTCCCGCAGCAGCCGGCGCTCGACGGGCCGTTCGTCGTCCTGTCGGAGTCCACCGAGCTCGCGCTCCCCGACGACCTCACGGCGTACTACCTCGAGGCCGGCAAGGACTGGCGTGCGGACGAGAAGCACTACAGGACCGCGCCGATCGGCGACGTCGCGACCGCCCAGACCCCGATCACGTTCTCGCGCGGCGGGGACCTGTTCCTCGCGGTGCACGAGGCGGACCTGACGGACTACGCGAGCATGAGCCTCAAGCGCGTCAGCGGGAGGCCCGGCACGTTCGTGAGCGAGCTGAACTCCCTGCCGGACGGGACCAAGGCGGTCCTGGACACGACCGCGGACGACTTCGCGACGCCGTGGCGGACCGTGCAGATCGGCCGCGAGGCGGGCGACCTCGCCGAGTCGCACCTGATCCAGAACCTCAACGACCCGTGCGCGATCTGCGACGTCGACTCCGACGGCGACGGCATCGACGACACGACGGACTGGATCGATCCCGCCACGTACACGGGCGTGTGGTGGGAGCTGCAGCGCCGCCACACGACCTGGAACGCGGGCCCGAAGCACGGCGCGACGACCCAGCGCATCAAGGACTACGTCGACCTCGCGGCCGACGCGGGGGCGAAGTACGTGCTCGCCGAGGGATGGAACACCAACGCGGGCGGGTCGTGGACCAACCAGGACTTCGTCACCCCGCAGGCCGACGTCGACATCGACGAGGTGCTGGCCTACGCGGAGTCGAAGGGCGTCGGGTTCGTCGCCCACAACGAGACGCGCGGCTACGTCGACTACTACGACACGCACATGGAGGAGATCTTCAGCCAGTACGAGGAGTGGGGCGTCCACGCGATCAAGACGGGCTACGCGACCCGGTTCGAGCTCGGCGGCGTGAACCGCAGCACCTTCGACCAGGAGGCGGTCGAGCACTTCCAGCGGGTCATCGACGCCGCGGCACGGCACAAGATCTCGATCAACGCGCACGAGGCGATCAAGCCCACCGGCAAGGAGCGCACCTACCCGAACATGATGACGGGCGAGGGCGTCGCGGGCATGGAGCAGCAGAACTACATGGGCTCGAACGGCAACCCGCCGGAGCAGGCCACGATCCTGCCGTTCACCCGCTGGATCGGCGGCCCGGCGGACTACACGCCGGGCGTGCTCGACGTGCTGTGGGACCCGGCGAACCTGGGCACGCGCGTGCAGACGACGACCACGACCCAGCTCGCGCTGTACACGACCTTCTACAGCCCGCTGCAGATGCTCGCCGACACCCCGGAGAACTACGCGAAGCACCCCGAGGCGTTCGAGTACCTGAAGGACATGCCGGCCACGTGGGACGAGTCGCACGTCGACGCCGAGATCGGTGACCACGTCACGACGGCACGCCGCAGCGGCGACGACTGGTACGTCGGCGTCGTCACGGACGAGAACGACCGCACGCTCGACGTCCCGCTCGACATGCTGGATGCCGACGTCACCTACGTCGCGGAGGTCTGGGCCGACGCCCAGGACGCGAGCTGGAAGGGGAACCCGACCGCGGTCGAGGTGACCCGGTCCCTCGTCACGGCGGACGACGTCCTCAGCGCGTCGCTCGTCGGTGCGGGCGGGCAGGCCGTGCGGCTGCGCCCGGCGACGGACGACGACGTCGCGACCCTCGCGCCGTACGCGCGCCCGAGCGTCGAGGCCGTCGGGTCACCGGCGACGTCGTACGACCCGGCGACGCGCACCGTCACGGTGACGCTCGAGGCGCACAACGCCGGCACGTCGGTCGCGGACGTGCGGCTCGTGCTCGACGGCGAGCCCGCGGACGTCCCGGCCGCGCGCATCGCGGGCGGCGGCTCGCGCGACCTCGTCTACACGCTCGCCGCCGACGACGTCCCGTACGTCGCGTCCTCCTCGCTCGCTCTCGTGGCGGGCGACGCGGACGCCGGCGAGCCCGTCGACGTCGCGCTCCTGCCGTTCCCGGACGGCGCCGCGCTGACGGCGCTGCTCGAGGACGCGCAGGCGGACGGCTCGCTGTCGTCCGCGACGGCGCGGGTCCTGCGCGACCGCGTGGACGCGCTCGTGTCCGCGGCGGCGGACGGCGACCTCGCGGGAACGGAGCAGGCGGCGCAGAGCATCCGCACCGTCGCCGTCACGCGCGGCCCGTCCGACGTCGACACCGCGACCCTCGCCGCGCTCGAGGACACGGTCTCGCCGTGGCTCGGGGACGCCGTCGGGCTGCCGGAGGTCCTGTCGGACCTGAGTGCGGCAGAGACGGACGGCGGGGTCGACCCCGCGTCGGCGACGCAGGTCCGCGAGCCCCTCGCCGCAGCGCTCCGGGCAGCGGTCCGGGGCGACGACGACGCCGTGGACCGCACGCTCGGTCGTGCGGTGGACGCCCTCCACGCCGCAGACGGCGACGCGGTCGCCGCGCTCTCCGCGAGGGTCGAGGCGCAGCGCGTCGACCTCGTCCTGGAGGCGGAGAACGGCACGCTGTCGGGCGGAGCGATCACGACGAAGGAGCACCCGGGCTACACGGGTACCGGGTTCGTGCGCACGCTGTCGAAGCTCGGAGCGGCGTTCGAGGTCGACGCCGACGTCGTCGCGGGGACGACCTACGACGTGTCGTTCCGCTACGCGAACGGCATGGTCGTCGCGCCGCTCGACCGTCAGCTCTCCCTCACGGTCGACGGCGAGAACGTCGGTCCGCAGGCGTTCCCGAACCTCGGCCAGGACGCCGACCGGTGGCGGCGCTGGGACTACTCGCCGTCGGCGCGCGTCACGTTCGACGAGGACGCCGGCACGGTCGGCCTGCTGTACGCGGCAGGCGACACGGGCAACGTCAACGTCGACCACGTGCGGCTCGTGCCGTCGCGCGGGGTCCTCGTGAGCACGCCCGAGCACGCGGTCGACGTCACCGTCGAGGCGCAGTCCCGCTGCCTCGCGGGGAAGGCGTACGTGTCCGTGCGGGCGCTCAACGCCGAGGACGTGCCCGTCGACCTCGCGCTCACCCTGCGGACCGCCGTCGGCGAGCGGACGTCCGCGTCGGTCACGCCCGGGACCAGCGCCTACCAGTCGTTCGCGACCCGGTCCGTCGCCGTCGACGCGTCCACCGCGACGGTCGTGGCGAGCGGCACGCTCGGCGGGGAGCCTCTCGCCGCCGAGGTCGCGGTCGACGTCCCGGCGGTCGACTGCGGCTGAGCCGTCGACGCACTCCCGATGCCGACCCCGGGGTTGCGCGGCACCAGAGCGGTCTGGTGCCGCGCAACCCCGGGTTCGGCAGTACCGCCCGCTGTCCGAGCACCGTATGCTGATAGCGCTGTCACCTCAGTGAGCCGGTTGCCCCGAACGGCGACACGCCCCCGGATCTCCTACCCGTCGTCGACGACGGGACCGACGAGAGGATGTCGATGACGACACCGACCACGCGCCCGCCGCGCGCCCGACGGACGGGTGCGCTGCTCGCGGCCGTCCTGACCGGGACCCTGCTGGTGCCCGCGTCCGCGGCGCACGGCGAGACCACCGCCGACGCCGCCGTCGACCACGGCGCACCCGACCCGATCGCCGCCGACTACTACGAGGCCCTGCTGCGGCACACCAACTGGGTCGAGACCGTCTGGGACGACGCCGCCGGCGTCTACCAGGCGAAGGACATGAACTTCGCCGTCGTCCTCGGCAACGCGGTGCTCCTCACGCACGGCGAGTACGACGCCGACATCGCCGGCGTCCCCGAGGCCGAGCTGCGCGCGCAGACGATCGCGACGATCGAGCACTACGCGGCGACGAACCGCTTCGTCGACCCCGCAGGGACGTGGGGCAAGAAGCTGTTCTGGGACTCGACGTTCCAGTCGTACTTCCTCGACGCGGGGACGCTGATGTGGGACGAGCTCGACGAGGCGACGCGGGCGAACCTCACGACGATCGCCGTCGAGCAGTCGCGCTACACGGCCGACCTGGACTTCGGCAAGGACCCGTTGTCGGGGAGCTGGACCGCGGACTGGCCGACCGGCAAGCACGTCGGCGACACCGCGCAGGAGGAGGCCGGCGTCTACACGCAGGCCCTCGCGCCGGGTCTCGCGTGGGCACCCGACGACCCCGACGCCGCCCGCTGGGACGAGCAGCTCGGCGACTGGGGGCGCAACGCCGCCGGCCAGCCGACCGCCGACCGCAACAACCCGGCCGTCGTGGCCGGGAAGCCGGTGTCTTCCAACACGATGCAGACGATCTACGACACGTACCTCGTCGAGAACCACGGCTCGTTCGGGCCGCACTACCAGTCGGACATCTGGCGGTCGGGCGCGCGCAACGCGATCCACTTCCTCCTGCACGACGAGCCCCTGCCCGAGATCCTCACGCGGCAGCCGAACTCGGCGGAGCTGTGGGAGGCGATCAAGCTCGTCATGTCCGAGCAGGGCGAGCCGTTCATGCCCATGGTGAACGACCGCGAGTTCCTCTACGGGCGCGACGTGCTGCCCATGGCCTTCCTCGGCCAGGTGCTGCGCGACCCCGACGCCGCCCGGGCGGAGGCCGGTCTCGCCGCCGCGCTCGAGGACTACCAGGGCTACGCGCCCGAGTACCGTCTCACCAAGTTCTCCGGCGAGCCGAAGTACGAGCCGGAGGCGCGCGCCGAGATCGCCATCTCCTACCTCCTGCACGTCGAGGCGGCGGAGCACGAGGACGGCCCCGTCGTGCCCACCCCGGAGGGCGAGCTCTTCGACCGCCTCGCGGGCGTCCGCGACTTCGGCGCAGGTCCGGGCCTCACGGTCCAGCAGACCGGCGCCGCGTGGGCCGCGGCCGGGAGCCGCAAGGGCTTCCTCAAGTTCCCGTGGGTGCCCGGGCACGACTCGTGGCTCTTCCACGTCTCGGGCTCGACCCCGTTCCTCTACCCGACGCCGGGCGCGACGGTCGACGACCGCGCCGTCACGACGTACACCGAGCCGCGCGACGGCTTCGAGGGCACGTCGTCCGTGTTCCGGATCGGTGCCGGCT
Source organism: Cellulosimicrobium sp. So1_17 (assembly GCF_055181235.1). NCBI lineage: Bacteria > Bacillati > Actinomycetota > Actinomycetes > Micrococcales > Promicromonosporaceae > Cellulosimicrobium > Cellulosimicrobium sp. So1_17. The sequence goes on from NZ_CM143702.1 coordinate 2,475,027, forward strand.
ACGCGGGCCAGGTCACGCTCCCGACGGGCTCGGCGCTCTACGCCTCGACCGGCGCAGGGGCCGACGACGCGAGCCTGTCCGTGCGCAACCTCGACATGGACGGCTACTCCGGTCTCGACGGCTCGCGCACCTACACGACCGCCGAGGGCGAGACGACGGCGTCGCTCCCGGTGACCCGGCCGGCCGACCCCGCGGACGCCCGGGCCGCGCGGGTCGACGACCTCACGTTCGAGCCGGTCACCGCCCGCTACGTGCGGATGCTCGGGCAGCAGGGCAACGCGCAGTACGGGTACTCCATGCACGCGTTCCACGCCTACGGCGCCGACGACGCGTCCCCCGTCGACCTCGCGGCCGGCCGGCCGGCCACGGCGTCCAGCCAGGACGCCGCGAACGGCCGCACCGCCGCCCGCGTGACCGACGGCAACCCGACCACGCGCTGGGCCGTCGCCGTCGCCGAGCGCGCCCGACCCGACTCGTGGATCCAGGTCGACCTCGGCGAGCAGACCACGGTCGGCGGCGTCCGGCTCGCGTGGGAGGCGAGCGCCGGGGCCAGGTACCTCGTCCAGACCTCGACCGACGGCGTCACCTGGACGACGGCGACCGCCTACGGCAAGGCACCCGCCGACGTGAACGTCGCGCGGCTCGACACCGTGGACCTCGTCCCCGAGGGCGCGACGGAGCCGGCCCCGGTCTCCGCCCGCTACGTGCGCATGCAGGGCGTGCGGGGCAACCCCGAGTACGGCTACTCGCTCTACCACCTGCGCGCGTTCTCGCCCGCGGGCACGGACGTCGCGGCGGGCCGTCCGGCGAGCGCGTCGAGCGCCGACGGCAGCAACGGCGCGGGTGCCGTCACCGACGGCAGCGCGACGACCCGGTGGGCCGTGTCGCGGGAAGACCGCACGCGTCCTGACTCGTGGGTCCAGGTCGACCTCGGCGCGGCCGTGGACGTCGCACAGGTCCAGCTCGGCTGGGAGTCCGCGGCCGGCCAGGAGTACCGGGTCCAGACCTCGCTCGACGGCACGACCTGGCACGACGCCGCGAGCTTCCGGTACACCGGTGACCAGGTGCTCGAGAGCGCCGGGGACTGGCTGAACGTCGAGGGCACGGCGGGCTTCGTCGTGCGGGGCTCCCAGGCGCCGATCAGCGTCTCGCGGGCGACCGACACGCGGCACGTCGTGCGCCTCGCGGACGGCGCGGACGGGCCGCGGCTCGTCGAGATGCTGCCCGGCGACGCGTCGGCGACCGCCGCGCGGGCCGCGGCGCCGCAGGCCACCGCCGACGCCGAGGACGTGCTCGTGAGCACGCTCGACGGGTACCTGACGGCGTTCAACCTCTCCGGGTCGGACGTGACGACCACCGTCACGGTCCCCCACGAGGGCTCCGACGTGGCGCTCTACGCCGGCACGCAGGTCGTCGGCGCGGACACGTCGTCCGTCGAGGTCACCGTGCCGGCGGGCTCGGCGGTCGTCCTGGCACCGCGGGCCACGCTGTCCGCCGAGCACGGGGCACCGGACGACGTGACGGGCGGCGTGACGGTGACGGTGCCCGACGCGCGGACGGTGCGTCTCTCGGTCGAGCGCAGCTCCGCGTCGGTGGAGGTGCGCAACACCGAGACGGGCGAGGCCCGCGAGACCCAGGTCTCGGCGTCGGGCACGACCGTGCGCTTCCCCGACGCGACGCCGTACCCGGTCGCCGACCACGCGCTGAGCACGCTCACGTTCCCGGCATCGGTGCTGCCCGAGGGCATGACGTCGCCGTCGCTGGCCGTCGACGGCGACCCGGCCACGGCCTGGGTCCCCGGGACGGACGGGCGGATGGTCACCGACCTCGGCGCACCGCGCGAGATCGGGTCCGTCGTCACGACCTGGGACGCCGACGGCGCACCCGACGCCGTGGTCTCGGTGAGCGACGACGGGCTGACGTTCACCGACGTGGGCACGATCGGCGGGGCCGTCGACGGCACCACCGTCCGCGGCTCGCTCGCGGTCGACCGGACCGCGCGGTACGTCGCGCTCAGCACGTCGTGGACGGACGGCGACCCCGCGCTCGCCGCGCTGCGCGTCCTGGCCCCCGGGGCGAGCGACCCGGACCTCCCGGCGCCGGTCGCGGTGACGGCGACGGCCGAGGTGCGCTGCCTGGCCGGGAAGCCGTACGTCGCCGTGCGCGTGGTGAACGACGACGACACGGCCCTCGACGTCGAGGTCACCACGCCGTTCGGTTCGCGGACGTTCACGCACGTCGTGCCCGGGAAGAACGCGTACCAGTCGTTCGCCGTCCGCGCGGCCGACGCGCCCGCGGGCGACGCGACCGTCACGGTGCGCCCGAGCGACGACGCCGACGTCCGCGAGACGGTCGTGAGCGCGTCGTACGAGAGGCCAGCCTGCGGCTGACCCGCTCCGCCGAACCGGACAGCGCCGAACCCGGGGTTGCCGGCCACCAGAGCAGTCTGGTGACCGATAGCCCCGGGTTCGGGACGTCCCGGGAAGGCCGTGCCGCTGTCGAGGACGGGGTTCTCGGACGGGACCTTCGATGGACGGTTCGGTGGCCGCACCTCGCACCGGTGGCGCGCAGCGGCAGGACGCCGCTCCCGCGCGCGGGACGAGGAGCGACGTCGCGGGCCGCGCCAGCCTCTGCGAGGGTGAGGTGCATGCGACTCACGATCCGGACGTCTGCCCTCGCCGTGTGCGCCCTCCTCCTGGCGGCCTGCTCGGCGTCGCCCGCACCCGACGGGTCGGATCTACCGTCAGCCCCTCCCGCGTCGTCCGAGGCGCCCGACGACGCGGCGAGCCCCGAGGTCTCGGAGACCGGAGCGCCGAGCGACGACGTGCCGACCGACCTGACGCCCGAGGCGCTGCTCCCGGGCTCGGCCTGGGAGGCGTCAGCCGGGCCGCGCGAGGAGTCCGACGGCGTCGTCGCCTGGCGTCTGCCCGAGGCCTGCACCGCCGGCGAGCCCACGACGGCGACGACGATGAGCACCGTCACGCAGGGCGACGGCGCCGAGGAGGCGCCCGTCGGGGTGCAGCAGGTCACGCTATTCGCCGACGCGGACGCCGCCGCGGCCGAGGCGGACCGGCTGGCCGCCGCCGTCGCCGCGTGCGCCGAGCAGGTGCCCGACGACGCGACCGGAGGCACGACGTATGTCGCCGAACCCGTCGAGGTCGGCGCCCAGGGCACCGGGCTCGCGACGGACTACTACGGCGCCGCCGAGGGCGGCGGGCTCGACGACGCGCTCGGCACCTACCTCGCCACGACGCGCCGGGGCACCGCGGTGACGCTCGTCGCGCTCGACGGGGGCGAGAGCACCGTCGGCGTCGCGCGCGAGACCGTCACCGGCAACGCCCAGGCGGCGTGGGAGCTGCTGTGCGCGTACGACTCGGTGGGCTGCTGAGCCGGGCACCGCGCGGTCGGGGCGGGCGTGGCCGTTCCGGTGCTGGTCATGATGCCTCCAGGAGGGTCGGTCGGTGGGTGCCGGCGAGGACGGCGTCGAGCAGCCGGGCCGGCACGTCACCGGGAGCCGGGCGGAACGCGTAGACCGCGACGAGGCGCGCCCGCGCGGCGGTGGTCCACGCGGGCAGGGCTGCGAGGACGTCGTCGTGCGGGGCGTAGCCGTCGAGGACCGCGGCCGCGACCGCACGCGCCCGGGTCGGCCCGCACACGCCCTGCAGCGCGCGCAGCTCGAGGTGGGCGAGCAGGTTCGCGAGGTCGAGGGCCGGGTGGGCCGTCGTCGCGAGGTCGAGGTCGAGCAGGCCGACCCGGTCGGGGTCGCGCTCGTCGACGAGGAGCTGTTTGTCGTGCAGGTCGCGGTGCGTCGGCACGGGCGGAGGATCCTCGGCGCCGCACCGCCGCAGCGCGTCCTCGACGTGCGCGAGCACCTCGTGGGCGAGCGTCGGCGTCACCGCCTCGTGCACGACCGCCCAGGACCACCAGCGCTCGACGACCGCGAGCTCGGCCGCGGCGTCGTGCCGCGCGGGAGGCACTGCGGCTCGGTGCCCGACGTCGGTCCGCGGCGCCTCCCCGGACGCGGCGCCGGGCCCCGCCTGAAGACCGCGCAGCCCGCGCCCGACGGCTCGGCCGGCCCGGGCCAGCGCCTCGTCGGGGACGCACGGGTCGGCGAGGAGCGCGTGCAGGGTGCGCCCGGGCAGGGCGCTCGTCGTGACCGCCCCGTCTCCCCGGGAGACCACCGCGGGCGTGGAGAACGCGCCGTCGGGCACGACGGGCTCCGGCACGGACCGGCCGGGACGGACGAGCTTGGTGTACGTCCCCTCGGGGTCCCGCACGACGCCGCGTCGGCCGGGCCGGTGCGCGACGAGCCGCGCCCCCGGGCGGCGGACCGCCTCCGCGAGCCCCGGCAGGTGCAGGTCCGCGCCGTCGTGGTGGACGACGACGGCGCCGCGGGCCGTCGCGACGGACGTCCCGTCCACCCCGAGCCGGTCGGCGACGCGCGCCGCACGGCCCGGGTCGGCGAACCACTGGCCGGCGAGGACGCGCGGGTCGCCACCAGATGACGAGGCCGCCGTCGGACGCGCGGGGCCCTCGGTCCCGACGAGGAGCAGGTGCTCCGCGGAGCGCGGGATCGTCGCGCGCAGCGTGCGACCGCCCTCGGCGAGGCGGACCGCGATCTCGACCGCGCGCGGCGCGTACCGCACGCGCGAGGACGCGGATCGCACCGACGGGTCACGGCGCGGCCGGTCCCGCGGGCTCTGCTCTGCCGTGCGCGTCTCACCGGTGTGCGTCGCCGAGCCGTCGAGTACCCGCGCCAGGTCGCCCCGGCCGTCGAGCACGTCGCGCGCGGCGACGAGCAGCGCGGCGCACGACCCGTCCCAGCCCGGTTCGAGGCGGCGGAAGGGTTCCGTCGCGCGGCGCAGCAGCTGGGCGGCCGTCGCGTGCCGCAGCGCGTCCGAGGCGAGCGGCCGCCCGCCCGCGGCGCGGTACCCGTCGAGCACCGCACGTGCCGCGTCGGGCGCACCGGTGGCGTCGGCGCGGACGAGCGACGCGACCAGGGACCCGAGGTCGTCGACGGCGTCGCCCGGCCCGGCGGCGTCCGCGTCGACGAGCCCCAGGACGCCGTCCGGCGCGAGCACGACCTGGTCGAGCGACAGGTCACCGTGCACGAGCACGCGCCCGCGGCCCGCCAGGCCCGGGACGGTCGCCGAGAGGCGCCGCGCGAGCCGCCGCGCGTCGTCGGCGAGCTCCGGCAGCAGCACCGCGACGGCCTCCGCCGCGGCCGGCACCGCACCGGGGCGACCGGCACCGGGGACCGGCGCACCGGCCCCGTCGGCCCGGTCGGCACGGTCGGCACGGTGGGAATGGAGCGTCGCCACCGTCTCCCCCACCCGCCGGAGCAGCGCGACGTCGCGCGGCAGCGTGTCGACCGGCGTCCCGTCGAGCCACTCCGTGACCACGAGGCCGAGCGCCTCGTCGACGGCGAGCACGGCGGGCGACGCGACCGGACCGGCCGCGAGGGCCGCGTACCCCCGGACGACGCGCGCGACGTCGTCGGGCCGGACCGCGCGGACGAGGAGCGTGCCTCCCGGGCCGTCCGCGCGGAGGACGGCGCGCCGCTCGGGGTTGTGCCGCACGAGGCGGGGCGCCCGGTCGAACGACGGGCGCAACCGTGCGGGCAGCGTCGCGGTCCACGCCGCACGACGGCCGCCGTCGGTGAGGACGCGGAGGCCCGGGACGTCCCGGTCGGCCTGCCACGTCGTGACGACGAGGCCGGCGTCGCGGTCGACGAGCAGCACGTCCGCGGGGTCGGCCTTGCGAACCGTCTTGTCGAGCTTCGGCAGCGCGTGCGGCGCGTACGCCCGCGCGACGACGCCCTCGGGCTCGCGGTCGTCCGTCGTCCACGTCGCGGCGAGGACGCAGCTCGTGCCGGGCTTGAGCCGCAGGTACGGCCGGGTGAGCGAGCCCGCCCTCCCGGTGGCCTCGGCGAGGCGACCGGCGAGGGCGTCGAGGCCCACGGCGCGCGCGGGCGCCGGCAGGCCCGGCGCAGCGGCGGGCACGGAGACGGGGACGGTGCGGGTGTCAGCCACGGCGCACCGCCTCGCGCGTGGACGGGCCATCGCCGGCCGCGGGACGTCCGGCCGCTCGACCGTCCGGATCGGTGACCTCTCGACCGTCCGGATCGCCCGCCGCGCGACCGACGGTCGCGAGGCCGCCGAGGACGTCCGCCGGCCGCCCCTGCGCGACGACGCGCCCGCCCTCGACGCGCGCGACGCGGTCGCACCCGCGCGCGGCGCCGAGGTCGTGCGTGATGACGATCGTCGTGCGCCCGGACGTCAGCCGGCCCATCGCCTCGACGACCTCGCGCTCGGTGTCCTCGTCGAGACCGGTCATCGCCTCGTCGAGCACGACGATCGGCGCGTCGAGGATCGCGGCGCGCGCGATGGCGATGCGCTGGCGCTGACCGCCCGAGAGCGTGGCCCCCCGCTCCCCCACCACGGTGTCGTACCCGTGCGGCAGCGCGAGGACGAAGTCGTGCGCCCCCGCGAGCCGCGCGGCGCGCTCGACGTCGACGTCGGTCGCGTCGTCGAGCCCGGTCGCGATGTTCTCGCGCACCGTGCCCCGGAACAGCACGCTCTCCTGCAGCACGACCGCGACCGACGAGCGCACGCTGCGCACGGTGAGCTCGCGCAGGTCGTAGCCGTCGATCCGGACGACGCCCGCGTCGGGGTCCCGCAGGCGGGACAGCAGCGCCACGAGGCTCGACTTCCCCGCGCCCGACGCCCCGACGACGGCGATCCGCTCCCCCGGCCGGACCGTGAGGTCGAGGCCGCGCAGGACCGGGTGGCCCGGCACGTAGGACAGCCACACGCCCTCGAACCGGACCGCGCCCCGGACCCGGGTGAGGGGCCGCGCCCAGGTCGCGTCCACGACGTCGGGCCGCTCCTCGAGCACGTCGACGACGCGCTCGCTCGACGCCGCCGCCTGGGCGATGCGGCCGGTGTACTTCGCGAGGTCGCGCATGGGCTTGAACGCCGCCTTGAGGTAGGTGAGGAACACGGTGAGCTCGCCCGGCGTGAGGGCGCCGTCGAGCACGCGGCGCGCGCCGACGTAGAGGACGAGCGCCGTCGCGGCGCCGACGAGCACGTCGGTCGAGCGTTCGAGCCCGGCCGACAGGCGCTTGGCCTTCACGCCCTCGCGCAGCGACGTGTCGTTCGAGCGCGCGAACCCGGCGCGCATCCGGTCCTCGAGCGAGTACGCCTGCACGACCTTGACCGCCGAGAGCGTCTCGGTCGCGAGCGAGGCGAGGTTGCCCTCGGCCTTGCGCTGGTCGCGCGAGACCGTGCGGATGCGCCGCGTGAGCCGCGTGCTCGTGAGGAGGAAGACCGGCAGCACGACGAGCATGACGAGCGCGAGCTGGAGGTCGAGCACCGCGACCACGACGACCATCCCGACGAGCGTCACGACGTTCCCGAGCATGGGGAGCATCGCCGTGACGGACACCTCCTTGAGGCGCCCGACGTCGCTCGTCACGCGCGTCACGAGGTCTCCCGTCGGTGTCCGGTCGTGGAACGCGAGCGACAGGCGCTGGAGGTGGTCGTAGAGGTCGGCGCGCACGCCCGTGAGCACGCGGTTGCCCGCGAGCGCGAAGCACACGGTGCTCGCGTACGCGGCGGCGGCGCGCAGCACGGCGATCACGAGGAGCGACAGCGCGGCGTAGAGGATGACGAGCCCGAGGTTCGCGGGCGCGGGCCCGGCGACGGTCGACCCGGTCGCCGCGACGATCCCGTCCACGACGAACTTCAGCGGCCACGGCTCGAGGAGGCGCATCACGACCTCGGCGAACAGCGCGAGGGTCCCGAGGACGAGCAGCCGGCGCTGCGGCCCGACGTGCTCGCGCAGGTGCGGCCACGAGCGGCGGAACGACCGGCCCGTCCCACGCAGCGACGTCCGGCCCGTGCGCGGGCTCCGGGTCTCAGCCACGGGACACCTCCGCCCGTGCGGCGTCGGGCAGGCCGACGCCCGCCCGGTCGAGCGCGCGCCCGACGACGACCGTCCAGTCGTGCCGCGCGACGGCGGCCTCCCGGGCCCGAGCGCCGAGCGCGGCGCGGCGCGCGGGGTCGTGCGCGAGCCCCACGAGGGCGTCGGCGAGCGCCGCGGCGTCGCCCGGCGGGACGAGCACGCCGAGCGCGCCGCCGTCCGGGCCGGCGAGCGCGGCGGGCAGCTCGCCGACCGCGCTCGCGACCACGGGCAGGCCTGCCGCGAGGTACTCGTACGCCTTGAGTGGCGAGAAGTAGAAGTCGTCGAGCGCCGGGTAGGGCGCGACGCCCACGTCCGCGCGGTGCAGGAGCGCGGGGACGTCCGACGGCGCGACGGCACCCGTGCGCTCGACCGCGGGGCCGATCCCCAGGGCGCGGGCGCGCTCGTCGACCCTGTCGGCCTGCGGGCCGTCCCCGACGACGAGGAGCCGCGCGTGCGGGACCCGGGGCAGCACGCGGGCGAACGCGTCGAGCAGCACGTCGACGCCGTGCCACGGCTTGAGCGTCCCGACGAACGCGACGGTGAAGCGGTCCGCCGGGCGCCGTGCCGGGGTGACGCGCGTCGTGTCGACGCCGTTGGGCAGCACGTGCACCCGCGCCGGGTCGACGGCGCGCTCCGCGGCCCACGCGGCCACCGGCCCGCTCACCGCGACGACCGTCCCGGCGGCGCCGATCGCGGCCCGGGCGCAGCGCTCGGCCCCCTCGGCGTCGACCAGCTCGCGGTGCCGTGCCTGCTCCTGCGGGAGGGGCGCGTTGACCTCGAGCACGCTCGGCGTCCCCGTCCTGCGCGCCCACGCGGTCGCCGCGGTCCCCCACAGCGCGTACCGCTCGTAGACGAGGTCGAGGCCGCCGCCGGCGGCGAGGTCGTCGAGCAGGGGCCCGACGCGCGCGTCCGCCTCCTGCAGCGCCCGCTCGCGCTCGGCGGTCGAGCGCGTCGCGGCCACGGGAAGGGTGTGCACGACGACGTCGCTCAGGTCGGGCGGCACGTCGTCGCCCGGGCGCGTGGTGACGAGGTGGACGGTGGCGCCGGCCCGCACGAGCACGCGCAGGACGGCCTGGACGTGGACCGACGAGCCCTTGCGCCCGAAGACCGGGACACCGGGGTCGGTGCTGACGTAGGCGATCCTCATGCCGCCCTCCCCTCGGACGTGGCGCTCGTCGGGGCGCCGGTCGTGGACCCGCGCGGGACGGCCCCGGAGGGATCTGCTGCGGACCGGAGCAGGTCGAGGAGCGCGGCCGACGTGCGCTCGACGTCGAACTCCGCCTCCACGAGAGCGCGGGCGCCGTCGGCGAGCCGGCCCGCGAGCGCCGGGTCGGCGAGGACCCGCCCGAGGGCCGCGGCGAGCGCCGGCACGTCGCGCTCGGGGACGAGCAGGCCGGTCTCGCCGTCGCGCACGGCCTCGGGGATCCCCGTGACGGGCGTCGAGACGACGGGCGTCCCGGCGGCCATGGCCTCGAGCAGCACGGTCGGCAGCCCGTCCCGGTTGCCGTCCGCGCCGAGCACGCACGGCGCGGCCAGGACCGTGGCCCGTGCCACGACGTCGCGCACACGGTCCTGGGACAGCGGCCCGTGGAAGGTCACCTGCGTGTCGAGGCCCAGCCGCGCCGCCCGGGCCCGCAGCGTCTCGTCCTCCGATCCGGTGCCGACGAGGTCCAGGTGGACGTCACGGCCGTCGCGCACGAGGAGGGCGACGGCGTCGAGCAGGTCGCCGAAGCCCTTCTTCTCGACGAGCCGCCCGACGGCGGCGATCCGGCCCGGCGTGCGGGGGTCGCGTGAACGGGCGTGCTCGACGAGGTCGAGGCCGTTGTACACGCGGCGCACGCCGTCGGCCGCGGGGCCGAACGTCGTGCGCAGGTGGGCGAGGTTGTGGTCGCTCACCGTCACGACGGCGCGCGCGTCGGCGAGCTTGCGGCGCAGGTCCTCGGCGTCGACGTCCTCGTGGAAGATGTCCTTCGCGTGCGCCGTGAACGTGAACCCGACGCCGAGCACGACCGCCGCGAGGCGCGCGACCGTGGTGGCGACGGACCCGAAGTGCGCGTGCAGGTGCGTGATCCCGGCGGCGTCGGCCGCGAGCGCGACCTCCAGGGCCTGCGTCGCGTCCTCCGGGTCGGCGGCGAGGAGCTCGTCGAGCACCGGTCCCGAGAGGGCGTCACCGAACCGGGCGTGCGCCGCGGCGAGCGCGCGCCACACGTCCGACGGCCGCGTCGTGCGCGGCACGTAGCGGACGGGCGCGCGCACGGCGGCGAGGGAAGCGTGGAAGCGCGTGTCGACGGGTGCGCGCAGCGAGAAGATGGCGATCTCCACACCGCGGCGCTCGAGGCCGCGCACCTCGTTGACGACGAACGTCTCGGAGAAGCGCGGGTACATCTTCGTGACGTACCCGACGCGCAGCGCGGCGGGCGGCACGGAGGTCGGTCCTGCGGTCGGTCCTGCGGTCGGGTTCTCAGGCGGTCGCACGGTGGTCCTCCTCGGTCGGCGCGGTCGTGGTCGGGGCGGTCTTGAGCGGTGCGGTCCGGACGCGGGCGTCCCGAGTCGCCGCGACGTCCGCCGTGACGTCCGGCGTGACGTCCGGCGTGACGTCGGCGGAGCGCGCACGCGCGACGAGCCGGGCGACGAGGGCGGGCACTCGCGCGAGCCCGTCGAGGTCGACCTCGACGGCGGACGGCGCGCGTTCGGCCCGGCGTGCTTCGCGGCCGGCGGTCCCGTCGCCCCCGGCGACCCCGCGCAGCCAGGACGCGAGCCGCTCGGGTGCGGGGTCGCCGTCGAGCACGTCGACGAGGCCGAGCTCGGCGAGGCGCCGGGCGCGCACGAGCTGCTCGGCCCGGGGTCGGGTGCGGGGCACCACGAGCGCCGGGCGGCGGCTCGCGAGCACCTCGCACACCGAGTTGTAGCCGCCCATCGTCACGACGGCGCGCGCTCCCTCGACGAGCGGGACGACGTCGCGCACGAACGCGTGCACCTCGAGGTCCGGGCGGGCGAGCGCGGCGCGGCGCAGCACCGCACGCGTGGCGGCGGGCAGGTAGGGGCCGGTCACGAGGACGCCCCGGACGCCGTCGGGCAGGGCGGTCCGGGCGAACGACCGGGCGAGCTCCGCGCCGTCCTGCCCGCCGCCGACGAGGCACAGGACGTACGGCACGTCCGGGACGGCCACGGCGCGCGCAGCGCGGTGGTCGGCGGGCGAGCCCACCCGGGCCGCCGCGACCGACCGGCCGTGGCCCAGGTACCCGGTGAAGACCGTCCGCCGCGCGACGACGTCGGGGAGCGCGTACTCGACGAGCGGGTCGTAGACGCGCGCGTCGCCGTAGACCCACACCTCGTCGTAGAAGCGGGCCACGACCGACGTGCTGCGCTGGTCGTCCCACTCGCGCACGGCGACCTCCGGGACGTCGAGCACGTCGCGGAGCCCGAGGACGCAGGCCGTGCGGCCCCGGGCACGCAGTCGCTCGAGCGCCGGGCGCAGCTCTCCGCCGACGCCGAGCGGGACCTTGTCCACGACGAGCACGTCGGGGTCGAACGCGGCGAGCGCGCCGTCGAGCACCCCGGCGCGCACGTCGACGACGCCGCCGAGGTCGCCGCCCCAGCGGCGCGGCCCGTACCCCGTGGCCAGGTCCTTCGTGATGCCCGGGAGCGTGACGACCTCGGTCCGCTCCGGGAGCGGCAGGCTGGTCGCCTCGGCCGCGCCGGAGAGGAGCAGGACGTCGACGTCCGGGTCGGCCTCGACGACGGCGCGGGCGAGGAGCGACGTGCGGCGCACGTGGCCCAGGCCCTGCGTGTCGTGCGAGTACAGCGCGATGCGCCGGCGGGTGCGGTGACCGCGACCGGCGAGGTGTTCGGGTGCCCCTGTCATGACCGCCACGATGTCGTCGCGCGGTGAGACGCCCGTGAACGTGCTGTGAGAGGACTCTCATGCCCCTGCGTCCGTCGGGGCCCCGACCGAGGAGCGCCCGTGCGGGAGCCCATGTGAAAGCCTTCACATGGGCTAGGGTGACGATGTCCCGTCGCCGGCGGGAGGTGGGCGCCTCAACTCGGCCGGAAGGAAGCGCCCATGGGTCACGTCGACGTCGCGAGCACCGTCTCGGAGTACCTCGACCGCTCGGACTGGCGGGTGAACGCCAACGCCAACCAGGGCTTCTCGCTCGGAGGGCTCGTCCTCAGCACGGCCGGCAAGGTCGTGGCGAACTACTGGCTCGACGAGGTCTACGCCCCCGACCTCGCCGTGGCGCACCGCAGCGGAGACCTGCACGTGCACGACCTCGACGTGCTCGGTGGCTACTGCGCCGGCTGGTCGCTGCGCGCGCTCCTGTCGGAAGGGCTCGGCGGGGTCCCCGGCGCGGTCGACTCCGCTCCCCCGCGGCACTTCTCCTCGGCGATCGGCCAGGTCGTCAACTTCCTGGGGATCCTCCAGAACGAGTGGGCGGGCGCGCAGGCCTTCAGCTCGTTCGACACGCTCATGGCACCGTACGTGCGCGTCGACGGCCTGACGTACGAGCAGGTGCGGCAGGGCGTCCAGGAACTCGTCCACAACCTCAACGTGCCGTCGCGCTGGGGCACGCAGACGCCGTTCACCAACCTCACGTTCGACCTCACGTGCCCGCACGACCTCGCCGACGTGCACCCGGTGGTCGGCGGCGCGACGGCCGACTTCACGTACGGCGACCTCGCGGTCGAGGCGGACATGATCAACCGCGCGTACATCGACGTCATGACGGCCGGCGACGCGACCGGGCGGGCCTTCACGTTCCCGATCCCCACGTACAACGTCACGGAGGACTTCGACTGGGACTCGCCGCTCGCGGACGCGCTCTTCGCGATGACCGCGAAGTACGGCACGCCGTACTTCCAGAACTTCGTGAACTCCGACATGGACCCGGGCGACGTCCGGTCCATGTGCTGCCGGCTCCAGCTCGACCTGCGCGAGCTGCTCAAGCGCGGCAACGGCCTGTTCGGGTCCGGCGAGCAGACGGGGTCGGTCGGCGTCGTGACGATCAACTGCGCGCGCCTGGGGCACCTCCACCGAGGAGACGTCGACGGGCTGCTCGGCGCGTTCGACCGGTTGCTCGACCTCGCGGTCGAGTCGCTCGAGACGAAGCGCGCGACGGTGCAGCGCCTCCTGGACGACGGCCTCTTCCCGTACACGCGTCGCTACCTCGGGTCGCTCGACGCGCACTTCTCGACCGTCGGGGTCAACGGCGTCAACGAGATGATCCGCAACGTCACGGGCGACGCGCACGACCTCACGAGCGAGAACGGCCACGCCCTCGCCGTGCGCCTCCTCGACCACGCGCGCGAGCGGCTCGTCGCGGTGCAGGAGACGACCGGGAACCTGTACAACCTGGAGGCGACCCCCGCCGAGGGCACGACCTACCGCTTCGCCAAGGAGGACCGCGCGCGCTTCCCGGGCATCCTCCAGGCGGGCACGGACGACAACCCGTACTACACCAACTCGACCCAGCTCCCCGTGGGCTTCACCGAGGACCCGTTCGAGGCCCTCGAACGCCAGGACGACCTCCAGACCCGGTACACCGGCGGGACCGTCCTGCACCTGTACATGGGCGAGGCCGTCTCTGGTACGCAAGCGTGCAAGGAGCTCGTGCGGCGCGCGATCACGCGGTTCCGCCTGCCCTACCTCACCGTCACCCCGACCTTCTCCGTGTGCCCCACGCACGGCTACCTCGTGGGCGAGCACCGGACGTGCCCGGCCTGCGGCGCGACCGCCGAGGTCTGGACGCGCGTCATGGGGTACTTCCGGCCGGTGTCGTCGTTCAACATCGGCAAGAAGGGCGAGTACGCCGAGCGCACACCGTTCCGGGAGGAGCCCGCAGCGGCGCACGTCGACCGCGAGCCCGAGCAGGACGTCGAGGCGCGCGGGCGCGACGTCGAGGCGGGCGACCGTGTCCCGGCCTGAGCTCGTGCTCGCCGGGATGTCCCCGCTCTCCACCGTCGACTGGCCCGGGCGGCTCGTCGCGACCGTCTTCACGCAGGGCTGCCCCTGGCGCTGCGCGTACTGCCACAACCCGGGTCTCGTGCCGGTCCCGCCACCCGGCGCAGCCGCACCCGAGGGCACTCCGCGGTGGTCGGAGGTCCTCGCGTTCCTCGAACGACGGCGCGGTCTGCTCGACGGCGTCGTGTTCTCCGGCGGCGAGCCGACGCTCCATCCCGGACTGCTGGGGGCGATCGACGACGCACGCTCGCTGGGGTTCGCCGTCGGGCTGCACACGGGCGGCGCCTGGCCCGCCCGGCTCGCGCGGATCCTGCCGTTCCTCGACTGGGTGGGGCTGGACGTCAAGCACCTGCCGTCGCGCTATCCCGCCGTGACGGGGACCGTGCCGTCCGGGCGTCGGGCGTTCGAGTCTCTCGCCGTGCTCCTGCGGTCGGGTGTCGACCACGAGGTCCGCACGACCGTGGACCCGCACGTCCACACCCGTCCCGAGCTCCTCGCGCTCGGCACGCACCTGCACCGCCTCGGCGTCCGACGCTGGGTCCTCCAGGAGGCGCGGCCCGACGGCGCGGACCCGGCCTGGGCCGCGAGGCTCGCCGGGCGACGTCTCGCCGACGTCCTCGACGAGACCGACCTGCCCTGGGCGAGCCGCCGCACCACCGCCTGACGCCGAGCACGGGGTCGGCCACCGTTTCCGCGTGGAACCGGTGGACGGTCCCGTGCTCGGCCGTCGGCAGCCCCGTGCTCGGCGCTACGCCATGGGTCGCACCGGCTGCCGCAGGACCGTCCGCAGCTTCGCCGGGTCCGTGCGGCGCGGGTCGCTGAGATAGATCTCGTGGTGCGGCCCGGCGAACGTCAGCCCGTGCTCGGGCAGGTAGACGTCGTGCAGCTCCGCGAGCACCGGTGTCTCGGCGTCGTACGACCCGACGTGCAGCGTCTGCACCGATCGACCCTCGGTGATCGCGCGCCGCTCGACGAGGTCGAGGGCCGGCAGGTCCTTCGTCGCCCGGACCGTCGACGTCACGTCGGCCACGAGGTCCGCGTCGACCCAGTCGGGTTGCAGGACGAGCATCGTCCACCGCCAGGCGTCCTTGTCCCGACGCACGAACGCGCGGGGGTCCTCGGCCGTCCACAACCCCTCCAGCGGCCCGACGACGTAGTCCCTGCCGAGCTCCCGCTTGCTCGCGAACTTCACGGCGTACGACAGCCCGAACAGCGTCTCGACAGCCTCGCGGTACGACGCCGCGGTGTTGGGGTCGCCCTCGCCGTCGACCGCGAGGTAGATCAGCGACGGGACGTCGACCTCCACGAACCGCCCGCGCGGCGGGGCGTACAGCTCGCGGTGCAGCCTCTTGAGGTCGACCTTGGGCGGGGCGTCGTCGCTGGCGGCCATGGGAGGGACGTTACGCGTCGCCGACCCCGGCCGCCCGCACGCCGACCGGCGCCAGGTAGTCGACGACCGTGCGCACCACCGTGGGGTCGCGGAGCAGCCGGTGGTGCCCGAGGCCGTCCGTGGCGAGGAGCTCGCCCTCGGGCCACGCCGCCGCGAGCGCGGCCCCGACCTCGAACGGCACCTCCTTGTCGGCGCGGTCGTGCACGACGAGCGCCGGTGGCAGCGGGTGGCTGCGCACGGTGTCGAGCACGTCCAGGTCCGAGAGCGGACGGCCGGCCACGTCGAGGATCAGCGCACGGAGCAGCGCACGCGTCGGTGCCGCGAGGCGCAGGGCATCGGCGAACCGCTCCAGCTCGCCGAGCGGGTCGGCGATCGCGGCGACGAGCACGAGGCGACCGACCTCCAGCCCGTCCCGGACGGCGAGCGTCGTCGTCGCCGTGCCGAGCGAGTGCGCGACGACGGCCGTCGGCTCGCCGTGGACGCGCGTCACCGCAGCGAGCGACTCCGCCATCTCGGGCACCGTGCTCCGGCGCGGCCCGAAGCGCCCGGGGCCGGAGTCACCGTGGCTGAGGGCGTCGAACGCCACGACGCGGTACCCGGCCGCGCGCAGCGGCTCGACGAACGCGCCGAGCTGGCCGCGCCACCCGCCCCAGCCGTGGACGAGGTAGACGGCGCCGAGGTCTGCGACGGTCCCGCCCGGCGTCGACCCGGACGACGGCGCGACCGCGGTCGACGCTCCCGTCACCAGCGCCTCCGCCGGTGCCGGGCCGGACGGCGGTGACCACGTCTCGACGACGAGGTGCGACCCTCCGTCGGTCGTCACCGAGCCGAGCGTGCCGGGCGCGGGTCTGTCGTCGCGGCGGCGGCCGGCCCCGTCGGGCGGCGTGGCCCACAGGTCCAGGGCGTGCTGCGCGGCCCGGCGCGGAGCGATGCGCTGGAGGAGCCCGAGGCGCGCGCGGACGACGGCGAGCTGCAGCGCTGCTCGCCGACGGCGGGCAGCACGGCGGCGCGCGACGCGACGATCCGACTCGGCACGAACGATCGTGCTTTTCTGAACGCCTGGCTCCGTCATGGCGACTTCCTCTCGGTGGTGGTGGGATCGGGGTGGGACGGCGAGGGTGGCGGTCGGGCGGGTCCTCGGCGGCGAGCCCGGGTCGGGCGGGTCTGGGTCGGGCGGCCTGGGCGGCGCGGTCAGCCGACCGGGGTCTGGACGCGCGCGGCGTCGAGCAGGGCCTCGAACGCGCGCCGGGCGCGGTCCTCGGCGGCGGCGTCGCCTATGAACACGTGCGCGTGGTGGAGCGCGAGCATGATCCCGTAGAGGTCCGACGCGACCTGCTGCGCGTCGACGTCGTCGCGGAACCCGTCGTCGACGCACGTGCGGTACACCTGGGCGATCGCGTCGTAGAGGTCCTGATGGTCGCGGACGAGCTGGTCGCGGACCGGGCCGGACTGCGCCGAGAGCTCCGTCGCCGCCTTGACGAACAGGCACCCGCCGGGCTGCTGGACCAGGTCGCACCACACCCAGCGCTCGAACAGGGTCCGCAGGCGCTGCTCGCCGCGCGGCGTGCGGAGCGCGGGCAGGACGACCGACTCGACGAACTCGGCGCGCGCCTGCTCCAGCACGGCCAGCTGCAGCGACTCCTTCGACCGGAAGTGCGCGTACAGCCCGCTCTTGGACATCCCCGTGCTCCGGGCCAGCTCGCCGATGGTCAGCCCGGACAGCCCGACGCGGTAGGCGGCCTCCACGCCGTGGTGCAGGATCGCCTGCCGCGTCTCGTCGCCCTTGGTCACGCTCGCGACGTTAGCACGACCGTGCTGAAACGGGGAGAGTCTCGCGCCAACCGACTCCGGACGGCCCCGAACCTGCGTGCGCCGAACCCCGGGTTGTGAGGCGATCCGGCGTCGGATCGCCTTATAACCCGGGGTTCGGCGTCGAGCCGGTCAGACCGGCGCGGGCTCCTCGGTGACGAGCGGGTACACGCCGTTCTCGTCGTGCACCTCGCGACCCGTCACCGGGGGGTTGAACACGCACACGGTGCGCATCTGCGTGCGGGGTCGCACGACGTGCTTGTCATGGTCGTCCAGCAGGTACAGCGAGCCCGGCGCGAGCTCGTGCGTCTCGCCCGTCGCGAGATCGGTGATGCTTCCTTCGCCCTCGACGACGAAGACCGCCTCGATGTGGTTCGCGTACCAGAACTCGTTCTCCGTGCCCGCGTAGAGCGTCGTCTCGTGGACGGAGAACCCGACGCCCTCCTTCGCGAGGACGATGCGCTTGCTGCGCCAGTTCTCGCTCCGCACGTCGGCGTCGGTGTCGGTGATCTCGTCGATGGTGCGCACGATCATGGGTACCTCCAGTGCTGGTTCGGCAGGTCGGTCGACGGGCGTCCCGCTCCCGAGCACGACGACGGGCCCGGGTGCGGGACGGTTCAGGGGAGGACGACGGCGATCGCCTCGTCCAGGATCGCGAGCCCTCGGCGCAGCTCGTCCTCGGTGATCGTGAGGGGCGGCAGCAGCTTGACGACCTCGCCGTCGGGGCCCGACGTCTCCATGAGCAGGCCCCGCGCGAAGGCCTCCTCGCAGACCCGGCCCGCGACCTCGCCGTCAGCCATCTGGAGGCCGCGCGCGAGACCACGGCCCTTCGAGATCAGCCCGGCGTCGGGGTGCTGCGCGACCGCCGCGTTGAAGTGCGACTCCACGAGCGCGCCCTTCGCGAGCGTGGCGCGCTCGAGCGCGTCGTCCGACCAGTAGGTGCGGATCGCCTCGGCCGCCGTCGCGAACGCGGGCGCGAAGCCGCGGAACGTGCCGTTGTGCTCGCCGGGCTCCCAGATGTCGAGCTCGGGACGCACGAGCGTGAGCGCCATGGGCAGCCCGTAGCCCGAGATCGACTTCGAGAGGCAGATGATGTCGGGGACGATCCCGGCCTCCTCGAAGCTGAAGAACCCGCCCGTGCGGCCGCAACCCATCTGGATGTCGTCGACGATGAGCAGGATCCCGTGGCGCGTGCACAGGTCCGCGAGCCCGCGCAGCCACTCGGCGCGTGCGGCGTTGATGCCGCCCTCGCCCTGCACGGTCTCGACGATCACGGCGGCCGGCTCGTTGAGACCGCTGCCCCCGTCGCCCAGCAGGCGCTCGAGGTACACGAAGTCGTCGACGTCGCCGTTGAAGTAGTCGTCGTAGGGCATCGGCGTCGCGTGGACGAGCGGGATGCCCGCGCCGCCGCGCTTCATCGAGTTCCCTGTCACCGACAGCGCGCCCAGCGTCATGCCGTGGAACGCGTTCGTGAAGTTGATGACCGACTCGCGTCCTGTCACCTTCCGCGCGAGCTTGAGCGCCGCCTCGACCGCGTTGGCGCCGCCCGGACCGGGGAACACGACCTTGTGGTCGAGCCCGCGGGGCCGCAGGATCGTCGACTCGAAGGTCTCCAGGAAGTCACGACGGGCGGTGGTCAGCATGTCGAGGCTGTGCACCATGCGGTCGTCCGCGAGGTAGTCGATCAGCACCTTCTTCAGGCGCGGCTCGTTGTGGCCGTAGTTGAGCGAGCCCGCCCCGGCGAAGAAGTCGAGGTACTCGGTGCCGTCCTCGGCGAACACCGCAGCGCCACGTGCCCGGTCGAAGACGACGGGCCAGGCGCGCGAGTAGCTGCGGACACCGGACTCCAGCGAGGTGAAGCCGAGCGGGTCGTCGGCGGTGTGCGCGGCGGCGGTCAGGACGGTCGAGGTTGTCACGAAGGAGCTCTCCTTGTGCTGGTGCGCACGGGTGCGTGGCGTGTCGGAGGCTGCGTCGTCACCCGCGCGCCGGACCGGCGCAGCCCGATGTCGTGCGGTCAGCGAGCGTGGACGCCGTCGATGACGAGCATCGGCTCGTCGCCGTGGGCGTCGGGGAAGTGGTCCGCGGTGAAGAGCGGGGTCGTGCCGATCGTCGCGCCGCGACGCGCGGCCCAGCGGACGAAGAGAGTCCGCGACGCGACGTTGTCCTCGGCGACGGTGGTCTTCACGGTCGTCAGGTCGGGCGCGCCGTCGACGAGCGCGTCGAGCAGCCGGCCCGCGACCCCGTAGCCGCGCGCCTCCTCGTCCACGGCGACCTGCCAGACGAAGAGGTGCGCGACGTCGTCGGGGAGCCGGTAGCCGGAGACGAACCCGACGACCCGCTCTCCCGTCGGGCTCGCGCCGTCCGGGACGACCGCCACACGGCAGGTCTCCGCGAAGTGCTCGGCCAGCACCAGGTACGCGTAGGACGAGTTGAGGTCGAGCTCCCCGGAGTCGCGGGCGACGCGCCACATGGCGGCGCCGTCGGCCGTGGCGGGCCGGCGGACGCGCAGGCCTGCCGGCGGACCGTCGTGGTGGGCGAGCGCTGCAGGGCTCGCGCTCCGGGCGGTGCCCGGGGTCCTGCTCGGGGTCGGAGGTGCTGTGGGCGCGGCGTTCGTCGTCGTGTCCATACCGTCGACGACCCTAGGCGCATCCGCGCCGGACCGACACCCGGAGATGGTGATCCCGTGACGAACGGCGAGCCGGATACAGGCTGGGATCCGCAACAGACCGCGGTTCGTGCCTGTCAGGTATCGATTCGATCACGGACACACCGCGTGTCTCTCCTGGTGAGACCTCTGTGCTCAGCCGACCCAGTCGAGGACCCGGGCGACCACCAGGTCGGCGAGGATCTCGTAGCCGTTCGCGCCCGGGTGGTAGCCGTCCCCCGCCACGACGGCGTGCCGCCACGCCTCGTCGCGCGACGTCGCGTCGAACACCGGGACGTACGGGATGCCGAGCCTCTCCGTCTCGACCGCCAGCGCGTCGTCGAGCCGCCCGATCCGCACGGCGTGCTCGACGTCCGCGACGGCGACCGGTCCGACCACCAGGAGGGGGACGTCCAGCTCGTCGCGGACCACGACGCGCACCCGGTCGAGCGCGGCGAGCGTCTCGTCGACGGAGAGCCGGGGCGCACCGCCGTCGAGGACCGTGTCGTTCACGCCGAACGAGACGACGACCCGCGGTTCGGTCGCCTCCCGGAGTCGCGGCGCGACCTCACCCGCGACCCGTGCCGCGACGTCCGCCGACGTGTCGCGCCGGACGCCGAGGTTGTACGACGTCAGCGGCAGCCCGCGCGTCGCGGACGCGGCGGCGACGCGCCCGACCCAGCCGAGCGCGGTCTCGTCACCGACTCCCGCGACGTAGGAGTCGCCGACGAAGCACACCCGCACGTCACGGTCCGATCGAGGCACGGCGGCAGTCTAGGGGCGCGGAGACGGCCGTGCCCGGACCTCCGGAGCCGGGAACGACGAAGCCCCGGAACCGTCACGGTTCCGGGGCTTCAGCTGTGCGCCCGAAGGGATTCGAACCCCCAACCTTCTGATCCGTAGTCAGATGCTCTATCCGTTGAGCTACGGGCGCTGGTCGTGCTCTGCTCTCGCAGGGCCGGCGATCGCTCACCGGCCGTCCAGAAGACTACCGTGTCCCGGCGGCGATCCCAAACCGATACGGCCCCGGGACGGCGGAGGTGACGGACGCCACGGCCGTCCTCCCGTCCGCTCCCGACCGCGCGGCAGTCCCGTGTCCGCCTGGCGCACCACACCCGGTCCTCCCACGGTGGGACACGCCTGGCGACACGTCCCTCCCGCAGCCCGACGCCGCGTCGGCGGTCGACGCCCGAGGATCGAACCATGACGTCCACGCACCCCGCCCCCTCCCCCGGTGGCTCGCCGCTCGTCGCGAGCGCCCTCACGAAGGTCTACGGCACCGCCGAGGCGACGACGACCGCTCTCGCCGGCGTGAGCCTCACCGTCCACCCGGGCGAGTCGCTCGCGATCATGGGCCCGTCCGGCTCCGGCAAGACCACGCTGCTGCACTGCCTCGCCGGGATCCTCACGCCGACGTCCGGCTCGGTCGCCTGGCGCGGGGAGGACGTCGCGACGCTCTCCGACGCGCGCCGCACCGTGCTGCGGCGCAACGACTTCGGCTTCGTCTTCCAGTCGGGGCAGCTCCTGCCGGAGCTTCCCGCGGTGGAGAACGCGGCGCTGCCGCTCATGCTCGCGGGCACGTCGCGCGCCGAGGCGACGGCGGTCGCGGCCCGGTGGCTCGCCCACCTCGGGCTCGCGGGGATGGAGCAGCGGCGACCGGGAGAGCTCTCGGGCGGCCAGGCGCAGCGCGTCGCCATCGCACGGGCGCTCGTCGGCTCGCCCGGCGTGGTCTTCGCGGACGAGCCCACGGGCGCGCTCGACCAGTCCACCGGTTCCGAGGTCCTCGACGTCCTCACGCGCGCGACACGTGCGTCGGGCGCCGCACTCGTGATCGTCACGCACGACGCCGGCGTGGCCCGCCACTGCTCCCGCACGGTGACGATGCGCGACGGACGCATCTCGGGCGAGTTCCGCGCCCCCGGGACGCAGGCAGCGCCGGCGAGCGCCGCCGTGCAGCACGCGGTCCCCGCCCCCCCGGCGACGAGCACGGAGGGTGCACGATGAGGACGGTCGACCTCTGGTGGCTCCTGCGCCGCCGCAGCGCCGACGACCGCGACCCGCAGCGGCTGACCACCGTCCTCGCCGTCATCGCGTTCGCGACGACGACCGCGGTGCTGCTCGTCGTGGTCGGCGGGTTCGGCGCGTTCCTCGCCCGTGGTGGAGGCCTCGAGGGGTTGCGCACGGGCATCGCCGACGGCAGCGACTACGACACCCAGTACCCGGTCCTCGCGGGGATCGCCATGCTCCTGCTGCTCATCCCGCTCGTCACCCTGGGTGGAGCGGCTGCACGCCTCGCCGTCGCGCGGCGGGACGCGCGCCTCTCCGCGCTGCGCCTCGCCGGCGCCACGACCGGCCAGGTCACCACCCTCACCGTGCTCGACGCCGCGGCGCAGGCCGTGGCCGGTGCGCTCGCCGGGACCGTCGGCTACGCGGCGCTCCTGCCGCTCGTCGCGCAGCTGCGCTTCCAGGGCCGCACCTTCGGGATCGGCGAGCTGTGGGTCGGGGTTCCCGCGCTGCTCGGCTCGGTGGCGCTCGTGGTGGTCGTCGCGCTCGTCTCGTCGCTGGCGAGCCTGCGCCGCGTCGCGATCACGCCGCTCGGCGTCGCGGCCCGCGTCACTCCCCCCGGCCTCAAGGCCGTGCGCCTGGTGTCGACGGGGGTCGCGTTCGTCGCCCTGATCGTCGTCACCAACATGTCGTTCGGGTCGGCCGCCGTCGTCATCACCGTGCTGACCGTGATCCTGCTCGTCGGGTTCGCGACGCTCAACCTCGTCGGGCCCTTCGTCATCTGGCTCGTCGGGAAGATCACGGCAGGCCGCGCGCGCCGTGTGCCGACGCTGCTCGCGGGACGTCGCATCGTCGACAGCCCCAAGACGGCGTGGCGCTCGGTGGGCGGAGTCGCGCTCGCGACCTTCATCGCCGGACTGACGAGCATCTTCGCGCTCTTCGACCCGGGCGCAGGAGCCGACTCCGCCGAGGTCCAGTTCCTCACCGACCTCAAGACGGGCGGCTTCCTGACGCTCGCGATCTCCGGGGTTCTCGCCGCCGTCTCGACGGGCGTCATGCAGGCCGGTCGTGTCATCGACCAGCGCGGCGAGTACCGGACGCTCGTGCTCGCCGGCACGGACCTGCGCACGCTCGACCAGGCACGGTTCCGCGAGACCCTCGTCCCGCTCGCGGTGAGCGTCGGCGTCGCGACCGTCGGGGCGCTGATGTTCATGGTCCCCGTGATCGGGCTCAACGCGTTCGCGAACGTGGGCGTCGTCGTCCAGTTCCTGCTCTGCGTCGCGGCCGCGTCGGGCCTCGTCCTGGCGGGGGCGGGAGCCTCACGGTTCGTCGTGCGGTCCGCGCTCGCGACGTCGGGCACGGCGTAGCCGACAGGCTCCCCCGGACCGGGTCCGCTCAAGGTTCCGGCGGGCGGACGTCCTCTGCCGAACCCCGGCTTGTGCGGCGTTCAACGCCTTGGGTGACCCACAACCCGGGGTTCGGCGAGGGCGGGTGACACACAACCCGGGGTTCGGCGTCGCGGCGCGCGGGACGCGGGGCGTGACGCGCGGTCGACCGTGCGCGGGCAACAGAAAAGGCTCCGGGCGCTGGGCTGCCGGAGCCTTCCTGGCGGAGACGGAGGGATTTGAACCCTCGAACGGGTTGCCCCGTTACCACCTTAGCAGGGTGGCGCACTAGACCTGACTATGCGACGTCTCCTCGCGGGACCTGCTCGTGCCGACGCATCGACGACGGAGCTGCACCCGCGTCGCCCAGGGTACCGGGGCCTCGGCGCACGACCAAACCGCGCCCCGCCGACGGCGCCTGGCCCGCGGAACCGCGGGCGCAAGGGCCGCGCGGGCCGCGCGGGCGTGCGACGGTCTGCGACGGCCGCCTACCGCTCGAACGTCCACCGCCGGTCGGTGAGCATGCGCGCGACGGCCAGCCCGATCGCCAGCGCCACGATGACGAGCCCGGCCTCGACGGCATAGGCGAGCGCCTGCGTCGTCGCACCGGTGTTGAACTCGTAGACCGCGCGGTACGCCGTGACGCCCGGGACCATGATCACCACGGCCGGCACCGAGACGGTGATGCGCGGCACGCGCAGCGCGGGCGCGAGCGTCGCGGCGAGGAGACCGACCAGGAGCGCCGCCCCTGCCGCCGCGGCCTGCGGCACCACGCCGCCGTCGACCAGGAAGAGCCGGCCGACGTTGGCGACGGTCCCGATCGCCGCCGCACCGAGCGCCATCGCCCAGGGGCTGTTGAACATCAGCGCGAAGCCGAGCACGCCGAGGAAGCTCGCGAGCGTGCGCAGGGCGACGAGCGCCGGCTCGTCGAGGCCCGGCGGCGGGACGGGGTCGGGAGCGAGCCCCGCGATCGCGGACACCCCCCACACGGCGAGGGCTGCGGACGCGAGGATCATCAACGCGTACGTCAGCCGGGCGACCCCTGCGGAGAAGTCGAGCTTCGCGAGGTCCAGGGCCCCGGTGACGAGCGCGAACCCCGGCACGAGGAACAGCACCGCGGAGACGTAGCCCGCCTCGTGGCTCCCGCTGACGCCGGCGAGGTCGGACAGACCGAGCACGAGGACGAGGTACGCGATGCTCGCCACCGCCGCGGCGAGCATCGTCACGCCGAACTGGTTGATCCCCCGGTGCAGCATCGCCCGGCGCACGAGCTGGCCGAGCGCCGCCGCGACGAGCACGGCACCGCACTCGACCGCTCCCCCGTTGTTGAGGAACGCGAACGCCGCGCACGCCACGCCCGCCCACGTCGCGTTGAGCAGGGCCCCGTAGAGCGGCGGCTTGCGCGCGATGCGGTCGAGCTCGGCGTCCACCGCGTCCAGGTCCGCTTCCGGTGGCAGCGCGGACGAGAACCGCTCGAGCTCGCTGAGCCTGTCGGCGTCGATCCCGACGGAGCGCACCTCCGTGAGCTCCGTGCGGAAGATCGGACCGCGGTACGACGTCGCCGTGATCTCCGTGAGCGTCACGTGCGCGGCGACCCGGTCGAGGCCGAGCGCCCGCCCGGCGCGCCACATGTGCGACTTCACGCGGTAGCTGCCCGTGCCCGCCGACAGCGCGAGCCTGCCGATGCGCAGCACGGTCCCCGACCGTCGGATGAGCTCGACCGGCTCGAGCGATGCCTCGTCGGAGGAGGGACCGGGGGGCTGGCGCGTCACTCAGCCATGATGGCGCACACGGCCGCGCGTGTCCCGTGCCGGGAGGTCGCGCAACCTGCAGCGGCTCCCGTGGGCGCGCGCGAGCGGACGACGTCCGGGCTCAGCCGCGCACGGTGACGTGGAGGTGGTCGAAGTGACCGCCCGTGACGTCCGCGGGGTCGTGCATGCCCCCGCCGCCGTACGGCCGCCACTCGGCCCCCCACCATCGCGACGACCAGATGCCGCCCTGCCAGATGACGTAGTCCACCCCGAGCACGTCGGCGTGGGTCTGCAACCAGGCCGTCATGGCCCACCCCTGCTCCAGGGCATCGCCGATCGCCGCCTCACCGAGAGCGTTGCCGTACGTCACGTCGCACGCCCGGCCGAGGGGGTGCTCGGAACGGGTCCCGGGCCGCGGCGACCAGCACGACCAGGAGGAGCCGGGGAACTCGGCCAGCGCGAGGTCCATCACCTGGGCCGTGCGCGCGGTGATCAGCCCGTCCGACGTCGGGTCGTCGAGCATCCGGTCCAGGTCGTCCACCGCCACCGTGTCGGGCCGCTCCGCGGCCAGCCCGGCCTCGATTCCCGCCACGCACTCGTCGTGGTCGCTCACCTCGCTGGGCCCGGGGACGACGTCAGCGGGGTGCAGGTCGGAGCACAGCTCGACGCTCGGGACGGACGACGGCGCCGCGCACCCCCCGAGCACCACCGCCGCGACGCACAGCGTGAGGACGGCACGACGCGCCGCCGGTGCGGCGTGCGCGCGGGGCGAGGGCACCGAGAGGCTGGAACCGGACGTGGTGGTGTTCATGGTCGTCGAGCGGAGGGCGAGGGATTCGAACCCCCGGTGCGTTGCCGCACAACGGTTTTCAAGACCGTCACATTAGGCCGCTCTGTCAGCCCTCCTCGGGCCTCGCGGGCCCGGCGTGCCATTCTGGCACGTCGTCCCCGTGCACGACGACGGCGGGTCGCCCTGTGGAGGGTGACCCGCCGTGGTCGGTGGTGATGCCGGGCGGAGCGTTCAGGCCGCGCCGCGGAGCTGCCGCATCGCGAGCTGGACCAGCGCGATGAGCGTCTGCTTGGTGGCGGCCCGCGACCGCGCGTCCGTGTAGAGCATCGGCACGTGGGCCGGGATCTGCAGCGCCTCGCGCACGTCCTCGAGCTTGTGCTTGGCCACGCCGTCGAAGCAGTTCACGCCCACGACGAACGGGATGTTGCGCGACTCGAAGTAGTCGATCGCCGGGAAGCACTGCTCGAGACGGTCGGTGTCGACGAGCACGACGGCACCGATCGCGCCGCGCACCAGGTCGTCCCACATGAAGAGGAAGCGGTCCTGGCCCGGCGTGCCGAACAGGTAGAGCCACAGGTTGCCGGGGAGCGACACACGGCCGAAGTCCATGGCGACCGTGGTCGTCGTCTTGCGGTCGGTGACGCCGCCCGCGTCGTCGACGCCCACCGAGTGCTCCGTCATGGCCGCCTCGGTGTTGAGAGGCTCCACGTCGGAGATCGAACCGATGAACGTCGTCTTGCCGACGGCGAAACCGCCCGCGACGACGATCTTCACGACCGTCGGCGCCGTGCGAGGCGCCGACGGCGCCGCACCCGCCTGGGCGGAGGCCATCGGCTGCGGTGCGGTGCGCGGCTGCTGCGGCGCTGGGGCCTGGGCGACGGGCACCTGGGCTGCCGGCACGTGCGCGGCCGGCGCCTGGGCCACGGGCTGGTGCGACGAGGTCGGTGCGACCGGTGCCACCGTCGGGCTGGGCGCGGGCTGCGCGGCCGGCGCGGACGCCTGACCCGGCACGCCGTGCTGCGCGGTCGCCGCGGCCTGGACGGGAGCCACCGACGCGGGAGCCACGGGCGAGCTCTGCGCGGGAGCGTTCTGCGCGGGGGCTGCAGGCGCCGTCGTCGACGACCCTCCCCCGGCGACGGGCGTCCACGACGGTCCGCTCGCCGCCCTCGCGCCACCGGGGACGGCGGAGATCACACCGGACGGCTGGCCGCCCTGAGGCGCGACGCCCGAGCCCTCAGAGGGTGGAAATGCCATTGAGAACACTCTCCAAGACGCTCAGGGACAGGCCCGAGTGGTTGCTTCCGTGACCCGTGTGCACGTTGAGCGGGGTCGACGTGTGCACGGTGATGTAGTTGTCCTCCTGCAGGTCCGCGACGAGCACCTTCGTCACGCCGAGGGGGAGCCGCAGCAGGGCTGAGAGCTCGGCGATCGAGACGTACGTGTGCGCGGCGTGCTGGAGGATCGAGCGCTTCTCCGGCGGCAGCCCGTAGCTGTTCACGGCGCCCGGCATGACCTCGACGAGCGCCTCGAGAGGCAGGTCCGACGTCGCCGAGCGCACACGACCGCCCGTCACGGCGTACGGACGCACCGTCGACGCCTCGTAGCCGTCGGAGTGGGCTCCGGCACGGCCGAAAGGTACGTTCGTCATCGATCAGACCTCATCCCACGGGGGCTCGGGTGGCACCGTCAACGGGGAGGCTCCCCCGCATCTCGGAGATCAGCTGCGGGGTCAGCGTAGCCTCCGTGCGCGAGACCAGGAGCGCCATCTCGTAGCCGATGAGCCCGATGTCGCACGTGGCCTCCGCGACGACCCCGAGAACGGACCCGTTCGACACGTTCATCAGGAACAGGAAGCCGTTGTCCATCTCGACGATGGCCTGCCGGACGTTGCCGCCGTTGAGCTGACGCGCGGCCCCGCGCGTCAGGCTCGACATGCCCGAGACGATGGCCGCGAGCTGGTCACCGCTCGTCCGGTCGAGCTGGTCCGACATCGCCATGAGCAGGCCGTCGGCCGACACCACGAGCGTGTGCCGGCTCCCCGGGACCGTTCGCACGAAGTTGTCGAGCAGCCACCCGAAATTCGTGGCCTCGGTGCTGAGCGCGTTCACACTTCCTCCTCGTCAGTTGCCGCAGCGGGCACGTGATCACCGCGCCTGCGGCGCTGAATCAGGGACATAATCCATGGTCTCCGGGGTCCACGTCGAGCCCGGCTCGTCCTGGCCCTCGACGCGGCCTCGTGCCGTGGCGGACTGGAAGGCCGACAGGCGGGCGCGCAGCTGCTCCGGGTCACGGTCGATGCGGGCCGTGAAGCGGTCCACGTAGCCCTCGCGGTTCTCGCCGCGCGAACGGCGGGTGAGGCCGGCCGGCGGGGCCGACTCCACCGTGAGGGGCTGGTACGTGCCGTCGTTCGGGTCCGCCAACGTCGCTTCCTGGAAGTCGGTGCTGCCCCGCAGCAGGGTGGACATCTCCTCGTACAGGACGGCCGAGGCCATCCAGTCGGAGCGCGCCTCGACCGAGTCGCTCACGTAGCCCGGCTCGAGCGGCTCGATCGCCTCGGGAACCTGGCGACGGACGAGCGGCGTCGGCGCACCGAACCCCGTGCCCGGCGCGGTCGCGACCGCGGGCCGGACCGGGTCGACCGGCGCGTACGAGTCCGTGCCGGCGACCCCGACCGGGGCGACGGTCTCCACGGCCCGAGGCGTCGCGGGCTCCGGCTGCGCGAAGACCGAGGCGCGGGCCACGGCGGGCGCAGGCTGGGGCCCCGTCACAGGAGCCGGTGCCGGTGCCGCGAACGGCGACGGTGCGGCGTCCGGCCCTGACGCGGACGACGGCGCCTGAGCCGCGAACGCCGAGGCACGGACCGGTGCCGGCGTCGGGACGTCGTCGACCAGCTCGGCGGGCGTGAGCGTCAGCGGTGCCGACGGAGCGGGCTCGGCCGGGACGGGCCCCGCAGGACGTGAGGCGAGGGCCGCCGCGGACGGACCGTCCGGGGCCACCGTCGCCCGCGGTGTGGCGGTCGTGCGCGGGCGGCGGCCGAAGAGCCCCCGCTTGCGCACCTGGCTCTCCCGCAGCGAACGTCGCGTCGGCAGGTCCGCCATGAGTTCCTCGAAGCGCGGCAACGCCTCGAAGGACAGCTCTGCCGGCACCTCCTGGTCGGCCTCGCCGTGCACGACGGGCACGTCGCTCACCGGGTCCGGGACACGTGCCGGCTCGGAGGCCGGCACCCGCTGCGCGAGCGGGGCACGAGCCACCGTCGCGTCGTCGACGGGTTCGCTCCAGCGCTCGGGTTCGGCGGGGACCGCGGGCACGACGCGCGTCGCGTCGGACGTGTCCGTGACCGGCGCCGTCGCCCGACCCGAGAGCGTCTCGTCGGACCAGGCCTGCTGGGGGGCCCACGGCTGCTCGGCCGGCGCCTGCGGCGCCCATGCCTCCTGCTGGACCACGGGCTCCTGCGGCGCCCACGGCGACTCGGCGACCGGCTCGCTCACGACGGCGTCCGCGGCGAGCGGGATGTCCGTCGCGGTGACCTCGGGTGCCGCCGGGAGGTCGACCGGGTTCTCCGTCGCAGCGCGCTCCCCGACCGGACGGAAGCTCGAGAAGAGCGCGCTGCGGGTGCTCACGTCGAGGACGGGGATCTCCTGCGAGACCGGCTCGACCGTCGGTGCCGCCTGGCGCGCGCGGCTCGGGAGGGCGTTGCCCGCGGGAGCGACCTCGGCGGGCGGGGTCCAGGCGTCCTCGCCCGCGGGCAGCTCGTCGGGCAGCGCGGGGGTCGCGAGCGGCGGCAGGACGATCGCCCCCGTCTGCGGACCGGACGCGAACGACGCGCTCGGCGCCGACGCCGCGGGGTCGACGGTGCGCGACCGACGACGCGGCATCCCGGTCTGGGTCGTGCCGTCGGTGAGGGCGGCGAGGTCGACGGGGACCGCGACGGGAGCCGCCTCGGGCTCGACGGCCGGGGTCGCGGACGTCACCGTCGGGGCGGCAGGAAGCTGCTGGACCTGCTGCGGCTGCTGCGGCGCGGGCGCCTCCACGGCCGGCACCACGCCGGTGGCGGCCAGCTGCTGGGCGGCGGCCTGCGTGCGCGTCTCCAGCGGGTCCGTCGGCTGCGGGAGCGGCACGTTGGAGTCGGGCACGAACAGCACACCCGGGAACGACACGGTGACCTCGGTCCCGTTGCCGTCGGACCCGGCGGCGAAGCGCACGCGCGCGCCCAGGCGGTCCGCGAGGCGGCCGACCACGAAGAGGCCGAGGCGCTGGGCGCCGACGACGTCGGACGCCGCGTGCGTCGCGACCTTGCGGTTCGCCTCGGCGACCTCCTCCGCGGTCATGCCGAGACCGTGGTCGCGCACCGTGATGTAGACGGAGTGCTCGTCGCGACCCGTCGTCACCTCGACCGGCGTGTGCGGCTCCGAGAACATCGTCGCGTTCTCGAGGAGCTCGGCGAGCAGGTGCGCGGCGTTGAGCGCGTTGTGCCCGAGCATGAGCGGGTCGACGACGAGGTTGAGCCGGACGCGGTCGTAGAGCTCGATCTCGGACGACGCCGTACGGATCACGTCGGACGCCGGCATGGGCTGACGCACGCGACGGCCGGAGTCGATGCCCGCGAGGACGAGGAGGGACTCCGCGTTGCGGCGCATCCGGGTCGCGAGGTGGTCGAGCCGGAACAGGTTCGACAGCGTCCCCGGGTCCTCCTCGGAGCGCTCGAGGTCGTCGAGGAACGCGAGCTGGCGGTTGAGGAGCACCTGGTCGCGACGGGCGACGTTGACGAACATCTCGGCGATGGAGCCACGCAGCGCGGCCTGCTCGCGCGCGACCTTGACGGTCGTCGAGTTCACGTCGTTGAACGCGGTCGCGAGCTGCCCGACCTCGTCCGTGGACTCCACGGTGATCGGCGTCAGGTCGATGCCCGGGCCCTGGCCGGGGACCGCGACCTGCTCGACGAGCTTCGGGAGCTGGTCACGGACGTCCTCGGCGGCGTCGGTCAGGCGGCGCAGCGGGTTGACGATCGCGCGGGCGATGAGGCCCGCGACGAGGATCGAGGCGACGACTGCGGCCAGCGTCGCGGCGATGGTCAGGATCGCGCGCGTGGTGGCGGCGGTCGCGAGCGCGGAGGCCTCGGTGATCGTCTCGGACCGCACCGCGTCACGCACGGGCGTGGTGTTCGCACGGTCCTCCGTGGACAACGTCTGCCACTCGCTCGCGGCGGTCGCGGTGACCGACGCCGGGCGGGAGCCCGCGACGTTGGCACGCAGCTGGTTGTAGACCGCGCCGGGCACGGGGAGCGCCTGGTCGAAGTCCGGCAGGAGGCGGATGGCCCGACGTGCCTCCTGGCTGAGCGTGTCACCCGTGGTCAGGAGGACCGCGGCCCGCTGGTTCGCGGTCTCGTTCTCCTGGCCTACCTGCGCCGCGGCGATCACGCTGCCCGCGACGGGGAGCTCGACGGCCTGCTGGGCGAGCAGGCGGTCCAGCACCACGTAGGCGTCGAGGTACTGCGCGAGACCACGCTGGGTCGAGGTGTCCGCGAGGCTGGCCGGCACGTCGAGCGCGTTGTTGATGAGTCCCGTGTACAGGGCCGTGCGCTGCTGCTCACCGAGGCTCGACCGGTCGATCCCGCGGCGGATCGACTCGAGCTCCTGCCGGTCGGCGATCGTCTGCTCGACCGCGTCCTGCACGCGGGTGTCCAGCGCCGAGAGGTTCAAGGCTTCGTAGGCCCGGTCACGGGTGTCGAGCGCGCGGTCGGTCTTCTCGCGCTGTGCGAGCATCTGCTCCTCGGCGCCCTCCGACCGGTAGGACTCGAGGATCGAGAGCGAGCGCTCGGCCGCGATCTCCGTCCCGGCGACGTCCTGCTTCTCGAGAGCGTCGACGAGCGCGCTCGTCTGGCTCGCCGTGCGTGCCGACGCGATCGCCTGACCGGAGATCACGGCCGCGGCGATGAACAGCACGAGGACCGGCACCGCGAGAGCCGCAAGGATCTTCCCGCGGACGCTCAACCTGCGGAGCATTCGAACCTGCCTCCATCACCCTGGTCAACCCGGATCGGCGCCCCCGACGCGTCCGTTGCGTCCCGTCTCCCCGGTCGTGCGTACTAACTATCGGTGCACTTCCCCCGGACGCCTAATCCGGACGCAAGCGCTCCCACGCCTGCTGTCGGCCCCCTCGCCCCGCGGCGGACCGGCGCCCCCGGCGGCCCACGCGTAGTCTCGACGTCGTGCGAGGCGTCACGATATCCGGCCCCGGCGGCCCTGCGAAACTAACGGTTTCCGAGCTCCCTGACCAGACCCCTGGGCCCGGGGAGCTCGTCCTGCACGTCGCTTCCGCTGGCGTGAACCGCGCTGACCTGCTACAACGCGCTGGATCCTACCCTCCGCCGCCCGGCGCACCGGACTGGCCGGGGCTCGAGGTCTCGGGCACCGTCGCCCTCCTCGGCGACGAGGTCAGCGGGTGGTCCGTCGGCGACCGGGCCGTCGCGCTGCTCGACGGCGGAGGCTACGCCGAGCAGGTCCGCGTCCGCGCGACGCAGGTCCTGCCGGTCCCGGCAGGGGTGGACCTCGTCGACGCCGCGGCGCTGCCCGAGGCGGCGTGCACCGTCTGGAGCAACCTCGTGGACGTCGGCCGGCTCGCCGCGGGCGAGTGGCTCCTCGTGCACGGTGGGTCGGGCGGCGTCGGGACGATCGCGGTGCAGGTCGGGGCCGCGCTCGGGGCACAGGTCGCCGTCACCGCCGGCGGGCGTGAGCGCGCGGACCGGTGCCTGGCGCTCGGGGCGAGCCTCGCCGTCGACCACCGCGAGGAGGACTTCGTCGCGGCGGTGCGCGAGGCGTCCTCTGGACGCGGCGCGGACGTCGTGCTCGACGTCGTGGGTGCCGCCTACCTCGACCGCAACCTCGAGGCCCTGGCGACCAACGGTCGGCTCGTCGTCATCGGCATGCAGAAGGGAGCCCGTGCCGAGCTCGACCTGGGCCGGCTCCTCGCCCGCCGCGCCACGGTCGCGGGCACGACGCTGCGCTCGCGTCCCGCGCACGAGAAGGCGCGCATCGTCCACGACGTCCTCACGCACGTCTGGCCGATGGTCGAGGACGGGCGGGTCCGACCGGTCGTCCACGCGCGCGTCCCCCTCGCCGAGGCGGCCCGGGCGCACGAGCTCCTCGAGTCCGGCGACGTGTTCGGCAAGGTCCTGCTCGTCCCGTAGCCCCTGCTCGCCCGGGTCCCGGATCTCGGGCGCCGGCCCTGGGACCGCTCCCGCGGGCGGGCCGCACCGCGTGGCCTGTGCGCGCGTGGGCGGGGCACGCAAGACTGTCCCCATGGCTGACGAGACGCGCGAACCCCGCCCCGACGAGCCCGTCCAGACCCCGGAGACCGACGACGGACCCGACCGCGTCACGGTCGTCACGCCGGACGGCGTCGGGGTGAGCGTCGTCGAGAGCGACGACTCGACGGACGCCGACCGCAACCCGGCGACCGTGATCGAGGAGCCGGCGAAGGTCATGCGCATCGGCGGCATGATCAAGAAGCTGCTCGACGAGGTGCGCGACGCGCCGCTCGACGAGGCCGCGCGCTCGCGCCTCGCGGAGATCCACGAGCGGTCGCTGACCGAGCTCGAGGAAGGCCTGTCGCCCGACCTCGTCGAGGAGCTGCACCGCATCACGCTGCCGTTCTCGGACGACTCCGTCCCCACGGACGCGGAGCTGCGCGTCGCCCAGGCCCAGCTCGTCGGGTGGCTCGAAGGGCTCTTCCACGGCATCCAGACGGCGCTCGTCGCCCAGCAGATGGCGGCGCAGTCGCAGCTCTCCCAGATGCGACGCGCCCTGCCGCCCGGGGCGATGCCCATGGGCCCGGGCGGTCCCGGCGTGCCGGGGCAGCAGGGTGGCCACGATCCGCACGACGGTCGCCCGTCGCCTGGCCAGTACCTCTAGGGCGTCCGGCGCGCCGTCATCGCGATCGCGCCGGAGACGAGCAGCAGGCCGACGAGCTCCGGCGCCGTGGGGATCTGCCGCAGGACGACGGCGCCGATCACGGCGGCGGTCGCCGGCAGCAGTGCGAGGAGCACCGAGAACGTCGCGGCGCTGACCCGCCGGAGGATGACCTGCTCGAGCGCGTACGGCACCACCGACGAGAACAGCGCGATGCCGACCACGGCGAGCGCGTACCGCCAGTCGGTCAGCACGGGGAGGGCCGAGGACGCGAGGAACGGCGCGAACACGAGCGCGCCGAGCGTCATGGCGACCGACAGCGACGTCACGCCCGACCCGGCGACCGCCACCCGCCGGCCCAGGACGATGTACGCGGCCCAGCACGCTGCCGCGACGCCGATCGCCGCGAGCCCGACGACGACGTCCTCGCGCGGCAGCCCCGACTCGACGGTGACGCCCGCGAGGAGCACGACGCCGAGCGCCGCGACCCCGATGGCGCCTCGCTCGCGCCAGCCCCGCCCCGTGACCGCCGCGACGGCGACGGGGCCGCAGAACTCGATCGCGACCGCCGTCCCGAGCGGCAGGTGGTCGACCGCGACGTAGAACGCGAGGTTCATCGTCGCGAGGGCGACGCCGAAGACCGCGACCCACGCGACGTCGTGCCGGGTCCACCGGCTGCGCCACGGACGCCGCCAGACGAGCAGGAGCGCGGCGGACGCCGCGATGCGCAACCACCCGACCTCGACGGCCCCCGCGACGGCGAACAGCCCGACGGCGATCGCCGCGCCGAGGTACTGCGTCAGGCCGGAGACGACGAAGAGGGCGGGCACGGGCACCCGCCCGAGCGCGGAGGCAGGACGGACGGGCACCCGTCGACTCTAGGCGTCCGCCCGGCCCGCACCGGTCCGGCGCGGGCGGGTGCCGCGCGCCGGACCGGACGGTCAGCCCTTGACCGACCCCGCGAGGAGGCCGCGGACGAAGTATCGCTGGAGCGCGACGAACACGACGAGCGGCACGATGATCGAGATGAACGCGCCGGCCGTGAGGATGTGCCAGTCCCCGCCGCGCGAGCCCGCCATCTCGGCGATGCGGACCGTCAGCGGGTAGGACTCGGTGTTCGCGAACGTCAGGCCGACGAGCAGGTCGTTCCAGACCCACAGGAACTGGAAGATCGCGAACGACGCGATGGCCGGGACGAGGAGCGGCAGGAGCACCTGGAAGAAGATCTTCACGTGCCCCGCACCGTCGACCCGGGCGGCCTCGACGAGGGAGCGCGGGATGTCCTTCATGAAGTTGTGCAGCAGGAAGATCGCGAGCGGGAGCGCGAAGATCGAGTGGGAGAGCCACACGGTCCAGAAGGTGCCGTTCAGCCCGACGTTCACGTAGTCGCGCAGCAGGGGGACGAGCGCCACCTGGAGCGGGACGACCTGCAGGGCGAAGATCGCGACGAAGAGGATCTCGCGCCCCCGGAAGTCGATCCACGCGAACGCGTAGGCGGCGAGCAGCGCGATGGTGATCGGGATGAACACGGCCGGCAGGGTGATGACGAACGAGTTGACGAAGTACGTCGACAGCGAGGACCCGCTGCCGTAGAGGGCCTGGTCGTAGTTGTCGAGCGTGAACTCGGCGTTCCCCGTGAAGACGGTCCACCACCCGCTGCGGCGGATGTCCAGCTCGGGGCGGAACGACGTCACGAGGAGGCCGATCGACGGGACCGTCCACAGGATGGCGATGAGGATCGCGATGAACGACGCCCAGGGCGAGCTGAGCTTGCCCTTCGCCGCGATGGCACGCTTCTCGAGCCGGCTGATCTTGCGCGGTGCCCGCGGGCCCTCGAGCTCGGCCTCGGTGGTGAGGTCCGTCGTGGAGGCGACCGGGGGGATCGGGGTGCTGGTCATCGGATCTCCTCGGCGAGACGCATCTGACGGACGTTGTACACGATGATCGGGACGACGAGGATGAAGAGGATCACCGCGAGCGCCGAGCTCAGGCCCTGGTTGTTCTGGCGGAACGCCTGCGTGTAGAACTCGTTCGCGACGACCTGCGTGCCGAACTGGCCGCCGGTCATCGTGCGGACGATGTCGAAGATCTTGAGCGTCGCCATCGCGATCGTCGTGAGGACCACGACGAGGGCCGGCCGGACGCTCGGGATCGTGATGTAGCGGAACATCCCCCAGCCCTTGAGGCCGTCGAGGCGGGCCGCCTCGACGATGTCGTCAGGGATGGCCTTGATGGCCGCCGAGAGCACCGTCATGGCGAAACCGGTCTGGATCCAGATCATGACGACGATGAGGAAGAACGTGTTCCACGGCTGACCGATGAGGAACTGCTGCGGCTGACCGCCGAGCCAGACGATGACCTGGTTGAGCAGACCGATCTGCTGGACACCGGGCTGGTCCGGGCGGAACTCGTAGACGAAGCCCCAGATGATCGACGCGCCGACCATGGAGATCGCCATGGGGAGGAACACGAGAGCCTTCGCGAACTTCTCGAACCGCGTCCTGTCGACGAGCACGGCGTAGACGACGCCGATGAGCGTCGAGAGGAGCGGCACGACGACGACCCAGATCGCGGTGTTCCGCAGGACGAGCTGGAACTGGTCCGTCGTGAACGCGGTGACGTAGTTGTCGAGGCCGACGAACTCGTTGCCCCGGCGGTCGAACAGCGAGTTCCACACCGTGATGATGGCGGGCCTCACCAGACCCCAGGCCAGGCCGATCACGGCCGGCCCGACGAACGCGAGGACGACGACCCAGCGGGGTACCCGCTTGGGCCGGTCCACCGCCAGCAGGATCGCGCCCATGACGACGACGAACAGCACGATCGCCAGGAACATCAGGCCGAACTTCTCCACGGGAGAGCTCGGGTCGGTCAACCAGTCCATGGTGGCCTCCGGTCTGCTCGCCCACGGCTCTGAGGGTCGAGCACGGTCAACGGGTGGAGCCGGTGCGGGGGGTCCGCCGGTCTCGGCGGACCCCCCGTCCGGTCATGCTCGCGGCGCGCGAGGCGTCGTCAGGACGAGGCCGGCCAGGACGCCTCGATCGTGTCGACGACCTCCTGCGTG
This sequence comes from Cellulosimicrobium sp. So1_17, assembly GCF_055181235.1. Lineage (NCBI taxonomy): Bacteria > Bacillati > Actinomycetota > Actinomycetes > Micrococcales > Promicromonosporaceae > Cellulosimicrobium > Cellulosimicrobium sp. So1_17. The sequence goes on from NZ_CM143702.1 coordinate 2,511,695, forward strand.
TCGGCCCCGGTGAACCAGTTGACCATCCCGGTCCAGAACGTCCCGGCGCCCACCTCGCCCGGCATGAGGTCCGAGCCGTCGAAGCGGATGACCGCGTCGGGGTCGGCGAGGATCTCCGCGGACAGCTTGTCGAAGTCCGTGGCGAGGTTCTCCGGGTCGAGGCCGTTGTTCGCGCTGACCCAGCCACCCATGGGGGTCGTGGTCGCCTTGGTGTTCGCCCAGTCCGCCGAGGACAGGTAGGTCTGGAAGGCCTGGACCTCGGGGCGGTCGTCGAAGGCCGCGACGAACTCGCCGCCGCCGAGGACCGGCTTGATGTCGGTCTGGTCGGTCGGCAGGTAGAAGGCGTAGACGTCGCCGTCCTCGGCGACCTCCGTGCCCTCGGGCCACTGCGTCTGGTAGAAGTTCGCGGCGCGGTGCAGCCAGCAGGTGCCGTCGAGGATCGGGTAGCCCGCGTCGGTCCACGTCGTGGTCGCGATGGAGTCCACGCCGCCCAGGCCCGCGTTGACCATCGCCGGGTCCTTGAGGATCTCGCCCGCGGTGTCGAACGCCTCGACGATCTGCGGGTCGTTGAACGGGATCTCGTGGGTGACCCACTGGTCGTAGACCTCGGGCCCCGCCGTGCGCAGCACGACGTCCTCGATCCAGTCCGTGGCGGGCCAGCCGGTGGCGTCACCGGACTCGACGCCCGCGCACCACGGCATGGCGCCGTCCTCGACGATCTGGTCGCTGAGGTCCATCATCTCGGTCCACGTGGTGGGGACCTCGTAGCCGGCGTCCTCGAACATCGAGGGCGAGTACCAGACGTAGGACTTGACGTTCGAGCCGAGCGGCGCGGAGTAGAACGTGCCGTCGACGGTCCCGTACTCCTTCCACGACTCGCTGAAGAACTCGTCGACGTTCGCGACGGTTCCCTCCGGAGCAGCGACGATCTCCCCGGGGAAGTCGTTGACGATCGTGTTGAGCAGGCCCGGCTGCGGCAGGTACGCGATGTCCGGGGCGTTGCCGGCCTGGATGCGGACGAGCAGCTGCGCCTCGAACTCGCGCGAGCCCTCGTAGTTCACCGTGACGCCCGTGCACTCCTCGAACGGGTCGTAGGACGCCTCCTGCGTCTCCTGCTCGGGCTCCACGATCGAGGTGTAAACCGACACCTCGGTGCCCTCCAGGTCGCCGAACTCCTCGTAGGGCGCGCAGTCGATCTCGGCCGCCTCGGCTTCGCCCTCGCCGCCGCCGTCTCCCCCGTCGCCGCCACCGCCGCACGCGGCGAGGACGAGCGCGAGGCTCGCCCCGCCCGCCGCCACGGCCATCGCGCGCCGGCGCCCGGCGCGGGACATCGTGCTCCTGGTCATGTCAAGCCTCCACCTCGTCGTGAGTGCTGACGCAGCTCGCGCCGACCGGTCCGGTCTGGCGCGTCGCGACGTCGCGAGCGCGGGTGCGCTCTCGCCCGAGATCCATGCAAGCGTTTACATCGCCGTTCTGCAAGCACAGGGCGGCGGCCTTTGGGTAACGATTCCGTCACGGGAGCGGCGGAGGCGTCGACGGCACGGCCCTGCGGTGGCCACGCTCCCACACCCCGCGGGGAGGTGCGCGCCGGAGCGCGCCGTCAGGACGCGTGGGGCGGAGGACCGGACCGCGGCTGCGCTGTCGAGCCCCGCCGGACGAGCTCCGTCGGGTAGGTGAGGCTCGCGGGCACCGGCGCGCCGTTGATCATCTCGAGCAGGAGCGTCGCCGCGTCGGCGCCCTGCTGGTAGGCGTCCTGGGCGATCGTCGTCAGGCCCGCCACCTCTCCCAGGTCGTGGCCGTCGACCCCGATGACCGAGAGGTCCTCGGGCACCCGCAGGCCCAGGTCGCGCGCTGCGAGCAGCGCGCCCATCGCCATCTCGTCCGAGGCGGCGAAGATGCCCGTGACGTCCGGTCGACGACGCAGCAGGTCCGCCGTCGACGCGCGACCGCCCTGCACGTCGAAGTCGCCGTTCACCTCGAGGTCCGGGTCGTGCACGACCCCCGCCTCCCGGAGCGCCCGCGCGTAGCCCTGCGACCGCTCGGACGGAGGCGACCACGACGACACCAGGTCGGGGGTCCCCGTCACGTGCCCGACGACGCGGTGACCCAGGTCGAGCAGGTGCCGGGTCGCGGCGTGGCCCGTGGCGACGTCGTCGAGCCGCACCGTCACCTGGTCCACCGGACCGGACCCGACGAAGGCGAGCGGGCGGTCGAGACCCACGAGCGCGAGCACCTCGTCGTCGTCGAGCGGCAGGCCCACGACGAGCGTGCCGTCCACCCGGTGCCGCAGGACGCTGGGGTCGACACGGCGCCGCTCCTCGTCCCGGCGCACGACGAAGGTGTGCAGCAGCACGTCGTAGCCGACGTCGCGCAGCGCGCGCTCGGCCCCCTCGATGACGTTCGCGAAGAACCAGCGGCTCACCCACGGCGTGAGCAGGCCGATCGTCCGCGTGCGCCCGGTCGCGAGCGACGACGCCGACGGCGTGGGGACGTAGCCGAGCCGAGCCGCCTCCGCGTGGACCCGCCGACGGGTCGACTCCGACACGTTCGGCAGGCCGCGCAGGGCGCGCGAGACCGTCGCCGTGGACACCCCGGCGGCCCTCGCGACGTCGTCGATGCCAGCCACGAGGGCTGATTCTCCCCCGTGCGGGCACGGCTCGCGACATCCGCGCGGACGGGCCGGGTCCGGGCCGCACCCGCACCGCGTCCCCACCGCCCCCGGACGCGCCGGGCGCCCTGGCAGATATCGTGGACCGCGGTCGTGCACCCACGACCCCACCCTGCCCCGGAAGGACACCGATGATCGAGCTGAGGACGCCGCGCGAGATCGAGCAGATGCGACCCGCCGGACGGTTCGTCGCCGACGTCCTCACCACCGTCCGCGCCGCGGCGAAGGTCGGGACGAACCTGCTCGAGCTCGACGAGGTCGCGCACCGCATGATCCGCGAGCGCGGCGCCGAGTCGTGCTACATCGACTACCACCCGTCGTTCGGCGCGAGCCCGTTCGGGAAGGTGCTGTGCACCTCCGTCAACGACGCCGTGCTGCACGGGCTCCCCCACGACTACGCGCTGCGCGACGGCGACCTGCTGAGCATCGACTTCGCCGCCTCGGTCGACGGCTGGGTGTCGGACTCGGCGGTCTCGTTCGTCGTCGGGACGCCGCGCGCCGGGGCGCTCGGCGAGGCGGACGCGAAGCTCGTCCAGACGACGGAGCGCGCGCTCGAGGCCGGGATCGCGGCCGCGCAGGTGGGCAAGAAGGTCGGCGACATCTCCGCGGCGATCGCGGACGTCGCGCACGCGGCCGGGTACTCGGTGAACACCGACTTCGGCGGGCACGGCGTCGGGCGCACGATGCACGGCGAGCCGCACATCCCGAACGACGGGCGCCGCAAGCGCGGGTTCCCGCTCAAGCCGGGCCTGGTCGTCGCGATCGAGCCGTGGTTCCTCGAGACGACCGACGAGATCTACACCGACCCCGACGGCTGGACCCTGCGCTCGGCCGACGGCTCGCGCGGCGCGCACAGCGAGCACACCGTCGCGATCACCCCGGACGGCCCGATCATCCTCACCGCACGCGAGCCGCGCGACTGACTCGAAGCAGTACTGCAGGCGGCTGAAGCAGTACCGCAGCTCGGCGAAGTAGTACCGCAGTTCGGCGAAGTAGTACAACGGTCCGCGAGGTGGCACCCGGGTGGGCCGAAGTAGTACCGCGGTCTACCGAGGGGATGTACCGGGGAGGACCGCGGTACTACCTCGCGGACAGCGGTACTACCTCGCGCTCCGGGCGCCCGTCGGCCGTCGGCCGTCGGCCGTCGGCCGTCGGGACCTGTGTCGTTCACGCTCCGAGCTGCTTGCGGAAGAACGTCGCGGACGCCTCGTAGCCGAGCGCGGTGTAGAAGTCCGCGGCCCGGCGCGTCGCGAGCGACACGTAGGCGGCCCCGGACCCGGACGCCCACTCCTCGGCTGCGCCGAGCAGGAGCCGGCCGACCCCGCGGCGTCGGGCTGCGGCGTCGACCACGACCTCCCCGACCCACACCACCGGGGCGTTGGCGTAGAGCGTCCCGTGGCGGTGCGCCACGAGGTAGCCGACGACGGCGTCGCCCGCCTCCGCCACCACCACGCACGCGTCGGGCGCGGCGAGCAGGGCGGGGAACGACGCGTCGAAGGCTGCGCGCTCCGGGACGTACGACGTCGCGAGCTCCTGGACGAGCGGCCAGACCGCCGCGGCGTCGTCGGGCCGGGCACCTCGGACCCGGACGGCCGTCGCGTCGGCGCCCGTCGGCTCGGCTGCGGCTGGGTCGGCTGCGGCGTCCACGAGCGCCGACGATACCGGCCGAGGGAGTACCGCTGTCGCAACCCGCGTACTACCTCGCGCAACCCGCGTACTACCTCGCGCGACCGGGGTACTACCTCGCGGTCAGGGGAGGAGGGTGCGCAGGAGCTGGACGGCGCCGTCGTCGGCGATCGACCCGGTCACCTCGTCGGCGGCCGCCTGCACGACGTCGTCCGCATGGCCCATGGCGACGCCGCGCGCCGCCCAGCGCAGCATGTCGACGTCGTTGCGGCCGTCACCGATCGCGACCGTGCGGTGCGGCTGGACGTGCAGCGCCCGCCGCACCTGCTCCAGCGCGGTCGCCTTCGTGACGCCGAGGGGGGCGAGGTCCATCCACGCGGTCCAGCCGACGGCGTAGGTGACGTCCTCGAGGCCGAGCCGCTCGACGAGCTCGTGGAAGTCCTCGCTCGTGGACTCCGGCGCGCGCACGACGACGCGCGTCACCTCCCCCGACCACAGCTCGTCGAAGTCGACGACGCGGTGCACCCCGTCGAGCTCCCCGTCGGGGAAGAGCTCGTTCATGCGGAACCCGACACCGATGTCCTCGACCGCGTACCGGGCGTTCGGCAGGTGCTCGCGCAGGAGACGCAGCGCCGGCCCGGGGTCGAACGTCACGACGTCCTGCAGGACGTACCCCTCGGCCTGCTCGGGGTCGAGCCGCGCCGTCACCGACCCGTTCGACGCGACGAGCCAGCCGCTGTCGATCCCGAGGACCTCCGCGACGGGCGTCATGGCGACGAGGGACCGCCCCGACGCGAGGACCACGTGGTGACCCGCGGCGCGCAGGTCCGCGACGACGTCGCGCACGTCGTCCGACATCTCCTGGTCGTACGACATGAGCGTGCCGTCGACGTCGAGCGCGACGAGCAGGGCGTCCCCGTCCGCCATGCTCAGCGGACCGGCTCGAGGACCTCGAGGCCGCCGAGGTAGGGCCGCAGCCCCTCGGGCACGCGGACCGAGCCGTCGGCCTGCTGGTGGTTCTCGAGGATCGCCACGATCCAGCGCGTCGTGCCGAGCGTGCCGTTGAGCGTCGCGACGGTCCGCGTCTCCGTCCGGCCGTCGACCTCGACGCGCTCGCGCACGCCGAGGCGGCGGGCCTGGAACGTGGTGCAGTTCGACGTCGACGTGAGCTCGAGATAGCGGTTCTGCGTGGGCAGCCACGCCTCGCAGTCGAACTTCCGCGCGGCGCTCGACCCGAGGTCCCCGGCGGCGGTGTCGATGACGCGGTAGGGCAGCTCGGCCTTGCGCAGCATCTCCTCCTCCCAGCCGAGGAGGCGCTGGTGCTCGGCCTCGGCGTCGGCCGGGTCGCACCACGAGAACATCTCGACCTTGTGGAACTGGTGCACGCGGATGATGCCGCGCGTGTCCTTGCCGTACGAGCCGGCCTCGCGGCGGTAGCACGCGCTCCAGCCGGCGTAGCGCAGCGGTCCGTCCGACAGGTCGACGATCTCGTTCGCGTGGTAGCCCGCGAGGGCGACCTCGCTCGTGCCGACGAGGTAGAGGTCGTCGGCCTCGAGCCGGTAGACCTCGTCCGCGTGCGCGCCGAGGAACCCGGTGCCCTGCATGACCTCGGGCCGCACGAGGGTCGGCGTGATGACGGGCGTGAACCCCGCCGCGATCGCCTGGTCCATCGCCGCGTTGAGCAGCGCGAGCTCGAGCCGCGCCCCGACGCCGGTGAGGTAGTAGAACCGCGCGCCCGACACCTTGGCGCCGCGCTCGGTGTCGATCGCGCGCAGGCCCTCGCCGATGTCGAGGTGGTCGCGCGGCGTGAAGCCCTCCGCCGCGAAGTCGCGGATCGTGCCCTCCTCGCGCAGCACGACGTAGTCGTCCTCGCCTCCGGGAGGGGCACCCGCGATGACGTTCGAGATGCGGTACTGCAGGCCGCGGAGCTCCTCGGCCGCGGCGTCGGCGTCGGCCTGGCGGGCCTTGACGTCCTGGGCGAGCTGCTTGGTGCGCGTGAGCAGCGCCGTCTTCTCCTCGCCCTGCGCCTGGGCGACCTGCTTCCCGAGGGACTTCTGCTCCGCACGCAGCTGCTCGAACTCGGTGAGCGACGCGCGGTGGCGCGCGTCGGCGTCGAGGGCGGAGTCGACGAGCGCGGGGTCGTCACCACGGGCGACCTGGCTGGCTCGGACGAGGTCGGGGTTGTCGCGCAGGAGGCGGAGGTCGATCACCCGTGCAGCCTAACGAACGCGGAGGCCCGCGGGCCGGAGGTTCCCCGACCGGACCGGCCCGGGGCTGCGTCGAGAGGCCGGGGACTACGGTGGCGCCCATGAGATGGGAGCTGTGGCTGGCGTTCGCCGCCCTCGCGGTCGCGCTGGTCGCGCTCGTGCTCGTGCTGTCGCTGCGTGCGCAGCAGGAGCGCCAGCGCCGCGCCGTGGAGCGCGCGGCGGGCGGCGCGCCCGACGCCGAGGGGCCGGAGGACGACCCGCGCGAGCTCGTCGCGTTCGTCGCCAACCCGTCGAAGCCCGGCGTCCCCGCCCTCGAGGCCACGGTGCGCGCCACCTTCGCGGAGGCCGCGCTCCCCGCCCCGCTCTGGCTCGAGACGACGATCGAGGACCCGGGCGTCGGTCAGACGCGCGCGGCGCTCGCCAGGGGCGCGGACGTCGTCGTCGCGGTGGGCGGCGACGGGACGGTGCGTGCGGTCGCCGAGGCGATGGTCGGCAGCGGACGCCCGATGGGCCTGGTCCCCGTCGGCACGGGCAACCTCCTCGCGCGCAACCTCGACCTCCCGGTCGGCGACGCGCGTGCCGCGCTGCGGGTCGTCATCGCCGGCGCCGACCGCCCGGTGGACGTCGGGTGGGCGCGCGTCCTGCGCTGGGCGGAGAAGCCCGGCGAGGTCCCGGGCGACGAGGACCGCGTCCCCCCGGTCACGCCCCCGGACGGCCCGGGCGGCAAGGAGCACATCTTCCTCGTCATCGCCGGGCTCGGGTTCGACGCCGCGATGGTCGCCGACGCGGACGACGTCCTCAAGGCGAAGGTCGGCTGGATGGCGTACTTCGTCGCGGGGATCCGCCACCTGCACGGTCGCCGCATGCGTGCCACCATCCAGCTCGACGACCGGCCGCCGGTGGACGCGCGCCTGCGCTCGCTCATGATCGGCAACTGCGGGCGGCTGCCCGGAGGCATCACGCTCCTGCCCGACGCCGTCATCGACGACGGCGTGCTCGACGTCGCGGCGGTCGACACGCGCGGCGGGATCGTGGGGTGGGCCCAGCTGTTCGGCGAGGTCGTCATGCAGGGCTTCGGCGTGCGCAACGAGCTGCCCGCGAAGATCGGCCGGATCGACCACACCCGGGCCCGCCGGGTACGCGTCCGCGTCGAGGGCGGCGAGCAGGCGCAGGTCGACGGCGACGTGCTCGGCCAGGCGCTCGAGCTCGAGTGCCGGGTCGACCCCGGGGCGCTCGTGGTGCGCACCGCCTGAGCCGGACCCCGTGGAGGGGGCGTGAGCGTTCCGGTCGGACCCTCGCCGGGACCCCCGGGCGCCCCGACGGCACGGACCCGCCCCCGTACGCTGGTCCGGTGACCTTCCCGGCCCGCGGTGCTCGTGCCGTCCTCACCCTGCTGGCCGTGGTGCTCCTCGGCCTCCCCGCGCTCACGGCCGCGGGGGCCGAGACGGACGACGCCACGACCGTGCCGACGCACGACCCCGAGCCGGTGGTCCTCGTCGCCGTCGCCGGCCTCTACTGGAGCGACGTCTCCCCCTCGGCGACACCGTCGCTGTGGACGATGATCCGGTCCGGGTCGGTGGCGTCGATGAACGTCGGGCGCACGTGCCCCACCGACGCCTGGCTCACGCTCTCCGCCGGGCAGACGATCTCGACCGCCGAGCACGTCGCGGAGCCCGTCCCCGACGGGACAGCGGACGCCGGCTCGACGACCGCCGAGGACCCGGCGGCGACCGGGTGCCCGCCGATCCCTACGCCGGTCGGGGCCACGACACCGGCCCCCGTCGACGTCCCCGGCTGGTCGACGCTCGTCACGCCCGCCACCGAGGCGGACCCGCCGACGGCGACGCAGCACGCGCCCGGGACCCTCGCCGCGCGCCTCGCGCCCACGGGGGTCTGCACGACGGCCGTCGGACCGGGCGCGGCCCTCATGCTGGCCGACGGCACGGGCCACGTCGCCCGGTACGCGCCGACGCTGGACGCCCTGCCCGAGGGCGGGCTCGAGGCGTGCGACGTCACGGTCGTGGACCAGGGCGAGCTCGTCGACACCGCCGCGGGTCGTGGCGAGAGCCTCGACGCGCTCGACGACACGCTCGACCGCGTCATGGGCGAGGTCGCGCGGGGAACGCGCGTCCTCGTCGCGGGCATCTCGGCCGACCCCGTGGGCGAGCCGGGGCTCCAGGTCGTCGTCGACTGGCGCAAGGGCGAGGCGACGGGGCAGTGGCTGCACTCGCCGAGCACGCAGAAGGACGGCATCGTCCAGCTCGTCGACCTCACCGCGACGGTCGTCGAGGCGGCGGGCGGGAGCACCGAGGGTCTCGTCGGCGCGCCGCTCGAGCTCGGCGAGACCCGCCGCCTCGACGTGGCGCGCACGGTCGAGAACCGCCAGTACCTCAACGTCCTGACGAGCACGATCCCGACGCACTACCCGGTGCTCGTCGGCCTGCTCGTGGCGACCCTCGTCGCGACGCTCGGCGGCGCGCTGTGGGTCCGACGCTCCGCCGCCCGGCGCGGCGAGCCCGCGCGTCCCGGGCCGGCAGGGCGCCGCGTCGTCACCGCCGTGCTGATGATCGCGGCCTCGGCCCCGGTCGCCGCGTCGCTCGCGAGCCTGTCCCGCTGGTGGGTCTGGAGCTCGCCCGCCGCAGCCCTCACGCTCGCGCTCGCGGTGAGCGCCGTCGTCGTGGCCCTCGCCGCCTGGGGGGTGTCGCGGCTCCTGCCCCGGGAGCCGTGGGCGCTCCCGACGGCGCTCGCCGGGGTCACCTGGCTCGTCCTCACCGTGGACGGCGCGACCGGCACGACCCTCCAGCAGGCGTCGCTCCTCGGGACGTCGGCCGTCGTCGGCTTCACGCGGTTCTACGGCTTCAACAACGTGACGTTCGCGGTGTACGCCGTCGCGGGCCTCGTCCTCGCCGGCGGTCTCGCGACGGCGGCGATCGGCCGCGGCCGGCGACGCCTCGCGGCGTGGTGCGTCGTCGCCGTCGGCCTCGTGACGGTCGTCATCGACGGCTGGCCCGCGTTCGGCGCCGACTTCGGCGGGATCCTCGCGCTCGTCCCCGCGTTCGCGGTCCTCGCGCTGCTCGTCGCGCAGGTCCGCATCACGGGGGCGCGCGTGCTCGTCGTCGCGGCCGTGACGGTCCTCGCGGTCGCGCTCGTCGCGGTGGTCGACTGGCTCCTGCCCGGCGGCTCGTCGCACCTCGGCGGGTTCGTCCAGACGGTCGTCGACGGCGGTGCCCTCGAGGTGGTCTGGCGGAAGGCTCTCGGTGCGTGGGCGACCGTCGCGAACCCGGTCGGTGCGGTCGCAGCGGTGCTCGTCGTCCTCGTGGCCCTCGCGGTGCTGCGGCCGGACCGGGCGCGACTGCCCGAGGTCGCCCGCGCGTACGAGAGGTGGTCGCTGCTGCGCCCCCTCGTCGTGTCGCTCGTGGTCGTGGCGGGCGTCGGGTCGTTGCTCAACGACTCGGGCGTGATCATCGGCGCGATGGTGCTCGTCGTCGGCGCCGCGATGGTCGTGCCAGGGTTCACCGCGCTGCCCGCCGCGGCTCCGACGGCGGGGCGCGACCGGCCGGATCGCGCGCTGCAGGGGCGCGCACTGCCCGAGCCGGGCGTCCGCCGGATGCCGTCGATGCTGCTCGCCGTCGGCGGTGGCCTCCTGCTCGTGGTCCTGCTCGCCTCGGCGGTCCTGGGCTCGAGCGGCCTGCGCCCCGCGTCGGCGGCGGCGCGAGCGGGCGCCGAGGTCTCCCCCACCCGGGCCGACGCCGTCGCGACCGACCGACCGCTCGTCGTCGTGGGCACGACCGGCGTCACGTGGGAGGACGTCGCCGAGCTGCGCACCCCGACGCTCAACGCGCTGCTCACCGACGGCGCGGGCGCCGCGGGCGTCGCGCAGCCGACGGGCGCCGCGAGCCGGTGCACCGCGGGCGGGTGGCTCGCGCTCTCCGCCGGACAGCTCACCGAGGTCGCGTCCGGCCGGGCCGCGGACGGCACGTGGGAGTGCCCGACGGCGCAGCCCGTCCCGGCCGGCGACGGCGCCCGGGTCGACGGCTGGGACGACCTCGTCGCGCTCCAGCAGGGCTCCGGGTACCAGGCGCGCCTCGGCGTCCTGGGCGACACGTTCGCCGGGGCCGGGCGCGCGGCGTGCGCGACCGCCGTCGGACCGGGTGCCGCCCTCGCGCTCGCCGACGGGGACGGGGACGTCGCGCGCTACCGCGAGCTGGCCGATGCCACCACGGCCGACGGCGACGCGTACGACTGCCCGGTGACGGTCGTCGACGCCGGGGACGCGACGGCCCCGCCCGCCGACCCGACGCTCCCCCCGGAGGAGCGCACCGCCGTCCGCGACGCGCTGCGCGCCGAGCGGCTCGCGGCCGTCGACGCGACGGTCGACGCCGTGCTCGACCGGGTGCCCGCCAGGACCACCGTGCTCGTCGTCGACGTGACCGGGACGCCGGGCGGCCGGCCGGTGCTCGGCACCGCGCTCGTCCGGCCGTCGTCGGACGGCCCCGAGCAGGCCCGGTACCTCACGAGCGCGGCGACCCGGACGGACGGAGTCGCCCGCGTGCTCGACGTGCCCGCGACGATCCTCGACGCCGCGGCGCTCGCACCGCCGGTGCGCGTGCAGGACACGCCGCTCGCGTGGGGCACCCCGCGCCCCCCGGACGCGGCGACCACCGCGGACGCGCTCGCCGACCTCACGTCCCGGGACCACGTGCGCCGCGCCGTGTACACGTACTTCGTCGACGTCCCGTTCTACGCGGGCCTGGCGCTCGCGGGGCTGTGCCTGCTGCTCGCGCCGCGCGCACGACGGGCCACGGGCGACCGTGCCCGGCTGCGCTGGGCGCGCGCGGCCCGCTGGGCCCGCGGGGCGGCGCTCGTCGTCGCGGCGGTGCCCGCCGCCGCGTTCGTCGTGTCGCTCACCGGCTGGTGGAGGTTCGGCGAGCAGACGGTCGCGATGGTGGTCGCGACCGTGCTCTCGACCGCCGCCGTCGCGGGCCTCGGCGCGCTCGCCCCACGGCGACCCGTGTGGCTCGGCCCTGGCCTCGTCGCGGGGATCACGTTCGGCGTGCTCACGCTCGACGCGCTCGTGGGGACGCCGCTCAACCGGGCGAGCCCGCTGGGCTCCGCACCGACGTTCGGCGCGCGGTTCTACGGCTTCGGCAACCCGACGTTCTCCGTGTACGCGGTCGCGGCTCTCGTGCTCGCCGCGGCGCTCGCGCAGTGGCTCGTCCGGCGCGAGCGCCCGCGCACGGCCGCCGCGGTCGTCGCCGGGATCGGCGTCGTGACCATGGTCGTCGACGTGTGGCCGACGCTCGGTGCCGACCTCGGTGGCGGGCTCGTCGTCGTGCCGGCCTTCGCGGTGCTGGGCCTCGCGGCGTCGGGCGCGCGCGTCACGTGGCGACGGTTCCTCGTGGTGGCGGCGGCGGGCGTCGCGGCCGTGGCCGTGGTCGGCGTGCTGGACTACCTGCGCCCCGCCGACCAGCGCTCGCACCTCGGCCGCTTCGTCGAGCAGGTCGTCGACGGCTCGGCCTGGGAGACGCTTCTGCGCAAGGCGGGCTACGCGCTCCGGTCGGTGCTGGGCGGCGTGCCCGTCTGGATCACGATCCTCGTGCTCGTCGCGGCAGCCCTGCTCCTCTTCGCGCCGCGCCGGTTCACGCCGCGCTGGTTCGCGCGCACCGAGGCGGCCTGGCCGCTCCTGCGCCCGACGGTCCTGGCGCTGTGGATCGTGTGCGTGGCCGGGTCGGTCGTCAACGACTTCGGGGTGCGCATCGCTCTCATCGCCCTGATCCCGGCGGTGCCCCTGCTCACGCTCGCCGCGCTCCACGCGGCCGGGGACCCCGCGCCCGACGGCCCGGACGGCGACGTGCCCGACGGCGCGGGCGTCCGACGGAGCACGAGCGCGGGCACGGGGCAGGACGCGGTCACGGCAGGACCTGGCCGGACCACCTGAGGGCCCGCACGGCCCGCACCGCCCGCACCGCCTCGAGCGGGACGGCCGGGGAAGGCTACCTCGTGGCGGTCCGCACCTTGTCGACGGCGTAGCGCACCTTGCGCGCGTTCACGGCCACGAGCACGTCGCGGTACTGGGCGGCCCGGTGGAGCTGCCCTTTGAGGTCGTTGGTCGACGCTCGGTGCCGCAGGTCGCACGGCACCTCGACCGCCACGTACCCCTGGCGGAGCAGGTCGATGGTCATACCGGTCTCCACGCCCCAGCCGCGCGCCAGCGGCGTGGCCGCCTCGAAGGCCTCGCGCGTCAGGCAGCGCATGCCCGAGAGGGGCTGCGTGGGCGTCCACCCGGTCATCGACTGGATCGCGCGGCGTGCGGCGCCCACGACGATCCCGCGCCCGCCGGCGCCGGGCTGCGGCGGCAGGAGGGCGATCGCGACGTCGGAGTGCCCCTCCAGGACCGGCGGCACGAGAGGCGCCGTGTTGACGGCGCTCTCGCCGAGGTCGCCGTCGATGAAGAGCAGCAGGCGTGGCGGGCGGTCCGGGGCGTCGCGCATCGCGACGACCGCGGCGCCGGTCTCCATGGCCGCCGCCTTGCCGCGGTTGTGGGAGTGGCGCACGACGACGGCCCCCGCCTCGCGCGCGACGTGCTGGGTGTCGTCCTCGCTCCCGTCGTCCACGACGAGCACGAGGTCGACGTGCGGGATCGCCTTGGCCGCGCGGACCGTCGCGGCGATGCGCCGGGACTCGTCCTTCGCCGGGATGATCACCGCGACGCGCTGGCGGACGGCACGGCCGCTGCGGGCGCCGTCGTGCGTCGGTCGTGGGGTCCTCGCCCGGGTGCCGGACGCCGAGAGGTAGGTCGGGGGCTGGGGAGACGCCGCCTTCGCGGGCACGCCGCGCCCAGGCTCGCTCCTCGTCTCGGTCGACCGATGGTCCGCGTTCACGCCGCCCAGCCTAGTAGTGCAAAGAGTTGACCGCAGAATCGCCAGGAGTGTCGCCCGAGATCTGCGGCGAACCCTTCGCGGTGCGTCACGAGATCTCCCGACGCCGCCCGGGATCCTACTCGACCCCGGTCCCGACGGACAGTGCCTGCCGCACGGCCGGTCCGGTGCCGGAGCGGCACCGGACCCGCCGTGCGGCGGCCGTCGCACGGCGGGTCCGGTGCCGGAGCGGCACCGGACCCGCCGTGCGGCGGCCGTCGCGGCGGCGGTCCAGCGGGTCAGCGCAGCGTGACCTGGCGCGACACGATGCCCGCGCGGGCGCGGCGCTCGTTCGCGTCGAGCGGCTCGGTGACGGCCAGCGCCTCGGCGAGGCGCGCGTCGAGCTCGGCGACCGGGCCCTCGAGCTCGTCGGCCTCGGTGCCGCGCGGGAGCTCCCACACGGGCACGAGCAGCCCGCTCGAGCGGAACGCACCGACGAACTTCCCGTCGGCGAGGCCCGACTCGCGGCGCGCGTGCAGGCGCGAGATCGCGTCGATGAGCGAGTCCTCCGGCTCGGGCCGGGCCCAGCGCAGGAACTCGCGCGACATGCGGCACCAGTACGCGGACGGGACGGCGTCGAGCTTCACGGTCGGGACCATCGAGCCCGCCGCCTCGTCGAGCGACGCCTGCACGTCGGGCGTGACCTCCTGCGTCGGGTCGAGCCAGTACGCGAAGTCCTCGTGGACCGTCACCTCGAACGGGACGTCGAGGTCGAGGACGTCCTGCAGTCGCGGCCCCGCGCCGGGGAGGGCGCCGAGCTCGACCGAGGTGCCCGGCTCGACGTCGATCGCCTCGAGGAGCGCCGCCGCGAGGTCGCGGCTCGTGTCGCCGGAGCCGGCGAGCGTCTGGACGGCGAGCAGGACGACCCCGTCCTGACGGTGCAGCGCCGCCCAGCCGGCGGGGAGGACGGTGACGACGAGGACGTCGCGCGACCCGTGCTCGGCGGTCGTGCGGGCCGTCGCGGTGGCCGAGGGCACGACCTCGCGCATCGCGACCCAGTCGGTCTCGCCGGGCAGCCCCTCGAACGGACGCAGCACGAAGTCGGGCGTGGAGTTCTTGGCCATGCGCGGCAGTCTACCGACGGCGGTCGGCGCTCCTGGCAGGCGAGGGCCCGCCGCGAGGTAGAACCCGGCGTCGCGAGACAGAGCCCACGGAGCTCTACCTCGTGGCCTCCGGTTCTACCTCGGCGGCCGCCCCGCGGTGCTCGCAGGACGGGTGCGCGGGCGGAGGCGGACGTCGGGGAGCACGGGGGCCGGCAGCGGACCGCCGTCGTACCCGACGACCTGCCCGTACCGGCCCGACGCCGCGCCCTCGGCGTAGCGCGTCCCACCGCGCCGCGGGCTCCGGCCCGGTCCGCGGTCCGGGTTCGGGCCGTTCTCCGGTGAGCCGTCCGATCCGTCCGAGCCGTCCTCGCCGTCGACTACGAGCTGGGCCTGCCACTCCTCGCGGGCGCGGGCGACGTCGTCGTGCGAGCGGCCCACGAAGTTCCACCACATGACGATGTCCTCCCCGAACGGCTCGCCGCCGACGAGGACCGCCCGCGCCGGGCCGTCGGGGCCGGCCTCGACGGTCAGCGTCCGGCGACCGGGCGCCACGTACCCGAGGGACGCCACCGGGATCGCCTCGTGCTCGAGCCGCACCGCGCCGTCGTCCACGAGGAGCCCGTGCTCGAACGCGGCGTCGACGTCGAGCACGACGCGCGCGCCAGGCTCGAGGTCGAGCTGGGCACCCACCAGAGGCGTGTACGCCGTCGCGGGAGATCGCAGCTCGGCGCCGGCCACCGTCAGCGCGCCGAGGAAAACCTGGACCCGCGCGCCGCCGTCCGTCGCGACGGGGAGGTCGGCGTGGTGCTCGAACGCGGGCGCGTCGGCGAGGCGGTCGCCGGGGAGAGCGACCCAGAGCTGGACGCCGTGCAGCACGGGCGGGCGGACGCCGCGCGGCGTCTCCTCGGAGTGCGAGATCCCCCGGCCCGCGGTCATGAGGTTGAGCTCGCCGGGACGGACGGTCTGCAGGGAGCCGACGGAGTCGCGGTGCAGGATCTCGCCCGCGAACAGCCACGAGACGGTCTGCAGGCCGGTGTGCGGGTGCGGCGGGACCTGCATGCCGTCGGTCCCGTCACCGATCGCGGGCAGCGGGTCGGGCCCGTAGTGGTCGAGGAAGCACCACGCCCCGACGAGCGACCGCGCGCGCTGCGGGATCGTCCGGCGCACCTGCATCGCCCGCGTCCCGCCGAGAGGGACGTCGCGGTGCTCCAGGATCTCGACGGCGCCGCGGTCCGGGTCGTGCGACGCGCCCGCGGTGCACACGCGCTCTTCCGGACGGGTCTCCAGGTTGCTCATGGGTCGAGCGTAGGCACCCGCACGAGGCAGCGACAGCACAGGCCCGCCCGGCGCCTCCCGACCACGCGCGCACAGGGGCTGTGGTCGCGCGCGGCCTCGCGGGACAATGGCAGCGAGGCCCCTCGGAGCAGGATTCCGAGGGGCCTCGCCGTCGCCGCGCAACCCCGGGGCGGTCGGGCCGGGTGGCCCGCCGGGGCGCCGCTCGCGACGTGGCGGCCCGGTGCCGTCGCGGGACCAGACGGGTCCGGTCTCCTCGACGACACCGATCGCGGTCGGTCTTCCGGGTCCGGTCGGAGCCTGCGCCGTCGCGCGCAGCCCGCGGCCGAGGTCGCGGGTCGTCCACCGTTCTCCGGTCGACCGTGCCTCACGTGCGCGCCGTGGTGTCACCTGCCGGTGCCGGCGAGGTCGGGATGACCCCTGCTCTGCGTGCCGGAACACCGTCGTCCACGTGCGCCCGTCCAGGCCGATAGGCACGTTTGTAGTCCTCGGACCGGGCGAGGGCAAGGGTTCCCAGCGTTGTCATTTCCGGGCCCTCGTCGACCACAGGTTCGTCCACAGCCGCACCCGCGCGAGGGCAACGTCACCCACAGGCCTGTGGACGAATTCTGTGGACAGTCCGTCGGGCCGTCACGGCCCGTTCACCCGGTGTCGGCCGCCCGTCCTCCTCAGACCCAGAACTGCGACGTCGAGGTCGGCGCCGGCGTGAGGCGCGCGTCGAGGTCGAGGTCGCGCACCACGAAGCCGCCGTCGTCGACGACCGTGCCCGCGAGCCGGCCCTGGAGCATGGCGGCGAGCCGCGCCACGAGCACCCGGGCCCGCGAGCGCGCGATGGCGTGGAGACCGGACGGCCGCTCGACCTCGAGCTCGTAGGTGTCCACCGGGCTCCACGAGACGCGGTACGCGTACGGGCCGTACTCCCGCCAGTCGAGCGCGCCGAGCGCGAGCGGCACCTCCGGGACGCGCTGCATCCACAGCCGGACCGCGCCGTCGTACGGGGTGTCGCCGGACGCCGCGACGTCCGACGGCCCGTCGGCGCGCGGCTCGACCGCGACGAGCTGCGCCGACGGCACCACGGTCCGCAGCACGCCGAGCACGTCCTCGGGCGCCAGCACCTGGGCCGAGTAGAGCGTGAGGTCGACCCCCGAGGCCGGGTCCGGGGTGAGGACCGACCGCCCGTCGGCGACGACGGCGCCGCCCACGCGCCGCGCCACCGCGACGGCCCACCCCACGACCTGGAGCTCGGCGCCCTGCGGCAGCCCGCCGGGGAAGACCCGCGCGATCCCGTCCCGGTCGTCGGGCACGGCTGCCGGCGCCCCGCGCGGCGCGGGGTCGTCGAGCTCGAGCGCGAAGACCTCGGCCGCCCCGCTCGCGAGGTCGAGCGCCTGCGTCTGCGGGACGGTCAGCGGGAACGGCCCGACGGCGCGGGCGCCCTCGAGGAGCCGGAGCACCCCCGGTGCGGTCACCGTGTCGGCCACCACGCCGCGGAACCTGGCACCCGCCATCGGCCGCGCCGCTCCCCCGCCTCCGGGAGCCGTGGTCCACCCCGCCTCGGGGAACCAGGCGCGGGCGAGCGTGTCGACGGGGGTCCGTGCCGTACCGCGCGAGCGGGGCACCGCGAGCAGGTGGGCACCGGCGTGCGCCTCGGGCACGAGACCGGCGACGACGACGGGGTCCATGACCGGACCGTAGTACGTCCGGAATGCGACGGTGTTACAGGCGTGTCACGATTTCGGCCGTGCTGCCCGCGGTGGCGAGGTCGCGGTCAGCCCGCGCGCACGTCGTGGAGGTGGTGGACGACGTCGTGCAGGAAGTACTGGCCGAGCGTACGGACCGTGAACACGGACCCGTTCGACCGGCGACCCGGGCGCTCCCACCGGTCCGGCGTCAGGGCGTCGAAGCGCCCGGCGACCCGGTCGCCGGCGATCTCGAGCTCGCGCGCGACGACCGCCGGGTCCTGGCGCCCGTAGTCCTGCTCGACCGCCGTCGCGTCCTGGTCCCAGTTCGCGAAGAGCGGGTCGTCGCTCTCGACCATCGACTGCAGCCGGACGTCGAAGATCGAGAACACGTCGCGCACGTGCGCGGCGTACTCGAGCGGGGACCAGGTCGTCGCGTCGGGCCGCGTGCGGACGTCCGCCCGCCCGAGGACCGCGACGTAGCGTGGCACCGCGGCGCGGACGGCGGCCCCGACCTGGTCCGGCGTGACGTCGCCCGGGACGAAGCCGCACTCCGGGCAGGGCCGTTCGAGGACCCACGTCCAGTCCTTGGTGTCGGCGGGGACCGGCGGGAAGTCGGCGGGTGCGGCGTCCTGCGCGGGACCGCCGTCGGGGAACGCGCTCGTGTCCATGGCGGAAGTGTCGCAGAGCGCGGCCGTGACCTGCGGCGTTTGGCGTTCTGACACGGGATGCCTATGGTGTCAGCATGCCCAAGATCATCGGAGGTTCGCTCCACGAGCACCGCGCGCAGACCCGGCAGAAGCTGTTCGCGGCGCTCTCGAACCTCATGATGGACCGCGGCTTCGACGCCATCTCGCTCGCCGACATCGCCGCCGCGGCCGGGGTCGGCCGCACGGCCGTCTACAACCACTTCCCCGACAAGGAAGCGCTCCTCCTGGGCTTCATCACCCACGAGACGGAGCAGTACGTCGGCACGCTCGAGCGCGCGCTCGAGGAGGTGGACGACCCGGTCGAGCAGCTGCGCACCTACATCCGTCAGCAGGCCCAGCTCATGCGCGTCTTCCACCTGGCCCCGGGTCCGGACCTGCGCTCCGTGCTCTCGCGCACCACACGGCAGCGGCTGCGCGAGCACGCCGAGCTCGTCGAGGCGATCCTGCGGCGCATCGTGCGGTCGGGCATCGACGCCGGCGAGTTCCCGGCGCAGGACATCGACACCACGGTCCAGCTCGTCAACGCGTGCCTCTCCGGCCGGCTCGCCCCGGAGGACCCCGTCGCGCGCGCGCAGGCCGTCGCCGCGACCGAGGCCTTCGTCCTGCGCGCCGTCGGCGCCGACCTCGACGCCCCGGCGCTCGCCCGCGGCTGAGTCGACGGGTCGGGGCCGAGGCGACCGGCCGGAGCCGCGCGGACCCGCTTCTGCCCTCGGCAGAGGTCCTCCTCTGCCGGCACCCGGAGGTAGGTGATCGAAGCACCGGTCTCGTACCCTCGCTGCCATGCCCCTCGGACGTCGCGACCGTTCGCCGCGTCTGCCGCAGCCCCCTCGTGATCGCCTGGGGCCGGCGTTCACCAACGTCTTCACGGCGAACCTCAGCTCGAGCCTGGGCGACGGCGTCGCGCGCGTCGCCGCGCCGCTGCTCGCCGTCCGTCTCACCGACGACCCGGTCCTCGTCTCCGGCATCGCCGCCGTCGCGCTCCTGCCGTGGCTCTTCTTCGCCATCCCGGCCGGGATCCTGCTCGACCGGATCGACCGCCGGCACGCGTTGGCCCTCGCGAACGGTGTGCGGACGCTGCTCGCCCTCGGGCTCATGGCCCTCGCGTGGACGGACACGCTGACGATCTGGTCGCTGTACGCCGTCGTCTTCCTCTACGGCGCGTTCGAGACCGTGTACGACGGCGCGATCCGGGCGGTCGTCCCGTCGATCGTGCGCCCCGCCGACCTCCCGCGCGGGAACTCCCGCATCGAGGCGGGCGAGATCACGGTCCAGAACTTCCTCTCGGCGCCGCTCACGTCCGCGCTGTTCGCGATCGCCGTCGTGGTCCCGCTGGGCGTCGGCGCGCTCGGGTACGCGGTGGCGTTCGTCCTCGCGTTCTTCCTGCCCGCCGCGGCGGCGGGCGAGCACCGCACCCACGCGTCCGACGACGCCCCGGTGCGCTGGTACCGCCAGGTCGCCGACGGCTTCCGGTACATCTGGGCGCACCCGATGCTGCGCCCGCTGTGGCTGCTGTCGACCGTCGTCGGACTGTGCTTCTCCGCGGCGACCGCGACGCTCGTGCTCTTCGTGCTCGACCGCCTCGGCGTGCCCGAGGCGTGGTTCGGCGCGTTCATGCTCGTCGGCGCTGTCGGCTCGCTGCTGGGTGCGGCCGCGGCCTCGCCGCTCAAGGAGCGCTTCCGCTCCGGGCCCGTCATGGCGGTGGCGAACCTGTTCACGCCCGCGGCGCTCGTCGTCATGGGCCTCGTGCCCGTGGTGCCCGTGGCGGCGGTGCTGCTCGCGCTCTCGTTCGGTGGCACGACCGTCTGGAACATCCACGTCATGTCGCTGCGCCAGGCGGTCATCCCGAGCCGGCTGCTCGGCCGCGTGCACGGCACGTGGCGCACGCTCCTGTGGGGGGTCATGCCACTGGGCGCGTTCCTCGGCGGGCTCCTCGCCCGCATCGACCTCACCACCCCGCTCGTCGTCGGCGGCGGCCTCGCGGTCGTGGTCGGGCTGGTCGGCTTCCGCTTCCTCGCCGGTCTGCCCAACCCGGAGGACGTCGGTGCGACCCCTCGCCCCGAGAGCATGTAGGCATGCCTTACCTTATGCGGTACAGTTCCTGACGCATCGTCATGACGCCCTGTCAGGACGCGCACCCTGACCCGACGCACCGCAGGAGCTCCCATGACGGCTCTCACGCACGATCTCGCCCCCGCCGACCTCCCGGTCGCGCTCTCCCTCCGCCTGCGCGAGGGCACTCGCCCCGAGCACGAGCAGGCCGAGGGCTCGGGCTTCGTGGAGAAGCTCATGTCGGGCGGGCTCGACGTCGCGGCGTACGCCGACCTCGCGGCGCAGCAGTGGGCGATCTACGGCGCGCTCGAGGACTCGAGCGCCGCGATCCGCGACGACGCCCAGGGTGCGGCGCTCGTGTTCGACGAGCTGACGCGCACGCCGGAGATCGAGAAGGACCTCGCATTCCTCGTCGGGCCCGACTGGGCGGAGCGCATCACGATCCGCCCCGCGACCGAGCGCTACGTCGCGCGCCTGCGCGAGGTCGGCGGGTCGCTCCCCGCGTACGCCGCGCACGCCTACACGCGCTACCTCGGCGACCTCTCGGGCGGCCAGATCATCAAGCGCATGCTCGAGCGCCACTACGGCCTGTCGGTCGACGGCCTCGCGTTCTACACGTTCGTCGAGATCCCCAAGTCCAAGCCGTTCAAGGACGTCTACCGCGAGCGCCTCGACGGCCTCGACCTCTCGCCCGAGCAGGTCGACGAGACAGTCGCCGAGGCCAAGCTGGCGTTCCGCCTCAACAGCGCTCTCTTCGCCGACCTCGGCGCCGTCCACTGCTGACGAGCGAGCACCTCAGTACGCCTAAGCAGTACCGCCGTCGGGCAGGAGTGGGGACTCGACACCACCTCGCGCTACCCCGGTACTACTTCACGCGACCGCGGTACTACCTCGCGCGACCGCGGTGCTACCTCGCGCGACCGCGGTCCTCCCGCCGCCGCGGAGCGGCGTCGATGTAGGTTAGCCTTAACTCACTCGGCCTACGAGGCGGCGGCCCGACCGGCCGCGCCGGTCCGCGCCCCGCTCTTGGAGAACTCCCCATGCGTCACCCCGCCCGCTCTACGCTGCGCGCCCTGAGCGCCGTCGTCCTGCTGGGGCTCGCCGCCGCGTGCGCGCCGCTGCCCTACGAGCCGCCCGCGACGCCGGAGGCCACGGCCACCGAGGACGTCGAACCAGCGGCCGCTCCGTCCGCGGAGCCCACCGAGACGACGGCCCCGCTCTGCACGACGCTCGAGGAGTCGCGTGCCGCGGGTGGTGGCAGCGACGTCGACCCGGCCTCGTTCCCGACGGGCCCCACGACCGCGGCGTTCTCCGGGGACGCGATCCACCCCATCGCCGAGTCCCCCGCGCCGCAGCTCCCCGTGACGGTGCAGTCCGTCGACGGGCGCGAGGTCGAGGTCACCGACGTCAGCCGCATCATCCCCGTGGACCTCTACGGCACGCTCGGCGAGATCGTCTACAGCCTCGGGCTCGGCGACAACGTCGTGGGCCGCGACCTCCCGACGGGCTTCCCGGAGGCCGCGGACGTCCCGGTCGTCACGGGGGCGGGCCACGCGCTCGACGTCGAGGCGATCCTCGGCCTGGACCCGTCCGTCATCCTCACCGACGCGACGATCCTCACGGACGACGTCCGCTCGCAGCTCGAGCAGTCGGGCGTGCCCGTCGTCTACCTCGACGAGTCCCGCACGCTCGACGGTGTGGACGACCGCATCCGCGCGGTCGCGACGGCGCTCGGCGTCCCTGCGGAGGGCGAGGCGCTCGTGGAGCGCACGGACCGGCAGATCTGCGCCGCGCTCGACGCCGTCCCCACGGAGACCGGCACGCCGCGCGTCGCGTTCCTCTACCTGCGCGGCGCGAACATCAAGATGCTCTTCGGGCCCGGCTCCGGCGCCGACGACCTCGTCCGCGCGATCGGCGCCGAGGACGCCGGCACGGCGATCGGGCTCACGCAGGAGTACGCGCCCGTGACGAGCGAGGCGATCATCAGCGCCGCGCCCGACGCGTACCTCGTCATGACCGACGGTCTCGCGTCGATGGGTGGCCTGGACGCGATGATGGCGATCCCGGGCCTCGCGCAGACGCCCGCGGGTGAGTCGCAGCGGGTCGTCGACATGGACGGCTCGCGCCTGCTGACGTTCGGCCCCCGGACCGGCGCGACGATCGCCTCGCTCGTCGAGGCGTTCTACGGCGTGCCCGCGCCCGAGCTCCCGGCCTCGTGAGCGCGCCGGTCACGCGCCCGACAGGCGCACGGGAGGACGGCGTCACCGCGACCGTGCCCGACGCCGCCACGCGCCCGGGAGGCGGGCCCACCCGGGTGGGCCCCGACGTCGGGCAGCAGCGGCGCCGCGCCGCACGCTGGCTCATGGGCGGGCTCGGTGCCGCGCTGGCCGTGCTCACCGTCGTGTCGGGGATGACGGGCCAGGTGCCGGTCTCGCCCGCGGAGGTGCTCGGGTCGCTCGCGCACCACGTCGGGCTCGACTGGGGACCGATGCCGTCGCACCCGCAGGGGGAGAACGCGCTGTGGGTCGTGCGGTTCCCGCGCGTCGTCATGGCGATCGTCGTGGGGGCCGCGCTCGCGTGCTCGGGCGCGCTCATGCAGGGCGTGTTCGGGAACCCGCTCGCCGAGCCGGGCGTCATCGGGGTGTCGGCCGGAGCGGCCGTCGGCGCGTGCGCGGTCATCGTCACGGCGGGGGCGCTCGTGCCGGGGACGTGGGTCGCCGGGGCGGCGTTCGTCGGCGGGCTCGTCACGACGTTCGTCGTCTACGCGCTCGCGCGCGCCGGCGGGCGGACCGAGGTCGTCACGCTCGTCCTCACGGGCATCGCGGTGAACGCGTTCGCGGGCGGGCTGCTCGCGTTCTTCACGTTCGTCGCCGACCCGGCCGCGCGCGAGCAGGTCGTGTTCTGGCAGCTCGGCTCGCTGGGCGGCGCGACGTGGAGCTCGGTCGCCGTCGTGCTGCCCATCGCCGTCGTGGGTGTCACCGGCGCGATGCTCGTGCGGCGCAGGATGGACCTGCTCGCCCTGGGCGAGCGGGCGGCGCACCACCTCGGGGTCGACGTCGAGCGGCTGCGTCAGGTCGTCATCGTCCTCGTCGCGCTGCTGGTGTCCGCGGGCACGGCGTTCACGGGGATCGTGGCGTTCGTCGGGCTCGTCGTGCCGCACCTCGTGCGCATGGTCTGCGGGCCGAGCCACCGCACGCTCATCCCGGCCTCGGTGCTGGGCGGCGCCGTCGTGCTGCTCGCCGCCGACCTCCTCGCGCGCAGCGCCGTCGCGAACGTCGAGCTGCCGCTCGGCATGATCACGTCGCTCGTCGGCGGGCCGTTCTTCTTCTACCTCCTGCGCCGCACGCGCTCGCGCCAGGGAGGCTGGGCATGACCGACCTGCGCCACGAGGGCTCCTCGTTCCTGGGCTCGCTGCGGACCGCCGTGACCGGTGCCCGACGCCGGTCCCGCCTGCCCGAGCCCGTCTCGCCCGGCGACGTCGTCACTGCCGCGCACGCGGTGTCGCTCACGCTGGGCGGGGCGCCGATCCTGCGCGACGTGTCCGTGGACGTGCGCGCGGGCGAGGTGCGGGCGCTGCTGGGTCCCAACGGCGCGGGCAAGTCCTCGCTGCTCGGGGTGCTGACGGGCGACCTGACCCCGGAGGCGGGGGACGTCGTCGTGCACGGACGCGCGCTGGGCGACTGGTCGCCCACCGAGCTGGCGATGCGCCGGGCGGTGCTGCTCCAGCAGGTGTCGCTCAGCTTCCCGTTCACGGCCGTCGACGTCGTGCGCATGGGTCGCTCGCCCTGGCGCGGCACGCCGCTCGAGGAAGCCGATGACGATGCTGTGGCGACGGCCCTCCGAGCGACGGACGTCGAGCACCTCGCCGAGCGGCACTTCACGTCGCTGTCCGGCGGCGAGAAGGCGCGCGTCGCGCTCTCGCGCGTGCTCGCCCAGCGCACGACGCTGCTCATGCTCGACGAGCCCACCGCCGCGCTCGACCTCAAGCACCAGGAGCTGGTGCTCCGGCTCGCACGGGCGCACGCCGCCGCGGGCGGTGCGGTCGTCGTCGTCGTGCACGACCTGTCGCTCGCCGCGGCATACGCGGACCGCGTGACGCTGCTCGCGCACGGTCGTGTGGTGGCGGACGGCGGACCGCGCGAGGTGCTCACCGAGGCGCTGCTCAGCGAGGTCTACGACTATCCGGTCGAGATCGTCGAGCACCCGTGCGGCGGCGCGCCGATCGTGCTGCCGCGCCGCTGACCCCTGCCGAGGGAGTACCGCGGTCCGCCGAAAGACCTCCCGAGTCACCTAGGCTGTGCGGCGCGACGGACGGTGGGGAGCTGGTACGCGATGACGCAGCAGCGGGCATGGAAGTCGCTCGTGCTCCTGGGTGGGCTCGGACTTCTCGGGGTCCTGGTGGTGGTCGAGACCACGACCGTCCAGCCCAGCGCCCCTGAGCTGGACCTCATGACGGAGCACAGCACGCTCAGGCAGCTCGAGGACGTGGCGAGCGACGTCGTGCTCGTCGAGCCGACGGGGGCGCAGCGCACCGAGGAGATGCACGGTGCTTCGTTCGTGGTGACGCAGGTCGACGTCGTCGCGTCGGGGGCCGGGCCGCTCTCCGCGGGCGACGTCGTCGAGATCCGCCAGGAAGGCGACCGCTGGGTGAACGTCGCACCGGCACTCGAGCCCGGCCCAGGAACGCGCTACGTGGTGTATCTCCGCCCGTGGAGAGTGCTCGACGACGAAGACACCGGCCAGCACGTCGTCGCCGGCGGCCAGGCGGTGTGGCGCGCTCAGGACGCGGACGGCGAGCTCGTCACCACGAAGAGTCCGCTACCTCGTCACGTCGAGATCTCCGGACGGGGCGACGAGCTCACTGTCACGTCATAGGCGCCGCCGCAGGGCGACGACGGCCGACGCCGTCGTCGCGGGCCTCGGCGCGGCAAGCCTCAGGTATGCACCGACACGACGGGCGAGACCGGCGGGCTGCGGTACTACCTCGGCGGACAGGGGTACTACCTCGGCGGGTTGCGGTACTACCTCGTGGGGCTCGGGGCGGGGACGCCGCCCGGGAGGGTCTCGTACCGGTCGGGGCGTGCCGTGAACGACCCGCGACCGCCCGTGAGCGACCGCAGGTCGAGCACGTAGCGCACGAGCTCGGCCTCGGGGACGAGCGCCTCGACGACGACGCGCCCGTCGTCGAGCGAGCCGGTGGCGGTGATGTGTCCGCGCCGAGCCGACAGGTCGCCCATGACGTCGCCCTGCGCGTCGGGCGGGACGGTCACGGTCACGGCCGAGACCGGTTCGAGCACGACGGTCCCGGCCACGGCGAGCGCCTCGCGCAGCCCCACGGCGCCGGCGGTGCGGAACGCCATGTCGGACGAGTCGACGGAGTGCGCCTTGCCGTCGTACACCTCGACGCGCACGTCCACGACGGGGTAGCCGTGCGGACCGCCCGCGGCCATCGCCTCGGCGACGCCGCGCTCGACCGCCGGGAGGTACTGCCGCGGCACGGACCCGCCGACGACCGCGTTGGCGAACTCGAACCCCGATCCCCGAGGCAGGGGCGACACCCGCAGCTGCACGACGGCGAACTGGCCGTGCCCGCCCGACTGCTTCTTGAGCCTCCCCTCGGCCTCGGCCGGCCGCGCGATCGTCTCGCGGTACGCGACCTGGACGGGCTCGGTCGTCACGTGCACGCCGAACGTGCGCTCGAGCCGTTCGAGCGCGACGGCGAGATGCGTGTCGCCGAGGCCGCCGAGCACCGCCTGGGTTCCGGTGAGGTCCGCGTGCAGCGTCGGGTCCTCCGCGACGAGGCGTGCGAGCGCGGCGGAGAGCTTGTCGTCGTCGGACTGCGAGACGGGCCGCAGCGCGTGCGCGTAGACGGCCGGCCGGCCGGGCAGCGGTCGCGCGGACACCGGGGACCGGCGGCTCGCGAGGAGCCCGCCCGTGGACGCCGCCCCGAGCTTCGCCGCCGCGGCCACCTCCCCCGCGCCGACGCGCTCGACCGCCACGTGCTCGCGCCCGCGCAGGCGGAACAGCCCGTGCACGCGGTCCTCGGCACCCGTCGCGACGTCGACCAGGCGGTCCCCGCTCGCCACGCTGCCGGAGAGCACCTTGAACACGGACACCTGCCCCACGAACGGGTCCACCACCGTCCGGAACACCTGGACGAGCGGGTCCCCTCCGGGTGCCGCCACCACCTCCGACGTCGCGGCGTCGGGCAGGAGGACGACGGCCGGCCGGTCGGCGGGCGACGGGCCGAGCTCGCACACGAGGTCGAGCGCGCGGTCGACCCCGACGCCGGTGAGCGCGGAGGCGAGGAGCACGGGCACGGCCTCGCCGTCGCGGACCTCCTGCGCGAGCGTGCGCTCCAGGTCCGCGACGCCGGGCTCGTCACCGGCGAGGTACGCCTCGAGCTGCTCGTCGTCGTGCGTGACGATCTCCTCGACCACCTGGTCGTGGAGCGCGTGCTCCTCGGCGCGGACGTCGTCCGGGACTGCCTCGTCGTGGGACCTCCCGTCGCCGTCGTACTCCCGCGCGCGCTCGGCGAGGACGTCGGCCACGCCGTGCAGCGACTGCTCCTCGCCCAGCGGGAGCTCGAGCGGGACGAACGACGCGGTGAAGGTCGACCGCACGTCGTCGAGCACGGCGCGGAAGTCGGCGCGCGCACGGTCCTCCTGCGAGACGAGGACGAGGCGGGGGATCCCCGCCTCGTCGCACAGCCGCCACACCTCCTGGGTCCCGGAGCGGACCCCGTCGACGGCGCTCACCACCACGACCGCGAGGTCCGCGACGGCCAGCGCCGCGTCGACCGCGCCGAGGAAGTCCGGCGAGCCGGGGGTGTCGAGGAGCGTGACGCGGTAGGACTCGCCGTCGGGCGCGGTCCAGTCGAGGTGCGCGACGCCGAGCCCGACCGAGATGCCCCGCGCGATCTCCTCGGGCTCGTGGTCGCACACGGTCGTGCCCTCGGTGACCGAGCCGGGCCGCGGGATCGCGCCCGCCCGATGGAGGAACGCCTCGGCGAGCGTGGTCTTGCCCGAGCCGCTGTGCCCCACGAGGGCGACGTTGCGGACCGTGCGCGGCCCGGGGGCTGGTGACGACGTGCCCATGGCTGCCTCCCTCGGCTGCCTCGCGACGCTGTCTCGCGGCGGGCGACCGCCCACCGTCACCCCAGGCTAGTGAGGTGACGCCGATCGCGCGCGGGTCGGAGCTCACGAACCTCAGGCCGGTGATCGAGGGTCGCTGTGGCCGGAACGGGGATACGCTGCTCGTCCATGGACATGCTGAGCGGCGCACAGATCGCGGCGGCCGACCTGACGGACTGGCGCAAGCTGGCCCAAGGGCTGCATGCCCGCTATCTGGTCGACGACTTCGGCACCGGCGCACGGTTCGTCGCCGCGGTGGGCGAGGCGGGCGACGAGCTCGGCCACCACCCGAGCGTGTCGATCGGCAAGCGGTTCGTCGACCTCGAGCTGGTCAGCGACGACGCGATCTACCGCGACGACGCGGGCACCGAGCACGTCGTCGAATGGGTGACCCAGCACGACGTCGACCTCGCGCGACGGATCACCGAGATCGCCGCCGAGCACCAGCTCGGCGCCGACCCCGGCTCGGTCAGCGTCATCGAGCTCGGTCTCGACACGGCGCGCTCCGCGACGATCGCCCCCGTGTGGGCCGCGCTCCTGACCGGGAGCGCCGAGGCCCAGGGTCGCGGGACGCCGAGCGACGAGATCCGCGACGCCACGGGTCGGGTGCCGAACCTGTGGTTCGGGCCCTCCGGCGAGCACGAGACCGCGCGTCAGCGGTTCCACGTCGAGGTCTATGTCGCACCCGAGGTGGCCGCGCGACGGGTCGCCGCCGCGCTCGCCGCGGGCGGGACCGTCGTCGACGACAGCGACGCGCCCGCGCTCACCGTGATCGCGGACCAGGACGGCAACGAGGGAGTCGTCTGCGTCGACGTGTCCGCCGCGACGACGGACTGAGCCGCCCGCCTCGGCCGGTCAGCACTGCTCGCGCACGTAGCCCGCGTCGTCGGGCCCCACGAGGTCCCGGTCGCGCAGGACGGTGAGCCGCGCACGGTCGGCCCGTGCGCACACGTCCGCGAACGGAGCGGGCAGGGCGTCGTCGTACTCGACCTGGAGCACGTGGTCGCCGTACACGTCCGTGTACGCGGCGCACTCGTCGTAGACGGCGCACTCCTCGGTCACCGCGACGTCGAAGCCGAGCTCGTCGTGGGCCACGACCGCGATCTCGGCCGCGTTCTTCTGCGCGACGGCGAGCCCCGCCCCGTGCGCGAGGTCGACGTACGCCGCCGCGAGGGCGAGCGCGCCCTCCTCGTCGACGCGACCGGTCGCCGGGTCGTCGAAGCGGGTCCACGTGTCGAGGTTGTCGATCTCGACGGCGTCGAACCCGGCGACGGCGCACCCGGTGACGACCGGGCCCAGGACCTCCAGGATCCCCGTGCGCTGCGCGGCGGTCGACGGGTCGAGGACGAGCTCGTCGGGCCAGTCGGGGTCGACCACGAGCTCTCCCGACGCGTCGTGCAGCAGGAGGTCCTCGTGCTCGCCGAGCCAGCGGTCCTCCTCGCCCGGCTGCGTCTGGAAGCCGTTGACGTAGCAGACCGAGTAGGCGCCCTCGGCGGGCTCGGCCGTCGCGTCGCGCACGACGACGTCGAGCCCGCCCGGCAGGTCGTACGCGGCGCCGAGCTGGTAGTCGAACGTGCCCTCGGTCGGCGGCAGGCGGTACGCGTCCGGCGACGACGTCGAGGACGAGCAGCCCGCGAGCGCGGTCGCCGCCGCGACGGCGATCACCACGGCGGCGACCGGCTCGGCACCGGCCCGCGAGGGAGGGCTCACGCGGAGCCCTCCCTCGGGGACCGCCCGGCAGGCCGGCCGGGCGTCCGGCTCACAGGACGCGGTCGACGTAGACGCGCAGCGCGTCGCGCACGAACGTCGCGCCCTCGACGCCGCCGTAGTTGAGCGCGAACCGCGGGTCGTTCACGTACATCTCTCCCAGACCGAGGAGGTAGCCGGCCAGCGCACCCGCCTCGTGCGCGGGGTTCGCGGGGACGGCCTGCAGCCACGAGACGTGGCGTCGGGCGAGCTCCTGCGCCTCGTCCGACGCCGGGTCGGCACCGGCCTGCGCCGCCGCCGCCCAGTCGTCGTTCAGCCGTGCGGTGCGCTCCTTCCAGGCCGACCGCTCGTCGTCGGACATCCCGCGCCACCACGCGTCACCGCGCGCGTACGCGTCCTTGCCCCAGCGGTCCTCGACCTCGGCCTGGTACTGCGTGTGGTCGAACCCGTCGAACATGTCCTTCGCCATGAGCTCGCCACCTCCTTCCATCGTGGTGATCGTCCGTTCGACCGACGCGATCTGTCGCGCCAGCCGCTGCCGCTCGGCACGCAGCCACTCGAGGTGGCCGCGCAGCGCCCGCACCTGGGAGTCCTCGGCACCCGTGCCCGACGGCGCCCGGTCGCCCGGGCCGTCCAGCGCCGCCTTGATCGCGGGCAGACCCAGACCGAGGTCCCGCAGGAGGAGGATCCGCTGGAGCCGGACCAGTGCGTCCGCGTCGTAGTGGCGGTAGCCGTTCGACGCGACGCGGGTGGGTGCGAGCAGCCCGACGGCGTCGTAGTGACGCAGCGTGCGGCTCGTCGTGCCCGCGAGCCGAGCGACCTCCTGGATCGACCAGTCGGCCGTCCGAGCGGGTGCCGTGACTCCCATGACGCCTCCTCCTGTACGCAGCCCGTGCGGTGCGGCAGCGATCACCACGCTAGGAGTTGACGCTACGTCAAGGTCAACGCCGCGCTCGACAACCCCGCGCCGCCCGGGCGCGGTGTCAGGCGACGGCGTACCGTCGACGGTGGACGTGCGCCCGCCGGGACACGCGATGACAGCGGAGGCCACGATGGCCGCGAACGACCGGATCCGCGAGCACTACGCAGGGAGCGACCTCGCGGACCGCATCCTTGCCGCCGCCGGTGCCGACGACGAGAGCGGTGCCGTACCGGTCGACGCGCTCGCGCCGTACGACGAGCTGCACGCCGGGGGGCTGGCCACGACCCTCTACCTGCTGAGCCGGCTCGAGCTCGACGCCGGGACGGCCCTCCTCGACGTGGGCTGCGGTCTCGGCGGCTCGTCCCGCGTCGCCGCCGACCGCCACGGTTGCCCGGTGACCGGCGTCGACCTGAGCCCGGACTTCGTCGCCGCGGCGCGGGCCCTGACGACGCGTGTCGGCCTGTCGCACCTCCTCCGGTTCGAGGTCGGGCAGGCAGAGCAGCTCCCGTGCGACGACGCCTCCCACGACCGCGCGATGATGATCCACGTCGGGATGAACCTGCCCGACAAGGCCGCGACCTTCGCCGAGGTGCACCGCGTCCTGCGGCCCGGCGGGTTGTTCGGGCTGCACGACCAGATGCGCGTCGGCCCCGGTGACCTGCCCTACCCGCAGCCGTGGGCCGTCGACGACGAGACGTCGTTCCTCGCCTCCCCCTCCGCCTACGTGGACGCGCTCGCAGCGGCCGGCTTCGAGGTGCTGAGCGTCGAGGACCGCCGTGCGGCGCTCGCTGCGGGTCCTGGGGAACCCGCAGAGGACCGGGCCGTCGTCTTCGGTCCAGCCTTCGTCGAGCGCATGGCGAACCGGATGGCGGCGACCAGAGCCGGGATCCTCGGTCCGGTCGTCGTCCTGGCTCGCGCCTGACGGGCGACCGAACGTCGCGAAAAGATGCCCTCTCCCGTCACGTCGGATCAGCCGGCGTCGCGTCGAGCGAGCCCGAGGACCGTCGTGACGAGCTCCGCGGGCGAACCGACGACGGTGCACGCCCCCGCCGCCTCGAGCTCGCCCGGGTCGGCGTAGCCCCACGCGACACCGACGCACGCGATCCCGTGCTCGGCCGCCCCGTGCACGTCGTGCTCGCGGTCACCGACCATCACCACTGCGTCGGCCGTCAGGTCAGCGAGCCCCGCGTCCGCGCGCAGCCCGGCGAGCGCGTGCGCGATGACGTCGCCCTTCGACCGGCGCGTGCCGTCGAGCGTCGCGCCGAACACGTCGTCGAGGCCACGGTCGAGGAACGCGTCGATGCCGAGGTGCGTGGCGATCCGGCGGGCCAGGGGCTCCGGCTTCGACGTCGCGAGGGCGAGGCGCACGCCTGCGTCGCGCAGGGTCGTCAGGGACGCGGGGATGCCGGGGAAGAGTGCGTTGTCGAACAGCTTCCCCGCCGCGTACACCTCGCGGTAGGCGGCGACGGCCGCGCCGACCTGGTCGACGGGCACGCCGTGCCGCGGGAACGTGTCGTCGAGGGGTGGGCCGATGAAGCCGCGCAGGACGTCGTCCGGCGGTACCGCGAGCCCGAGCGCCGCGTAGGCGTGGCGCACGGACGCGACGATCCCGGGAGCGGAGTCGGCGAGCGTCCCGTCGAGGTCGAGCAGGACGACGTCGTACCCGGGCGCGCTCATGCCGCGCCCGCTCGCGGCGACCTGGCCGACGGTGGTCGCCGTGCTGCGCGAGGCGCGAGGCCGTCGCGGGAGGGGCGGGGCGGTGGCGCGGTCACGCCCGCCATCGTGCCGGGTGCCCGACACCGAGGCAACCGTCGTCCACGGCGGCGCGCACCGGCCGGTCCCCCACGAGGACTACTCGCCGACCGCCCCGTCGATCGACTCGCGGATGAGGTCCGCGTGGCCGTTGTGCCGCGCGTACTCCTCGATCATGTGCACGACGATCCAGCGCAGGTTCCACGGCTCGCCCGTACGCCTGTGCGTCAAGACCGAGACGCGGTCGAGGCCGCCGTCCGACAACGCCGCCTCGAGGATCTCGTCGGACGCGGCGATCGACCGGTCCAGGAGCACGCGCAGCTCGGCCGGGCTGTCCTGCGTCGCGCTGTGCCAGTCCCAGTCCGCGTCGGCGTCCCAGTCGGCGGTGTCGAACGGGGCGATGAGGGGCTTGCCGAGGAAGATCTCCGAGAACCAGTACGACTCGACGAGCGCGACGTGCTTGAGCAGGCCACCCAGGGACATGGTCGACGGCGACAGGGTCTGCGCGAGCTCAGCGGCGTCGAGGCCGGACGTCTTCCAGCGCAGCGTGTCGCGGTGGAAGTCGAGGTACCCGCGCAGGGTCGTGATCTCGTCGGCGGTGGCGGGAGGGTCGGTGCGCTGGTCGGTCACCGCGCCACCCTAGAGGCGCGGCAGACGGCTCAACCATCGAATTCCGACTCCCAGGCGAGCCACTTGCGCCGCACCGCCGCCTCGACGTCGACGCCCTGGGAGCGGGCGAGCAGCAGGAGGTGCGCGAGGACGTCGGCGACCTCGTCCGCGAGGGCCCGCCGTGCGCCGTCGGGCACGGGCTCGCCCGCTGGCCGCGGCCGGGTGCGACCCGTGACGGCGAGGAACGCCTGCACGAGCTCGCCGACCTCCTCCGTGAGCTTGAGCGCGAACCAGTCGGCGTCGCGGTCGATGCCGAACTTCCGCGCGTAGAGGGCGGAGACGTCCTCGACGCGGTCGGTGAGGCCGGGGAGGGTGAGAGGGAGGGCGAGCGGCGCGTCGTCGGGCACCGGTCCAGTGAACCACCGCGCGGACGACGTCGCGCGAACCCCTCCGTTCTCAACGTATAGCGCACGGGGGGTCTTGTGGCAAGGCCCCCCTCGGCACCCAGACTGACGGCTCACGCCACGACGCAAGGAGCCCCGTGAACCCTCTCGCCACGAGCGCCTTCGACCTTCCCGACCGCCTCTCGCACAAGGGCGACCCGGCCCTGGTCGCCGACGACGAGCAGCACCTCGCACGGATCGCGGCGACCCTCGAGGAGCAGGTCGCCGACCTCACCGTGCGCCTCGACGCCGCGCGCCGCGCCCCGGGCGGCCACGGCCAGGCGGCGCTGGACCGCGACCAGGAGGTCCACCGCCTGAGCGCGCGCCTGCGCACGCTGCGCCGGTTCGGGCTCGACCTCTGCCTCGGCCGCATGGTCCCGGCCGACGGTTCCGAGCCCGTCTACGTCGGGCGCCTCGGCCTCACCGACGGCGCGGACCGCCGGCTGCTCGTCGACTGGCGGTCGCCGGTGGCCGAGCCGTTCTTCGGGGCGACCCACGCCGACCCGATGGGCCTCGCGAGCCGCCGCCGCTACCGCTGGACCCGCGGCCGCGTGAGCGACTACTGGGACGAGGTGTTCACGCCCGACGGCCTCGAGGGGAGCGTCGCGCTCGACGACCAGTCCGCCTTCGTGGCGAGCCTCGGCAGCAGCCGGTCGCCCCGGATGCGCGACGTGCTCGGCACGATCCAGGCCGACCAGGACGCGATCGTCCGGGCGGGGTCGCGGGGCGCGCTCGTCGTCGACGGCGGCCCGGGCACAGGCAAGACCGTCGTGGCCCTGCACCGCACCGCGTACCTGCTGTACTCCGACCCGCGCCTCGGCCACCGCCGCGGTGGGGTGCTGTTCGTCGGCCCGCACCAGCCCTACCTCGCCTACGTCGCCGACGTCCTGCCCAGCCTCGGCGAGGAGGGCGTGCAGACCTGCACGCTGCGCGACCTCGTCCCCGAGGGTGCGAGCGCCGTGCCGGAGACCGACCCCGAGGTCGCTCGGCTCAAGGCCTCCGTCGAGCTCGTGCGGGCGATCGAGCCGGCCGTCGCGTTCTCCGAGCGGCCGCCCGGCGAGGGCATGGAGGTCGAGACCCCGTGGGGCGACGTCTGGGTCAGCACCGCCGACTGGGCCGAGGCCTTCGAGGCCCCCGAGCCCGGGACGCCGCACAACGAGGCGCGCGACGACGTCTGGGACGCTCTCCTCGGCATCCTCGTCGACAAGATCGGAGACGGGGACGGCGACGAGCCCGGTGACGAGTCGGCCGACGGCGGTGGCGCCGCCGCGGAACAGGTCCGCCGCGCGCTCGCGCAGGACCGCGAGCTGGGCGCGGCGTTCAACCGGGCCTGGCCGCTGATCGAGGCGACCGACCTCGTGGCCGACCTGTGGTCGGTCCCGGCCTACCTGCGGCTGTGCGCCCCGTGGCTCACGTCCGACGAGGTGCGGACGCTCCAGCGGGACGAGCCCGAGGCGTGGACCGTCTCCGACCTGCCCCTGCTCGACGCCGCCCGGCGGCGGCTCGGCGACCCCGAGGCGTCGAGACGTCGGCGTCGGCGCGAGGCGGCCGTCGTGGAGGAGCGGCGGCGCATGGCCGACGTGGTGGACGACCTCGTCGCCGCCGACGACTCCGAGCTGCTCGTCATGTCGATGCTGCGCGGGCAGGACCTGCAGGACTCGCTCGTGGACGACTCGGCTCCGCCGGCGGACCCCGGCCTGCTCGCCGGCCCGTACGCGCACGTCGTGGTCGACGAGGCGCAGGAGCTGACCGACGCGGAGTGGCGCATGCTGCTCGACCGCTGCCCGTCGCGGAGCCTGACGGTCGTCGGCGACCGGGCCCAGGCACGGCACGGGTTCGCCGGGTCGTGGGAGGAGCGCCTCGGGCGCGTCGGTCTCGACCGCGTCGAGGTGGCGTCGCTGAGCATCAACTACCGCACGCCGGAGGAGGTCATGGCGGAGGCCGCGCCGGTGATCCGCGCGGCGCTCCCGGACGCCAACGTGCCGACGTCGGTCCGGAGCACCGGGGTGCCGGTCCGGCACGCACCGGCCACGGAGCGCGACGCGATCCTCGACGGCTGGCTCGCCGAGCACGCCGAGGGCACCGCGTGCGTGATCGGCGACCCGACGTTCGTCGCGACGCCCCGCGTCCGCTCGCTCACGCCCGAGCTGGCGAAGGGGCTCGAGTTCGACCTCGTCGTCCTCGTGGACCCGGAGGCGTTCGGCTCCGGGATCGAGGGTGCCGTCGACCGCTACGTCGCCATGACGCGCGCGACCCAGCGGCTCGTGGTGCTCACGAGCCGCTGAGCGGTCAGACCGTGCGCCGCGTGCGCCGGATGCCGACCCACAGCCCGACGGCGCACGTCACCGCCGCGGCGACGAAGCCCCACAGCACGTCCGTGTCGGCGAACCGGCCGGCGAGCAGCGCGCGCTCGGCGTCGACGATGTACGTGAGGGGGTTGAACAGCGCGGCCGTGCGCATCCACGCCGGGCCGGCCTCGAGCGGCAGCATCATCCCGGAGAGGATCAGCAGCGGGAAGAGCAGCGACTGCTGCACGCCCCAGAACAGCCACTCACGGTTCTTCGCCGCGAGCGCGAGCGCGATGGACAGCGCGCCGACACCGATGCCGAACAGGCCCAGCAGCGCGAGCCCGACGAGCAGGTGCAGCGGGTACAGGGTGAACCCGAACGGCACGCACACGAGCGCGATGAGCAGCCCCTGCACGACGAGCGGCGCGAACTCCTTGAGCGCGCGGCCCACGAGGATCGCCGACCGGTCGAGCGGCGTCGCGAGGACCCGCTCGTAGGAGCCGGTCATCATCTCGTAGAGCAGGTTGGACCCGCTCATGGACGTGCCGAACAGCGAGATCATGACGATCACGCCGGGCACGAACCACTGCAGCGTGTCCGCGGTGCTCGCGCCCTCCGCTCCCCCGAACGACCCGCCGACCGCGCCGGTCAGCAGCGGCCCGAACAGCCCGAGGAAGATCAGCGGCTGCAGGAGCGAGAAGATGAGGGTGAACGGGTCGCGCAGCACGAGGAGGATCTCGCGCGTGAACACGGCCCAGGTGTCGGCGAAGAACTTCGCGGCCCCCGTCCGCAGGGTGGCGTCAGGGCCGGAGGTCACCCCGGTGGTCCGTGCTCCTGACACGTCGGTCCTGGCCGTCATCACGCCGCCTCCTCTCGCAGGCTGCGTCCGGTGAGGTTGAGGAACACGTCGTCGAGGCTCGCCTGCCGGAGCTCCGCCGACCGCACGGCGAACCCGCCGACGCGCAGCGTCTCGATCGCCTCGGGCAGCCGGTCGGCACCGTGCGTCGTGGAGATCCGCACGGCGAGACCGCCGTCCGCGCCGGGCGTCACCTCCGCCCGCTCCGCGTCCTCGGCGAGGGCCGCGCGGACCCGGGCGACGTCGTCGGGCACGCCCGCCGTGCCCGACGACGCGGGCGCACCCTGCCCCGGCCCGTCGCCCGGGAACGGGCTCACGGTGAGCGTGATGAGGTCGTCCGCGTGGTCGCGCTTGAGGTCGTCCGGGGTGGCGTCGGCGATGATGTCGCCGTGGTCGATGACGACGACGCGCTCGGCCATGTCGTCGGCCTCGTCGAGGTAGTGCGTCGTGAGGACGATCGTCATGCCGTACCGCTCGCGCATCGCCCGGATGTGCTCCCAGAGGTTGGCGCGCGCGTGCGGGTCGAGCCCCGTCGTCGGCTCGTCGAGGAACAGCAGCGGCGGGTGGTTCATGAGGCCCAGCGCGACGTCGAGGCGCCGTCGCTGACCACCGGACAGCGACTGCACGGTCCGCTTCTCGAGCCCGCCCAGGTCGAGGGCCTCGAGGAGGTCGGCCGCCCGCCGCGAGTACTCGGCGGGAGGCAGGCCGTAGAAGCGGCCCTGGTTGTGCAGCTCGTCGAGCACGCGGTAGGAGTAGCCGCCCCCGTTGCCCTGCCCGATGAAGCCGATGCGCGAGCGCACGTGCGCGGGGTGGCGCACGACGTCGAACCCGGCGACCTCGGCCGAGCCGGCGGTCGGTTCGAGGAGGCTCGTGAGCATCCTCAGGGTGGTGGACTTGCCGGCCCCGTTGGGACCGAGGAAGGCGACGAGCTCGCCCTCGCGGACGTCGACGTCGATCGCCCTGACGGCTTCGACGACCTCTTTCTTGCGGTGGAAGGTCTTGGTCAGGCCACGGGCTCGGATCACCGGAGCCACCCTTTCGTACGCCGTACCGAAATTGACCCGACCACGCTAGCATACGGTGTACGGGAAAAGGCAAGCCTTGCTTGCGGACACGTACCGAGGCGGCCCACGAGAGGAAGTCGGGGGAGGATGCGCACGTGACGACCGACCGCACCGAGGAACGCACGAGCTCCGACGCGCCGTCGAGCACCCCGCCCGTCCCGGGCAGCCCTGCCGGGCCGGCCGGGTCCGACGGGCCCGCCGAGGCCGGCGGGGACGGGACCCAGGACCGGCCGCGCGGCGTCGTCGCGGCCGCCGAGGCCGGGGTGCCGAGCGCGGTCGCCGCCGCCGAGCACGCACGCGCCGGGATCGCCGAGGTCGTGCGCACGCCCGAGGTCACGCGCCGGCTCACGCTCCTGTGGGACCCGCCCTCCCCCGCGACCCGGGGACGCAAGCCACGACTCACGCTCGACGACGTCGTGCGGGCCGGGATCGCCGTCGCGCAGGAGGGCGGGCTCGACGCGCTCTCGATGCGCCGCGTCGCGACCGAGCTGGGCGTCGGCGCGATGTCGCTCTACACGTACGTCCCCGGGCGCACGGAGCTCGTCGACCTCATGATCGACCGGGCCTACTCCGAGCTCGACCTGCCTGCCGCCGGCGACCCGTGGCGTCGGGCGCTCGCGCAGTACGCGCACGAGATGTGGCACCTCTACCTGCGCCACCCGTGGATCCTGCAGACCAACATGTGGCGCGCGCCCCTCGCCCCGCACGTGCTCGACGCCCAGGAGGCCGGTCTGCGCACGATCGTCGACACCGGCCTCGGCGAGATCCAGGTCGTGGAGACGCTCGGCCTGGTGGACAACTACGTGCAGGGGCTGGCGCGCGCGACGATCGCCGAGTCGTCCGAGCAGGACGGCAGCGACGAGTACTGGACGACGCTCAGCTCGTTCTGGGAGGACTGGTTCGACGTCGAGCGCTACCCCACCATGACGCGCGTCTACGTCGCGGGCGGGTTCGACGCCCCGCAGGGCCCGTTCGACGCGAGCCTCGACCGCCTGCTCGACGCCGTCGAGATGGCGATCGACCGGGCGAACGCCGGTCGCTGAGACGGCCTTCCCGTCCCGGCTGACGGGGGACCGCCACCCCTGGCAGGATCGACCCATGGACCCCCGCGCCGGCACCCCCGCCCAGCCCAGCGACCTCATCGACGTCGACGCCGTGGTCGGCGCCTACTACGACCTGTCCCCCGACGTCGACGACCCCGCGCAGAAGGTCGTGTTCGGCACGTCGGGCCACCGCGGGTCGAGCCTCGACCACGCGTTCAACGAGGCCCACATCGTCGCGATCACGGCGGCGATCGTGGAGTACCGGCGGTCGCAGGGCACGGACGGGCCGCTGTACATCGGCCGCGACACGCACGCCCTGTCGCTCCCCGCGTGGCAGACGGCGCTCGAGGTGCTCGTCGCCGCGGGCGTGACCACCCTCGTCGACGCGCGGGACTCCTTCACGCCCACCCCTGCCGTCTCGCAGTCGATCCTCCTGCACAACGGCGCCGGGACGTCCGAGGGCGTGCGGACCACGGGCCCCGGCCTCGCGGACGGCATCGTCGTCACGCCGTCGCACAACCCGCCGCGCGACGGCGGCTTCAAGTACAACCCGCCGCACGGCGGGCCGGCCGGCTCCGAGGCCACCGGCTGGATCGCGGACCGCGCGAACGAGATCCTGCGCACCGGCGTCGGGGCGGTCCCCCGCGTCGCGCTGACGCAGGCGCTGGAGTCGGAGCACGTCCACAAGCACGACTTCCTCACGACGTACGTCGACGACCTCGTGAACGTCCTCGACCTCGAGGCGATCCGCGCGGCGGGCGTGCGCATCGGCGCGGACCCGCTGGGCGGCGCGTCGGTCGAGTACTGGGGCGAGATCGGCGAGCGGTACGGGCTCGACCTGACCGTCGTGAACCCGCAGGTCGACCCGCGCTGGTCGTTCATGACGCTCGACTGGGACGGCAAGATCCGCATGGACTGCTCGTCGCCGTACGCGATGGCGTCGCTCGTCGCGGGGATGACGGGCACGGGCGAGGAGGCGCCGTTCGACGTCGCGACGGGCAACGACGCCGACTCCGACCGCCACGGCATCGTCACGCCCGACGCCGGTCTCATGAACCCGAACCACTACCTCGCCGTCGCGATCGAGTACCTGTACGGCGGCGCCCGGGGCGGGTGGCGCGACGACGCGGCGATCGGCAAGACGCTCGTGTCGTCGGCGCTCATCGACCGTGTGGCGGGCGGGCTCGGGCGCCGGCTGATCGAGGTGCCGGTCGGCTTCAAGTGGTTCGTGCCCGGGCTGCTCGACGGCTCGGTCGGGTTCGGCGGCGAGGAGTCCGCCGGGGCGTCGTTCCTGCGCAAGGACGGCCGCGTCTGGTCGACCGACAAGGACGGCCTGCTGCTCGCGCTGCTCGCGTCGGAGATCATCGCGACGACCGGGAAGTCGCCGTCGGAGCACCACCGCGAGCTCGTCGCGCGATACGGCGAGTCCTGGTACGCGCGCGTCGACGCGCCCGCGACGCTCGAGGAGAAGGCGACGCTCGGCAAGCTCTCGCCCGAGCAGGTCACCGCGACCGAGCTCGCGGGCGAGCAGATCACCGCGAAGCTCACGAGCGCACCGGGCAACGACGCGGCGATCGGCGGCCTCAAGGTGACGACCGAGAACGCCTGGTTCGCGGCGCGGCCGTCGGGCACGGAGAACGTCTACAAGATCTACGCCGAGTCGTTCGTGTCGGAGGAGCACCTGGCGCAGGTCCAGGCCGAGGCGAAGGACGTCGTCTCGGCCGCGCTCGGCAGCTGACTCCCGGTCGCGAGGTAGAGGCTCCGGTCGCGAGGGAGAACCCCCGGCGTCCTACCTCGCGACCGGAGCTTCTCCCTCGGCGAGGACCGGAGACCTAGCGCGGCGCCTGACGGGCGTCCCAGGTCTCGGTCGCGACACGCTGCGCGTCCCGCAGCGCGCGCGCCGGGTCCACGCCCTTCGGGCACACCTGCGTGCACGCACCCACCTGGATGCAGGGCCAGACGCCGTTCTCCGTGTCGAGGACGTCGGCGCGGTCCAGCTCGCCGCCGTCGCGCGAGTCCTCGTCCCACCGCCGGGCGGTCGCGACGACCGCCGGGCCGAGGAAGTCGGGCGCCGGCTCGAGCTGCGGGCACGCCGCGTAGCAGAGCATGCAGTCGATGCACTGCGCGAAGTCCCGGAACGCGGCGAGCGCTCCCGGCGCCTGGACGCTGCCCGACGCCGGCCCGTGCGCCCGCAGCGCGTCGTCGCCTGGGTCCGGGGCCGGGTCGTGCGCACCCGGACCCGGGTCCGCGCCCAGGGCGAGGGCCTCCCCCGCCGGGCCGGCGAGCGGGAGCCGCGTCGCGCCGTCGGGCACGAGCCAGGGCTTCACCGCGGCCAGCTTGCCGAGGAACGTGTCGGTGTCGACGACGAGGTCGCGCAGCACCTCGGCATGCGCCAGCGGCTCCACGACGAGGCCCGACGTGCGGTAGCCGCGCACGAACGTCTCGCACCCGAGCACCGGGCGGCCGTTGACCATGACGCCGCACGACCCGCAGACCGCCATCTTGCACGACCACCGGAACGTCAGCGTCGGGTCGGCGTGGTCCTTGACCCACTGCAGCGCGTCGAGCACGGACGTGCGGTCGTCGAACGGGACGTCGAACACGTCGCGCCGTGCTGCGCCGTCGGGGTCCTGACGCGCCACCTCGAGCCGCACCGTGCTCCCCGTCTCGCTCACGAGCCCGCTCCCTCTGCCGCCGAGAACGACCTGACGGTCGTTCTCGCGCTCTTTCCGTCCGTGAGGTCGTGCTCGGCGCCGGACGACGGCCGTCCACCCACGGGCGCGTGCGTGATCCGCACCCCGCCGCCGGCGTCGAGCGCCGCGAGCGAGTGGCGCGGGACGTCGTCGGTGCCGGGGAAGTCCAGGCGCTGGTGCGCGCCACGCGACTCCTCGCGCGCGAGCGCCGCCGCGACCGCGACATGGGCCACGAGCAGCGTCGCGCCGAGCTCGACCGTCGTCGCCCAGTCGGTGTTGAGCACCGCGCCCGTGTCGGCGACGCGGACGTCGTCGTAGCGTGCGCGCAGCTCCTCGACCGCCGCGAGCGCCCGCCGCAGCCCGTCGGCGTCGCGGTAGATCCCGGCGTCCGCGTCGAGCACGCGGCCCAGCTCCGCGCGGATCGCGGCAGGAGGCTCGGTGCCGCGACCCCGCATCGCGAGGTGACGGTCCGCGACCTCCGCGGCGCGGTCGACGACGTCCGCCGCGACGCTCCCGGGGCCGACCCCCGCACCGGCGGCCGCAGCACCGCCGGTCACGCGCCCGCCCGCGACGGCGCGCTCGCGCGACCACCTGAGCGCCTGCTCGCCGGCCGCGCGTCCCACGACGAGCGTCTCCACGAGCGAGTTCGACCCGAGCCGGTTGGCGCCGTGCAGCCCGGTCGACGCGCACTCCCCCGCGGCGAACAGCCCGCCGATCTCCGTCGCACCCCGCGCGTCGGTGCGGACACCGCCCATCGTGTAGTGCGCCGTCGGGCGGACGGGGACCGGCTCGAGCGCGGGGTCCACGCCCGCGAACTGCTTCGCGAGGCTCGCCACGAGCGGCAGCCGCTCGGCGATGCGCTCGCGGCCGAGGTGGCGCAGGTCGAGGAGCACGACGCCGCCGTCGGGCGAGGGGATCGTGCGACCGTCGCGGTCCGCGTGCCAGAACGCCTGCGACAGCCGGTCGCGCGGGCCGAGCTCCATCGTGCGGGGCACGGGTGACCCGACGGGCGTCTCGGGGCCGAGGCCGTAGTCGGCGAGGTACCGCTTGCCGTCGGCGTCGAGCAGCACGCCGCCCTCGCCGCGCACCGCTTCGGTGAGCAGGATGCCGCTGCCGGGCAGGCCTGTCGGGTGGAACTGGAGGAGCTCGAGGTCGCGCAGCGGGACGCCCGCGCGCAGCGCCATCGCCATGCCGTCGCCCGTGACGATCCCCGCGTTCGTGCTCGTCCCCCACGCGCGCGCCGCGCCGCCGGTCGCGAGGACCACCGCGGGCGCGGCGAGGAGCAACGGCTCGCCGCGGTGCTGGTCGTGCACGACGACGCCGCGCACCTGCGCGCCTGGCGAGCCGCCCGCGGCGGCCGGCCCGCCGTCGCCCACGACCTCACCCGTGACCACGAGGTCGAGGACGTGGTGCTCGTCGTAGCGGCGGATCGGTCCGGCGTCGCCCGAGTGGCGCAGCGACGTCTGGAAGAGCGTGTGCAGCAGGTGGAACCCGGTGCGGTCGGCGGCGAACCACGTGCGCGCGCGGCTCATCCCGCCGAACCGGCGGATCGCGACGTTCCCGTCGTCGCCGCGGCTCCAGGGCATGCCCCAGCGTTCGAGCCGCCACAGCTCGCCGGCCGCGCGCTCGACGACGAACCGCACCGCGTCCTCCTCGCACAGCCCCGCGCCGCCCGCGAGGGTGTCGGCGACGTGCTGCTCCAGCGAGTCGTCGTCCCCGACGACGCCCGCGGCGCCGCCCTCGGCCGCGACGGTGTGCGAGCGCATCGGGTACACCTTCGACACGAGTGCGACGACGGGGGTCCGGGTGGTCTCGTCGGCCGTCGCCTCGCGGGCGGCCGCCTCCGCGATCGCGAGCGCCGCGCTGAGACCGGCCGCGCCGCCGCCGACCACGACGACGTCCGCGTGCTCGACCCGCAGCCGCGTCACCGGACGGGCCCTCCGGCCCTGTCTCGCACAGCGGGCCGTCGGACCGGGGGGACGGACGTGACGTGGGTCATACCGGAAGGCTCGTGCCTCGCGGAATCTTGCGCAACAGGCGAAGGTCCTCGGTACCGCCGGGCTGGATGGGCACCGGTCCCCATCGCTGCGCGCGCCGCGTCCACGTACGGTCGCCGGGAATCCCACCCGACGAGCCCGGAGTCCTCATGCGCCCTGCCCGTACCGCCGCCCACCTCGCTGTCGCGTCCGCTCTCGTCCTCGGCCTCGCAGCCTGCTCCGACGGCGGGGACCAGCCCGCGGAGACCAGCGCCCCGGCCGTCGAGGAGTCGGCCGAGACGGAGGCCGAGCCGGCGGACGACGAGACCGAGGGGGCCGAGGAGGACGCGGCGCCCGCGAGCGACGGCGAGCAGCCCGACTGGGCGAACCCCCTCAAGAACCCGGGCGAGCAGATCTCGACCTACACCGTCGGCGACGTGCGCGTCGACGTCTACCAGGTGAGCGTCGTCCCGGCGACGAAGACCGGGAACTTCGTCG
This sequence comes from Cellulosimicrobium sp. So1_17, assembly GCF_055181235.1. Classification (NCBI taxonomy): domain Bacteria; kingdom Bacillati; phylum Actinomycetota; class Actinomycetes; order Micrococcales; family Promicromonosporaceae; genus Cellulosimicrobium; species Cellulosimicrobium sp. So1_17. The sequence goes on from NZ_CM143702.1 coordinate 2,554,868, forward strand.
ACCCGGAGAAGAACGAGCCGATCATCGCCGTGGGGGACGACATCGTCTTCGTCAACTACGTCGTGACGAACGAGGGCGAGCCGATCGACCTCGGCTCGAGCCTCGTCAACACGAGCGCGCGCTACGACGACTGGCCCTACATGCAGGGCATGGACTCCGTCACGGACTTCGACCTCACCGACGCGCAGGGCGTCAACCGGAACGGCATGGCGGACGGGGCCTACCGCGAGCCGTCGGTGTACACGCTCGGCACGGACCAGACCTACTCGTACGGCGAGAACTTCCCGTACCAGCCCGGGTCGCCGATCACGTTCGAGTCCGTCATCACACCGGTCGACGCCGAGGGCGAGCTCCTGCACGACGAGCGCCTCGAGGGCTCGGGGACCGGCACGATCTCCTGACCGTCCGACCGGGCCGTCCGCGCTGCGGCAGGCCCGGGGACGAGCGCGACGGCGCGGGTGCGGCACGACCGCACCCGCGCCGTCGTGCGTCGGGGCTCAGCGGCGCGTGAGGTCCTCGTACGCGGGGTGGCGCGCGATGTAGGCCTTGACGAACGGGCACAGCGGCACGACGCGCTCGCCCGACGCGCGGACCTGGTCGAGCGCGCCGACGACGAGCGCCGACCCGACGCCCCGGCCCTCGAACGCCGGGTCGACCTCGGTGTGCGTGAAGATCACCCGCCCCGGCTCGCGCACGTACTCGGCGAACCCGGCGACGACGCCGTCCGGGGTGCGGGCCTCGAAGCGGTCGCCGGCGTCGACGACGTCGATCGTCTGCGGGTCTGTGTCCTGGCTCATGGCGCCCATCGTCCACGATGCGAGCACCCGGTGCGACACTGGGACGGTGGTGCAGGATCCCCCGCTCTCCCCGGCCGGACCGGAGGACGACGACCCCAGTGACGAGCGCGGCGTCGCGGCCCCCGAGGCCCCGGCGTCGCGCAACCCCTACCGGGCGGTCCTGACCGTTCCCGGCGCCTGGCGCTTCTCCGCCGCCGCGCTCGTGGCGCGCCTGCCGATGTCCATGGTCGGCATCGGCACGATCCTCATGATCCAGGGGATCTACGGCGAGTACGCGCTCGCCGGCCGCGTCGCGGCGGTGCTCATCGTGGTGCAGGCGATCTTCTCGCCGCAGATCGCGCGACTTGTCGACCGCGTCGGCCAGCGGAAGGTCATGCTGCCCCTGCTGGCGGCGACGACCCTCGGGCTCGGGGGGCTCATCCTGTGCGCGGTGCTCGGCACGCCCGAGTGGACGCTCTACGTCTTCGCCGCGATCGCCGGCGGGACGCAGGGCTCGTACGGGTCGATGGTCCGTGCCCGGTGGACCGGGGTGCTCGACGACCCCCGGCGCCTGCACACCGCCTACTCCCTCGAGTCCGCGCTCGACGAGCTCGTGTTCGTCGTGGGCCCCGTGCTCGCCACGATCCTCGCGACGACCGTGTTCCCGTCCGCCGGGCTGCTCGTGCCGCTCGTCGCGGCCGTCGTGGGCGGGCTGTGGTTCCTCTCGCAGCGCGGGACGGAGCCGCCCGTCGTCGTGCCGGAGCCGGGCGTCAAGCAGCGGTCGGCCATGCGGTCGACGGGGATGGTCGTGCTCGCCGTGATCTTCGTCGCGATGGGCATCGTGTTCGGCGCCACCGACGTGTCCACGATCGCGTTCGCCGAGGAGCAGGGGCAGCAGGGCGCCGCCGGGCTGATCCTCGCGGTCTTCGCGTCCGGCTCGCTGCTGTCCGGGCTGTTCTACGGCGCCCGGCACTGGGTGTCGCCGTTGTGGCGGCGTTTCGTGCTCGGGATCGTCGGCCTCGGCGTCGGCGTGAGCCTGTTCTTCTTCGTCACGTCGCTGCCCGTGCTCGCGGCGGTGATGTTCGTGACCGGCTTCGCCATCGCGCCGACGCTCATCAACGGCAACGGGCTCGTCCAGAACCTCGTCGCCCCGAACCAGCTCACCGAGGGTCTCGCGTGGGTCGGGACGTCGCTCGGCGTGGGCGTGTCGATCGGGTCGTCCGTGGCCGGGACGCGGATCGACGCGGCAGGCGCGCACGCCGGGTTCGAGGTCGTCGTCGCGGCGGCGCTGCTCGCGGTCGTGCTGGCGCTCGCGGCAGTCCGGTCGCTGCGGCGCAGCGCCGCGCGGGAGGACGTCGCGCCGGCACCCTGACGCGCCTCGCGCCGTCGGGCCACCGGTGCGCCGTCGGTCACCGCTCCTGCCGAACCCCGGGTTGTGCGCCCTTGAACGGCCCGAACGACACAAGTCCCGGGGTTCGGCACGGGACGTTGCCGTGCAACCCCGGGTTCGGCAGGTGCCCGACGGCGGTCCCTCAGCCGGTCGGCGGCGTCGCGCCGGGCCGGTCGTCCCGCAGGTGGGCGCGCTCGCCGTCGTGGTCGAAGATCGTGAGGATCTCGACCGGGCCGTCGTGCGCGCCGAACGAGTGCGGGACCATCGTCGAGAACTCCGCGGCCTGCCCGGCCTGGACGAGCACGCGGCGCTCGCCGAGGTAGAGGCACGCGGTCCCGGAGAGCACGGTGAACCACTCGTGGCCGGGGTGCACGCGCTGGTGCTCGGGACCGACCGGCCGCTCGGGCGTGATGCGCATCTTCGCGACGGTGCTCCCCGCGCGCTCGCGCGACAGGAGCCACGTCGTGACGCCCTCGTGCCGGCTGGGCTCGGGGCGGATCACGACGTCCTCGTCGTCGACCGGCTCGACGAGCTGGTCGAGCGTCGTGCCGAGCGCGCGGGCGATGGGCACGAGCTGGTCGAGCGCGATGCGGCGACCCCCCGTCTCGATGCGGCTCAGCGTCGACGGGCTGAGGTAGCACCGGGCCGCGAGCGCGTCGAGCGTCCAGCCGCGCGCGAGGCGCAGCCCGCGGATGCGCTGCCGGACGACGGCGTCGAGGTCGACTTCTTGCGTCATGCGCAAGAGTCTATGTCTCCTGCGCAGATCCGGCCTACCGTGGTGGCATGACGTCGCACGACCACCACCACCACGACCATGCTTCAGGTCACCACGGCCATGCCCACGTCGGTGCCCATGAAGGCGCCCACGGAGGTGCCCGCCCCGACGACGACGCGTGCGCCGAGATCCTCGAGCTCGACGCCGTGGTCTTCGCGGACCTCCTCGCCGACGTCGTCGCGCGCGTCGCGGCCCTCGCGCCGTCGCCCACCCGGACCGTCGTCGACCTCGGCGCGGGCACCGGGACCGGGACGCTCGCGCTCGCGAAGGCCCTCCCGGACGCGCAGGTCGTCGCCGTCGACTCGTCGTCCGTGATGCTCGGCCGCCTGCGCGCCGCCGCCGACGGCGCGGGGGTCGGCGAGCGGGTCCGCACCGTCGAGGCCGACCTGGACGACGGGTGGCCCGCGACCGGCGAGGCCGACCTCGTGTGGGCGTCCGCGTCGATGCACCACGTCACGGACCCCGACCGCGTCCTGCGCGACGCCTACGCCGCGCTCGCCCCCGGCGGGCTGGTCGCGGTCGTCGAGATGACCGGGACGACGCCCGTCCTGCCGCGGTCCGTCGGACGCGAGGGCCTCGCCGGCCGCCTCGCCGAGGCGATGACGCACGCCGGGTGGAACCAGTACCCCGACTGGACGCCCCACCTCCAGCGCGCCGGGTTCCGGCTCGTGGAGCGCGTCGAGCTCGAGTCGTCACCGGCGACCGGACCCGACGCCACGCGCTGGGTGCGCACGGCCCTCGAGCGCCAGCGCGACCACCTCGCGCCGCACCTCCCGCCCGAGGACGTCGCCGCGATCGCCGCCTTCCTCGACCGGCCCGAGCGCACGGCGTCGGGCACCGATCCCGAGCCCCCCGGCGACGAGCCGACGGCCCGCAGCGGCCGCATCCTCTGGGCGGCGCGCCGCCCCTCCCGCTGACCCGATCCCTGCTGAGGAGACCCCATGACCACCACCTCGCTCCCCACCCACGACGTCGCGATCGTCGGTGGCGGACCCGCCGGGCTGTCCGCCGCGGTGACGCTCGCCCGCTCGCTGCGCTCCGTCGTCGTGATCGACGCGGGCGAACCCCGCAACGCGCCCGCCGAGGGCGCGCACAACCTGCTCGGGCGCGAGGGCGTCCCGCCCCGCGAGCTGCTCGCCGCCGGGCGGCGCGAGGCGGCGTCGTACGGCGCGCAGGTCCGGCCCGGCCGCGTCGTCGCCGTGCGCAGGGAGGGAGACGGGTTCGCCCTCGACGTCGCGCCGCTCGCCACTGCCGGCGCTGCCGGCGCTGCCGGCGCTGCCGGCGCGGACCGCACGGACGCGCCGGGCTCCGTCGACGGCCGGGCGCCGACGACGGTCCGCGCCCGGCGGGTGCTGCTCGCCGCCGGCCTCGTCGACGAGCTGCCCGACGTCCCGGGCGTGCGGGAGCTGTGGGGCCGGGACGTCATCCACTGCCCGTACTGCCACGGCTACGAGGTGCGCGGTCGCCGCATCGGCGTCCTCGGCACGGGGCCGAACGCGGTGCACCAGGTGCTGCTGCTGCGCCAGCTGAGCGACGACGTCACGCTCTTCCTCCACACCGCACCCGAGCCCGACGACGCGGCGTGGGAGAAGCTCGCGGCCCTCGGCGTGCGCGTGGTCGAGGGGCGGGTCGCACGCCTCGACGTGGGCGGTCCGGGTACCCGACCGGCAGGACAGGACGGCGCGGCCGGCGGCTCGCTCCGCGGCGTCGTGCTCGAGGACGGCACGACGTTCGCCGTCGACGCGGTCGCGGTCGCGCCGCGCTTCGTCGCGCGCGGAGAGCTGTTCGAGCAGCTCGGCGGCGAGCTCGAGGAGCACCCGATGGGTGGGCGGTTCGTCCCGGTCGACGCCCGCGGCGCGACGGCGGTGCCGGGCGTGTGGGCCGCGGGCAACACGAGCGACCTGTCGGCGATGGTCGGCGCGTCGGCCGCGGCCGGCGTGATGGCCGGCGCGCAGCTCAACGCCGAGCTCGTCACGGAGGACGCCGAGCGGGCCGTCGAGCGCCGTCGGTCGCCGTTCTCGGCGCACCGGGAGGCCGAGGTCGCTGCGCTCGTGGCGGGCGTCCGCGCGCACGGGCTCGCCTGAGCGGGACCGGCCGCCCGACGTCTTCGCCCGCGTCCCGATGAGTCCGGGGGCCGGCGGGCATCTACCTCTTCAGCGCCGACGCACCCACGAGGGTTCCGGCAGGCTGCCGAGGAGGCGTGATGGTGAGCGTGGGTCGCCCGAGGACGGTGACGCGGCGGTGGTGGGCGCTGGCCGTGGTGTGCATGGCCATGTTCATGGGGGTGCTCGACTCGACCAGCGTGTATGCGGCGCTACCGGTGATCGCCGTCGACCTCGGCTTCGCCCCTGCCCAGGCGCAATGGGTGGTCACCGCCTACGGGGTGGCGATCGGTGGGCTGCTGCTGCTGGGTGGGCGGCTGGCCGACCTCCTCGGACGGCGCCGGGTGTTCATGGCCTCGGTGGGCGTCTTCGCGGTGTCGTCGGTGGCGTGCGGCCTGGCCTGGTCGAGCGAGGTGCTCATCGCCGCCCGTGTGGTCCAGGGAGTGGGCGCTGCGGTGATGACGCCTGCGGGGCTGTCGATCGTGATGCAGGTCTTTCCCGACGGCCCCGACCGCAACAAGGCCCTGGGGATCTGGGGCGGGCTCGGCGGGGCCGGCGCGTCGGCCGGTCTCCTGCTGGGTGGCGTGCTGACCGACGGGCCGGGCTGGGAGTGGATCTTCCTCACCAACCTCCCCGTCTGCCTCGTGGTGCTGTCGCTCTGCCGGGTGCTGCTGCCCGAGGGCTCTGCGGGCGGGCAGCGTCCGGACGTCGCGGGTGCGGTGACGATCACCGCCGCGCTGACGCTGATGCTCCTGGCGTTGTTCCGGGTCGCCGAGGACGGGCCGGGTGTCGCCGCGGCGACGTTGGCTGCGGGTGCCGTGGTGGCGGCAGCCGCGTTCGTCGCGGTCGAGCGTCGTAGCCCGGCACCCCTGGTACCCCTGCGGGTCCTCTCCTCGCGCACCCGGGCCGGCGGCAACCTGGTCGTCGTGATCGCGGGCATCGCGGTCGACGGACTGCTGATCGTCGTGACCCTGTACGCGCAGCAGGTGCTCGGGTTCTCGGCGATCCAGTTCGGGCTGACGACGGCGACCATGACCGTCGCCTCCGTGCTCGCGGTGATGGTCGGGCAGCACCTGGTCACCCGCTCGGGGTTCCGGCTCGTGGCCACCGCGGGCCTGGGCCTGCTGGCGATCGCGTGCGTGCTGCTGAGCCGGCTCTCGCCCGCAGGCGTGCCGGTGGACCTTCTCCCGGGACTCACCGTCTTCGGGGCCGGACTGGGCGCGGCCTTCGTCGCGGGCCAGATCGCCGCGCTGGCCGGTACGGAGGAGCGCGACGCCGGACTGGCCGCAGGTCTGGAGGAGACGTCGTTCGCGATCGGGACGACGACCGGTGCGGCGCTCGCCTCGGCGGTCGCCGTGGGCTACGCGACGCGCCGGTCCGCCGGTCCGCCGTCGGACTCCGCGCTGACCGAGGGTTTCGAGCTCGCACTGCTGGCCCTGGCCGGCGTGGCGGCGCTGGGGGCCCTGCTGGCGGTGGTGCTGCTCCGCGTCGCACCGCCGGGTGCACGCTGACGTGCGGCACCGACCACGACGTCGAGCGCCGGGACACGGTCGTACCGGCCCGGGCCGACCGCCGCGGGCTCGCCCTGCGACCGACCGCCGCCCGACGCAGGATGGAGGACGACCCGTCCCCACCCGTGGAGGTACGTCATGCCGTTCGGAATCGGCCGCCCCCCGCAGGACAAGCGCGACCGCACGGTCGCGGACCTGCTCGTCGCGCAGCTCATCGAGGCGGGGGTGCGCCGGATCTACGGCATCGTCGGCGACAGCCTCAACCCCGTCGTCGACGCCGTGCACCGGTCCAACACCGGCGACAACGCGGGCAAGGGCATCGAGTGGGTGCACGTGCGGCACGAGGAGGCCGCGGCGTTCGCGGCGGCCGCCGAGGCCGAGGTCACGGGCGAGCTCGCCGTGTGCGCGGGCTCGTGCGGCCCCGGCAACCTCCACCTCATCAACGGCCTCTACGACGCCAACCGGTCGCGCGTGCCGGTGCTGGCCATCGCGAGCCACATCCCGAGCAAGCAGATCGGCACGGGCTTCTTCCAGGAGACGCACCCCGACCGGCTCTTCACCGAGTGCTCCGTGTACTCGGAGATGATCTCGAGCGCCGAGCAGGCGCCGCGCGTCATCAACTCGGCGATCCACCACGCGTTCGGCGCCCCGGGCGTCGCGGTCCTCACGCTCCCGGGAGACGTCGCCGATCTCGACGCCCCGGCCGCGGTACCGGACGTCGCATGCCGGCCCCCGCGCCCGCGCATCGTCCCGGACGTGCGGTCGGTCCAGGAGCTCGCCGACGCGATCGACGCCGCGAAGAAGGTGACGATCTTCGCCGGCGCGGGCGTGCGGGACGCGCGCGACGACGTCATCGCGCTCGCCGACAAGATCGCCGCGCCCGTGGGCCACTCGCTGCGCGGCAAGGAGTTCATCCAGTACGACAACCCGTTCGACGTCGGCATGTCGGGCCTGCTCGGCTACGGCGCCGCGTTCGACGCCATGCACGACTGCGACCTGCTGCTCCTGCTCGGCACGGACTTCCCGTACGACCAGTTCCTGCCGGCCGAGGTCCGGACCGCACAGGTCGACGTCGAGCCCACGCGGCTCGGTCGTCGCACGCGGCTCGACCTCGCGGTCGTCGGCGACGTCGGCGAGACCGTGCGGATGCTGCTCCCGCTCGTGAGGAAGGCGCGGTCGCGCACGTTCCTCGACAAGATGGTGGGCAAGCACGAGAAGGCGATGAGCGGAGTCGTCGGTGCGTACACGAAGAAGGTCGAGCGCACGACCCCCATCCACCCCGAGTACGTCGCCGACGTCCTCGACCAGGTCGCCGCGGACGACGCCGTCTTCACCGTCGACACGGGCATGTGCAACGTCTGGGCCGCCCGGTACATCACGCCGAACGGCCGACGCCGCATCGTCGGCTCGTTCCTCCACGGCTCGATGGCCAACGCGCTGCCCCACGCGATCGGCGCCGCGGCGGCGACGCGCGAGGCCGGACACGACCGGCAGGTCGTCGCGATGGCGGGCGACGGCGGTCTCTCGATGCTCCTCGGCGAGCTCGTCACGCTGCGGCAGTACGACCTGCCCGTGAAGGTCGTCCTGTTCGACAACGCCAGTCTCGGGATGGTGCGGCTCGAGATGCTCGTCGACGGCCTGCCGATGTTCGGCACCGAGTCGCCGCAGGTCGACTACGCGGCCGTGGCGAACGCGATCGGTATCCCCGCGGTCCGCGTGGAGCATCCCCGCGACCTGCGGCGCGCCCTGGAGGACGCGCTGCACCGCCCCGGTCCGGCGCTCGTCGACGTCGTCACCGACCCGCGCGCGCTGTCGATCCCCCCGAACATCACCGCGGGCCAGGTCCGCGGGTTCGCCGCCGCGATGAGCAAGGAGGTCCTCGGCGGAGGGATGGGCGAGGTCGTGTCGATGGCGCGGGCGAACCTGCGCAACGTCCCGCGCCCGTGACGGAGGGCGCCACGGCGCCGGGCGCGCCGACCCTCGCCGAGGTACGGACCACGGCGCGCGAGGTGTTCGGGTGGGAGCGGCTGCGGCCGGGCCAGGCCGAGGCGATCTCCGCGCTCCTCGACGGTCACGACGTCCTCCTCGTCCTGCCCACGGGCGCCGGGAAGTCCGCGGTCTACCAGCTGCCGGGCCTCGAGCTGCCCGGGCCGACGCTCGTCGTCTCACCCCTCATCGCCCTCCAGCATGACCAGGTGCGCTCGCTGCTCGAGCTCGGGGACGGGGAGGCGGCGGCCGCGGCGGTGAGCTCCGCCGTGCCCGCCGCCGAGCGGCGCGCCGCGCTCGAGGCGGCAGCCGCCGGGGAGCTCGACTTCCTCTTCCTGTCGCCCGAGCAGCTCGCCAACGCCGAGGTGCTCGACGCCGTCCGCGCCGCGCGACCGAGCCTCGTGGCCGTGGACGAGGCGCACTGCGTCTCCGTGTGGGGCCACGACTTCCGGCCGGAGTACCTGCGGCTCGGCGAGCGCATCGACACGCTCGACCCGCGCCCGCGCGTCCTCGCGCTCACGGCGACCGCGGCGCCACCCGTCCGCGAGGACGTCGCCGCCCGCCTGCACCTGCGCGACGCCGCGGTGATCGTCCGAGGGTTCGCCCGCCCCGGCATCGCGCTCGAGGTGGTCCGTGCGATCGACGACGCGGACAAGCGGCGCGCGGTCGTGGAGCGCGTGCGCGAGGAGGCGGAGAAGGGGATCGGCATCGTGTACGTCGCGACCCGCCGCCACACCACCGAGCTCGCCGACGCCCTCGCCGACCCGAGCACCGGCCGGGCGCTGCGCGCCGTCGCCTACCACGGCGGCATGCGCCGTGCCGAGCGCGAGGAGGCCCAGCGCCGGTTCACCGAGGACGAGGTCGACGTCGTCGTCGCGACGTCGGCGTTCGGCATGGGGATCGACAAGCCGGACGTGCGGTTCGTCGTGCACGCCGACGTGCCCGGGTCCCCGGACGGCTACTACCAGGAGGTGGGTCGCGCGGGCCGCGACGGCGAGCCCGCCGTCGCTGTCCTGTTCCACCGGCCGGAGGACCTGGGGCTGCAGCGCTACTTCCGAGTCGGCGTGCCGGACCGCGGCGACGTGCTCGAGGTGGCGCGCGCACTGCGCGGTGCGCACGACCCGGCTGGTCCCGCCGACCCGGCCCCCGGGACGAGCGCCGGTGACGCCACGTCGCCGCGCGGCCGGCTCCCGCGCCGCCTGGCGCGCCTGCGCGCGCTCGTGACCGACGCCCGCGCGCTGCTGGGCCCGGGCGCGCGACCGGCCGACGTCGCCGACGCCGCGGTCGAGCTCGCCGAGGACCGGCGCCGCGTGGACGACTCGCGCCTCGACATGATGCGCGCGTACGCCGAGACCGCGCAGTGCCGGCGCCAGTTCCTCCTCGCCTACCTCGGCGAGGAGCTCGCCGAGCCCTGCGGGCGCTGCGACACGTGCTGGGCGGGCACGGCGACGGAACGGGTCGTCGACGACACGGTGCCGTTCCCCGCAGGCTCGCAGGTGCGGCACGCCGAGTTCGGCGACGGCACGGTCATGGGGTACGACGCCGGCGAGGAGAACGGCGAGGGCGAACGCGTGACCGTGCTCTTCGCCTCGCACGGCTACCGGACGCTCAGCGTCAGCGCGGTCGTCGAGCACGGCCTGCTCGAGCCCGCCTGAGGCCGAGGCCTCTTGTCAGACGTCCCGGCGGCGCACGACGACGCAGGCAGCGGCCACCACGACCGCCGTCCAGACCACGATCGCGACGACGCTCCATGTGAGCGTCGCACCGTCGGCTCCGCTCGGGAGCTCCAGGACCGTGCCCTCCGGCCCCGGGAGCGAGCGGGCGAAGCGGCCGACGGCGTCGACCGGGATCGCCTGCAGCAGCGCGGGCACGACGTAGAGGAAGCCGAGGGTCGCGGCGATGCCGCCGGCACTGGACCGGACGACGAGCCCGAACGCGAGGGCGATCACCGCCGCGGCGGCCTGGTAGAACGCCGTGCCCGCGAGCACGCGCAGCACGACCGGGTCGGTGATCCCTCCGGCTGACCCGTGACCGAGCACGAGGGCCGCGACGAGGAACGACACCACGCCGGAGACCACCGAGGCCACGAGGGCGGCCGCGGCGACCACCACGGCCTTGGCGAGGACGACCGGCACGCGGCGCGGCACGACGGCGAACGTGGTGAGGACGGCACCGCGCTCGTACTCCGTGGTGCCCACGATCGTCCCGAGGACGACGAGGAGCAGGAGCCCGAGGTAGTTCGTGTCCGTGAACGCGCCGACCGCACCGGCGAGCGCGGTGTCGGCGTCGGTGACGTCCGACCGCTCGGTGAGCGCCGTGATCACCGCGACGAGGACCGGCACGAGCAGGGCGAGGGACAGGAGCCACCACGTCGACCGCAGGCCCCGCGCCTTGAGCGACTCGGACGCGACGAGGCCGCCGAACCCCAGTCGCGGCGCGCTCGTCGGGGGCGGGGCGGGCGACGTGGCCGGCGACGTCGTCGGGGGCGCGGGCCGTGCGGGCTGTGCGGTCATCGGGGGCCCCCGTCGGTCGAGTACTCGACGGCGTCCTTCGTCAGCTCGAAGAACGCGTCCTCCAACGAGACGTGCTGCGGGACGAGCTCCGCGAGCACCGTGCCGGTGCGCATCGCGAGCGCGCCGACCTGGTCGCTCGACAGCCCGGTCACGGTCAGCACCCGTTCCTCCGTCGACGCGACCGTGCCGCCGGACGCACGGACCTCGGCGGCCAGCGCGTCGGACGCCTCCGCGGTCCGGACACGGACGCTGCCCCCCGTTGCTGCCGCGACGATCTCCTCGACCGTCCCGCTGGCGACGAGCCGTCCGCGGCCCAGGACGACGACGTCGTCCGCCGTGAGCGCCATCTCGCTCATGAGGTGGCTCGAGACGAGGACCGTCGTGCCCTGCGCCGCGAGCGCGCGCACGAGCTCGCGGACCCAGTGCACGCCGTCAGGGTCGAGGCCGTTCACGGGCTCGTCGAGCACGAGCGTGCGCGGGCGCCCCAGGAGCGCGGCGGCGATGCCCAGGCGCTGCCCCATCCCCAGCGAGAACGTGCCGATGCGACGACCGGCCACCGCGGCCAGTCCCGTCGTCTCCAGCACCTCGTCCACGCGGGAGGAGGGCAGCCGGTGCGTGAGCGCGATCGACCGCAGGTGGGTGCGCGCGGTGCGGCCCGGGTGCACCGCGTGGGCGTCGAGCATGGCGCCGACGGCCGTGAGCGGCGCCGGGTCGTCGACGAACGGCTTCCCGTCGATCCGGACGACCCCGCTCGTCGGCCGGTGCAGGCCCAGGATCATGCGCATCGTCGTCGACTTGCCCGCGCCGTTCGGGCCGAGCAGCCCGGTCACCCGGCCCGTGCGCACCACGAAGCTCAGGTCGTCGACGGCGACCGTCTCGCCGTAGGTCTTGGTGAGGTGCTCGACCTCGATCACCGGAGCATCTCGCGTCGCGCAGGGTCTGTCCGCATGGGTGGAACTCAAACATCCGTGGTCGCCGCCCGCGAGCCGAACCGGCGCGGGGAGAGGTCCCCATGTCCGGGTGCCTGTGGACGGCCGATCTCGCGCGCGCGTCACGGTATGGTGTGCGCACGTTCACGACAACTCCACGCGTCGCTCAAGGGACCACGAATGATCGTCTTCCTCGTCATCGGCATCGCTGCGCTCGCGCTGCTCCTCCTCTCACTCCTGGTCGGGGAGATCGTCGACCTGGGTGACGGGACGCTCTCGGGTACCTCGCTGGGGGTCGGGGGCGTGGTGTTCGGGTCCGTCGGGGTCATCGTCACGGCCAACGGCCTGCCCACGTGGGTCGCGTACGTCGGCTCGCTCGTCGTCGCGGTCGTCGTCGTGCTCGTCGTCCAGCGCCTCGTCACGCACCTGCGCGACTCGGAGGACGGGACGCCCGTGTCGCTCGTCGGCGTGCAGGGCACCGCGACGACGGCCATCGACCCGTCCCGCGGCGAGGTGTCGCTCGACGCCGCGCACGAGCTCGAGCGCCGGCTGGCCTGGTCGGAGGAGCCCATCCCCGAGGGCGCGCGCGTCGTCGTCCTCGAGCAGTCCGGCAGCAAGGTGCGCGTGCGCCGGCACTTCGCGAACGACTGACGTCGTCCCGCACCTGCTGCACCGCCGCCCGGCCCGCCCGCACCGCCGCACGGGCCACCCGAACCTTCGCACGCACCGCACGCCCACCGCCCGAACGGAAGGAGACGCGCCCCGGCGCTGACCATGCTGGACGACTCGAACAACCTCATCACGACCCTGGCGATCGTCGCCCTGGTCATCGCGTTCTTCGCGGTGATCATCTTCATCAGCAAGCGCATCCGTCGCGTCCCGCCGAACGAGGCCCTCGTCATCGTGGGCCGCGGCGCGGGCCGCAAGGAGGCCACCGGCAGCGGCCAGAAGGTCATCGTCGGCGGCCGCACGTTCGTCTGGCCGATCCTCCAGCAGGGCTTCCCCATCTCGCTCGAGCAGCGTCAGATCGGGATCACCGTCGAGGGCGTGGACAAGCACCGCATCAAGATCGCCATCAAGGCGTCGATCAACTTCAAGGTCCGCGGCGACGAGGAGGGCGTGCGGCGTGCCGCCCAGCGCTTCCTGTCCCAGCAGGGCACGCTCACCGAGATCATCAAGGAGTCCCTCGAGGGCTCGCTGCGCTCCATCGTCGGCGACATGACGATCGAGCAGATCATCTCGGACCGCAAGGGCCTGTCGGACCGCGTGGTGGAGTCCACCAAGGCCGACCTGTCCGAGCAGGGCCTGCAGGTCGACCTGCTCAACATCTCCGACATCTCGACGCCGGGGTCGGACTACCTGTCCAACCTGGGCCGCGCCGAGAACGCGCGCGCCCGCCAGGTCGCCGAGGTCTCCGAGGCCGAGGCGCAGCGTGCGTCGGAGTTCGCGGTCATCGAGGCGGCGGAGCAGATCGCCGAGCGTCAGAAGGCGCTCGACCTCAAGCGCGCCGTCATCAAGGCCGACACCGACCGCGCGAACGCCGAGGCGGACGCGGCCGGCCAGCTGGCCCGCGCCGAGCAGGACCGTCTCGTCGCGCAGCAGGAGCGCGAGGCGCTCGCCGAGCAGGCCCGCGTGACGCAGGAGCGGCTCGACATCGAGATCCGCAAGCCGGCCGAGGCCAAGGCGTACGCCGAGGTCCAGGAGGCGAACGCGCGTCGTGACGCCGCGAACGCGTCCACGGAGGCCGAGGCCTACAAGCGCACCGTCATCGCCGAGGCGAACAAGACGGCGGCGATCCAGGACGCCGAGGCGTCCGCCGCCGCGGTGCGCCGCGCCGGTGAGGCCGAGCGTGACCGCCAGGTCGCCCTGGCCGCCGGTATCAAGGCCGAGGGTGAGGCTCGCGCGTCGGCGATCGAGGCCGAGGGACGCGCCGAGGCGGTCGCCACCGACGCCAAGGCCGAGGCGCTCAAGAAGTACGGTGAGGCGGCCCTCGTGCAGGAGCTCATCGAGCGCCTGCCCGAGATCGTGCGCGCCGCGGCCGAGCCGATCGGCAACATCCAGGGCATGACCGTCATCTCCACCGACGGCGCGTCCGCGATCACGAAGAACGTCGCCTCGGTCCTCGGGGAGGGCCAGGGCGTCATCAAGCAGCTCACGGGCGTCGACATCAACCAGCTCATCGCCGGCCTGGCAGGCAGCACGCTGCCCGGCACCGGCACCGGCGCCACGTCGGAGTCGAACGGCACGCGCGTCTGACCTCTCGCGCGCCCCTTCGAGTCGTGGCCCGTCCGGCCTTCCGGGCGGGCCACGGTCGTGCGTGGCCGAGGACTCGCCGGCCACGCGTCCGAGGTCCGGGACCTTCGTCCCGCGCGCCACGCCGAAGGTCGCCAGGCGGTCCGGAGCGGGAACGGGGAGACGAGCTGGACGGTTGTCCAGTTCGACAGCCCGATCACCGGCAGGACCAGCGTCGCTTCTCCGGACGACCCCCTGGAGATCGACATGACCATGCTCCCGCGACCCCGTCGCGACCGCCGCCGCGCCGCGCGACTCGTCGGCACCGCGTTCCTCGCCGGAGCCGTCGCCCTCACCCCCGCGGCGACGGCATCGGCCGCGAGCGCATCCGACCCGTCGACCTCTGCTCCGATCACCGTCAACCCGTTCGACCTCGCCGGCGGCTTCAGCGTGTACGCGCGCCAGGACGCCACTCTCGCGAACCAGGAGACGGAGGGCAGCATCGCCGTCGGCGGTGAGCTCACCGTCACGCGCAGCGGCGGAGGGACGTATGCGATCCACCACTACGTCGCCGGGACGCCGGGCTACACGATCCCGACCGTGGACGGCGACCCCACCCGCCTCCTCGTCGGCTCGTACTCCACGGACTCCGGGCTCGTCGAGATCAAGAACTCCGGGTCGGGCGGCGACCCTGCCCTCGCCGGTCACCTCAAGGTCGCGCACGACAGCACGGACTTCGCGGCCTTCGAGCGCGGTGGATGGGTCCGCTGGCGGACGGCGACGGACGACGCCCCCGCGATCGACGCGACGAACCAGCCCTGGCCTGCGGGTCAGGAGACGGTCCGGACCGAGCGCGACGACGTCGCGAGCTACGTCGAGGCAGGGGCGACCCCCGTCGAGACCGTGCAGCGGTGTCTTGCCGACCTGGGTTCGCCGACGGGGGCCGGGCACCAGGTCGGGGTCGCGGGGTCGTGGGGCGAGCGGTACGTGCTCGAGCCGCTCTCCGCCGTCGCCCCGAACGTCGTGGACTACGCCGACGTCGCGGGCGCAGGCCTGCTCCAGCTCTCCGACGGCAGTGCCGCGCCCGGCCCGACGAACCCGCTGATCGTCCGGGTACCCGCTGGCACGACCGACCTCACGGGGTTCCGGATGGATCCGCAGGGAACGCACTCGCCGTACATCCTGTGGGACCTCTCGGCCGTCACCGGGCCGGTCTCGCTCACGAGTCCGGTGCGGATCGACGGCTCCGTCTACGCGCCCGCGGCCGACCTGACGGTCTCCGCCTCGCCGCTCGACGGCCAGGTCGTCGCGCGCAACCTCGTCCTGGCGGGCGAAGGAGAGGCGCACGCGTTCCTCTTCGCAGGGACGATCCCCTGCGGTGGCGACCCGGTCCCCACGCCCACGGGCGGCTACGCGGTCACCAAGGTCGTCGACGACAGGAAGGCCGACGTCGTGCCGACCGGGACCACGTTCACCGTCGAGCAGACCCTCGACGGTCTCGCCGCCGACCCGCTGACGCTGCGCGCCGACGAGCGGCAGGTCGTCGACGGCCTGCCCGTCGGCACGCAGGTCGAGCTCACCGAGGTCGCGCTGCCGGAGATCGAGGGCGTCCGGTGGGGCGAGCCGCGCTGGACGGGAGACGGCGTGAGGGTCGGCCCGGACGGGTCGGCGACCTTCGTCGTCGGCGACGGCACCACCGTCGAGCTGGTCCTCACCAACACCGCGGACGGGACGCCTGGCCCGTGGGTCCCGACCGACCCCACCGATCCCACCGACCCGGGCACCACCGACCCGGGCACCACCGATCCAGGCACCACCGATCCAGGCACCACCGATCCAGGCACCACCGATTTCACCGACCCGAGCGACCCGAGCGACCCGGGCGCCGTCGACCCGACCGGCACCCCCGCCCCGACGGCCGCTGCACGGCGTCCGTCGACGAGCGGTGCGCTCGCGACGACGGGCGCGGCGACGGTCGCCCCCGTCGCGGTCGCGGCTGCGCTGGTCCTGGCGGGTGCGGTCGCGCTGGCGCTGCGGCGTCGAGCACGCTGACGCGCGGAGCGCCGTGCGGGCGCGGCACGGCCGGCTCTCCGGACGGGCTGCACGCACGTGCTCGGTCGTCGTGACAGGCGTGCCGACCGGTCACGACCGTCAGCCCGTCCAGCCGAGCCGCCCCATGGCGTTCAGCGCGAGCAGGACGCCGAGGATCCCGAGGACCCAGCCGGTCATCTCGGCGGCGTTCTTGGTCAGCCACCGGTCGAGCCGGTGCAGGAGCGGGTCCACCGCGCGTGCTGCGACGAGCCTGCCGAGGAGGAGCAGGAGCGCCGGAGCGATCATCACGACGCAGTACGCGGCGAGCACGCCTGCGGAGGCCGGCCACGCGACGTCGGACGTGGTGACGATCCCGATCGCGGCGAGGTACGGCAGCATCGTGCCGACCTCGATCGCGACGGCACCGAGCGCGAGACCGACGAGCGGCAGGACGGACGGCCGCGTCCGCACGGTCGCGCCAGCCTGCGCACCGCCGGCGTCGGCCCCGGACTCGATGCCGAGCGCCCGCTCGCGCCACCGGGACAACCTTCCCGGCGCGGGCGGGCGGCCGTCCGCCGCGGCACGCTCCGCGCGGCGCGCGGCGCGCTTGCCGTCGAACCGGAAGCTCAGCGCGAAGAGCCCGATGCCGAGCAGGAGCTGCACGATCGCCGCGGCCCGCGTGTCGAGAGCGTCGCCGAAGCGGTCGAGGAACGCCCCGGCGCCGAGCATGACGACGATCCCGACGGCGAGGTAGAAGCCCGCCACGGTCGCCAGGTAGGTGAGCACACGGCCGGCGCGGATCCGCCCGGGCGCGAGCAGCAGCCACACCGGGATGAGCAGCGTCCCGAAGCTCGTCGAGTCGACGAGCGCGAGCACGACGAGGATGCCGGCCATCGTGGCGAGGCCGAGCCCGGTGCCGTCGGCGCCGGCGAGGTCGAGGGGAAGGTCCATGGCCCGACCTTCCCCCCGAGCGGGCGGCCGCGTCGTCGGCCGGACGGACGATCCTCGGACCCGCCGCGGAGCGCCGCCGCGCCCCGCCTACACCCTTCGACCGATCCCACGACGACGGCCCGTGTGCTGGGATGGAGCCGTGAGCTCAGCCCGCTGGTGGTCCCGCGACGGCGCCCTGCGCCAGGTGTGGCGCCTCGAGGACTCGCGCAACGACGTCGTCACCGCCGTCATGACGTTCGCGCTCGGGTGGGTGCTCATCGAGGTCGGGCTCGTCGACCTCGTGTCGGTCGACGGCGCGACCGGGATCGTGACGCCCGAGCCGTGGTGGCGGTACGCGCTGCTCGCGGTCGGCTGCGCCCTCATCCTCGTCAAGCGCCGCCGGCCGATGCTCGCGCTGGCGGGCGGCGTCGTCGTCATGCTGGTGGACCTCTCGTGGGGCGGGTCCCTCGCGATCACCGTGGTGCTGTGGGACCTGCTGTACGCGGCGGCGACGTGGGGCAGCCCGCGGGCGCGGGCCTGGCTGTGGGGCGTCACGGTGACCGTCTCGGTGCTCGGCGCGGTCGCGGCCGGCGAGGCCGCGCGCGACGTGCGGGTGTTCGTGTACACGGGTCTGCAGCTGGGCGCCGTGCTGCTGCTGCCCCTGTGGTGGGCGACGAACGTGCGCCAGAAGAGCGAGCTCGCCGACCTGGAGCGCGACCGGGCCGACCTCGCAGCCCGCGACGCCGCGAGCGCCGCCCGCGCCGCGGAGCTCGAGCGCGAGCGCGCGAGCGACCTCGAGCGCATCGCCGAGCTCGACCGGCACGAGGCCGTCCGGGCCGAGCGCGCGGCGATGGCGCGCGACCTGCACGACGTCATCGCGTCGCACCTCTCCGCGATCGCCATCCACTCGGGTGCCGCGCTCCAGCTCCCGCCGGACGCGACGCGCGACCGGGCGGCGCTGGAGCAGGTGCGCACGAGCGCGGTCACGTCGCTGGAGGAGATGCGGTCGATGATCCTGCTCCTGCGCAGCGAGCGGCGCGGGTCCGAACCGGTGGTCGCCCCCGGTCGGCTCGCCGAGATCGGCACGCTGCTCGACGCCGCGCGCGCGACGGGGACCGAGGTGACCTTCACGGACGACCCCCGTGCCGCCGGGCTGCCCGCCGCCGTGGACCAGACGCTCTACCGGGTCGCGCAGGAGGCGTTGACGAACGCGCTCAAGCACGCGCCGGGGGCGCCGGTCGCCGTGCGGCTCGAACGGTCGGGCGACGACGTCGTGCTCACCGTCCACGACCACGGGACGCCCGCGCCCACCCCGCTGGGGGACCCGGCGCTCAGCGCAGGAACGGGTCTGCTGACGATGCGCGAGCGTGCCGAGGGGGTCGGCGGCACGCTCGACGCCGGGCCCGCGGACGGGTCGACGGGCGGTGGCGGGTGGACCGTCCGCGCGGCGGTCCCGGCGGCCGGGCCCACCGGTGGTCCGGCATCGGTGTCGGGGGCCCCTAGATGATGCGCCCGACGGTCCGCGTGATCCTTGCCGACGACCACGCCGCGATCCGCGCCGGGCTGCGCCTGCTGCTCGAGGCGGCGGACGACGTCGAGGTCGTCGGCGAGGCCGCCGACGGGACGGCGGCGATCATCAACGCGCGGGCGCTGCGCCCGGACGTCGTGCTCATGGACCTGCGCATGCCGGGCGTCGACGGGATCGAGGCGACGCGCGTCATCACGACCGAGGGGCTCGCCGACGTCCTCGTCCTCACGACGTTCGACCTCGACGAGTACGTCGACGGCGCGCTGCGCGCCGGCGCGGCGGGCTTCCTTCTCAAGACCGCGGAGCCCGCGGCGCTGCTCGACGCCGTGCGCCGCGTCGCCGACGGCGACGGCGTGCTCGCCCCGGAGGTCACCCGGCGCCTGCTGGCAGCGTTCGCCCGCGGTCCCGGGCCCGACGACGGCCCTCGCCCCGGGGAGCCGGCCCACCCGTCGGGCACGGGACGGGAACCGGGCACGGCGGGCGACTCCCGGCTCGCCGACCTCACGCCGCGCGAGGTCGACGTCCTCGCGGCGCTGGGCCGCGGGCTGTCGAACCAGGGCATCGCGACGGAGCTGTTCATCTCGGAGGCGACGGCGAAGACCCACGTCTCCCGGGTGCTCGCGAAGCTCGGGGTCACGTCGCGCATGCAGGCCGCGATCGTCGCGCGGGACACAGGGCTGGCGTAGGCCGCAGCGCCCGGGGGCACGCGTCCCTTCGACGGGTGAGCACGTACGGGTCGTGATGGTGTGGCACCCGTGACGAGCGATCTCAGCCCCTGGTCGGTCCGGGAGTCCGACCTCGACCTCGACGGCCCCCAGGCAGCGGCCTCGATCCTGTCCCTGTCGAACGGGTACGTCGGCGTGCGCGGAGTCCTCGACGAGACCCCCGCGGACGCCGACCCGGCGACGCTCCTCGCCACCGTGCTCGAGGAGTACGAGCAGACGTACGCCGAGGGCGGCTACGCCTATCCCGAGGTGGAGGAACGCCTCGTCCCGGTGGTCGACGCCTGGCGTGTCGGCTGGTCCGTGGACGGCACGCCTGTCGACGCCTCGGCCGCCGGGTCGCACGACCGCGCCCTCGACCTGCGCGCCGGCGTCCTGGACCGGGAGCTGCGGTGGACCGCGCCGTCGGGAGGGAGCACGACCCTCGTCAACCGGCGCCTCGTGTCGCTCTCGCGACCGGAGCTCGTCGCGTCCCGTTGGCACGTGCTCGCACACGACGACGTCACGGTCGCCCTGCGACCCGCACCCGACTGCTCCCACGGCGACGACGCCGACCGTGAGCGCACGGAGCCCGGGCTCGTCACGGCGTCGTGCCGGCACGACGCCGAGGGCTCGTCCGTGCACCAGCGCACCGTCCGCTCGGGCCGGGGTGTCGCCGTCGAGACGGCTCACGTCGTGGAGTGCGCGGACGGCGTGACGCCGGTGTGGCACCACCGCGCCGGGGCCGCCACGCTCACCGTGGACCTGCGTGCGGGTCAGTGGCTCACCGTGCTGGTGCTCGCGGCCCACGTGGGCGGGCCGGACGCCGACGCCCTCCCGGCGCGGGCGCACGCGGCGCTCGCCGACGCCCTGGCGGCCGGCTGGGAGCAGCTTCAGCGCGAGCAGGCGGAGCTCCTCGCCGACGTCTGGGCGCGCGGCGACGTCGAGCTCGAGGGCGACGACGAGATGCAGCAGGCCGTGCGGTACACCCTCTTCCAGACCGTGCAGGCATCGGCCTGCGTCGACGGCGTCGGCGTCCGCGCCAAGGGCCTGACGGGCACCGGGTACGGCGGGCACGCCTTCTGGGACTCGGAGACCTTCGTGCTCCCGGTCCTGGACCACGTCCTGCCCGGCGCGGCGGCCGCGCACCTGCGCTGGCGGCACACCACCCTGCCTCGGGCGCGCGAGCGCGCGGCCGAGCTGGGTCTGCCGGGCGCCGCGTTCCCGTGGCGGACGATCAGCGGTCGGGAGTCGTCGGGCTACTGGCCCGCCGGTACGGCCGCGTTCCACGTCAGCGCCGCCGTCGCGCTCGCCGCCGTGCGGCACGTCGCCGCCACGGGGGACGAGGCGTTCGCGCGGGACGTCGCCGTGGACCTGGTCGTCGAGACGGCGCGGCTGTGGGCGGGCCGCGGGCACCACACGGACGCCGGGTTCCGCATCGACGGCGTGACCGGACCGGACGAGTACACCGCGATCGTGGACAACAACACCTATACCAACCTCGTGGCGCGCCAGAACCTCCGGGCCGCCGCGGGCCTGTGCGACCGGTATCCCGAGCAGGCCCACCGCCTGGGCGTCAGCGCCGACGAGCGCGCGGCGTGGCTCCTCGCGGCCGACCGGATGATCGTGCCGTACTCCGACGAGCTGCAGGTCACCGAGCAGTCGCAGGACTTCACGCGGCACGCGCACTGGGACTTCGAGGCGCGGGGCACGGCGCGGTTCCCGCTCGACGACCACGTGCACTACTCCGAGCTCTACCGTCGGCAGGTGGTCAAGCAGGCCGACCTCGTGCTCGCGCTGCACGTCGCGCGGGAGGAGTTCACGCCCGAGCAGAGGCGTCGCGACTTCGACTACTACGAGCCCCTCACGGTCCGCGACTCGTCGCTGTCCGCTCCGGTGCAGGCGGTGGTCGCCGCGGAGATCGGCTACGTGGACCTCGCCTACGCGTATGCCCGCGAGTGCGCGCTCCTCGACCTGTGCGACCTGCGCGCGTCGACCGACGGCGGCCTGCACGTCGCGTCGCTCGCCGGGGCGTGGACCGCGATGGTCGCCGGGCTCGGCGGCGCGCGCCTCGACGACGGCGTGCTCCACCTCGCGCCCTGCCTGCCGTCTCGGTTGACCGGGTACGCGTTCCCGGTGCACGCGGCGGGCGCGAGCGCCCGCGTCGAGGTGCGCAGCGACGGGGTGACGTACCGGCTCGTGTCCGGGGAGAAGCTGCGGATCGTGCACGACGGCGACGAGCTCCGGCTCACCCCGGAGCAGCCGGCGCAGGTGCGGCCGGTCCGTCCCGGGGAGCAGAGCCCGCCGCCCGCGCAGCCGCCCGGCCGGGCGCCGCTCTTCGCCGCGTCGTAGCCCGGCGCACCGACGACGCCCGCCGTCCGGCGACGACGAGCGGGCCGGCCCGTCAGCGCGGGAGGTACCGGTCGAGCTGGTCGAGGTAGCCGTCGCGATCGAAGTCCTCGAACAGCCCGGACTGCAGGATGCAGCCCTGGCACACACCGACGAACAGCGGCGCCTGCTCGACGGCGAGCGCGGTCGCCGCGGCCCCGTCGAGGCCGTTCGCCCGCTGGTGCCACTCCGTGAGGTAGTGCTCGAACGTCGTCCGGATGCGACCGACGACGCCCGCCGCGAGGCCCCGCAGCGCGGGGTCGGTCATCGCCTCCCCCCAGAGCTGCACGAGGATTCCGGGGTCGCCGAGCTCGCGCTGCACCCCCGTCATGAGCACCCGGACGACCTGGGCCGGCGCGGGCAGCGGCTCCTGTGCGGCGAGCCTTTCGACGTCGAGCACCCGCGCCCCCACGATCCGGGTCGCCGCCGCGCGGACGATCTCGGACTTGCTGGCGAAGTACCCGTAGATCGCCCCCGCCGACAGACCCGACTCGGCGATGATGTCGGCCATCGAGGCCGCCTGGAAGCCCTTGCGCCGGAACACGCGCAACGCCGCGTCGACGATCTCGTCCCGGCGCGCGGCGCGGTACTCCTCGGTGACCCTGGGCACCGGGCCAGCCTAAACCGAACGATCGTTCTTGACAGACCTCGCGGCACAGGTGGACGCTATAGAGAACGAACATTCGTTTTGGAGGCCCGTCATGAGCACGCACCCCGCACCCGTCGCGACGCCCTGGCGTCGCGCCCTCGGGATCGCCGTCGGACTCGTCGTCGTGGTGAGCGTCGTGGTCCTGGCCTTCCTGTGGCCGTCGGTCACCGCCGAGGCGCGGGACCTCCCGGTCGCCGTCGCCGGACCGGCCGAGGCGGTCGCCCAGGTCGAGGCCGGCCTCGCGCACGGCGCCCCCGGCGCGCTCGACATCACCGCCGTCGCCGACCGCGACGCCGCCGTCGCGCTCGTCGAGTCGCGTGACGTCTACGGCGCGATCGTGCTCGGCCCGGAGCCCGAGGTCCTCACGGCGTCGGCCGCGAGCCCCGTCGTCGCGCAGCTCCTCGGTCAGCAGGCGGCCGCGCTCCAGGTGCAGGTCGACTCCGCGGCGGCCGCCCAGGGCGCACCGGCGGGCACCGCGCCCACGGTCGTCGTGACCGACGTCGTGCCGCTGTCCCCCGACGACGCGCGCGGCACGACGCTCTCCGCCGCCACGTTCCCGCTGGTCCTCGGCGGGATCGCCGGCGGTGTCGCGATCGCGCTCGCCGTCCACGGCACCGGACGACGGCTCGCCGCGCTCGGCACCTACGCGGTGACCGGAGGCCTCGCGATCACCGGGATCCTCCACGGCCTCGGCGGGCTGCACGGGGCGTTCCTCGCCGACTCCGCGGCCGTGGGGCTCACCCTCCTCGGGATCTCCGGGACGGTCGTCGGCGCCGCGGCCGTGCTCGGGCGGCCGGGGATCGCCGTCGGGCCGGTGCTCTTCCTGCTGGTCGCCAACCCGCTCTCCGCCGCAGCCGTGCCGGTCGAGATGCTGCTCGCGCCCTGGGGCGCCGTCGGGCAGTGGTTCCCGCCGGGCGCGTCCGCGACGCTCCTGCGCGACCTGTCGTACTTCCCTGCCGCGGACACGACCCTGCCGTGGCTCGTCCTCGCCGGCTGGGCCGTGCTCGGGGTCGGGCTCGTGCTCGCCGGGCACCGTCCCTCCCGGGCTCGGTCCGCTGGCGCCCCGACCACCGCACCCACGGGCGCGGGCACGACGGCCGACGACGCGCTCGTCGACTCCGGTCGCGGCTGACCGGGGCCGGCCGGCCGTGCTGAGCCCTGCCGCGCCGGGTCCGCCGAGGACCGGACGGCGTCAGCCCCGCTCGACGCCGCCGAGCGGGGCGAGACCGGGGCTGCGTACGACGCGGGCCGCGTGCGCGGCCCCGGCCCGCATCGCCGCCTCGACGGGCTCGCCGCGCAGGTGCGCGTCGAGGAACCCCGCGAAGAACGCGTCCCCGGCGCCGTTCGTGTCGACGACGTCCTCGACCGGCTGCGCGGGGACGTCGACGAACCCCTCGGCGGTGAGCGCCGTCGCCCCGCGAGCGCCGTGCGTGCACACGACCAACCGCGCGCCGGCACCGAGCCGGGCCACCATGAACGCGCGATGATCGGGCAGGCGGTCGGAGCTGAGGAACACGTGCGTCCCCGCCTCGACCCACGGGCGGTGGAAGTCCGCCGCGCCGTCGTAGTCGTGCAGGTCCACCCAGACCTCCCGCCCGCGCGCGACGGCGAGGTCGAGCACGGGCAGAGCCGGTACGGCGAGATCGACGACGACCACCGCGGCGGCGTCGAGCGCTGCGACGGCCGCGTCCCACCCCGCACCCGACGCAGCGACCTCGCCCGGGGCGCGCAGGTACACCGACACGCGGCCACCGTCACGGTCCATGAGGTTGAGGTGGCTCTCCGTCCGCCCGTCGGGCGACGGCTCGACGAGCAGCCGCACCCCGCCGGACTCGAGGACCGAGCGCACGCGCGCGCCGTCGTCGTCGGCTCCGAGCACGGTGCGCAGCGTGACCGGCCGGCCGAGAGCCGCGAGGTTGAGCGCCTTCCCGGCGGACGTCCCGCCGACGGTGTCGTAGGAGTCGCGCGCGAGCACCGCGTGCGGGGTGGGGTCCGGGAGCGCGTCGAGCTGGACGATCCGGTTCCACGATGCGGGACCGGCGACGAAGATCCCCTCCCGGTCCCGCGGCGAGGTCCCGGAGGAGGTCTCGCGCGGTGCGTCGGTCACACGCTCCACACTACCGACGCGCCGCCCGACCACCGGAGCCCACGTCGACGCCCGCTCTGATCCCCTCGAAGATCGCCGTCCAGCCGTCCCGCCCGTGCCCCGCCGCGAGCGCGCGCTCGTAGTGCGACAGGACCGCGCGCGGCAGCTCGGGGTCGACTCCCAGCTCCTCGCTCGCGCCGAGGACGTGCGCCGCGGTCGCGCCCATCATCGTCACGGTGCTGAGGGAGCCGGGGTGGACGCCGGTCTCGAACTCCACCCCCGCCGCCTCGTCGGCCCCGATCATCGCGGGCGTGGTGACGAGCGTCTGCAGCGCCTCGGGGACGAACTGCGTCGGCGGCACCCCGGCGGCCTGCGCGAGCGCCGCCGCGTGCGCGACCCCGGACAGCACCGTGAGGAACACGTCGAGCTGCGCCTGGTACATGAGCTGCGCGAGACCCGGGTCCTCACCGAGGTACCGCGGTGCGCCGAGGAGCCCGAGGGTGCGCTCGTGGGACCGGAACGCCGCCTCGGGCCCGCTGTAGTAGACGTACGCGTCCGAGGTCCCGACCATCGGCGGCGGCGCCATGACGCCGCCGACCACGAGCGTCGCGCCGTGGTCGGCAGCCCACCGGGCGGCGACGCGCGTCGCGCCCGGGGTGTCCGAGCTGAGGTTGACGACCGTCCTTCCTCGCAGCGCGTCCGGCGCCGCGCCGAGGACGTCGTACATCGCCGCGTAGTCGGTCAGGCTCAGCACGACGACGTCGCTCGCCGCCACGGCCTCGGCCGGCGACGCGACGAGAGCCGCGCCCTCCGCCACGAGCGCGTCCGCGCGCGACGGCGTGCGGTTCCACACGGTGACCGGGTGGCCCGCGGCGAGCAGCGTGCGGACCATGGCCTGGCCCATCGGGCCGAGGCCGATCACGGTGACGGGGGTGGGCGTGCTCATCGGGTTCCTCCTGCGGTGTGGGTCCGGGTGGTGCCGGTCCGGATGCTCTCGACGGCGCGTGCGAAACCGTCGGCGCCGTGCCCGGCGTCGACCTGGCGCCGGACCAGCGCCTGCACGGCCGCGACGACGTCCGTCGCGAGCCCGGCCTCCTCGCTCGCACGGACCATGTCCGAGGGGTCCGAGAACTCGAGGCTCTGCTGGCCGGGACCGCCGTAGTCGCGACGGTCGATCACGTCGGCGTAGTCGGCGAGGCCCGACGTCATCGCGACGAGCCAGGGCGCCGCGCGGCGGGCGAAGTCCGTCGCGCTCACGCCCGCCGTCCCGACCATCGCGACCCCGTGGAAGAAGCCCGCGAACATCGCGTACATGCCGGCGAGCAGCGCGAGGTCGTAGAGCGGCGCGAGGCCGGGGTCCTCGCCGAGCCACGTGCTCTCGCCCCACGTGTCGAGCACGGGACGCGCGGCGTCGAACACGGCGCGCGACCCGCTGTAGAGGACCTCCGAGCCCGGCCCGCCGATCATCGCGGGGACCGCCATGATCCCGCCGTCGAGGTAGTCGATGCCGTGGGACGTCGCCCAGGCGGCCAGCTCCCGCGACTCCTCGGGCGTCGTCGTGACGAGGTCGACCAGCGTCCGGCCGGCGAGCGCGTCCGCGACGGGGTCGAGCGTCTCGTGGACCGACGCGTGGTCGAGCAGGACGGCCACGACGAGCGGAGACGAGCCGACGGCGTCCCGCACCGAGGTCGCCTCGCGCGCTCCGGCGGCGACGAGCGCGTCAGCGCGTCCCGCCGTGCGGTTCCAGACGGTGGTCGGGTGGCCCGCCTCGGCGGTCGCGGCGGCGAGGGCGCTGCCCATCGCCCCGAGGCCGAGGACGGTCACGGGGAGCGGCGATGGTGTCGAGGGCAGGGCGGGAGCTGTGGCGGCTGACTGGTCTGGCATCGTTCCTCCGGGTCGGGTGGGAAGACCGGGCGACGTCCGACGACGCGGCGTGCCCTTCGTCGTCCACCCTCGCCGTCGTCCGGTCGTCCGGGAAGAACGCACTTCGAGGTGGGGTTCTCACCTCCAGGTGAGCGTGCAGGTCACGGGGGCAGAGCCTTCCGGACTCCTGCGGGCGACGCCCGTCGGAGGGCACGCACCCGCCGACCGGAGACGAAGGAGCGAGCGATGACGACGACACCCTCCGCGACCGTGCTGCACGACGGGCGGACGGCCCTGCCCCCGCGCCGCGGCCCCTACGTGTGCGGCCTCGACGCCGCGATGGACGTGGTGAGCGGCAAGTGGAAGTCGCTGATCCTCTGGGAGCTCGAGGACCACGGCGTGCGCCGCTACGCCGCGCTCAAGCGCGGTCTGCCGGGCGTGAGCGACAAGGTGCTCGCGCAACAGCTCCGCGAGATGGAGGCCGACGGCCTGCTCCGGCGCGAGGTGTTCCCCGAGGTCCCGCCGCGGGTCGAGTACTCGCTCACCGAGCACGGCAGCGCGCTCAACACGGCGCTCGAGTCGCTCGGCGACTGGGGGCGGGGTCGTCTCGAGCGGCTCGGCGGGCAGGTGGTGGGCGCCGTCCCCGCCGCGACGTGAGCCCCGCCCGTGACCCGGACGGTCCGGGGCGGAGGCCCACGTCTCGGCGTCCGTCAGGGCTCGGGGTGCAGCGCGTCGTAGCGCCAGAACCGGCGCTGCGCGCGGACGACCAGCCACAGCGCGACGACGCACGCGATCCCGCCGAGGACCGCCGCCCACGCCTCGCCGGTCCACGTCGACTGCGCGCCGAGCACGAGCTCGCCGAGCCGCGGTCCGCCCGCGACGACCACGATGAACACGCCCTGGAGGCGTCCGCGCATCTCGTCGGGCGCCGCGGTCTGGAGGATGGTCTGGCGGAACACGGAGCTCACGGCGTCCGACGCCCCGGCGAGCGCGAGCGCGACGCACGCCGCGACGACCCACCCGACGAGGACGGTCGACGGCGACGTCGCGCCGACCCCGAGCAGCACGAGCCCGAACAGCACGATCGATGCGCCGTACGCCGTGACCGACCAGACGATCACCCGGCCCTGCCACCGCACGCGCGACAGGCCGCCCGAGAACGCGCTCGCGAGCACCGCACCGATCGCGAAGGCCGCGGTGAGCACGCCGGTCGTGGCCTCTCCCCCGCCGAGCCAGACGACCCCTGCGGCGGGCAGCAGCACGCGTGGCGACGCGAGGACCATCGCCGCGAGGTCCACGAGGAACGTCGTGCGGATGTTCGGCTGCGTGCCGAGGTAGCGCAGCCCGTCGACGACGGACCGCCACCCGACCGCGCGACCCCGGCGGCGGCGTCGGGCCGTGTCAGGGCGAGAGGTCACCGGGGTGACCTGTGCGCCTGCCACGTCGTCACCCCCGAGCGTCGTGTCAGGGCCAGGGGTCACGGCGCTGACCTGTTGCCCTGACAGGGGCGGGATGTCCGGCAGCCGCCACACCGCCCACAGCGCCGCGGTGAACAGCACCGCGTCGATCGTGTACGCGACCTGGTAGCCCCACAGCGCCACGAGGAGGGCGCCCCCGAGCGGCCCGACCGTCAGCGCGACGTTCCACGCGAGCGTCTGGAGCGCGTTCGCGGCGGGGAGGAGCCGCGGCTCGACGAGGCGCGGGATGATCGCCGACCGCGCGGGGTTGTTGATCGCGAACGCGGCGGACTGCGCCGCGACGAGCGCATAGAGCACGCCCACCGAGTCGAGGTGGAGCCAGGCCTGGAGCGCGACGAGGCTCGTGACCACCCACAGGGCGGCCGACGCCGCGAGCGCGACCTTGCGGCGGTCGTAGGCGTCGACGAGCGCGCCGCCGTACAGCCCGAGCACGACGAGCGGCACGAGCGCGCAGATCCCGAGGACACCGACCGCGAGCGACGACCCGGTGAGCGCGTAGACCTGCAGGCCCACGGCGACGACCGTGAGCTGCGAGCCGAGGTTGGAGATCCCGAGCCCCCACCACAGGCGTCGGAACGGCGCGGAGGTACGCAGGGGCGTCGTGTCGGCGAGAAGACCGTTGACCCGGGCCACGGTCGATGAGCCTACGCGTCGCCCGGCCGTGACCGTGACGCCCGCCCGCGACGGCGTCGGGCGAGGATGGTGGCATGGACGACGTCGACGACTGGTCATCCGTCGCGATCGACTGGGCGCGGTACTGGGCTCCGGTCGCCGAACCTGCGCAGCGGGCGCTGCTCGCGGCCGCCGGCCTGGCCGCGGGGTGGCGCGTGCTCGACGTCGGCTGCGGGTCGGGCGAGCTCCTCGCCCTGCTCGACGACGCGGGTGCCGTCACCGCGGGCTGCGACCCCTCCGCGGCGATGGTCGCCCTCGCCCGCGCGCGGAGCCCGCGCAGCGACGTCCGCGTCGCCCGCGGGGAGGACCTGCCGTGGCCCGACGACGCGTTCGACCTGGTCACGCTCGTGAACGCGCTCGCGTTCACGGACGTCGAGGAGACGGTGCGCGAGTGCGCGCGCGTGGGTCTCCGGGTTGCGGTCGCGAGCTGGGCCGGGGACGACCACAACGACCTCACCGTCCTCGAGCGCGCGCTCGCGGGCGACGACCACGAGCCGAGCGACGAGACCCGCGAGCCCGGATACCTGGGCGACCTCCTCGCCTCGCACGGCCTCACGGTGCAGGCCGAGCGGTTCACCGCGACACCGATGGTGCTCCCCGACGCGACGTCGCTCGTGCACGCCCTCACCGCCGGGGCTCACCCGCAGGACCGGGCCGAGGTCGCGCCCGTGCTGCTCACCGCCGCGGCACCGTTCCGGCAGGACGACGGGCGCTACGTGCTGCGCAACGCGTTCCGCTGGGCCGTCGCGTCGCGCTGACTCCGACCACGCGATCAGCCGCCGGCACATCGCGCGCAGAAGTCATGCTCAGTTTCCTTGACTTTTGAACAACACTCGCTAAAAGTAGGCCAGGTACCGACACCGCTCCGCTGCGGTGCGGCCAGCACGGCTCTCACTGCTCACCGGCGAGACGAGGAGAAGCACGCATGCATTTGTTCAACGGAAAGACCATTCATCGGGTGGCGGCGGGACTCGTCGCCGTCCCCCTGGCCGTCACGGGTGTCGCGCTCGCCGCCCCGGCGTCGTCCAGCACCCCGGTCGCGGCCGTCGCCGCCGACGAGCCCTACAAGATCCTCGTGGTCGGCGAGACGCTCGGGTTCCGGCACTCCCACATCGACGACACGACGCGCACCCTCATCGAGCTCGGTGCGGACAACGGTTTCACCGTCGACGTGTGGGACCCGCCGAACACGTCGAGCGGCTGGTGGGGGGCCGGCTCGCCGGGCCAGCCCGAACTGACGATGGCGAGCACGCCGTTCACGAGCACCGAGGACCTGCAGCAGTACGCGACGATCGTCTTCGTCTCACCCGTCGACAACACGAACTCGCTCAACCCCGCCACACCGCGCCTGCTCGACGACGCCGAGCTCGCCGCGTTCCAGGGGTACATCCGCTCCGGCGGCGGGTTCGTCGGCCTCCACGCCGCGACCGACACGATGCACACCGTGCCCTGGTACAGCGAGCTCACCGGCGGCGGCGCGCGCTTCGCGAGCCACCCGGCGCAGCAGACCGCGACCATGCGCGTCGAGAGCCCGGCGCACCCGTCGACGGAGCACCTCCCCGCCGCCTGGGAGCGGTTCGACGAGTGGTACAACTACACGACCAACCCCCGCGAGGACGTCCACGTCCTCATCACGCTCGACGAGTCGACCTACTCGCCGGGCAACAACGCGATGGGCGAGGACCACCCGCTCGCGTGGTGCCACAACTTCGAGGGCGGGCGCTCCTGGTACGAGGGCGCCGGTCACACGGACCAGTCGTGGACCGACCCGCTGTTCCGCGAGCACGTCCTCAAGGGCGTCGAGTGGACCGCGGGCGTCGTCGAGGGCGGCGGCAACTGCGTGACCTTCGGCGAGGTCGACGGCATCGTCGAGGAGCTCGACACCACGAGCCACGGTGACGCCGAGGCCGTCGCGGGCATCACCGCACACCTCGACGACGCGGAGGCCGCCGCGGACGCCGGCGACCACGCCGCTGCGCTGGCCGCGATCGCTGCTGCCCAGGAGATCGTCGACAGCCTCTCCGACGACGCCGGCGACACGGCGCTGCTCGCCACGAAGCTCGCGGACCTCACGGACTGGCAGTCCGCGCTGGTCGGCGGTGACGTCGACCTCGCCTTCTCCGCCGAGGCGCAGCTGCGCACCCTCGGCAGCAGGGACTACGTCGCGGTGCGGGTCGTCAACGACGAGCAGACGGCGGTCGACGTCACCGTCAGCACGCCGTACGGCACGCGGACGTTCGAGGACGTCGCACCCGGCGCGTCGGCCTACCAGTCGTTCGCCACGCGGGTCGCCGACGCCCCCGCCGGCGAGGCGACCGTGACCGTCACCGCGGAGCGCGACGGCGAGCAGGTCTCGGAGGAGGCCGTCGTCGCCTACGGCTCGGACTGACCCGGACGCTCAGGGCCGGGCTCGCCTCGTCCGACGGGCGAGCCCGGCAGCGCGGGCCTGGCCGCCCGCCGGGCGGCAACGGCCCGGCATCACCTGCCCGACGACGCGCACGCGGTCGGCGCGCGCGTCACCAGGCGTCGAGGTGGCGGTGCGCGTGGCCCGGCGGCGGTTCGTAGGTCGGGTGCGGGTCCGGCGTGAGGTACGTGCGTGCGAAGAACAGCGACGCCGCGAGGTCCTCCTTGCGCTCGGCCGCGGTCCGCGCGCGACGCGTCGCGATCTCCACGACGACGTCGCCCGACCACCCGCGCCGCACGAGCTCGGCGAGCACCTTGTCGCACGGCTGGTCACCCCGGCCCGGGACGAGGTGCTCGTCCTTGATCGACGCCGACCCGTCGGCCAGGTGGACGTGCGCCAGCCGGCCGTCGAACACGTCGAGCAGCATGAGGGCGTCCTGCTGGGCGACGGCCGCGTGCGACAGGTCGAGCGTGACGTGGTCGTAGCCGTGCTCGGACGGGTCCCAGCCGGGCAGGTACGCCTGCATCTCCCGCTTGCGCCCGCGCCAGGGGTACATGTTCTCGACGGCGATCGTCACGCCCTCGGTCTCGTCGAGCTCGCGGACCAGCTCCTCGAACTCGCGCGCGTACTTGTACTGCCACCGGAACGGCGGGTGCACGACGACCGTGCTCGCCCCGACCTCCTGCGCGAGCTCGACGCTGCGCCGCAGCTTGGGCCCCGGCGGGCGCCCCCACACGCGCTGGCTCACGAGGAGCGTCGGCGCGTGGATGCTGCGGATCGGCATGCCGTGGTCGGCGGAGAGCCGGTTGAGCGCCGCGGCGTCCTGGGTGGTCTCGTCGGACCACACCATGACCTCCATGCCGTCGTACCCCAGGTCGGCGGCCGCCTCGAAGGCGTAGCCCGCGCGACGCGGGTAGACGCTGGCGGTGGAGAGCGTGACGTGGATGCGCGGCTCTCCCGGCTCGGCGGGAGGCCGCGGCGTCGTCGCGTCTGACATGCGGGCCACCCTAGACCCGTCCTCCGCGACCCACACCAGCGAACCCTTCCCCTCGCGCACCCCGACCCCTACGATGAGGTGGTCCAGACCACCTGTCGGTTGGAGAGCCCCGTGGAACGTCCCGTCGTCGTCGCCCTCGCGGAGGGCCTGCACGCCCGCCCCGCCGCGCTCTTCGTCAAGGAGGCCGCGGCGCAGCCGACCCCTGTGACGATCGCCAAGCGAGGTGGCGAGCCCGTCGAAGCGGCGAGCATCCTCGGCGTCATGACCCTCGGCGTCGACGCGGGCGACGAGGTCGTCCTGGCCACGGCGGACGACGGCGACGGCGCGACCGCGTCGCTCGACGCGCTCGCGGCGTTCCTCGAGCAGACCGCGGTCTCCTGACCTAGAGACCCAGCTCGTCGAGCACGGGGAGCCGCGCGCGCACGGCCGCGCGCGCGGCCTCGGCCGTGGGCTGCTGCAGCGCGAGGAACGCGAGCTCCTCGCACAGCTCCGACGACGTCGCGGCGAGCACCGCCGCGACGTCCGCGAGCGCGACGGGCGTCATCGACAGCGAGGTGACGCCGAACCCCACGAGCACGGGTGCGAGCACGGGGTCGGCCGCCGCCTCACCACAGACCCCGATCGGGCGGTCGTTGAGCGCCGCGCCCGAGCACGCGGCACCGACGAGCGCGAGCACCGCCGGCTGCCACGCCGTCGCGAGGCGCGCGAGGTCGGAGACCTCGCGGTCGGCCGCCATCGTGTACTGCGTGAGGTCGTTCGTCCCGATGCTCGCGAAGGTCGCGCGAGCGAGCGCCCAGCGTGCACCGAGGGCGGCCGACGGCACCTCGATCATCACGCCCGCCCGCTCGAGCCCGTGCTCGCTGCACAGCGCGACGAACGCGTCGGCCTCGTCGGGGGTCGCGATCATGGGCGCCATGACCCACACGTCGGCGTCCTCCGCCGCGGCTGCCCGCGCGATGGCGTCGAGCTGCCGGTCGAGGACCTCGGGGTGTCGCCGCGACGTCCGCAGGCCCCGGACGCCGAGGGCCGGGTTGGGCTCGGACTCCGCGGTGACGAACGGCAGCGGCTTGTCGGCGCCCGCGTCGAGCGTGCGCACGACGACCTTGCGGCCTCCGAACGCCGCGAGCACCGCGCGGTAGGCCTCGACCTGCTCGTCGACGCCCGGCTCGACGGCCCGTCCCAGGAAGCAGAACTCGGTGCGGAACAGCCCAACGCCCTCCGCCCCGGCCGCGGCCGCCGAACGGGCGTCCTCCCCGGAGGCCACGTTCGCCAGGAGCTCGACACGACGGCCGTCGGCGGTCCGGCCCGCGCCGTCGAACGTGCGCCGCTCGCGCCGCCCCGACGCGACGGCCGCGACGGTGGCTGCCGACGGGTCGCGCTCGACGGTCCCGGCCGCGCCGTCGACGACCACGGTCTCGCCGTCGCGCAGGTCGAGCGCGCCGTCGACCGCGACCACGGCCGGGATGCCGAGAGCCCGCGCGAGGATGGCGGTGTGCGACGTCGGGCCACCTCCGCGCGTGACGACCGCCAGGACCCGCTCGGGGTCGAGCTGCGCGGTGTCGGCGGGCGCGAGGTCGTCGGCGACGAGCACGAATGGGCTCCCGGGGTCAGGGACTCCCGGCACGGGGAGCCCGAGCAGCGCGGCGACGATCCGGTCGCGCACGTCGCGCACGTCGCGGGCCCGCTCGCCGAGGAGACCGCCGACCGCCTCGAGCCGCGACGCGGCGTCGGACCCCGCCTCCCATACCGCGCGCGCCGGGGCCGTGCGCCCCTCCTGGACGCGGCCGACGGCGTCCCGGGCGAGGGCGGGGTCCGCGGCCATCGCCGCGGTCACGGCGAGCACCTCGGCGGCCGTGCCCTCGGCGCGCGCGGACCGCGCGGTGAGGTCCTCCTGGACGGCGGTGACCGCGGCCAGGACCTGGGTCACCGCGAGCTCGACGTCGGCGTCCTCGGGGAGCCGTGCGCTGTCCGGCTCCGGCACGGGGGCCGGCATCGTCACGACGACGCCGACCACCCGGCCGGGGCTGACCGGCACCCCCGTCAGCCCCGAGGCCGCGTCGGCCACCCGGGCAGCGTCGGCGACCGTCACGCCGCGCCTCCGCCGCGGGCGTCGGACGTCGCGCCCGCAGCGGCGCCCGTCCGCTCCGGGTCCTTGCCTCGGCCCCGACGTCCCTGGTCGGTCGAGGCGGCGTCGGACGTCGCGGCGTCGGAGGACGCGCCGGCGGAGGGAGCGACGACGTCGGCGGGTGCGTCGGTCGTGGCGTCCGGCGTGGCGAGGCCCGGCTCGTCGTCGTCCTCGCGGCCCGGCGTGCGCAGGTTCCAGCGCGTGATGACGAACCGGAACAGGAAGTAGTAGATCACCGCGTACCCCAGGCCGATGGGGATGAGGAGCAGCGGCATCTCGGCGATCCGGAAGTTCAGCAGGTAGTCGATGACGCCCGCGGAGAAGCCGAAGCCGTCACGGATGCCGAGCGCGTTGACGAGCGCGAGGGACGTGCCCGTGAGGACGGCGTGGATGACGTAGAGCGGGTAGGCGACGTAGAGGAACGCGAACTCGAGCGGCTCGGTCACGCCCGTGACGAACGAGACGAGCGCCGCGGAGCCCATGATGCCGGCGATGACCTTGCGGTTCTTCGGCTTGGCGGTGTGGACGATCGCGAGCGCCGCGGCGGGCAGCGCGAACATCATGATCGGGAAGAAGCCCGTGAGGAACGTGCCCGCCGTGGGGTCGCCCGCGAGGAAGCGGAAGATGTCGCCGTTCGCCACGGTGCCGTCGGCGGTCTCGTAGCTGCCGAACTGGAACCACGGGAGCGAGTTGAGCAGGTGGTGCAGGCCCAGCGGGACGAGCAGACGGTTGAGGGTGCCGAAGACGAACGCGCCGAGGATCGTGGACCCGGTGACGAAGCCGCCGATCGTGTCGTTGATGAGCCAGTCGAACGCCGGGTAGATCAGCGCTCCGACGACGGCGATGAGCACCGCCGCCCCCGCGGTGACGATGGGGACGAAACGCCGGCCGCCGAAGAACGCGAGGTACGGGGGCAGCTTGATCCGGTAGTACTTCTGGTAGAGCAGCGCGGCGGTGAGACCGATGACGATGCCCCCGAGCACGCCGTAGTTGATGAGCTCCTGCGTCTCCCCCTCCGGCGCCTCTCCGAGGACGTACGGCGAGAGCGAGTCGCTGACCCCGGAGAACACGAGGTAGCCGATGAGCGCGGCGAGGCCTGTCGTCCCGTCAGCCTTCTTCGCGTACCCGACCGCGACGCCGAGCGCGAAGATGATCGGCAGGTTGCCGAAGAGCGCGTTCCCGGCCGCGCCGAGCACGTCCGCGACCGGCTGCATCCAGGCGAAGGTGCCCGCGACGCCGTCGGCGCCGAGCATGTCGGGCTGACCCAGCCGCAGGAGCAGCGCCGCTGCGGGCAGGGACGCGATGGGCAGCATGAGGGAGCGCCCGATGCGCTGGAGCTGGGCGAAGCCGGGGATCCCCCTCTTCGTCCTCGTCGGTTCCGCGACGGTGGTCATGTGGTTCTCCTCTGGGGTCGCGGCCTGGAGTCAGGCCGGGCAGGCGTCGAGCGGCGGCGGTGGCGCGACTGGTGCGGGCGTCGTTGCCGGTCCAGTTGTCTGGACCACTTGCAGGAAGAGTGGTCTAGACCTCATGATGTGTCAACCCCCGGGAGTGACGGGGGCCACACGGGCGGCGTCCGTCACCTCCGCAGGGTCTCCTGCGGCCGGCGGGACAATGCGCGGGTGCACGAGCAGACGACCGACGGACGAGGACGACGCGCGACGATGAGCAGGTCACGGGCACAGGGCGGTGAGCACAAGTACCTCGCGGTGCGTGCGTACCTCGCCGACCTCGTGACGACCGAGCTCGACGTCGGCGACGCCATCCCGTCCGAGCGCACGCTCACGGAGACCTTCAACGTCTCGCGCATGACCGTCCGGCAGGCCGTCGACGCGCTCGTGAACGAGGGCGTCCTGGAGCGCGCGCAGGGGCGGGGGACGTTCGTCGCCCCGCCGCGGGCGGACTTCGAGATGCGGCTGACGACGTTCGGCGAGGAGGCCCGACGGCGCGGCATGGAACCCGGCACCCGGGTGCTGGAGACCGGCGCCGCGCCCGCGCCGTCGTCCGTCGCCGAGGCGCTCGGCCGCCCCCAGGGCTCGCCGATGCACCACGTGGTGCGACTGCGGTCCGCGGACGGCTCCCCGATGAGCGTGGAAGAGGTCTGGATCCCGTGCGACCTCGCCCCCGACCTCCTCGACGACGGCGTGCCCCCGAGCATGTACGGGGCGCTGCGCGAGCGCGGCCTCGCGCCGACGTGGGGCGAGGACACCATCTCCGCGTCCGAGGCGACCACGCAGGAGCAGGCGCTGCTGGAGATGCGCGGGACCCGCGCCGTCCTGCGCACCGTGCGCCGGACGTTCGCCGGCGACCAGCCCCTCATGTACTCGCGATCCTGCTATCGCGGTGACCGCTACAGCGTGGTCGTCCCCCTCCGCGAGGCGCGACCCATGCTGGTGCCGCGACCCCGACCCGTACCGCTGGACGACGACGTCCCGCTCGCCACCGTGCCGACGCCGGCCGACGCCGGCCGTGCCGACTGAAGGGAAGGACCGATGACCCTGTCCGACGCCGAGCGCGCCGCGACCATCCTCGCCGGACTCGGCGGCGTGGAGAACGTCGACGAGATCGACCCGTGCACCACCCGCCTGAGATCGCTCGTCAAGGACCCGTCCCTCGTCGACCAGGCGGCGCTGCGCCGCGCCGGCGCCTTCGGCGTCATGGTCAACGGCCGTGTCGTGCAGGTCGTGGTCGGCCCCCAGGTCGACACGATCGCGTCCGACCTGGCCGACCTCATGTGACGACGCCCCACCACCCAGCCCGGCCCGCCGGGACCCGCACACCGGCCGTGGCCGGACCGGACCACGAGGAGCACCCCGTGAGCAAGGCAGAACAGATCCTCCGCGCCCTCGGCGGCGACGCGAACGTCCTCGACCTCGAACCGTGCATCACGCGGCTGCGGGTCGAGGTCGACGACCCGGCGCTCGTCGACGACGCGGCACTCACCGCAGCCGGCGCGATCGCCGTCGTGCGCTCGGGCGACGCGATCCAGGTCATCGTGGGGCCCGAGGCGGACACCTTGGCCAGCGACATCGAGGACCTCCGCTGATGGGCGCTCCGCTGACGGTCCTGGTGCCCGTGACCGGCACGGTCGTCGACGTGAGCGAGGTCGACGACCCCGTCTTCTCCGCCGGTCTCGTCGGCCCGGGGCTCGCGGTCGAGCCCGACGACGCGCAGGGCGGCGTCGCCGTCGCGCCGATCACCGGGACGGTCGTCAAGCTGCACCCGCACGCGTTCGTCGTCCAGCACGACGACGGCCGTGCCGTCCTCGTGCACCTCGGCATCGACACGGTGAAGCTCGGCGGCGAGGGCTTCACGACGCACGTCGCGCAGGGCGCCCACGTCGAGCGCGGGACCGTGCTCGTCTCGTGGGACCCCGCGGCCGTCCGCGCCGGCGGCCGGTCCGCGGTGTGCCCCGTCGTCGCGCTCGAGGCGAAGGCCGACGCCGTGACACCCCTCGCCGAGACCGGCGCGTGGGCCTCCCACGGCGAGGAGCTGCTCACCTGGGAGTGACCGTCGGCGTGGCAGGTCCCCTGCCGAACCCCGGGTTGTCGGTCGTTCCGGCCGATCTACGGCGCACAACCCGGGGTTCGGCACCGTGCGGTGCCCGACGGGTCAGGGTTCGTCGTCAGCCGCGCAGCGGAAGGGTGAGCACCGGGACGTCAGCCGGCGTGCCGTCCCCGGCGACGACACGCACCGGGACGCCCCAGTCCTGCTGCGCGAGGTGACACGCAGGGAAGACGTCCGGGTCCGGCCGGCCGTCGGGTCCGAGCGGCACGACGTCGCACGACGCAGCCCGAGCCGTCACGTGCAGCACCCCCTCGGTCACGGCGGGGTTGATCGAGAGGTCGCGGCCGAGATCGGTACCCGTGCCCGCCCCGGAGAGCAGCAGCTCCGGCGGCGTGGCGCTCACCCGGAGCTCGGTCGACGGCCCGAACCGGTCGTCGAGCTTCTGACCGGGCGCGGGCACGAACGGCACGTCGAGCCGCAGCGCCCCGGCCGCGATCTCGGTGACGGGTCGCTGCGTGCGGTGCGCGCCGCCGTCGAGCACCTCTCCCGCGAGGTCGGCGGGCAGCGCGACGCGCGTGATCCGGTGCGCCGTCGACTCGACGACGAGCAGGTGGACCTGCGCCGGCCCGTCGGCGTCCTCGACCACCTGCACGACGACGTCGCTCGGCTCGGCGAGCCCGGTCGCCAGCGTCGTGACCTCGCCCGCGAGCCGCGTCCCGGCGGCGTCGTCCCCGACGTCGGCGCCCGACGCCGCGCCGTCGAGCACGACGCGACGGATCGCGCCGTCGTACGTGTCGGCGACGACGACGCTCCCGTCGGGCAGCACCGCGACCCCCAGCGGGTGCTGGAACAGCGCCTGGTCGGTCGGCCCGTCCCGGTGCCCGAAGTCGAACAGCCCCTGCCCGACGGCCGTCCGCACCGACACTCCGTCCGGCACGACCGCGACGCCGCCACGCAGCCCGTCGACACGGCGCAGCGCCGACGTCTCCGCGTCCGCGACCCAGACGGCCCCGTCGGCAGCCACGGCCAACCCGGACGGCTGCGCGAACCACGCATCCTCGCCGCGCCCGTCCTCGAGCCCTTCGTTCATCGTCCCGGCGAGCAGCCCGATCTTCCACCCCCCGTCGAACGCCCACAGGGTGTGGTTCCCGGCCATCGCGACGACGAAACCGCCCAGCTCGCCGGACCACGCCACGTCCCACGGCGACGACAGCTTCACGTCGAGCGGCTCGTTCGTGGCACGGGGATCGAAGGGACCGAGGCGACGGTCCGGCGAGAGGTGGGAGGCGGGGGCGGCCACATCCCCACGAGCCAGCACGACGTTCTCGACCCCACCGACCATGAACTGCTCACCGGTCCCCGCGACGGTCGTCACGACGCCGTCCGCCAGCCGCACGCCCCGCAACGCATGGTTCACCGTGTCGGCGACGAGCACGTCGTACCCGAGCGACGACCGCAGCTCGTCGGGCACGAGGCACAACCCGTTCGGCTCGCTGAACCGCGCGACGTCGGACGCGCCGTCGACGAGCCCGCGCTCGCCGGTCCCGATGCGGCGGACGAGTGTCTCGGCGTCGGGCGCGAGCTCGGCGAGCGAGTGGTGACCGGCGTCCGCGACGAGCAGGTTGCCGCCCGGCAGCGTGATCGCCTTGGCGGGGAACCGCAGCGTGCCCGACGTGGGCGCTGGCGGGACGTACGGACCGGAGCCCCGGTGCAACGTCCCCTTCGCGTCGTGCTCCGCGACGAGCTCATCGACGAGCGCCGCGATCGCCGAGGCGTGGCCCTCCCCTGCCATCTGCGCGACGACGTACCCCTCGGGGTCGATGACGACGAGCGTCGGCCAGGCGCGCGCGGTGTAGGCGGACCACGTGACGAGCTCGGGGTCGTCGAGCACGGGGTGGTGCACCTCGTACCGCTCGACGGCAGCAGCCAGGGCGTCAGGGTCGGCCTCGTGCTCGAACTTCGGCGAGTGCACGCCGATGATCACGAGCTCGTCGCGGTGCGCCTCCTCGAGCTCGCGCAGCTCGTCGAGGACGTGGAGACAGTTGACGCAGCAGAAGGTCCAGAAGTCGAGGACCACGACCTTGCCGCGCAGGTCGGCGAGGGTCACGTCCTTGCCGCCGGTGTTGAGCCAGCCGCGACCGCGCAGCGCGGAGGCGCGGACACGGGGCAGGCGGGTGGTGGTCGACCGGGGAGCGCGAGATGTCACGCCTCATTGTCCCCGCTGGTCGGATCTCCCGGGGAGGAGCACCCTGGGAGACGTCCGACCCGTCGGCGAGGGGGCATCATGTCCGGTCACGACCCGTTCACGGCCGGGTTCTCCGGCAGCCACGACCTCGACTACGAGATCCGCACGGTCCTGGGCCATGCGTTCTCCGGTGCGTCCGACGTCGGCGAGGTGCTCGCCGCCGTCGGGGGCGTCAAGGAGAAGGACCACGACGCGTGGTTTGCCGCGTGGTCCGACCTGGGGGACCGCACCGCGGGCCAGGCCGACGACGCGGCACGGGCCGGCCACCGCACGAGCGCCGCCGCGGCGTCGCTGCGCGCGGCCACGTACTACGCCGTCGCCGTGAACGCGGTGGCGGCGCTGGAGTCCGACGACGCGCTGCTCCCGACGTTCCGCAAGCACCGCGCGCAGTGGGATCGGTGGGTCGACACGTCCGGCCTCGACGTCGAGCGCGTCGCGATCCCCTACGAGGGCAGGACCCTGCCGGGCTACCTGTTCCGCGCGGCAGCGGGGTCCGGGACCGACGGCCCGAGGCCGGTGGTCGTCGCCGTCAACGGCTCGGACGGTTCGCTGCCGTCGCTGTGGAGCGCGTGCGTGCACGGCGCGCTGGCCCGCGGCTACCACGCGCTGGTGTTCGACGGCCCCGGGCAGCAGTCGATGCTGTTCGAGCACGGCGTCCCGTTCCGCCCCGACTTCGAGGCCGTCCTCACGCCGGTGGTCGACGCGCTCGCCGGTCGTCCCGTCGTCGACCCGGAGCGGATCGCGGTGTACGGCATCAGCCAGGCGGGCTACTGGGTGGCGCGCGCCCTCGCGTTCGAGCACCGGCCCGTGGCGGCGGTCCTCGACCCGGGCGTCGTCGACGTCGCCGCCTCGTGGGAGGCGCAGGTGCCCAAGAGCCTGCTCAAGCTCCTCGACAAGGGCGACGACCACGCGTTCGACCGCGACATGGAGCTCGGGATGCGGCTGTCCAGGGCGACGGCCCGCACGTGGCGGTTCCGTGCCCGCCCGTACGGCGTCGAGGGCTACGCCGCGACGATGCGCGAGGTGCGCAGGTACGACGCCCGGGACGTCGCCGCACGCATCACCACGCCGCTCCTCCTCACCGACCCGGAGGACGAGCAGTTCTGGCCGGGCCAGTCCCAGGAGCTCGCGCGGCTCTCCCCGGACGTCTCGACGGTCGTGCGGTTCACGGCGGACGAGGGCGCGAACTACCACTGCCAGCCGCTCGCGCGAGCCCTCACCGAGCAGCGCATGTTCGACTGGCTCGACGAGCGCTTCGGCGACTGAGGCTCAGCCTCCCGGCACGCTCAGCCTGTCGGCGCGCTCGGCGTCACCGCGCCGACGACGCGGACCTCGACGTCCACGCCGTCCACGGACTGCGGGACGACGACGTCGCGCGACGTCACGTTGACCCGCAGGACCCAGTCGTCTCCGCCCTGCCGGACCGCGTCGGCATGCTGCCGTGCGGGGTGCGCGGCCGAGCGGGTCAGCCCGACGCCGGTCACGCCGTCCGTGCCCGCGATCTCGTCGCGCAGCATCGTCTTGGCGTCGCGTGCTCGTTCGAGGGTCGCCACGAGGCACCACCTCCTCGAACCATTGTGGACCCTGCGAGCCGCGAGGTCACGGGACGGAGGTCTTGACGGCCCCGGCCGTCACCCCAGCAGCGTCACGCCCAGCCGCTCGAGCACCGTGTCGATCGCGTTGCAGTACGTGAGGCCGGTCCCGTTCGTCCCGCCCGTCTCCGACCCGGCGAAGAGCAGCCCGAGCGCCACACCGTCCTCGCGGTACACGAGCGACCCCGAGTCGCCGCCGCGCGAGAACGGGCCGCTGCCCGTGGACTCGACCTCGATCTGGTCGTCGAAGCGGAGCGCGCCGAGCTCGTCGCCGTAGCCGACGACGACGTCGTCGAGCTCGATCGCCGTGACGCGGCCGCTCGTGACGGACGTGGTGCGCCCGATCTTGCCGACCACCTCCCCGCCCTCGGCCCGCGCCGTCGTCGTGATGCGGCCGACGGGGTACTCGAGGTCCACCTCCGGGTCGTCGAGCAGCGCGATCGCCGCGTCGACGGTCTGCGTCTCGCCCGCCACGAGCGGCACGAGCCGAGCGAGCGTGCCCACCCGGTCGCGCGGCCCGCCGCCGTCGGCCGGGCCGGGCTGCACGACGACGTCCCCGACCTCCGCCGTCGTCGAGCCCGCCAGGACGTGCCAGTTCGAGAGCGCGTAGACGGCGTCCGCGGCAGCGCCCTCGACCGGCGTCGTCGACCGGACGAACGCGCCGAGCGTCCCGGCGGTGACGTCGACGTTCGCGATCGACACACCGGGACGAAGCGGCCGCGCACGACCGGTCTCGCCCGACGCCTGCGCCGTCACGACGGGCGGGCGCAGGCCCGGTGCCGAGGGGTCCGCCGCGTCCGGTGCCGCGAGCGGGCGGATCCGCCCGGTGCGGCGCACGTCGACCGTGTCCCCGGCCTCCGACGCGACCTTTCGCGCGATGCTGCGTGCCGCGGGCACGCCGAGCCGGTACCGGACCGCGATGGCGTACCCGCCGCCGTCGCGCGGGGCGAGCCCGAGCGCGAGCGTCGGGGCGCGCACGGCGTCCACCGCGCCGTCGGGCACCCCGCTCGCCTCGATGACCGCGCCGCTGCGCTCGGCGAGCTCGCGCGCGTAGTCCGCGAGCTGCGTCTTGATCTCTCGTGCCTTCTGCTGGTCCATGTCGCACCGTCCCTCTCGCCGCCTGCCCGAGAGAGTCTGGCGTCCGCCGCCCACACGGCGGCCGCGACGCGCCGGTGTCAGGCGCGCAGGAGCTGCTCCACGCGCACGGTCCGGCGCCGGGCGACGACGAGGGTCGTCACCGCGACCGACACGAGCGCCCAGATCACCAGCGACACCACGTCGCCCGCTCCTCCGGTGGCGCCGGGGTCGACGACCGCGGTGAGCGCGCCGAGCGCGGACCCGACGGGCAGCAGGTCGCGCAGACCGGTGAGCGCCGCGGGGACCGTCGCGACGATCCCCGTCGCGACGAGGAGGACGGCGACGAGCAGGCTCAGCGCGCGTCCCACGTTGCCGAGCAGCGCGGCGAGCGCCTGGTTGAGCGCGACGAAGACGACCGACGAGAGTGCGCCGAGGGCGAGCAGCCCGAGCCACCCGCCGAGGTTCGCGTCCTCGACGGCGGCCAGCACGCCGCCGACGACGAGACCCGTCGCGACACCGATCGCGGCAGGCAGGGCGAGGGCCCGGAGCGCGAGGCGACCGGCACCGCGCGTCGAACCGAGGAGCTGCGCCGGCACGGGCGGGAAGGCGACGAACACCGCGAGCGCCCCGAGCCACAGCGCGAGCACCGCGAACAGCGGCCCGGTCGAGCCGGTGCCGAGGCCGTCCGTCCCGGGCGCCTCGACCGGGTTCGCCACGACCGACGCCAGGTGCGTGGCCTCGTCGTCGGTGTACGAGGGCACCTGGCCGACCGCCTCCCCCAGACCGTCCGCGAGGTCGGACGAGCCGTCGGCGAGCTGCCCGACGCCGCCGGCCAGGTCGGTCGCGCCCGTCGCCAGCCCCTCGGTCCCGGTGGCGAGCTGGTCCGCCCCCGTCGAGAGCTCGCCGACGCCCGCCGCGAGCCCGGACGCGCCCGCGTCGAGCTGGTCGAGCCCGGCGGCGAGGTCGTCCGCGCCGGTCGCGAGACCGGACGCCCCGGTCGCCGCCTGGGCCGCGCCGTCGGAGAGCTGCTGCGAGGCCCCGACGAGCTGCTGGACGCCCGCCGCGAGACCGTACAGGCCCGTGGACGACGCCGGGTCGCCCGCGAGCGCGGCGTTCCCGTCGGCGACCTGCTGCGCCGCGCCGGCGAGCTGCTGGAGCTGGGCGATCTGGGCGTCGAGCCGCTGGCACACGTCCGACGTCGGGTCGTCGGCGCAGCCGGCGGCGCGCTTCGCGGCGTCGAGGCCCACGACGTTCTCCTGCACGAGCCGCCCGACGCCGTCCGACACCTGCTGCGCACCGTCGGCGAGCTCCGTGGCCTGCGCGGGCAGGGGCGCGACCCCCGCCCCGAGGTCGGCGACGCCCGAGGAGAGCTGCGCGGCACCGCCGGCGACGCCCTGGACCCCGCCGGACAGAGCGCCGGCACCTTCGGCGAGCGCCGCCGCGCCGTCGGCGCTCTGCGACGTCCCGGCCGCGAGCTCGTCCGCCCCGGCGGCGAGCTCGCCCACCCCCGAGGCCAGCTCGCCCGCGCCCGTCGCGACCTGGCCGGCGCCGTCGGCGAGCTGCACCGCGCCGTCGTTCGCGTCGGACGCGCCGTCCGCGAGCTGCGTCGCGCCGTCAGCGGCCTCGCCGAGCTGCTCGTTCAGGGTCGTGAAGCCGACCAGCACGCCGTCGACGTAGTTCTCCGTCAGGGTCTGCCCGAGGACCGTCGACGCCGTGGTCGTGACGATGCGCGCGAGCGCCTCGTCCACGACACGTCCGCCGGGCGCGGTCTCGACCGAGAGCGTGGCCTGCGTCGCGGCCGACGGGTCGTCCCCGCTGAACGACGTGGCCGCAGCCGAGAAGTTCTCCGGGATGGTCACGACCGCGGCGTACGTACCGTCGGCGAGGCCCGCCGACGCGTCCGCAGAGTCGGTGACGACCCAGTCGTAGTTGGTCGTGCCGGCCGCCGGCTGGACCGCGACCGGTCCCGTGTCGGTCGACGCGGCCCCGCCGCTCACGAGACCCGCGGTGAGCTGGCGCCCGAGGGGCACGGTCTGCCCGTCGATCTCGACGGGCTCGTCGTGGTTGACGATCGCCGCCTGCACGGTGTCGAGCCGCTCCTGCGGGTCCCACAGGGCCCACAGGAGCAGGCCGAGCACGACGAGGGGCAGCGCGACGGCGGCCGCGACGGTCCAGGCCCGACGGCGCCGGGAGACGCGCGGGCCCGGGCCCGGGACGGCTGCGCTCATGCGCGCACCTCCTCGAGATCGGTCGTCGGCT
This sequence comes from Cellulosimicrobium sp. So1_17, assembly GCF_055181235.1. Classification (NCBI taxonomy): domain Bacteria; kingdom Bacillati; phylum Actinomycetota; class Actinomycetes; order Micrococcales; family Promicromonosporaceae; genus Cellulosimicrobium; species Cellulosimicrobium sp. So1_17. The sequence goes on from NZ_CM143702.1 coordinate 2,599,611, forward strand.
GCTCCGCCGGGGCGGGCTCGGGAGGTTGCAGGTCGAGCACCTGCGATCCGGGCGGGGCCAGGTCGGACGGGAAGGCCCCGACCGACCCGAGGACGACCGCCGTCCCGGCGTCGGTCCCCCGGCCGACGGCCACCGCGAGCTCGGCGCGCTCGTCCGGCGCGGAGACCGCGTCGGTCCCGAGCACCACGACGACGCGCGGGTGCTCCGCCAGCACGGCCCCGACGGCGGCGGCCGGGTGCGTGCGGTGCGCCGCCGGGGCCGGGGCGTCGCCGGGCAGCGCAGCGGCGTCCGCGGCGAGGTCGACGACGGCGACCCGACGCCGCACGCTCGACGCGCGCTCGGGCAGCACGAGGCCCGTGACCTTGAGCGCCCCGGCCGACGGCTTGAGGCGCCCGGCGAGCGCGAGCGCCACCCCGGTCACCGCGGCGGCCGACGCGCCGTGCACGACGAGCGTGCCGCCGTCGGGCACGCGGACCGTGACGGGCGCGGCGAGCGGGCCCCGCGGACCCGCGACCTCCAGGCCGTGCGCGACGACGGGGTCCGTCGCGCCGGGCTCCGGCCAGTCGCGCAGCCTGAGCTCGCGTGCGAGCCCTTCGCCCTCGACGTCGAACGACGGCAGGACACGGTCGAGCCGGCGCGGCATCCACCACGCGCGGTCGCCGAGCAGGGCGAGCACCGCGGGGACGAGGGTCATGCGCACGAGGAACGCGTCGACGAGCACGCCGACCGCGAGCCCGAGCGCGATCGGTTTGAGGCTCATGTCGCCCTCGGGCACGAACGCGATGAAGACCGCGAACATGATGATCGCCGCCGCGGTGACGACCTTCGCGGATGCCTGGAACCCCGTCGAGATCGACCGTCGCGCCTGGCCGGAGCGGACGTAGTCCTCCCGGATGCGCGACACGAGGAACACCTCGTAGTCCATGGCGAGGCCGAACAGGACGCCCATGAGGACGATCGGCATGAAGCTGATCACCGGGCCCAGGCGCGTGACGTTGAGCGCGTCCGCCATGACGCCCTGCTCGAACACGAGGGTCACCACGCCGAACGCCGCGCCGACGGAGAAGAGGTAGCCCACCGTCGCCTTGATCGGGACCGCGATCGAGCGGAACACCATCGTCAGCAGGACGAGCGACAGCCCGACCACGACGAGCGCGAACGGCAGGAGCGCCGCCCCGAGCTTGTCCGACACGTCGATCCCGACGGCCGTGAACCCCGTGACCGACAGGTCGACGCCGTACTCGTCGAGGAAGTGGTCGTGCTGCGAGCGGATCTGCGTGACGAGGTCCTTCGTCTCCTCGGAGTCGGGAGCGCCCGTCGGGATCACCTGGACGATGCCCGTGTCCGCGCTGGGGTTCGGCGTCGCGAGCGGCACGTCGGCGACGCCGGGCAGGTCGCCGATCTCGTCGGCCAGGTCGTCCATCAGGCCGACCGGGTCCGTCGACGTGACGATCGTGCCGGTCACGATGAGCGGCCCGTTGAAGCCCGGCCCGAAGTGCTCCGAGACGAGGTCGTACGTGACGCGCGCCTGGTTGTCCTCGGGCAGGGTCCCTGCGTCGGGCAGCGCGAGCCGCAGGTCCTTCGCGGGGAGCGTCAGCAGCACGAGGCCCGCCAGCACGACGAGGATCGTCAGCAGCGGCACCCGCGTCACGGTCCGCACCCAGCCCGCGAAGAACCGGTTGTGGTGCTGGACGCCGGTCGACGCGGTCGACGTCGTGGGCGCGCTCGCGTCCGGGGCGGGCGCGCCGTCGACCCTCGCGTCGTCGGCGTCCGACGTGGACGCGTCCTGCCTCACCGACCGGGCCCGGGGCGCCTTTCCCGCCCGACGGCGTCCGCGGCGACGCGCTCGGGGAGCCTTCGGCCGGAGCCGTTCGCCGGCGAAGCCGAGCATCGCGGGCAGGAGCGTGACCGAGACGAGGACGGCGAGACCGACGCCGACGGCAGCGGCGACACCCATGACGGTGAGGAACGGGATGCCGGCGACACCGAGGCCGACGAGCGCGATCATCACGGTGAGGCCGGCGAAGATGACGGCGGAGCCGCCCGTCGCGACGGACCGCGCGGCCGCCTCGTCGACCGGGAGGCCGGTGGCCAGCTCGTCGCGGTGGCGCGAGACGATGAACAGCGCGTAGTCGATGCCGACGGCGAGCCCGAGCATCACGGCCAGCATCGGGGTGGTCGAGTTGATCTGGGCGACCGCGGTCGCGGCGAACAGCAGGCCCATGGTGACGCCGACTCCCATCGCGGCGTTGAGCAGCGGCAGGCCGGCGGCGACGAACGAGCCGAACGTGATGACGAGCACCACGAGCGCGACGAGGAGGCCGAGCGCCTCGGTCACCGTGAGCGTGGGGAACTCGGTGCTGAAGAGCTGACCGCCGAGGGACGCCTGCGCGCCGTCGGGGAGAGCGGCCTCGAGGTCGTCGACCGCGCTGCCGAGCGCGTCCTTCGTCGCGTCGGCGACCTCGCTCTCGCCCTGGTCGAGCTGGACCGTCAGGAGCGCCGCGGTCCCGTCGTCGCTGACGGACGCGGGCACGGTGTCGTCGTAGGGCGACGTGACCCCGGCGACGTGGTCGACGTCGCCGAGCGCGTCGACGGCGTCCTCGACGGGACCGCGCACGGCGTCGTCCTCGATGGTCGAGCCGTCGGGCGCGACCACGATCACCTGTGCGCTCGCCCCGCTGACCTGGGGAAACGTCGCGGCGAGCCGGTCGAGCGCCGCCTGCGACTCGGTGCCGGGGATGGTGACGGCGTCGTCGAGGCCCTGCTGGACGAGGCCGGCGAACCCGCCGACGACCACGAGGATCCCGATCCACGCCAGCAGCACGAGACGGCGGGCGTGGACGGCCCAGCGGCCGAGGGAGTAGAGCGCTGAGGACACCGCGGCCTCCGGACCGTGTCGACGGGAGAGCTCTGACGATACGCCGCTGCTCTCCGGAGGGAGCGGGCGACGTCGGCCCCGCGCCCTCGGACCCACCCGCACCGGGCGAGCGCAGGGAGCGTCCTGGACACCGATGTGTCCACCATCCGGGCAGATGTGGCAGCGCTCCCACCGTTCCCCCTAGCGTGACGCTCCTCTGGGGGGAGGACAGATGAAGGCGTCTGCCACGATGCGGGCCGCGGGCATGTCGCGACGGCTGACGGAAGCGCGCGACGTGACGATCGACCCGGGTACGTTCCTGCAGCCGCTGGACGTGGACCTGCGGCTCGACGCGCGCTCCGCGCTGCCGAGCCGGAGCATCCCGGGCTACGAGCGGCTCGGCACGGCGGCGGCGGCGGCGCGCCTCGCGGAGGTCGCCGCCCTGGGTCTGCGGGGGGTCGTGGTCCGCCTCCTCGACGACACCGTCCCGCACCTCGGTGCCTGGGCGCGGCGACGCGAGACGTGGGTGGGCACCGTGGCGGGGCTCGCCACCGCGGCCCGGGACCGCGGGCTCGAGCTCGTCGTCGACCCGTTCAGCATCGCGCTCGACCGCGCGGGCCAGTGGGGTCTGAGCGCCGACGGACAGCCCGACGGCGGCGCCACGCTGGACCTGCTGCACGACCTCGCGGCCGTCGTGCACCGTTCCGGCGGCACGGGGATCGTCACCCTCGGCCGGGTCGCGCGGGAGGTCGAGGTGACGCGCGCCGTCGCGCAGGACGGCCTCCGGGTGTACTCGTTCTCCACCAACAGCGAGACGAGCACCGCGTACGCCGGGTCGAGCACGCACCCGACGACCAACCAGAAGATCTGGCCGGGCAACCTGCGCGACATGCTCCTGTGGACGGTCCTCGACATCGACGCCGGCACCGACGTCCCGGTGACCAAGCCCGTGGAGAACTTCCACGTCGTCGTCGAGACCCGCCGCCTGCTCGACTCGGCGGACGCCCTGTCCCGGTTCCTCGACGACCCCGCGACCACGCGCCTCGCCGAGCAGGATCCCGACCTCCTCGCGGCGGTCCGCCGGGTCCGGGCCGACGTGCCCGGCTTCCTCGGGCGGGCGGCGCAGGTCGAGCTCGGCGCGTACACCGTCTCCGGCACCACGAAGCTGCTCGCGCTCCTCGCCCACGACGAGGGCGTCGCCGCGGCCCGCGCACGGCTCGAGGAGCTGTGGGTGAACGCCGTCACCGCGGCCGGGCCGCGCGGGACCGTCCTCATCGACCGGGGCGCGACCGCCTGGTTCAGGGGCGGCGTGCTCGCCTGACCGACCGTCCACCGCACCCGGCCGCGCGGAGCCACCGCCGGTCGGACCGAGCCGCGAAGGAGCGTCCGTGCGCGTCGTGATCCTGCCCTTCTACCACGGCCTCGGGCACGTGGTGCGCTCCACGCGCATCGCCACCGAGCTCATGGCGCGGGGCGCCGAGGTCGTCGTCGGGGTGGCCGCCGACGCCCGGCGCTGGCCCGAGGCGCGCGGCGTCCCGACCGCGACGCTCACCGAGCTGCCACCGCTGCCACCCGTGTCCGACGACGCGGGGTCGCCCGACGTCACGTCCTCACCCGACGGCGCGGCGTCACCCGGGCACCGCCCTGCGCCCCGCCTGCGGCTCGCGGACGAGGAGTACCTCCGCGTCGCGCTCGAGGAGGAGCGGGCGCTGGTCCGCGAGGTCGGGGCCGACGTCGTGCTCGCCGACTTCCGCGTGACGGGTCCGGTCTCGGCGCGGCTCGAGGGCGTGCGGTCGGCCACGGTCGTCAACACCGGCTTCTTCTCCTTCCCGTTCCCGGACGTGGTGCGCGACGTGACCCCGGCGCTGCACCGCCTCGGCGTCCCCCGCGACGTCGCCGGCCGGCTGCTCGGCGACGTGGTCTACGTGCCGGACCGCTCGGCGTTCGAGCCGCTCGCCGACGTCCGGGACCCGCTGTCGGTCGCGGCGCTGCGGACCGTCGACGAGATCCGACACGTCGGCCCGGTTCTCGCGTCCGACCCGCTCACGGTCCCCGACCGGGCACAGGCCCGCACGCTTCTGGGTCTGGACCCGCACGCTCCCGTCGTCCTCGTGTCGCTCGGCGGCACCGCGCAGGGGTTCGCCACCCTGCGCACCGTCGCCGGGCTGCTCGGCGACGTGCCCGCGCACACCGTCCTCGTCACCGGACCGAACGTCGACCCGGCGCTGCTCGCCGACCACCGGGCGGACCGCCTCCTGCAGCTCACCGACGAGTCGATGCTGTGGACGCGCGCCGCCGACCTCGTCGTCACCCACGGCGGGCACACGAGCGTCATGGAGGCGCTCGCGCTCGGCCGCCCGCTGCTCGCGCTCCCGGGGCAGGACGAGCAGCGGTGGAACGCGGGGCGTGCCGTCGGCCTCGGGACGGGCGAGGTCCTCGACCCGGCCGACGTCGCACCGCGCTTCGTCCCTACCGTCCGACGCCTCCTCGCCGACGACGCGCTGCGGCGTCGTGCCGAGGCCGTCGGCGCGGTCCTCGCCGCGCACGACGGCGCACGCGACCTCGCGGAGCACGTCCTCACCTCGGCCCGGCTCGCGGCGCTCGGACCCCGCGCATGAGCCCGGCGTCGGTGTCTGTCGTGACCATCTGCCGCGACGGGATCCGCGACGCGCGGCGGCTCGTACGGTCCGTCCAGGAACAGGTCGTCGACGTGCCGGTCGAGATCGTCGTCGTCGACGACGGCTCGGACGAGCCCGTCGCGGACGTCCTGCGCGACCTCGGCGGGCCCGCGGAGGTCCACGTCGTGCGCCGCGAGGGCGACGGCAACCGGGCGGCCGCACGCAACGCGGGGGCCGCCGTCGCGAGCGGAGACCTCCTCGTCCTCGTCGACGCCGACCAGGAGGCGCCGCCGGGCTGGCTCCAGGACCACGTGCGCTGGCACCGGGCCGCCCCCGGGATCCTGCTCAACGGCCACCGGCGCCACCGCTCCCCCGCCGACGGCACCGCGTGGCGCCCCGAGGTCCGCGAACGCGTCACGGCGGTGTACTCCCACAACTACGCCCGCATCGCCGCCGCGTGGTACCTGCAGTTCAGCTGCAACCTCTCCCTGCCGGTGGACGCGTACCGGGCGCTCGGAGGATTCGACGACGACTACCGGGGGTGGGGCCTGGAGGACACCGACCTCGGCTACCGCGCCCACCGGGCCGGCCTCGCGATCGCGCACAGCACGCGCGCCTGGACCTGGGACCACCACCACGTGGTCCGGTTCGACCCCGACCGGGTGCGCGAGTGGCAGCGCAACCGCGCCGTCTTCCTCGTCAAGCACCCGGAGCCGGAGGCGCAGGCGGTCCGGCTCGTCGAGAACTACCCGCAGCGCACCGACGTCCCGCGGGGCCACGCGTGGCTGGACTCCTTCCTCGCGATGGACCGGCACGTCCGCGCGCTGCGGGAGGCCGAACCGCTCGCGTCCCCCCGGACCACGCTCACGGTGCTCGACGCCGCCGACGCCGAGCACGCCCGCGCGGAGATCGCGCGCGGGTCTGCGGTACGCGTCGTCGACGCGGTCGCCGGGTCGGGGCTCGACGTCGAGGCCTTCCGTGCGGGATCGGCGGTCGAGTACGTCCCGCTCGGACCGCAGGGGGACGCATGGCGCTCCTGATCCGGTCCCGCCCCGGCCTGGCGTGGCTGCTCGTCGCGGTGATGACCGGCGTCATCACACCCGGGTACCCGCTCGCGCTGCACGCCGCCGGACTGTCGAAGGTGCAGATCGCCGTCTTCTTCGCGGTGAACTCGCTCGCGGCGTTCGCCTTCTCCGTCCTGGCCGTCCGGCACCTCGGACGGACCGGTCGTCGCGGCGTGCTCCCGGCCCTCCTCCTCGGGTCGGCCGGCGGGCTCGTGCTCGCCGCCACCGGCGCGTCGCTCCCTGCGATCCACCTCGGGGGCGTCCTGTCCATGCTCTTCGTCGCGGCCATGCCGGTGACGGTCCGCGCCATCCAGGCGGACGGTCTCGCGGCGTCGACCGACGACGCCGCGCTCTCCGCCCAGGTCCGCTCACTCTCCGTCCTGGGGTACGTGCTCGGGGTCGCGCTCTACGGCGTCGCCGTCGCGCTGCCCGGACCGCTCGACCCGGTGCTCCTCGGCGCCCTGGCCACGGTGACCGCCGCCGTGCTCACGTGGTCGGTCGGCGGGCCGACCGGGACCGGCGCGCCCGCTCCGGCGCAGGCCGGTGCGGCTGCGCCCGCCCCGACGCCGGCCGATGGCACGGGGGACGAGGCGAGGACGCGAGCCGACCCGGCCCGTCCCTGCGGTGCCGACGGGCACGCCGTCGCGCTCGGCCTGGCCGCTGTCGGCCTCGCGCTGGTGCTGCTCAAGAGCGCCGACAGCCTGCGGCTCGTCTACCTCCCTCTGCACGTGGTGGCCGGGGGGCACGCGGAGTCGTGGGTCAGCGCGCTGTTCGTCGTCACGGCGGTGACCGAGCTCCTCGTCCTGCGCCGTGTCGCGATGTCGGTGCCGAGCGGCCGTGCGCGGCACGTGCTCGTCGTCGCCGCCCTCGTCGCCGCCGCCTCGTTCGCGGCGTCGGCCGCCTGGGGCGACGGCGCCGCCCGCGGCGGTGCCGTCGCGCTCGTGCTCTCCCAGGTCGGGTACGCGGGCTTCGCGGCGCTCTTCCAGGCGCTCGGCCCGGTCCTGCTCGGGCGCTGGCTGCCGAGCGGGCTCGCCGGTGGCGTCGGCGTGTTCGGCGCCGTCCTCCAGGTGGGTGCGCTCGTGGGCGTGCTCGCCCCTCTCCTCGTGCCCGGGTACGGTGCCGCGGTGTTCTGGCTGGCGACCGTGCCCTGCGTGGTCGCCGCCGTCCTGCTCGTCGCCCTGCGTCAGCTCGACGAGCCCGCCCGGGAGACCGCGACGGCGTCGGCGGGCGGCTCGCCCACGTCCGCGACCGGTCGCGGCGCGTAGGTCTCGGCGGTCACGTCCGCGCGCACGACGCGCGACAGCCGGAACCAGCGGATCCCTTCGCGGAGACGGCACCACGCCACGAGATACCACCGGCCGTCGGTGTGCGCGAGGATCACCGGCTCCACGCGGCGCGCGGTCTCCCCTCCGCGCCCGTCGCGGTAACGGATCGCGAGGACGCGCGACGCGCCGAGCGACTGCTCGACGGCGCGCAGCACCCCGAGGTGCGTCCGCGCCCGCTCGACGACGTCCCCGCCGGACCGCCCGTCGCGCGCGGTGGCGTCGGGCGCGGCCGGCACGGCGTCGGGCGAGACCGGCGCGGCGTCGGGCGAGACCGGCGCGGCGTCGGGCGCGGAGGGGTCGAGGGCCTCGCCGGGGGACGGCCGGCGCACCCAGACGCGCGCCGCGAGCGCCTCGGCGCGTTCCCGGTCACCCGCACCGAGCGCGTCCCACACCTTGCCGCGTGCGGCGGCGGCGTCGACGGCGAACGGGCTCGCCGGCGGGAGCGTCGCGAGCGCGACGGCGACGGCGACGGCCTGCCCGGGCGTGAAGTTCACGGGCGGCAACGTCGCGCTCGGGTCGAGCACGTAGCCCCCGCCCGGGCCCGCCTGTGCCCAGATCGTCAGTCCTGCCTGCTGCAGCGCCGCGACGTCGCGCTTGATCGTCCGCTCGCTGACCTCGAGCGCCGAGGCGAGACGCGGCCCGGTGGTGCCCGTCGGGCCCGCGCGGCGCAGCTCCTCGGCGATCGCGTAGAGCCGCTCGGTCCTGTTCACGACTCGACCTCCCGGGCAGCGCCGACCTGTGGAGACAATGGTGACAGACAGGTGTCACCAGGGCGGTGCGAGAGTCGTCCCATGACCGAGACGCAGCAGGAGAAGAACTCGTCCGAGACCGCTGAGGCGACCACGGAGCAGGTCCACGTCGTCCTCGTCCCCGGCTTCTGGCTGGGCGCCTGGGCGTGGGACGACGTCGTCCCCCACCTCGAGGCAGCCGGCCTCGTCCCGCACGCCGTGACGCTTCCTGGCCTGGACCCGGCGTCGACCCCGCAGGACCGGGCCGCGATCACCCGCGACGACCACGTCGAGGCGGTCGCCGGGCTCGTCACCGGGCTCGACGGCCCGGTCGTGCTCGTCGGGCACAGCGGGGGCGGCCCCGTCGTCCAGCAGGTCGTCGACCGCGACCCGGCGCGTTTCCGGCGCGTCGTCTACGTGGACGCGGGGCCGCTCGTCGACGGGGCCGCCCTGAACTCGGCCCTGCCGGACGACGCCGCGGAGGTCCCGCTGCCGTCCTGGGACGAGCTCGCGGAGCAGGGGTCGAGCGTCGACGGCCTCGACGACGCCGCGCTGGCCCGGTTCCGCGAGCGCGCGGTGCCGACGCCCGGCCCCGTCGCGCGCGGCCCGGTCCGGGTGTCGAACCCCGACCGGCTCGGCGTGCCCGCCACGGTGGTCTGCTCTTCCATCCCGTCCGAGGTGCTGGCCCAGCTCGCGAACCCCGGCCCGCCCCTGCACACCGAGCTCGGGGAGATCCACGACGTCACCTATGTCGACGTGCCCACCGGCCACTGGCCGATGTTCTCGCGCCCGCGCGACCTCGCGGAGGCGATCGTGGCCGCCTCGCGGCGCAACTCCTGAGAAAAGTCACAGAAGCCACGTCACGGACGGCGATCTTCTCCGTCTCCTTCGGTGGAAGCGGCCGACAGGCCGCGCGACGACCACCGACGACGACGAGAAGGACCATGCACGACACCCTGCCTTCCGCCCCCGCACGCCGCGACGTCCGGGCTGCCCTCCTGTGGGCGCTCGAGAACGACCGGGTCGCCCTGCTCGAGCACCGAGAGAGCACTCAGCACTGCGCCTGGGACGCGGCTCGTGGCGCCGCCGACCGACGGCTCGTCCGGCGGTGGCGCGTCGCGACGAGCCTGGCTCCGCTCCCTGTCGGCTGACGCCCTGACCCGCGACGCCGAGACGCCCTGACGCCCTGACGCCCTGACGCCGAACACGACCTCAGGGTCGCTATGGAGCTCATAGCGACCCCGAGGTCGTGCTCGGCAGCGAGCGACGACGTGCTCGGCGGCCGGTGCACGAGGGGCTCGGTCGCCCGGCCGGGGCTCGCCGCCTTCAGCCGAGCGTCGTCGGCAGGGCCGCGTCGCCCTCGCCCGGCGTCTCGCCGAGCACGTGCTCGGCGAGGAACGCGAGGACCACCTGGTACCAGACCTTCGCGTGCTGCGGCGTGAGGATCCAGTGGTTCTCGTCCGGGAAGTAGAGGAACCGGTGGACCGTCTCCCCGTCCGGGCTCGCCGGCAGACCCGACGCGGAGAGCAGCTCGTACCAGAGGCGCAGCCCCTCCCCGATCGGTACGCGGTAGTCCTTGTCGCCGTGGACGACGAGCATCGGCGTGACGATGTCGCCGACGAACCGGTGCGGGCTGTTCTCGAGCGCCATCTCCGGCGTCATCTCGCGCTGCCAGTAGTAGGAGTGGTCGGTCGTCGGGCCGAACTGGTCCAGCGCCCACAGGCTCGCGTGCGTGACGACCGCGCGGAAGCGGTCGGTGTGGCCCGCGACCCAGTTCGCCATGTACCCGCCGAACGAGCCGCCCATCGCGGCCGTCCGGGTCGCGTCCACCTCGGGCAGCGTCTCGACGTGGTCGGTGATCGCGAGGAGGTCCGTGTACGGCGCCTGGCCCCAGCGGCCCCAGCCGCGCTGGACGAAGTCCTGCCCGTACCCGGTCGACAGCGCCGGGTCCGGGAGCAGCACCGCATAGCCCTGCGCGACCATCAGCCACGGGTTCCAGCGCCAGCTCCACGCGTTCCACGAGCCGAGCGGCCCGCCGTGGATCCACAGCAGGAGCGGCGCCGGGTCCTCCGCGCTCGCGCCGTGCGGGAGCGCGAGCCAGCCGCGCACCCGCACGTCGTCCGACGCCGCGGTCTCGACCTCGACGAGCGTGCCGGGAAGGTGGGGGGCCGCGACCGGACCCCGCAGCGGCGTCGCGGGCACAGGGGTCCGGGCGCCCGGCTCACCGCTGTCGAGGAACGCACCGAGGTCGAGGCGAACCGGCGCCGACGGCTCGAGGTAGCTCGTGCGCAGCGCGTAGGCGCTGCGGCCGTCGGGCGCGACCTGCACGTCCGTGAAGACGGCGTCGTCGCTCGTGATCCGTTCGGCCGTGCCGTGCTCACCCTTCGAGTCCGGCGCGAAGGCGACGAGGAAGACCGGGCCGCGGCCGTCGTCGTCGGCCGTGACGAGGAGCCCCGAGCCGTCCGGGAGCCAGCGCAGCGACGTCGGCCAGCGGTCCCAGTGCGGCGCGAGCGTCCGCGGCGTCGCGTGGTTCTCGGCGCGGGTCGTCGGGCCGTCGTCGTGCGACCCGTCCGCACCGGCAGGGCCGTCGGGTGCGTGGAGCGGGACGACGGCGAGCGTCTCCTCGGGCGCCTGCTGCGGCGTCGTGAGGGTCTCGCGGACGAAGGCGACGAACGCGCCGTCGGGCGAGATGCGCGGGCCATGCACCTGGGCGCCCGGCTCGTCGACGAGCGTGCGGCGCTCCCCCGTGGCCGTGTCGATCGCGACGAGCGTGCTGCGCGTCGACGCGCCCGGCCCGGGGACCTGCCACGTCGTGACGAGGGTCGTGCCGTCGGCGGACAGGTCCGCCGAGTGCTCCCACAGCGCGCGGCCCGGCGCTGCGCCCCCGTGCCCGAAGCCGCGGCTCACGTCGCGCAGGTCGAGGAGCCTCGGGTCGTGCGGTGCGCCCTCGGACGTGTCGGACCGTGCGCCGTCGCTCGGAGCGCCGGTCGCGGCGTCGTCGGTCGAACCGGTGGGCGCCGGGAGGGGCCGGGCCGGCTCGTCGGCGAGGGTCGTGAGGTCGGCGACGAACCGGTGCGCCTGACCGGGGCCGAGGTCGTGGTCCCAGTGCCGGACGGGGTACCCGGTGTGGAGGATCGCCGCGACCTTGCCGTCCTTGCGCGCCTTCCGGAGCTCGCCGTCGTGCGCGAAGTCGCGCGCGCTCGGGAGGACGTCGGCCGCGACCGAGATCACCGGCGCGTCGGCCGCGGCGAGCGGTCCGCCCACGCCCGCTGGCGCCGTCGCGACGACGCGCGCCTCGCCGCCGCCGGCAGGGAGCAGCCAGAGGGCGGCCTTCGGGTCGTCGTCGGACGTCGCGTCGGGATCCGGCCGGGCCGACGTGAACAGCACGTCGCCCGCGGCGGTGAACGTCGCGCTCGACTCGCCCTTGGTGGAGCGCGTGAGGCGACGAGCGGGGTCCTGGCCGGTCGGATCGACCTCCCACAGCGCCGTGCGGTACGCCGTGCGCTTCGCGTCGAGCGTCTGGACGGTGGTGACGAGTCGGCTCCCGTCGCGCGACAGCGCGAGCCCGCTCGTGCGCGGGATCGCGACGTACTGGTCGAGGTCGTGGAACGGTGTCGACGCGGTGGCGTCGGCGGTCGTGGGACGGTCGGGCTCGGGCGCGGCGGCGGCGTCGTTACTCACGAGTACGTCCTATCACGCCCCCTCCTTCGCCCGCCGCCCACCTCACCCTCCCCGCCGAACACGACCTGAAGGTCGCTATCGGCGCGTTATCGACCTTCAAGTCATGCTCGACGGCGAGTGGAGACGCTCTCGGCGACGGAGGCGGATGCTCGTCGTCAGGTCGCGCGTGTCGACGGCGAAGCCGTCGCCGGTCGAGGAGACCGACGCAGGCAGCGGTTGCCCTGGTCGTCCACAGGCCCAGATCCGAACAGGCTCGTCCACAGGCGGGCACCGGGCTGTCGCGGCGGGGCGACGCGGTCTGCTCCGATCCGTCCCATGCGCACGCCGACCGCCATCCCCGCCGACCTGCTCGTCGTCGCCGAGGCCCAGGAAGGGCTGCTCTCCGCGAGCCAGTGCGACGAGCACGGCGTCGGGTCCCATCGCCGGGCGCGCCTCGTCGAGAAGGGGCGGTGGTGCCGGGTCACGCACGCGGTGTTCGACACCGTCGTGACGCCCGTCCCACGCCGGACCGGCACGGGCGCCCACGACCACCGACGACGCCGCGCCGCGTGGCTCGGGCTGCTCGCCTACGGTCGGGACGCGATCGCCGTCGGGCCGTGCGCGCTGGTGCTGCTCGGTGTCGAGGGGGTCCGGGTCGATCCGGTCCCCGAGGCGACCCTTCCGGGCGCACGGGCGGCACGTTCACGCGACGGGATGCACCTCCGCCAGTTCGACGACGGCATGACCGTCACGAGCGTCGAGGGCCGATGGGTCGCGACGGCGGACTGGGCGCTGGCCCAGGCCGTGCCGGAGATGGGGCGGAGGCGGGCCGTCGCGGCGATGGACAGCGCGCGCCGGCTCGGGCTCCTGTCGGCGGCGGGTCTCGAGCGGGCGCACGACCTCGCGCGAGGTCGGCGCGGTGTCGCCCGCACGCACTCGTGGTGGGCCGAGTCGGACGCGCGCGCCGAGTCCCCGCTCGAGACGTTCGCCCGGCTCGACTGCACCGATGCCGGCATCGCCCCCGACGACCTCCAGGTCGAGGTGTTCGACGAGGGTCGGCTCCTCGGCCGCGGTGACGTCGGGTGGCGGCTGCCCGGTGGCCGATGGCTGATCGCCGAGCTCGACGGGAGGGACGTGCACTCGGAGCCCGCTGCGCTGCTCCGTGACCGCACGCGGCAGAACGACCTCGTCGGGAGCGGCGCCGTCGACCTGCTGCGGTTCACCGGGCGGGACGTGACGCCGCCCGGTGCGTCCCGGCCGGGTCGGCTCGTCGCCGACGTCCGCCGCCACCTGCGCCGAGCACGCCACCACTCGCCGTCGAGCACGACCTGGAGGACGGAATGAGCCCCAGAACGACCTTCAGGTCGTGTTCGGCGGGTCAGCGGGGGGTGCGCTCGTCGCGCTCGGCCATCTCGGCGAGCCTCGCGTTGTACTCCTGGAGCTCCGCGTCGCCGTCGCGGTCAGCCTGGCGGTCGCGACGCCTCGCCTCGCGCTCGTCGGACTTCGTCCACATCACGGCCACGACGATCGCGAGGATCAGGGTCGGCAGCTCGCCGATGCCCCACGCGACGCCCCCGCCGCGCTGCTGGTCCTCGATCGCGCTCGGGCCCCACTCGCGGCCGAGCAGCCCGAACCACTCCGGCACGAAGAGGATCTCGCCGGACGTCAGCGCGACGCCGAAGAAGGCGTGGAACGCCATGGTCGCGAACAGCAGGAGCAGCCGCTGCGGGTACGGCGGTCGGTGCGGGCCCGGGTCGATGCCGACGAGCGCGTTCGCGAACAGGTACCCCGCGAGCGTGAAGTGCAGCAGCATCGCGAGGTGCCCGGCGTACGTCGTGAGCGCGTACTCGAACGCGGGCGTGTAGTAGAAGACGATCATCGACCCGGCGAAGTTCACGGCGGCGACGATCGGGTTCGCGAAGAACTGCCCGACGCGCGACGTGACGATCCCGAGCACCCACTCGCGCGGGCCGCGCGACCCGTCCTTGCGCGGCGGCACCGCGCGGAGGAGCAGCGTCACGGGGGCGGCGAGCACGAGGAAGATCGGCACGACCATCGCGAGGACCATGTGCTGCACCATGTGCGCGCTGAACAGCACGTGGCCGTACATGGCCGGCCCGCCCGACGTCACCCAGAAGAGGACGACGATCCCGACGCACCACGAGACCGTGCGCCCCACGGGCCAGCGGTCGCCGCGCCGCGCGAGCCGGCGCACCCACCCGAGGTAGACGACGAGCGCCGCACCGCACGCGAACGCCGGCAGCAGGTCCCAGCGCCACTCGGTGAACCACAGCGCGAACGTCGGTTCCGGGGGCAACGGGTGGCCGGTGACGATCTCGGCGGCCGTCGGGTCGACGAACTCCGTCTGCGGGACGGGCGGCGCCGTCGAGCCGAGCGCGACCGCGACGCCGGAGACCGCGCCCATGATCGCGAGCTCGACCGCGACGAGCCGCCAGAACAGCCAGCGGGTCGCGTCCGCGCCCCGCTGCCCGCCCGTCGCCCCGCGCTGCCCGACGACGCCCGCGGCCTTCGCGCCGTCGCTCGCCGCTCCCGCGGCCCGGTCCGTGCTGCCCGCAGCCGTGCCGGGACCGCCGCCTCGACCGCCCGGGCGAGCGGGCGTCGTCGGGCCGGCGAGACGGCGCACGACGAGCTCGCGGTGCGCGAACCCGACGACGCCGAGCACGACGATGAGCGCGACCTTGGTGAGCAGGAGGATGCCGTAGTCGGTGGTCAGCCCGGCGAGCGTGTCGACGCGGATGGTCGCGTTCGCGACGCCCGAGACGGCGACGGCGACGTAGCACCACAGCGCGATCGCGGAGTACCGCGAGACCGCGGCGGCGAAGTCCTGGCGCCCGAGCCCGCCGCGCACCCGCACGACGGCGAGCGTCCCCAGCCCGCCGACCCACAGCGCGGCGCCGGCGAGGTGGAGGAACATCGACGACACCGCGAGCTCGTGGGACGCGGCGCCCGCGGCGTGCCCGGTGTTGGCCTGCAGCGCGATGGCGAGGAGCGCGACGAGGGCCGTCCACAGCGCCCCGGTCGCGCTGCGCACGGCGAGCGCGAGCGCCGAGGTGACCGCCGCGACGACGACCACCGCGAGGTAGTTGCGCCCGAGGCTCACCTGCGAGACGAACAGGCCGAGCTGGTCGCCGAACGTCTCGGCCGTGACGGCGGTGCCGGAGATCGACGAGTACCGCAGGACCACCTGTAGCACGGAGAGGACGGCCCAGGTCGCCGCTGCCACGCCGGAGAGGCCGAGCGCGCGACGCACCGCCTCGCCCGCGGGCAGCGCGACCGCCGCGAGCACGAGCGAGCCGAGCGTCAGCGCGACGGAGAGCTCCGTGAGCACGGTGACGACGGGCGTCCCGTAGCGCACCAGCGCGCCGGGGTCGCTGAAGCCGGGGATCGCGGCGAACGCCCCCGAGAAGCCGCCCGCGGCGAGCACGGCGAGGACCGCGACGACCACGGCGAACGGCCCCGCGAGGACGAGCCACCACGGGTTCGCGGGGCGCGCGTCGGTCGGCGCACGGCGCACGGCGGTCGAGGTCACGCGACCAGGGTAGGCGCGCCACGGCGTCGGGCGGGAACCACGGCGCCCCGCGCGACCGACGTCACTCCGCCGGACCGACGGCGCGGCGCCTCACGGGCGGGGCAGGCGAGCCATCCCGTAGACGCGTGTCGCCCGCACGCGCAGCACCTGGCGCCGCTCGGCGACCATCGCGCGCCGGAAGTCGTCCCAGTCCGGGTGCTCGACGCCGGCCGCCGCGCGGAACGTCTCGACGAGCTCGTCGACCGCGGCGTCGTGCGGGTCGGCGGCGACCGGGCTCAGCTCCGCGTCGCCCTCCACGACGGCGTAGCTCCAGAAGTCCTCGGCGCTCACGTGCAGCGACACGCGCGGGTCCCTGGCCGCGTTGCGGGTCTTGGCCCGGTCCGCGGTGACGGACACGCGCGCGACGCCGTCGTCCGGGTCCCACGCGTACAGCACGTTGGACAGCTGCGGCCGACCGTCGCGCTTGAGCGTCGTGAGGACCCCCTGGTGGCGCGCGGCGAGCAGGGCGAGGAGGGCGGGATCGGCGTCGAGGGCCGCCCGGGTGTCGGTGCTCATGCCCGTCCAACCGCGCGGCGCGCGGCCCGCATTCCCGCGCTGCGGTCCGCCGCGGACGTCCCGGCGGGCCGACGACGCGCGCCCGGGACGGGGAGTCCTCCCCACCCCGGGCTGTGGACGACACCCGCCGGGCGACAGGTCCCGCTGGCATACTGGGCCGGGTTCGCCGGGGGGTCGCGACGTCCCGGGCGCACGTCCTCGTACGGCTCGCGAGCCGCACCCAGCACCGACACCCACCCGGAGGGCGACCCACATGGCCGCAGGGCACGGCAGCATCTCGACGGCGGACCTCGATCGCGCGAGCCACCTCCTCAAGCGCATGGGTCAGGTGTTCGACCAGCGCGTCGTCGGGCAGGAGGCGCTGCGCACGGCCCTCGTGAGCTCGCTCCTCGCGGGCGGCCACATCCTCCTCGAGTCGGTGCCCGGCCTCGCCAAGACGACCGCCGCGCAGACGCTCGCCGCGGCGATCGACGGCCGCTTCCACCGCATCCAGTGCACGCCGGACCTCATGCCGAACGACATCGTCGGCACGCAGATCTACAACTACGCGACCGGCCAGTTCACGACCCAGCTCGGCCCGGTGCACGCGAACGTCGTGCTGCTCGACGAGATCAACCGCTCGTCCGCGAAGACGCAGTCGGCGATGCTCGAGGCGATGCAGGAGAAGCAGACCTCGATCGGCGGCGAGAACTACCCGCTCCCGGACCCGTTCATGGTGCTCGCGACGCAGAACCCCATCGAGGAGGAGGGCACGTACGTGCTGCCCGAGGCCCAGATGGACCGCTTCCTCATGAAGGAGGTGCTGACGTACCCGACGCCGCAGCAGGAGCTCGAGATCCTGCAGCGCGTCGCGACCGGGCAGATGAGCGAGCCGATCACCGCCCAGCCGGTCTCGCTCGACGACGTCCGCTTCCTGCGGGGCCTCGTCGACGACGTGTACGTGGACGACTCGGTGAAGCGCTACGTCGTCGACCTCATCAACACGACGCGCTTCTCCGGCCCGCGCCCGATCCCCGGCTTCGACCGGCACGTGCGCGTCGGCGCGTCGCCGCGCGGCGGGATCGCGCTCATGCGCGTGGGCCAGGCGCTCGCGATCCTCGCGGGGCGCGCGTTCGTCGTGCCCGACGACATCAAGGCCGTGCGGTACTCCGTGCTGCGCCACCGCCTCGTGCGCACGTTCGACGCGCTCGCGAACAACGTCCCGCCGGAGCAGCTCGTGGACGCCGTGTTCGACGCCGTCCCTACCCCCTGACCGTTCCCGCGCCACCCGAGAGATCACCCGTGCCCGACGTCTCCCGCCTCGCCCAGGTGCGTGCCCGGCTCGACCTGCCGGTCGCGCGCCGGGCCTCCGGCCTGCTCGAGGGTCGGCACCGGTCGGTCTTCAAGGGGCACGGCCAGGACTTCGACGACCTGCACCTGTACGCGCCGGGCGAGGACGTCGGCGACATCGACTGGAAGTCGTCGGCGCGCGCGGGGATCCCCGTCGTCCGGCGGTTCGTCCGCGAGTCGAACCTCAACCTGGTGCTCGTCGTCGACACCGGGCGCCCGATGGGGGCGACCGCCCCGAGCGGGGAGACGAAGGCCGAGGTCGCGAGCTTCTGCTGCGCGCTCGTCGCCTACCTCGCGCGGGACCGTGGCGACCGGGTCGCGCTCGTCGCGGGCGACGCCCGGCGCCTGGTGCAGCTGCCGCCGCGCGCGAGCACGCAGGACCTCGAGGTGCTGCTCAGCACGGTCGAGGGGATGTGGCGCCCGGACGCCCCGCCCAGCGACCTCGCCCGTCCGCTAGACCGCGTGCTCACGGCGTTCCGGCGCCGCTCGCTCGTGGTCGTCGTGACGGACGAGGCGCGTCCCGCCGCCGAGCACGACCAGCTCCTGCGGTCGCTCCGCGTGCGCCACGAGGTGATGGTCGTGCAGGTCGCGGACCTCTCCCCTGTCGCGGTGGGGGGCCCGGCCGCGAGCCATCGCGAGGTCGAGGACGTCGACGGCGCGCTGCGGCTCCCCGCGTTCCTGCGCGGCCGGGCAGGGCTCGCCGAGGCTGCGGCCACGGCGCGGACGCAGCGCCGCGCGGAGGTCGCCGACCGGCTGCGCCAGGTCCAGGTCGAGGCGGTGCTCGTGGACGGCACGGGCGACGTCGTGCAGCGTTTCGTCGAGCTCCTGGGGAGGCAGAAGCGTGCCCGCCGATGAGCTCGTGGACCCCGTGGGCTACCCGGGGTGGTGGACGGTCGTGGGCATCGTCGTGCTGCTCGTCGCGGCGGCGATCGTGTTCCTGGTCCTCTGGCTCACCCGTGCGCGCGCCGCGGAGAAGGCCGCGTCCGTGCCGCCGCCCCCGTCGCCCGCCGGGCCGCTCGACCCGTACGGAGCCCTGCGCTCCGAGTACGAGCGGCGGCTCGACGCCGTCGCGCAGCGCTTCCACGCGGGCGAGCTCGACGAGCGCACGCTGCACCTCGCGCTCTCGGCCGAGGTGCGCGGGTTCGCGACGGGCCGGCTCGGGCAGGACGCGTCGTCCATGACGCTGTCGGAGATCCAGCAGCTCTCGGGCGCGGACGAGCTCACGCGGCTCATCACGCGCTACTACCGGCCGTCGTTCGCGGACCACGAGAACGACCCGAAGGCCCGCACCACGGACGCCGAGGACTCGATCGCGCGCGCCCGCACCGTGGTGAGGTCCTGGTGACGCCGGGACCGCAGGGGACGTCGATCCTCTGGCCGTGGCTGTGGGCGCTCGCCGTGGTCCTCGTCGTGGCGGCCGGCGCCGCGGCGTGGTGGCTCGCGCGCCGCCGTGGGGCGCGCGACCGGGACCGCGACGTCCTGTGGGTCGCGAACTCCGAGTACCTGGCGCGCGTCCCGGCGTTCGCGGCGTGGGTGCGCCGGTACCGGCTCCTCCAGGGCGCGACGGCCCTCGGGCTCCTCGTCGCGGTCGTCGGGGCGGGCGCCGTCGCGGCGCGGCCCGTGGAGACCGACGTCGTCGTCGACCGGCTCGGCACGCGCGACATCGTCCTGTGCCTCGACGTGTCGGGCTCGATGATCGAGTACGACGGCGCGGTGCTCAAGGTCTTCCAGGAGCTCGTCGACAGCTTCGAGGGCGAACGGATCGCGCTGTCGATCTTCAACTCGTCGTCGCGCACGGTCTTCCCGCTGACGAACGACTACACGCTCGTCCAGGAGGAGCTGCAGCGCGGCATCGACGCGCTCGACAAGGACCCGGCCGACTTCGACTACACGGGCGGCTCGGACGACGCCGAGATCCTCGAGTTCGCGGAGTTCACGGCGGGCACGACGGCGAACCTCGCCGGCGCGAGCCTCATCGGCGACGGGCTCGCGACCTGCGCGCTGCAGTTCGACGCCGAGGACTCCGAGCGCTCGCGCTCGATCATCCTCGCGACGGACAACTACGTGTCGGGAGAGCCGATCTACACGCTGCCGCAGGCCGCCGACCTCGTCGCGTCGCGCGACATCACGCTGCACGGCATCTTCGGCGGGTCCCAGCGCTACGAGGGGACGCCGGAGGAGACGGAGTACCGGGAGACGGTCGAGGCCGACGGAGGTCTGTATTTCCTCGCCGACGACCCCGCCGCGGTGCAGGGCATGGTCGACGACGTCGTGGCGCAGCAGGCGGTCGAGCTCGACGCGTCACCCGAGGTCGTCGTCACCGACCGCCCGACGGGCTGGTTCCTCGTGGCCGTCGCGGGTGTCGGGCTGCTGCTCGTCCTGGCCTGGCGGGTGCGCCAGTGAACGCGCGGTCGAGGGAGGTGAGGGACCGGTGAGCCTCCAGCCGCTCGTCCCCGTGTGGGCGCTCGCGCTCGTCGTCGTGCCGCTGCTCGCGCTCACGGTGTGGCAGGCCGTCGTCGCCGGCCGGCGTGGGCCCGACGGCGCGGTCCGACCGGGTGCGCCGCGCGCGGCCTGGCTGCGCCGTACCGGGGCGGTCGTGCTGCTCGCGCTGATCGGGCTCGGTCCGTCCGTGGCCTCGACCGACCGCGACACGTCGGTGACGAACGTCGACATGTTCTTCGTCGTCGACCGCACGGGCTCGATGGCAGCCGAGGACTACGGGCCCGCCCAGGACCGGGAGCGGCTCGACGGCGTCCGGCACGACGTCGTGAGCCTCACCGAGGCGATCCCCGGCGCGCGCTACTCGGTCATCTCGTTCGACTCGCAGGCCTCGCGCCAGCTCCCGCTCACCACGGACGCGCGGGCCATCACGTCATGGGCGGACACGTTCCGTCGCGAGATCACGCGCTACTCGCAGGGGTCGCTCACCGACCGGCCCCTCGACGAGCTGAGGTCGGCCCTCGAGGGATCCGCCGAGCTGCACCCGGCGAACACGCGCCTCGTGTTCTTCCTGTCCGACGGCGAGCAGACCGCGGACGGCGAGCCGCGGTCGTTCGCGGACCTCGCGCCGCTGGTCGACGGCGGCGCCGTGCTCGGGTACGGCACGCCCGAGGGAGGGCGCATGAAGGAGTACGACCCGGACGTCGACCCCGCCGACGCGGAGTACATCGTCGACTGGTCGCAGCCCAGCGAGGACGGTGAGCCCGTGGCGGCGCTCTCGACGATCGACGAGGAGACGCTCGGCACTCTCGCCGAGCAGCTCGGCGTCCCGTACGTGCACCGCACCGAGCCGACGGAGACCGCGCCGCTCGTCGCGGGGATCGACCCCGAGCAGGTCGCCGCGGACGGCCGTCGTGACGTCACGTCCTACCGACCCGTCGTCTGGCCGCTCGCGCTCGCGCTCGTCGTCCTGCTCGGCGTCGAGGCCTGGTTCTGGGCGCGGTCGGCGTCCCGGTCGCTCGTGCGACCCGGCGAGCGAGCGCCGTCGGGCACGGGGGTGCGCCGATGAGCTGGACGCCGCCCCCGACGCCGCCCGGTCCGGGCCGCCGACCCGCCGTGCACCCGGCCGCGGCGATGCGGCGCGCACGCCTGCGCCGGCGCACGTGGTGGCTGATCGGGACGCTGCCGGTCGTGGTCGCGCTGCTCGTGCTCGGGTTCAAGCTGACGTTCCTCGCCCCGATCGCGTCGTTCGCGAAGGGCGACTACGACGACGGCGCGCACCTCGACGCCGCCGGGACCTACGGGTCGCAGCGGACCATGAACCTCGTCGAGCCGTGGAAGGCGCACTTCAACACGGGCACGGCGAACGCTCGCGCGGGCGACTCGTGGGCGACGTACGACGCGATCACGTCGCTGCAGAAGTCCTACGACCTCGCGGAGGACGAGACGCCCGAGGAACGCTGCATGATCCAGACCAACCTCTCGCTCACGTACGAGATCTCGGGCGACGACGACATGGCCTACGGCGACGGCAAGGCGGCCGAGCTGGCCGCGGTCGAGGAGGCGATCGCCGCACGCGACGCCGGCCTCCCCTACGACGAGGACGTCCTGGACCCGTACGGCGACGGCACCGAGCCGGACCCGGACGTGCTGCGCCAGGACGTCCAGGACTGGTACGAGTACGCCGAGCAGTCGTACGCGACGGCCGAGCAGATCCGCGGGTGGCCCGACTGCGGGGAGTCCGAGCAGACACCCGAGCAGCAGGAGCAGGCCGAGGCCGCGCAGCAGCGGCTCCAGGACAAGCAGCAGCAGGCCCAGGACTCCCAGCCGGAGAACCAGGGCACCGGCGACCCGCAGGAGGGCGAGGGCTCCGAGGGCGACGAGCAGAGCGAGGCATCTGGGGGCGAGGGGTCCGAGGGCGAGGGGTCCGAGGGCGAGGGCTCCGAGGGCGACCAGCAGAGCGAGGCGGAGCGCGAGGAGCAGCAGCGCCAGGAGCGCCTCGAGGAGCAGAACTCCGAGGCGCGCGGCGAGGCGGACCGTGAGGAGCAGGAGTACCGCGACCTGTACGGCGACGAGCCGGGCGGCGGGTCCGACGGCGGCGACGGCGGCGACGGCGGGAGCGGAAGCACCAAGAACTGGTGAGCCGTCGTCCGTCGTCGGGAGCCGGGAGCCGTCAGTCGTCCAGCCCCTCGACGAGCAGGGTCCGGGGACCCGGCCCCTCCTCGCCCAGCTCGTCGTGCGGGTTGACGAGCACGCAGCGGCGCAGCGACAGGCACCCGCAGCCGATGCAGTCGGTGAGGTGGTCGCGCAGCCTCGTGAGCTGCTCGATCCGGGCGTCGAGGTCGGCGTGCCACGCGACGGAGAGCCGGTGCCAGTCCTTCGCGGTCGGCGTGCGGTCGTCGGGGAGGGTCGCGAGCGCGGCGCGGATGCGGGCGAGCGGGATGCCGACCCGCTGCGA
Organism: Cellulosimicrobium sp. So1_17; assembly: GCF_055181235.1. NCBI lineage: Bacteria > Bacillati > Actinomycetota > Actinomycetes > Micrococcales > Promicromonosporaceae > Cellulosimicrobium > Cellulosimicrobium sp. So1_17. Next base: position 2,622,194 of record NZ_CM143702.1, read on the forward strand.
GGCCCGGACGAACGCCACGCGGCGCAGCGTCTCGCGCGGGTAGCGCCGCTGGTTGCCCGGCGTGCGCCGGCTCGTGAGGAGGCCTTCGCGCTCGTAGAAGTGCAGCGCGGAGACGGCGACGCCGCTGCGGGCAGCGAGCTGTCCGACGGTGAGCTCGTCCCCCGGTCCGGGCACGTCGTCGGGCACAGGGGACCTCTTCCTCCCGGCGGACACCGGGCTTGACCTCAACATTTGTTGAGGTTCGAGACTAGCAGGGCGCGCGACCGTCCGGTCGCGCCGGAAGCCCCTGGAGGAGCCCCGTGGACGCCATCCGCCTGCACGCGTTCGGACCACCCGAGAACCTCGCCCTCGACCAGGTCCCCGACCCCGTCCCCGGGCCGAACGAGGTGCGCGTCGCCGTGCGCGCGCACGGCGTCCACCTCCTCGACACGACCTTGCGCCGCGGCGAGGCCGGCGGCCCGCTCCCCCTCCCCGACCTCCCCACGATCCCCGGCCGCGAGATCGCCGGGGTCGTGGACGCCGTCGGCCCGGGGGTCGACGCCGCGTGGCGTGGTCGGCGCGTCGCCGCCCACCTCGGCGCGCGGCCCGACGGCGGCGGGTACGCCCGCCTCGCCGTCGTGCCCGTCGAGGCGCTGCACCGCGTCCCCGCCCACGTCACCGCGCCGGACGCGCTCGCGATGATCGGGACGGGCCGCACCGCCGTCGGGATCCTCGACCTCGCGGAGCTCACGGCGGAGGACGTCGTGGTCGTCACGGCCGCAGCGGGCGGCCTCGGCACGCTCCTCGTGCAGGCGGCCGCGGCGACGGGAGCACGCGTCGTCGGGCTCGCCGGCGGACCGGTCAAGGCCGCGCTCGTCCGCTCCCTCGCCGAGGTGTCAGGGCCCCAGGTCACCGGGGTGACCGCTCGCCCTGACACCGCGGCCGGGGCACGAGCCCTGTCAGGGCCCCCGAGCACTGGGGTGACTCCTCACCCTGACAGCGAGCGCGGCACGCTCACCGCGATCGACTACCGCGCCGACGGGTGGCTCGACGCGGCGCGCACCGCCGTCGGGCCGAGCGGTGCGACGGTGCTGCTCGACGGCGTCGGCGGCGACGCCGGGACGGACGCGGCGTCGCTCGTGCGCGACGGCGGCCGCCTGGTCCTCTACGGATGGTCCTCGGGCGCGGCGAACCGCGCGGCAGAGCGCCCGGACGACGGCGGTGCCGGCGGGGACGTCGGCCGCGACCACCGGAAATCCGGCGGACCGGCGTCGACCCACGACGTACGGTGGGCCGTGGGACCCCGGGCCCGACCCTGGGGAGACCTGTTCGCCCTGCAGGAGCGTGCCCTCGCGCTCGCGGCGGACGGGACGTGGCGCGTCATCACCCACCAGGTACCCCTCGCGGAGGCGGCGCGCGCCCACCGCGAGCTCGAGGAGCGCGCGACGACCGGAAAGGTAGTTCTCGTATGACCGCGGAACCGCGCACGCGGCCCGACGCACGGCCCGGTACGGCCGCAGGCGAGACGCCTCGCACGACCGTTCGTGCGCCCGAGCCGCTGACACCCGCGACCCAGCGCACCGTGCTGTTCGGCATGGTCGCGTTCGTGTTCCTCGGGGCGTTTGAGGCGCTCGCCGTCGCGACCGCGATGCCGACCGTCGCCGTCGAGCTCGACGGCCTCACCCTCTACACGCTCGCCTTCGCGGCATCCCTCGCGTCGAGCGTCGTCGGGATGGTCGCGTCCGGCCGGTGGAGCGACCGCGCCGGCCCGGTGACCCCCCTGTGGACGGGCATCGGCCTGTTCCTCGCCGGCCTGCTCGTCGCGGGGCTCGCGCAGGACATGCTCGTGCTCGTCGCGGGCCGCGTGCTGCAGGGCGTGGGCACCGGCCTGTACATCGTCGCGCTCTACGTGCTCGTGGCCCGGGTGTTCCCCGCCGAGAGCCGGCCACGGGTCTTCGCGGCGTTCGCCGCGGCGTGGGTCGTCCCGTCGATCGTCGGGCCGGCCATCGCGGGGCTCGTCGTCGAGCACGTCGGGTGGCGCTGGGTGTTCCTCGCCGTCCCCGTGCTCGCGGTCCCGGCACTGATCCTCATGCGCCCCGGGATGAGGGTCGCCCGGGGCTCGTCGCCCGCGAGCAGCGCACCCGACGACCTGCCCGACGACGCGCCGGCGCCCTCCGAGGGCGACTCACCCGCCGACGCTGCCGTCGACGCCGAGTCGCCGCTCGACCGCACCGCGCGCCAGGCGTCGCTCGGGTGGGCGGTCGTCGCGGCCGTCGGGATCGGGGCGCTCAACTACGCGGGCCAGCTCCGCGGCGTCGGGCTCGGAGTGCTGCTCGTGCTGTCCCTCGCGGCCGTGGTCGTCGCCGTGCCGCGCCTCCTCCCGCGCGGCACGACACGCGCCGCCCGTGGCCTGCCGAGCGTCGTCGCGATCCGCGGGCTCGTCGCCGCTGCGTTCATGGGTGCCGAGGTGCTCCTCCCGCTCCTGCTGTCGCACGAGCGCGGGCTCTCGCCCTCGCTCGCGGGTGCGGTCCTCACGTTCGGCGCGGTCGGCTGGTCGACCGGGTCGTGGCTGCGCGGACGCGCGACGTGGGGGCTCGCGCACGCGGGGTACGTGCGGCTCGGCGGGACGCTCGTCGCGCTCGGCATCGGGGGCGCGGCGCTGCTCGCCTGGACGGCGGTCCCGCCCGTCGTCGGCATGGTCGCGTGGACCCTCGCCGGCCTGGGCATGGGCATGACCCACCCGACCCTGTCGGTGCTCACGCTCGAGCTGTCGCTCGTCGCGGAGCAGGGTGCGAACAGCTCCGCGCTGCAGGTGTCCGACGCCGTGGCCGCGGCCACCGCGCTCGCCGTCACCGGGTCGCTGCTGTGGGCGCTCCACCCGACGCTCGGTCTCGCGGCGTACGTCGTGTGCTTCGGCGTGACGGTGCTGCTCGCCGTCGGCGTCGCGCTGCTCGCCCCGCGCACCCGCCCGCACGTCGGCGCGCGGTAGCGCTCCACGCTCGCCGCCGATCGCTCGCTGTCGCTGTCGCTGACGCCGCCGTCGCGGCCTCTCTCGCCGAGGCCGAGCAACGGTCACGGCCGTGCGAGGGCACGCACCTCGCGCTCGACGGCGGGGCGCACGTCGAGAGCGGGGTCGACGGTGAGCCGGTGCAGGAGCAGGCCGTCGCAGCACGCCATGAGGGCCCGGGTCGTCGGCACGGGGTCGGCGATGCCGACGGCGACCACGATCCGCTCGGTCCACCGCTCGAACTCGAGGCGCTGCCGCCGCAGCGGCTCGCCCAGCTCCGGGTCGCCCGCGAGCTCGAGGAAGAGCGCGTACCGTGCGCGGGTCCGCGCCGCGAACGGCCCGGCCTGGAGCTCGACCATGGCGCACAGGCCCTCGATCAGCTCGTCGACCCGCGTGACCGCCGGCAGCGCGGCTGGATCGAGATCGGCCCGCTCGCTCTCGGCGATCCAGTCCACCACGCCGGCGAGCAGCGCCCGGCGCGTGCGGAACCAGTTCGACGTCGATCCGGCGGGAAGACCTGCCCGGGCGTCGACCCGCGCGTGGCTCAACGCGCGCACCCCTTGCGCGCCGAGCAGCTCCACCGCCGCCTCGAGTGCACGCACTCGGGTGGTCACCGGCATGGACACCCCCTTCGATCAGGTTTACTATGAACATAGTAGTTCCCCAAGGAGGCCACCATGGCCACGCTCGCCCCGACCTGGGCACCGCCGCTCCCCGAGGCCGCGGGCTTCGAGCATCTCGTCGTCGAGACGCCCGGCCTGCGGACGCACCTCGCCACGACCGGCGAGGGCGACGCGGTCGTGCTGCTGCACGGATGCCCCCAGCACTGGTGGCAGTGGCACGCCATCGCTCCGGTGATCGCCGCACACGGATACCGCGTCTACTGCCCCGACCTGCGCGGGGCCGGCTGGACCGCGGCCGACGACCCGCGGATCGGACGGGAGACCCGGCTCCGCGACCTGCTCGCCCTCCTCGATGCCCTCGACGTCGAGCGCGCCCACCTCGTCTCCCACGACATGGGCGTCATCACCGCGATGCAGCTCACCTACGACCACCCCGAACGCGTTCGGACCGCCGTCCAGCTCGCCGTGTGGCCGGGCTTCGTGAGGTTCCACCCGAGGCTGGTCCCGGCCTTCCAGCACCTGCCCAAGTACGTCTGGCACCGCCCGGGCGCCCCGTTGCGCGGAGACTTCTCCGAGCGGTACGTGGCCCGCCCGATGTCGGAGGCGACCATCGAGGCCCATCTCGCCCCGATGCAGCGGCCCGAGGTCGACGCCGCAGTGCGTCCGCTCGCCCGTGGCATGGTCCTGCCCGAGGCCCTGCGCATCATGCGTGGCGCCTACCGCAGTCGCAGGCTCACCGTGCCGACCCTCGTCGTGTTCGGCCGCCGCGACCACCCCACGACCGAGGAGCTCATGGGGCGCATCTGCCGCGACCCCGAGCGGTACGCCGACCACGTCGAGTTCGCCTACGTGGACGACGCGGCGCACTTCATCACCGACGACGCCCCGGCCGCGGTCGCCGATCTCTCGCTCGACTGGTTCGACCGGGCCGCGAGGTAGACGCCGCGTCGTCGACCGGGTACCACCTCGCGCTACCCGCGTACTACCTCGCGCTACCCGCGTACTACCTCGCGCTACCCGCGTACTACCTCGCGCTACCCGCGTACTACCTCGCGCTACCGGGGTGCTACCTCGCGCTACCCGCGTGCTACCTCGCCAGGGTCGCGGCGGCCTCGGCGTAGCGGTCGAGGACGATCTCGGTGAGCCGGGCGTCGGGCGCGAGCGGTGCCGTCACGACGTCCGCACCTGCCTCGAGCACGCGGTCGTAGAAGAAGCCCGGCGCCAGGAGGTATGCCGCGACGACGACGCGCGGCCCCTCCCCCGCACCGGTGCCCGGCGCCGCGGGCAGCGCGGCGTGTGCGGCGGCGACCGCATCGGGGACCGACGGCGTCGCCATCGCGCCGTAGCCGACGGTCACCGGGCCGGCGTGCCGTGCGCGCAGGCCCGCGGCGAGCTCCTCGACGTCGCGGGCAGCCCCCGGCCGGCTCGATCCCGCCGCGGCGATCACGACCGCGTCGTCCGAGCGCACCCCGGCCTCGGCGAGCCGGTCGGCCAGCAGGTCCACGAGCCGCTCGTCCGGGCCCAGCGGCGTCCCCGCCGCGGCGTGACCGGCCCCGGGGCCCCGGTCAGCGACCGACTCGGCGATGTCGACGCCCACGTGGAACCCGCCCGAGAGCAGCAGCGGCACCACCACCGCGTCGCGCGGGAGGTCGTGCTCCGGCGCGACGACCGACGTCACGACGTCCGCGACCTCCGGCTGCTGCACGTCGACGAACGCCTCGCGCACGTCGAGGTCGGGGCGGGCTGCACGGACGTCGTCGAGCAGCGCCCGGACCACCTCGCGGCCGGTGAGGTCGCTCGTCCCGTGCGAGCACCCGACGAGCACCGGCGGCACCCGGTCCCCCGGCCCGCCGGCGCCGCCGGGCGCGGAACGCTCCGCCGACGCACCGGAGGGAAAGGCCAGGATCTCCACGCTCATGCGAGCTCCAATCGGTATCCGCGCTTGACGACGGTCTTCACGAGGTCGCGACGGCCGGTGGCCTCGCGCAGCCGCGCGACGGCGACCTCGGCGGCGTGGGGGTCGCGCGAGTCGCCGGGCAGCACGTCGAGCACGTCGTCGCGCGTGACGACCTCCCCGCGACGCGACGCGAGGAGGCGCAGCACCTCGAGCGTGCTGGGCGACAGCGGCAGCACCTCGCCGTCGAGCACCGCGACGCGCGAGCGGATCTGCAGGACGCCCGCGACGGTCGTGAGGGCGAGGGTCTCGGCGTGCTCGTAGTGCGCGACGAGGGTGCGCACGAGGGCGCCGAGGCGCCCCCGCTCGGGCTGGAGCGGGGTGACGCCGCGGTGCTCGAGCGGCTTCGCCGTGACGGGCCCGACGGCGGCCGCCACCATCGACCCGTCGCGGAACCGCGACACGACGAGCCTGCCGACGCCGTGCTCCTCTGCGGCGCTCAGCCAGGCCTCGGCACCCGGTGCCGACGTGAAGACGACGGCGTCGATCTCGCCGACGGCCGCCGCCTCGACGGACGCGCGCACGGCCTCCGGGTCGGGCGACGGGCCCCACCGGTACACGACGAGGCTCGCGACCTCGGCACCGGCCTCGGCGAACACGACGTCGAGCCCGTCGGCGCCCGCACCGTGGTGCTGGACGGCGATGCGCAGCCCCGCGACGCCCTCGCCGAGCAGCACGTCGGCGATCTCCGCGGACGTCTCGGACTCCGCGACCCAGTCGGCGGTCAGCCCGGCGGCCTGGATCGCGCCCCGGGCCTTGGGGCCGCGTGCGACGAGACGCGCGTCGGCGAGCACCTCGAGCAGCCGGTCGGCGAGGCCGTGCGCGTCGGCGGCCTCGACCCACGAGCGGAAGCCGATGCCCGTGGTCACGACGACGGCGTCCGGCGGTCTCTCGATGAGGGCGCGCGTCCCGGCGAGGAGCTGCTCGTCGTCGACGTGCGGGATCATGCTCAGCGCCGGCGCGTGACGCACCTCGGCGCCGCGGCGCTGGAGCGCGGCCGCGAGCTCGCTCTTGCGGCGGTCGGCCGTGACCAGCACCGTGCAGCCGGCCATGACCTGCCCGAGGGCGCGCTCGGCCGGGAGGACCTCGCCGCTCACGCGACCGTCGCCGGGTCGAGCCGTCCCTCGGCGGCCACGTCCCCGACCACGATGATCGCCGGGGCCCGGACCCCGACCTGGGCGGCGCGCTCCACCACGTCGCCCAGCGCCGCGCGCGTGACGCGCTGGCGCGGCGTCGAGCCGTTCTCGACGATCGCGACGGGCAGGCCCGGGTCGGCCCCGGCGTCGAGCGCCTGGGCCGTGATGCGGGAGAGCTGCGAGACACCCATGAGGACCACCAGCGTAGCCGCGCGGTCGCGGACACAGACGAGCGAGGCCTCGTCGAGGCCCTCGTGACCGCTCACGACGTGGAACGCGGCGACCGTACCGCGGTGCGTCACGGGGATGCCGGCGAGCGCCGGCACGCTCAGCGCGCTCGAGATCCCCGGGACCACCTCGACGGGCACGCCGGCCTCCCGGCACGCCACGACCTCCTCGCCGCCCCGCCCGTAGACGAACGGGTCTCCGCCCTTGAGGCGGACGACGACGCGCCCGCGCTGCGCCTGCTCGACGAGGATCGCGTTGATCTCGTGCTGCGGGACCGGGTGGTGCCCGGGCGTCTTGCCGACGTCGATCACCTCGACGCCCGGCGCGAGCTCCTCGAGCACGTCGACCGGGCCGAGCCGGTCCGCGACGACGACGTCCGCCTCGGCGAGCGCGCGGCGCCCGCGGACCGTCAGCAGGTCGACGGCGCCCGGCCCACCGCCCACGAGGGTGACCCGCCCGAGCCCGCCCGGAGCGGGGCGGTGCCGGCGCTGGTCGGCGCCGCCGGCGTGCAGGTGCTCGGCGACCGCGTCGCGGACGGCGCGGACCCGCCGCGGGTCGGCGGCGCGGGGCCCTCCCGTCGTCCCCGCGACCAGGGGGGAGGTCACGTCGCTCACGACGCCGACGAGCACGTCGCCGCTGCGGGTCGTCGCGGGCGTGCGCGCGCTCCCCTCGTGCGCCGCACCCGCGTTGACGCACCACGTGCGGCGCTGCGAGGCCCACTCCGCGACCGTGCGGTTGACCGCGGAGTCGTCGGTCGCGGTGAGCACGAGCCACGCGTCGTCGAGGTCGCTCTCGCGCACCTCGCGCGGGACCCAGGTGACCGTCCCGACCGGCGCGCCGAGCACGGGAGACGGGTCGTCATCGGGTCGGATCGACGACACGTGGCCGGCGCTCAGCGAGGCGACGACGTGGTCGCGGAGGTCCTCGCAGACCTGCGGCGCGACGACGCGGACGTGCGCGCCGTCGTCGGCCAGGGCGCGGGCGCGGCGGGCCGCGACCGGCCCGCCGCCCGCCACGAGCACGGTGCGGCCCGTGACGTCGAGGCCGAGCAGCGTGGTCACGGCCGGGTCCCCACGTGGACGACGCCGTCGCGCACGTCGACAGGCCAGGTCACCAGGTCCTCGGCGAGGCCGTCGACCGGCTCGAAGCCGACCTTGTCGAGGCAGCGGCCGGTCGCGAGGTCGAACACCTGCTTGTACATCGGGCCGGCAACGGTCGGTACGCCGCCGCGCGTCCCGACGATCCCGCGCGACATGACGTTCGCGCCGGAGAACGGGTCACGCTGCTGGACGGCGCGGACCGTGTCGTCCGGGAGGCGAATCAGGGCCACCTGGACCCCGCCGACGAGGGCGGCCGCGCCGCGCTCGACGAGCAGGTCGCGCACGAGGCACACGCGCTCCCAGGCGACGGGCTCGGCGGAGACCTCGGCCGGGGCGGGGACGGGCTGCGAGACGACGCTCATCGACGGACCTCCAGGGTGGCGCCGGCGATCACGACGGGGCCGGTCAGGACTGCGGGGTCGGTGTCGCCCGCGGCGCGGGCGGCCTCCAGGGCGGCGGCGCGCTCGGCGGCCGTCGCGGGGCGGATCTGGCCGCGCTCGGTGACGTAGGCGAGGTCCGGGTCGGGCTCGGCGGGCGCGTTGACGAACGAGCCGAAGCGGCGCAGCTTCTCCGGGTCCTCCAGGACCGCCCGCCACTCGTCCTCGTAGTCCCCGACGTGCCGGACCATCGCGGCGTCGAGGTCGGCACCGATGCCCAGGGAGTCCTCGATGATCACCTCGCGGATCGCCTCGAGCCCGCCCTCGTAGTCCTCGACCCACGCGGCCGTGCGCTGGAGGCGGTCGGCGGTGCGGATGTAGTACATGAGGAACCGGTCGATGGTGCGGATCAGCTCGTCCGAGGTGAGGTCCTCGGCGAGGAGCTGCGCGTGCCTCGGCGTGAAGCCGCCGTTGCCGCCGACGTACACGTTCCAGCCCTTGTCCGTCGCGATGACGCCGACGTCCTTGCCCCGGGCCTCGGCGCACTCGCGCGCGCAGCCCGAGACGCCGAGCTTGATCTTGTGCGGCGAGCGCAGACCGCGGTAGCGCAGCTCGAGCTCGACGGCCATCCCCACGGAGTCCTGGACGCCGAACCGGCACCACGTCGACCCGACGCACGACTTCACCGTGCGCAGCGACTTGCCGTACGCGTGGCCCGACTCGAAGCCGTGCTCGACGAGGCGCCGCCAGATGTGCGGGAGCTGCTCGATGCGGGCGCCGAACATGTCGATGCGCTGGCCGCCCGTGATCTTCGTGTAGAGGCCGAAGTCCTTGGCGACCTGCCCGATCACGAGCAGCCCGTCGGGCGTGATCTCGCCGCCGGGGATGCGCGGGACGACCGAGTACGTGCCGTCCTTCTGCATGTTGGCCATGACGTGGTCGTTGGTGTCCTGGAGCGTCGCCTGCTCGCCCTCGAGGATGTGCCCGTTGCCGAGCGACGCGAGGACCGACGCGACGACCGGCTTGCAGATGTCGCAGCCGCGGCCGGCGTCGCGGACCAGGCTCGCCCCCTCCGTGGCCGAGCTCTCGTCCACCGGCTCGGGCACCCGGCCGAACCGCCCGATGATCTCGCTGAACGTGTGCAGGTCCGCGACGCGCACCGCGTCGAAGAGCTGGGCCCGCGAGAGCTCGAAGTGCTCGCACAGGGCGTTGGAGACCTCGACGCCGGCCCGGGTGAGCTCGGTCGTCGTGATCTTCTTGACGAGCGGGAGGCACGACCCGCACGACGTCCCGGCCTTGGTGCACGCCTTGACGCTCGCGAGGTCGGTGCACTCGTGCTCCGTGACGGCGCCGCGGATGGTCCCGGCCGAGACGTTGTTGCACGAGCAGACCGTGGCGTCGTCGGGCAGCTCGAGCGCCGGGGCGCCGCCACCCGACCCCTCCGGGAGCAGGAACGCGCCGGGGTCGCCCGGCAGCTCCGCGCCCACCATCGGCCGCAGCGACGCGTACGGCGTCGCGTCGCCGACGAACACGCCGCCGAGGAGCGTGCGCGCGTCGTCGGACAGGACGAGCTTCTTGTAGACGCCCGCGACCGGGTCCGCGTAGACGAGCTCCATCGCGCCCTCGGTGCGGCCGAACGCGTCGCCGAAGCTCGCGACGTCGACGCCCTGGAGCTTGAGCTTGGTCGCGGTGTCCGCGCCCGGGAAGGTCGCCTCGCCGCCGAGCAGTCGGTCCGCGACGACCTCCGCCATCGCGTAGCCCGGCGCGACGAGCCCGATGCAGCGGCCCTCGATGCACGCGACCTCACCGACGGCCCAGACGTGCTCGTCCTCGGTGCGGCACGCGAGGTCGACGACGGCGCCGCCGCGCTCCCCGACCGCCAGACCCGCGGCCCTCGCGAGCTCGTCGCGCGGCCGCACGCCGGTGGCGACGACGACCACGTCGACGTCGAGCCGCCCGCCGTCGGCGAAGTCGAGCCGGCCCACGTGACCGGTCTTGCGGGAGACCTTCATCTCCTTGGTGCCGGTGTTGCAGCGGACAGCGATGCCCATGCCGTTGATGAGGCGCTTGAGGGCCTCGCCGCCGCCGAGGTCGATCTGCGCGTCCATCATGTGCGTGCCGAACTGGATGACCGTGGCCTGCGCGCCGAGCGCCTTGAGCGCTCCCGCGGCCTCGAGGCCCAGGAGGCCGCCGCCGATGACGGCACCGCGCACCGGCCGCTCCCAGCCGCCCTCGGTCGTCGTGCTGCGCCGCTTCTCCTCGACCCAGCCGCGCAGGGCCGCGACGTCGTCGATCGTGCGGTAGACGAACACGCCGGGCAGGTCGTTGCCCGGGATGGGCGGCATCGCGGCGTTGGAGCCGGTCGCGAGCACGAGCTCGTCGTAGGCGTGGACGCGGCCGAGCCGGTCGGTGACGGTCTGCGCCTCGCGGTCGACCGCCGTCACGGCGCAGTCGCGGTGCAGCGTGACGAGCTCGTCGTCCCACAGCGCCGGGTCGCCGAGCGTCAGCTCGTCGGCGTCGCGCGCCGAGAAGTAGCTCGTCAGGGCGACGCGGTCGTACGGCTTGCGCGGCTCCTCCGCGAACACCGAGATGCGCCAGGCGCCCGCGCCGTCGCGGGCGCGCAGCGCCTCGACGAGCCGCTGGGCGACCATGCCGCCACCGACGACGACGAGGTGTCGCGCGGTCGCCGCCGTGCCCGGGGCGGGGGTGGGATCGGTCTGAGGTCCGGTCACGGCGAGCTCCTGAGGGTGGGCGGGGGCGAGAGAGCCACCTTCCCGGCCGCCACAGGCCTCGAGCGTCGGCCGGGAAGGTACGGACGACGCTACGGAGCAGCGGTTTCGCGACCGTGCCCCGGTCGTTGCCCGGCCGTAACGGTCTTCTCACACCGGCGGCAGCGCCCGGGTGAGAAGACGGCACGTCTAGCGGGACGCCGTCACCCGGGCCCGCGCGGCGTCGGCCGGCTGGTCGGGGTCCGCCTTCGCGAGCCAGTCGACGAGACCGCACACGACCTCCTTGCAGCCCCCGCAGCCGGTCGTCGCCCGCGTGGCCCGCGCGACGTCGTCGACGCTGCGGGCGCCGTCGTGCCAGCAGCCGACGATGTCGCCCTTCGTCACGCCGTTGCACGTGCACACCGTCGTGCGGTCGGGCATGTGCGTCGGGGTCGACGCCGGCGCGGCCACCTGCGCGACAGGCCGCAGCAGGAGGTGGGCGGGGTCGGCGGGGACGGGCACGCGCCGCGTGTACGTGGCGGTGAGGTCGGCACCGACGTCCGGGGCGCCGACGCACGTCGCGCCGACGAGCAGGCCGTCCGCGACGACGACCTCGACGTGGCGACCCGACGCGGGGTCGCTCAGCGCGACCGTGCGGTGGGCGGGGTCGTGGGGACGCCGCACCCCGCACACGCCCATCGCCACGATCTCGAGCCCGGCGGCCTTGACCCGGACGACGTCGGTCCCGACGGCGGACCGTGCGCTGTCAGGACGAGGAGACGCCCCGGTGACCCGACGTCCTGACACGCGGGTCGGGTCCTGCGACGGGTCAGGGCGAGAGGACGCCCCGGTGACCTGAGGCCCTGACACGACGGGGCGGGCGACGACGCTCATGGCGAGGCGGAGCGCCATGCTCGGGCGGTCCTGCTCACCCCCCAGCCGCACGTGCGGGGACGCCGGGGCGGGTGGCCGGGCACCGGCGCGCCCGACGTCGCGACGTCCGTCAGGCGGCGCCGCCGTGGCTCTCGCGGTCACCATGGCGGCGAGGGCCTCCGCGAGGCGGCGCGACTGGTCCCAGCCCTGCGCGACGAGCCCCGACCCGCCCTCGGGCGGCTGCGCGCAGTCGCCGATCGCGAAGACGGCGGGGTCGTCAGGGCTCGCGAGGTCGTCGCCGACGACGACGCCCCGGTCGACCGTCAGGCCTGCGGCACGCGCGAGGCCGGTCTCGGGGACCGTGCCGCACGCGAGCACGACGAGGTCGGCCTCGATCTCGACGACGCGGGTCGCGTGGGACGGCCCGGCCGGGCCCGTCGACGAGGCAGGGCCGGTCGCCGAAGCAGGGCCGGTCGACGGGGCAGGGCCGGTCGACGAGGCGAGGCCGGTCGTCAGGGCCGCGCGGCCGTCGTCGGGCACACGGAGCGCGACGCCGCGCACGTGCCCGGACCCGACGCGCACCCGCTCGGTGCTCGCCCGCGTCCAGGTGCGCACCCCCAGCGCGGCGAGGCTGCGGGCGACGACACCGCCGGCCGCGACGTCGAGCTGGCGGTCCATGAGGCTCTCGCCGCCGTGCACGAGGCTGACCGCGACCCCTCGCCGGGCGAGGCCGCACGCGACCTCGAGGCCGAGCACCCCGGCCCCCACCACGACGGCGTGCTGCGCGTTGACCGACGCGGCGACGATCTCCCGTGCGTCGTCGAGCGTGCGCAGCGCGTGCGCACCGCGCGGCAGGTCCGGCCGCCCGGTCAGGCCGGCGACCTCCGGCACGCGTGCCGCCGCGCCGGTCGCGAGGACGACCGCGTCGTAGGGGTACGCGCCGTCGGCCGTGACGACCCGGCGCGCGGAGCGGTCGATCGCGATGGCCTCCGTGCCGCGACGCACCGTCACGCGGGGGTCGTCCGTCGCGGGCAGGCCGATCCCGGCGAGGTCGACCTTCCCGGCGACGACCTCGCTCAGCAGCACCCGGTTGTACGGCTCGTACTCCTCGGCGCCGAGCACCGTCACCTCGACCGGCGCGACGTCCGCGCCGGAGCCGACGCGCGCGACGAGGTCCTGCGCGAACCGTGCACCGACCATGCCGTTGCCGACGACGACGACGCGCGTCGTCCGCCCGTTCGTCCCGCTCATGCGAGCACCTCCTGCCGGTCGCGGACGGACGTCGTGCCGTCGCCCGCCGGGTCGTCGGGGTCGGGGGCGCGGCGCACGTCCACCGCGCACACCTTGAACTCCGGCATGCCGGAGATCGGGTCGGTCGCGTCCGTCGTCACGCGGTTGACGCTCCCGGCGCCGCTCCAGTGGAACGGCATGAAGACCGTGTCGGGCCGGATGCGGTCGGTCCAGCGCGCCGCCGCCTCGACGTGGCCGCGGCTCGACGTGAGACGCACGCGGTCACCGTCGGCGACGCCGAGCCGGACGCCCAGGAGCGGGTGCATCTCGACGAACGGGTCGGGGACGACCCGGTCGAGCTCGGGCACGCGGTGCGTCTGCGCGCCCGACTGGTAGTGCTGGAGCACGCGGCCCGTGACGAGGTAGACGGGCGCGTCGGTGCGGACGTCGTCGCTCGGCCCGACGTGGTCGACGGCGACCATCCGGGCACGGCCGTCGGGCGTGGCGAAGCGGTCGAGGAACGGGCGCGGGGTGCCGGGGTGCGGCGTCGACGTGTCAGGGCGAGGAGACGCCCCGGTGACCCGTGACCCTGACACGGCGGCGGGGACCGGCCAGAAGAGTCCCGGCCCGCTCTCGGCCTCGTCGGCGTCGAGGCGGGCGTGGCTCAGGCCCGAGTAGTCGGCGACGCCGCCCGCCGAGGCGCGAGCGAGCTCGTCGAACACGACCGCCGGGTCGGTCGGGAACGCGGCCGTGGACCCGAGCCGCCGCGCGAGCTCGGCGAGGATCCACAGCTCCGACCGGGCCTCGCCCGGGGCGTCGACCGCCCGACGACGGCGGATGACCCGCCCCTCGAGCGACGTCATGGTGCCCTCCTCCTCGGCCCACTGCGTCACGGGCAGCACGACGTCGGCGAGCAGCGCGGTCTCGGACGGGACGACGTCGCACACGACGAGCAGGTCGAGCGCGCGCAGGCCGTCGACGACCCGGTCGGCGTTCGGCGCGCTCACGACGACGTTCGACCCGTGCACGAGCAAGGCCCGCGGCCGCTCCTCCTCCCCGGAGCCCAGCGAGCGCAGGAGCCGGACCGCGGGCATGCCCGGTCCGGGGATCGTCGCGGGGTCCACGCCCCAGACCGCCGCGACGTGCGCGCGCGCCGCGGGGTCGTCGATCTTGCGGTAGCCGGGGAGCTGGTCGGCCTTCTGCCCGTGCTCGCGGCCGCCCTGACCGTTGCCCTGGCCCGTGATCGCGCCGTACCCGGACCCGACGCGGCCCGGCAGTCCGAGCGCGAGCGCGAGGTTGATCGTCGCCGTGACGGTCGCCGTCCCCTGGGAGGACTGCTCGACGCCCCGGCCCGTGAGCAGGTACGCGCCGGCCCCGCCGCGCGCCGGCGACGCCGCGGCGAGCAGCCGCGCGACGTGCCGCAGCCGCTCGGCCGGGACCCCGCACACCGTCTCTGCGCGCTCGGGCCACCACGCCATGACGGAGCGCCGCACGTCGTCGAACCCCGTGGTGCGCGCCGCGACGTACTCCTCGTCGACGAGACCCTCCACGACCACGACGTGCAGCAGCGCGAGGAGGACGACGAGGTCCGTGCCCGGGACGGGCTGCAGGTGCAGGCCCTGGTCCCCCACCGGCCCCACCGCCGCCGGGACGCCCTCCCGGGGCTCCACCTCCCCGGTCAGCGCGGCCGTCGCGCTGCGCCGCGGGTCCACGACGACGAGCCCGCCGCGCGAGCGGACCCCCGCGAGGTGCTGCACCGACGGCGGCATTGTCTCGGCGAGGTTCGACCCGAGCAGCAGGACCGCGTCCGCGCCGCCGAGGTCGGCGAGCGGGAACGGCAGCCCACGGTCCATGCCGAACGCGCGGTTCGAGCCGGCCGCGGCCGACGCCATGCAGAACCGGCCGTTGTAGTCGATGTTGGCCGTCCGCAGCACGGTCCGCGCGAACTTGCCGAGCGCGTACGCCTTCTCGTTCGTCAGTCCCCCGCCGCCGAAGATCGCGACCGCGTCCCGCCCGTGCTCCGTCTGGATCCGCGTGATCCCGCCGGTGACGACGTCGAGCGCGTCGTCCCACGTCGCGGGGTGCAGCTCGCCGTCCGCCCCCCGCAGCAACGGCGTCGTCAGCCGGTCGGTCGCGCGCAGCACCGTCGCGCTCGTCCACCCCTTCTGGCACAGCCCGCCCTTGTTCGTGGGGAAGTCGCGGGGCGCGACCGTCACGGGCGGGACCTTCGCCGGGGTGCCCGACGCCGTGGCGTCGCCTCCCGCGCCCGCGTCACCCGCGGCGTCGGGACCGCGGGAGTCGAGCGTCATGGCGCACTGGAGCGCGCAGTAGGGGCAGTGCGTGCGGGCCGGTGCCGCGCCGGGGGCCTCAGCTCTCCCCGGCGCGGCGGTCGTGGGGGTGGTCGTCATGCGCGCGCCTCGGCCGTCCGTCAGATCCGGGCGGCGGCGAGCGCCGCGCCCTTGCGCAGGTACACGGCCCACGCGACGACCGCCATGACGGCGTAGACCCCGATGAACGTCCACAGAGCGGGCACGAGCGACCCGGCGAGGCTCGTCGACGCCGCGAACCCGCGGGGGATGAGGAACCCGCCGAACGCGCCGATCGCGCCGGCGATGCCGATGCAGCCGGCGGCGGCCTTGCGTGCCCTGGCACGGGTCTCGTCGAGCGCGGCCGCGTCGACCGTGCCCGCGCCGTCGACGGCCCCGCCCGGCACGGCGCTCGCCTGGAACACCGCGGGGATCATGCGGTAGGTCGAGCCGTTGCCGATGCCGGTCGCGACGAACAGCAGCAGGAACGAGCCGAAGAACAGGCCGAAGCTGTGCGACTGCAGTGCCTGGATCGCGCCGAACGCGCCGAGCGCCATGACCCCGTACGACGCGATGGTCACGCGCGTGCCGCCGACGCGGTCGGCGATGATGCCGCCGAGCGGGCGCGTGACCGAGCCGACGAGCGCGCCGAGGAACGCGATGGACAGCGTGACCTCGGGGAACTGGCCCTTGAGCAGCATCGGGAACGCTCCGGCGTAGCCGATGAACGACCCGAACGTGCCGATGTAGAGGAACGAGATGATCCACGTGTGCTTGTTCTTCGTCGCGGCGGCGAACGAGCGGGGGTCGGCCTTCGCGGTCGACAGGTTGTCCATGGAGCGCCACGCGAGGAACGCCGCGAGCACGATGAACGGGACCATCATGAGCCCGGCCCGCTCGAGCGCGATGCCCGCGCCGGCCACGATGACCAGCGGGACGGCGAGCTGGACGGCGGCGGTCCCGAGGTTGCCGCCCGCGGCGTTGAGCCCGAGCGCCTTGCCCTTCTCCTTCTCGGGGTAGAAGAAGGAGATGTTCGCCATCGACGACGCGAAGTTGCCGCCGCCGAAGCCGGCGAGCGCCGCGGCGCCGAGCATCAGGCCGAACGGCGTCTCGGGGTTCTGCACGACGACGGCCAGCGCCGCGGTCGGCAGGAGGAGCAGGAGCGCGGACACGACCGTCCAGTTCCGGCCGCCGAAGACCGGCACCGCGAACGTGTACGGGATGCGCAGCGTGGCGCCGACGAGGCTCGGCACGGCGATGAGCCAGAACTGCTGGTCGACCGTGAGCGCGAACCCGGCGGCCGGGAGCTGCGGCACGACGATCGACCACAGCGCCCATACGGCGAACCCGAGGAACTCGGCGAAGATCGAGATCCACAGGTTCCGCGACGCGACCTTCCGGCCGCCGTCGCGCCAGAACGTCGGGTCCTCGGGGTCCCAGCGGTCGATCCACCGCCCGGAGCGGCGTCGTGCGGGCGCCTGCCCGACGGCGGTCGTCGCCTCGGGTGCGAGCGTCGCGGTGGTGGTCTCGGCCGGCTCGGCGCCGGCGGGAAGGTCTGCGGACTGCTCACCCTCGTGGGTGGTGGGGCTCGTGGGCGCGGACATGGCGGCTCCTTCAGCAGGTCCCGGTCAGTACCCAGGACGCTAGGAACACCGTGTTTCGCCGGTCGGCGCGGGTCGTTAAGCGTGTGTGAGGTCTTCCGCACAGAGCGCCGGGACGCTGTGAGAGGTGAGCTGCCGCCGCCGTCAGCCCTCGACGCCCGTGGCCTCGTGCGCGTAGCCCACCGGCTTGGACTCGGGGGACCCGCGCTCGCGCAGGTAGATCGACAGCACCACCATGCTGAGCACCGCGAGCATCTCGGACTGCCAGTTCTGCAACGTCCGGCTCCAGAAGTCGGGCAGCGTGAGGTACTCGCCCCAGGGGACGGGGTCCTGGAGCTCGCGCATCTGCTCCTCGCTGAACGCGACCGCGCCGGCGGCGGACTGCGCGAGCCACGAACCCAGGAAGATCAGCCCCATGACGAGCGACAACGAGCGCGAGTAGACCGCGAGGCGCCACCCGCGGGCCTTCGCCCAGGTGGGTGAGCCCTCGTCCGCGTGCTCGCCGACCTTCTGGTCCTCGTCGGACTCGCGCCCCGCCTTCTCGAGCTTCTTCGACTCGGGCGACCCCCGCTGGACGAACCAGACGGTCGCGGTGATGAACAGCAGGAACTGGAGGAACTCCGACTGCCAGTTCTCGGTGACGTCGACCCAGAAGGCCGACGACGCGACGTACTGGCCGAGCGTCACCGGGTCGAGACCCGCGGCGCGCTGGTCGAGGTTGAACACCGCGACGCCGCTCAGGGCCTGGCCCACGAGCGTCACGAGGAAGACGACCGCGAAGAAGATGCTCAGCGAGCTGGCGCGCAGACCGCCGAGGACACCGCCGGAGCCCCCGCCCGACCCGCCGCTCACCGGTGCACCGCCGCGAGCACGAGGGCCGTCACCAGGCCCACGGCCACCAGCACGAGCGTTGCCCAGAACATGAACCGGGGGATTCTCACGCCTCCACCTCGCAGTCGTAGGGGCGGTCGGGCCGCGCCGTGCACCCGGCTGCGGTCACGACCCAGCCGTCGCCCGAGAGGGCGAGGAACACGGTGTCGGACGCCGTGACGACCTGCGCCTGCCGACCGGCGACGTGGACGTCCTCGACGACGACGTCGTCCGCGCCGGCGACCACGTCGGCGAGCGGTCCGGACGGGTCGACGACCGCCTCCTGGCACGGTTCGCCCGCGTCCTCGGCGAGCGCCTCGGCGGCGTCCGGCAGGAGCAGGCGGCACGCCTCGGGACCGTCGCCCGCGGCGATCGCGCCGACGAAGCGCGTCACGACGTCCTCCGCGTCCGTCGCGCCCGGACCGGCGCACGCGGCGAGACCCAGGACGGTCAGTGCGAGAACCGGGACCGCCGCCAGGCCACGGTCCGCCGCCCCTGCCCGGAGCGTGCTCCGACGCACGTCATCGCCTCCTTCGAATCCCACCGGTGTGAGTACGCCGACCGCCCCCATCGTCGTCCTTCTCCGGTCCGTTGCAAGCGGGGCGGCCTCGTCCTCAGACCACCAGCACGACGACGAGCACGAGCATCACCACCGCGGAGACCAGGCCCGTCGCGAGGCGGCCGCGCGGCCCGGACAGCCACCGGCCGAGAACCGTCCCGCCGCCGGCGAGCACGAGCTGCCAGCTCGCGGACGCCACGAACGCACCGAGGACGAACAACGCGCCCGAGGCGACGTCCGCGTCCCCCGCCGCCGCCCGTGCGCCCACGACGACCGTCGCGAAGTACGCGACGGTGGCCGGGTTGACGACGGTGAGCGCGAAGAGCTGGACGTACGCCCGACCGGGGCCCGGTGGCGGCCCGGCGAGCCGTGCGCGGCGACGGTCGGGAGACGCGTCGGCGGGCACCGTGCGCGCGCGGTGCTCCCGCACGGCGACCCACGCGGTCCGCAGGGCCAGGACGACGAGCACGACCCCGGACGCGAGGCGCAGCCACGGCGCGGCGGGCGCGATGACACCTGCGAGCGCCACGCCACCGAGCGTGGCCACGAGCGCGTACAGCCCGTCCGCCGTCGCGATGCCGAGCCCGGCCGCCGCGCCCACGCGCCACGACGTGCGTGCGGTGAGGGCGACGAGGTACGTGGCGATCGCGCCCACGGGCACGGCGATGGCGTACCCCGCGAGCACCCCCGCCCAGAGGGCGGGAAGAGCATCGGTCATGGGCGCGATGGTCGCACGCGTCCGGCAGCCCGGTCAGCCGGTTTCCCGCTCGTCGCGTCATGGCGGTCGGTGCGCCGTGACTCCTCCGCCCAGTCCGCGAGCTCGTCGAGCCGCCGCTGCGAGGCCGAGCCGTGGGCCGCGGCGTGGATCACGACGTGCTGCCCCGGCGCGTCCGGGACGGTGAGCGCGTGCACCTCGAGCGTGAGCCGCCCGACGACGGGGTGTCGGATCTCGCGGGTCCCGGACGCGTCGCCGGCGACCTCGTGCGCGGCCCATCGGGTGCGGAACTCGGCGCTGCGCGCGCGGAGGTCGCGCACGAGCGCCACGAGGTCGGCGTCGAGCGGGTCGCGGCCCGAGCCGGTCCGCAGGAGCGAGGCCACGAGGTCGGCGACGACGGGCCAGTCGGACCAGAAGTCGCGCGCGGCGCGGTCGAGGAACACGAAGCGCGCGAGGTTCTCCGGCGCGCCGGGGCCGGCGTAGAGCGGGTGGTACAGCGCCCGCGCGAGGTCGTTGGCGGCGAGGAGGTCGAGCCGGTCGTCGAGCACGCAGCAGGGCAGCGCCGTCGCGTCGAGGAGCCGGCGCACGAACGGCAGCACCGCGGTGGGCGCCGGTGCCGGGTGCGCGACCACCGCCCTGCCGCGCGGCCACCGGAGCAGGTCCGCGAGATGGTCCCGTTCGGCGCCGTCGAGCTGCAGGGCACGCCCGACGCCCGTCATGACCGACGTGGACACGGAGGCGACGGCGCCCCGCTCCAGACGTCGGTAGTAACCCGCGCTGATCCCCGCGAGGTCCGCGACCTCGGCGCGGCGCAGACCGGCCACGCGGCGGGCGCCGCCCGTCTCGGGCAGCCCGGCGCGAGCCGGGGTGATGCGGGCACGTCGCGTCGTCAGGAACTCGCGCAGCTCCTCGTTGCGCATCTTCCCGATGCTAGCGACGCCTCTCCGGCTCGCGCGCGGGGCGACCGGGGGTCCCAAACTGGTCCCCCGTCCGGGGGTTGCCGCCCGGGCGGCGGGCGAGTGTCGTGGGCGTGTCCGGACCGTGGAGGACCTGCGGAGGTCATCGGCGACCTCCGCGGCCACGGATCCGTCCTCGAAGGGGAGGGCTCGTCATGGGAGTGGTCGAGATGCATCGTGCGCGCAGGAGCGGGGTGGGTGCCGTCGCGGCGTTCGCCGCCGCCGCGCTGGTCGTGACGCTGGCGCCGTCGGCGCACGCGGCGACGGCGGACCCGCCGTGGATGAACACCGCGCTGTCACCGGACCAACGGGCGGTCCTGCTGCTGCAGGCGATGACGCTCGAGGAGAAGGTCGAGCTGATGTCCGGCGACCAGGGTGCAGCGCCCGCGGCGTTCTACAACGCGCCCATCGAGCGCCTCGGCATCCCCGAGCTGAGCATGGCCGACGCCACCGCCGGCATCGCGTCGCGCGGCTGGGTGCTGCCGGAGACCGGCGACCGCGCCACGGCCATGCCCGCGACGCTCGCCCTGGCCGCGACCTGGGACCCCCAGCGAGCGCGGGACTACGCGGGTGTCGTCGGCGACGAGTCGAGGCAGACCGGGCACGAGGTGCTGCTCGGCCCCAACTTCGACCCGACGCGCAACCCCTTCTGGGGCCGGCAGGCCGAGTCGACCGGCGAGGACCCCGAGCTCGGGTCCTCGATCGTGGTGCCCTACGTCCAGGAGGTCCAGGAGCGCGGCGTCATCGCGAACCTCAAGCACTACACCGCCTACACGCAGGAGACGTACCGCGGGGGCCTGCAGAACGCGATCGTCGACGAGCGCACGCTCCGCGAGGTCCACACGGCCGGGTACGAGGCCGCCGTCCGCGACGCCGACCTGGGCTCCGTCATGTGCTCCTTCAACAAGATCAACGGGGTCTACGCGTGCGAGAGCGAGCTGGCCCTGAACGAGATCCTGCGCGAGCAGCTCGGCTTCACCGGCTTCGTCCTCACCGACTTCGGGGCCATCCACTCGACGCTGCCCTCGATCGTCGCGGGGACCGACATGGAGACCGGGACGCGGTCGTTCTACGGTGACGCGCTCCTCGCCGCCGTCAACGACGGCACCGTCCCCGTGGCGCTCGTCGACCGGGCCGTGCTGCGGATCCTGCGCACGATGTTCGCGATCGGCATCTTCGACGGCGACTACACGCCGACGGCGATCCCCGTCGAGGAGCACGGTGCCGTCGCGCGCGAGGTGCAGGAGGACGCGATCACGCTGCTGAAGAACGACGACGCGCTCCCGCTCGACGCCGCGACGTCCGTCGCCGTCGTGGGGGCGGACGCCACCATCCCCTCCGCCCTCGGCGGCTCCGCGTTCGTCCAGCCGACCTACGAGGTCTCGCTGCTCGACGCGATGCGGGACCGCGCGGAGGAGAGCGGCACCCAGGTCCGCTACGCGCAGGGCAACGACCCCGTGAGCGCGGCGAACATGATCGAGACCCGCGACATGACCGCCGTGCCGTCGTCGGTGCTGCGGCCCGAGCGCGGGATCGGTGACGGGCTCACCGCCCGCTACTTCGCGAACGCCACGTGGACGGGCGCCGTGGGTCTGACCCGCACCGAGGCGCAGGCCTCGTACGACGTCGGCTTCACCGGCGGCGGGCCGGCCTTCGCCTCGCTGTACGGCTCGCAGGTGCCCCCGACGCCCACGCTCGCGGGGCTCGGCCCGGCGCAGAACGGCGAGCAGTCGGTCCGCTGGACGGGCGAGCTCGTCGCACCCTCCACCGGGGAGTACGTGCTCGGCGCCACGGGCTGGGGCGACGCCCGGGTCTGGCTGGACGACGAGCTCGTCGTCGACATGACGGGCGAGGACGGCCGCCGGGACGTCCGCTCCGCCGGCCTGGCGCTCGAGGCGGGTCAGGCCTACGACCTGCGCGTCGAGTACTCCCAGACCCGCCCGCTGGTCGGGCTGCAGCCGGGTACCTTCCTCCTGCAGTGGGACACGCCGGACGACGCCCTGCCGCCGTCCGTCGTCGAGGCGGCCGAGGCGGCCGCGGCGTCCGACGTCGCCGTCGTCTACGTGCGCACCTACGAGACCGAGGAGCGGGACATGGTCTCGCTCAAGCTGCCGCAGAACGCCGAGCAGCTCATCCGCCAGGTCGCGGCCGCGAACCCGCGGACCGTCGTCGTCGTGGCGACCGGCTCCGGCGTCGTCATGCCGTGGGCGGACGCCGTCCCGGCGGTGCTGCAGAACTTCTACGGCGGCCAGGAGGAGGGCAACGCGCTCGCGGCGATCCTGTTCGGCGACGAGGACCCCTCCGGTCACCTCCCCGTGTCGTACCCCCGCAGCGAGGAGGAGCTGCCGCTCGCCGTGCAGAACCCCTGGCTCGACGACCCGGACGTGGAGTTCTCGGAGGGTCTGAACGTCGGCTACCGCGGATACCTCGCGGCGAACGTCGAGCCGATGTGGGCCTTCGGCCACGGCCTCTCCTACACGGAGTTCGACCTCGACCGGTTCCGGGTCGGCAACGCCATCCGGGCGACCGGCGGGAACGACACCGTCGACGTGCGGGTACGCGTGCGCAACGTCGGTGACCGGACCGGCACCGAGGTGGTCCAGGTGTACCTCGGCCCGCTGCCCGGGGTCGAGTCCCCGGAGCTCAAGCTGGCGGGCTACGCCAAGGTCGAGCTGGAGGCGGGCCGCCGCCAGCAGGTCCGCGTGGAGCTGGACCGGCGCGACTTCTCGTACTGGGACGCCGAGGCGGACGAGTGGGTCACCCCCACCGGCCAGGTGGCCGTGTACGTCGGCCGCTCGGCCGTGGACGTCGACCTCGCCGGAGCGGTGCGCGTCCGTCGCTGACGCCTCCCGTGCTGCCCCCGTTCTCCGAGCGGGGGCAGCACGGGCGTCACGGTCGCCGGAGGGAGGGCTCGTGGACCGTGTCGACGCCGCGCGCCGCCGGTTCCTCCTCGGGGCCGCGCTCGGGACCGCCGTCGGTGTCCTCGTCGGCGTGGTCGGCACGGTGCTCGTCGTGGACCGGTCCCCGGACGCCGGGACGCCCGCCGTGGGCGCCCCGGCGCCGCTCCGCGAGGTGAGCGCCACCGACCCCGACCTCGGTCCCGGCGTGGTCGTCCTGTCGCCGTCGATGTCCGTGGCCGAGATCCACGCCCTGGTCGACGGGATCACCGCCCGGCAGACGGACGACGAGATGGGTACCGGACGGTACGCCGTGCTGCTCGAGCCGGGGACGTACGGCACCGACACCGATCCGCTGCAGCTCACGGTCGGCTACTACACCGAGGTCGCCGGGCTCGGCGCGTCACCGGGGGACGTCGTGGTGAACGGGAAGATCGAGGTGTTCAACCGCTGTCTCGCGGACGACGGGACGTCGAACTGCCTCGCGCTCGTGAACTTCTGGCGCACGCTGGCCAACCTCACGATCGACGCCGACGGCGCGGGACAGGACGGGTGCCAGCAGGCGGCGAGCACCTGGGCCGTCTCCCAGGCCGTGTCGATGCGGCGGGTCGACGTGCTCGGCGGAGACGGGCGGCCCCCGCTCTCGCTCACCGACACGTGCTCGGCAGGGCCGCAGTACGGGAGCGGCGGGTTCGTCGCCGACTCGCGGGCGGGCGACGTCGTCAACGGCTCCCAGCAGCAGTGGTTCACGCGGAACAGCGTGATCGGGAGCTGGAGCAACGCCGTCTGGAACCAGGTGTTCGCAGGGGTCGAGGGGGCTCCCGACGACTCCGCCTACCCGGACCCCGCGTACACGACGCTCGAGCGGACGCCCCTCAGCCGCGAGAAGCCGTACCTCTTCGTCGACGGCGACGGCGCCCACCAGGTCCGCGTCCCGGCGGCGCAGCGCGACTCGTCGGGCATCTCCTGGGCGGACGGCCCCACACCCGGCCGCACCGTCCCGCTCACCGACTTCTTCGTCGCGCGCCCGACGGACCCCGTGGCGACGATCAACGAGGCGCTGGAGCAGGGCCGGCACCTGCTCCTCACGCCCGGTGTGTACGACGTCGGGGAGAGCATCGCCGTCGAGCGGCCCGACACGGTCGTCCTCGGGATCGGGCACCCCACGCTCACGGCGGTCGACGGCGCCATCCCCCTCACCGTGGCGGACGTCCCCGGCGTCGTCGTGGCCGGTGTCACGGTCGACGCGGGCGAGGTCCGGTCCCCCGTCCTGGTCCGGGTCGGCTCGGGAGCCGAGGACGCCGAGCGGGCCGGTGACCCGGCGAACCCGACGACGCTGAGCGACGTCTACCTGCGCGTCGGCGGGCCGCACCCCGGCAGCGCCGACGTCGCGCTGGAGGTCAACGGCGACCACGTCCTCGTCGACCACGCCTGGGTCTGGCGCGCGGACCACGGCGCGGAGGGGTTCGACGACGGGGAGCGGTGGGTCACCAACATCGGCCGTCAGGGCGTCGTGGTGCACGGCGACCACGTCACCGCGACCGGCCTGTTCGTCGAGCACTTCCAGGAGCACAACACGTTCTGGGACGGCGAGGACGGCACGACGGTCTTCTACCAGAGCGAGCTCGCGTACGACCCGCCGGACCAGGCGGCCTGGATGAAGGGCGACGTCGAGGGCTGGGCTGGCTACGCCGTCGGCGAGGACGTCCGCCGCCACGTGCTCCACGGGGGCGGCGTCTACGCCGCGAACCTCGAGGACCCCTCGATCCGCACGGCGAACGGGTTCGAGGTCCCGCAGACCCCGGGCGTCCGGCTCCACCACGTCGCGACCGTCAGCC
Organism: Cellulosimicrobium sp. So1_17; assembly: GCF_055181235.1. Classification (NCBI taxonomy): domain Bacteria; kingdom Bacillati; phylum Actinomycetota; class Actinomycetes; order Micrococcales; family Promicromonosporaceae; genus Cellulosimicrobium; species Cellulosimicrobium sp. So1_17. The sequence continues at coordinate 2,647,151 of NZ_CM143702.1, forward strand.
TCGGCGCGGGCACGATCGAGCACGTCGTGAACGGCGTCGGCGAGGCGGCGGACCCGTCGAGGACGGGTCGCCCCGTCTACGTCGAGAGCTACCCCGGCACCGACGGCGACCCGTGACGCGGACGGGCGGACGGGGCACCGCGGGGCGCGGACGTGGCACAGGGTGCCGCAGCGTCAGCCCCAGACCAGGCCCCGCGCCGGGTCCTCGAGGACGCGCGCGACGTCGGACAGGAAGCGCGCGCCGAGCGCGCCGTCGACCAGCCGGTGGTCGAAGCTCAGCGCGAGCTGCGTGACCCAGCGCTTGCGGATCTTGCCCTTGTGCACCCACGGCTGCTCGCGGATCGCCCCGAACGCGAGGATCGCGGCCTCGCCCGGGTTGAGGATGGGCGTCCCCGTGTCGATGCCGAACACGCCGACGTTCGTGATGGTGATGGTGCCGTCGGACATGTCGGCCGGGCTCGTGCGTCCCGCGCGGGCGGTCGCCGTGAGGTCGGCGATCTCCGTCGCGAGCCCGTGCAGGTCGAGCCGGTGCGCGTCCTTGATGTTCGGCACCACGAGCCCGCGCGGCGTCGAGGCCGCGATGCCCAGGTTCACGTAGTGCTTGTAGACGATCTCCTGCGCGGCGTCGTCCCAGCTCGCGTTGATCTCGGGGTGGCGGCGCACCGCGAGGAGCATCGCCTTCGCCGTGACGAGCAGGGGCGTGACGCGCACATCCGCGAACTCGCGGTCCTCGCGCAGCGTGCCCACGAGCCGCATCGTGCGCGTCACATCGACCGTCTGGAACACCGTGACGTGCGGTGCGGTGAAGGCGCTCGCGACCATCGCCTCGGCCGTCCGCTTGCGCACCGACTTCACGGGCACGCGGGTCTGCCGGCCGTCGGACGTGACGGCGCCGGTCGCGAGCCACGGCTGGTCGTCGTCCGCGTACGTCGCGAGAGGCTTCGCCTTCGCCTGCTCGTGGTGGGCGACGACGTCCTCGCGCGTGACGATCCCGCCCGGGCCGGTGCCCGCGACGCTCGCGAGGTCCATCCCGAGGTCCTTCGCGAGCTTGCGCACGGGCGGCTTGGCGAGCACCGGCAGGTGCGCGTGCCCGACGGCGGGGCTCGCCGGCGCGGGGACGGGCACCGACGACGCCGGGCTGGGAGGTGCGGCCGGCACAGCGGGGGCGGGGGCGGCAGCCGGGGCGGCAGCCGGGCCTGCGACGGCCGGAGCGACGGCTGCCGGGGCGCCACGCCGCGGGCGGCGCGCGCTGCCGGGCTCGACGGTGCCGTAGCCCACGAGCACCGAGCCGGAGCCGCCGGCCTCGGGAGCGGGCGCGTCCACGCCGTCGGGCACCGTCGCGGCCGGTGCCGTGGGCGCCGGCGACGCGCCGTCCGGGTCGGTGTCGACGACGACGATCGGCACGCCGACCTCGACCGTCACGCCCTCGGGGACGAGGATCTCGCTCACCACGCCCGTGAAGGGCGACGGCAGCTCGACGAGCGACTTCGCGGTCTCGATCTCGACGATCGTCTGGTTGACCGTGACGCGGTCGCCCGCGGCCACGTGCCAGTGCACGATCTCGGCCTCGGTGAGCCCCTCGCCCGCGTCGGGAAGCTTGAACTGCTCGTACGTCGGCACTGCTGGTCCTCCTGGGTCTCGGTCCTGAGCGGCGCGCGTCAGTACGCGAACGCGCGGTCGACGGCGTCGAGCACGCGGTCGAGGCTCGGCAGGTAGTCGTGCTCGATCTTCGCGACGGGGTACGGCGTGTGGAACCCGCCGACGCGCAGCACGGGCGCCTCGAGCGAGTAGAAGCACTCCTCGGTCACCCGGGCCGCCACCTCTGCGCCGGAGCCCAGGTAGGTGGGCGCCTCGTGCACGACGACGCAGCGCCCCGTGCGGCGCACCGACTCGACGACGGTCGCGGTGTCGAGCGGCGAGATCGAGCGCAGGTCGACGACCTCGACGCTGCGGCCCTCCTGCTCGGCCGCGGCGGCGACGCGCAGCGCCGTGGCGACGGTCGGGCCGTAGGCGACGAGCGTGAGGTCGGTCCCGGCCCGCAGGACGCGCGCGCGGTCGAGCACGCCCGCGCCCTCCCCCGGACCGCCGAGCTCGACCTCGCCCTTCTCCCAGTAGCGGCCCTTCGGCTCGAAGAACAGCACCGGGTCCGGGGAGGCGACGGCCTCCTGGATCATCGTGAACGCGTCCTGGGGCGTCGAGGGCGAGACGACCCGCAGCCCGGCCGTGTGCGCGAAGAGCGCCTCCGGGCTCTCGCTGTGGTGCTCGACGGCGCCGATGCCCCCGCCGTAGGGCACGCGGACGACGACCGGCACCTGGAGCTTGCCGCCCGAGCGGTAGCGCATCTTCGCGAGCTGCGTCGTGATCTGGTCGTACGCCGGGAAGATGAACCCGTCGAACTGGATCTCGCACACCGGTCGGTAGCCGCGCAGCGCGAGGCCGATCGCGGTGCCGAGGATGCCCGACTCCGCGAGCGGCGTGTCGACCACGCGGTCCTCGCCGAAGTCCTTCTGCAGGCCGTCCGTCACGCGGAACACGCCGCCGAGCGGTCCGATGTCCTCGCCCATGAGCAGGACCTTCGGGTCGGACTCGAGCGAGCGCCGCAGGCCCTCGTTGATCGCCTTGGCGAGGGTGAGCGTCTTCGTGGTGCCCGTGCTCATCGTGCGACCTCCTGCCGGGCGGCGGGCGCGTCGTCCGCCGCGAAGGACTCCTCGTAGTCGGCGAACCACGCCTTCTCGGCCTCGACGACCGCGTGCGGCGAGCCGTAGACGTGCTCGAACATGCTCGACGACGCGGGCGCCCCGAGCGCCCGGGTCTCCGTGCGCAGGCGCTCGCCGAGCGCGTCGGCCTCCGCGGCGAGGTCGGCGGCGAACGCGTCGTCCCACGCGTCCTCGGCGCGCAGCAGCGCCTCCAGCCGGTCGATCGGGTCGCGGCGGCGCCAGTACTCCTCCTGCGCCCGGGACCGGTACTTCGTGGGGTCGTCCGACGTCGTGTGCGCCCCCATGCGGTACGTGAAGGCCTCGACGAAGGTCGGGCCGCCGCCGGACCGCGCGCGCTCGAGCGCCTCGGCCGTCACGGCGTAGCACGCGAGCACGTCGTTGCCGTCGACGCGCACGCTCGGCACGCCGAACCCGCCGCCGCGACGGTAGAGCGGCACGCGCGTCTGCTTGGTCGTGGGCTCCGAGATCGCCCACTGGTTGTTCTGGCAGAAGAGGACGATCGGGGCGTTGTTCACGGCGGCGAAGACGAGCGCCTCGCTGACGTCGCCCTGCGACGTCGCGCCGTCGCCGAAGTACGCGACGACCGCCGTGTCACGCTCCGGGTCGCCCGTGCCGACGAGGCCGTCGCGCTGGACGCCCATCGCGTAGCCCGTCGCGTGCAGCGCGTGCGACCCGATGACGAGCGTGTACAGGTGCACGTTGTGCACGGCCGGGTCCCAGCCGCCGTGGTCGACGCCGCGGAACAGCCGCAGGCGGTCGACGGTGTCGATGCCGCGCACGTGCGAGACGCCGTGCTCGCGGTACGACGGGAACACGTAGTCCTGCGGCGCGAGCGCGCGGCCCGAGCCGATCTGCGCGGCCTCCTGGCCCTTCGACTGGGCGAAGAGGCCGAGCTCGCCCTGCCGCTGCAGCGCGGTCGCCTCGTCGTCGAAGCGGCGCGTGAGGACCATGTCGCGGTACAGGCCGCGCAGCGCGGCGGCGTCGAGGTGCGCGACACGCTCGCGGTACGGGTCGGTCTCGGGGGTCGTCACCCGCGCGCCGGCCGGGGTGACGAGCTGGATCAGGGGAGCGTCGTCGGGGCCGCCCGCCATGTCGGGAAGGTCCGGGGCCGTGCTCGCTGCGTCCCGGGCAGGTTCTCTCGCCTCGTGGTCCGTCACGCGAATCTCCTTCGGTGCGGGCCGCCTGGCGACCGCCCGCTCGGGGGCAGGTGACGCCCGTCGGGGGCGCCGTCGTAACCTACGTCTCCGTAGCCTACGCAAGCGTAGGCTACGACTGCGTAGGTTCCGCTGCCGACGTGTCGCCCAACGTGTGCGGCAACCGTTTGGAGGGAACCTCCAAACCCCACCGGGCCACCCCCGCGTCGAGCGGGGACTGCCTCACCGCGGGTAGACGCCGCCCGCCCGCAGGGCGTCACGCTCGCGCAGCACGGGCCAGCGCGAGAACGCGAACACGAGGAACATCACGACGTTGAGGATCGGGACGAGGCCGACGAGGATCCACCAGCCCGAGTAGCCGGCCTTCTGGATGATCCGGACGTAGGCGATGAAGAAGATCACCGCCACGGCGACGTAGACGACCACGGCGACACCGCCGAACAGCCAGCCGTAGTCCTCGACGAACTGGTCGTACTCCACGTTGTCCATGGTCGCGAGTGTTCTCGCGGCGCGGGGTGTCGGCAACCGGAGCGGCACCGCTGTAGACCTGCGTCTACACCACGGCTTCCCTGCGATCATGGAGACCGTCGGGACGCGCGAGCTCAAGCAGAACCCCCAGGCCGTGATCCGCCGTGTGCTCACGTCCGGCCAGGAGATCGAGGTCACCGCCTACGGGAAGCCGACCGGCGTCCGCCTGGTCCCGGACCACGGCTCTCGCCGTTCTCGATGGATTCGAGGAGACGACCTCGACGGGTTGCCGACCATGGGTGGCGAGAATGCCGCGAACCTGAAGGCGGAGATCGGACGTCAGCGCGACGGCGACCTCGTCGAGAACCCGTGGGGCGACCCGGCGTGATCGTCCTGCTCGACACGAACGTCCTGGTGGACCTCGGTACCTACCCTCTCGAGCGGCAGGCGTCGTACGGCGCGAGCATCCTGTCGCGAGCGGAGCTCGAGCTCGGCATCCGCGCCGCGAGATCCTCCGACCAGGCCGCCGAGCGGCGTCGTCATCTCAACGAGCTCGACGACAGGTTCGAGTGGATCGACTTCGACCTCGACTGCACCCGGTCGTACGGGCTGCTCGCCGCTCATGCCAAGGGCCGCGTCGCGGGTTCGCGCGTACGCGGCAAGGACGCACTCATCGCGGCACAGCACATCGGCACGGTGCCGCGGTGATGACGGAGAACACCGAGGACTTCCGCCCGTTCAGCGAGCTCGTGCCGATCCTCTCTCCGCCGCCGACCGTGACCTGACGCGCTATCTCCAGGTCGCGCTCACGCGCAGGAACAGGTCGGTGGCCTCCGGCTCGCCGACGCTCACGCGCAGGCCCTCGCCCGCGAACGGGCGGACGATCGCCCCCGCGGCGCGCGCCTCCTCGGCCCGCTGGACGGTGCGGTCGCCGAGGTCGAACCACACGAAGTTGGCCTGGGTCTCCGGCAGCTCCCAGCCCTGGTCGCGCAGGCCCTCGACGAGACGCGTGCGGTCCTCGACCAGGTGCTCGACCCGGCCGAGCAGCTCGTCGCTCGCCCGCAGGGAGGCCAGCGCCGCCCCTTGCGCGACGTGCGAGACGCCGAACGGGGTCGACACGGCCCGGATCCCGGCCGCGAGCCGGGGACGCGCGACCGCGTACCCGACGCGCAGGCCCGCGAGCCCGTAGGCCTTGGAGAACGTGCGCAGCAGCACGACGTTCGGGTGCTTCGCGTACACGGCGAGGCCGTCGGGCGCCTGCGGGTCGCGCACGAACTCCAGGTACGCCTCGTCCAGCACGACGAGCACGTCCGACGGGACGGCCGCGAGGAACGCGTCGAGCTCGTCGCGGTGCACGACGGGACCGGTCGGGTTGTTGGGCGTGCACACCAGGACGACGCGCGTGCGCTCGGTGACGGCCGCAGCCATCGCCCGCAGGTCGAGCCGACCCCGGCCCTCTCCCGTCAGCAACGGCACCTGGACGGACGTGCCGCCCGCGACCGCGACGGCGATCGGGTACGCCTCGAACGAGCGCCACGGGTAGACGACCTCGTCCCCCGGCTCGACGACCGTCTGCAGCACGTGCGCGAGGACGGCGACCGACCCGTTGCCCACGACGACCTCGGCCGCCGTCACGCCCAGGCGGTCCGCGAGCGCCTCGACGAGCTCGGTCGCGTACATGTCGGGGTACCGGTTGACGTCGGCCGCGGCGTCGGCGATCGCGGCGACCACCGACGGCAGGGGCGGGTACGGGTTCTCGTTCGACGAGAGCTTGAACGCCGCGGCACCCGGGGCGACGCGGCCCCCCGGGACGTAGGCGGGCAGCGCGGCGACGGCGGGACGCAGGGGGACGCGGGGTTCGTGGGCCACGGTCGTCGATCATGCCACCCGCGCACCCGGCGAGGGTGATATCTGCCGGTCGGCCTGCGGAGCCTGCACGGGCCTCCCTATGATCGACTCCCGGTGACCGTCCGAGGACGAGGGGGCACACGACTCGATGAGCGCCGCCCGCGGAGAGGATCACGGAGCGCACCAGGCCCCGGTGCCCGGTGTCGTGGGTCTTCCGCGCCCGCGCCTCCTCGACCAGCTCGACGGGGCACGCCTCGCGCTCGTGGTCGCCCCGCAGGGATCGGGGAAGACGACGCTGCTCACCCAGGCCGCCCGGCGCGCCTCGACGGACGTGGTCTGGGTCCGTTGCGAGGCCGGGGACGCGGGAGGCGCGGACGGGCCCCGCGTGACGGTGCGGACGCCCCCGCACCTCGCCGGACGGCTCGCGCAGGGCGACGCGCCGGGGCACCTGGCGCGCCTCGGCCGCATGGCGCAGGACCCGTTGCTCGTGGTGGTCGACGACGCCCACCACCTCATCGGCAGCCCGCTCGAGGACGAGCTCTCGGCCCTGCTCGCGCACGCACCGCCGCACGTCTCGGTCCTGCTCGGCTCGCGTCGCGCACCGCCGCTCAACCTGGCGAGGGTCGAGCTCTCCGCGCCCGTCACGCTGACCGACGTCGCGCTGCGGTTCCGGTCGTGGGAGGTCGAGCGGCTGTACCGCGAGCTGTACGACGTCCCCCTCGACCCCGCGGACGTCGCGGCGCTCACATGGCACACGGACGGCTGGGCCGCCGCGCTCCACCTCTTCCACCTCTCGGTCGCTGACGACCTGCCCGGGGAGCAGCGCCGGGCCATCCGCCGGCTCGACCACCGCCAACGCTTCGCGTGGGACTACCTGCAGACGCAGGTGCTCCGCCCGCTGCCCGTGGACCTCCAGCGGCTCCTGCACAGCACGGCGACGCTCGACCTGCTCACGCCGCGCCGCTGCGACACCCTGCTCGGCGTCGCGACGTCCCGCGACGCGCTCCGTCGGCTCGCCCGGTCGACGTCGCTCGTGCGGACGGTCGGCGAGGACGGGTACCGCGTGCACCGCGTCCTGAGACGCCACCTGGTCGCCGCGGTCACGGACGAGGTGTCGGTCGCGCAGGCGCGGTCGATGCACGCCCGCGCCGCGGAGGTCCTCGAGGCCGAGGGCGCGCTGCACGAGGCGCTGCGGTCCCGCGGTCGAGCCCACGACCTCGACGGCGTGAAGCGCCTGCTGACCCGCGTCGACCCCGGTGCCCACGACCGTGGCGAGCGCGACTGGGGGTCCGCGTTCCCGCCCGACCTCGTCGAGGCGGACCCGGACGTCCTCCTGGCCCGGGCGCGCGAGCTCGTCGCCGACGGACGGGTCTCGGAGGCCGGCGTCGTCGTCGACCGCGCCGCGGCGCAGGAGGGCGCCGACGCGGTGCGCCTCGCCGCCGCCCGTCGGGTCGTCGAGGCGCTGAAGGGGACGGCCGACCGCGTCCGCACGCTCATGGACCCGCAGGGTCCGCGCCGTCCCGACTGGTTCCACCTCCTCATCGCCGCGACGGTGCGCGACCCGGGCGCGGTCGTGACGCTGGCCCCCGCGTCGGTGCGGGGCCGCGCGCTCGTCGAGGGTGTCGCGCGGCTCCTCACGGGCGACCAGCGACGTGCGCGCGAGGCGCTGCGGGACGCCGCGAACGACGTCGAGGCCGACGCCAGCATGATGCTCCTGGCCCAGCTCTTCAGGGTCGTGTTCACGCGGGGCCCGGACGACGGCACGAGCGCCGCGGCGCTCGACCGGATCCACTCCGAGGCCGAGCGTCGTGGTCTCGTCTGGCTCGCCCGCATCACGCACGGCGTCGTCCTCGCGGACGACGACGACCCTGCGGCGCGGCTGCAGGTGGCCCGGTGCGTGGCGTACTGCGAGAGCGACGGAGACCGCTGGAGCGCGCTGCTCGTGGCCGGCGCAGAGGTCGTCGCACGGTCGAGGCGCGGGACCGGGGAGCCGGAGGACTGGGAGAGGCTCGCGCTCCGGTGCCACGCGCTCGGCGCAGGGACCCTCGTGGCGTGGGCCCGCGGGGCGCTCGCGGTCGCGGCGGTGGAGGCCGGCCTGCCCGACGCCGCCGAGCTGGCCGCGCAGGCGGAGAGCCTCGCCAGGACCGCGGACGTGCCGGGCGCGCTCGCGCTCGCCTACGTCGCGCTCGCGGGGTGCAAGCCGGCCCAGCGCGACGACCTGCTCCGCCTCGCGTCGTCGACGGCGCGGTCGGCCGGTCTGGACGACCCGACCCGTCAGGCTCCGCCCGCGCCGACGGTCGCCTCTGCTGCACCCGCGCCCACCGTGCCGGCCACGCGCCGACCGCCTGCCGCGCCGGCCGCCCCCGCCCGCGCGGCGGAGGACGACGCGGAGGAGACCCGACCGACGGTCCTGCACGTCGGCGACCGGGAGCACGTGGTCGTCGTGCGGTGCTTCGGGGCCTTCGACATCTCCGTGGACGGGCGCGGCGTCGACCTCTCCGGTCTCCGCCCGCGTGCACGGCGGACCCTGCGCTACCTGTCGATGCGGGCCGGGCGTCCGGTCCACCGCGAGCAGCTCGCCCAGGCCCTGTGGGGCGAGCTGGACCTCGGGTCCGCGATGCACAACCTGCACGTCAACATCTCCGCGGTGCGCCGCGCCCTCGAGCCCCGCGGCGCCCGGCGCGAGGAAGGACTGGTGCGCCGCGACGGCGAGACCTACATGCTGCCGCTGCCTCCCGGCTCGGACTGCGACGTCGCGCGGTTCGAGCAGCGGCTGTCGCGAGCACGACGGCTCGAGCACGAGAGCCCGTCCTCGGCGGTGAACGGGTGGCAGGCCGCCGTCGACGCGTACGGCGGCGAGCTCCTCCCGGAGGAGGGCGCCGCCGAGTGGGTGCGGCCGGAGCGGGAGCGGTACGTCCTGCTCGCGGCCGGCGCCGCCGAGTCGCTCGCCGGCGCGTGCCTGCGCGCGGACGAGCCGGACCGGGCCGTGTCCGCCGCACGGCACAGCATCGAGCTGAACCGGTGGGTCGACGCCCCGTGGCGGCTGCTCGTCGAGGCGCTCACCGCGCTCGGCGACCACGCGGCCGCGCTCCACGCGCGACGCGAGTACGACGCCGTGCTCCAGGAGCTGGGCGTCCGCCGCCCGGTCGACCACACCCCCGTCAACCGCGGCCCCGGAACTCGACCTCGGCGATCGCCACCGACGTCTCTGGGGTCGCACGGAACGACGACACGATCGTGAGCCGGACGGTCGCGACGTCGTCCTCGACGACCTCGACGGTCTGCGGTCCCGGCACGTCGTCGAGGTCGACGCGGTGCTGCGCCGTCGACCCGTCCGCGCGGGTGACGGTGACGTCGAGCGCGCGCGGGCTCGAGCCCTGCAGGTACTCCTCCTGCACCGTCGAGGACCCTCCCGTGACGACGAGGTGGACCAGCCGGAACGGCTGGTCGAACGTCAGGTCGACGGTCTGCCCGGCACCGTCGCCCGGCTGCGCCGGCGACCACGCCAGGTCGTTCGTCCCGTCGACGAGGTGCGACGCGGGCCGGTCCGGGGCCTCGCTCGACGCGACGACCGTGACGGGGTTGTACACCTCGTCGCCCTGCAGCCGGTCCTGCACGGTGGTGGCACCGCCGCCGATGGTGTCGCGCAGCTGGTAGCCGGCGAACCCGATCCCGCCCACGACCAGGAGCGCGACGACCGTCTTCGTGGGGAAGCGGCGCCGTCGCCGCGGTCGGGTGCCCGCGGTCGGGGCCGGGCGGGGGTCCGGGCGCCAGAGCCGGCTCCACCACGACCTCCTCCCCTGCACCCGGGCGTCCGCGAGGCTCGTCCCGCACCGGCGGCAGAAGTGCCGGGTCGGGACGTTCCCCGCACCGCACGTCCCGCAGACGAGGTCGCCCGCCTCGGGCGGGGGCGCGTCCGGCTCGGGCGCGCGCGGCGCGGGCCGCGCGAGCGGCACGCCGGGGAGCACCGCGGCAGGCTCGCGGGCAGGCGGAAGCTCCTGGGGCACGACCGACGGGGAGTCGGTGGGGGGTGGCGGACCGGCAGGGCCGGGCGGTCGCGCACGGGTCGGCACGCCGTCGGGAGCGGGCGCACCGTCCGGATCGGAGGCGCTGTCGGGCGCGGCCCCGGCCGCGACGACCGGGGGGTGGGTCGGGTCCGGCCCGGGCTCGCCGACCGTCCGGGCCGCCGCGGGCACCGACGCGGTCGCCGGAGCGGCGGCCGGTGGCGCCGGCTCCTCCCACTCCAGGTAGCTGCCGCAGGACCCGCAGAACGAGACTCCCTGTTCGTTGGCCTGACCGCAGGCCGGGCACGTCATCATCGGTTCTCCACCACCTCGAGCGTGTAGGGGACGTGGACGGGGCGACACTGCGCGATCACCTCGTGCACGTGCCGGTCGTCGACCTCCGCGGGGTCGTCGACCAGCACGCGCACGTGGAACGAGGGCCCGGCGGTGCCAGGGAGGTCTCCGCCGGGGACGACGGACGACGCGACGCCGCCCGTGTCGCTCACGTGGACCTCACCGCCGGTCACGGTCCGCACCGCGTCGGCGACGCCGCGCGCCGTCCCGCGCAGCCGCTGGGTGCGCGCCGCGTCCGCGACGGCGACGCGGAGGCGTCCGGTCTCCCACGACGGGTCGGCGTCCACCCCGACCCACCGCCCCACCCACTCGAGGTGGTCGCGCGGCGCGAGCCACGGGTCGACGTAGCACTCGAGGGTGTCGAGCGTGAGGAAGACGGGTGCGAGGGCGTCGTCGAAGGCGCTGACGAACCGCCCGAGCAGGTCGTCGTCGAGGAAGACCCCCGGCAGCATCGACGTCACCGGGGCGGGGCTCGCGAGCCCGGCCACCGCGCCCCGCCGCGTCGGTCCGCCGGTCATGACGCCTCCACGACGCGGACCTGGTGCTGGTAGGAGAACGCCAATGCGTCACCCGCGACGTCGACGCGCTGCACCGGTTCCCCGCGGTCGCCCGTGATCGGGTCGGCCGCGAACAGCTTGACGTCCTCCACCGCCTCGACGCCCGGCACGCCCTGGAGCACCGCGAAGATCTCCCCGGCGCGCACGGCCCGGCCGAACGGCCAGCCCAGCCCGTCGAGGCCACCGCCGAGCGGGTCGACGTAGGCGTTGAGCGCACGCAGCGCGTCGCTCTCGAGCAGGGCCTGCCGGGTCCGGCGTCGCGCCGCGATCCGCGCGACGACGGTGACGCCCTGGTAGAAGGGCGGCTCGACGAGCACCTGCGTGCCGAGCATGCGGCGCGGCTCGAGGTGCTCGACGATGCGGTCGAGGACGTCCGGGTCGGGGACGAGGTCCTCGAAGCGGCGCGTGCCGTCGTCGGCGGCGGGGACCGCGGGGACGACGAGCACGCGCACCGCCTGGGGGGCGCCCGCCACGGAGAGGCAGCGCACCCGGGCGAGGTGCGGCGCCGCGTCGCGCGTCAGGTGCTCGTAGTCCTCGGCGGTGACCGCGCGGTCCCGCGTCCGCAGCGCGAGCGGTCCGCGCTCGCGCGCCTCGTCGACCGACTCGGCGTCGACGCCACCGAGCGCGGGCCGGCGGTTCTCGACCCGGTCGACGAACCCGATGGTGCCGCGCAGCACGCGGACGGCCCCGGTCGCGACGTTGCCGGCCGGCCCGCCGCCCACCTGGTACCCGGGCAGCCGCAGGAGCGCGCCCGACGGCGGCACCCTCCCGTGCAGCGTCAGCGTCCCGTCGACGTCGCGAACCGCGGGCGGGAGGTGGATCTCCCCCGCCGCCCGGTCCAGGGTGAACACGGGGTCGTCCGGACCGGACCCGGCGAACGAGCCGGTCTCCGTCCACGTCTCCCAGCCGTCCCCGGTCGCGACCTCGAGCGTCGCCGGCGCACCGCCTGCCACCACCGGGCGGCGCTCGAGCGCGAACGTCTGCCCGGGGATGCCCTCGGACGTCCCCAGCACCTCGCCCGTGACCGTCTCGGCGTGCACGGCGCCGACCGTGCCGCCGATCGTGAACGCCTCGACGTCCTTGACGACCGGGGACGAGCTGTACGAGCGGGCACCCTCCTCCGGCTCGACGACGCGGCACCGGACCCAGCCCGCTCGGAGCCCGTCCTGGACCGACGCCGCGTGGGCCGCGGGCAGGTGCAGCACGACGTCGCCCGCGCGGTTGAGCCCGCCCGTCCCGTCGGAGTCGACGTCGCAGCGCACCCAGCGCTCGCCGCCCCACGCCTCCCAGACGATCGGAGGGCGGCGGGGGTCGACCCCCACGCCCTGGACGTCGCAGTCGAACCGCAGCACCACGGCGCAGCCGGGCGCCGCGTCGTCGAGCCCGACGAGCAGGACGTCGCCCGGCGTCGGCGGCTCCCCGAAGCACGGGAACCGCTCGCCGGTCGTCACGGTCTCGGTGCGACGGACGGGCGGCGCGAGGTCCGCGCGCTGCGTGAGGAGGTGCACCCGGCGTCGCGGCGGCACGACGAGCGGGCCGGTCGTGCGGAACACGACCGCGTCGTCGTGCTCGGTCCGCGGCGTCGAGACCTCGGTCCCCTCCGGGACGGCGACGGGTTCCTCCTGCGGCGCGGACAGCCAGAACGAGACGTCGACCGTGGCCGCGGTCGCGGGGTGCAGCGTCACGCCGAGGAGCTCGAGGAACGCGACGTACAGACGGTCCGGGACGCGGTTCAGGCGGTACAGCATCTGGTCCGTCATGAACGCGAACGTCTCGATGAGGGTCACGCCCGGGTCGGACACGTTGTGGTCGGTCCACTCGGGGCAGCGCGCCTGCACCATCCGCTTCGCGTCGTCCACGAGGTCCTGGAAGCGGCGGTCGTCGAGGTTCGGGGAGGGCAGCACGTCACTCGCCGCCCTCGACCGCGGACGCGGTGTCCCGGGGGATCACGTAGAAGGGGAAGACGAGGTTGCGCGGGTCGTTCGTGCCGCGCACCGTGTACCGGACGTCGATGTACAGCACGCCCTGGTCGACGTGGTCGAACCGCACGAGCACGTCGTGCAGCTCGATCCGGGGCTCCCAGCGGTCGAGCGCGACCCGCACGGCGTAGGCGATGTCGCCCGCGGTCCCGGCGTCGGCCGGGGCGAACACGTAGTCGTGGACGGCGCAGCCGAACTCCGGGCGCATGGGCCGCTCGCCGGGCGCGGTGGCGAGGACCAGCCGGATGCTCTCCTCGATCTCCTGCGTCCGGCGCACGAGCGCGATGCGCCCGGTGCGGTCCGTCCGCAGCGGGAACGCCAGCCCGGCCCCGATGAACTCCTGCCCCACGGCTCCTCCTCGACCTCAGTTGATCTTCACGAGCGAGCCCTTGACGGTCGTCACGCCCGCGGACGTGACCTCCGCGGTCGCGCTGCCGTCGAGCGTCGCGGTCGCGCCCTGGAGCGCGAGCTGCGCGTCGGCGCTGATCGAGACCTTCGGCGCCTTGAGCTCGATCGCGCTCGTGCCCTCGATCGCGACCTGCACGCCCTTCACGGTGACCTTCCCCGTCGTCGACGTGCAGGTCACGTCCTGCTGGGCGGTCACCTCCACGGCCTTCTGCGCGGTGACCCTGACCGGCCCGGACGACGTGATCTCGATCGCCGCCTCGGGCTTCTGCACGAGCACGACCTGCTCCTTGCCGCCCTTGTCCGAGACGACGAGACGCTCCTCGCCGGGCTTCTCGACGAACTCGACGTGCATCCCGGTGCGCGACGTGATGGTCCGTCGGGTCACGGCGCCGCTGTTCTTGTCGACGTAGGGGGCCGCGGACGGCGCGGGCGGCTTGTCCGTCGTGCTGAACAGGCCACCGAGGACGTACGGCTGGTCGAGCTCGCCCTCGGCGAGCGCGACGAGGACCTCGTCCCCCACCTCGGGCAGCACGAAGGTGCCACGCATCGCCCCCGCGCCCGGCTGGACGACGCGCGCCCACCAGCTCTCCAGCGAGTCGTGCAGCAGGGGAAGCTTGACCTTGACCCGGCCGACGCCCTCGGGGTCGTCGACCGACGTCACCACCGCGGGCAGGATCCCGGCGCCCCGCGCACCCGCACCGGCGGCGGAGCGGGACCCGGCGACCGTGCCGTGGGTGGTGCGGTCGGACGCGTCCGCGACGGTGACGTGCGTCAGGTAGCCCCGCTCGCCCGAGAGCTCGTGCCGGGCACCGCTCACCACGTACTTGCCGTCGAACGGGTCACCGCACCCGACGACCGCGACGGGGCGCCCGACGGCGATCGCCGGGTTGCCGAGCACGGTCGCCTCGATCTCGGCGAACCCTCCGCCGACCCGGTCGGCCACCGACCTCGCGCTCTCCGTCGCCTGGCCCTGCGAGCCGAAGGACGTGCTCGGGACGACGAGCGGCGGCGGCGAGAAGTGCGCCCCCAGCCTCGCCGGGTCGGTCGTGGACAGCTGGGCGCTGGACGTCGACGCCTTCGCACGGGCGACGAGCGCTCGCTTGCGGAGCTGGTCCCAGCCGCGCGCCTCGACCTCCCGCACCTGGGACGCGCTCGTCACGGTCGCGCGCAGCGAGATCAGGTTCACGCCGTGCTCGACGACGGCCGGGTCCTGGCGCGCGCCGGTCGTCCCCGAGGGGGCACCTCTGGCCTCCGCGGGTCGGTGGAAGTCGAGTCGGCCGCCCGAGACGCCGACCACCCTCCCGCTGCGTGCCGCGAGGCGCTGGAGCAGGTCCCAGTCGCTGATGTTGGGCTGCCACACGTGCTCGAACACCTCGGTCGTCGCGTCGACCCTGCCGACGGGCAGGCCGTTGGCCCCCGCGACCTTGCGGACGACGTCGGACGCGGTCACGTTGACGTACGTCGCGACCCGGCGCGCGCCGACGAGCCGGTGCGCCGGGTCGAAGCCGCGCACCGTCGTCTGCCGGCCGCCCGGCCCGATCTCGGTCTCGAGCGACGTCACCTCTCCGGTGAGCAGCGGCGTCGGGCCGCCCGGCCCGCTGAGCTGGACGGACAGCTCGACCTTCGCCCCCACCCGGATCCCCGCCTTGTCCAGGACGGCGCCGTGCTCGTCGGAGAGGCGGATCACGAACAGCGCCGGCTGGTCCCGCCGGGCGTCGACGAGCACGGACGCGACCGCGGGCTCGACGTCGGCCGGCAGCTCGCGGCCGTCGACCCGGACGACGACCCGGGCGCTGTGCTCCTCACCGTGCACCGGCGACCGCCCCCGGGCGTCGTCCGACCGCGGGGTCCCGCAGGTCCTCCACGGCGGGGAGCAGCACGCGGTCGCCCGCGCGCAGCCGGAACGGGTCGTCGACCCGGTTGGCCTCGGCGACGTCCCGCCACAGCCCCGGGTCGCCGTACTCGCGGTACGCGATCCCCGCGAGGGTCTCCCCGTGCACGACGACGTGTTCGCGGTGCGGCACGAGCCCGCCCGAGGTCGGGTTCTGGCGTGGCGCCTCGCCGGCGATCTCCTCGAGGGTCACGGAGCACACCGCCCGGATCGGCAGGCCGCCGGAGGTGAACAGCGTGTACCGGACCTGGACGCTGCTGACGTACGCGAGGAAGCCCGTCAGGCTCCCCCACCGGAACAGCACCCACGGCGGGGAGTCCTTGCGCTGGTCGTGCGAGGCAGGAGTCGGGACACAGCTCGTGAAGAGCTTCTCCACGGCCTTGACCACCGCGTCGTCGTGCGCCTGTGACGCGTCGAAGAACATCTCGAGGGACAGCCGCGACGGTTCCGGGCCCTGGAACTGCGGAGGGCTCGAGCGGCGGTTGCCCGGGTTGGTCGGGCGGGTCCACGTCGCAGCCTTCTGCAGGGCCAGCTCGGTGGGGTTGAACTGGAACGCGATGCGTCCGATCTCCGGGCCCGCCTTGGCGAGCGACCCGTCCTTGGACGGCTCGAACAGCAGGAGGTACGCGTGCTCGAGCTTGGAGCCCGAGCCGGATCCCCCGGCCGCCGCGGCGTCGAGGCCTACTGCAGAGGCCATCTCACCTCACCCCGCAGCCTTCGGCGGCACGAACCCGTGGTGCGCGATCTCCACGGACTCGACCACCACGGTCGAGTCCGTCGTCGACAGCGTCGGGCCCGACCACCGCACCGGGACGATGCCCATCAGCCCGAACCGGGCCACCTCCGTGCCCTGGGCGGTCATCGCGTCGATCGTCGCCGTCCCGAACGTGTAGCCGCTCGTCACCATCGACGTGAACCACTCGCCGATCTTGGCGCTGTCCCGGTTCAGGGGGCGGGTGAGCGTGACGTTCGGGAACCGCAGCCGTGTGGGGAACTGCCACACCGACCCGTTGTTCCCGCCCTCCTCGCGCGTCTCGACGGTCACCTCCGCCCCGAGCCCGGAGCACGAGCTGAAGTGCCCGAGGTTCCAGTCGTCGAGGAAGATGCGATACCGGATCCCGACGGCGAGCGTCGTGTCCTCGTAGATCGTCACCCCTGCCACCCCCGGTCGATGCGCAGCCCCAGCCGTTCACGGTCGACGAGGACCTCGTGCCGCAGCCTGCGGAGCAACGGGTCGGTCAGCCGCCGCGCCAGGTCGTCGAGCTCCGCCTCGGTCATCGCGAACCGCCCCGCGGGGGACGACGACCTCCCGGCGTTCCCCGCGGTCGGGGGAACGGGTGCCGTCGACACCGCGGCGGGCGGGGCCGACGCCGACACCGGGGTCGGCGCGGGGGCCTGGGCTGCGGTCGGTGCTCCGGGAGTCGGCGCGAGCGCCGTCGGCGCGGGCATCGTCGGCGCGAGCATCGCGGGCGCGGGCGCGGGTGCGGTCGGGGCCGGCCTCGGCGCGAGCGCGTCAGCCGCTCCCGGTCCGGCCGACGGTGCGTGCCACGGCGTCGTCGTGGTGGACGAGGGGACGAGGACGGGCGCGGCGCCGTGCGCCGACCGGTCCTGGCCCGCCAGGGCGCGATGTCCCCCGATCGTCCCGCGCGTCCGTCGTGACGCCGACGCCCACGACCCCGTCCCGTCGAGGTCTCGCGACACCACCGGTCCAGGCGCCGGGACACCGAGGAGGGGTCGCGGCGCAACGCCGAGCGGCTGCGTTCGCGGTGCGACGTCCAGCGGCTGCGTTCGCAGCGCGACGCCGAGCGGCTGCGTTCGCGGCGCGACTCCGAGCGGTGGCGCTGGCGCGGCGCCGGTGAGCGGGTCTCCGGCGAGCCGAGCGATGACGGGGCCCTCCCCCGCCGTGCCGCCCGGCCCCGTCGACGCGCCACCCGCTGGGTCGGGCGCGCTGCGGTCGGGCGCGCTGCGGTCGGGTACGGCGCGGTCGGCATGCGGGCGGACGAGCGCGACGCGGTCGGGCGCGGCGCGGTCGGCGTGCGGGCGGGCGAGCGCGACGCGGGACACGACAGGACCGCTGTCGATGCGTCCTGACACGAGGGGACGCCCGGCGACAGGAGGCGCGGTGACAGGAGGCACGGGAGGTGCGGCGAGGGGACGTGGCCCCTCGGACGCCGCGCGAGACGGCGCGACGGTCGGCGTCGTGGCGGTCGGCGTCGTGGCGGTCGACGTCGTGGCGGTCGGCGCCGTGGCGGTCGGCGTAGTGGCTGTCGGCAGGGCGCCGTCCTGCGGCGCCGGTGGTACGGGTGGTGCGGGTGGTGCCGGCGGTGCACCGGCCGTCGGGGCGAACGTCGACACCGACGTCGCCGACCTCTGTGCGAGGATCGCGCGTTCGGCGGACGCCCTGTCTGGCGCCGCGGACGGGAGGCCCGGCCCGACGGACGAGCCCGGCGCGACGGACTGCGGCGCCGCGGCCGGCGTGCCGTGCGCAGAGGCGGCATCGTCCACCGGGACCGGCCCGCGGACCGCGCCCGCAGCTGACCGACCCGCGACGTCGGGCGTCGGCACCGGCGTCCGGGGGGCGGCGAGCGGGGCTCCGGCGGTCAGTCGTGCGACAGTCAGCGGTGCGTCTGCCGGCGGTGTCGTTGCCTGCGTCGTGGATCGTCCCGCCTCGGCCGCCGCGCTCGTGCCCGACGCCCCCGGCGAGCGCGTCGGCGACGACGGCGTGGACGGGGACAGGGACGGCGACGGCACCGTGGACGGCGCCGTGGTTCGCGAGACCGAGGTGGACGGCGCACGCGAGTCAGACGGTGCGACGGCAGGTTCCTGGGTGGCGGACGGCGACGTGGCCGGTGCGCCTGACGCGCTGTGAGCGGGCGCCGTGCCCGACACGGATGAGATCGGCAGCGCGGCCACGGCGAGGGGGATCGCGGGCCGCGACGCGGGCGACGGGGCGACGGGCTCGGACGGCTCCCGCGCGCGCTGCACGGCCGGAAGGGGTGCATCCTCCGTGCTCTTTCGCCTCGCCGGCACGGTCGACGCGGGCACGGCCGCTGAGGACGTCTCGTCCGCCCGCCCGGACATCGATGGGTCCGTGGCACGGGAGACCTGGGTGGACGCCGTCGCGTGCGGCGGTCCCGCGAGGAGCGCCACGACGGCAGGGGCTGGCTGAGTCGCCGTCTGGCCGCCCGGCTCGGGCGGATCCACCGGCCCGGGTGGCTGCGCGCCGTGCAGGGCCGCGCCCTCCGTCCCGTCCCCGACGCGTGCCGCACCGACCGGCGTCTCCGGCACGAGCTCGCCGTCGCTCGAGGACGCGCGACCCGGGATCGCGGCGGCCCGTTGCGCCGGGAGGCTCGAGCCGATCGCGGCGCGGCCGCTCGACGTCGCGCGAGAGCCCGGCGTCGGACCCGCCGGAACTACGCCCTCCGTGGTCGGTGCGCGGCCGCCGGCAGGGGGGAGATGCGCACCAGGTACCGACGGTGCGGACGCCGCGCCGGACGCGACCGAGAGGGGCGGTTCCGGACGGGCGACGGGGTTCGCCGGCACGACCGCGGCGTCGCGAGACCTCTGAGCGACCGGCGGCACTGGCGACACCGGCCACCCGTCGGACGGCACCGCCACCCGAGAGGCGCCACGGTCTGCGGCCCGAGCGGTCGGTGGCGGCACCGCGAGCGCCGGGTCCGAGCCCGGGGCTGTCGTCGGGAGAGGAGCCCCGAGCCCGAGCCGCTGCACCGGTCGCCCACCGACCTCACCGCGGGTCGCCGCACTGCTCCCGTGCGCCGTCGGCAGCGTGGGACGCGTCGGCACCGAGACATCGGCCGTGGTGGAACGCTGCACGGTCGGTGCGCGACGCACCGGGGCGTCGGCCGGGACTGCCACCGGTGCCGAGACCGCGGCGAGGGGCAGGACGGTCCCCGTCCCGTCGGAGAAGGCGGCCGCGCCGGTGGTCACCGCGCCCGTCGGTGCCGCTGACAGCGTGACGCCGGCGACGACGTCGGGCACGGCCGTGGCCCGCTGGACCACGCCCGGTCCCGCGGTCGGGGCCACGAGCGGACCGCTCCCGGTGTCCGGAGTGGCTGCGGTGCGCGCGACGACGACGGGTCTGCTGGCCGGCAGCCGGTCGGACACGGCTGCGGCGCTCGTGAACCTGCCGGACGGTGCGGCCCCTGACCACGCGGGCGCCTCAGGGACGGGAACCGGGGCGTCGTCGGGCGCGAGGAGGGTGAGCTCGACGTCGGACGACACCGCACGCTGCAGGTGGCGGGCCCCGTCGCCGTCGACGACGCCCGACGGCGCGCGGTGGTCGACGGCGTGCCCCATCGTGCCGAGGAGCCTCGGGCTCGACCAGGCGGCGAGCCCGGCGGGGAACTCTGCCGGTGAGGTCGTCAGCCGGAGGTCGCCCAGGATGCGCTGCACGGGCGGGACGAAGGCCCAGCCCACGGGCGGCGTCGTGCCCGGGCCACCGGGAGCCAGGTCCCCGGCGCGGGCGGCGGCCACGGCCCGGGGGCCGGCCGCGGTCGCCGCCCGGTCGCGGCGCTGCCACGGCCACCTCATGGTCAGCGCCCCTCGGACAGGCGCGTGTTGATCTTCGAGATCTCGCGGGCGAACCGCTGCCGCACCCCGTGCTCGAGGTCGAGGATGTCGTCCGGCGACCAGTGGAAGTGGTAGGCGACGTACGCGATCTCCTCGTACAGCCGGTCGGTCGCGTACGTCACGATTCCCCCAGGCGGCCGCCCGCGAGGTCGATCGTGAAGCGGTGCGAGCACTCGGGGCACGTGACGGCGGCCTTCGTGTGGCCCTCCGCGTTGACCCGGCGGTAGAAGTCCTGGAGGAACGCGACGTCCGAGGCGAACATGTTCTCGACGACGTTGGTCGAGATGCTCGACATCGAGCCCAGCGACGTGATGACGCGGCTCAGCAGGACGACCGTCGTGAACGCGGCGTTCTCCTGCACGCGCGAGTCGTACAGCGGGAGCAGCTCGTCCCGCGCCGTCGCGAGACGCATGGTCCCGCGCGTGTGCCGCACGCCGTCGGCGTCGACGTACCCCCGCGGGAGCTCGAAGTCGAACTCCGTGCGCAACGGCGCGGGCGTTCCCGCCGACCGCCCGGCGCCGGGCGTCTCCTGCTCGCCCGGCGCGTCGCGGTCCAGGGTCTCCAGCGCTGGACCGCGCTGCATCAGCCGACCGTCATCTCGTCGTAGGCGACCGTGAACTTCTCGGTCGCGGGCTCGGTCGCGCCGGCCTTCATCGCGGAGACCTCGACGCTCGACACCCAGCAGTTGGTGAAGTTGTACGACTGGAGGGTCGCGCCGGTGTAGTCGAGGAAGGCCACCGCCGCGGTCTTGCGCGACCCCTTGACGTCGCCCTGCGCGACGATCTTGAGCCAGTCGGAGATCGTCTTGCTGTCGGTGAGGCCGCGGGTCACGGTGAACTCGCCGGGCTTGGGCCGGCCCATGAGCTGACGGACGACGTACTTGCCGTCCTTGGTCTGCTGCTTGTGCTCGATCTTCTCGACCTCGGACTTGATGCCGCTGACCTCGATGACCTTGGGGACCTGGATCCCGTCGATCGTCACGATGAACCCGTTCGCGGCGGACGAGTCGAGGGGGTCGGCGAGAGGCATGGTGCGCTCCTTCGTTGTGCGTGCGATGTCGGTCGGGGTGTCAGGCGGGCGCCGGATGACCCCGTCGCGCTACTCGGCGACGAGGCTCGTGCCGCCCGAGAACTGGGACAGCTGGAAGATGACGAACTCCGCGGGCTTCACCGGGGCGATACCGACCTGGCACACGACCTGGCCCGCGTCGATCCCCTCGGCCGGGTTGGTCTCGTCGTCGCACTTGACGAAGAACGCCTCGTCGGGCGTGACCCCGAACAGCGCGCCCTTGCGCCACTCGTTGACGAGGAAGCTCGCGATCGTCCGGCGGATCCGCGCCCACAGCGCCGGGTCGTTGGGCTCGAACACGACCCACTGCGTCCCGACGAGGATCGACTCCTCGAGGTAGTTGAACAGCCTCCGGACGTTGATGTAGCGCCATGCCGGGTCGGAGGACAGGGTGCGCGCACCCCACACCCGCACACCGCGGCCGGGGAACGCCCGGATGCAGTTGACCCCGACGGGGTTGAGCAGGTCGTTCTCGGCGCGCGTGATGTTGGTCTGCAGCGTGATCGCGCCGCGGACGACCTCGTTCGCCGGCGCCTTGTGCACGCCGCGCTCGCCGTCGTTGCGAGCCCACAGCCCGGCCAGGTGGCCCGACGGCGGGACGAACACGTTCGTGCCCGACAGGGGGTCGAAGATCTTCACGTACGGCCAGTACAGGGTCGCGTACTTCGAGTCGTAGCCTGCGCCCGAGACCCGCCACTCCTTGACCTGCTGGGCGTTCAGACCGGGTGGCGGGTCGAGGATCGCCATGCGGTCGCCCATGAGCTCGCAGTGCGCGATCATCGCGAGCTGGACGGCCTGGAACGTCTCCAGGTCGATCGCGTCCTGCTCGAGCGCCGCGACGAGGTCGGGGATCGCGACGATGGTGACGTCGTCGACCGCCTCGAGGCCGCTGAACCCCGTCCGGTCGGCCGCGTCGCCGATGTAGTCCTCGGCGCCCAGGTCCTCGGTCGACGGCGGCTCCGGCTCCGGCTCGGGGGCCACGAGCTCGACGGCGCCCTTGTCCGGCTTCATCAGCGCGCTGCCCTGGGCGACCTCCTCGATCGTGATGATCTTCGACTCCTGCTTCACCTTCGTCGCGACGTTGTCCGCGCCGCGCTTGGTGGTGACGTTGTCGAAGGTCTCGGCCTCCTTGCCGTCGACCTTGATCACGAGCCTGAACTGGTCGTCCGGCGCGGACTCGCCGCCGGCGTCGGCCACCTCGACGGTGATCTTCTTCGGCTTGCCGGTCGTCGTGCCGTCGAGCGCGGTCAGGCGGTAGCCACCCAGGGCCGCCACCGGCGGGCCGGCGATCGCCTTCGGCGCGGCCTTGCCGCGGCCCGACGACGCGGGCGCGGCCCCGCCGATGCGCACCACGTAGCAGTTGCCGCCGCCGTTGAGGAAGTAGCCGTACACCGCGTGCGCGAGGTACGAGCCGGGTACGAAGTCGCCGAACGTCTGCGAGAACTGGGACCAGTTGGACACGAGCGTCGGCTCGTTCACCGGACCCCTGGCCGCGAGACCGACGAACGCCGCGACCGACGTGCCGACCCCCTCGATGGGCCGTGAGCCGGCCTCGACCTCTTCCACGTACACGCCGGGCGAGAGATACGTCGTCATGTCGTCGTCGCCTCCTAGGGAACACGCTGGTGAGGACCAGGGTCGTACGGCGACGCACGGGAGATCAGGGCCGGTCGGCTACCTCCCGGGGCAGACGTCGCTGCCCGATCGGGCGGCGTCGGCGTCCGACGGCGGAACGACACCGATCTGCGGCGGCAACCGTCTCCCACGGTCGCCGGGTTGGCCGGACAACCCCCGGGGGTCGTCGTCCGCATTCCCCTCTCCGTTCACCTGGCGATCGGCTGCCGGACATCCCGGGCCGGTCGGATCAGGGCCGTGCGCCTCAGCGCACGACCGCCCCCTGGATTCGGAGAGACACCCGTGAAGAAGCGCACGCCCGAGCAGGGCAGTCCGACCACCTCCGGCACGAGCCGGCGCGTGTTCCTCGGCGGGGCCGCGACGGCCGCCGCCACCGCGTGGCTCGCGGCGAACGGCACCGCTGCCGTCGCGGCGGACGACGTCCCGCTGCGCGCAGCCGTCCTGGAGCTCCGCGACCCGTGGACCGGCGCGACCGGTCTCGAGAAGCTCTTGACGAAGGCCGGTTTCGCGGTCGTCGCGCTCGACCCGGCGAAGCCCGCGACCGAGCAGGGCGTCGACGTCATCGCGTTCGGCGGGTTCACCAACAACGAGCCGACGTACGGCCGCTACATCGAGGCGCAGGCCGAGTCGCTGCGGGCCTTCGTCGCCGAGGGTGGCGTCGTCCTCGACATGGCGCAGTCCGACCAGTTCCACTCGACGGTGTCCTACCTGCCGTCGCCGATGTCGGCGAGCCGCAACGACGCCGACCACGACTCGATCTTCCCGGTCGTCGCCGACCACCCGCTGGTGTCGCACTTGCGGGTGGTCGACGGCCGGGTGTTCACGGGGCGGTCGACGCAGATCCGCGTGAGCTGGGAGTCGCTGCTCGACTGGCGTCAGATGCGGGTGCTGCTCGCGTGCAGCGCGGGCGGACGCCCGCCGGCCCTGCTCGAGGGCGCGCACGGTCGCGGCCGCTTCGTCCTGTCGAGCCTCACCATCGACAAGATCTACAACGCCGCCGGTCAGACCGTCCAGCCGAGCGAGGCCGTCGCCGACAGCGAGATGTTCTTCACGGCCTTCGCCACCTACGTGAGGATGGTCGTCGCCGGGACGGCGCCGGTGGTGACCCCGACGATGCAGGCCGTCGCCGGCCCGCTCGTCGGCGACACCGGCACGACCCACTCGCGAGTCCTCATCCGTCCGGGCAGCGACCTGCACGACCGCGAGTCGTGGACGCTCGAGTACTGGGCCGAGGGCGGGCCCCGCCGGAGCGTCGGTGCCGTCCTCTCTCCAGACAACGACTCGACCGTGCTCTTCGACATCGCCGGCCTCACGGCCGCGACGGCCTACTCCTACGCGATCGCCCCCGAGGGCGACCCCATCCCCGGGCTCGACATCTCGGGGTCGTTCACGACCGCGCCCGCCGACGACGCCGCGACGAAGCTCGTCGTCGGTCTCGGCTCGTGCGTGTGGACCGAGCAGAACCACATCTGGGACACGATCCGCGCGGAGGGGTGCGAGGCCTTCGTCTTCATGGGCGACACCCCGTACATCGACAGCACCAACCTGCAGACCGCCCGGGACAAGCACCGGGCGTTCCTCCAGGTCCCGCAGGTGCGCGAGGTCACCCGGACGATGCCGGTCTGGGGGACGTGGGACGACCACGACTTCGGCGGCAACGACGTGCACGGCGACCTGCCGGGCAAGCGCAACAACCGCACCGCGTTCGTCGACTACCGCGCGAACGCGACGTTCGGGCACACGGCGGCGGGCGAGCCCCTGCGCGAGCGCACGGTCGACGGCGAGGGCATCTACACGTCGTTCCGGCGCGGCCCCCTCGAGGTGTTCCTGATCGACCCGCGCTGGTTCAGCCGCACCGAGCAGAGCTGGGCGGACGCGACGAGGACGACGGGCATCGGCCAGGTGCAGTGGGAGTGGCTGCGGGAGAGGCTGCTCGCGAGCACGGCACCGTTCAAGCTCCTCGCGAGCGGGATGATCTGGGACGACAAGCAGAACGGCGAGGCCGACGACTGGGGCACGTACTCCTACGAGCGCGACGCGATCTTCGACCTCGTGCAGGAGCACCGCATCCCCGGGGTCTTCCTGCTCGGCGGCGACATCCACGTCTCGCGCGCGCTGAACTACGGCCCGCGCGTGGGCTACGACCTGTGGCAGTTCATCGTGAGCCCGATGCACAGCTCGGTCATCCCGAGCCTCAACGTCCCGAATCCTGCCCTCGTCCACAGCGCGGTCGAGCCACACGTCTTCCTCAAGCTCGAGATCGACTCGACGGTGGAGCCCGCGACGATGACCGCGACGTGGATCAACCGCGACGGGGAGCGCGTCTTCGAGGTCGCGACCGACGCCGCGCGCCTCACGCCGCTCCCCGTCCTCGTGGGCTTCCCGTCGGCCGCGACCGAGCTGCTCGCGGGCCGGTCGTCGACGATCACGACGAGCGTCACCAACCAGTCGGGCGACCGGCTCGACGAGGTGACGGCCGTGCTGGAGGCGCCCCTCGGCTGGCAGGTCACCGCGGCGACCGAGACGACGTTCCGCGACCTCGCCGACGGCGAGACGCGCACGACGAACTGGACGGTCGAGCCGCCCGTCGGTGCCGAGCCCGGCGACGTGGTGCTCGTCGCCCGGTCGACGTACTCGCCGGCCGGTGCCCACGGCACCGCGACGCGACAGACGACGGTCTCCGTCGTCGCGGACGGCACGGTGCCCCGCTCGCGCCTGTCGATCGCCGGGTTCAGCAGCGAGGAGCCCACGAGCGACCCGGCGGTGAACGTCATCGACGGTGCACCGCAGTCCATCTGGCACTCGCGGTGGGCCGCGCAGCCGGTCCCGGGATACCCGCACTGGATCGCCGTGGACCTCGGGGCCGATCACCTGCTCGACGGCCTCGGCTACCTGCCCCGGCAGTCCGGCACGAACGGGCTGATCAAGGACTACGAGGTCTACCTGTCGCACGACAACACCACGTGGGGCAGCGCCGTGGCGACCGGCTCCTTCCCGACCGGGACCGCGCTCGCCCGCGTCGACTTCGCCGAGACCGCTGCCCGCTACGTCAAGCTCGTGGCGCTGAGCTCGCAGAACGGCCTCCAGTTCGCGGCGGCCGCCGAGCTCACGCCCTACGGCCGGGCTGTGGAGCGTGAGCGTCCCGAGGCGGTCGTCACGGCGGAGTCCCGCACCATCGCGGACAAGGTCGTGGTCGCCGTCCGGGTCGAGAACACCGAGTCCGTGCCGGTGGACGTCAAGATCACGACCGACTTCGGCACGAAGTCGTTCCTCGGCGTCCTGCCGGGCGCCAACGCGTACCAGTCGTTCGCGACCCGCAGGTCTGCGGTCCCCGCGGGGGCGGTGACGGTCGAGCTGAGCGGCCGGATCGACCAGCTCGCGGTGCGCAACACCGTCACGGCGCTCTACGACGCCCGCGGCTGAGCGAGGGTCCACCCGCGACGACGCCGTGGATGCCGCGACCGCTGTCGGCCGGACGTCCACGGCGTCGTCCTCCGTGAGGGAGCCCGATCTCGCGGCGTCGCGAGTCCCTGCGAGAGCTCAGCCGCAGGCGATCGCGTCGTACGCGACGTCGGCGGCGAACGACCGCCCGTCACCCGACGCCGACACCTGGGCGTCGCCCGTCTCCACCGACGTCGCCCGCACGGCGAACGACTGGTACGCCGACGCCCCCGGTTCCACGTCCGTCACGGTCCTGGTCCCGAACGGCGTGGCCAGCGTGATGTCGACCGGCACCGACTCGTCGTTCGTCGCGCGGACGGCGACGTACGCCCGGCCTGCGAGGCAGCGCGCCTGGGCCTGCGTCGAGACGGCCAGGTCGTCGTGCGCCGCGGTGAGGCCGATGACGCCGCGCACGGCCAGGGTGGCGCGGACGATGCTCGCCGACGCGCCGGCGTCGTCCACCTGCGTCTCGGCGAGGTCCTGCGCCTGGGCGACCAGTGCCTCGGCCGCTCCCCAGTCGCCTGCGTCCGCAGCGTCGAGCGCCTGCTGCACGCGGTCCTGGACCTGCTCGCCGACCGCGGCGTCGACCGTCCCGGCGGCGACGCGGTCGCCCACGAGCTCGACGACGTCCGTGTACCAGGCCGGGTCCGCCGCGACCTCCGCGGGCAGGTAGCCGGCCTCCACCGCGGCACGCGTCGACGCGACGACGTCGTCCGCGTACTCCTGCGGGTCCGGGTACCAGGCGGCGAGCGTGGCGTCGTCGACGGGCGTGGACCCGCCGTCGAGGAAGCAGAAGCCCGGGCCGGCGTTGAGGCCGGAGTTGATCCGCGTCGGCACGTCCTGCTGGGCGAGGCGGATGCCGCCGAGGCCGAGGCCGAGCTCGTCGCGCACGACCGTCCGCGGGTCGTCGGTCAGCTCGATCGGCTCGGCCGACGGCGGCGCCGTTCCGTCGGCCACCCAGGCGGCGACGTGGTCGTACACCGTGCCCTGGACCATGTGCTGTGGCACGCGCGACCCCGACGGCTGCTCGCACGTCTGCGGCGTGCCCGGGTAGCCGCCCGGCGCGGAGCCGACGTCGCGGATCCGCAGGCGCCCGTAGTCCGTGATGAGCTTCCAGTCGCCGTGCGACGCGCCCGCGACCTCCCACGTGCGGAGCACGTCCGTGTCGGGCTGGCGCTGCGCCGCCCCGAGCAGGTCGATCGCGACGTCGGTCTCGCTGTTGATCTTGAACACGGGCGTCTCGAGGTCGTCCCGGACCACGCCGCCGCCGCCGTGGAGGACGACCGCGTCCACCACGCCGGCGAGCGGGTCGACCGAGTTGACGTAGGACCACAACCGGCCCGCCGACTGCGAGTGGCCGGTCGCGACGACGCGTTCGGCGTCGAGGGGGCCGAGCGGCGCGGTGCCGGCGGGGTCGCGCACCGCCTGGACCGCCTGGCTGAAGACGTCCCACGAGAGCGTGTCGTCCGTGACCGTGCCGCCGTCGGTGAGGTCGAGCGTGCCGTAGCGCTCGGGGCTCCAGGTGCGCAGACCGGTCGCGGAGTGGACGCCCGCGCGCTGGGCGGAGACGCCGACCCACGCGTAGCCCTCGCGGACGAGGTGCTCGTGCGTCTGGAACCAGTCGACCTCCTGGTCCCACTGGTTCGAGACGTTGTACCACTCGGCGATCACCGTGCCGTTGAACGCGTCCGGGTCGACGGGGCGGCGGACGACGATGCGCGTCCGGTAGTCGTGCCCGGTGCTGAGGACCGTCGCGTCGGTGGTGCCGTCGGCCTGGTACCGCGTCGCCTCGCCCTCGAGGAAGAACTCCTCCTCGACGTAGCCGTGCCCGGTGAGGTCGTAGTCGGTGGCGAGGAACGGATAGCCGTGGGCGGGGTCGCCGGGGGCGGTCGTGGCCGGGATCGGGCCGACGACCTCGGGATCGGGCACCGCCTCCGCGGCACCGGCAGGCAGCGCCAGGCCGGTCAGGAGCAGCGCTCCGGTGGCGGCGAGGGCGAGCGGGCGTCGGACGAGACGTGCAGGCATGGACGACTCCTTCGTCGGGGCCCGACCGCGCCGTCGGGTGGTCAGCAGGGTAGACAGATGCGACACCTCTGTCGACCGGTCGGCAGGTTTTGGCCGATCTCCACCAGAAGTGACCGTAGAGCACCCGACAGACTCCGGCGACCTGGTGAGGGACACTGCAACCACCGTCGACCGATGTCGTCTCGATGCTCGAACCAGTGCACGCCACCTACTTCCCCTGCTCGATGTACGCGAACTCGATGATCCGCTCCTTCAGGCGCAGTGTCACAGTCGCCAGACCGTTGATCTTCAGATCATTCCTGTGGTCGAGGAGAAGACCCATCGCCGCGATTCCGTTCTCAGTCCCCAGCAGCGCGAAGAACAAGTCCGCAGGAGGCTTCCCCGCACCCTCGCCCGGCTCGATGCCCTCTGGGCTCGCCGTGATCACCGCACTGTCGAGCACACCGCACGACCACATGAGGTGGTTGAAGACCTCGAGCCCGGACGCTGATGCAACATTCACTCGGAGGAGCTTTTTCAATGCAGCCGTCGGAAAATTCCTGCGATACTGGAGGAAGAGGATCTCAGAGTTCCCCAAGGCGGACTCGAGCGCCGGGTCGTTCCCCTTGGCGTGCGAGTTCGACATCGCGAAGATCTGCCCCTCGGAGAACTCGTTCTCGTAGACTCCCCCTGCAGTGCCGCCAAGATTCGTCTTCATCGACTTCCGGCCGATCAACTCCTCGTGCGTCGATGCGGCATCCAGCATGTTCGCCGCGCCATGAGCCACCTCGGCATCTGCATGGCCTGAGACGCGCAGCGACGTCTGGATCCTGCCGTAGCGCTCCCTCCCCTTGTCGGCCGCCTTCTTGAACTGCGCCTCCGCCTTCATGCGTTCGCTCTCCGACACGGAGACAAGACCGGGGGTCGGCGCTGGAGCTGGCGTCGGCGGTGGAGGTGGCGGAGGTCCCGCCGGCGGCCCTGCCGCGGCTCGGGGAGGTGGGGTTGACGCTGACGCGATCCTCCGCCCCGCTTCCAGTGTTGCCTCCTTGACCAGCGCCTCCTTCCCGACGAAGACGAACACCCCCGTCGAGTTGACCCAGCCTTGGATCACCTCTTTCACCGTCGGCGCGAGGCCGTCAGGCACCTCCTTGAGGACCGTGAACTCACCGCGAGCCTCGGACCGCAGGTAGACGCTGCGTTGGACCGTGGCGGTCGCGACGTCCATCGAGGACCATGACGGGCGGTGAAGCGGCAACCGCCGCGCGCTCCCGAGATCGGCTCCAGGCGTCCGCATGACGCGGACCGCTGTGGCCGCTGCTTCGCGTTCGAACCGGTCGTCCGGGTCGGAGATGCTGACGCCGTCGCCCGTCGGTGTGCCCGACACGGGGCCGCTGCGCTGCTGCACGACGTGCGTGAGCTCGTGCGCGAGCATCGTCCTGCCCGCCGTCGAGGCCGTGTCGAACTTCCCCGCACCGAACACGACGTCTCGCCCCACGGTGTAGGCGTGCGCCCCGACCGCCGCGGCGGACGATGACGCCGTCCCTCCGGTGTGGACCCGCACGTCCGAGAAGTCGGCACCGAGGCGCGCTTCCATGTCCGCGCGCACGTCGGGCACAAGCGGTGACCCGCCGCCGCGCCCGACGACGTCGAGCACGGGTGATCGACCGTCCTCGAGCGCTCGTTGCAGCACGGCGTTGCCGACGTGACGCTGCAGCGCTACGAGATCGTCGGCACCGAGCGCGGCGACGTCTCCCCCGGCGACCGCGGCAGCGCCGACCGCAGGCCCGACAGACCGGGTCGCCGAGGGCCTGTCCGGCCCCGACGCACCGGCCCGGTCTGCGGGACGCTCATGCGGACGTGCCCGCACGTCGTGGTGGCCGGTCGGCTCGCTGTCCCGTGTCATTGCGTCGTCTCCTTCGGGCTGGCGCCCACCTTCTTCTTCCGGCTCCCGCCGGTGTAGCCGAGGACGGCGGAGGAGATGAAGCCGCCGCCCTCCAGCACGTCCTCCTTGATCTTCAGCACACCGCGGAAGACGGACGCGTCCTGGAAGTAGTAGTCGACGAGCTCCAGCCCCGAGACTCCGGCCTGCCGGATCAACGCGAGGGTCTCCTGCTTGTTCGCCGTGTAATAGTCGCCCTCGCTGGGCTTCTGCAGCGCCTTGAGCACGAGCAGGGTCGTGATCTCCGTGGCCCCCTCGACGAGCGCGGGCCAGCCCGTCGCGTCACCGTCCCCCACGTGCTTGTCCCACCCGGCGCCGGACAGGATGTGCAGCGCCTCGTGGATCGCGTGGTGCGGCTTGACGACGTGCTGCCGCAGGTTGAGGTGTCGTGGGTTGCGGTTCCGCTCGGCGAAGCCGAGCGCGCGCCAGCTCCCCATGACCGTGCGCAGGACGGCGTCCACGCTTTGCGGGCCACCCGGTCCGGACCCCCACTCCAGCACGCGTCTGCGGGCGAAGTCGACCTCGTCGAGCACGCGCACCCGCCCGGCGAGGTCGGTGGCGATACGGTCCTGCGCGCTCTGCGGGAGCCACGGGACCGCCCGGAGGTCGCGAAGGAGGTCGTCCTCGACGGCCTGACGGATCGCGTCGGGTTCCGTCGCCTGCTGCATCCCCGCGAGCGCAGCCTCGACCTGCCGGTGGTGCTGGAGGTAGAACCGTGCGTCGGTGTCCAGGGTCGCGAGGTCCTTCGCCGCGTCGAGCACGTCCTTCAGCGAGATCGTGCGGGAGAGCACCGCGGACAGCACCCGCGGGAAGTCGACGACGACCGCGCGCTTGACCTCCTCCGGCAGCGTCTTCACCTCCGCGGCCGTGACGGCGCGCTGGACGACGACGCCCGCCGCAGGTGCGAGCATCCGGGACACCTGCGCGTTGCCGACGTCGCGCTGGAGCCCTGGCAGCACCAGCGGCCGTTCGCCACGGAGCGGCGCGGCTGCTGCGGTGCCCGTCCGCCCCGGACGGCCGGCGGTGTGGCGCGGCACGACCGGGCGCGGGTGTTCCTCGTGCTCCGACATCACTCCACCAGCTCCCAGTACGGTCCGAACTCGCTCGGCTGCGTGAGCCGGCCGAGCTTGCGGTGCTCGCGGTGCACCGCGGTGACGAGGTGCCGCATCTCGACCACGCCGTCGTCGGCCGCGGCGAGGTAGGCCGCGGTGACGGCCGCGGAGCGGATCCCTCCGCCTGCGAGCTCGAACGCCTTGGCGCAGAAGTCGAGGTCGAGGTCGTCCGCCCGCCGGACCACGCGCCCGAGGCACCGGTCCCACAGGAGGCGGCGCGCGGCGTCGTCGGGCACGGGGAAGTCCACGACGACGTCGAGCCGACGCGTGAACGCCTCGTCGATGTTCGCGCGCAGGTTCGTGGACAGGACGACGAGCCCGTCGAACGTCTCCATGCGCTGCAGCAGGTAGGCGCTCTCGATGTTGGCGTAGCGGTCGTGGGCGTCCTTGACCTCGGAGCGGCGGCCGAACACGGCGTCGGCCTCGTCGAACAGCAGCACGGCGTTCACCCCGGCGGCGCCGGTGAAGATCCGCTCGAGGTTCTTCTCCGTCTCGCCCACGTACTTGTCCACGACGGCCGCGAGGTCGACGACGTAGAGCTCGAGCCCGAGATCGTGCGCCACGACCTCGGCGGACATCGTCTTGCCCGTCCCCGAGCCGCCCGCGAACAGCGCCGCCACGCCGCGCCCACGTCCGCCGCCGGGGCGCATCCCCCAGTCGCCCAGCACGCGGTCGCGGTGGCGCGCGCGCTGCGACACCTCCCGCAGCGCCCGCAGCGCCGGGGTCGCGAGGACGAGGTCGTCCCACCCGACGGCGGGCGTGACGCGCCGCGCGAGGCGGTCCAGCGCCGTGCCGTTCTCGGCCCGCGCCCCGCGGCGCACGTCCTCGGCCGACACTCGTCCGTCGGGCCGCAGGACGGCCTGCGCACCGGCCGACCGCGCCGCCCGGACCACCTGCTCGGGCCGCAGCCGGAAGGGGGCGGTCACGCCCGCGACGTCGACGTCGCCTGCCACGTCCCCCAGGGCGGCGGCCCACAGCGCGGCGCGCTCGGCCGTCGTCACCTCGTCCGCGTCGACGAGCAGCGGCGTGGCACGCGACCACTCGGGGTCCCACGCGGCCTCCCCGACGAGCACCGTCACACCTGAGCCCTCCGCCAGCGCCGCGACGACCTCGGGCGACCCGCGCACCGCGTCCACGGGATCGGCGACCAGTCCCGCGTCGCGCAGCGACGCCTCCCGCACGGCCGCCCGGATCGTGCCCACCGGGTCGGCACCGAGACGCCGCAGGTCGAGCCCGACGACGTCGCGACCGGTCGCCGCGAGCGCCGCCGCAGCAGCGGATGCCGCGGAGCCTGTCCCGGGCTGCTTCAGGTACAGCAACCCGACGCCCGCGGCGAGCGCGGCCCGGACCCGGTCGGCGTCGTCCGAGTCGATCGGGACGAGGTCCACGAGGGCGTCGGCGAGCGCGGGGTCGGGGGCGTCGTCGCCCAGCAGGTGACCGACGACGCGGTCCGGGACCCGCAGCGCGCGCCCTGGCAGGGGCCGGTCGAGGTCCTCGACGTCGACGAGCCCGCCCCGCACGAGCGGCCCGTGCGTGAGCCGGTGGCGGGCGGGCGCCGACGCGAGCGGGACCCCGCACAGCGCGAACGCCGTCGCGACGGACGGCCGGTGCCGCGAGACGTCGTCGTTGAGGTAGCCGAAGAGCTGCTCGAACCGCAGGTCGACCTCGCCCGCGAGCGCCACGAGGAACAGCTCGACGTCGAGGTCCGTGAGCTCGAACGCGCGGGCGAGCGCGCGCAGCCGCACCCGCTCCCCTGACCGCTCCGCGGCGTCCGCGGCCTGCTCGACCACCGCGAGGCGCTCCGACGCCACGCCGAGGTCCGCCGCGAGCGCCGGTCCGACCAGCAGGTGGTCGACCGCGGCGTCCGTGAGGTAGAGGCCGCGGAACGGGTCGTCCGCGGTCGGGTCACCCAGGCGCCGCCGGGCCACGAGGTCGCGCACGCGCTCCTCGAGGACGCCGAGGCGCCCGCCGAGGTGGACGAGGCTCGCTTCGGTCATGACCGCCTCCGTGCGCGCGGTGCGCGGGTGCCCGACGCCGCCCCCGCCGCCGCAGCCTCTCCGTCGGTCGCGCGCGTGGCGGGGGTGGGTGCCGGCGCGGGCGCGCGGTGCCGTCGCCGTTGCGTGTCGGCGCCGTCGCCGGTCGTGTCTCGCGCGGCGAGCAGCAGCTCCTCGCGCACGGGCGGACCGACCTCGCCGCGGTCCGGGCGCAGCAGGGGTGCGGTCACGGCGACCTCGACCGAGGGCTTGAGCTCGCCGCCGAGCGAGGACCACACGTCGGTGACGCTGCGGTCCTCGGCGGGTGGCATCCCGACGGTCACGGGCACCGGCCCGCCGGCCTCCGCGAGCGACCCCACGACGTGCTCGGGAGGCAGCGCGTCGAGGCCGATGAGCGCCGCGAGCACACGGTCGAGCAGCCGGTGCTCGTCCTCGGGACGCTGCGTCCAGGCCGTGACGAGGTAGGACAGCCGGAAGTGCCGCGGCGGGTCGGCGCGGCCGACCACCGTGCCGTCGGGACGGCGGCGGTCGACCAGCCCGTGCGAGCGGCGCTTGACGTCCTCGCGGACGTCGTACAGGTACACGTCGACCGTGGGCGCGTTGCGGCGCGCGGCCCAGTCCTTCGTCGGGGCGTCGAACGCGACCTCGACGTCGCCGACCGCCTCGCGCACCAGGGCTCGGAGCGCGTCGTCGACCTCGGTGATCATCGGGTCACCTCCGTTCCTGGGTGTCGGGCACGGCGACGGTCGGCGTCACGACGAGCACGGCGCCGTCCACCTCGCACCACGCCGGACCCGGCGTGGACCTCCCCGGCGCGCGCTCGGACGGGGACGGGGTGCCCGGCGGTCCGGGGCACGGCGGCACGGGTCCGGCGGACGGGTCGGACGAGGACGCGTCGACGACCCGGGGGGTCGTCAGCGGTGGCGGGTCGCCGCTCGTGACACGCAGCCACCGCTCGCCCCGCAGGTCGTTGCGCACGATGAGGACAGGGACGCTCAGCCGACCGTCCGGACCGACCCGGTACGGGCCCGACGCGGACGTGATGCCCGCGGACCACGTGAGCACCGCGTCCTCGCCGGGCGGGAAGTCCTCGCCGTAGGCGAGCACGACGTCGCCCGGCGCGGCGACGGCGGGCAGGACCCGCAACCATGGCTGCACCACCTCGAGACCCGCGGACGTCGTCACCGACGTCGGCGCGGGCAGCGGCACCGGCGAGGTCAGCGGCGTGAACGGGTCCGGCGTGCCGGTGCGGCCCGTGACCGTCACGGTCACCGCGCCCCGCGCGGCCGGGCCGACGGGCGCGAGGGCGGACACGACCGTGACCTCGGCCCCGGGCGCCAGGTCGGCGATCGGACAGGTCCCCCACGCGCCCAGGCACTCGCCGCCTGCCGGCAGGTCGGTCGGTCCCGCGTCCGACGGCGCGGCCGTCGGCCCCGTGTCCGACGGCGACACCCCCGCGGGGTGCTCCGCAACGAGCACGACGTCCGTCGCCGTCGCCGTGCCCGTGTTGCGTACCGTCACGGTGACGTCGACCGGGCGACCGCCCACCCACGCGCGCGGGGCCGAGACGGCGACCTCGGCGAAGAGGTCGGCGTCGCCGCCGGGCACGGGATCGGGCTCGGCCACGGTGAGCGAGACGGTCCGGAGGTTGTCCTCGACGTCCGCTTCGGGGCCGGGGTTCACCACGGCGCCGACGACGTCGAGCACGCCCGACCTCTCGGCGAGCACCGGGACCGCGACCCGGGTCTCGTCGCCGGGCCCGAGGTTCCGCGTCGTGCACGTCACGACCGTCGAGCCTGTACCGGTCCCGGGCTCCGCCACGCAGCCGGGCGGCAGGTCCCCGGGCCGGAGCCCAGGGGGCAGCACCAGCACGACCGTCGGCGCCGCAGCGGTCCGACCGGTGTTCGTGACCGTCGCGGTCACCGTGGTCGACGTGCCGAGGTCGAGCCGGACGGGGTCCGCGGTCAGCCGCAGGGAGAGGTCCCCGACGGGCTGCACGTCGGGCTCCGTGAGGGCCGCAGGCAGGTCGAGGACGGTCCGCAGCCCTGTCCCGTCTGGCGCGACCACGTACAGGTCGCGGTCGTCGGGGCGGCCGGCCGGCTGACCGCTGAACACGACCTCCGTGCCGTCGGTCGACCACGCGGGTCCGTCGGACAGCGCGACGCGCGCGCGGCTCGGCGTGGGGGCGAGCGTCGGCCCGGGGTCGGGCTCGGCGGAACCCTCCCGGACGGGCGGCTGCGTCGTGCGGACCAGCGCCGAGTGGTCGAAGCCCGTCAGCGCGCGCAGACCCACGACGACAGGGACGTCGTCAGCGGAGTCACCGTCGGTCAGGTCGGCGGGCTCGACGTCCAGCACCGAGATGCCGCCGGGCGCGACCTCGACGCCACCGATCCGCAGGTCGACCACCGCGACCTGGGTCCCGTCGGGCGACCACGCCGGCTCCCGGCCCTGGACCACCTCGGAGGCGACGTCGCACAGGACGTCCTCGGTGTAGCGCCAGCAGTCCTCGACGACGTCGACGGTCAACGGGGTCCACGTGCGCGACGCGAGCTCGAGCACGCCCAGGTACCGCGTGACGTCGTCCTCGTCGTCGACCCGTCCGGCCTCGGCGACGAGCCACTCACCGTCCGGTGACCACGAGGGGTGCAGCGGTGCCCACCCCCCGCTCCCCTCGTCGCGGGTCCAGTCCTCGGCGCCCGTCCCGACGTCCACCCACCCGACGCCGATGCTCTCCTCCGACCCGCGGATGCCCGAGTACGCCACCCGGGCGCCGTCAGGAGACCAGTCCGGGTTCGCCATCCCGTACAGGCTCCCCGGCACGAGGGTGGAGAGGGCACGCGTCGTGGGATCGACCACCGCGATCTCGCGCAGGGCCGTGTCCGGGCCGTCCGGAGGCTCGCCCGGGAGAAGGGCGCTGAATGCGAGCCGTCCCCCGTCGGGTGCGTACGCCGGCCCGGCGTCGTCGAGCCGAGAGGCGGCTCCGGGGCCTCCGGTCAGCTGCCGCACCCCGGCGTCACCGGTCCCGGAGCCGGCTGCGGGCGCGTCGGCGACGACCCGCTCCTCCGACCGCTGCGTGAACCGGAGCCGTGCGCTGCCGGGGACCGTCTCCTGTTCCGGCTCCGAGCTGAAGCCGCCCTGCATCGGGCGGACCGTCACCCAGTCGGGGTGCGACCCACCCTGCCCGGAGGACGGGACGCGCCACGCCGCGTCGACCTCCAGCGCGCCGCCCTGATTTCGCAGGAGGGCGACCCACGCCGACGGCCGGCCCGAGCCCTCGTCGGTCGCCGTGTAGGCGAGCAACACCGCGGGTCCCGCGTCGTCGAGCGTCACGACCCGTGCCCTCGGCTCGCGCCCGACGGCGGGACCGTCGACGGCCCCGTCGGCCTCGGCCCAGGGGTCGGACACCACACCCGGCTCCACGGAGCCGCCAGGGCTCCAGAAGTACGGCAACGAGAACGACGCGACGGAACCGCCAGGACGGAACCGGGTGGTCGTGAACAGCACCAGCGTGCTGCCCTGCGCGTCCACGACGACGTCGGGCATCGTGTCGGCACCGGCATCGTCCGTCAGCCGGACCGGCGGTCCCGTCGCCCGCGCGACTGCCGTGGCAGCGTCCGCCGCCCTCGCAGACGTACCTCCCTGCTCGAGACCGACCGCGTACAGGTCGCCGAGCGGGTCGTCGCGCGTGCTCGAGAAGAACAGGCTCGCGTCGCCCGGGCCCCAGGACGGCCACAGGTCCTCCGCGTCGGCGTCCGGCGCCAGGGCGACGGCGTCGTCCCCGGCGCACTCCGAGCGCGCGTCCGCGACGACGATCTCGGTGTCGCCGGAGGCGTCCGTCGAGTAGGCGACGCGGGTCAGGTCCGACGCGAGCACGGGGTGGGTCTCCTGCGCGGTGTCGCACGTCACCCGGATCGTGTCCCACTCCGCCTCGGGCACGTCGTCGGTCGCGCCGGCCGGCGGGACGCGGACGTAGACGTCGGGGTCCTGCGTCGCGGCCCGGGTGCTGACGAACGCGTACGCCCGGGCCGCCTCTCCCCCGGCGTCCGAGCCGGCGGACGACGACTCGCCCTCGTGGCGGTGCCCCGCCTCGATCTCCACAGGGTCCTCGAGCACGGCGTCGTCGACGACGTACCCGGCGCTGCCGTTCAGCTCCAGCCCGAACGTCATGTCGACCGCGGCGAGGCCGTCCGCGCCGAGGGAGAAGGCGACCCGTGGCTCCGCGGCGAGCGCGTCCGGGAGGTCTCCGACCGCCGCGCGGAGGGCCGAGAGCTCTGTGGCGGCGGCGCGCGGCGCGGAGCCTGCCGCGGCGTCGGGAACGAGCGCGCCGGCACCGAGGACCCCGACGACGGCGAGCAGCGCGACGCCCGTGGCGACCTTCCCCACCGCTCACCTCCCCGGCCCGGCAACGCAGACGGTGCGGTCCACGCCCACCGTGGACCGCGACGGGCGCCGACGGCACCCGCGCCCGTCCCGCGGAACGTGCAGCGGCGCGTGCCCGATCGGGCAACGGGCTGGTCAGATCAGCCCCTCGCGCAGCGCGTACGCGACCGCGTGCACACGGTTGCGGAGCTGGAGCCGCGACGTGATGTCGTGCAGCACGTTCTTCACCGTCCGCTCCGAGTAGGCGAGGTGCCGCGCGACCTCCGCCGTGTCGAACCCGTCGGCGATGAGCCGCAGCACCTCCACCTCCCGGGTCGCGAGGCCCGCGAACGTGATGCC
The DNA here is from genome assembly GCF_055181235.1 of Cellulosimicrobium sp. So1_17. Lineage (NCBI taxonomy): Bacteria > Bacillati > Actinomycetota > Actinomycetes > Micrococcales > Promicromonosporaceae > Cellulosimicrobium > Cellulosimicrobium sp. So1_17. Next base: position 2,685,032 of record NZ_CM143702.1, read on the forward strand.
CCGTGGCTGCAGCACCTGGCGCTGGAGCGAGCCGACCTGACCGAGCAGCTTGCCCAGCAGGTCCGGGGGCATGCTGCCCTCCCCGCTCGCCGCGCCCCGGATCACGGTGACCAGCCGGTCGGGGGTCGCCTCGCCGCGCCGCACCATGCCGACGACGCCGGCCTCCACGGCAGCGACCACGTCCTTCTCGTCGAGCCGTCCCGCCACGAGCACGGCCCGGCCGCCACCGTTGCGCTGGACGGCCCGCACGAGGCGCACCGCCTCCTCGTCCAGCTGGTCCGCGACGACCAGTGCGACCTCCGCGTCCCGCGCGTCCTCGTCGTGACCCAGGACGCGCACCTCGGGTCGCGGGCGCAACGCGCTGACCACGCCTCCCTCGGAGATCGGGTCCTGCGCGCTCACCGACACCGTGATCCGTCCCATCGTCCTGCTCCCCTGCCCGTCGTCGCGCCGCCCTCCGGGCCGGCCGTGGCCCGGGACGACCCAGTGTCCTCAGGTCGCTCTCCGGGCACTCATCAAGGACTCAACGGGCAGTCCGCGTGCCTCATCGGCCGCCCCCGCGGCGCTGCGCGCCTGTTCCGCCGAGTCCTACGGTCGGGAGCATGGCAACGCTGGCCACCCTCGACGCGACGAGGATCGCGCTGACCCCCGGCGAGGAGGTCACGGTCCCCGTGACGGTGCGCAACACCGGCGCGATCGTCGAGGCGTACCGGATCGAGGTCCTCGGGGTCCCGGGGGACTGGACCGTCGTCGAGCCCGCGGTCATCGAGGGCCTCTACCCGGACACGGCCACGACGGCGACGCTCACGTTCCGTCCACCGCGCAGCGCCGAGGTGCCCGCCGGAGACCTCCAGTTCGGCGTCCGCGTCGTCCCGCTCGAGCACCCCGACGACACGGTCGTGCCCGAGGGCGTCGTGGAGGTGCTGCCCTTCCTCGACACGACCGCGGAGCTGGTCCCCCGCACGACGCACGGCCGGCGCGGCGCGAAGCACCAGGTGGCCGTCGACAACCGGGGCAACGCGCCGGTCTCGGTGCTCCTCGCGTGCGCCGACGGCACCGACGAGCTCCGGTTCACGGTCAAGCAGCCCCTGCTCGTCGTGGCCGCCGGGACCGCCGCGTTCACCGACGTCCGGGTCCGGCCGCGCGCGACGACCTGGCGCGGTCCCGACAAGACGCTGCCGTTCGTCGTCCAGGTCGAGGCGGACAGCACCGTGCCCGTCACGCTGGACGGCTCCCACGTCCAGACCGCGGTCCTCCCGAAGTGGTTCCTCAAGGCGCTCCTCGCCCTCCTCGCCCTCCTCGCGCTCCTCGTCGTGCTCTGGTTCACGCTGCTCAAGCCGGCGATCACCTCCGCCGCGCAGGCCGCGGTCGGCGACGACCTCACGCAGGCGCAGGAGGCGGCTGCAGCCGCGCAGGAGGCTGCCCAGGAAGCCGCCGGCGCGGCACAGCAGGCGACGGGCGCGGCGTCGGACGCCGAGGTGGCCGCGACCGAGGCCGGCACGACGCTCGCCGACACCGAGGACGCCGTCGCCGAGTTCGTCCCCCCGTCCGGCACTTCCGTGCCCGTCCGGCAGCGTCTCGAGGTCGAGCCCGCCGCCGGGGAGTCCGACGCCGTGCCCTTCGAGGTGCCCGAGGGCTCGACCCTCACGATCGACGACATCATCCTGTCGAACCCGCAGGGCGACTTCGGGCGCCTCACCGTCTCCCAGGACGACGAGGTGTTCCTCGACTTCGCCCTCGAGAACTTCCGCGACCTCGACTACCACTTCCAGTCGCCCCTCACGTTCGAGGCCGGCTCCGTCCTGACGATGGAGGTGACGTGTCGTCAGCCGGGCGCACCGCTCGGCCTGGACCCTGCTCCGACGGCGTGCGACACCTCGATGTACGTCGGCGGGACGATGTTCACCCCGGACGCCGCGGCCGCGGAGAGCCCCGCTGCCGAGAGCCCCGCCGCCGAGACGCAGCCCTGAGATGCCGACCGGACCCGCAGCCTGCGCAGGCGACCAGGTCGTGTGCCCGTTGTCCGACGGCCCCAAGCCGCACGTCGGCGGTCCCGTCACGCCGGCCGCGTGCGTGCCGACGGTGCTCGTCGGCGGGCGACCTGCGGCCGTCGCGAACGGCGCCGGCGTCGTGTGCGTGTCGCCCGCCCCGAACGGGATCGCGGTCGGCAGCCTCACGGTGCTGGTCGGGAACCTGCCCGCGGCACGCGTGGGCGACACCACCGTCCACGGCGGGAAGGTCGTGGGCCCGGGATGCCCGACCGTGATCGTCGGCGGCTGAGCGCCGCGTCGTCGTCGCTCGCCACGACGTCGCTCGCCACGGCGTCCGGCCACCTCGTGCGCGCGACGACCGGATGGCAGGATGCCGGGTATGAGCTTCGTCGTCCGCGTCCTCGTCACCGGTCTCGCCATCTGGCTCACGAGCCTGTTCATCGACGACCACTTCCAGATCGTCGGCTCCGACACCGCCGGCGGGAAGCTCGTCATCATCCTCGTCGTCGCGCTGCTGTACTCGCTCGTCAACGCGGTCATCAAGCCGATCGTGCAGATCCTGTCGATCCCGCTGTACATCCTCACGCTCGGCCTGTTCTCGCTCGTCGTCAACGCGCTCATGCTCATGCTCACCGCGTGGATCACCGAGCAGACCGACTGGGGCATCCGGATCATCGGCGGGTTCTGGTGGGCGCTGCTCGCGGCCCTGATCATCGGCCTCATCAACTTCGCCGTCTCCGCCGTCGTGCCCAAGAGCAAGGACCGCTGACCGTCCCTGCTCACCGCGCCTCCGTCGACGGTTCCGTCGGCCCCGGCGCGACGACCGTCCCGGCACCGGACCCGCCACGCCCGAGGCCGAGGACGTCCGCCGGGTCGGGCAGGAGCGTCCCGGGCGGCGTCATCCGGTCCGCCACGGCCTCGGGATCGAGCACGAGCGTGCCGCGGTAGTACGCGATCTCCTCCCGCTGCCCGTCCAACGACGCCTCGAGCGCGTCGAGGTGGGACCTCAGCCCGGGGTGCCCGATGCCCTGCGCGTCGGTCAGCGCGTCCACGTGGTGCCCGACGCCGTGCGGGATCCCCTGCGTCTCGTTCCCCGTCAGCAGGTCGAGGTCGCGCGACACGGTCACCTGGTTCGTGGTCGCCGGGTTCCCGCGCCCGTCGAGACCCGACACACCCTCCTGGCGGTTCTCGACGTGCGTCCCGAGCACCCCTGGCGGCAGCGGCATCCCGCCCACCGGCGCCCCTGCCGTCACCACGTGCGTCACGCGGTACCGCGGTGGCCCTCCGGTCTCCGGCACCGGGCCGGGTGGTCCCGGGCGCGCGGAGGTGCCGGACGGTGACGAGGCCGCCGTCGCGGCGGATCCCGCGGTCAGCGCGGCCACCGACGCGGCCACCATGCCGCCCTGGCTGTGGCCGACGAGCACCACCTCGTCGTCCGCGCCCACCTCGGCGTCCTCCAGCGCCGCGAGGACGAGGGCCGTGCTGTCGGCCGTCCGACCCCCCACGGTGCTGCCCGAGAGCTCGTCACCCTCCATGAGGTCGTAGTTGGACGTCATGGAGAACGCCGTACCGAGGCTGGACGGCCCGAGCTGCGTGCCCGGGATCGTCACGACCCAGGTCGCGCGGCCGCCGTCGTGCACGATCTTCTCCAGGGCGATCGCCGAGTGGGGCACGGGGTTGCCCTCGCCCGTGCCGTAGACCGTGTCGATGCGGCGCAGGAGGTCCTGCGCCGTGCGCGGTGGCGGCATGAGCTCGGGACCCGGTGACTGCTCCGGGCCCAGCCGCTCCACGTGGACGCGGTCGAGGAAGAGCCCCCGCCAGCCTTCCGAGAGCAGTCGCAGGACCGAGGCGCCGTGGGCGACGGTCGGACGTTCGAGGAGCCCTCGGTCGGGGTCCAGCAGCCCGAGGAGCGCACCGGTCGAGGCGACGGCCCTCTCGTGCAGCGGGCCGCCCCCGGTGACGAGACGGCCCCACGGCAGGCCGTCGCCGGTGAGGACGCCCTCGAGGAACGCGAGCTGACCCGCCAGGAGCGCGACCTCCAGACCGACGAGCGGGACGTCCGCCACCGCGCCGAGCACACGCCAGGCCTCGGCCTCGGCCCTGACGTAGGTGCCCGACGCCTTGGCCATGCGCACCCCGACGCCGTCGAGGAGACGCTCCAGCTCGCCGAGTGCCGCGTCCAGCGCGTCGACGGCTCCGAGCGCCGCGTCCCGCTCGCGGGCGCTCGTGCTGCCGGGAGCCGCGACCGGGTGCGCGCTGAGCTGCGGTCCCGCCCCGAGCCCGCCGACGGTCTCGGCCCACCGCCACGGCGCCGACCGCAGGCTCTCGCGCGCGTCGCGGCACCGTTCGCGCGCGGAGCGGACCAGGTCCGCCGCCGACCGGACCACCGTCGCCTGGCCGAGGATCTGCTCCGTGTCGACGGCCGTCACCGGCCCGCCCGTCACCACGACCGTCGCCGTGGGGTCGGTGGAGCCGCTCACCCGACGCTCCGTGCGGCGACGACGGCCTGCTCGTGCTCCAGGTCGAGCGCACGGAGGTACCGGTCGGCGGCCATGACCGCGTCGTCGACCAGCAGCCCGGCCGCGACGGCGCGAGCGACCGCGTCGTCGAGGGCCTGTCGATAGCCGTCCGCGGCAGGACCCGCCCAGTCCAGGGTCGTGGCGGCTCCCACCCGCCAGCGGGTGGACCCGACGTCCTCCCCGGCCGCGCGCAGCGCCGGGGTCGGGTCGACGAGCGGCCCGTACGGGGACACCTGGCAGGTCGGGGGTGCGTGGTCCGTGCTGTGCATGCGTCGGAGACTAGGAAGGTCGACGACACCGTCCCCACGTGTTCCGTTCCCGCTGTGGACGGGACCGTCGAGGGCCGGGCCTGTGCACGGCCAGGCGTCACCTCTCCGGCCGGTGGTGCGAGGCTTCGGACGACCGGGCCAGCCCCGCGTCGCCGGGTGACCGCCCCTCGGGAGGCGCGGGTCGCCGTCGGGCACGCGTGGGAGAATCAGGGGCGTGCCCGAGAACCCTGCCGCAGCCGCCCCTGCCCGCACGTCCCTCGCCGACGTCACGCCGCCGATCGCGCTCGGACCGCTCGACGGCCGCTACCGCGGCGCCGTCGCCCCGCTCGTCGACCACCTGAGCGAGGCCGCGCTCAACCGCGAGCGCGTCCACGTCGAGGTGGAGTGGCTGGTCACGCTGTGCAACGGCGTACCGGGCGTGACGGACGGCCCCGTGGTGCCGGGCGCCCCGCAGCTCTCCGACGCGGAGGTCGCGTACCTCCGCCGGATCCCCGCGACGTTCGGCGCGGACGAGGTCGCGGAGCTCGCCGCGATCGAGCGCGAGACGGTGCACGACGTTAAGGCCGTCGAGTACTTCGTCAAGCGCCGTCTGACCGCCGCCCCTGAGGCGCTCGGCGCGGACACCGTCCTGCCCGGCGTCGGCGAGCTCGTCCACTTCGCGTGCACGAGCGAGGACGTCAACAACCTGTCGTACGCGCTCATGGTGCGCGGCGCGGTCGTCGACGTCTGGCTGCCGGCCGCGACCGCGCTCGTCGACCAGCTCGCCGACATGGCGCGCGAGCTCGCGGCCGTGCCGCTGCTCTCCCGCACCCACGGCCAGCCCGCCACGCCGTCGACGCTCGGCAAGGAGCTGGCGGTCCTCGCACACCGCCTGCGCCGCCAGCTCCGCCGCATCGGCGCGGCCGAGTACCTCGGCAAGCTCAACGGCGCGACAGGCACCTACGGCGCGCACACTGTCGCCGTGCCGGGCGTCGACTGGCCCGCGGTCTCGCGCGCGTTCGTCGAGGGCCTGGGGCTGACCTGGAACCCGCTCACCACGCAGATCGAGTCGCACGACTGGCAGGCCGAGCTGTACGCCGACGTCGCGCGCTTCAACCGCGTCCTCCACAACCTGTCGACGGACGTGTGGACGTACATCTCGCTCGGGTTCTTCACGCAGATCCCCGTGCCGGGCGCGACCGGCTCGTCGACCATGCCGCACAAGGTCAACCCGATCCGGTTCGAGAACGCCGAGGCGAACCTCGAGATCTCGTGCGCGCTGCTCGACACGCTCGGCGCGACGCTCGTCACCTCGCGCCTGCAGCGCGACCTCACGGACTCGACGACGCAGCGCAACATCGGCCCCGCGTTCGGCCACTCGCTGCTCGCGATCGACAACGTGCGCCGCGGCCTGAAGGCCCTCGCCGCGAACGCCGACCTCATGGCGGCGGACCTCGACGAGAACTGGGAGGTGCTCGGCGAGCCGATCCAGTCGGCGATGCGCGCGGCGTCGGTCGCGGGCGTGCCCGGCATGGAGAACCCGTACGAGCGCCTCAAGGATCTCACGCGCGGCCAGCGCGTCGACGCGGCCCGGCTCCGCGAGTTCGTCGCGGGCCTCGGCCTGCCCGACGACGTCGCGCGCCGCCTCGCCGACCTCACCCCCGCGACGTACACCGGCCTCGCCGAGCAGCTGGTCGCCGACTACCTGGCCTGACCCGGCCCGGCGCCGACCGCGGGCCCCTCGCCGAACACGACCTGAGGGTCGCTATCCGTCGGATAGCGACCCTCAGGTCGTGTTCAGCAGCAGACGGGCTCCGCCTTCCCGCGATCTGAAACGTTTCGGCCCTGTGGGGGCGCGCCGCGGGTGCCTACGGTGGCGACGTCCTGACCCCGAGGCGACGGAGCCTTGATCATGAGACCCACTCTTCGCGCGACCCGCCGCGGACCGCGAACGACGACGCTCGCAGCCGTCGTCGCGACCGTCACCGCGCTCACGGCCACGGCGGCGATCGGCACCGGCCTCGCGAGCAGCGCCGCGGCCGCGCCCGGCGCGTGCGCCGTGGACTACCGCGTCACGAGCTCGTGGGGTGGCGGGTTCCAGGCCGCGGTGACGGTGACCAACCTCGGCTCCGCGCGCTCCGGGTGGGAGCTCGCGTGGGACGTCCCCGCCGGCGAAGGGATCAGCCAGCTCTGGAACGGCGCGCTCGCGCGCGACGGCGCCCAGGTCACGGTGGGTGACGTGGGCTGGAACGGGCAGCTCGCCACGGGCGGCAGCGCGTCCTTCGGCTTCGTGGGCACGGCCGTGTCGGCCCCGGTCGTGCCCACGGACTTCACGCTCGACGGCGTCGTGTGCGGCGACGACGACGGCCCGCCGCCCGACCCCGATCCCGACCTCACCGAGGAACCGACCGAGGAACCGACCGAGGAGCCCACCGAGCAGCCGGGCGACGTCACGTTCCACGTCGACGAGACGTCCCAGGCCTGGGAGGCGTGGCAGTCCGCGTCGGGTACCGACAAGGCCCTGCTCGCGAAGATCGCGCTCACGCCGCAGTCGTCGTGGGTCACGGACCCCGACGCGCAGGTGTCGCGCGCGAAGGTCGCGGCGTTCACCGGGGCGGCCGCCGCCGAGGGCGCGACGCCGCTGCTCACGATCTACGCGATCCCCGGCCGCGACTGCGGCTCGCACTCGGGCGGCGGCACCGCCGAGGCGGCGTACCGGAGCTGGGTCCAGACCGTGGCGTCGGGCATCGTCGGCGAGCCGTGGGTGGTCCTCGAGCCTGACGCGCTCGCCCAGCTCGGCGACTGCTCCGGACAGGGCGACCGGGTCGGGATGCTGCGCGACGCCGCCCGGATCCTCACCGACGCGGGCGCCCGGGTCTACGTCGACGCCGGCCACTCGGCCTGGCTCAGCGCGTCGGAGACCGCGGCACGCCTGCGGCAGGTCGGCCTCGACGACGCGGTCGGGTTCGCGCTCAACACGTCGAACTACCGCACGACGGCCGAGTCCCGGGCGTACGGCGAGCAGGTCTCGGCGCTGCTCGGGGGCGCGCCGTTCGTCGTCGACACGTCGCGCAACGGCAACGGGTCCAACGGCGAGTGGTGCAACCCGCGCGGTCGGGCGCTCGGCGAGCGGCCGACCTCGGTCCACGACGCGACGCACCTCGACGCGCTCCTGTGGGTCAAGCTCCCCGGCGAGAGCGACGGGTCGTGCAACGGCGGCCCGCCCGCCGGGCAGTGGTGGCAGGACGTCGCGCTCGAGCTCGCGCGCAACGCGGCCTGGTAGCGCTCCTCCGATCGGGCCGGCCCGCCGAGCGGGCCGCCCGACCTGACCGCACAGGACCTGCTGCCTGGCGACTCACAGGTCGGTGCGCGACGCTCGGAGGATGCACCGCAGGACCCGCCACCTCGTCACCCTGACCGCCACCGTCGCCGCGACGGCTCTCGTCGCGAGCGCCTGCACCGGCCCCGAGGAGGGCCGCGACCCGTCCCCTCCGCCGTCCGCCCCGACGGCGGAGGAGACGGCCGCCCAGGAGGCACCGCCCGCGGCGCACCGCTTCCGCTCGACCGAGCTCGTCGCGCCCGTGCTCCCGGTGACGCGCGGCCCGGCGGCGCCGGCCGAGGACGACGACGCGCTGTACGTCCTCGGGCCGAAGAAGAGCGAGGCGCCGAAGAAGGGGCCGCTGTTCGTCGACGCCCAGGGCGAGCCGGTGTGGATCGCGCCCGACGACACCGCCGCGTACGACGTCCGGGTCCAGGAGCTCGACGGCGAGCCGGTCATCACGTACTACGTCGGGCAGTCGGACTTCGTCGGGCACGGGTTCGGCGACATCGTGGTCCTCGACACGTCGTACACGGAGATCACGCGCGTGACGACAGGCGGCGACGTCGGGCCCGGCAACGCCGACATGCACGACGCGACGATCACGCCCGACGGCACGATGCTCCTGCTCGCCTACGTCGCCGAGCCCGCGGACCTCACCCCGGTGGGCGGTGACGAGGACGGCTGGGCGTGGGAGAACGTCGTGCAGGAGGTCGACGTCGAGAGCGGCGAGGTGCTGTTCGAGTGGCGCGCGTCCGACCACGTCGAGATGACGGACACCAAGGCCGCTCCCGACGCCGACCCGGACGCCCCCAAGGGCTCCGAGGACGACCCGTTCGACTGGTTCCACGTCAACAGCGCCACCCTCACCCCGGACGGCGACCTCCTGCTCTCGGCGCGCAACACGCACGCCGTCTACCGGGTCGACCGCGAGTCCGGGGACGTCGAGTGGGTCCTCGGCGGCACGTCGAGCGACTTCGCGATGGAGGGCGCCGACGACGGGACGGGCGCGCAGTTCGCGTGGCAGCACGACGCGCAGCTGCACGACGACGGCACCCTCACGCTGTTCGACAACCAGGCGAACCCGCCCGTCGGCGAGCGCTCGCGCGGCCTGCGGCTCGACGTCGACACCGACGCGATGACGGCGACGGTCGCGCAGGAGTGGCTGCCCTCCGACCCGGGGATGCTCGCCGGGAGCCAGGGCAACCTCCAGGTGCTCGCGGACGGGAACGTCGTGATCGGGTGGGGCGACGCGCAGCTCACGAGCGAGTACACGACGGACGGCACGCTCGTGCGCGAGATGCCGCTCGAGGCGGGCGAGTCGTACCGCTCGTACCGGTTCGACGACTGGGTGGGCTCGCCGACCGAGCCGCCGGCCGTGGTCGTCGAGGGCGGGACCGCGTACGCGAGCTGGAACGGCGCGACGGAGGTCGCCTCGTGGCGCCTCGTCGCCGGGTCCTCCGCGGAGGACGCCGCGACGGTCGCCGAGGCGCCGCGCGACGGCTTCGAGACGGCGCTCGCCCCGGTGCCCGACGGCGCGGCGTACGTCGCGGTCGAGGCGCTCGGGGCGGACGGGGAGGTGCTGGGCACGGGGACGGCACCGACCGGCGAGGCAGGCTGACGGAAACCTTCACAGAGTGCTGTTGTTGTGAAACTATCTTCCACACAGGCTCGTCCGACCGGAGGATCACAGCAATGACGCTCCACGCCCCCACTCCTGCACCGTCGACCCCGGGACCCACCGGCGTCGGCCGCCGCCAGTTCCTCACGCTCGCCACCGCCGGCGTCGCGGCCAGCACGCTCACCGTGACGGTCGGCTCCCTCGCCCCGGCCGCCGCGCTCACCGCACCCGCCGGCACGACCCGCACGGCGGCGTCGGGCATCCCCGCCCCGCGCAAGCGCGAGCTGCGCGCGATGTGGATCTCGAGCGTCGTGAACATCGACTGGCCGTCCGCGGCCGGGCTCTCCGCCGAGCAGCAGAGAGCCGAGTTCCTGCACTGGCTCGACGTCGCGCGCGACTTCCGCCTCAACGCCGTGTTCGTCCAGGTGCGCCCCACCGCCGACGCGTTCTGGCCGAGCCCGCACGAGCCGTGGTCGCAGTACCTCACGGGCACGCAGGGCCAGGACCCCGGCTACGACCCGCTCGCGTTCGTCGTCGAGGAGTGCCACCGGCGCAACCTCGAGATCCACGCCTGGTACAACCCGTACCGCGTCTCCATGCAGGCCGACCTGTCCCAGCTCGTGCCCGAGCACCCGGCGCGGCAGCACCCGGAGTGGGTCTGGGCCTACGGCGGCAAGCTGTACTTCGACCCGGGCCTGCCCGAGGCCCAGGAGCACATCAAGACCGCGATCCTGCACAGCGTCGAGCACTACGACATCGACGGCGTCCACTTCGACGACTACTTCTACCCGTACGCCGTCGCGGGCCAGACCATCCCCGACGCCGCGACCTTCGCCACGCACGGCAGCGGGTTCGACCGCGTCGAGGACTGGCGCCGGCACAACGTCGACGAGTTCGTCCGCAGCATCTCCGAGCGCATCAAGCAGACCAAGCCGTGGGTCAAGTTCGGCATCAGCCCGTTCGGCATCTGGCGCAACGCGTCGACCGACCCGCGCGGCTCCGAGACGGGCGGGTCCCAGTCCTACGACATGCAGTTCGCCGACACGCGCAAGTGGGTCCTCGAGGGCTGGCTCGACTACATCAACCCGCAGATCTACTGGCAGCTCGGCCTCGCCGTCGCCGACTACGCGAAGCTCGTCCCGTGGTGGGCCGAGGTCGCCGCGCAGTCCGGCACGCAGCTCTACGTCGGCGAGGCGCTGTACAAGGTGACGTCGGGCGTGTTCACGGACCCGGCCGAGCTGTCGAACCACCTGACGTTCTGCCAGGAGCAGGAGCACCCCGTGCTGGGCAACGTGTGGTTCTCCGCCAAGCACATCCCGGCGGATCCGCAGGGCTCGATGACGCGCGTGCGCGACGACCACTACCGCCACCCCGCGCTCGTCCCGGCGATGCCGCACCTGCCCGGGACTCGCGTGCGCGTTCCCGTGCTCACGACCGCACGGTGGGCGGCCGACGGCGTCCGTCTCCACTGGAACGACGCGGGGCCGCGCCGGACGGCGGCGACGTCGTTCGCCGTCTATCGTGTCGAGGGCGACGCGCGCGCGATCGACGTGGAGGACCCCGTCAACCTGGTGGCGACCGTCCGCAGCAGCGGGCACGTCGTCCAGGACTGGACCGACGGCACGGCCGTCGCGGGGACGACGTACACGTACGCGGTGACCGCGCTCGACCGCCTGTGGAACGAGTCCCGGCCGAGCCGCGTCCGCTCGGTCTGACGAGCTCCGCCCCCGGCCCGCCGGGGGCGGTTCCTCCTCGCCGGAACTGGGGCCGCGCGAGGAGGGCCTCCGACGGCGCGTGGTCGCTGGGTGCACCACGCGCCGTCGGGCAGGGGTCAGCGCGGCTTCGTCGCGGACAGGTACGCCGTCGAGACGTAACCCGTCCGCGTCCCCACCGTGACCTTGAGCCAGCCCTTCGAGGCGGTCCCCGCGTGCTTGACCGCCGTCCCCCGGGCGAGCTTCGCGACGACGGCCGAGGACGTCGTCGGCGCGGCCCGCAGGTTGAGCACCGACGCCGTCACGTACGACGTCGCCGCCTTCGGGGGCGCGGGCTTCGGCGCGCTCGCCGTCGGGGCGGTCGTCGTCGTGTACTGCGCCGAGACCCAGCCGGTCCGGCCCGCGGTCGTGACCTTGAGCCAGCTCCCGGACGTCGACAGCACGGAGAGCTTCGCCCCCTTCGCGAGCCGCGCGAGGACCGCGGAGGAGGTCGTCGCCTGCGCCCGCAGGTTGAGCGAGGTCGCCGTGACGTACCGCGTCGCAGCGGGTCGCGACACGGGGGCGGCGGCCGCCGCGGGCTTGTTCGGGCCGACGTACGCCGCCGAGACCCAGCCCGTGCGCGAGCCGTACGTGACCCTGCGCCAGGAGCCTGAGCCGTCACCGGGCTTGGCGACCACCTTCGCCGACCGCGGCACCACGGCGAGGACCGCGGCCGACCCGCTCGCCGCGGCCCGGAGGTTGACGTTCGCGTTCGCGTAATACGTGCACGACGACGGCGTCGTGCGGGTCGCGACGCGCGTCGCGCTCTTCGCGAGGTCGATCCCCCGGGCCTGCAGGAAGGGCAGCGGGTCGGCGTGCGTCGCGCCCGACCCGTAGGTCCCGTTCCACACCTCGAGGTGCAGGTGCGGCGAGGTCGACGTGCCCGTCGACCCGACGTCCGCGATCCGCTGGCCGGCGGCGACCTTCTGCCCGGCGCGCACGTACCGGTCGCCGTCGATCACGTGGCCGTAGACCGTCGACACCGGCTTCCCGGCGATCGTGTGCTTGACGACCACCCACTGCCCGAACCCGCTCACGGCACCGGCCTTGAGCACGGTCCCGGCGGCGACCGCGTTGATCCGCGTGCCCGACGCCGCCCCCATGTCCTGTCCCAGGTGCCACGTCGAGGCGTTCGCGACCGGCATGCACCGCGGCCCGTAGTACGACGACAGCGAGTACGTCCGCGCGCCCAGCGGCGACACCACCGAGCTCGCGGCGCTCGCCGCCGGCGCCACGAGGACCGAGCCGAGCCCTGTCGCGAGCGCGACAGCCATCGCGATCCGCGCCCTGCCGGCCCAGCTCCTGACGATCCTTCCCATACCTGCCCCCTGCTGAGAAATCATGACCATCCCGGCGTGTCGGATTGACACCCTCTCCAGCACGGTACGTTCGCGGGGGTGGGAGCACCACGTGGACGGCTGTCCAGGCCCCCTACCCGGGTGCCGCGGCGGGAGGCCCGTCATACGGTCGTCCCGTGGACGGGACGGCGTCGTCGGGCGCGCACGGGTTCCTCGCTGCCACGCTGCCCGTGCTCGCGCTCGCCGTGGGCTCGGTCCGCGCCGTGGGCGACGCCGTCGCGCGAGCAACCGGCGCAGCTCCGAGCGCGCCACCCGACCCGGAGCGCGTCGCCGCGGCCTTCACGAGCGACCGCCTCCTGCGGGTGGACGGGGCGCCGGTCGACGGGTTCGCCCCGATGTCCGGCTTCTTCCGGGCGTCCGACGGCTGGGTGCGCACGCACGCCAACTACCCCCACCACCGGGAGCGACTGCTCCACCTCCTCGGGCTGCCCGACGACGCGGCGCGCGACGCGCTGATCGACCGCGTCGGGCGGTGGTCAGCGCAGGACGTCGAGGACGGCGCCGCCGACGCCGGGGCGATCGCGGTGCGCGTCCGCACGGAGGCCGGCTGGCGTGCGAGCGACGGCCGGGGCGCCGGCTCGGCGACGCCCGTGCGGACGGAGGTCCGGGACGACGCCGGGCAGGGCCGCACGCTCGGGCGCGGGCCCCGCCCGCTGACCGGCGTCCGCGTGCTCGACCTGACGCGCGTCATCGCGGGACCGGTCGCGACGCGCACGCTCGCGCTGCTCGGCGCCGACGTGCTGCGCGTGGACCCTCGGGGGCTGCCGGAGATCGGCTGGCAGCACCTCGACAGCGGGCAGGGCAAGCGGTCGACGCTGCTCGACCTCCGCGACGCCGGCGACCTCGCGCGCGCCCAGGAGCTGCTCGACGGCGCGGACGTGCTCGTCACGGGCTACCGGCCGGGCGCGGTCGAGGCGCTCGGGCTCCGGCTCCCCGACGGAGCAGTCCGCGCCCGGGTCGCGGCGTGGGACGACGGTCCGTGGTCCGGGCGGAGGGGGTTCGACTCGATCGTCCAGGCCGCGAGCGGGATCGCGCTCGTCGAGGGCTCGCGCGACGGCACGGTCGGCCCGCCCGCCGACGCGGCGCCGGACGGTGTGTCGCCGGACGGCGTGTCGCCGGGCGCGCTCCCGGCCCAGGCGCTCGACCACGCGACCGGGTACCTCGTCGCGGCGGCCGTCGTCGACGCCCTCGCCGACCGGGCTGCGGACGGGCACGGCCGCGACGTCGACGGCGTGCTGGCCCGCACCGCGACGGCCCTGCTCGCGGCGCCTGGGCGCGACCCCGGGCACGGCGCGCCGCGGACGCCCGGGGCGCGGTGCGTCGTCGGGCACCGGGTGCCGCTGGACGGCCGCGAGGTCGAGCTGGTCACCGCGCGCCCCGCGACCGGCGCGATCGGTGGCGAGCGGGTCGACGACTACCCGGCACCGGCGCACGCGTGGGGGTCGGACTCACCGCGCTGGAGCGCGTGAGAGTCGTCAGATGTGGTCGAGGCGCCGCAGGATCGCGCCCTCGCGCAGCGCCCAGGGGCAGATCTCCAGCTCGTCGACGCCCAGCGCGCGCATGGTCTCGACCGCGACGACTCCTCCCGCGACGATCTGGAAGGTCCGCTCGGGCGTCACGCCCGGCAGCGCGGTCCGGCCCTCCGCCGTGAGGCGCGCGAGGCGCGGCACCCAGTCGGCGAGCTGCGAGCGCCGCATGCGCCAGCGCTCGTCGGGCCCTACGACGTCGACCTGCATGCCGGCGAGCCGCGCGAGGGACCGGAACGTCTTCGACGTCGCGACGACGTGGTCGGGGGCGGGCAGCGCCCTGAACGCGGCGACCGTCGGGGCGAGCGTCGCGCGCACGTGCTGGCGCAGCCCGTCGACGTCGTCCGGGTCCGGCGGGTCGCCGGGCAGGAACGCCATGGTCATCCGGCCCGCGCCGAGCGGGAGCGACGCCGCGAGATCCGGCTCCTCGTCCACTCCCGACGCGATCTCGAGGGAGCCACCACCGATGTCGAGGACCAGGAGCCGCCCTGCGCCCCAGCCCGCCCAGCGGCGCGCGGCGAGGAACGTGAGGCGAGACTCGTCCTCGCCCGACAGGACGCGCACGGGCTGCCCGACGCGCTCGCCGATCGCGGCGAGGATCTCGCCGCCGTTCGTCGCGTCGCGCAGCGCTGACGTCGCCATGGGCAGCATCTCGTCGACCGCAGACTTCCGGGCGAGCGCCATCGCGTCGTCGACCGCGGCGAGCATCGCGGCGACGCCCTCGTCCGAGAGCGCCCCGTCCGGCTGCAGGTAGCGCATGATCCGCACGACCGTCCGCGCTCCCGCGGCCTGGACGGGCCGAGCGGCGTAGGCCGCGTCGACCACGGCGAGGTGCACGGTGTTGGAACCGATGTCGAGGACGCCGAGGCGCGTCGTCGGGCGGCCGGTCGAGTCCGTGGTCGTCACGAGCACCGAGGCTACTCGCGCCGGACCGCCCGTGGGGGAGGGCTCAGCGCGCGAGGTCCGCCGCCCTGCGCGACGGTGGGGGATGAGGATCCCTGCTCACCGAGGGAAGACGACCATGGACCACCGCAGCTCCGTCCGTCCCGGCTCCTGTAGCTCCGGCCACCGCAGTACCGGTCGGGCTCGTCCCGGCGCCCGAGCCATCGCCGCGGTCGCCGCCGTGACGCTCGCCGCGACGACCGCCGTCGCCGGCAGCGCCTCCGCGACCACCGACGATGCCGGCCACGGCACCGACAGCCGATCGCACGGGGGGTGGCACGGCGGGTGGCATGACCGGTGGGAGAAGGTCCCGACCGCCGTCGGGTACGGGGGTGCCGTCAGCACCGTCGACCCGGAGGCCAGCCGGGTGGGTCTCGACGTGCTGCGTCGCGGCGGGAACGCCGTCGACGCCGCCGTGGCCACCGCGGCCGCCCTCGGCGTCACCGAGCCGTACAGCGCCGGGATCGGGGGCGGCGGCTTCTTCCTGCACTACGACGCGGGGACGGGCGCGGTGTCCACGATCGACGGGCGTGAGACGGCGCCGGCGGACATGCCGCGCGACGCGTTCATCGACCCGGAGACGAACGCGCCCTACCCGTTCACCCCGGAGCTCGTCACCAGCGGCGTCTCCGTCGGCACGCCCGGCACGCCGGCCACATGGGAGACCGCGCTGGACGAGTGGGGGACCTACTCGCTGGGCAAGGCGTTGCAGCCCGCCACCGCGCTCGCCCTGCGCGGCTTCGTCGTCGACGAGACGTTCCGCCAGCAGACGCTCGACAACGCCGAGCGCTTCGCCGCCTTCCCCGCGTCGGCCGAGCTGTTCCTGCCGCGCGGCGACGCCCCGCGCGTGGGGACCCGGTTCCGCAACGTCGACCTCGCGAAGACGTACACCCTGCTCGCGCTGCGCGGCACCGACGCCTTCTACGAGGGACGCCTCGCCCGCGAGATGGTCCGCGCCGTGCAGGACCCGCAGACCAGCCCGGACACCGACCTGCCCGTGCCGCCCGGATACCTCGAACTCGACGACCTCGACGACTACGAGGCCCTGGTGCAGGACCCGACCGTCTCCGACTACCGCGGGTACGACGTCTACGGCATGGCGCCACCGTCGAGCGGCGGCTCCACCGTGGGCGAGGCGCTGAACATCCTGGAGACGTTCGACCTCGCCGGCATGTCGGACAGCGCGTACCTGCACCACTACCTCGAGGCCAGCGCCCTCGCGTTCGCCGACCGCGGCGCGTACCTGGGCGACGCTGCGTTCGTCGACGTCCCGCTCGACACCCTGCTCTCCGACGAGTTCGCGGCCTCTCGCGCGTGCCTCGTCGACCCGGAGGCCGCCGCGCCCAAGCCCGTCGCGGCCGGCGACGTCGACGCGTTCGACGCCGCGTGCGGCGAGACGGCCGCTCCGCACCGCGACGACACGGAGAACGTCTCGACGACGAACCTCACCGTCGTGGACCGGTGGGGAGACGTCGTCGAGTACACGCTGACGATCGAGCAGACCGGCGGGTCCGGGATGGTCGTGCCCGGCCGCGGGTTCCTGCTCAACAACGAGCTCACCGACTTCTCGACCGTGTGGGACGCCGACGACCCGAACCGCATCGAGCCCGGCAAGCGACCGCGCTCGTCGATGGCACCGACACTCGTCCTGCGCGACGGCGAGCCCGTGCTGGCGCTCGGCTCCCCCGGCGGGTCGACCATCGTCACCACGGTGCTGCAGACGTTGACCAACCACCTCGACCGGGGCATGCCGATCGACGAGGCGCTCGCCGCGCCGCGCGCCACCCAGCGCAACACCGCGGACGTCATCGCCGAGCCGGAGTTCATCCAGACATACGGCCCGGGGCTCGAGGCGTACGGCCACACGCTCGTGCCGTCCGGCGACTCGTTCACCTCCGCCGCGGAGATCGGTGCGGCGACGGCGGTGCAGATAGGCCCGGACGGGCTGCTGACCGCCGTCGCCGAGCCGCAGCGCCGCGGTGGAGGCTCGGCGCTGGTGCTGAAGCCGGTCAGGGACTGACTCGCGTCCGCACGACGGCTGTCAGCCGACCTCGGCGTCGGCCTCCGCGATGAGGGCCTCGGCGTCGGCGACGACCCCGCGGACGGCGGCACGCGATGCCTCGACCGCCTCCGCGCGCGCGGCGACGATGGCCCGGTGGAGGTCGGCGTGCACGCGCCGGCGCACGCCGCGCGCCAGCTCCTCGACCTCGTCCTCGCCCGGGTCGTCGCCCTCGGCGCGGCGCAGCGCGACGACGTCGTCGACCTCGGCGCGGATGCGGCGCTCGGCGTCCTGCAGGAGCGCGACGACCGCGGTGTCCGCGGCCCGGCCCAGCCGGGTCTCCTCGAAGGTGCGCGCCGCGTCGTCGACGATCGACCGCGCGTGCGCGACGAGGTCGGACGCGACGGCGGGCGAGCGCGCGGCGAGCGTCGCGAGGTCGTAGAGCAGCACGCCCTCGACGTCGGCGACGTGCGGGTCGACGTCGCGGTGCAGCGCGAGGTCGAGCACGACCGTGGGCCGCGCTCCCGGCTCGTCGCCCGCCGCGACGGCGGCCCGCTCGCGCGCCCGCACGACGGACGCGGCGTCGAGCACGTGCTCGATGGCCTGCTCGCGCCGCGAACCCGCGGCCTCGGCGACGGCACGGCCTCGCGCGCCGCTGCACGAGACGACGAGGTCGGCGTCCTCGAGCGCGGCGACGAGGTCCTCGACCGGCTCGATGCCGCGCGCCGCCGCGAACTCCTCGGCGCGCCCCGACTGCGAGTAGACCCGGACGTCGTCGCACCCGAGCGCGCGCAGCGCGGCGAGGCTGGCGCCCGCGTAGGAGCCGGTGCCGATGAGGACCGTCCGGACCTGGTGCCACGGCGGCAGCTCCGCCGCGGCGAGCTCCAGGCCGAGCGCGACGACCGAGCGCCCGGCGCCCCCGAGTGCCGTCTCGGTGCTCACACGCTTCGACGTGCGCGACGCCGTCTGGAACAGCAGCTCGAGCGTCGAGGACGTCACGCCGTCGGCGTGCGCGGCCTCGAGCGCGCGCTTGACCTGGCCCGCGATCTCCCGCTCGCCGACGACCATCGAGTCGAGTCCCGCGGCGACCGCGAAGAGGTGCTCGACCACCTCGTTGCCGGCGCGCGCACGGAACGACGTCGCCGCCTCGACGGCGTCGACGCCGGAGGCCTCCGCGACGAGCCGGGCGACGTGCTCGGTCGCGTGCCGCACGCCGGGGCCGTCGAGCGGGGCGTCGACGTCGAGGTACAGCTCGAACCGGTTGCAGGTCGCCAGGACCACCGCACCGGTGATGACGTCGCAGGCCGAGACCGCGGAACCGCCGATCGACTGGGCCCCGGTGGACAGTCGTTCCAGGGCGTCGAGGTCGAGCTCGTGGTGGCTGGCCGTGAGAGAGAGAAGAGCCACAGTGCCTCCGATTTAATCATTCCCCCAGGAGAGAGGCAGAATCGGTAGCTGTGATTCCTGTCGCGCTTTCCACCGCCCACCCGCTCCACGACGGCCGCACGGCGAAATCCCCGCTCGTGCGGGCGCTGCGCGCGGGCACCACCGGGGAAAGGCCGGAAATCACACCGGTGTGGTTCATGCGCCAGGCGGGCCGGTCGCTCCCCGAGTACCGCGCGGCGCGCGAGGGCGTGAGCATGCTCGACTCCTGCCTGCGGCCCGACCTGGCGTCGGAGATCACGCTCCAGCCGGTCCGCCGCCACGGCGTCGACGCCGCCATCTTCTTCTCCGACATCGTCGTGCCGCTGCGCCTCGCAGGCGTCGAGGTCGACATCGCGCCGGGCGTCGGCCCGGTCATGGGTCAGGCGTACCGGACGCCCGACGACGTCGCGCGCCTCGTCGAGGCCGAGCTGACGCCCGAGGCCCTCGCGCCGATCACCGAGGCCGTCGGGCTGACGGTGGACGCGCTCGGCAGCACGCCGCTCATCGGCTTCGCCGGCGCGCCGTTCACGCTCGCGGCCTACCTCGTCGAGGGCCGCCCGTCGCGCGACCACCTCGCGGCGCGCGCCCTGCTGCGGTCCGACCCCGAGACGTGGCAGCGCCTCGTGGACTGGGCGGCCGACCTCGCCGGCACGTTCCTGCGCGCGCAGGTCGCCGCGGGGGCCAGCGCCGCGCAGCTCTTCGACTCGTGGGCCGGCTCCCTCTCGCTCGAGGACTACGCGCACGGCGCCGCCGGGGCCTCCACCCGCGCCCTGACGCACGTCGCGGACCTCGACGTGCCCGTCGTCCACTTCGGCACCGGGACCGGGCACCTGCTCCCCGCGATGCGCGACGCCGTCGTCGCGGCCGGCGTGCGCGACGTCGTCGTGGGCGTCGACTACCGCACGCCGCTCGACGAGGCCGCGCAGCTGCTCGGTGGCACCGTCCCCGTCCAGGGCAACATCGACCCCGCGCTGCTCGCCGCGCCGTGGGACGTCCTCGAGGCGCACGTGCTCGACGTCCTGCGGCGGGGCGCCGCGGCTCCCGGGCACGTCGCCAACCTCGGTCACGGCGTCCCGCCGGACACGGACCCGACGGTCCTGACGCGCGTCGTGGAGCTCGTCCACTCCGCGGGCGCCGCGGAGCCCGTGCAGGCCTCAGGGGTCGAGGTCCGGTGAGCGCCGCGCCGACGACTCCCCGCTCCCCCGGTCCCGCCGGTCCTCCCGGGCCCGAGGACGTGGACGCGGTCGTCGTCGGCGCCGGGATCGCCGGCCTCACCGCAGCCCGGACGCTGCGCGAGCGCGGGCTGCGCGTCGTCGTGCTGGAGGCCGCCACGACGGCGGGCGGCCCGGTGCGCGGGGCGCACCTGCCCGGCCTGGACGACCTGCGGGTCGACGTCGGCGCGGAGTCCTTCGCCGCCCGCGGCACGGCCGTCGGCGAGCTGGCCCTCGCGCTCGGGCTGAGCGTCGTGGAGCCGTCCGGCGCGTCCGCGTGGGGCTACGCGGCGGGCCGCACGTTCCCGCTCCCGCGCGCCGGGGTCCTCGGCATCCCGGCGCACCCGTGGGCCGCCGACGTGCGGCGGGCCGTGGGTGTCGCAGGCTCGCTCCGCGCCGGCCTCGACCGCGTGCTGCCGCGGCGGTTCACCGACACGGCGACGCTCGAGTCGTTCGCCCGCTCGCGCATGGGGACGCGCGTCACCGAACGGCTCGTCGCACCCGTCGCGGGCGGCGTCCACTCGGCACCGCTCGACCGGCTCGACGTCGACGCCGTCGCGCCCGGCCTGCTCGCCGCGTTCGAGCGCGAGGGGTCGCTCGCCCGCGCCGTCGCGTCGTTGCGGGCGCTCGCGCCGGCCGGCTCGGCGGTGCGCGGTATCGACGGCGGGATGCACCGCCTCGTCGAAGCCCTCGCCGCCGAGGCCGACGTGCGCGTGCGCCACGAGGTCGTGGACCTCGCCCGACGGGACGCCTCGCACCGTCTCGGCGACTGGGTCGTGCGCGCGGTCGGCCCCGACGGACCCGTCGAGCTCGTGGCTGCGCGGCTCGTCGTGACCACCCCCGCGGTCGTCGACGCGCTCGGTCCTCTCGTCGGCGGCCCGGCGGACCTGCTGCCCGACCCCGAGCCGGGCGCGGACGTCCGTCTCGTCACGCTGCTCCTGCGCGCGCCGGAGCTCGACGACGCCCCGCGCGGCACCGGGATGCTCGTCGCACCGCCGCACCGGGACGCCGGGCGCGAGGCGCGTCGCCCCGACATCGAGGCCAAGGCCATGACGCACTCGACCGCGAAGTGGCCGTGGCTGCGCGCGCGGGTGCGCGACGCCGTCGGGCCGGGTCACCACGTGGTGCGGCTCAGCTACGGACGGATGGGGGCGACGACGGAGCCCGACCTGGACCAGGTCGTCGCCGACGCGTCGCGCCTGTTCGGCGTCGACCTGCACGGCCGCGTGCTCGGCCACGTCGTGACCCGGTGGAACGGTGCGCTCCCCCCGCCGACCCCGGCGTACCGGCGCGAGGTCGCGGCGTTCACCGCCCGCGTCGCCGACGTCCCGGGGCTCGGCGTCACCGGCGGGTGGATCGCCGGGACGGGGCTCGCGGCCGTCGTCGGGCACGCACAGGAATGCGCGCGAAACGTGTGAGGCAATCCTCACCGGAATGCACCGGGAATGGGCAAGATGACACATTGTCCGCATCGTCGTGACCGGGCGTCAGGACCGCGTCACTCCGCCGTCGCGGCGGGCGGGGAAATTCTCGGTCGGCGCGGCGCGCATTTCGAGATCGTCGCCGCACGGAGGACACTGAGACCGTGAGCAGCACCCACACGCGCCCCGCGACGGGCCACGACGTGATCCGTGTCGGCACCCGCGGGAGCGCGCTCGCGACCACCCAGACGGGTCACGTCGCGCGACGCCTCGAGGAGCTGACGGGCCGGACGATCGAGACCGTCCGGATCCGCACCGACGGCGACGTGCTGACCGGGTCCCTCGCCCAGATGGGCGGCACGGGCGTCTTCGTCACCGCTCTTCGCGAGGCGCTCCTCGACGGCCGCTGCGACGTCGCGGTGCACTCGCTCAAGGACCTCCCCACGACGCCCGCTCCCGGGCTGACCGTCGTGACGCCCGAGCGCGAGGACCCGCGCGACGCCCTGTGCGCGCGCGACGGCCTGACGATCGCGACCCTCCCGCGTGGCGCGCACGTCGGCACCGGGTCCCCGCGCCGGGCGGCGCAGCTGCGGTCGGTCCGGCCCGACCTCGACGTCGTCGACATCCGCGGCAACGTCGACACGCGCCTGCGCCGGGTCCACGGGGAGGACGCCGACCTCGACGCCGTCGTGCTGGCCTACGCGGGCCTGTCCCGTCTCGGCCGGCTCGACGCCGTCACCGAGGTGATCGACACGACGGTCATGGCGCCCGCGGCCGGGCAGGGCGCGCTCGCCGTCGAGGTCCGCGCGTCCGAGCTCGACGACCCGGTCGTCGCCGAGGCTCTCCACGCCCTCGACCACGAGCCGACGCGCCTCGCCGTCCTCGCGGAGCGGGCCCTGCTCGCGCGCCTCGAGGCGGGCTGCGCGGCTCCGGTCGGCGCCCACGCGCTCGTCGACGGCGGCGAGGTCGCCCTCACGGCGGTCGTCGCGCGCGTCGACGGCGTCGAGCAGCTCACGCACTCCGCGCGGGCCCTGCTGCC
This sequence comes from Cellulosimicrobium sp. So1_17, assembly GCF_055181235.1. Taxonomy (NCBI): domain Bacteria; kingdom Bacillati; phylum Actinomycetota; class Actinomycetes; order Micrococcales; family Promicromonosporaceae; genus Cellulosimicrobium; species Cellulosimicrobium sp. So1_17. The sequence goes on from NZ_CM143702.1 coordinate 2,707,402, forward strand.
CGCGACCGGCGGCGACCTGCGAGCCGCGCGCGACGACGTCGCGCTCCGGCTCGGCGAGCGCGTCGCCGACGCGCTCCTCGCCGACGGCGCCGGGCGTCTCGCGCCTCTCGGGCCGCCTGCCGACGCCGCACGGACCGCGGAGTCCTCGCTCCCCGGCGCCGGTGGCCCTGGCCGGGGCTCGGTGACGGACGCCCCCGACCCGGCGGTCGAGGCGGCGCGCGAACAGCTCCGCGACGGCGGCTACCGCGGGGAGCCCGCGTGAGCCCCGGCCGCCTGCGCGACCCGTCGCGCGGCCCCGCACCCGTCGTCCCGACGCCTCCGCTCGGCCCGTCCGCCCAGCCGCCGGCCCCGGGCCCGTCGTCCGGTCCCGGTGCCGAAACCCGGGTTGAGCGCCCCTCAGCCCCCGGATCGACGCACAACCCGGGGTTCGGCGACCAGTCGGGCCCGCTGACCGACCGGACCGTCCTCGTGCCGCGCGATCCCGAGCGGGCGGCCGCCCTCGCCTCGGCGCTGCGCGCCGCCGGCGCCCGGGTCCTCGTGAGCCCGGCCATCGAGCGCGCCCGCGTCGAGGACACCGCACCCGTGGACGACGCCGTCGCCCGCCTCGCCGACGGCGGCTTCGGCTGGGTCGTGGTCACGAGCGTCAACGCGATCGACGAGCTCGCCGCCGCCGCAGAGCGTCTCGGCACGCCCCTCGGTGACGTCGCGCGCACGGCCCGCTGGGCCGCCGTCGGGCCGGCCACGCGCCGCGCGCTCGAGGCCGCCGGCGTCACGGTCGAGCTGGAACCGGCGGAGAACTCGGCCCGCGGGCTCGTCGCCGCCTTCGAACGCCGGCGCCCAGCCGCGAGCACCGTCCTGCTGCCGCAGGGAGACCTCGCCGCGCCGACGATGGCCGACGGGCTCCGCGACCTCGGTCACGACTCGCACGTCGTCACCGTCTACCGCACGGTCGCGCACGACCTCGCCCCCGAGGCCGTCGCGGCCTGGCGCGCGGGCGAGGTCGACGCCGTCGTGCTCACCTCGGGGAGCGTCGTCCGCGAGATCGCGCGGCAGCTCGGCCCGCGCGACGACGTCGCGGCCGTCGCGATCGGCGAGCCGACGGCCCGGGCGGCGCGCGCCGTCGGGCTGCGGCTCGACGCGGTGGCCGACCGACCGACCGACGACGCGCTCGCCGCCGCGCTCACCACCGTCCTGTCAGGAGCACCGATCACTCCAGCGGCCCCTGGCCCTGACATCCCCCGCTGACCACCACCGTGTCAGGACGACAGGTCACCCCGGTGGTCCCTGACCCTGACACGACCGGCCGACCCACCGACACAGGAGACCCTTCGTGACCCTCTCCCCCGGACACCACCGGCCCCGCCGACTGCGCACGACGCCGCGCCTGCGCCGGCTCGTCGGCGAGACGCGTCTGCACCCGGCCGACCTCGTGCTGCCGCTCTTCGTCAAGGAGGGCCTCGACGCGCCGCACCCCATCTCGTCGATGCCGGGCGTCGTGCAGCACACCGAGGCGACGCTCGCCGACGCGGTGCGCGACGCGGCCCGTGCGGGGATCGGCGGCGTCATGCTCTTCGGCATCCCGGCCGAGCGCGACGCGACCGGGAGCCAGGCGGACGCCGAGGACGGGATCCTGCAGCGCGCGATCCGGCTCTCGCGAGACGTCGTGCGCGAGGTGGAGGCCGCCGACGGCGCCCGTGGTGGTTCGGGCCCTGTCGTCATGGCCGACACGTGCCTCGACGAGTTCACGGACCACGGCCACTGCGGCGTGCTCGCGAGGCGACACGACGGTACGCGCGAGGTCATGGTGGTCGACAACGACGCGACGCTCGAGCGGTACGCGTCGATGGCCGTCGCGCAGGCACGGGCGGGCGCGGACGTCGTCGCGCCGTCGGGCATGATGGACGGCCAGGTGGGCGTGATCCGCGAGGCGCTCGACGCCGCGGGGTACTCCGACGTCGGGATCCTCGCCTACTCGGCGAAGTACGCGAGCGCGTTCTACGGGCCGTTCCGCGAGGCCGTCGACTCGGCGCTGCAGGGGGACCGCCGGACGTACCAGATGGACGCGGGCAACGCGCGGGAGGGTCTGCGCGAGGCGGACCTGGACCTCGCCGAGGGCGCCGACATGGTCATGGTCAAGCCCGCGGGGTCGTACCTCGACGTGCTGGCCGCGGTCGCCGAGATGTCGCCGGTGCCGGTCGCGGCGTACCAGGTGTCGGGCGAGTACGCGATGATCGAGGCCGCCGCGGCGAACGGCTGGATCGACCGCCGCGGCGCGGTCACGGAGTCGGTGCTCGGCATCAAGCGCGCCGGCGCGGACGTGATCCTCACCTACTGGGCCACCGAGATCGCCGGCTGGCTGCGCGACGAGACGTTCGGAGGGACGCGCTGATGACGGAGTCGACCGGGTTCGGGGTCGCTGCGGCCGCACACGCGGAGACCGTGGCGCCGTCCACCACCGCGACGGACAACCACGCCGCGTTCGTGCGCGCGCAGGCCGTGCTGCCGGGCGGCGTGAGCTCGCCCGTGCGCGCGTACGGGTCGGTGGGCGGCGACCCGCGGTTCCTCGCGTCGGCGCGCGGCGCGTACGTGACCGACGTCGCGGGGCGCGAGTACGTCGACCTCGTGTGCTCCTGGGGCCCGGCGCTGCTGGGCCACGCGCACCCGGAGGTGGTCGCCGCGGTGCAGGAGGCGGCGGCACGCGGGCTGTCGTTCGGCGCACCGACGCTCGGCGAGGTCGAGCTGGGCGAGGAGATCCGTCGTCGGGTCCCCGCCGCGGAGCACGTGCGCCTCGTGTCCACGGGCACCGAGGCGACCATGACGGCGATCCGCCTCGCGCGCGGCGTCACGGGTCGCGACGTGATCGTGAAGTTCGCCGGCTGCTACCACGGGCACGTCGACGCGCTGCTCGCGGAGGCGGGCTCCGGCGTCGCCACGCTCGCGCTGCCCGGGTCGGCGGGCGTGACCGAGGCGAGCGCGGCCGAGACGCTCGTGCTCCCCTACAACGACCTCGCGGCGGTCGAGGCGGCGTTCGCGGAGCGCGGTTCGGAGATCGCGGCCGTCATCACGGAGGCGGCGCCCGCGAACATGGGCGTCGTGCCGCCGGCCGAGGGGTTCAACGAGGGTCTGCGGCGCATCACGGCCGCGCACGGGTCGCTGCTCGTCCTCGACGAGGTGCTCACCGGGTTCCGCGTCGGCCCGAGCGGTTGGTGGGGGTTGGAGAACGCGGTGCTGCGGAGCCAGGGAGCGGACGGGTACACGCCCGACCTCTTCACGTTCGGCAAGGTCGTGGGCGGCGGGATGCCCGTCGCCGCGGTCGGCGGCCCGGCGGCGGTCATGGACCAGCTCGCGCCGCTCGGCCCGGTCTACCAGGCGGGCACGCTGTCCGGGAACCCCGTCGCCGTCGCGGCGGGCCTCGCGACGCTGCGCCTGGCCGACGACGCGGTGTACGCGCGCGTGGACGGCGTCGCCTCGGTGCTCTCGAAGGCTGTCGGCGACGCCCTCGACGCCGCGGGCGTGGCGCACCGCGTCCAGCGCGCCGGGTCGCTGTTCTCGGTGTTCTTCGGCGACCTCGCGGCGAGCGCGGGCGTGCGCGACTACGCCCAGGCCCAGGCCCAGGAGTCGTTCCGGTACCGCGCGTTCTTCCACGCGATGCTCGACCAGGGCGTGAACCTGCCGCCGTCGGTGTTCGAGGCGTGGTTCGTCTCCGCCGCGCACGACGACGCGGCGGTCCAGCGGATCGTCGACGCCTTCCCGGCAGCGGCACGCGCCGCGGCGGAGGCCGCACCGGCCTGACGGGCACCGGAGGCGGCGCTGCCGGCCTGACGAGCACGGGCCCCTGGCACCGACACGGAACAGGCACCGCCACGGCACGGTCACCGCGACCGCCGAACACGACCTGGGGGTCGTTATCCGACGGATAACGACCCCCAGGTCATGCTCGGCAGCGCGTCAGGGCGTGCTCGGCAGCGCGTGCTCGTTGGCGCGTGCTCGACGGCGCGAGCGTCAGTAGCCGCGCTGCGCCGCGGTGCCGGCCTGCTTGCCGAGCGAGCGGATCTGGAACCCGAACGCGATGAGCATGACGCCCCAGAGGATGGCGAAGATCGCGAGGATCCACACGATCGAGACGAGCCCGGCGCTCACGTTGAAGAGCACGAGGACACCGAAGACGATGCCGAGGAGGCCGGCGAAGACGCCCCAGCCCCAGCCGCTGCCCGCCACCTTGCGCAGGTCGAGGCTCGCGACGAGCTGGAAGAGCCCGTAGGCCACGGCCCAGAGGCCGACGATCCATGTGAGGACCTCGGCGGTCTTGCCGGGCCAGACCAGCAGCACGATGCCGACCGCGACGCTCAGGACGCCCATCGTCACGAGGAACGCCGTGCCGTTGCCGGTACCGCGGCGACGGATGCCCTCGACGATCTCGACGATGCCGTCGACGATCGTGAAGATGCCGATCACCCAGATGATCGCGGCGGCGGTGATCTCGGGCCACGCGATGGCGACGATGCCGAAGATGATCGCGAGCACGCCGCGCAGCACGGGCCAGTACCAGACCTGCCTGGCCGTCGAGGAGAACGCGGTGAGGATAGGGTCCTGCGTCGTCATGGTGCACCTCTCACGTGGGTGGCAGCGTGGGTGGGTTCGCGTCCCGCCTCGACCTCATGAAACACCCGGGATTCGCCCGTGTCGCGCCGAACCGCGCGTTTCGCCCACAGCCCGCGGACCGGGCGGTGCGCGACGTCGACGGCCACGCTCCGGCCCCTCAGGCGCGGACGGGACGGGGTGCGCGACGGACCGTGCCGGCACGTGCCGACAGGAGTCGGCGACGGGCGGACCAGACGACGAGGGCGGACAGCGCGAGAACCCCGCCGAACGCGAGCACGGGACCGGCGAAGAAGGGACCGATCCGCTTGTCCGCGACGACGGCGTACGTCTGCGAGAACGCGACGTCGGACGCCGCCGGGACGAACGCGAAGTCGGAGACGATCTGCGCGGACGGTTCGGTGAACGTCTGCTCGTGCGCCGTCACGTAGCCGCCGGTCGTGAGGAGCGCGGCGAGCTCGTCGCTCGTCACCGACGCCGGGTCGACGCGGCCGGCGAAGCGGACCTGCGGGGCGGCCAGGTCGGCCGTCGCGTCGGCACGGTCCACGCGCCCGTCCGCGAGGACGTACGTGCGGGTGCGCTGGGTGTCCTGGGCGGCGGCCGACATCCGCATCGGGTACACGAGCGCGTCGCTCGCGAAGGTGACGCGCAGCGGCTGCAGCGTGCCGTCGAACGTGGCCGCCGCCTCGGGGGCGAGGCGCGCGACGACGAACGTCCAGCCATCGGCGACGTACGGGGCGATCGCCCCGCGGATCGACGCCGTGACCTGGAAGCCGCGCTCGGTGAGCCAGGCGTCGAGCGCCGCCCCGTCGGTGGCCGCGAGCGTCGTGACGTCGAGCGGTCCGAGCCGGACCTCGTCGAACACGTCGACGCCGGTCGCCGCGCCCGCACCGTCGGCGGGCGACCCGAACCCGAGCTCGGGCCACCAGCGATGGTCGGAGACGACCGGCCGGGGCGCGGTGATCGTGTCGAGCTCGCGGAACACCGCCGGGTCGGCGAGCGTGACCTCGGCGGGGGCGGGCGTCGGGAGGATGAGGCCGACCTCCGGTGCCTGGGACAGCGTCTCGAGCTCGAGGAGGAGCGTCTGCGTGGTCCCGTCCCACTGGAGGACGGCGGACTCGGAGCTCACCGACGAGTCGTAGGCGGGGGTGTCGACGAGACCGCCGCACGCGCACGCGGACGCGGGCGGTGCCGTCGCGACGAGACCCGCGGCGAGCGCGACCGAGGCGAGAGCCGCACGTGCCCCCCGCCGCGCCGTCGCGGATCGCGTCCCCATGCTGGGAGGCTAGGCCGCGTCGCGGGAGGGCGCCCGGCGGGGGGACGGATCGTGACCCGGCCGTGACCGGACGGCGTCAGCCCGCGGCCGCCTGCACACCGAGGTAGGCGATCGTCCCGAGCACCACGGCCCAGAGCGCCACGGCGACGACCCCCCAGACGAACACCCGCGTGCGCGGCGCGCCGAAGCCGACCATCGCCGCAGCGGTGACGTGGCTGGGCAGCAGGAGCGGCCCGAGCAGGCTGACTCCCGGCACGCCGTAGCGGTCGAAGACGCGACGCATCCGCTGCCGCTTGGGGTTGGTCTCGACCTGGCGGCCCCGGGTCAGGCCGGATCGCGCCGTGCCGATCACCCAGACGACGACCGCGAGCGCGAGGGCGTTGCCGAGCACCGCGGCCGGGATCGCGACGAGCGGGTTGATACCGGCGACGACACCCAGGACCGCGGCGCCCTCGGCCTCGACGAAGGGGACCATGGCGGCGACGAGCACCCCGACCCAGCGGAGCAGGGGCGGCAGGCCGAGCGTGAAGTCCTGCAGGGTGGTGATGATGTCGGTCATGTCGAGCCTCTCGTGTCGTGGTCCCACCACCGTCGCGCGCGGACCGGCCTCGCGGCAGTGCGGCCCGTCATCGGCCCGGGTGCGCCTGTCACGGGCTCGGGGTGACACGTGTCATGCGACATGGCGTGCACATACCCTGAGGGGGTATGATCGGGATGCCCGGCGACGAGGAGAGGCCATGACCGACACCACGACGGACCAGGACGTCCAGCACGAGGAGCACGCGAGCCACGACGGCCCGCACGGCTACGCGTCCGACAAGGAGGCCTACCTCCGGCGCATGCGCCGTATCGAGGGGCAGGTCCGCGGGATCGCCCGCATGATCGACGAGGACGTCTACTGCATCGACATCCTCACGCAGGTCTCAGCCGTAACCAAGGCCCTGCAGGCAGTGAGCATCGGGCTCGTCGAGGACCACCTCGGCCACTGCGTCGTCGACGCGGCTCGTCAGTCCGAGGACGAGGGCGCCGCGAAGGTCAAGGAGGCCGCCGACGCGATCGCCCGCCTCGTCCGCAGCTGAGGCCGCCTCTCCCGGCCACCAGCCCGGCCTGACCAGACCCGGCCAGCACCCGGCCAGCACCGCACCACCCGCACCCGCACGACCACCGCACGACCACCGAGGAGCACCATGAGCACCGTCACCACCCTGGGCGTCACCGGCATGACCTGCAGCCACTGCGTCGCGAGCGTCACGGAAGAGGTCGAGAAGGTCGCCGGCGTCGAGAACGTCAGCATCGAGCTGCACGACGGCGGCACGAGCGAGGTCAGCGTCTTCTCCGACGAGCCCCTCGACGAGAAGGCGCTGCGCGACGCCGTGGACGAGGCGGGCTACGCCGTCGAGTCCGTGGACGTCCAGCAGGACGCCCTCGCCGCCCAGTACGCCGAGCAGGCGCCCGGCAAGCAGGCCGCGCACGACGACGCGACCACGTCCGACGCCGCCGCGACGTCGTTCGCCACACGGACCGCCGACCTGCGCGACCCCTCGGTCTGACCCGGCGGGTCGTCAGCAGCACACCGGCCCCTGCACCGGTCAGGCGCTGACAGCTCGCCCCGGTGCCCGACGGCGGGCCGCACCTCACGCACGACCGTGCGCCCCGCCGTCGGGAGACCGCAGCACCACCCGCGGACCGCCTGCCGACACGTCGCCGCCGCGCGACCCAGGCCCTCCGCGCCGCGCCACCACCTCACCGGAGGCAGGCGCCCGCCGCGACGTCCGCCACCCCGGACCACGCCGGTGACACCGTCACGAACCTGTCGAGGAGTCACCCTCATGTCCCCGCAGTCCCCGCAGTCCCTGGGTGCACCAGCCGCACCCGACGCGACGGCCGCGACGGCCGCGACGGCCGGATCCTCCGCCTTCCCGCCCGCACCCCTCGCGGAGGTCGACCTCGCGATCGAGGGCATGACGTGCGCATCGTGCGTCGCGCGCGTCGAGAAGCGCCTCAACCGCGTCGACGGCGCCACGGCCACGGTCAACCTCCCTCTCGAGAACGCCCACGTCGTCCTCGCGGCCGACGTCTCCGACGCCGACCTCGTCGCGGCCGTCGAGAGGGCCGGCTACACCGCCCGCGTCACGACCCGCCGCGCCCTCGCGCACCCGGACCGCGGTACCACCTCGGCGGACCGCGGCACTACCTCGGCAGACCGCGGCACTACCTCGAAGGACCGCGGTACTACCTCGGCGGACCGCAGCACTACCTCGGGGGAGCACGGTGCTCTCTCGGCAGATCGCGAGGGTGAGCCGACCGCATCAGCCGGGCGCACGCCGTCGGGCACGACGGCCCCGGCCACCACCCGTGGCGAGACGGCGGCGGAGGCGGGGACGGGGGCGGCGTCGGAGGCGAAGGGCGTGGCGGGCCTGGCGGGAGCGACGCGAGGGACGAGCGGCGCGGATGGTAGCCCGAGCCCCGACGCCGCCCCCGTCCGCGCCGGCGGAACCACGGGGGCGGACGCGGAACCGACACGCGACCGGGGCACCGACCTGCTGCGCCGCCTGCGCGTCGCGTCGGTCCTCACGGTCCCGGTCCTCGCGCTGTCGATGATCCCGGCGCTGCAGTTCCCGGGCTGGCAGTGGGTCGTCGCGGCGCTCGCGCTGCCGGTCGTCACGTGGGCGGCGTGGCCGTTCCACCGGGCGGCGTTCCGCGCGGCGCGCCACGGCGCGTCGACGATGGACACGCTCGTGTCGCTCGGCGTGATCGCGGCGTCGCTGTGGTCCCTGTGGGCGCTGCTGCTGGGCGGCGCGGGGGAGATCGGGATGCGCATGCAGCCGACGCTGGTGCCGAGGCGCGACGAGATGGGCCCGCCGGAGCTGTACCTCGAGGTCGCCGCGGTCGTCACGACGTTCCTCCTCGCCGGGCGGTACGCCGAGCACCGGTCGCGGCGCCGCGCGGGCGACGCGCTGCGGTCGCTGCTCGAGCTGGGCGCGAAGGACGCCGAGCGCGTCCTCGTCGGCCCGGACGGCACGCCCCGCACGGGGCCGGACGGCGCGCGCCTCACCGAGCTGGTGCCCATCACGGCGCTCGGCGTCGGGGACGTGTTCGTCGTGCGGCCGGGGGACAAGGTCGCGACGGACGGCGTGGTGCTCGAGGGGTCGAGCGCGGTCGACACGTCGCTCCTCACGGGCGAGCCGGTGCCGGTCGACGTGGCGCCGGGGGACGACGTGACGGGCGCGACTGTGAACACGTCGGGGAGCCTGCTCGTGCGCGCGACGCGCGTGGGCGAGGAGACGACGCTCGCGCAGATCGGGCGGCTCGTGTCGCAGGCGCAGACGGGCAAGGCCCCGGTGCAGCGCCTCGCGGACCGCATCTCGGCGGTGTTCGTCCCGATCGTGCTCGTGCTCGCGGTCGGGACGCTCGTCGGCTGGCTGCTCGCGGGCGCCGGGACGCAGTTCGCGTTCACGGCCGCCGTGGCGGTGCTCATCATCGCGTGCCCGTGCGCGCTGGGGCTCGCGACGCCGACGGCGCTGCTCGTCGGCACGGGCCGCGGCGCGCAGCTCGGCGTGCTCATCAAGGGTCCGGAGATCCTCGAGTCGACACGGCGCGTGGACACGGTCGTGCTCGACAAGACGGGCACCGTCACCCAGGGCGCGATGGCGCTGGAGGCCGTGGTCGCGCCGTCGGGCACACTCGACCTGTCAGGGGTCCAGGACACTCCGGTGACGCAGGGCGCCGACACGGCGCAGGACGCGCTCGACGCGCTGCGTCACGCCGGCGCCGTCGAGGCGCTGAGCGAGCACCCGATCGCCCGGGCGATCGCCGCCGCGGCCCGCGACGTGTCAGGGCCACAGGTCACCGGCGTGTCCTCTCGCCCTGACACGACTCCTGCCTCGTCCGAGCTGTCCGGGCCAGAGGTCACCGGGGCGTCGCCTCGCCCTGACACGGCGGTGGGGGCCGACGGCGTCCGCATCGGCTCGCTGCAGGCGTTCGACTTCCGCAGCACGGCGGGCGGCGGCGTCGAGGCGGTCGTCCGGGCGGCGCACTCGGGCCTCTCGCTCGGGTCCGGTCCAGAGGAGGCACGGTCGGGCGCGGAAGGCTCGCTCAACGCGCGGCGCGTGCTCGTCGGCCAGCCGGCGTGGCTCGCCGGCCAGGGCGTGACGACGTCTCCCCCGCTCCAGGACGCCTTCGCGGACGCCGAGCGCACCGGGGCGAGCGCCGTCGTCGTCGCCTGGGGCGGCACGGCCCGCGCCGTGCTCGTGCTGCGCGACCCGGTGAAGCCGACGTCCGCCGAAGCGGTCGCCGAGCTGAAGGGCCTCGGGTTGCGCCCGTACCTGCTCACGGGCGACGGCGAGGGCGCGGCCCGCGAGGCGGCGCGCGCCGTCGGGATCGCGGAAACCGACGTGATCGCCCGAGTCCTCCCGGACCAGAAGGTCGACGTCGTGGCGCGCCTGCAGCGCGAGGGCCGGGTCGTCGCGATGGTGGGAGACGGCGTGAACGACGCCGCCGCGCTCGCGACCGCGGACCTGGGGCTCGCGATGGGCACGGGCACGGACGTCGCGATCGAGGCGAGCGACCTCACGCTCGTCCGCGGCGACCTGCGGACCGCGGCGACCGCCATCCGGCTCTCGCGCCGGACCCTGCGGATCATCCAGCAGAACCTGTTCTGGGCGTTCGCCTACAACGTCGCGGCCATCCCGCTCGCGGCCGCCGGCCTGCTCAACCCGATGATCGCCGGCGCCGCGATGGCGGCGAGCTCCGTGCTCGTCGTCGGCAACTCGCTGCGCCTGCGGTCGGCGGGCTGACGAGGCGCCGGAGCGGGGTGCGGGAGGGCGCGCGAGCGCCCTCCCGGGCAACGTCAGCGGAAGCGACGGCCCTCGTCGCGGCGGTATGCGCCCACGGCGAGCGCAGCGAACAGCACGGTCCACGCGATGAGGACGGGCCACGCGAGCCCGTACGCCGGCTCGCCCGTGAGCGCCTGGACGAGCAGGTCGCGGCCGGCGCGCGTCGGTGTCGCCATCGAGATGGTGTCGAGCCACGGCGGGAAGAGGAACGGCGGGAGGAACAGACCGCCGGCGAACGCGAGCGGGAAGAGGATCACCTGCACGACGGGCAGCGCCGCCTTCGCGGACAGCGAGTACCCGACCGCCATGCCGAGCAGCACGAACGGCACGGAGACGATCAGCACCGTCCCGACGCCGGCGAGGAGCTGCGACCACGTCACGCTCGCCTCGGTGAACAGCCACGCGATGAGGATCAGCGGCACGACCCCGAACAGCGAGAAGATCCCGCCGTTGAGGATGCGCGCGACCATGCGCGGAGCGGGCCCTGCGGGCAGCGACCGCACGAACGGGTCGAACGGGAGCTGGCGGTCCTCCGCGACGCCGAGCCCGTACGTGAACAGGCTCGCCGAGCAGATCGCGAACAGCCCGAGCGACGCGACGGCCGTGGTCGCCGCGAGGGGGTCCTGCGCGACGGCCTCCTGCGGCACGACGAAGAAGAACATCGCGAGCGCCGGGAACAGCAGGTTGCCGAGCACCGCGATCGGCACGCGGACCGTCTCGAGGAACTGGTAGCGCAGGTGCAGCCAGGTCAGCCGCACCGGACCGGGCAGGGCCGCGCGGCCGCCCGTCGTGCCCGACGCCGGGCCCTCGCCCGGGCGGGTCCTGCTCGCCGTCGTGCTCATCGCCGTCCTCCGTCGGTCGTGGTGGGGGCCGACGCGCCGTCGCGTGCGACCATCTGCTCGAACGCCTCCTCGAGGCTCGCGCCCCGGATCTCGAGGTCGTGGAAGTCGACGCCCGAGGTGACGAGCTCACGGACGAGCGCGTCGGCGTCGGGCGTGTACAGCTCCTGCCGGCCGTCGGCGGCACGCTCGGACCGGACCACGCCGGGCCACGCCGCGAGGTCTGTCGTCGACCGCACGACGACGCGGCGCAGCGCCACGCGCCGCAGGATCGCGTCGAGCGAGTCGTCGGCCCGGACCACGCCCTGGTCGATGACGACGACCCGCTCCGCGAGCGCCTGCACCTCCTCGAGGTAGTGGCTCGTGAGGAGGACGGTCCCGCCGTCGGCGTGGTACGCGCGGATCGCGTCCCACAGCGTCTGCCGGGCGCCGACGTCGAGGCCGGTGGTGGGCTCGTCGAGCAGGACGACGGCCGGCCGGCCGACGAGCGCGAGCGCCACCGCGAGGCGGCGCTTCTGCCCGCCGGACATCGCGCCGGTCTGGCGGCCGGCGAGGTCGGCGAGGCCGAACTGGTCGAGCAGCTCGGCCGTCGGGACGGGGTCGGGGTAGTGGCCGCCCACGAAGTCCACGACCTCGCGGACCTTGAGCGTCGCGGGCAGGCCGGTCTCCTGCGGCGTGATGCCGAGCGAGACGCGGCTCCGGGCGTCGCGGGGGTCGCCGCCGAACAGCCGCACGGTGCCCGCGTCGGGCTTGCGCTGCCCGCTGATCAGGGACAGCAGCGTCGACTTCCCGGCGCCGTTCGGGCCGAGCAGGCCGACGAGCTCGCCCGCGCCTACGGTGAGCGACACGTCGTCGAGCGCGACGACCTGCCCGAAGCGCCGCGTCACGTGGTCGGCGGCGACCACCGGTCGGTCGGCGCCGGTGCCCGACGGCGCGGCGCCGGCCGCGGTGCCGGCCGCGGTGCCGGTCTCGGTGCGGGTGTCGGCGTCGGTGCGGGTGTCGGGGCCTGCGGCCCGGTCCGTCCGGGTGCGTGAGACGTTCATGCTCCGGCTCCTCTCAGGAGGGTGTTCAGTGCCGTGGTGTAGTCCTCGAACGCGCTGCGGCCGTGGACCGTGAGCGCGAGGTACGTGGCCGGCGTGCGGCCCTCGTGGGTCTTGGTGACGCGCACGTAGCCCGCGTCCTCGAGCTTGCGCAGGTGGGTCGACAGGTTGCCGGCCGTCATGTCGAGCAGCTTCTGCAGCTTGGGGAAGGACAGCTCGTCGCCGGCGCCGAGCGCAGCGAGCGTCGCGACGACGCGCAGCCGGGCTGGGGCGTGGATGACCGAGTCGAGCTCGACGTCAGGCATCGACCGCCTCCCCCGCCCCGGACGTGGTGCCCACGCAGCGAGCGGCGACGCTCCGTCGTCGGGCACGCAGCCCGTGCTCGATCCCGGCCATCACGAGGAAGCCCCCGCCACCGAGGGCCGCCATGACGAGGTAGGTGAGCGGGAGTCCCGCGAAGGTCGCGACCGCGGCGACGAGCAGGATCCACACGCCGAGCGCGAAGAGCCGCACGTCCTGGAACGCGGCCGCTCCCCCGAGGTACAGGAGCCCCACGACGATGCACGCGAACGCGTTGCTCGCGAGCGCCATGACCTCCTCGGAGGCCCCGGCGCGACCGAGACCGCCGAGGACGAGCCCGAGCGCGAGGAACCCGAGCATCCACGACCAGCCGTACATCGCACCGGTGCGCGCGCTGACGCCGCGGGTGCCGGCCGTGCGCGTGACCGAGTGGACGATCGTGAACGCGACGGCCGAGACGATCGCGCCCGAGAAGACGAAGAACGCCCACGGCGCCGCCTGCCCGTCGGCGTCCGCGCTCAGGAACAGGCAGAGGTAGCCGACGAGCCACGCGAGGCCCCAGGCCAGGAAGAGCAGGCGGCCATCGGGCTCCGTCGCGGCGCGCGCACGGTCCTGCTGCTGCTGGATGAGCCGCAGGGTCTCGGCAGGGTCGAAGACCTGGCGGGTCTCGGCGGAGGACGGGTCGTCGCTCGGGCCGTCGTGGTCGCTCGTCATGCTCGCTGTCCGTCCTCGCAGAGTAGTTTGTGCTGCAAACCTGTTTGTAGAGTCGCACAGGTCCGCCCCGAAGACAACCCCCTGAACCCGCCGAGCACGACCTGAAGGTCGCCAACGGCCGCAGAAAGACCGCCATGTCGTGTTCGGCCGGATAATGTGATATCACTTTGCTATACATCGGCAGCGGCCGTCGGCCGCAGGAGAGGACGGCGACCGTGACCGAGAGCGCAGCCCCCCCGCAAGACTCCGTGGGCGGCGAGCCCGTGGGCCGCCCGGTGGGTCACGCCGGGACCCGGGTGGACGTCACCGAACGCCCCGCGTGGTCCCTCGGTGCGGGCGGCGCGGCCGGCGTCATCGCGCTCAGCGTCCTGCTCCTCCTCGGAGGTGTCGGCCTCGTCGTCGCCGCGGCGGCCGAGCTGGGCAGCCCGGGCGTCCTCATCACCGTCGGTGTAGTGCTGTTCCTCCTCGGGGTCTTCCTCCCGACGGGCGTCGCCGTCGTGAACCCCGGCGAGACGGTCGTGGTCCAGTTCTTCGGCCGGTACCTCGGCACGGTGCGCCGCACCGGCCTCGTCGCGACCGTCCCCTTCAGCACGCGCCGTCGCGTCTCCGTGCGCGTGCGCAACTTCGAGACGAGCGAGCTCAAGGTCAACGACGCCGACGGCAATCCCATCAACATCGCGGCGATCGTCGTCTGGCAGGTCGCGGACACCGCGAAGGCGAGCTTCGCCGTCGAGGACTACGACGACTTCGTCGTGGTGCAGTCCGAGTCCGCGCTGCGCCACGTCGCGATGTCGCACCCCTACGACGACGCCGACGCGGGCGAGGAGTCCCTGCGCGGCGCGACGGAGGTCGTCTCGGCCGAGATCGCCGCCGAGGTCGCGGAGCGCGTCGTCGTCGCGGGCGTCGAGGTCATCGAGGCGCGCATCTCCAACCTCGCGTACGCGCCCGAGATCGCCCAGGCCATGCTGCAGCGCCAGCAGGCCGGCGCGATCATCGCCGCCCGCTCGCGCATCGTCGAGGGCGCGGTCTCGATGGTCGAGGACGCGCTCTCCCGCCTGGAGGCCGACGACATCGTCACGCTCGACGACGAGCGTCGCGCCACGATGGTGTCCAACCTGCTCGTCGTGCTGTGCGGCGACAGCCGCGTGACCCCCGTCGTCAACACGGGGTCGCTGTACCGGTGACCCCTGCTCCGCCCGAGCGGCGGCCGGACGTGCCCGACGACGGCGACGGACCGTCGTCGGGCACGGGCGTGCCCGCGGAGCGGCCGCGCAGGGTGCAGCGCAAGTCGGTGCTGCTGCGGCTCGACCCTGCCGTGCACGACGCGCTCGCCCGCTGGGCCGCGGACGACCTGCGCAGCGTCAACGCGCAGATCGAGATGTTGCTGCGCCGCGCGCTGTCCGACGCCGACCGCCTCCCCCGCGACGTCCGGCCCGTCCGCCGCCCCGGGCGCCCGCCCCGCGACGTCTGACCGCACCGCCGGGGCGTGCTCGGCAGGCAGCCCGCGTCCAGCAGACGTCGAGCCCGCACCCGGGTGGCGGTGCTATAACCGGACGGTGCCAGCCCCCGACCCGACCGCCGCGCCGGTCGTGACGACGGACGACGTCGCGACGACCGCCGCTCCAGCGCGCCCCGACCGCGCGACGCGACGCCGCATCGGGGCGGAGATCTGGATCGTCCTCGGTCTGAGCCTCGGCAAGTCCGCCGTCTACGCGATCATCAACATCGTCGCGCGGCTCACCGCGGGCACGCCGCTGCGCGACCAGTCGGCGAGCCTCAACGTCAGCCAGTCGGCGCGGCCGTACCTCGACCTCACGTACCAGCTCGTCGGGATCTTCTTCGCGGTCCTGCCCGTCGCGCTCGCGCTGTACCTGCTCAGCGCGCGGGGCCGGTCCGCGGTCCGGGCGATCGGGCTCGACGGCGCCCGCCCCCTGCGTGACGTCGGCTGGGGGTTCGCGCTCGCCGCCGCCATCGGCCTCCCGGGCCTCGCGTTCTACCTCGCGGGTCGGGCGATGGGCATCACCGTCGAGGTCCAGGCAGCGGCGCTCAACGCGGCGTGGTGGACCGTTCCCGTCCTGGTCCTCGCGGCGCTGCAGAACGGCCTGCTCGAGGAGGTCATCGCCGTCGGCTACCTGTACGAGCGCACGCGCGACCTCGGGTGGGGGCGCGTGAAGTTCGTCGTCGCGAGCTCGCTGCTGCGCGGCTCGTACCACCTGTACCAGGGCATCGGGCCGTTCGTCGGCAACGTCGTCATGGGCGTCGTGTTCTCGTGGTTCTACACGAGCCGGTGGGGACGGCACCGCGTCATGCCCCTCGTGATCGCGCACACGCTCCTCGACGTCGTCGCGTTCGTCGGCTACGCGCTCCTGCCGCTCGAGTGGAAGCAGTCGCTCGGCCTGGCGTGACACGCGGCGGGCACGCGGGCGGGCGAGACACGCGCTCAGGCGTGGCCGGCGGGCCGGACGCGCCGCGACGTCCGCTCAGTGCGTCGGCATCTCCAGGCAGCCGCCGTCCGCGATCGGGCCACCCGCCTCGAGCGTGACGCCGTCCGGCCCGACCGCGCCGTAGACGCAGCCGCCCGGCACGCCGACACCGACCCCGACGTGCGTCGAGGTGTCGGAGGTGAGCACCGAGCCGCCGTGCACCTGGACGTCCTCGAACCCCGCTGCGACGAGCACCGACACCACGTCGTCCTGGTCGACCGGCTCACCGGAGGCGAGCGGTTCGAGCGCCGCCTGCACGTCCGGCACCGAGAGCGCCGCCTGCGCGTGGCTCTCGGGCGACCCGACGCGCTGGCGGTACGCCTCGTTCGAGAGGTCGAGCCCTTCCTCGGAGAAGCCCGTCCGATCAGCCGACGCGGACGGGGTCGACGCCGGGGCGGGCGTGTCGGCCCGCGTCGAGGTGTCGTACTGCTCGGCCCAGCCGCTGACGAGCATCTGGTATCCCACGACCGCCACGACGAGGACCACGAGCCCGAGCCCCACGACGCCCACGACCACCCCCGTGACGGCACGCACGACCCGCTCGGAGCGGTCGGGCCCGCCGTCCTGAGGTGTCGTCACGCGGCGAGTCTCGCGCGCGCCGGCCCGGACCGCGCGCCACGTCGCAGGACCTCACCGAGATCTCCACACGGCGCCGACGCAGGCCCGTCGCGAGCGACGACGGCCGTGACCCGGGCGTCCTGCGGACCGGCCGCACCCGGGACCCGTCAGCCCTGGTCGGCGTACGCCCCCAGCACGGTCCGTGCGACGTCGGCGAGCAGCGCGTCGTCGGGCTCCGCGTCCGGCGCGACGCGGTCCGTGAGGACGGCGAGCACGATCGGAGCGCCGTCGGGAGGCCACACCACCGCGACGTCGTTGCGCGACCCGTGGCGACCTGCGGTGCCCGTCTTGCTGCCGACCACCCAGCCGTCCGGCGCGCCGGCCCGGACCGTGCCGTCCCCCGTCGTGCTGCCCGTGAGCCAGCCGACGTACTCCTCTCGGACGCCCGGCTCGAGCTCGTCGCCCAGCGCGAACGCGGCGAGCCCGTCCGCGAGCGCGCGCGGCGTGCTGGTCCGCGCGGGCTCGCCCGGCGTGAAGCGGTTGAGCTCGGGTTCCCAGGCGTCGACGAGGGTCGTCGTGTCCCCGAGGTCGACGAGCGCGGCCTGGAGCGCCTCTGGTCCGCCGAGCCGGCGCAGCAGCGCGTTGAACGCGCCGTTGTCGCTCTCGGAGACCGCCGCCGCGCCCAGCTCGCGCACCGTCGCGTCCGTGCCCACGCGCGACTCGGTGGCGGGTGACCATCCCGCGCCGGACACGTCGTCGGGCGTCACCGGCACGGGCTCGTCGAGCACCTCGACCGACCGGCCCCGCAGGACGAACCCTGCGGCGAGCGCCTTGATCGTCGACGCGTACGCGAAGCGCTCGTCGGCCCGGTGCTCGACCAGGTCGCCCGTCGCGGTGTCGACCGCGTAGACGCCGACCCGCGCGTCGTAGGCGGTCTCGAGCTCCGCCAGGTCGGCCGCGACCACCGCGGTGAGGTCCGTCGGGGCCGGGTCCGGGGCAGGCGGGGCCGGTGCCGACGGCGTGCCGCTCGGCGCGGTCGTCGACGGCTCGCCGTCCGGGGCGGCGGGGCCGGGTCCGCACGCGGGCAGGAGCAGCACCCCCGCCGCCGCGCAGAGGGCGCCGGCCCACCGTCGCCGCCGGGCGGTCACGCGCCCCTCAGCGCCCGCAGCGCCTCGCGCCGCTCGGCCTGCGCCACCGGGTCGGGCACCGGGAGCGACGCGAGCAGCCGCCTCGTGTACTCCTCGCGCGGGTCGCCCAGGACCTCGGCGCCCGTCCCCTCCTCGACGAGCCGGCCGCGGTAGAGCACCGCGATGCGGTCCGCGAGCAGGTCGACGACCGCGAGGTCGTGGGACACGAAGAGGCTCGCGAAGCCGAGCTCGCGCTGGAGCTCCGCGAAGAGCTCGAGCACGCGCGCCTGCACGGAGACGTCGAGCGCCGACGTCGGCTCGTCCGCGACGAGCAGCTCCGGGTCGAGCGCGAGCGCCCGCGCGAGCGAGGCACGCTGGCGCTGGCCGCCCGAGAGCTCGTGCGGGAAGCGGTCGCCGTACGACCTCGGGAGCTGGACCGCCTCCAGCAGCTCCTCGACCCGGCCTCGCGCGTCCTGCGGCGACGCGACCCGGCCGTGCACGACGAGCGGCTCGGCGACGCAGTCCGCGATCGTCAGGAGCGGGTTGAAGCTCGTCGCGGGGTCCTGGAACACGAACCCGATGCGGGGCCTCATCGGCAGCAGGTCGCGCTGCCGCACGCCCAGCATCTCGACGCCGAGGACGCGCAGCGACCCACCGGTCACGGGCGTCAGGCCCGCGACGGCGCGCGCGAACGTCGTCTTGCCCGAGCCCGACTCGCCCACGAGGCCGAGCACCTCGCCGGGGCGGATGGTGAGCGACACGTCGTCGACCGCCGTGAACCCGGGCTTGCGGAGGCGGCCCGGGTACGTGACGGTCAGGCCCCGCGCCTCGACGACGGGTTCCGCGGCCTCCCAGGTCTCGGCACGGGCCGACGCGCGCGTCGCGGCCCGGGCGACGCCCTCGCCGACGCGGGGCACGGCGGCGAGCAGCGCCTTCGTGTAGTCGGCGCGCGGGTCCGCGAAGAGGTCGCGGGCGGTCGCCTGCTCGACGACCTTGCCCTGGTACATCACCGCGACGCGGTCGGCGAGGTCCGCCACCACGCCCATGTTGTGCGTGATGAGCACGATCGCCGTGCCGAACTCGTCGCGGCAGCGCCGCAGCAGGTCCAGGATCTCGGCCTGGACGGTGACGTCGAGCGCGGTCGTGGGCTCGTCGGCGACGATGAGCCCCGGGTCGAGCACGAGCGCCATCGCGATGACGACGCGCTGCTTCTGCCCACCCGAGAACTGGTGCGGGTAGTGGTCGACGCGCGTCTCCGGGTCGGGGATCCCGACGCGGCGCAGGACGTCGATCGCGCGCCGCCGCGCCTCGCGTCGACCCACCTTCCCGTGCGCCCGGATCCCCTCGGCGATCTGCCAGCCCACGGTGAAGACCGGGTTCAGCGCCGCAGAGGGCTCCTGGAACACCATCGCGACGTCCGTGCCGCGCACGGTCCGCAGGCGGTCGGCGTCGAGCGTGACGACGTCGTGCTCGTCGGTCCCGGCCTTGTTCGACAGGACGACGGCGCCGCGCGCCGTCGCGGTCGACGGCAGGAGCCCGAGGATCGTCTTCGCGGTCACGGTCTTGCCGGAGCCCGACTCGCCGACGATCGCGAGCACCTCCCCCGGGGCGACCTCGAGGTCGACGCCGTCGACGGCGCGCACCGACCCGGCGTCGGTCGCGAACGACACCGCGAGGTCGCGGATCGCGACGACGGGCCCGCCCGTGCGGTCGGTCGTGCCGGTCGTGGTGCGCGAGGTCGCGGTCATCGCCCGCCCTCCCTGTCGTCGTCGGTGCCGTCCACGAGCGGCCGCTCGAGCGGGTCGAGGTCGTCCTCGGCCGGTCCGCCGTCGGAGCGCGCTCCCCGGCCCTCCAGCCCGTCGAGCCCCCCGGGCCCGGCGGACAGCGTCCCGCCCGGGACGACGGAGGTCTCGGCGACCTCCCCGGACACCTCGGCGGCGGCTCGGCGCGAGCGCAGGCGCGGGTCGGCGAGGTCGTTCAGGCTCTCCCCGACGAGCGTGATGCCGAGCACCGCGAGGACGATCGCGAGCCCGGGGAAGAGCGCGGTCCACCAGATGCCGCTCGTCACGTCGGACACGGCCTTGTTGAGGTCGTAGCCCCACTCCGCGGCCGCCGTCGGCTCGATGCCGAAGCCGAGGAAGCCGAGGCCCGCGAGCGTGAGGATGGCCTCGGACGCGTTGAGCGTGACGATGAGCGGCAGCGTGCGCGTCGCGTTGCGCAGCACGTGCCGCAGCATGATCCGGTGGTGCGGCGTGCCGAGCACGCGCGCCGAGTCGACGAACGCCTCGCCCTTGATGCGCACCACCTCGGCCCTCGTCACGCGGAAGTACTGCGGGATGAACACGACCGTGATGGACAGCGCCGCGGCGAGGATGCCGCCCCACATGCTCGACTGGCCGCCCGAGATGACGATGGCCATGAGGATCGCGAGCAGCAGCGAGGGGAACGCGTAGACCGCGTCGGCGACCACGACGAGCAGGCGGTCGGCCCAGCCGCCGAAGTACCCGGACACGAGCCCGAGCAGCACCCCGACGACGATCGACGCGAGGATCGCCACGACGATCACGAGGATCGCGGTCTGGGCGCCCCAGATCACGCGCGACAGGACGTCGTACCCGCCGACCGTCGTGCCGAGCAGGTGCTCGGCGGACGGCGGCTGCTGTGCGCCGAACGCGCCGTCCTCCGTGCGGAGCTGGCTGTAGCCGTACGGGGCGAGCCACGGCGCGAGCGCCGCGGTGAGCGCGAACAGCGCGGTGACGACGAGCCCCGCGACGAGCATGCCGCGCTGCAGGCCGACGCTCTGGCGCAGCTGGTGCACGACGGGGAGCCGCTTCCACCACGGGGCCCGCCCGCGCTCGGGGACGGCCACGGGCGGCGGCCCGGGCGTCGCGCCCGGTGCGGCGGCGCCGGTGGTGAGTCCGGTCTCGGCGACCATGTCAGTACCTCACCCTCGGGTCGATGAGCGCGGCGACGACGTCCACGACGAAGTTCGTCACCGCCACGATGACGGCCATGAGCACGACGATGCCCTGCACGGCGACGAAGTCGCGCGCCTGCAGGTACTCGGCGAGCTGGAAGCCGAGGCCCTTCCACTCGAACGTCGTCTCGGTGAGGACGGCGCCCGCGAGGAGCATGGCGACCTGGAGGCCGATGACCGTGATGATCGGGATGAGCGCGGGCCGCCACGCGTGCGTGCGCACGAGGCGCGACTCGCGCACGCCGCGCGAGCGCGCCGCGACGACGTAGTCGGTGGACAGCGTGCCGATGACGTTGGTCCGCACGAGCCGCAGGAACACGCCTGCGGTGAGCAGACCCAGGGCGATCGCGGGCAGCACCGCGTGGGCGAGGACGTCGCCGACCACCTCGGGGTCGCCCGTGCGGAGCGCGTCGACGAGGTAGAAGCCGCTCGGGTCGTCGAGCATCTGCATCTCGATCTCCGCGCTCGTCGAGGCGCGGCCGGAGACGGGCAGCCAGCCGAGCCAGACGGAGAAGACGAGCTTGAGCAGGAGTCCCGCGAAGAAGACGGGGGTCGCGTAGGCGAGGATCGCGCCGATGCGCAGCGCGGCGTCGGACGCGCGGTCGCGGAAGTAACCCGCGGCCATGCCGAGCGGGATGCCGACGACGAACGCGACGAGGAGCGCGTAGAGCGCGAGCTCGAGCGTCGCGCTGCCGTAGGTCGCGAGGACCTCGGTCACGGGCCGGTTGTCGCTGATGGTCGTGCCGAAGTCGCCGCGCAGGATGCCGCCGAGGTACTCGAGGTACTGCACGACGATCGGCCGGTCGTACCCGGCCGCCTCGATGCGCTCGGCGAGCTGGTCGGGGGTGAGCCGCCCGCCCAGCGCGGCGGTGATCGGGTCACCCGTGGCGCGCATGACCACGAAGACCGTGGTCACGAGGATGAAGACGGTCGGGATGATGAGGAGGGCGCGCACGAGGAGGTAGGTCCCGAGCCCGCCGCCGCTGCCGCGTCGGCGGCCGAGGGCGCGGGGTGCCGCCGTCCGGCCCTCGCCGACCTGCTGGTCCGAGGTGGTGGTCGTCATGTCGTCTCTTCGTCGGGGTGCAGGGGGCGACCGGGCGACCGGCCCTCCGCGGTGTGGCGGAGGGCCGGTCGCACGTCGGGCGAGTCAGCCCTTGGACAGTGCCGCGTAGCGGAACTTGAAGGACGGGTCGAGCGTGTCCTCGGTGCCCTCGACGTCGGCTCCGACGACCGCGACCTGCGCACCCTGGAGGTACGGCAGCGTCGACAGGTCCCCGGCCACGGCCGTCTGGATCTCCTCGATGAGCGCGGTGCGCTCGTCCGCGTCGGCGGTGACGGCCTGCTCGAGGATCAGGTCGTTCACCTCCGTGTTCTCGTAGTGGTTCACGAGGAAGTTCTCCGTGAGGAAGAACGGCGTGAGGTAGTTGTCCGCGTCGGAGTAGTCCGGGAACCAGCCGAGCTGGTAGGCCGGGTAGACGTCCGCGGTGCGCTCCTCGGCGTACGTGACCCACTCGGTCGTCTGCAGGTTGACCGTGAACAGGCCGTCCTTCTCGAGCTGGTCCTTGATGAGCGCGTACTCGTCCGCCGACGACGGGCCGTAGTGGTCGTTCGAATACTGCAGGTTGAGCGTGACGGGCGTCTCGACGCCCGCGTCCGCGAGCAGCGCCTCGGCCGCGGCCGCGTCGGGCGCACCGGCGCCGTCGCCGTACATCTCCTTGAGCGGCTCGATCGCGCCGGTCAGTCCCGCCGGGACGTAGGAGTAGAGCGGCGTGTACGTGCCCTTGTAGACCTGCTCGGAGAGCTCGTCGCGGTCGATGAGCGACGCCGCGGCCTGGCGCACGGCGAGTGCCTTCGCCGGGTCGGCCTCGGGCGTCGCGGCACCGAACGGCTGGGTGTCGAAGTTGAACGTGATGTACCGGATCTCGCCGCCGGGGCCGTCGACGACCTTGACGTCGTCGTTGCCGCGCAGGTCCTCGATGTCGGTGGCGGAGAGGCTGCGCCACGCGACGTCGATCTCGCCCTGCTGGATCTCGAGCTTGAGGTTCGAGGCCTCGGCGAAGTACTTCACCGCGACCTTCTCGTTCTTCGCGGCCCCGAGCAGACCCTCGTAGCCCTCGTAGGCCTCGTAGGAGACGAGGTTGTTGAAGTCGTAGCTCGTGATCGTGTACTGGCCCGCGAACGCGTCGCCGTCCACGATCTCCTGGTCGGGCGTCAGCGCGTCGGCCGAGAACACGTCCTCGTCGACGATCGGCCCCGCCGGGCTCGAGAGGATCTGCGGGAAGACCTGGTCGTTCTCGCTCTTGAGGTGGAAGACGACGGTCGTGTCGTCCGGCGCCTCGACGCTCTCCAGGTTGTACAGCAGCGAGGACGGGCCGTTGGGGTCCGCGATCGCGAGCTGGCGGTCGAACGTGAACTTCACGTCCGAGGACGTGAGGTCGTTGCCGTTGGCCCACTTCAGGCCCGGCTTGAGCGTGACCGTGTACTCGGTCGGTGCCGTGAACTCCGCCGACTCGGCGATGTCCGGCTCGACGTCGGGGCTGCCGTACGGCGTGTTCATGAGGAACGGGAAGACCTGGTTCATCACCGCGAACGAGCCGTTGTCGTACGAGCCCGCGGGGTCGAGCGTCGTGACCTTGTCGGTCGTGCCGATGATCAGCGAGCCGCCCCCGGCCGAGCTGGCGCCGTCGCCGTCGTCGCCGGAGCTGTCGCCGCCGCACGCCGTGAGGGTGAGCGTCACCGCCGTGATGCCGGCGGCCGCGGCGAGGAGCCGCTTCTTGGACACCGCTGTCATGTGTCTACCTCTTTCTCGGAGATCTCGGGGTACGAGACACAGGTGGTGCGACGTCGCACGCACCAGGACCCCGGCCTGGTGGCGGAGTGCCGTGATTTCTAGCACAGCGCCGTGTCGAGCATGTGTCAGAAGCAGGAGAAAGCGGGACATCCTGCCGACGTTGTTACCGGGTCGTAACCCTGAGCCCGAGGCAACCGACGTGACGTGAGACACATCCCTGGGCGGCCTCGGCGCGGTGTACTGTTCCGCCCCCGCCGAGAGGTCTGGCGACGCGGAGCGTGGCGTGGCAGCGGCTCGTCACCCGCGCGCGCGAGGCGGCTCGGGAGGCTCGGCGGAGGGGCTGTCGGTCCCGGGCGTCCGCTCGTGCGCGCCCGGCTCCGGCGCGCCCGGCTCGGGCGCGGTCGGAGCGACACCGCCGGCGGGCGCGGCGCCACTGCCCGGCTCCGGCGCGGCCTGGTGCGCGGCGCCGCTGCCGGGCTCCGGCGCGGCCTGGGGCGCGGCGCTCGCGGTGGGCGGCGCGACGTCGGGACGCTCGGCGGCGGCACCCAGCACGGACCCACCCGTCACGACGACGCCCGCGGCCACCGCCTGACCGCGCAGGTCGGCGATCTCGCGCGCCACGGCGCGCACCGCGAACCCGGACACCACGTGGATCGACCCGGCGACGAACGCGTAGAGCGCGAAGACGACCGTCACGAGGCGCAGCACGTCGAACGCGTCCAGCGGTCGCGTGACGAGCAGGATCCCGAACAGCACCGACACGATCCCGAACGCGAGCATCCACGCCCACCCGAGGTCGCGGTTGCGGGCCAGCGCCGCGGCACCGGCGATCGTCGTGATGCCGAGCACGAGCACCCACACCGCGAGCACGTAGTAGAGGGCGGTCGGCGAGAGGTCCGGCCAGAACGCCACGACCACGCCGAACACGACGTTCACGCCCGCCTGCGCGAGCCACCACGCGGACCCGACCTGCTGCCGGTGGACGAAGCCCTGCACGGCGACCAGCACGCCGTCGGCCACGAGGAACGCCCCGAGGACGAGCCGGAGCGTCTCGAGCTGCTCGAGCGGCTCGATCATGAGGAGCAGCCCCAGCACCACGAGCAGGATCCCCCGCACCACGGGCAGCCACCACACCCTGCGGAACGGGTTGCGCTCCTGCGCCGCCGACTCGGCGGCGGCCACCTCGCCGTCGCGTGCCGCGCCGGGTCCTGCTGCGTCGGGTGCTGCCCCGTGACGCGTCGTCCTGTCGCGTGCCGACCTGTCGCCTGCCATGGAGACCTCCCGGTCCGAGCCCCGCCGGACGCCCTGGATCGGGCCGCGGAGTCGTCCTCATGCTAGAGAGGCCTTGCTCACACTCGCGCGCGACACGGCGCGGGCACCCCGGCACGTGCCGGACGAACCGGTCGAATCACCCGGAGGAATCGGCCAAATACCGCGCCTACGAGGACGGCCAGCCCTAGACTCGCAGCCATGCCCGTGACTCCCCACGAGACGCCCGAGGGCCGCCCGGCCACAGGTTCCGTCGTGGAGGTCGGCAGCCTCGTCGAGAGCCCGCGGCCCGAGCCCCGGCCGCAGACCGGGGCGTTCGAGGCCCTGCTCGCGCGCCCGGCCCCCGTCGACGAGGGCACGGTCCGCGTCGTCGACACCGCGGAGCAGCGCGTCCGCCACCCGAGCGACCTCGTCAACCTGGTCCTGTGCGCCGTCGGCGTGGCGCTCGTCATGCTCATGTCGGTCTTCGCACACGGCACCACCGAGGGCGTCGCGGAGGACGTGCAGAACTTCTCCGACATCCTCGCCCGCGTCCTCTTCGTCCCCGTGGCCGTGCTCGAGGGCCTCGTCACGCTGTTCGTGCCCACCGCCGTCCTCATCGAGCTCGGTGTGCGCCGGCTCGGCCGGCAGGTCGTGGAGTCCATCGTCGCCGCGGCGCTCGGGCTCCTGCTCGGCATCCTCGTGACGCTCGCCGTCATGGAGTGGGGCTCCGACGAGCTCGTCCGCGGGATGTCGATCTTCACGCAGGGCGAGTGGCGGCTCACGATCCCCGGCTACGTCGCCGCGCTCGGTGGTCTGCTCACCGCGGCCGGGACCCGGACGAGGCGCCGGACCGTCGCATGGTCGTGGAACCTCATCTTCGTCGCGATCGGCGTCGTGCTCGTCACGGGACAGGTGTCGCTGCCCGGCATCCTCGTCGCGCTCCTGCTCGGACGCGTCGCCGGCCTCGCGGTCCGGTACGTGTCCGGCGTGCGCAGCGAGCGCGCCTACGGCCCGGAGCTCGTGGCCGGCGTGCGCCGCGCCGGCTTCGCCCCCGTCGCGCTCGTCCGCGTCCGGGACGTCACCGACGACGACGAGCTCGCGGAGGCGGCCGAGGACCCGATCACGGAGGTCGACGCCGAGGGCCACATCACCTCCGAGGTCCACGTCGGCGTCCTGCGCGCACCGGGCGCGGGGCACGACACCGGGACGGTCCTCACCGCCGACGCCGCCCTCGCGCGGCGCCACCTCGGCGGGACCGCGCCCGCCGAGGAGACCGCGGGCGAGCGCCCGGGCACGGCCGGGGGCCCGGCCCGGCCGGGGGAGGCCGCACCGTCGGACCCGGCGGCGATCGCGCTGACGCGCGCGGGCGACAACCGCGTCTACGCGATGCTCGGCGAGGACGGCGGCCGCCGGGACGTCGTCGTGCTCGACGGCGACCGGCAGGTCGTCGGCTTCCTCACCCGGTTCTGGCGCTCGCTGCGGCTGCGCGGCCTCGAGGGCCGCACCGCGATCTCGCTGCGCGCCGCGGCCGAGCGGACCGCGCTCCTCACCTACGCCGCCCGCGCGGCGGGCATCCGCACCCCGCGCCTCCTCGGCGTCGCCGAGGCGGCCGACTCGATGGTGCTCGTGCAGGAGCACGCCGGGGGCGCCGTGTCCCTGCGCGACCTGCCCGCCGACCGCGTCAGCGACTCCGTGCTCAACGAGGCCTGGCGCCAGCTCACGCTCGCCCACTCCGCGGGCATCGCGCACCGGGCGCTCACGTCCGACGTCGTGCTCGTCTCGCGCGAGGCGGCCACCGGCGCCCCGGAGGTCTGGCTCACGGGGTGGGACCAGGGCGACATCGCGTCGTCGCAGCTCGCACGCCGGATGGACCTCGCGCAGATGGTCGCGCTGCTCGCGCTGCGCGTCGGCGCGCGCCGCGCCGTCGAGTCCGCGGTGAGCGTCCTGCCCGACGAGGACATCGCCGCGATCGGTCCGCTCCTGCAGTCGATCGCGCTGCCGCCGAGCACGCGCGAGGAGATGCGGCAGGACAAGGAGCTGCTCAAGGAGCTGCGCGCCGCGCTCGTCGAACGGCTGCCCGAGGCGGACGTCGAGCCGCAGCGCATCACCCGGTTCGGCGCCCGCACGGTCATCACCCTCGCGCTCGCGGTCGTCGCGGTGACCGTCGTCGTCACGAGCATCAACTTCGCCGAGATCACGGAGGCCGTCTCCCAGGCCAACCCGTGGTGGGCGGTCGTCTCGTTCGCGCTCGGTGTCCTCACGTGGGTCGGTGCGGCCCTGACGTTCGTCGCCTTCTCCCCCGTCCACCTGCCGATGATCCGCGCCACGCTCACGCAGGCCGCCGGGTCGTTCGTCGCCCTGGCGGCACCCGCGGGCATCGGCCCGGCCGCGCTGAACCTCCGCATGCTGCAGAAGCGGGGCGTCTCGACACCGGTCGCCGTCGCGACCGTCGGGCTGGTCCAGGTGTCGCAGTTCGTCGTGACGATCCTGCTGCTCGTCGTCCTGTCGATCTTCACGGGCGACGGCGGGCTCGTGCAGCTCCCGTCGACGACCGTCCTCCTCGCCATCGGCGGCGTCGCCCTCGCCGTCCTCGCGACGCTGCTCGTGCCCGCCGTCCGGAACTGGGTGCTCGCGAAGATCCGGCCCACGCTGCAGCAGGTGTGGCCGCGCCTGTCGGAGCTGCTCGGCCAGCCGGGCCGGCTCGCGCTCGGGTTCGGCGGCAACGTGGTCATGACGCTCGGGTACGTGCTCGCGTTCGACGCCGCTCTCGCCGCGTTCGGGCAGGAGCTCTCGCTCGTCGACGTCGCCGTCATCTACCTCGTCGGGAACGCGGCGGGCGCGGCCGTCCCGACCCCGGGCGGCCTCGGTACCATCGAGCTCGCGCTCACCGCGGGCCTCACCGCCGCCGGGGTGCCCGTCGCGCTCGCGACGTCGGCCACGGTGCTGTTCCGCGTGGCCACCTACTGGGGGCGCATCCCGTTCGGCTGGGCGGCGATGCGCTTCCTCCAGAAGAAGGGCGACCTGTAGCCCGCGGTCAGGCCTTGGGCTCGTCGGCGACCTTCACGTCCACGTGGTAGTCCGTCCCGTCGACCTCGGACAGCGTGACCGTCAGGTCGTAGAGCGTGCCGGTCGCGGGGTCCGTGAGCTCGCACTCGACGACCTCCCCGTCCACGAGCCCGACGCTCCCGTCGCCGCAGTCGACGTCCGCCTCACCGATCTCGGCGAGCGCCCGCTCGGCGTCGGTCGCGATCGTCGACGCGGGCACGGTGAGGTTGGCGCTGAACGAGCAGGCACCGAGGACGCCGGCGCAGAGCACGGCGGCGGGCACGAGCAGGAGCGCACGGACGGGACGGACGGGCGCGGTGCGGTACATGGATCCCCCTGGGGTCGGTCGATGTCGGCCCTGATCATGGCGGACGAGGACGACGCCAAGCCACCTCGCCCGATGGGGAGAGCTCCCCGTCCGGGCGGTCCGCGACAGGTCCGGGACGTTCGACCCGGTCGGCTCCCCTCGGCGACTCGGTAGGCTCACGGCGCACCCGTCGGCAGCGAGGCCGACGAGCTCGGTGATGCTCGGTCATGGTTCGACGATGCGAGGAGCCTGCACGTGAGGATCGGTGTCCCCCGCGAGGTGAGGGACGGGGAGCGGCTCGTCGCCGCGACCCCGAGGACGGTGGAGCGCCTGCGCGCGCTCGGGTACGAGGTCGTCGTCGAGCACGACGCCGGGGCGCGGGCCACGTTCACGGACCCGGCGTACGCGGAGGCAGGGGCGTCGGTCGTCGACGGCGCGACCGCGTGGGGCGCGGACGTCGTCGTCGCGGTGAACGCGCCGACCGACGCCCAGGTCGCGCTGCTGCGGCCCGGGTCGACGCTCGTCGCGATGCTCTACCCGGGCAGCCGGCCGGAGCTCGTCGAGCGGCTCGCCGCCGCCGGGATCACGGCTCTGGCGCTCGACGCGGTCCCGCGCATCTCGCGCGCCCAGGCGCTCGACGTGCTGAGCACGCTGTCCAACGTCGCGGGCTACCGCGCGGTCGTGGAGGCGGCCCAGGAGTACGGCGGCATGTTCGCCGGCCAGGTCACCGCCGCGGGCAAGACGCCGCCCGCGAAGGTCTTCGTCATCGGCGGCGGGGTCGCCGGGCTCGCCGCGGTCGGCACGGCGTCGAGCCTCGGCGCGCAGGTGCGCGCGTTCGACGTGCGCACGGAGGCCGCGGAGCAGATCGAGTCGCTCGGCGGCGTCGCCGTGCGCGCGCCCGAGGCGCAGCAGCACATGAACGCCGACGGCTACGCACGACCGCTCACCCCCGAGCAGGAGCAGCACGCGCTCGAGGTCTACGCGCGCGAGGCCGCGGACGCCGACGTCGTCGTCACGACGGCGCTCGTGCGGGGCGTCGCGCCGCGCACCCTCACCGCGGCGGCGGTCGCGGGCATGCGCCCCGGGAGCGTCGTCGTCGACCTCGCCGCGTCCGGCGGGGGGAACTGCGAGGTGACCGTCCCGGGCGAGCGCGTCGTGACCGACGGCGGCGTCGTCGTCCTCGGCTGGACGGACCTCCCCGGGCGGCTCCCGCAGCACACGTCGCAGCTCCTCGGGACGAACGTCGTGCACCTGCTCGAGCTGCTCACGCCCGGGAAGGACGGCATGACCGTCCTCGACCTCGACGACCCGGTGCAGCGCGGGATGACCGTCGCGCGCCAGGGCGAGGTCCTGTGGCCGCCGCCGCCCGTGGCGGTGAGCGCGGCACCACCGCCGGGGGGTGGTGACGGGGGACCGCCCGAGGATCCTGCCGTGGTCGCGGAGCGCACCGCCGCTGCGGCGGCGCAGGCGGAGCAGCGGCGCGCGCTCCGCGGTCGCCGGCGCCTCGTCGGGGCCGCGCTCGCCGCGGTGCTCGTGACGCTCGCGCTGTCGTTCGCTCCGCCGTCGCTCGTGGGGCACGTGACGGTCTTCGTCCTCGCGGTGGTCGTGGGGTACTACGTCATCTCGCACGTCACGCACTCGCTGCACACGCCGCTCATGGCGCAGACGAACGCCATCTCCGGGATCATCCTCGTCGGCGCGCTCCTGCAGATCGGCTCGGACGACTGGCTCGTCACGACCCTGGCGTGCATCGCCGCGGCCGTCGCGAGCATCAACATCTTCGGCGGGTTCCTCGTCGCGAACCGCATGATCCGCATGTTCCGGCGGGACACGGCGGTGGGTCCGGCGACCGGCCCGGCGGCGGGTCGCACGGCGGCTGCTGCGACCGGCAGCGCGGGGGAGGTCCGATGACGCCCACGTCCGTCGCCCAGGCCGTCTACGTCCTCGCGGCGCTCCTGTTCGTCCTCAGCCTCGCCGGCCTGTCCCGGCAGGAGACGGCGCGGCGCGGCAACGTCGCGGGCGCCGTCGGCATGGTCCTCGCGCTCGGCGCGACCATCGTCCTCGCGCTCGACACGAGCCGGCGACCGGCGCTCGTCACGGCGCTGCTCATCGCGAGCGTGCTCCTCGTCGGCGCGGTCGTCGGCACGTGGCGCGCGCGCCGCGTCGAGATGACGCAGATGCCCGAGCTCATCGCGATCCTGCACAGCTTCGTGGGTCTGGCCGCCGTGCTGGTCGGCTACAACTCCTACCTCGCCGTGCCTGTCGCCGAGGCCGGCGACGCTGCGCACCTCGTCGAGGTGTACCTCGGCGTGCTCGTCGGCTCCGTGACGTTCACGGGGTCCGTCGTCGCCTACCTCAAGCTCTCGGGGCGGGCGCGGTCCGCGCCGCTGCGGCTCCCCGGGCGGAACCTGCTCAACCTGTCGGCGCTCGTCGCGAGCGTCGCGCTCCTCGTGTGGTTCGTCGGGGCGCCGTCGGTCTGGCCGCTGCTGCTCATGACCGTCGTCGCGCTCGCGCTCGGCTGGCACCTCGTCGCGTCGATCGGCGGGGGCGACATGCCCGTCGTCGTCTCGATGCTCAACTCGTACTCCGGCTGGGCCGCCGCCGCCGCGGGCTTCATGCTGAGCAACGACCTGCTCATCGTCACCGGCGCGCTCGTCGGCTCCTCGGGCGCGATCCTGTCGTACATCATGTGCCGGGCCATGAACCGGTCGTTCGTCTCCGTGATCCTCGGCGGCTTCGGCACGGAGGAGGGCACGGTCTCCGCGTCCACGGGTGAGCAGGGAGAGCACCGGGAGACCCACGCCGACGACGTCGCGCGCCTCCTCGCGGACGCGCGCAGCGTGGTCATCACGCCGGGCTACGGCATGGCCGTCGCCAAGGCGCAGTACCCGGTCGCGGAGCTCGTCGAGCTGCTGCGCTCGCGCGGGGTCGACGTGCGGTTCGGTGTGCATCCCGTGGCCGGCCGCCTGCCCGGCCACATGAACGTGCTGCTCGCCGAGGCGCGCGTGCCGTACGACGTCGTGTTCGAGATGGACGAGGTCAACGACCGCTTCCCCGACACCGACGTGGTGCTCGTCATCGGGGCCAACGACACCGTGAACCCCGCCGCGCTCGACGACCCCGGCTCGCCCATCGCGGGCATGCCCGTGCTGCACGTCTGGGAGGCGCGCGACGTCGTCGTCTTCAAGCGGTCGATGGCCACCGGGTACGCCGGCGTGCAGAACCCGCTGTTCTTCCGCGAGAACACGTCCATGCTGTTCGGTGACGCGAAGGAGCGCGTCGAGGGCATCGTCGCGCACCTGCGGGTGGGCTGAGGACCGCCCGGCCGCGCTCGCTCAGGCGTCGCCGAGCGCCGTCACGACCTGGCGCTCGAGGACCTCCGGGAGCTGGGCCGCGGCGCCGGGGACGTCGAACCCCAGGTCCTGCGCCTGCTGGAGCAGCGCCGCCGCACGCCCGGGGTCGGGGAGCGTGCCGTCGCCCGTGAGCGTCATGATGCCCGCCGTGAACAGCGCCCGGCCGTTGCCCCTCTCGCCCGCCTGGACGTACAGCGCGAGCGCGCGCTGCGGGTCGCGGGGTCGGCCGTCGCCCGTGGCGTGCTGGGCGGCGACGTTGTAGAGCGCTCGCGGGTGACCTGCCGTGGCCGCCCGCTCAAGGTATTCGCGCGATCTCGCCGGGTCCGCCGCCACGCCCTGGCCCGTCGCCGTGAGCACGGAGAGCTCGAAGAGCGCGTCGGGGTTGCCCCGCTCTGCTGCCACCTCGTGGTCGCGGACCGATGCCGCGGCGTCCTTCGCATAGCCGTAGCCGTTGTACCGCATCCAGCCACGCAGCACGTGGGCCGCGCCGTCGGGGTCGTCGGCGACGAGGCGGTCGACCCGCGCCGCGACGTCGTCCGCCGGGTAGAGCTCGCGGAAGTACCTCTCGCGCGCCCACGCGAGCGCGGCCTCGCGCGCGACGTCGGGACGCCCGGTGCTCGAGCCGACCTCGTCGGCCCTCTGGTAGGCCAGGAGCATGAGCTGGGCCGCCTGCGGCGGCAGGAGCCCGATCAGGTGCTCGTTGCGGACGAAGGCGTCGCGCAGGCCCTGGGCCGCGGCCAGCAGCCGCGCGGCGTCCGGCGCCGGGTCCCGGACGGCCGCCGCCGCCACCTCGAACGCCGTCCCCCCGCTCGGTCGCTGCGCGCCCTGCGACGACGCGGCGTCGGACCCCCGTCCCGCCGGGGCGGGCTGCGCGGGCTGTGCGGGCTGGACGGGCTGGACGGGCGCCGCGGGCTGTGCGGGCTGGACGGGCGCCGCCGGGTGACCCGGGGCTGCCCCCTGGTCGCGGTCACGCGCGGCCGCGTCCCAGACCACCTCGCCGGCGGGGTTCCGGAGCGTGCTCGTCCGACCGTTCGACCAGACGGCGCGGAAGCCCTCCGGCAGCGAGAGGTAGCGCACGAGGTGCGGCGCCCTCCGGTACAGCTCGTGCGCGGGCACGGGCAGGAGTCCGCCGCGCGGCTGCTCCGCGATGGGCTTGACGACCCAGCCCGAGGCCCCGTCGCCCCGGGGGGACGTGCGCTCGACGTACATCTCCGGGGCGTCGTACACGCCGTCGTAGACGAGCACGGTCTCCGTGAACCGGGTCGGCTGCCAGCCGGTCCGGCAGAAGCTCTCGAGCTCGCGCTGCTGGCGGTGTACGTCGAGCATCGGGTCGACGTCCCACGTGAGCGTCGTGATGCCGTCCTTCGTGAGGTCCGTGGCCGCGACCCGCAGGTCGTCGCCGTCCGGCGAGAGCGCGGCCCACCACAGCCCGTACCAGGTGCCGCGGCCCGCGGCCACGTTCACGGGATCGGTGGACGCGTACCAGTCGAGCAGGCCCTTCGCCCACGGCAGCAGGACGGGCGTGGTGCGGATCCACACTCGACGCCCCTGGCGGGAGCGCGTGTCGGCGGTGACCGTCTCCGGCACCCGCGTCGGCGCGCCGTCGGCCCACCAGCGCACAGCGTCGGCCGCGGGCGGTGGCCACTCGGTGCGCGCGTTGGCGATCGAGTCGAACGCGTGGACGTGCTCGCCGTCGAACATCGCGACGTACCAGTGACCGGGGCCGTGCGCGCGGTCGACGCCGACGACCGCGAAGGCACCCTTGCCCCGGCCGCGCAGGCGCTCGGCGATCTCGTCGGGAGTCGTCTGCTCGAACGCGCCACCCATGAGGTCGGCGAGCTCGGCCTCGCTCGGACCCGTCGGCGTCGCCGTCCGGGTCTCGCCGCCGTTCAGGAACCCGACCATCGAGGCCACCGCGGACGCCGCGTGGTTGATGGGCCGCTCGGCGAGCGTCGCGTCGTTGCGGTGGCCGGCGGCGAACGCCTGCACCATCTGGCTCTGCGAGAAGCACGACTCGCGCACGTACGCCGTACCGTCGAAGCCGACGACCGCCTGCGCGCCCCCGCGGCCCGGGGTCCACACGTGGAAGCCGCCCGGGACGACCTTGCTGTGCCGCGTGGCGGTCGCGACGTCGATGCCCAGGAGCGTGGCCGCGCGCTCCACGAGGTGGGGGAACCCTTCGGTCCAGTGCTGGGACTGCTGGGGCTGCGGGTTCGCGTCGGTCACGCGGACGAGGCTACGGTCTGGCGGCGTCGTCCCGCGCCGACGCCCATGGGGAGCGCTCCCCATGCCACCGCCGCGCGCCCGGCACAGCGGCCGTCGCCGTGGAACGAGAACCCGCGCACCCGTGCGGTGAGCGTGCGCTCACACGGCGGGGTGGCGCGTACCCGCACGTCAGCGGGGCGCAGCACGGCGCAGCACGGCCTCCGCGTGGCGCAGCACCGGCCCGTCGACCATCCGGCCCTCGTGCGTGAAGACCGCGTCCGGTCCGGCGGGGTTCGCCGCGGCGGCGTCGAGCAGCGCCTGGGCAGCGGCGACCTGGTCCGGGGTCGGCGCGTGCGCGGCGCGGATGACCGGGACGTGGCTCGGGTGGATGCACGCCGTCGCGGCGAAGCCGCTCGCCGCGGCGTCCTCGGCCTCCGCGCGCAGACCGTCCAGGTCCGCGATGTCGACGTGCACGGCGTCGATGGCCGCCTTCCCCGCCGCACCTGCCGCGAGGAGCACGGTCGCGCGGGCGTGCCGCGCGACGTCGCGGTACGAGCCGTCCGCGCGCCGGCTCGACGTCCCACCGAGCGAGGCGACGAGGTCCTCCGCCCCCCACATGAGCGCGACGACCTCGTCCCGGCGCGCGAGCTCGGGCGCCGCGAGGACCCCCGCTGCGGTCTCGCACAGCGCGACCACCCGCACGCCGGGGAGCGTGCTCGCGAGGGCGGGCAGCGACGCGACGAGCTCCGGTCCGGCCTTCGCGACCATGACCGTGCGCAGCCGCGTGTCCGCGAGCGCCGCGACGTCGAGCGCGTGCTCGCGCGTGCCCACGGCGTTGACCCGCACGACCGTGCGCTCCGGGTCGAGGATCGCGGACGCCTCGACGACGGACCGGCGCGCGGCGTCCTTCGCGGCGGGGGCGACGGCGTCCTCCAGGTCGAGGATCACCGCGTCGGCGCGGTCCGCGGCCTTCGCGAACCGGTCGGGCCGGTCCGCGGGGCAGAACAGCAGTGCCGGTCCGAGCTGGAACGGCTCCCGCACGTCCGGCGGGAGCGTCTCCGCCCCGTGCCCGACGCCGTCGCTCACCACGCGCCCGCCTCGTCGCCGGAGGTGAGGCGCGGCCCGGCGGGCCCCGGCGGAGCGGCCGGCCCCGCGCCGTCGGGCACGGTGGCGGCCTCGTGGGCCGCGCGCGTCCAGAACAACGCCGTGCGGACCGCCCGGGCGACGAGCTCTCCGCGCTGGTTCAGACCCCGGTGCTCGAGCGTGACGACCCCCTGCCCGGGACGGGACGCGGAGAGCCGCTTCTCGACGACCTCCGTCTCGGCGTAGAGCGTGTCGCCGTGGAACAGCGGCCTCGGGAACTCGACCTCGCGGAACCCGAGGTTCGCGACGATCGTGCCCTGCGTGACCTGCCCGACGGAGAGCCCGACGAGCGTCGAGAGCGTCATCATCGAGTTCACGAGGCGCTGCCCGAACGGCTGCGTCGCGGCCCACGCCGCGTCGAGGTGGAGCGCCTGGTGGTTCATCGTGAGCGTGGAGAACAGGACGTCGTCGGCCTCGGTCAGAGTGCGGCCGGGACGGTGGCGGTACACCACGCCCGGCTCGAGCTCGTCGTAGTACAGGCCCCGCTGGACCACCTCGCGCATCCTGCTCCTCCCGCTCCTCCGGCCCGGCGACGTCCGCCGAGAACGACCCCGCTCGCGGTCGATCACGACCTGAAGGTCGCGAAACCGTCGATAACGTCCTTCAGGTCGTGTTCGGCGGCGAGCGGGGTCAGCCCTCCAGGCCCAGGCTCCTCGCGATGACCATGAGCTGCACCTCGGTGGTGCCCTCGCCGACCTCGAGCACCTTCGCGTCACGGTAGTGCCGCGCGACCGGGTTCTCGTTGAGGAAGCCGTAGCCGCCGAAGATCTGCGACGCGTCGCGCGCGTTCGCCATCGCGGCCTCGCCGCCGACGAGCTTCGCGACCGACGCCTCGGCCTTGAACGGCTTGCCGTGCACGAGCTTCTGCGCGGCGTCGAGCCAGGCCAGCCGCGCGGTGTGGACGCGGGCCTGCATGCGCGCGAGCGTGAACGCGACGTGCTGGTTCTCCCCGATCGACCGCCCGAACACCACGCGCTCCGTCGCGTACCGCAGCGCCTCCTCGAGGCAGCCCTGCGCGGCGCCGGTCGCGAGCGCGGCGAACGCGATGCGACCCTCGTCGAGCGCGCGCAGGAAGTTCGCGTACCCGCGTCCGCGCTCGCCGAGCAGGTTCTCCGCCGGGACCCGCACGTCGGTGAGCGTGAGCGGGTGAGTGTCGGAGGTGTGCCAGCCGACCTTGTCGTACGCCGGCCCCACCTCGAACCCCGGCGTCCCCGCGGGGACGATGATGCTCGACAGCTCCTTGCGCACGTCGCCGCCCGGTCCGCGCGTCTCCCCCGTGACGGCCGTGATCGTCACGAGGCTCGTGATCGGCGTGCCGGAGTTGGTGATGAACTGCTTGGAGCCGTCGACCACCCACTCGTCGCCGTCGAGCCGCGCGGTCGTGCGCGTCCCGCCGGCGTCCGAGCCGGCCTGCGCCTCGGTCAGGCCGAAGGCCGCGAGCGCCCTGCCCGCGAGCAGGTCCGGCAACCAGCGCTCCTGCTGCTCGCGCGTCCCGTGCCGGTAGATCGGCACGATGCCGAGCCCGACCCCCGCCTCCAGCGTCACCGCGATCGACTGGTCGGCGCGCGCGAGCGCCTCCACCGCGAGGCAGAGCGACACGTAGTCCTTGCCCTGACCGCCGACGTCGCGCGGGAACGGCAGCCCGAACAGCCCGAGCTCGCCCATCTGCGCGATGATCTCCATCGGCAGCCGACGCTCGGTGTCGTACCGGTACGCGGCCGGCGCGACGACGCCGTCGGCGAAGTCCCGCACGACCTGGTACAGCTTCGCCTGCTCGTCGGTGAGCAGGGTGTCGACCTCGATCATGGTGCTCCCTGGGTGTCGGAGGAGGTCGCCGACGCGGCGGGGTGTGCCGCGACGGCGTCGGTCCGGGTGGTGGTCGGGCTGGAGGCCGGGTCGTCCGGGTCGCTCCTGGCGTGTCCGTCCCCGGCGGGTTCCGGTGCCGGTTCGACGACCGCGACCACCTGGTCGCGGCGCACGAGGTCGCCGGGGCGCACGGTGACGCGCGCGACGCCGTCGTGCGGCGCGAGCACGGGGTGCTCCATCTTCATCGCCTCGACCGTGACGAGGACCGCGCCCGCGCTGACCGGCTCGCCGTCGGGCGCGGTCGCCACGACCGTCCCGGGCATCGCGGCGCGGACCTCCGGGTCCGTCGCGGTGGCGACGCCCCCGCGTGCCCGACGGCGCTCGGCCCGGTTCCGCGCGGCACGCTCCGTCCGGTCGGGGGCGGCGAACGCGACGACCCGGCCGTCGCGGTGGAGCCACACGACCGCGGGATCGCCGTCGGCGGCGGGCTGCCACGCGAGCCGCACCCGCTCCCGGGTGCCGTCGACGGTGAGCCACCACGCGTCGTCGTGCCGCAGATCCGGTGCGAGCGACGCCCGGACGTCGCGGGCCCTGGCACCGTCGTCGGAGGACCCGTCGGTCTCCCGCAGCTGCACGACGGCGTCGCGCACCACGCCCCGGACCCGCACCTCGTGCTCGAGCCGACCGGCAGGGCCGGTCACGTCGCGCAGCACGACGACGCGCGCCGCGGGCCGGGCGTTGAGCCGCCACCCGTCGCGGGCCGCCCACGGGCCACCCTCGATCTCGCCGAGAACGGGCTCGTCCACCACACCGGGTCCAGAACGGTGGCCAACCCCGTGCTCGGCAGCCCGGACGACGAACATCGCCGCCGCGACGAGGTCGACCGGTGACGTGACGGACGAGGTGAGGGGGTCGGGGGTGTGCGCGCCGTCGTGGTCGGGTCTGGCGGGAGCGGGCGAGGAACGAGCCCGCGGATGGTAGACGGCGCGCGCACCCCCGACCCCCTCGCCGGACCCGACCCCGCCACCAGCACCAGCACCAGCACCGAGGAACCGGTCGATCAGACCGGTGTCGAGCCGCCCCGCCCGGACGTCCTCGTCCGCGAGCAACGACCGCAGGAACCCGACGTTCGTCTCGACACCGAGCACGACGGTCCGCGCCAGCAACCCGTCGAGCCGTTCGATCGCCTCGTCGCGCGTCGGTGCCCACGCGACCGCCTTCGCCAGCATCGGGTCGTAGTCCCCGCCGACGACGGCCCCGCGCTCTACCCCGGAGTCGAGGCGCAGCGGCGACGCGTCGGGCCCGGCGTCGACCCCGCCGTCGTCGTACGCGAGGACCGTCCCCGTCGCGGGCAGGAAGCCGCGCGCCGGTGACTCGGCGTAGACGCGCGCCTCCACCGCGTGGCCACGGAGCACGACGTCGTCCTGCGCGAGCGGCAACGGCTCCCCCGCCGCGACGCGCAGCTGGAGCTCGACGAGGTCGAGCCCCGTGACCATCTCGGTGACCGGGTGCTCGACCTGCAGGCGCGTGTTCATCTCGATGAAGAAGAACTCGTCGGGCGACGCGGCGGGGACGAGGAACTCGACGGTCCCGGCGCCGACGTAGCCGACGGACCGCGCGACCTCGCACGCGGCCTCCCCCATCCGCGCGCGCTCGGCGGCGGACAGCAACGGCGACGGCGCCTCCTCGACGACCTTCTGGTGGCGCCGCTGGAGCGAGCACTCGCGCTCGCCGAGGTGGATCACGTTCCCGTGCGTGTCCGCGAGCACCTGGACCTCGACGTGGCGGGGCGCCTCGACGAGCCGCTCGAGCAGCAGCGTGTCGTCGCCGAACGACGACGTCGCGACCCGCCGCGCGGACGCGAGCGCACCGGGCAGGTCGGCGGCGGACCGCACGACGACCATCCCCTTGCCCCCGCCACCGGCGGACGGCTTGACGAGCAAGGGGAACCCGACGCCGGGTGCGGCGGCGAGCAGCGCGTCGTCGGGCATCCCCGGCTCGCCCGCCCCCGGGACCACGGGCACGCCGCGCGCCGCGACGACGCTCTTCGCCGCGAGCTTGTCGGCCATGGTCTCGAGGGCGTCGACGCCCGGGCCGACGAACGCGATCCCGGCTCGCCCGCACGCGGTCGCCAGGGCGGGGTTCTCCGACAGGAAGCCGTACCCGGGGTGGATCGCGTCGGCGCCGGTCGCGACGGCGGCGGCGAGGACGGCCTCGACGTCGAGGTACGAGCGCGCCGCAGGGGCGGGGCCGAGGCGCACCGCGACGTCGGCCTCGCGCACGTGGCGCGCCCCGGCGTCGGCGTCGGAGAACACCGCGACCGACCGGACCCCGAGTCGGCGCAGGGTCCCGATCACGCGGCACGCGATCTCGCCGCGGTTGGCGACGAGCACGGTGCCGAACGGCCGCGTCGCCGGGGGCGGGGCCGGGCGCGAGGCCAGGGAGGGGCGGTGGACGGTCACGGGCCTCACATCCGGAAGAGCCCGAACCGGGCGGTGGTCCGGTCGGCCGTGCCGAGGGGCGCGAGGGGCGTGCGGGAGCACACGCCCAGCGCGAGACCGAGCACGCGGCGCGTGTCGGCGGGGTCGATGACGCCGTCGTCCCACAGCCGGGCCGTGGCGTAGTACGGGCTGCCGTGCTCGTCGTAGTCCGCGCGGATGCCGGCCGCGAAGGCGGCCTCCTCGGCGGGGTCCCACGTCTCGCCGCGCGCGGCGAGCTGGTCGCGCTTGACCGTCGAGAGGACGGACGCGGCCTGCGGACCGCCCATGACGGAGATGCGGCTCGCGGGCCACGACCACAGGAAGCGCGGCGAGTACGCGCGCCCGCACATCGAGTAGTTCCCGGCGCCGAACGACCCGCCGACGATCACCGTGAGCTTCGGGACGCGCGTCGTCGCGACGGCCGTGACCATCTTCGCGCCGTCCTTCGCGATGCCGCCCGCCTCGGCGTCCGTGCCGACCATGAACCCGGAGATGTTCTGCAGGAACAGCAGCGGGATGCCGCGCTGGTCGCACAGCTCGATGAAGTGCGCCCCCTTGAGCGCCGACGCGCCGAACAGCACGCCGCGGTTCGCGAGGATCCCCACGGGGTGGCCGTGGATCCGCGCGAACCCGGTGACGAGCGTGTCGCCGTACTCGCGCTTGAACTCGTGGAACCGGCTGCCGTCGACGATCCGCGCGACGATCTCGCGCGGGTCGTACGGGGCTTGTACATCGGTCGGGACGGCGCTGTACAGGCTCTCGCCGAGTGCTCTGGTCTGACCCGACGCCAGGTCCTCGTCCCGCCCTGCGGGCGGCATCCCCGTGGCGGACGCCCCGACGGCGGGCGGCTCGGACGGCTCGACGTCCCACGCGGGCGCAGGGTCGGGCGGCAACGTCGCGACGATGCGGCGCACCGTGTCGAGCGCGTCGTCGTCGTCCTCGGCCAGGTGGTCGACGACACCGCTGCGCCGGGCGTGCAGCTCGCCGCCGCCCAGCTCCTCGGCCGTGACGACCTCGCCGATCGCGGCCTTCACGAGCGGCGGGCCACCGAGGAAGATCGTGCCCTGGTCGCGCACGATGACGGTCTCGTCGCTCATCGCCGGCACGTAGGCGCCGCCCGCGGTGCACGACCCCAGCACGGCGGAGATCTGCGCGATCCCCGCGGCGGACAGCTGGGCCTGGTTGAAGAAGATGCGGCCGAAGTGGTCGCGGTCGGGGAACACCTCGGCCTGTCGCGGCAGGAACGCGCCGCCCGAGTCGACGAGGTAGACGCACGGCAGCCGGTTCTCCAGCGCGATCTCCTGCGCGCGCAGGTGCTTCTTCACCGTGAGCGGGTGGTACGTCCCGCCCTTCACCGTGGCGTCGTTGCACACGACCATGACCTGACGGCCGTTCACGACGCCGATCCCGGCGACGACGCCCGCGGCCGGCCACGCGCCGTCGTCCACGCCGTGACCCGCGAGCGGCGCGATCTCGAGGAACGGGCTGCCCTCGTCGAGGAGGCGGTCGACGCGGTCGCGCGGCAGCAGCTTGCCGCGCGACACGTGGCGGTCGCGTGCCGAGGCCGGTCCACCCAGCGCGGCGGCGGCGGTGCGCTCGCGCAGGTCGGCCACGAGGGCCCGCTGCGCGGCGTCGTCGGCCCGGGCGGTCTCCGACCCCGGGTCGACGGCGGTCGTCAGGACGGTCACGCGGACGTCCCCTCTCCCTGCCGGACCCCGGGCCGAGCGGCAGGACCGGTCGGCTCTCCCGCGGAACCCCGGGTTCGGCCGTCGGTCAGCCCGCCGCCGTGGAGCAGCGCGAGCCCCGGGTCCTCGAGGAGCGCGCCGAGGTCGGCGAGGAACCGGGCACCCTGCTCGCCGTCCACGACACGATGGTCGAACGAGAGGCTGAGGGTGACCACGTCGCGCAGGGCGACCTCGCCGTCGTGCTCCCACGGCCGCCGTCGGACCGCGCCGAGACCGAGGATCGCCGCCTCGCCCGGCACGAGGATCGGCGTCCCGGCGTCGACGCCGAACACCCCGACGTTCGTGATGGTGATCGTTCCTCCGGCGAGGCGCTCGGGTGGCGTGCGGCCGGCGCGCGCCGTCGCGACGAGCTCCGCGAGCGCGTCGGCGAGCGTCGGGAGGTCGAGCGCGTCGGCGTGCGGGACGTGCGGGACCACGAGCCCACGCTCCGACGCGACGGCGATCCCCAGGTGCACGTCGCGGTGGCGCCAGATCTCGGCCGAGCCGTCGGGCAGGTCGTGCCAGGCGCTGTTGAGCGCGGGGTGCCGCGGCAGCGTGACGCACAGGGCGCGCGCGACGAGCGCGAGCACCGTGATCCGGCTGTCCCGTGCGAGCCGGTGCGTGCGCAGCCGGTCGAGCAGCTCGAGGCTGCGCGTGACGTCGACCGTGAGGAAGACCGTCGCGTGCGGGGCGGTGAACGCGCTCGACACCATCGCCGCGGCCGTGTGCTTGCGCACGCCGCGCACGGCGACGCGCTCGACGGCGGTCGCAGGACCTGGGGACGTCGACGCGGCCGCCGAGATCGGCACGTCGACGTCAGATCGGTCGCCGGACGCGAGATCGGTCGTCCGGAGGACCGGTCTCGGGCCGACGTGCCGATCTCGGTGCCCTCCCCTTCCGGGCGCCGCGGCGTGGTCCGGTGTGACGTCACGGTGGCAGCTCACCGCCGCGAGCACGTCGGCGCGCGTGATGAGACCGCCCGGCCCGGTGCCCTCGACGCGCTCGACGTGCACGCCGAGCTTCTTGGCGAGCGCGCGCACCGGCGGCGTCGACCGCGGCCGTTCGACGGCGCCGTCAGCCGTCCTGCTATCGGGCAGCGGTGTGCCGCCGAACCCTGGGTTGTGCGGCACGTGCGGGCCTGACTGCCGCGTAACGCCGGGTTCGGCAGCAGCCTCGGCGGCACGGCGACGACGGCGCGCCGGGCGGCCCGTGCTGTCCGGGCGGGCGCCGTAGCCCACGAGGTTCGGCTCGACGACGTCGCGGACGTCCGGGCGCTCGCCCTCCTCCGCGGCGTCGGACCCCGGCTCCTGCGGCACGGAGGCCTCCGGCTGCCGCACGACCCCGGGTTCGGCAGCCGGAGGTGACTCCGCGCCCGGCGTCGCGGGGTCGCCCGGCGTCGCGGGGTCGCCCGATGTCGCCGGGTCGTCGACCTCGAACGTGACGATGGGGTCGCCGACGTTCACCGTCTGGCCCTCGACGGCGTGCAGCGTCGCGACGACGCCCGCGTAGGGCGAGGGCAGGTCGACGAGCGCCTTGGCCGTCTCGACCTCGGCGATCACCTGGTTGAGCTCGACGTGGTCGCCGGCGTGGACGTGCCAGATCACGATGTCGGACTCGGTGAGCCCTTCCCCGAGGTCGGGGAGGCGGAACTCGCGCGTCGTCATCACCGGGACACCCCCTCCCCCGCGAGGACGGGCACCGTCGCCCGCCCGGCGGTGGCACCGGTCGCGGCACCCGCCGCAGCGCCACCGCTCGGCACCCGGCCGAGCACCCGGTCGACCCCGTCGAGGATGCGGTCGAGGTCCGGCAGGTAGTGGCCCTCGAGCCGCGCCGGGGGATACGGCATCCCGTGCCCCGTGACGCGCACGGGCGCGGCCTCGAGGTACTCGAAGCAGCGGTCGGTCATGGTCGCGACGACCTCGGCACCGAGCCCGGCGTGTCGCGGCGCCTCGTGGGCGACGACGAGGTGGCCGGTCCGGCGCACGGACGCGGCGACCGTGTCGTGGTCCATCGGGGACAGCGACCGCAGGTCGATCACCTCGAGGGACACGCCGTCGTCGGAGGCGGCGACGGCGGCGTCGAGCGCCGTCCCGACGAGCCCGCCCCACGTGACGAGCGTGACGTCGCGGCCCTCGCGCAGCACGTGCGCACGGTCCATCGGTGGTGCGAGCGCGAGGGGGATCTCCTCGACCTCGCCCTTGAGGTGGTAGCGCCGCTTGGGCTCGAAGAAGATCACGGGGTCGTCGCACGCGACCGCCTGCCGCAGGACCGTGAACGCGTCCTGCGGGCTCGCGACCGAGACGACGCGCAGGCCCGCGACGTGCGCGAACATCGCCTCGGGCGACTCCGAGTGGTGCTCGGCCGCGCCGATGCCGCCGCCCACGGGGATGCGGATCGTGATCGGCAGCCGGACCCGGCCACCGGTGCGCGCGTGCATCTTCGCGAGCTGGGACACGATCTGGTCGAACGCGACGAACACGAAGCCGTCGAACTGGATCTCGCACACGGGGCGGTACCCGCGCATCGCCAGCCCCACGGCCGTGCCGATGATCCCCGACTCCGCGAGCGGCGTGTCGAGCACGCGCCGCGGGCCGAACTCGGCCTGCAGGCCGTCGGTCACGCGGTAGACGCCGCCGAGCCGGCCCACGTCCTCGCCCATGACGACGACGCGGTCGTCGTCGGTCATGGCCCGGTGCAGCCCGGCGCCGAGCGCCTTCGCGAGCGTCAGGGTGGTGGTCATCGCCGTGCTCCTTCCGGCATCCCGGTGCCCGACGACGCGGCGTCGCCCTCGTCCGGAGGCCCGCCTGCCGCGTCGCTCGCCGCGTCGTCGAACGACGCGAGGTAGCGCGCGTGCTCGGCGCGCTCGCGCGCGAGGGGTGCGTGCGGCTCGGCGTACACGTGGTCGAAGAGCGACGACGGCGGCGGGTCCTCGAGCGCGACGCACCCGGCGCGCAGCTCGGCGGCGGCGGTGTCGGCGGCACGTCGGACGCGCTCGTCCTCGGCGTCGGTCAGCACGCCGACGCCGCGCAGGTACGCCGCGTAGCGCGCGACCGGGTCTCGTCCCGCCCACAGCTCGAGCTCGGCCGCGTCCCGGTAGCGCTTCGGGTCGTCGGCGGTGGTGTGCGGGCCCATGCGGTAGGTGACGGCCTCGACCAGGGTGGGGCCGCCGCCGTGCCGGGCCCGGTCGAGCGCCGCAAGGGTCACCGCGAGGACGGCGAGGACGTCGTTGCCGTCGACGCGCACGCCCGGCATGCCGAAGCCCCGCGCGCGCTCGACGAGCGGCACGCGCGACTGGAGCGCGACCGGCTCGGAGATGGCCCACTGGTTGTTCTGGCAGAGGAACACGACGGGCGAGCGGTACGTCGCCGAGAAGACGAAGGCCTCGTTGACGTCGCCCTGGCTCATCGCGCCGTCGCCGAAGTACGCGACGCCCACGGGCAGGCCGTCCGCAGGGTCGACGCGACCGGCGTCGACGTCGAGCTGCACGCCCATCGCCCAGCCCGTCGCGTGCAGGGCCTGCGCACCGATGATCACCTGCGGCGACGCCATGCCGATCGCGTACGGGTCCCAGCCGCAGACCGTGACGCCCCGCCACACGCGGACGAGGTCGACGGGCGACGCGCCGCGCACCGACGCGACGGCGTGCTCGCGGTAGGACGAGAAGACGAAGTCGTCACGGCGCAGCGCGCGGGCCGACCCGACCTGCGCCGCCTCCTGGCCGAGCAGCGGTGGCCACAGGGCCAGCTCGCCCTGGCGCTGGAGCGCCGTCGCCTCCGCGTCGAGGCGGCGCGCGACGACCATGTCCTCGTAGAGCCGCAGGAGCGTGCCCCGTGCCACGGCCCGTGCGGCGTCGTCCCCGGACGCGAGGTCGAGGTCGGTGAGCCACCGGTCGTGCTCCGCGTCCGGACGACGCGTCCCGTCCTCGGCGAGGAGGCGCACCGTGCGGCTCTCCGCGCTGCCCGGTACGGCCGGGGTCGTCGTCTCGTCGTCCTGCTCTGCTCGTGC
Source organism: Cellulosimicrobium sp. So1_17 (assembly GCF_055181235.1). Classification (NCBI taxonomy): domain Bacteria; kingdom Bacillati; phylum Actinomycetota; class Actinomycetes; order Micrococcales; family Promicromonosporaceae; genus Cellulosimicrobium; species Cellulosimicrobium sp. So1_17. The sequence goes on from NZ_CM143702.1 coordinate 2,752,260, forward strand.
GTCGCGCGGGGTCTCCGCCCGGTGACCGTCGTGCTCCTTCGGCAGGGTCTCCACCGTCGAGCCGGTCCGCACCGCAGGTTCGCTGGCCACCATGCCACCTCGCCTTCGAGTACTGCTGGGAGCCGGACCTCACCGTCGAGGACCGGGATAGGGCGAACGTAACCCCGGTCACGCACATGGCTCCACCGATGCCCGACACGCTGTGCAGTGTGAGCACCGTCACGTTGTTAGGGTGAGCAGCATGCACAGCGCCGACGCTGTCGACCTCGACCTCCTGCTCGCGCTCCGCGACGACCCGCGGGCCACGATCGTCGCGCTCGCCGACCGTCTGCGGCTCTCGCGCAACACCGTCGCGGCACGGCTGGCGCGGCTCGAGGCGGAGGGCGCGTTCCTCGCGCTCGACCGGCGCATCGACCCGCACGTGCTCGACCACCCGCTCACCGCGTTCGTCGAGGTGCAGCTGCGGCAGAAGGAGCTGGCGCGCATCGTCGAGGACGTCGCGCGCATCCCGGAGGTCGTGCAGGCGCACGGTCGCAGCGGGACCGCGGACCTGCGCGTCACCGTCGCGTGCCGCGACACCGACCACCTGTTCCGCATCGACGCCGCCATCCTCGCGATCGACGGCGTCGAGCGGACCGAGACCTCGCTCTCCATGGGCGAGCTCATCCCCTACCGGCTGCAGCCCCTGATCGAGAAGCAGCGCCGGGGCCGCCGGGCGGCCGGAGCGTGAGCCGGAGAGCGTCGTCGTCGGACCTGTCCACGCGGAGATCGGAGGAACCGTGCCGAACCTGTTCGTCGTGGCGAGGAGAGGCACCTACGAGGAGTTCGTGTCGGTGTACGACCCCTCCGACGCGACCGCCTCGGACAGCACGGGGTCGACGGTGCTCCACGCCGCGCTGGGCAACAAGCCGGTCGTGCGGGCCCGGATCGCCGGGCGCCTGCTCGACGACGGTGCCGACGCGGCGGCGGTCACGCCCGACGGCGTGACGACGGCGCACGTGCTGCTGGGACGCCCGCGGTTCGACGTCCCGACCGACGGACCGCTGCTGCGGCGGCTGTTCGACGGCGGGTGCGACCCGAACCGCGCGTCCGCGCGCTTCGGCACACCGCTGCTGACGCTTGCCCGCCAGCTGAAGTTCCCGGACGACGCGCTCGCCCCGCTGTACGACGTCGTGCTGAGCGTCTCAGGTCTCGACCCGCTGTCGCCGCCACCGCCCGCCCGGTCCACCCTCGAGAGCGTGAGGCTCCTCGGGGAGCGCCGGGCAGCGCTGGAGCGCCGGCTGACCGCGCTGCTGGAGGAGCGCGGTCGGGCAGCTCGCGGGGACGCGCCGCCGATCGACGCCGCGCGGGCCAGGGCCGTCGCGGAGGAGGCGCTCGTCGAGCTCGAGCGCGACCTGAGGGTCCCGCTCGCGATCTGGGAGGACGACCCGGGCGTCGAGCCGGTCGGCGACCACGGCGACGTCTGGGTCGTGATGTGGAACTCGGTGGAGTACCTCCGGAGCAAGGACTTCCTCCGGCAGGTGCTCGTCGGTCCCGTCGTCGTGCCCAAGGACGGTCGACCGTGGTTCGTCCTCCCCACCGCCTACCCGGTCGCCGTCGGGCTCGACCGCTGGCGCCGCGGCGAGCTCTGAGGGCATCACCGCGGCGACGACACGCTCTCCGTCCACCCCCCGAGCTCCCGGACCGGGAGGCCGTCGCGCGCCGGCACGATGCGCCGGTCATCGCCGTCGACCCGCACGCGCACGGGGCGCGCGTCGGGCGCGCGGTCCGCGACGACGTCGTACGACACGACCTTGCCGTCCCGCCACCGCACGCTGACCTCGTAGCCGCCGCGCGCGCGGAGGCCGGTGAACGACCCCTCTGCCGACCAGGCGGCGGGCAGCGCGGGGAGCAGGTGGAGGAATCCGTCGTGGCTCTGGAGCAGCATCTCCGCGACCGCGCCGGTGATGCCGAGGTTGCCGTCGAGCTGCATCGGCGGGTGCGTGGCCAGCAGGTTCGGCAGCGTGCTGAACCGGAGGAGCCCTCGGAGCATGGACCGCGCGCGCTCGGCGTCCCCGAGCCGCGCGAACAGCGCGGCACGCCACGGCCACGTCCACGAGCGACGGCTGTCTCCTGACACCGTCGCCTCGTCGAAGGGCACGCCGTCCCGCTCGCCGCACCTGGCCTTGAGGGAGACGAGCGCAGCGGCCCGCAGCTCGGGGGTCGCGGCAGTGACCTGCCGTCCCGGGAAGACCGCGAACAGGTGCGACGTGTGGCGGTGCAGGTCCTCGGGGTCGTCCCGGTCGGTCTGCCACTCCTGGAGCTGGCCCCAGCGGCCCACGAGGTTCGGCGCGAGCCGCGTCAGCAGCCCGGCGACGACGGCGCGGTGCTCCGGGTCGGCGTCGAGCGCCACCGCGCAGTCGAGGTAGTTCTCGAACAGGTCGCGCACGATCTGCTGGTCGTGCATCACGCCGTCCTCGCGAGGCCCGTGCTCCGGTGACCAGCCGTCGGGGGCGACGAGCGCGCCGTCGGGCCGCTCGACGAGCCGGTCCTCCCAGAACTCGCACACCTCGCGCAGCACGGGGTAGGCCGTCGCCTCGAGGAACGCGCGGTCCTGCGTGAACGCCCAGTGCTCGTACAGGTGCTGCGCGTACCAGGCGCTCGCGACGGTGTTCCACTCCCACGCGTTGCCGCCGAAGATGCTCTGCGACGTGCGCGCCGTCCACCCCCGGACGTCCGGCCCGAAGGCGTGCCGCGTCGCGACGCGGCTCGGCACCGCCACCTGCTCGACGAACGCGGCGAGCGCCTCGTGGGTCTCCGGGAGGTTCGTGGTCTCGGCGCCCCAGTAGTTCATCTGGACGTTGATGTTGGTGTGGTAGTCGCACGCCCAGGGCGGTTCGTTCTCGTCGTTCCACAGACCCTGCAGGTTCGCGGGGAGCCCTCCCGGGCGCGACGACGCGTGCAGGAGGTAGCGCCCGTAGGCGAACAGGGTCTGCTCGAGGGACGGGTCCTCGCCGCCGTCGGCGTAGCGCGCGAGCCGGCGGTCGGTCGGCAGCGCGATCACGTCCGGCGCGGACGTCCCCCAGTCCACGCGCACGCGCGACATCGCCTCGCCGACGTGCGCGACGTGCTCGGCGCGCAGCTCCTCGTACGGCCGTGCGGCCGCCGCGGCGAGCGCCGCGTCGAGGACCGGCACCGGGTCCTCGCCCCGCCAGGCGTGGGCCGCGCTCAGGCGGTAGTCGGTCCGGGCGTCGACGAGGACCGTGAGGCTCGTGGCACCGACGACGCGCAGCGCCGTCCCCTCCGACGTCACCTCGACCGCGGGTGCTCCGCCGTCGCGTCCCTCGCCGGGCCCGCCGCCGCGCCCGCCGTCGCGCGCACCGGTGCCGCTCCCCGGTCCGGTCGCGATCACCTGCACCGCTGCCGCGTGGCGCAGGCCGTTGGCGAGCACGCCGCGGAACGCGAGCCGGCGGGCCTCTCCGTCGACGGTGGTCGGGGCGTCCTCCTGGGCCGAGTCGAGCGTGATGGTGGCGGTCAGGCCCGACGGCGCGTCGGTCGTGCAGCGCAGGACGAGGACGTCGGCGACGTGGCTCGCGAACGCCTCGCGCCGGACGGTCCCCGCCGGCGTCGCGAACGTGGTGGTGTGGATGCCGACGGTCGGGTCGAGCGCGCGTCGGTAGTCGGCGGACGCCACGGCGTCCGCGACACCGACCTCGCCGTCCGCCTCCGAGCCGTCGCGACCCGTGCCCTCGAGGGCGATGCGGAGCACGCCGAACGCGCGGTACGACCCGAATCCCGTGACGCCGAGGTCGAACGCGTCGTCGGGAACGCCGGCGAGGGCGTTGTCGTAGCCGTTGGCCCCTCCCCACAGGCTGTGCTCGTTGAGCTGGACGCGCTCCTCGGAGATCCCGCCGAACAGCGTCGCGCCGAGGCGGCCGTTGCCGACCGGGAGCGACTCGGAGGACCAGTCCGTCGCGGGCGCGTCGTACCAGAGCGCGACCGGGGACCGGCCGGCGGTCGGTGCGGGCCGAGGGTGCTCAGGGGCGTGGGTCACGAGACCTCCGGGACGTCGTCGGTCGGGTGCATGGTCGTGAGCGGGGACCGGGGCCGCTCACCGCAGGTCGCGGACGTAGGCGGCGGCGCCGTCGTAGGCGGCGATCCGCCGCTCGTAGTACGTGGCGATGATGAGGAGCAGGCCGCCCGCGGCGGCGAGCGTGAGCATCCACGGCCCGGCCGAGATGCGTGTCCCGAGCTGGGAGACGAACACGACGAGGATCTCCACCGGGAGGACCGCGACCCCCAGGAGGAACGGTGCCGCGAGGTGCATGCGGGTCCCGACGAGCACCGCGGCGAGCGCGAGGACGACGACGAGCATCGCGCGCCAGGTCCGCGCGTCCGTGTAGGTCGCGAGGACCGACGGTCCGAGCGTCGCGAGGATGCCCGGGGCGAGCAGCGCCCACGACCCGGCACGACCGAGGGGCCACGTCCGGCGTCGGGCGCCGGACGTGCGACCCGTGCCGTCGACCGGGACGGCGTCCGACCCGCCCGGAGCGGCTGGCACCGACGTCGCGACGAACGCGAGGTAGCCCGCGACGAGCAGCCCCGCGCCGAGCGGCAGCGAGAACACCTCGACGCGGAGCTCACGCGGCGACCACGCGCCGATCGCCGCGACGAGCGCGAGCAGCCACGTGAACCAGGCCGGAGGCAGGTCGTCGAGACCGCGCAGGGCGCGCCGGGCACCGACGACGACGAGCACCAGGAGGACGACCTCGACCGCCCAGACCGCGGCGATCGGGCCCCACACGGGTCGCACGTTCGCGACGACGCCGACCACGACGAGCACGAGCGCAGGAGCCAGTGCCCAGCTCCGCAGCCCCGCCCGCCAGGGCCGCGGCGCGACGCGGGCGGCGACCACCCCGGCTCCGAGCGCGCACGCCCCACCCGCGAGCGCCCACGCGGACCCGAGCCCGAACAGCGCTCCCCCGCCCGGCACGTGCGCCACGTGGAGCGACTCGACGGTCCCGGCGCTCGCCGCGAGGACCGCGAGCCCGCTGAGCCGGAGCACCGCGGGACGTGCCCAACCAGGGGCGGGCCGGCGTCGCGACGCCAGTGCCGCGGCCCCGACCACGAGCAGTCCCGCGGCCGCCACCAGGCAGGTCGCGCGCACGTCCCCCGCGCCGGGCCGAGCGACGAGCACGACGAGCGACGGCGCGACGAGCAGGACCCCGCCGGCGGTCGCGAGGTCCCATCCCCGACGCCCTCGCCACGCGAGGAGCACGCCGACGACGGCCGCCGCGAGACCGGGCGGCGCCGTGTACGCCTCGACGAGGCCGACGCCCGAGGCGGCGAGCGCCGTCCACACGGCGACGGTGGTGAGGACACCGACGAGCCACCAGACCGGCGTGCGGTCGGGCGTGCGCGCGACGAGCGCCGCGCCCACCGCCAGGAGCAGCAGGACCGCCACCGCGACGTCGGGCCCGGCCGCGGGCCGCGCGTACGCGAGCCCGACGGCGATCGTCCCCGTGAGCGCGGCGCTCGCCTCGAGCACCTCCCGGACGCCGCGCGCGTCTCCCACCCTCACGTCGACGGCGTGCCCGACCCCGCGGGCACCGGCCGCGACCGTGGCGACGAGCGCCGCGACGACGGGCAGCACGACGGGCGAACCGCTGCCCGGGACGAGCATGGCGCCCGCGCTCACGACGGCGACGGACGCCGTCGGCAGGGCGAGCCCCGCGCCGACGAGCCGCAGCGCCGGAGCGGTCCCGGACCGGCGCGTGACGACGAGCACGACCTCGAGCGCGAGCATCGCGAGGCACGCGACGACGGACCACCAGCTGCGCGCGGTCGCGACGGTCGCGACCCCGACGACGAACGGCACCGCGGTGACGCCGAGGACGGCCCACCAGGTGTCCCGCCCTGCGCGCGGGACGAGCGTCGTCGCGAGCGCCACGACCGACGCCACCGCCGACACCGTGCACAGCGCCGCGACGCCGTCGAGGCCGGACCAGCCGAGCGTCACGCCGAGGACGACGAGCCCGTAGGCGTACGCGGCCGCGACGAGCGGCGCGTGCGCGGGCCGCGGCACGGCCCGACGCACCGCGAGGAGGAGCGCCACGACCGCGACCGCCCCGAGGGTCGCCGTCGGCCGCGACGACCACGAGCCGACGAGGAGGAGACCGGTCGCGGCGAAGACGCCCACGATCCCGGCGACCCGCCAGCGCGCCACCTCGCGGCCCGCCGTCGCGACGCGTCGTCGGGCGCACGCGACGAGCAGCACGGTCGCGAGCGTCGCGAGCAGCACGAGCGACGACACGCCAGCGAGCCGCGGGTCGAGCACGAGGCCGAGGGCGAGCGCGAGGGCGAACCACGGCGCGGTCGCGCGGCCGGCGGTCGTGACGGGGCTCCCGGTCGCGACCGGGCCACCGGTGACGGCGGGCCCCTGGGTGCCGAGCGGCAGCCGGCCCGCGACGAGCGCCACGACGAGCAGCGCGAGCACACCGACGTGCACCCCGGTGGCGAGCGGCCCCGCCCAGAACGTGCTCTCCGCGCCGACCGCGGACTCCGTCCACCAGGCGTCGCTGCCGAGCGGCGCCGTCCCGAGCCGCACGTCGGGTCCGGCGGCCGCGCCCGCGACCACGTCCAGAGCGCGGGCGGGCAGCCCGAGCAGCGCCCCCGTGCCGAGCAGCAGGACGGTCAGCCCACCGCCGAGCAGGAGGTCCGAGCGGGACCGGGACGCCAGGGGCGTGCCGCCACGGAGCGCCGTCGTGACGCGCGGGTCGCTCCCGGCCACGAGCGCGAGCCAGCCGAGGGCAGCGCTGGCGGGGACGAGCCCGAGCCGGAGCAGGTCGTCGCTCACGCCGAGCAGCCCGGCGGCGAGCACGGCGGTGACGCCCGTCGCCGCGAGCCACGCGCGCTCGTGCGTGACGAGCCGCAGCACGACGGCGACGACCGCGCACGCCAGCACGAGGCCTGCCGCTGCGAGACGCCCCGGTGTCCCGGGCGTGTCCAGGGCCGTCAGGGAGACCAGGACCGCCAGCGGGAAGAGGACCGCCCGCACGACCTGCGACAGGCGACGCTCGGGCGCGAGCGTGGAGCCGAGACGCGGTCCCGTGCGGCGCGCGACGACGCCCACCGCAGCGGACACGAGGCTCGCCGCGAGCAGCCCCAGCACCCAGGCCCACGCACGCAGGCCTGCCATCGCGACGAGGAGCGGCACCACGGGGGCGAGCACGACGGCGCTCGTCACCCAGGCGCGCACGCGTGCCCGGTCCCCCACGACGCCGAGCACGGCGACGACGCCGCCGAGGACCAGGGCCCGCGCGAGCGCGGGGTCGACGCCGGCGAGCAGCCCGGCCTGGAGCGCGAGCTCCGCGTCGACGAGCGCGAGCACCACCGCGAGGGCCGCGACCGCCTCCGCCGACGACCGCAGCCCGGTGCGGCGCAGCAGGACCGCCGCGCCGAGCGTCAGGACGGTGACGACCCCGGTCGCGACGGCCCGCAGGGCGAGGGCGTCGCCGAACGTGAAGAAGACGAAGACGACCACGGACACGGCGAGGAGACCGGCACCCGCCGCGGCGAGGACCGGCTGCAGACCGATGCTCGGCGCGGGCCTGGGCGCGGGCGTCGGCACGGGCGAGTACCCCGGTGCCGGCGCGTACCCGCGAGGGGGCGCGGTCCGGGGAGCCGCTCCCGCCGGCACAGGACGCGGCACCGTGGGCCGACCGGGAGCCGCACCGGGAGGAGAGGTGGAAGCGCCCACCGCCGGCACGGTGCCGGTGGGGCGGTGGGCGACGGCGCGCCGGTCGGGCGACGGTGCGTACCCCGCGCGCATCGTGCTCTCGCGAGCCCACGCCGCGGCCTCGGGCTGGGCGGCCCGCAGCGCGTCGAGAGCGTCCTGGCGCCGTCCGAGCGCGTCGGCGGCCTCGCGCGACGCGCCGTCGACCGCGAACGCGAGCGGACCGACGAGGTCGAGCCGGCAGCGGTCGCAGCGGGTGGAACGCAGGGGCGCGGCGCACGCGGGACACGAACGGGTGTCGGGCAGCCGCGCCAGCGCGACGTCGACCCACGGCTCTCTCATGCGCACATCCTGGCGAACCGGGGCGCCCGCGGGGGCGCTGTCCACAGCGGGAACCGTGGCAGTCTCGTGAAGACCGAGGCGGTAGTGCCTTCTGAGGCCCAGTGGAGCCTGCCGAACCCGCTGTTGTGCGGCGTTCGGAGGCCGATGTGCCGCACAACCCGGGGTTCGGCAACCTCACCGGTCGCCGCCCCGACGGCCTAGCCGGCCGCCGTCTCGGCAACGTCTCCGGTCGCCGTCTCGACGACCTCGGCCGGCCGAGGACCGCGGTCCACCGACGCAGAGCCCGGCACGGCGACCGCCGCGATCGCGGTCGTGATCGGGATCGCGAGGACGAGCCCGATCGACCCGACGAGCGTGCGCACGACCTCCTCCGCGATCTCTCCGGAGGTCAGGCTCGTCGCGAGCGACTGGTCGGACAGGTAGACGGCCATGAGCAGCGGCAGTGCGGCGCCGACGTAGGCGAACGCGATCGTGTAGACGGTCGAGGCGATGTGGTCGCGGCCGATGCGCATCGCGCGCGTGAAGAGCTCGGCCCGCGTGGCGAGCGGCGCGACGGCGCGCAGCTCCCACACCGCGGACGCCTGGGTGATGGTCACGTCGTTGAGCACGCCCATTCCGGCGAGGACGAGCCCGCACAGGACGACGCCCTGGATGTCGATCGCCGGTGCGTACTGCGGGATCCACAGGGACTCCTCGGACGTGAGGCCCGTGATGTTCGACGCGCCGGACCCCCACGACCCGATCAGCGCCGTGAGGGCGAGCCCGACGAGGGTTCCGAGCAGCGCCGTCGACGTCCGGGCCGTGAACCCGTGCGCGACGTACAGGACGACGAACATCACGAGCGACGACGTCACGAGCGCGACGCCGAGCGCGTCCTGCCCGGTGAGCAGGGCGGGCAGCGTGAACCAGCCGATGACGGCGAACGCGCCCGCCAGCCCGGCGAGCGCCGCGAGCCCGCGCCATCGCGCGACGGCCAGCACGACGAGCGCGTACGCCGCAGCGAGGATGCCGATCGGCAGCCCGCGCTCGAAGTCGAGGAAGACGAACGGTGTCCCACCGCCCGCCTCGGCCCCGGCGATGAACAGCACGCGCAGGCGGTCGCCCTCGTCGAAGCCGTAGGCGAGGTACTCGGGCGGCGCCTGCACGGTGATCTCGTCGCCGCCCACGTCCACACCCCCGGCGCGCGAGCCGTCGTCGAGCCGCGCGAGGACGGACGACGTCTCCTCGTCCACCGGCCCGGTGACGGTCGCCCGCAGGACGGAGCTGCCCTCGGCGGCGACGGGGATGCGGGCGGGGACGTCGTCGGCCGCCGGCCACAGCGCGACGAGCCCGGCGAGGGTCGCGAGCAGGAGCGGCACGAGCAGCGCGGTGAGCGTCAGCCGGACCCGGCGCGTGGCGGGGGCGGCGGGTCCGTGCGCGTGCCCGTGGACCGCCTCGGGTCCGCCGGGTCGTCCTGCGGCGCGGACCGCGCGGCGGGTGGTCGGTTCGGTCACCGGACGATGCTGACACGTCCGCCGGCCTGCCCGGGCGCCCCCGCGCCGTCGGGCACGCCCGCCGTCGCCTCACGGCCGGGGGGCCCCGGCCGGCACGTCACTCGGGGAGGGTGACGAGCCCGCGGCGCACGCCCGCGACGAGGCGGCGGGGCACGGCGACCTCCCGCCCGTCGACGACGACGGTCACGAGCTGCGGGACCTGCGCCTTCCACTGCGAACGACGGGCGCGGGTGTTGGAGCGGGACAGCTTGCGCTTGGGCACGGCCATGAGAGGTCCTTCCGGGGTCGGGAGGACGAGTCTACGAGGACTGATAACGGTTATCAACTGACTGCGCGGCGCGATGCGGACCGGTAGCATCCCACCCGCCGCGCGGTCGCGCGGACCCGACCGGGCGCGTCCCTGCGCCCCGCACCCGCCAGGAGCACCGCATGGCCACCGTCGACTACTTCCTCACCGGCGACCACGACGCCGCCCGTCACCAGCTCGCGACGGCGCTCCACGAGCAGGGCTTCACCGTGACCACGCAGCGCAGCGGCCAGTGGTCGGTCGAGCGCGGGAGCAGGACGAAGACGTTCTGGCTCGGCGCGTTCGCCGGCAAGCAGCAGCACCTCGTGTTCACGGTGGACTTCATGGAGCACGGCGGCGCCCTGGTCGCGCGCGTCCAGCGCCCCACCGGTCAGGGCGCGATGGCGGGCGCGGTCGGCGTCGCGCGGTCGAACAAGGCGTTCTCCGAGGCGGACCAGGCCATCGGGACCCGGCTCACGCAGGCCGGCATCCTCGCGGACGTCGTCCACGCCTGACGAGGCGCACGACGAAGGCCCGGGTCCCTCGCGGGACCCGGGCCTTCGTCACGCCGACCGGCCGGTGACGGCTCGGTCAGCGGGACGTCACTTGGCGACGGCCTTCTTGAGCAGGCTGCCGGCGCTGATCTTCACGCCGTAGCCGGCCGGGATCGAGATCTCCTCGCCCGTGCGGGGGTTGCGACCCGTGCGGGCGGCACGCTCGACGCGCTCGACGGACAGGAGGCCCGTGACCTTGACGGCCTCGCCCTTGCCCAGCGACTCGATGAGCACCTCCTGGAAGGCGTTGAGGGCCTTCTCCGCGTCCGCCTTCGACAGGTCGGCCTTGCTGGCGATGGCCGAGACGAGCTCGGACTTGTTGAGCGACATGCGAATCCCTTCCTCGGTTCACGACGCGCGGTGGTCACCACGCGTCGTCACGGTCTCAGTGTGCCAGCCGAGGGGCCGTGCACCGGGGACAACACTAGGGAACACGCGGAGTTTCGCGCGACTTCTGGCGCCTCAGCCAGCGTCGGAGGCCTCGGCACGGCACGTCGCGCACGTGCCGAAGAGCTCCACGACGTGCTCGATGTCGACGAAGCCGTGCGACGAGCCGACCGTGCGGGCCCAGCTCTCCACGCTCGGGCCGTCGATCTCCTCCGTGCGTCCGCACGAGCGGCAGACGAGGTGGTGGTGGTGCTCGGTCCGTGCGCACCGGCGGTACAGGTTCTCACCCTCCGCGGTGCGCAGGGTGTCGACGACGCCGGCCTCCGACAGCGCCTGGAGCCCGCGGTAGACGGTCGCGAGACCGACCGCGTCGCCCCGGGCGCGCAGGTCCTGATGGATGTCCTGCGCGCTGCGGAAGCCGGCCTGCGCGTCGATCGCCTCGAGCAGCACCGCGCGCTGCCGCGTCATCCTCTGCACGACGACCACCTCCTCCGTCCGTGGAACGCCCGAGCATCTCACGGGATTCCGGAGGAGCGGGGCCGTCAGCCCGCAGCCTCGCACACCAGACCCTGCCGGAGGGCGTCGAGGTTCGCGCGCATGGTCTCCAGGTAGTCGGCCTCCTCGTCGGTGTGCCCCTCGAGCGGGTCGAGCATGTCGGTGCTCACCCCGAGGTCGTCCGCCAAGGCCTGGGTGACCTTGGGGCTCACGAGCACCTCGAAGAACAGGGTCTCCACCCCCGCGTCCTCGACGACGCCGCGGACCTCGCGCAGCCGGGCGGGCGACGGCTCCGCCTCCGGGTCGATACCGGAGATGCCGACCTGGACCAGGTCGTACCGCTCGGCGAGGTAGCCGAAGGCCGCGTGCGAGACGACGAGCGTCGCGCCCGCGCACGCCGCGAGCCCCGTCGCGTACTCCTCGTCGAGAACGACGAGGTCGTCCTCGAGCGCCTGCGCGTTGGCGGCGTAGTCGTCGGCGTGGTCGGGGTCGATCGCGGAGAGCTCTTCGGCGACCTGGTGCCCGACGGTCGCGAGCCGCGTCGGGTCGAGCCAGAAGTGCGGGTCGAGGACGGAGCCCTCCGGCGCCGGGGCCGCGGAGCCGTTGGGCCCGGCCTCGAGGCCGGCGGCCTCTGCGGTGTCCAGCACGTTCTCGGGGTCCCGTGCGGCGATCGCCTCGTCGGTCGAGGGTTGCATCCCCGACAGGTAGACGACGAGGTCGGAGCTCCCGATCTGGCGCACCTGCGCCGGTGAGAGCTCGAGGTCGTGCGGCTCGGCCGCGGGCGGGGTGAGGTTGCTGACGGCGACGTGCTCGCCGCCGACGCGCTCGGCGACGTACTCCAGCGGGTAGAACGAGGCGAGGACCTCGACGCCGTCGTCGTCGGCGCCGGCGGGCGCGCAGGCGGCGACGAGCGTCAGGGCGACGAGCGCACCGCCGGCGAGGGCGAAGGAGCGGGCGGCGGCGCCGCGGGCGCGCGGGAGGGGGCGGGTCATGGGGTGCTCCGTGGGTCGGTGGTTCGGGTGCGGGCGACGGGTCCGCCGAGGGCGACGCACGACGGCCGCGGCACCCGGTCGACGGACCGGGTACCGCGGCCGTGCGTGCTGCGTGGAGGTGCTCAGCCCGCGGGAGTGGTCTCCTCGTCCGCGTGCTCGTGGTCCTCCTCGGAGTGGTCGTGCGCGTCCTCCTCGGAGTGCTCCTCCTCCGAGTGCCCGGCCTCGGCGTGCTCCTCCTCCGAGTGCCCGGCCTCGCCGTGCTCGGCCGACCCGGCCTCGACGTCGCCGGAGACCCCGTTGATCTCGTTGGGCTCGACGTCGAGCTCGACCGTGTTCCAGACCTCGCCGGTCTCGATGTCGACCGCGTGGATCGCCTGGTTCGCCGGGTCGGTGACGTAGGCGGAGCCGTCGAGCATGAAGATCGCCGGTCGCGGCGACTGCCACTCCTCGGGCTCCTCCCACGCGTCGACCACCGGGATGGAGCGGACGAGCTGCTTGGTCGCCGGGTCGACGACGTGGATCTGACCGTCCGTGCCGAGCACGAGGGCCTCTCCCGCGTCGCCCCGGGCGAGGGAGCGGAACGTGTAGCTCGACGGGAGGTCGACGAGGGTCAGCTCGCCCGTCGCGGTGTCGGTGAGCGAGACCCGCGTGGGGCGCTCCAGCTCGGCGTCGGGGTCCGACTTGTAGTCGCCGAGGACGACCGTCGACTCCTCGCTGCCGGCCTGGTTGCCGATGCGGCCGTACGCGTCAGGGCTCGCGACCTTGGTGATCTCGCCGTCCTTGACGACGAGGACGCCGTCCTCGCAGCCGATGAGCACGGCCTCGTCCGCAGCCACGGCCTCGCCGTGGACGCCGGGGCACTCGTCGGACGCGGCGATCTCGGCACCTTCGGCGTCGAGCACGCGGATGCCGGTGCGCGCGTCCTCGGTGCCCTCGGAGACGACGAGCGTGCCGTCGGACAGCTCGACGGCGACGCCGTGGTGCGCCTCCGGCGTCGTGAGCTCGCGCGCCTCGCGGGACTCGTCCGCGACGTCGCCGGAGTCGAGGACCGTGATCTCGCCGGTGCCGTCGTCGAAGAGCGCGGTGCGCCCGGCGTGCACGACGACGTGGCCCGGCTTCTCGGCGTCGAACATCACGTCCGTGAGCTCGGGGTCCGCCGTGTAGTAGTGCGAGTGGTCGCCGTGCGGCTCGGCCCAGGCCCCGCCGTCGAGCACCTGGAAGCCGCCCGTCGTCGAGACGAGGAGGTGGCGGCCGTCGCCGGCGCCGTTGAGGCGGTTGAAGCCGTCGAGCTCGAAGTCCTCCAGGACCTCGAGCGTCTGGGCGTCGAGGACCTGGATGCCGCCGTCGTAGGTGACGGCGAGGCGCGGGGTGCGGGACGAGGCCTCGCTCGGCTCGTTCGCGGTCTCCTCCGCGGCGGGCGAGCTCGGGGCCTCCTCGGCGGCGGGCTCGCCGGACGAGCAGGCGGCGATCAGCGCGAGCGGGAGGAGCATCCCGAGCGCGGCGAGCGGTCGGGTGCGGTGGCGTGTGAGGGTCATGCGTGGGTCGGGCTCCGCGTGCAGGCGTGCGGAACCCACTCCTTTCCGATGGGGACAGAGAGCCGCTGGGCGGTCTGGCGGCAGGTTAACAGAACTTAGAATCATTCTCATTCTCGTCCCGAACCATCCGCCTGCGCCACCGTGCGGTGCCGTGCACCCAGGCCGGCTCGCGACGGGCCCGGACGGCGGGATTAGGCGCATGGAGCTGCTCGCCACCTCGCCGAGCCGCGCCACCCTCGTCGTCGCCCACCGACGCGGCACCGTCGACGCCGCCCATCGGGTGGTTCGCCTCGACCGCGTCGACGACGCAGCGGGTCGGTGCGCCTAGGGCGTGTCTCTCAAGTCGGGTGACCGCGTCCCATCTCTGGACGGGGCAGAATTTCGGCTGTGATCAGGGTTGGCTTCACGCGCAGCATCCAGGACAACTACGAGGCGATCGTGGTGCTGGACGTGGAATCGGGAGACACGATCGAGTTTCAGCGTGCGCTGGCCCACGACCCGCAGAACGTGGCCCTGGGCCAGAACACCTACGCGATCGTGCGTGGTGGTGCCGCCGTGCACTACGGCGGCCTCGTGCGGGTGGACGTGCAGGACGGCGTCCTTGCGCTCGAGCTGGAACCTGAAGCAGCAGCGGTGCTCGAGTTGCCCGCCGTGGTCGAGCTCGTCTTGGACGATGCAGCAGCCGGGATCATCGAGCAGCATCTGCCTCGGATCGTGGCGCCGACCGGATGATCACGCTCTCGCAGCGGTCATGCTCTGGCCTCACTGACTAGCTGTGATGTCCAGGGAGGTTGTCCGGGTCCCGTGATGACGACACGGGGGCGGGTTACCGGATGACGAAGGCCTCCGGTTGTGAAGTGGAGCTGTCGAGGAACCACTTCCACCCGCCGGAGGCCTTCGTGTCACACGCTAACGCCCTGCTCACCCCTAGAACACGACTGCGGCTGGCGCGGCTGGTCGTCGAGTCCGGCTGGACCTACACGGCCGCGGCGAAGATGTTCATGGTCTCGGCCCGCACCGCGAGGAAGTGGGCCGAGCGGTATCGCACCGAGGGCGTGGCCGGGATGGCCGATCGCAGCTCGCGCCCGCACCACAGCCCGACCCGCACCCCGCAACATCTGGTCAAGCAGGTCGTGCGGCTGCGGTGGCGACACCGGTTGGGACCGGTCCAGATAGCCGGGCGCCTGCACATGCCCGCCTCCACGGTCCATGCGGTGCTGGTGCGGTGCCGGATCAACCGGCTCACCCGGATCGATCGGGTCACCGGCGAACCATTGCGCCGCTACGAGCATGACCATCCCGGCTCACTGATCCATGTCGACGTCACCAAGTTCGGCAATATCCCCGACGGGGGCGGGTGGCGCTACGTCGGGCGGCAACAGGGCTACCGGAACCAAGCAGCAACCGCTCTACGCACAGGCCGCACGGCCAAGGGCAACCCGAGCATCGGCACCGCCTACCTGCACACCGTGATCGACGACCACTCCCGACTCGTCTACGCCGAGATCCGGTCCGACGAGAAGGGCGCAACCGCGGTCGACGTGCTCGAACGCGCCGTGACCTGGTTCGCCGCACGCGGGGTGCACGTCGAGCAGGTGCTGTCCGACAACGGGTCGGCCTACCGCTCCCACGCCTGGCGCGACGCCTGCACAAGGCTGGGGATCAAGCACAAGCGAACCCGGCCCTACCGCCCGCAGACCAACGGCAAGATCGAACGCTTCCACCGCACGCTCGCCGACGGGTGGGCCTACGCCCGCTTCTACGCCTCAGAGACCGAACGCCGCGCCGCGCTACCCGGATGGCTCCACTTCTACAATCACCACAGGCTCCACAGCGCGATCGGCAACCAGCCACCGGTCAGCCGGCTGACCAACCTCCCTGGACATCACACCTAGCCCGACGAGGAAGCGTTCGTGCAACAAGCTGTTGCACAACTGCCCTGGGGCCACGTCACCGTCCTGCTCACCCGCCTCGACAACCTCGCCCAACGCGACTGGTACGCCGCCCAGGCCGCCGCAGCACGGCTGGTCCCGAGCCGTGCTCGAGAACCAGATCGCCTCCCACCTGCACCAGCGCATCGGCGCCGCACCCACGAACTTCACCACCCAACTCACCCCAGCAGACTCCGAGCTCGCCCAACAGCTCGTGCGCGACCCCTACGTCTTCGACCACCTCGGCCTCACCAGACGCGTCCACGAACGCGACATGGAACAAGCCCTCATGGACAAGCTCCAAGACACCCCGCTCGAGTTCGGACACGGCGTGGCCTCGTCGGCCGCCAGGTCCGCTTCACCGTCGCAGGCGACGAACTCGTCATCGACCTGCTGCTCTTCGACGTCGACCAGCTGCGCTACGTCGTCGTCGAGCTCAAGATCGGCCAGTTCGAGTCAGGACACGTCGGCCAGCTCGGCACCTACGTCGCCCTCGTCGACGACCGCCTGCGCAAGCCCGACCGCCACGCCCACACCGTCGGCATCCTCCTCGTCGCCGGCCGAAACGAAGCCGTCGTCCGCTACGCCCTCGCCGGCGCACCCGCACCCCTCGCCGTCGCCAACTACACCTACGACAGCCTGCCCCCAGACGAGCAAGCCGCACTCCCCCGCGCCGACGAGCTCACCGCCATCCTCGAAGGCCGGGCCGGCGGAGATCGCCCAAACCCGACGTAACGTACGTTATCGGTGCGAAACTGGGCTCGCGGGCGGCTGGAGATTCATGGAAGCGACGGCGAGCTCCGGGGTGAAATCCATCCAGTAGTCATTGAAGCCATCGAGTCCTGTGACCGTGATGCGGTGCCGACCAGGTTCCAGTGGTTCCACACGCAGTAAGGGTCTGGCGCCCGTCGGTGGGTGAGTCCCAGAAAGGCTGAACGCGGCGTTCTTCCGGACCTGGAGCTGGATACTGGTGGCCCAGCCGCGTACAGCTGCCGAGAGCAGTTCAAACGTGCTGCTCGTGGTGTCGAGCTGATAGGCGACCCAGTTTGCGACGGCATCGAGGGGCCCGCTCTCGTTAGCGGCCGTTGTGGTCGCTTCACGCCCCTTGTCCTCCGGTGAGAGGCCGAGCACTTGTTCGAGGTTCCCCTGGGGGTGGACCCACACCCCTTGCTCCTTCCACAGGCGAAGCAGTTTATCGCGGCGCTCGACCAGTCCGGCTCGCTCGTCGTCGTTGGTCAGGGCGGCGAGCCAGGCGGCGCGGTCCTTCGGGTTGGCCGGCACTTGGTGCTTGTTGGCAGCCTGGATCAAGGGTCTGATGACTTCCGGGGTGGTCGCCGGATCGGCGAGGAAGGCCTTGCCATAGGCGTTGCGGACGGCCTCGCACCGGTCCATCGACTGTTGTACGCGCTGCTCGAAGATGGAGTCGAGATCGTAGACCGCCCGTGCGTCGAGCCCTAGGGCCCAGCACAGGTCTAGCCACACAGGAACGACGTTGTTGGTCCCGCACTGCACGACGTCTGTCTGCACCGCTGAGGAGTGTTCCTGAGTTCGCGCGATCGCGATCTTCACGGCCAGGTGGTCTAGGGCTCCCTCGACGAGCACTGGTCTCGGGCTGAAGAGCAGGTCGCTGACCAGCGCAGGGTTTGCCCTGAGTGAGTGGGCGATCGCTTCGTCCCGGTACTCGGTCTTCACCTGTTCGCCGAGGTTCATCGGCGCGCGCCCGTGTGCGAAGTGCCAGATGGCGTGAAGGTCGGTGCGGCTGGTCGGTTGTACGAGTGACGCCTCGTGCGTGACCACGACCGCGTGGCGGTTAGTGGTTTCGCACTCCTTGACGAGTTCGGCGTACCAGAGCCGAGTCAGTGCGGAGTGCAGGTGGAGTTCCGGTTCGTCGACGACAAGCAGGTCCCAGTCGTCGCGATAGGTCGCCGCGAGCAGGATGACCAGTTCTCGCAGGCCGTGTCCTTCGTCGCGCAGGAGCGAGTACTCCAGTGTCCCGACCCTAACGACCGGGTCGAGGTACCCGTCGGTGAAGCGCGCGATGTCCACTTCCCGACCGAGGGTGGTGGCGATGAACGAGGCGACGCGTAGGGCTAGATCGGGCCGGTCGTGAAGTAGATACAACTCGTCAGCGCCCACTCCAAACGGAGCTGTCACCCCCCGAATGTTCTCGACACTTTCCGGCCTGACCATCAGCCCGAGCATCTTTCCGGGGTAACTGACGTCGAAGTACCGATCGAAAGTCTGAATGCCGGCCAGGCGGTCGCTGGACAAGAGACGCGTCCGATCGCCCTGCGATAGTGCCATCGCGGTCTTCGACTTACCGCTTCCGTTGCGCCCGACGAAGAGACTGACGGGCGCGGACCACTCCTGGACCTCCAGGTACGGCTGGTCACCGCCATCCGTGAAGACGGCACCGCTCGTGAGGTGGACAGCAGGCGAGGGCTGTGCAGGATCGGTCACGAGGCGATCGTGCCATCTACGGGCGAAGCGCTCAGGATGAGCAGGTCATCGATCGATCCAAGCACCAACTTCGGCACTACATCGTTGGTACGTCGGGTACATAGCTGTCGGGAAGTGGCTGAGCGACCGCCGTCAAGGCTTCGCGCCCAAGACCTCCGGGATTCGACTCGTGGCAGCGAGGTGGCTCTGCAGGTCAGGTGACAGGTGTCGGGCGACGAAGATGATGCTGCGGCGAACGTTCTCAGGGTTCTGTTCGAAGACCGACTCGTGGTGTGCGACACGGTTTCGGAGCTCACGAAGGTCGGTCATGGCCGTATGGAGTTTTGATCGGTCGGACCCGGGAACGAACGCGTCGTGCAGCACGGGCACCCAGAGCGTCTTCTCGTGCAGACTGTCGGTGAGGTAGGACCAGAAGCCGAACATGAGCTCGGCGATTACCTTGCCTCGCGGCACGGTGCCGGTGGCGGTGTAGCCGGCCGCCTTGCGCGCGCTCTTGATCTGGTTCCTCGGTGTCGCGTTCTTGTCCTGCTGGTTTCCCGCTCGGTCGAGGACCCAATGGGGCGGGAAGAGCGAGGTGTAGATCGGCGGCTCCAGCCAGTCACCTCCGCCAACGACGGGGTGCTGCAGGAGGGCTCTGTCGTAGGCATTGCGGATCCCGACCTCGAGGTGACTGAGGTCGCGCAGTAGCGCCGAGGCAAGGTCAACGTTCCACTCGTAGAGCGCTAGGGCGTGTCTCCCAAGAAGCCAGTTACGTAGCATCTCGTGGGTGAGCACATCCTCGTCTGGAGCGGTCCCCTCGGGAGGTCAGGCTCCTGACCAGTTGACGAGTCTCCCGGTGACGGTGTTCTCGCAGCGCTCCGTGCTCGATGAGGCCGTGGAGGAGCTCACTGCCCGAGGGTTTCAGGTAGTGATTCTTGACGCTGGTTCCTGGTCGACGGGCGCGGAAGTGCATCGCGATTTCGCAGGGTCGTTGGACTTTCCCGGCTACTACGGCCGGAATCTCGATGCACTGAACGACTGCCTGTCAGACGTTGTCGCACGGGAGTACGGCTGGCAGCCGTCGGCCGCGGGCCTGGCGCTGGTGTTCCTCGGGTTCGACCGCTTCGCCACGTCGCTGCCTGACGTCGCTCCCGCCTTGGTGGACATCCTTGTCACCCATGCGCGCGGCGCGGCCGAGGCTGGCGCCACGTTGGCGTTGCTCCTACAGAGCGACGGCCGTGAACTGGGCGGCGACCCGAGGGGCTCTTCCGGTGCTGCTGGACTGTGACAGAACCTCGAGATCGTGTCCAGGTACGAGCTAGTCAGTGAGGCCAGAGCATGACCGCTGCGAGAGCGTGATCATCCGGTCGGCGCCACGATCCGAGGCAGATGCTGCTCGATGATCCCGGCTGCTGCATTGTCCAAGACGAGCTCGACCACGGCGGGCAACTCGAGCACCGCTGCTGCTTCAGGTTCCAGCTCGAGCGCAAGGACGCCGTCCTGCACGTCCACCCGCACGAGGCCGCCGTAGTGCACGGCGGCACCACCACGCACGATCGCGTAGGTGTTCTGGCCCAGGGCCACGTTCTGCGGGTCGTGGGCCAGCGCACGCTGAAACTCGATCGTGTCTCCCGATTCCACGTCCAGCACCACGATCGCCTCGTAGTTGTCCTGGATGCTGCGCGTGAAGCCAACCCTGATCACAGCCGAAATTCTGCCCCGTCCAGAGATGGGACGCGGTCACCCGACTTGAGAGACACGCCCTAGGCCCAGGGGTCGGTGATCTCCCGCAGGCGCTCGAGCTGACGGCGCAGGGAGGCCATGCCGCGCGCGCCGAGATGGGCGGTCCACTCCGCCTCGACGCGGGCGAGCTCCGCCGCGGCGACCCGGGACGCCGCCTCGCCACGAGGCGTGACGCGCACGAGGCGCGCCCGGCGGTCGGCCGGGTCGGGGACGCGCTCCGTGTACCCGGCCGCCTCGAGCTGGTCGACGAGGAAGCCCGCGGTCTGCTTGGTGATCTCCGCCGCCTCCGCGAGCTCGGTGAGCCGCGTGCCGCGCGGCCCGATGCGCTGGAAGACCCGGAGCTGCGCGGGCGTCGCGTCGTCGAACCCGGCGTCCCGGACCGCGGTGTAGACCCGCAGCTCGAGCGCGCGGTAGGGGATGAACAGGAGCAGTCCGGTGTTGAGCTCGCCCTGTCGGCTCACGGGCGCCTCCGCGGGGTCGAGGGGTTGACCATCGTCAGTCCGACTGACTAAAGTAGTCAGATCATCGTATCAGTTCTGGAGGCGCTCCGATGAGTGCACCCGACTACTGGATGACGGAGGACGAGGTGTGGGCGGCCGTCGCGCTCGCCCGGGCCTCCTTCGTGGACCTCGTCACCGGGCTCGGCCCCGCGGACTGGGAACGCCCCAGCATGTGCGCGGGGTGGCGTGTGCACGACGTCGCCGCCCATCTCACCCTCGCCCCCACCTCGACGCGCGGCGCGCTCGTCCGCGGCCTGGTCCGTGGCCACGGGAGCTTCGACCGGATGATGGACCTCCTCACGCGCGAGGCCGGGTCGCGTCCTCGCGAGGACGTCCTCGCCACCCTGCGCGCGACCGCCGGCTCCCGCCGACTCGCGCCGGGGACGACCCCGCGCGTCGCACTCGTCGACGCGCTCGTCCACACGCAGGACGTCGCCGTCGCGCTCGGGATCGAGGTCCCCGCCCCGCAGGTCGCGGCCCGCGAGGCGGCCGAGCGCGTATGGGCCGTGTCGTTCCCCTTCCGCGCCCGGAGACGGCTGGCCGGGTTCCACCTCGTCGCCGCCGACGTGCCGTGGCACCGCGGCGAGGGCCAGCAGGTGACCGGCTCCATGACCGCGCTGCTCCTGCTGCTCACCGGGCGACCTGCAGCCCTCGCCCACCTGGACGGGGACGGCGCCCGTCGCCTGGCCCGCTCGTTCGCGCCGCAGAACCGGGAGGAGCTCCCATGAGCACGCTCGCCCAGGTCCTCGCCGTCGCCGCCGGCGTCCTGCACGTCGGCGTCGGAGTCGTCGAGGCCTTCTTCTTCCACCGGCCCTGGGCCCAGCAGTTCCTGCTGCGCAAGCAGTCGTCGCCGCCCGAGGTCACGCTGTGGGCCTTCAACGTCGCGTTCTACAACATCTTCCTCGGTGCCGGCACCGTGCTGGGCGTCGTGCTCGCCGCGCAGGGGCTCATCGACGAAGGCCGCACCCTCGTGCTGTACACCGCGGGGTTCATGACGCTGGGTGGCGTCGTCCTGTGGATCTCCGACCACCGGCTGTGGACCGGGACCCTGGGGCAGTCGGGGTTCGGGCTGGCGACGCTCGTCGCGACGCTCGCGTCCTGACGGGACCGCGGCGGTCGGCCGTCGACGGGCCCAGGTCGAGAGGTGACCACCGGCGAGCAGCCCCTCGTCCACGACCCGCTCTGGCCGCGCGCGGGCGACTGGCCGGCGCCTCCCTCAGCGCGGCCGCTGGGCTCACGTAGCCGGGGTGCGGCGCTCCCTGGGTGTGTCCCGGCCTTCTAGTCCGCGTCGGGACGCACGAGGGTGGAGCCATGCCCAACGCCTTTCCCTCCTTCACTGCCGCTGGTCTGGACGCCGTGCGCGCCGGTGCCGACCGGCCGCTGCTGCTGACCAACGCGACCGTTCACACCCTCGACCCGCTGATCGGCACCATGCACGGAGCCGACGTCCTCATCGGCGCGACGCTGATCGTCGGTGTCGGACCCGGGATCGTCACCGCAGCGGAGGACGACGGCGCCGTGGTCATCGACGCCACCGGCACCGCCGTCCTGCCGGCTCGCCTCGACGCGACCGCCACCCTCGGCGCCGGAGCGCGCGGCACCGGGGCCGGGACGCTCGCTCCCGGATCCGAGGCCAGCCTCGTCGTCGTGCCCGCCCAGCACGCTGCCGACCTGCCCGCGGCGCTGCACACCGCGTTCACCCAGCCCGAGCACCTCCTTGCCGTACTGCTCGAGGGGCGGCCCACCCACTGGGCCGGCGAGTCCTTCGGCGGTGTCCCGGCCACCTCCTCACTGCCTGGTCGGCCTGCGGTGGACCCGAGCCGTGTGGGCGTATGGGTCGACACCGACGACTTCCTCCACCAAGAGCTGACAGCCGACGGCCGCTACGACGAGACCCGCGGCGGGCGGCCGCACGCCTTCCAGGGCAGCTACTGGATCGACGGCGACCGCATCGACTACCTCGACGACCTCGGCTTCTGGGCCTTCGGCCGGTTCGCCGGCGACGCCCTGCACCACGCCGGTTACACCATGCACCGGAAGGACGCCCGATGAGCACCGGCCCCACCCTCGACGCACTGACCCGCTCCGCCACCGACCCCGACCGGATCGTCCTGCTGCGCGGCGGCACCGTCGTGACGATGGACCCCACGCTGGGGACCATCGATGCCGGCGACGTGCTGGTCCGCGGGGAACGCATCGTCGACGTCGGCCGGCACCTGCCGGACACCGGCGCGATCGTCGTCGACGCGACCGGCAGCATCGTGGCCCCCGGCATGGTGGACACCCACCGGCACGCCTGGCAGGCGCAGATGCGCCGCACCATCCCCGACGTCGACGACCTGGCCGGGTACCTGCAGTCCACGCTCATGCATGTGGCGCCCGCCTACGCGCCCGAGGACGTGTACGTCGGGACCCGCCTGGCCGCGCTGACCGCGCTGGACGGCGGCATCACCACGATGCTCGACTTCTCGCACAACTCACGCACCACCGCGCACTCGGACGCCGCGATCACCGCGCTGATCGACTCCGGCATCCGCGGCGTGCACGCCTCCATGGGCCCGCACTTCGGCGACTGGGACGGCCAGTGGCCCGCGGATCTCGCCCGGTTGCGCTCGACGTACGTCCCCACCGACGACCAGCTCGTGACGCTGCGCATGGCAGCGTTGGCCACCGGAGACATCGCCGGGCACCTCGCCTACGGTCCCGAGCTGGCCGAGGTCGCCACCGACCTGGACATCGGTGTGAGCCTGGACGTGATGTTCGGCCAGGGCGCCTCCCGGGCCGTCCTCGCCTGGCAGAGCCAGGGACTGCTCGGCCCACACCTGGAGTCCATCCACTCCACGGCGCTCACCGCGGACGCCTGGGCAGCGATGCGCGACCACGGCGTGACGGTCGCGCTGGCACCCACCTCCGACGCCCAGATCGGGCTGGAGGACGCCGTCCCGCCGGTCGACGAGGCTCTCGCCCACGGCATCCGGCCCGGGCTGTCGGTGGACGTGGAGGTCGCGCTGGCCTCCGACATGTTCACCCAGATGCGGGCGCTGCTGACCCTCCAGCGCATGCGTGCGGTCAACGCCGCCTACGGGACCGGGCGGGAGCCCACCCGCATCACCACCCGTGACGTCCTCGACTTCGCCACCCTGTCCGGAGCACGCACGCTGCGGCTCGACGACCGCACCGGCTCCATCACCCCCGGCAAGCAGGCCGACCTGATCGTCGTGGACGCCGAGGCGATCAACACCATGCCGCTGCACGACGCGATCGGGACCCTCGTGCTGGGCGCCGACCGCTCGAACATCACCTCGGTGTGGGTGGCGGGCCAGGTGCGCAAGTGGGACGGCGAGCTCGTCGGCGTGGACGTCGACGCGCTGCGCACCCAGGTGCACGACTCGCTCGCCGCGATCACCGAGCGCCTTGCCACCCCGGTGGCCGGCCGGTGACCCCGCCGAGCGCCGACGCGTTCGTCGTCACGGGCGCGCACGTCAGGGCGACCCCCGGGAGAGTGGGACGCGGCGACCTGTACGTCGTCGGGGAGCGCCTGGCCCCGGGGCCGGCCGACGCCGGGACGGAGGTGATCGGCGCCGACGGCGCCCATGCCGTCCCGCTGTCGGTCGACAGCGCGGTGGCGCAGCTGCCACCTTCCCGGCGTGGCAGGTACGACCTGGTGCCCGGCAACGCGGCCACCTTCGCCGTCGTGCGTCGACCGGTCAGCGAGGCGCAGGTGCGGACCATGCTGGTCGTCGACCCGCGTGACCTGCTGGCCGTGTGGGTCGCGGGCCACCTCGAGGCGTGGGACGGCACACCGACCCGGCCTGCCGGGCAGGACGTCGCCGACCCGACGGTGCGGGCGACGTGGGTGGGCACCTGGCACGACCCTCACCGGGACCTGCAGCAGCACCTGCGGGCGGACGGCCGCTACTCGGAGACCCGTGGCGGGCGGGCTGACGCCTACACCGGCCGCTACTGGGTCCACACCGACCGCATCACCTACCTGGACGACTCCGGCTTCTGGGCGTTCGGCCAGCTGCTCGACGGCGTGCTGCACCACGCCGGGTTCGTGATGACCCGGCGCTGAGCAGGCGGCGCGCCGGGCACGTGTCCCGCACGACGCCTCGAGCGGCTGCCAGGGGGCACCAGGTCCTGGTTGGTGGGCTGCGGTGCCTCTACGGTCGGAGCGTGAGCACCTCAGATCTCGGTCCGTTCCTCAAGGCACGCCGCGGGCAGGTCCAGCCCGACGACGTCGGGCTGCCCGGGCACACCCCTCGGCGCGTCACCGGGCTGCGTCGCGAGGAGGTGGCCCTGCTGGCCGGCGTCAGCGTGGACTACTACGCCCGGCTGGAGCAGGGACGCGAACGCAACCCGTCACCGTCGGTGCTCAACGCCATCGCCAGCGCTCTGTGCCTCGACACCGACCAGCGGGAGCACCTCTTCCGCCTCGCCGACCTGGCACCCACGGCCCTGACCGCGGTCAGCGCGACACCGCCGCAGTCGCTGCTCGACCTGCTCGACGCCTGGCCGGCCACCCCCGCGATGATCATCGACCGGCAGCTCGACGTCCTGGCGCACAACGCCCTGGCCGGGGCCCTGTACTCCGACTTCGACCGCATCGACAACCTGGCGCGCATGACGTTCCTCGACCTGGCCGGCACCAGCTTCTACGCCCACTGGGACCGGGCCGCCGAGTCCTGCGTGGCCAACCTGCGCCTGGCCTTGGGCCACGTCGACTCCGCCGACGCCGTGCGCCGGCTGGTGGTCGAGCTCTCGGCAGCCAGCGCCGCGTTCCGCCACCTGTGGGCCCAGCACGACGTGCGCGGCAAGACGCACGACTCCAAGACGTTCCGCCACCGCGACGTCGGCGACCTCGTCCTCGACTACCACGCGTTCGACGTCAAGGGCTCACCGGGCCGCCAGCTGATCGTCTACCAGGCCGCGCCCGGCACGCCCAGCTCCGAAAAGCTGCAGCTGCTGGCCTCACTGCACGCTACGCCTCCGGCGACGCCCGCCACGTGAGCCGCACTCGCCCGGTCCCACGAGTGCTCGTCGGTCGCTCTCCTGGCTTGGAGCACGGCGCGTAGACGTTCGAGGCGCCATGACACCCGGCGGCCTGTCCCGGCCGCCTCCGACCCCAGCCGGCGCCACCTGATCCACCGACTCCGGCATGTGAGGATCGCGCGGTGCACTCGCGAGGGCACATGCGCGAACTTCCGTACACATGGATGGACCGACGCATGGGAAGACAGGACCGGAGCCGCCCGTCGGCAGCTCCGGTCCTGGGTCCCGCGTGGCGGCGCGCACAGCACCACCCGGTGCGCCTCAGCCCTGACGGGCCTTCCAGCGCGGGTTCTTCGTGTTGATGACGAACGTCTTGCCGCGCCGGCGCACGACGATCGCGCCCGGCTTGTTCTTCAGCGAGCGCAGCGAGGCGCGAACCTTCATCGGGCACTCCCGCCCTGCGTGCGCGTCCCATAGCGCTGGCGGAAGCGCTCGACGCGGCCCGCGGTGTCCACGACACGCTGCGTGCCGGTGTAGAACGGGTGGCTCGCGCTCGAGATCTCGACGTCGACGACCGGGTAGGTGTTGCCGTCCTCCCAGACGATCGTCTCGCGCGGCACGCCCGGTCCACCCGGGTGGTCGCCCGCGAGCGTCGACTGCGTGAGGAACGCGAAGTCGGCCGACTTGTCGCGGTAGACGACGGGTCCGTACTGGGGGTGGATGTCCTTCTTCATGCTTGCCTCCGTACTGCTGTCGTGACGGCGGCGGCCGTCACCAGCTCGACTTCGTGACTCCGGGCAGCTCGCCGCGGTGCGCCATCTGGCGCATCCGCACGCGCGAGATCCCGAACTTGCGCAGGTAGCCGCGCGGGCGGCCGTCCCCGACGTCGCGGTTGCGCAGGCGCGTCGCGCTCGCGTCGCGCGGCTGGCGCTGCAGCTCCGCGACGGCCGCGGCCTTCTCGTCGGCCGTGGCCGTGGGCGACGCGACGACGCGCTTCAGCTCCGCGCGCCGCTCCGCGTACCGGGCGACGACGGCCGCCCGCTGATCGTTCCGCGCGATCTTCGACGTCTTGGCCATCAGCGCTCCTCGCGGAAGTCGACGTGGCGTCGCACGACGGGGTCGAACTTGCGCAGCACGAGCCGGTCCGGGTCGTTGCGGCGGTTCTTGCGGGTCACGTAGGTGAACCCGGTGCCGGCGGTGGAACGCAGCTTGATCACGGGACGCAGGTCCTGGCGGGTGGCCATCAGAGCTTCTCCCCTCTCGCGCGGATCTCCGCCACGACGACGTCGATCCCCTTGCGGTCGATGGTCTTGATGCCGCGCGTGCTCACGCGCAGCGTGACGTGGCGCCCGAGCGAGGGCACCCAGTAGCGCTTCTTCTGGATGTTGGGGTCGAAGCGACGCTTGGTCCGCACGTGGGAGTGCGAGATCGAGTGGCCGAAACCCGGCGAGGTGCCGAGCACCTGGCAGACGGCGGACATGGTGTTCCTTCCTGGACGATGCCGCGACGATAGGTACTGAGAATCGTTCTCGTCAAGGTGTAGAGTCCAACACACCCGTCCACCCGGATGTTCCCGGCCAGAACTGGAGCCTCTGCATGACCATCGACCACCCGGACCCGCTCGACACCCGCCTCCCGCTGAGCGTCCTCGCGACCGTCGACGCCGTCCTGCGCGACTCGGCCGTCTTCGGGCTCGCCGTCGGAGGGGAGGGCACCGTGGTGCTGCGCCACGACATCCTCGCGACCGACGGCGAGCTGCGGCGCGTCGTCGTCGACGCCACCGGCGTGGTGGAGGACGTCCGCGTCCCGCTCGAGCACGCGTGCCTGTCGTGCGCGGTGCGGGAGGACGCCGTCCCCACGCTGCGCCGCCTCGCCGCCGACGGCCGCTGGGACCACGTCGCCCTCGCGCTGCCCGTCGGCGCAGAGTCTCTCCCCGTCGCGAGGGCGCTCGCCGGCGCGAGCGCCCCGGGCGGCGAGCTCGAGCGCCTGCGGCTCGCGACCGTGCTGGCCGTCGTGGACGTCGAGCAGGTGGAGCACGACCTGCTCGGCGACGACCTCGTCGACGAGCGCGGGATCGCCCTGACCCCGGACGACGAGCGAGCGATCGGCGAGGTGCTCGCGGCCCAGCTCGAGCACGCCGACCTGGTCGTGACGACGGGTTCGCCCGAGGCGGCACCCACCGGCTCCGGTCTCGTCGACCGCCTGCGCGGGACCGGGACACGCCGGATCGACGGGCTGCACGCCCTCGACGCCGCGGACCTCGCCGGTGGCGTGCACGACGCCGCCGCCGCCGAGCGGCGCGCGCACCCGCTCGGCGCGCGAGGCGCGCGCCGGCCCGCGGACGGCGACCGGCGACCGGGCGACCGGAGCTGGACCCTGGAGCTGCGCTCGGCCCGGCCGTTCGACCCGGAGCGGCTCCTGCGCCGGATCGAGGACCTCGGGACCGGCCCGTTGCGCTCGCGCGGCGTCTTCCACGTCGCCAACCGGCCCGACTCGCTGTGCGCGTGGGACGGGGCCGGCGGACAGCTCTGCATCGGCGGGCTCGGCACCTGGGACGACGCGAGCACCGCGGAGGGGACGCCGGTCCGCCCGCACACGCGGATCGTCGTCGTGGGCGCCACGGACCCGGAGGCCGTCGGTGACGAGCGCGACCGGCTGCTCGACGCGTTCGGCGAGGTCCTCGCGACGCCCGACGAGCTCGCCGACGGCGGGCTGCGCTGGCTCGGGCGCGAGGACGTCCTCGCGCCGTGGCTGGGCGCGCGCAGCGAGGTCTGACCCCAGCCGCCCTCCGGGCGGACGGACCGGGAATGACGAACCGGTGGCGGTCCGCCACGTGAGCTCCCCCCAGCGGAGCTCTCGTCGCGGACCGCCACCGGTCCGGGTGTCGTCGCGTGACCCGTCGCGACGACGTCCCCCACCTGCGAACGAGGGGTGGCCGGCACGTTCGGGACACCGTGCCGACGTGACCTGCGTCACACTTCGTGCAGAACCAGCGCGTCAGACCCCCTGGCGTCGACGCGCACGGACCACCCACGCCCCGCCCGCACCCGCGAGCACGGACGCACCGACGACCCCCGCGACCAGCGGTGCGAGCGGTGTCGGTGCCTCGCTCGCCGGCAGCGGTGACGCCGCCGGCGTGCTGAGCGTGGCGGCGGTCGCGACGAAGGTGGGCGCCGGGTAGGCACCCGACGGGTCGGTGTCGCTCCAGTCGTGGAAGGCCCCCGACGGGCACTCCTGGACGGCGGGGAAGGCGAACGACTCGCCGATGTCGCCGGTGACGCGGACGTCGACGGTGAACGCCGCACGCTCGCCGTCGGCGACCGGGGCCGCCTCCCCGGACCACGCCACGCCGTCGTCGCCGACCTCGGAGGTCCAGCCGTCGGGCTGATCCGCGGCGAGCAGCTCGACGCCCTCGGGCATGACGACCCGCAGCGCGTCGGTGGGCTCGCCGTCGCACCCGTGGTCGAACGTGAACGTGATCCGCGCCGTCCCGTCACCGAGCGGCTCGACGGTCTCCAGGAGCACGTGCGCGGCCGCGGGGCTCGACGCGGCGACGACGCCCGCCGCGGCGAGGACGAGCGCGGCGGTCGCCCGGCGCAGCGGTCGACGGGTCATGACGTCACCTCCAGGGGGATCTCGACGATCGGGCTCTCGTACTTCGAGGTCCGGACCTGCACCGTGACCGTCCACGACCCCGCGAGAGGCAGGTCGAGCGGCGCCTCGTACGTCCCCGGCCCGGTGCGCACGAGCGCGTGGGCGAACGGCCCGAGCGCGGGCTCGGCGAGCGTCGTCGTGACCTCGGGGTCCGCGACGGGCTCGAGCGGCGCCCCGTCGGCGTCGAGCAGGACGAGCTCGAGCGCGTTGACCCCGACGGCGCCCGGCGTGACCCGGGCCTCGAGCGTCCCGTCGCCGAGCGGCCGGGTCTCCTCGACGGCGTCCGGCGCGGCGTCGGCCGCCGCCGGAGCGGCCGCGACCCCGTCGAACGGGCTGCGCGAGACCAGCACGCCGGTCACGGCGAGCACGACGACGAGCAGCCCCGCCTCGAGCGCGACGGTCCGGCCGAGCCGGCGCGAGGCCGGTGCGCCGGTCGCCACCCCGGGGGTGCCCGCCGCGCGGCCCGTCGTGCCGCGACCCGACCGCGCGGCGAGGGCCGGGACGAGCCGGTAGCGGTTCCACGCCGCGACGGCGACGACGCACAGCGCGACGCCGACCTTGACCAGGAGTGCCTGCCCGTACGCCGTCGACACGAGCGCCTCGACGGTGCCGACGATCCGCCAGCCCAGCACGACGCCCGTCAGCGCGAGGGCGAGCACGACCCACGCGCCGAGCGCGGAGAAGCGCGTCACGGTCACCGCGGCACGCCGCTCGTCCACCTGGGACGACCGCGCGAGCACGAGCGTCAGCCCGACGACGCCGCCGATCCACACGGCCCCGGCGACGACGTGCAGGACGTCGGCCGCGACGACGAGCACCGCCGGGCCGAAGGTGCGCGTGTGGCCGACGAGCACGAGGGCGCCGAGCGCGAGGGTCGCCCCGCCGAGCGCGACGCCCGCCGGCCAGACGGCGCGACTCTCTCGCGCCGCCCGCGGCGCGAGCAGGGCCGCGCACCCGAGGCCGGCCACTCCGAGCGCGGCCGCGAGGGCGGTGTCGGACGCCAGGCCCGTGCGCCACGTCGCGGCGTCGAGCACGGCGTCGAGGCCGCCCCCGGCCTGCCACGCCGTCGTGAGGGGCACGCTCAGCACGAGTCCCACGGCGCCGGCCGCGAGACCGACGAGCCGCGCGCGCTGGAGCCGCGACCGCAGCCGCGGCATGGCCCCGGGCGTGGCGTGCAGGACGAGCAGCTCGAAGACGAGGAGACCGGCGACGAGGAACGTGCCGAGGTAGACCGCGGCCTGGTCGGCCGCGCGTACCGCGACGAGCGCAGCGCTCGGCTCGGCGACCTGCGCCTCGACCGTCGTCGCGCTCGGCGCCCCCACGGAGAAGCTGAACGCCCCGGCGACCGGGTGCGTGTCGAGCGAGATGACGCGCCAGCTCACGACGTACGTCCCGTCGCCGAGCGTCCCGTCGGGGGTGATCACGAGCGCGTCGTCGACCGCGGAGACGTCGACCGCGACGTCCGACCCGTCGGCGGCGAGCACGGTCGTCCCGCCGTCGACGGCCCGCACGGGCTCGTTGAAGGTGATGGTGAGGGCGTCGGGCGGGGCGTCGAGCACCGCGCCGTCCTGCGGGTCCGTACCTACCAGGACGGCGTGCGCCGCGGCCGGGCCGCTCGCGAGGATCACGAGCAGGACCGCGGCCGCGGCACCGACGACCAGCACCACCACCCGGTGCAGCACCGAGAGGTGGGTCGTGCTGGTCATGGACATGTCAGTCCTGGGCGCGGCGCGAGCGCGCGAACGCGAGCGCCCCGAGGACGAGGCCCGCGGCACCCAGCGCGAGCGCGACCCAGGAGACGACGGGCGTGGCCGCGTCGTCGGAGGCCGCGTCCGCCGACGTGTCGTCCTGCGTGTCCTCCGCTGCGACCTCCTCGGCCTGGGCCTCGGTACCGTCCGCCTCGGCGGCCTCCGCCGCGGTCAGGTCGAACGACGGCGCCGGCGACTCGAGGTCGTCGCCGGTCTGGCCGTCCGCGGGGATCTCCACCCACGCGGTCTCGCCCTCCTCGCACGTCTGGACCGTGGGGAAGTCGAGCGTCTCCCCCGCGGCGTCGGGGAGCTTGAGGGACAGCTCGAACGCGTCGCGGTACCCGTTCGGGACCGGGGTCTCGGCGGTGTACACGACCTCGCTGACCCGCTCCGTGTACTCGCCGCCGTGGCCGTCGTCCACGGGCGTCTCGAGGTCCTCCATGACCTTCTCGACGTCCCACCCGGGGTGGACGGTGGGCGAGACCGCGAGGATCTGCTCGGGCATCTGGATCGCGATCTCGGTGGTCGCCGACTCCCCGCAGCCGTGCCCGAACGCGAACGTGAGGACGGTGTAGGAGCCGGCGGTCGAGGTGCTCGGTGTGACGGTCACGTGTGCGGACGCGACGCTCGCGCCCGCGACGACGAGACCGGTGGTGAGGGTGGCGGCGCCGAGGGCGCGCAGGGACTTGCGCATGGGAGTGCCTTTCGGGAGAGATGGGGGTGCGCGCGCGGGCACGACGTCGTGGCCCGCCGGGGCGCGCGGGAACGGGACGCCGCGGTGGGCGTCCGGGGTCAGGCGACGGCGGGTGGCGCACGTCCGCCGACCGCCCCCGGGACGGGAGCACGGCGGGGCGTGGGGAGGCAGCCGCGGGCGAGCGGGACCACCCTGCCGACGACGACCGGCCGCGGGCGACCAGGGACCTGTCGGCCGGAGAGCCAGGACCACAGCCGCCAGAGCAGCGCGTCCCCGTGCCGGAGCACGAGCGCGAGGACGACGGTCGCGACGGCGTGTGCCGCGAACATCGTCGCCGTCGCGACGGGGCCGTCGTGGGCGTGGGTGGACGCGGTCGCCGTCGCGGAGAGCTCCGCGGAGCGCTCGAGCACGACGTGCATCACGACCTGCCCGACGCCCAGCAGCGCGAGGAGACGCGGCAGCCCGACCTCTCGGCGCGTCAGCGGACGCACCGCGACCGCGCTGAGCGCCGCGAGGACGACCAGGGGGACGGTGCCCGGACGCGATCCGCCCGCGAGGTCGTGCGACAGGAGCGAGAGACCCACGACCACGGCAGCGAGCACGAGCCCGCGCGCGGCGCGCAACGGCCCGGACCCCGGAGACGTCACGACCGCACCCCGACGACGCGCGACACGGTCGACCGGTCGCGCTCCGTGCTCGTCGGGGTCGTCATCGACCGGTTCCCTCCGCTGGACCGTGGGGTCGCCTCGTCGCGCCTGTCGTCCTGCTTTCGCCGAAAGTACCGGCGCTTCTGGCGTGCGTCAATCAAAAGTCGCACCGGTTCGTGCCGTCGCATCGGCCGGGTCCCGCAGCGGTCAGGCCCGCGGGTCCCCGGCTCCGTCGTCACCGCCGCCACGGCGGCGCAGCACGAGGACCGTCGCGACGCCCGCGGCGGCCAGGACCGCGACGGCACCGATCACGAACGGCAGCGCGCTGCCACCGTCGTCGTCGGTCGCGGCGGCGTCGTCGGTGCCGCCCGTGTCACCGTCGTCGGCGGTGGCTGCGTCCTCGGCGGCACCCGCGTCGCCGTCCGTGGCGGGCGACGACGCGCTCTCCTCGGGCGTCGCCTCCTCGGCGGGAGAGCTCCCCGACGGCGCGGGCTCGGCCGCCGGCTGCTCCGCCACCCCGAACGAGAGCGTGCCCTCGATGGGGTGCCCGTCGGACGAGACGACGCGCCACGCGACCGAGTACGTGCCGCCGGTCAGCGCGGCCGCGTCGAGCGGGAGCGACGCGTTCGCGCCGTCGATCGTCGGGGCGCCCTCCGCGACGACCGTCCCGGCGGCGTCGGTCACGACGACCTGCGGCTCGACCGCGAGGGGCTCGGTGTTGAAGCTCAGCGTGATCGCGGCGGGCGGGGCGTCGAGCTGGGCGCCGTCCGCGGGGTCCGAGCCGACGAGACGGTCGTGCGCCTGCGCGGGCAGCGCGGAGGACGTCGCGAGCACGGCGGTGAGGGCCAGCGCCGCGAGCAGCGCGAGGAGCGCCGTGAGGAGCGCCGAGATTGGTCGGTGTGCGGTGAGGGTTCGTGCAGGGAGCATGAGGAGGTCTTTCCGTCCGAGGCGCGGCGGTGCCGCTGGCTGTACCCGGTGGTCCGGCGTGCGCCGGCACGGCCTCGTCGGGCGTCGCGCGGACGCGCGAGCGGTGGGTTCTAGGCGGAGGTCCCGACGAGCCGGACGGCGGCCGGGGGGCCACGCGTCGGCGCGGTCCCCGGGTGGCGCGTCGTCGGGCGGCGCGTGAACGCGGCGGGGACGCCGGCCTCGCGGCGCGACGCCGCCACGACGACAGGGGCGAGCAGGGACGCGAGCGGCGTCAGCCAGGCGACGAACCGCTCGAGGGCGCGCTCGCCGCGCGCGAGCACGACCGCCAGGACGAGGGTCGCGACGGCGTGGGCGACGACCATCCACACGCCGGGGACCACGGAGGCCGCCGACGACGCGAGGTGGGCCGACGACGCGAGCCCCGCTCCGGCGTCGGGCAGGCCTGCGCCCGGGGAGCACACGAGGACCGCACCGTGCCCGGTGTGACCCGCCCCCGCCGACGGACCCGCAGGCACGCACGTCGCGGCGCCGTGACCGAGCGTGTCGAGCGCGACGTGGAGCCCGAGCTGGGCGGTGCCGAGGACCGCGAGGAGCCGCGGCACGGTGAAGCGGACCCGGGCTGCGACCATCGCGCCCGCGAGCGTGAACGCGGCGAGAGCGGCGAGGACCAGCGGGTCCGGGAGGTGACCTCCGGCGACGGCGTGCGCCGCGGCGCTCAGCGCCAGGACGAGGGTCGCCACGAGCGCTGCGCGCGTCACGCGCAGCGGACCGGCGACCGGGGAGAGCACGGGGCCACCCTAGCCGCTCGCGTCAGGCGGGGGCACCGTCCCCGCGGCCCGTCGTGCGGGCGTCGGAGGCGTCCGGGCCGCCTCGCGCGGCGCCGTCGGCGGCGCCCGTGCCGTCGGCGGGACCCGTGCCGTCGGCGGCGCCGACGTCGGGGAGCACGACGGCACCCGGGTACGAGCCGATCAGAGCCCGCGCGGGCAGCATCCGGTCGAGACCGACGAGCACGAGCCCGAGCACGAGGAACCCGGCGCCGTAGAGGACGACGTTGACGAGCAGGCCCGCCCAGCCGAGCGCGTCGAGGTCGACGAACCCGTAGGGGTACTCGCTCCCCGGGCTGACGAAGCCGCGGATCGTCGTGAAGGCGAAGTAGGCGAGCGGGTACAGGAGCCACTGGGCCGCCGTGAGCCCGCGCAGGCGCCGGTGCGGGGTGAGCAGCAGGAAGTCGGCGACGACGGCCAGCGGGAGGACCTCGTGCTCGATCTGCCCGTCCGTCAGCCCGAGGAAGACCGCCGGCGCGTCGGGGTCCTCGGGCGCGAGGACGAACCACGACACGAGCCCCGTGATCGCGGCGAAGAGCGTCACCGCCCCGGTGAACCATGCCGGGGGCTGCCGGCGCCGCAGGAGGGACGCGATCCCGGCCCACGTGAAGGCGACCACGACGAGGAAGCAGGTCTGGTTGGTGAAGTAGATCAGACCCTCGACGTCGCCGTCCCGCCAGATCGTGCGCGTACCGACGAGCGCGAGGACGACGAGGAAGAGCCGGAAGATCCCGACGACGACGTGCATGCGAGCTCCTTCGCGCGCGATCCGGTCACGAGCCGGTCCGGTCGCCCCGGGCGGCCTTCCCGCACGCCGAGCCTAGTCCCGCCGTGAGCCGTCCCGGCGCACCGGCGCAGCCAGGACGAGGTGACGCTTGCCCGGGGCGACGGGGCCATGATGGACCCATGACGACCTCATCCAGCACCCGGACCACCCCCCGCACCGCGCGCGCGACCGTCGCCGTGACCAACGGCTACGTCGTGCCCGTCGCCTCCCCGCCGATCGAGGGCGGGACGGTCCTCGTCGAGGACGGCGTGATCACGGCCGTCGGCACGGACGTCGCGGTGCCCGAAGGCGCCCGCGTCCTCGACGCCCGCGGCCGGTGGGTGCTGCCCGGCTTCGTCGAGGCCCACGCGCACATGGGCGTGATGGAGGAGGCCGAGGGCTGGGCCGGCAACGACACCAACGAGATGACCGACCCGAACGGCTCCGCGCTGCGGGCGATCGACGGGATCAACGTCGAGGACGAGGGCTTCCGCGACGCGCTCGTCGGCGGCGTGACGTCCGCCGTCGTGAAGCCCGGCTCGGGGAACCCGATCGGCGGGCAGACGGTCGCGATCAAGACCTGGGGCGGGCGCACGGTCGACGAGCAGGTGATCCGCGAGGCCGTGTCCGTGAAGTCGGCGCTCGGCGAGAACCCCAAGCGGGTCTACGGCGACCAGAAGAAGACGCCCTCGACGCGCCTCGGCGTCGCGAAGGTCATCCGGTCCGCGTTCGTCGACGCGCAGAACTACGTCGCGAAGCGTGACGCCGCCGAGGCGAAGGGCGAGCCGTTCGACCGCGACCTCGGCAAGGAGACCCTCGCGCGCGTGCTCGCGGGCGAGCTGTACTGGGACCAGCACACGCACCGTGCCGACGACATCGCCACCGCCCTGCGGCTCGCCGACGAGTTCGGCTACCGGCTCGTCCTCAACCACGGCACCGACGGCGCCGCGATCGCCGACGTGCTCGCCGAGCGCGACGTCCCGGTGATCTTCGGCCCGATGTTCACGTCGCGGTCCAAGGTCGAGCTGCGCGACCGCGCGATCGCGAACCTCGGCGTGCTCGCCCGAGCGGGCGTCCGTGTCGCGATCACGACGGACCACCCCGTCGTGCCGATCAACTTCCTCGTGCACCAGGCGTCCCTCGCGGTGAAGGAGGGGCTCGACCGCGACGTCGCCCTCCAGGCGCTCACCGTGAACCCGGCGCGGTTCCTCGGCCTCGACGACCGCGTCGGCGCGCTCACGCCGGGGCTCGACGGCGACGTCGTCGTGTGGTCGGGCGACCCGCTCGACGTCACCGCGCGCGCCGAGCACGTGCTCGTCACCGGCACCGAGGTCTACACGTGGGACGGCGCGGCGAACGGCGGTCGCGGGGCGGGTCGGGTCGTCGAGCGCGCGGAGCGCTTCGCGCACTGAGGGGTCCGAGCGACCACCGTTCCTCTGGCGCCGCGTCCCCCGCAGGGGGACCATCACTCCATGCGCACAGCACACGGCGTCGCCCTGCCGGTCGCGGCGGCCGGTCTGATGGCCGCTCTCGTCAGCGGGTGCAGCGGCTCGGGACCGGGCGAGAAGGACACCACCTACGACTCCGTCGCGGACCTCCAGAGCTCGGCGACCACCGCCGGGCTCACGTGCCTGTCGTTCACGGAGACGGACTCCGGCTCGCCGGACGTCGAGACCGGCACGTGCGACGACACGGCGCTGCTCGCGGTCTTCGCCGACGGCGTGGCGGAGGACGACTTCGTCTCCATGCTGCCGCCGTCGCCCGAGATCGAGGGCGAGGCGGTGCTGGTGGGCCCGAACTGGGCGATCCAGGGTGATGTCGACGACCTCGAGGAGACGCAGGCCGGCATCGGAGGAGACATGATCTCGGACCGGTGACCGGCGCACCGAGCCTCCGCGTCCGCCGTCGTCGACGTGCGCCGAGGAGAGCTCAGGCCGACGCCGCGCACCCGACGCACGTGCGCGCCGTCGGGCGGGCCTCGAGCCGGGCGGCGGGGATCTCCTGCCCGCAGGACGAGCACGTCCCGAAGGAGCCGGCCTCCATCCGCGCGAGCGCGGCGTCGACCTCCTCGACCCGCACCGCGGCGGACCGCGCGAGGGCGTCGACCTGGGCCCGCTCGAACGCGATCGTCGCGCCGTCCGGGTCGTGCTCGTCGTCCGCGTTCGAGTCCCGCGAGGCCTCGACGATCTCCGCGACCTCGCCGCGCAGGGCACGCAGGCGGGCCAGCGCGTCGGCGCGCTCCGCGAGGAGGCGCTCGCGTGCGGTCACGAGGTCGAGGTCCGTCACGTCGTCCTCAACACCTCGGCCTCCCGGAACCGTCCCTCGCCGCGCGTCGGGACGCGTGTCCCGGCGCGCGGCTAGGGTGGTGGCCGACGGCCCCGGACCGTCCTGGCGGCGGGCGGGGCCGTGCCCGCAGGAGGTGATCGGATCGTGCGTGACCGACCTGTCCCGCAGCCCGGCGCCGAGCGCCTGACCCCCTTCGCGGGACATCCCGTCGTGGTCGGCGTCGTCCCCGGGCAGGACCCGCTCGTCGTGCTCACCGCCGCGGCCTGGGCGCGGGCCGCGGGGGCCCCGACGCTGTACCTCGCCTACGCCGACCCGTCGCGCTACGTCGTCGAGGAGCACGCCGACGGCACCGTGGCGCACGCGGCCGTCGACCCGGACGCCGACGACGGGTCGTGGGAGGGCACGGACGCCGGGCTGCGGGAGCAGGCCTCGGCGGTGCTGGGCGACGAGCCCGTGCGGTGGGAGCTGCGCTACCTCGCGGGACGGCCCGACCGCGCGCTCACGCACCTCGCTCGCGCGGTCGACGCCGCGGTCCTCGTCGTCGGGACGCGGACGCCCGGCGCCGGCGGACGCCTGCGCGAGCTCGTCGAGGGCTCCGTCGCGGCGCACCTCGCCCACCACCAGCACCGCCCGGTGCTCACCGTGCCGCTGCGCGTCGTCGACTGGTCGGAGGGCTCGGCGCCGTGGGGTCGCTGAGGTTGCGGCTCGCGGCCCTGGTCGCCCTCGGCGGCGCGGTCGGCACCTCCGCCCGGGCCGGCCTGGAGGCGGCGTTCGCCGCCGAGGCCGGGACCTGGCCGTGGACGACGTTCGCGATCAACCTCGTCGGCTCGTTCCTCCTCGGCGTGCTGCTGGAGCGGCTCGCACGCTCCGGGCCCGACGACGGGTGGCGGCGCCGGGCCCGCGTGCTCGTCGGGACCGGCGTCCTCGGCGGCTTCACCACGTACAGCACGTTCGCGCTCGAGGTGGACCGGCTGGTCGACGCCGGGCACGCGGGGCTCGGCGTGGCGTACGCGCTCGGCAGCGTGGTGCTGGGCGTCCTCGCGTCCGGTGCCGGGATCCTCCTGGCGGGCACGCTCGGACGGCGCGGCGGGGCGGGCCGCGCATGAGCGGGCTCCTCGTCGCGCTCCTCGTCGCCGCGTGCGGGGGTCTCGGTGCGGCGGCACGGTTCCTGGTCGACGGCGCCGTCGCGCGCCGCGCGCGCTCGGTCGTCCCCCTGGGGACGGTCGTCGTCAACGTCAGCGCGTGCCTCCTGCTCGGCCTCGTCACGGGATGGGTCGTGGCGCACGCCGGCCCGGACGCGCTCGCGGCTGCCGTGGGCGTCGGTCTCCTCGGTGGCTACTCGACGTTCTCGACGGCGAGCGTCGAGGGCGCACGGCTGCTGCTCGCCGGCCGCCCCGCGGCGGCCGCCGTGCACGCGCTCGGGATGCTCGGGGCGTGCCTCGCCGCGACGGCGCTCGGACTCGTCGTCGGAGGTCTGCTCTGACCGGCCGGCGCGACCGCCCGGCGTGACGCCCACCAGCGGTTCCACGCGCCGGGATGCGCATGACAGCGGCCCGCCGTGATGGAAGAGTGGCACCGCCCGGCCGAGCCGGGGTCACCAGGGGAGGACCCATGAGCACGACGTCGACCGTCGTCCGCTTCGACACCTTCGGCGGTCCCGAGGTGCTGCGCGTCGCCGACGAGGAGGTCGCCGAGCCCGGGCCGGGACAGATCCGCGTGGCGAACCGCGTCGTCGGTGTGAACCCGGCCGACGTCAAGCGGCTCGCCGGAGCGTTCGGCGGACGGGTCCCGGGCGTGCTCGGCTTCGAGGCCGCGGGCGTGGTGGACGCGGTCGGGACGGACGTCGAGGGCTTCGCGCCCGGCGACGAGGTCGTGTGGCACGGGACCGGCGCGCAGCGCGCGCTCTCCGTCGTGCGGGCCGACCACGTGCGGCGGCGACCGTCGTCGGTCCCCGCGGAGCAGGCCGCGGTCCTGCCGGTCGCGGCGGCGACGGCGTTCTCCGCGCTCGTCCAGGCCGACGTCGGCGAGGGGGACGTCCTGCTCCTCCACGGCGCGAGCGGCGGCGTCGGCTCCGCCGCGGTGCAGGTCGCGCTCGCGCTGGGTGCGCGGGTCGTCGGCACCGCCTCGCCCGCGAACCACGACTACCTGCGCGGGCTCGGCGCGACACCCGTCGCCTACGGGCCCGGCCTCGTGGACGCGGTCCGCGCGCTCGAGGACGGGCTGGCCGCGGTGAGCGTCGTCGTCGACCTCGTCGGCACCCCGGAGACCGTCGCCGCCACGGTCGAGCTGCTGGGCGAGGACCTCGCCCTGGCCGACCCCGACGAGCCGCCGCTGGCCGTCACGATCGTCGGGTCGGAGGTGTCGCGCGCTGCGGGGATCGTCGACAAGGTCGACGCCCGAGGGGCGCTCGACGAGGTGCTCGCGCTGGCGGAGGACGGGCGGCTGCACGTCGAGATCTCCCACCGGTTCCCGCTCTCCGAGGCCGCGGAGGCGCTGCGCCTCGTCGCGGACGGGCACGCGCGGGGCAAGGTCGTGCTCGAGGTGCCCGACGTCGACTGAGACCGAGACGGGCGTCCACATCCTGTGACGCTGCGCACAAGCGCGCGGCAGCACCCGCAGGATCCCGGCGATCTGCCCGCCCGGGCCGCAGCAATCTTCTTGCACCGCGACCTCCCGCCGGTGTCCAATCCTTA
The DNA here is from genome assembly GCF_055181235.1 of Cellulosimicrobium sp. So1_17. Classification (NCBI taxonomy): domain Bacteria; kingdom Bacillati; phylum Actinomycetota; class Actinomycetes; order Micrococcales; family Promicromonosporaceae; genus Cellulosimicrobium; species Cellulosimicrobium sp. So1_17. Next base: position 2,791,902 of record NZ_CM143702.1, read on the forward strand.
GCATGCGTAAGTACCTGGCCGCTACCGCGGCGCTCTCCTGTGCCCTCCTCCTGGCGTCCTGTGCGTCGACGACCGACCCGTCGAGCGACGACGCCACCGCCCCCACCGACGAGACCACGACGGCCCAGTCCGAGGTCCCCGAGCCCACGGTCATCGAGATCGTCCAGTCCTGCGCCGGGTTCTACGACGGCGCCGAGAACTCGCTCGCCACGCGCGTCGACGCGACCCTCGCGCTGACGACCGAGCCCGTCACCGACGAGAGCGGGGTCGAGATCACGACCACGCGCGACAAGATCGCCTCCGTCCAGCGCTTCGCCGACGTGGAGCTCCAGGAGAACCTCAACGGCATCAAGGCCCCGTTCGAGGCCGCCCTCACGGGCGCCACGGTCGAGACCGACGGCGTGCAGCCGGCGCTCGACGGCCTCCGCGAGCAGTGCACCGAGGCCGGGTACGCCTTCGCGTCCTGATCCCCTGCGCCGCGGTCGAACGCCCCGCCCTGGACACCGTCCGGGGGCGGGGCGTTCGCGCGTCCGTGGGTGGCGGGTGCTTGCCTGGCACCATGGCGTCCACCGTGCCCGACGACGAGCCGCACCTCTCCCGCCTGCGCACCCTGTGCCTCGCCTTCCCCGACGCGCACGAGATCGTCACCCACGGTCGCACGGCCTTCCGTGCCCGGGTCCTGTTCGCCGTCCACGGCGGCATGACGAAGCGTTCTACCGACGTCCCGGTGCGGCAGCACCCCCGGTCGGTCCTCGTGCAGGTCCCGGTCGCCGACCGCACCGCGCTCGAGCAGGACCCGCGGTTCTTCGTCCCGGCCTACTACGGCGCCGCGGGATGGCTCGGCCTCGACCTCGACGCGGCGCCGGTCGACTGGCAGGAGGTCGCGGAGCTCGTCGACGCGTCGTACCGCGAGGTCTCCGGGGCCCGGCTCGTCGCCCGGCTCGACGCGGAGGGGAGCCCGGCCGACCGGGACGCCTGAGCCCGCGGGCCGGTCGGTGCACGCGGGACGTCGGAGCGCACGGGTCGTCGTTGCGCGCGGGTCATCGGAGCGCGCGGGTCCGTCGCTGCGCGAGGGCCGCCGTCGTGCCACGATCGGGCGCATGCCCGTCGTCGAGTCCTCGCTCGTGGTCCCCGTCGACCCCGCGACCGCGTTCGCCGTCTCGCAGACGACCGGCGACGTCCGGCTGCGCTGGGACCCGTTCATCCGCAACCAGCGCTTCCTCGACGGCGCGACCGCTCCCGCCAAGGGTGTCCGGACGCTCACGCGCCACCGCACCGGGCTGACGATGGTCAGCGAGTACGTGTCGTACAACCCGCCGACGAACGTCGGCATGCGCATGGTCCGCGGGTCGTGGTTCTTCGAGAACCTGGCCGGGGGCTGGCGGTTCGCCCCCGACCCGGCGGGCGGCACGCGAGCGACGTGGCGCTACAGCTTCCGGTGCCGCCCCCGCTGGTTCGCGCCGCTCGCGGAGCGGGTCGGGTCGTGGGTGCTCGGCCGCGACATCGACCACCGCATCGCCGGGTTCGCGCGCGGCTGCACGGACCCGGTCGTGCTCGCGGCGGTGCACGAGACGGGCTGAGCGGCAGCCGCGGAGGACGAGGGCGGTGCAGGGGCGGCCGTGCCGGGTCGTGGCGGGTCTGGCGGGAGCGGCCGAGGAACGAGGCCGCGGATGGTAGACCCGCCACGGCCGCCCCGGAACCGCGCTCGTCCGGGGTGACCGCGTCGTCGGCGTCAGCGGGCGCCGGCCGCCACGGGCTCCTTGTCGGTCGCGGCGCCCGACGGCGCCCCCTCCACCGCGGGCGTCTCGCCCTCGACCGGGGCGTCGTCGTCCGCGAAGAGGTCCTCCGCCGACGCGGACTCGTACTGCTCGACGTCGAGGATGCCCTCGCGCTTGGCGACGATCGTCGGCACGAGCGCCTGGCCCGCGACGTTGACGGCCGTGCGGCCCATGTCGAGGATCGGGTCGATCGCGAGCAGCAGGCCCACGCCCGCGAGCGGCAGGCCCAGCGTCGAGAGCGTCAGCGTGAGCATGACGACGGCGCCGGTGAGCCCCGCGGTCGCGGCGGAGCCGACGACGGACACGAACGCGATGAGCAGGTAGTCGGTGATCGACAGGTCGACGTCGAAGATCTGTGCGACGAAGATCGCCGAGATCGCGGGGTAGATCGAGGCGCAGCCGTCCATCTTCGTGGTCGCGGCGAGCGGCACGGCGAACGACGCGTACTCGCTCGGCACGCCGAGGTTGCGCTCGGTGACGCGCTGCGTCACGGGCAGCGTGCCGATCGACGAGCGCGACACGAACGCGAGCTGGATCGCGGGCCACGCGCCCTTGAAGTAGCTCGTGACCTTCAGGCCGTTGGTGCGCAGCAGCACCGGGTACACGACGAACAGCACGACCGCGAGGCCGACGTAGATCGCCGCGGCGAACCAGGCGAGCGAGCTCAGCGACGTCCAGCCGTAGGTGGCGATCGCGTTCCCGATGAGGCCCAGCGTGCCCAGCGGCGCGAGGCGGATGATCCACCACAGCACCTTCTGGACGATCGCCAGGGCGGAGCGGTTGAACGCGAGGAACGGGTCGGCCTTGGAGCCGGTCTTCAGCGCCGCGATGCCGATGACGAGCGCGACGACGAGGATCTGCAGCACGTTGAAGTTGATCGACGTGCTCGCGGTCACGGCGCCGTCGGCCGCGGTCTCGACCTGCGTGCCGGCGCCGAGGCCCAGCACGTTGCCCGGGATCAGGCCCGTGAGGAAGTCGAGCCACGTGCCGGCCTTCCCCGGCTCGGCGGCGTCGTCGAGCGACACGGACGCGTGGTTGCCGGGCTGGAAGATCAGCCCGAGCCCGATGCCGACCGCGACGGAGATCGCGGCGGTGATCGCGAACCACAGGAGCGTCTGGCCGGCGAGGCGCGCGGCGTTCGTGACGGTCCGCAGGTTGGCGATCGACGCGACGATCGCGGTGAAGATCAGCGGCGGGACGATCGCCTTGAGCAGCGTGACGAACGAGCTGCCGATCGTCGCGAGCGTCGTCGTGAGTCCGTTGGGGACCTCGCCGTCGGCGTCCTGCGGGCCCATCGCGAGGGCGATGCCGCCGAGCGCGATGCCCAGCGCGAGGCCGATGAGGATCTGGGTGCTGAACGACGGGAAGCGGCGCGTGCGCTTCGCGGGGGCCGGGGTCGCGGGCGGGGCCGACGCGGCGACGTCGTCGCGGCCGGGGGAAGCCTGCTCTGCGGGCTTCGAGGGGGTCGAGGACACGGAGGGACCTTTCGGTGCTCGGGTGGCACGGACGCACGACGCGACCGCACCCGGGAGAGGGGGCGGGGGTCGTCGTCGCGAGGCGGTCCCGTGTCAGGACGAGGGATCACCCGGATGGCCGGGGGTCCTGACACGCGTGCGGGCGCGGCCGGTTGTCAGGGTCAGGCGTCAGCGGGGTGAACCAGGGACCTGACCCGAGGCGCGGCGCAGCATCGGCGCGAGGGCCGGGGAGCGTCAGCGACGACGACGGGTCAGCGACACAGAGCGCTGGCGACTCGACGGAGGTCGACGTCGCGGCGCTCGGTGAGGTACCAGGTCGGCACGCTGACGGACACGGAGGTGTCTCCCGAGGTTCGGCGGTAGGCGGTGTTCGCGCTGCGGGCACGATCGTCGCCCGCGGCACCTGATCGTACTCGTCGGTGGGCAACGCCCCGCCGTGCCGTCTCATTCCCAGGGATCGTGTGAACGTGGCCCCGGGGTGCGAGCGAGGTCGCCGCGCCTAGGGTCGAGCCCATGCGCAAGCGGGTGACGGGTGCGGCGGTGGCGGCCACCGGCACGTGGACCGACCCGGACGGCGTGCGGATGCCCGCCGGGGAGGTGCACGCCTGGGAGCGCGGCACGAACTCGACGGTGTGCGGCCTGCAGCTCAGCCGTCAGGGCCTCCTCCGGTTCCCGCACGTCACGTGGGCCGACGCCCAGCCGGCGACCGGCCGGGACGCCGACGCCGTCTCGTCGGTGTGCCGGCGCTGCTCGGCCGGCACGGGGGCGCGACGCGACGACAAGCCCTGGCGCCGCGTCGACCCGCGGCCCTGAGCCGCCGGCCCGTCCTGCGAGCACGTCCACCGGCCGCTGCACGTGGTCCGGCTGACGGTGGTCATCACGTGGGAGGGTCGAGGACGACGAGCATCGCGCGACGCAGGACGTCGCGCTGCGCCCCGTTGTAGAGGTCGGGCAGCACTCGGTGCAGCGCGTCTCGGGCCGCGGTCGCGCTCGTGGACAGGCGCGGCAGCGGATCGCTCAGCCAGGGGTGGTCGGCCAGGTGCCGGTCGAGGAGTGGCACCATCCGCTCGACCAGGTCGCGCCTCGTCGCCTCGCTCGCGTCGGGCAGGAGCGCGGTGAAGTCACGATCGATGTCCGTCGGCTCGACCTCGATCATGCGCCTGATGTCGTCCAGCGCGTCCTGGTCGTAGAACTGCGTGCAGATGGTGACCAGTGCGCGATCGGCGTCGGTCAGCCGCTCCTCGACGGAGCTGAACTCGGGCGGCACGTCGAGCGATGCACGGTCGCGGAGCACGACGGCCAGCTCGGTCCGAGCGCGCTGGAGCCGCTCGATGCTCGCGGCGAGCTCGACGTCGAGCGCCCGGAGGGTGCCGGCGGCGTCTCCCCCGGCTGCCCCGAGCGACCCGATCTCGGCGAGGGGGACACCGAGCTCGCGCAGGCGCCGGATCTGGATGACGCGAGCGAGGTGGCGGGCCCGGTACTGCTTGTACCCGTTGGCTCGTCGCTCCGGCTGCTCCAGAAGACCGACCCGGTGGTAGTGACGGACGGTGTTCACGGTCGTACCGGCCAGCTCGGCGAGCTCGGAGGTGCTCCACGCCATGCTCCTCCTTCGTCGACGGCACCGTTCTCACGGTGGCAGCGGGCTCACATCGTGCAGGTCGTGCCCTCGGCGGGGACGTCCAGGTCGATCAGGTAGGCCGCAGCGACCTCGTCGACGCACGCGTTGTTCCCGAAGGCGACGATGGTGTGTCCCTGGCCTTCCACGGTCAGCAGAGCGCTCCCGAGCGAGTCCGCCAGTCTGATCCCCCCTTCGTGGGGGGTGGTGGGGTCGCCCGTGATGGACACGACGAGGGTGGCCGGGAGCCCGTCGATGTCCTGCCCGTACGGGATCCCCAGAGTGGGTTCTGCCGGCCAGTGCTCGCAGCCGTCGCGTGCTCCCGCGGTCACGTCGACCCCCGGGTCCATGAACGGCGCGCGCTCGTACGTGGCGGTGCGCAGCTCGCCACTCTCTCGAGGGGTCAGCCGGTCCTCGTCCATGCAGTTGATGGCGTAGTTCGCCTCGCTCGTGTTCGGCCACTGCCCGGTCGCGCTGCGCGGGCTGAAGTCGTAGATGAGCTGCATCAGCTCGTCGCCACGGCCCTCGGTGACCTCGGTGATGCCGGCGATGATCCGAGGCCACGCCGCCTGGTTGTAGAGACCGGCGATGACGGCGCCGATCGCGTCGTCGAAGCCCAGCTCGGTCTCCAACGCCGGTACGGGTCGGTCCCGCAGCGGTCGGACGATCTCCTGGAACCTCGCCGTCGCCTGCTGCGGGTCCGTACCGAGCGGGCAGCTCTCCTGCGTCGCGCAGGACGCGGCCATCTCGTCGAACGCGCCCTGGAACCCGGCGTAGGCGTTCACGCGAGACTCGAACGTCCCCTCGCGGGAGTCTCGACCGCCGTCCAGGAGCATCGCCCGCACCCTCTCCGGGAACATCTCTGCGTACACGACACCCAGGCGGGTCCCGTAGCTCTGCCCGAAGTAGGTCAGCTCGTCCTGCCCGAGTGCGGAGCGCAGCACGTCCATGTCACGAGCGGTGTCGCGGGTCCCCATGTGGGTGAGCGCCTTCATCCCGCCCGACCTCTCGGCGCACTTCTCCATGATCGCCCGGGTGTCGTCCTCGGTGAACGCGACGGTCGTGCCCTGCGATCCCAGGGGCACGGTGCCGGCGTCGGCCTCCTCGTCGCTGTAGCAGTCCGCGGCGGGCCGCGTGGCGCCGACGCCACGCGGGTCGAACCCGACCACGTCGAAGGACTCGGTGATCGGGCTCTCCGCGAGCCCCGCGGCAGTGATGATCGCGCCTGTCACCCCTGAACCTCCCGGACCTCCCGGGTTGATCACCATCGGCCCTCTCGACTCGCCTCGTGCCGGTACCCGCAGCACCGCGACGGAAGCCACGTCCCCCTCAGGATCGTCGTAGTCCAGCGGCACCGAGAGGCGGGCGCACTCGGCACCGGCAACCGTCGCCATCAGCTTCTCGTCGTCGTCGGTCCCCGCATGATCGGCACCGCACTCTGTCCACACCAGCTCCTGCTCGTAGAACCGCTCGAGCGCCGCGGTCCCGGACGTGGTGGGCGTGACGTCTGCCGGCGGGGAGCACGCCCCGAGCGGGACGGAGACGGCGAGCACCGCGAGGCCCGCGACGACGCGCGGCGCCCGTCCCCGGCCGCGAAGGCTCGTGCGTGGTCGGACGTCGTCCATGTCGGTTCCTTCCTCACGCCGTCAGATGCTCCGCCAGCACACACCGTGTTCAAGGAACAGGGTCAAGCACCGGCATCCGATCCACCCTCGACGCTCGGGCACAGGACGACCGAGCATCCGACGGCGCGCTCGCGCCGGCCGGACCCTCAGCCCTGGTTCGGGGCGTCGAGGAAGGCCCGCATGAGCGGCCCGGCGGTCGCGGAACCGCCCTCCCCCGTCTCGACGAACACGGCCACGGCGAGGTCTCCCTGGGTCGCGATCATCCACGCGTGCGACTGGTTGCCGTCGCCGTACTGCGCGGTCCCCGTCTTCGCCCCGACCTCCTCGGGCAGGTCGGCGAGCATGTCCGCCGACCCGTCCGTGACGACGGCGCGCATGAGGCTGCGCAGCGTCGCCGCCTCGTCCTCGGTGAGGTCGCCCGACGGCTGCTCGGCCGAGGCGGGCTGGACGTCGGGACGCACGAGGACGGGTGCCACGCGGTGACCTGCTGCGACGCTCGCCGCGACCGTCGCCATGCCGAGCGGCGACGCGAGGATGCGCCCCTGGCCGATCATCGACGCCGCGTGGTCGGTGCCCTCGGCCTCGGCCGGGACGTCGCCCCAGAACGCCGCCGCGCCGAGGTCCGCCTCGACGCCGAGACCGAGCGACGCCGCGGCGTCGTGCAGCGCCTGCTGCGTCACCGTGTCGCGCTGGCCGATCATCGCGGTGTTGCACGAGTTCGCGAACGCCGTGCGCAGCGGCACCTCGCCGAGCGCGTCGGTCGGGTAGCCGGGAACGTTCTGGAACGTGCGGCCGTCGACGGTGATCTCGGGCGGGCAGGACACGACCGAGTCGGGCGTCAGACCGGCGCGGAGCATGGCGAGCGTCGTCGCGACCTTGAACGTCGAGCCCGGCGCGTACTGGCCGGTCGTGGCCGTGGACAGCCCGTCGCCCGCGGTGCCGCTGGCCGCGGCGAGCACCTCGCCCGTGGACGGCTTGATCGCGACGATCGCGCTGGGCGAGGTCTGCCCCGCGAGGACCTGCTCGGCGGCCACCTGCATCTCGGGTCGCAGCGTGGTGCTGAGCGGCACGCCCGCGACCGGCTCGACCGCGAAGGCCTCCGTCGACACCTCGTCCGGCGTGCTCCCGTCGGGGACGACCGTGATCGAGACCCCGGGCGTCCCGCGCAGCTGCTCGTCGTACTGGCGCTGCAGGCCGGACAGGCCGACCGTGTCCCCGGCGACGACCGCGCCGTCGGACTCCTCGACGATCTCGGCCGTCGCCTCGCCGACCCGGCCGAGGATCGGGCGGGCGAACTCGCGCGTCGGCGCGAGCGGCATCTCGTCGTCGATGACGGCGACGCCCTCGATGGCGCGCGCCGCGTCCACGTCGATGCCGGCCGTGTCCTCCGTGCGCACCGTGATCGCCTCGACGAACGCCTTCTCCCCGGCCCCCGCGACGCGCTGCGCGAACTCCTCCGGGTCGATCCCCACGACGCCCGCGAGCGCGCGCGCCGCGCCGTCCCACGCGCCCGCGGCGAGGCGTGTCTTGTCCACGCCGATGCGGTACACCGGGCGGTCCGCGACGATCGGGACGTCGTCGAGACCCAGGATCTGGGCGCGCTCCGCGCGCACGCGGTCGACGGCGAGCCGGTCGCCCTGCGCGAGGTCCGGCACGAGCACGTCGGGCTCCCACGCCGCCTCCCAGCGCCCGGGGCCGTCCACGCCCTCGGCCGGCTCGGCGAACGTCAGGTCGACGTCGGTCGTGTACTCCCAGGCGGCGTCGTCGGTGACGACCCAGCGGTAGGCGAGGGTCGCCGTCGCGCGCTCGTCGGCGTCGGAGCCCTCGTCGTCCACGACGACGCCGTCGACCTCGACCGTGTGCTCGAACGCGGCGACGGGCTCGAGGACGGCCTCGAGGTGCCCCTGCACGTTCTCCGCCCGGCCGTTGGAGAACGCCAGGCCGCTCACGTCGCCCTCGGCGATGCCCGCGGCGAGCGCCGCCGCCGCGTCCTCGGCGGTCGGCCGGTCCTCGGTGCACGCCGCGAGCGGGAGCGCGAGGGCCGGGACGAGCAGCACGGCGGCCACCCTCCGGCGGACCGACCTGGGACGAACGCGTGCGACCGTGCTCACCGGGGCTCCCCTGCTGCGACCTGACGGGACGCGAGGGACGCTACCGCACGGCACCCGCGCGAGGGACATCCCGGTCAGACCGACCCGGATCGTCCGCGGCCTCTCCACAGCGTGTCCCTGCGGGGCGTGCACCGTCGCCGTCCGGCCGCAGCCCTCCGACGGCGCGTCGACCGTCGGCGTCAGTCCTCGCCCTCGGCGGGTGTCACCGGGCTGATCGCGTACCAGAGCCGGATCGACTCGTCGCCGCCCGGGCCGGGCTCGTGGCTGATCTGGACCGACGTCACCACGTCGCCGTTGGAACCGTTGATGCCCGTGCGCGCCCGGACCCCGCCCGACCGCGACTCCACGAGCGAGGCCGGGAGCTCGTCGAGCCAGCGGTCGACCTGCGCGCGCGGGAACCCCAGCACGTCGGCGTCGGCCAGGAGCTGGTCGTGCACGGCCTCGCCGCCGGACAGCGAGCGGAACACGTTGATCGAGCTCACGTACCCGCGCCGCGGCTGGATCGTCAGCTCCTCGGCCGTCGTCGACCACGTCCCGTCGGGGAGGGTCAGCTCGACCTCGGCGCCGCCACCGGGGACGTCGACGATCGCCATCTGCTCCCCCAACCCCACCGACTCGGCGGTGATCGGGCTGCTCACGTCCCAGCGCATCGGTGCGCCCTCCTCGATGTCGTCGATCGTCGTGCCGCTCTCCGTACCGGTGCTGCCCGCGCTGCCCGACGACGTCGACCCGCCCTCGTCGTCCGGGTCGCCGAAGGTCACGGTGCAGGCGCCGACCCCCAGCCCGAGCACCAGGGCGAGGGCGGCCGCGGCGGCCGCGCGGGCGGCTGTCACTGGTCCACGTCCACGTCCCACTCGGTCAGTCTGTCAAGGATCCGACCGATCCGTCCCGGATCCGTGAGCCGGTAGTCGTCGATGCGCTGCGACACGTCCGTCCCGACGATCTGCGCGGCCTGGTCCGGGTACTGCGTGATGAGCTCCTGGTAGGCGGGCAGCGTGTCGTTGGCGATGTAGTCCCAGCGCGTGGCCTGGTCCGCGATGTTGCCGCCGGGCAGGGGCGTCTCGACCGAGATGCTCCCCTGCACGGGGTTGTCGAGCGAGATGCCGGTGAACGGGATGCCGATGTTCTCGGGACCGGGAGTCTCGACGTTCACGGTGAACGGGTCGTGCTGCGCGTACGTGCCGGCGCCCGGGATGGACGGCTCCCCGACGAGCGTCATGAGGTACGTGAACGCCTCGCCCGTGCCGGGGTGGTCGCGCATCGTCTGCCAGTCGTCCGCGATGATCTGGTTCTGCTCGCGCCACAGCAGGGCGGTGTTGCCGTCCGCGAGCGCCTGCGCGTCCCCGCCGCGACCGGCCTCGATGTCCTCCCACGCCTGGTACGCGGCGTCGTCGATGACGCCGGCCTCGAGCAGGCGCTCCATCTCGGGCAGCCCGCCGTTCAGGTAGGCCTCGTGCATGACGGCCTGGTCGACGAAGATCTCGCGCTGCATCGACAGGAACTGGTTCTCGTAGAAGGCGAGCTCGGCGTCCGTCATGCCGGCGACCGCCGCGAGCGCCGCGGGGGTGACGCCGGGCGGCAGGTGCTGCGCGCCGTCCTGCACGCCCTGCGCGAGCTCGCGCATCATGTCGAGGTCGAAGAACCCGGCGGCGAACGAGGGCCCGATCATCGCCGCCATGCCCGCCCACTGCATCCACGGCTGGTCGAGGTACAGCTCGGCGTAGTAGCTGTAGACGGCCTCGATGATCTCCCGGTTGGCGCCCGCACCGGCGGCCGGGTCCCAGTCCGCGAAGTCGAAGCCTGCCTCGGCGGCGGCGGTGCGCGTCCAGTGCGCGACGGCGAGGTCGGCGAACCCGGCCGAGTCCGGGTCGACACCCTGGGAGACCAAGCGCCCGTACAGGGCCGCGACCTGGGCGTCCGTCGCCGAGGCGAGCCAGTCGGCGCGCTCGGCCGCGTCCATCGCGAGGTACTCGGCAGGGCTCGGGGTCGGGACCGTCCCGGGCGCCCCCGGTGCGCCCGGCGGCGTCGGTCCGCCGGGACCGCCAGGCGCTCCACCGTCCGCGGCGCTCGCGGACTCCTGCTGGTCGGCGTCGCGACGCAGCGTCTCGGCCGTCCGGTCGAGGAGAGCGGCGGCGGCGAGCACCGCCGGGGCGAGCGCCGAGGACCAGTCCGAGCGGAAGGTCGAGGCGTCCGGACCGTCCCACCGCGTCGAGGACTCGACCAGCGACGCCACCTGGGCGCGGGCGCCGCGCAGCGTGTCGGCCCCGGAGAGCATGACGTCCGCGAGCGCGCGCAGGGCCGCGACATCGGCGCCCCACGATCCACTCACGACATGCTCCTCGAGGTCGTGCGCGGCGCGGGCGCGCCGACGAGGACGGTGACCCGGGACGCCCGTGAGCACGGGCGGTCGACGGTGAGGCTACGCCGTCGCAGGGTCCGCGGCGATGGGGAGGTCTGCCCATGCGCACGGCGTGCGAGCGCCGCCCCTCGGAGCACGACCGGTCAGCGCGCCAGGGACGCGCCGATCCGCACGACGGCCTCGGTGAGCACGTCGACGTTCGTCGCGAGGTTGAGCCGCACGTGGCCCTCGCCGCCCGGCCCGAAGCGCCGGCCGTCCTCGAGCGCGACGCGCGCCCGGTCGAGGAACCAGGCGCGCGGGTCCGCTGCGGGCGACCGGGCGCCGTCGGGCACGGTGCTGCCACCCGCCGGGCCGGCCAGGTCCCGGCAGTCCAGCCACGCGAGGTAGGTCGCCTCGCCCGGCCGGTACCGCACGCCCGGGAGGTGCTCGGCGAGCAGGTCGGCGAGCAGCCAGGCGTTGCGCTCGACGCCGGCGAGGACGGCGTCGAGCCAGGCGTCGCCGTGGTCGAGCGCCGCGACGTGCGCGAGGACCGCGACGTGGTGCACGCCGTGGCTCGCCTCCTCGGGGATGCGTCGCAGGTCGGCGACCGCGCCCGGGCCGCCGACCGCCGCGGCCGCCTTGATGCCCGGCAGGTTGAACGCCTTGGACGCGGACACGACCGCCACCGCGTCGTCGGACCCGGGGACGGTGAGCAGCGGCGTGTGCGTGGTGGCGGGGTGCCCCGCGAGGCCGGGCCGGGTGATCGGCGCGTGGATCTCGTCCGCGACGACGCGCACCCCGTACCGCGCGGCGAGCGCGAGGGCCGCGGCGAGCTCGTCCGGTGCGTGCGCCGTGCCGGTCGGGTTGTGGGGGTTGCACACGAGCCAGACGGCGCGGCGCCCGGACCCCGGCCCGCCGCCGTGGTCCGCGACGCCGGTCGCCTCCGCGAACGCGCGCTCGAGCGCGTCGAGGTCGAGGCGCAGGTCCGCGCCGAGCGGCGCGGTGACGACGCGACGCCCCTCGTTCCGCACGAAGCCGAAGAAGGGCGGGTAGACCGGCGGGTTCACGACGACGGCGTCGCCCGGCCCGGTGAGGACGCGCAGCACCTCGACGATCGCGACCATGACGTCGGGCAGCGTGCGGGTCGTCGACGGGTCGAACGACCAGCCCCACCGCCGCTCCGCGAACCGTGCGTACGCCTCCCCGTACACCGTGCCGTGGTCGTAGCCCGTGTCGCCGGTGCGCATCGCCGCCGTCACGGCGTCCACGACGGGCTCGCACGGCGCGACGTCCATCTCCGCGACGAACAGCGGCAGGACGTCCGGGTCGAACGCCCGCCACTTCACCGACGTCCGACGGCGCAGCTCGTCGAGGGTGGGGACGTCGAGCGGGGTGCGCAGCGAGGTTCCGGTCATGCGTCCCAGGCTAGGAGGCCCCTCGTCAGATCGGCATCCTCGCCCGAGATCGGCACCTCGACCTCGAGATCGGTCGTCTCTCGAGCCGATCTCACGCCGAGCTGCCGATCTCACGGAGCTGCCGAGCTCGATGGCGGTCCGGCTCCGAGGGGTGCTGCCGTCGGCTCCTCGGCCGCGGCGTTGGCCGGGCTCGTCGCGAGCACGACGCACCCGGCGACGGCGAGCACCGTCGCGACGGCGGCCGGCACCACCCAGCCGTCGCGGACGATGTCGCCCAGCACGAGCAGCCCCACGGCCCCGGGGAGGAGGACCTCCACGACGGAGACCGTCGCCGCGACGGAGCCGACGTTGCCCTTCTCGAGCGCCCGCAGGTAGCCCAGGACGCCTGCCGCGCCCGCGGCGACGATGGCGATCGCGAGCGGCTGCAGGGCGGTGTCGAGGAGGTCGCCCGACGCGTGCGCGCCCCGCGCGGCGATCGCCGCGACGGAGTAGCCGAGCCCGCCGAGCAGGGCGAGCAGGATCGGATGACCGCTGCGGTAGGCGAGCGCGACCCCGGCGACGAGGGCGAGGGACGCCACGATCGCCCAGGTGGTGAAGCCGGCCGGCGGCTCCGCGGCCGGCTGCTCCCCCGCCGAGAGCGCCAGCACGACGAGCGCGACGACGACCGCTCCGATCGAGACGAGGTCCGTGCGCCGCAGCGTCGCGTGCAGCACGACGCGGGCCAGGACCACGACGCCCACCAGCGACGACGCGATGATCGCCTGGACGACGAAGAGCGGCAGGTGGTCCAGCGCCAGGAGAGACAGGAGGAACGCGGCGCCGTCGAGCGCGAGACCGCCGAGGACGAGCGGGTGCCGCACCGCGGCGAGCCCGTGCGCCCGCCGCGTCGCGACGGCCTGCATGATCGTGCTCACCGCGTAGGCGAGCGCGGCACCGACCGCCGCGGCGACGGACCAGATCACGGTGCCGTCCCGACGCCGCGCAGGAACCGCCCGACGACCGGGATCTCCGTGACGCCCTCCGCGCCCGCGAGGACGAGCGCCTGCGCGGCCGTGTACTCCGCCGAGTCCAGCACCACGTACCGCGGCGTCCACCCCGGGTCGAACTTCTCGTTGAACGCGCCCAACGTCGCCATCTGGGTCCCCTTCGACAGGCGTCGCAGGACCGGTCGTGCGAGCTGGTCCACGCGGCCGTCGCGCTCGCCCTCGAGCACCTCGCGCATGACCGCGAAGTTCAGCCCGAGCCCGCGCATCCCGCGCGCCGCGACCTCGGCGATCGTCGCGACGATCGTGGCGTCGATCAGGCCGTTCGGGACGTCCTCCGCATCGGTGCGGCGGCGCATGACGTCGAGCGACCAGCCGTCGATCGCCGCCGCCGGGACCCACTGGCAGAACGCGTCGACGCGTCCGTCGGCGTTCCGGGTCACCGAGAGCACGAGCCCCGCGTCGTCGGGGTCGAACAGGCGCGAGAGCGTCATGGAGAACCCGCGCTCGTCCTCGCCCTGGCGCGACTCGTCGCTCATCGCGAGGATCTGCTCGCGCAGCACCGGGTCGAGGGTCGTGGGGTCGTGGAACGTGGTCGTGTACCCGCCGCGCGCGACGCGGTTGACCGCCTGCCGCAGCGACTTGTGGTCGTGGCCCGCGAGCGTGAACGTCGTGCAGTCGACCGTCGCCTCGTCACCGAGGTAGACGTGGCGCAGGCCGCTGCGCTCGTAGACCGGCAGCCAGTCCTCAGCCGCCGCGACGACCGCGATCGACCAGCCCGACGCCGCCGCGTGGTCGAGGAGCTCGGCCCACGTCGCCTCCCGCTCGGAGACCGGCCCGATCGGGTCCGGGGACACCAGGCAGACGCCGCCGCGCACCGAGTGCGCGACGACGCTGCGCCCGACGAAGAACCAGTCCTTGTCGTCGCGCAAGGCGAAGTAGTCGAGCGTCCCGCCCCCGTACCGCTGGACGACGGCGCGCGCCCGCTCGCGCTCCTCGCGGTGCTCCGCGGGCGCGAGCCGGCGCGCCTCGCGCGGCGAGCCGAGCCACCAGAGCACGAGCACGAGCACGACGAGGTCGACGACGGTCGACACCACGGCCACCGTCGTGACGAGGCTGCTGCTGAGCGCTTCCTCGGGGTCGTCCGCGCGCAGGACCACGACGGCGAGCGCCGCGATCGCGAGGACCCACGCACCCACGAGGAGCACGAGCAGCAGTGCGGCCCGGCGGACCGCGCGGCGGGTCGGGAGCACGGGGAACGAGCGCCACCGCGTCGCGAGCCACACCGCCGCGGCGAGGACCACGACGGACGGGATCACGTCGACCCCGCGCGCCGTGTGCGTCCCCGCCGTGAGCCCGAGCACCACGACCGTGACGAGCCAGGCGAGACGGTGCCCGCGCCGCAGCCCGCGCGCCATGAGCAGCAGCACGACGGAGTCGACGAGGAGCGTCGTCGACGCGGTGCCCGGCAGGAGCCCTGGCACGACGTCGCGGTAGAGCGTCAGGTGCGTCCAGAGGCCGCGGACCAGCACGGCGACGACGCCGAGTATCCCGAGGGCGAGGACGACGCGCGACGCGACGACCCGCACCCGCACACGACGTCGCTGCTCGTCGAGCGGTGAGCTGACGACGGGAGAAGCGGCCGGGGCCGGGGCGGGTTCCACGCACCGATCATCCGGGACCGTGTCCCGCAGCGCACGGCGTCCGGAGCTTTCCACCCGTCGGCGCACGGTGCTCGCCGGGAGGGAGGCCCCGCCCGTCAGCTCGCGGCGTCGTCCTCGGTGTCCGCCGGCGCGGCCCCGCGGCGGGCATGGGCCGGTCGTTCGTCGTCGTGCACCCAGCGCCACACGCGGGTCGAGACGAACCAGACCACGGCGAGCGCGACCACGGCGATGACGATCTTCTGGAAGACGCCGGCGTACTGCTCGACGACGTGCCAGTTCTCGCCGAGCGTGTAGCCCGCGACGACGAAGAGGGTGTTCCAGATCGCGCTGCCCGCGGTCGACAGCGCCGTGAACTTCCACAGGGGCATGCGCTCGACGCCCGCCGGGATGGAGATGAGGCTGCGGAAGATGGGGATGAAGCGGCCGAAGAACACCGTCGCGCCGCCGTGCCGCAGGAAGAACTGCTCGGTGCGGTCGACGTCCTCGACCTTGACGAGGGGCAGGCGCTCCGCGATCCACCGGGTGCGCTCGCGCCCGACGAGCGCACCGACGGCGTAGAGGGCGAGCGCCCCGACGACGGACCCGGCCGTCGTCCACAGGATCGCCTCGACCAGCCCGAAGCTCCCCTGGCTCGCGGTGAAGCCCGCGAGCGGCAGGATGATCTCGCTCGGCAGCGGCGGGAAGAGGTTCTCCAGCGCGATGGCGATCGCCGCGCCGGCCGGCCCGAGCGTCTCCATGAGGTTCACGGCCCACCCGGCGACACCGTCGAGGGCGGGCTCCTCGGCCGCGGTCGCGGCGCTCGGCAGGGCGGCCGGCAAGGCGGCGAGGAGTCCGGGGCGCATGGTCTCCCAGCCTAGGCGAGCCTCCCGAGGACACGGCACCGATGAGTTCGAGAGCCTGTGGAGGTCTCGTGGGCAGGTGGCGAGCCTGACGAGCGAGGAGAGGACCGACATGCGCATCACGACGACGGTGGAGGCGGGCGGCGGCACGACGACGGGGCTGCCGATCCCGGAGGACGTGGCCCTGTCGTTCGGGCAGGGGCGGAGGTTCCCCGTGCGCGTCACGATCGGCGGGCACACCTACCGGAGCTCGCTGACGTTCTACCGCGGCCAGTTCGTCATCTCGCTCAGCGCGGCGAGCCGCGAGGCCGCAGGCGTGAGCGCGGGGGACGAGGTGGAGATCGACGTCGAGGTCGACGACGCCCCGCGCACGGTGGACGTACCGGACGACCTCGCGACCGCGCTCAGGTCCGCCGGGGCGCGTGGTGCGTTCGACGCCCTGTCGTACTCGAGGCAGCGAGCGCTCGTCGAGCCCCTCGACGCGGCGAAGACCCCGGAGACCCGGCAGCGGCGCATCGAGAAGGCGGTCGGGTCGCTCGCCTGATCTCCCGGCCCGCTCAGCCCCGGACGAGCGCGTCGATGAACCGGACGGGCTCCCAGGCCCCGCCCTCGAGGTTGGAGACGACGGCGACCGTCACCCCCGGGCCTCCGGCGGGCGGAAGGTCCCCCGACCCGGTCGGTGCCGGGTCCGGGTAGTGGCGCAGCATCGCGCTCGACCCGGTGTTGATGCCCTCCTTGTACGCCGAGCGCACGCTCCCGTCGGCGAGGAGCTCGAACTCGAGGCCGAACCCGTAGTGCACCTCGGCGGCGCGGTCCCCAGGCGGGAGGTCCGGGCCGGTCTTCTCGTCGGTCTCCTCGGTGTCTCCGTCGTCGTGCTTCACCTGCGGCGTGAGGAAGGCGCGCGTGAGGTCGGGCGGCAGGAGCTCGCCCCCGCGGACGGCCGCGAGGAACCGGGTGAGGTCGCGCGCCGTGACGTGCGCGCCGCCGTCGGGCGAGCCCACGGGCGGGTAGGAGTAGATGTTCTGCCGCCACCCGGTGACGCGCTCGTCGTCGTCGTGCACCGGCTCCCAGCCCTCCGCGACGTCGGGCACGGCCTCGTCCATGCGGAAGAAGCCCGAGTCGGCCATGCCGGCACGCGCGAACACGTGCTCGCGGACGTGGTCGCGGTACGACGACCCCGTGACGTTCTCGAGGGCGAGGCCCGCGAGGACGAAGCCGACGTTGCAGTAGCGGCAGCCCTCGCCGGGCGGGAAGTTCGGCTCCTTGTGGACGAACCCGGGGAGGAAGTCCGCCGTGCGCGTGACGGAGTAGCTCGGGCGGTCGACCCACAGCGCCTCGTACGACTCGCCGGCCTCCTCGTCGGCGTCGTCCGCGATGCCCGACGAGTGGGTGAGCAGGTGCCGGATCGTCACCTCGCGCGGGATCGCCGTGCCGGCGAGGTCGACGTGGTCGTGGACCCGGTCGTCGAGACCGAGGCGGCCCTCGCCGACGAGCTGGAGCACCGCGACGGCGGTGAACAGCTTCGTCACCGACGCGACGTCGAACCGCGTCGTCGTGCGGACCGGGACGCCCCAGCGCCGCGACGCGACCCCGTACGCGCGCTCGAAGACCTCCTCGCCGTCGCGCTCGATCCGCACCACGCCGGAGAACTCGTCCTTCTCCGCCGCGGCGAGCAGGTGGTCGTCCAGCGCGGCAAGGCGCTCGGAGGGGAGGCTGGCGACATCGGTGACCATGTCTCGACAGTAGGCCCGCCGGTGTTCTCGACGCCCGGCTATTTCTCTGGACCCGGCACCGCGGGAAGGCTCCCGCGCCGGCGCGGGTACGTCGACCAGATGACGTGTGCGCTGTCGAGCAGGACATGCGTGAGACGTCGACCACTGCTGGCGACGACGCGACGATGAGTCGGGAGCACGGCACCGGTCCACCACTCGTGGCGCCACCTCACGGCGCGCCGTCCCCGAACCGCACCACGAGAGGACACGACCATGACCGTGCAGCTCAGCCCCTACCTGACCTTCGACGGGAACGCCCGCGAGGCGGTCGACTTCTACGCATCGGTGTTCGGCGTGACGCCCGAGGTCAGCACTTTCGACTCGGTGGGACCCGTCGACGACCCCGAGCAGGCGAAGAAGGTCATGCACTCCCAGCTCGTCGTGGAGGGCGTCGGCACCCTCATGGCGTCCGACACCGCGCCCGGGATGCCGCCGGCGGTCAGCTCGTCGGTCGCGCTCTTCGGCGAGCAGGCGGACAGCGAGCGCCTCCACGCGTGGTTCACCGCGCTGTCCGACGGCGCGCGCGACGTCATGGCGATCGAGACCGCCCCGTGGGGCGACGAGTTCGGCATGCTCACGGACCGGTTCGGCACGGTGTGGATGGTCAACGTCACGGGTGCGGCCCCGGGCGCGGGCGCTCCCGCCTGACCGGTTCGTCCCGTACGGTCACGTCATGCCCGCAGACCTCTCGACCGTCTCGTCGACGCCCGCCCCCGCACGCCGTCCCGCGCTCGGGGTGATGCTCCCCCGCACGCTGCCCGCCGACCGCATCGTGCCGTTCGCCCGGCGCGCGGAGGAGGTCGGGCTCGACGAGGTGTGGGTCGTCGAGGACCTCACCTTCCTGGGCGGGATCGCGCAGGCCGCGACGATCCTCGCGACGACGGAGCGGATCGGCGTCGGGATCGGCATCCTCCCGGCGGCGACGCGCGCGCCGTCGACCGCCGCGATGGAGGCCGCGACGCTCGCCTCGCTGCACCCGGGCCGCCTCCAGCTCGGGCTCGGTCACGGCATGCCGTCGTGGATGCGGCAGATCGGGGTGTGGCCCGCGAGCCCGCTCGCGATGCTCGAGGAGACGACGACGGCGGTGCGTGCGCTGCTGCACGGCGAGACCGTGTCGACCTCCGGGCGCTACGTGCAGGTGGACGACGTCGCGCTGCACGCCCCGCCCGCCGTGGCTCCCCCGGTGCTCCTCGGCGTGCGGGGTCCGCGCTCGCTCGAGGTGTCGGGCCAGGCGGCGGACGGCACGATCCTCGACATGCCGGTCACGCCCGAGTACCTCGCGGGGGTCCGCGCGTCGATCGACGCCGGGCGTGCGGCGGCCGGGGACGCCGTGCCGCCGGAGCACCGGATCGTCGCGTTCGCGCACGGCGTGGTGCACGACGACGCGGCGCTGGCCCGGTCGCTGGCGCGCCCGGGTCTCGCGGTCCTCGCGCTGCCCGACTGGGCCGTCCACGTCGACCCGCTGCCGTTCGCGGACGAGCTGCGCGCGCTGGCCCGCGAGAGCGCGTCGCCCGAGGCGTTCGCCGCGGCGGCACCCGCCGCGTGGGTCGACGCGCTCACCGTGACCGGGACGCCGTCGGACGTGCGCGACCGCCTCGCGCTGCTCGGCGAGCACGGCGTGTCGAGCGTCGTGATGGCGCCCGTGAGCCCCGACCCGCAGCGGCCGGACGACCCGTTCGCGGCGCTCGACGCGCTGGAGGCGGTCACCGCAGGGCGCTGAGCGCTCCGCTCAGCAGTAGCGCTGCTCAGTACCGCCAGGCCCGCATGTCCTGCTGGTAGGTGCGCTGGACGACCGGTGAGAGCAGCGTCGACGGCGGCAGGTCGCGCCGGGGGTTGTCGGCGGGCAGGCGCGTCGTCGCGGCGAGCGACGCGGCGTCGTGGAAGCGGAGCCCGTCGGGAAGCGGCGTGCGGGCGAAGAGCCCAGCGGCGTCGTCGGGCACCTGGCTGGGCACCTGGCCGGGCACCGAGAGGACGAAGCCCCACTCGCCGAACGACGGGACGTTGACGCCCAGCGGCACGACGACGCGGTCGGGTGCGGCTGCCTCGGCCGTCGCCACCACCTGCCAGAACGCGTGCGGCGT
This sequence comes from Cellulosimicrobium sp. So1_17, assembly GCF_055181235.1. Lineage (NCBI taxonomy): Bacteria > Bacillati > Actinomycetota > Actinomycetes > Micrococcales > Promicromonosporaceae > Cellulosimicrobium > Cellulosimicrobium sp. So1_17. The sequence continues at coordinate 2,811,598 of NZ_CM143702.1, forward strand.
GAAGTACGTGGACGTCGCCTGCGTCGCGAACGCGCCGCCCGGGCGCAGGTGCGCGGCGACCATCGCGTAGAACTCCTGCGAGTAGAGCTTCGCGACACGCTCGCCCGACGGGTCGACGAGGTCGACGAGCACCACGTCGAACGACGCGTCCGTCTCGTCGAGCCAGCGGAACGCGTCGGCGTTGACGACGGTGACGCGCTCGTCGTCGAGCGCGTGCTCGTTGAGGTCCGCGAGGAGGCGGTTCTCGCGCGCGAGGTCGGTCACCGCGGGGTCGAGGTCGACGAGCGTGACGTCCCGCACGGACCCGTACCGCAGCACCTCGCGCGCGAGCAGGCCGTCGCCGCCGCCGAGGATCGCGACCGACGCGGGCGCCGCGACCGACGTCATCGCCGCGTGCGCGAGGGTCTCGTGGTACCGGGCCTCGTCGACGGACGAGAACTGGAGCTGGTCGTTCAGGTACAACCGCACGTCACCCCGGTAGTCGGTGACGACGAGCCGCTGGTACGCGCTCGACTCCTGCACGACGACGGGGTCGGTGTACATCCGGGCGCTGATCGACGTCTCGAGCCACGTCGAGGCACCGAACCCTCCGAGCAGCACGGCGAGCGTCACCCACGTCAGCGCCGTCCAGCGCGGCGGGTGGCCCAGACGCGCGAGCATGAACAGCGCGACGGCCACGTTGAGCACCGCGACGGCGAACGCGGTGCGCACGAGGCCGAGGTACGGCAGGAGGAGGAACGGGAACAGCAGCGACGCGGCGAGCGCGCCGAAGTAGTCGAGCGCGAGCACCTTCGACAGCAGCGACACCGACTCGTCGCGCCCGTGCTCCTTGAGGAGCGCGACGAGCAGCGGGATCTCGACCCCGATCGCCGTCCCGATCGCGAGGGACAGCAGCACGAACACCGGCCAGTACAGCTCGGTCTGCGCGTACGCCCAGAACAGCACGAGCACCGACGTGCCGCCGAGCAGGCTGAGCACGAGCTCGTTGCGGACGAAGTTCAGCCCCGCCTCGCGCTGCAGCCGCGGCGCGAGCAGCGAGCCGAGACCCATGCCGAAGAGCGTCAGGCCCGTCGCGACCGAGAACGCGACGACGGAGTCCCCGAACAGGTACGACGCCGCCGTGCCGAGGATCAGCTCGTAGACGATGCCGCCGACGGCGACGAGCAGGGCCGCCGCGAACACCGTCGGACGGTCCATGCGGCGCGTGCGCCCGGTGCGCGGGAGGTCCGCGGAGCCGCCGTCGTCCGCCGGGGCAGGGTCGAGGACGGCCGCCGGTGCGTGCTGGTCGACCATGCTCAGGAGCTGATGGTCCCCGCGATGATGAGGCCGATCGCGATGGCCAGGCCCGCGATCATCACGCCGAACGCGACGTTGTGCTCGTCGACGAGCTCGCGGTGCAGGTTCAGGCGGAAGAGCTTGTTCGCCACGACGATCGTGACCAGGAGCAGGACGATGCCGAGCACCGAGTAGAGGATCGTGGACAGGAAGGCCCACAGGAACGCGAGCGAGGCGACGGACACGGAATCTCCTGGGTGAGGGGTGGACGGTCAGGAAAAGCGGGGCGGCCAGGGCACGACGCCGGTGCGGCGCCTCACTTCCCGACACCCCCGCCGCCGTAGAGCGTGCGGCGGTAGCACGACGTCGAGGAGTCGGTCGCGACCGGGGTCGGGGCCCCGCTCGCGGGCGCGGTCGTCACGACGGACCGTGGCGTGCACGACGCGTCGTCGGCCCGGCTCGCCTGGCACGCGCCGAAGGAGAGGAGCAGCACGAACGCCCCGACCACCGCGGCGACGACTCCGCCCGAGCGCGAGCGCGGCGTGAGACGACGGCCGAACAACCGCGTCTGCTCCGCGACGTCGAGGCGCCGCCCCGCGTAGACGCTCGTCACGGGACCGAGCGGTCCGGTGGTGCGCTCGACCGACACGACGACGCCGTGCCCGGTCAGGTCGGCGTACTCGACCTGCTGGCCGGGCACGAACGGCTCGGCGAAGGTCCCCTCGACGGACCGCACGGTGCCCGTCCCGCGCTCGCGCACCGTGAGACGGTGCGGCCGGCCGTCGAGCCGCAGGTCGAGCTGCCTCCCGCGGTGCAGACCGGACAGGTCGACGACGGGCGGGACCGACTCCGTGGGCCGGTACAGCGTGAGCTCGCGCTCGTCGTGGTCGTACTCGAGCCACACGTCCGAGCCGTCGTGCCCGAGGAGCTGCCACTCCTCCCACGTGAACGTCGTGCCGGCCTCGCGCATCTCGAGCACCGCCGACGCGCGCACCGTCGTGCGCACGGCGTCCCGTCCCGTGCCGGTCGCCACGAGCTCCTCCCCGACCCGGAGCGCGAGGCGCCGCCCTCCGCTCACACGAGGCTCCGCACGGCGACGTCGCCCGCGGCGAACACGTCGCCGAGGAGGGCGCGCACGTCCTCGGCGAACGTCGGGGACGACGGCGCGCGGCACGTCGTCAGGGTCACGTACGCGGCGCCGTGCTCGGGCCACGTGTGCACGGCGAGGTGCGACTCCGCGAGGAGGATCGCGACGCTCGTGCCCTGCGGCTCGAACCGGTGCGCGACCTCGCCGAGGGGCGTCATGCCCGCGATCCGCACGACCGCGTCGAGCGACGCGCGCACCGTCGCCTCGTCGTCGAGCAGGCGCGGGTCGGCTCCCGTCACGTCGAAGACGTGGACGAGGTTGCGGTGCACGGCTCAGCTCCCGAGGACGGCGCGACCGACCCGGGACGAACCGCCCGGACCGGGCCCGCGGCGTCGGGCCGCGCACACCCTAGCGGACCGGCTCGCGGCGTCCGCAGTCCTGTCCACAGGACCGGCCGTGCCGCTCTGTCGCGGGATAGAACCGCAGGTCGCGAGGTAGAACTCCGCGGCTTCTCTCTCGCGACCGGCGGTTCTATCTCGCGGCGGCGGCCTCCAGGCCGCGCACGCCCGCGCGCTGCGGGACGGCACGGAGGTCGTTGGCGCTGCGCAGCACGGGGGCCGCGGTGAGCGCGGCCGGGTCCAGCTCGGCCGCGGTGGTCACCGTGATCGTCGCGGTGCTGCCCGCGGGCAGGCTCAGCAGGGCGTCGTCGGCGACCGCGTCGGGCGCGAGCCGGTCCGCGAGGACCGCGACGTCGCGCACGAGCGAGCGGGCCCGCACGTGCACGCGGTACCCGCCGGCGCACCGCTCGGCCCGGACCTCGGCGGCGTGCGGGTCGAGGCGCAGGTGCACGTCCTCGACGAACGTGTGCACGACCCGCTCCGGACCGAGGTCCACGACGAGCACCGCGTCCGTCGGGTCCGCGGGCCGCGCGAGCGTGGCGGGGACCGCGACGAGCAGCACCGAGCGCGGCGGCACCGACACCGCGACCGTCCCGCGCGCCGGGTCCATCCCGTCGAGCCGTTCGAGCCGCATCGACAGCGCGCCGCGCCACGGCTCGTCGTGGTCGTTGACGACGGCGACGTGCGGCGACCCGTCGCGCTCGACCACCGCGAGCGCCCGCGGCGCGAACGCCCGCCGCATCGCGTACCAGAGCGGCTTGGGCCGCTCCGCGGAGTCGACCGCGGACCAGCTCGTCACCGGCCAGCAGTCGTTGAGCTGCCAGACGATCGCGCCGGCCGTCCGCGGCCACCACGACCGGTAGTGGTCGAGCGCGTGCGCGACGGCGCGGGCCTGGTTGAGCTGCGCGGCCCAGTGCCAGTCCTCGAAGCGCGCAGGGACGCCGAGGTGCGGCGCCATGCCGCGGTCGAGCTTGCCGTTGCCGTCGTCGGCCTTCTGGTGCACGAGCCACACGGGGTCCGCGGTGGGGTCGGGCGCGTCGGCGAGCGGACCGCCGTCGACGGCGTGCACCGCGTCCGTGAGCGTGCGCCACGTCGGCGGGCCCTGGAACCCGAACTCGGAGCAGAAGCGCGGCACCTCGTCCCGGTACGCGCGGTAGTCGACGCGGTTCCACACCTCCCACTGGTGGTGCGTGCCGTGGTCGGGGTCGTTGGGGTGCAGGTCGGGCCGGCCGGGGCTGTACGGGCTGTTGTCCGTGTACGGGCGCGTCGGGTCGACCTCCGCGACGACGCGCGGCAGCAGGTCGCGCGCGTACCCCTCGCCCCAGGCCTGCCCGCCGAGGCGCTCCTTCCAGCCCCAGTCCTCGTGGCCCCACACGTTCTCGTTCCCGCCGTTCCAGACGACGAGCGACGGGTGCGGGACGAGCCGCGCGACGTTCTCGCGCGCCTCGGCCTCGATCTCCGCCCAGAGCTCGTCGTCCTCGCTGTAGGCCGCGCACGCGAGGAGGAAGTCCTGCCACACGAGGAGCCCGCGCTCGTCGGCGAGGTCGTAGAAGTCCTCCGACTCGTACATCCCGCCGCCCCACACGCGCAGCAGGTTGAGGTTGCCGTCGACGGCCTGGTCGAGCCGCCGGGCCAGCCGGTCGCGCGTGAGGCGCGTGACGAGGTGGTCGTCGGGGATCCAGTTCGCGCCGCGCACGAAGACCGGGCGCTCGTTGACGTGCAGCACGAAGGGCGTGCCGTGCTCGTCCGGCGTCGTGTCGAGCCGCACCGTGCGGAACCCGACGCGCCGCTCCCACCTGTCGAGCACGGCGCCGTCGAGCGCGGCCCCGTCGGGCGTCGAGAGCGTGACCTCGACCCCGACGAGCGGCTGCGCGCCGTACCCCACGGGCCACCACACGGGTACGTCCGGGACGTCGAGCGTCACGACGGCCGACGTCGCGCCGGCCGGCACCTCGACGCGCGCCCGCGGCGCCCGCCCCCCGCCCGGGACCGCGGTCGCGGACCCGGACCCTGCCGACCCGGACCCGGCCGGACCCGACCCGGGAACGTCCAGCGCGACGTCGAGCACGAGCGGTCCGGCGTCGGTCAGCGCCGAGCGCTGCACGTCCACGTGGACCTCGATCCGGCCCGCGCCGGTCGCGCCGTCGGGAGCGAGGTCGGCGACGTGCACGAACGGTCGCACGCGTTCCAGGCGCGCGACACGCCAGCGCTCGACGCGCACGGGCCTCCAGATGCCCGCGGTCCGCAGGTCGGGACCCCAGTCCCACCCGTACGAGCACGCCATCTTCCGGATCGCGTTGAACGTGTTCGGGTACGCCGACGGCCGCGCGCCGAGACGCTCGCTCGCCGCGTCCGACCACGCCGTCGCCGACCCGAGCCCGACGACGAGGTCACGCTCCGCGCCGTCGGCGAACCGGCGGACGTCCACCCGGTGGGAGCGGTGCATGTTCCGGCTCGTCAGGATCGTCTCGTCGCCCAGCCGCACGTCGGCGACGGTGTCGAGGCCGTCGAGCACGAGGTCGACGTGCTCGTCCTCGCCCGCGGGATCGAGGCGCAGCGCGCGGCGGTACTCCCAGACCGCCCCGTGCGCCCACGCGAGCTCCGTCTCGTTCGCGTCGACGTACGGGTCGGGGATCAGCCCCGCCGCGAGCAGCGCGGTGTGCGCGTCGCCGGGCACCGTCGCGGGCACGACGGCGGCGCGTACCGGGGCGGGCAGGTCGCCGGCCGTGGCGCGCAGGGTCCAGCCGGCGGTCAGGTCGACGGTCGTCATGCGGGATCTCCTTCGGAGCGGTGGGTGAACGCATCCCACCACGCGTCTGCTATCGCCGTGTGACCGGCGTGTGTCGGATGGACGCCGTCCGCGGCGACGGCGCGCGGGCCGATCTCGTCGGCGAGGTCGGCCATGACGGTGGCGAGCGGGACGAACGTCGCCCCCACGTCGCGTGCGACGCGTGCCACGGCATCCTGCTTCGGACCGAGGTCGTCGGCCCACGCCTGCGCGTCGGTGAGCGGCAGCGCGAACGGCTCGACGAGCACGAGGCGGGTACCGCGCGCGTGCCACGGCGCGACGAGCGCTCGCAGGGTCGTCTCGAACGAGGCGACCAGCGTGCGCTCGCCCGCGTCGAGCGCACGCCAGGTGTCGTTGACCCCGACGTACAGCGACAGCACGTCGGCGTCGAACGGCAGGACGTCACGCTCCCAGCGCGCGAGCAGGTCGCTCGCCCGGTCACCGCCGACCCCGGTGTTGTGGACGGTCGACCCGGCGAGCGGGCCGCGCGCGAGCAGGCCCACGTAGCCGGTGCCGACGTCGTCGGGGTCGGAGCGGTCGCGCCCCCACTCCGTGATCGAGTCGCCCGCGAAGACGACGTGCCGGGGTGCGCCGGTGCCGCGCGTCACGACCGCAGCTCCGCGATCCGGCGCTCGGGGTCCGGGGCGGCCGCCGCGAGCGTGCGCGTGTACTCGTGCTGCGGCCGCAGGATGACGTCGTCGGCAGGGCCTGCCTCGACCACCACGCCGCGGTGCAGCACCATGACCTCGTCCGAGAAGTGCCGCGCGGTCGCGAGGTCGTGCGTGATGTACAGGACACCCAGGTTCTCCTCGCGCTGCAGGCGCGCGAGCAGGTTGAGCACCCCGAGCCGGATCGACACGTCGAGCATCGACACGGGCTCGTCCGCGACGAGGATGCCGGGCTCGGGCGCGAGCGCCCGCGCGATCGCGATGCGCTGACGCTGGCCGCCGGAGAGCTCGTGCGGCTTGCGTTCCGCGTACTCCTCGGCCGGGTCGAGCCGCACGCGGCGCAGGAGCTGCAGCACGCGCTCGTGCACCTGCCGCCGGTCGAGGTCCGGGTGGTGCAGCGCGACGGCGCGCGCGAGGTGGTGGCCCGCCGAGTGGTACGGGTTGAGCGACGCGAACGGGTCCTGGAACACCATCTGCACGGCCTTGCGGTACGCGGACCGCGCGCGCCGGCCCCGGCCCACGGGGGCGCCGTCGACCAGGATCTCGCCCGACGACGGACGTTCGAGCTGCATGAGCAGCTTGGCGATCGTGGACTTGCCCGACCCGGACTGCCCGACGAGCGCGACCGTGCTGCCGGGCTGCAGCGTGAAGCTCACGTGGTCCACGGCACGCAGCCGGGTCGAGCGCAGGCCGCTGCGCAGGCGGTAGTCCTTGACCAAGTCACGGGCCTCGAGCGTGGTCACGCGGTCTCCTCCTGGTCCAGGTCGTCGCCGGTCGTGCCGACGCCGGTCGTGCCGACGTCCTGCGGCGTCTCGTCCAGCTGCTCCTCGCCCAGGTCGGCGTCGCCCGCCCGGACGAAGTCGCCGCGCTCGCCCGTCAGCGACGGGAAGGACGCGAGCAGCCGCCGCGTGTACGGGTGCTGCGGGTCGGTGTACAGCGTCACGGCGTCCGCCTGCTCGACGATCCGGCCGGCGCGCATGACGGCAATCCGGTCGCTGATCTCCAGCAGGAGCGGCAGGTCGTGCGTGATGAACACGACGGCGAACCCCAGCTCCGCCCGCAGGCGCGTGATCTCGCGCAGGATCTCGCGCTGCACGACGACGTCGAGCGCCGTCGTCGGCTCGTCCATGACGAGCACCTGCGGCTCGAGGGCGAGCGCCATGGCGATCATGACGCGCTGGCGCATGCCGCCCGAGAGCTCGTGCGGGTAGGCGCCGAGCCGGCTCGCGTCGACCCCGACGCGCTCGAGGAGCTCGCCGCACCGCGCGCGCCGCTCGCGGCGCGAGAGCTGCGGCCGGTGCGTCGTGAAGACGTCCTCGAGCTGCGACCGGATCGTCAGGACCGGGTTGAGCGAGTTCATCGCGCCCTGGAACACCATGGCGACCTTGTCCCAGCGGAACGCCCGCAGGTCCTCGCCGTGCAGCGACGACAGGTCGACGGTGTACCCCTCGCGCGAGTGGAACACCGCCCGGCCCGACGTGATCGCGGCCGGCGGCTTGAGCAGGCGCGTCACGCCGTACGCGAGCGTGGACTTGCCGCACCCGCTCTCGCCCGCGAGCCCGAGGATCTCGCCGCGGCGCAGCACGAGGTCCACGTGCTGCACCGCCGGGACGGGCGGGTCGACCAGGTAGGTGACGGAGAAGTCCTCGATCTCGAGGACCGGGTGGGAGCCGACGACGGCCGCCGGCTGCTCCTGGAGGGTGCCCTCGGTCATGCCGTCACCTCGTCGGCCTCGCGGAGCTGCTCGCGCGACATGCGCCACCGCTTGCGCTGGGAGCGGGTCTGGGCGCGCAGCTTCGGGTTGATGATCTCGTCGATGGAGAAGTTGATGAGCGACAGCGCCGCGCCGAACAGCGCGAGCATGAGGCCCGGCGGCACGAACCACCACCACGCCCCGAGGCGCAGCGCGAGGCCGTTCTGCGCGTAGTAGAGCATCGTGCCCCACGTGAAGGAGTTGGAGGCACCGAGCCCCAGGAACGACAGGCCGGCCTCCCCGAGGATCGCGAAGATCACCGCGAACACGACCTGCGACGCGATGATCGGCACCAGGTTCGGCAGGATCTCGACGGCGAGGATCCGCCAGCTCCGCTCGTCGGCCACGCGCGACGCGAGCACGTAGTCGCGCTCGCGCAGCGACAGCGTGTAGCCGCGCAGCACGCGCGCCGACCCGGCCCAGCTCGTGATCGCGAGGACCAGCGCGACGAGCCACACCGACTTCTGCGGCACGTAGCTCGAGATGACGATGACCAGCGGGAGGCCGGGGAGCACGAGCATGACGTTCGAGAACAGGGAGAACGCCTCGTCGACCCAGCCGCCGACGAACGTGCCGACGACGCCGAAGAACGCCGACAGCACGAGCGTGAGGACACCGACGACGAGACCGATCGTCAGCGACCCCCGCGTCGCGTACGCGAGCTGGGCGAGGACGTCCTGACCGGTCTGCGTCGTGCCGAGCGGGTGCCCGGGACCGGGCGGGGACAGCCCGATGTCGGAGACCGTCGACGGGTTCCCGACGAACAGCGGCCCGAGGAGGCCGAACAGGACGATCGCCCCGGCGACGGTCAGCCCGACGCCGAGCTTGAGCGTCATCGGCGGCAGGACGCGGCGCCGGCGGCGACCGCTGGAGGCCTCGACGGCCTCCTCGGCGGCGAGCGCCGGGTCTTGGGTGGTGATGGCCATGCGGACCTCCTAGGACCGGGCCCGCGTGCGCGGGTCGATCACGCCGTACAGGAGGTCGACCAGGAGGTTCGCCCCGAGCACGGACAGGGTGATGACGAGGAACACGCCCTGCATGAGCGCGTAGTCGTTGCTGTTGACCGCCTGGAGCAGCGCGGACCCGATGCCGGGGTACGAGAACACCGCCTCGGTGACGATCGACCCGGCGACGACGAAGCCGAGCGAGATGGCGAAGCCGGACAGCGACGGCAGGACCGCGTTGCGCGCGGCGTAGGCGAACCGGATGCGGCGCGGCCGCAGGCCCTTGGCCTCGGCCGTGACGAGGTAGTCCTCGGCGAGGGTCGAGACCATCATGTTGCGCATCCCGAGCATCCAGCCGCCGACCGACGAGATGACGATCGTCAGCGCGGGCAGCGTGCCGTGGTAGATCACGGACGACACGAACGCCCACGTGGGCTCCGGGCCGGCGAACGTGTAGACGTCGTAGCCGTGGCTCAGCGGGAAGACGGGCCAGACGCTGCCGAGCAGGAACAGCAGGAGCAGCGCGAGCCAGAAGTAGGGGACGGACTGCAGCATCGTCGCGGCCGGCACGAGGTTGTCGACGAACGACCCGCGCCGCCACCCGGCGACCATGCCGAGCCCGACGCCGATCGCGAACGACACGACGGTCGACAGGCCGATGAGACCGATGGTCCACGGCAGCGTCTGGCCGATGACCTGGCCCACGCCCGCCGGGAAGAACGCGACCGAGGTCCCGAGGTCCCCGTGCGCGAGCGCCTGGAGGTACGTGACGTACTGGCTCCACAGCGACGCGTCGGTGTCGGTGCCGAGCATCGCCTCGATCGCGTCGCGCGTGGCCGGGGTGACCGGGCCCTTCGTCGCGAGCTTCGAGAGCATGATGTCGACGGGGTTGCCCGGCATGAGCCGGGGGATGAGGAAGTTGAGCGTCAGCGCGGCCCACAGGGCCACGACGTAGAAGCCCGCCTTCCGGAGTACGAAGCGCACCGGTCGAACCTCCCTGTTCGTCCTGCTGCCCGGCTGGGTGGTCCCGGCGCCACCGCGGTCGGCGGGGGCGCGCCGCGCGGCGACGCCGGGACCTGTCCAGGGACGGGTCAGTTCTCCACAGGGGTGATGGACTTGAGGACGATCCCGTTGTCCCAGGCCTTCCAGGACGCGGGCATCGCGTACTTGTCGTCGTCGGTCGGCCATCCGGTCGCCCGCGACGTGTTGAACTCCGTGAGCATCGAGTTCACGTAGATCGGGATGTACGGCAGCTCGTCGGCGATGATCTCCTGGACCTTCGCGTACTCCTGGGTCTGCACGGCCTCGTCGTCGGTCGCACGGGCCGTCGCGAGCGCCGCGTCCACGTCGGGGTTCGAGAACCGCGCGAAGTTGCCGGCCGACGCCGTCTCGCCCACCTTCACCGTGTTCGCCGAGTCGTACTTCCCGAAGTAGGTGAAGTACGGGTTCGACGACGCCCCGAGTCCGATCGAGTCGAGGCTCAGCTGGAACGTGCCCGCGGTCTGGGCCTGGTTCCACTCGTTCCACGCCACCTGGCTCGGCACGAGCTCGATCCCGACCTCCGCGGCCTGCTGCTTCATCGCGTCGTTGAGCGAGATGAAGTCGCTCCACCCGGTGACGGTCTGGATGGTCATGGACAGGCGCTGACCGTCCTTGGTGCGGACGCCGTCGTCGCCCGTCGTCCAGCCGGCGTCGTCGAGGATCTGGTTCGCCGTGTCGACGTCGGCCGTCTCGGGCGCCGTGAGCAGGTCCTTGTCGGTGATCCACCGGTCGTCGCGCTCGGGCAGGAGCAGCGTCGGCGACGCGGTCTCGGCGAACCCGCCGCCCGCGAGGTTGTTGAGCTGCGTCCGGTCGATCGCGTGGTAGAGCGCCTGGCGCACCGCCTTGTCGGTCTGCGGCCCCTCGCACCCGAGCTCGGCGTTGGAGCACGTGAAGATCGACGCCGTGAGCGCCGGGGTGTTCACGTACGACAGGTCGGGGTTCGTCTCGATGAGGTCCTCGAGCCCGGGCAGGAACGACGACATCCAGTCGACGTCGCCCGCGGTGAGGGCGGCGCTCGCGGCGTCCGCGGTGTCGAGGGCGATGTAGCGCACCTCGTCGACCTTGGGCAGGCCCTCCTCCCAGTACTCGGGGTTCTTCTCGAGCACGTAGGACTGCGCGGAGAACGACTTCACCGTGAAGGGCCCCGTGCCGACGGGGTCGCTGTTGATCTCCGTCACCGGGTCGGCGACGTCCGTCCACACGTGCTCCGGGACGATCGCCTGGTTCCCCAGGACCGCGGGCTCCTGCATGAACGACGTCTCGGGGAACGTGAGCGTCACCGTGGTGTCGTCGGTCGCCTCGGCCGTCGCGGCGAGGCCGCTCGTGTTGAGGGCGGGCGTGTCCTTGATGAGGTTGAACGTGAAGGCGACGTCGGCGGCGGTGAACGGCTGCCCGTCGCTCCACGACACGCCCTCCCGGGTCGTGATCGTGAGGACGGTGCCGTCCTCGTTCCACTCGTGGCCGGTGGCGAGGAGCGGCGTGGGCTCGGCGTCGCTCGCGAGGTTGTACCAGTAGAGCGGCTGGAAGATCACGCCGAGCGTCGGCTGGAGCGCCGTCGTGCTCAGCGGGTTGAAGTTCTCGGTGATCGTGCCGGTCGAGCCGTTGAACACGGTGATCGACGTGCCGTCGCCGGTGGTCGTGGTGCCGTCTCCGGCACCGCCGCTGCAGCCGGCGAGCAGGGCGACCGACGCGACGGCGGCGGCCGCGACGGTGAGCGTTCGGGTGCGGTGCAGGAACATCAGTGGTCCTCCTCGGGTGGCGACCGGCCGACGGTGGCCGGTTCTGGGCGATGACCGCAGGAGGATTCTTGCCCCACTAAATTTACCGTGTCAAGATATCGCCGCGGCTCGGCACCGGCGTCGGGCACCTCGAACCAGCCAGGAGGTCGACGACGATGTCCCGCAGCGCACCCGGCCGGAGCGCGACCCGCGCGGCCGTGCTCGACCTCGTGCGCTCGACCGGCACCCTCAGCCGCGTCGAGATCGCCGAGCGCACCGGCCTGACCCCCGCGACCATCACCCACGTCGTGCGCGAGCTCGTGACCGACGGCCTCGTCCGGGAGGTGGGCCGGCAGAAGTCCGGCGGCACCCCGCGCCGGCTGCTCGCCGTCGACCCCGAGGCCTGGTACGCCGTCGGGGTCCAGCTCGACCGCTGCTCGGCGAGCGTCGTCCTGCTCGACTTCGCCGGGCGCACGGTCACCCGGTCCGCGCTGCGCGGCACCGGGCGCGAGGCGCCCGGGGACTATCTCGGCATCGTCGCGGCCCAGGTCCGGGCCGTGCTCGACGACGCGCGCGTCGCCGCCGAGCGCGTGCTCGGCGTGGGCCTCGCGACGCACGGTCCCCAGGACGAGGAACGGGGCGTGCTCCTCACCCCGCAGCCCACCCCGGCGTGGCGCGGGTACCCCCTCGTCACCGACCTCGCCGCGCGCCTCGGTCTGCCCGTCCGGCTCGAGAACGACGCGACCGCTGCCGCGGTGGGTGAGCAGTGGGCGGGCGAGCAGGTCACGGGAAGCTCCCCCGCGACGTTCGGGCTCGTCTACTGCAGCAGCGGCCTGGGCGGGGGCGTCGTCGTCGACGGCCTGGCCTACCGCGGGCTGTCGGGCAACGCCGTCGAGCTCGGCCACATCAGCCTCGACCGCGTCGGCCCGCGCTGCCGCTGCGGGAACCGCGGGTGCGTCGAGGTGCTCGCCGGACCCGAGGCCGTCGTCGCGCGCGCCCTCGCCGAGCCGGGTCTCGACCACCTGGGGCTCACCGGCCGGCCCGACGAGACGCTCGTCGAGCTCGAGCGCGTCGCGCGCGCAGCACGCGACGGGAGCGTCGCGGCCGCGCGCCTGCTCGGCGACGCGGGGGACGCCCTCGGGCTCGCGGCGGTCACGCTCGCGAACCTCTTCGACCTCGACGTCGTGGTCTTCGCCGGGCCCGCCCTGGGCACGGTGGGCGACGTCGTCGTGCCCCGCGTCCAGCGGTCGCTCGACCGAGCCGCGTACAACCGGGACCTGCGGCCCGTCCGTGCGACGCTGTCCACGCACGGGACGACGGCGGCCGCCGTCGGCGTCGCGGTCTCGGTGCTCCGCGGGCCGCCCGAGCCACGGCCCGCGTCCGACGCCGCGGGCCCCGGCCCGCGCGCGGCCTGACAGCGCCGACGACCTGCCGACCCCCTGCCAATGACCTGCCGACGAACCGGTGCCACGACACGACGAGCCCACCGAGAGGACGAGGATGGACCTCGACCGCACGATCCTGCGCCGTGACGGCGTCGCCCTGGTCGTCGAGACCCCGGCCACAGGGCTGCCCGCGGTGCTGCACTGGGGCGCCGACCTGGGCGAGCTCGACGACGACCTCCTCGACGGGCTCGCCCTGGCCACGACGCGCCAGACGCCGCCCGGGACGCTCGACGCCGCGTGGCGCCTGAGCCTGCTCCCGCAGGACTCCGAGGGCTGGGCCGGGCGGCCCGGGATCCTCCTGGAGCGCGCCGGGCGTCCGGTGTTCCCGCGGTGGACGACGCACGTCCGGCACGAGCGCGAGGCCGAGAGCGACGCAGCCCGGGCCGGGCTCGTCGTCGAAGCGGACGACGCGGCCGCCGGGCTGCGCCTGACGACGCGCCTCGCGATCGGCGCGGGCGGCATCGTCACGGTGGACCACGCCCTGACGAACGCCGGCGACGAGCCGCTCACCGTGCACCAGCTCGAGGCGACGCTCCCCGTGCCGACGCGCGCCGACCACCTGACGTCGTTCACCGGGCGGTGGACGCGCGAGAAGTCGCCGCGCACGACCGAGATGCCGCGCGGCTCGACGACGCGCCAGACGCGGCGCGGACGCGTCGGGCACGACTCGCCGCACGTCGTGCTGGCCTCGGCGGGCGCGCCGCGCGACCGGCGGGGCGACGTCTGGGCGGTACACCTGGGCTGGAGCGCCGACGTCACCTACCGCGTCGACCGCACGCCCGAGCACCCGACGCTCCTGGGCGCGGGCGAGCTGCTGCGTCCGGGCGAGGTCGTCCTCGCCCCCGGCGAGGAGCACACGGCCCCCACGGCGTACTTCGCGTGGTCGGGCGACGGGCTCGACGGCGTCGCGGCCCGCTTCCACACCTACCTGCGGGCGCGCCCGCAGCACCCCCGGTCGCCGCGCCCGCTCGTGCTCAACACGTGGGAGGCCGTCTACTTCGACCACGACCCGGCCCGCGTGGACGCGCTCGCGCGGCGCGCGGCCGAGGTCGGCGTGGAGCGGTTCGTGCTCGACGACGGGTGGTTCCACGACCGCCGCGACGACACCCGCGGCCTCGGCGACTGGTGGGTCGACCGGACGGTGTGGCCCGACGGTCTCGGGCCGCTCTCCGACCTCGTGCACGGGCTCGGGATGGAGCTCGGGCTGTGGTTCGAGCCGGAGATGGTCAACCTCGACTCCGACCTGGCTCGAGCCCATCCCGACTGGCTCCTGCACAGCCCCACCCACCTCGACGCGCCCGCCGGCCTGTCGTGGCGCGGCCAGCACGTCCTCGACCTCGCGAACCCGGACGCGTACGCCCACGTGCGCGACGCGATGAGCGCCGTGATCGGCGAGCTGGGCGTGGACTTCGTCAAGTGGGACCACAACCGCGACCTCGTCGAGACGGTCCACGACGGCCGTCCCGGCACGCACGCCCAGACCCGTGCGGCGTACGCGCTCATGGCCGAGCTCAAGGAACGGCATCCCGGCCTCGAGATCGAGTCCTGCTCGTCGGGCGGCGCGCGCACGGACCTCGGCGTCATGGCGGTGGCCGACCGCGTCTGGGCGTCGGACTCCAACGACCCGGTCGAGCGCCAGGACATCCAGCGCTGGACACAGCTCCTCCTGCCGCCCGAGCTCGTCGGCGGGCACGTCGGTCCCGGGGAGGCGCACTCGTCCGGTCGCACGACCGACCTCTCCTACCGCCTCGCGACGAGCCTCATGGGATCGGCGGGCTTCGAGTGGGACATCCTCGGGTGCGGTCCCGACGAGGTCGCGACGATCACGGCCTTCGCAGCGCTGTACAAGGAGCTGCGGCACGTGCTCCACACCGGGACCGCGGTGCACGCCGACGTCGTCGACCCGGCGCTGCGCGTCGTCGGGGCAGTCCTCCCGGACCGCTCGGAGGGCGTCTGGACGGTCGCCACCGTGGCGACGCTCGAGGACGCGCTGCCGGAGCGCGTCCACCTGCACGGGCTCGACCCCGACCGCCGCTACACGGTCCGGGTGCGCGACGAGACCGGGCTCGCGCGCCACGGCTGGGTCACGCCGCCGTGGCTGACGACGCCCGTCACGGTCTGCGGGCGCGTGCTCGCCGAGGTCGGTCTCCAGGTCCCCGCGCTGTGGCCCGCACAGGCGCTCGTCGTGCACGTCACCACGGCGGCCTGACGCTCGGCCTCACGCGCGACCTCCCGGTCGGCGTGCCGACCGTCGCGCGCTCTGGGAGCATCGCGCCATGAGCGGGGACATCGTCTGGGAAGAGCGCGAGGTCGACGTCGGAGGCCGTCCCGTGTTCGTCCGTGTCGGCCCCGAGGTGCCCGGGAGCGTACCGATCGTGCACGTGCACGGGTTCGCCGTCTCCGGCACCTACCTGCTCCCGACGGCGTCGCTCCTCGCCCACCGCGCGACGACGTTCGTCCCCGACCTGCCGGGCTACGGGCGCACGCCGGACTGGGGGTCGGCGCTCGGCATCCCCGCCCTCGCGCTGGCGCTCCTCGAGCTGCTCGACGCCCTGGAGCTCGACCGCGTCGTGCTGATCGGGAACTCGATGGGCGGGCCCGTCAGCCTGGAGGTCGCCCACCAGGCGCCGGACCGCGTGGCCGGCGTCGTGCTCGTCTCCCCCGCGGGCGGCGTCCACAACCAGCCCTTCGCGCGCGCCCTCGTCCAGCTCGCCCGCGACGCGACGCGCGAGAACCCGGCGATGGCGCGGATCGCCGTTCCCGACTACGTGCGGTTCGGCCCTGTCTCGACCTTGCACCTCTTCAGCGAGCTGGCACGCTTCCCGTCCCTCGAGCGGATCCTGCGCACCCCGGTCCCGACGCTCGCCGTGCTCGGCTCGCGCGACCCGCTGATGCCGCCCCCACGGCGCGTGCGCGAGGTGGGACGACTCGCCCCGGCGCACCTCACGGTCGTCCTCATCGAGGGCGCCGCGCACGCGATGAACTTCAGCCACCCCGGCGAGCTCGCGCACGTCGTGTCGTGCTGGCTCGACGGCCGGGAGATCACCGACGACCCGGACTCCCCCGGGATCGCGCGCGTGCTGCAGATCCGTCGTGACCCCACGATCACCCCTGACGGGTGAGGTCCGGTCGTCGCCGTCACGCCACGGTAGAGGCGGTCACGGGACCCCGTGACCCCGAGACGAGGGGTGCACCGTGGACGACTTCTGGAGCTGGTTCTGGCTCATGGTGTGGTGGTTCTTCTTCATCGCGTACCTGATCGTGCTCTTCCAGATCCTGGGCGACCTCTTCCGGGACAAGCACCTCAGCGGCTGGTGGAAGGCGATCTGGGTCGTGGCGCTCATCCTCGTGCCGTACCTCAGCGCGCTGGTCTACCTGATCGCGCGCGGACGCGGCATGGCAGAGCGCCACGTCGAGGAGGACCGTGCGCGCAGGCAGATCATGGACGACTACGTCCGGGCCACGGCCGGGAGCGGGAAGTCGGCAGCCAGCGAGATCGCGGACGCCAAGGCGCTCTACGACGCGGGCGCGATCGACGCGAACGAGTTCACCGCGCTCAAGGCCAAGGCCCTCGCATAGCGCACGTCGGTGCCCGCGTAGCCCCGGCGACCGGTGGCTACGCGGGCTCCTGCGTCTCCGCGTACCGCTGGAGGAACCGCACCTGGGCCACGACCATGCGCTCGATCTCCCGAGGGTCCACGCTCTCGTCGGACGCATGGATGCGCGCCCCTGCGACGTCCTCGGGTCCCCAGAGGACGAACTCGGCGCCGGGCGCCACGCCCGCGAGAGTTCTCAGGAGCGGGATGGACCCGCCGCTCCCGACGACCCCGGGCTCGACACCGTAGGCGTCCGCGAGCGCCGCCCGCGCCGCGGCGTACGCGGGCCCGTCCGTGCGGCAGTCGAACGGCGGGGCGGCCTTGGTGCGCTGGACCTCGACGCGGGCGCCCCAGGGGGCGTGGGACTCGAGGTGGGCGACGAGCGCGTCGAGCTCGTGGTCGGGGTCGGCACCCGGGACGATGCGCATCGAGATCTTGGCGGACGCGCGCGGGATGAGCACGTTCGACGACCCGGCGATGCCGGTGGTGTCGATACCGATCGCGTTGATCGACGGCTTCGTCCAGAGCCTGTCTCCGACAGGACCGGTCCCCACGAGCCCGACGCCGTCGAGCAGGTCGGCGCTCGCGAGGAACTCCTCGGCGGTGATGCCCTCCCCGTCCCACGCCCCCGAGGTCACCCCGCCGACGGCGACGTCACCGTCGTCGTCCTGGAGCGTCGCGAGGAGCCGGGCCAGGGCCATCATGGCGTCGGGAGCGGGCCCGCCGAAGATCCCGGAGTGCAGCGGGTGCTGCAGCGTGCTCACGGTCACGACGCACGCGACGTCGCCGCGCAGCGCCGTCGTGAGGACGGGTTCCCCGACCCGGAGGTTGCCCATGTCGCACACGACGAACGCGTCGCACTCGAACAGGTCGGGGTGGGCCAGGACGAAGGCCTCGAGGTTGCTCTCCGTCTCCTCCATCCCCTCCAGGACGATCCGGAGCGTGCACGGGGGTCTGTCGGCCAGGAGTCGCAGGGTGCCGAGATGACAGACGATGCCGCCCTTGTCGTCGGCGGAGCCGCGTCCGCTCACGCGGCCGTCGGGTCGCGTCGTGGGACGCCACGGGTCCGTCGTCCAGCCCTGCGCGGGGGGCGCGGGCTGGACGTCGTAGTGGGCGTACAGGACGACGACCGGTGAGCCCGGCGGTCCCGGGATCTCGCCGTAGATCGGCGGATAGCCGGACGGCACGTCCATCAGCCGGGCGTCGGTCGCCCCGGCCTCGTGCAGCATCCGGAGCGTGGTCCGCGCCATCTCCTCGACCGGTTCCGCCGGGTAGCCCGGGAACGCGACCGACGGGATCGCGACGAGCTCCGTGAGGGACTCCAGCAAGGACGGCATGAGCGCGCCGGCGCGCGCCGCGACGTCGTCGGTCTCCATGGGGTGCTCCCCTCACCGGGGTCGGCCGTCGTCCGGCCGGCCGTCAGAAGAAGATCGCTCCGATGAGCGCGCCCACGACGATCGTCGTGACCGACAGGACGAGCATCGGGACGAAGAAGCTGTGGTCGAGCAGCTTGGTGCCGAGCTTCGTGGTCCCCGAGAGGTCGAAGTTGGCGGCGGCGATCTGGGTTCCGTTGGCCGGGAGCGTGTACACGCCGCCGAGCGCACCGGCCCACATGCCGGTCACCAGCCCCGGCGACAGCCCGGCGGCGAGCCCGATGGGGACGATCGTGCGGGTCGCCGTCGACTGGCTCGTGGTGAGGGCTGCGACGAGGAAGACGGCCAGCGCGAAGATGAACCGCCAGTCGGTCACCCAGGCTCCGATGGTGCTGACGATCAGCTCCTCGTGCGCGGTGATGAACGTCGCCGTGAGCCAGGCGATCCCGAACAGCGCGATCGCGGAGATCATCCCCGCCTTGAAGACCGACTGGTCCGGCACCTCGTCGACCTTCGGCCTGCCGAGGAAGAGGATCGCGACGCCGACGACGAACATCACCAGGACGATGGTGGTCGTCATGTCGATGGGGACCATCCCCTCCTCGGGCACCTCGAACGCGGGGCGCAGCCCGGGGAAGAGGCCGAGGAGGACGATGGCGAGCACGCCGGCGAGGAAGGCGAGCGCCGAGTTCCGCCCGCGGCTCGTGTACGTCAGGGTCGAGGCGATCGACACGGGGGCGGCCGGCCCGTCGACGGCGTCCGCCGTCGCGCCGGTCGGACCCGCCACGGCCGGCGCGGCCGGTGCGTCGCCGCCCGCTCCCACGGCGGCGCGCGCGGGGGGCGTCGCCGGTACCCCGACCGCGGAGGGTGCCTCCAGCTCACCGGCGGCGATCTTCGCGAGCACCTCGGGGTCCTCGTCGAGCTCCTTGCCGGTCCGGTTCACGACGAGCGCCGTCACGACGATGCCGACGACGCACGCGGGCACGGTGATGGCGAGGATCTGCGTGAGCCCGAGGTCGTACGGCGCGACGTCCGTGAGCGTGAGCATCGCCGCCATCGCGGCCGAGACCGGCGACGCGGCGAGCGCGATGCCCGACTGGACGACCGTGACGGTCAGGGGACGCGACGGGCGGATGTTGTTCCGGTAGGACACGTCGTAGATGACGGGCAGCAGGGGGTAGATGATGTTGCCGGTGCCGGCCCCGACGCAGAACGCGAAGGCCGTGAGCGGTGCGATGACGGTGATCTGGCGGGGGTGGCGCTCGATGATCCGCGCGGCCATGGCGACCATCCAGTCGATGCCGCCTGCGGCCTGCATGAGGGCGGCCGCCGTCACCACCGCGAGGATGATCGCCAGGGCGGCGGCCGGCGGCTCACCGGGCGCCTCCCCGAAGACGAAGACGAGGACGGCGGTACCCAGACCGCCCCACAGCCCGACCCCGACGCCACCCGACCGGGTGCCCATCACGATCGCCCCGAGCACCACCAGGGCCTCGAGCACGAAGAGAACGTCCACGACCCGACCTCCTTGTCGGCCACGCCTGGGTGTCCGGGACGGACGTCAGGAGCTGAGGATGCGTGCCTTCTGGGCGTCGAACTCCGCCGGGGTGAGGACACCCTGGTCGCGCAGCCCGGCGAGCTCGCGCAGCTGCGCCAGCTTCGCGTCCATGTCGTCGCCGGCCGGGGCCGCGGGCGGGGGCGCCGCGTACTGCGGCGGTGGCGGTGCGTACTGCGGCTCGGCGTACGCCGGCTGCGCGTTCTGGGCGTCCTGCGCGGCCCAGCGACCCTGCTGACGGCGCTGCACGCGCCCGGAGACGGCGCTCGCCGTCCCCGCGACGACGGCGGTCCGGGCGACACCTCGGATCAGTCCCACGGCGTGCTCCTCTCTCGACTCTCTCGGTGCGGGCAGGGCCCGCGGTGGTCAGCGGCTCTCGACGGCGTCGAGCGCCGCGACGATCGACTGCACGGGGATCCTCCCGCCGGCGACGACCGACCCTCCTCCGCGGCGCAGAGCCGAGGCGAAGGGTGCCGCCCACAGGTTCTCGTACACGAGCACGCCCGCGGCGCTGCCCGGCTCGAGGGCGGCCCCGGCCTGCTCGAGGTCGTCGTCGCCCAGCAGGCCCGACGACGCGCCCTCGAAGACGGAGA
Source organism: Cellulosimicrobium sp. So1_17 (assembly GCF_055181235.1). NCBI lineage: Bacteria > Bacillati > Actinomycetota > Actinomycetes > Micrococcales > Promicromonosporaceae > Cellulosimicrobium > Cellulosimicrobium sp. So1_17. Next base: position 2,831,832 of record NZ_CM143702.1, read on the forward strand.
CGTCGAAGTCGCCGGTCGCGTCGAGGTCGTGCAGCTCGATGCCAGACACCTCGCCGGCGGTGTTCTTCTCGACGAACGCCAGGTCGAGGACGCGGATGATCCCGCGGTCCACGAGCTCGACGAGGAGCGGCAGCGCCTCGCCGTCGAGCCGGTTCTCGGGGAACTCCACGACGAGGAAGTCGATCGGACCCATCTCGTCCACGTCTCGCTCCATCGGTTCCACTCCCGTCGTCATGACGCTCTGCGGACCCGGACGGGCCCTCCTGGCACCACGGTCGACGCTGCGGCCCGACCCGTCCTCACCCTCCGGGGGTGAGGGGACGCCGTCGACCACGGCGAGCAGCCCGGCGAGGTCCGTGTCCCGCACGCGGTAGGACGTGACCGTGGCGGGCACGGACCGGCTGACGCCGTGCAGCATCTCCTGCACCAGCGCGCCCACCGGTCCGCGCACGACGACCTCGACGTCGGCACGCTCGCCCGCCGCCGAGGTGCGCAGCTCCAGCAGGTCGAGACCGAGTGACGCGAGCCGCTGGAGCAGCCCGTACAGCGCCGCCTGGTCGCGCACCGTCGCCTCGAGCAGCGTGCAGGCCGTCGCCCGGCGGACGCCGAGCTCGGCGAGGTCCGCGTCGGGCACGTCGACAGACCCCACCACCGTCAGCTCGACCAGGGTCGTCCCTGTCACGTCGCCCTCCAGACTCTCCGCGTCACGCCAGGATCCGCGCGCCACGTGTCGGGCGGATCACCCTGTACGGGTGCCTCGCCCGACTACCCCGGACGGGTGAGGAGCGAGCGCTCCTCCTGGCGCAGAGTGGACGGGCGGCCGCCGAGCGCCGCCACCTGGGAGGAGCGCGCATGGACGGCTCGCACGACGGCGGTTCCGTCGAGGAGCGGCTCGCCGCGCTCGAACGCGAGAACGCCGCGCTGCGGCGCCGCCTCGCCACCGCGGAGGTCGTCGCCTCGGCAGGACCGGCGCCGGTCCGCACGGAAGGCCCGCGGCCGCACCGCCTGCGGGCCGTGGCGTGCGTCGTCCTCATCACGCTCGGTGCCCTCCTCGCCCCAGCCGGCGCCGTCGCGGCGTGGGCCCAGCGCGAGCTCACCGACACCGAGCGGTACGTGGAGACGGTCGGTCCGCTGGCGAGCGACCCCGTCGTGCAGTCGGCGGTCGCCGGCCGGCTCACCGAGGCGGTCATGTCCCGGATCGACGTGAGCGCGCTGCTCGACGACGTCGTCGGCGGGCTCGAGGAGAACGACATCGCGCCCCGCGCGACGCGCGCTCTCAGCGCGCTCGAGGCGCCTCTGACGGGCGGCGTCGAGTCGTTCGTGCGCAGCGCCGCCGACCGGGTCGTGCAGAGCGACGCGTTCGAGGAGGCCTGGGTGCAGGCGAACCGGGTCGCGCACCAGCAGCTCGTCGCCGTCATGCGGGGCGAGGACGGCGAGGTGCTGCAGGTGGGGGCGGACGGGCAGCTGACGATCCAGCTCTCGGGGATGATCGAGATCCTCAAGCAGCGGCTCGTCGACCGCGGGCTCGACGTCGCGGCCAACATCCCCGAGATCGACGCGAGCTTCACGATCGTCCAGACGTCCCAGCTCGTGCAGGTCCAGAACCGCTACGCCCAGCTCGTGGTGCTCACGACCTGGCTCCCGTGGGTCGCCCTGGGCCTGCTCGCAGCGGGGGTCCTCGTGGCGACCCACCGCCTGCGGGCGCTCGTCGTCGCGGGTCTCGCCCTCGCCGCGGCGATGGTCCTGCTCGGCATCGCGCTCGCCGTCGCCCGCGGCGTCTACCTGAACGCGCTGAGCGGGCAGGTGGCGCGCCTGGACGCCGCCGAGATCGTCTTCGACCAGGTGGTCTCGTTCCTCCGCCTGACGCTGCGCACGGTCGGCGTGCTGGGCCTCGTGGTCGCGCTCGCCGCCTACCTGGGCGGGTCGAGCGCCTCCGCGCGCAGCCTGCGCGCGGGACTCGCCCGCATCGGGGACTCGGGCCGGGAATGGGCGGCGAACCGCGGCGTCACGTCGGGGCCGGTGGGCGACTGGCTCGCCCAGCACAAGACCTTCGTCCGTGTCGTCGTCGTCGCGCTCGGCGCGCTGGTCCTCCTGCTCGCCGGCCAGCCGACGCCCGCCCTCGTCGTGGGGACGGCCGTGGTCGCCGGCGTGGCGCTCCTCGTCGTCGAGCTCCTCGCCCGACCTGCCCCCGCGCAGCCGGCGCAGCCCGTGCAGCCCGTGCAGCCCGCCTGACCGGCGATGACGTCGCGCGCGGATCCCACCACGCGCGTAGCCTGCTGACATGGCCTCGGTCGAGCCACGTGCCGAGCCGGAGGTAGCGCCACGCGTCCCGGTCGCCTCCGGTACGTTGCGCGCGCGCACGACGGTCCCCGTCCTGCCACCCTCCACGGTTCGTCGGCCAGGCCTCGAGGCCCGGCTGGAGGAGGCGGCCTCCCGGCGCCTCACGCTCGTCTCGGCCGGTCCCGGCTGGGGGAAGACGACGACGGTCGCCGCCTGGGCTCGGACCCGGCCGGGTCCGCGCGTCGCCTGGCTGACGCTGGAGCCGTTCGACGACACGCCGACCGCGTTCTGGTCCGATGTGCTCGCGGCGCTCCGCGACGCAGGTGCCGTCCCGCCGGACCACCCGCTCGCGGCGATCACCGTGCCCTCCCGGATGTCGGCCGGACTCCTCCGCCGCATCCTGCGCGGCATCGAGGAGCTGCCCGCTCCCGTCGTCCTCGTCCTGGACGACGTCCACCACCTCGCCACCGCGGACGTGTCCGGCACGGTCGACGACCTGCTGCGCTACCCGCTGCCGCTGCACGTCGTCGTGCTCACCCGCATCGACCCCCTGCTCCACCTGGAGCGGCTCCGCGGACAGGGCGAGGTCGTCGAGCTCGGCGCGTCGGACCTCGCCTTCGACGCGCCGACGGTCGCCGCGCTCGGTGCCCTGCACGGCCGCACGCTCGCACCGCGCGAGGTCGAGCGCCTCCTCACGGAGACGGGCGGGTGGGCCGTCGGCGTCCGGCTCCAGGTCGAGGCCGCCCCCGACGCGGCGGGCCGGGCCCGCGCGGAACGCTCGGCGGCGGAGTTCCTGCTGTCCGAGGTGCTCGGGCGGCGGGACCCGGTGGTGCGGCAGTTCCTGCTGCGCACGAGCCTCGCCACGACGCTGTGCGCCGAGCTCGCGGAGGTCCTGGACCCCGGGGCGCCGGCCGGCCGCCTGCTGCCCGAGCTGGCCGCCTCCGACGGCTTCGTCACCGCGTTCGGCGACCAGCGCCGGTGGTATCGCTACCATCCCCTCTTGCGCGAGATGCTGCAGAGCGAGCTCCGTCTCGAGGACCCCGACGCGCTACCCGTCGCCCACCGCGCCGCAGCCCGTTGGCTCGTCCGCCACGGCGACCCGCTGCGCGCGCTCGAGCATGCCGTCGCGGCCGAGGACTGGGGGCTCGCGGGCACGGTCTTCGTGGAGGGTGCCGCGGTCCACCTCGTCGGACCGCACCGCCAGGCAGTGGCCGACGTGCTGGGTCGCGTACCGTTCGCGGACCTGGAGCCGGACGTCGCGCTGCACCTGTGCGCGGGCTCGCTCGCGCTCGTCGACGACCGGTTCGAGGCGGCGAACCACCATGTCGAACGAGCGCGCCGGCTGGTCGGCGACGCGACCGGCGCGTCCGTCGCTCCTGCCGTGGTCCTGCTCGGCCTCCTCGAATCGTCCGTCGCCCGCTCCCTGGGGGACGTCCGGCGCCAGGCGAGCAGCGCGGGAGCGGCACTGGCCGCCGCCGCCGCCGTCCCCTTCCCCTTCCCCGCGCTCGAGACCTACCGTCGTCTGGCTCTCGCGCAGCGTCGGGCCGCCCTCGCGTGGTGCGCCGTCCCGTCCGGCCGTGCCGTCGACCTCGTCCCGGCACCCGCGGCGAGCTCCGCGGACGCTGCGGGGGTCGTCGACGGCGCGCGACGGCTCGTCGACCTGGAGGCGCAGGGAGCCGTCGCCCTGCTCGAGGTCGCCCACGGCCGGCTGGCGAACGGTGAGACGCTCGCCCGCGCGGCGGTGGACACGGCCAGGACGAGCGGATGGGAGACGCACGTCCAGGCCCGGGCCGCGCACGTGGCACTGGTCTGGGCGCACTACCTGCGCGCTCACGACGACGGGCTCGACAGCGCGCTCGCGCACGCCCTCTCCATCGACGGCGGTGGACGCGAACCGGCGTCGGAGGCGGCCGCGCAGCTGGTCCAGTCGCTGGTCGCCGCGGCCCGCGGGCACGGCCGTTCGGCCCGGCAGGCGCTCGCGGCCGCAGATCGTGCGCTCGGCACCGCGCCCGTCCCCCCCGTGCTCGCGGACCTCTGGGTCCGCGCCACGACGGAGATACGGCTGCTCGAGACGCCGTCCGTCGTCGGACCGACCGGACCGCTCCCGCGGTCATGCCCCGACCTCGGTGGCCTCGGGTCGGCCGCGCTCACGGCGGTCTGCCGCGCGCGCCTGCACCTCGCCGCCGGCAGGACCGGTGCGGCCCTCCAGGAGCTCGAGACCGTGAGGGACGCGCAGGGCGCCCTGGACGACCTCGTGCGCGTCGAGGCCGCGCTCGTCGAGGCCTCCGCCCTCGCGCACGCAGGCACCCGCAGAGCGGACGACGCACTGGCCCGCGCGCTCGGCATCGCCGTTGGCGAGGGGCTCGCCCGACCGTTCCTCACGGTCGGGTCACCGGAGCTGCTCCCCGCGCTGACCCGCGCGGTCGCCCATCGGGACGACGCGCTGTCCGCGCGCCTGCGCGCACGCCTGCCGCACGACGACCGTCCCGAGCCGGCGCCCCTGGCCGAGCCGCTCACCGAGCGCGAGCTCTCGATCCTCGCGGTCCTGCCGACGATGGAGAGCAACGTCGAGATCGCCGAGGACTTCTTCGTCTCCGTCAACACGGTCAAGGCGCACCTCAAGGCCCTCTACCGCAAGCTCGGCGTCGGGTCCCGCCGCGAGGCGGTCCGCCGCGGCCGCGAGCTGGGCATCCTGCCCTGACCGGGTTCACGGCTCGTCGGCGACCCGGGTCGTGGTGGAGGCGGCCGAGCGGACGACCCGGTGGTACGTGCTCCGGATGGGTGGCAGGAGCTGGAACAGGCTCAGCGCAGCGAAGACGAGCGTGTTGATGCCGACGAACAGGCTCAGCGCGGCGAACCACGTCGACTGGAGGACCGTGGAGGGGAGAGGGCTCCACGTCGGCAGGACGGCGGCCGCGGCGAGCACGACCGGGACGACCAGGGCGGACGTCACGGGCCGGGGCACGTAGTTCCAGCCTGCCCGCTCCCGCGTGGCGATCTGCACGAGCGACGTGAGGAACGTCCACTGGAGGGCGACCGCGTAGGTCAGCTCGAGCACCAGCGGCGCGGCGACCGCCCTGCCCCGCCAGCCCGCCGCCCACGCCGTCACGACACGCTCGACGAGGAAGACCGAACCGACCGTCAACCAGAACGGCGACCACCGGACCTCGTCCGACGCCAGGAGGGCGACAGCCGTCAGCACCAGGTAGGCGTGCAGCGCGAGGACCCCGTAGCCCAGCGCGACCTGCTGACCCCAGTAGCGCGCCGTGGTCCGGGTGAAACCATAGGCACCGACGTTCTCGATCGCCCCACGCTGCCAGCGCAGACGCTGACGCCACAAGGCGCGCCAGGTCGGCATGACCTCCGTGGTCACCCGGCACCGTCCCGGCGAGGTCAACGCGGCGCCGAGGGACTTCAGCGCCAGCGTGAGCTCGTTGTCCTCGGTCATCGCCCGGGTGTCGTAGACGTCTCCCGTGACGCCGGGGATCAGCGTGCCCCTCGACTGCGCCACGGCACACAGCGCGAACGCGCGGAACACGGACGCGGTGCCGGTCAGCACGAACACCTGCCCCTCGCGCCGGGAGATGACGCGCTGGTAGCGCACGAACTCGTTGCGCTGCATCTGCCCGAGGAGGCCTTCGCCGTCCTCGCCGGAGAACAGGCCGCCGACCGCCATCAGGTCGGGATCGTGCTCGAGCCGCCCGATGGCGACCTCCAGGAAGTCGGCGGTGACGCTGGAGTCGGCATCCATCACGAGCACGACGTCGTCCACGTCGGTGTCGGGGAGCAGCCCGGCCAGCACCTGGTTGAGGGCACCGGCCTTGTGCTCGTCGTTGGCGACGGTCTCCACGACCTCGGCGCCCCGCTCACGAGCGATCCGGACCGTCGCGTCGGTGCAGTTGTCAGCCACGACGACCACCCGGTCCGGCCCGCGGGTCTGACGACCGAGCGATGCCAGCGTCCGGCCGAGGACCGCCTCTTCGTCATGCGCGGGGATGAGCACCGTGCAGCGGATCCGGCGGACGTCGTCGGCTCCGACCGGGATCGCGGACGCCGGCCAGGCAGGTGGCTCCTCCAGCTGCAGCGTGCGGGTGGCGACGGCCCCCAGCGTCCGCCGCCCGGCCGTGGCGACCTGTGCTGGTGGAGGAGCAGAGAGCCCCCGACCGCGGGCCAGGACGCGCATGGCCGTGGCGGCCTGCAACGCCGCCATACCGACGAAGAAGGCCGCCAGTCCCAAGCCCAGGACGAGCACGGCCCCCGGGTCGGGCGCGGTGAGGCTGACGTCGACCGGGAGCACCGCCTCGCTCGCGCGGCGCGGAGATGTCGGGACGATGCGTGCCTGGCCCCGCACCACCACCCAGGCGCCGACCCCGAGCAGGACGACCGTCAGCGCGCTCAGGGCCAGGGCGACCCATCCGAGCCTCGCGGCCCGACGGTCCCAGGTGGTGCCTGCAGCTCCCGGAGCGGCCTCCCCGGCCGGCCCGGTCGCGACGCTCCTGCGGCGGAGACCGACGGCCGTGGCGACGACGATGCTGAGGAGGAGGACGGCAGCGACCCAGAGCAGGAGGTCGCCGAGCCCGGCGAATCCGAGAAGTGCAAGGACGACCGCGAAGAGCGTCAGGACGAGCCACAACGGCGCCGCGCGCCGCCCGTCCCGGACTTTGTGAGCTCGTCGTGGCGTCTCCACGCGTCAGCCCAGCGCGGGGGGTGCCGCGCCCGGCACCGGGTCGGGCAGCCGCCGCATCCGGAACGACTGCGCCACGCCGAGGAGGCCGGCGCCGAGCGGCACGAGGAGGGCCACCTGCAGCGCCCGGGCCCGCACGTCGTCGTTGATCCGCAGGATCTCGTCGCGCACGGCCGCCGGCTCGTCGGCCAGCAGCTCGACGAGCTGGGCGTCGCTCATCACCTCGGCGTCCTCCTCGAGGACCTGGCTCACCTGCGCCTTGTCCTCGGGCGGCAGCACGAGGCTGTCCTGCGCCTGCGCGGTGAACCCGCGCGCGAGCGACGCGAGCATGACGGCGCCCGCGAGCGCCAGCCCGAGCGACAGCCCGAACGACCCCGCGGCCGAGTTCACGCCCGCCGCCTCCCCCACGCGCTCCTCGGGGATCGGCGAGAGCGTGAAGGCGTTGAGCTGGGAGACGAGGAGCCCGAGACCGCAGCCCGCGACGACGAGCGGGACCGCGAGGTACCACCCGGAGGTTGCGCGCGGGACCACCGGCAGGAGCGCGGCGACCCCGACCACGAGGAGCGAGAAGCCCGCCAGGACGATCGTGGCCGGGCGCCGTCGTCCGGCCCGCCGTCCCGCCAGGATCGCCGCGCCGAACATGCTGAGCGAGAGCGGCGCGAGCGACAGGCCGGCGAGCATCGCGTCGTACCCCAGCGCCATCTGGAGGAACACGGGCAGCGCGATCATCGCGCCGCCGAGCGCGACCTGCTGCAGCGTCTGCTGCGACACACCGAGGCGGAACGGGGGCGAGCGGAACAGCGCCGGGTCGACGAGCGGGGCCGCGCCCCGGCGCTCGCGGCGCAGCACCCAGCGGGCGAGGCCGATCAGCCCCAGGACGCCGACCGCGACGAGGATCCCCACCGCCTCGCCGCCCTCCTGCCACACGAGGACGCCGAGCACGACGCCACCCATGCCCAGCACGGAGAGCACGGCCCCGACGACGTCGACCGAGCGGTCGCCCGTGAACGGGACGTCGTGCACGAGCCGGATGCCGGCGAGCACGACGACGATCACCACGGCCTCGAGCCCGAACGCGACCCGCCACGACAGGTAGGTGGTGATGAACCCCCCGAGGAGCGGTCCGACCGCCGCCGCCACCGACGCGGACGCCCCGACGAGCGCGTAGACCTTGGTCCGCGCGGTGCCCTCGAAGCTTCCGTGCACGAGAGCCTGCATGGACGGAAGGAGCAGGGCGGCACCGAGTCCGCCGACCACGGACCAGAAGATGACGACCACGACCAGGCTCTGCGCGAGCATCATCGCCACCGCACCGATGCCGTACCCGAGGAGGCCGATCACGTACGCGCGCCGCCGGCCCACGAGGTCACCGACCTTGCTCCCGAGGAGGATGAACGCCGCGGAGACGAGCGCCTCGAGCGCGATGGCCGTCTGGACGCCGCTCACCGTCGTCCCCAGGTCGCGGACCACGGCCGAGATCGACACGTTCATGAAGGACGTGTCGACGACGAGGACGAACATCGCCATCGCGAGCAGCACCGCGAGCCGCCGGTCGACCCCCTGCGGCGCCTCCGGTCCGCTCGGGGCGCCGCCCCCCGCCCCCTGGTCCGTCACGGTCAGGCCCCCGGCAGCGCGTGGGCCGCGACGTGCGGGTCTGCCGTGCGCCGCGGCGAGACGTGCCGCAGCACGAGCTTGCCCAGCTCGACGAGCACGAGGAACGCGAGCGCGACGAGCGCGCACACCCCCCACTGCTCGCCGTCGAGGCTCACCGTGCCGAAGATCCGCTCCAGCCCGTCGAGCGTCGTCACGAGGAACGTCAGGCCGAGGGACGAGAGCAGGAGCACGACGAACCGGCCGTTGGCGAGCGTGTCGAACGACAGGATGCTCGCGCGCGGGTCGCGCCACTCGAGCGCCGCGACGACGTGCAGGAGCGACATGGCCGTGAGGCCCATCGTCGTCGCGACCGCCAGGTCGTACCGGGCCTCGCCCCACGCCACGGCGACGAGAGTCCCGACGGCGATGAGCACGCCGCCCACCGCGAGACGGACGCCGAGCGCACGGCCGATGACCGGCTCGGAGGGCGGGCGCGGTCGGCGCCGCATGAGGCCCGGGGACGCCGCGTCGAAGCCGAGACCGATCGCGAGCAGCACGTCGATCGCGAAGTTGATCCAGAGGATCTGCAGCGGCGTCAGCGGCGTACCGCTCGCGATGGTGAAGATGCCGGCGCCCACGAACGTGAGGATGAAGCCGATGAGCACGACCATCTGGAAACGGATGTACTTCATGAGGTTGTCGTAGAGCCCGCGGCCCCCCTCGACGGCCTTGACGATCGTCGCGAAGTTGTCGTCGGTGAGGATCATCTCCGCGGCGTCCTTGGTGACCTCGGTGCCCGTGATCCCCATCGCGACACCGATGTCGGCGCGGGCGAGCGCCGGCGCGTCGTTCACGCCGTCGCCCGTCATCGCGACCACGTCGCCCTTCCGCTTGAGGACGTCGACGAGCCGCACCTTGTCCTCCGGCGCCACGCGTGCCACGACGCCGATGCTCGCGACCTCTGCCTCGAGCTGCGCGTCGCTCATCGCGGCGAACTCGGCCCCGGTGAGCGCGCGGCCCTCGATGCCGAGCTGGCCGGCGATCGCGGACGCCGTCGTCACGTGGTCGCCAGTGATCATCCGGACGCGGATCCCCGCGTCCTTGCACTCGGCGATCGCGTCGCGCGCCTCGCGCCGCGGCGGGTCGACGATGCCGACGAGCGCGAGCAGCTCCAGGTCCTGGGCGAGCCCGAGCAGGTCGCCCTGGAGATCGGCTCGAGAGACGTCGCGCCGCGCGACGGCGAGGACGCGCATCCCCTCGCCCGCGAGCGCGTCGTTCTCGCGCACGACGAGCGCCCGGGCGTCGTCGTCGAGCGGCGCCGTGCCGCCGTCCGCGGTGAGATACCGCGTCGAGCGTGCCAGGAGGACGTCCGGCGCTCCCTTGACGAAGCTGCGCACCACGCCGTCGATCTCGTGGAACGTCGCCATGAGCTTGTACTCGGTGTCGAACGGCACCTCGGCGACGCGCGGGTGCTCGCGGCGCGTCTCCTCGACATCGAGCCCCGCCTTGGCGGCGAGCACGACGAGGGCGCCCTCGGTCGGGTCGCCCAGGCACTCGCCGTCGCGCACGACCGCGTCGCTCGCGAGCGCCATGGGCAGCGCCACGGGCTCGAGGTCGACGTCCGTCGAGCCGGCCGCCGCGAGGATGCGGCCCGTCGTCGAGTAGCCCTCGCCGTCGACGGAGAACCGCCGGCCCGCGAGCACGAGCCGGCGCGCGGTCATCTGGTTGAGCGTGAGCGTCCCGGTCTTGTCCGAGCAGATCGCGGACGTCGAGCCCAGGGTCTCCACGGACTTGAGCCGCTTGACGATCGCACCCTCGTCGGCGAGCTGCCGCGTGCCGAGCGACAGGAGCATCGTCACGACGGCCGGCAGGCCCGTCGGGATCGCGGCGATCGCCAGGCTGATCCCGACGACGAACAGGCTGTCGAAGTCCTCGCCGCGCGCGAGGCCGAGCACGACGACCACCACGAGGGCGATCGCGGCCATCACCGTGATGATGACCGTGATGCGGTCGAGCTGGCGCGTGAGCGGCGACTTGTCCTGCTCGACGCCGCTGAGCATCCCGGAGATGCGCCCGACCTCGGTCGTCATGCCCGTGGCCGTCACGACCATCTCGCCGCGCCCGCGCGTCACCTGCGAGTTCATGTACGCCATGTCGACGCGGTCGCCGAGCGGGGCCTCGGCCGCCTCCACGACGTCGACGCCCTTCGCGACGGGCGTGCTCTCGCCCGTGAGCCCGGCCTCCTCGATCTCCAGGGACGCCGCGACGAGCAGGCGGCCGTCGGCGGGGATCTTGCTGCCCGCCTCGAACCCGACCACGTCGCCCGGCACGAGCTCCTCGGCGGGCACCTGCTCCTGCCGGCCGTCGCGACGCACCGTGGCCGTCATGACGAGCATCTCGCGCAGCGCGGCCACGCTCTGCGCCGCCTTGCCCTCCTGGTGCAGCCCCATGAGCGCGTTGAGCACGGTCAGGGCCAGGACGACGACGCCTGTCGTCACGTCGCCGAGCGCGATGATGCTCACGACCGCGGCGCCGACGAGGACGAGCTGCATGAGGTCGCGGTACTGGCGCAGGAACGCCTGCCACGGTCGTTCCGTGCGCTCCTCGGCCAGGGCGTTCGGCCCGTACCGGGCACGCCGCTCCGCGACCTGGGCCGACGTCAGCCCGACGGCCGGGTCGACGCCCAGCTCGGCGCACACCGCGTCGGCGGGCACGGTGTGCCACGAGCGGGCCTCGGTCGGGGCCTGCTGTCCGGGGACCTGCTGTCGGGGGACCTGCTGTCGGGGGATCTGCGCAGCCGTCATCGCGGGCTCCTCTCAGGGCGCTCGGCTCCACGGTCACAGGAGCCGGTCGCCCGAGCCTCACCCGCCGCGGGTGACCGTGGCCCGGGTCAGCCGGCGGCGACGGCCGGGGCGTCGACCGCGTGCTCCGCGGCCCGGCTGACCGCCTCCCACGCCGCCCAGGTGTCCAGGCGTCGGCGCGAGACGTCGAGCGCCAGGTCGTAGACCATGCTGCCGAGCAGGAGCCGCAGCGGCGGGTCGTCGCTGTCGACGACGGTGAGCATCGCCTCGGCGGCCAGGCGCGGGTCGCTGTCCGCCGAGCCCTCCGCCCACTGGCGCTCCAGCTCGGCGCGCAGCGGCGCATAGGCCTCGAGCGGCGTCGTCGACGCCATGCTCGAGTACAGGTCGGTCCAGTAGCCGCCGGGCTGGACGATCGTGACCTTGGCCCCGAACGACGCCGCCTCCGAGGCCACCGCCTCGCTCAGGCCCTCGAGCGCGAACTTGCTCGCGCTGTACAGGCCCGTGCTCGCGAAGCCGCCGAGGGCGGCGATGCTCGACACCTGCAGGAGGTGGCCCGACCCCTGACGACGCAGGTGCGGGAGCACGGCCTGGGTGACCCAGAGCGCTCCGAAGAGGTTGACCTCGAGCTGGGCCCTCGCCTCGCCCTCGGTGAACTCCTCGACCATGCCCATGGACAGGGTGCCGGCGTTGTTGACCACGACGTCGAGCCGTCCGAAGTGCTCGACGGCGGCCGCCACGGCCGTGACGACCGCGTCCCGGTCGGTCACGTCGAGCGGCAGCGCCAGGACGCGCTCGCGGTGGGCCGGGTCGAAGGCGTCGGCGGTGGCGGTCCGTGAGGCGGCCACGACGCGGTCGCCGCGCTCGAGCGCGGCGACGGCGAGCGCACGGCCCAGGCCGCGGCTCGCGCCGGTGATGAACCAGGTACGGGGTGTGAGGGGAGACGGTCGCACGGTAGCTCCTCGGTCGATGAGACGAGACGGTCCGTCTCGTTAGTGCGAGACGCTACCCCCGGCCAACCCAGAGGTCAAGACGAGACGTTCCGTCTCGTTCACGTAGAGTAGTTCCATGTCGAAGCCAGACCCCGCCCGCCGGAGCGAGACGTCGCGTCGCGCGGTGCTCACCGCCGCGTTCGACCTCCTCCAGGAGATGCCCTACCCCCAGCTCAGCATCGAGCGCATCGCCGCACGGGCCGGCGTCGGCAAGCAGACCATCTACCGGTGGTGGCCCTCCAAGGCCGCGGTGCTCCTCGACGCGTTCCTGCTGCTCAGCGAGAGCGGCGACGGCGAGCCGCCCACCCTCCCGGACACCGGCGACCTCGACGCCGACCTGCGGCTCGTCCTGCGCGCCACGGTCGCGGAGCTGAACGATCCGCGCCTCGACCGGCCGATGCGGGCCCTGGCGACCGAGGTCGCGCACGACGGCGCGCTGGCCGACGCCTACCACGAGCGGCTCGACGGGCCGCTGAAGGAGGCGAAGCGGCAACGCCTGCGCAGCGCCCAGGAAGCAGGCCAGCTCGCGGACGACCTCGACCTCGACCTCGCCGTCGACCTGATCTGGGGCCCGGTGCTCAACCGGTGGCTCCAGCGCAGCGGACCCCTGACGGACGAGTACGTCGACCGGCTCGTCACGACCGCGCTCGGCGGCATGCGCCCCTGACCACTGCGTCAGGCGAGACGCCGCGCTCGGGACCGGGCCGCGTCTTCGGGGGAACGACCGCACCGCACGACGCCGTGGGCGTGTGCGGTGGGGGTGGTCGGTGCAGGTGCGCGGGGTCAGCTGACCTTGCGGCGGTAGATGACCACGGCACCGGCGTAGGCGGCGACGAGGATCCCCACCAGCCAGGCGAGGGCGATCCAGATGTCGGTACCGACCGGCTCCTGGCCGAACAGGGCGCGCAGGGTGTCGACGATGGCGGTGACGGGCTGGTTCTCGGCGAACCAGGCGACGGGGGCGGGCATGGTGTCGGTGGGGACGAACGCCGAGCTGATGAACGGCAGGAAGATCAGGGGGTAGCTGAACGCGCTCGCCCCGTCGACCGTCTTCGCCGAGAGTCCGGCGATCACGGCGAGCCACGTCAGGGCGAGGGTGAACAGGACGAGGATGGCGACGACGGCGAGCCAGGCGCCGACGGACGCGCCGGTGCGGAAGCCCATGAGGAACGCGACGGCGACGACGATCGCGATCGACGCGAGGTTCGCGACCAGGGACGTGAGCACGTGCGCCCACAGGACGGACGAGCGGGTGATGGGCATCGACTGGAACCGTTCGAAGATGCCGCCCTGCATGTCGAGGAACAGCCGGTAGGCGGTGTACGCGACGCCGGAGGCGATGGTGATGAGCAGGATGCCGGGGAGCATGTAGTCGATGTAGGACCCGTCGGAACCGGTGTCGATCGCGCCGCCGAGCACGTAGACGAACAGCAGCATGAGCGCGGTCGGGGTGACGGCGGTGGTGATGATCGTGTCGGGGCTGCGCGAGATGTGGCGCAGTGAGCGGCCGGTCAGGACGCCGGTGTCGGTGAGGACGTGGGTGGTCATCGTGCTTCCTTGTCTGTGCCGGCCGTGGTGGCGGAGGTGGGCTGGGCGGTGCCGGTCGCGCCGACGAGGGAGAGGAACACGTCCTCGAGGGAGGGCTGCTTGGCGACGTACTCGACCTCGGCCGCGGGCAGGAGCGCCTTGAGCTCGGCGAGCGTGCCGTTCTGGATGATCGTGCCCTGGTGCAGGATCGCGATCCGGTCGGCGAGCTGCTCGGCCTCGTCGAGGTACTGGGTGGTCAGCAGCACGGTCGTGCCGCCCTGAGCGAGCTGCTTGACGGTGTCCCAGACCTCGATCCGGGCCTGCGGGTCGAGGCCGGTGGTGGGCTCGTCGAGGAAGATCACCGGCGGGTCGCCGATCAGGCTCATCGCGATGTCCAACCGGCGGCGCATGCCCCCCGAGTAGGTGCCGGCCCGACGGCTTCCCGCGTCGGTGAGCGAGAACCGCGCGAGCAGGTCGTCCGCGATCGCGCCGGGGTCGGGCAGGTGGCGCAGCCGGGCTACCAGCACGAGGTTCTCCCGGCCGGTGAGGATCTCGTCGACCGCGGCGAACTGCCCCGTGAGGCTGATCGCCTCCCGTACGTCGCCGGGCTGCGTGGCGACGTCGAACCCGTGGACCGTCGCGGTGCCCGCGTCGGCCTTGAGCAGGGTCGACAGGATCCGCACGAGCGTGGTCTTCCCGGCGCCGTTCGAGCCCAGCAGCGCGAAGATGCTTCCCGCCTGGACGTCCAGGTCGACGCCGCGCAGCACGTGCAGGTCCTGGAAGGACTTCTGGATGCCCTGCACCCTGATCGCGGGTGCAGAGGACTGAGGGGTGGTCATGTCCGGTCTCCGTTTCGTGGGGTCGTGTCAGGGCCGGCGGACGACGACGTCGCCGTAGCCGGTGCTCGCGTGGATCTCTGCGGTGGCCTCGTCGTCGACCGGCCCCTCGGTGGGGGTCAGCAGGTTGCGGACGGTGCCGTTCTCCGACGAGACGTCGAGGTACGCCGCGGTGCCCTCGGGCACGCCCACCTCGATCGAGCCGTAGGAGGAGGAGAGCGTCACGGCGCCGGACTCGAGGCTGGTGACCCGGATGCCGGCGTGGGCGGACTTGGCGGTCACGGTGCCGCGCACGCGGCTCACGGCGATGTCGGCGTGGGCGCCCTGCACCTCCAGGGAACCGGTGACGACTCCCACCGTGGTGGTCCCGTTGCTCGCGCGGATCGTGCCGCTGCCGGCGATCTCGTCGACGACGACCGATCCGGCGCTCACCTTGACGTCCAGCGTCTCGGTGATGCGGCCCGCGGCGACCGAGCCGGCGGCGACCTTGAGGTCGAGCCGGTCGACGTCGCCCACCCGGACGTTGCCCGCGGAGAGCGTCATGTCGACGGCGTCGAGCGGGCCCTCGGCGTAGAGCGAGCCGGTCTTGCCGCGCAGCCGCGAGCCGGCGGGCACCTCGACGGTGATGTTCGCGGTGCCGGACGCGAACGGCAGCACGAACTGCTTCCAGGACCCGGGGTACGTGATCGTCACGGCGTCCCCGTCGCGGTCGACGCGCACCTCCTCGGCGGCACGCACGCTGCCGGGCTTGGAGGTGGTCGGCAGCACGGTGACGACGACGTCGTCGCGCTCCCCTGCGACGACGTGCAGGTTGGCGAAGGGCACGTCCACGACGACCGGGACGGGGTGGGGGGCGGGGAAAGTGGGCATGGCGAAGCTCCATCGGTGGTGTCGGGGTGGTGTCAGGTGTGGTGGTTCAGAACGTCGGCGGACTGCCGACGTAGGTGTCAGCGCCGATGTCAGCGCAGGTGTCAGCGCACCCAGCCGGTGACGCGGCCGGTGCCGCGCTGCAGGGAGCTGCTTGCGGTCGCGGGCCGACCCGAGGTCTGCTCGAGGGCGGCTGCGACCGCACGGACGAGCCAGGTGTTGACCGAGACGCCGTCACGCGCGGCGGCGGTCTCGGCCTGCGTCTTGAGGTGGTCGGGGAGGCGGAGGGTGGTGCGGGTGGTCGCGGCGCCCTCGGTGTCGACGGTCGGGGGCGCGGGTGTCGCGGCCGCGTCGGCGACCGGGGCGAAGGTGGCGGTCGGTACAGCCGGGGCGGCGGGAGCGCTGACGACGAACTCGGGGGCACCGCCGCGGAGGCGGACGTCCACGGAGCCGGGCGCCAGCTCCGCGGAGATCTCCCCCGCGGCGTCGGAGAGGGCTTCGAGGAGCACGAGACGGGCAGCCGCGTCGAGCGGGGCGGTCAGCCGGGCGGCGAGCTCACGCGCCTCGTCTCCCCCGGCCGCAGCGGCGGTGGAGAGCTGGTGCTGCAGCTCGTCGACATATCGGGTCAGGTCCATGACTCCACTATGACACCACTGCGACACCAGCGCAAGGGTTTCTGACATCAGATGCGTCCATCATGGTGTCGGAGGTGACGCCACCTCGTGGCGCCCCGGGACGTCCGCCGAGGCAGGGTGCCGGCCCGAGGCCGACCTCCGACCATGCCGCACGCGCCGGGTGGCCTGATCAGGCCGTCGGGACCGGCCCCGTGCTCCCCCGTTCGACGACGCGCGCAGCAGGAGCGCGGAGCACGTCCGCGACGTCGCCCGTGGTCGTCCGCAGCAGCAGCGCGCCGAGCTCCGCGCCCAGGCCGCGCACGTCGCGGCTCACCGCGGAGAGCGGCGGGTCGGCGAGGCGGCAGTGCGCCGAGTCGTCCCACGCGAGCAGCGACACGTCGCCGGGCACCGACCGACCCAGCGCACGAGCGACCCGGAGCCCGCCCACCGCCATGAGGTCGTCGTCGTAGACGATCGCGGTCGGCGGGTCGTCCGCGTCCAGGAGCGTCCGGGTCGCATCAGCGCCGGACGCCGTCCCGTAGCTCCCCACGACGGTCGTGCCGCGCAGACCCCGTGCCGTGACGACCTCGTCGAACGCCACGGTCCGCGCCCGCGTGTGCAGGAGGTGCGAGGGTCCGCTGACCCGGGCCACGTGCCGGTGACCGAGGCCGGCGAGATAGTCGATCGCCCGGCGCATCGCGTCGGCGTCGTCCACCACGACGGCGGGCACGTCGGCCGGCGGGGCCGGGCACAGGGCGTACGCGGGCAGCCCCGCACGCCGGCACGCCGCGACCCGCTCGTCGCCGTCGACGAGGTCGGTGAGCACGACCGCGTCGACGAGCGCCTGGTCCGCCCACCGCCGGTACACCTCGAGCTCCGCGTCGGCCGACTCCTCGAACAGCACGAACACGCTCGCGCCGTGCGCGTCGAGCGTCTCCTCCAGCCCTGCGAGCACGTGGTCGTAGAACGGGTCGAGGTCGTGCGAGTCGGAGGACCGGTGCTGGACGATCCCGGCGCGCAACGTCGAGCGACCGGGAGCTGCAGGCTGCTCCATGGCGCAAGTATGCCGCCCGACAGCCTGCCGGGTACCGTCGTCCCGTGGAGGTCCCTGGGCGTGCGCCCCGAACGGGTGCGCGGACGAGCCGTTCCACGGTGCTCGACACGATCCGGCGCCTCGGCCCCATCAGCCGCGTCGAGGTCGCCGAGACCACGGGTTTCACGCAGGCGACGGTGACTCACGCGGTGCGCGCACTCCTCGACGAAGGCCTCGTCGTCGAGACGGGCGAGCGGGCGTGGACCGGCGGCAAGCCGCGCGTCATGCTGGCCGTTGCCCCGCGGTCGCGCTGCGCCGTGGGGGTCCAGGTCGGCGCCGACTGGGCGGTGGCCGTCGTGGTCGACGCCGCGGGCGCGCTCGTCGCACGCCAACGGGTGCGCGGGGCGCGCGCGGACGACCCGGACGCCGTCGTCGAGCGGCTGTCCGCGCAGGTCCTCGCGCTGCTGCGCGCGGGCGAGGTGGCGCCGTCGTCGGTCGTGGGCGTGGGGCTCGTGCTGCCCGGCACGCTCGACCTCGAGCAGGGGTCGCTGCTGCACTCGCGCAGCCTGCCCGGCTGGGTCGGTCACGGCGTGCGCGCCGCGTTCGAGCGGGCGACGGGACTGGACGTCGTCCTCGGCAACGATGCGACCGCGGCCGCCGTGGGCGAGCTCTGGCGCGGGACGGTGGGCGACGCGCGCGCACACTGCACGGTCTACATGGGCGCGTCGATCGGCGCCGGGCTCGTGCTCGACGGCCAGGTCTACCGCGGCGCGAGCGGCAACGTCGGGCCGCTCGGGCGCCTGCACGTGCACCGCGCCGACGGGAAGGCCGGGCCGACGGTCGAGGAGCTCGCCGCCCCCGCAGCCGTCGCCGCCGCCGCGCGCGCCGCCGTCGAGGCCGGGCGCGAGACCGTCGTCGAGCTGAGCGACGACGGCGACCCGTTCACCGACTTCGCCGCCGTCGCGTCCGCGGCCGTCCGCGGCGACGCGCTCGCGACAGCGCTCGTCGAGGAGTCGGCGCACCACCTCGCGGACGCCGTGCTCACGCTCGTGGACCTGCTCGACCTCGACTCGATCGTGCTAGCCGGGCCGTCGTTCACGGTCGCGGGCAGCATCTACCTGTCGGTCCTGCGCGAGCGGCTGGACGCCGAGGCGCTGCCCCGTGCCCGCCACGAGGTCCGCGTCGCGCTCTCGATGCGCGTCGCCGACGCCGCGGCCGTGGGCGCCGCCTCGATGGTGCTGCGCGCGGAGCTGCCGGTCGTCGCGGACGACGCGTCGCGCCGTCGGACCTGACGCACACCCGACGGAACCCGAGAGAGCCCGCCGCTGCCTGGGGACGACACCGCGAGGTAGAGCTCGCGGTCGCGAGGTAGAGCTCCTCGAGCTCTACCTCGCGACCTGCGGTTCTACCTCGCGGGTGCGGTCAGCCGGGTGCGGTCAGCCGCAGGACGACGCCGCGTACCCGGCCTCGAGCTCGGTCGTCACCTCCTCGCCGTCGACCTCGCCGCTCGCGGTGACGGTCGCCGTCCCGGCCTCGACCGACGTGGACCGGACGGCGAACGACTGGTACGCGTTCTTCCCCGGCTGGACGTCGGAGACGGTCTTCGAGCCGAACGGCGTGTCGAGCGTGACGTCCACCGGGACGTCCCCGCCGTTCGTCGCCCGTACCGCGACGTACGCGGTGCCCGCGAGGCAGCGCGGCTCCGCGGTCACGGTGACGTCGAGCGCCGGCTCCTCGTCGTCGCCGGCGTACACGGACGCGACCTCGTCGTCGGACAGCGCGCGGTCGAAGACGCGGACGTCGTCGATCGTGCCCGGCCAGAAGTCGACCGGGTTGCCGCCCCACTGGCCGCGGCCGATGGTCAGCGGGCCGGACGGCGTCGTGCCGCCGCAGACGTCGGACTGCCCGACGAGCTCCCCGTTGACGTACAGCTTCAGCGTCTGGTTGGCCGCGTCGCGGACGCCCACGAGGTGGTACCAGTCGCCGAGCACCGGCTGGACGACGTACTCGGCCCGCGGCTCGCCGTCGTAGGAGAAGGCGAACCGGCCGCCGCCGCCGTACTGGAGGTAGAACGCGCTGGAGCCGGTCGACGAGTCCTGCCCGACGACCGTCGCCCACGCGCTGCCCGGCAGGCGGTCGAGCTGCGCCCACGCGGACACGGTGTACGAGCCGGTGGTGTCAAGCACGGGGCCCTCCGTCGCGAACGACTGGTTCGTGCCGTTCAGCTTCACGGCGGAACCCGTGCCGCCCTGCCCGGGCACCCAGGTGCCCGTGCCCGACGCCGGGTGGTCGCCCACGGAGTCGGCCGCGGTCGTGCCGGTGCCCTCGTCGAACGACCAGCGTCCCGTGCCGGCGAGGCCCGGGGTGCCGGGGTCGACCGGCGCGGAGCCCTGCTTCGCCGCCGCGACGACGCGCTCGTTGACGTCCTTGACGCGCGCCGCGTCCATCTTGAGGACCCGGCGGTCGTAGGTGTAGAAGCCGTTGAGCTCGTTCTCCACGTCGGAGATCTCCGTGTACACCGAGCCCGAGAGGTAGCACTGCGCGGGTCGCACGAGCTTCTCGGTGTTCGCCACGTACGCGTCCGTCAGCGCCTCGCTGTTCGCGACGCCGCCGTACGGGTTGGCGGAGACGCCCGGCCACATGTGACCCGGGGCGCTCATCGAGAAGCCGCCGTGCTCGCCGTCGATCGACGCGCGCGTCGCGTCCGGCTTGGGCGTGGCCGGACCGGTGTACAGGTGGTGGTCGATGATGTCGCCCGTCTTCGAGTCGCCCTTCGACGCGCAGCAGTTGTAGCCGGAGTGCGTGTTGAGGATGCGGCTCGGGTCGTAGGCGTCGATCTCGTTCCCGATGCGGGCCGTCTGGGCGAGGTCCCACTCGCCCCAGCCCTCGTTGAAGGTCACCCAGCCGACGATGGACGGCACCGACCGCAGCTGGTCGATGATCTCCTTCATCTCGGACTCCCAGAACGTGCGTGACGCCGGGTCGGTGTCGCCGTTGTTGAACCAGCCGCTCGGGATGTCCTGCCAGACCATGAGGCCGAGGGTGTCGGCGTGGTGGTAGAACCGCGCGGGCTCGACCTTGATGTGCTTGCGCAGCGTGTTGAACCCGAGGTCCTTGTGCGCCTGGATGTCGAACACGTACGCCTCGTCGGAGGCCGGCGTGTAGATGCCGTCCGGCCAGTAGCCCTGGTCGAGCGTCGACAGGAGGAAGGTGTTCTCGCCGTTGAGGAGGATGCGGTTGACGCCGTCCACCTCGGCGACCTCGATCGAGCGCATGCCCGCGTAGGACTCGACGGTGTCCGTCGTCGCGCCGTCACCGGTGCCGTCCGTCAGGGTGACGTCGACGTCGTACAGGTACGGGTCGTCCGGCGTCCACAGGTGGGCGTCGGGGATCTCGACGGCGAGCTGCTCGTTCGCCGCGCCCGTCGCGGTGCCGACCTCGGCGCCGTCGGCGTCGCGGACGACCGCGGTGACGGTCGCGCCGTCGGACGCGGACGCCGAGTGCGCCGTGACGGCGAGGACGCCGGCCTCGATGTCGGGCGTCGTGACGACGTCGTCGATCGCGGCGACGGGAACGGGCTCCATCCACACCGTCTGCCAGATGCCCGACGTCGGGGTGTAGAAGATGCCGCCCGGGTTGAGCGTCTGCTTGCCGACGGCCTGGTTGCTGCCGTCCGTCGTGTCGACGGCGCGGACCACGACCTCCTGCTCGGTGCCCTCGACGAGCGCGTCGGTGACGTCGAACGAGAACGCGTCGTAGCCGCCACGGTGCGTGCCGACCTCGGTGCCGTTGACCCACACGGTCGCGGTGTAGTCGACCGCGCCGAAGTTCAGGCGCAGGCGGTTGCCCGTCCCGACGCCCCAGTCCTCGGGGACCGTGACGGTGCGGCGGTAGAACATGTCGTTCTCGCGCCGCTCGATGCCCGACAGCGCGGACTCGACGGCGTAGGGGACCACGATCTCCTCGTCGAGGTCGCGGCCGGTCGGGACGTCGGTGGCGCCACCAGGCGACTCGGCCGCTGCCGCCTCGAACTGCCAGATCCCGTTGAGGTTCTGCCAGTCGTCGCGCGTCAGCTGCGGGCGCGGGTACTCGGGCAGCGGGTTCTCGGGGTCGAAGTCGTCGGCCCACGGCGTTTGGATGCGGAACGTGGAGGAGTTCTCCACGGGAAGGTTGAGCGACCCGACGGCCTCGCCGCCCACGGTGAGGTCGCCCTCGCCGTCGTACACGAGGCGGACGGCGGACGCGCGGTCCACCTGCGCCCCCAGGTCGATGCCGAGCACGTCGCCCTGCGCCTCCACGCCGGCGACCGGCCACGGGAGCTGGTCCACTTGGACCCTGAGGTGGTCGACGAGGCTCTCGTCGACGCCGCCCGCAGCACCCTCGAACGTCACGTTGAGGCTCGTGCCGTCGGCCTCGAGCGCGGCCGCCGCCGGGAAGACGACGAAGTCGTCGGGGTAGGCGAAGGCGTCGGTCGGGACGATCTCGCGCTCCTGCGACGGGCTCTGCCACCGCAGCCGCAGGTGCGACCCGCCGGTGTTCTGGAACATCTCCATGCGGAACTCGTACGCCTGACCGGCCTCGAGCTCGATCGGCGCGCCCGTCTGCTCGACGTCCCAGTCGTCGACCCAGTGGTCGATGACGAGCTCGTCGTCGATCCAGAGCCGGAACCCGTTGTCGCCGATCGCGGAGAACGTGTACGCCTCGCTGAACTCGGGCGTGATGGTGCCGGTCCAGCGCGCGGACGTGCGCTCGCCGCGGCCCGTGAGCTCGGCGAACGTCGGCACGAGGTTCTGGAACTCGATGCGCGGGTCCGGGATGGTGGCCTTGAGGTCGGTCAGCGGCCAGGCCGGGCCGCCGGAGAGGAAGTACTCGCCCTTGAGCCCGTTGCGCAGCGCCTCCGCCTGCGCGGCGGGCTCGTCCCCCGTGGTCTCGGCAGGCAGGGCGCCCGCCGACACCGAGACGGCGGCGAGCGGGATGGTCAGGGCGGCGGCGAGCGCAGCGGCGAGCAGTCTCGACCGTCTTCTCCCCCTGGGCGGTGATACCGCTGTCAGACGATGCATCCGTGGTCCTCCTCATCGAGAAATCACTGTGGTGCGCGGTGCCGGTACGGACAGCCGTCGTCCGAGGCGTGCGACCGTCGTCGGCCGCGATGCGAACACCGCTCCTCAGAATCAAACAGCTTCCACCACGGAAAGACAACAGGTACGCGCGAGGTCGGACTGTCGAACCGGAGCCGGGCAGCGCCGAACCCGGGTTCGCCGAGAACCATGGCGTGCTACCCGGCTCGGTCGCAGGATGTCGCAGTCGCGTCAGCGGTGGATCAGCTCGCGCCAGTTCGGCGGGACACGGTCGGCGGGACCGGGCACCGTCTGCTCAGGCGGGCGCGACAACGGTGCCGCGAGGTGCGGGCCCTCGAGGACCTGCTCGGTGCCGTAGTCCCAGTACCAGTCCTCGCCCGGCTCGAACGAGCGCATCAGGCGGTGCCCGCTCTCCTGGTAATGAGCCGTCGCGTGCTGGGCGGGGGACGTGTCGCAGCACCCGACGTGGCCGCACGTCGCGCAGCGGCGCAGGTGCACCCACCACCCACCGGCGGGGTCGCACTCGGCGCACCCGTCGCCGCTCGGCGGGGCGTCCGGCTTCACGGCAGCCCGCAGGGCGGCGACGAGCGCCGCGTCGTCGAGACCGTCCCCGTTGACGCTCGGGGCGCGGTCGGTGGTCATCGCGCCCCGGCGCCGGCCGCCCGGACGACGGGAGCCCACGACTCGGGGTCGAGCGCGGCGGCGGGCTCGGCTGCGGCCCACGCCCGGCAGTCGTCGATCGTCGCGGAGAGCAGGTCGCGCAGACGCTCGTCGGGGTTCGGGATGCACGCCTCGGCGACACCCTGGACCGCCGCGGAGATGATGCTCGGCGCGGCGTCGCGCACGAAGCGGCTCGGCCGCAGCCGTGCGCCCTCGCAGAACTTCTGCGCCCACCGCGCGGTGCGCGGGCACGTCGCGAGCGCGTCGGCGGACTCGGCGCTCATCGTCCCTGCGGGGCGGTGGTCGAGCACGTCGAGCATCTTCTCGGCGCCGATGATCGCGACGGCGAGCGTCTGCTGGCGCTCGGCGGGTGCGATCGGGAGCGCCGTCACCGCGGCACGCAGCGCGATGCGCACGTCCCAGTGCGGGTCGTCGCTCGTCAGCCCGATGACGGACGGGATGAGCGGTGCCAGCCTCGGCCGCTCGGGATCAACCGTGAGGTCGTTCACCGCGCGGGCCAGCATCGCGAGGAGCGGGTGCGTGCACCGTGGATGGTCGCTCCACCGCTCGCCCGCGAGGTAGGACGCGAGCTCCATGAAGCACGCCCCCTTCTTCGGGTTGCGGTGCTTGCCACGGCCCAGCATCGGCAGCATGTCGTAGGTGTCGGTCACGAGGTCACCCCCACACGGTGGGTCCGGTCACCGTCCAGTCTGCGACGAGGCCGGGTCGTTGGCAACGGGAAGCGTGACCGGCGCCACAGCAGCCGCGCTTCTGAGGTACCTCAGACGCCTCAGCCGGCCGAGGTCCGCGCGTCTGAGGCCCTGCGCGACGCGATCCTGCCCGGACGACCGATCCCGGCCCGGGGTGCTCAGGACGAGTGTTGTCGTCAGGCAGGCAGGGCGCCTGCGGGAACGGGGACGATCATGAGCGGCATGCAGTTCGGCCCGGCCTTCGAGGCCGAGCTCACGTACCACCAGCAGAAGCTCCGCGAGGACTACCAGCGGGGCGAGCCCGTGCTGCTGCACTGGCTCCGGGAGCGCCGGCACCGGCACACCCGGTGAGCGCCGCGACCGGCGAGCGCCGGCAGCACGACGACCCCGACGCCGTCGGTGGTGGGACCCCCGGTGGGACACCCGCTGCCGGCGGCGTCGTCGTGCCCGACGGCGCCTCGTCCCCGGTCGCTCACGACGTGCCCCATTCCCCTGGCCCCTCGTGGGTGCCCGCTGGGAGGATGGTCTCCGTGCCCCGCCCCTCCACCCGCGCGCCCTTCGTGGCCCGCGCCGACGAGCTCGAACGCCTCGCCGCCGCGGTCGACAGGGCGCGCCGCGGCGAGCCCGGGGTCGTGCTCGTCGGCGCGGACGCCGGCGTCGGCAAGACGCGCCTCCTGACCCGCGCGACGGAGCTCGCCGCCGAGCAGGGCGCGACGGTCGTGTGGAGCCACTGCGTCGACCTCGGCGAGGTCGGTCTCCCCTATCTCCCCTTCACCGAGGCGCTGACCACGCTGCGGTCGGTGCACGACGCCGTCGACGAGACCGTCGCGCAGCGTCCCGCGCTCGCGCGCCTGCTCGACGCCGCGCTCCCCGCCGACGACGAGCAGAGCCAGGGCGAGCGCCTGCAGCTCTTCGAGAGCATCGCCGCGGCGCTCGCCGCCTCCGGCACCCCCGACGCGCCGCTCGTCCTCGTCGTCGAGGACCTGCACTGGGCCGACCCGTCGAGCCGCGACGTCCTGCGCTTCGTCGTCGCACGCCTGCGGTCGGAGCACGTCGTGGTCGTCGCGAGCTACCGCAGCGACGACCTGCACCGGCGGCACCCGCTGCGCCCGGTGCTCGCCGAGCTGCGCCGCCACCCGCGCGTCGAGCACGTGGACCTGCGGCCGTTCACGGCCGGGGAGCTGCGCGACTTCACGACGGCGGTCGCGGGCGACCCGTTGCGCGAGGACGCGTTCGAGTCGGTCCGCACCCGCTCGGAGGGCAACGCCTACTTCGCCGAGGAGCTCGTCGAGGCGGGGCCCGGAGAGGAGCTGCCGTGGTCGCTCGCCGACGTCCTGCGCGCCCGGCTCGAGACCCTCGACCCGCCGGTCCAGCTCCTCGTGCGCACCGCGTCGGTCTCGGGGCGCCAGGTGTCCGAGCGCCTCCTGCGCGCCGTCCTGGACCAGGACGGCGCGTTCGCGGCGGACCCCGGCGCGTTCGACCGTTCGCTCCGCGAAGCGATCGCGCACCACGTCCTGGGGATCGAGGCCGACCCCAGCGGCGACGGCCGCGACACGGTCGTGTTCCGCCACGCCCTCCTCGCCGAGGCCGTCGCCACCGACCTGCTGCCCGGCGAGCGCGTCACCGTGCACCGCACGTACCTCCGCGCCCTCAGCGAGGACCCGACGCTCGGGTCGCCCGCGCTGCGCGCCCACCACGCGCTCGCCGCGCACGACCTCCCGGCGGCGCTCACCGCCTCGCGCGGTGCGGCCCGCAAGGCGGCGCGCGTCCTCGCGCCCGCCGAGGAGCTGCGCCACCTCGAGCAGGTCCTGTCCCTGTGGGCGGCCGTGCCGGACGCCGCGGAGCGCCTCGGGGAGGACCGGGTCGCCGTGGCCCTCGCGGCCGCGGGCGCCGCGAGCCGTGCCGGGAGCCCCGAGCGCGCGGTCGCGCTCGCGCGCAAGGTCGTCGAGGCGACCGCCGACGATCCCCTGCGCCAGGCCGCGCTGCGCCACGTGCTCTCCCGCTACCTCCTCGGGACCGAGCAGGTGGAGGAGGTCCTCACGCACACCGCGGCGGCGCTCGCGGTGCTGCCGACGGAGCCGCCGTCGCTCGACCGCGCGTGGACGCTCGCGATGCGGGCCCGCGCGGCGATGAACGCGGACCAGGACGAGCTCGCCGCAGAGGTCGCCGCCGAGGCCCTCGCGGAGGCGCACCGCGTCGACGCGCCCGACGTCGAGGCCGACGTCCTCACGACGATGGCGGTCCTCGAGGTCGAGGACGAGGACCGCGCGGCGGTGCTCCTCGAGCAGGCGCGCGAGCGCGCCGTCGAGGCCGGCGACATCCTCACCGAGCTGCGCTGCTGGTACAACATCGCCGCGAACCGCTACTACGCGGGCCACCTCGCCGAGGCGCTCGACGTCGTGCGCGACGGGGTGGACCGCGCACTGGCGACGGGTCTGGGCTGGAGCGTGTACGGCGTCGAGCTGCGCCTGTTCGACGACCTCGTCCGGTACGCCATCGGTGACCTCACGCCCACGGACACGCTGGGCGAGACGGTTCCGGAGAGCTGGGTCCCGACCCTCGCCGCCGTGCAGCTCTACGCCGCCGTCGCGCGGGGCGACGCGGACGCCGTCGCGCGGGGCACGGCCCTGCGCCGCGACTGGTACCGCGACGGCATGATCGCGCTGATCTCCGGCGGCTGCTCGATCGACGCGCTCACGTGGGCGGGCCGGTACGAGGAGGCGGTCGAGCTCGCCGTCGAGCTCGTGGAGCACCTCGGCCGCACGTGGAGCGACTACTTCCTCGGGCGGATCTGGCTCTCGGCGCTCGCCCTCGCGGCGCTCGCCGACGCCGCCGACGCCGCCCGCGTGACGGGGGACACCTCCGCCGCCGTCGCGGGCCTCGTCGCTCGCGGTCGGCCCCTGCTCGACGCGGCCGTCACGACGGCGGAGCGCGGCCGCCCTCGCGGCGGGACGCTCGGCCCCGAGGGGCGGGCCTGGCTCGCGCGCGCCGCCGCCGAGCACGCTCGGCTCACCGGCGAGACCGACGCCGCGCTGTGGGAGGAGACGACGCGCGCGTTCGACTACGGCTACCGCTACGAGGCGGCGCGCTCGCGGTTCCGCTGGGCGGAGGCGCTGTGCGCCACCGGCGACCGCAACGCCGCGGAGATCGAGGCGGCGCAGGCGCTCGAGGAGGCGGAGGCGATGGGGGCCGCTCCGCTCGCCGAGGCCGTCCGCTCGCTCGCCCGCCGCGCCCGCCTGGACCTGCCGGGACTGCGACGCTCGACCGCGACCGTCCTCACGGACCGCGAGGAGGAGGTGCTGATCCTCGTCGCCCAGGGACTGACGAACCGGCAGATCGGCGAACGCCTCTACATCTCCGCCAAGACCGTGAGCGTGCACATCTCCAACGTCCTCGCGAAGCTCGGCGCGTCGGGACGTGCGGAGGCGGTGTCCCTCGCGCACCAGCGGGGACTGCTCGAGGTCTGACCAGGCCGACCGGCCCGGCTCACGCGCGGTGCCCGCCGTCGTTACGCTGACCGCGTGCCTCCAGCGCCTGCCGGTCCCGCGTCGTCGGTCAGCCCTCGTCCCACCTACGGCACCCGGCCTCGCCCGTCGCCCGGCGTGCTGGTCCTGCTCCGGCACGGTCAGAGCACCTACAACGCGGACGACCGGTTCACCGGTCTGCTCGACGTCCCGCTCTCGGACCGGGGCGTCGCGGAGGCGCGGCACGCCGCCGCCCTGCTCGCGCGCGCCGCGAAGCAGCACCCGGAGCTCGCGCCCCGGCGGGTCGTGACGTCGCCGCTCGTGCGCGCGTCCGGGACTGCCGCGATCGTCGCCGCGGCGCTGCCCGGCCCACCGCCGCTCGACGTCGAGTGGCGGCTCGTCGAGCGGCACTACGGCGCGTTCACGGACACCCCGCGCGAGGTCGTCCGGCGGGACCACGGCGAGGAGGCCTACTGGCGCTACCGCCGCTCGTTCGCGCACCGACCGCCCGCGCTGGCGCCCGACCACCCGGCCCGCGCCGCCGTCGACGACGTCCTGCTCCGCCTGCCCGACGCCGCGCGCGCCGGCCTGCGCGCGGACACCGAGTCGCTCGCCGACGTGGTGGAGCGGCTGCGGCCCTTCTGGGCCGCGACCGAGGCCGCGCTGGCGCTCGGCCACTCGCTCCTCGTCGTCGGGCACGGGAACTCGCTGCGCGCGCTCTCGGTGCTCGTGGACGATCTCGCGCCCGAGGAGGTCGTGGACCTGAACGTCCCGACCGGGCAGCCGCTCGTGCGCCGGTTCGTGGTGGACCCCGGCTCCCGGCTCGTGCCCCTCGTGCGGGGCGGGACCTACCTCGACGCCGACGGCGCCGAGCACGCGCTCGCCGACCTCCAGGCCCGCGGCGGGACCTGAGTCAGCACCGGAGCCGACGCCACGTGCGAGCTCAGTCCCAGCCGCTCGTCAGCATCTCGCCCTCGATCTCGTCGGCGTGCGCCACGTACCACTCTCCGACGACGGCCGTCACGTCGAGGTGGCACTGTCGCCACGCGTCGCCTTCGGCCCCGTCGGGCATGGTCCCGAAGACGGCGTCGTCTCCCGCCGGCTCGTCGAACCCTCGCGCGGCGAGGCATGCGACGAGGAGCGCCGGATCGTGCGGCGCGCGGTCGGGGGTTCGGGGGAGAAGGCCACGGAGGCCGTCCATCACCGGGTTGTCCAGCACACCCGACGGCGCAGCGACCTCGGTCACGGTGCGGTGCTCGGCGTCGTAGACCGCGCGGCATCCCCGGGTCCTCTCCTCCCCCTCGGGCACCGCCTCGACGCCGTCAGCACAGTCCGCGAAGGATTGTCCGCCCGGACCGACGGAGACGTGACCGCGGAGCTCTGGGAGGTCGACGCCGTCCGCACCAAGTCGGGCGGCGACCATCACCAGGTCGCCAAGACGAGTCGTGGGTACCTCGACCGACGTGACCCGTTCCCCCGTCGCGTCCGTCGCCTGGCCCGCGAGGACCAGCCACGTCGACCGCCCGTCGGACCCGGGCCTCTCGGACGACATCCCGTCCAGGCCGAAATAGACGCTCTCGCCGGTCCCGGCGTCCAGGATGAGCGAACCGTTGGTGAAGCCGTCGAGCACGACGGTCCCCGCGTCATCGTCGCCCTGCCGGAGCGCCGCGAGGTCGGCGTCATCGCCTGCGACGACGCGCAGAGTCGACAGGGACCGCCCGACGGGCCCTCCCACCTCCACCTCCGCGAGGAACCGCTCGCCGTCGTTCCACGCGCCGAGACCGAGATCGAGGACGTACGTGCCGTCGTCGCGCAGGTAGGCGGCCGGCTCGCTCACCGCGACGACGCCCGGCGCGACATCGACCGTCGTCGCCTCGGGCACGACGACCTCGTACGGCGCGTCCGCGACGAGCAGGTACTCGGCCAGCCCGGACAGCGCCGGGGCGCCCACAGCCGCGGCGGTTCCCACGCCTGCAACGGCGAAGGCCGACGCCGTCACGGTGAGCGCGCGCCGCGCGCGGGCCTTGCGGCGGCTCGTGCGAAAGGAGACGTCGAGGTCGAGACGCGACTCGGGGACGGCCGCGTCGGCGGAGCGTCGCAGGCGAACGAGGAACTCGTCCAAGGGCTCGTGCGGCACCGGACCTGGACGTTCGGGCTTCATGGCGTAGCACCTCCGGTGGGGTCGGCGGACAGCTCGACGCGCAGCCGGGCTAGCGCGCGCGACGCGGTGGACTTCACGGTGCCGACGGGCATGCCCAGCTCCTCGGCGACCTCGCGCTCGGACAGGTCGAGCAGGTGGCGCAGGACCACGACGCGGCGCTGGCGCAGGGGCAGGACGAGCAGCGCCCGGACGACGGCGTCGCGATCGTCAACGGTCTCCGTCCCGTCCGCCACACGATTCCTGCGGGCCGTCTCGTCGTGGACGAGCTCGTCGGGGCCGGACAGCACCTCGCGCCGCGTGCGTCGCCACGAGTCGACGCGCAGGTTCGCGAGCACCCGCCTGGCGTATGCGATCGGCTCCCCGGTACGAGCCCGTGGCCAGGCCCGGTAGGTCCTCTCGAACGCCTGCTGCGTGAGCTCCTCGGCGCGGTGCCGGTCGCCGCAGAGCAGGTAGGCCATGCGGTGCAGAGGTTCACGGGCCTCGCGCATGAACGCCGCGAACTCCTCGTCACGCGTGCGCCGGGTGTGCAGGACGACGTCGACCTCGTCGTCCCCGGGCGTGGCCGCCGCTCCCTCGCCGAGGTCGAGCAGGATCTCCACGCGCTCGGCGCTCATCGGCAGGTCCCGGATCGTCGTCTCACGAGGAGAACACGCAGCGAAGCCCCCGAGGGTTCCGTCCGGCGCGGCGGTTCGCTGCTCTTGCCCGAATTCACCCACCCGTCCCCGTCCGGTTCGCGCCGTTCGCCCTGCCGCAGGGCCCGGGTCCTGGCCATACTGAGTCATGACCGAGGCGCAGGCGATCCGCGAGCTCGTCGAGGCGGGGCTCGCCGGACCGACGGCGGACGAGTCGTTCGACCGGTTCGCGCGCCTGGTGCAGCGCCAGCTCGGAGTGCCCACGGCGCTCGTGTCCCTGGTCCTCGAGGACGAGCAGGTCTTCCCCGGCGCCCTCGGTCTCCCGGAGCCGTACCAGAGCCGCCGGCGCACCCCGCTGACCCACTCGTTCTGCCAGTACGTCGTGGACGACACGCAGCCGCTCGTCGTCGCGGACGCGCGGGTCGTGCCCCACCTCGCCGACAACGGCGCGATCCACGACCTGGGCGTCGTCGCCTACGCGGGGTTCCCCATCTTCGACCCGCGGGGACGCGCCGTGGGCTCGCTCTGCGCGATCGACGGACGGCCACGGCCCTGGACCGACGCCGACCTCGCGACGCTCGCAGACCTGGCGGCCGCGTGCACGTCGGAGCTGCGGCTGCGGGTGGCACGCGAGCGCGCACGCCGGATGCAGCGGGTCGCCCTCACGGCGAACCGGCGGTCGCGGCTCCTGCTCGACCTGTCGGAGACGTTCGCCTCCGCGCAGTCCGTGGGCGACGTCGCGGAACGGCTCGCGGCGGTCGGCGCCGGGATCGGGGCGCGGTACGCGGGCCTCGCGACGCTCGACCCGGCCGGCGTCCGGCTCACCTACACGACGCTCGACCACCTGGAGCCCGGCGTGCCGCGCACCTTCCGGCGGATGCGCCTCGACGAGGCGCGCGGTGCGAGCGTCGCCGCCCGCACGCGCGAGCCCCTCTTCTTCCGGGACCACGCCACGTACTCCGCGACGTTCCCGGAGGCTGCGGCGATGATCGCGGCCGACGGCGTCGAGGCGCGCTGCTTCCTCCCGGTCTTCTCCGCCACGACGCTGCTCGGCGTGGTGGCCCTCGCCTGGGACTCGGCGCAGGAGTTCGACGACGACGCGGTGAAGACCCAGACCACCGTCGCCACGTACGTGGGCCACGCGCTCGACCGGGTCCGCCTGCTCGAGGAGCGCCACCGCGTCGCGACGACGCTGCAGGCCGCGATGCTCACGGCGCTGCCCGAGATGCGGAGCGTCGAGCTCGCCGCGACGTACGCGTCCGCGACGCGCACGGACCAGGTCGGCGGGGACTGGTACGACACGGTGGTCATCGACGACGACGCGTGCGTCCTGATGATCGGCGACGTCACGGGCCACGACATGCGCGCCGCGGCCCAGATGGGGCAGCTCCGGTCGATGCTGCGCACCTTCGCCTGGTGCCAGGACGAGCCGCCTGCCACCCTGCTCCGCCTGCTCGACCGGGCGAACCGCGGCCTGTCGTTGCACGCGAGCGGCACCGCCGTCGTCGCGCGGCTGGACCGCACCCCTCGCGGGTTCGACGTCGTGTGGTCCAACGCGGGCCACCCCGCTCCTCTCGTCCTGCGCGCCGACGGGGAGGTCGAGACGCTCGACGCCGCACCCGACCTGATGCTCGGCGTCCTGCCGGGCGCAGCCCGCCACGACCACCGCACGCGCCTGCTGCCCGGCGACACGCTCCTGCTGTACACCGACGGTCTCGTCGAGCGGCGCGGCACGTCGTACGGGGACCGGCTCGCGAGCCTGCGCGAGGCCCTGGCCGACCAGGCCGGCGTCTCGACGTCGGCGCTCCCGGACGCGCTCGTGCGCCGGCTCGTCGCCGGCTCCCAGCGGGACGACGTCGCGGTGCTGGCCCTGCGCGTCCGGCACACGATGCCGCACCTGCCGCGCCCGGGCCGACCGGCGACGGTGCGTCGCGACGTCCCGCACACGTCGACCGCGATCGGCCGGTCCCGGCGCTGGGTCGACGACGTGCTGGAGAGCTGCGACGTCGCGCCGTCGGTCCGTCGTGTCGCGATGCTCCTGACGAGCGAGCTCCTCACGAACGCCGTCCAGCATGCACGGGCTCCGGTCGCGGCGACCGTCGAGGTGGGGCACCGGGTCGTGCGGATCGGCGTGCGGGACGGGTCGACCGAGCGGCCCCGTCTGAGGTCGCCCGAGCCGCACGAGACGGGTGGTCGCGGTGTGCAGTTCCTCGAGCGGTGCGCGCTGCGCTGGGGGGTCGACGCCGACGCCGAGGGCAAGACCGTCTGGTTCGAGCTCGCGACGACCGACTGACCCACCCTGTGCTGTGTCAGGAGCGCCGGGTAGCGTGTGGCGTGGACCACATCCGGCCCGGACGCCCCCACCCGCACTCGGAGAGGCAGCTCGCCATGACCGACCTCGTCACCCCCGTCGACACGGTGGAGGGATCCCTCGCGCCACGTCCCGCGAACCCGCTGCCCGCCCACGAGGAGCTGGACGTCGTCCTCGACGGCTACCGCCGCGAGCTCACGGGCTACTGCTACCGGATGCTCGGCTCGGCCTTCGAGGCCGACGACGCGGTGCAGGAGACGCTGCTGCGCGCCTGGCGCTCCTACGACCGCTTCGAGGGCCGCTCGAGCCTGCGCTCGTGGCTCTACCGGATCGCGACGAACGTCTGCTTCGACGCCCTCGGTGCCCGCAAGCGCCGCGAGCGCCCGATGGGCCTCGGCGGTCCGCAGCCGGCCGAGGTCGAGAACCTGGGCCAGGTCCTGCCCGAGGAGACGTGGGTCGAGCCCGTGCCCGACGACCGCGTGCTCCCGCACGACGGCGACCCTGCCCAGGTGGCCGTAGGCCGCGAGAGCATCCGCCTCGCGTTCGTCGCCGCGCTGCAGTACCTGCCCCCGAAGCAGCGCGCCGTGCTGCTCCTGCGCGAGGTCCTGCGCTGGCAGGCCAGCGAGGTGGCCGAGCTGCTCGACACGTCGGTCGCGTCGGTCAACAGCGCGCTGCAGCGGGCCCGTGCCACGATGGCGGCCCGGGCGCACTGGAGCAGCGCGGGGGTCGACGACGACTCCGACCGGACGGGCGGCGACGGGCCGGCCGGGCCGGCCGACGTCGCCGGGAACGTCCCCGGGGACGAGCAGGCCCTCGGGGACGAGGAGAAGCTGCTGCTCGAGCGCTACCTCGACGCGTTCGAGCGGTACGACATGGACGCGCTCGTCGCGATCCTGCACGCCGACGCCACGCTCTCCATGCCGCCGTACCCGCTGTGGATGCGCGGCACGGACGACATCGTCCGCTGGATGGTGGGCCCGGGGTGGGAGTGCGAGGGCTCGCGCCTGATCCCGGTCGCGGTGAACGGCACGTTCGGCTTCGGCCAGTACCGCCGCGCCGAGGGTGGTGGGTACGAGCCGTGGGCGCTGCAGGTGATCGAGACCCGGGGCGGCCGCGTCGTGGAGATCAACGCGTTCCTCGACACGGCCGCGTGGTTCCCGCTCTTCGGTCTGCCTCCGCGCCTCGACTCGTGACCGGCGCGGGGGCCGTCAGTCGAACGTCTCGAGGAGCGTCTGACGCTCTCCCTCGGTGAGGTTCGTGGCGATGAGCTTCCCGTGCACCCCGTGGAACCGCTCGCCGACGGCGTCGAGGTCCCCGTCCTCCGTGACGACGAACAGCGCGGAGGTTCCCGGGGTCACACCCTCGCGGATCCGCTCCATCTGGTCCTTGTCGATCCCGACGGCGGCCATGGCCTTCGACGCGGCCCCGATCGCCGCGCCGGCGGCAGCGCCGATCAGCGGGATGAAGAAGATCGTCCCGAGGAGCAGCCCCCAGAACGCGCCCCAGCCGGAGCCGCGCCACGTGTCCTGGTGGCCGTGGCGTGTCGTCGGCTTGTCCGCGCCCTCGGGCCACGTCACGACGGCGGAGTCGACGAGGCGGATGTGCCCCTCCGACGCGGCGGAGTGCAGGATGCCCGACGCCGTGTCGGCCCCCGCAGGTGTGTCGAAGCTCCAGACGGTGAAGGTCGCCATGGTGTCCTCCGGTCCTCTCGTGCTCGGTACGGCCTTGGGCGTGCGGGTCTCAGGTGCGAGTCTCGGGTGCGGGTCTCAACCGAGGAGCTTGGCCTTGGCGGCGGCGAACTCGGCGTCGCTGAGCACGCCGGACGCGTGCAGCTGGCCGAGCCGCTCGATCTGCGCCAGGAGGTCGTCCCCGCCGGACACCGGGGCGGCAGGTGCGGCCGGGGCCGCGGCCGGCTGCGCGTACTGGGCGGCGGCCTGCTGAGCGGCCGCCTCGATCCGGGCCTGCTCCTGCTGCGCCGCGGCCTGCTGCGCCTCCCAGGACTGCTGCTGGCGGTTCGCCTGACGGCGCGAGACGGCGCCCGCGGTGGCCTGGGCGGTGCCGGCGATGACGGCGGTGCGGGCGGCGGTCCCGATGAGGCCGGGACGACCCATACGACGGATGGGCATGGTGGTTCTCCTCCGGGTGTGACGTGCGGGCTGGTGGTGGGTCAGGTCGTCCGTCCGGGCGACGCGTCAGTCCTCGGCGAGCGCGAGGTCCGCGACCTCGTTGACGACCTCCGCGGGGATCCGCTCGCTGAACAGGACGACACCGCCGGCGTCGGCGGCCGCGCCGACGACCCCCCGGGCCCACGTGTGCTCCACGACGAGGACGAGCGCCGAGGTGCCGGGAGCGAGCCCGGCCGCCACCTCGTCGAGGTCCTCCTCGCCGGCGAGCCCGGCGCTCGAGAGCTGGACGTCGGTGATCTCGATCTCGTCGCCGAGGTCCGTGAGCTCGAGGAACTCGACGTCGCCGTTCTCGGACCGACGCACGACGGCGAGGTCGAGCAGCGTGACGGTGCCTTCCGCGAGGACCTCGGCGACGGCGGTCTGGACGCCGGACGGGATGCGGTCGGACGGGAAGGCGATCGCGACGATCTCGACGGGACCGAAGCTGGAGCTGGCCATGAGGGGTTCTCCCGGTGTCTGAGGTGTGCGGGGCTCGGGTGCGGGGTTCGGGCGGGTCGCGGGGTCCGGGACGCCGAGGGGGCGGTGGCGCCCCGGTCAGCGAGCGGCGCGCTCGGCCTCGTCGCCGTGGACGACGAGGGCCCACAGCACGAACACGTCGAGCAGGATCGTCACGATCGACCACCAGGGCGTGACCTGGAGGGTCGTGAACTGCGCGACGGCGTTGAGGACGACGAGGACGATCGCCACGAACCTCGCCCAGCCCTTGCCCGCGAGGAGCGCGAAGCCCGTGAGGACGAGGAGCAGCCCGATCACGAGATGGATCCATCCCCACGTGGAGACGTCCAGCACGACGACGCCCTGGTCGGTGACCCCCACGAGACTGTTCGGGGAGAACACCGCGACGAGGCCGCTGATGGCGTTGAACAGACCCAGCGTGACGAGCACGATGCCCGCGAACCAGATCCAGCCGACCCATGCGGACACCTGCGACGACCGTGCCATTCCGTCACCTCTCGAGGGTTCTCGGACCTCTCGGCGACCCTGACCTGCGGCCGCCGACGTGCGCGGGACGATCGTGGCACCGATGGGGCGGTTCGGCATCCGGTGCGTCCTGCATGCTCGTCCGCGGGCCCGGCACTACGTTCGTGGCATGACGATCCCCGCATCGCCGTCGGCGAGCCCGTCACCGGACGACACCTGGTCGGAGCCGACCGACGACGGCACCCGGCCCGTCCAGCACGACTCCCGCAGGCCACCGCGCTGGATCCCTCGCGCACTGGTCATGGGCGTGGTCGCGGTCTTCGTGGCGGTCTTCGCCTGGTACGCGCTGGGGCAGCTCCAGGGCCTCGGGGTGAACATCCTCATCGCGTTCTTCATCGCCCTCGCGCTCGAGCCCATCGTCGTGTGGCTCGTCCGGCACGGGTGGCGCCGCGGTGTCGCCGCGGGCGTGTCGCTCATCGGCTCGATCGTCGTCGTGCTCGTCGTGCTCGCGCTGTTCGGGAACCTGTTCGTCCAGCAGCTCGTGCAGCTCGTGCAGACCATCCCGGCCCTCTACGAGGACGCCCGGACGTTCCTCGAGGAGCGGTTCGACGTCATCGTCCCCGAGTCGGACGAGCTGTTGCGCGAGGCCTTCGACCAGTTCGGGCAGGACGTCGCCTCCGGGGCGCTGCTCGTGGGGACGACGATCATCGGCGGCATCTTCGCGTCGCTGACGATCCTCCTCGTCACCTACTACCTGCTGGCCGCCGGGCCGCGGTTCCGGGCCGGCGTCTGCCGGTGGCTCACCCCGAACCGTCAGGAGGAGGTGCTGCGGCTGTGGGAGATCACGCAGGTCAAGGTCTCCGACTTCATCAACTCGCGCATCGTGCTCGCCGCGCTGTCGAGCGTGTTCACCCTCGTGTTCCTGCTGATCGTGGGCACGCCGTACGCGCTCCCCCTCGCGGTGTTCACGGGCGTCGTGTCGCAGTTCGTCCCGACGATCGGCACCTACATCGGCGGCGCCCTCCCCGTCGCCGTCGCGCTCACGTCCCAGGGGATGCCGCAGGCCCTCGCCGTGCTGGCGTTCATCATCGGCTACCAGCAGCTCGAGAACCTGTACTTCTCGCCCAAGGTGTCCGCGCGCGCGCTCGAGATGAACCCCGCGGTGAGCTTCGTCGTCGTGCTCGCGTTCGGCGCCGTGTTCGGGGCGCTCGGCGCGTTCCTGGCGCTCCCCATCGCCGCCACGATCCAGGCGGTCGCGAACACGTACCTCCAGCGGCACGAGCTCATCGACTCGCACCTCCTGCACGACCCCGGCGAGGAGGGCGGCGACGACGCGGCACCGCGCAGGCGGCACCGCGACGGCGACGGCGGGGTCGCCCAACGTCGCCGCGCGAACCGCCGCGCGGCCGAGGAGGCCGCACGGACGATCGACGAGCGCCGGGCGGACGGCATCGAGTAGCCGACTGCCGTCCGCCGGCGGCCCGTCAGAGAGCGGTGATGCCGTCGCCGATCATCTTCGCGCCGATGACGAGCAGCAGGACGGCCATGACCACGGCGTTGTTGTGGATCAGCCACGACTTGAGCCCGTCGAGGAGCGCCGCCGCCCGCGTGCCCATCGACACGTAGATGACCACGGGTGTGGCGACGCCGAGGCTCGCCACGAGCGCGAACACGACCGCCGCGGTGATGCTCACCGCGACGTCGCCGCCCGCGGCGGACCCGATCGCCGCGCCGCCCGACACCGCGAGCAGCAGGTTCTTGGGGTTGACCGCACCGAGCAGCACGGCGAGCCCGAGCGCCTTGACGGGCGTGAACGAGTCGATCGCGGCCATCCACCTCGGGGCGGGCGGCTCGACGTCGCCGCGCGGACGCCCCCGCCACTGTCGCACCGCGACGAACAGGAGCAGCAGGCCGAGCACGATCTTGACCCACGCGACCCATCCGGCGGGACCGCCGGAGTCCGGCGCGGCCGACCCCGCCAGGAGCGCGACGACGAGCGCCACGCCCCCGACGGCGACGAACCAGCCCAGGAGGAACGCGACGGCGTTCGCCCTCGCCTTCCCGCTGGTGAGCATGAGCACCACGGCCACGATCGGCAGCGGGCTGATCATCACGCCGACGGCCACCGGCAACGACTGGCCGATCGCGGCTCCCACGGCGAGCTCCCCGGTCCCGGCCGGCTCAGGCGTTCTCGTCGAAGGCGGCCCGGAGCTTCGCCTCTTCGTCGGCGGACAGGTTGGTCTGGATCAGCTCGCCGTGGATGCCCTGCGCCTGCAGCGCGTCGTGGACACGGTCCAGCACCGCGCCGGACGTGAGGACGAACAGGGCCGAGGTCCCGGGCGTCACGTTGCTGCGGACCGAGTCGATGAAGTCGTCGTCGATCCCGACGTCGGTCAGCGCCCCGGCGATCGCGCCGGACGCGGCACCGATCGCCGCTCCGATCAGGGGGATGAAGAAGATCAGCCCGAAGAGCATCCCCCAGAACGTGCCGCCCAGCGCACCGGCCGCCGTCGTGCTGTTGCCCTGCCGCGTCTTCGGCTTCTTCTTCCCCTCCTCCCAGGAGACGGTCGCCGCGTCCTGCACCTGGATGAGCTCCTGCTTCTGCAGCGCGAGGAGAGCCTCCTCCAGCCGCTCCGCACCGTCGGGGGTGTCGAACTTCCACACGGTCAGGGTTGCCACGTCGTGCCTTCTTCCGTCGATGTCGTCCGGCTGTCGTCGTGCGTCCGCCGCGGGGCCCGGACGTGCCGGTGCGCGGCGAGTCGACGCTATGGCGGGGGTCGGGGCACCGCCACCGGAGCGACGCCGCTGCGCGCGGTTCCGGATGCACCTCGTCCGGGCCCGTGGTTCCCTTCCCGTGTGCCGACGGACGCGCCGACGGGTGGACCGACCGACAGGTCGGAGGACGTGCCGGCGGATCCGCCGGGCGGACCGCCCGCGCGCCCGCTGTCCACGCGGCACCTCCTGTCGCTCGTCCTCCCGTCCCTCGTCGTCGGCGCCCTGAGCGCGGTCACCCTCGTCGCGCTGTCCTCGCTCGCGACATGGATCCAGCACCTCGTGTGGGACCGGCTGCCCGACGCCTGGGGCGTCACGACGACGGAGACGTGGTGGACGGTCCTGGTCCTCACGGTCACGGGGCTGCTCGTGGGGGCGACCGTCCGGTGGGCGCCCGGCCACGCGGGGGTGGACCCGGCCACGGCGGACCTCGTCGCCGCCCCCCTGCCGATGCGGACCCTGCCGGGCCTCGCCGTCGCGCTCGTCCTCGGCCTCGCCGGCGGCGTGAGCCTCGGGCCGGAGAACCCGATCATCGCGATCAACGTCGCGATCGCCGTCTGGTTGCTGTGCCGGCCCCGGCTCGGGGTCCCGGTGAACGGCGCCGTCGGGCTCGCCATGGCGGGCACCATCGGGGCGATGTTCGCGACGCCGCTCGCCGCCGCGCTGGTGCTCACCGAGACGTTCGCCGAGCGCGGGGACCGGTCCGGGCCGCTGTTCGACCGGCTGTTCGCCCCGATCGTCGCCGCGGGCGCGGGCGCCATGACCATGGTCGTCTTCGAGACCCCGACCTTCGAGATCGACCTCCCCGCGTATCCCGGGGTCCAGCCGGGGGACCTGGTCGGGGCGATCGTGGTCGGGATCGTCGCCGCCGGGCTCACGCTGCTCGCCGTGCTCGCCTTCCCCGTGGTCCACCGCACGTTCCACCGGCTGCGGAGCCCGGTGCTGGCCCTCGGTGCCGGCGGCCTCGTCCTCGGGCTGCTCGGGGTCGTCGGCGGACCGCTCACGCTGTTCAAGGGCCTGGAGGAGATGAAGGAGCTCTCGGCGGAGGCGGACGACCTCGCCTGGACCGCCATCCTGCTCATGGCGCTCGTCAAGCTCGCCGCGCTCGTCGTCGCCGCCGGGGCGGGGTTCCGCGGCGGGCGCATCTTCCCCACAGTCTTCATCGGGGTAGCGATCGGCCTCGCCGCGACGTCCTTGGTCCCGGCCGTGCCGGCCGCCGTCGCCGTCTCGTCCGCGGTCCTCGGCTCGGTCATCGTCGTGAGCCGCGACGGCTGGCTCGCCCTCTTCATGGCCGCCGTCGTCGTCGGGGACGCCCGCCTCCTCCCGGTCCTGTGCCTCGCGATCGTGCCGCTCTGGCTCGCCGCGCGCTCGATGCCCCCGCTCCGCGTCGACCCGCCCGCCGAGGGAGCCGGCGAGTTCCCCGCGCTCGCGCCCCGCCCGTAGCACCGCCCGTCGACGGAGGACCGCGTGACCGACCCCGCTCCCATGCCCGCCGGCGAGCCCACGCCCGCGTCCGAGCCCGACGGCACTCCGCTGCGCCGGCTGGGACGCCACGTCGGGCGCCCGAAGCGCTCGGACGTCGTGTCCGGCATGGTCACCGGCCTCTTCTCGATCCCCGAGGGGATGGCGTACGCCTCGATCGCGGGCTTCAACCCGGTCGCCGGGCTCTACGCGGGCGTGGTGCCCGCGATCGTCGGCTCGCTCACCGCACGCACGGTGCTCATGATCACGACGCTCACGAGCGCGATCGCCCTCACGTCGCAGAGCGTGCTCGCCGGCGTCGGGCTCGACCCGACCGACCCGGCGAACGTCGCGACGCTGACGATCATGGTCGGGCTCGCGATGCTGCTCCTCGGCGTCCTGCGTCTCGGCGCCGTCATGAGCTTCGTCTCGAACGCGGTGATGGTCGGCTTCTCCACGGGGATCGCCCTGCAGATCATCACCGGCGTGCTCGAGGACGCGACGGGCTACGACCCGCAAGGTCACAACCGCCTCGTCCAGCTCGGCGACTGGGTCGTGCACGTCGGCGCCTGGGACGTCCCCTCGACGCTCGTCGCCGTGGCGACGGTCGTCGTCTGGGCGCTCGCACGATCCGTGCGCCGGCTCGTGCCGGTGGCGCTGCTGGTGGCGATGGTCGTCGTGAGCGTCGTCGTCGTGGTCGCCGGGGTCGAGGTCGAGCAGGTGGCGGACATCGCGGCGATCCCCGCGGCCCTGCCCGGTCTCTCGCTGCCGGACCTGTCCGTGGCCCCGTCGCTCGTGGGCGGTGCGTTCGCCGTCGCGCTCGTCGGCCTCGCCCAGGCGGCGAGCATCGCGCCGTCGATGCCGAACCCCGACGGCTCGCGCTCCGACGCGAACGCCGACTTCCGCTCCCAGGGCTGGGCCAACGTCGCGGGCGGGCTCTTCCAGGCCCTGCCCAGCGGTGGGTCCATGTCGCGCACGGGCGTCGCGGCGGAGGCGGGCGCGCAGACACGGTGGGCGGGCGTCGTCAGCGGCGTGTTCCTCGCCCTCGTCGTGGTGCTCCTCGGAGGTGTCGCCGAGCTCATCCCCATGCCGGTGATCGGTGGGCTGATCCTCGTGGTCGGCGGCGAGCTCGTCTGGGGGAAGCGCCGCGAGATCGTCCTCGTGCTCCGCACGTCACCGCTCTCCTCCGCCGCGATGATCCTCACGTTCCTCGCGACCACGCAGCTCCCGTTGCAGCAGGCCATCGTGCTGGGAGCGGTGCTGTCCTTGCTCCTGTACTGCGTGCAGGCGGCACGCCAGTCGCGCCTCCTCCTCCTGCGGCGCGGCGCCGACGGCCGCTGGTCGACGTCGACCGAGATCCCCACGACCCTGCGGTCCGGCGAGGTCACCGTGCTGGACTTCGCCGGGACGTCGTTCTTCGCGGCGCTGCCGCGGATCGAGAGCACCCTGCCGCGGGGCGACGACGCGCGCGGTGCCGTGCTCCTCCTCGTCGTCCGGACCCTGCCCGACATCCCGTCGTCGGCCGTGATGGACCTGCTGCACCGCACGGCTTCCCGGCTGCGCGAGCAGGGCAACCGGCTCGTCCTCGTGGGCGTCTCCCCCGCGATGCGCGCCCTGCTCGAGCGGACGGGGACGGTTGCAGCGCTCGGCGAGGACGCGGTCGTCGACGCGAGCCCGGAGGTCCTCGGGGGCCTCGAGAGGGCCGTCACCGACGCCGAGCGCTGGGCCGCCGCGCACTCCTGACGCCCGTCCCGGTCGGATCGCCCGGCCAGGTCGTCCGACCGGATCGCCCGGAAGGTCGGGACGCCGGTCCCTGGGACCCGGGACGCTCCCCGCACGAGTCTTCCCCGGTCAGCACCGTGGCGCGACGAGGGTCGCGCCGGACCAGGGAGGAACTTCCATGCAGGACGGATCGCTCACCGCACCGTCGCCCCTCGGGGCGACCACGACACGCCGACCGCGCACGACGCCCCGCGCGTGGGCGTGGACCGGGCTGGCCGCCGGGATCCTCGGCCTCGTGTCGATGGAGTCGTCCATGCGGCTCGGCCAGAACTGGGAGGAGACCGCCGGGGACGCCGACGCGATCGTCGCGGACCTCGCCGGCCGCACGGGGACGATGCTCGTCTTCCACACCGCGACGATCGTGTGCGCGCTGCTCGTGCTGGTGTTCGCCGCAGGCCTGCGCCGGCGCCTCGACGCCCAGGCCCCTGCGGGCTCGCTCCTGCCGACGGTCGCCGGGTGGGGGCTCGTGCTCGTGTCCGTCGCGGGGCTGCTCGGCTCCGGCCTGGACACGCAGTTCATGTTCGGGTTCGCCGAGCCCGACCTCATCGTCCCGGAGTCCGGCGCGTTCTACAGCGACTGGGTCGCCACCATCCCGTGGCTGTGGGTCGGCGCGGGCGTGACCGGCGTCGCGCTCGGCGTCGCGGCGCTGCGGCACGGCGCGGCCCCGCGGTGGATCGGCGTGGTCGGTGTCGTGCTCGGTGGGCTCACGCTCCTCACGGGCATCTCGCCGCTGCAGTACATGGCCGGCTTCGTCGGGCCGGTGTGGCTCGTCGTCACCGCGCTCGGCTTCGCGCTCGGGGACCGGCGCTGAGCACCCCGAGCGAGATCGGCAGGACGCGTCGAGTGCGGCAGCTCGGCCCGAGATCGGCGGCTCCTCGTGCCGATCTCGGGCCGGAGGGCCGATCTCGGCGACGCCCGACGCCGGGTGATCTCCCCGCCGAGGTCTGGTCGCCGCGCATGCCGCAGCCCTACCGTGGGCTCGTGGCCGGTCCTGGGCCCGGCCGCGCCGGGATGCCCCGCACGCGCTGGTTCCTCGGCGGAGCCGTGGGAGCTCTCGCCTGGCTCCTCGGCACGTCCGCGCTCCTGCTGCAGCTCACGTCGGGAGTCCCGCTGTTCCTCGGCGACCTGCTGTTCGTCGTCGTCGACGCGACGGTCGCGATCGTCTACGGCACGGTCGCCGCGGTGATCCTCGCGCGCCGGCCGCACGTCGTCGGGTGGCTCACCGCCGTCGCCGCCGTCGGCGGGGGCGTCGCCGCGCTGGGCGGCGGCTGGCGCAGCTACGCGTCGACCCATCCGGCGCTCCCCCCGCTCACCCCGCTCGCCGACGCCTACGGCTGGGCCTGGGTCCCGGGGACGATCGGCCTGTTCGTCCTCGTGCCGTGGTTCGTGCGCTCGGGGCGCCTCGGGATCGGCAGCTGGTGCGGCGTGGCCGCCGGCGCCGCGTCGATCGGGTACTTCCTCCTCGCCCCCACCGACGACCCGC
Source organism: Cellulosimicrobium sp. So1_17 (assembly GCF_055181235.1). NCBI lineage: Bacteria > Bacillati > Actinomycetota > Actinomycetes > Micrococcales > Promicromonosporaceae > Cellulosimicrobium > Cellulosimicrobium sp. So1_17. The sequence goes on from NZ_CM143702.1 coordinate 2,874,677, forward strand.
GACCCGCGATCGCCGCCGTCGTGGTCGTCGGGCTCGTCACCGCGGGCGCGACGGCGTGGCGGTGGCGCCGCGGACCGGTGGAGGACCGGCGCGGGCTCGGGCTCCTCGCGCTCGGGACGGCCCTCATGGCGCTCTCGTTCCTCCCGTTGCTGGGCACGTGGGCGAACCCGGACGTGATCCTCGCGCTGCCCCTCACGCACCTCGCGTGCCAGGCGATGTTCCCGGCCGCGATCCTCGTGTGCGTGCTGCGGAACCGGCTCTGGGGCATCGACCTCGTGCTGTCGCGCGCGACGGTCGCCGCGATGCTCGCCGTCGGGCTCGCGGTCGTCTACGGCGCGGTGGTCATCGTGGCCGCGACCGTGGTCGACGGCCCGGCGGCGCAGGTCGTCGCCGCGGTGGGCGTCGCCCTCGTGGTCCAGCCCCTGCACGCGTGGCTGCGACGTCGGGTGCGCGTGCTCGTGTACGGCGACGGCCGCGACCCGGGCCGCGCGGCGCTGAGCGTGGGACGCCGCCTGACGGCAGCGTCGACCGCCGACGAGCTGGTCGCGGGCCTCGCGAGCGGCGTGCGCGAGGCGCTGCGGCTCGAGTCGGTGACGATCGAGTGGCCCGTCACGCCCGTCGCCCGCTCCGGCTCCGGTTCCGGCGACCCTGCCGACGCCGGCCGGCGCGCTGCCGTCCGGTCGATCGAGCACGGTGGCCGGGCGATCGGCCGGGTGCACGTCGTGCCCCGCGCCGGCGAGCGGCTCGACGCGCGGACGGACGACGCGCTCGACCAGCTCCTGCCCGTTCTCGGTGCCGGGCTCGCGCTCGCGCAGGGTGCGCGCGAGCTCGAGGCCGCGCGCGACGCGACGACGCGCGCCCGGCTCGCCGAGCGGCGCGTCATCCGGCGCGAGCTGCACGACGGCGTCGGGCCCTGGCTCACCGGGCTGCGCCTCGGCCTGCAGGGCGCGCGCAACGTGCTGGAGACCGACCCGGCGGCCGCGGCAGCGATCCTCGACGCGCTCGGTGCCGAGGCCGAGCAGCGCGTCGAGGACGTGCGCGCCCTCTCGCGCAGCCTCCTGCCGCCGTCGCTCGACGACCTCGGGCTCGAGGCCGCGCTCGGCGAGCTCGCCGGACGCCAGGCCGTGGCCGGGTTCGTCGTCGACGTGCGGTGCGACCCGTGCGCCGGTCTCGACTCCCGCGTCGCGGCCGCCGCATACGCGATCGCGAGCGAGTCCGTCGTCAACGCGGCGCGGTACGCGGGCGTCGACGAGTGCCGCCTCGAGGTCGTGGTGCGCGACGACGACCTCGTCGTCACGGTCGAGGACCAGGGCGTCGGGATCACGCCGGGCGCCCGGCCCGGCGTGGGTTCACGGTCCGTGCGGGAGCGTGCGGAGGAGCTCGGCGGGAGGGTGGCCGTGACCACCGCGACGCCCGACGGCGCCCGGCCGGGGACGCGTGTCCGCGCCGTCCTGCCGCTGGTGCCGGGCCGCGCCGTCGTGGGCCACGCCCCCGCCGGTCGCACCGTCGCCGGCAGCACCGCCGCCGGCAGTACCGCCGCTGCGGGGATCGTCGCCGGGGAGGTCGTGCCGTGAGCATCGACGTCGTCGTGGTCGACGACCACCCCGTGTTCCGGCTCGGGCTCGTCGCGCTGCTCGACTCGCTCGACGGCGTGCGTGTGGTCGGGCACGCGGCCGGCGCCGCCGAGGCGCGCACCGTGCTGGGGCTCGCCGCGCCGCCCCACGACGCGCGGTACGACGGGCAGGCGGCAGGTGTGCGCGGCACATCCGGTGGGCCTGAGGTGACGGCCGACGTCGTGCTCATGGACGTCGACCTCGGCGACGGGTCCGGCGTCGAGGTGACGCGCGAGCTCGTGCGCGCCCGCCCGGAGGTCCGGGTGCTCGTCGTGACGATGCACGAGGACGCGGACGTCGTCGTCGCGGCCGTCCGCGCGGGCGCACGCGGGTACCTCGTGAAGTCCGCGAGCCCTGGTGAGATCGAGCGCGCGGTCCGTGCCGTCGCCGACGGCGCGATGATCCTCGGCCCGGCGGTCGCCGACCGCGCGATGGCGTACGTCGTCGGCGGACGGTCGGCCGTGCGCGTGCCGTTCCCGCAGCTCACCGACCGCGAGCGCGAGGTGCTCGACCTCGTCGCGGCCGGGCTCGACAACACCGCGATCTCACGCCGGCTCGTGCTGAGCCCCAAGACCGTCCGCAACCATGTGACCAACGTGCTCACCAAGCTCGGGGCGCGCGACCGTGCCGCGGCGATCGTCGCCGCGCGCGAGGAAGGGCTCGGTCGGACCTGACCGCCGGCCGGGCGCGGAGGGTCACGGGTGCGCCACCGTCGCGCGCGTCAGGACCACCGCGCCGTGCAGCGACTGGGCCCTGCCCGTGAGGGCCGCGTCGCGTCCGAGCGATATGTCGCCGTCGGCGAGGAACGTGCCGCGAGCGGTCGCGGTGTCGGAGATGGTGATGCCCGAGGTGCCGCGGAAGAAGACGCGATCCGCGGACGCGCCGTTCCGCAGGACGACGCGTGCGCTGGCGGCGAGCGTGATCGCCGTCGCGGAGAGGACGAAGACGGCGCTCGTGTCGCCTCGCGCGTCGAGCGTGAGCGTCTGCGTGATCTGGACGGCACCGGAGCGTCGCCCGACGCCGGGGTAGAACGTCCCGGTCACGGTCGCCGGCAGGTTGACCGTCGTGGCGCGGGCGTCGATCGCGGCGGCGAGGGCGAGCGCGTCGTCGCGCGCGTTGCGGGCTGCCACCGTGTTCCGCTCGATGGTTCCGGAGACGTCCCAGGGCCAGAAGCCCGAGACCGTGGAGCCGGGCGAGACCGCCACGTCGCCGGTGATGGAGCTGCCGATGCCGAGGAACGCCAGGTTCGCGACGCGCGTGGCGGCGAGGACGGTGTAGGTGGCGGCGCGCCCGAGCCGGAGCGGAGCGGCGGTCGCCACGCGGAACATGTTGCCCGTGCTGACGGTGCGCGCCGTGAACGCGGCCGTCACCGGCTCCCCCCGTGCGGTCACCACGGCACCGAGCCCCAGCACCACGAGCGCGGCCAACGCCGAGCGGCGGCTGGGCCCACCCGGCGTCGACGGGGACGACGTCGTGTTCGGGCGGGCGCCGGGTCGTGGGACGCGCTCGGGCCACCACCAGGCGACGACGAGGAACGCCGCGAGCGTCACGATGCCCCACAGCGCCACGAGCCCGAGCCTGCCGTGCGCGATCCACAGGCTGGGCAGGCCGACCCAGGGCACGAGCAGTCGCGCCTGCCCGGTGATCTGGTTCCGCGTGATCTGGTTGCTGTCGACCGTCGGGTTCGCGTCACCCGCGGTGACCCACCGGCCCTCCTCCTCCCCGGACGCGACGATGCGGTGGAGCCGGGACCCGCTCTCCCCGCTCGGCTCGGCGGCTGCGGGCGTGCGGAACTGCACCACGCCACCCACCGGGACGGGCGAGTCGGTCGGGAGATCGGTCAGGAGGACGAGATCTCCCGGGTCGATGTGCGGTCGCATCGACCCGGTCTGGACGACGGACCCGTGCCAGCCGAAGGCGAGAGGCACGAGTGAGACCGTCGTGAGCGCGAGCGTCAGGACGAGGAACACCTCGGCCAGGACGCCCAGGCACAGCGCCGCCCAGCCGTCCCGGGAGAAGGCCGCCGGGACGGCGGAGCGGAGACTGCGGTGCACCGGTCCGGACGCGGGTCAGGCTCAGGTCGTGGGCGCCTCGTCGCTCTGCAGCTCCCACACGAGGTCGACCGAGACCTGCGCGCCCTGCAGCGCGTCGACCTGCTGCTGGGTCAGTCCCGTGGTGTCGAAGGTCCACGTGCCGCGGTAGGTCATCGACTCGCCGGGTGTCCCCGTCGTCTCCCAGGCGGCCCCGCCGGTCGCGTAGTCGTAGTTGTTCGCCACCAGGTCGACGAGCGAGGCGGGCGGCAGCGCGCCGGGGACCGGCTCGAATCCGTCGCAGCTCTCGAACGACCCGCCGGTGCCCCGCTCGACCTGGAACTCGATGTAGTTCTCCAGGCCCTGCGCCGACGTCGACAGGTTCTCCATGTAGGCGCGGACCTCGCCGGCCACGTTCGACCCGGACGTCACCACGATGCACCGCTGCCCGGTCTCGCCCGGGACGAGGTTCGCTTCGGTGAAACCCGCGCGACCGGCGTCGTCGTCGGTCAGCACCACCTGTCCGGTGCTCCACGAGTTGCCCGCGTTGCGTGTGGTCGCGGTGAACGCTGCGGTCGAGCTCTGCCACACCAGTGCACCGGCCGCGAGGACGGCGACCGGGACGACCGCGAGTGCTGATGCGCGCCGAAGGCGCGACGAAGGAACTGACATGAGAGGCCCCCCTGCTCGAGGTCACCGCCCCCTGCGGCGACCTGTCGGGCCCCAGGCTACGTGTCTCTCGACCGGTCCTGCATCCCTGCAGGTGACCCGCGCCTACGCGTCGTCGTCCTGGATCACCGACAGCACGTTGCCCGCCGGGTCGCGGAACCACGCGATGAGCGGGCCGCCGCCGCGGAACACGAAGTCGTCGTCCGTCTCGACGGGCGTGCCCTCGTACCGCTCGAACGCGACACCGCGCTCGCGCAGCGCCGCGACCGTGGCGGGCACGTCGCGCACGGGGAAGTTGAGGACCGTGTACGACGCCGGCTCGTGCGCCTCGCCCTTCGGGTACACGAGGACCCCCGTCGTGCCGGGCACGTCGAGCCAGAGCATGTCGTCGCCCCGGACGGGCAGCCCGAGCACGTCGCCGTAGAAGCCCCGGGCCGCGCCGACGTCGTCGACCGAGAACCCGCTGAACGCCTTGTCGAGCATGGTGCCTCCTGGTGCACGGGCCGGCTCGGGTGCCGGCTCTCCCAGGGTCGACCGCCGGGACGCCGCTCGCTCATCGGCGCAGCGTCGGTGGGGTGCGGCAGGATGGCCGCATGACCGAGAGCACGGAGAACACCGCGGAGCCGACACCGCCAGGCACGGACCTCCTCCTGCTGGACACCGCGAGCCTGTACTTCCGGGCGTTCTTCGGCGTGCCCGACTCGATCAAGGCGCCCGACGGCACGCCCGTCAACGCGGTCCGGGGCCTGCTCGACATGATCGCGACGCTCGTCGCCGACCGGCGCCCCTCGCGCCTCGTCGCGTGCTGGGACGACGACTGGCGTCCGGCGTTCCGCGTCGAGGCGATCCCGTCGTACAAGGCGCACCGGGTCGCGCGCGAGGAGCCGGGCACGACGGGCGTCGAGGAGGTCCCCGAGAAGCTGCTCGCCCAGGTCCCCGTGATCGTCGAGGTGCTCGCCGCGCTGGGGATCGCGCGCGTCGGCTCCCCCGGCTACGAGGCGGACGACGTCATCGGCACGCTCACCGCACGCGAGGTCGCGCGCGCCGCCGCGTCGGGCGGGACCCCGACGACGCCCGTCGGCCGCACCGACCGCGCCCGCGTCGAGGTGGTCACGGGCGACCGGGACCTGTTCCAGCTCGTCGACGACGCCGCGGGCGTGCGCATCCTCTACCCGACGAAGGGCGTGCGGAACCTCGACGTCGTCGACCAGGCGCGGCTCGCCGAGCGCTACGGGCTGCCGTCGGGGGCGGCGTACGCGGACATGGCCGTGCTGCGCGGCGACCCGAGCGACGGGCTCCCGGGCGTCCCGGGCATCGGCGAGAAGACCGCCGTCGCCCTGCTCGACCGGTTCGGCGACCTCGCCGGGGTGCTCGCCGCGCGCGACGCGGGCGACGGCGGGCTCACCGCGACCCAGCGCCGTCGGCTCACCGAGGCGGCCGACTACCTCGCCGTCGCCCCCCTGGTGGTCCAGGTCGCGCGCGACGCCCCCGTGGGCGACGTCGACGACGCGATCCCCGCCACGCCGGCCGACCCCGGGGCGCTCGAAACCCTCACCGAGCGCTGGGGCCTGGGGTCGTCCGTGCAGCGCGTGCTCGACGCCCTGGGGAACCAGGCCGGCCCGCGACCGACGTACGCGACGTGAGGACGACCCGATGGCCCACCGTGAGAATGACCGTCCCGTCACGAGCGCACTCGGTCTTCGGGACCGTTCGGCAGCGGGTCTGCTCGGCCTGCTGCTGCTGGCCGACCTGACGCTCATCGCGCTCCATGTCTCCCTCAAGACGGTGGGAGAGCCGTCCGGGTACACGTTCGACCTCGGCATCGACCGCGGCTACGGCGAGTTCTTCCAGTACGTGCACACCCTGTGGGCGGGCGCCCTCGCGCTGCTGCTGGCCGTGCGAGCCCGCACGGCGGTGCTCGGCGCGTGGGCCCTCGTGTGCGGGTACTTCCTCGCCGACGACTGGCTCCAGCTGCACGAGCACTACGGCGTGGTCATCGGGAGCAGGTTGCCGGAGCTCGGAGCGATGAGCACCCATGTCGGCGAGATGGTGTGGATGGCCGCGGTCGGCGTCGTCGCCGTCGTCGTCGTGGGCGTGGCGCACGCCCGGGCGTCGTCGGAGTGGCGCGCGGTCTCGGCGATGCTCATGGTGCTCTTCGGTGTGCTCGTCCTGTTCGGCGTCGTGATCGACGCCGTGCACAGCGCGCTCCTGGGCATCGTGACGCTCGACCTCGTGCTCACGACGATCGAGGACGGGGGCGAGCTCGTCGTCATGAGCCTGGTCGTGACCTTCCTCTTCGCCGTGGCGGTCACAGGTCACCGCCCGCAGCTCGGGCGGCGTCTCGCCCGCCTCGCCGGGGTCCGGCAGGACGTACCGAGCCGGGACACCACGCACCCGGTCGCCGCACGCTGACCTCGGGACACTTCATCCCTCGGACGTGGCACGAACGCCCTCGTCCCCCCTCCCTCTACCTCGTGCGGCCGCGTGTCACATCCTGCGCCTCCCGCACGTCAGAGGGGGGTGACGCCGACCCGGCGCCACGAGATCCGCCAGGAGCCGAGGGGAACACCATGCCCGAGAGCACGCCCACCGAGACCGCCACCACGACCACCCCGTCGCCCGACGCCGTCGCGGACCTCCGCACGCGCGTCACCGGCGTGGTCCTCGTCCGGGGCGAGGCGCCCGACGGCGGCCCGTCCGCGGCGGAGGCCGTCGCCGCGCACAGCACGCTCGTCGTGCACGACCCGGCCGTCGTGGTCGTCGCGGACACGGAGGCCGACGTCGTCGAGGCGGTCCGGTTCGCGTCCGCCCACGACCTGCCGGTCCGACTGCACGCGACCGGGCACGGTGCCGCGTGGCCCGTGACCGACGGCGTCGTCGTCGCGACCGAGGGCCTGGCCGGCGTCGAGGTGGACCCGGCGACCCGCGTCGCCCGGATCGGCGCCGGCACGCGCTGGCAGGCGGTGGTCGACGCGGCGGGCGAGCACGGCCTCGCGCCGGTCACCGGCTCGTCGACGCACGTGGGCGTCGTCGGCTACACGCTCGGCGGTGGGTTCGGGCCGCTCGTGCGCAGCCACGGCCTCACGACGGACTGGGTGCGCGGTTTCCGGGTCGTCCTCGCCGACGGGTCGGTCGTCGACACGGGCGCCGACTCCGAGCCCGATCTCTTCTGGGCGCTGCGGGGAGGCAAGGGCGGTCTCGGGGTCGTCACCCGGCTCGACCTCGAGCTCGCGCCGCTCGCGTCCCTCTACGCGGGCTCCCTGACGTTCGACGCCGAGCACGTCGAGGACGTGTTCCGCGGCTGGGCGGCCTGGACGGCGACGGCCCCCGACGACGTCTCGACGTCCGTGGTCCTGCTCGCCCTGCCGGACCTGCCGTTCATCCCGGAGCCGCTGCGCGGGAAGAACGTCCTCACGCTCCGCTTCGCCTTCCCGGGCGACGCCGTAGAGGGCGAGCGGATCGCCGCGCCGTTGCGCGCGCTCGCACCCGCGCTGGCCGACACGATCACGACGATCCCGACGACCGCCGTCGCGTCGATCCATGCCGACCCGGAGGACGCCGGGCCGTCGTGGGTCTCCGGCACGGCGCTGCGGACGCTCGACGACGCGTTCGTGGCGCGCTTCCTCGCCGAGTACGGGCCGTCGAGCTCGTCGCCGTTCCTCGCCGCGGAGGTGCGCCATCTCGGCGGCGCGGCGACGCGCGACGTCGAGGGCGGGTCGGCCGCCGGCGGCCGGACCGCGGGGTACCTGCTGGGCCTCGTCGGCGTGAACCCCCCGCGCGTCCCGGACATGGTGGCGAGCGCCGCCGCGCTCGCGCAGTGGTCGGCGCCGTGGGCGGCGAGCGAGACGAACGTCAACTTCCTCCCCGCGCCGTGGACCGACGAGACCCTGTCCCGCGCGTGGTCACCCGAGACGGCCGCGCGCCTGCGGTCGGTGCGCGCGGCGTACGACCCGGCGGGGAGGTTCCCGTTCGGCTCGTGACGCTCGACGCTCAGGCGTGGAAGAGCGCGGTGAGCCGGGGCAACCGACGGGCGTTCTCGCCGTCGTCGTCGAAGTCCCAGCTCTCGCCCCACGGTTCCGAGCTGGAGCCCTCGTGCGACGAGGCGTCGCGCGCGGCGTAGTACGCCTCGTCGTCCTCCCCCGACGCCCGGGACCACGCGTCGCCGACCAGCCCGTCGAGCGACTCGAACCCGAACCATGCCGGCCCGCCGCCCGCCATCGCGGCGACCGTCGGGTGGTCGGCGAGGGAGTCCGGGTCGGCGACCACCCGCTCGAACGTCCCGCGCCCTGCGAGGATCAGCCCGTCTCGGAAGTCCATGAAGCCGTCGTCGCTGCACCCGCCCTCGACGACGTACGCGGCGCCCCACACCGTCCACCCGTAGGCGGCGTCCGTCACGTCGTCGGCGGCGGCGGCGAACGTGAGGATCTCGTCCGCGCCGAGCCTCTCGACGAGAAGGCCGGTCAGGGCGTCGGGGAGCGGGTCGTCGTCGGCGCCGCGGTCGTCCGCGCCTGCGCCGGCACGGCTGCGGGCCTCGTCGACGAGCGCCCAGAACGTGTCGTGGTCCATGGCGGGGAAGGTAGTGCGGGGCACCCACACCTCGCGACGCCGCTCAGGGACGGGCGTGCTCGAAGATCACCGTCGTGCTCGTGCCGGCGACCTCGGGCCGGACGCTCAGCGTCCTCGACACGAGGTCCCGCAGGGCGTCGGAGTCGGCGACCGCGACGTGCAGGAGGAAGTCGCGGTCGCCCGTGACGAAGAAGACGCCCTCGACGTCCGGCAGCGTGAGCAGGTAGTCCCGGAACGCCTCGAGACCCTTGCGCGCACCGGCCTGGAGGCGGATCGCGATGAGGGCCTGGAGCCCGCGCCCGAGCGCTGCCGGGTCGACGTCGGCGCGGAACCCGCGGACGACGCCGCGCTCCACGAGCGAGCGCACGCGCGCGTGGCACGTCGACGGCGCGATGCCGACCTGCGCGGCGATCGCGGCGTTCGTCGCGCGAGCGTCCGTCGTGAGGACGTCGAGGATGCGGAGGTCGGTCTCGTCCAGCTCGGCCGGTCCTCGGGCGGGTCGAAGATCCTTCGGTCCTACCGTGCCCCTCATCGCACCCTCCAGAACGTCGGCGCCTCGCAGGCCGACCTTACCGAACACCCTTCGGCAGATCTTGTCCGGCACCGAACGATCGACCACGCTGAGTCCGTGCGACACCACCCCGTCGCGCACCAGCCACACGCCCGCCTCGCGACCCGCGAGGCGGGCGTCGGTCGAAGGAGCCCGACGTGAGCGTGTCGTCCCACCCCACCCGTCCCGCACCTCGGCCGGCCTTCCGACCCGCCCCGCGGACCGCCGTCGTCGTCGGCGCCGGGATGGTCGGCCTCGCAACGGCCTGGCACCTCCAGGAGCGGGGCGTCGAGGTGACCGTCCTCGACCGCGAGGGCGTCGCCGCGGGGTCGTCGTGGGGCAACGCGGGCTGGCTCACGCCCGGCATGGCGATGCCGCTCGCCGACCCGTCGCTGTGGACGTACGGTCCGCGCGTACTCCTCGACCCCGCCGCCCCGCTGCACGTGCCGCTGCGGTTCGACCCGCGCCTGTGGGCCTTCCTCGCCCGCTTCATGTCCCACGCGACGCAGCGTCGCTGGAACCGGGCAATGGCGGCGCTCACGCCGATCGACCGCGTCGCGCTCGACGCGTTCGACGAGCTCGCCGCAGGCGGTGCGGCCGGCCGCGCCGACCACTCCGTCGGCGCCCGCACGACGCCGGGACCGTTCACCATCGCGTTCGAGCACGAGCGGGAGGCGCGCCCGTTCCTGCGCGAGCTCGAGCACGTCGCCGCCGCAGGACAGCACGTCCCGGTCCGGCGTGTCGAGGCGGGCGAGCGAGCGCCGCAGCTCACCGACCGCGTGACGACCGTGCTCGCCCTGGAGGGCCAGCGCTTCCTCGAGCCGGGACCGTTCGTCCACGCGCTCGCCGACTCCGTCCGGGCGCGCGGCGGTCGCGTCGTCACGGGCGCCGACGTGCGCGCCGTCCGCCCGCGCCGGGCCACCGGCGGCGGCGACCGGTCCGGGGTGTCGCTGCGCGTCGTCGGGCCCGACGGCGAGTCCGTGGTCGACGCGGACGCCGTCGTCCTCGCGACGGGAGCGTGGCTGCCCCGGCTCGCGGCCCCGCTCGGCGTGCGCACGCGCGTGCAGGCGGGGCGTGGGTACTCGTTCACCGTGAAGACCGACGAGGCCGTGGAGCAGCCGCTCTACCTGCCCGCGCGTCGCGTCGCGTGCACGCCGTACCAGGGGCGGCTCCGCGTCGCCGGGACCATGGAGTTCCGCGGACCCGACGAGCCGTTCCAGCCACGGCGCGTCGAGGCGATCCTCGCGTCCGTCCGGCACCTGTTCCAGGGCGTCGACCTCGACGAGCGCCACGACGAGTGGGTGGGGTCGCGACCCGTGACGCCCGACGGCCTGCCGCTCGTGGGGGCGACGCGAGCACCCGGCGTCTTCGTCGCGGGCGGGCACGGCATGTGGGGGATCGTGCTCGGTCCGGCGACGGGCAGGGCGCTCGCCGAGCAGGTCGTCACCGGCCGTGTGCCCGACGAGATCCGCCCGTTCGACCCGCTGCGCTGACCCCCGCGCCGGTCCCTACGCTGACCCCCATGGACCTCGCGCGCTCGATCCCGCTGTTCGTCCTCGCCGCGCTGCTCGAGATCGGTGGCGCATGGCTCGTGTGGCAGGGCGTGCGGGAGCACCGGGGCTGGCTGTGGATCGGGGCCGGCGTCGTGGCGCTGGGACTCTACGGCGTCGTCGCGACGCTCCAGCCGGACGCGAGCTTCGGCCGGATCCTCGCGGCGTACGGCGGCGTGTTCGTCGCCGGGTCGCTCGTCTGGGGCATGGTCGTCGACGGGTTCCGCCCCGACCGCTGGGACGTCGCGGGCGCGCTCGTGTGCCTGGTGGGGGTCGGGATGATCATGTACGCACCCCGGCCTGCGTGACCGTCGCCGGCGCGCGGTCCTGCGGTCGCAGCGCCCCGCTCACCGTCCCAGGACGGGTGACGCGCGCCTGCCCGTCTGCCAGGATCGGCGCGTGACCATCGACGTTCCCACCGGCAGGGGGCCGGCGCACGACGCCGGGACCGGGCAGATCGAGACGACGCTGCCGGACCTCGGGCCGGACCCCGCGCAGCCGCCGTACGCGAGCTGGGGGCGACGGGTCTTCGCCTACCTGCTGGACGCGACGGTCGTGTCCGCGGTGACGTTCCTGGCGGTCGGTCCGGTGGGGGTCCCGTCGATACTGCCGGGGATCAGCGTCCCGTCGAGCGACGACCCGGGTGTCACTGTCACCGACAGCGGTTGGCTCGTCGCCACGGCCATCGCGTTCGCCCTTCTCCAGGCGTACGCCGGATGGACACCGGGCAAGCGCACGGTCGGGATCGTCGTGGTCCGCGACGAGACCGGCCGCCCGGCGGGGCTGCTCGCCACGGTGCTGCGCTGGGTCGCGCACGTCCTCGACGCCATCCTGCTCATCGGCTTCCTCCGGCCGCTGTGGAACGCGCAGCGCAAGACGTTCGCCGACTCGCTGCTGCACACGGTCGTGGTGCTGTCGGCCGACGCGCCGTCGCCCCATCCCTGGGTCGCGGCGCTCCGGGCGCGCTGGGGAACTCCCGGGCCCGACGGCGCACCCGGCCGGCGCGGTCGGCGCGCCTCGACCGTCGTCACGGCGAGCGCGACGCTCGTGTGCGTCACGGCGTCGGCGTTCGCGCTCACCCCGGCGACCATCGTGGGAGGTGACGTCTGGCAGTCCGAGTGCACGCCCCTGGTGGAACCGGGTGCCTCGACGGCGCCCCTCCGGTTCGAGCACGTCGGGATCGTGTCGTGGACCGTCCCCGTGACCGAGACCCGCTGGGGCGTGACGCGGACGGCAGCGCCGACCGGCACTCCGGCCTTCGCACCGGCCGACGCCGACGGGCTGGAGGCGACGTACGTCGTCACCCCGGCGCCCGGCGCGCCCACGGGCGTCCCCGTCGACGCCGAGCTCGTGCTCACGCTGTCGACCTGGGACGGCGACCTGGTCCTCGAACGGTCGTCGGGCGTGCGGGTGACGCCGGAGCCCGACGGCTCCGTCACGTACGACCTGCTGTCGGGCTCGCCCGACGGTGGCGACCTCGAGACCGTGCGCGTGGCGGCGTCGACCGTCGCCGCGCTCGAGCCCGCGTGGCGCTGGGACGCGTCGCTCCGGATCGACGGCGCGACCATCGCGTCGTGCGGCGGACGCGGGCCGTCCTGACCGTCTCTCGTCGCGGACGATGCATCGCAACACGCACGAAACGCGGCGGACGACCGGGGGAAATGTCGCGGTCGCACGATGGAGGTGCGCCGGACCTCGAGTCCGGCGCACCAGCCACGGCCGGGCGGCGCACCAGCGCCGCCCGGTGGCGGCTTCCCCGTCCCGACGGCCCCGGGAGGCCTCGTGCCCGACCACAGCCCGCTCTTCTCCTCGCCCGGCGCCACCGACGCCCCCGTGACGACCCGCACCGTGCACCGCACCCGCGCGTCGGGCACGGTGCTCCCCGACCTCGGCCTCAACGTCCAGGGAGAGCCGCGCCGGCAGGCGAATCCCGGCGACGAGCTGACCGTCGACCCGGCCGACCGCCGTCGCCGGGCCCGCGCAGCGCTGCTCGACCTCCGTCGTGACATGATCCGCCGCGGGGCGCGCGGCTGAGCACTGCCCACGTGGGCGCCGCCGCGTAGGTTGTCCCCATGCGGATCGGAGCCCACCTCGACCAGTCGGACGTCATCGCGCAGGCCGCCGGGATCGGCGCGGACGTCGCGCAGATCTTCCTCGGCGACCCCCAGTCGTGGAAGGGACCGGAGTTCACGTATCCCGGTGGTGCGGAGGCCCTCAAGGCCGACGCCGCGGCCGCCGACCTCGAGCTCGTGGTGCACGCGCCGTACGTCATCAACGTCGCGAGCCCCAACAACCGGATCCGCATCCCGAGCCGCAAGCTGCTGCAGCAGATCGTCACGGGCGCGGCGGCGGTCGGTGCGACGGGCGTCGTGGTGCACGGCGGCCACGTCACCGCGGCGGAGGACCCCGCGAAGGGGTTCGACAACTGGCGCAAGGCGATCGACGCGCTGCAGACCGACGTCACCGTGTACATCGAGAACACCGCCGGGGGCGACCACTCGATGGCGCGCCGGCTCGAGCGCATCGAGGGCCTGTGGGCCGCGGTCCAGCAGGCCGACGGCGCGGAGAAGGTCGGTTTCTGCCTCGACACGTGCCACGCGTGGGCCGGCGGGATCGACCTCGCGTCCGCGGTCGACGACGTCCGCGCGATCACGGGTCGCGTCGATCTCGTGCACCTCAACAACAGCCGCGACACGGCGGGATCGGGCGCCGACCGCCACGCGAGCCTCACGACCGGGACGATCGACCCCGAGCTCCTGCTCGGCGTCGTACGGGCGGCGGGCACGTCCGTCGTGTGCGAGACGCACGCCGACGTCCCCGCCGACGTCGCGTGGCTGCGCGAGCAGCTAGGCTGACCACGATGAGCGTCCACCGCACGCCCGACGCCCCGCCTGCGCCCATGGGGCTGCGCAACACGACCGTCGACGCCCGCGACCCGCGCGCGCTCGCCGACTTCTACCGCCGGCTCACGGGCTGGCAGTACGCGCCCGGTCAGGAGACGCCGAACCCCGACGGCGAGGACTGGCTGACCCTCCATGTGCCCGGGACGGACGGGACGCGGCTCGCGTTCCAGCGCTCCGACGCCGAGGTCCGGCCGTGGCCGGGCGGCGCACGCGTCCACGTCGACCTCGACGTCCCGGACCTGGACGCCGCGCACGAGCACGCCCTCGCGTGCGGCGCCACGCCCCTCACGGGGACGCCTGCCGAGGAGGGCCACCCGGACGACCCGTTCCGGGTCTACGCCGACCCGGAGGGCCACCCGTTCTGCCTGTGCGGTCCCCTCGGCTGAGGATCTCCTCGCGCCCGGATCGAACCGGACGGCCCCCCGTTCCGTCTACCGGGTGACAGGACGTCGCGCTCCGCCGCGACGCGCCACGACGGAGGGGAGATTCACGTGCGCACGAGGACGACGGTCCTGCTGGGGGTCGGCGCGGCGGTGGTCGTGCTGGGAGGAGCCGCGGTCGCGTTCGGTCCGGGCCTGTACGCCGACTGGTCGGAGGACCGCGCCGCGGACGCTCCCACGCTCGATGCCGGCACGGGGTCCACGCTCGACGCCGCCGGGCTGGACGGGACGTGGGACGTGGGCACCGGGTCGTTCGCCGGGTACCGGCTCGACGAGATCCTGCGCGGCGAGGACGTGACGGTCACGGGCCGCACGGAGGACGTCACGGGCTCCGTCGTGCTCGAGGACGGGTCGCTCACGGCGGCGGACGTCACGGTCGATATGACCACGGTCGCGACGGACGTCCCCAACCGCGACGCGTACTTCCGCGACACGGCGATCCAGGTCGCGGAGCACCCGACCGCGAGCTTCGTCCTCACGGAGCCCGTCAAGGTGCCCGACGCGGCCGGCGCGGTCGAGCTCGCGGGGGATCTCACGGTCCGGGGCGTCACGCGGCCCGTCACAGTCGACGCGCAGATCGGCGCGGAGGGCGACGACGTCCAGGTCGTCGGCGAGGTGCCGATCACGTTCGCGGACTTCGGGGTCGAGGCGCCGAGCCTCGGGTTCGTCGAGGTCGAGGAGACCGGGAGCATCGAGTTTAGCCTGGCCCTGACCCAGGCGTCCTGAGCCGCGGTGGTCACCGAAGACGCGACCGGCACCGCGACCGGGCCCACGGGTCCGGTCGCGGACGAGCTGCTGCGCGCCGTGCACGACACCCACGGCACCGCGCTCCACCGGTACGTCGCACGCATGAC
Source organism: Cellulosimicrobium sp. So1_17 (assembly GCF_055181235.1). Taxonomy (NCBI): domain Bacteria; kingdom Bacillati; phylum Actinomycetota; class Actinomycetes; order Micrococcales; family Promicromonosporaceae; genus Cellulosimicrobium; species Cellulosimicrobium sp. So1_17. Next base: position 2,889,852 of record NZ_CM143702.1, read on the forward strand.
CGACGACGACGCCCGTGCCCAGGACGTCGTGCAGGAGACGCTCCTGCGCGCGTGGAGCCACCCGGAGGTGCTCGAACGGCCGGAGGGCTCGCTCCGGGCGTGGCTGTTCACGGTCGCCCGCAACCTCGTCGTCGACGACCTGCGGCGGGCGCACCACCGCCGCGAGCTGGCGAGCGCGCACCTGCCCGACCACGGCGAGGCGGACGCGACCCAGGCCGTGCTCGACGCGTGGCTCGTCGCCGACGCGCTCGTGGCGCTCTCGCCGGAGCACCGGGCCGTCGTCGTGGGGGCGTACTACCGCGGTCGGTCGGTCGCCGAGATGGCGGACGAGCAGGGGGTGCCACCCGGGACGGTGAAGTCCCGCATGCACTACGCGCTGCGCGCGCTGCGGCTGACGCTGCAGGAGAAGGGAGTCACGCCATGACCGGCACACCCGGCACCTCCGGGACGTTCGGCACGGACCCGTTCCGCGAATGGGACGCCGCCTACGTGCTCGGCGCTCTCGGCCCGCGCGACCGCCGCGCGTTCGAGGCGCACCTCGCGACGTGCGAGGCGTGCCGCGGGTCCGTCACCGAGCTCGCCGGGATGCCCGGGCTCCTCGGGATGCTCACGCCCGAGCACGCCGCGGCGCTCGTCGACGGCTCGGTCGACGGCTCGGTCGAGGGTCCGGTCGACGACGCCGTCGCGACGCCGGGGGCGCGTCATGCGCCGCAGGGTCGCACCGAGCGGAACCACGGGGGTGCTGTGCCGATCACGGAGCTCGCCTCGGGGGCGCGTCACCGCCGTGCCCGACGCCGCGGGCTGCTCGTCGCGGCAGGCGTCGCCCTGGTCGTCGCGGGCGGGGCAGCGGGCGTCGCGCTGACCGGCCCGGCGCGCGAGGCATCGTCCGTCGCCGCACCGACGACGACACAGCCGTCGAGCGCGCCATCGAGCCCGCCGCAGACGACCACGACGGTCGAGCTGCTCCCCGTCGACGGCACGGACGTGCGTGCGGAGCTCGTGCTGACGCCGGCGGCGTGGGGCACGCGGCTCGACTGGTCGTGCTCCTACCCGACGGGCGCGGCCGAGAGCGGCGCGACGTACGAGCTCGTCCTCGTCGACGACGCCGGGGGGCGCGAGGTCGTGGCGACGTGGTCGGCGACCGACGCGGGCCGCTCGGACGGGCTGGGCGCGTCGTCGGCCGTCCCGGTCGAGGGCATCTCGAGGCTCGAGCTCGGCGTCACGGGCCTCGACCGGCCGCTGGCGGCGGCGGACGTCACCCCTGTCACGTGACCTTGCGCCGTCCCGCGACGTCGTACCCCTGTCACGTGACCTCGCGAGCGGCAGGCGGTCAGGTCAGTCGTCGTCGTCGTCGACGACCGGGCCACGACGCAGCTCGAGGTCGATCTGCTCGGCGTCGAGCAGGTCGAGCGCGTGCCGCAGAGCCTGCGAGCTGTAGACGCCCGACGACCGGGCGGCGAGCAGCGCGGTGCGCTGCGCGGCGATCGCCCGGAGCCGCAGCTCCTTGTACTGCGTGAACACGTCGGCGGAGGTAGCGGCGTCCACGTCCCGCGTCTCGAGCTCGCGGACGACGTCGCGGCGCACGCGGGCCACGACCCCCGGGTCGTACGAGCGGCCGTCGGGACGCCGGAGGTCGGGGGCGTCGACGACCCGCGCCGCGGCGACGTCGAGCTCGGCCCGGACGGCCCCGCGGTCGTTGTCCGCGGGCGAGACGCCCCCGGTGAGACCGAGCCTCTTCACGACCCACGGGAGCGTGCTGCCCTGGAGCAGGAGGCTCCCGACGGCGACCCCGAACGCGACGAGGACGAGGAACGACCGGTGCGGTGTGTCGAGCGGGAGCGTCTGCGCCGCCGCCACGGTCACGACGCCGCGCATCCCCGCCCAGACGAGGAGCACGCCCTCGCGCGGGCCGAGCGGCTGCGCGCGCAGGTAGTCGATGTCCGCGACGCGGCGTCGCAGCGTGTCGCGGACCCGGCCGACGCGCTCCGGTGTCCCGGCGGCCGGACCGCCCGAGCGGCCCCGCCGGGCGGGGGCCCGCGACCCGTGCGCGGCGTCCGACCTGCCCGCGGCGTCCGGCCCGTCCGACCCCTCCGCGGCGTCCGACCCGCGCGACCCGTGCGGGACGTGCGGGACGTGCGGGACGTGCGGGGGGTTCAGGTGCGGGCCCCGGATCGCCTCGAGCTGCGCGGTCACGCCGGTCGCCGACTCGGTGGCGCCCGGCGCGCCGGGGTGGAGCGGCGTCCCGTCCGGGGCGAACTTCGCGTCGAGCGTCTCCTGCATCCCCGCGATGACGCCGCGCACCTTCTCCCCGCGTCTCGCCCGGCGCCCGGCGCCGTGCACGAGCGGCAGCACGTACACGGCGCGCACGAGGAGGACCGCGACGATCGTCAGCGCGGCGATCCCGACGGCCTGCCAGAGGTTGCCGTGCGTGTCGACGACGTCCTCGACGAGCGCGAACAGCTCGAGCCCCATGAGCAGGAAGACGCCGCCCTCGAGCAGCAGCTCGATGGTGCGCCAGTTCGACTCCTCGGAGATCCGGTCCTGGGGCCGCAGGTACTTCGCCGCGCCGTTGCCCGTGACGAGGCCGGCCGTCACGACGGCGACGAGCCCCGACGCTCCCAGGAGCTCCGACGGCAGGTACGCGACGAACGGGACGACGAAGGACACCGCGACGCTCAGCGACGGGCGGCCGAGCCGCGCCCGGACGAACAGCCCGACGAGCCCGACGACGAAGCCCACCGCGACGGCGACCACCACCGCGAGCACGAAGTCCCCCGCGACGGACCACAGCGACACGCTCGCGGCCGTCGCGGCGATCGCCGAGCGCAGCAGCACGAGGGCGGACGCGTCGTTGAGCAGGCTCTCGCCCTCGAGGACGGTCACGACGCGCGGTGACGCGCCGAGGCGCTTGACGATCGACGTCGCGACGGCGTCGGTCGGGCTGACGATCGCGCCGAGCGCGATCCCGACGGACAGCGGGATGCCCGGGACCAGCGCGGTGAAGAGGAAGCCGAGCGCGACCGAGCTCACGACGACGAGAGCGACCGAGAGCCCGCCGATGGCGGTGAAGTCGCGACGGAAGTCCATCGTCGGCAGGCTCACCGCCGACGAGTAGAGCAACGGCGGGAGCACGCCCGCGAGGATCCACTCCGGCTCGACCTCGATCGCGGGGACCACGGGGACGAAGCTGATGCCGATCCCGACGAGCACCAGGACGAGCGGCGCAGCGACCCCGGCCTTCGGCGCGAGCACGTTCACCGCGACGATCGCGACGACGACGGACGCCCCGAGCGCGATGAGCCCGAGGATCTGGTCCTCGGTGAGCTGGAAGGGAAAGTCCATCCGTACCTCCGGGCAGGGTGTGCGGCGGTCGGGTCCGCCGGACACGCCGCGTCCAACCTACCGAGCCGCCTGCCCGACGGCGCCCGGACGGCCCGGGAGCCCGGCTCCCCCGCAGGGTGGTGGTCCGGGGTGCGGAGCGCACGGGAGGATCGGCCGCATGGACACGACACACCGCCGCGACCTGCCAAACCCCGGGTTGTTCCCCGATCGAGCGCCTGATGGAGCGACAACCCGGGGTTCGGCAGGTCATGCGGTGCGCGGCGGCGCCGCCCGCCCCGACGTGTGGACCCGCCTCCAGCCGTGGGCGCTGCCGGGGTTCCTCGCCGTCGTCGTCGGGCTCTTCCTCCTCACGACCCCCGACGGCGCCGTGATCAGCGCTGAGGCCGACGGCAGCCACGGCATGTGGACCGGTACGGTCGGCCTCTGGAACGGTGAGTCGACGGCGCTGCCCATGGCCGTCGCGTGGGCTCTCGACGCGCTCGTCGTCGTCGGGGTGTACCTCTCGCGCCGGTCGCCGCTGTGGGGGCTCGCGCTCACCGTGCTGCCCTTCGCCACCGCTGCCGCGACCGGCGCCCTGGTGTGGGGATGGTGGCTCGGTGTCCTCGCGGTCGCCGTCGTCGGGGCGTTCGACGGGTGGCGCCGAGCAGTCCTGCCGACGCTGACCGCGATCGGGCTGGCCGCCGTCTACGTCTGGACCGGGATACCCGCGATGCTGCCGACCGGTCCGGTGTGGGCGGTGTCGTCGGACATCCCGCGCTACGCCGACTTCGAGGTCCCGATCGACCCGGCGACCGGCGACCACGTGCTCGTCACGGCGCTCTACGCCTTCTGGACCGTCGCCACCGTCACGGTCGCAGCCGCCCTCGGAGCAGTCGGGCGATCCCGCGACGCGTCCCGCGAGGCCGCCGCGGCGAGCCGACGTGCCGCCGACGCCCAGTCCGTCACGGCCGAGAGGGCGCGGGTCGCGCACGACCTGCACGACGTCGTCGCGCACCACGTGTCGCTCGTGGCTGTGCGCGCGGAGTCCGCGCCGTACGTGCACCCGGGCCTCGACGACACGGCCCGTGGCGTGCTCGCCGACATCGCGGCCGACTCGCGCGCCGCGCTCGGTGAGCTGCGGCAGGTGCTGGCGGTGCTGCAGCGCAGCGAGGACGCCGCGCCCGACCTGGCGCCGCAGCCGGCGGCGAGCGACGTCGTCGGGCTCGTGGACGCGGCGCGTGCGGCGGGGCAGGACGTCACGTTCGTCGGCGCACCGGACCTGTTGGCGCGCGTGCCCGCCACGGTCGGCTACGCGGTGTACCGCGCGGCGCAGGAGGCGCTGACGAACGCCCGGCGGCACGCACCGGCGTCGCCTACCCGCGTCGATCTCGACGTCGTCGGAACGGGGGCCGACGAGACGGGGACGGACGGGTCGGTCGTGCTGCGCGTCGCGAACCCGCTCGCGAACGGTACGGGACCCGGCGAGCCGGGCCGCGGCCTCACCGGGATGCGCGAACGCGTCGAGGCGCTCGGCGGCACCCTGTGCTCGGGGACCGCGGGCGACGGCGTCACGTTCGTCGTCGAGGCCCGGCTCCCCTTCTCCGTACTGCGCGGAGGAGCGGGGTCGGGGAGGGCCGGGAGAGTCACCGGGCGCGCCGTCCCTGTCCACGCCGCCACCCACCACGTCGCGGACGGCGACGCGTGAGCCCGGTGACACGCCTGGTCGTCGCGGACGACCAGCCGGTGGTGCGGCACGGGTTCGCCGCGATCCTCGATGCCGCGGACGGGCTCGAGGTCGTGGGGTCCGCGGGTGACGGGCGGGAGCTGCTCGACGTCGTGGCCGAGCGGTCCCCCGACGTCGCTGTCGTCGACGTACGCATGCCGGTGCTCGACGGCATCGCGGCGACGCGGCGGATCGTCGCGGACCACCCCGGCACGCGCGTGCTCGTGCTCACGACGTTCGACCTCGACGAGTACGTCTACGACGCCCTGCGGGCCGGCGCGAGCGGGTTCCTGCTCAAGGACGTCCCGGCGCCGCGGCTCGTGGAAGGCGTGCGCCTGGTCGCGGACGGCTCGATGCTGCTCGGCCCGAACGTCACGCGACGCCTCGTCGGAGACTTCGCGGCTCGCGTCGTGGAGCCACGCCCGCGCCCCGGCCTCGACGACCTCACGCCCCGCGAGCACGAGGTGCTGCTGTGCGTCGCACGCGGGCTCTCGAACGCCGAGATCGGTGCCGAGCTGTTCATCACCGAGCAGACCGTGAAGTCGCACGTGTCCGAGGCGCTGCGCAAGACAGGGTGCCGGGACCGCGTGCAGCTCGTCGTCGCCGCCTATGAATCAGGTCTCGTGCGCTGACCGACCCCCGGCCGCAGCGATCCGCCGGGCGATCTCATGTCAAAGACTCTTGACATGATGTCTGCATCGTTTTACGTTTGTCATGTCAGGAATCTTTGACATCCCCGATGGAGGGAGCGCGAGATGTCGTACGAGGAGAAGGGCACGTGGGTCTACCTCGTCGTGAGCGTCGTGGTCTACGCGGCGTACGTCGGCGTGATCCTGTCCCGGGCCGACGGCGGCCCGCTCGCCGACGTCGCGTACGTCGCCCCGCTGCTGTGGACGATCGCCGCGTCGATCGTCGCGGGCATCGTCGTGCGCATCGCGGTCGAGATCGTGCGCCCGAGCGAGAGCTACCGCAGCGACGAGCGCGACCGCGAGCTCGCGCGACAGGGCGTCGTGGTGGGGTGGTGGGGCGTGGTCGGCGGGTCGCTCGCGGCCCTCGCCCTGGCGCTCGTCGAGGCCGACTACTTCTGGATCGCGAACGCCGTCTACCTCGGCTTCGTGCTCTCGGCGGTCCTGTCGTCCGTGACGACGATCGTCGCCTACCGCCGGGGAGCCTGACGTGGGGGGCAGGCCGACGCGGGTCACGAACAGCATCCGGGCGCTGCGGTTCGCGCGCGGCGAGATGACGCAGGCCGAGCTGGCGGAACGCGTCGGCGTCACGCGTCAGACCGTCATCGCGATCGAGCAGGGCCGCTACTCGCCGTCGCTCGAGACGGCGTTCCTCATCGCCCGCGCGCTGCGGGCACCGCTGGACGAGGTCTTCGGGTTCCCCGAGGACACCCTGGACGACGACGCCTGACGCCGTCGTCCTCACGAGAGGACAGCACGATGCGCGCAGCAGTCTCAGCCACCTACGGAGCGCCCGACGTCCTGCACGTCGAGCAGCTCCCCGCTCCGGCGCCCGGACCGCGCGAGATCCTGGTGCGGAACCGTGCGAGCACGGTCGCGGCGGCGCTCGTCGCCGCACGCTCGGGCACGCCGTGGTTCGCCCGGCTCGCGTTCGGCCTGCGCCGTCCGCGCTACCCGGTGCTCGGCGGCGAGGTCGCCGGGGACGTCGTGGCGGTCGGGTCCGCGGTGAGCCGGTTCGCGGTCGGGGACCGCGTCGTCGGCCTCACGACGATGGGCGCGGGGGCGCACGCCGAGCTGGTCCTCCTGCGCGAGGACGGCGTGGTGGAGCCGCTCCCCGACGGCCTGACCGAGGTCGACGCCGCCGTCCTGGCCGCCGGGCCGCTGACCGCCCTGCCCTTCCTCACGGTGCACGCGCGGGTCCGCGCCGGGCAGGCGGTGCTCGTGATCGGGGCCTCGGGGTGCGTCGGGACGGCCGCGGTCCAGATCGCGGTGCACGCCGGGGCCCGCGTCACGGCCGTGTGCGGACCACGGGGCCTCGACCTGGCTCGCGAGCTCGGCGCGGAGAAGGTGGTGGACCGGACGACCCAGGACGTCACGGCCGCGGGCGATCGGTACGACGTGGTCTTCGACGCCGCCGGCGCGAGCTCCTACCGCCGCTGCCGCCCTCTGCTGACCGACGACGGCGCGTACCTGTCGACAGTCCCCTCGGTGCCGATCCTGTGGAGAAACCTGTGGACAGGGCGGCGGACGCGCGGGCGCCGAGGCGTCGTCGCGTTCACCGGCCTGCGGTCCGTCGAGCAGCAGCTCGACACGCTGCGCACCGCGCTCGAGCTCGGCAGGACCGGGGCGCTGCGGCCCGTCGTCGACGCGGCCTACCCGCTCGACAAGATCGCCGACGCGCACCGGCACGTCGAGCACGACCACAAGGCGGGGACCGTCGTCGTCCTGATCGACTGACCGCAGGTGAACCCTCGCCGCGCCGCACCCTGTCGCCTCGAACCCCGGGCTGAGCGTCACGGCATCGTGCCGAACCCGGGGTTGTGCGTCGATCGGAGCGTTCTGTGCCGCGCAACCCGGGGTTCGGCAGGCCGATGGACTCGCGGGCGCGGTCGACCGGGCGGCAGGGCGACCAGAGGGAGCGGAGCGCGCTCGGGTCGCGAGGGCGCGCCGCGCCGGGGAGGCTTCGAGGACACCCGTACCCACCGAGAGAGGCGGACCCTGTGCACGCACGCGCACTCCTGGAAGACCTGTACGGACGCATCGGACCGACGGCGACCCGCGTCGTGGACGGGCTCGACGACGACGCGCTCACGGCGCGCGTCGACCCCGAGGCCAACACGATCGCGTGGCTCGCGTGGCACCTCGCTCGCGGGCAGGACGCCCAGGTGGCGGCCGCCGTCGGGCGCGACGAGGTGTGGACGCGCGACGGCTGGGCCCGGCGGTTCGACCTCCCGTTCGGCGACGACGCGTCGGGGTACGGACAGTCGCCCGAGGAGGTGGGGCAGGTCCGCGCCTCCGGCGACCTGCTGCTCGGGTACGTGCACGCCGTCCAGGTCGAGTCGCACGACGTGCTCGCGTCCCTCGCGGACGACGACCTCGACCGCGTCGTCGACGAGTCGTGGGACCCGCCGGTGACGCTCGGCGCTCGGCTCGTGAGCGTCGCCGTCGACGCGCTGGAGCACGCCGGGCAGGCCGCGTACGTCCGGGGTGTCCTGGAGCGCACCGGCCGTGCCTGACGCCGACGCACCTCCTGCCGGGTGACGCACTCCCGGCCGAGAGATGCACGCAGGAGTGCGTCACTCGGTCGGACGTGCATCCCTCGGCGGCGGCGCACCCACCGACCGGCGCGACAGCAGCGCCGCGACGAGAAAGCAGACCGCGCCGACGAGCGTGCCGGCGTCGTCCCACCACGAGCTGACGTACTCCCCGGTCGTGGGCGAGACGTATGCCCCGACGGCCGACGCACCGAACGCGACGGACCCGACCAGGTTGAGCCACGTGCCGTGCCAGGTCCGGGCGTCGCGATCCCACAGGTGACCGCGGTCGCGCGTCGCGACGACGGCGAACGAGGACGAGACGAGGAACGCCACCGAGCCGTACGCGTCGGGCTTCCACCCGGCACCCAGCAGGGCCGGGTCGGCGACGGCGGCGGCGAGCGCGACCGCTGTGCTCACGTTGAAGCACAGCGTGCCGACGAGCTGGACCGCCGCCGCCCACCAGTCCCACCGGTCGGCGGGGTGGGTGCCGCCGCGCGGCGGCCGGCGGCCACTGAGGCTGAGCTGGACGAACGCGGCCGCGGTGAAGCACACCGAGCCGACGAAGAACGTCACCCCGACGGCCACCGCGCCGACGGCGTCGGCGTAGGGGGGCAGGGCGCCGAGGAGGAAGCACAGCGACCCGACGGCGAACCCCCACGCCTCGCGACGCAGGCGCCGGCTCACCCCGGGCCCGGCCGGTGTCACGCCCGCCGTCCCTCCGGTGTCCGTCCCTGTGCCCGCTCCCGCGTTCGCCACGGCGTCCGCACCTGCCTCCGTGCTCGTGCCCAGGAACCGCCCGTCAGTGGTGGAACCCGGAGCGCTGCCCCTCCGCGGGCATCGGCGACGTCAGGCCGTCGAGCCAGGCGGTCTCGGTCCGGATGTCGGCGAGGAGGTCGTCGGCGAGGTCGCGGCTCACGCCGTTGCGCACGACGATCCGCTGCACGGTGACGTCCGCGAGGTCGTCGGGCATCGGGTACGCGGGGACGAGCCATCCCTTCATCCGCAGCCGGTCGGAGAGATGGTAGAGGTTCCAGTTCTCCGTGTGGCCGGCCTTGAGCTGCCAGGCGAACACGGGGATGTCCGACCCGTCGTTCCACAGGTCGAAGGCCCCGACGTCCGCGATGCCCTGCGCGAGGTACTTCGCGACGTCCTGGCACTCCTGCTGGATCGCCGTGTACCCCTCCCGGCCCAGCCGCAGGAACTGGTAGTACTGCAGCAGCACCTGCGCGCCGGGGCGCGAGAAGTTCAGGGCGAGGGTCGGCATGTTCCCGCCGAGGTAGCTCACGCGAAAGATCAGCTCCTCGGGCAGCGCGTCGAGCGTGCGCCACACGACCCACCCGACGCCGGGGTAGACGAGGCCGTACTTGTGCCCCGACGTGCTGATCGAGTGCACGCGCTCGAGCCGGAAGTCCCACTCGATCTCCGCCTGGAGGAACGGCGCGATCATCGCGCCCGACGCGCCGTCCACGTGGATCGGCACGTCGTGGCCCGTGCGCGCCTGGAGCGCGTCGAGCGTCGCGGCGATCTCCTTCACGGGCTCGTACATGCCCGTGTACGTCACGCCCATGATCGCGACCACGCCGATCGTGTTCTCGTCGACGTACTGCTCGACGTTGCTCCCGTCGAGACACGGGTGCTCCGCGGTGATCGGAACGCACCGCGCCTCGACCTCGAAGTAGTTGCAGAACTTCTCCCAGCACACCTGCACGGCCGAGCTCATCACGAGGTTCGGCCGCTCGGTGGACTTCCCCGCCGCGCGGCGCGCGAGCTGCCACCGGCGCTTGAGGGCGAGGCCGCCCAGCATGCACGCCTCCGAGGACCCGACCGTCGACGTGCCGATGCAGTCGGCGACGTCGGGCACGTTCCACAGCGACCCGAGGATGCGCCAGCAGTTCTCCTCGATCGCTGCCGTGCGCGGGTACTCGTCCTTGTCGACCATGTTCTTGTCGTAGACCTCGGCGTAGAGGCGGTCCGCCTCGTCGCCCATCCACGTCGCGACGAACGTCGCGAGGTTGAGCCGCGAGTTGCCGTCGAGCATCACCTCGTCGTGCACGAGCTGGTAGGCGGACGTGGGCTCCATCTCGGCGTCGGGCATCGTGAGGCGTGGGGCGACGTGGCGCACGCCGTCGCGGGTGTACGTCGGTCGCAGGACGTGCTGCTGATCGGTCAAGGCTCCGGTCCTTCCGTGGCGGGCCGACGCCGGCCCGTGCGCGAGGCGGTCGGCGCACACCGCGTGGCGTGCGTCGAGTGACGACCCGACGACGGCGTCGGGCCGCGGTGGCGCGCGTGGGTCGGCGCGGGCGGAAGGTGCGAGTCCGACGATAGTGCGGCACCCCGCGCACCGCCACGGATCTGCGGGACCTCACCCGGCACGGGGGGCTATCCTCGGCGCACCGATGACCGCGTGCGCTGCCCGAGAGGTCGTCGCCTCGTCGGCCCTAACCCCGGAGACACCGTGCCTCGCCTGCGTCACGCCGCCCTCGTCGGACCGCTCGTCCTCGTCTGGACCCTCGCCGCCTGCTCGACGTCCGAAACCCCTGCGACGACGCCGTCGGCCTCGTCCGCGGCGGTCGACGACACCGCATCGGGCGACAGCGCCGACGCCGCCGACCTCACCCCGGAGGACTTCGCGCCCCGCCTGGTGGCGGCCTACCAGGAGGCGGGGTCCGTCCACCTCACGATGTCGATCGACGCCGGCGGCCAGTCGATGCGAGCGGAGGGCTCGATGGTCCTCGGCGAGGAGTCGAGCGACCTGGTGATGGTCACCGAGATCCCCGGGCAGGGGAGCGTCGAGATGCGGTACGTCGACGGGGTCGCCTACATGAACCTCGGCGAGACGACGGGTGGCGGCTTCCTCCGCATCGACCCGTCCGACGCGTCGGACCCGATGGCACCGATGGTCGAAGAGCTCGAGGCGCAGGCCGACCCCACGCAGAGCGTGCGGGACCTCGACGGCGCGATCGTCAGCATCGCCAGCACGGGGAGCGAGGAGGTGGACGGCGTCCCGACGACCGTCTACGACGTCGTCGTCGACACCACGAAGGTGACCGGGGCGATGGCCGACCAGGTCGCGCAGGCCCGCGACATGATCCCGGAGCAGGTCACCTACCACTACTGGGTCGACGCGGACGACCGCATGCGCAAGGTGTCGTTCGACATGGCCGGGGGCAGCACCACGCTGCAGATGACCGGCTGGGGCGAGGTCGGCACGATCGAGCCCCCGGCGGAGTCCGAGCTCGTCGACCCGGCCACGCTCGGAGGCTGACCGCGTCCTGGCGACGGGTGCCGCGCCGCAGCCGTGCTCGGCCGCGGCGCGCACCCGGTCCCCCGTTGCCGGACGGCGGTCCTGGGCGTAGCGTTCGGTAAGTGCTGACTTACCGAACGTTGGACGCCCTCGGCGACGCGCGCCGCCGGGCGATCCTCGAGCACCTGCGTTCCGGGCCCGCGTCCGTGGGCCAGATCGCGGACCGCCTCCCCGTGAGCCGCCCTGCCGTCTCGCAGCACCTGCGCGTGCTCGAGGACGCGCGGCTCGTCCGCCACGACGCCGTGGGCACGCGCCGCGTCTACCGCCTCGACCCGACCGGGGCCGACGACGTGCGGCGTTGGCTCGACGACCTGTGGACGACGGCGCTCGGCGCGTACGCGCGCCACGTCGCCGCGACCGAACCGACCGTCCCGACGGAGAACCCCGCCACGGAGTCTGCCGCGCAGGGTCCCGAACCCGCTACCGACGCCCCGAGGAGGACGCCATGAGCACCGCACCGCTCCCCGACCTCGTCACGACCGTCAGTGTCCCGGCCCGCCCCGACCGCGCGTTCGCGGTCTTCGTCGACGAGGTCGGCGCGTGGTGGCCGCTCGCCGGGTTCTCGGTCGGCGGCGCGTCGTCGTCGGTCGCGTTCGAGCGCGACCCCGACGGTCGCGCGACCCGTCTGGTCGAGACCCTCGCCGACGACGGGAGCGCCGACTGGGGCACCGTGACGCGATGGGACCCGCCTCACTCGCTCGCGTTCACGTGGCACCCGGGCGAGCAGGCCGACGCCGCGACGCGCGTCGAGGTGACGTTCACGCCCGACGGTGACGCGACCGTCGTCACCCTCACGCACTCCGGCTGGGAGGCGCGGGCCGACGGCGGGGCCGCCCGGACACGCTACGGCACGGGCTGGAAGCTGGTCCTCCAGCCCTTCGCGGAGCACGCCGCCACCACGGCGTAGCGACGCTCCGCAAGGATCAGCCGCGTCGCGACACCGACAGGCATGACCTCCGAGGAGCACCGCGGCACGACGCGAGGGACCGGCGCCCGGCGGGACGCCCGCGAGGAGCACGGTCACCGGTCGGCGCCGGGCCGCCGCGTGGCACGCGCACTCGCCGTCTTCGCGCTCGCTCCGGCGCTCGCCGCGTGCCAGCCGGCGGCCGGGGAGACGTGCGTGTCCTGGGCGGACCTGCCCGACGACGCGGCCCGCGCCGACGCTGCGCGCCTCGTCGTCGACGTGGACGTCCTGGGACGCGACGGGACGCGGGGGATGCTCGGCACGGACGCGCACGTGTGGGAGGTGGAGGTCACCGACGTCGTGCAGGCCGGCGCGGCGACGGTGCGCACGGGCGACCGGCTGGCGGTGGCGTCCACGCCGCAGACGTGCACCGGCGACGACGCCTCTCCCGACGGCGACCCGCTCGACGTCGACGTGCCGGTCCGCCTCTACCTCACGGACGACCACCAGCTCCCGCACGAGGGCGAGGGCTGGTCGCTGATCACCCCGTTCGACGGCGTCGCGCCCGCGCCGTGACGGGCGGCCGGCACCGCCCGACCTACGCGGTCGCGCGCACGACGACGACGGACGGGAACGTCCGTCCGTCGCCCCGCCGTCGGCCGAGGAGGTCGGCGGTCGCCGCCGCGGCGATCTGCTCGACGGGGTGCGTCGCGGTCGTGAGCGCCACGCCGAGCTCGCGTGCGAGCGGGTGGTCGTCGAACCCGGTGACGGCGACGTCGTCGGGCACGCGGACGCCGTCCTCCGCGAGCGCCCGCACCGCGCCGAAGGCGAGCAGGTCGCTCATGGCGACCACCGCGTCCGTCGCGGGCCAGCGCAGCCGCGCCCGGCGCACGGCTCCCGCGCCGGCGGACGCCGTGAGGTCGGCCGCGACGACCCGACGGGGCAGACCTGCGTCGCCCATCGTGGCCGCGTACGCGGCGACCGCGCGGCGGGTGCCGGGGAGCCAGCGCGGGCCGGAGAGCATGAGGACGTCGCGACGGCCGCTCGTGACGACGTGCTCGACGAGCGCGGCGATGCCGGCGGCCGCGTCGACGTCGTAGGACGGCACGCGGCCGTCCGCCGGTCCGATCGCCGCGACGCGCGGCACGAGCGACGACGGGACGAGCGCGAGGACGTCGGCGGAGTAGTCGACGAGCAGGACGCCGCCGACCCCCGGGTCGCGGGCGAGTCGTTCGAGCTCGGCCCGGGGGTCGCGGCCCAGCCAGCGCAGCGCGACGCCGACGCCCTCGGTGTCCGCGGTGCGGCTCGCGGCCGCGACGACGCGCGCCACGTACGGGTCGGCCAGGAGCTCCGACGACGGCGACCCGACCGCCACGACGACGCGCTCGCCCTGCCCGCTGGCGAGCGAGCGCGCGCCCGGGTGCGGGACGTACCCGAGCCGCTCGACGGCGTCGAGCACGGCCTGGCGGGCCCGGCCGGAGACGGGGCCGTTCCCGCGCAGGACGCGGGACGCCGTCGAGCGGGACACGCGCGCGGCGGCGGCGACGTCCTCGAGGGTCGTCGGCGACGGCAACATGGGGACTCCTCGGCCCGGTCGGCGGTGACGGGCGGTACCCGCAGGACCCACGCTAACGCCTACCGCCCGGTCGTGGAAGCGTTCCCACGCCGAACGCGGCTGACCCGTGGACGACCCCGTGCCGACCCGGCCCAGGTCAGCCCACGACGACGTCGGCCGGGCCGTGGAGCTCGGTCCACCGCTCCCGGTCGAGAGCCGAGGGCTCGGTCGGCGCGGGTCCTGCCGCGACCAGCACGTCGGCGGCGGCCAGCGGGCCGAGGTCGAGGCCGGTGAGCACCTCGACGTCGGACACCGGCACCTGGAACGTCCGGAACGGGCCGAGGGGCGGGACGTCACCGGCCGCGAGCGCCCTCGCGTCCGCGGTGCGCAGGTCGATCTCGCCGAGCTGCGGCGTCTGGTCGAGCACGAACGCGGCCGCCGCCAGCGCCGGCGCGTCCGCCGGACCGCTCGCCCACGCCGCGACCTTCCAGAACAGCCGCGGGATGCCGACGCCGCGGTACACCGGGTCCTCCGGGGCGAGGACGGGCCCGGTGAGGACGACGAGCCGCTGCCGCAGGGCCTCCGCGTGGTCGAGCACGTGGTCCTCGAGCCCGTTCCACAGCTCCTTGGACTGGTTGAACTGCGCGGCCTGCGGCGCCGCGTTGGGGTAGGCGAACGTCTCGGCGTTCGCGCGCCGCGCCACGTCCTCGTCGCCCCACACGGGGTCGCGGCGCCGGACGAGGTGGCCGCGGTCGAGGTCGTTGTCCGCGTAGAGCTCCGGACCGGCCTGCTCCGACGCGGGCACGCGCGGGTCGAGGTGCCAGTCGTCGTCGCGCGGGAGGTCGAGCAGCCGCGCGCCGTCGACGTCGACCACCGTGGCGGCCGCGAGGCGTCGCGCGGGGTCGAGCTGCACGGTGAAGTGCGTGGAGGGCAGCTCGCGCAGCGGGCGCGCGGCCCGGGGCAGGGGCACGGGGACGACGAGGAAGTTCGGGTCGTGGCCGAGAGTCACGCGCCGAGCCAACCACACGGGCGTCCGGGCAGCAGCCTGTGGGTGGGCGGGGGTAGGAACGACCCATGCCGACGACGCCTGACCAGAGCAAGACCGCTCGCACGTCCGACGAGACCGCCGGGGCCGGCTGGTGGATCTGCCGCACGTGCGCGGTCGAGCACGCCGACCGTCCTGACGTCTGCGCGATCTGCGCGGACGAGCGCCAGTGGGTGCCCGCGACCGGGCAGGCGTGGACCACGCTCGCGGAGCTCGCGGCGGCGGGCGAGGAGGTCACCGTGACCGAGCTGGAGCCCGGCCTCCTGGGCCTGTCGAACACGCCGAGGGTCGGGATCGGCCAGCAGTCCAAGCTCGTCCAGACCTCCGCGGGCAATCTCCTGTGGGACCCGGTGGGCTTCGTGGACGACGCCGCGGCGGCCGCGGTCCTCGCGCTCGGGCCGGTCGTCGCGATCGCCGCGAGCCACCCGCACATGTTCGGCGTCCAGGTCGAGTGGAGCCGGCGGCTCGGGGGCGTGCCGGTGCTCGTCGCGGAGGCCGACGCCGGGTGGGTCGCGCGCCCGGACCCCGTGATCGAGACGTGGTCCGGCGAGCGCGAGGTGCTGCCTGGCGTCGTGCTGTCGCAGCCGGGCGGCCACTTCCCCGGGAGCGCCGTCGTGCACTGGGCCGACGGCGCCGACGGGCGCGGCGTCCTCCTGAGCGGCGACACGATCATGGCGAACCCCGACCGCGTGTCGGTGAGCTTCATGCGCTCCTACCCCAACCGCATCCCGCTGTCCGGCGCGGTCGCGCAGCGGGTCGCCGAGCGCGTCGCCCGACGGCCCTTCGAGCGGCTCTACAACAACTTCGAGGAGGTCGTCCCGGCGGACGCGCGCGAGGTCGTGCTGCGCTCGGCCGAGCGCCACGCCGCGTGGGTGCGCGGCGACTTCGACCACCTGACCTGAGGGTCCTGCCGGCGGCCGGACGACACGGGCAGCCGGACGACGCCTCGCGGGCCGTCAGGCGCCCACGAGGAGCGTGAGGCCGATGGTCGCCATGACGACGGCGATGCCGCCGTCGAGCACCCGCCACGCCACAGGCCGGGCGAAGACCGGGGCGAGCAGCCGCGCCCCGAACCCGAGCGCCGTGAACCAGACGAGGCTCGCAACGGCGGCGCCCGCGCCGAACAGCCAGCGGACGGCGTCGGGCCCCGCAGCCTCCGCACCGCCGGCGTGCGCCGCGGCGTAGCCCGCCGCGAGCGTGCCGAGCAGGAGCACGGTGTCGAGGTAGACGTGCGGGTTGAGCCACGTGAGGGCGAGGGACGTGCCGACCGCGGACCGCGCCGTCGTCGCTCCGCCCTCCGCCGCGGGGTCGAGCCCACCCGGCCGCAGAGCACGCCGAGCGGCGAGCGCCGCGAGCACCAGGAGGAAGAGGCCGCCCGCCCAGCGCACGCCCGTGAGCAGCGCGGGCGCGCCGGTGACGAGCGCGCCGAGGCCGGCGGTGCCGGCGGCGATGAGGACGACGTCGGAGACCGCGCACACCACCACGACCGGCAGGACGTGCTCGCGACGCAGCCCCTGCCGCAGCACGAACGCGTTCTGCGCACCGATCGCGACGATGAGCGAGAGCCCGGCACCGAGTCCGGCGGCGAGGGGCGGGGCGAGAGAGAGGACGGTCACGGTCCGACGCTAGGCCGCTGCCGGGTCTTCAGTACAGCGAAAGATTCTGCAGGATCATAAGATGTGCTCATGGTGGACCTTCAGCCGGACCAGCTCCGCGCGCTCGAGGCCATCGCCGCGACGGGCACGTTCGACGCCGCCGCGCGCGAGCTCGGCGTCACGCCCTCCGCGGTGAGCCAGCGCATGCGGGCGCTGGAGTCCGCCGTCGGGCAGGTGCTCGTGCGCCGCGGCCGACCGGCGGAGCTCACGCCGCCTGGTCAGGTGCTCGTGCGGCACGCCCGGCACCTCGCGCTCCAGCAGGCGGACGTCCTCGCAGAGCTGGGGATCGCCGGGCCTGCGGTCGACCGGGCCGCCGGACCGGACGCCCTGGCCCTCCCCGAGATCACGCTCGTCGTCTCGGGCGACGCGCTGACGACGTGGGCCCTCCCGGCGCTCGTCGAGGCGTCCGCCTGGGCACGGCTCCAGGTGCTGCGCGAGGACGAGGAGCACTCGATCGGTCTCCTGCGCGACGGGACGGCCGTCGCCGCGGTGTCGTCCGTCGCCGAGGCGGTCCCGGGGTGCCGCTCGACGCTGCTCGGCAGCATGCGGTACCGCCCGACGGCGAGCCCCGCCTTCGTCGAGCGCTGGTTCCCGGACGGCCCCACGCGCGCCGCGCTCGGCGGCGCGCCCGTGCTCGCGTTCGACCGCAAGGACGACCTGCAGGAGCGGTACCTGCGCTCGCGGCTCGGCGACGGCGAGCCCGGGCCGCCGCGCCACTACGTCCCCGCGTCGCACGAGTTCCTCCGCGCGATCGAGCACGGCATGGGCTGGGGCATGCTCCCGGACCTGCAGAGCGCGCCGGGCGAGCTCGCCGGGAGGCTCGTCGGGTTCGACGACGCGAGCGCCGTCGACGTGCCGCAGCACTGGCAGCAGTGGCGCCTGCACTCGTCCTCGCTCGACCGTCTCGCCGCAGCGATCGCCCGGGCCGCGCGCGCCGCCCTCGTCTGACACCGGCGACACCGGCTCGGCGCCGAGCACGACCTGACGGTCGTCTACCGCCGCATTCCGGCCGCGATGTCCTGCTCGACCGCGAGCCACGTCGTGCTCGCGACGACGGCCTCCACGGCAGAGACTGGCAGCGGCACGGACGACGAACGGGGAGGGCCTGATGACGACCACCACGCGGCACGTCGCCTGGACCGGCAGGGACGACGACCCGGAGCGGCTCGAGGCGGCGACCGTCAGGCTGCACGAGAACCGCCTGGACGCGCTCGGCACGTCGCGCGCCACGGGCCACGTGACGGCATGGGCGCTGACGACCGGTCCCGGCTGGGTCACGGAGCGCCTCGAGATCTCATCGCGCGGCGTCGGGTGGTCGCGCCACCTGGCGCTGAGCCGGTCGCCCGACGGCGGGTGGCAGGCCGACGTGCAGGCGTCCGGCCGGGCGCCCGCCGACCTCGCCCCGCCGGGGATCGCCGACCCGGGCGAGCTGGACGGCGCGGTCGACTGCGACATCGCGCTGTGCCCGGTGACGAACACGATGCCGATCCTGCGGCTCGGTCTCCTCGGGGACGACGCACCGCCACGCGAGACGCCCTTCGTCATGGCGTGGGTCGACGTCCCGTCGCTCCAGGTGCTGCGCAGCGGCCAGCTCTACGCGGCACGCTCCCCGCTCGACCCCGCGAGCGGTCGCGCGGCCGTGACCTACACGAGCGCGACGCGGGACTTCACGGCCGACCTCACCGTCGACGCCGACGGGATCGTCGTCGACTACCCGCAGCTCGCGCGGAGGATCTGAGCCGCGGCTCAGTCGGCGGGCGGTCGCCGCATCCGCTTGACCCCCGCACGGCGCTTCTTCGCGTCGATGCGCCGCTCGACCGAGCCGCGGGTCGGTCGCGTCGCGCGCCGGCGCGGTCCGGGCGGCGCGAGCGCGTCGGCGACGAGCGCTGCCAGCCGGACGCGCGCGGCGTCCCGGTTCCGCAGCTGCGCGCGGTGCTCCGACGCCGCGACGGTCAGCACTCCCCCGGCCATCCGGCGGCCGAGGCGCTCCTCGATCCGCGCGCGCTGCGCAGCGGACAGCACAGCCGAGCCCGCGACGTCCCACGACAGCTCGACGCGCGAGTCTGCGGTGTTGACCCCCTGACCGCCCGGGCCGGACGAGCGCGAGAAGCGCCAGGACAGCTCTGCGTCCGGGACGACCAGGGCGGGCGTCACGCGCAGACCGGGGCGGGCGTCGTCGGGCACGCGACCATCATGCCCGTGCACCCCCGCCCGCGTGGTCGTGCACCGCGGCATGATCGTCCGGCGCCGGGCCGCCCGACGAGGATCAGCCCGACGGCGGACCGATCGCCTCGTCGATCTCGGCGGCGCGCGCTGCGACGAGGTCGCGGACGACGTCGTCGGGGAGGGGATGGTCCGCGGTGAACCGGATCGTCCCCTTGGCGCGGGACCAGCCCTCGAGGCGCGGGGCGACGGCGGTGACGGCGCCCGGGCTGAACGGGTACACGGCGAGGTGCTTCGCCGCGCGCACGGCGCTGAGCAGCGGCCTGCCGCGGTAGGTCAGCGCGGGCATGCCGTACCCCGTCCCCTCCTGGGCGTCGGGCGCGACCTCGCGGGCGACGGCGACGACGTGCGCGAGGGCGCCGCGCTCCGGTTCGGCGAGGTCGGCCAGGTAGTCGGTGACGGTCCCCATACCGCCATGCTCGCGCGACGTCTCCCGGTCCGCGCGTCGAGCGCGCAAGGCTCGCACGGCGCCCGACCTGCGAGATCACACCGTGTCCCGCTTGACCTCAACCGTGGTCGAGGTCCTAGCGTGGCAGGACACCGACGGAAGGAACCTGAGGAACCATGCCTGTCTACACGCTGCCCGAGCTGTCCTACGACTACGGTGCGCTGGAGCCGCACATCTCCGGGCGGATCATGGAGCTGCACCACTCCAAGCACCACCAGGCCTACGTCACCGGCGCCAACACCGCCCTCGAGAAGCTCGCCGACGCCCGCGAGTCCGGCGACTTCGCCGCGATCAACCTCCACGAGAAGAACCTCGCGTTCAACCTCGGCGGCCACGTCAACCACTCCGCCTTCTGGACCAACCTCTCCCCTGAGGGCGGCGGCGAGCCCACCGGCGAGATCGGCGCCGCGATCGACGAGAACTTCGGCTCCTTCGACGCCTTCACGAAGCAGTTCGCCGCCGTCGCCGCGGGCGTCCAGGGCTCCGGCTGGGCCATCCTCGCCTGGGACTCCATCGGCCAGAAGCTCATCACCGTCCAGCTCTACGACCAGCAGGGCAACATCGCCCTCGGCCTGACCCCCATCGTCCTGCTCGACGTCTGGGAGCACGCCTACTACCTCGACTACCAGAACGTGCGCGCCGACTACGTCACCGCCTGGTGGAACCTCGTCAACTGGTCCGACGCCGAAGCCCGCCTCCAGCGCGCCAAGACCCAGACCGCCGGACTCATCGTCCCCGCCTGACGACACCGCCAGGCGACACCGCCTGACGTCGAGGACGTCCTGGGGGCCGTCATCCATCGGATAACGGCCCCCAGGACATTCTCGGCACCCTGGTCACCCCGACCCGGGCGCAGGGCCAGTCCGGGCGGGGTCAGTCCGGGCAGTCCATGTCGGACGATCCCGCGACCGTTCCGCGTCACGTGTCCGGGTGCTCGAGCCACTCCGTGAACGTCTGCCTTCCGAGCCTCGCGCCGCGGCCGGGGAGCAGCTCGCCGCGCGCCATCGCCCGGCCGAAGCGACCGGGGAACGGGACCTCCAGCACGCGGCCACCGCGTCGCGTCGCGCCGACGTACGCCCGCACCATGTCGGCGAGCCGCTCCTCGCGCGGGCCGGCGAGCTCGCCGTCGTCGCCCACGGGATCCCCGAGCGCGAGGTCGACGAGCGCCACGGCGAGCTCGCGCGTCGAGACCGGCTGCGTGCGCATCCGCGGCACGGGCACGACCGGCCCGATCGCCGTCTGCCGGACGGTCTGCGCGGCGAACTCGTGGAACTGCGTCGCCCGCAGGATGCTCCACGGCACCGAGCCCGCGCGCACCGCGCGCTCCTGCGCGCGCTTGCCCGCGTAGTACCCGCCGGGCGCCGCCTCGATGCCGACGATCGAGAGCGCGACGTGGTGCCGCACCCCGTCGCGCAGCCCCCCGGCGAGCAGCGTCCGGGTGGCGGCCTCGAAGAACGCCGTGGAGCGGCGCGCGGAGAGCGTCGCGACATTGCTGACGTCGATCACGGCGTCGACGCCGCGCAGGTCCAGGGCCGTGCCGCTCACCAGGTCGACGCCGTCCGCGCGGCTGAGCACCCGCGCGTCGTGCCCGAGCTCCTGCAGCCGGGCCACGACGGGTCGCCCGACCGTGCCGGTCCCGCCGGCGACCGCGACCGTGGTCATGCCGCCACCTCCCGCGTGCGGGCCGGGCGCCCGGGCAGCATGAGCAGCACGCCCAGCAGGAGGCTCCCGCCGAGCGTCACCACGTTGCCGATCGCGTCGACGGGCCCGAACGAGCCCAGCTCCCCCAGGTGGTAGACGAGGTGCGGGAGCCCGAACACGGCCCACGCAACGCCGACGACGCGCCCCGCATCGTGCGTGCGGGAGAACGTCGCGGCCACGCTCGCCGCGGCCAGGCCGAGGTAGATGGCGCCGACGTCGCGGACGAGGTGCTCGTTGAAGGGGCCGTCGACCGAGATCCAGATGCGACCGAGTCCTGGGAACAAGTCGTAGAAGGAGACGGGCAGGAAGGCCGCCCACGCTCCGACGACGGCACCGATGAGCGCGGTCGCCAGCAGCAGGACGCGGCGGGTGGTGAGAGTCATGCACGTCTGACGAGACAGCGCCCGCGAACGTGAGGTCGGCACGGCAGGAGAGGATGTCGGGGTGGACCCCTCCGAGCGCCGGCACCTCTTCGGCTTGGCGTACCGCATGCTCGGCACGGCCGCCGACGCCGAGGACGCCGTCCAGGAGACCTATCTCCGCTACTACCGGCTGAGCGACGACGAGCGCGCCGCGATCCGCGAACCGCGGGCGTGGCTCACGCGCGTCGCCGGCCGGGTCTGCCTCGACGCGCTCGGCTCCGCGCGCCGGCGTCGCGAGCGCTACGTGGGCGAGTGGCTGCCCGAGCCGCTCCCCGCCCACGAGCTCGGCTCCCCCGACCCGCTCGAGCGGGTGAGCCTCGACGAGTCCGTGAGCACCGCGCTGCTGGTCGTGCTCGACACGCTGACACCCGCGGAGCGCGTCGCCTACGTCCTGCACGAGGTCTTCGCGGTGCCTTACGCGGAGATCGCCGAGGTCGTGGGCCGCTCGCCGGACGCGTGCCGGCAGCTCGCCGCGTCGGCGCGTCGGCGCATCCGCGAGGAGGGGCGGGCCGTATCCACGCCGCGGGACCGGCACGACGAGGTCGTGCGCGCCTTCGTCGACGCGTGCCGCGGGGGCGACCTGGCGGCCCTGCTCACGGTGCTCGACCCCGCGGTGGCGCTGCGGTCCGACGGCGGCGGCCTGGTCAGCGCCGCGCGTCGCCCGGTGCTCGGCGCCGACCCGGTCGCGCGCTTCCTGCTCGGCGCGATCGCGAAGAGCCACGGGACGACCGTCACGGAGCGCGCGACCGGCGACGGGACCGGGCTCGCGCTGGAGCGGGACGGCGTCGTCGTCGGGGTGGCGAACCTCGGCGTCGCCGACGGTGTCGTCTCGGACGTCTGGCTGGTGCTGAACCCGGAGAAGCTCGGCGCCTGGGTCCGCTGACGCGCGGCCGGCGGCGGTCGGTCGGCCCGCCGGGCGCGGCGGTCAGTCCGCCGTGACGAAGAGGTGGCGTGCGACGTCGTCGGGCAGGTCGAGCACGACGTCCGCGCCGTCACCCGACACGGTCACGCCACCGGCCGCGGGCTCGACGACGAGCGTCCGCCGCGGGAAGACCCCGGCCTCGGCGAACCGCGCGAGCAGCTCGACGTCGACCTGGATCGGCTCGGCGATGCGCTGCAGGACGACGCGCGCCTGCTGGCCCGGCCGCACGCCGTGCGCGGAGAGGTGCGCGGGCAGCGACGAGACGCCGTCGAGGTACTCGACCTCCGGCAGGTCCTCGCCCAGCTCGCGCAGACCCGGGATGGGGTTGCCGTAGGGGTCGTGCGCGGGGTGGTCGAGCAACCCGATGAGACGCTTCTCGACGAGGTCGCTCATGACGTGCTCCCAGCGGCAGGCCTCGGTGTGCACCTGCTCCCAGTCGAGCTTGATGACGTCGGTGAGCAGCCGCTCGGCGAGCCGGTGCTTGCGCATGACCCGCACGGCGGTCTGGTGACCGAGCGTCGTGAGCTCGAGCTGGCGGTCGCCGCCCACGACGACGAGGCCGTCGCGCTCCATGCGGGCGACCGTCTGCGACACCGTGGGGCCCGAGTGACCGAGCCGCTCGGCGATCCGGGCGCGCAGCGGCGGGATCCCCTCTTCCTGCAGCTCGTAGATCGACTTCAGGTACATCTCGGTGGTGTCGATCAGGTCGGTCACGAGGCCTCCCGGGCGGCGCGCAGGGTTCGAAGAAAACTCTTCTCTGGAACCGTTCCAGTCTAGCGGTCCGGTGCAAACACGATGTTGTGTCTATTGCGCATACTGTGTGTCACACACTATGGTGTGACACATGATCGATCCCGAGATCTCCGCAGGACACAGCCAGGAGGTGCGGCGCGGCTCCGTCGTCGTCGCGAGCCTGCTGATGCTGCGCACACCGGGCTACGGGTACGGGCTGCTCGAGTCGCTCGCCGCGGCCGACCTGCCCGTCGACGCCAACACGCTGTACCCCCTCCTGCGCCGCCTCGAGAAGCAGGGCCTGCTCGTCAGCGAGTGGAACACCGACGAGGCCCGGCCGCGCAAGTTCTACCGGACCTCCCCCGACGGCGAGCGGCTCGCGCTCACGCTGCTCGACGAGTGGACGACCGTCGCCCGCAACCTCCAGACCATCGACACCCGGAAAGGCCGGTCATGACGCTCACCGACCGCTACGTCGCGGCGACCCTGCGCCGCATCCCCGCCGAGCAGCACGGCGACATCGAGGACGAGCTGCGCGCGTCCATCGCGGACGCCGTCGACGCACAGGTCGAGTCGGGATCCGACCCGGAGTCCGCCGAGACCGCGGTACTCACCGACCTCGGCGACCCCGACCGGCTCGCGGCCGGCCTCGCGGGCCGCCCCCTCCAGCTCATCGGGCCGGGTCTCTACCTCACCTGGTGGCGCCTGCTCACGACGCTCCTGTGGGTCGCGCCGATCCCTGGCGCGATCGTCCTCACGGTCGGGCTGCTCGACGGCGACCCCGTCGGGACCGCGATCTGGTCGGGGATCTGGACGGCCGCGTCCGTCGCGCTGCAGATCGCGTTCTGGACGACCCTCGTCTTCGCGATCCTCGAGCGCACCGGCCACGGCCGCACCGACGACTTCACCGGTCCGTGGACGGTCGACCGCCTGCCCGACGTGCGCGAGCGTCGCGACGTGAGCCTCGCCGACACGGTCGCCTCCGTCGGCCTCCTCGCCCTCGTCGTCGCCGCGCTGTTCCTCCAGCGGTCGGTCTCGTGGTTCCACACCGCCGACGGCGCCGCGATCCCGGTGCTCGACCCGGGCCTGTGGCCGGGATGGGTGGCCCTGTTCCTCGGCGTCGTCGCGGTCGACGCGGTCATCGCGATCGTCACGTACGCACGTGGCCGGTGGACCGTGGGGCTCGCGACGCTCAACACCGTCTCCGCCGTCGTGTTCGCCGTCCCGACGGTCTGGCTCGCGACGAACGACCGGCTCGTCAACCCGGCGTTCCTCGAGGCGTCGGGCGGCGACTCGCTCACCTGGCTCACGCCCGTGATCGTCGCGAGCGTTGTGGTGATCTGCGGGTGGGACGTCGTGGACGGCTGGGTGAAGGCCCTCCGCGCGCGCCGCGCCTAGTCCGTCCGACGGCCCCCGGGGCGTGGTTCACGGAGCGGGGCGCAGCTGCCAGCCTGCCTGCGAGGGCAGGCCTGGCAGCTCCAGGCGGTCCGTCGCCCACCGGAGCCCGTCCCAGGGGTCGACGCCCGTGACGAGGTCCGCCACGTGGGGGAAGAGCCGCGAGAGGACCCGCTCGCACACGTCACGCGGCGGGTCGACCGCCGCGCCCAGCCCTCGCGCGACGTCCTCGCCGTGCACGAGCACCTCGAGGCAGCCCATCGCCGCGAAGCCCTCCGGGTCCGCGACGCCGGCCGGGTGGAACGCGCGCACGTCGGGTCCCGTGGTCCGCAGCGCGGCGCCGAGGAGACCGGAGCCCGTGAGGGCCATCTCGAGGACGTCGTCCGCGCTCGCCCCCTGGTCGGCCACCGCCACGAAGCGCACGAAGCGCGAGACCGAGCGAGCGACGAGCTGCGCGGCGAAGGAGACGAGGGTGTCGCCGAGGTGCTCGGCCGTGTGCCAGGCGTCCCACGTCCCGGTGCCCGCCGCTGCGGTCCAGGCCAGGGCGGTGGCCGGCCGCAGCGCGTGAGCGACGCTCTCCGTCGCGGCGTCGAGGTCGTCCGCGGTCACGGTCATCGGGCATCTCCGTCCGGTCGTCGAGCGAGCCCCTGGGAAAGCGGCTGGGGGCGACCGTAGGGCCACGCACCCACACGGCGACGCCCGCCTCGCGTGCGCACCTAGGCTGTCCCGGTGAGCTCACGCCGCCTCGACCGCGTCCGCGACGGGATCGAGGCGGCGTCCGCGCACGACGGCTTCGCGCTCGACCCCGGCCAGCGCGACGTCCTGGCGCGGCTCCTCCAGGTCGCCGCCGGGCTCCTCGGCCCCGGTTCCCGACACCGCACCGCACCTCGCCCCGACCGGCGCGGCCTGTACGTGTGGGGACCACCGGGACGGGGCAAGTCGTGGCTCGCCGGGTCGTTCTTCACGGCGCTCTCCGCCGAGCTCGCCGACGGCGCGACCCAGCGCGTCCACGTGTACGACCTCTTCCGCGAGCTGCACGCCGCGATCCACGCGCGCCGGGCGGCGGCCGCCACGGGGCCGCGCACCGCCGTCGGGCACGACGGCCCGACCCGCGGGTGGCGCACCCGCCCGGCGAGCCAGGCGTGGCACGCCCCCGAACCCGACCAGAGCCCCGACCCGCCGCCGAGCGCGGTCGACGCCGCGATCGACGACCTCCTGCGCGGCACGACGCTGCTCTACCTCGACGAGCTGCACCTGCACGACCCCGGCGACGCGACGCTCCTCACGCGGCTCCTGCGCCGGACGTTCGAGTCGGGCGTCGTCGTCCTCGCCACCTCGAACGACGAGCCGGGCACGCTCCTGCCGGACCCGCTGTGGCACCACCTCGCCGAACCCGGCATCGCGCTCCTGCGCGCCCACCTCGACGTCGTGGAGCTCGCCGGCCCGACCGACTACCGGTCCCTCGGCGGACGCGGGCGCCCGGGATTCGCCGCGGGCGCGTGGCTCGCCCCGGGGACGACGGCGCAGCTCGCCTCACGGGGGCTCCGTGCGCCGGGTCCCGGCGAGGCGACGCGCCTGCGCTCCGGGTCGCGCACCTTCGCGGTGTCCGCCGTGCGCGCGGCCCGCGGCACGGAGCCGGCCGAGCTCTGGGTGACCTTCGAGGACCTGGCGGCCCGGTCGACGTCGACCCTCGAGTACCTCGACTGGGCCGCCCGGTTCCCCCGGTGGGTGGTCACCGACGTCCCGCTCCTCACGGCGGTCGACCGGGAGGCGCAGCAGCGGTTCGTCGCGGTCGTCGACGTGCTGTGCGACGCGGACGTCGAGCTCGTGGTCACCTCGCCCCACGACCGCGCGACGTTCCTCGCGGCACGGACCGACCGCCCCGACGCGTTCCGCACCGCGAGCCGCCTCCACCTCCTCGACGCGTGCACCGACATGAGGGCGGCGAGGGCTACGATCGGCCCCGACGCGGCACCCACCCCGACCGGAGGTTCTCGTGGCACCCACTGACGGCAACGGCACGGGCGACGACCGCTCGCGCCGTCCCCGCTCGGCCGACACCCTGACCTGCTCGTTCTGCGGGAAGTCGCAGAAGCAGGTCAAGCGCCTGATCGCCGGGCCCGCAGGGGTCTTCATCTGCGACGAGTGCGTCGCGCTGTGCCTCGAGATGGTCGACGAGGACCGCGAGCCCGAGAGCACCGACGTCGCCACGGGCGACGGGCGCCTGCCGACGCCGCACGAGATCTTCGCGCACCTGAGCACGTACGTCGTCGGGCAGGACGGCGCCAAGCGCGCGCTCGCCGTCGCCGTCCACAACCACTACAAGCGCGTCCGCGCGGCCGCGGCCGCCGCCGAGGCGGCGGAGGCCGCCGAGGCCTCTGGTGACGCAGCGCCCGGGCCGGGCGACGGCCTCGACGACGTGGAGCTGGCGAAGTCGAACATCTTGCTGATCGGTCCGACGGGGACGGGTAAGACGTATCTGGCGCAGACGTTGGCGCGGATGTTGAACGTGCCGTTCGCGATCGCGGACGCGACGGCGTTGACGGAGGCGGGGTATGTGGGTGAGGACGTGGAGAACATCCTGCTGAAGCTGGTGCAGGCGGCGGACTTCGACGTGAAGAAGGCTGAGCAGGGGATCATCTACATCGACGAGATCGACAAGGTGGCCCGCAAGGCGGAGAACCCGTCGATCACGCGTGATGTGTCGGGTGAGGGTGTGCAGCAGGCGTTGTTGAAGATCATCGAGGGCACGAGCGCGTCGGTGCCGCCGCAGGGTGGTCGTAAGCATCCGCACCAGGAGTTCATCCAGGTGGACACGTCGAACGTGCTGTTCATCGTGGCGGGGGCGTTCGCGGGGTTGGACGACATCGTGGCGGCGCGGGCGCGCAAGCGGGGGGTGGGGTTCGGTGCGCCGATCGACACGGGGGCGGGGGAGGACCTGTTCGCGCAGGTGCGTCCGGAGGATCTGCACCGGTACGGGTTGATCCCGGAGTTCATCGGGCGGTTGCCGGTGATCGCGTCGGTGGGGGCGTTGGACGCGGAGGCGTTGGTGCGGATCCTGACGCAGCCGCGCAATGCGCTGGTCAAGCAGTATCAGCGGATGTTCGCGATCGACGGGGTGGAGCTGGAGTTCACGGACACCGCGGTGGAGGCGGTCGCGGAGCAGGCGTTGCTGCGCGGGACGGGGGCGCGGGGGCTGCGCGCGATCATGGAGGAGGTGCTGCAGCAGGTGATGTTCGACGTGCCCTCGCGTGATGACGTGGAGCGGGTCGTGATCACCCGCGAGGTCGTGCTGGACAACGTCAACCCGACCATCGTGCCGCGCGCCACCACCCGCACCCGCACCCCCCGCGAGAAGTCCGCGTAGCCCGTCCCCGACCGGACGGCGCCGGAGCGTTCAGCCGACGAACAGGCAGAACGGATGACCTGCGAGGTCCGCGTAGACACGCAGCGGCTCGTCGGGGTCGTGCGAGCGGTCGCGCAGGAGCCGCGCGCCGAGCGCGAGGGCGCGCTCGTGCTGGCGGTCGAGCTCGGCGACGTCGGGCACCGTGCAGTCGAGGTGGAGCTGCTGCGGTACGTCCGCGTCGGGCCACGTCGACGGGGCGAGCGTCTCGACCTGCTGGAAAGCGAGCTGGACGCCGCCCGGCGCCGCCCGCAGCACGAGCCAGTCGGCGCCCGCCGGGTCGGGCTCGCCGGGCGGTGGCGGGTCGTCGCCCGTCCGGTACTCGAGCCCGAACAGCTCGCGGTAGAACTCCGCGAGCGCCCGTGCGTCCGTCGTGTCGAGCACGACCTGGGCGATCCGGGGACGTCCCTCGGCCACGGTGACCACCTCCGACCTCACGGTCCGACGCCGGTCGCGCGCTCGCAAGCACGTCGGCACCCCACGGGTGAGGATGGGACCCGGGACCGACCCGGGCCGGAGCAGGAGGTACGGACGTGACGGACGTGGGGGCGCGGCTCGCGCAGCACGTCGCCGAGGCGGCGGACGCGTGGTTGCGCGACCCGCTCGACGTGGGTGTCTACCGGCGGCTCGTCGCGGCCACGCTGGCGTGGCGCTCCCGCGCCGTGCCCGACGGCGGTCCGGTCGCCCGCGCGGTCGACGAACCGCCGCAGGGGGTCGGTGACGAGGACCGCGAGGTCCGCGCCGTGCCCGACGACGAGAGGTACTTCCGTCCTGACCGCGCGCCGCGTCCGGTCGGCAGCGCGCTCGCGGACGTGGCGAGCCTGCTCCGCGCCCGGTCGGACGCGGCCAGGTCCGGCGGGGGCGCGTCCGACGCAGCCCGGCCGGACGCCGAGTCGTCCGAGGACTGACCGAGCGCAGGAAGGAACGTTCATCCCATGCCGCACGTCGGCGTCGGCGCGGTACCTGCGAGGCGGTCCTCCGTCCAGCGCAGCAGGTCCGGGACGAGCGGCGAACCCGCCTCGACCAGACCCACGTGGTCGGCGCCGTCGTACCGCCGGTAGTCCACGGGCTGGCCCTGAGCGCACCGCGTGCCGACGTACGCGTCCTGCATCCCCGGCACGACGAGCGTGTCGTCCGCTCCCTGGGCGACGAGCACCGGCTCCGCGACGGGTCCGGTCGGGACGTTCTCCGCGAGACGCTCCCCGAACGCGCCGGTCGTGGGGTCGCCCGTCCACAAGGGCTGGTCCATGGCGAGCGTCTCCGCCAGGGAGACGAGCGCGCCCGGCTCCGCGAGGCATCGCGTCGCCATCTCGTGCACCACGATCCGCGCGCCGGGCCGGACGACGTCGTACGGGTCCGCCTCCGGGTAGGCGGCGGCGTACGCCTCCACCACGTACGAGGCGAAGATGCTGCCGCCCGGCACTGCCTCGAGGTGCTCGACGAGCGCGGGCAGGTCGCTCGCGGGGGCGAGCGCGGCGACACCTGCCAGGGGCACGTCGGCGGCGTACTCCGGCGCGACCTGTCCCGTCCACAGGGCGGCGTGCCCGCCCTGCGAGTGCCCCCAGACCACTGTCTGCTCGCCGAGCGCCACGCCGTCGAGGCCGCGCGCCGCGCGGACGGCGTCCAGGACCGACCGCCCTTCCCCCTCACCGATCAGGTACGGGTGGGGGGAGTCCGTCCCGAGCCCCGTGTAGTCGGGCGCGACGAGCGCCCAGCCGCGCGCGAGCACGTCGTCGAGCAGGTAGAACGCCCCGGACTCGAACGGCTCGTCGAGGACCGACGGCGCGCAGCCGCGCGCGAAGCCGGTCGTCCCGTGCGCCCAGGCGACGACGGGGGGCGGGGCTGCGTCGTCGGGCAGGTCGGGGAGCACGACGATCGCGCTCGAGAGCGCGGGCTCGTCCTCGTCGCGCGTGGTCGTGTAGAGCACGCGCCACGCGGTGGAGCCGTCGGGGACGGCGCGCGAGAACGGCTCGGCGCGCAGGAGCCGGCCGGGCTCGGACGGGACGTCGGCCGGGGGGTCGTAGAACGCGTCCGGACGCGGTGCGCCGCTCTGGACCGCGACGCTCACGCCGGCGAGGCCTGTCGCGAGCACGACCGCCACGATCGCCCCGGCGAGACCGGCACGGTGCGACCCGCCAGGCACCGCGACGACGTCGCCCTCGCGCTCGGCGCCGCCCTCCCGCGAGCGCCGGACACCGCTGACGGCGAGGCGTACCCCGAGGAGGACGAGGCGGACGCCCAGGCCGACCGCGACGACGAGCACGGTCACGTCCGGCCAGGCGAGCGCGAGCAGGCCGAGGACGGCGCTCGCGACACCCAGCAGGACGAGCGTCCACCGCTCGGTGCCCCGCGCGAGCATCCCCTCGAGGACGTCGAGCGCGCCCGAGACGACGAGCCCGATCCCGACCAGGATCGTGACGACGAGCAGGGACGGACCCGGCCACAGGGCGACGGCGGCGGCGAGAGCCAGGAACGTGAGCGCACGCGCGACGCGCAGCACGGGCGACCACCTCGAGGCCGAGGCCGCGACCTCGCCCGTCGTGGGTCGGTCGCCGACGAGCTCCGCGACGCCGAGCACGACGGACCCCACCACGACCGCGACGACGAGCAGGGCGAGCGATGCGAACGGCCGCAGCACCACGACCGCACCGACGATCACGCACACGGTCCCGAGGAGGGCGGACACCCACGGGGGCACCCGGTCCCCCGCGTCGCGCAGTCGTGCGCGCAGGATCGCACCGAAGCGGGTCACGCGGTGAACGTACTGTCCAGGACGTGGGCCCGCGCGGGGAACGGTCCGGTCAGCAGTCCGTCCCCCGAGGCACGGTCGTCACCGGCGAAGGTCGGGACCGGCGACGGACGACGAGTGGTGCCCCTGCCGCCATCGCGGCGACGAAAGTGCAAGAAGTCGACACCATGATGAAAACTCGTCGCAACTCCTCTTGTGTCGACTGCCGGACCGGCCTAGGGTCTGCTCGACGACGGTGCGCGGTGGTGCGACCACGCGCCGACCGGCGGGCCAGCACGCCCGCCGGGCCGCACGGAGGCCGCGCCTCCCGACAGAGACGGATCGACGATGATTCGCAGCATCTTCCACCCCGGCAACGCACCCTCTCGCCGCGCAGGACCCGCACCTCGCTCGGCGCACGCGGCTCGCGCACGGCGCGGCCACGTCGCGACGACGGCTGCCGCAGCGGCCGTCGCGCTCACGCTCGTTGCCGGCACCGCGCCGGCGGCGCTCGCCCAGGCGCGGCCCACCCCGCCTGCCCCGACCCCGGTGACGCGCGCCGCCCTCGACCCCGCCCTCGTCGAGGGACGCGGCGCGGACGTGCCGTTCGTCGAGCAGGAGGCCGAGAACGCCGTGACGACGGGCACCGTGATCGGCCCGGGGCGCGACGCCTACACGATCGAGGCCGAGGCGTCCGGGCGGTCGGCGGTCCGGCTCACCGCGGGCCAGCACGTCGAGTTCACGCTGCCCGCCGCCGCGAACGGGATCACCGTGCGCTACGCGCTCCCGGACGCGCCCGAGGGCGGGGGGATCCGCGCACCGCTCGACGTCTCGGTGCTGCGCCAGGGGAAGAAGGTCGGCGTCGACCGCCGCATGACGCTCACGTCCGAGTACTCCTACCTGTACAACCAGTACCCGTTCACGAACGACCCGACCGCCGGCCTCCTGCAGCCCGACTGGTGGGTCACGGAGTGCGCGTGCGTCCCGTCGCAGACGACGCCCGTCCCGACGTTCGACACCCCGTTCCGGCCCATGAAGTTCTACGACGAGCAGCGCCTGCTGCTCGGTCGGACGGTGAAGGCCGGCGAGACGATCCGGCTCACGATGCCCGCCGGCAGCAACGCTGCCTGGACGGTGATCGACCTGCTCGACTCGGAGAAGGTCGCTCCCCCGACGATCCGTCTCCGCGCGGCCAACGCGCTGCTCTTCGGCGCCGACCCCACGGGCCGCCGCGACTCCGCCGACGCGCTCGACCGGACGATCGCGTGGGCGAAGAAGCGCGACCTCGAGGTCTACGTCCCGCCGGGCGTCTACCGGGTGAACCGGCACGTGGTGGTCGACGACGTGACGATCCAGGGCGCCGGGAGCTGGTACACCGTCTTCCGCGGCAGCGAGGTCGCGCTGGACGAGCCGGCCGAGGACGGGTCCGTGCACACGGGCGTCGGGTTCTACGGGCGGTACGCGGACGAGGGGGGCAGCCGCGACGTGCACCTGCGCGACTTCGCGATCGTCGGTGACGTGCGCGAACGGATCGACACCGACCAGGTCAACGGGGTCGGCGGCGCGCTGAGCGACTCGTCGGTCTCCGGGCTGTACATCCAGCACACCAAGGTCGGGCTGTGGTTCGACGGGCCGATGGAGAACCTCGTCGTCGAGAAGAACGTGGTCGTGGACCAGATCGCCGACGCGCTCAACTTCCACGGCGGCGTGACCGACTCCGTCGTCCGGGGCAACTTCATCCGGAACACCGGGGACGACGGCCTCGCCATGTGGTCCGAGAAGCTCTCGAACACGGGCAACGTGCTCGAGCGCAACACGGTCCAGTCGAACACCCTCGCGAACGGCATCGCGGTCTACGGGGGCACGGACAACACCGTGCGGGCCAACCTCGTCGCCGACCCGGTGCGCGAGGGCAGCGGGCTCCACGTCGGGTCACGCTTCGGCGCGGAACCGTTCACGGGCACGCTCGACTTCACCGACAACACCGCGGTGCGCGCCGGGACGTACGAGCTCAACTGGAACGTGGGGCTCGGCGCGATCTGGTTCTACGCGCTCGACCGCGACATCGACGCGGACGTCCGCGTGACCGGCGACCACTACCTCGACAGCACCTACAACGCGATCATGCTCGTGTCCGACTGGGGCGTGAAGGACCAGGTCGCGATCGAGGGCGTGGCCTTCGAGGACGTGCGGGTGGACGGGACGGGGACGTCCGTGGTCAGCGCCCGCGTCCGGGGCGGCGCGTCGTTCGAGAACGTCGACGCGCGCAACGTCGGCTGGGCGGGCGTGAACAACTGCGGGTCGTTCAACTTCCCGGCGGGCGGCACCGAGTTCACCCTGACCGACCTCGGCGGGAACGACGGCACGTCGCTCAGCCCGTGGGAGCCCGGGTCGGTGAACTGGCTCGGCCGGTTCGTGCCGAGCGCACCGAGCTGCACCGACCGCCCGCCGGTCGTCGCTCCCCCGGCGCCGTCGCCCTGGGTCCAGCCGGTCGGCTGACCCACCTGCTGCTGAGTGCTGGGTATCTGTCGTCGAGAGCCCACGGTGACGACACATACCCAGCACTCGGCGGGTGGGGTAGTTTCCGCGGGTGCCTCTTCTCGGACCGGACGACGACGTCGTCGCGCACCTCGGCCACGCACCGCGCCGGATCACCGTGGCCGGGGTGTCCGGGTCGGGCAAGACGACGCTCGCGGGCCGGCTCTCGCAGCGGCTCGGCGTGCCGCACACCGACATCGACGGGCTCTACCACGGGCCCGGCTGGGTCCCGCGACCCGAGTTTCTCGACGACGTCCGCGCACTCCTCGCTCAGGACACGTTCGTCACCGAGTGGCAGTACTCCACGGCGCGACCGCTGATCCTCGCCCGGGTCGAGCTCCTCGTCTGGCTGGACCTGCCGACGAGCGCGACCATGCGTCAGGTGCTCGGCCGGACGGTACGACGCTCGGTCCGACGCGAGGTGCTGTGGAACGGCAACGTGGAGCCGCCCCTCTGGCGCTCCGTCCTCCAGCCGCCCGAGGAGAACATCGTCCGCTGGGCGTGGGTCACGCGGCACAAGTACCGCGACCTTCCCGAGCGCGTGGCCCGGGACGCCCCGCACGTCGCGCTCGTCCGGCTGCGCTCGAGGCGGGAGGTCGATCGCTGGGTCAGACGGCTTCCGACGCGACCTGTCGCGTGAGCTCCTCGACGATGGGCACGTCGCCGTCGAGCCACTCCACGGCGTGCCACTCCCCCGGCTCGAGCCAGGCGAGGTCGTCGTGCTCGACGAGCGGCTCCGGTTCGCCGTCGACGACGCGCGCGAACCACAGCCGCATGACGTGGCGGTCCGTGATGACCCAGGTCCCGTGCTCCGGCCCGACGACCTCGTCACCGAGCTCCACACGCACGCCGAGCTCCTCGCGGAGCTCACGGTGCAGCGCCTCCTCGGGCGTCTCCCCCGGGTCGACCTTGCCGCCGGGGAACTCCCACCGTCCCGCGAGATGCGCCGGGCGTGACCGGCGCGCAGCCAGGAGCAGGCGCGGCGCGGCGAGGTCGTCGACGATCGCCGCCGCCACGACGAGTCTGCGCAGTGTCATAGGCGGAGTGTCGCACGTCGGCGTGTCGTGCCGGTGGCACGCACGTGACGCACGACCTCGCCTCAGCGCAGGCCGGCGGCGCGGGCCCAGGCCACGGCCTCCGCACGCGTCGAGACGCCGAGCTTGCGGTAGAGGCTGCGCACCTGCGACTTGACGGTGTTGCGGGTGACGAAGAGCTTGGTGGCGATCTGCTCGAGGGTCACGTCCTCGGACAGGTTCGACAGGACGACGCGCTCGCGGCGGGTCAGCGGTGCGATGGGCTGCGGCGAGGCAGCCAGCGGGAACGCCGACGGGCGGACCAGCTCGATGGTGCTCATGTTCTCCTCCAGATTATTTCCGGTCACGCCAACACCCCTGACGGATCCGGTGTGGTGCTACTGGAAGAGACGGGCGAAGGTCATGTTCATGACGCGTGTTTTCACCCTTCGTTCAGGACGTTCGTCCTGAGGTCTCTCCCAGGGCGGCCGCGCAGGGCCGCCGACATGCGTCGTCGCAGGTCAGGCCGCGCGGCGGAAGGACAGAAGGACGAGAGCGACGGCGACGTGGGAGCCCCCGACGTGCCGGTCCTCGGTCACGACGTCGACCGCAAGGTGCTCGACGGTCGGGACCATCCCCTGTGCGAGGTCCTCCTGGAGCGTCCGCTCGAGCACGTCGCTGAGCGCCGCCATCGCGGCGTCGACCGTCGGGCGCGGGCCCGACGACAGGTAGGTCGGCGTCGGGACCTGCGGCCGGACGGCGCCGGTCTCGTCGCCGGGGCGCCCGTCGAGCGCTGGGACCGGGTGCGTGCTGGTGTGGAACATGAGTCTCCCCCTCGTGGACCGTGGGGGCGGTCCCCCGAGGCAGGACCCACGCTCCCCGAGCTACCTCAAGGACCTGCGCCCCGAAGCCCAACGGATGCTCAGGATTGGCTCAGTTTCCCGCGCCACCGGGCCGGGCGGCCCTGCGCAGGCGGTCCAGGGCGTCGGGTGTCCGGGAGTCGTCCTCCGCGCGGAGAACGTCCTCCAGGTGCCGGGCGGCGTCCGTGAGCGCCTCGTCGCCGAACGTCCCGGCCGAGCCTGCGAGCGCGTGGCAGAGCTGCACGGCCTCGGCGCGGGCGCCGGGTTCCGGGGCCCCTCCCGCGTCGAGCAGCTCGAGCAGCCGGGCCGTGCGCGCGGCGTTGCGCTGCCGGGCGCGGTCGGAGAGCAGGGCGAGCGCGTCGTCGAACCCCGGGGCGGGGTCGGGCCGGTCGCCAGGCGTCAACGCGCCCACCCGAGGACCTCGGCGAGCCGGTCGGGAAGGGTCAGGGGATCGAACGGCTTCGTCAGGACGGCCGCTGCGCCGAGCCCGTCGAGCCGGGAGATGTCCTGCGTGCCGACCTTCGCCGTGAGGAACACGACCGGCACGTCGCGCAGCCGGTCGTCCGCCCGGATCCGGGCGAGCACCGCCGGGCCGTCGACCGTCGGCATCATCACGTCGAGGAGGATCACGTCCGGGCGGACCTCGCGCGCGACCGCCATCCCCTCCGCACCGTCGCCGGCGGTGTGCACCTCGTGCCCGCCGACCGCGGTGAGCGCGAGCGCCGCGACCTCGCGGATGGACGCGTCGTCGTCGATGACCACCACGCGTCGGCCCCCTGCTACCACCTGTGCCGTCCCCGTCCGCTCGCTCGTCGCCGCCCGATCGACCGTAACCCAGGGCGGCGCCGGTCGCCGCCGGACGGCGAGCACGTCACCCTTCACCTACGCTCGTCGCATGCAGGAGGGGCAGCGCGCGGCGGCGCGAGCCTGGGAGAGCTTCGTCCGCTGGTCCTGGGTGGCGGGCGTCGGGGTGCTCGTCCTCGTGGTGCTGCTCGCCAGCCCGCTCGACCAGGCGGTGCGCGAGGAGATCTCCCGCGCCTCGATCGCCGCGGCCGGGGTGGTCGCCGCAGTGAGCTGCGGCTGGCGCGCGTCGCGGTCGACGGGACGCCGACGCCGGGCCTGGGGCCTCCTCTCCCTCGGCGGCGTGGTGGGTCTGCTCGGCAACGTCTACGCGGCGGTCGTCGGCGACCCGACGACCGGGGACGTCGCCTACATCGCAGCCCTCTGCCTGGGGATCGTCGGCCTCGCGCTGTTCCCGACGGTGCGCCCCCGCGGGCAGGAGATCGTCCGCATGCTGTTCGACAGCGTGGTCGTGGGCGGGTCGGTCCTCTACATCGCGGTGTTCGCGGTCGTGCTCGAGGGCGAGTCGTGGCAGACCGCGCCCTCCGTCACGGCGTACGCCCTCCCGGTCGTCGACGCGCTGCTCGCCACCCTCGCCGTGCTCGTCATGACCCGTTCGAGCGCGTCCGAGCGCGTGCCGTTGGTGCTCGTGGGCAGCGGCTTCGTCCTCTACGCCGTCGCCGACGTCGCGTTCGCCCTCCTCTCGGCGGGCGGCGAGTTCGCGTTCGGCAGCCCCGTCGACGTGGCATGGGTGGGCGGCTACCTCGCCATCGCCCTCGCCGCACGGCATCCCGCGGCGTCGGGAAGCCCGCTCGCGGACCGGCGCGCCGAGGGTTCGGCCGTCCTCGGCACGGCAGTGACCTTCCTCCTCTTCCTCGCCGCGGCGCTCGTCCGCGTCGCCCAGGCGGACGACACGATCCCGGCGATCGCCAACGTCCTGTGGGTCGCGGTGCTCGTGGCCGTGGTCGCGCGCCAGATCCTCGTGGTCGTGGACAACGAGTCGCTCCGGCACGGGCTCGAGCGACGCGTGGAGGAGCGCACGGCGCAGCTGCGCTCGCTCGCGAGCGAGCGCGAGCGCACGCTCGAGTCGGTCGCGGACGGCATCTACGGCGTCGACGCGTCCGGCCGGGTCACGTTCGTCAACGCCGCCGGAGCACGCACGCTCGGGGCGTCGGCCGCGGACCTCGTGGGGCGCGAGGCCCACACGACGTTCCACGCACCGGCCGAGGACGGCACGGCGTACCCGGTCGAGCGCTGCTACATCACGGAGGCCGTGCGCGACGGCGTCACGGCCACGGCGGAGCTGGACGTGTACCGCCGCCTGGACGGCAAGGACGTCCCGGTCGAGGTGACCGCCAGCCCGCTGCGCGACGACGGGACGATCCGGGGCGCGGTGGTCGTCTTCCGCGACGTCGCGGAGCGACGCGAGGTCGAACGCATCAAGGACGAGTTCGTCTCGGTCGTCAGCCACGAGCTCCGTACGCCCCTCACGTCCATCCGCGGCGCGCTCGGCCTGCTCGAGAGCGGCATCCTCGACGGGGACCCGGCACAGGCGTCACGCATGGTCCACATCGCCCTCGCCAGCAGCGAGCGCCTCAACCGGCTCGTCGACGACATCCTCGACGTCGAGCGCATGGACGCCGGGACGACGTCGCTCGAGCTGGCGGACCACCCGGTGGACGAGCTCGTCGCCGCCGCGGTCGAGCAGGTCACGATCCTCGCGCACGACGCGGGTGTCCTCCTCGACACCTCCGGCACGGGGCCGGAGGTGGTGCACGCCGACGGGGAACGCATCGTCCAGACCCTGACGAACCTCCTCAGCAACGCGGTGAAGTTCTCCCCCGGTGGCGGGACGGTCCGCGTGTCCTCGGTCGCGGTCGGCGAGATGGTCGAGCTGCGCGTCGACGACGAGGGGCGTGGCATCCCGCCGGACAAGCTGGAGACCGTGTTCCGTCGGTTCGAGCAGGTCGACGCCTCTGACGCCCGGGAGCGCGGAGGGACCGGGCTGGGCCTCGCGATCGCGCGCAGCATCGTGGAGCGTCACAGCGGTCGCATGTGGGCCGTGAGCGACGGCGAGGGGACGGGCTCCAGCTTTCGTCTCACCGTCCCGCGTGTGGCGAGCCCGGCGTCCCGGGTCCGGCCCCCCGACCCGGAGGGCTCGGGGACGGTGGCGGACGGTCGTGCGATGCGGGGCGACACGGCAGACGACCTCGGGCTGCCGACGCCGCGGGTCGTCGTCGTCGACGACGACCCCTACGTGGTCGACGTCCTGCGCGAGGTCCTCGAGGCGCGCGGGTACGACGTCGTCGGGGTGACGGACGGCGACGAGGCGGTCGCGCTCGTCGAGGAGGAGCACCCCGCCGCGCTCGTCCTCGACCTCGCCATGCCCGGCACCGACGGGACCGAAGTGCTCGGCCGGCTGCGTCGCACCGCCGCGACCGCGGACGTGCCCGTCGTCGTCGTGTCGGGGACGCGTCCGACGGAGGCGCGCGAGGTCGCAGTGCTCGCGGACGGCTGGCTCGTCAAGCCGGTCGACCCGGCCCGGCTCGCGCAGACGGTGCACGACGTCATCAGGCTGCGTCCCCACCACGGCCGCGTCCTCGTCGTGGAGGACGACGACGACCTGCGCACCGTGCTCGCCACCGTCCTCGAGAGCGGTGGGCTCGTCGTGACGCAGGTGGCGTCGGTCGCCGAGGCCCGGGACGCCCTGACCCGCGCGGACGACCCCGACCTCATCGTGCTCGACCTCGCCCTGCCCGACGGCACGGGCAAGGACCTCGTCGCGGCGCTCCGTCGGGACGGCAGGCTCCGCCGGCTGCCCGTCGTCGTGTACAGCGGCTCCGAGCTGGGCTCCGACGAGCGTGCCGACCTCGGCCCGGGCCCCACAGTGTTCCTGACCAAGGGTCGGGCCGCACCGGAGACCATCCTCCGGCCCGTGCTCGACCTTCTCGACGCCGCCTCGGGGCTCACGCCCCGTGTCCACGTCGACGTCCCCCCGGCCCCGACCCAGAGGACCCCATGACCGACGCACTGACCATCCGTGTGAGCTCCGGCGCCGGTACCGGCCGGACCACCCTGGCCGCCTTCGACGCCGCGCTCATGGCCGCGGGGGTGGCCGACTACAACCTCGTGCGTCTCAGCTCGGTCGTCCCGCCGGGCAGCCGGGTGCTGGAGGTCGCCGGCGCCGACCAGCTGGTCGGAGCGCACGGCGACGCCCTGTACTGCGTGTACGCGGAGGCCCACGCGCAGCTCCCCGGGCACGAGGCGTGGGCGGGCGTGGCCTGGTCCCTGCGGGACGACGGGAGCGGCGCCGGGCTGTTCGTCGAGCACGAGGGCCCGTCGCACGAGCAGGTCGAGACGGACCTCACGCACAGCCTCGAGGACCTCTCCGCCACCCGCGGCGGGACGTACCACGAGGCCGGTCGCCACCTCG
This sequence comes from Cellulosimicrobium sp. So1_17, assembly GCF_055181235.1. Lineage (NCBI taxonomy): Bacteria > Bacillati > Actinomycetota > Actinomycetes > Micrococcales > Promicromonosporaceae > Cellulosimicrobium > Cellulosimicrobium sp. So1_17. Next base: position 2,929,240 of record NZ_CM143702.1, read on the forward strand.
TCGGCATCACCTGCGAGACGCTGCCGGTGGCGGCCGTCGTCGTGGCGACGTTCCGCCGGGCGGGCTGGGAGGAGGCCGGCGATGCGCGCTGACGTGACGTTCGAGACCACGGTCACGGACGACGTCGCGGAGCGGTTCTGGCGTCTGTACCTCAAGGCGTTCGAGCCGTTGCGGACGCGCGCCGCGGCGCGGCACGTGCTGCACCACGAGGAGTTCGTGGAGGAGATGGAGGACCCGCGCGTCCTGAAGCTCCTCGCGCACGACGGTCAGGGCGAGGCGGTGGGCATGACGACGCTCGCGACCGACCTCGCTGCCGTGCCCTGGGTCAGCCCCGAGTTCTTCGCCGCGCGCTACCCCGAGCACGCGGCGCGCGGTGCCGTCTGGTACATCGGCTTCACGCTCGCCCACCCGGGCCGTCGCGCGACGCGGACGTTCATGGACATGATCGATGCCCTGGTCGCGCACCTCGCCGAGCACCGCGTGGTGTGCGCGTACGACGTCTCGCGCTTCAACGACGACTCCCTGCGCTTCGCGGACAACCTCCGGCGCCACCTCGAGCGCAACCAGGACGTCACCGTCGAGACGGTCGACCAGCAGTCGTACTACGCCACCACGTTCCACTGACGGTGCCACCGACGCGGCGCCGCGGGCGACCTCGGGTCGCCCGCGGCGCGGACGAGCGTCACCGCACCGTGACGGTGACCTCCCTGCTCCGTGTCTCCCCCGCGGCGTTGGTCAGCACGGCGACGTAGGTGTAGCGGCCGGGGGCCTTGCCCGTGAGGACGGTCGACGCCGCCTGCGCGGCCCCGCCCTCGCCCGGCACGAGCTCCTGCCGGTCGATCTCGACCCCGCCCTCGTACAGCACGTACCCGGTGGCCTGCGTGCCCCACCACTTGTTCACCGTGACGGTGTAGTCGCCGTCGCGGTCGTGGTTGTCGTGCGACAGGTCCGGCGTGCCGGGGTTCGCGTCCGCCACCAGGACGGTGTGCGCGCCGGCGCACGGGGTGACCCCCACGGCGTTCTCGAGCTCGCACGTGTAGGTGTACGCACCGTTCGTCCGGCCCGTGACCGGGACGGCGACCCGCTGCGCCCGCGTGCCGCCGTGGACGAGCGGCTGCGTGCTGACCAGCTCGCCGTCCTCGTACAGCCGCAGCGTCGTCGCGTTCTCGCCCCACCACAGGTCGACCATGACGGCGTAGTCGCCGTCCCGCAGGCCCGTGTCCCAGCCGTTGTCGTCGGTGATCCGCGCCTGCCCCGGCTTCCCGGCCGGGACGAGCACGTCGAGCGTCCCGACGACGTCGTTCACCTCGACCGTCAGCGTCGCCCGTCCGGGTGCGACGGCCGTGACCTCGTGGGAGACCGGGTCCAGCGCGACCACCGTCCCGCGCGGCGCGTCCTGCGCAGCGCCGACGAAGACGCCGTCCGTCCCGCCCCAGGCCGCCGAGACGGGCCAGGCGACCGGGACCACGCGGTCGTCGTCCTGGTTCACGGTCGCGCTCACCGCACCCGACGCGCCGACGGCCAGCTCGGCGGGACCCGCGACCTCCACGGTGTCCGCGCGCGCGTTGACCTCGACGGCGAGCCACCCGGCTCCCGGTCCCTCGGGCACCTCTCCGGACGGATCGGACCACCGGCCCTGCGCGGGGTCGATCCCGAGCATCGTCCAGCCCGTGAAACCACCGTCGTCGGGCGTGCTCGCGGGGCTCTTGCCGGAGTTGCCGTTGACGACGTACGGCACGCCGTCCTCGGTCTTCGCGTGGAAGACGCCGACGTGCGAGCCGACGCTCGCGACCGACTTGCCCGACGTCTCGCGGAAGTCCTCCAGCCAGCCGCGCACGACGTCCGCCTCGAGCCGGTCGACGAGCTGGCTCGCCTTCGTGGGCAGCGGGTCGTCGACGGGGTGGTGCGCCACGACGACGACGCCCGTCACCGCGTCGTCCGTCGCCGCGGCGTCGAGCTGCTCGCGCAGCATCCGGAGCTGGGCGTGGTCGGCGTTGAGCGTGCCGGCCGCGGTGTCGAGCAGCACGAGGCGTGTGCCGTCGACGTCGAGGTGGTGCGTGGTGTCGCCGAACTCGTCGACGAAGTTCTCGATCGAGCCGCCCATCACCTCGTGGTTGCCGGGCACGTAGTACCAGGGCAGGTCGGTCCCGCCGAGCTCGTCGTCGAGGATCTCGCGCGCGAGGTCGAAGTCGGCGGGCGACGCCTCGTCGACCAGGTCGCCGTTGATGACGAGCACGTCCGGCCGGGACGCGACGATCTCCCGGAGCGTGCGGCGCGCGCCCTCCACCGCCCCCGACTCCGGCGACCGTGCGACGAACTGCGCGTCGGACATCACGGCGACGCGGAGCGGGGACGCGTCGGTGGCGTTCTCCGCGACGACGACGTCGTCCTCGACGCGGCCTGCCGGCGGCGTCTCGACGGCCGGCGGGACGTGCGCCCGCAGGTCGCTGATCGTGATCGCCCCCGCGTACTGCGCGGACGCGCGCGTCTCGAGCACGCGCACGCGCTGCAGGCGCAGCGGGAAGTCGACGCCCGCGGGGACGGCGAAGGTGGCCTGCTGCCAGCCCTCCCACGAGACGTTCGGCCCGTCGAGCTGCGTCGTCACACCGTTGCGCTGCTGGACCTGCAGGCGCAGCCACGCGCCGCTCGCGTCGCCGTCGACCCACATCGTCAACCGCTGCGGCTGTCCCGCGATCTCGCGGGTCGCCTCCGGGACGACGGCGTACTGGCCGCGCGTCGCCGTGGACTGCGTGAAGTCGTAGGTGAGGCGCAGGCCGGGCGCGCCGTCGTGACCCTCGGCGGGAGCGACGCCGCCGCCGGGGGCACGGTCGTTCGCGGCCTTCCACGTCGCGGCGTCCGCGAAGTCGGCCACCGGGACCTGCTCGAGGGAGACGGCGACCGCCACCTGGGCCCGGTGCTCCCCGACGGCGAGGTCGAGCGTCGCGGCCCCCGACGGCGCGGTGCCGCGGACCGTGAACGTGCCGGACGTCCCCGGCTCGAGCGCGACGACGCCCTCTCCCCCGCTGACGACGACGTCGCGCGACTCGATCGGGGCGGAGTACCCGTCGGCGTCGTACCCCGTGAGGGTGAGCGTCGCGGTCGACCCGGCGTCGGCGAGGCTGACGACCGGCTCGTCGACGGCCACGCGGACCAGCGGCCCGAGGACCCGCAGCTCCTGGCTGCCGGTCGCCGTGCCGTCGGGGCCACCGACGGCGGTGACTGTGGCGGTGCCCGGTGCGACGCCGGTCACCGTGCCGTCGGTGGCGACCGCGACCGCGTCGTCGGTGCTCGCCCAGGCGGACGGCCCGCCCTCGACGGGCGACCCGACCTCGTCGTACGCCCTGGCGGTCAGCGTCCGGTGCAGCCCGGGGAACACCCGGTCGGCGTCGTCGACCGTGAGCGCCGGGGCCACGGCGAAGGCGCTCGCGACGCCCGAGCCGCCCGCGACGAACAGCCCGAGGCCGTTCGCGTCGCGGCGCTCGGTGCCGTCGGCCGGGGAGTTGAGGACCGTCGTCGACGCGTCGCCGGGCAGGCGCGCGTTCATCTGGCTCGACCCGCCGCCGTCGAGGTTGATCGCGTCGTCGGCGCCGAGCTGGCCCAGGAACTCGCCGAGCTCGGGCAGCGTCATGCCGGTGCTGTGCGACTGGCGCCCGTCGACGACCACGAGGTATGCGGTCGCGCCGTCCTCGCTGAAGCCGATCGCCGTGCGGGGGTGCCGGACCAGCGAGTGCCCGCCCTCCCAGGAGGTCGGCTCGCCGTCCTCGAGGAGCCAGTCGCCCTGGTCGCCACCGACCGCGACGGCGACGTCGCCCGCGTCCGCGCGCAGCCCGTACTCGAGAGTCACCGGGTCGCCGGGGGCGACCGCCGCGAGGGCGTCCGCCGCCGCGCCCGGCCGTGCGACGACGGCGCGCACGCCCTCGTCGAGCCGGCCGCTCCCGGGCGTGCCGACGGAGGTCGCCGTCCCGTCGGGGCTCACGAGCACCTCGACGCCCTGCTCCCCCGCCGCGAGGACGCGCGTGCGGGTGTGAGCACCCCACGCGCTGTCGAAGACGGCGACCCCTCCCGCCTGGACGGCCGTGACGTTGAGGCCGGCGACCGGGTGCGCTGCCTGCTCCGCGCCGACGCTCACGCTGCCCTCGAGGAACAGCTCGGCCAGGCGTCCGAGCCCGTCGGAGTCGATGACCGCGGAGCGCTCGCGACCGGATACCGCCGAGGACAGGAGGGTGCCGTCGTCCACGGCGGTGCCCAGCGGCGCACCGGAGCCGTTGATGTCGAAGAAGTCGCCGTTCACCGCGGCGACGGCGCCGCGCGACGCGGCCATCTCGCTGACGGTCGCGCTCCCGGCCACCGCGTCCGGGCCGAGGTACCCCACGCGCACGTCGTCCGAGCCGAGCTCGGCGACGAGCACCTCGCCGCTCAGCCACCCGTCCGGGCCGAGGCGCGTGAAGCTCGTCTGCTCGAGCCCCGGCGCGATCGTCCGCTGCACCACGTCGGTGACGAGGGCGTCGCCCGCGTCGTCGAGCGCGAGCTCGCGCGGTGCCGGCCACGCGGCGGTGGGTGCCGGTCGGGTGACGGTCCCCGCGGCCACCCCGCCGGGGGCTGCCGACGCCGGCACCGCGAGGCCCGTCGTCACCAGGCCGGCGGCGACGAGCGCCCCGGCGAGCCGCGTCGCCCGGTCCCGGGCCGTTCGGTGGGCGGGTGCCGGTCTCGGCACGGTGTCGAGCGTCATCGCTGAGGTCCTCCGGTCGGTCCTGTCATCGTATGGCGAACACTTTCACGCCATGGGTGACATGTGAAGGTTTTCGCCGTGACGTCTCGTGACCGGCCGCTCGGGCCGGACCGGACGTCGTCGTCCACGGTCCGGCACGGACCTTTCCGACAGGGCACCTCCCGGTGAACGCACGGGGCACCCCGGGCGAACTCGCCCGGGGTGCCCCGTCAGGTGTCGTGGCCGGTCAGTCGGCGACGAGCGCCTCGTAGGCGTCCGCCGAGAGGAGGTCGCCCGTCGCCGTGACGTCGACCTTGAAGAGCCAGCCGTCGGTGTACGGGTCGGAGTTGACGACGGCCGGGTCGTCGATCGCGGCCTGGTTGACCTCGGTGACGGTCCCCGTCACCGGCGAGAAGAGCTCCGAGACCGACTTCGTGGACTCGACCTCGCCGACGACGCTGCCGGCCGTGACCTCGGCGCCGACCTCGGGCAGCTCGAGATAGACGATGTCGCCGAGCGCCTCCGCGGCGGTCGAGGTGATGCCGACGACGGCCGGCTCGGACCCGTCGATCCACTCGTGCTCGGCGGTGTACTGCAGGTGCGACGGGAACTGGGCGTCGGTCATGGGGACTCCTTCGGGCGGGTGGCGACGGTGGTCAGGACTGCTGAGGACGACGGTAGAACGGGAGCGGCACGACCACCACGGGCTCGGCGCGCCCGCGGACGTCGACCGCGAGCTCCGTACCCTCGGCCGCGAGCTCGGGGCTCACGTACGCCATGGCGATGGGGTACCCGAGCGTGGGCGACGGCGCCCCCGACGTAACGGTGCCGATCCGTCGCGGCTCTCCCCCGGCCGCGGGCAGCACGACGGCGTACCCCGCGCGCGCAGGACGACGACCGAGGCCCTTCAGACCGACGAGGACGCGCGCCGGCGGCGAGACCTTGCGCGCGGCCAGGGCGTCCCGGCCGACGAACGGGACCGTGGACCCGTCGGACCGTGTCACGTCTGCCTTCTCGAGCTTCACGACCCGCCCGAGCCCCGCCTCGTAGGGCGTGGTCGTCGTGTCGAGCTCGTGCCCGTACAGCGGCATCCCGGCCTCGAGCCGCAGCGAGTCGCGCGCGGACAGCCCCGCCGGCACGAGCCCGTGCGGCACGCCGGCGGCGAGGAGGGTGCGCCACAGCGCCGCCGCGCGGTCGGCGGGGACGAACAGCTCGAAGCCGTCCTCCCCCGTGTACCCCGTGCGGGCGACGAGCGCGTCGACGGTGCCGTCCTCCACGGTGAGCGCGACGGACGCCGACGCGTAGTACTTCATCGAGCGGATCGTCTGTACAGGATCGTCCTGGTCACCTGCCGCACCGCTCGCGTCGACGAGGCCAGCGACGATCGCCTCGGCACGCGGACCCTGCACCGCGACGAGCGCCGTCTCGCTCCCCCGGTCCGTCACGACCGCGTCGAAGCCTTCGGCGCGCGCGACGAGCTCGCGTGCCACGAGCGGTGCGTTGCCCGCGTTCGCGACGACGAGGAACCGCTCCGCGGCCAGGCGGTACACGACGAGGTCGTCGAGCACCGAGCCGTCCTCGGCGCAGATCATCGTGTACCGGGCACGCCCGGGCGCGACCGCGGTGAGGTCACCGACGAGCGCGTGGTCGAGCGCCGCCGCGGCCTGCGGGCCGGTGACGTGGATCTCGCCCATGTGCGAGAGGTCGAACAACCCGGCCGCCTCGCGCACCGCGCGGTGCTCGGCGAGGTCCGACGTGTACCGCAGCGGCATCTGCCACCCGCCGAAGCTCGTGAGGCTCGCCCCGAGGGCGACGTGCTCGTCGTGCAGCGGGCTGAACCGGTCCGGCTCCCCTGCGGCTGCCTGCTCGGTCGACTGCTCCGTCATCGTGTGGTCCTTCCTGGTCGCGTCAGTGCGCGTAGGCGTCGAGGGGCGGGCACGAGCACACGAGGTTGCGGTCGCCGCGTGCGCCGTCGATCCGGCGCACGGGCGGCCAGTACTTCCCGGCGCGCAGGCTCGCGACGGGGTACGCGGCGAGCTCGCGGGAGTACGGCTTGTCCCACGAGTCCGCGGTGAGCGCCGCGGCCGTGTGCGGCGCTCCGCGCAGCGGCGACTCCTCGACCGACCAGCGGCCCGAGGCGACCGCGTCGATCTCGCCACGGATCGCGACGAGCGCGTCGACGAACCGGTCCAGCTCGGCGAGGTCCTCGCTCTCGGTCGGCTCCACCATGAGCGTCCCGGCGACGGGGAACGAGAGCGTCGGTGCGTGGAAGCCGTAGTCCATGAGGCGCTTCGCCACGTCCTCCGCGGTCACACCCGTCTCGGCGGTGATCCCCCGCACGTCGAGGATGCACTCGTGCGCCACGAGCCCGTTCGGGCCGGTGTAGAGGACCGGGAAGTGGTCGGCGAGCCGGCTCGCGACGTAGTTCGCGGTGAGGACGGCGGTCTTCGTCGCCTCCGTGAGCCCGTCCGGACCCATCAGCGCGACGTACGCGTAGGAGATCGGCAGGATGCCCGCCGAGCCGTACCGCGTCGCGGACACCGGGGTGCCCGACGGCGCGGCTCCCCCCGGTGCGCTCTCCGCGCCCGCGAGCGGGTCGCCCGGGAGGAACGGCACGAGGTGCTCCGCGACCGCGACCGGCCCGACGCCGGGACCACCGCCACCGTGCGGGATGCAGAAGGTCTTGTGCAGGTTCAGGTGCGAGACGTCGCCGCCGAAGTCGCCGGGACGGGCGAGCCCGACGAGGGCGTTGAGGTTCGCGCCGTCGATGTACACCTGGCCACCCGCCTGATGTACGAGGTCGCAGACCTCGCGCACGTGCTCCTCGTACACGCCGTGCGTCGACGGGTACGTGATCATGATCGCGGCGACGCGCGGCCCGTGGTCCTCGAGCTTGGCGCGCAGGTCGTCGAGCAGGATCTCGCCGTCGGCGGCCGTCGCGACGACCTCGACCTTCATCCCGGCGAGCGCCGCCGACGCCGCGTTCGTCCCGTGCGCCGAGGCGGGGATGAGGCACACGTCGCGCTCCGTGTCGCCACGCGACACGTGGTACTCCCGGATCGCCAGGAGGCCGGCGAACTCGCCCTGCGACCCCGCGTTCGGCTGGACCGACACGCCCCCGTAGCCGGTGATCTCCGCCAGCGCTCCCTCGAGCCCGTCGATCAGCTCCGCGTAGCCCTGCGCCTGGTCCGTCGGGACGAACGGGTGGATGTTCGCGAATCCCGGCCAGGAGATCGCCTCCATCTCGGCCGTCGCGTTGAGCTTCATCGTGCACGAGCCCAGCGGGATCATCGTGCGGTCCAGAGCGAGGTCCTTGTCCGAGAGACGGCGCAGGTAGCGCAGCATCGAGGTCTCGGAGCGGTGCAGGTGGAAGATGGGGTGCTGGAGGTACGTCGTCTCACGTCGGGCCCAGGACGGCAGCGCGTCGTCGCCTTCGGCGGGGGAGGCGCTCTCGGCAGCGACGCCGAAGGCCTCCAGCACCGTGGCGACGGTTGCGGGGGTGGTGGTCTCGTCGCAGGCGATCTGTACGTGATCGGCATCGGGGTTGTACAGGTTGATGCCTGCCGCTGCGGCTGCCTCGACGACCTGCGCGGCGCGGCCGGGGACGACCGCGCGCACGGTGTCGAAGAAGACGTCGTGCTCGACGGTGACGCCGCCCGCGCGCAGCGCCGCGGCGAGGGACGCGGCGTGGCCGTGGGTGCGCTCGGCGATCGCGCGCAGGCCGTCGGGGCCGTGGTAGACCGCGTACATCGACGCGACGATCGCGAGGAGAGCCTGCGCGGTGCAGATGTTGCTCGTCGCCTTCTCACGACGGATGTGCTGCTCGCGCGTCTGGAGGGCGAGGCGGTAGGCGGTGTCGCCGTCCGCGTCGATCGACACGCCCACGAGACGCCCGGGCAGTGACCGCTCGAGGCCCTTGCGCACGGCCATGAACGCCGCGTGCGGGCCGCCGTAGAAGAGCGGGACGCCGAAGCGCTGCGCCGAGCCGACGGAGACGTCGGCACCGAGCTCGCCGGGCGAGACGAGCAGCGTCAGCGCCAGCAGGTCGGTCGCGACGGTGACCAGCGCGGCGCGCTCCTTCGCCTCCGCGACGACGGGCCTCCAGTCCACGACGCGCCCGGACGCCCCGGACTGCTGCACGACGACGCCGACCAGCGCCGCCTCGTCGGGCAGGTCCGCGGGGTACGTCCCCGCGGCACGCGCCGCGGAGAGTCCCGCCTCGAGGCCGCCGGAGAGGTCCGCGACGACGACCGGGAGGCCGATCGCCCGGGCGCGGCCCAGCGTGACGGCGAGCGTCTGGGGGAACAGGTCGGCGTCGACCACCACGTACCCGGTCTTCGCGCGCGACGCGCGCCACATGAGTGCCACGGCCTCCGCGACGGCGGTCGCCTCGTCGAGCAGCGACGCGTTCGCGACGTCGAGACCGGTGAGGTCCTCGACGACCTGCTGGAAGTTGAGGAGCGCCTCGAGCCGGCCCTGCGAGATCTCCGGCTGGTACGGCGTGTACGCCGTGTACCAGGCGGGGGACTCGAGCACGTTGCGGCGGATCACCGGGGGAGTGGTGGTGCCGTAGTAGCCGAGTCCGATCATCTGCGTCTTGACGACGTTCTTCCCCGCGAGCTCGCGCAGGTGGTCGAGCACCTCGGTCTCGGTGCGCGCCGCCGGGAGGTCGAGAGGTCGGTCGGCCCGGATCGAGGCGGGCACGGCGGCGTCGACGAGCGCGTCGAGCGACGCGTACCCGAGCTGGTCGAGCATCGTCTGCACCTCGCGGCCGCGGGGGCCGAGGTGGCGCGGGGCGAAGGCTCCCGTGCTGGCGCCGTGCGGGGCGGCGGGGTCGAACGACTGCTGGGTCACGAGGGACCTCCGGTGGCGGGGGACGACGAGGGGTCCCTCCCCGCTCTGTCATCGGACGCACGCGTCGACCTGAGAGTTTTGCCGGTCCGCCATGCCCTCACGAGGGCCGGGGCGCGCCGGCTTGCACCGTCGGTGGGCCGCGCGTCGCCGGGTCCCGACGTCGAGCGGCCGCTTTCCAGAGTTGCCTCGCCGCGACGGTACGTGGGCCTGAGAGATTCCCGGGGAGGAAATTGCTCCTTCGGCGCCGGCGGTCACGTGGACCGTCCGGGCTCTCCCGTCGTGGTTCGGGCGGCACGGCAGCACTGTCCGTCGACGACGGGCGCAGCGCTACCGCTGAAGCATGAAGTTGTGAGGCCATCGTACCGGCAGCGCCCCCGGCGCAGTCCGTCTCGGGTCGCGCGTCTGGCAGGGTGGTCGCCATGCCCTCCGACACGATCGTCGACGTGGTCCTCCTGCTCGTCCTCGCCGGAGCGGGGATCCTGGGGCTCACCGTCGCGGGCGCCGCCGTGGTCGGGACCCGTGCGGTGCGGGCCACCACTGCCGGGACACGTCGGGGCGGTACACGGGCCTGCTGAGCCGGAGCGGGCGCAGCCCTCGCGGTCCGTCAGGCGGGCTCGGAGACCAGCTCGCGCTCCGGCGTCGGCCCCGCGACCGGTGCGACCGGCGCTGCGGGCGCGGCGTCGGCTCCCCCGCGCGCCTTCTGCCGCCCGTGCGTGGAGTAGAGGGGCAGGCCCGTCAGGAGGAGCCCGCCGACGAGGTTGCCGAGCACGGTGGGGATCTCGTTCCAGACGAGGTAGTCCATGATCGTGAACTGCCCGCCGAGCAGCAGGCCGGACGGGAAGAGGAACATGTTGACGATCGAGTGCTCGAACGCCATGAAGAAGAAGAGCATGACGGGCATCCACATGGCGATCGCCTTGCCCGGGACGTCCTTCGCGACCATCGCGCCGATGACTCCCATCGACACCATCCAGTTGCACAGCATGCCGCGCACGAACAGCGTCAGCATGCCCGACGCCCCGTGCTCCGCGTACCCGACGGTGCGTCCCTCGCCGATGTGGCCGATGGCCTGACCGACCTCGTTCGGCGGTGTGTCGAACCCGTACGTCACGACGATCGCCATCATCACCGCGACCGCGAACGCGCCGATGAAGTTGCCGACGAACACGAGACCCCAGTTGCGGAGGACGCCCCGCAGCGTGACGCCCGGGCGCTTGTCGAGCCACGCGAGCGGCCCGAGCACGAACATGCCCGTGAGCAGGTCGTACCCGAGCAGGTACAGCATGATGAAGCCGACGGGGAAGAGGATCGCGCCGAGAATCGCCTGACCCGTCGTCACCGTCACGGTGACGGCGAACGCGGCGGCGATCGCGAGGATCGCACCGCCCATCGTGGAGCGGATCAGCGTGTCGCGCGTGGAGAGCAGGACCTTGTTCGCGCCGGCCTCGACGAGGGTCGGGACGAGCTCGGCGGGCTTGACGTAGGACATGGGGCACGGCTCCGGGGGAGAGGTCGGCGTTGGCCTGCCGCGTCGTGCGGCGCTCCCGACGCTAGGCGCGGGGCGTTACCCCGGCGTGTCCCCGTCCGCGCGGTCTCGTTACGGTCTTCGCTCAGCCACGGCCGGCGTGCTGTGAGATCGCCGCGCGCTGCACGACGACGGACTTCACCGTGGCCAGCCGGCCCACCGCCCGCTCGAGCGCGCGCGTGCGGCGCTCCGTCGCGCTGAAGGTGACGTCGATGCGACCGACCCGGCCGCCGTCGACGGCCGGCCGTGTCGCGAGCGAGTCGAAGCTCACGCCGCGCGTGGAGAACACGCCGGTGAGCGCGGTGAGCGTCCCGGGCCGGTCGTCCCCGTGCACGGTCGCGACCCAGTCGACCTCGGCCGCCGTGCGCTCGTCGGTCCGCGGTGCGGACCGCTCGGCGAGCTCGGTGGGATCGGCCGGGCCCTCCGGGCGTCCTGTGACGGCGGCGAGCATGTGCCCGACGCCGTCCGCCGCCTCGGCGAGGCGGCGCGCCTCGTCGTCGGGCAGGGGATCGAGGAGGATGCGCGTCCAGCCCTCCGGTCCGAGCACGAGCGGAACGCCGAGGACCCCCCGGAACGGCTCGCCCGCGACACCGGTCGAGACCTCGCCGTCGAGGGCGACCTGGCCGGCGACGACGATCTCGCGCCCGTCGAGGAGCGTCTCCACGAGGTCGACCGTCGCGCTCGCCGTCCCCGCCGGGGTCTTGGCCCCGGACTGGTGGGTCATCCACGGCCGGGTGACCGTCCGCAGGTCGGCAGGCCACGAGTCGATGAGGTCGAACGCCGCGCCGATGTCCTGCGCGGCGACGGCCGCGAGCTCGCGCTTCGCCGCGGCGATCTCGTCGGGCAGGACGTCGAGGGACCGTCCGCGGCGCAGGGCCGCCACGGCGCGACGACGCTCGTCGAGGTCGAGGCCGCTCACCCGGACGGTCGACCACAGCGGCACGGCGTCCTCGCCGTGCTGCCCGCCGACGAAGCCCCCGACGCGGTGCCGCCGCACCCCGAGCTCGACCGCGATCTCGCGGCGGAACCGCAGGGTGTCGAGCCATGCACCCATCCCGAGCACCCGGTGCCGCCCGAGTCGTCCGGCCATGACGGCGACGCCGAGCTCGACGGGGTTCGTCACGACGAGCACGACCTCGTGGCCGGACCCGTACCGCGCGATGGCGTCGGCGTGCTCGGCGAGGACGGCCAGGTTCGTCGCCGCGAGCAGGCGGCGGTCCGGGTCCGCTCCGGCACGTGCCGGAGCCGTGAGACCTGCGGCGACGACGATCACGTCGGCCACGACGTCGGCAGGGGAGTGCGCGACGTCGAGCAGCGGCGCGTGCTCGTCGTAGGCGTCCACGAGGTCGGCCCGCAGCCCGTGCACCGCGCGCGCCGACGAGCCGTCGCGCCGTCCGACGAGCTGGAGGCGCGACGTCGGCGGCAGGACCCGCCGCTCGACGAGCTGCGTGCACACCTGGCGCCCGACGTCCCCCGTCGCGCCGATCACCGCTACGTCCACCCCGGCAGCGTACGTCGCAGCGTGTCCTACCCGGCCCGACCGGATGCGACCCGTTGCCGCGCGAGCGTCGGCGAGCCGACGTCGCCCCGCTGGGCGACCATGACGAGGACGGCCCCTGCTCTCGTCTCGCGGCGTCAGGCGAAGGAGATCTCCGCCGCGGCGTCGACCATCTCGTCGAGCACCGCGCTGACGACCGGCCGCGGCTCGTGCCGGGTGGCGCGGTGCCGCGCGACGAGCCGGCGCGAACCGAGACCCGGGAGACCGACGACCGTGACGCCGTCGGGCACCTCGTCGGACGCGCCGCCCTCGACCGCGAGCGCCGGGAGCATCGCCACGCCGAGACCGACGGCGACGAGCGAGAGCGCGACGTCGAAGTCGTAGTAGAGGTGCTGCGTCCGCAGGGTGCCGCCGAGGCCCTGGGAGAGGCGGCGCAGCGCGCGCGCCGCGGCGGTGTCGGGCTGCGGGCCGAGCCAGACGGCGTCGCGCACGTCGTCGAGCCGAGCGGGCGTGGGCATCGACGCCGGGACGACGAGGCGCCAGGGCTCCTCGAGCAGGACGACCTCGTGCGTGCCGCGCGGCGCGGGTGCCTCCGCCGCCTCGAAGTCGCGCTCGAGGAGGACGACGTCGAGCTCGCCGGCGCGCAGGAGACGCAGCGCCTCGGCGGGCTCGCGTTCCTGCACGGCAAGGTCGATCCCGGGCGACGTCTCGGCGAGCCGTGCCGCGACGGGGGCGACGACCGCGCGGATCGCGGACTGGAAGGCGCCCACGGCGACCCGACCCGCGACCTCGTCACCCAGGGCGGCGAGCTCCTTGCGCGCCTCGACGAGCTCGGTCTCGATGCGCTCGGCAACGTCGGCGAGCACGCGCCCGGCCGGTGTGAGGGTCACGCCGCGAGGGCCGCGGTCGAGCACGAGGACGCCCTCCTCGGCCTCGAGCCGCTGGATCTGCTGCGAGACCGCGGAGGGGGTGACTCCTAGCAGGTCCGCGGCCGCGAGCACACCTCCACCCCGGTGCACGGCAAGGAGGAAGGCAAGTCTGCGTGGGTCCGTCGCCATGTAGCGATACTAAACGGCTGGTCCAGCAACGTTCGATTGTGCTGAACGAGATTCCGCCCCACACTGGTGCACGGCGCCGATCGGTTTCCTCCTCCTTACGGGTCGGCGCCAGAGCTTCGCACCACCCGCGCCACCAGCCACGAGCCCGGAGCGCACAGCCACCGCAGCGTCGCGGAACCCCCTCCACCCACCTCCTCGTCGCCGGAGTCTGCTGTGCCCATCACCCTCGACACCTTCGTCATGTTCCTCGGCTGGATCGGCGCCGCCGCCGGCGTCGTCGCCTACGCGCAGGTCACCCGCGGCCGCTGGGCCGCGTCGTCCGCGCCGTTCCAGCTCACCAACCTCACCGCCGCCGGTCTCATGGGTCTCGTCGCGGCGGCCAACGGCGTGTGGCCGTCCGTCTTCGCCAACCTCGTGTGGATCGTCATCGGCGTCCAGGCCGTCGTGCTCATCGTCCGCGCCCGACGCCGCCGGGTCGTGGCGCCGGTCGCGGTGCCGGACGAGGTCGAGCTCGCCGCCTGACGACGGCGTCGAGCGCTGAACACCGGCCGCGAGTGCGTCGCTCGCCGCGACACGGCGGGTGTCAGACGCCGCCCGGTGGGATGAGGCCGATCAGCAGGCCCATGACCAGGAGCGTCACGAGCTCGTGCGCGCAGTTGAGCACGGTCAGCCCCACGGGCCGGCCCTCGAACGCGTCGTGCGTGACGAACCGCGCGGCCGTGAAGCCTGCCCAGAGCACGAGCGCCGTCAGCACCGCGTTGCCCAGGTAGCCGCCGCCGTAGAACGACCACGCCAGGTAGGTCGCACCCGCGAGCACCCAGGCGGTCACGAAGCTCACGACGAGGGTGACCACGATCGGCACGACGGCGTCCCGGCCCTCCCCGGACGGTTCCACCTTCGCGACGCGCGTCCAGTAGGTCCCGAACACCTTCGGCGTGTACCAGACCGATCCCACGAGCATGCTCGACACCGTGGCGGCCAGGACCGCCCAGTAGTTGATCTCCGGAACCATCGGACCGCTCCTTCGCCGTCGACGCCCTTGGTCGGAGCGTATCGACCACGGCCGCGGGGTGCGCGGAGTGCGCGGCGCCCGACGGCCCGCGCCGTCAGCGGTCGGACCGTGCCGGTGTCCCGGCTACGGGTGCCACCGCCGCCACCGCGCGAGCGCGTCGCCGGGCGGTCGCTGCGAGCACGCCGCCGACCACGACCAGTCCGAGCGCCGCCGCGAGGAACGGCGACGTCGTCGTCCCGGTCGCGGCGAGCGGGCCCCCGCTCTCGTCACCGCCGCCGGTGCCGGACGTTCCGCCGCCCGGTGTGCCGCCCGGCCCAGTCTGTCCGGGCGGCCCCGTCTGTCCGGGTGGGTCCGTCGGCCCGGGCGGGTCCGTCGGCTCGGGCGGGACGACCTGCGCGAGCGAGAAGTCCTGGTCGAGACGGCTCTCGCCGGCGGCGCTCAGCGTCGTCTGCCGCTCCGTGGACGTCGCGGTGTAGCCGTCGGGCACCGTGAGGACGATCGAGTAGTCGCCCGGGGCGAGGTCGCCGAGGAAGTAGGTGCCGCCTGCATCGGTCACGAGATCGACCGGGCCGCCCGGTCCGTCGACCGTCACGGTCGCTCCGGGCACGGGGACGCCCTCGTCGTCGGTGACCACGCCGCCGACCGCGCCCGGTCGCGCGAGCGCGAAGTCGACGTCCGTGACGTCCTCCGCCGCGACCGTCACCGTCTGCGTCGTGGGGCCGTCGGCCGTGTAGCCGAACGGGACCTCGACGCTCACCGTGTACTCGCCCGGTGGGAGGAGGTCGGTCGCGTAGGTGCCGTCGGCCGCGGTCGGGACCGTGACCGTGCCGCCCGGACCGGCGACCGACACGACGGCGCCCGCGACCGGCGCACCGCCCGCCGTGACCGCCCCCGACAGCGACGGCGGCGACTGGACGACGAAGTCGTTGCCCGTGCTGGGTGCCTCCTCGCCCACCTCCACCGTGATCGCCGGCGGCGTCGTCGTCACCGTGTATCCCTCCGCCAGGTCGGTGAGCGCGAACGCGTACTCGAGCGGCTGACCGGCCTCGACGTCCCACGCCACGTCGTCGATCACGTACCCGCCCTGGGAGTTCGTGACCGCCGTGAGCGGCGCACCCCCGCCCGCCGGCGTCAGGGTGACGGTGGCTCCGGGGACGGGCGTGCCGTCGTCGGACAGGACGGTACCGCTCACCGCGATCGGCCGGATCTCGCGCGCCGCGAGGTCGACGCCGGTCGCGTCGGTCTCGGAGAGGTCGACGCCCGCCACCGTCGGGGACCCGGAGGGGACGAGGCCGAACGGGAAGTCGCCGCCCGCCGCGGGCAGGGCGGTCAGCTCGACCGCGTACCCGTCCGCGGCGGTGTAGCCGAGGAAGGAGTAGGTCCCGTCGGCGGCGGACGTCGTCGTCGCGAGCGCCGTCCCGTCCGGGCCGAAGAGCGTGAGGGTGGCGCCCGGGACCACCGAGCCGGTGGGGGCGCCCGCGGCGTCGACGAGGTCGACGACGCCCGTGATGTCGCGCGCCAGCGACGCGAACCAGGTCTGGTAGACCGGGAGGCCCGACCGCTGGAAGAAGAAGACCGTCAGGCTGGTGACGGAGACGGTGGGCCGGAACCAGCCTGCCGCGCCGGACGTGTCGGTGGCGGCCGCGTTCCCGATCACCTCGCCGGTGACCGGGTCCCACGTCGCGACGTCGGTCGCGCTGCCCGTGCACGACGGCCCGGGCGTCACAGCGCAGTAGTTGAACCCGCCCTGCCAGCCGAGCTCGGCGCCCGTGAGCAGCCCGCCGCCCTCGCCGCGCGCGATCACGACGGCCCGGTCGGCGTCGATGTCACCCAGGACGAACGCCCATCCGCCCGCCGGCGTGGGCCGCTCGAACGTGTAGGTCGTGGTGGACGGCGAGATGGCGTTGTCCGCACGCGGCCGCAGGTTGAGGTACCCCTGCCCCTGGCTGGACCCGAACACCGCACCCGGTGGGGTCGCGGTGCTCAGCCAGCTGCTCGCGCCCGACTGGACGCCGACCTGCCCGCCGCGTGAGTCCGAGGTCACGGTCGCGGCGGGGAAGCCGCCGGCCGGGAGCTGCATCGTCGTCGTCCATCCGCCCGCCGAGCCGGTGAGCGGCTGCCAGTCCGCCCAGCCCGCCGTCGTCACGGCGCCCGCCGACGTCGTGGGGACGAGCGCCGCGAGCAGCACGAGGAGGAGCGTGGCGCAGCCAGCGAGGCCTCGTGTGACGTGGGGCACACCGCACACGGTAGGAGACGCCTGGCCTCACCGCGCGGGAAGCAGCGGCCGAGCCCGGCCGGCAGAGGGCGCGCGGGCACCTCAGCCCGGCACACCCTTCTGGTCGACGACGACGTCCACGACGAGCGCGCGATGGTCCGAGAGCCCCGTGTCCACGGCCACCGCGGGGCCGACCGGCCGCACGACCGGGCAGCCGGGACCGGTGTGGGCGAGCACGTGGTCGATCTGCCGCACCGGGTGGTCGACCGGGTGCGTGAGCCCGTGCGCGAGCGTGCTCCACCCGCTGAGCTCGGTGGGCTCGGGCGCCCGGAGGTTGAGGTCGCCGAGCACGACGAGCGGCCGGGGGAGCGGCGCGCACGCACGCACGAACGACCGGAACTGGTCGGCCGTGAACTCCGGCCGCGACGTCGTGTGCGTCGTGACGACGGTCAGCGTGCCCCAAGGGGTGCGCACCGCCCCCGCGAGCGCCGCCCGCGGCTCGTCCGGGACCACCCGGAAGGGGACGAGCCGACGAGCGCCCGGCACGGCGTCGCGGCGCCGCACCCGGGAACGCCACGGCATGCGGTCGAGCTCGAGGCGCAGCCATCGGTCGACGGGGTACCGGCTCACGAGCCCGATCCCGAACGACGCGACCCCGGGCATCCGCCGGGCACCGCGGCCCGGTCGACCTGCGGGTGCCCAGGCGCCGGACACGCCACGCAGCGTGGGGGACAGGTGGTGGTGCTCGGCGCCCAGCACCTCGGCGGCGACGGCGACGAGGTCGGCCCGGTGCGAGCGTGGCGAGTCGCGCTCGACCTCCTGGAGCGCGAGGACGTCGGCGTCCAGGGCGGCGACGGCGCGCGCGAACCGCTCGACGTCGACCGTCCCGTCGAGCGCGGCACCGTGCAGGGTGTTGAAGGTCGCGAGGCGGAGCGTCCCGGGAGCGCGCGGGGGCAGCGCCGTCGGTCTCGGCGCAGCCGTCGCGCTCGGCGCAGCCGTGGCGCTCGGCGGGGGCGTGGGGTGTCGCGGGGGCGTCACCGCTGCAGGGTGGCACGCCACGCGACGACTCGCTCGACGGCCTCGGCGACCGTCGTGGGCGCCGCTGCGAAGGAGAGCCGGACCCAGTCCCTCCCGTGCACGCCGTCGAAGTCGGTGCCCGGCGTGAGCGCGACCCCCGCCTCCGCCAGGAGCCGCTCGCACCAGGTCACGGAGTCCATGCCGTCGCCGGACACGTCGGCGTAGACGTAGAACGCGCCGTCGGCGGGGGCGACGCGCGACCAGCCGAGGTCGTCGAGGCGCGACAGGACGAGGTCGCGCGACGCCGCGTAGCGCGCGACGTTCTCCTCCGCGGCGGCGTAGCCCTCGGGCGAGAAGGCCGCGACCCCGGCGTGCTGCGCGAGCGCGGGCGGCGACAGCGCGACGTTGCCCGCGAGCGCGTCGACCGGTCCGACGAGCTCGTCGGGCAGCACGAGCCACCCGAGGCGCCAGCCCGTCATCGCCCAGTACTTCGAGAACGAGCTCACGACGACGGCGCCGTCGGGCGTGTACCGGGCCGCCGTCGGCGACCCGCCACCGATCGCCGAACCGCTCCGCGACACCAGGGGCGGCGATGTACGAGAGGAGGAGTCGTCGTCGTACACGATGCCGTGGTAGATCTCGTCGCTGACCAGCCGTACGTCGTGGTCGGTGCACCACGCGGCCACCGCCGCGAGCTCGTCCGGCAGGATCATCGTGCCCGTCGGGTTCGCCGGGCTCGCGAGCACCAGCCCGTCGAGACCCCCGCCGTAGTACGCCTCCATGAGCTGCGACACGGTCGGCTGGTAGCGCGTCTCCGGCCCGCAGTCGAGCTCGACCACCTCGCACCCGAGCGCGGCGAGGATGTTCTTGTACGCCGGGTAGCCGGGCCGGGCGAGCGCGACACGGTCACCGACGTCGAACGCCGCGAGGAACGCGAGCAGGAAGCCGCCCGACGACCCCGTCGTCACCGCGACGCGCGCCGGGTCCACCTCGACGTCGTACCAGCGGCCGTAGTGCTCGGCGATGGCGTGCCGCAGCGCGGGGACGCCGAGCGCCTCGGTGTACCCGAGGTCGCCGCTCTCGAGGAGCTCGATCGCGCGGCGGCGCACCACGTCCGATGCCCCGGTCGCGGGCTCGCCGGCGCACAGGTTGAGCACCGACGCCCCCGCGTCCCGGAGGCGGTTCGCCTCGGCCAGCACCTGCATGACGGCGAACGGCGGCACGTGCGAGCGCCGCGAGACCTTCATCGACCCGGACATGCCCCCATCATGCCGCCGCGGTCGCTCTGCCTAGGCTGGTACCGAGACGAAGCACCGAGCGATGCGACTGGAGGCACCGTGTTCCGCAGACGACGGAGAGTGCCCGACGACGACCCGGTCCGCCGCGCCGCGCAGTACCGCGTGGACCGCGAGGTCCAACGGGAGGACGCCGAGGCCGCAGCGGGGACGTCGGACGACGCGAGCCTCCCCGTCCGTGACGCCGGGGTCGACGACACCGGGACCGACGACGCCGAGACCGTCCGCACCCCGCGCCGGGTCCGACCGGAGGACCGCGCGCGCTACGTCGACGTCGTGATCGACCAGGCGATCCGACGCGGCGAGTTCGACGACCTGCCGCTCGCGGGCAAGCCCATCCCCGGCCTGACGGGCCGCCACGACCCGGACTGGTGGCTCAAGAGCGTCATCGAGCGCGAGCAGCTCACCGGGCTGGGGCCGCCCGCGATGCTGCTCAAGGCCGAGGACCGTGGCCTCGACGACCGCCTCGACCAGGAGCTCGACGAGCAGACCGTGCGCGACCTCCTCGCGGACTTCAACGCGCGCGTCGTCGACGCCCGCCGCCAGCTCCTCGGCGGGCCGCCCGTCGTGACGCCGACGCGCGACGTCGAGGCCGAGGTCGCGCGCTGGCGGGCTCGGCGAGCGCCCGGAGGACGCCGCTCCTAGGGTCGGTGCATGGCCGGCTGGGAGCCCGACGTCCTGGGCGACGACTACGAGCAGCTCACGCTGCCCCTCGTGCCCGACGACGAGGGCGACGTGGTCGCCACGCTCGTGCGGCGCCGTCGGGCGGGGGAGGGCGAGCCGGGCGCCGGCACCCCGGGTGGTCCCGAGCCCTACCTCGACGTCCTCTACGTCCACGGCTGGTCCGACTACTTCTTCCAGACCGAGCTCGCCGAGTTCTGGGAGGCCCGCGGCGCCCGGTTCCACGCGCTCGACCTGCGCAAGTACGGCCGCTCGCTGCGCCCCGGTCAGACGCCCGGGTACGTCACGGACCTCGCCACGTACGACGAGGACGTCGAGGCGGCCCTGGACGCGATCGGTCACGGCGTCCGGCGCACGAGCCGTCGCCGCCTCGTCCTCATGGGCCACTCCACGGGCGGGCTCACGCTCAGCCTGTGGGCGGCGCACCACCCGGGGCGGGCGTCGGCCGTCGTGCTCAACAGCCCGTGGCTGGAGTTCCAGACGCGTGAGGTCGGCCGTCTGCTGCTCGAGCCCGTGATGGGCGCCCGCGCGCGCCTCACCCCGACCCGGCCGCTGCCGAACGTCGACCTCGGTTTCTACACGCGGACCGTGAGCAAGGACTTCGACGGCGAGTGGACGTACGACCTCGCGTGGCGGCCGCAGCACGGGTTCCGGACGACGCCCGCGTGGCTGAGCGCCGTCTTCCACGGCCACCAGCAGGTCGCGCGCGGCCTCGGCATCGGGGTGCCCGTCCTCGTCCTGCTGTCCACGCGCAGCACGCTCGCGCCCCGCTGGGCACCGGAGATGATGCACACCGACACGGCGATCGACGTGGACGGCGTCGCGCAGCGGTCCGTCCAGCTGGGAGACCTCGTGACCGTCGCGCGCATCGACGGCGCGCTGCACGACGTCGTGCTCTCCGCCCGCCCGGTGCGTGCGCTCGCGTACGGGCGCCTCGCGCAGTGGCTCACGGCGTACCTCCCGGCCCCGGTCCCGCCGGCCGACGACGAGGCCCCCGCGCCGGGTCCCGAGCAGCCCGGCGCAGGGTCCGTGGACGACGGCGCGTCCACCGGGCACGGGCCGCGTCGCCTCGTGCGCGCCCTGCACGGCTGGGGCCGCCGGGTCGCGCGGACCGCGGGGGACGTCGTCGGGCACGTCCGGGGACGGGCACGCGGACGAGCACGGGGGCGGGAGCGACGCCGCCAGACCCGTCACACCGCGGAAACGCGGCGGTGACCGTGCGGTGACGGCCCGGCCCTAGCGTGCGGTCGACGGCGGCCTCCGGCCGCCGACCGGACGAGGAAGGGCTGCCCATGACCCAGGCGACCGCGCGCGACACGGAGCGCACCACGGATCCCGTCGACGAGGTGCCGCGGCTCGCACGGCTCTTCCCGCTCGGGCTGCAGCACGTCCTGGCGATGTACGCCGGCGCGGTCGCCGTACCGCTCATCGTGGGCGGGGCGCTCGGCTACTCGCCGAAGGACCTCGCGTTCCTCATCAGCGCCGACCTGTTCGTCGCGGGCATCGCGTCGATCATCCAGTCGATCGGCTTCTGGCGGTTCGGCGTCCGGCTCCCGCTCCTGCAGGGCGTGACGTTCGCGGCCGTCGGACCGATGATCACGATCGGCACGACGTACGACATCACCGCGGTGTTCGGCGCGACGATCGCGTGCGGGCTCTTCATGATCCTCGTCGCGCCGTTCTTCTCCGCGCTCCTCAGGTTCTTCCCGCCGATCGTCACCGGGACGGTCATCCTCATCATCGGCGTGACCCTCATGGACGTCGCCGCGGGCTGGATCACCGCCCAGGGCGAGAGCGCGGCGCCGTCGGACCTCGCGCTCGCCGCGGGGACGCTGCTGTTCGTCGTGCTCGTCGAGCGGTTCGCGCCGCCCGCGCTCGCGCGCGTGTCGGTCCTGCTGGGCCTCGCGCTCGGCACGCTCGTCGCGCTGCCGATGGGCAAGGTCGACTGGTCGGGCGTCGGCGACGCGGGCTGGTTCGCTCTCGTCACGCCGTTCCACTTCGGCCTCCCGACGTTCCCCCTCGCGGCGGTCCTCTCGATGCTCGTCGTCGGGCTCGTCATCATGACCGAGACGACGGGCGACATGATCGCGGTCGGCGAGATCGTCGAGAAGCCGGTGACGAAGAGGCGCCTCGCGGACGGCCTGCGCGCCGACGGCCTCTCGACCGTGATCGGCGGCGCGTTCAACACGTTCCCGTACACGGCGTTCGCGCAGAACGTCGGCCTCGTGAGCCTGACGAACGTCAAGTCGCGCTACGTCGCGACGATGGCGGGCGGCATCCTCGTCGTGCTCGGTCTCGTCCCGAAGGTCGGCGCGGTCGTCGAGGGCGTGCCGAGCGCGGTGCTCGGCGGCGCGGGCGTCGCGCTGTTCGGCATGGTCGCGGCGTCGGGCATCCGGTCCCTGACCAAGGTGACGTTCACGAACAAGAACATCCTCGTCGTGGCCGTCTCGCTCGGCGTCGCGCTCCTGCCGACCGTGAAGCCCGAGATCTACGCCGAGTTCCCGCAGTGGTTCCGGCTGATCTTCGACTCGGGCATCAGCTCGGGCGCGATCTGCGCGATCCTGCTCAACCTGCTGCTCAACGGCGACCAGCTCCGTGCCTCGCGGGACGGGTCGCGGCAGGACGAGCAGGAGCTCGCGCCGCACGACGCGCTGCGCGGCCCGGCCCCCGCGGTCACGTCGTACGAGGAGGCGACCTCCGCGCCGTCGGGCGAGCCGCAGCCGGGTACGCCCGACCGCTGACGTCGTGGGGGAGATGGGCCCGGTTCCGACCGCGGGACCGGGCCCATCTCCCGCCCACAGCGTGTCCCCGGTCAGCGGAGCGCGGCGCGCACGTGCTCGACGATGCCGTCCGCCGCCGCCTCGACCTCCGCCAGGCAGTCCTCGAAGTCCTGCGCCCCGCCGTACCAGGGGTCGGCGATGTCGAGGACCGACTCCGTCCCACCCGGTTCGACGTGCGGCGCGGCCGGGTCGAACGACCGGTACATCCGCAGGCGGTCGGCGAGGTCCTGGATGCCGGGGCGCTGCCCGGGGCCGCGCCGACCCTCGACGAGGCGGCGGAGCGCCCGCGCGTGCTGCGCCGTCATCGCGAGGACGAGGTCGCGCGACGCGAGGTCGTCGGGCCGGACCTGACGTGCGCGGTGCGTGCCGTCGACGGCATACCCGTGCTCGAGGAGGACGGTCCGCGCCCGGCGGTCGATCGGGTTCCCGCGCTCCTCGTCGCTCACCCCCGTCGAGTCCACCACGACCCGGTCGCCGAGCCCAGCCGCCTCGAGGCGGTCGCGGAGCACGATCTCGGCCATCGGTGAGCGGCAGATGTTGCCGGTGCAGACGGTCATGACACGGTACGGCTCGGGCATGCCATCATTCTGCCCGCCGCAGCCGCGTCCGCTGCCGGGAGCGCCCGGTGGCGCCAGCGCGCCGGAGGAAGCAGGTTGGACCTGCGGGGCGAACCCGTCGAGCACCGAGGAGACCTGCATGACCGTCGTGAACCCCCCGAACGACCTGCGCGAGTACATCGAGTTCCTGCGGGACCGCGGCTACACGGTCCGCGACGGGCACTCGCCCGACCCGGACCTCGTCGACCCCGAGGGGAACCCGGTCTACACGTGGCAGGAGGGGTACCCGTACGAGTCGCTCATGGACCGGGACGAGTACGAGCTCGAGAAGTACCGGCTCCAGGTCGAGCTGCTCAAGTTCCAGTACTGGCTCGAGGACAACGACCGGCGCGCGATCATCCTCTTCGAGGGCCGTGACGCGGCGGGCAAGGGCGGGACGATCAAGCGGTTCACGGAGCACCTCAACCCGCGCACCGCGCGCGTGGTCGCCCTGTCCAAGCCGAGCGACCGCGAACGCGGCCAGTGGTACTTCCAGCGCTACGTCCAGCACCTGCCGACGGCGGGCGAGATCGTGATGTTCGACCGCTCCTGGTACAACCGCGCGGGCGTCGAGCGCGTCATGGGCTTCTGCACCGACGAGGAGTACCGGACCTTCATGACGCAGGCGCCCGCGTTCGAGCGGATGCTCGTCGACTCCGGCATCCACGTGACCAAGCTGTGGTTCTCCGTGTCCCGCACCGAGCAGCGCACGCGGTTCGCGATCCGCCAGCTGGACCCCGTGCGGCGGTGGAAGCTGTCCCCGATGGACCTGGCCTCGCTGGACCGCTGGGAGGACTACACGGCGGCCAAGGAGGAGATGTTCCGGAGCACCGACAAGCGGTACGCGCCGTGGACGATCATCCGGTCCAACGACAAGAAGCGGGCGCGGATCAACGCGATGCGCCACTTCCTCACCCGGTTCGACTACGACGGCAAGGACCACGCCGTCGTCGGGACACCCGACCCGCTCCTCGTCATCCGGAGGAAGAACGAGCCGGCCGACGAGTAGCGCCCGGCTCGTCGCGCACCTGCGCGGGGTCGCACCTACCGTGGACGCATGACCATCAGGGCGGGATCCGGGCGCATCGCGGTGACCGGTGCGAGCGGCCTGCTCGGCTCGAAGCTCGCGTTCCGGCTCGCGGCCGAGGGTGCGCCGCAGCGGCTCGTCGTACGAGACCCCGCGCGCGCGCCGAACCTCGGCGACGACCCGCTGCCCGAGTCCGACGTCGCGGTCGTCGAGGACTACACCGACACGCCTGCGATGGTCCGGGCGTTCACGGGCTGCGACACGGTGTTCCTCGTGTCCGCGCGCGAGGACGCGGACCGGGTCGCCACGCACCGGGCCGCCGTCGACGCGGCGATCGTCGCGGGCGTCGGGCGGCTCGTCTACGTCTCGTTCGTCGGTGCCGCCCCGGACGCCGTGTTCACGTTCGCGCGCGACCACTGGCACACCGAGGAGTACGTCCGGGGGACCGGGCTGCGCCACACGTTCCTGCGCGACAACCTGTACCACCGCGGCCTCGCGCTCATGGTCGGGGACGACGGCGTCATCCGCGGTCCGGCGGGGGACGGCCGCGTGGCCTCGGTGTCGCACGACGACATCGCCGACGTGGCGACCGCCGTGCTCCTCGACGAGCGCCCGCACCGGCACGACGACGCCGTCTACGACCTCACCGGCCCCGAGGCCCTGACGCTCACCGAGGTCGCGGCGCTGCTCTCGGCCGCCTCGGGACGGGAGATCACGTACCACCCCGAGACGGTCGAGGAGGCCTACGCGTCGCGTGCGGGGTACGGCGCGCCGCCGTTCGAGGTCGACGGGTGGGTGTCGTCGTACACCGCCATCGCCGCGGGCGACCTCGCACGGGTCAGCGACACCGTGCGGCGCTTCACCGAGCGCCCGGCACGCTCGTTCGCCGGCTGGCTCGACGACTACCCCGACGAGTGGGCGCACCTGCGCCGCTGAGGACGTGGTCACGGGGGTTCTTCTCCGTGCGCGAAAACCTCTGGCGCGGTCCGCGCGGTCGGACGTACCGTCGTCGTACACGCGAAAGGAGGTGATCCGAGAAGTGAAGACTCTTCGGACTCGTGAGGTGGTTGCGCGCTAGTCGTCGCGCAACCGATTCGACTGACGGACCGGATGCGGTGAGCCCGTGAACCGGGCGGGACCTCCCGAAGGGAGGTTCCCGACGGCGAGCGAGTACCACGCGACCACCGGGGCCCGCGGGCGTCGTGCCCTCGTCCAGCACGACAGGGGAGGTCATCTCTCCGGCCCGCGGGCCTTTCCGTGCCCGCTGTCAGTACGCGCGGCGCGCGACGACGAGGAAGCGCGGCGCCTCGTCGACGAACTCGTGACCCGCCGCGAAGTGCAGGTGCAGGGCGCGCAGCGGCGCCTCGAACCGGGCGACCGCCGCGGGCGACAGGCTCGCGAGGTCGGGGACCTGCCACGCGACGACGCGCAGGTACCAGAGCAGCGACCCGAGGTCCCGGAAGCGGCGCAGCCCGCCGTGCTCGCGTGCGACGTCGACCACGAGGCCCGCGTCGCGCAGCACCTCGACCGCGCCGTCGAGCGTCACCGAGTCGGGGTCCCACGCGGGCTCGACGCCGAGCGCCGTGCACAGGCGGATGCCGTCGCGCGTGTCGACCTGCTGCGTGAGGAACACGCCGCCGGGCTCCAGGACCCGGCGCACCTCGTCCGGGTCGAACTCCTCGTGGCGGTCCAGCACGACGGCGAACTGGCCGTCGAAGAACGGCAGCACCTGGTCCTCGCCCCCCTCGACGGCGCGGACCTCCACGCCCAGCGGCGCGAGCCGACGTCGCGCCAGCGGCAGGTTCGGCGCCCAGCCCTCGGTCGCGGCCGACCCGGCGGGGAACGGTGCGAGCGACGCGAGCACCTCGCCGCCCCCGGTGCCCAGGTCGAGGACGGGCCCGCGGTCGCTCGCCACGAGCTCGCGCGCGAGCGCGGCGTAGTCCCACGGGAGCGGGTCCTCGACGACCCGTCCGTCCACCGCGGACAGGTCGGACCCGACCACCGGCACGGAACGGGCCCACGCGACGTGGGCCTCGAAGGACGCGTCGCGGGCGGGTGGGGCAGGGCGCTCGGGGACCGCGTCGGACATGCAGCGATTGTGCCCCGCGCGCCTGGGAGGCGCCCGGAGGCGGCGCGAGGCGTGCACCACGCGACTGCCGGTGCGGGCGGGGATGGGGACCTCTCCCCGTCGCCACGGCCCGACGCCGCGCGATAGCCTCCCGGAGCGCGTGCCGTCCCGGCACGGCGGGCGAGAGAGGACGGACGACGTGAGCGGTTTCTGGGGAGCCGACGTCAACCAGCTGCGCAGCCTCGCGCAGTCGCTGCAGTCCGCGTCGGAGCAGCTGAGCTCGACGACGGCCCAGGTGTCGTCGCTGGTCGAGTCCTCCACGCGCTGGCAGGGGGACGACGCGTCGCAGTTCCGCAGCGACTGGTCCGGGACGTCGATGGCGCTCCTGCGCGGGGTGAGCCAGACGCTCGCGGACGCGTCGCAGGCCGTGCTCCGCAACGCGCAGCAGCAGCACGACACGAGCACCGAGGGTGGCTCGATCCCGTCGCCGGGCGTCCCCTCGCCGGGCATCCCGACCGGCCCCGGCGGCGGCCCCCTCGGAGGCGGCGCGCCGGGCCTGCAGGGCTCGATCTGGGACGTCGGGCAGGTCGCGTGGGGTGGCGTGTCGCTCGTGCTCGCCGGCATGAAGGGCTGGAAGGTCGGCACCGCGCTCAACGGGTTCCTCCAGGCGAGCCGCCTCGCGGACGTGTCCGACGCCGCGGCGAGCGCCTCGGTCTTCGCGCGCGGCATGGTGCTCGACGACGCGATGGGCATGCTCGGCGGGCTCGGTACCGCGGGCCGGCTCCTGGGCGGTGTCGGCGGGGCGTTCGGCGTGATCGGCGGCTTCCAGCAGATGTTCGCGTCCGAGTACGACGGCGTGCGCGGCGGCGTGGACCGCGTGATGGGTGGCGTGTCCGTCATCGGTGGCGCGGGGACCATGCTCATGATGGCCGGCCTGCTCACCAACCCCGTGGGCATCGGGATCGTGGTCGGGGCCGGCGTCGTCGCGGGCGCATGGGCCCTCGGCAACCTCGTCGTCGACAACTGGGACGCGATCTCCGGCTTCGCCACCAACCCGGGTCCGTACCTCGCGGACGGGTGGGAGAACGTCCAGGACTTCGCGGGCGACGCGGTCGATACCATCGGGGACGTCGCGTCCGACGTCGGGGACGCGGTCGGCGACGGGCTCTCCGCCGCCGGTGACTTCGTCGGAGGGCTCTTCTCGTGACCGAGCAGACCGAGCAGCACATGCGGTGGTCCGTCAGCGACATCGCCGCGGCCGAGCAGACGCTCGCGCGCTCCACCGCGGGCGAGGTGACGCACGTCGTCACGCTCACCGACGAAGAGGTGACGATCCTCGACGGCCTCCACCACGAGCAGCTCGTCGCCCTCCCGTGGCTCGACGCCCAGGAGGGCGCGGACCGCGCGCTCGTCGGGCGGGTCGCGCTGCGCTCGCTCCTCGCGCGCGGTCTCGTCGTCCCGTCGGACGGCGCCGCCGCCCCCGGCCCCGACGGCGACCCGCAGGTCGGCATCGAGGCCGCGCCCGAGGTCACGGGGCCGCTCGTGCTCCGGCGCACCGCGAACGCGATCCTCTCCGCGGAGCGCACGACGGCGCTCGGCAAGCACTGGGTGTACGTGTACCTCCACGAGGACGACCGTGTGCTCGAGGAGGAGGTCGCGCCGAGCGGGCACCATGCGTTCAGCGTCTACCCGCTCGCGGACCTCGCCGGGCGTCTCGCCGTCTTCCTCGACCCCGCGACGAAGGCCGTGCTCGACGGCCGGTCGCAGACCTTCACCGTGGAGGAGTTCACGGCGCAGGCCCCGACCCTGCCGGAGATCTCCGACGCGGTCGCCGTGACGACGCTCGCGGGCGTCCGGGCCGGATCGGACGTGCTCGTCCAGGTCAGCGTCTACGCGACACCGGACGGTGTGTACGTCGTGCGCGGCGAGGAGCACGGAGCCGACGGCGCACCCGTGACGCTCACGCTGTCCGAGGTGGGTGCCGCGACGGTCCGCCGTCTCCCGCTCGAGCTGCTGGGCCGATGACGGCCGTCCCCGGCGCGCGCCCAGGTGCTCCCCTGCCGACCGGCGACCGCGCGACGGCCAAGGTCCGGCACCTCGCCGCGGCGTCGGGTCTCGGCGAGGTGCGCCACGTGTCCGCCGCGACGCTCAACGGGCCTGCGTGGACGGTCCTCGTGCTGATCGTGCTCGTGTTCTCGGCAGGGCCGTCACTCGTGGGCAACGCCGCGCCGTCGTCCGTCGCGGTGCTGCTGCCGGCGTTCGCGGCCCTCGCGGCCCTGGCCCTGTGGTTCCTCGCGTCGGAGAAGCTCGTGGTGCTCGACCACGGGATCCTCGTCGGCTCGTTCGCGCCGTTCCTGCGCCCTGCCGTCCTGCCGTTCACGGCGATCGACCCGCGCACGGTGCGGGCGGTCGTCGGCAACCAGCGCACGACGGGGCTGCTGCTCGCCGACCGGGGCGTGTCGGGCGCCTCGCGCACGGTGCTGTGGTCGCGCCGGTGCGTGACGTTCGTCGGGGTCAGCCCCGTCCTGGCACGCCGTGCCGCCGCCCGTCGCGAGCCCGTGTCGCTCGCGACGGCGCAGAGCGCCGACCTGTGGATGTTCTCCGCGCGCGACCCGCGCCGGCAGGAGGCGCTCGTCCGCGCGCTCGGCGAGACCATGCGGGCGGCCGGAGTGCCCGGCGCGCAGGACGTCGAGGCGCTCGCCCTGCCGCCGCGTCCGGTCGAGGTGTCGCCCGACGGCGCGGACCGCCTCGCGATCCCCGAGTGGATGCGCGGCCCGCGCGCGCGGCGCACACAACCGACCCGCTGATCCGGACCGCCGCGGCGGCACGTGGACGCCGGCCGGCCCGCCCCGTCAGGCCGTCGGCGACCCGAGCGCGGCGGCGAGCTGCGCCGTCGGGCCGTCGCCCGTGCCGGCAGCGGTGCGCAGCGCCGCGACCTGCAGGACCATCCACGGGCTGAACGCCCAGGGCGTGGCGTCCACGGCGCGCACGACGTCGCCCGGTTCGGCCCACGCGAGCTCCATGACCTCGTCGGGGTTCGGGTCGACGCCGCCCTCGGCGCGCGCCGTGTAGACGGGGCAGATCTCGTTCTCGACCACGCCGGACGCGTCGACCGCGCGGTACCGGAAGCCGGGGACGGCGACCTCGAGGTCGGTGACCTGCAGCCCGAGCTCGTGCTGCGCGTGGCGGGTGATCGACTCCTCGGTCGTCTCCGTCCAGCGCGGGTGGCCGCAGAACGAGTTGGTCCATACGCCGGGCCACGTGCGCTTCGCGAGCGCGCGGCGTGTGAGCAGGAGGCGGCCGGCGTCGTCGAGCACGTAGCAGGAGAAGGCCAGGTGGAGGGGCGTCTCCGTCGTGTGGACGGCGGAGCGCTCGAAGGTTCCGGTGCGGCGACCCTCGTCGTCCACGGTGACGACGTGGTCGGCGGCGACGGGGACGTGACGGGTCATGCCGTCACTCTCGCACACCGGGCGGGGCGACCCGAGACCGCGGGCCCGCCGTCAGGCGGTTTGCCGAGAGCACCGGTCGGTGAAATAAGGTGAGGCTGACCTTCGCCCTGAGGGTGCGACCGGGCGGGCCAGCCGGCCCGGTTCCGCCGAGCAGATCCTGAGAGCCGCATGTCCCCGTCCGCCGACACCCGTGCGCCGCGCGTCCCCACGCCGCGCGACGCGTCCGGCACGGTCGGCCCGCCCCCTCACGTGACGTCGTACGCACCCGACGACCGCCCCGCGCCGGGCCTCGCCCGCAGCAACGCCGCCCGCGGGCTCGGCCTCCTCCTCGCGGTCGTCGTGCTCGCCGGCGCGGTCGTGCTCAGCCTGGTCGTCGGGTCCAAGGCCGTCCCGGCCTCGACGGTCTGGGACGCGCTCACCGCGTACGACGGGTCCGCGGACCACGTGATCGTGCGCGACCTGCGCCTGCCGCGCACGGTCGTCGGTCTCCTCGTGGGCGCGGCGCTCGGCGTCGCGGGGGCGCTCATCCAGGCGATGACCCGCAACCCCCTGGCAGACCCCGGGATCCTGGGCGTCAACGCGGGCGCCGCGTTCGTGGTCGTGCTCGCGGTCGCCCTCCTCGGGATCACCGACATGTCGTCGTTCGTCTGGTTCGCGTTCCTCGGCGCGATCCTCGCGACGGTCGCGGTCTACGCGATCGGCTCGCAGGGGCGTGGGGGAGCGACCCCGGTGCGGCTCACGCTCGCCGGCGTCGCGCTCGCCGCGGTGCTCGGCGGGATCTCGCAGGGGATCATGCTCCTCGACCCCACCGTGTTCGACCGCATGCGGTTCTGGACCGCGGGCTCGCTCGCGGGTCGGACCATGGAGATGGCGGGGACGATCGCGCCGTTCGTCGTCGTCGGCCTGGTGCTCGCGCTCCTCGTCGCGCGACCGCTCAACGCCGTCGCCCTCGGCGACGACCTCGCGAGCTCGCTCGGCGCGCACGTCGGGCGCACGCGCGTGCTGGTCGGCATCTCCGTGACGCTCCTGTGCGGCGCCGCGACGGCCGTGGCGGGGCCGATCGCGTTCGTCGGGCTCATGGTCCCGCACGTCGCGCGCTGGACGGTCGGTCCCGACCAGCGGTGGATCATCCCGTACTCCGCGGTGCTCGCACCCGTCCTCCTCCTCGTCTCCGACGTCATCGGGCGTGTCATCGCGACCCCCGGCGAGGTCCAGGTCGGCGTCGTCACCGCGTTCGTCGGCGCCCCCGTGCTCATCGCGCTCGTGCGGCGCGCGAAGGCGAGCGGGCTGTGATCGCCCCGGCACCGGTACAAGGTACGCCGTCGGTCCCGCCCGACGACGGCGCCCGCGTCGACTTCGGACGCCCGACCCGCGTCGTGCGCGGGCTCGGCGGCCGCCTGAGCCAGCGGCTCGACCTGCGCACGATCGCCGTGTGCCTGGGCCTGCTGGTCGTCGCGCTCGCCATCGGGGTGGTCGCGCTCACGACGGGCGACTACCCGCTGACCGTCGCTCAGGTGCTCGGTGCGCTCGTCGGCGGCGCGGACGGCCCCGTCCAGATGGTCGTCGTCGAGTGGCGGCTCCCGCGAGCCCTCCTGGCGCTCGTGCTCGGGGCGTGCCTCGGGGCGAGCGGCGCGATCTTCCAGTCGCTCACGCGCAACCCCCTGGGCAGCCCCGACATCATCGGCTTCAACACGGGCGCGTACACGGGCGCGCTCGTCGTCATGACCGTGCTCGGGAGCGGGTACACGTCCGTCGCGGGCGGCGCGCTGCTCGGCGGGATCGCCACCGCCGCGGTGGTCTACGTGCTCGCGTACCGGCGCGGGGTCCAGGGCTTCCGGCTCATCATCGTCGGCATCGCGGTGTCGGCGATGCTCGCGTCGCTCAACACGTGGCTCATCCTCAAGGCGGACCTCGAGACCGCGATGGCCGCCGCCGTCTGGGGCGCGGGGTCGCTCAACGGGACCACCTGGGCGCAGGCGGCGCCCGCGTGCGCGCTCGCCGTGGTCATCGCCCTCCCGCTCGTGTGGCTCGCACCGCGCATGGCGATGCTCGAGCTCGGCGACGACGCCGCCACGGCGCTCGGCCTGCGCGGCGAACGGGTGCGCCTCGCCCTGGTCCTGCTGGGCGTCGCCCTCACCGCGCTCGCCACCGCCGCCGCCGGGCCCATCGCGTTCGTCGCGCTCGCCGCGCCGCAGCTCGCGCGCCGACTCACGGGCAGCGCGGGCGTCCGCATCCTGCCCGCCGCGGCGATGGGCGCCGTCCTGCTCGCCGCGAGCGACCTCGTCGCACAGCGCGCGTTCGCGCCGACCCAGCTCCCCGTCGGCGTGGTGACCGTGAGCGTCGGCGGCGCGTACCTCGTGTGGCTCCTCGTGCGGGAGGCCCGCCGATGAGCCGCCGACCGCTCGACCGCCAGCTCTCCCGACAGATCCCCCGACGTGGAAGGACACCCGTGAGCGCCACGACCTCCGCCGACCTGGTCGACGGCGACGCCGACCTCCGGACCGGGGACGCGCCGTCGGGCACGGCCGCGGACGTCCCGTCGGCCGACCGTCTGCACGCCGACGGCGTGACGCTCGGCTACGACGACCGCGTCATCTCCACGGACCTCGACGTGACGATCCCCGACGGGTCGTTCACGGTGATCGTCGGACCGAACGCGTGCGGCAAGTCGACGCTCCTGCGCGCGCTGTCGCGCCTGCTCAAGCCGTCGCGAGGCCAGGTGGTGCTCGACGGCCGGACCATCTCGTCGATCCCGGCGAAGGAGGTCGCGCGCCGCCTCGGCCTGCTGCCGCAGACGTCGATCGCGCCCGAGGGCATCACCGTCGCGGACCTCGTCGCGCGCGGCCGGTACCCGCACCAGAAGCTCCTGCGGCAGTGGTCGCGCGAGGACGAGGCCGCGGTCGTCGAGGCGATGGCTGCCACGGGCGTCACCGAGCTGTCTGCCCGGCTCGTCGACGAGCTCTCGGGCGGGCAGCGCCAGCGCGTCTGGGTCGCGATGGTCCTCGCGCAGGAGACCCCGATCCTGCTGCTCGACGAGCCGACGACGTTCCTCGACATCGCGCACCAGGTCGAGCTGCTCGAGCTGTGCACCGACCTCAACCGCGACCGCGGCAACACGCTCGTGGCGGTGCTCCACGACCTCAACCACGCGTGCTGGTACGCGACGCACCTCATCGCGATGAAGGACGGTGCGGTCGTCGCCGAGGGCGCGCCGGGCGACGTCGTGACGGCCGACCTCGTCGAGGAGGTCTTCGGGCTGCCCTGCCGCATCATCGACGACCCGGTCACGGGCACGCCCCTCGTCGTCCCGGAGGCACGGCCGCGCCGGGCTTGACGACAGTCGCCGTCGGGACCGGCACGCGCTGGCCTGGGGTGGCGTGCCGAACCCCGGGTCATGCGTCGATCGCAGGCTCGATCGGCGCGCAAACCGGGGTTCGGCGGGAGAAGTCTGAGCCGCTCAGACGAAGCCGAAGACCGGCGGGACCACGATCACGACGGCGGCCGCCCACACCGCGTAGACCGGCAGGAACCGGGTCTGCCAGCGCACGAGCGCGTCGAACGGCCGGTGCCTCAGGAACCGGACCATGAGGACGGCCGACCCGACGAGGTGGACGAGCAGCAGCAGGTTGAGCCCGAGCGCGACGGCCTTGTTGGGGCTGACGCCGAACTCGGCGATGCGCGTGAGCATGGCCGTCAGCGCGATCGCGTCGACCGCGAGCGCCCCGACGACGAGCGCGAGCTGCAGTCCGTCGAAGACCGTCGGCGGCGCGAGCGGGTCGCGGGCCGAGACCGAGTACAGCAGCAAGCACACGACGAGCACGAGGATCGCGTCCATGAGGATGAGCAAGTCGCGGTCGACGTCGGCGAGGTTCCCCGACGTGGCGAGCACGGCGAACAGCGCGACGAGCATGACGACGGTCAGCGGCGTGAACACGCGCGTGAGGACGGGTGCGATGTTCTCGACGACGTTCTGCTTGGCCTCCACGAGCCATGCCGCGACGACGAGCGCGCCGGGGACGCAGAACGGCAGGATCCAGTCCTCGAGGTACGGCTCGAGATCGACGTCGGCGAGCGAGAACACGCCGGCCGTGAGCCCGACGAGCACGCCGCCGCCGAGCGCGAGGAGCGTGAAGTACACCGCGAGCTCGCCGGTGAACCGCGCGAAGTCCATGCGCCGCGCGTCGGACCGCCATCGTCCGCCGACGTACGCGACGCCGACGAGCGCCCACAGCACGACCGGCGTGTGGATCGCCGCGATGATCTCGGTGGACCCGCCCGGGACGAACGGGTACGCGTTGAGCACGACGGCCAGAACGACGAACGGCACGAGCAGCGTCAGCCCCACCTGCCACGTGAGCCGCCGCTTCCAGGCGAAGTAGCCGGCGAGGAACGGGAAGACCAGCAGGGCGACGTTGCGCAGGAGCACCCACTCGTCGTCGACGAGCGACGTCGCCGTCCTGACCGCTACCCCCGCACCCACGGCCAGCGCGAGGACGACCGCGAGCTCGCGCCACGACCGCGTGCGGTCCGCCGGCTCCTCGCGCACGAGGACGAGCTGCTTCCACAGCCGGTCGGAGTGCTCGCGCGCGAACTCGCGCGAGACGGTGTCGAGGTCGCCCATGCGCTTCACGGCGACGAGGAACGCCTCCTCGTCGTCGAGCCCGGTGGCACGCAGGTCCTCGACGCGCTCGCGCAGGTGGTCCTCCATCTCGTCGACGTCCGCCGACGAGATGGCCTCACGACGGCGCACGTAGCCGCGCCACTGGTCGATCTGCGCCTCCAGCTCGGCGTGCGGCCCGGCCGTCGTGGGCGCCATCAGGCCCACCCGTCCGCGAGGCGCGGCGGTCGTGCGGGGTCCGGCTGCGCCGCCTGCCACACGCGCTGGAGCGCGTCGGCGACGACGACCCACTGGTCCTGCCGCTCCGCGAGCGCCTCGCGGCCCGAGGCCGTGATCGCGTAGTGCTTGCGGCGGCGACCGACGTCGGACACGCCCCACGACGCCTCCACGTGGCCGAGGCGCTCGAGCCGGTGCAGCAGCGGGTAGAGCATGCCGTCGGTCCACTGCATCCGGCCGTCGGACAGCTCGTCGACGCGCTTGAGGATCGCGTACCCGTAGGACTCGCCCTCCGCGAGGATGCCGAGCACGAGCGGGGTGGCCGACGCCGCGACCAGGTCCTTGTCGATGCGCACGGGGCGCCTCCTTCATACCTAGGACTGCTAGGGCTCGATAGCCTAGCAGGTCTAGGGGTAGGAGCCCGAGGTGTGACGTCCCCCGCGTGGGCCGCTCTCAGCGACCGTCCCACCACCGGAGGACGAGCGTCGCGTAGAGCGTCAGCCACCTCGACGGCTCGCCGGGCGGGACGTCGACCTCGAACCAGACCTGCCCCGGGTGCCGGTGCTCCTGGAGCCACGTGCCGTCGGGCCGGCGTCGCTCGCGCACGACCTCGACGGCCTCGGCCAGGCGGGGGTCGGGCGGCGTCCCGTCGACGATCGAGGCGCGGCGGAAGTAGTCGGTCGCGTGGAGCACGCTGTAGTACCAGCGGAACGGGTAGGCGAACCGCGTCGCCCAGTCACCGACGGGCTCTCCCGTGGAGAGGCGGTGGAGCAGGTGCCGCCGCAGCAGGTACTCCTCGCCCGTGGCGCGCGCGGCGCGGACCTCGTCGTCGCTCCCCGTGAGCTCCTCGTACGCGAGCAGCCCCCGCAGCGTGTTGAGCGTCGAGTGGAACGAGGAGACCGTGGCGCCCGCGACCCACTCGCAGTTCCAGCCGCCGTCGTCCAGGCGCCCGTCGATGATCCGACGCCGCAGTCCCGAGACGTCGACGCCGAGCCACGCGCCGTTCGCGAGCGTGTACCCGTTGATGCACCAGTCGACCTCGCCGTCCCAGTACGGCAGCTCGTCGTACTCCCAGCGGCAGCTCTCGGCCAGGAGCTCAGGGGTACGGCGGGCCCGCAGGACCGCGGGGTCGAGCCCCCACTCCCGCAGCG
Source organism: Cellulosimicrobium sp. So1_17 (assembly GCF_055181235.1). Taxonomy (NCBI): domain Bacteria; kingdom Bacillati; phylum Actinomycetota; class Actinomycetes; order Micrococcales; family Promicromonosporaceae; genus Cellulosimicrobium; species Cellulosimicrobium sp. So1_17. The sequence continues at coordinate 2,965,008 of NZ_CM143702.1, forward strand.
CGTTGAGCGACCACGTCGTCGCGGTCCACGGCTGGCCCTCCTCGGCCCGGCCCTCCGCGTCCGTCGCGGCCGAGCTCCCCGGGAAGTACGCGCCGCCCGCCCACCGACCGTCGGGGTCCTGGTGCGCGAGCAGCCGCGCGCAGAATCCCTCGGTCGCCACGCGGGATCTCGTCGCCTCCCACACGTCCGACGGCGCGTGGACCAGGTCGCGCTCGACCTGCCACCGCAGCGCCGGGTCGGCGTCGAGCAGCCAGCCGGTCAGGTCGTCGTCGCCCATGGACCGAGCGTAGGACCGCAGCGCAGCGCCTTCCAGGCCCCCGGCGGTCGGCACCTGGTGCGGCGGGGTCCGGGCCCGCCTGCTCGATCCGCCGTCCCGTCGTGGGAACCGGTGGCACGGCACGCCCGTGGAGAGAGCCGTCGCCGGGTTGCGTGCGCTGCCGGCCCCGACAAGGTGGTGGGACGCGGGCCGCCGGTGCCCGACGGCGAGCACAGGAGGAACGATGAGCGTGCCGACGAGCAACCCCGGGCCGATCGCGGACGTCTACCCCGGGCTGCGGGTGGTGGACAGCGCCGGCGAGGACGTCGGCACCGTGGAGGACGTCCGCACGGGCGACGCCGGCCTCGACGACAACGGCCCGGAGGACCGGGGCGGTCTCGACGACCTCCTCGGCGCGGTGATGGACGCCGTGACGACGGGCGAGGGCATCGCCGACACGGACCGGGAGCGCCTGCAGCGCCTGGGCTACGTGCGGATCGACGGCGCCGGGTTCCTCAGCGGCAACCGGTATGCGGCGGCCGAGGACATCGCCGCCGTCGAGGACGGCGTCGTGCGTCTCTCCGTCCCCGGCTCGCACCTCGTCGGCTGAGCGGTCCGGCGCGCTGCCGCGTACCGTGAGGACCGCGAGACAGCAGCCCTCGACGGCTGCACGTACTCCCGGACGGGGCGCCGATGCCGCACACCTACCTCTTCGCCCTGACCGACGGCGGCGGGACGGTCCCGCCCGAGCTGGGGGCCGCGCGTCGGCTCGTGGAGCGCGGGCACCGCGTGCGCGTGCTGGGCGAGGACTCGATGGCGCCCGAGGTGCGCGCGACGGGCGCGACGCTCGTCCCGTGGCGCCGCGCGCCGAACCGCCCCGACCGCGACCCGGCGAACGACCCGCTCAAGGACTGGGAGGCGCGCGGTCTCCTCGCGCAGGCCCGGGACATGGGCGAGCTCGTCATCGCCGGGCCCGCGCCCGCCGTCGCGCACGACGTCCTCGAGGAGATCGACCGCGAGCGACCGGACCTCGTCGTCACGTCCGTCTTCACGTTCGGCGCGATGGTCGCCGCGGAGTCGCGCGGCATCCCGTTCGACGTGCTGATCCCCAACGTCTACGCCCTGCCCACGCCGGGGCGCACGCCCTTCGGGGCAGGACTGCGACCCGCGCGCGGACCTCTCGGGCGCGCCCGGGACCGCGCCGTGACGAGCCTGTCGTCGCGCGTGTTCGACCGGTACACGATCGACGGGCTGAACGGGCTGCGCGCCCGCCTCGGGCTCGGCCCGCTGACGCACTCGTGGGAGCAGATGAGCGCCGCACGCCGCCACCTCGTCCTGACGAGCCCCGCGTTCGACCTGCCCGGCCCGCTCCCAGCGAACGCGCGGTACGTCGGGCCCGTGCTCGACGACCCGTCGTGGGCCGACGACGCCCCGTGGGCCCCTCCGCCCGGCGACGACCCGCTCGTCCTCGTCGCGCTGTCGTCGACGTTCCAGGACCAGGCCGCGCTGCTCGGTCGCATCGTCGACGCGCTCGCGATGCTTCCCGTCCGCGGCATCGTCACGACCGGGCAGAGCCTGGCGCCCGACGCGGTGCCGGGTGCGGCGAACGTCGCCGTCGTCGCGTCCGCGCCGCACCACGCGGTGCTGCCCGGCGCCGCGCTCGTCGTCACGCACGGCGGGCACGGCACGCTGGTCAAGGCCCTCGCAGCGGGGCGCCCCGTCGTGGTGCTCCCGCACGGCCGCGACCAGGCCGACAACGCGGTGCGCGTCACGCTGCGCGGCGCGGGCGTCGCGATCTCGCGACGGTCGTCCGCCGACCGCATCGCGCGGTCGGTGCGACGCGTGCTCGACGACCCCGCCTACGCCCGCGCGGCGTCCGTGCTCGGTGCCGCGATCCGCCACGACGCCGAGCACAGCACGCTCGTCACGGAGCTCGAGGGCCTCGACGCCCCGCAGTGAGGGCCGTGATCTCCGGCTCCGTCCGGCAAGCGGCCCCTCCGGCAAGCGGCCTCGTCCGGCAGACCGACGCGACATACCGCACGGTATGCTCGCTGCTGCCCTCTCAGCCGCCGGACGAAGGAGTCCCATGACCGACACCCGCGAGACCGCGCTGCTGGCCACCGTGCCCGACGCCCTGTTCGTCGGAGGGCGCTGGCGCGCCGCCGAGGACGGCGCGCTGCTGGGCGTCGACGACCCCTCGACCGGGGAGCGCCTCAAGGACGTCGCGGACGCGACGGTGGCCGACGGCGTCGCGGCGCTCGACGCCGCGTGCGACGCGTTCCCGACGTGGTCGGCGACGCCCGCGCGGCAGCGTGCCGAGGTCCTGCGGCGCGCGTTCGACCTGGTCCAGGAGCGTGCGGAGGACCTCGCGCTCCTCATGACGCTGGAGATGGGCAAGCCGCTGGCCGAGGCGCGCGGCGAGGTCGCCTACGGGGGCGAGTTCCTGCGCTGGTTCAGCGAGGAGGCGCCGCGGGTCCAGGGCCGCTACGGCCCGAACCCCGAGGGGACGGGCCGCATGGTCGTCTCTCAGCATCCCGTCGGGCCGTGCTTGCTCATCACGCCGTGGAACTTCCCGCTCGCGATGGCGACGCGCAAGATCGCGCCGGCGCTCGCGGCAGGGTGCACCGTCGTCGTCAAGCCCGCAGGCCTCACTCCCCTGACCACCCTGTTCCTCGCGCGGATCCTCGAGGACGCGGGCCTGCCGGCCGGCGTCGTCAACGTCGTCACGACGTCGCGCACCGGCCCGGTCTCGGAGGCGATCCTCCGGGACCCCCGCCTGCGCAAGCTGTCCTTCACAGGCTCCACGCCCGTCGGTCGGAAGCTCCTCGAGCAGGCCGCGGGCGGGGTCCTGCGCACCTCGATGGAGCTCGGCGGGAACGCACCGTTCGTCGTGTTCGACGACGCCGACCTCGACAAGGCCGTCGACGGCGCGATCGCGGCGAAGTTCCGCAACATCGGGCAGGCGTGCACGGCGGCCAACCGGTTCGTCGTGCACCGGTCGGTCGCGGAGGAGTTCGCGCGCCGCGTCACCGAGCGCGTGCAGTCGTTCCGCACCGGGCGGGGCACCGAGGACGGCGTGACGATCGGCCCGCTCATCGACGACCGCGCCGTCGCGTCGGCGACCGCGCTCGTGCGCGACGCCGTCGAGCGCGGCGCGAGGCTGCGCACCGGCGGGTCCGCGATCGACCGCCCCGGGTCCTTCTTCGCCGCGACGGTGCTCAGCGACGTCGCACCCGGCAGCGCGATCCTGCGCGAGGAGATCTTCGGACCGGTCCTGGCGATCGCCCCGTTCGACGACGAGGACGAGGCCGTCCGCCTCGCCAACGACACGGAGTACGGTCTCGTGTCCTACGTCTTCACGCAGGACCTCGCCCGCGGGCAGCGCATGATCGAGCGCCTGCAGACCGGGATGATGGGCCTCAACGTCGGCGTCGTGTCGAACGCCGCCGCACCCTTCGGCGGCTGGAAGCAGTCCGGGCTCGGCCGTGAAGGCGGCGCCGAGGGCATCCACGAGTACCTCCAGACGAAGTACACGCTCACGCCCGACCCGTTCGCGGCGTCGTGAGGACGACCTGCGCAGGACGCCCGCCGCGCGCTTATACCCCGCGTCGACCGTCCACGCACGTCAGACCGGACGAACGTGTAGATGTCCACCCGGATTAGACGTAGTGTCTGCGGCGTGAACATCTACCTCGTGCTGTCGCGGAGCCGCACCGTCCTGTCCCGGACGATCGCCCTGGCGACGCGCGACGAGTTCACGCACGCCTCCCTCGCCCTCGACCCAGGGCTCGACCTCATGTTCAGCTTCGCGCGACGGCGCGCGAACAACCCGTTCGTGGGGTGCTTCAAGCGCGAACGGCTCGACGACGGGCTCTACCGTGGCATGGACGTCGTGCCCGGGCTCGTGCTCGAGATCCCGGTGACCCCGGACCAGCACGCGGTGGTCTGCGCCCGGATCAGCGAGTTCCTCCTGGACTCGCACGCCTACTCGTACAAGAAGACCGGGCTCGTCAGCGTCCTGACCGGGCGCGGTTCGGAGGACGACACGCGCTTCGTGTGCTCCGAGTTCGTCTACCACGTGCTCCACGGTGCGGGCGTGTGCGACCTCGGGGTCGCTCGCTGGCAGGTGCGACCGCAGATGCTGCTGGACCTCCCCGGCGAGGTCGTCTTCCGCGGCGACCTCAAGGAGTACGCGGCGCGGCACCGTCCGGGCGGGGTCCCGACGGCACCCGCGCTGACGTTCGCCCCGACCGGGACGCGCGCGCTCGCCTGACCGTCCCGGGCGCCGTCGGGCACCGGACGCCCGGGCCGCGCGTCCGGCACCGCCTCGGTCGCACCGGGCCGGACGTGCGGAGGGGCGGGGCCGGGGGCCGTGACGGCCCCACGACCCCGCCCCTGCGCGGGACGACCTGGCCGGCTACCCGGCGTAGGTCTCGAGCTCGGCGATGCGCGGCGTGCCCGACGCGCTCGTGATCACGAGGTTGATCTTCTTCGTCGACGTCGCCGGGAACGTGACCGTCCCCGCGCCCGAGCCGGTCTTGAGGACCGCACCCGTGTCGTTGTTCACGAGCCGCCAGGCACCGAGCGTGCCGCCGCCCGAGGCCGTGCGGATGACGACCGACGACACGGTCTTCGCCGTGCCCCACTTGACCGAGATCGTGCCCGTGGAGCCGCTCGGCGACCAGTAGGTGCTGGCGTCACCGTCGATCGCGTTCCCGTAGCTCGTCCCGCTGGCCTTGCTCGAGCCGTCCGCGCCCGCTCCGATGCTCAGGTTCGTGCCCGACGGCGGGTCGGTGGGCTCGGTCGGGTCCGTCGGGTCCGTGGGATCCGTCGGGTCGGTCGGGTCGGTCGGGTTCGTCGGCTCGCCGCCGAACGTGACGCGCAGCGTGCCGTCGGCCGCAAACGACCAGCCGAGCGCGCCGTCGTAGGCACCGCACGCGGAGCCGTTCGACCCGCTGTAGAACGAGTTCCCGCCCGCGTCCGTGCCGACGGTCTTGTCGTTCGACCCGGAGTCGCACGACACGTTCCCGCTGTAGCGGTGGGTGCCCGCGTCGAAGCTGAAGTTCCGCTCCTCGTTGCCGACGGCCACGTTCCCGCTCATGGTGATCGAGCCCGGGTTGGAGTTGTAGGTGAAGCCGTGCTTGCCGTTGTCCACGGCGAACGAGTTCCGCACGACGTGGTTCACCTTGATGTCCTCGCCACCGAGCTTGAAGCCGTTGCGGTCGCCGTTGCCGGCCTGGCCGCCGTTGGACAGGGTGCCGTTCTCGTAGGCGAGGGAGCTCTCGATCGTCACGGCACCGATGGGCCCGGTGTCGGACTTGGTGTACAGGTCCCAGCCGTCGTCGATGTTGTTGTGGGCGACGGTGTTGCGGAACACGTTGCCCGGGCCGGACGTGAGCTTGGCCGCGAAGCCATCCGCGTCCTCGCCGTCGGAGTCGACGTTGTCGTGCGACTCGCTCGAGACGATGAGGTTGTTCGACGGCCACTCGCTCGACGGCGCACCCGCGACGAGGCGGGACAGCTGCAGGCCGGTGTCGTGGTTGTGGCGCGTCACGACGCGCTCGATGACGTTGTTGTTGCCACCGAGGAGGATCCCGTTGTCACCCGCGTGCTCGACGACGATCCCGTACACGTGCCACCAGTCGCCGCCGATCGCGAGACCGCGGTTCGCGGGGTCCTCGGCCTGGGCCGAGAAGTTCAGCACCGGCCGCTCGCCGGGGTAGGCCGACAGGAGCGTGCGGTTGCCCGACGTGCCGTCGTTGCCCGGCTCGATCGTGACGGTCTGCGACAGGTTGTAGGTCCCGCCCCGCAGGAAGATCTCGCCGCCGGAGGCGACGCGGTCGATCGCGGCGACGAGAGTCGTCGGCGCGGCGAGCGTGCCGGCCGCGCTCGCGCTGCCGTTCGGCGCGACGTAGATCGTCTCGGCGCTCGGCTCCGGCGGGTCGGTCGGGTCCGTGGGCTCCGTCGGGTCGGTGGGGTCCGTGGGCTCCGTCGGGTCCGTCGGGTCCGTCGGGTCGGTCGGGTCCGTCGGGTCCGGGTTCTGCGGCGTGCACGAGCCGTCGGAGACCTTGAGGCCCTTGTTCGCGCCGGCCGTCTGGTTCACGAGGGCCGGGACGCAGCTCGCGCCGTCCATCGTGTACGAGTAGGGGATCGAGACGCTCGTCGTCGACGTCACGTTCGGGCCGGCCGGCTGGATGTCGCCGCCGGGGGTCGACCACGTGATGTTGTCGAAGACGTTGCCCGCGACCTGCCACGTGCCCTTCTGGTCCGTGTAGAACGTGCCGAGGACGTCCTTCGAGTCCTCGAAGTAGTTGTTCTCCACCTTGGCCTTCGCCCCGGCGCGCGAGTTGATGCCCGACTCGTTGAGCTGGACGTAGTGGTTGTTGTAGATGTGCGCGATCCCGCCGCGCAGCAGCGGGGTGCGCGAGTCGAGGTTCTCGTACTTGTTGTGGTGGAACGTCACGAAGCCGTTCGAGGTGTCGCTCTCGCTCGAGCCGATGAGGCCACCACGCCCGGAGTTGCGCAGGATGCTGTAGGACAGCGTCACGTACTGCACGCCGGCCTTCATGTCGAAGAGGCCGTCGAAGCCCTCGGACTCGCCGCCCGACGCCTCGAGCGTGACGTGGTCGACCCACACGTTGCGGACGCCGCTCTCCATGCCGATCGCGTCGCCGCCGTTGGAGGTCGGGGAGCCCGACTTCTTGACGTTCTTGACGGTCACGTTCTGGATGATGATGTTGCTGGCCTCACGGATGTGGATGCCGAGCTGGTCGAACGTGGCGCCGCTGCCCACGCCGACGATCGTGACGTTGCTGATCTGCTTGAGCTCGATGACGCCTGCTGCGGTGTTGCAGCTGTCGCCCGAGACCTTGGCGGTGTTGCCGTGGTTGATCGTGCCCTCGACCTGGATCGTGATCGGGGTGTCGTCGCTGGCCCGGTTGCACAGGGCCGCGTGGATCTGCGTCCCCGTCGTGGCCCGCACGGTCTGGCCGCCGGCGCCGCCGGTGGTCCCTCCGTTCTGGGTCGCGTAGCCCGTCGGGCTCCCGGTCACGGCTGCGGTGGCCGTCGTCGCCAGGGCGGTCACGCCCAGGGCTGCTGCGAGGGACATCGCGGCCCCCGCCGCGACGAGTCGTCGTGCGACTGGTCGTCTCATCGTTGCCTCACCTTTCGTCATCGAAAATCGGGGCAGTTCTGTTGATGCTGTTGGTGCCGTGGTGCTCCGCCGACAGGTCTGGCTGACCCGTGCGCACCGGCGCCGACGTCGTCCGCTCCTGTGCGGACGGTCGTCGAGCTCGCTCTCACGTCCCCTCGACGAGCACGAGTCGTCCTGGGCAGTGCCCGCTCCGCCGTCGGAGCGGGCACACCCATGGAGACCCGGAGGAGGACGGGTAACCGGTTTCTCGATACTAAGAGACCGGTTTCTCAGGCGCAACCCCGAGTTCTTTGACCACATCCGGGACGATCCGAGAACTTTGCCGCTCGCGGCCTCTCGGCGTCCCGGACCGAGCCGGCGAAGCAGCCGTCAGCTGGAGCGGACGGACGGCGTCCCGCCGCTTGCGGACAGCCGAGCGGCCTCGTCCAGCAGCGGGAGCAGGGTGTCCCGGAACGCCGTGTTCACCCCGGTGGTCGACGTCACGTCGAGCCCTTCGAGAGCGCGCTCGATGTCCGCCCGGGCCTGTCGGCCGTCGCCCGTCGAGAGGTGGGCGATCGCGCGTGACCGCAGGGACATCCGGACGAGGGTGAGTCCCCGCACCTCCTCCGCGATGGCGATCGCGCGGTCGGCCGCGTCGATCGCCTCGGCAGGCCGGTCGAGCGCCACGAGCGCCTCGGACATCCGGTAGTGCAGGGTGCTGACCAGGAGCGTCATGGCCCGCGTGAAGACCGGCGCCCCGGCATGCACCTGGTCGTACGCGGCACGGTACTCGTCGAGCGCGAGCTGGTGGTGACCCGTCGCCCGCGCGAGGTCGCCGAGGAGGGACGCGGCGCTCGTCGTGCCCTCGCTGTCGCCGGCGAGACCGAACTTCAGCAGTGCGGTGCGACAGGCCTCGAGGCTCCCGTCGAGCCCGTTCTCCTTGAGCATCCAGCTGAGGTAGAAGTTCGCCCAGCCCAGCTGCTGGTGGTCCTCCGACGCCTCGGCGGCGGTGACCGCGAGCCGCGCGAGCCGGAGCCCTTCCACGCGGTCCGACGACTCGACGACGGTGGCCCACACGAGGTAGCCCAGGTGCATGGCCTCGAGCCGCTCGTCCCCGAGGGCGCGCGCCGAGTCCACCGCGAGGCCGAAGAACTCCGTCCAGTGCCCCCACTCCGCCCAGAGCTCCGAGAACCAGTGCATCGCGTCGGCCACGTCGACCACCAGGGTGTGCTCGCCGGCCTTCGCCGCCGCCTGCATCGCCGGCCACCAGTGATGCTCCTCGAGGCGGATCCAGGCGTCGGCCGCCTCCGCGTCGGCGAACGTCACGCCGGCGGGGCCGGCTCCCGCCGGCGACCGCTCCGGTTCGAACCAGGCACCGGCACGCTCGAGACTCCCGAGCAGCCAGTGCCGCAACCGGTCGCGCCGCGCCTGCGTCGCCTCGGCGGCACCGTCGGCGTCGGCGGCCTCCGCGTCGGCAGCGACCCGTCGCGAGGCGGCGAACAGGCGGACCAGGTCGTGGAGGTGGTACCGGTTGCCACCGCGGGCCTCCAGCAGACCGAGGTCGGTCAGCTCGTCCAGCCAGTCCTCGACCTCACCGGGGCTGACGGGGGACGCGAGGGTCGCGGCGGCGATCCGGGCGTCGAACGTTCCGGCGTCGAGCACGGAGATCGCGCGGAACAGCGTCGCGACCGCCGGCTCGAGGTCTTCGTAGGACAACGTGAAGGCTGCCTCGACCGCCAGGTCGCCGGCCACCAGCATCCGGAAGCGGTTCTCCGCAGACCTGATCCGCGCCGAGAAGTCGCCCGCGTGGACAGCCGGCGTGCTGGCGATCCGGTTCCCCGCGATCCGCATCGCCAGCGGGACGTGGCTGGAGAGCTCCGCGAGCTCGCGCAGGTCACCGACCTCACGCTGATCCGCGGGGATGATCTTCGCCAGGAGCTCGACGCTCTCCTCCGGCCTGAGGGGACCGAGCGTGATCCGACGCACCCCTTCCAACCCGGCGAGGGCGCGCCGCGACGTGACGACGACCGCGCTGTCGGCGTGGAGCGTGAGAACGGGCCGGACCTGCCGTTCCGAGTCGGCGTTGTCCAGCAGGACGGTCACCGACGTCTCGGCGGTCACGGCACGCCACCTGAGCACCGCGTCGTCGAGAGTTCTGGGCACCGCCTCACCGAGACCGGGGACCTGACGGAGCAGCGCGCCGACGACCTGGATCGGGGTCAGGGGAGACGAGCTCAGGCCGTCGAGGTCGAGGAACAGGACCGGACGCCGGGAAGGCTCGAGGCGGTGGATCGCCTCGAGCGCTGTCGTGGTCTTGCCGATCCCCGCCAGCCCGCAGATCACGACCGGTGCGACGCGGCCCTCTCCGGACGGGGTGAGGAACGACGTGATCTCGGAGATCTCGCGCTCCCGACCGCTGAAGTCCCAGACCCGGTGCGGCGCGACCGCCGAGGCACGTGGCCCCTGCGCGGGGACGGCTCGTCGGGCCCGCGACTCGCGCAGCAGCGCCTCGCGGTCCGCGGAGCCGAGCCGGAGACCACGGGCGAGCGCGTCGACGGTCCGACGGTGCGGCGCGACGCTGACGCCGCGCTCGACGTCGCCGATCGTCCGCACGCTCACCCCCGAGCGTTCGGCGAGCGCCTCGAGGGTGAGGTCGGCCGACGTCCGCAGGCGACGGAGCTGCTCGCCGAGCGTGGGGGGTCGGTTCACCGGAGGTGACTTCCCATTTCTGCCTGCTTTCTGCCTGGTCACCCGGCCGCGACGGCGGTGAGGTGGGGACAGGCGTTCGCCCGCGGCCCCGCTCGAGCGGGCGCAGACCCCACGTCCGGCCCATCAGCCGGGACGACATCATCAGCAGCAGAGGATATTTCATGCCCTACATCACGACGTCCGACGGTACCGAGATCTACTTCACGACCCAGGGATCGGGCCAGCCGGTCCTGTTCAGCCACGGCTGGCCGCTGAGCTCGGACGCCTGGCAGGTCGAGCTCAAGCTGCTCGCGGACGCGGGCTACCAGGCCATCGCGCACGACCGGCGCGGTCACGGCCGCTCCTCGAAGACGTCCACGGGCAACGACATGGACACGTACGCGCGCGACCTCGCGGAGCTGGTGGAGGCCCTCGACCTCCGTGACCTCGTCGTGGTCGGTCACTCGACAGGTGGGGGCGAGGTGGTGCGCTACGCCGCGCAGCACGGCGCCGGTCGGGTCTCCCGCGTGGTCACGGTGGGTGCCGTGCCCCCGCTCATGGTCCAGACCGAGGACAACCCCGGCGGGCTGCCGATCAGCGTGTTCGACGACATCCGTGCCGGCGTGCTGGACGACGCCTCGCAGTTCTACCAGGACCTCGCGGAGCCGTTCTTCGGAGCCAACCGCGAGGGAGCGAACGTCTCCCAGGGCGCGAAGGACGACTTCTGGCGGCAGGGCATGCTGGTGAACCTGTCGGCCGCGTACGACTGCGTGAAGGCCTTCTCCGAGACCGACTTCACCGAGGACCTCAAGGCCCTCGACGTGCCGATCCTCATCGCGCACGGCGACGACGACCAGATCGTGCCGATCGGTGCCGCGGCGCTCCGCTCCGCCGAGCTCGTGAAGCACGGCACCCTGAAGGTCTACCCGGGAGCGCCGCACGGCGTCTACGGCGACTTCCGGAAGGCGCTCGGCGCCGACATCCTTGAGTTCCTGGCCCGCTGATGCCGGACGTGAACGCGCGCCTCGCGGACCTCGGCATCACGATCCCGCACCGGTCGCCAGCACCCGCCGGCGTCTACGTGCCCGCGGTCGTCAGCGGCAACCTCGTCCTCACGGCCGGCCAGCTCCCTCTCGTCGACGGGAGGCTCCCCGTCACCGGGAAGGTCGGCGCCGAGGTCAGCCCCGAGGTCGCCGCCGACTGCGCACGCACCAGCGCGCTCAACGCCCTCTCGGCCGTCGAGGAGGTGCTGGGCACGCTCGACCGGGTCACGCGCGTCGTGAAGGTCGTCGGGTTCGTGGCGTCCGACCCGGCCTTCACCGGCCAGCCCGGTGTGCTCGACGGGGCGTCCGAGGTGCTCGGCGCCATCTTCGGGGACGCCGGGGTGCACGCGCGGAGCGCGGTCGGCGTCGCCGCCCTGCCGTTGGACTCGCCCGTCGAGGTCGAGCTGATCGTCGAGTTCGCATGACCCACCCCCACGAAGGAGCATCGAGAATGTCTGAAGAGATCACCGTCGTCCTGGTCCACGGCGCGTTCGCCGAGTCGGCCAGCTGGTCCGGTGTGATCCCCCGGCTCACCGACGCCGGGGTGGCCGCCGTCGCCACGCCGAACCCCCTGCGCAGCGTCACCACCGACGCGGAGAACGTGCGACGGGCCGTCGAGGGGATCGGCGGCCCGGTCCTCCTCGTCGGCCACTCCTACGGCGGCGCGGTCATCACCGAGGCGGCCGTGGACAACCCTGCCGTCGTCGGTCTCGTCTACGTCGCGGCGTTCGCCCCCGACCACGGCGAGAACGCGCTCGAGCTGACCGGCCGGTTCCCCGGGAGCACCCTCGGCGAGACCGTGCGCCCGTACCCGCTCGGTGACGGGACCCACGACCTGGTCGTGGACCGGGACCTCTTCCCCGGCCAGTTCGCCGCCGACGTCCCGGCCGCCGACGCCGCGATCCAGGCACGCACGCAGCGCCCGATCCGGGACTTCGCCCTCGGCGAGCCGCAGCCGGCGCAGACCCCTGCGTGGAGGTCGCTCCCGTCGTGGTTCGTCTTCGGTGACGCAGACAAGAACATCCCGGTGGAGGGCCTGCGGTTCATGGCCGAGCGTGCCGGCGCCGTCTCGATCACGGAGATCCCCGGCGCGTCCCACTCGGTCATGGTGTCGCAGCCCGGTGCGGTGGCCGACCTGATCACCGAGGCGATCGCCCACCTGTCCAGGTAGTCGTCTCGTCGAACGCAGAAAGTCCCGGTCAGGATCACCTGACCGGGACTTTCTGAAGGTCTTCCGACTGAGAAGTCGAAACCCTCTCCACGTGCGCGAGGGGGGACTTGAACCCCCACGCCCTTTCGGACACTGGCACCTGAAGCCAGCGCGTCTGCCATTCCGCCACTCGCGCGTGCCGCAGAAGACTAGCAGGACCAGGCGTTCCCCCGGAAATCGCGCCGTCGAGCCGGGAGCCACCGCAGCCGCTGCTCGCCGACCACGACCCCACGCGCCGTCGAGCACGACATCACCGTCGTCCCGGGCCGCTCGACGACCTCCAGGTCGTGCTCGGCACCCAGGGGCGACGCGCGTCGCGCGCGGGCGCCTGCCCGACGTTCACATCGTCCGCCACGAACGCGCCACATCCGTCCCGGATTCTCCCGGCGAAACGGGCCGACGCCGCAGACGTGGTCGATACGATCTAGGTAGTCTGCCTGGACGCGGGTCCGCAGGCGGACCAGCAGCCGGACCAGCAGTCGGGCCGCCGAAGAGATCAGCAGGCTCGTCAGCAGCACGGACGTGAGCGAGCGACGAACGGGAGGAGGTGGCATGGGAGTCCTGGACCGCTTCGAGAAGGGCGTGGAGCGCGTCGTGAACAACGCGTTCTCCAAGGTCGGGCGCAGCGAGGTCAAGCCGGTCGAGCTGGCGAGCGCGCTGCGCCGGGAGGTCGACGACCGCGCCGCCGTCGTGGACCGTGACCGCACGGTCGTGCCCAACGAGTTCACCATCGAGCTGTCGGTGGACGACTTCGGCCAGGTCGAGGGGTGGGGCGCGGAGACGCTCGCCGACGAGCTGGCGTCGAACGTCACGCAGTACGCGGCGTCGCAGCACTACGCGTTCGTCGGCCCGGTGAGCGTGAGCTTCGAGCAGAACGACGTGCTCGACGTCGGGCGCTTCCAGCTGCGGTCGGCGAGCGTGCGCGGGAACGTCGCACCCGCGACCTCGGCATCGCCGAGCACGCGGCACCCTCTCGTCGACATCGACGGCCAGCGCTACCTCCTGACGGGCCCCGTGACGGTGATCGGGCGCGGGTCGGAGGCCGACATCGTGGTCGACGACCCGGGCGTCTCGCGCCGGCACCTCGAGATCCGTGTGACCCCGGAGGGTGTCATCGCGTCCGACATGGGCTCGACGAACGGGCTGTTCGTCGAGGGCCACCAGGTCCCGGCGGCGACCCTGCTCGACGGCAACTCCCTCACCATCGGTCGTACCCGCATCATGTTCTGGACCGGCGCGTCCGACAACGAGGAGTGGTGATCCGGCCCGCATGACCGACCTCACGTTCACCCTGCTCCGGCTGGGCTACCTGGTGCTGCTCTGGGTGTTCGTGCTCTCCGCGATCGGGGTGCTGCGTCGGGACCTGTACGGCACCAAGATCACCCCGCGCCGCGGGAAGAAGTCCGACGCCGGTGCTCGCCCCGCGCCTCCGGCCGCCACCGGCGCACCCGCCGCCCCCGAGCCCGCCCGGCAGTCCGCGCCGGCCGGCCCGTCCCGGCTCGTCGTCACGGCAGGCCCGCTGCGTGGGACGACGGTCCCGCTCACCACGTCGTCGATCCTCATCGGCCGTGCGCCGAGCTGCACGCTCGTCCTCGACGACGACTACTCGTCGTCGCGGCACGCCCGGATCTTCCCCCAGCACGGCTCCTGGTTCGTCGAGGACCTGGGTTCCACGAACGGCACCTACGTCGACGACCAGCGCATCACCCAGGTGATGCCGCTCGGTCCGGGGACGCACGTGCGGATCGGTCAGTCCGTCGTCGAGCTGCAGAGGTAGCCCGCAGTGAACATCGCCCTGCGCTACGCCGCGCGCTCCGACGTCGGGCTCGTGCGCTCGAACAACCAGGACTCGGGGTACGCGGGACCGCACCTCCTCGTCGTCGCCGACGGCATGGGCGGTCACGCGGGGGGCGACGTCGCGTCGTCCATCGCGATCGCCGCGCTCGCGCACCTCGACGGCGAGTCGCACGGGTCCGACGACGCGCTGACCGAGCTCGAGCAGTCGATCGACCACGCGCGACAGGACCTCGTCGAACGCAGCGTGTCCGACCCCGAGCTCGCGGGCATGGGGACCACGGTCACCGCGATCCTGCGCGCCGGCAACAAGCTCGCGATGGCCCATCTCGGCGACTCGCGCGCCTATCTCCTGCGCGAGGGCGAGCTCGCACAGGTCACGACGGACCACACGTTCGTGCAGCACCTCGTCGACACGGGCCGCATCTCGGCGGACGAGGCGGAGACGCACCCCCAGCGCAACGTCGTCATGCGTGTGCTGGGCGACTTCGACATCGACCTCACGCCCGACATGTCGGTGCGCGAGGCGAAGCCGGGGGACCGCTGGCTGCTGTGCTCCGACGGCCTGTCGGGCTTCGTGAGTACCGAGACCCTCGCCCAGACGATGACGGACGAGCCCGACGTCGACGAGTGCGCCGACCGGCTGCTCCAGCTCGCGCTGCGCGCGGGCTCGACGGACAACGTCACGGTGGTCGTCGCCGACGTCGTCGACGTCGACGCGCTGCCCGACGGCGGGGCGCCCTCGACGCACGCGCAGGTCGTCGGCTCGGCCGCGATCGACCGAGACCGCCCGACCTCTGCGGCCGACGGGCCCGCCGCGCGCGCCGCCTCGCTCGTCGCGAGCGCGAAGGTCACCACGGCCGACGGCGAGACCGCTGCCGGCGAGGGCGACGACCCCGAGACCGGCGAGGACGACGCCGACGGCACGGACGACGTCCGGCCCGGCCGTGCGCCGCGCCGGTGGGTCACGGTCGTCGCGATCGCGCTCGTCGTCGTGGGGCTCGGCGTCGCCGGCTGGGCGGGCTACCGCTGGACGCAGACGCAGTACTACGTGGGCGTCGCCGACGGGCAGGTCGCCGTCTTCCGAGGGATCCCGGAGAGCGCGGGCCCGGTGACCCTCTCGACCCCGGTCGAGCTCACCGGCGCGCGCGTCGACGACCTGCCGGGCTACGTCGTCGACCGTCTCGAGACCACCATCCCGGCGTCGTCGCTGGACGACGCCCGCGCCCGCGCGGACCGGCTCGTCGCGGAGGCGACGGCCGACCAGGAGGAGGACGCGACGTCGGGCGACGAGCCCGGGAGCAGCACGGACCAGCCGAGCGACGCGCCCACGGACGAGCCGACGAGCACCCCGAGCGTCACCAGCAGCAGCGACGCGGGGGACTGATGGCCACGGTGGAGACCACCGACGTGCGCCCCGGGCGGGGTGCGGAGCTCGGTCTGCTGTTCCTGGCGCTCGCGCTGGGCATCGGCGCGTACGCGATCGTGGGCCTGCAGCTCACGGGCGAGCTCCCGGGCCGGTTCTACGTGTACAGCGGGGGCATGATCGTCCTCGCCGGGGCCGCTCACGTGCTGCTGCGGATCAAGGCGCCGTACGCGGACCCGGTGATCCTCCCCGTCGCGGTCGCGCTCAACGGCATCGGCCTCGCGATGATCTTCCGGCTCGACCTCGGATCGCAGGT
Source organism: Cellulosimicrobium sp. So1_17 (assembly GCF_055181235.1). Lineage (NCBI taxonomy): Bacteria > Bacillati > Actinomycetota > Actinomycetes > Micrococcales > Promicromonosporaceae > Cellulosimicrobium > Cellulosimicrobium sp. So1_17. The sequence continues at coordinate 2,980,813 of NZ_CM143702.1, forward strand.
CACCGGAGGCAGCCAGGACCTCGCGCCGCGCCAGCTCCAGTGGACGGCGCTGGGGATCCTCTGCGCGTTCCTCGTCATCTGGTTCCTGCGCGACCACCGCACGCTGCGCCGGTACACGTACACCGCGATGATCGCGGGCATCGTGCTCGTCGCGCTGCCGCTCGTCCCCGGGCTCGGCACGCGCATCAACGGCGCGCAGATCTGGATCCAGGTCGGCGGCTTCTCGCTCCAGCCCGCCGAGTTCGCGAAGATCGCGTTCGCGATCTTCTTCGCGGGCTACCTCGTGACCAGTCGCGACACGCTCGCCCTCGCCGGGCCGAAGCTGCTCGGTCTCCAGCTCCCGCGCCTGCGCGACCTCGGGCCGATCATCATCGTGTGGCTCGTCTCGCTCGCGATCCTGGTGTTCGAGCGCGACCTCGGCACCTCGCTGCTGTTCTTCGGCCTGTTCGTCGCGATGCTGTACATCGCGACCGAGCGCGTGAGCTGGGTCGTGATCGGCCTCCTGCTCTTCGCGGTGGGCGCGGTCCTCGCCGCGTCGACGTTCGGGCACGTGCAGGCCCGCGTCGACGTGTGGCTCGACCCCCTCGCCCCCGAGATCTACAACCGCACCCCGGGCGGCTCCGGCCAGCTCGTCGGCGGGCTCTTCGGCATGGCCAACGGGGGGCTCTTCGGCACCGGCTGGGGCGAGGGATACCCGCGCCTCGTCCCGTACGCGTTCTCCGACTTCATCTACGCGTCGCTCGGCGAGGAGCTCGGCCTCACGGGTCTGCTGGCGATCCTGCTCGCCTACCTGGTGCTCGTCGAGCGCGGCCTGCGCACCGCGATCGGCGTGCGCGACGGCTTCGGCAAGCTCCTCGCCGGCGGCCTCGCGTTCGTCATGGCGTGGCAGCTGTTCGTCGTGGTCGGCGGCATCACGCGCATCATCCCGCTCACGGGCCTGACCATGCCGTTCGTCGCGCAGGGTGGCTCGTCCCTGCTCGCGAACTGGATCGTGGTCGGCCTGCTGCTGCGCATCTCCGACGACGCGCGACGCCCGTCGTCGCTGCCCGTGCGCGGTCTCGTCGCGCCCGGTGGGGCGCGCCAGCGCACCGACAGCGACCCCGTGGAGGTCGTCGGCGGCACCGGCGCGGTCCCGGTCGGCGCGATGCCCGACGACGCCCCCACCACGGTCGGGAGCGCGCACCCGGGCACGGGACCGCAACCCGACCAGCACGCCGACGACCAGCGCACCGAGGTGGTGCGGAGACCGACCGACGCCGACCCGTGGGGAGGAGCCCGATGAACGTCCCCCTGCGCCGCGTCGCGAGCGTCGTCCTCGTGATGTTCCTCGCGCTCATGGTGTCGACGACGTACATCCAGGTGTTCCAGGCCGACAGCCTGAACAGCGACTCGCGCAACGTCCGCACGATCTACAGCGAGTACGGCAACTTCCGTGGGCCGATCGTCGTCGCGGGCGAGGCGATCGCGTCGTCGACCCCCGTGGACGACCCCTTCGGCTTCCAGCGCGCCTACGCGAACGGTCCGCTCTACGCGCCCGTGTCCGGGTACTTCTCGGTCGTCAACGGCACCTCGGAGATCGAGCGCGCCGAGAACGAGTACCTCAACGGCGAGGCGAGCTCGCTGTGGCTCGACCGCCTCACCGCGCTCTTCACGGGCGAGCAGCCGCAGGGCGCGTCCGTCGAGCTGACCATCGACCCGGCCGCCCAGCAGGCCGCGTGGGACGCGCTGGGCGACCAGCGCGGTGCGGTCGCCGCGATCGAGCCGAAGACCGGCCGGGTGCTGGCCCTCGTCTCGAAGCCGAGCTTCGACCCGAACGAGCTCGCGACGCACGACACCGGGGCCGCCAACGCGGCGTTCCAGGAGCTCGCGAACGCCGACGGGGACCCGATGAGCAACCGGGCGATCCGCGGCAACACGTACCCTCCCGGGTCCACGTTCAAGCTCGTCACGTCGGCCGCCGCGATCGAGAGCGGGCAGTACACGTCGGAGTCCGTCGTCCCCGCACCGGACGTGTACCAGCTGCCCCAGTCCGGCCAGCCGATGAACAACTTCGGCGGCATCCGGTGCTCGCCGACGGGGGAGATGACCCTCGCCGACGCCCTGCGCATCTCGTGCAACTCCGCGTTCGCCGACCTCGCCGTGACGCTCGGCGACGACGCGATGCGTGACCAGGCGGAGGCCTTCGGGTTCGACGACGACTCGCTGACCATCCCCATGGACGTCACCGCCAGCCGCTACCCGACCGAGGAGCAGTCGGCGCCCGACGACCTCGCCCGTGCGGGGATCGGCCAGGGCGAGGTGAAGGCCACCCCGCTGCAGATGGCGATGGTCTCGGCCGCGATCGCCAACGACGGCGTGCTCATGGCGCCGTACACCGTGGAGACGATCCGCAACCCGGACCTCGAGGTCGTCCAGCAGACCGAGCCGCGCCGCCTGCGCACCTCCGTCTCGCCGTCGACGGCCGACCAGCTCACGCAGATGATGCTCGGCGTCGTCCAGAACGGCTCGGGCACCGCCGCGCAGATCCCCGGCGTGCAGGTGGCGGGCAAGACGGGCACCGCCGAGAACGATCCGGCCCTGCCCCCCCACGCGTGGTTCACGGCCTTCGCGCCGGCGGACGACCCGCAGGTGGCCGTCGCCGTCATCGTCGAGAACGGCGGGTCCTCGGGCAGCGAGGCGACGGGCGGCGCGGTCGCCGCACCGATCGCCCGCGCCGTCATGGAGGCGGTGTTGAACGGATGAAGCCCGTTCGAGGGCTCCACCTCGGCAACCGGTACCGCCTGGTCCGGCGCATCGCCGTCGGTGGCATGGGCGAGGTCTGGGTCGCCGCCGACGACGCGCTCGGCCGCGAGGTCGCGGTCAAGGTGCTGCGCTCCGAGTACGCGGGCAACGAGGACTTCCTGAACCGCCTGCGCACCGAGGCCCGCAACAGCGCCGCCCTGTCGCACCCCAACATCGCGCAGATGTACGACTACGGCGAGCAGGACCGGTCCGGCTACCTCGTCATGGAGCTCGTCGTCGGCGAGCCCATGGCCGACCTGCTCGAGCGCGAGCCCGTCCTGCCGCCGTCGCGGCTCCTGCCGATCCTGTCGCAGACGGCCCGCGCGCTGCACGCCGCGCACGTGGCGGGCGTCGTGCACCGCGACGTGAAGCCCGGCAACATCCTCATCGACCGCTCCGGGACGGTGAAGATCACCGACTTCGGGGTGTCGCTCGCGGCCAACCAGGTCCCCATGACGGCCACGGGCATGGTCATGGGCACGGCGCAGTACCTGTCCCCCGAGCAGGCGGTCGGTCAGGCCGCGACCGGCGCCTCCGACGTCTACGCGCTGGGCATCGTCGCGTACGAGTCGGTCGTCGGGAACCGGCCGTTCACCGGCTCGACCCCCGTCGACATCGCCGTCGCGCACGTCAACGAGGCCGTCCCGCCGCTGCCGTCGTCGGTGGACCCGGAGCTGTCGGCCCTCATCATGGCGATGCTCGCCAAGGACCCGCTGGCACGCCCGCGGACCGCGGCGAAGCTCGCCCAGGTGCTCGACGAGATCGCCGCCCGGCTCGCCGCCGACCCGTGGTCCGCGCGCGTGAGCGGGCCGCCGACGCGGCGGTCCCGGCGCGGGCGGCACGAGCCCGACGACGCCGCTCCGTCGCACCCCGCGTCCCCCGGCCCCGCGGCCGCGGAGGCCGCACGCGGAGGCGCCTCCCGCGAGGACCTCGCCCCCGTCATCACGCCGATCGTCATCCCGGCGACGGTCCGCGAGCCGCACCCGGACGACGAGCACGCGGCGACCCCGCCGGCACCGCCCGCACCGCCCGCCCCCGTGAAGGCCGGGCCCCCGGCGGCCGGGCCCGCGCTGCCGTGGGAGCGGCCCTCGTCGCCCACGCCCGGCCCGCCGGACGAGGACGACGACCCGACGACCCCGCGCTCCTACCCGCCCCGCCGGGAGATGCACGGCACGTCCCGCACACGGCGCCCGGCACCCGCGGCCGCACGGCCCGGCTCGCCGCGCGCCGCGACGCGGAGCACCGGTCCCGCGGGTCGCCCCGACGGGCCCGGCGACCGCCCGGGTGCGGGCGACCGGTCGCCGTCGGGCCCCCCGTCGACCCGTGCGGAGATGCGCCGCCAGACCCAGGACCCGCCCGGGCGCACGGCCACGGCGCGCCGGACCTCGACCACGACCGGCCAGCGGATCGGTGGCATCCCGAAGGGCATGACGTGGCCGCTCGTCGCGCTGCTCGGGCTGCTCCTCGTCGTCCTCGTGGCGACGATCGTGACGGGCGGCGACGGCTCTACGGACGACGCCGCACGGTCCGGCGTGCCGACGACGACCCTGTTCGCCCTGGTCCAGGGCCCGGGGGACCACGGGGTGACATCGTGACGACATCGTTGTGTTCCCGTCCCTCCTGGACGCCCTCGGGTGGGATGATTGCGCCAGATGTGCCGTGCGCGGACGCGCCCGCGGCTCCGACGACTCCGAAGGACGAATGAGTGGTGGACAACGCTCCCCGAGTGCTTGCCGGTCGCTACGAGGTCGGTGAGCTCATCGGCCGCGGCGGCATGGCCGAGGTGCACATCGGCCACGACGCCCGGCTCGGACGCACCGTCGCGATCAAGATCCTGCGCTCCGACCTCGCGCGCGACCCGTCGTTCCTGGCCCGCTTCCGCCGCGAGGCGCAGGCGGCCGCGTCGCTGAACCACCCCGCGATCGTGGCCGTGTACGACACGGGCGAGGACGTGCACACCGACACTCAGGGCGCGTCGGTGCACGTCCCGTTCATCGTCATGGAGTACGTCGAGGGCCACACCGTGCGGGACATCCTGCGCGACGGCCAGGCCGTGCCGATCGACGAGGCCGTCGAGATCACGGCGGGCGTGCTCGCGGCGCTCGAGTACTCGCACCACGCCGGCATCGTGCACCGCGACATCAAGCCGGCCAACGTCATGATCACGCCCACGGGTGCCGTGAAGGTCATGGACTTCGGCATCGCGCGCGCCGTCGCGGACTCCGCGGCCACCATGACGCAGACCCACGCCGTCATCGGGACCGCGCAGTACCTGTCGCCCGAGCAGGCGCGCGGCGAGACCGTCGACGCACGCAGCGACCTCTACTCGACCGGCTGCCTGCTCTACGAGCTCCTCACGGGCCGCCCGCCGTTCATCGGCGACTCGCCCGTCGCCGTCGCCTACCAGCACGTGCGCGAGGCCCCGGCCACGCCGAGCGCCGTCGCGCCCGACGTGCCCGAGGTGCTCGACCGCATCACGCTCAAGGCGCTCGCCAAGGAGCGCACGGCGCGCTACTCGAGCGCGGCCGAGTTCCGGGCCGACCTCGAGAACGCCGTGCGCGGCGGGGCGATCACCGCTCCGTCCCTCGGCGTCGCCGCAGCGGCCGCCGGTCTGGGAGCCGTCGCCGCGGCGGACATGCAGCCGACGATGGTCGAGTCGGCCACCCAGGTCATGAGCCCCGCCGCGCCGCCGTCCCCGTGGGCGACGGCGGCAGCGCCCGCCGTCCCGCCCGGCGAGGTCCCCGGCGAGGACGAGGAGGAGAAGAAGAGCCGCAAGGGCCTCATGTGGACCCTCATCGCGGTCGGTGTCCTCGCGATCGCTGCGATCGTCACGTTGTGGCTGCTCAACCGGCCGCCGGCCGAGCCCGACACCGTCACCGTCCCCACGGTCCAGGCCGGGATGACGGAGGACGAGGCGCGTGCGCTGTTCGAGGACCTCGACCTCGAGTTCACGCCGGTGCTCGAGCAGAGCGCCGAGATCCCCGAGGGCGAGTTCGTCCGCCAGGACCCGGCGGGCGCGGAGGACGTCCCGCCAGGCACCGAGGTGAGCGTCTGGTTCTCCACCGGCCCGGACAGCGTGCAGGTGCCCGACGTCGCGGGCAGGAGCCAGGACGAGGCGCGCCAGCTCCTCACGGACGCCGGTCTCACGGTCGGCACCGTGAACACCGAGAACTCCGCGAGCGTGCCGGAGGGCAGCGTGACGCGCAGCGAGCCGGCCGCGAACGAGACGGTCGCGGCGAACTCCGCCGTCACGCTCTACACGTCCGACGGGCGCGTCGAGCTCGGAGAGCTCGTGGGGATGAACCGGCAGGACGCCGAGGCGGCGATCACCGACCTGGGCCTCAACCCCGTCGTCGAGGAGACCGAGTCCGACGAGGCCGAGGGCACCGTCCTGTCGCAGCAGCCGAACGCCGGTCAGGTCCCGCAGGGCTCCGACGTGACGATCGCGGTCGCGATCCCGCGGGCCGTCGAGACGACCACCGTTCCGACGAACCTCGCGGGCATGACGGAGGCGCAGGCGAACGAGGCACTGGGGGGCGCCGGGTTGAACCCGTCACCGAACCGCCAGACGCAGGAGTCGGAGACGTGGCCTGCGGGCATCGTCATCGGCTCGGACCCGCGCGGCGGGTCCGAGGTCCCGGAGGGCACCGAGGTCTCGCTCATCGTCTCGACCGGCCCCGGGCCCGCCACCGGTGACGAGAACGGCGGCGGCGGCAACGGCGGCGGTGGTGGTGGTGGCAACGGTGGCGGCGACGAGGGCGAGGGCTGACGCCCGAGCCTGACGGCGCACACCTGGATCCCTCGCAGCAGCACGCCGGCCCTCACCTCGGAAGGTGAGGGCCGGCGTCGTGCACGGTCCTGTCGTGCACGGTCCTAGGGGGGACTGCTGTCGGCGAGGTAGCGGCGTTCCCGGTCCGGGAAGCGCCACCCGGAGGTCACTGCCGCACGAGGGGCGCCATGCCCGCGGACCGCTCGACGGCGCCGTCGAGTCCGCACGCCTCGAGCCAGTTGGCGAGCAGGCGGTGACCGCCCTCGGTGAGCACGGACTCCGGGTGGAACTGGACGCCGTGCAACGGCAGGTCGCGGTGCTGCAGACCCATGACGACCCCGCCCGCCGTCTCCGCCGTGACCTCGAGCACGCCCGGGACGGTGTCCCGCACGACGGCGAGCGAGTGGTACCGCGTCGCCGTGAAGGGCTCGGGGAGCCCGCCCAGGACCCCTGCGCCGTCGTGCTCGACGAGGCTCGTCTTGCCGTGCATGAGCTCCGGGGCGTGCGTGACGGTGGCGCCGTACACCTCGGCGAGGGCCTGGTGGCCGAGGCACACGCCGAGCATCGGCGTGCGCGACGTGGCGCACGCACGGATGACCTGCTCGCTCTGCCCGGCCTCCTTCGGGGTGCCGGGCCCGGGGGAGACCAGCACGCCGTCGAAGGGCGTGCCGTCGGCGTCGCGGAAGACGCCGTCGGCGTCCGGCTCGGGGACGGCGTCGTTGCGCACGACGACCGTCTGCGCCCCGAGCTGGTCGAGGTAGCCGACGATCGTGTAGACGAACGAGTCGTAGTTGTCGACGACGAGGATGCGGGTCATCTCGGGGTCACTCCTGCCTCCGTCAGGCTGCCGGCGGCGCCCGTCTGGACGTTGGGGTCGTTGAACGGCATGCGCTCGGCGACGATCGGGAACAGCCACTCGAAGCACGCCAGCACGACGGCGGCCGCGAGGACCAGCAGCAGGAGCACCCGGACCCACGCGGGCCCCGGCAGGATGCGCCACAACGCCCCGTACATCATGCGCTCCCGTCGGTCGGTGCGGTCTGGCCCACGAGGTCCGGCGGCGTGCCGTCCGCGACGGGCAGCCAGTAGTCGAGCTTCGCGTTGACGATGAAGCGCGCCTGGAGCGAGTTGAGACCGATGGGGTGGCACGTCGTGAGCGTCAGGTACCGCTCGGTGGGCTCCACGCCGGGCTCCCACGGGACGGGCGCGACGGCCTCGACCTGGTCCGGCTGCACCGCCTGCAGGTGCGTCACGCGGTACACGTACCAGGTGTCGTTCGCCTCGACGACGATCGGGTCGCCGACCTGCAGCTCCTCGGCACGGTGGAAGATCGCGCCGTACGTCATCCGGTGACCGGCGAGCGCGAAGTTGCCGATGTCGCCGGGCATGACGGACTCGGGGTAGTGGCCGGCCATGGCCTTGTCGAGGATCGCGCGCTTGTCGGTGCCCTCCGCCATCGGCATGACGGCGTCGTCCCAGCGGGGGACGTGCAGCGTGCCGAAGACCTCGCCGGCGGCAGGTGGTTCCATGACGGGCGGAGCGTCCCGGCGGACCTGGACCGCCACGTCGTCCGCGTCGGGGACCGGGGCGTCGAGCTCGGCGAGGATCTGCGCCTGCTCGCGGTCGGCCTGGACGTCGGTCCACCAGAGCTGCCACACGACGTACAGGCCGAGCAGGACCCCGAGGGTGATGAGGACCTCGCCCAGCACGCCGACGACGGCGGAGACCGGCCCGCCGCGTCGAGACCGTCCGCCGGAACGGTGCCGGATCGGCGGTGCGGTGAACGTGCTCACGGGGCGACCTCGCCGGGCCGGTCGTCGTCCGTCTCCGGGGTGTCGTCCGGTGCGGACGTGCCCGAGGAGGAGCGCGCGAACTTCAGCTCGAGGGCGCCCTCGTAACGCGGCATGTCGATCCGGTCGTGCTCGTCGACCGCCCAGCCGAGGTTCACGGCCTCGACGTACTCCTGGTAGATGTCGATCCGGTCCGAGCGGTCGAGCGCGTCGCGGAGCTGCTGCGGGTCGCCGACGGCCTCCACGACGTACGGCGGCGAGTACACGCGTCCGTGCAGGAGCAGGATGTTGCCGGCGCAGCGGAAGGCCGAGGTCGCCGTGACGCGCTGGCCCTGGAGGGTCATCGCCTCCGCGCCGCCCGCCCACAGGGCGTTCACGACGGCCTGGATGTCCTGCTGGTGCACCACGAGGTCGTCCGGACGGATCGACGCGGGATAGCTCCCCTCGGGCGGGGCGTCGTCGAGCATGACCGAGACGCCCGGACCGCTGACGGCCACGGTTCCCGCGGCGACGCCCGACCGGCTCGCGAGCCCGGGGTCCACCGCGCCGGACGCGGGGTCCGCGGCCGAGAGCGTCGCGATCTCGTCGTCGAGCGCGTCCACCTGGGCCGCGAGGTCCGCGACCCGACCGGACTCGCGGTCGACGAGCTGGGCCAGGTTCTCGGGGTGCCGGCTCTCCTCGCCGCGGGCGAGCCGTGCGTTCGCGGTGAACATCAGGCCGGCGAGGGCCAGCACGAAGGCGACGGTCAGCGCGGACCGCCAGCGCCGGGCGCGCGAGGGTGCGGGCGCGGGTGCCTGCTCGGTGCTCATGCGCCCATCCTTCCTGCGCTCGGTGCGGTGCTCGACAGGTGCTCGACGGTGGTCGACGGTGTGCGGACCGCGGTCGGACGGCGATCGTCCGGCACCCGGTGGCGTGGTCTATTGTGTGCGCCCACTACGCTAGACGACGAACGCCGTCCACGGACGGGACGACTGCCGCGACCCGGGCAAGAGGCCCGGACCGCGACCGCCCGTCGACGACGTCCACCCGAGCCACGCACGGTTCCTGCACGACGGCGGCAGGAACCACCAGGACAGGAGCCATCCCTCGTGCCCGAGTCGAAGTCCCGCAAGAAGCCGGCGCGCCCGGCCCGCGAGCCACGCCAGCCCAAGCCCGACACCGGGAACCCGCGCTGGCTCGTCCCGACCATGCTCGGGCTGATGCTCCTGGGCCTCGCCTGGATCGTGCTGTTCTACCTCAGCGGCTCGGCGCAGCTGCCGATCCCGGCGCTCGGTGCCTGGAACCTCGGGGTCGGGTTCGCATTCATCATCGCCGGCTTCGCGCTCACCACACGCTGGAAGTAGCGAGCCCAGGACGCTGGTCCGCCGGCGGAATGACACACACGTAGTTCGTTCCACACCTGTGAACAAACCTGTGGACAACTCCGCGACGGTCAGCCGACGAACCCGGCGGGGAGAGCGACGGACCGGTACGTCAGCCATGCCGTGAGGATCAGGGCCAGGGTGACGACCGCCGTGGCACCGACCGACACCAGGGTGCGCTGTGCCCTCGGCGCGTACGCGTACGCGAGCCCGAGGAGCACACCCACGACCAGTCCGCCGAGGTGCGCCTGCCACGCGATACCGGGGAAGAACAGGCCGATCGCGAAGTTGATGCCGATGAGGACGACGATCTGCATCGCGTTGCGACCCGTGCGGCGCAGCACGAGCAGGATCGCGCCGAAGAGCCCGAAGACGGCACCGGAGGCACCGACGACGGCCGTGTACCAGGCCTGCTCGGTGGGCCCGCCGGCGAGCACGAGGTAGCCGACCGAACCACCGAGCGCCGACAGCAGGTACAGCGCGGTGAACCGCCAGCGGCCCAGCATCTGTTCCAGGAACGGCCCGGTGATCCACAGGGCGTACATGTTGAACAGGATGTGGACCGGGCTGGTCGAGTGCAGGAACGCGGCCGTGAGGAAGCGGTACGGGTCCTGCTCGCCGACCACGGGGGCGAACGCCAGCATGCGGGTCCACTCGCCACCGGTGACGAGCTGCAGGATCCAGCTGACGACGCACAGCCCGATGATCGTGAAGGTCACGACCGGCGGGCCACCGCGCACCTTCCCGCCGAGCACCGTGCGCTGCTCCGGCGCGTTGCGGGACGCCTCGCGCACGCAGTCGACGCACTGGATCCCCACTGCCGCGGGGCGCTGGCACTCCGGGCACGTCGGCCTGCCGCACCGCTGACAGCGGACGTAGGAGACGCGGTCGGGGTGCCGCGGGCACACGGGCGGGACGGCGGGGCCGTCGTGCGGCCCGGCCGTCCCGTACGCGGGAGGTCCCGGGGGACCCGGGGGTACCGGTGGCTGCGAGATGATCAGTCCTCGATGGTGACGGAGCTGATGACGATGTCCTCCTGCGGGCGGTCGCCCGGACGCGTCGGCGTGTTGTTGATCCCGTCGACGACCGCGCGCGAGGCGTCGTCCGCCACGGTGCCGAAGATCGTGTGCTTGCCGTTGAGCCACGGCGTGGCGACCGTCGAGATGAAGAACTGGGAACCGTTGGTGCCCTCGACCTCGCCCGTCACCGGGTTGCGGCGGAGCCCCGCGTTGGCCATGGCCAGCAGGTACGGCTCGTCGAACTGCAGCTCGGGGTGGATCTCGTCGTTGAACGTGTAGCCCGGGCCGCCGGTACCCGTCCCGAGCGGGCACCCGCCCTGGATCATGAAGTCGGAGATCACGCGGTGGAAGATCAGGCCGTCGTAGAACGGCTCGGTGCGCTCGGCGCCGGTGCGGGGATCCGACCAGGACTTCGTGCCCTGGGCGAGCCCGACGAAGTTCGCCACCGTCTTCGGGGCGTGGTTCGGCAGGAGCTCGATCCGGATGTCACCAGCGGTCGTGTGAAGGGTTGCGAACATGCCCACCATCTTCCCACGACACCCGCGCGGTACCCGTCCGACGCCGATGCGCGGGACATCTCGCGGGCGGGCCTCGCTGGTGGCAGAGTGGGCGGAATCGTGACCTTCCACCACTCGTCCACCCGGACGACGACACCCGAGGAGCGCGCATGACTCGTTCTCGCTCAGGGTCCAGCCCGATCAAGGAGACGATCGACTCGCTGGACACCGAGAAGATCAAGGACCAGGCGGCCGTCGCCGCCGCATCGGCACAGAGCGCGGCGGTCCAGCTCGCGGACCAGGCGAAGGACGCGGCGGTCCACGCCAAGGAGTGGAGCACCCCGAAGGTCGAGGCGTTCCTCGAATGGCTGCAGCCGCGCGTCGAGAAGGCGTGGCAGGACAGCATCCAGGCCGCGGCACCGCGCGTCGAGAAGGCGGCGGACAAGGCCGCACCGGTGATCGACACGGCGCACGACAAGATCGTCGACGACGTGCTGCCGAAGATCGTCGCGAGCTTCAACGCCGCGGCGGCCAGCGCCTCCGAGGCCGCGCAGCGCGCCGCCGACGATGCCGCAGCAGCGACCGCTGCCGCGGCGGCCGCCAGCGGTCGGAAGGGCCGCAAGCTCGCGAAGCAGGCGAAGAAGGCCGCCGAGGACGCTGCCAAGCAGGCGAAGAAGTCGTCGGGCAAGGCGGGCAAGAAGGCGGCGAAGGCCGCCGACAAGGCTGCCGACAAGGCGAGCAGGAAGTTCGCCGAGGTCGCGGACGCGGCGAGCAAGAAGGCCGCGGAGAGCGACGCGTCGGGCAGCAAGGGCAAGACGCTGTGGTGGATCGCCGGCGGCGTCACCGCCGCCGGCGTCGGCTACGTGCTGTACCGCCGGTCGCAGCCCACCACCGACCCCTGGGCCGAGCCCTGGGAGCAGGAGGAGCAGCAGGTGCGCTTCGACGACGTGGTGGGCGACGCGCGCCACGCCGTCGGGGACGCCGCCGAGACGCTCGGGGAGGCGGCAGGCGCAGCCGTCGCCAAGGGACGCGAGGCGACCGACAAGATCGCCGAGCGTGCCGCGGAGGTCCGCGAAGACGTCAGCGACCGCGTCACGGACGCCGTCGGCGACGCCAAGGACGCCGCGAAGAAGGCGACGAGCCGGACGCGAGGCACCGCGAAGAACGCCGCAGGCACCGCCTCGGCCGTCCCCGCCGACACGACGGAGACGACCGCCGGGGGTGACGCCGACAAGGCGGCGGAGCACGTCGAGCAGGCGGCGAAGAAGGCCCGTGAGGCCGCCGAGACCAAGGCCGCGGACGCCGCGGACAAGGCCGACGACGCCTGAGGCCGGTTCCCGGGACGGCGGCTCGCCCGCCGTCCCGGGAGGGACGACGAAGGCCCCGCACCGTGAGGTGCGGGGCCTTCGTGCTGTTCGGGACGTGGAGCCAGGGGGACTCGAACCCCCAACCCCCTGCTTGCAAAGCAGGTGCGCTACCAATTGCGCCATGGCCCCGGGATCTCCGGCCGAGGGCCGGAGGTGTCGAGCCGTAGAGATCACTCGAACGTGTCGGTGACCTCTGCCCACAGGTCGCGCTCGGCGTTGTCCTCCGAGTACTTGCGCCACAGGAGGTAGCCGGCGCCGGCAGCGAGCAGAAGGACCAGGAGCTTCTTCATCACGTTCCCCCTCGAGTGGGTTCGGCAGTGGGCCTAAGAGGACTTGAACCTCTGACCTCTTCCTTATCAGGGAAGCGCTCTAACCGTCTGAGCTATAGGCCCGTTCGCCGGCAGCGAGACAGGCTCCGACACCAGGTCAGGAGCTGTTCCGCACGCAGGCAGCGATTGAGATTACCCCACGGGAGGCCGGACGCCCAAACCGAGACCGGGCTCCGACACTCTCCCGGAGCGCTCGGGCGTCAGTCGTCGGTCAGCGTCAGGTGCACGCCACCGACGAGAGCAGCGACGATGTTGTACAGGAACGCCATGATCGTCGACAGAGCCGTGATGATCACCACGTTGACCACGCCGAGCAGGGTGGCGACGGAGATGACGCGCCCGAACTCGACGAACTGCAGCATGTCGACGTTGCTCTCCTCGCCCGCGATCTGCGTGACGAAGTCCTGCACCTTCTGGAAGACCATCATCCCGTCGAGGACGTACCAGACGACCGCGGTCGCCACGACGGTCATGATGCCGATCGCGACCGCCAGCAGGAAGCCGAGCTTCATGGCCGACCACGGGTCGACGCGGGAGACCGACAGCCGCACGCGACGCGGTCCGTCGTGACGGACCGTCGGGGTCGCGCCCGTCGCGGTCGACGCCGTCGGGGTCGCCCCCGTCACCGGGTTCGCGGTGCCGGTGACCCCGGCCGCGGAGTAGTGCATCGACGAGGAGCCCGTGGAGGAGCCGTTCGTCGCCGTGGACGGCGCAGCGGCGCCCACCGACGCGGGAGCTGACGTCGTGGTCACGCGCTTTACCGTCCGATCGTCGATCTCGTCGTCGTGCGTGGTCTCCGCCGGGGCGGCCGGGACGGACGCGGACACCTTCTTGGCCGCCGACTTCGCAGCCGCGATCGCCGCGGCCGCAGCCTTCACCGCACCGGCTCGGGCGACCGCGACGCGGCTCTCGCCGGACGCGACCTCCATGCCGTCCGACGGGCCTGCGACCTGGGCAGAGCCGTTGCCCGCAGACCCGTTGCCCGCCGTCCGGTGACCGGACGTGCCGTTGCCGGACGTCCCGTTGCCGGAGCTGCCGTTGCTCTCCGTCGAGGACGGCGGAGGAGGCGGAGGAGGCGGAGTGCTCGTGTCAGGGCGCGGCACTGTCAGCCTCGGCGTGATCGCCGGCGGTGCGTTGTTCTCGGTGCTCATCTGGCTTCCTCGGTGGTTCCGTGCGCCGTGTCGGTCCCACCGGCCTCCTCGGCCGTGGCGCTCTGGTCGGTCTCCGGGGCGGAGTCGTTCGACGTGCTCTCCTCGCCCACGGTATCCCGATCCTCTCCGAGACGACGCTCGACGTTCCGGGCGACGGCGATGATGCGGTCCCCCTTGTCCGGCTTCGCGAAGGTCACGCCCTGGGTGTTGCGACCCGTGAGGTTGACCTCGTCGACTGCCGACCGGACGATCTTCCCCCGCTCCATGATGACGAGGACCTCGTCGTCGGAGTCCGTGACCAGTGCCCCCACAAGATCTCCACGAGCCTCGACAAGGTTGGCGACCTTGATGCCCAGACCGCCACGTCCCTGGACCCGGTACTCGCCGAGCCGTGTGCGCTTGGCGAAGCCGCCCTCGGTCACGACGAACAGGTCCGCACCCTCCTCGACGACGTCCGCCGAGAGCAGCTCGTCGTCCTCGCGGAACTTCATGCCCGTCACGCCCGACGTCGCGCGTCCCATCGGGCGCAGCGCGTCGTCGTCGGCCGTGAAGCGGATCGACTGGCCCTTGCGCGAGACGAGGATGAGGTCGTCCGTCGAGTCCACGAGCCGGGCCGAGACGAGCTCGTCGGGCGTGCCCGCGTCGTCCTCTCGTAGGTTGATCGCGATGAGGCCGCCCGAGCGGGGCGAGTCGTACTCGGTGAGCCGCGTCTTCTTCACCAGCCCGCGCCGTGTGGCGAGCACGAGGTACTCCGCCGCCGCGTAGTCCCGCAGGTCGAGGACCTGCGCGATCTTCTCGCCCGGCTGGAAGGCGAGGAGGTTCGCGACGTGCTGACCCTTCGCGTCCCGGCTGCCCTCGGGCAGCTCGTACGCCTTGGCCCGGTAGACGCGGCCGAGGTTGGTGAAGAACAGCAGCCAGTGGTGCGTCGTCGTCACGAAGAAGTGGTCGACGATGTCGTCCTCGCGCAGCTGCGTCCCCCGTACGCCCTTGCCGCCCCGTCGCTGCGACCGGTAGTTGTCGCTGCGCGTCCGCTTGGCGTACCCGCCGCGCGTGATCGTGACGACCATCTCCTCCTCGGCGATGAGGTCCTCGATCGAGACCTCCCCGTCGAAGGGCAGGATCGTCGTCCTGCGCTCGTCGCCGTACCGGTCCACGATCTCGCGCAGCTCGTCGCCGACGATCGCCCGCTGCCGCTCGGGCGACGCGAGGATCGCCTCGTACTCGAGGATCTCGCGCTGCAGCTTGTCGTGCTGGTCGACGATCTCCTGGCGCTGCAGCGCGGCGAGACGCCGCAGCTGCATGTTGAGGATCGCCGTCGCCTGGATCTCGTCCACGTCGAGGAGCGCCATGAGGCCCTCGCGGGCCTGGTCGGCGTCAGGCGAGCGACGGATGAGCGCGATGACCTCGTCGAGCGCGTCGAGCGCCTTGAGGTAACCGCGGTAGATGTGGATCTGCTTCTCGGCCTCGCGGAGCATGTACTGCGTGCGCCGCACGACGACGTCGAGCTGGTGCGCCGTCCAGTGGCGGATGAACGCGTCGAGGCTCAGCGTGCGCGGCACGCCGTCGACCAGCGCCAGCATGTTCGCGCCGAACGTGTCCTGGAGCTGGGTGTGCTTGTACAGGTTGTTGAGGACGACCTTGGCGACGGCGTCGCGCTTGAGCACGACGACGAGGCGCTGCCCGGTGCGGCCCGACGTCTCGTCGCGGATGTCCGCGATGCCCTGCACGCGGCCCTCCTTGACGAGGTCCGCGATCTTCGCGGCGAGGTTGTCGGGGTTGACCTGGTACGGAAGCTCCGTGACGACCAGGCAGATCCGTCCCTGGATCTCCTCCACGTTGACGACGGCGCGCATCGTGACGGAGCCGCGCCCGGTGCGGTACGCCTCCTCGATGCCCTTGTGCCCGAGGATCGTGGCGCCCGTCGGGAAGTCCGGCCCCTTGATCCGCAGGAGGAGCGCGGCGAGCAGCTCCTCGCGGCTCGCGTCCGGGTGGTCGAGGTGCCACTGCACGCCCTCCGCGACCTCGCGCAGGTTGTGCGGCGGGATGTTCGTCGCCATGCCGACGGCGATGCCCGCCGAGCCGTTGACCAGCAGGTTCGGGAACCGGGCGGGCAGGACCGCCGGCTCCTGCGTGCGGCCGTCGTAGTTGTCCTGGAAGTCGACCGTGTCCTTGTCGATGTCCCGGACCATCTCCATGGCCAGCGGAGCCATGCGGCACTCGGTGTATCGCGGGGCGGCCGCCGGGTCGTTGCCCGGTGACCCGAAGTTCCCCTGGCCGGCGACGAGCGGGTAGCGCAGCGACCAGTCCTGCACGAGCCGCACGAGGGCGTCGTAGATCGCGGTGTCGCCGTGCGGGTGGAACTTGCCCATGACGTCGCCGACGACGCGCGAGCACTTCGAGAACGACCTGTCCGGCCGGTACCCGCCGTCGTACATCGCGTACAGCACGCGCCGGTGCACCGGCTTGAGACCGTCGCGCACGTCGGGCAGCGCGCGCCCGACGATGACGCTCATGGCGTAGTCGAGGTACGACCGCTGCATCTCGAGCTGCAGGTCCACCTGCTCGATGCGCCCGTGGTGCACCGCGACGGCCGTCCCGTCGGCGTGCACGATCTCCTCGGCCCCGTCGCCGGGAACCGCAGGCTCGGTCTCGGGGTTCTGCTCGTCGGTCACGATCTACCTCGTTCGTCGTCTTCTCGTCGTGCTGCTGTCGCCGTGCGCCGCGTCATGGACGGCCCCGTGCAGGGCGCGCCGCCTGCGCGACCGTGCCGGACCGGGGCCGGAGGGGCGGCCGCGCCGGGTCGTGGCGGGTCTGGCGGGAGCGGCCGAGGAACGAGGACGCGGATGATAGACCCGGCGCGGCCGCCCCGGAGAGCCTCGGCCCGGCACACACGCGCACCCTCGACCAGCGGCTCAGATGTCAAGGAAACGCACGTCCTTGGCGTTGCGCTGGATGAAGTTCCGTCGCGACTCGACGTCCTCGCCCATGAGGACGGAGAAGATCTCGTCCGCGGCGGCGGCGTCGTCCAGGGTCACCTGGTTGAGCGTGCGGTGCTCCGGGTCCATGGTCGTGTCCCACAGCTCGGAGTAGTCCATCTCGCCGAGACCCTTGTAGCGCTGGATGCCGTTCTCCTTGGGGATCCGCTTGCCGGCGGCCTGGCCCTGCGCGAGGAACGCGTCGCGCTCCCGGTCGGAGTACACGTAGTCGTGCGGCGCGTTGGACCACTTGAGCCGGTACAGCGGCGGCTGCGCGAGGTACACGTGGCCGTTCTCGATGAGGGGCCGCATGTAGCGGAACAGCAGCGTGAGCAGGAGCGTCGCGATGTGCTGGCCGTCGACGTCGGCGTCGGCCATGAGCACGATCTTGTGGTACCGGAGCTTGGCGAGGTCGAAGTCCTCGCCGATCCCGGTGCCGAACGCCGTGATGATCGACTGGACCTCCTGGTTGGACAGGGCCCGGTCGAGGCGCGCGCGCTCGACGTTGAGGATCTTGCCGCGGATGGGGAGGATCGCCTGCTTGTCGGGGTTGCGCCCGCGCACTGCGGAGCCACCCGCGGAGTCGCCCTCGACGATGAAGATCTCGCACTCCTCGGCGCGGTTCGACTGGCAGTCGCGCAGCTTGCCCGGCATGCCGCCGGACTCGAGCAGGCCCTTGCGGCGCGTCGCCTCGCGCGCCTTGCGGGCGGCGAGACGGGCCTGCGACGCCTGGATCGCCTTGCGGATGACGTCGCGGCCCTCGGTGGGGTGCGAGTCGAACCAGTCGACCAGCCGTTCGTTGACGACGCGCTGGACGAACGTCTTCGCCTCGGTGTTGCCGAGCTTCGTCTTGGTCTGGCCCTCGAACTGCGGTTCGCCGAGCTTCACGGAGACGACGGCGGTCAGCCCCTCGCGGATGTCGTCACCGGTGAGGTTGTCGTCCTTCTCCTTGAGGATGCCCTTGTCCCGCGCGTAGCGGTTGACGAGGGACGTCATGGCCGCGCGGAAGCCCTCCTCGTGCGTGCCGCCCTCGGTCGTCGAGATGGTGTTCGCGTAGGTGTGCACGGACTCCGAGTAGGAGCCGGTCCACTGCATGGCGATCTCGACGGAGATGCGCCGCTCCGTGTCCTCGGACTCGAAGTCGATGACGTCGGGGTGGACGAGCTCGACCTTCTTCGCGGAGTTGAGGTGCTTCACGTAGTCCACGAGACCGCCGTCGTACTTGTACGACACGGTCCGCGCCTTCGGTGCAGGAGCCTCGGACGAGGCCTCGTCACCCTCCTCCGGGTCCGCACCCGTGACCTCGTCGCCCGTGTCGAGGTGCGCGGGACGCTCGTCGGTCAGGTTGATGCGCAGTCCCTTGTTGAGGAAGGCCATCTGCTGGAACCGGGCGCGCAGCGTCTCGAAGTCGAACTCTGTGGTCTCGAAGATCTCCGGGTCCGCCCAGAAGGTCTGGGTCGTGCCCGTGGCGGTCGTCGCCTCGCCCCGCTCGAGCCCGGTGAGGGGCTTGCCGCCGTCCCCGAACTCCTGGCGCCACGAGTAGCCGTCGCGCCGCACCTCGGTCACGACGTGGCGGGACAGCGCGTTGACCACGGAGATGCCGACGCCGTGGAGGCCGCCGGACACGGCGTAGCCGCCCCCGCCGAACTTTCCACCGGCGTGGAGGATGGTCATGACGACCTCCACGGTCGGCTTGCCCTCGGTCGGGTGCATCGCGACGGGGATCCCTCGACCGTTGTCGACGACTCGTACACCTCCGTCCGCGAGAAGTGTCACGTCGATGGTGTCCGCATGCCCCGCGAGGGCTTCGTCCACAGAGTTGTCCACAACCTCGTACACCAGGTGGTGGAGCCCTCGTTCGCCCGTCGAGCCGATGTACATCCCGGGACGCTTGCGGACCGCCTCGAGACCTTCGAGGACGGTGATGTTGCTCGCGTCGTAGCCACCGCCTGCGGGAGGTGCTCCGTCGGCGGGTGCCGCGGAGACGGGCTGGGCGGTGTCGGTGTGATCTGCCACGGGCAGGACTGCTCCTCGTCGTCGCGCGCGACGACGGCTGCCGCGGCGGGAAGGGGCGCGGATCCGGCCAGGATCCGGCCGTATCCCGCTGCAGGACGGTCGTCGACGGCTCATAGGTTCCGGGCCCTCGACCGGCCGTCGACGCCGCTGTCCCCTCGCGTGAGAGCCGTGCCGGTGGTGGCCGGCGCCGACCTCGGCGGAGGGTTGCGTGGACGGTCGGTGAGACGACCCGGAATGACCCTCCCAGTCTACCTGGAACGAGCCGAAAACCGCGGATCTTCGGCGTCCCGGGGACAGCTCGTGCGCATCTCCACGGCCTGTTCCGCATCCTGTGCCCGGAGTTTCTCCACATTGTTGTCCACAGCCTTGCCCACAGGGCTCTGTGCACCGCGCGCGCCGTTCGGCGGGAGGTCCCGCAGGGCCGTGGCCCGAGAAGGTGTGGGGCTGCATGCCTGCCCGTTTCGCTACCGCTCATCAGGTATCTGGGGGAATCGGCTTTTTGCGAGGAAGATGGTTGACTACCACACACGATCCTCTTGTGCACGTCGGCCGCGGCGAAGCGGTCGGCCCCACCCCGAAGGGACACCTCCCCCAGTGAAGAGACTCCTCGCGGGCGCCCTGACCACGGCGCTCGCCCTCGGCGGGCTGCTCGTCGCCACCGCCGCCCCCGCCTCGGCCCACACCCCTGACGTCAGGGCAGACTGCGAGTCGCTCGACGTCCGCCTGTGGGCGTATGCGAAGAAGGGCAACGAGGTCACCGTCGTCGTCGACGGCACGACCGTCGCCGAGGAGCGCTTCGGCCGCTCCTACGAGGCGTCGTTCGAGCTCGACCCGACCGTCGACCACTCCTGGAGCATCTCCGTCGACGCGTCCGACGACAGCCGGTTCGACTGGTCCGACGAGGGCACGACGACTGCCTGCGCCCCCGTCGAGGGCGACGAGGTGCAGGTGGGCATCTACCTGTACCCCAAGCTGGACGCGGCGAAGCCGGCGGCCTGGGAGAACTCTGGCGAGCAGGAGCTCCTCGGGACCAAGACGCTCACGCTGTCCGAGGACGAGCTCCGCAACGACCAGCACTGGTTCACCGAGCTGCCCGAGACGACGCTGCTCGACGATGTCGACCTCTGCCTCGGTTGGGGCGTCCAGCAGGACCTCCTGCGCGGCGGACCGGACGAGTACACGATGCCGCAGAACATCACCTACCCCGACGGGTCGTCGATGGACGGCCGCCTCGTCGACTGGACCCACCAGGAGCTGTCCGACCTCGGCGTCGAGCTCCCGGCCGCGGAGGACTGCGCGACGCCTCCCGTCCCGCCCGCCGAGGACCTCGACGAGCCGGTCGTCGTCGTCCCCGAGGCGCCCGCCCCCGTCACGGTGTGCGGTGCGGACTCGACGAGCCTCGTCGCCCCGGCGAACACCGCGGACGTGACGTACCTCGTCACGGACGCCGGGATCCTCGCGACCCCGACCGAGGGGCGCGTCTTCGGCGACGACCTCGCCGGGTACACCGCCACGGACGACGGCCTGCTGTACCCGGTCGACCAGCTCCTGCCCACCGCCGAGGAGTGCGCCCTGGTCCCCGGCGCGATCGAGGCCGTCTGCGAGGCCGACGTCCCGTACCTGGGCTACGCGGTCGCCCTGCCCGAGGGCGTCGAGGCCGAGGGTGACACCCCGCTGACGATCACGTTCCTGCACCCCAGCGGAGGCGAGAACTACGTCGTGACGGACCAGCCGCTGTCGGGCAGCATCCTGTGGCCCGGCGCGTCGGCGACCGAGCCGAAGCAGTGGCCCGGGTACG
Organism: Cellulosimicrobium sp. So1_17; assembly: GCF_055181235.1. Taxonomy (NCBI): domain Bacteria; kingdom Bacillati; phylum Actinomycetota; class Actinomycetes; order Micrococcales; family Promicromonosporaceae; genus Cellulosimicrobium; species Cellulosimicrobium sp. So1_17. The sequence continues at coordinate 3,001,666 of NZ_CM143702.1, forward strand.
TCCGCAACGAGGACGGCTCGTACACGCAGACCGAGGGCAACTTCGCGTGGACGCGCGAAGGTGTCCAGGTGCTGTTCGAGGTGAACCCCTCGTACCAGACGGTGGTCGACTACCCGCCGGCGTCGAGCGAGTGCGCGAACCCGCCGGTCGCTCCCGTCGCGGCCGAGGACGTCACTCTCGTGAGCGCCGGGGACGACGACGAGCTCGCCTCCACGGGTACGACCGTCGCGGGTGCCGCGACGTTCGCCGTGCTGCTCGTCGCGGGCGGCGCGCTCGTGTTCTGGCTGCGGCGCCGCGTGCAGGCCTGATCACCGGCCCACGCACACCGGTCGAACCCGGAGGCCCGTCGCGACGTGTGTCGCGGCGGGCCTCCGCCGTACCCCGGCCGTCAGCCCCAGGTGTCGCGAGGCCCTGGGCCGCGGACGGCGCGCTTCCCCCGGCGGAAGCTGGGCCCCGCCGGGCCCAGCACCGTGACGCTCTCGACGACCCCCTCGCCGACCTCCTGCGCCAGACGTTCGAGCAGGCGGGGGACGAGCAGCCGCACCTGGGTCGCCCACGCCGTCGAGTCCGCGCGCACCACGAGGACCTTGTCCTCGAAGGTCTCCGGCTCGCAGTGGTCGGCGACCTGGTCGCCGACCACCTGGCGCCAGCGGCCGATCACGCCGCCGACCGACACGTCCGCGACCCAGTCGCGCTCCCGCAGCAGGTGCGCCAGGACGTCCGAGAGCAGCTGCGGGTCACGACCGCTCGGACGCGCTCCCGACGTCGGAGAGTCCGCCAGGATCCGACGACGGGGCTCCTGACCGGGCCGCAGACCCTTGGCGCGCGCGGCCGCCTTCGCCCGGTTGAGCGCCTGGCGCGCGACCTCCGCGGGCGGTGTCAGGTCCACCACGTGCCCGACGGGGATGCCCGTCGCTCGCGGAGCGCGGGTGTCGTCGTCGTCGCGTCCGCCACGGTCGTCCGGCTCCGCGCGGCCCTGGGCCGACGAGCTCTCGTCGTCAGGCGTCGACACGGGTCACCGTCCCGTCCTGGACGGCGAAGCGTGCGCCGTCGAGGATCGCCGGGACGTCCTCGGCGACCGCCGCGGTGATGACGACCTGTCCCGCGCCCGCGACGAGCTCGGCGAGGCGGTCGCGACGTCGCGTGTCGAGCTCGGCGAACACGTCGTCGAGCACGAGGACGGGCTCGCCGTCGGGGCCCCACTGGTCCGCCCACAGGAGCGAGTCGAGCCCTGCGGGAGCACCGTCCTTGAGCAGCCGGTAGGACGCGAGGCGCAGCGCGAGAGCGAACGACCACGACTCCCCGTGGCTCGCATAGCCCTTGGCGGGCAGACCGCCCAGCGTCAGGACGAGGTCGTCCCGGTGCGGGCCCACCAGGTTCACCCCGCGCTCGATCTCCTTCGTCCGTACCTCGCGCATGGCATCCAGCATGCGCTTCTCGAGCGTCGCCACCTCGGGGATGCCCGACGTCGGACCGTCACCCGCCACGACGCCCACCGGTGCCTCGGTCCCGCCCGCGTACGCTGTCGCCTCCCCGAGCGCCTCGTCGACCGACGACCGGTAGGCGACGAGCGCCTCTCCCTGCCCTGCGCTCACCTGCTCGTAGGCGTGCGCGACGTAGGGCGTCAGCGCGGCGACGAGCTGGAGCCGCAGGGCGGTGATCTCGGCGCCGAGGCTCGCGAGGCGCGTGTCCCACACGTCGAGGGTGGCGAGGGCGGCCTCCGTGCCGCCCGCCTGCGCGAGGCCCGCACCGTCGTCGGGCACGGGCGGCTCCGACGCGCGCGACGGGCGTCCCCTGCCCTTGCCGCGCAGCGCCGACGCGGACTTCAGCAGCGCGCCACGCTGCCGCAGGACCCTGTCGTAGTCGGCGAGGAGCGCGGACACGCGCGGCACCAGGAGGACGGCGAGCTGGTCGAGGAAACGACGACGACCGTCGGGGTCGCCCTTCACGAGGGCCAGGTCCTCCGGGGCGAACAGGACCGTGCGGAGCACCCCCAGGACGTCGCGGGGGCGGGCGGCAGGGGAGCGGTTGATGCGCGCGCGGTTGGCCTTCCCCGGGTTGAGCTCGATCTCGACCGTGCTCGCTCGCTCCCCGCGCACCACGCGGGTCCGCACGACGGCGCGTGGGGCGCCCGCGCGGACGAGGGCGACGTCCCCTGCGACCCGGTGGCTCGCCAGCGTCGCGACGTAGCCGATCGCCTCGACGAGGTTCGTCTTCCCCTGCCCGTTGGGCCCGACCAGGGCGTTCACGCCCGGTTCGAGCTCGACGTCGACCGTCTCGTAGGAGCGGAAGTCGACGAGGGACAGGTGGGAGACGTACATGGTCTTCTCGGGTAGAGCTCGTCGGGGTCGGGCCGGCGTCGCGTGACCGCGCGGGTCAGGCGGGCGGCTCGAGCGGGCCCGCGCCGGGTGAGGCCGGTCCGGCCGCCTTGACGGCGTGCCCGCCGAACTGCTGCCGCAGCGCCGCGACCGCCTTGAGCGCGGGGGACTGCTCCTGGCGCGACGCGAACCGCGCGAAGAGTGCGGACGAGATGACCGGGAGCGGGACCGCGTTGTCGATCGCCTCGTCGACGGTCCAGCGCCCCTCGCCCGAGTCGTCGACCCAGTCGTCGATCGCGGTGAGCTGCGGGTCCTCCTCGAGCGCCTTGACAAAGAGGTCGAGCAGCCACGAGCGGACGACCGTGCCGCGCGTCCACGCCTTCATCGTGCCGTGCACGTCGGTGACGAGGTCCTTCGCGGCGAGCAGCTCGTAGCCCTCCGCGTACGCCTGCATGAGGCCGTACTCGATGCCGTTGTGGACCATCTTCGCGAAGTGGCCCGCGCCCACCCCGCCCGAGTGGACGAAGCCCTCCTCGCGCGGTCCCTCGGGGCGCAGGGCGTCGAACACCGGCATCGCGGCGTCGACGAGATCCTTCTCCCCGCCGACCATGAGCCCGTAGCCGTTCTCGAGGCCCCAGACGCCGCCGGACACGCCGACGTCGAGATAGCCGACGCCCTTGTGCGCCAGCTCAGCGGCCCTCGCCTGGTCCTCCTGGTAGTACGAGTTGCCGCCCTCGATGACGACGTCGCCCGCACCGAGCAGCTCGCCCAGCTCCGTGACGACGCCACGCGTGGGGTCGCCCGCCGGGACCATGACCCACACGATCCTCGGACCGTCCGTCGGCAGGGCGGCCACGAGGTCGGCGAGCGACGCGACGTCGGACACCTCCGGCCGAGGGTCGTACCCCGTGACCTCGATACCCGCGGCGCGGACGCGCTCGCGCATGTTGTTGCCCATCTTGCCCAGGCCGACGAGTCCGATGCGGGTGACCATGCGAGTCCTCCGGGTCCGTGTGGTGCGCTGTCGGGCGGGTGCCTCAGCCGGCGAAGCGGATGGGGACGAGCAGGTAGCGGTAGGCGGACGAGTCCTCGCCGTCCAGGGACTCCTGCCCGGTGAACTCGACCGGCTTGTTCGGGTGCGTGAAGCTCAGTCGGACGAAGTCCGTGCCGAGCGCGCCCAGGCCGTCGAGCAGGAACTGGGGGTTGAAGGCCACCGAGATCTCCTCGCCGACGAGAACGGCCTCGAGAGCCTCGGACGCCTGTGCGTCGTCACCCTGCCCGGCGTCGAGGACGACCTGGCCGTCCGTGAACGACAGGCGGATCGGGGTGTTGCGCTCCGCGACGAGCGAGACGCGCTTCGCGGCGTCGATGAGGGGCGCGGTGGGGACGACGGCGTGGATCGGCGTCTCGTCGGGGAAGAGACGGCGCACCGCGGGGTAGTCGCCGTCGACGAGCTGCGAGGTCGTGTGGCGGCCGCCCGCCTCGAAGCCGATGAGGTCGACGCCGGCACCCGTGTTCAGGCCGACGTTCACGAGGCCCGAGCCGCCGAGCGACTTCGCGACGTCGTTGAGCGTGCGCGCCCGCACCAGCGCGACCGCCGAGTAGCTGGGCGTGACGGGCGTCCAGGTGAGCTCACGCAGCGCGAGGCGGTACCGGTCGGTCGCGAGCAGCGTGATGCGCTCACCCTCGATCTCCACCCGGACCCCTGTGAGGAGGGGCAGCGTGTCGTCGCGGCTCGCGGCGACGGTGACCTGGGCGACGGCGTGGGTGAGCTCGTCACCGGAGACCGTGCCGGTCAGCTCGGGCATCGCCGGGAGGGCGGGGTACTCCTCGACCGGCATCGTCAGGAGCGTGAACCGGCTCGCACCGCACGTCACGATGACCTTGGTGCCCTCGAGGACGACGTCGACCGGCTTCGCCGGCAGCGCGCGGGAGATCTCGGCCAGCAGACGCCCCGAGACGAGGACCGTGCCCGGTTCGCTCACCTCGGCGGGGATCTCCGAACGTGCGGACACCTCGTAGTCGAAGCTCGAGAGACCGATCGTGCCCGAGGCGTCGGCCTCGAGGCGGACCCCGGCGAGGACGGGAGCAGGGGGACGGGTCGGCAGGGTTCGCGCCGTCCAGGTCACCGCGTCGGCCAGGACATCACGCTCAACCCGGAACTTCATCCCACACCCTCTCGTCCCCACGTCCAGGATCGGACTGATCTTCACACGTGCCGGACGTCCCTGCTCGCCCGTGCCAGCCGGTGCCGCCCTGTGCGTCAGGACCGGGGTACCGGCGCCCGCTCGACGGCGGCGTGCGCGGTGCGTCCGGATGGTGCGGTCGGGATCTCGGCGGGGGTGGGGAAGAACGTCCTGTCCAGCATGAACAGTACGCGAGGACGACGTTGGGGAGGAACCGGGAGCGTCGGGGACGTGGACGGTGGTGGCGGTGGCCGGTGAGATCTCGGCAGGGTGCGGCACGGTCGCTCGTCCCGGCCTGATGAAGGCGCTCGAAATTTCTCCCTGATAGATCGTTCGTCGTCGTCATAGGGGTTGTGCAAACGGTGGAAAACGGGTCTTTGGGCAGGTCAGAGGCTACTTCTGGGTGTGGACCGGGCCGTGGGCAGGGTGTGGGTAAGTCGCGCGGCCTGTGGGCGGCGCATCTTTCCCCACACCCTGTCCACCGAGCGGAGGTGCTCTGTCCACACCTGGAGGCCCGTCGTCCACAGTTATCCACAGCGAGATGCACAACTGTGTACACCCATCGGGGAGGAGCAGTCCGCCCGTGGAGCGGTCATCCACAGCATGATGTGGGAAAACGCGGTGATCTCGCTCGTCCCGGGTGGGGATCGTGACGGTGTGGTCGGCTCGGACGGCTGCGGTTCGAACGATGTGGTTGCCCACAGGTGTCCTGTGGATGGGTGTGGATATCTCCGCCCACACCGTGTGCACGACGGACCTCGACGCGGCCGCTCGTGCCGAGCCACGGCGGGACGGGAGAGCAGACGAGTCGGTCCGCGGGCGCGACGAGGACCGGCCACACGGTGCCGTGGCATGCATCACGCTGTCCTCTGCCACGGGTGACGCGGTCGTGCAGCAGGGCTGCAGAAGCGCTGGAGGTCCCGACGAGGTGGGCGCGGGGAAGGGGTGACCACAGCGACGGTGACGTCCGCGGGTGGTGGTGGCGGACGGTCCGACGGCGACGGACGTGCCGACGGTCAGCCGCGGTGCTGCTGCTTGATACGGCTCGTGAGCTCCGTGACCTGGTTGTAGGTCGAGCGCCGCTCCGCCATCTGCTCGGTGATCTTGCGGTTCGCGTGCATCACCGTCGTGTGGTCGCGGCCGCCGAACTGCTGACCGATCTTCGGCAGCGAGAGGTCCGTCAGCTCGCGGCACAGGTACATGGCGATCTGCCGGGCCGTCACGAGGACCCGGGAGCGGGAGCTGCCGCAGAGGTCCTCGATGGTCAGACCGAAGTAGGCCGCGGTCTGCGCGATGATCGCGGCCGGTGTGATCTCCGCGGAGTCCTCGTCCGTGATGAGGTCCTTGAGGACGATCTCCGCCAGCGGCAGGTCCACCTGCTGACGGTTGAGGTTCGCGAAGGCGGTCACCCGGATGAGGGCGCCCTCGAGCTCTCGGATGTTCGTCGAGATGCGCGAGCCGATGTACGACAGCACGTCGTCGGGGGCGTTGAGCCGCTCGCTGCTCGCCTTCTTGCGCAGGATGGCGATGCGCGTCTCGAGGTCCGGCGGCTGGACGTCGGTGATGAGGCCCCACTCGAACCGGGACCGCAGGCGGTCCTCGAAACCGTTGAGCTGCTTGGGCGGCAGGTCGGACGTGATGACGACCTGCTTGTTCGCGTTGTGGAGGGCGTTGAAGGTGTGGAAGAACTCCTCCATCGTCTGCTCCTTGCCCTGCAGGAACTGGATGTCGTCGATGAGGAGGACGTCGACGTCCCGGTAGCGGCGCTGGAACGCTCCCGCCTTGCCCTCACCGATCGAGTTGATGAAGTCGTTGGTGAACTCCTCCGAGTTCACGTACCGCACCCGGACGTTGGGGTACAGGTTGTGGGCGTAGTGCCCGATCGCGTGGAGGAGGTGCGTCTTGCCCAGACCCGAGTCGCCGTAGATGAAGAGCGGGTTGTACGCCTTGGCGGGTGCCTCGGCGACCGCCACGGCTGCGGCGTGCGCGAACCGGTTGGACGAGCCGATGACGAACGTCTCGAAGACGTACTTGGGGTTGAGCCGGCTCGGTTCGGCCTGTGGACGAGGAGGAGGCGGTGGCGCAAGGTCGGGGAGGTCGTCGTCCGGGTCGACGTACGGGCGCTCGACGGCGGGCCGTGAGGCAGGCGCCAGGACGGGCTCCGAGCTCAGCTCGGGGTCGACGGTGATGCCGAAGCGGACGTCCCTGCCGAGGCACGACGACATGGCGTTCACCAGCTCGTCGCGGACCCTGGTCTCGAGATAGGTACGCGTCTGCTCGTGGGGAACGGCGATGAAGACGGTGTCGTCGAGGATCGCGAGCGGCTTCGCCAGGCGGATGAACGCGATCTGGCGCGGGGTGATGTCCGGACTCGCCTCGAGGATGCTCAGGGTCTGTGCCCAGACGTCGGCGATGCTGTCGGCCGGGTTCGCCACGGGCGGTGTCCTCACGAGGTCGAGGGTGTGCGTCGACGTGCGATGGCCGCGCGACGGAAGGCGCGAGTGGCGAGGGTCGACGGGTGTCTGGGGGGTGGTGCTGAGGTCGATCGTGCCACGTCAAGGCCTCATCCACATAGTTGTCCACAGGCTGTGGGTTACTAGCGTGACAATCGGCTGAGGTCAAGACGCGAGGAGGGACGAGGTGAGGATCGGGCCTCGCGGACGGCCGGCGACCCACGCGGCAAGGCCTCGGTAGGGACTGGTGCCGCCATCGGATCGGTGTGGTGCTGTCGTGAGGGCCTCGCCGTACCCGGGCTGGTTTGACCTGAGGACATCCGGCAGCGTAGCGTCATACAGCCGTTCCAGGTGCTCTTGGCGCGCCCGCGTGGTCAGCGTGGGTCGAGCTGCGGCCGAGGCGCTTTCCCACAGGATCAGCGCGCTGCACACGGTCCACGTGCTGCTCGCACCAGGACGGCCGACGAGAGGGAAACCTGTCGTCAGCGCCACCCGAACCACCGACAGGGTCCACCGGAGCCTGTCACTGCATCGTCGAGGACATAGACGGTGTACCTCCCCGACGTTCTTGGAGTACCTCGTGAGCAAGCGGACCTTCCAGCCGAACACCCGGCGCCGTGCGAAGACCCACGGCTTCCGGCTGCGTATGCGGACCCGTGCCGGCCGCGCCATCCTGGCTGCCCGCCGTCGCAAGGGCCGCACCGAGCTCTCTGCCTGATCGCGTGCTCCCCGCGGCGCACCGACTGCGCCGTTCCGTAGATTTCGAACGGGCGGTGCGCCGCGGCGTGCGTGCTGGCAGGTCGACCGTGGTCGTCCACCTCTCCGAGGATGCTCGGGGCGAGGACGCGCCACAGGTCGGCTTTGTCGTATCCAAGGCGGTGGGGAACGCGGTGCACCGGAACCTCGTCAAGCGCCGCCTCCGCGCTTCCGTCGCGACGCATCTCGCAGCCCTCCCGGCGCGCAGTCGGACAGTCGTCAGAGCGCTCCCGGCCTCTGGGTCGGCGACCTTCGAGCAGCTCGACCGTGACGTCGCCCGTGGTCTTGACCGTGCCGTCTCCCGGTGGCGCGAGCACGAGAGCGCGCGGCCGTGACCGCGACTCGGATGCGGGACGCCCAGGCGACGAGCACGGTCGACGACGGTCCCGACTCCCCGGATCAGCAGCCGGACGCTGCCCGTGCGGGCGCGACGCACGCGGTGATCGATCTCCTGCGTCGCGTCCCGGCACTGGCTCTGATCGGGATGATCCGGGCGTACCAGTCCGTGATCTCGCCCATGACCGGGCCCACCTGCAAGTACTACCCGTCCTGCTCCCAGTACGCCCTGACCGCTGTCCGGCGGCATGGTGCGCTGCGCGGCACGGGCCTCGCTCTCTGGAGGTTGCTCCGCTGCAACCCCTGGAGCCTTGGCGGGGTCGACGACGTGCCGCCGGCACGAGACGCGCACACGCACCAGTCCTGAGCCCCGCAGCGGGCGATTCACGAGCTTTGTCAGAAGGTTAGGGAGCAGTCACCGATGGACTTCTTCGCGTTCCTCGCCCCCATCGAATGGGCCGTGGCGTGGATCATGTACCTGTGCCACCAGGGCCTGACGTACCTGGGCTTCTCCGACGGTCCCGGACCGGCGTGGGTCCTGTCGATCGTGGGCCTCGTCATCATCATCCGTATCCTGCTCATCCCGCTCTTCTTCAAGCAGATCAAGGCGTCGCGCGGCATGCAGATGCTGCAGCCCGAGATGCAGGCGATCCAGAAGAAGTACAAGGGCAAGTCGGACCCGGCGTCCCGTGAGGCGATGAGCCGCGAGACGATGGAGCTGTACAGGAAGCACGGGACCAACCCGTTCGCCTCCTGCATGCCGATCCTGCTGCAGTCGCCGATCTTCTTCGCTCTCTTCCGCGTGCTGAACGGGCTCGTGCCCATCTCGACCGGCCAGGACGACCCGATCGGCCCGATCGACGCGTCGGTCGCGAGCGACATCGAGAGCTCGTCGGTCTTCGGCGCGAACCTGTCGGACATCTTCCTGAGGACCGACGATCTCCAGGCACGGATCGTCATCGCGGTGCTCATCGTGGCGATGTGCGCCACGACCTTCTTCACGCAGCGCCAGCTGACGATGAAGAACATGCCGAAGGCCGCTCTCGAGGGCCCGATGGCTTCGACGCAGAAGATGATGCTCTACGTCTTCCCCTTCATCTTCGCGGTCTCGGGTGTCAACTTCCCGGTCGGTGTCCTCGTCTACTGGACCACGACGAACCTGTGGTCCATGGGGCAGCAGTTCTACACGATCCGCCGGATGCCCGCGCCCGGCTCGGAGGCGGAGCGTCTGCTCAAGGAGCGCCAGGCACGCAAGAAGGCGGCCAAGGGCGTCGTCGAGGACGCAGCTCCGGTCATCGAGGAGCCGCGCGGCCAGCGCCAGCAGCCGAAGCGCAAGGACCGCCAGAAGAGCCGGCCGCAGATCTCCGGGCCGGCCGCTGCGACCAACGGGCAGAAGAACCCGATCGAGGACGCACCTGTCGTCGATGAGGGCCCGAGTGATCCGCCAGCCACGGGGCCGGCGAAGAAGCCCAAGAAGAAGCAGTAGACCCCGCGCCGTCGCGCGACCCTGCCGCACCGAGGAGCATCCGTATGCCATCAACCGATACCCCCGTGCCCGACGACACCACCGCCGAGGAGACCACGTCCCGACAGCCGACCCGCCTCGAGGAGGAGGGTGAGATCGCGGCCGACTACCTGGAAGAGCTGCTCGACATCGCCGATCTCGGTGGCGACATCGACATCGACGTCGAGCACGATCGTGCGGCGGTCGAGATCGTCGCGGACGACGACTCCGAGCTCGGGGTCCTGGTCGGCGAGGACGGCGAGGTGCTCGAGGCCCTTCAGGAGCTGACCCGGCTCGCCGTTCAGGCACGGACGGGGGAGCGGAGTCGTCTCATGCTGGACGTCGCCGGGTTCCGTGCGCAGCGGCGTCGTGAGCTGACGGCACTGGCCGAAGAGGCGATCGCGAAGGTCCGTGTCGAGGGGGCAACGGTGACCATGGACCCGCTGAACGCCTTCGAGCGAAAGGTCGTCCACGACGCCGTTGCGGCGGCCGGCCTCCGCAGCGACTCCGAGGGCACGGAACCCCAGAGGTACGTGGTCATCCATCCCGCCCAGTAGTCGTGCCACCGAGCGCCCCCTTGTTTCACGTGAAACGGGGGGCGCTCGTCGTTGGTGAGGATGTGTCGCCGAGGAGTCACGGTCGGCGTCGAGAGGTGTTTCACGTGAAACGATGGAGCGTGGAACGAGACGAGGGAGGACAACGGATTCATGGATGCTGAGATGGAGGCTGAGCTCGGGTCGCGGTTCGGCGAGTCGGAGCTGGCGGCCTACTTCGGTGACGCGTATCCCCAGGTCGCGACCTACGCGCGGCGCCTCGCGGACGAGGGAGAGCTCCGTGGCCTGATCGGTCCGCGCGAGGTGCCCCGGATCTGGGATCGACACATCCTGAACTCCGCTGCTGTGGTTCCGTTCCTTCCGGAGAGCGGCCTGATCGCGGATATCGGGTCGGGTGCGGGTCTCCCGGGGATCGTGGTGGCCGCGCTGCGCCCCGAAGCGTCGGTCTACCTGGTCGAACCGATGGAGCGTCGCTGTGCGTGGCTGACGGAGATCGCCGACGACCTTGGTCTGGCCAACATCGAGGTCAAGCGAGGGCGCGCCGAAGAGTTTCACGGGGCGTTCGAGTGCGACGCAGTGACGTCCCGCGCTGTCGCCTCCCTCGACAAGCTGGTGCGGATGTCGATGCCCCTGGTACGACCGGGCGGAGAGATGATCGTCCTGAAGGGGCGAAACGTCGCCCAAGAGGTCGACCCTGCGCGGAAGGCGATCCGCAAGTTCAAGGGGTCCGACCCTGAGATCTTCGACGCGCCGACGATCCCCGGAGTGGAGAGTACGACCGTCGTCCGTATCGTGCGGCAGACTGGGACCCGCTGAGCAGGCGTCTCGGGATCGACGAGGCGTGTGACGAGAGACCTGTCGGGGAGAGCCTCGAAGGCCCGGTCCATGAAGCTCGGCGTCTGCTGGTCGAAGAGTCGAAGAGGGAGAGGCGCGTGACCGAGAGCACCCACGAGGTCGACACCGGTGCTACGGGCTGGGACGGCGGTGCCGACAGGCTCTCGGAAGGGAGCGTCCCCGCCGAGGACGATCGGCGTGCCGCCCTCATGGCAAGCCTCCCTCAGACGGACGAGAGCACACCGCTGGCGTCACAGCTAGCCATCGATGCGCGTCGTCGGATCGATCTCCAAGGACGCCGGTTCCCCCGACCGACCGCTACGCGGATCATCACCGTCGCCAACCAGAAGGGCGGCGTCGGGAAGACCACCACGACGGTGAACATCGCTGCGGGCCTTGCGCAGGCCGGCTTGAACGTGCTGGTCATCGACAACGACCCTCAAGGCAACGCGTCGACAGCTCTGGGAGTCGACCACCGTGCTGGTACTCCGTCGATCTACGAAGTCCTGGTCGACGGCTCACCTCTGGAGTCGGCGGTTCAGCAGTGCCCCGACATCCCGACCCTGTGGTGCGTCCCGGCAACGATCGACCTCTCGGGTGCGGAGATCGAGCTCGTGTCGATGGTTTCACGTGAAACGCGGCTACGACGCGCGCTCGATGTGTACCTCGAGCAGCGCGTCGCCGCGGGTCTCGACCCGATCGACTACGTGCTCGTCGACTGCCCGCCAAGCCTTGGCCTCTTGACCATCAACGCGTTCGTCGTCGGGCGTGAGGTGCTCATTCCGATCCAGTGCGAGTACTACGCGCTGGAAGGCTTGAGTCAGCTCCTCAAGACCATCGAGCTGATCAAGGCTCACCTCAACCCCGGCCTGCACGTCTCCACCATTCTTCTCACCATGTATGACGGGCGGACGAACCTCGCGCAGCAGGTCGCGTCGGAGGTGAGAGAGCACTTCCCGGACCAGACGCTCCGCACGACTGTCCCGCGATCCGTGAGAATCTCCGAAGCACCCAGTCATGGACAGACAGTCATGACCTACGACGCAGGGTCGACGGGCGCGCTGGCGTACCTCGAAGCAGCGCGCGAGCTGACCCAGCGTGCGCCAGGCGTCGTGGCTCCGTTGGACCCGTCGCAGAACGGACGGTCGATGGATATGAGCACCGCTGGGCAGCAGCTCGAGGCGGACGTGGACGCGGATCGAGGCTCGGAGCCTGCTCCGAGCGCAGGGCGGCCTGCCACCAGCCTCTCGGAGCATGGCGGCGTCGAATCGCTCGACCACCGCGCCGCCAACCCAGAGCAAGGCGTCGACAACCCGGAGCACACCATCACGTCCCCTGACGACAGTCCTGGCAGCTCGCAACGTGCCGATGAGGCTCGGGAGCAGCGCGAGGACGGCTCGGAGCACGGGGCGGGCAGCGTGACGGACGCCGACGACTTGGATGGTGTCCGGATGACGAGGAACGAGCACGAGTTCGCCGCGTCCATCGGTGGACCGGCAGTCCGACTGGAGGAGCAGCGATGAGTGAGAAGCGGCGCGGATTGGGACGCGGTCTCGGTGCGTTGATCCCGACGAGCTCAGAGGGCAAGCGCCCCGTCGACGTGTTCTTTCCGAGCGCGCCGGCGAACGATGGCGACACGCACGGCAAGGAGTCGATCGCGGACGTCACGGCCGCTCCTGGCGTCGACCCCGTGCAGGGTTCCGGTGCGGAGACTGCCGTCGCAACGCTCGACGGCACGCCCGGTCCCGCTGACGTCATCGGAGTCGTCAGCCTCTCGGAGCAGGACCTGGCTGAGCTCAGCGCCCTCGAAGAGGCACAGACGGATCAGGCTGCTCGTGCTGAGCAGCCGTTCATCGCGAGGGAAGCGCCTGCGAGCGAGGCTCAAGGCCCTGCGACAGACGCTGCGGCCATGGATTCCGACACCACCGTTTCACGTGAAACATCCGAGGTTGCCCTGGGCGAGAATGAGGGAACCTCGCCGTCAGCGGGTGCGGACCCGCTCGACGCGGAGCTGCAGTGGGTCGGAGGCGCCGGAGACGACCTCGTGCCCGTCCCGGGCGCGCGATTCGCCGAGATCCCTGTCGAGTCGATCCGGCCGAACCCGCGGCAGCCACGGACCGTCTTCGATGACAGTGATCTCGAGGAGCTCGTCGGTTCTATCCGAGAGATCGGCGTCCTCCAGCCGATCGTGGTTCGTCCCGTGCCGGGGGAGAACGGCTCCTACGAGCTCATCATGGGTGAGCGTCGCTGGCGCGCGACTCAGGCGGCAGGCATGTCCGCCATCCCGGCGATCGTGCGCGAGACCGACGACGCAGACCTCCTGCGCGACGCGCTCCTCGAGAACCTGCACCGGAGTGCGCTGAACCCGCTGGAAGAGGCAGCTGCCTACCGACAGCTTCTGGACGACTTCGGCTGCACTCACGAAGAGCTCGCCGAGCGGATCTCCCGGAGCCGCCCGCAGATCTCGAACACTCTGCGCCTGCTGCGGCTCCCTCCTCTCGTCCAGCGCAGGGTTGCAGCCGGCGTCCTGTCCGCCGGCCATGCCCGCGCGTTGCTGGGTCTCACCGACGGCGGTGAGATCGAGCGACTGGCTCAGCGCATCGTCGCGGAAGGGCTCTCCGTGCGCGCCACGGAGGAGATCGTCGCCATGGGCGGGTTGGACCAGGAGCGTCGGCAGGCTCGGACCCCGAGGGCGGGACAGCGTTCCGCTGCCATCGACGAGCTGGCAACGCGTCTGTCCGATCGGTTCGAGACGCGGGTCAAGGTCGATCTCGGGAAGAACAAGGGCCGCCTGACGGTGGAGTTCGCGTCTGTGGAGGACCTGAACAGGATCCTCGACGTGATGGCTCCGGAGGATCCGGGTCTGCTGCGGCAGTAGTTATGGCGGAGTACGGCAAGGTGCGTGCGGCGTCCGGGTATCTCTCGCCCGCCGGCCCGTCGGCCCGTCGGCCCGTCGGCCCGTCGGCCCGTCGGCCCGTCGGCGGTTGGCCTGGCCTGCCTACGCGTGGCACAGGCGAGCCTCCGGGCGACGCATCGCGGCACGGTCTCCCCAGGCTGCGTCGGACTCAGCCAGTTCGTCCGCGCCTTTGCACGCGGACAACGCATCCATCCGTTCCCCGACGACGGGCTGTTTCACGTGAAACGGGACCGACAACGCCCGATCCCAGAGTTCTCTGGCAGGCCAGAGAGAACGCCCGGCGGCCGTCAGTCGGTCCGGTCGGTTCCACGTGAAACGTCCATGACCCGGATGCCAGAGCGACGTGATGGCGGGGTGCGGAGGCGCTGAGAACGCGTCAGATGCGAACCATCGTCAGGCCGGTACGACCGGTTTCACGTGAAACACGGCTGAGTCCGTCACCAGAGGGATGGAGCTCTTTCGAGCGACTGTTGCCACGCGACGCTCCCGTTCCGACCAGGCGGCACTCGTTCGAGCGGCACGGACGGCAATCGTTCGAGCAGCACTGGCGGCACATCTGCGATCAGTACCGAACTCGCACGCAGCCGGTGAAAAGGACGTGACCCGGCGGATGTTGAGAGGGATCCTCGGTTCGTGCACCCGTCGTTCGCCCCTGAGACCACCGCCGACCAAGCACGTGCTTCGCTCGAGTCGGCAGGGTGGCGCCTGGTCGGAGCGGGGGACTGGGCGTGGGTGCTCGCCTCCCCGGACGATCTCTGGGCGGCTCGCGTCACGCCCTTCGACCCGGCCTTCCGCCTCTTCGCCGATGCCTGCCTCGTAGGCTCGCTGAATCGTTTCCTCGTCCGGATCGACAGTCTCGTCCCGCTGCGCCACAAGGGGTACGTCGTCTACATGGAACGCCTCCACCCCGCAGACGAGGACCGCGCCGCACGACTCGTGAGGTCTCTCGGTATGGGCGGCACAACCAGCGCGCATTCTCAGGGCTCCCGCGCCGACCTGGTGGAGCACGCCGCCATCGACGATCTGCGCCTCCGGATCAACGACCTGCTGGCAACGGGTGTGCGACGCTTTCGGACCTGGGGCGGAGCAGACATCCGTCCGGGCAACATCCTGCAGACGGCGGGCGGTCAGCTGCGCCTCACGGACCCTCTCTTCGTCCACGGCCCGACTATCGTCACGGCGATCCGTGAGGGGCGTGCCGATGCGCTCGGAGACTTCTCGCGCGCGGACCTCGAGGATTTCCTGCGGATCCCCGCCTTCGCGCGAGGCACGGACACGGAAGCACTGCGGTCTGCGTTGGACGCTCTCGGTGTCGAGAGCTCATGACCAGCGCTCCCGATCGCACGATGCCAGCGGCCCCGTCGGTCGGGTAATTCACATTCCCCGCAGTGGGCACGACGGTGCCGACGAGCAGGGAGGTTCCACGTGAAACACCGGAACCTCTCGGGGCTACGGCGTGCCACGATCGAGACCTGAGAGCCGTACGTCGCGGGCCTGGCGTGTTTCACGTGAAACGCTGGTCGTCCCGCGCGAGGGGCAGGGGAGCAGGACAACAGGGTCGCGCGGAGCAAGTGCGCGCGACGACCGCTGTCGCCGGCCGTGGGAGGGCGGGCCAGTCAGGGCTCGCTGTCCGACGCGGCCGGACACGGCCGAGCGCGAGCTCAGCGCGAGCGGACGTGGAGGTCCACGAGAGCACGGTACAGAGCGGGCAGATCAGCCCCGGCCGCTCGCGCTGCCTGCGGGAACAGTGACGTCTCCGTCATTCCCGGTGCCACGTTGACCTCGAGGAACTGCACCACTCCGTCGGGGTCCACGATGACGTCGGTACGGGAGAGGTCGCGCAGCCCGAGAGCGGAGTGCGCCCGAACGGCCACGTCCTGCACCGCCTGGAGAACGGAGTCGTCGAGACGGGCCGGAGCGAAGTACTCGGTTCGGCCGGGGTTGTACCGCGCGTCGTAGTCGTAGGGGCCGTCGGTCACGATCTCGACCGGCGGGAGTGCAGAGGGACCGGAGCCGAGGTCGACGACGCTCACCGCGAGCTCTACCCCCTGCACGGCGCGCTCGATGAGCGCGACCTCCCCATACGCGAAGCAGTTCACCATCGCGCGAGGGAGTGCATCGGCCGAGGTGACGAGCGTGACCCCGAGGGCAGAGCCGCCGTGGGTGGGCTTGACCACGAGGGGCAGTCCCAGGCGTGCCACGACGGCATCGAGGACCGGTTGCGCGCCGAGCTCGCGGAACAGGCTCTGGGGGAGCGTCACGTACTCGGGGGTGGTGATCCCGGCGCCGAGCACGGTGCTCTTCGCCACCGGCTTGCTCCAGGCGGAGCGGCTCTGCCGGGGCCCGGTTCCGACGTAGGCCAGCCCGAGCAGCTCGAGCATGTCGCGAACGGACCCGTCCTCTCCGCTGGCGCCGTGGAGGAGGGGCCACACGACGTCGGGGCGGTGCTTGTCCAGGAAGGACAGGAGCGTCGCGTCGAGGTCGTGCACGGACACGTCGAGGCCGGCGGCGCGCAGGCTCTCGGCGACGCGTCGACCTGACCTCAGAGAGACGTCTCGCTCGTGCGAGAGCCCACCGGCGAGGATCACGACATGCCCTGCAGGCTCCGAAGTCGTGTCAGCGCCTTCTGCACGAAAGCGCTGGTCAGAAGGCTGACCCGTACCCTCCGTCCCCACCGGACGGGATGTGTCGCCCTCTGCCGCGCGCGCCGTGCGCTCGTCGGCCTGCGAGGGGGTGCCTGTGGTCGTGTCCACGGTCGGACTCCTTGTCGACGAGCCCGCGCGGAGTCACGCGCCGAGCCCACGGTGAGATGGCTGTGGCGATCAGGCCAGGTCGGGCGAGGGGTTCTCGACGTCCGTGAGGTCGGGGTCGAGCGCAGCGCCGGTCCCGAAGATCTCGACGAGCTCGCGCTCGGCGTTCACGACGCCGGCGAGGCGGCGCACACCCTCCCGGATACGGTCCGGGGTGGGGAAGCAGAACGAGAGGCGCACGTGGTCGGCCCCGGTGCCGTCCGCGTAGAAGGCCGTGCCGGGGACGTAGGCCACGCGGGCGGTGACCGCTCGCGGGAGCATCGAGCGGGCGTCGAGGCCTTCAGGGAGCCGCACCCAGGTGTAGAAACCTCCCTCGGGGACGGTCCAGCGCGCCGTCGGGAGGTGCTCCGAGAGCGCCCCGATCATCGCGTCGCGACGCTCGCGGTAGAGCTCGCGGAACTGCTTGATCTGGCCCTTCCAGTCGCTGGTGTCCAGGTAGGCCGCGATGGCGAGCTGAGACGCGTTCGACGGGCACAGGATCGCGGACTCGCTCGCGAGGACGAGCTTCTCCCGGACCGCGTGGGGGGCGACGACCCAGCCGACCCGGTAACCCGGGGCGAACGTCTTCGAGAACGATCCCAGGTAGAGCACCCCGTCCTCGTCGAGGGAGCGGAGGGCGGGCAGTGTCTGACCGTCGAAGCCCAGGAGGCCGTAAGGGTTGTCCTCGATGACGAGGACCCCGTGCCGGCGCGCGATCTCCAGCACGCGAGGACGCCTCTCGGCGGACAGGCTCACGCCGGCGGGATTGTGGAAGTTCGGGACCGTGTAGAGCAGCTTGACCCGCCGGCCCTCGGCCGCAAGGGCGGTGAGCGTCTCCTCGAGCGCTTCAGGGACCAGTCCGTGCTCGTCGAGGGGGACGTGGACGACGTCGGCCTGGTAGGAGCGGAAGACGCCCAGCGCTCCGACGTAGCTCGGGGCCTCGGCGACCACGACGTCGCCCGGGTCGATGAAGATCCTCGTGACGAGGTCGAGCGCCTGCTGCGACCCGGTCGTGACGACGACGTCGTCGGGGTGGCAGTCGATGCCCTCGAGCCGGACGATGTCGAGGATGCGTTCGCGCAAGGTCTCGTCGCCCTGGCCCGAGCCGTACTGGAGCGCTGTCGTCCCGCGCGTCGCGACGAGCCGCTGCATCGTGTCGGCGATCGTGTCGAGCGGCAGGCCCTCGAGGTAGGGCATCCCGCCGGCGAGCGACACGACCTCGGGGCGGTTGGCGACCGCGAAGAGCGCCCGGATCTCCGACGCGCGCATCCCGTGCGCGCGCTCTGCGTAGGCGCCGAACCACGGGTCGAGGCGGGTCCCGGCGGAGGTCGGCTGAGGGGGAGGGGTGGGCGCGCTCACGTTTCCCAGTCTCGCACGACGCATCGGGGGATCCCGTGAAGACGCCGGAGGGCGGACCGCTCGAAGCGGCCCGCCCTCCGGCGTCGTGGACGTGGTGCGTCAGGCCGTCGTGGCGAGGACGGCGTCGATCTCCTCGGTCAGCGCACGCTTCGGACGAGCGCCGATGATCGAGCGCTGGAGCTCGCCCCCGACGTAGACGTTGAGGGTCGGGATCGACACGATGCCGTAGGCGCCCGTGGTCTCCGGGTTCGCGTCGGTGTCGAGCTTCGCGATCTTGATCTTGTCGCCGTACTCCTCGGAGAGCTCTTCGAGGATGGGCGCGACCTGGCGGCACGGACCGCACCAGGTGGCCCAGAAGTCGACGAGGACGGGGACGTCGGACGCGAGGACCTCGTCGCGGAAGGTGGCGTCGGTGACGGGAACGGTGGCCATGCGTGACCTCCAGGGTGGAGTGGCGACGGGGGACGACCTCCGTCGCGGGACGGGTGGGAAGATGTCGAGAGGCGTCAGGCGCGGATCTCGGCGAGGGCCTCGGGGAGCTCCTCCGGGTTCGGGCTCTCGGGCGTCCCGGCCAGGTCTGCCAGACCCGCGGCGTCCGCGAGCTCGGTGAGGTAGCGCTGGGCGTCGAGCGCGGCGGAGCAGCCGGAGCCGGCCGCGGTGATCGCCTGGCGGTAGGTGTGGTCGACCAGGTCGCCGCACGCGAAGACCCCGGGCAGGTTGGTCGCGGTGGTGCGGCCGACGACCTGGACGTAGCCCTCGTCGTCGAGGTCGATCTGTCCGGCGAGGAGCTCGCTGCGGGGCTCGTGCCCGATCGCGACGAAGAGGCCCGTGGCGGGGAGTGCGCTCTCGGCGCCGGTCACGGTGTCGCGCAGGCGCACGCCCTCGACCTTGCTCTCGCCGTCGATGCCCACGACCTCGGAGTTCCACGCGAACTCGATCTTGGGGTCGGCGAGGGCGCGGTCGGCCATGATCTTGGACGCGCGCAGCTCGTCGCGACGGTGCACGATCGTCACCTTCGAGGCGAACCGGGTGAGGAACGTGGCCTCCTCCACCGCGGAGTCGCCGCCACCGACGACCGCGATGTGCTGGTCACGGAAGAAGAATCCGTCGCACGTCGCGCACCAGGACACCCCGCGGCCGGACAGCCGCTTCTCGTCGTCCAGGCCGAGCTCGCGGTACGCCGACCCCGTCGCGAGGATCACGGCTCGTGCACGGTACGTGTCACCGTTGCCCGTCACGACGGTCTTCACGGGGCCGTCGAGCTCGAGCGACGTCGCGTCGTCCCACTCGACCCGGGCGCCGAAGCGCTCGGCCTGCTTGCGCAGCGACTCCATGAGGTCCGGACCCATCACGCCGTCTGGGAAACCCGGGAAGTTCTCGACGTCCGTCGTGTTCATCAGCGCACCGCCAGCGGTCACCGAACCGGCCAGCACCACGGGCGCCAGGCCCGCGCGGGCGGCGTAGATCGCCGCGGTGTAGCCAGCAGGACCCGATCCCACGATGATCAGGTTCTCGACGGTCGGCTGCTCGGTCACGTGATGCTCCTCGGTGTCGGTGCGCGACGTACCCGCCGCGCGATGTGGTGAACGCCGGCGACGGCCCATCTGTTCCGCGGCGCGCTCCTCCCACGGTACGGCGTGGGTCCTGCGCTGCGTCTCAGGAGAGCAGGATCTCGTTGATCTCCATGCGGTTCTCGCCCGCCGCGTTCTGCGGCAGCTCGGTGAACCACAGCACGATGGACTCGGCCTCGACGGGCTCGGGGAACGTGAACTCGACGCCGGGTGAGAGCGGACCGGACGCGAGCACCTCGCCCTCGGTCGGGGTGCCCGGCGACGTGGCACGGATCTCGACGTTGCCACCGTTCACACCCGAGTCGATGACGATCGTCTGCACGGGTGCCTTCTCCTCGAGGACGACGGCGAAGCCGATGCCGTCCTTGAGCCCGGCGAAGTCGGGGCTGTTGTACCGACGGGTGTACCAGAACGTCTCGGGCTGGCTGTCGAAGGCGAGCGCGACGGCCTCGGGGTGCTCGCCCTCGTTGCCCGGGTCTGCGTCGCCCTGGGGGTCGAGCGCCTGGGCGGAGGCGATCACGGGCCGGACCTCGGGCGCAGGTGCGGGCTCCTCGCCGCCGCCGTCGGTCGCACCCGGTTCGCCCTCGGCGGGGGTCTCCTCACCCGTCGTCTCGCGGCCGTCGGACTGCACGGCGGGCGAGAAGCCGTCGAACGCGGTGTCGACCGCCCAGAAGACGCCGGCTCCGACGAGCAGGACGACCAGCACGAGGACGAACGGCGTCGCGTTGAAGCGGCGTGGCCCACGGCGGGGGACGGGCTCGCCCCAGCTGCCCTCGGCGCTCTGCGCAGCGGGCAGCTCGACGGCAGGCTGCTGGACCGCGGGAGCGGAGGAGCTGGCTGTCCCGGCGGGCGCGGGGTAGGCCTGGGTCGGGGTGGCGCCCGGGTCGTACGCGGGCGGCGGCGGCACGGGCAGCGGGCCGGTGGGGGGCGGGCCGACCGCGGTGGCGGCGGCCTGCTCCTGGCCGTACGTGGCGGTTCCGGCTGCGTACCCGGCAGCCGCGTAGCCGGCGGCCCCCGGGACGGCACCTACGCGGTGGATCCGCCCGGTGGCGGGGCGGCGGACCGGGGGAGCGGGCGGCGGCGTCCCGGGCGGGGCCGACGCCCCGCCGTCGAACGCGGTCCGTACGGACTGACGGCTCACGCCTGCGGCGGAGGCGGCCGCGCCGGGCTGGACGAACGCGGGCAGCGCGGCGACCACGGACACCTCGCCCCACGGCTCGAGCGCCGAGACGACGTCGGCGGGCGTGCTCGGCCCACCTCCGGCGACAGGCCCGGTCCACGACGCGGCGTCGCCCGTGGCGGCGGTGAAGGTCTCGCTGCACAGCTCGTCCAGCTCGGCCGGCACGTCCGAGCGGACGGCGGACGGCGGGAGGGCCCGGTCGCCGGAGAGCTGGGCGGGCAGCGGGTGGATGGCGTCCGCGGAGATCCAGGGGACGTCCAGGGACGGGCCCGCCCAGCGGGCGGTGACGGCGTAGTAGAGGAGGGCGACGAGCCCGACGGCGTCCGCCCGGGACGTGCGGTCGGGGTCCTGCTGGTCCTGTCCTGCGACGCCGGCGTCGAGGCCCAGCCCGGTCACGACGACGCGGCTCCCGTCGACCCGGACGGCGTCCGGGCGCAGCGCGAGGTGGTGCACCCCGCGGCGTCGGGCAGCCTCGAGCGCGGAGGCGGCCTCTCCGACGATGGCGCGGGCCTGCTGCGGGTCGACGATGCCGCCCGCGACGACCTCGGCGAGCGTGATGCCGACGAACGGTTCGGTGACGACGTACGCCGCGCCGTCCTCCGCCCCGACGTCGAGCACGCGGGTGAGGCGCGGGTCGGCGACGAGCGCGGCACGGCGCGCGGAGTCGAGCGCGTCGGCGACGTGCGCGCCGGTGACGAGCGAGACCCGCACGGGCCGGTCGAGGATCTGGTCGTGCGCCGACCAGGCCGTGACGTCGGCGAGGTCGGACGGGAGCTGCTCGTCCAACCGGTAGCGGGCGACGAGCAGTGTTCCGGGGGCCACGCCGTTCACCGGACCTCCTTCGGGGGACTCGTGGTCGACACCACCACATGGTACGCGGGCCCGGAATGCCCGGGTATCCAGGGAAAGGATCGTCGGCAGACCCGTGCGAGGGCCCGCTCGGGTGCGGCCCTCATCGCCGCACGAGACGTCGGACGCGGCCGAGGACCGGCCCGAGGAGCTGGTCGAGCTCGCGCACGCGCAGCAGCTTGAGGCCGCCGACGTACGCGGCGGTCATGACGACCCCGACCACCCCGACGACGAGCACCGCGTGCCCCCACGACAGGCCGTAGATCTCGCCGAGGAACCGGCCGTGGAGCTGGAGGAGGCCCCATCCGACGCCGGCGCTCAGGGCGGCCGCGAGGATCGCCTTGACGTGCATGCGGACGATCCGGAAGCCGTCGAGACCGCGCAGCGTCCGGCGCAGGCCGACCGTCCGCAGGGCGACGGCGACGAGGTTGGACAGGCTCATCGCGGCACCGACACCGACGACCCACCAGTGCGGGTCGAGCGTCCGGGTCGCGAGCCACGACACGCCGACGAGCACGATCGTGCCCGGCACCTGGATCCAGAAGACGGTCCGGCCGTCCTCGAACGCGTAGTAGACCCACTTCATGAGCACCATGCCGCCGAGCGGGACGAGGCCGAACGCCATCGCGACGAGGACCTGTGCGACGGCGGCGCCGGACGCGGCGTCGACGGAGGGCACGAGGAGCTTGGTGATCGGCAGCGCGAGCACCACGAACACGGCGGTCGCGAACACGGTGAACACGCCGACCGTGCGGACGCCGCGGGACAGGTCGTGCCGCACGCGCGCGACGTCGCCGGCGTGCGCGGCCGCGCTCATGCCCGTGAAGAGCGCGGTGGCGATCGAGACCGTCACGAGGGAGTGCGGCAGCAGGTAGATCATGAGCGCCTGCGTGTAGGCGGCGTTGCCCGCGACGGTGAGCGAGTCGGCGAACGCCTCGGGGGCGCCGGCGGTGAGGCCGGTGACGACGCCGAGCGCGCCGGGGTCGTCGGCGTACCTGCCGAACGCGTCGGTGAGAGCGGCGCGCGGCGCCTCGCTCGCGAACCGCGTCGTGAACAGGACGCCGACCTGCTCGAGGAGCACGGCCGCGAACGTCCACAGCGCGACCTGGCCCGCTGACCGGAGCCCGATGCCGTGCAGCCCGAACCGGACGTGCCACCGGAAGCCGGCGCGCCACAGCGGCACCACGAGGATGAGGGCCTGCGCGGCGACGCCGAGCGTCGCGGTCCCGGCGAGCAGCGCGATCTTCGGCCCGTCCCACTGCGACAGGTCGTCGACGTTGCCCGTGGCCGCGGGGCCGTAGACGGCGATGAACGCCGCGAACCCGGCGATCGACACGACGTTGTTGAGCACCGGGGCCCACATGAACGGCCCGAACTGGCCGCGCGCGTTGAGGACCTGCCCGAGCAGCGTGTACAGCCCGTAGAAGAAGAGCTGTGGCGTGCACCAGAACGCGAACGCCACGGCGAGCGACATCTGGGGCGACGTCCACCCCGGGCCGGTGTACAGCGCGACAAGGATGCTCGACCCGGCCGTGAGCAGAGCGGAGATCGCGAGCAGGACGACGCCCGACAGCGTGAGGAGCTTGTCGAGCCGCTCCTGCGTGTTGTGGGCCCGGTAGGCCCGCACGATCTGGGGCACGAGGACCGCGTTGAGCACGCCGCCCGCGAGGATCGCGAACAGCACGTTGGGGATCTTGTTCGCGACGTCGAAGGCGTCGGCGACCAGGCCCGTGGTGCCGATCGCCGCGACGAGCAGCACGTTGCGCACCAGGCCGAGCGCGCGCGACACGAACGTCCCCGACGCCATGAGCGCCGACGACCGGCCGAGCCCACCGGTGCGCGAGCCGTCGGACGGGGCGTCGGTCACGCCGGCCTCGGCGACCTCGTCGGGCATGCCCGACGCCGCGGGGTCGCCCGGGAGTGTCGACGGCCCGGGGCGGCCGGCCCCGCGCGTCGTGCCGGGCCGGTCGCCGTGGCCCTCGCCCGGTGGGCGCACGTGGCGCGGTGCGCCGGTCATCGGCGCGGCTCGCCGTCGGTCGGCGGGTCGGTCGGGGGGTCGGTCGGGGGAAGGGCGGGCTGGTCGACGGTCGCCCCGGCGAGCCGTCGCGGGGACCTCCCGCGCCGCACCGTCCGCCAGATGCCGGCGAGCATCCCGACGGCGAGGAGGACCGCGACGACGACGGTGCCGACGGACTCCCAGTCCGCACGCACCCGGACCACGAACTTCTGGGGCTCGGCCACGCGCACGTCGGGCCGCACCTGGCTGACCACCTCGACGTCGACGACCACGTTGACGCTGCCCGCGGCCTCGACCGGGACCTGCACGGTGACCTCGGAACCGGCCGGGATCGTCGCGGTCTCACGGTCGGGTGCCTTGAGGCGGGGCTCGTCGGGGCGCAGCACGACCTGGACCACGGCGTCCTGGTCGAGGTCGTTGCTCAGCCGGATCGGAAGGCTCTGCTGCTCGGCGAGCAGCAGGATCGAGGAACCGCGCACGATCGAGATGCTCCCCGTCACCGCCCGGGTCGACTGCTCGGCCTGCCGGACCGCGTCGGTCCGCGCCGCGGGGACGGCGCGGAACGCGACCGAGGTGGGTGTCACGAACCCGCTCTCGAGGGGTCGCGTCAGCGCCGCGGGGTCGGGGGCGACGGTGGCGAACGCGGCGAGGCCGTCGCGCGCGCGGGCGAGCGTCCGGAGCTGCGTCGTCGAGATCTCGTCCGCGGCCGGCGAGCTCTCCGGCAGGGCGGTTCGCGCGACCTCCGGGACGGCCGCGGCGAGCAGGTCGTCGACCGGGACGACGTCCGCCCAGGCGGCGGACTCCAGCGCGGCGAGGCGTGCGGTGAACGCCGCGGGGTCCGGGTCCCACGCGCGCGGCAGCGCGACGAGGACGTTGCGGAGGTCGGCGGGGCGCTCCCGCGCGATCACCGCGGTCTCGGCGAGGAGCCGCTGGGTCGTCACGGGCTCGGCGCTGCTGCCCGCGGCGAGGAGACCCGTGAGCACCGGGTCCGGGACGAGGGCCGTGACGTCGCCCGCCGACGTGGACACCCGCGCGCTGCCGGTCGGCGTGTACGTCAGGGAGGAGTCCGGCGTGAGCGCGTCACCGCCCACCACGACGGTCGACGCGCCCGACGACGCGGCGAGGGTCACGGTCGGGAGGTCCGGGACCGTCTCGGCGGGCCACGCGAGGTCCGTCCGCCAGGCCGCGGTCGCCGTCCGGTCCTCGGGGACCGCGGGAACGGGGTCCGCGCCGGGGAGCGGTGTCCCCTCGGGCAGCGCGACGCTCGCGTGGGCGTAGGCCGCGACGTCGGGGTCGTAGGCGCGCAGAGCGAACGTCGTCCGAGCCTCTGCGGCGGTGAGGACCTCGTCGGCCCACGCGGTCACGGCCGGGTCCGGGGACCCCTGTGCGGCCGCGACGAGCGCCGGGTCGACGACCCAGCCGATCTCGGACGTCGGCCCGGTCGCAGCGGTGAGCCGTGCCAGCCGACCAGGCTCGTCCTCCGTGCCGACCGCGACAGACAGCGCGTCGTCGTACGTCTCGGGGTCGGGGTCGACCGCAGGGCCCGTGACCGCGGCGACGACGCTCAGCCGGACCGGCGGGACCTCGCCCGTCGGCGCCCAGACGACGAAGGTCCGCTGCACGGCGAGGCGTTCCCCGCCGTCGGACACCCGGACGGCGAGCCCGCGCGGCCCCCAGTCGCTCGCGCCGCCGAGGCTCAGCTCGGCCGCGGTCACGGAGAAGGCGACCTGCGTCGTCGCGCCGGGTGCGAGCGGGTCGAGCGTCTCGCGCGCGGCGCGGTTCCCCGGGAGGGTCGAGGCATCGGCGGTCGCCCAGGCGTCGAGCGCCGAGCGGGTCACCGCGGCACCGCGCTGGACACCGAGGTCGACCGCGGGCGCGTCGAGCGTGCGGTCCGTCCCGTTGGCGACGGTCGCGGTCACGGCCAGGGTCCCGCCCGCGGAGAGCACGCCGGGGGACAGGGCGTCGATCGTCACGGTGACCTCGCCGTCGGTCGGCGTGACGTCGGCGGCGACCACGGACGGGGCAGCGCGGCTCGTGACCGGGGCGAGGACCGTGAGGACGAGCACGAGCAGCGCGAGCAGCGCGGCCGGGGCGGCGTGGTGCACGCGCGCGCCGCGAGGGTCGGAGGACGTCATGAGTGGTCGGCGGGGCTCCGTGGGGCAGGCGGTGGCGGCCCGCCCGGCTCGTCGGTCGGCCGGCGGGACGAGCGGACGATCGTCCCGGTCACCCTACTCGTGATCGTCCCGTGGAACCGCGCCGGCCGGCCGGCGAGGACGCTGTGCGCGACGAGGGCGATCCGCCGCTCGTTGGGGTACGCGAGGCGATCGGGCAGCTCGCCGACCGGGATCCAGGCGACGTCCTCCGCCTCGCCGTCGGGGTCGCCCTCGACCGTGAGGTAGCCGCCCGTCGCACGGAGCAGGAAGTGGTGCACGACCTTGTGGACGCGGCGGTCGTCGCCCGTGAACCAGTAGTCGATGACGCCGAGCGGCTCGCGGACCTCCCCCCGGATGCCTGTCTCCTCCGCGATCTCGCGGACGGCCGCCTGCTCGGGCGTCTCCGCGCCCTCGAGGTGGCCCTTCGGCAGGCACCACTCGAGCCGGCCGCCCCGGTTGCGGCGCGCGATGACCGCGGCGCTCGGACCGTCGGCGGTGTCGTGGATGACGAGCCCGCCGGCCGACACCTCCTCCACGACGGGGAGCGGCGTCGGCGTCGGAGCGGCGCGGGCGCGCGGGTCGATGTGCAGGGGATGCCCTCCGGGCGGGGCAGGGACGGCGACGGGACGCTCGTGCCCGCGTCCCCCCGTCGTGCCGCTGTCGTCCGGCCCACCGGCGCCCGGAGACCTCCGGGGGTCGTCGGCGCGCGCAGGGGTGGACATGCACCAACACTACCGAGTGGCGCTCCGCCGACCGTCCCATCTGGCAGGCTTGGGTGTCGTGCCCACGCCACCGTCCTCCCCGCCGACCCCTGCGGCGCTCGAGCTGCAGCGCCGCGCCCTCGCCGTGCTCGCAGAGCTCGCGCCGGCCGCGATCGAGCTGGGCGAGGCGTTCCGCGCGGCAGGCCACGAGCTCGCGCTCGTCGGCGGCCCGGTCCGGGACGCGTTCCTCGGCCGGGCGAGCAACGACCTCGACTTCGCGACGTCCGCGTCCCCGGACGAGACGCAGGCCATCCTCGCGCGGTGGGGCGACGCCCACTGGGACATCGGCAAGGAGTTCGGCACCATCGGCGCGAAGCGGTTCTCGCCCGAGATCGTCGTCGAGGTGACGACGTACCGGTCCGACGAGTACGACGCGACGTCGCGCAAGCCCGTCGTCGCGTTCGGGGACACGCTGGAGGGCGACCTGTCGCGCCGCGACTTCACGGTCAACGCGATGGCCGTCCGCGTGCCGGAGATGACGTTCGTCGACCCGTACGACGGCCTCGGCGACCTCGCGCGACGCGTGCTGCGGACGCCGATCGCACCCGAGCGCTCGTTCGACGACGACCCGCTGCGCATGATGCGTGCCGCGCGGTTCGCGGCGCAGCTCGGGTTCGAGGTCGACGGCGGGACGCTCGCCGCGCTCGTCCTCATGACCGAGCGCGTGGAGATCGTCTCCGCCGAGCGCGTGCGCGACGAGCTGTCGAAGCTGCTGTGCGCGGCCGAGCCGCGGCGCGGGCTCGAGGTGCTCGTCGACACGGGCCTCGCGGACCACGTGCTGCCCGAGCTGCCCGCGCTCAAGCTCGAGATCGACGAGCACCACCGGCACAAGGACGTGTACGAGCACTCGCTCACGGTGCTCGACCAGGCGATCGCGCAGGAGACCGGGCCCGACGGCGCCGTCCCTGCGCCCGACCTCGTGCTGCGCCTCGCCGCGCTCCTGCACGACGTCGGCAAGCCGCCGACGCGGCGGTTCGAGGAGGGCGGCGGCGTGAGCTTCCACCACCACGAGGTCGTGGGGGCGAAGATGGTCGCGAAGCGGCTCAAGGCCCTGCGCTACGACAAGCAGGTCGTGAAGGACGTCGCGCGGCTCGTCGAGCTGCACCTGCGCTTCCACGGGTACGGCGACGGCGCCTGGACGGACTCCGCGGTGCGCCGGTACGTCACCGACGCCGGGCCGCTGCTCGAGCGGCTGCACCGCCTGACCCGTGCCGACTGCACGACGCGGAACCGCCGCAAGGCACAGCGGCTGCGGGAGTCGTACGACGACCTCGAGCACCGCATCGCCGACCTCCGCGCGAAGGAGGAGCTCGACGCCGTCCGGCCGGACCTGGACGGCGCCCAGATCATGGCGATCCTCGGCATCCGTCCGGGCCCGGTCGTCGGTCGGGCGTACAAGCACCTGCTGGAGCTGCGGCTCGACCGTGGACCGGTCGACGAGGACGTCGCCCGCGAGGACCTCCTGCGGTGGTGGGCCGAGCAGCCGGAGTCGACGGCCGGCTGACCGGCGCCGGGTGGGCGCCGTGCGGGTCGGGCGCTGGGCGGGTCGGGCGCCGGACGAGGCGCTCCGGGGCGGCCGTGCCGGGTCTACCATCCGCGGTGCTCGTTCCTCGCACCGCTCCCGCCAGACCCGCCACGACCCGGCACGGCCGCCCCTCCGGCCTCGACCGGCGCCCTCGTGAGCGGACTCCCGTCTCGTCCGGCGTCCTCCAGAGCGCCCTACCGCTCTCGTCCGGCGCCCGTCCGGCGCCTGACGACGACGGCACGTGGTCCCTGCAACACGTCGCCTCGGGACGGTGGCTCGTCAGTGGCCGGACGGGACCGGGGCTCCGCCGGGACCGGCGGGGGCGCGGCGCAGGAGGAACGACAGACCGACGGCGACGAGCATGACCGCGGTGCCCCAGACGAACGCGTCGCCGACGCCCTCGGCGAGCGCGACCTGCGGCGACGCGCCGTCGGCCTCGTAGGCGATCGACCGCGTGGTCATGACCGCGACGAACATCGCCGTGCCGGCGGCGCCGGCGAGCTGCTGGACCGTGCCGATGGCCGCAGAGCCGTGCGAGTAGCGGTTCGGCTGGAGCGACGACAGGGCCGTCGTGAAGAGCGGCGTGAACATGAACGCGAGGCCGAGGCTCAGCGCGACGTGCAGCGCGAGGACGAAGAACGGCGACGAGTCGGCGTGGATGGTCGTGAACGCCGCGAGGGCGACGGCCACGACGCTCACGCCGGGGATCACGAGCGGACGGGGTCCGACGCGGTCGAACAGGCGGCCGACGGTCGGGCCGAGCAGACCCATGAGCAGCCCGCCCGGCAGGACGATGAGGCCCGTCTGCAGCGGCTCGAGACCCATCGCGTCCTGGAGGAACAGCGGCAGCAGGATGAGCGAGCCGAACATCGCGACCATGCCGACGGCCATGATTCCGAGCGGGACGCTGAACCCGCGCGAGGCGAACACGCGCAGGTCGAGCAGCGCCCGGTCCTCGCGCTGGAGGCGCACCTGACGCCACGCGAACGCGCCGAGGGCGAGGGCTCCGAGGACGATCGGGATCCACGGCGCCACCACCGGGGTGTGCCGCGCGGCCTCGCCGATGCTCGACAGGCCGTAGACCAGACCGCCGAACGCGAGCGCGGCGAGCAGGAGGGAGAACGGGTCGAGGCGCGAGTGTGTACGGTCCGCCACGTCCCGGACGTACAGGAAGCCGAGAACCAGGGTGACGAGCCCGATCGGCAGGACGATGCCGAACACCCAGCGCCAGCTCAGCGTGTCGAGGATGAGGCCCGAGAGCGACGGGCCGAGGGCCGGCGCAGCGGCCATGACGATCGAGATGTTGCCCATGACCTTGCCGCGGATCGCCGGCGGGACGAGCGTCATGATCGTCGTCATGAGCAGCGGCATCATGATGGCCGTGCCCGACGCCTGGACCACACGCCCGACGAGCAGCCAGGAGAACCCGGGCGAGAGCGCGGCGAGCAGGGTGCCGGCGCTGAAGAGCGACATCGCGAGCAGGAACGCCCCGCGCGTGCCGAGCCGCTGCAGCAGGAAGCCGCTCGCGGGGATGACCACGGCCATCGTGAGCATGAACGCCGTCGTGAGCCACTGACCGGTGCTCGCCGTGATGCCGAGGTCGGTCATCAGCGGCGCGAGCGCCACGCTCATCGTCGTCTCGTTGAGGATCACGACGAACGCGGAGACGAGCAGCAGCGCGATGACGAGGAAGTCCTCGCGCGGCAGCTTGTCGACGCCGACGTGCGTCGCGGTGCCCGACGGCGCGCCGGTGACCGGAGCGTCGGTGACGGGAGCGTCGGTCACGGCGTCGCCGGGCAGGGGTCGGGCCGTGGTGTCGGGGGAGGGGGAGGCTGGCACGGAGTTCTCCGCTCGCGTCGTTCGGTGCGCCGGTCTCGGTCCAGGCCGGCGGGGGCGGGTTCGGGCTGCACGGGGGCAGCCCGGAGGTCGCGTGCGAGGCACGCGACGGCGGTGTCGGGGGAGGTCGGTCGGGAGGCCCGGGGAGTCGGGCCGGCCGGGCCTCGCGGCGTCCGCCACGAAGATCCGTACCCTGTACGACCGATCCTCATCCTGCGTTATTCCCACCGGACGTGACGACTTCTTTTCGCCCCCGGAGTCATCGGTCTCCGGGCAGTCCGATCCTGCGGGAAGCTCCGCGGACGAGCGGAGATAGAGGACAGGATCTGACCGCTATGACACGTAGCGTCGACGACACACCCCATCGAGCACCGGAGGCCTTCATGGAGTTCCGTCCGTTCACGATCGACGTCCCGCAGGCCGCGCTCGACGACCTGCGCGACCGGCTCCTCCGCACGCGCTGGCCCTCCGAGCCCGAGACGGACGGATGGCAGCGCGGCACCGAGCTCTCGACGATGCGGCGACTCGCCGCGCACTGGACCGACGGCTACGACTGGCGGGCGCACGAGGCGAGGCTGAACCGGTTCCACCACGTCGCGACGACGATCGACGGGCACGAGGTGCACGCGATCCACGAGCGCGCCGTGCGACCGGGCGCCGCTGCTGTCCTGCTCCTGCACGGCTGGGCGGACTCGTTCTACCGCTACGCGCACGTCGTGGACCGCCTCACGGGACGAGACCCCGGCGTCGGTCCCGACGAGCCGGTGTTCGACGTCGTCGTGCCGTCCCTGCCCGGCTTCGACTTCTCGGAGCAGCCCGAGGCCGGGACCGTGAGCGGGACCCGGACCGCCGACGTCGTCGCGCGGCTCATGACAGGGCTCGGCTACGAGCGCTACCTCGCGCACGGTGGCGACTGGGGCTCCGTCGTCGCGCAGGAGGTCGCGCGCGCCCACCCCGACCGCGTCATCGGTCTCCACCTCACGGACGTCCCGTTCCCCAACCTGTTCCTGGTCGACCGGGAGACGGCGAGCGAGGCCGAGCGCACGATGTTCGCCGCGCTCGAGACGTGGAGCGAGACGCGCGGCGGGTACGTCGGGATCCAGTCGTCGCGTCCGCTGACGCTGTCCTACGGCCTGAGCGACTCGCCGGTCGGGCTCGCCGCGTGGCTGGTCGACCACTTCGCGTACCTGTCCGACACCCTGCCGTCCGACGACGACCTGCTCACCAACGTGATGCTCTACTGGGTGGCCAACTCGATCCGCTCGTCGATGCGTTTGTACAACGAGGGTCTCGACGGCGACTGGGGAGACGGAGCCTCGGACGACGCCTGGGAGGGTGCGGGCGACGACGGCGCGGAAGACGACAGCGCGAGCTCGCAGGGCGGTTGGGGCGAGGGGGGCGACGACGCCGGCTGGTCCGTGCGGGTGGACGTGCCGACGGCCCTGGCGATCTTCCCGCGCGACATCCTTCCGCCGCCGCGCGAGTACGCCGAGCGGTTCTTCGACGTCCGGCGGTTCACGACGATGCCGCGCGGCGGGCACTTCGCCGCGCTCGAGGAGCCGCAGCTCGTCGTCGACGACCTGCGGGCGTTCGCCGCGGAGCTCGACGGGGCCGCGCAGCTCGACCGGACCACGGGGCCCGACCGGGCCGCGGAGCCGACCGGCTGATCAGGCGGGCGTCGCGCCCGACGTCGTCGCGGCGTCGGCCACGACGGCGCGCCCGGTCTCGGCGGGCGTGCGCGCGCCGCGCGTCCACAGGACGAGCGCGGCGAGCACGTACGCGACGGCGAGCGCGACGAAGACGCCGCGCGACCACCCGGTGTCCGGGAGGGTGAAGGCGGCGAGGGCCGCGGCGCCGACGAACGCCGCGTTGTAGAGGACGTCGTAGAACGCGAACGCCCGTCCGCGGTACCCGTCCTCGGTGTCGCGCTGGACGATCGTGTCGACCGCGATCTTCGTGCCCTGCGCGGCGAGGCCCAGCAGCGCGGCGCCCGTGTAGACGACGGCGCGCGACGGCGTCGTGACGAGGAGGAGCTGGCTCGCCGCGGCGAGCAGCAGCATGATCGCGATCCACGCCTGCGGGCCGGTGTACCGCGACAGCGTGGGGGTCAGCACCATCGCGCCCGCGCCGCCGACGCCCGTGAGGCCGACGACGATCGCGAACGTCGCCATGCCCGCGTCCTGGTTGCCCGGGTCGAGCAGGTTGCGCGAGATGAGGATCGACGCGATGAACACGACGCCGTAGAGGAAGCGGTGCGTCGCCATCGCGAGCAGCGCCTGACCGGGCGTGCGGCGCGCGACGAGGTAGCGCGCGCCGTCGACCAGCCCGCGCGCGACCTTGACGATCTCGCTCGCGATCGCGGCCTCGGCGGGGCGGTCGGGACCGAGCTGCGTGCGGCCGAGCCGCAGCGCGAGCAGGGACGCGACGGCGAAGACGAGCGCGGCGCACACGAGCGCCGAGGAGTCCTTGACGCGGCCCGGCTCGAACGTCAGGCCCAGGAGGAAGCCGATGCCGCCGCCGACGAACGCGGCCCCCGCGCCGAGCGTCGGGGTCAGCGAGTTGGCCGTGAGCAGCAGCGGGCCGTCGACGACGCGCGGAAGACCCGCGGACAGGCCCGCCAGGAGGAAGCGGTTCACCGAGAGCGCCGCGAGGCCGACCGCGTAGATCCAGGCGCTCACCCCGCCGGACAGCATGAGCACGGCCATGCCGAGCGTCAGGACGACGCGGACCGCGTTGCCCCACACGAGGACCTGGCGGCGCTGCCACCGGTCCAGGAACACGCCGGCGAACGGGCCGACGATCGTGAACGGCGCGAGCATCACCGCGAACGCGCCCGCGATCGCCGACGCCGTGCCCTGCGACTCGGGCGAGAAGAACAGCAGGGACGCGAGGCCGACCTGGAACATGCCGTCGCCGGCCTGCGACACGAGCCGCACCGCGAACAGCCGACGGAAGCCCTCGAGGCGCAGCAGCGCCCGGAGCTCGGAGATCACACCCACACGTCCACCCTACGTTTCAGTTCGTGCCCGACGGCGGTACGGCCCCGATGGTCGGTCGACGGCGGTGGTCGCCCTGGGCCGGCGAGACAGAGACCTGGTCGCCTGGGCGAGACGACGTGCGAGCGGGTGGGGGCGGTCTCGGATGCGAAGGGCGTGGAGCCGCGCTCCTGAACCTCCGGCCGACAAGCCAGGGTGAGGGCGCGGCAGCCCGAGCACCGAGACCGCCCCCACCCGCGGACCCGCGTACTACGTCGGAGCGGTCAGATCAGCGCTCGACCTGTCGGTCGCGCTGATCCTGCGCTCCGGATCAGCGCTCGACCTCGCCGGCGATGAAGGCCTCGAGCTGGGCGCGGCCCTTCGTGTCCTCCATCTGGACCGGCGGGGACTTCATGAAGTAGGTCGACGCCGAGAGGATCGGGCCACCGACGCCGCGGTCCTTGGCGATCTTCGCGGCGCGGACGGCGTCGATGATGATGCCGGCCGAGTTGGGGGAGTCCCAGACCTCGAGCTTGTACTCCAGGTTCAGCGGGACCTCGCCGAACGCACGGCCCTCGAGGCGCACGTACGCCCACTTGCGGTCGTCGAGCCACGCGACGTAGTCCGACGGGCCGATGTGGACGTTGCGGTCCTCCGTCTTGCCGGCCAGGGCACCGGTCAGGTTGGAGGTCACGGCCTGCGTCTTGGAGACCTTCTTGGACTCCAGGCGCTCGCGCTCGAGCATGTTCTTGAAGTCCATGTTGCCGCCGACGTTGAGCTGGTACGTGCGGTCCAGCACGACGCCGCGGTCCTCGAACAGCTTGGCGAGCACGCGGTGCGTGATCGTCGCGCCGACCTGCGACTTGATGTCGTCGCCGACGATCGGCACGCCGGCCTCCTCGAACTTCGCGGCCCACTCCGGGTCGGACGCGATGAACACGGGGAGGGCGTTGACGAACGCCACGCCGGCGTCGATAGCGGCCTGCGCGTAGAACTTCGCAGCGGCCTCGGAACCGACGGGCAGGTAGCAGACGAGCACGTCGACCTGGGCCTCGCGCAGCGTGGCGACGACGTCGACCGCCTCGGCGTCCGACTCCTCGATGGTCTCGGCGTAGTACTTGCCGATGCCGTCGAGCGTCGGGCCGCGCTGGACGGTCACGCCCAGCGGCGGGACGTCCGCGATCTTGATCGTGTTGTTCTCGGAGGCGTTGATCGCCTCGGAGAGGTCGAAGCCGACCTTCTTCGCGTCGACGTCGAACGCCGCCACGAACTCGAGGCTCGACACGTGGTAGTCGCCGAACTGCACGTGCATGAGGCCCGGGACGGTGCTGCTCGGGTCGGCGTCACGGTAGAAGTGCACGCCCTGGACCAGAGACGATGCGCAGTTGCCTACGCCGACGATGGCGACGCGGATGGAGGTCATCCTCGCTCCTTGGTGTTCGAAGTTCCAGGGTCCTCGGGTCGCCGTGCGCCGTCGGGCTCCTGCTCGGGTGGTTCCGCAGGATGCGGGGTGCTGCTGGGTCGTGCGCGAGCGCTCCCTCGGGGGTGCCCGAAGGTCCGGTCGCGCTCGGTGGTGATGAGACCGTCGAGCCAGCGCACCTCGCGCTCGACCTGCTCGAGTCCGTGGCGCTGCAGCTCGAGCGTGTACTCGTCGAGCCGCTCGCGGGTGCGGGCCGCGGACTCCCTGACCGCCTCCAGCCTCTCCGTGAGCCGGGTGCGCCGGCCCTCGAGGATGCGGATGCGGGTCTCGGCGTCGGTCTGCGCGAAGAACGCGAACCGGACGTCGAAGCTCTCGTCCTCCCACGCGGCCGGCCCTGAGGAGGCCAGCACGTCCTGGAGGTGTTCCTTGCCCTCGGCCGTGAGCTCGTAGACGATGCGCGCCCGCTTGCCCGACAGGGCCGGGGCGAGCGCCGTCTGCGCCGCCGTCTGCTGGGTCCCCGTGATGAGGCCCCGCGCGACGAGCGACTTCAGCGCCGGGTACAGCGAACCGTACGACAGCACACGGAACGAGCCGAGCATGATGTTGAGCCGCTTGCGCAGCTCGTACCCGTGCAGCGGCGACTCGTTGAGCAGGCCGAGGATCGCGGTCTCGAGCACCGGTGTCTTGCTGCGCACGATCCCACCTCCTGACTGCCTCACGCCTCGCCGGCCGAGCGGCCGGAGGACTCGATGTATCGAGTCGATACATCGGAAGGTTAGGTCTTTCCGAGGTGTCGCGCAATGCAGGCTCGCCGGTGAGACGCGCGTCACGGGCTCGCCCGGGTTTGTGAAGGACCCGCGGAGGCGCGGGGACGCCCGGGCGAATCAATGGGGCAGCATCCGCCGATCGGCACCGCACACCCTTGTGCGCGCAGGGCGACGCCCTATTGTTCAGGGTGGTCCGCCGTGTGCCGGTCCCGTGCCCGACGACGTCCCTCGCCCCAGGCGGGGATGCGGCGTCGGACCCCGGGCCGGGTCGTGACGGGCCACGAGCGCGCCGAGTGCCGCTCTCCGCTCGCCCCCCAGAGGAAGGTAGACCGTGGCGCGATCCACGAGGACGAAGGGACGGACGACCGCCAGCGGGCGTCGTCGCTTCTTCGACTACCCGCGTTCGCGCGTCCAGGGCTTCCGTCGGTGGCTGCCGTCGTGGCGCGTCGTCGTCGGGACGATGCTCACGGGCGTCGCGCTCGTCGCGGGCGTGCTCGTCGCCGCGTGGTTCACCACCGACGTGCCTGACGAGCTCCCGACCGTCGACGCGCAGACGTCGACGGTCTACTGGGGCGACGGCACGACGACGATGGGTACCTACGCCGTCGAGAACCGCGAGATCGTCGACTTCGCGACGCTCCCCGAGTACGTGGGCGACTCCGTCGTCGCGTCGGAGGACCGCACCTTCTGGACCAACTCGGGCGTCGACGTCCGGGGCATCGCGCGCGCCTTCTACAACAATCTCAAGGGCGGCGGGCGCCAGGGTGCCTCGACGCTCACGCAGCAGTACGTCGAGCGCTACTACACGAACACGGTGACCGACTACGCGGGCAAGGCGCGCGAGGCGATCCTCGCGCTGAAGATCACGCAGCAGCAGGAGAAGTCCGAGATCCTCGGGAACTACCTCAACACGATCTACTTCGGGCGCGGCGCGTACGGCATCGAGGCTGCGTCCCAGAAGTACTACGGCAAGCCGGCCGCGGAGCTGACGCTGTCGGAGTCCGCGATGATCGCGGGCATCATCCCGAGCCCGACGAACTGGGACCCGGCGAACGACCTCGAGCAGGCGACGCATCGCTGGGAGCGCACGCTGCGTCAGATGGAAGAGGACGGTCACATCTCGAAGGCCGACCACGAGGCCGCGATCGCCGCGGGGTTCCCGCAGCCTGTCGAGTACGTGAAGTCGAACAAGTACGCCGGCCCCACGGGCTACCTCCTCACCATGGTCGAGAAGGAGCTCGCGGAGCAGAACATCACCGAGGACATGCTGCAGAGCAAGGGGTACAAGGTCACGACGACCGTCGACCCGGCCCTCCAGCAGGCGGCGGTCGACACGGCCGGCTCCGTCCCGGAAGGGGCGTCCCCGAACCTCCGGGTGTCGATCGTGTCGGTCGACCCGAACGACGGCTCGATCCGGGCGCTGTACGGGGGTCCCGACGCGATCTCCCAGCCGTACAACAACGCGACGCAGGGTGCCGCCCAGGGTGGATCGACGTTCAAGCCCTTCACGCTGGTGGCGGCGCTCGAGGAGGGGCGCACCCTCGACGAGCGCTTCAACGGTGACAACGACGTGGAGATCGACGGCTTCGACAGGCCAGTGACCAACTTCGGCGGCTACGGGTACGGCAGCACCGACCTGGTCGAGGCGACCGCGAAGTCTGTCAACACCGTCTACGCCGCGCTGAACGTCGAGATCGGTCCGGAGAAGACGGCCGACGTCGCGCACCGCGCGGGGATCAGCGAGAAGACCGAGGTGCTGCCGAACCCGGCGAACGTCCTCGGGACGGCGACTGTCCACCCGGTCGATCTCGCGGGCGCCTACGCGACCCTCGCCGCGGACGGTCTCCGGTCGACGCCGCACGTCGTCGCGTCCGTCGTCGACGCGCAGGGACGGCTCGTCTACCAGGCGCCGGGGGCCGACAAGCGGGTGCAGGAGTTCGACCCGCAGGTCGTCGCGGCCGCGACGTACGCGATGACGCAGGTGGTCGAGGCGGAGGGCGGCTCGGGCAACCCCGCCCAGGCGCTCAACCGGCCGGTCGCCGGCAAGACCGGTACCTCGAACGAGAACAAGTCCGCGTGGTTCGCGGGATTTGTGCCGCAGCTCGCAACCGTCGTGGGTCTCTACCAGGTGGGCGACGACGGTGTCTCCGAGTCGGAGATCACGCCGTTCGGCGGGTGGGAGCAGATCACCGGCGGTACGTGGCCGGTCGAGGCCTGGACGTCGTACATGCAGGCGGCGACGGCGAGCATGCCCGTGGAGAACTTCCCCGAGTACACCCCGCCGAAGAAGCCGCTCCCGACCGAGACGCCGACCGAGACCCCGACGGAGACGCCGACCGAGGAGCCGACGGAGGAGGCCCCCGTCGAGCAGCCGGAGAACGTCACGGTCCCCGGCGTCGTCGGCATGGAGCAGGGCGCGGCGCGCTCGGCGCTCCAGGCGGCCGGTCTCAAGGTGCGGGTCACGGAGGAGTTCTCCGACCAGCAGCCGCGCGGGTTCGTGCTGAGCCAGTCGTCGATGGCCGAGGTGCCCCCGGGCTCGACGATCTCGATCGTCGTGTCGAAGGGACCTGACCCGGCGACCCAGCCGACCGAGGAGCCCACCGAGCCGACCGAGCCGACCGAGCCGACCGAGCCGCCGCCGACGGAGGAACCCGGTGGCGGCAACAACGGTGGCGGCCCCGGCGAAGGCGGGAACGGCGGCGGCGGCGCCGGAGGCTGACGCCGCCCGCGGATTTCCCGGGCCCCGCCTCGTGCGGGTAGCCTGGGGAGCTGCTGTCCACGCCGACGCCCGCCCACCTGGGCGAGCGACGTCGTCGGGCAGCAGGTGCGCGAGAGCGCACAGCAGTGCATGAAAACCCTCCTGTCACGGATGGACCGTGACCGCGAAGACCAGAGGAGGTGGGTTACCCGCATGCGCCAGTACGAACTGATGATCATCCTCGACCCTGAGGTCGAGGAGCGCACCGTCGCCCCGTCGCTCGACAAGTACCTGTCGGTCATCAAGACCGACGGCGGCACCGTCGACAAGGTGGACATCTGGGGTCGTCGCCGCCTGGCGTTCGACATCAAGAAGAAGTCCGAGGGCATCTACGCGGTCGTCGACTTCACCTCGACGTCCGACACCGCCAAGGAGCTGGACCGTCAGCTCGGCCTCAACGAGGTCGTGCTGCGCACCAAGATCCTGCGCACGGACGCTCGCTGACCCTCCCCGCACCCCCTCTCGGCCCTCGTCCACGGGTCGTCCCCACGCCGTAGCGCGTGTGGGCGCCGCGTGATGGGATGGGCCGACGCGCGAGCGGCGAGAGATCGTACGAGTCGAGAATCGACGCCGACGACACCGACGAACCACGAAGGAGCAGGCCATGGCAGGTGACACCGTCATCACGGTGATCGGGAACCTCACGGGTGACCCGGAGCTGCGCTTCACCCCTGCGGGTGCGGCGGTGGCCAACTTCACGGTGGCGTCGACGCCGCGGACCTTCGACCGCCAGTCGAACGAGTGGAAGGACGGCGACACGCTGTTCATGCGCTGCTCGATCTGGCGCGAGGCCGCGGAGAACGTCGCGGAGTCGCTGACGAAGGGCATGCGCGTCATCGCGCAGGGCCGTCTCGTCCAGCGCTCGTACGAGACCCGTGAGGGAGAGAAGCGCACCGTCGTCGAGCTGCAGGTGGACGAGATCGGTCCGTCCCTGCGCTACGCCTCCGCGAAGGTCACCCGGGCCCAGCGCTCGGGTGGCGGTGGCGGCGGCAACTTCGGCGGCGGCGGTGGCGGCTTCGGAGGCTCCGGCGGAGCCTCCGGCGGTGGCGGATTCAGCGCTTCCGGCGGCGGTCAGCAGAACGACCCGTGGGCCACGGCTGGTCCCGCGTCGTCCGGTGGTTCGTTCTCGGACGAGCCCCCGTTCTGACCGTTCGCCTCACCCAGAACACCCGACATCTGGTGCCCGACGCCGCGTGAGCGGCCACGGCTCAGATCGCACCTTGTAGAGGAGCAACACCATGGCGAAGCCTGTGGTGCGCAAGCCCAAGAAGAAGTCCAACCCGCTGAAGTCGGCCAAGATCGAGTCGGTCGACTACAAGGACACCGCGCTGCTGCGCAAGTTCATCTCCGACCGCGGCAAGATCCGCGCGCGTCGCGTGACCGGCGTCTCCGTCCAGGAGCAGCGCCAGATCGCCCGTGCGGTGAAGAACGCCCGCGAGATGGCTCTGCTGCCGTACACGTCGACGGCTCGCTGAGCGGGAAGGGGAAGAACTCATGGCCAAGCTGATCCTGACGCACGAGGTCACCGGTCTCGGTGAGCCCGGCGACGTCGTCGAGGTCAAGGACGGGTACGCCCGCAACTACCTCGTCCCGCGCAAGCTCGCCACGCCGTGGTCGAAGGGTGCCGAGTCGCAGGTCTCCGCGATCCGCAAGGCGCGCAAGACCCGCGAGATCGCGTCGCTCGACGACGCGAAGGCGATCCGCGACTCGCTGCAGTCGAAGCCGGTCGTCGTCGAGGCGAAGGCCGGCACCGCCGGTCGTCTCTTCGGCGCCGTGACGACGGCGGACATCGCGTCCGCGGTCGCCGCTGCCGGCTCGTCGGTCGACAAGCGCAAGATCGAGATCGGTCAGCCGATCAAGTCGACGGGCGACTACACGGTCTCCGTCCGCCTGCACCCCGAGGTCTCCGCGACCGTCGCGGTGAAGGTCGTCGCTGCCTGATCCCGCAGTACCGCTGAGCCCTCGGGCTCGGACGTCGAAGGCCCGGTCCCTCTCCCGAGGTGCCGGGCCTTCGTGTCGCTCCCGGACCGTGTCAGGACGACAGGTCACCTGGGTGTCCCGTGGCCCTGACACGATGCGCGACGAGACCGCGTGTCAGGGTCGGGGAACGCTCGGGTGTCCTGTGGTCCTGACACGTCGGCTCAGGCGGTGCCGGTGACCATCCAGCGCGAGCCGCGGGCGCGGAGACCGGTGGTCAGGGCGCGGGCCGCCATGAAGACCCCGGCGAACGCGAGCCAGAGCCACGCGAGGCCTGCCGCGCCGTCGGGCGCCCAGTGCCGGACGGCGAGCGCGAACGGCACGTAGACGACGAGCGTCAGCATGCCGGCCCACGCGAGGAACCGGCCGTCGCCGGCGCCGATGAGCACACCGTCGAGCACGAATACCCACCCCGCCATGGGCAGGAGGAAGCCGCAGACGGCCATGCCCAGCGCGACGGCGGTCCGCACGTCGGGGTCGGACGTGAAGAGCAGGGCGAACCACCAGCCGCCGGCGGCCATGACGAGCCCGAGCAGCGCGCCTGCCGCGACGCCCCACTGCAGGGTGCGGCGCAGGACGGCGCGGACCCGGGGGACGTCGTCGGCGCCGAGGCCGTAGCCGACGAGCGCCTGCGCGGCGATCGCGAGCGCGTCGAGCGCGAACGCGGCGAGCCCCCAGACGGAGGCGACGACCTGGTAGCCGGCGAGGGTGACCTCGCCGAGGCCGGTGGCGACGAAGACGGTGAGGAGGATCGCGAGGCGCAGCGACAGGGTGCGGACGAACAGCGGTGTGCCGGCGCGCGCGTTGGCCCAGATGCCACCGGCGGCGGGGCGGAGGGCCGCGCCGCGTCGTCGGGCACCGCGCACGACGACCGCGACAAGGATCGCGCCCATGCCGAGCTGGGCGACAGCGGTCCCGATGCCCGAGCCGGCGATGCCGAGCCCGACGCCGTAGACGAGGACGACGTTGAGCACGGCGTTGGCCGTCGCGCCGCCGGCGGCGACCCACAGGGGCGTGCGGGTGTCCTGCAGCCCGCGGAGCACGCCCGTGGAGGCGAGGACGAGCAGCATGCCGGGCAGGCCGAACGCGGACCAGCGCAGGTAGACGACGGCGTGCTCCGCGACGTCTCCCGTCCCGCCCATCGCGCCCACGGCCCAGGGTGCGGTGATCCACAGGAGGCCAGCCAGCACGATCCCCAGGCCGAGGGCTAGCCAGAGGCCGTCGACGCCGGACTGGAGGGCCTCGCGCTCCTGCCCGGCGCCGAGGCGTCGTGCGACGGCCGCGGTGGTCGCGTACGCGAGGAAGACGCAGAGGCCGACGAGCGTGACGAGCAACGTCGAGGCGAGCGAGAGGCCGGCGAGCTCCGCGGTGCCGAGGTGTCCGACGACGGCCGAGTCGACGAGGACGAAGAGCGGCTCGGCGACGAGGGCGCCGAGGGCAGGGACCGCGAGGGCGAGGATCTGTCGGTCGAGCAGCGACCGGCGTGTCGTCGGCGTGTCGTCCGACTTTCTTTCATCCACACCCCTGAGGGTAATGAAGATGCTGGTCAGGCGGGCTCCGGCCACCTGTACACAGGGATATCCCGTCGTTGTCCACATGGTTGTCCACCGGGTGTGCACAGCATGAGGGCGCGTGTCCACAGGTTGTGGCTGCCTGTCCACCGGCCCGTGCACAGGCACGTTTGCGGTGCCCGGGAGGCGGATCTAGTGTCGCGGGGTCGTGCCTGTCGGCAGTGGGAGGTGCGGCCACCGGGACAGTCGTGTGGGTGGCCCGCTGTAGGACAGGTGTACGACGCGGGCGATGCCCGGGGCGCCCCCGAGAGGGCCGCGTCCCCGGGGGAACGAGGGGCGCATGTCGATCGACGAGCTCGAGGAGAGCTACGGGGGATCCGGTCACTCCGGCTTCGACCGTACGCCGCCTCAGGACGTCGCGGCCGAGATGAGCGTCCTCGGCGGCATGCTGCTCTCCAAGGACGCGATCGCCGACGTCATCGAGCAGATCCGCGGCAACGACTTCTACCGCCCGGCGCACGAGCTCGTCTACGACGCGATCATCGACCTCTACGGCCGGGGCGAGCCGGCGGACGCCATCACGGTCGTCGCCGAGCTGACCAAGCGCGGGGAGCTGCAGCGTATCGGCGGCGCCCCGTACATCCACGACCTCATGGCCGGCGTCCCGACCGCCGCGAACGCCGGGTACTACGCGCGCATCGTGCGCGAGCGTGCGGTGCTGCGCCGCCTCGTCGAGGCCGGGACGCGCATCGTCCAGCTCGGGTACGCGACCGACGGCGGGGACGTCGACGAGATCGTCAACAACGCCCAGGCCGAGGTCTACGCCGTCACCGAGCGGCGGACGACGGAGGACTACGCGCCGCTGTCCGACATCCTCGGCCCGACGTTCGACGAGATCGAGGCAGCGCAGGGACGCGGCGAGGGCATGACCGGCGTGCCGACCGGCTACTCTGACTTCGACCGGCTGACGAACGGCCTGCACCCCGGGCAGATGATCGTCGTCGCGGCGCGTCCGGCCATCGGAAAAAGCGTCTTGGGAATCAACGTTGCCACGCATGCCGCGGTGCACCACCAGATGGCGTCCGTCATCTTCTCCCTCGAGATGAGCCGCAACGAGATCACCATGCGTCTGCTCGCCGCCGAGGCGAAGGTCCCGTTGACGCGTATGCGCTCCGGAAAGATGGACGACGGCGACTGGCAGAAGCTCGCCGGCACCATGGGCAAGGTCGCCGAGGCGCCGCTGTTCATCGACGACTCGCCGAACATGTCGCTCATGGAGATCCGGGCGAAGTGCCGGCGGCTCAAGCAGCGGCACGACCTCAAGCTCGTCGTCATCGACTACCTCCAGCTCATGTCCTCGGGAAAGCGCGTCGAGTCGCGACAGCAGGAGGTCTCGGAGTTCTCGCGTGCGCTCAAGCTGCTCGCGAAGGAGCTCGAAGTTCCGGTGATCGCCATCTCGCAGCTGAACCGTGGACCGGAGCAGCGTGGTGACAAGAAACCGCAGATGAGCGACCTTCGCGAGTCGGGTTGCCTGACGGAGGACACGAAGATCCTGCGCGCGGACACGGGGGCCGAGACGACGATGGGGGAGCTGTTCGCCCTCAACGCCAAGGACGTCCCGGTGTGGGCGCTCAACGACCGCCTCCAGTACGTGCGCCGGCACCTGACCCACGTCTTCCCGACGGGCGTGAAGCCCGTCTTTCGGATGCGGCTCGCGTCGGGCAAGGAGATCGAGGCGACCGCCAACCACCCGTTCCTCACCTACGACGGCTGGACAGCCCTCGGCGACCTCGAGGTCGGCTCGCGCATCGGTGTGCCGCGCCACGTCCCTGGTCCCGAGCGGAACGCCGAGTGGGACGACCGGAAGGTCGTCATGCTGGCTCATCTCCTCGGCGACGGGTCG
Organism: Cellulosimicrobium sp. So1_17; assembly: GCF_055181235.1. Taxonomy (NCBI): domain Bacteria; kingdom Bacillati; phylum Actinomycetota; class Actinomycetes; order Micrococcales; family Promicromonosporaceae; genus Cellulosimicrobium; species Cellulosimicrobium sp. So1_17. The sequence continues at coordinate 3,044,875 of NZ_CM143702.1, forward strand.
TTCGTCAAGCGTCGGCCGATCCGCTACGCCTCGATCGACGAGCGAAACCTCACGGCGGTCAGTGACGCGGCGACCGCGTTCGGGATCACCCCCATCCGTGACGAGTACGCCGCTGCCCGCGTGACGACCCTCCGGCTCCCGGCGCCGTACAGGCTCGCCCGCGGTCGACGGAACCCGATCGCCGAGTGGCTGGACGAGATGGGTCTGTTCGGCGCGCGCAGCCACGAGAAGTTCATTCCGACGAGCGTCTTCCACCTGCCGAAGCGTCAGATCGCGCTCTTCATCAAGCACATCTGGGCTACCGACGGCTCGGTGACGGTGAACAAGAACGGACGCAGCGGGCGCATCTACTACGCCTCCACCTCACGCGAGCTCGTCGATGGCCTGTCGCGGCTCCTGCTCCGGTTCGGCATCTCGACGCGGCTGCGCCGGACGACGATCAAGGGCGACTACCGCTCTGGCTACTCGCTCGACGTCAGCGGTGTGGACGACCAGCGCCGGTTCCTCCAGGAGATCGGCGTCCATGGAGACCGTGGCGACATCGCCGAGAAGCTGCTCGCGATCATCCGCGAGACACGGTCGAACACCAACGTCGACACCGTGCCGCGTCGTGTGTGGGACGACGTGCGGGAGATCCTCGTCGAGAGAGGGATGACGCAGCGGGAGTTCGCCTCGGCGATCGGCACCCAGTTCTGCGGGAGTGCGCTGTGGAAGAACGCCCCCTCCCGGCACCGCCTCGGCAAGATCGCTGCCGTCCTCGAGAGCGAGGAGCTCGAGATCATGGCGGTCAACGACCTGCTGTGGGACGAGGTCGTCGCCATCGAGCCGGTCGGGGAGAAGCAGGTCTTCGACGCCACGGTGCTCGACGGGCACAACTTCATCGCCAACGGGATCGCGGCTCACAACAGCATCGAGCAGGACGCCGACGTGGTGATCCTGCTGCACCGTGAGGACGCCTACGAGAAGGAGTCGCCGCGCGCCGGCGAAGCAGACCTCATCGTGGCCAAGCACCGAAACGGGCCGACGGACACCATCACTGTGGCGTTCCAGGGGCACTACCAACGCTTCGCTGACATGCAGATGTAGTCGCGCAAGTGTTTGTCGACGTACAGCCTAGATTGCACGATCCTCCACCTATGCTGCATGGCTAACGCTTTGCAACGTGTTGGCTAACTGATGGCGTGGTGGCGTTTGGTCAGGGGACCGTTGTCTCGCCCGGTGACCTGGAGGTGCGATAGTCCGGCCGGGCCTCACCGTTCGAGGGGCGGGCTGAACGACCACCAGAGTCTGACTATGACCACATCTGCCTGACGGAGGTTCCGTGGGTCAGCGGGTGTGTCAGGTGTGGTGCTCCCCCACGTCGGTGAGTGATTCCCTCTCCCGCTTCAGGCTGAGCAGTGCGTGCCGAACGCGGTTCTCAGGGGTCGCAGGTACTCGATGACCGCTGCCGCTGAGTGGGGTTGCGGCGTCCAGGTCCGATTCCAGTTCGGCGAACACTCGCTCGAGGCCGAAGATCTCGTCCACGGCGCGGATGTCGCAGTCGCCAATGCGCGGGTCTGGGATCGGCACTCCAACGGCTACCAGCGTGGTGGTGAAGGCGCCCACCGTATCCGTCATGGACCAGCGCCCAGCGTCGACCTGGCTCACCAGCCACGCCTTGGCAGCGGCAGGGTCGAGATGTCGCCATGTCCAGAATCTTGTCATGGCACCGTCATTGAGTGGACTGCTCGCGGCATGCGCCTCAAGGGAAGCCTTGATGACCGCAGACGCGGCGCTCTCCACGGACGGGAAGTCGAACCCAGCGGGCAGGCATTCGTTTACGGAATCGGTGTCCCGAGGCTTTAGGAGACCTACGACGTCGACGACGTACTCCTCGAGTTCCTGGACGTTTCCGAGCTGGGTGACGGTGTTGACGGCTACTTCGGTGCCCATGGTTGCGAGACAAGCGGCCCCACCTCGCACGGCGGCGAGCCAGGGGTTGTCGAAGAGGTCGTTGCGCCGTCGGTCAATCTTGGGCGACGTGCGCGCGATCAGGTCGAAGAGCGCGGTCTCGGGCAGGGGGACCTGGGCTCCTCGGAGCGCGTCGAGCTTTCGCATGGCGCGTGCTGTTTCGTTGGCGATCTCCTCGCAGAGTCGTGCGACCGCCGGGGTGTCTGCCGACCTGGTGACGTCCTCGACTGCCGTCGCGATGTCTGCATCGGATACGTCGTCCTGGGGGATGCCAAAGTTCACGTAGCGGTCGAAGTAGTCGAGATGGCTGATCGACTTCGGCGTCGACCGCTGTCGTGCCTCCGCGAAGTAGTGCGCATCAGTGAATGCGGCCCTGATCTGCGGGAAGAGCGCGGAGAGAACTTCGATCACGCCCGGGAGATCGGCTTGTTGGACGTGCGCGTCGCGAAGACGCTCGTCCCACCGTGCGCGCCGACTTTGTTGAGCAGCCGCGTCGCGACTGAGGGTGAGGTGCGAGAAGTCCTGCCCGAGGAGATCGTCGCGGTAGTTCTGGAGTATTCGGTATACACCTGGCTCCTGGGTGCGCAGCCAGTTGACGAGGAAGAAGTCGACAAAGTCGACCTCTCCGTGCAGCAGCGGGTAGAAGGCCTGGATCTGGCCGAGGAAACGAGTGATCGCGCGCGGAGTCGACAGGCGACGGTCGAGGACGCTGAAGTAGATTTGGCTCAGTCGTCGCTCATCCTCCTCCGTCAGAAGCAGACCGACGGCAGCGCCGATCTTGTCCAGTCCGTCATTGAGCAGCCTTGCTCGTTGAGGAGCGCGGAGGGCGGGCATGTCCAGGCGAACCTGGACGATCTTCTCCAGATAGGCGCGAGCCCGTCCCTCGTCGTTTCCGGAGACCGCGGTACGTAGAAGGACGTCAAGCAGAGTGCGCTCGTCGTAGGACAACAGGTAGTACACGTTCGGGAGGCGCCCGACCAGGCGCACGAGCTTCAGAACCTCTAGCAGTTCGTCGGGCGTCAGCCGGTCAAGGTCATCGACGACCATCAGCACTGGGAGGTCGGCGGCGCGCAGCACATCCTCGGCGGACTTCTTGGCTGCTGAGGCGCTGGCGTCGCCAGCGATGAGATCCCCCGCGGCCTTGAGCAGGTCCTGCGCGTCAAGTCCGACCAGGCTGCCGAGCTTCCCGAGTGGACTGATCGTCCGCGCGAAGTCTCCGACCTTTGCGCGAGCGCCCCCGGGGCGGTTTCCAACGGGGAGGGCGGATGTGAGCTCGTTGAAGAACCCGCGATGCAGGCTCGGGGTGTCGGGGTAGGTCCAGGGGTTGAAGACCGCGACGCGCCAGGGATCCTGGAGCCGACGCTGCAACATCTCGAGGACGGAACTCTTGCCCGACCCCCAGTCGCCAATGAGCGCGAGGACCGTTGACTCGCTCTGCACGCGGACGTTGTTCAGTAGCCTCGTGAGGTGGTCCGCATAGCCTTGGCGGTCCAGTTCGTCGGGACGCGCGTCAGTACCATCACGGGCGTCGTCACTCAGGAGACCTGGCCGTGCTGGTTCGGGGTTGGGGGTGTCCGACATGCCACCGACCGTAGCTGGCATCGCCGACACGAGCCTCTGTCAGACCCGGACCGCAACTCCCATAAGGATGGGCGAGCAATGCGTCGTAGGGCCGGAATAGGATTCCGGCATGACATGCCAAGTGACCGTGGACGAGTGGGGCCCTCTGCCGGGTGCGATCCCCGAGGTCGTTGACCCCGACACGATCTACGTGATTCCGACTCGCACGGTATTGCCCACCGGCAACGATGCCGATGGAGGACTGCGCTACACGGAGAACGTCCGCTATCTCCCGAAGGCTGCGCGATCCGCTGACCTCCCCGTCGAGTTCTCGATGCCTGAGGGCTCGCGCAAGTACCTGTCTGAGTTCAGCATCGACCCAGAGACGTGGGCCTTGGGCTTGGCGTGCCTCACCATGGCGAGCGACTGGCTAATCCTCACGGTGTCGCTGTTCATCGCCCACCGGTCCGACACGCAGGGATGGACACCGGAACAGGCAGCGAAACTGCCGCTGAGGGTCTCGGTTGCCGAGACAGAGACTGGCCACAACTACGAGATCGAGGGGGAGGGGGAGGATGTGCTCCGTGCCCTGCGCGAGCTGAACGGGTCAGCGAAGATGCGGAAGAGGATCGGGGGACAGGAACATGAGTGAGGGTGAACTCCGGTTCAAGTCGTTCTTGATGCAGTGGGGACCGATCCCGCCATCCGGCGGACCGAACCGCGAGCGCTACCTTGACCACTACGGGCGAGAGGCGATGCAGGCGGCCGCTGACGAGTATGCCGCTGTACTTGCCATCCTTGGTGATCGTGCAAAGGAGATGCCCACCCTGGACTTTGAACTGGTCGAGGATGACGAGGACGTGGCATTTGCCATTCAACGACAGAAGCGCGGCGAGTGGGTGCAGTTTAGAGCGACCATTGACCCGGCGACTCTAAACGCGATCGAGCCTCACATCAAGAACTCAATTACTTCGGCGGTGGCGGCTCTGAACTACCTCGAAGAGCATGAACTGAAGGAGAGTGCGCACAGCGCGATTCACCGGGCTGCGTTCGTGAATCGGGGCCTCTTTGGCTGCCCCGTTGTCTGGCGCGACGAAGCGTATTGGACGGATTGTCCCATCAACGTCTCACACCTGCGCATGGGGCTGTCCGTCGGCCTGGTCAGCGACTTCGCGTGCTCGATCTGCGCTCGCCTAGTGGAAGACTGTGATCACCAGATGGGCGAGACCTACCCAAAAGTGGCGGAGCGCAAAGACGGCGAGTGCTCGATCTGCGACGCCGCCGAGTGCCGGCACGTCGTGGGTGAGTCATACCTTGTCGTTGCCTACGCGAGCGCGGTCAACGCTGTTCTGCACGAGACGTCGTTCGTGGCACGGCCTCGGTACCCTCAAGCGCGCATCATTGAAATGACGAAAGACCTCGGAGAGATCGATGATCGCCCTCACGTTCGCGCCGCCGCTGAGCAGGGCCTCCTCAACTGCGACGCGGACCTGGGGCCGTGCAAGGGCTTCAACGAGATGCACAACTCGAAGTAGGGATTTGGAAGCGATTCGGGCAGCCCTCGGGCCGCTGCGGAGGTCGTGGCATCCACGGCGGACCGGTAGCGTCATCCTTGGCGGAGCCGAGAGGTTTCAGGAGAAGGTGAACCGCCCCGGGTTCAGTGGAGGCTCGGTTCTCTGGTTTCCAGCGTCGTTGACGCAGGGTTCTGACGGTAGTGGTTGGTCTCGTGCTCGGCGGGTGGGATGTCGCCGAGCTCGGTGTGTAGGCGGCGGTTGTTGAACCAGTCGACCCATTCCAGGGTCGCGATCTCGACGTCGTCCAGGGTTCGCCAGGGCCCGCGCCGGCGGATGATTTCGGTCTTGAACAGCCCGATCGTGGACTCTGCGAGGGCGTTGTCGTAGGCGTCGGCGACGGTCCCGATCGAGGCGCGGATGCCCAGCGCGGCGAGGCGTTCGGTCAGGGCTAGCGAGACGTACTGGGACCCGGCGTCGCTGTGATGGATGAGCCCGGTCAGGTCGGTGACGCCGGTCCGCCCGCGCGTCCAGGCGGCCATCTCGAGGGTGTCGGTGACCAGGCCGGCGCGCATGTTCGTGTCGGCTTTCCAGCCCACGATCATCCGGGAGAACACGTCGATGACGAACGCGACGTAGGCGAACCCGGACCAGGTGCGCACGTAGGTGAAGTCCGCGACCCACAGCTGGTTCGGGGCGTGGGCGGTGAATGCCCGGTTCACCAGGTCCCCGGCGCGGGTGCCGTCCTTGCTCGGGGTCGTGGTGCGCTTTGCCCGGCCGCGGACCACGCCGCGCAGGTCGGCGGACCGCATCAGCCGCTCGACGGTGCAGCGTGCGACCGGGTGCCCGATACGGTGCAGGTGCCGCCACATCTTCCGCGCGCCGTAGACGCCGTAGTTCGCGGCGTGCTCGACCCGGATCACCTCGGTCAGCTGCACGTCGCTGACGGCACGGGCCGAGGGCGGGCGGGCCTTAGCGGCGTAGTACGTGCTCGGGGCGACCTGCAGCTGGCGGCAGATCGGCTCGACCCCGAACTCGGTGCGGTGGGCGTCGATGAACTCCACTACCTGGGCGACGGGCGGTCGAGCTCCGCCGCGAAGAAAGCCGACGCGCTGCGCAAGATCGCGTTCGCGCGCCGCAGCTCGCGGTTCTCACGCTCCAGGTCAGCCAGCCTCTGCGCGTCGCTCGTGGTGGTCCCGGGGCGGTCTCCAGCATCGGTCTCGGCCTGGTTGACCCATCCGCGCAGCGTCTCGGGGTTGATCCCGAGCTGCTCGCCGATCCGTCGGCACGCCGCCGGACGAGTCACCGGGTCCTTCTTCGCGTCCAGCACGAGCCGGACCGCGCGCTCACGCAGCTCGTCCGGGTACTTCCTCGGTGCAGCCATGACCCTCATCCTCCGTGGGTTGAGAGCCTCTATGGAAGTCGGGGCGGTTCAAAGGTGCAGCGCTTCGTCCACAGACCACTAGTGCGTGCAACCTACTTTTCGCAGCCTGCTCGACACGCCCGGGATCACACAAAGTACAGCGGCGTGTCCGCGCAGTCTGCGTTGCACGTCGACAAGTGTCGTCGACGTGCAAGACGTGGTGTGATGCAGCAGCCTGATTGAGCGATCTGCCGGTAGATCGAACCGACCAGTCCTCAACAAAGGGGACGAGGGCTCGGGCCGGGGGCGGGGGCCGCAGGATCACGGTGGCCCGGAAACGACCGGTTCTGGAGGCGTTCAGAGTCGGGTTCTGGAGGTTCCGGAACCTCAAGGTCTCCTCGTGCGTGGTGGGCACCACCTGGCTCGCCAGCGCGTAGAAGCCGAAGCTCCGTTCGGCGACGGGACCTACCGGCGGCGCTGACGGACTCGTCGACGTCGGTGGCGCCTCTCATCAGGCGCGTCCGCACGTGCCCTGGCTCGTGCCTCCGCGGTCCGCCTCGCGCGGCGACTCGCCCATGCGGCAATCGTCGCTTCGACGTCCCGCGGCATGGTGACCAGGGGCGGTCCGGCGGGCAGCTGGTAGCGGCCACGAAGCACGTGCCTGTTGAACTCCTCGATCTCGTGACGCACGTCCGCCTCGCTCCACATCTCGTCGAGGCGTTCGTCCAGTGCGGCGTCCTCCTGGCGCAGCTGGATCGAGGGCGGCAGCACCACGAGCCTCTCTCGCTTCAGGAGGTTCTTCAGCCACCAGTCGGGGTCGTGGCGGTCGGGCATGTCGAGCGGCTTGCCGCTGCCGGGCAGGTCGTCGAAGTCTCCTCGTTCGATCGCCTTCCGAACATGCATGTCGGCCAGCAGCGCGATCGCCACCTCCTCGTCGATCGCGACCGCGTACGGGTTGAAGAACGCCGGTGGTGGGTCAGGGTCAGCCATCGTCACTCCGTCCCATCGTTGCCATACGGCTGTATTATGTCATGCGTATTGCTAACCGGGAGGGGGCAGGGTGCCGAGAGTCGTGGATCACCAGGAGCGACGAGAGGCGATCGCGCATGCGCTGTGGCGGGTCGTCGACCGGCACGGCTGGGCGCGGGCGACTCTTCGTGAGGTCGCCGGCGAGGCGGGGGTCTCGCTAGGGCAGCTGCAGCACTACTTCGCGTCCCGAGCGGCGATGCTGACCTTCGCGATGGAGTTCGCTGCAGAGGGGACCGCCGACCGGGTCGCGCGCGGGCTGGCCGAGCTCGACCAACCTCCGCACCCCAGAGACGTGCTGCGCGTCGTGCTCGCCGAGATGTTGCCCCTGCATCCCGACGCCCGCGCCTCGTCACGGATGAGCGCCGCCTACGTCCTGGAGGCTCTGCACGAGCCGGCACTGCGCAGGCAGGCGGCCCTCGGGCTCCGTGACGGTCGCGCCATGATCGATCGCCTCGTCCGACAGGCGATCGAGCAAGGCCAGATCGCACCGGACCGCGACCCGGACATCGAGACGGATCTCATCATGGCGCTGACCGGGTTCACCCCCCTGCTCGAGCTCGAGGTGATCGAGCCGCGGGCCGCACTGGCTGCCATCGACCAGCATCTGGACCGCCTCTTCACCGAGACGTCGTTCCCGCGCGCCGGAAAGGGAGGCGGGGCGGAGCCTGTGTAGGGCACGCATCATCGCCACCCGCGGCGCGCCCGAGATGGTGCACGGTGCAGCGGCGTGTCCGTGCCGGCTGCGCTGCACGACGCCCCCCGTCGTCACCAGGGGGCCGTCACTCCAGGGCGCTGTCGAGTTCCCGCAGCCACGCCTGGAAGTCGTCGGGTGAGGTGAAGTGCGCGCCGGGTGCGTCCCGAACCTCTGGTACGGCCTCCGGCCCGTCGACCACCAGTGCGTGACCCCGCGCAGCCGCGATGGCCAGAGCCGGAAGGTCCCCGCGGTCGTCGCCCGCATAGGCGACGGTGCTCAGGTCGTCAGCATCGATGATGGCGCGAAGAGCAGTGCCCTTGTCGAGGTCCAGGGGCATGCGGAGCTCTTCCACGAACTTGCCGGGCTCCCTGCGCAGCTCGCAGACCCCCATCACCCGCGCGATGAGCGGCGCGATCAGGGTCTCCGCGGCGTCACGGTCTGGCGCGCGGCGCCAGTGCACCGCGACGGAGAGGGACTTCTGCTCGACGTGCAGACCATCGACGTCACCGAGCTCCTGGCGCAGGATCTCAGTGGCCTGGTCGACGCGGGCCGCCCACTGGTGAGCCCCCGGCACGACCTCGATCCCGCTCGGCGTGACGCGCTCGAGCCCGTAGGAGCCGTACAGGGCGACGCCGGGAACGGTCGCTCGCGCCGCGAGGAAGCTGGCGGGGCGCCCGGACAGGAGGGCGACGACGGTGAGCTTGCCCGCCAGGCTGGCAAGGATCTCCGCGGTACCGGGAAGCAGCTGGCTGACGGCGGGGTCATCCGTGATCGGGGAGAGGACTCCGTCGAAGTCCATGACCAGTCCGGCGTTCTTCGTGGTGGCAAGCGCATGCATCGCGTCGCGAGCAGGATCCATGCGTCCACCGTAGCCAGGCCGAGCGCATGCCTGCGCTGAAGCGAGCACCAGACCGATGCGGGAGCCGCCCGTCGGGACAACCCGCGGCGCCGTCTCGGTTTCGACCCCCTGCCCGGGCCAAGGGGGAGGCGTAGGCGCTCAGGGCGTCGAGATCGCGACCCTGGAAGGTCCCACCCGCCGAGCCTCCGCTGAACACCGGCGGTCACACTGTCGCGGTGCTCCCGCATGCCATGATCGGCGGCGTAGGGAGACCGACCGACCGGAAGGACACCATGCCCGCTTATGCCATAGCGCACCTGCAAGAGGCCGCCCCGGCCCCTGAGGTCGTGGAGTACATCGAGCGCATCACCGGCACCTTCGAGCCGCACGGCGGTCGATTCCTCGTGCACGCCGCGCAGCACGAGGTCAAGGAGGGGAGCTGGCCGGGGCACGTCGTGGTGATCGGCTTCCCGGGGATCGCCGAGGCACGGGCCTGGTGGGACTCACCTGCGTACCAGGAGATCGCACCGCTGCGCTCGCGGCACATCCAGGGTGACATCATCCTGGTCGAGGGCGTTCCCGCGGGCTACGACGCCACTGCCACCGCCGAGGCGATGCGGCAGACCGCGCCGACCGAGTAGCCCCAGGTCACGGGCCCGGCGAAGCTGCTCCGGGCACGTGCCAGCCGACGTCGGCACCGGTGGGTCTGGGCGGTGTGCAACCGCCGAGGTGGTAGGAGATCGTGGCGGCCGGTCGGGTGGACCCAGCGGGCGTCGAGGGAGGGGCCACCACCGCGTCACGTGCTCTTCGACGGTGTCACGGTGTCGAGCAGCTGCTCACGCAGGATGTCGGCGTGCCCGCAGTGGTGGGCCAGCTCGCGCAGGACCTGCAGGTACACCCAGCGCAGCGTTCGGGGTCCGGCCCGGTGGCCGGTCGCGACGGTGTCCAGCGGCAGGTCGGTGACCACCGCCCGGGCCGTCGCACAGGCCGCGCGGTGGTCGGCCGTGACGGAGGCGACGGTGTCGGCGTCGGTGAGCCGGAAGGACTCGTCCGGGCTCTGGACCAGGCCGAGAGTCCGACGGGAGGTGCCTCCGACGCACTCCTCGAACCACACCCGCTGCATCCACGTGACGTGCTTGAGCAGGCCGAGCAACGTCGTCGCCGACGGAACCAGCCGACGGCGGGCCTGCTCTTCCGTGAGACCGTCGAGGGTCGACTCGAGGGCGCTGCGATACTCGTCCACGAACGCATCGAGCTGTGTGCGTTCGTCGTCCAGCGGCACATCGAACGAGCTCATGAGGGTCTCCCGTGACGTCGTGAGCCGAGGGCGCGTCGGTTCGTGCGAGCGGCGACCTGCGGTGGCGGAGAAATCCTCAGACCCGCTGGCGGCCGGATCGCAACGCGTCCTGCCTGCCAGCAGCGGAGCGTGGTCGTTCTCCGCGGGACGTCACGTATCCCAGCTCTTCATCTCCGCATCAGGGTACCCGGCTGGAAGGCGCTCCGTTCGAGCAGAGCACTTTCTTTGCTGCCCTCTGCCGGAGATCCATACCGGCGGCCACCCTCTCTACGACAGGGCTCCTGTGCTGTACGGAAGATCTGTGGAGATCAGCGCGCTCGACGACGCGATCGCGCGAGCCGGCCAAGGCTGCGGCGGGGCGGGCATGGGCCACACGCTTCCGCCGGAGACCCACCAGGAGCTGGCTGAGGCGATACTCACGCACACGGCCGAGTGAACCGGGTGGCCCGGCGACGCGATCCGCGGTCCAGCTGCACAGTGCCTCAGGCCACCCCGGGCCCCCCGCAGCCCTGTGGCGGACGTGACGAGGGCACCCGCCGGCCTCGTCACGAGGCCGGCGGGTGCCGGGTCAGAGCTCCCGGGCGGCCCGAACGGTCGAGACCGTCGAGGGGATCACGCGGTCCGGGAGACGGTCACGAGCAATCGAGCTCGTCGTGGTCGAGGTCGAACGTCGAGGTGACGGTCTCGCCGTCGACCGCCCCGGTGCCCGTGACGGTCACCGAGCCGCTCGCGACCGAGGTCGAGCGCACGGGGAACGCCTGGTACGCGGCCGTGCCGGGGTCGACGTCCGCGAACTCGCGGGTGCCGAACGCCGTCGCGAGGGTCACGTCGACGGGTGAGTCCTCTCCGTTCGCCGCGCGGACGGCGAGGTAGGCCTGGCCGGCGATGCACCGCGGCTCGACGGCGACGTCGAGGTCGAGCTCCGGCTGTCCGCCGCTCGGCGTGCCGTAGATCTCGAGCTCGTAGAGGGAGAAGCCCCACTGCGTGGCGCGCTCCGTGGCGTAGAGACGCACGTGCCGGGCCGTGCCCGAGACGTCCAGCTCGTCGAAGAAGCCGTCACCGTCGGTGACGGTGTGCACCGTGGTCCAGGTCTGGCCGTCCGCCGAGGTCTGGATCTCGTACCCCGACGCGAACGCGGTCTCCCAGTCGATGACGACGCGGTCCAGGTCGTAGCTCGCGCCGAGGTCCACCGCGATCCACTCGGGCTCGCTCCACGCGCTGCCCCACCGGGTGCCGGCGTTGCCGTCCACCGCCATCTCGGCCTCGTGCCCGGGCTCGTCGATGCTGGAGGCCGTCACCGGTCGGCCGAGTGCCAGCGACTCCTCGTCGTCGCCCCCTTCGCCCCCGTCGTCGGACAGGTAGCAGCGCAGGTACTGGTAGGACTCCGCAGAGGTCTCGAAGGACGGCGCCCAGTCCCACTCGTAGGTGTAGTACTCGACGTACGGCTCGGCCGCCGCGATGATCGCCGGAAGGTCGAGGTCACCGTTGCCGAGCGCGACCTGCCGCATGTCGCCCTCCGCGTCGACGTTCACCGCGTCCTTGATGTGGAGGTGCTCGATGCGGTCCCCGTACTCCTCGATCCACGCCGGGACGTCGATGCCCGCGTCGGCTGCCCAGCCGACGTCGAGCTCGAACGTGACATAGCGCGGGTCGGTGTTCTCCTCGATGACCTGCCAGGCGCTGACCATCTCACCCGTCTCGGGGTGGGGGTACCGCGTGGTGAGCTCGCCCTGGTGGTTGTGCAGCACGATCTTGTTCGCGCCGTTCTCGTGGGCGTACTGGCCGAGCTGGTCGACGTACGCCGCGGTCGCGAGCGCCTCGTCATAGGTGCCGTAGCCACCCGCCATCCCGCCGGTCCCGATGTAGTCCTGGCCCAGCGCGACGGCGTAGGCGACGGTCTCGGGCCACGTGTCCCAGTTGGTGCTGCCGTGGCTCGACGACACCTCGAGACCGTGCTTGTCGAGGATCGCCTTGTACTCGTCGACCGGCATCGAGTAGGGCTGGTTGTAGGGCTCGACGTTGGTGAACCCGGCGGCGGCCACCTCGCCGAGCACGCGGTCGAGCGTCTCGGGGGACGGTGTACCGGACGACCCGAGCTCACCCACGTGCGTGTACAGCTGGATGGAGATCTTGGAGTCCGGGAGGCCCATGTCCTCACCGCATGCTGGGGTCCCTGCGGTGACGAGTGGTGGACCGGTGACGGACTGGGCAGCCAGGGCCGGGGCCGCGGCGAGCGTGGCTGCGAGCATCGCGCCGCCGGTCAGCGCCGCGCCGAGGCGCCGCGCGCGAGGTGAGAGGTGAGAGTTCTGCATGGGACTCCAATTGACAGCGTTGTCTTTTAGGATGGCGATCATGCGACTTCTGACTGATGGGTTTGCAAAAGCACCGTAAGGGCCGATCGCAGGCACGTCAAGGTGAGGCGCTGGCACGCACCGGCGTCTGCGCCGACGAGGACGGGGTGTGGTCCACGGTCTTCCGTCACCGGCGACCCCGGGTGACGCGGCGCGACCGTGGGTCGATCGGTCCCGGGCGTGCCATGGTGGAGGGGTGTACCGGCTGCTGGGGCTTCTCGGCGGGCTGTCGGCCGCGATCGACCTCGGGTCCGGGGCCGCGTTGGACGAGTCGCTGACTCGGTGCGTCGTCGCGACACGGTTCGCGCACGCGCTGGGCTGCCCGCAGGACGAGGTCGCCGAGGTGCTGTACACCGCGCTCCTCCAGCACGTGGGCTGCACGGCGTACGCGTACGAGGCAGGACTCGTCTGGGGCGACGACGTCGCCGTGACCCGGTACGCCGTCCGCACCGACTTCGCCAGCGCCCGGGAGGTGCTGCGGGAGTGGGTCCCGGGGATCGCTGCGGCGAGCGGCCGATCCCGCGCTCGGGTGCTCGCCACGACCCTGGCGACCGCCCGGTCGTTCGGGGCGGCGGCACCGGTCGCGACGTGCGAGGTCGCGCGGGCGGCGTCGCGCGACCTCGGGCTCCCCGACCGGGTGCAGCGTGCGCTCGGCTCCGTCACGGCGTCCTGGGACGGAACGGGGGTGCCGCACCAGCGGGGCGCCGCGATCCCGCGCTCCACCCGGGTCGTCCACGTGGCCTCGGCCGCGGTCGGGACGGCGCTCTACGCAGGTGTCCCCGCAGCACTGGCACGCCTCTCCCGATGGTCGGGATCGGTGCTCGACCCGGGCCTCGTCGCCGCGTTCGTCGCCGACGGCTCGGACCTTCTCGACGGCATCGACGAGCTCGACGCCTACCAGGCGGTGCTGGACGCGGAGCCGGACCCGGTCCGTCGTGTCCCCGACAGGGCCGTGGTCGACGTGGCGCAGACGTTCGGGCGGCTCGTCGACCTCAAGTGCCCGGGGACCCTCGGTCACTCGGACGCGGTCGCCGCGCTCGCCGAACGTGCGGCGCTGGCGCTCGGGCTCGACGACGACGCCGCGCGTCTTCGCCTCGCCGGGCACCTGCACGACCTGGGGAAGGTCGGCGTGCCGAGCTCGGTCTGGGCCCGAGCCACCGCGCCGACCGCGACCGAGCAGGAGCAGGCACGTCTCCACGCCTATCACGGGGAGAGGGTCGTGGGCCGTGTCCCCGAGCTGGCTCTCGTGGCCCGGCTCGTCGGCGAGCACCACGAACGGCTCGACGGCAGCGGGTACCACCGCGGGCTGACGGCGCCGTACCTCTCCCTCGCGTCCCGGGTGCTGGCCGCCGCGGACGCCTACCGGGCGCGGCTCGAGGGCCGACCGGGCACCCCGCCCGAGCCTCCCGCGCGGGCAGCGGCCTGGATGCGCGCGCAGGCAGGCGGGGGTCGCCTCGACCCCGATGCGGTCGACGCCGTCCTCGGGGGCGCCGCCCGCGACAAGGGCGGGCACCGGGTGCGGCCGTCGGGTCTCACCCGCCGGCAGGTGGAGGTCCTGCGCCTCGTCGCGCGAGGACTCTCGAACGCCGAGATCGCGCGCGAGCTCGTGATCTCGCGACGCACCGCCGAGCACCACGTCCAGGACGTCTACGCGCGCGCGGGCGTCTCGAGCCGTGCAGGCGTCGCGATGTACGCCCTGCGCCACGGCCTCGTGGAGTCGCCGGGCACGGGTGCGGCGCCGGGAGATGAGTAGGTCTGCCCATGCGGGCGGGCGCCCGGGGGTCGCAGCCTCGACGGTATGAACACCCACGGCGCTCCTGCTCTCGGCTCGTCCCCGGCCACCGGCACCTCGTCGCCGGAACGGCTCCTCACCCCCGCGTTCCTGCGCCTCACCGCGGCGGACCTCGCCTGGTTCGTCGCGGCGGGCGTCACGATCCACGTGCTTCCCCTGCACGTCACCGGGCCCGCGCGGGGCGGTGTCGCGGACGCGGGGATGGCCTTCGGCGCCTTCGCCGTGACGGCTCTCGTGCTGCGGCCCGTAGCCGGCCGGCTCGGCGACACGTGGGGCCGACGCCCGCTCCTCGTGGGCGGGGCGCTACTGGGCGTCCCGTTGCTGGTCGTCATGGCACACCTCTCCGCGCTCGTCCCGATCGTGCTGGTCCGTCTCGCCGCGGGCGCCGCGGAGGCCGCGTTCTTCGTGGCGTCGTTCGCGATGCTCGTCGACCTCGCCCCCCGGAGCAGGCGCGGGGAGGCTCTCAGCTACAACTCCCTCGGTCTCTACCTCGGCCTCGCGCTCGGGCCCCCGCTCGGCGAGGTGCTCGTCTCCGCCGGCGGCCTGGTCGCCGGATGGTACGGCGCCGCCGCCTCCTGCGCCGTCGCCGCCGTGCTGTCGGCCGGTCTGCCCGAGACGCTCGGGCCCGTCGCACCGGGCGAGCGTGCACCGCTCGTGCACCGTGCCGCGATCGCGCCGTCGCTCGGGTTCCTGACGTCGGTCGTCGCCATCGGGGGCTTCCTCGCCTTCGCACCGTTGCACGCGGTCGACGTCGGCATGGCATCCACGAGTGTGGTGGTCGCCGTCTACGGAGCCGTCGTCGTCGTCTGCCGTCTCGCGCTCGCCCGCGCGGTCGACCGGTTCCAGCCGCTCGCCCTCGGGACCTTCGCGCTCGTCGTGGTCGCGCTGGGCACGGCGCTCTGCGCGGCGTGGTCCTCCCCGGCAGGGCTCCTGCTCGGGACGGCGGTCCTCGGGGTCGGGGTCGCGCTGAGCACGCCCGCGTTCTTCGCCGCCGTCTTCGCGCGGGTGCCGGCCGCCGAGCGGGGGTCGGCGGCCGGCACGGCGACGGCGTGCATCGACCTCGGTCTCGCCGGGCCGCTCGCCCTCGGGCTCGTCGCCGAGAGCCTCGGCATCCCGTGGGCGTTCGCGGCGACGTGCGCGGTGGCGGTCGCCGGGGCGGCGTGGACGGCCCGGCTCGAGCAGCGGCGCCGGTTCGTGGCAGCATCGCAGGACGCCGCGTCGTGAGACCACCCCGCTCGACCTCGTCCCGAGCCGCGTCCGCGCGTACTCCATCGCCGTACGACGCCCCTACAGCGATCCGAGCCCGCCGCACTACGGCGTGGTCGGTGACACCTGACGGTCAACATCCCGGTCCGGGCGGGTCACGAAGGTCGCCAGCCCTCGTCCTCGCGGATGGCCCGCAGGATGCGCTGCGTGATCTCCCGCAGCTGACGGGTCTGCCGCTCGGTGAGGCGGTCGAGGACGAGCCGGTGGACGGTCTGCACGTGGCCCGGGGTGGCGTCCTCGACCTTCGCCCTGCCGAGGTCGGTGAGGACGGCCAGGGTGTAGCGCCCGTCGGTGGGATCGGGCGTGCGTCTCAACCATCCCTGGGACTCCAGCCGGGTCGCCGCGCGCGACAGGCGGGACAGGGTGCTGTTCGCATACCCCGCCAGGACGCTCATCCGCAGCGTGAGATCTGGCGCCTTGGCCAGCGCGTAGAGGACGCCGTACTCGAAGTGGGAGAGCTGGGCGTCGCGCTGGAGCTGTGCGTCGAGAGCGGACGGCAGCCACTCGAGGACCGTCGCCACACCCGCCCAGGTCTCGAGGTCGTCGCCCGTGAGCTCGGCAGGAACGCCGGCAGGGGCGTCAGGGTCGTGCATGACGGCCAGCGTACGCGAGCGGACGGCTCGAACGACCGGTCGTTTACTTGCTCAGGAAAGTCATCCAGAGATACGGTTCGCTTGCTTGAGCAAGTGATGTTCCACGGCGCAGGGGGCGAGAGGAGAGCAGGATCCATGGATCTGGACCTGGTGGGAAAGAGGGCCTTCGTCAGCGGGTCGACGCAGGGCATCGGCTACGCGATCGCCCAGGCGTTGCTCGCGGAAGGGGCGACGGTCGTCGTCAACGGACGCAGCGAGGACCGGGTCGCTGCAGCGGTGGAGAGGCTGGAGGCCGCTGTCCCGGGTGCCGCGGTCTCCGGGCTCCCGGCAGACTTCGAGGACGCCGAACAGGTCCGACGGCTGCTCGGGTCGCTCGGCGAGGTGGACATCCTCGTGAACAACGTGGGCGTCTTCGGCGTCGACGCCTTCGACGAGATCTCGGATGACGACTGGCAGCGGTACTTCGACGTCAACGTCATGAGCGGCGTCCGCCTGTCTCGGCACGCGCTGCCGCACATGCTGGCCCGGGGCTGGGGTCGGATCATCTTCATCAGCAGCGAGTCCGGCGTGAACGTCCCCGCCGACATGACGCACTACGGCATGACCAAGGCCGGGATGATCGCTGTGGGCAACGGGCTGGCCAAGCTCACCCGAGGGACGAGCGTCACCGTCAACACCATCCTCGGGGGACCGACGTACTCCGACGGCGTCGCTCAGGCGGTCGAGGAGATCTCCCAGGCCCGAGGGCAGTCGGTGGACAGCATGAAGAGCGCGATCGCGACGGCGAACCAGACGTCGCTGCTGCAACGCTTCATCGAGCCCGTCGAGATCGCCCGCCTCGCCACCTACCTGGCCAGCCCTGTCTCGTCCGCCACCAACGGCGCCGCACTGCGTGCCGACGGAGGAGTTCTCACGACCACCCTCTGAGCCCATGGACGGCTCGACCTGCCCGTCCCGGAACGCGGGCAGCTGCGGGGTGACCGTCAGGCGCCGCGCAACCCTCCGTCCGGGCCGTCGTCTCTCGGCGGCCCACGGACGGGTTCAGGCGTTCCGGCGCGCCTCGACGAGATGGCGGGTCGAGTGCGCGACGAACGGGGTGGTCGTGGGCCCGCCGTCGCGTGCCCCGGCCCGCATCCGGGCGTCGAGCTCCTCGAGGACGTCGCCGTACCGGTCGACGGAGAAGTCCGGCACCCACCACACGCACTTGCGCAGGAGCCACACGACGGCGCCGACGTCGTAGAGCTCCATCCGGCACCGCGCCGTGCGCAGGTCGACGACGTCGAGGCCGGCCGCGCGAGCCTGCTCGGCCTCGACGTGCGGGTCGCGACCCGCGCGGGCCTCGGGCTGCGGGCCGAGGAACTGCTCGATCAGCTCGAACGCGGAGGCCGGTCCGACGTGCTGCGCGAGGTACGCACCGCCCGGGCGCAGCACGCGGTGGATCTCCGACCACGCCGGGGCGACGGGATGGCGAGCCGTGACGAGGCTGAAGGACGCGTCGTCGACCGGGAGCGCGCCGTCGTCGGGCGTCACGACGCGGGCGCCCCAGGGTTCGAGGCGTTCGCGGGCGAGGGCGGCGTTCGGTACCCAGGTCTCCGTGGCGACCAGCGTGGCGGGTGTCGTCTCGCCGCGCGTGCCTGCGCCCGCCAGCGCCTCGGCCAGGACCTCGCCGCCCCCCGTGTCGAGGTCGAGCGCCGAGTCCGCCGCGGCGAGGCGATGGGACAGGAGGGAGACGAAACGCCACGGCGGGCGTTCCTCGGTCGCACGGCCGTCGAGCCAGCCGAACCCCCAGCCGGTGACGTCCGCGTCCAGGGCCTCGCTGATCAGCGCGTCGTAGGGTCGCACCCGCCCATTCTCGCGCGGCCGGACCGGGCCGCGCGTCGTCGGGCACGACGGCTCCGCGAGGCGCGACGGCGCGTCGGTGCGAGCGGAAAGCGCTTGCCGAACGAGTCCCCGACGTGGCAGGATCGGGCCCGTCGCACCGGCGGCACGCGGGTCGTGCACGCTGTAGGGGTGCGCACCGCACGCTCGAGGAGGAGAGGCGACGATGCCGACTGTCGCACTGGTCACTGGTGGGAACCGCGGGATCGGGCTGGGTATCAGCCGACGTCTGCTCACGGACGGGTTCGCGGTGTCGATCCTGGCGACGCGCGAGGAGCCCGCCGACGTGATCGCGGAGCTGCGCGAGCTCGCGGGGGACGACTCGCGCGTCCGGTACGTGCGGGGATCGGTCGCCGACCTGGACGACCACCGCCGGTACGTCGCGGACGCCGTCGACACGTGGGGCCGGCTCGACGTGCTGGTCAACAACGCGGGTGTCGCGCCGAGCGTGCGCGCAGACCTGCTGGACGCGACCGCCGAGTCGTTCGACCGCGTCCTCGGCATCAACCTGCGCGGGCCGTACTTCCTCACGCAGGAGTTCGCGCGCCGCGTGATCGAGCTGCGCGGACCGCTCGACGTGCTGCCGGAGCCGCCGGTCGGTCCGGTCGCGACGGTCGTCAACGTCTCGTCGATCTCGGCGACCACGGTCTCGACCAACCGGGGCGACTACTGCATCTCCAAGGCCGGCGTCGGCATGGCCACGCAGCTGTGGGCGGCACGCCTCGGCCCCGAGGGGGTCGTGGTGTACGAGGTGCGGCCGGGGGTCATCGCGACCGACATGACCGCGGGCGTCACCGCGAAGTACGACGGCCTCATCGAGCAGGGCCTCGCGCCGATCAACCGCTGGGGCCGCCCGGCCGACGTCGCGGGCGCCGTCTCGATCCTGGCGTCCGGCCAGACCCCGTACTCGACCGGCGAGGTGTTCCACGTCGACGGCGGCATGCACATCCCGGTCCTGTGAGGAGAGAACCCATGAGCCACGAGCCAGAGACGCTCCGCATCGGCGGGCACGACGTGCCCGTCGTGACCGCCACGACCGTCGTCGTCGGCACCGGGTCGGCCGGGTACTGCGCGGCGGACCGGCTCGTCCAGTTCGGGCACGACGACGTCGTCATGGTCGCGGACAAGGTGCACGCCGGGGCGTCGCGCAACGCGGGCTCCGACAAGCAGACCTACTACAAGCTCACGCTCTCGGGCGGCGACGACGACTCGGTGCGCGAGATGGCGCAGACGCTCTACTCGGGCGGCGCGATGGACGGCGACAACGCGCTCGCGGAGGCCGCCCTGTCGGCGCGCGGCTTCCTCCACCTGGTCGACCTGGGCGTGCCCTTCCCGCAGAACCGGTTCGGCGAGTTCATCGGGTACAAGACGGACCACGACCCGCGGCGCCGCGCGACGTCGGTCGGCCCGTACACGAGCCGGACGATGGTCGAGAAGCTCGAGCGGAAGGTCCAGGCCGACGGTACCCGGGTGTTCGACGAGTGCCGCGTCGTCGACGTCGTCACCGCACCTGACCCGCACGGCGGGCCCGGAGAGCGCCGGGTCGCGGGCCTGCTCGTGCTGCGGACCGACGTGCCCCACGACGGCGCCGCGAGCCCGTGGCTGCTGTTCCGCTGCACCAACCTCGTCTACGCGACGGGCGGACCCGCGGGCATGTACGCGACGCGCGTGTTCCCCAACGGGCAGTGGGGTGCGTCCGGTGCGGCCTACCGCGCCGGCGTGCACGGCAAGAACCTCACCGAGTGGCAGTTCGGGCTCGCGTCGACCAAGCCCCGGTGGAACGTGTCGGGGACGTACATGCAGGTCGTGCCGCGGTTCGTCTCGACCGACGCCGACGGCGGCGACGAGCGCGAGTTCCTCACCGAGGCGATCACGGACTACGGGCGGCTCCTGACGCTCGTGTTCCTCAAGGGTTACCAGTGGCCGTTCGACATCCGCAAGGCCCGCGACGGGTCGAGCCTGGTCGACCTGCTGGTGTACCGCGAGACGGTGCTGCGCGGGCGGCGCGTGTTCCTCGACTTCCGGCGCAACCCCGTGCGCGACGACTTCGACCCGACGGCGCTCGCCCCCGAGGCGTACCAGTACCTCGAGAAGGCAGGCGTGCTGTCCGGGACGCCGATCGAGCGGCTGCGGCGCATGAACGAGCCCGCGTACCAGTTCTACCTGGACAAGAACCCGTACGTGGACCTCGAGAAGGAGATGCTCGAGGTCGACGTGTGCGCGCAGCACAACAACGGCGGCCTCGTGGTCGACGCGTGGTGGCAGTCGAACGTCGCCGGGTTCTTCCCCGTCGGCGAGGCCGGCGGCGCCCACGGCGTGTACCGCCCGGGCGGCGCGGCGCTCAACAGCGGTCAGGTCGGCGCGACGCGCGCCGCGCAGTTCATCGCGGCGCGTCGTGACGAGAAGCCGTCCGACGAGGCCGCCTTCGCCGAGGTGGCGGCGCCGGTGCTCGCCGCCGCGCTGGACCTCACGGCCCGCGCGACGGGTCGCGTGGCCGCAGGCGTGCCGGACAACACGGGGGACCTGCTGCGCGACGTGCAGCGGCTCATGAGCGAGAAGGCCGGACCGGTGCGGTCGGAGGCGTCGATCCGCGAGGCGCTCGACCAGGTCCACGCGTGGCTGACCGGCTACGAGGACCTGGTCAGCGCCGACGCCGGGTCGCGGCGCGCCGTGAACCGGACGTTCCTCGTGCGCGACATCCTCACGAGCGCGTACGTCTACCTCTCGGCCATGGCCGACTACGTCGCCCACGGCGGGCGCTCGCGCGGGTCGGTCCTGTACACCGACGCCGACGGCGACCTGCCCCTCGTCGGGTACGGCGACGACGCGGAGCGCGAGCTCGACCTGCCCGACCTCTACCGCTTCCGGCTCGACGGCGGTGCGCTCGACGAGGAGGTCCAGGAGACCGCGTGGGTCGCGCCCGGCGGGACCGCGCCGGCCTCCGCGGACGGCGGCCCGTGGACCCCGGTGGTCCCGCGCGACGCCGCCGACGCCTCGGGCGTCCCGGTGTTCCGCTGGCGTCCCCGGCGCCCGCTCCCGGCGGACGACGACTTCTTCGAGAACGTCTGGCGCGAGTTCCGCGAGCACGGCAACGTGCAGTAGCGGTCGCGGCGGTCCGGCGGGGGCGTCGCGGTGGGCCACGAGCGGGCACGACGTCGCGCTCAGGCCCGCCGGAGCTCCGCGCGCCAGGTCCCGGGTCGGCCGGGGGAGCCGGGACCCGCGAGCTCCTCGATCGACACGGCCGACAGCCCGTCCTGGCCGAACGCCTCGATCTCCGCGCGGGTCAGCGGCCAGGGCGGGCCGTCCTCGTCGGCCGTCCCGGTGGCGGCCTGGACCACCAGCAGGGTCCCGCCCGGCGCCACCAGGGAGCGGACGCCGGCCGTCATGTCGTCCCGCACGCTGCGGCTCACCGCCTGCACGGTGTAGATCTCGACGACCAGGTCGAACGCACCGGCCCACTCGTGCGGCAGGTCGAGCAGGTTCCCGACCACGTACGTGACCGGTGAACCCGCACGGCGCTCGCGGGCCGCGGCGATCGCGGCGGGGGAGACGTCGAACCCCGTCGTGTCGTAGCCGAGCCGGGCGAGATGCTCGGCGTCGGCCCCGAGCCCGCACCCGACGACGACGGCCGTCCCGGTCGCGAGGCCGGGGGCAGGCGCACCGGTCCACGAGGCGAGCGCCGGGTGCGGGTCGTCCCGGTCCCACGGCGTCGTGACGTCGCCGGACCGGGCGGAGGACCAGAGCCGCTCGAACCAGCCGGTCGGGTCGGACGGGTCGGCGTGGCCGAGCCGATCGGCCTCGGACTGCCAGGGACGTGGCGCGCTCATGGCCTCGACGGTAGTGAGCGAGCGTTCGCACCACAATGCCGCCCGGCGACCTGCGCGCCGCTGGAGCTCCGGACGCTCCGCACGGTGCTGACGATCCACCGAACGGTGGATGCGCGGATCAACCCCGGCTCTGGCGCCACGGTCGATGTAGCGGGGTGCCGTGCCCCCGTAGCGTCGCGGCATGACCGCGTTGGACGTACGGAACCTGCACAAGCGCTACGGGGAGCACGTCGCCGTCGACGACGTCTCGTTCACCGTCGAGGAAGGGGAGATCTTCGGCATCATCGGGCCGAACGGCGCCGGGAAGACGACGACCGTCGAGAGCATCGCCGGCCTGCGGACGCCCGACTCAGGGTCGATCTCCGTGCTGGGGCTCGACCCGGTCACGGACCGGGCGGAGGTGCGTGAGCGACTCGGCGTGCAGCTGCAGGAGAGCAGCTTCCCCGACGCGATCACGGTCGCCGAGGCGCTCGACCTCTACAGCTCGTTCTACCGGCACCCCGCCGACTGGCGCGAGCTCATGGAGCTCCTCGGTCTCACCGAGAAGCGCCGCACGCGGTACAAGGCTCTCTCCGGCGGGCAGAAGCAGCGGCTCTCGATCGCGCTCGCCCTGGTCGGAAACCCGGAGGTCGCGATCCTCGACGAGCTCACGACGGGACTGGACCCGCAGGCGAGGCGGGACACCTGGAGCCTCGTCGAACGGGTGCGTGACACGGGCGTCACGATCCTCCTCGTCACGCACTTCATGGACGAGGCGGAGCGTCTCAGCGACCGGATCGCCGTGATCGACGGTGGCCGGGTCGCCGCGGTGGACACGCCGGCAGGACTGATCGCGCGGTCGAGCGCGGTGCAGCAGATCCGGTTCCGCCCGAGCCGGCCGCTGGACGAGAGCGTCCTCACCGGGCTCCCCGAGGTGTCCGACGTCGAG
This sequence comes from Cellulosimicrobium sp. So1_17, assembly GCF_055181235.1. Lineage (NCBI taxonomy): Bacteria > Bacillati > Actinomycetota > Actinomycetes > Micrococcales > Promicromonosporaceae > Cellulosimicrobium > Cellulosimicrobium sp. So1_17. Next base: position 3,067,752 of record NZ_CM143702.1, read on the forward strand.
ATCGTCGAGGGGCGCTGGCTGGTCACCGGTACGGGACAGCTCCTGAGCAGCGTCGCAGGGGCGCTCGCGAGGGCGCAGGTCGTCGCGGAGGACCTCCGCGTCGACCAGCGCACCCTCGACGACGCGTTCGTGGCCTTCACGGGACGCGCCCTGGAGTCCCCGGCATCCACCGAGAGGAAGATCGACTGATGTCCGCCTCCACCACCTACGGTCTCGGATCGCGTCCTCGCCTGAAGATGGTCGCGGTCGAGACGAAGCTCTTCCTCCGAGACTCCGCCACGGTCCTCTTCGGCGTGCTGTTCCCGGCGGGGCTCCTGCTCGGGCTGGGTGCCGTCCCGGCGCTCAGGGAGCCGACGCCGGAGACCGGCGGGCTCCGGGCGATCGACGTCTGGGCGCCGACCGCGCTGGTGTTCGGGATGGTGATGATCGCCGTGCAGCACGTCCCGGCGGTGATCGCGACGTATCGCGAGCGCGCCGTCCTGCGCAGGCTGTCGACCACTCCTGCGTCTCCACGGAGCGTCCTGCTCGCGCAGATGGTCGTCGCGTTCGCCTCGGTGGTCGTCTCCGCGACGCTCCTGGTCCTCGTCGCGTGGGCGGTGCTGGACATCGCGCCGCCCGAGCGGCCCCTGGAGTTCGTCGTCGCCTTCGTCGTCGGCTACGCCGCACTGCTCGGGATCGGCATGATCTCCGCGGCCGTGGTCCGCACGAGCAGCGCCGCGAACCAGGTCGGCACCGTCCTGTTCGTCGCGCTGATGTTCTTCGGCGGGGCCTTCCTGCCCCGTGTCCTCATGCCGGACGCGCTGCGCGCGGTCGGCGAGCTCGTACCGCCCGGGCTGCAGGCGCTCACCACGGCGTGGTCCGCCGAGGCGGGCGAGGTCACCGCCACCGCCGGTGGGCAGCCGTTCTGGCTGCAGATCGCCATAATGGCGGGGATCGCCGTGAGCGCGAGCGCGATCGCCGCGAAGCTCTTCCGCTGGGAGTAGGTGTCGATGATGCGGGATGCCGGGGCCGACGAGCGCCCGGGCTCCGGGACGCTCGAGCCCGCCCTCGAGCACGAGGCGGCGACGGCTCACCGCTCCCGGTTGGCCTGGAGGCAGGAGCAGCTGCGCGTCTGGGATCTTCTGCAGCTGGTCACACCGTGGCTGCTGCTGACCGTCTCGACGGCGATCTACTTCGCACGGGTGCTCCCGGCGTCCGGTGCACCCTTCTGGCCGGAGGGGGCCACCGTCGCCGGGCTGGTCGCGGTCTCGGCGACGTGGGTGCTGTTCGGCCAGACGCTGCCCCTCAGGAGACGGGCGCTCCGGCCGGTGCCGGCGGGCGTCTACCTCGTCGGGCTGCTCGCACTGTGCGTCGCCCTCATGACGTACTCCGACGCGTTCCTCGTCCTCACCGTCGCGGGCTTCTTCCAGGCGTACCTGCTCAGGCCGTGGCCGGTGGGGGTGCTCGGGGTCCTGGTGACCTCCGTGGTCCTCAACGGCTCGGCGATGCGCGTCGGGGAGGACCCGAGCCCCGACGTGCTCGCGGAGTTCCTCCTGATCGTCGCCGTGCAGACCGCGGCGATCGGCGTGGGCATCCTGCTGACGGCGCGCAGCGAACCGGAGGAGCGCAGGCGCGAGCAGCTCGTCGAGCGGCTCGAGGCGGCTCTGCACGAGAACGCCGGGCTCCATGCGCAGCTGGTCGCCCAGGCCCGGGAGTCGGGGGCGCAGGACGAGCGGCAGCGGCTGGCTGGCGAGATCCACGACACCCTGGCCCAGGGTCTTGCGGGCATCATCACGCAGCTCCAGGCCGCGGAGCGTTCCGCGAGCGTGCAGGGGGAGACGGAGGAGCACGTCGCGCGTGCGCTGCGCCTCGCGCGCAGCAGCCTGACCGAGGCGCGACGGTCCGTGCAGGCCCTCGCTCCCCAGGAGCTCGGGAGAGCGCATCTCCCGGACGCGCTCCGTACGCTGGCCGAGCGATGGTCGGAGGACCAGGGGATCGGCGCGCGGGTGGAGGTCACCGGCACCCGCGAGCCATTGAGCCCGGCGATCGAGGTGTCGCTGTTCCGCGTCGCGCAGGAGTCGCTGACCAACGTGGCGAAGCACGCCGAGGCCTCGCGCGTCGGTGTCACGCTGTCGTACACGGGCACGGAGGTGCTGCTGGACGTGCGCGACGACGGCCGCGGGTTCGCGAGCGGGGGCGGCACCGGCTTCGGCCTGACGAGCATGCGCCAGCGCATCAGAGGCGTCGGCGGCCACGTCGAGGTGCAGAGCGCACCGGGCGAAGGGACGTCCGTGAGCGCGCGCGTCCCGGCGATCGCCCCAGGGGGCACGAGAGCAGAGGAGATCGACCGATGATCCGACTCGTGATCGTCGACGACCACCCGGTCGTGAGGGGCGGCCTCCGCGACACCTTCGCGGACGCCGAGGACATCGTCGTGGTCGGCGAGGCGGGTGACGGCGCCGAGGGCGTCGACCGTGCGAAGGCGCTGGCGGCGGACGTCGTGCTCATGGACCTGCGGATGCCCGGCATGGACGGCGTCGCCGCGACCGCGGACCTGCGCGAGCAGGCGCCGGACGCCCGGGTGCTGATCCTGACCACGTTCGACAGCGAGAGCGACGTGCTGCCGGCGATCGAGGCGGGTGCGACCGGCTATCTCCTGAAGGATGCGCTGCCCGACGACCTGATGCGAGCAGTCCGTGCCGCCGCGCGCGGAGAGCCGGTGCTCGCGCCGTCGGTGACGCAGCACCTGATGGGGCAGGTGCGGAAGCCCGGCGCCGGCACCCTGACCGATCGGGAGAAGGAGGTGCTGCAGCTGGTCGCCAACGGCAGCTCGAACCGTGAGGCCGCCACGGCGCTGTTCATCGGCGAGGCGAGCATCAAGACCCATCTGCAGCACATCTACGACAAGCTCGGCGTGCGTGATCGAGCCTCGGCGGTGGGCGAGGGCTACCGCCGTCGTCTGCTCCGGTGACGCCTGCGCGAGCGCGCACCGGGAGACCGTGAAAGAGGCCACGGAGCGACACCGGGAGGCACTACCCTTCGAAGCGCGCCGCACGGCGCACTCTGCCGTGCCAGCCGCAGAACCCACCGGGACGAAGGAACGAAGCCGTGAGCCAGCCCCCGTACCAGCCGTACCAGGGCGGCGACGCCCCTCAGCCTCCGCAGGGCTCCTCGCCGCACGGTCAGGAGCAGCCCGCCTACGGCCAGCCCGCGCAGCCCGCCTACGGCCAGCCCGCGCAGCCCGCCTACGGCCAGCCGGTCCAGCCTGGCTACGGGCAGGCAGCGCATCCGGCCTACGGGCAGATGGCGCCCCAGGCACCTCCCGTGGCTCCGGCCCCGGCGCCCGGTCAGCCGTACGGTGCCTACCCCGCGCAGGGCCAGCCGTACGGGTCGCCCTACGGCGGTCCCGGCGGCTACGCCCCCTACACCGCCCCCGCCGGCCCTCAGCCCCTGACCTGGCGCACGATCCTCGCGTACGTCTTCAGCCCGATCGCGGTGATCTTCCTGCCCATCGTGTTCGGGGTGCTCGCGATCGTGTTCTCCGCGCTCGCGGTCAAGCGGAACGAGAAGACGGCGAAGATCGCCCTCGGCGTGGCGATCGGCTGCACGGCGCTCGGCTTCGTCCTCGGCGCGGTCACGGCCGTGCAGACGATGCAGCAGCTGGGCTGACCCGCGCGGCGGGCAGGTCGTCGGGTGCGCGGCACGGTCGGGTGGGTCGCCTACCGCCCGACCATGCGCATCCCGGCGTCGTCGTAGCGGTCGCCCTGCACGCCCACCTCGCGGGCCAGCGCGTCGAGCGACGCGAGCTCGTCCGCGGTCAGCGGCACGGTCGCGGCGGCGGCGTTCTCCGCGACCCGCTCGAGGCGGCGCGTGCCGGGGATGGGGACGATCCACGGCTGCTGGGCGAGGAGCCAGGCGAGCGCGACCTGCCCGGGCGTGGCGCCCTTCGCCTCGGCGAGGGTGCGCACCTCGTCGACCACGCGCTGGTTCGCGGCCCGGTTGTCCTCGGTGAAGCGGGGGATCGTGCGGCGGATGTCGCCCTCGGCGAACGTCGTGGAGGGGGAGACCGTGCCGGTGAGGAAGCCCTTGCCGAGAGGGCTGAACGGGACGAACCCGATGCCGAGCTCGGCGAGCGTCGGCAGGACCTCGGTCTCGGGGTCGCGGGTCCACAGCGAGTACTCGCTCTGCACCGCGGTCACGGGGAAGACGGCGTGCGCCCGCCGGATGGTCGAGGCGCCGGCCTCCGAAAGGCCGAAGTGGGCGACCTTGCCCTCCTGGACGAGCTCGCCGACGGCGCCCGCCACGTCCTCGATCGGGACGTCGGGGTCGACGCGGTGCTGGTAGAACAGGTCGATCCGGTCGGTGCGCAGGCGCTGCAGGGACGCCTCGGCCACCCGGCGGATCTGCTCGGGGCGGCTGTCCAGCCCGGCCATCGCGCCGTCCTGGATGTTCCAGCCGAACTTGGTGGCGACGACGACCTGGTCGCGCAGCGGGGCGAGCGCCTCGCCGATGAGCTCTTCGTTGACGTACGGGCCGTAGACCTCGGCGGTGTCGAAGAACGTGACACCGCGGTCGACGGCGCCGCGCAGGACGGCGATCATGTCCTCGCGCGTCCCGGGGTTGGGGCCGTAGGACATGGACATGCCCATGGCGCCGAGTCCGATCGCCGAGACCTGCAGTCCTTGGCCGAGCGTGCGGGTGTGCATCGTGGGTCTCTCCTCGGGTCGTGCCGGATTCGTGGTGGGGGAAGGCGCCCGTCCCGGGTCACCAGTCGTGCACGGTCCCGTCGGCGAGGCGGTTGACGGGCAGGTACGCCGGCGCGTAGGGGTGCGCGGCGGCCAGCTCCTCGTCGAGCTCGACGCCGATGCCCGGGGCCTCGCCCGGGTGGAGGTGGCCGTCGTCGAACGTAAACGCGTGCCGGAAGACCTCGTGCGTCCGGTCCGTGTACCCGGAGTACTCCTGGATGCCGAAGTTGTGGATCGCGAGGTCGAGGTGGATCGCGGCGGCCATGCCGACGGGCGAGATGTCCTCCGGGCCGTGGATCGCGCTCTTGATCTGGTGCAGCGCGGCGTAGTCGAAGAGCTTGCGCAGCGGCGTGACGCCGCCGAAGTGGGTCACGGCCGACCGGACGTAGTCGACGAGCTGCTCGTCGACGAGCGTCTGGTAGTCGTGCACGGTGTTGAAGACCTCGCCGATGGCGAGGGGCGTCGTCGTGTGCTGACGGACCAGCCGCAGGCCCTGCTGGTTCTCCGCGGGGGTGCAGTCCTCGAGCCAGAAGAGGTCGTACTGCTCGATCTCCTTGCCGAGGCGCGCGGCCTGCTGCGGCGTGAGCCGGTGGTGCGCGTCGTGGAGCAGCGGCAGCTCGGGGCCGAACTCGTTCCGCACGGCCTCCAGGACGCGCGGCAGGTGCCGCAGGTAGCCCGCCGTGTCCCAGTCCTCGACGACGGGGCGCACCCGCTGGTCGAGCCGGGCGCCGTCGGCCTCCGCGGCGATCGCCGCGCCGTCGTGCACGCCGTAGACGACCTTCAGGCCGGGGACGCCGGTCTGCACGCGCACGGCCTGGTAGCCCTCGGCGAGCCGTGCGCGGACCGAGTCGAGGAGCTCGGGGACGTCGCGCCCGTTGGCGTGGCCGTAGGTGCGGACCCGCTCGCGCGACGCGCCGCCGAGCAGCTGGTACAGCGGGAGCCCGGCGACCTTGGCCTTGATGTCCCACAGCGCGACGTCGACGGCGGCGATCGCGGCCATCGTCACCGGGCCGCGGCGCCAGTAGGCCCCGCGGTAGAGCGACTGCCAGGTGTCCTCGATGCGGTGCGGGTCGAGCCCGACGAGGAGCGGGGCCACGTGGTCGCGCAGGTAGGAGACGACGGCGAGCTCGCGGCCGTTGAGCGTCGCGTCGCCCAGACCGGTGATGCCCTCGTCCGTCGTGAGCTTCAGGGTGACGAAGTTCCGACCGGGGCTGGTGACGACGACCTGCGCGTCGACGATCCTCATGGCTGCTCGATTCTGGGGAGGTACAGGACGTGCGGGTGCCGGGCGGCGCGCGTCCGGTGCGACCGGTTCGCCGGCACGGCCAGGACGACCGTAGCAACGGGGCGGACGACGCCCCGCGCGTTCCTGTCGCCGTCGGTCCCCGTGCGATGCTCCTGTCACCCCGCCACCGTCCCCACCGGAGGAGTCCCGCGTGACCGCCGACCTGCCGTACGCCGAGCTGCACCTGCACGTCGAGGGCACGCTGGAGCCCGAGCTTGTCATGGCCCTGGCGCGACGCAACGGCGTCGCCCTGCCCTACCGGGACACCGACGAGCTGCGCCGCGCGTACGCGTTCGGCGACCTCCAGTCGTTCCTCGACCTGTACTACGCGACCATGTCGGTCCTGCGCGAGCCGCAGGACTTCGCCGACATGACGCGCGCCTATCTCGAGCGGGCGGCCCGGGCCGGTGTCCGGCACGCCGAGATCATGTTCGACCCGCAGGCCCACGTGTCCCGCGGTGTGCCGCTCGAGACGGTCGTGGACGGCATCTGGTCGGTCCTCAGGACCAGCGAGCGCGACCACGGGGTGACGACCCTCCTCGTCGCGGCCTTCCTGCGGGACCGGGACGAGGACGAGGCGCTCGACGTGCTCGACCGGCTGCTCGCGGCCGGTGCGCCGATCGTCGGCATCGGTCTCGACTCGGCGGAGGTGGGGCACCCGCCGTCGAAGTTCGCCCGGCTGTTCGAGCGCGCCCGGTCCGCAGGGCTGCGACGCATCGCGCACGCGGGGGAGGAGGGGCCGCCCGAGTACGTCGCGGAGGCGCTCGACGTGCTGGGCGCGGAACGGATCGACCACGGGATCCGGTGCCTCGAGGACGACGCGCTCGTGGCGCGCCTCGTCGCCGAGCAGACGCCGCTGACCGTCTGCCCGCTGTCGAACGTCGCGCTGCGTGCGGTCCCGTCCCTGGAGGAGCACCCGGTCCTCGTGATGCTCGAGCGGGGGCTCAACGTGTCCGTGCACTCCGACGACCCCGCGTACTTCGGCGGCTACCTCGACGACACGCTCCACGCGCTGGAGGGCGCGCTCGGGTTGACGTCGGAGCAGCGCGTGGCGCTCGCGGAGAACTCCGTCCGGTCGTCGTTCCTGCCGCCGGAGCGGCGCGACGCCCTGCTCGCCGAGATCCGCGCCGCGTCGCGCTGACCGGCCTGGCCCGCCCTCCGTGCCCGTGGTGGTCCGGAGGACGGGCCCCGGGCGTCAGCGTCGCCGCGCGGTCGGCGTGAGCTCGTGGGCGCCGTAGCTGTTGTCGTCCGGGTTGACGGTGACGCCGGGGGCGACGAGCTCGTCGATCCGGTCGAGGACGTCGTCGCCGAGCGTGATGTCGAGGGCCGGCAGGTACGACTCGAGCTGCTCCGTCGTGCGCGGACCGACGATCGCGGAGGTGACGCCCGGGTGTCGGACCACGAACGCGATCGCCAGCTCGACGAGCGTCATGCCCGCCTGCTCCGCGAGCCGGGCGAGGTCCTCGACGACGTCGAGCTTGCGCTGGTTCGCGGGGCTGCTCATGTCGAAGCGGGCGCTGGGCCGCGCGCTCGAGGTCGGGGCGGACGCGGAGTCCTTGCGCCACCGGCCCGACAGCCAGCCGCCGCTGAGAGGGCTGTACGTGAAGGTGCCCATGCCGTGCCGGAGGACCGTCGGCAGGACGTCCTCCTCGATGCCGCGCACGAGGATCGAGTACGGCGGCTGCTCGGTCACGAAGCGCTCGAGGTTCCGCTCCCTGGACGCCCACTGGGCCTCGACGATCTGCGACGCCGAGTACGACGACGACCCGATGTACCGGACCTTGCCCTGCCGCACGAGGTCGGTGAGCGCGCCGAGCGTCTCCTCCACGTCGGTGTCGGGCGACGGCCGGTGCACCTGGTAGAGGTCGAGGTGGTCGGTCCTGAGGCGCCGCAGCGAGTCCTCGACGGCCCGCATGATCCACCGGCGGGACCCGCCCCGGTGGTTCGGGTCGTCACCCATCGGCATGAAGAACTTCGTCGCGAGGAAGACGTCGTCCCGACGCCCGGAGATCGCCTCGCCGACGATCTCCTCGGAGACGCCGGCGGAGTACACGTCGGCGGTGTCGACGACGTTGATCCCGGCGTCGAGGGCACGGTGGACGATCCGGGTCGCGTCCTGCCGGTCGTCGTTGCCCCAGGGGCCGAGCATCATGGCGCCGAGGGTCAGCGGGCTGACCTGCACCCCGGTGCGTCCGAGCGGTCGGAGGTCCATGCTCACGCCTCGGGGATGTCGCGGCCGAAGGTCTCGAGCGTGATGTCCTCGGGCTCCGGGCCGCCGCGCACGCCGGTGTCGAGGGCGTCGACGGCGGCGATCTCGTCGTCGGTGAGCTCGAAGTCGAGGACGTCGAAGTTCTCCGCGATGCGGTGCGGCGTGACCGACTTGGGGATGGCGGAGCGGCCCTGCTGCAGGTGCCAGCGCAGCATCACCTGGGCTGGGCTCTTGCCGTGCGCCTCGCCGATGCCGACGATCGTCGGGTCCTTCAGCGTGCTGGTGTGCTCGCCGTCGCGGTAGAACGTGATGCCGCCGATCGGCGACCAGGCCTGGGTGAGGATGCCGTGGGCGGCGTCGGTCGCGAGCACGTCGGGCTGGCGGAAGTACGGGTGCACCTCGACCTGGTTGACGGCGGGCACGACGGACGTCTCGGCCAGGAGCCGGTCGACGTGCTCGGGCATGAAGTTGCTGACGCCGATGGCGCGGACCTTGCCGTCGGCGAGCAGCGTCTCCAGGGCCTTGTAGGCCTCGATGGTGAGGTCGAAGCGGGAGGGCAGGGCCTGGTGGAGGATGAAGAGGTCGATCTGGTCGACGCCGAGCTTGCCGGAGCTCTTGTCGAACGCGTGCAGCGTGGTGTCGTAGCCGTAGTCGCTGATCCAGACCTTCGACTCGACGAACACGTCGGAGCGGTCCAGGCCGGAGCGGCGGATCGCCTCGCCGACGCCTGCCTCGTTGCCGTACGCGGCGGCGGTGTCGATGTGCCGGTAGCCGGTGGACAGCGCGGCCTCGACCGCGGTCACCGTCTCGTCGGGCGGCGTCTGGAAGACGCCGTAGCCCAGGGCGGGCATCTCGACGCCGTTGTTCAGGGTGAGCGTGGGTACCGGGTTCGTGGTCATGCTCTCGACGGTAGGCGCGGTCAGCCGAGCACGGGAGGTCCTGCTGGTACCCCGCTCCTCAGGACGGCGGTGCGAGGAGGACCGGACGGGCGGGGTACTGCCAGGGCCTCCCACGTCCTGCGCTGCGGTCCTACCGTCGGGGAGGTGGACATCACGCACGCGAACCTCGCCGAGGTCAGGACGATGGGCGGGCCCGCACCGAGCCGGCGGACGCTGCTGCGTGCCGCGCTCGCGGGTGCGGCGACGATCGCCGCCGGGTGCGCCGGAGACCCGCGACCCGGGCCGAGGACGACCGCGGTGCCCGGCGACCCGTCGCAGGACGGCACCCAGCAGTCGGAGGAGACCACGGAGATGACGGCAGACCCCACGGCGAGCGTGCTGCTCGTGTACTTCTCGCGTGCCGGGGAGAACTACCACGAGGGAGGCCGACGGGACCTCGAGGTCGGCAACACGGCGGTCCTGGCCGGGATGATCTCGGACCGGGTCGACTGCGACGTCTACGAGATCGAGGCGGCCGACCCCTACCCGGAGGCGTACGACCCGACGGTCGAGCGCAACGTCCGGGAGCAGGAGTCCGACGCCCGGCCGGCGATCGCGGGGGATCTCCCGGACGTCGCGGGGTACGACGTCGTGCTGCTCGGCAGCCCGGTGTGGAACGTCCGGGCGCCGATGATCATGTCCACGTTCGTCGAGGGCGTCGACCTGCGCGGCAAGAGCGTCCTGCCGTTCGTCACCTACGCCGTCTCCGGCATGGCCGGGATCGACGACGACTACCGTGACGCCCTGCCGGACTCCGACGTGGGCGCCGGCCTGGCGGTCCGCGGGGAGACCGTCGCGGACGCGGGTGCGGAGCTCGAGGACTGGCTCACCGCAGTCGGCCTCCTGGACGAGAGGGAAGCAGATGAGTGAGAACACCGGGAACCAGGGCCGCGTCGCGGTCATCACCGGCGCGTCGTCCGGGATCGGCGCGGCGACCGCTCGCGCGCTCGCGGCCGACGGCTACCGCGTCGCGCTGCTGGCGCGCCGGGCCGACCGCATCGACGCCATCGCCGCGGAGATCGGCGGCGGCGCGATCGCGATCCCGGCTGACGTGACCGACAGGGGCGCGCTCGTCGCGGCCGCCGGGCGCGTCCGGGAGGAGCTCGGCGGTACCGACGTGCTCGTCAACAACGCCGGAGTGATGCTCCTGGGCCCGTTCTCCTCCGACCGCCACGACGACTACCGCGCGATGGTCGAGGTCAACCTGCTCGGTGCCATCACCACCACGGAGGTGTTCCTCGACCAGCTCAAGGACGGCGGCGGCGACCTGATCAACATCTCGTCCGTGGCGGGGCGCGCCGCTCGGGCGTCCAACGGCGTGTACGCCGCGACGAAGTGGGGCGTCAACGGCTGGTCGGAGTCGTTGCGCCAGGAGCTCCTGCCCGACGTGCGTGTGACCCTGATCGAGCCCGGCGTGGTCGACACCGACCTGCCGAGCCACATCACCGACGAGGCGACGCGCGCAGCCGTGCAGAAGGGCTACGACGTCGCGACCGTCCAGCCCGAGGAGATCGCGGAGGTGGTCGCGTTCGTCCTCGCCCGCCCTCGTCACCTCGCGATCAACGAGATCCTCCTGCGTCCCGCAGACCAGCTCGGATAGCGACCTCTCGGTGCGGGAGCGGCGACGGGCCTCCCTTCCCGGGTAACACCAGTGCCTCCCACGCCGCGGCGCCCGGACGTACCGTCGAGGCATGGACCTGAAGGCCGAGACCCGCGAGTTCCTCGCGTCCCGCCGCGCACGCATCACGCCGGACCGCGCCGGTCTGCCCGCCTGGGGCGGCAACCGTCGCGTGCCCGGCCTGCGGCGCGAGGAGGTCGCGATGCTCGCCGGCGTGAGCGTGGACTACTACACCCGCCTGGAGCGCGGCAACCTCGCGGGCGCGTCCGAGGAGGTGCTCGAGGCGCTGTGCGAGGCCCTCCAGCTCGACGACGCCGAGCGCGTCCACCTCTTCGACCTCGCTCGGGCGGCGAACGCCTCGGGTGCGGCGCGGTCCCGCGCACGCCGGGCCCCGGCGCCCGTCCTGCGGCCCGCCGTCCAGAGGATCCTCGACGCGATGGAGGGTGCCCCCGCCTTCGTCCGCAACGGCCGCCTCGACGTGCTCGGGGCGAACCGGCTGGGCCGGGCGCTCTACGCGCCGCTGTACGACTCGCCGGAGCAGGTCGCGAACCAGCCGGTCAACAGCGCGAGGTTCCACTTCCTCGACCCGCGGGCGGCGCGCGAGTTCTGGGGCGAGCGCTCCGAGCGGATCGCGCACGACGCCGTCGCCATCCTGCGGGCCGAGGCCGGGAAGAACCCGTACGACAAGAAGCTCACGGCCCTGGTCGGCGAGCTGTCCACGCGCAGCGAGGACTTCCGGCGGATGTGGGCCTCGCACGACGTGCGGCTGCACCGCACGGGCACCAAGACGTTCCACCACCCCGTCGTCGGTGCGCTCGAGCTCGACTACGAGGCGCTCGTGCTGCCCGCCGACACGGGGCTCCAGCTCAACGTCTACACCGCGGTGCCGGGATCGCCGTCGGACGACGGCCTCAAGCTGCTCGCGTCCTGGGCCGCGACCGCGCTGACCACGACCGCGGAGGGCGCAACCCGCTGAGCGACGCCCAGCTCCGGCGACTCGGCAGGCCTGGCAGGAAATGGACGATGTGTGTCAGTCCGGACACTGGGCTCGGACGACCTCGCACGGCATGATCACCGTCATGGGCGATGAGCGCGCACGTGAAGACAGCAGCCAGGGTCCGGTCGTGGCCGTGCTCGGCGCCACCGGGCACACGGGACGGTTCGTGGTCGCCGAGCTGCGCGAGCGCGGGTACCGGCCGCTCCTCCTCGGTCGCAGCGGGGACCGGCTGGCGGCGATGGTGCAGGACCGGCCCGACCTCGAGGCGCGACAGGCGTCGGTGGACGACCCGGGTTCCCTCGACCGCGCCCTCGCCGGCGCGGCCGCCGTGATCAACTGTGCCGGGCCGTTCGCCACGACCGCGGCGCCGCTGATCGAGGCCGCGCTGCGCGCGGTGATCCCGTACGTCGACGTGGCGGCGGAGATCGAGGCGAACGTCGACACGTTCGCCCGCTTCGGGGACCGGACGCGCGCCGCAGGTGCGCTCGTGGTCCCTGCGATGGCGTTCTTCGGCGGCCTCGGCGACCTCCTCGTCACGACGGCCAAGGGTGACTGGGAGGCCGCGGACGAGGTGCACGTCGCGTACGGGCTCAGCAGCTGGCACCCCACCGCGGGCACGCTCGACGCGGGTGCGGTCTCGGGCCGTCGGCGTGGTGGACGCCGCGTCCGCTTCGCGGGAGGGCGGCTGGAGTACCACGACGACCCGCTGCCGACGCTGAAGTGGGCCTTCCCCGCCCCGCTCGGCCCGCAGCCCGTGCTCGGCGAGTTCACCATGGCCGACGTCGTGACGGTGCCCAGTCACCTGGACGTCCCGGTGGTGCGCACCTCCATGACGGCCGTCGCGGCGGCAGACCTGTCGGCCCCCGACGCATCGGCCCCGGTCGCGGTCGACGCGCAGGGGCGCTCCGACCAGACGTTCGTCGTCGACGCCCGGGTGCGCAGCGGCGGGGTCGAGCGGCGCGCGGTGGTGAGCGGCCGGGACATCTACGCCGTCACCGCGCCGCTCGCGGTCGAGGCGGTCGAGCGCATCCTGACGGGCCGGACCAGGACGACGGGCGTCGCCTCCGCGGGGGCGGCATTCGACGCACCGGACTTCCTCGCCGCGTTGTCGGACCACCTCGCGCTGCACGTCCCGCTCGACGCGCAGGTCTGACGGCGAGCGGGACGTGGCGCTCAGGCCGAGGCGACGTCCCGTCGTCGGAAGCCCGCGACGGCTGCGCCGAGCAGCAGGACCACGACGGCGGACAATCCGAGCAGGTAGCCGACGTCGAGATCCTCGCTGAACGCCGTCGGGACCCAGTGGAACGGGGAGACCCAGAGCGCGGCGTCGGGCAGGTCCTCGATCAGCCCGCCGAACATCCCGATCACGAACGTGTAGGCGAGCAGCGCCCAGCCGGCCCCGGTCGCGCGCGGCACCCACGCGTAGAGCGCCGCGGTGAGCGCGAGGTACACGAGCACGGCCGGGAGGTAGCCCACGAGCACGGTCGTGTAGGCGCCCAGGTCGGGGCCGCCGCCGTCGACCGCCACGCCCCCGAGCCACACCGCGTAGACGCTCACGGCGAGGAGGACGGCCGTGCCGACGCCCGCGACGAGGAGCTGCGCGCCGAGCCAGCGCGCGCGGGACACCGGCAGCGCGAGCACGACCTCGGCGCGCCCGGCCGACTCCTCCGCCTTCGGCCGCAGCCCCATGACGACGGCGTACGCGGCGCAGCACAGCGCCCCGTACAGCATCATCACGCCGAGGAACCCGAGGGTGAACTGGTCGGGGTCCGCGCCGAAGATCGCGGCGACGGTCGGGTTGTCCTGGGCGATCCCGCCGACCATCTCGTCGATGTCGGGAAGCATCGTGCCCGACGCGAACCACATCAGGCCGAGCCCGATGCACGACCACAGCAGGGCGGAGCGCTGCTGGAGCCAGGCCAGCGACACGGGACCGCGCAGGGAGGCGCGCGCGGTCGCCCGCCCCCCGCGCGTCGCGAGCAGGCCGGCGCCGAAGTCCCGGTGCGACGCGAGCACGGCCGCGAGCCACAGGAGGAGCGCGATCGCGACCACGCTCAGCAGCGCCGGCCACCAGCGCAGGTCGACGAACGCGCGCATCTGCTGCGCCCACGCGATCGGCGAGAACCAGGACAGCGCGCTCCCGCCGAGCTCTCGCATGTCGCCCGCGGCGCGGACGACGAACGCGACCCCGAACACCGCGAGGCTCAGACCCGTCGCGGTGCGCCCGTGCTCGGTGACCTGGCACAGCACCAGGGCGACCGCGCCGAAGACCATCGCGCTGAGCGCCGACCCGAGGGTCATCGCGAACGAGTCGACGACGGCGAGCCCGCCCGTGCCGACCATCGTCAGCGCGGACAGGGTCGCGATGACGAGCTGGGCGGCCACGAGCGTGACCGTCGTCGCGACGGCGGGCGCGTGGCGGCCCACGGGAGCCGCACGGACGAGCTCCGCGCGGTTCGACTCCTCCTCCGCGCGCGTGTGCCGCACGACGTGCAGGATGCTGAACAGCGCGAGCGCCAGCACGACCCACGTGATGCCCTCGTTCGCCATCGCGACACCGGTCGTGTAGTGGTCGACGCCGTAGCCCGGGCCGCCCATGACGATGCCGGCCGGCGTCTCCATGACCGTGGCGCGCGCCTGCTGGGCGGCGGGGTCGGCGAACAGCGTGTCGAGCGCGAACGTGAAGTAGGCGTAGAACAGCACGACGGACCCGGCCCACACCGCGAGGCGCACCCGGTCGCGCCGCAGGATCGACCGGACCAGGGTCCACGTGCCGGTGAGCGTCGTCCCGCCGGTGGAGCGGTCCACGGGACCCGCTGCCGCGGGTCGCGTCAGCGTCGTCGTCATCGCGCACCTGCCGTGCTGCGCGCGCCGTGGCGGCCGGGTGCGTCGCCGTCGGACGCGCTCTCGGGACCGTCGCCCGAGACGTCGTCGCCGTAGTGGCGCAGGAACAGCTCCTCGAGGGACGGCGGGGCCGCGGTGAGGCTGTGCACGCCGAGGGCGCTCAGGGCGGCCAGGACGCGACCCACCTGCGCGTCGTCGACGTCGAACCCGACGCGCGTCCCCGCGTCGGTCCGCGTGGAGGCGAGGTCGTGGACGCCGTCCATCGCGGCGAGCGGTGCCGGGTCGCCGTCGACCACGGCGGTGACCGTGGACCGGGTCAGGTGCCGCAGCTCCGCGAGGGTGCCGGACTCGACCGCGCGCCCGGCGCGGATGATCGTCACGGTGTCGCACACCTTCTCCACCTCGGAGAGGATGTGGCTCGACAGCAGCACCGACGTGCCGGCGGCCTTGGCCTCGCGCACGTGCTCCGTGAACACGGCCTCCATGAGCGGGTCGAGGCCCGAGGTCGGCTCGTCGAGGACGAGGAGGTCGACGTCCGACAGGAAGGCGGCGACGAGCGCGACCTTCTGCCGGTTGCCCTTGGAGTACGTGCGCGCCTTCTTCGTCGGGTCGAGCTCGAAGCGCTCGAGCAGCTCCCGGCGGCGGCGCGCGGTGCTCTCGCTGCGACCGCGGCCGCGCAGGCGCGTGAGGAGGTCGATCGCCTCGCCGCCCGTGAGGTTCGGCCACAGCGTGACGTCACCGGGGACGTACGCCAACCGGCGGTGCAGCGCGACGGCGTCGCGCCACGGGTCGCCGCCGAGCAGGTGCACCGAGCCGGAGTCGGCGCGCAGGAGCCCGAGCAGGACGCGGATGGCGGTCGACTTCCCGGCCCCGTTGGGGCCGAGGAACCCGGCGACCTCGCCGGGCCGGACCGTGAGGTCGAGCCCGTCGAGGGCGGCGACGGTCCCGAAGGACTTGCGCAGGTCGTGGGTCTCGATGGCGGGGGCCTCGGCGGCCCGGGTGCTGGTGGTCATGGTTCCTCTTCTCGCGACGGTGGGAGCACGTGTCGGACGGCGCGCGGTGCCGGCTCAGGCCGACGGCGCGCCCGGCTCGGCGGGCGGGTCGCCCACGTAGAGGAGGTACTCGTCGAGCATGCGGCGGGACGTGAGGAAGCCCTCGGTGTACAGCTCGAGGGCGGGGAGCGTGATCTCGTCGAAGATGCGGCGCATGGAGGCGCTCACGTCGCCGAGGTCCTCGGGCGGGTCGATCGTGATCGACAGGAGGATCGCGCCCAGGGCGGACAGCGTGAGGTAGCGCGCGCGGCGTCGTTCGTCGCGGCTCGCCACGGCGACACCGGCGGCCACCGCGGTGCCGACGTACTCCTCGGAGTCCTCGATCATGTGCGCGACGAACGCACGGGCGAGCGGGCCGCCGTCGAGCAGCGAGCGCAGCACGTACCCCATGGCCGTCGAGTAGCGGTCGGCCGTGGCGAAGTACTGGAGGAACGCGCCGGAGTCCGTCCGGACGATCGCCTCCGACTTCGCCGTGCGGATCTGCTCGAGGACGCGCTCGTCGCACGCCTCCCGCAGCCCGTCCTTGGACCCGAAGTGGTGGACGACGAGGGCCGCGCTCACCCCGGCGTCCGTCGCGACCGCACGCAGCGGGGCGCCGAACCCGTCGCGCGCGAACCGCTCGACCGCGGCGTCCCGGATCCGGGCGCGCGTGGTGAGGTCGGAGCTCGTCCCGCTCGGCCGGTCGTCCGTCGTTGAACGCATGTTCAGCATGCTAACCGCGTGTTCAGTCCCGTGTCGAGAGGACGTCGGGCCGGCATCCCTGTGGACGATCGGCTCCCGGGGACGCCGGGCCCCCGTACCGTGGCCGTCGGCAGGAGCCGCCTGCCGACGAGAGCCTCGGAGGCACCGCGACCGTGACCGTCCCGCACGACGCCGCACACCAGGTGGAGCACCGCGTCCCGCCTCCCGTCCGCCGCGAGCGCACCGGCCTGTTCGTCGGCCTCGTGAGCGGCGGCGCCGTGGTCGTGTGGGGGGCCGGGCTCGCGATCCTCGCCGCCGTCTGGGGCCCGGACCCGGGTCCACGACCCGCGCAGGCCGAGTCCTCGGTCGCCCAGCCCGAGCCGAGCCGGAGCGCCGAGGAGCCGGGCGATCCGGCGGCGGGCGGTCCGGCCGAGGGGGAGGTCACGGACGACGAGACTGCCGACGAGCGCGCGGAGCCCGAGGAGGCGGAACCGGCCTGGCTCGAGGAGGAGTACCGCACGGGCGCGGAGATGGACCCGGCCTCAGGACCGTCGCTCGCGCCGATGTCGTGGGAGTTCTACGGCGACAACGACTGGACGGTGAACGACTACCCTCTGTCCCTCGCGGCCCGCCAGGACGTCGCGTGCGACGCCCTGCCGCAGGTGCCGGCACTGACGCAGGGCGTCGCCGACGACTGCGTGCAGGGCTTCGCGGTGCGCGTGGTGTCGCGGCAGGGCCCGCAGGTCGCGGCGGACCTCGTCGTGGTCGAGGTGGGCTCCGAGGAGGTGGCCGACGAGATCGTGGCGGCGTACGACCGGGTCGCCGGATCGGGGAGCGAGCTCGCCGACGCCTCGGGCGCGGCCGACGCGGCGCTGCAGGTCGCACCCCCGCCGGGCTACGAGGACTCGTACGCGGTGCTCGACGACGGGAGCGGGACGCCGATCCTGCACGCCACCGGGAGCGTCGTCGTGCTCGTCCGGCTCGGCGACACCACCGCGGCGCACAGAGGCCCGGCGACCGAGCTCGCGAGCGCCGCGCTGTTCGTCGTGGCGGACCACGAGGTGGCGCAGCTCTTCGGCTGACCCGTTGCGCGTGCCGTGCCCTCTCGTCCGTGGAACCATCGCGATGGTCGCGCGCAACCGGACGGGGGTGGACGTGGACACGGACGTCGAGGGCGTCGAGCAGGAGGTGTCGACCGGCTCGCTGCCGGGCTGGGACCGCGTCGAGGAGCTCGTCCACGCCGCGCACGAGCGGTACCGCGACCACGCGGGCGGCACGGTCGCCGACTACATCCCGGTCCTCGCCGAGGCGGACCCGGCGTGGTTCGGGGTGTGCGTCGCCGAGTCGGGCGGGGCGGTGCACGCGGTGGGCGACGCCGACGTGGAGTTCTCGGTGCAGTCGATCTCCAAGGCGTTCGTCTACGCGCTCGTGTGCGAGGAGTACGGGCACGAGCGCGTGCTCGAGCGCGTCGGCGTGGACAACACGGGTCTCGCGTTCGACTCGGTCATGGCTGTCGAGCTGCACGACGGCCACCCGCGGAACCCCATGGTCAACGCCGGTGCGCTGGCCACGACGGCGCTCGTGCCCGGCGGTTCGCCGGCCGAGCAGTGGGAGACCGTCCGCACCGGGCTGTCGCGCTTCGCCGGCCGCCAGCTCGAGCTCGACGGTGTCGTGTACCGGTCGGAGTCCGCGACGAACATGCGCAACAAGGCGATCGCACGACTGCTCGAGAGCTATGGGCGCATCGAGACCGACCCGCTCGAGGTGGTCGACGTCTACACGCGCCAGTGCTCCCTGCGCGTGACCGCGCGGGACCTCGCGGTGATGGGCGCGACGCTCGCAGACGGCGGGGTCAACCCGCTCACGGGCGAGCGTGTCGTCTCCGCGCAGGTGTGCCGGGACACGCTCGCGGTCCTCGCGTCGACCGGGTTGTACGAGCGGTCGGGGGAGTGGCTCTTCGAGATCGGGCTCCCGGCGAAGTCGGGCGTCGCGGGCGGCATCGTCGCGGTCGCGCCGGGCAAGGGCGCGATCGGGACGTTCTCCCCGCCGCTCGACCCCGCGGGCAACAGCGTGCGCGGGCAGCGTGCGACGGCCTACCTCTCGCGCGCCCTCGGGCTCAACCTCTTCGCCTCCTCGGTCCACGTCCCCGAACGAACGGAGCGCGGCTCGTGACGCACGACGACGCGGCCGGTCCCGCGCACGGGTCGACCGCTCCGCCGCCCGCGGCCGAGGAGCGGCGGTCCTGGGTCCCGATGGTCGGCCTGTTCCTCGCGCAGGTCCTCATGTCCTTCAACGTCGCGGCCCTCCCCGTGTCCCTGGGCGGGATGGTCGAGGAGTTCGGCGTGCCCCCGACGGTCGTCAGCTCGACGATCGTCGTCTACGGGCTCGCCGTCGCCGCGCTCGTCATGACGGGCGCGAAGCTCGGTCAGCGGATCGGGTGGGTCACGGTCTTCCGCGTGGTCGTCGCGACGTTCGCAGGCTCCGCGGTGCTCATGATCCTCTCGCCGTCGGTCGGCTGGGCGATCGCGGGGCAGGCCGTCGCGGGGGCGTCCGCCGCGATCATCGTCCCCGCGCTCGTGGCCCTCATCGCCGAGAACTACCACGGCGCGCAGCAGGCGACGGCGATCGGCTCGCTCGGGTCCGCCCGGGCCATCTCCGGGGTGAGCGCGTTCTTCATCGGCGGCGCGCTCGGCACGCTCGTCGGGTGGCGGCCGGTGTTCGGCATCGTGCTCGCCCTCGCGATCACCGTGTTCGTCTTCAGCTTCCGCCTGCGCTCCGACCGCGGCGACCCCGGGATCCGGATCGACCTCGTCGCGGCGGTGCTCATCGGCGCGGCGATCGTCCTCCTCACGCTCGGGTTCAACAACCTCAACTCCTGGGGCCTGCTCACCGCGACCCCCGACGCGCCGTTCAGCGTCGCCGGCGCCTCGCCCGCGCCGCTCTTCGTGGTCGTCGGCATCGTGCTCGGCCAGACGTTCTTCTGGTGGACGAGGCGACGTGCCGCGCAAGGCCGGACGCCGCTCGTCGACCTCACCGTGCTCGGCTCGCCGAGCGAGCGCGCCGCGGTCTACGCGATGTTCGTGGTCGTCGCGCTCGAGGCCGCGCTGAACTTCACCGTGCCGTTGTACATCCAGATCGTGCAGGGTCGTACACCGTTCGACACCGCCCTCGCGATGATGCCGTTCAACCTCACGGTGTTCGTCACGGCGACGCTCGTCGTGCGCTTCTACGGGCGGTTCTCGCCGCGGGTCATCGGCGTCTTCGGCTTCGTCCTCACGACCGTCGGGCTCGCGTGGCTCGCGCTCGTCGTCACCAACAACTGGGAGACCTTCCCGACCATCCTCGGGCTCTTCGTCTTCGGGGTGGGCCAGGGCGCGCTCGTCACCCTGGTGTTCAACGTCCTCGTGACGGCGGTGCCCAAGACCCTCGCGGGCGACGTCGGGTCGATCCGCGGGACCACGCAGAACCTCGCGTCGGCGGTCGGCACCGCCCTGGTCGGCGCGCTGCTCGTGACGATCCTCGGGATCAACGTGGGGCGTGCCGTCGTCGAGCACCCCGAGCTGCCGCCGACGCTCGTCGCACAGGTCGACCTCGACAGCGTGAACTTCGTGAGCAACGACGACCTCAAGGAGGTGCTCGACCGCACCGACGCGGACGCGGTCCAGGTCGACGCCGCCGTGGCGCTCAACGAGGAGGCGCGTCTCGACACCCTGCGACTCGGTCTGCTCATCCTCGCGGGGATCAGCGCGACGGCGATCCTCCCGGCGAGCCGCCTCCCGCGCTACCGCCCGGGCGAGATCCCGGACCCGTCACCCGAGACCTGAACGGACGCGGCGGGCAGTACCGGCGGCACCCGCGCCGCCTCGGTCCTGCTGGAGGCGCGGCTCGGCCCGGTGCGGGGTCCCGTCGGAGACCGTGCTCCGGGCCTGTCCTCGTAGCGGGTGGCGATCGCGACGGCCCGATCGCGGAGGGAGGCGCGCAACGACGCCGGGGACAGGGCTTCCGCATCCGTGCCGAGCTGCCAGAGGGCCCACTCGGCGTGCCGTGCGTCCTGAAAGGTCACCTCCAGCCGTGTCCAGCGGTCCTCGTCGAGCTCCTCGGCGAGGACGGCCAGCGCGGTGTCCACCAGCTCCTCGCGCCTCCCCGGGTGCACCCGGACCAGGACGGTCACCTGGTCGCCCCCGGTCCGGAACTGGGTGCTGCGCTCCTGCCAGAGGCGGTCCAGGTCGACCTGGGCCGGTCGGTCCGCGGGTTCGGCCAGCTCCTCCGCGGCCTCGATCCGGGACAACCGGTACGTGCGGTCCGCGCTCGACGTCGTGGCGAGCAGGTATCCGGTGCCGCGCACGGTGACCAGTCCGATCGGGTCCACCGTGCGCCAGGCCGCGGTCCGGCCCACCGGGCCGTAGCGGATCCGCAGCCTGCGCCCGGCCAGCACGGCCCGCCGCACCGCGACCATGACCGGGCGGGGGACCTCGTCGGTGGCCTGCCGGCGAGAGAGCAGGTCCATCTCGGGGTCGACGAGGATGCGCCGGGCTGCGTCGCTCGCCGTCGCCCGGTGCCCCTCGGGCAGGGCGTCCAGCACCTTGCGCACGGCGGAGGCGTGTGCGGACCCGAGGCCGAGCGGCCGACCGCCGCGCACCGAACCGGCGGTCAGCACCGCGAGCGCCTCGTCGTGGCTCAGCCCGGTCAGCTCCGTCCGGAAGCCGGCCAGGAGCGCGAACCCGCCGTGGCGGCCGCGCTCGGAGTAGACCGGCACGCCGGCCGCGGCCAGCGCCTCGATGTCGCGCAGCACGGTGCGGGTGGACACCTCCAGCTCGCGGGCCAGCGTGGTCGCGGACAGCCGACCGCGCTGGCGCAGCAGCAGCACCAGCGAGACCAACCGATCGGCGCGCACGGGAAAGATCCTACGGACATACATGACACAGGGTGTCGTGATGCACCGGGAGGCTCGTCGTACGAAGCACGGACGGCGGCTGTCGAGCCGGCGCGAGCGCTTACCTCGATGAGCGGACGGAGACTGACGTGGCAGTGGAACGAACGGCGATCAACCCGGTGACGTGGTCGGAGGAGCTCGGTTTCAACCAGGGCGAGCTGGTCTCGGGGCACACCCGGACCCTGTACTGCTCGGGTCAGACGGCAACCGGCACCGACGGCTCGCCCCGGTTCGAGGGGGACATGGCGGCGCAGCTCGCGCTGAGCCTCGACAACGTGGAGGCCGTGCTCGGTGCGGCCGGGATGTCCCTGGCGAACCTCGTGCGGCTCGACGTCCACAGCACGGACACCGATCTGCTCCTCCGGCACTACGGGGTGCTGGCCTCGCGTCTCGGCGCCGCGGGGGTGGCACCCACCACGACGATGCTCGGGGTGTCGCGCCTGGCGGTCCCCGGGCAGATGGTCGAGCTCACGGGCACGGCCGTCGCGTGAGCCGGGGCGGGCGTCCCGCGCGACGTGTGGGACGCCCGCATCCGGCCTGGCGGTGCGGGGCGCGGATCCTCACGACCCGCAGAGCGTCGCCACCACCTCTCCGGTGCCCGGGTGGCCCGGGTTCCCCGCGTACCCCGCGTCGGTCCGCACGACGACGACCTTCTCGACCGTGCCGGTGGTCGTCGACCCCGTCTTCACCGGGTCGGACGTGACGACGACCGCCATGAAGGGCGGCACGGTCGCCGGCGGGTGCGAGCTGTTGCCCGGGCGCGACGTCCAGGTCCCGCCGCACACGGGGGCCGCGGCGCCCGCACCGACGAAGCCCTTGAAGGCCGCCGGACCGCCCGCGTTGCGGCCGGCCCACTGCGCGCCCCAGAAGTACACGTCGTCGCCGTCGGCGTGCGCTGCGTCCGCGCCGACCGCGTAGAAGCCGCCCACGGGCCACGACCACGGCTCGCACGCGTCGCCGGTCCCGTCGCCGTCCGTGTCGGTCTGCGCCGGGTCGGGGTAGGTCGGGCAGACGTCCTCGCCGTCGTCCACGCCGTCGCCGTCCGTGTCGGTCTCGAGGAACGTCGCGTGCACCGTGCACGCGGCGTCCTGGCCGAGCGTCAGGGTGACGGTGCCGTCCGCCGCGCAGTCCCCGCCGACGGCGACCGCGTACCCCGCGGGCGCGGTCGCCACGAGCGTCCGCACGCCGGCGGTGGTGGTGACCGGCGAGCCGCTGGTGACCGGGGCGCCGTCGAGCGTGAGCCCGACGTCGTGGACGGCGGCCGTACCGCCCTCGACGATGACGGTCGAGGAGAGGACGGGCGCCACGTCGTCGACCGTGACCACGCACGTCACGTGGTCGCCGTACGCCAGGTCGAGCGGCGCCGTGCAGCCCTCGCGCGCGCCCTCCGCGTAGCCGGCCGGGACGGTCGAGGGCGCGACCGCGTACGTCCCCGGCGCGAGCTCGTGCGTGACGCCGGACCCCGATCCCGACGAGACCGCGACGACGGTGCCGTCGCGCGTCACCGAGACCGCGACGTCGGCGGGCGAGGCCGCCCCGCCGGCGTCGTTCACGACGCGCGTCACGATCGTCAGGCGAGGCCGGGCGACCACCGTGTCCGTGTCCGTGGCGGTGTTGTTGGCGGGTGTGAGGTCCGCACCGTGCGTCCCGTCGTCCGTGGCCGTCGCGGTGACCGTGAGCTCGTCGCCGTGACCGCCGTCCGCGCGCACCGTCACCGTGCGGACCAGCTCGGCGCCGGCGGCGAGGTCGGTCGTCGGGAACGTCACCGTCCCGTCGGTGGCCGTGCCGCCGTCGGACGCGGCGACGAACGTCGCGCCCGCCGGGAGGTCGACGCTCACCGCGACGCCCGTCGCGTCCGCCTCGCCCGCGTTCGCGACGGTGACGGTGTGCTCCACCTGCTCGCCGGCGCCCACCTCGGTGCGGCCGTCGTCGATCGTGACGACGAGGTCGGGCCGCTGCGTGATCTGCGTGACGCAGCCCGACAGCAGCGCCTCGAGCACCGGCGTGGGGTTCACGCCGAACGTGCCGATGTCGAACACGGCGCCGCCGCTCTCGACCGCGAGGTCCTGGTACCCCTGCGAGCCCGCACCGGGCGTGACGATCGAGTACAGCACCGCCCCGCGCGCGGCGAGGGCAGCGCGGGCGTCCGCGAGCGTCACGCCGAGGGCCTGCTGGACCGGCTCGTCCGCGACGAGGACGAGGCACGCGCCCGCGCCGGGCCGCAGCCCGGCCGTCGGGCCGAGCGCGTCGACGATCGCGTTGACCCCCGGCTCGGTGCCGCCGCTCGTGGTGAGCGCCGCCGCGGCCGCGGAGACCTCGTCGAGGTTGTCCGTCGGCGGGACGTGCAGGTGCGGGAGGTACCCGGCGCGGCCCGGGAGGTCGTGGTCGCTGCCCGCGCCGAAGCCCCACAGGCCGATCTGGTGGTCGATGCCCGCCGCGAGCTGGTTCGAGATCGAGACGACGTTGTTGCGCACCGCGGCCTGGTACGTCCCCATCGACCCCGACTCGTCCACGAGGAACACGACGTCGCCCGGCGGGCGCAGGGCCGTGGTCACCGCGTCCGTGTCGGTGGCCGCGCCGCGGACGCGGTCGCCGGCGAACGACCCCGTCACCGAGCCCTCGGACCCGGCGAGGGGCAGGGTCGCGCGCACGACGCCGTCGGCGTCGGTCGTCAGCGTGCGGGACTCCGCACCGAGCGCGAGCGTCACCGGGGCCCCGCCCAGCGGGGCCCACGACTCGCGGTCCCACAGGACCGCGCGCACGTCGACGTCGCCGCCTGCGGCGGTGCCCGGGACCGGGTGCACCGACAGGTACGAGCGTCGGGTGCCGACGGTCGCCGTCGTCGTGTCGGTCCGCGTCCCGCCGTCCTTGTCCGTCACGGTGAGCGTCGCGGTGTAGGTCCCCGCGGCGGTGTACGCGTGCGGCACGCGGACCGTGCTCGTCGAGCACGGCTGCACGTCGGCGGTCGTGCCGTCCCCGAAGTCCCAGCGGCACGCGAGCGTGCCGCGGTCGCCGGTGCCGGGGTCGGTCGCGCTCGCGGCCGGCGTCCAGAGGGCGTCGACGAAGAGCGACGCGTTCGCTCCGGCGTCGGCCGTCGGCGGGGCGTTGGTCACGGTGACCGAGCGGGTCGTGCTCGCCCGCTGCCCGAAGGTGTCGGTGACGGCGAGGGTCACGTCGTACGTGCCGTCGTCGGGGAAGGAGTGGCTCGGGGCCACGGTGCCGGCGGTCGTGGTGCCGTCGCCCCAGGTCCACGTGCGGTCCACGACACCGCGGTCTGTCGTCGGGGTCGTGTCGCGGAACGCGGCGCCCGACCCCTCCGCGACGGTCACGGGCCCGGTGGTCGCGACCGCGGGCGGACCGACGACGGTCTGGGGCAGGGTCGTGCCGGCCGTGCGGCCGGTCGCGTCGGTGACGGTGAGCGTCACGGGGTAGGTGCCCGGCGCCGCGAAGGTGTGCGTCGGGCTCGCCTCGGTCGAGGTCGCCCCGTCGCCGAAGTCCCACGCCCACGCGACGACGTCCCCGTCGGGGTCCTGGGAGGCGTCGCTGAAGGTGACCGTCGCGTCGCCCACCTGCCCGGTGAGGAGCCGCAGCTCGTCGACGGCGAGGTAGGCCGTCGTGCCCCAGCGGTCCTTGGCGTCGAGTCGCACGTACCGTGCGGCGACCGGGCGGTCGAGCTCGAAGGTCTGCAGCGTGGCGTCGTTCGCGACGCGACCCCGGAGGACCGTCGTGAGGTCCGCCGGGTCGGTGCCGGTCGTCGAGACGGCGAGCTCGACGTCGCGCACGCGCGCGCCGGACGCCGCGGAGCGCAGCTCGACCGCGCTCACGAGGTAGTCGGCCCCGAGCCGGAGCGTCGCCCACTGGTCGGTGACCTGGCCGTTCGCGGTGCGCCAGGGGCGCGAGGCGTCCGGGTAGTCGACGTCCACCATCTCCTGCGGCGCGTACGTCGCGGACGCCTGGCTGGACGACCCGACGACGGTCGCGCCGTGGGCGAGCAGCGCGACGTCGGTGCGGCCGCCCGCCGGGAGCGGCTCGAACGACGCGACGGGCGGGCCCGACACGTCGACGCGCCGCGTGACGACCTCCGAGACCGCGCCGAGCGCGTCCGTGACGCGCAGCGCGACCGTCGCGTCGGCCGCGAACACGTGCTGCGGGGACTGCTCGGTGCTGTCGACGTCGAACGTCGTGCCGTCGTGGTCGAGGTCCCACTCCCAGGAGGCGATCCCGTCAGCGTCGGTCGAGGCGTCCGCGAGCAGGACGGTCGCGCCCACCTCGGGCTCGGCCGGCTCGACGGAGAACGCCGCCACCGGGCGGTCGGTGACGACCACCTCGCGGGTCACGCTCGCGCTCTCGCCGTCGTCGTCGGTGACGGTGAGCGTCACGGGGTGGGGGCCGGCCGTCGTCCACGTGTGCACGACCTCGCGGGTCGTCGCGTCGGGCGAGCCGTCCGCGTCGAGGTCCCACGCCCGGTCGCGCACCTCGCCGTCCGGGTCGGTCGAGGTGTCGGTCAGGGTGACCTCCTCGCCGAGGATCCCCGGCTGCGGCCCGACGTCGAACCCCGCCTCGGGCGGACCGGAGTCGCGCGTGCCCGGGTCGCAGTCGTCGTCGAGCCCGTTCCCCGGGACCTCTGGCGTGGCCGGGTGCACGGCGGCGTCGTCGTCGGCGCAGTCGGCGTTCGCGGTCCAGCCGTCACCGTCCGCGTCGGGGTGCGTGACGAGCACGGACCAGTGCGCGGTGCGCTTCGAGACGCCGTCGGACACGGTGACGCGCACGTCGCGGGCCGCCGGGTCGGCGGTCGTCGCCGTGACGGTGAACGTGCCACCCGTCCCGGCCGGCTGCCCGTCGAGCTCCCACTGCGGCGTGAGCGTCTCGCCCGCCGGCCCCGTTCCGGTGGCGGCCAGCTCCACGGCGGAACCGAGCGGGATCTCGACGACGCCCCCGTCGGGCGGCGGGGTGAGGCCGCCGAGGGCCACGCCCGGGTCGCGCGCGGCGACCGAGAGCGTCGCGACGTCGACGCCGAGGCGACCGCCGCCGTCGGTCACCTGCACGGCCACGAGCGTGTCGCCCGTGCTCGTGGGGGTGACGGTCGCCGTCGGGCCGGTCGCGTCGTCGAAGGCGCCGTCGGCGTCGAGGTCCCACGCCGCCTGCGCGCAGTCCGCGCACGACGCCGCGACCTGCACCGGGGCGCCGACCGTCGTGGCGTACGGGCCGCCCGCGTCGACCACGGGGTACGCGGGGACGCCGCGGGCGGCGACCGCCGTCTCGAGCTCCGCGACGACCGGGTCCATCGCGTCGGCGACGCCGACGAACGCCGACGACATCGATCCGTTGGCCGCGGCCTGCGCGTCGACGAGGTCCTGGACCGACGCGAACGGGTGCTCGAGCTCGACGTCCTCCACGAGGACCCGGTTCAGCTCCGTGATCTCGGTCGTCGAGAAGCCCGCGTTGCGCAGGTGGCGCTGCTCCTCGTCGGTCAGCCCGTCCGTGGCGACACGTGCCTGCAGGTCGCGGAGGTCCTGGACGGCGGTGTCGAGGTCCACGCCCTGCTCGTCCAGCGTCGTGGTGAGCGCGGCCGCCGCCGCGTCCTGCTGCTCGAGCACGAGGGCGAGGTCGGCCGCGCGGGCCTGGACGTCCCGGCCGTGCATGAGGGCCGCGGCGACGTCGTCCTGCTCGGCGGCGCCCTGGTACTTCTCCATCGAGGCGAGATAGGCCTGGGTCAGCGTCTCGCCCTGCGCCGCGGTGTCGGCCCAGTCGGCGAGCGCCGTGCCGACCGGGTCGCCGGACGGCCAGTCGAACGTCGCGACGGCGCCGGGGAGCGCGGGGTCGGCGAAGTCGGGGTCCGGCGGGTCGGCCGCGATGCCCTCGTAGTGGCGCGAGTGGTTGACGACCGTGCGCACGACCTCCATCTGGAGCCGCAGCGTGTCCTGGATGCTCACCGTGGGGCACCACGGGCTGACCGGCGACCCACCCGGTGCCGCCGGCACGAGCGGGGTGCTGCACACGTAGGTCAGGTAGAACATCATGAAGCCCTTCATGTCGCGGACCATCGCCGACGACACGAGCTCGTACGTGCTGTACGCGGTGAAGAGCACGGTGTACGCCAGGGCGGCGTCGCGCCAGTGGTCCGCCTCGGCCGAGGCCGCGGACTTCATGGCGGCGATCGCGCCGCTCGGCAGCCCGGGCACGCTGCTCGGGATCGCGACGGAGAACGCCTCGCGCTGGATCGAGTCGGAGCCGTCGAAGACGCCGTTCTGGCACGTGTCCTCGACGACGTCGTACGTCCCGGTGCCGAGAGTGCCGCCCGGCGCCGTGATCGCGACCTGCTCGTCGATCACCGCGCTGCCGAGCAGGAAGCTCTGGAGCGTGTTCGGCGTCCCGCTCACGTCGGACAGGCTGCCGCCGGGACCGACGGTGCCCGTCGGCACGACGTACACGTCCGACGTCGTCTCGATGAAGTCGCAGTCCCGGGTGAGGCCGCCCGTCTCGATGAGGACGACCTCGTTCGGGCCGTAGACGGCCTTGCCGAACAGGAACGTCGCGGCGTTCGCGGAGGCCGGTGCCGCGACGACGACCGACCCTCCCACGGCGAGGACGGCGGCGAGGCCACCGGCGATCAGGGCGCGTGCGGTGCGCATGCAGGTCTCCCGTCGGGTCTGGCCGGCAGTGGCCGAGCGCCTTCATCCTGGGGGCAGCACCGCAGGGTGTCGAGGGTGAAGTTCGGCGTCGTCGCAGGTGGGGGCCGCGGGCTCGCCACGGCCGGGGGCCCGGCTCACACACCGACCAGGCGGTCGAGTTCGTCCACGCGCGCCCATGGGTCACACTGTTCGAGCCCGACGTGGGGTGAACGCCGGTGCCGGGTCTGGCCGTCAGGGGATGTGATGAGCACGTTGCGGTGGACTGCGCAGGAGGACGACGCGTGGCGCGCGGCCTCCGAGGACCGTTCGTACACGGTCCGTCCCGAGGCGACCCACGGGACGTGGGAGCTCGAGACCGAGGACCGCACGTGGCACGAGCTCCCGACGCGGGAGGTCGCCCAGGAGGTCGCGCAGCACGCCCACGAGGTGCACGTGAGCGACACGGGCACCACGCGGTACCAGGTGGTCACGGCGGGAGGTGCGGTCCGGGGCGAGGTCTTCGGCGCCGTCGACGACGCCGCGGCGCTCGACGTCCTGCGGTCCCGGCTGCGGGCGGGCAACCTGCCCCTCGCCCCGTTCCGGCTCGTGACCGACGACGGCCGCCTCGTCGGCTCCTGGCAGCGCGCGCACGAGGTGCGCCAGGCGTGACGCCCGGCTAGGAGCCTGCCGGACCGGCAGCGAGCGGCTCCACCACGGACCTCTCGTCCGGCACGCCGACGTCGCGCTCGAGCGCCGCACCACCCCGGTGCTGCCGCTCGCGGAAGTCGCGGAACGCCGTCGGGAGCCCGCGCGCGACGGCGAGGTCCGGGCTGTCGGTGACCTGCACGTGCACGTGCGGCTGCGTCGAGTTCCCCGAGTTCCCGCACTCGCCGAGCACCTGGCCCTCGGCGACCTCCTCGCCCGGACGGACGCGGAGCGACCCGAGCCGCAGGTGCACGAGCGTGACCCACGCGCGCCGCCCGGCGAGCGCCACGACGACGTGGTTCCCCGCGATCGCCGCCGGGCCCTGGCGCACGCGCCCCGCCTGGCCGAGCGCGTAGGGGGCCAGGGCGAACGGTGACCGCCGTGCCTCGTGGTCGGGCTCGCCGTCGTGCACGTGCACGACGACGCCCGCACCGGGCGCGAGGACCGGTCGCCCGAACGCGACGAACCGCTCCGGCGGCTCGGTCGTGAGCACGGTCCGCCAGTCGCGGACGGGGCTCGTGCGGTGCCGCTCGTCGACGCCGACGAAGTCGATCGCGTACCGCATGCCGTAGAGCTCGACGCCGTGGCTGGGGACCCGCCGCGCCGGGCTGTTCTGCACGAGCCACCGTCCGGTGAACGGCAGCGAGAGGACGACGGGCTCGGGCACACGGACCTCCGGGGTCGGGCGAGTGGTCCCACCGTACGCAGGCCGATGAGTCGGGGGCACCGGTCCGGTCGGACCACGGGTGGGCCCGCGCACGAGCGCGGGCCGTCGAGACGGAGGGAGCGGACGGCATGGGCATCGTGACCACGAGCGCGAGCGTGTCGCTGGACGGGTTCATCGCGGGACCGCAGGGCACCGGGTTCGAGCACCTCTTCGCCTGGTACGACGGCGGGGACCAGGAGTTCCCGAGCGCGAACCCGGACGTGCACTTCCACCTGTCACCGGCCGACCACCGCTACCTGAGCGCCGTCATGCCGCAGATCGGGGTCCTCGTCGTGGGTCGGCGGCTCTTCGACATGACCGACGGCTGGGGAGGGACGCACCCGCTCGACAAGCCCGTCGTCGTGCTCACGCACACCGTCCCGCAGGAGTGGGTCGACGCGCACCCCGGCGCGCCCTTCCGGTTCGTCACGACGGGGATCGAGGACGCCGTCGCGGCGGGGCACGAGCTCGCCGGCGGCCTCGACGTCGCGGTCAACGCGGGGGAGATGGCGAGCCAGGCGCTCGCGGCCGGTCTCCTCGACGAGGTCGTGCTCGACCTCGTCCCCGTCCTGCTGGGCGACGGCGTGCGGTTCTTCGACGCGATCGGCCCGGCCCCGTACGTGCTCGACGGCCCGGCCGTGACCCCGGGCGAGCGCGTCACCCACCTGCGCTTCCGGCTCCGCCCCGCGTCCGACGACACCGGTCCTGCCTGACGAGAGGACGCCGCGGAGGACGGTTCGGCACCTCGTGCGCTCGTCCGGCAGCTGCAGACGCCGAGGAGCGCACGAGGTGCCGAGCGGCGCACGGGGTGCCGAACCGTCGGGGTGTGGTGCGAGGGCTCAGAGGTCGAGCGGGCGCAGCACGGCCGAGATCCCGTGCGCGATCTGCACGTTGCCCTTGTTGAGGTCGAGCCTGCTCGCCACGAGGAACGGGTTGAGGTCGTTCCGGTCCTGGTCGACCAGCCGGACGAGGGCGAGCTTCTTGCTCAGGACGTCGACGCGGAAGGTGCCGCCCTGGGCGGTGGTGAGCGCGGCGTCGTCGGACGCGAGCGCGGTGCGGGCGTCGATCGTCGCGCCCGGGACCACGTGGTAGAGGAGCACCTGCTCGACGGCGTCGATGCCGACGGCCTCCGCGATCGCCGTCAGCGTGCCGCTCTCGGTCCGCTGCCACCGGTGCGTGAGGTCGAACGCGAGGAGCTGGAAGGCGCGGTCGTTGGGCAGGAACGCGGTGAGCGGGACGGTCCCGTCGGCGAGGACGGCGACCGGGCTGTCCGGCTTCGCGGCGAGCACGGCGGCGACCGCCTGGTCGACGATGTCGAAGTCGTACCAGTTCCGGTCGAACGTGTCGCCGTCCGCGGCGAGCACGGAGGCCAGGCTGGTGGTGCCGGGCGCGGCGGAGGCCGAGGTCGCGGCGACCGCGACGCCCGTCGAGGCGAGAAGGACCGCCGTCATGGCGGCGGTGGTGCGGCGGAGCGTGCGTCGGAGGTTCATCGTCGAGTCCCTTCGTCGGAGCACGGCGGCCCGGGGCCGCCGGACGTCGTGGCGACGTCCACCTGCTCTTCCCCCGGGACGGTCCGCGCGGATGCACCGGACGGCGACCAGGTCCGTCTGAGGGGCCTCAGCCGGGACGGCCGTGCCGCCGAGGTGTGCCTGAGTCCCCGCGTCGCCGGTCGTGCGCGATCGCCCGATGCGGCCGACGCGGCCTCAGGACGAGCGTGGGTCGCACGACCGGGACGGACGTCGCCCGGCGCGCGGACCGCACGGAAGGACGAGCCATGACCTGGAGCACGACCACGACGCGGGCGACCCGGACGAGGACCACCCGGGAGGCTCGATCGACCCGGCCGACCGGGACGACCCGGAAGACCCGTCCGGCCGGCGGTCGCGCGACGCGCGCCGTCGTCGGCGCGGCAGCCGCCCTCGTGGCGGGCCTCGGGCTGACGGCGTGCCTCGCGGACCCCGCCGTGCACGTCAGGTCGGTCGCCGACGTCACCTACCTCGGGCTCCCGGCGGAGGGCGGCGAGCTCCGTCCGGCGGTCGATCCCGAGGAGCACGGCGTCGGTTTCGCCAGGGGTGGCGAGCCGCAGACGGTGAACGTCGTGACCGTCGGGTCGAGCTCGTGCCCGCTCACCCCGGTCGACGTCGAGTGGGACGCCGCCGAGCGCACCCTCGCCTTCACGTTCGGCCGGAGAGCGGCCACGGACACCCGTCCCTGCACGCTCGACGTCGTCCCGAGCACGAGCGTCGTGCGCGTCGACGGGCTGCCGGCCGACGAGCCCGTCACCGTGCTCACCAGCACGCGGGAGGTCGTGCTGCCGCCGACGCGCTAGCGAACGGGACGTCGCCGCGACCTTCGAGCGGCTCCTTGCGCGCTACATCGACAGGTGTCAATATAGACATATGTCGATACAGGACGAAATCACCGTCGGCTCCCTCCCGGACTGCGCCCCGCAGATCGAGTCCCACGCGATCGGCACCGAGGTTGCCGGCGCCGTCGCCACCACGCTCAAGGCGCTCGCGGAGCCGCTGCGCCTGCGGATGCTGTCCTTCATCGCGACCTCTCCGGCGGGGGAGGCGTGCGTGTGCGACCTCGCGGCGCTCACGGACGTCTCCCAGCCGACCGTGTCCCACCACCTGAAGGTGCTGCGCGACGTCGGCGTGCTGACCTCCGAGCGTCGTGGCACCTGGGTCTGGTACCGCATCACCCCCGGCTACAAGGGAGCGGTCTCCACCCTGCTCGAGTCCTTCGCCCCGGCCGCCCTGGAGGCGCTCGTCGCGCCCCACGAGCTGACCGGGCTCGAGGACGTCGACGCGGCGCTCGACCGCCTCGCCGCCGACCTGGCCGCCCGGTACCCGGCTCTGGAGACGGGCGTCGTGGTGCGGACCGTGCGCGAGTCGTACACGGCTCTCGCCCGCTCGGCCACGGTCTCGGCCCACCTGCTCACCCTCACCGACCGTTTCGCCCGCCAACGCCTCGCGGACCTGTCCCGACAGCCCGACGCCCGCCCGCAGGTGCTCTTCGTCTGCGTCGCCAACGCCGGCCGCTCCCAGCTCGCCGCGGCCCTGGTCCGCCGCTACGCCGGCGACCGCGTCGTCGTGCGCTCCGCAGGCTCCACACCGGCCGCGGACGTGCACCCCGCGGTGCGTCCCGAGCTCGCAGCCCTCGGCACCACCGAGGGAGAGGCGTTCCCCAAGCCGCTGACCGACGACGCCGTCCGCGCCGCCGACGTCGTGATCACCATGGGCTGCGGCGACGTCTGCCCGGTCCTGCCCGGCACGCGGTACGAGGACTGGCTCGTGGGCGACCCCGCCCTGGCGTCCCCCGCCGGCGTCGCCGCGATCCGCGACGAGCTCGACACTCGCGTGCGCGTCCTGCTCACCGACCTGCTGCCCGACCTCACCCTCACCGACCGGTGACCCACCCCGCCCACCAGGAGACCGCCATGACCGAGACCACCACCGCCAAGCCGTCCGCCCTGTTCGTCTGCGTCCACAACGCCGGCCGCTCCCAGATGGCCGCCGGGTACCTGCGCGCCCTGTCCGGCGGCGCCGTCGAGGTCCGCTCCGCCGGTTCCGCACCGGCCGACCAGATCAACCCCGTCGCCGTCGAGGCCATGCTCGAGGAGGGCATCGACATCCGCGCCGAGCAGCCCAAGGTCCTCACGACCGACGCCGTGCAGGCGTCCGACGTCGTGATCACCATGGGCTGCGGCGACGCGTGCCCGATCTTCCCCGGCAAGCGCTACGAGGACTGGGCCCTGGAGGACCCCGCCGGGCAGGGCATCGAGTCCGTGCGCCCCATCCGCGACGAGATCCGCGGCCGCGTCCTCACGCTCCTCGACGAGCTCGGCGTCACGCCCGTCCAGGTGGCCACCGCCTGACCCCGGCACCACGACGCCGGCCGGGACCCCACGGGGTCCCGGCCGATGCACGTCAGGCCAGCGTCGTCCGTGCGACCCCCGCCATGTCGGCGAGGGCCGCGGTCCGCAGGCTCAGGTGTCCAGGCCGTCGCCCGAACGCCCGTGCGCAACACCCGTCGCGAACCCCACGCCCACCGGCGCCCCGACGCCGAGGGTGACGAGCTGCGGCTCGGCCGGGGCGGTGCCGCAGCACGACCCGCCGGCGGCCTCGCCGTCGGCGGCCAGGGCCAGGTCGCTCGAGCAGACGCCGGTCGCCGGCAGGTTCAGCTCGACCGCGTCCGCCGCAGCGCGATCCCCGGCCAGCGCCGCGGCGATCGAGCGCACCTGCTCGTAGCCGGTGGCGAGCAGGAACGTCGGAGCGCGCCCGTAGGACTTCATGCCGGCGAGGTAGAAGCCGTCGTCCGGGTGGGACAGCACCTGCTCGCCGTGCGGCGGCACGGTGCCGCACGAGTGCTGGTTCGGGTCGATGAGCGGGGCCAGCGCGGTCGGGGCCTCGACGACGGGGTCGAGGTCGAGACGCACCTCGCGCAGCATGTCGAGGTCGGGGCGGAAGCCGGTGGCGTTGACGATCTGGTGCACGTCGAGGTTGAGGGCGCCGTCGCGCGCCGTCCCCAGCACCTGGACGGTCTCACCGCCGGGGACGAGTCGCTCGATCGAGACCCGGGTGAGCAGGGTCAGGCGCCCCGCCTCGACGGCGGAGCGCAGGCGCGTGCCCAGCAGGCCCCGCGCCGGGAGCTCGTCGTCCGTGCCCCCGCCGAACAGGCGTCGGGCCGAGCCGCCGCGGATCGCCCACGTGACGGTGGTGCCCGGCTCGGACTCCGAGAGCGCGACCAGGCTGAGCAGCGTGTTCGCCGCGGAGTGCCCCATCCCGACCACGAGCGTGTCGCGGCCGGCGAACCGGTCGCGCTGCGATCCGAGGACGTCCGGCAGCGGTCCGGTGACGTACGCGGCGGCCTCCGGCTCGCCGGCTGCGGGCAGACCCGAGACGCCCAGCGGGTTCGACGTCGAGAAGGTTCCCGACGCGTCGATCACCGCGCGGGCGAGGACGTCGCGGACCACCCCGCTCGCGTCGACGGTGCGTACCCGGTAGCCGCTTCGTTCCCGTCCGAGGGTCCGTGTCTTGTCCGCGCCGTCTCGCGCCACGGCCAGCACCCGGGTCCCGGTGCGCAGACGCGTCGCGATGGCCGGGGTCGCCGCCAGCGGCGCCAGGTACCGTCCGACGAGCTCCCCGCCGGTCGGCAGGGTGTCCGGGTCCGGCTCGACCCACCCCGTCGGCTCCAGCAGGCGCCGGGCCGCGGCGTCGACGTCGAACCGCCACGGCGAGAACAGACGCACATGACCCCACGACGCCACGGCCGCACCCGGGCCGCTGCCGGACTCGAGCACCAGCGGTTCCAGCCCGCGCTCCAGCAGGTGTGCCGCCGCCGCCAGCCCCACCGGGCCCGCGCCGATCACCACGACCGGCAGCTCTGCACGCTCCACGCTCATCGCACTCTCCTCGCATCGACGAACTTCGATCAACCAGGGTCAACGTATCCATAGTTGTCGATGCGTGGCAAGATGGACGTCATGACGACGTTGGAGCTGACGCCCACGACCCAGGCATCACCGGCCGTGGCGGGGTGCTGTGCGCCCCTCGTCCGTGAGGCCGCGGACCCGGAGGTCGCGCGCGAGCTCGCCCGCGTGTTCAAGGCGCTGGGCGACCCGACGAGGGTGCAGCTCCTGTCGATCGTCGCCGCGCACGACGGCGGGGAGGCGTGCGTCTGCGACCTCACCGGGCCGGTGGGTCTCGCGCAGCCGACCGTCAGCCACCACCTGAAGATCCTCGTCGACGCCGGACTGCTCACCCGTGAGCAGCGCGGCCGCTGGGCGTACTACTCGCTGGTCCCGGGCGCCCTGACGGCCCTGGCGACCGTGCTCACGGAGACCGCCCAGGGGTGAGCGGGCCGGCCGGCTGTCGGGCCGGCGGCCCCGGGGTGCAGCAGCCGTCGTCGCACCCGTCCTCGTCATCGGTGGCCAGGAGCGCTCCGACGGGGGCGCAGCACGCGTCGCCGCGCCAGGCCTCGACGCCCTCGCGCACGGCGAACGCCGCGATGACGAGGGCCGCGACCGGGTCCGCCCAGGTCCAGCCGAGCGTGCTGTTCAGCACCAGCCCGACGAGCAGCACCGCCGACAGGTAGGTGCAGATCAGCGTCTGCTTCGAGTCGGCCACCGCCGACGCGGAGCCGAGCTCGCGGCCGGTGCGCCGCTCGAACCATGACAGGAACGGCATGACGGCGAGGCTCACGGCGGCGAGGACGATGCCGACGGTCGAGTGGTCGGGCTCCGCGGCGCCGAGCAGGGTGCGCGCGGCGTCGACGGTGACGAAGGCCGCGAGGCCGAAGAACGAGACCGCGACGAGGCGCAGGGCGACGCGCTCGCGCCGCTGCGGGTCCGGGGCGGCGAACTGCCAGGCGACCGCTGCGGCGGAGAGCACCTCGACGACGGAGTCGAGGCCGAACCCGACGAGCGCGGTGGATGAAGCCACGCGTCCGGCGGTGATCGCGACGACCGCCTCGACGACGTTGTAGGCGATGGTCGCGGTGACGACCCAGCGGATCCTCCGCTCGAGGACGGCCCGGCGTGCCGTCGGCAGGGGGCGGGGGCCGAGGGAGGTCGACGTCATGAGCAGGTGCACCCCTCGGGTGCGCAGCAGGTGGGGTCGACGGTCACGACGAGGCGCAGGAGGTCGTCGAGCGCGGGGACGAGGTGCGGGTCCGCGAGCCGGTACCAGGTGCGGCGCCCGTCGGGGATCGCCTCGACGAGGCCGCAGCCACGCAGGCACGCGAGCTGGTTGGACATGACCTGCCGGGAGACGCCGAGCGCGTCGGCGAGGTCCGACGGGTATGCCGGCGCCTCGCGCAGGGTCAGCATGATGCGCGCGCGGGTCTCGTCGGAGAGCGCGTGGCCCAGCCGCGCGAGCGCGGCGGTGTGGGTCAGGGTGACGGTCTCGGCCATGGGGCTGACAGTACACGGAACGCTGTATCGACAAAAGGGCTGCCGGAAGCGCGTCATATGCAACTGAGGGGTTGCGCATGGACACCACGCGTGCAACTGTGGAGTTGCACAAGTTCGAGAAGCCCATCCCGAGAGGAGCACGACCATGACCACGACCAACGAGCCGGCCGTCGTCGACCAGGAGACGTTCACGGTGACCCGCACGGTGCACATCCGTGCGTCCGCGGACCGCGTCTGGGCGGCGCTCACGCAGGAGGACCTCATCAGCCAGTGGTTCGGGCAGCGCGCCACGCTCCCCGACCTGCGCGTCGGCGGGGAGGGCGTCTTCGGCTGGGACGGCGAGACCGACGCGCCCGTCCGCATCGAGGAGTACGACGAGCCGTCCGTGCTCGCGCTGCGCTGGAGCGCTCCGGCCGGGGAGGCGCTGACGGAGGAGAACTCGACCGTCGCGCGCTTCACGCTCGAGCCCGACGGCGCGTCGACCGTCCTCACCGTCGTCGAGACCGGCTTCGAGCACCTCGCGGACGCGCGCGCGGCGCTCGAGGACCACCGCCAGGGCTGGACGAGCGAGCTCGACGAGCTCGTCGACCTGCTCGAGGGGGCGACCGTCCCCCCGGCGGGCGCGTCGGCGTGAGCAGCCCGCTCGCGGGAGAGGCGCTGACGCCCGTCTTCGCCGCCCTCGCGGACGACACGCGCTGGCGCATCCTCACCGAGCTGGGCGGCGCCGAGCTCTCGGCGTCCGCGCTCGCCGAGCTGCTGCCCGTGAGCCGGCAGGCCATCGCGAAGCACCTCACGGTGCTCGCGGAGGCCGGCCTCGTCGAGGCGTCGCGTGCGGGCCGCGAGGTCCGGTACCGCGCTCTCGGCGCACGCCTCGCCGAGACCGCCCGCGCCCTCGACGCCATCGGCGCCGGGTGGGACCGCCGTCTCGCGGCGCTCCGCCGGATCGCCGAGTCGCCGTCGTCGTCCTGACGGACCCGCAGATCGACCCGTACGTCCCGCGATCGACCCTCAGAAGGTCGATCGCGGGACGTACGGGTCGATCTCGCGTTCGGGGTTCAGACGTCGAGCGGGCCCCGCACGACGGAGTCGCCCGAGTGGGCCGGGTCGCCGTCGAAGTGCTCCTCCGAGACGTCGACCACGGGGAAGGCCGCGAGGTCGAGGCCCGCCGGGAGGTCGAACCGGCCCTCCGAGCCCTCCAGAACGCCGAGGCTCACGAGCCCGCTGACGTCCTCGGCGAGCAACCACACCTCGCGGAACGTGCCGTCCGGCGCGGGGGCGTCGAGCGAGACGACGACCTGGCGCCGGCCGTCGGCCGTCTCCTCGACCCGTGCCTCGCCGCTCGCGTCGTCCCAGCCAGGCAGGGGGGCGAGGTCGGCCGTCGCGACGGTCGTCTCGACAGGGGTGAGCTCGCGCCGCTCCCACCAGACGCCGCCCGCGACGCCGACGACGAGCGCGAGGCACGCGGCTGCGGCGACCGGGAGCCACGTGCGGCGCCGCCGCCCCGCGAGCGGCGTCACGGTCGCGAGGTCGCTCGCTGCGGCACCGGTCGAGGTCGACGACGCGGATCCCAGACCGAGCTCGGTGTGGATGCGGTCCCAGACCTCCGGGCCGGGCGCGACGAGGTCCGGACCGCCGGCCCGCGCGTCGTCGACCACCGAGCGCAGGCCGTCGACCTCGGTGGCGCAGTCGGGGCACGTGCCGAGGTGGGCGCGCGCGGCGTCGTCGAGCACGTCCTCGCCGAGCGCGAGGAGCGCGAGGGTCTCGTCATCGATGTGCTGCACCGTCCACCTCCATTCGGTCGCGCAGCCGGATCAGGCTCCGTCGTACGTGGCTCTTGACCGTACCGAGCGGCAGGTCGAGCTCCTCGGCGATCTGCACGTGCGTCAGGTCACGGAAGAACGCGAGCTCCAGGATCGTCCGACCCGGGTCTCCGAGCCGTCTGAGCTCGTCCGCGACGAGCACGCGGTCGGCGACCCGGCGCACGTCGTCCTCCGTCGTCTCAGGGTTCGGAGCCGACGCCGCGACGGCTTGCTCGGAGCGTCGGGCCCGGGACCGTGCCTCGTGCGCGTCGGCGACGCTGTGCCGCGTGATGCCGACGAGCCAGGCGGGCAGCCGCGCGCGGTCCGGGTCGAACCGGTGCCTCCCGCGCCACGCCCCGACGAAGACCTGCTGGGTCACGTCCTCGGCGTCGGCACGGTTCCCGAGCGACCGCAGGGCGATGGTGTGCACGAGCGTCGACCAGCGGCGGTACGCCTCGGCGAGCGCCTCCTCGTCGCCGTCGGCGAACCGTCGGCCGAGGAGGGCGACGTCGGCGTCGTCGACCGCGGTGTCGGGGGAGCTCAGCTCGGGTCCTCCGTGCTTCGGGGCCGTCCTCGTCGTCGCCGGCCGTGTGCGCGTGGGGCGATCGTAGCCCGTCACGCACCGCCCGTCCGCTCTGCGGTGACGACGACGTTCTCCGTGTACGACCGTCGCTCCCGGTCCCACTCGCCCCCGCAGGTGACGAGCACGAGCCGGGGCGGGCCGCCGCGGTCGAAGACGACGTCGAGCGGGAGGTCCGCCTTCGCGATGTCCTCCACGCCGTTCACTGTGTAGGTGTAGGTGGTGCCCGTCGCGTCGACGACGTCTACCGTCGTGCCGGCGGCCACCTCGGGCAGCCGGGCGAACGGTCCTGCTCCGTCGAGGTCGTCCACGTGCGCGGCGACCACGACGGCTCCCTCGGGGCTCGCGGGGCCGGGTCCGAACCGGTACCACGCCGCCGAGCGGGCGTCGTCGGGCAGGGCCATCTGGCCCTCGCCGTCGACGCCCGCCGGCTCCACGGCCATGTCCAGCCCGATCGACGGCACGACGACCCGGGTGGCCGCCGGAGGCGCCTCCGCCGGCTGGTCCCGAGCGGGACGGACGGGGACGTCGGGCACGGGGCCCGACGTCGCCGCGTCCGCCCCGCCGGTGCCCCCGCCCGGGGCGGGCCGGGCGGGAGCCTCCGCCGCCGGGACGTGACCTCCGGCGGCGGTCTCGTCGGCGGGTGCAGGGGCACACCCGCCGACGAGGAGGGCGGCACCCACGGCGAGGGTCGCGAGCGCCGTCGCGTGCCGTGACCTCATGCCGAGCGGTGCCCGCGCGTCGTCCGGCCGGCCGTGGCCACGTGCTGCTCGCGCCATGCCCGCGTGCCCATGACGACCGCTGCGACGAGCAGCAGACCGAAGAGGCTCGCGCCGAACGCGATGGCGGCCGTGGTGAAGACGGAGGACGTCGACGCCTCCGCCGCGAGCCCGGACTGCCCGCCCGGGACCCCGGCCGGCGCGGAGTGCAGGCCTTCGACGGTCTGCGTGGCGAGGGCGAGGTTGCCCGCGTCGAGGCTGCCCCACGCGTAGGCGATGGTGTTGACGCCTTCGGCGACGGTGACGTCGACCGGGCCGAGCACCGGTTCGGTGGTCCCGGCCGCCGCGATCGCTGCGGAGACGGTGCTCGCCGGCAGGTTCAGCACGGACTCGTCGGGGTTCTCCAGACCGGAGACGACGGCCGTGCCGCCCGCGAGGACGTCGACGGCCGGAGCGGCGGCGATGTGCCGGACCGTGAGCCGGCCCTCGCCCGCGGCGGTCGGGGACGTGTCGTTCGTGAACAGGGTCGCGGTGGGCTCCCCGGCGGCGTCGAGGTGGGCCGCGGCGGTGTAGTTCCCACCGGCCTCGAGGGGCAGGTCGACCGGCCCGATCACGGGTGCGCTCGTGTCCGTCGCGTCCGGGGCGGTGATCGCCACGCTGTACGTGCCGGCGGGCAGGTCGAGCGGCCCTGCGAGGTCGCCCGGCTGGAAGTCGTCGAGGGTGAGCTCGTCGTTGACCCAGACGTCGACGGGCGTGTCCGGGACGCCGTGCAGGACGGAGAGGCTGGCGTTCTCCGCGGTGTCGGCCGAGGCCGGGGCCGCGAACGCGCCGAGGGCGACGAGTCCGACGGCGCCCGCGAGCGCGGCGCTGCGTCGTGCGGTGCGGTGCATGGTGTCCTCCAGATGGCGGGCCCGGCGTTGCTGCCGGGCGCGAGTGCTGCTGACACCACTACTTCCGGTGGGAGGACGGTCTTGGATGCACCGATCAGGGAGAAGTCGTCGTCCTGGCCGTGACCGTGTGCACGGCGCGCGTCGGCGCGCGCACCGGGCGCCAGGTCGAGACGAGGGCGAGCGCGAGCAGGACCACCGCGAGGTCGCCCCCGTAGTACATGAGCTCCGCTCCCGTCCGCCGGTCCGCGGCCGGGCCGGGAACGGCGACGAACGCCCCGGCGTACAGGAGCTGCGCGAGCACTGCGTGCGCGGCGATCGCGACGCCCAGCACGACGAGGCGGGCGCGGACCGACGGCCGGTGCGGCGCCGGGTCCGGGCCGGCGAGGGCGTACGCGAACAGGTAGCCCGCGGCCAGGAAGTGCAGGTGCACGAGGTGGTGCAGGGTCGGGTGCTGCGTGGTCGCCGCGTAGAGCGGCGTCAGGTAGAGGGCGTACAGGGTGCCGACGCTCAGCAGCACGGCGGTCACCGGATGGGCGAGCACCTGCACGGGACGACGGCGCAGCAGTCGCCCGACGCGGCGTCCGGCGCGC
The DNA here is from genome assembly GCF_055181235.1 of Cellulosimicrobium sp. So1_17. NCBI lineage: Bacteria > Bacillati > Actinomycetota > Actinomycetes > Micrococcales > Promicromonosporaceae > Cellulosimicrobium > Cellulosimicrobium sp. So1_17. Next base: position 3,108,549 of record NZ_CM143702.1, read on the forward strand.
GGGCCAACGGACCGCAGGACGAGCGTCACCGGCGCGCCGAGCACGAGGGCGAGCGGCGCGTATATGCCGACGAGCAGGTGCCGGTACATGTGGTCGGCGAACGAGCCCGTGGGCAGCGGCGACAGCGCCGGCACGAGAGCGGCCGCGAGCAGGGCCACGCCGCCGAGGAAGCTCGCGGTGCGCCACGGGCTCCATCCGCGCGGGTCGGCGTGCTGGCGCAGCGCGAGGACGAGGTACGCCAACGCGACGACCCCGAGCACGGCGAGGACGAGCAGCGACTCCCCGTCCAGACCGAGCCCCGCGCCGCCGTGGTCGCCGTGGCTCGTCACGGCTCGACGGGCCGGCCCGTGCGCTGCAGCAGCCAGCCGCCGACCACGAGCAGGGCGCCGAGGACGAGGAACGCGACGTCCGCGAGCGTCTGGTACCGACCGCTCACGACGTGGTGGATCGCGAGGAGGTGGTGGTCGACCAGGCCCTCGACGAGGTTGAACAGACCCCAGCCCACGAGCATCCAGCCCCACAGCGTCCGCGACGTCCAGACCCGCCCGCGCGCCTCGGTGACGCGTGCGTAGAGCAGGCCCAGCCCGACGAGCACCGCGACCCAGGTCACGGTGTGGAAGAGCCCGTCCCAGAGCGTGTTCATCTGCAGGCCGTGGACCGTCGTCGGCGGGTAGCTGCCGATGTCGATGTTCGCGCTGCCCGCGCTCGACAGCATGTGGTGCCACTGCAGGATCTGGTGCAGCAGGATGCCGTCGACGAACCCGCCGAGCCCGACGCCCAGGACGATGCCGGGCAGGGCGATGCCGGGAGGGCCCGCGGTCGTGCGGCCGGACGCAGGGACACTGGTGCTGGTGCTCATGGCAGGCCTCCTCGGGGGAGGTGGCACGGGGCTTCTTCCCGTGGACGAGCCACGCTACGCGGACCACCGGCACTCGCCCGGCGGGCACCCGCCGTCCGCCGGTGGTCGGTCAGTCCGCGCGCAGGTCCGCCTCGTGGGCCAGGATCGCCGTCTGCGTCCGGTTCGTGGTGCCGAGCCTCGCCATCGCGTGCGCGAGGTAGGCCTTGACCGTGGACTCCGCGAGATAGAGCCGTCCGGCGATCTCGGCGTTCGACAACCCGTCGGCGAGCGCGACCACGACCTCGCGCTCCTTCGGCGCGAGCGCGTCGAGACGACGGCGAGCCTCGCTGCGCCGGGACGAGCGGTCGTCCCCGGCGGCTGCGAGGAGATGTCGTGCGACGGCGGGGGAGAGGATCGCGTCGCCGGCGACCGCGGCACGGATGCCGTGGTGGAGCTCTTCGGGCGTCGAGTCCTTGAGCAGGTACCCGACGGCGCCCGCGCGGAGGGCGGGGAGGACGTACTCGTCCGAGAGGAAGCTGGTCAGGACGACGACCGCCGTCCCCGGGTGCTCGCGGTGGACCGCCACGGTCGCGTCGAGCCCGTCCATCACGGGCATCTGCATGTCGAGGAGCAGGGCGTCCGGCGCCAGCTCCCGCACGAGCCGGACCGCCTCCGCGCCGTCCCCGCCCTGCCCGACGACCTCCAGGTCGGCGGCGACGTCGACGAGCCGGACGATCCCGGCGCGGAGCAACGCCTCGTCGTCCACGACCACCACGCGGATCATGCGTCCCTCCTCGGCAGGGTGGCGCTCAGCCGGAACCCGCCCGAGCCGGTCGGACCCGCGTCCAGGGTCCCTCCCAGGAGCTCTACGCGCTCGCGCAGCCCGGCGATCCCGAACCCGCCGGTCGTCAGCCCGGTGGGCGGCCCCGCGGGACGGTCGTTCTCGACCGTCACCTGGACGCCGCGCCCGGCCGGGGTGACGGTGACGCTCGTCGCGCTCCCCGGCGCGTGGCGGACGACGTTCGTCAGTCCCTCGGAGACGACGCGCTGCACGGTCCGGTCCACGAGGTCCGGCGTCGCGTGCGGTGGTGGGACCTCGACGTGGACGCGGACCGGCAGGCCCGCCCGCCGCGCCTCGTCGGCCAGGCGCTCGACGTCCCCGACCGCAGACGGCGGCCCGGGGGCACCGGCACCTGTGGACCCGGAGCCCTCGGACGTCAGCGCACGGAGGAGGTCGCGCGTCTCGGCCAGCGCGGCGCGCCCCCCGTCGCCGATCTCGGTGGCGATCCGCCGGGCCTCCTCGTCCGGGCTCGTCGCCGTGATGAGGCCTGCCTCGACCACGAGATAGCTGATCCGGTGCGCGACGACGTCGTGCAGGTCGCGTGCGAGCGAGGCTCGCTCCGTCGCGCGGGCCGCGTCCTCCGCGGCGGCGGTCGCGCGCGCGTCCGTCTCGGACTGGAGGCGTTCCAGGGTGCCGGCGAAGAAGGCGAAGAGCAGCACGAGCGTCCCCGCCCACAGCAGGCTCGCTCCGGTCGTCTCCGACGTCACCAGCCAGGATGGCCAGGTCGTCGCCACGGCCACCAGCACCGCAGCGACGCGGACACGGGCGCGGTCGACGTAGCGCGCGGTCGCGTGGAGCGCACCGAGAGCCGCGACGACGGGCGCGACGAAGGACAGCGCCAGGCACGTCGCGAGCACGGCGAGCGGGTGCCTGCGCCGCGCCAGGAGGGTGGCCGCAGCCGTGAGCTGGGCCGTGAGCTCGAGCCAGGCAGGCGCCCAGCCCGGAGGCGACGGTGCCCGCAGCACCGTGAGGACGGCGCCGCCCAGGGCGCAGGCCGCCGCCACGAGCACATCGGTCCGCGAGACGTGGACGGCCACCGACCCAGGCTAGCGAGGGCCCTCGGGCGCGGCGACGGGACCCGCCCCGCAGGAGTCGACTTTCGGAGGTAGTGCCGACCGCCGTTCGGGCGTGCCGGCAGGACCCCGACGGGCGGGAACGTGGAGTCATCAGGAAGACACCCGCACCGCACCCGAGGAGCTCGATCATGAAGGTCCGTCGCACCGCCACCGTCTCCGCCGTCTCGGCCGCCCTCGTCCTGGGCGCCCCGCTCGCGGCGATCGCGTCCGAGGGAGAGGCCGTCCCGACGACCGCCCCCGAGGCGTCCTCCGAGGAGACGTCGACCGAGGCTCCCGCCGCCCCGTCGGTCGAGCAGCCCGCCGCCGAGGCTCCCGCCGAGGTCGTCGCACCGGTCGACCCGGCCCCGGCACCCGAGCCTGCGAGCGTCGAGCCGGCACCCGAGGCCGCGCCCGTCGAGCCGGCGCCCGTCGAGCCTGCATCCGAGGCCGCACCCGTCGACCCGATCGTCGCGCCCGCGGCCGAGGAGGACCCTGAGGCCGAGCCGAGCGGCGAGCCGGTGACGGAGACGGGCACCGAGTCCGAGGCGGGGACGACGGAGACCGGCACCGAGCCCGAGGCAGGCCCGGAGGGTGCCGAGGCCGCGGCTGCCGCCGACGCCGCACCCACCGCGGCGACCACCCTGGCTGCCTCGGCGTCCGCGCTGGGCGCGGCCCAGGCGGCGTACCCCGACGCCGAGTACGAGCCCCATTGGCACGACGGCTACTACCACGGCTTCCCCTGCGACTACTGGTACTTCCAGGAGCCCGCCGAGGACGGCTCCGGCAAGGACTGGAGCGGGTGGAGCGGTCAGCCGCAGCTGCACATCCTCCACCACGAGCTCGTGGACGACGACGGCACGACGCACATGGTCTACGACCGGGACATCGCCGGCTCGTGGTGGCACGCGTGGAACGGCGAGGTCGCGAAGGCCGACCCCGAGGGGATGCACTGGGAGAACACGGACGCCCACCAGACGATCCTCGTCAACGGGTTCACGGGGGGCGCCGACATGACGGCACGTGCCGCGAACGCGGCCGAGCTGCTCGAGCGCGCGGGGGTCGCGATGGCGCCGGGCCAGTCCTGGGAGGAGTTCCAGACGTCCTACCAGTGGTACCTCGACGAGGGCTACTACACCGAGGAGCAGGTCCGCGACATGTGGGAGGAGCAGGTCCAGCGACGCGTCGAGTACACGGGCTACGAGGCGACGCAGTTCGCCGTCTGGTACTTCTCGACCGGCCACGACGTCATGGGCCTCTTCTTCGACGTCGACGAGGACGACCACGTCACCCTCTCCGACTTCGCGCTGCAGCAGTTCGAGACCGACGAGTGGGGCTACGCGCAGTGGTCGTCGGGATCGAGCGATCGCAGGGCGACCCTGGAGACGGCTGCCTGGCTCATCGAGCAGGCGCTCACCGAGAACGTCGTCATGCCGCAGCCGGGCTTCGTCTCGAACGGCTTCGTCCGCAACGCCGACGGCTCGACCGACTACGGCTTCACGGCCTCGCTCGCCGGCGGCACGGGCGACGTGCACGTCGAGCTGCGCACCGCGGACGGCTCCGCGATGCCCGCGGGCGTCGTGCTCGTGAACGCGAAGGGCCAGGTCGTCAGCTCCGTGACCCCGGGTCAGAAGGTGTTCGTGCGTGTCCCGGCCGGCACGGACGTGAGCAGCCTCCCGTCGTTCCAGGTGTGGGGCTCGGCCGAGGGCACCACCAAGGGCAGCCCGAACTTCTACACCGGCAACGACCTCAACAGCTCCGCGTGGGACGAGGCGACGCAGACGTGGATCCAGACCGGCCAGCAGCACTGGCTCATCGGCCTGGGTGGTCTCGACAGCGTCTCCGTCGCCTGGGACTGGATCGGCGTGACCCTCGCCGACGAGCCGGAGGACCCGACCGACCCGACCGACCCGACCGACCCGACCGACCCGACCGACCCGACCGACCCGACGGACCCGACGGACCCGGCCGACCCGACGCGCCCGACGAACCCGACGGACCCGGCCGACCCGACGCGCCCGACGAACCCGACGGGCCCGGCCGACCCCGCAGAGGCGGACCCGGTCGCCCCCGTCTACGTCGACGACTCGGGTGCGGTCGTGGCGACGAGCCCGTCGACCGAGCCGACGAACCTGGGCCTGACGGACACGGTCCCTGTCGCCGACGTCGCGACCACCGCGTCGCCCGACGCACTGGCGCAGACCGGCAGCGACGCGGGCGTGCTCGCCGCGGGGGCGTTCATCGTCCTGGCGGGCACGGGCCTGGTCCTCGCCGCGCGTCGTCGGACCGCCGACCGCTGACCCGTCCGAGCAGTCGCGGAGCCCGGCACCGCGTGCGGTGCCGGGCTCCCGTGCGTATGCCGCAGCGCGCGCGGGAGCCCCGAGCCTGGCTCCGGGTGCGGACGGGGGCCGCGAGCGCGAGGGTCAGGACGTGACGATGTCGCCACGCGCCCTCAACCGCGCGACGCTCGCGCGTCAGCTCCTGCTCGAGCGAGCGGATCTCACCGTCCCCGAGGCGGTGCGGCGCGTCGTCGCGCTCCAGGCGCAGCACCCCGCGTCGCCGTACGTCGCGCTGTGGAACCGCGTCGCGCGCTTCGACCCGGCAGACCTCGACGCGGCGCTCGCGGACCGCGCGGTGGTCAAGGCCTCGCTCCTGCGCATCGCGCTCCACCTCGTGCACGCCGAGGACTACGAGACGGTGCACACCGCGATGCAGCCGTCCCTGCGCGCGGCGCGCCTGCACGACCCGCGCTTCGCGGTGAGCGGGATCTCGATCGACGAGGCGCACGCCCTCGTCCCGTACCTCCTCGCCTACGCCGCGGGCCCGCGCACGGGCGCCGAGCTCGAGGCGTGGGTCGACGCGCGCGTCCCCGAGACGCCGCGAGGCGCGTGGTGGGCGCTGCGGACGTTCGCGCCGCTGCGCCACGTGCCGACGGGCGGGCCGTGGTCGTTCGGCACCAGCGCGTCGTACGTCGCGGCCGGCACGGACGCGCTCCCGCGCGTGACGACGGCCTTCGACGACGCGCTCCCCTCCCTCGTGCGGCGCTACCTCGAGGGGTTCGGTCCGGCGTCGGTCGCGGACGTGTCGCAGGTCGCGATGATCCCGCGCGCCCGGGTCCGTGCCGCCGTGAAGACGCTCGGCGACACGGTCGACCGGTTCGCCGGCCCCGACGGTGCGGAGCTGCTCGACGTCCCCGGCGCGCCGCGACCCGACGAGGACGTGCCCGCACCGCCCCGGCTCCTCGGCATGTGGGACGAGACGCTGCTCGCGTACGCGGACCGCTCGCGGGTCGTCCCGCCGGACGTGCGTCCGCTCGTCACGCGCTCGAACGGCGACGTGCTCCCGACCGTCCTCGTCGACGGGTACGTCGTCGGGGTGTGGCGTCCGGTCGCGGCCGGGGTCGAGGTCACCACGTACCGGTCGGTGCCCGACGACGCGTGGCCGGCCCTGGAGGCCGAGGCCCGGTCGCTCGTCGCGTTCCTCGCGGGCCGTGACCCGGCGCCGTTCGCCCGCTACGGCCACTGGTGGGCCAAGCTCCCGGCCGGGGACGTCCGGACGATCGGGGCCGCGTGACCGGTCAGGAATCGAGAAGCGCGCGCCGTCCCGCCGCTCCTACCGTTCTGGGCATGGACACCACGAACCGCACCGCCATCGACCACGTCACCCTCGAGGTGACCGACGTCGCCACCGCCGAGGTCTTCTACGACCAGGCCTTCGGCCTCGGCGGCACCGTCCGTGTCCGGGAGTCGGACGCACCGACGTCCGGCTTCCGCGGCTTCACGCTGTCGCTCGTCGTCGCGCAGCCGAGCACCGTCGACAGCCTCGTCGGCACGGCTCTCGACGCCGGCGCGACCGTGCTCAAGCCGGTCGCGAAGAGCTTCTGGGGGTACGGCGGTGTCGTCCGCGCTCCTGACGGCACGATCTGGAAGGTCGCGTCGACGGCGAAGAAGGACAGCGGCCCGCCCACGCGCGAGGTGGACGACGTCGTGCTCCTTCTCGGCGTGCAGGACGTCAGGGCGACCAAGCAGTTCTACGTCGACCGCGGTCTCGCGGTGGGGAAGAGCTTCGGGAGCAGGTACGTCGAGCTCGACACCCCCGGGTCGGCCCTGAAGCTGGCGCTCTACACGCGCCGCGCGGCCGCGAAGGACGCCGGGGTGGACCCGGACGGGGCCGGCTCGCACCGCCTGGTCGTCCACGGCGACACCGGCACCTTCACCGACCCCGACGGCTTCAGCTGGGAGTCCGGGCCGCGCTGACCCGTCGGGCGGGCGCCGCTACGGTGGGCCGATGGCAGCGGTGAGGCAGGTACAGGTCACGTTCGACTGCGCGGCGCCCGAGCGGGTCGCGCGCTTCTGGTGCGAGGTGCTGGGGTACGTCGCGCCGCCGCCGCCCGAGGGGTTCGCCGGCTGGGACGACTACACCGCCTCGCTCCCGCCCGAGGACCGGGACGCGTGGTTCGTCGCGAGCGATCCCACCGGCGCGGGACCGCGGCTGTACTTCCAGCGGGTCCCCGAGGGCAAGGTCGTGAAGAACCGGGTGCACCTCGACGTGCGCGCCGGCACCGGGCTCGTGGGCGAGGAGCGCCTGGCCACGCTCGAGGCCGAGTGCGCACGGCTGGTCGCGCTCGGTGCGGTCCACGTGCGCACGATGCTCGCGGACGGCGAGGAGGAGTCGTGCATCGTGATGCAGGACGTCGAGGGCAACGAGTTCTGCCTCGACTGAGACGTGGTGTCGGCGACCTGTAGCACCATCGGGTCATGCCGCCGAAGAAGCCCACGACCGAGCCGCCGGTGCTGGACCCCGTCGTCCTCGCCGACCTGACGCCCGGCGACCGCTACGACCTCGAGGACGAGGCCGACCTCGAGGGGTTCGGGTTCGTCGACCTCGAGCTCGACGCGCTGTCGCTGAACCACGCGAGGCTGTTCGGGTCGCGGCTCGAGGGTGTGCGCGCCGACGAGGCCGAGCTGCGCGCCGCGACCCTGACCGAGGCAGTGCTGGAACGTCTCGACGTCCCGGTGCTGCGCGGCGTGCGGAGCCGGTGGCGCGACGTGGAGGTGCGCGGGGCGCGCATCGGGTCGGCCGAGCTGTACGAGTCGACGTGGGACGGCGTGCACCTCGTCGGGTGCAAGCTCGGGTTCGTCAACCTGCGTGGCACGGTGCTGCACGACGTCGCGTTCACGGACTGCACCATCGACGAGCTCGACCTCGTGCAGGCCGACGCCACGCGGGTCTCCTTCACGGACACCCGGGTGCGGCGCCTCGACGTGCAGTCGTCCACGCTCGCCCACGTCGACCTGCGCGGCGCGGACCTGCACGACCTCGCCGGCGTCGGCTCGCTGCGCGGCGTGACCATCAGCCCACCGCAGCTCGCCCAGCTCGCCGACCTGCTCGCGCGCGACCTGGGCATCACGGTCGCCGACTGATCGCGGGTCCTGAGGTGGCCGCTACGGTCGGGGCATGCACCTGACCGACGCCGACGTGGGGATCGCCGCGAGCCGCGCCGGGGCCGAGGTGGTGCGCAGAGGTTTCGGGGGAGTGCACGTCCGCACCGCGAAGTCGGCCACCGATCTCGTCACCGAGACCGACGTCGAGGCCGAGCGGGCGATCATGGGCGTCCTGTCCACGCACCGGCCCCGGGACTCGCGGACGGGTGAGGAGTCGGGTGCGTCCGACGTCGGGCACTCCTCGCGGCGCTGGCTCGTCGACCCGCTCTGCGGGACGGCGAACTTCGCGGCCGGGACGCCGCTCGCCGTCGTCAACGTCGCGCTGGTCGACGGCGGCCGCGTCCGTGCCGCGGCGGCCGCGGACCCGCTCACCGCCGAGGTGTTCTGGACCGACGGGGCGCAGGCCTTCCGCCGTCACGACGAGCGCGACCGCCTCCTCGTGCCGACCTCGGAGTCAGGTCTCGTCGACGTCAACTGCGACGGGCCGACCGACCGGCCGTTCGTCGGCGGCCAGCTCGTCGCCGATCCGCGACTCCGGTCGGTCTTCGGCCCCCGGGTCGTCTCGTCCACCCTGGCCGTCGCCTGGGTCGCCGCCGGGCGGCGGGCGGCCTACGTCTCGGACGGCTCCTTCCTCGAGAATGTCCACTTCGCGGCAGGCATCGCGCTGTGCGAGGCGGCCGGCTGCATCGTCACCGACCTCGCCGGAGACCCGCTCCACACCGGCCGTGGCCTCGTCGTCTCGGCAGACCTGGAGACGCACGCGCGGCTCGTGGACCTCGTCGCGCCCCACCTGTGAGCGGTCGGCCGGCATGCCTCGTCAGGCGCCCGCGAGCGCGCGGACGGCGTCGATCGTGTCGGCCTCGGCGGCCGTCTTGTCGTCGCGGTAGCGCACCACGCGCGCGAACCGCAGCGCGAGGCCGCCGGGGTAGCGGGTCGAGCGCTGCAGGCCGTCGAACGCGGTCTCCACGACCTGCTCGGGCCGCACGTGCACCACGGGTCCTTCGCGCGACGTCTCGAGCTCGGTGAACCGTGCGGTCTGCCACGCGAGCATCTCGTCCGTCATGCCCTTGAACGTCTTGCCGAGCATCACGAAGCCGCCGTCCGGGTCTCGCGCGCCGAGCCAGATGTTCGACAACCACCCGCTGCGCCGGCCGGAGCCCTGCTCGACGGCGAGCACGACGAGGTCGAGCGTGTGCCGCGGCTTGACCTTGACCCAGCCCGCGCCGCGGCGCCCGGCCGCGTAGGGCGCGTCGAGCGACTTCACCACGACGCCCTCCTGGCCCTCGGCCACCGCACCCTCGAAGAACGTGGCCGCCTCCGCGGGGTCGGCGGTGGCGAGGCGTCGCACGAGGTGCGGGCCGGCGACGACGTCGAGCACCGCGAGACGCTCGCGCAGCGGCTCGTCGAGCAGGTCACGGCCGTCGGCGTGGAGCACGTCGAAGAAGAACGGCGTGAGCTCGAATCCGGCGTCCCGGGCGGCGGCGAGCGCGGGTTCCGGGGCCGCCGAAGCCTCCCGGGCCCCCGTGGACTCCGGGGCCGCCGACGGTCCACGGGACGCGAGCCGGTCCCCGGGCTCGCGCGTCGCGGACCGTGCGGCCGTCTCCTGGAACGGCCGGGGGACCCCGTCGTCCCCGACGACGAGCGCCTCACCGTCGAGCACGAGCGCCCGGGACGGCAGCGAGCGGACGGCAGCGACGACCTCCGGCACGCGCGCGGTGATGTCGTCGAGGGAGCGGGTGAAGACGCGCACGTCGTGGCCGTCGCGGTGGACCTGGACGCGGATGCCGTCGAGCTTCACGTCCACGGTGACCGGCGGATCGTCGTCGTACCCCGGCAGCCCGTCCTCACCCGCGGCGTCCGCACCGCCCGAGATCCCGAGCTTCGTGAACGCCTCCGCGACGTCCGGCGCGGACTGCGCGAGCATGGGCCGTACGGGTCGCCCGACCTCGAGCCGGAAGCCGCCGAGCGCGACGAGCGCCGCCTCGGGGCCGGGCGCCGCGAGGGCCGCGCGCGCGACGGGACCGGTCGCGCCGCGCAGCATGACGGCACGCCGCACCGCGTCCGCGGGCACGTCCGCGGCCTCCGCGACCGCGTCCACGACGACCGAGTCGAGCGCGCCCTGCCGCAGCTCGCCCGAGACGAGGCCCGCGAGGAGCGCCTGCTCGCGCGCGGTCGCGGCCTCGAAGAGCGCGGCGGCCTCGGCCTGCCGCGCCGTCGCCGACCCCGGGCCGGACAGCTCCGCCATGCGCGCGAACGCGGCGTCGACCGCATCGAGCGTGAGGGAAGGGACCTCGGCGGGCGGCGGCAGCTCGCGCAGGGACCGCCAACCGAGGCCCGTGCGGCGTTGGCGCAGCTCTCCGGCGAGGTACGCGACGGCGACCTCCACCTCGTCGAGCGCGGGACTGAGCGCGTGCGTCGGCCCGTGGAGCGCCTCGCGCGCAGCGCGGCGCAGCAGGTCGGCGATCGCCGCGCGCTTGGCGAGCCGGGAGCGGGTGGCGGCGACGGCGTCGGACGTGGCGGCGACCTCGGCGAGCAGCATGGTCCATCCTGGCGCCGACGACCGCGTCGGCGCTCGCGGAAGAAGAGGGACCTACGTCAGCTCGCGCGCGGGCCGAGGACGGCGTCGAGGAGCTCGCGGCAGTGCTCCCCGTCCGCGGTGGCTGTCCGCACGACGAGCTTGGCCACCTCGTGGAGGCGCACGTTGCGGTCGTTCGAGGTCGCACGGAGGAGGACGAACGCCTGCTCGGGGTCGATCGTGTAGGTCGCGGCGATCACGCCCTTCGCCTGCTCGATGGTGCCGCGCGACGCGGCGGCGGCGGCGATCTGCTCGGTCGCGCGCTCGTCGCTGCGCTCGGCGACGACGGCCGAGATGTCGACGAAGTACCCGACGATCTCCACGAGGCGGTCGTCCGTGTCGCGCCGGCCCTGCCCCACGACCGCGATGGTCCGCTCGCGCCCGCGCGCGTCCATGATGCGGTGGACGCTGCTGAAGGGTGCTCCGGTCCTGCGACCGGCGTCGAGGATGCGCCGGGCGCGCTCGCGGTCCTCGGGATGCTTGTGCGCCAGCACGAGCTCGGTGGTCGGGACGACCTCGCCCGGCGCGAAGCCGTGCACGAGGAACGCCTCGTCGGACCACCACCAGGTGCCGGTCGCGAGGTCGATGCGGTACTCACCCGTGAGCTGTTGCGGCCCGAGCGCCAGTGCACGCTCGAGAGGCGACGCCTCGACGGCGGACTGCTGGGCGGAAGAGTTGTCGACAGTCATCTCCGTCACCGTTCATGGTGGGCGTAGAAATGAGCCGTGGCCTGACTCGTCCAGACCAACGTACCTCGCTCCGTGCGGTTCTGCACCGCTTCTCGGAGAGCTGTTCAACGGCCTCCGGTCGCCGCCGATCGGACCGTCTGGGCCGCGACGTCGTCGAGCGGGCGACCGCGGTCCGACGCGAGAGCGAGCAGGCGGCGGTACGCCTCGGCCATGTCCACCTCGTCCCGGTAGGCGATGACCCCCTTGGCCTGCTCCACGACGACGCGCGCGTCCAGGGCGCGCGCGACGCGCGCGGCGAGCGCCCCGTCGTCCAACCGGTCCGGACTGACGATCGCGAGCGTGGCGAGGTCGGCGAAGGTGCGCAGCGTGGCGAGGTCCGTCGTGCCCAGGGCGAGCTCCGCCCTCGCGAACACGTTGATGCCGGCGAACGCGGCGCCCTGCCAGTGCATGGGGGTCGCGCACACGGACCGGTACCCGGTGTCGAGCATCCGCGCCCCGACGTCGGGCCAGCGCCGGGTCATCTCGTCCGCAGAGCTCGCGGTGACGACGACGCCGCCACGGATGGCGTCGACGCACGGACCCTCGTGCCGCTGGGCCTGGTACACCTCGAGCGTGGTGGCCTCGTGCGACGTCGCGCTGAGCACGTCGAGGGAGCCGTCGGGCAGGGCGACGAGGACGGCCGCCGAGTCGACGGCGAACAGCTCGGCCACGTCCCCGAGCATCCGGACCAGGAAGTCGGTGACGTTCAGCCCATCGACGAGAGCCGACGTCGTGGAGGCCAGCGTGCGGGCGGCCGTGCGGTCGGTCATCGTCCCTCGTTCTCGTCGTTCTCGTCGTGGTCTGCGGCGTCCGGGGTGTCGTCGGCGTTCGCGAAGTCGAACTGCCGGGCGAGCACGACGCCCGCCAGCTCCTCGAGCGTCGACCCGTCCGCGAACGCGTGGGCACGGAGCAGGGCCATGGCGTCCTCGGTGGAGACCCCGAGCTGAGCGACGACCATGCCGGTCGCCTGGTGCACCTTGGCACGGTCCGGCCAGGAGGAGGTGTCCGTTCCCTCGACGACGTCCGTGTCGCGCAGGAGGGCGGCGCCGACGGCGTCCGCCAGGAACTGGCGGTCGTCGGTGTCGAGGCCCAGCTCGACGCCGTCGTCGTGGTAGACGACGACGACCCCGATCGTGTGGGGCACCGGCAGCATGGGCAGCGCGTGGAGCGTGGCCGGACCGGCGATGCGCCGCGCCTGGTGGACGTACTCGCCGAGGCCGTCCGTGACGTCGTCGGCGAGCCGGAGGACGACGGCACGACCGGACTCCGCGACCTGGTGGCCCGGCCCTGCGCCGAGGACCTCCTCGAGGTCCTCGAGGCCGGCCGCGACGCTGTCCGACGCCGAGACGGTCCACCGCTCGGGGCCCGTCGGGGAGAGCGTGATCGCGCCGCCGCGCGCACCCAGGATGTCGACGCACGCGCGGCACAGCCGCAGGGCGAGGGGCGCGTCCCGGTCGGTGCCGGCGATGCTCGACGCCAGCCGTGCGAGCACCTGGACCTTGTCCACGGCCCACACCTCCTTCGACCGCCCCCGCAGAGCTCCACCCTCCCACACCTGCACCTGCTCGCAGCGCGCGGCACGACCGGTCAGCCGGGCGCCGACCTCGACGCGGTTCCTCGTGCGGACGCCGCGGGTCCGCGGGACGATCCGCTGGTGGGACGCCGACGAGCACGTGCGCGAGCAGCCGCCGGGAAGGTCGTCGCGGCACTCTCCGTGACCGTGACGGTCGCCGTCGGGGTGGCGGGCTGCACCGTCGCGAGCCGTCAGGAGCCGGGACAGGCCACGGCCGCCGTGCGCGACGCGCTCGCCGAGGCGGCGTCCGCGGCGGAGACGACCCGTCTCACCGTCGGTCTGCTCGACGACGACCGCCTCACGCCGACCGTCGCGGACGCCGCCATCCTCGACCAGGTGCGCGTGCTCGCGGACGCGTCGACGGCGCTGACGACGCTCGTCCCGCCCGACGACACGTCGTCCGCGCAGCGGTCCGCCGGGCTCGAGGCGCTGGAGGGCGTGACGGCGGAGGTCGTCGCCGCGCGCGCCTGGGTCGCACGGGAGGCCGGGGGCGACCTGTCCGACGCGGGCGACGTGCCCGCGACGGGCGACGAGGCGCTCGCCCGGCTCGACGCCGTGACCGCCGACCTCGATGCAGCGCTCGCCCTGGCGGGTGGCGCGTGAAGCAGCTCCTCGGGGTCGCGCTCGGCATCCTCACGGCCATCGGCGGTTTTGTCGACATCGGGGACCTCGTGACGAACGCCGTCGTGGGGTCGCGGTTCGGGCTCTCGCTCGTGTGGGTCGTCGTCGTCGGTGTGGTCGGCATCTGCGTCTTCGCGAGCATGTCCGGTCGCGTCGCCGCGGTGAGCGGGCGCGCGACGTTCGAGATCATCCGCGAGCGCCTCGGCCCGCGCGCGGCAGGTGCGAACCTCGTGGCGTCGTTCTTCATCAACCTCCTCACGCTCACGGCGGAGGTCGGGGGCATCGCGCTCGCGCTGCACCTCGTGAGCAGCGTGGAGCCGCGGCTGTGGATCCCGGTGGCGGCGCTCGCGGTGTGGCTCGTGCTGTGGCGCGTGAAGTTCGACGTCATGGAGAACGTCGCGGGCCTGATGGGCCTCCTGCTCGTCGGGTTCGCGGTCGCGCTGTTCCTGCTCGGTCCGGACTGGGGCGAGCTCCTGCGGCAGGCCGTGCCGCCGTCGCCGCCTGCGACAGAGCACGTCGCGTCGTACTGGTACTACGCGGTCGCGCTGTTCGGTGCGGCGATGACGCCCTACGAGGTGTTCTTCTTCTCCTCGGGCGCGGTCGAGGAGCGGTGGACGGCGAAGGACCTCGTGCAGAACCGGATGAACGTGCTGATCGGCTTCCCGCTCGGCGGTCTGCTGTCCGTCGCGATCGCGGCGTGCGCGGCCGTGGTCCTGCTCCCGGCCGGCATCGAGGTGTCGTCGCTGTCCCAGATCGTGCTGCCCGTCGCGCTCGCGGGCGGGAAGATCCTCCTGGCGCTCGTGATCCTCGGCATCGTGGCGGCGACGTTCGGCGCAGCGCTCGAGACCGCGCTCTCGAGTGGCTACACCCTGGCGCAGTACCTCGGCTGGTCCTGGGGGAAGTTCCGCCGCCCGGCCCGGGCCGCGCGGTTCCACCTCACGATGATCGTCGCGCTGCTGCTCGCCGTCGGGATCCTCATGACGAGCGTGGACCCGATCCGGGTCACGGAGATGTCGGTGGTGTTCTCCGCGGTCGCCCTGCCGCTCACGTACATCCCGATCCTCGTCGTCGCGAACGACCCCGAGTACATGGGGGAGCACGTCAACGGGCGCGTGATGAACGCGCTCGGCACGTTCTACCTCGTCGTCGTGGTGGTCGCGGCGGTCGCGGCGATCCCCCTGATGATCGCGACAGGAGCCGGATCATGACCGACGCACCACGCCGGGTCGTGGGGACACGGGTCGTCGACGCGCGCCTGCACCTGCTCAGCCGACAGGTGCTCGACGTCGACGGCGAGCCCGTGACCACGGTGGACGACCTCGAGCTCGTCGGGCCGGACGGCGGCGACGTCGTCCCCGGCCGGGAGGCACGGGTCGCGGCGATCGTCGCGTGGCCGGTGCTCGTGACGCGCATCCTGGGCGGGCACCCGCCACGGTCGCGGCGCGCGCAGATCGCGTGGGACGACGTCGGGCACGTGGGCACGGCCCTCGAGCTCACCGTGCCCGCGGACCGGCTCGACGTCGGGTGGGCCGAGCGATGGGTCCGGGACCACGTCGTCGGGCGCATCCCCGGCGGGACGCACGACCCGGAGGCAGGCTCGTGATCCTCTCCGACCTGCTCGACGCCCCGGTCGTCGGTCCCGACGGCGCCCCGCTCGGGTTCGTCGTCGACGCGCGCCTCGAGCTCGACCTCTTCGCGGAGGACGACGGGCCCGGCGGGGCGCGCGACCGCGAGGACGTCGCCCCCCAGGAGGACACGGAGCAGGAGGCCGGGGCGCACGACGAGCCGCTCAGCGCCGGGACCGCGCGCCGGGGCGCGGTGGGCGACGCGCGCGTCGTCGGGATCCTCGTCAGCCCGCGGAAGGCGGGCTCCTTCCACGGATACGAGCGCACCGACGTCCGGTCGCCGTGGCCGATCCCGCAGCTCGTCCGGCGGCGCCACCGCGGGACGTACCTGGTGCGCTGGGAGGACGTCGCGGACGTGGGGCCGGAGGGCGTCCGGCTCGCCGCCGGGTACACCGAGCACGACCCGGGCCTCGACACCCCGGCCTCGTAGCCTGAGCGGCTGCACGCCCCGGGTGCCGGCCGGGCGAGTCCTGGAGGCCGTGGTTACGGTGTCGGGAGGGTCGAGCAGCGCGCCCACGACGTCATGAACTGCGTCCGGAGGTGGCCGCCGTGAAGGCCCTGTTCGTCAGCTGCACCCTCAAGAAGTCCCCCGAACCGTCGAACACGGAGGCCCTGGCCCGGGTCGTGGCCGAGGCGCTGCAGGACCGTGGCGTCACCGTGGAGCACGTGCGGCTCGTCGACCACGAGGTGCCACCCGGCGTCGTCACGGACCTCGGCGAGGGCGACGAGTGGCCGCAGGTCCACGAGAAGCTGCTCGACGCCGAGATCCTCGTCGTGGTGACCCCGACCTGGCTCGGCCGACCGTCGTCGGTCGTCCAGCGCATGCTCGAGCGCATGGACGCGATGATCTCCGAGACCGCCGACGACGGCACGCCCGTCGCGTACAACCGCGTCGCCGGCGTCGTGGTGACGGGCAACGAGGACGGCGCCCACCACGTCATCTCCGAGATCAGCGGGGCGCTCGTCGACATCGGGTACACGATCCCCGGCCAGTCGTGGACGTACTGGAACCAGGGCCCCGGGCCCGGCCCCGACTACGTGCAGACGGGGCACGGGCACGAGTGGGCCCGCTCGACCGGCAAGCTCATGGCGCACAACCTGCACGCCGTCGCGACGGCGCTCGCCGAGCGTCCCGTGCCGCGGCAGGGCTGACCCGGGAGAAGCGGTTCTCCGCGTGCGGGCGCTCCGGGCCCGTGCCAGCGTGAAGGCGCCGGGTCCAGCAGAGAGCCCGTCGTCCCTTGCGTGAGGAGCGACCATGGCCGAGAAGTTTGAGACCAGGACCACGACCGACCACGACGAGGAGCTCGCCTTCCTCTACCAGGCGCAACGCTCAGGCGGCGGCGGGAGCACCTTCTTCAAGCTCGTGCGCCGGTGAGCGCCCCGACGACGCCGCGGCCCGTGCGGCGCGCAGTGGTCACCGGGGGCGCGGGGTTCGTCGGCAGCCACCTGTGCGAGGCGCTCGTCGCGGGCGGCACCGAGGTCGTGTGCGTCGACGACCTGTCGACGGGCCACGAGCGCAACGTGGCGGGCCTGCGCGACGACCCGCGCTTCGACCTCGTGGTGACCGACGCCTCCGCGGGGCTCGAGATCCCGGAGCCGGACCGTGTCGACCTGGTGCTGCACCTCGCGTCCCCCGCCTCGCCCGCCGACTACCTGCGCCTGCCGGTCGAGACCCTGCTGGTCGGGTCGGCCGGGACGCGGAACGCCCTGGAGCTCGCCGAGCGCGCCGGGGCGCGGTTCGTGCTCGCGTCGACGTCCGAGGTGTACGGCGACCCGGAGGTCCACCCGCAGCGCGAGGACTACTGGGGCCACGTCAACCCCGTCGGACCGCGCAGCGTGTACGACGAGTCCAAGCGGTTCGCCGAGGCCATCACGACGGCCTACCGGCGCAGCCGCGGCGTCGACGCGGGCATCGTCCGGATCTTCAACACCTACGGACCGCGCATGCGGGGCCACGACGGCCGGATGATCCCGACGTTCGTGCGGCAGGCGCTCGCGGGCGAGCCGCTCACCGTGGCGGGGGACGGGTCCCAGACACGGTCGGTCTGCTACGTCGACGACCTCGTCGAGGGCCTGCTCGCGTTCGCGGCGAGCGGCCACACCGGGCCGATGAACCTCGGCAGCACCACCGAGCTCACGGTGGAGCGGGTCGCGCAGGACGTCCTCGCCGCGACCGGGTGCGACGCCGGCATCGTGCGCGTGGACCTCCCCGAGGACGACCCCCGCCGACGGCGCCCCGACACGACGCTCGCGGAGCGCGAGCTGGGGTGGGCGGCCCGTACGTCCTGGCCCGACGGACTGGCGCGCACCGTCGCGTGGTTCCGCGCCAGGCCGCAGGACCGCCCCGACGCGCCCGACGACAGCGACCGCGCAGGCGCTGCGGTCGTGGGGGCCGCGGCGGTCGGGTCGGCGGGCGGGGCGGACGAGGTGTAGCGCCGACCGAGGTCGACCCGGGGTGCCGATAGGGCGGTCGACGAGCCGGTCGCTCAGGCGGTCTCGGCGGACCGGTGCACGTCGAGGGGGCGCCGCATGACGTACCGGTCGAGCGTGACGTCGCCCCGGTGCACCGTCTCGCGCTCGACGACCGTGAACCCGGCACGCTCGAACACCGGCCGGGCGACCTCGCTCGCGTGGGTGCTGAGTGCCGGGATGCCGTCGTGCCGCGCCGTCTCGACCACGTGCGCGAGGAGGCGCGCGCCGATCCCGCGGCGCCCGTGGTCGGGAGAGACGAACAGCATGTCGACGTAGCCGTCGTCGCGCAGGTCGGTGAACCCCGCGACCTCTCCGTCGACGAGGGCCACGACCGTCCCCGCCGCGTCGCGCCGCTGGTGCCACGCCGCCTCGTCCCGCGGGCCGCCCAGCCACGCCAGCACCTGCGCCTCGGAGTACCGCGAGCGAGCCGTCTCGGTGACGGCCCGCTCGAAGATCCGCAGGGTGGCGGCGGCGTCACCGGCTGCGTAGGGGCGGATCGTCACGTGGTCCGAGGTCACCGCAGGAGACTACCCACCGTGGTCGGTGCCGACGCCACCGCCGGCCGCCCGGACCGTGCACGCGTTGAGCGGGCGCAGATGCTTGTCATGTTTACTAAAAAGGTCTAGCGTCGCCGCATGCCCTTCCCGCCCGGCGCCCGGGCCGGCGCGCTCGTCTGGCGCCTGTCGACCCGGTGGCGCACCGCCGTCGACCGCGCCGTGGCACCCCACGGCCTGACGCACGCCACGTATGTCGTGCTCACGACGCTCTTCGCGATGCGCGGTGCCACCCCGGCAGGAGAGGACCCGGGCGCGCCGAGCCAGCGTGCTCTCGCCGAGGTATCGGGCCTGGAGCCGATGTACGTCTCGCGGCTCGTCCGCACGCTGGAGGCCGAGGGTCTGGTGGCCCGCAGCCGGGACGACCAGGACTCCCGCGTCGTCCGCCTGGAGCTGACGGAACGCGGTCTGGCCGTCGTCCGCCCGGCGATGCGCACGGTCCAGGCACTGCTCGACCAGCTGCTCGCGCCGCTCGGCGGTCGCGACAGCCCGCGCAGCGCGGAGCTGGTCGCCATGCTCACCGCGCTGCTCGACGCGCCCCTCGACGCACGACCCGACACACCACCCGACACACCGCCCGACACGCCCCTCGACCCAGGAGCCATCGATGCCTGACGTCCCCGTCCTCGGCTCGACCCTGCACTTCACGGAGTCCTCGACCGGTGCCCCCGGTGCGGCTCCGGTCGTGTTCCTCCACGGCAACCCGTCGTCGTCGTACACCTGGCGCCGGGTGCTGCCGGCCGTCGGGCACGGCCGGCTGCTGGCGCCGGACCTGATCGGCATGGGGGCGTCCGGCAAGCCGGACCTCGCGTACACGTTCGCCGACCACGCCCGCTACCTCGACGCCTGGTTCGACGCCGTGGTGGGGGACGAGCCGGCGGTCCTCGTCGGTCACGACTGGGGCGGGGCGCTCGCGATCGACCGCGCGGCCCGGTTCCCCGAGCGGGTCCGCGGCGCTGTCCTGTTCGAGGCCGTGCTCCGGCCGGTACGACCCGAGCACCTGTCGCCGCAGGCGCGGGCACGCCGCGAGCTCGTGGCGTCGCCGCAGGGCGAGGTGATGTTCCTGGACCAGGACACGGCAGTCCGCCAGGCCTACACGGGCGGCGTGCTGGCCCCGGCCTCCGCGGAGGACCTCGCCGCGTACCTCGCGCCCTACCCCACGCGGGAGAGCCGTCGCCCGCTGCTGGCCTGGGCGCGCCAGCTCGGCGCGCCGCCCCCGGAGCTCGTCGCACGGCTCGAGCGGGCAGGGGTCTGGCTGCAGGACTCCTCGGACGTGCCGAAGCTGCTGCTCGCCTTCGAGGGCTCCCCGACCCTGCTGCTCGACGAGCCGGCGGTCGCGTGGGCCCGGGAGACCATCTCTGCGCTCGAGGTCGAGCACCTCGGTGCAGCAGGCCACCACGCGACCGAGGACAGGCCCGTCGAGATCGGCCGCGCGGTCGGGGCGTGGCTCGACCGCCACGCCCTGCGCTGATCGCGCCGGCTGGTCAGCGGCCGGTCTGCTCGTCCGCGAGCAGCGCGTCGGCCGCGCCCGTCACCTCGTCGACGGTGACGCGCTCGAGCGCCGGGTCGAGGTCCTCGCCGTGCGGGTCGCCCCGGTAGGGCGCGGGCTCGCCGGGGGCCGCCGGGAGCACGTCCTCGCCGTGCCAGAGGACGACGTGCCGGTCCGGCTCGATCGCCGGCCCCCACAGCGCGGGCGGCGTCGGGCCGAACAGCACGACCGACGGCGTCCCGTACGCCGTCGCGAGGTGCGCGACGCCCGTGTCCCCGCTCACCACGAGGAGCGCCGTCGCGACGACGTCGGCGAGCGCGGGGAGGTCGAGCACCCCCGCCGCGTGGTCGACGGCGCCACGACGCGTGCGCGCCCGGTCGCCGGTCGCGCTGCCAATCGGTGTGTCGGTCGGCGAACCGGTCGGGACGTGCGCGTGCGCGTCCGTCGCGTCCCCGACCACCCGCTCGCACAGCTCGCGCTCGTCCGCGCTGCCCGTGACGACGACGTCGTACCCCGCGTCCGCGAGGTGCCGCACCACGGCGGCGAACCGCTCGGCCGGCCACCGCCGGGAACCCGACGCGGCGCCCGGGTGCACGACGACGTGGGCGTCGCGCGGGGCGGGTGGCTCGAGCCGCAGGTCCTCGCGCGCGCACTCGCCCCCGGCGGAGGTGACGAGCCGGCACCAGCGGTCCACCTCGTGCTCGTCCCGGTCCCACGCCGGTCCGTCGAACCCGGCCTCGCGCGACGCGAACGCCACGAGCCGGTCCGGCTCGGTCGCGAGCAGCACGCGGTGGCTCTCCGGCCCGCTGCCGTGGAGGTTCACCGCCACGTGCCCTGCCGCGGGCATGCCGGTGACGGTCTCGGCCTCGTCGACCCAGCGCAGGGGCGCGAGGCCACTCGTCGGGACGACGCCGTCGACGAGCCCCAGCCCTTCGAGCCAGGAGCCGACCTCGGCCGGGGCGGCGAGGAGCACGCGCCGTCCCGGCCACGCGCGACGGATCCCGCGCAGCGCGGGGATCGCGGTCACCGCGTCGCCGAGCCCCAGCGCGCGCAGCACGAGGACCGTGCCCTCGTCCTCACCCTCGACGACCGCGGGCAGGTCGGGGGCCAGCTCGGTCGCGCCGTCGCTCACGGCCACGACGTCTCGCCGGAGGCCATCACCAGCATCTCGCGGATCTCGCAGCCCACGGGCTGGCGCAGCGCGGTGACGACGGCGGCCGCCGTCGCGCGCGGGTCGTTGAGGTCGGCGTCCGGCCCGGGCTTGTACTGCTCGGTCCGGCCGTCGAAGAACGCGGTGCGCATGCCGCCCGGGACGAGGCACGTCACGCCGACCGTGCCGGCGAGCTCGGCGGCGAGCGCCTGCGAGAAGCCCCGCACCGCGAACTTCGACGCGCAGTAGGCGGTCGCGTCCGAGACGCCCTTGAGCCCGAGCGTCGAGGCGACGGTCACGACGGTCCCGCGCCGCTCCGCGAGGTAGGGGAGGGCGGCGCGCACGACGGCCACGGTCCCGAAGAGGTTGACGCGCACGACGCGCTCCCACGTCTCGACGTCGATCTCGTCGAGCCGCCCGCACGCGTCGGTCCCCGCGGCGGTGACCACGGCGTCGGGTGGGCCGACCTCGACCGCGAGCCGCTCGACGGCCGCTGCGGCTGCCGCGGAGTCCGACAGGTCGACGATCGCGTGCAGGCCGCCGTTCGCCGGGGCGACCCGGTCGAGCACGACGGGCTTGCCGCCCGCCGCGGTCACGGCCTCGACGAGCGCCGCCCCGAGGCCGCTCGCGCCGCCCGTGACGTAGACGGTGCCGACCTCGCGGGGCACGGGGAGCGGGGAGTCGGCGGGCTGCTGGAACGTGGGGGAGGTCATGCGGAGGTCTCCTTCGGGGTCGGGGAGGTGGTCGGGACGGGAGCGCGGTCGGTGCCCGGGTGGCCCTCGGGGCCTGCGCCGGGAGCGGCGGCGGGCGCGTAGCGGCCCGAGCGCTCGAGGATCGAGGTCGTGGAGCGGCCGGCCACGTAGGGCAGGACGACGACGCGCCCGCCGTGGCCGCGGACGACCTCCGCCTCGGGAAGCGTCTCCTCGGTGTAGTCACCGCCCTTGGCCCACACGTCTGGACGCAACGCGTAGAGCGCGGCGCGCGGGTCGTCCTCGTCGAACACGACGACGGCGGACACGCAGTCGAGAGCGGCGAGGACCCGCGCACGGTCGGACTGCGCGACGACGGGCCGCTCGGGCCCCTTGAGCCGCCGCACGGACGCGTCACCGTTGAGGAGGACGACGAGGTGGTCGCCGAGCCGGGCCGCGGCCTCGAGCGTCGCGACGTGCCCGGCGTGCAGGATGTCGAAGCACCCGCCCGTCGCGACGACGGTGCCGCCGAGCGCGCGCAGGCGCTCCCCGACCTCCTGGGGTGTCGGCGCGTCGCTCCGCGCGACGCCGCGGGGGTCGCCGTCGGCGAAGGCACCGTCGGCGACGGACCTGCCCGAGCCGGCCGGCCCGCCCGACCCCGTGGTGCCGGACGGCCCGGTCCGGTGCGCCGCGCCGCCGACCTGCCCCGAGGTCTCCGCGCGTCGCCGGTAGCCCTCCGCACCGCCCGTGGCGACCCACGTGGACGCGACGTCGACGCCGCGCGCCACGGCGTCGACGAGGCCGGCGCCGCGCGCGAGCTCGGCCGCGACGGTCGACGCGAAGCGGTCGCCCGCGCCGCACGGGTCGCCCGCGACGGCCGTCGCCGGGACGTAGGCAGGCTCGCCGGTCGGCCGCGCGACGAACGCGCCGCGGTCGCCTGCGGTGACGCAGACCGCGCCGACCTCCCAGCCGCGCGCGAGCGCCTGCGCGAGACCGCCGAGGTCGTCGGGCGACGCCTCGATCCCGAGCGAGTCCGCGGCGTCGAGCGCCTCGGCGAGGTTCGGCGTGACGAGCGCGGCGCCGGGCACCGGGCGCCCGCCGCGCGGGTGCGGGTCCCACACGACCGGCGTCGACGTCGCGGCCTCGGCGAGCAGGTCGCGCAGCGGGCCGTCGTGCGTGGTGCCCGCGCCGTAGTCGGAGACGAGCACGACGGCCGCGTCGGCGAGCGCCGTGCGGACCCGCGCGACCGGGACGTCGACCGGGCGGGCGGGGCCGCCGTCGTCGACGCGGACGACCGTCTGCCCGGCCGAGCGCACGCGCGTCTTGCGGCGCGTCGTGCCCTCCTGCGGCACGGCCACGACCTCGACGTGCCGGCTCAGGAGGCCGCGGAGGTCGAGCCCGGCGTCGTCGTCGGCGAGGGGTGCGACGAGACGCACGCGCGCGCCGTCGGCCGCGAGGAGCGCGGTGAGCCCGGCGCCGCCCGGGCTGCGCCGCACACCGAGTGTGTCGACGACGGGCACGGGGCCGTCGGGGGAGAAGCGCGTCACCTGGCCGTCGACGTCACGGTCGAGCAGGACGTCGCCCACGACGACGACGCGCGGGCGGTCGTCCGCCGGCTCGGGGGTCTCCGGCGAGACCCCCGGTGTGTCGCGCGGAGAGACCCCTGGCGACACGGCCGGGGCCGCCGTCACCGGCTCCGGTACGGGCTCGCCCGAGGCCCCGGTCTCCCGCTGCCGGACGTGCGCGTCGAGCGCGGCGCACAGCGCGTGCGCGACGACGAGGTGCAGCTCCTGGACGGACGACGTCGAGGCACCCTGCATCGCGAGCGTGTCGTCGCAGGCGGCCGAGAGCCCGCACGGGCTCGGCCCGGTGAGGGCCCACGTCGTGAGGCCGAGCTCGCGCCCGCGGTGGGCGGCCGCGACGACGTTCTCGCTGTTGCCCGACGTGGACAGCAGCAGCAGGACGTCGCCCGGGCGGCCGTGCGCGACGACCTGCCGCGCGTACATCTCGCCGATCCCGTAGTCGTTGACGATCGCGGTGAGGCTGGAGGTCTCGGCGTGCAGGCTGATCGCGGACAGCGGGACCCGCTCGCCATCGAACCGTCCCACGAGCTCCGCGGTGAGGTGCTGCGCCTCCGCGGCGCTGCCGCCGTTGCCCGCGACGAGCAGGCGCCCGCCCCCGAGCACGACGTCGGCGAGGTGCTCGCCCCACGCGTCGATGCGCCCGGCCTCGGCGAGGAGCAGGTCGAGGCCCTGGTGGAGGTCGTCGGCGTGCGCGCGCAGCCAGCGCTCGGCCGCGGTCATCGGGCGCTCACCGCCCGCACCGGACGGCCGTCGGGCGCCATGTCGGGAGGCGTGGTGGTGGGCGTGGCGGTGGGTGTGGCGGTACGCATCGCGGGGGGCACCGGGCCGTGCGCGGTCCTCGTGTCCCGTGCGGCCGACCGCCGACCCTCGGCGACGACGCGCTCGTACGACTCCAGCGTGCGCGCCGCGACGGTCGTCCAGCCGTACAGGTGCTCCGCCCGGACCCGTGCCGCCGACCCGAGGCGCTCCCCGAGCGCCGGGTCGTCGGCGATCCGCCGCAGCGCCGCGGCCAGCGCGGCCGGGTCGCGCGGAGGGACCAGCAGGCCGGTGCGGCCGTCGACGACCGAGTCGAGCAGGCCGCCGACGGCGGCCCCGACCACCGGGCGTCCGCAGGCCGCGGCCTCGAGCGGGACGATGCCGAACGGCTCGTACCACGGGTCGCACACCACGACGTCGGCCGTCTGCATGAGGCCGCGCACGTCGTCCTGCGTCACGCTCCCCACGAGCCGCACGCGGTCGAGGACGCCGAGCGCGTCGGCGAGCTTGACCAGGCGGCGCGCCTCCTCGTCCTCCTCGAGGTGCGCGGCCGGCGGCCCGCCGGCGACGACGAGCTCCGCGCCCGGCAGGTCGGGCAGCGCCTCGATGACGGTGTCGACGCCCTTGCGCTCGACGAGGCGACCGATCGACAGGAGCCGCAGCGTCCCCGGTTCGCGATGCCGGTGCACGGACCGCCGCGGGCCGGGGCGGAAGCGCCCGATGTCGACGCCGCACGGCACGACGTCGACGCGGTCCGGGTCCGCGCCGAGCGCGACGAGCTCGGCGACCTCGTCGCTGCACGTCGCGACGATGCGGTCGACCCCGCGGCACAGCAGGCGCTCCCGCGCGACCCGCTCGCGCGGGCTCGTGTCCCGCGCGCCCTGGTGCCGCCGCTTGACCGAACCGAGCGCGTGGAACGTCTGCACGAGCGGGATGCCGAGCGGGGGCGCGGACAGCAGGCCCGCGATCCCCGACATCCAGAAGTGCGCGTGCACGACGTCGGGCACGGCGTCAGGGACGGCCGGGTCCGACCAGCGGCGCAGGAGGTCCGCGCCGAACGCGTCCATGTGGGGGAGCAGCTCGTCCTTGGGGACGGGGACCGGGGGACCTGCGTCCACGTGGACGACCTCGACCCGCCGCGCGAGGGGCACCCGCTCCGGCAGCGAGGCGTCGTCGCGGCGGGTGTAGACCTCCACGTCGTGCCCCTGGGCGCCGAGCCGCGTCGCGAGCGACGCGACGTGGACGTTCTGGCCGCCGGCGTCGACGCCGCCCAGGGCGGCGAGCGGGCTGGCGTGCTCGGAGATCATGGCGATCTTCATGAGGTCACCTCCTGGAGGACCGTGTCCCAGCGGTGCAGGAACCTGGCGTGGGAGTAGTGCTCGAGGACGTGGGCGCGCGCGGCGGAGCCGTGCGCGCGCGCCTCGTCCGGGTCGGCGAGCCAGCGGCGCGCGGTCGCGACGAGCTCGTCGGGGCGGGAGCTGAGCGTCCCGGCGGTGGGCGGCACCGCGACGGGTGCCTCGGTGGTCGGGAGGGCGAGGACGGGCATCCCGAGGGCCATCGCCTCGAGGAGCGACAGGCCGAGGCTCGTCCAGCGGTAGGGGTGCAGGTAGGCGCGCGACGTCGCGAGGCGCGCGTGCATCGCGGCTTGCGGGACGTCGTCGTGCAGGCCGTGCGTGCGGTGACGTGCGGTGCCTGCGGTGACGAGTGCTGCGCCGGGCGCGTCCAGGTGCTCGGCGAGCTTGCCGACGCCCATGCCGTACACGTCGAGCGGCACGTGGCGGCCCACCTCGACGAGGACATCGGTGCCCGCGACGCGCCAGCGCCGCACGGGCTCGTTGACGACGACGCCGACGCTCGCCCGCTCACCCGAGTAGAGGTGGCCGGGGTCGGGGATGCCGTGGTCGACGACGAGGGTCCGCGCGTCGCCGGTGTCCCACATGAGCGCGTTGAACGCCGTGACGTGGACGATCGGGACGAGGCCCTCTTCGACGACGTCCAGGTCGGCGAGCGGGTGGCGCGTCGAGGCGGCGTGGCCGGTGGGCGCGTTGTGCTCCACGTAGACGGCAGGGACGTCCCGGCCGGGGACGAGACCGGTCCAGCGCCGCAGCAGCTCGACCTCCTCGGGACGCTGCAGCACGACGACGTCGATCCCGCCGCCGGCCGCGAGGTCGGCGAGCTGCTCGGGCGTCGCCTCGCGCACCGTCGCTGGCCAGTCCCACGTCTGCGCGCGACCGCGACCCTCGGGCCCGCGGTCCGCGACGACGGGGACGACGTACTCGTGCTCGCCGGCGACGAAGGCCGTGGCCCACGAGCCGTGCACGTGCCAGACGAGGATCCTCATGCGACGACCTCCGCGGTCTCGGGCGCCGGCCCGCGGGCGGGTGGCGCGTCGGTCGGGTGGTGCTGGGGCGTCCGGGAGGGCTCGCCCGGCGGGCCGGCCGTCGAGCCGGGAGCGAGCCGCGCGACGGCGTCGACGACCTCCTGCGGGTCGACGCCGGTCAGGCACGGGTGGCCCGGGACGGGGCACTCGCGGGCACGCGAGCCCTGGCACGCCGCGGACCGGTCGCCGAGGACGACCGTCGGCACACCCCACGGCGCCCAGCGGTCGGCGGGCACGACGGGCGAGAAGAGCGACACGACAGGGGTCCCGACGGCTGCGGCGAGGTGCGCGGGACCGGTGTTGCCCACGACGACGCACTGCGCACCTGCGAGCACCGCCGCGAGGCCGGGGAGGTCCGTCCGGCCGGAGAGGTCGACGACACGTGCGGCGCCGCGTCCGGCGACAGGTCCGGCGGCGACGTGCGCGCCGAGGTCGGTCTCGCGCGGCCCGCCCGTGACGACGACGCGGTGCCCTCGTTCGACCAGCGCTGCGACGACCGCGCGCGCGTGGTCAGGCGACGGGGCGCGGGCGGGCACGGAGGCGCCCGGGTGCACGACGACGTACGGCGCGTCGTCGTCCGCGCCCGCGGCGTCGGTGGGGAAGGGCAGGAGGTGGCGCACGTCGGGCAGCGGCTCGCGCACGCGCAGCCGGTCGTCGCCCGGGGCGGAGGGGAACCCGGCGGCGCGCGCGAGGTCCAGAGCGGCCTCGACCTCGTGCAGGCCGTCGGGTCGGCGGTGCCGCACGTCGAGCAGCGAGCCGGGGTAGTCGTCGCTCGTGCCGGCGACGTGGGCGACCCCGGCGAGCCGGGCCAGCAGCGCCATGGGCAGCGGGCTCTGGTGGAACGACGTGAAGACCACCGCGGCGGCGTACCGGCGCGCGGCGAGCGACTCGACCAGGGCCATGACCTCCGCGCGGTCGAGCGGCGGCGGGTCGTAGCCGGACCACGGCGCGTCGAACGTCAGCACGTCCCGCACGCCGGGAAGCAGGCCTGCCGCCGCGCGACCGGCCGACGACGCGAGCACGTCGACCCGGCCCCCGCGGGCCGCGGCGCCCGCCGCGAGGGCGCGGACCGCCGGCCCGGTGAGGAGCACGTCGCCGTCGCTGTCGAGCCGGACGGCCAGCACGTCGGCGCTCATGAGCCACGCCCCCCGAGATCGGCAGATCGGCGCGAGATCGGCAGTCGCGGGCTGCCGATCTGATGCGATCCTGCCGATCTCGACGTCACGCCCTCAGGCGGCTCGGCGCGGCGCTGGGCGTCGAGCATCGTGACCGCGGCGGCGAGGTCGGGGGCGACGCGTGGGGCGGCGTCGACCTCCTCCGGGCGGGTGACCGGCGTCGGGACGAGCACGGGCACGGCGCCCGCGGCCACCGCGGCCCCGACGTCGGCCCCGATGTCGCCCACGACGGCGCAGCGCCACGGCGGCACGCCGAGCTCAGCGGCGGCGGCGAGGACCATGCCGGGCGCGGGCTTGCGGCACGCGCACGCGTCGTCGGGCCCGTGCGGGCACACCTGCCACGTGTCGAACGGCCCGAGCAGCTCCTCGACGCGCGTGTTGACGGCGGCGACCTGCTCGCGCGTGAGCAGGCCCCGGGCGATGCCCGACTGGTTCGAGACCACGCCGACGCGCACGCCGCGCGCCCGCAGGTCGTCGAGGACCGCGCGCGCACCGTCGACCGGGCGGACCTCGGCCGGGTCGCCGTTGTAGGGGACGTCGTGCACGAGGGTTCCGTCGCGGTCGAAGAGAATGGCGGCGAGCGGCGGCGGCCACGGGTCGAGGCCGCGCCGCGCCGCGACGGTCCCGGCCACGCGGTGGCGCACGGCCGCGAACGGGATCGCGGCGCTCGTCCAGAGCATGCGGCGCAGCTCGGCACCGAAGACGTCGTCGCCGGGTCGCGGGCCGGGCGCGAGGCGGCGTCGCGCGAAGTCGAGGGTGAGACCGGCCCATGCCGCGGCGCCGAGCGCGGCGACGCGCGGTCGACGGGCGAGCATCCCGGCGACGCCGACGCCCGCCGCGGCGACCGTCGCGACGTGCCAGGCCAGCCGACCGCGGCCCGTCTCGGCACGCTCGCGCCAGTCCGGTCCGTGCAGCGCGCGCATCGTCGCGTCGTCGCGCGTCCCGGCCTGCACGCGCAGGCTCACGCCGTCGTCGGTCGGGCGGACGGGGTGGGTGGTGGTGCGACTCCCTCGCGTCAGCTTCCAGCCGGCGTCGCGGACCCGCAGCGCGAGGTCGGCGTCCTCGCGGTAGGCGCGGGGGAACCGCTCGTCGAACCCGGACACCTGCTCGAGCGCCGCGCGGCGGTACGCCATGTCGGCGGTCGGCCACAGCGCGTCCTGCAGGCCCGCGGTCCCGCGCTCCCAGTCGGTGGGACGGCGGTCCGTCGGCAGCGGCACGTGCAGGCGGCCCTGGACACCGCCGGCGCGGTCGTCCGCCGCCGCGAGGTCGGCCGCGAGCAGCCCGGCCCAGCCGTCGGGCAGCTCGACGTCGTCGTCGAGGAAGACGACCCACGGCGCCGAGGTCGAGCGCCACCCGGCGTTGCGCGCCGCGGCTGGGCCCCGCCCGCCCGTGCGCACGACCCGCGCGCCGAGACGGTCGCCGACCTCGCCCAGGTCCAGCGGTCCCGGCACGGAGGATCCGGTCGCGCCCCGGCCGGGCAGGGGGAGGCGACGGTCGTCAGCGACGACCACCTCGGTCGGAGCCGGCGCGCCGGGGGACGACTCCGCCTGCGCGGCGAGCGTCTCGAGCAGCCGCAGGAGCGAGGGGCGGCCGATCGAGGGGACGACCACGGCGTACGGGTCGGGGGCCGTCATGGGCGTTCCTCGGTGGCGAAGACGTCGGCGCGCCGCACGAGGTGCGGGCCGAGCACGAGCAGGTCGACCGGCGCGGACCCGAACAGCTCGAGCGCGTCGCGCGGGTCGTCGACCATCGGGCGGCCCGCGGTGTTGAGGCTCGTGTTGACGACGACGGGCAGTCCCGTGCGCTCCTTGAAGGCCCGGATCATGGCCTGCAGGCGCGGCGTGGACTCGTCGACCGTCTGGATGCGCGCGGTCCCGTCGACGTGCACGACGGTGGCGATCCGGTCCCGCCACTCCGGCGCGACGTCGTGGACGAAGAGCATGTACGGGCTGGGGATCGGGCCGCCGCTGAAGATCTCCGCGGCGTCCTCGAGCAGCACCATCGGCGCGACGGGGCGGAACTGCTCGCGGCCCTTGACGTCGTTGAGCCGCTCGAGGTTCTCGACCGGACCGGGGTGCGCGATGAGCGAGCGGTGCCCGAGCGCGCGCGGGCCGAACTCGGCGCGGCCGTCGAACCATGCCACGACCCCGTTGTCGGCGAGGACCTGCGCGACCTCGCCGGGCAGGTCGTCGGGGGTCGTGAACGGCACGTTCGCGGTGCGCAGCCAGCCGACGAGCTCGTCGTCGGTCCACGATCGTCCCAGAGCGGCCGAGCCCATGGGCTCGACCGTGTCGCCGGCCTCGGCCGCGAGCTGCATCGCCGCGCCGAGCGCGGTGCCGGAGTCGCCCGCGGCGGGCTGGACCCACACCTCCTCGAACGGCGTCTCGCGCCAGATCCGGGAGTTCGCGACGCAGTTGAGCGCGGTGCCGCCGCCCATCGTGAGCACGCGGTCGCCGGTCTGCCCGTGCAGCCACGTCGCGAGGTCGACCAGGACCTCCTCGAGACGCGCCTGCACCGACGCCGCGAGGTCGGCGTGCTCCGCGAGGCCGCCGTGCTCGGTGCCCCACGTGCCGTCGTCGACGCGGCGCGGCGCCCAGCGCGTCCAGTCCGGGGCCTCGGCGACGAACCCGCCGTCGTCCGTGGCGTGCAGGATCTCGCGCAGGTCGTCGAGGAACCGCGGCTCGCCGTACGACGCGAGCGCCATGACCTTGTACTCGTCGCTCGACCGCAGGAACCCGAGGTGCTCGGTGAGCGACTCGTAGACGAGGCCGAGGGAGTGCGGCAGCTCCTGGCTCGCCAGCACCTCGAGCCGGCCGTGGTCGTAGCGGCCCGCGAGGTGCGACGAGCGCTCGCCGCGCCCGTCGAGCGACAGCACGCTGGCCACGGGGAACGGCGAGGCGAGGGCGGCCGACGCCGCGTGCGCCACCTCGTGCGGCACGAACCGGACCGCGGCGGGGGACAGGCCGGGCAGCGCCGTCGCGATGAACTGCGGGGCGCGCTCCGCGTACTGCACGCGCAGCCAGTCCCACGGGTCGGGCAGGCCCATCTCCTCGGCGGGCTTCGCGAGCGCCGGGTCGAACGAGTAGGCGACGGCGTCGAGGTCCTGGGGCCGCAGCCCGCCGGCCTCGAGGCACCAGGCCATCGCCTTCTCGGGCAGCTCCCACGCCGCGAACGGCACGGGCCGCTTGCCGTGCTTGCGCCGGGAGAAGCGTTCCTCCTCCGCGGCCGCGACCACGCGGCCGTCGACGACGAGCGCGGCGGAGGGGTCGTGGAACAGGGCGTTGACGCCGAGGACGCGCATGGGCTGGCGAGCCTTCCTCGATGGGGCCAGGCTCGTGGTGCGCCTCGAGAATCCGTGGGCGCTCGCCTGACGCGTACGGGTCGGCTCTGCTGCAACCCGTCCTCACCCTGACCCCGAGAAGCGCTTCTCGCACCTCGGCCCCGCACGGACAGGTACTTCTCCTCGTGTCATCCCCTCTGGAGGACCGCATGACGACGACCTCGACCTCACGTCCCGCCCTCGACCCGCACGCTGCGCCGACCGCCGTCTCCCCGGGTGGACGCCGGCTCGAACGCACCGACCCCGCGACCGGCCGTCCGGGGACCCCGGTGGAGTGCGCCGGACCGGACGAGGTCGACGCCGCCGTGCGCGCCGCCGTCGCGGCATGGCCCGCGTGGCGCGCGACGCCGCCGGGCGAGCGCGCGGCTGCGCTCCGTGCCGCCGCGACGGCGGTGCGGGAGGCCGCCGACGAGCTCGGGGCGCTCCTGCGCGCGACGACCGGTCGACTCGAGGGCGAGGCGCGCGCGTCCGCGGAGGTCGCGGCAGAGCTCTTCGAGGAGGCCGCCGTCTCGGGCCTCGGCCGGTCCGGGCGCGTGCTCGCCGGGGACCCGGCGGCGCTCGACGTGGTGCGCCGGGAGCCGCGCGGCGTCGTCGCGGTGATCACCCCGTGGAACGACCCGTACCCGGCCGCCGCGGGGCTGATCGCCGCGGCGCTGGTCACGGGGAACGTCGTCGTCCACAAGCCGTCGGAGCGCAGCGACGCCCCGGGGGTGCGGCTCGCCGAGCTCGTCGCGGGCGCCCTGCCGGCCGACGTGCTGCGCGTGGTCAGCGGCGACGGGGCGACGGGTGAGACGATCGTCGCGCACGACGACGTGGCGCTCGTCGCGCACGTCGGGTCGACGGCCGCCGGGCGCCGCATCGCCGCGACGGCGGGCGCCCGCGGCGCGAAGGTGCTGCTCGAGAACGGCGGCAAGGACCCGATCGTCGTCGACGCCGGGGTCGACCCGGCGCTCGCGGCCCGCCAGATCGCGACGGGCGCGTTCACCAACGGCGGGCAGCTGTGCACGGCGGTCGAGCGCGCGTACGTCGTGGAGGACGTGGCCGACGCCGTCGTCGCCGAGCTCGCGCGCATCGCCCAGGACCTGCGGGTCGGCGACCCGGGCGACGAGGCGACCTCGATGGGGCCGCTCGTCGACGAGGACCAGCTCGCCGTCGTCGACGAGCACGTGCGCGGTGCGACCGCCGCGGGCGCCGAGGTGGTGACCGGCGCCGAGCGGCTCGACCGGCCGGGCTCGTTCTACGCCCCGACCGTCCTGGACCGCTGCCCCGACGACGTCGCGCTCCTCACCGAGGAGACGTTCGGCCCCGTCGTCCCGGTCGTGCGGGTCGCGGACTTCGAGGAGGGTCTGCGCCGCGCGTCGGCGTCCGCGTACGGGCTCGCGGCGACGGTGCTCACGCCGTCGCTCGCCCACGCCCTGCACGCGGCCGACGTGCTCGACGTCGGTACCGTGAAGGTCAACGCCGTGTTCGGCGGCGCGCCGGGCGGGTCCGCAGACCCGCGCCGCGGCAGCGGCGGCGGCGCGGGCTACGGGCCGGACCTGCTCGACGAGCTCACCGTCCGCAAGGTGATCCACCTCGAGGGCCTCGCCTGAGTCGTGCGGGGAGGTTCGGCCGAGCCCCGAGTGCCGAACCCCGGCTTGTGCGGCTCTCAGCGGGCTGATGAGCGCACAGCCCGGGGTTCGGCAGGGTGACTACGGCGGTCGGGGACGTCGGCTCGCGTCAGCTGACGTCGGCTGGCGTCACCGGGCGTCCGACCCGGCCTCGATCGCCGTCGGGGCGGCGGAGTGGCTCACCTCGATGCGGCGCGGCTTCGCCTCCTCCGACACCGGGATGGTGAGGGTCAGGACGCCGTCGGCGTACGACGCGCCGATCTGGTCGAGCGCGAGCCCGCGGCCCAGGGTGACCTGGCGTGCGACGGTGCCGGTCGGGCGCTCGCGGAGCAGCCACTGGCCCTCGGCAGAGCGCGCCGTCCGCTCGGCGCGGATCGTCAGCGTCCGGTCCTCGCACGAGACGTCGATGCTGCCGGGATCGATGCCGGGCAGGTCCACGGCGAGGACGTAGTGGTCACCCTCGCGGAACAGGTCCATCGGCATCGTGGGGGCGTTCCGCGAGCTCAGGGCCAGCGAACCGAACAGACGGTCCATCTCCTGGAACGGGTCCCAGTAGGTAGCCATCGCGCATCACCTCCTCGACGAGGCCGCGCACCGCGACCTCGACCGCGATCGGTGCGCCGGGCCTTCCGGCGTCACCTGGCTACAGCACCACTATTAGCACTCGATGGGACCGAGTGCCAAGAGGTCGTGGCCGAGGGCTCCGGAGACTCCTCAGGCGGGCTCGCCGCTGCGGTACCCGTTCACCTTGTGGGTGCCGTCGCACCACGGGGGGATCGCCGTGCCGCCGCACCGGCAGAGCGCGACGGTCGCCCGGTTCCGCTCGATCTCCCGTCCGTCGGCGTCCACCAGGCGCGCGGGGCCACGGACGAGCAGCGGCCCGTCCGGGCACGCGGTGACCGTGACGTCGTCCTGCTCGGGGCGGGTCACGAGGCGCCCCGATCCGGAGCCGCCGGGTGGAGTGCGCGCACCGGGTGCGCCGCGCGGCGCAGCCGCGTCCCCGCGTAGGGGACGCCGCCGAGCGCCCACCACCCGAGCGCGAGCCACGCGCACAGCGCGCGCTCGACCACCCACGCCGGCGCCCACAGGGCGGCGGTGGCGGAGAACACGGCCGTCCCGCCCGCACGTCGGCGGCCGGCCTCGGCGAGCACGACGGCGCCCGTCATCAGCACGAGGAGGACGGCCCACCCCGCCGACCGGGTGAGTCCGCGTCCGCGGACGCCGCAGAGCACGCCGGCGCCCAGCACCGGAGCCACGGCGAGCTCGACGGCGAGGCGCGCCGGCTGCGCCAGCGAGTCGTAGGCCTGGCGCACCCGTTGCTCGGCGAAGCGGCGCACGTCGGGCGGTCGGCGGGGGACCACGAGGTCGACCGCGTGCACGACGCGTCCGCCCCGCGCGACCAGCGTGCGCTCGAGCTCGAGGTTCTCGAACAGCACACGGGCGTCGTAGCCCCCGGGCCCGAGGGCGTCGCGCCGCAGCGCCGCCGTGCCGGCGTAGTCGTGGCCGACGGCCCGGTTGACGAGCGACCGGGCGGTGTCCCAGCGCGCGTGCCACGGCATCGGGTCGAACACGTTCTGCGGCACGACCAGGTCGGCGTCGTCGAGCAGCCCGAGCGCGCGGTCCAGCGACGGACCGTCCCACCGGACGTCGTCGTCCGCCACGACGACGCGCGGCTGGGCCGTCGAGGCCAGCCCGGCGAGGACCCCGACGACCTTGCCGTTGGTCCCCGGCGGGACCGGCGGGACGGCCACGAGCCGGACGGCCCCGGCCCACGACGCTGCGTGCCGCGCCCGGACGTCCGGCGGTGAGCCGTCGGCGACGACGACGGGCAGCTCGCGCGCGAGCCGGCGCAGGTAGGCCGCGAGCTCAGCGAGCTCGTTGTCGTCCACCGCCGGGCGTCGGAGCGGGAGGACGTAGACGGCGTCAGTCCTGGGCACGCGCCGGCTCCCCGGGCCGTCGAGGCTCAGCCGCGAGCGGCGTGCGCAGCGCGGACAGGCCCCCCTGCCAGCGCTCCAGGGCGTACGCGGCGACGTCGCCCTCGACGGCGAGGCAGGCCGCGGCGCCGAGGAGGACGTCGTCGCACAGCGCCGGCTCCTGCTCGACGAGCCGGCCGGCCAGGTCACGCGCGGCGATCTGCTCGTGGACGGCGTCCGCCTCGACGTGCTCGTCGAAGTACCACGTGGTGCCCTCGTCGTGGCCGAGACGTCGGAACCCGTTCCCGTACAGCCGGCTCGGGACCGACGACGTCATCTCGAACGCCGCGAGGTGGCCCACGATCGCTCCCCGCAGGCGACGGTGCAGACCGAACAGCGACATCGTGTTGAGCGCGACGAGGACCGGCGTGGGCACGGCGTCGACGTACCGGCCGTACGTGTCGTCCAGCCCGACCCCGCGCATCGTGCGCGCGAACAGCTCGGCATGCATGCGACCCGGCCGTCCGCCGCCGTACTCGTCCGCCTGGATCTCGACGAGCGCGGCCTTCGGCGCACCGGCGAGCCGTGGGACCGCCCACGTGTGCGGGTCCGCCTCCTTGAGCTGGTAGAGCGACTTCAGCGCGAGCAGCTCGCGCACCTGCGCGTCGTCGGCCCGCTTGGCGACGTAGCGCGACAGGCTCGGCCCGTCGTCCTCCGCGGCGAGCTCGAAGAGCCGCCGTGCCACCGTCGCGGCGTCCGTCCCCGGGCAGGCCGGGCTCCCGGCGCGCTCGCGCACCGCGGCCTCGAACGGCCGCTCGATCGTGGCGCGCACGGCGAGCAGCGACGGCTCCCACTCCCACGCGTCGTCCACGCCGTCGACGCCCCGGTAGTGCAGCTCGTAGAGGACCGTGAGCGTGAGCTGGAGGTCCTCGTCGTCGAGCACGTCGCGGCCCGACGTCGCCCGGTGCAGCCGCTCGGCCACGGTCGCCCGGACCGCCTCGAGCCGGACGTCGGCCGAGTCGTCCGACGAGCCGTCCGGCGGGCCCGCCGTGAGCGCGGCGAGCAGCGCGGTGCTCGCGGGCCCGCGGGGGGCAGGGAGCGGCAAGCGGGTGGAGGCGGCGGTCGCGGTGGTGGCCGCGTCGGCGGCGCCGGTGCGTACCGGGGTCGAGGTCATCGGGGCGCTCCAGGGTCGCGGGAGAGGCGCCCCTGCTCGACACCACCGTCATCCTGCGCCCGGCGCGCCGCGCTCGCTCGCCGGGAGGCGCGGACGCTCGGACCGTGGGGCCGCGCGGACCTGCGCACCCGCCGACGTCGCACACGCGCGGCGCGCGAAGGCCCGGGCGACGGGGTCGCCCGGGCCTCCGACGTGCTCAGCCCTCCGTGGCCTGCGAGCGGACGTCCTGGGCGGCCTCGCGCCCGTGCTCGCCGACCGAGCGGGCCGCGTCCTTCGCGGAGTCCGCGACCGCCTGCGCGCTCTCCTTCGCCGGCTCCTTCAGGTCGTCGACCATCTCGGTGGCCGTCGCCCTGACGTCGTCGACGAGCGGTGCCGCCTTCTCCTTGACGGTCGTCGCGGCGCGCTGCTCCGTGCGGCTCGCCGGGATGAGCGAGGCCGCGACCAGACCGAGGCCGAAGGCCACGAGGCCCACCGCGAGCGGGTTGCCCTGCGTCTGCTCCCGGACCGCGCGGGGCGCCGAGCGGGCGGTGTCGGCGACCGACGACGCGGCGCCGCGCGCGGAGTCCGCGACGGACGACGCCGCCTCGCGACCGCGGTCCGCGAGGTCGTGCGTCGTGTCGCGCGCGGAGCCCGCGGTGTCGTGGGCGCTGCCCATGACGCGGTCCTTCACGGAGCCGACGCCGGACTTCACGCGGTCGGCCTGACGCCGTGCCACGTTGCCGGGGCTCACCTTGTCGCCGAGCGCGTCGACGTCGCGGCTGAGGTCGCTCCGCGTGCGCTCGATGTCGGCGCGGATCTCCTCCGGGTCGCTGGTGCTCATGAGTTCTTCTCCTCGTGTCCTCGGACGGCGTTCGGGATCTTCTTGATCGTGTCGGCGGTCTCGGGCATGCCCTCGACGGTCTTGAGCTGCTTGCGACCGACCGCGGCGAGGATGGCCGCGACCACGGCCCACAGGACCGCGACCACGAGCGCCGACCAGCCGTGGCCCATGACGGTTCCCAGCGACCACCACAGGGCGATCGACAGGAACAGCAGGACCATGTGCCCCGCGACGCCCGCGCCGGCGAGCATGCCGGCGCCCTTCCCGGCGCGCTGCGCCGACTGCTTCGCCTCGGCCTTGGCGAGCTCGACCTCCTGCCGCATGAGCGTGGAGAGGTCGCGGCTGACCTCGGCGACGAGCTCGCCGACGCTCTGCTGCTCGGGCGAACGGGCCGGGTCCACGGCCTCCGCGCCGAGGCCCGGACCGCCGGTCCCGAGGTCCGGCCCCGTGGCGGCGGCGTGCCGCGACGTGCTCGCCGCGGCGAACGGGTCAGGTGCGCTCGACATCGGCCTCACCCCCGAGCGTGGAGGTCCCCGCGGCGCCGCCCGTGGGCGTCGGCGGGAACGACGGCGGCGGCGTCGGCTCCGCGGTGGTCGGCTGCTCGGGATCCGGCACGAGCGCGTCGTCCCCGAGTCCGTACGTGCCGGTCGTGCGGGCACCGGGCTCCCCGCCTGCCACGCCGGACCCGGACACCCCGCCGGCCGTCGTGCCGACGGACCCGGTCGTCGCCCCGGTCGCGTACGCGGAGCCCGTGCCGTAGCCGCCCGTGCCGTAGCCCGTCGTCGTCCCCGTCGACCGGTAGTCCCCGGTCCCGTAGCCCGCGGTCGCCCCGGTCGTCCCGTAGCCCTCGGTGCCGTAGCCGGTCGAGCCGGCGCCCTCGGACCGGTCGGGTCCGGTGTCGGACGCGTCCTTCGCGCCCCGCAGGAGGCGGCCGACGACCAGGCCCGCCCCGGCCGCGATCGCGATGAACAGGCCGGGACGCCGGCGCGCGAAGTCCTCGACGTCGCGCAGGACCGACGAGGGATCGCGCTCCTCGAACCAGTCCGCGACGCGGCCGGTCGCGTCGCCCGCGCGCTGGACGAGGTCGCTCGCGTACCCCGGGTCCTGCGTGCCGTCGGCCATCTGCCGCAGCTCGTCGCCCAGCGAGCGCAGGCCACCGGCGAGGCGTTGCTGCTGCGACGACGCCTGCGTGCTCAGCTCGTCCCGCGTCTGCTCGACCAGACCTCGAGCTCGGTCCTTCGCCTCGTGCGCGACGTCGCGCGCCTTCTCCTTCGCGTCACCGGCGACCTCGCGCCCGGCGTCGCCCGCGTGGGATGCCGCGTCGCCGACCCGGTCCTTGACCCCGGTCGCGTGCTTGCCCCCCGTGCCCCCGTCGTCCGGCGTCGCGGAACCCGGCGAACCGGGGCCGGTGCCGTAGGGAACGTTCGTCTCGCTCATGGTCGGACTCCTGTCGTCGTCCTCGCCCGTAGAGGATCTGGGACTGACGGCGGAGCGGAGACCGCGCCGGGCTCTGCTCCACCGGTGCGGCCGCTTCATGACCAGTTCTCACGGTAGGCACGTGCGCGCCGCTCGCAACGTACGAGGAGTGGTCCGTCCGCCGTCCGCTCGGATCGTGCGGATGGACCGGCTGCGGTTGCGAGCCCCGCGAGCCTTGCGACGGTGGAAGTGGTCCAGCAGCAGGCCGTCGCACGCGCCGGGCTGCGGCTCGGCACCACGACCACGCACCGACGCCGGTGCGCCGGAGGAGCAGATCATGGCTACAGGAGAGACCGGGTTCGACGACGTCACGTTCGACCTCATCTCGGTGCAGTACCACTCGCTCAAGGCCGGGCACGACTACGGCCAGTACGTCCGTGACGCACGGAACGCGGGCAAGGAGGAGATCGCGTCGTTCTTCGAGAAGGTCATGCAGGAGGACTCCGAGCGCGCGCAGCAGTGCCACCGCTTCCTGGCCGAGCTGACGCAGCACGGCACGTCCGCCACCTCGCCGCAGGGCTCGCAGCAGGGCTGAGGTCGACCACGGAGGGAGCCGTCATGGCTACCTGTGACATGTGCGGGAACGACTACGACCGCACCTTCACCATCACGCGGCACGACGGGTCGAGCGGCGTCTTCGACTCCTTCGAGTGCGCGGTGCACGCGATGGCGGTCAGGTGCGCGCACTGCGGCTGCGCGGTCCTGGGCCACGGCGTCGACGTCGGGGACCAGACGTTCTGCTGCAGCCATTGCGCGCGCGAGACCACGGGGGCGGACCTCACCGACAGCGTGCGCGGCTGAGCCCTCGCCCGAGCGGGCCGCGGTGCGCGACGCGCCGCGGCCCACGTCGTGCGCTCGCGACCGGCGAGAGAGGCGACGCAACAGCGGCTGCGGGGTTCCTCCGTGGCGTCGCGGTGGTCAGAGCGCTTGAATCGTCGAGCCGGGCGGTGTCCGCCGCCCGGATCATCTGCACGAAGGACGAGGACCCTCATGCCCACGATCACCACCACCGACGGCGTCGAGATCTTCTACAAGGACTGGGGCAGCGGCCAGCCCATCGTGTTCAGCCACGGCTGGCCCTTGTCGTCGGACGACTGGGACGCCCAGCTCATGTTCTTCCTGCACCAGGGCTTCCGGGTCGTCGCCCACGACCGCCGCGGCCACGGCCGCTCCGAGCAGGTCGCCACCGGTCACGACATGGACCACTACGCCGACGACCTCGCCGCGGTCGTGTCGCACCTCGACCTGCACGACGCCGTCCACGTGGGCCATTCCACCGGCGGCGGCGAGGTCGTCCACTACCTCGCCCGCCATGGCCAGGACCGGGCTGCGAAGGCCGTGCTGATCAGCGCCGTACCGCCGATCATGGTGCAGACCGAGGCCAACCCCGGTGGTCTGCCCAAGGAGTTCTTCGACGGCGTCCAGGAGCAGGTCGCGACTCGGCGGGCCGCGTTCTTCCGCGAGTTCGCCGAGGGCCCGTTCTACGGCTACAACCGCGACGGCGCCGAGCCCGCGGAGGGCGTCATCGCCAACTGGTGGCGCCAGGGCATGGCCGGCGGCGCTCAGGCCCACTACGACGGTGTCGTGGCGTTCTCGCAGACCGACTTCACCGCCGACCTGCAGGCCGTGACGCTGCCGACCCTGGTGCTGCACGGCGAGGACGACCAGGTCGTGCCGATCGCCGACTCCGCCGAGCTGTCGGTCAAGCTCCTGGTCAACGGCACGCTCAAGACCTACCCGGGCTACCCGCACGGAATGCCCACCACCCACGCCGACGTCATCAACGCCGACATCCTCGACTTCATCCGCGGCTCCAGCGTCGACTGACCGGCTCCTCACGACTCGCGCCCGCGTCGCCGCGACCTTCCGTCTCCCGGCGACGCGGGCCCACCACCGGCCGATTCACGGGGAGACAGGACGGATCCCCGCACGCCGGCAGAAGACCCGAGGGTCGTCACCACCACGCCCGCATCCCGGCCGCGCGGCCGGCGGCGAGGCCGAGATCGGCGTTCTCGACGACCCTCAGCGCGGCGCCGCCGAGAGCACGGCCCACCGTCTCGCTCGCACCGGTGCAGCCCCCGACATCGACATCCGAGGGGGTACGACTCACGGCCGGGAGCCTCCCGCCGCCTCGAGTGCGAGGTCGGACGGTCCGGGGAGGACGAAACGGCGGCGAGACCGCCCGGTGGCGTCAGACGCCGTCGTCGCCGGACGCCTCGCCGCCGGAGCGCGGGTTGAGGTTCGCCGGGTCGGCGTCGGGGTCGCCCCCGTCGTCGGTGTCCTGGGCCCCCTCACCCACCCGTGGGTTGAGGGAGCGCGGGTCGGCGTCGGGGTCCTCGCCGGGGTCGTAGCCTCGGCCCTGCTCGTCGCTCTCGCTCATGTCGGCACCTCCGCAGACGACGTCGTTCCGGCGCCCGGGCGGGCGGCGGTCCCGTCACCGTCGCACGCGCCGTCGGCGCTCGCAGGCCCGGGGTGCCCACGGCGGCCGACCCTCGTAGCCTGACGTCGACGGCCGCCGCGTCGCCCGGTCGTCACGGAGTCGAGAACTGGCCCCGCCCGGTCGCACGGCACGAGCCGTGCGGTGGAGTCAGGAAGGTCCCGATGACGACCCAGGACAGCGGCACTCTCGACGGGCTCCCGCGGCTTCGGAATATCGCAGAGGTCGGGGAGTTGGTCGGCGTCGTCGACCCCCTGTACGTCCGGTTCAGCGGGGGGCCCGAGGACGACCGGCGGAGCGTGAGCCGCGACCACGAGAGCGGCTGCCTCCTGCCGGGGCTGAGCGTCAACCCGATGAACCCCGAGCCGTGGTGGGACCGGCCCGTCGAGCACTGGGTGGCGAGGCAGCTGTGCCAGTACGCCCATCTCATGACGACCGAGCGCTTCCCCTGGTTCCTCACGGGCGAGATCTCCGGGCGGGGCCCGGACTGCGAACCCCTCCTCGTCCGGGTGCTGCCCGTCGCCTCGCTCGACCCGGGCGTGGTGGACGAGGCGGGGCGCCTCTACCGCGAGGTGTTCGACGCCGGCGACGACGGCACCTGACGGAGCGCACGGGGCCGCGGTGCAGCGGTTGCGGGGGGCGACGACCGCACCGACCCTGGGGCTGGCCCGGACGTGGCCGCTGGACCGGCGCCCGGGAGGCCCTCATGACCGCGCTCGCGCGCACCGACGTGTCCGCCCTCGACGGGGTGCCCCTGGCAGCGCCGGGCTCGACGGGTGGTGGGGTGCTCACCGCCGACGACCTGGACACCGTGCGTCGCCTGGGCACCGACGTCCCCGCGACGATCGCGTGGGTCGCCGACGTCGCCGCGCGGCTCCCGCTCCCCGGCACGGGTCGCACCGCGGACCTGTGGGCGGCGCTCGCGGCCGTGGCGGCCGTCGACGTGGGCGTCGCCCGGACGCTCGAGCCGCACCTCGACGCGCTCGCGATCCTCGCCCAGGCCCCCGTCCCGGTCGATCTCGACGCCGTCGGGGCGGGCGAGCGCAGCACGTGGGGAGTCTTCGCCGCCGAGGGGCCGGGCGCGCGGCTCGAGGCGACCGCGACGCACGACGCGTGGTCGCTGACCGGCACCAAACCCTGGTGCTCGCTCGCGGCCGACCTCAGCCACGCGCTCGTCACGGCGTGGACCGACGAGGGCCGGCGCCTGTTCGCCGTCGACCTGCGCCCGGCGTCGGTCGTGCCGGCCGAGGGGCCGTGGGTCGCCCGGGGCCTCGCGCAGGTGGTCAGCGCCCCCGTCCGGTTCGACGCCGCCCCGGCCGTGCCCGTCGGAGCGGCGGGCTGGTATCTCGAGCGGCCCGGGTTCGCGTGGGGCGGGATCGGCGTCGCCGCGTGCTGGTGGGGCGGCGCCGTCGGGCTCGCTCGCACGCTCTGGGAGGCGCTGAGCCGTCGGGAGCCGGACCAGCTCGCGCTCGCGCACCTCGGGGCGACCGATGTCGCCCTGGGCGCGGCCCGCGCGGTCCTCGCGGAGGCGGCCGCCGCCGTCGACGCCGGTGTGGCGGGCGCGGACGCCGCGCTCGTCGCCCGGCGTGCCCGGTCGGTCGTCGCCGACGCCGTGGAGGAGGTGCAGCGCCGGTGCGCCCACGCACTCGGGCCCGGTCCGCTGACGACGGACGAGGAGTTCGCGCGCCGGGTCGCCGACCTCGGCCTCTACGTGCGCCAGCACCACGCCGAGCGGGACGAGGCCGCGCTCGGGCGGGACCTGCTCGCGGCGGGGGAGCGGCCGTGGTGAGCTTCGACCACAGGGAGCCCGGGACGTCCGAGGACGACTGGGTGCGCGCGGGCGTCCTCGACCGGCCGCGCGACCTCGACGTGGACGACGTCGCGGCGCTCGTCGTGCTCGCGGCGCACCCCGACGACGAGTCGCTCGGCGCGGGAGGCCTCGTCCACCGGCTCGCCGCACGCGGCGTGCCCGTGACCCTCGTCGTCGCGACCGACGGCGAGGGTTCTCACCCGGGCTCGACGACCTCGCCCGCGGAGCTGCGCGCGACGCGACGCCACGAGCTGCTCGAGGCGGTGGACGCCCTGGCGGAGGGCTCGCGCGTGCTCCTGCTCGGTCTCCCCGACGGGGGCCTGCGCGAGCGCCGGGACGCGCTGCGCACCGCGGTCGGCGCGGCCCTGGACGTCGCCCGCGCCACCGCGACCGGCCTGGCGTCGACCGGCCCGGAGGGGCGCAGCACCCTCCTGTGCGCGCCGTGGCGGGGCGACGGGCACCGCGACCACCGCATCGCCGGGGAGGTCGCCGCCGAGGTCGCGGCGCGGCGCGGCGTCCGGCTCGTCGAGTACCCGTTGTGGCTCTGGCACTGGGGCGACCCGACAGGTCCCGACGTGCCGTGGGACGCGCTGCGCGGTCTGCGCCTCACCGACGCGGAGACCGCGGCGAAGGCCAAGGCCGTCGCCGCGCACGCGTCGCAGGTCGGCCCGCTGTCCCCGCGTCCGGGCGACGAAGCCGTCGTCGGCCCCGAGATGCTGCGCCACGCGGCCCGACCGGTCGAGGTGCTCGTCGAGACGGACGGGCCCGACCGGGAGGCAGGCCCGTCCGAGGCGGCCGGCGGGAGCGGGCGTGCCGACGCCGACCGCTCCCTGGCACGGGACTTCTTCGACCGCTTCTACACCGGTCGCGCCGACCCCTGGGGATTCGAGTCGCGCTGGTACGAGGAGCGCAAGCGCGCCGTCCTCCTCGCGTCGCTGCCGCGGCCGCGGTTCCGCGCGGCGCTCGAGATCGGGTGCTCCACCGGGGTGCTCACGGCGGAGGTCGCGTCCCGCGCCGACCGTGTCGTGGGCGTCGACGTCGCCGACGCGCCGCTCGCGGCGGCCCGCCGCCGCCTCGGCCCGGAAGTCGAGCTGCTCCGGCTCGACACCCCGGACGA
This sequence comes from Cellulosimicrobium sp. So1_17, assembly GCF_055181235.1. Lineage (NCBI taxonomy): Bacteria > Bacillati > Actinomycetota > Actinomycetes > Micrococcales > Promicromonosporaceae > Cellulosimicrobium > Cellulosimicrobium sp. So1_17. The sequence continues at coordinate 3,151,791 of NZ_CM143702.1, forward strand.
GTGGCCGGAGGGCGAGTTCGACCTCGTCGTGCTCTCCGAGGTCCTGTACTACTACGGGCGCGAGGACCTCGACCGCGCGCTGGACCGGGCCGTCGGATCGCTCGCGGACGACGGGGTCCTCGTCGCGTGCCACTGGCGCCACGACGTCCCCGAGTACCCGCTCGCCGGGGACGAGGTACAGGCGCGCGTCGTCGCACGGCCCGAGCTGGGCGTCGTCGCGCACCACGAGGAGGAGGACTTCCTGCTCGACGTCCTGGCCCGGCGCCCCGCACGTTCGGTCGCGCGCGAGACGGGGCTGGTATGACCGCGGGGCGTCACGGCACGCGGGCAGCCGGCCCGGGCGGCGGTCGTGAGGGAGGTGCTCCTCCTGTCGGAGCGGTCCTCGTCGTGGTCCCCGCGCACGACGAGGAGGAGCTGCTCCCGGCCTGCCTCGACTCCGTGGGGCGTGCGGTCCGCACCCTGGGGGACGCGCGGCCCGGTCTGTCCGTCGTCGTGCTCGTCGTGCTCGACGGCTGCACCGATGCGAGCGCGGACGTGGTCGCCTCCGTCGGTGTGCCCGCCCTCGTCCTGGACCGCGCGGGCGTGGGCCCGGCGCGACGCGCGGGCGTCGAGGCGGCGTTCGACCTCCTGGGCGCGGGTGGGCAGGCCCGGGAGAGGGTCTGGCTCGCGTGCACCGACGCCGACTCGGTGGTGCCCGACCACTGGCTGACGCACCACCTCGCCCTGGCCGACGACGGTGCGGACGTGGTCGTGGGCACGGTACGACCCCGGCTCGACGACCTCTCGCCCGACCGTGTCGCGGCGTGGCGGGAGCGCCACGTCCCGGGGCAGGCGAACGGGCACGTGCACGGCGCCAACCTCGGCATCCGCCTGGCGACCTACGACGCGGCAGGCGGCTTCGCGGCCGTCGCCGAGCACGAGGACGTGGGGCTCGTGCACGCGGCGCAGCGGTCGGGCGCCCGGGTCGTCGCCGACGCGGTCGGGGAGGTGCTGACCTCCGGACGGCTCGTCGGCCGGACCCCGGGCGGCTACGCGCGGCACCTGCGAGAGGACCTGATACCCCTCGGACGGTCCGCCTAGGCGCGGCACCGCGACCCCCCGAAGAGGCGAGCGGGAGCGTGTGATGCAGACACTGAGGTGACAGGAGGGGAGGCTCAGTGGTCGACGCACTGCAACCGGGTCGGGTCGCCCGCCTGCTGGCCCGGCTGGATCCGGGACTGCCGCTGGCGAGCGGGCTGTGCAGCGCCTGCGTGGAGGTGCTCGGCGCACAGGGAGGGGCACTGACGCTCCTGCCGACCGGCGTCGAGCGCTTGAGCGCCAGCACGTCGGACGCGGTGACGCGACGGCTCGAAGATCTGCAGGAAGTCCTGGGCGAAGGGCCGGGCCGGCTGGCATACGTCGAGAACCGCCCGGTCGCCCTGTCGCTCTCGAGGGACGCGGAGGAGCCTCCGGCGCTGTCGCTCTTCGCCTCCGCGGCCGCCGGTGTCAGGGCGTCGGCGGGGGTGGTCGCCGTTCCCCTCCGCCTCGACCGGCGACCGCTGGGGTCGCTGACCCTGTACCAGGAGACCGGTCGAGCACCGATCCCGACCGACGACGCACAGCCGCTCGCGGACACGGCCTGCGCCGTGCTGCTCGGCTCTCGTGCCCCGCTCGAGCAGCAGTGGCCCGACCAGACGAGGAGGCATCGCGCGATCGGGATGGTGATCGCCCAGCTGCGGGTCGGGCCCGACGACGCGCTCGCGGTCCTCCGCGGGCGTGCCCTGTCGCGCGCGTCCACGCTCGCGGCCGTGATCGACGACGTCCTGGAACGCCGTCTGAGCTTCGGGTCGGCGCGAGCCTCGTGAGCGGTCGTGTCCCCGACCGGGTGAAAGTGGGCTAGGTTCGGACCGTCGAGTCTTGCCCTGGCTCCTCGCCGACATCGAGAACCGGTGGTCAAGGATGTCCGTCCACGACGCAGAGATCGAGCACGCCCTGGCCCGGGGCGCCGGCCAGCAGATCGGCCGCTACCGGCTCGACCTGGCCACCGGCGTGTGGTGGTGGTCGTCCGAGACGTTCCTCATGCACGGGTTCGCGCCTGGTGACGTCGTGCCGACCACCGCGCTCGTCCTCGCGCACAAGCACCCCGACGACCGTGACCGGGTGCGACAGGTGCTCGAGCAGGCGCGTCGCACGGGGGAGCCGTTCTCCAGCCTGCACCGGATCATGGACGCCCGTGGGCGCGAGAGGTCGCTGGTCGTCGTCGGCCAGGGACGACGACGCGCCGACACGGGGCAGGTCGTCGAGTTGCTCGGCTACTTCATCGACGTCACGCAGACGGTCCGGGCCGAGGCCGCGGCCCGGGCCGAGCGCGACATCGCCGCCGCAGCGCACAGCCGTGGACCGATCGACCAGGCCAAGGGCATGGTCGCCCTGGCCTGCGCGGTGGACCCGGAGGAGGCGTTCCGCCGTCTTCGCCGCGTGTCGAACGACCGCAACGTCCCGTTGCGCGAGCTGGCCGAGCAGGTCGTCGGCACGGCGACCAGCGGCGCACCGGACGTCGTGCGGCGCGTGGTCGAGATGCTCCGGTAGTCAGGCCCTCGGCCCGTAGAACCACCCGTGGAACGCGCTGCGGGCGCGCTGCGGGAGCACGCGGGACGCCAGGAGCATCGTCGTGCCCGCCGATCCCGTGGTGACCTCCGGGCGCCCCGCCTCGAGCGCGTCGAGGGCCTTGCGTGCCACCATGGCCGCGCCGGGTTTCGGCAGCCGTCCCACACGGGTGCGGCGCATCCCGGCCTCGGCGAAGAACGGGGTGCGCGTCGGCCCGGGCAGGAGCGCGGTCACGGTGACGCCGGTGCCGGTCAGCTCGCCCCGCAGCGACCAGGCGAAGGAGCGGAGGAACGCCTTCGACGCCGCGTACGTGCTGAACAGCGGGGCCGGCATGGTCCCGGCGACGGACGACGTGACGAGCAGCCGCCCGTCGCCCTGCGCGAGCAGCTCCGGCAGCAGCAGGTGGGTGAGGTGCACGACGGACCGGACGTTGAGGTCGACCAGCCCCAGCTCGGCCTCGAGAGGGGTCCGGAAGAACGGCCCGTGGACGCCGACGCCGGCGTTGAGCACCACGGTCCGCACGCCCAGGGAGCGGGCGCGGGCCGCGGCCGCCTCCACACCGGAAGGGGCCGTCAGGTCGACCTCCAACCCGGTCACCCGGACGCCGTCCCTGCTCCCCAGGTGCCGCACGGCGTCGTCGACCTCGCGGTCGGCGACCACCAGCACGTCGTGACCGCGCTCGACGAGCTCGCGCGCGATCGCGAGCCCGATGCCGCTCGAGGCGCCGGTGACCAGCGCGACGTCGCGGTCCGCCGGCCCGGCGGCCGGGCCCCGGGACCTCACGCCGCCCCCGAGGCGTCGTCCTCGGAACCCAGCGCGACGTCGGCCGGCGGCTCGCGCAACGCCTGCGCGAGGTGCCCGCCGAGGTAGGCGCTCGCTCCGGCGACGCCGTACGCGAGCAGCGAGACCGCGACACCCGCGCGTCGTCGGCCCCCGCGTCGCAGGAGCCACGACGCGCCGTACAGCACCGACACCCCGCCGTTCAGCGTCGCGTGGACGGAGCCCACGCGACGGGCCCGACGGTCGACCGCGAGGTAGTCCGCCAGCCCGGTGAGCGCAGTCGGGACCGCGGCGAGGAGGCCGAGACCCACGAGGCGCTGTGCCGCGGGGGCGCTGCGTTCGCCGCCCGTCAGGTCGAGCACCGCGGCGCTCGTCCACAGGCCGACCGGGACGTCGGTCAGGGTCGAGTGCAGCGCGTGGCCGAGCGACCGGCCGTGCAGCTCCTCGCGGAGCCTGCCGTGCGCGGGCACGACGGCGAGGGCGACACCCCGCACGATGCCCGAGAGGCCGTCGACGCTCGACGACTCCTCGAGCCGTCGCACGGCACCCAGCAGGGCGGGGGTGTCGGTCGGTTCGGTGGACATGGCGCCTCCTCGGTCGGTGCGCACAGGTCTCGACGCCTCGTCGTCGACCGTAGGCAGGATCCGCTCCGCACGCTCGCGCGCAGGACCGGGGTGAGAGGCCCCGAGGAAGGGTGCGGGACGACCCGGTCGCTCAGCCCCCGCTGACGGAGTCGTCGTCGGTGACCACCAGGGCCCGCAGGACCGTCTCCGCGACCTCCCGCCGGCTCACGTTGCGGTGCTGCGAGGCGGACTCCAGGATGCGTCGGGCCTCCGCCTCGCTGCAGCCGTTCGTGTGCATGACGGCACCGACGGCACGCTCGACGGCGACGACGTCGGACATCTCGCGGTAGAGGCCGGCGGTGCGGTCCTCCAGCTCGGCGAGCTCGAGGTGCAGCCGCACGGTGGACGCGACGAGCTGGGCGTACGAGTCGGCCGCCGCGCGCAGACGATCCGTCCAGGGGTCGGGCGACCGCGAGTAGAGGTTGAGCGCGACGCCGACGTCCGGTTCCACCAGGGCCGGGACGCCCAGCGAGGAGACGAAGCCCTCGCGCACGGCCTGGTCGCGCCACGCCTCCCAGCGGTCGTCCGTCGCGATGGCCGGCACGAGGACGGCCGTCCCGCGGCCGATCGCGTCGATGCACGGGCCGGCGTCGGCGAGCGCCTCCGCCTGGTCGCACCGCGCCGCGGACTCGGTGCTGCTCCCTGCGCGCAGGCTCAGTCCGTGCTCGCGCAGCGTGATGCTCACCTCGAGGTCGGACCCGAGGACCGCGGCCGCACGCTGGGCGAACTCGGACGGGTAGCGGGAGATGCTCATGGCGTCCGTCCTGTCTGACGGTGCACGCCGGTGTCCTGCGAGCGTGGCCGTCGTGTCGGCATGACGGCGGTCGTCGGACCGCCCTGACCTTCACCGTACGCAGGGCGCATGCGCTCGCACCGCAGGGTGCGTGCCGCTGCGAGCGCCGGGCGTCGTGCCCATGCTGGACGGACGACCGACCGACCGAGACGGGAGCACCCATGACGGACCAGACCACGCCTCAGGACCCGACCACGCAGCACCCGGAGCCGGAGCAGCCGGCCGACGACCTCCAGCCGCCCGGCCGCACGGGGGACATGTCGCAGGAGCCCGACCACGGGGAGGAGTCCTACGAGGGCTCGGGGCGCCTCGAGGGGAAGCGGGCGCTCATCACGGGCGGCGACTCCGGCATCGGGCGCGCGGTCGCGATCGCGTTCGCTCGCGAGGGCGCCGACGTCGCGATCTCCTACCTCCCCGAGGAGGAGGAGGACGCCCGCACGACGGCGCGCTGGGTCGAGGACGCGGGCCGCAAGGCCGTGCTGGTCCCGGGCGACATCCGGGAGGAGGCATTCTGCCGGCAGCTCGTCGAGGACGCGGTGGCGGGACTCGGCGGCCTCGACGTGCTGGTCAACAACGCCGCCTACCAGATGGCGCAGGACGACGGGCTCCGCGGCATCACGACCGACCAGCTCGACCGGGTCCTCAAGACGAACGTCTACGCGCTGTTCTGGATCACCCGGGCGGCGCTCGACCACCTGCCCCGCGGCGGCTCGATCATCAACACGACGTCGATCCAGGCGACGCAGCCGAGCCCGCAGCTGCTCGACTACGCGTCGACGAAGGCCGCGATCCTCAACTTCACGCGCGGGCTGTCGCAGCAGCTCGCCGAGGAGGGCATCCGCGTCAACGCGGTCGCCCCGGGCCCGATCTGGACGCCGCTCATCCCGGCGACCATGCCGGAGGAGAAGGTCGAGCAGTTCGGCGCGGACACGCCGCTCGGCCGCGCGGGCCAGCCCGCCGAGCTCGCGCCCGCCTACGTCTTCTTCGCCTCGCAGGAGTCGAGCTACATCACCGGCGACCGTCTCGGCGTCACGGGCGGCCGGCTGCTCTGAGACGTCGTGCCGTCGGCCGGGGTCGCGTCTCCCGGCCGCCTCCTCGCCGCATCCCTCCCGGTCGCAACCTCGGACACGTCCCGAGATGCGACCGGGAGGACGCCGGTCGACGCTGGTCGCACGTTCGACGCGTCGAGAACGAGGCGCGTGCCGGGGTCGTCCGGGCACGCGGTGCCGTGCCGCGGCGGCCGACTCTCTCGAAGGAGAGACCATGTTCTTCCACCGTCAAGAGCTGCAGCACAGCGCCAAGCCCGACAGGCCCGACGCGGTCTACGCCCGCAAGCTCCAAGAGGTGCTCGGCGGGCAGTACGGCGAGATCACCGTCGCCATGCAGTACGGGTTCCAGTCGTGGAACGCCCACCTGCCCGGGAAGTACCGGGACCTCCTCTACGGCATCGGAGCGGAGGAGATGGGCCACGTCGAGATGCTCGCGACGATGATCGCGCAGCTGCTCGAGAAGGCGCCGGTCGGGGTCGTGGAGGGCGCCATGCAGGACGACCCGACGATCGCGGCGATCGTCGGCGGGACCGACCCGCAGCACGCCATCGTCGCCGGTGCCGGCGCGCGCCCGGTCGACTCGAACGGCAACCCGTGGACGGCCGGCTACATCACCGCGAGCGGCAACATGCTCGCCGACTTCACGGCCAACGCGAACGCCGAGATGCAGGGTCGGCTCCAGGTCGCCCGGCTCTACCACATGACCGACGACGCGGGGGTGAAGGACCTGCTCTCGTTCCTGCTCGCGCGCGACACGATGCACCAGAACCAGTGGCTCGCCGCGGCGCAGGAGCTGCGCGACGAGGGCATCGAGGAGCTTCCCGTGCCGAGCACGTTCCCGCTGAAGCAGGAGGACCGGTCGGTGTCGTACCAGTACATCAACTTCTCCGACGGTGAGCACGCGTCCGAGGGCCGCTGGGCGAGCGGTCCGACCCCGGACGGCAAGGGCGAGTTCGAGTACGTGCCGACGCCGCCGGCGGGCGTCCCCATGCCGCCGCCCACCCAGCCCGACGAGCGGTTCCACGGCACCACGCCGAAGCCGTCCGGGCTCGAGAAGGCCGCAGGGGTCGTCAAGGACGCCCTGCACAAGGACTGAGGAGGACGCCATGACTGCCGCATCGGCCTCGGGCGCCTCGGGCGCCTCCGCGCGCCCGGCGCGCGCGCACCGGGGCGTGCACCAGTACCTCGCCCTCGTCATCGGGGTCGTCTACCTCCTCGTGGGAGCGGTGGGGTTCGCGATCACCGGGTTCGACGACTGGACGGTGCACGACCACTCGCAGACCCTCCTCGGGTTCGCGATCAACCCGTTGCACAACGTGGTCCACCTCGTGATCGGCCTGCTCGGCGTCCTGATGTGGAGCCGGTCGGGCAGCGCGCGCACCTACGGGTGGATCCTGGCGATCGGGTACGGGGCGGCGTTCGTCTACGGGCTGATCGTCGTGGACGACCCGGAGGCGAACCTGCTCAACATCAACGGCGCGGACAACGTGCTGCACGCCGTGAGCGCGCTCGCCGGTCTCGCGATCGCGCTCTGGCCCGTCCGGAAGGACACCACCGCGACCACGGGCACGACGACGGCCCGGCGTCCGTGACCGGCACCCCCGTCGACCTGACGGCGAGCGAGACCGGGCGCGTCCTGCAGGGCGTGCTCGGTCCGCTCGTCGCCCAGGGGGCCATCGTCCGACGGCCCGTCGCGACGGCGTGGGCGGAGCGTCGGCAGGTCGACCGGCGTGCGCGCCGGCTGCTGCGCGAGCTGCGCACCCGGTACGACGGCGCGCCGCTCGTCGTGCGCCTCGGCGCACGCCGGCTGGTGCTCGCCATGCGGCCCGAGCACGTCGAGCGGATCCTCGAGGGATCTCCCGAGCCGTACACCCCGGCCTCCTGGGAGAAGCGGGGAGCGCTCGCGCACTTCCAGCCCGACGGCGTCCTCGTCTCCTCGACCGAGGACCGGCGCGCACGCCGTCCCCTCAACGAGACGCTCCTCGACATGCGAGAGCCGGTGCACACGGACGGCGACACGTTCACGGCGGTCGTCGACCGCGAGATGCGCGACCTCGCCGACACGGTGGGCGCGAGCGGTCGCCTCGACTGGGACACGTTCGCGGCGTCGTGGTGGCGCGCGGTGCGAACCCTGGTCCTCGGCAGCGCCGCGCGTGACGACGAGCGCCTGAGCGACGTCCTGGACGCGCTGCGCCGGGACGGCAACTGGTCGTGGTTCCGTCCTCGGCGCCCGTGGCTGCGCGCGGAGCTCGAGCAGCGGGTCGCGGACCACGTCGCCGTCGCCGAGCCGGGCACGCTCGCTGCACGCGGTCGCGACGTCGGTGGGGCGGACGCCGTGCGCGGCCAGATCCCGCACTGGCTGTTCGCGTTCGACGCCGCCGGGGCCGCGACGTTCCGCGCGCTGGCCGTCGCCGCGGCCCGTCCCGTGGTCCGGGAGCGGCTCGTGACCGAGCTGACGACGTCCGGACGCGGACCGAGCGTCCTGCCGTACGGACGTGGCTGCGTCCTCGAGGCGGTCCGCCTGTGGCCGACGACGCTCGCCGTCCTCCGCGACACGACGCGCCCCGTGCAGTGGGGCACGCGCACGCTGCCCGTCGGCACCGGTTTCGTCGTGCTCAGCGCGTTCTTCCACCGCGACGGCGACCGGCTGGGGTTCGCGGACGCGTTCGCGCCCGAGGCCTGGCTGGACGGCCGCGCGGACGCCGACTGGGGCATCGTGCCCTTCAGCGGCGGTCCGGTCTCGTGCCCCGGCCGGAACGTCGTCCTGCTCGTCGCGTCGCACGCGCTGGCCCGGCTCGCGACGCTCGACCTGGCCGTGAGCCGGGGCCGCTACCTGGCGGAGGACCCGCTGCCCTGCACGGTCGACCACCTCGGCCTGCGGTTCGGCGCCCGGTCCGGCCCGCGTCCCGGGGCGGAGCCCGGCGGTGTCACCGTGGTGCGGGCGAGGGCCGCCTGAGGCGGTCCGGCCACGGTCCGGTGGCTGCTCAGCCTCCCTGGGCCTCGAGGAGGACGTCGTGCGCGACGGCGGTCAGCGAGACGCCGTCACGCTCGGAGCGGGCGACCAGCTCGTCGTAGGCGGCGGAGACGTCGACGTCGAGGAGGTGGGCGAGCGCTCCCTTCGCCTGCTCCACCACGACCCGGTCCCGCAGGGCCCGTGCGATGCTCCGGCCGAAGTCCAGCGTGCTGAGGCGGTAGGGCTGGCCCACGACGAGGGTGAGCATGTCGGCGCACGCCTGCACGCCACGGCGCTGCTCGTCGGTGAGGGGCTCGCGACCGAAGACGTTGAGGCCGCCGACGACGCCTCCCTGCCACGCGAGCGGCGCCGCGTGCACGACACGGAAGCCCGCGGCGACGATCGCGGGCCCCACGGTCGGCCAGCGGTCCACGATCTCCTGGCGGCCGACCGCCTCGACGGGTTGGCCCGTCTCGACCACGTCGACGCACGGGCCTTCTGCCCGCTGCGACTGGAACGCCTCGAGGTGCTCGGCCGCGTGCGACGTCGTGGTCAGCGTCTCCAGCCGTCCGTCCGCTCGGACGAGGAGCCCGGCCGCGTCCGCTCCGGCGAACAGCACCGCATCCCGGGTGAGGCGCGCGAGCAGGTCGGTGACGTCGTGCTCGCCGAGGAGCGCCCGGGCCGCGTCGGCGAGGGAGTCGGTGGGGGTGCGCGGCGTCATGGCTCCTCGGTCCTCTCGGTCGTGATCGCGTCGGTCTCGTGGTCGGTGAAGGCGATGCGTCGCGCGAGCACGTCCTGCGCGACGTCCTCCAGCGTGGCGGAGCCGGCGAACGCGTGCGCGCGCAGGACCGCCAGCGCGTCGCGCGGCGAGATGTGCAGCTGAGCCGTGACCATGCCCGTCGCCTGGTGGATGCGGGACCTGGCCGACCAGTCGATCGACTCGATCTCACCGAGCAGGGCGGTCCCGACGGCGTCGGCGAGGAACTGGACGTCGTCGGCGTCGCGCGCGAGCCGGGTGGTCGTGACGTAGAGGCTGAGCACCCCGATGACCCGGCCCCCGGCGTGCATGGGCACGGCGTACGCCGTGGCCGGGCCGCTGATGGTGGCCACGAGGTGCGAGAAGACGGGAAAGGACCGGTCCGTCGGACTGTCGCCGTCGAGCTCGGTGACGACGATGCGGTCCTCGTCGAGCGCGAGCTGGCCCGGCCCTTCGCCGAGCAGCTCCTCGAGGTTCTCGATCTCCGCCGACATCCCGTCGGAAGAGCTGACCGTCACGCGGTCCTCAGGCGTGGCGCGCACGGTCAGCGCGCCGCTCTGCGCCCCGAGGATCTCGACGCACGCACGGCACAGCCGCGAGGGCATCGCCATGTCGGGGTCGATGCCTGCGAGCGACCGCGCGAGCAGTCCGAGCAGCGCCGACGCGTTCACCGCGCCCCCTTCCTCCTGTCCACCCTCACCCTGCCAGACCGACAAGTTTTTCACCGATCCGCGTGCTCGCGCGCTGTCGTCAGCGCTCGCGGTCGTCGACGACGTCGTCCCCGCTGCCCGGCGCGAGCGAGCGGAGGATCGACTCGGCGATCACGCGCCGGCTCACGCCGCGGTGCTCCGACGCCGACCGCAGCACCTCGCGGGCCTCGTCCTGGGAGCAGCCGTTGGTCTCCATGATCGCGCCGACGGCCCGCTCGACGGCGACGCCGTCCGACATGCTCCGGTACAGCCCGGCCGCCGCGTCCTCGACGTCGGCGAACTGCAGGTGCAGGCGCACACCCGCGGCGATCAGGCGCGCGCAGGCGTCGGCCGTCCCGAGCATCTCGGCGGGCCAGCCGTCCGGGGACCGGGAGTACAGGTTGAGCGCGACGGACACGCCCGGGCTGACCTCCGAGGGCACGGCGAGCGCCTTGGCGAACCCCTCGCGCGTCGTCTGCTCGCGCCACGCGTCCCACCGTGACTCCTGCGCGACGTCCGCGACGACGAGGACGGACTTCCCGATCATCGCGTCGATGCAGGGCCCGGCGTCGGCCCTGGCCTCTGCCTGGTCGCACCGTCCGGCGCCGTCCCCGCTGCTGCCGGCGCGCATCGTGATGCCGTGCTCGCGGACCGTGATGGACGCCTCGAGGTCTCCGCCGAGGGCGTCCGCGGCACGCGCCGCGAACTCGTGGAGATAGCTGGAGAGAGCCATGGGTCTGCGTCCCGTCTGGCGACCGACGCCAGTAGCGAGTCCGCCGCGCTGGATCGCCCATCACGGTCTCTCGGTCCCGGGGGGACGCGGAGTCTCCCCGAACTTCCACCGTACGCCCCCCGCGGGTTGCCAGTGGGCGGGTCGTGGCTACGGTCGGACCATGGTGACCGTCACGCGGACCGTGCGCTGCTCGAAGGACGCGGTCCTGGCCGTGCTCGCCGACGGCTGGACCTACGCGACCTGGGTCGTGGGCACCGCCCGCATCCGCGCCGTCGACGACGGCTGGCCCGCACCCGGCGCACGCATCCTCCACTCGGTGGGCCTCTGGCCGGCGCTGCTCGACGACGAGACGGTCGTGCGCGCGTGGGACCCGCAGGGCTCGATCGACATCCAGGCCCGCGGCTGGCCGGCGGGGGAGGCGCACGTCCGGATCGACGTCGTCGGGTCGGGCCCCGACACGTGCCGGGTCCGCATCGTCGAGGACGCCGACCGCGGCCCGGGCACGCTCGTGCCGAAGCCCCTGCGCAGCGCCGTGATCGCGCCGCGCAACCGCGAGACCCTGCGCCGGCTGGCGTTCCTCGCCGAGCGGCGCACGGCCTGACGCGTCAGGTCTCCCGGAGCAGGCGGGCCCACGCCGAGCGCGCGAGCGCGCGCGGGACGGCCTGCCACCGGCCTGCGGCCCCCAGCGCGGCCCGGGCGGCGTTCCAGCCGCACGCGCCGTGCACGCCGCCCCCGGGGTGGGCGGACGCGCTCGCGAGATAGAGCCCGGCGACCGGCGTCTCCGGTCGCCCGAGCCCCGGGGTCGGTCGGAGGAACAGCTGCTGGTGGATGGCCGACGTCCCGCCGTTGACGGCTCCGCCGACGAGGTTGGCGTCGGCGTGCTCGAGGTCGGCCGGGCTCTGGACGTGGCGGCCGACGACGGCGTCGCGGAAGCCCGGTGCGACGCGCTCCACCGCGTCCTCCATGCGCTGGACCTCGTCCTCGACCGCCTCGGGCGTCCACGCGACGCCGTGCGGGACGTGCGTGTAGGCCCACGCGGACTCGGTCCCGCGCGGCGAGCGCGACGGGTCGGACGTCGTCATCTGGCCGAGGACGAGGAACGGGCGGGCCGGGACGTGGCCCTTCGAGAGGTCCGCCGCCACGTCGACGAAGCCGGACCGGGCCACGCCGAGGTGCACGGTCCCTGCGCCGACGGCTCCCTCGGCGGTCCACGGCAGCGGCCGGTCGAGGGCCCAGTTGAGCTTGAACGTCGGGTGGTCCCACTGGAACCGCTCGAGGTCGCGGACGAGGCGCGGGGGCAGGTGCGAGGCGCCCACGAGGTCCCGGTACAGCGTGGGCGCGGTGACGTCGGCGAGCACGGCGCGCCGGGCGCGGACGTGCTCGCCCTGCGCGGTGCGCACGCCCACCGCGCGACCGCCCGCGACGTGCACCCGGTCCACGCGGGCGCCCGTGACGAGCTCCCCGCCGCCCGCGGCGAGCCGCGACGCGAGCGCCTCGGCGAGCATCCCCGCCCCGCCGACCGGCACGGGGAAGCCGACGTCCTGGCCGAGCATCGCGAGCAGCCACCCGTACACGCCGCTGCCCCCGGCGTCGGGCGGGACGTCGGCGTGCATCGCGTTGCCCGTGAGCAGCAGGCCGCCGCCCTCGCCGCGGAAGGTCTCGTCCGCCAGGCGACGCACGGGCAGCGTGGCGAGGCGCGCGAGGTCGAGCGCGCCGGGCACGCCGAGCCGGCGCAGCAGCCGCACGACCGGACCCGCGGCCGGCAGTGGGCTGAAGAGCGCGTCGAGCAGCGGGTCGCGGACGCGTGTCCAGGACTCGAACATCCGCAGCCAGGCCTCGCCGTCGCCCGGGGCGAAGCCCTCGAGCCCGGCCGCCGTGTCCTCGGGGTCGTCGTGCAGCACGGCGGCGCGGCCGTCGTCGAGCACGTGCGCGAGGACCGACGGCGCGCGCGACCACGCGAGCCCGTGGTCCTCGAGGTGCAGGCCGCGGATCACGGAGGAGCCGGCGGCGAGCGGGTAGAACGCGCTGAACAGGTCGGTGCGGAAGCCGGGCGCTGCCACCTCGGCGGTCCGGACGGCGCCGCCGGGCGTGTCCTGGGCCTCGAGGACCAGGACGTCCCACCCCGCGTCGACGAGCGCGTTCGCGGCCACGAGGCCGTTGGGCCCCGCGCCGACGACGACGGCGTCTACCGTGCGCACCAGCGGTCGCCCTCGCTCGACCGGTGGCCCTCGCCCGCCCGACCGCCCGGGCTCACCCGGTGGTCTCCGCCCACGGGTCGAGCACGACCTTGATGCACCCGTCCTCCTTGCGCTGGAACGTCCGGTAGGCCTCGGGCGCCTGCTCGAGCGGGACGCGGTGGGTGCGCAGGTCGAGCGCGCCCAGCGGGTCGGCGTCGTCCTGCACGAGGGGCAGGATGTCGTCGGTCCAGCGCCGCACGTTGGCCTGTCCCATGCGCAGCGTCACCTGCTTGTCGAAGAGCTGCATCATCGGCATCGGGTCCTTCGCGCCGCCGTAGACACCGGAGATCGACACCGTCCCGCCGCGCCGCACGACGTCGAACGCCGTGTAGAGCGCGGCGAGCCGGTCGGCCCCGGCGCGCTCGGTGAGCGGAGCGGCGACGGCGTCGGGCAGCATGCCGACGACCTTCTGCGTCGCCTCCGCGACGGGCGAGCCGTGCGCCTCCATCCCGACGGCGTCGATCACCGAGTCCGGTCCGCGGCCGCCCGTGAGGTCGCGCACGGCGGACGCGAGGTCGTCGACCGTCGTCGGGTCGACCGTCCGCACGCCGTGCCGGTGCGCCATCGTGCGGCGCTCGGGCACCAGGTCGACGCCCACGACGAGACCCGCGCCGCGGTGCAGCGCGACGCGAGCGGCCATCTGCCCGATGGGCCCGAGGCCGAGCACGACGACGCTCCCGCCCTCGGGGACGTCGGCGTACTCGACCGCCTGCCACGCGGTGGGCAGCACGTCCGAGAGATAGAGGTACCGCTCGTCGGGGGTGCCGTCGTCGGGCACGACGACCGGCCCGTAGTGCGCCTGCGGCACGCGCAGGTACTGCGCCTGGCCGCCCGGGACCTGGCCGTAGAGCTTCGTGTATCCGAACAGGGCGGCGCCCTTGTCCTGCGAGTGGACCTGCGTCGTCTCGCACTGGGTCTGCAGACCGCGGGTGCACATCCAGCAGTGCCCGCACGCGATGTTGAACGGCACGACGACACGGTCGCCGACCTTGAGGTCGCCCGCCGCGGAGCCGACTTCCTCGACGACGCCCATGGCCTCGTGCCCGAGCACGTCCCCGCTGTCGAGGAACATCCCGAGCACGCCGTACAGGTGCAGGTCGGAGCCGCAGATCGCCGTCGACGTCACGCGCACGACGGCGTCGGTCGGTTCCTCGATCCGGGGGTCGGGGACGTCCTCGACGCTCACGCTCTCGCGTCCTTGCCAGGTCAGTGCTCGCACGGTGTCTCCTTAGGGTGGTGGTGCGTGGTGCGGAGGGGGGTCAGCCCTTGCTGCCGGTCGTCGCCACCCCCTCGACGAAGTGCCGTTGGCCCAGGAAGAACAGCAGGATCATGGGGATCGTCGTGATGACCGACGCCGTCACGACGATCTCCCACTGCGACTCGCCGCCCGGGCCGAACTGGTCGATGAGGGCCTTGAGCCCACGGGGGATCGTGAACGTGGACGAGTCCTGCAGGTAGATGAGCGGGCGCATGAGGTCGGTCCACGACGCCTGCGCCTCGAAGAGGAACGTGAGGATGAGCGCGGGTCGGCACAGCGGCACCGCGAGGCGCCAGAACTGCTGCCAGTTGTTCGCGCCGTCGAGCTTCGCCGCCTCGAACGGCTCGCGCGGCAGGCCGAGGAAGAACTGGCGCAGCAGGAAGATGTAGAACGCGCTGCCGAAGAGGTTGCCCGCCCACAGCGGCACGTTCGTCCCGACGAACCCGAGCTGGTTCCAGATGAGGAACGTGGGGATCATCGTCACCGCGCCGGGGAGCATCATCGTCGCGAGCACGAGGCCGAAGAGCGGCCCCCGACCGCGGAAGCGGAAGAACGCGAACCCCCACGCGACGAGCGCGCTCGACAGCGTCACGAGCCCGGCCGCCAGGACCGTGACCACGACGGTGTTGCCCAGCCACAGCGCGAGCGGCGCCTCCTGCCAGACGGTGACGTAGTTGTCGAGCGTGAACGTGCTCGGGATCAGGCGGTTGTCGAACACGTCGGCCCGCGGCTTGAACGACGCGGAGAGCAGCCACAGCAGCGGGTAGACGAACGCGACCGTCGCCAGGAGGAGCGCGACGAGCACGACGACGCGCAGCACGCGGCGCCGGGGGCTGCGGCTCCGCGCGGGGGCGCCCGGGGGCGGGGGAGGGACGACGGCGCTCGCGTCACCCGTCGCGGGGTCCGGCGCCGCGCCGGGTGCGGGGACCGCGGGGCGCGGGAAGGACGGGGCGGTGGTCATCGCTGTGCCCCTCTCATCGCTGTTCCCCCTCGTAGTAGACGAGGCGTCTCGACACGAGGAGCTGGACGACCGTCACGAGCATGATGACGACGAACAGGAGCCACGCCAGCGCCGACGCGTACCCCATGTGGAGCTCCTGGAAGCCCTCCTGGAACAGGTAGATGACGTAGAACAGCGCGGCGTCGTTGCTGTACGTCGAGTTGCCCGCGCCGAAGTAGGCCGAGTACGCCTCGGTGAACATCTGGAAGGCCGCGATGGTGTTGACGACGACGACGAAGAAGATCGCCCCGCTGATCATCGGGATCGTCACGGTGCGCGTACGGCGCCAGAAGCCGGCGCCGTCGACCCGCGCGGCGTCGTACAGGTCGTTCGGCACGTTGCGCAGCGCCGCGAGGAGGATGATCACGGCCGCGCCCACGGTCCACAGGCTGATGAGGACGAGCCCGGGCTTGATCCAGTCCTGGTCGGTGGTCCACGACGGGCCCTGGATGCCGAACCAGGACAGCACCTCGTTGACGACGCCGTACTGCCCGTTGAAGAGCAGCAGGAGCAGGACGCCCACGGCGACCGGCGGCGTCATCTTCGGGATGAAGAACGCCGTGCGGAAGAACCCGGCCGACCGGCCCGCCTGGTTGAGCAGCAGGGCGAGCCCCAGCCCGACGACCGTGTACAGCGGCACCTGGAGCACCGTGTACACGAGCGTGTTCCACAGGGAGAGCGAGACCTTCGGGTCCTGGAACATCTCCCGGTAGTTCTCCAGACCGACGAACGTCGGGTCGTTGATGACGTCGTAGTCGGTGAACGACAGGTAGGCGCTGTAGAGGATCGGCCACGCGGTGAAGACGAGGAAGCCGACGATCCACGGGCTGATGAACCGCAGCGCCGCGTTGCGCTCACGGCGCGCGCCCGGGCTGAGGCGCCGTCGGCGGCGCGTGTCGGCGCGTCCCTGTGACGCGGCGCCCGGTGCCGCGACGTCGACCGCGGTCACCTCACTCCTCCTCGTCCCACTGCGCCCACGCGTCGTCGAGGGCGCTCTGAGCCTCCTCCTGCGCCTGGGCCATGGCCTCCGCCGGCTCCTGCTGCCCGTTGAGCACGCGGTTCACCGCGTCCTGCCACGCCGTCTCGAACTCGTTGTCGGCAGGGTTCGCGGGGAGCGCGAACGTCGCGTCGTTCGCCTCGTACATCGCGTCGATCGCGTCCTGCCACGGCTGCGGGGCGTCGTCGGGCACGAGCTCGGAGCGGATCTGCTCGTCCGCCTCCTCGTTGCCCGTGAGGACGCCGGTGAAGACGAGGCCGTCCTGCTCGCGCGCGTCCGCGCGCGCCTGCGCCGCCGCGACCCACGCGTCGGTCTCGGTCATGAGCCGGGCGAACCGGCACGCGGCACCGGCGTTCTCGCTCCCGCGCGGCACGGCCCAGGCCGAGCCCGACGCGAAGGCGATCGGGTCGCCGTCGGTGGTGCGGACCGCGTCGAACGCCATGGGGGCGTCCGGCGACGACTCGTTGAGCACGTTGATGTACCACTGCTCCATGGGCATCGCGCCGAGCACGTCCGTCGCGAACTGGTTGCCGGCGCCGAAGAAGTCCGCCGAGTCGCGGTACGTCTTCACCGCGGGGAACCCGCCCTGGGCGTCGTAGATCGCCACGGCCCACTCGAGCGACTCGACGACCTCCGGGCTGTCGAGCTGCGCGGTCCGACCGTCCTCGGAGAGCAGGTCGGCGCCGACCGACTTGGCCCACAGCGGGAGGAACTCGGGCAGCTTGGAGTCGTAGCCGATGACGCTCAGCGTGCCGCCGTCCGCGGACATCAGCGCCTCGTTGGCCGCGGTGACCGCCTCGCGGTCGGAGCCGTTGACGTCCTCGACCGCGAGCCCCGCCGCGTCGAGGAGCTCGGCGTTGGCCATGGTCACCTGCACCTGGTTGAACTCCGGGATCCCGTAGACGCTGCCGTCGAACGTGACCTGCTCGACGGCGGTGTCGACGAACGCGTCCATGTCGACGTCCTCGGCCTCGACGCACTCGTCGAGGGACAGGATCGCGTCGCGCGAGGCGAACGTGCCGATCTGGTCGCGGTTCGCGTAGACGAGGTCGGGCGGGTTGCCGGACGCGACCGCCGAGAGGAACGCCTGGATGTCCAGCTCCCCCTCGGAGAGGTTCACGTCCGCGCCGAGCTCCTCGACCGCGCGCTCGTACCGGACCTCGCCGATCTCGTCGCCCGTGCCGAAGCCCATGACCGAGATCTCTCCGGGCGTCTCGTCGACCGAGAAGTCGGCGTCCGTCTCGGTGTCGCCCGTTCCCTGCGCACACGCGGCGAGGGCGAGAGCCCCGACCGCCAGCATGCCTGTCCGTGCGGCTGCGGTGCCGCGTCCTCGTCGCATCTCCGGCCTCCTCGTGGGATCCACGGGGGCGGACGCAGGGGTCGACGACGCCACCGTGCTGCTCGACGGCGTCGGCGAGTCTCTGCACCGACGCCGTCAGTGAAGCACCGCCCTCCGGTGCTCACACCCCGAAGCGCTCCTCCGCCGCGACGGCACGCCCGGGAGCGACCCGGGAGGCCGTGCCGTAGCCTGCCGCGGTGACGTCTCCTGGTCCGGACGCCGCGGGCCGGGACGTCGCGGCCGCGGGCTCCCGCCGCCGACGCCGCCTCCCGCTGTGGGCGGTCGCGGCGGGCCTCGTCGTCGCGCTGCCCGCGACGGGCCTCCTTCCCGCCGCCGACGCGCGGGACCTCGTCGTGCGCACCGGTCCGGTGCTCGTGTTCCTCCTCGCGATCACCGTCGTCGCGGAGCTCTGCGCGGGGGCGGGGCTGTTCGACGCGGTCGCCGGGCGCGCTGCTCGCGCAGCGCGGGGTCGTCGCCTCGTGCTGTGGGCGCTCGTCGTGCTCCTCGCGACCGTGAGCACCGTGGTGCTCTCCCTGGACACGACGGCGGTGCTCGTCACACCCGTCGTGCTCGCCCTCGCGCGCCGCACCGGGACGCGGCCCCTGCCGCTCGCGCTCACCGTGCTCGCGCTCGCCAACACGGCCTCGCTGCTGCTCCCCGTCTCGAACCTCACGAACCTCCTGGCGGCGCACCGGTTCGGGGCCGGGTACGTCGGCGTGATGTGGCGGCCGGCGCTCGCGGTGCTCGTCGTGACGGTCGTCGTGCTGCTGTGCCTGCACGGGCGGCTGGTCACGGGCCGGTTCGTCCTCACCGCAGCGGGTCCCACCCCGCCCGACCGCGTGCTCCTCGTGGTCACCGGCGTCGTGGTGGCCCTGCTCGCGGTCGCCTTCGCGGCCGAGCTGCCGGTCGCGCTCGCCGCCCTCGCGGGCATGGCCGTGCTCGGGCTCGCGACGTGGTGGCGCCGGGTCCCCCTCCTCGTCCCCGTCCGCGAGATGGTCCCCTGGCGGTCCGCCGTCGTGGTCGCGGGCCTGTTCGTCGCCGTCGAGACGTGGCACGCGCACGGGCTCGGCGACCTCCTCGCCGCGGTCGCCGGGGACGGCACGGACGGGGGAGACCTGGCGCGGCTCGCCGCGACGGGAGTCCTCGCCGCCAACGCGGTGAACAACCTCCCCGCGTTCCTCGCCCTCGCGCCGACGGCGGGCGAGGACGTCGACCGCCTCGCGACGCTGCTCGTCGCGGTCGACGCCGGGCCGCTCGTCACGCCGTGGGCCTCGCTCGCGACCGTCCTGTGGTGGCAGCAGTACCGGCGCCACGCGTTCGAGCACGGCCCGCCACCGACGTGGCAGGTCGTCCGGCAGGGTCTCGTGCTCGCGCCGCTCGCCGTCGCGGCGGGGGTCGCCGCCGTCGCGCTCGCGTGACCACGCCGCCGGTCGTGCTCGGCGACGCGCGACGTCGTGCTCGACGGCGCGTGGTGTCGTCAGCGCCAGAAGCCCTCGTGGGCGAGCGCGGCCTCGTCCTCGACGAGCGGCCCGACGACGTCGACGTGCCGCTGGCCGCGCGCGAAGACCTCGCGGCAGGGGAGCGCGAACGTCGGGTTCTCCGGGTTGTCGCCGGTCAGGCGCAGCAGCCGCTCCTCGGAGAGCGCGTAGACGACCCGCCCGACACCTGTCCAGTACACGGCACCGGCGCACATGGCGCACGGCTCCGCGCTCGTGAACAGCGTGGCGTCCCGGAGCTCCTCGAGCGGGACGGACCGGGCGGCCGCGGCGACCGCGGAGAGCTCGGCGTGCTGCGTCGGGTCGCCCTCGGGCGGCATCGAGTTGTTCCCCGCCTCCGCCAGGATCGTGCCGTCGGCCGCCGCGACGAGCGCGCCGAAGGGGTGGCGCCCGCGGTCCTTGGCCTCCTGCGCGATCGCGATGGCGCGGCGCAGGAGCTCGAGGTCCTGGGCGGTGCACCGCTCGGCGGCGGCGATGGTGTCGGTCATGGTGTCCTTCCGTTCTCCGGAGCGGGTGCTCAGGCGGTGTGGGTGGTGACGGTCTCGGTCGGGGCAGGGGAGCGGGCGGTGTCCGGCTGCTCGTCGGGTTCCTCCGGTGCGGGCGCGTCGGGTGCCGTCGAGGCGTCACCGCGTCCGAGCACCGCGTTGAGCAGGACGGCGGTCAGCGCGCCGAGGAAGATCCCGCTCTCGAGCACCATCGACAGCGGGCCCTCGATGCGGCCGAACAGCTCGGGCGACGCCATCGGCAGCACCCCGACGCTGATCGAGACGGCGACGACCAGCGCGTTGTTGGTCCCCGCGTAGCGCACCCGCGCGAGCTCCTGGATGCCCGCCGCCGTCGTCATGCCGAACATGACGATCGCGCCGCCGCCGAGGACCGCCGGTGGAATCGTCGCGATGACCGCGCCGACCTTGGGCAGCAGGCCGAGGACGATCATGATCGCTCCGCCGGTCGCCACGACGTACCGGCTGCGCACCTTCGTCATGGCGATGAGCCCCGTGTTCTGGCTGAACGCGTTGAGTGCGAACCCGTTGTACAGGCCCCCGAGCATGGTCGAGAGACCGTCCGCGCGGAAGGCGTCGCCGAGCCGGCGGCGATCGACCCGGACGTCGACGATCTGCCCGATCGCGAGCATGTTGCCCGTCGTCTCGGCGAGGATCACGAGCATCGCGAGCGACATGATGAGGATCGGCACGACGTGGAACTGCGGAGCACCGAAGGCGAGGGGCGTGGCGAGCCCGACCCACGCGGCGTCGCCGACCCCGCTGAGATCGGTCGTCCCCGTCACCAGGGCGGCGACGGTGCCGACGGCGAGGCCGACCAGCACCGACAGGCTGCTCCACAGGCCCCGGCCCAGCACGTAGACCGCGACGGTGACGACGACCGTGAGCAGGCCGAGCAGCAGGTTGCGGGGCGCCCCGAAGTCGTCGCTGCCCTGCCCGCCACCGAGCCAGCCGGCCGCGGCGGGCATGAGCGAGATGCCGACGATCGTGATGAGGCAGCCGATGACCACCGGTGGGAAGAACCGCAGGAGCCGGGAGAACACGGGCGCCACGGCGACGGTGATCGCCCCGGCCGCGATGACGGCGCCGAACACGGACGGCAGGCCGTACTCCTGGCCGATGAGGAGCGCCGGGGCGAGACCGATGAACGACGCCCCCTGGACGAGCGGGAACCGCGCGCCGAAGCGCCACAGCCCGAGCGTCTGGACCAGGGTGCCGATCCCGCCGACGACCAGGTTCGCGTTGATGAGGGTGACCGTCTGCGACGCGGAGAGACCGAGCACCTCGGACAGGATCAGGGGGACTGCGACGACGCCCGCGTACATGACGAGGACGTGCTGCAGCCCGAGCGTGAGCGAGCGGCCGAGCGGCAGCCGCTGGTCGACGGACGTGGTCGGCGCGGTGACACGGTCGCGCCGCCTGGTCGAGCGGATCAGGGACATGGGAACTCCCGGTGACTCTCGGGCGGTCGTCGACGCTGACGACCGCGAGCTCTGTCCTGTGTCGGACGTTGCGGGGACCGTAGTGCTCACATCGGCGATACAAGAAGTCACTTACCATCGACAGAACCGATAGGAGGTGGCCGCGTGCGGATCTCGCTCGAGCGTCTCGAGGCCTTCGTCGTCACGACGGAGACCGGGTCGTTCTCCGCCGCGGCCCGGCGTCTCGGCAAGTCGCAGTCGACGTTGTCCGCCGCGATCGCGCAGCTCGAGGTCGACGTGGGCACCGACCTGTTCGACCGGTCCACCCGCCGCCCCACCCTCACCGACGCGGGCCGCCGTCTCGCGCTCGAGGCGCGGACCGTGGTCGACCGCGCGCTCGACTTCGAGCGGCACGCGGACGCGTTCTCGCTCGAGGAGGCGAGCTCGCTCACCCTGAGCGTCAACGTGCCGCTCCGGGTCCTCGCGCCGCCCCTGCGGGAGTTCGGCACGGCGTTCCCCTTCGTGAACCTCGTCGTGCTCAGCTCGGTCGGCGACGCGGTGGACGCGCAGGTCCGGACGGGTGCGGCCGCGATCGGCGTGGGGTTCGCCGCGCAGAACTACGACCGGTCGCTCGAGTTCCGCCAGCTCGGCAAGCTGATCCTGCTGCACGTCGTCGGGCGCGACCATCCGCTTGCGAGCCGTCGACAGGTCTCCTTCGCCGACCTCCGGGAGCACCGCCGGCTCGCCTACAACGACCAGGTCGCGGTCCAGCCGACCACCGAGTACCTCCAGGCCGCGCAGACGTGGCAGATCTTCGGCTACGGACCTCTGGTCGAGCTGACGAAGGCCGGTCTGGGGTGGTCGACCGTGCCCCGCCAGCTCGTGCTGGGCGAGCTCGCGCGCGGAGACCTCGTCGAGCTCCAGCTCGAGGCCTACCCCTACACGGACTGGCTCGTCAGCGTGGACATGGTCTTCTCGCGCGCGCGGCGCCCGAACGCGCCCGAGCGCTGGTTGCGCGAGCGGCTCGCCCAGCACCGCGTCTCGGAGCGCGACCGCCACGGGAACGCCACCGCGCCGCACTGACGCCGCGACCGTCCCTGTGCCGACCACGACCTGAAGGTCGTCATGGGCCGTATGACGTCGCTCATGGCGTTCTCGAGGCGACCCTCGTGGTCGTGACGACGGCCGGGCGCGGCGCTCCGAGATGCACGTCCGGCCTGTCCGTGTTCGGGTGGTGGCGATGACTTCGCGATCGACGACGACACGAGCTGTCCGCGCCGCAGCGTCCACGCTGGCGGCGGTCCTCCTCCTCGGCGGTGTGCCCGCCGCGGCTGTCGCCGGGCCGGGGGGTGACCCACCGCGCGAGACCGGCAGCGCGCCGTCGGGCAGCGGTGGTGGAGGCCCGACGGCGGCGGGCCAGGTCGACGCGCCCGTGCCGGAGATCCCGTGGGGACCGTGCGACGGCGAAGGTCTCGAGGCGTTCGACTGCGCGAGCGTCGAGGTACCCACCGACTACGACCGCCCGGACGGCCGGACGACGACGATCGCCCTGACGCGCCTGCCGGCGACCGACCCGGACGCGCGCGTCGGGAGCCTGTTCACCAACTTCGGCGGCCCGGGCGGCCCGGGCGTCGCGAACCTGCACCTGCTCGGCGGGTCGATCGTCGCGCCCGAGGTCCACGCGGAGTACGACCTCGTCGGGTTCGACCCGCGCGCCGTCGGGACGTCGGACCCGGCGACGTGCTTCCGCGACGCCGAGCGGGAGAACGCGTTCTTCGCCGATGTCCCGGCGTTCCCCGCCACGAGTCGCGACGAGGTGCGCTTCCTCGGGCAGATGGCGGTGCTCGGCGCGAGCTGCTCGGTGTTCTCCGCGGACCGCATCTCGTCGTCGTCGACGGCGAACGTGGCGCGCGACATGGACCTGCTGCGCCAGGCCGTCGGCGACGAGAAGCTCACCTACCTCGGCTACTCGTACGGGACGGTGCTCGGCGCGACGTACGCGGCGCTGTTCCCGGACCGGGTCGGCTCGATGGTGCTGGACGGCACGATGGACGTCGACGCGTGGTCGGGCGTGGGCTCGGACGAGCTGCTCGGCGCGCGCATCGGCCAGGCGGCGGGCTCGACGGAGACGTTCGGCGAGTTCGTGCGCCTGTGCCAGGAGGCCGGTCCCTCGACGTGCGCGCTCGCGTCGCTCGGCGACCCCGCCGAGGTCGTCGAGGCCACGTACGCGGCCCTGCGCGAGGAACCCGTGGAGGCGCCGATGCCCGACGGCAGCACCGCCGAGATCGGCTACCCCGACACCGTCGGGCTCGTCTTCCAGTACCTGTACGAGCCCGTCGCCTGGGGCGACCTGGACCTCACGCTCGCGCAGCTCGCGGTGCTGAGCGGCGCCGTCGAGGCGCCGCCCGCGGCCCGACAGCCGCGTGCCCTGGGCGCCGCGCCGACGCTCGGCGAGCTCTTGCGTCGCGCCGGCTGGGCCGAGGACTACCCGTCGATCGGCGGGTCGCTCGCGAGCCTGTGCGTCGACACGACGACGCCCGGCCGCCCGTGGCAGCACCCCGCGAAGGTCGACGCGCTCGACGCGCAGTACCCGCACTTCGGCCGGCTGCGCGGCTGGGTCGGTGCGCCGTGCGAGTTCATCGCCGCGCACGACGAGGACGCCTTCACCGGCCCGTGGGACCAGACGACCGAGGCACCCGTCCTCGTGATCGGCACCCGCTACGACCCCGCGACCCCGTACGGCTTCACGCAGCCGTACGCGGACCGGTGGCCCGACGCGCGCGTCCTGACCGTCGAGGGCTGGGGGCACACGATCCTCGGCAAGAGCGCGTGCGCCGAGGAGGCGGTGGCCCGCTACCTCGTGGACGGCGAGGCGACCGACGGCGCCACGTGCGCACAGGACGTGGTGCCGTTCGAGTCCCCGACGGTCCCGCTCGGCGAGACCCTGACGACGCCGATGATGTAGCGGCGCCGGCGCGTCCCGCTGAGCTCTCCGACAGGGCGGTCGCTCACGCCGTGCCGGCGATGGTCAGCGGCACGCTCGTCAGCTCCTCCGAGACCCGCCAGACGCGGTCCGCCTCGACGGGGTCGCGCAGGGGAGGGAACAGGCGGTGCTCGGCCGGGCCGCCCCCGAGGTGGCCGGGCCCGTCAGGTCCGTAGAGCCGTCCGCCACGAGCCTGGGGGGACGTGGCGGCGTACAGCGCCGGCAGCGCAGCGCTCTCGGGCGTCCCGAGCAGGATCCCCGCCCGGGACAGCCGGCGGATGACCGCGATCTGCGGGGTGTCTCGGTCGCGGCCCAGCTCTGGCCGCGCGGTGAGCAGGCTCGTCGGGGCGACGCCGGGGTGGGACAGGTTGCTGGTGATCCCCCAGCCGTTCGCCCCGCTCCGCCGGTCGAGCTCGAGCGCGAAGAGCCCGAACGCGATCTTGGACTGGCTGTAGGCGCGCCGGCCGTCGTAGAGAGTCTCCCAGTTGACGTCGTTCCAGCTCATCGACCCGCTCCGGGCTGCCACGCTGATCTGCGACGTGACGCGCGCCCGTCCTGCGGACAGCAGGGGCAGCAGGTGCGCGACGAGCGCGACGTGCCCGAGGTGGTTGGTCCCGAGCTGGAGCTCGAACCCGTCCTCCGTGGTCTGGCGCTCGGGCGGGGTCATGACGCCGGCGTTGTTCACGAGCACGTGGATCGGACGACCCTCGTCGCGCAGGTCGCGGCCGAGGGCGGCCACGGAGCGCAGGGACGCGAGGTCGAGGTCCCGCAACGAGACGCGGGCAGACGGGTGCGCGGCGCGGATCCGGGCGACGGCGGCCTCTCCCTTGGTCCGGTTCCGGACGGGGAGGACGACCTCGGCTCCGGCGGCGGCGAGCCGCTGCGCGATGCCGAGGCCGATCCCGTCGCTCCCTCCGGTGACGACGGCGCGGCACGTGGACAGGTCAGCCAGGTCGAGGTGCGGTGTGCGAGGCATGGTGAGCTCCTGTGGTTCGGTCCGGACGCGCTCGACGGGCGGGCGGCGCGGCGGAGATGGTCGACGGACGGTGCAGGGTGACCGGTCCGTCGTGGGGTGTGACGCTCAGCGGTGGACGTGTGCCGGGGCGCCGGGCGAGGCGACGGTCGCGACGGCCACGCGGCGCGCGACGACCAGGGTCACGGCGAAGTGGACCGCGAACAGCGAGGTGGCCACGACCTGGATCGCGGCGAGCACCCCGGGGGCGTCGGCGACGTAGAACACGACGCGGACGACGAGGTTCGCCGTCGCCATCGCGAGGCCGACGACGGACGTCACGGTGTACACGCGCCGCAGGGATGCGTGCCCGGGCCAGTCGCGGGGGCCGCCGGCCAGGCGGTTGACCATGAAGCCCGTGAGGGGCCGACCGGCGACGAGCGAGACGACGTAGGCGAGGACGAAGACGACGGGCAGCACCATGCCGGGCAGGAAGAACGCGCGCGCCTCACCGGCGAGGGCCGCGACCGTCGCGCAGACCGCGGCGACCACCAGGCCCGCGACGGCCGCCCCGGGCGGCTCCCGCCGCGCGAGCCGCACGCCGCTCGCGACGACGGCGGTGACAGCCAGCGCGACGAACGCCGTCCCGAGCCCGGCCGCGGCGTCGGCGGCCACGAAGGCGATCGTCGGGGCGGTGGCGACGGCGAGGCCGACCGGCCCGCCGACGCGCTCGAGCGTCCGGCGGGCGGCGGCGCGCCCTGCGGACACCTCGACGAGGTCCGGCAGCCCGAGCACGCGGCGGACGGTCGCGCTGGCGCTCCGCGACGCGTCGGGAAGGGCGAGCTCGGGCGGCTGGTGGACAGGTGCGGGTCGAGCGATCACGGGTTCCTCCAGGGACTGTGGGGGCTGTGGGGGCTGTCGAGACGGTGGGGACGGTGCCGGGCGGTACTGGCGGTGCTGGCAGTGCTAGCAGTGCTGCCGGTGCTGCCACCTTCCGTCGCGGCGCCGACCGCAACCAGGGCCTCCCGATCCGTCCCTGGCGCAGCGGGGGATCGGGAGGCCGTGGTTGACGGCGGCTCGGCGCGGTACAACGGAGACACCCCAGCCGAAGGAGAGCGACCGGTGATCGACAGGACAGGGCTCGCGGAGTTCCTCCGCCGTCGGCGGCACGCGTTGCAGCCGGAGGACGTCGGCATGCCCCGAGGCCGGCGCCGACGGACGGAAGGGCTGCGCCGGGAGGAGGTCGCCGCGCTGTGCCACATGTCGACGGACTACTACGCGCGGCTCGAGCGCGAGCGCGGCCCGCACCCGTCGGCGCAGATGGTGGCCTCGATCGCCCAGGGGCTGCACCTGAGCCTCGACGAGCGCGACCACCTCTTCCGCCTCGCCGGCCACCAGCCACCACCCCGCGGCGCGCTGAGCGACCACGTCAGCCCCGGGCTGCTGCGCATCCTCGACCGCCTGACCGACACCCCCGCCGAGATCGTCACCGAGCTGGGCGAGACGCTGCGCCAGTCACCGCTCGGCGTGGCGCTGACCGGCGACGCCACCGCGTACACCGGACCGGCGCGCAGCGTGGGCTACCGGTGGTTCACGGACCCCGCGTCGCGCGAGCTCTACCCGCCCGAGGACCACGACCGGCTGTCCCTCGTGTTCGCCTCACAGCTGCGACAGGTCGTCACGCTGCGGGGACCCGGGTCCCGGGCCGCTCGCCTGGCCGACGTCGCGCTCGCGCACAGCGACGAGCTCCGGCGGCTGTGGGACGCCCACGAGGTCGGACACCGCCACCGCCCGGACGAGACCAAGCGGTTCGTCCACCCCGACGTCGGTGCGCTCGAGCTGCACTGCCAGACGCTCCTCGACCCGCAGCAGTCGCACCTGCTCCTGGTCTACACCGCCGTGCCCGGGAGCGAGAGCTACGAGAAGCTGCAGCTCCTCTCGGTCGTCGGCGCGCACGCCTCGGTCTGACGTCGGGGCGGACGACCCCGCCGGCACCCGGGGTGCAGGCCGCGAGCCCGAGCGCGCCGAGCCGCGACGCCGAGGAGCAGCGTGCCGGCGTCCTGCCCCGGCGAGGACGAGCGCGCCGACCGCGGCCCCGCCGCCGATGCCGAGGTTCGCCGTCGTGTTGACGAGCGCGCCGGTCATGTCGGGCGAGGCGCCGTGGGCCTTGATGGCCGCCGACTGGAAGACCGAGGCCACGCCGCCGAACCCGGCGCTCCACACCGCCGTCGCGACCAGCACGCCGACGAGACCGGGGAACGCCAGCCCGAGCCCGAGGAGCCCGCCCCCGACGGCCACGAGCATGACGACCGTGGTGCGCCGCGGCCGGTGGTCGAGCCGCGCCGCGGCGAACGCCGTCCCCAGGAGCCCGAGCGCCCCGAGCACGAGCAGGGCCGGCCCGAGCGCCGACTCGGTGAGACCGGCCGCGAGCAGCAGCACGGACACGTACGTGTACACGGTGTACTGGCCGAGGTAGGTCAGGGCGTTGGTCGTCACCACGACGGCGAGCGCCGCGCGCCGGGCCGACCGCGCGGCGTCGGCGGGTGGAGCGCCCCCGCCGGGGACCGGTGGGAGCAGCCACGCGATGAGGAGCGTGGTCACGGCGCAGACCCCGGCGAGGACGGCGAACGAGGCCCGCCAGCCGACGGCGGCCCCGAGCGCCGTCGACAGCGGGACGCCGAGCACGAAGCCCGCGCTCGCGCCCGACGTCACGAGCGCGAGAGCACGACCCGTGAGGTGCGGCCGGACCAGCCGCGACGCGTACCCGATGCTCACGGAGAAGAACACGGCGTGCGACGCGCCGCCGAGCGCCCGAGCGGCCGCCACGACGGCGAACGTGGGCGCGACGGCGACGAGCACGTTGCTCAGCGTATAGATCCCGAGCGTCGTGAGCAGCAGGCCCTTGCGGGGGAGCCGCCGCGTGCCGAGCGTCAGCGGCACGGCGAGCGCGGCGACCATGAGCGCGTAGGCCGTCACGAGCAGCCCTGCCACGGACTCCGTGACGTCTAGGTCCGTGCTGATGAGCGGGAGCAGCCCGATCGGCACGAGCTCGGTCGTGATCGCGACGAACGTCGCGAGGCTCAGCGCGACGATCCCGCCCGCGGCCTCACGGATGCCCCCGCGGACCGCTGGACGTGTCATCCGGCGAGCGTATCCGGGAGGTCGTTCAGCGCGGCAGGTGCGACTCGACCACGCCGACGACCGCCGGGTCGTCGGGCTCGGTCCGCGGACGGAACCGGTGGACCTCGCCGCCCGGCACGACGACGAACTTCTCGAAGTTCCACGTCACGCGCCCGGCCTTGCCGTCGGCGTCGGGGGTCTTCTTGAGCTCCGTGTACAGCGGGTGCTCGTTGCGCCCGTTGACGCGCACGCGGTCGACCACCGGGAACGTCACGCCGTACGTCAGGGAGCAGAACTCCTGGACCGCCTCGTTGCTGCCGAGCTCCTGGAGGAACTGGTTGCTCGGGAAGCCGATGACCTGGAACCCGCGCTCGCCGTACTCCTTCTGCATCCGCTCGAGCGTCGCGTACTGGGGCGCGAGGCCGCACCGTGACGCCACGTTGACGACGAGGACCACGTCGTCGCGGTGCTCGCCGAGGGTGTGCGTCGAACCGTCCATCGCCTGGAACGGGATGTCGTAGAGGGTCATGCGGCCCATCCTGCCTCGTTACGCTGGCGGGAGGGTCGCGACGAGGCGGCCGCTCGACGGCGAAGGGGCTGGGCATGCGGATCGACGGCACGGTGGCGCTCGTGACGGGGGGAGCGTCCGGGCTCGGTCGCGCGACGGCGGAGGGGCTCGTCGACGCCGGGGCGCGCGTCGTCGTCGCCGACCTCGCGTCGTCGGACGGGGCCGCGGTCGCCGACACGCTGGGCGACGCCGTGCGCTTCGTCCCCACCGACGTGACGAGCGAGGACGACGTCGCACGGGCGCTCGACGTCGCCGACGAGCTCGGCGGGGCCCGCGTCGTCGTGAGCTGCGCCGGGATCGTCCTCGCCCAGCGCGTGCTCGGCAAGCAGGGCGTGCACGCGCTCGACGCGTTCCGGCGGGTCGTGGACGTCAACCTCGTGGGGACGTTCAACGTCGTGCGGCTCTCGGCCGAGCGGATGCTCGCGCTCGACCTCCTGCCCGACGGCGAGGAGCGCGGCGTCGTCGTGCAGACCGCCTCGGTCGCCGCGACCGACGGCCAGGTCGGCCAGGCCGCGTACGCGGCGTCGAAGGCGGGCGTCGCGGGCCTGACCCTCCCGCTCGCGCGCGACCTCGCGCAGCACCGCGTCCGCGTCATGACGATCGCGCCCGGGATCTTCCGGACCCCGATGATGGCGTCGCTGCCCACGGAGGCCCAGGACTCCCTCGCCGCGCAGGTGCCGCACCCGAGCCGGCTCGGGAGGCCCGAGGAGTACGCGCGGCTGGTCCGGGCGATCGTCGAGAACCCCATGCTGAACGGCGAGGTGATCCGCCTCGACGGCGCGATCCGGATGGCGCCGCGCTGACATGCGACCCGACCCGACGACCACCGCCCCCGCGCTCGACGCCGCCACGTTCCGCGCCGAGCTGCTCTCGCTCGCGACACGCGAGCAGAAGCGACAGTACGCGCGGTTCTTCCCCGGCGACGCCTCGTTCGCCGGTGTGCGCATGGGCGACGTCTTCACGCTCGCGAAGCGCTCGCTCGCGATGCCCGTCGCAGAGATCGAGCGTCTCCTCGAGGACCCCGTCCACGAGGTCCGGGCCGGCGCGTGCTCGATCATGGGCAAGGCGTCGACAGCGCGCCGCGTCGACCCGGCACGGCACGCGGAGCTCGTCGGGCTGCTGCTGCGGCGCCACGACCGCGTCGACGCGTGGGACCTGGTCGACCTCACCGCGCACCAGGTGCTCGGGACATGGCTCCTGGACCGGCCCCGCGACCCGCTCTACGAGCTCGCGCGGGCCCCCGACTGGCCGCGACGGCGCACGGCCGTCGTGGCGACCGCCGCGTTCCTGCGCAAGGGCCAGGTCGACGACACCCTCGAGCTCGCGGAGATCCTGCGCGACGACCCCGAGCCGTTCGTCCAGAAGGGCGTCGGCTGGATGCTGCGCGTCGTGAGCGACGCCGAGCCCGAACGGTTCCGCGCGTTCCTCGACGAGCACGCCGGCACGATGCCCCGGGCGACGCTGCGGGCCGCCGTCGAGAAGCTGCCGCCCGCGGAGCGCAAGGCGTGGGCCGCCCCGTGACGCGCGACGCGACCGAGCTCTTCGCCGGCCTCCTGCGCGCGTGGGGGGACGCGCTCGTCGCGAACGACCCCGCGGCGATCGACGGCTTCGTCGATCCCGGCTGGGTGCTCGTGGGGACGGACGGGAACGCCCAGCCGCGCGCCGCGTTCCTGGCCGCCGTCGCGTCGGGCGACCTCGTCCACACGGAGATGTCGTCGCAGCTCGTCACCGTGAGCGTGCACGACGACGTCGCGGTCACCCTCGCGCGCGGTGTCTCGGCGGGCACGTGGCAGGGCGCGCCGTTCCGCGACGACGAGTGGTCGGTCGACACCTTCGTCCGGCGGGACGGCCGGTGGGTCTGCGTGCACACCACCGTCGCCCCGGCGAGCGGCCGGGGGACGGGCGCGCCGACCTGAGGGCGGGCCCGTCCGCGCCTCAGCCGACCGTCCCCGCCCCGAGCAGCCCGAGGCCGAAGAGCGTCCAGTCGTTGAGGACGTGCGCCCCCGCCGAGACCGCGAGGTTCTTCGTGAGCAGGTAGGGGACGAACAGGATGACGCGTGCCACGCCGATGATGAGCAGGCACTGGAGCAGGTTCCAGTCGTACGTCGGCAGGTGGATCAGCGCGAAGAGCACGGCCGCGACGAGGAGGGCGATGGTGATCGAGGCGCGCCGGCCCAGCCGCCACGCGACCGTCGCCAGGGTCAGCACGGCCAGGAACGGCACGACCGTGAAGACCTCCTCGCCGACGAGCTGCGGGATCATGCTGAGGAAGTACGCGATCCGGTCGCCCGTGCCGAGGTCGGCGAGCGCCGCGCCCGTCGGGTTGGGGGTGGCCTCGAACAGGGACGAGACCAGCAGGCCGACCAGGAACGTCACGACGACGTTGAGCACTGCGAACCCGACCATGAGGCCGACGTCGCGACCGCGCACCCGGCGGAACAGCGTGCCCCACGCGGTTCCCAGGCCGCCCAGCGCCCACGCGAGAGCGAGGATCGGGAGCCCCGCGAAGAGTACGCCGCGCACGACGATGCTGACCCAGGGCGGCCCCGGCACCCCGATGAACAGGTCGCACGCGAGGGCCACGAGCCACGCCCCGAGGAGCACGGCCCACTGGACCCCGGTGAGGCGCTTCGGGTCGCCCGCGTAGAGCGGGAAGTCGTGGCTGCGGGCGGCTGTGCCGCTCGCCGCGGGGATCGTGCCGTCTCCGGCGGTGGTCGCGCTGCTCATGCTGGGTCTCCTGGGGCGGGGCGGCGGTGACGCACTGCGACGCGGCCCGTGCGGCGTCACGAGCAGTATGTGACCGAGGGCCGGCGACCGCTCGCCCGATGCTGTGACGCTCCGCACGTCCGCACGGTGCGATGCTGGCACCGTGCACGTCGAACCGGTGTCCGAGGAGGTGCTGGTCCGGCGGGTCGTCGACACCGTGCTCGCCGCTCCGGGCCGCCCGGGCGCGTTGCGCGTGCTCGTCGACGGTCATCCCTCGACCCGCCCGGAGGCGCTCGCGGACGCCCTCGTCGACCCGCTGCGGGCCGCGGGCAGGCCGGTCGCCCGGCTGCACGTCGCGGACTTCTGGCGGGCCGCGTCGCTGCGGCTCGAACGAGGCCGGGAGGACCCCGACGCGCTGCTCGAGGACCGGATCGACGTCGCGGGCCTCAACCGCGAGGTGCTCGACGCCGTCGGCCCGGGCGGCCGTGGCCGGTACCTGCCGAGCCTGCGCGACCCGGTGACGGACCGCGCGACGCGCGCGGCGTACGTCGAGGTGGAGCCGGGCCTCGTCGTGGTGCTCGACGGGTCGCTCGCGCTGGGCCGCGGTCTCACGACGGACCTCGCGGTGCACCTCGCGCTGCGGGCCGCGACGATCGGGCGCCGGACCGTCCCGGCGGACGCGTGGATGCTCCCGGCGTACGCGCGGTACGCGGCCGAGGTCGCGCCGGAGCGGGTCGCCGACGTCGTCGTGCGGGTCGACGACCCGCGCCACCCCGCGCTCGTGGAGCGCTGAGCCCCGGTTCCTCGCCGTGCGGAACGTCGCCGCCCGTGGAACTCTCGAACCTTGCCCGCCGAGCGAAGGAGTCCTCATGACCGGTCCTGCTGTCGAGCCCCTCGCCGTTCCCACGACCGACGCCGGCCTGCCTCTGTCGCGCCCGCCCGCCAACTTCGTGCCCGTCCGCAGCTGGCGCCTCGACTCGCTCGACGGCCTGTCGGCGCTGCGGCGTGAGCTCGGGGAGGTGCTCGGGCAGGCGGAGCCCGGGGCGGACGCCGGTCTCGCGCAGACGCCGGAGAAGGTCGTGCTCGTCGCGTCCGAGCTGGCCACGAACGCGCTCGAGCACGGACTGCCCCCCACGGTGGTGAGCCTCTCGCGGGACAAGGACCTGTGGCTCCTGGACATCGCCGACCACGAGCGGGGCGTGCCTCCGGTGTACGCCGGGGTGCGCGTACCGGGCGCCGGCGGCATGGGCCTCCACCTGGCGCGGCAGCTCGCGCTCGACGTGGGCTGGTACACGACCGGGACGACGAAGAACGTGTGGGTGACGTTCCCGGTGGACCGCAACGACGAGGGTGACCCGGCGCTACGCTGACGGGGATCCGTGAGCCCGCGGAGCGCTGGCGAATTTCTCCACAGGCACTCCGCGACGTGAAACTTTATGCCATAATGGCGTCGTGCCGAATCCTGCTGGCGACGCCGCCTGGATCGTCGCGCTCGACGTCGGCGGTTCCGGGAGCCGGCTCGTCGCGCGTCGGCTGAGCGCCGCGCTCGCCGGCGACGAGGCGGCGCCGGGCGACGTCGTCCTCGCCGGCCGGTCCGTGACGATCCGTCCGGACGGGAGCGACGCGGTCGACGTCGTCCGCGAGCTGCTCGCGCGCCTGCGAACCGACGCGCCGCACGTGGCGGGGGTCGGAGCCGCGGCTGTCGGTGCGACCGGGCTCGCGACCCTCGTGCGCGACCCGGCCGAGCTGCACGCCGCGCTCCGGGACGGCCTCACCACCTCCGGTGCTCCCGACGGGAAGGACCTCTTCCGCTCGGCGGTCGCGGCCGACGCGCTGACCGCGCACCTCGGAGCGCTGGCCGGTCGCGGAGGGGCTGTCGTCGCCGTCGGGACGGGGGCGATCGCCCTCGGCACGGACCTGCGCACGACGTGGCAGCGGGTCGACGGCTGGGGGCACCTGCTCGGAGACCTCGGCGCCGGCTCGTGGATCGGCGCGCAGGGCCTGCGTGCTGCCGCCGCGGCCCACGACGGCCGGGCGAACGGCGGGTCCGCCGCCCTGCTGGACGCCGCGACGCGGCGGTTCGGCCCTGTACAGACGTGGCCGTCGCAGCTGTACACGCGCACGGACCGGGCGCAGGTGCTCGCCTCGTTCACGCCCGACGTCGCGGCCGCGGCGCGCGCGAGCGACGTGGTGGCCCGGCAGATCCTCGCCGGCGCGGGCACCCATCTCGCGACCACGCTCGCGGCGGCGGCCGTCGACGGCGTCCCGCCGCTCGCCGCGGCGACGGGCGGCGTCCTCGGCGTCGGGCCGCTCCTCACCGAGCCCTTCCGCGCGCGCCTCGCCGTGCTGCGGCCGGACGTCGAGCTCGTCCCGTCGGCGGGAACGCCGCTGGACGGCGCGCTGCTGCTGGCCGGACGGCTCGCGCAGGACCCGGCGGGCGTCGTCGGGCACGAACCGTGGCTCAGCGTGTCCGGCGCCGCGCGCGCCACGCCTCGCCCCGCATCTCGCCCCGCATCTCGCACCGCACCGCACGCCGACCTCTCCGAGGAGGACCCCGATGGCCGCTGACGGTCTCGTCCGCATCCGCCAGGCACTGCCCGCGCTGCGCCCCGCCGAGGCGCGGATCGCCCAGGCGGTGCTCGACGACCCCGCGTCCGTCGTGGGCAAGACGATCACGGAGCTCGCGGCCGACGTCGGCACGTCGCAGGCGACCGTCGTCCGGTTCTGCCGCGCGGTGGGCTACGCCGGCTACCCCGAGTTCCGCATCGACCTCGCGCAGGCGACGAGCCGGCGTGCCGTCGAGCAGGAGCGGGCGAACGTCGCGCACGGCGAGATCGACCCGGACGACACCGTGCAGGACGTCGTCGAGAAGATCGCCTTCCACGAGGCGCGGACCATCGAGGAGACGGCGCGCGCGCTCGACCTCGAGGCGCTCGAGGCCGTCGCGGCCGCGGTGGCGGCGGCGCCGCGCATCGACCTCTTCGGCGTCGGGTCGAGCGGTCTCACCGCGCAGGACCTCGCGCAGAAGCTCCAGCGCATCGGGCTCGTGTGCTTCGCGTCGCCGGACCCGCACGTGCAGCTCCAGTCCGCGGCGCTCCTCGGGCCGGGAGCGGTGGCGCTCGGCGTCTCGCACAGCGGCCTCACGGTCGAGACGAACCACGCGCTGCGCATCGCGCACGAGCGGGGCGCGACGACCGTCGCCGTCACCAACTTCCCCGAGTCGCCCCTGGTCGGGCACGCCGACCTCGTCCTCACGACGACCGCGCGCGAGACCCAGTTCCGCTCCGGGGCGCTGTCGAGCCGTATCGCCCAGCTCGCGATCGTGGACTTCCTCTTCGTGCGCGTCGCGCAGCGGCTCTTCGAGCGGACCACGGAGAACCTCCGGGCGACCTACGAGGCGGTGCAGCCGCACCGGCTCGGGTACGAGCGCCGGGCCCGCCCGTGACGTCCCGCCGGCCACGGACCGTCCGGCCCGCTGAGCCCGGGCCGGGGTTCGAGCTCCGGACCGACCTGCTGACCCGGGTCGCCCACGCGCATGACGCCTCGCACTACCTGCTGCGGCCCGACGTCGTCGTCCGGGCGCACGACCGGGGCGGTGTCGTCGCCGCGCTCCGCGAGGCGCACCGGCGCGGCCTGCCCGTGACGTTCCGGTCAGGCGGGACCAGCCTGTCCGGGCAGGCGTCGGGCGGCGGGATGCTCGTCGACACGCGCACGCGGTTCACGCGCGTCGAGGTGCTCGACGGCGGCGCGCGCGTGCGGTGCGAGCCCGGCGCCACGCTCCGGCTCGTCAACGCGCACCTGCTCCGGCACGGCCGCCGCCTCGGGCCGGACCCCGCGAGCGAGATCGCGTGCACGATCGGCGGGGTCGTCGCGAACAACTCGAGCGGCATGTCCTCGGGCACGACGCGCACCGCGTACCGGACCGTCGAGGCGATGACGGTCGTGCTCGCCGACGGGACGGTGCTGGACACGGGCGCCCCGGACGCGGACGCGCACCTGCGCGCCGTCCGGCCCGACGTCCACGCGGGCCTCGCCGCGCTGCGCGACCGCGTGCGGTCGAGCGCGACCGCGCGCGCCGAGATCGAGCGTCAGTTCGCGATGAAGAACACGATGGGCTACTCGGTCAACGCGCTGCTCGACCACGACGAGCCGGTGCGGATCCTTGAGCACCTGATGATCGGGTCCGAGGGGACGCTCGGCTGGGTCGCCGACGTCACGTTCCGCACCGTCCCGCTCCTGACCCACGCCGCGACCACCCTTCTCGTGCTCGACTCGATCGAGCGCGCGACCGACGCCCTCGTGCCGCTCGCCGCGTCGGGTGCCGAGGCGATCGAGCTGCTCGACGCGGCCTCGTTGCGGGTCGCGGCGGCCGATCCCGCGGCGGACCCGAGCATGCGGGCCCTCGCCGCAGGTGCCGGGATCACCGAGCAGACGGCGCTGCTCGTCGAGTACCGCGCCGCGACCGCGGACGGCCTGGCGCCGCTGCAGGAGGCGGCGCGCGACGTCGTCGGCTCGCTCGCGCCGTCGTCGGGGGTCCCGGCGACCCTGACGACCGACCCCGCGACGCGCGAGCGCCTGTGGCGCGTGCGCAAGGGCCTGTACACCGCGGTCGCGGGCGCTCGTCCCGCGGGGAGCACGGCCCTGCTCGAGGACGTCGCGGTACCGGTGGCCGACCTCACCGCGACCGTGCGCGACCTCGGCGGGGTCTTCGCGCGCCACGGCTACGACGACGCCGTGACGTTCGGGCACGCCAAGGACGGGAACCTGCACTTCATGATCACGCCGCGGCTCGGCGACCGCGCGGAGCTCGCGCGGTACGCGGCGTTCAGCGAGGACCTGGTGGACCTGGTCCTCGGCCACGGCGGCACGCTCAAGGCCGAGCACGGCACGGGCCGCATCATGGCGCCGTTCGTACGGCGTCAGTACGGCGACGAGCTCTACGACGTCATGCGCGAGGTCAAGCGGCTGCTCGACCCGCAGGGCCTGCTCAACCCGGGCGTCGTGCTCAGCGACGACCCCGAGGAGCACCTGCGGAACCTCAAGGTCGAGGCGTCGGCGGGCGGTGAGGACGCGCCGCTCGTCGACCGCTGCGTCGAGTGCGGCTACTGCGAGCCGGGCTGCCCGTCGCGCACCGTCACGACGACGCCGCGCCAGCGCATCGCGCTGCTCAAGGAGCTGTCGGTCGCGTCCCCGGCCGAGCGCGCCGAGCTCGAGCGCGCCTACGACCACGCGGCCGTCCAGACGTGCGCCGTCGACTCGCTGTGCGTCGAGGCGTGCCCGGTCGGCATCGACACGGGTGCGGTGATGAAGGGCCACCGCGCCCGTGCGCACGGTCCGCTGGCCCGCCGCGGGGGAGAGGTCGCCGCCGAGCACTGGGGCGGCGTGCTCACGGGGGTGCGCGGAGCGCTCGCCGTCGCCGACGTGCTGCCGACGCCGCTCGTGCGGGGCGCGTCGCAGGTCGGCCGCTCGTTGCTCGGGTCCGACGTCGTGCCGCTCGCGGGGGACGACCTGCCCGGCCCGGGGCCACGCCGCCAGTCAGGGTCGCAGGTCAGCGGGGTGTCCTCTCGCCCTGACAACCCGACGGCGGGCCGCGACCTGTCAGGGTCGCAGGTCAGCGGGGTGTCCTCTCGCCCTGACACGGCGCCGCGCGCGGTGCTGTTCGCCTCCTGCACCGGCGAGATGTTCGCGCCGGCGGCAGGGGGCCTCGGCGCGGAGGCGGCGCTGCGGGCGGTGTGCGAGCGCGCGGGCATCGGGCTCGCCACCCCCGCCGGGGTCGGTGGCCTGTGCTGCGGCACGCCGTGGTCGTCCAAGGGTCTGCCCGACGGCGCGGCCGCCATGGCCCGCCGGGTGCTCGACACGCTGTGGGTCGCGACGCGCGAGGGCGAGCTGCCCGTCGTGTGCGATGCCTCGAGCTGCACGCACGGCCTCGTGGAGTCCGGGCACCGTCTGGTGGACGACGAGGAGGCCCACGGCCGGTGGTCGAGGCTGCGGTTCGTCGACGCGGTGACCTTCGTGCGCACCGACGTCCTGCCGGCCCTCGCGGACCGGGGCGTCGACGTCGCGACCGTGGGCGACGTCGTCGTGCACCCCACGTGCGCGAGCGTGCACCTGGGTGCCGTCGACGACCTGCGCGCGGTGGCCGAGGCGGTCGCGGAGCGCGTCGAGGTGCCGGCCGCGTGGGGGTGCTGCGGGTTCGCCGGTGACCGCGGGATGCTGCACCCCGAGCTGACGGCGGCGGCGACGCGCGCGGAGAGCGCCGAGGTCGCGCACCGCGCCGCGGCGCTCCCGGCAGGACGTTTCGACGCGTACGTGTCGAGCAACCGCACGTGCGAGACGGGCATGACCCGGGCGACGGGCCACGACTACGTCCACGTCCTCGAGCTCCTCGAGGCCGCGACCCGCCCTGCGGTGACTGCGTGAGCGTTCCTCGACGGAGCCGCAGCTCCTGATGACAGCCGACGAGAGGCTCGTAGGATGACGACCGGGCGGTAGGTCGCACTCCGCCCGGACGCGGTTCGGACCCGGCCACCGCGCACGCTGCGCCGTGTGCGGTGGCCGCTCCTCTCGTACGACGACGTGCGAGGGGTCCCGCTCGACGGCGAGACGAGGAGGATCAGCCGCAGGGCGTGATGCCCTGACCTGCAAGGACACAGATCGGTCATCCCTCGAAGGAGAGACGATGAGCACGTCCCAGATGACACGTCGCAGCCTCATCAAGGCGCTCGCGACGTCGACCGTGGCCGTCGGCCTCGGTGCCGCCGCCGCCCCGGCGGCGAGCGCGGCGACACCCACCGCCGGGCCGCTCGCGGCAGCCGGCAACGGCCGGCTGCTGCCCCCCGGCAAGATCGGCATCCAGCTGTACTCGATCCGCGACAAGGTCTCGAGCCTCGGGTTCCGCGCGGTCTTCGAGCAGCTCGCCGACATCGGGTACTCCGAGATCGAGTTCGCGGGCTACAACCAGGGCCAGGTCGGGCCGATCACGCCGGAGGAGATCCGGCAGCTCCTCGACGACAACGGGCTCAGCGCCGTCGGTTCGCACGTCGGCCTCAACGCGCTGCGCAACGACCTCCCGCGCCAGCTCGAGATCGCCAACGTCCTCGGCATGCCGCATGTCGGGACCGCGAACGCGCCGACCAACGTCAACACCGTCGCCGGGTACCGCGCGGCGGCCGACGAGTTCAACGCCTGGGGGGAGCAGGCGCGCGCGGCGGGCCTCAAGCTCTACCAGCACAACCACGCCGGCGAGTTCGCGTTCGCCACGGACCAGCCGGACGTGCGCCTCTACGACGTCTTCTTCGACAACACGGACCCGCGGACGGTGTTCCTCGAGATGGACGTGTACTGGGCCTTCGTCGGCCAGTACCGCTTCCCGGGCTTCGAGCCGATCGACTACGTCCGGGACAACCCGCACCGCTACCCGCTGCTGCACCTGAAGGACGGCGACCGCAACGCGGCGAACCCCAACGGGTTCGACATCATCGAGTTCGACGCCGGCGACCTGCCGTACCGCGAGTTCCTCCGGGCCACGAAGGCGCGCGGGACCCGGTACGGCATCTGGGAGCAGGACAACGCCCCGACGACGGCGGTCCCGCCGAACCCGGTCGACTCGTTCGGCAACGCGGAGCGCAGCTACGCGGCGCTGCTCGGCCTGCGCGGCTGACGTCGCGGCGGACGTCCCGCACCGACCTGGTCCGTTCGACGGCGGGTCTCCCGCGATCCCCGCAGCACCCTGGAACCAGGGCCGCTGCGGGGATCGCGGCGTCTGCGGGTGCGCTGGAACCCAACTAACGATCAACTTCCAACTTTTGATTGACACCTGACAGAAGGTCCGTAGGATAACGACCGGGCGGTAGGTGAACGTACCCGACGCCCGCCCGCTCCGCGCACCGCGCAGGGGCCGGAGAGGTACTTCCTCCCGCACGCCGACGTGCGGGAGCTTCGCTCGACGACGAGACGAGGAGGACACGACGCCGGGCGCCCGTCCGCGCCCCACCAGTCCACACACACAGACCGGGCCACCCGATTCCGTCGTTGGCGCGACGGGGGCGACCCGGTCCGGATGACCCCTCACAGGCGACTGAAACCTCACAGGAGTGGCATCACATGAAGGATATCCGCAGGCGGTCACGCCTGAGCAGAGGGATGACGGCCGCACTCGCCGCCGGCGCCCTCGCGCTGACAGGCGTAGGCCTGGCGGTCGCGCCCGCGACCGCGCACGACGGCGTCGACCACGGGGCCGAGCCCGGTGCCGACACCGCGCTCGACTGGTCGAACTACGAGAAGGTCCTGCTGACGAAGAACGTCGGCGAACCCCTCGACATGGCGATCCTGCCGGACTCGCGCGTGCTGCACACCGCGCGCAACGGCGACATCCGGCTCACCGACCCGGCGACGGGCACTACGCGCACGATCAACCAGGTCCCCGTCTACGCGAACTCGGAGGATGGGCTCCAGGGCATCGCGCTCGATCCCGCGTTCGCGGAGAACGGCTGGGTCTACCTCGTCTACGCGCCGATCGACGCCGACGGCGACGGGCAGCCCGACACCCCCACGGGGAACGCCCCGAACTCGCTGCCCGCCGGCGCCGACGAGAGCTACTGGGACCAGTGGGTGGGCGTCAACCGTCTGTCGCGCTTCCAGTGGACCGACGACGCGCTCGACCTGTCGAGCGAGCAGGTCATCCTCGACGTCGAGGTCCAGCGCGGGCAGTGCTGCCACGTCGGGGCCGACATCGACTTCGACGGCGAGGGCAACCTCTACCTCACGACGGGCGACAACACGCCCGCGAGCACGCCCGGCGCCAACGGCTTCGCGCCCAACAACGACGCGCCGGGGATGAACCCGGGCTTCGACTCGCGCCGCGGCGCGGGGAACACCAACGACCTGCGCGGCAAGATCCTGCGGATCCACGTCGAGGAGGACGGGACGTACACGATCCCCGAGGGCAACCTGTTCGCCCCGGGCACCGAGAACACCCGGCCCGAGATCTTCATCATGGGCGTGCGCAACCCGTTCCGCTTCGAGGTCGACCCGGAGACGAGCTCGATCTCGTGGGGCGACTACGGGCCGGACGCGACCAAGGCCGTCGCCGACGCCAACGACCGTGGCCCGATGGGCTACGTCGAGTGGAACGTCGCGAGCCTCGACGACCCGCACAACGCGGGCTGGCCCTTCATGACGGGCGACAACTTCGCGTACAACGACTGGGACTTCGAGACGTCGACCGCGGGGGAGTTCTTCGACCCGGAGAACCTGCAGAACACGTCCCGCTGGAACACCGGCCTCGTCGACCTCCCGGCACCGCGCCCCGCGACGCTGTACTACGGCGACGAGCCGGGCGACCAGCCGTGGGACGAGCTCGTGAACTTCGGGACGAGCAACGGCCAGGCGCCGATGGGCGGCCCGGTCTACCACTACGACGCCGACAACCCGTCGACCACCAAGCTGCCCGAGTACTGGGACGGCAAGGCGTTCATGGGCGAGTTCTCGCAGGACTACATCGCGGCGATCACCGTCGACTGGTCGACGTTCGACGTCACGCACATCGAGGACTTCCTGCCGAACTCGGCACTGACGAGCGCCGCGCAGCCGATCCACGACAACCCGATGGACATCGAGATCGGTCCGGACGGCTCGATGTACGTGCTCGACTACGGCGACGGCTTCTTCCGCGCCAACCCCGACGCGGGCCTCTACCGCATCGACTACGTCGAGGGGAACAAGTCCCCGCAGGCGCGGTTCACCGCCACGCCGAACTCGTCGTCCGAGGCCCCGCTCGAGGTCACGTTCGACGCCTCGACGTCGTCCGACCCCGACGGTGACACCCTCACCTACGAGTGGGACGTCGACGGCGACGGCACGTACGACTACACGGGCGCGCAGGCGACGCACACCTACACCGAGATCGGTGCCTACACGGCACGGCTCCGGGCGACGGACGACGGCGGCCGGCGCGGGCTCACC
This sequence comes from Cellulosimicrobium sp. So1_17, assembly GCF_055181235.1. NCBI lineage: Bacteria > Bacillati > Actinomycetota > Actinomycetes > Micrococcales > Promicromonosporaceae > Cellulosimicrobium > Cellulosimicrobium sp. So1_17. The sequence goes on from NZ_CM143702.1 coordinate 3,193,297, forward strand.
TCGCGCGTCATCTCGGTCGGCAACCAGGCGCCCGAGGTCACGGTGGACTACCCGGGCAACGGCTCGTTCTTCGACTGGGGCAACGCGATCCCCTACCGGGTCACGACGACCGACGCCGAGGACGACGCCTCCGTCGAGACGCCGGAGCCGCACCTCACCGCGGACTCCCCGATCAGCGCGTGGCTCGCGGACCAGATCGGTCACGACGTCCTCGTCGAGAACCTCGGGATCGACGCGGAGACGCTCGGCGAGATCAGCGGGTACAGCCTCAACGAGCTCGTCGCGCTGTCCGGCGGCGCACTGTCGGCGGAGATGGTGCAGGGCGTGGTCACGGCCTACGCGGCGGCCTTCGAGGAGGCTCCGAGCGGTGGCGGGACCGTGTGCTCGCGCGTCGCGTGGACGTACGGCCTCGGTCACGACGAGCACGCCCACCCGGAGAACACGGGCACGGGCTGCACGGGTGCGTGGCTGACCGACCCGAACTCGCCCGAGCACGGGCCGGGCGCACAGCTCTACGGTGCGGTCGTCGTCACGTACACGGACGCCGGTCACAACGGGCTGCCCCCGGCCCAGGGCGAGGCCACCGTCCGCCTCAACCCGAAGCTCCAGCAGCCGGAGCACGCGACGCAGCGTCAGGGCGTCGTCGTGTACGCCGACGAGACGGCGTCGGGCGGCACGGCCGTCCGCGGCCTCGGTGCGGGCGGCGACTTCCTGCGCTTCGACCCGGTGAACTTCGCCGGGATCGACGGGGCGGTCGTCCGGGCGAACGGCGCCGGCCAGGTCCAGCTGCGCTGGGGTGCCGTCGACGCGGCTCCCTTCGCGACGGCGACGATCCCGGGGGGCGCCGGCTGGAAGGACGTCGAGATCGCGTTCGACGCTCCCGAGGGCAGCGGTCAGCTCTTCGTCACCTCGGCGGACGACCTCGCGCTCGACGCCATCACGATGATCGGTGCCGGCGTCGCCGACGTCACGGCCCCGACCGTGGTCCACACCCTCGCGCCGGCCGAGCCGACCGGGGTGGGCGGGGTCTTCAACGAGCCGGTCACGTTCTCGGTGGGTGCCACCGACGACGGGGCGATCCGGAGCGTGGAGTACTCGCGCGACGCCGGGGCGACGTGGCAGGCGCTCTCGTCGCGCCAGCAGTACTCCGTCGCGTTCTCGGAGAACGGCACGTACGACCTGCAGTACCGGGCGACCGACACCGGGGGCAACGTCTCCGAGCTCGGCAGCGCGTCGTTCACGATCGACCTCGACGCACCCGACGAGCCGACGGTGGAGTCGACCACGAGCATCGCGCTCGGTGCCGCTCGCGTCACCTACGGCGACCCGGGCGAGGCGGTCGTGACGGTCGCCGGCGAGGGCGGCGTGCCCACCGGCGAGGTCGTGCTCACGGCGGGTGACGCCGAGGTCGGCCGCGGGACCCTCGCCGAGGGCACCGCGACGATCGCGATCGACCCGTCGCTCGCCGTCGGGACGCACGTCGTCAAGGCCACGTACCAGGCGGACGGCACCTTCAAGGCGTCGTCGGCCGGGGCTCGGCTCACCGTGGCCCAGGCGAGGTCGACCCTGACCGGGTCGGTCATGCCGAACCCGGTGAAGCCGGCGGTCGCCGCCAAGGCGACGCTGCACGTCGAGCCGTCGACCGGCGTCGTCGCCACGGGTGACGTCGTCCTGACCGTCAAGAAGAACAACGTCACCGTCGCGACCCGTACCGGGACGCTCGACGCGGCCGGTGACGTCGTCGTGACGCTGCCCAGGCTCGGGGAGACCGGCACCTACCAGGTGCAGGCCCAGTACGCCGGTTCCGCCGGTGTCGCGAAGAGCTCGGCGACGTTCAACCTCACGGTCCGCAGCTGACCGTTCGCCGGTGGCCCGGGCCTCGCGCCCGGGCCACCGGCCCACCGGACGTCCCCGGGCTGTCCCGGGGCGGCTCACCTCGAAGGAGAGACATGAGTTCACAGCACCACCACCACCCGACGGTCCCGGCCAAGCCGATGAGCCGTCGCAACCTGCTCAAGGCGCTGGCCGCGTCGTCGGTCGCCGTGGGTGCGGGGGCGATCCTCGGCCCGGCGGCGGCCAGCGCGCTCGGCGGCTCGGGTCTGGCCGCAGCGCCCGCCCCCTCGGGCGGTCGCGGGCGCCTGGTCCCCGTCAACCGCATCGGCATCCAGCTCTACACCGTCCGCGACAAGGTCAGCTCGCTCGGCTTCCGCCAGGTGTTCGAGGAGCTGGCGGACATCGGCTACTCCGAGATCGAGTTCGCCGGGTACACGCAGGGCAACGTGGGCGCGATCACCGTGCCGGAGATCCGCCAGCTCCTCGACGACAACGGCCTGCGCGCCGCGGGCGCCCACGTCAACCTCAACCTCAACAACATCGACGCCGAGATCGAGAAGGCGCTCGTGCTCGGCATGCCGCACCTCGGGCAGGGCGGCCCGATCGCGGGCGGCTACGGCGGCCCGGTGCCGAAGGACGCGTGGCTCCAGGCGACCGACGTGTGGAACCAGATGGGCGCGAAGGCGAAGGCGGCAGGCCTGAAGCTCTACTCGCACAACCACGCCCAGGAGTTCAACTTCACGAGCGACGACCCGAGCACGCGCGTCTACGACCTGCTGTGGGAGAACCTCGACCCCGAGCTCGTCTTCTTCGAGATGGACGTGTACTGGGCCTACGTCGGCCGTCACCTGTACCCGGGGTTCGAGCCGATCGAGTACGTCAAGGCCGACCCGCGCCGCTTCCCGATCCTGCACCTCAAGGACGGCAAGACGAACGAGGCGAGCACGAACGGCTACGACATCATCGAGTTCGGCGCCGGGAACATCCCCTACGCCGCCTTCCTCTCGGAGCTGCGCGACCGCGGTCAGCGCTTCGGCATGTACGAGCAGGACAACGCCGCGACCGTGGCGGAGCCCGGCAACGAGCTCAACTCCCTGGGCAACGCCCGGCGCAGCTACGGCGAGATCTCCTCGCTCCGCGGCTGACGCGACCGACCACACGTTTCTTTCGAAGGAGAAGCACGCATGACATGGAAGTGGAAGGTCCCGTCCGCCGCGCTGCTCGCGCTGGCGACGGCCACGGTGGTCGCCCCGGCGGCGCACGCCGCGGACGTCGAGTGCACGGGCGACCTCGGTGACCAGACGATCAGCGGGGACCTCGTGGTCCCCGGCGGCGTCGACTGCGTCCTGGGCGGCGCGACCGTCGAGGGCGACGTGGTCGTCGAGCCCGAGGGCTGGCTCGACGCGACGTCCGTGACGGTCGGTGGCGACGTCGTCGCGACCGACGCGTACGGCGTCTCGCTCGACGGCACGAGCGTCGGGGGCGACGTGAGCGCGTACTCCGCCGACACGCGGGTCGGGTTCCTGTACCTCAACGACCTCACCGTCGGTGGCGACGTCGCGGCCGGGGGCATCGACGTCGAGATCAACGACTCGACGATCACCGGCACGCTCCTGACCCAGGAGGCGAGCTACGTCGACCTGCTGCGCACCTCGGTGCACGGCGACGCGACGCTCGACGGCTCGGCGTACGGCGTGTCCGTCGCCGGTGCGGTCGTCGGCGGCTCGCTCACGGTGAGCAACGGCCAGCGCGACCTGCTCGTCGGGGCGACCACCGACGGCCAGGCCGACGAGTGGGGCAACGCCGTCGCGGGCGACCTCGTGCTCACGGACAACTCGGGCAACCTCCGGGTCGCCGGCACGGCCGTGCAGGGCACGATCCGGACGTCGGGCAACGACCCGGCGGCGGCGTTCGGTCCCGGCAACACCGCGGGTGGCGTCGACGGCGACCACTCGGGCGAGGCGCCCGCACCGGCTCCCGAGGGCGACCAGGCCGTGGCCGTCACCGTCCCGGCGCAGTCGGGCGGCGAGCTCACGTGGCAGCTCGAGGGCTCGTCGAGCCTCGTCGACCTCGGTGTCGCCACCGAGGAGCTGAGCTACTACCAGGCGATGGGCCAGCTCGTCCCGGTGCGCGTGCAGGACACGCGTGCGGGCGACCCGGCGTGGTCGGTCACCGGCCAGGTGTCCGACTTCGTCGCGGGCGGGCAGACCGTCGAGGGCAAGTACCTCGGCTGGACGCCGGGCGTCCTCGAGAACGGCGGCGACGCGATCGCCGGCGAGCACGTGGCGTCCGGGTTCGACGAGGGCGAGGGCCTCGCGCAGGCCCGCACCCTCGCGCGGGCCGACGAGGGTCACGCGCGCGGCGCGTCCGTGGTCGGGGCGACCCTCGACCTCAAGCTGCCGCTCGACACCCCGCGCGGCACGTACACCGCGACGATCACCCTGACCGCTCTGGGGTGATCCACCCGCCCCGCCCCCCGGGCCGAGGGGAGCGGGGTGCGGCCGGCCGTCACGAGCGCCGTGGCGGCCGGCCGTATGGTCAGGCACCGGCGGGCCCCCGTCTCCACCGGACGGGCACCGCCGCCCGAGCATCACCGACGAAGGACCCAGCACCATGACCGACCGCCGCACGAACCCTCTCTCGTCCGCGAGCGCACGCCTGCGGCGCGTGCTCGCCGTGCTCGCCGCGCCGGTCCTGACGCTCGCGGTGCTCGTCGCTCCCGCCGCCGTCGCGACGGCGGACGTCGAGCCCGCGCCCGAGTCCTCGACGACCGTGCAGTGGGGCTTCCGCCCCGCCGACACCGCGCAGGGCACCGACCGTCCCAACTTCGCGTACTCGCTCGCGCCGGGCGGCTCGGTCCAGGACGCGATCGTCGTGACGAACCACGGCGACGAGCCGCTCGCCCTCGGGGTCTACGCGGCGGACGGGTTCCTCACCGACGACGGCACCCTGGACCTCCTCCCGACCGGCGAGGAGTCGACGGCGCTCGGGTCGTGGATCGTGCTCGCCCAGCCGGGGATCGAGGTCCCGCCGCAGGAGAGCGTCGAGGTCCCCTTCACGCTGACCGTGCCCCAGGACGCCACGCCCGGCGACTACGCCGCCGGGGTGGTCTCGTCCCTCGTCGTCGCCGCGGACGACGGCGTGACGACCGACCGCCGCCTCGGCTCCCGCGTCCACCTGCGCGTCCAGGGCGACCTCGTTCCCGCGCTCGTCGTCGAGGACGTCCACCTGGAGTACGAGGGCACGTTCAACCCGTTCGCGGCGGGGACCGCGACGATGCGCTTCACGGTGCGCAACGAGGGCAACACCCGGGTCGCCCCGGCGACGTCCGTCCGCGTGACCGGTCCGTTCGGCCTCGCGGGCGGCGCCGCAGCCTCCGTCGACGTCCCCGAGCTCCTGCCCGGGTCGTCGGTCGAGCGCACGGTCGAGGTCGACGGCGTGCGGCCGCTCGTGCGGCTCGACGGGACGCTCACCGTCGGCGGCGAGGTCGTGCCCCTGCCGGGCACCGTCCCCGATCCCGAGGTCGTCGTGCCCGGCGTGACGGCCTCCGCGTCCACGTGGGCGGTCCCGTGGGTCGCGCTCGGGCTGCTCGTCCTCGTCGTCGCGCTCGTGGTGTGGCGGGTCCGGGCGCGCCGCCGCGCGAAGGCCGCGCAGCAGCGCGCCGTCGACGCGGCGGTCGCCGCCGCCCTCGCCGAGCGCGAGGCTGCCGACGCCGTCGCGGCGGGGGACCGCGACCCGACCGGGGTCTGAGCCCGCGTCGGACGACCCGGCCCGGTCCCGCGTCAGACGGCCGAGCCGTCGCGCGCCGGGCGCGGCTCCGCCACCGGGCGGACGGCCCCGGCGACGGCGAGGCTGAGCACGGTGGCGGCGCAGAGGACGAGCAGCGCGTGGCGCGCCCCGACACCGTCGACGAGCAGGCCGAGCAGGGGCGGTGCGCTGAGCATCGCGACGGTGGAGAACGACGTCGCGACCGCGACCCGCGGGCCGGCGTGCGCCGGGTCGTCGGACGCGGCGGCGATCGCGACCGGGTTCGCGAGGGCGGCGCCGCACCCCCAGAGCACGATCCCGACCCAGGCGAGCGGCAGGCTCGGTGCGAGACCGAACGCGAGGAGCCCGACGAGCGCCGACGCCCCGGAGGCGCGCAGCACCGTGACGCGGCCGAACCGGTCGATGAGCCCGGTCCCCGCGAACCGGAACACCGTCATCGCGCCCACGAACGTGCCGTACGCGACCGCCCCGACCGCCTCGCGCACCGCAAACCCGTCCACGACGGCGATCGACAGCCAGTTCCCGGCCGATCCCTCCGACAGCGACGACGCGAGCAGGACGAGCCCGATGAGCAGCGTGCGCGGCTCGCGCCAGGCGGCGAGCGCCGCGCGGACACCGGCTCCGCGGCGGGGCGAGGCGGTCCCGCCCGCGTGCTCGGGGGCGAGCGCCGTGGCCGGGCGGATCAACGTGGCACGGGCGACGGCGACGGCGAGGCTCACCACGACGAGCTGGGCCGTGATGCCGACGTGGGCCCACGAGAACGCCGCCGCGACGAGCGCGCCGCACGCCGCACCGATGGAGAACGCGGCATGGAAGTGGGGCAGGATCGCCCGCCCGACGTGCTGCTCCACGGAGGCCGCGCAGATGTTGATCGGCACGTTGGTCAGCGCGCCGCACGCACCGTTCACGAACGCGCCCACCGCGAAGAGCCCGACGCTCCCCGTTCCGGTGCCGGCCGCGACGAGCGCGAACCCGACGACGTTGCCCGCCGTCGCGACGACGAGCGTCGTGCGGCTGCCGAACCGTGCGACGACCGCCCCGGTCACGACGACCGCGGAGAGCGTGCCGAGCCCACCCACCACGAGCAGCGCCCCGAGCTGTCCGGAGCTCAGCCCGAGCGCGTCGCGGACCGACGGCAGGCGGCTCATCCACGACGTGCCGACGACCCCGAAGAGGGCGAACTGCGCCATGAGCGCCCAGCGGGCGCGCGCCACCGTGGCGGCGTCGGCGGCCTGGGCAGGGGTGTTCCCGGAAACCGTTGGGAGTCTTGACACTTGCCGCAGTCTACGGAGCGTCGTGCCGCCGAACCCCGGGTTGCAGGTCGCTGAATCCGTACAACGGCGCGCAACCCGGGGTTCGGGGCAGCCAGCGGCACACGGCCCATGGTTCGGCGGCAGCCCGGCGGCAGCGCGGCGGTAGCGCGGGGTCCGGCGGCCGGCCGGTCAGAGGCGGACGGTACCCGCGACGACCGTGACGCAGTCGCCGCCGACCCACACCGTCCCCGCGTCGTCGCGCTCGACGCGCACCCGGCCCGCACGACCGAGGGCGGCGCCCTGCGCGGCGACGTACCGGTCGGGCAGCCGTTCGTCGCGCACGAGCCACTGCCCGACGACCGCGTTGAGCGACCCGGTCACGGGATCCTCGGGGATGCCCATGGCCAGGGCGAAGCCGCGCACCTCGGCCGCTGCGCCGTCGGGCCCGGACGCGTCGTCGGACCGGGAGGCGTAGAGGCCGACGACGCCCACGGACAGGTCCGGGTGCTGCGCGCGCAGTGCCGTGAAGTCGGGCGCGAGCGCCGCGACGCGCTCCGCCGAGTCGAGCAGCACGACGCGCCAGCCGGGTCCGTTGTCGAGGAGCCGGTGGTCCACGACGGCGTCGGCGGGGACGCCGAGCGCCGCGACGATCGCACCGAGCTCGTCGTCGCCGAGCGGAGCGTCGGTGAGGAGGGCCGGCGCGGCGAAGGCGAGGGAGCCGGAGTCGTCGCCGGCGTCGACACCCCTCCGGATCGTCACGAGGCCCACGCCGCACTCCTGCACGACGACGCCGCTCGCCCGGGGCGTGCCGCCCGCCTCGAGCCAGGCGTGGCACGAGCCGAGGGTGGGGTGCCCGGCGAACGGCAGCTCGCCTGCGGGGGTGAAGATGCGCAGGCGGTAGTCGGCACCGTCGGCGGCGCCCTGTGCCGTGGGCGGCAGGACGAACGTCGTCTCGGAGAGGTTGGTCCACCGCGCGAAGGCGGCCATCTGCTCGTCGCTCAGCCCGTCGCCGTCGAGCACGACGGCCACCGGGTTGCCGAACGTCGGGACGGCCGTGAAGACGTCGACCTGCGCGAACGGTCGCGACGGGTCGACGTCGCCGTGGCGTGCACTCATACGAGCGAGCCTACGCGGCGGCGCGCGACGGGTGACTTTTGCCGATCCTTTGACAGAAGTTGTCGACAGGACGGCTGAACCGGGGTTACATTGTCCAGCGTTGTCATCGACGGGGAGACAGCGTTGTCCCCGCCGGTCCGGTCGGCCTCACGAGGAGCGAAGATGCTCGTACGCACGTCACCCCCACCACCTCGGAACGGCGTCGCCAGACGACGGCGCGGCATCGCCGCCCTCGCCCTCGGCGCCGTCGCCGTCACCGGTCTCGCCGCTCCCTCAGGGGCCGCAGACCTGCCCGAGCAGGAACCCGGCGTCACGCTGCGGACCTTCCAGCTCGCGTCGGACCCCGGTGCGGTGTGCACCCTGAAGTCGGGCCAGACCCCGAACGTCGACAAGCTCATGCCGACGATCGACTGGACGACGGCCGAGCAGTTCGGGGCCGAGGACCGGTTCATCTCCCAGGTCACCGCCAACCTGACGGTGGAGACCGCGGGGCAGTACACCTTCCGCGTCACCAACGACGACGGCGCGATCGTCTACATCGACGACCAGCAGGTCATCGAGAACGACGGGCCGAACGACTCGACGTCCGTCGAGGGGAACGCCACGCTCACGGCAGGCGTGCACGCGCTCCGCGTCGACTACTACGAGGGCGGCGACAAGCAGCGCCTCACGCTCGCGTGGAAGAAGCCGGGCAGCTCGACCTTCGAGGTCGTCCCCCAGTCGGTGCTGAGCACCGAGGCGGACGTCGTGCGCGTGACCGCGCCCGGCTACAAGTACTGCGAGGGCGACAGCGACACCGCCGGCGACGGCCTGCGGCTCGACACCGTCAACCCCAACTACGAGCTCACCGACCTGCGCCCCGAGGGCTTCGAGCCCAAGGTCTCGGGTCTCGCGTTCACCCCGGACGAGCAGCTCGCCGTCGTCACGACGGGCGAGGTCAGCTCCGGCGGCTGGCGACCCGACCCGGTGTCGGGCGAGGTGTACTTCCTCGACGGCGTCGTCGACGCCGACGGCCCCGAGGACGTCACGGTGACGAAGGTCGCGGACGAGCTCCTCAACCCCATGGGCATCGAGGTCATCGAGGACTCGATCTTCGTCTCGGAGCGGTACCAGCTCACGCAGCTCACCGACCCCGACGGCGACGGGTTCTACGACGTCCACACGAAGATCGCGGAGTGGCCCGACGGCGGCAACTTCCACGAGTTCGCGTTCGGCCTCGTCCACGACGAGGACTACTTCTACGTGAACCTGTCCGTCGCGATCGACAACGGCGGCGCGACGACCAACCCCCAGCCTGCCCAGAACCGCGGCACGTCGATCAAGATCGACCGCGAGACCGGCGAGGTCACCTACGTCGCGGGCGGTCTGCGCACCCCCAACGGCATCGGCTTCGGCCCGGAGAGCGAGCTGTTCGCGACGGACAACCAGGGCGCGTGGCTCCCGTCGAACAAGCTCGTGCACATCGAGCAGGACCGGTTCTTCAACCACTTCACGAACCCCGCCGGGCCGTTCGACACCAACCCCGTGACCCCGCCCGCCGTGTGGCTCCCGCAGAACGAGATCGCCAACTCCCCGGGCAACCCGATCCTCGTCGAGGAGGGTGAGTTCGCCGGCCAGATGCTGCTCGGCGACGTCACCTACGGCGGCATCCAGCGCGCGTTCCTCGAGAAGGTCGACGGCGAGTTCCAGGGTGCGGTCTTCCGCCACACCGCGGGCCTCGAGGTCGGCGTCAACCGTGTCCTCACCGGTCCCGACGGCGCGCTGTACGTCGGCGGCACCGGCGAGGGCGGCAACTGGGGCGAGTCCGGCAAGCTGCGCTTCGGCCTCCAGAAGCTCACGCCCGTCAACGAGGACTCCTTCGACATGAAGGAGATGCGCGTCGTCGAGGGCGGCTTCGAGATCGAGTACACCGACCCCGTCTCCGACGAGGTCGTGGCGAACCTGGCGGACGCGTACCAGCTCAAGCAGTGGCGCTACGTGCCGACGCAGCAGTACGGCGGCCCCAAGGTCGACGAGCAGCCGGTGTTCGTCACGGACGCCCAGGTGTCCGAGGACCGCACGACCGTCACGCTGCAGGTGGACGGCCTCAAGCCGGGGCACGTCGTGCACCTGCGCTCCCCGCGTCCGTTCGCCTCGGCCGAGGGCACCGAGCTCCTCAGCACCGAGGCCTGGTACACGCTCAACTCGCTGCCGGGCTACGTCGCGCCGGCCGACCGCGGCTGGTACGAGGCCGAGACGGCGCAGCCGCTCGGTGGCTCCAGCATCGCCGCCGACCACAGCAACTACTCGGGCACCGGCTTCGCCGCCGGCATGACGAACGTGGGCTCCGGCCGCACGTTCACCGTGACCGTCGACGAGGCGGGGACCTATCCCGTGAACGTGCGGTACGCGAACGGCATCCACCCCTACACCGAGCTGCGGGCGAAGAACGTGTCGCTCCACGTCAACGGCGAGGACCTCGGGCAGTGGAACTTCCCGACGACCGGTGACTGGAAGAACTGGGGCACGCAGACGCGCGACCTCGAGCTCCAGGCCGGGACGAACACCATCACGCTCCGGTACGAGGACGGCGACGAGGGCAACGTCAACCTCGACGTCCTCTCCGTGGGCGAGACCCCGGACATCTGCACCCCGGGTGAGGTCGAGGAGGGCTACACCGCCCTGTTCGACGGGACGCTCGCGAGCCTCGACGCCGGGTGGCGCATGGCCGGCCCGGGCGGGTTCGGTCGGCAGGACGACTGCTCGATCCGCGGCGAGGGCGGCATGGGCCTGCTCTGGTACACGGCCGAGGAGCTCGGCGAGTACTCGCTCAAGCTCGACTGGAAGCTGTCCAAGGACGACAACGGCGGCGTGTTCGTCGGCTTCCCGAACCCGGGCAACGACCCCTGGGTCGCGGTCAACCAGGGCTACGAGATCCAGATCGACGCCACGGACGCCGACGACCGCACGACCGGTGCGGTCTACACGTTCCAGGGCGCTGACCTGGACGCCGTGGACGAGGCGCTCAACCCCGTCGGGCAGTGGAACGCGTACGACATCCGCGTCGAGGGAGACCGCATCCGCATCTACCTCAACGACGTGCTCGTCAACGACTTCACGAGCACCGACCCGGCGCGCGACCTGTCGAGCGGGTTCGTCGGCATCCAGAACCACGGCGGCGGCGAGATGGTCTCCTACCGGAACATCCGGGTGAAGGACCTCGCGGGCGCCGAGGAGCTGGCGGTCGACGCGACGGCGCAGGTGCGCTGCCTCGCGGGCAAGACGTACGTGGCGGTGCGGGCGACCAACGCCGACACCGTGCCTGCGGACATCACGCTCACGACGCCGTTCGGGACGAAGACCGTGACCGGCGTCCAGCCGGGCGCGTCGGCGTACCAGTCGTTCGCGACGCGGGCGACGTCGGTCGAGGCCGGCGCGGCGCAGGTGTCCGCGTCCGGTGACGGCCGCACGGCCCAGCTCGACGTCGCGTACGACGCGGCGAGCTGCGGCTGACGCACCACCCAGGGGGCCTCGCGCCCGGCGTCACGCCGGGTGCGAGGCCCTCGCCCGTCCGCAGGGCCGTCCACAGGCCCGCGCCGGCCGGGCGTGACGGGAGCGCGGTCCGACGGCGCTCCCGTCACGACGTACGCTGCTCGGGCCACCGACCCACCGGTCGCTAGACCTTTCCGCGCCCCGGCCCATGACCGAGGCGCACCTCGACGAGGAGGAACCCATGCTCGAACGGCTCGGTCGCGCCGTGGCCCGACGACGCGGGCTCGTCCTCGCGGTCTGGGCGGTGCTGCTCGTGGCCGGTGCCGTCCTGGGCGGCGCCGTCTTCGACCGCACGCAGCCGATCGCCGACGCACCCGCGGGCAGCGAGTCGGCGCTCGCGGACGCGTGGCTGACCGAGGTCACGACCCCGACCGGTGAGGAGCCCGAGGGCGAGCTCGTCAGCGCGGTGATCAGCGGTCGCGACTTCTTCGACCCGACGCTCGTCGAGAGCGCGACCGCGGTCATGGCCGAGATCCGCGCCGTCCCCGGGGTCGTCGACGTCTACGACGCCTACACGGCCGGCGGGCTCATCAGCGACGACGGGCAGGGCTCGCTCGTGAACGTCGAGCTCGATCCCGCCCTGGACGACGACGCGGCGCTCGCCGTCGCGGACCAGGTCGCCGCGGCGCTGCGCACCGTCGACGCACCCGAGGTGCTGGTGGGCGGCGAGCTGCTCGCCGAGCGCGCGTTCGTCGACCGCGCCATGACGGACGCCGCCGTCGGCGAGGGGATCGCGCTCGCCGTGCTCCTCGTCGTGCTCGTCGTCGTGCTGGGTGGTCTGCGCGTCGGGGCCCTGCCGGTCCTCGCCGCCCTCGCGACGATCGCCGTCGCGCTGCTCGTCCTCTCCGGGCTGCTCGGCGTGGTTCCCGTGAACGAGTTCGCGGTGAACGTCGTGACGCTGCTCGGGCTCGGCCTCGCGGTCGACTACGCCCTGCTCGTCGTCGCGCGGTTCCGCGAGGAACGATCGCTCGCCCCGGACGAGGCGACCGAGGTCCTCGTCGGCCGGGCCGTCGCCACCGCCGGTCGCGCCGTGCTCGTCTCCGGCGTCGCCGTCGGCATCGCGCTGACCGGCCTCCTGCTGCTCGGCGACCCGCTGCTGTCCGGGATGGCCGTCGGCGGCGCCGTCGTCGTGCTCGTCGCGACCGTCGCCGGCCTCACGCTCGTGCCCGCCCTCGTCGCGACGTGGCACCGCCACGTCCCCGCGCCGGGGGTGCGGACGTGGTCCCGGCCATGGCTGCCGCGACCGGCCGCCGGCCCGGACACCGCTCGCCGGACCTCCACCGGCGCGAGGGACGCTGCCACCCCGGACCGGACCGCGGTGCCGGGCGGGACGACGTCGGGAGGGACGGGACTGCTGGGGCGCTTCGCGCGCCTGGCCCAGCGGCACGCGGTGCTCGTGACCGTCGGCGCGACCGCGGGGCTCCTCGTGCTCGCCGCGCCGCTCGGCTCGCTCACGCTCGGCAGCTCCGAGGTGCGGTCCCTCCCCGCCGACGCCGAGGAGCGCCGCGCGTACGAGGCCCTCACGACGGGGTTCTCCGACCTCGGCGTCGAGCCGGTCACCGTGATCCTCGACGCGCCCGTCGACGACCCCCGGGTTCCGGACCTCCTCGACGAGGCCGCCGCGCTGCCCGGCGTCGTCGACGCCGGGCTGAACCTCGACGCCGTCGACCCCGACGTGACCGTCGTCGACCTCACGCCCGCCGGTGACGCGACCGGTGCCGAGGCCCAGCAGGTCGTGCGCGACGTGCGCGAGCTGCGGGACGCCCGGTTCGGCGTCGGCGACGCGCAGAGCCTCGCCGTGCAGGTGGCCGGGCCCGCGGCCGAGGTCGTCGACACGCAGGCGCAGCTCGTGCAGCGCCTGCCGCTCGCGCTCGGGGTCGTCGTCCTCGCGACGTTCCTGCTGCTGCTCGCCCTCACACGGTCGGTCGTCGTGCCGGTCAAGGCGCTGCTGCTCAACGGACTGACCATCGCGGCGACGCTCGGCGCGCTCACCGCGATCTTCGGGTGGGGCTGGGGCGAGGGCGTGCTCGGGTTCGACTCCTGGGGCGCGCTCGACGTCACGACACCGCTGCTGCTGTGCCTGCTCGTCTTCGGGCTGTCGATGGACTACGAGGTCTTCCTCCTCGCGCGCATCACCGAGGAGTGGCGGCGCCGCGACCCCGCCGAGGACGCGCGCGTCGCGAACGACCGCGCCGTCCTGCGCGGGATCACCGCGACCGGTCCCGTGGTGACGACGGCGGCCGTCGCCATCACCATCGTGTTCCTCGGGTTCGCGATCGGCGACGTCGTCGCGATGAAGGAGGTCGGCGTCGGCATGGCGATCGCCGTCGTGCTGGACGTGACCGTCGTGCGCGGACTGCTCCTCCCCGCGACGATGACGCTGCTGGGGCGGTGGAACTGGTGGCCGGGGTCGTCCGGGGGCTCCGCCGGCGACGGCTCCGCCGGGGTCGGGTCCGCCGACGTCTCCGCGGGGGTGGGGCGGGTCTACCATCCGCCCGCTCGTTCCTCGCGGGCTCCCGCCAGACCCGCCACGACCCGCCCCACCCCCGCGGACACGTCGGCTCCCTGAGTGGCGTCACCACCCGCGCTCGCCGAGGTAGTACCCGGGTTGGGCGAGGTAGTACCCCGGTTCCGCGAGGTAGTACCGGGGTCACTCGAAGTAGTACCGCGGTTGCGCGAGGTAGTACCGCGGTCGCCCGAAGTAGTACCGCGGTTGCGCGAGGTCGTACCGCGGTCGTCGGGGAGGACCCTGGTCGGGGAGACCAGAGTCCTCCCCGTGGTCGTCAGACGTCGCGGAGGACCTCGGTGACGAAGCGGGCCGAGCGCTCGCGCAGGCCCTGGATGCGCAGCTCGATGAAGAGGTCGCGCATCGCCTGGTCGTCGCCCATCTCGGTCCGCGTCGGGGTCCGGCGGACGTTCGCGGAGCAGAGGAACTCGGTGCAGATGAGCGTGCCGACGGTGTTGCCGCGGCGGCCGGCGGCGCCGGTGCGACGTGCGACGTAGAGGCTGACGTCCTCCGTGACGACGACGTCCTCGCACCACGCGCACACCGCGCGCTTGCGCGGGCCGCCGGTCTTCGCGTCGGACGAGCGCAGCAGGATGCCGGTGGGCTCGCCGTCGAGCGGGACCACGGCGTACGACGCGAGCGGCGCCTTGCGATCACGCCACCCGAGGTAGTCGAGACGCTCCCAGTCGAGGGTGTCGAGGTCGGGGAGCGTCGCCTGCGCTGCCTCGCGCTTGGAGGCGTTGACGAAGGACGAGCGGATCTGCTTCTCGGTCAGGGGGTTCATGGGTTCACGGCTTCCGGTGCGGTCGGGTGCCGACGGCGGTCGGGGCGTCGCGGGCGACCGGGCACGGCCGTGCGCGGTGCACGACGGCGCTCCAGGCCCGGGCGACACGAGTCACCGGCGGCGGAGTCGGCGGGTGAGGCCCGACGCCGGGACCGGCCACGGGAGCGGGAAGAGCTCAGGGGCGGGCGGGCGACGTGCGGGTCGACGCGCTGGCCGAGCAGGCCGACGCGGCCACCTCGCAGCCTGCGGTGACGCCGTGCATCCGCTGTCTCCTCGTCCCTGTGACGTTCCGGCGCGGACCGGTCACGGCCCGCGAGGTCGGTCTCAGATGGTTGACCGACCCAACCATGGTGCCCCAGCGATCGCGTCGAGTCCACCGACTTCCCCGCCGAACCACGGCGTGACGGTCACGAACGGCCGCCGCTGCCGCACGAACCGGGGCTCGGCGGGCGGATGCCGCACGACCCGGGTGCGGCGGGTGGGCTGCCGCACGACCCGGGGTTCGGGCACGCGGACCCGGGGAACCGTCACCCGGCGGCGGAGCCGGCCACCGCGTCGCCGAGCTGCACGACGACGATCCGGTGACCGTCGGGGTCCTCGACGTGCGCGAACCGGTCACCCGTCTCGTCGTCGCTGCCGGGCCCGACGGTCGGCTCGACCCCGACGGACGAGAGCCGCGCGAGCTGCGCGTCGAGGTCGTCCACGTACAGCACGAGGTTCGGGAGGCCGAAGCGCACGAGCGGGGACGCGCCGTCGGGCAGCGGGACGAGCCACAGGCCGGGCTCGTCGACGCGGCCCGGGCCGACGTGGAGCAGGGGGAAGCCCTCGGTCTCGCCCCGGAACAGCGTCCCGAAGCCGAACCCGCCGGCCCAGAACGCGGCGCTCGCGTCGAGGTCCCGGCACAGCAGGACGGTGCGGCCGATCGTCGTCGTCATGCCGGGGAGCCTAGCCACGCCGACGTCGGCACGCGTGCCTGGTGAGGACGACCGGCA
The DNA here is from genome assembly GCF_055181235.1 of Cellulosimicrobium sp. So1_17. Taxonomy (NCBI): domain Bacteria; kingdom Bacillati; phylum Actinomycetota; class Actinomycetes; order Micrococcales; family Promicromonosporaceae; genus Cellulosimicrobium; species Cellulosimicrobium sp. So1_17. Next base: position 3,209,080 of record NZ_CM143702.1, read on the forward strand.
TACCGTGGGACGACACCGGTCCGGGTACGGTGGAGCGCTGTCTGGAAGGTCGGTGATCGAGCCCGACCTCCACGAGACCTCAGAAGGAGTCACCGACATGACCACGAGCAGCGAGCAGGCGGCACGCAGCCCTCTTCCGACCGGCACCGAGGGCCGTGACATCCCCGGACACGCCGGCGCGTTCGCACGGTTCGTCGTCTCGCTCGTCCTGTTCGTCGGCGGCATCGTCCTCATGGGCGCCGGGATGTCCCGTCCCGACGACGGGGTGTGGCTGTTCGTCGGCGGCATCGCCGCGTGCACCATCGCCTTCATGTGGCCGATGACGGTCACGGGCAAGACCGAGCGCTGACGGCCGCCCTGCCTCTCGCCGAAGTAGAACGACAGGTCGCGAGGTAGAACCTCACGGGTTCTACCTCGCGACCTGCGGTACTACTTCGCGACCTGCGGTACTACCTCGCGGACTGCGGTACTACCTCGCTACCTGAGTACTACTTCGCGGACTCGGCGAGCGTCGCCCGGACCGCCTTCGCCGCCTCGACGAGGTGCTCGAGCGACGGGACCGTCTCCTCGTAGCGGCGCGTCTTGAGGCCGCAGTCGGGGTTGACCCACACGACCTTCGGGTCGATCGCCTTCACCGCGAGCTCGAGCAGCTCGGTGACCTCCTCGGTCGCCGGCACCCGCGGGCTGTGGATGTCGTAGACGCCCGGCCCGATGCCGCGGTGGTAGCCGGCCTCGGCGAGCTCCGGCACGATCTCCATGCGGGAGCGCGCCGCCTCGACCGACGTGACGTCGGCGTCGAGCCCGTCGATCGCACCGATGACCTCGCCGAACTCCGAGTAGCACAGGTGCGTGTGGATCTGCGTCGCCGGCTCCACGCCCGACGTCGCGAGGCGGAAGGACCGCACCGACCAGTCGAGGTACGCCGCCTGGTCGGCGCGACGAAGCGGCAGGAGCTCGCGCAGCGCGGGCTCGTCGACCTGGACGACCCCGATGCCCGCCGCCTCGAGGTCGGCGATCTCGTCGCGCAGCGCGAGCCCGACCTGGTTCGCGGTGTCGCCGAGCGGCTGGTCGTCGCGCACGAACGACCACGCGAGGATCGTCACCGGGCCGGTCAGCATGCCCTTGACCGGCTTCTCGGTGAGCGACGCGGTGTACGCGGACCACTCGACCGTGATCGGCGCCGGGCGCTGCACGTCGCCCCACAGCAGCGGCGGCCGGACACAGCGCGAGCCGTACGACTGCACCCAGCCGTTCGCGGTGACGGCGAAACCGTCCAGGTGCTCCGCGAAGTACTGGACCATGTCGTTGCGCTCCGGCTCGCCGTGCACGAGCACGTCGAGGCCGAGCTCCTCCTGCAGCCCGACGACGCGCGCGATCTCGTCACGCATGGCCGACGTGTAGTCGGCGTCCGACAGCTCGCCCTTCGTCCACAGCGCGCGGGCACGGCGGATCTCCGGGGTCTGCGGGAACGACCCGATGGTCGTGGTGGGCAGGGGCGGCAGGTCGAGGCGCTCCTGCTGCGCGGCCGCCCGCTCCGCGTACGGTCCGCGCGCGAAGTCCCCGTCGGTCAGCGCGGCGGCACGCTCGCGGACGGCGGGGACGACGACGCCGCTCGCCCCGGCCCGCGACGCGACGGCTGCGCTCGACGCGGCGAGGGCGTCGGCCACCGCCTCTCGTCCGTCCGTGAGCGCGCGGGCGAGCGTTGCGACCTCGCCGACCTTCTGGTCGGCGAACGCGAGCCAGTCGCGCAGGCGCGGGTCGAGCGTCGTCCCGGTGGCGGCACCCGGCTCGGCGAACGTCTCGTCCTCGACGTCGTGCGGCACGTGCAGGAGCGACGTCGACGTCCCGACCGCGAGAGCGCCCGCGCCGAGATGACCCGCGGCGTCGAGCAGACCCAGCTTCGCCGCGAGGTCCGCCCGCCAGATGTTGTGCCCGTCGACGGCACCCGCGACGAGCGTCTTCGTCGAGAGCCCGGGGATCGTCCCGTCCGGGGCGGATCCCACCGGGACCGCACCCTTGACGAGGTCGACGGCGATCGCGTCGACGTCGGTCCCGGCGAGGAGGGCGAGACCGTCGCGGGCCGTGCCGTGGGATCCCGACGCCGCGGCCTGCAGCCCGCCGAACGGTGCCGCGACGAGGATCGCGGGCCGCGAGCTGCTCGCCGAACCCGGGGTTGTGGCGCCCTCAGCGGCCTGATCGCCGTGCAGACCGGGGTTCGGCACCGTGCCGGGAGGCGTCACGACCGTGAGGTCCGACGCGAGGGCGCGGTACGCGGACTCCACGGCCGCCGCCAGCTCGGCGAACGACACGTCGACGTTGTCCGTCACGAGGATCGGCTCGTCGAGCTGGACCCACGGCGCGCCCGCCGCAGCGAGCGCGCGCAGCAGGTCGGCGTAGGCGGCGACGACGTCGTCCAGGCGGTCGAGCGGCGAGTACCCGGCGGGGGCGTCGTCGGCGGCCTTCGACAGCGCGAGGAACGTCACGGGCCCGACGACGACCGGCCGGGTCACGACCCCGGCCTCCTTGGCCTCGACGAACTGGCGCACGACGTGGTCGTCGACGAACCGGATCGGGGTGTCCGGACCGATCTCGGGCACGAGGTAGTGGTAGTTCGTGTCGAACCACTTGGTCATCTCGAGGGGTGCCCGCGAGTCCTGGCCGCCGGTGCCGCGAGCGACCGCGAAGTACCCCGCGAGGTCGAGCCGGCCCTCGGCGTCGGTGAGCCCGGCGAACCGGGACGGCACGGCGCCGAGCGTCGCGACGACGTCGAGCACCTGGTCGTAGAAGGAGAACGAGCCGGGGACGGACGCGTCGTCGGCGCCGAGGCCGAGGTCGACGAGACGCCGCACGGTCGCGAGCCGCAGCTCGCGCGCCGTGGCCTCGAGCTCGTCCGCGCTCGTGCGCCCGGCCCAGAACGCCTCGACGGCCTTCTTGAGCTCGCGGCGGCGCCCGATGCGCGGGTAGCCGAGGACGGTACCGGCGGGGAAGTCGACCGGAAGGTGGGTAGGGGAGGGTACGGAAGTGGCCATGTCGATACCTCTAGCTGGTCCGGGAGGACCGGTCAGACGGGCTAGCCGTGCGTGGCGGCGCTCGTCGTGGGCAGGGAGGTGCCGGAGACCCACGGCCCGCTGGCCAGGTCCGGGACGCCCGGGAGGTCGACGACGGCCGAGCCGTCGTCGCCGTCGCTCCCGTGCGTCCCGCCGCCGAGGTGGACACCCTCGAGCAGGTCAAGTGCGGCGTGGTGCTTGTTGAACGTGTACACGTGCAGGCCCGGCGCACCGGCGTCGAGGACGCGCTGCGCGAGGTCGACCGAGTACGCGATCCCGTAGGCGTGCTGCGCCTCCGGGTCGGGGAGGGCGTCGAGCGCGTCCAGCAGGTGCTGGGGAGCGGGGACGCCCGTGAGCTCCTCGACGCGACGGAGCCTGCGCGGCTCCGTCGTGGGCAGCAGCCCGGCGAGGATGGGGATCGTCACGCCGGCCGCGCGGGCCTCCGCGACGAAGTCGGTGTACGACGACGCGTCGTAGAACAGCTGGGTGATCGCGAAGCTCGCGCCCGCCTGCTGCTTCTGCACGAGGCGCTGCACCTCCTGCGTGCGCGTGGTGCCGGCGGCGCGGTTCCCGTCCACGAACGTCGCGACGGCGATCGTCAGCGGTCGGGCCGCGCCGCGCAGCGCGAGCGACGGGTTCGCCGCGCAGCGGGAGGCCTCGACCTCGCGCAGGAGCGCGACGAGCTCGATGCTCGACCCCACGCCGTCGGGCGAGGGACGCCAGTCCGGCTGGTCCTTGGGCGGGTCGCCGCGCAGCGCGAGGAAGCTGCGGACGCCCGCGTCGAGGAAGTCGGTGATGACGTCCTGCACGTGCTCGCGCGACGCACCCACGCACGTGAGGTGCGCGATCGCGTGCACGGGCGTGCCCTGGAGGAGCCGGCCGATGACGTCGAGCGACGTCTGCCGGTCGTTGCCCGCCGCGCCGTACGTCACGGACAGGAAGTCCGGCTGCGTCGCGACGAGCCGGCGCGCGGTCTCCCAGAACTTCGGCGCGGCGTCCGGGCGCCGGGGCGGCATGAGCTCGAACGAGATCGTGGGGCTCGCCGCCTCGGCGTGGGCGCGCCGGACGGCGTCGGCGACGCTCACGGCGCGACCTCGCGCGGGGGCTGCGCGGCCGGGCGCGCCGACGTGCGGACGGGAGCGCTCGCCGTCGGGCACGGAAGGCCCGGACGGTGCGCGAAGGATGCCTCGTTGACCATAGTCACTCCATCGACCCTGGCGTTAGCACCTTTGTCCTCGGGAGGCTTCCGTCGGCGGGTTGCTGCGGTGTCGTCGAGCCAGGACTCTCGACCGCTCTGGATGGTTCACCCGATCCTAAGCGCTATCCGCCATGCGGTCGAGGGCGCTCGTCAGGTGAGACGCGCCGTCGGCTAGCGTGAGCCCGTCGCGACACCTGCCCACGGAGGACCATGAAGACGACCGCAGCGCTGTTCTCCCGGCAGGAACGGCTCACCAGGGCGCTGGCGAAGGAGCTCGCTGCCCCCCAGGCTCCAGGGTGGGAGAGCATCTCCTTCTGGGCCAACGTCGTGGACGACCGGGTGCAGTCGTCGGTCTCTCTCCTGCGCGAAGGGACGCCAGACGCGGTCGGACCCCCGACGCCCAGGTTCTGGGAGCTGCTCGACACGTTGCGCGCCGTCATGGCCCGCCGCGGCCGGGGCACGTGGTTCGGGATGTCTCTCAGCGTCCCGGCCAAGGGCCGCGCGACGGCGACCTTCGACGGCGACCGCGAGCCGCTGATCGTGCCCCCGCCCTCCTACGAGAACTTCGGAAGGGACGAGGCGCGGTTCCCGCGCGACGTCGAGCACCGTCCCGCGTGGTTGCGCGAGCGGCTCTCCTGGGCGGCGTTGACGCCGGCGCAGCTCGAGCGCGCCGAGCTGGGGCGCTCGCACATGGAGGTGCCGATCTACGGCGGTACGCGGCAGCTGTTCCCCGTGTCCGTCGTGCCTGACGACGTCGTCGTGGTCACCGACTCGTGGACCGGGGCCCGGGCGTTCGTCGCCGCGGACGGGACGGTCCGCGTCGTCGAGGGCGAGCAGAGGACGCGCCCGAGCCCCGGGCCGCAGCCTCCCGCGCCGCCCCGTGGAAGCTGGCCCGGCGACGCGACGTGAGCCGACCGGCCGCCTCAGGAAGCGCGCGCGGTGGACGCCCCCGGACGGCGCGGTCGTTCCGGGACGTGCAGCCGGCGCAGGATCCGGTCGGCCCGCAGCGGGGGACCGCGGCGGTCGAGCCGCGACACGACGACGACCGTCGCCGTCGCGAGCGGGATCGTCCACGCCGCAGGCTGGGCGAGGAGCGCCCGCACCCACCCCGGCACGTCGCCGTCCGCGCCCGACGGCGACACCCCGTAGCCGGTGACGACCGCCGAGGACGCGAGCAGCGCCGTCGCGCACAGGACCGCACCCACGACCATCCCCGCGACCGCGCCGCGCGCCGTGAGGCCTCGCCACCACACGCCGAGCAGGATCACGGGGGACAGCGCCGACGCGGCGAACACGAACACGGTCCCGACGCTCGTGACGAGGCCCTGGGGGATGGTGAGCAGCGCGACGGCGAGCGGGACGACCGTGCACGCGACCGCGGACCAGCGGAACGAGCGCACGGTGCCGCCGAACAGGTCCTGGCTGACGACCCCCGCGAGCGCCACGACGAGCCCGGACGACGTCCCGAGGAACGCCGCGAACGCGCCCGCGACGACGAGCGCCGCGAGCAGCTCGCCGCCGACTCCCGGCACGAGGCGCGTCGGCAGGGTGAGCACCACGGTGTCGGCGAGACCGGGTTCGGCGAGGTCCGGTGCGACGACCCGGGCGACGAGTCCCAAGGTGCTCGACACCATGTAGAACACGCTGATCATGACGATGACGACGACGGTCGTGCGCCGCGCGGACCCGCCGTCGGGGCTCGTGTAGAAGCGGACGAGCACGTGGGGGAGGCCGATCGTGCCGAGCAGCAGGGCGAGGAGGAGCGACGTCGTCGCGTAGACGTCGGAACCGGCCGGGCCCTGCGCGTGGGGGAACACGACGGCGGGGTCGTGCGCGGGCGCGTCGGCGAGCGGGCCGGCGTCGGCGCCGAGCGCGAGGAGCAGGAACACGACGGGCACGGCGAGGGCCGTGAGCTTGACCCAGTACTGGAACGCCTGGACGTACGTGATGGACCGCATGCCGCCCGCCGCGACGACGGCGCACACGACGACCGCGACGCCCACCGACCCGACCCACGGCGGGACGGGGGCGACGGCGGCGATGACGAGAGCCGCGCCGTGGAGCTGCGGCACGACGTACAGCCACCCGATGACGAGCACGAGGACGCTCGTGACGCGCCGCGCGGTCACGGAGTCGAGCCGGGCCTGGACGAAGTCGGGGATCGTGTAGGCGCCGCTGCGGCGCAGCGGTCCCGCGACGAAGAGCAGCACGAGCAGGTAGCCCGCGGCGTACCCGACGGGGAACCAGAACGCCTCGGAGCCCGCGAGCAGCGCGAGCCCGGACAGCCCGAGGAACGTCCCGGCCGACAGGTACTCGCCGCTGATCGCCGACGCGTTCCACACCGGTCGCACCGTCCGCGACGCGACGAAGAAGTCGCTCGTCGTGCGCGAGATGCGCAGCCCGTAGACGCCGATGAGGACCGTCGCGAGCAGGAGCAGCCCGACGGCGACGAGCGGCAGCGCGGTGCTCACGCGTCCTCCGCGGTCTGTTCGCCGGGTGCGTCGTCCGGCTCGGCGAGCGCCCGGAAACGCCTCTCGTTGCGCGCCGCGGCGACGGCGAACACGACCGCGAACGCGACGATCACGGGGTAGAAGCCGTACGCGTGGACCAGCCAGGGGAGCGGCACGCCGGCGACGACGACCTCGTCGAGCGCGCTCGTGGTCGTGACGAGCAGGGCGAGCAGGAGCACGGCCACGAGGAACGTCCCGGCGCACGCGAGGGCGAGCCGCAGCTGGGCGCGTGCGAGGCTGCGGGCGTAGACGGTGACGTCGTCACCCGCCTCCACGGCGCGGGGCGGCCGGGCCGTGGTGCCCGACGGCGCGGGGTCGGGCAGGAGGGCCGGAGCGCCGGGGCCGGCGGGCGGAGCGGGGTCGGTCGAGCGGACGCGCACGCGACGCGCGCGTCCCTCGTCGAGCGGGTCGCTCACGACGGTCGCCGCCGGGGGCGCAGGAACGCGTCGCGCACCGCGGGGAGCATGCGCCGGCTCACGGGCACCTCCTGTCCCGCGACGACGAGCACGGGCCGCGGCCCGCCGAACCGCGCCGCGGTGACGGCGCCGCGCTGCACGAGGTACGAGCGGTGGACGCGCAGGAAGCCGGCCTCCGCCCAGCGCTCCTCGAGGTCGGTGATCGGCTCGCGCACGAGGTAGGAGTCGGCGTCCGTGACGAGGCGGGAGTAGTCGCCCTGCGCCTGGACCCAGCGCACCGCGCTGCGCCGCACGACCCGGGTCGTCTGGCCGACGGTCACCGCGAGGGCCTCGTCGTCAGGGGTGGTGTCGCCGGCCGGGGGCCGCTCGCCGGCGTCCCCGGGTGGGCGGCGCCCGTCGTCGTCCGCGGGCGGCCGGTCCGACGACGGCTCGGCGGGCGGCGCCGGGCGGCCGGCCTCGACCCGGGCGACGACGCGCTCGACGGCCCGCGCCAGGCGCTCGCGCCGCACGGGCTTGAGCACGTAGTCGACGACCTCGAGGTCGAACGCCTCGAGCGCGCGGGCCTCGTCCGCCGTGACGAGCACGACGGCGGGCCGGTGCACGAAGCGTGACAGCGCCCGCGCGAGGTCGAGCCCGCTGAGGCCGGGCATGTGGATGTCGAGGAACGCGGCGTCGAGCCGTTCCTCGGCGAGGACGCGCAGGGCCTCCGAGCCGGTGGACGCCGTGCGCACGGACCGGACGTGCGGGTCGCGCCCGAGCATGGCGGCGAGCTCGTCGAGCACGGGCCGCTCGTCGTCGGCGACGAGGACGTCGAGCGTCGGCCCGCCCGTCGTGCCCGGGTTCGTCCCGCGGTCCGTCGCGCCGGGGCCCGTCGTCCCGGGTGTCGTCACGGGCGGGCCTCGGTCTCGTGCAGGGGCTGCGAGAGGGGGATGCGCATCCGCACCATGGTGCCGGACCCGGGCGCCGTCTCGATCTCCAGGGCGTGGTCGTCGCCGTAGAGCTGGCGCACGCGCGTGTCGACGTTGCGCAGCCCGACGTGTCCCGCGCGGTCGCCGACGAGCACGGCGTGCAGCGTCGCGGGGTCCGTGCCGACGCCGTCGTCCTCGACCGTGATCTCGGTCTGCGTCCCCTCCGCGCGGGCGGTGATGACGATGGTGCCGCCCTCCTCGCGCGGCTCGAGCCCGTGCCGCACCGCGTTCTCGACGAGCGGTTGGACCGACAGGAACGGGATCGTCGTGGCCAGCACCTCGGGGGCGATCCGCAGCGTCACGGTGAGGCGCTCGCCGAAGCGCGCCCGCTCGAGCTCGACGTACGAGTGGATGCTGCGCAGCTCGTCGGCGAGCGTCGTGAAGTCGCCGCGGTCGCGGAACGAGTAGCGCGTGAAGTCGGCGAAGTCGAGCACGAGGTCGCGGGCCCGCTCGGGGTCGGTGCTGATGAACGCCGCGATCGCGCCGAGCGCGTTGTAGACGAAGTGCGGGCTGATCTGCGCGCGCAGCGCCCGTAGCTCGGCCTCGGCGAGCGCGGTGCGCGACGCCTCGAGCTCGCCGAGCTCGAGCTGGGCCGCGCACCACTGCGCGACCTCCTCCGTGGCACGCACGAGCGGCGGTCGCACGCGGTCGGCGAACGCGACGACGGCACCGACGACCGCGTCGCCCGCGACGACCGGCGCCCCCACGGCCTCGCGCTGCGCGTACGTGCCGACGTCGACCGTGCCCGACGGCGCGTCGCGCGCCGGGCGGTCGTCCCGCCCCTCGGAGACCTGGCGCCGTCCGGTCGAGACGACCTGCTCGGCGAGGCGCCTCGCGTCGGGCACGAGGTGCGACGGCCCGTCGAGGGCGAGGACCCCGTCGCGCGTGACGATCGCGAGCGCGTCGCACCCCAGGAGGGTCCGCAGCGACCGCGCGGCGCGGCGGACGTCGTCGCCGTCGAGCCCGTCGCGCAGGTGGGTCGCGGCGCGCGAGGCGAGGTGGAGCGTGCGGAAGGTGGCCTGCTCGGAGTCGCTCCCGAGCTCGCGCGTGCCGCGCGCGAACCGGAGCGCGAGGACGAGGCCCGCGGTGATGAGGACCCCGACGACGAGGCCGGCGGCGACGCCGGCGAGCACGGGCCCGGTCATGCAGCGATCGTAACGAGGCTCGACCGTGGGCCGGGGTCAGCAGCAGCGCGAGCCCGGGTTGGCGTCCTGCTCGGCGTGGCGCGCGCGCCAGAACTCGCCCTCGCTGACGACGTCGCACCCCGGGTGCGCGGCGCGCTGGTGCGCGACGTAGGTGGGGTACGCGTCGTCGCCCATGACCTGCCGGACGTACCAGCGGACGGCGGCCGCGGCGTCGTGCACCCGCCGGCCCGCGGTGCGGAGCCCCGCCACGACGGTCGCGCGGACCGTCGTGGCGGAGCCCTGCGGGTCCTGTCGCACCGTCACCGGTGCCCCGTCGCGACAGGACGCTTCTCGGCCGGCAGTGCCGACCACTCCTTCTCGAGGGACTTCTCCGCCGGGCTGGCGACGAGCCCCGAGGGCGCGAACCGGCGCGACGGGACCGCCGGGTCCTCGTGGTTCTCGCCGCCGCCGGCGCGCAGCGCCTTCACGGTCGTGACGACCGAGGCGATCATGACGACGATCGCGAGGACCACGAACACGATCGACAGGGTGCCCTGGACGAAGGTGTTGCGGACGACGGCCTCCATCGCCTCGACCGATCCCGCCGTGCCGAACGACGTCTCGCCGGCGTCGAGCGCGTCCTGGAACGCGTTGTGCTGCGCCCAGTACCCGACCGCGGGGACCGGCGAGAAGATCTTCTCGAACGACGCCGTGATCGTCACGACCGCGGTGAACGCGAGCGGCAGCGCGATGATCCACAGCCACCGGAAGTAGCTGCGGCCGCGCTTGGTGACGATCGCCAGCACGACGGCGAGCGCGATGGCGGCGAGGAGCTGGTTGGCGATGCCGAACAGCGGGAAGAACGTGTTGATGCCGCCGAGCGGGTCGGTCACGCCGAGGTACAGGATCGACCCCCATCCGGCGACCATGATCGCGGTGCACAGCCAGACCCCTGGCCGCCACGTGACCTCGCGGAACTTCGGCGCGACGTTGCCGATCGTGTCCTGGAGCATGAACCGCGCGACCCGCGTGCCGGCGTCGACGGCGGTGAGGATGAACAGCGCCTCGAACATGATCGCGAAGTGGTACCAGAAGCCCATCATCGCGGTGCCGCCCACGAGCTGCTGCATGATCGTCGCGAGGCCGAGCGCGAGCGTCGGGGCGCCGCCGGTGCGGGACACGATGGACGGCTCGCCGACGGCCTGCGCGGTCGAGGTCAGCATGTCGGGCGTGAGGTTCACGCCCATGAGCCCGAGGCCGTTGACGAACGCGACCGCGCCCTCCACCGTGCCGCCGGTCGCGGCGGCCGAGGAGTTCATCGCGAAGTAGATGCCGCGGTCGATGGAGATGGCCGCGACGAGCGCCATGATCGCGACGAACGACTCCATGAGCATGCCGCCGTAGCCGATGAAGCGCGTCTGGCGCTCCTTCTCGACGAGCTTCGGGGTCGTGCCGGACGCGATGAGCGCGTGGAACCCGGACAGCGCCCCGCACGCGATCGTGACGAAGAGGAACGGGAACAGCGACCCGGAGACCACCGGGCCGGTCTCGCCGCTCGCGAACTCGCTGATCGCGGGGACCGTGATCTCGGGCCGCACGACGATCACCGCGACCGCGAGGACGACGATGACGCCGATCTTCATGAACGTCGACAGGTAGTCGCGCGGCGCGAGGAGGAGCCACACGGGCAGCACGGCCGCGACGAAGCCGTAGACGATGACGCCCATCGCGATCGTCGTGCGGTCGAGGTGGAACATCTCCGCGCCCCACGCGGTGTCCGCGACCCAGCCGCCGCCGATGATCGCGGCCATGAGGAGCACGAAGCCGATGATCGAGACCTCGGTGATGCGGCCCGGACGGAGGTAGCGCAGGTAGACGCCCATGAACAGCGCGATGGGGATCGTCATGGAGACGCTGAACACGCCCCACGGGCTCTCGCCGAGCGCGTTGACGACCACGAGCGCGAGGATCGCGACGATGATGATCATGATGAGCAGGGACGCGACGATCGCGGCCGTGCCGCCCACGCGACCGAGCTCCTGGCGCGCCATCTGGCCGATGGTCCGGCCGCCGCGGCGCATGGAGAAGAACAGGACGAGGTAGTCCTGCACCGCGCCCGCGAGCACCACGCCGACGATGATCCAGATCGTCCCGGGCAGGTAGCCCATCTGCGCGGCGAGCACCGGCCCGACGAGCGGCCCGGCACCGGCGATCGCGGCGAAGTGGTGGCCGTAGAGCACGCGGCGGTCCGTCGGGACGTAGTCCTTGCCGTCCTCGCGGACCTCGGCGGGCGTCGCACGGCGGTCGTCGGGTCGCGTGATGTACCGCTCGATGACCTTCGAGTAGAAGCGGTACGCGATGAAGTAGGTGCACACCGCGGCGAACACGAACCAGATCGCGTTGACCGTCTCGCCGCGCACCACGGCGAGCATCACCCACGCGATCCCGCCGAGCAGCGCGACCGCGGACCAGACCGCGATCCGCGTCGGGGTCCAGCGCGGGGCGAGGTCGTCCTCGGGGACGGCGGTCGGGGGGAGCGCGGGATCGGGGACGATCTCCGGCTCGGGGGCCGCGGGTCCTTCCGCGGTCCGGGTGGACGATGACACAGGAGCCTCCCAGGGCGTCGCGTCGTTGCGTTCGACACGAGCAGGCTAGAGACGCAGGTCACACCGTGACGTGCCCGCCGGGACCGGCGGTCCAGGGGTGCGACGAACGGTGGTCGGCGTGCGACGAGCGGTGCGTCGCTGCTGCCGTCGACGCCCGGCCGCGCGACGATGGCGACGTGGAGGACGACCGTGCGGTGGACGGAGACCGTGCCGTGGACGGAGACCGTGCCGTGGACGACGACCGTGCCGTGGACGACGGCCGGACCCCGACGCTCGACGCGCCGCCCGTCCGGCTCCGCGCCTGGCGGCCCGACGACGCGCACGTCGTCGTCGAGGCGTCGCAGGACCCGCTGATCCCGCTCGTGACCACGGTCCCTCGCACTGCGGACCCCTGCGCGGTGGACGCGTACGTCGCGAGGCAGCGCCGGCGGCTGGCCGACGGGGTCGGCTACTCGTTCGTCGTCGCGACGGCCGACGACGACCACGCCGTCGGGCAGCTCTCCGTCCTGCTCCGCGACGCCGACCACGGTCGGGTCAGCATCGGGTACTGGGTCGCGGCGAGCCGCCGACGGCGGGGCTACGCGGGAGCGGCGCTGCGGGTCGCTGCGGACTGGGCGCTGGGCCTGCCGGGCATCCAGCGCGCGGACCTCTTCGTCGAGCCGTGGAACGAGGGCTCGTGGCGCGCCGCGGAGCGCGCCGGCTTCGTCCGGGAAGGGCTGCTGCGGGGGTGGCAGCGCGTCGGCGGGGTACGTCGCGACATGTTCGTCTACGGGCGCCTGATCGACTGAGCACGTCTCGGGTCGTCGCCGGGCGGGTGGGCGGTCCCGGCGATAGGTTCGTGCCGTCCCCCTGTGACGGAGGTCTCGACCCGTGCACCATCGCTCGTCCCCGGCGGCCCGTGCCCCCCACCCCCTCGCCACGGTCGGCGCCGCGCTCCTCGCGCTCGCCCTCGTCCTGGCGCTCGCGATCCCCGCGGCGCTCACCGCCGCGGCGCAGACCGGCACGGGCACGCTCTCTCTCTTCAAGCGCATCGAGAACCTCGACACGGGCTCCTCCGAGGGGCGCCGCGAGCTGTGGACGATGCACGCGCAGAACGTCGCCACGGGGGAGGTCATCGAGGGCGACGGGCTCAACGGCGTGCAGTCGCTCCAGGTGCCCGCCGGGACGTACCGGATCTGGGAGAGCGGCGGCGTCGCGGGCTACCGGTTCCAGGACTGGAACTGCGGCGGTGAGGACATCTTCGACCCGACGCCGGAGATCGTCGTCCCCGCGGGCGGCACGCTCACGTGCACGGTGGACAACGAGGCGATCTACCCGACGCTGACGCTGGTCAAGGACGTCGTCGGCGGTACTGCAGCACCCGAGGACTGGACGCTGCGCGCGCAGGGGCCGTCGTCGATCGGCGGGCCGTCCGGCTCCGACGAGGTGACGAACCAGGAGGTCCGGATCGGGCAGTACACGCTGTCCGAGGAGGGCGGACCGGACGGCTACCGCGACGACGGGTGGTCGTGCGAGGGCGCGGAGGTCGACGGGTCGACCGTGACGATCGACCTGGCCGACTCGGTGACGTGCACCGTGACGAACGTCGGGCCGGTGACGCCGACGGTCCCGACCCTGACCCTCGTCAAGGAGGTCGTCGGCGGGCCGGCCACGGCCGCGGAGTGGGACCTCACGGCGACGGGTCCGTCGACGCTCACGGGCGCGACGCGCGACCCGACGGTGACGGCGGTCGAGGTGGAGCCGGGGTCGTACGCGCTCACCGAGGACGGGCCCGCCGGGTACGACGGCGCGTGGTCGTGCAGCGGTGCGGCGTCCGGCGACGGGTCCGGCGGCTCCGTGACCGTCGCCGAGGGCGAGGACGTGGTGTGCACGGCCACGAACACGTGGACGGGTGCGACGCTCACCCTCACGAAGCTCCTCGAGGGCGAGATCTTCGCGCAGCCCGAGCACTGGACGCTCACCGCGACCGGGGGGCCCGACCCGGATGATCCTGTGTCGGTGAGCGGCCCGTCCGGGTCGGACGCCGTGACGGACGCCTTCCTCCCCGCGGGGGACTACACCCTCGCCGAGGACGGGTGGAGCGGCTTCGAGGCCGGCCCGTGGGAGTGCACCGGTGCCCCGGTGACGGGCGACGTCGTGAGCATCGGCGCGGGCGCCGACGTCGCGTGCACGATCACGAACACCCCGCTGCCGTCGCTCCTCACGCTCGTCAAGGTGGTCGACGGCGGTCCCGCCGCGCCCGAGGACTGGACCCTCTCGGCCACGGGGCCGCAGGCGGACGGCGAGCCCGGGACGATCTCGGGACCGTCGGGCAGCGTGGCGGTGACGCAGGTCGACGTGGGCGAGGGCGTGCACACGCTGGCCGAGTCGGGCGGGCCGCCGGGCTACGAGCCCGAGGGCTGGGTGTGCGAGGGCGGCCTGCTGCAGGAGGGGTCGAGCGTCGTGATCGGGCCCGACGAGGACGTCGTGTGCACGGTGACGAACACCTACGTCGAGTCCACGCTCACGCTGGTCAAGGTGGTGGTCGGGGGCTCCGCGGACCCCGCGGCGTGGACGCTCAGCGCGACGGACGCCTCCGGCGAGACCGTGGCCGAGGGCGCCGCGGGCAGCACGGACGTCACGTCCGTCCCGCTCCCTCCAGGGAGCTACGACCTCGCGGAGTCCGGCGGCTACGGCGGCTACGTGTCGGAGGGGTGGACCTGCGGACCCACGCCGGTCGACGGTTCGACGGTCACGCTCGGCCCGGGGGACGACGTCACGTGCGTGGTCACGAACCGCGCGGAGCTGCCGCACCTCACGCTCGTCAAGGAGCTCGACGACCGCGGGTACACCGGCGACGCCGAGCCGACGGACTGGACCCTCACCGCCCTCGGTGGCGGGACGTCGATCTCGGGGGTGACGGGCAGCCCGGAGGTCTCCCACGTCGCCGTCGCGCCGGGCCGGTACGTCCTCGGCGAGACCGGCGGCCCCGACGGGTGGACGGCGCTGCGCTGGGTGTGCGACGCCGCGCGCGTGGTCCAGTCCCCGGGCGAGGACGGCGCCCTGCTCTCGACCGTCGTGGTGGAGCCGGGCGACGACGTCACCTGCACCGTCACGAACCACTGGCTCGCGGGCACGCTGACCTTGCACAAGCAGGTGGTCGACGACGTGGTCCCGCTCAGCGACTGGGAGCTCACGGCGTCGGGACCGACGCCGATCTCGGGCTTCGACGGCAGCCGGGACGTGGCACTCGTGCCCGTCGCGGAGGGGACGTACGACCTCTCGGAGTCGGGCAGCGGGTGGGACTACACCGAGCAGGGCTGGGTCTGCGACGGCGGCGAGCTGGTCGACGAGGACACCGTCCAGGTCGACGACGGCGCCGAGGTCACGTGCACGGTGACGAACACGGTGCTCGACCCGCCGACGCCGTCCCCCACGCCGACCCCCACCCCGACGGACCCGACCGTGCCGCCCACGGACGGGCCGACGGACGTCCCGACGGGCGGCCCGGACGACACGCCGAGCGGCGACGCGGACGGCGGCGACCAGATGGCCGCGACGGGCTCCGACGTGGGCGCGCTGCTCGCGGTAGCCCTCGCGGCGCTGCTCGTCGGCGGCGTCCTGCTCGGGCTGCGACGCCGCGTCGGCTGAGCCCCTCCGCGGCCGTTCGCGCGGCGTCGTGCCTGCTGAGCCGTCCGCCGCGCGCGGCCCGACGGCGCGGGCTACTGTCCTGCCGTGGCCGACGACGAGGCGGGCAAGAGCGGTAGGTCCTTCCGGGAGACCGTGACGGTGATCCTTCTCTCCGTCACGGCCGTCCTCACGGCCTGGAGCGGCTTCGAGGCGAGCAAGTGGGGCGGCGAGATGTCGATCGCGTTCTCGCGCGCCTCGACGCAGCGCATCGAGGCGTCCACGGAGCGGACCCGCTCGGAGGCTGCGCGCGCGATCGACCTCCAGGTGTTCAGCCTGTACCTGGAGGGCGTCGCGAACGAGAACGACGAGCTCGAGAGCTTCGCGCGCGACCGCTTCACGCCTCACTTCGAGCCGGCGTTCGAGGAGTGGCTGGCCTCGCGCCCGCTGCAGAACCCCGACGCCGCCCTGAGCCCGTTCGCGCTCGACGCGTACGTCCCGCCCGGCGAGGTCGAGGCCGTCGAGGCGGACGCCCGGGCCGACGAGTACTTCGACCAGGCGCTCACGAACAACCAGCGCGGCGACGACTACACGCTCGTGACCGTCCTCTTCGCGCTCGTGCTGTTCTTCGGCGCGTTCGCGGGACGGTTCCGCTCGGAGCGCGCGTCGTGGGGCATGGTCGGCGCGGGCGGCGTCCTCTTCCTCGTCGGCGTCGGGCTGCTCCTGAGCTTCCCGAAGATCGTCTGACCGCCATCGGTCGACCGGAGCGCCGCCGGTCATCGACGACCGTCCCCACCCGGGCTCAGGCGTCGCCGGGTGCCGGGACGCCCGTGAGGCGACGGACCGCGTCGAGGACGTCCGCGTCGTCGTGCGGCTCGGTGTCGAGCGCGCGGTGGATGGTCATGCCCTCGACGAACGCGTCGAGGGCGCGGCACGTCGTGGGGTCGAAGTGGCGTCCGAGCGCCTCGCGGCTGCGGCGCATCCAGTCGTTCGTCAGGGTGCGGAAGGCGGGGTCGCGCGCCGCGAGCGTGTAGAGCTCGTGGCTCAGCACGAGGTCGCGCTGCGTGGCGAAGACGTCGTGCGTGACCAGCAGCGTCACCGCCCGGACCGCCTCCTCGGGCGTCCGGGCCTCGACCATGCGGCGCTCGAACTGTGCCGCCGCCTCGCGCGCGAAGCGGCCGAACGCCTCGCGCAGCAGCTCGTCCATCCCGGCGAAGTGGTACGTCATCGACCCGAGCGGCACGTCGGCGGCGGCCGCGACGCGGCGGTGCGACGTCCCCGCGACGCCCACCTCGGCGAGCACGTCGAGGCACGCGTCGACGATGCGGTCGCGGCGCCCCGGGTCGTGGCGGCGGGCGCGGCTCGTCGGCCGGGCTGCGGCCTCCCCGGGAGCCACGTCAGACCTCGCGGGCCACGCGCGCCGGGTTGCCGACGGCCACGACGTTCGCGGGCAGGTCGCGCGTCACGACGGCGCCGGCCCCGACGACCGTGTTCTCCCCGATGGTCACGCCCGGGCACACGATCACGCCACCGCCGAGCCACACGTTGTCGCCGATCGTGATCGGCCGCGCCGCCTCGAGCTTGTCGCGCCGGGGCTGCGGCTCGACGGGGTGCGTCGGGGTGAGCAGCTGGACGTCCGGGCCGATCTGGCAGTCCTCGCCGATCGTGATCGCGGCGACGTCGAGCGCCGTGAGGTTCGCGTTGACGAACGTGCGCGCGCCCACGTGGAGGTTCTCGCCGTAGTCGACGACGAGCGGCGGCCGGATCCACGCGCCGTCGCCGAGGGTGCCCAGGAGGTCGGCGAGGATCGCCCGGGACGACCCGTCGTCCGCCACGACGGCCCGGTGGTACTCGTCGGAGAGGCGGATCGCGCGCTTCGCGAGGCGCTCGTTCTCCGGGTCGTCCGCGATGTACAGGTCGCCCGCGAGCATGCGCTCGCGGTTCGTCCGGGGGTCGCCGGCGAAGTGGTCGGTCGTCATGGGGTGGCCTCCTCGGGCTCGGTGGCGTGCAGGTCGTGGCGGTCCGTGCGAGGCGGTCCCTCGGCGGCCGGGGGCGGGGCGGTCTGGCGACGGCGGCCCGTGAGGACTCCGCTGAGGAGCACGACGACGACGCCCGCGGCCGGGAGCACGAGCAGCCCGGTACGCAGGCTCGACGCGTCCGCGACCAGCCCGACCAGCGGTGGCGACAGCAGGAACCCGAGCCGCATGAGCCACGACACGAGGGTGAGCCCGGTGCCCGGGCGCAGGCCGGGGACCTCGTCCGCCTGCTGCATCGCGGCGGGCACGAGCGTCGCGGTGCCGAACCCCGCCGCGGCGAACCCGGCGATCGTGCCGGGCACGGAGGGGAACGCGAGCGCGAGGCCGGCGCCGACAGCGATGAGCGCTCCGCCGAACCGCGCGACGCCACGCTGGCCCCACCGGTCCACCATGCGGTCCCCGACGAGGCGCCCGACGAACTGCGCGCCGACCAGCGCGACGAACCCGAAGGCCGCGAGCTCCGCCGTGGCGCCGAGCGCCGGACTCGAGAGGTAGACGGCCGCCCACGTGCTGCCCGCGTCCTCGACGAGCGCTCCGGCGATCGCGACGAGCACGAGCGCGGCGAGCAGGCCCACGGTGCGCACGGTGACCCGCCGCCGGCCCGGGAGGAGGTCGCCCGCCCCGCGCGTCGGTGTGGCGTCCGGACCCGTGACGTCCCGGTCGGGGGCGGCGCCGACGGCTGCCGCGTCGTCGAGCCCCGTGTCCGGGCCGGGCAGGCACCAGCGCCGCGCGAGCAGCGCCACCGCCGAGAAGAGCAGCCCGGTGATCGCCAGGTGCACCCCGAGCGGGAGGCGCAGCGCGATCGCGGCGGCCGCCATGAGGCCGCCGGTCACGGCGCCGACCGACCAGACCGCGTGGAACCCGTTGATGATCGACCGGCGGTAGCGGCGTTGGACGCGCAGGCCGTGCGCGTTCTGGGCGACGTCGGTGAACGCGTCCATCGCGCCGCCGACGAAGAGCGCCGCGACGAGCAGGGGGAACACGGGTGCGGATCCCGCGAGGAAGACGCCGATCCCCGTGAGGACGGTGCCCGCCACCGCGACACGCGCCGAGCCGAACCGTCGCAGGAGGGGAGCGGCCAGCAGGCCGGCCGCGATCGCTCCGGCGGGGAACGCGGCGACGGCGGCGCCGTAGCCCGCGTTGCTGAGGTCGAGCGCGTCCTTGATCTCCGGGTACCGGGGCACGAGGTTGGCGAACAGCGCACCGTTGGTGAAGAACAGCAGCGCGACGGCGACGCGCGCACGGCGGTCGACCGTCGCGACCGCGGCGGAGGACGACGACATGCGTACGATCGTACACATGATGCCTGGGTCACCCGGCCCCCGAACCCGGGGTTGCCGGGCGTTCCGGGGTCCGGACGGCGCACGACCCCGGGTTCGGCACGATCTCCGGTGGGCGATCCGGCGTCCGCGCCGCGGGCCCCCTAGGCTCGGGGCATGGACCTCGAGGAACGCCTGGCCGTCTTCATCGACTACGAGAACCTCGCGCTCGGCGCGCGTGAGCACCTGGGCGGGATGTCCTTCGACTTCGGGCCGATCGCCGACGCCCTCGCGGTACGGGGCCGCGTCGTCGTGCGGCGCGCCTACGCGGACTGGTCGTACTTCGACGAGGACCGGCGCTCGCTGACCCGGCACCAGGTCGAGCTCATCGAGATGCCGCAGCGCATGGGGGCGTCGCGCAAGAACGCGGCCGACATCAAGATGGTCGTCGACGCGATCGAGATGGCGTTCGAGCGCGACTACATCTCCACGTTCGTCATGTGCACCGGCGACTCCGACTTCTCCCCGCTCGTCCACAAGCTGCGCGAGCTGAACAAGCGCGTCATCGGCGTCGGGGTCGAGAAGTCGACGTCGCGCCTCCTGCCGCCCGCGTGCGACGAGTTCTTGTTCTACGACCGCCTCGAGGGCGTCGACGTGCCCGACGAGCCGGAGGAGCGCTCGACGTCGCGCCGCGGTTCTGGCCGGTCCGCGGGCGGGGCGAGCGGCTCGGGAGGCAGCGGCGCGCGCGGCCGGAGGCGCGCGACGTCGGGCACGGAGAAGGCGGCGAAGCCGGAGCGGACGCGCGAGGAGTCCGCGCGCGCCGCGGCGGCCGCGCTCGTGGGCACGGACCTGGCGGGGGCACCGGCCGAGGAGACCGCGCCCGTGGCGGGCGACGGCGCGCCGGAGGGTGCGGACGAGGCGACCGTGCCGACGACGGTCCCGGCCGGCGCGGACCCGGTCGCTCCGGACGAGCCGGCCGACGCGGCCGACGACGACGCGCCCGCGGGCGAGGACCTGCCCATGGAGGTGCGCGTCGCGCAGACCCTCGCGGACCTGGCGTCGTCGACGGGTGGCGCCGTGACGGCGTCGGTCCTCAAGCGGACGCTCCTGCGCAAGGACCCGACGTTCAGCGAGGCCGACTACGGTTTCCGCACGTTCGGCGAGTTCCTGCGGTTCCTCGCCGACCGCGGGTTCGTCGAGCTCGCGACGGGTCCGGCCACGGGAGACCCGGAGGTGTCCCTGCCCGCGCAGGGTGACACGGACGCGACCTTCGAGCTCCTGCGCTCGGTCGTGCAGGAGGAGGGCGGGTCCGCGGCGCTGTCCGGGCTGAAGAACGCCATCCGCAAGAAGCGGCCGGACTTCAGCGAGAAGGCGCTCGGCTACCGCGGGTTCCTGCAGTTCTGCAAGGCGGCGCAGGCGGCGGGCGCCGTGACGCTCGCGTGGGACGACGACGCCGACGACTACCTCGTCACGGTGGCCTGACCGGACCGCTCACACCGTCTCGACGACGCCGTCCTGCGGCCCGTCCGTCCGTCGGTCGGCTGCCAGGGCGGCGTCGTCGCGGTCACGTCCGAGCCTGCTCGCCACCATCGGCAGGATGATCACGGAGAGCACCCCGGCTCCCACGAGCGCGGTGCCGGTCCGTGAGCTCATCGCACCGTCGTCCACGGCGAGCTCGGTGAGCGCGACGAGGACGGGCAGCGCCGTCGCCGAGTAGAGCGCCGTCTGCACGCGCTCGCGCGCGGGCAGGTCCCGACGGAAGAAGAAGAGCACCGGGCCGCCACGGACGAGGAGCATCAGGACCAGCAGGAGGACCGGCAGGGCCGGCGCGGCGACGATCGAGTCGACGTCGAGGCCCATGCCGGAGCTGACGAAGAACACGGGGATGAAGATGCCCCACGCGACGACGTCGAGCTTCTCCTCGAGCCGTCGCACGTCACCGGGGGCCCACCGCCGCAGGACCATGCCGCCGACGAACGCCCCGAGCACCGCGTCGAAGCCCATCGCCGCCGCGGTCGCGAGGAGGGAGACCAGCAGCAGCACGGTCAGGCGCAGCGTGCTCTGCCCGGTGCCGTGCTCCGACGCCTCGAGGAGGCGCAGGCCCGCGGGCGCGTGGACCCGCGCCGGGAGCGCCGAGAGGCCGATCGCGACGGCCCCGAAGAGCACGAGCAGGACGGCGGCGGCCCCCGTCTGGCGCGTGCCGAGGAGCAGGGCCATGGCGACGATCGGAGCGAGCTCGCCCACCGCGCCGTTGACGAGCACGGTCCGTCCCAGGCGCGTGCCGAGCCGGCCCGCGTCGCGCAGGATCGGCAGCACGATCCCGAGCGCCGTCGTCGTCAGGGCGATCGCGCCCGCGGCGAGCGCGTGGACCGTGTCGTGCTCGAGGAGGAGGAAGGCGACCAGCGCGCCGAGCAGGAGCGAGGTCAGCCACGCGCCGCCGGCCCGGCGGCCCTCGCGCTCGCGCAGCACGCTGGGCTCCAGCTCGTACCCGGCGAGGAGGAAGAGGAACCCCATGCCGAGGTCCGAGAGCAGGACCACGTCGTCGGGACCGGCGACGTCGAGCAGCTCGGGACCGATGACGACGCCCCCGAGCAGCAGGAGCACCACCTGGGGGAGCCGGGCGCGCGTTGGCATCAGCCCCGAGAGCAGCGGCGCCAGGAGCGCGACGACGAACACGGGGACGAGCGGCGCGTACTCGTTCACGGCGACTCCCTGGGCGGCGGACGGCGGCACCAGCATGGCGCACCGGCCCGCAGGGCGCGCGGGCGGAGCGCGCGGGTGGGCCGCGCTCCGTGGTTGACCTCGCGCCCCGACGGGTCCTACCGTCCAGAGGAGCCGCGGCGCACCGCCGCCGGCCCCTGGATCGGCAGACAGGACCACTGAGCCGGCGCACCGAGGCGCCGGACGTGCGCCACCGGTGACGCGACGACCAGCCACCAGGAGTCCTCATGACCCGTCTCTGGATCCGTGACCCGCTCGGCGTCTTCACCGCCGACGACACCCCCGCCGCCCCCGACGCGCGCGGCGGGATCGTCGTCGAGGAGGGCGTCGTCGCGGAGCTCGTCCCGGCGGGCGGAGCACCCGCGACGCCCGTCGACGAGACGTTCGACGCGTCGCAGCACGTGCTCACGCCCGGCCTCATCAACACGCACCACCACTTCTACCAGACCCTCACGCGCGCCTGGGGGCCCGTCGCCGACGCCCCGCTGTTCCCGTGGCTCCAGCGCCTCTACCCGGTGTGGGCGCGCCTCACGCCGCGCGACCACGAGCTCGCCACGACCGTCGCGCTCGCCGAGCTGCTCCTGTCCGGCTGCACGACGGCGGCCGACCACCACTACGTGTTCCCCGACGGCCTCGACGACGCGATCGACATCCAGGTCGAGGCCGTCCGGCGCCTCGGGATGCGCGCGACCCTCACGCGCGGGTCGATGACCCTCGGCGAGGACGACGGCGGCCTCCCGCCGCAGTCCGTCGTGCAGACCCTCGACGTGATCCTCGAGGACTCCCGCCGCCTCGTCGAGACGTACCACGAGCGCGGCGCCGGGGCCCAGGTCCAGATCGCGCTCGCCCCGTGCTCGCCGTTCTCCGTGACGACCGAGGCCATGCGCGAGAGCGCCGCGCTCGCCGAGGCGCTCGACGTGCGCCTGCACACCCACCTCGCCGAGACGATCGACGAGGAGGACTTCTGCCGCGAGCGCTTCGGGCTGCGCACCGTCGACTACCTCGAGTCGGTCGGCTGGCTGACCGACCGCGCGTGGCTCGGTCACGGCATCCACTTCGACGACGACGAGGTGCGCCGCCTCGGAGCGGCCGGGACCGGCGTGGCGCACTGCCCGACGTCGAACATGCGCCTCGCGTCCGGCATCGCGCGGGCCGTGGAGCTCGAGGACGCGGGCGCGCCCGTCGGGCTCGGCGTGGACGGATCGGCGTCGAACGACGCCTCGACGATGATCCTCGAGGCCCGCCAGGCGCTCTACCTGCAGCGGCTCAAGTACGGCGCGGACATCCCCGTGACGCGCGCGCTCGGCTGGGGGACGCGCGGGTCCGCACGCGTCCTCGGCCGCGACGACGTCGGCGTGCTCGCCGTGGGCAAGCAGGCCGACCTCGCGCTGTGGCGCCTCGACGAGCTGCGGTTCTCCGGGACGCACGACCCCGTCGCCGCGCTCCTGCTGTGCGGCGCGGACCGGGCGGACCGCGTCATGGTGGGAGGAGAGTGGCGCGTCGTCGACGGCGCGATCCCCCGGCTGGACCTGGGCGCTCTGATCGCCGAGCACTCGGCTGCCGCGCGCCGGCTCGTCGCGGGGTGAGCCCAGGGCTTCGTGGGGGTCGAGCGCCGTGGGGGGCCGGGCGGGGGCCTGCGTGGGGCGGCGGCGGGCCTACCATCCGCGGCCTCGTCCCTCGGCCGCTCCCGCCAGGCCCACCACGACCCGCCGCCGCCCCACTCCGGCCCCCGCCCTCCGCCGGCTCCCACCTTTGCGTCGCCGCAGGCCACGGACGAGTTGGTGGCGGAGACTTGACACACGTCACAGTTGGGGTTCGAATGGTGGAAGTACTTTTCCGCTGAGCGGAACGATAGCCGACGAGGAGGTCCGCTATGAACGCGCGAGCCCAGAAGGTCGCGGACGACGCCGAACGCCGTCCGGTACGCCCCGAGGACCAGCGTCTGCCCCTCGGGGCGACGTTCGGTTACGGGTTCCAGCACGTGCTGACGATGTACGGCGGCATCATCGCGCCGCCGCTGATCGTCGGCTCCGCAGCGGGCCTCACGCCCGCCGAGATCGGTGTTCTCGTCGCCGCGTCGCTCTTCATGGGCGGCCTCGCGACGATCCTGCAGACGATCGGCATCCCGTTCTTCGGCTCGCAGCTGCCGCTGGTGCAGGGCGTCTCGTTCGCGGGCGTGTCGACGATGGTCGCGATCGTCGGCGGCGGGGGAGGGATGCAGGCCGTGCTGGGCGCCGTGCTCGTGGCGTCCGCGGTGGGCTTCCTCATCACGCCGTTCTTCGCGCAGATCATCCGGTTCTTCCCACCGGTGGTCACGGGTGTCGTCATCACGACGATCGGGCTCACGCTCATGCCCGTCGCGGCGAACTGGGCGATGGGCGGCAACGCGGAGTCGCCGGACTACGGCTCGGTGAGCAACATCGGGCTCGCGGCGCTGACGTTCGCGATCGTGATCCTGCTCTCCAAGGTCGGCAGCGGGACCGTCTCGCGCCTGTCGATCCTCCTCGCGATCGTCCTCGGCACCCTCGTCGCGGTCTTCACCGGCCAGGCCGACTTCGCGGGCGTGGGCGACGGTCCCGTCGCCGCGTTCCCGGACTTCCTCGGCTTCGGCGCCCCGACGTTCGAGATCGCCGCGATCGTGTCGATGCTCATCGTGATCCTCGTGACGCTCACCGAGACGACGGCGGACATCATCGCCGTCGGTGAGATCGTCGAGACGAAGGTCGACCGCAAGCGCATCGCCAACGGCCTGCGTGCCGACATGGCGTCCTCGGTGGTCTCACCGTTCTTCGGCTCGTTCACGCAGTCCGCGTTCGCGCAGAACGTCGGCCTGGTCGCGATCACGGGCGTCAAGTCGCGGTTCGTCGTCTCGGCCGGAGGCGCGATCCTCGTGGTCCTGGGCCTGCTGCCCATCCTGGGGCGCGTGGTCGCCGCCGTCCCGACGCCGGTCCTCGGCGGTGCGGGCGTCGTGCTGTTCGGCTCGGTCGCCGCGTCCGGCATCCGCACGCTCGCCAAGGTCGACTACTCGAACTCGATGAACCTCATCATCGTCGCCGCGTCGATCTCGTTCGGCATGATCCCCATCGCGAAGCCCGACTTCTACGACCAGTTCCCCACGTGGTTCGGCATCATCTTCCACTCCGGGATCAGCTCGGCCGCGATCATGGCGATCCTGCTCAACATCCTGTTCAACCACATCAAGGCGGGCACGCCCGCGCAGCCGTCGGTGTTCGCCGAGGGTGCCGAGCGCGGCGCGAGCTCGGTCGACGACGACGATCTCGACGACCTCGAGGACGACGGCGTGCTCAACGGCTCCACCGGACGTCCCGGCCCGGCGTCGTCGACGAGCGCTCCGCGCCCGACCACGGCCCCCGACGCCGTCGCTCCGACGTCCGCTCCGACGTCCGCCCACCCGACCGCCAGCGGCGCTGCCGCCGAACCACCGGCCCACGAGGGCGACACCCCCGCCACCCGGCCCACCACAGCGCCGCGCACGGCGACCCCGTAGGACCCAGGCACGACGGCGTGCTCGACGACGCCCCGCACCCGCGTGATCTCCGCGCCCGGGTGCGGGGCGCCGTCGTGCACCGGCCTGTCAGTGCGGGAGGTCACCGGGGTGACCCGTGGCCCTGACACGTCGGTGTCGGCGCGCCGTTGTCAGGCTGAGAGGTCACCGGGGTGATCTGTGGCCCTGACAGGTGTCGGGTAGCGTCGGACGTCGGCCGACCGGCCGGAGCCCCCTACCGCTGGACCGCACCATGAGCACCCCACCCCCTGACCTCGGACCCGCCGGCCCTGTGGCGACCGGCCCCGGTACGACCGGCCCCGGCACCACCGCGCGCGAGGCGACCGCCCCGACCACCGGCGCGACGTCCGCCGACCGGCTCGGCCACGGCCTGCGCGCGCGGCACCTGACGATGATGGGGCTCGGCTCGGCGATCGGCGCCGGGTTGTTCCTCGGCTCGGGCGTCGGGATCGCGACGGCCGGGCCGGCGGTGCTCGTGTCGTACGCGATCGCCGGCGTCCTCGTCATCCTCGTCATGCGGATGCTCGCCGAGATGGCCAGCGCGCGGCCGGCGAGCGGGTCGTTCTCCGTGTACGCCGAGGAGGCGCTCGGGCCGTGGGCGGGGTTCGTCCTGGGGTGGCTCTACTGGTTCATGCTGGTCATGGTCCTCGGTGCGGAGATCACCGGGGCTGCCGTGATCGTCACCGGCTGGTTCCCGGGAGTGCCGCAGTGGGGCGTGGCGCTCGCCGTCGTGACGGTGTTCGCCGTCGTGAACCTGTGGGGCGTGCGGCAGTTCGGCGAGTTCGAGTTCTGGTTCGCGTTCGTCAAGGTCGCGGCGATCGTCGGGTTCCTCGTGGTGGGCGTCCTGCTCGTCCTGGGTCTGCTCCCGGGCACCGACCCCGTGGGGACGAGCAACCTCCTCGGGAACGGCGGCTTCGCGCCCGAGGGCTGGGCGGGCGTCGCGGCGGGGCTCCTCGTCGTGGTCTTCGCGTTCGGCGGCATCGAGATCGTCACGATCGCCGCGGCCGAGGCGCGCGACCCGCGCACGGCCGTCGCGCGCGCCACACGGTCGATCGTCTGGCGCATCCTCGTGTTCTACCTGGGCTCGGTCGCGATCATGGTGCTCGTCCTGCCGTGGGACTCGCCGCTCCTCGCGGAGAGCCCGTTCGTCGCGGTGCTGGACCTCGCCGGCCTGCCCGGCGCGGCGCGCCTCATGGAGGTCGTCGTGGTCGTCGCCCTGCTGTCGGCGTTCAACGCGAACGTCTACGGCACGTCGCGCATGGCGTACTCGCTCGCCGGGCGCGGTGACGGCCCGACGGCGCTGCGCCGCGTCTCGCGCCGCGACGTCCCGTGGGTCTCGGTGCTCGTGTCGGTGTTCTTCTCGCTCGTCGCCGTGGGCCTCAACTGGCTGGCCCCCGACGCGCTCCTGGGCGTCCTGCTCAACGCCGTCGGTGCGGCGCTGCTCGTCGTGTGGGTCCTCGTCGCGGTCTCGCAGCTGCGCCTGCGCCGTCGGCTCGAGGCCGAGGCGCGCGCCGCCGGCGAGCCGATGACGCTGCGCATGTGGGGGTTCCCGTGGCTCACGTGGGCGGTCCTCGTCGGGCTCGCGGCGCTCACCGTCCTCATGCTCACGGACGACACCGCGCGCGCCCAGCTCGCCTCGACGGCGGGGCTCGTCGTCGTGCTCCTCGCCCTGTACGCGCTCACCCGCGGAGGCCGCGCGCGGCGGCTGGCGGCGACACCCGACCCGGCCCGCGACCGGTCCGGCACGGCCACCTGAGACCCGGGACGACGTCGTGCACCGGCGTGCACGACGTCGTCGCAGGTCACGTCGCGTGTGCACGGGCGTGCGCGGACGACGGTGCACAATGAGCGGATGACCTACCGCGTCCTCAGGCTCATCCTGTCGCTGCTCGCCTACGTGCTGCTGCGACCCCAGGTGACCGGACGCAACAACATCCCGCGCAACGGTGCGGTCATCCTCGCGAGCAACCACCTGTCGTTCATCGACTCGCTCCTCATCCCGATCGTCGCGCCGCGGCACGTGACGTTCCTCGCCAAGGCGGAGTACTTCGAGGGCCGCGGCATCAAGGGACGGCTGTCGCGGTGGTTCTTCACGACGATCGGCATGATCCCGGTGCAGCGCGACGACCCGCGCGCCGGCCAGCGTTCGCTCGAGGACGCGCTCGAGGTGCTGCAGCGCGGCGGGGCGTTCGGCATCTACCCCGAGGGGACCCGTTCGCGCGACGGCAAGCTGCACCAGGGCCGCACCGGTGTCGCGTGGCTCGCGCTCGCCGGGCACGCGCCCGTCGTGCCGGTCGCGGTGCGCGGCACGGACAAGGTCCAGCCCATCGGCGCGCGCCTCCCGCGCATCCACCGCGTGCAGGTGCACTTCGGCAAGCCCATCGACCCGCAGCGCCAGCTCACGGCCGGGACGAGGCCCGCGCAGGCACGCCGCGAGCTGAC
This sequence comes from Cellulosimicrobium sp. So1_17, assembly GCF_055181235.1. NCBI lineage: Bacteria > Bacillati > Actinomycetota > Actinomycetes > Micrococcales > Promicromonosporaceae > Cellulosimicrobium > Cellulosimicrobium sp. So1_17. Next base: position 3,236,539 of record NZ_CM143702.1, read on the forward strand.
CGACGAGGTCATGGCGTCGATCCACCGCATGAGCGGCCAGGACCTCGCGGCCTGACCGGAGTCTCGCCGAACACGACCTGACGGTCGTTATCGAGCCCTTCGCGACCCTCAGGTCGTGCTCGACGGCGCGCGACGGCGTGCTCGTCACCCGATCGAGCTGAGCCCGAACGCCGTCGCGAAGCCCAGCACGGTGACGAGGCCTGTCACGGGCCCGCCGAACTCGGTGGCCTCGGGGATCATCGTGTCGACGAGCATCGTGAGCAGCGCGCCCGCGGCGAACGCCTGCGTGACCGCCACGACGGCCGGCGACGCGCCGTCGAGCGCGAGGTAGCCGAACCCGGCGGCGAGAGCCGACACGACCGTCGTCGACCCCCAGAGCAGCCACAGCGGCGACGGGCTGGTCCCCGACTTGAGCAGGCCCGACGTCGCCGCCATCGCCTCGGGCAGGTTGGACAGGAAGACGGCGGCGAGCATCGCGACGCTCACGCCGCCGCCACCGATGAGCGTCGCGCCGAGGACCACCGACTCGGGGATGCCGTCGAGCACCGTCCCGAGCGCGATCGCTGCGCCGCCCGTGCCGCCCGCGGCCTGGACGGTGTGCCCCTGCACGCCGGTCGAGCGCTTGCGGCCCTCGCCCCCCAGGTTGTCGATCACCCGGTCGCCCAGGAAGAACGTGAGCGCGCCGCCCGCGAGCCCCGCCAGCAGCAGCCACCCGCTCACGCTGCGCGACGCGTCCTCCACGAGGTCGTACGCCACCGCGCTGATGAGCACGCCCGCGCCGAACGCCATGACGAGGCCGACAGCGCGCTGTCCTGGCGGGCGCCACAGCACCACCGCCGCGCCGATCAGCAGCGACGAGCTCGCGAGCAACCCCCACCAGAAGCCCTCCATGGGGACAAGTGGACCAGCGAGGCGCACGGACCGCGCGGCGGGCCCGACGGCGCCGCTCACCCGGGCGGGGGAGGCGGCCCGTGCGGGACCCGGGGGAGGATGGGGCGCATGACGCAGGGGACGCGCCCGGGCGGTGGCGACACGGCACGGCGGCTGACCGCGCCGCTGCGCAGCGCGTCGACCGTGCGCGCGGGCGTGTACCTCGTGATCGGCGGGGTCGTCGCGGGCGCCTACCTGGTCCTCGTGACGGGCTTCGTGCAGATGTTCGCGTCGACGCAGACGCCGCGCGTCGCCGCGGGGGTCCTCGCCGTCCTCTCGGCGGTGATCGCCGGCACGCCGCCGTTCCTCGCGCCGGTGCGTGCCCTGGAGATCGCGGCGGTGCGGACGTTCCTCGACGTCGACCTGCCGACACCCGCCGGCGACGCGAACCCGAGCGCCGCCACCCGGTGGCGGGCCGCGGCGTGGTACGCGCTGCACCTCGCGCTCGGGGCCGCCGTGCTCGTCGTGGTGCTCCTGGCGATCCCGGTCGCGACGCAGCTCGTCCTGTCGGCCCTCGGGATCGAGCCGGTGCTGCTCGGCGACTGGCGACCCTGGGAGCTCGTGCCGTCCTGGGCGGACACCTGGGCACTGGCACTGATCGCTGTCGTGCTCCTTCTCCTGCTCCCGTACGTGATCGTCGCCGCGCGGGAGCTGCTCCGCCAGGCGGCCTGGCCGCTGCTCGGCCCCGACCAGCTCGAGCGCATCGCGGAGCTCGAGGTCGCGGCCGACCGCGACGCCGAGCGGGGACGGCTCGCGCGCGAGCTGCACGACTCCGTCGGGCACGCGCTCACCGTCACGACGCTCCAGGCCGCGGCGGCCTCCCGGTTGCTGGCCACGGATCCCGAGGCCGCGCGGCGCGCGCTCGCCGCGATCGAGGAGACGGGCCGCAGCGCGATGGCCGACCTCGACCACGTCCTCGGTCTGCTGCGGGCCGACGGCACCGGCACAGGACCACGATCGCCCGCCCGCACCCTCGCGGACCTCCCCGCGCTGCTCGACGACGCCCGCCGCGCGGGTGCCGACGTCGTCCTCGTCGACGTGCCCGAGCGACCGCGCGGTCTCGGCCACGGGAGCGTCCGCGGCACGGAGGACGCCCGTCTCGTCGACGTGCCGCGCGCGACGTCGCAGGAGGCGTACCGCGTGGTGCAGGAGGCGCTCACCAACGCCCTGCGGCATGCGCCGGGCGCGCCGGTGACGGTCACCGTCGGGATCGAGGGCGCGGAGCTGCTGGGCGTCGAGGTGCGCAACCCGCTCCCGGAGGGCCCCGCGCCACCGCCCGACGGTTCGCGCCCCGCCCGCTCCGGAGGTCGCGGCGTCACGGGCATGCGCGAGCGCGCCCGCCTGCTGCGCGGGGAGGTCGACGCCGGTCCCGCGTCGGACGGCGGCACGTGGCTCGTGCGGGCGACGTTCCCGCTCAGGAGGTCCGGTGCGTGACGGTCCCGTGGGGACGATGGAGCGCACGCCGCCGCCGCTGAGAGGATCGAGCACATGACGGGCAGCCCACGCGACGGGACCATCCGCGTCGTCCTGGTCGACGACGAGGCGCTCGTGCGCGCAGGACTGCGCGTCATCCTCGACGCGGAGCCGGACCTCGAGGTCGTGGGCGAGGCAGGGGACGGCGTCGACGTGCCGCGCGTCGTCGCCGCGACCCGGCCCGACGTCGTGCTCATGGACGTGCGCATGCCGCGCGTCGACGGCATCGCGGCGACGACGGCGCTCCTGGCGCGCGAGCCGGCCCCGCGCGTGCTCGTCGTCACGACGTTCGAGAACGACGACCACGTGCTCGACGCCCTGCGTGCCGGCGCCCACGGGTTCCTGCTCAAGCGCGCCCGGCCCGAGGAGGTCGTGCAGGCGGTGCGCGTCGTCGCGCGGGGCGAGTCGCTGCTCTTCCCGGACGCCGTGCGTCGCCTCGCGACCGCACGGCCACCTGCCGGCGACGAGCTGCGCGGCGCACGGCTCACCGAGCGCGAGGGAGAGGTGCTGCGGCTCATGGCCGGCGGCCTGTCGAACGCCGAGATCGCGGGCGAGCTCTACCTCGGCGTCGAGACCGTGCGCACGCACGTCGGCAACGTGCTCGCGAAGCTCGGCGTGCGGGACCGCACCCAGGCGGTCGTCCGGGCGTACGAGTCGGGGTTCGTCCGAGCGGGGTGATGCGTGGGCCTCGCGGCGAGCCCGGATCCGCCGAGGGAGTCCCGCGGTGTCGCGAAGCAGGGCCGCGGTGCGACGATCGGTGGATGGACCTCTCCGTGCTCACCCAGCCGACCCGCACGTCCGTCCCCGCCACGATCGCGCGCGTCGCGCTCGGCCTCGCGCTCGTCGGTGCCGGCGTCAGCCACCTGACCGTCGCGCGCGAGGAGTTCCAGGCGCAGGTGCCCGACTGGTTCCCGGTCGACGAGGACGTGACCGTCCTCGCGTCCGGCGCGGTCGAGATCGCGCTCGGCGCGTCGCTCGTCGTGCTGTCGCGGAGGAAGGTCGCCGTGGGCCTCGTCGCGGCGGCGTTCTTCGTCGTGATCTTCCCCGGGAACGTCGCGCAGTGGATGGAGGGCAAGGACGGGTTCGGGCTCGACACCGACGCCAAGCGCTTCGGACGGCTGTTCTTCCAGCCCGTGCTCGTCGCGTGGGCGCTGTGGTCGACCGGCGCGCTGCGCGCTCTGCGTCGCGCCCGCGACTGACGGTCACCCGACCGGGGGAGGGGCGTCACCGCGGCGGGTGATCCCTGCGGCCTCGTGCGGGACGAGGGTCGGGTCATGAGCACACGACACCCCGACACCCGTCCCGTCCCCGGCGAGCCCGCCCCGACCGCTCCCGACCGTCCGCCGGCACCGAACCCCCAGCGGCCACGCCGTGCCGAGCCGGCCGACCGTGCCCGTCGGGCGCGCGGTACCTGGATCGGCCCGACCGCCGCGCTGTGGTGGGTGGTGGGTGCCGTCGTCGCGCTCGCCGTCACGCTCGCAGGCGACACCCTGCCGGTCGGCGACGCCGACGCCACCGGGTTCAGCGCGCTCACCGCCGTCCGCGGCGCGAGCCTCACCCCGTGGGTCGCCGTCCTCGCGCTGACCGGCGCGGCGCTCGCGGCGTGGACCTGGCGCGGCGGCCGGTCCCGGCCCGTGGCGCGGGGCGTGCGCCTCGCGACCTGCGCCGCCGTGGGCGTCGTCCTCGCGGGTGCCGTCGCACTGGTCGACGCGTCGATCCTCGCCCGGCTCGGCTACCTCCCGGTCACCGCGATCATGGCGCCGTTCGATCCGGAGCTGCGCGCCGCGTTCGCCGAGTTCCTCACCCCCGGCGTGCTGCTGCAGCTCGCGGTGCTCGTCGGCGCGGGGCTGCTCGCGGCGTCGACCACGCGGTTCGCGCGCCGAGCGGTCGGCGCGTGCGAGTCATGCGGCCGTCGGCACGACGGCGCCGACCCGGCCTGGACGACGCCCGCGTCCGCCGCCCGCTGGGGCCGCGTCGCCGCGCTCGTCGCCGCCGCGATCCCGCTGTTCTACGCCGTGACGCGCATCGCCTGGGTGCTCGGCATCCCGCTCGGCTTCTCGGCCGACGACGTCGCGGCACTCGCCGGGGACGACGCCTGGATCGCGGCGCTCGGCCTGGGCGGCTTCGCGCTCGTGGGCGCCGTCCTCACGCTCGGACTCTTCCAGCACTGGGGCGAGGTCTTCCCCCGCTGGATGGTCGGCCTCGCGGGCCGTCGCGTCCCGGTCAACCTCGCGGTGGTCCCCGCGACGATCGTGGCCGTCGCGGTCCTCCCGGCCGGTCTGTCGCTCATCGCCCTCGGCGTGAGCGACTCGAAGCTCGCGCTCACGGCCGACTCGTGGGGCGCCGTCGGCCCGGCGCTCCTGTGGCCGCTGTGGTCCGTCGCCCTCGGCGCCGCGACCTACGCCTACTGGCTCCGCCGCCGCGGCGCGTGCGTCGTGTGCGGCCAGGGCTAGCCCCCGGGGTCGCCGACCACGACCTGGGGGTCGTTCTCCGCGTGAGAACGGCCCCCAGGTCGTGCTCGGCGGCCGCGCTACTGCGGCTCGACGGGTCCGTCCTGGCCGGCGACGAGGTCGCCGCAGCTCGTCTCCTGGGCGGTCGTGACGACCGCGTCTTCCGGGCCGGCGCCCGTCGCGACGGTCTCCTCCTGGCCGTTCCTCGCCGTGCGGGCGTCGGTGTCGAGGTCCACGAAGGTGCGGTCGACGGTGAAGGAGGTGCCGTCGTCGGACACGGCGTCCAGGCCCGCGAGCCGCAGCTCGCCGCCCTGCTCCGTGCAGCCGACGCCGGTGCCGAACCCCGTGAAGCCCTTGTCGAACGTGTAGGCCTCGCCCTGGGCGTTCTGCGTCGGGGTCACCGCGCAGCCGGCCGCCGAGAGGAGCAGCACCTCGCGGCCCGTGTCGACGAGGGCGATCGGAGAGGTCCCGTCGCCCGCCGCGACGAGCTGCACGATCGCGCTCGCGGGCTGGGGGCTCGCCGACCCGATCGGCGCGGAGAACGTCGCGCCCGACGCCGTCGTGATGCCGAAGGCACGGTCGGCGCCCCCGGTGATCCAGGCGGTGTCGGGGCGGCCGTCGCCGTCCACGTCGACGATCTCGTGCGTGTCCGCGCCCTCCGGCGGGCCGTCGCCCTCGGCCGGGCAGCCCTCGGCGGCGGGGGCCGACGTCGTCGGGCTGTCACTCGGCGACGAGGTCGCGGTCGGCGACGCCGACTCGCTCGCGGTGTCCGACGGCGCGGGCGACGCGGCGGGCCCGCCGTCCGTGGGCCGGTTGACGAGCCACACGACGAGCGCGACGACGAGCACCGCGACGACGGTCAGCACGATCCACGGCCAGGTCCGCCGGGTCTGGTCGTCGGTCTCCGAAGGGTCGGGACCGGCGGGTGGTGGGGCGGAGCTCGGCGTCATCATGTCCTCAGGCAACCACCGGCCTGCCGCCGCGGCATCCGGGCAGCCGCGGCGTGCGGACGGCGCGCCGACCCGCCGGCTGCCCTCGACCGGTCGTCTAACCGGGCGGGTGCGCCTGCTCGGCGAGCTCGGTGAGGGCGGTGAGCCGCGCGGCCCAGAAGGCCTTGAGCGGCGCGGCGTCGTCGGCCGAGCGCAGACCACCGTGCTGCACGCCGACCCGGACCTTGCCCGCGGGGGTGCCGTCGGCGGCGCGCGGCTGGTACAGCCCGATGGTCACGCGCCCGGGTCTGTCCGGCGGTGCGCCGAGAGCGCCGACGGGCCACGCGAGCCGCACGGACGACGTCGGCGTGGCCCCGAGCACCTCGAGCCGCTCGCCCGCACCCATCTCGCCGAGCGCGACGTCGAGCCACCGCGCACGCGAGGCGTCGTCCGCGACGAGGGCGAACACCTCGTCGAGCGTCCCGACGACGGACCGGCTGGGCGAGACCTCGTACGTGCCGTCGGACCGCTGGCCGGGCGCGCGCATCCCGCGCTCCTGCTCGTACGCCACCGTGAGCGACTGCGCCCACCAGCCGTCGACCCCCTGCTCCTCGACGAGCCAGGCGGCGATGTCCTTGTGGGTCCACGTCGTCGCGTCCTGGGCGTCGAGCAGCGCGAACCACGTCGCGCGTGGCTGGCCGGTCGCGGTGGCGACGGCGTCGTCGCCCAGGGCCTCGGTGTGTCGGCGGACGCCTCCGGTGCTCATGAGCCCAGCGTCCCACCACGCCCTCGCGGGCGCACCACTCAGCGGCGGTAGGACGCCAGGGCCGCCGCGAGCGAGCGGGCGAGCGCGGCGCCGTCGGGCCCCTGCGCCGCCGGGACGGGCGCCTCGTGCTCGGGGCGGTGGGCGTCGTCGCCGGGCGTCGGCAGGGGCGAGCCGTGGGAGAGCACCTGCTGCGTGGGCGTGAGCTGACGGATCGCGATCGCGGCGACGTGGTCGGGGTGCAGGCGCGCGGCGCGCGTGTAGATCTCGGGGTCGTGCTGGCCGTCGTCGCCGATCAGGAGCCAGTCGACGTCCGGGAGGTCGCGCACGAGCCGGTCGATCGAGGTGTTCTTGTGCTCGCGGCCGCTGCGGAACCACCCCGTGTTGGTGGGGCCCCAGTCCGTGAGCAGCAGCGGGCCCGGCGGGTACGCGTGGCGCTGCAGGAAGCGGCGCAGGTTCGCCGCGGTGTTCCACGCACCCGTCGACACGTAGACGAACGGGGTGCCGGGGTTCGCCGAGGCGATGCCCTGGTAGAGCACGGCCATGCCGGGCACGGGGACCCTGGCGCTCGAGTGCCGGACGAAGGTGTTCCACGCTGCGAGGAGCGGACGCGGGACCGCGGTCACCATCGTCGTGTCGTCGATGTCGGAGACGACGCCGAGCCGTCGGCCGTCGGCGACGACCAGCACGCGGCCCGTCACGAGCTCGCCCGACGCGGGCCGGAACGTCACGTCGTGCCAGCCGGGCTCGAGGTCGACGTCGACCGTGACGTCGAGATAGCCCGACCGGTCCGAGCAGACGTCGACCACCGTCTCTCCGAGGTGCACCCGCACCTCCTCGCGCGACGCGGGCGCGGTGAAGAAGTAGCGCCAGCCGCGCCGGTCCGCCGTGGCCGCCGGGTCGTACGCGGGGCTCGCGAGCAGCACGCGGCCCAGCACGCGCACGCGGCGCGTGCTCCCGTAACCCGTGAAGGGCTCGACGCGCGGGCGCCACCCGCGCGCCTTCTGGAACCGGGAGACGACGGCGCGCCACCGGTCCTCGAGGCGGGCCGCCCGGTGCGGACGCTGGCTCCTGGACGGCTCGGTGGTGACGGAGGGTGCGGGGGCGGTCTCTGGCATGAGCGGTTCGGGCGTCTCCGTTCGGGGGTGGGCAGGTCCACACTGACACAGCGTTCCTCCGTGCGCGGCCGGGGGACGGCTCGCCCCGGCTCCTCGCGTGCGGGCGCCTCCTGCCCGTCCTAGCGTGGCCGCGTGGCCGACGACGCGACCGACCGAGACCCCCGCGAGACACGGGACCTGCCGGGGAGGGCGACACCCGACGGCGTGAGCGACGCGACGGTCGAGGCCCTGGGCGCGCTGAGCGAGGCGCTCGAGACGGTCGAGCGCGCGCGGGGGCACCTCTACACGTTCCACCAGCTCACCGGCGAGGCGGACCTCGCCCTCGGCGACGCGGTGGAGAAGCTCCGCGCGGCGGGGCACGACGACGTGGCGGACCGTGTCGCGGCGGACCTGGTCGGGCGCAACGTGGTCGGGGGGCGCTGGACGTTCCAGCTCGTCGAGGACTACGACGACGGGTATTGGTCGGCGTTCCGCGCGCACGAGCGGCGGGCGCGCGACGAGCTCGCCGGCGGCGTCCGGCACCTGTACGAGGCACGGATGAAGCAGGACCGGCGGTCGTCGGGCCGCGCAGGTCATGAAGCAGGGCCGGTGGCCCCGGCCTGACAGCGCCCGGTCAGAGCGCCCGGAGCGACGACTCCTTGTGCGCGGCGCGGGCGCCGCTCTTCTCCGACTCGACGATCCAGTACGGGTCGTCGTCGGTCGGGACGAACGTCTGGCCGTCGTGCTCGAACCGCTCGGTCCGCTTCTCGACGACCGTGCCGGTCGTCCGCCCCTGCGACGTGTTCCACGAGACCCGGTCCCCGCGCGAGATGCTCATCCACGGACCGTAGGCCGATGAGTCCGTGCTCGCCCACCGGTCCCAGTGGAGACCGACGAGAGGACCCGACGTGACCGCCACCCCCGACGACACCGCCGACATCCCGACCTCCGGACCGACCTCCCGCCCGACCTCCGCCGACACGGTCGAGACGCCCGGCGACCCCGCGGGGACGCTGATCCCCGGCTACAGCTCGCCGGGCGCGCGGCCCGTGCCGTGGGAGACCGTGCGGCGGGTGCTCGAGCGCGCCGACATCTCGTGGATCTCGACGGTGCGACCTGACGGGCGGCCGCACGTCACCCCCCTCATGACCGTCGTCGCCGACGGGTGCCTGCACCTCACCACGGGCCCCGAGGAGCGCAAGGCGCGCAACCTGGCGGAGAACCCGCACGTCGTCCTGACGACGGGGACGAACGCGTACGTCGACGCGCTCGACGTCGTCGTGGAGGGCGAGGCGGTGCGCGTGACGGACGACGCCGCGCTGCACCGGCTCGCCGAGCGGTGGCGGTGCAAGTACGGCGACGAGTGGGCGTTCAGCGTGCAGGACGGGACGTTCCGGCACGGGGACGGCGGCGAGGCGCTCGTCTTCGCCGTCCGGCCCGAGGTCGTCTTCGCGTACGAGCGGACGGCGGAGCACGCCGCGATGCGTTGGCGGTTCGACGGCGACGGCCGTGAGACACGCACTGCGGGTGCGTCATGACGGGCGACGCCGCGACGGTGGCACGCGACGAGCTGGTCGGCCGGCTCCGGGCCCTGCTCGCCGACGAGCCGTCGGTGCGCGAGGTGTCGATGTTCGGTGGGCGGTCCTTCATGGTCGACGACGCGCTGGTGGTCAGCGCGCTCCGCGGCGGAGACCTCCTCGTCCGCGTCGATGCCCGCCGTCACGACGAGCTCGTCGCGCGACCGGGCGCCGCGCAGGCCGAGATGGGCGCGGGCCGCGACATGGGGCCCGGCTGGGTCGCGGTCGACGCCACCGCCGTCGCCGGCGACGGCCTGTCGTCCTGGCTCGGCGTCGCGCTGGAGCACCACCGGGCCGCGACAGGAGGGCAGACCGAGGGCTAGTCCGGGATCACGCCGGAGACGACGACGTCGGCCCGCGACCGCGTCGCCTCGACGACGAGGGCGTTGCGGCCGTCGACCTCGGCCGCCCAGGCGGTCGCCGCCTCGACCGTGCGCCCGTGCCGCGTGTGGCGGTCGACGAGCCGTCGCCGGCGCTCCTCGTCGGTGGCGCGGCAGAACCACGCCTCGTCGAGCAGGTCGCGCACGCGCCCCCACGGCTCCTCCGCCACGAGGAGGTAGTTGCCCTCCACGACGACGACCCGGTGCTCGGGACCCACGGCGATCTCGCCGGCCACGGGCTCGTCGACCTCGCGGTGGAACGACGGCGCGTACACCGGGTGGCCGACCTCGTCGCGCACGCGGCCCAGCAGGGCGACGAACCCCCAGCCGTCGAACGTGTCGGGCGCGCCCTTGCGGTCGTGCCGGCCGAGCCGGTCGAGCGTCGTGTTCGCGAGGTGGAACCCGTCCATCGGCAGGTGGACGGCCTCGGGGCCGAGGGCCTCCGTGAGCCGGACGGCCAGCGTGGTCTTGCCCGCGCCGGGGCTGCCGGTGATCCCCACCACGACCCGCCCGTCGTCCGCCCGGTCCTGCAGCGCGCGCACGCGGGCGACCAGCGCGCCCAGGTCGTCCACCTCGGTCTCCATGCCGCCAGTGTCCCGGAGGACGGGGACATGGTCCGACCGGAATAGGTTGTGCACAACCAGGTTGTGCGCCATGATGTGGAGGTGAGCACCGCGAGCCCGCCGACCGACGTCGGCGACATGGTCTGCTTCTCCCTGTACGCCGCGGCACGCGCGACGACGCAGGCCTACCGGGCGCTGCTCGCGCCGTGGGACCTCACCTACCCCCAGTACCTGGTGCTCGTCGACCTGTGGGTGCACGAGAGCCGGACGGTCGGGGAGCTCGGCGCGTGCCTCGGCCTCGACTCGGGGACGCTCTCCCCGCTCCTGCGGCGCATGGAGCGCGCGGGACTCCTGGTGCGCACGCGCGACGAGACGGACGAACGGGTCGTGGTGGCACGGCTCACCGACCGCGGCCTCGCGCTCCATGACGAGCTCGGCGACGTCCCCCGGCGCGTCTACGAGGCGATGGGCCTGGACCTGGACCAGGCCCGCCGGCTGCGGGACGCGGTCCACGGGCTGACGGACGGCATGAAGGCCGTGACGGCGTCCACCCGCCACGCCGGCTGACCCCTCGTCCTCCCGCTCCACCGCGCGGACGTCCGCGCGGTGCTCCCGGGGCACGGCCCCGGCCGACGAAAGGAACTGCATGACTCCGCTGTACACCGCCGAGGCCCTCTCGACCGGGGGCGCCCGGAACGGCAACGTCCGCACGAGCGACGGGATGCTCGACCTCGACCTCGCCGTCCCGCGCGAGATGGGCGGCGCGGGCGGCGCCGCGAACCCGGAGCTCCTGTTCGCCGCCGGCTTCTCCGCGTGCTTCCACTCGGCCGTGCAGTCGGTCGCCCGGGCGCGCAAGATCCCGCTCCACGACTCGTCCGTCGGCGCGCGCGTCCAGATCGGCCCCGACGGCGAGTCCGGCTTCCGCCTCGCCGTCCACCTCGAGGTCGTCCTCCCGGACGTCCCTCACGACGTCGCGCAGGAGCTCGTCGAGGCGGCCCACCAGGTCTGCCCGTACTCGAACGCGACGCGCGGCAACATCGACGTCACGGTCTCCGTCGTGGAGGACTGACCGGAAGGTCGACCCCGGGTCGCGCGTGCTCGCGAGACCCGGGGTCCCCTCACGAGGCCGTGAAGTCCTCCGGCCGGGTCCGCAGCTTTTCCGCGATCCGGGCGAGCGCCCGCTGGTCGGTGACCGTCAGCGGGTCGAGCACGTGCTCGCGCACGGACCGCACGTGCGCGGGGGCCGCCTCGACCACCTTCGCCCAGCCCTCGTCCGTGAGCACCGCGATCGTCCGCCGCCCGTCGTCCGGGTCGGGGTGGCGGTAGGCCCAGCCGCGGGCCTCGAACCTCTTCATGACGTTGGACAGGCGGGACAGCGAGCCGTTGGTCAGGTATGCCAGCTCGCTCATCACCAGGCGGCGGTCCGGCGCCTCCGACATGTGGCTCAGCGTCAGGTACTCGAAGAGGGTCAGTCCGGCCGCGCGCTGGACGGCCGACTCCAGGCGGTTCGGCAGCAGGAGCATCAGGGAGACGGCGCCCGTCCAGGCCTCCTTCTCGCTCGGGGAGAGCCAGCGCGGCTCGTCCTCGGCGTCCGCGCCGACCTGCGCGTCCTGGGTCGGTTCCGGCATGGAGCCGACTCTAACAGCGCGCACTCACTTCACAGGTGAAGTCAGGAGTGCTACGTTCATTTCACGCCTGAAGTGACAATCGAAGGAGTTCCCATGGTCACCCCCCAGTTCTTCGCCACCCCCGGCTACGGCGACATGATGCGTGAGCGCCTCCACTACCAGCAGGCGGTGCGCCTCGGCGACGTCGTCCACCTCTCCGGCCAGGGCGGCTGGGACGACGAGATCCGCTTCCCCGAGGACCTGGGGGAGGAGATCGTCCGGGCCTTCGACAACGTCGAGCGCACCCTCGCGCTGGCGGGCGCCACCTGGCGCGACGTCGTCGCCGTCGACAGCTTCCACGTCCCCACGCGCCCGGACGAGATCGGCGACGAGCACACCGCGGTGATGGTCGAGCAGTTCCGCCAGCGGATGGGCGACCGGGCGCCGGTCTGGACCGAGATCGGCGTCGCCGCCCTCGGCGCCGTCGGCATGCGGGTCGAGATCCGGGTCACCGCGGTCGTGCCGGAGAGCACCGGCTCCTGACCCGCCCGACCGCGCACGACCACCAGGCTCCGAACGGAAGGGCAGGCACGATGCGCATCCTCATCACCTCCGTCCGCGGGAAGACCGGGTCGGCGCTCGCCGACCGGCTCGCGCCGCGGGACGACGTCGAGCTGCTCGGCGGGAGCACCGACCCCGCGCGCGTCACGCGTGACGGCGTCGTCCCGGTCGAGCTCTCCTGGGACAGGCCGGACGGCTGGGCCCGCGCCAGCGCGGGTGTCGACGCGGTCTTCGTCGTCGTGCCGCTCCGGGCGGACGCTCCGGAGCTCGTCGCCTCGTACCTCGCGACGACGTCGGCCTCGACCCACGTCGTCCTGCTCTCCGAGCGCGACCCGGAGCAGTCCGGACCGCAGGGCTGGTCCTCCCGCGTGGAGCAGGCCGTCCGGACGAGCGGGCGGTCCTGGACCGTCCTGCGGCCCGGCTGGTTCATGCAGGTCATGACGGACCCCCGGTTCCTGCGCGACCAGATCGCCGGCGGAGAGCTCGCCTTCCCGCACGCGGAGGCGCCCGTGGCGTGGACCGACGTGCGCGACATCGCCGAGGTCGCGGAGCTCGCCCTGCTCGACCGGGAGCACGCCGGCCGGACGTTCGAGCTCTCCGGCCCGCAGGCCGTGCTCCACACCCGGACGGCGGAGCTCCTGTCCGCAGCCCTCGGCCGGGTGGTCGTCTACACCGAGCTCGGGGCCGAGGAGGCTCTGGACGGGCTCACCGGGTTCGAGCGGGAGCTGACCGCCCTCACGTACGAGCGCGTGCGCGCCGGGCACTTCGCCGTCGTCACGGACGACGTGCCGCGCCTGACGGGCCGGCCGGCGCGTTCCCTGGAGGCGTTCGTCGCCGACGCGACGGCGGCCGGTGAGTGGTCGAGTCCGTAGCCGCGGGCGCCGACCTCAGTGCCGCGGGTCGCGGATCGCGGACGTGAAGAGGGCCCAACCCGTCTCGGAGTGGGCCACGGAGAAGACGTACGGGCGGTCGACGTGCACGACGACGGGCTCGATCGGGACCTCGGCGGACGCCGCCGAGATCCCCAGCTCCGTGACCGCCGCGGCGACGGTGCCCTCGGCGTCGACCTGCAGGATCGACTGCTGCTTCGCCTGCGACAGGAACAGCTCCTCCCCGCTGACGCCGGAGAGGTCCGGTGGCGGCAACGGGACGAAGAGCGCGCCGAGGCCGGCCGCGGTCAGCGCCGGCTGGAGGTCCAGCGGCTCCTCGGCGGGCACGTCGAGCGTGGGCATCGTGAGGTCGACCGGCACAGGACCCGCCGCGGCGAGCGCGTCCCGCAGCGCCGCGCTCGTCCCGGCCGGGAGGGACGCGGGGTCGGTCCCCTCGGGCGGGAGGACGACATCCGCGTGGAACGCCTCGACGTAGGGCAGCCGTACGGCGCGCCAGCCGTCGACCTCGGCGTACCGCGCCACGCTCGTCTGCCGCAGCGACTCGGCCCGGACCTCCTCGCCCGACGCCAGGAAGAAGGGGCGCTCCGTCGTCTCGGAGTCCTCGAACGGCTCCTGCCAGCGCGCGGCGAAGAGTGTCGCGTTCTGCAGCACGAGGCGCAGGTCGGGGTCGGGCTCGATCGCCGAGCCGTCGACGAGACCGCCGGTGTGGTAGCGGACCCAGTCGCTCAAGGGCTCGATCCCGGCCGTCGAGCCGAGGTCGGTCGGCAGGACGCCTGCGCCGTAGCCGGCGGCGAGCGCGTCGAGGTAGGAGGCGTGCAGGCGTGCCTCGTGGTCGACCACGACCTGGTTCGCGACGTGGGCGAGCGGCTTCTTCGGGAGCTCGTCCGCCCGGACGGTCGCCGGGTCGCCGTCGTGCTCCTCGAGCGCGGCGAGGAGCGCACCGACCGCCTCGGTCCGTGCGGTGCCGGACGCGCCGAGCGCGTCGTCGAGCGCGGCGGCCGTGTCGCCGCGGGCGCCCTCGGCGAGCATCGAGAGCGCGACGACGACGCTCGCCGGGGACACCACGACGTTCCCCTCGGCGGGGGCGGACGCGAGCAGGGTCGACCCGAGCCGGTCGGTCGCCGCGACGACGTCGGGGACGGACCCGGCGTCGGCGACCGCCGTGATCTCGCGGGGTACGTCGGCCGTCACGAGCGGCAGGTCAGGCGGCGTGGAGCGCGGCCCGCCGCACCCGGCGAGCACGGCGACCGCGACGGCCGCCCCCGCGACGTGCTGCAGCGGTCCGTACCGTGCCCTCGCGGTGCCGCGTGCCCTGGTTCCCATGGCGTCCCCCGTGCCGTCGCCCGTCGGCGCCGCACGGTCGTCCCGTCCGCGCGATGCCCCTGCCCGGACTGTGTGGCGGCGCGCGCAGACCTTGCGCGTCTCGCCACCAGGCAGTGCGCGCAGGCGGACGGTCGTCGCCCGCTAGGGTCCGCCCATGGCCATCTATCCGTTCCTGATCCTCGCCTACGTCCTCGTCATCGCGACGGTGGCCGTCCTCGTCGTCTGGGCCCTCGTGCTGACGATCAAGCTGCTCCGCAGCGTGCTCGCGGAGCGCGAGGAGCGGGCGCGTGCGTGGGCGCACGCGACCGTCGAGCCGCCGCAGTAGTCGCCCCGCGCTCAGTCGCCCGCGGGGCCGAAGCGCTCCGTCTTCACGCGCGCCGGGTCGTGCCCCAGCCCGACGAGCGTGCGCGACACCGCCTCGACGAACCCCGTCGGCCCGCACACGAAGCACGCGGGCCCGAGCTCGGGAGGCCACCCCCACGCGCCGAGCTCCGCGAGCGTGAGCCGGCCAGGGCCACGCCGCGAGTCGAGCGGCGCGGCGCGCGTGAACGCGATGCTCACGTCGAGGCCGTCGCCGGCGCGGGCGAGCCGGGCCAGCTCGTCGACGTAGAGACGGTCCTCCGGTCGGCGCACCGAGTACACGAGGCGGAACGGCGTGCGGTCGCCGTCGTCGCGCCGGGTGCGGAGCATCGCCATGAGCGGCGCGATCCCGGACCCGCCGGCTGCCAGGAGGACGGGGGTCCCGGCGTCGTGCTCGGGCGACCACACGAACCAGCCGCCGATCGGCCCGCGGACCTCGATCGCGTCGCCCACCGTGAACGCGTCCGCGAGATAGCCGGACACCTCGCCGCCGGGCACGCGCTGCACGGTCACCTCGACGCGGGCGGACGCCGAGGGGTCGGTCGCCGGGCTCGCGACCGAGTAGCTGCGCTCGGCCGTGTAGCCGTCGGGCGCGGTGAGGCGCAGGTCGAGGTGCTGCCCGGCGAGGTGCCCCGGCCAGTCGGGGACCTCGAGGACGAGGGTGCGCGCCGTCGGGCTCTCCGCCCACGCGTCGACGAGCGTGGCGACGCGCCAGCCCGACGGCATGGCGTATCGCGCCCCGAGCCGGGCGCCGCCGGCCTGCTCCGCGGCGCCCGGGGAGGCGACGCCGTCGGTCACCTCCTCAGTCACCCTGGTACCTCTGCTCGCGCCACGGGTCCCCGAGGTCGTGGTAGCCGAGCCGCTCCCAGAAGCCCTGCTCGTCCATGGGCATGAGCGTGATGCGGTTGACCCACTTCGCGGACTTCCAGAAGTACAGGTGCGGCACGACGAGCCGCGCCGGGCCGCCGTGGACCGGGTGCAGCGGCGCACCCTCGAACGTGTGGGCGATCCACGCCTTGCCGCCGAGCAGCTCGGCGACGGGAAGGTTGGTCGTGTACCCGCCGTAGCAGCCGACCATCGCGAAGTCGGCCGTCGACTCCACGTCGGCGAGGAGCGTGTCGAGCGAGACGCCGCGCCACGTCGTGCCGAACTTCGACCACCGGGTGACGCAGTGGATGTCGACCGTGGGCTCGTCCTGGGGGAGTCGCATCAGGTCGGCCCACGTCCAGGTGTGCGTGGCACCGGTCTCGGTGACGACGTCGAGCCGCCACGTGCTCGTGTCGACGCGCGGGGTGGGTCCCGCGGAGAGGACGGGGAACCCGTCCTCGACGTACTGCCCGGGCGGCAGGGCGACGCCCTGCGGTCTCGGTCGGCCCTGGAAGCCGGGGGTGAGGGTGCTCATGCCTCACGGTAGGCCCGTGCCCGACGGCGCGTCATCCGTCAGGTGACCGGCGCGGCTCCGGGGGGTGTCGCCACGAGCCGCACGACGGCGTCGCGCAGCCAGGCGCGGTACGCCGTGTCCGACCACCCGGCGCTCGTGACGAAGTGGGCCCGGCCCTCGGGGGCGAACACGTACGACAGCGTCTCGGCAGCGTCGTCGCGGGAGGTGCGGAGCATGAACCCGTGCGCGACGAGGAGGTCGACGCTCGCGCGGACGGTGGTCCGGCGGCGCTCGAACAGCGCCTCGAGCTCCGCGGCGACCTGGTCGTCGCCCTGGGCCGCCGCGGTGAATGCCGGCCACAGCCCGGCGACGCGCGCGTTGGCGTCCGCGACGAGCGCGACCATCCCGTCGAGGAAGGCGTCGGGCTCCGTCAGGGCGACGACGTCGCGACCCTCGGGTCGCTCGGCGAGCGACTGCGGGCCCACGGAGCCGCCGAACGTCAGCTCGAACGCGGCGAGCAGCAGTGCCCGCTTGGGGCCGTGGGACTTGACGGTCTCGAGCGAGACGCCGGCCCGCTCGGCGACGCGCACGAGGGTCGTGCGGTCGTAGCCGTTCTCGGCGAGCTCGGTGGCGGCGGCCCGCACGACGCGCTCGCGGGTGAGTGCGGCCTGCTCGGCACGCAGGTCGGACGAGTAGGCACGAGGGACCACTATTGACTACCCCCTGAGGGTGATGAATACTTTCGACGGTTGGTCGATCTTCTCACAGCCGGACGGCCCGGTCCGCGCCTCGCAGACCTCTCTCCACCCGTAGCGCTCCCCACGAAAGGCACGTCCGATGGCTTCCGTCCTCCTGTGCTCGACCCCCGTCCACGCCCATGTCACGCCGCTGCTCGCCGTCACGCGCAGCCTCGTCGCCCGCGGCCACGACGTCCGGTTCCTCACCGGCGCCCGCTTCGCCGCGGCCGTCACCGCCGCCGGGGCGCAGCACCTGCCGCTGCCCGCCGAGGCCGACTTCGACGACCGCGACCTCGCCGGGCACTTCCCCGGGCGCGAGGGGCGGACCGGCCTCGACGCCATCCGGTACGACATGCTGCAGATCTTCGTCGGGCCCGGGCACGCCCAGCACCGTGCGGTGCTCGCCGCCCTCGCCGACCGGCCGGCCGACGCCGTGCTCGTCGAGCCCCTGTTCCTCGGCGCGACGGCGCTCGCGGCCACGCCCGCGGACCGCCGCCCGCCGCTGGTCGCGCTCGGCATCTTCCCGCTCGGTCTGACGAGCGCGCACACCGCGCCGTTCGGTCTGGGCGTGCTGCCGGCGTCGGGCCGGCTCGGGGTCGTGCGCAACCGGGTGCTGCAGCGCGTCGTCGAGCGCTCGCTCGCCCCTGCCCAGGAGGCGACCGCCGAGCTGGTGCGGGCCGCAGGGGAGCGGCCGCTCGACGGGTTCTTCCTCGGCTGGCCCGCCCACGCCGACGCGATCGCCCAGCTCACGGTCGAGGCGTTCGAGTACCCGCGCCCCGACGTGTCGACGCCGGTGCACTACGTCGGCCCGCCCGCGGCGTCCAGTGCCGCGGGGTCGGGCGGCCCGGCCCTGCCCACCTGGTGGAGCGACCTCGACGGGTCGCGACCGGTCGTCCACGTCACGCAGGGCACCGTCGCGAACGAGGACCTGGACCAGCTCCTCCTGCCCACGATCCGCGCCCTCGCGGACGAGGACGTCCTCGTCGTCGCGGCGACGGGGGGACGGCCCGTCGAGGCCCTCGGCGCGCTGCCGGAGAACGCCCGCGCGGCGGAGTACCTGCCGTACGAGTCACTGCTCCCGCGGACCGCCGCCTACGTGACGAACGGCGGGTACGGCGGCGTCCACCACGCGCTGCGCCACGGCGTGCCGATCGTCGTCGCGGGGAAGACCGAGGACAAGGCCGAGGTCGCCGCGCGCGTCGCCTGGTCCGGCGCGGGCGTCCGGCTGCGGACGAACGAGCCGCGGCCGTCCCAGGTGCGGCGCGCGGTCCGGCGCGTGCTCGACGACACCACCTACGCGGCCGCGAGCGCGCGGATCGGCGAACGCATCGCCGCGTCGCCCGGGACGGACGGCGTGGTCGACGTCGTCGAAGGGCTCGTGGGCGCTGCGGCCCGGACCGCGATCGACGGCTGAGACGGTACCCACCGCGCTCGGGGCCGGTCGCGCCCGGTCACCCGCTGTTCACGCGCGCGACGCCCCGGTGTGGGCCTCGCGCCACTCGCCCTGCCTAGCCTCGGGCGCGCGGCACGCGGCAGCGTGCCCGTCGAAGGAGAGAAGGGGATGAACCCGTGAACCGTCGTGCACCGCTCCTCGCCGCGGCCCTCGCGGCGGTGCTCGCCTGCGGCACCGGAGCCGCCGCGGTCGCCGCGCCCGCGGTCCCGCCGCCCGGCGCGGACCTGCCGTCGTTCGACGCCCAGGCCCACCGCGGCGGCGTCGGTCTGAACGTCGAGAGCTCGGTCGCGTCGTTCTCCGAGGCGCTGCGGATGGGCGTCACGACCCTCGAGCTCGACGTGCAGATCACCGAGGACGGGCAGGCGGTCGTGACGCACGACCGGCGCACGACGCCTACGGTCTGCCGGGACACGCGACCCGCCACGCCGGGCGACCCGGAGTTCCCCTACGTCGGGCGGTACGTCAAGGACCTCACGCTGGCGCAGCTGCGCACGCTCGACTGCGGGTCCGTGACGAAGCCGCAGTTCCCGGACCAGAAGGCCTCGCCGGGCGCGCGCATGATGCTGCTCACCGAGGTGTTCCAGCTCGTGCGCGACCACGGCGCCGACGACGTCGTGCTCAACGTCGAGACCAAGGTCGAGGCCGGCGCGCCGCACGAGACGGCGCCGCGCGAGGAGTTCGTCCAGGTCGTGACCGGGCTCGTCCGCGCGTGGGGCATGGCCGACCAGGTGACGATCCAGAGCTTCGACTGGGGGTCCCTCATGCGCGTGCGCGAGGTGATGCCGGAGCTCCCCATCGTCGCGCTGACCAACGGGCAGCAGTTCCTCCAGGTGGGGATGCCGGGAGCGTCGCCGTGGCTCGGAGGCATCGACATGGACGACTTCGGCGGAGACCTCGTCGCCGCGGTCGACTCGTTCGGCGCCGACGCGATCTCGCCGGTGCACGGCGACCCGCAGAACGGGTCGGTCGACGACCCCGGCTACGTGCCGTTCACGACGCAGGAGCTCGTCGACGACGCGCACGCCGCCGGGATCCGCGTGGTGCCGTGGACGGTCGACGACCGTCCCACGCTCGAGCACCTGGTCGACCTCGGCGTGGACGGGATCATCACCGACCACCCCGACGTGCTGCGCGAGGTCCTCGCCGACCGCGGCTACGACCTCCCGGAGGGCCACGCCTGGGAGGGCGACCCGCGGCTCGTGGACCTCGCTGCGCGGGCGCAGTGCGTGGGCGGCCGCGCGCACGTCGCCGTCTACGCGGTCAACGGCGAGCGGGCCCCGATCGACGTCCGCCTCACCACGCCGTACGGCGACGCGAAGCGCAGCGGGGTCCAGCCGGGCGCGGCTGCGTACGTGCTCGTGAGCTCGCGCGCGACGAGCGTGCCCGCGGGGACGGCGACCGTCGCCGGGTACCTGTGGGACGGCGTCGGGCACCACGAGGTGCGGACCGTGCCGTACGCGGGCGTGGCCTGCGGCTGATCGCGTCGCCCCGGCTCAGGCGGGCGGGTCCTCTGTGCTCCGCAGGAGGTGCAGGACGGTCTGGTAGTGCTCCGTCACCGTGCCACCCAGGTCGTCGACCGCACGCGCGACCTGCTCCGCCTCGTCGGCGGTCCAG
Source organism: Cellulosimicrobium sp. So1_17 (assembly GCF_055181235.1). Classification (NCBI taxonomy): domain Bacteria; kingdom Bacillati; phylum Actinomycetota; class Actinomycetes; order Micrococcales; family Promicromonosporaceae; genus Cellulosimicrobium; species Cellulosimicrobium sp. So1_17. The sequence continues at coordinate 3,256,627 of NZ_CM143702.1, forward strand.
TCGCTGAACGTGCGGAAGAGCCGGTGGACCTGGTCGCGGTCGAGGTCGATCGACCAGTGCCAGCGATCGGTCAGGACGTGCTCGAACAGGCCGCCGGCCGACAGCTCCGCCACGGTCGGCCGCTCCTCGCGCGCGGGCGCGTCGTCGGTCCGGTCGCGCTGCGCCACGATCTCGTCGACGCGGCTCCGGAACGGGGTGGGGACGTCGTCGCCGAACACGTTCCGCCAGACGGCGAGCCAACCGCTGGGCCGCAGCGTGGCGTGCAGCGCGGGAAGCCCGACGGCGAGATCCACCCAGTGCATCGCCGTCGCCGCGACGACGGCGTCGAACGCGTCGTCGGGCAGTCGCGCGTCCTCGAGCCGAGCCACGCGCACTTCTGCTCCCGGGGCGGTGGCCTGCGCGAGCGCGGCCAGGCGTTCGCCCGGCTCGAGCGCGACGACGTCCGTCCCGCGGCGCACGAGCTCCGCGGTGGCGAGGCCCGAGCCTGCCCCCACCTCGAGGACCCGCAACCCACGACCGATCGCGCCGGCCGCCTCCAACGCGTCGAAGACGACCGCCGGATAGGGCGGGCGGGCGGACGCGTACTCGGCGGCCATCCCCTCGAAGTGCAGGCTCGACACCGCCCCACCCTACGGCGAGGGCCTCGCGCCGGATCTCGAACCGGGCTGTCACAGCCGCCGCCCGGCCGGTGTCTCCATGTCGACACCACGAGAACCTCTGGAGGAGACATGGTCAGCGAAGCACGGGTGCCCGCCGTCGAGATCACCGGCGTCTACGGGGCACTGGTCAGGACGATGAGCCGTCGGATGCTCGGACAGGTCCCGGACTCGCTCGGAGTCATGTGGAACAACCCCGCCGTGTTCAAGGACCTGATGGCGCTGGGACGCAGGGCCGAGAAGTGGGACCGGCTCGACCCGAACCTCGCGACGTTCGCGCACATGGCGACGGCCGCGACGGTCGGGTGCGGGTTCTGCCTGGACCTGCAGTACTTCCTCGCGCACGACAAGGGCCTCGACGAGGCGAGGGCGCGCGAGGTCCCGCGGTGGCGCGAGTCCGACGTCTTCACACCGACCGAGCGTCGGGTCATGGAGTACGCCGAGGCGATGTGCCAGACGCCGCCCGCCGTGTCCGACGAGCTGTCCGACGCGCTGCTCTCCGACATCGGTCCGGCGGCCCTCGTGGAGCTGGCCGCCAAGGTCGGGTTCATGAACGCCACGGCCCGGGCGAACGTGGCGCTCGGCATCCGCTCGCAGGAGCTCGCGGCGTCGTGCGGCCTGCCGCCGCTCGCCCGCCGGTCGCCCGCCCGCCCGTCGGACGCCGCCGCGGACACGGCGGCCGCCGTCGTGGCAGGCTGACCGCATGGGCGAGGACCCGTTCGTCGTGCACCGGCGCCTGCTGTTCACGGTCGCGTACGAGATGCTCGGCTCCGCGGCCGACGCCGAGGACGTGGTGCAGGACGCCTGGCTGCGGTGGGCCGACGTCGACCAGGACGAGGTGCGCGACCCGCGCGCGTACCTCGTCCGCACCGTCACCCGGCTGGCGCTCAACCGGATGCGGACGGTCTCGCGCCGCCGCGAGGACTACGTCGGCGAGTGGCTGCCCGAGCCGCTGCTGACGAGCCCCGACGTGGCGGACGACGTCGAGCTGGCCGAGAGCGTCTCGCTCGCGATGCTCACGGTGCTCGAGACGCTCCGCCCGGCCGAACGGGCCGTCTTCGTGCTCCGCGAGGTCTTCGACGTGCCGTACGACGAGATCGCCGAGGCCGTCGACCGCTCGCCGGCGGCGGTGCGGCAGATCGCGCACCGGGCGCGGGACCACGTCACGGCGCGGCGGCCGCGCGTCGCCGTCGACCGGGACGAGCAGCGGCAGGTGGTCGGGCGGTTCCTCGCGGCCCTCTCCACGGGGGACGTGCAGGGCCTGCTCGACGTGCTCGCCCCCGACGTCGTGCTCCTGTCCGACGGCGGTGGTGTCGTCTCCGCCGCCCGTCGTCCCGTGGTGGGGGCGGACCGGCTGGCGCGGTACCTCGTGGGTGGGCTCGCCAAGGCCACGGGGACCGTCACGGCCAGCCCGGCGTGGATCAACGGCGCGGCGGGCCTGCGGATCGAGATGGACGGCGAGCTGGCCAGCGCCGTGGGAGTCGTCGTCGAGAACGGCCGGATCACGCGACTCTTCGGCATCGCGAACCCGGAGAAGCTGGCGTGGCTCGACGACGAGGCGGTGCTGGCGCGGTAGGGGCGTGCGCCTAGGGTGTTTCTCTCCGCGGGGTTCGTCCAGCGACGACCTTGACCGCGACGAGGAACGACGAGGAACCAGGAACGAGACGCCTCCATGACGACGACATCCGACCACGACGCCTACATCGCCGCGGCGCCCGAGCAGTTCCAGCCCGTCCTGAGAAGTCTGCGGACGCTGCTGTCCCGGGTCCTGCCGGAAGCGGAAGAGATCGTCGCGTACGACATGCCGGGATTCACGATCGACGGCACGGTCGTCGCGAGCTACGCGGCGTTCAGCAAGCAGTGCGGGCTGTATCTCCGCCCAGGCGCCATCTCCGAGCATGCCGAGGACATCAAGGCCGCCGGACTCAAGGCAACCAAGACCGGCATCACCTTCTCGCCGCGAGCACCGATCCCGGACGACCTCGTCGAACGGTTGGTGCTGGCGTCACGCAAGGACGCCGGGGTCTAACGGCTCAGCCTCGGTCGACGGTCACCCGCAAGGCCTGCCGATGCCTCCTCGACGACGACGTCGCGCACGTGCCGGTCGAGGATCGCGCCAGGGCCTAGCGTCCGGAGGGCTCCGCCTGGCCGGCCCCGGACGGCTTGGAGAACTCTTCGATCAGCACAGGGTACTGCTCGGTCCCGTGCCCGGCGGCGACGGAACGGTCCGCGATGGCCTTGATGAGCCGTGGCAGCTCGTCGTTCACGCCGGCGGCCTCGCTCTCGGCGATCAGGTGCGACATCGCCCGCACATCGGTCTCCAGGGTCGAGACCTCGGCGGGGAAGGACCCGCGGTCGACCTGTTCCGCGTACCCGTGCAGCCAGCCGGCCACCTCGACCGCGATCTGCTGCGCGAACGGTGCGAACGTCGCGGCGTCGACCCCGGCCGTCCGGAGCAGGGCGGTGCCGTGCAGCCACGCGTCGAGGACGCTCCACATCATGGTCAGCCCGGCGACGTCGTACAGTGCCGCCAGCCCGGGGTCCTCGCCGAGGTGGGTGACGGTGCCCAGCGCTGCAAGGGTCGGCTCGTGCTTCTCGAAGACGGACCTCGGACCGCTGTGCAGCACGACCGCGTCGGCGGTCCCGATCGCAGACGGGACGGCCATGATGGCGCCGTCCAGGTACCGGGCGCCCCGTCGCTCGACACGGCGCGCCGCTTCCCGACCGTCGGACGAGCTGCCCGAGGTCAGATTGACCACGGTGGTGCCGTCGAGCCCGACGTCTTCCCCGTCGAGGACGTCGAGGACTGCGGCGTAGTCGGTGAGGCACAGGACCGTGAGGGAGCCGCTGCGGAGGGCGTCGCCGGCCGACGGCGCGAGGCGCGCGCCGTCCGCGACCAGCTGTGCAGCCTTGGACGAGGTGCGGTTCCACACGGTGACGGGGTGCCCGGCCCGCAGGAACGCCCGGGCGAGCGACCGACCCATCAGGCCGAGACCGACGACGGACACGGGGAGGGTGGATGACGAGGGGGTGCCGGAGGTGTTGTCCATGGGGGGAATCGTCGACGTTCGTACCGGTATGAAGGTCAAGGGGGAGCGGCATGCGGATCGGAGAGCTGAGCCGACGGACGGGGGTCCGTGCGCACCAGCTGCGCTACTACGGGTCACAGGGCCTGCTGGACGCCGAGCGCAGCGCGAACGGCTATCGCGACTACGGCGAGGACGCCGTGCTCCGGGTGACGCAGATCCGACACCTCCTCGGTGCGGGCCTGTCGTCCGAGGACATCGCGTACGTGCTGCCCTGCGCCGTCGGCGAGGAGCCGGAGCTGGAGGGATGTCCCGAGCTGCTGGCCGCGATGCGCACACGGCTCCAGCGGTTGGAGGACGAGGCGGCCCGGCTGGAGAGGTCCCGCGCCGCGCTCGCCCGCTACATCGCGGCCGCCGAGCGGACGGATCGTGAGAGCCGCCCGACGCTCGTCGACCGGTGAGGCAGGGGTCTCGACGAGCAGGACGGGCACTCGATCGTCCTCGCCGAGTCGTCACACGAGCAAGGCACGGACCTCTGCCTCTGGATCCAGCGCGACAGCGAGCTCGTCGGCAGCGGTCGTGGTGGCCCGGTCTCCACGGAGGGACCGCGCGACCGGCCAGTCCCTCAGAGCATGCCGCGGTCGCGGGCGGTGGCGGCGGCCTCGGTGCGTGACTGGGTCCCGAGCTTGGTGTTGATGTGCGCCAGGTGGGACTTGACGGTCGCGACGGAGACGAAGAGCTCGCGGGCGATGGCGTCGTTCGACCGGCCTCCTGCGACCAGTCGCAAGACCTCGAGCTCGCGTGCGCTGAGGTTCTCGCCGGGGGTGCGCATGCGGCCGAGGAGTCGGCGTTGCACGCCTGCGCCGAGGGCGACCTCGCCGGCAGCGGCCGACCGGATGGCGCGGGCGAGCTCGTCCGTGGGCGCGTCCTTGAGGAGGTAGCCGGTCGCGCCGGCCTCGATGGCGGCGAGGATGTCGGCGTCGGTCCCGTAGGTGGTGACGACGAGCACCGGCGTGCTGTGCCGGCGCACGATGGTTCCGGTGGCGGTCGCGCCGCCCATCCGAGTGTCGCCGAAGCGTAGGTCGAGCAGGATGACGTCGGCTCGGCCGCTGTCGTCGAGCCAGGCCAGCAGGTCCTCGGCGGTCGAGGTCTCGTGCACGACACGCATGTCCGGCTGGCTGTCGACGACGGCTCGCAGCCCGGCGCGGACCACGGGGTGGTCGTCGGCCAGGACGACGTCGATCATCGCGCGCTCTCCGTCTCTCGGGTGGGCAGGGTGACCGCGACGGCGGTGCCGGTCCCGGGACTGGTCTCCAGCGCGAGCGTGCCACCGAGCTCGTGGGTCCGCGAGCGGATGGCGGGGATGCCGAAGCCTCGCCCGTGGGCGGCGCGGTCGTCGCTGACGTGAGCGGGGTCGAACCCTGCGCCGTCGTCCACGACGTCGAGCGTGACCGTGTCGTCGGCATAGGTCAGCGTCATCTGGGCGCGGGTGGCGTCTGCGTGCTCGGCGACGTTGGCGAGGGCCGACTGCGCGATCCGCAGCAGGGCGGTCTCGAGCGGCACGGGTAGGGAACGGACGGTGCCGCTGGTGCGGACGGTGACGGTCAACGGTCTGCGTCGTCCGGCGTCGGTGTCGTTGTACGTGGTTGCGGTGCGGTCCGCCACCCGGCGCAGCGCCGCGACGAGGGTCGTGCGGTCGAGGTCGCTGGGGGTGAGGTCCTGCACGACGCGCCGGGCTTCGTCGAGGCCGTCGCGTGCTGCGCCGCGCGCCTGGTCGATCAGCGTCCCTGCCTTCTCGTCGTCGGTGCCGATGGCGTCGTCCGCCGCGCGGAGCAGCAGCTCGATCGCCGACAGGGACTGGGCCAGGGTGTCGTGGATGTCGCGGGCCAGGCGGGCCCGCTCGTCGGTCACGGCCCGCTCCCGCTCGGCCTGGGCGAGGTGCTGGCGTACCTGGGTCAGCTCGTCGACGGTGTGCTGCCGTGTCTGGGACTCGCGCACGAACGCCTCGATCCCGAGCACCACGCCGACGGCGACGGCTGCGCCGAGCACCGGGCCGAGCACGAACCCGGTCCAGTGGTCGTCTGCGTCGGCCTGCACCAGCAGGCCTTCGGCGACGGCGAGGACCGTGGTGACGGCGACCGCGGCGACGCCTCGGTGCGGGCCGAGCACGTGCATCTGCAGCAGCATGAGCGGGAACGCGAGCCACAGCGCGGCCGGCGACAGCCACAGCAGCGCGGCCCAGGGGACCAGGAGTGCGGCGATCCACGCGGCGTCGGGCCACCAGCGTCCCCTGGGGGTGTCCACGGATCGTTCGTGCACCCGCACGACCAGACGGCCCCCGACGTACAGGGCGCTGAACGCGACGGCGGCGAGGAGCACGGGCCAGCCGATGCCCGACGGTGCCTGCGCGACGGCGACCACGAGGAGTGCCGCGATCAGGACGTCCAGGCCCCGGATGAGGCCCCGCGTCGCCGAGGGCGGGGGGTGGCGGATCACCCGTCCACGGTAGCCAGACCCGGCGCCGACGCATCGTCCGAAAGGTTGATCGGCGCGCCCACCCTTCAGCGCCGAGGGATCACCCCGGATCGCGATGACCGCGGGCGCGGTGACGCGGAGGCTGGAGGTAGTCCCAGCAACTGCTGCACGCGCAGCCCGTTCGGAGGTTTCCATGTTCGTCGCCCTGCGCGATCTGAAGCATGCCCGCGGCCGTTTCGTCCTGATGTCCGTGGTGATCGTGCTGATCACGTTCCTCGTCACCTTCCTGGCGTCCCTCACGGCCGGGCTGGCCCGTGAGTCGACGTCGGCCGTGACAGACCTGCCCGCCGACCACCTCGTGTTCTCCATGCCCGCCGAGGGCGACGCGCCGGAGTTCACCGCGTCGCGTGTCGACCCCGACCAGTGGGAGGGCTGGGCCGACATCGACGGCGTCGAGTCCGCCGCGCCGTTGGGCGTGGCGACCACGCGGGCCGAGACGGACGGCACGACGGCGTCGGTCACCGCCCTCGGCGTCGACGAGGGCACGGCCCTGGTACCCGTCGAGGACGGCGGCGAGGCCGGGGACGTCGAGCCCGGCACGGTCGTGCTCACCCCGGGCGCGGCCGACGCTCTCGACGCCCAGGTAGGCGACACGGTGACGCTCGGCGGCACCGAGCTCACCGTCGCCGCGACCGTCGAGGCCGACCAGTCCATCTCCCACACCCCGGTGGTGTGGACGTCGCTGGAGGACTGGCAGGACATCGGGGCCCGCGGTCAGGCCGACCAGGCGGACGCGCCGGTCGCCACGATCGTCGCGCTGACGACGTCCGGCGACGTCGACCTCGCTGCGGCGGACGACGCGCTCGGCACGACGACCGTCACCACGTCGGAGGCGCGCTCGGCCGTGTCGTCCTTCGCCGGGGAGAACACGTCGCTGACCACGATGCAGGCGTTCCTGCTCGTCATCTCGGCCCTGGTGGTGGGCGCGTTCTTCACCGTGTGGACCATCAGCCGCTCCGGCGACATCGCGGTGCTCAAGGCACTCGGCGGCTCCACCCGCTACCTGCTGCGCGACGCCCTCGGACAGGCCGCGGTGCTGCTGATCGGCGGCGTCGCCGTCGGCACCGGGCTGTCCGTGGCAGCCGCGACCCTGCGGCCCGACGCCGTCCCGGTCGTCGTCACCGCCGCCACCACCCTCGTGCCCGCCGCAGCCCTGATCCTGCTCGGCCTGGTCGGCGCCGGAGTCTCGGTGGCCCGCATCACCCGCATCGACCCGCACGCGGCCCTCGCTGCCCGTTGACCCACCCGACCACCCCGACGATCCGACCCCTGCGAAGGAGACACCGTGGACCTGCACCTGGAGCACATCACCCTCGTCTACCCCGACGGCGACACGACCCTCACCGCTGTCGACGACGTCGACCTCACCGTCCCCGCCGGGACGACCACCGCCCTGCTGGGCCCGTCCGGGGCCGGCAAGTCCAGCCTCCTGGCCGTCGCGGCCGGCCTGACCCGCCCCAGCCGCGGCACGGTCACCATCGGCGGGGACGTCGTCCTCACCCCCGAGACCTCGGTGGCACGGTCGACCCGTGTGCGGCTCGAGCGCATCGGCATGGTGTTCCAGTCGCCGCAGCTGCTCGGCTCGCTCACCGCGCTCGAGCAGCTCGAGCTGCACGCCCACCTGCGAGGCGAGCGCCCGGCCAGCGTGCGCACCCGGGCCATGGAGCTGCTGGACGCGGTCGGCGTGGCCGACCACGCCGGCAAGCTGCCCGCACAGCTCTCCGGTGGTCAGCGCCAGCGCGTCGCCATCGCCCGCGCCCTCGTCGGCCGACCCGAGGTGCTGCTCGTGGACGAGCCGACGTCCGCGCTCGACCACGAGCGCGGCACCCAGGTGGTCGAGCTGATCACCCGTCTGGCCCGGGAGATGTCGGCCGCGACGCTCCTGGTCTCGCACGACGCCTCGACCCTCGCGACCGTCGACGCCACCGTGCGGATGCTCGACGCCCGCATCGAGGAGCCCACGAAGACCGGGTCGCGTCCAGAGCGTCCACTGAGACCGGGGCGATCCTGACCAGGGTCTCGATGGCCTCGAATGCCCTGGGTGGCCACACCGCTGGCCCGGTGACCACTGCGCCGGGCGGGCTCCGCGTACGGAGGGATCGCCGTGCGGAGTGCGAGCCACCGGGCCGCACCCTCAGCCGAGGACCGCAAGGGCGATGCATCCCAGGCCGAGCGGGACGTCGAGGTAGAGGCACGCCTCCGCCATGGAACGCGGCACGACGTCGTTGCGCCGGTGGTGGATGACGTCCCACACGGCATGGCTGGCGAGAGCCAGCCCTGCGACCCACAGCCCGACGTCGGGGTCGATGACCAGTGCCGTCACGGCGACGGCACCGAAGCCGAGAAGCGCGGCCCCCTGGACGAGCGTCGGTCGTGCCGCCCCGCGAGCGACGCCGATCCCCAGGAGCGTCAGCGCCGTGATCCCCAGGCCCGCCCACCAGGCGAGCCCCGCGACCTCGCTCGCGACGACGACGAGCGAGGCGCCGAGAATGCTCGCCCACGCGACCCACGGGCGCCCGAACGCAGCCGCGGCCAGGTAGCACAGCGCTGCGGCGCTCACGCCGATGGCCAGGGTGGTGCGGTCGGCCGCTCCGATCGCGAGCAGCAGGACGGCGACGCCCAGTCCCAGGGCGGCGGGCCAGCCGCTCAGGAGCGTGCGCGTGGCCGTCGCCGGCGGTGTCGTCGTACCGGCTGCGGCGCTCGTGCGGGTGGTGTGCTGCGTGCTCATCACGTCCTCGTCTCTCGGTGAGCGAGGTGCGTCCTGACACCCCGCGGCCTCGTCGGACGACCAGCGTCCCCCGGAGCGCCGGTACGCCCCGGGGGTATGGTGAGAGGCGTCCGGATCCTTGGACCGGACGTCGGGAATCCGGGGGTGGGGACTCATGGTGGAGCGACTGGTGGCGGTCGTCGGCTACGCCGGTGCGGAGCTGCTCGACATCGCGTGCGTGACCTCGACCTTGGTCCTGGCCAACCGCGTCGGTGCCCGGCCCGCGTATCGGGTCGTGCTGCTCACCCCGGCGGGCCGTCCCGTCACGTGCGACTCCGGCCTGAGGCTCGAGAGCCAAGGCTCCCTGCAGCGGTGGGTCGAGCACGTCGACACGGTCGTCGTGACGGGAGGGCTCGGTCACGAGGACGCGGGTGCGGACACACTCGTCGTCACGCACGTCCGTCGGATCGCGGCACTGAGCCGCAGGGTGGCCTCGGTCTGCACCGGGGCGACGGTCCTCGCCGCTGCTGGTCTCCTCGACGGACGGCGCGCGACCACGCACTGGCGCTATGCGGACCGGCTCGCGCAGGACTACCCGTCGGTGCGCGTCGACCCGGCACCCATCTACGTCCGGGACGGCAACGTGTACACGTCCGCCGGCGTGACCAGCGCCCTCGACCTCACGCTCGCGCTCGTCGAGGAGGACAACGGACCGGAGGTCGCGCGCCGCGTGGCCCGCGCTCTCGTGACCTACCTGCAGCGCCCGGGCAACCAGGCGCAGATGAGCATCTTCACCGCGGCCCCGCACGTGCGGGACGAGTGCGTGCGGGCCGTGGTGGACCTCGTCGCCACCCGGCTCGACACCGACCTCACGGTGGCCGCGCTGTCCGCTCACGCGGGTGTGAGCCCGCGGCAGCTCACCCGGCTCTTTGTCCGGAACCTCGGCCGCACGCCCGCGCGCTACATCCGGCGGGCCCGGACCGAGGCGGCCGCGCAGCTGCTCGCGTCGACCGACCGGACCGTCAGTGCCATCGCGCACGACTGCGGCCTCGGATCCGCGGAGGCGCTGCGGCAGGCCTTCGCCGCGGAGTACGGCCTCCCGCCCTCGCAGTACCGCGCTGCTCACCGCCGCGCTGCGTCGCCCCACCGGCCTGAGGAGGAGAACCGGCCGAGGGAGGTCAGCGGCGCCGGGCGCCGCGCAGCAGCCACTTCGCCCGGGGTCTCGTCGGCGTAGCCTGCGCTTGCTTCGCTGCGCTCCGGCTCAGCACTCGATGACGTTGACTGCGAGGCCACCCGTCGACGTCTCCTTGTACTTCGTCGACATGTCGACGCCGGTCTGGCGCATCGTCTCGATGACCGTGTCGAGGGACACGACGTGCGAGCCGTCGCCCTGCAGCGCGAGCCGGGCCGCGGAGACCGCCGTGCAGGCCGCGATGGCGTTGCGCTCGATGCACGGCACCTGCACGAGCCCGCCCACGGGGTCGCACGTCAGGCCCAGGTTGTGCTCCATCGCGATCTCTGCCGCGTTCTCGACCTGGGCCGGTGTGCCACCCAGCACGGCGCACAGTGCGCCGGCCGCCATCGAGCACGCCGACCCGACCTCGCCCTGGCACCCCGCCTCCGCGCCCGAGATGGACGCGTTGCGCTTGTACAGCGCCCCGATCGCGGCCGCCGTGAGCAGGTACGTCCGCATCGCCCGACGGCGCCGCTCGTCGTCCGCGGCCAGGTCCGGGTGGGTCCGCAGGAAGTGGCGACCCACCGCGGGGATGATCCCGGCCGCGCCGTTCGTCGGGGCGGTCACGACACGGCGACCGTCCGCGTTCTCCTCGTTCACCGCCATCGCGTACGCCTGCAACCACTCGATCGAGTGGTCGACCGCGCTCGACCCGTCGCGCTCCTGACTCTCGAGCCGCTCGCGCTGCGCGCGCGCCCGACGTCGCACCCCCAGCCGGCCGGGCAGCACGCCCTGGCGGTCCAGGCCCGCGTCGACGCACGCGCTCATCGCGTCCCAGATGCGGTCGACCCCCGCGCCCACCTCCTCGGCGCTGCGCAGCGACGTCTCGTTCTCCCACGCGACGGCGGCGATGGTCGTCCCCTGCGCGGCGCACGTCGCGAGCAGCTCGGCGGCGTTCGCGAAGGGGAACGGCACGTCGACCGGCTCCGTCGCGCGGTCCACCGGCTCGCCCGAGAGCTCCGCCCCGATCTGCGCCGCCTCGTTCGCCGACGCCGCCGCGAGCTCCTGCGCCGTGAGGACGAACCCGCCGCCGACCGAGTAGTAGGCCTCCTCGGCGAGGACGTCGCCTGCGGCGGACAGCGCGGTGCACCGCATCCCGTTCGGGTGCCCCGGCATCCGCGTCAGCGGGGCGAGCCGCACGTCCTCCTGGCGCACCGTCACGTCACGCCGACCGAGGAGTGACAGCCTCGCGCCGTCGCCGAGCTTCTCCCACCCACCCGGCACCCGGTCCGGGTCGCACGTCTCCGGGTCGAGGCCCGTCAGGCCGGCGACGACCGCGTCGGGCGTGCCGTGCCCCACCCCCGTCGCGCCGAGCGACCCGCACAGCACGACGCGCACGCCCGCGACCTCGTCGAGCGCACCGCTCTCGGCGAGGGAGCGCGCGAACGCCCGTGCCGCACGCATCGGACCCACCGTGTGCGAGCTCGACGGCCCGACGCCGATCGAGAACAGGTCCAGCACGGACACGTAGGAGCTCATGCTCCCATCGTCGCACCTCGTCTCATGATGCGGACACGTCGTGGGGTCAGGGCGTGCGCGCGAGCACGACCGGGCACGTCGCGAGGTGGTCGTCGACGAGCCCGCACGCCTGCATCGCGGCGTACGCCGTCGTCGGGCCGATGAACCGGAACCCGAGCTTCTTGAACGTCTTCGCGAGGGCGACGGACTCGGGGGAGGACGGCGGGACGTCCGCCCACGTCCGCGGCCGGGCGGCCTCCGCCCGGGCCTCGGGCGCGAACGACCAGAACAGCTCCTCGAGGGTGCGGCCCTGCTCGTGCAGCGAGAGGACGGCGCGCGCGTTGGAGATGGTCGCCTCGATCTTCTGCCGGTTGCGGATGATGCCCGCGTCGCCGAGCAGGCGCGTCACGTCGTCCTCGCCGAACGTGGCGACGACGTCCGGGTCGAAGCCTGCGAACGCCGCACGGAACGTGGGGCGCTTGCGCAGCACCGTGAGCCACGACAGGCCCGACTGGAACCCCTCGAGCGCGATCCGCTCGAGCAGCGCCGCCTCGCCGCGGACGGGCACGCCCCACTCCGTGTCGTGGTAGTCCTCGTAGAGCGGGTCCCCGTCGCCGAAGCACCGGGTGCCGCTCGGAGGTCGCGCCGGGGCGTCGTCGGGCACCGCGAGGGGAGTCGCGGCCCTCGCGGGGGTCTCGGTGTCGGGTGCGTCGGTCGTCATGGGCCCCACTGTGCCGCGCCGCGCCGACATCGTGGTGCCCGAGACGCGGATCTGTGGACGGGGCCCGTGCTCGTCGGGACTGTGAACGGCGAGGGGCGGTGTCGCCGGGGCAGGGCACACTAGGTGCGGCCCACCCCTTCCCGAGGAGCTCGCATGTCCGACGCCGCCCTCTCCGCGCTCGCCGCCGCCGTCCAGGCCGCGCCCGACAGCGCACCGCTCCGGCTGCACTACGCCGCTCTGCTCCTCGAGGCGGGTCGCGCGGTGGAGGCCACGGAGCACGCGAGCGCGGCCCTGCGCATCGACCCCACGAACGCCGAGGCGCTCGCCGTGCTCCAGCGCTCCGCGGCAGCCATCGCGAGCCGGACCGGAGTTCCCGCACCCACCTCTCCGCCGTCCGCTCCGGCGCCGTCGGCCCCGCAGTCGGCGCCTGCGGACGCCGCCCCCACGACACCCGCGAAGGAAGCACCCCCGGGCGCGGCAGCGCCGCCCTCGACCGCAGCGCCCTCGACCGACGACCCGCCCTCGACCGACGACCCGCCGTCGACCGACGGCGCACCCTCGACCGACGAGCCTCCGTCGACCGTGCGACCACCGACGTCGTCACCGCTCATCACCGGCATCCCGGACGACCTGACCGTCCCGCGGCGTCCCGCCGCCGGCGACGACCGGCCGGCCGGCTCCCCGGTCGTCCGAGCCGAATCCGGCGCCCCGGACGGCCCGGGAGCCCCGGGCGACCCGGCCGCGCAGGGCGACGCCGCGGCGTCGGGCATCGACTGGCGGCGTCTCGAGAAGGAGATGGGGCTGGACGTCCCGCCGCCCTTCGTCGAGGGGAGCGGGCCGGGATCGCCTGGCGACGCGTCGTCGTCGGGCAGCGTCACGCCGCAGCCGCAGCCGCAGCCGCAGCCGCAGCCGCAGCCGCAGCCGCAGCCGCACGCCCCCACGCCGCCCGGGCTCGTGCCGGCGCGGGACGACGTCGAGGCCTCGGACGACCCGTCGCTCGTCGAGGTGTCGCGCGAGACGATCACGCTCGCGGACGTCGGCGGCCTCGAACAGGTGAAGAAGCGCATCCGTGAGGCGTTCCTCGAGCCGATGCGGAACCAGGCCATCGCGCGCGCGTTCGGCAAGTCGCTGCGTGGTGGCCTGCTGCTCTACGGGCCGCCCGGCACGGGCAAGACGTTCATGGCGCGCGCGGTTGCTGGCGAGCTGGGCGCGCGGTTCCTCACGGTGACGCTCGCGGACATCCTCAACCGGTGGCAGGGCGAGTCGGAGAAGAGCCTGCACGAGATCTTCCAGAAGGCGCGGCGTCTCGCGCCCGTGGTGCTGTTCCTCGACGAGGTCGACGCGATCGGCGGCAAGCGCGCCCAGTACTCGGGGTCGTCGGGGATGCGGACGATCGTCAACCAGCTCCTCCAGGAGATGGACGGCATCGGGTCCGACAACGACGGCCTCTTCGTGCTGGGCGCGACGAACCACCCGTGGGACGTCGACACCGCGCTGCTGCGACCGGGTCGCTTCGACCGCGTCGTCCTCGTCCTGCCGCCCGACGAGCCCGCACGCGAGGCGATCCTGCGCCACCACCTCGCCGGACGACCCGTCGCGGGGATCGACCTGCGCGCGATCGCCGCGCAGACCGACGGCTTCTCCGGCGCCGACCTCGAGCACCTGTGCGCGACCGCCGCGGAGAAGGCGATGATGGACTCGATCGCGTCCGGGGAGGTCCGGCCGATCACGATGGCCGACGTGCGGGCCGCGCTCGCCGAGCTCCGCCCGTCGACGACGGCGTGGCTCCAGTCCGCGCGCAACGTCGTGACGTTCGCCAACAACGACGGCCGCTACGACGACCTCGCGGCGTACCTGCGCTCGCGGCGCATGCTCTGAGCGACCGGTGAGCACCACGACCGACCCTGCGACCGTCGTCTCGCGCGTCGAGCTGCTCGTCCAGATGGGACGGCCCGAGCGCGCGCTCGACGAGGCCGACGCCGCGCTCGCCGCCACCCCCGACGACCCGCGCCTCCTCGCCACCGCCGGCTGGGTCCGGCTGCGCCTGCAGCGCTCCGCGGAGGCGGTCCCGCTGCTCGAGCAGGTCGTCGCCGGGCACCCGACGGCGCACGGCGCGCTGTACCTCCTGTCGATCGCGCAGCAGAACACCGGCGACGTCGCGTCGGCGCGGGACAGCGCCGCTCGCGCGCTCGAGCTCGACCCCGACGACGCGCGGTACCACCTGCAGCTCGCCGACACGCACCTCGTGGGGAAGGTCCGGCGGCAGGACCGGGCGCTCGCGCGCGAGCGCATCGCGTCGGCGCTCGAGCTCGCGCCCGAGGACCCCGACCGGCTGCTCCAGGCAGCCCGCCTGTGGTCGCGGCTCGGCGACGACGACACGGCGCGCACGCTCGTGCGGCGAGGGCTCGCCGTCGCGCCGCAGCACGAGGACCTGCTGTACCTCGACGCCGCGCTCACGACCGACGCGGGACGCAGCGCGAAGGGCTTCGGCGCCGTCCTCGCGCAGAACCCCGAGCACGCCGAGGCCGGCTACGTGCTGCATCTCAGCGTGTGGCGGCAGGTCCTGCGCCTCGTCGAGGCGCCGATCCTGCTCGTCGGCGCGGTGGCGCTCGTCGTGACCTTCACGATGAGCGACGCGGCTGTGGGGAGCACCGCGGTCTGGGGGGTCGTCGTCCTCCTCGGGGTCCTCGTCACCGCGCTGCGCGCCGTGCCGGTGCTCGTCCAGGTGCCGCCCGGTCTCCTGCGCCGCACCCTGCGCTGGACGCCGTGGCGGCAGGGGACCACCGTGGCGCTCGCGGTCGGGTGGGTGGGTGTCGTGGCGGCACTCGTCCTGCTGTACGGGGTGCGCGACGCCGTCGCCGTGCGCTGGTCCCTCGTCGGCCTCGCGGGCGCCCTGCTCGTCAGCGGCGCCACGTCGACGATGCTGCACCGCGCGATGCTGACGCAGGCGCGCGACCTCGGCTACTTCCCGTCCGGGCGCGCCGGCACGGCGCGGCTGACCGCGCTGCGGTCCGGCCTGCGGGCGGAGACGACCCGCCGCCTGGTCGTCGTCGGGATCCCCGCGGTCGTCGTCCTGGCGATCGGCGCGAACGCTCTCGCGCGCGAGGACGGTCGCGGCGTCGCGGCGCTCGCCGCGGTCGCGTGGACGCTGCCCGGCCTCCTGGCGCTGTGGTTCGCGCGGTCGCTCCTGGGTCGCGTGCGGGCCGAGGGACCGGAAGAACTACGGACGGATGCCGCGAGGACCGTGCGGGCCGTCGTCGGTGGTGCGGTGCTGGCCCTCACGACGGCGCTCGTCGCCCTCGCCGGGGTGGCGGCGCTCGTCGCGGTCCCGGTGGTCCCGAACGCGCACGACGCCGACGGGCGCTACGTCCAGGAGGTCCGCGACCCCTCGGACGGGCCGACGTCGTCGTGCGGCGGACGCCCGGTCACCCGGCTCTCGTGCCTGCAGCGCGAGCGCGAGGAGCGCCTGGACGAGATGCAGGAGCGGATGGAGGACATGGAGGTGCCGACGTTCGAGGTGCCGGACATCGAGATCCCGGACTTCGACCTGCCCAGCGTGCCGCCCCTCGACGGCGAGGTCCCGGTGGTCCCGACGCCCTGACGGCTGCGGGGCTCGGCGGCCGCAGCGTCAGCGCCGCCGTAGGGCGGTGCGCTGCTCGACGAACGCCTCGATGCCGTCGAGGACGATCTGCAGCCCGACGTCGAAGCCGTCCTCCCACCCGTCGTCGTGGCGTGGCTGCTCCGGGGGCGGCCCGTCGGCGGCCAGCGCGGCCACGAGGTGCGGGTACGCCTCGGGTCTCGCGAGGTGGCGGAGCACCGTCTCGAAGTCGTGGTACGGGTTGGCGCGCTCGAGGGCGTCCGGGTCGAGCGCGGACTGCGGGGTGTCGTCGGGCAGGCCCTCCGCGCGCCGGACGGCGACCGCCGCCGCGCGCTGGGTCTCGACGACCACGCGTCCCTCCCCGAGGACGTGCTGCGCCAGGAGGCCGATGATCTGCAGCTTCTCGTCCGCCGTGAGCGCGACGTCCCGCAGGGCCCGGAACGCGTGGTCGAGCCACCGCACGCGGTGCGGTCCCAGACGGACCGTCGTGAGGGGCAGCTCGAGGAACCAGGGGCGCTCGAGGACGCCGTCGATCTGCGCGCGCGTCCACGCCTCCAGCCCTGCGCGCCAGTCGCTGCCGTGGTCGACGGGGAGCGGGAGGTCGGCGACGGCGGTGTCGGCCATGAGCGACAGGAGCTCGTCCTTGCTCGCGACATACCGGTAGAGCGCCATCGACGAGTAGCCGAGCGACTCTGCGACACGCGCCATGGACACCGCATCGAGGCCTTCGGCGTCGGCCAGCGCTATCGCGGCACGGGCCACTTGGTCGAGGCTCAGCGCGGGCTTCGGCCCTCGACGGCGTGCCTCGCCCCGCCCCCAGAGGCGCTGCAGCGTGGGGGAGACCGCAGGCTCGGGAGCCACCGTCACCTCGTCCGGCGCATCGTCGTCCATGCGGTCATCCTCTCGCGGGTGTTGACCCGCCGCGAAACTGTGTCTACCGTACACGTAACTGCTCTGCACATAAACAGTTTCCGCCCTACGCGCTAGGAGTCCTCATGGCACCGCCACTCGTCCAGGCCATCGGGCTCCGCAAGACCTTCGGTGGCCCGCGCAGGCCTGTCCCGGTGCTCGACGGCGTCGACGTCTCCCTCGCCGAGGGGGAGGTCGTCGCGCTGCTCGGACCGAACGGCGCCGGCAAGACCACGACCGTGCGCATCCTCACGACGCTCCTTCGACCCGACGGCGGCACCGCGACCGTCGCGGGCCACGACGTCGTGCACGACGCCGCCCGCGTGCGCGAGCTCATCAGCCTCACCGGGCAGTACGCGGCCGTCGACGAGAAGCAGACCGGCCGCGAGAACCTCGCCATGATGGGGCTCCTCGCGCACCTGCCGCGCCGCGCCGTCCGCCGCCGCGTCGACGACCTGCTCGACGCGTTCGACCTCACCGCCGCCGCCGACCGCCGCGTCGCCACCTACTCCGGGGGCATGCGCCGCCGCCTCGACCTCGCCGCCGGGCTCCTCGCCCGACCACGCGTCATGTTCCTCGACGAGCCCACGACCGGCCTCGACCTGCGCAGCCGCCAGACCATGTGGGAGGTGGTGCGGCAGGTCGTCGCCGACGGCACGAGCCTGTTCCTCACCACGCAGTACCTCGAGGAGGCCGACCAGCTCGCGGACCGTGTCGCGCTGATCGACGACGGGCGCGTGGTGGCGGAGGGCGCGCCGTCGGAGCTCAAGCGGCGGGTCGGCGACGCCGCCGTCGAGCTGACGTTCGCGACGCCGGAGGATGCGGCCGTGGCGCGGTCCGCGGGCGTGGGGCCGGAGGTGCTCGGGCTGGCCGCGCCGTCGCCCGGCGCGTCCGGCCGTCCGTTCGCGAGCGCGGCCTCTACGGCCTTCGCATCCTCCGCCCCCACGCCCGCTCGTCCTGTCGTCTCGCCCGGTGCGGACGGCGGTCGGAGCGGCTCCGGCCTCCCCGCGCAGCCGGGCGCAGCGGCCGTCGCGACGCTGCGGGTGCCGACCGACGGGTCGGTCGGGCACGTGCGGGACGTGCTCGCCGCGGTCACCGCGGCCGGTGTCGAGCCTGAGCGGTGGGAGGTGCGCGAGCCGACGCTCGACGACGTGTTCCTCACGTTGACGGGCCACGCGGCACGGACGACCGACCGCGCCACCACGCCTGAGCACCACGAGGAGGCCGCAGCATGAGCGCCCAGACCCTGTCCGCGCCGTCGGGCACGGGCTTGCCGCGGAGCGACGCGCTGCCGCGGCCCGGGCGGCACGTGCTCTCCGACGCGTCCACGATGATCGGGCGGTCGTTGCGGCTCGTGCGCCGCGAACCGGACGAGCTGCTGCTCGCGCTCGTGCTGCCCGTGATGATCATGGTGCTGTTCGTCTACGTGTTCGGGGGCGCGATCTCCGTCGGCGTCGACTACGTCACCTATGCGACGCCCGGGATCATCCTGCTGTGCGCGGGGTACGGGGCGTCGAACACGGCGATCTCCGTGGAGCAGGACATGTCCGGCGGCATCATGGACCGCTTCCGCTCGATGCCGGTCGCGAGCGCGACGGTGCTCGTGGGGCACGTCGTCGCGAGCGTCGTGAAGAACCTCGTGACGACGGCCGTCGTGCTGGGCGTCGCCTACCTCATCGGCTTCCGGGCCGACGCGTCGGCGCTCGAGTGGCTCGGCGCGTTCGGGATGGTCGTGGCCTACGTCGTCGCGATCACGTGCGTCGCGACGTTCGTCGGCGTGCTCGTGCGCTCGGCCGCGGCCGCCGGTGGTTTCGGCTTCTTCATGCTGTTCCTCCCGTACGTGTCGAGCGCGTTCGTGCCGCCCGAGACCATGCCGGAATGGTTGCGCGGCTTCGCCGAGCACCAGCCCGTCACACCCGTCATCGAGACGATCCGCGGCCTGCTGGTGGGCCTCGGTACCGACGGCGCCCCGGTCACGGACCTGGGCCCGACGGCGGCGATCGCCCTCGCGTGGTGCGCGGGCCTCGTCGTGGTGTTCCTCGGCGGCGCCGCGTGGGCGTTCGCGCGACGGCGGCGGCAGTAGACCTCGTGGCACCGGGTGGCGGGACCGCCGCCGGTCGACCTCCTGGAAGGACGGCAGCATGATCGAGATCGAGCGGGGAGACACGCTCGGCGAGGCCTACCGGCGACGGATCACCGAGGTCCTCGTGCAGGGGTTCGCCGAGGACTTCGTGTACTTCTCCACCGACCCGCGCGTCCTCGCCGACGCGTTCGAGCACATGCTCGTCCTGGACCGGTTCTACGTGGCGCTCGTGGACGGTGAGCCGGCCGCGGTCGCCTCGCTCACCGAGGGGACGCAGGAGTGCTTCGCACCGGAGAAGGGCCCCTTCCGAGAGGCGCTCGGTTGCGTGCACGGCGCGATCAGCCATCGGATCGTCCGCAGCCAGTTCCTGGGTGCGTACGACGGCGCCCGGGAGGGCCTCGCGGAGATCGGGTTCGTCACCACCACGCCGGAGCAGCAGGGCAAGGGCGTGGCGACCGCACTCGTGCGTCACCTGATGGACCTGCCGTACGACGAGCTCGTGCTGCGCGACATCAAGGACACGAACGCGCCGGCGCTCGGGCTCTACCGCAAGCTCGGGTTCACCGAGTCCTCCCGCCGCCCGGTGCGGTTCGCCCGGCGGGCGGGGTTCTCGGCGTACGTGTCCATGAGCCGTACCCGCGGCGCCGCGTCCTGAGCGCTCGGCGCGTGCGTGCCCGCCGGGTCTCAGCCGGCCTCAGCCGGTCGAGCGCTCGAGCCGCGTACGACGAGCGTGGGGGCGAGCACCTCGTGCACGTCCTCCCGTCGTCCGCCGGCGCGCTCGCGGAGCAGCTCGACCGCGCGTCGGCCCATGCGCTCGCGCTGCTGCTGCACGCTCGTGAGCCGCGGGCGGGCGCGCGTCGCGAGCGCGGTGTCGTCGTAGCCGACCACGGCGAGGTCGTGCGGCACGCGCAGGCCCAGGTCGTGCGCCCGGTCGAGGACGTCGAAGGCCTCGACGTCGTTGCGGGCGAAGACCGCGTCGTGCCCCGCCGCGAGCAGCGGGTCGAGCGGGGGCACCGCGCCGTCGTGCTCGACGACGCGGACCCGGTCGCCGAGGCCGTGGTCGCGCATCGCCGCCTCGTAGCCGCGCCGGCGGGCGGTCCCTGCGGGGCGTCGTGAGCCGGTGACGTGCGCGATCCGGGTACGCCCGGTGGTGACGAGGTGGTCGACGACGAGGGCCGCGCCGCGCTCGTCGTCGTTGTTGACGAGGTCGACGCCCGCCACGGGTGCGGCCGGGCGGCCCACCATGACGACCGGTGCACGGCGCGCCGCGGCGGTGAGCACCTCCGGCTCGACCCACGACGACACCACGACGAGCCCGTCGACCGCGAGGTCGAGGAGCTGCTGGACCCTCCCGGCGAGGTGGCCGCGGTCGCGGGAGCCGTGCGCGAGAAGGACCGACAGCCCGTCGGCCTCCGCCGCGGCCTCGACCGACGCGACGATCTCGGTGTGGTACGGGTTGTCGAGGCTGGACAGCACCACACCCAGCAGCATGCTGCGGCCCTGCTTGAGGGCGCGCGCCAAGGTGTTGGACCGGTAGCCGAGGGCGTCGGCCGACGCGAGGATCCGCTCGCGCGTGCGGTCGCTCACGCCGGTGTCGCCGCGCAGCGCCAGCGAGGCCAGCGACTTGGAGACCCCGGCGTGCGCGGCGACGTCGAGCAGGGTGGGTCGGCGCGAGCCGGTCGAGAGGGTCGTCACGAGTCCATCCTCGCGCCTCGGCGGCCTGCGTTCTCGCGGCAAGTCTGGAACGTTCCAGAAGTTCTGGTGCCGTTCACCGTCGCGCCACCTGCCGGACGACGGCGGTTGGGCGGCCGTCCCTAGCGTCACCGTCGTGACCCTCACCACTCCCGTCCCACCGGCCCGGGTCGACCGCCGGACCGCGGTGGCGGCGTCGTCCACCGGTGGCCTGACGACCCGGCCGACCGCCCTGCTCCTCGACTTCGGGGGCGTCGTCTTCGCCACGCGCAAGCGCCCGGACGGCATGGCCACGATGGCCGCGCACGTCGAGGAGGTCCTGGCCCGCGGCGGCCAGCACGTCCCGGCCGAGGAGCTGCTGCCCGTGCTGCAGGGCGGCCAGGTCGCGCTCAAGCACTGGAAGCACGCGCAGTCCCGTCGCCTCGAGCCCACGGAGCTCGACCACCGGACGATCTGGCGCGAGTTCTACGGGGGACCGCTGCCCGAGCCGGCGCGCGAGATCCTCGCGGGGAGCGCCGGGGCGCTGCAGGAGCTCCTGACCGCGACGCTCGCGGAGCACGTCGTGCGGCCCGGGATCCCCGAGCTGCTGGACCTCGCCGCGGACCTCGGCGTCCCGGTCGGCATCGTCTCCAACGCCCACAGCGGGCGCGCGCACCGCGCGCTGCTGGCCCGCCATGGGCTCGAGGACCGGTTCGCCGTGCAGGTGTACTCGGACGAGGTCGGGATCCGCAAGCCGCACCCCGGCATCGTCGAGCTCGCCGCGCGAGCCCTCGGGACCACGGCGTCCCGCTGCTGGTACGTCGGCGACACCCAGGACCGCGACGTCGTCGCCGGACGGCGCGCGGGCGTCTCGGCCGTCGTGCTCACGCGGCACACGCACACGGACGACCCGCCGTTCCCCGTCCGCGAGACCGCCGACGCCGTCCTCGACACCCCGGCGGAGCTCGTCCCGCTGCTCCGCGACGGCGACGCCCGCGACGGTGCGGACCGTGCGCACCCCGGACCGGCTCGCGCAGCGGCGCGGGTCGGCGCGGCGACTTCCGGTCAGCGGCAGGCCCTGCCGTCGGCGATCCTCCTCGACCACGGCGGGGTCATCGCCGTCTCGGCGCCCGACGAGACCGTCCGCCGTCGGTTCGCCGAGCACCTCGCGCAACGGCTGACCCGCGCCGGGTACGCGGTGTCGACCGACGGCGCGGCGTCAGCGCTGCAGGAGGCCCGCGTCCGGCACCGCGCCTGGAAGACCGCGCACGAGACGCCGCGGCACGCGGCCGTCAGCGACGCCGCGCGCACGGCGGCCGTCCCCGAGATCGACGCCGCGACGTTCTGGGTCGACCTCGTCGCACCGTGCCTCGACGGGGTCGTCGGGGAGGAGGCCTCGGCGGGCACGACCCCGCAGGAGGTCGTCGTGGGGCCGACCGCGCAGGAGACCGCACCGGGGAGGACCGCCGACGGCGCGGGGTCCGTGGACGGCTCGCGCGCCGGGATGCGCGACTGGCTGCGCGCCGAGTGCCACGACCTCATGGTCCGGTACGCACGCAGCAAGTCGGTGCCGACCGTGCGTCCGGGGGTCCGCGCGCTGCTCGAGCGCGCCCGTGACCTCGGCGTCCCGGTGGCGGTCGTGTCCAACACCGTGTGCGGGCGCGCGGTCCGGGACGAGCTGGCGGAGGCGGGTCTCGACGAGCTCGTCGGCGCGCACGTGTACTCCGACGAGCTCGGCGTCCGCAAGCCCGACCCGACGACGGCGCGCACGGCCCTCGTCGCGCTCGACGCCGACCCGGCGCGGGCGTGGTTCGTCGGCGACAAGCCGGGTCGCGACGTGCCTGCCGCTCGCGGTGCCGGGGTGGGCACGGTCGTGCTCGTCCGCGGCGGCTCCACGCCCGACGCCGAGCTCGACGCCCTCGGGCCGCTCGGACGAGCGGGCGCGATCACCGCGGACGTCCTCGCGACGAACCCGGACCTCGTCGTGGACGGGGTCGACGACCTCGTGCGGCTCGTCCTGCCCTGACCCGCACGGGTCTGACCACCGCCGACGCCTGACGACGGCATCCCGCACCGCCGACGCTCCACCACCCGCACCGACGAGCACCACCGACCCGAGGAAGGCCCTCATGACCGGCTCGCCGACCACCACGCCCCCCACGACCCCGACGACGACAGCCCGCCCGTCCTTCCGTCGCCTCGTGCACGACCCCGACGGCATCTCCGGCTCGCAGAAGCTGATGATCCTCGTGCTGTCCATGACGCTGTACGGCGTCGCCGACATCGTCGCGGACATGCTCCCGTCGTTCGAGGTCGGGTCCTTCGAGGTCGAGATCGCGTACTTCGCCTTCATCCCCGTGGTGCTCGCCGCGCTGCTCACCCCGCTGTGGGTCGCGCTCGGCGTCGCGATCGGCGAGGCGATGATCGCCGACATGCTGCTCGGCAGCTTCGGCGGCTTCGGCGAGGTCGAGGGCTTCCTGCAGCTCTTCGTCGGGACGTACGTCGCCGGCTGCATCGTCCGCGACCCGCGCAACCGGCGCCAGCTCTTCTGGGCGGCGATCGCCCTCGTCTCCCTCGACAAGGTGAGCTCCGCGGCCATCGACGTCGTCAAGGTCGCGGTCGGCGTCGACCCCGACGCGCTCGACGAGTCCGGCGGCACGCTCGGAGCGGTCGTCGTCGCGGAGAGCCTCGAGCTCCTCGGGGCGCTGCTCGTCACCGGCGTGCTGTTCGGCGGGCTCGCCGCGATGTGGCTCGCGCCGCGCCTGTACGGCAAGATCGAGCCGCTCATGGGCCTGCGGCCGCGCGACCCGCAGAACCCGCCGCGACTCGCCGGGCCGTGGGGCGTGAGCTTCTGGCTCGTCGCCGCCCTCGGCATCGCCGCCGCGGCGGCGGTGGGCGTGCTGAGCCAGTGGGAGGACCACGCGGGCCGCGAGGACGCCGTCACGACGCTCGGCGCGTTCGACGCCGAGCTCGTCGACGCCTACGGGGAGAACCTCCCGTGGGTCGCCGCCGTCGTGGGCCTCGTCGTCGGACTGGCCGCGGTCGTGGCGATCGCCGCCGTCGTGAACCGACGGCGCGACCGGTCCGCCGCAGGCGACCGCGCGAACGACCAGACCCCCGGCGCCGGCCGCTGATGGGCACGCCGACCGTCGGCCACGAGTCGACCCGCGAGCCCGCCCGCGAGCCGGTCCACGAGTCGGTCCACGACGCGGCCCACGAGCGAGCGGCCGAGGTGGCCGTCGAGGTCGAGGGACTGACGTTCCGGTACCCGGGGGCGACGGTCGACTCGCTGCGCGGCGTCGACCTGCGGATCGAGGCGGGCGACTTCGTGGCCGTGGTCGGCGGCAACGGCTCGGGCAAGACGACGCTCTGCAAGGCGTTCAACGGGCTCGTGCCGCACTTCTGGAACGGCGACCTGGAGGGCACCGTGCGCGTCTTCGGGCGCGACACCTCGACGCTCACCGTCGCCGACCTCGCGGACGACGTCGGGTACGTCTTCCAGGACTTCGGCAACCAGCTCGTGCGCCCCACGGTGCGCGACGACGTCGCGTTCGCGCCCCTCAACCTCGGCCGCGCCGACTGGGCGGCCCGCGCGGACGGCGCCCTGGGCGTGCTCGGCCTGGGCCCGATCGCCGACCGCTACACGTGGCAGCTCTCCGGCGGGCAGCAGCACCTCGTCGCGCTCGCCGGCGCGATGGCCCTCGCTCCGAGGCTCCTCGTCGTCGACGAGCCGGCGGCCGAGGTCGACCCGGCGCGCGCGGCGGCGATCTACGACCACCTCGCGCTCCTCAACGAGCGGGGCGTGACGGTCGTCGTGGTCGAGCACCACGCCGAGCTCGTCGCCCGGTACGCGCGGTCGGTCGTGCTCATGGCCGACGGCGCGCCCCTGTGGCACCTGCCCGTCGCCGAGGCCATGAGCCGGACCGACGACCTCGCGGCGGCCGATATCCCTGCGCCCCAGGTGGTCGCGCTCGCCCGCGCGCTGGACCCCGTCGTCCGTGCGGGCGGTCCGCCGCCGCTCACGGTCTCGGCGTGCGCCGCAGCACTCGCTGCGGGATGCCACCACGCGCCGTCGAGCACGGGATCACCCACCGTCGAGCACGCGATGGGCGACCGTCTGCGCGGAGATCCGGTGGCGAACCGCGTGCTCGGCACCGACGACGCGCACGCGCAGCGGACCGACCGCGACGCCGGGGCTCCGGCCGCCGTCGTCGCGGAGCTCCGCGGCGTCACGCACGGCTACCGCACCGTCTCGGGGCCGCGCTCCACCGTCCTCGACGGCCTCGACCTCACCCTGCACGACGGCGAGCGGGTCGCGCTCGTGGGGTCGAACGGCGCCGGGAAGTCGACGCTGCTGAGCCTGATGTCCGGGATCGCCCTGCCGCACGGCGGGTCGGTCGCCGTCGACGGGCGCGACACCCGCACCACGACCGCCGCCCAGCTGGCCGACGCCGTGTGCTACCTGGTCCAGCGCCCGGAGGAGATGTTCCTGCAGGACTCGGTCCGCGGCGACGTCGCGATGCACCCGCGGGGCCGCGGCGTGCCGGACGCCGAGGAGCTCGTCGAGCGCGTGCTCGAGCAGGTGCAGCTCACGGCGCTCGCCGACCGGGACGGGCGCCTGCTGTCCGGCGGGCAGCAGCGGCGCGCGGCGCTCGCCGTCGCCCTGGCCATGCGGCCGCGGCTGCTGCTCCTCGACGAGCCGACGTCGAGCCTCGACGTGCGTTCGCGCGACGACGTCATCGCCATGCTCGCGGCCCTCGCGGCGCACATCCGCTGCACCGTCGTCGCGACGCACGACATGCACCTCGTCGCCGAGTGGGCCGACCGCGTCGTGGTGCTGCACGAGGGCCGCGTGCTCGCCGACACGGACCCCGCGACCCTCTTCGCGTCGCCCGTCGTGCTCGCCGCGGCCCGCCTCGTCCCGCCGCAGGTGTCGCAGGTGGGCGCGGCGCTGGGGGTCGTCCCCGTGCCGCTGACCGTCGACGAGCTGGTCCGCCGGCTCGCCCCCGTGGAGGTTCCCGCATGACCGCCGGCCAGACGACCGTCGACGCGGCGGCCGGTGCGGACGCGCGGGAGACGGGCCGGCGCAGGACCGGGTTCGACCGCGCGTCGGTCGAGTGGGTCGTGCTCGAGCTCATGCGCGTCGCCTACGCCACGCGCGGCGGGTTCCTCGCCCGCCGCGATCCGCGCGCCGTCGTGCTCTGGTACGCGGCGTGCGCCGTCGTGCCGTGGTTCACCTACGACCTGCGCGTGCTGGGCGTGTTCTTCGCCCTCGCGCTGGGCTGCGCCCTCGCGGCGCGCATCGGGCCGTTGCTGCTCGGCCTCTTCGTGCTCGGGACGGTCGGTGAGCTCGTCTACGTGCTCGTGCTGGCGTTCGTGCTCGACGGCGACCTGGGCGCCCTCGTCGGCCTCGCCCAGGCGTTCCTCAAGCTGAGCACCGTCTCCCTCGTGAGCATGGCGGCGTTCGTCTCGCTCGACCCGGAGAAGATCTCGGACGCCCTGCTCGCCCTGCGGCTGCCCGCCATCCTCGGGTTCGCGGTCAGCTACGGCTATCGCATGGTCCCCGTGCTGGTCGAGGAGTTCCGCACGATCGTCGACGGGCACCGGATGCGCGGCGCGCCCTCCCGGGGGCACGGCTTCCTCGGGTGGCGCACGGTGGTGCGCGGCGCCTCCATCGCCGTGCAGGCGTTCTACCCGCTCGTGCTCAACACCGCGAAGCGGACGCGCACCACGGTCGAGGCGCTGGAGACGCGCGGCTTCACGTCGGCGTCCCGCGACGGCGCGGGGCGCCGGCTGCGGCTGGCCCACCTGCGGTACACCGCGGGTGACGCGGCGCTGATCGGCGTGACCCTCGCCGTCGTCGTGGTGGTGCTCGTGGTGCTGTGAGGCCGCCGCGCGGTCAGTCGTAGGCCGTCCACGGGTCCGACCGGACGCGCTCGTCCACCGCCGTGGCGTCCGCACCGATGACGACACGCCAGTCGCCGCGCCGCACCGCCTCGACGATCGCCGTGGCGGCCGCCGCGCTCGACACGGGCTCGTAGTCCGCGAAGAGCGAGCCGAGTGCCCGCCGCCACGTCCGGGGCGGGGACGGCATCCGGGTGCGGACGTGACCGGGCAGGACGAGCACCGCGGACAGGTGCGGCGCGTGCGCCTGGAAGTCGACGACCAGGGACTCGGTGAAGCCGCGCACGGCGAACTTCGCCGACGAGTACGCGCTGTGCGGGGTCCTCGGGCCGAGGCTCGCCCACAGCCCGCTCACCGACGACATGTTGACGACGACGCCCTGGTCGGCCGCCAGCAGCAGGGGCAGGAACGCCCGGGTGCAGTGGTAGGTCCCGAGCCAGGAGACGTCGAACGTCCGCTCCCACTCCACCTGCGGGCCGGTGACGAACGACGTCCCGCCCACGATCCCGGCGTTGTTGACCACGAGGTGGACGACGTCGGTCCCGTGCGCCTCCGCCACCTCGTCGCGGAAGCGATGGACCGCCTCCACGTCGGCGACGTCCACCACGTGGCCCGTCACGCGGACCGCGGGACCGACGGTCCCTGCACGCCGCACCGCCGCCGCCAGCCGGTCGCCGTCGACGTCGCAGACCGCGACGTGCACGCCCCGCCGGACGAGCTCGAGCACGAGGTCACGCCCGATCCCCGACGCGCCTCCCGTCACGACGGCGAGGCGGTTCTCGAACCTCTCGAAGGGGGCCACGGCGCCCACTCTGCCAACTCGGCGGCGAGCAGCCCCCGTGACACGTCGGCGACGAAGGAAGGGGCGGTGGTCCCGGTGCCCTGATGCACCGGGACCACCGCCCCGCGAGGGCGGCACCGTCGACGTGAAGCCGCCCTCGAGCTCGTGACCGCGCGGACGAGGGTCAGGCCTGGAGACGGCGCCGCAGGCCGAGCCCGATCCCGGCGACGCCCGCGAGGACGCTCCCACCGAGGAGCGCCGACGCGCCGACCGACAACTTGCCGGCGGGGGACTCCTCGACCTCGGTCCTGAGCTCCGTGGTCCCGGCCTGGAGCGTGCCCGTGCCGTCGGACAGCGTCTCCGCGCCGTCGGCGATCTTCGCGCTGCCGTCCCTCAGGTCCGACGCGCCGTCCGCGAGCGACGACGTGCCCTCGTGGAGCGTGACCGAACCCGTCGCGAGCGCCGCGTTGCCCTCGGCGAGCGTGGTCGCGCCGGCCGACAGGGTGGTCAGGCCGCTCTGGAGCTGCAGCGTCCCGTCCTCGAGGCGCGTCGTCCCGGCGAAGAGGTCGCCGGATCCCGTGGCGAGCCGTGCCGCACCGTCACGGAGGTCGCCCGCACCCGTGGCGGCGCGGAGCGTCCCGGCCTTGAGCTCCGCGGCGCCGTCGGACAGGCGACCCGTTCCCTCGGCGACCTGTGCCGCCCCCGCGCTGAGCTCACCCGTCTTCGCGTCGAGCGTCGCGGCACCGGCCTCGAGCTCTCCGATCCTGGCGTCGAGGGTGGCCGCACCGCCCGAGAGCTTCTGGACGCCCGACGCGAGGTCGGTGTCGATCCCGGCGCGCAGCTGCCGGACGCCGGCACCGAGACCCGGCGACTCGGCGGTGCCCTCGCCCAACCCGGCCTCCAGGCGAGCCAGTCCGACGGACAGGCCGGGCTTCTCCGCGGTCCCGGCGCCGAGGCCGGTGGTGAGCGCGTCGATCCCGCCGCCGACCCGGCCCGCTCCCGCGGCGATCTCGCCCGCGCCGCCGGCGATCCGCGCCGTGTACCCCGGCGTCTCGGCCGTCCCGTTGCCCAGCGCGCGGACCGTGCCGGCGAGCCTCGCGAGGGTCTCGGGCGTCGCCGGGACCTTTCCGCTCGCGAGCGCGTCGAGCGTCGCGGCGACGTCGTCCAGGCCGTTCCCGACACCCTGCGCCGACGTCTGGAGCGTCTCCGCGGACGTGCCGAGGGACGTGGCGCCGTCTCGGGCCGCACCGGCCCCCGCGATGAGCTGTCCGACGCCGGCCTGCAGCTGGTCCACCCCGCCCTGTGCCTGCGCGACACCCCCGGCGAGGCGCCCGGCGCCGTCCGAGAGCCGTTCCTGACCTGCCGCGAGGTCTCCGACGCCGCCGCCGAGCTGGTCGCGGACACCCGCCCGCAGCGCGGTCGTGCCCGCGGCAAGGGTGCCCGCACCGTCGGAGATCCTGCCCGCGCCGTCGGCCAGCGCGGAGGCCCCGTCCGCGGCGGTGACGGCACCCGTGCTGAGCCGACCGGCGCCGGCGTCCAGGTCGGCGGTTCCCGTGGCGAGGCGCGCCGCCCCTGCCGCGGCGTCGCCGGCACCGGTGGCCAGGCGTGCCGCGCCGTCGTTCAGCTCGTCCGCGCCGGTGGCGAGCTCGGTCGCGCCGTCGAGCGCGGTGGTGCCGCCGGCGGCGAGCCGGGCCGCGCCGTCGGACGCCTTCTGCGCCCCGGCAGTGAGATCGGCGGCCCCGTCCTCGAGGTCGCCCGCCCCGATCGCGAGGCGGACGGCGCCGTCCTGGGCCGTGGCGGTGCCGTCGGCGAGCTCGGCGGCGCCGTCGTCGAGGCGGGAGGCGCCGTCGTCGAGCCGGGTCGCGCCGTCGGCGACCCTTCCGTTGAACACGAGCAGGTACGCGACGAGCCCACCGACCAGCACGGCCAGCACGACGAGGGCGGCGGACGTGAGGACGGTGTGGGCGCGGGACGGTCGGGTGGCGGCGTGCAGCGTGGTCGGCATGGTCGTCCTTCCTCGCGCCCGGCGTCGTCGCCGGGCGGTCGGGAGCGGGGAGGGAGGCCCGAGGAGGTGGGCCACCGGACGTCCGCCCCCTTTGGCGGGACGCCGGGTATCAGGTAAATCTCGATCGACGCTAGCAACGCGAGCGGCACCGGGGACAGCGAGTAGCAGGTACATGTGCCTGACGTCGCCGTCACGATTCGGTCACGGGGGCGGAGTATCCAGTACTTCGTCGGTCACGAGGTCGCCCGCGGCAACCGAGGTCGTCCACCGTCGGTGGACGGTGCCGTGGATTGTTCACCACGACGTCACCCGGCGGTCCCGCACCGGATGCCCGAGCGACACGGCGCGCCACGACGCTCTGCTCGGCCCGTCAGACCCGCCGAAGGAGACCCATGCCACCGACCACCGCGCGCACCGGCACCCGCCGCTCGCGCCTCGCCGCGTTCGTCGCCACCGGCGCCGCGCTGACCCTGGGGCTGGCCGCGGTGCCCGCCCTGGCCGCCGTGCCGTCGGGCACGGGTACGCAGGGGACCGTTGCCTCCCTCGCCCGCGCTGCGACGTCCATCTGGGCGCAGCCTGCCCCGGACGAGACGTTCCACCGCCTCGCGACGTACCCGGTCTTCGAGAACCGGCCGAGCGGGGCCGCGGTCGAGGACACGACGGTCGCGGAGATCTCGGCGGTCAGCGAGGACGGGAGGACCGTCGTGCACACCGACGCCGCCGCGCGCCGCATCGGGTTCCTCGACATCTCCGACCCGAGCGCGCCGAAGGGTCTCGGCACGCTGAGCCTCGCCGGGCTCGGCTCGGAGCACGACGAGCCGACGTCCGTGGCGATCGTCGGCGGCTACGTGCTCGTCGTGGTCGACACCTCGGAGAGCTTCGTCGACGCGAGCGGTCGACTCGACGTCGTGGACCTCGCGACGCGCGAGCGGGTGACGTCCTTCGACCTCGGCGGGCAGCCGGACTCGATCGTCGTCACGCCGGAGGGGCGGCACGCGGTCGTCGCGATGGAGAACCAGCGCGACGAGGAGGCGACCCCGGAGGGCGCGGACGAGGGCGACCTCCCGCAGCTGCCGGCAGGCTTCCTCCAGGTCCTCGACCTGCCGGGCGACGACCCGGCGGCCTGGTCGACGCGGCCCGTGCCGCTCGTCGCCGAGGACGGCTCGGCCCTGCCGCTGCTCGTCGAGGCGGGTCTCGACACACCGCAGGACCCGGAGCCCGAGTACGTCGCGGTCAACCCTGCGGGGACGACCGTCGCGGTGACGTTGCAGGAGAACAACGGGGTCGTGCTCGTCGACGTCGCCACGGGCGAGCTCGAGGGCGCGTTCTCGGCCGGCACCGCGTCGGTCGCGGGCGTCGACACGGTCGAGGACGGCGTCATCGACCTCACCGGCGCGATCACGGACGTCCCGCGCGAGCCCGACGCGATCGGCTGGCTCGACGACACGCACGTCGCGACCGCCGACGAGGGCGACTGGAAGGGCGGCTCGCGCGGGTGGACCGTCTTCGACACCACGTCGGGCGAGGTCGTGTGGGAGGCGGGTGCCGAGATGGAGCACCTCGCGGCGCGCGTCGGCGTGCACAACGAGAGCCGCACGGAGAACAAGGGCACCGAGCCCGAAGGCCTGACGGTCGCGACGCTCGGCGGGACCAGGTACGCGTTCGTCGGGTCGGAGCGCTCGAACGTCGTCGCGGTCTACGACGTCACCGACGCCACGTCGCCGCGGTTCGTGCAGGTGCTCGCGACGACGAACGGCCCCGAGGGCCTGCTCGTGGTGCCGGAGCGCGACCTGCTCGTCGTGTCGAGCGAGGAGGACGACGCCGAGGTCGGCGTGCGCTCGGCCGTCACCGTGTTCGGCCTCGGCGAGCAGTACGCCGACGCCGCGGGGTCGCCGCAGTTCCCGAGCGTCGTCTCCGCGGACGTGACCGAGGGCGACGCCGCGGGCACGCCGATCGGGTGGGGCGCGCTCGGCGCCCTCACCGCCGACCCGGCCGATCCCCAGCGCCTGTGGACGGCGACCGACGCCGCGTACGCCGTGACGCAGCTCCTGTCGCTCGACGTCAGCGCCTACGGCGACGGTTCGCCCGCCCTGATCGACCGGTCCGTGACCCTCACCGCCGACGGCGCGCCCGTCGGCCTGGACGTCGAGGGCCTCGCCGCGCGTCCCGACGGCGGGTTCTGGCTCGCCGTCGAGGGGGCGTCGGGTCCGGAGAACGCGGTCGTCCGCGTGGACGCGGACGGCGCTCTCGTCGAGACCGTCGCGCTGCCCGACGACGTCGCCGCCGGCCTCGGCAAGCAGGGCCTCGAGGGTGTCGCGGTCCAGGGCTCGGGCGCGACCGAGCAGGTGTGGGTCGCGCTCCAGCGCGGCCTCACGACCGACGAGGGCGGCACCGCCGGGACCGCACGACTGGGCCGGTACGACGTCGCCACGGGCACGTGGGACTGGTTCGCCTACCCGCTCGAGCAGACCACGACGGCGGGCGACTGGACGGGCCTCAGCGAGGTCGCGGTCGTCGACGACGACACCCTCGCGGTGATCGAGCGCGACAAGCTCAACGGTCCGGCGGCCGCGCTGAAGCGCGTCTACGCGGTCGACGTCCCCGAGACGGCGGTCGGCGCGGCGTCGTCCACCCCGGTCGCGGTGACCAAGGAGCTCGCGCACGACGTCCTGCCCGACCTGCGCGCCACGAACGGCTGGACGCAGGAGAAGCTCGAGGGCCTGGCGGTCGCGGGCGACGGCACGGTCTACGCCGTCACCGACAACGACGGCACGTCCGACGCCACGGGCGAGACCGTCCTCCTCGGTCTCGGCGACGCGGCGGACGTGTTCAAGGACCACCTCGACCCGGCCGAGCCGGGCGAGCCCGGCGAGCCGGGGGAGCCCGGTGGCGAGACGCCGGGAGCGGGCGCGGAGCCGCCGTCGCCGGCCCTGCACACGGTCGACGCCGACGACCTCACGGACGACAACCAGGGCGGCCTGACGCTCTCGCCGAGCCGCGTCCGCCCGGGTCAGCAGGTCACGGCCACCGCCGACGGGTTCGCACCGGGGGAGTGGGTGGCTGCGACGCTGTTCTCGACGCCGGTCGAGCTCGGGATGTTCCGCGCGGACGCCGACGGCGTGCTCACGGCGACGGTGACGATCCCGGCCGACGTCGCGGCGGGCACGCACCGGTTCGCGATCGTCGGCCAGGTCGACGGCCGCGTCCTGTGGACAGAGCTCGAGGTGCTGGCCGACGCCTCCGCAGGCGGCTCGGGCGAGGACGACGACGCCGGGTCGCCGGGCGGTCTCGCCACGACGGGCGCGCACGTGGGCGCCTTGGTCGGCCTCGCGATCGTCCTGGTCGCCGGTGGCGTCGCCATCGTCCTCGCCCGCCGTCGGATGCGCCGCATCCCCGGGTAGGCGACGCGAGCAGGAGCCCTGGTGGGGCGACGTCGGATGCGAAGGGCGTCGAAGCCGCGCGCGGCCACGGACGGCCGACCGTCCGTGGTGACGGCGCAGCAGCCCGAGCACCGACGGCGCACCACCAGGGCGGGAGCGGGGGCCGGGGCGGGGCCCCCGAGTCCACGGGCGGTCGCGGCGCGGGGCTCAGCGGTCGTACGGCGCCCAGCCGTCGTCGCCCGCGAGGTACGCCTCGGGCGTGTGGGCGCGGGCCTCGGCGCGGGAGAGCTGAGGTCGTCCGGTCCCGGTGAGCGCCCCCGGGCCCCGGTTGGCGTGCTCCGCGTTGCTGCCGGGGTTCCAGTCGAAGCCGGACATGGTGGTCCACACGTCGTCACGCTTCAGGTGGGCGCCCAGCCACGAGCCACGGACCACGACCCTCGGGTCGGTGTCGGGGTTGCTGCTGGGGTGCCACGGTCGTCCGAGGTGGTACGAGCCGCGGTCGGCGTCCGTGACGAACCGCGACCCGACCACGAGGAACCCGTGGGAGAACCCGGAGGACGTGCTCGGCGCGAAGACGTAGCCCGACGGCGTGCTGTCGCGGCGCAGGGCCTTGATCCGCGAGTCCTCGATGACGGCGGTCGCGCGGCCGAAGACGAAGTCGACGTCGCCCTCGACGTAGGAGCCGGTGATGTAGACGCGTGCCGCCACGTCGACGCTCGGGGTGTCCAGGTAGAGGGTGTCCTGGTTGCCGAGGAACCGGACGTCGTCGAAGACCACCCGGTCGGCGCGGGTCTTCACCGCGACGGCCTGGTGACCGGAGAGCTCCGGGTGGGCGGCCTCGTCGAACCCGTTCTCGAACGTGACGTGCCGTGCCTCGAAACCCGCTCCGGAGACGGTCACGGTCGCGCTTCCCGTCGTGCCCCACGTGCCGCCCTCGGGCTTCGGGGTGCCGGCCGCGCGGTCGTCGGTGATCACGACGTCCTCGGGGTCCCCGGTCGACCCGACGAGCAGCAGGTTGGTGCGGTCGGCGGGGACGTCGACGCGCCCGGGGTACGTCCCGGGACGCACCAGGATCCTGACCTGCTCGGCGGAGTGGGCGGGCGCGAGGTCGACGGCGCCCTGGATCGTCGTGGTGTCGCCGGAGCCGTCGGCGGCGACCACGATCCGTGGCGCGGGCTCGTGGTGCCGGGGCGACGCCGTCGCGGCCGACGCGGGGACGAGGAGGAGGGCTCCGGCGGCGAGCGCGACGGGCAGCGGGGAGCGGCGGCCGCGGTCGCTGCGGCGGGACGAGGACGGGTGCGGGCTGGGCAAGACGGTGCCTCCTGGGATCAGCGGGTCAACATCGACCCGGACGGCTCCTCGGCGGTGAGAAACCGGTTCCCCAGATGGTGTCACCCGCCCCGACGCGGGACAAGTCGCGAGTCGGGGCGCCGTCCGACGTGGCCCTCGGGGGCTCGGTGCCGTCGTTCAGTCCCGGTCGTTCGGCATGAGGAGCCACAGGACGAGGTACGCCAGGACCTGGGGGCCGGGCAGCAGGAGCGACACGACCGTGACGACGCGCACGACCGTCGTGCTCCAGCCGAAGCGGCGCGCGATGCCGGCGCACACGCCCGCGATCATGCGGCCCTGACGCGGGCGCGAGAGCGTGGCGGAGTTTCCGGAGGAGGCTGCAGGAGTGCTCATGTCCTCGACGCTACGACCGCTCGTGCGCGAGCGACATCCGGAGAACCCCCGACCCGACCCTGGTTCTCGCGGACCGGACCCCGAGCCGCGTCTCGCGCCCGGAGGCGAGACTGGTCGGCATGACGTGGGACGCGCAGGTCGGGGTGGTCGGTCTCGGGGCGGCGGGCAGCGCGGCGCTGTGGCGCGCGGCGGCCCGCGGCGCGAGCGTGGTCGGGTTCGAGCAGCACGAGCCCGGTCATCCGCACGGGTCGTCGCACGGGCACTCGCGCCTGTTCCGCACCGCGCTCGTCGAGGGTCCGCAGTACGTCGACCTGGTGCGGCACGCGCACGGCCTGTGGCGCGAGCTCGAGCGTGCGTCCGGCCGTGACCTCCTCACGCTCACGGGCGGCCTGTTCGTCGGCCGGCCCGACGGCGCGATGCTCACCGCCACGCTCGACGTCGTCCGGGCGCACGACCTGCCGCACGAGCTCCTCGACGCCGCGCAGGTCCGTGCCCGCTTCCCGCAGCACGCGGTGGACGACGACGTCGTCGGCCTCCTCGACCCCGGCACCGGCGTGCTCCGCCCGGAGGCGGCGATCGTCGCCGCCGTCGAGGAGGCACGGCGTCTCGGTGCCCGGGTGCGCAGCCACGAACGGGTGGTGGCGGTCGAGCCGGAAGGAGGGGGCGTCGTCGTGCACAGCGACGGGCCGGACGGGGGCAGGTCGTGGCGCGTGCGGCGCCTCGTGGTCGCCGCGGGTGCCTGGGCGGACCGGCTGCTGCCCGCGCTCACGGTGCCGCACGAGGTGCGGCGCGTGCTGCTCACGTGGTTCGCGCCGCGGCCCGGGCAGGACGCAGCGCACCGTCCCGAACGGTTCCCGGCGTTCGTGCACGAGGCGGACGGGCGTCTCGCGTGGGGAGCGCCCGCGTTCGAGGGGCGCGGCGTCAAGGTCGGGCTGCACGACGCGCCCGTGCCGCTCGTCGACGACCCCTCGTCGAACCCGATCGAGGCGGCGCCCGAGGAGTGGCGCGAGGTCGCGGCATGGGTGGCCCACCGTCTTCCCGGGCTCGACCCGGCGGCTGTCACCGCCGAGGGGTGCATGTACACGCGCACGCCCGACGAGGCGTTCTCGATCGGCGAGCCCGCCGCCTACCCGGGCGTCGTGCTCGCCGCCGCGTGCTCGGGCCACGGGTTCAAGCACGCGAGCGCCGTCGGGGACGCCGTGGCGGCGCTCGCGCTCGACGAGGCGCCGCTCGTCGACCTCGGTGCCTTCTCGCCGGACCGGTTCGGGCCGCGAGCAACGGGAGTCGGTGCCACATTGGCCCGATGAGCAGCACCGACACCTCGCAGAGCCCCCGGAGCGCGGACCCCGACACGCGGCTGTCCCGGTCCGTCGGCGGCCGCCTCCTGTACCTGTTCATCCTCGGTGACGTCCTCGGCGCGGGCGTGTACGCCCTGGTCGGTGAGATGGCGGGCGAGGTGGGCGGCGCCGTCTGGCTCCCGCTGCTCGTCGCGCTGGGGCTCGCGCTGCTCACCGCCGGGTCGTACGCCGAGCTCGTCACCAAGTACCCGCGCGCGGGCGGCGCCGCGGTGTTCGCCGACCGCGCGTTCCGCAGCCCGCTCGTGTCGTTCCTCGTCGGCTTCTCGATGCTCGCGGCGGGCGTCACGAGCGCGGCAGGGCTCTCGCTCGCGTTCGCGGGCGACTACTTCGCGACGTTCGTCGACGCGCCCGACCGGCTCGTCGCCGTGCTGTTCCTGGCGGCCGTCGCCGCCCTCAACGCGCGCGGGATCAAGGAGTCGCTGCGTGCGAACGTCGCCATGACCGCGATCGAGCTGTCCGGGCTGGTCCTCGTGGTCGTGCTCGCGGCCGTGGTCCTCGGGCGGGGCGAGGGCGAGCCGGCCCGCGTCACGCAGTTCGCCGAGGGCACGACGCCGGCGCTCGCCGTCCTCGCGGGCGCCATCCTCGCGTACTACTCGTTCGTGGGCTTCGAGACGTCGGCCAACCTCGCCGAGGAGGTGCGCGACGTCCGGCGCACGTACCCGCGCGCCCTGTTCGGGGCGCTGATCACGGCGGGCGTCGTGTACGTGGCGGTCGGGCTCGCGGCGGTCGCCGTCGTGTCCCCGGAGACGCTCTCGGGCTCGTCGGGGCCGTTGCTCGAGGTCGTCGACGCGGAGGGCTCCGTCCCGGCCTGGGTGTTCTCGCTCGTCGCGCTCATCGCCGTGGCCAACGGCGCGCTGCTCACGATGATCATGGCGAGCCGCCTGGCGTACGGGATGGCCGAGCAGGGCATCCTGCCGTCGGTGCTCGGACGCGTCCTGGCCGGCCGTCGTACGCCGTGGGTCGCGATCGTCGTCACGACGATCGTCGCCATGGGTCTCGTCTTCACGGGCGACGTCGCGGCGCTCGCCGAGACGGTCGTCCTGCTGCTCCTGCTCGTCTTCGCCTCGACGAACGTCGCGGTCCTCGTGCTGCGCCGCGACCACGTCGACCAGCCGCACTTCCGCGTCGCGACGGTCGTGCCGGTGCTCGGCGTTGCGTCGTGCGTGCTGCTCCTCACCCAGCAGGACGGCGTCACCTGGCTCCGCGCGGGCGCGCTGCTCGCCGTCGGTGTGGTGCTGTACCTGGTGATGCGGTGGACGGGCGGCGTCGGCCGCGATCGCGGGCGGTCGACCGAGATCGGCACGTCGGCCTGACATCGGTCCTTCGGGCGGCCGATCTCGTGCGCTCGAACCGATCTCGGGGCGTCGTGCCGATCTCGAGCGCCCGCTCGCTCGGTGCGAGACGTGAGCTCAGTCGCGCGACACCACGACGCTCGCGCTGTGCCCGCCGAACCCGAACGCGTTGACCAGCGCGTGCCGCGCCGTCGTCTCCTGCGCGGCACCGCGGACCACGTCGAGGTCGATCGCCGGGTCCTGCGTGTCGAGGTTGAGCGTGGGCGGCACGATGCCGTCACGCAGCGCGAGGACCGCCGTGAGCACGCCCAGCGCCCCGGAGGCGCCGAGCAGGTGCCCGGTGGCGCCCTTGGTGGACGTCACGGGGGGCGGCGTACCGAGCGCCGCCCGGATCGCGGTCGCCTCGTTGGCGTCGCCTGCCGGGGTCGACGTCGCGTGCGCGTGCACCAGCCCGACGTCGCCCGGCTCGAGCCCCGCGGAACGCACCGCCTGCGTGATCGTGCGCGCCTGGTTCTCGGGGTCGCCGCCGACGATGTCGAACGCGTCCGACGTGAGCGCGGCGCCGGCGACGACACCGTGGACCGTCGCGCCGCGCGCCAGTGCGTGCCGCTCGCTCTCCAGCACGAGCACCGCAGAACCCTCCGCCATGACGAACCCGTCGCGGCCGACGTCGAAGGGTCGTGAGGCCTTCTCCGGGTGGTCGTTGCGCGTCGACAGCGCGCGGGACTGCGCGAACGCGGCGATCGAGAACGGCAGCACGCCCGCCTCGACGCCGCCGCAGACGACGACGTCCGCCGAGCCCGCGAGGATCATCTCCCGGCCCATCGCGATGGCCTCCGTGCCGGCCGCGCACGCGCTGATCGGCGCCCGCGCGCCGGCCTTGGCGCCCAGGACGATCGACAGCCACGCCGCGGGCCCGTTGGCCATGAGCATCGTCACGGTGTGGGGAGAGACCCGGCGGTAGCCCTGCTCGTCGAGCACCTTGGCCTGCGCGAGCGTCGTCGCGATGCCGCCGTTCGCCGACCCGATCGCGACCGCGAGCCGCGTCGGGTCGACGTCGGGCGCGCCGGCCGAGCCCCACGCCTCACGTCCGGCGACGAGCGCGAGCTGCTCCGCGCGGTCGGTCCGGCGTGACTCGCGGACGCTGAGCGCCTCCGCGAACGCGTCGTCCACCCGCGCCGCGATGCGCACCGGCAGGTCCTGCGCCCAGTCGTCCTCGATGGCTCGGATCCCCGAGCGCCCCCCGACCAGCCCCTCCCACGTCGCCGCCGCGGTCGTCCCCAGGGGGGTCACCGCTCCGAACCCCGTCACCACTGCGCGCGTCATGGCTGCCCCCGCTCCCTCGACCCGCCGGTGCGTGCGCCACGACGGGTGCCGGCCGATGGGACCCATTCCAGAGCATCGGACCCGGTTCTGTCGTATCGAGCGGTATACCGGCGGGTCGTCCGGGGTGCACGACGCATACCGTGGAGGCCTGCTCGACACGCGGACCGAGGAAGGGCCCGGGTCACCAGCCGCCGGGGCTGAGGAGCTTTCGGATCCGCTTCTCGCTCACCGGCCCGTCCGTGCCGAGCTGCTGCGCGAACAACGACACCCGCAGCTCCTCGATCAGCCAGCGCACCTCGGCGAGCTCGCGCGACCGGCCGACGTCGGGCGGCCCGGCGGCGTAGGCGGCGCGGGCCTTCGCGAACGCCTCCTCGACGTCGTGCACGCGCCACGCCAGCTCGGCGTCTCGGTTCGGGTTCGCCTGTGCCTTCTCCAGCCGGTACGACGCCGCGCGCAGGTACCGCGTGAGGTGCGGGAGCCGCTCGGGCGGGGTCGCCGAGACGAAGCCGTCGTGGACCAGCCCCGAGACCTGGTCGCGCAGGTCCGTGAGCGTGTTGAGCAGCGCGAGGCTGTTCGCCGACCGGATCTCCCCGTCCAGCGTCCGCGCCGCCGAGAGCGCCGCCACCACGTGCCCGACGACGCGGTGCACCTGGTCCTCCAGGTGCTGTCGGACGAACGTCCGCGCCGCCGCGTACGCGTCCGCGTCGCGGACCGTGCGCGCGTCCGGCTGCGCGCCGTACGACCCGCCGCCCCCGCTCGTGAGCGCGATCACGGCAGCGAGCTGCAGGTCTCCGACCAACGCCTCCGTCGACCGGTACGGGCTCGCCGCGAGCGTCAGCGACTGCGTGCTGCTCCACCGGCTCGTGATCCGGCCCGTCGCGAGCGCCGTCTCGCCGAGCAGCAGCCGCCGCACGCCGCGCGCGTGCTCGCGCACCTGCGCGTTCGCGTCCGCGAGCACCCGCAGCGCGACCGTCGGCTTGCCCTTGGCGTCCTGCTCCTCGACGACCGCGGGATACCCGCGCACGACGACACCGCCCCCGACGTCCGTCGACACCGTCTCCGGGATCGCACCGCTCGGCAGGTCCGTCGGCCACGACGTGAGCCCGGTCTGCTCGGCGACGAGGGCCGTCGTGGTCGGGCCGGCGTCCGGTGC
Organism: Cellulosimicrobium sp. So1_17; assembly: GCF_055181235.1. NCBI lineage: Bacteria > Bacillati > Actinomycetota > Actinomycetes > Micrococcales > Promicromonosporaceae > Cellulosimicrobium > Cellulosimicrobium sp. So1_17. The sequence goes on from NZ_CM143702.1 coordinate 3,296,107, forward strand.
GCCGTCGGTGCTCGGGCTGGCCGCGCCGTCGCCCCGTGCGGTCGGCTGTCGGTGGCCGCGCGCGTCCTCTACGCCCTTCGCATCCGACGTCGCACCGCCCGCTCGTCCGTCGTGTCGCCCCGGTGAGCCGGACGCCGACGCCCCCTCCGCCGCCGAACCCGACCCCGCAGCCTCACGCAACGCCGCGCCCACCGCGCCCTTCACGGCGGCGCGGACCGCGGCCTGGTTCTGGGCGGCGAGCCGACGCTGGAGCGCGAGGAGATCCTTCGACTCGTCGAGGACGACCGAGCTCGCGGCGCGGCCCGTGCCTCGAGAATCGATGACGCGGAAGGTCATGCGCAGGTGCGCCGGGAGGCGGGACTCCTGCTCGGGGCCCCACGCGTCGTCGGGGATGACGACGTCGCGCAGGGCGCGGACAGCGCGCGTGAAGGCGGCGGGGAACGGCTCGGCCATGTCGCCGGCGCGGGCCATGTCCTCCCACGCGGGCGAGTTCTCGCGCAGCCAGGCGACGACGTCGCGCGCGACGTCCGGGGCGGGCACGAGCTGGACGCGGACCGGCTTGGGCAGCGAGCGGATCGTCGCTGTCGCGAGCTCGTCCAGGAGGCCGGGGACCATCCAGTCGAACCCGTCGGGCACGACCCGGTTGAGGACGGAGATCGGGACGTGGACGGTGACGCCGTCCGCCTCCGTGCCGGGCTGGAACTGGTAGGTGAGCGGGAGCGTGAGCTCGCCCTGCGGCCAGGTCTCGGGGAACTGCGAGGTGTCGACCTGGTCCGCGTCGGGCACGAGCTGTTCGAGCGTGAACGTGAGCAGGTCCGGGTCGTTCCGGCGTGCGCTCTTCCACCAGCGGTCAAAGTGGGCCGCGGAGACGACGTCGTCGGGTACGCGTTCGTCGTAGAAGGCGAACAGGGCCTCGTCGTCGATCACGAGACCGCGCTGGCGCGAGCGTGCCTCGAGCTCCTCCGCCTCCTCCAGGAGGCGCCGGTTCTCGTGGAAGAACTGGTGGTGCGTCGTCCACTCGCCCTGGACGAGCGCGTGCCGCACGAACAGCTCGCGCGCCGCCTCGGGGTCGACCTTCGCGTAGAGCACCTTGCGGTCGGCGACGATCGGCACGCCGTACAGCAGCACCTTCTCGACCGCGATCGCGGCGCCGCGCTTCGTCGACCAGTGCGGCTCGGAGTAGGTCCGCCGCGCGAGATCGCCCGCGAGGTCCTCGGCCCACTCCGGCTGGATGCGGGCGACGTCGCGCGCCCACAGGCGGCTCGTCTCCACGAGCTCGCCCGCCATGATCCACGCCGGCGGCTTCTTGCTCAGCGGCGACCCCGGGAAGATCGCGAACCGCGCGCCCCGCGCGCCGGTGTACTCGTTGCGCGCCTGCTTCTGCGCCCGGCGCAGCGCCTTGGCACGCGCCTCGCCCTTGAGGTGCGCGACCGACGACGCCTTGACGTCGCCCGTGTCCTGCATCCCGATCTGCGACAGCAGCCCGGCGAGCAGCGCGCGGTGGATGGTGTCGCCGTCCCACGAACGCTTGTACGCGGCCGAGGCCGGGTCCGCGGCCGGTGCGCCGCCGGTGCTCAGGTCGGTGGCCGGGTGCGCGGGTGGTGCGCCGTCGGTGCTCGGGCTGGCCGCGCCGTCGCCTCGTGCCGTCGGCCGTCCGTTCTCGCGCGCGGCGGAGCCCGACCGGGGCTTGTAGGACATGTCGATGCCGAGGGGCTTGGCCATGTCGCGGAGCTGGGCGACGACGTCCTGCCACTCGCGGATGCGCAGGAAGTTGAGGTACTCGGCCTTGCAGAGGCGGCGGAAGGCCGAGGAGGAGAGGTCGTGCTGCTGCTCGCGGACGTACTCCCAGAGGTTGAGGTACGTGAGGAAGTCGGAGTGCGGGTCGGTGAAGCGGGCGTGGAGCTGGTCGGCCTGCGGGCGCTGCTCGGCGGGGCGCTCGCGCGGGTCCTGGATGGACATGACGGCCGCGATGATGGCGACCTCGCGCGCGACGCCGAGCGTCGAGCCCTCCCAGATCATGCGGGCCAGGCGCGGGTCCATGGGGAGCTGCGCGAGGACGCGACCGACCTCGGTGAGTCGAGTGGTCTGCTGCGCGCCGCCGGCCGCCGCGACGGTCTCCAGGGCGCCGAGCTCGGTGAGGAGCTGGACGCCGTCGCGCACGGCGCGCGTGTCCGGGGGCTCGACGAACGGGAAGCGCGCGACGTCGTCGGGCGAGCCGACGACGCCGACCGAGATCATCTGCAGGAGCACCGACGCGAGGGACGTGCGCAGGATCTCGGGCTCGGTGAACTCGGGGCGGGAGAGGAAGTCGTCCTCGGAGTAGAGGCGGATCGCGATGCCGTCGGCGACGCGGCCGGAGCGGCCCGAGCGCTGGTTGGCGCTCGCCTGCGAGACGGGCTCGATCGGCAGGCGCTGGACCTTCGTCGCCTTGGAGTAGCGCGAGATGCGGGCGGTGCCCGGGTCGACGACGTAGTGGATGCCCGGGACGGTGAGCGACGTCTCGGCGACGTTCGTGGCGAGGACGATCCGGCGCGACGCGTGCTGCTGGAACACGCGGTGCTGCTCGGCCGAGGACAGGCGCGCGTACAGCGGCAGGATCTCGACGCGCTGCGGGTGCTTCGGGTCCCGCACGCGGTCCTTGAGGTGACCCTCGAGCGCGTCGGCGGCGTCGTGGATCTCGCGCTCGCCGGAGAGGAACACGAGGATGTCGCCGGAGCCCTCGCGCATCAGCTCGTCGCACGCGTCGACGATGCCCGTGACGAGGTCCTTCTCCTCGGCCCTGGCCTTCCCGACGCTCTTCCCGCTCCCCGGGTCGACGTCGGGTGAGAGCGGCCGGTAGCGGATCTCGACCGGGTAGGTGCGACCGGAGACCTCGACGACGGGCGCGGCGTCGGGCAGGGCGTCGACGACGTAGTCCGGCGCGCCGCCGAGCTCGGCGAGGTGCGCGGGCGAGAAGTGCGCGGCGAAGCGGTCCGAGTCGATCGTCGCGGACGTGATGACGAGCTTGAGGTCCGGGCGCTGCGGGAGCAGCCGCGCGAGGTACCCGAGGAGGAAGTCGATGTTGAGCGACCGCTCGTGCGCCTCGTCGATGACAATCGTGTCGTAGGCGAGGAGCTGCGGGTCGCGCTGGATCTGCGCGAGCAGGATGCCGTCCGTCATGACCTTGACGAGCGTGTCCTCGCTCGACGTGTCGGTGAACCGGACCTGGTACCCGACGACCCCGCCGAGCGGGACCTGGAGCTCCTCGGCGATGCGCTCAGCGACTGTGCGCGCGGCGATCCGCCGGGGCTGCGTGTGCCCGATCTGCCCGGCACGCCCGCGCCCCAGGTCGAGCAGGATCTTCGGGAGCTGCGTCGTCTTGCCGGAGCCCGTCTCGCCCGCGACGACCACGACCTGGTGGTCGCGGATCGCGGCGGCGATGTCGTCGCGCCGCGCGCTGACGGGAAGCTGCTCGGGGTAGACGATCGGCGGGACGACGACGGCCCCGCGCTTCTCGGCGGCGCGGTCAAGCTGGGCGCGGCTGACCTGGCGCGTGCCCGACGCCGGCCGGTTGCGCCGGTCCGGCCGGGTCCCCGGGGCCGTGCTCTGGGTCTGGTTCGGAGCCTGGCCCGCGCCCTGCGGCGCGCGACCGCGGCGGCGGTTCCCGCGTCGCCGGCCCGGCGTACGAGGGGTGCCCTCGTCGGCGCCGTCCTGCTGGGCAGGGCGCACGTCGGGCTGGGGCTGGGAGGACTCGGGACTCACGACGACCCATTCTCTCAAGCGGTGGCAACCGCAAATCGCCGGACGGGCTCCGTCCCGCGAGAGAACGGCCCGATGATGCTGTCAGGGTCCCGCCAGCTGTGGAGTTCGATCGGAGCGGCCCCAGGTCGATGCAGGGTGGCAGGCTAGCTCCGCTTGTTCTTCGGCACCGCCCAGTCAGGTGTTCGGCGCTGGATCGGCTGCGCCTGGTGCCTCGGACGAGAGGCGTACGTGGACAGGCGGTCGAGTGCAACTGCTCCGCCGTCGACCAGCGCGACGATTGGTCTGTGGTCTCGGCGCAGTACGCCGATGGCGTGAGCGAGCCGTTCGGCATCCAGCTGGTTGAGCTGTGCGTCATTCTTGAAGTCTTCTGGCTGGACGAGGACTGCCATCGCGACGAAGTCCTCGAGGTGCCGGCGCACGTCGCCGGGAAGCAGCAGCGCAGACGCCTTGCCGATCAGCGATCCGACCAGCGTAGGCCGGTTGACGGTCGCGGACCGGTCGCTGATGACGACGGTGACCTGCTCGCTCCGGTTGATCTGCTTCTGAGCGCCCGGGGTCTCTAGGCCCCGGGCGCCGTGAATGTCGGTCCGGGAGGAGGCGACGGGGCCCAGGAAACGAGGGATGAGAACATCGATGACCGCCTCGTCGCGTCGCCACCGATGGTTGACGTCGTTGACGGACATGGCGAGGTCGGTGACGAACCCGATCTCCGACAGGATCTGGGTGACGGATCTGAGGGCGTTCGGCTGCTCACGGATGTGAAGGACCGTGTCGACATCTGTGGTGGAACGAACTGGCGGAAAGCCGCGTTCGAAGCAGTGCAGCTGGACCATCTGCCCACCGACGAGTGTCCAGTCATCGGGCATACGGTCTGCAAGGTCGAAGAGGCCTAACCAGGAGGCGGTCTGCGCTGGCGGCATCTCCGGCAACACGATGGTGGTCACAGGTACTCCCTCGCCAGCTCACGTGCCTGACGGACGTCGCGCTCTGACCCGTTGTCCACCAGGTCGGCGATGACGAGGGCGATGGGCACCGGGTTGGGTGGCAAGAACGGTGACACGTGAAGGATGGCGTTCGGCTTGCCGCGCGATGGCACGAGCCAATGGTCAGCCTTGATCGCCTCGGCTTCATCCTGATGGACGTAGCCCTCGACCAGGTCCGATACAGCCATCTGGGAGCGTCGGTCGCTGACTCCGCTGGGCACGACCCTGATGTCGTCGAGCACCTTGGCGGGATCGGGCGCGGACATCTCGAGTCGCTCGCCGCGCGAACGCAGCCATGATGCCAGGACCAGAGCGGGGTCGCTCCGGTCGCGCAGGTGGGACATCCGATCGTTGAGCTTCCACGCTGCCTGGGCGTCGAGCCAGCTGTCCGTCTTCAGGATGAGCGCCCACGCGTTGCGGGGACTCATCGGTCGCCCGGCCGGCTTGGGTTGGCGTAAAGAATGTGGACTGACTACCCAGCGTCCGCCGACCTTCTCGCCCTTGAGCTCGCCGGAGTGCAGCATGGCGAGCACCCGACGTTCGGACACGCCGAGTGCTCGTGCTGCGTCGGCTACGGAGACGATCATGTCGCCAATTATACGGGTGCACGAACGATTGACGACACCGCTCCGGCGGATCGGTTGCTCGTGTCCTTCGGGTGCACGAACGGCTGCGTTGCACGAGGTCGGCAGCCGGAGCAGCCAGCTCGCGGAGAGCGGGGTCGGCGTACGGAGCTCCAGTCACCTCCCTGGAGCCGGCAGCAGAGAGAGCGAGGCCCGGAGTCAGCGCGTCACGTTCCACACGAAGGTGGTGTCGCACGTGGCGGGGACGTGGAGACCGGCGGGTGACTCCCAGCCCTCGGGGGCACTCTCGGCCAGCACGCCGCCGGCGAGCACGACGGGGTCACCGTCGACGGACGAGCCGCCCGCCCCGCTCAGCGTGGTCCCGTTCCAGGCGACGAGGTCCTCGCTGAACACCGGCAGCCAGCGGGTGCCGAACCCGTCGGTGACGTAGACGCACCCGTCCTCGACGGTCAGGCGACCCTCGAGGAGGGCGTGGTCGCCCGCGCCGACGCTCTCGCCCCACACCGCGACCTCGTCGACCGTGACCCCGTCGGAGCCCGTCCACAGCGAGGCGCAGCCGCCCGCCGCACCCGCGCCGAGGGCGAGGAGGGCCGCGGCGGTGACGGGGCGCCGTCGGCCGGCCGGACTGCGGGTGCGCGAGCGCGCCGTCGCGCCGGTGCGTGTCATGGCGCGACCGTAGCGGGTGTCGGGGGGCGGTGGGACGCTCGGACGACATCGCCGAGCGGGGAGGAACCATGAGCAGCACGGTCCAGGTGACGTTCGACGCGCGGGACCCGCGCGCCCTGTCCATCTTCTGGAAGGAGGTGCTGGGCTACGTCCACCCGGGCCCGCCGGGCGTGGAGCTGCCGGACGGCGCGGACCCGCTCGCGGCGTGGGACGAGTTCCTGGAGCGTTCGGGCGTCCCGGAGGACCAGCGCAACAGCGCGTCGGCGCTCGAGGACCCGGACGGCAAGGGTCCGCGGATCTTCTTCCAGCAGGTTCCCGAAGAGAAGGTGGCGAAGAACCGCGTGCACCTCGACGTGCGGACTGCGCCGGAGCTGCGCGGCGACGAGCGGATGGCGGCTCTGGAAGCCCGGTGCGACGAGCTCGTCGGGCTCGGCGCCTCGCGGCTGCGACGCTTCGAGCCGGAGCCCCCGACGAGCATCGGGTTCATCGTCATGACCGACCCCGAGGGCAACGAGTTCTGCCTCGACTGAGGACGTCGGCCCGCTCCTGCGGCGAGGACGCGTCACCGCCCGGACGGCTTCACGGCCCGGACGGCTTCACCGCCCGGACGGCGTGACCCGCCCGCCCTGACGAGCGGACGGGTCACGGGTGTGAGGTGCGGGTCGTCAGCCGCAGGCGACGCCCTCGAACGGGACGGTGACGCTCTCCTCGGGACCGGTGCCGTCCGTGGCGGATGCCGTGACGGTCACCTCGCCGTCCTCGACCGTGCCGGACCTGGTCGAGAACGACGCGTACGCGAACTTGCCCGGGGCGACCGCGGCGAAGTCCTTCGCCCCGAAGCCCGTGTCGAACCGCACGTCGAGCGCCGCGTCGTCGGCGTTCGCGGCGCGGACCGCGACGTACGCCCGGCCGGCGAGGCAGCGGGACTCGGCGGTGACCTCCGAGAGCGTCGACGGCCCGGTGGCGTCGCCGACGGTGAAGGTGTGCACCGGCGAGACCACGGTGCCGCCGTACGGCCCCGTGACCACCGCGTACCACCCGTGCTCACCGGGCTCGACGTCGGTCCAGGTCGCCGTCGCAGCGGTGCCGCTCGGCACGCCGGTGACCTCGTCGATCGTCTCGGTGGTGAGCACGTCCACGGTCAGCCCGTCGGTCGCGAGCCGCTTCGTGGTCGGCTCCAGCCCGAGCGCGGCGTAGGGGATCTCGAAGTCCTGCATGCCGGGCGGGTCGTTCAGCGCGGCGTCGTCGGAGTCGAAGTCGTCCAGCGACGGCGAGTACGTCCGCACGACGATCCGGCCGCTCCCGTCGGTGCCGCCGTCGTTGTCGAAGTGCAGCAGCCGCAGGTACCCGAGACCGCCCTCCGGCAGGCCCTGGTAGTCGAACAGCATCGAGTACACGGTGCGGTCGGCGACGCCGTCACCGTCGTCGTCGAAGTCGTCGGTGCGGGTGTAGGCGTCGTGGTAGTGGCCCGAGCTCACGAGCACGACGTTCGGGTTCGGTGCCACGACCTCGTCGAGGATGCGCTGCGGGATCGGCCCGAGCCCTCCGGTGGTGAGCATGTACTCGTGCAGGTTGATCCAGACTGTGCGCTCCGGGTACTGCGCGATGACGTCGTTCATCCACTCGATGTGCTCGTCGCCGGGTGCCCACCCCATGTACAGCATGAGCAGGTCGACGCCCTGGACGCTGACCAGGTCGTAGTGACCCCGGTTGTCCTGGATGTCACCTCCCCACCACGGGTTGGCCGAGAACCGGTCGGCGCCGAAGTACTCCGAGTACGTCGAGTAGTCGGCGAGCGCGCCGCCGACGTCGTGGTTGCCCGCCAGCACGCCGTAGGGCAGCCCGGCGTCGTCGAGCGTGCGGTATGTCGGGTCGGCGTTGAGCCACTGGTGCTCCTGGTCCCAGTCGTCGACGATGTCGCCGGTGTGGACCAGGTACTGCAGGTTCACCTCGTCGCGGGCCTCGAGGACGAAGTCGTGGATCGCCTCCTGGTGCGAGTACCACTCGTCGCCCGAGCCGTCCGTCGGCTGGCCCTGGTTGTCGTTGTAGTACTGCGTGTCCGACTCCCAGGCGATCGTGAAGTCGTACTCCGACCGGGCCGTGGCGTCGGGGTGGAACGGCGTGGCGACGTCCTCCCGGCCCGACCGCGGCGCCCCGGCAAAGCCCTCGGAGTGCTGCACCAGCACCGTCACCTGACCGTCGCGGACATGGCCCTCGACAGGGACGGTGCCGCCGAGCTCGAACTCGGTGGCCGCCCCGTCGGTCGTGACGTACCGGTCGACCTCCTGCCAGGTGTCGCCGGCCACGTCGAGGACGGACAGCAGCACCTTCGCGCCGGCGTTCGCCGACCCGGACCAGGCGATCCGCACCTCGCTGTCGGAGCCGGCGTCCTCGGGCACGTCCACCGTGAACAGCTGGTACGGGAGCTCGGTGTCCGAGGAGACCTCGGCGGAGAGACCGTCGATGCCGACGATCCTGTCGAGCTCGTCGGCGCTCAGGAGGGTGCTCCCGTCCCGGGCGGTGGACGACGCATCCGTCGTGGTGCCCGAGAACGCCTCGACCTGCGGGTCCGCGGCGTCGACGGTGTGGCCGACGCGGAACTCGACGTCGAGGTCGTCACCGGTCGCCGACCCCGGGGTCGCGGACAGCGTCACGTCGCCGGCCTCGACCGTCGCACCGTCGGCCGGCGCGCCGAGCTCGACCGTCGGGACCTCGTCGGGCGTCGTGAGCCGGAGCGTCCGCTCAGCGAGGTTGCCCAGCGCGTCCGTCGCCCTCAGGACGACGGTGTGGTCGCCGGCGGCGAGCTCGAGCGACGACGTGGTGTGGGGCAGGTCGATCTCCTCGCCGTCGAGCGTGGCCGTGACCGAGTCGACGCCGGAGCCCGCGTCCGACGCCTGCGCGTCGATCGTGAAGCTCCCGCGGTACGTCTCGCCGTCGACCAGGTCCGTGCTGAGCTCGGGCGCCGTGTTGTCGACGACGACGGTGCGGGTCACGGACCCGGCGCCGTCGGCGCGGCTCGCCGAGACGGTGTGCTCGCCGTCGTCCACCGCGGTGGTGTCCCAGGTGTGCGCGAGCGAGTCGAACGCGTCCTGCGGCACCGAGAAGGTGGCGGTGAAGTAGACCTGGTTGGCGTCGTTGAAGCCGATCCGCGTGGTGGGGTCGGGGCACTCGCGGACCGTCTCCTCCTGGCCCTCGCCCGCCCCACCGCACACCTCGGGGCGCAGCACGCGGCCGTCGGGCAGGGCGAGGCGCAGGTTCATCGCCACGAAGTCGTCGTTGTTCTCGTCCGGGTCGGGCTCGGGCCACGCCTTGGTGCCGGCGTAGATGCCCAGGGTCAGGCCCTCCCCGGCGACGACGCGCTCGACCGGCACCTCGCTGGTGACCGTCTCGACGCGGGAGTAGAAGCCCTCGTCGAAGATCGTCAGCACGTCGTCGCCGAGCCTGACGCCGTTGCGGAAGAACGCGTCGGTGTTCGTGGCCTCGAACGCGAACAGCGCGGGGGCCTCGAGCGCCGCGGTGAGCTCGTCGACCTCGGAACCGTCGATCGACAGGCTCAGGTCGGCGGGGTCACCGGTCGTCGTGGCCGCGACCCGCGTCGCGCCGCCGACGTACTGCCCGTCGGCCACGCCGAGCCGCACGGGAGCGTCGCCGGTGTCGTCCAGGTCGACCCTGACGGGGCCGAACGTGGTCGCGTTCTGCCCGTCGGACGCCCAGACGGTGTACTCGACCCAGGCCTTGCCGTAGAGGTCCACGGCGGGGACGGCGTAGGAGAACCGGTCGGCGGCCTCGGCACGCAGCAGCTGGGTGACCGGCTCGCCGACGTCGGAGGTCAGGGTGAGCTCCACGGTGCTGACCAGCCGGTCGTCCGTCGCCTCGAACAGCAGGGCGAGCACGTCCGTCTGCGGGGCGTCGTCGCTGCCCGTCAGGTCGCTGACCACCGGCTCCTCGTCGTCCTGCGGCGTGACGACGAGCCCGGCGGGCACCTGGTCCGGCGCCACCGAGCCGGGGGTCGCCGCGCCGGTCCCGACGAGCGTCTGGGTCGTGCCCTCGTCCCAGCGGTACTGGATCGGCTGGTCGGCGACCGTCTGGCCGTCGTTCATGTAGTCGGCGCGGGAGACCGGGTGACCGGTGTTCGTCTCGACCTGCAGGCCGCGCAGGCCGCCGTTGGCCATGCCGCCGGAGGAGATCTCGACGAGGTCGGTGCCGGCCGTCAGCGTGCTCCCGAAGTGGGCGTTGAAGTCGGCGGCCGTGAGGTGGTCGTTCGCGCCGTTCTTGATCCACAGGACGAGCGTGCGCCCGGGCGCGATCACCGGGTCGGACGGCGTCGCGGGCCACAGCGTGCTGCTGGTGATCGCGTGGTTCGCGTCGAGGTAGAGGTAGCTGATCGTGTGCTCCGAGAACGGCACCGGCGCGTCGGACCCGTTGTAGACCTCGATGAACTCGTAGGCGTCCGCACCGGCGACGTTCGCCGTGTCCGGAGCCACCTCGGTCACCTGGAGGGCGGGCGCGTCGAGGGCCGGGTCGGTCGGGACCGGGTCCGGAGTGTCGGTCGGCGTCGGATCGGGGGTCTCGGTCGAGGTGGGGTCGGGTGTCTCGGTGGGGTCCGGCGTGGGTTCCGGGCCGACCGGAGCGAGCTGGGTGGCGTCGACGGAACCCGGCGTGCACGGGCCGGTGGAGTGCTCCACCAGGGCCGTCGACCCGTCGCCGGGGACGGCGAAGTGGGTCGAGACGCCCGGTGCGGTGGAGGTGCGGTCGTAGACCGACCAGCTCAGCGCGTGCCCTGCCGGGTCGTCCACACGGATGCCGCGCGACCCGCTGTTGGCCATGCCGGGCTGCCCGGTCACGTGGAAGAGCGGGACGTCGGCGGCGGCACCGACCGCGGCGCGGAAGTCGCCGTCGGTCCGCGCGAAGCTGTCGACGGTGGTCGACGTGTACTGCAACCAGAGCACCGCGCTGCCGTGCGCGGGGATCGTCGCCGTCTCCTCGGCGAGCGTGAGCGGCTTGTCGCTGCTCGACGTCCCGGCGTTCGTGAAGACGTAGGTGAAGCCGTGGCCGGCGACGTCGACGGGCTCGTCGGTCGTGTTCGTCACCTCGAAGAACTCGAAGTCGTCGTACCCGTCGTTGTCGGGGGCGATCTCCGTGACCACCAGGGGTGAGAGCGGGGTCGTGTCGGTGGTCGCGGCTGCTGCCGCCGGGACGGTGGCGATCGAGCCGCCGGCGACCACGAGCGCGGTGATGCCCGCGACGCGTCTGCTGAGGGCATGTCGTGACAGAGGCATGCGAAGAGGACCCTTCGTTCGTGGATGACGGTCGAACGCTGCCCGCACCACGTGAACGGATCCGTTCTCGGAGGTGAACCCGCGGCGACCGGGAGCGGTCGGGCGGGGTGCGCTGAAACCTGGGTTTCAGCGTGTGCTCAGCCGAGCATCCTGCGCATGACGACGCGCGACGTCCCGCCGCTGCGGCCGGTCGTCGCGGCGGCGCGCTCGAACCCCGCGCGCTCGAACAGGGCGACGTTCCCGACGTACCCGGAGATGACGTCGACCCGCTCCGGCCCGGAGTCCACGGGATAGCCCTCGATCGCGAGCGCGCCGTGGCCCTCGGCGTGCTCGACGGCGCCCGCGAGAAGGTGGTGCGCGAGGCCCTTCTTCCGGTACCCGGCACGGACCACGAAGCACACCACGCTCCACGCGTCGAGCTCGTCGACGAACGGGATGGTGCGCGAGTGCATGAGGCGCCGGTACGTGCTGCGCGGTGCGACGGAGCACCAGCCCGCGACCTCGCCGTCGACGTACGCGAGCACTCCGGGTCCGGGCTCGGTGCCGCACAGGTCGGCCATGTAGTCGGGGCGCTCGTCGTTGCCGACACGGCTGTCCCGGTACGACATGCACCAGCAGCCCTTCACCCCGGGGCTCTTCGGGCCCACCACGGTCGCGAAGTCGTCGAAGCGGCCGACGGCGGTGCGCACCTCCACCCGGCTGCCGCCCCACGTGCCCGTGCCCACGGTCGTCACGCTAGTCCGCCCCGCACCCCGCCGCGTGCCGAACCCCGGCTTGTGGCGGCATCTGGAGCCCATGTGCCGCACAACCCGGGGTTCGGCAGCCCCGCCGGGCGACCGGGTCGCGTCGCCGGGGGCGGCCGGGTGGCGTCGTGTGATGGGATCGACGGGTGTTCACGCGTCCCCGCACCCGCCTCGACCTGGTCCCGCGCCGCGTCCGCGTCCAGGCCGTCGTCGAGACCTCGACCGCGCTGCGCCGCATCACCTTCCGTGACGCCGGCGAGGGTGCGTCCGGTGTCCCGGGGTCGGACGACCCGGGGACGCTCGCCACGCTCCGGGCGCCCGGTCCCGACGACCACGTGAAGGTCTTCCTCCCCGACCCGGCGACCGGCGTGCTGCACCCCCCGACGCTCACTGCCGACGGTGCGCTCCAGCGTCCGGGTGGCGTCGTGTCGATCTCGCGCGAGATGACGGTCCGGGCGACCCGGACGGTCGACGGCGCGGTGGAGGTCGACGTCGACTGGGTGCTCCACGGCGACGACGTGCCCGGTGCCCCTCCCGGCGAACCGGGCGGTCCGGCGTCCGCCTGGGCGGCGCGCGCGAGGCCCGGTGACGAGGTGGTGCTCGTCGGACCGACGGCGAGCCAGGGCGTGCCCGACGGGATCGGTCGGCTTCTGGTCGTCGGGGACGAGACGGGTCTGCCCGCGCTCGCGCGATGGGTCGCGGCCGTCGGGCCGGAGATCCCGGTGACGGCGATCGTCGAGATCGGCGACGACGTGGACGAGGCGTTCGTCGAGGACGAGCTCGGGCGCGCGACCGTCGAGATCCTCTACCGCACCGACGGCCCGGGCCAGCTCGCCGAGGCCGTGCGCGCTCTCGGTCCGATCGACGCGGACGAGTACGTGGTCGGCGCAGGCGAGGCGACCGACCTCGTCCCCGTGCGCCGCGACCTGCGCCGCGCGGGCGCGCGCCCGGACCAGCTCGCGATCCGCGGCTACTGGCGGCGCGGCGTCGTGAACCTCGACCCGGAGGCCCCGCTGGACCCGAGCGACCCGGACTGACGGGTCGCTAGGCCCCGGCGACGACGTCGACCGCGAGACCCCGGCTCGCGGCGTGCAGGCGCTGGTCGTCCGTCCACAGCGCGGAGCACCCGTGCACCTGAGCGGTGGCGAGGTGGAGTGCGTCCGGGGTACGGAGGCCGAGCGCCGCCCGGAGGCGGGCGGCTCGCTCGAAGACGTCGGCGGGGACCGCCAGCTGGTGGAAGAGGGCGAGAACCGTGCGGTACCGCGCCTCGAGCTCGAGGTCGCCCCGGCGCAACGGCCCGACCAGGCACTCCATGGCGACGAGAGGGCTCACGGCGACCGCTTCGTCGCCGGCTCGCGCGAGGCGGCCCCGCACCGCGTCACCGCGCGTGCCTGGATCCTCGACCGCGTAGATGACGACGCACGAGTCGAGGTAGATCACTCCCAGCCCTCGCGCTCCGCCGCGATGTCGGCGTCGACCGCCTCCGCGCTGCGGACCGAGCGCCGTGGTGCCGGGTGGGCCTCCAGCCACTCGAGGATCGCGGGCCCCGTCCCGTGCGAGAGGTCGGCCCGCACAGGGACGAGTCGCACGACGGGGACGTCGCGCTTGGCGATGACCACCTCCTCGCCCGCAGCAGCGCGGGCGATCAGCGCCGACAGGTTGTTCTTGGCCTCGAGCACGTTCACCTGCATGCGTCCTCCTCGTCCTGGCCAGGTTACCTGGCCAGGCGACGCGAACGTCAAGGGGCTCTGGAGGACCCGAGCGATGCGAGGCCGTCTGCCGACCGCGTAAGCGGCTGCGTGCGGGCGCGCCGTGCGCGACGCTGGGCCGCATGACGACTCGGCTCCTGGTCCTCGGTGGTTCGGACTTCGTCGGCCGCGCGGTCGTGGACGACGCGCTCGCCCGCGGCTGGGACGTGACCGTCCTCAACCGCAGCACGCGGCCTGCGCCCGACGGCGCGCAGCAGCTCGTCGGCGACCGCACCCGCCCGGACGGGCTGGACGACCTCCGTGCGGACGACGTCGCGCAGAAGTGGGACGTCGTCGTCGACACGTGGTCGTGGGCGCCCGTCGCGGTGCGCGACGCCGCGCGTCTGCTCGCGGGGCGGATCCCGGGCGACAGCCGGTACGTGTACGTGTCGTCACGCTCGGTGTACGCGCCGTGGACGCCCCGGGGCGCGGACGAGTCGGCGCCGCTCGTCGACGCCCACCCGGACGAGGAGACGCACGACGACTACGCGCGCGCGAAGCGGGGCGCCGAGATCGCCGCCGTCGACGCCCTGGGCGACCGCGCGCTCCTGCTGCGCGCCGGCCTGATCCTCGGGCCGCGCGAGAACGTCGGCCGCCTGCCGTGGTGGCTGCGCCGCGTCGCGCAGGGCGGTCCCGTCCTGGCGCCGGGCCCGGCCGAGCTCCCGCTGCAGCACGTCGACGCCCGCGATCTCGCGGCGTTCGCGCTCGACGCGGCGCTCGCGGGCGCGTCCGGTCCGGTCGACGTGGTCTCCGCACCGGGCCACGCGACGATGCGCGACGTGCTCTCCGCGTGCGTCGCGGTGACCGCCGAGGCGGCCGCGGCGGCCGGGAACCCTCCCGCCGAGCTCGTCTGGGTCGAGCCGGAGGTGGTCGAGCGAGCGGGCATCGCCCCGTGGTCGCAGCTGCCGATCTGGATCCCGCCGGGCGAGCTGTACGACGCGCTGCACGGCTCGGACACGTCGCGCGCGTTCTTGCTGGGGCTCCGAACGCGCGACGTGCGCGAGACGGTCCGTGACACGTGGGACTGGCTGCAGGCCCTGGACGCCGACGGCGAGGCGACGCCGCAGCGCGAGGACCGCCCCGGCGTCGGGCTCCCGCGCGAGCTGGAGGAGGAGGCGCTCCGCCTCGCCCGGTCAGAGGCCGCCGACGGCTCCGGCGGCGGCGACGGACCCGGCCGACCTGGCGTCGGCTTCACGGCCTGAGATCCTGTCGCGCGAACGCGGCCGGCGGTGCGTGAGCTCGTGGTGCCGAGCACGACGCCACGCGCCGTCGACCACGACCTGAAGGTCGCCGACGACCGGTTGACGACCTTCAGGTCGTGCTCGGCGCGGTGCGTCCCGGCTCAGCCCTCCGCGAGCAGCTCGCGCACCCGGGGGATCACCCGTGTCCCGTAGAGCTCGATGCTGCGCATCATCGCGTCGTGCGGCAGCGTCCCGGACGAGTACTTGAGGTCGAACCGCCCGGCCCCGAGCGTGCGCACGGTCGAGGCGATCTTCTGCGCCACGGTCTCGGGCGACCCGACGTACAGCGAACCGTCCCGGATGTCGTGCGCGAACCGGCCCCGGTGGTACGCGGGCCAGCCGCGCTCCCGGCCGATCCGGTTGTTCATCGCGGCGAAGTGCTCGTAGACCTCCTCCTGCGCCTGCTCGTCGGTCTCGGCGACGTGCCCGGGGGAGTGCACGCCGACCGGCAGCACCGGCTGCCCGAGCTCGTCGACCGCGCGGTGGTACAGGTCGACGTACGGGCGGAACCGCTCGGGCTCGCCGCCGATGATCGCGAGCATCAGCCCGAGCCCGTGCCGCGCCGTGCGGACCACCGACTCCGGCGAACCGCCGACCCCGACCCACGTGCGCAGCCGCCCCGACTCCGTCTTGGGGTACACCTCCTGGCCGGACAGGCCCGCGCGCGTCGTCCCCGACCACGTGACGGGGCCCTCGTCGAGCAGGTGCACGAACAGGTCGAGCTTCTCCTCGAACAGCACCTCGTAGTCGGAGAGGTCGTAGCCGAACAGCGGGAACGACTCGATGAACGACCCGCGCCCGAGGATCACCTCGGCGCGACCGTCGGACAGGGCGTCGAGCGTCGCGAAGCGCTCGAACACGCGCACGGGGTCGTCGGAGCTGAGCACCGTGACGGCCGACCCGAGCCGGATCCGCGACGTGCGTGTCGCGATGCCCGCGAGCACGACCTCGGGCGCGCTCACGGCGAAGTCCGCGCGGTGGTGCTCGCCGACGCCGAAGAAGTCGACGCCCACCTGGTCCGCCAGCACGGCCTCGTCGACGACCTCGCGGATCGTCCGCGCCGCGGTGACCGGTGCGCCGTCGGGCCCGGCGGTGACGTCGCCGAAGGTGTCGAGGCCCAGCTCGACCTGGTCGGGGGCAGGCGCGGCGCCCGTCGTGGGGGTGGTGGTCGGCTCGGACATGGTCTCTCCTCGGTCGTCGCACGCCGTCCGGTGGCGGCGGTGCGTCCCGGACAACCGTGCGCGGCCCCGGAATCTTCCGCACGTCCGCCGGACGACCGACCCGGGCGCCAGGAGCTGCCGAGGAGAGGTGTCAGGCGGTCGCGCGGGTCGTCTCGCCCCTGAGCTCGTCGATGTGCGACTGGAGCCGCTCGAGCGCGACGGCGACACCCTCGCCGGCGTCGTGCGCGAGGTCCGTGACGTACCGGAGCTGGGCGGACGCGGCGTCGAGCGCGACCTGCGCGTCGGCGAGGGCGATCGTCGCGCGCCCGTCGGCCGCGTGGTCGGCGTCCTTCGCGTGGTCGAGAGCGGCGCGCGCCTCGTCGGTCGCGGCCTGGACGGACTCGGTCGCGTCGACGACGTCGTTGCGCAGCACGGGGTGCAGGGCGGGAAGGTGGGAGCCGACGCGTTCGATGTCGTCGCCGATCGTCTCGGTTTGGACCTGTGCGTCGGCGATGAGCTGTTCCACCTCGGCGGCGCTCGCGGTGGCGCCGAGCGGGAGCATCATCGACAGCGCGAGCAGGCTGGCGGCGGCGAACCGGGCAGACGTCCTCGTCCGCGGCGTCGCCGACTGATCGCTCGTCCTCGCTGACATGGTGAACAGTCTGGGGTGCGTTCCTGGGAAGAGCCAGGGAATCAGGGCCCGAGGTGTGGAGATTTCGCACACAGCGCAGGTCGGACGGCTCAGGATCGCGACGCGGCGACGGCGCGGCGCCGTCGGGCCCGCGCGACGCGCGTCGTGAGGAGCCCGTGCCGCGGGCTGAACAGGTAGGCGAGCGCGAAGACGGCACCGAGCGTCACGACCACCGTCCCGCCCGACGACGTGTCGAGCCAGTAGCTGAGGAAGATCCCGACGACTCCGGACGCGGCCGCGACGAGCGGGGAGATCCACAGCATGTGCGAGAACCGGTCCGTGAGCAGGTACGCGGTCGCGCCCGGCGTGATGAGCAGCGCGACGACGAGCACGACCCCGACCGCCTGGAGCGCGACGACGACCGTCAGTGCGAGCAGCCCGAGGAGCAGCGCCCCGAGCCGGCGCGGCGAGAGGCCGATCGCGTGCGCGTGCACGGGGTCGAAGGCGTAGAGCGTGAGGTCGCGCCGCTTGAGCACGACGACGGTGAGCGTCACGGCGCCGAGCACCAGCACCTGGAGCAGGTCCGCGCGCGAGACGCCGAGCAGGTTGCCGAACAGGATGTGGTTGAGGTCGGTCTGGCTCGGGGTGACGGAGATGAGCACGAGGCCGAGGGCGAAGAGCGTCGTGAACACGACGCCGATCGCCGCGTCCTCCTTGACGCGGCTCGTGTCCCGGACCGCGCCGATGAGCAGCACCGCGAGCAGCCCGAACAGGAGCGCGCCGAGCGCGAACGGCGCCCCGACGACGTACGCGAGCACGACGCCCGGCAGCACCGCGTGCGACACCGCGTCGCCCATGAGCGACCAGCCGACCAGCACGAGCCAGCACGACAGCACCCCGCACACGATGCCCGCCGTGAGCGTCACGGCGAGCGCCGTCCGCACGAACTCGAACGACAGCGGCTCGACGACCAGGTCCCAGATCCCCGGGCTCACGGCGCGACCTCCAGCCCGAACGCGAGCGCCAGGTTCTCCGGGCGCAGCACCTCCTCGGGCGTCGCGTGCAGCAGGACGCGGCGCATGAGCAGGATCGCCTCGTCGGCGAGCGCGGGCAGGCCGTGCAGGTCGTGGGTCGAGACGAGGACGGTCGCGCCGTCGTCCGCGAGCTCGCGCAGGAGCG
The DNA here is from genome assembly GCF_055181235.1 of Cellulosimicrobium sp. So1_17. Lineage (NCBI taxonomy): Bacteria > Bacillati > Actinomycetota > Actinomycetes > Micrococcales > Promicromonosporaceae > Cellulosimicrobium > Cellulosimicrobium sp. So1_17. The sequence goes on from NZ_CM143702.1 coordinate 3,314,062, forward strand.
CGGTGATCGTCGTCTCGGAGCGCTTGTCGACCCCGGCGAACGGCTCGTCGAGCAGCAGGATCGTGGCGCCCTGTGCGAGCCCTCGCGCCACGAACGCGCGCTTGCGCTGCCCGCCGGACAGCGCGCCGATCTGCCGGTCCGCGAGGTCGGCGAGCTCGACGCGCTCGAGGGCGTGGTCCACCGCTGCGCGGTCGGCGGCCCGCGGACGCCGGGTGAAGCCCTGGAAGCCGTACCGGCCCGTCATGACGACGTCGCGCACGCTCAGCGGGAACGCCCAGTCGACGTCCTCGCTCTGCGGGACGTACCCCACGGCCTGGGCGCGCCGGGCGCGGGCCGGCGGGGCGCCGTCGAGCAGGACGGTGCCGTGGTCGGGGCGGAGCATGCCCATGATCGCCTTGAACAGCGTGGACTTCCCGGACCCGTTCATCCCCACGAGCCCGCACACCGTCCCGCGACCGCGGGTCGAGCCGACGGTCAGGGACGCGGCGTCCAGCGCCAGGACCTCCCCGTGGTGGACGGTGAGGTCGCGCACCTCGATCGCGGGAACGGCGCCGGTGCCCGACGCCGCGCGGTCGCCCGACGCCGCCTGCTCGCCCCGCGCCGCCCGGTCGCCCGACGCCGCCTGCTCGCCCCGCGCCGCCCGGTCGCCCGACGCCGCCCGGTCACGTGCCATCAGTCCTCGCTCCCCGGCGACTCACCGGTGAGGCCGGCGACGATCGTGTCCGCGTCGTGGCGCAGCAGGTCGAGGTAGGTCGGGACGGGGCCGTCGGGCTCGGACAGCGAGTCGACGTAGAGCACGCCGCCGAACGTCGCGCCGGTCGCCTCGACGACGCGCTGCATGGGACCGTCGGACACCGTGGACTCGCAGAAGACGGCCGGGACGTCGTCGTGCTCCACGAGCTCGATCGTGCCCGCGACCTGCCGCGGCGTGGCCTGCTGCTCGGCGTTGACGGCCCACAGGTAGTGCTCGGTGAGGCCCGTGTCGCGCGCGAGGTAGGAGAACGCGCCCTCGCACGTGACGAGCGCGCGGTGCTCGGCGGGAAGGGAGTCGAGCGACGCCGTGAGCTCCTCGTGCACGGCGTCGATCTCGGCGGCGTACTCGTCGGCGGCGGCGTGGTAGTCCTCGGCGTGCTGGGGGTCGATCTCGGCGAACGCGGCGGCCATGTTCTGCGCGTAGAGCCGGCCGTTCACGGGCGACATCCAGGCGTGCGGGTTCGCCGTGCCCCGGTACTCCTCGGCCGTGTCGTCGCCGAGCGCGATGGTCTCCACCCCGTCGCTCACGACGACGTGCGGCACGTCGAGGTCGCCGACGAACCTGTCGAACCACGCCTCGAGCCCGAGCCCGTTGTCGAGGATCAGGTCGGCCTCCGCGGCGCGCCGCAGGTCGCCCGGGGTGGGTTCGTAGCCGTGGATCTCCGCCCCGACCTTGGTGATCGACTCGACGCGCAGGTGGTCGCCGGCGACGTTGCGGGCCATGTCGGCGAGCACGGTGAACGTCGTGAGGACGACCGGGCGGTCGTCGGTGGCACCTCTCGACGACCCGGCGTCCGTGCCGGTCGAGCACCCACCGAGACCCAGCGCGACGGCGAGCGCCACGAGCCCTGCACCCGCGCGGCGCGCGGCCTGTCCGGCGGTGACCCGGAGAGGAAAGTTCGGCATACCGAATAATCTAGTCCGGCGGCGCGTGCCGGGCAACGAGGGCGCGCGGTGCGCCGGACCGGACGCGGGTGGGTCAGGGCTTCGCCGCGTGCACGACGGCGACCGGGCCGTCGGCGTGGTGCAGCACGTCGTGGCTCACGGAGCCGATGAGCATGCCCTGGACGTCACCTCTGCCGCGCGACCCGACGACCGTGAGCCCCGCGCTCCTGCCGGCCTCGTGGAGCGCGACGCCGGGCCGCCCCTCGACGACGAACGTCTCGACGCCCACCGCGTCGTGCTCGGCGGTGCGCACGCGAGCGAGCGCCGCCTCGACGGTGCGCGCCGCAGCGCGTCGCGCGTCGCGCTCCGCCTGGGTGTCGAGCGCGAGGCGCTCCTCCGGCTGCAGGCTCGCGGCGAGACGCCACGCGCACACCGCGACGACGCGCCCGCCCGTCGCGGCGGCCTCGTCGAGCGCGAAGCGCAGCGCCGCATCACCGTGCACCGACCCGTCGACCCCCACCACGACGTCCGCCGTGCGGTGGTGGCACCTGTCGACGGGCGGCACGACGACCACGGGCGCCGGGCTGCGGGCGGCGAGGCGCGTGGAGACGGAACCGAGGAAGGCGGCGCCGACCGAGCCGAGGCCCCGCGTCCCGACGACGACGAGGTCGGCGTCCTTCGCGGCGTCGAGCAGCACCTCGGTCGGGGCTCCGGAGCGCAGCGTCGTGCGCACGTGCACCGTCGGGTCGACGCGCGCGGCGCGGTCGACGGCCGCGTCGAGGACGGGTCGGGCGATGGCGTCGACCTCGTCGACCGTCGGGTAGTACACGCCGCCGACGAACGGCGTCGACACCACGGGTACGTACGCGACGTGCAGGACGCGCAGCGTCGCACCGCGGCGGGCCGCCTCGCGGACCGCCCAGTCGAGGGCGCGCCCGCTCGTCGTGCTGCCGTCGACGCCGACCAGCACCACCGGCCCGTGTCCCTCGCCCGCTCCGTCCGTGCGCATCGTCCTCACCTCGCCCTCCGCGACGGGCCCGTCCCGTCCTCTCCTGGATACCTCCGCGGGACCGCCACCCGCGACGGCCGCACGGCCTGCCGGGCCCGGTCCGACGGCACGACGGCCGGGGACCAAGGTCCTGACCTCGCCGTACGGGCCGCACCCGACGGGAGACGGCGCCGTCGAGCGACTAGGTTGAGAGCCATGGGCTCTCCCCACCCGATCCGCGTGTTCCTGCTCGACGACCACGAGGTGGTCCGCCGCGGCGTCGCCGCGCTGCTCGAGGCGGCCGGTGACATCACCGTCGTCGGCGAGGCCGGCACGGCCGCCTCCGCGCTCTCGCGCATCCGCGCGACCCGGCCCGACGTCGCGATCCTCGACGTGCGGCTTCCCGACGGCTCCGGCGTCGAGGTGTGCCGCGAGGTCCGCTCGGAGCTTCCCGAGGTCGGCTGCCTCATGCTCACGTCGTTCGCCGACGACGAGGCGCTGTTCCAGGCCGTGCTCGCGGGGGCCTCGGGCTACGTGCTGAAGCAGATCCACGGCTCGGACCTCGTCGGCGCCGTCCGCACGGTCGCCGCGGGCGGGTCGCTGCTCGACCCGTCGAGCACCGCGCGCGTGCTCGAGCGCTTGCGGCACGCCGCGGACGAGATCCCCGACCGGCTCGAGGGGCTGTCGCAGCAGGAGCGCCAGATCGTCGCGCTCATCGGCGAGGGCCTCACGAACCGGGAGATCGGCCAGCGGCTCTACCTCGCCGAGAAGACGGTGAAGAACTACGTGTCGCACGTGCTCGCGACGCTCGGCCTCCAGCGCCGCACCCAGGTCGCCGTGCTCGCGACGGAGATCCGCACCGAGGAGGCGCGCGGCGGGACGACCGGGTCGCCGGGCTCGACGGGCGGGGCTCCCGGTGGGCAGCGGCCCCGGCCCTGACGGTGCCGGCCCCGACGACGCCGGACCTGACGGCGCCGGACCCTTCGCTCCGGGGCCCGGCGACCGCGCGTCGTCGGGACCTTCGGCACTCACGGATCTGACACCCCGGCGCGACGATGAGGACATGACGACCACCGGCGCCCGGGGCGGGCTCGCGTCGGCGGGGCTCACGGAGCTCGCGCCGGAGGAGAGCTACGCGCTCCTCGCGACGGTGCCCGTGGGGCGCATCGTCTTCACCGATCACGCGCTCCCGGCCATCCAGCCGGTGAACTTCGTCCTCGACGGGCCCGACGTCGTCTTCCGGACGGGCGAGGGGTCGAAGCTCGCGGTCGCGGCGAGCCGCGCCGTCGTCGCGTTCGAGGCCGACTGGTTCGACGCCGAGGCCCGCTCGGGCTGGTCCGTCGTCCTGGTCGGCCGGACGTACGAGGTGACGGACCCGGAGGAGCGCGAGCGCCTGCTCTCCCTCCCGCTCGTCACGTTCGTGCCGGGGGACCGCGACCGCGTCATCAAGGTCGTGCCGCGCATCGTCACGGGCCGCCGCATCGCCCGGTCGGCCTGACCGTCCGGCGGGTCCTGCACCTTTCGGTACCTGGAACCGCCGAAGCCGGTGCTCGGCCGCCGACGACCGCACGAACCGCCGAACGGTCCGGCTAGCCTCGACCCGTGACCACCGCGCCCGCCGTCCGCGACGCCGACCTCGCCGACTGGCCCGGCATCTGGCGCGTCCTCGAGCCCGCGTTCCGGGTCGGCGAGACCTACACCTACCCGCGCGACATCGCCGAGGACGACGCCCGCGTCGCCTGGACGGGCTCACCGGGCGTGCGCGTGCTCGTCGCCGTGGACGACGCCGGAACGGTCCTCGGCACCGCGAAGTACCTGCCGAACCATCCGGGGGCCGGGGCGCACGTCGCCAACGCGAGCTTCGTCGTCGGGCCGGACGCCGCGGGGCGCGGCGTCGGGCGGACCCTGGCGCGTGCGGTGCTCGACGGCGCCCGCGCCGACGGCTACCGCGCGATGCAGTTCAACGCCGTGGTCGAGACGAACGAGCGCGCCGTACGTCTCTGGGAGTCGCTGGGCTTTGCGGTCGTCGCGACCGTCCCCGAGGCGTTCGACCACCCGGTGCACGGGCTCGTGGGCCTGCACGTCATGCACCGCACGCTGTAGCCGCTACCCGAGCGGAGCCCACCACTCGAGGCGCGTGCCGCCGTCGGGCAGCGCGGTGACCGTGCACCCCCCGCCGAGCGCCGACGCCCGCGCGTCCATGTTGCGCAGCCCGGAGCGGCGCCCGCCCTCGCGGATGCCGACGCCGTCGTCGGTGACGGTCAGGCGCGCCTCGTGCGCGGTCACGCCGAGGTGCACGACGACGGCGCTCGCCCCCGCGTGCCGCGCGACGTTGGTCAGGCCCTCGCCGAGGACGACGACGAGCTGGTCCGCGACCTCCGCGGGCATGCTCGGGGCACCCTCGGTCACGCCCGCGCCCGAGCGCTCGCCCGAGACCTCGACCTGGACGTCGGGCGCGAACCCGAGGACCGTCGTCGCCGCCGCGGCCTGGGCACGCAGGCGGTCCTCGATGGACGGGGCGTCGGGGTCGGCCGCGGTGTGCAGGGCGAAGATCGTCGAGCGGATCTGGCGGATCGTCTCGTCGAGGTCGGCGACGGTCTCCTCGATGCGCGTGCGTGCCGTCGGGTCTGCGACGAGCGGCTGCACGCTCATGAGCGACATCGCGGACGCGAAGAGGCGCTGGATGACGACGTCGTGCAGGTCGCGCGCGATGCGGTCGCGGTCCTCCAGGACGCCGACCTGCTTCGCCCGTCCGTAGAGCCGCGCGTTCTCGATCGCGACGCCGGCCGCGGCGGCGAGGGCGACCACGGCCGCCTCGTCCTGCGCGGTGAAGGGCTCTCCGCCGGCCTTGTCCGTGAGGTACAGGTTGCCGAAGACCGTGTCGCGGACGCGCACGGGCACGCCGAGGAACGTGTGCATGGGCGGGTGCCCGTCGGGGAAGCCGGCGGAGCGTACGTCGTCGGCGATCTCCGGCACGCGGATCGGCTCGGGGCGGTCGATGAGCTCGCCGAGGAGGCCCTCGCCGTGCGGCCAGTGGTCGATCGCCGCGACCTCGTCGTCGGAGAGCCCGAGCGGGACGAACCGCGCGAGGCGCTCGCGACCCGAGGGGTCCAGGACGCCGAGCGCGCCGTAGCGCGCGCCGGTCAGGTCCATGGTGGCCCGGACGATGCGCTGCAGCACCTGGTCGAGGTCCAGGTCGCTCGTCACCGCGACCACGGCGTCCAGCACGCGCTGCCCGACGCCGTCCGGCAGGTCGGTCTCTCCGCTCACCGGTGCAGTCTCCCAGACGGGCGTGCGCGGGCCGTCCGCCCGGCGCGTCCGGTGTGACCCACGTGACATCGTCGTGCGCTAGGGTGCGTCCACGCCGACGCGGGGGGACGGAAGGACGCGCTGCTGCCATGTCCACCCTGCCCTCCACCCGTGAGAGCGCTCTCGCCGACCTGCGCGCCGCCGTCGCGCACCTGCACCCGGACGACCCCGCCGAGCTCGTCGCGATCGCCGACGACCTGTGCGCGCTCGGCACCCCGGCCGCTGCCGTCCCGTTCTACGAGGAGGCCGCGGCGAGGGAGGTCCCCGGGGCGCTCTACCGGCTCGGCATCGCCCGGTACGACGCGGGCGACGACGTCGAGGCCTTCCGCTGCTTCGAGCTCGCGGGCCTCGCCGGGGACGCCCACGGGGCGTTCATGGCCGCCCAGGTCGCGCACGAGCGCGGTGACCTCCACGCGGCTCGCCGCTGGTACGAGCAGGCGGAGGGCGTCGACGGCGCGTCGGAGCGTCTCGCGCAGGTCCTCGCCACCCTCGGGGCCGGGTCGGGCGAGCCCTTCGGCGCCGGCGCCGGGGCGGGCGGGGCGTTCGGCGCCAGGACGGCCGGGCCGCCTGGCGGGACGGCCCGCGAGGACTGGGAGACCGCCGTCGAGCAGGCGCGGTCCGGGTCCATGGGGCCCGACGCCGCCGTCGGGCTCCTCGAGTCGTGGGCCGAGGCCGGGGAGCCCCGGGTCGCGCCGGCGCTCGCGGACCTGTACACCCGCGCGGGTCGCCTCGCCGACGCCGAGGACCTGCTGGAGCAGGCGGCGCTCGTCGGCGACGCGGCGTCGGGCACGGCGCTCGGCGTCCTGCGGCTCAAGGCCGGCCGCGTCCCCGAGGCGATGGACCTGTGGCGCGACGCCGCGGACCGCGGCGACCAGGACGCGGCGGAGCTCCTGACGCGGTTCGGCTGACGCCCCGGCCCCGGCGGCTCGGGGCACGACAGAGGGTGTGCGGGTGGTCTCCCCACCACCCGCACACCCTCTTCCCCGGGGCGGCCTGCGCTGCGACGGCCTCAGAATCGTCGCGCGGTCCTGGGTCCTGCCCCTGTGGCCCGCCGTTCGCGGCGAGCGGTCCGGTGCGTCACACGAGCCAGCGGTTGCGGCGGACGACCGGGAGGTTCTTCCAGACCTTGCCCAGACCGAGCACGTCACCTCCGCCGATCAGCGCGAGCGCCACGATCGTCAGCGCCATCGTGAGGTGGTCGTCGATGATCGGGTTCGTCTCGAGCGGCAGCGCCGCGAGGTACATGAAGACCAGGAGCAGCGAGCCGCTCACCGCGGCGATGCGCATCCCGATCCCGAGGACCAGCGCGAGCCCGATGCCGAGCAGGCCGACCATGAACAGCCAGTCGGCCCAGACCGCGCCCGCCATGCCGTTGAAGAACCCGGCGAACGGACCCTCGACGCCCGACAGGAAGCCGGTCGTGGGGCTCCCGCCGTTGACCCAGGCCCTCTCGGCCGGCGTCGCGAAGCCGAGCCCGAACGTCTTGTCGAAGAATGCCCACAGGAAGTAGAACCCCAGGGCGATGCGCAGCACGCCGAGCACGACCTGCGCAGGCCGGCTCGCTCGTGCGGCGAGGCTGAGGGTCTCGGGCGTCGTGCCCTCGACCGTCGTGAGCGGTACGTTCACGTCCCGCTCGGTCGTCCCCGTCATCGTCGTCCCCTTCTCGTCGACCCGGTCCCTGTGGCCGGGCTCCTCGATCTCCATTCCACCGTGTGGAGGAGTCGTGGACGCCAGGAGAAGGTCGCGCGACGGCAGGACCTAAGACCTTTCGTGGGGACGAGGACGTGGCGTCGGGCGCACGCCGGCGCTCAGCCGGTCGACGAGTCGAGCCCGGCCCGCAGCTCGTCCACCTGCGCGCGCAGGTCCTCGAGCGACTCCCGGACGGCCGCGTCCGCGTCGGAGAGCGACGACGCGACGGCGTCGAGCTGGTCGGACGCCGCGTCGAGGCGCTCCTCGGCGTCCGCGAGCCGCTGCTCGGCCTCGGCGCGCTCGGCCTCCGTGGCCGACGCCGCGTCGTCGACCGCGCTCCGGGCCTCGTCCGCCGCGTCCTGGGCGGCGGTGACGGCCTCCTCCGCGCGGGCGCGCGCGTCGTCGGGCAGCGAGCCGAGGTCGTCGGTGAGCGAGCGGACGTCCTCACCGATCGTCTCGGCCTGCGAGCGCGCGTCCTCGAGCAGCTGCTCCAGGCCGTCGCCGGTGAGGGTGAACTCCGGGACGGAGACGGAACCGTCGTCGGCGCAGGCCGTGAGCGCGAACGAGCCCGCCACGGCGACCGCGGCGAGCGCGCCGCGCGATCTTGACCAGGGATGACGCGCAGATGAACTCATGGGTTCGATTCTCCTGTCCGATCGTGACCACATGGTGAGGGCCGTGGGGACGCGGTGTACCGTAATCGGACGAGGCACTGCGGCGGTCCGACATCGCAGCGCCGGGCGCGACGACGCGTGCGACCGGGCATCACCATGCACGACCAGGACCGCACGGTGCGACACGTCAGCGCGTACGAGGGAGTCACGGTGGGCACGGAGACGCACAGCGAGGACGCGGGCGACCGCGCGCTGCCCGCCTCGTCGAGCCGGGCCCGCACCGTCTCTCAGGTCCTCATCTCGTCCGCGCTCGGCATCACGCTCGTCGCGGCGCTCGCGAGCAGCGCCCAGCCCCAGCAGGGTGCGTCCTTCTACGCGACCCCCGTGTCGACCGCCGCCGAGCCGGTCGCGAGCGTGCTCGGCACCGGGCTCGACGAGTCCCAGCAGCTCGACGGCGCCATCGAGGTCCTCGCGACCGCGAACGCGCTCGAGTCGGGTGTCGTGAGCCCGTCCATCGAGCAGGCACGGTCCGAGCTCGGGATGCTGCTCGCGACCTACCTCGCACAGCAGGACGCCGCACGCCGGGTGCCCGTGCAGGTCGTCCCCGAGGACGAGCTCGACCTCGACTCCTCGCTCGACGAGCCCACGCTCCCGGGCCTGCCCGACCCCCTCGCGCCGCCCGCGGACGACCTGGACGGCGACGCCCCGCTGGAGGACGCGCCCCCGGAGGACGCCCCGGCCGGCGACGCCCCCAGGGCGGCGGTGCCGAAGAAGGACGCGCCCGACGAGAGCGCGCCGGACGACGAGCCCGCCACGCTCGCCTCGTCGACCCCCGCCCCCGTGCCGACGCCCAGCGGCTCTCCCTCGGGGACGCCGACCGACGTCCCGTCCGACCTCCCGACCGACGTCCCGACGGACCTCCCGACGGACCTCCCGACCGGGCCGTCGAGCGGCTCGGACGACGCGCCGTCGGGCACCGAGCAGCCGGACGGCTCGGGTGAGCGAGTGCTCCCCGAGGACGCCGTGCCCGCGCCGGACGGTGTCGCGCCCGGCGAGCTCGAGGGCGACGACGAGGGCGACGACAGCTCCGGCGACGGGGACGACGACGGCGCGCATCACGACGAGGACGGCCACGACCACGGAGCGGTCACGCTCGACGACGTGGTGGTCTCCGCCACGCACCTCGCCGACCTGCTCGGCACGACGACCGCGTTCCCCGAGGTCGACGTCCTCCCGGCGGACGGCATCGACCCGGCGACCGGAGCGCCGGTCGGGTCCACGCTCGCGGACCGCCTCGCCGAGGTCGTCGCGAAGTACGCCGGCTCCACGGCCGAGTACGAGAACGGGCGCATCCCCGCGAACGTCCTGTGCGACCTGTCGTTCGCGCCCGGCCAGTCGCTGCGGTGCGACGCCGCGGAGCAGCTCGAGGCCCTGGCCGCCGAGTTCGAGAAGGCGTTCGGGTACGCGCTGAGGATCACGGACTCGTATCGGCCGTACGAGGACCAGGTGCGGCTCAAGGCGATCAAGCCCTACCTCGCCGCGGTGCCCGGCACGTCCCAGCACGGGTGGGGGCTCGCGATCGACGTCGGGGGCAACGTCCCGTCAGGGACCTCCGCCGAGTACGTGTGGATGCGCACGCACGCACCCGACTACGGGTGGGACAACCCGTCGTGGGCCCGGCCGAACGGGTCGAAGCCCGAGCCGTGGCACTTCGAGTTCTTCGGTGCGGGCGCGATGCCGGACCGGTACACGCCGGCCGAGACCACGACCCCGACCCCGAGCCCGTCGCCGAACCCCGCGCCCGGGCCCAAGCCCACCGCGCCGCCGGCCCCCGCGCCGACGCCGACCCCGAAGCCCACGCCCACTCCGACGCCGACCCCGACGGACCCGCCGACGAAGCCGACCGATCCGCCGACGAAGCCGCCGACGGACCCGACGGACCCGCCGACGGACCCCACGGACCCGCCGACGGACCCCACCGATCCGCCCACGGACCCCACGGACCCCACGGACCCCACGGACCCGCCGACCGACCCCACGGACCCCCCGACCGAGCCGACGCCGGACCCGACGGACCCGCCGACCGAGCCGACGCCCGACCCGACGGACGAGCCGACGTCGATCCCGACGGAGTCGCCGACAGAGGGCGCGACCGAGGCGCCCTGACCCGGCCGCGCGAAAATCCCGTGACGTCGGGACGTGCGCCGCGTAGCGTCGTGCCCGATGTGATCCTCACCTGCCCCGACCGGCCCGTCCGTCCTCGCCCGAAGCCGGCCCACGCCCCGTCGCGTGGAGCCCCGGGCACCCCTTGGCAGGTGATCCCATGAATCCCGTCCTTCGTGCGTCCGACGTCCACATGTCCTACGACGGCCGCGCCGTGCTGCGCGGAGTCGACCTCGCCGTCGACCCCGGCCACCGCGCCGGGCTCGTCGGGGAGAACGGCGCCGGGAAGTCCACGCTCCTGCGCGTCCTCGCGGGCGCGACCGCCGCGGACTCCGGCACGGTCGAGCGCCCGCCGGACCTCGGGTTCCTCCACCAGGAGTTCCCGTACCCGCCGTCGACCACGGTGCGCGCCGTCGTCGACGACGCGCTGGCGGAGGTCCGGGCGATCGAGGCCGCGCTGGAGGCGGCGGCCGTCACCCTCGCGAACGTGTCGGGGCCACAGGTCGCCCCGGCGACGCCGTCGACCGACAGCCCTGGCACGCGTGAGCGCGACGCCGAGGCCGCGTACGACCGCGCCCTCACGCGCGCCCAGCTGGCCGACGTGTGGGACGCCGACGCACGGGCCGCACGCACGCTCGCCGGGCTCGGGCTGGACGTCGAGGGGGTCGCGGACCGGCCCGTCGGGACGCTCTCGGGCGGGCAGCGCACACGGCTCGGGCTCGCCGCCCTGCTCGTGCGGCAGCCAGGGGCGCTCCTGCTCGACGAGCCGACGAACCACCTCGACGACGGCGCCGCCGAGTTCCTCGCCGCCGCGCTGCGCGCCCTGCCCGGTGCCGTCGTGCTCGCGAGCCACGACCGCGTGTTCCTCGACGAGGTGTGCACGGAGATCCTCGACCTCGACCCGTCGGCGGCGCCGCACCGCGGGGCGTCGGGGGACGGCGCGTCGTCGGGCATCACGGCCTACGGAGGGACCTACAGCGACTACCTCGAGGCCAAGCGCGTCGAGCGCGAGCGCTGGGAGCAGCAGTTCGCGGCGGAGCAGGCGGAGCTCGCCGAGCTGCGCCGGTCCGTCGCGGTGACCGCGCGCGACGTCAGCAAGAACCGTGAGCGGGGCAACCAGGCGAAGATCCTCTACGACTTCAAGGGCGAGCGGGTCCAGAGCCAGGTCTCGCGCCGCGTGCGCAACGCCCAGCTGCGCCTCGACACGCTCGACCGCGAGCAGGTCCGCAGGCCGCCGCCGCCGTTGCGCTTCGCGCCGCCCGCCGCGGCGTCGCGGTCCGCGCGGGGGGAGGCGCTCGGAGGTGACCTCGCGGTGTGGGCGCGGGACGTCGTCGTGCGCCGGGACGGTCCGGTGCCGCCGGGGGAGCGGGCCGCCCGGCTCGACCTCGCCGCGTCCGGCGCGCGGTCGATCGAGGTCGCGCGCGGCTCGCGCCTGCTGGTCACGGGTGCGAACGGGGCCGGCAAGTCGACCCTGCTGCACGTCCTCGCGGGGGACCTCGTGCCCGACGCCGGATCGGTGGGCCGGGCGAAGGGGGTCCGGGTGGGGCTCCTCGAGCAGGACGTCCACCTGCACGACGACGCCCGCACCCCGCGCGAGCTCCTCGCCCTCGTGCAGGGTGTGGCGGAGGGCGAGGGCGCGCGCGACGCTCGGGTGGACGCGCACGGGCTCGTCGCGCCGCGCGACCTCGGCCGTCCGCTCGCGGACCTGTCGGTCGGGCAGCGACGCCGGGTCGTGATCGCGATGCTCGTGTCGCAGGCGCCCGACGTGCTCCTTCTCGACGAGCCGACGAACCACGTCTCGCTCACGCTCGCGACCGAGCTCATGGAGGCGGTCGAGGACTGGCCGGGCGCCGTCGTCGTCGCGTCGCACGACCGGTGGCTGCGGCGGCGGTGGACGGGCGACGTCGTGCACCTCGCCTGAGCCCTCGGCCAGGGACCCCCGGTGCGGCGAGCCGCCCGCCCGACCGTAGGGTCGGGGCATGGACAGCACGCTCCCGGTCCCCGCCAACGCCTGGAAGCAGGTCGTCGCGTCGCTCGCGGACGACGGGCGGCTGCGCCTGTTCGGTCGCGTCGTCGTCGAGGCGCCCGCGGAGGCGGACCTGACGACCGACGACCGGCGTCGGCTCGCGCCGCTGCTCGCGGCGGGCGTCGTGGTGCGCGACGACGCCGGGGTGCTGCGGGCCGACCCCGGCCGGTTCGCGGCACTGCTCGCGGGCGCGTCCGCACCGCAGGAGACCGGTCCGGAGCGGTTCCTCAGCGAAGGCCGCCTCGTGCGCAGCCCGAAGCGCCTGCGCGACCGGCAGCTCGTCGTGCGGTACCTCGCGTCGCAGGTGCTGCCGCTCGAGGAGCCGGTCACCGAGCTCACGTTGACGAAGCGGCTCGCGGAGCGTGCGGTGGACCCCGTGTCGCTCCGGCGCTCGATGGTCGACGCCGGCCTCGTGCACCGCACGCGCGACGGCGCCGAGTACTGGCGCACGGTCGTCACCGAGTTCGACGACGTGTGACGCCTCCGCGGTGAACCCGGGACGTCAGCCGCGGGGGACCCAGCGGACGCCGAGCTCGTCCTGCGTCGGGGCGCTCCCCGGAAGGCGTCGCCCGTCGCTGGCGGACGCGCGCAGCCCTGCGAGCTGCAGCTCGAGGTACCGGCGGCGCAGCGCGGCGACGCGGTCGGGGTCGCCGAGACGGACGGCCGCGAGCTGCTCGTAGACCATCGGCAGGTCGGTGTCGTCGACGTCGGCACGCACGACGCCCGCCTGCTGGGCGCGCCGGAGCACGGTGCCTGCGAGCTCGCCGGCCTCGACGGCGAGCTCGCGGTGCTCCGGTGTCGGCGTGAAGCGGCCCGCGAGCTGCACGGTCAGGGAGTGCACGTCCGCGTCGACGATGCCTCGCAGGAACGTCTCGAACGACTCCCACGGGTCCGTGACGTCGAGCGCCCCGCGGGCGACCTCGACGAACCGGCGCAGCCCGTCGAGGCACAGGGTGGCGAGCAGCGACTCCTTGCTCGGGTAGCGGCGGTACAGCGCGCTGATGCCGACGCCCGCGGCCTGCGCGACGGCGGCGACCGGCGCGTCGGGCTCCGCGACGAACACGTCGCGCGCCGCCGCGAGGATCGCGGTGTCGTTGCGGGCCGCCTGGGCGCGCCGTCCGCTCAGCGCCGGGCTGCTCTCGGTCGTCATGAGCACGACCATAGCACTTGTGCGGAACGGAACGTTCCGCTACTGTGGAAATAGAACGGAACGATGTATTCCGTTCCCGGCGATCGGACCCGACCGCCGGAGGGCAGCGCCCGGACCTCGGAGGAACCCATGACCACGTACACCGACCCGACGGCAGTGATCGACCGCGCCCACGCCGCGCTGCGGCAGGTGGTCGCGGCGCTCTCCGCCGACGACCTGGCGCTCCCCACCCCGTGCGCGGGCTGGACGGTCGCCCACGTCCTCCAGCACGCTGCGGGCGACCAGCGGGCCTACGTCGCCGCGCTCACGGGGGAGGGCGGGCCGACGGAGGACCCGTTCGCCCCCTCGGGTGAGCTCGCCGAGAGCCCGGGCGAGCTCGTCGAGCCGGCTCTCGCCGCGTCCGCCGCCGCGTTCGCGCTCGTCGAGCCCGGCAGCGAGGTCTCCACCCCGCTGCCGATCGGGCCGGTGCCCGCGCTGTCCGCGGCCGGCGCCGCGGCGATCGACGCGGCCGTCCACGCGTGGGACGTCGCCGTCGCCACCGGGCAGGACTCTCCCCTCGACGACGACCTCGCGGCGTTCCTGCTCTCCGTCGCGCCCCCGCTCGTCGAACCGGTCCGGCCCTACGGCGTGTACGCGGCGGCGCTCGACGCCCCCGACGCCCCCGACGGCGCGGACCCCGGCCCGGCCGACGCGCTCCTGCGCTACCTCGGCCGCGACCCGCGCTGGACCGCGGTCGTCCCGACCCGGATCGAGATCCGCCAGGCCGACCTGGACGACGTCCGCGAGCGTCTCGCGCGCACGCGCTTCACCGACGCGCTCGAGCCCGACGAGGGGTACGGCACGAGCGTCGCGTCGGTCCGCGAGCTCGTCCGGTACTGGCTCGAGGACTTCGACTGGCGCGCGCTCGAGGCCCGCCTCAACGCGTACCCGCAGGTCGAGACGGTGATCGACGGCCAGCGCGTGCACGCGCTCCACGTGCGCTCGGGCCGGCCGGACGCCGTCGGGCTGGTCCTCACGCACGGCTGGCCGGGGTCGGTCGTCGAGTACCTCGACGTGATCGAGCCGCTCACGGCGGCCGGGTACGACGTCGTCCTCCCCTCGATCCCGGGCTTCGGCTTCAGCGGTCCGACGACGGAGGTCGGCTGGGACAACCGGCGCGTCGCGCGCGCGTGGGTCGAGCTCATGCGCCGCCTCGGGTACGAGCGGTACGGGGCGGTCGGGAACGACGCGGGGTCGATGATCTCGCCGGAGGTCGGGCGCCTGGACCCCGAGCACGTCGTCGGCGTGCACGTCACGCAGCTCTACTCGTTCCCGTCGGGGGACCCGGCCGAGATGGCCGACCTGAGCGAGGAGGAGCAGGCGGCGCTCGCCCACCTCGGCTGGTTCTGGGAGAACCTGGGCGGGTTCAACGTGCTGCAGTCGCAGCAGCCGCAGACCCTCGCGCACGCCCTCGCCGACTCCCCGGCCGGGCTGCTCGGCTGGAACTCCCAGCTCATGGGCGACGTCGGCACGGAGTTCGTCGTCGCCAACGCGGCCGTGTACTGGTTCACCGGGACGCAGGGGTCCGCGCTGCGGATGTACCGCGAGAACGCGCTCGCCCAGCAGCGGGCGGCGGCGCCCGAGGGCGGTGGCGGGGAGCCGTCGGGCCCGACGACCGTCCCCACCGCGCTCGCCCAGGCCACGGGCGACTTCGCGTCGATCCGTCGCTTCGCCGAACGGGACCACGCGGACATCCGGCAGTGGACCACGTACGAGCGGGGCGGTCACTTCGCGGCCCACCTCGAGCCGGAGCAGACGGCAGGCGACGTCGTGGGGTTCTTCGACGGGCTCTGAGCCCCACGGCGCGGACGGGCCGCGTAGGGTCGGGTGGCATGGGCAGCGAGCGCGCCGAGGCGGCGCTGGAGGCGTCGGGCATCGACCACACGATCACGCGGCACGGACCGGTCTCCTCGCTCGAGGAGGCCGCCGCGGCGCGCGGCGTGGACCCGTCGCGGGTCCTCAAGACGATCGTCGTGCGGCGCGCGGAGGACGACTACCTCTTCGTCCTCGTGCCCGGCGACCGGCAGATCTCGTGGCCGAAGCTGCGTGCGCTGCTCGGCGTCTCGCGGCTCTCGATGCCCGACAAGGAGGTCGCACGCGAGGTCACCGGGTACGAGCGCGGCACGATCACGCCGTTCGGCGCGACGCACGCGTGGCCGGTCGTCGCAGACCTGCGCGTCGTCGCGCTCCCTGACGGGGACGAGGTCGACGTGTCCGGGAACGCCGCGGACGCCGGGGACGGCGTCGGTCAGGTGTCGATCGGTGCGGGCGCCCACGGCGTCGCGGCGACCGTCGACGGTGCGGCGCTCGTCCGCGCGCTGGGCGCGCAGGTCGCCGACGTCACCGACCCCGCGTAGCCTTCCGGGGCCGTGACCGGCGGTGCCCCGCGTCCTCGTCGGGTGCCTCGCCCCGGTCCTCGCGCTCCGACGGCCTGTGGACGTCTCGCGCAGATCCGTCCTGGCGGGAGCGCACGGGGTGGTGTGCCGGCCGCGACAGGTGCAGACTCAGGGTGCTTCGGCCGCGGTCGTCCGTGCGGGACGTCACCCCACCGTGCACCCTCCGGGGAACAGGGGTCGTCCTCCGGGCGTTGGACGTGGTCGGGGCAGGGGCGCGACAGCAGTCGGTTCGAGAGACGGTGGAGCTGGGACGCATGGAGACAGTCAGCGTGATCGACCGCGCGAACGGGATCACCTACGCGCCGCACGAGGGCGGCGTCGTCGTGACGATGTGGGGCGAGGTGGACGCCGCGCTCCGCGACCGGGCGAGCGAGGCGATGTCGTACGTCCTCGACACGCGCGGGCCGGTGACGGTCGACGTCGCCGGCGTGACGTTCATCGACTCCTCGGGCATCGCGTTCATCATCCAGCTCTACATGCTGGGCGAGGAGGACGGCCGCGCCGTCGAGCTGCGCGACCCGTCCCCGAGCATCGTCGAGCTGCTCGAGATGATCGGCATGGGCGGGCGCATCCCCGTGGTCCGCAGCGGCGCGACGACCGGGCCGACCGAGGTCGTCCGCGTGGGCTGACGCGCCGCGGCCGGTCTGCGCCGGCCGGTGTCCCGCCGGGCCTCCCGGACGGTGTCGGTGCGTGCGGCTACGGTCGCACCATGCGGTTCCTGCACACGTCCGACTGGCACCTCGGGCGCACGCTCCACGGGGTCGACCTCCTGGAGCACCAGGCCGCGTTCGTCGACCACCTCGTCGAGCTCGTCCGTGCCGAGCGGGTCGACGCGGTGCTCGTCGCCGGAGACGTGTACGACCGGGCCATCCCGCCGGTGGAGGCGGTCTCGCTCCTGTCCGACGCCGTGGCGCGCATCGCGGAGCACGCGCACGTCGTCCTGACACCCGGGAACCACGACTCCGCGGTCCGCCTCGGCTTCGCCGAGCAGTTCCTGCGGCCGGGCGTCCACCTGCGCACGCGGGTGCCCGACGTCGGGGCTCCGGTCGTCCTGGCGCCTCACCCGGGGAGCCGGGCGGGGGCGGGCGACGGGACGATGCTCGTGTACGCCCTGCCCTACCTCGACCCCGACGCGGCACGGTCCGTCCTCGCGGACGACGCGTCGAGCCCGCTCGCGCGGTCCCACGAGGCCGTCATGAGCGCCGCGATGCGCCGGGTGGGCGGGGACCTCGCACGTCGTCGCGCGAGCGGGTTCGTGGGCCGGGCGGTCGTCATGGGCCACGCGTTCGTCGTGGGCGGGCTGGTGTCCGAGTCCGAGCGGGACATCCGGGTCGGTGGCGTCGACGCGGTGCCCGCCGGTGCGTTCGGCGGGTGGGGCCTCGACTACGTGGCGCTCGGCCACCTGCACGGTCCGCAGCGCGTCGTCGTGCCCGAGGTCGCCCGGGACGCGCCCGGAGAGGCCGGCCCCGTCGCGGGTGCCGCGGCGCCCGTCGCGCGGTACTCCGGGTCGCCGCTCGCGTTCTCCTTCTCGGAGGCGCGCCAGCGCAAGTCCACGGCCCTCGTGGACGTCGGACGGCTGGGGGAGTCGGGCGACGACGCGGTCCAGCTCGTCCCTGCGCCGGTTCCTCGTCGGCTGGCGGACCTCACGGGGACGCTCGACGACCTGCTCGGCGCCGCGGGGGAGGACCACGTCGACGACTGGCTGCGCGTCGTCGTCACGGACCCGGTGCGCCCCTCCGAGCTCTACGCGCGCGTCAGGGGGCGGTTCCCGCACGCGCTCCAGGTGACGCACCGTCCGCCGCGCCCGGCCGAGCGGGAGACCGTGACGGCCGTCGGTGCGGGGCACGACCCGCTCGACGTCGCGCGCGACTTCGTCGAGCACGTCTCGGGTCGCGCGCCGTCGGACGCCGAGGTCGTCGTGCTGCGCGGCGCGCTCGAGGACGCACTCGCCGCGGACCGGAGCGCCTGATGCACCTGCACTCCCTGACCTTCCAGGCGATCGGACCGTTCCCGGGGCAGCACCGCATCGACCTCGCGACGCTCGGCGCGTCGGGCATCTTCCTGCTCGACGGACCGACCGGGTCGGGCAAGTCCACGATCATCGACACGATCGTCTTCGCCCTCTACGGCAAGGTCGCGTCGGAGGCGACGAGCGACGACCGGCTGCGCTCGGCCTTCGCGGCGGGGGACGTCGAGTCGTTCGTGGACCTCGTGCTCGAGGTCCCGGGCGGCGTCTTCCGCGTGCGCCGGACCCCCGAGTACCGCCGCCCGAAGAAGCGCGGCGAGGGCATGACGACGCAGCAGGCGTCGGTCCGGCTGTGGCGGCTCCCGGCGGTGCCGTCCTTCACGGACGAGGACCCGCAGGGCGAGCTGCTGTCGGCCCGGCTCGACGAGGCCGGGGCGGAGATCCAGCGTCTCGTCGGTCTCGACCGGCGCCAGCTCGTGCAGACGGTCGTGCTCCCGCAGGGGGAGTTCGCGAGCTTCCTGCGCGCCGAGCCCGAGAAGCGCCGCGACCTGCTGCAGAAGGTCTTCGGCACCGAGGTCTACGAACGGTCCGCCGCACGGCTCGGCGAGCTCGCGCGGGCCGCCCGTGCCCGGACGGACGTCGCGCGGCAGGGCGTCACGGGCGCCGTCGAGCACTTCACCGGGGCGGCGGGCCTCGCCGTCGACGCCGCGCACGAGCTGCGGGAGGCCGCCCGCGACGACGCGTGCCTGCGCCGGGCGACACCGGACGACGTCGACGCGCTGCTGGCCGGTGGCGTCGCGGACGTGGACGCGGACACGGATGCCGGGTCGGTCGTCCCTGCGGCGGCCGAGCCCGCCGAGGAGGCGACCGCCCGCGCCGGGGTGCACGCGCTCGCGCTGGCGCGCGCCCGGCGTCGCGAGGCGGAGGCGGACGAGCTCGTGGCCGCCGAGCTCGTCGCGAACGAGGCGCTCGTCGTCGCGCGCGACCGCCTGGAGGTGGAGCGGTCGACGGCCGCGGCGCTCGACCGCCGCGCCGCGCTGCGCGCCGAGCGCGCACGCCTCACGGAGGCCGAGCCGCGGGTCGCGGAGCACCGGCGGCGGCTCGACGCGGCAGCACGCGCGGCGGTCGTCGCTCCGGCGGCGCGGAGCGCGGTCGCCGCGGCCCACGCCCTCGGGGCTGCGCTCGAGCGCGAGGAGCTCGCGCGTGCCGGCGTCCCCGCGGGGCTCGCGGGCGCTGACGAGAGCACGCTCGAGGCAGTGCGCTCCGACCTCCTGACGGCGACCGTGCGCGTGCAGCGGCTCCTCCCCGTCGGCGCTGCCCTTCCGGCGCGCGAGCGCGAGCTGGCCGACGGTCGCAAGGACGTCGAGCGCGCCGCCGAGGAGCGGCACCGCGTGCTGGCCGAGCGTGCCGGCCGTCCCGCTGCGCGCGAGGCGCTCCGGCAGCGCGTCGTCGTGCTCGGCGAAGCAGCGGGCCGGCTCGGCGAGCTCCAGGAGCGCGCCCTGCGGGCACGCGCGGTCGCCACCGCGGCGGGAGACGCCGAGGCGCTGGACGCCGAGCTGGCCCGCGCCCTCACCGACCGGGCGAGCGCCGCCGAGCGCGCGCGCGACGCCGTGGAGGCCGAGCGGCGCGTGCGCACCGCGCGCATCGCCGGGATCGCGGGCGAGCTCGCCTCCGGCCTCGGTGCCGCGGAGCCGTGCCCGGTGTGCGGCTCGCCGGAGCACCCCCGACCCGCCACGCGGACCGACGACCACGCGACGCCGGCCGACGTCGAGGCGGCCGAGGCGGCGCGCTCCGCGGCCGAGGCCACGCTGGCCGACGTGTCCGGCCGGGTCGTCGCGCTCACCGAGCGCCGCGACGCCTTGCGGCACGCGGCGGGAGGCCTCGACGCCGGCACGGCGTGTGACCGGGTCGCAGCCGTCGAGGCCGAGGCCGAGGCCGCGCGGGACGCGGCGGTCGAGCGCGCGGCCGCCGAGCGCGCGCTCGACGAGCACGACGCGGTCACGGCCGCGCTCCAGGAACAGGCCGCGGCGCTGGCCGAGGCCGTCGCGGCGGGGACGTCCCGGCTCGACGAGCTGGCCGCTGCCGTCGACGCCGACCGGGCGGAGATCGCGCGCGAGACCGCCGCCGCGCTCGCGCTCGTCGACGGGCCCGTCGGGGCGGACGCGCCGGCCGGGTCGGACGGTGCACGGGCGACGGACGGGCCGGGGCGTGCGGACGGCACGGAGACGGCGCTCGACGGCACCGGGGCGCGCAACCAGGTCGCCGTGCTCGCCGCGCGACTGGCCGAGCGCGTCCGGTCCGTCGCCGCCCTCGCCGAGGCGCACGCGGCGGTCGCGGTCGCCCGGCGCGACGTCGACCGGCGGGACGCCGAGGTGGCGGACCTCGTGGCCCAGGGCGGTTTCGCCGACGCCGCGGACGCGCTCGCCGCCGTGCTCGAGGGCGCGGACCGGACGCGGCTCGAGCACGAGGTGTCGCAGCACGCGGCGGCGCTCGCGATGCTCCGCGCCGGGCTCGCCGAACCGTCCGTCGCCACGCTCGCCGAGGACACGACCGCGGACGTCGACGCCGTCCGGGCCGCCGTCGCCGAGGCCGAGGAGGCGGCGCGGGCGGCGACGCGACGGCACGAGTTCGCCGCGCGGCAGGCAGCGGCTGCGGCGGACGGGGCCGACGCGATCGGCTCCGCGGTCGACGTGTGGCACGCGGCCCGCGCCGACGCCGCGCCCGTGACCCGGATGGCCGCGCTCGCGGCCGGCACGGGCAGCGACAACGTCCAGGCGCTGTCCCTCGCGACGTTCGTCCTCGTCCAGCGGTTCGAGGACGTCGTCGCCGCCGCGAACGACCGCCTCGCGGAGATGTCCTCGGGACGCTACGAGCTCGTCCGCAGCGCGACGCGCGAGGACGTGCGGTCGCACCGCACCGGTCTCGCGATGAAGGTCCTCGACCACGTGACGGAGCGCTCGCGCGACCCGCGCACCCTCTCGGGCGGGGAGACGTTCTACGTGTCCCTGTGCCTCGCTCTCGGCCTCGCCGACGTCGTGACCGCCGAGGCGGGCGGCGTCGAGCTCGGCACGCTGTTCGTCGACGAGGGCTTCGGGAGCCTCGACGCGGAGACGCTCGACGTCGTGCTGGGGGCTCTGGGGCGGCTGCGGGCAGGGGGACGGGTCGTCGGCGTCGTCTCGCACGTCGAGGCGCTCAAGCAGGCCGTCGCGGAGCGCGTCGAGGTCCGGCGTGCGCCCGGGGGCGGGAGCACCCTCGCCGTGCGAGCGTGAGACGAGGCAGGAGCACCGGACGACGAGGAGTGGCGTGGCCGACGACGCGACGGGACCCGACGCGCGTCCCCCGTCCACCGGGCGCAGGCTGCACCGCCTGCGCCGGAGGTGGGACCGCGAGGCCGGTACGTACGACCGCGCCATGGCGGTCGCCGAACGACGGCTCTTCCCGGGCGTGCGGCAGCAGGTGTGCGCGCTCGCGCAGGGCCGCACGCTCGAGGTCGCGGTCGGCACCGGGCTCAACCTCGCCCACTACCCGGCGGCCGTGGTCGCCGCCGGCTCACGGGTGTGGAGTGGAGCCCGGCCATGCTCGACCACGCCCGACGGCGCGCGGCCGACCTCGACCTCGACGTCGACCTCCGGCTCGGCGACGCACAGGACCTCGACCTGCCCGACGGCGCGTTCGACACGGTCGTGTGCACCTTCTCGCTGTGCGCGATCGCGGACCACGAGGCAGCGCTCGCGGAGATGGCGCGGGTCGTGCGGCCCGGCGGTCTCGTGCTCCTCGCCGACCACGTCGTCTCGACGTCGTGGCCGCTCCGGCTCGGTCAGGCCGTGGCGGAGCTCGTGAGCGTGCCGATCGCGGGCGAGCACTTCCGCCGCCGGCCGCTGCGCTGGGTCGAGGAGCACGGTCTCGACGTCGAGCGTCAGGAGCGGTCGCGGCGCGGCGTCATCGAGTGGGTCGCGGCGCGCACACCCGCTCGACCAGCTCCGTGACCGCGCGGCGGAGCGCGTCGCGCCCCGGTCCACCGCCGTCGTCGGACGCGAGCGCGGCACGGTCGAACGCCGCGGAGAGCAGGAGCGTCAGCGCGTCGAGCTCGCGGGCGCCGGGACCGTCCGCGCCCGGCACGTCCGCGCCCCGCACGCCAGCGCCGGGGGCGTCCGCGCGCATCGCCGCCTGCAGCCCTTCGCGCAGGGTGCGGCGCGCGTGCCGCGCATCGAGGTCGTCGGCCGCTGCCGCGCCGAGGACGGCCGGGGCGTCGACGAGCAGCAGCCGCGTGCGGCCCGGGACGGCCATCGCGTCGAGGTAGGCGGTGGCGCCGGCCGCGAGCTGCCGGCGGGCCGCGGCCGGGGTGTCCTCCTCGGCCGGGGCCGCGGTCTCGATCTCCCGCGCGACGGCCTCCGCCTCGGCCTCGACGACGGCACGGAACAACGCCTGCTTGTCGGCGAAGTGGTGGTAGAGCGCGCCGCGGGTGACGCGCGCGGCGGTGGCGATCCGGGGGGTCGACGTCGCGGCGTACCCCTTCTCCACGAACAGCGCCCGAGCGGCCGAGACGAGCGCCGCCTGCGTGGTGCGGGTCCGCTCCTCGTTGCTGCGCCGGGTGCTGCGGTCTCGCGGTGCCTCTTGCATACCGACAGACTGTACGTCATTCTGGAGAAACAGACAGACTGTATGTCAACCGTCCGGAGCTGCCGGATCTCTCCGGCCCGGGCGCGAGGAGAGGACACCGTCGTGCGCATCACGAGCTGGTACCCGGTGATCATGACCGGCGACGTCGCGGGGACCGCCACGTACTACGTCGATCACCTGGACTTCCGGCCGCTCTTCACGAGCGACTGGTACGTGCACCTGCAGTCCGTGCACGACGAGTCCGTGAACCTCGCCGTGCTCGACGGCGACCACGAGACGATCCCGGAGAGCGGTCGGGGCTGGGCGGGCGGTCTGCTGCTCAACCTGGAGGTCGAGGACGTGGATGCGGTCCACGCGCGCTTCGTGGACGCCGGCCTCCCGGTCCTGCGGTCGCTGCGCGACGAGGCGTTCGGCCAGCGGCACTTCATCACGGCCGACCCGAACGGCGTCCTCATCGACGTCATCACGCCGATCCCCCCGACGGGCGAGTTCGTCGAGCAGTACGACCCCTCCGTGCTGCCGACGGGGTGACGCTCTCGATGTCACGAACGGACGTCGTCACCGTCCCTCCCCTGGGGGCAGGGAGGCGGCACGTCGGTCCGGTCGAAGGAGAGCAGCATGGCAGCAGCATCGTCCCTTCTGGAGCGTGAGCTCCGGCGCATGGAGGTCATCGAGCGCCGCGAGCAGCTCCGTCTCGTCGGGCGTGTGGCACCGCGCGTCGCGGAGCGGCGCCGGTGGGCCGACGCGCCACGCCGGCAGTCGCCGACGACCGCATCGCGCTGAGTCAGCCGATGGGTTCGCCCAGCCCGGCGTGCACTCGCGCGCGGAGCAGCACGGCGTCGAGCATGTCGGGTGTGAGCCGTCCCGTGAAGGTGTTCTGCTGGCTCACGTGGAAGCACCCCAGGAGGGTGAGGGTCTGCTCCTGGGCTGCGCCCCCGCCGTCGGGCACGGGTGCACGACGCCGCAGCGTCACCTCCGCGCCGTGCGCGAACCGGGGGCGCGGGCGGGGGACCTCCCACCCCTGCTCGGCGAGCGTCGCGAGCAGCGCCTGCCAGCCGAACCCGCCGAGCACGACGGCGACCCGCACGGTCGCGCCCAGGAGCTCGACCTCGCGCGCGAGGTACGGGCCGCAGCGCTGCCGCTCCGCGGGGAGCGGCTTGTTGTCGGGCGGCGCGCAGCGGACGGGCGCGGTGACGCGGACGCCCGTGAGCCGCAGGCCGTCGTCGGCGCTCACGGACGTGGGCTGGTTCGCGAGGCCGGTGCGGTGCATCGCCGCGAAGAGGAAGTCGCCGCTGCGGTCGCCCGTGAACATGCGTCCCGTGCGGTTCGCGCCGTGGGCGGCGGGAGCCAGGCCGACGACGAGGATCCCCGGCCGGTCGTCGCCGAAGCTCGGGACCGGCCGCGCCCAGTACTCGTCGTCCCGGAACGACGCCCGCCGGACGACCGCGACGTGCTCGCGCCACGCGACGAGCCGCGGGCACGCGCGGCACTCCACGAGGTGCGCGTCGAGCGCGTCGAGCGTCGGCGCGTCACGCACCTCGCGAGGGTAGGCGTCGTCGTCGGGCGTCACGCGGCCATCCTCGCCGAGAACGGTCCCCGTCGATCGCCGAGCACGACCTGAGAGTCGCGAACGGGCCGGAAACGGCCCTCAGGTCGTGCTCGGCAGCGAGCAGGTACGTGCTCGGCGTCCCGCGTCAGGCGTGGACGTCCGCCGTGGCGGGCTGCGGGGTCGGCGGCAGCGACGTCGTGCTGTCGACGGGTGCGGCGAACGTGCGACGCACGGCGACGAGGATCACCCCCGCGACGGCGACGACACCGAACATCACGGCCGCCATGGTCACCGCCGGCGGTCCGCCCAGCAGGCCCGTGACCGGCGCGATGACCGCCCCGACGCCGAACTGCGCCGCGCCGATGAGCGCCGCCGCGCTGCCCGCCCTGTGGGCGTTGCGCTCCAGCGCGATCGCCGGGACCGACGGCATGACGAACCCGGCCGTGCCGAGCGTGAGCACGATCAGCGGGACGAGCACCGCGAGCCCGCCGCCCGCGAGCGCCGCGACGAGGAGCGCGCCCGACAGGACGAAGCCCGCGGCGATCGCGGCCTGGAGGATCCGCTCGGGCCGGACCCGCCCCACGAGCGCGCCGTTGATCTGCGACCCGGCCGTCACGGAGACGGCTCCGGCGCCGAACACGATCGCGTACTGCTGCGCGGACATCCCGAACGTCTCCTGGAAGACGAACGTCGACGCGGAGATGTACGTGAACATGGCCGCCATGTAGAACCCCGCGATGAGCGCCAGCCCGACGAACGACCCGTCGGAGAGCAGCGACCCGTACGAGCGCAGTGCGGCGCCCGTGCCACCGGTCCGGCGGCGCTCGACGGGCAGCGACTCGCGCAGGCGCAGGAGCACGACGACGAACAGCACGACCCCGACGCCGGCGAGCGCGACGAACATCGAGCGCCACGTCCACAGGTGCAGGAACTGCGCGCCGATGGTCGGCGCGAGGATCGGCGCGACGCCGACGACGAGCATGAGGCGCGCGATGACCTTGCCGATGCGGTAGCCGTCGAACAGGTCGCGCACGATCGCCATGGACAGGACCATGCCCGCCGCGGCGGACAGGCCCTGGACGAACCGCAGTCCTGTGAGCGCCTCGACGGAGCCGGCGAACACGATGCCGACCGACGCCGCGACGTAGACGGCGAGCGACACGAGCAGGGGCAGGCGCCGCCCGACCGCGTCCGAGAGCGACCCGATGAGCAGCTGCCCGAGCGCGAGGCCGGCGAGCGTCGCGGTGAGCGTGAGCTGGACGCGCGACGCGGTGGTGCCGAGCTCGTCGACGATCTCGGGGAACGCGGCGAGGTAGAGGTCGATCGTCAGCGGGCCGACGGCGGTCAGGGCCGACAGCAGGATCACGAGACCCGCGGGGATCCGCTGGTCGCGGGGGAGCCGGGTGCGGCGCGCGGGTGCCGTCGTGGTGGGGGCGTCGGGGGTCGTCGACGCGGGGGGTTCGGAGGGCATGTGAGCGGCAACCGTGATCGCGCACGACGTGTTCCCGCACGCCGTACGCGATCACGTGCTGAGACGGCCGCCCGGTCGCGTCAGCCCTGCGCGTCGCGCCAGGCCACCCACTCCTTGGTGAGCGTGAGGTCGTAGTCGGGGCCGTCCGTGTCGGTCGTGAACAGCGTCGCGCCGGCGGCGACGAGCTCGTCCGCGACCTCGCTCGGCGGGCGCGAGACCCCGATCGACCGCTCGACGAGCGCACCCGTGTCGCGCCCGACCGCCGCGCCGTGCTCGTCGAGGATCGCGCTCTTGCGCGTGAGGGTCGACGCGTCGCCGAAGGAGTGCCACACGTCGGCGTGCTCGGCGACGAGGCGCAGCGTCTTCCTCTCCCCGCCGCCCCCGATGAGCACGGGGATGTCACGCGTCGGCGCGGGGTTCTTCGCGGCCCAGCGCGCCCGGATGCGGGGGAGGGCGTCCGCGAGGTCGGCGATGCGCGAGCCCGCGGTCCCGAACTCGTAGCCGTACTCGGCGTAGTCGCGCTCGAACCAGCCGGCACCGATCCCGAGGATCAGCCGGCCGCCGGAGATGTGGTCGACCGTGTGCGCCATGTCGGCGAGCAGGTCCGGGTTGCGGTAGCTGTTGCACGTCACGAGCGCGCCGATCTCGACGCGCTCGGTCTGCTCCGCCCAGGCCGCGAGCATCGTCCAGCACTCGAAGTGCTTGCCGTCCGGGTCGCCGCTGAGCGGGAAGAAGTGGTCCCAGTTGAAGATCACGTCGACGCCGAGGTCCTCCGCGCGCAGCACGGCGTCGCGGATCTGGGCGTAGTCGGCGTGCTGCGGCTGGAGCTGGACGCCGATGCGGAAAGGGTGCTGCGAAGAGGTCATGGGCGGCAATCTACGTCGCCGTCGAGCACGAAGCCGCCCGCGGTCGAGCACGACCTGGGGGACGCGAAGGTGCTCAGAACGGCCGTCATGTCGTGCTCGGCGGACCTAGGGTGGGCGCATGAAGCGCCTCGTCGGTGTCCTGGTCGTGCTGGTCGTCCTCGTCGGGGTCGCGGTGGTCGCGGACCGCATCGCCGTGCGGTCGGCCGAGCGAGGCGCCGTCACCGCGTTCGAGCAGGAGGCGGACGACGTGACCGGCGCGCAGATCGACATCACGGGCTTCCCGTTCCTCGCGCAGGTCGCGCGCGGCGAGCTCTCGCACGTCACGGGCTCGGCCGACTCGGCGACCTTCGCCGGCTATGCCGTCTCGGACCTCCAGGTCGACGCGCGCGGGGTGGGGACGTCGGAGCCGTACACGGTCGCGTCGGGCACGGCGTCGGGCGTCCTCGCGGAGTCGTCGCTGCAGGAGGCCGTCCAGGAGCAGTCCGACCTCGACGTCACGGTCACCGCCGACGGCGACGTCCTCGCGCTCGGGGTCGACGTGCTGGGCCTGCCCGTCACCGTCGACGTCACGCCCCGCGTCTCCGGTCCCGAGACGCTGGCCGTCGACGTCGAGGCGGTGCGGACAGGTCTGGGCGTCGTGTCGGTCGACGACCTCCCCCCGGGGGTCGCCGGGGCCCTCACCGACCTCCAGATCGCCCTCGACCTTCCCGAGGGCGTCGCGCTCGACTCCGTGGCCGTCGCGGAGGGCGGGGTCCGGGTCGCGGTCACGGGGACCGACGTCGTCGCCACGGACCTCGTCGCGTCGTGAGCCCCGGGCGAGGTGCCGCGCGCGGACCCGAACCGGGGACACCGGCGGTCGACGGCGACGGCGTGCGCGCGGCGCGCCTCGCCGCGCACCGGCTGCGGTCACCCGACCTGCCGGACGTCGCGACCGCCGTCGGGCACCTCGTCGCGGTGCAGGGCCAGGAGTTCCACCCCGCGCTGTGGGGGCTCACGCGCCGGCTCGACCCGGCGGTGCGGCCGGGCGCCGCGGGTGCGGTCGCGGCGTGCGACCGGGGCGAGGTGCTGCGCACGCACGTCCTGCGGCCCACGTGGCACCTCGTCCGGCCCGACGACGCGCGCTGGCTCCTCGGGCTCAGCGCGCCGCGCGTGCACGGGACCAACGGGACGATGTACCGGCAGGTCGGCACCGCCGATCACGCGCGTCAGCGCGACCTCGTCGTCGAGGCCGTGCAGGACCGCCCGCGCACGCGTCGCGAGCTCGCCGCGCTCCTCGCCCAGCGCGACCTCGCGCTGGACGGCATGGCCCTCGGGTACGTCCTCATGGCGGCCGAGCTCGACCGTCAGGTGATCAGCGGCCCGGTGCGCGGGAAGCAGCAGACGTACGCCGCGTTCGACGACCGGGTCCCTGCCGGGTACGGGCCGCTCGGCGCGACGTTCGACCGCGACGCGGCGCTCGTCGAGCTCGTGCGCCGGTACCTCGCGAGCCGGGCGTGCGCGACGGTCAAGGACGTCGCGCAGTGGTCGGGCCTCACCCTCACGGACGTGCGCCGCGCGCTGGACCTGCTCGGCGAGGAGGTCGTCGCCGTGCCCGGAGGGGGTGCGCTCGACGCCCTCGTGCTGTGGCGGCTCGCCGACGACGCCGCGGGGGAGCGCGTGCTCGACCCCGAGCGGTATCTCGCCGTCAGGGGCCCCGACGGCCATCCCGGGGGTCCCGTCGTCGACCTCCTGCAGAGCTACGACGAGCTGTTCATGTCCTACGGCGAGAGCCGCGGCGTCGTCGTCGCGCCCGGCGTCGACCTGGGCGACCGGCTCGGGTCGTTCATCCACGGTCTCGCCGTCGACGGCGTGGTCGTCGGGCGGTGGCGGTGGGTCGTCGGAGCGCGTGACGTCGCGGTCGAGACGCAGTGGCACCGCGACCCGACCCCGGCGGAGCGTGCGGCGTTCGCGGCGCAGGCCCACGAGGTCGCGACGCACTGGGGTCTCCCGCTGCGCGACGTCACGTCGTAGGGTTTCGGTCGAGCCGTCATGAGGACGGCCGGGCCAGGGGGGCACGATGACGTCGGAGCGACCGGGAGCACCGCCGCAGGGGGCGGCGCGGACACCGTCACGGTCCGGGCTCGTGCTCGCCGGCGGAGTCGTCGTGGTCCTCGCGGGCGTCGCGCTCGCGCTCGGTCCGGCGCTGGCACCGGTTCCTCGCGCCGCGACGGCCGACGAGAGTCCGGCACGGCACGTCCCCGACCCGGAGGTCGAGCCGAGGACCGGCGGGGAGGCTCTCGACCCGCAGCCCGCAGAGCAGGCCCGCCCCGTGCTCCCGACGAACGGCATCCGCGACTGCTCGTCGGCGGACCAGCCGTCGCAGGGCTCCGTGAGGGTCCTCGGCGAGGACGGCGAGGAGTACGAGCACCGGGGCATGGAAGGGCCGTGGAGCAGGTTTCCCGCGGACGAGGAGGGGAACGTCCTCCCGGTCGAGCAGTGGCCCCTGTCGGACCTCGAGCACGCGGTGATCGCCCAGGTCGAGACGACCACCCGCACGGTGCTCATGACCTTCGACCGGCGGACCTGCGCGCCGGTCCCCGACTACGTCGCGCCGTCGCTCGACCACCTGCCGCCGTCCACGGTCGTCGTGCTCGACGTCGAGACCGGTGCGGTGGTCGCGGAGGAGCGGGTCACGCTCGTCGAGAGAACCTGAGCTCGCGTCGAGGCGCGCCCAGGCGTGGCAGGGTGGTCCCGTGACGACGCCGACGACGACCCGCACGAGCCGCACCACGAACTGGGCGGGCAACCTCACGTACTCCTCGACGGAGGTCGTGCGCCCGACGACGCCCGACGAGCTCGTCGAGCTCGTCCGCACGTCCCCGCGGGTCAAGGCGCTCGGCTCGCGCCACTCGTTCGACGACGTCGCCGACACGACCGGGACGCACGTCGTGCTCGACGCCTACGAGGACGGACGCCCGCCCGTCGAGGTCGACCCGGCGACCGGGGTCGCGTCGATCGCCGCCGGGTTGCGCTACGGCGACGTCACGCGTCACGTCCTGGGCGCAGGGCGCGCGCTCGCGAACCTCGCATCGCTCCCGCACATCTCCGTCGCGGGCTCGGTCGCCACCGCCACCCACGGCTCGGGCGACGGCGTGGGCTCGCTCGCCAGCGCGGTCGTCGGGGTCGAGCTCGTCACGGGCGGCGGCGAGGTCCGCACGCTCCGGCGGGGCGACGCCGACTTCCCCGGCGCCGTGGTGGCGCTGGGCGCGCTGGGCGTCGTCACGCGCCTCGAGCTCGAGACCGAGGCGACGTTCGACGTCCGCCAGGACGTGCACCTCGGGCTGCCGTGGGAGGCGATCACGTCCCACCTCGACGAGATCACCGGCTCCGCGTACTCGGTGAGCCTCTTCACGGACTGGGGGCCCGACGGCGCGCAGCAGGTCTGGCGCAAGACGCGCCTCGCGCCCGGCGAGGAGGGAGCGCCGGGGGACCTCTTCGGCGCGCGGCCCGCGACGACGCCCGTCCACATGCTCGACGGCATCGACCCGGTGCACTGCACGCCCCAGCTCGGCGAGGCGGGCCCGTGGAACGAGCGCCTGCCGCACTTCCGGCTCGACTTCACGCCGAGCAACGGCGAGGAGCTGCAGTCCGAGTACCTCGTGCCGCGCGAGCACGCGCTCGCGGGCATCGCGGCGCTGCGCGCGCTCGGCCCCCGGGTCGCGCCCCTGCTCCAGGTCTCCGAGATCCGGACCGTGGCGGGGGACCGCGAGCCGCTGTGGCTGAGCCCCTTCGACGGCCCCACGGTCGGCTTCCACTTCACCTGGAAGAACCTTCCCGACGACGTCGCAGCCCTCCTGCCGGACGTCGAGGCCGCGCTCGCTCCCCTCGGGGCGCGCCCGCACTGGGGCAAGCTGTCGCACGCGGTCGCCGCCGGGGCGGCGCCGGAGGCGCTCGCGCGACTCGCGGACGCGTACCCGCACCTCGCCGACTTCCGCGCGCTCGCGGAGCGCTACGACCCGGCGGGGACGTTCCGCGGCGGGTTCGTGGAGCGCCTGCTCGCGCTCTGAGGGTCGGGCGGGCGCGACCGCCCCCGTTCGCGCGCGACGAGGGCCCTCGGTACGGTCGATGCGGACGATCCGGCCCGCCGTCGCGCCTCCGTGCCGACGCGCGAGCCACCGCACGGCACGAGGAGACCTGTGACAGCGACACCGAGCACGACGGGCGGGGCGGCCGCCCAGGACGCTCCGCGCGAGGAGTGGACCGGGCAGGTCGGCTTCATCATCGCGGCGATCGGCTCGGCCGTCGGGCTGGGCAACATCTGGCGCTTCCCGGGCGTGGCGTACGAGAACGGCGGTGGCGCGTTCCTCGTGCCCTACCTGATCGCCCTCCTCACCGCCGGGATCCCGATCCTGTTCCTCGACTACGCGCTCGGGCACCGCTTCCGCGGCTCCGCGCCGACCGCGTTCCGTCGCGTCGCACGCTGGCTCGAGGGCCTCGGCTGGTTCCAGGTGATGATCTGCTTCGTCATCGCGGTCTACTACACCGCGGTCATCGCGTGGGCGGTGAGCTTCTTCGTCTTCTCGTTCGACCTGCGCTGGGGCGACGACCCGGCCGCGTTCTTCACCGGCGAGTACCTGCAGCTCGCGGACCCGGGCATCTCCTTCGACTTCGTCCCTGCCGTGCTGATCCCGCTCGTGCTCGTGTGGGTCGTGACGATCGTGGTCCTGGCGGCCGGTGTCGCGAAGGGCGTGCAGCGCGCCAACACCGTCTTCCTGCCGCTGCTCGTCGTCGCGTTCCTCGTGCTCGTGGTCCGCTCGCTGTTCCTCGAGGGCGCGGCCGACGGCCTCGACGCGCTGTTCACGCCCAACTGGGCCGCGCTCGGCGACGCGAACGTGTGGATCGCCGCGTACAGCCAGATCTTCTTCTCGCTGTCCATCGCCTTCGGGATCATGATCACGTACGCGTCGTACCGCAAGCGCCGCGCGAACCTCACGTCGCCGGGCCTCGTCGTCGCGTTCTCCAACTCGTCGTTCGAGATCCTCGCGGGCATCGGCGTGTTCGCGACGCTGGGCTTCCTCGCCCACGAGGAGGGCATCGGCGTCGGCGAGCTCGAGGGCATCAGCGGACCGATCCTGTCGTTCGTCACCTTCCCGGCCATCGTGTCCGAGATGCCCGGCGGCCCGATCTTCGGCGCCCTGTTCTTCGGCTCGCTCGCCATGGCCGGCTTCACGTCGCTGCTGTCGATCCTCCAGGTGGTCTCCGCGGCGTTCCAGGAGAAGTTCGGCTGGACCCCGCGCGGGGCGGCGACGCGCGTCGGCGTCGTGAGCGCCGTCGTGTCCGTCCTGCTGTTCTCCACGACGACCGGCCTGATCGCGCTCGACACCGCGGACCAGTGGGCCAACAACATCGGCATCGTCGCGTCGGCCGTCCTCACGACGATCCTCGTCGTGTGGGTCCAGCGGCGCGGCGAGGAGCTGCGCTATCACCTCAACGCCGTCTCGACGTTCCAGGTGGGGCGCTGGTGGGTGTGGCTCGTCGGGCTGCTCGCCCCCGTGGTCCTCGGGTACATGCTCGTGTCGCGCATCGTCACGCTGCTGACCGACGGCTACGAGGGGTACCCGGCGTGGTACCTGGCGGTCTTCGGCTGGGGCGCGGTCCTGCTCATCGTGGTGGGTGCCGCGGTGCTCACCGCGATGCGCTGGCGTCGCAGCCCCGACGACTTCGCGGCGTGGCCGCCCTTCCCGCCCGACCGGGCGACGTCGACCCGCCGCACCGAGCCGGAGGTGACCCGATGAGCACGGAGGCGATCGTCCTGCTGGTGCTCGCGATCGTCGTCGTGTGGGGCGGGCTCGTGGCGAGCGCGCTCGCCCTGCGCGCGCGCTCGGAACGGACGGACTTCCCGCCGGGCGGGGAGGACGACCGCCGCGAGGACGCTGCGCCTCTGGAGCGCGACACGTAGGGCTGGCGCGGCGGCCAGGGCCTGCCGGTTTGGCGTGCGGGGCCCGTCTCCCGCACACTCGTCCCCTGGTGCTGCGCACCGCCGGGTCCTCTGTTCCCCGTACGTCCCCCCACCCCCCCGGGTGCCGACGTAACACGACGGAGACGATCGGTGAATACGCTGCCCCTGCCCGGCCCACCCCCGATCGGAGAACCTCATGCGTACGACCTCGCGCAAGCCGTCCCTCACCGGTCTCGTCGCGCTGACCGCGACGAGCGCCCTCCTCCTCACCGCGTGCACCGACGCGTCCCAGACCGGGACCGACGGCAGCACCGCGGGCACGGACGGCGAGTCCAGCGCCGCGCCGTCGTTCGACCCGTCGACCATCGAGGTCGACGACGCGGCGGCCGCGCTGCTCCCCGAGGAGATCGCGTCCGCGGGCGTGCTCACCGTCGGCTCCAACACCGAGTACGCGCCGGCCGAGTTCATCGGCGAGGACGGGCAGACGCCCGTCGGGTTCGACATCGACACGATCAAGGCCGTCGGCGCGACGCTCGGCCTCGAGGTCGAGATCCAGTCGGCCGACTTCCCGGCGATCATCCCCGCGCTCGGCACCAAGTACGACGCCGGCATCTCCTCCTTCACGATCACCGAGGAGCGCATGCAGGAGTCGAACATGATCTCCTTCCTCAACGCCGGCTCCGCGTACGCGGTGGCCTCGGGCAACCCGGACGACATCGACCCGGAGAGCCTGTGCGGCGTCACGGTCGCGGTCCAGACGGGCACGATCCAGGACGAGGACATCGCCGTCCAGAGCGAGGAGTGCGAGACCGCCGGCGAGGAGGCCATCGACATCCTCCAGTACGAGTCGCAGGCCGACGCGACGACGAACCTCGTCGGTGGCAAGGCGCAGGTCATGTACGCCGACTCCCCGGTCATCGGCTACGCCGTCGAGCAGACCGGCGGCCAGATCGAGCAGCTCGGCGATGTGTTCGACGCCGCGCCGCAGGGCATCGTCGTCGCCAAGGACGCCACCGACCTCGCCGCGGCGATCCAGGCCGCGCTCCAGACGCTCATGGACGACGGGACGCTCGTGGAGGTCCTCGACGGCTGGGGCTCCGGCGACGCCGCGCTCGAGACCGCCGAGATCAACCCGTCGGTCGGCTGACCTTGCCCTGACCGCGCCGGTCGCGGGCCCCGGAAGCAGATCGGGGCCCGCGACCGGCACACTGGTCGTCGGCGGGAGCGAGGACGCACCCGCCGCGGCCGCTCGGTGACCCGAGCCCGAACCCCGAGGTGGACCCATGGCCCTGCCCGGACCGAACGCCCCGCACCGCGCCGCCGACGCGGCGTCCGACCGGTCGCCCGACGCGTCGACCGACCCGGTGCCCGACCGGATCCACGCCCGGCCGGTGCCGCGCCCCGGCCGGTGGATCTCGGCCGTCGTGCTGCTCGTCCTCGCCGCGATGGCGGTGCACGGCCTCGTGACCAACGAGAAGTTCCGGTGGGACGTCGTGTGGCTGTACCTGCGCGACGTCAACGTCATCCGCGGCGTCGGGTGGACGCTCGTCCTGACGTTCGGCTCGATGGTGATCGCCATCGTGCTCGCCGTCGGGCTGGCCGTCATGCGACGCTCCGACAACCCGGTGATGCGCTCCGTGAGCTGGGCGTACATCTGGTTCTTCCGTGGGACGCCGATCTACACCCAGCTCGTGTTCTGGGGCCTGCTCGCGGTGCTCTATCCGCGGCTCAGCCTCGGCATCCCGTTCGGGCCCGAGTTCTTCGAGTTCCGCACGCAGGACGTCATCACCGCCTTCTGGGCGGCGATGTTCGGGCTCGCGCTCAACGAGGCGGCGTACCTCGCGGAGATCGTGCGCGCAGGCCTCGGGTCGGTGGACCCCGGGCAGAGCGAGGCGGCGCGGGCGCTGGGCATGAAGGACCGCAAGATCCTCACGCGCGTCGTGCTGCCGCAGGCGATGCGCGTCATCGTGCCCCCGACGGGCAACGAGACGATCTCGATGCTCAAGACCACGTCCCTCGTGCTCGCCGTGCCGTTCACGCTCGACCTCACGTACGCGACGAACGCGATCGGCAACCGCACGTTCCTGCCGATCCCGCTCCTCATGGTCGCGGCGTTCTGGTACCTGCTCATCACGAGCATCCTCATGATCGGCCAGTACTACATCGAGCGGTACTACGGCCGCGGGTTCGGCGACCAGGCCGGTGCCCGACGACGGGGCGGCGGCCCGGGCGGGCGGCGCCGCCGGGGCAAGCCCAGCAAGCAGGAGCTCATCGCGGCCTCCCGCACGACCAAGGACGACCCCTTCCTGGAGGTGACCCCGTGAGCGGGACGGACGGCACGGCAGCGGGCACGACGTCGAGCACGGGGCCGACCCGGCGGGACGACACGCCCATGGTGCAGGTCGAGGGCCTGCACAAGATGTTCGGCGACCTGCACGTCCTGCGCGGCGTGGACCTCGACGTGCCGCGCGGTTCGGTGTGCGTCGTGCTGGGGCCCTCGGGCTCCGGCAAGTCCACGCTCTTGCGGTGCGTCAACGAGCTCGAGGAGATCACGGGCGGGCGCATCCGCGTCGCGGGAGAGCTCATGGGCTACCGCGAGGTCACGAAGAACGGACGGACCGTGCTGCACCGCCTGCACCCGCGGGTCGTCGCGCGCCAGCGCGCCCGGATCGGCATGGTGTTCCAGCGCTTCAACCTGTTCCCGCACATGACGGCGCTCGAGAACGTCATGGAGGCGCCAGTCCAGGTGCGTGGGCTCAGCAGGGCGGAGGCGCGGGCCCGCGCGAACGAGCTGCTCGAGCGCGTCGGCCTCTCCGACCGCGCCGACCACTACCCGGCGCAGCTCTCGGGCGGTCAGCAGCAGCGCGTCGCGATCGCGCGGGCGCTCGCGATGGACCCGGACCTCATGCTGTTCGACGAGCCGACGTCCGCGCTCGACCCCGAGCTCGTCGGCGAGGTGCTCGCCGTCATGCGCGACCTCGCGCGCTCCGGCATGACGATGATGGTCGTCACGCACGAGATCGGGTTCGCGCGAGAGGTGGCCGACACCGTCGTCTTCATGGACGAGGGCGTCATCGTCGAGCAGGGCACGCCCGACCAGGTGCTCGGCGACCCGCAGCACGAGCGCACGAAGGGGTTCCTCGCGCACGTGCTGTAGGGAGCGGGGTCAGGAGGCCCGACGGCGCGGCAGGACGGGCACGTCCTCCGACGGGACGATCCGGGGTTCGAGGCCGACCGGACGGGCGACCGTCACCATCTCTCCGCTGAGCGCCCGGCCCAGGTGGAGGAGCGGGAGCTGGTTCTCGTGCTCGACGACGAGGGCGTCGAAGATCGGGGTCTCGCTGTCACTGGTTCTGGTGTCGGTCCTGCGCACCCGACAACTCTCCGTGATGGGCGTGAAGGGCGCGACCGGAAGCGGTGACGTGTCGGTGACGACGTCGTGCGCAACCGTGCAGGGGCCACCGTCGCCGGGTGGCGGTCCGGGCCGGGGCGCGGTTCGATGGGCGCGTCCCCCGCGCCCGGGATCCACGGGAGGTCCGATGAGCCTCGCCCCGATCGTCCACGAGCTGCGTCTCGCGTGCCCCGTCGACACCGCGTTCGACACGTACGCGCGGCGCATGGGCGAGTGGTGGCCGCCGCAGTACACGGCGCACGCCGCGACGTTCTCGGGCCTCGCCGTGGAGCCGGTCGTCGGAGGCCGGCTCGTCGCGTCGTACGGCGCGGTCGAGCACGAGTGGGGGCGCGTCACGCTCTGGGAGCCGACGGCGCACCTCGCCCACACCTTCACGCTCGCCCAGCCGTCGGGCCGGGAGTCGCTCGTGCGGGTGGACCTGCGCGCGACGCGGCACGGCACGGCCGTGCGCGTCGAGCACGGCGGGTGGGCGCAGGGGACCGAGGGCGTCCGTGCCCGGTTCACCGACTGGCCGCTCATCCTCAGCCGGTACGCGTTCCTCGCAGAGCACCCCGACCCGGAGAAATAGGCTCAGCCCCAGCTGCCGAGGTCGCCCCAGGACCAGCCGGAGTCCTCGCCGTCCTCGTCCTGGTCGCCGTTCCCGTCCTGGTTGCCGTTCCCGTTCTGGTCCCGGTTCTCCCGGTCGCGCCGTTCGCGCTCTGCCGTCGCGTCGTCGAGCTCCTTCTGGCGGGTGGCGGCATCCTCCTCGGCCTTCGCCACCGCGGCCTCGCGCTCGGCGAGACCGGCCTGTGCGGCGTCGACCTCCGTGCGCTGCGCCTCCAGGTCCGCGCGCTCGGTCTCGAGCTGCTCCCGCTCCGCCTCCACCTCTGCCTGCACGCGCTCCGCCTCGGCCGTCGCCTCCTGCGCGGCGCCCTGCGCCGACAGCGTGAGACCGATGCCGACGAGCAGGCCCAGCGCGAGGCCCGCGAGCCCGACCGCGCTCGGTACGAGCCAGCGCCGTCCCCGGTCGGGGGTGTGGTCGTCGTCGTCGGCCGCAGGGAGCGACAACGGACCGAGCGGAGCCGCCGCTCCGCGCGCGGCCGGCACCGAGGGCGCCGGGGGCGGCGACGTGGCGGCGAGGCCGGCGAGGCTCGGCAGGACCATCGTCGAGCTCGCGACCGGGTGCGCTGCGTCGTCGGCGACGACGGGCACGGGGCCGGACGGGCGCTCCCGCAGCGACCGACGACTCGGCGGGACGTCTGCCCGCACCGGCTCCGGGGCGGGCGGCGCGGGGATCTCGTCGACCCAGAACACCCACCCGGGCGGCGCCGGGGGCCACGACGGGTCCGGGTGCCAGTCGGTCGTCGGCGTGAAGCCTGGCGGGACCGACCAACCGGGGGGCGGCGTGAACCGCACGGCCATGGGACCTCCTTCGACGGGCGCCGGTCGGCGCGATCGACGGGAACACTATGCTGCAGCGGGCTTCCGCGGGACGAATCGCCCGTCCCGCCGCGGGGTGGCCCGGATGCGGTCCAGGGGCGCGCGCCGCATAATCTTGCGCGATGAGACCCGACTGGTTCGCGCGCGCGACCGCGACCACGAGCACGGGTTCCCTCGCCGGGGAGGTCGACTGGTCGGCCACGCCCCTCGGCCGGCCCTCGACGTGGCCGCACGGGCTCCGGGCGGCGTTCGTGCTGTGCTTCAGCACCCGCTTCCCCGTGATGCTGACGTGGGGGCCCGAGCTGACGATGATCTACAACGACGGCTACCGGGAGATGCTGGGGAGGGACAAGCACCCCGCCGCCATGGGAGCGCCCGCCCGGGCGGTCTGGGGCGAGATCTGGGACGACATCGGGCCGCTGTTCGACCAGGTGCTGGCGTCGGGCCGTCCCACCTGGACCGTCGACGCGAAGCTCCTCATGGAGCGATCCGGCTACGTCGAGGAGACCTACTTCACGTTCTCCTACAGCCCGCTCGAGGACGACGACGGCGTCGTGCGCGGCGTGCTCGACATCGCCACGGAGACGACGGACCGCGTGGTCGACCGTCGTCGGATGCTGCTGCTGAGCCGGCTCTCGCTCGCGCTGCAGGACCGGACGCACCGGGTCGACGAGCTGGCCCGGACCTTCGTCGACGAGGTCGCCACGAGCGCCGACCTCGTCGGGGCGGAGGTGTGGGCGCGCAGCGGGGAGGGCGAGGACGTCGTCGTCGTCGCAGCGACGGCCGAGCGGCCCGCCGCCTACCGGGCGCCGTCGTCCGACCCGGCTCCCACGGCCACGGGCCCGTTGCGCGCGGTCGCGCGCGAGGTGCTGGAGGACGGCGTCGCGCGCACGCTCGGCGCGACGCTCGTCGCGCCCCTGCACGGGCCGGGTACCGCTGCGCCGCTCGGCGTCGTCCTGCTGGAGGCCGTCCGGACGCGTCCGGTCGACGCCGCCGCGCTCGACTTCCTGCGCCTGGTCGCCGCCACCCTCGCCTCGGCGGTGCGCGACCGGGTGGGGCACGAGCGCGAGGTCCGCGAGGCGCGCGCGGCGAGCGAGGCCTTCCAGCTCGCGATGCTGCCCCCGCAGCTCACCACCTCGCGATGGACGACGCGCTACCAGCCCGCCGACGACCGGTACGCGGTGGGCGGCGACTGGTACGACGTCGTGCCGCTCGGGGACGGGCGGTGGGGCGTGCTCGTCGGCGACTGCGTCGGGCACGGGCTGCACTCCGCCGCTCGCATGGGCCAGCTCCGCAGCGCGGGGCGCGCGCTCCTGCTCGACGACCAGGGACCTGCCGCGACGCTCGCGGCGCTCGACCGGTTCGCCGCGGAGCTGCCGGGCGCCGAGTACACGACGGTGCTGTGCGGCGTCGTCGACGAGACCACGGGCACGCTCACGTGGTCGTCCGCGGGTCACCCGCCCGGGCTGGTCGTGCGCGACGGCGCGGCACACTGGCTCGCCGGAGGTCGGGGCGCCCCGCTCACCCTCGCGACGTCCGCGGGCCGCACGGAGACCAGCACCGCGCTCGAGGCGTCCGACGTGCTCGTCCTCTACACCGACGGGCTCGTCGAGCGTCGTGGCGAGAGCCTGCGCGAAGGGCTCGCGCGACTCGCGGACGTGGCGTCGCGGACCGTGCGCGAACGCCCCACCACCGAGGTGGCCGACGCGCTGCTCGTCCGGCTCGTCGGGGACGCGGCGCGCGACGACGTGGCGGTCGTCGTGTACGCGGTGCCGGCACACGTGGCGACCGGCACCGAGGCGGTCACCGGACGTCGCGGCGTCGACGGACCGGCCGGCGGGCAGGACGGTGTCGAGGGCGCGATCGGCGCGGCGGCCGGCGTGGGTGGCCGCTGGTAGAACGGGCAGCAGCCGGGACGACCGGCTCGCCGGCCGCTCACCAGCACGCCGGTGCCGTCCGAGCACGGAGGTGCGCGTGTTCCTGGTCGACGAGCCGACGAGCGGCGCCGTGCCGGGCGGAGCGCCGGCGACGGGGGTGACGACGACCGCCGTCGTGCACTCCGCGAGCGACCTGGTCGTGGCCGCCGGGTGCGAGTACCGGCTCCTGAGCCGCCTCGACGAGCAGCTCGGTCGCGCGCCCCAGCGCGAGCACGCCCAGGACGTCATGCTGGACCGCGCCGCGACCCTCGGCCGACGGCACGAGGACGCGGTCCTCGCCGACCTCGAGGCACGCCACGGCGCGTACGACCCCGCGACCGGCCGCGGGGTGCTGCGGATCGAGCCGCCGCGGCACGGCTCCTGGGACGACCTCGTCGCAGCGCACCTCCGCACGCTCGCCGCGGTCGAGGGCGGCGCGGACGTCGTGCACCAGGCGGCGTTCTTCGACGGCACGTTCCACGGCCGGGCCGACTTCCTCGTGCGGGTCCCCGAGCCCGGCGACGTGGGCGGTCCCGCACGGCGCGCCGGGGAACCCCCGCGGTACGCCGTCATGGACGCCAAGCTCGCGCGCCGCGCGAAGGTGCCCGCGCTCCTGCAGCTCGCCGCGTACGCCGACCAGCTCCTCGCGGCGGACGTCCCCGTGGCTCCCGAGGTCGTGCTCGTCCTCGGCACGTGCTCCCGCAGCACCCACCGGCTCGCCGACCTCCTGCCCGTGTTCCGGGCGCGCCGGGACCGCCTGCTGCGGCTCACCGACACGCACCTCGCGCGCGACGGACGTGCACCCTGGGACGACCCCGAGGTCCGCTCCTGCGGGCGCTGCGACGCGTGCCGCGAGCAGGTCGAGGCCCGGCGCGACGTCCTGCTCGTCGGCGGCGTGTACGAGCGGCAGCGCACGCTCCTGAACGCAGCCGGCATCCGGACCGCCGACCAGCTCGCCGCCGCGACGGAGCCCCCCGAAGGGATGACCGCGTCGTCGTTCCGGCGCGTCCGCGACCAGGCGGCCCTCCAGCTCGGCACCGGCACCGCGGACGGGACCGTCGTCTGGGCGGACGCGTCCGGCCCGCGCGAGCTCTCGTGGCGCATCGACGACCCCGCGCCCGTCCACGCGCTCCCCGCGCCCAGCGCGGGCGACCTCTTCTTCGACTTCGAGGGCGACCCGCTGTGGGTGGATGCCGACGGCACGAGCTGGGGCATCGACTACCTCTTCGGCTGGGTCGAGCGACCCGTCGACCCGGAGGGTCCTCCGCCCTCCCACGCGCTGTGGGCGCACGACCTCGCGTCCGAGCGCGACGCGCTCGTCGCGTTCGTCGACCACGTGAACGCGCGGCGCCGCGAGCACCCGGACCTGCACGTCTACCACTACGCCGACTACGAGAAGACTCACCTGCTGTCCATCGCCGCGCGGCACGGCGTGTACGAGGAGGAGGTCGACGACCTGCTGCGCGACGGCGTGCTCGTCGACCTCTACGCGGTCGTGCGACCGGCTCTGCGCATCTCCGACCCGTCCCGTTCGCTCAAGAAGCTCGAGCCGTTGTACATGGGCGACGAGCTCCGCGGCGGCGACGTGAAGGACGCCGCGGCGTCGATCGTGGCCTACGCCGAGTACACCGGCCTGCGCGACGCCGGCCGGCACGGGGAGGCCGACGAGCTGCTCCGCGGGATCGAGGACTACAACCGCTACGACTGCGTGTCGACGTTGCGGTTGCTCGAGTGGTTGCGGTGGGCCGTCGCTCGGTCCGCGTCCGCGTCCGCGTCCGCGTCCGGGTCCGAGGTCGTGGCCGGGTCGGGTGCGGGGCCGGAGGAGGCGCGCGCCGTCTACCATCCGCGTCCTCGTTCCTCGGACGCTCCCGCCAGGCCCGCCACGACGGCGCGCGCCTCCTCCGACCCCGCTGCGGACGTCACCTCGGCCGCTGGGTCGGTGGGCGAGGCGACGGCCGGTGGTGGGTCCGCGAGTGGCTCCGGTGACGGTGTCGCCCCCTCCGGTGGGTCGGTGGGCGGGGCGTCGGCCGGTGGTGGGTCCGCGGCTGGGTCCGGTGACGGTGTCGCCCCCTCCGGCGGGTCGGTGGGCGGGGCGACGGCCGGTGGTGGGTCCGCGGCTGGGTCCGGGGACGGCGTCGCCGCGGGTGGCGAGCCCGGGGCGAAGGAGGTCGCGCTCGCGCTCGAGGCGGAGATCCGGGAGGTCGTGGGGGAGGGCCGGGCCGGGCGCGATGCCGGGATGCAGGCGCTCGCGATGTACGGGGCCGCCGTCGGGTACCACCGCCGGGAGGCCAAGCCGTTCTGGCAGGAGCACTTCGCGCGCCTCGCGCTCCCCGTGGAGGAGTGGCCGGGGCGCCGGAACGCGTTCCTCGTCGAGCAGGCGGAGGTCGTGAGGGGGTGGGAGGTCGAGCCGGGGCGCCAGACGTCGTCGCGGCGGCTCGAGCTCGTCGGGCGGCTGCCCGAGGGCACCGACCTGCGCGTCGGCGTCTCGCCCTACCTGTTGTACGACGCCCCGCTGCCGCCGGGCGCGCAGACGTCTGCCGACGGCGTGCGCGGCTGGGGGGGCGGAGCCACGATCGTCGGCGTGGGTCGCCGCACCACGCCTGCGGGGGAGCGGGACGTCCTCGAGGTCCGCGAAGGGGCGCGGCGCAAGGCCGACCCCTTCTCCGCGCTCCCGATGGCGCTCACGCCGTCCCCCGGCCCGCAGACCGGGCCGCTCGAGGCGGCCGTCGCCGGCGCTGCGCGTCGTGCGCTCGAGACCTGGCGCGAGACCGGAGCGCTGCCGCTCGACGCGGCGTCGGACGTGCTGCTGCGCCGTCCTCCGCGGCTCGTCGGGGCGGGTGCGCTGCCGCGTCCGGTCGGTGACGACCTCGTCGGCGCAGTCACGGCCGCCGTCGAGCGGCTCGACCGGTCGTACGTCGCGGTGCAGGGCCCACCCGGGACGGGCAAGACGTACGTCGGCTCGCACGTGATCGCGCGCCTCGTGGAACGCGGGTGGCGGGTGGGGGTCGTCGCGCAGTCGCACGCCGTCGTCGAGAACATGCTGCGCGCCGTCGTCGAGAAGGCCGGCGTGCCGGCAGGCATCGTCGCGAAGAAGCTCTCGGGCGACGGGCCGTCGCCCACCGCCGTGTGCGCGGAGCTCGACGGCGGCGCGCTCTCGACGTTCGCGACGGAGCCGGGCCCGCGCGTCGTCGGAGGCACCGCGTGGGACTTCTCGGCCGAGCGGCTCCCCGAGGGCACGCTCGACCTCCTCGTCGTCGACGAGGCGGGGCAGTTCTCGCTCGCCGCGACGGTCGCCGTCGCCCGCGCCGCGCGCAACCTCCTGCTGCTCGGCGACCCGCAGCAGCTGCCCCAGGTGAGCCAGGGCACCCACCCGGAGCCCGTCGACCGGTCCGCGCTCGGCTGGCTCGCCGACGGTCACCGCGTCCTGCCCGACGAGCTCGGGTACTTCCTGGCCCGCACGTGGCGCCTGCACCCGCGGCTCGCGGCGGCGGTCTCGACCCTCTCCTACGAGGACCGGCTGGGCGCCCAGCCGGTCGCCGCGCAGCGCCTGCTCGACGGTGTGCCGCCCGGGATCGAGCAGGTGCTCGTCGAGCACGCGGGCAACGGTGTCCGGTCCCGCGAGGAGGCGGCCGAGGTCGTCCGGCAGGTCGAGCGCCTCGTCGGGCGGTCGTGGACCACGTCGGTCGACGGGCGCGAGGTGGTCCGACCGCTCGGGCAGGCGGACGTCCTCGTCGTCGCCGCCTACAACGCGCAGGTCTGGGCCGTCCGGTCGGCGCTCGCCGCCGCCGGGTATCCGGACGTCCAGGTCGGGACCGTCGACCGCTTCCAGGGCAAGGAGGCGGTGGTCGTCGTCGTGACCCTCGCCGCGTCGTCCGCACGGGACGCCTCGCGCGGCCTCGGTTTCCTGCTCTCGCGGCACCGGATCAACGTCGCCGTGTCACGGGCGCAGTGGGCGGCGGTCGTCGTCCGGTCGCCCGCGCTCACGGACTACGCGCCGAGCACGCCCCGAGGGATCGAGGAGCTGGGAGCGTTCCTCGGGCTGGGCGCCGCCCCGCCCGTCGTCGTCGACGAGCAGGGCGGTCCGGACCTCTAGAACTCGCCGAACCCGCCGCCGAAGTCGTCGAACCCGCCGCCGAAGTCCCCGAAGCCGCCGTCACCACCCGGGTCGGCACCGGCACCAGGGTCGGCGCCGGACGCCTCGACGGCGCCCGCGTCGCCGGCACCGGCGTCGCCACCCTCGCCCGCGCCCGGGTCCTCGCCACCCGATGCCGCAGCGGCGTCCTCCGCGACCGGCTGCGAGGGGTCGCCGAACGCGGGTCCGAACATCGCGTTCGCGACGGCCGAGCCGATGACGACGCCCGCGACGGTCCCGAGCAGGCTCGAGCCGACCATCGAGCCGAACCCCGGCGCTCCGCCGGTCCGGCCGCCGAACGAGCGCTCCAGGGTGCCCGGTTGACGCATCTCGGCGCGCGTCGCCATGCGTGCGAGGTCCTGGGGCCTGTCGGTGAGGGCGCGCTCCGCGGGCGGCACGGCCGCGCCGAGCTCGGCGAGGACCTGGCTCCGCTGCTGGGGCGTGAGCCGTGCGAACGCCTCCGCGTGCGCCTGCTCGACGGCGTCCGGCGGCGCCGTGCGAAGCATGTACCGGTACCGGTCGATCGCGACCTGGTCCGGCGTGCGCGGCGCACCCGGCACACCCGGCGCAGCCGGCGCGGCGTCGTCGGGCGTGCCGTAGGCGGGACCGCCCGGGGGGTACTGCGTGGGGTATCGGTCCGGCTGCTGCGAGGGCGAGCCGTAGCCGCCCTGGGCGGAGGGGCCGCCCTGCGCGTCGCGCGGCTCGCGGCCGAGAAGTCGGTCGAGGAATCCCATGTTCGTCCTCCGGGGTCGTCGTCGGCGGGCGTCCACCCACCACTCGGGGAACGAGCACGGGTCGCGACCGGTTCCTCGACCCTGCCGAGCCCGGGGTTGCAGGTCACCAGGGCCGGTCCGTGCCGCACGACCCGGGGTTCGGCGCGACCGGCCTGGCCCGGGCGCACGAGTGCCCCCCGACCCGGAGGTCGAGGGGCACTCGTCAGATCAGTTCACGCAGCCTGACGGCCGCGGGAGATCAGATCGCGCGGATGTTCTCCGCCTGCGGGCCCTTCGGGCCCTGCGTGACGTCGAACTCGACACGCTGGTTCTCCTCCAGCGTGCGGAAGCCCTGCGACTGGATCGCGGAGTAGTGCGCGAACACGTCGGCCGAGCCGTCCTCGGGGGCGATGAAGCCGTAGCCCTTCTCGCTGTTGAACCACTTCACGGTTCCGGTAGCCATGGTTACTCCTTCAAGAGTGTCAACCTTCACCCCCCACGGTCGCGGGGGCGTACATCACAGGTGTTCGTCGTCAACTCTTGGGGTAACAAGGTCCGCCGGGGCTCCACCCGAGGGTGTCACCTCAGCGCGAGGACAAGCGAGGCACTGCAATCTCGCGCACAACCGTACAGCCTTCGTCCGTTCCTGGCTATGGATCTGGAGACTTCTCGTGAGAGAGTCCCCGGGCCGCGCGTCGGCTCGTCTCCGAGGCGTCGACCGGAGCTCGACGACCGGTACGACACGCCTCCGGTCGACCTCGCCCCGGGGCCTCATCAGCGGCTTCGCCCGCTCCCGCGGGACCGGATCGAGCGGAGACCGGGCCCGTCCCGAGCGCACCGCGTGGTCGTCGCCGAGGCGAGCGCCGCCGTCGGGTGCGAGCGTGCGCGGCCGGGTGCGCCCCCGGTCCCGGAGACCGCGACGGCGCGCGGACCGGCCAGCGGAAGTGCCGCC
This sequence comes from Cellulosimicrobium sp. So1_17, assembly GCF_055181235.1. NCBI lineage: Bacteria > Bacillati > Actinomycetota > Actinomycetes > Micrococcales > Promicromonosporaceae > Cellulosimicrobium > Cellulosimicrobium sp. So1_17. The sequence continues at coordinate 3,359,028 of NZ_CM143702.1, forward strand.
GCGTCGATGCGGCGCCGATCGCTCCGCCGTACGGGCGGGCTCCGGTCGCTGCCCGACGATGGCTGGTACCGCCGTACCAGCACCGGTCCGAACAGAGACCTGCGCGTTACGAGTCGGTAACAACTGGTAGCCGTCCGTGAAACCCGACGCGCCTAGGTTCGCCGCACCCAGGTACGCGGAGAGCGCCCCCTCCCGCGGATTTGCCGGGCCGGAGGTCCCTGCCGCAGCGCGGGGACCTCCGGGTGGCGGTCCGCAGGCGGGTTTCGACTGTCGGTGACCTGTGTCACTATTCAGCACGCTATTCAGTGTTGAACTCAGCGATCGACCGTGGAGGCGTGCGGCTCACGCCACCTCCGCGGGGATCTGGACCACGGAGGTTGGCATGCATCGCACAGCACGACGGGCGAGCGGGGGTGCTGCCCTGCTCCTCGCGGCCACCCTCGTCCTGACCGCCTGCGGACCCCAGTCCCAGGGCGGCGACGACGAGACGACCGAGACCTCGACGGAGACCAGCGACGCGGACTCCGGGGAGCTCGGCATCGTCCCCTCCGTGCAGATCGACATCGAGGGCGCGGAGGTCGAGGCCGAGGCGGGTGGAGACGCCGTCGACCCGGCCGGCGACGGCAGCGCGGAGTGCGCGGAGGGCACCGCGATCGCGATGGCCGGGGCCCTCACGGGACCGAACGCCGCGCTCGGTCTCAACATCCAGTACGGCGCTCAGGTCGCCGTCGACGCGTTCAACGAGGCGAACCCGGGCTGCCAGGTGGAGCTCAAGCCGTTCGACACCGAGGGCGACCCGCAGAAGGCGACGCAGGTCGCACCGCAGATCGTCGGCGACGAGAGCGTCATCGGGCTCCTCGGCCCGGCCTTCTCGGGTGAGACGGCCGCGACGGGCGACGTGTTCAACCAGGCCGGCCTGCTGTCCCTCACGGCGTCGGCCACGAACCCCGACCTCACGGCCAACGGCTGGACCAACTTCTTCCGCGGCCTCGCGAACGACGCCGTGCAGGGTCCGTCGGTCGCGAAGTACCTGGTGAACACCCAGGAGTTCGCGAGCGTCTGCGTCGTGGCGGACAACTCCGACTACGGCATCGGCCTCGCCGAGCAGATCACGACCGGTCTCGGCGACGCGGCGAACCCGGACTGCGCCGCCGAGGTGAAGACCGGTGACAAGGACTTCTCCGCAGCGGTCCAGATCATCGCGGGCGCCGACGCGGACGCGGTGTTCTACGCGGGCTACTACGCGGAGGCGGCACCGTTCGTGCAGGGCCTGCGCGACGGCGGGGTGGACCTCCCGTTCGTCTCGGCGGACGGCACGAACGACCCGCAGTTCGTCGAGCAGGCGGGCGCCGCGTCCGAGGGCGCGATCCTCTCGTGCCCGTGCGGTCCCGCGCCCGACGACTTCGCGGCGACGTACGAGGAGTCGGCCGGCCAGGCGCCGGGCGTCTACTCGGTCGAGGGCTACGACCTCGCCACGATCATGCTGACCGGCATCGCGTCGGGCGTCACCGACCGCGCCGCGATGATCGACTACGTCGCGAACTACTCCGGTGAGGGCCTCGCCCGCAACTACGAGTGGGACGACATGGGCGAGCTCGCCTCCGCCCTCATCTGGATCTACGAGGTCCAGTAGTCCGACGACGACGGGCGCCTCGCCCCGCACCCCGCCACCTGCGGGGCCCAGCGGGCGGGGCGCCCCGTCGTGGACCACGACCTCGCACGATCCGAGCCAGAATCCAGGGAGCGTCATGCCCGCTCTTGCCGACGCGCTGCTCGCCAGCGCGACCGCCGGTCCCCTCGTCCACCAGTCGCTCATCGACTTCGACCTCGCCGCCCTCGGCCGCAACTTCTGGGGCCTCACCATCGAGGGCCTCACGTACGGCGCGATCTACGCGCTCGTCGCCGTCGGCTACACGCTCGTCTACGGCGTGCTGCGGCTCATCAACTTCGCCCACTCCGAGGTCTTCATGCTCGGGATGTTCGGGCAGTACGCGACCCTCCTGCTGCTCGGCTTCTACCCGAGCGGCGACGCGTACGACAAGGGCATCGCGCTCACCGTGCTCTACCTCGGGATCGCGATGCTCGGCGGCATGCTCGTCGCGGGCGGCACGGCCGTCGGGCTCGAGCGCGTCGCGTACCGACCTCTGCGCAAGCGCGGCGCACCCTCGCTCGTGTTCCTCATCACGGCGATCGGCATGTCGTTCATCCTCCAGGAGTTCGTGCACTTCGTGCTGCCGAAGCTCACGGGCGGCACGCTCGGCGGCGTCAACGCGGAGCAGCCCATCCGGCTCGTGCAGCCGGAGGTGCAGTTCACCATCGGCGGCGCTCCCGTCACGAACATCACGCTGGTGATCATCCTGTCCGCGCTCGTCCTCGCGCTGGCGACGGACATGTTCATCAACCGGACGAAGTTCGGGCGCGGCATCCGCGCCGTCGCGCAGGACCCGGTCACCGCGACCCTCATGGGCGTCTCGCGCGAGCGCGTCATCATGCTGACGTTCCTCATCGGCGGCATCCTCGCGGGTGCCGCGGCGCTGCTCTACACGCTGCGCGTGCCGAACGGGATCATCTATTCCGGCGGGTTCATCCTCGGCATCAAGGCCTTCTGCGCCGCGGTGCTCGGCGGGATCGGCAACCTGCGCGGCGCGCTGCTCGGCGGTCTGATCCTGGGCGTCATGGAGAACTACGGCCAGGTCGTGTTCGGCACGGAGTGGCGCGACGTCGTCGCCTTCGCCCTGCTGATCATCGTCCTGATGTTCCGCCCGACGGGCATCCTCGGGGAGTCGCTGGGGAGGGCCCGCGCATGAGCACGTCGACACCAGCACCCCAGCCCGGCGGCGGCGCGCCGGTCCAGCTGCCGCCCGCCGGGCGCACGGCGACCAAGGACCGCCCGCACGGCGGCGTCGGGGACAGCTTCCGCCTCTGGTGGGACGCGCTCCCGCGCCCCGCCCAGTGGGCGGCGGGCGTCCCGTTCCTGATCTTCATCGCGCTCGTGCCGATCCTCAACATCCCCGTGCTGACCACGGTGGGCACGAACTTCGGCGGCGTCATGGCGCAGTTCGGCATGATCGCGCTCATCGCGATCGGCCTGAACGTCGTCGTCGGCCAGGCGGGCCTGCTCGACCTCGGGTACGTCGGCTTCTACGCGATCGGCGCGTACACCGTCGCGATCCTCACGAGCCCGGACAGCCCGTGGAACCAGACGGACGAGTGGCTCGCGACCGAGTGGGCCTGGCTCGCCGCGCTCCCGATCGCCGTCGCGATCACGGCGATCTCCGGACTGATCCTCGGGTCGCCGACCCTGCGCCTGCGCGGGGACTACCTCGCGATCGTCACGCTCGGGTTCGGCGAGATCGTGCGCCTGCTCGCCGACAACCTCGACGAGCTGACGGGTGGTGGCCAGGGCCTGCGCGGCGTGGCCTACCCCCGGCTCGGCGTCACGGAGGACCTGCCCAACGGCGTCTTCTCCGCGGGCAACGCGAGCGGCACGCTCAACTCGGGCGTGTGGTGGTACTGGGTGAGCCTCGTCTTCATCGTCATCTCGCTGCTCTTCGTCGGGAACCTCGAGCGGTCGCGCGTCGGCCGCGCCTGGGTCGCGATCCGTGAGGACGAGGACGCGGCGGAGATCATGGGCGTCCCCACGTTCCGCTTCAAGCTGTGGGCGTTCATCATCGGCGCGTCGATCGGCGGCGTCGCGGGTGCGCTCTACGCGGGACAGGTCCAGTTCGTCATCCCGACGAACTTCAACGTCATCAACTCCGTGCTCTTCCTCTGCGCCGTCGTGCTCGGTGGCCAGGGCAACAAGCTCGGCGTCATCCTCGGCGCGTTCATCATCGTGTACCTGCCGAACTTCTTCCTCGGCAGGACCGAGATCTTCGGCATCCCGATCAACGGCAACGAGATCGCGAGCTACCGGTACCTGTTCTTCGGCATCGCGCTCGTGGTGCTGATGATCTTCCGGCCGCAGGGCCTGATCCCCGTCCGGCAGAAGCTGCTCACCTACGGCCGCGAGCTCTACGTCGCGGCACGCCGGCTGGCCCGTTCCGGGAACGGAGCCGGCGGCGCGGCACGCCCGGGCGCTCCGGCGCCCGCAGCGGCGTCGGGCACCGGTGGCACGACGAGCGGCACGGTGAGCGGCACGGCGACCACGAGCGGGGAGGAGACCCGATGAGCACCCACGACCCGGGCGGCATCGGGGCCGGTGGCGAGCACGGCGACGAGCACCTCGCCGCCTCCGGCCGCGCCGACTCCACCCGCCCCGACACGTACATGCCGGGCGCGGTCCTGGACGAGCCGGTCATCGTCGACGTCGAGTCCGTGCGACCCGAGCTGGCGGACCCCGAGCTCGTCGACGCGATGGTCGCGCCGGACCGCGCCGTCCAGGCGAAGATCGGCGAGCCGCTCCTGCAGATGGAGCACGTCACCGTCCAGTTCGGCGGCCTCGTCGCGCTCGACGACGTGACGTTCGACATCCGGCGCGGGGAGATCCTCGGTCTCATCGGCCCGAACGGCGCGGGCAAGACGACGGCGTTCAACGCGATGACGGGCGTGTACCGGCCCACCAAGGGCCAGGTCGTGTTCGACGGCGCTCCCCTCGGCGCGCTCAAGCGGTACCAGATCACGCAGCGCGGCATCGCCCGGACGTTCCAGAACATCCGGCTGTTCAACGAGATGACGGCGCTGGAGAACGTCGTGGTGGGCACGGACGCGCGGCACCGCACGTCGGTGCCGGGCGCGCTGTTCCGCTCACCGCGGCACCGCCGCGAGGAGCGTGACGCGATCGACCGCGGCATGGCGCTCCTCGAGTTCGTCGGGGTCGGCGGCCGGGCGACGGAGAAGGCGCGCAACCTCTCCTACGGCGACCAGCGCCGTCTGGAGATCGCCCGCGCGCTCGCCACGGAGCCGAAGCTGCTGTGCCTCGACGAGCCTGCGGCGGGCTTCAACCCGGCGGAGAAGGAGGCCCTCATGGACCTCATCCGCCACATCCGCGACGACGGCTACACGGTGCTGCTCATCGAGCACGACATGCGCCTCGTACGCGGTGTCACGGACCGGATCGTCGTGCTCGAGTTCGGCCGGGTCATCGCGGACGGCACTCCCGACGAGGTGACGAGCGACCCGAAGGTCATCGCCGCCTACCTGGGGGTCCCGGACGAGGAGCTGGTCGGGGACGCCGCCACCACGGACGAAGGAGGCAGCGGCGATGCCACTGCTTGAGCTGCAGGACGTGACCGTCGCCTACGGGCGCATCGAGGCGGTCCGGGGGATCTCCATCACGGTGGAGGAGGGCGAGCTCGTCACGCTCATCGGCGCGAACGGCGCCGGGAAGACCACGACGATGCGCGCGATCTCGGGCATCCGGCCGGTCGCGCGCGGGCGGATCATCTTCGACGGCAAGGACATCACGCGCATGAAGGCGCACCTGCGCGTGCTCGAAGGCATCGTCCAGGCGCCGGAGGGTCGGGGCATCTTCCCGGGCATGACGGTGATCGAGAACCTCGAGATGGGCGCGTACTCCCGCACCTTCGCCACCAAGGCCGAGCACGACGAGACCCTCGACCGGGTGTTCGAGCTGTTCCCGCGCCTCGCTGAGCGCAAGGACCAGGTGGGTGGCACGATGTCCGGCGGCGAGCAGCAGATGCTCGCCATCGGGCGCGCCCTCATGGCGCGCCCGCGGCTGATGCTCCTCGACGAGCCGTCGATGGGCCTCGCCCCGATGGTGATCCAGCAGATCTTCCGGATCATCTCGGAGATCAACGCCCTGGGCACGACCGTCCTCCTCGTGGAGCAGAACGCCCAGCAGGCGCTCTCGCGGTCCCACCGCGCGTACGTCCTGGAGACGGGTGAGGTCGTCCGCACCGGCGGCGGCAAGGAGCTCCTTGCGGACTCGAGCATCAAGGAGGCGTACCTGGGCGTCGCCTGACGTCCGCGAGCGACGCCGAGCGCGCCTACCATCGTCTCGTGCCCCTGCGACGCCGCGCGGCCGCTGCCGACCGCCACACGTTCGAGCTCGTCGACGACGGGTTCGACGACGAGCCCGAGCTGGACGGGCCGTCGTCCGCCGGGTCTGCGGGACGCGTCCACTGGACAGGTGGGGCCGGCCCCGGCGTCCGGGCGCACGAAGACGTCGACGCAGGCGCGATCCTCGACGGTCTCGCCGGAGACGACGGCAGGCGCTTCGGCGACGGCACGGGCGACGACGGCCCGGACGGCGACGGAGCGGACGGACACGGCCCGGACGGCGACGGCCCGGACGGCGACGGACCGGACGGCGACGGCCCGGACGGACACGGCCCGGACGGTGAGGCCGCGGAGCCGACGCCCCGGTCGCCCCGGCGCCGCCGTGCGGTCGTGGGCACCGCAGCGGCCGTCGTGCTCGTGCTCGGCGGGATGACGGCGGTCGACGCGGTCACGCAGCACGTGCAGACGGCGCGACTGCGCGACGCGCCCGGAGGTCTCGCACCGATCGGCGACGCGCCGCGCGTCGCGTGGGAGCTCGACATCGAGCTCGCCGGTCAGCCGCTCGGTGTGATGCCGGGTGCGCTCGTCGCGAACGACGGGAACGACGTCGTCGGGTACGACCTCGACTCGGGCCAGGAGGCATGGCGGACGACGTTCGACGGGCCGACCTCGTGCGGCACGCTCGCCCAGTGGTACTCCGCGGTCTCCGTGGACGTCGAGGAGTCGTCGACGTGCGTGCCGTCCTTCGACGTCGCGGTCTCCGTGGCGAGCCCGGCTGAGGACTGGGACCCGGTGCCCGTCGCGGTGCTCGCCGCTGACGGCACGATCGAGGCGGCCCGGGAGCTCGGCCCGCCCTCCGGGCCGGTCGACGGCGCAGGTCCCGGTGAGGTCCGCTGGATCCGCCCGTCCGCGGGCCCCGACGGGACGCTGCTCTGGGTCGGCCGCATCGGTCCGGCGGCGGAGCAGCAGGGCGAGAGGGTGCCTGTCGACGAGTCCACCGGGTTCGTCCCGGTCTCCGGGGACCCGCCCGACGTCGCGCTCGCGCTCCAGGACGTGGCGAGCGGCGACCTCCGGTGGAGCGCGGTGGTCCCCGCCAGGATGCGTGACGAGGCGTCGTACGAGTGCGCCCAGTGGGGTGTCTCGGAGGGCAGCGGCGAGGAGGTCGCGACGGTCGACCTCGACCAGGCGTGGGGCTTCGGCACCCACCGTGCGGTGCACGTGCAGGGCTGCGGCGTCACGGCGTCGTTCACCGCCGACGGCGTGCGCACCGACGACCCGGCCGTCGTCGGGGACGTCACCTTCGCGCACGGCGACGGCTACCTGCGGGACCCGTCCGGCGGCTCGGTGATGTACGGCGGCTCGGGCCTGTACGACGAGTCGGGAGATCCGCTGCGGTCGGCGCTCCTCGCGGCCGACGGGTCGGTCGCCTGGGAGGCGCCGGGCCTGCTCGTGCCGCCGCTCGCGACCGACGGCCGGTCGGAGCTGCGCTTCGTCAAGACGGGTCTGACGATCGCCGCGTTCGACGGGTCGGGCGCCGAGCTGTGGGAGCCGGACACCGCGGGCACGCCCGAGCAGGTCCTCGTCGCGACGGCCGACGCCGTCCTCGTGTCGGTGCGGGGCGCGCTCGCGGCCCTCGACCCCGCGACGGGGCGGACCCGGTGGAGCGTCGAGCCGTCAGGGCTCGGCGGGTCGGGCTTCTCGTCGGGCTCGGTGATGCAGGCGTTCACCGACGGTCGTACCGCGCTCCTCGTCCTGAGCACGGCTGCGCCGGCGGCGGCTCTCGTCGCGATCGACCTCACCGACGGCCGGGTGCTGTGGACCGAGGAGGGCTTGCCCGACGCGTGGTCGTACCTCAGCGTCGAGGGGCGCCTCGTGTCCGTCGGCGAGCGCACGGTCGCACTGCTCCGCTGAGCGTCGCTCCGCTGAGCGTCGTCGAGGCGCGGTCACTCGTGCGTCACCAGCAGGCGGCTCCCGGGTTCCCCGGTGACGTGCCAGGCCGTCGTCCGGCCGGTGAGGTCCGTCGAGCCGAAGCGTCCCGCCGGGGACCACGTGGAGACGACCGGCCCGGGGCGCAGTCGTGCGTCGTCGGCGGCCCACAGCGCCTCGAGCTCGAGCTCGGCCGCGGTGTCCCCGGCGTCGGCGCGGACGACGAGGCGCGCGACGCGGTCGGTCAGCGCGGCGTCCCGGGGGTCGACCGGGGACCGGAAGAACCGCGACGTTCCCCACGCGTCCCACAGGAGCAGCTCGGTCCGCATCCGGTGGGCGAGGTCGCCGAGCACGTAGCGCTGCACGATCGTCGGCCCGCCGAGCTCCGGGAGGCCGGGCGCGACGCCGTAGGCGGCAAGGTCCGTGCGGCCCTCGCGGTACGCGAGCCAGGCCTCCGCGGCGGTCTCGAAGGGTGCGCCCTCGCCCGTGGCGAGGTCGTGGACGTCGAACGCGCGCGAGCCGGCGGCCAGCTCGGGGTCGAACCGGACCCACCGCCCGGGCTCCCAGCGTTCCGCGACCACGTGGTCGGTGCGGAAGCCCTCGTCGAGGTAGCCGGCGAACCCGAGGCGCGTGCGCGCCGGGATCCCGTGCTCGCGCAGGATCGCCACCGCGAGCAGCGCGTGGTCGCGGCAGCAGCCGCCGACCTGCTGGGCGGGGTCGCGCGGGTCGGTGAGCGCGCGGCCGGGAGCGCGCCGGGTCGCGGTGTCGAGGATGGTCTCGACCCAGCGTCCGTCGACGTCGGCGAGCTGGTCGGGCGTGGGCGGGGTCGCCCCGGCCCGGTAGTGCACGACGGCGGCCGTGACCGCCGCGTGCAGGCTCGCCGGGTCGGTGGGGACGGCGTCGAGCAGGGTCGCGTGCGGCCCGGGGTCGGAGTACGGGCTGTGGGTGGCGTAGTCGGCGAGGTTCATGACGACACGGTGCGGTCTGCCCCTGGGGCAGGGTCAACCGGGACGACGACCTCGGCGACGAGCGCGTCGTCGTCGGTCGACCACGGCACCGGGTAGACCTCGCGCGTCGGGCCCGCGGGCCCCCCGCGCTCGCGGGCCGCCGCGAGGACCGCACCGCTGTACGCGAGGATCTGCGGGTACCGGCAGTCGACCGCCGGCACGGGGACGACCAGCTCGGTGCGCGCGGGCTCGACGCGCAGGGCGACGCCTTCCGCCGGGTCGACCGTCCCCTCGTACGGGACGCACGTCTCGATCCGGCCGGGCGCCGCCGCTCCCGGCGGCTCGTGGTAGACGACCCAGTGCTCCGAGCCCCACGTCGCGCGCTGCGCGTCGAGGTGCGCACGGATGCCGAGCACGTCCGCGGTGAACCGCGGGACGAGGCCTTCCTGGTCGACGAGCGCTGCGACGGTCGCGACCTTGCGCGCGGGGCAGCGGCGCTCGCGCACCGTGCCGGGTGTTCGCGCCGGTGCCGGCTCCGGCAGCGCGCCGATCTGCCGAGCGGCGGCGTGGAGGGTGTCGCGGCGCGCCAGGAGCTCGGCCTGGTGCGCGGACCACCACGCGAGGAGGACGTCGCGCGCACGGTCGGGGCCGGCGTCGAGCACGTCCGCGATCGTGGCGAGCGGCATGTCGAGGCGGCGCAGCAGCGCGATCGAGCGACCTCGAGCGACCTGCGCGGCGGCGTACGCGCGGTACCCGGTACGCGGGTCGACGCGCACGGGGGCGAGGAGCCCGTTCGCGTCGTAGAGGCGCAAGGCCTTCGGGGACAGGCCCGACGCGCGGGCCATGGCGCCGCTCGTCAGCTCGCCCGCCGCGGGGCTCGGGTGCGCGGCGCTCCGGTCCGTGTGCACGGGCCCGAGCGTACGGCGCGGGGCTGGACGAGCGGCGCCGGACGAGCGGCGCCGGTCAGGCCGTGGCCGGCGCGTACGGCAGCACGGTCCGGACCAGCGCCAGGCGGTGCTCCGCCTCGCGGACCAGCTCGTCCGGGTCGGCCGCGCCGGCGACGGACCACACGGCGGCGGCGTCGACCGTCGGCCAGGCGGCTGCCGGGACGGGTCCCGACGGCCCGACGAGGCGTCCGAGCACGTCCTGCCGCAGCGCCTCGACGGACGCCGCGGCCTGGATGTCGTCCATGGCGGGCAGGGTCGCGAGGACGGCGAACCGGTCGCCGTCGACGCGGCCGGCCTCGCACCCGCCGGGCACCGCCGCGGCGAGCCGGGCGGCGACCTCGACGAGCACGGCGTCCCCGGCCTCCTGGCCGAAGCGGGCGTTGATCGCGGCCATGCCGTGCACGTCGAGCAGCAGGAGCACGACGCGCGTCCCGCCGCGCGCGACGAGGCGGCAGCGCCGGGTGAGCGAGTGCCACGTGGTGCCGCGCGTGGACAGGCCCGTCAGCGCGTCGTGCGACGACCGCTCGGCGAGCGTCCCGACGAGGGAACGCATGAGGTCGGCCGTGCTCGCGCTGCGCCAGGTCGACCCGGCGACGAGGACGTCGTCGTACCGGTGCTCCCCGGGGCGCTCCATGGCGAGGGTCGCGACCTCGGAGATCGACGCGTCCGGGCGCACCGCGAGCGGCGACCAGTCCGTGACGCTCTCGGTGGGTCGGCGCTCCAGCACGGCCCGGCCGTACCCGAGACGACCGGTGAGCGCCCCGGTGATGCCGGCCCGGGTCACGATGCCGGTGCGGTGGCCCCCCGCGTCGTCGTGCACGACGACGCACGCGACGTCGGCGGGGCGGAAGATCACCTCGAGCTGCCCGACGGGCATCGACGAGCCGACGGCGAGCACGGGGCGCGCGAGCTCCGCGACGACCCCGACCCGGTGCGCGCGCGGGCGGACGGCGACGTGCTGGGCCAGCTCGGCGAGGGTGTCGTGCACACCGGAAGTGTGGCGTCGCCGCGACCCGGGGAGGAAGGTCCGGGTCGAGTGTTCCGGCACTGTTCAGCGCGAGGACACCGACCGTTCGGCGGGGCGTCGCCGGCGCCCGGCGGGACGTCGCCCGGGCGGGCTGCGGCCCCCCGGGACGAGCGCCGACCACTACCCTGGCCAGATGTCCGACGACGTCATCGCGCCCTCGTCCACCCCCGCCGCCCGACCTGGCACCCGACCTGGCACCGCCCCCGTCACGCCCCCGGCCGCGGCACCCGTCGCTCCTCGCCGCCCGACGTCGCGCACCCACCACGGGGAGACGACCACCGACGACTACGAGTGGCTGCGCGACAAGGAGTCGCCGGAGGTGGTCGCGCACCTGGAGGCCGAGAACGCGTGGACCGAGCGTGAGCTCGCCCACCTCGCGCCCCTGCGCGGGCGGATCTTCGAGGAGATCAAGGGGCGCACGCGCGAGACGGACCTGTCCGTCCCCGTGCGCCAGGGTGACCACTGGTACTACGCGCGGACGGTCGAGGGGCACCAGTACCCGGTGCACGCGCGCGCCCCGATCGACGCGACGCTCGGGAGCGACGCACCGTCGGCCTGGGTGCCGCCCGTGCTGGAGCCCGGGGTCCCCGTGCCCGGCGAACAGGTGCTGCTCGACGACAACGTGGAGGCCGACGGGCACGACTTCTTCTCGCTCGGCTCGTTCGACGTCTCGGTCGACGGTCGCCTCCTCGCGTACGCGGTCGACGTCGTGGGCGACGAGCGCTATGAGCTGCGCGTGCGGGACCTCACGACGGGGGAGGACCTGGCCGACGTCGTGCCGGGCACGTTCCCGGGCGCCGTCTTCTCCCCGGACGGCCGGTACGTGTTCTACCCGACCGTCGACGACGCGTGGCGCCCGTGGCGCGTGTGGCGCCACGAGGTCGGGACGCCGGCGACGCAGGACGTCGTGGTCCTCGAGGAGCCCGACGAGCGGTACTGGGTGGGCGTGGGGGTGTCGCGCTCGCAGCGGTTCGTCCAGATCGAGCTGGGTTCCAAGATCACGTCCGAGACGTGGCTGATCGACGCCGCCGACCCGGCGGGCGAGGCGCGCGTCGTCTGGCCCCGTCGCGAGGGCGTCGAGTACACGGTCGAGCACGCCGTCGTGCCGAGCACGTGGTTGTCGACGCCCGAGCACGGGGTCGGCGACCGGATCTCTCCGGATCCGGTGGGCGACCTCGTGCTCGGCGTGCCGACGACCGACGTGCTCCTCGTCCTCCACAACGACGGCGCGGAGAACTTCGAGCTCGCGGTCGTGGACGTCCCCGGCGCCACCACCGAGGCGGAGGCCGCCGCGACCGCCGCGACCGGGCCCGCCGGCGCGCGCGTCGTCGTGCCGCACGACCCGGCGACGCGGCTCGAGGGCGTCGACGCGTTCGCCGGCCACCTCGTGCTGTCCTACCGGCGCGACGCCCTCTCGCGCGTCGGCGTGATCGACCTGTCGGCGCAGACGGCGCCCCGCCCGGCCGGGCTGCCGACCCCCGTCCGCACGGGCGGAACCGCCGCTCCCGGCGTGCCGTGGCACGTGCACGAGGTGGAGTTCGACGAGCCGCTGTTCACCGCGGGTCTCGGGCCGAACCCCGAGTGGGACCAGCCGACGGTCCGCCTCTCCTCCACGAGCTTCGTCACGCCCGCGACGGTCTACGACCTGCGCGTCGGGACGGACGAGCTGACGCTGCTCAAGCGGCAGCCCGTGCTCGGCGGCTACGACCCCGCCGACTACGTGCAGCGCCGCGAGTGGGCGACCGCCGAGGACGGCACGCAGGTGCCGATCTCGCTCGTGTGGCGCAGGGACGCCCTCGGCCTGGACGCGACGGGGACGGGCGCGGAGCCGGCGCCGCTGCTGCTGTACGGCTACGGGTCGTACGAGATCAGCATCGACCCGGCGTTCTCGGTCTCCCGGCTGTCGCTGCTCGACCGGGGCGTCGTCTTCGCCGTCGCGCACGTGCGCGGCGGGGGAGAGCTGGGTCGCACCTGGTACGACGACGGCAAGATGCTCGCCAAGACCAACACGTTCACCGACTTCGTCGCCGTGGCCCGGCACCTCGTCGAGACGGGCTGGACGAGCCCGCAGCAGATGGTCGCGCAGGGCGGCTCGGCCGGCGGGCTGCTCATGGGTGCGGTCACCAACCTCGCGCCCGAGCTGTTCGCCGGCGTCCTCGCCCAGGTGCCGTTCGTCGACGCGCTGACCTCGATCCTCGACCCGTCGCTCCCGCTGACCGTCGTCGAGTGGGACGAGTGGGGCGACCCCCTGCACGACCCCGAGGTCTACCGCTACATGCGCTCGTACACGCCGTACGAGAACGTGCCCGACGACGCGTCCCGCTTCCCGCGGATCCTCGCCGTCACGAGCCTCAACGACACGCGCGTGCTGTACGTCGAGCCCGCGAAGTGGGTCGCGCGGCTGCGCGCGGCCGGCGCCCCGGCCCTGCTGCGCATCGAGATGAACGCCGGCCACGGCGGGGTGTCCGGGCGGTACGACTCGTGGCGAGAGGTCGCCTACGAGGACGCGTGGGTGCTCGACGTGCTCGGCCGCGCGGGCGGCGACGGGGCGGCATGACCGAGGACGAGCGCCCGCCGGGCACCGCGCGGCTGCTGCTGCGCCCGCTGGGCTACCTGGCGATCGGGTGCGTGTGGCTCGCGATCGGGCTGTTCCTGCTCGGGGCCTACGCCGGGCTCGGCGTCGCGCAGGTGCTATGGGGCCCCGACGTCGGGCCGATCTGGGAGATCGACGGTGAACCGATGGCCTGGGGTGCGGCGGCGCTCGTGGTCGTGCTCCTGGCCCCGATCACGGGGCCCGCGGCGTGGTACCTCGGGTGCGCGTCGTGGCCGCTCGCCGCGCTGTCGTCCGTCTACGTCCTGCGTGCGGTGCGGCCTTCCTACCGGGGGGAGGAGCTGTCGTTCACGTCCTACGCCGCGCCCGGGACGACGCTCGGACCGCCGACCGCGACGAACGTCTCGCTGTCGCTCCAGCCGGTGCGCCGCTCCGGCGTGACGGACGTGCTCATGCGGTTCTACGTCTGCGGGTGGCAGCCGGACGTGCGGGACGTCGCCGCCACCCTGCCCGCCGGCTTCGGCTGGGCGGCCGCGACCGTCGCCGCCTCCCCGTTCCTCGCGCCGGGCGTCCGGGCGCTGCTCGTCGCGGTCGCGCTCGTGCTCTACGGGGCGACGGCCGTGCTGCTGCGGCGCCGGTGGGTCTGGCGTTTCCACCGCGAACGTCCGCGCCCGGGACGCCGCGAGCGGACGGTGGCGCAGCTCGACGGCAGCGGCGGGCCCGTCCTCCGCGACGGGCCGCGTGTCGTGCGGTCGAGGCCGCAGTCCGCGGCGCACCGCGAGCACGTCGAGGTGGAGCGTGCGCGGGCCCGGCAGGAGACGGAGCCGCTCACCGCACTCACGAGCGACGCGATCGGCGAGCGACGCGAGCGGGCTCTCCGGGCTCGCGAGCGGAGGCTGCGAGAGCAGGGCCGGGCGGACGGGTAGGCCGACGAGCGCTGACCGTGCGGCCGCCGCTCGTCCCGGCACCGGGACCGGCGCGGTGGCGGGGAGAGGTCCCCGTGGACAACGGCGCGACGCTGAGTACGCTCGCGCGCATGTCGACCTACAGCTCCTGGCGCTCGGACCACGGCAACATGCAGGCACTCTCCGAGGAGCTGGAGGCGCAGGCGGCGATGGCGCGCTCGCGCGAGGCGTCGCTCAACCGACGCCTGCGGTCGCTCGAGGGCGACCTGTCGAGCCGCGTGGAGGTCCTCCAGCGCCTCGTCAACGCCCTGATCGAGCTCGGCGAGGTGCGCGAGGAGCTCGCGCTCTTCACGCCCGCGCGCCGCGCGCGCGACGCCGCCCGCGCCCTCGTGCGCGCCGTCGTCTCGGGCGAGGGCGACGTGTCCTACCTGCGGCGCTCGCCGGACCTCGCCGACGTGCACGGGTACTGGCTCGTGCCGGCGGCGCTCGCCGTCGCCGACGTGCGCGAGGGGCGCCTCGACGACGACGCGGCGCAGGAGGCCCTCGTCCGCGACCGTCGGCGCGCGGCCGTCTTCCTCGTGGGGGTGTGCGCGCTCGTCGGGCACCCTGGCCTCGCCGAGCCCTGGCTGTCGTCGGTCCTCCACGCGCCGGCCGTGCCCGACGCGGGCTGGGGCAGCGCGACCGACCTCTCGGCGCCCGACCCCGACGAGGGGGCGGTCGAGGAACCCGTCACGGTCGCCGAGCGGGCGCTGTGGCTGGCCGCCGCGGCAGGCCTGCTCGGTCCCGCGGGCGCGGAGAGCGTGCGCGACGCGCTCGCGCAGCGCGTCGGGCTGCTCGACGCCGGTGCGCGCGACCGCTTGCGCGGCGCGCTCCTCGCCGAGGCGCCCGCCCTCGGCGGGGGCGGCGACTCCTGGGGGAGCCCGTCGGGCGCTCGCGACGAGCTGGCGGTCCTGCGCGCGTGGGCGGCGTGGGCACGTGCGGCCGCCGGCGGGCAGGGTGACGGTGCCCCGTCCGAGGCCGCGCGCGCGGCCGTGCGGTCCGTGGTCTCCTCGGTCGTCGACGAGGGGGCGCCGGTCGAGCGCGACCTCCTCGGACGGGCCGAGATGCTCAGCGAGCGCGTCGGCCGGGCGCCGGGCGAGGAGCAGGAGTGGTCGGCGCCGGGCGAGAGCCTCGTCGACCTCCTCGCCGCGGACGCGCGCGGCGACGACCCGGACCGTGCGCGGCTCGTCGCGCCGCTCGTCGCCGAGGACCTCAGGGCCGCCGCGCACGACCTCGCCGCGCGGCTCGCGGCCGAGCCCGCGCCGTCGCGGACGCTGCGGCTCGCCGGCCGGTCCGTCACCGTCACGCCCACGGACGACGGCGCGCGCCTCGCCACGACGGCACGCGCGGAGCTCGTCGCTCGACCGGTCGACGGGATCTCGTGGCCGGTCGTCGGAGGCCTGGCCGCCGTGGCCGTCGTCGCGCTCGTGCTGGCGGTCGTGGTGGCGCCTGCCTGGTGGCTCGTCGTGGCGCTCGTCGGGGCGGTCACGGGGTACCAGGCGGTCGGCGGCGCGCGTCGCGCACGCGACCAGCGCGAGCACGTCCGCCGTCAGCTCGAGCTGTTCGACGCCGAGATCGTGCGCGCGCGGCAGGACGTGGCCGACGACGCGGAGCGGGCAGGGACCCGGCGCGAGGCGGTCGCCGAGGTCGTCGTCGAGCTCGACCGGGCGCTCGACGGGGTCCGTGCCTGACGGCCGTCCAAGGTCGTCGGGCAGCCGTCGTCGGGACCTCCGAGGGGCGGTTCGAACAGGGCTTCGAACGCTGGGTGAACTGTCGATGAACACTGGTCGAAGAATCCACAGGATGGTCGAGACCGCTCCCGGTGCGACCCCACCATGGAGTACGTGACCGAGACGCTCCTGCTGGTGCTCGTCGTCGTGACGGCTCTCGCCTTCGACTTCACCAACGGTTTCCACGACACGGGCAACGCGATGGCCACCTCCATCGCCACACGCGCCCTCAAGCCCAAGACCGCCGTCGCGCTGTCGGCCGTCCTCAACCTCGTCGGCGCGTTCCTGTCGCTCGCCGTCGCCGCGACCATCGCCAAGGGCCTGGTCGACGCGAACGTCATCACGCTCGAGGTGGTGCTCGCCGGTCTGGTGGGCGGCATCACCTGGAACCTGCTGACGTGGCTGCTCGGCCTGCCGTCGAGCTCGTCGCACGCCCTCATCGGCGGCGTCGTCGGGTCGGTGCTCGCGGCCGTCGGGACGTCGGGCGTCATCTGGACCGGCGTCGCCGCGAAGGTGCTGATCCCCGCGCTGCTCGCGCCGCTCGTCGCGATCGGCGTCGCGAGCGTCGGTACGTGGCTCGTCGCGCGGCTCACCCGCGACGTCCCCGAGGACACGAGCAACCGCGCGTTCCGCTGGGGCCAGGTCGGCTCCGCGTCGCTCGTCTCGCTCGCGCACGGCACCAACGACGCGCAGAAGTCGATGGGCATCATCCTGCTCGCGCTGATCGCGGGCGGCGCCGTCCCGGCCGACTCCGGGGTCCCGTTCTGGGTCATCCTGTCCTGCGCCCTCTTCATGGCGCTCGGCACCTACCTCGGCGGCTGGCGGATCATCCGCACCCTCGGCAAGGGCCTCGTCGAGATCGACTCCCGGCAGGGCATGGCCGCCGAGACGTCGTCCGCCGCGGTCATCCTCATGTCGGGCTTCTTCGGCTTCTCGCTCTCGACGACGCACGTCGCGACCGGCTCGATCCTCGGCTCGGGCGTCGGCATGCCGGGCGCGAAGGTCCGCTGGGGCCTCGCGGGCCGCATGCTCGCCGCGTGGGGGCTGACGCTCCCCGCCGCGGGTGTGGTCGGCGCGGTGTGCTACTGGATCCAGGCGGGGATCGGCGGCGTGCTCGGCACCGCGGTCGTGTTCGGCATCCTCGTCGCGACGGCCGTCGCGATCTGGGTGGCGTCGCGCCGCAAGCCGGTCGACCACAACAACGTGAACGACGACTGGGAGGCCGCCGAGCCCGAGCCCGTCGAGCCCGTGCTGGCCGACGTCGCCGCGACCCCGGCCGTCGTGGCCACCGACGCCCCGGTCCCGTCGACCACCGAGCCGCAGGGCGCGCGACAGCGCGCCGGCGTCTGAGAGGAACCCCCGTGTCCGAGTTCATCGAGATCGACTCGCTGCTCAAGGTCGTCGTCGCCGGCCTGATCGTCGGCGCCGGGCTGCCCGCGCTGTTCGCGCTGGGCGTCCGGCTCGCCGCCGGCCGGACCACCCCGGCCGCCGTGGACGCCGACGGCGTGCACATGACGCCGTCGGGCGAGGTCGTGACGGTCGCGCGCCCGTCGACCGTGCGCATCATCGCGGCGGGCGTGTGCTTCCTGGTCGTCGTGCTCGCCATCGCCGGGGGGATCGTCTTCCTCGCCAACGGCGGTCACTGACACCTCAGCGCAGGCGCTCCTTCGCGCCGAGCACCCGCTCGACGGCCGCGTCGACCTTCGCCGCGAACGCCGGGTCGCCCGAGGCACGCTCCGCGAGCGCGTCGGCCATCTCCGCCACGACGGACGGGTCCGCCGACGCGAGGACCATGTCGCCGCCGGCCTCGATCGTCAGGACGGCGCGCTCGGCCGGCGACCAGGCCTGCACCTGGGCCGCCGCCGAGACGTCGTCGGTGATCACGACGCCGTCGAAGCCGAGGTCTCCCCGCAGCATCCCGTCCACGACCACGGGCGAGAACGCCGCCGGGCGGCCCGGGTCGATCTGCGTGTACACGGCGGTCGACATCATGACGAACGCCGCGCCGGCCTCGATGCCCGACGCGAAGACCGCGACGGACGGGTCGTCGCGCGTCGTGACGTCGTCCGTGACACCCGCGTCCGTGTCGGTGTTCGCGGAGACGCGCCCGAGCCCGGGGAAGTGCTTGATCGTCACGTCGACGCCCGAGGCCTCCATGCCCGCGCTGAACGCGTTCGCGTGCGACGTGACGGAGTCCGGGGTGAACCCGTAGGCCCGGTCGAAGTACCCGATCGGGGGGTTCTGCGCCGCCGACTGCTCGGGCACGAGGTCCATGACCGGGGCGAGGTTGAGGTTGACGCCCGCGGCGGCGAGCTCCGACCCCCACGTCGTCGCCTGGTCCTGCAGCGCGGCCGGCCCGAGGCGCGACTGGTCGAGCGCCGTCGGGATCTGCGAGAACCCGGGCCCGCGCAGCACCTGCACGTTCCCGCCCTCCTGGTCGGTCGCGACGAACAGCGGCGCACCCTGCGTGGTCTCCGTCGACACGAGCGCCGTGAACCCGGCGACGAGGTCCAGCGTCGCGGCCTTCCCGGCCTGCGACCGCCCCGCGAGGAACACGTTCCCCACGTGGTGCTGGGCGACGGCGTCGTAGCTCACCTGCTGCGGCGAGCGCACGTCGACCCCGACCATGAGGAGCTGGCCCACCTTCTGCTCGAGCGTCCAGCCGGCGAGCGGGTCCGGGGCGGGCGTCGTGGGCGTGGGCGGGGTGGCCGAGGGCGCGGGCTCGCCGGTGCTCGTGGCACCGGGCGTCGGGGGCGACGCGACGGTGGCCGGTCGCAGCACGTACCAGACCACGGCGGCGATCGCCGCCGCCGTCGCGACCACGGCCACGACGACCCAGACGGTTCGGGCCCTGCTCGCCACGCGACCACCTCCGCCTGCCACCGTAGTGGGACGCGGTGTCCCTCAGCTGCCCGTCAGCTGTCCGTCAGTCGTGACCGGCGAGGGTCGCGAGGGCCTTCGCCCACAGGGCGTGCGCTCGCTCGGCGCGGTCCGCCGTCTCGATGTTCTCCTCGAGGACGCGCACCTGCGTGCCGGCGTCGTCGGGCTCGAGCGTGATGGTGATGTCGTGGTAGTTCTCCGGGGTGTCGGGGAGCTCCATGGTGGGCGAGAAGTGGGTGAACCGGAGCAGGCGCGGGCGCTCGACCGCGACGACCTCTCCCCAGTCGGCGAACTCCCTGCCCATGTAGTGACCCTCGAACGTCACGGGGCTGCCCGGCTGGTAGTCCGTCTCGACGTTCATGCCGAGCATCCACCGCGCGCCGGGATGGACCATCTGGGACCACACCACCTCGGGCGGGCGAGCGACGTGGATCTCGGCGGTGGTGGAGTGGGGGGACATGCGAACCTCCTGAGACGTGCGTGAAGCAGGGCCGTGGGGCAGGGCCTGGGAGCGACCGTAGACCGTCCGGGCGCACGCGGCAGCCCGGGCGGTGGTGGGCGGACCCGATCGAGCCTGGGTAGGTTCGTCGCGTGACCCGACTCGTGCTCCTCCACGGCCGCGACAACCAGGGCCTCGACGCGGAGGACCTCGAGCGGACGTGGCGCACGGTCCTGTCCGCGGGGCTCGCGGCAGCGGGCCGGCCGCGGCACGTGACCGACGACGACGCCTCCTTCGTCTACTACGGCGACACCCTCGCCGCGCTCGTCCGGGGTGACGGCACGCCTCCGCCCGTCACCGTGCACGCCGTGTCCGGCTCGCGGTGGGACCGGATCGACCTGGACCGACGCGCGGTCGCCGACCTGCCGGAGGACGAGCTGCGGTTCCTCGAGTCCGTCGCGTCCGAGGTGCTGCGCGCCGCGGGGGTGGGCGAGGCCCAGGTCGCGGTGGACGCGCGCGAGGGCGGTGCACCGACACCCCCGCTCGGTGCCGCGAGGGGTGCCCTGGGCAGTCTCGGGGAGCTGGGCGGCTGGGTCAACGCGCTGCTGTCCGCGCTCGACGCGTACGTCCCCGGGCTGAGCAGCGGCGTCCTCGTGCTGCTCGTGCGTGACGTCTGGGCGTACCTGCACGACGCGGACGTCCGGCGGGTGATCGACGACGCCGTCGCGGCCGCGGTGCCGACCGACGAGCCGGCGGTGGTCGTCGGGCACTCGTTCGGGTCGGTCGTCGCGTACTCGGTGCTGCGCGAGCACCCCGACGCGCGACGCTGGGACGTGCCGCTGCTCCTCACGCTCGGGGCCCCGCTCGCCGTCCGCGCGACCCGGGACGCCCTCGCCGCGCGGGCGCCGCTGCGCGTGCCCGCCGAGGTGGACCGGTGGGTCGCGGTCCGTGACCGGCGCGACCCGCTCGCGTTCCACGGCCTGGGCCCCGCCGTGTTCCCGCTCGCGCCGGGGTCGCCGCCGATCGAGGAGCTCGAGGTGGAGAACGACGCCCCGGGCCGCCACGCCGCCGCCGTCCTGCTCGACGACGGCCGCCTCCCCGCGGGATACCTCGCCCTCCCCGAGGTGGCGCGCCTCCTGCCGAGGTAATACCCCGGTTCCGCGAGGTAGCACCGTGGTTCCGCGAGGTAGTACCGCGGTCTCAACCGCGGTACTACCTCGCGCTGCTGCGGTACTACCTCGCGAGGGCGGCGCGGACGTCCGCGACGAACGCGTCCACGTCGGCGGCGGTGGTGTCCCACGCGCACATCCAGCGCACCTCGACGCGGTCGGGCGTCTCGCCCGCGCCCCAGTCGTAGAACCGGTGCCGCTCGCGCAGGGCCGCCACCACGGCGCGCGGCAGGGTCGCGAACACCGCGTTCGCCTCGGTGGGCTGCGTGAAGACGATGCCCGACGCCGCGGGCCGGGTTCCGCCGTCGGGCGCCGGCGCCGGGACGTCGGGGTGCGCGACGTCCGCCGGCGAGAGGTCTGCGAGGCCGGCACGCAGCCTCGCGGCCATCGCGTTCGCGGCCCGGGCGTTGCGCACCCACAGCTCGTCGGCGGCGGCCATCTCGTCGACGTCCGCGACCGGGTCGCCGACGGGCTCGAAGAGCGCCAGGAGCTGCGCCGAGACGTACCGCATCTTCGAGGCGAGCTGCATCGTCGCCTTCCGGACGAACTCCACGCCGTCGACGGCCGAGGGGTCGAGCACGACCACGGCCTCGCCCAGCGCGAGGCCGTTCTTCGTGCCGCCGAAGGACAGCACGTCCACGCCGGCGTCGGTCGTGAGCGCGCGCAGCGGGACGTCGAGCGCCACGGCGGCGTTCGCGAGGCGCGAGCCGTCGAGGTGCACGCGCATCCCGCGCGCGTGCGCGGCGTCCGAGATCTCGCGGAGCTCCTGCGGCGTGTAGACCGTGCCGAGCTCGGTGGCCTGCGTGACCGACACGACGAGCGGCTGGGCGCGGTGGGGGTCGCCGAGGTCGGCCGCGAACCGGTCGACGGCCTCGGGCGTCAGCCTCCCGTCGGGGGCGGGCACGGTGAGGACCTTGATCCCGCCGACCCGCTCGGGGGCGCCGTTCTCGTCCGTGTTCAGGTGCGCGTGCTCGGTCGCGACCACGGCGCCCCACCGGGGCAGCATCGACATCAGGGCGATGACGTTGGCGCCCGTGCCGGTGAGCACCGGATAGGCGGTCGCCTCCGCGCCGAACCGGGCGCGCACCACCTCCTGCAACCGTGCCGTCCACGGGTCCTCGCCGTAGGAGACCTCGTGCCCGGCGCTCGCGGCGGCCAGCGCGGCGAGGACGTCGGGATGGGCGGGGGCGTAGTTGTCTGACGCGAACGAGCTCACGGGCACAGCCTAGGCATGCGGCGCGCGAGCGGCCCCGTCCGGGCCTACCGTCGGGAGGGACGCCGACGTCGGCGTCGCACTCGACGCTGGAGGTGCGCGATGACCACGATCCCCGACCCGGGCTCGGTGCCGGACGACCCGAACTTCACCGGTCTGCCGCGCGACGAGCGGGACACGTTCGCGAACCAGGCCGAGCCCACGGACCCCGCGGGACCGGCCGAGCCGACCGGTCCGGTCGACCCCGGCGGTCCCGTCGAGCCCGGAGGTCCGGTCGAGCCGGTGCGGCCGGCCGAGCCCGTGGTGGAGCCCCCGAAGTCTCCCGGGCCGCCTGCCGACCCCTCGGCGCCCCCGCACGAGCCGGTGCCGGGCGAGCCGGTCCCCGGCGAGCCGCGCCCGAGCGACCCCGTACCGGACGACCCGGGCTGGCCGTCCTCGCCCGGCCCGCCCGTCGGCCCCGACGAGCCGACGCACGGCTGACGTCTCGACGACGGCCACGACGCCCCGCCCGGGCAGGACCCGGGCGGGGCGTCGCGCGTCACGGTGCCGTGCGTCGGCTCACAGGAGCCGACGCGCCTCCGGGTGCGTCACGCGCAGCCAGCGGAAGCCGTACCCGTCGAGGCGCACCTCGGCCGTCCCGTCCGGCGCCGGCTCGACGTCGTCGTGGTCCAGCAGGTCGACGAGCCGGGCGCCCTCGGGCAGCTCGCCGAGGGAGAGCGGCACGACGGCGGGGTCCGGCGACAGGTTGTGCAGCGTGACCATCGACGCGTCCTGCCACGTCGTGCGCAGCGCGAGCACCGAGGGCTCCGGCTGGTCGAGGACGACGGCGTCGCCCCACCCGAGCTCGGGGCACTCCCGGTAGCGGTGCGCGAGCAGGCGCACGAAGGTCAGGAGCGAGTCGGGGTCGCGCCGCTGGTCGGCGACGTTGACGTGCTCGGGTGCGTAGCCGTCGTCGGGCAGGGGCGCGGCGAGCCGGCGCGCGGGCGCGCGCGAGAACCCGCCGTTGTGCTGCGACGTCCACTGCATGGGGGTGCGCACGGCGAGCCGACCCGGGACGTCGAGGTTCTCGCCCATCCCGATCTCCTCGCCGTAGAACAGCACGGGCGTCCCGGGGAGCGCGAAGAGCAGCGAGTAGACCATCCGCAGCCGCCGCGGGTCCCCGCCCAGCATGGGCGGCAGCCGACGGCGCAGCCCTCGCCCGTAGAGCTGCATGTCCTCCTCGGGGCCGAACGCCGCGAAGACCTCCTGGCGCTCGTCCTCGCTGAGCTTGTCCAGGGTGAGCTCGTCGTGGTTGCGCACGAACGTCGCCCACTGGGTGTCGTGCGGGATGGGCGGTCGTGCCCGCAGCGACGCGGCGAGCGGGCCGGCGTCGTGGCGCGCGAAGGCCAGGTACATGGCCTGCATGGCGTTGAAGTCGAACTGCATCGTCAGCTCGGAGCTCGTCGTGCCTCCGGGGTCGCCGTCCGCCGGGTTCCCGTCGCCGAAGAAGCGCGCCTGGTCCGGGTAGGGCAGGTTGACCTCGCCCATGAGGATCGCGTCGCCGGAGCGGCGGCCGAGGAACGCGCGCAGCACGCGGAGCATGTCGTGCGGGTCGTCGATCTCGTCGTCGGGGTTCGCGGCCGCGTCGGTCAGGGCGAACGGGACGGCGTCGACGCGGAAGCCCGAGATCCCCAGCTCGAGCCAGAAGCCGATCGTCTTGGCGATGGCCTCGCGGACCTTCGGGTTCGCCGTGTTGAGGTCCGGCTGGTGCCGGTAGAACCGGTGCCGGTACCACTCGCCGGTCTTCTCCTCGAGGGTCCAGATGCCGTCCTCCTGGTCGGGGAAGACGACCTGGTCCTTCGTGGACGGCGGCTCCTCGGAGCGCCACACGTAGAAGTCGCGGAACGGGTCGTCGGTCGAGCGGCGCGCGCTGCGGAACCAGGGGTGGCGGTCCGAGGTGTGGTTGATGACGAGGTCGACGATGACGCGGATGCCGCGGTCCCGCGCGGTGCGGACCAGCTCGACGACGTCGCCCATGTCGCCCAGGCGCGGGTCGACGCCGAGGAAGTCGGTGATGTCGTAGCCGTCGTCGCGCTCTGCGGTCGGGTAGAACGGCATGAGCCACAGGCACGTCACGCCGAGGTCGGCGAGGTGGTCGATGCGCTGCACGAGGCCGGGGAAGTCCCCGATGCCGTCGTCGTTCCAGTCCATGAACGTCTCGACGTCGAGGCAGTAGACGACGGCGTTCTTCCACCACAGGTCGCCGGTGTCGCGGATGTTCATGCGGCACCTCCGGCCGTCGTCGAGGCGGCGGCCTCGCGGATCCGGGGCAGCAGCACCTCGCCCGCGGCGTCGAGGAACGCGTCCTGCTCCTGGCCGACGTGGTGCAGGTAGACCGCGTCGAAACCGCACGCGGTCATCTCGGCGACGCGGTCGGCGAGGCGCTGGGCGTCGTGCTCCACGAGGACGGTCCCGCGGACCTCCTCGGGCCGCACGAGGTCCGCGACGGCGTCGAACTGCTCGGGCGTCTCGAGGTGCCAGTTGACGCTCGGCGGCAGGAGGTTCGAGCGCCACTGGTCGTGCGCGACGGCGAACGCGGCCTCGTCGTCCTCGCCCCACGCGACGTGCACCTGCAGGGCCAGCTCGCCGCGGCCGCCGGCGTCGCGGTACTCGCCGACGACGCGGCGCAGCGACTCCACGGGCTGGTTCACGGTGACGAGGCCGTCGGCCCAGTCGGCGTGGCGGCGCGCGGTCCGCGGAGTGACCGCCGCGCCGACGAGCCGCGGGGCGACGTCGGGCAGCGACCACACGCGCGCCCGGTCCACGGTGACGTGCCCGTGGTGCGTGACCTCCTCGCCCGCGAGCAGCGCCCGCATGACGTCGGCGCACTCGCGCAGCCGCTCGTCGCGCTCCGCCTTCGTGGGCCAGCGGTCGCCCGTGACGTGCTCGTTCATGGCCTCGCCGGAGCCCAGCGCGGCCCAGAACCGGCCGGGGAACATGGAGCCGAGGGTCGCGATCGCCTGCGCGAGGATCACCGGGTGGTAGCGCTGGCCCGGTGCGGTGACGACGCCGAACGGCAGGTCGGTCGTCGCGAGCGCGGCGCCGAGCCACGACCACGCGAAGCCGGACTCGCCCTGCCGCTCGCTCCACGGCGCGAGGTGGTCGGAGCACATCGCCGCGTCGAAGCCCACGTCCTGCGCACGCCGGGCGGCGGCGAGGAGGGGGCCGGGCGGGATCTGCTCGTGGGAGGAGTGGAATCCGAGGGTGACCATGGCGCCCAGTGAACCCAGAGTCGCGCCGGCCCGCGCGTCGAGGGCGGTTTGGGTGGAGGGCGCGTGGTGGTCCGGCGCACGGAGGAGCCCCGCGCCGCCCGGTTCCCTACGCTGTGGCGGTGCGCCTGCTGACCTGGACGTTCGTCGCCTACCTCGCCGCCGTCGGGGTCGTCACGCTGTGGCCGTCGCCGCAGTCCACCGCGGCGCCCGGCTGGGCGACGGCGACCCTGGACGCGCTGCACGGCCTGGGCGTCCCCATGACGCTCCCGGTGCTCGAGGCGTCCGCCAACGTCGTGATGTTCCTGCCGTTCGGGGTGCTCGGGCTGCCGCTGCTGCGCGCTGCGGTCGCGCGCCGCGGGCGCCGGGAACCGGGCGTGGGGCGTGCCGTCGCGGTCGTGACCCTCGCGGCCGCCGCGCTGTCCACCGCGATCGAGCTGACGCAGAACCTCCTGCCCGGTCGGGTGCCCACGGTGCAGGACGTCGTGCTCAACACCGCGGGGGCGCTGCTCGGCGCGCTCACGGTCGCGGTCGTGCTGGCTCTTCTCGGTCGACGAGGCCCAGTGCGGTCGACGGCGTAGGCCGGCGCGCGGCGGCGAGGGCGCTCGGCGTCTCCCCCGAGTACCGGACGACGTCGTGCGTGAGGTGGCTCTGGTCGGAGTACCCGTGGCGGGCGGCGATCTCGGCCAGCGGGAGCACGCCGAGGTCGGCGGAGGCGTGCTCGAAGCGGACGACGCCCGCCGCCCGCTTGGGCGTGAGGCCGACGTTCTCCGCGAACACCGTCGCGACGTGCCGGTGGCTCCAGCCCGTCTGGTCGACGAGGTCCGCGATGCGGGCCTGCCCGCCGCTCGCCCGGATCTGCCGCCACATCCACGCGACCCACGGCGGGACCACGCCCGCGTTGCGCGCCGCGTGCCGGGTGAGCGCGGCCTCGACGAGTGTGAACCGCTGCTCCCAGCTCGCCGCGGACGCGACACGGTCGGCGAGGTCGTCGCCCAGGCCGGGGACGACGTCGTCCACCGCGACGACCCGACGGGCCACCTCGGCGCCGGGTACACCGAGGACGCGGCGGACGCCGAGCGGGGTGAGGTACACCTGCAGGCAGTCCATCGTCCCGGCGAACCGGGTCGTCGCGTGGCCACCCGACAGGCCGGCGACGAACGAGCGGTAGGAGCGGCCCGCCCCCGCCCCGTCCGCGAGGTCGACGACCTCGAGCGCGCCGTCGAAGGTGAGGACGAGCGGGAGCAGCGTCCCGGCCGGCTGACGACGCATGACGGCGCCGGGGGCGCTCTCCGACAGCCCGACCATGCCGGCGACCAGCCCGGCGAGGCCCGGCCCCGGGCGGTGCCGGACGAGCGAGACGCGGTGGCCGTCGTCCATGACGGCAGTATGGCGCGCAGCGCGGCCGGTCCGGTACCGCCAGGTCACCTTTCTTCAAGCCGGCGCAGGGTCGCAGGGACCAGCATCGACGTCATGAGACGACTGGTGATCATCGAGTTCCTGACCGTCGACGGCGTGATGCAAGGCCTCGGCTCGCCCGAGGAGGACACGGACGGCGGCTTCGCCCACGGCGGCTGGGGCGCGCCCTACGCGGGAGCGGTCCACGAGGCCGTCGCCGCGGACGGGTTCGGCCGGACGACCGGCTATCTCCTCGGCCGGCGCACCTACGAGAAGATGGCGGCGTACTGGCCCCACGCGCCCGCCGACGACCCGATGGCGCGGCACCTGAACGAGACGCCCAAGCACGTGGCGACACGGACCCTCACCGACCTCGGCTGGGAGGGCGCGCACGTCCTCGACGGCGGGCTGGAGGCAGCCGTACCGCGGCTCAAGGCGGCAGGCGACGGCGACCTCGCCGTCCTGGGGAGCGGCGACCTCGTCCGGCAGCTCATGGCGCTCGGGCTCGTCGACGAGTTGCGGCTCTTCGTCCACCCGCTGCTGCTGGGTACCGGCAAGCGACTGTTCCGCGAGCTCCCCGCGCCGCGGTCGCTCCGGCTGACGGCGTGCTCCACGACCAGCCTCGGCACCGTGGCGGTGTCGTACGACGTGCTCGGCCCCGGCACCGCGACGCCGTCCTAGCGGTACCTAGCGCAGATCGCCGTCGAGGTAGGTCCAGCGCCCGTCCTCCCGGACGAACCGGCTCTCCTCGTGCAGCCGGCCACGCGTCGCGGGGCCGCCGGTGCGCGAGCGGTGGTGGGCGACGAACTCGACGACGCCCGTCGCGTCGAACGGCCCGCCGGCCTCGACCCGCACGACGTCGAGGCGCCGCCACTCGAGGTCGTCGTCGAGCTCGAGCGTCGTGGGCCGGGTGGACGGGTGCCAGGTCGCCAGGAGGTAGTCGGCGTCGCCGACCGCGAACGCGCTGTAGCGCGAGCGCATGAGCGCCTCGGCGGTCGGCGCGTACGGGCCTGTCGTGTCGCCGACCGGCTCGGTGCGGAGGGCCGCGTGGTACCGACCGCAGCACGCGCCGTAGGCGTCGCCGGACAGGCACGGGCACCGCGCGTCGTCGGGCACGGCCCGCCTGCCGGGGGACACGTTCACGACGCCGCCCCCGTTGGTGCCGCTCGGCGTGCGGCGGGCGCGCCGGGCCGGCCGGAGCGCTCGACCGCGTCGACGACGCGGTGGGCGACGTCCTCGAGCCGCGCGAGCCCGTCGGGACCCAGCGGCTCGAACAGGACCTCGCGCAGCAGCTCGGTGTGACCGCGGACCGCCCGGAGCAGTGCACGGCGTCCGGGGTTGCTCAGCACGATCCAGGTCCCGCGTGCGTCGTCGACGCACTCGGTCCGCTCGAGCAGCCCGCGCTCGGCCATCCGGCGGGACAGGTGGGAGACGCGGCTGCGCTCCCAGTCGAGCGCGGCAGCGAGCTCGCCCGTGCGCAGCGCGCGGTCGTCGGCGGCGTGCAGCACCGACAGCACCTGGAACTCCGCCGGCGACAGGTCGCCGTCCGTGCGCATGGCGGCCTCGAGCACCCGGTCGAGCGAGCGTCGCATCGTGAGGTAGGCGTCCCACGCGTCCCGCTCGGCGTCGTCGAGGATCGGGTGTCCCGTCATGCGGACGATCCTACCGTCGATGGATGACACGTCACCGAGAACGCGTTACGGTGACGCATCACCAATTTCGGTGACACGTCACTTTCTCTGGAGGAACCATGACCTCGACCCCGCGCATCGCGATCCTCGTCGGGAGCACGCGCACCGGCCGCAACAGTGCGGGCGTCGCGCACTGGGTGCTCGACCGGGCCGCGCAGCGGTCCGACGCGACCTTCGAGGTCGTCGACCTCGCCGACCACCCGCTCCCGCACCTCGACGAGGCGCTCCCGCCGCGGATGCAGCAGTACGAGAACCCGCTCGCGTGGGAGTGGTCGCGCGTGATCGACGGCTTCGACGGGTACGTCGTCGTGACCCCCGAGTACAACCACGCGCCGGCCGCCGTGCTGAAGAACGCGATGGACTGGCTCTACCACGAGTGGGCGGACAAGGCCGTGGGCTTCGTCGGCTACGGGGTCCAGGGCGGGTCGCGGGCCGTCGAGCAGCTGCGGCTCGTCGCGGGCGAGCTCCAGCTCGCGGACGTGCGCACGCAGGTCGGCCTGTCGCTCTACGACGACTTCGAGGAGTACGCCCGGCTGGCGCCGCGCGCGCGGCACGAGGGGGACCTCGACGCCATGCTCGACGAGCTCGTCGCGTGGAGCGTCGCGCTCGCGACCGTGCGGGAGCGCAGGGCGGCCGTCGCCGCGGCGTGACCCACCGGTGCGCGGGAACCTGCGACCCGCACGGGACCCCGCGCGACGGCGCCCGCCCACCGGAGGGTGAGCGGGCGCCGTCGGGCCTGCTGGTCGCCCGGGGTCACGACCCGGGCGGGACGTGGGTCAGTCCTGCGGGTCCCACGGGCCCCAGCGGTCGCCGGGCTCCTGGTTCCGGGTCCACCACTTCGCGGTGTACTCGGTGCCCTCGTGCGTCACGGTGTCGCCCTTGACGTACACGCGCGTCGGCTTCCACGCGCCGACGCCCGCGGAGTCGACGCCCGCGATCTCCTCCCACGGACCCCACGGGTCGCCCGGCGTCTGGCCCTTGGTCCACCACTGGGCCTTCCAGACGGCGCCCCCGTACGTGACGACCGCGCCGCCCTGGTACGCGGTGCCCTTGGCCCAGGCCGCCGGCTCCTCGTACGTCGGCTGGGCCTGCGGGTTGAGCTCGTCCGTCAGGACGGACTTCGCGGCGTTGGTGATCGGGTCGTCGAGCAGCAGGACGTCGAGGCCCTGCTGGATGTCGTTCGAGATGATCGCGCCGTTGTACCAGTACGCCGACCACGAGCCACCGAGGATCAGGCGCTCGGTCGACAGCGGGCCACGGTCGAACCACGCGATCTCGACGGGGTTCGCCGAGTCCGTGAAGTCCCACACCGAGATGCCGCCCTGGTACCAGGCCTGGACCATGATGTCGCGGCCCGGGACGGGGATGAGCGAGCCGTTGTGCGCGACGCAGTTCTCCGTCGGCGCCTGCTCACGGCTGATCTTGTAGTAGCTCTTGAAGACGAGCTGGCCGTCGACGATGTCGTAGATCGCGTCGGCGCCCTTCTCCGGGCCGACGGTCGCGTTGCACGTCGGTGCGCCGCCGCCGCCGAGCTCGTCGGTGAAGACGACCTTCGTGCCCTCGTTGTTGAACGTCGCCGAGTGCCAGAACGCGAAGTTCTCCGTGTCCCGGACCACCTCGGTCACGACGGGGTGCGCGCGGTCGGTGATGTCCATGAGGACGCCGTCGCCCATGCACGCGCCCGCCGCGATGTCCTTCGACGGGTAGGTCGTGATGTCGTGGCAGCCCGACGTCGTGCTCGAGCCGTTGCCACCGGGGTTGCCCCCGTCCGGGAAGAGGACGGGCGTCGACACCACGGCCGACGACGCCGGGTCGTCGAGCGGGACCTGCACGACCGAGATGAGGTCGTGCGGCGGCTGGCAGTCGGGGAACGACGCGCTCGGGCTGTACGACGAGACGTAGACGAAGAGGTCCTCGCCGTCCTTGCTCGGCGCGAGCGAGTGCGTGTGGGAGCCGCACTGCGTCTCGACCGACGCGACGTACTGCGGCGACGTCGGCTCGGAGATGTCGAAGACCTTGATGCCCTCCCACGACTCCTTGACCGTGGCGCTCTGCGCGACGTTGTCGCACGAGTCGTTGCTGCGCGACGAGTCCGTGCTGAGCACGAGGAGGTCGCCGTGGACGGAGATGTCGTTCTGCGAGCCCGAGCAGACGACCTGCGCCACCTGTTCCGGGTTCCGCGGGTCCGCGACGTCGTAGACCGTGAAGCCGCCGTAGTTGCCGGCGAACGCGTACCGTCCCTGGAACGCGAGGTCGGAGCTGTACTGGCCCTCGGGGGCGAACGCGCCGTTCTTCGGGATGTTCGCGACGTGGGTCAGGTTGGGGCTGCCGGCGACCTCTCCCGGTGCCAGGACGTCTGCGGCCTGGGCGAGAGGGGCGAGGCGCTGGGCGGGCAGCTCTGCGGTGGACTGCTCGACGATCTCCGCGACGGCCTCGGGCGAGCCGTCGGACGGCTCGGCGAGGGCTGGTGCGGCGACCGCGAGGGAGGAGACGGCGAGTCCTGCGGCGAGTGCTGAGGCGACGATGCCCCGGCGTCGTTGCCTGTGCGTCGGTTGATGCACGGGGGAAACACCTCCTTGGTAGGGTTCTGCGAATTCTGACGGGCAATTCGAGGCTCGGCTACCCAAACCGGACACTTTCTGGCGAAGTTTTACACGGAGGGAACGGGCGGCGTGAGGAGTTTTCCTGGCGGTAACGTGCGGCGGCGTCGGCGCACGGTGGTTCTGACCTGCGCGGTCGTCCTCCCGGCGGTCCTCCTCGCGTCGGCCTGCACGGGCGACGGCGACGCGTCGGCCACGCCGTCGAGCGTCGTCGTGCAGCCGGAGCGGCCTGGCGAGGACGCGTCGACGACGGCGCCCGAGGACTTCGAGGGCCCGCCGTCCACGGGGGAGTGGAACCAGGCCGACGTCACGTTCGTGACGAGCATGATCGGGCACCACCTCCAGGCGCTGGACATGGCGGCGCTCGCGCCCGAGCGGGCGCAGGCGCCCGACGTGGGCGCCTTCGCCGAGCGCGTCACCGCCGCGCAGGGCCCCGAGATCCACGCGCTCGCCGCGTGGCTCCAGGAGCGCGAGCTGCCGGTCCCCGCCGAGGTCGAGTCGCTCGACGGCACCGGGCCGCGCGTCCCCGACACCGGGCACGACCACGAGCACGACGGGATGGCCGGCATGCTCAGCCCGGAGCAGATGACGGCGCTCGAGGCCGCGACGGGGGACGAGTTCGACCGCCTGTTCCTCGAGGGCATGATCCAGCACCACCAGGGCGCGCTCGACATGGTCGACGTCGTGCTCGTCGACGGGCAGGACACGTACGCGCTCGAGATCGCCGCCGACACCGCGGCCGGCCAGGGCGCCGAGATCGACCGCCTGCGCGGTCTGCTCGACACGCTCTGAGGCGCGCCGACCTGCCCGGACCGTGGGACCCGGCGGGGGGTCCGCGCCGTCGACAGGTCAGGGGACGGAAGAGCTGGGCGGGACCGCGAGCGACGTCCCGCGGTACGGGGCGAGGTCGGCCGCCTGCTGGAACGGGGCGCCGAAGCCGCTGCGGTCCTCGCCGTCCTCGGTCCGGACGAACGCCGCCGCCCGGTCCGCGGCGTCCTCCGGAGGCACCCCGTCCGCGACGAGCGCGGCGACGACGAGGTCGTGAGCGCGCGAGCGCAGGACCGTGCTCTCGGCCGTGCCCTCCGCGCTCGCCCGGTCGACCGTCGTCGTGAGTCCGGAGTCGAGGTCGACCAGGTGGCCCTCGACCACGGCGAGCGCCGGCGTGGTCAGCACGGCAGCGCCGGGCGCGACGTCGCCCAGCACGCCCATGAGGAACCCGATGCGGGACTCGTAGCGCTCGGCGGCGTCCACCGCGGAGGCGACGTCGGCGCGGTGCATGCTGCCGACGATCACCCCGGCGTCGGACAGCGCCTTGTCGTGCGCGTCGAGCGCCCGCACGACGCCGGTGCGCAGCTCAGGGTCCGTCGGGTCCGGCTGCGCCGGCGTCGGGCCGAGCGCGTCGACCACGGTCGCGTCGTGGTGCGCGAGCATCGTCGCGGTCCAGGACCGCACGCCGTCGGGCGACGCCATCGTCGCGGAGAGCGTCCGGGACAGGGCCTCCGGCTCCAGCAGGGGAAGGGTGCGGCCACCGCTTCCGTCGGCCCGCGGTGGTCCGACGTAGACTCCGACGGCGTCGAACGGCTGCTGTGCGGCGAAGCTCGTGTCGAACGCCTCGACGTAGGGCGCGTAGGCGGCCTCGAGATCCGTCTGGGCGGTGGGTGACAGGGAGACGGCGGCGAGGCCGCGCGGTGCGTCCCAGGTCACCCGGGACAGCAGCAGCGCCGCGCTCTCCCGGTCCGTCTCCGACGGGCTCGCCGCTCCGTGCTCGATGGCGGCCCGGACGACCGCGGCGACACCCTCGCCCTCGTCCGGCCAGCCGCCGAGGGGGACGGCACCCACCCAGAGCGCGGACCGGGCGGCGACGAGGTCGTGGTCCGCGTCGCCCGCGAGAAAGCGCAGCGACTCCTCGGGGGAGCCCGCGAGCCCGCTGAGCGCGGCGCTCATGACGAACCGCCCGTCGCGCTCGAAGGAGAGGGGGGCCAGGGGGTCGGGCGAGGCGGCGTCGGCCTGCCGCTGCGCGTCGACGCGTTCCAGCGCCCCGCGGTGCACCCGGGGTGCGCCGTGCGCCGCGCCGAGGAGCGCCGTGGCCGTCGCGGACCACCCGACGGGGATCGTGACCGTCCCCAGGTCGTCGACCACGGCCGCGCCGAGCGCCTCCTGCTCCTCGGGTGCGAGCGAGGACGCCCACGGGCCGAACGTGCCCGCGACCGCGAGGGCGATCGCGCCGTGGTGCGTCCCGGGGTGGAGGACGGAACCGTCGGGCCTGAGGTGGCCGCCCTCCAGCAGCACGTAGAGGTCGCCGGGCGGGGTCGTGGCGTAGAAGGCGGACCAGAACGCCTCGTCCGTCCCCGCCGCGCCGACGACCCGGGCGAGCTCCTCGACCGCCGCCGTCTCGCCGTCGTCGTCCAGCCCGCGAGCGGCGAGGCGGTCGACGAGGGTGGCGGCCGCCAGACCCGAGAGCGTCGACGCCGCGCTCACCGTGGCGCCGCCGCCCGACCACGTGGTGCGGAACGCCGACGCCTGCCCGCCCGAGGCGACCCACGCGCTCACGGCACGGACGTCCGTGAGCGGACCGAGCTGCGCCGCCGCGCGCCGCGACTCGGCCTGCTTCGCCTCGCGTGCGGCGCGCCAGTCCTCCTCGGCCCGACGCACCTCGTCGTGCGCCTCGGCCACGCGCCGGGCGGCGTCCCCCAGCGCGCTCCCGTGGGCAGCGCCCCACGTCTCGAGGAACGGGGCCCGGTGCAGCGCGTCCAGCTCGGCGTCCCTGCGGCGCACGTCGTCCAGCGCGGACCGACGTCGCGCGATCGCTGCCGCTGCCTCGAGCTGGCGGCCGAGGAGGAGGTCGGCCTGTCCGTGCAGGACGCGCGCCGCGGCGTCGAGCACCGCGCCCTGGGTGGACGCGCGCCGGGTGAGGTCGTCGAGCCGTCCGAGGGCGAGCGCGACGGCGTCGCTGCGCTGGGGCGCGACGGCCGCGCGCACGCGCGAGAGCTCGTCGCCCGCGACCCCGAGCGCGTCACGAGCCCGGGCCAGCGCCGCGGCCGTCCCGTGCAGCGCGGCGGAGTCTCCCGTCAGCGGCAGGTACTCGACGTCGGCCACGTCACGCCACCCGCGCCTGCGCGGGCGGTACGGCCGACGGCACGCCCCTCACCGCTCCCACACCCGGCACCGGTCCCACGGCCCGCACCGCTCCCGACGGCACGAGGATCTCGGCGAGGCTCCGCGCCGCCCCGGTCTCCGCGCCGTCGAGCAGTGCCGCCGCCTCGCGGAGCGCCCCCGCGAGCTGGTCGAGCTCGGTGAGCAGGAGCCGCCGCGCCGGACCCCACGCGCCGAGCAGCCCGGCGACCGCGTCGGCGAGCACCGTGTCTCCCGCCGCCACCGGATCGACCGCCCGGTCCGCGATCTCCGGACCGCCGACCGCGAGGAGCGCACCGGCCGCCCCCGCCGTCAGCGCAGCCGCGAGCGTCAGCGCGTCGGTGTCCACCTCGACGTGCGCCACTACCGACCCCCTGTCGTCGCGGTCCCGAGGGCCGGCGGTCCTCGATCCGGTGCGACGCTAGCAACCGCGCGCCCGGTGACAGGGGTTGTCCACAGGCGCTGGTGGCGCGCGGACCAGGACCGATCGTTACGCTGCGGAGCATCGCGGGCGGCCCGCGACCAGGGAGGCGATCGGGCGTGAGCAGGTCGGGGGAGCGGGGACGCGTCGTCGTCGTGGGCTCCACGAACGTCGACCTCGTCGTGGACGTGCTGCGGCACCCGGGCGCGGGGGAGACGGTGCTCGGCGGCGACCTGCGCCGGTCGCCGGGCGGGAAGGGCGCGAACCAGGCCGTCGCGGCCGCGCGCGCCGGGGGTGCGGACACGACCTTCGTCGGCGCGGTCGGCGGCGACGACGGCGCAGAGGTGCTTCTCGCGTCTCTCGACGCGGCGGGCGTGCGGACCGACCGCGTCGCGCGCCTCGACGCGGCCACCGGCACCGCCCTCATCACCGTCTCGCCCGACGGCGAGAACACGATCGTCGTCGCCCCGGGCGCCAACGCCCACGTCCGGCTCGGCGCCGAGGACGTCGCGCGGGTCGCCGCGGCCGACGCCGTGCTGGCCCAGCTCGAGGTGCCGCTCGACGTCGTGCGCGACGCGGCGGCCGCACGCCGCCCGGGCGTCCCGATGATCCTCAACGCCGCGCCCTCTCGCGACCTCCCCGACGACGTGTGGGCTGTCGTCGACGTGCTCGTCGTCAACGAGCACGAGGCCGCCGACCTCGCCGGCTCGCTCGGCTCGCTCGACTCGCTCGACTCGCTCGGCTCGGCAGGAACGGCAGGAACGGGTGCGGCCGGCTCGGCCGGTGCCGCAGGCCACGACCGCACCGACGCGCAGGGCGCCGGGGCGCTCGCGGTCCTGCTGCTCGCGCGCGTCCCGGCGGTCGTCGTGACGCTCGGAGGGGCCGGGTGCCTCGTCGCCCGGCGCGCACAGGGCGCGGGGGCGGAGCCCGAGGTCGTCGCCGTCCCCGCGTTCCCCGCCGACGTCGTCGACACGACGGGGGCGGGGGACACGTTCTGCGGCGTCCTCGCGGCCGCCCTCGCCCGCGGGGCGGACCTCACCGAGGCTGCACGCCTCGCAGCGGCCGCCGGCGCGCTCGCCGTCGGGCGCCCAGGAGCGCAGGACGCCGTCCCGGACGAGGCGAACGTCGTCGCCCTGGCCGCGACGAGGGGCTGACGGGAGCAGGACGGACGACCGCCGAGCACGGGGTCAGCGACCGGAATCCTCAGGAGACGGTCGCCGATCCCGTGCTCGGCGGTCGCCGACCCCGTGGTCGGCTGCTGGGTGCGAGTCAGCCGGGCGTCAGCAGGTCGTCGCGGGGTAGGCGACGGTCTTCACCGTCTGGATGCCCTTGCCGTCGACGTTCTTGTAGGCGATGAGCTTGGCCTCGCCCGCCGCGAGCTCGGCGACCTTCGCCGGGATGGTGTGCTTCACGGTCTGCCCCGCCGGGATCTTCGTGAACTTGTACCCGCCCGCCGGGCTCTCGACGCGCAGGTCGACCGGCACGGCGTCGGAGCTGGTGATCTCGATCGTCAGCTCGGCCTTCTGGGCCTTGCACGACGGCGTCGCGGTCCCGGAGAACAGCACGGCCGTGCTGCCCGGCGTGGCGCCGACCGTGTCCGCCGTCGCCGACTGGTCGAACGACGCGTTGCCGTAGGTCGCGAACCAGCCCTGCGCCGTCGCGAAGTCCTCGGTGAACGCGCGCGACAGGAGGAGCAGGAGCCGCGCCTTGATCGCGGTGAGGTCGCCGCCCGCAATGAGGCCGTTGCCCGAGCCGTACGACGACCCGGAGCCGGTGCGCGTCGTCGAGACGAACCACACGCCCTTGTCGCGGATCGCGGCGCTGCGGGCCTGGCTCATCGCGGACGAGATGCCGCCCGCGCCGGTACCCGCGGTGACGATCCCCTTGACGCCCGCGTTCGCGAACGCCGTGACCGGCTCGCCGCCCGCCTGCTGGTACGACATGAGGATCTCGGTCCGGGGCAGGTTCTCGGGCGCGACGTCCGTCAGGTCGAACGGCGTGAACCAGTCCTCGGTGTCGCACGTCATGACGCGGGCCGGGGCGCGGCCGAGCGTGATGTTGTCGCCGTCGATCCAGCCGAGCACGCCGTACTCGCGGGTCTGGAACGTGTCGGTGCGGTACGAGTTCGACTTGGTGACCTCGCGGGCCGCCTGGATCTCGTCGTTGAGCATGAGCACCGTGCCGAAGCAGTACGTCTGCTGGGACGCCGCGACCTTGATCGCGTTGTACAGGTTGGCCGGCGCGTCGGTGCCGAACACGAGGCTGTCCTCGGGGCCGTCTCCCGACCCCCACGGGCGCATCGAGCCAGACGTCACCACGGGCTTGCGGGACTGCACGGTGAGGTCGAGCCAGTACGCGAACTCCTCCTGCGTGTCCGTGCCGGTCGTCACGACGACGGCGTCCGCCGTCTCGAGCTGCTTCTCGACCTCGAGCGTCAGCGCGTGGAACTGCGCGATCGAGTAGCCGGACGAGCCGGCGTTGCCGAACTGCACCGCGGTCACGTCGGCGACGGCGTCGAGCTCGGGCCGCAGCGTGTCCAGCATGTCCTCCATGAGGTACGTGCCCGCGCGGTAGCTCGTGAACGTGTCGCGGCCCGTGGCCTTGCCGGCCATGGTGCCGCCGGTCGCGACGACGACGACCTTCGGCTTGGCGCTCGCGGCGTTCGCGGTCGCGGTGCTGTACCGGGCGGACGCGATGCCGAGCGGGTTCGTCGCCGCGCCTGCGGCGAGCACGGGAGGCTGTGCGCCGTCGGCCCGCGCGGCGGCGGCCGTGGCGCGCGAGTCGGCGACCGAGTACGCGACGGTCGCGACGACCGCGGCGAGCGCGAGCGCGACGGCGACGACGAGCGCGACGACGCGCCCGGAGAGGGTCAGTGTGAGCGTTCTCAAGGGTTGGCCTTCCGTCGGTGGTCCCTGCGCGCCCGACGCTAGGCACTGCGTGTTGCCTGCGGGTTGCCCGGGTGTAAGAAGTACGCGCGTCCAGGAACCCCGCGCGTCCAGGAGGCGCACGCGTCCAGGAACCCCGCAGGCCGGGCGTCGGCCCGCGCACGTGCATCGCCCACGTGCAGCCGGACTGCCGCCGTGCCATGCTCCGACGAGCGAGCTTCGCACCCGGGGGAGGGGCTGTGAGCACAGCGTTGCCGGAGACCGAACTGCCGAAGCGCAGGGTCTACCTCGTCTTCGCCGGGCTCATGCTCGCGATGCTCCTCGCCGCGCTCGACCAGACCATCGTCGCGACGGCGCTGCCCACGATCGTGTCGGACCTCGGCGGCGCGGAGCACCTGTCCTGGGTCGTCACCGCGTACATGCTCGCGTCGACCGCGACGACCGTGCTGTGGGGCAAGCTGGGCGACCTCGTCGGGCGCAAGCCGCTGTTCGTCGTCTGCATCCTCATCTTCCTCGCCGGCTCGATGCTGGCCGGGACCTCCCAGACCATGGGGCAGCTCATCGCGTGGCGCGCCGTGCAGGGCGTCGGCGGCGGCGGTCTCATGGTGCTCGCGCAGGCGATCATCGGCGACGTCGTCTCGCCGCGCGAGCGCGGTCGCTACCAGGGCCTGTTCGGCGCCGTCTTCGGTGTCTCGTCCGTGGCCGGTCCGCTGCTCGGCGGGTTCTTCGTCGACAACCTCGACTGGCGATGGGTGTTCTACATCAACGTGCCGATCGGGGTCGTCGCCCTGATCACGGTCGTCGCGGTGCTCCCGCGGATCGCGTCGACCAAGCACCCGAGCATCGACTACGCGGGCATCATCCTGCTCGGCGTCATCGCCACCAGCATCGTCCTCGTCACGAGCCTCGGCGGCACCACGTGGGGCTGGAGCTCCGTCCAGGTGTACGGGCTCGCGGCGGTCGCCGTCGTGTCGCTCGTCGCGTTCGTGCTCGTCGAGCAGCGCGCCGCGGAGCCCGTGCTGCCGCTGCGCCTCTTCAGCAACCGGGTCTTCAGCACGGCGGCCGTCGTCGGCTTCGCGGTCGGGTTCGCGATGTTCGGTGCCATCACCTTCCTGCCCCTCTACCTGCAGCAGGTCAAGGGAGCCACCCCCACGGCGTCGGGCCTCCAGATGACGCCCATGATGCTCGGGCTCCTGCTGACGTCGATCGGGTCCGGGCAGATCATCTCCCGCACGGGCCGCTACAAGGTGTTCCCCATCGCCGGGACGGCGATCACGGCCGTCGGGCTGTACCTGCTGTCCCTCATGGGGCGCGACACGACGACGCTGCAGGCCGGCCTCAGCATGTTCGTCCTCGGCCTGGGGCTCGGCATGGTCAACCAGGTGCTCGTCCTCGCGGTGCAGAACGCCGTCGAGTACCGCGACCTCGGCACCGGCACGTCCGGCGCCACGTTCTTCCGCACGATCGGCTCGTCCGTGGGCGTCGCCGTGTTCGGCACGATCTTCGCGAACCGGCTCACCGCGGACCTCACGACCGGCGTCCCTCCGGACGCCCAGGGCCCGTGCGGGCCGGACGCGCTCGCGGCGTCGAGCGCCGCGCTCGCGCAGTGCCCGACGGACGTCCAGGACTGGTTCCTCGACGCCTATGCCGACTCGCTCTCGACCGTCTTCCTGTGGGCCGTGCCCGTCGCGGTCCTCGCGTTCGGCCTGTCGTGGCTCCTGCCGGAGACCACGCTCCGCACGTCCGCGCGCGACGGCGCCACACCCGACCGCGCCGAGGTGGCCGGCCACTCCGCCGGCGAGGCGTTCGCCCTGCCGTCGAGCCGCACGTCGCTCGAGGAGCTGCGGATGATCCTGTGGCGGCGCGTGGGCGTGCGCGACCCCCTCGCGGTGTACCGGTTCATCGCCCCCGAGGTCGGGCTCGAGCCCGGCCAGGCGTGGATGGTCACGCGCGCGTCGCTCAAGGGCTCGCGGTCCGTCCGGACCATGGCGGAGCGTTCCGGCCGGACGGAGGACCGGGTGCGCGACGTCGCGCGGTCCCTCGCCGAGCGCGGCCTCGTCACCGTCGAGGACGACCGGGACACCGTCGTCGCCACCGACGCCGGGCACGCCGCGGCCGCCGCGCTGCGAGCGGCCGAGCGGGACCGTCTCGCGCGGTACGTGGAGGGCTGGGACCACGAGCCGGACGTCGACGAGCTCGTCGAGCAGTTCGCCGACGACGTGCTGGCGGACCCGGTGCACGACCGCTGACCTGGCGCGCACGAGCGCGCACGAGCGCGAACGACCTGGGAGGACCGATGGAGGAGACCGGCGCCGCGCTGCGGCGTGCGCACGCCCACGCGACGGAGTGGCTGGACTCGCTCGCGACGCGACCCGTCCCGCCCCGCGCGGCCGTCGACGACGTCGTGGCGGCGCTGGGCACGGACCTCCCGGCGGGCCCGACTCCGGCCGCGGACGTCGTCGACCTCCTCGCCGCCGCGTGCGACCCGGGTCTCACGGCGATGCCCTCGGGGCGCTTCTACGGCATGGTCATCGGCGGCAGCCACCCGGCGGCGCTCGCCGCGGACTGGCTCACGAGCGCGTGGGACCAGAACTCCGCGCTGCGGACGGTCACGCCGGCGCACACGGCGGTCGAGGACGTCGCGAGCGCGTGGCTGCTCGACCTCCTCGGCCTCCCGCCCGCGAGCGCGGTCGGGTTCGTCACCGGCGCGACGACGGCGAACTTCACGGCGCTCGCGGCGGCGCGGGGCGAGGTCCTGCGCCGGGTCGGGTGGGACGTGCGCCGCGACGGGCTCGCGGGGGCGCCGCGCGTGCGTGTGCTCGTGGGTGCGGAGCGGCACGAGTCGGTCGACCTCGCGCTGTCGTACCTCGGCCTCGGCGCGCCGGAGGTGGTGCCCGCGGACGACCAGGGCCGCATCCGGACCGACGCGCTGGCCGCGGCGCTCGACGCGGGCTCGCACTCCGACGGGCCGCCGCCGATCGTCCTCCTCCAGGCCGGGAACGTGCACTCGGGCGCGTTCGACCCGTTCACCGACGCGGTCGACGTCGCGCACCGGCACGGCGCGTGGGTGCACGTCGACGGCGCGTTCGGGCTGTTCGCGGCCGCCTCGCCGACGTACCGGCACCTCGTCGCGGGCTACGAGGCCGCCGACTCCTGGGCGACCGACGCGCACAAGACGCTCAACGTGCCGTACGACTGCGGTCTCGCGATCGTCGCGGACCCGGTCCCGCTGCGCGCGGCGATGGGCATGCACGGCGACTACCTCATCCAGAGCGACGCGGGCGACCCGTTCGACAAGGTCCCCGAGCTGTCCCGCCGGGGCCGGGCGTTCCCGGTCTGGGCCGTGCTGCGCTCGCTCGGGCGCGAGGGCGTCGTCGACCTCGTCGACGGGTTCTGCCGCCACGCGGCCGCGTTCGCGGACGGGCTGCGCGCGCTGGACGGCGTCGAGGTGCTCCACGACGTGGTGTTCACGCAGGTGTGCGCGTCCTTCGGCAGCGACGAGCGCACGCAGGACGTCGTGCGCCGCGTGCTCGAGGACGGCACGGCGTGGATGTCCGGCTCGCGCTGGCACGACCGGGCCGTGCTGCGCATCTCGGTGAGCAGCTGGGCCACGACCGACGCCGACGTCCGGACGAGCCTCGCCGCCCTGGCCCGCGCGGCGTCCGCCTGACGCGTCGCGGGCGTGGCGCACCGCCGACGCGAGGCACCCCCGGCGCGAGGTACCGCCTGCGCGAGGTACCGCTGGCGCGAGGTACCGCCGAACATGACATCGCGGTCGTTCTCGGGGTGAGAACGACCGCGATGTCATGTTCGGCGGTGAGCAGCGTCGTGCTCGACGGCGCCCCCCGGCAGGCCGGCGGGCTCAGCGGTCCCGGTCGAACCAGCCGCCGAGGCCGTGCCGGTCGCCCCGCCAGTCGTCACGCCCTGAGCCCCAGCCGCCGTGGCCGCTGTGACCCCCGTGGCCCCCGTGGCCCCCGTGACCCTTCGTCTTGCCGAGGCTCACGGTGGTGACGCGGCCGTCGGGCGGCGCGCCCTCGCCCGGGAGTGCGTTCGTCGTCGCGACGAGGCCCTTGCCCGTCCACTCGACGGCGCCGGGGAGAGGTACCTCGACGAGCGTGCGGAGCCGGCCGCGCTCGACGACGGAGATCTTGCCGCCGAACAGCTCGGCCACGTAGACCGTCCCCGTCGGGGTGACGGCGAGGTCGGTGGCGGTGACGAAGCCGGTCGCGATCTGGCGCACGGTGCCGCGCCGGGGGTCGACGGTGAACACCACACCGCGCGCGACGTCCGGGTCCTCCGGGCCGCCGGGGAGCGCGGTCACGTAGAGCTGGCCCCGCGGCCCGACCTCGACGTCGGTCGGCACGGGCTCCCACCAGTACGTCTCGCCCACGACGCACTCCGGCCACCCGACCTGGCCGGCGATGTCCGCGGTCACGGCCAAGGGCTGAGGTGGCAGGACCGCGACCGTGCGCAGTCCGCGACGGTCGTGCGCGAGGATCGCGTTCATGCCGGCGTCGGCGACGTACGTCGTGCCGCGCGAGGTCGTCGTCGCGTACGGGTGGGCGTCGACGATCCCCGTGTACGTCCCGGGCAGGAAGGCGTCCTCGGGGATCTGGTCGAGGCACGCCGGGTCCGTCTCGAGCAGCCCGTACGTCACGTCCCCGTCCGGGTTGCTCGCCGTCTCGAACGCGTGCACGTCGGCGAGCACGGTCGGTGCGCCCACGGGCGTGCCGCCGCGGTCCGTCCGGACCGTCTTGAGCACGGCGGACAGCGACGTGTCGCTCTCGCCGTAGAAGGTCTCGGTGAAGGTGATCGTCCGGTCCGCGTACGACACGCCCCCGACCTCGTGCCCGGCCTCCGCTCCGTGGAGCACGGTGGTGGTCCCGTCGCGTGCGACGGACGTGAGCAGCCCGGCGAAGTCCTGCGAGACGTAGGTGATGCCGTGCGGGCCGACGGCGAGGCTCAGGGGCCCGAGGAGCCCGCCGGTGACGTCCTTGACGGTGGGTGGGCGGGGTTCGGGCTTGCCCCCGCCGTGCGCGACGGCGGGGGTGGCGGCCAGCAGCAGCGTCGTGGCCGCGGCGGCCAGGACGGTGGGAACGCGTCTCATGGGTGTGCTCCAAGGTCCGGCGGTGCCCGACACCCGCAAGGGGACGGCCCGCGGTAGCGGGCACGCGAGGTCCGGGCGTGTTCAGGGATGTCGTCGGGCCGGACGACGGAGGCGCGCGTCGCGGGGCGACCGTGCCGGGGGCCGGCGGAGCCGGCCGCAGTCTCGGTGAGAGGTGGCTGTGACTCAGCAGTGAGCACGAGCCTCCACGAGTGTGCACCCTCCGGTCGGGGCCGCGCCAGAGCCCGGTCCCGGCCGGAGGGGTGAGATCCCGGGTGAAGATCCCGGACGCGATGAGCGCTCAGCGCACCGCGACGTCGACCCACACGAGGCGGTGGTCGCTGCTCGGGAACGGGTAGACGCCCGTGAGCCGCGACAGCGGGTCGGCCTGGACCGGCCAGAACACGCCGGCGTCGCGCACGCGCAGGTCGCGCGACGGGAGCACGTAGTCGGCGCGCAGGTTGCCGGGCGCGGTGTCGGCGAAGTCCGCGGTGTCGTACGCGGGGTCGCCCTCGTGCGTCGCGTTCGCGCCGCCCTGCAGCGCGGCCGCCTCCGGACCGCCCTCCGACGTGGGCAGCGGGTCCGTGATGCGCCGGTGGTCGAGGAGCTGGTCGATCGCCGCGTCCACGGAGTCGCCGTCGAGCGGGTCGGCGTTCTGGTCGCCCAGGACCACGAACGACTCGCTCGGTCGCAGCCCGCCGCGACGGCCGTCGTCGTCGTAGACGTACCGCGAGGCCTTGCCCGGCGTGACGTAGTCCGCCCAGAAGCGGATCTCGTCGTGGTTGCGGCGGCCGTTGCGGTCCTCGGGGCCGTCGAAGGTGGGCGGCGTCGGGTGCGAGGCGAGCACGTGCACGGTGCGCTTGCCGACGCGGACGGGGACGTCCCAGTGCGACTTGCTCGACAGGCGCACGACCTCGAGCTCCTCGGGCGTGAACCAGTCCGCCGGCTCGGGCGTCGCCGGGTCGTCCGGCAGGAGCGCGCCCGGCATGTCCTTCCAGAGGAACTCCTGGAACGTGCGGACGTCGCGCGTGTCGATCGGGTACCGCGACAGGACCGCCATGCCGTACTGCCCCTCGAACAGGCCGAACCCGAGGGCGTCGTCCCCGCCGCCCACCGTCCCGTCGTTGTTGAGGTCGAACCCGCTGGGGATCCCCGTGTTCGACGGCGCCACGTACGCGTACCGGTACTCGATCGGCTGCGCGCCGCCCTGCGGGACCTCGAGGTAGTTGTCGCGGAACAGGTCGACGGCGCGGCCGTCGGGGACGTGGTCGAACTCGTTGAGCAGCACGACGTCGGGGCGCGTGCGCTGCAGGACCTCGGCGATCGTGGCGGCCTGAGCGTCGTCGGGCGTCGACAGGTCGGCCTCCAGCTCGCCCGCGGCGGCGCGGTTGAGGCTCGCGTTGTACGTCGCGACGCGCAGCGTCTCGCCCTTCCCGTGCCCGCTCCCGCCGCCGTGCCCGCTCCCG
Organism: Cellulosimicrobium sp. So1_17; assembly: GCF_055181235.1. NCBI lineage: Bacteria > Bacillati > Actinomycetota > Actinomycetes > Micrococcales > Promicromonosporaceae > Cellulosimicrobium > Cellulosimicrobium sp. So1_17. Next base: position 3,402,707 of record NZ_CM143702.1, read on the forward strand.
CCGCCAGGCCCGCTCCCGCCTCCGTGGCCGTGGCCGTGGCCGCCGCCGTTCCCGTGGCCGCCGCCGTGGGCGACGGCGGCTCCCGCCGACGCGCCGACGGCACCCAGCGCCAGGGTGGCGGTGAGCGCCGCGGCCAGCGCCGTGCGGGTCCGCGGGCGGGCGCGGGGACGGCTCGTGGTGGGGGTCGTGGTGCGGGATCGCGCGGTACTCGTGGTCACGGTCGGGCTCCCTCGTCGTCGACGGATCGTCCCCGCCACCGTACGAGGTCGGGGTGACGCCGGGAAGACCGGGAGGTGACTCCCCGGCGTCGGGTCAGAGCAGCCGCCGGGCCTTCTGGGCCAGCCCGTCGACGGAGCGCAGCCCGCGCGAGAGCGTCGTCGGCCCGCCGTGCTTCGCCTCCGTGCGATCCGCGATCGCCCGCGCGACCCGCGTCGCGACGGGGATGAGCACGACCGCGATGACGAGCGTGCGCAGCCGGCGTCCGAAGAATGCCCACATGGTCGTGCCTCCGGGGTGTCGAGGTCGTCGGACCCTGACCGTAGGGCCGCGCTCCGGTGCTCGCGCGGCGGGGAAGGGTCCGGCCCTTGCGGAGGCGGGCTCCACGGGCCGAAGGTGGGACGGGGCCGCGCGCAGCGGCACGGACGGAGGTCGACATGGCGGACCAGCAGCCGGGCGGACCGGTCCCGCGCACCTATCCCCACGGCGTGCCGTGCTGGGTGGACACCGAACAGCCCGACGTCGACGCGGCGCTCGCGTTCTACGGCACGGTGTTCGGCTGGTCCTTCGAGGACCGGCTCCCGCCCGGGACGGACGGCCGGTACGTCGTCGCGTCGCTCGGCGGGCAGCCCGTCGCGGCCATCGCCTCGGGGGAGGGGCCCGCGCAGTGGGTGACGTACGTCGCGGTCGACGACGTCGACGCGGCGGCGCGAGGCGTCGAGGACCTGGAGGGCGAGGTCCTCGCAGGGCCGACGACGGTCGGCTCCGCGGGCCGGATGGCCGTCGTGCGCGACCGCCAGGGCGCGACGTGCCGGTTCTGGGAGCCGGACGAACGCCTCGGGGCCCAGCGCGTCAACGAGCCCGGGACGTGGAACTTCAGCATCCTGCGGACGCCCGACCCCGAGCGGGCGCTGCACTTCTACGGGCCGCTGCTCGGGTGGGAGGTGAGTCCCGACCTCGGCGCCGGCATGGTGCGCGTGCCCGGGTACGGGGGCCACCTGGCGCGGACGTCCGACCCCGGGATCCACGAGCGGCAGGCGAAGCTGCCCCCGGGGTTCGCCGACGTCGCCGCCGGGATCGAGCGGGCCGACGGCCCCGCGCGCTTCGTCGTGACGTTCGCCGTCGCCGACCGCGACGCGTCCGTCACGACCGCCGAGCGTGCGGGCGCGGCCGTCCTGTCGACGGTCGAGACGGACTGGTCGCGCGACGCGGTGGTCCGCGACCCGCAGGGCGCCGAGCTCACGCTCTCGCAGTTCGCCCCGAAGCAGCCCGTCTGACGGACGGACCCCGGGTCGCGCGTCCTGAACGCCGAACCCCGGGTCGCACGGCGATCGGACGGTCGATCGACGCGCAACCCGGGGTTCGGCGAACGGGTCAGTGGTGCGTCAGTGACGCGTCAGCGTGCCGCGAGGTGGTCGATTTCCGCGGCGAGACGTTCGACCGTCGCGTCGTCGTCCACGTGCTTCGTCACGGTGCGCACGAGGCGGTCCCAGTCCTCGCGCTCCAGCGCGGAGAGCAGCTGCTGGAGCTGGCCCGTGCTCACGTCCAGCCCGGCGAGCCGGGCGCGCAGGCCCTCGGCGGTGACCGTCACGACGACGGTCCGCTCCGCCGTCGCCTCGCCGCCCTCGCCGGTCGCCGTCGCGACGACGGTGTGCTCGCCGAGCGCGAGGTCGGCGGCGGGGATCGTGGCGCCGTTCTCGACCGGCTCGCCGTCGAGCGTGAGCACGACCTCGTCGGCGTCGGTGGACGACGCGGCGGCGACGAGCGTCTGACCGCGCTCGACCTCGGTGCCCTCGGCCGGGCTGACGATGCTGACGGTCGGGGCGGGTGGCTCGGGGTCGACCGCCTGGCCCTGCGCCTCCTTCCAGCCGACGAAAGCCCCGGCGCGGTCGGTGATGACGCCGTCGACACCGATCTCGGTGAGCCGCTTCCAGTCCGCCGCCGAGTTCACGGTGTACGGCATGACGGCGATCCCTGCCGCGTTGAGCTCTCCGACGACGCCCGGCCGCGCGAGCAGCGCCGCCGCAGACGGGTTGTACATGACCGCGCCGAGTTCCTGCGCGACGGTGACCGGGTCGGCGTCGAGCGTGCCGCGGAGCAGGCCGCGCGGGATCTGCGGTGCGTGCTCGCGCGCGTACCGGAGAGCGTCCACGTCGAACGACTGCAGGACGACGCGGTCCTCGAGCCCGGCGTCCACGATCATGTCGACGACGCGCTCCACCTCGGCGGACGTCTCCGGCCCCTTGATCTCGAGGAGCATCGTCGACGATCCGGTCTCCACGAGCTCCAGCATGTCGGCGAACGTCGGCAGGCGCTGGCCCGCGAACGCCGGGCTGTACCAGGAGCCGGCGTCGAGCCCGGCGAGGTACGAGGACTGCAGCTGCGCGACGTCGCCCGACCCGTCGGTCGTCCGGTCGACGGTCTGGTCGTGGCTCACCACGGGGACGCCGTCCGCGGACGTGTGCACGTCGATCTCGACGTACTCGGCACCGGTGCGCATGCCCGCGGCGTACGCGGCGAGGGTGTTCTCCGGCGCGACCGACGAGTAGCCGCGGTGGGCGACCGTGACCGGCAGCTCGCCGTCGTCGCCGACCCAGGACGCGGGCTCGATCTCCGTGACGCTGACGTCGTCGATGCTCACGGTGGCGCCTGCTGTGACGAACCCGAGCGCGCCGCCGTCGGTCCGGTCGATGCGACCCTCGAGCACCTCCCGGCCGTCGAGGGCCCACGTCGCCTGCGCGCCCTGCACCTCGACGGCGAGCGCGACGTCGCGGCCGGTGCCCGCGTCGAACGGCGCCGACGCGGTGTACGGGACGTTCCACGCGTTCGCGCGCGTGCGCTGCGCGATCTCGGCGCCGTTGCTCGCGGTCGAGGTGCTGCGCAGCACGGCCTGCCACCACGGGACGGACCCGTCGGGCGCGACGTCGAGGATCGCGCCCGCCCAGCGGGAGGCGTTGTCGACCTGCTCGAAGCGCAGGGTCGCCTCGAGGCGGAAGTTCTCGATCGACTCGCCGAACGTGATGCGCGCGGGCGAGGACCCGTCGGGCGCGTCGCCGACGAGCCGGCCGTCCTGCACCTGCCAGTCGCCGAGCACGGGCGTCCAGCCTGCGGGGAGGGTGTCGCCGTCGAACGTCTCGGTGAGCACGACGTCGCCCGGCTCCTGGGCGAGCACGGCGGGCACCGCGCCGGCACCGGGAGCGGCGGGGAGCGGCGCGGCACCGGCGACGCCGGGGGCGAGCGCCCCGGCGGCGACCGTGGCGGCGACGAGCGCCGCGGCGAGGCCGGAGCGCCTCGCGGCGGGTCTGCGGGTCGGGCGGGTGGTGGTGACGGTCATCGTCGGGTCCTCCAGGCGTCGTGCTGACGGTTGCCCTGACGACGCTAGGAACACCGGGTGGCCCCCGCGCGACGAGCGGACCAACACCGCGCGTCGGTCGGGTGACGCCCCGAACCGGTCGGCCGGCCGTCCGGGGACCGCGGGAGCTCACCGTCCGGAGGGCGCGCCGGCGCCGGTGGGGCGACCGGCGCCGGCGCGCCTCCCGGGGTCGGGGTCAGCAGTACAGGTTCGCACCCGTCGTCGTGCCGAGGATCTGCGCGAACCGCTGGAACGCGGTCACGCGGGACTGGACCTGAGCCGGGTTGCCGCCGTTGCACTCGATCGACCCGTTGATCGAGCGGATCGACTCGCCGAAGCCCGCACCGCCGACGATCGCCTGGTGCCCGGACATCGTGCCCGCGCCCGACTGCGTGTTCCAGAACCAGAGCCCCGTCTTCCACGCGACGGCCGGGTCGGTCTCCACGAGGTACGGGTTGTTGAGCAGGTCGATGCCGAGCGCGTCGCCCGCAGCCTTGTAGTTGTAGTTCCAGCTCAGCTGGACCGGGCCCTTGCCGTAGTACGCGCTCTGGCCCGCGGGGCACCCGTACGGCTGGGAGGTGTCGCAGTAGTGCGGGTAGTTCGCGGTGTTGATCTCCTTGACGTAGACCAAGCCACCGGTCTCGTGGTTGACGTTCGCGAGGAACGCCGCGGCCTCGCGCTTCGCGATCTCCGTGCCGCCCGCCGACGCGAACTGCGGGTAGGCCGAGAGCGCCGCGACCAGGCCGTCGTACGTGTAGAACGGGTTCCGGTTCGGGAACATCTGGTCGAACTGGGCCCTGCTGACGACGAAGCTGCCGGGCGTGCCCGGGTCGGTCGGGCCGCCGGGGTCGGTCGTGCCGCCGCACGCGCCCTGCGAGCGCCACACGCCCCACTCACCGGTGGTGCCGGGGCGCTCGTTCTGGGTCCACCAGCCCGCGCGCCAGTTCTGGCCGCCGTGCGAGACGACGGCACCGCCGGTGTACACGGCGCCCGCGCTCCACGCGGGGGCGCACGCCGTGGCGGCCTGGGCGGACGGCGTCGGGCCGGCCGTGGTCAGCGCGAGCGCGGCGAGGAGCGCCAGGGTGAGCGCGAGCAGCGCGGCGAGCGGCCGGGAGAGCGGGGCCGGGAGCCGGGAGACACGGGTCTGAGCGGGGGAGTGCATCGGTGCACCTCTCGTCGGGATCGGGTCACCGACGAGCCTGTGCCGCCCGCCCTGGGATGGACAACCCCCGTACGGGGAACCCCGTAGTCGTCCGTCCCGCGTCCGGTCGCCCGGCTCCCGTGGCGTTCCGTCCGCCCGGCGTCCACGACGGCGCGCGCGGGTCTATCATCCGGCCGCTCGTGCCTCGCGGCCTCCCGTCAGACCCGCCACGACCCGCGCGCGCCGTCGTTCCCGCCGGGCTCTCCGTGCGTCCCGGTCGGCTGCCGCGCTCCCGTCCCGGCGCCGTCCCACCTCGGCCCGTTCGTGCGAGGGGCGACGGGACGTGCCTCCGTGCTCGGCTCTAGCCCGGCACGGTCGCCGAGCGCGCGGCGACCACCGAGGGGTCGACCGGGACGCCGCCCGGGGGCAGCGGGGCGGGCCGTGCCGCGACCGAGCCGTGGCCCGCGACGTCGACCCCGACCGAGACGGCGCGCGCGGTGCCGTCGGTCACCTCGACCGTCGAGACGGACGCGTTCGGCAGCGCGGCGAGGCACGTCGGGTCGAGCGTCGCGAGGTAGGCGCCGAGCGTCAGCCCGTGCCCGACGACGAGCACGTCCCGGTCCTGCGTCGCACCCGGGCGGGCGGCGTCGTCGTGCGCGGCGACGATGCGGTCGAACACCGCGGCGACGCGGGCCATGAAGTCTGCCCCCGGCTCTCCGCCGCCGACGCCCGGGTGGGTGCCGGCGAGGACGGCGGGCACGAGCTCGGACCACGGCTCGACCGCGTCGAGCTCGTGCTCGGGCCGGCGCTCGAACGTGCCGAACGACAGCTCGCGCAGGTCGTGGTCGACCGTCATGGTCAGGTCGGGGTGGTGCCGCAGGATCTCCATCGCCGTGAGGACGGCGCGGCCCTGCGGCGAGGAGTACGCGGTGTGGAAGTCGTGGCGCGCGAGGTGCTGCGCCGTCACGCGGACGCCGGCGCGGCCGGTGCGCGTGAGAGGGGAGTCGCACGCGCCCTGGAGGTGGCGGCGCGCGTTGAGGACGGTCTGCCCGTGGCGGACGAGCGTGATCGTGAGGGTCATCGTCGGTGTGCCCTTCCGGTGGTTCCCGGTGTCGCGGTCGACCGCGACGCTAGCGCGCCGAGGTGACCGGGCGGCGTCGGGCAGGGGTCCGGGAGGAGTCAGGCAGGGGTCCGGTCGGTGACCGGGCGCGCTCGCCGCCCCGCGTCCGCGCCCTCGCTCTGCGCCTGCTCGTCCCGCGGCGCCTGCTCGTCCCGTGCCGCGTCCTCGCCCTGCTCGCCGTGGTCCGGAACCGCGGGGTCCTCCGTGGCCACCGGAGCCGGTGCGGGAGCGGGCCAGGGGTCCTCGAGGGGGACGCCCTCCGGCACGACGGTCCCCGCGTGCCGGTGGACCAGGACGGTCAGCAGCGCGACGACCCAGCCGAGTCCGATGCCCCAGGCCAGGGCGTCCTGCACCGGGGGCAGGACCTGGTTCAGGTCCGGTCCGGACAACGACCCGAACACCTCGAGGCGGTGCGCCACCTCGCGCACCGCGGCGGCGGTCGCCGCCGCGGCGACGCACGCGAACCACACCGCGAGCCCCAGCGCGACGCGGCCGGTCGCCGGCGGGAGCCGCCGCGTCGCGAGCGCCACGAGCACGCCGACGACGAGCGCGACGACCCCTAGCAGCCCCAGCTCGACCGGCTGGTCGAGGAGGTCCTGCGGGCTCTCGCCCCAGCGCATCGCGGGCGGCGGGACGCGGCCGTCGAGCGGGCCGAGGACGTCGCGCGCCCACGACGTCGCGAGCAGCACCTGGCGCGCGAACCCGGCGCCCGCCCACACGGCGACCGCCGACACCACGGCCGTGAGCACCGCGGGCAGGATCCGCACGTGCGGCAGGGCGCGCGCGTGCCGCGACCCCGCCGGGTCGTCGCGCCGGTCGTTGAGCGCGAGCGTCACGACGACGGCGAGGCCCACCACCCAGCCGTTCACCAGGCCCCAGTACCCGTCCACGAGCGCGCCGAGGAGACCCGACGTGCGCTCCGCCGTCCACGGCAGCGTCATGCCCGAGAACCAGCGCGCGGTCCCCGCGCCGACGGCCGCCGCCACCACGGTGAACCACACCGCGAGGAACGCCGCCCAGCGACCCGTCCACAGCGGGAGGCGCCGCACCGCGAGGAACGTGCCGAGCGCGGCGACGGCGCCCGCGAGGACCGCGGTGAGGACCGCGTTCCCGGTCAGCGGCTCGCCGCCGAGGACGAGGCCGGTCGGGTGCGGCAGGACGGTCCGGACGATCGCGCTGTGGACGAGGTAGGTGGCGTTCGCGTGCACCCAGTCGGCGGCCTGGCCCGTCAGCAGCCACAGCAGCGCGGTGAGCAGTCCGGCGACGACGACGGGAGGGGCGGTCCTCGATGACGGCATCCTGCGAGGGTAGTGGCACCCGGGTGTCACGAAGCACGTCGAGCCGGACATCTCCGGCGGGCGCCGGAGGGGCGCGAGGTCGACCAGGCACGTCGTGGAGCTGACCGGCTGACGGGTCGTAGGGTGGGCGCCGTGCCGACCGCCGCCGACCTCGCCGCCGCCGTCGGGCAGCGGCTCGAGCAGACGCCCTACCGGATCGTCGACCCGCGCCCGGACGGGTTCACGATGCAGCTCGACCTCGCCGACGCGCGCTGGTGGGGCGTGCTGTCCCGCAGCGGTCTGCGGGAGACGTACGACTTCGTCGTCCGGGTCGAGCCGGACGGGCCGGGCTATTCGATCCTCGAACGCCGGACGCAGGTCGAGTGGGTCGTCGGCGCGCACGGTCCGCAGCCACGGCTCGGAGGGGTGCTCTCGGCGTCCCGGTTCGACGGGACGAGCTGGACGTACTCGGCGAAGATCCGGGTCGGGCTCGACGACGAGGGGCGGCTGCGCGCCGTCGTCGCCTACGCGTTCTCGCCGGTCCCCGGCCGCCGCATCATCCGGGAGGCGGCGAGCTCGCTCGGGCTGCGCCTGCGGATGACCGGGCGGTCGAAGGTCGCCCTCGGGGCGGCGGTCCTCGGCGGCGTGGTGGCGGTCCTTGGCGTCGTCGTCGCGATCGTGGCGTCCGGCGCCGCCTGACGCGCACGCCGTCCCGGCGGACAACGGCTGAGCCCGCGGGACCCGCGGAGGCGAGCCGGGCGCGACGACCGCATCGAGGCCGATCAGTTCTCGTCGGTCCCCGCGTCTACCGTCCATGAACGCCGACCCGCCGCGCAGGGCGGCCGGGCCGGCAGGACCGACGACGCGGAGGCTGACATGAGCGAGCGCACCACCCACACCCTGGACGTGCCCGGTGCCGTCCTCACCTACGACGTGATCGAGCCCGGCACCCCGGGCGACCAGCCGCCGCTCGTCGTCATGGGCTCGCCGATGGGGGCCTCCGGCTTCACGCAGCTCGCCGAGCTGTTCGACGACCGCACGGTCGTCCTCTACGACCCGCGCGGAGCCGAGCGCAGCACGCTCGCGCCCGGCGGCGAGGTGACCATGCCGCTGCACGCGGACGACCTGCACCGGATCGTCGAGGCGCTCGGCATCGGCCCGGTCGACGTCTTCGGGTCGAGCGGCGGCGGGATCGTCGGCCTGTCCTGGATCGAGCAGCACCCGGAGGACCTGCGCACCTTCGTCGCGCACGAGCCGCCGCTCACGGCCGTGCTCGAGGACCGCGAGGTCGCCGACGCGGCGGAGCTCGACATCGTCGCCACCTACCACCGGGACGGGTACGGGCCGGCGATGGCGAAGTTCATCGCCCTCATCAGCCATGTCGGCCCGCTGCCGGCCGACTACCTCGACCGCCCCGCGCCCGACCCCGCCATGTTCGGGATGCCGACCGAGGACGACGGCTCCCGCGACGACGTGCTGCTGTACGGCAACCTCGCGGCCCAGCCGCTGTACGCGCCGGACGTCGAGGCCCTGCGGTCGTCCGGGGTGCGGATCGTCCCCGCGGTCAGCGCGGACGGCGAGGGTACGCTCGCCTGGCGCGGCGGGGTCGCCGTCGCCGGGGCGCTCGGCGTCGAGGCCGTGACGTTCCCCGGCGACCACGGCGGCTTCATGGTCAGCGAGTGGTCGCCGGACAACGACCCCGCGGCGTTCGCGAAGACCCTGCGCGAGGTGCTCGCGGGCTGACCCGCGCGTCGAGATCGGCAGGGCGGCGTGAGACCGGTCCTCCAGAGGGCCGGTCTCACGTCATTCTGCCGATCTCACGTCCTTCTGCCGATCTCACGTCTCGCCGCCGATCTCAGGGCTCCGTCGTCCCGTAGGCGGGGCGCGAGAAGGCGAGGACGATCCCCAGCCCCTGGCGCGCGGCGAGGAGCGAGCGGTCGTCGGGGTGGTCCAGGAGGTGGCGCAGCACGAGCGCGACCGCCTCGGCGTCGACGAGGTCGACGGCGCCCAGGTCTGGCGCGGCACCCGGCGCCCGCGCCCGCAGGAGGTCCTCGCCCTCGGCCAGGACGATGCGGGCCCCGTCGCGCAGGTCCACGGCCACGGACGGACGGCGCTCGCCCGGCACGACCCGCACGTCGGCGACGTCGTCCCAGTTCACGACGACGCGCGTCGTCTCCGTGCGACCCGTCGGCAGCTCGACCCCGTCGGGTCGCAGGACGACCGACCCGCGCAGCGGGGCGCGCACGTACAGACCGAGACCGCACGCGAACCCGAGCGCCGCCAGGGCGGCCACGAACCCGGCGAACCCCTCCTCGGCACGCAGGGCCAGCACGCACAGGACCACGCACCCGCCGAGCAGGGCGACGAGGATCAGCAGCACCGCGAGGAAGTCCACGAAGGGCGAGAGGCGCTCGCGGCCCCGCACTCCGCCGCGCACGCGGGTCCAGACCATCGCGCGCCGGTGCACGGGCACGGGCACGGGTCGAGCGGTGCGGGTCACGGGACCAGTGTCCCGGATCCGTGGACCGCGTCGGCCCGGGTCGGCCGACGGCGACGTCCCGGGTCGGTGGACGACGTCGCGGGTAGGCGAGCGACGTCCCGGGTCGGCGGGCGACGTCCCGGGTCGGCGGACGACGACCTCCCGCCTCAGCGGATGCGGACGCCTGCCTCGCGGAGAGCGTCGAGCATGGCATCGAGGCCGAACGCGTCGACGGGACCCAGCGCGCCGGTACCCCGGACGCCGTCCTCGGCCGCCCGCAGGGCACCCCACGCGAGGAACCGGGCGGTCAGGTCGTAGGGGTCCGGCCCGTCGAGGCGGACGCGCCGCAGCAGCGCGCCGTCGGCGTCGCGGGCGTCGGCGACCACGTGGCTCCGCGACCGCGCGCGTCTCGCGGCGTCGGGGCCGCCGGACGAGCCGGTCGACCTGGCTTCGAGCACGCGGCGCACGCGGGGGCCGAGGCCGGGGACCCGGAGCGCGCCGGTGAGGAGCGCCGTCGCCGCGGGCACGAGCCGCAGCGAGGGGGTCCTCGCGCCGATCACGACGTCGACGTCGCGCAGACCGGGCGCGAGCGCCGGCAGGGTGAACGGCTCGGTGCCGCCCGCCGAGACGCCCCGGACCCGCCGTCCGTGCCCGAGCTCGAAGGTCACGACCCGCGCGCCGACCCGCTCCGCGCGCAGACGCCCGCCGCGGAAGGCGTACGACGGCTCGAGCACGACCCGTGCCGCGCTCGCCAGGGTGCCACCGCTGATGCCGCCCCCGCCGCTGCCGAAGTAGCCGATGCTCAGCCGCGTCGTGGCGTCACCCGCCTCGCGGAGCACGAGGGCGCCTGCGACGTTGCCGGGCACCCAGTCGTGGCCGAACGCCGTGAGGAGCGCGGTGCCCGCCGCACCCGCTCGCGGGCCGTACCGCTCGACGACGTCGCGGATGAACGCGGGCTCGCCCGTCGAGTCGAGGTAGACGGCGCCGGCGTCGATCGCGGCCTCGACCGCGGGTCCACCGTGCCGCGCGAACGGGCCGACCGTCGACACGAGCACGTCGCCGGGCTCGACGAGCGCGCGCACCGTGGCCGGGTCGTTGACGTCGGCGATCGCCGTCTCGAGCCGCGGACCGGCCACGCTCGTCAGGTCGTCGACGAGCGACGCCAGCCTGTCGCGCGACCGCCCGGCGAGCAGCGGCCGTGCCCCGAGACGCACGAGCTCGTGCGCGACGAGCGTGCCGGTGTACCCCGTGGCGCCGAGCAGGACGATGCGTCGCATCCCGTGAGAGTACGAGCGCTCCGGACGGCTCGCGCGCCGCCCGTCGCGCCGAGGGCGGGATGGCACCGCTCCCACATGCTGAGCGCTCTGTCGATCGACAGGGGACTTTTGCGCGTTGACGACAAAACTTCCGTACACCTGTTGACACCGCTGTCTGGGTGGGGTGTGATGAATCTCAGTTGCCCCTGGAATCCACCGGGGGATCCGGACGTCGGGCCCAGGGGAAGCCGGGCGTCCGGACCGACCGCCGGCCCGCACGCATCGCGGCGTGCACCGGCACGGCCCTCGCTGGCCCTGGACCTCCTCGCGGCTCGGGTACCTGCCCACCGCGCGATGCGCCCCGCCCGTCCGACAACCTCATCACGCCTCCGACGTACCTCCAGCGCGGGAACGACCCCGCGTGCTCAGTCGTGCCCTCGCGGCACGGGCCCCGGCCCGTGACCGCTCGATCGAAAGACGTGGCACCGATCGCCGCGGCGCGCCGACGCGCCGGGTCGACTCGGCATGCCTCCGTCCGGAAGGAGAACCATGTCCGCACCGACGACAGACGGTGAGTCCCCCACGAAGCCGCTGTCCCGACGCTCCCTGCTCGTCGGGGCCGGCGTCGTCGCCGCGAGCCCCGCGGCGGCGCTCGTGCTCGGCTCGGGAGGCAGCGTCGTCGCTGCCGCGCCCGCGGCCGCCGCGGGCTCGACCGCCGCGGCACCCGTCGCCGCCGCGGCGAGCGGCACCCGCAAGATCACGATGTACGCGGAGCGCATCGACGACCGGACCGTCGGCTACGGGCTCGAGCCGGGGAAGGCCACGGTGCCCGGCCCGATCCTCGAGATGTGGGAGGGCGAGACGCTCGAGATCACGCTGGTCAACACCACCGACCAGCGGCTGTCGATCCACCCCCACGGCGTGAACTACGACGTCAACAGCGACGGCAGCCCCTTCAACGACTCGTTCAACGAGCCGGGGGAGACCCGCACGTACGTCTGGTCGACCGTGCCGATGCGCCGCGACCGCGGCATCTGGATGCCCGGGAGCGCCGGCTACTGGCACTACCACGACCACGCGTGGGGCGAGCACGGGACGCCGGGCATCGCCGCCGGGCTGTACGGCGCGCTCGTCGTGCGCCGGGTCGGGGACGTGCTGCCCGAGAAGCAGTTCACCGTCGTGTTCAACGACATGCTCATCAACAACAAGGCCGCTCCGGACACGCCGATGTTCGAGGCGAACCTCGGGGAGCGCGTCGAGTTCATCTGCATCGGGCACGGCAACACGTTCCACACGTTCCACCTGCACGCGCACCGCTGGGCGAACAACCGCACCGGCCTGCTGTCCGGGCGTGAGGACGTGACCCAGGTCGTGGACAACCGCGACCTCAACCCCGGCGACGCGTTCGGGTTCCAGGTCGTCGCCGGGCTGGGGGTCGGGGCCGGTGCGTGGATGTACCACTGCCACGTCCAGTTCCACGCCGACGGCGGGATGGCAGGCATCTTCCTCGTCCGCAACGCCGACGGCAGCATGCCGGCCGGTGCCCAGGAGTCCATCGACCGCTTCCAGGCGCACGGCGGGCACGCGGCGTCGGGCACGTCCAGCGGGACGACGGCGACCACGGAGCCCGGGGCGGACGCCGCCCCCACGGACCACGGCGTGGCGGGCCTGCCGCCGCTGGCGGTGCACACCGACCACTGACCCGGTTCCCGCACCACCAGGAGCCGTACCACCAGCCGTTCCACCCCGGCGCCCGGTCCCGTCCGGGTGCACCGCACCGATGACGAAGGAGTTGGAGAGTGCTATCCAGACGTGCAACGTCCCCCACCACGAGAGGGCGCTCCCGACCGGGAGCGCTCCGCTCGGTCGCCGTGGGTCTGACGAGCGTCGCGCTCGTCGCGAGCGCGGCCGTGATCCCGGCGTCCGCCCAGTCCGGCCTGACCACGGGCACCACCCCGACGGCGGCGCAGCCCGCCGCCGTGAAGACCGCGACGAACGCAGCGCCCGTGCGCGTGCTCGTCTTCCACGGCGCCCCGGACGCGCAGGACGACCCGGTCGTCGACGCGACGCAGGCCCTCTCGCAGCTCGGGTCCGCGAACGGGTTCGAGGTCGAGGCGTCGTCCGACCCGGCGGTCTTCACGGAGGCCGCGCTGAGCGACTACCGCGGCGTGGTCATGCTGTCGGCCGAGGGCATCGAGCTGAGCGCCGCCCAGGAGGCGGCGCTCCAGGCCTACGTGAACGGCGGCGGCGGGTTCCTCGGCGTGCGTGACGCGGCGCGCGCCCAGGAGGCGTCGCAGTGGTTCACGGGTCTCGTCGGTGCCCGGATCGCCGGCGCCCAGCCCGACGCCGCGGACGTCGCCGAGGTCACCGCGACCGCGGAGAACCCGCCGAACGAGGACGCACCGAACCTCGTCGACGGCGACCCCGGCACGAAGTGGCTCGCGTTCGAGCCCACCGCGACGATCACCCTGCGGCTCGAGGAGCCGCTCGAGCTCGCGCGCTACACGCTCATCTCGGCCAACGACTCCGCGGGTCGCGACCCGCAGAACTGGACGCTGCAGGGCTCGACGGACGGCGAGACGTGGGTCGACGTCGACGAGCGCAGCGACGAGGACTTCCCGCAGCGCTTCCAGCCGCGCGACTTCGACGTCGAGAGCGACACCGCCTACGGGTGGTACCGGCTCGACATCACGCAGAACGCGGGCGAGGGGCTGACGCAGCTCGCCGAGATCTCGCTGTTCGACGACGAGTCGGTGAACCAGCCGGCGCCCGAGATCCCGGTCGAGACGCGCACGGTCGACCTCATCGACCGGCAGCACCCCGCGACCGCGGAGCTGCCGCTCACGTGGGAGCGCGACGACAAGTGGCTCGACTGGGCCGACAGCCCGGCCGGCGAGGTGCACACGGTCGCGCAGGTCGAGCCGGGCCCCGACGCCGGGCCGACGACCAACCCCTTCCACCCGGTGTCCTGGTGCCGCGACTACGACGGCGGCCGCTCCTTCTACACCGGCATGGGGGGCACGCCGGAGAGCTGGGCGGACGAGTCGTTCCGGCAGCACCTGCTCGGCGCCCTGCAGTGGACGACGGGCGTCGTGCGCGGCGACTGCCAGGCCACGATCGCGTCGAACTACACGACCGAGCGCCTCTCGGCCCCGAACACCGCGGGCCAGCTCGACCAGAACGGTGAGCCGCACGGCCTGACGATCGCGCCCGACGGCACGGTCTTCTACATCGGCCGCGGCGCGTGCCCGACCGGTCCGATCCCGTCGTGGTCCAACCCCGACGTGGGCCTGGGCTGCGGCACGATCCACCAGTGGGACCCGGAGACGGGTGAGGTCGACCTGCTGACGACGCTCGAGGTCATGGGCAACCGCGGCAGCGGCGACGAGCTGGTGAAGAACGAGGAGGGCCTGCTCGGCATCACGCCGGACCCGAACTTCGCCGAGAACCACCACCTCTACGTCTTCTGGATGCCGCACGAGTCGATCGACACCGAGCGCCGCGTCGGCATGCGGACCGTCTCGCGGTTCACGTACGACCCCGCGGGGCCGAGCATCGACCAGAGCACGCGCGTCGACCTGCTCGAGTGGGAGACGCAGATCCACAGCTGCTGCCACGCGGGCGGCGGCATGGCGTTCGACGACGACGGGAACCTGTACATCGGCTCGGGCGACAACAACTCGTCCGGCGGCTCGAACGGCTACTCCGGCAACAACTGGACGCAGGAGTACGCCGGGATCAGCTTCCAGGACGCGCGCCGCACGTCGGGCAACACGAACGACCTCAACGGCAAGATCCTGCGGATCCACCCCGAGGCCGACGGCACCTACACGATCCCGGACGACAACCTCTTCCCGGTGGGCGAGTACCCCGCCGACAAGACGCGCCCCGAGATCTACGTCATGGGCGTGCGCAACATCTCGCGCCTGCAGATCGACCCCGACACCGACTGGCTGACCGCCGCGTGGGTGGGGCCGGACGCCGGCATGCCGGACCCCGAGCTCGGCCCGGCCAAGTACGAGACGGCGACGATCATCACGTCCGCCGGCAACCAGGGCTGGCCGTACTGCATGGGCAACCGCCAGCCGTACCGTGACCGGAGCAACGAGGACGCGAGCGTCCTCACCGGCTGGTACGACTGCGACAACCCGAAGAACACGTCGCCGCGCAACACCGGTCTGGTCGACATCCCGCCGGTGCGCGACAACATGATCTGGTACTCGCCGAGCGGCGGCGGCCCGGTCTTCCCGATCGGCGAGGACGGCATCCCGTCCTACGAGGACGACGAGGCCACCTACACGATCCCGTGGCTCCGCGGTGGCGGCCAGGCCGTCATGTCCGGCCCGACGTACCGCACGTCGCAGGTCGACCCCGAGTCGGACGTCGCGTGGCCGTCGTACTGGGAGGGCAAGTGGTTCCTCGGTGACCAGTCGAACTCGAACAACCGCACCGCGGTGACGGTCGACCCGGACGCCGTGGAGTCGCAGGGCGCCCCGGCGTTCATGGAGGACCTGCGCCAGATCCTCCCGGGCGGTCGTGGTGACGACCTGGTGCAGAGCTGGATGGACGCGAAGTTCGGTCCCGACGGCGCGCTGTACCTGCTCGACTACGCGGGCGGCTTCTTCAGCCTCGACCCGAACCAGAAGCTCGTGCGCGTCACGTACGACGGCGGGGCACCCACCCCGCTGCCGACCGCCACCGCGGCGAGCATCCAGGGCGACCCGCTGACGGTGGCCTTCACGGGCGCCCGCTCCGGCGGCGTGTCCTACCAGTGGGACTTCGGCGACGGCTCGACGTCGACCAAGGCGAACCCGCGGCACACCTACCCGCGGGTGGGCGAGTACGAGGCGACGCTGACCGTCACGTACGCCGACGGCACCACGGAGACCGTCACGGCCGACGCGAGCACCACGTGCACGCTGCCGGACGACCGCGAGACGGTGTTCTTCGGCGAGTTCGACTCCGGCGTCGCGAACGACGACCTGGGCGGCTGCACCATCGCCGACCTGTTCCAGGACGAGAAGGAGTGGGACACCCACCAGAAGTTCCTGCGCCACGTGAAGGCCGTCGCGAAGAGCCTCTTCGACGACAGCCGCATCACGGGCTCGGAGCGCAACGCGCTGGTGAACGCGGCCGCGCGGTCGCAGATCGGCGTCGACCCGGGCGGGTACCGGACGATCTTCGACGGCACCCAGGAGTCGCTGTTCGACTGGAAGCAGGCGCCCGGCGGCAGGTTCGTGCTGCAGCCCGACGGGTCGCTCCGCTCGGAAGGCGGCCTGGGGATGCTCTGGTACGCGGCCGAGGAGCTCGGGGACTTCTCCGTGAAGCTCCTGTACCGCGACATCTCGGAGGGGAACACCTTCGCGAACAGCGGTGTCTTCACCCGGTTCCCGAACCCTGACGCCCCCGGCGACGTCGAGTGCGCCGAGGGTCAGTCCCCGGCGTGGGTCGCGATCTCGTGCGGTCACGAGATCCAGATCTACGACGGCACGACGGGCGAGCCGCAGAAGACCGGCTCGGTCTACAACTTCGACCCGGTCGGTCTCGACACCCCGGGGCTGAAGCCGAAGGGCGAGTGGAACGAGTACGAGATCCGGGTGGTCGGCCAGCAGTACACGATCATCCGCAATGGCGAGGTCATCAACGAGTTCGAGAACTCGCCCGGCCAGGAGTCGTCGCGCGCGGGCGACCCGCCGACCGACCTGCGTCAGTTCGAGCGCGGGTTCATCGGGCTGCAGAACCACGGGAACGCGGACCTCATCGAGTTCCGTGACGTCCGGGTGGCCGACCTGTAGCACCCGACCGGGCCGGCGGGGGCGATGCGCCCCCGCCGGTCCGGCACCGCGCCGCCCGCGCGGCGCAGCGGCTTCCCGGGGCGCCGCCCCGGGGTTCTTCCGTACGACCGACCTGAACCACCGCACATCGACGAGGAGTGCACCCCCATGGAACGACACAGCGCGAGAGCGCGCGGCACCCAGCGGCTCGTAGCCGCCGTGGTCGCCGGCCTCACCGCCGCGACGGTCATCTCCGTCGCCCCGGCGACGGCGAGCCCCCTGCCGGCGGCCTTGCCGTCGGTCGCCCAGCCGGCGGACGCCGAGGCCACCCAGGCCGTCGTCGCCGCCGAGCAGGTGCTGACCTGGACCGGCGACAACAGCGTCAGCGACTACAAGACCTTCCCCGCCACGGCGACCGCCGGTCCCGCGACGATCGTGTTCGAGAACAGCATCGCGACCGGCAGCACGTTCGGCATGAGCCACACCCTGACGTTCGACACGTCGACGCCCGGCTACAACCACGACGTCGACCTCAACATCCTCGCGAGCCCGTTCGACGCGAACGGCGGCCTGCACGAGGCCGAGGTCGTGCTCACCGAGGGCACGTACCGCTACTTCTGCGCGATCCCCGGTCACGGCGAGATGTGGGGCGAGCTCGTCGTCACGGGTGACGGCGGGGGCGGCGACGACACCACCGCGCCCTCGGTCACCGCGCAGGTGACGGGCGAGCAGGACGGCGACGGCGCGTACGTCGGCGGCGCGACGGTCACGCTCGCCGCGACCGACGACGACTCCGGCGTCGCGGGCGTCGAGTACGACCTCGACGGCGCGGGCTGGCAGGCCTACGACGAGCCGTTCGTCGTCGACGCGGTCGGGGCGCACACGCTCCAGTTCCGCGCGACGGACGCCGCGGGCAACACGTCCGAGGCGCAGACGGCGGAGTTCACCGTCGTCGAGGGCGAGGAGCCGGTCGAGGACACGACCGCCCCGGTCGTCGAGCCGATGGTCATGGGCGAGCAGGACGAGGACGGCGCGTACGTCGGCTCGGCCGCCTTCATGCTCCACGCCACCGACGAGGAGGGCGGCTCGGGCGTCGCGTCGATCGAGTACGCGGTCGACGGCACCTGGCTGCCGTACACGACGACCGTGCAGTTCACCGAGCCCGGCGAGTACGCGGTGCAGTACCGCGCGACGGACGAGGCGGGCAACGTCTCGGAGGCCGGCACGTCGACGTTCACCGTCGTCGCCGACGGCGGCGGCGAGGACACCACGGCCCCGACCGTGACGGCCGAGGTCACGGGCGACCTGGACGACAACGGCGCGTTCGTCGGGTCGGCGACCGCGACGCTCACCGCGACCGACGACGCGTCCGGCGTCGAGACCGTCGAGTACGACCTCGACGGCGCGGGCTGGACCGAGTACACCGAGCCGGTCGTCGTCGACGAGCCCGGCGAGCACACGCTCGTCTACCGGGCGACCGACGTCGCGGGCAACGTCTCCGAGGAGACGGTCACGGAGTTCACCGTCGTCGCCGAGGGCGGCGGCGAGGACACCACCGCGCCGACGGTCGCCACCGAGCTCAGCGGCACGCAGGACGACGACGGCGCGTACGTCGGCTCGGCGTCGGTCATGATCACCGCCACCGACGACGGGGGCGTCGCGTCCGTCGAGTACGACCTCGACGGCGCAGGCTGGGCCCCGTACACCGAGGCCGTCGTGGTCGACGAGCCCGGTCAGCACACGCTCGCCTACCGCGCGACCGACGAGGCGGGCAACGTCTCCGAGGCCGGCACGGTGACCTTCGTGGTCGTGGCGGGCGACGGGAGCGACACGGTGGCGCCCGAGGTCGACCACCGCGTCTACGGCCAGCAGAACGATGCCGGCGAGTACGTCGGTCCCGCGTTCGTCCGACTGCGCGGGACCGACGCCGGCTCCGGCGTCGCGTCGATCGAGTACCAGGTCGACGGCGGCGAGTGGACCCCGTACGCGAAGCAGATCTCGCTGCGCACCCCGGGCGAGCACGTGGTCACCTACCGCGCGACGGACGTCGCGGGCAACGTGTCCGCGCCGGTGAGCGTCACCGTCGTCATCGAGGGCGGAGAGCCCGGCGGCGAGGGTCCCGAGGTCACCGCGGGCATCGGCGGCAGCCGCAACCGCGACGGCGCGTTCGTCGGTCGTGCGACCGTGACGCTCACCGCCGTGGACGAGGAGTCGGGCGTCGACCGCACCGAGTTCCAGGTCGACGGCGGCACGTGGCAGCGCTACGCCGCACCGTTCGTCGTCGCGGCGGACGGCGAGCACGTCGTGCGCTACCGGGCGGTCAACGGCGCCGGCGAGACGTCGCAGACGGGCGAGGTGACGTTCACCGTCGTCCAGCTGCTGCGCGACCGCTGCCCCGGCTCGGACGTGCGGCCGACCGTCGTCATCGACGGCAACGACAGCACCGTCGGGAACTTCGACGACGGCGAGGGCTGCACCGTCAACGACCACATCGCCGAGGACGACGAGTACCCGACGCACCGCGAGTTCGTCCGCCACGTCCGCGAGGTCACCCGTGACCTCGTCGACGAGGGCGTGCTCATCGGCGCCGAGCGGCAGCTGATCATCGCTGCGGCAGAGCTGTCGGACATCGGTCGCTGAGGCGCTGACGCGTCGAGGGCTGATGTCCTGAGGCGCTGACGCGACACGGCATGGAACGGCGGGCCGCGCCCCCTCGGGGGCGCGGCCCGCTGCTGCGTGGTCGCGGACCGGTGCGTCGTGCGCGGCGAGGCCGCGGTCGTGCGCCGAACACGACCTGAAGGTCGCCATGAGCTCGATAACGACCGTGAGGTCGTGGTCGACGGCGCGTGGTGTCGTTCTCGACCACGGTCGCGGGTGAATTCTCATGACCGCGGCGTCGATCTCGCCCGGCGCGCGTGACGGCGTCGGGCACGTGCGGTACGAACGGGTCATGCCGCGTGCGTACCCGCCCGACCCGACGTTCCCCGACGACGGCGGGGCCGAGCGTGCCGTGTGGGAGGCGCTCGTCGACCAGCTGCCCGACGACGCTGTCGTCGTCCACGGGCTGCACCTCCAGGAGGACGAGCACGAGTACGAGATCGACGTGCTCGTCGTCTGGCCCGGCGTCGGGATCGCGGCCGTCGAGGTGAAGGGCGGGTACGTCGACCGGGTCGACGGCACCTGGTACCAGGGCAGCGGCGAGCGGCGCCATCGGATCGACCCGCTGCGCCAGGTGCAGGGCGCGCGGCACGCGCTGCAGGCGCTCCTGGGTCGTCGGGATCTCTGGGCGGGGGAGGCGCGCACCGCGCACCTCGTGGCCCTGCCGCACCGGTACGTGCCGGCCGACTGGTCCGCGCTCGACCTGCCGCGCGACATGCTCGCCGACCGCGGCGACCTGGAGCGGCCGTTCGGCGTGGCGGAGCGCGTCAAGCACGCGATCGAGCGCCACGGTCAGGGGCACACGCCGCTCGCGCCCGACGACGTCCCCGACCTCGTCGAGTCGCTCACCGGTGGCTTCCCGAGCCAGGCGGAACATCTCGCGCTCGCGGCGCAGCACGAGACGCGGCTCGAGCAGATGACGCGCGACCAGTCGCGCACGCTCGACGCGCTCTCGGGCGTGCGTCGGATGCGCGTCGTGGGCGGCGCGGGGTCCGGCAAGACGTGGCTCGCTCTCGAGCAGGCACGGCGTCGGGCGCGATCGGGGGAGCGCGTCGCGCTCCTGTGCTACTCGCGTGGCCTCGGCCGGTACTTCGAGCGGGTCGTCGAGCAGTGGCCGCCACGTGACCGGCCCGCCTACGTCGGTCTGTTCCACGACCTGCCGCTCGCCTGGGGTGCGGAGCCCGGCGCCGACGACGACCCGGACTACTGGGAGCGGCGGCTGCCGCTCGCGCTCGGGGAGCTCGCGGACGGGCGCGGGCCGGGCGAGCTGTTCGACGCGGTCGTGGTCGACGAGGCGCAGGACTTCGGCGACCTGTGGTGGCCGTCGCTGCTCCGCTGCCTGCGCGACCAGGACGGCGGCGGGCTGTACGTCTTCATGGACGACGCGCAGCGCGTCTTCCCCCGCGAGGGTCGTGTCCCGCTCGAGCTCGTGCCCGTGACGCTGCACGAGAACCTGCGCTCGACGAAGCAGATCGCCCAGGTGTTCGGGGCGCTCTCGCCGGAGCGCATCACGCCGCGCGGGATGGAGGGGCCGCCCGTCCGGGTCGTCGACGTGCCCGCGACCGACGCCGTGGGCGCCGCCGACGACGCCGTGGAGGCCCTGCTCGACGAAGGCTGGGAGATCGGACAGGTCGCGCTGCTCGCGACCGGACGCCGGCACCCGCAGCAGGTGAACGAGGTCCAGGCCGGCGGCCACGCTGCCTACTGGGACGCGTTCTTCGCCGAGGACGACGTGTTCTACGGGCACGTCCTCGGGTTCAAAGGCCTCGAGCGGCCGGTCGTGGTGATCGCGGTCAACGGCGTGCGGGACGAGTCGCGGGCGCGCGAGATGCTCTACACGGGGTTCTCGCGCGCGCGATCGCTGCTCGTCGTGGTGGGCGACCGGTCCTGGATCGAGCGCGTCGGTGGGGAGGCCGTGCGGCGCCGGCTCGAGCGGGCGGAGGGGTGGCTCCCCGGGTGAACCACCTCACGAAGGCGGCCGTGGAAGGGTAGTGGGATGACGACGCTCGCCCAGCTCCGCAAGGCCGCGCTCGCGCTGCCTGAGACCGTCGATACGTCGCAGGCCGGGGCGGTGGCGTTCAGGGTCCGTGACAAGCGTTTCGTCGCGGTGACGAAGGACGACGTTGTCCAGCTCCACCTCCTGGCAGGCGACGTCGAGCGGCTGCTCGCCGAGCATCCCGGCGCGTCGCGACTGACTCGGGGCGGTTCCCTCGTCGGGGCGTGCGTGCTGCTCGACGAGGTGAACGGGCAGCAGCTCAATCACTGGGTACGCCGCGCGTGGCTGCACCGGGCGCCGAAACGCCTCGCGGCGTCGGTCGCGGCGGGGGACGCCGCCGAGCCGGGGCAGATCGGGGATCTTCCCGCCTCCATCGGAGGCCCGGCCACGCGCGCGCTCGCCGGCGCGGGTCTCACGTCGCTGTCCGACGTCGCGCGGCTGAGCGACGCGGAGCTGCTGGCCCTGCACGGGGTCGGGCCCAAGGCGGTGCGGCTGCTGCGCGAGGCGCTCGCGGGAGTCTGACGTGGATCTTGACGGCGATGACCATGGCGACCCTCCGCCCCAGAAGCCTCAAGAATTTGGCACCGTTTGCCAAGTTGTTGGCATCAGCGGCGAGATCTCTTCGGCGTCACCAGGGGCCGACGAGCGGGATGAAGCGTTCCATCGCAGCGACAACCGACCGTGCGTCCTCAAGTCCCTCTCGCGCCTGGTCGCTCGTGACGGGCTGGCTGTCGAGGTCGGGGTACTCGGAGTCATGACGGCGCAGTCGAAGCTCTCGGAACCTTCGGACGACGGTTCGGCCGTCGGGCCCGAGCTGAGCCTCGAGGACGTCCTGGACGACGCGGTGTCCTCCGCGCGCTGTCGGCCGCAGACCCTGCGTGGCGAGAACGGCGACCATCGACTTGCGCGCTGCGTCGTACAGCATGGTGAACGCGCCGGCAGGATCGACGTCCACGACGAGTGCTGCCGTCCGGAGGTGCTGCTCGGCCTGTTCGACGAGCAGCGCGGCGTGCTCGGTGGACGGGTGCACCGTCTGGAGCCGGCGCTGTTCGATGGCCGTTGCGACCACCCGCTCGCCCGTCGTCCACCGACCCCGAGAATCAGGCATCGTCGCCTCCGGAGGGGACGATCACGTCGACCGTCGCGCCATCGAGCACCGTGCGCTTGAAGCTGCTCGTGTCCTTCGCCCAGTCGTCGGCGCGTACGCGTCGGACGTTCACCTCGCGGTGCAGTCGGCGTTCGGACTCCTCGACGGCGTCCGCCAGCTCGTCGCGGTCGGGGTCGCCCACGACGAGGAGGTCGATATCGGCTGGCACCGGTCCCGGCTGCTCCTCGTAGCGAGCCGCCCACGACCCGTAGATGAACGCATGCGTGATGCCCGCCACGCCGTCGAGCTCGTCGCGCAGGACCGCGAGCGGACCGAAGGTCACGGCGAGCAGCTCGACGAGCGGGCGGTAGACGACCGAGTCGGTGAGCACCCGGACCAGGCGCGTGTTGCCGCGCTTCGTGGTGTGTACCAGTCCGGCGTCCTCGAGACGCGAGACCTCCCGCGTCACTGTCGGAGCCGAGGTGTCGACCGACTCGGCGATCTCGGAGATGCTCTGCTCCCGGTCCGGCGCGAGGAGGATATGGGCGAGGATCTCGCCCTGCGTCCGCGACCGCAGCAGGGGGAGCAATAGCGGCGACGAAACTTTCATAAAACAGAGGCTAGCGGTCGTCTTATGAAAGCAACAAGGTTGCTCTCGGAGTCGGTGCCGCTGAGTCTCGTGGAGAACCGCGCGCGTGCGGCCCGGCGGCGCAACTACTTCGCGGAGGTCCTCCCCGAAGGTCGGGTCCTGAGCGACCTCGCCGGCCGCGCACGCCTCGCGGAGAGCGACGTCGTCGGGCTGCTCGCGCGCTACGGGCGCGACGTCGCCGGCGCCGTCGAGCTGTACGACCCCGACGCACCCGGCGAGCCGCGCACACCGCGCACGACGCCGCTCAGCGAGGAGCAGGTCGGCGAGCTCCTCGGCAACACGCGAGGAATGCCGCTCGGGAACTCGCCGCTCGGCGGCAAGTCGTCCCTCGCCGGCGTGCAGGAAAAGATCGTCCTCGCCCTCGTGGAGGGCGTCTGGCACCAGGTCCACGACGGATACCCGTCGACGCACATCCTCAAGCCCCACTCCGCGGCGAACCCGACGATCATCTACGACGAGGAGTACGCGACGCGGATCGCCGCGCGCATCGGCCTGACGCAGGGGACGGTGCGCCTGCACGACTTCGGCGGACGGACCGCCCTTGTGATCGAGCGCTACGACCGGTCGCCAGACGCTCCCCGTGGACGCCTCCACCAGGAGGACATGAACCAGGCGCTCGGTGCGCGCGGTGACGAGAAGTACCAGGAGATCGGTGGCAAGGTCAGTCTCGCGCGGATCGCGAGCGCCCTCCGTCGTGCCGCCGGTCCGACCGCGGTCGAGCAGCTCCTGCGATACGTCACGCTGACCGTCGCCGTCGGCAACCTCGACATGCACGCCAAGAACCTCTCGATGCTCCACCTCCCGGACGGCTCCGCGCACATCGCGCCGATGTACGACGTCGTGCCGCTGCGGCACCAGCCGACCGACGGTCGGCTCGCCCTGGCCGTGAACGGTGCCTACGTGCACAGCACGGTCACTGCGGACGATCTCGTCGCGGAGGGTGAGGCGTGGGGTGTGGCGACCGCGCGGGATCTCGTCGCTACGACGCTCGGTGACGTCGCTGCCGTCGTCTCGGACGAGGTGCCCGACCCGCGAGCGCACCCCGGGCTGCAGGACGACGTCGCGCGCTTCACGAGCAACCTCCTCGCGGAGGGTGCCCTAGGTTAGGGCCACACTCGTGTCTGCTCGACGTGGATCGGTCAGCTCGGTGAGGACCCCGCGCCGAACTGGTCGAGGGCGTCCGCCAGCTGGGTCCACGCATCGTCCGTGCCGAGCAGGCGCGCGGTTCGCGCCGACACGCGGAGCGTGGCGACGAGCGCTGCTGCCTCGTCGCCACGCTCGTCGGCGTACCGGTCGTCGAGCAGGTGCGGTGCGTCGCGCTCCGCGTGCATCGCGACGACGTCGAGGAACACCGTGAGCGCTCGCGCGGCCCGACGACGCTCGGCCGCCTCGCGGTCGCGTCGCTCCTCGTCCGACTCGGCGGGTTCGGGCGCCGGTGCTCCGGTCCGGTCGGCGACGTCCAGGGTGGGGACGACGACGTCGAACCGGCCCTTCCACAGGCGGCTGAACGCCGCGTCGTCGGCGAGGTGGACGACCGTGCCGATCTCCGGCGCGCTCGGGTCGTGCTTCTCGATGCTCGCGCGGAGGCCGGCCACCTCGTAGGCGAAGCGCAGCAGGTTGTCGTCGGTCATCGAGGCGCCGACGACGAGCAGGTGCTTCGTCATCATCAGCGACTGGACGAGCGACCCGACGGGCTTCCACCGGGAGTCGTAGTGCACGAACGAGCTGCGGGACAGCACGATCGAGTCCGGGTGCTCCACGTCGCCGTGCATCTTGAGCAGCCACGGCCGGTCGGTGCTCGTGCGGTCCCACGGGAGCCGGTCGATGGCGACCCGCTGGTCGTCGGACGGGCGGCCCCCGGTCGCGGTGACGGCCTGCTCGTAGAGCTGGTCGTAGTTGGTCGTCGTCGCCTCGCGCACGCGCATGCTCGCGAGGAGGGTGTGGGCGAGGCTGGGTCGGGCGGACGCCGCCTTGATGATGCTCGCGACGCGGCTGCCGAGTGCCTTCTGCGTATCGGCCTTGGCACGCGCGGACCGGTCGGCGAGAGCGACCTGGATGAGCTCCGCCTGCTCGAGCGGGCCGAGCTCGCTGATGCGTTCACGCACGTCGCTGTCCAGGTCGAGCCTCGCGACCAGCTCGGTGAGCAGGCGGTTCCACGACGGCAGTCCCGCGGCGATGCTCACGCCGGCGCCGAAGAACAGGGCGAGGTCACCGTCGGAGGCGTGGCGTCCCAGCTCTTGCGCTCGTGTCGTCGTCTCCGGCGGGAGCCCGGTGGGGCGGGCCAGCGCCCGACGGCGGTGCTGCAGCGCCGAGTAGTCCGCCCGGTTCGACGCGACGAGGGCGACGTCGACGCCGAGGTCGCGTGCGGCGTCGTGCAGGGTGGTGAGGAGCGCCGAGATGACCTGGCCGCGGCGCAGCCGGTGACCGCCGTAGCCGGTCCCGACGATCGGGAGCGCGACGAGCGGCAGGTCGCGACCCGCTGTCTCGGCAGCGGTGCGGAGACGGTCGGCCGAGTGCTCGACGATCGCGGCGACGGCCCGGCGGGCGGCGTCGCCGACGCCGTCGGGCGTGGTGGCGATGGTGTCGAGGAACCAGACCTCTGGCTGGTGCTTGGCGCTACGGCGGGAAGTCCGCGCGGGGAGGGCGGCGCCCTGCGCCCAGCCGCCCGGCTTGACCTGGCTCCAGGTGGTCGCGGGCTCCAGGCCGGCCGCGTCGCGCCACCAGCGCTCGACGTGGAAGCCCGCGTCGGTCGGGATGACGACCGCATCGGCGCTCAGTGCCTCGAGGCGGCCGTTGACGACGAAAAGGTGTCCGGATGTCATGGGAGTTCTCTGATCAGGATCGCTGGTGGCCGCGCAGTTTTCGTCAACCGGTGTCTAACAACCGTCTGATGAAAGTGCTCGGAGGGACGCGTGGTCAGCGCGCTCGTTCCGCGCGCCAGATTGCGTGGTCTACCGTCCACGGCGTCACGCGCCGCTCTGATGTCGACACCTCAGCCGCGATCATGCGCAGCAAGGGCTTGGCTCCCGCCACGTCTGTCGTGACGCCGTGCCGCTCGAGGAAGCGCAGGATCATCCGATCGGGTTTCACGGTGTCGTCGTCGCCGACGAGCATCCAGAAGTATCCGGTGCGGACGCCGTCGCCGGGGATCTTCCGGAGCCGGGCGCTGATCTCATCGACACGTGCGAAGTCCGCGAGTGTCTTGGTCGCCGACGCGAGCGTGTCGACGCCCTCGTCGATCAGGACGTCCGCGTAGCGCAGGGCAGCGTCGGCCTTGAGGATTCCGCTTCTGGACGACGTTCGATGCGCCGTCGTGATCTCGACGAGGTCGTCAGGCGTCGAGAACATGTCACGAAACACCGAGAGCGGCAGCGGATCGGACGTGGGGAGGTCGTTGAGGGCGACCACCGGTGCAGCGTCACCCACGGCTTCGGCGACCTTGCGGACGGCCGGAACGACGTGGCGGTCGTAGTTGATGCTGATCGACCAGACGGCGTCGAGAACGCAGTACGTGACGCTGCTCCAGCGGCGTTCACGCGGGCCGAGGTCGAGTGCACGCACGGCGTCGACGAGGGAGCGGGAGATCTCCATGGTGGTCCTCTTCATTCAGCTCGGCTGCTTCAGGAGCGTGGCGGTGTCCAGGTGAGGGTGACGGGCGCGAGGTCTTCGTCGTGCGGAGTCCAGTCGAGAAGCTCGAGCGTGCCGCTGCCCTGCACCACGTCGTCGTCTGCGCTGAGCTTGATGCCGCTGACGATGCCCATCACGCACTCGCCCGGATGGTCGACGGCGAACTCCACCTCGCCCGCGGTCACGAAGACCGAGGTGCCGGCTCCTTGAGTTCCCTTCGCCTCCAGGTAGCGCAACTCGTCACCACGGCGAGCGATGGCGTCGTACGGATGCCCGATCCGAGTGTCCGTGACATCCCAGCCGTCGTCACGGAAGTGCTCCTCGAGGAGTTGCTGTGCATAGTCCTCGATCGCACCACGAGCGCGAGGCGAGACGGCGCGACCTTGCCCAGTCCCGGGTGCCGGACGGTGGAGGGAGCGGGCGACGTGTGCGGCCCACAGGTCATCGACCTTGGCCATGGCGTCATCGGTGATGTCGTTGCCGCTGCTCTGCATGTAGTTCCAGCTGACTTGCGACACATCGGCCAGGAGTACTTCGGTGGGCAGCGGGTCATCCTGCTCGAGCACGGTGTCCCATCGGACCTCGACGTAGCGCGCGGTCGGGCTCTGGTCGTCGAAGCCCTCGTCCTCGAACACCTCGCCACGGGTCCAACCGCTCGCGACGATGCCACGTGGTTCAGCGCCCTGACGAAGAAGGAAGGCGCGCTGTCCGACCGGGATGGAACGCCGTCGCCCGACCGACCACTGATCGTCGGATGTGCCGCCCGCTTCGGTGCGTTCGCGTGCGGCCTCCCACTCACCGTCCTCGAAGGCCCATCGTTCCGGGTTCCACGTGAAGATGACTGCGGGCATGACGTGCTCCTTCGTTCTGTCCGGGATCCATCGCGACCCTATGGGGCGAGAACACGCACGTCACCGGTCGAGCGTGACCTGTCCGGGTGAAGTTGGCTCCTGTGCGCAGCCGCATGGGCGATGAGGTCCGTGAGGGTGTCGACCTGTTCGAGAATCTGCCCCAGCGGCACAGAGAGATCGAAGGCGTGGAGGTGGATCCTCGGGCCGCTGCGGACGACCTGCACGGGTGCGAGTGGAGACCCGTCGAGGTTCGCGTAGACAAGGTGCCCGTCGGGCAGGCCGAGAGCCGTGCAGTAGGCGAGCAGCTGATACGTGTTGTCGCCGTGCGTGTCCCGAGGCCCGACTGTCTGGTACTTGGCGTCGATCACGGCGACCGGAGCACCGTCGAGGTCCCAGACGAGGTCAGGTCGGAGCGGGACACGTCGGCCACGATCGAGCCACCACCGCGTGTCCTGCGCACGGGCGACGCCGCCTCTCGACTCGAGTCGCTTGCCGAGCTCGCGTGCAAGGAAGTCCTCGAAGACGCGCGGCATGTCGAGCGTGAGCGACCGGGCGGGTACGCCGCCGGCCGCGACGTCGACGCCGACTCCGTCGAGCACCAGTCGTGCCAGCTCGACGGCCGGACGATAGCGCTCGTTCATCCGCGTCCAGTGGACCTGAGGCGGGCTGGGGATCGACGCTCCCGCACTCACCGCTTGTAGCGTCATGAGGATGCGGTGCAGACCGCGCTGTACCGGGCCGTCCGCGAGCCCCAGCCTCTGGAGCGCCGATGCGGCCGCCTTGACGACGCGGTTCTCCACCACGTCCTCGTCGTGCTCTTGATAACTGACGGCGAGCGGGAGGTTTCGGCCGGGACGTCGCCGGATCTGCTCCGCCAGGTCGATTCGGCCGCGTACGGTCATCAGATCGTCGCGCTGCTCCCGATAGCCGCGGAGAACGCCCTCGCTCAGGGTGCGCTCGGTGGTGAGCACGAAGAGACGAGCCAGGGCGAGATGGACGTCGTCGCGCGCGGCTGCGGGTGCTTCGTCGTCCGTCCAGGGCGTGGCGGATGCGCCCGCAAGCGTCAGGACGTTGGCGACCGGGATGCGTGGACGCACGACGATGATGGCTTCGTCCGTCCGATCGACGCCGACGATCCCGCTCGGACGGACGCGCCAAAACTGCCGGTCTCCCGTGACGCGCGCCGGTGAGATCTCGGCCTTGAAGACGTCGCGAAGCAATCTGAGTTCGGCGATGTCGCACGCGACCTCGGTGGGCGTCCACTCTCTGAGGTGGAGGACCTCAGACGTCGTCGGCATCGTCGAGGCTCTGCGACGTGACGGAGGAAGGGCGAAGTGCCTCGAAAGAGAGCAGCTCCAGAACGTCGCGGCGACCGTACAGGTGCTCGCGGAGCGTCGGCAGCACGTCGTAGGTCCAGATGCGTCCGACCAGCACGTCGTCGAGGTCGTCGCGGAGGAAGTGACTCGGACCGATGGACGCCAACGGGTCGTCGAGAAGTGTGTTCGCCCGGTCGACGACCTCCGCCACCCACCGAAGCTGTGGATGCCTGACGGCCAGGAACTCCGGAAGGACGCGTGACACGGGTCCGGTCGTCGGATCGAAGTCGACGAAGGAGAAGCGACGGCGCAGCGCAGTGTCGAGGAGCGCGATCGACCGGTCCGCGCTGTTCATGGTCCCGAGGACCAGCAGGTTCTTGGGCAACGAGAACGGCTCGTTCGAGTACATCAGCCGGACACTGTGGTCGCGGTACTCGAGCAGGAAGTAGAGCTCGCCGAACACACGGGCGACGTTCCCGCGGTTGAGCTCGTCGATGAGCAGCACGTAGGTGTGGTCGGGATCGGCGCTCGCCCGTTCGGCGATCGCGCGCAGGGGACCTGGGCGCAGCATGAAACCGCCCTGCTCCGTCGGACGATACCCCTCGACGAAGTCCTCGTACGAGTACGAGGGGTGCAGCTGGACGAGGCCCACCCGGTCGTCGGCGCCGGCAAGCCATGCTGCGAGCCGACGGGCGACGAACGTCTTGCCCGTTCCCGGGTTGCCCGTGAGGATGACCTGGCGCCGGTCCTCGATCAGTGCACGGATGTCGTCCACGAACGAGGGCTCGAGATAGAGCTCGGTCGCGAGCTCCTCGATGGAGACGTCCCTCAGCGCCTCGGGGGTCTCGTCTGGTGTGGCGTCGTCAAGGTGGCGCTGGCCGGCCGGCGGGTCGACCTTCCTCCCGGCGCGCCACTGCTCGACGGCGGCACGCTCGGTGGGGAACCACGATTCCGACGCCTCGCTCGTCATCGCGGTCCAGAGGAGGCCCTGTGCGTCGAGCGCGTCATCCAGTTCGATTCCGTGCCGTTTTGCCATCTCAGCGACGAGGGCAAGGAGGGCCAGGAAGCTGTCGTACACCTCGCTGTCAGGAGCGCTCGGCGCCGGCGCGCGGAAGCCGATGATGCGCGTGAAGGCGGCTACGTAACGCGACCGCCAGACCGGCGCATCCGCCGGCTCCACCGCCATGCGCAGGAAGGAGGAGACGCTGAGCCTCGACCCACGCTGGACGAGGATATCGGCCGGAAGCGATCCAGCGAAGCCGTTCAGTGCGGTGTCCCTGTCCGCGGCCCAGAGGCGCAACAGGGCGACGGCGGCGGCGTCCGGATCTGCCTCCGCCCAGCCGAGCAGCTCCTCGGCGGCGCGGTAGTTCACGAGGTTTGTCTCGCGCACGGTCTTCTTGAGCAGCGGCAGCCAGTCACCGCGTTCCGAGACTGCGTGCCGGACGTCTCGCAGGCGATCGACTGTCTCGAGCTTGTACGCGCGTTCCGCCGCATCGAGGTCAACCCGGTCGGCGAACCATCGGAACCATCGACCCGCGCGCTCCCAGGCCTCGGTGGGTGCCGACCACTGCCACAGCCACGGTGCGCGCCACAGGTCGACGAAGGTCTCGGCGTCGTCGTTCGCTCTCGCGAGGGCCCGAAAGACCGAGGCGAGCCGCCGGGGCTCGGTCGGGCCCGTCGCCACCTCGCTCCAGCGAGCGACCATCGCGGCCCGTGCGTCGCGGCTGATGACCGGCGGGAAGGCGTCTGGGAACAGCAGGTGCTGGAGCGCGAGCTTCTGGATCTGCCCACCCTCAGCGTCGTCGATCGGTTCGAGCAGCGAGACGAAGGCGTCGGGGTCCCGCAGCACGCGGGTGCGTTCGTCGAGCGGCAGACGTTTGAGCGCGACAAATGTCTCGATCAGGGTCGCGAAGAGCTTCCATCGGTAGGTGCCATAGGCGGTGCCCGGGCGGACAAGGCCCGCGTCGAGTGCTGAAGCGAGGTCTTGCGGGGTCGCGTGCGTGCCTTCCCGGAGCGCGAGCACGGTATCGATGACCTCTCGCTTCTTCGCCCCGCTGACGGCGTCGGCGCGCGCTATGAGCAGGTGCACGTAGAGGAGCTCCGCGGCGAGCTGTACTGCGCCCGTCGGCGTGGTCGCCAACTGCGTCCCGAGCTTTGTGAGGAAACTGCCCTTGCCGGTGTCGGGACTGGCGACGAAGTCGCGCACCAAGGCCTCACCGTCCGCCAGCGTCGAGCCCGGACCGTCCGAGAACAGCGAGCGATCTTCCAGGAGGGAGACCTCGCGCCACCGGGCTGCCGCTGCGTAGATCGGCTGGGCGGTCGGGTAGGGGATGCGGGTGGCTGACATGGATCTCCTCGTCGGCGAGTGGCGCCGTCACGGTATCCCGCCGAGCCGCTGCGCCGGCGGGCCTGGCCGGGTGAATCTGACGTGCAGACCTTGCGCGTGTGCAGTTACTGCGCATAGTGTCAATACATGACTACTCACCCGGCGCGACGCTCCCGCCCTCGCCTCGACGACGTCCGTGCTGCGCTCGACGAGGCGACGAAGGCCGCGCCGGGACAGGCGGTCGAGCCGCTCGCCCGGGCGCGTGGATTCCTCGACGCCGCGCTCGACGAGGCGATGGCCGAGTCGTTGCTCGCCGGGGCGTCGATGCGGTCCGTCGCGGAGGAGGCGGGTGTCGCGCCCAACACCGTGCCGCCGCGGCTCGGTCGGACCGAGTCGCTCGGGGGCTACTCCGGCCCCGGCGGCCGCGTCTCGGCCGAGGGCGTCACCCGGGCCCGCTACGACCGGGAGCGCGGCACCCCGCCGCCGGCCGCGCCGTCGTCCACGGAACCGTTGCGGTTCCGACGACGCCGTAGCTGAGCTTGCACCACTCTTCAGGACCCAGACCAGCAGCACGACGAAGGGAACCGCCATGCCTGACAACGCCCTTACCCACCTCGCCATGCTGCTCGACCGGTCCGGTTCGATGCAGGCGATCAAGACGGCCACCGAGCAGGGCTTCGACCTGTTCCTCTCCGAGCAGCGCGAGGCGCCGGGCCGCTGCACGGTCACGCTCGCGCAGTTCGACAACGAGTACGAGGAGGTCTACACCGACCTCGACATCCGCCAGGTCCCGCCGCTCGACCTGCGGCCGCGCGGCATGACGGCGTTGCTCGACTCGATCGGCCGGCTCGTCCAGACGACCGCGCTGCGCATCGCGCAGATGCCGGAGGAGCAGCGCCCGGGCGCGGTGATCGTCGGCATCATGACCGACGGCATGGAGAACGCGTCGAAGGAGTTCACGCACGCCGCGATCAAGGCGCTCGTCACCGAGCGCGAGGAGGCGTTCGGCTGGACGTTCCTCTACATGGGCGCGAACCAGGACGCCATCGAGGTCGGCGAGTCGATCGGCGTGAAGCGCGAGCGGTCGCTCACCTACGACACGGCGAACGTCGAGCAGGCCTACGCCGCGACGTCGCGCAGCATGGCCGCGATGCGCGGCGCTGTGTGGGCGGGGGCGGCCCCCGCCGCAGCGCGCGACCAGCACGCCGGGTACACGGAGGCCGAGCGCCTCAGCGCCGCCGCTCCCAGCGGCGGGCGGCGGGCTGCGCGCCCCACGCCTCGTCCCGAGGCCCGCCCCGCAGCCCGATCCGCCGGCGACGGCACCCAGGCGGCGCCGTTCTCGGAGGCGGAGCTGCTCACCCACCTGCGGTCCGTCGTCGCGTCCGGCTCACCGACGCTGGCGGACGTGGCGACGTTCGGCGGGCGCGCCGTCGTCTTCGCCTCGGTCCGCGGTGTCCCGGTGTTCCTCAACGCCGACACGACCCGCGCCGCCATCCAGGACCTCGTCGACGCAGCGGAACGAGGGCCGGTGCACTGGGCCGTCATCGCGAACCGGAAGGGCGAGCTCAACAAGGTCACCTTCCGGCCCGACGGCGCTCGCGTCCCCGGCTTCTACTGCTACACGCGCGACGTGCAGAGGGTGGCCGGTCCGCTGGGCGCGTCGGTTCCCGCCGCCCGCTGAGACGGGCCCCACGGCGCTGGGCGAGTCGCGAGACGGCTCGCCCAGCGCTCCTTCCCGACGGAGGAGAGCGATGAACGAGAAGAACGAGCTGGTCGACGGCGCTGAGCTCTACCGCACGAAGGGGCGTGGACGACTGCACGTCCTCGGGTGCAGCCATCTGCAGACGACGGACCTGTCGCAGCTGATCGTCGCCGACGAGACCGACCGGGCCGAGCGAGAGCTGTGCAGCGAGTGCGACAAGGAGATCCGCGGCGTCGGCAGGACGGAGTACCCGTCGCTCGGCGCAGCCTTCGAGGCGCTGAAGTTCCCGGTGGAGAACCGTCCGCGCATGCGGGAGATCGCAGCGGAGCTCGACTTCGACCTGGTGTGGGCGCCGCAAGCGCGAAGCTACGTCGCCGCGGGACACCGAGACAGGCACGCGGCGGCCGCCGCGTACTTCAACCGCGGATTCGTCGACGTCCATCTCGACACCGGTGGGTACACCCGGCACGAGCTGCCCACGGCGGTCCAGCGCGGGGGAGGAGACGGGAGACGGCAGGGAGCCGAGCGGATCGCCGCGACGTGCCCGACGTGCTTCCTGGAGCTCCCGGCGAACGGTACCTGCGACACCTGCGACTGAGCCATGGTGTGCGCGTCGTGCTCGAGCTGGACGACGTGCGCCGCGAGCTTGTCGACGATTTGCTGCGCAGCGGCGCCGAGCCATTCGCGCTGAGCGCCGTGCGCGTCGATCATCGGGCCGTCGAGCCGGCGACGGAACGATTCCGGACTCTCGACCCGTCGACGCGCTATCTGACGTACGCCCGGTGGGCCTTTTCCTCCCCGAGACACCCGCGGCGCTTGCCTCGTGAATGCGCGCCCGGACCGTGCTGCACGTGTGGGCGTTGGAGATCACTCATCCTCTGCTCGGTGCCCAAGGCCTCGTCGAGGATCGTCGCCGCCGGCAGATCCGCGCGGTGAAGTCGATATCGACGTCACGGTTCTCGATGTCGATAGTGAAGTCATCCTTGTGCTTCGCTGCGGGTGCTTGTGGCTTTCCTAGACCGACGGCGTGGACTTGAGGGGTGCGGGAAGCAGGTCGCTGCGCCGGCCGTTCCACAGGACCGCGAGCTCGTCGCGCGCACGCGTCGCCGCGACGTAGAGCAGCGACCTCTCGCGCAGCTCGCCGTCGACCCGATCGGCCTCGGGGAGCGACGACAGCCCGGAGCCCCAGCCGCCCTCGTCCGACGAGACGCCGAACAGCACGACGCGCTTGAACTCCATGCCCTTGGAACGGTGCATCGTCATGACGAGCACGCTGCCCGATCCCGTCGCGGCGTCGTCCTGGATGAACTTCGCCTTGACCCCACGCTCGCTCAGCGCGTGGACCACCTTGTCGCCGATGTGGTTGGCGCGGACCAGCACACCGATCGTCTCGGGAGGGTCGCCTCCGTCGCGCCAGCCGCGGACGAGGTCGGCGGCCTGTTCGTATTCGTCGACGAGTGAGCTGGCCTTCACCTCACGCGGCACCGGCCCGGACCGCGCGGACCGGTAACCGGTGGCCGCGGCGTCCTCCGCCTCCATGTCGATCCACTCCTCGCCCGCGAGCACCCCGACGGCGTAGCGCAGCACCTGCGCCGTCGTGCGGTAGTTGAGCCTGAGGCGGCGTGAACGGCCCTGGATGTTGATGCCGTACCGGGAGAGCACGACCTTCTGCCCGTAGATGCGCTGCTGCGAGTCCTCGGCGAGAAAGAGGTCGTCCGGTCCCTGGGCGACGAGCGCACGCAGGAACACGAGACGGGCCGGGGCGAGGTCCTGGGCCTCGTCGACGAGCACGTGGTCGGCGAGGCGCGGCTCGCCCGCCGCCGCCCGGGCGTCGAGGTGGGTGGCCGCGATCATGGCCTTCTCGTCCCAGTCGGTCGACCCCGCGGCGTCGGCGGATGCGCGGTAGGCCTCCACGACCTCCCACACGGCGACGCGCTGCAGCCGGTTCAGCGCCACGCCTCGTCCGGGCCGGCGGACGCGCAGGTACTCGTCCCGCGACGTGATCCGGTTCGGGACGACGACGGTCGAGTACTCCGCGACGAAGAACGCCTGGCTCCGCAGCTCGGGTGCGAGTCCGGGACCAGCGGCCGAGATGGCGGCGTCCCACCGTGCGGCCGTCGTGAGATCGAGGACGTACGGCGAGCGCGGCCCGAGCACGGCGGCGACCGTCTCTCCCCAGGCGGCAGAGGCCACGTGGACGTCCTCGGCCTTCGCGAGCACCCGTCGCGAGAGCGCGTCGACGCTGGCCACGTACACGCCGGGGTCGCCGAGGTTCTTCGCGATCGGCAGAGACGGGTCGAGGAGCTTCAGCGTCTCCTGCAGCGAGGAGGCGAGAGTCCGGTTGTACGTGGTGAGGACGACGCGCGCCGCGGGGTCGGTGCGCGCGAGGTGCCGCGCACGGTGGAGCAGCACGACCGTCTTGCCGGTGCCGGCGCCGCCCGAGAGTCGGAACGAGCCGGTCCGGGCCTTGAAGGCGTAGTCGCGCTGCTCCGGGTGGAGGAACACCCGCCAGCGGCCGAAGTTGTCGTCCTCGATCGCGGCGCGCAGCGCGGCGTCGTCCTCGATGAACGCGAAGTCCATCTGCGCCGCGGGCTGCTTGAGCGCGTCGAGCAGCTGCTCGTCGCTCTGGGGGTCGGGCTCGACGGCGAGGACCGTCAGCCCGAGCTTCTCCTTGACCGTCGCGAGCCCTGCGCCGGTCGAGAGGTCGAGCAGCGCGTCACCCTGCCACGTCGCGGGGGCGCGCTCGGCGACGGCGAGCATCGCGTCCTCGGTTTCGGCCGTCGCAGCAGCGTTCGCGATCTCGACGTCGATGCCCAGGTCGACGAGGTCGGCGAGGGAGATCCCCTGCGTCTGCAGCAGGGGGTAGGTCGTGTGGTCGACGTCGTCCGGCTTCGGCCGCGGCTTCTCGACGACCGGCTTCTCCACCGCGGGCTCGACGACTGACGCAGCCTCGACCAGCTCGGCGATGCCGTTGCGGGGGTTGACCCGCACGACGGCGGTCTTGGCCCGGCTGATCGCCTCGTCGTGAGGGTAGGTGCCGAGGTAGACGTAGTGGGCCTCGGCGGCCTGGCCCTGGATCTTGACGAGGAGGGCGCGCCAGAACTCGTTGACGCGGCCGGTTCGGATGCGCGAGTCGGCGGAGCCGTTGATCGGCTCGATGTGCAGGCCCGGGGTGGCGTCGTTCTCCTGAAGCTTCTCGAGGAATGCGTACGCGGCCTTGCGCACGGCGCCGTCGAGCTTGCCGAACGACGGTCCGAGGATGATCTGCGGCATCGGGGATGATCTCCGGTTCAGGCGGTCAGGGCCCCGCGGAGCGCGGCAGCTTCAGGTTCGACGACGACCCATCCGTCGGCGTGGAGGGTGCGGATCGTCTCGTGGTCCAGGTCGTCGACGTGCACGGTCACCTTACGGTCTGGCCACGACAGTGAGAGGGGTACGCCGTCGCCCACCTCGTCCCCGATCGTCGGTGCCTCCAGTCCCGAGGCCGCGAGGTCGAGGAGCTCGACCAGCAGATCGTGCTCGGCCTCCGTGGCGAGCCGCGCCACAGCACGCCAGTCGGGGTACGCGTCGAGCTGTGCACGGAGCTCGGCCTCGACCCGGCTGGTCTCCTCGGCGTCGGCGAACGAGGGCTGGACGGCCGGCTCCGCGCCCGTGAGCATCGACCGGGTCACGATCCGCAGCGGCAGGTCCTCGCGGAAGTTCAGCAGGTTGGCGAGGCGCAGCCACTCGTGCCACGAGGCCTTCTGGTCGTGGCCGAGCGCGTCGACCGCGTCGTCGAGCACGACGGCGACCTCAAACGACTCACCGACGAACGACCGCACGCCGATCGCGACCGTCCCCTGATGCCACACACCACCGAACTTGGTCCCGGGCGGGAGACCCGCGCCGTCGAGCACGTCGAGCGTGACCTGGTCCATGCCGACCTCGGCGGAGATCGCGCCGCCGTTCAACGACGGGGCGACGAGAAGGGGCAGCCAGCGTGCGAGCTGTGCTCGGCCGTTGCGGTCGGGACGCTGGACCCAGTCCAGCAGGAGGTCCAGCGCGGGGCGGGTCACAAGGGCGACGGTCGCCGGCGACAGCGAGTCCTTGGCCTCGCTCAGCACGGCCGCGGTCGCTTGCGGGTGCAGCCACGGCACGTCCGTCGTGGATCGCTGCTCGCGGTCGAGGTCCTCCCACGTGAAGGCGAGCACCTGGTAGCCGAGGTCGCGCAGCGCCTGCCGCTTGGTGGCGTCGTCGGCGACCCGGTTGACGGCGGGGGAGGCGTGGAACTGCCAGCCGTCGGTGTAGATCGCCGTCGGTGGGACGTCGGGCCGGTCGCTGCGGAGCACGAAGTCGGGCTTGGTGCCGGCCTGGGCGACGAGCACCTGCGGTTCGAGCCGCCAGTGGGCACCGCCGGGCATGGTGATGGACCACGTGTTGCCGTTCGGTCCCGGCTTCTCGGTGATGGTCGAGCCCATCTTCTCCAGGCGTTCGCGCAGCACCTTGCGGAAGAGCAGCTCGATGTGGGTCTCAGGGTCCGACATGGCCGGCTCGTCCACGGTGACGGACCAGGGGCTCGTGGTCGGGACCTCGTCGTCGGCGCCGACCTGCGACCGGCCGAGCAGGATCGATCGGAGGTGACGTGCCGCGGAGGCGCGTGAGACGTGCTCGACCTGGTGCAGCGCGGCGTGGGGGAGCAGGCAGCGCTCGCAGGCGAGCTTCCCGTCGTGCTGGCAGGGGCACTCCTCGAGGTGCTGCCAGGCGTCGCGCAGCATCGCCCAGACGGCCTCGTGGTCGGCGAGCTCGGCGAGGTAGCCGGTGCCGCCGCGGACGACGTCGTGCAGGAGCAGGGCCTCGGCAGTGCTGCCGGCCGCGGGGCTGGGATCGACGACGTCGGTGACCTCCAGGTGGTCCGGGTCGCCGCCGATCCGGATGCGCAGCGCGAGCAGCAGCGCGGCGCGCAGCGACGGCAGGGAGAAGTCGTCGCCGAGGGTGACGGACTCGGGCAGCCGCAGGACGAGGCCCTCGGTGGTCATCGACCGTGCGAGCGCCACCGTCCGGACCTTCTCGTTGCTGGCCTTGCGCAGCGGGCACCACGGGCGGTGCTCGGACGCGCGGTTGGCGCCGGTGGAGGTGTCGAGCTTTCCGCACTGCTCGCACACGCGGAACAGCGCGACGTCGTGCGGGTGCCCGGCGAGCTCGACGGTGGCGCCCTGCGAGGAGGCCTTGCCGAGGTTGAGCCACCGGATGGTCATCTGCCGCTGGTAGCGGGCGCCGAACCCGTAGTCCTCGACGAACCACTGGCGTGTGACGGCGGTCGGGTCGACGTCGGCGAGCGTCCGGATGGTGAAGCGCTCCCGCTCGCGCTCGTCGTGCCGGTCGTCGATGGTCGCCTCTTCGCGCCGGATGACGGACGAGACGCGCTGGAGCTCGACCACCTCGACCTGCTGCGCGACGTCGGCGATCCCGGGATCGCCGCACCGCGGACACGACGACGGCGCGCCGGTGCTTCCTGGCGCGGTGGAGTCCGTGACGTCCTGCGTGTAGCCGCACCGCGGGCAGCACGCCCAGGTGCGGACGGCGTCGTCGTCGCGGCCGAGGTCGAGCGCGTCGATGGCGATGGCGTACCCGCGGGCGTAGAAGGTGGAGCCGGGCGCGAAGTCGCGCAGCGCCTGCGCCGAACCCCGGTTCAGCTCCATGTGCTCCGTGCGGTACTCCTGGGAGTCGGGGTCCACCCAGGACAGCGCGACCTCGAGCGACACGGAGTCGTCGAGGAGCGTGTAGTTGGGGAGCAGGCCGTGCTCCTCGAGCACGCCCACCCAGTGCTCGGTGGACGCCAGGGCCTTCTGGTACTGGGTCAGCTTGAGCGCGGCCTGCGCGGTGCGGAGCGCGCGCTCGTCGTCGCTCGTCGCGGCGGGCGACTCCGCCTTGATCCGCAGACCGTCGGCGGCGTTGATCGCCGTCTGGATCTCCTTCTCGCGGTACGCGAGAGTCTCCATGCGGGCTCGCCAGGCCTGGGACGCCGCGTGCGCACGTCCGGCCAGCTCGGAGGGGACGGCCTCGCCCGAGCTCGCGTCGACGGACGGCAGCGCCCACGCCCGCAGGCTGTCCTTCACGGCGTCGGAGATCTCGGCGAACCCGCTCAGGAACCGGTCGAGCAGCGCACGTCCCTCGGCCTCGGACAAGGCGACCAACTCGCCGAGGAAGGTGCCCGGGTCGCTGCTGCCGAGCGCGTCGGAGGCGGTGCGCGGGTGCGGCGCGTCGGGCCGTCGCGCGAGCTCGTCGGCGAGGGACGCGACGTACTGGCGGCGCAGGATCTCCTCGGCGTCGAGGTAGGTCGCCGGCGGGCGCACGGCGCCGTTGATGACGCTGCCGGGATCGGTGAACCGCGGGAGCTGGTCGCCGCGTGCGGTGACGAACGCGAGCGCGAGCGCGTTGCCGGTGAAGCGCCCGGCGCGGCCGACGCGCTGCAGGTAGGACGCGACGGTGCGAGGCAGGGAGCTCAGCATGACGGCGGACAGCTCGCCGATGTCGATACCCATCTCCAGCGTCGGTGTCGCGACGAGGACGTTCGGCGCGTCGGGTTCGGGGTCGCTGGACTTGAACGCCGTCTCGTACGCCAGCCGGACCTCGTCTTCGAGCATGCTGGTGTGCTCGCGCGCGACGACGCGTGCCGGGTCGGAGTCCTCGTACATCCGGCGGTAGAAGTTGTCGGCGATCGTGTGCCGTCGCAGGCGCCCGGTGCACCGGGCGACGAGGCACGGGGCGCCGTCGAGCTGGTCGACGACGGTCGCCGTCGCGGGCACCGTCGAACCGCAGTCGCTGCACTCCAGGCACAGGGCTCCGGAGCCGAGCGCGTCCGTCGCTGCGGCCTGGACGGTGACGCTCCGGGGTGCGAGGTGGTACGTCGTGGCACCGGACGACGACAGGAGCGTGCCGACGACGTCGAAGCGCGCGAGCTGCTTCATGAGCAGGCGCGCGAACGTCGCGGCCTCGGTCTTGTCGACGTGCAGGCACTTGTGCGTCCACGCCGCGTACCAGCCACGAGAGGAACCGACGGGCTCGAGGTCGTCGCCGGGTGCCTTCGCGCCGGCTCCGGTGGTGACGGCGCCCCCGACGCGCGGATACCCCGGCGCGCTGGCGCCCTTGCCGAATCCGGGCATTCCGTCGTGACGTCGACGGCCGCCGGTGATCCACCAGCGGTTACCGTCCTCCTCGCGGAACTTCTTGAACCACTCGTGGTCGATCGCCCCACGGGTGCGCATGTGCTCGAGCACGCCGCGCACCCACGCCCGGAGGTCGGCGTCGGTCGGCGCGAAGCCGTCGAGCACGCCCTGGCGGTCGGCCTCGTCGAGGGCAGCGCGTGCAGCGGTGAGCAGCAGCTCGGGATCGGCTTCGACCTCGGCGACCACGGTGCCCGTCGCCTCGAGTGTGCGGCCGACGGCGGAGCGCAGCCCGTGCTCGAGCAGCACGTCGAGCAGCAGGCGGCGGCGCACGCGTCCTCGCACCGTGTGGTGGACCCTGGCCCAGGACGTGGCCTTCCAGAACGGGGCGAACTTCTCGCGGTCCGCGAGGTCCGGCGGGAGCAGCCGGTATCGCTTCTTCGCGTCGCCCCCGGCCTCGGCGATGACGCGGTCCACGAGTGTGTCGAGATCGACGGGATCGTCGCCGACGGCGTGGCGCAGCACGGCACGGAGGGTCAGCGCGTGCGAGCGGGACTGCACGAACCCGGCGCGGTGCGCGGCGTCCTGCACCGAGTCGGTGAAGACGAGCGCCTTCTTCTCCGCCGGGTCGAGCCCCGCGGTGCCGAACAGGCTGGACAACGACACCGACAGCAGCGTCGCGATGGCCGAACCGAGGAACCGGATGCCGTCCTTCTGCCCGCACGACGGGCAGTCGTCGTCCTTCGAGGGCTTGGCACCGGCGTCGTCCATGGCGTGCGCGAGAACCGGGAGGGCACCCTGGTCGGCGTCCTCGCCGTCCGGCGGTGAGGAGACGAGGCGGCGCTGCCCGACGAGGAACCACCACAGGCCCTCGATCTTCTCGCCACCCTCGGCGCGCTCACCCTCGGCGGGGGCGTGGACGAGGGCGCGGAACCGCTCGTCCCCGCGCAGGTGACGGCCCCGGATGTCGTTGTCGTGCGTGTCCAGATCGGTCCCGGTCGGGGCGAGCGCGACGCCCCAGCCGGATCGGCCGCAGTGCCGGCAGTACAGCGCGGGGAACGCACGTGACTCGTCGCCGGACTCGTCCTCGTCGGAGTCCTGCACGACGACACCGTCGTCCTGCCAGCGGAACTGGGCGACGCCCGCGGTCGTGCGGTTCAGGCGCGTCAGCTCGCGGGTCCACAGGTGCACGTCAACCGACAGTGCGCCACGCCCTGTCTCCTTGCGCAGGTGCGACAGGGCGGAGAGCACCGCGGTGAGCGTCTGCTCGGCGCGGGCACGCCAGGCCGGGTCCGACGACGGTGTGAACACCTGGGCGGCGAGCTCGCCCAGGTCCACGGCGTGATCCGCGAGCCGGGCCAGGCCGTGGTGCCCCGAGACAAGAGGAAGCGCCTTGACGAGGGTCAGGAGGTCGTCGTTCGAGTCACCCGACAGGTCCGGGCGGGGCGACGCGGGGTCGACGTAGCCGGCGTCGCCGGAACCCTCGCGGTACAGGTGGGACAGCACCCTCCGGGTGAGGGCGTCGGGGTCGGCCGGGTCACCCTCGCCGAGGTCGGCGAGCAGAGCGCGTGCGACGACGTCGTCCACGTCGACCGGGTGCAGCCCGCGCGCCTCGGTCCGGGCCACCGCGTCGCCGACCCACTCGTCGAGAGACAGGCGCGACTCGGTCACCACGGACTCCGCGGGGAACTCCTCGCCGAACACCGTGCGAGCAAACTCCAGCATCGCCGTCGGGTCGCCCTTGTCGCCCAGCGTCGCGGACGTCGCGACCGGCGTGACGATCCCGAGCGGGCGTTCGACGTCGGCCTCGGTGAGTCCGGCATAGGCCAATGCGTCGGGCTCGGCGGGCCAGTGGGACTTCAGCGCGAGCCCCAACCGGCGGATGAGCATCGCGACGTCGGTACCCTGCGCGCCGTCATAGGTGTGGAACTCGTCGAGCACCAGGTACTGCAGGGAGCGGGCGCTCGCGGACCACAGCTTCGCGTCCGCGTGGCGGAGCAGCAGCTGGTCGAGCATTTTGTAGTTGGTCAGGAGGATGTCGGGCGGCGTGTCGCGGATGATCGCGCGGTCGGTGATGAGGCCGGCGGTGCTGACCTTCGAGCGAGTGCCACCCTGCTGACCGGTGTAGAGCGCGGCGGTAACACCGCCGAGCTCGGAGTTCCTGGTGAGTAGTTCCGTGAGGCGCTTCGCCTGGTCGTTGGCCAGCGCGTTCATCGGGTAGAGGATGACCGCCTTGATACCGCCGAGGCCCGCGCGCTTGGCCCGCAGCACGTGGTCGAGGATCGGGTAGAGGAAGGACTCCGTCTTGCCCGAGCCCGTGCCCGTCGTGACCAGCGTCGGCTGCGGTCGGCGGAGACCACCGTCCGGTGCGAGCGACGACAGCCGCTGGAACGCTGCGGCCTGGTGCCCGTAGGGAGAGGGGTAGCCGCCGTACCAGTCGAGCGAGTCGCGCCAGCCGTCGTCCGCGGGGCGGAACGGGAGGCGCAGCCGCACGTACGGGCCGCGGAACAAGCCTGTCTGAGGCGAGCGGAGGAAGTCCTCGAGCGACGTGCGCGTGCTGGCGTCGGCCAGGGCGAACGTCGTGCCCAGGTACTCCAACAACGCCGCACGCAGGGACTCGGCCTGGGAGACCGGAAGGAGCTCACTCACCTGTGCATGGTTTCAGATTTCTCGGGCCATCTCAGGCGGTATCCGGCGCCTGCGCCTGCTCCCGCCGGAGTTCACCCGCTCGCGGCCTCGACCAGCACGGCGGTCGCCATCACTCGCCGCGCCGGCGGGCATGCAGTCAAGGTCGGCTCGTCGCGCCCACTTTTGAGACGATTTCGAGGTCGGCAGGCACGCCGGTCAGGCCCACGTACGAGCCGCGCCGACCGTGCCTCCGCTGCCGGAGCGCCGCCAGGCTCGTCCGGTCGTCGTGACAAGATGGGCGGCAGACGCGCCGGCTTCTCGCGCATCGTGGGCGAACTGCTTGAACGCTACGAGGACCTCCGGGTCCTTGCGGACTTCGTCACAGCGGTAGATCCCGTCGATGACGACAGCGGCGGTTTCCGCGGCAAAACGGATATCGATGCGAGCCATGTGCGTACTCCTTGATCGGGCCCGCTCGTCGAGCCGCCTTCGAGCAGGCTAATGCTAGATGGCTTACTTAGCAACACTAAGTGTTTGCTAAGTATGCGCTAGTCTCGTTGTATGGACTACACAGCCGCCGCGCTCGGGCGTGTCATCAGGCGCCTACGCGAGGAGCGCGAGCCCCCCATGACCCAACAGGAACTCGGTGAACGTGCCGACTACCGTGGCGGCGCGGGTGTCTCGATCTCTCGTATCGAGTCAGGGACCATCCGACCACGGCCTGACAAGTTCGCGGCAATTGCGCTTGCCCTCGACCTGACCCCCAGGCAGCTCGAGGTTGCTGCGTATCAGGAGTCGAGGACCGATACCCTGCGGGGGGACGGCGAGAAGTCCACCAGGGGATCAGCGGGCCGCCGTTCGCTCAAGGAACGTCTCGAGAGGGTTCAGGAGCGAACGAAGCTGCGTACCGATGCCGTCGCCGACCT
This sequence comes from Cellulosimicrobium sp. So1_17, assembly GCF_055181235.1. Taxonomy (NCBI): domain Bacteria; kingdom Bacillati; phylum Actinomycetota; class Actinomycetes; order Micrococcales; family Promicromonosporaceae; genus Cellulosimicrobium; species Cellulosimicrobium sp. So1_17. The sequence goes on from NZ_CM143702.1 coordinate 3,446,230, forward strand.
CGGCGCGGCCTTCAACACGGCGCACGACACGGCACGTGACAAGTTCTTCCTGAGACTCGTTGACGTCGGGCGCGAGATTGACGAAGTACCGCTGCCGGAGATGCCGCCCGAGGCGGAAGCCGTTCCAACCGGCCGCGAAGGCAGCGCGCGCCAGGCCTCATGGACCACGGAGGTGTTGTCCCACAAGATCACCGCCGCACTCCTAGGCGGGGCAGGTGGCGCGGCTCTTGGCGGTGCGACCGGGGCTGCTGCGGCCTACGCGACGTTCTCGGCCGCGGCGATGTTCGGGACGGCGTCTACCGGCGCGGCCATCTCTGGACTGTCTGGCATCGCCGCCACCAACGCCACGCTTGCATTGCTCGGCGGCGGGGCATTGGCAGCAGGTGGCAGTGGCATCGCGGCGGGCACTTTGCTGCTCAGCAGCATCGTCGCGGCCCCCGTGGTGGTCCTGGCGGCGGGGGGTTTGTACTTCGCTACGAGGCGGCGTACAAAGGCCGAGGAGGCCCGGCTGATCGCTCAGCTGGACGATGCCGAAGCTCAGTTCGACGCTACTCAGCTGGGGTTTGACCTCCTTGTGGACACACTCGAGAAGGCGACGCACATCCTCGAGTATGTAGGGCAGCACGCTGCTCACGCGCTGAGGAAATGGGAAGCAGGCCTCGGGCGTCGCCCGCTCGACTGGACGGTTCTTTCCGCCCGTCAACAGCAGGCGTACCGAGATTTTGTCGAGATTGCGGCTTGTGAGCTCATGGTCGACAGCATCGACGCGACGAGGTTTATGACAGTCGAGCCGGATTCCCTGGAAGACCTCGCGATCGATGTCGCCGGCATACTGCGCAATGCGGACGACACAATCCGCAATCTGGTCTGAGCGCCCGAGGCGCGGCGCGTCAGGGGACGGAGCCAGTCGGCCGCGATCCCATTGCCGCGCTCGAGCGGTGGCCGCGTCGCACGTCTTACTGTCGTCGATCGCCACGTACCGCTGCGTGGTGGCGAGGGAAGGTGTCCGATGTTTGCCTCAACGAGGTGGATGTCGCGGGTCTACTCGTCGATCTCCGCGGCACATACGTGACGGAGCTGGTGCATGGTCGTGCCATCACCAAGCAAAGGCGAGACAAGGGCAGTTACGCGCGCTTGAAAGACGCTAGCAGGCACGTGACGGCCTTCGAGGTTCAGACGACGCTGGCAGCGCTGGGCTGCCGGTGGGCGACGAGCGGCCGGTGCCGCGACGAAACGTGGCCGCCCCTGACCCTGGGCCCGACGACGACGTTCAGCCGAACTTGCAGTGACGGGTGTGGCCACGTGGGACGCTCGGCGGCCATGCATCTCAGATGGCGCTGGGCGGGGATGCCGGCCGACTGAGGATCGCGAGCGAGCAGTCATCCCTTGTTCTGCCCCGGATCGTGGTGTTGACCACCTTCCGCAGCTGCTTCTTGTGGGCAGGGTTCCGAACCTGAGCACTGGAGGCCTGACCGACGACTTCGATGAACTTCGCGCAGGCCTTCGCTAGCCTGCCAGAGCGCGGATCATACAGGCTCGCTTCGGTGCCGTCGCTCATGAGGACAAAGCCGGTGATCCCCTCGAGCGCCCCACGGTAGAGGTTCATGCGCGTGGCTGCCCGACTCGTGGTGACAAACGTGGTCTGGTTCGCGAACTCCGCGTTGTCGGGCGCGGAGATCACGCGAAGCTCGCCATCCTTGACGAATCCGATCACACCGTCGCCGATGTGCATGGCGACGAATTGCGTATCGGACACCGCGACCGCAAGGAAGGTGGCTGCCAGATCCTTGACCTGGCAGCCACGTCGGTCAGCGGTTCGCGCGAGCGCACCGAGAAGGTGTTGAACGATCATGCTCCTGACAGCAGGTGCGTCGTCGTTCGTGACGAGATCGGGGAAGCTGTCGACGAGGAGCCCGCAGCCGGCGTCGGTGATCGTTTGCGCTCCGAACTCCGAGTGGCTGGCCGTTCCGGCCCCGTCGGCCAGGCAGATCGCCTGAACACCTCGGCGAGACAGGTACTGGGTGCGGTCCTGGCACACGGTCCCGTCTACGGCGTGTCCCCGACCCCGTACCTGGTGGTGGAACTCCTTGAACAATTACAGCTCCGCCCAGCCGGCGAGACCTGCGAGGTCCAGCTTGACCTTGTCGCCGGGGCTCGACTGGGACACGCGCGCCACGGACTTCGAGAGCCACTCGAAGAACTCCTTGAAGCTCAGCCCCTGGAGCCGGAGCGGAGGGCGGCTCGGGCTGAACCGAGCGAGGACGTCCATGTCGGCTCCCGAGCCGATGCCGATCGAGAACACGGTGAGCTTCTTGTTCTCCACGAGGTCGGAGACGCGCTGGACCGCTCGTTCGAGCTCGGCGCGGTCACCGTTCGGGCCTCCGTCGGTCATGAGGACGAGCCACGGCTGGTAGTACAGAACGCCGTTGTCTGAATAGAGCTTCTTGCGAGCGTCCAGAGTGTCGAGCGCGAGGTTGACGCCCTCGCCCATGTACGTGAGGCCGGTCGGTGCGATGCTGGTGATCCGTTGCAGCCGCTCGACGCTCGCGAACTCCTGGATGACCTTCGCCCCCGAGTTGAACTCGACGATGCAGACCTCAGCGGCGTCGTGGGCGTCGTCGTCCTCGTCGATCGTGTCGTAGAACTGGTTGACGCCGGCCACGAGCTCACGGATCGGATCTCCGGACATCGAGCCGCTCGTGTCGATGCAGATGGCGACCGGCACGCGAGGTGTCGGGTTCTCGATCAGGTCCTCGGTATCGATGCTCAGCTGTGCCACGTGGGAGCTCCGTTCGTCGGCTTGCCGGCGGACGGCAAGCCGTCCGACTTGGTGGGGTCAGGGTCCTGATAAGGGTCGTTGTTGATCCCTGACGTCATGAGCAAGGTCACGACCGGGTTCAGCACGCGCCGAACGGGTACGGCGAACCACCGCTTGTCGCCCAGGAAAGCCACGAGGTTCGGGCTCACCGCGTAGTAACAGCGGATGAACAGCCGTCCGGCGCCGGTTGTCCGGAGACGCATGTCCCGCCAGCGCCTCAGGACCCTGACTTCGGGGCAGTCGTACGAGCCGTAGACCGCGGTCGCGACGAAGCACCCGTCAGACTTCTGCGTTGAGCCGGTGCTCGCCGGGCGCTTCGACGCGGCGCCCTTCGAACCGCCGCTCGGGCGCGACGAGGTGGGCGCGCACGCGGTGTCATCCCGCTTGTGAGATGTCGGGACGGGCCTGTGATTGCGTTCGTGCCACTCGACGTTGCCGTACGTGATGAACGGCCTCTTGCAGCGTCCGCAGAGGCGGCTCGGGTCGACCGTCTGCCTCCGCCTCTGTCGCTCAGCCCGCAGTGCATCGTTCGACGCTCGACACTTCGCACAGCGGCCGTAGGAGAGGGCTGCCTTCTGGACCCGGGCGCCACAGTCGTTGCAACTGACGGATTGGCACTGTCCACATGAGCCATCGACGAGATATCGCTCAGGGACGGTACGGCCACACGCCGTGCAGGAGCCCTGATTGCAGTTGTAGCAACGCCCGTCCCTGAGGGACCGCACCGACGTTTCTTGCCCGCATCCCGCGCACGCGCTGAAGTTCAGCTTCCGGTTGCACTCGTAGCATCGCCCGTCCTTGAGCGACGACCTGTGACGCCGGCAGTCAACGCACCTGGGCAGATTGGACCTGCACTTGGGGCAGTGCGGCGGCGTCGCGTACGACTTCGTCGTGTCGCTCCAGATGCCAGCCATCGATGCGGCGCACCCGGAGCACTCGTACAAGGGCGTGTCCGGCGACATCGCCTTGAAACGGGTGGGGTAGACGTCGTTCGACATCGGGTCGAAGTTCGCGGGGCTGACGAGGTGCCTCCGGTACGTGCGGAAGGCGGAGAGCCACTCCTGGTCGGTCGGGCGGTTGTGATAGCGGTCGCCGTCGCGATGGAAGGTGTTCCAGAACAGTCCCTTGAGACCGACCTGCAGGTGGCTCCACATGAACCGCCAGTTCCCTGCCGGTTGGTCCTGCTTCGAGTTCTCCTTGTACTGGAAGGCAAAGTTGCCCTCCTTGATGAGTCTGACGATGTCGCCGTCCGAACCGGACCGGGCGTATGGGAACTGGCCCGTGATCAGGATCATGAACAGCATGGTTGCAACGGCGAAGCGCTCGTCCTCCATCGTGCGGACAAAGTCTGGGTAGCGCCGGCCGATCACCGATGGCGCGCTGAACATCTCCGTTCCGACCGGGCATGGGTATCCCTCGAGCTGCCACGAGTCGGCGTCAATGATCCAGACGTCCTTGTTCGCGTCGACCAGGAGGTTCTTGGGGTTGATGTCGCCGAGGATGATGTTCTGCGAATGCAGATAGGCCACCTTTTCCAGGAACGAGATCGCGACGTCGACAAGTTCCAGCTTTGTCCAGGCGGGGTACTCCTTGCGGAAGCGTCGCGGATTGAAGAGCGCCTTGGAGAACTCTCGCCCACTCGCCCTGGGCATGAGGTATCCGACAAATTCGCCATGAAGGTTGGTGACGGACGCCTGAGGGAAGCAGATGCCGGGCTCGTCGAACCGTCGTGAGACGAGCAGCTTGATCTTCTCTTCGCGATGGCGCGTGACGTGCTCGCTGTCGAGGATCTTGATGACCTGAGTATCGGAGACGGCGTAGACGCAGCCCTCGCCGCCCTGGCCGATCTTGGTGAGCAGAGTGTGCGTCGTAGTGCCGTCCGGAGACGCCGCCAGTACCTGATCTCCTTCGCCCGGGATCTCGCGCACGCTCAGGATGTCGTCGGCGCCCTTGAAGGCGGCGTCTTCGATGAACGCCCGATGCCCCTCGGGCCGAGCGAGGTCTTTGACGTCAAGTTGGCCGACCGCAGAGCGCTCGCGCGGCTGGGGCCGACCTGCGGTGACGATGCCAAACGCTTCGGCGTACTCGGTGAGCACCGACTGCAGAGACGCGACCTCGAGGTGGTCCGGCCTCTTCCCCAGGCCGGCCTCCAGCCGGGTGGTCAGCCGGCGGAGCTTCCGCACTCCCCGGTCGTGGAGCGACTGGGGATCGTCGCATTCCAGCAGACCTTCGCGGGTCAGGCTTCCGGCCAGGACGGGGTGTGCGCTCTGCTGTCCAAGGAGGTTGATCCGCAGGAGGAGCGTCACATCGTTCGTAATCAGGAACATCGCGTACTTTGCCGAGTACGTCTCGAACAAGCTGACGAACAGGTCGTCGGCGTACGGGTTGGTCCCGTCTCCGAGGTCGTTGCGGACGAGGCCCGCAGCCTCCGCCGAGCGAAGGAAGACGAGGGCGTTCGCGGCTTTCCCGCTCGCGGCGAGTCCATCCTCACTGAGCTGCGTCGTGTTGCTGCGGCTCTTCACCGCCAGCTCATCGACGACCTTCGTCGGAACGATCACGGGTCGGTCGAGCTGGCGGATCGGTCGAGCGATGCGCTCGAAAAGGCCCTTCACGCCGCCGTCGCGTCGGGGGTCTGTGTCCATGAAGACGTTGGTGTCGATGAAGAGTCGCGACTCCGAACTCACGAGCTCGACCGGGTCGATGAGCGTTGCCTCGGTGGTGCTAGACATCGAACTCCACACCGGACACAAAGTTCTGAGCGGAGGGCTGGTGGATCTCCGGTCGTGTCACCGGTTGGTCCGCGAACCGAACGTTGCTCATGAATCGGACCTGGAGTGTCACGGGTCCCGTGTGCTCCGTGTTTCTCACGATCTCCGCCTCGAAACGGATGCGCGGCTCGTCGGGTATGGATTCATCCGGGGTGATCGTCAGTGCGACGGATTCGACCGGTGTGCGGTCTGTATCACGGCCCTGATTGGCGGGGGCCGGTCCTTGGGCAGCACGAACGATCTCGTCGAGATGCTCCGGAACCTGCAGAAGATCGGCCAGCAGTCGCGATGAGGAGGGGCGAGGGCTCGGGCCGCTGCCCCACGAGCTACGAGCGGGAGCCCCGGCGCTTGACGCTCCGCGCGTCGACCGGCCGATCGTCTGGCTCGCCCGGCCAACCGAATAGTACTTACCGTCGTAGTTCCCGTGCGCCTTCAGTGTGGCGATCTGTCGACCGGTCGCGGGCCGCGACCAGCTGCTCGAGCCCGACCGGCGTGCCATGTCTCCCCTTGACTCCCGCGACGTGCTCAGCGCCGTCCACGAATGATGCGCTGAATCTACAAGACGCCGACCTGGGGGCATCCTCGTCCGGTGCGATTTCACCCGCTCCTGCATTCAGGACCCGGCACCCAGTGGCGGCCGTAGATCCAAGAGCACGTCCCGTCGCGCGCCTTGTCGGGCTCGTGGGGGAAGGCGGTGCCTTTCAGCCGACCGGGGGGAGGTCGCGGATCTTCCTCCACAGCTCCGCATCGGCGGCTTCCATGCGGTAGTGCCACTGTCCGGCGACGTTGACGAAACCGAGCGGCGGGTTCGAGCGCTGGTAGCGCGAGTACACCATCCGCGAGAGCGCGCCGGAGACGCCGGCGATCTGTGCCGAGGTCAGGTCGAGTGAGGCGAAGTCGCCGCCTCGTAACAGATCGCCCGCGCGCTCGGTGGCGACGAAGTCGAGGACGGAGAGGGTGGTGGGGGCGCATCGGCCCGCGAGGTCGGTGAGCTCCGTCTCGGTCCAGGGCATCTCGGTCAGCGTGGCGGATTCGGAGCTCTCGGTGATGACCTCGCCGGGCACTTCCTGGTCCTCGGCCGCGGGCTCGACGGGCGGAGGTCCGGGCCAGGAGGCGCAGATCGCCTTGGTGAGGGACGTGGACCGGGCGCGGATGTCCTCCTCAGTCCATGCGTCCGGGTGCTGAGCGACGATGTGCTTCGTGAGGACCAGCAGGGCGAACTCCTCCAGGAGCCCGCGCTTGCCGCGTCCTGCCATCCCGCCGATCTTCATGCCGGTTGCCTCGGTGTCGGTCCACGGGCGGTGCGACAGCGAGCCGTTGAGAGGCTGCGTGACGAGCGTCAGGTTGCCCAGGGTGTTCACGAGCTGGTCGCGTGCGGCAGCCTCCTCGATGCCGAGGGGCGGCTCGGTGTCCCAGTGCGTACGCCAGCCCTGCGGCATCACGTGCTCCACCTGGAGCTTCGGCGGCTGGGGGAGGTTCTCGTTGAACTTGGTGCGCAGGCTCGTCTCGACGGCCCACAGCACCTCGGCGATGCGTGACTGTCGGATGTTGCCGTAGAGGCGCAGACCGGGCAGGACGGCGAGCATCTCCTCGTCCGTCGGCCAGTACCGTGCGTCGGCTGACTGGCGAGCCAGGTAGGCGCGGACGGCGTCACCGGCGGTCTCGACCGGGGCGTCGGCCACGACCTTGAGGATCGCCACCATGAGCTGGTTGACGCCCTTCATGGTGGCGCGCACGAGCGTCCGCCGGATGACCCAGCTCTCGAGGGCGTTAAGGCCGACGGCGACCTGGGCGGTGGGGACGTCGTGGTTCTCCGAGACGAACCACAAGAGAAGGGGACTGGTGGCGGCGAGCTCCATCGTCTCGACGACCCGGGAGTAGAACGAACCCTCCGGCGAGGTCGGGTCGAGCTGGGCGAGCTGGCGGTACGTGTCCGCGTCGCGGCGCATCGCACTGAGGAAGGCCTCCGCGCCGGCGGCGTCGGTCATGTGGGGCTGCGCGTACTGGGTGAAGGTGCGGAAGACTTGCTCGGTCTTCACCTCGTCGCGCATCCGCATGGTGAGCCAGTACTGCAAGAAGATGTCGATGCGGGAGCGTGTGTGACGACCCTGGGAGATCTCGGCCCGCCACCAGGTGTCGTCGAAGTCGACCCAGTGCGTCTCGGGCCATGCCTCGACGTCGGCACCGACGGAGGAGCCGACCTTGTAGACCCAGTTCTTGATGAGGTCGGCCTTGAGCAGCGGCGTGCCGCGGTCGTTGAGGGTCTCGAAGATGAGCTGGGAGTCGTCGTGGCCGGTGAGGTTGATCGCGACGACGTAGAGCCCGTCCTGAAGTGTCGACGTGAGTGCCCACGCCCGCTGCTCCTCGGTGCCAGGCGGCAGCGCCCCGTCATCGTTCGGCTTGCCCTCGAGCCACGTGCCGGCCTCTCGGCGGAAGAACCGATGTGCCTCAAGGACGCGGTGCTCGCCGTCGGACGGGCGGGTGTCGTCCATCGCCTGCTCGAACGCCGCGCGGTCCTGCCGCGACGGCCACAGCTTGAAGCGCTCCGGCTTTCCGCGGAATGCTGCGGACTTGTTGAGGGCAAGATCCTCCAGGTCCTCGGCGAGGGCCTCGTGGTCGCGCGCCGCGATGGCCGACTGCACGGCGTCGATGACGAGCTGGAGCGTGGTGGTGCGCTGCTGGCCGTCGATTACCAGGTGCCGTGTGACGTCGCCGACGACGGGCGGCCGGGACTCGTAGACGATGGCACCGAGGAAGTGGCGCTCCGGTTCGACGGCTGCACCGGACTCCGACGGCAGGTAGCTCACGGCGACGCGGAGGATGTCCTCCCACAGCGGTGCCCACTGATCCTCCTCGTTCCACACGTAGGGGCGCTGGAACGACGGGATCTCGTAGTGCATCTTTCCGTCGAACAGCTGCCGCGGGGTGAGGGCGTCGGCCTTCATGGTGACTCCTTCGTCAGAGCGTCTTGCCGTAGGTGAAGTAGGCGTACTCGATCTCGTCGCGTCGGACCGGGCGGCCGAGCTCGGTGGCGGCGAGGTCAGCCTCCATGCTCGCAATGTCGAGCCACTCGGGGTAGCGGGCGGGTGCCCAGCCGTACGTCGGCTCAGACCAGTCGTGCAGTGCGTGCAGCGCCTTGACGACGAACTGGTCCATGATGAGCGCGCCATCCGGCTGCTCGACTCTTGCCGCGTCAGCGACGTAGAGGAACTTGGTGAAGAACGCCGGTCCCAGGTGCTTGATCGATGCCGCACCGCCACGGCTCAGCTCGCGGTAGGCAGCTGAGGGGCCGTCGGCGCCAAGAGCGTCAACAGCCACCGCGAGCCGCTTCTGCAGATCAGCGGAGTCAGTGTCGCGGAAGGTGCGGGCTCGCCGACCGACGAGGAATCCCAGGTTGCCTGTGCCCCAGACATAACCGGCGAGCAGGGCGCGTGACTCCCAGCCGTCGGTTCCGTCGGCCATGGCCAGCATCTTGCCCCGGGTGATGCGGTGGTACCCGCGACGGTCCGGGTCCGCAGGGAGATCGTCGAGCCATCGGGACACGGACACCTCGTCGACGCGGCTCGTCCACCAGGCCGGGCGGAACTTGAAGCCCTGGCTCAGCAGCCTTTCTGTCCCCGGCAGCAGGCCAAGGATCGTCCGTCCACCCGCGAGCTCTCCCATCAGTTCTCCCGCTCGGCGAGGCGGCGCACGAACTCGGCGTAGGCCTGGCGCATGTGGGCCTCGCGGTCGAGGGTCTCGAACGGGAGCTCGTAGAGGTAGTCGACGCCGCTGCCCGGGTGGGTCGAGTTGAGCTCCTCGTCCGTGTAGCGGCCATCGTTGCCACCCCGCTTGCGCCAGAGCGTCAGGACGCTGTTGGGCACGATGCGGCCGTTGGCGTCGAAGTGGTCGCGATTGCGGTCGTAGCCGTAGAGCACCGGGAACTGCGTGCGGTAGATCGTGCAGAGCTCGTCCGCCGTGAGGCCCAGGGACAGGGCGACCAGTGCGTCGATCTCCAGGAGTGCCTGACGGCGGTCCTCCGCACGACGTAGCGGCGTCTCGGGCGTCCAGACCGGCTCCACGTCGCCGAGGTCCACGAAACCGGAGCGCTCGGGCAGCCCGGTCCAGGAGTCGTCGGTGAACGCGGGATCGAAGCAGTCGGCCCAGAGGCCGGCGTAGGCGTCGGTCACACAGTTCAGGCGGAGGACCCGCAGCAGAAGTTCGGCATCCAAGGGGCCGCGGGGCAGAGGCAGTCGCGACACAGTAGTCGCCGAGATGGTGGACTTCGGTGCGACTCGTACCGAGAAATCGCACACCAGAGACGACATCAAAGCAGCAGCCAATGCGAGATCACGAGCTGCTCGCGAAGTTGCAGCCATGGACGAAACTCCATGGATATGGGCTGGCCCTGGGGGAATCAAGACTGGCGTGGTCGTGCGCTCACTGACGTTGTTCGCCATGTTTCGCCAGGCGAGGCGGTAGAAGCCTCGGGCCGAGACCGATTCCGTACGGATGCGAGTGCCGTCGGCGTCGGTGCGATGCTCGACGTTGCGCACGTATTGCGGGTCGACGGTGGGCACGGCGGCGAGGGCGGAACCGTCCAGCGCCTCGCGCACCTCGCGGGTCCAGTGCGTGTACGCCGCGTCGTACGCCGCGCGGCTCCCCCGCGGCTTGTACGACGTAGGGGGAATGGTTTCGGGCGCAATCTCCTCCAGGTCAACGGCGGACCAATCGAGGTTGTGGAGCATCGTTGCGTTCGGCGTCTTGTAGGCAGGATTCGCTACGTGCAGGTGGGGTCCCTGAAGAATCACACTGGCCCATGAATCGGCAGGGCCCCATTCTTTCGCAAAAAAACCGTTCTTGAAGTCGGTTGTCTCGTTCCACCCCTGGGAGAACTGCAACCCAAGTGATTCGATGCGCGGCGCTGCGGCGATCTTGTCGAGCACGGCGGCCGTCGATCGGTTCACTGCATAGACCATCCGGCTCTGACGTACTGGAACCGTGTCGTTTTCCAATACCGCGTGCCAGGTACCAAGAACCGAGTCGTCGACAACGATCCTGCGCCCTTCGTGAGGACGAAGGTCCCAGTTGCCGTCCGGGTCCTTCAGTCCGGGCTCCGCACCCGAACCGTCGTGTGCAAGTGAACGCAGCGCAGTGTCCGGGTGGTAGAGCGAAGCGGCCTGCATGAACTTTGGCGAACGCGCGGAGCCGTAGACGTGCACTCCGTAGCTTACGAGGTGGTGAACCTCGAACAAGGTTAGCTCGTTTATGAACTGCCAGTGCCGACGCAGCCGTTCGTAGGTCGCAGCACGCAACGGTCCCGCCTTCTCGTCGGTGAAGTGGGTCTCCGGGTGAATCAGGCCGATTGAGCCCACAACCGAGCTGTGCCGCCACGTCTGCTCCATGAAGCAGCGATAGAGGTCCGGCCGCAGGCCGTCGAGGTGCGGATACTCCGCGGTGCTCGACACCGCCTCGCGGGTCGAGATCGTCGACGTGAGCGTATCGAGGTAGAAGGCCTTCGCCTCGGGGTTCGCGAACGTTCGCTCCCGGAGCTCTATCGCCCGCGTGGTAGCGAGTTTGCCCTCCAGCGCGAACCCGATCTCGTACTCCGCGAGCGCCGACGCCTCGTCGAAGTCAGGCCGCACCCACGGCGGGTTCCCTACCTGCAGGTCGAACCCACCCCTGCCCGCGAACACCGGAGCGAAGTCGAGCTCCCAGTGGAAGAACCCCTGCTGCGTGGCGACCTTCTCGCAAACGTCAAGCCACGGGTGCTCCGCGAGCACCTTCGCGGGGTCGAGCGCCTGCGCGAAGCCCAGGTCGAGCTCCTCGGCGGTGTTGAGCTCGTCCCAGTCGGCCACGTCGGAGAACGTCTGGTCGCCACCGCGCCAGCGCTTGCCCGAGCCCGTGCTCGCTGCCGAGACGGTCACGCCGACGAGCTTCTGCAGCGCGTCGATCCATTCGCCGAGCGACGGCGGATCGATCCGAACCCGACGGGGCTCCCCGCGGTCCGGCACCTCGGCACCCGCTCCTTCGGTGTCCACCGCCTCGATGCGCGTGGTCAGCTCGTCCGTGAGCGGCCAGAACCACAGCGCGCACCAGGCGTCCATGATGCGGCGCAGGCGCTGGTACGCGCCGCGCGCGTCATCGAGGCTCGCCTCGATCTGCTCGCGGGTCACGGCCCCACCGGCAGGGAGGTCGTCGGCACCCCAGACGTCGACCTGCCGGCGGATCTCGGACTCCGCGATCGTGAGCCGGCGCAGCGCGATGTCCCAGAGCTGCTCGACGCGCAGCGCGATGTCGTTGAGCGTCTTGGCCTGCGCGGCCGTCGGGCGCACGAGCACGCTCTTGCGCCACGCCTTGAGCCGGGCCAGCGCCTCGGGCGCGAGCTCCTTGGCTTCCTTCGCCTCGACGGCCGACCCCCAGCCCTCGGCGGGCAGCAGGAAGTGGTGGATGCCGCCGTCGACCCCTGATTCCGCGCCGCCCCCAGACTCAGGCGCCCCCGGCAGGAGCGAGACGTCCCGCGGGATCGCTTTGAGCCAGTCCTTCTTGGTCACCTGGTCGCGGCGGAACACCGCGCGCCTGGCCCCGATGAGCGAGTTGCCGCGCTTGAGGTGCAGTCCGAACCACGGTGCGCTCAGGCCCTCGCCCATGGTGTCGAGCCACAGGGAGATCTCCGCGAGCTCGACCGCGGTCGCGTTGAGGTCGACCCCGTACACCTGGTGCAGGGCGATGTACGCCTTGACCTTCTGGAGCTCGGCCGCGTACCTGTCCGGGTCGATCGACTCACCGCGCTCCGCCTGGGCGCGCTTAAGGTACTCGGCGGCGAGCTGGCGCACCGCCTCGATCGCGAACGCACCCGACCCGAGGGCCGGCTCGCACACGGTCAGATCGAGGATCTCCCGGGCGGACGTCGTCCGATGCACGCCGTCCGGGCCCTCCTGGTCGAGCAGCTCCTCCAACGCCTGCGACACCGTGAACCGGGTCAGCACCTCGGGCGTGTAGTACGACGCCGACTGCTGCCGCTCCCGGCCTGCGAGGCGGAACACGAACGTGCCCTGCTCGTGGACTACCGGCTTGAGCTCGCCCGTGACGGGGTCCGGCGTCTTGACGAAGTCCTTGACCGCGATGGACTGGGACCTCACGACCGGGACCACCCACGAGCCCTTCTCGGAGTTCCCGTCCTTGGCGACCTCGTGCAGGTCCTCAGTGGCGAAGAAGCCCGTGTAGCTCATGAGGCCCTCGTACACGGCTCCGAGCTGGTTGATGCCGAGCTCGGCGTACGAGATGAACCCGCGGTCCTTGCCCTTCGACTCCTTGCTCAGCAGCAGGTGCCGCAGCACCTGCTGCAGAGCCGCGTTACCCAGCCCGACGGCGTCGATGTGGGCGGTGGCCTTCGGCAGGAACAGGTCGGCCTTGAGCGGCTGGAACGTCAGGCCGTCCGCGCCGTCGTCGACGCGCTGCACCTCGCCGTCGACCCGCTCGCCTCGTGAGGCGCCCGCAGCGCCGTCGTGCCCCTCGTCGACGAGCGCGAACAGCGTGCCCAGCGACTGGTACAGGTGCGTGCCGTGCTCGGAGCGCGGCCCGGCGATCTCCACGAGCGTCAGCTCGCGCAGTCGGTCGAGGCTGTACCCCTGCTCGTACGTCGGGTCGCCGACGGGCAGCACGCCGAGCTCCGGCGAGGCCTCCGCGAACAGCAGGAAGAGGATGCGGTAGAGGTAGCGCAGCGCGTGCCGCGCGAGCTCCTGCGCCTCCGCCTGCGGCAGCGGCTCCAGCCCCTGCGCGGCGCGGCGCCGCACCACCTCGTTGGCGATGATCTCGATGGACAGCCGCACACCCTCGCGCAGGTCCTTCGACACCCCGACGGTGTGCTTCACCGACTCGTCGAGGACGCCCGGCCACCAGAGGTTGCCCTCCGGGTCCGGGGCGAGCGACGCCGCCTCGACGCACGTCAGCGCGGTGTCCGTCTCGCCGCCGCGCTTGTCGTCCGCGCGCTCGGCCACGAGCTGGAGGTCGACGGCGAGGTACCGGCCCTCGGCCCAGCGGGTCTTCTCCGCGACGAGCATCCACCCACCCGCCAGCACGAGCGCGAACTCCGGGGCGTCGTCCTGCACGAACAGGTAGGACAGCAGCCGCGCCACCGAGTGGATCTGGGTCTTCTCGTCGACGTCGTACGGCTCCAGCAGCGTCCGGTCGCGGCGGGCCGGCTTGGCGGGGTCACCCTTGACCAGCAGCGACTCGACGTCCTTGACCGCGACCGCCTCGACGATCACGAGGGGCGCGGCGGCCTCCAGGCCGGTCGCGTGGATCCACTCGACCGGCCCGACGCGCTTGGACTGCAGCGCGACCGTCGAGTACCCGAGCACGTCGCGCAGCTCGGCGTAGAGATCGGGCAGCACGGCGAACCGGCCGCCCGCTTCGCCGAGGCCCGCCAGAGTGGACAGCAGGTTCGCGCGCGCGCCCATGAAGCGGGCGCGCGTCGTCTGCTCACCCTCCTTCGCGGCGTCGTCCCACGCCTTGCGGCGCTCCAGCACCTGCGAGCGGAACGATTGCTTGCCGTCCGTGCCGAAGTAGTGCTCGCTGATCCAGTCCTCGCCGACGACGATCGCGTCGCTCGCGGCCATCAGTGGTTCTCCTCGATGTGGTGCGGGACGACGACGAGCAGCGGCCTCAGCAGCGTTCGCTGCGGCGCCATCTCGCGCGCCAGGCGCGACTCCTCGTCGATGTCCGACTGGTGGTTCGTGATGCCCGCCTTGGCCGCTGCGGCCTCGCGGCTCATGAGCGCGGAAGCCTCCATGCGCCAGTGCTGACTGCGCCTCAGCCACGCCTCGACGCGCTGCTGGGTCTCGGCCTCGATCGACGCGATCTGGTCGCCGACGGCGACCTCCGCCGACCGGACCGCCTGCCGGACGAACGGCTGGAACGACTCGGCGCCGTCGATCGCCCCGGTGTTGGTGACACTGACACCCAGGTGCGCGACGGCGTCGGGCGCGGACCCGTGCTTGGTCACCAGGCCGAACGACGGGCTGTCCGGGTTGGGGAACGCCACCGTCTGGTACGACGTCGCGACGACTTGCCCCCGCGCGTTGTACAGCGCGGCTTGCACCAGGACTGTCAGGTCCTCGACGTCGCCGCGCACGGCGAACACCTGGTTGCGGCCCAGCGACGCGAGCGCCCGGTCGGACGCCCAGTCGACGATCGGGTGCAGCGGGCCGAGGAAGTGCGCCTCCGGCCAGGTGGACCGGGACTCCGCGCTCTTGGCGTTCGTCAGCTCCTGCTTGCCCTGCGCGAGCGACGTCGCCAGGCGCAGCGTCTCGGTGACGTGCCGGTCGGCGAGGTACGACTGCGGCAGGACCTCCAGGCGCTGCTGCAGGTCGCGCGGCGGCTTGAGCGACGCGATCGACTGGTGCGGGAACGTCTTCCACGCGACACCGTTCGTCGGCTCCTGGCCGGGCGTCGTGTAGATCTGGGTGAGCGCGTCCTCCAGGAACGTCAGCTCGTCGTCGTAGACGCCGGTGCGACCGCCGGTCTCCGGGGTCGTCGGTGGCTGCGCCGGGGTGGCGGGGCTTGCGCTGCCGAGGTTCATCATGCGCGCCAGGAGGCCGGCGGGGCCGTCGTCGGAGACGATCTCCTCGACCTCCTTGACCACGCTCTCCAGCGGCTTCGCCTGCCGGAGCACGTCCGCGATCGCGCGCTCTTCGGCTTTGACCGAGTACTCGCCCATGAGCGACGCCGTGTCTCCGAGCGCGGTGTGCGCGTGGTGCTCGCGGTCCACCAGGCGCGTCAGGACGCGGATGTCGCCGCCGAACCGGGTCGTCGTCTGCGGGTCCAGGAGCAGCGTGGTGATCTGCGGTGGATGCTTCTGGCCGTACCGGTCGATGCGGCCGTTGCGCTGCTCGATGCGGATCAGCGACCACGGGATGTCGTAGTGCACCAGGTGGTGGCAGTGGCTGTGCAGGTTCACGCCCTCGGACGCAACGTCGCCCGTCACCAGCACGCGAATGGGGGAGGACGCCAGCTTGAACGACTCGACGATCTCCTGCTGGTCGACGTCGGACAGGCCACCGTGCAGCACGACGACGTTCTCGTCGGTCAGGCCGAGGTCCTTCACGAGCTTCGCCCGCAGCCAGCCCAGCGTGGCCACGCGTTCGGCGAAGACCACCGCACGGGTCTCCGCGCCCTTGCGGACGCCGATGCCGCGCAGGTGGGCGAGCAGAGCCCCGTACTTCGCCGAGGGCTCGGACTTCGACCGCACGGCGAGCTCGTGCAGGCGCGTCAACGCGGCACGCTCGTCGGCGCGGGAGCCGGTGCTCGCCGATGCCCTGCGTACGGGGGAGGCGGGATCGGGTGACCCGATGCCGGGAAGGTGCGCGTCGCCGTCGGGCACCTGCTCGGCGCTGTCGGGTGCGACGAGCGAGTCCTCGTCGTCGGACTCCTCGCGGCCACCTTCGAGGACGCGGAGCCGCTTGCGCACCGACTCCTCCAGGGCTGCGGGGGAGGAGAGGAACGCCTTGGCGAGCGTCCACGGGAACAGCGTCGCGCCACCCTTGCCTGAGTACGGGCTGGCGCCACCCGCCGGCCAGAGCCACGTGCGCTCCAGCTCGACCGCAATCTCCTCCTCGATCGGCGACGGCTCGACGAGCGTGTTCTGCGGCTCCTCGCGCTCCGCCCAGTCCGCGCCCACGACCGACGCGACCTCGGGGGAGTGGCGGTGGCGGCGCACGATGAGCCGGTCCACCTGCTTCTCGTCGAGCTCGACGCCGTCCGGCTTCACCGCCGACGGCTCGAGCATGCGGATCAGCGCGGCGAACGACTTCGGGTCGCCGTTGTGCGGGGTCGCGCTCGCCAGGACCATGGCGTCGGTCTGGCGGGAGAGCATCGTCGCGAGGCGGAAGTTCTGCGTCGAGGAGTTCGTGACGTTGTGCGACTCGTCGATGACGACGGCGTCCCACCGGTGCTTGCGCAGGTGCGCCACGTACTTGTCGGACTTCAGCGTGTCGATCGAGATGATGACCCGCTTGAAGTACGCGAACGGGTTGCGGTTCGCCGGCAGCTTCTGACGGATGCGCTGGATCCCGGTGCTGTCGAGGCGGACGAACGGCAGTGCGAAGCGCGTCCACAGCTCGAACTGCATCTGCTCCAGCACGTGCTTGGGGGTGACGACGAGGATGCGCTCGCCGCGGCCTCGCCGGGCGAGCTCCGAGAGGATCATGCCGATCTCGAGCGTCTTGCCCAGACCCACCGCGTCGGCCAGCAGGATGCGCGGGCGCAGGTTGTCCGGGTCCAGCGCCTTGCGCACCGCGGCGAACTGGTACGGCAGCGGGTCCGCGAGGGCGCGGTGGGCGGTGGTGAGCGAGTCCTCGGCGATCGGGACCGGCGTCTTGCGCAGCATCGCCTCGAGCCACAGCCGCGACTCGCGGTACCGGGGGGAACCGTCCGCCACGACGGTCGTCTCCGCCGGGTCCGCGACCACGACGTCGTCGATCGCCGTCGAGAAGATGGCCTCTGTGTCGCGGACGAGCTCCGAGAGCCCGACGACGTGGACGAAGTGACCGTCCGTCGTCGGCTCCACCTGCGTGACGAGCCACTCCTCGTCACGGACGACCACCGTCGAACCTGGAGCGGCGGCGAAATCGGTGGTCCGTGACTCGGTCGGTGCTGCCACGCTCAGTCCTTCGGTCGCGCTCGGTCTCGGTGCACCGTCTGTGGTGCGGTCGCTCGTGGCCGACGACACTGCGGCAGCCAGGAACCACCCCGAGGATATCCGTGGTTCAGCACGGTATGTCCCTCCTGCGGGTGAAGTTTCCCCTCCTTCATCGCAGGACACAGGGGCGAACCGGCGGAGAGCAATTTCACCCGGCGACGGTTGCCGGAGGACATCGGAAGCGGCCTTTCTGTCGGTTCTGCGCGTTACAGTCGCTTCGATCACCGGCGAGGTTCACCGGACACATGATCGTGAGACGAGCAGGAGCCTCGAGTGACGGACGTGCTGGACAGCGACCAACCCTGGTCCGAGGCAGATCCCACGGACGTTCACGTCCAGTTGCAGACCCTAGTCAGCGAGGAATGGTCCTGGGCTTCGTCGCTCGCTAGGATCCCGCAGATCACCGAAGTCACGCTGACCGTCTCCGCGCCGCTCTCCGACGCGCGTGTCGAGGTCGCACTCGTCGACGGCGAGTTGCGCTACGGATCGACCGTCGTGCACGACGGACCGGTGCGCACCCCAACTCTGCACCTCGGTAGCGTCCACGTGCCGCTCTCTGCCACGGTCATGGCGACGATCGACGAGCGTCGGACGGCCGAGTGCGTGGTGACTGTGTCCGCGCGGGGAACCGTCCTCGCGCAGAAGGCGACCGCGGTGGACGTGCAGCCACGCGATCTGTGGAACTGGCAGGGCGACCCACGCCGAACGCCCTCCCACCGGGCCGCCCTCCAGCGACGTGTGAACGAACTAGAGGCACATGCTCAACCGTCCGGACTCTCGGGGCCCGGCACGGAGGTGGCACGCCTGAGGCGTCTTCTACGCGACGGTTCCGGGGGCGGCCTCGCCCGGGCACTTCTAGCCTCCTTCGTGCGGCCCAACCACCCCGAAGTCGCGGCGATTGCACGAGAAGCCGCGGACGTGCTCGGCGCGAAGACTGGAGACCCCGGCTTCAAGGCGTTTCAGGCAAAGGATCCCGGGCTCGCGGCGAAGCGGGTCGACGACACGGTGATCGCGGTCTACGAGGCGCTCCGGGCGCGGAAGATCGCCTACTCCGAGCCTCCACCTGGATGGGACTACACCAAGGCCGGGCAGCGGGTGCGTGACCACGGCGATGTCGCGCGCGGTGGGCTCGGTACATGCATGGACACCACGGTGCTCATGGCTGCGGTACTCGAGCACGTCGGACTGCTGCCCGTGCTCGTGCTGATCCCGGAACACATCTTCGTCGGTTACTGGCGCAGGGATCCCGGACAGGGGACACACCAGGACTGGTACCCCGGCCGGCCTACCTATTTCGACGTGGCTGGCATCAGCAGCCTTGTCGAATCGGGGCTGCTCGGCGTCATCGAGACCACGACGTTCACCCTTGGGAAGGCGGTCTCACCCCGAGATGCAGGTCTCGTCGCCCGTGGAACGAACCTCAGTGACGGGCGCACCGCCGGCAGTCTGGCCCTGATCGACGTCGCAGCGGCTCGTAAGGACGGTGTTCGGCCGCTGCCTGCCGTCAGCGCGCGGTCGGACGGTGTCGTGGAGGTCATCGAGTACCAAGCAGGCGAACGTCCAGCAGTGCTGCGGGAGGAAGACTCCGCCAACGGCGTCACGCCTGGCCCTCGGCATGTCGACCACCACCCGACGAGGTTCCGCACATGGAAGTCGTCGTTGTTCAGCCTGAACGCTCGTAACGCGCTGCTGAACCTTGGCCATGGACCGACCGTCCAGCCGTTCGTGCTTCCCGGAACGGCGCTCGGCGAACTGGAGGATCGCCTGAATCAGGATGTCGAGTTCAACCTCGTGCACGGCAGCGAGGTCTCCGAAGTCGACCGGGCTCAGGAGTTCCGGAACGCCCTCGAGCTCGAGCCGGAGCAGCTCCTTCGACGGTTCCAGGACCGCTCGCTCTACGTTCAACGGATTAGCCGCGCGAAGTCCACCCCGGGCGCCGTGACGAGGACAAAGTTCGTCTCAGAGCTCCGGACGATGGCCCGTCGTGCAAAGGAGGCGCGGGACGAGAAGGGGATGAACCCGCTCTTCCTGTGCCTCGGCCTTGTCCAGTGGTCCCACAAGGGGCAGGCGATGGCTGAGGCTCCGCTGATCCTCGTTCCTGTGCATCTCGCCGAACGCCGCGTCAGGGGACGGTTCTCGCTTGCGCTGGACACCTCCTCGCAGACCACGCCCAACGCTGCCCTGATCGAGTGGCTGCGGAGCGAGCACGAGCTGGTGATTCCCGAGCTGGCCGAGCCAGCCGCCGACCGCGCCGGGATTGACGTGGATGCGGTGCTCTCGGCGGTCGGTGCTGCCGTCGCCTCGCGCGGGCTCCCGTTCACCGTGGCGGCGGAGGCGCGGCTCGCTGTCCTCGACCTGACCGCCTTCCGGATGTGGAGCGACCTCAACCAGCACGGCGACTCCTTCCTGGAGCAGCCTCTCGTCAAGCACCTGGTGCACACGCCGGCCGATCACTTCGTCGACCCGGCGGTCGTGGGTGACGGCATGGTCGATCCTGCAGCGCTGGACGATCTGCAGACCCCGATCCCTGCGGACGCCACCCAGAAGCTCGCCGTCCTCTGGGCGAAAGAGGGGCGCACGTTCGTCCTCCAGGGCCCACCCGGCACGGGCAAGTCCCAGACGATCACCAACATGGTGGCCGAGTGTGTGCAGGCTGGGCAGAAGGTCCTGTTCGTCGCGGAGAAGGGCACGGCGCTCGCCGTCGTGCAACGCCGGCTCGAGGCCATCGGGATGTCGCCCTTCACGCTCAACCTTCACCACGAGGGGTCGAGCTCGGCCGTCGTGCGGGACCATCTGAAGCGCTCCCTGAGCACGCGGGTGACGCCCGATCCCGTCGCGATGGAGAACGCCCAGCGGCGGCTCAAGAGCTCGCGCTACGAGCTCGGGCAGTACCCGACCCGGCTGCACCGGGAGAACCCCGTCGGCCTGTCGGCCTACGGCGCGCACGACAGGCTTCTCGTCCTCGGCGAAGGCCCTGTCGTCGAAGTGCAGCCCGAGGTCGTCGCGCACCGTCCGGACCTCGTGGACCAGGTGAGGGAGGCGTTCTCGCGGCTGCCGCAGCTCGCCGCCACCGCTGACGTGCGCCACGGCCACCCGTGGCGGTTCGTCGGGCGCGCTCCGGCCGGATCTCGTGACGTCACGGCGGCAGCGACGGCGACTGTGAAGGGGATCCTCGACGGTCTGGTGTGGATCGACTCACTGACCGGGCCGCTGCGCACCGCGCTCGACACGGCGACCACCCCCGGACCGCTCCGGCTCCTCGTGCTCGCCGCTGACCCCCTCCTTCCGCGTGGCCACGAGCTCGACGGCCTGTTGCAAGCCTCCTGGCCCGAAACCGCCCGACAGAATCTCGAAGCCTGCGAGCGAGCGGTTGCCGAGCGGCGGACGTATCTCGGAGGTTTTCACCCGGACGTTCTCCTGCTCGACCTGAGGCAGATCGGGGCCGCCTTCGAGTCTGCGACGGCGTCGGGGGCCCTCGGTCGCGCGAAGCGGCAGACCGCAGCGCTCGAGCCGCTTCGGGCCTACCTTCCGGCCGGGGTGACGCTCGCTCCCGGGGACGCCCGAGCCGCGCTCGGCGCACTGATCGCAGCCCAGGACACCGGACGCTGGTGCGTGGAGACTCTCGCACGGACGCCGGGGCTCGCGCCGGGTCAGTGGATCAACGTATTCGCCGATGGCGTGCTCGACGGCGCACGACGTCGGCTCGACGATCTCCGCAGCGCGACAGAGCCGCTCCGTGAGGACTCCTCGTGGGGCCGGACGGTTCGCGAGCTTGCCGTCGCCGGGATCGGCCTCCACCTGGCGCCCCTGCGCGCGTACGCGGACGCGTGGACGAGCGCGTTCGAGGTCCTCGGTGCGACGCCCGCCGACCTGGAGGTGTGGCGGGACGGGATCAGCCTGGCGGCTGCCGCCCGACGCCATGCTGCCGTCTGGCAGGGCCAGATCGACCACGAGCGTCTTCTCCCGCTCCAGCGGTGGACAGATCTCGTCGGCTCTCTCCAGCCACTCGTCGACGCGGGGATGGGCGCAGTGCGGGCTCAGATCCTCGACGGAAGCCTCCCGGCAGACGAAGTGGACGAGGCCTTCGAACGCGGGCTCGCTCGGGCGTCGCAGATCGAGCGTCTGCGCACCGAAGGACTCGACCGCTTCGACTCGGAGGCACACGACCGGCGCGTCGTCGCCTATGCGCAGGCGGAGACCGAGGCGAGACGGCAATGGGTGACGAGCGGCCCCGCCGCACTCCTCGAACGGCGGGGCGGGAAAGGCCTCGGTGCGCGCACCGGCGGGCTCGCGCGCGAGCTGGAGAAGACGCGCGGGCGGTTGGGTACGCGCGCGATCCTCAAGCGCTATGGCAGCGCCGTCCAGGAACTGACGCCGCTCGTCCTGGCCAGCCCGTCGTCGGCCGTCGACCTCATCGCACCGGGCGTCATGGAGTTCGACCTCGTGATCTTCGACGAAGCGTCCCAGATCACCGTTCCTGAGGCCGTGGGGGCGATCGGACGCGCCCGCGCCGTCGTCGTCGTGGGGGACAGCAAGCAGATGCCCCCGACCAGGAAGGTCGGGACGCAACCCGCCACGGAGGAGGAGATCGAGGATCCCGAGCTCGAGATCATCGAGGACCAGGAGTCGATCCTCAGCGAGTGCGAGCTCGCACGAGTGCCGACGCTGCGGCTCTCCTGGCACTACCGCAGCCAGGACGAAGCGCTCATCGCGTTCAGCAACGGCGCATACTACGACGGCGACCTCAGCAGCTTCCCGGCGCCGACGCTGCTCTCGGCAGCGACCGGGGTGGAGCTCGTCCGGGTGGACGGGTCGTTCATCCGCGCCGGGAGCAGCGAGAAGCGCGAGCTCGGAACCACCGAGAAGATCGTCGCCGGCAGGGGAACCAACGCCGACGAGGCTCTCGCCGTCGTGGACACCGTCCGAGCACTTCTCGCCGTTCCGAACCCGCCCACGATCGGCATCGTGACCTTCAACGAGCAGCAGCGTCAGCTCATCGAGGAGCTGCTCAAGGACACGAGCGACCCGGCGGTCCAGGCGGCATGCAACGAATCGGCGATGGGCCCGTCGGACGTGCTCTTCGTCAAGGCGCTGGAGCAGGTCCAGGGTGACGAGCGCGACGTCGTGCTCTTCTCCATCGCGTTCTCCAAGCAGGCGAACGGCAAGATCCCCCTCAACTTCGGGCCGTTGTCGAACCTCGGTGGTGAGCGACGGCTCAACGTCGCCGTAACGCGGGCGCGGCGCAAGAACATCGTGTACTGCAGCTTCGACCCCGACGAGCTCGACGCGGACAGTGCCACCTACAAGGGCGTCAAGGACCTCAAGAAGTTCCTGCTCTTCGCCCGGGACGCAAACGATCGCGCCGACGTCAGCATCGGGCTCGACCGTACGGCCGTGCGAGACCGGCACCGCGACGACGTCGCCGCAGCGCTCCGAGAGGCCGGGTTGCACGTCCTCACCGACGTCGGGCTCTCCGACTTCCGGCTGGACCTCGTCCTCGCCCGACCGGACCGTCCGGATCGGCTGCTCCTGCCCGTGCTGCTCGACGGGGAGAGCTGGAGGTCACGCGGAACGGTCTCCGACCGGGATGTCCTCCCCGTCGAGGTCCTGCGGAATCTCATGCGCTGGCCCGCCGTCGCACGGATCTGGTGGCCGATGTGGCTGCAGAACCGCCAAGAGGTCGTCGATCGGATCCTCGCCGAGGTCGACAAGGCGGACCTTGCGCTCGCCACGAGCGAGGAGATCACGGAAGAGTGCGAGCGTCGCGACGGGTTCCCCGCTGCATCGGTCTCGTCGACGGTCCGAGCGACCGAGGAACGCGATGAGTTCACCTACGGCCAGGTCCACAGCCTGTTCGGCGCCACGCCCGATCTCTTCGAGGCGCCTGACGAGCTGCCCGACAACCGGCCTGACGGCACCGCAGGCATCGGCGATCGGTTGGTCAGCCCGGTCACCGTTGTCTCGTCGGCGGGTGACGGCGTGAACACGGCAATGCCCGGAGCTCCCGAACGGGCCATCTCCGCGCCAGCGACAGCCCAGGTCAGCGTCTTCGTGCCCGCCCACACCGAGGTTGTGGGCAGCCGCGACGTGCTCGATGCCCTGCCCGACCGTGCTGCGGCGGTCGCCGTTCGAGCACAGATCATGGACGTCATCATGGTCGAAGGGCCGGTGGCGCTCGACCGCCTGGTGCGTATCGTCGGACGACGGTTCGGCCTCACCGCGGTCCGGGCGTCGCGAGCGGTCGACATCGCCAAGCTGGTTCCGCGTGCTCAGATCCGCAAGAGCGCGCTAGGTGTCTACGCCTGGCCGGTCGATGTCGAGCCTGACTCGTGGACGGTCTTTCGAAGGTCTGACGCGGATGCCACCCGTCGGTTCGATGAAATTCCACCCGAGGAGATCGCCAACGCCATGCACGCCCTCGTCGACGCCGATCCAGCGCTCAACGATGAGGAGGTCCTCCGACAGACCGCCGCCGTCTTCGGACTCTCACGACTTAGCGCCAGCGCACGGGGGAGGCTCGAAGCTGTCGCTGGACATCTCTGAGCAGGCGCCACGCCCGAGAGCAGGCACGGACCCGTGGTGTACCGCCGGACGCCTGCGTTTCAGCGGTGCGGCGAAGGTCCCAGCTGCGGCAGTCGATCGCCCGGGCCGTTCAACTGAGGACTGTCGGGTGGAAGTAGTCGTAGAGAGCGGACTCGATTGGTGAATTGAATCGCAGAACCATGCGTACGACGGGCAGGCCCGCACCCGTTGAGCTGGGCATCGTTGTCTCCTCCGCATCGTGAGAAGTTGCCTGACCAAGGAAGTAGAAATCAGTGCCTTCTGCATCGTCCTTCTTGACGAAGACGTAGATCCCCACGTCGTTGGAGACGATCGGCCTGACTTCGCTGCTCGACAGGGTGCGGCGGCTCCGCGTGTACCAGAGCATCGATGACGGGTCGAGCAGCGTGTCCTCGTACGCGGTGCTGGCAGAGACTTCGTTGGACTTATGCAGCGTTACGAAAATTGGGCATGCAGGTGCCGGCCCGGTAGAGTGGTCAACCTTGTAGCCGTAGACGGTCGAGGCCCACTTGCGTGGCCAGCAGAGAAGGCGTAAAACCTCCTTGCGTGAATACTGTCGTCCTGGAGTGAAGGCCGATGACGGGTTGTAGTTCTTGTTCACGAGGGCGAGACCGGTCTCCAGGAGGTCGTCCGCTGCCCTCGAGAAGACTGAGTTCGACCGGTAGGCAGTCGCGACCTCCGGCCTGAGTGCGACCGCGAATTCGCCGTCGCGATCGACGATCCCGCCGCGGTATCGCTTCCAATCAGCTTCAGCGAAGCCGTCCAGCGTGAGCGTGTCGATCGCGCTCTGAACGTGGGCTCTGCTCGCGGGAAGGCCACGGTCGCGGAACATGGACTCTAATCGCGGTAGCGGGACGCGAACGTCGTCGAGCAGCGCTCTGAGCAGGACGAACTCGTGGGCACGCTTGGCGGGAAGCACTTCGTGGGACAACAGCTGGAGAGTGCGGCCTGCCTCCCCAGGCAACTCGACATCGACCTTCAGCGCGCTCTCGACAAGCGCCGGATAGTGTTCCTTCTTCGTCGCGAGCAGCACAGGGTCGACTGACTCGAAGCGGAAGAAGTCCCACAGTTGGGGCACGCCGCCGACCCGGTTGCGCATCGCGACGACGGCAGCCTTGAGACGCGACATGTCGTCGAGCTTGGTATCCCGTATCGAGGAAAGCACCCGTTCCTGAGAAATTTTGTCGAACTGAACGCTCGACAGACCTGGCAGTGCGCCAGCCTCCTCGGCAGCGATGAGGTTCTGCCGCAGTGACTCCTTGTTGAGCGAGTTGTCGCCAAACAGCGCGATGGGGATCAGGAAGTTGTTCGCGTAGTTCCCGATAAAGTCAATGACGACGAGGTAATCCTTCCCGTCGTGCTTGCGCAGGCCACGGCCGAGCTGCTGGACGAAAACGATCGCCGACTGTGTCTGTCGAAGCAAGATGACCTGGTTGATCGAGGGGATATCGACGCCTTCGTTGAAGACGTCGACGGTCAGGATGTAGTCGAGCTCGCCGCGTTCGAGCCTCTCGACGGTCTTCTCGCGGTGCTCGATCGAGTCCTCGCCAGTGAGAGCCGCGGTGCGCAGCGTCCGACCGCGCAGGCTGTTGCCGTTCAGCGCGTCTGAGAGCCGTCGCGCCTCGTCCTTGCGGCTGCAGAAGATCAGCCCTCGCGGGAGGACCCCTCCGTGTCCGTAGGTCTCGATTGCCCAAATTAGGTGCGAGATCCGGTCGGGAGAGATGAGTAGGTTGAGGTCACTCTGTGCATCGACGGTGGAACTGTCGCTAAACGTAACGTCGGTAATCCCGTAGTAGTGGAACGGCGCGAGCATGTCCTCTTCAAGCGCATGGTTGAGCCGGATCTCGTACGGGACGTTGTAATCGAACAGTTCGTAGACGTTGAACCCGTCAGTCCGTTCGGGCGTCGCTGTCATACCGAGCAGGAAAACTGGGTCGAAGTGCGCGATCACGCGCCGGTGCGTTGCAGACCCAGAACGGTGAGCTTCGTCGATGATGACGTAGTCGAATGTGTCGGCAGCGAAATGTGCAAGAACGTCCGGTTGCGAGAGCGTTTGAACTGTGGCGAACAGGTATCGGGCGCCGAAATGCTTTGATGACCCGGTCAGTTTCCCGTAGTCATGCAGCTCTCCACCAAGGACTTTGCTGTACTCCTGGATTGTCCGGTCGAGGATCTGCTCCCGGTGCACGACAAAGAGCAGTCGCCGGGGGTTGACAGATCGGACGTCGAGGGCGGACAGGATGGTCTTTCCCGTACCGGTCGCGGAGATGACGATCGCACGCTTCTCGCCGGACTCCCGGACGAGCGCGAGTGCGTCCAGTGCAGCCCTCTGCATCATGTTTGGCTCGATGCTCGGAGTGCCCGCCTGAACGGCGGGTACGAAGGGCCGCGCCGGGTCACGCAACGTAGGGTTGACTGGAGCCGGAGTAGTCGTTGACACCAGAGACGAGATGTCACGCGGAGCCCGCGGCGGGCGCCCATTCGGCCGCACGTAGCTCTGGGCGTAAAGCTCTATCCACTCGGTCGTGATCGGGAGAGAATCCGCGATCTGGCGCTCGATGAGGTCGCTCACCTGAGCCGCGAGATCGCTATCGGGCGCAGCGGATACCTTGAGATTCCACTCGTGGTTCCTCAGTAGGGCGCTTGGGGTGAGGTTCGAGCTCCCCATCATCGCGGTTACGGCGTTGTCGTGCTCGAAGATGTAGCCCTTCGGATGGAATCCCTCGGCGTTGTGTAGCCGCACATCAATACCGAGGTTCTGCAGGTTGCACAGTTCAGCGAAAGCTTCCGGAGAGTTGAAGCCTAGGTAGTCCGACGTGACGATGCGGCCCACGCCGTCGAACTCCACGAGGTCCTGCTTGAGCAGCGCAATCGCTCCAGGCGACACGAAGGCGACGGAGAAGGTAAACGATGTGCACCTGCGGAGTTCGCTACGGATCGCGCGCAGCACGGTACTGCCGTCGCTGTTCAGCACGATGCGCGGGTTGTGGCTCCGCGGAGCCCCGTGGGTGGAGGTGCTAAGGAACCCGTAATCGACGTCGAGCTTGAACCGCTCGCTCCAGACAAAGTCGGCGGTCACGACGCGTGGTCTCCTTGAATCCTCTCGACAGCCGGCACGTCGGCAGGCGCCCACTCGAGCGCGCCAAGGTCTGCTGGCGGCAGCCACTGGACTGCTGAATGTTCGGAGAGAGTGGGCGTACCGGAGACGAGCTCGCAGTAGAAGGTGGTGAGTGTCACGACCCCAAAGTCGTACGCGTGGCTGGTCGTCTCGACGTGTTCACCGACGCGAACAACGCAGCTGAGCTCCTCGTCGATCTCTCGTTGGAGCGCCTCGCGTGGTGTCTCGCCCGGCTCGATCTTTCCGCCCGGAAACTCCCACATCCCCGCGAGGCTTCCCTTCGCTCCACGTTGCGCGCAAAGAACTAGCCCTTGATCCATGATCACTGCACCGACGACGTCGATCCGCTTCTCTGAAGGCACACGCGGAGCTTCGCACGGACGGCGCCCGTAGCCCAATCGACTGGCCGAAGGATCCGGATGCGCCGACGATCGGCCGCGCGACTTGTCACGCTGCCGCGGGCGGAGTTGCGCCCCGGGTCCGGTCGCGACTCTCAATCCACGCAAGGTTGAGATCCATGGCTGCACAGAGGAAGTACCCGCCCGAGTTGCGGTAGCGGGCGATCCGAATGGCTGTCGATCTGCGACGTGATACGGCGTTGAGGACCTGGGCATTGTGCCGGGTCGCGGAGCAGCTCGGGATCGATGCCGAGACGCTACGGAACTGGGGTGCCCCCAGGCCGAGGTCGATGCGGGCGACCGGCCCGGGACGACCGCCGCGGAGTAGGCGCGGATCAACGAGTTCGAGCGGGCGGTCGGCGATCTGCGGCGGGCAACCAGATCTTGCGGACGGCGTCGGCATCTTTCGCCGCGGCGGAGCTCGATTGCTAGCTCACGTGAGTACGGCCGTGCTGGTCGAGTACATCGATCAGCATCGCGAGAGGTTCGGGGTCGAGCCGATTTGTCGGCTCCTTGCCGGTGCAGGGATGCAGATTGCGCCGAGCGCGTACTACGCGACCAACACGCCTGCGCCGTCGCGCCGGTCGGTGACCGACACGGCCCGACCACGCTGATCGAGCGGGTGCACGCGGATATTTTGGGGTCTACGGCGCCCGCCTGATCGACGCACCCCGATCGGCGGCCCGGGAACCGCGATCCGCTCGGGCCTGATCGAGCGCAACTTCCCGCCGACGCCCCGAACAGGCTATGGGTCTGCGACATCACCTACTGCCGCACCTTCTCCGGCTGGGCCGCCGCCTTTGTCACGGACATCGTCTCGGCGGGTGGTCAGCTGGCAGCTGTCGAGGTCCGTGCGCACTGACCTCGCAGTGGACGCCCTGAGAGATTGCGATCTCGACATACACGCTCGAGGGGGCCCGACGTGACCGGCCTGACGCACCACCGCGATAAGGGCATCCAATATGTGCGGTTCACTAAAACCCACCCGCTCGCCGGGGCCGGCATCGTCGCCTCGGTCGGGTCCACCAGCCATTCGTACGACAACGCCGGCGAGACGTTCAACTCGCTGTTCAAGGCCGGGCTGGTGTGCGACCGGGGGCCCTGGAACAAAATCGACGACCTCGACACCGCCACCGCCGAGTACATCGACTGGCTCATCCACCAACGCATACACGTCGAGATCGGCATGACGCCGACCGCCGAGTTCGAGGACGACTACTACCGTCGCAACACCACCCCGGCTACCGTCGAGGCGTCAGTTCCGAGCCTCCACTGAACCCGGGGCGCCAACGCCCCTATGGAATCTGCGACCGCATGTCAACCGTCGAGACACCCAAAGGACTGCCATGGATGACCTTCTCTACTTGCCCTGGAGTGCAGGGCTGGACTGGATCGAAGAGAACGACCTCGAACGCCTGCTGGTCGTGGGAACCGGATCCGAGGAGGACGTTCAACGGCTCGTCGGTCGAGCGCATGAAACTCGTGAAGTACCGCGTGACGCCGAGATCGACCTACCTCGGGGCGTCTATGCGAAGTGGTTTCGCGGCAGCTGGTACGCCGTGGCGCGCGCTACCGGCGCTCAGGAAGAGGTGCCGCAGGCGTTCAGGTCCAGACGAGCCACGCCAGCGTCAACTGGCCGCATCGACAGGTCGCTGACCGCCCTGGACGGATGCTGGGACGGCGCCTCGGTCATGCAGCCGGCGAGCGACATCCATGTGGGAGACACGGTTCGACTGGTGGGGTCGGGCGAAGTTGGCGCCGTCCTGAAGGTGACACGCTTGCGTTCCGGGTACCAGATCGCCGTCTCGGTCTCTGGACGGTCGCGGAACTTCCGCCCCGAAAGCCTGGAACGAATCCAAGGTGACCCCTACGACCCAAAGTTCTGGATCCAGCAGGGTGCCGCTGCGGCCGACGACGTGGCGCTGACCATGACTTACACCAAGCTGCGCAATCCACTAACCGACGTCCTGTACTCGTATGCAGCGAGCAAGACCATCTTCCGTGCCTATCAGTTCATCCCCGCCATCCGGATGCTCACAGGAGGGACCGGACGTCTTCTCGTCGCTGATGAGGTCGGGTTGGGAAAAACCATCGAAGCGGGTCTGATCTGGAACGAGCTGGACCAAAGGTTCGGCCAAGACCAGGCAACTGGCGGGTATCTGCGGCGCGCGCTGGTGATCGCGCCGGCGAGCTTGGCGTACAAGTGGCGCGACGAGATGGACCGTCGATTCGATCGGCCGTTGGAGATCATCAAGCCCGATCGCCTCGGTAAGATCGCCGCCGACGTGGCGTCCGGCGGCGACCCCAGTATCAATGCCGTGATCAGCGTCGAATCTCTGCGGGCGCAGGAGGAGATCCTCGAGCTCCTGAGCGAGGCTCACGTGCGGTTCGACCTCGTGGTCATCGATGAGGCGCACCAACTGCGGAACAGGGGAACGAAGACAAATGACATGGGCAGGCTCTTCTCTCTGTTGGCCGACAACCTCCTCCTGTTGTCCGCTACGCCTGTGAACCTTAGGACGACCGACCTCTTCAACTTGCTCAACCTGCTCGACGAGGGCACCTTTCCCGACGAGGAGACCTTCAATGCGCTCGTCGAGCCAAATGCCGCGTTGAACCGGGCGCTCCGATCGGTGCTTCGCGTGGAGCCTGGCCGGAATGCCCTCCGGGAGCTGGATGCACTGGGTCAGGGGAGGCGTGCCGGTCCTCGCGGTAGCGTGGGCGGAGCGCTCCGTGAGCGCCCGATCTTTCGGACGCTCACTTCGCTGCTGGATACTGACGAACCGCTCGACCCGTCGGCTCGGGCCGAGGCCAGGGCGATCATCACCGACCTCAACCCGCTTGGCAGCGCTCTTACGCGCACGCGAAAAGTCGACCTCCACGAGGACCGGGCGGTACGTGAGGCGCAGCAGGTCCAGGTGCGGTGGAGTCCGGCAGAAGCCGAGCTGTACGACCTCGTCTGGGAGTTCTTCAGGGCGCGCGCAAGGGAGTCCAACACCCCTCCAGGCTTTGCCATGCAGATGCCGCTCCGTCAGGCAGCGAGCTGTCTGCCTGCGCTCCAGCGTCGAGCGCGGAATGCCTCGATGGAACAGGCGCGCCTCGATGACGATCCGGACGAGGTCGAAATTGGCGGCGCGGAGCGAGCGAGTGCTTGGGCCGAGCTCGCTGCGCAGCACCCAAAGATCCTCACCCCGATCGTTGACGACGCCAAGTACGACGCCTTCGTCATCAAGCTTCAGCAGCTGAAGTCGGCCGGGATCGTGCAGTACATGGTCTTTTCGACCTTCCCTGGCACCCTTGACTACCTGCAGGAGCGGCTTGTGAGGGACGGGTTCGACGCTCGCGTAATGACCGGTCAGACGAAGATGGATCAGCGCGCCGACCTCATGAACCAGTTCCGGGAAGGTCAGTTCGACGTGTTCTTGGTCAGCGAGGTCGGTTCCGAAGGGCTGGACTTCCAGACGTGCAACGTGGTGGTCAACTACGACCTGCCGTGGAACCCGATGCGTGTGGAACAGCGCATCGGTCGGGTGGACAGGTTCGGTCAGGAGCAGGAAAAGATCTTCGTGATCAACATGCATGTTCCTGGGACGATCGAATCGGACATCTTCGAGCGCCTTTACTCGAGGATCGACATCTTCCGTGACTCCGTCGGCGACCTCGAGCCGATTCTCGAGTCGGAGATGGCCGAAGTTGCGCGCCAGGTTCTCGACCCGACCTTGAACATGCAGCAGCGGAAGCAGTTGATTGACTCCAAGGCGACTGCGCTCGAGAACCACAAGAAGGACCTCCAGCGCCTAGAGGACTCGCGGGCCTACCTCGCGAGCCTCGACAGTCTGCGTATCGCAGGGGTGAGTGAGAACGGTCCCGACGGAGGGCGGTTCGTGGGTACCGCGGAGCTCGAACGGTTGCTTCGCCGCCTGATCGAACCACTTGGCGGCACCCTAAAGTCGTCGAAGGTGCCGCATATCTGGCAACTTCGCGGTACGCCAGACGTTGCTGAACGCATCGCGGAGATCGCGCGCCACCGTCGGAGCGACCGTAACCGATACAACCGCTTGGAGGTTGGCCTGCGCAACGGAGGTGTGCTTGACGTGACCTTCGATGCGTCAACCGCGAGCAAGCAGAACGTCGATCTAGTGTCGGTCCGGCACCCGTTAATCGAGGCCGCGCTTCGAGAGGTAGAAAACGACGCAATGGGCTTGAACCGCTATGGAGTGGTTTACGTGCCCGGACTAGAACTCGGGTCGTGTTATGCGGTCCAGCTCGACCTGGCCGAGAGCACGGGAATTCGGCCCAGACTGGAGATGTGGGCGACTGCTATCGATTGTGCCACACTCGAGCCTGCTCTAGATGTTGAGAATCTCTTGCTCACGGCCCTGGCTACCGGGACGTTGGTCGATGGTGCGGTACCCGACGGCGTGCACATCGCCGACTTCCTTGATGACCTTGCCAACGAGGCGTGGGACCGGCACTCCCTCACGGAACAGAAGCGCTCAGCAGATAACAGGGCCCTGGTCTCGGCGCGGCTGGGAGCCAAGGAGCGATCACACGATGCTCAGCGCAAAAGGTGGGTGGAAGATCTAACGAGCGGCAGCGGTCGATCGCGTGACGACCGCATGATTCGCATGGCACGCGGCGCGATCAGGAATATCGACGCCCAGTGGCAGCGTGAGAGCCGAGCGATCAGGTCCAAGGCGGAACTTTCATTGGACCTCAGTACTGTCGCGTACCTCCTTGTCGTAGGCGACGCGGCCTGACCCGATCTACTGACCGGCCTCGTAATCACGCCACGTCTTTCTTGACGATTCGCCGAAGTGCCCCTTCTGCTTCATGACACGGAGCGAGTCGCCATAGCCCGGACCTTTCAGGACGGGCCAGCGGTCGAGCTTCAGCAGCCGGTCCGAGCTCCTGTCTTGAATGATGATCTGTCCGTTCTGCGAAAGGACGAAGCCAAAGCGCGGTCCGAAGCTGACGGGGATCTCTTCGAGTTCAATATTGCCGGGAAATGTGAAGTTGACGCGCTCGCCGTCAAGCGATCTTACTGAGAGTCGCCCTTCACCGGCGACGGGTAGAATGCGGCCGCGATCGCGAAATGAGTACTTTGCTGTGTCTGCGTTGAAGACCTGCAGGCCGGAGTAGAACGGCGTGTACGCCTCGTAGATGACGTGCTCGTGCGACTTGCCGCGGTCCTTCCACTCGAGGACAAAGTCAAAACCCGGCCGATGCAGCGACAGGCGTTCGTAGGTGTCCGTCTCCGCCAGCCCCACCGCGATGGCCTCGTCGGGCGGTATGTCCGCAATGGTATGCATCTCAGCGGCAGGGAAGAGGGAACGAAGATGCTCCTCAACCGCCGGCGTGCGGCTCATACCGCCGGCCAGGAGCACGTAGGAGATGGATGAGCGGATCTCTTCGTCGCTCATCTTGCGGAGCTCCATCGGCGTGTACTGTCGATGGTTGGAGTCGAGAGTTTCCGTGAGCAGCGATGCGCGGATCGCTTCGTGCGCCGTCTGGGTCGAGCGATCAAGCTGGGGAGCGATGATTGCTTCGAACTCTGCGCGGTCGATCTCGAGGTCAGGTAGGGGGTCGCCTGTCGACTCGACGAGGACGGAGGTTCGCAACGCTCTCGTCAGGTCAAGCTTTGCCGCGCGGGCTGCTCGGAGGAGGTAGGCCAGTGCGACGGGTCGACGTTCCAAGCGGCGATGCTCGATATTGTTCGTCGCTAGGTAGTGCTCGACAATTGTCTGGTCGACCATGTCGCCCGCTTCGGCGGTGCCATGCGCGGCCAGCACATTGATCTCGGGATCTGTCCCTGGGCCCCCGGCGACGTGCAGCACCGCCACGTCCAGAGTTCCTCCTCCCATGTCGTAGACGAGGACCTTGCCTTCAGTGTGTACTCCCAAGTTGCGAGTTCGCTGCATGATCCAGGCCACGCCAGCCGCGATGGGCTCGTCAATAAGGGTTCCGGGCTGGACCGCGATACCGGACTTCTTCGCAAGACGGATGAGCCGAGCCCGCTGAGCACCGGTCCACATGGCGGGGCACCCAAGGCGAACTGAACCGTTCTGGAGGTCAAGTCCCAGGTTGACGGCGCGGTTGCGCAGTTCGGTCAGGACGGCAGAGATCACCTGGTCAACCTGGTCCTCCGTCAGTCCCTCGTCTGCGAAGTCGCGGTTCTCGGTGATGGCTCGCTTGATCGAGCGGATCAATCTCTGGGGAGCGCGACGCTCGGCCTCTTCACCGGCGATAACCCGGCCATCGACCTGGGCGGCGATCGACGGCATCCATGCCGTTGTCTCTCCAATCGGCACCGTTCTGGGGTCGCGGCTTGTGCGCCCTTCGGCGATCAGAGATGTCGACGTTCCAAAGTCGACCCCGATGGCGTACTCGTTCAACCGTGCTCCTTAGATACTCGACGCTCGACGTCGGCACGCATCAGGACGATCCGCTCGCTGCCATGCGCCCAAAGATACCCGGGGGTTCTGACAACAACGTCGTCTCCGGGCTCGAGTTCCGGTTCGACACTCAGGTGGCGACCAGGATCGAAACGCGAGTCCAGTCCCATTTCTCCGATCGGTTCGATGCCTTCGCGTCCCGCGAGGAGCCGTGCCCGCGTGCGGAGCGAATCTATGCCCGCGATCTGCGATACGTCGATCTGCCGGAGAAGGCGGGCGAGAGTCCGCATGGCATCGATCTTGAGCTGACGCTCTTCGGCACCTCGACGATCGCGCTGGTCCGAGCGCAGGCTCTGTGCGGCCGCTTCCGCCTTCTCAACGCGAGCCTTGAGCGCTCTGATCTCGGCTTGGGCGCGATCGCGCGAGTCCTCGGCCGCCGCCGTTGCCAATCTCAGGTCCGCGATGTCGCTCTTCAACGCCTGGCGCTCCGTTGTGTGGGTGATCTCGTTCGCCCACGCGCCAAGTGCCTCATCCTGGCGGGAGACGCGGTCGAAGGCTGCGCTGACTTGGGAGGCGCTCAGTTGCTCGACGACTGCCCGCGAACCGCCGAGGATCTGGAACAGGTCTTTCCTAGTCGACACTTCGACCACGGCGGTCTGAAGTCTGGGTCGGACCTGGGACGCGGCCACCTCCTGGTCGGCGAGCACGGGCGCAAGGATGTTGCCAGACTCGAGCAGGTCTACTAGGGATATGTTTTTCCACCAGACATCGTCGCTCACCGCATGGCCGTCCGTCCGAAAGATGTTGGCGATGAGCTCCTGGCGTGCCCGGGACGTACGGAGATTGAATTGCGCCGCACAGCGAGCCAGCCGAAGCCGCCCATCGCCGTCGATGCTGTCCCAGCTCAGGGGAACGAGTGACGAGATCTTCCTGAGGACGACTTCGCGGTCTTCAGCCTTGGAGATGGCCGTCGCGCCCGCCTCGAGAACTGTGATCAGCACGGAAAGCCGGGCGCTTTCGGCCAGGGCCGAGGTAGTGCGTTTTACCAGCTGCCGTAGTGCCGATTTCGTAGTTCGGTCAGCATTGGGGCCCTGCGCGAGTGAGATTAATGTGGTGATCGTCGCTTCAACCGCATCGGCGAACCTGAGCTCGTCGTCGGTCGTGACCGGTGTAGGAGCAGCGATCACCTTGCTCTCCTGCGGGTATGCGGCGAGCAGCGCGCGGACCACAGGCTGACGGGCGATCAGGGAGGCTTCAGCGACTACTTCATATGGCAGCGCCGCGATAAAAGTGATGAAGGCGCCCGGGTCCTCCTGGAGAGCCCGTACTCCGGTGGGCGCCGGGTTCCCGGCGAGTAGGTCCCCGATCAACTGAGCGTAGGGGTCGCTGACTGATGCCAGGACGTTGTTGACATGGCTGCGGCGCTGAGCAGGAGGAAGAGCAACGGTGTCGGCTAGATCGGCCGCAATCCTCTTGGGATTGAGATTCGCCCGATCGCGTGCGACCTTAGCGCCGCGGTCCGGCATCGCGGCTGGGGATTCGTGACGGCCGTTCGAACTGATGACTTGCGCGGAATCGGGACTGTCCTTTTCTTGGTCTGACGACGCGGTACGGGCCCGCCTAGGCTCTTCGCCTCCTTTAGCGGGTTCGTGCACGGCGGTTCCCTGAGAATCGGACGCAGCTCCTCGGGAGGATTGTTCTGGGTCGTCCATGAGCCGCTTGACGCCGGGAGTCAGGATGCCGTCCGGGCGGATCTTCTTGCCGTGTCGCACGGCGAAGCCGGTGTCGACCAGGTGGTCGAGAGCGGACGCGTAGTTCGCGTCGAGCCACCCTTGAGATACGCCCTCCTTGAGGGCCTCTTTCTGAAGGGCGGCGATGGTCATCCCGTCGGGTCGCCCGCGCAGGAGGCGGTGCACCATCTCCGCGGGATCCTTCTGGGCCAGGCCTGTCCATCGTGCCTTGTCGGTCCACTGGAGGTGGATGAGGCTACCTTCGGGCATCCGAGTGAGGCGCCCCTTCACCGGAACGGTCTCGATTGTGCCGTCAGACCACCGCACCGACGTGTCGCCATCTGCGAGTTGCTTCAGGACGACGCCGTGCCGCGCCACCGTCTTGGTCTTGAAGTCGATCTGTAGGGCAGCCTCAGGAATCGTCACTCTCCGATGCTACGAGGCGAACGGTCGAGAACCTGCGCGGTCGCAGTCTCGACGGGTGGTCTGGCCGTGACTGCGGGTGGCCCTTCCGATCGCAGACGGATCCTTCATCCGGTGGCTCTTGGTGGCGTCTCCGAAGCGCGTGCACAGGATGCCGTCTCGTTCGGTCGAGAGCTGCACCATTGGCCGTGTCGGAGCGGCCTGGTATATGTCGCGCGGGCTGAAGTCGGGCTTCTTGTAGTCGAGGAGTCCTCGTAGTCGTGCAGCTCGAGGATGTCGTGCCGGTGTCCCGCGCGGTACTGCGGGACGCGGATCGCGCCATGGTCTCGTAAGGCCATGTTCTCTCGATTCGAGGCCATGCATGGAAGTGTCGGTGACCCACAGGCTGGCACACGTACACCTGGGCTGGCCGCCGGGTCGGTTTGACTTGCGATGCTTGGCTTTGGCGAAGCACGACGAGCACCAACCGTGCTTGGGCTCGTTCATGCATACGACGGTGACAAACACCAGCGATGTGGCGCAGATGTTCGACGGGTCGAGCCAGGATGTCGCCGGCACCGCAGGCCGCACGCACTCCTCCGACGGCAGCGCGGCGATCTACCTCGGGGACGCGAACAGCTTCCTCACCGACATCAACCCCGGGAACTCCGTCGAGGGGACCGTCGTGTTCGACATCCCTGCCGATGCCGTGCCGGCGTCGATCGACCTGCACGACTCGTTCTTCTCGGGCGGCGTCGAGGTCGCGCTGGGCTGACGTTCGTACGAGGAGGCTCTGCCGCATCGGGCCGGGGCGACGTACGCGTCGACCCCGGCTCCTGTGCGCGCCAGGATGGTCCGGTGCCTCCCCGCAGCCCCGACGACCGCCCGACGCCGCCCTACCCGCGCCCCACGCCGACCGAGCTCGCCGCCGCGCGTGACCACGAGATCGACGACTGGCTGCGCCCGGACCTTGACGTGTTGTTCTGCGGCATCAACCCGGGCCTGTACTCGGCGGCCGTGGGGCTTCCGTTCGCCAACCCGGGCACGCGGTTCTGGAAAGCGATGCACGCGGCCGGCTTCACCGATCGCGTCCTCGGCCCGTGGGAGCGCGACGCGTTCCTCGGCGCCGGGCTCGGCATGACGAACGTCGTGCGACGCGCGACGGCGTGCGCGGACGAGCTCGCGCCCGAGGAGATCGTTCACGGCGGTCGTCGGCTCGAGGAGACCGCCGAGGTGTGGCGCCCGCGCTGGGTCGCGGTGCTCGGGCTGGGCGCGTACCGCACGGCGTTCGGCGACCGCCGTGCGACGACGGGCCCGCAGGAGCGGCGCATCGGCCCGGCGCGTGTGGGGCTCCTGCCCAACCCGAGTGGGCTCAACGCGCACCACTCGGTCGCGACGCTGGGGGCGGTGTACACGGAGCTGCGCGATGCGGCGGGGCTGCCGGACCGCCGTCGAGCCTGAGGTGCGTGCCTGCGATCGAGCGGTTCGTACTCTCGAACAACGTCGTGGACGTGCCTCAGCCACCGGTCGTCGGCGGCCGCCAGCCCATGACGCCGTCGAGCGCGCGCGTCCCGAGCGACGCCGCCCACGTCCCAGCCGCTCGCGCCCCGAGGTCGCGGGCGCCGGTCAGCACGGGCGACGTCCATCGCGTCGGGACGGCGACCTGCGCGGACAGCTTCATGACTTTCTCGACCCGCGGCCGGCGCTCGGCCGACCACGCCTGCAGCGCCGACGCGACGTCGAGCCCACCCGACCGGCGTGCCGCCGACGCCGGCACGCGCGCGCCCAGCACCACCGCGTCCTCGAGCGCCTGGCACCCGCCCTGCCCGACGTTCGGCAGCATCGCGTGCGCCGCGTCGCCGACGAGTGCGACGCGTCCGGTCGCGAGCGTCGCCGGGGGAGCGGGCAGGCAGCGGAGCGCGTGCCGCAGCGTCTGCGCGGGGTCGACGGACGCGAGCAGCTCCGGGATCGGCTCGTGCCAGTCGGCGAGGCGCTCGCGGAGCTCCTCGAAGGACTCCGGCACGCCCGCCGCGTCGGCGATCGAGACGTAGGAGTACACCCGACCATCGGCGAGCGGCACGATCCCGACGACGATCCCGCGCCCCCAGGTCTCGCCCCCAACGATGTCCGTCCGCACCGGAGCGACGAGCCGCCACGCCGTCGACCCACC
Organism: Cellulosimicrobium sp. So1_17; assembly: GCF_055181235.1. Lineage (NCBI taxonomy): Bacteria > Bacillati > Actinomycetota > Actinomycetes > Micrococcales > Promicromonosporaceae > Cellulosimicrobium > Cellulosimicrobium sp. So1_17. The sequence goes on from NZ_CM143702.1 coordinate 3,484,270, forward strand.
GTGCACGGGCCGCGGCGCGTCCGGCCACCACCGCGTCCTGGTGGGGGAGTCGATGCCGTCCGCCGCAACCACGAGGTCGGCCTCGACCTCCTCGCCCGACGCCGCGGCGTCGGGCGCGTCCGTCCCCGCCGGCCCCGCGCCGTCGCGCACGTCTCCTCCCGCGGGACCCGCGGCGTCGGGCACGTCACCGTCGACCGGCCCCGCGGCGTCGGACACCCGGACCACCGCAGGCCGCCCGCCGTCCCCGGCGTGCACGACGGCGGCGCTCGCCCCGAGCCGGAGCGCACCGTCGGGCAGGGCGTCCGCGAGCATCCCGACGAGCTGCGCGCGGTGCAGGACGAGCGTCTGGTCGCCGAACCGCGCGCCGGCGTCCGCCGTGTCCGCGCGCACGAGCCACCGGCCGTCGGGGCGGCGCATGCTGACCTCGCCTTGGAGGGTCGAGAGGTCGCGTAGCGCGTCCCCGAGACCGAGCGCGCCGAGCGCGCGCACCGCGTTGGGCGCGACGGCGATCCCGGCGCCGACGGGCTCGAGAGACGTCGCGCGCTCCAGCACTGTGACGTCCCAGCCGCCGCGCGCGAGCGCGACCGCGGACGCCAGCCCGCCGATGCCGCCGCCGATCACGACGGCCCGCGCGGTCACCGTCGTCCGTCCTGAGGTGCAGTCACCCGCAGACCGTACCGTCCGCCACGGCGCCTCCACCCCGACTCCGTCGGTGGTCGATATCGCAGTGTTTGCTCTTGCCCGAATGTGTTGACTCGTGTGCGTTCGCCAGGGACACTCAGATTCCCAGGGACGACGCTGCCCCGGGGACACCGCCCCTCACCGTCGAGAGGACACCGATGAGGCCACGCGCCCGGTCCACCCGTTCCCTGCCCTCGCTCGCCGCGCTCGCGACGAGCGCTCTCGTCGCGCTCGGCCTCGTCGCGTCCGCGACGACAGCCACCGCGGCCGCCCCGAGCACCGCGACCACAGGTCCCGTCGCGGCGCAGGCCGCTGCCGACGCGGCGCCCGTGATCGAACCCGTGATCGACGACAACTTCCCCGACCCCGACATCCTGCTCGTCGACGGCGTCTACCACGCGTACGCGACGAACTCCGGCGGCGACAACGTCCAGCACCGGACGTCGACGGACCTCGTGACGTGGACCGAGCAGCCCGACGCCGCGCCCGAGCTCGGCGCCTGGGTGGGGGAGTGCAGCTTCAGCCCGGGCGGCGCGACGGACCGGTGCGTCTGGGCGCCCGAGGTCGCCGCGGTCGAGGGCGGCTACGCGCTCTACTACACGGCGCGCGACGCGACGACGGTGCGCCAGTGCATCGGCCTCGCGCTGTCCGACACCCCGGACGGACCGTTCGTGCCCGTCGGTGACGACCCGATCGTCTGCCCCAACGGCGAGGCCGGCACGCAGGACCTCGGCGGCGCGATCGACGCCGGCACGTTCCACGACGGCGACCAGCTCTGGCTGCTGTGGAAGGCCGACGGCAACTGCTGCACGGGCAAGACGGCGATCATCTACGCCCAGCCGCTCTCGGCCGACGGCACCACGCTCACCGGCCCGGCGACGGAGCTCATCCGTGTCGACCGCGCGAACGAGGGTCGCGTCGTCGAGGCGCCGACGATCGTCGAGCGCGACGGCACGTACTACCTCATCTACTCCGCGAACGACTTCTACGGCGGCGCCTACCGGACGGCGTACGCGACGTCGGACAGCGTGACCGGCCCGTACACCAAGGCGACCACGGAGCTCATGACGAGCGACCGCTTCCGGGGCGACGTGCGCGGCCCGGGCGGGCAGGACGTCGTGACGGCCCCCGACGGCGGCACCGCGATCGTCTTCCACGGCTGGAACGAGGCGTTCACCTACCGCGCGATGTACCTCAGCGACCTCGAGTGGTCGGAGGACGGCGTGCCGTCGGTCGCTGCCGCATCCGACCGCTACCAGGCCGAGGACGGCGTCGTGACGAACGCGCGCGTCGTGCAGGACGGCAGCGCGTCGGGGCTCGCCAAGGTCGGCGGGCTCGACTTCGCGGACAGCTCGGTCTCGGTCGAGGTCTACGCCGACGAGGCCGGTCCGGCCCTGCTGGGCGTCCGGTACGCGAACGGCTCGACGGACGGCGCCGAGCGCGTGCCGTCGACCCACACGATGACGGTCAACGGTGCGGACGCCGGGACCGTGACGTTCGCCCACACGACGTGGGGCAACTGGCAGACGGTCGAGCACGTGGCCGAGCTCGACGCGGGCTGGAACACCGTCACGCTGACCCGCGCTACGTTCTTCGCCGAGATCGACGCGATCGACGTGTTCCCCGTCCTCGACGAGCCGCGGACCGTTGTCCCGCCGGTGATCCCCGACGACGCGACGCGGTACGAGTTCGAGGACGGCGTGATCGTGCGCGGCTCCGTGGGCACCGCTGCCGGCGCGTCGGGCGGCGAGAAGGTCGGCGGCCTCGACTTCGCCGACAGCTCCGTGACGCTCCAGGTCCAGGCGGAGGAGGCCGGGCCGTACACGCTCGCGGTCCGCTTCGCGAACGGGTCGGAGCGCGGCGGGTACACGCTCTCGTCGACCGACCGCGTCACCGTCAACGGCGAGGACGCCGGGGTCGTCACCTTCCCGCACACGACGTGGGGCAACTGGCAGAGCGTCGAGCACGACGTCGAGCTCCAGGCCGGGCTCAACACCGTGACCTTCACGCGCGGCACCTGGTACACCGAGCTCGACGCGCTCGACGCCTACCCGCGCGAGGAGCCGCCGACGGAGATCGACGTCGCGGTGACCGCGCAGACCCGCTGCCTCGGCAACGCAGCCTTCGTCGCGGTGCGGGCGACCAACGACGGGGACGAGGCGCTCGCGCTGACGCTCTCGACGCCGTTCGGCGACAAGAGCTTCGCCCAGGTGGAGCCCGGGAAGAACGCGTACCAGTCGTTCAAGGTGCGCGGCACGGCGGCAGCAGGGGAGGCCACGGTCACCGCGACCGCCCCGGACGGGACGTCGCAGACGTTCACCGCGGCCTTCGACGCGCCGAGCTGCGGCGCCTGACGCCGTAGACCAGCACTACCCGCGAGCCCGGCGGCCCCTCACGACGAGGGGCCGCCGGGCTCGTCCGTGCCCACGGGGCGGGGCGCGTCGTCGGGCGGTCGGGCGCTGCGGCGTCGGGGAACCGGCACGCGGTCGAGGTCCTGCGCGACGGTGAGGTCGCCGTCGAACACGGTGCGGGCCTCGCGCTCGAACTCGACCGGGTCGGTGTAGCGCTGCGAGAAGTGCGTGAGGACGAGGTGCCGCACCCCGGCGTCGGCCGCGACCTTCGCCGCCTGGAACGCCGTGAGGTGACCCCAGCGTTCCGCCTGGTCGAGGTCGCGGTCGAGGAACGTCGACTCGATGACGAGCAGGTCGACGCCGTCCACGAGCTCGAGCACGGCGTCGCACAGGCGCGTGTCCATGACGAACGCGAACGACTGGCCGGGGCGGGGCGCGCTCACGTCGTCCAGGGTGACGGTCCGGCCGTCGGGCGCGGTGACGGTGCCGTCGCGCTGCAGCTGCCCGACGACCGGCCCGGCCAGCCCGTGCCGCGCCAGGAGGGTGGGGTCGAGGCTGCGGCCGTCGGGCTCGTCGAGCCGGTACCCGACCGCCTCCAGCGTGTGGTCGAGGCGGCGGTGGCTCAGCGTGAAGCCGGGGTCGGGGCGGTCGGGCGAGGGAGGGACCTCCCCGTCCGTCGTGAGCGGCTGCTCCAGCACGTGGCCGCGGCGGTGGTGCGCCGACGCGTCGAGCAGGTGGTCGACCCACCGCTGGCCCGACGCCGGGTACGACACCGGGATCGTGTGCCGCACCCCGTCGCCGCTGATGCGCTGCGCGACGCCCGCGAGCCCCAGGCTGTGGTCGCCGTGCAGGTGCGTGATCGCGATGCGCGTGAGGTCCGTCGCGGAGACGCCCGCGAACGTCATCTGCCGCTGCGTGCCCTCGCCGGGGTCGAAGAGGATCGCCTCGTCGTCCCAGAACAGCACGTATCCGTTGTGGTTCCGCGTCCGGGTCGGGACCATGCTGGCCGTTCCGAGGACCACGAGCTCCCTGCGCGACATGCCGACAGGGTGCCACGCGACGTCGTTGTCCACAGACCGAGAACACAGGTTCCGCCGGACGTCACGGTTCGCTAGGTTCTGGGGCAGTTCGTGCGGCGCGGCCCGGATGCGGGCGCGCAGGGGGTCTCAGGGGGTTGCATGCGTCTCGCGTCAGGTTCGTCGTCCCGTGCCCGACGGCGCGTGCTCAGCCTCGGTGTCGTCGTCGCCGTGGGGCTGGTGGTCGGTGGGTGCACGGCGGAGGAGCCTGTCGAGCCCGAACCGTCGACGAGCTCGGCCGAGGAGACGCCCGAGCCGACCGAAGAGCCCGAGCCCACACCGACCGAGACAGGCCCGGTGAAGCCTGAGCGCCCGGCGGCGATGGAGCAGGAGGATGCCGAAGGTGCAGCGGCGGCTGCGGAGTACTTCATGTCTCTCTACGCTCCAGCCCTACAGGCGCAGCAGATTGACTCCCTTGCGTCCATGTCGCATGAGTCGTGCGGTTTCTGCTCGGCCACGCTTGAAAAGGCGGCGTGGCTCTCGGATTCTGGCGCGATCTTCGAGGGAGGGGCGATCACGCTGTCGATCGACGAGCCACGGAGGTATCAACGAGACGAGGCGACTGGGATCTTTCCGCTCGATGCCGAGATGGCTCAAGAGGCTGTAAGGGTGACCGGCGCTGACGGAGCAGTAGTCGCTGACGAGCCCGCATACAAAGACTCGGTACGCGTAGAAGTTGGCCGCGCTAACGGTGAGTGGGTCATCGTCGAGATCGCCCCGATCCCCGAGGGGTGAGCGGCGTGGCCACGCGACTTTGGTTCCGCGCCCCAATCGTTGCATCGTCGGTCATCGCGAATGCTATCGGGAGTGTCGTGCTTCCGTCGGAAGGTCTGGCTCTTGACGTCGTTGCCGGACGAGTCGAGTTCTCGGTACCAGCGCCACCTGGCTGGACTGCCGGCGGCGACGTACACGATCAAAACGTCACGGTGGGAGCGGCTCGCGAGGGAACCCGCGGCGGTGGCGTCTACATTGCCGCCAGCACTGACGACCCGCCCGACCGATACTTCTCCGCGACGCCTGCGCTGTGCTCGCTTGTGACTAGCCTCGACGGTCCGTCGACGCGCTACGACTTCGCGTGCACCGAGGGTGAGCAGCTCGCCTACGAGGGCATCGAGTGCGGGCCGGACGAGTTCGCGGAGGGTGCGCTGTTCCGCGAGGCCCGGCAGCCGGACGGTTCGTGGGGGCCGCCGGAGCTCGTCGGTGACGAGGGCTGCATCACGCCCGCCGACCTGCTCGCCGAGGCGGAGCGCGAGTTCGCGACGCTGCCGATCGCGCCGTCGTCGATCGTCGTGCAGCCGCCCGACGGATGGACGCTCGTCAACGTCCCGACCATCACGTACACCGACTCCGCGGAGCAGACGTTCGACGCCACGCTGCTCGGCATCCCCGTGCAGATCCGCGCGACGCCCGAGTCGTTCGCGTGGGACTACGCCGACGGCAGCGCGCCGCTCGTCACGTCCGACCCCGGCGCGCCGTATCCGGACCACACGGTGCACCACACTTACGAGCAGCCGGTCGAGTCGCTGACGATCGGGCTGACGACGTCCTGGTCCGGGCAGTTCCGCATCGCCGGCGCACCGACGTGGACGGACGTGCCGGGCACCGCGACGACGGCGAGCGCGGCCGAGCCGCTCCAGGTGTACGAGGCGCGCTCGCGCCTCGTCACGGACCCAGTCGGCTGACGGGGGCCGGCCCCAGGAACGGCCGCGGCGCGTAGCGGCAACCCTCGACCCCCGACCCCCACGACACCCCGACCCCCACGACACCTCGCGCAGCTCCCGGGGCCACCCTCCGGCACCACGATGGCGCCCTCCCGGTGCCCTCCGGCGCCGTCTCGTTCGCCCCTTTCGTCGCGCCGCCCGTCGAGGCATGCGGGGGTTTCGGACCATAGGGTGGCGGGGAACCCCACGAACCGGAGAACCATGCGCCTGCTGCTCGTCCGTCACGGACAGACCCCGTCCAACGTCGCCGGTCTGCTCGACACCGGCCACCCCGGCCCCGGGCTCACGGCGCTGGGTGCGCGCCAGGCCGCGGCGCTCCCTGACGCGCTCTCGGAGCGGGTGATCGACGGCATCGCCGTCTCGACCCTCGTCCGCACGCACCAGACTGCCTCGCCGCTCGCCGAGCACCGTCAGCTCGAACCGCTCGAGCTGGACGGGTTCCGCGAGGTCGAGGCCGGCGACCTGGAGATGTCCGACCGCCACGAGGACCACGTGCTCTACCTCGAGACGGTGTTCGCGTGGGGCGGCGGCAACCTCACCCGGCGGATGCCGGGCGGCCCGTACGGGACCGAGTTCGTGGCGCGCTTCGACGACGCGGTCGCGAAGGTCGCGGCAACGGGCTGGCAGACGGCCGTCGTCGTCTCCCACGGAGCCGCCATCCGCTCGTGGACGAGCATCCGCGCCGAGGGCGTCGACCTGCACGCCATGGCCTACACGCCGCTCGAGAACACGGGCCTGGTCGAGGTCGAGGGTGACCCGGAGAACGGCTGGCGCTACGTCGGCATGAGCGCCGGCCCCCTCGGTGGTCACGTCCTGGCGGACGAGCTCGCCGACGACCCGACCGGAGAGTCCGTCGCCGAGGAGCGCGCCGACGCCGAGTCCTGACGCGCACTTCTCCCGCGAGCGGCCGCGCCGAGGGGCGCTCCTCGCCCGGGCGGAGCGGCGAGATCGGCAGGCGCGCGTGAGACCGGTCTTTCGTCGTGCCGATCTCGCGGCGAGCTGCCGATCTCGAGGGGCATTGCACACTTCTGGCTCTCGTCACGTCCGTAACATACGCTCGGCGGATGGTCGAACCGTCACAGCGCGCGAACCCGCCCTCGAACGAGCGTGCCCTCGAGCCCGATATCGTCACCGACCTGCGCGAGCGCATGACCTACGGCTCCTACCTGCACCTCGACACGCTGCTCGCGGCGCAGGAGCCCACCAGCACCCCGGCGCACCACGACGAGATGCTGTTCATCGTCCAGCACCAGACGACCGAGCTGTGGCTCAAGCTCGTGCTCCACGAGCTCGTCTCGGCCCGCGACCTCCTCGCCGCCGACGAGCTCCAGGCCGCCCTCAAGCGGATCGCCCGCGTCAAGCACATCCAGCGCACGCTCACCGAGCAGTGGTCCGTCCTCGCGACGCTCACGCCCAGTGAGTACGCGCAGTTCCGCGGGTTCCTCGGGAACGCGTCGGGGTTCCAGTCGTGGCAGTACCGGGCGGTCGAGTTCCTCCTCGGCAACAAGAACGCGGGGATGCTCCAGGTCTTCGCGTCCGAGCCCGCCGCGCACGCCGAGCTCTCCCGGCTCCTCGGTGAGCCGAGCGTCTACGACGAGTTCCTCCGCTACCTCGCCCGCCACGGCCATGACGTCCCGGCACATGTCCTCGACCGCGACGTCACGCACGCGCACGTCCTCGACGACGATCTCGTCGATGTCTTCCGCCGCATCTACGACGACCCCGACACCCACTGGTCCGCCTACGAGACGTGCGAGGAGCTCGTCGACCTCGAGGACAACTTCCAGCTCTGGCGCTTCCGCCACATGAAGACCGTCCTGCGCATCATCGGCACCAAGCGCGGCACCGGCGGGTCGAGCGGCGTCGGGTTCCTCCAGAAGGCCCTCGACCTCACGTTCTTCCCCGAGCTCTTCGCCGTCCGCACGGAGATCGGACGGTCATGACGCTCCGGGCGATCGGCCGGGCCGTCGACGGCGGGACGCTTCTCCCGCCGTTCACCGACGCGCACGTCCACCTCGGCCTCGTCGACGCGACCGCCCTCCTCCCGCACGGCATCGCCGCCGTCCACGACCTCGGCTGGGTGCCCGACGTCGCGGCGACGTGGGCTCGTGACGCCGAGTGCTCCGGGTCCCCGGAGGTCGCGTTCGCCGGTGCGTTCCTCACCGCGCCGGGCGGCTACCCCTCCGACCGTGCCTGGGCGCCGCAAGGCTCGGTCGCGGAGGTGTCGTCGCCCGACGAGGCGGTCGCCGCCGTCGACCGCCAGCTCGCGGCCGGGGCGTCGTTCGTCAAGGTCGCGCTCAACAGCGAGGCGGGTCCCGTGCCCGACGACGTCACGCTCGCCGCGATCGTCGCGCGCGCCCACGAGCGGGGCCGGGACGTCGTCGCGCACGCGGAAGGTCCGGGTCAGGTGGCGCGCGCGTTCGAGGCCGGCGTCGACCGCCTCGCGCACGCCCCGTTCTCCGAGCGACTGCCCGACGACCTGATCCTCGCCATGGCGCGCCCGGGCCCCCGCCCCCGCGCCGAGCACGACGCTGCGCGCGGTCGAGCACGACCTGAGGGCCGGAATGCGCCCGAGAACGACCCTCAGGTCGTGATCGGCACGGTGCCGGTGAGCCGCACGACGTGGGTGAGCACGCTCGACATCCACGGGTGGGGCACGCCGACGCCCGCGCAGGACGTCGCGATCGACAACGTGCGGCGCTTCGCGGCCGCGGGCGGCACGGTCGTGTACGGCACGGACCTGGGCAACGGCCCGCTGCCGGTCGGCGTGAACGAGCGCGAGCTGCGCGCTCTCACCGCCGCCGGGTTCGGCCCGGACGCCCTCGTGCGCGCCCTCACGTCCACCACGTCCTCGACCTCCACCCGTCCCGAGGCCTCCACCCGTCCCGAGGCCTCCACCCGTCCCGCGGGCTCCACCCGTCCCGCGGGCTCCACCCGTCCTGCGGCCTCCACGCTTCCCGTGACCTCCGCCCTTCCTGCCGAGCACGACCTGGAGGACGTCGTGAGCCGCGGAACGACCGGCAGGTCGTGGTCGGCAGAGCGGGTGACGTTCGTGCCGGGCGCACAACCTGACGACCCGGACGACCTCCCGCGCTGGCTCGCCGGCGCCTCGACCCTGCACCTGGACGACGTGCTGCGCCCGGGGTTCACCCCGCCGTCGGGCACGACCACCCGGAAGGACCAGCCATGACTCCCACGACCGCGTCCCGCGACGACCACCCCGACCGTCCGGCCGACCATGCCGACCACGCCGCCGACCGCGCCGCCGACCCCGCCGACGACCCCGCCGCCGACCCCGCCGCCGACCGTGCCGCGCGGGCGCGCCGGCTCGACGCCGCCGATCCGCTCGCGCACCACGTCGACGCGTTCGTCCCGTCGGACGACGTGGTCGCCTACCTCGACGGCAACTCGCTCGGCCGCCCGACGCGCGCCTCTGCCGAACGCCTCGCGCGGTTCGCGACGGAGCAGTGGGGCGCGCGGCTCATCCGCGGCTGGGACGAGGAGTGGTACGAGCTGCCGCTGACGCTCGGGGACCGGATCGGCGCGGCGGCGCTCGGCGCGGCGGCGGGCCAGACGTTCGTCGCGGACTCCACGACCGTGGTCCTCTACAAGCTCGTCCGCGCGGCGCTCGCGGCCCCGCAGGTGGACGGGCGCGACGAGATCGTCCTCGACTCCGGCAACTTCCCGACCGACCGCTACGTCCTCGAAGGGGTCGCACGCGAGCACGGTGCGACGCTGCGCTGGATCGAGCCCGACCGCGACGCCGGTGTCACGCCAGACCAGGTCGCCGCTGTGCTCTCCGACCGCACCGCGCTCGTCGTGCTGAGCCACGTCGCGTACCGGTCGGGGTACGTGAGCGACGCGGAGGCGATCACGCGCCTCGCGCACGACACCGGAGCGCTCGTCCTGTGGGACCTGTGCCACTCCGCGGGAGCGGTGCCCGTCGCGCTCGACGCGTGGGGCGTCGACCTGGCGGTCGGCTGCACGTACAAGTACCTCAACGGGGGGCCGGGCGCGCCCGCGTTCGGGTACGTGCGCGCCGACCTGCAGGAGACCGTGACCCAGCCGATCCAGGGCTGGATGGGCAGCGCGGCGCCGTTCGAGATGGGGCCGGGCTACGACCCGCACCCCGGACCGCGAGGGTTCCTCAGCGGGACGCCCGCGATCGTCGGGATGCTCGCGATGCAGGACATGGTCGACCTGATCGCCGACGCCGGCATGGACGCGATCCGCGCGAAGGCCGTCGCGCTCACCGAGCACGCGCTCGACCTCGTGGACGAGCTGCTCGTGCCGCTCGGTGCGCACGTCGCGTCTCCGCGCGACGCCGCCCGGCGCGGCAGCCACGTCACCGTCGACCACGACGCGTTCGAGGCGACGCTTCCCCTGCTCTGGGCGCGTGGCGTCATCCCGGACTTCCGTCGTCCGAACGGCCTGCGCCTCGGGCTCTCGCCCCTGTCGACCTCGTTCGACGAGGTGCGCATCGGTGTCGAGGCCGTGCGCGACGCGCTCGTCGAGGTGACGTCCGGCGCGCTTCCCGCCGAGCGTCTGGCCGACGACGCGCCCGACGCGCCCGACGCCCCGACGCCGTGAGCCGGCAGCTGAGCCCGGCACCTGACACCGACGCCGTGGTCCTCGACGACCTCGACGCCCGCCCGGGCAGTGCGACGTCGCTGCTGCGCACGGTCGTCGGGCTGTATCTGCGCGACCTCGGCGGCTGGGTCGCCGTCGCGGACCTCGTCGCGCTGCTGGACGCCGTGGGCGTCCCGTCCGCGGGCGCCCGCAGCGCGGTCTCGCGCGTCAAGGCGAGAGGGCTGCTCCTCGCGGACGACGTCGGCGGTCGACCGGGGTACCGGCTCGCACCCGGCGCCGACGCGATGCTCGCGCGCGGCGACCGGCGCATCTTCGCCTACCGGCAGCAGGCCGACGACGACGCGTGGCTCCTCGTCTCGTTCTCCGTCCCCGAGGACCGGCGGGCCGCGCGTCACCAGCTCCGACGCCACCTCGCGGGGATCGGGTGCGGGACGGTCGCCGACGCCCTGTGGATCTGCCCGGCGCACCTGTCCGGCGAGGTCGAGCAGATTCTCGACCACCTGGACCTGCGCGACGCCGCGACGCTGTTCGTCACCGGGACGCCCCAGACCCACGGGACCTTCGCCGATGCCGCGGCTCGCTGGTGGGACCTCGACCGGATCGCCGCGCTGCACCGCACGTTCCTCGCGGCGCACGGGGGCGCACCTCGGCGGCCCGGGCCCGACGACGCCGGGTCGTCCGGGTCCACCCTCTCGCCGCGGGAGGCGTTCGCCCGGTGGGTGCGCGCCGTCGACGACTGGCGGCCCGTCCCGTACGTCGACCCGGGACTGCCCCCGAGCGCCCTGCCCGCCGACTGGCCGGGGACGGCCAGCATCGCGCTGTTCGGTGCCCTGCGGGCCGCGCTCGCCGGCCCGGCGTCCGAGCACGTCCGAGCCGTCACGAGGGAGAGCCCAGGACGTCACGGCCGGCCATGACGTGCATGCAGAGTGCCTGCATTGGCGCTATGATGCCTGCATGGTGACGATCACGATCCGCGACGTCCCGCAGGACGTGCGGGACGAGCTCGCGTCGCGCGCAGCAGGCAGCGGGCGGTCGCTGCAGGAGTACCTGGCGGCGGCGCTCCGCGAGATCGCCGCGCGTCCGTCCCTCGAGAGCGCTGTGGTGGAGGTGCGCCAGCGCGCTCGTGGCCTGCCGGAGCTCGAGGTCGGCGACGTCCTAGCCGACCTCGCGGCCGACCGGCGGTGAGCAGCCGGTCGCCGGCGCATCGCGGCTCGAGCGGCCCGGCCCGGTCGCCGTCCGGCGGGGCGCCCCTCGGCCCGCTCGTGGTCGACGCGTCGGCGGTGCTCACGATGCTCGTCGACCCGGGCGCTCGCGGTGAGGCGGTCGCACGCCGCACGCTCGGGGTCGGCGTGCTCGACGCCCCGGACCTCCTGCCCTACGAGGTCGCGAACGTCCTCCGTCGTCGACGCGCGTCGGGGCTCCTGACCGGGCGTGAGGCGCGGTCCGCGCTGGAGGGCTTCGAGCTCCTACCTGTGCAGCTCTGGCCGTTCGCCGTCCTCGCGGCGCGGGCGTGGGAGCTCGGTGCGAACCTCTCGACCTACGACGCGTCGTACGTCGCGCTCGCGGAGCGGCTCGGCGGGACGCTGTTCACGGCCGATGCGCGGATCGCGAGAGCGCCGGGCATCCGGTGCGCGGTCGACCTGCTCTGAGAGGCCGGTGCAGCGGACGTGGAGCCAGCGAGTGCCGGTTACCGCGACCTCGACGTCAGACGGCGGTGCCCGGCGCGGCGGCGGGGACGATCCGCGGGCCCGGACCCGGGACGTCGAGCGTGCGCGGCGCGCGGTAGGTCCACTCGCGATCGGCGTCGGTGATCTCGCGCAGCACGCGCGCGGGCACGCCCCCGACGACGGTCATCGGCGGCACGTTCCCCGCCACGACGGCTCCCGCGGCGACGACCGAACCCCGCCCTACGGTGACGCCCGGCAGGATGACTGCTCCCGTCCCGACCCACACGTCGTCCTCGATGACGACCGGCGCGGAGAACTGGGTGCCGTCGGGGCGGAGGTCCGGGTGCACGGGGTGGGCGGTCGTCGAGATCGTGACGTTCGGCGCGAACATCACGCGGTCGCCCACGGTGATCTCGGCGTCGTCGACGAGCGTGAGCCCGAAGTTCGCGTACACGCCGTTCCCGAGGCGCGTCGTGCAGCCGTAGGCCACGCGCAGCGTCGGCTCGATCCACACGTCGTCGCCGACGGCGGCGAACAGCTCGCGCAGCAGACGCTGCCGCTCGCCGGTCGCCGACGGGCGGGTCGCGTTGAAGTCGTAGGTCAGGTCGGTCGCACGGGCGCGCTCGGCGGCCAGGCCGGCGACGCCGTGGTCCGTGTACAGCTCGTGCGCCGCCATGCGCCGCCGGATCTCGCGTTCGTGCTCGTCCACAGGTCTCGGCTCCCAGGGATCGGGGTGGAGGTCGGGTTAGGGACCAGCCTCTCGCACCCGAGCTCGAACGACGCACTCCGGGCCGAGAGATGCGCTCTCCCGTGCATCCCTCGAACGGGAGCGCATCTCTCGCCGGCTGCCCTCAGGCGACGTCCCCTCCGCCGTCCGGCAGGACGATCGTCGTCACGACGTCCGTCACGGCGGGGCGTCGCGGCGTCGACCCGAACCCGAAGCGCACCGGCGGGTCGACGGACGTGAGGCTTCCCAGCGGCTCGCCGTCCCACGAGGACGTGACCTCGTCGAGCGCGTGCACGTCCGTGGCGCCGTAGTGCTCGACGCGGCCCGACCCTGCGCTCCCGCGCGTGCGCACGCCGTGCAGCAGCGCTCGGGCGACAGGGTCGGTCACGGTCGTGAACCGTCGTGACCCGGCGACCCGATCCGGGACCGCCCGCAGCGCGTGCCCCAGGCCGGTCCGCCGCCCGACGACGAGCCGCGCCTCGAGCGGGCCAGCCGTTACCTGCCACGGGCGCGGAACCCGATCCAGCCGCGTCCGGCGGCCTGCCGAGCCGCCTGTCGTTCCGCCCGTCGTTCCGCCCGTCGTCCCGCCCGGCGGAGCCTCGACGTCCGTGACCTCGACGTCCACGACCCGCACGGCGACGACCTCAACCCGGTCGAACCGGTACGTCGAGGCCACGAGCTCGGCGACCTCCGCGGTCGGTGCGAGCAGGAGGCGCTCGCCGTCGGGTCGTTCCACCATGACGTCGGCGAACGCGCCGAAGGGTGAGCGGTCCCAACGGCCGACGACGACCCGGGTCCCGGACGACGTGCCCCAGCCGGCGATCCGGCCGTGGAAGATCAGGGCGCGCGACATCCGGGAAGCGTAGGCCGGTGCGTTCCTGGTCGCCCGTCGGTGGGCACGTGGCGTCGACCCGCGGCGCCGCCGCGCCGCCGCGCCGCCGCGCCGCCGCGCCGCCGCGCCGCTGCGCCGCTGCGCCGCCGCGCCGCCGCGCTGGCGAGCGACGGCGCGTGGCGAGACGCTCGACGGGAGGCGGCGACCGCCGTCGGGCAGCGAGCGCGAAGGAGGCCGACCGTGCCGAAGACGACCCGCAGCGGGGACGCGAAGGAGTCCGAGATCCCGAGCACGCTCCAGCGCTCGGACGAGAAGGCGCAGCGGACGTTCGCCAAGGCCTACGACGCCGCGATGGAGCAGTACGGCTCCGCCGAGCGCGCAGGCCGCGTGGCGTTCGCAGCGCTCAAGCACACGCACGAGAAGGTCGGCGACCACTGGGAGCCCAAGGACGAGCCGGGGCCGTCGGACGAGCGCGCCGAGGAGGACGGCCTGGAGTCGGAGTCCTCGGCGGAGACGGCGGGCGGCGTGGACGCGAAGGCGACCAAGGAGCACCTGCTCGACGTCGCGCGACGGCTCGACGTGGACGGCCGTTCGTCGATGACGAAGGACGAGCTGGTCGAGGCGATCCAGCGCGCGAACGACCGCGCGACCAGGCACGCTCGCGGCGACTGACGGACCTCGGCGTCGGCGACTCTGACAACTCCGGCACTCCGGGAGCAACCAGGACGGCACTCCGGTGGCCTTCGTCACAGCCTGACGCGTTCACCCGCGCTCGCCCCCGGAGGTGCGTCCGGAGCGACCTACGGTGGATCCGTGGGTCGCCCCCGGCCCGCCGCCCGTGATGCCGACCCCCAGGTAGTGATGACCCTCTCGACGACGTCCGTGTCCCCTCTGTCCTCGGAGCTGTTGCTCCGGTCAACCGGTCCCCGGCGTCGACGCCGGACGCGCGCGGCCCTGACCGCGGCGGCCCTCGTCTCCGCGTCCCTGCTGCTCCCGACCCAGGGAGCCGTCGCCGCCGTCGAGCCGGTCAACCCGTTCGACCTCGCCGGTGGCTTCAGCGTCTACGCCCGCGGCGACGCGCAGCTCGACAACACCGAGACCGAGGGCGCGGTCGCCGTCGGCGGCGAGCTCGCCGTCCGTGCCGACGGGGGCATGTACGGGATCATCCACCACGCAGCAGGCACGGCCGACTACACGATCCCGACCGTCGACGGCGACCCGACGCGGCTCCTCGTCGGCAGCTACGCGCCGACGTCGGGCACGGTCGAGATCACGAACCAGGGGGTGCCCGCGGGCAGCGGCGGCGAGCTGGAGGGATATCTCAAGGTCGTCGGCGACGACCCCGCGTTCGGCACCTACGAGCGCGGTAGCTGGGTCCGGTACCGCACGGCCGTCGACGACGCACCGGCGATCGACGCGACGAACCAGGACTGGCCGGCCGACGCGGGGACCGTCGCGACGCAGGGAGACTCCGTCGCGGGGTACGTCGAGCAGGGCGCGACCGACCCCGACGTCGTCCGCCAGTGCCTTGCCGACCTCGTCCCCTCCGGAGCGGCGCACGAGCTGACCGTCACCGAGGACGCCGGCGACCGCGTGGTGCTCTCCGCGCTCGAGCCCGGCCGTCCGAACGTCGTCGACTACGCGGCGATCGCCGACGCGTACCAGGTCCAGTTCGCCGACGGGGTCCTGCCCTCGGTCGACGCGCCGCTCGTCGTCTCCGTGCCCCCGGGCACGACGACGGTCGAGGGCAAGGTCTTCGGAGCGCAGGGCGAGGCGTCGCGCTACGTCCTGTGGGACCTCTCGCAGCTCGACGGCGCGGTGACCCTCGACGGCGCGGGGACGCGCGTCGACGGCTCGGTCTACGCGCCCGACGCCGACCTGACCGTGGACGCGGCACCGCTCGACGGCCAGGTCGTCGCGCACGATCTCACGCTCCTCGGCGGCGAGGCGCACGCCTACCTGTTCGCCGGGGCGATCCCGTGCGAGACAGCGCCCGTCGACGAGACCGGCAGCATCACGGTGTCGAAGGTCGTCGACGGCGACACGGCGAGCGCCGTCCCGGACGGCACGGAGTTCACCGTCACGTACGTCGTCGACGGGGCGTCGGGCGAGCTGACCGTCCCGGTCGGCGGCTCGCAGACGATCGACGACCTCCCGCTCGGCTCCGAGGTCGTCCTGTCCGAGCCGACGTTCCCGGAGGTCGACGGCGTCGTGTGGGGCGAGCCCGCCTGGGAGGTCGACGGCGAGCTCGTCGAGCCCGCCGCGGACGGTGTGGTGAGTGTCGAGGTGAGCGGTACCGACGGCGTCGAGCTGGTCCTGACGAACACGGCGGGCAGCGAGCCCGCGCCGGACCCGACCCCGGACCCGACCACGGACCCCTCCCCGAGCCCGACGCCGGACCCGACACCGACCACCCCGGACGCGACCGTCACGCCGACGGAGACCGCGACGGACACGCCGACGGACGAGGGCCTCGCCACGACCGGTGCGCAGACCGTGGGGATCGCCGTGGCCGCCCTCGTGCTCGTCGCGCTCGGCGCGGTGCTCGTCGCGCGCCGTCGCCGGAGCGTCTGACCGGCGACCCACAACCACCACGAGCCGACGCCGCGTCCCCGCCCGGGGGCGCGGCGTCGCGCGTCTCCCGGGGCGGCTACCTGATCGCCGCGCGGCGTTCACGGTGAGGACGACTCCGGGACATCGGCCCTCCGTAGCGTGACAGCGCTTCCCTCCCCGGGTCCTGCGCTGCCACGGTGGTCCGACGGCCGTCGCTGCCGGGACCCCTGACCTGCGAAGGAACCCATGACCCCGCATGCCTCCCGGCAGCCCGGCGCGCTGACGCGCGCGGCCGCGGCGACGCTCGCCGCGTCGCTCGTCGGCACCGTCCTCGTCACGAGCAGCATCGCGACCGCGTCCTCCGCGGTCGCGGACGACGAGTCTCTCCTCAGCACGAGCGGCACCACGTGGCGCTACCTCGACGACAACACGAACCCCGCGGGCGCCGACGCGGACCAGCGCGTCTGGACCACGACGGCGTTCGACGACACGGCCTGGAAGTCCGGCACCGGCGCGTTCGGCGCGAAGCGCGGCCAGCCGACGGGCATCGGTGCGGCGTTCCCGATCACCACCCTGCTCACCCAGTACATCGCCGGCACGACGACGGACGTCCCGACGTTCTTCTTCCGCACCGACGTCGACCTCACCGCGGCGGACCTCGACGGCGTCCCGGCGTTCGAGGGGGAGATCGTCTACGACGACGCCGCGATCGTCTACGTCAACGGCCAGGAGGTCGCGCGCCTCGGCGACGACGCCGGCGAGATCACGGAGAACCTGCAGTACCACGGCAATGGCCGCACGGACCCGGTGACGAGCACGTTCGTCGTCCCGGCGGACGCGTTCGCGGCGGGGGAGAACACGATCTCCGTCGCGCTCTACCAGGACGCCCCGACGAGCTCCGACATCTACCTCGACGTCCGCTCGCTCGTGCCGACGCACGGCGAGGTCCGCGACGTCGCGCTCAACGTCGGCGCGGACGAGACGCAGGCGAACGTCGCGTGGTTCTCGACCCTGCCCGGCGCGGGCGAGGTTCAGTGGGCGCGTGCCGACGAGGCGACCGACGCCGCGGGCGACCTCTCGTGGGAGGGCGCGGCGACGGCGTCGTCCACGGGCGGCGCGTCCGCCGACGGCGCGACGTACCACCACGCCACGATGACCGGCCTGGAGGAGGCCTCCTCCTACGTGTACCGCGTGGGCAGCGCCTCCTCCGGCTGGTCGGAGCCCAGCACGTTCGACACCGGCGCCTTCGGGGACGAGTTCTCGTTCCTGTTCGTCGGTGACGCGCAGATCGGCGCGAGCGGCAACGCCACGAACGACGCCGCGCGCTGGGCCGAGAACCTCGGCACGATGACCGCTCGCCACCCGGACGCGTCGTTCCTCGTCTCCGCGGGGGACCAGGTCGAGCACGCGGGCAGCGCCCAGCAGTACACGGGCTTCCTCGCCCCGCAGCAGATGCGCGAGCTGCGGTTCGCGACGCAGGACGGCAACCACGACACGGCGAGCGCGCTGTACGACCAGCACTTCGCGATGCCGAACGTCTCGGCCGAGCAGCGCCGCGACTACTGGTACGGCTACAACGACGTGCTCGTCGTCGGCATCGACTCGAACGACTGGAGCGAGGCGGACCTCGCCGGGCACGAGGCGTTCCTGCGCAACGTGGTCGGCACGCACGGCGACTCCTACGACTGGGTCCTCGTGACGTTCCACCACTCGCTGTACAGCCAGGCGTTCCACTCGCGCGACCGCGACGTCGTCGCGATGCGCGACGCCCTGTCGCCGGTGTTCAGCGACCTGGGCGTCGACCTGGTGCTCGCGGGCCACGACCACATCTACACCCGCAGCCACCTCATGGAGGGCACGACGCCGGTCGCCCCGGCGACCGACCCCGCCGTCGGCGACGTGCTCGTCCCCGACGAGGACCAGGTCCTCTACGTGACCGGGAACTCCGCGAGCGGCTCGAAGTACTACGGCTTCGACGGCGACAAGCCGTGGACCGCGCGCTGGGAGCAGGAGCGCACGCCGAGCTACTCCGACGTCGACGTCACGCCCGAGGCGCTGACGATCACGACCTACGAGACCGCGACCGAGCGCGTCATGGACCAGGTCACGCTGCAGCGCGCGCCGCAGGGCCCTGAGCTCGCCGAGGTCACCGCCCAGACCCGCTGCCTCGCGGGCACGGCCTACGTCGCGGTCCGCGCGACGAACGGCGAGGACGTGCCGGTCGACGTCACGCTCGCGACGCCGTTCGGCACCCGCGCGTACGCGGACGTCGCGCCCGGCAGGGCGGCGTACCAGTCCTTCCCGACGCGTGCGACGTCGGTCGAGGCGGGCACGGTCACGGTCACCGCGGCACGGCCCGACGGCGGAGCCTCCCGGGCGTACGACGTCCCGGTGGATGCCCTGACCTGCTCCTGACAGCAGTGCCGAACCCGGGGTTTGCGCGTCACGAACCTGCTGACGTGGCGTGCGACCCCGGGTTCGGCGTCACCGTGTGCCTGCGCGGCGTCTCAGCGCGCGGGAGCGGTCAGCGGCGGTTCGGCGGCGGGTACGCGCCGCTGCGGATCTGACGCATCGCCAGCCCGCGGGTGACCCAGGCGAAGATGCCGACCCCACCGAACGCCACGACCCCGATCCAGCGGGCGACGTTCTTGCTCTCCCCGGCCCAGGCACCCGTGAGCAGCCCGACGAGGAGCGCGACGGCCACGACCAGGGCGATCGTGCCCATGACGGGGAGCCAGTAGCGGACGAAGCGCACGGCACCCTCGGGCGTGCGACGCCCGTTCCCGTGCGGCGCGGGAGGCGGTCCGGGGTGCTGGGGGTGGTGGCTCATCGGAGTGCGGCTCCGAGTGCGGCGAGTGCCGCGTCGGCGTCGGGGAAGGTCTCGTCCCGGATGGTCAGGGCGCCGTCGGCGTCCACGGGCTCGGTGGCGACGCGCCACGTCCCGGCGTCGTCGCGGTGGACGGCCGCCGCGACGCTGCCGTCGAGCGTGGTCACCTTGAGGCTCGCGCTGACCGGCTGGTCCCCGGCGTCCTCGATGCCGCGGCGCGCGAGGTCGAGGCCGCCGTCCAGCAGGTCGGACCCGGGCCGCAGCGGCAGGACGTCCCACGTGTCGAGGCCGCGCGGGCTGACGAGCAGCCCGCTGCCGCCCACGCCGACGAGGACGGCGGCGTCGGTCCGGTCACGGCGGACGATGCCCACCTCGACCCACCGGTCTGCCCGGGTCAGCACGCCGCTCACGCCGCCCGCGTTGCCGAGGGGCGCGACCTGGCCGTCGGTCGCGACGGCGAGCCCGCGGACGAGCAGGGAGGACAGCCCGGCACGGCGCGCCTCGGGGGACGGCTGCGTGTCCGCCAGGCGCAGGCTCTGCGCGGACTGCGTCGCGGCCGCGCCGGGCTGGAACGTCAGCAGGGCGACGAGCTCGAACGACGTGAAGGGCATCGCGGGGTTGCTCAAGGGGTTCTCCGGCTGGTGTCGGGTGCTCGGTCAGGCCGGTGCTCAGCCGAACCCGAACAGTGTACGGACGGGTGAGGTCACGTCGTCGACGAAGTCGCTCGCGGCGTCGACCGCGTGGGACGCACCCTCCGCGATGTTCGACCCGACATCGCCCGCGAACGACGTGGTGGCGTTCCAGGCGTCGCTCGCCATGCCGCCGATCCACTCGGTGGTCTCCATGCCGTCGGGCGTGAGGAGGTTGAGGCCGCCCCAGACGAGACCGGCGACGCCGATCCCGGCGGCGACGCCCCAGCCGACGGGGTTCGAGGCGAGGGCCGCGATGGCGACGGCGGTCCCGGCGCCGCCGATGGCCGTGCTGATGACGCCGTCCGCCGTGGCCCAGCCGTTCCCGTCGATGATGCCGTTGACGCCCTCGACGATGCCGTCCGCCATGGTGAGGGCGGAGAAGAGACCGCCCGCGGCGGTGAAGGCCGAGCCGAGCGCGGTGACGCCCTTGCCCGCGTTCGCGAGGAAGCCGAACTCGTCCAGGCTCGAGAAGATCAGGTCCGCGGTGCCGGCGACGAGGCCGCCGCCGGTGACCGCGTCGGACACCCAGCCCGGCAGGCCGAACCACCACGTGTCCTCGTCGGCGCCCGGCGTGCCGGGTCCGCCCGGTCCACCGGGACCACCGGGTCCGCCGGGACCACCGGGTCCGCCCGGTCCGCCCGGTCCGCCGGGACCGCCGGGACCGCCGGGACCCCCGGGACCGCCCGGTCCGCCGGAGGCGGTGCTCGTCTGCTCCTGCTGGTCGGCGTTCGTCTGCAAGGACTCGGCATGACCGGCGAGCATGTCGGCGACGGAGGTGAGCTGCGGCGCCAGCGCCGCGTCCCACGTGCCGATGAACTCCGAGCGGTCGGGTCCGGACCACGGGCTCTGCGCCACCTGCGGCCCGACGGTCGACGCCACCGAGCGCAGCGTGTCGCTCGCGGTCCCCATCTGCTGCGCGAGAGCGCGCAGGGCGGCGATGTCGGCGCCCCACATCCCTGAGCTCACGCGTCCCCCTCGTCGTCTCGTGGATGCTGCGCGGGCCGTGCCCGCGCGGGTGTCGTGCGCCGGTGTGCTGCGCTCCGAGGACCCTAGCCGACGGCGGTGCGGGGCTCCCATGGGGAGAGGTGCCCATCGGCCCGCTCGTGCCACGATGGCGGCATGACGACGACGCCCGACGACCTTGCCGCGACCATCGCCTCCGTCGAGGCGCAGGAGCACGAGCTCGTGCTCGCCTCGTTCACGCACGACGACGCGTGGCGCCTCGGGTGCCTCCTCGTCGAGCTCGCCGCCGAGCGCGACCTCGCGGTGACGATCGACGTCCGGAAGGGCACGCAGCAGGTGTTCCACGCGGCGCGCGAGGGCACGACTCCCGACAACGACTCCTGGGTCGAGCGCAAGGTGCGGGTCGTGCAGCGGTTCGGGGCGTCGTCGTACCTCGTGGGCCTGCGGGCGCGCGCCAAGGGGACGACGTTCACCGAGCAGCACCAGCTCCCGCTCCAGGAGTACGCCGCGCACGGCGGGGCGTTCCCGGTGCGCGTCGAGGGCGTCGGGCCCGTCGGGGTCGTCACCGTCTCGGGCCTGCCGCAGGCGGACGACCACGCGCTCGTCGTCGAGGCGCTGCGGGCGTTCCGCGGCTGAGCGGCCGCCTGCCGAACCCGGGGTTACGCGTCAGTCGAGGCGCTGAGTGATCCGTAAACCCGGGTTCGGCACGTTCAGGCCGCCGCACGACGACGGGCCGGTACCTCGGGAGGTACCGGCCCGTCGGGCCCGGCCGCACCAGGGGCGGGGCGCGGCCGGAGCAGGGAGCGCGGCGTCAGGCCGCGCGCGTGACCTCGATGCGCTGCGGCGCACGGCCGGCGAACACGCCGGCCACGGTCACGGTGAGCACGCCCGCGTCGTACGACGCGCGGACGGCGTCGGCGTCCGCCGCCTTCGGCAGCGTGACGGTCCGGCGGAACTCGCCGAACCGCACCTCACGGATGCGTCGGCCGACCGGCTTCTCGACAGGCTCGGCGACGGGCTCCACCGCAGTGCCGTCGGTCGCCTCGGAGCCCTCGGCGGGCTCGTCGGTGGCCTCGGGCGCCTCGACGACGCGCTGGTCGCGACGCTCGCCGCGCACGACGAGACGGCGACCCTCGAGCTCGACGTTCACGTCGCGCTCCGGGTCGACGCCCGGCAGGTCGAAGCGGGCGACGAGGTCGTCGCCGTCGCGGTAGACGTCGGCGGCCGGTGCGTAGCCGCTCCGCTGCACAGGGGCGGCGGGACGGGTCCACAGGTCGCGGACGAGACGGTCCGCGGCCAGAGCGCCGAACGGGATCGGGGTGAGGGTGGTGGTCATGGTGACTCCTCCGGGTCTGCTGCCGCGGTGAGCCCGCGGCGTCTGACGGGATCAACCTTGAGCGGT
Organism: Cellulosimicrobium sp. So1_17; assembly: GCF_055181235.1. Lineage (NCBI taxonomy): Bacteria > Bacillati > Actinomycetota > Actinomycetes > Micrococcales > Promicromonosporaceae > Cellulosimicrobium > Cellulosimicrobium sp. So1_17. Next base: position 3,506,352 of record NZ_CM143702.1, read on the forward strand.
CCCGGCTCAATCCCGCGTTCGCGCACGACGAACGGCGACGGTACGGGTCGGCCCGTGCAAGGTCGCGCGGGGTCACCACACGATCAGAGCGAGGGGAGGACGTGATGACCGGAGCACTTCGCGGTCGCCGGGGCGCGGCCGTGCTCGTCGTCCTGACGGCGTGCCTCTCCGCGTGCGGTCCAGCGGTCCGAGGGCCGGACGACGGCGCGCCGGACGAGGCCTGGACGATCGGCGCCGCGCACGGCGAGGGGGACTGGATGTCGTGCGTCGAGGCGTCGGGCCTGTCGGTCGCCGAGATGATCTCCACGGCCGACATGCCGGCGTCGTCGGTCGGCGTGCGGTTCGATCCGGGGGTGTCCCGGTCGGACGCGTCCGACGTCGTGCGGTGCATCGAGGACCGGCTCACGGCGGGCGAGGTGTCGCTGGAGCTGTCGCCCCCGATCGCCCGACCCGGCGTGGGCTGAGCCTCAGCGCCGCGGGCGACGGGCGGCGCGGCGAGCCTTGCGCGCCTCGGCGGCACGCTCCTCCGCCGCCTCGAGCGCGTCGTCGGCGGACCCCAGCTCGGCCCGTGCCTCGTCCTGTGCAGCGCGCGCGGCCTCCAGCCGGGTGCGGGCCTCGTCGCGTTCGTCGGCGAGCCGGGCGAGCTCGTCCTCGATGCGGCCCAGCTCGTCCTCCACCTGCCCGACGGCGTCGCTCGCCTCGCGCGCCAGCGCGTCCGCCTCGTCACGGGCGGCCTCGAGCCGGTCGACCTCGGCCGCGGTCTCCTCGACGGCGCGCTCGGCCTCGGCGAGCGGGTCCGGCTCCTCCGCTTCCGCGGGCTCTGCCCCGGCACCCTTGCCGCCGGCGCCGGCCTTCCCCTCGCCGGCGCTGCGGCGACCCTTCCGCGGACGTGCGCGGCCGTCGTCGCCCACGACGTGGAGGGTGACGACGTCCGCGGGCTCCCCGCCCTCGTCGACGATCCCGAACCCGACGTGCTGCAGCGCCTGGCTCAGGCGCCCGGCCTGCACGACGGCGCCTGCGTCCGGGTCCATGACGGCGGCGGTCAGCGTCTCGGCGAGGCGGTCGACCGCGCTCGAGGAGACCGCGCGCCCGGCGACCTCGCCAGCCTTCCTCACGGTCCCGACCAGCGCCTCGACGCGCTCGCGACGCAGCCGGTCCAGAGCGGTCAGCCGGCCCCGGTCGCGGTCCTCGGTCGCGTCGCGCAGCTCGTCGCCGATCGCGACGAGCGCCGCGACCTCGTCGGGGTGCTCGCGCGCGACCTGGTTGACGACCCACGCCGCGACCGTCGGCTTGGGGAGCCGCCCCACGCGCTCGGCACCGACGGCATCGCCCGACGCCTTGATCCGTTTCGACGCCGCCGTGCGCGCGACGACGAACTGCTCGAGCGGCAGCGCGTACAGCTCGTCGAGCAGGGTGTCGACGTCGACGGGTGCGTCGGGGCTCATGGGGACAGCCTCCCCGCTGGCCGCACGTCGCGCAGCGCCGAGCCCCGCGCGCGAGCTCGCCCAGCACTCGGCGGGGGTGGGTGGTCACGCCGTGCGGGCGACCCCGACCTCGTCGAGCATCCGGGCGAACGCGTCCTCGGTGATGATCGGGATGCCGTAGCGGCGCGCCGTGCGGGCCTTGGTCGACAGCGAGTCCGGGTCCGCCGCGACGACGAGCCGGGTGCGGCGCGTCACGTACGCCCACGGCGCGAGCCCGGCCCGGCGCACGGCGTCCTCCCACGCGGGACGCGTGCGCCGCATCGACCCGGTGAGCACCACTTCGTCACACGGCACGAGGACGAAGCGCTCCCGGTGCCCGACGCCGACCCGCGCGTCGCCCACGAGCCGCGCCCCGAGCGCGGCCTGGGCCGCGGCGAGGACGTCGTCCGCGTCGAGCCCGAGCTGGCCCGCGACCTCGTGCAGCGTCGGGTCCTCCGTGAGGGCGCCGAGCACCCCGGTCTCGTCGACCCGCTCGCCGAGGGCCGACGACACGGCGACGTCCAGGACGTCGCCCGCGAGGAGCGCGAGGTGGTCGCGGTGCAGCCGCTCGACGTCCGACCGAGACAGCCCGGCACGTCGCGCGGCATCCACCAGGGCGCTGCGCTCGGTGTGCGACACGTACCGGTCGAGCAGCGCGAGGTCGAGCAGGGAGAGGTACTCGTCGGTCGAGCCCGCCGTGACGGCCGCGGACCGGGACGCCCGACGTCGCCCCGCGCCGTCGGGCAGCGCATTGGCGGCAAGGACGGGTGGTCTGTCGAGGGCCGCGAGCCAGTGGCCGTGGAGCCGGCTCGCGCCGCGCTGCACGGGCTCGACGTCGAGCGCGGGCGGGAGCGTCCAGCGCACGCCGTCCGCCGCGGCGCGGGCGACGTCCCAGCACTCGTCCTCCCGTGCGACGTCGAGGTAGTGCGCGAGCAGCCCCGCGGTGGCGCGCGCGTCCCCGAGGGCCGAGTGGACGCCGTCGTGCACCACGCCCACGGTCGCGCAGCACGCGGCGAGGCTCCGCGACCCGGTGAGCCAGCGCCCGGCGAGCTGCTGCGTGCACAGGCACGCGAGCGGGTCGATCGCCGCCGCGACGCCCGCACGGCCGAGCTCGGCGCGCAGGAACCGGGTGTCGAAGGACGCGTTGTGCGCGACGAGGACCCGGCCGTCGAGCAGGCGGAGGAGTGCCGGGACGACGCGGTCGAACGCCGGCGCGAGCGCGACGTCGGCGGCCGCGATGCCGTGCACGTGCTGCGGACCCAGGTCGCGCCCGGGGTTGACCAGGGTGCACCACTCGTCCTCGACCCGGCCCGCGTCGTCGACCAGGACGACGGCGACCTCCGCGACCCGGTCGCCGAGGCGAGGGGAGAACCCGGTGGTCTCGAGGTCGACGACGGCGAATCCGGGCACGGGCACAGTCTGCCCGACGCCGCCGACGGGGACCTCCGAGCGCGCGTGACCGTTTCCGTTCGGTTCCGCCGCGGCCGAGGTCGGTCCGGTCGGCCTGTGCGAGCCTGGTGCGCGTGCCCGGCCCGCTGACCCCCGACTACGCCCCCTGGACCTTCGACACCACGGCCTCGCCGGAGCAGCGCGAGGCGAACGACGAGCGCGTCGCGTCCCTCCGCGCGGCCGGCCACGCGATCGGTGACGCCTGCGTCGTCTCCGGCCTCGCCGACGTCGACGCCGACACGTTCGCCCTGGGTGACCGCAGCTACGTCGCCGCGCACGCCCACGTGACGGGCGACGTCGCGATCGGGGCGGACTGCTCCGTCAACGTCTCCGCCGCGATCCGGGGGGCCGTGACCGTCGGCGACGCCGTGCGCATCGGCAGCCACACGAGCATCCTCGGGTTCGACCACGCGTTCGACCGCGTGGACGTGCCCGTGTTCCGGCAGGGCCTCACGTCGCGCGGCATCACGATCGGCGACGACGTGTGGATCGGCGCGCACGTCGTGATCCTCGACGGGGTCGTCGTGGGCGACCACGCGGTCATCGGCGCGGGCGCCGTCGTCACGCGCGACGTACCTGCGGACGCGGTCGCCGTCGGCAACCCGGCGCGCGTCGTGCGCGACCGCCGCACGGGCGAGCGGCCCGCCACCTCCACCGGCACCGCACCCCCGTCCGCGCCGGCCCGGCGCCCGGAGCCCGACGCCGAGCGGGCGCGCCGGCTCGAGCGCTTCGGCGCCGAGGCGCTGGCGGCCCTGCCGGCGCTCGTCGAGCGGGCGTTCGACGGCCAGGACCACCGCGACGCGCCCGGTGCCCCGCCGACCGTGCGCGCCCACTGCGACGCCGTCGAGCTCGCGGCGCTCGCGGGCGGCGCGCCCGCGGGTCTGTCGCGCGACGAGCACGTCCGGCGCCTCACGGACCTCGTCGGTCCGGACGGTCGCACCCCGGAGCTCGGGCACGGGGAGAAGGTCCTGCCCGGCGTCGCGGGGCCCGACGACGCGGAGCCCGGCGGCACGCAGCCCGGCGGCGCGTGGGCCGACGGCCCGGCCGCGTACCACGTGCTGTGCGTCGGGTACGCGCTCGACCTGCTCGGTACGACGCTGCCCGCCGTGCCGTCCGTGGCCGCGAGCGCCGCCGAGGTCGTGCGGAGGCTCGAGGCGCTGCCGTGGGCGACGAACGCGTGGGGTGCGGGGTCGACGGTCGACACCGTCGGGACCGCGCTGACGTTCGCGCGCGAGGCCGGCGTCGAGGTGCCCGCTGGGGCGCGGGAGGCCCTCGTCGGCTGGCTCGTCGAGCACCGCGACCCGGTGACGGGGCTCTGGGGCGCCCCGCGCGCGTCCGACGGGTGGCGCGAGCCGGTCAACGGGACGTACCGGCTGGTGCGCGGCACGTTCGCGCAGTGGGGGACGGCCCTCGGGCTCGGGCGCGAGCTCACGGACTCGGTGCTGCGGCACGCGTCCTGCGGGGTGCTCGACGCGCCGCGCGTCACGGCCTGCGACGCGCTCGACGTGGTGCACCTGCTGTGGTGGGCGCGCCGGTGCGGCGCCGACGGCTACCGCACGGCCGAGGCGGACGACGTCGCGCGCCGCGTCCTCGACGGGATCGTCGAGCGCTGGACGCCGGACGGCCTGGCCTTCGCCCCGGAGGGGTCCCGGACGGCCCGGGGCGGCACGGCGTCGGGTGTCCCGGACGGGCTGCCGAGCCTCCAGGGCACCGAGATGTGGCTCGCGACCGCGTGGTACGCCGCCGACCTCCTGGGCCGTCCGGGCGTCCTCGGGTGGGTGCCCCGCGGCATCCACGCCCCCGCGCCGCGCGTCTGAGCCTCGCCCCGGGTGGCGGCGGGCCCGCTCCCGGGCCACGGTGGAGCCACATCCAGCACCCCCACGGAAGGACGCCCCATGAAGGTCGCCGTCATCGGAGCGCACGGCAAGGTCGGTCGGCTGCTCCTGCCGATCCTCGCGGACCGCGGTGAGCACGCGGCGGGAGTCGTGCGGCGCGAGGAGCAGGTGCCGCTCGTCCGCTCCCTCGGCGCGGAGCCCGTCCTGCTCGACGTGGAGCACGCGTCGACGGAGGAGATCGCCGCGGCGATCGACGGGTTCGATGCCGTCGTGTGGAGCGCCGGGGCCGGCGGCGGTTCCCCGGAGCGCACGTACGCCGTCGACCGGGACGCCGCGATCCGCTCGATGGACGCCGCGGCGTCGGCGGGGGTCCGCCGCTACGTCATGGTGTCGTGGATCGGCTCCGTCCCCGAGCACGGCGTCCCGGAGGACAGCAGCTTCTTCGCGTACGCCGACGCGAAGCTCGCCGCGGACGACCACCTGCGCGGCACCGACCTCGAGTGGACGATCCTCGGGCCGGGCACGCTCACGGACGACGACCCGACGGGCGCGATCACGGTCCTCGCGGACGACGCCGAGACACCGGAGGGCGCGGCGTCGCAGGTCTCCCGGGCGGACGTCGCGATGGTCGTGACGCAGGTGCTGCGCACGCCCGGAACCGTCGGCCGGTTCGTCCGGTTCACCTCCGGCGACGCGCCGATCCTCGAGGTGTTCGCCGAGTAGCCGGGCGCGTCCCGCCCGAGGCCGAGGCCGAGCGCGGGGTCGCGGCCGGCCCGAGGTCCCGGGCCCTGCACGAGAACGGCGACCGGGTCCGTGCGGACCCGGTCGCCGTCCTCGTGCTCACCGCCAGACGTCAGCCGCAGCTGATCGCGTCGTACGGCACCTCGTACACCTGGTGGCGCGGGTCGCCGTCGTTCCACCGGTACGCGCTGACCGTGGCGCTGCCGGCCTCGACCGACGCCGAGCGGGTGCTGAACGACTGGTACGCGTTCGAGCCGGACCCGACCTTCGTGAACTTCTTCTGGCCGAACTCCGTGGCGATCCGGACGTCCGCCCACCCGGTCTCGTCGTTCGTCGCGCGCACCGCGACGTACGCCGTGCCGTTCAGGCAGCGGGCCTCGGCCGTGAGCGCCGTGAGCTCCGGGTTGCCCGCGCCGTTGACCGGGAACGTGTCGTCGGCGAGGGCCGCGACCGCGTGGCCGATCGCGCGCGACATGATGTCGAGCGCCGTCGGGTCCACGTTGTCGATCGTGTCCTCGGGAGAGTGGTAGTTCGGGTCGTAGAAGATGCCCTCGGTGCCGCCGAACAGCGCGACCTCCTCGGCGGTCTTCGAGCCGTCGGCGCCGGTGAACAGACCGGACGCCGGGACGCCGTTGTTGATGAACGCCTGGTAGTCGGAGCGGCCCGAGAACTCCGTGTCGACCCACGGCTGCCCGATCTGGTCGAAGTAGTCCGTGAAGACGGCCTCGGTCTCGGCCGAGCCCTCCGGCACGGGGACCGGGGCCTCGTGCGTCGACTCGTCGGCGTCGTAGACGCCGATGATGTAGTTCGGCGAGCCGACCATGTCGAAGTTGAGGTACGTGGCGATGTCGTCGAGCGCCGCGGGGTCGTTCGCGACGAGGTCGTCGACGTAGTGCGTCGAGCCGACGAGCCCGACCTCCTCCGCGCCCCACCACGCGAACCGCACCGCGTTGTCGGGCCAGCCGTCCTCCTCCGCGGCGGCGGCGAGCTGGACCGCGACCTCGAGGATCGCCATCGAGCCCGACCCGTTGTCGTTGATGCCCGGGCCCTCCTCGACGCCGTCGAGGTGCGCGCCGGCCATGACGACGTTGTTCGCGCGGCCGCCCGGTGTCTGGGCGATGACGTTGAAGGTCTCGAACTCGTCGACGTGGTACTGGTAGTCGTAGGTCGCCTCGGCGGCGGCGCCTCCCTCGAGCGCGGCGAGGATCTCCTGGCCGTCCGACAGCGAGAGCCCGACCGTCGGGACCCACGCGCCCGCGGCACCGAGCGTCGGGTTCAGCGGTTCGTCGACGTTGTTGTAGAGGATCACCGCGACGGCCCCGTCGGCCATGGCGTTCGTGACCTTGATCGAGAAGGCGCACGTGCCGCGGCTGACGAGCGCGACGGCGCCCGTCGCGTCGACGCCGTCCCAGTCCGCGGCGGTGCAGCCGTGGCGCAGGTCGTCGACGGGCTGGACGATCGGCCCCGTGACGCCGTCGTCCGGGGTGGCGGGGGAGAACTCCGCGGCGTAGAGGTCGTCGGTCGGCTCGACGCCCGCCGCCGTGAGCGAGAGGTCGTCCACGACGAGGTCCTCGAACGTGAAGTACTGGCGCTCGGGCGTGTACCCGGCGGCCGTCAGGGCCTCCTCGACGTACACGGCGCTGGCCTCGTACCCGGGGGTCTCGAGCGCGCGGCTGTTGCCGTTCGCGTCGGCGATGGCCTGCAGGTCCACCAGGCGGTCCATGACCGCGTCGCCGGTGACGAGGTCCTCGAGCGGGAGCGGGTCTGCGGCGGCGCGCAGGGCGCCGGCGGGGGCGGCGCCCACCGGCGCGGCGGACAGGACCGCGAGCACGAGGCTCGCGGCGGCTGCGGACGGGACGAACGTTCGTGGTCTCACGCATCCTCCTCGGCAGTGGCCCCCGCCGGCCGCCCCCGGTCGTGCCGAGGGGTCAGCCGAGTCGCACACGAGACGCGACGGTGCGAGGACTCGTGTGATCGTGAGCGTAGGCGCTGCCCGGGGCGCCGTCGAGAGGTCGACGGCTCGGGGTCAGGCGGGAGGGCGGCTCAGTGTCGGGTCAGGGGCACTGGCGAGCGTTCGGCGCGGCGGTGAGCACGACCTCGGCAGCGTCGATCGTGAAGGTCCCCGCAGCGGGCTCGTGCTCGCACACCGTCCAGCCGCTCGACCGACCTGCGACGACGTCGCCACGACGCGCGTCGACCACCTGGACCGTCGTCGCTCCCTCGCGGTCGAGCGTGCGACGCGCCTGCCCGAGCGAGGCCTCGACGAGGTCGGGCATCGTGTAGCCGGGCTCGATGCGGACGCGGACGTCGACACCCTCGCTCCCCCCGGGGAGCGCCGGGTCCGCCGGGTCGGTGGTCGGGGTGCCGTCCGTCGGCGCGGGCGTCGGCTGGTCGGTGGGCGCGTCCGTCACCGGGCTCGTGGGGCCCGGCGGCGTGGTGGGCCCGCCCGCGCCGGGATCGACAGGCGCACGGCACGCCCCGAGGACGGCGACGACCACGACGGCCGTCACCACGGCACCACTCTGACGCACGACACAACGCACTGCTGCCCCCCGGCATCGGTGGGCGCCGCCCCCTGCGGCTCCCACGTCGAGCGTACGGGACGATTGCCCCCGGCGATCGAGAGTCGGGGTGTTTCAGGCGGACCTGTCCGCGATGTCCGTCCGGTCGGTGGCCGCACGGGCCGCACCGGGGCCCTTCTTGGGGGGTCGGATCGTCGGCACGTCGCCCACGATGGGGATGGGGCGGCGGTGGAACGGGAAGCCGTACCGCGTGACCAAGCCCGCGAGCGTCGTCAGGCGGTTGCGCGGTCCGATGAGGCCCATGATGTGCACGAACAGCCAGGCGAGCCAGGCGACCCCGCGCGTGAGCCGGACCTTCCCGACGACCTCGGCGATCGCTGCGCGCCGCCCGATGACGGCCATGGTGCCCTTGTCGAAGTAGTGCAGGGGCGCCGTCGGGCGCCCGTCGACGAGGGCCCGGATGTTGCGCGCGACCTGCGTGCCGGACTGGATCGCGGGCTGCGCGAGCTGCGGCAGTCCCGCGGGCGAGGCGGCGATGTCGCCCGCCGCGAACACGCCGGGCAGGCCCTCGACCTGCAGGTCGTCGCCCACGACGACGCGACCGCCCTCGCCGCGCGGCAGACCCCAGTCGTCGACCTCCTCGTGCGGGTGCACGCCCGCGGACCAGACGGTGAGGTCGGAGCGGATGCGCGTGCCGTCGGTGAGCACGACGGCGTCGGGCAGGACCTCCGCGACGCCGGCCCCGAGGTGCAGGCTCACGTCGCGACGCCGCAGCTCCTCGGCGGCGTAGCGGCGCAGCCGCGGGTCGAAGGACTTGAGCACCTCGGCGCCACGCTGGACGATCTTCACCTCGAACGCGTCGCCGTGGATCTCCGGGTACGCGGGCCGTAGCCCGGCCGTGCGCAGCTCGGCGAGCGCCCCGGCGACCTCGACGCCCGTCGCGCCGCCGCCCACGACCACGACCCGCAGCCCGTCGTCGGTGCCCGGCGTCGACGCCGCCTTCTCGAGCCGGACGAACAGCGTGTCGCGGATCTTCATCGCCTGGGACCGCGAGTACATGGGGAACGAGTTCTCCTTGGCGCCGGGGGTGCCGAAGAAGTTCGCGGTGACGCCGTTGGCGAGCACGAGGTAGTCGTAGCCGACCCACTCGTCGTTGAGGAGCCGGATGCGCCGGCCCTCGTGGTCGATGCCGACGAGGTGCTCGTGCACGACCCGCACGTTCTTCTGCTTGAGCCGCAGGCCGCGCAGGAAGTACGTGACGTCGCCCGGGTTCAGGCCGCCCGTCGCCACCTGGTAGAGGAGCGGCTGGAACGTGTTGTAGACGCGGCGGTCGACGAGCGTGACGCGCACGGGGGCCTTCGCGAGCTCCTTGACCACGGCGAGACCGGCGAACCCGGCGCCGACCACCACGACGTGCGGCAGGGCGGTGGGTGGGGCGGACTCGGGCACGGGGCCTCCTCAGGGCGACGGGTGGTGGGCCCGACGGCGCCCGCCACCTGCGTCGCGGACGTCGCCGACGACGCCAGCCAGGTTACGGCGGGCGCGCGCCGCCTGCGAACGGGCGGCGCCCGCCGTCAGCCGCGGTGGCGCTCGACGTCGTCGCGGTCGAGGAGGTCCTCGCGCACGACGCGGCGCAGGACCTTGCCGATCTGCGAGCGCGGGAGCTCCGGCACGACGGCGAGCGTCCGCGGCAGCGCGTACCGGGCGAGGCGCTTCTCGCCCCACTCCCGGACCGCGGCGAGGTCGACGCGCGGCGGCGACCCGCCGTCGTCGGCCCCGACCGGACCACCAGACGCCTCGTCCAGGACGAGGACGGCCGCCACCTGCTCGTCCGAGCCCGTCCCGGGCAGGCCCACGACCGCGACGTCGCGCACGCCGGGCATCTGCCGCAGGTGCTCCTCGACCTGCGACGGGTACACCTTGAACCCGCCGGTGACGATCATCTCCTTGATGCGGTCGACGAGCGTGACCGTGCCGGCGTCGGGACCGTCGAGCGGCACCTCGACGACGTCGCCGGTGCGCAGCCAGCCGTCGTCGAGGAGCTGGCCCGCGGTCTCGTCGGGGCGCTGCCAGTAGCCCTGGAAGACCTGGGGGCCGCGGACGAGGAGCTCGCCCCGGACGGTCGGGACGCCGCCGTCCGGCGTGGTGGGCTCCGCGTCGCGCAGGTCGCCCGCGTCGAGCGCCTCGGCGTCGACGACGCGGATGTCGGTGCTCGGGAACGGCAGGCCGAGGGTCCCGGGGCGGCGGTCGTCGGAGCAGGGGTTGCCGAGCGCGACCGGTGCCGTCTCCGTCATGCCGTAGCCCTCGATGAGCAGGCCGCCCGTGGCGTCCTCCCAGCGCTGTGCGGTCTCTGCGGTGATCGGCATCGCGCCGGCGAACGCGAGCCGGATCGACGACAGGTCGGCCCGGGGCTCCGCCGCCCGACCCTCGGAGCCGTCGCCGGACGCGGTCCCGGTGGCGGCCGCGACGATCCGGTCGAACATGGGCGCGACGCCGGGCAGGAACGTCGCCGGGCGTCGCTTCTGCGCGGCGACGAACGCCTGCGGGTCGAACTTCGGGAACGCGACGAGCGTCGCGCCGATGCGCGCGGGGAGCGTGAGGCAGAACGTCAGGCCGAACGCGTGGAAGAACGGCAGGACGCCGTAGACGACCTCCGCGCCCTCCGTGAACGCGGCCCACGCCTGGCCCTGCACGACGTTCGCGACGAGGTTGCGGTGCGTGAGGACGGCGCCCTTGGGCGTGCCCGTGGTGCCGCCCGTGTACTGGATGAGCGCGACGTCGTCGGAGGTCGGGTGGGGGAGCGCCTGCGGCAGGCGGCGCGCGCGACGGACGAGGTCGTGCCAGTCCGGGACCCCGGCGGGGACCGGGCCGCGCAGCGCGTCGCGCTGGGCGCGGGCGCGCGCCACGGGCAGGCGCAGGGCCAGCCGTGACGCGGTGGGCAGGTCGCGTGCCAGGTCGACCGCGACGACCGTGCGGAGGTCGGGTGCCGCGTGCTCCGAGCCGTCGCGGGCGGCGAGGACCGCTGGCACGGCCTTGGTCCACACGAGAGCGACGCTCGCACCCGAGTCGGCGAGCTGGTGCGCGAGCTCGTCCGCGGTGTACGTGGGGTTGTGCTCGACGACGACCGCGCCGAGCCGCAGGACCGCGTAGAACGCCACGACGTGGGCGGTGATGTTGGGCAGGACGATCGCGACGCGGTCACCACGCCGCACGCCGAGGTCGTGGAGGGCGCCGGCCGCGCGCTCCACCTCGGCGGCGAGGTGCGCGTAGGTGGTCGTCGCGCCGAAGAAGTCGACCGCGACGCGCGCGGGCCAGCGGCCCGCGGCCGCGGTGAGGGCAGCGGTGACCGGCTCGTCGGGGATCTTCACGTCGGCCGGGACGCCCGGTGCGTAGCGGGACGTCCACGGCTTCGTCGCCAGCATGTTCACTACGCCACCGTAACCTACGGTTGCGTAGGTTCTGTGAGGCCCTCGTGCCCGCTTCTCAGGCGGGGTACCAGCGCGCGCCCCACCGTCGGGTCAGGCGGCGGTCCGACGCCGCCGCGAGGGTCCGCACGCCGGCCTCCACCGCTCGGGCCACCGTGTGCGCCGCCTCGTCGCCGTCGGCGAGGAAGCGCACGGTGATGCGCGCCTCCCCGCGCACGACGCCGACGTCGTACGCCTCGACGGTCGTGCGCTCGCGGCCGGCGGCGACGGCGGCGGGCAGGACCGACTCCGGGTCGGCGCCGGGGTGCAGCAGCCCGACGGCGAGCGTGACGCGGTAGGAGGGCACGGGCGCTCTCCGTCAGCCGAGTGCCGGCAGGCCGGCCTCGTCGCACGGGTCGAGCGCGACCGGGCCGGACAGGTCGAGGCGCACGACGTCGCCGTCCGCGGTCACGCGGACCGACCACCCGGCGGGGTCCTCGGCCTCGACGTACGCCGACCCCCCGTGCTCCGGGTGCACGACGTCCGAGGGCGCACCGAAGCCGTGCTCCTCGAGCCTGGAGGCGATCGCGTCGGGAACCTCCTCGAGCAGGTCGTAGGACGCCGAGCCCTCGCGCGTCGCGTGGGAGTCCAGGAGGAAGACGACGCAGCGGCCGTCGTCCTGCCCCGTCGCGGTGGGGACGTGGTCGTCGGCCCAGCCGTCGGCGCCGAGCACGCCGTCGACGTCGGCGCGGAGGGCCCGACCCGCCTCCGCGTAGGACGTGAGCGCGTCCGGCGGGGGTGCGGGTTCCGACGGTTCGGCGCCGCCACCGCACGCGGCCACCGCCGCGAGCAGGCCGAAGGAGAGGACCGGGCCGCCCGCGCGTCGTGCGGCGCTCACGGCGCGGAGAGCACGGCGACGAGGAAGTCGGCGTCCGCAGAGTAGGGACGCAGGTCCCACGTCGCGAGGGCGAGGTCGACGCGCAGGCCTGCGGTCGCGACGTCGGCCAGGAACGCGTCGTGCGGGTACCCGCGTCCGGCGCCGAACCCGACGACGGCGCGCCCGCCCGGTGCGAGGTGCGCCCCGAACCGGCGGAGCACCTCGACCTCGGTGCCCGGCGCGAGGAACGTCATGACGTTGCCCGCGCACACGATCGCGTCGAACGGTTCGGCGACACCCTCCGCGGGCAGGTCGAGCTCCGCGAGGTCCCCGACGCGCCAGTCCGGTCCCGGGTGGTCGGTGCGAGCGGCGTCGACGAGCACCGGGTCGACGTCCACGCCGACCACGACGTGCCCCCGCGCTGCGAGCTCCGCCCCCACCCGGCCCGGGCCGCACCCTGCGTCGAGCACGCGCGAGCCGCGCGGCAGCATCGCGTCGACGAGCCGCGCCTCGCCCGCGAGGTCGGCGCCGTCGGCGGCCATGCTGCGGAACCTCTCGACGTACCAGGTGGAGTGGGACGGGTCGGCGGCGACCTTCTGCTCCCAGCGGGAGGGACGGGCGGTGCTCATTCCCCGACGGTACCCGGGCTGCGACAATCCGAGGATGAGCACCACGACCACCGCCCCCGTGACCGATCTCGCGTCGTCCGCCCCGACCGGAGCGCTGCTCGCCGTGTGCCGCGTGCACGCACTCCTGCCGGACGCCGGCCCCATCGGTGTCACGGCGATCGACAAGAGACCCGTCGACGGGCCCGTCAAGGTGCGCCGCCTCGGGCTCTACGCCGACGTGCAGGCCGACCGCGCCGACCACGGCGGCGAGGAGCAGGCCGTGTACGCGTACGGGCAGGACGACGCCGAGTGGTGGGCCGGCGAGCTCGGGCGCGAGGTCACGCCGGGCCTGTTCGGCGAGAACCTGCGCGTGCAGGGCATCCCGGTGAGCGGCGCCGTCGTGGGCGAGCGGTGGTCCGTCGGCACGGCGCTGCTCGAGGTCACCCTCCCGCGGACGCCGTGCGCGACGTTCGCGCGCTACCTGGGCGAGGAGAGGTGGGTCAAGCGGTTCGCCGTCGCGAACCGGACGGGTGCGTACCTGCGGGTCGTGCGCACCGGCGAGCTGCGCGCAGGTGACGCCGTGACCGTCTGCTACCGGCCGGAGCACGGCGTGACGCTCCAGGACTGGTTCGGCGCGTGGACCGGCCGCGGGGCCGACCCGGAGCGTGCCGCCGACGTCGCCCGGCGCCTCCTCGCGGCCCACCTCGGCGGCGACACGACCCTCGCGGACGAGCTGCGCGAGCGTGCCGAGATCGCCGCCGGCCACGGCGTGGACGACTGAGGCGCCCGGCCGACCGCGGCTACCCTTCGTCACGTGCAGGCCACGTCACCCGCGTCCGTCGTCCGTGATCTCCGGCCGCTCCTCCGTGAGGGGGTGCGCGGGCGGCTGTCGCTGGCCGCGCAGAGGCTGTGCGCCGTCGTCGCCGGCCCGGCGGCGGTCGGCTCCGACGCGTGGTGGGACGAGGTCGCCCGGATCGGCACGCCGCTGCGCATCCCCGGCCCGGGGACGACCGACCTCACGCTCTTCCTCCACCGGGACGCTCACGCCGCCGCCGTGTACGTCGACGTCCAGCCGTTCGCCGACCGCTCGCACCTCGCCGACGGTCTCATGGAGCGCGTGCCCGGGACCGACGTGTGGTGGGCGGCGTTCGCGACCGGTCCGCAGTGGGTCTCCGGGTACGGCTTCCTCCCGCTCGACGAGGAGCCGGTCGCCCCGGGCGGCAGGGACGACGCGGATACGCGCGCCTGGTGGCTCGACCTCCTGGGGCGATCCGTCCACGACGTGCTCAACCCGTCGCCGTCGTACCGGGGTCTGCGCGGCGAGGCCCGCTCGGTCGCCCGCGGCCCGCGCGCGCCCCGCCCGCTCGCACTGCCCGACGGCGCGCCGCGCGGCGTCCTCGAACGGCGCACCTGGCAGCGGCCCGGCGCGGGCGCCTACCCCGTGTGGACGTACGTGCCGCCGGGCTCGGGCCACGCGCCGGCCGGGTTCCCGGTGGCAGGCCGGCGCGAGCTGCCGCTCGTCGTGCTGCACGACGGCCAGGTCTGGGCCGAGCAGCTCGACGCCCGCTCGCTGTTCGACGCCCTCGTCGCGCACCGCACGGTGACGCCGTTCGTCGCCGTGCTCGTGGGTTCCCTGACCCGGGCCGAGCGCGGACGGGACCTGCCCGGCAGCACGGCGTACTACGACGACCTCGCCGACCACCTGCTGCCCGAGGTCACGCGGGACCTCGCCGACCGCGGGGTCCGCGTCACGCGCGACCCCGCCCTGACCGTCGTGGCCGGGCAGAGCCTCGGCGGTCTCGCGGCGCTCCAGGAGGTGCGGCACCGTCCGGACCGGTTCGGGAACGCCCTCGCGCAGTCCGGATCGCTGTGGTGGCCCGACCTCGACGACGCGTCGGCGCGCGACGTCGCCGGCTGGCTCCGGACCGCGGGCCCGCGCACGGGCCGCACGGTGCTGCAGGTCGGGGCCCACGAGGGGACGGTCACGGACGCGAACCGCGAGGTGCGGGACCTGCTGCGCGGCCGGCGCGAGCACGTGGTCCTCACCGAGGTCGACGGCGGCCACGACTGGGCGTGGTGGCACGCGTGCCTCGGCACCGGGCTGGTGGAGGTCCTCGGCCCGCCGAAGGGGACGGGATGGTCGCGCTGAGCGTCAGCCGTGCTCGGGGCGCGGGACGGTCGCGCTGAGCCTCAGCCGTGCTCGGCGCGCGGGATGCGCGGCGCGCGAGGGCCCCGAGGGCCGCGCGGCGGCTCGTTCGGCGGCCACTCGCCGTCGTCGGAGCCGTCGTCGGCGCTGAAGAGGAGGTCGTGCAGGCGCACCTGGACGGTCTCGACGTCGGGGACGTCGTGCAGCTCGAGGCCCGGCTTGTCGGTGGCGTCGGAGATGACGAGCGTCCCGCACCCGAAGAGCCGGTCGATCGGGCCCTTCTCGTAGTTGACGTCGTTGATGCGGTAGAGCGGGATGTCGCGGCCGGTGCGCGTGATGATGCCCGTGCGCAGCGAGATGCGCTTGTTCGTCACCGTGTACTCCGTGGTGCGCCAGCGCAGCCACGGCACGAAGACCCAGATCACGGCCGCGACGAGCGCGACGCCGGCGATCACCCAGCGCACGACCGGGTCCGGGACGAGGACGACCGCGACGACGACCGCCGCGACGAGGAGGGCCAGCAGCGCGAGGGGCCAGAACAGCGCCTTCGCGTGCTCCTTGAGCTCCATGACGACGTGCTCACCCTCGGTGAGGTGCTTCTCGCTCAGTCCCATGGGGAGCATGGTGCCACCTCGTGACGCGCCGGCCCAGGGCGTCCCACACCTGTGGACCGCGCCGCGAGGTCAGCCGTTCGCGGGCAGGTTCCAGCCCTCGATCGTGCGCAGACCGTGGCCGTACCCGAGCAGGCAGATCGTGGCCGTGCCGAGCTCCAGGCGTGCGCCCAGCCCGGGGTCGACGCCGAGCCACACGGTCGCGAGGACGCGCAGCACGTGCCCGTGGGCGAACAGCACGACGTCGTCGCCGTCGCGCAGCGTCGGCTCCACCCGGGCGAGGACCCGGGCGCAGCGCGCGGCCACGTCGTCGAGCGCCTCGCCACGGTGACCGTCGGGCGAGGAGAGCACGTTGACCCCGTCGCGGAACACGAGCCACTCGCGTCCGAGCTCGGCGGAGATCTCGCGCGTCGTGCGGCCCTCCACCGGCCCGTAGTCCCACTCGACGAGGTCGTCGTCCGTCGGCACGTCGGCGAACCCCGCGAGGTCGGCCGTCCGTCGCGCCCGCTGCCGGGGGCTCGCGAGCACGACGGCGGGGCGTCGCCCGCGCTCGTCGGCCCACCGCTGCAGCCACACGCCCGCTGCGACGGCCTGCTGCTCGCCCGCGACGGTGAGCGGGATGTCGCTGCGGCCGGTGTGCCTGCCCGTCGCGCTCCACTCGGTCTCCCCGTGCCGGACGAGCACGAGCTGGGGGTCGGGTGCGGTGTCGTTCGCAGTCACGGGGGGCCTTCCTGCTCGGGGTCCGAGGGTCTCGGGCCTCCCAGCAGGATCCCCCGCGGTCCCCGTGGGCGCGCGGCGGGCAGCGCGGAGGGACGGTCCGGCGTCAGTCCGGGACGCCGTCGACCCCGTTGACCGCGAGGAAGACGACGAGCGCGGCGAGGAGCACGACGGCGATCCCGGTCGCGACGAGCAGGACGGTGCGAGGGCGGACGCGCAAGGCTGGGCTCCGGTCGGTGTCGTTGTCGGTGTCTGTGTCCGTGTGTGTCTGGCGGGCCGGTGTGGGCGGCTCGTCCTAGTGTCGCGCAGGTCGAGCAGCTCCACGGTGAGGAGAAGGACGATGGCGCGCGAAGGCGGCGGCACGGACGGCATTGACGGTACTGACGGCACGGACGGCGCTCGGGCCACGGATCAGGACGAGCACACGTACGGCAGCCCGGAGTTCGACTGGTCGGTCCTGGAGGTCCCGACCGCGGCAGCCGTCGTGCGGGGCCAGCTCGGGTTCTCCTGGCTCGTCCTCGCGGAGCGCCTCGCGACCGTGACGCAGGCCGAGCTCGAGTGGGAGCCGGGACCGGACGCGCTGCGGGTCGTGCGGCGCGGGGAGGAGCGCGCGCCCCGGACGCTCGGGCCGGGGGAGTGGGTCATGGAGTGGCCGGCAGGTCCGGAGTCGGCGCAGCCCCGCACGATCGCGTGGCTCGTCGCGCACCTCACGGAGGCGTTCTTCGAACGCTGGGAGTGGACGTTCGGCGACCACGAGCGACGGCGCGACGCGGTGCCGTTCTCGGGCGAGGTGGGTCCTGCCGTCGACGGGCTGCGCCGCGGGGTGGACCGCTGGCGCGAGGGCGTCGAGGCGCTGCCCGACGACGAGATGTTCACGGTCGGCCTGAGCCAGGCCACCCCGATCGACGCGCAGTCCCCGTTCGCCCACCTCGTCGCGCACATGAACCGCGAGCTGATCCACCACGGCGCGGAGATCATGGTGCTGCAGGACCTGTACCGGGCGTCGCACGTCACAGCGGCGCCGGGGAATCGGTGAGCCTCCTGGACAGTTGAACCGTCACATGACGCAGAACCCCTCGACGGTGAAGATCGACATCTGGTCCGACGTGGCGTGCCCGTGGTGCTACGTGGGCAAGCGACGTCTCGAGACGGCGCTCGGGCGCCTCGAGGAGAGCGGCTTCGCGCCGCAGGTCGAGATCGAGTACCACTCGTTCGAGCTGTCTCCCGACACCCCCGTCGACTTCGACGGCACGGAGGTCGACTTCCTCGCCGGGCACAAGGGGATGCCGCGCGAGCAGGTCGAGCAGATGCTCGGTCAGATGACGCAGCTCGCCGCCGCCGAGGGCCTCGCGTACGACTTCGACGCCGTGCAGCACACGAAGACGCTGGCCGCCCACGAGCTGCTGCACCACGCGAAGGCGCACGGCAAGCAGGTCGAGATGAAGGAGCGCCTGCTCAGGGCCTACTTCGAGGAGGGACAGCATGTGGGCCGTCCCGAGATCCTGGCCGACCTCGCCGCCGAGGTGGGTCTCGACCGCGACGAGACCGTCGCCGCGCTCGAGGACGGCCGGTACGCCGACGACGTGCAGGCGGACATCGAGCAGGCCCGCGCCTACGGCATCAACGGCGTCCCGTTCTTCGTCGTCGACGGGCGGTACGGAGTCTCAGGCGCACAGGACCCGGCAGTGTTCGTCCAGGTGCTCGAGCAGGCGGCGGCGGAGGGTGCCGCAGCCTGACAGGCCTGCGACCAGGGCGACGCACGTCACAGGCGGTGCGGTGGAACCGAGACGCGGTATCACCGACACTGGACAGAAGCCCGCACCGCCGCCGGCA
This sequence comes from Cellulosimicrobium sp. So1_17, assembly GCF_055181235.1. Lineage (NCBI taxonomy): Bacteria > Bacillati > Actinomycetota > Actinomycetes > Micrococcales > Promicromonosporaceae > Cellulosimicrobium > Cellulosimicrobium sp. So1_17. The sequence goes on from NZ_CM143702.1 coordinate 3,524,558, forward strand.
CCGACTCCCACGTGCACCGGAGCCCGTGAATCCCACGAGGAGGATCTCCCGATGACCGACACCACGCTCTTCCACTCCATCGCCAACCCGCGCCGCACGACCCTCATGACCGTGTCCGCCGCGGAGGCCGCGGCGCCCCACCACGAGGACGCCCAGACGTTCACGATGGTCGGCTCCGACGACGCCGGCGCGTGCGTCGACGGGGTGTGCGCGCTGCCCGAGTGACGGGTGGGGCGGCCGGTCAGTTCTGCCGGTGGTCCTGGATCGAGAGCTTCGGTCCGCGGCGCGGAGGTCGCGCGCGCCCGGAGATCTCGAGCAGCCGCACGACGCGGTAGCGGTGCGGCGCGTAGGGGGCGAGGAGCTCGAGCATGCGGTCGTCGTCGACGCGCTCGCCGACGAGCGCCCACCCCACCGCCTTCGACAGGTGGTAGTCCCCGACCGACACCGAGTCGGCGTCGCCGAGCGCGCGCTGCGCGACCTCGGCCGCCGTCCAGACACCGACTCCCGGGACGAGCCGTAGCCGTGCGTGCGCTGCGGGCGCCCCGTCGGCGTCGAGCACGTCGGCGCACTCCTCGAGCCGTCGCGCGACCTGCGCCGCCGCGCGCACGGTCCGCGCGCGTCCCGGGTCCACCCCGGCCCGGTGCCATTCCCAGCTCGGGATGCCCACCCAGGTGGCGGCGTCGGGCACGACGAGCATCCCCACCCCGCCCGCGGGACCGGGGGCGGGCTCGCCGTACCGGCGCACCAGCGAGATCCAGGAGCGCCACGCGACGACGGTCTGCACGCGCTGCTCGAGGATCGCGGGCACGAGCGCCTCCAGGACGCGTCCGGTCCGGGGCACGCGCAGACCGGCCGCCCGACGGTGGACGTCGCGGAGCGAGGGCGGCGGGACGAACCCGGACGCGTCGTCGTGCTCGCCCAGGAGGGCCGGGAGCCCGTCGAGCGCCTCCTCGGCGCCCGGGCCCCACGCGTGGCAGACGACGTCGCGCGGCCCCGCCTGGACGAGGCAGCACGTGACGGGTCCGGACGCGAGACGGCTCGTCCGCCAGACCTCGCCGGACGGCGACACGCGGACGGTCGGGTCGTAGGGTCCGCGCCGGAGCCGGGCGAGCGTGAGGTGGAGGTCGAGCGGCCGGTCGGAGGTGAGGCGTCGGGCGCGGGGCTCGTCTGCCGCGAGCACGGGATCGGCCACCGGTTCCGGCCGAGAACGGTCGACAGGCCCGTGCTCGGCGGGCTCCAGGCCCGTGCTCGGCGCGACGGTCACCGTTCCATGGTCGCACCCGCCCCCGACGCCCGAGCACGACGCTGCTCGCTGCCGAGCACGACATGGAGGTCGTTCTCGCCGGGATGGCGACCCTCAGGTCGTTCTCGGCGGGGCGGAAGATCAGTCGAAGAGCGTGTCCATGCCCCAGTCGGGGGCCGCCGCACCCGCCTTGGTCGTGGCCGTCGTGGCCGTCGTGGCCGTCGTGGCCGTCGTGGCCGTCGTGGCCGTCGTGGCCGTCGTGGCCGCCGCGGCCGTCGCGGCGGACGACGGCGCGGCTCGCCCGGGAGCGGCGGTGGGGTCGCCGAGCTCGGGGACGAGGGTCCCGTCGAGGTCGCCGCGACCGGCGGCCCAGTCCTGGGCGGCGAGGCCGGCGAGCTGGTCCGCGCGCTCGTTGAACGGGTCGCCCACGTGGCCGCGGACCCAGCGGAAGCGCACCGGCCCGGCACGCTCCGTGATCGCCCGGTCGATGGCCTGCACGAGCTCGAGGTTCTTCACCGGCTGACCGCCGGCGGTCCGCCAGCCCTTGCGCTTCCACGCGACGACCCACTCCGACGCGCACTTGATCGCGTACTGGGAGTCGGACTCGATGAGCAGCGGCTCGGCACCCGGGTGCGAGCGGACGGCTTGGAGGAGGGCCGTGAGCTCGGCGACCTGGTTGGTCCCGCTCACGGCACCGCCGGAGTCGAACGACCCGTCGTGGTTGATCCACGCCCAACCGATCGCCCCGCCGGGGTTGACCAGGCACGAGCCGTCGGTGCTGACAGTGATCACTGCGCTCCTCGATCCACTGTGCTCCTCGATCACGGACGTCCCCGTCCGCGGGCTGCGGCGCGGGGAGGCGAATGCGTCGGGGCACATTGTCTCCCGTCCGGGGACGACGTCGTGCACGCGTCCGGCGTCGAGGTCGACGGGCCCGACGGACCTGCCGTCCCGTACCCCGGCGCGACGTCGGGGACCCCGGTTCTCCCGCGGCACGGTCGGGGTCGCCTCAGGGGAGAACCGGGGGGATACCCCATGGTGGGAGGCCGGGCCGGTCGTCGAGGGTGGGGGCATGGTCACGTGGGTGGGGGAGCTGTGGGGACAGGTCGAGTCATGGTTGCTCGCGCTCGTCGACTCCGTGTGGGCGCTGCCGACGCTCTTCGCGACGACCGCGGCCGACGGGTTCTTCCCGCCGATCCCCGGCGAGACGGTCATCGTCATGCTCGCGGTCGGGGCGCAGTCGGGCGGCGGGGTGCCCTGGGGGCTCGTCCTGCTGGTCGCGGCGCTCGGCGCGTGGTGCGGTGACCAGCTCGCCTACGCGCTCGGTCGCGCGCTCGGGACACGGGCGCTCCCTGCCCTGCGTGGCTCCCGCGGGCAGCGCACCGTGGGCTGGGCGGCACGAGCGCTCGACCGTCGCGGCGCGTCCGTCGTCCTGGCGGCGCGGTTCGTGCCCGTCGGGCGGACGGCGGTCAACGTCACGGCCGGTGCGGTGGGCTTCTCGCGGCGGCGCTTCATGGGACTCTCGGCGGTCGCGTCCGTGGTGTGGTCCGCGTACTCCGTCGCGGTCGGCACGCTCGCGGCCGCCTGGCTCGGCGACAGCCCGCTCCTGGCCGTGGTCGTCGGTGTCGTCGGGGGAGTGCTCGTCGGCGTCGTCGTCGACGCGGTGGTTCGGGTCCGCGCTGCCCGCCGGGAACGGTCCGTACTGACGTCGGGCGTCACGAACCCGGACCCGTCGCCGGCTGATCGCGAGGCGGCTCTGGTCCCGTGCTCCGCTCCGGCGAGGTAGTACCCCGGTCTGAAGACCGCGGTACTACCTCGCGCTGAAGACCGCGGTACTACCTCGCGGACCGCGGTACTACCTCGCGGACCGGGGTGCTACCTCGCGGGAGAGGCGGTGCGGGTCAGGAGACGCCGAGCAGGTCGATGACGAAGATCAGCGTCTTGCCGGACAGGCGGTGGCCGCCGCCGGCGGGGCCGTAGGCGAGCTCCGGCGGCACGACGAGCTTGCGGCGCCCGCCCACCTTCATCCCGGGGATGCCCTGCTGCCAGCCCGCGATGAGGCTGCGCAGCGGGAAGTTGATCGACTGGCCGCGGTTCCACGACGCGTCGAACTCGTCGCCGGTCTCGTACTCGACGCCGAGGTAGTGGACGTCGACGGTCGAGCCGGGGGTGGCCTCCGGTCCGTCGCCGACGACGACGTCCTCGACGACGAGCTCGGTGGGTGCGGGCCCTTCGGGCGCGTCGATCTCGGGGCGTTCAGGCTGTGTGGTCATGCCGTCGATCCAACCACGTGCCGACGGACGGCGTCAGACGGACACCGCCGTCCCCGTCTTCGGGGAGGCGAAACACCCGGACGCGAAAGATCGCCATCATGGGAGGCATGGCCACCTCCCCCGAGCCGTCGTCCGGCGTGCCCGCAGAACCTTCCGCCGGCGTCGCCCCGAGCGCCCGCGACGTGCGCCGGTGGCGCCGGTACCTCGCCGACGAGCGTGCGGAAGCGGCGTCCTACCGTGACCTCGCGAGCCGGCGCAGCGGCGAGGAGCGCGAGATCCTCCTCGCCCTGGCCGACGCCGAGAGGCGCCACGAGCAGCACTGGCTCGACCTCCTCGGCGACGACGTCGGGCGGCCGCTGCGCGGCAACTGGCGCACCCGGAGCCTGGGCTCGCTCGCACGGCGCTTCGGTGGCGTGTTCGTCCTCGCGCTCGCGCAACGGGCCGAGTCGCGGTCGTCGTACGAGACCGACGCGGACGCGACCGCGACGATGGCCGCCGACGAGCGCATCCACGAGGAGGTCGTGCGCGGCCTCGCGACGCGCGGGCGGAACCGGATGTCGGGGACGTTCCGCGCCGCCGTGTTCGGGGCCAACGACGGGCTCGTGTCCAACCTCGCCCTGATCCTCGGCATCGGGGCGTCGGGTGCCTCGAACCAGACGGTCCTGCTCTCCGGGCTCGCCGGGCTCCTCGCCGGGGCGCTGTCGATGGGCGCGGGCGAGTACGTGTCGGTGCGGTCGCAGCGCGAGCTCCTCGACGCGTCGACGCCGAGCCCGCACGCGTCGGCCGCGCTGCCCGACCTCGACGTCGACGCGAACGAGCTCGCGCTGGTCTACCGAGCGCGCGGCATGACCGCGGGCGAGGCCGAGGCGCACGCGTCCGAGGTGCTCTCGACCTACACGGCGCAGACGGAGATCGCGCCCGCCCCCTCGGTCGACGAGCACGAGACCCACGGCACGGCGATCGGCGCGGCCGTGTCGTCGTTCCTCTTCTTCGCGTCGGGTGCGCTCATCCCGGTCCTGCCCTACCTGCTGGGCCTGACGGGAGCGGCGGCCGTGGCGGTCGCCGGCGGTCTCGTCGGGATCGCGCTCCTCGCGACCGGTGCGACGGTCGGCCTCCTGTCCGGCACGTCGCCCGTGACGCGCGGGCTCCGGCAGGTCGCCATCGGGTTCGGCGCTGCGCTCGCCACGTACCTGCTCGGTCGGGTGTTCGGGGCAACGGTCGGGTGAAATCGGGTGCGTCGGGTGGTGTGACCGGCGGCTCTCTGCCTACCGTGGCCCGGACCGGTCCTGCGACGGGCCGGCCATGGGGGATCGACACAGGGGACGGTCGTGGACGAGACGCAGGGACAGCAGCGCAGACGCTCCGGCGTCCGCCGCTGGGCGCTGCGCGGCCTGCTGACCCTCGGTGGTGCGGGCCTCGGGCTCGGCCTGGCCGTCGCGACCGCCGGTGGTGCGAGCGCCGCCGAGCGTGACCCGCTGGGCCTCGGCGCCCTCCTCGACCCCGTCACGTCGACGGTGCAGACCGTCGTCGAGCCGGTGGTCGAGCACGTGGTGGAGCCGGTCGCCGCACCGGTCGTGCAGCACGTCGTCGAGCCCGTGGTGCGCGACGTCGTGGCGCCGGTCACCGCACCCGTCGCCCCGGTGCTCGAGGCGGTCGCTCAGCCCGTGGCTCCCGTGGTGGAGCAGGTGGTGGAGCCCGTCGCCCCCGTCGTCGACGCCGTGGCCGAGCCGGTCGCTCCCGTGGTGGAGCAGGTGGTGGAGCCCGTCGCCCCGGTCGTCGAGGCGGTGACGGATCCCGTCGCTCCCGTCGTCCGCCCGGTCGTCGACGCGGTCGAGCCGGTCACCACGCCGGCCCTCGACACCGTGACCGACGTCGTCACCCCCGTGGTCGGTGCCGTCGCGCCGGTCCTCGACCCGGTGCTCGCGGCGAGCGCGCCGCTGGCGCCCGTGACCACGCCGGTCCTCGACCTGCTCGCGCCGGTGACCGACGAGCTCGCGCCGATCACCGACCCGGTCCTCGGCCCCATCACCGGGCCTCTCGTGCCGGTCGAACCTCTGGCGCCGCTGCTGCCTCAGGTGCCGGGACCCGGTGGCACCGGCCCCGGGACACCCGGCATGCCTGCGCCGCCGGGAGGCTCGACCTCCCACCAGCCGGGCGCCTCCGACGGCCCTGCGGCGCCGGTGACAGCCGCCGTCGCCGGACCCTTGAGCGGCGCGCCCGCGTCGTCGTCGGCCGGGGGCCGCGGGTCGGGCGCCCTCGGCGCGCCGGGTACGTCCGTGACGCAGGACGTCGCCGGCGAGGGCTTCCCGGAGGCCACGGTCGCGACGCCGGCCGGCGCGTCCGGGACCGACGGCGGGCACCACGGCCCTGCGGACGGGACCCTCGGCACCGCGCCCGCGCCGTCGGGCAGCGTGACCCCGCGCACGGCCGGCGGCGGCGCCGACGCGGCGCTCGGCGCCCACGCGGCCCTGGCGGCCCCCGACACCTGGACCGTCGTCGTCGACGACGCGCGGTCCGCGCACCCGTCGACCTTCTTCGAGGTCCCGGTCTCTCCTGCCTGAGGCGGTCGCGCCGTGCCCCGAGCACGGCACGCGACCCGGCGCACCGAGCGCCACCACCTCAGACCAGGAAAGAGCACATCATGCACATCTTCGTCAGGCGTGCGCTGCGCACAGCGCTCGTCACAGGCGGCCTGCTGGCCGTCGGGGCCGGAGCGGCCCACGCTGCCGAGGGCGACCTCCTCGGCGATCTCGGGATCGACGTCTCGGTCGACGCTCCGCTGAGCGACGTCGTGGACGTCCTGCCCGACGTCTCGGTCGACGTCCCCGTGGACGTGCCGATCTCTGTGTCCGACGTCGCGGTGGGGGTGGTCGGCGACGCGAGCGTCGCCCCGGCCGAGGCCCCCGCCCCGACGCCCGAGGCGGCCCCCGCACCGGCACCCGAAGCGGCCCCCGCACCGGTGGTCGAGCCCGCGGACGTCGCCGTGGACGTGCCGGTGACCGTCCCGGTGGACGTCTCCGGCGTCGCCGTGGGCGTCCTCGGCGACGCCGCGGTGGAGCCCGCACCGGAGCCCCCGGCTTCGGCTCCCGCCCCGTCGCAGGACGCACCGGCGGAACCGGCCGCAGCAGCTCCCGACGTGGACGTCGACGTACCGGTGACCGTCCCGGTCGACGTGTCCGGTGTCGCGGTGGGTGTCCTCGGCGACGCGACCGTGACGCAGCCCACGACGGGCGGAGGAGCGAGCGCGCCCGCGTCGCCGCCCGCGCAGGGTGAGGCGGGGACCGTCGACGTCGACGCGCCGGTGACCGTGCCGGTGGACGTGTCGGGCGTCGCGGTGGGCGTCCTGGGCGACGCGGTGGTGACCTCCCCGGCGGAGGGCGCCGCGGGCGAGACCCCGGCACCCGGCGGCGCGACCACCGACGACAGCTCGTCCGACGTGGACGTCGACGCACCGGTCACGATCCCGGTGGACGTGTCCGACGTGGCGATCGGCGTGGTCGGCGACGCCGTCGTCGGATCCGGTTCCGGTTCGGGCTCGGGTCCGGGGACGGGCGGCGACGGCGCCACGGGCGACGACGGCGGTCTGCTCGACGACCTTCTCGGCGCGGGCGGCCTCGTGGACGACCTCCTCGGGAACGGTGACGGTGACGGTGTCCTCGACGGCGTCCTCGGTGACGGTGGTCTGGTCGAGGACCTGCTGGGCGACGACCTGGTCGGCGGCGGGGACACCGGCGGTCTGCTGGACGGGATCGCCGGTGACGGCGGTCTGCTGGACGGTGTCGTCGGTGACGGCGGTCTGGTCGACGGGCTGCCCGACCTCGACGTCGACCTGCCGGTGACGGTCCCGGTGGACGTCTCCTGCATCGGCGTGGGGCTCCTGGGCGACGCGAGCCTCGCCTGCCCGGCCGCCGTCGTCCCGACGGACCCGACGGACCCGACGGACCCGACGGACCCGACGGACCCCACGGACCCCACGGACCCGACGGACCCGACGGACCCGACCGACCCGGTGGACCCGACGGACCCGACCGACCCGACGACCCCGGGCGGCTCGGACGGCACGGTGATCCGGGTGCAGTACCCGACCGGCTCGGGGAGCGGTGCCGTGACGACCGGTGGGGTCGGCACGGCGGGTCCGGTGGTCGCCGCGTCGGGGCCGACGGCTCTCGCGACGACGGGCGCCGGTGACGACCTCGGCCTGCTGCTGATGGCCGGCGGGCTCACGCTCGTCGGGCTGGTCATGCGACGCCTGCGCCGCAAGCCGTGGCTCGCGGACCCCGACGCGTACGCCCCGGTGTTCACCGAGCGGGGCTGACCTCACCGATCACGGGACCGCCCGGGCCTCGCGCCCGGGCGGTCTCCGTGGCGCGGTCGCGCAGGACGTGGGCGGGGGGCGACGTGACCGCCCCGGGCGTCACCTCGGCCCGGCCTCGCCCTCACGAGGGAGGCCGGATCTCGGCGGGGCGGAGTCGCGCGATGCTCACGACCCACGCGACGAGCACGCACAGCGTGGCCGTGAGGGCGAAGTGGGCCAGACCTGCGGTGAGGGAGTCGGTCCCGGTGCTGCCGTCGATGGCATAGCCGGACAGCTCGCGGGTGGACCACAGCGGGAGGAGCCAGGCGAGGGAACCGGAAGGATCGACCAGGAGCTGGAGCGACATGATCGAGAGCAGCGCGAGCGCTCCCTCGAGCTCGCGCGTGATGACCAGGCTCACGAGCGCGCCCAGGGGCGCGGCGACGCACACCGTGGTGACCAGGAGCAGCGCGATGCCGCCCAGCCGCGGCAGGTCGGGCTGGGTGAGCGCGACGAGACCGAAGTAGACACCCGCCATGACCAGCCCGACGGCGAGCAGCGCGAGCTGTCGGCCGAAGAACAGGGCGGTGGGCCGTGCGCCCACGACGCTGAGCCGCCGGTCGAGGTGGCGCGAGCCGACGTGGCTGAACAGCGACAGCGTCGCGACCGCCCAGCCGATCCCGAGGGCGAGGAACCGGATCGCCTGCCAGTGCACGTCGAGGCGGACCAGGTAGAAGACCAGCGGGAGCAGGAGGACGAGCAGCAGCGCGACGCGTCGCCTGCTCATCTCGCGCAGGCTCGTCGTCGCGACGGTCAGCAGCATCACGTCTCCTCCACCGGGGCCAGCTCGAGCACGTGGTCGACCCGGTCGAGGTCGTGCAGGAGGTGCGTCACGACGAGGACGCCGGCACCGGCGTCCCGCCAGCGGAACAGCTGGTCCCAGAAGTCGAGGTACGAGTCCTGGTCGAACCCTTGGTATGGCTCGTCCAGCAGGATCAGGTCGGGCCGGCCGATCTCGCCGAGCACGACGTTGAGCTTCTGCTGCGTCCCACCCGACAGCTGCGCGACGACGCCGTCCGTACGCGCCCGCCACCCGAGCTGGGCGGCGAGGTGGTCGCCGAGCGCCACCGACTTCCGGGCGGTCATCCGGTGGGCTGCTCCGAAGAGCCGGAAGTGCTCCGAGGGTGTCAGCAGAGGGGCGACGCCGTTCTGCTGGGGCGCGTACCCGATCCGCTCGGTGCGCTCGACCGTCCCGGACGAGGGCCTGGTCGACCCGGCGCAGATGTTGAGCAGCGTCGACTTCCCGGAGCCGTTGGCGCCCACGACCGCGGCCACCTCGCCTGCCCGGAGGGTGAGGTCGACGTCGCGCAGGACGTGTCGCCGCCGGTAGCGCTTGGACACGCCCAGCAGCCGGAGGACGACCGGGCCGAGCACGCGCGGCAGCGGCGCCGCGGCGGCGGCGCCGGACCGTGCGGCCTGTGCCAGCGTCCCCGCGTAGGCGACGGCGGGCCCGTACATCGCGGCCGGCTCGACGTCGGCGGCCCGGGACTCGGACAGGGCGTCCGCGGCGAGCTCGTCGGCCTGGGTGACGCCGATCCCCAGGTCGGTCAGGCGACCGCGAAGCTGTCTCGCCCACTCCTCGGCCGTCGTCATGGCGTCGCGCCGTCCCGGGCGGTCGCGGTCTCCGAGGGCTTCACGACGGCGTCCACAGCGGTGCGGAACTGGCGCCACGCCACCCGGCGCTCTCGGACGGCCGCGCGGCCGTCGTCGGTGAGCTCGTAGTACTTCCGCGGTGGACCGGAGGTGGACGGCTCCTTCTCGGTGCGCACGAGGCCCTGCGTCTCCAGGCGCAGGAGCGCCGGGTACAGCGTCCCGCCCGGGACCTCGTCGAACCCGGCCTGCACGAGCCTCTCGACGAGCCCTCGTCCGTAGTCCCTGCTCTCGTCGAGCAGGGACAGGAGGCACGCGTCGAGAAGCCCGTGGAGCCACTGCTGCCGCACGGTACGAGTCACATAGGTAGATTAACTTCCTACCGGTAGTCAGTCCACCTACCCACCGCGGTCGGTCGGGTCTCGTCAGGCGACGACGAACACCAGGGCGGCGATCGCGAAGCCCATCACGCCGATGGCCGTCTCCATGACGGTCCAGGTCTTCAGCGTCGTCTTGACGTCCATGTCGAAGAAGCGGCCGACGAGCCAGAACCCGGAGTCGTTCACGTGGCTGAGCACCACCGACCCGGCGGCGACCGAGACGACGATCGCGGCGAGCTCGACCGGGTTGAAGGATCCCGCCTCGACCGCCGGGGCGATGAGGCCGGCCGCCGTCGTCAGCGCGACGGTCGCCGACCCCTGCGCCACACGCAGGATCGCGGCGATGAGGAACCCGGCGACGATCACGGGGAGGCCGAGGTCGCTGAGCACCTCCGCGAGCGCGTCGCCGATGCCGGTGGCGCGCAGCACGCCACCGAACATGCCGCCCGCGCCCGTGATGAGGATGACGGAGCAGACCGGCCCGAGCGCGGAGTCGAGGGTCTTCTCCAGCGCCGTCCCGGTCACGCCGCGGCGCTTGCCGAGGACCCAGGCCGCGACGAGCACGGTGATGAGCAGCGCGACGGGCGTCGCGCCGATGGCCCGCAGGGCGAGCACGCCGGGGTTCTCGCGGTCGACGGCGCCCGCGGCCCCCAGCGCGTCGAGGCCTGTGTTGGCGAAGATCAGGATGAGCGGCAGCAGGAGGATCGTGATGACCGTGCCGAACTTCGGCGGGTTCTCGAGCTGGTCCTCGTCGGCCTTGCCGAGGATCGCGGGGATCGGGAGGTCGATGCGCTTCCCGACGTAGCGGCCGAACAGGTAGCTCGTGACGTACCACGTGGGGATCGCGACGACGAGGCCGAGCAGGATGACGATGCCGATGTTCGCGCCGAGGAACTCGGTCGCGGCGACGGGGCCGGGGTGCGGCGGCACGTAGATGTGCATGACCGAGAAGGCACCCGCGACGGGGAGGCCGTAGAGCAGGAGCGACCCGCCGAGCTTGCGCCCGACCGAGAAGACGATCGGCAGCATCACGACGAGGCCGGCGTCGAAGAAGATCGGGAACCCGAAGATGAGGGACGCGAGCCCGAGCGCGAACGGTGCGCGCTTCTCGCCGAACTTGTCGATGAGGAAGTCGGCCATCACCTGGGCGCCGCCGCTCGTCTCGACGAGCCGGCCGAGCATCGCGCCGAGCCCGACGAGCAGGGCGACGGTGGCGAGCGTCGTGCCGAACCCTGCCGTGAGCACCTCGATGACGGACCCCGTGGGGATGCCGGCGACGAGCGCGGTGAGCAGGCTGACGACGATCAGGGCGAGGAACGCGTGGAGCTTGAGCTTGATGATGAGGAACAGCAGGAGCGCGATGGCGCCCGCGGCGATCGCGAGCAGCGGGCCCGCGGTCAGGGTCTGGGTCCAGTCCTCGGGGGGCATGGGTGTCTCCGTCGACGTCGTGGGGATGCGGTCAGGTAGGTCAGCGGGCCTCGGCGGTGCCGCGCAGGTGCGCTCGCGCGAGGATCTCCTCCACGAGCTGCTCGGGCGGCGCGGCGATGTCGAGCCGGAAGCCCCGCTCGTCGTCGGTCAGGGGCTCGAGCGTGGCGAGCTGTGACGGCAGGAGCGACGTCGGCATGAAGTGCCCGCTCCGGTGCTGCATGCGATCGGCCAGGAGCTCGGGCGACCCGTCGAGGTGCACGAAGCACACCTGGCCGCGCGCGGTGCGCAGCAGGTCGCGGTACGAGCGCCTGAGCGCGGAGCACGTCACGACGCCGGACCGGCCGGCGTCGGCCTCGCTGCTCAGCCAGTCGCGGATCGCCTCGAGCCACGGCCAGCGGTCCTCGTCGGTGAGCGGGGTGCCCGCGCTCATCTTGTCGATGTTGGCCTGCGGGTGGAATTGGTCGGCCTCGGCGTAGGTGATGCCGAGGTGGTCGCCGAGGAGCGTCGCGACCGTGGTCTTGCCCGAGCCGGCCACGCCCATGACGACGAGGTGCTCGGGTGCTGGTGCGGTGGAGCCGGGCGCCTGCGCCGGCGTGCCGGGAGCGTCTTCGCGTTCCGTGCTGTCCATGCGGATTCCTGTCCGGTCCGTTCGGACCGACGTCGACCGTCGACGTCGGTGTCGCGGCGCGGCCGTCGCGCCGTGCGTTCGAGGATGCATCATTGATCACACCATTGGCAAGTGATTGATCACACCAATGGTCACCACTAGGCTCGACGTCATGGCGACGACGGTCCTGCACACCACCGTGCTCGACTCTCTCGGGCGTCGCATCACCAGCGGCGACGTCGCCGCCGGCACGCCCCTCACGCTCGACGCGATCGGGACAGAGTTCGGCGTCTCGCGCACCGTCGCCCGCGAGGTCATGCGCCTCCTCGAAGGGCTCGGCCTCGTCCGCTCCGGGCGGCGCGTGGGCATCGTCGTGCTCGGCATGGACGCCTGGAACGTGCTCGACCCGCGCGTCATCCGCTGGCGGCTCGAGGGTCCCGGTCGTGACGCGCAGCTCCGCACGCTCACCGAGCTGCGCCACGCCGTCGAGCCGCTCGCCGCGGCGGGCGCCGCACGGAACGCGACGCAGGAGGTCCGCGACGAGCTCGTCGCGACCGCCGCGCGCATGCGGATGCTCGGCGAGGCGGGAGACCTCGAGGAGTTCCTCGCGCTCGACGTGCGCATGCACGAGCTCCTGCTCCGATCGAGCGGCAACGAGATGTTCGGGGCGCTCGCGGACGTCGTCGCCGCCGTGCTCTCCGGCCGGACGCACCTCGGGCTCATGCCCGCGTCGCCCGTCCCCGAGGCGCTCGACCAGCACGAGGCCGTCGCGCACGCCGTCGCGGAGGGCGACGCGGAGCGGGCCGAGGCGGCGATGGCGGCGCTGGTCGGCGAGGTGCGCAGCGCGCTCGGCGGCGTCTCGCCGTCCTCGTCACGCTGACCCTCCGAACCCGGGGTCGTGTCCACCCGGGCGGATCCGCGGCGCGCAACCCCGGATCGGCCGACGCTCACCCGGGAACGGCGAGGGGCCCGAGGGGGATGGGCGTTCCCGGCAGGCGGTCCCGTCAGCGCGCGTGGATCCGGACCTCCGCCGCCTTGACGACGAACCAGACGCTCTCGCCGGGCGCGAGGCGCAGCTCCGCCACCGCGCGCGGGGTGAGGTCGGCGGCGAGGCGCGGGGCGTCGTCGCGCACGACGGCGGACCGCTCGCCCGGCCGGAGGTCGTCCCGCTCGACCCGGCCCCACGCGCGCAGCAGCGGGCCGTGCGGCTCGACGCTCGTGACGACCACGCGCCACGCGTTGCGCGGGCTGCCCTCCGGCGTCGCGCGGTGGACCGCGACCGTCCGCGGCTCGAAGACGGCCACGGCCGCGGAGCCGACGGCGAGCGGCTCGCCCGCCGTCCCCAGCACCCCGGTCTCGGTGCCGCCGACCGACAGCGCCGCCTCGTGCTCGACGGCTTCGACGGCCTCGACGGCCTCGACGGTACTGAGGGCGGACCGCGTCGAGACCGGCACAGGTTCGGTGACGTCCGAGACCACTCCGGCGAGCAGGTTGACGCCCGCGAGCCTCGCCGCGAACCGGGACCGCGGACGCGTCAGCACCTCGGCGGCCGGGCCGTCCTCGACGACGCGGCCGTCCTCGAGCACGACGGCGCGGTCCGCCAGGAGCAGCACGTCCAGCAGGTCGTGGGTGACGAGCAGCGTCGTGCGCGGCCGGTCGCGCTGCGCGTCGTGCAGCACCGAGCGCACGCGCTGCGCGACCCCGACGTCGAGCGACGCGAGCGGCTCGTCCAGCAGGAGGACGCGCGGGTCCGTCGCGAGGGCGCGGGCGATCGAGACCCGCTGCGCCTGGCCGCCGGACAGCTCGGTCGCGCGGCGTCCCGCGAGGTCGTCGACGCCGACCCTTGCGAGGACGTCGAGCGCGGTGGCCCCGGCCGCCCCTCGTCCGGCACCGCGAGCCCTCGGGCCGAACGCGACGTTGCCGACGACCGAGAGGTGCTCGAACAGGAGCGGGCGCTGGCTGAGCCACGCGACGCGTCGGCCGCGCGGCGGCTCGCGCGTGACGTCGGCGCCGTCGACCGTGACGCGCGCGGACCGGGCCTCCGCGGGGGGCAGCAGCCCGGCGACCGCCTGGAGCAGCGTCGACTTGCCCGAGCCGTTCTCGCCGAGCACGGCGACGACCTCTCCGGGAGCGATCGTGAGGTCGACGTCGAGCCCTCGCCCCGGCACGACGGCCCGGACGGAGAGCGAGGCGGCCGGCTCCGCCGCACCCATGACCGCCTCGGCGACATCCGCCGGGGCCCGTCGCCCGACACGCGCCGAGGCCCGGCGACCGACGAGGGGTCGGGGTGGGGACGCGCGCCCGACCGTGGCGGGTCTGGCGGGAGCGTCGCGAGGAACGAGCGGCGCGGAAGGTAGGTCGGGCGCGCGTCCCCGCCTCGGCCCCGGACCTGAGCGGCCGGCACCCGCGCCGTCGAGCACGCGCGGACCGTGGACCCCGGCGGTGATCACCACCGCGACGACGACGAGCACGAACGACAGCGCGACCGCGGCGTCGGGGTCGGCGCTGCGCTGGAGGTAGATCTCGAGCGGCAGCGTCTGCGTCACGCCCTGGAGCGCGCCCGCGAACGTGATCGTCGCGCCGAACTCGCCGAGGGCCCGCGCGAACGCGAGGACGGAGCCGGACAGCAGCGCGGGCAGCACGCGGGGGAGCGTGACCCGGCGCAGCACGGTCGTCGGGCGTGCGCCGAGCGTCGCGGCGACGTCCTCGAACCGGGTGTCCTGGGTGCGCAGCGCGCCCTCGAGGCTGAGGACGAGGAACGGGAGCGCGACGAACGTCTGGGCCAGCACGACCGCCGTCGTCGTGAACGCGATCTCGATCCCGAGCACCTCGAGGTGCTGCCCGATCAGGCCACGCCGCCCGAACGTGGAGAGCAGCGCGATGCCGCCGACCACGGGCGGTAGCACGAGCGGGAGCAGGACCAGCGCGCGCGCGACCCGCTGCCCGGGGAACGTCGTGCGCGCGAGGACGAGCGCCATCGGCGTGCCGACGACGACGCAGCACGCCGTGGCGGCGAGCGACGTCCGCAGCGACAGCCAGAGCGCGTCGACCGCGGTCGGCGACGTGACGAGCGACCAGAGGCCCCCCGTCCCGTCCGCACCCGGCGCGAGGTCGACACGGGCGAGCATCGCCCCGAGCGGCACGACGACGAACAGCGCGCCGAGCACCGCCGGGACGAGCAGCCAGCGGGGGAGCGTGCGCATCAGCCGGTTCCTGGCACGGCGCGCCTCGTGGTCGTCACGGCGTGCCGAAGCCCGCCTCGGCGAGCGCGGCCCGGCCGGTCTCGCCGGTCACGAGGTCCACCCACGCCTGCGCGAGCTCCCGCTGCTCCGCCCCGGCGTCGGTCGCGGCCGCGACCACGGCGATCGGGTACGTGTTGAGCGCCGCGTCGGTCTCGGGCACGTCGACGACCTCGACGTCGTTCCCCGCGAGCGCCGCGTCCGTGACGTAGACGAGCCCGGCGTCTGCCTCGCCCGCCGTGACCTTGCCGAGCACGTCGGTGACGCTCGCCTCCTCGCTCACGCGGTGGATCGTCACGCCCGCGGCGTCGGCGACCGTCTCCGTCGCGCTCCCGCACGGCACCTCGGGCGCGCACACGACGACCTTGACGTCGTCGCGGGCGAGGTCGGCGAACGACCCGACGCCCGCCGGGTTGCCCGGAGGCGTGACGACCGTCAGCGTGTTCGTCGCGAACGCGACCGGGTCGTCCGCGTCGCCGGCCTCGACGACACGGTCCATGGACCGCTCGTCGGCGGACGCGAGGACGTCCGCAGGCGCACCCGCGAGGATCTGGTCACCCAGGTCCGACGATCCCGCGAACGAGAGCGTCACCGTCACGCCGTCGTGCTCCGCCTCGAAGTCCGTCGCGAGGTCGGTGAACACGTCACGCAGCGACGCCGCCGCGAGCACGGTGAGCGTGCGCTCCTGCGGTGCCCCGGCCTCCGCGTCCGCGCCGCACGCCGTGAGGCCCACCGCGAGCGCGAGCGAGCCCAGTGCGGCCGTGCCCCGGGCGGCTGCGCTCACGCGGCGCCACCAGGGGTCTCGACGATGACGGTCGTCGCCTTGACCACCGCGACGGCGAGACTCCCGGGCTCGAGCCGCAGCTCCCGGACGGCCTCCGTGCTCATGAGCGACACGACGCGCTGCCCGCCGCACAGCATCTCGACCTGCGACATGACCTGGTCGCTCACGACGCCCGTCACGATGCCCACGAACCGGTTGCGCGCCGAGCGCGCGACGCCCGACGGGTCCGGCGTCGGGTGCGACTGGGCGACGGCGAACCGTGCGAGCTCCGCGCCGTCGACCACCTTGCGCCCGGCGTCGTCGGCGCTCGCGGCGAGGTCCCCGGCGTCGACCCACCGGCGGACGGTGTCGTCGCTCACGCCGAGAAGACTCGCGGCCTGACTGATCCGAAAGTGCGGCATGAGAACGATCATAGATCCGCATGTGCGGGTTGTTGCGGACTCTTGGGCAGCGGTCGGTTCGCGGACGGTGCGCCGCCGGTGCTCGGGCTGTCCGCGCCGTCACCTCGTGCGGTCGGCCGTCCGTCTGAGGAGCGCGGCCTCTACGCCCTTCGCATCCGACGCCGCACCGCCCGCTCGGCCGTCGTCTCGCCGCGGTCCCGGTCGTGCACGACGCCGCTGCGTCCGCTCCTCCACCCTCTCGCCCTGGCGATCCGGCCGGGACGCGCCGTCGCCGTCGGCTCGCGACCTCACCGCGCCGGAAGCAGGCCTGCCACGAGTGCGTCGATCACGTCGTCGACCGGGATCTCCGGGTCGACCGGTGTCGTCAACCGGTCGAAGAGGAGCCCGTCGATCGCGTAGTGGAACAGGGCGATCTCCCTGCGCCCGCCGGGCAGGCCCGCCGACCGGTTGAACTCGACGTCGGCCTCGAACCCCGTGCGCAGCCACGGCCCGAGCACGGCGGCGAGCTCCGGCCGGCGCCCGGAGGCGAGCCGCAGCTCGAACAGGGCTCGGGTGACGTCGGGGTCGGCGGACAGCCGCCGCACGATGTCGCGGAGGTAGTCGGCGAACAGCGCGCGACTGGGCTGCTGTGCTGCTCGCCGGGCCAGGTCCTCCGGTGTCGGCGCGAGCCGGGCCCCGATGCGCTCGAACAGCCCGGCGACGAGCGCGTCACGGCTCCTGAAGTAGTTCGACGTCGTTCCCGTGGGAACCCCGGCCTCGTCGTCGATCGCTCGATGCGTCAGGCCGCGCGACCCCTCGCGTGCGAGCACGGCGATCCCCGCGTCCGCCAGTGCGCTGCGTCGTGCCGTGTTCTTCGCCATGCGCCGACGATAGCCCGACCACTGCACCTGTTGTAGTCTCCAACCACTGCACCTGTAGTTATTGGAGTCTCTGATGCGAGAAGTGACCTATTACGCCGCCGTCAGCCTCGACGGGTACATCGCCGGTCCGGGCGGTGAGTTCGACGCCTTCCTCGCCGAGGGCGACCACATGGGACCGATCTGGGCGCGGTACCGCGGCACCGCGCCGACGCGGCTGGCCGAGGCGGTCGGCCTCCCGGTCGACGACGGCCCGTTCGACACCGTTCTCATGGGATGGAACACCTACGCCGTCGGCCTTCCCGACCACCACCTGCCGAACCCGTACGAGCACCTGCGGCAGATCGTCTTCTCCCGCACGCACGAGGCACCTGCCGGGAGCGAGGGGGTGCACGTCACGGACTCGGACCCGGTGGAGACCGTCCGCGCGCTCAAGCAGGAGGACGGCAAGGGGATCTGGCTGTGCGGCGGGGGCGTTCTCGCCGCGGTGCTCGCCGACGAGATCGACCGGCTCGCGCTGAAGATCAACCCCGTCCTTCTCGGTGGGGGGATACCGCTCTTCGGCGCGCGGGACTACGCGCCGCAGCGGTGGGAGAACACCGCCACGCAGACCTTCGGGTCCGGCGTGACGCTCGCGGAGTACGCCCGGTCGTGAGGTCCGCACCCGTCGGGGGAGGACCTGAGGCCTGAGGGCGCGGCTGCTCCACGATCGGGGGGTGTGGCACCCTCGTCCCGTGAACGACACGACCACCCGGGGCGACGTGCGCGTCGCCGTCGAGGACCCGTCGGCGACCGACGTCCTCGCGCTGCTGCAGGAGCACCTCGACGACATGTTCGCGACGTCGCCGCCGGAGAGCGTGCACGCGCTCGACGTCGAGCGGCTGCGGGTCCCGGAGATCACGTTCGTCACGGCGCGCTCGAGCGAGGGAGCGCTGCTCGGCTGCGGCGCGCTCAAGGAGCACGCGGGCGGGCTCGGGGAGCTCAAGTCGATGCGCACGACGGCGGCCGCGCGCGGGCGAGGGGTCGCGACGACGGTGCTGGTGTTCCTGCTCGACGAGGCACGACGCCGCGGGATGGATCGGGTGAGCCTGGAGACCGGGGCGGAGGACTACTTCGCTCCGGCGCGTCGTCTCTACGCGCGGCACGGGTTCGTCGGGTCCCCGCCGTTCGCCGACTACACCGACGACCCGAACAGCGTGTTCATGACCCTGGGCCTCCAGCTCCGCTGACCGACGGCCACCACCGCCGAGAAGTGGGTTCCCGCCCCGAGCTCTGCTGATCCCGGGCCGGAAACCCACTTCTCGGCGGTGGTGGTGCTGTCGGCGTGCGGTGCGGTCATGCCTCGAGCTTCAGGCGTGCACCGAGGGCGACGGCCGCGACCACGGAGGCGCCTGCGACGAGCACGGCGTCCTTGAGGACGTACTGGCCCATGAGCGTCATGCCGTCGCCGAAGAGCTCGCCGAAGAACAGGAGCAGCGGGGACAGGATGCCGACCAGGGCGACGGCGAGCGCGAGCAGGCCGATCTTCAGGAAGCGGCCGGTGACGAGAGACAGGCCGATGAACGTCTCGAGCACGGCGGTGAAGAGCACCGCAGCGGTGCCGCCGACGAGCCCGAACGTGAGCGTCTCGACGGTGCGCGCGGCGATGGTCTCGGCAGGGCTGCCGCCCGGCACGAACTTCAGGACGCCGAAGCCGAGGAAGACCAGGCCGATCGCGACGCGCAGCGCCGGCACCGACCAGCGTGTGAGGAACCGCGCGGTCGCGGCGACGGCGGTGTCGACGTGCCCGGTGACCGTGGCGACGAGCTGACGCGTCGGCGGGGCGGCGGCCGGAGCGGCGGGACCGGCGGTGACCACCGGACGTGGTGCGGCGGCCGGGGTGGCGTGTGTCGGGGCCGGGTGGAACATGGTGAAGCCTCCTCCAGGTGGTGGGAGCAGCCGGTGTGGCCGCCTCTGGAAGGAGGGGAGCGCAGGACCCCGTGGGGCGTCCTCGCGCCGTTTTCACCCAGGCGGGTGGCGGAGTGCCGTCACCGCCGCTTCGGCGCGGAGGACGGGTCCCAGCCGGGGCGCGGCTCGCGCGACGTCGTCGACGCGTCGCGCGAGCGGTACACGACGTAGGGCCTGAACAGGTACGGGACCGGCGCCGAGAAGGCGTGCACGAGGCGCGTGAACGGCCAGACGGCGAACAGGAGCATCGCGGCGACGACGTGGACCTGGAACGCGGCGGGGACCCCGGCCATCAGCTCGGGCTGCGGCTGGAGGTACCAGAGCGAGCGGTACCAGGGGGAGATCGTCTCGCGGTAGTCGTAGCCGTGGCCGCCCGCCAGGATCTGGGTCTGCACGGTGGCCCACGCCCCCGAGAGGATGGATGCCCCGAGGAACACGTACATCCCCTTGTCCACGCGCGTCGTCGCGAGGAACACGGGGCCGGTGGTGCGGCGCCGGTAGATGAGGATGAGGAGTCCCGCGACGGCGACGACGGCCGCGACCGTTCCCATCGACGTCGCGATGAAGTGGTAGAACCCCTCGCTGATGCCGACGGCCTCGGTCCACGCCTTCGGCACGACGAGCCCCAGCAGGTGGCCCAGCACGACGAACAGCAGCCCGAAGTGGAACAGCGGCGAGCCGAGGCGCAGGAGCCTCTTCTCGTAGAGCTCGCTCGACCGGGTGGTCCAGCCGAACTTGTCGTAGCGGTACCGCCAGATCGACCCGACGACGAGCACCGCGAACGTCACGTACGGCAGCACGACCCAGAGCAGGACCTCGCCCGCGCTCACGCCGCTCATCGCCGTCCACCCCGTTCGTCCGTGTCCGTCGGCCCGAACGGCGCGAGCCCCTCGAGCCCGACCATCTCGCTCGGCGGGCCCGCCGTGACGAGCGCCTCGTAGCGGCGCTCGGCCGCCTCGTCGAGCGGCGGCAGCGTGAGGCACACGGCCTCGACGACCCCTGTCCACGGCGCTCCCGTGTCCGCGAGCGCCGCCCGCAGCACCTCGATCCCGTCGCGGTGCATGCCCAGGAGCCCGGCGGCGATGGTCGCGTCGTCGCCGGTCGTGCGGGCCGAGAACTCGAGCACGGTCGGCAGGTAGTCCGGCAGCTCCGGTCCGCCCGCGGACGTCCGGGCGGCGAGCTCCCAGCCGGCGGCGCGGTACGCCTCGACGAACCGGAC
This sequence comes from Cellulosimicrobium sp. So1_17, assembly GCF_055181235.1. Classification (NCBI taxonomy): domain Bacteria; kingdom Bacillati; phylum Actinomycetota; class Actinomycetes; order Micrococcales; family Promicromonosporaceae; genus Cellulosimicrobium; species Cellulosimicrobium sp. So1_17. Next base: position 3,544,880 of record NZ_CM143702.1, read on the forward strand.
GAGCGCGATCCCGCGCCGCCGGGTGTCCCCGGCGGCGTAGTACGAGAGGTACATCGAGCACTTGCGCTTGAGGTCGAACGTCGCGACGTAGAGCGCCTGGAGCTCGCGCAGCCCGCCGGGCCCGGGTCCGTCCGTACCGCGGGTGCCCGACGCCGCGTCGTCCAGCAGGTCGCAGAACCCGCCGAGCCGCTCGGCGACCGGGGCCGGCAGCCCGGGCAGCGCGGGCCGGACGGCGGCAGCGGCGGCGAGCACGTCGTCGTCGGGATAGGCGAGCAGGAGCGAGGCGGCCATGTGCGCGGTCCGGCGCTGGGCCGCCGTCGTGGGGACGGGGGCGACCGCCCGGGCGGCGTCGTCGGCGGTCCCGGCGCCGCGGCGTCGGGCCCCTGGGCGCAGGCGGGGCAGCGGGAGGAGCGAAGTCATCGCGCACCGCCCGTGGTGTCCAGGGGTCCGGGGCTCGGGGGCTCGCCCGACGACTCCACGCCGCCGGGAGCGTCGTGGCGCGCGTCCTGCCGTCCGCCGGGAAGCGTGCCGGGCGCACCGGGCGGGGTGCCGCCGCCCTGCCCGACCGCCGCCGCGTGACCCGTCTCCATCTCGGGCGGGAACAGCCCGGCGGGCCGCCCCCTGCCGTCCCAGTTGAGCAGGTTCACGCGCGACGTGGTCGACGGCTCGTGCGGCGAGTCCGCCGTCTGGCGGGCCTGGAGCACGTGGAAGTTCTCGACGGCGACGGGCATCGGCTGCCCGGAGGACGACCCGAACGGTCCACCGCCACCCATGGTCGTCCCGCCGTACCCGCCCATGCCCGGGCCGCCGTCGACGTCGAGCGAGCACGCCATCTCGTCGAGCTCGCGCGCGATCTCCGTGTGCGCGGTGGGGATGACGTAGCGCTCCTCGTACTTCGCGATCGCCAGGAGCCGGTACATCTCCTGCACCTCGCGTCCCGTCATCCCGACCGCGGTCGCGTTCTCCTCGGGGAACGCGTTGCCGAGGTTGACCTCGCGCATCGACGAGCGCATCGCCGCGAGGCGTCGCAGCACCTTCTCCACAGGTGCCGTGTCGCCCGCGGTGAACAGCCCGGCGAGGTACTCGAGCGGGATGCGCAGCTGCGAGATCGCGGCGAAGAGCGTGCGCCCGTCCTCGCCGTCGTTGCCGGACGCCGTGACGGTGTCGACGACGGGGGACAGCGGCGGGATGTACCAGACCATCGGGAGCGTGCGGTACTCGGGGTGCAGCGGCAGCGCGACCTCGTACTCGGAGATGAGCTTCCAGATCGGCGACGCCTGCGCCGCGGTGATCCAGTCGTCGGGGATGCCCTCGCGACGGGCCGCGGCGACGACCTCGGGGTCGTGCGGGTCGAGCAGGATCGAGCGCTGCGCGGCGAGCAGGTCGTGCTCGTCCTCGGCGGCCGCGGCGGTCGAGACGCGGTCGGCGTCGTAGAGCACGAGACCGAGGTAGCGCAGGCGGCCCACGCACGTCTCGGAGCACACCGTCGGCAGCCCCACCTCGAGCCGCGGGTAGCACAGCGTGCACTTCTCGGCCTTGCCGGTCTTGTGGTTGAAGTAGACCTTCTTGTACGGGCATCCGGTCACGCACATGCGCCAGCCGCGGCACTGGTCCTGGTCGACGAGCACGATGCCGTCCTCGGCCCGCTTGTACATCGCGCCGGACGGGCACGACGCCACGCACGCCGGGTTGAGGCAGTGCTCGCAGATGCGCGGCAGGTAGAACATGAACGTCTTCTCGAGCTCTTCGGCGACGTGCTCGCTCATGTGCTGGAGCACGGGGTCCTGCTGCATGGTCGCCGTGGAGCCCCCGAGGTCGTCGTCCCAGTTCGCCGACCACGAGATCTGCATGTTCTCGCCCGTGAGCAACGACTTGGGGCGCGCGACGGGTGTGTGCTTGCCCTGCGGCGCCGAGAGGAGCATGTCGTACTCGTAGGTCCACGGCTCGTAGTAGTCGTGGATCGACGGCAGCTTCGGGTTCGAGAAGATCGTCGCGAGCTTCTTGAGCCGCCCGCCGGCGCGCAGCTTGAGCTTCCCGCTCCTCGTGCGGACCCAGCCGCCCTCCCACTTCTCCTGGTCCTGGTACGTCCGCGGGTAGCCCAGCCCCGGGCGCGTCTCGACGTTGTTGAACCACACGTACTCCACGCCCGTGCGGTTCGTCCACGCCTGCTTGCACGTCACCGAGCACGTGTGGCACCCGATGCACTTGTCGAGGTTCATGACCATCGACATCTGCGCCATGACTCTCACGCCGTCACCCCCTCGCGCCGGTCGATACGGTCACGTTCCGCTCCGGACTCGTCCCTCGCCCTGCGCGTCACCGTTCCACCGACCTTCACTGGTACCGGACCTCCTGCGAGCGCCGCCGGATCACCGTCATCTCGTCCCGCTGGTTGCCCGTCGGGCCGAGGTAGTTGAACGCGTACGACAGCTGCGCGTACCCGCCCGCGAGGTGCGTCGGCTTGAGGAGGATCCGCGTCAGCGAGTTGTGGATGCCGCCGCGCAGCCCCGACGTCTCCGCGAGGGGCACGTCGATCGTCCGGTCGGTCGCGTGGTGCATGTAGACCGTGCCCTCGGGCATGCGGTGGCTCACGACCGCGCGTGCCACGACGACGCCGTTGCGGTTGTACGCCTCGATCCACTCGTTGTCCGCGACGCCGATCTTCGCCGCGTCGGCGGGGCTCATCCACACGTTCGGCCCGCCGCGCGACAGCGACAGCATGAAGAGGTTGTCCTGGTACTCCGAGTGGATCGACCACTTGTTGTGCGGGGTGAGGTACCGGACCGCGACCTCGGCGTGCCCGTCCGAGCCCGGGTAGCCCGACGGCGACGTGTCGCCCACCACGGGCGAGTCGCCGAACAGGCGGTGCATGTCGAGCGGCGGCCGGAACACCGGCAGGTGCTCGCCCAGCTCGATCATCCAGTCGTGGTCGAGGTAGAAGTGCTGCCGACCGGTGAGCGTGTGCCACGGCTTGAGCCGCTCGACGTTGACGACGAACGCCGAGTACCGGCGCCCGCCGTGCTCCGAGCCGGACCACTCGGGAGAGGTGACGACCGGCGTCGGGCGCGACTGCACGTCCGGGAACGTGATCCGCACGCCCTCCTCCTCGCGGGCCAGGTCCGCGAGCGGCCTCCCCGTGCGCTTCTCGAGGTTCTCGAACCCCTGCACCGCGAGCCGGCCGTTCGTCGTCCCGGACAGGGCGAGGATCATCTCGCACGCGTGCGTGTCCTTGTCGAGGCGCGGGCGCCCGGCGGCCGGTCCGTCCTGGACGACGCCGTTGCTCCGGCCCAGGCGGCGCACCTCCTCGTCCGGCATGAACGCGACGCCCTTCGTCGCCATCCCGGCGGTGTCGGTGAGCGGTCCGAGCGCCGCCATGCGCGCCGCGAACGCGGGGTAGTCGCGTTCCACGACGACGAGCTTCGGCATGGTGCGGCCCGGCACGAGCTCACGCTCCGTCATGGGGGCGCCGGAGTCGGGGAGCGCGCCGTGCGGCACCGCCATCTCGTCGGGGGTGTCGTGCTGCAGCGGCACGGCGACGAGGTCCTCGCGCACCCCGAGGTGCGTCACCGCCATCTCGGAGACCTTCGCCGCGATCGTGTGGAACGTCGCGAAGTCCGTGCGCGTCTGCCACGGCGGGTCGACCGCCGGGTTGAACGAGTGCACGAACGGGTGCATGTCCGTCGACGACAGGTCGTGCTTCTCGTACCAGGTCGCGGCCGGCAGCACGACGTCGCTGAACAGCGTCGTCGACGTCATGCGGAAGTCCATCGTCACGAGCAGGTCGAGCTTGCCCTGAGGCGCCTCGTCGCGCCACGTCATGGTCTGCGGCCGCCGGTCGGGCCCCGACTCCGACGCGTTCACCGCCGCGTCCGTGCCCAGCAGGTGCTTGAGGAAGTACTCGTTGCCCTTGCCCGACGACCCGAGGATGTTCGCGCGCCACACCGTCACGACGCGCGGGAAGTTCTCCGACGCGTCCGGGTCCTCGCACGCGAACCGCAGGTTCCCCGACCTCAGCTCGTCGACGACGTGCTGCGCGGGCTCCTTGCCCGCCGCGCGCGCCTCGTCCACCAGGTCGAGCGGGTTGCGGTCGAACGTCGGGTAGCTCGGCATCCACCCGCGCTGCGCCGACTCGACGAGCGTGTCGGCCGTCGTGCGCCCGGCGAACTGCCCCTGCGCGAGCGGCGACGCCAGGGCGTCCGCCGGCAGCCCGTCGTAGCGCCACTGGTCCGTCGCGAGGTACCAGAACGCCGTCCCGATCATCTGCCGCGGCGGGCGCACCCAGTCCAGCCCGCCCGCGTACTGCGCCCAGCCCGTGACCGGGCGGCACTTCTCCTGCCCCACGTAGTGCGCCCAGCCGCCGCCGTTCACGCCCTGGCAGCCCGTGAGCGTCGTCAGCGCCAGCATCGCGCGGTAGATCGTGTCCGAGTGGAACCAGTGGTTCGCGCCCGCGCCCATGATGATCATCGAGCGCCCGCCCGAGTCGAGCGCGTTCTGCGCGAACTCCCGGCCGATGCGCTCCGCGGCCGGCGCGGGCACCCCCGTGAACTGCTCCTGCCACGCCGGCGTGCCCGGCGTCGCGGGGTCGTCGTAGCCCGTCGGCCACTCGCCCGGCAGGCCGAGCTCCGGCCGGTCGACGCCGTACTGCGCGAGCATGAGGTCCAGGACCGTCGTCACCACGTGGTCCCCGACGCGGCGCACCGGCACACCGCGCACGACGACGCCGGAGCCGCCCGTGTGGGCGGAGGCGTCGTCGCCCGGCGTCGGGTCGAGGTCGAACCGCGGGAGCGCGACCTGGACCGTCTCGTAGGTGTCCGGGGCGCTGTGGCCGGGTCCGGCGGGGGCGGGGGCGGGGGCGGCGTCGGGGCTCGGGCTACCCTCCGCGCCGCTCGTCCCTCGCGTCGCTCCCGCCAGGCCCGCCACGCCCTTCGCCTCCGACGCCGCCCCCGTCCCCGCCTCCGCGGCCGTCTCGCCTTCGTGCGCTGCCGAGGTAGTACCGCGGTCCGCTGAGGTAGTACCGCGGTCTGGCGAGGTAGTACCGCCGTCGGTCGAGCCGCGGGTCGGGGCGCCGCCCGGGGCGCCGAAGAAGGCGCCGTGCGGGTCGGCGACGGAGAGGAGCGGGTCGATGTCGCCCAGGTCGAGGTTCCAGCGGCCCGCGTCGGCGTCGCCGTAGCGGTGGCCGAGGGAGCCGTTCGGGATCCGGGGCGTGCCGTCGGCGTCGAGGACCACCGTCTTGAACGCCGCGTTCGCGGGCGGGGAGCCGTCGGGCGCGGGCGCAGCGGCGGCCGCGGCGAGCATCTGGTCGGGCAGGTCCGCGGCGGTGAGGAACTTGGCCGGGAGGTACGTGCCGTCGTCGCGCTGCTCGAGGCGCACGAGGTGCGGGAGGTCCGTGAAGCGGGCGCCGTACTGCGCGAACTCGGGCGTGCGGCGTCGGGCGTAGTGCTCGGTGAGGATCACGTGGCCCATGGCCTGGGCGAGGGCGCCGTCCGTGCCCGGCTGCGGGGCGAGCCACTCGTCGGCGAACTTCGTGTTGTCCGCGTAGTCCGGCGAGACGACCACGACCTTCTGGCCGCGGTAGCGCGCCTCGGCCATGAAGTGGGCGTCGGGCGTGCGGGTCACGGGGACGTTCGAGCCCCACATGATGCAGTAGGTCGAGTTCCACCAGTCGGCGGACTCCGGGACGTCGGTCTGGTCACCGAAGACCTGGGGCGACGCGACCGGGAGGTCGGCGTACCAGTCGTAGAACGAGAGCATCGTGCCGCCGAGCATCTGCACGAACCGCGCGCCGACGCCGTGCGACACCATCGACATCGCGGGGATCGGGGAGAACCCGGCGACGCGGTCGGGGCCCCACCGCTTGATCGTGTGCACGTGCGCCGCCGCGACGATCTCCGCCGCCTCGTCCCACGACGCGCGCACGAGCCCGCCCTTGCCGCGCGCCGCCTTGTAGGCGCGCGAGGCGTCCGGGTCGGACGTGAGGAACTCCCACGCGAGCACCGGGTCGCCCCCGACGGTCGCCTTCGCCCGCCGGTACAGGTCGAGCAGGACGCCACGCACGTACGGGTAGCGGACCCGCGTGGGGGAGTAGGTGTACCAGGAGAACGCGGCGCCGCGCGGGCACCCCCGTGGCTCGTACTCCGGCGAGTCCGGGCCCACCGAGGGGTAGTCCGTCTGCTGCGTCTCCCACGTGATGATGCCGTCCTTGACGTACACCTTCCACGAGCACGACCCCGTGCAGTTCACGCCGTGCGTCGAGCGCACGACCTTGTCGTGCGACCACCGGTCCCGGTAGAAGACGTCGCCCTCGCGACCGCCGCGCAGGAAGACCTGGCGGAGGTCGGCGGACACCTCGCCGCGGCGCAGGTGCTTGCCCAGGCGGAGCAGGGCGTCCTCGACGGCGTTGTCGGGCACGGTGGACTGCGACATGCGGCCTCCTGGGCGAGCAGGGTGGGCGTGGTCGGTCGTCGTCCACTATGCCGAGGAACGTCGGGGACCGCGCGGCGAGCGCGCGGTCCCCGACGTGCCGGCTCCTACGGGTGGTCAGCCGCAGTCGGCCGCCGCGAACGGGGTCTCGACGACGACCGGTTCGCCGTCGTCCCCGACGACGGTGAGGGACACGGAGCCCGCCGCGACCGACGCCGCCCGGGTGCTGAACGACTGGTAGGCGCTGCGCTGCGGCGCGACGTCCGTGAACGTGCGCTCCCCGGTGGGCGTCGCGAGGGTCACGTCGACCGGGGTGTCCCCGACGTTCTCCGCACGGACGGCGACGTACGCCGTCCCTGCGAGGCAGCGGACGTCGGCCTGCGTCGTCACGGGCGGCAGCTCGCGCACCCGGATGTCGCGGTACGACACCACGTCCGGAGCGGAGCCGTGCGCCTGCACCCCCACGTACCCGACGAGGCCGCGGCTGCTCGAGTCCGGGTCGAGCGGCCGGCCCGGGAAGGGGACGCCGGGCAGGTTCTCGTACTCGTTGATCACGACGCCGTTGCGGATCACCGTGTAGTGCTGCCCGACGACGCGCACCTCCAGCTCGTTCCACGTCCCCTTGGGCGTGGGCATGGCCCGGTCGAGCCCGATGTCGGCGAAGCCGTAGATCGACCCCGTCTTGCGCGGGTCGTTCGACCCGCCCTCGGGCGAGTCGTTCACCTGGATCTCGTGGCCGCAGTTCACCGCGATCCACGACAGGTTGCCGGTCTCGCTCCCGTTGAAGGTCGTCGGGCAGCCTTCGACGGGCCCGTCCAGGGCGGGGAAGCGGACCTGCACGCCGCTGTTCCCGCGCAGGTCGCCCGGGGCGTCGTCGCGGAACTCGAGCGTCAGGGAGAAGTCGCCGTACTGGCGGACCGGGTACCAGAGCGTGCCGAAACCGCCGTCCTCGCCGACCCGGCTGCGCATCGTGCCGTCGTCGAGCAGGTCGAACCCGCCGTCGCCGGCGTACTCCCACGCGTCGAACGACTCCTGCGTCCCGTCGAAGATCACCTCGTAGCCGTCGTCGGCAGCCTGGGGGGTGACGACCGGGGCGGCGGAGGCAGGCGTCGCGAGGGCGAACGCCACGACGACCGCGGTGCCGCCGGCGAGCCGGGCAGCGTGCCCGGCTCCCCACCGGGGCGCGCGGCGGGAGGTCACGGACCGGGAGGTGCTCATCGGAACTCCTTCGTTCGGCGGGCCACGAGGGAGCGGCGCCGGTGCCGTCATCCCTCCACCCACCCTAGGCACGTGCCCCGCGGTCTCGCGCGACGGCTGCGCCGGCTCCGGCGTCGGTACCGTGCCCCCATGAGCGAGCACCCCCGACAGCCCTCCGTCGACGTCCACGTCGTCGTCGTCACCGTGTCCGACCGCTGCTCGCGCGGCGAGGCCGAGGACCGGTCCGGCCCGCTCCTGGTCGGGCTCCTCGCGGACGCGGGGTACGGCCGCGTCGGCACCGACCTCGTGCCCGACGGCGCCGCGTCGGTCCGCGACGCCGTCGCCCGGGCCGTCGCCTCCGGGGCGCGCGTCGTGCTGACGACGGGCGGGACCGGCGTCGGGCCGCGCGACCTGACGCCCGAGGGGACGCGCCTGGTCGTGGACCAGGAGGTCCCCGGCATCGCCGAGGAGCTGCGTCGGCGCGGCGCCGCGCACGTGGCCGCCGCGGTGCTGTCGCGCGGGATCGCCGGGACCGCCCCGGGACCGGACGGTCGCGTGCTCGTCGTCAACCTGCCCGGTTCGACGGGCGGGGTGCGCGACGGCTGGGCCGTTCTCGAGACGATCGTGCCGCACGTGCTGTCGCAGCTCGGCGGCGGCGACCACTGACCTCGCGGTCGCAGGTCCGCGCCGACCTCCGGGCGTCAGCCCCCGGCGAAGGGTGGCAGGACGTCGACGAGCTCGTCGGCGCTCACGGGTGCGGCGTCGTCGGACGCGCGGACGCCGCCCACGAGCAGCGAGCAGCGCGGCAGGACGTCGGCCAGGGCCGGGTGCCGCGAGACGAGCGCCGCGTGCAGCGCGCCGACGGTCGTCGCGACGACGGTCTCCGACTCGACCCCCGCGGCCTCGCGGGCACCGGCGAAGTACCGGACGGTCGCCACGGTCAGGCCTCCGGCGTCTCGGTGCCGGGCAGCTCGGGCTCCACGGTCCAGGCGAGAGCGAGCTCGGTGGCGCGAGCCAGCACGTCCTCGATCGGGTGGTCGGCCCCCTCGCCCGCGGCCATCCCGGCGACGTACCCCGCGATGAACGTCGTGAGCGGGGCCGCAGGACGCTCGACGCCGTGGGCCGCGTCGCGCGCGAGGTCGAGGACGGCCCCGATGTCGACGACCTCGGGGTCGAGGTCGTACTCGTCGACGAGGGCGTCCACCCAGCGCTCGAGGTTGGTCATCGCGGCCTCCTGTCCTCGGGGGTGGCGTCCGCCGCGCGGTCGGTCCCGGCGCGACGGTCGTGCTCGTGGGCATCCTGCCACGTGTCCACGTCGTCGGTGAGGCCGGCCGCGTCGTCGACGGTCCGGGCCGGCAGCGCGCCGAGCAGGCGGTGGGCGGGCGCGCCGTCGACGCCACCCGCCGCGCGCAGCCGCGCGACCGCGGCGTCGAGCGCGTCACGGCGGTAGAGACCCACGAGCCACTGGTCGCGGCCGTCGCGCACGGCGCGGACCGCGTCCACGCGGTCGCCGGTAGCGTCGGTGTCGGTGTCGGTGTCGGAGTCCGCGGCTGCCGCGAGCAGGAGCGGGACGGCGTCCGCGGCCTGGGGGACGTCGCACGCGAGGACGAGCACCCAGGGTGCGGGGGCGCCGTCGGGCAGGGCGGCGAGGCCCGCGGCGATCCCCGCCACCGGACCGCCGAACGGGGGGTCCTCGCGCGTCAGCAGGTAGCGGGCCGGCCCGACGGTGGGGTCGGCGAGCTCGGCCGGCCCGACGACGACCGTCGCCCGCGCGCCCGACGTCGCCGCCAGCGCGTGCTCGAGCAGGGGTCGGCCGGCGACGACGAGGCCCGGCTTCGGCGTCCCGAGCCGCTCCGCGCGCCCGCCGGCGAGCACCACGGCGTCGTACGGCGGAGGTCCGGACGGTTCGGCACCCGAGGCACGGTCCGGCAGCTGCCGGACCGGAGCGCCGGCTGCCGAACCGTCGGCGTGCCGGGTCACGGCTCGCGGTGCCAGTCGCCGGACTTGCCGCCGGTCTTCGCGACGAGGCGGACGTCCGTGAGCTCGACCGACTTGTCGAGGCCCTTGACCATGTCGACGACGGCGAGGCCGGCGACGGCGACGGCGGTGAGCGCCTCCATCTCGACGCCCGTGCGGTCGGCCGTGCGGACGGTGGCCGTCACGTCCACCCCGTGGTCGCCCACGGTCAGGTCGACGACCGCGCCGTGCACCCCGATGACGTGCGCGAGCGGCAGGAGCTCGGCCGTGCGCTTGGCGGCCGCGATCCCGGCGACGCGTGCGACGGCGAGCACGTCGCCCTTCGGGACGGCGCCGTCGCGCAGCGCCGCGACGACGTGCGGCGAGCACCGCACGACGCCCGTGGCCGTCGCGGACCGGACCGTCGGCTGCTTCTCGGTGACGTCCACCATGCGCGCGTGGCCGCGCTCGTCGAGGTGCGTGAAGCTCATGCGCCCACTCTTCCACGGCTCCCCGCGGTCTCCGCCCACGACGAGGTGTGCGGTCGTTGCCACGGGCGCCGCCGTGCCGCAGGATCGAGGGCATGCGCAGCTCACTCCTCGACCACGCCGAGCGCTCCGTCGAGCCCGGCAGCTTCCAGCTCCAGAACGACCGCATGCTCAAGGTCGACCTGACCGGCACGGGCGGGTTCTTCTTCGCCAAGCAGGGCTCGATGGTCGCCTACCAGGGTGACGTCGACTTCGCGTACGAGGGCTCGGGCGGCCTCGGGAAGATGTTCAAGAAGGCCTTCACCGGCGAGGGGATGTCCCTCATGAAGGTCTCCGGCAGCGGTGACGTGTTCCTCGCGCAGGACGCCGACCAGGTGTTCGTGCTCCACCTCGAGGACGAGGGCGTCACGGTCAACGGCGCCAACGTCCTCGCGTTCGAGAGCAGCCTGACGTGGGACATCAACCGCGTCGAGGGCGCGTCGATGATGAGCGGCGGGCTGTTCAACACGACCTTCCGCGGCACGGGCTCGATCGCCGTGACGGCGTACGGCACGCCGGTCGTGCTGAGCGTCGACGTGCCGACGTACGTCGACATGCAGGCCGCGGTCCTCTGGTCGACGTCGCTGCAGTCGGCGGTCCGCAAGACGGCGAAGCTGGGCGCCGCGATCGGCCGCGGCTCGGGCGAGGCGTACCAGCTCGCGCTGTCCGGGCAGGGGATCGTCGTCGTGCAGGCCTCGGAGGGGCACCCGATCCCGACCGCGAAGTAGTACCCGGGTCGCCCCGGCCCACGGCCGGTGGGGCGCTAGCTGGCCAGGCCCCCCTCGGGCGGGCCTCCCGCCTCGAAGTACGCGGTGCTCTCGGGATCGGCCGGGTAGTACATCTCGACCGCGACCTCGTCGAGGGTGACGTCTCGTGGCGAACCGAAGGTCGTGATGGTCGAGAACAGCCGCAGGTCCTGGCCGTCCACGCGCAGGTGCATGGGGATCGCGACGTCGGACTCGATCGACGGCTCCGTCCCCTCCTCGGCACCCGGGCCGAGCAGCTCCTCGTAGAGCGCCGTGAGGGCGGGGTCCGGCGCGGCGGCGAGCTGGCGCCCGATCCGGGCGCGGAACATGGCCCGCACGTCCGCCAGGTTGACGACCAGCGGTGCCAGCCCGCGCGGGTCGAGACCGAGGCGCACCAGGTTGACGGGCGGTCGCAGCAGGTCGGGGGAGACGTGGGCGAAGAACGGCTCGACGGCCCGGTTGGTCATGATCACGTCCCAGCGGCCGTCGACGACGACCGCCGGGAAAGGCTCGTGCGCGCGGATCACCCGCGCCACGGCGCGGTGCGCCGCGGCCAGCTCGTCGTCGTCGAGCGGGCGCTCCGGGAAGCGCGGGGCGAAGCCCGCGGCGAGCAGGAGGCGGTTGCGGTCGCGCAACGGGACGTCGAGGTGGTCCGCGAGCCGCAGGATCATCGGTGCGCTCGGATGGGACCTGCCGGTCTCGACCAGGCTGACGTGCCGGGGCGAGACGTCGGCGGCGATGGCCAGGTCCAGCTGGCTCAGGCGCCGTCGACGCCGCCAGGATCTCAACAGCTCCCCGACCGTGTGCACAGTCGTCGACGCTAGACGGTGCCGGCACGGTGCGCCATGACATGCCATGTCATCGACAGGGGGCGGGAGGCGAGGAACGGTGGGCGTCATGACCACACAGGGCACGACCACCGGCAGCGCCGGGGAGACGAACGTGGACACCGTGCGGCGGGTGCTCGGGGAGGTGTTCGTGGCGGGCGACGTCGGCGCACTCGTGCCCGTGCTCGACGAGAGCTTCGTGCACCATCGGCCTGACGGGACGTCGCGGGGCCGGCAGGAATGGGTCGCCGCCGTCCGCGAGACGGTGGCCGAGGCCCGCGGCGTGCAGGTGGACGTCCAGCACCTGCTGGCCGACGGCGACCACGTCGTCATGCATTCCGTGCGCCGCCTGCCCGGTGGGCCCGCGGTCGCCGGGGTGGACATCTGGCGGTTCGACGGCGGCCGGGTCGTCGAGGCGTGGGAGGTGCTCGAGCCGGCGGCGGAGGCGGCGGGGCACCTGCGGTGGTGGGAATCAAACGCCTGACCCGGGTGAGGAGACTCGACCTAGTCCAGGAGGAGCACGCGGACCGCGTCCCCCTCCGCCAGGGCCGTGACGTCCGCCGGCACGACGGCCACCGCGTCGGCGATCGCCAGCGCCGAGAGCCGGTGCGACCCGGAGCCCTCCCGACCGTGCTGCACCGGACGTGCGAGGACGACGCGCGCGTCGTCGGGCCCTGCGTGCCGCACGAGGACGAGCTGCTCGCGGCCGGGTGGCGACGCCCACCCTTCGCCCGCCACCCGGGTGACCAGGGCGCGCCGTGGTTCCCGACAGCCGCGCAGCCGGTCCACGACCGGACGGACGAACAGCTCGAACGACACGAACGCGCTCACCGGGTTGCCCGGCAGGGCCAGCCACGGGACGCCCCGCCAGCGCGCGAGGCCCTGGGGCTTGCCGGGCTGCATGCCGACGGCGACGAGCTGCGCGTCGGTGACCGCGTCCGCCCAGGGCGTCCCGGCCCGGGTGGCGGGGTCGAGCAGCCCGCGGACGACGTCGAACGCCCCGGCGCTCACCCCGCCCGTGGTGACGACGAGGTCCGGTGGTGCGACGGCGCCGTCGGGCCACGCGCCCGAGAGCACCTCGTCGAGCGCGACGCCGAGGGCCTGGACCGTGTCGCCCACGGCACCGCGCCGCACGACGTGCGCGCCCAGGGCACGCGCCGCGGCGGCGACGAGCACGGAGTTCGAGTCGGGGAGCATGCCGGGCCCGGGGACCGTCCCGGCGGCGACGAGCTCGCTGCCCGTCGAGACGACGGCGACGCGCGGCTCGCGGTGCACGGGCAGCGTCGCGTACCCCGCGGACGCGGCCACGGAGACGTGGCGCGCGCTCAGCCGCGTGCCCGACCCCAGCACGACGTCGCCGCGCCGCACGTCCTCGCCCCGGGCGCGGACGTGGGTGCGTCGCGCACCGCCCCGGCCTGCGACGGGGAGCGTCACCGTGCCGGTCCACGAGTCCGGGGACGCGGGCGAGCCGGGCACGAACCGGCCCGTCGACGTCTCCTCCACGGGCACGACGGCGTCCGCGCCGGCCGGGACGACGGCCCCCGTCATGATGCGCGCCGCCTCCCCGGGCCCGATGCGTGGTCCGGCAGCGCCGGGTCCGCCGTCCACCCCGGCCGGGCCGCCCGGGCCGCCCGCCGGGCCGCCCGGGCCGCCCGCCGGGACGTCCGCGACGACGCGCAGCGTCACAGGGTCGGTCGGGGTGGCGCCCCGCACGTCGGCGGTCCGGACGGCGTAGCCGTCCATCGCCGACGAGTCGGACGCGGGGGAGTCGAGGAGCGAGACCACGTCCGAGGCGAGCACGAGACCGAGCGCGGCGTCGAGGCCGTGCTCCACGACCGGCAGGGGTGCGACGAGGGCGAGCGCGGCGTCCACGTGCTGCGCGACGGTCCGCCGGTCCTCGGGAGGGGTCATGGGCGCACGCTACCGAAGTGCGGGTGCCGTCCGTCGACCACTGGGCTAGGTTGGAGGTGGAGTCAAGAAGCGGCCCGAAAACCCCCTGGATCCAGGAGGACCACATGGCCCCGAACTCCGTGACCGCCGACACCCCCGCGCAGACCACCCCCGTGCGCCCGGCGTCCCTCGCCGAGGTTCTCGCGCTCGGCACGCACCTCCTCGTCGGGCAGTACCGGGTCGAGATCGGCACCGGCACGTGGTGGTGGTCGGACGAGGTGTACACGATGCACGGCTGGGAGCCCGGCGACGTCGAGCCCGGGCTGGACGCGCTGCGCTCGCGCAAGCACCCGGACGACCGCGCCCGCGTCGTGCGGGTGGGGACCGAGGCGCTGCGCACGGGACGTCCCTTCTCGTGCGCCCACCGGATCGTGGACGGCCACGGCCGTGCGCGGACCGTCGTCATCACCGGGCAGGGGCGGCGCGACGCGAGGGGGCGCGTCGTCGAGATCGCCGGGTACGTCGTCGACGTGACGCCGGTGCAGCGCGAGGTGCTCGACCGCGAGGCGAACCGCGCGGTGACCCGGGCGTTCGTGACCGCCGCCGCCGTCGAGCAGGCGAAGGGCGTCCTCATGGCCGTCCACGGCGTGGACGACATGGAGGCCGCTCGGCTCCTCGCGGAGGGCGCGAGCGAGGCGGGGACACCCGTGCACGACGCCGCGGCCCAGGTGATGGCCGCACTGACGAAGGCGGGCGGGGTCGGCCCGACGGCCGAGGCGACCGTCGCCGGAGCGCTCGCCGCGGTCAAGCCGCCGGCCCGGCCGCGCGCCCACGACGCCCAGCTCGCGCGACGTCGCGAGCCCGCCCGCAGCTGATCAGGAGGTCGAGATGACGGACGACACCACCGCTTTCCCCGCCCAGCAGCAGGAACCGCCCGGTCTGACCGGGCCCATGGACCCGACGCCCGACCACGGCGAGCGGTCGTACCGCGGAAGCGGCCGGCTCGAGGGTCGACGGGCGCTGATCACCGGCGGCGACTCCGGCATCGGCCGCGCGGTCGCCATCGCCTTCGCCCGCGAGGGCGCCGACGTCGCGATCTCGTACCTGGCCGACGAGCAGGAGGACGCCGAGGAGACCGCGCGCTGGGTCCGTGAGGCCGGTCGCACGGTCGCGCTCCTGCCCGGCGACCTCACCGAGGAGGCGACGGCGCGCGCCCTCGCGGGACGGGCCGCGGCCGAGCTCGGTGGCCTCGACGTGCTCGTGAACAACGCCGGCTTCCAGTACGCCCGCCGCGAGTCGTTCGCGGACGCGACGACCGACGAGTTCGACCGGGTGCTGAAGACGAACCTGTACGCCCTCCTGTGGGTGACGCAGTCGGCGCTCGAGCACCTGGGCGAGGGGGCGAGCATCATCAACGTCTCGTCGATCCAGGCGTACCAGCCCTCGACGTCGCTGCTCGACTACGCGTCGACGAAGGCCGCGATCAACAACCTCACGGTCAACCTCGCGGCCGAGCTCGGTGCGCAGGGGATCCGGGTCAACGCGGTGGCCCCCGGGCCGATCTGGACGCCGCTCCAGCCGGCCACGCAGCCGCCGGAGAAGATCGAGCAGTTCGGCCAGGACACGCCGCTCGGCCGCGCGGGGCAGCCCGCCGAGGTCGCGCCCGCGTTCGTGTTCCTCGCGTCCGCGTCGGACGCGAGCTACGTCTCGGGGACGGTGCTCGGTGTCACGGGAGGAAAGCCCGTGTTCTGAGCCACGATGCCTCCCCCGGGTCGCGGCTGCTCGGCCGATCGCCGCAGCCCGACGGGAGGACGGAGGACGAGCCAGCCGTGCTCGTCCGGGGGCGGGTCCTTCGCGAGAGCGACGGCGCCCGACCGGGACACAGGCCGCCACGCCTTGTGCGGGCGAGACGGCCCACCGCTCCCGCCCCGTCCGGGCCGCGCGCCCGGGCGGGGTTCCCGAACCGGTCGCCGGCGAGCCCGACGTAGTCTGGTACCGGACAGACCGAGAAGGAGCCGCACGATGAGCATCGAGCAGCGCACTGCCGACCTGGGCAGCACGACCGAGGACGAGCCGCGCGCGGCCGCGCCCGGCGCGCCGATCGTCGTCGACGGGCTGACCGTGACGGGACGCGTCGCGGACGCGGCGCGTGCCCTCGCCGACGAGCCGACGCTCCAGCAGACGCTCGACCGTGTGGTCGAGCTCGCGGTGTCGATGGTCGACGGCTGCGAGTCCGCGGGCATCTCGCTCATCTCGCGGGGTCGCATCGACAGTCCCGCGGTGTCGGACCCGCTCGTCGCGCGCGGGGACGAGCTGCAGTACGAGTTCGGCGAAGGGCCGTGCCTCGACGCGATCCGTCAGTCCCCCCTCGTGGAGTCCGGCGACATCGAGGCCGACGTGCGCTGGCCCCGGTGGGCCCCGCAGGTCGCGGACGAGCTGGGCGTCCGCTCGATGCTCTGCGTCCAGCTCTACACGTCGGAGACCGCCCACGGCGCGCTCAACATGTACGCGACGACACGGAACGCGTTCGGACCGGACGACCACCACCTGGCCTCCACCTTCGCCGCCGTCGCCGCCGCGGCGATCTCGGCGGCGCGGACCGAGGAGCAGCTCCAGTCCGCCGTGCAGACCCGCACTCTCATCGGCCAGGCGCAGGGCATGCTCATGGAGCGCTTCTCGCTGTCGGCGAGCCGGGCGTTCGCGGTGCTGAGCCGGGTGTCCCAGGACTCGAACGTCAAGCTGGTCGACGTCGCGCGGGAGATCGTCGAGACGCGCCGCGTCCCCGGGATCGACCGCCCCGACGCGCCGACGTCAGGATCCTGATCCCTCCAGGTCGGCTTCGCCGGCGGCACCCGCGGCGGGACGGCGCTCCGCGTCGGTGAGCAGCGCGTCGACGCGCTCGCGGGCCGCCTCGACGACGTCGCCCGAGGTGCCCAGCCCGCCCACGAGCCGCCGCGCCAGCTCGCGCACCGCGACGTTGGCGTCGTTGGACCGCTTGCGCAGCAGCTCGAACGCCTCGTCGGAGTCCACGCCGAAGGCGACCATGAGGACGCCCTTCGCCTGCTCGATGACGGAGCGCGAGGCGTCCGCGGCGCGGATCGCCGCGGTGGCCTCGCGACGCGCCGCCTCCTGGTGGTGCTCGGTGACGTCCACGAAGTAGCCGGCGATCTCCGCGACCTGCCCGCTCGTGCGGTTGCGTCGGCCCTGCGCCGCGACGGCGAGGATGCGTGTGGCGCCGGAGGCGTCCACGATGCGGTGCATGGACCCGAAGGCGTGTCCGCTGCGTGCCGCGAGCGCGAGGGCGCGCACGCCCCGGTCGCGGTCGTCGGGATGGGTGTGCGACACGAGCAGCGAGGTCGTCGGCACGACCTCGCCCGGCGCGAACCCGTGCATGGCGAACACCTCGTCGGACCACCACCACCGGTCGGTCGCGAGGTCCACGCGGAAGCGGCCGACGGGCTGCGGCTCGCCCGCGACGAGGGCGGCGAGCACGGTGACGAGATGACCCTGGCTGGTGATCGCGAGCTGTGGGTCGTCGAAGGGCTGAACGGCGTCCATCGATGGGTGTCCCCGGGGGTCGAAGCAGGACGGAGCCGATTCCTGACCCCAGCAGTGGAAGATTAGCCCAGCGCGCGGCCGAAGGCGGCCCGCGACGTACGAGTGGTCGAGCAGGCGGCACCTGCTCCGACGGACGGAGGACGACATGGGTGCGGGCGAGGACGAGGCGCGGGCCGGGAAGGACGACCGAGGCCGTGACGAGACCCCCGACGAGCGGTCCGACCGCAACTGGGTGGAGCTGCTGCAGGAGCTGCGCGTCATGCAGACCGGCGTGCAGATCCTCACGGGCTTCCTGCTGACGCTGCCGTTCCAGGCGCGGTTCGCCGACCTCGACGAGTTCCAGGTGGGCGTGTACCTGACGCTGGTCGCGCTGTCCGTGCTGACGACGGGTCTGTTCGTCACGCCGGTGAGCATCCACCGGGCGCTGTTCCGCAAGCATCGCAAGCCCGAGCTGGTGACGCTGAGCGACCGCGTCACGCGTGCCGGGATCGTCGTCCTCGCCCTGGTCTTCACCGGGACGGTCCTGCTCGTCGTGGACGTCGTCGTGGGCCGCACGGCCGCGCTCTGGGCGAGCGGTGCGGTCCTGGCGCTGCTGGCGACGCTGTGGCTCGTCCTGCCGCGCGTCGCGGTGCGCGACGCGGTGCGCGAGGCCTGAGCGAGACCGGCCGCCGTGCGGGGTCAGGCGGAGGCCGTTGCCTCGCGGGCCCGCACGCCCCGGCGGACCGGGCCGAGCGTGAAGAGGAGCGTCGCGAGCGCGGTGAGGGCGAGCAGCCCGAAGCCGAGCCCGTACGTCCCCTCGAGCTGGTAGACGGCGCCCATGAGCAGCGGCGGGATGAACCCGCCGAGGCCGCCCGCGGCGCCGACGAGGCCGGTCACGGCACCGACCTTGTCGGGCGGCGCGACCTTCGCGACGAGCGCGAACGTCGCGCCGGAGGACGCGCCGAGCGCCGCGGCCAGGCCGAGGAACGCGATGGTGCCGACCGGCACGAGGTCGGGCTGGAACGCGACGACGGCGGCGAGCGCCGTCACGACGACGAAGCACACGACCGAGACCGGGACGCCGCCGAACCGGTCCGAGAGCGTGCCGCCGACGGGTCGCATGACGACGGCGAGCACGACGAAGCCCGCGGTGCGCGCCGCGGCGTCGGACACGGTGAGGTCGTAGGCGTTGACGAGGAAGGTGGGCAGGTAGACCGAGAACGCGACGAAGCCGCCGAACCCGACGGCGTACAACCACGAGAGCTGGAGCGTCACGGGCATCCGGAACGTCGACCACGTGCGGGCCCAGAAGCCGCCGGCGGCCCCGGCCGCGCGCCCGGGCGCGTCGCGCAGCAGCAGCCACGACGCGACGGCGAACACCGCGAGGATCGCCGCGACGAGCAGGAACGGCGCCGCGTCGCCCCAGGCGTCACGGATGCGGACGGTCGTGAACGCAGAGATCGCCGTGCCGCCCATGCCCATGCCGAAGATGCCGATCGCGGTGCCGCGCCGGGCCGGCGGGTACCACGCGTTGACGAAGGGCACGCCGACCGCGAACGCCGTGCCGCCGAGACCGAGGAAGAACCCGCCGACGATCAGCGCGACGAAGCTGTCCGCGACGAGGCCCACGAACAGCACGGGCAGGATCGTGGCCGCGCTGACGAGCGGGAACATGAGGCGTGCGCCGAACCGGTCCGTGAGGGCCCCGACGGGGATGCGGCCGAGCGAGCCGACGACGACCGGCACCGCGACGAGGACCGAGACCTGGACGTCGGTGAGGTCGTACTGCTGCCCGTACGCGGCGCCGAGCGGGCTGATGAGCGCCCAGGCCCAGAAGTTCACGGCGAACCCGATGGTCGCCAGGGCGAGCATGAGCGTGGGGGAGGTGCTGGGTGCCGGTGGTCCGGCGGGGGCCTCGGGCGCGACGTGCCGGGGCGTCGCCGGGGTCTCGTCCTGCCGTGCCATGTCCGCTCCTGGGGGAGGTGCCCGTCCTCGGGCACGGGGAGGTTCGCCGCCGTCCACGCTATCGGCGTCGTCCCGGGCCCGCGCGACGAGCCGCCCGTAGCGTAGGGGCGTGCTCACCTGGCTCTTCGGCGGCGTCGCGCTGCTCAACGTCTACGCGCTGGTGCTCATCGTGCTGCGGGCCGTCGTCTACCGCACGACGGTCTACCGGCCGATGCTGCTCAACCTCGCGCTCTCGATCGTGCCCGTCTTCGTGCTCGGTGCGGTGGTCCTCGTCGACGCCGCGCTGCTCGCCGCGGGGGTGACGTCGTGGGTCGTCGCGACGGTGGCCGTGCTGGGGACGCTCGTCTGGCTGGTCCTGCTGCCGAACGCCGGCTACCTCGTCACCGAGCTGAACCTCAACCACCGCAAGGACGGCGAGGGGGTCCCGCTCTGGTACGACATCGTCGCGGTGCTGACGCTCGCGCTGTCCGGGGTGCTCAACACGGTCGTCAACGTGCTCGTCGCGCAGATGCTGTACGCCGTCGTGCGGTACCCCGAGGACGACGCCCCGTTCGCCCGGCCGGGGTCCTGGCTCGCCGTGGCCGCCGTGCTGGTCCTCGTCACCGTCGGGATCTACCTCGGCCGCTACGTGCGGTTCAACAGCTGGGACCTGCTGCACCCCGCGCAGTTCGTGCGCAAGCTCGTGCGGCACCTGCGCGAACCGGGGACGCTCGGCCAGGCCGTGCTGTTCTGCGTGCTGCACACGCTGCTGCTCGCCCTGGTCTACGCCGTCGTGGTGGGACCGATCACGACGGTGTTCGTCCGCGGGTCCTGACGGCACCGCTCGCACCACCGTAGGATGCGCGGCGTGACCACGACGCCGCCTCGGGCCGCCCGCGCCGTGCCCGTGGCGCGAGCCCTCGTCGGCACGTGGCCCCGCCGGGCGGCCCTCGCGGCCGTGCTCGGCGTCGTGGTGGGCACGACGGCGGCCGGGGGCCTCGCGAAGCACGTCGCCGCCGACGCGGGGCCGGCCCGGGCCGCCGCCGGCGAGCCGGTCCCGACCGGGCCGTTCGACCTCACCGTGCGGTCGTGGTCCGTGACCGACGACGTGCAGGTCTCCGCGCTCGAGGACGCCGGCGCGGACGCGTGGCTGCTCGTGGTCGTGGGCGCGCTCGACACCGATCGTGAGTCGCGCCGCCTCGACGACACCGCCGTGACGCTCCCGGCGGAGCTGCCCGCCGGCCTGGCGCTCGTGGGCGAGGCGGAGCCGGACCGTCCCGGGACGACGCTGCTCGTGCGCGACGCCTCGCTCTACCCCGTCCTGCAGCCGGGCCTGCCCGAGGACGTCGCGCTCCTGTGGCCCGTGACGGTCGAGGACGCGGGCGCGGTGTCCGACGACCCGGCCACACCCGACGAGCCGCTCACCGTGACCCTGCCGACGTTCCGGTACCGGGACATGACGATCGGGGGCGGGAGGCGGTGGGCCGAGACGGGCGCGGTGGTGCTCGTGGACGTCCTTCCCGGCGACGTGCCGGCGGACGTCGTGGACCCGCCGGAGGAGGAGGTCGACTGGTGAGCGATCAGACCACCGAGGCGGCCGTCGTCGGGTCCGCGCGGCCGGCGCCGTCCGACGCGCCCGTGACCTCGCGGCCGCGGCGCGGCGACCGGGTCGTGACCGCCGTCCTGCTCGCCCTCGCCGTCGTGGTCGGGGCGGCGGTCTCGCGCGTCGACACGTGGTGGCCCACCCTCACGTCGACGACGACGCGCGGTGCCGTGGGCGAGGTCGTCACGGCGGGGCCCGTGCGCGTGCGGGTCGACGACGTCCGTACCGGCACGGTGCTCGAGGACGGCTTCGACACGCTCGCGACCGACGGCGTCTGGGTCGCCGTCGACCTCGCGGTGTCCGGCACGACGCAGGAGGCGGGCCTCGAGGTGCTGGAGCTGCGCGACGCCGACGGTCGTGACCACGAGGCCTCGCACCGGGTGCGCAACCCGATGATGAGCACGTTCGTGGACCCGGACGTCCCCGAGGCGGGGACGGTCGTCGTCGAGGTCCCGGCCGAGGCGCTCGAGGGGGACGTCGTGCTGCGCGTGCTCACGGAGCACCAGGACGCGGACATCGACCGCCCGCAGGCCGTCGCCGAGATCGACCTCGGCCGCGTCGGGCCGCCGCCGGACGGCGGCACCGTCGAGATGCTCGAGCCCGCGCTCGTCCCGGGCGGGTGGGGCGGTTGAGCGGCGTCGGCGGCGTCGGATGGTGGCGCGCGAACCGCTGGTGGCTGGTGGTGCTCGCGGTCGCGCTCGCGGCGCTCGGCGCGCTCACCTGGCGCTCCGACGCCGTGCAGGGGTGGTGGGCGTCGGAGCCGCACCGCGGCCACACGGCGGACGACGAGGGCTGGGCGCAGGTCGGCGACGTGCGGGCCCGCCTCGCCGGGACCGAGGTCGTCGACTGGCTCGACGACGGCTACGACGGCCGCGTCGAGGCCCCGGACGGGTACACCCTGTGGGCCGTCGACCTGTCGGTGCGCTCGGACGCCACGCCCGGCCCGGCGAGCGCGGAGGAGGCGTACTCCGCGTGCGAGGTCGTGCTCGTCGACACGTCGGGCCGCCAGTTCACCGCGGGCGCGTCGTCGCTGCCCGGCATGCCGGTGACCGATCCGCCGGTGTGCACGGGTGCCGTCTCCAGCCGCGCCACGCAGTACTTCCTCACGCCCGACGACGCCGAGCCCGCCGAGGTGCGCCTCGTCGAGCCGGAGCTCCTGCCGGACTACTGGTCCTTGCCGGTCACCGCCGGGTCCGGCTGACGCTCGCGCGAGAGCCGCGCCGCGCGTCGCGTGCGCAGCGCCGACGGCAGTCCCAGGTTGGCGAGCAGCGCGTCGGCCGCGGCGGCGAGCAGAACGGTCGTGAGCACCTGCACGACGACCGTCGCGACGGTCTCGAGCGGGCCGATCACCGCGCGCCACGCGACGATGCCGGGCTGGCCGAGCACCGCCTGGGCCGCCGTGAAGACGGTCTGCTCGGCGAGCGTGAGCAGCGCGAACGCGACGCAGAACAGCAGGACCGCGCTCCAGCGGCTGCGCCACAGCATGCCGAGGGCGCCGACGAGGCCGCCGAACCGCCGACCCGGGTCGAGCATGAAGCCCCAGGCCGCCTGGGCACGCTTCTCGCCGAGCGTGCGGTTGACCCGGTCGACGACACGCGTCGCGCGTCCGTCGGTGCCGTCCTGCGCCGCGCGCGTCCGCGCGGGGTCGACGACGTCGACCGCCTCGACCCCGTAGACGATCGTGCCGAGCGTGAGCCACGCGAGCGGCACCACGAGCCCGGTGACGATCCCCGCGAGCAGGAGCGACGTCGTCGGACCGACGGCCGCGACCAGCGGCTCCAGGAGGTCCACGCGTGCGACGACGCCGTCCCACCACGTCGTCACCTCGACGACGACGACGCGCGACGTCCACCACTCGCGGACGCTCCCGACGACCGCCGTCACGGTGAAGGCGCCGACGACGATCCAGACGACCTCGCAGTACCCGGCGACGATGCGCACGGCGGCCGTGCGGGCGCTGCGTCGGGCCTCCCCGCCCGCCTCGACGACGCCCCGCTCCAGGCGCTTCGCGAGGCGCTCGAGGAGGGTACGGGCGAGCAGCGCGCCGGCCACGAGGAGCACGACGGTGAGCCCGAAGCCCTCGGGGATCGGGTCGGCGGTCTCGATCCCCGCACCGGCGGCGAACGCGTGGTCGAGCGCGGCGGAGTCGACGTACGCCTGCCAGTCGGACGACAGACCGCCGTAGAACTCGTAGATGACGAGGTACGGGACGAGCACCGACGCGATCGACCCGAGGAGAGCGCGCACCTCGATCCGGTCGCGGTCGTCCCGCGGCTCGCGGCGCAGGACGTGCAGCATGACGACGATCCCGACGACCGTCGCGAGCGGCGAGAAACACAGCACGAGCAGCCCGAGCTCACCCGACGACGGCGCGACCGTGAGCGCCGCCTGCAGCGCGAGCTCGTGGGCCACCTGGGCGAGCACCGCCACCGCGACGAGCGCGGGCCAGTGGCGCACGAGGAGGCGTCCGGCGTCGACGAGGACGCGCGAGCCCGCGCGCAGCACGGACGGCGCGGCGCCGGCGTCGGGCGCGGGCGTCGAGGTCATCGGGACGGGGTCCGTCACGCGCGCCAGGGTACCGGGGCTGCGCGCCGGGGCCCGACCTGGCTCACGACGAGCCGAGGACTACGACAGGAAGCGCGTGACGACGCGCTTGGCCTCCTTGCCGGCGAACCGGCGGGCGAGGACGCCGACACCCGCGGCGACGGCCGCGAACGTCACGGCGGAGACGATGCCGACCTCCTCGTCGTCGAGGTCCTTCGGCGCGTCGTGCCCCGTGACCTTCGCCCACACGAGCGTGACGAGCTTCTGCGCCGCCCAGCCGGCCGCGAACGTCAGCGCGACGGTCCCCACCTTGACGGCGAGGGTGGCCTTCTCCTCGGTGTCTGCCACGGGTGCTCCTCCATCGGGTCGGCGGTCCCGGCGGGGCCGGGTGTGCTGCGCACCACCGTAGTCCCTGGCCTGCGTCGACGCCGTGCGGCAGCCACCGCGGTGTACGCTCGCCGGGAACGACAGGGGAGCTCCCCGGGAGCTGAGAGTGCGGACCACCGCAGACCCTCGAACCTGATCCGGTTAGCACCGGTGGAGGAAGTCGGGAATCTCGATCACCCGTCCGCGTCGGCCGTCGCGCCGACGCTGGCGGATGGACCCCTCCTGAACGTCCGGGGAGGACACATGCAGCACACCACCCGTCGTCGGGCAGCGCGGCCCGGCCGTCACGTCACGACGGCGTCCCTCGCCGCGGTCACGCTCCTCGCCGCTGCCGCGTGCAGCGGGGGCGACGACACGGCCGGGGGCGACGGCGCGTCGTCGGGCACCGTCACGCTCGTCACGCACGACTCCTTCGCGGTGAGCGACGACGTGCTCGCCGCGTTCGAGGAGGAGAGCGGGCTGACCGTCGAGCAGGTCGCCCCCGGCGACGGTGGCGCGCTCGTCAACCAGCTCGTGCTCACCAAGGGCTCGCCGCTCGGCGACGTCGTGTTCGGGATCGACAACTCGTTCGCGACCCGCGCGATCGACGAGGGCGTGCTCGACCCGTACACGCCCGCCGACCTCCCGGCGTCCGCAGAGCCGTACGCCGTCGGCGACGGCGAGCTGACGCCCGTCGACGTCGGCGACGTGTGCATCAACGTCGACCACGCGTGGTTCACCGAGGCCGGGGTGCCGGAGCCCGAGACGCTCGAGGACCTGGCGGAGCCCGCGTACCGGGACCTGCTCGTCGTGACCAACCCCGCGACGTCGTCGCCCGGGCTCGCGTTCCTCCTCGCGACCGTCGGCGCGTTCGGCGAGGACGGCTGGGAGCAGTACTGGGCCGACCTGCGCGAGAACGGCGTCAAGGTCGTCGACGGCTGGTCCGACGCCTACTCCGTCGACTTCTCCGGCGGCGAGGGCGCGGGCGACCGCCCGCTCGTGCTGTCGTACTCGACCTCGCCCGCGTTCACGGTCTCCGAGGACGGGACGTCGTCGTCGACGGGCGCGCTGCTCGACACGTGCTTCCGCCAGGTCGAGTACACGGGCGTCCTCGCCGGGGCCGAGAACCCCGAGGGCGCCCAGCAGCTCGTCGACTTCCTCGTGAGCGAGGCGTTCCAGGCCGACGTCCCGGGCCAGATGTACATGTACCCCGTCGACGACACCGTCGCGCTGCCCGCCGAGTGGGAGCAGTTCGCCCCGCTCGCCGACGAGCCGTTCGAGGTCGCGCCCGAGGACATCGACGCGCACCGCGACGAGTGGATCAAGGCGTGGACGGCGACGGTCGTCGACTGACCACGCCGGTGCTCGGCCGTGGGTGGTCCCGTGCTCGGCGCGGGCTGCTGTGGGGGGTCGCGGCGGCGGTGCCGCTGGTGTTCCTCGGGGTGTTCTTCGCGTGGCCGGTCGTGGCGCTCGTCGCGCGGGGGTTCGTCGGGCCGGAGGGCGGGCTCGACCTGTCGGGGTTCGCCGAGGTGTTCTCCGACCCGCGGACGTGGCGGATCGTCCGGCTCACGCTGTGGCAGGCCGTGCTCGGGACGACGTTCTCGCTGCTCCTCGGCGTGCCCGGCGCGCACGTGCTGTACCGGTGCCGGTTCCGCGGGCGGCGCGTGCTGCGCGCGCTCGTCACCGTGCCGTTCGTCCTGCCCACGGTCGTCGTGGGCGTCGCGTTCCGCACGCTCCTCGTCGAGGGTGGGCCGCTCGGGTTCCTGCGGCTCGACGGGACGTTCGCGGCGATCGTCGTGGCGCTCGTGTTCTTCAACTACTCCGTCGTCGTGCGCACGGTCGGCGGGCTGTGGGAGCACCTCGACCCGCGCGCGGAGCAGGCGGCGCGCGCGCTCGGCGCGACGCCGTGGCGCGCGTTCCGCACGGTGACCCTGCCCGCGCTCGCCCCGGCGATCGCGAGCGCCGCGTCGATCGTCTTCCTCTTCTGCGCGACGGCGTTCGGCGTCGTCCTCGTCCTCGGCGGCATCCGCTACGGGACGATCGAGACCGAGATCTGGATCCAGACGACGCAGTTCCTCGACCTGCGCACCGCCGCCGTCCTGTCGGTCGTGCAGCTCGTCGTGGTCGTGGCGGCGCTCGCGGTCGCGAACCGCACGCGCGCGAAGCGTGAGCGGGCGTTGACGCTCACCGCCGCGTCGAGCGCTGCGCACCCGCTGCGGCTGTGGCAGCGCGGGTCGGGCGGTCCGGCGAGCGGCCGGCCCGGCGGTGACCTCCTGCCCGCCGCGCTGACCGCCGTCGTGGTCGTGGTGCTGGTCGGGCTGCCGCTCGCGACGCTCGTCGTGCGGTCGCTGCGCGTGCCGGGCGGCGGCTGGGGTCTCGACAACTACGCGAACCTCGGCACGACGGGCGGGCGCAACGCGCTGTCCGTCACCGTGTGGGAGGCGGCGGGCAACTCGCTGCGCACCGCGGCGCTCGCGACGCTGCTCGCGGTGGTGATCGGGGGCCTCGTCGCGCTCGTCGTGTCCCGGCGACCGCGGTCGCGCACGGGACGCCGGGCGATCGGCGCGCTCGACTCGCTCTTCATGCTCCCGCTCGGGGTCTCCGCGGTGACGGTCGGTTTCGGGTTCCTCATCACCCTGGACCGGCCGCTCGGGCTCGACGTCGACCTGCGCACCTCGGGCCTGCTCGTGCCGATCGCGCAGGCGGTCGTGGCGATCCCGCTCGTCGTGCGCACGGTGCTCCCGACGCTGCGCGCGATCGACCCGCGCCTCCGGGAGGCCGCCGCGACGCTCGGTGCCGCGCCCGGCCGCGTGTTCCGCAGCGTCGACGGCCCCATCGCCGCGCGGTCGCTCGGCCTCGCGGTCGGGTTCGCGTTCGCGGTGTCGCTCGGCGAGTTCGGCGCGACGTCGTTCCTCGCCCGCCCCGACACCGCGACCCTGCCCGTGGTGATCTTCCGGCTCGTCGGGCGACCGGGTGCCGAGAACCAGGGCATGGCGCTCGCGGCGAGCGTCGTCCTGGCCCTGCTCACGGCCGTCGTCATGCTGCTCGCCGAGCGGTTGCGCGGCGACCGCCCCGGAGGAGAGTTCTGATGGTGCACACCGACCCGACCACGCGGCCCGTCGCGCCCGGCCCGGCACCGCGACCCGTGCAGCACGCGGCGGACGGCGCGGGCCTCGAGGTGCGCGACGTCGTCGTCCGGTACGACGGCGCCTCCCGCCGGGACCCGCGCACGACGGCGGTCGCGGGCGTCTCCCTCGACGTCGCCCCCGGCGAGGTGCTCGCGCTGCTCGGGCCGAGCGGCTGCGGCAAGTCCAGCCTGCTGCGCGCCGTGGCCGGGCTCCAGCCGGTCGCCGGCGGCACCGTGCGCTTCGCGGGCGACGACCTCGCGGGGATGCCCGTGCACCGGCGCGGGTTCGGGCTGATGTTCCAGGAAGGCCAGCTCTTCCCGCACCGCGACGTCGCGGGCAACGTCGCGTACGGGATCGCGGACCTGCCGCGTGCCCAGCGGGACGACCGGGTGCGCGAGCTGCTGGGCGTCGTCGGGCTCGCGGGGTACGAGGGGCGCGCGGTGACGACGCTCAGCGGCGGCGAGCGCCAGCGGGTCGCGCTCGCGCGGTCGCTCGCTCCCCGGCCGCGTCTCCTGCTGCTCGACGAGCCGCTCTCCGCGCTCGACCGCGGGCTGCGCGAGCGGCTCGCTCTCGACCTGCGCGCCGCACTGCAGGCGACCGGCACGACCGCCGTCTTCGTCACGCACGACCACGACGAGGCGTTCACGGTGGCCGACCGCGTCGCCGTCATGGACGCCGGCCGGGTGCTCCAGGTCGCCCCGCCCGAGGAGCTCTGGCGGGCGCCGTCGTCGCGCCGCGTCGCGGAGTTCCTGGGCTACCAGGCGTTCCTCCCGCTCGGGGACCTGTCCGGCCGAGTGGTCACCGGAGGGTCCACCCGCCCTGACGCGCCGCGTGACGGAGTGCTGGCGATCGGGCCGCGGGGGCTGCGCGTCGTCGGGCCGGCGGACGTGTCAGGGTCACCGGTCACCGGGGTGACCGCTCGCCCTGACACGTGGCGCGGGACGGTCGTCGGGAGCGTCTTCCGCCGCGGTGCGACGGAGGTGACGGTCGACGTCGCGCTCCCCGGGGGCGCGGGACCCGCCCGCGTCGTCGCGCTCGCCGGCGGGCCCGCCTGGGCGGCGGGCGACGAGGTCGACGTCGCTCTGGACCCCGCGGGGTGCGCCGTCGTGCCGGCCTGAGCGTCGTCCACGGCCGTTCGGCGCGCGACGACGACGGGCACGTCCTAGCGTCGAGGGATGAGCGACGCATCGATCGGAGAGCAGCTTCCCGAGAAGGACGGCGGCAAGGCCGCCAAGATCCTCTACCGTCCGATCGGGCTCGTGAGCTCGATCGTCGGCGGGCTCGTCGCGGGGCAGGTGTTCAAGCAGGTCTACAAGCGCGTGGCCCCCGGAGACCGCAAGGACGCCCCCACCCCGCTGCAGTCGGAGTACCCGCTCAAGGAGATCGTCCTCGCGGCGCTGATCCAGGGTGCGATCTATGCGGTGGTGAAGGCACTCATCGATCGTGGAGGCGCCCGCGCGTTCGAGCGCTGGACGGGGGAGTGGCCGGGCGACTGACCGCTCGGCGGTGGTCGTCCGCCCTCTCAGGCACCCCTGTCGGCGCCCGCGTCGTGCACCACGAGCGCGACCTGGGTGCGGTTCTCGACGCCCAGCTTGAGCAGCACGTTCGACACGTGCGCCTTGACGGTCGGGACGGAGAGGTAGAGGCGCGCCGCGATCTCGGCGTTGCTCGCGCCGCGGCCGATCTCGACCGCGACGTCCCGCTCGCGCGCGGTGAGCCGGCCCATCGTCGCGAGCGCCCGTTCGCGCGTCCCGCCCGCCGACGCCGCGGACGTCATGAGGCGCCGCGCGATCGTCGGCGACAGCACGGGCTCGCCCGCGGCCGCGGCGAGAACCGCGGCCACGATCCGCTCGGGTGCCATGTCCTTGAGCAGGTAGCCCGAGGCCCCGGCGTGCAGCGCGCCCACGACCTCCTCCTCGGAGTCGAACGTCGTGAGCACGACGACGGCCGGTGCGGCCGGCCGCGCCCGCACCCGGCGCGTCGCCTCGATGCCGTCGAC
Source organism: Cellulosimicrobium sp. So1_17 (assembly GCF_055181235.1). Classification (NCBI taxonomy): domain Bacteria; kingdom Bacillati; phylum Actinomycetota; class Actinomycetes; order Micrococcales; family Promicromonosporaceae; genus Cellulosimicrobium; species Cellulosimicrobium sp. So1_17. Next base: position 3,573,564 of record NZ_CM143702.1, read on the forward strand.
GCCCGGCATCCGCAGGTCCATGAGCACGACGTCGGCCGGGTGCGCGTCGAGCACGCCCGCCACGGCGCCGCCGTCGGACGCCTCGCCCACGACCTCGATGCCGCAGGCCCCGTCGAGCATGAGCCGCAGCCCGGACCGCACGAGCGCGTCGTCGTCGACGACGACGAGGCGCGTGCGCCGGGGCTGCTCCGCGGGCAGGTCGGCGCTCATGCGCCCCACGGTAGCCGGGCGTCGAGGACCCAGCCCGCGTCGTCCAGGTCGTCGCGGGGCCCTGCGTCGAGGCGTCCGCCCAGCAGGTCGACGCGCTCGCGCAGGCCGACGAGCCCCGTCCCCGTCCCGCCCCGGACGGCCGGCGGGCCGCTCGGCACGAGGCGAGCGCCGACGTCGGACACCACGACGCGCAGCTCGCCGGGCGAGACCGCGATCCTCAGCGCAACCGGGCTCCCGGGGGCGTGGCGCCGCGCGTTCGTCAGGCCCTCCTGGGCGACGCGGTACGCCGCGACGGCGACGGCCGGCGGCGGCACGGTGTCACCCGTGCGCTCGTAGGCGACGTCACCTCCCGCCGCGCGCACCTCGGCGACGAGCCGGTCGACGTCGGCGAGCGTCGGCGGGGGAGCGAGCCGGGTCCCGTCCGCCGGGCGACCGTCGTCGGGCACGTCGCGGAGCACGCGCACGACGTCGCGCAGGTCGTCGAGCGCCGCGCTCACGCCCTCGCGCACGAGCGCGGCGGCGGACGCGAGCCGCTCGGGCGGCGCGTCGGGCCGGTACTCGAGCGCGCCCGCCGTCGAGGCGAGGAGGGACAGGCGGTGGGCGAGGGTGTCGTGCATCTCGCGGGCGATCCGGGTCCGCTCGGCGAGGCGGGCCTCGACGACGCGACGCTCCGCGTCCGCCTCGGCGCGGTGCGCGCGCCCGCGCAGCGACCGCAGCAGGTCGGCGCGCGCCTGCCAGTACGCGCCCCAGCCGAGGAGCGCGGCGTGGACGGCGAGGTCGCACAGCAGCCACCAGCCGAGGGGAAGGGCGACGGGCCGCCAGAGTGCCTGGACCGCGTGACCGAGGAACCCCGCGAGCGCGACCCGCAGCGCGGTCCGCACGGGGTACCAGCGCGCGACGTGCAGCGTCGCGACGGTCGACGCGGGCGTCGCCGTGCCCGACACGGCGACGAGCACCGCGAGGGCGACCGCCACCGGGACAGGACGTCGCGTCCACAGCAGCGGGAGGGCGGCGACCGCGGCGACCGCCACGGCGACGTCGACGGCCGCCGCAGGCGACGACGCGTCCGCGTCGAGGAGGGGCACGAGCGAGAGGAGCGTGAGGACCGCGACGGCGGCCCAGGCCGCCGCGACCCACGACCACGGCATGAGGCGCGCCGTCGGGTCGCGGCGCGCGGACGGCGTCGCGAGGACCGGGGGCCCGGCGAGGGGCGGGCAGTCGAGAGCGGGGTCGGGGATCGGGTCGTCGGCCGGGGTGACGGCCGGACCGCGCGGGCTGCGGGGGTTCGGACGGGGAGTGCTCATGGCGGCGACGCTAGGCCGCGCCGCCACCGACCGACACCGACCAAGGTCGGGGGTCGAGGTCGAGCGGTCGGGGGCGGCCCCCGACTCCGGGTGGGTCGGCCGCCGACGTCGGGCGGGCGCGGCGGCGCGCTCCGCGGCGGGAGCGTGGTGGACGCCGGCACGAGGCCGGCCGCGGCTCCGGCCGCGTGACGAAGGAGGCCATCATGACCACGTCGCAGAACACCCCGCGCACCGCAGGGACCGTGCCGTCCGTCCGAGCAGGCTCCGGGCCGGACGACGCCCCTGGTACCTCGTCCACGGCCCGACGACGCGTGCCCCGCTGGACCGTCCCGTTCGCGGCCGCCGTGGTCGCCGCGGCCGTGTGGCTCGTCGGGACGGCCGCAGGTGTCGACGTCGCCGCCCGGTCGGGCACGACGACGCAGCAGGTCGGGATCCTCGCGGTGGTCGTGGCCGCGCTCGTCGTCGGGTTCGCCGGGTGGGGCGTGCGCGCCGTGATCGGGCGCCTCCGGGCGTCGAGCCCGGGCCGCGGCGAGCGCGCGTGGCTCGTGACGTGCGGCGTACTCCTGGTCGTGTCGCTGCTCGGACCGCTCGGCGGCGTGAGCGCCGGGGCGGTCGTGGTGCTGCTCGCCGAGCACCTCGCCGTTGGCGCCGTCGTCGCCCTGGGCCTGCGCCGCTCGTGACCGACCGCCGACCACGGGATCACCCACCGGATCCGCTCGGAGACGGTGGGCCGTCCCGTGCTCGGCGGTCGTCGGCGGACCGATGAGTTGCGCGGGCGGTCGTGGTCCACCCCGTGACCGCGCACGACCCGATCGCACCTGGAGGAACCCATGGCGACGCTCGTCTCGACCCTGTTCATCTCGCTCGACGGAGTGGCCGAGATCGACCCGGAGTGGCACTTCCCCTACTTCGACGACAACATGGCGGCCGCGGTCGACGACGACTACCAGGAGGTCGACGTCCTGCTGCTCGGCCGCGTCACCTACGACAGCTTCGCCGGCGCGTGGCCGGACCGGGAGGCCGCGGGCGAGGAGGACGCCGAGTTCGCGAAGCGGCTCGGGGACACGCGCAAGGTCGTGGCGACACGTGGCGACCAGGACCTCGGGTGGCGCCACGTCGAGCGGCTCGACGGGGACCTCGTCGAGACGGTGCGCGCGCTGAAGGCGGAGCCCGGCACACGCCGGATCCTCGTCGCGGGGTCGATCTCGGTCGTGCGGCAGCTCCTCGCGGCCGGGCTGCTCGACGAGCTGCGCCTTCTCGTCCACCCTGTCGCGGCCCGCGCGGGCGAGCGCCTGTTCGACGAGGGCGAGCCCCGCTACCCGCTGACGCTCCTGCGGTCCGAGACGTTCCCGACGGGCGTCGTCCGCCTGGTCTACGCCCCGGCCGAGGCGCCCGCCGACACCTCCTACGAGGACGTCAAGGACAAGGTGCCGTCCGGGGCCGAGTGAGCACCCGGGTGAGCGACCGTCGCGCGCCGCACCACGACGACCGCCACGTCGTCCTCGCGCCCCCCGTCGTCGAACGCGTCGACGAGGTGGTCGCACACCGCGGCCGGCGCGTAGCCCGCGCTGCGTGCCGCGACCTCCGCGAGGCGGTCGACGGCGTCGAGCAGCGACCCGCCGCGCCGTTCGACGAGGCCGTCGGTGACCAGGACGAGGAGGTCGCCGTCGGCGAGGACGTCGGCGTACGAGGGGCGCTCGCCGGGGCTGGGGACGCCGAGCAGCCGCGAGCCCGCCTTCGCCTGGACGACCGTCCCGTCGGTCCGGACGACGAACGCGGGAAGGTGTCCGGCGTCCGTGACCTCGACCGCGCCGGTGCGCGGGTCGAGCACGCACACGCACACGGTGACGAACTCCGAGTGGTCCTGGCGCAGCGCGTCGTTGAGGAGGTCGAGCGCGCGGGCCGCGGGGTGGCCCTCCCGCAGGTAGGCGCGCAGCGTGAGCCGGACCTCGGCCATGACGGTCGCGGCGCGCAGCGAGTGCCCCTGGACGTCGCCGATGACGACCGCCACCCGTCCGTCGGGGAGGTCGAACGCGTCGTAGAAGTCGCCACCGACGTCGAGGCGGTCGTCGGCGGCCTCGTAGCGCGCGGCGACCTCGACGCCCCCGGTGACCGAGAGCGTCGCCGGCAGCATCGTGCGCTGCAGTGCGAGCGCGATGCGGTGCTCGGTGGTGAACGTGCGCAGGTTCGACAGCGCCACCGTCGCCGCCTCGACGAAGCGGTCCGCGACCTCCTGCTCCTCGGTGGTCGGCCCGACCGTCGGGTCGTCGAGCCGCACCCCGAGCCCGCCGACCAGCGCACCCTCGCCGTCGACGAGCCACAGGGTCCACCACGCCCCGTCGGCGACGCCAGCCTCCTCGAGCAGGGGACGCCACGGCGCCGGGACCTCGTCGGGCGGGAAGACGACGGACCGCAGGTCGGAGGGAGGCAGGACGGGAGCGGTGCCGCGGCCGCGCACGAGCCCGGCGTCGGGCGAGGTGCAGACCGTGCGCAGCACACCGGCCTCGGCCACCACCATGGCGACGACCGGGCGACCGAGGACCGCGCACGCACCCCGGGCGGCGTGGTCGACGACCGCCTCCGCCGAGCGCGCCTCGTGCAGCGGGACGAGCGCCGTCGACAGCGCCTCGAGACGTCTCGCCGTCCGTCCGATGCCCCGCTGGGCGTCGTGCGTGCGGCACAGGGCGGTGATCGTCGCGAGGAACTCGTCGCGGTCGAGGGGTTCCGGGAGGTAGGCGTCGGCCCCGCCCTCGAGCCCGGCGGTGCGGGCCGCGGCGTCCACCGCCGTCGCCGACACGTGGAGCACCGGGACGTGCGCGGTCACCGGGTCGGCCTTGAGCCGCCGGCAGACCTCGCGCCCTGACACGTCCGGGAGGTTGACGTCGAGCACGACGGCGTCCGTCGCGCCCGTCGCCCTCTCCAGGGCCTCGGCGCCGGTACCGGCTTCCATCACCTGGAAGCCCGCGCGACGCAACCAGCTCGCCATGACGTAGCGGTGGGCCGGCGTGTCGTCGACGACCAGGACCGTCCGCGCGTCGCTCACCGGGTCGCCTCCGCGCGGCGCAGGGCGGCGACCAGGACGGTGCGGTCGATCGACGACTTCGCGAGGAACGGCACGGCCGCGAGCTCCGCCGGCAGCGGCGGCCGGGGACCGCTCGACATGAGGACCGTGGCGGTGCCGGGGTGGAGCGCACGCACGCGCGACAGCAGCGTCGGTCCGTCCGTCCCCGGCATGCGCACGTCGAGCAGCGCCACGTCGGCGGCGCCGTCGCGCAGGAGGGCGAGCGCGTGGGAGGCGTCGTGGGCGACGCTCACGCGGGCGGCGTCGTCGCGCAGCATCGAGACGAGCACCGACGCGTAGGGGCGGTCGTCGTCGACGACGAGGACGTGGCCGAGGGTGGTGCCGCGCTCCGGGGGCTCGGGCTGGATCTGCGTCCGTGGACCCTCGGCCGCCTCCGCAGCGACGGGCAGGGACGGCAGGCGCAGCGAGAACACGCTGCCCTCGCCGGGCAGGGAGGACGCGTCGAGCGTCCCGCCGAGCGCCTCGGAGGTCCGTCGCGCGTAGGGCAGCCCGAGACCCGTGCCACGGACCGTCGGCTGCAGGCGGTTGGGCACCTGGACGAACTCCTCGAAGACGGACTCGAGCTGGTCGGCGGGGATGCCGAGGCCGGTGTCCTCGACGGTCAGGCGGACCAGGTCCCCTTCAGGCTCCGCGGAGAGCCGGACGTGGCCCGTGTCCGTGAACTTGACCGCGTTGGTGAGCAGGTTGCGCAGGACGCGCGACACGAGCCGCCGGTCGGTCACGAGCGTGAGCCCGGCCGGCACCTCGGTCCGCAGCGTCACGCCGGCGCGGACGAGCGGCAGGGTGGTGCCGCGCAGCTCCTCGAACAGCTCCGCCACGTCGATGCGTGCCGGTTCGACGTCCTCGTGGCCCGCCTCGGCGCGCGCGAGGTCGAGCAGCTCGTTGACGAGAGTGAGCAGCGTGTCGGCGCTCTCGCGGACGAACGTCACCTGCTGGGTCTGCTCCCCGTCGAGGTGGGAGTCGGCGAGGAGCGACGCGAGCCCGAGGATCGAGTTGACCGGCGTCCGCAGCTCGTGGCTCACGTTGCGCAGGAACCGCGACTTCGCCTCGTTCGCGGCGGCGAGCTCGCGGCCGCGCTCGTCGAGCTCGGCGTAGAGCGCCACGACGCCGGTGTTCGTCTCCTCGAGCTCGGAGGAGAGCTGGTCGTACATCGCGAGGACGCCGCGGTTCGTCTCCTCGAGCTCGACGTTCACGCGGCGGAGCTCCTCCCTCTGGAGGGTCAGCTCGTCGAGCGTCCGCACGAGCTCGGAGTTCTGCACGCGCAGCTCGTCGAGGGCGTCGGCGGTGTGCGCGGAGCGCGCGGAGCGCCGCGCCGCGGCGAGCGTCGCGTCGTCGAGGTCGGTCGACAGCCCGAGGACCTTCGTGAGCACGACGCGCGCACCGTTCGGGTCCAGCTCGAGCGAGTCGACGAGCCGCCGCGCCGCGGGCAGGCCGCCGTCGCTGGAGTCGCCGTCGACGGGCAGCGGCGCCGACGCGACGACCTCGGCCCGCAGCGTGGGGCGCACGGGCGACGGCGTCACGGTGATCACCACCCGGGCGGATCCCGTGGCCACCGCCGCGCGCCCGACCTCCGAGAGCGCCGTCGCGACCCGCACCTGGTCCTGCACGTCGAGCCCGAGCCGGCGCCCGATCTCGCGCCCGGCCCGGCGGAGGGCGAGCACGTCGGTGTCGGAGAGCAGCTGCGTCGCGAGGAGGGTCGTGCTCACGCGTCACCCCGCGCGGTCGGTGGCAGCACCGGCAGCACGGCGACGCACGAGTCGTCGCGCCGCACCGCGTGGTCGCGCAGGACGACGCCCGCGACGACGAGGGGCGAGCGGGCGGCGAGACCGGGGTAGTCGGCGAGCGACCAGCGGCTGGTCAAGCCGTCGCTGTGCATCACGACGACGTCCCCCGGCTCGATCGGGTACGTCGTCTCGCGGAGCGCACGACCGTGCGAGCCGGCGATCCCCGGGTGGCTCACGAGGCCGCGCGTGCGGCCGCCGTACACCGAGCCGGAGATGTTCCCGAGCCCTGCGTAGCGCAGCGTCGGTCCTTCCACCCGGGCGACCGCGACGGCGGCGCCGCGCGTGCCGCCGAGCGCGCCGTGCACCCGCTGGAGCAGCGCGGCCGGCAGCCCTGCCGGGGCGTCGAGGAACGCGCGGACCGCGGCGCCCGACGCCGTCGCGGCGAGAGGCCCGTGCCCCAGCCCGTCGGCGACGAGCAGGGTGGTCACGCCGTCGTCCTCGCGCAGCGCGAACGCGTCGCCGCACACGGCCTGGCCGGTCAGCGGCCGCGTGATCCCGCTGGGCTCCCGGAGCCCTGCGGACGTGCCGGGTGCGGCGAAGACCGCAGCGACGACCGTCCCGCGACCCGGCGCCGTCCACGCGTCCCACGCCGTCGCGAGCCGGGGCAGGGTGCCGAGCCCGATGCCGAGCGTCCCGCGGCTGGAGGTGCCGTCCCGCATCGCTGCCGTGATGTCGCGCATTCCCGGTCCCGAGTCCACGGCGAGCACGTCGAGGACGGCGTCGCCGCCGGTCCGCCGCACGCGCACGAGCACCGATCCTGAGCCGGCGTGCCGACAGATGTTCGTGGCGAGCTCGGACACGACCAGCCCGACCTCCGCCGCGCGGTTCTCGCCGAGCCCCAGCCGCAGCGCGGCCGTGCCGGCGGCGCGGCGCACGCCCCCGACCGCCGACGGGTGGTCGACCGTGTGCCAGGCACCCTCGTCGACGACCGTGCGCCGGGCGTCGAGGCGGTCCGCCGAGCTCATCGGGTCCAGGTGGCGATCTCGACGCGGGTCCCTGCCCCGGCGGCGGTGTCGATGGTGAAGTGCTGGACGAGCCGGCGTGAGCCCGAGAGCCCCAGACCCAGGCCGCCGCCGCTGGTCCACCCGTCGGTCAGCGCGAGGTCGAGGTCGGGGATCCCCGGCCCTTCGTCGGCGAAGAGCGCGCGCACGCCGGTCCGCGCGCCGTCGCGCACGAGCTCGACCTCCGCCTCGCCGCCACCGCCGTACACGAGGGTGTTGCGGGCGAGCTCGCTCGCCGCGGTGACGAGCTTCGTCTGGTCGACGAGGGAGAGCCGTGCCTGCTGCGCCAGGGTGCGCACGAGCTGCCGCACCCTCACGACGTCGGCGTCCGTGCGGACGGGCAGGCGTTCGCCGGTCGACGTCGTCGGGGTCGTCATCTCTCCTCGCGCTCGGCGGCCGCGAGCAGCACGTCCTCGCCGGACTGCTCCTGCGGCGCGAGAAGGGCGAGACCACGCTCGACGTCGAGCGCCGTCCGGACCTCGCCGAGCGACAGGCCGAGCTCGACCATCGTGATGGCGACGGCAGGCCGCATCCCGACCACGACCGTCGTCGCGTCGAGCACGTGGGAGATCGCGGCGACGGAGGCGAGCATGCGGCCGATGAAGCTGTCGACGATCTCCAGGCCGGAGATGTCGATGACGACGCCCCGGGCACCGGTCGCGGTGATCCGCTCGGCGAGGTCCTCCTGCAGCCGCAGCGCGGTGTCGTCCTGGAGGTCGACCTGGATCGACACGAGGAGCGTCGACCCGATCTTCAGGATGGGGACGCCGTCGTTCATGCCGGCAGACCGGTTCGCGCCCTGCTGCGGTTGGAGCGCAGCGCGTCGACGAGCGCGTCCGCGAGCGTCGCGCGCGTGCGGATGTCCCCGAACTCGATGCCGAGCGCGACGATCGTCTGGGCGATCTGCGGTCGGATGCCGCTGATGGTGCACTCGGCGCCCATGAGGCGTGCCGCGACGACGGTCTTGAGCAGGTGCTGCGCGACCTGGGTGTCGACGGCCGGGACACCCGTGATGTCGATGATCGCGTGCTCGCTGCCCGTGTCGACGAGCGTGTTGAGCAGCTTCTCCATGACGACCTGGGTGCGCGCGGAGTCGAGGGTGCCGACGAGGGGCACGGCGACGACGCCCTCCCAGAGCTTCACGACGGGGGTCGAGAGCTCGAGCAGCTGCTCGGCCTGCTCGCCGATGATCGCCTCGCGCGCGGACGCGAACGTCTCGAACGTGAAGAGCCCCAGCTCGTCCACGAGGCGCAGCAGGCTCGTGACGCCCGCCTCGGTGGACGCGGCGAGCCCGTACAGGCCCTCCTTGAGCGCGAAGATGCCGATCGCGGTCTCGCGGGGCGTGAACCCGAGCCGGGCGCGGGCCGCGGAGACGTCGGCGAGGATGCCGCGGAGCTGGTCGAACGCGGGGTCGGAGAGCGCCGTGCCCCCCGCGCGCAGCCCGTCGGTCAGCGCGTCGAAGATGTCGGACTGCTCGCGCTCGAGCTCTCCGCGGGAGGTGCGGCCGTGCAGCTCGCGGGCGGCCGTCTCGAGCCAGGCACCGCGCACGCGGTCGGCGTCGTCGACGAGGAGCTGAGCGAGGTGCTCGGGGGCGGTGGTGCCGGTCGAGGCCATCCAGGTTCCTTCCAGGAGAGAGCGACCGTCGCAGGGCTCAGCGGCGGTCGCGCGCGCCCAGTGTACGCAGCGCGCGGGCCCTCGCACCCGGACCGGACGCGACGGTCGGCCCGGAGCAGGGCGCGCTCCGGGCCGACCGCGGTGGGGCGGTGGACCGTCAGTCGCGCAGCTCGAGGTAGCGCGTGATGAGGGCTTCCGTCGAGGGGTCCTGTGCGGCGAGCGCGGCCTCGTCGCCGGCGACCGCGGGCGCGATCTCGAGCGCGAGCTTCTTGCCGAGCTCCACGCCCCACTGGTCGAAGCTGTCGATGCCCCACACGACGCCCTGGACGAACGTGATGTGCTCGTACAGCGCGATGAGCTGGCCGAGGACCGACGGCGTGAGCGCCGGGGCGAGGATCGACGTCGTCGGCCGGTTGCCGGGGAAGGTCCGGGCGGACACGAGCGCCTCGTCCGTGCCCTCGGCCCGCACCTCGTCGGCCGTCTTGCCGAACGCGAGCGCCTTCGTCTGCGCGAAGAAGTTCGCGAGGAAGAGACCGTGCACGTCGGCGCCGGGCTGGACCGCACCGCCGTCGCCGACGTCGTCCGTGAGGGGGTGCGCCGGGTTCGCGACGGCGATGAAGTCGGCCGGGATCAGTCGCGTGCCCTGGTGGATGAGCTGGTAGAACGCGTGCTGGCCGTTCGTGCCCGGCTCGCCCCAGAAGATCTCGCCGGTCTCGGTCGTCACGGGGGAGCCGTCCCAGCGCACACGCTTGCCGTTCGACTCCATCGTCAGCTGCTGCAGGTACGCGGGGAAGCGGTGCAGGTACTGCGCGTAGGGCAGGACGGCGTGCGTGTGGGCGTCGAGGAAGTTGACGTACCAGACGTTCAGCAGGCCCATGAGCACGGGCACGTTCTGCGCGAACGGGGTGGTGCGCACGTGCTCGTCGATCGCGTGGAAGCCGGCGAGGAGCTCTGCGAACCGCTCGGGCCCGAACGCGATGGCGAGCGACGTGCCGATCGCGGAGTCCACCGAGTAGCGGCCGCCCACCCAGTCCCAGAAGCCGAACGCGTTCTCGGGGTCGATGCCGAACGCGGCGACCTTGTCGAGCGCCGTCGAGACGGCGACGAAGTGCTTCGCGACGGCGTCCTGGCGCGCCTCGTCCGTGTCCTGGATCGCGCCGAGCTCGACGAGCTCCGTCCACAGCCAGTCGCGCGCGAGGCGCGCGTTCGTCAGCGTCTCGAGCGTGCCGAACGTCTTCGACGCGACGATGAACAGCGTGGTGCGCGGGTCGAGGCCCGCGGTCTTCTCCGCGACGTCCGTCGGGTCGATGTTGGAGACGAACCGGACCTCGATGTCCTCGTGCTTGTACGGCAGCAGCGCCTCGTACGCCATCACGGGCCCGAGGTCCGAGCCGCCGATGCCGATGTTCACGACCGTGCGCACGCGCTCGCCGGTCACGCCCGTCCACTCGCCCGAGCGCACCGTGTCGGCGAACCCGTAGACCTTGTGCAGCACCTCGTGCACGTCCGCGTCGACGTCCTGGCCGTCGACGACCAGGTGCTCGTCGTCGCCGAGCGGGGCCGGGCGGCGCAGCGCGGTGTGCAGGACGGCGCGGTCCTCCGTGACGTTGATGTGGTCGCCGCGGAACATCGCCTCCAGCCGTCCGCCCAGGCCCACCTCGTCGGCGAGGCGCGCGAGCAGCTCCAGCGTCTCGTCGGTGACGAGGTTCTTCGAGAGGTCGACCGTGAGGTCGGCCGCCTGGTGGGTCAGACGGTCCGCGCGCTGCGGGTCGGCGGCGAACCAGCCGCGCAGGTCCGGGTCCAGCGAGTCGCGGTGGGCGGTCAGCGCGTCCCACGACGCGGTCGTGGTGGCGTCGACGGGCGGGGGAACGGGCGAGGTGGTCATGCGGGCCACGCTACTGACCGCCGCCGCCGCGCGCCCACCCCGCCCGGCCCGCGAGAGGTCCGCCGCTCGCCTGACGAACGTCCCGGCCGTCGTACGATCGGCGTGCGGCCGCGTCACGGACCACGATGGGTCGGGCGGCGCGGACGCGCGACGACGGACGAGACGGAGGAGACATGGCCGAGGTGCTGCTGTTCCACCACGGGCTGGGCGTCACGGACGGGGTCGAGGAGATCGCGGTCCTGCTGCGCGACGCGGGGAACGTCGTGCACGTCCCCGACCTCTTCGAGGGCCGGACGTTCGACTCGCTCGAGGACGGGGTGGGCTACGCCGAGGAGCTCGGGTTCGACACGCTGCTCGACCGCGGCCAGGCGGCGGCCGACGCGCTCGGGCCGGGCCTCGTGTACGCGGGCGTCTCGCTCGGCGTGCTGCCCGCGCAGATGCTCGCTCAGACGCGCGCGGGCGCGAAGGGGGCGGTGCTGCTCGAGGCGTGCGTCCCCGTGTCCGAGTTCGGCGAGGCATGGCCCGACGCCGTTCCCGTCCAGGTGCACGGCATGGACGCCGACCCGTTCTTCGCCGGCGAGGGCGACCTCGAGTCGGCGCGCGAGCTCGTGGACTCCACGCCCGACGCCGAGCTGTTCCTCTACCCCGGCGACCACCACCTGTTCACGGACCCGAGCGTGCCGTCGCACGAGCCGGAGGCGTCGGCGCTGGTCGTCGAGCGCGTCGTGCGGTTCCTCGACGGCATCCGCTGACCGCGCCCGCTCAGCTGGCGGGGGCGTCCCCGGCGTCCTCCAGGCGGAGCTGCCACTCGGCGTCGACGCTCGTCGGCGCGAACCCGAGCGCGACGTTGATCGCGAGCATGTGGTCGTTCTCCTGCGCGTTCCAGGTGTGGACGCGCCGCGAGCCGGGGCGCGAGCGCGCGAGCTCGTCGAGCACCGCGACCTTCACGAGCAGGCCGAGGCCGTGGCCACGGTGCTCGCGCAGCACGAGCGTGTCCTCCTGGAACACGACCTCCGGCTTGTCGTGCGGGTAGGCGACCATGGAGAACCCCGCCAGCGTCCCGGTCGGGACGTGCTCCGCCGCCGCGATGACGTAGCCCTGGCCGCGGTCGTGGAAGTCCTGCGACGCCGTACGCACGCGCTGCGCGTCCCACGGATCCTCTTCGATCTCCAGGCCCGCGCTCGGGGCGTCCGTGCTCATGCGCGTCTCGAGCACGGCGAGCTGGTCGATCCAGGCGTCCGGCACCTCGTCCGTCCACACGTGCACCCGGTACCCGTCCGCGCGGCGCCGGGCGTCGTCGCGCAGGGCGTCGAGACGCTCGGCGGGCACCGGGAGCTCGAGCACCGAGTGCCGCACGACCTGCTCGAGCGCGAAGCCGCGGTCGAGCACGAACGTCGTCGCGGCGTCGTGCCGGGGGATGCGGCCGCTGCCCGTCGGTGCCTCGAGCGAGTCCGGGCCGGGCGGGGGCTCGGGCGCGAAGGTCGAGTCCGCCAGGATCACGCGCCGTCCTGCCTCGCGGGCGATCGCGAGCGCGTCCTCCCACAGCGCGGTCCCGACGCCACGGCCGCGGTGGTCCGGGTGCACGCCCACGTAGACGATCGCGGTGTGGGTGTTCCCCTGCAGCGGCAGGGCGATCATCGACCGGCCGACGACGTCCTCGGGGCGCGGCGTCCGGCCGCCGGCCGGGTCCTCGGGGTCCGCGCCGTCGTCGACGACGGCGACGCGCCGCACCGTGCGGCGGTAACCCCCGCTGGCCACGCTGATGACGACCGTCCCGGCGTCGAGTGCGAGGTCGGTGTGGCCGTAGACCTGGCGGTCGATCGCCTCGCTGACGAGGACCGAGCCGTGCACCGCCCAGGCGTCGGGGGCGTCGGGCGACGCCGGGACGGAGTCGATCCGCACCGTCGTCGTGCCGGTACGGGTCGTGCTGCTCATGCGTCCTCCTGCGACGTGCCGGTGGTGGCGCCGGTCTTCTTCTGCCACGCCGCCCAGCCGCCCGCGGGCCGGAAGCCCAGGGCGACGTTGATCGCGAGCATGTGCTCGTTCTCCTCGGCGTTGCCGGTGTGGATGCGCCGCGTCTCCGGGCGGGCCGCGCCGAGCGCCTCGAGGTTCGCGACCTTGACGAGCGTCCCGAGCCGGCGGCCGCGGTGCTCGCGCAGGACGAGCGTGTCCTCCTGGTGCGCGAACTCCGGCCGGTCCTTCGGGTACTCGAAGAGCGTGAAGGCGGCGAGGCCGCCGGACGGCACATGCTCCGCGACCGTCATGAGGAACCCGTAGCCCTTGCCGCGCAGCTGGTCGACCCACGTGCGGACGCGCCGCGCGTCCCACGGGTCCTCCTCGTAGTCGACGCCGCCGACCGGCGCGTCGGTGCTCATCCGGGTGAACAGGGTGGCGACGTCGTCCACCCGCTCGTCCGGGACCTCGTCCGTCCAGGTCGCGAGGCGGTAGTCCGGACCGGCAGCGGCCCGGGACTCGGACCCGAACCGCTCGAGGAGGCCGTCGGTGACGGGCAGATCGAGGACCGAGTGCCGGTCGACCTGCTCCAGCGTGTAGCCGTGCGCCAGCGCGAACCGGGTCCCGGGGGCGTCGGCGTCGACGCGCCCCGCCCCGGTCGTCGCGGCCACGGTGCCCGGCCCCGGTGCCGGCTCGGCGCCCTGCAGGGTGTAGCTCACGAGCGACGTGCGGCCGGCGTCCGCCGCGAGACGCTCGGCGATCGCGAGGAGGGTCGAGCCGATGCCCTGCCTCCGCGCGGACGGCCGCACGAACGGGTACGACTCCGCCAGGCGAGGGTTGCTCGTGGTCGGGTGGGCCACGAACAGGTGCGCGACGACGTCGTCCACCGTGGGCGGCGGGACGTCCCGTCCGAGCGCGTCGGCCCGCACGACCACGAAGCGCCGCTTCGTCGCGTACTCCTGGTGCCGCATTCCGGAGAGCGCGTCGCGCGCCTCGAGCGCCATGTCGTCGTAGCCGTGCGTCTCGAGCTCGAGCTCCCGGTCGACGTCGGCGACGGCCCGGTATGCCCACGCCTCGGGCGCGTCGGCGGACCCGACCGGCGGGTCGTCGGCGAGCACCTCGACGAGGACGAGGCCCGGTGGGAGGTCGACGTCGACGACGGTCGACGCGGTCGTGCTCGTGCTGCTCATACCCTCAGGGTCACGCCGACGGGGGAGGGTGTCCACGGATTTCGCCACCCGGTGCGGCGGGTGGCGGGCGGCGACGGACGGAGGGCGACCGACGACGGCCCGGTCCCCGGAGGGCCGGGCCGTCGCGGCAGGCTCGGTCGGCGGGCCGACCGGGGCGCGTCAGGCGCGCTTGCGGTTCGTGAACCAGGACCAGGCGAAGACGACGATGAGCGAGCCGAGGAGCGCGAAGCCCCACGTGCCCAGGTCGAAGAACTCCTCGTTCACGTCCGTGTCGAAGACCGCGGACGCGATGAATCCGCCCAGGAGCGCTCCGACGACGCCGAGGATCAGCGTGACGATCCAGCCGCCCTGCTGCTTGCCCGGGACGATCGCGCGGGCGATCGCACCCATGATGAGCCCGATGAGGATCCAGCCGATGATTCCCATGTCACGTCTCCGTTCCTGTAGGACACATCCCGCCACCGCGGGGAGGTCACCCCGGGCGGCGTCGCTTCACCGTGGCACGGACGACCACTTCTCGCACGCCGGAGAGCCGTCGCGGGGTATGTCGTGGCAGGTCACGGCAGCGGGACCCGGACCTCGTAGGCTCGGGTCATGGTGACAGGCGGTGCGACAGGTGGTGCTGCGGCCAGGTCGACCGGCGGCTCCGCGACGAGCGCGCGCGTCGACAGCTGGCTGTGGGCCGTCCGCGTGTACAAGAGCCGGTCGCAGGCGACCGCCGGCGTCAAGGCCGGACACGTGCGTGTCAACGGCGAGCGCGCGAAGCCCGCGACGAACGTCAAGGTGGGGGACCGCGTCGTCGTGCGGGGCGGTCTCGCGGAGAAGGTGCTCGTCGTCGAGAAGGTGCTGGTCAAGCGCGTCTCCGCGGCGCTCGCGGCCGACGCGCTGACCGACCAGAGCCCGCCCCCGCCGCCCCGCGAGCTCACCGTGCCGCTCGCCCTGCGCGACCGTGGAGCCGGTCGTCCGACGAAGCGCGAGCGGCGCGAGATCGACCGGCTGCGCGGCCGCGGCTGACGAGAACCCGCCGACCCACCGAGCGGCCACGTCCGGCCGAGCGATGCACGTCGACGTGCATCGCTCGGCCGCGGGCGCACCGCCCGGCGCGCCGGGCGGGTCAACAGGCGCCGAGGTCCTTCCAGACGCCCCACTGGCCGCTCTGGGCGGGGTTCTCGCCCGTCGTCCACCACTTGGCCTCGTAGGTCTTCCCGCCGTGCGAGACGCGCGCGCCGCCGAGGTAGACGCCGCTCGTCGACCAGACGGGTGCGGTGCAGTCGCCGGGCGGGTCGGTCGGCGGGTCCGTGGGCGGGTCGGTGGGCCCGCCCCCACCGGTCCCGATGGTCAGGTCGACGCAGTTGTAGAACGCCATCGGCGTGTTCGACACGTTCCAGCGGGCCAGGATCGTGTGGTTGCCCTGCGGCAGGCCGGTCAGCGTGTGCGAGATGTCGCTCGGCGGCTGCGCGCCTCCCTGGCTGAACGTCTTGAACAGCACGCCGTCGACGAAGTACTCCCACGTGCTCGTGTTGTGCGCTGCCGTGAGCCTCCACCGGAAGGTCACCGACGACCCGACCTGGGTGCGTGGCCACGGCTTGCTCGCGTCGTCGAGGATGCTGAAGCCGCTGCCGCCCGAGCACTGCATCGAGCCCTTGGCGGCCTCGACGCTCTGCGGCTCGTACCTGATGGACCCGCAGTCGAAGGACGTGGTGCCCTTCGCGCAGTGGTCCTGCCGGCTCGGCGGCGACGTGATCCAGCCGTGCGCGGACGCGCTCGGCGCGACGACGACGGGTGCGATGATCGCCGTCGCGCCGAGCACGGCCGCGAGGAGCGCCGCTCTGAGTCTTCGCATGATGTCTTCTCGCTCTCCATCCGGTGGTGCGGGGTCCTCGCAGGCCCGCTCCCTCGCGGGCCGCACGCGGATCGGACCCTGTCGACGCTACGGAGGCGGGTCGGAACGGACAATCGTGTGAATCCCGTACGCGGCCCCCCGTACGTGCTCCGGCCCGACGGCGTCCGCCCGGGCTGGGCGGGTGCCGTCGGGCCGGGTGTGCCGGTGTGCCGGTCGGGTGCGTCAGGTCGTCAGCAGACGCCGACGAGCTTCCACGGTCCCCACTCCTCGGCGCCCGGGACGTTGTTCTGGGTCCACCACTTGGCCTCGTAGACGTTGCCGTCGTAGGAGATCTTCGCCCCACCGGTGTAGACGGAGGACGCGGACCACGCGGCGTCGGTGCACTCGCCCGGCTCGGGGTCGGTCGGCGGGTCGGTGGGGTCGGGGTCGGGCTCGCCCGGGTCGGTCCCGCCCGCCGTCACGGTGATGTCGACGCAGTTGTAGAACGCGTTGACGGTGTTCGACACGTTCCAGCGCGCGAGGATCGTGTGGTTGCCCGCCGGCAGCCCGGTGAGCGTGTGCGAGATGTCCTTCGGCGGCTGCACCCCGCCCCCGTCGAACGTCTTGAACAGCGTGCCGTCCACGAAGTACTCCCACACGCTCGTCGCGTGGTTCGCGGTGAGGTTCCACTGGAACGTCACCGAGCTGCCCGTGGTCGTCCGCGGCCAGGGCTTGCTCGCGTCGTCGAGGATCGCGTAGCCGCTGCCGCCGGAGCACTGCATCGAGCCCTTGGGGGCCTCGACGCTCTGGGGCTCGTACTCGATGGACCCGCAGTCGAAGGACGTGGTGCCCTTCGCGCAGTGGTCCTGGCGGCTCGGCGGGGAGGTGATCCAGCCGTGGGCGGAGGCGGACGGGGCGACGACGATCGGGGCGACGATCGCCGTCGCGCCGAGGATCGCGGCGACGAGGGCCGCGCGGAGCCTTCTCATGGGGACTCGCTCTCTGGTTCGGGGTGGGCCGACACCGCAGGGAGTCCGTGCTGTCGGCCGTTGACCCGACGAACGGTAGGCACGCGTCGCCGCCGCCTCAACGTCGGGGCGGGCCGCTCCGCGGCTACGGGGATCCCCGTACGAGCACGTCCCGTTCGCCGGGATGACGCCGTTCGGGCGGCGTGCGGGCCGGTCGTCGCGGAGGTCGCCGGTCGCGTGGAGGAGCGAGATCGTGTGGGGATCACGTACCCCGGGCCGGAGATCCGGGCCGGTGCCACGGACCGCTTCCTCGGACCGGTGCTCCGACGCGCGGGAACCCGACGGTCGCGCCCGGCTCGACGGCCGTGCCACGCGGAGGCTCAGTCGGCCGCGCCGGGCGGCGCGTCCTCCTCGCGCAGGCGCGGCTCGGTGCGCGACGCCGGTCGCAGCCCGGACTTGTCGGCGTAGAAGGCGCGCACGACGTCCATGTCGGCGCGCACGTCGCCCGTGAGCTCGACGGTCGGGCCGAGGCCGGTGGTCATCGTCGTGCGGTCGACGTACCCGAGCGTCACGGGCAGCCCGGCCTCGCGCGCGATGCGGTAGAAGCCGGACTTCCAGTACGTGCCGGCGCCGCGCGTGCCCTCGGGCGTGACGACGAGGGAGAAGACCTCGCCCGCGGCGAGGCGCGCGACGACGTCGGTCACGACCCGGCTCGGGTCCCGCCGGTCGACGGGGATGCCCCCGAGCGCGCGCATGACCGGTCCGGCCGGCCCGGCGAACAGCGAGTGCTTGCCGAGCCAGCGGAAGCGGATGCCCGTGCGCCACGCGATCGCGAGCATGAGGACGAAGTCCCAGTTCGACGTGTGCGGCGCGCCGATCAGGAGCGTCGGACGGCGGGTGTCGTACGGCTGGGAGCGCAAGGTCCAGCGGCTCGTCGCCCAGTAGGCGCGGGCGATGGCTCGGCGGATCACCCCGTCACGGTACCCGTGCGCCGCGCCGGGTCCGCCATCCCGGCGTCCTGGGCGCACGCCGGTCCACAGCCCGGGCGGATGCCGTCGACAACCGTCCCGGCGGATCGCTACCCTCCCGAGGAGGTCGGCCACCCGACCGAGCGCGCTGCTTCCCGGCGCACACCGACCGTCGACGGAGACCAGATGGACACGCTGCCAGCAGGTTCCCCCGCGCACCTGCGCACGCTCAACGCCCGCGCCGTGCTCGACTCGCTGGGCCGGGAGGACGCGCTCAGCCGGCCGGACGTCGCCGCGGCCACCGGGCTCGCGCGGAGCGCGGTCACCCAGACGCTGCGTGCGCTGGTCTCGACGGGTGTCGTGACCGAGGCCGGGATCGACCGGGAGCGTCGTGGGCCTGCGGCGACCCGGTACCGGGTCGACCCCGACCGCGGGTTCGGGCTCGGGGTCGACGTCGCGCGCGACCGCGTGCGGGTCGCGCTCGTCGACGTCACCGGCGCGGTGCGGGCGCGCGCTGAGCGCCGGGACGTCGCCGCGACCCCCGTCGCGCGGGCGCGGGCCGCCGCCGAGCTCGGGCGCGGCTGCGTGGCCGACGTGGCGACGCGCCTCGGGCGGGAGACGGGCATCGAGGTGAGCCGTGCGGTCGCGGCGGTGCCGGCGATCGTCGGGAGCGACCAGGAGACCGTCCGGCGCGTCCCGGGCTTCGAGAAGGGCGGGACGACGCTCCACGACGCGCTCGTCGACGCACTGGGCTGCCCGGTCGCGCTCGAGAACGACCTGAACCTCGCCGCGCTCGCCGAGCAGCGCGACGGCGTCGCCGTCGGCGTGCCGACCTTCGTCGTGCTCGGGCTCGGCGGGGGTTTCGGCGCCGGGGTCGTGGTCGACGGGAAGCTGCACCGCGGAGCCGCGGGCGGGGCGGGCGAGGTCTCGTTCCTGCCGCACCCCGAACGGCCCCTCGGGTCCGAGGTCCTCGGCGCGGTGTCGATCCGTGCCATCGCCAAGGAGAACGGGCTGCCGGAGGACGTGACGGTCCGCGACGTGGTCGACCGCGCCGAACGGGGCGACGGGGCCGCCTCGGACGTCCTGGACCTGGTCGCGGAGCGGATCGCCGTCGTCACGGCGACGATCGCCCTCGTCGTCGAGCCCGAGCTGTTCGTCCTCACCGACCAGGCGGCTCGGGCACCGATCGCGGACCGCGTGACGCGCTTCCTCGCCGACCGGGTCGCCGTCCTCGGCCTGCGCGTCGCCCCGTCCACGCTCGGGGCGGACGCGGTCGTCGTGGGCGCCGCCCGTGCGGCGAGCGACGCGCTGCGCGACGACGTGGTCCGGGCCGCCGTGGCCGTCGACGTCGCCCCCGCGGACGGTGCGAACGGCGGGGAGACCGCCGACGAGCCCGAGGCCGCCGAGGCCGTGTCGTGACCGCGCCGCTGACGTCGCGCCTCGGTCTCGACCCCGGCACGCGCGCGATCATCCTCAACGCCGACGACTACGGCATGTGCCGGGCCGCGAACCGCGCGGTCGAGGAGCTGCTGCTGGCGGGCCACGTCGACTCCGCCTCGCTCATGGTCCCGTGCGCGTGGGCGCCCGACGCGCTCGCGTTCGCCGCCACGCACCCGCAGGCCGACGTCGGCGTCCACCTCGTCCTGACGAGCGAGTGGTCGCGGTACCGGTGGCGCCCGCTCACCGGGACGGGCACGTCCCTGGTCGACGCCGCGGGGTACTTCCCTGCCGACGTCGCCACCGTCGAGCGGCAGGCCCGCGACGAGGACGTCGCGGCCGAGCTCGCCGCCCAGCTCGACGCGGCGCTCGCCGCGGGGGTCGAGGTCTCGCACCTCGACAACCACATGGGTTCGGTCTACGGCCTCGAGACGGGCCGCACGTTCCTGCCCCAGGTCTTCGAGCTCGCGGCGCGGCACGGGCTGCCGTTCCGGCTCCCGCGGACGACCGACGGGATGGCGCTGCCTCCCGGTGACCTCCAGCCCGTCCTCGAGGAGGCGACGGCAGCGGCCGACGCCCTCGGCGTCGTCCTGCCCGACCGGGTGTGGACGCACCCGTTCGCGCTCGCGGGCGAGGGCACGCCGGGCGAGGAGGACTACGCGGAGGTCAAGGCCGGCTTCCTCGACCTCCTGCGCCGCGTCCCGGCGGGGGTCACCGAGATCTACCTGCACCCCATGCTCGACGACGATGAGCTCGCCGACGTCGCCGACTACGGCGTGCCCAAGCGGGGCTTCGAGCACCGTCTGCTCGCCGACCCGGACGTCGCCGCCCTGATCGCGACCGAGGGGATCGTGCGGGTGGGCTGGCGTGACCTGCGCGCGGTGCAGCGGGGCGAGCGGTGAGCGACTCCGCGGACGGGTCTCCGGGCGCGCGCGACCACGCGGCGTCGGGCACGGGCCTGCTCGCCCGGGTGCGCGACCGGCGGCTCGTCGGGCCTCCGACGCGGGCGCAGCGCGTCGCGTACGGCGCGTCCGCGTTCCCTGCCAACCTCCTGCTGCAGACGTTCTCCGCGTTTGTCGTGTACTTCTACGTCGACCACCTCGGCGTGCCCCCGGGCTGGGTCGCGGGCGCGATGGTCGCGCACGGGGTGCTCAACGCGCTGCTCAACCCGCTCGTGGGCGCGGCGTCCGACCGGCGGCGCACGCGCTGGGGCCGGCGCGTGCCGTGGATCGGGCTGGGCGTCGTGCCCCTCGTCGTGGCGTTCGCCCTCGTGTGGATGCCGCCGCCGTTCGGGCCTGCGGGGCTCGTCGCGTGGTTCCTCGTGGTCGTCGCGGTGTACGACGTCGCGTACGTCGTCGTGGTCCTCAACGTCTCGGCGCTGTTCCCCGAGCTCTTCCGCACGACGGCAGAGCGCGCCCGGGGCAACGTGCCCCGCCAGGTCTTCGGGCTCGTCGGCATGATCCTCGGCACGGCCGGCGCGCCGCTGCTGTACGGGACGCTCGGCTGGACGTGGATGGCCGTCGCGCTCGCCGTCGTCAGCCTCGCGTTCTTCGTCTGGTCGTTCGCCGGGATGGTCGAGCGGCCGGTGGACGAGGCCTCTGTGCGCGAGCGCGAGGCGGCCGTGGGACTGCGCGACCAGCTGCGCTACACGTTCGCGAACCGTGCCTTCGTCACCTACGTGCTCGGCTCGCTCCTGCTGCAGAGCACGACGGCGATCGTCCTCGCCGCCGTGCCGTTCTACGTGCGGTACGTGCTCGGCGGGGCCGAGGCCGACGCGACGCTCCTCCTCGCACCGATCTTCGTCGCCGCGATCCCGTCCATCCTCGGCTGGTCGTGGGTCGTGCGCCGCGTCGGGCCGCGGACGGCGATGCTCTGGGTGGTCGCGGTGTACGGCCTCGCGACGACGCTGTACCTGGTCCCCACGACCGTCGTCGGGGCAGCCGTCGCGGGGCTGGCGGTCGGGGTCGGTGTCGCCGGGCTCATGCAGGTGCTCGAGGTGGCGCTCGCCCAGGTGATCGACGACGACGAGCGCCGGACCGGCCTGCGCCGCGAGGGCATGTACTTCGGCGCGAACGGGTTCGTCGTGCGCGGCTCGGTCATCGTGCAGGCGGTGCTGGTCGCCGCGGTGCTCGGCGCGAGCGGGTACGTCGAGGGCGCCGCGACGCAGGCTCCCGAGGTGGCGACGGGCGTGCGGCTGCTCCTCGGCGCCGTCCCCGTGGCGCTCGCGGCGCTCGCGTTCGCGTGCTTCTGGCTCTACCCGCTGCGCGGGCGGGGCGACGGAGACGGCGAGGTGCCGGTCGCCGAGGCGGTCGCCGACGCCGCAGCCTCGCCCACGGCGTCCGACCCCCTGCCGAGGTAGTACCGGCACCGCGAGGTAGTACCCCGGTCGCGCGGGGTAGTACCCCGGTTGCGGGGGGTAGTACCCCGGTCGCGCGGGGTAGTACCCCGGTTACGCGAGGTAGTACCCCGCGTTGCGGGGGTTCGTACCCGCGGTACTACGTCGCGGGGTGGGTGGTTCCTCCGGGCCCGGCGAGCTCGTCCTCCGCGACGGCGCACAGGTCCGTGCCGGCGTCGACGTCGCGCAGGTCGCACGCGACCCGGCGCATGAGCAGGCGGAAGGCGTGGCGCTCCTCGGGCGAGAGCGTCCGCAGGAGCGCGTCCTCGGCGTCGCGCACCTGCGTGGCGAGCTCCGCCAGCCGACGGCGCCCGAGGGCCGTCGCGACGATGCGACGCGCCCGCCGGTCGGCCGGGTTCTGCTGCCGCTCGACGAGCCCGGCGGCGACGAGGTCGTCGACGAGGTAGGTCATGACCGTGCGGTCGATGCCGTGGTGCTCGGCGAGCGCGAGCTGGGTGGGCTGGTCGCCCTGCACGACGGACACCAGGACCTGGTACCCGCGCGTGCCGTGCGGCACGTCGACGAGCGCCTCCTCGACGGTCGCACGGTAGGCGCGCAGCAGGACGCCGAGGTGCCAGCCCAGGTCCTCGAGGTGCCCGGGCGTCGGCGCGAGGGCGGGACCGTCGCCGTGCGTCCCCGGGTGCGTCGTCGGCTCTGTGGACGTGGACATGCGCCCAGGGTACCGCGGGAATGCTGTTGCGCCACCTATCTGTTACGGATATGTTCTGCTCGACAACACATCTTCGGATCGAGGACGCATGGACTACGGCCACGAGCTCCGCTTTGGCTCCTTCATCACCCCGTCGGCGGCGTCACCGCGTGACGTCGTCGACCTCGCCGTGCTCTCGGAGCAGGTCGGGCTCGACCTCGTGACGTTCCAGGACCACCCGTACCAGCCGGGCTTCCTCGACACGTGGACCCTCATGAGCTGGGTCGCGGCTCGCACCGAGCGCGTGCGGATCGCCGGCAACGTCCTCAACCTCCCGCTGCGCCCGCCGAGCGTCCTCGCGCGGTCCGTCGCGAGCCTCGACCGGCTCTCGGGCGGCCGGGTCGAGCTCGGTCTCGGCGCGGGCGGGTTCTGGGACCCCATCGCCGCGATGGGCGGCGAGCGTCTCACGCCGGGGGAGAGCGTCGACGCGCTCGACGAGGCGATCGACGTGATCCGCGGGCTGTGGGACACGTCCACCCGCGACCGGCTCGTCGCCGGCGGCGAGCACCACCGCGTCGACGGCGCCAAGCGCGGACCTGCGCCCGCGCACGACGTCGAGATCTGGGTCGGCGCGCTCAAACCGCGAATGCTGCGCCTCGTCGGCCGGACGGCGGACGGCTGGCTGCCGTCGCTCGCCTACCTGCAGAGCTTCGAGGCCCTCGCGCGCGGCAACGCGGCGATCGACGACGCCGCCCGAGACGCCGGGCGCGACCCCTCCGCGATCCGCCGTCTGCTCAACGTGGGTGGCCGCGTCACGGCCGATCGTGGCAGCGGCTTCCTCCAGGGGCCGCCGCAGCAGTGGGCCGAGCAGGTCGCCGCCGTGACGCTCGAGCACGGCGTCTCGACGTATGTCGTGGCGGGCGACGACCCGACGACGCTCGCCGTCGTCGGCCAGGAGGTCGCCCCCGCGGCGCGCGAGCTCGTCGCAGCAGAGCGCGGCACGACCGGTACCGCGGGAGCCAGCAGCACCAGCAGCACCAGCAGCACCAGCAGCACCAGCAGCACCAGCAGCACCGCCGAGGAGGCCTGAGCATGACCGACTACGGCCACCCCCTCCGGTTCGGCACGTTCGTCACACCCCTCGCCGACGACCCCGACCTCACCGTCGCGCGGGCCGTGCTCGCGGAGGACCTCGGCCTCGACCTCGTGACGTTCCAGGACCACCCGTACCAGCCGCGGTTCCTCGACACGTGGACCCTGCTGACCTACGTCGCGTCCGCGACCGAGCGGATCCACGTCGTGCCGAACGTCGTCAACGTGCCGATGCGCCCGCCGGCCGTGCTCGCGCGCGCCGCGGCGAGCCTCGACCTGCTGTCGGACGGCCGCGTCGGGCTCGCCCTCGGCGCCGGCGCGTTCTGGGACGCGATGGAGTCGATGGGCGCACGGCGTCTGTCGCCCGGCGAGAGCGTCGACGCGCTCGCCGAGGCGGTCGACGTGATCCGCGCGATCTGGGGCGAGGACGTCGCTCGCGCCGTCCCCGCGGGTTCGCGGGGCGGCGTCCTGCTGCCCGGCGAGCACCACCGCCTCGAGGGTGCCGAGCCCGGGCCGGCGACCACGCGTCGCATCCCCGTGTGGCTCGGCGCGCTCGGGCCGCGCATGCTGCGGCTGACCGGTCGGGTCGCCGACGGCTGGCTGCCGTCGCTCGGGCGCATCGGGACCGACGGCCTGCGCGCGGGCAACGCCGCGATCGACGCCGCCGCGGCCGCGGCCGGCCGCGACCCGCGCGAGATCACGCGCGTCCTCAACGTCTCCGGGGCCTTCGAGGTCGGGGCGCCGCAGCCTCGTGGCATGGGCGAGCCCGACGTCGTCGGGCCGCCGGAGGCCTGGGTCGAGCGGCTGCTGCCGCTCGTGGTCGACGAGGGCGTCTCGACGCTCGTCCTCGCGTCCGACGACGAGGCCACCACCCGTCGCTTTGCCGAGGAGGTCGTGCCGGCGCTGCGAGCGGCGGTCGAGCGTGAGCGCACGGCGACCGGCACGGACACGAGCCGCGTCGTCCCGGCCGCGGTGCGCGGGGCGCGTCGACCCGGCATCGCGTACGACGACGTCCCCGCCTCGCTCGCCGAGCGCGCCGTCGAGCCGGGCGACGCCCAGCACGCGGCCGTGCGCTCGACGTACCTGCGCGGCGGCTCGCCCGGCCTGGTGCTGCGCCCGCGCGACACGTCCGAGGTGGTCGAGGCGCTGGCGTTCGCGCGTGCCCAGGAGGTCACGCGGCGCGTCCCGCTGTCGGTCCGCTCCGGCGGCCACGGGATCAGCGGGCGCTCGACGAACGACGGCGGGATCGTCGTCGACCTCGGCGCGCTCGACGGGATCGAGGTGCTCGACGAGACGACCCGGCTCGTGCGGCTCGGGCCAGCCGCGCGCTGGGGTGATGTCGCGACGGCGCTCGCGCCGCACGGCTGGGCCATCACGTCGGGCGACTCCGGCGGCGTCGGGGTCGGCGGCCTCGCGACCGCGGGCGGCATCGGGTGGCTGGGCCGCGCGCACGGCCTGACGATCGACCACGTGCGCGCCGTGGAGATGGTGCTCGCCGACGGGTCGGTGGTCCGCGCGAGCGACACCGAGAACCCGGACCTGTTCTGGGGCGTGCGCGGGGCCGGGGCGAACCTCGGCGTCGTGGTGTCGTTCGAGCTCGTCGCCGACGAGGTCGGCGCGGTGGGGTTCGCCCAGATGGTGCACGACGCGTCCGACACCGCGACGTTCCTCGAGCGATGGGGCGCCGCCGTCGAGGCGTCGCCGCGCGACACGACGAGCTTCCTCCTCATGGGCCGCCCGCGGCCGGGCCAGCCGGTCGTCGCACAGACCATGACGATGGTCGACTCGGACGACCCGGACACGGTGATCGAACGCCTGCAGCCGTACGCGTCGATCGCGCCGCTCCTCCAGCAGGCACAGGCGCAGATCCTGCCGTACGCCGCCGTCGTGCAGGCGCCGCCGCGCGGACCGCACGCTGGATCTGGTGAGCCGGTGGCTCGGTCCGGCCTGCTCGAGCACCTCACGCCCGCCGCGTCGGCGCGGCTCGCGGGCCTCGTCGCGAGCGGTGACACGTACTTCTTCCAGATCCGCTCGACGGGCGGGGCGGCGTCGGACGTCCCCGCCGACGCGACGGCGTACGCCCACCGGTCCGCGAACTTCGCGGTGAGCGCGATGGGCGCGAGCCGCGCACGTCTCGACGCGCGCTGGGACGCGATCGCGGACGTCTTCTCGGGCTCGTACCTGAGCTTCGAGACCGACCCTCGCCCGGAGCGGGTCGAGGACGCGTTCCCGCCCGCGACGCTCGACCGGCTGCGCGCGCTGAAGCGCCGCGTGGACCCGGGCAACCTCTTCCGCGACAACTTCCCGGTGCTCGGCCCGGACGCCCTGGACCTCGCCCCCGCGAGGTAGTACCTCAGGAACGCGAGGTAGTACTACGGTCCAGCGAAGGCGGACCGCAGTACTACCTCGCGGGACCGGGGTACTACCTCGCGGGACCGGGGTACTACCTCGCGGGACCGGGGTACTACCTCGCGGGACCGGGGTACTACCTCGCGGGACCGGGGTACTACCTCGCGTTACCGGGGTACTGCTTCGGCGCCGGCCGGGCTGTCCTCCGGTGCCCGACGGCGCACGTGCAGCACGGCGTGGACGGCCAGTCCGGCGAGGATCGCCCAGAACGCCGCGCCGACGCCCCCGACGCTCACTCCCGCGGCGGCGACGAGCAGCGTGACGACGGCGGCCTCCCGCCCCCGCGGCTCCGCGAAGGCCCCTGCGAGCGCACCACCGAGCGCGCCGACGAGCGCGAGCCCCGCGGCCGCCTCGACCAGACCGGGCGGTGCGGCGGCGACGAGCGACGCGAGCCCCGCCGACGCGACGGCGAGCACGAGGTAGGCCCAGCCCGCGGTGTGGGCGGCGACCCACCGCCGTCGGGCGTCGGGGTGGGCCTCCGGCCCGGCGGCGAGAGCGGCGCTGATCGCGGCGAGGTTGATCGCGTGCCCGCCGGCGAGCGCCCCGGCGAGGGTCCCGAGCCCCGTCACGGTCATGGCCTCGCGCCACGGCACGCGGTAGCCGAACGACGCCATGACCGCGACTCCCGGCACGTTCTGCGACGCCATCGTCACGACGTAGAGCGGCACCGCGAGCCCGACGACGGCCTGCCACGAGAGCGCCGGGGCGGTGAGGTCGAGCCGGGGGACGGCGTCGGACCACGCGAGCGCACCGGAACCTGCGGCCGTCACCACGACGACCGCGAGCGCCACGACGAGCGCCACCGGGGCGGCCCACCGTGGCGCGAGGCGCAGGAGCACGAGCCAGACCGCGACGACCGGCGCGACGAGGAGCGGCAGGTCCACGAGCGCGCGCACCGGCGCGAGGCACAGCGTGAGCAGGACCCCGGCGAGCATGGCCTGCGCGACGGGCCGCGGGATGGCGCCGACGAGATCGCCGAGCCGGGGCCACAGGGCGGTGAGCAGCACGAGCGCGCCCACGAGGCAGAACGCCCCCACCGCTGCCGGCCAGCCGCCCGCGACGGCACCCGTCGAGACGAGCAGCGCCGCGCCCGGCGTCGACCACGCGAGCGTGATCGGCGTCCGGTGGCGCCACGTGAGCCACAGGATGCCGACGCCCTGCGTGACGCACAGCGCGAGCAGGCCGGACGCCGCCTGCTCGGGCGTCGCGCCCACGGCCCGCAGCCCGGCGAGCACGACGGCGAACGAGCTCGTGAATCCCACGAGCGCGGTGACGAGCCCCGCGAGGACGGGCGGGGTGCGGTCGGACGGCATGCGGTGCTCCTGGATCGTTCCGTTTCCGGAACGCTATCAGGCATCGTTCCGGAAACGGAACGGTAGGCTCGGGTGCGTGAGCCACGACGACGCGTCCAACGACCGGGAAGAGGTCGCGCACGCCGTCGCGCGACAGCTCCGGGCGCTCCGGACGGAACAGGGCCTGTCGCTCTCGGGCCTCGCCGCCGCCGCCGGCATCGGGAAGGGCTCGCTCTCGGAGATCGAGCAGGGCTCGCGCAACCCCACGCTCGCGACGCTCTACGCCCTGGCCGGGGCGCTCCACGTCCCGCTCGCGGTGCTGCTCGCGGAGCGGGTCGGCACGCAGGTCTCCTCGGAGGGTGTCACCGCGCGCCTGCTGGACGCGCACCACGTGCCCGACAGGACCGCGGTCGAGGTCTACCACCTGCACCTCGACGCGGGCTCGCGCCGGACCTCACCGCCGCACGGCCCGGGCGTCGTCGAGCACCTGCTCGTCACGGACGGGCGGCTGCGCGCCGGACGCGTCGGTGCCGAGGCGGAGATCGGCGTGGGCGACGAGCTGCGCTGGGTGTCCGACGTCGAGCACTCCTACCAGGCGCTCGGCGGCCTGTCGGTGGACGCGGTCCTCGTCATCAGGACGCCGCCCGGCGCCGACACCTGAGGGGCTCGGGCGAGGAACGCCGCGCGCGTCGTCGCCATGAGCGTGAGCAGCGCCCGCCGCTGGCCCTCCACGCGCCAGGCTTCGACGATCCCGCGCGCCACGCGCTCGTGCAGCAGGGCGAGCTCGGTCGCCGCCTGCTGGTAGTCACGCATCGCCCGGGCAGCACCGGGTCCGGCGGTGCGGCGGGCCCATTCGCGGGCCTGGCGGCGGGCCGCGAGCGTCGAGAGCATCGTGAGGTCGGGCGGCCCGACGAGGCCGGTCGCTTGGTACGGCGCGAGGTTCCGGGCGATCGTCGCGACCGTGCGGCGGCGGTCGGCCACCAGGACGGCGACCAGCGTCGCGAGCACACCGAGGCCCACGAGGTAGGCGAAGCCCAGGCCGAGGAGGCCGAACCCGATCGACCCGTTCCACAGCGCGTGCAGCGCGATCGCCGCGACGAGCCCGCCGATCGGCGCCAGGACCCGCCGCGGCCCGCGCGCGGTCATGGCCGCGCTCGCGACACCGAGGCCGATGAGGGCCGTGCAGAGCGGGTGGAGCAGCGGCGAGACGACGGCGCGCAGCACGAACGTCGGGCCCAGCGTGTCCGTCTGCGCGGCGGTGATGAAGTAGGAGACGTTCTCGACCGCGGCGAACCCGAGCGCGACGACCGTCGCGTAGATGATGCCGTCGGTCCACCCGTCGATCTCGTGCCGCCGGAACCACAGCATCCCGAACAGCACCGCGCCCTTGAGGATCTCCTCGACCACGGGGGCGACGACGGTCGCCACCGCGTACCAGCCGGTCTCCGCGCCCAGCAGCGGGCCGGCGACCAGCTCGAGGCCGAGCGTGTTGACGATCCCCGCGAGGAGCGTGGCGACGCCCGCGCCCCAGAGGAACGCGACGACGAGCGCGCTCGGCGGCTCGGGCTCCAGGCGGTCGAGCGCGAGCACGACGGGGAGCCAGATCCCGAGCGGCAGCAGCGCGAGCACGAGGCTCAGGCCGAACGACGCGCCGTCGAGCAGGGCGAGGGGGACGAGGCCGAGCAGGAGGCACACGCTCGACACGGCGATCGCGACGATGAGGCCGACGGGCGTCTTGCCGGGCAGGCGCCAGTCCAGCACGGCGCGCGGGTCGAGGGGGAGCGGGCCGGGCCCGTGCGGCGGGAGTCCCGGCGTGTGGCCGGGCTGCGGGTGCGTCACCCGCGGGATCGTACGCACCCGGCGCCGGTCCGGACAGGGCTGTCCAGCCGGATCAGGCGCCGAACCCCGGCTTGTGCCGCCATCAGCCGCCCGAGGGGCACGCAACCCGGGGTTCGGCAGGCGAGCCCGTCATTGCTACGCGGCCTGCGACCACGCGGCCCGGCCGGTGGGCCGACGGCGCACGGTCGCGTCCTCCTCGACCACCGCGTCCGGCAGGACGACCGCCCCCGGCTCGACGACGACGTGCCCGCCGACGCGCGCGCCGCTCCCGACGCGGGCGCCGTCGCCGACGCGCGTGCCCGGACCGAGGCGGACGTTGTCGCCGACGGTGACGTCACGGCCGACGAGGCAGTCCTCGTCGAGCCAGCTCCCGACGCCGACGCGACAGCCCGGCCCGATCCGCACCCCGGCCTCGACGTACGTGCCGTCGCCGAGGGGGACGTCGTCGGGGACGTGGGCGCGCGGCGAGACGAGCCCGCCGCCGGTGTGCCGGACGTAGTGCTGGATCTCGCCGAAGTCGTTCTCGACCTGGACGCGACGGGCGACGCGGCGGCGGGTTCCGCGGGCAGGCTGGACCATGTGACCTCCTCGGGTCGGCTCGACAGGTTCTGCCTGACATAACGCCGATCCGAGGCGCAGGATTCCGGCGCACGGCGCCGGGTGGGTCACAGCGCGCGGGTGCTCGCGCGGACCACGAGATCGGTGGGAAGCCGCAGGTGGGCGTCGCGCGGCCGACCCTCGAGGAGGTCGACGACCATGCGCAGCGCCGCGGCACCCATCTCGTGGATGGGCTGGCTGACCGTGGTCAGGGGCGGGCTGGCGAGCACCGACTCGGGCACGTTGTCGAACCCGACCACCGAGACGTCGTCGGGCACCCGCAGGCCGAGCTCGGTCGCGACCTCCATCGTGCGGATGGCCGACAGGTCGTTCGCGGCGAAGACGGCGGTCGGCCGGTCGGGCAGGGACAGGAGCTCGTGCGCGGGGGAGTCGGCGAGGTCGGGGCGGTAGCCGCCGACGCGCATCAGCGCGGGGTCCACTGCGATCCCCGCGTCCTCGAGCGCCTCGCGGTAGCCCTGCTCGCGGAGCCGCGCGGACTCGAGGTCCGGCCGGCCGCCGAGGAACGCGATGCGGCGGTGGCCGAGCGCGAGGAGGTGCTCGGTCGCGGCGCGCGCGCCCGCGAGGTTGTCGGAGTCGACGGTGGGGGCCCCGGACGGGCCGCGGTGCGGGTCGACGGCGACGACCGGGACCGTGCCGCTCGGCGCGACCACGGTCGGCGTCACGAGGATCGCCCCGTCGATGAGGGTGCCGGCGAGCCGTGACAGGTAGCGCTGCTCCCACCCGACGCGGTCGTCGCGGCGCAGCCCGCCGGAGTACGCGAGGAGCTCGTAGCCGGTGTCCTCGACGGCCTCGGAGATGCCCTTGAGGAGCTCGGTGGAGAACGGCTCGAACTCGGCGACGAGGATCCCGATGACGTTCGTGCGGCGGCTGCGCAGGCTGCGCGCGACGATCGACGACTCGTACCCGAGGTTGGCGATGACCTCGTGGACGCGCGCGGACGTCTCCGGCGCGACGCCGTACCGGTCGTTGATCACCTTGGAGACGGTGGCCACGGAGACGCCGGCGGTGCGCGCGACGTCGCCGATGGTGACCCGCCCGGACGCTCGCATGGCATGACCCTAGCGCCTGCCCGCCGGGCCGGGCTGTCGCGACACCGGTCGGACCACGATGTTTCGAAACCGTTATCGACAACGATTGACACGACCCTGCGCGGCCTGCCAGTCTCGGATGCACCCGCTGCCGACGACGTGCGGCGGAACGGTCCCGGACGGTGCAGGGACGGACCTGCAGTCTCGACTCGACGAAGAGGACGGATCCCATGAAGGCAAGGAAGCTCCTGGCGGTCTCGACCGCCGTGGTCGTCGGAGGGCTCGCCCTCGGCGCGTGCGGCGGGGGAGACGGCGGCGGCGCGGACGACGGCTCGACGGCAATGACGTTCTGGCACAACTCGACCACCGGCCCCGGCAAGGCCTACTGGGAGGACACCGTCGCCGCGTTCGAGGAGGCCAACCCGGGCGTGACGATCGAGATCCAGTCCATCCAGAACGAGGACATGGACGGCAAGCTCCAGACGGCCCTCAACTCGGGCGACGCGCCCGACATCTTCATGGCGCGCGGCGGCGGCAAGCTGGCCGACGTCGTCGAGGCAGGCCAGGTCAAGGACCTCACCGACCTCGTCGACGCGGACGTCGAGGAGGCGGTCGGCGGCGCGCTGAGCGCCATGACGGTCGACGACAAGGTGTACGGCATGCCCGTGTCGATCCTGCCCGGCGGCCTCTTCTACAGCGCGGACCTGTTCGAGCAGGCCGGCGTCAGCGGCACCCCGGAGACGATCGAGGACCTCGAGGCGGCGGACGACCAGCTCAAGGCGGCAGGCGTCGCCCCGATCGCGCTGGGCGCCAAGGACGCGTGGCCCGCGGCGCACTGGTACTACTTCTTCGCCCTGCGGTACTGCTCGCAGGACACCATGACCGAGGCGGCCGAGACCCGCACGTTCGACGCGCCGTGCTGGACCGAGGCCGGCGAGGCGCTCGCCGACTTCGCCGCGACCGAGCCGTTCAACGACGGCTTCCTCACGACGTCCGCCCAGCAGGGCGCCGGCTCGTCGGCGGGTCTGCTCGCCAACCACCAGGCCGCGATGGAGCTCATGGGCGCGTGGAACCCCGGCGTCATCGCGTCCCTCACGCCCGACGAGCAGCCGCTGCCGGACCTGCAGTGGTTCCCCTTCCCCGCCGTGGACGACGGCGAGGGCGAGCCCGGCGCGATGATGGGCGGCGTCGACGGGTACTCGTGCTCGGCGGACGCCCCGGACGCGTGCGCCGACTTCCTCAACTTCGTGCTGTCGAAGGAGTCGCAGGAGGCCTACGCCGACGCGTTCCAGACGCTCCCCGCCAGCACCGAGGCGCAGTCCGTGGTGACCGACCCGGCGCTCGTGTCGATCCTCGAGGCGTACAACGAGGCCCCGTACGTGTCGGTCTGGCTCGACACGCTCTACGGCCAGAGCATCGGCAACGCGCTCAACACGGCCGTGGTCAACATGCTCGCAGGCCAGGGCACCGCAGCGGACATCGTCACGGCCGTCAACGACGCGGCCGCCAAGGAGTAACCAGCACCATGACCGTGTCCCAGGGCATGTCTCAGGAGGCAGCCTCGCCGAAGGGCTCGACACGTGGGGACCGGCAGGACCGAGCCGGGGACGGGGGCGGTGCGCAGGCACCGACCCCGCCCTCGGCGGCCAGGCCCCGACGGGGCCGGGACGGTCGGTGGGCGAAGCGCGCCGAGATCGCGGTGCTCGCCGGGCCGGCGCTCGTCGTCTTCCTGACGTTCGTCATCGTCCCGGTCCTCATGGCGGCGTACTACGGCTTCTTCAAGTGGAAGGGCTTCGGGCCGCCGACGGAGTTCGTCGGTCTCGACAACTACCTCATCATCTTCCGCGACGCCGAGTTTCTCGCCGCGCTGCAGCACAACGGGTTCATCGTCGTCATGTCGCTGCTCCTGCAGGGGCCCGTCGCGGTCGCGGTCGCGCTCATGCTCAACCGGCGGATCCGCGGCCGCTCGATCATCCGCGTGCTGGTGTTCGTCCCGTACGTCGTGTCCGAGGTGATCGTCGGCACGGGGTTCAGCCTCATGCTCGCGACGAACGGCGCGGTGAACGACCTGCTCGGCAAGATCGGGCTGGACGTCCTCGCGGTCGACTGGCTCTCCGACCCCGACATCGCGATCTGGACGCTCCTGCTCATCATCTCGTGGAAGTACATCGGCTTCGCCGTGATCCTCTTCCTCGCCGGGCTGCAGGGCATCCCCGACGAGCTGGCGGAGGCCTCGGCGATCGACGGCGCGTCCTACTGGACGACGCAGCGGTACATCACGCTGCCGCTCCTGGGTCCGACGCTGCGCATCTGGGCGTTCCTGTCGATCATCGGCTCGCTCCAGCTCTTCGACCTCGTCTACATCATCTGGGGCCAGTACGTGGCCTCGACGGCGGGCACCTCGACCATGGCGACCTACATGGTCGCGAACGGGCGCAACGCGGGGAACTACGGGTACGGCAGCGCGGTCGCGGTCGTGCTGTTCCTCATCTCGCTCGCGGTGGCGCTCGTCTACCAGCGGTTCGTCCTGCGTCGTGACACCGAGGGCGCGATCACGGAAGGGAAGAAGTGATGGCCACCGTCACCGCCGCACCCACCCCGCCCCGCGCGCCGGGAACCGCGGCGCCCCGGGCTCCGAAGGGCTCCGGCATCGGCAGGGGCGGTCCGCTCACGTACGTCGTCGCGTACCTGCTCGTCGGGATCTGCCTCGCACCCATCGCGTACATCGTGGTGGGCGGCTTCCGGACGAACGCCCAGATCACGGCGGACCCGTCCGGCCTGCCCAGCCCGTGGCAGCTCGAGAACTACCTCGACGTCCTGTCGAGCTCGATCTTCTGGCAGCAGCTCGGCAACTCGGTCGTCGCAGGCCTGCTCACGACGCTCGGCGTCGTGGTCCTCGGGCTCATGGCGAGCTACGTGCTCGCGCGGTACGCGTTCTTCGGCCGCGCCGCGATGTACTCGCTGTTCGCCGCGGGCCTCATGTTCCCCATGACGGTCGCGATCACGCCGCTGTACATCATGATCCGGAGCCTGGGCCTCATGAACAGCGTCGGCGGGCTGGTCCTGCCGCAGATCGCGTTCGCGCTCCCGACGACCGTGATCATCCTCGTGCCGTTCCTGCGCGCCATCCCGCGCGAGCTCGAGGAGGCCGCGTCGATCGACGGCGCGAGCCGGCTCGGGTTCTTCTTCCGGATGGTCGTGCCGCTGTCGGTGCCGGGCGTCGTGACCGTCGGCATCCTCGCGTTCGTCGCGAGCTGGAACAGCTACATGCTGCCCCTCTTCATCCTCAACGACGAGACGTCGTACACGCTGCCCCTCGGCGTGCAGGCGTTCGCGTCCCAGTACTCCGTGGACACGGCCCGCGTGCTCGCCTTCACGTCCCTGTCGATGATCCCCGCGCTCGTCTTCTTCTCGTTGTTCGAGCGACGCATCGTCGGCGGCCTCACGGGCGCCGTGAAGGGCTGAGGCCCGCCCCATCTCGCGCACGTCCGCGCGCACCATCGAAGGAGAACGGTCTCGTGACCGACGTCGTCCCCGCCGCCCCGACGGCACCAGCACCGCCCGCAGCCCTCGCCGCAGCCGCACGGACAGGTCCGCCCGCAGCACCCGCGGAGCCCGCGGCGCCACCGGTCTCGGAGCGAGTCCGCGCGCTCCACGCCCGCATGACGCTCGAGGAGAAGCTCGCGCAGCTCGTCGGCTACTGGATCGACCAGAACGGCACGGTCGCCCCGATGCAGTCGGAGATGACCGCGGGCCAGAAGGACTCGGGTCGTCTGGCCGAGATCACGCGGGACGGCGTCGGCCACTACACACGGGTCTACGGCACGCGCCCGGTCGAGCCCACGGAGCGCGCGGCGTGGCTGTGGGCCGAGCAGCGCCGGCTCGTGCGCGAGACGCGTCTCGGCATCCCGGCGCTCGTGCACGAGGAGGCCCTGCTGGGGCTCGCCGCGTGGAAGGCCGCGACGTACCCGACGCCGCTCGCGTGGGGCGCGTCGTTCGACCCGGCGCTCGTCGAGGAGATGGCGTCGCAGGCCGGTGGGTCGATGCGTCGGCTCGGCGTGCACCAGGCGCTCGCGCCCGTGCTCGACGTCGTGCGGGACCCGCGCTGGGGGCGTGTCGACGAGTGCATCGGCGAGGACCCCTATGTCGTGGGCACGGTGGGCACCGCCTACGTCCGCGGCCTGCAGGGCGCGGGCGTGCACGCGACGCTCAAGCACTTCGCGGGCTACTCGGGGTCGCACGCGGGGCGCAACCACGCGCCGGTGAGCGCCGGTCCCCGCGAGGTCGCCGACGTGTTCCTCCCGCCGTTCGAGATGGCGGTGCGCGACGGCGGCGCGCGCTCGGTCATGAACTCGTACACCGAGGTCGACGGCGTCCCCGTCGCGGCGAACCCCGAGCTCCTCACGGACGTGCTCCGCGGCCGGTGGGGGTTCGACGGCGTCGTGGTCGCCGACTACTTCGCGGTCGCGTTCCTCGAGGTCATGCACCGCGTCGCGGCGGACCGCGGCGAGGCGGCAGGGCTCGCCCTCGCGGCGGGCATCGACGTCGAGCTGCCGTCGGGCGACGCCTATCTCGAGCCGCTCGCGGAGCGCGTGCGCGCGGGGCTCGTGGACGAGGCGCTCGTCGACCGCTCGGTGCTGCGCGTGCTCGCGCAGAAGGAGGAGCTCGGCCTGCTCGACCCCGACGCGTTCGCGGGCGAGCCGCCGACGAGCATCGACCTCGACCCGCCGGAGCACCGCGCGACCGCCCGGCGGCTCGCGCAGGAGTCGCTCGTGCTCCTCGCGAACGACGGCGTGCTGCCGCTCGGCGGTGGCGCCACGTCGCCGGGCCGGCCGTCGGGGACGACGTCCGGCACGGTCCCGGCGAGGGTCGCGGTGGTCGGGCCGAACGCCGACCGCGCCGAGGCGCTCATGGGCTGCTACTCGTTCGTCAACCACGTGCTCGCGCACCACCCCGGCACGCCGCAGGGCATCGAGCTGCCCACGGTGCTCGACGCGCTGCGCGACGCGCTGCCCGGCACGGACGTCGTGCACGCGCCGGGCTGCTCGGTCGACGGCGACGACACGTCGGGCTTCGCGGCGGCGGTCGACGCCGTGCGGGGCGCGGACGTCGCGGTCGTCGTCGTCGGCGACGACGCGGGACTGTTCGGCCGCGGGACGGTCGGGGAGGGCAACGACGTCGAGACGCTCGAGCTCCCAGGCGTGCAGCGCGCGCTCGTCACCGAGCTCGTCGCGACGGGGACGCCCGTCGTGCTCGTGCTGCTCACGGGCCGCCCGTACGCGATCGGCTGGGCGCTCGACGACGCGGCGCCGGGCGCTGCAGCACGGGGAGGCGCGGGCGATGCCCCGAGGCGACCGGCCGCCGTCGTGCAGGGGTTCTTCCCCGGCGAGGAGGGCGGCCGCGCGGTCGCGGACGTGCTCACCGGTGCCGTGAACCCCTCGGGGCGCCTGCCGGTCTCGCTCCCGCGCGCCGCGGGCGCGCAGCCGTACACCTATCTGCACCCCGTGCTCGGCGGGCCGTCCGACGTCACGTCGACCGACCCGACGCCCGTGCGCCCGTTCGGGTTCGGGCTCTCGTACACGACCTTCGCGTACTCGGACCTGCTCGTCGACGGGTCGACGCGTACCGACGGCGCGTTCGACGCCGCCGTGACCGTGACGAACTCGGGAGACGTCGCCGGGACGGACGTCGTCCAGCTCTACGGGCGCGACGTGATCGGGTCCGTCCCGCGGCCGGTCGTGCAGCTCCTCGGCTACGCGCGCGTCGACCTCGCGCCCGGCGAGTCGCGGCGAGTGCGGTTCCGCGTCCCGACGGCGCGGCTCGCGTTCTCCGACCGCCGCCTGGTGCGCGTGGTCGAGCCGGGCGACGTCGAGGTGTGGGTCGCCGCGCACGCGGGCGTCGCACCCGCTGCGCCGCTCGGCGACATGACGGGCGGCGCGATCGTCGCGCAGGGAGCGACCGCACGCCGAGCGGTCGCGGGCGAGGCCACGCCGCGCGCCGTCGTGACGTTCACGGGTGCCGTGCACGAGGTGACGGCCGCCGACGCACGGATCGTCGACGTCGAGGTCGGCGCCGCGCCCTGATCCGCGGCCCCCAAGTCGGCCGAGACGTGAGCTTCCGCCCCTGATCCGCCCCGTTCGAGGGCGGAAGCTCACGTCTCGGCGCGTGTGGTGCGCCCGGTGGCGCTACCGTCGGGGCATGTCGTCGAGTGCCCGGACGCGGATCGAGGAGGACCTGCTCGGCCGGACCGAGGTGCCGGAAGACGCCTACTACGGCATCCACACGGTCCGCGCGACGAGGAACTTCCGCATCTCGGGCACGACGATCGGCGACGTGCCCGAGATGGTCCGCGGCATGGTCATGGTGAAGAAGGCGGCGGCGCTCGCGAACCGCGAGCTGCGCACGATCCAGCGCGACATCGCGGACGCGATCGTCGCGGCGTGCGACGCGATCCTCGTCGACGGGCGGTGCCTCGACCAGTTCCCGGTGGACGTCTTCCAGGGCGGGGCCGGGACCAGCGTCAACATGAACACGAACGAGGTCGTCGCGAACCTCGCGCTCGAGCTCGCCGGGTTCGACAAGGGGCGCTACGACGTCATCAACCCCAACGACCACGTCAACCGGTCGCAGTCCACGAACGACGCCTACCCGACGGGGTTCCGGCTCGCGGTGCACGTGCTCGTCGGTCGGCTGCAGGGCGAGGTCCGGCTCCTGGAGCGCGCGTTCGACGAGAAGGCGTCGGAGTTCGCCGACGTGCTGAAGATGGGCCGCACGCAGCTCCAGGACGCGGTGCCCATGAGCCTCGGTCAGGAGTTCGCGGGGTTCTCCGTGAACGTCGGCGAGGAGGTCAAGCGGCTGTCCGCCGCGGCCGACCTGCTGCTCGAGGTCAACCTGGGTGCGACGGCGATCGGCACGGGTCTCAACACGCCGCCCGGGTACCCGAAGGTCGCGACGCGCCGCCTCGCCGAGGTGAGCGGGCTCGCGACCGTCCCGGCGGAGAACCTCGTCGAGGCGACCTACGACAACGGCGCCTACCTCGCCGTGCACTCGGCGCTCAAGCGGCTCGCGGCCAAGCTCTCGAAGATCTGCAACGACCTGCGGCTGCTCTCGTCGGGACCGCGCGCGGGCCTCGGCGAGATCAACCTGCCCGAGCTGCAGGCCGGGTCGTCGATCATGCCCGCCAAGGTGAACCCGGTGATCCCCGAGGTCGTCAACCAGGTGTGCTTCAAGGTCATGGGCAACGACGTGACCATCACGCACGCGGCCGAGGCCGGGCAGCTGCAGCTCAACGTCATGGAACCCGTGCTCGCGCAGGCGATGTTCGAGTCGCTGCGGCTCCTGACGAACGCGTGCGAGGCGCTGCGGACCACGTGCGTCACGGGCATCACGGCCAACGTCGAGGTCTGCCGACGGCACGTGCTCGACTCGATCGGCATCGTCACGTACCTCAACGAGATCATCGGGCACCGCAACGGCGACATCGTCGGGGCGGAGGCGGCGCGGACGGGCGCGTCGGTGCGCGACGTCGTCGTGGCACGCGGCCTGCTCACCGCGGCGCAGGTCGACGCCGTCCTCACGACGGAGAACTTCCTGCGCCCGCGGTACACCGGCCGGTACTTCGAGGCCGACGAGCGCGGACTCCCGGCCGCGGGCGAGGAGGGCGAGTCGTCCCGCGTGGTCGAGTCCGACGACGCGGGCGGCGCCCCGAGCGACCCGGAGCCCGAGGAGGCCGAGGGCGTCTCTCGCTCATAGCGTCGGTCCTGGTCCGCGAGCCCGTCGACGAAGAGACCTGGAAGGTGTCACCCGCCGACGAGCGCCTCGCCGAGGGGCGTGCGGACGTGCATGACGCGGTTGCCCTCGCGGCGCGCGTCGACGAGCCGCGACGCGCGGAGCACGGCGAGGTGGTGGGAGGTCGTCGAGATCGCGAGCCCTCCCGCTCCGGCGGCCTCGCTCGTGGACATCGGCTCGTGCAGCGCGAGGAGGACGCGTGCACGTCCCTCGCCGAGCAGCGCGGCGAGGGACGCGGAGAGGTCCGCACCCGCCGTCGTCCACGTCTCGGAGACGCCGAGGGCGGGGTAGAAGAGCGTCGGCTGGGCGGGCCTCTCGGTCAGTGCGGCGCACCCCCGCGACATCACCGAGGGCACGAGGACCAGGCCGCTGCCCGCGCAGTCGAGCACCTCCTCGTGCTTCGCGAGGCGGACGCGGACCGCGTCGGAGCCCCACGTCACCGCCTCGGTGAGCGACGCGACCATCGCGCCGAGGCCGTGCGTCGTGACCCGCCGGGAGCGGATCCCGATGTCGGCGCGCAGCAGCCGCTCGACCTGCGGCCAGAACGGCGCGAGGGCGGCGTCCCAGAGCTCCTCCCAGGAGTCCGCGACGGCGGCCCTCGTCCCGGCGGGATCGTCGGCCATGGCCTGCAGGGCGCGCTGCTCCTCGTCCGAGGTGCGGAGCACGCGCTTGCCGAGGTCGACGCGCATCGGCCCGACGTCGGCGCGCCGGAGGCGGTCGAGCTCGTCACCGGGGCTCAGGTCCCAGTCAGGGGTCGACGTGAGGAAGTCGGGCATGTAGCCCTCGTCGCCCACGACGAGCCGCAGCAGCTCGAAGGCTGCGCGAGGCACCTGCCGACGCGTGCTCCGCAACCATCCCCACTGGAGCGGGTGGTGCTGCGGGCGGGCGAGCACGCGGACCGCGTGCGCGAGCTCGTGCCCGGGGGACAGGCCGAACCGGATCGCGGACAGGTCGTCCGGCGCGAGCCGGAACTCGACCATCTTTCGATGCACGTCGAAACAGTAGCGGGGGTGTTCGCCGGCCCGGCACGGTGAGCGCACACCCGAGCAGAGGAGGCCACTCATGGCAGCCGTCATCCCCGCCGAGGACATCCGCGTCACCGGCTCGCGCACCCTGCGCTTCGAAGGTGCCGACCACGGCTCCGGCATCTCGTTCTTCCTCGTGACCAACGAGCCGGGTCAGGGCCCGGGCCTCCACCGGCACCCGTACTCGGAGACGTGGACCGTGCTCGACGGAGAGGCGACCATCACGGTCGGCGGCGATCAGGTCGTCGCGCGAGCGGGGGACACCGCCGTCGTCGGGCCGCACGTCTGGCACGGCTTCACCAACACCGGCAGCGGCACGCTGCGCGTCATGTGCGTCCACGCGTCCGCCACGATGATCCAGGAGAACCGCTGATGTCCTTCCAGGCCTACCTCGACGCCGTCGAGACGAAGACCGGTCTCACCCCGCGCGAGCTCGTCGAGCGCGCGCACGAGCAGGGCTTCGGCCCCGGCACCAAGGCGACGCCGATCGTGGAGTGGCTCGCCGCCGAGCACGGGCTCGGAC
The DNA here is from genome assembly GCF_055181235.1 of Cellulosimicrobium sp. So1_17. NCBI lineage: Bacteria > Bacillati > Actinomycetota > Actinomycetes > Micrococcales > Promicromonosporaceae > Cellulosimicrobium > Cellulosimicrobium sp. So1_17. The sequence continues at coordinate 3,613,440 of NZ_CM143702.1, forward strand.
GCGGGCACGCCATGGCGATGGTCCACGTCATCACCAAGGGCGACCGGATCAGCACGAAGCACGTGGGTACGGACGGCACGCACCGCGACGAGAGCGACCGGCTCTGGCTCGACGGCAAGGCCACCAGGCCCGCGGACTGGTGAGCGGGCGTGGCCTGCTGAGCGGTCAGGTGCTCGGTCCGTCGCGCGGACGGTCGCGGGTCATCGGGAGCGCAGGAGCGTGATGAGCTCGTCGGCCCACTCGAGCTTGCGGGCCAGGTCCGCGCGTCGCTCCTCGGCGGCGTGCACGTAGGCCGCGAGCCGGTCGCGCAGGTCGTCGTCGGTCCCCGACCCGTGCAGGGCGGCCGACGGCGCGTCGCCGTCGCGCGCGGCGAGCCGGTCCGCGACGTCGAGCAGGTCGGCCATCTCCTCGAGCGAGAACCCGAGCGGCTTCATCCGGCGCACGAGGAGCAGGCGCTCGACGTCGGCCTCCGTGTAGAGCCGGAACCCGCCGTCGGAACGGCCCGAGGGGCGCACGAGGCCGACCTCGTCGTAGTGGCGCAGCGTCCGCAACGACAGGCCGGTGCGGTCGGCGACGACGCCGATGTGCATGGTCGGCTGCGCGGCGGTGGGGCGGGGCTCGCTCATGGGGACAGTCTCCCGGATCGTGGACGGCGCAACCCTACCCTCACGTAAGGGTAGAGTTCTGCCCCGTGCCGTCCGATGCTCACCCTGCCCTGCCCGGTCCCGCCCCCGCGCCCCGGCCCGTGACCGGCGCGCCCGAGGCCGACGAGTCCTACTCCGTCCTCGCTGCCCTGAAGTCCCCGCGCCGGCTGAGGACCGAGGTCCTCGCCGGTCTCGTCGTCGCCCTGGCGCTCATCCCCGAGGCGATCGCGTTCTCGATCATCGCGGGCGTCGACCCGCGTCTCGGGCTGTTCGCCTCGTTCACGATGGCGGTCTCGATCGCGTTCCTCGGCGGGCGCCCCGCGATGATCTCGGCCGCGACGGGAGCGGTCGCGCTCGTCGTCGCCCCGGTCGCCCGTGACCACGGCGTGGACTACCTCATCGCCACGGTGATCCTCGCCGGCGTGATCCAGGTCGCCCTCGGCCTGCTCGGGATCGCCAAGATCATGCGCTTCATCCCGCGCTCGGTCATGGTCGGGTTCGTCAACGCGCTGGCGATCCTCATCTTCCTGTCGCAGCTCCCGCACCTGCAGGGCGTGCCGTGGATGGTCTACCCGCTCGTGGCCGTCGGCATCGCGATCATGGTCCTCCTGCCGCGCTGGACGAAGGTCGTCCCCGCGCCGCTCGTCGCGATCGTGCTGCTCACCGCCGCGACCGTGACCGCGGCGATCAACGTGCCCACCGTGGGCGACGAGGGCGAGCTGCCGGACTCGCTGCCGTCGCTGCTCTTCCCAAACGTGCCGCTGAACCTCGAGACGCTGCAGATCATCGCTCCCTTCGCGCTCGCCATGGCCCTGGTCGGGATCCTCGAGTCCCTGCTCACCGCCAAGCTCGTCGACGACGTCACCGACACCCACTCCGACAAGACCCGCGAGGCCTGGGGCCAGGGCGCCGCGAACGTCATCACTGGGTTCTTCGGCGGCATGGGCGGGTGCGCCATGATCGGCCAGACCATGATCAACGTGAAGGCCTCCGGGGCGCGCACGCGCATCTCCACGTTCCTCGCCGGCGTCTTCCTGCTGATCCTCGTCGTGGGTCTCGGCGACGTCGTCGCGATCATCCCCATGGCAGCCCTCGTCGCCGTGATGATCATGGTCGCGATCGGCACCTTCGACTGGCACTCCGTGCGGCCCGCCACCCTGAGGCGCATGCCCAAGTCGGAGACCGCCGTCATGCTCGCCACCGTCGTCGTCACCGTGTGGACCCACAACCTCGCCTACGGCGTGATCGTCGGCGTCCTCGTCGCCATGGTGCTCTTCGCGCGCCGCGTCGCGCACTTCACGACCGTCACCCGCCTGGACGGTTCCGACGCGGACGACCAGCGCGTCTACGCCGTCGAGGGCGAGCTCTTCTTCGCCTCGTCCAACGACCTCGTCTACCAGTTCGACTACGCCGGCGACCCGAAGGACATCGTCATCGACATGACGAAGGCCCACGTGTGGGACGCCTCCACCGTCGCGACGCTCGACGCCATCCGGACGAGGTACGAGGCCAAGGGCAAGACCGTCACCATCGTCGGCGCGAACCCCGACACCACCGAGCGCCTCGACCGGCTCGCGGGACGGCTCGGGGCGGGCCACTAGGGCACGACCTCCGGCGGTCCGGAAGTCTCTTGCCAGATGTGCAAGTCATCCATAGACTTGCCGACATGGAAAACGACTCTCGGGGCGACCGCTCCGGCCGCGCCACGCCCGGACCCACTCCGTCCGAGGCGCGCGAAGCGCTGGCCGGGCTCGAGGCCGACGACGCGCGGCTCGCCGAGCGGCTGGTCACGCCGGGGTGGTACCACCCGGTGCTCGGCGCGATCGTGGCCCTGATCGTCTGCACACAGGCGTTGCCCTCCCCGGCGTCGGTCGCCTTCCTGCCCGTCGCGCTGTTCGCGCTGCCGGCGCTCGTCCTCGTCTACCGCCGGCGCTACGGTCTCTGGGTCGGCCAGCCGGTAGGACCGCGGTCGAAGCGCCTCCTGGGGGTCATGGCGGTGCTGTTCCTGCTCTGCTTCGGCGCGGCGCTGGTCGTCAAGTTCACCGCGGTCGACTACTGGTGGGTGCTGCTCCCCGCGCTCGTCGGGTTCGTCGCGTCCGTGGTGCTCGGCCGCCGCTACGACGACGCCCTTCGCCAGGAGCTGGGGGGGACGGTGGGCGAGGCGTGAGCGCCGGCACCGCGCCCGCCTTCAACGAGGTGATCCACTCGCCCGTGCGCCTGCGCATCTGCGGGGTGCTCCGGCGGGGCGCCGAGCTCGAGTTCGCACTCCTGCGCGACACGCTCGACCTCACCGACGCGAACCTCTCGAAGAACCTCCGCGTGCTCGCCGACGCGGGTTTCGTCACCGTGCGCAAGGAGAGCTCGCCCGCACGCACCGACGCCCGCCGCCTCACCTGGGTCACGCTCACGCCGGACGGGCGCCGCGCCGTCGAGGCCCATCTCGCCGCCCTCGCCCAGATCGCCGAGGGCTGACCGCGCCACGGCGTCGCGGTCAGGCCGCGCGTCGCCCTCGCCGCTGCAGGCGCCACCACCGCAGGGCGACGCCGACGGCGAGCACGCCGGCTCCCGCGGCGACGGCGGGCAGGGGCAGCGTGAGGACGAGCGCGACGCAGCCGACGGCACCCAGCACCTGGGCGGCCCGTGGATACAGGCGGTGACCGCCCGTCTGCCGCAGCGCCGACAGGTTGGCGACGAGGTAGTACACGAGCACGCCGAAGGACGAGAAGCCGATAGCCCCCCGCAGGTCCGTCGTGAGCACGAGGACCACGACCACGGCGCCCACCACCAGCTCCGCGTGGTGCGGCACCGCGAACCGGGGGTGCACCGCGCCGAGCCAGCGCGGCAGGTCGCCGGCCCGCGCCATCGCGAGCGTCGTGCGGCTCACGCCCGCCAGCAGGGCGAGGAGCGCGCCGACGCTCGCGGCGACCGCGCCCACGGCGACGACGGCGGGTTCCCAGCCCCACCCGCCGGCCGCCGCGGCGTCGGACACGGGTGCGGCGGACCGCGCGAGCGCGTCCGGCCCCAGCACCGCGAGGAGCGTCGCCGCGACGACGCCGTAGAGCACGACGACCACGCCCAGGGCGAGGAGTATCGCGCGCGGGATCGTCCGCCGCGGGTCGCGCACCTCCTCGCCGAGCGTCGCGACGCGGGCGTAGCCGGCGAACGCGAAGAACAGCAGCCCGGCGGACTGCAGCACGCCGTACCAGCCGCCGTGCGCGCCGTCGGCGTCCAGGACCGCGGACCACCGGGCCTGACCGCCCGTAGCCCCCGCCGCCACGGCCACGGCGAGCGCGACGAGCGTCACCGCGACGAGCACGCGGGCCGCCTGGGCCGTGCGCGTCACCCCGCGGTAGCCGACGGCCGTGAGCACCACGACCACGGCGACCGCGACCGGACGCTCCCACCCGGGCGGGGCCGTGTACGCGGCGACGACGAGCGCCATGGCCGCGCAGCTCGCCGTCTTCCCGACGACGAACCCCCACCCCGCGACGTAGCCCCACCACGCGCCGAGGTGCTCGCGCCCGTACACGTACGTGCCGCCCGACGTCGGGTGCTGGGCCGCGAGCTGCGCGGACGAGGTCGCGTTGGCGAGCGCCACGAGCGCGGCGAGCGCGAGACCGACGAGCAGACCGGTGCCCGCGGCCGCCGCAGCGGGCGCGAACGCCGAGAAGACGCCCGCCCCGATCATCGACCCGAGGCCGATCGTCACGGCATCGGCGGTGCCGAGGCGACGGGCGAGGCGCGGTCCGTCGGAGTCCTGCATGGGCACAGGGTGGCAGACGCGGGTGGCGCGCCGGTGAACGCCTCGAGTTGTGGGTCGGTCGGAGCCACCTACCGTCGGAGAAGGGAGTCGGCGTGCGCCGACCACTTCGACGGAGGGGACCTGTCATGAGCCAGACGGAACCGGGCGGCCGCGGCACGGGCGAGGAGCAGGACCGGCGTGACGACGACCCGCAGGGGGAGCCCGACCTCGGCACCGGCGAGCCGGACATCGGCACGGCGGGCGCCTTCCCCGCGCTCGCGAACGACGCTCTTCCGAAGGACCCCGACGTCCCGACGGACGTCGACCCTGGTGACCCGCGCCGTCCTGCGGACGGTGGCGAGCTCGACGACGAGGGCGGCTCGCGATCCGACGGCCCGTCCGGCACCGACGACTGAAGGGGGCGCGACATGACCGACAGCGATCGCGCGGGCCAGAAGACGGACGTCCCCGCACCGGACGACCGCCGCAAGCCCGACGACCCGACCGACCTGCACGCGCCGTCGTGGAAGTACTCCCTGAAGAGCACGGTGAGCCAGTTCTCCCGTGACCAGTGCCTCGACCTGGCCGCGGGGCTGACCTACTACGCGGTCCTGGCCGCGGCGCCCGCGCTGCTGGCGCTCGTCTCGCTCCTCGGCCTCCTGGGCGACGCCGAGAGCATGGTCAACCGGGTGATGGGCTTCCTCGAGGGGCTCGTCCCGGAGGAGACCCTCACGACCATCGAGCCGCTCGTCGAGAACGCCGCCGGGGGCGGCGGGCGTGCCGGCCTCGCACTGGTCATCGGTGTCGCGCTCGCGCTGTGGTCGGCGTCGGGATACGTCGGCGCGTTCGGCCGGGCGATGAACCGCATCTACGAGATCGACGAGGGCCGACCGATCTGGAAGCTGCGACCCGTGATGCTGCTCGTCACGGTGGTCACCGTGGTCCTCGCGGCGCTCGTCGTCGCGGCGCTCGTCCTCACCGGACCGATCGCGCGCTCCGTCGGGGACGCGATCGGCCTCGGGTCGACCGCGGTCACGGTGTGGAACGTCCTCAAGTGGCCCGTCGTCATCGCGCTGGTCGTGGTGCTGCTCGCGATCCTGTTCCACGCGACGCCGAACGTGCGGCAGCCGAAGTTCCGCTGGATCAGCGTCGGCGCGGTCGTGGCGCTGCTCGTGTGGGCGATCGCGTCGGCGGCCTTCGGCTTCTACGTCGCGAACTTCGGGAGCTACGGCGCGACGTACGGCTCGCTCGCGGGCATCATCGTGTTCCTCCTCTGGCTGTGGATCACGAACCTCGCCCTGCTCTTCGGAGCGGAGCTCGACGCCGAGCTCGAGCGGAGCCGCGAGCTGCAGGCCGGGATCGCCGCGGAGGAGAGCATCCAGCTGCCGCCGAAGGACACCAAGGCCAGCGACAAGCGCGAGGCGAAGCGGCAGGAGGCCATCGAGCAGGGCCGCGGGATCCGTGAGTCCGCTGCCGCGAACGGTGCGGGCGGTGACGGTGCGGACGGTGACCGTGCGGACGGCGGCCGGGGGAGCGCTCGGCGCGAAGGTCGCGAGCGCGACGAGCGCGACCGTCGCTCCGAGACGACCGGGTCCTGACGCGCCGAACCCCGGGTTGCGATCCCTTCACGTGCGTGAAGGGATCGCAACCCGGGGTTCGCCGTCTTCGCGGGACGGTCAGGGCGTCAGGGCGTGACGATGGCGAAGTCCGGGTCGCCCGGGTCGATGACGGCGCCGAGGCGCGACAGGACCGATGCGTCGCCGCTCACGTCGATGCCCGCGCCGGCGAGGGTCTCCGCGGTGAGACCTCCCAGCGCGAGCGCCGGCAGGGCCCCGCGCGTCGTCGTGAGGGTCGCGTCGGCCTCGCCCTGCTGTGCTGCCGCGGAGTACGTGAGGACCCCGTGGGCGAGGCGGAGCCGGTAGCGGTCCCCCGAGTCGGTGAGCACGACGTCCACCGACAGGTTCTCGTCCCAGGCGCGCGGACCGTCCACCTGGACGGCGAGGGCGTCGAAGAGCATCTCCGGGGAGAGCTGGGCCACCATGTCGGGTGAGCTCGTCGCGGTCGGGGTGCCGAACGCGCCGTCACGCAGCTCGGTCGCCCCCGAGAGGAAGAAGTTGCGCCACGTCCCGTTCTCCGCGCCGTAACCGAGCTGCTCGTACGTGTCGGCGAGCAGGTCGCGCGCTGCACCGTGGTCCGGCTGTGCGAACACCGCGTGGTTGAGGAGCTCGGCGGCCCAGCGGAGGTCGCCCGCCTCGAACGCGGAGCGGGCCTTCTCCACGACGGCGTCCACCCCGCCGGCCAGCTCGACGTACCGCGTGGCGCGCTCGACCGGCGTGTGCTCCCACAGGTGGGCGGGGTTGCCGTCGAACCAGCCGAGGTAGCGCTGGTAGATCGCCTTGATGTTGTGGCTGACCGAGCCGTAGTAGCCCCGGGTGCTCCACGCGTTCTCGAGCGCCGGGGGAAGGGTGAGCTGCTCGGCGATCTCGGTGCCGACGAAGCCCTTGTTGAGCAGGCGGACGGTCTGGTCGTGGAGGTAGCCGTAGAGGTCACGCTGGATCGAGAGGAACTCGACGACGCGGTCCGCACCCCACGTCGGCCAGTGGTGCGAGGCGAACACGACCTCTGCCTCTCCGCCGAAGAGGTCGACGGCTTCGGTGAGGTAGTTCGACCACGCGTGCGGGTCACGGACCACCGCGCCGCGCAGCGTCAGCAGGTTGTGCAGGTTGTGCGTCGCGTTCTCCGCCGCGCACAGCGCCTTGCGGTCCGGGAAGTAGAAGTGCATCTCCGACGGCGCCTCGGTGCCGGGTGCCATCTGGAACACGATGCGCACCCCGTCGACGACCTCCTCCTGGCCGGTCGTCGTGATCTCGTGCGTCGGCGGGATGAGCGTCACCGTCCCGGTCGACGTGGTCTGCCCGAGACCCGCGCCCACCTGGCCCTGCGGTCCGCGGGCGAGCACCGCTCCGTACATGTACCCCGCTCGGCGCGACATGGCCGTGCCGGCATAGACGTTCTCCGACACCGCGTGCTCCACGAAGCCGGCGGGGGCGATCACGGGGACGCGACCGGCGTCGACGTCCTCCTGGGTCGTCACTCCCTTGACGCCGCCGAAGTGGTCGACGTGGGAGTGCGTGTAGATGACGCCGGTGACGGGACGGTCGCCGCGGTGCTCGCGGTAGAGACCGAGCGCAGCGGCGGCCGTCTCGGTGGAGATCAGCGGGTCGATGACGATCACCCCGCTCGAGCCCTCGACGAACGTGATGTTCGACAGGTCGAGGCCGCGCACCTGGTAGATGCCCTCGACGACCTCGTACAGGCCCTGCTGGGCGACGAGCTGCGACTGCCGCCACAGGCTCGGGTTCACCGTGTCCGGGGCGTCCCCCTCGAGGAAGCCGTAGGAGTCGTTGTCCCAGACGACGCGGCCGTCTGCGTGGGTGACGACGCCGCGCTCGAGCCGGCCGAGGAACCCGCGCGCGGCGTCGTCGAAGTCCTGGGTGTCGGAGAAGGGCAGGCTCTCGAGCAGCGCACGCTGCTGCTGGGCGATGGTGTCGGATGCTGGCTTCGGTGTCGACATGTTCGGAGCATCCCAGCGCGCTACGCATGATGCATCCGGAAGGTCTCGCTCGCCCGGAGACCGCTCCGAACTCTCAGGAGCGCGTCGCGTCCGCCATCTCGCGCGTCATCTGTCGGTGGCGTCCGCAGGCAGGTCCGAGGCGCAGCGGAAGCCGAGATGGGAGGTCGAGCTGTCGTCGCTCTGCGGCGACCGCGCCGCGGGCCGGTACCGCAGGCAGTACTCCGGGGCGCACAGGTGCGAGCCGCCCTTGGTCACACGCAGGACCCGCGGGGACGTCGTCGGCGCGAGGAGGTCCGTCCGCGCACCCCGGGGGACGGGCGTGGCGTCGGCGGGATGGTGCCGCGGGGCGTACACGTCCGACGTGCGCTCCCACACGTTGCCGATCATGTCGAGGAGCCCGTACCCGTTCGCGGTGTACGCGCCGACGGGCGAGGTGCCTCCCCAGCCCTCGTTGCGGAAGGGGAAGGCGCCGACCCACGTGTTGGCCATCCGTCGCCCTCCCGGCAGGGCGTCCGCGCCCCAGGCGTACTCCGCGCCGTCGAGACCTCCGCGCGCGGCGCGCTCCCACTCGGCCTCGGTCGGCAGACGCCGGCCGGCCCACGTGGCGTACGCCGCGGCGTCGGCGTAGGCCACGTGCACGACGGGGTGGTCGGCCCGGTCGCCGACGTCCGAGCCCGGTCCCTCCGGGTGCCGCCACGACGCACCCGGCTGCCAACGCCACCACTGCCGCCAGTCCTGCAGGTCCACAGGTCCCGCAGTGGGGGTGAAGACCACCGACCCCGGGACGAGCGACGCGGGGTCTGCTCCGGGGAAGTCGGCGGGGTCGGGGGCACGCTCGGCGACCGTCGTCCAGCCCGTCGCGTCGACGAACTCGGCGAACTGGGCGGTCGTGACGGGGTGGCGCTCGAGCGCGAACGCGGCCACCTGCCGCGGGTGCGCCGGTCGTTCCTCCGGATAGTGGTCGTCGGAGCCCATGCGAGACGTCCCGCCGGGGATCGTCACGAGCTCGGTGAGGGTCACCGGCTCAGCATAGGAAGCCACGGATCGGTCGGGCACCCGCGGCGCCACGTCCGGCGTCCCGCGGTGGGCGGCTACGGCCGGGTCGACTCGCCGCGATAGCTGCCGAAGGACCACAGGTTGCCCTCCGGGTCGGCGCACGCGAAGGTCCGGCCGCCGTAGTCCGGACTGCCGAGCGGCTGGATGATCCGCGCCCCCGCGGCGACCGCCCGGTCGTGGACCTCGTCCACCCGGTCGGTCACCACGTAGGCCCCGCCGGTACCGGGCTGCTGCGTCCACGGGGTGCCGGGCCGGTCGCTGCCGAGCATGACCCCTCCGCCCTCGGGCCACGTCAGCTCGGCGTGCTGGACGACGTCCCCGTCGGCGTGCACCGCCGTGGCCGTGAAGCCGAGCACCGTCGTCAGGAACTCGATCAGGGCGTGCGCGTCCCAGGCGCGGAGCGTCGGCCAGACGCTCGGTGCCGGAGCGGCGGGCGCTGTGCTCGTGTCCGTGCTGTTCTGCCTGCTCGTCTCTGTACTCATGGCACCACCGTGCCGCGCGGGTCGCCGGCAGGGATTGAAGGTTTCGGCGGAGATCACCCTGTGGTGGGGTCCTGGCGGTACCCGTCGGCGGACAGGGTGCCGTGCTCCTCGGCCAGCCAGCGTGCCGGGCTGGTCCCGACGAGCGAGCCGAAGTCGCGCGTCAGGTGGGCCTGGTCGGCGTATCCGCACCAGGCGGCGACGTCGGCGAGGTCGACGTCCGTGCCACGAGCGACCCGTCCGCCGATCAGCTCCTTCGCCCGCTGGAGCCGGAGCAGGCGGTTGAACCGCTTCGGGCCCACCCCGAGCTCCGCGGTGAAGACGGCGTGCAGCTGGCGCGGGCTGAGCAGCACGTGGTCGGCGAGGGACGAGATCCGCCCGGTGCCTCGGCGCCGCACGAGCCAGCGCCACGCCTCCGCGACCTCGGCCCGGACGGGCGGCCGGTCGGCGGCCCGCTCCACCTGGTCCTGGAGGAAGCCTCGCACCAGGGCGAAGCGGCCGGTCCAGTCGGGGCTCTCGATCAGCATGTCGCGGAGCCGACCGAGCCCCGGACCAGCCACGTCGCAGCCCTCGAACGTCCGCTGGCACAGCTCCGCGGCGGGCACCCCGAAGACCGCCCGCGCGGCCGTCGGGTGCACGGCGATCTGGATCCCGGACTGCCTCGGCGGCTGCCAGACGTACGCCGGCTGCGTGTGCAGCCCGGCCGCGACGACGTCGACGCGCGTGGCCGACGGCCCGGACGCCTCCTCGACGGACCAGCCGGTGACCACGGGCTCGTCGAGGGTGAGGACGAGGGTCAGGTGGGGCGACGGCAGCCCGCGGTGGATCGCTCTGTCGTGCCCCCGGGCGTCGTACCCGACGACCGCGCCGGCGACCCCGGGCATCAGACCGTCCGCGCGCCGGAATCCCCACTCGGGAACGTCGGCAGCGCGAGCCATGCTCCATCGTGGCACGGTGCACCCGATCGGGCCCTCACGGTCGTCCGGCGACCGGCGACCGGCGACCGGCGACCGGCGACCGGCGACCGGCGACCGGCGACCGGCGACTGGCGACTGGCGACCGGCGACCGGCGGTCAGGCGTCGGAGGTCGTCCCGAACCCGGTCGGCCGGACGACCCGGGCCGGTACGCCCGCGACGACCGTGTCGGCAGGCACGTCCTTCGTCACGACCGCGCCGGCGCCGACGATCGCTCCGTCACCGATCGTCACCCCGGGCACGATCGTCACGGCCGCACCGAGCCAGACCTTGCGGCCGATCACCACGGGCGCGGGGACCATGTCGGCACGCCGGGCCGGGTCGACCGCGTGGTTCAGGGTGACCACGGTCGTGCCGTGCCCGACGAGCGTCCCGTCCCCGACGGTGATGCCGCCGGCGTCCTGGAAGCGGCAGCCCATGTTGACGAAGACGTCGCGCCCGAGGGCGAGGTTCTTCCCGAACTCGCAGTGGAACGGCGGGAACACCGTCACCGACTCGTCGACGGTCCGGCCGGTCAGCCGGGACAGCAGGGCCCGCACCTCCTGCGGCGTGCGGTACCCGGCGTTCAGCTCGGCGGTGATCCGCAGCGCCTCCTGCGCGGTCTCGTGGAGGAACGCGTGCTGGGCGGAGCCGCCCTCGATGACGGCTCCGCCGCGGACGTGGTCGAGGAAGTCCTGCAGCTGCATCGATCGATCCTGTCGTCCGGGGCCCGGCGTGAGGGCGGTGTCGTTCATCGGTCGCTCATCGGGGCGTCATCGTGGGCGGGTTCGGCCGCCCAGGACGCGAGCACGCGCAGGCGTTCGGCCGACGGCGAGCCCGGCTCCGCCGTGTAGACGAGCAGCACCTGGCCCGGCTCCGCGGTGATGGCGAGCTCCTCGTACGCCAGCGTGAGGTCGCCGACCACCGGGTGGTGGAACCGCTTGGTCCCGGTGCCGTGCGTGCGGACGTCGTGCGCGCCCCAGAGCCGACGGAACGTCTCGCTGCGCGTCGACAGCTCTCCGACGAGGTCCTGCAGGCCCTTGTCGTGCGGGTCCCGGCCGGCCTCGGCACGCATGATCGCGACACACATCTCGGCGAACAGGTCCCAGTCGGGGTAGAAGTCGCGTGCCGCGGGGTCGAGGAACTGGAACCGGGCCAGGTTCGGCGTGCGGCCGCCGTCGCCGACGACGGGGGAGTAGAAGGCCCTGCCGAGCGCGTTGGTCGCCAGCAGGTCCTGGCGCTGGTCACGCACGAACGCGACGCCGTCGGTGATCGCGGACAGCGCCCACTGCAGGCTCGGCCGGGGTGGCGCCGACCGGGTCGCGCGCCGGCGCGCACGCCCCGACGACGGGATGCCGTCGGCGGCGCGCGCGAGGTCGAACAGGTGCGCGCGCTCGGTGTCGTCGAGCTGCAGCGCCCGTGCGACGGCGTCCAGCACGGAGGCCGAGGCGCCGCCGACAGCGCCGCGCTCGAGCTTGGCGTAGTACTCCACGCTCACCCCGGCGAGCGTCGCGACCTCGCTGCGCCGCAGACCCGGGACGCGCCGGTTGGTCCCGACGACGACGCCCGCCGCCTCGGGCGACACCTTCGCGCGCCGCGACACGAGGAACTCGCGGACGTCAGCCCTGTTGTCCATGGTTCGAGGGTAGGCCGGGACCTGCGCACCCGAGGGAGTCCCTGGCGTGGGGTGCACCGCCGGTACACCCCACGCCAGGGACTCCCGGCCGTGCCCGGCGGCTGGTTCGCTGGCACGGTAGACCTCGAGAGAAAGGCACCACCATGCGTGCAGTCGTCATGTACGCCCCGGGCGACGTCCGGGTCGACGAGACCGAGCGGCCGACCGTCGTCGAGCCGACCGACGCGATCATCAGGGTCGCCGCGACGTGCATCTGCGGGTCCGACCTGTGGCCGTACCGCGGCGCGGACGACGTCGACCACCAGCCGATGGGCCACGAGTACGTCGGCGTGGTCGAGGAGATCGGCTCCGCCGTGCAGGAGGTGAAGGTCGGCGACTTCGTCGTCGGGACGTTCTTCTCCTCCGACAACACGTGCGAGATCTGCCGGGCCGGCTACCAGACCCACTGCGTGCACCGCGGCCCCGGGGCGGTCCCCGGCGCCCAGGCCGAGTACGCGCGGATCCCGCACGCGGACGGCACGCTCGTCGCCACGCCCGGCATGCCCGACGACGACCTGCTCCCCTCCCTGCTCGCCGCGTCCGACGTGCTCGGCACCGGGTGGTTCGCCGCCGTCGCGGCCGAGGCCGGTCCCGGCAAGACCGTCGCGGTCGTCGGTGACGGCGCGGTGGGTCTGCTCGGCGTCCTGGCCGCCAAGCAGCTCGGCGCCGAGCGGATCATCGCGATGTCCCGGCACGCCGACCGGCAGGCGCTCGCCCGGGAGTTCGGCGCCACCGACATCGTCACGGAGCGCGGCGACGCGGGCGTCGCGCGGGTCAAGGAGCTCACCGGAGGGCTCGGTGCGCACAGCACCATCGAGGCCGTCGGCACGCAGGAGTCGATGATGCAGGCCATCCGGTCCACCCGGGCCGGCGGGCATGTCGGCTACGTCGGCGTCTCCCACGACGTCTCGCTCCCCGGCCAGGAGCTGTTCTTCTCCGGCGTCCACCTGCACGGCGGTCCGGCGCCCGTGCGGCGCTTCCTGCCCGAGCTGATCCGGCTCATCTGGGACCGGACGATCGACCCGGGCAAGGTCTTCGACCTCACCCTGCCGCTCGAGCAGGCGGCAGAGGGCTACCGGGCCATGGACGAGCGCCGCGCCACGAAGGTGCTCCTGACCCTCTGACCGGCCCGTCGAAGCACACAGCGAGAGGAAGGACCACCACCATGAAGCTGACGAGGAGCGGCGGCACGACCGCCCCGGGACCCGACGACTGGTTCACCGGCACCGTCTACATCGACGGGATCCGCAATCCTGACGACCAGTCCTCCGTGGGCTGCGCCCACGTGCGGTTCGCCCCGGGGGCCCGCACGGCCTGGCACCGCCACCCTCTGGGGCAGACGCTGTACGTGACCGACGGTATCGGGTACGTCGCGACCCGCGGCGGCGAGGTCCAGGAGATCCGGCCGGGCGACGTCGTCTACGTCGAGCCCGGCGAGGAGCACTGGCACGGCGCGACGTCGGACCGGTTCATGGCCCACGTCGCGCTCCAGGAGGCCGACGACCAGGGACAGGTCGTCACGTGGCTCGAGCACGTGACCGACGAGGAGTACGGACGCGGCTGACCGGGCGAGCCGCTGGTGACCGCACGCCCGACCTGAGCCGGGTGACCGGGGCGTGCCGCGATCTCCAGATGCTCCGCTCCCCCCGCGGGAGCATCCTGGAGAAGGCGGTACGCCGACGTCCGCCACGGACAGGGGGCACCACATGTGCACGGGCATCAGGTTCTCGGACGGTCACGACAACCTCTATCTCGCACGGAACCTCGACTGGACGAGCGGTTACGGCCAGCAGGTGGTGGTCACGCCCACGGGGTACGCGCCCCGGTCGCCGTTCGGCGCGGTCCCCGGTATCCGCCACGCGACCATCGGCATGGGCATCGTGGAGGACGGCACACCGCTCTACTTCGACTGCGGCAACGACGCGGGGCTCGCCGTCGCCGGGCTCAACTTCCCCGGGTACGCGGACTACGCGCCGGGACCCGTCGAGGGCGCGACCAACGTCGCCGCGTTCGAGGTCCCGCTCTGGGTGTGCTCGCAGTTCGCGAGCGTCGACGAGGTGGAGGCGGCGCTCGCGGACGTGGTGATCGTGGACCGTCCGATCAACGACAGGTACCCCAGCTCGCTGCTCCACTGGATCGTGGGCGACGCGACGCGCTCGATCGTGGTGGAGCACACGAGCGACGGCATGCACGTCGTCGACGACGACGTCGACGTCCTGGCGAACCAGCCCGGGTTCGCCTGGCACCACGAGAACCTGCGCAACTACCTCAACACCTCGCCCGAGTTCCCCGAGGAGGTCGAGCTCGGCAGGGCACACCTCGCGCCGTTCGGTTCGGGATCGCACATGCGCGGGATCCCGGGCGACTACTACTCGCCGTCGAGGTTCGTCCGCGCGGCGTACGTCAACGACCACTACCCGACGAAGGCGAGCGAGGAGGAGAACGTCAGCCGCGCGTTCCACACGCTCCAGCAGGTCGCGATGGTCGACGGCTGCGCCGCGATGGGCTCGGGCGAGTTCGAGACCACCATCTACACGGGGCTCTTCTCGTCGAGGACGACGACGTACTACTGGAACACCTACGACGACCCGACGATCCGCAGCGTCGCGCTGGCGGACCGCTCGCCCGACGGGACGGAGCTCGTCGTCGCCTAGGGTGCGCGTATGAGCAACCTCAGCACGGTCGGCGACCGGGACTCGTGGCGCTGCTGGCTGTGCGACGAGCCGGTGGACCCTGACGCCTCGGTGAACTCCGACCTCGGGCCCAGCGTGGACCTCGGCGCCACGACGTCGAAGAAGGCGAAGAAGCCCGCGGCGGGCACCGAGCGGCTCGCGCACCGCGCCTGCAACACGCGCAAGGGAGCGGTCGCGCCGGTCGTGCCGTGGTCTCCCGACCTCTTCGTCGTCGACCCCGCGCCCATCGTGGCGACGGTGGAGCGCCTCGGTCGCAAGGGAGGGCGCGAGGTCGTGGCCCGCTGCCCGAGCCGCGCGGACGCCGACCAGGCCGCGGCCTGGCTCGTGGACCGGTTGTCACGCCTGGCCCCCGGCCTGGCCGTCACGACGCAGGTCGAGCCGGGCGGCGGGCAGTTCCTCCTGGTGCTGCGCGCCGCCTGAGGCACGGCGGGTGGTGCGGCACCGGGGGATCCCGCGCCGTGGAGGGCGCGGGTATGCGCTGCCGTGCTACTCGATGGCACGCCGTAGCACGTGCGCGCTAGGATCTTGCCATGTCGCTCCGGCCCGAGGTCAGCCAGCGAGACCTGCGCATGCGCTCGAAGGAGATCATGGACGCCGTCGAGCACGGTCAGGGCTTCACGGTGACCCGGGACGGCCGCGGGATCGGAGAGCTCGTCCCGCTCCGACGGAGCCGTCGGTTCGTCCCCCGGGCGGAGTTCGCGGCGCTCTCCCGCACGGCTCCGGCGATGGACCTCGACGCGTTCCGTGCCGACCAGGAGGCGCTGGCGGGGACGGACCTGGACGACCCGTATGCCCGCTGAGGTGCGGCGCGGGCTGCTCCATACGGACATCCTGGTCCTCCGGCGGTCCATCGACACGAGCGTTCTGCCCGAGGAGGTCGCGATCAGCGCTGTGACGCTCGCCGAGCTCGCGGCCGGGGTTCATCTGGTGGGCGGGGACGACACCGCCGCACGGGACGAGCGGGCGCGGCGCACCGACGTCCTGCAGCGGGCGGAGCACGAGTTCGACCCGATACCGTTCGACGCC
This sequence comes from Cellulosimicrobium sp. So1_17, assembly GCF_055181235.1. Taxonomy (NCBI): domain Bacteria; kingdom Bacillati; phylum Actinomycetota; class Actinomycetes; order Micrococcales; family Promicromonosporaceae; genus Cellulosimicrobium; species Cellulosimicrobium sp. So1_17. The sequence continues at coordinate 3,629,283 of NZ_CM143702.1, forward strand.
GAGGCCGCCCGCGCCTTCGGCAGGATCTGCGCAGCCGTTCGCGGTGCGGGCAGGACACCGCAGCGCCGCGTGGCCGATCTGATGATCGCTGCCGTCGCGGCGGTCAACGATCTCCCGCTCTGCACGACGAACCCTGACGACTTCGCGGGCCTCGAGGGTCTGCTCGAGGTCGTCGAGGTCGCTCGTCCGGTCATCGGCGACCGGGAGAGCTGATCACCGCCGCGTCCGTCGACTCGCGACCAGCGACCCGTCTGCGGTTCTGGTCAGGGACACTGGGGTGACAGCAATCTTCGCCGAGACAAGGAGTTCACAAGGTGCCCCAGGGAACTGTCCGATGGTTCGACGCCGACCGAGGGTTCGGCTTCATCGACCTCGGGAACGAGGCCGAGGACCTGTTCGTGCACGCGTCCGAGATCGTCGGTGACGACGGCCCGAAGCTGCTGCGCGAGGGGCAGGTCGTCGAGTTCGAGGTGGGCGAGGGTGACCGCGGCCCGCAGGCGCGCCGCGTCCGTGTCACGGGCGACCGGGCCGCCGACGCGCCCGCGGGCGTGCTCGGCACCGTCACCTGGTACGAGCCGGCCAAGGGGTACGGCTTCGTCACGCCCGACGACGGTCGCGCCGAGGTCTTCGTGCACAGCTCGGCCATCGTCGGCGGCGGCGTGATCTCGGAAGGGCAGCGGGTCGCGTTCCTCGTCGTCGAGGGGGAGAAGGGGCCACAGGCGGATCACCTGCTGCCGCTGGCGGCGGAGGTCGCACGGCCGACGTCGGACGGCGCGGACGGCACGGTGTCCTGGTACGACGACACCAAGGGCTTCGGGTTCGTCCTTCCCGACGGGGGTGGCGACGACGTCTTCGTGCACGTCAGTGCGCTCGGCCCGGGGTTGACCGAGCTCGCCGAGGGTGCGCGCGTGACGTACGACGTCGTCGCCGGCGACAAGGGGCCGAACGCCCGCAACGTGCAGCTCGTGCGCGGCTCCGGAGGGGCGCGCGCCGCCACCGATCGCGGTCGGTCGAGCCGTCCCTCGGGATCCGGCGCGCCTGTGCGCGGAGGCGAGGGCACCGTCGCGCGATACGACGCAGACCGCGGCTTCGGCTTCATCACGCCCGACGCCGGGGGTGCGGACCTGTTCGTGCACGTGTCGGTCGTGCGGGGCGCCGAGGTCCTGGAGGAGGGCGACCGCGTCCGCTTCAAGATTCGTCAGAGCGACCGGGGGCCGCAGGCCGACGGCGTCGAGCGGGTGTGAGAGAGCAGGGGGCGTCGTGAGCGACGGGGACGAGCGGTCTCCGGCGAGCCGGCCCGCGGGCTCCCGGGCACAGGGCGGCTCGTCATGAAGCTGCTGCTCACCTCCGGCGGAGTCACGAACACGAGCATCCGCGACGCGCTGGTCGACCTGCTGGGCAAGCCGATCGAGGAGTCCAGCGCCCTGTTCGTCCCGACGGCGCAGTGGGGCCAGCCCGCGTGCACGCCCGCGTCGGTGTGGAGCTCGACCGCCGACCAGCGGCCGGACGGGCCGAGCCTCACCGGGCTGGGGTGGAGGTCGGTGGGCGTGCTCGAGCTCACCGCGCTGCCGAGCATCGCCGAGGACCGCTGGGTTCCGTGGGTCCGCGACGCGGACGTCCTGCTGGTCGACGGCGGCGAGGCGATCTACCTCGCGCACTGGATGCGGGAGTCCGGGCTGGCTGACCTGCTCCCGTCGCTGCGCAGCACCGTGTGGGTCGGGGTGAGCGCCGGCAGCATGGTGATGACGCCTCGTACCGGTCGCGAGTTCCTCGACTGGGACCCGGACGGCACGGACGAGGCGCTGGGTGTCGTCGACTTCTCGATCTTCCCGCACCTGGACTACCCGGGCTGGTCCGGCAATACCACCGACAGCGCGCGCCGATGGGGGACGGACATCCCCGGGCCGGCGTACGCGATCGACGACCAGACGGCGATCGCGGTGGTCGACGGCGTGGCCCGGGTCGTCTCCGAAGGGCACTGGGAGCTCCTCAACCCCCCAGTCGGCAGCGAGCCGCAGGCCGACCGTGCCGAGGAGGGGAGTCCGTAGGACGACTCCGAGCTACCGGCGCTTCACTCCTGCGGTCGCGGTGCGGGCGGCGCGGTCGGCTGGATGCCCGGGACGAGCCGGTCCATCATCTGCAGCAGAGCGGACGCCTGGTAGACCTCGGCGCGCCGGAACCGCCCGCCCGAGGGCTGCAGCACGCCGACGTCGACCAGGCCGTCGACGACGTTGCGCGCCGTCTGACTCTCGCCCGCACGGCTACCCCCTCCGGCCTCGATACACGGTGAAGGCTCGCTCATGAACCTTGACCGTGGCCGAGGAGCGGTGGGAATAGATCGCCCACCGAGCAGGGTTGAGCCAAACAGACTCAAGTTGGGGCCTCGAAACTTGCGCGAGCGGGGATCGGGTGCCTACCTTGAGTGAAGCAGACTCAACCCGGACCGCCCGGCGTGACGTAGCGCCGTCGGGCATCCACACCACCACGGAGGCAGCACACATGGCACGAGCAGTCGGGATCGACCTCGGAACCACCAACTCGGTCGTCGCCGTCCTGGAGGGCGGCGAGCCCACGGTCATCGCGAACGCCGAGGGTTCGCGCACCACGCCGTCGGTCGTCGCGTTCTCCAAGACCGGCGAGGTCCTCGTCGGCGAGGTCGCCAAGCGTCAGGCCGTCACGAACGTCGACCGCACCATCAGTTCGGTGAAGCGCCACATGGGCACCGACTGGGACGTCGAGATCGACGACAAGAAGTACACCGCGCAGGAGATCTCCGCGCGCATCCTCGGCAAGCTCAAGCGCGACGCCGAGGAGTACCTGGGCGAGCCCGTCACGGACGCGGTCGTCACGGTCCCCGCGTACTTCAACGACGCCGAGCGCCAGGCGACCAAGGACGCCGGCCAGATCGCGGGCCTCAACGTGACCCGCATCGTCAACGAGCCCACCGCGGCCGCGCTCGCGTACGGCCTGGAGAAGGGCAAGGAGGACGAGCTCATCCTCGTCTTCGACCTGGGCGGCGGTACGTTCGACGTCTCGCTCCTCGAGGTCGGCAAGGACGAGGACGACTTCTCCACGATCCAGGTCCGCGCGACGTCGGGCGACAACCGCCTCGGCGGCGACGACTGGGACCAGCGCATCGTCGAGCACCTCATCAAGCAGGTGAAGAACAGCTCGGGCGTCGACCTGTCCAAGGACAAGATCGCCCTGCAGCGCCTGCGCGAGGCCGCCGAGCAGGCGAAGAAGGAGCTCTCGTCCGCGACGAGCACCAACGTCTCGATGCAGTACCTCTCGATGAGCGAGAACGGCCCCATCCACCTGGACGAGAAGCTCACGCGTGCGCAGTTCCAGCAGATGACGCAGGACCTGCTCGACCGGACGAAGGCCCCGTTCCACAAGGTCATCTCCGACGCGGGCGTCTCGGTCTCCGACATCGACCACGTCGTGCTCGTGGGTGGCTCCACCCGCATGCCCGCCGTGACCGACGTCGTCAAGGAGCTCACGGGCGGCAAGGAGCCCAACAAGGGCGTCAACCCGGACGAGGTCGTGGCCGTCGGTGCCGCGCTGCAGGCCGGTGTCATCTCGGGCGACCGCAAGGACGTCCTGCTCATCGACGTGACCCCGCTGTCCCTCGGCATCGAGACCAAGGGCGGCGTGATGACCAAGCTCATCGAGCGCAACACGGCCATCCCGACGAAGCGCAGCGAGATCTTCTCGACGGCCGAGGACAACCAGCCGTCGGTGCTCATCCAGGTCTTCCAGGGCGAGCGCGAGTTCGCGCGCGACAACAAGCCGCTCGGCACGTTCGAGCTCACCGGCATCGCGCCGGCCCCGCGCGGCGTGCCGCAGATCGAGGTCACGTTCGACATCGACGCGAACGGCATCGTCCACGTCGGCGCCAAGGACCGCGGCACCGGCAAGGAGCAGAAGATGACGATCACGGGCGGCTCGGCGCTGCCCAAGGACGACATCGACCGCATGGTCAAGGAGGCCGAGGAGCACGCGGCCGAGGACAAGAAGCGTCGCGAGGAGGCGGAGACCCGCAACCAGGCCGAGGCGTTCGTGTACTCGACCGAGAAGCTCGTCTCCGAGAACAAGGAGAAGCTCCCGGCCGACGTCGTCACCGAGGTCGAGGCCGACATCGCGTCGGTGAAGTCCGCGCTCGAGGGCGAGGACGCCGCTGCGGTGAAGTCCGCGCACGAGAAGCTCGTCGCGTCCTCGCAGAAGATCGGCCAGGCGCTCTACGCGTCGGCCGAGCAGGAGCAGGCGGCCGGCAACCCCGGGGCGGCACAGGACGACGCGACCGCCGCGGCGGGCGCGGGCTCGGCGCCTGACGAGGACGTCGTCGACGCCGAGATCGTGGACGACGAGGACGACAAGAAGTGACGTCGGACGACGCACGGGGCCCCGAGGAGCAGGCCGGCGAGACCGGTCAGGGTCCCGAGGACAAGCCCTTCCAGTTCACCGACAAGCGCAAGGTCGACCCGGAGACCGCCCGGCCGCGCGAGAGCGCGGCCGGGGCCGGCCCGGCGGCCGGTCCCGCGTCCGACGCGTCGGCCGGTGCCGGCGACGAGACGGGGACCGACCCGCTCGAAGGGCTCGACTTCGAGCCCTCGGGCGAGGCCGAGGTCGACGCCGCCGTCCTGGCCGCGAAGGCCGAGGCGGCGCAGCACCTCGAGTCGCTCCAGCGCGAGCGCGCGAGCTTCACGAACTACCGCAACCGGGCGCTGCGCGACCAGGAGGCCGCGCGCGCCAAGGGCGTGGAGGACGTGCTGACCGCGCTCCTGCCCGTGCTCGACGACGTGGACCGCGCCCGCCAGCACGGCGAGCTCACGGGCCCGTTCGCCGCGATCGCGGACAAGCTCGACGCGAGCCTCGAGCGGTTCGGCGTCCAGCGCTACGGGACGGTCGGCGAGGAGTTCGACCCGACCGTCCACGAGGCGCTCATGCACCAGACCGAGCCCGGGGCCACGGCCACCACGGTCAACCTCGTGATCGAGCCGGGCTACCGCATCGGCGAGCGCGTCGTGCGTGCCGCACGCGTCTCCGTCGTCGGCCCGGAGTAGCACCACCCTCGTGCCCGACGGCGCGGCGCACCTTCCGCGCGAAGGTGCGCCCCGTCGTCGGGCACGGGACGATCACGACCGGAAGCACCCGCAGCACCGCACGAAGGACAGACCCACGAGCACACGAGACACGACCCGGAGGGAGGCGCCGTGACCGGCCAGGACTGGATGGAGAAGGACTTCTACGCCGTGCTCGGCGTCCCCAAGGACGCCGACGACGCCGCGCTCAAGAAGGCGTACCGCAAGCTCGCCCGCCAGTACCACCCCGACCAGAACCCGGGTGACGACGCGGCGGAGGCGAAGTTCAAGGAGATCGGCGAGGCCTACGCCGTCCTGTCCGACCCGAAGGAGCGCGAGCAGTACGACGCGATCCGGGCGATGGCGGGTGGCGGTGCCCGGTTCTCCGCGGGTCCGGGCGGCGCCGGCGGCGCCGGCTTCGAGGACGTGTTCGGCGGGATGTTCGGCGGCGCCCCGGGCGGAGGGCGCGTGCGCTACTCGACCGGTGGCCAGGGCGGCGCCGGGTTCGAGGACATCCTCGGGTCGATGTTCGGCGGTGGGGGCGGGGGCCAGCGGTTCGCAGGCCAGGGCTTCGGCGGGCCGCAGGCCGGGGCCGACGTCGCCGCCGCGACGACGCTGCCCTTCCGGCAGGCGGTCGAGGGCTCGACCGTCACGTTCACCGTCGACGGCCGCCAGGTGGCGACGCGCATCCCGCCCGGTGTGCGGGACGGACAGAAGATCCGCCTGCGCGGCAAGGGGCGCCCGGGCAGCGCCGGGGGACCGGCCGGTGACCTCGTCGTCACCGTGCGCGTCACGCCGCACCCCGTGTTCGCGCTCGACGGGACCAACCTGCGCGTGAGCGTCCCCGTGACGTTCGCGGAGGCCGCGCTCGGCGCGACGATCTCCGTGCCGACCCTCGACGGGTCCACGGTCAAGGTCAAGGTGCCGGCGGGCACGCCGTCGGGCCGGACCCTGCGCGTCAAGGGGCGCGGGGTGCAGACCGCCAAGGGCACGGGCGACCTGCTCGTGACGGTCCAGGTGGCCGTCCCGCAGAAGCTGTCGAAGGCTGCGCGCGAGGCCGTCGAGGCGTTCGCCGCGGAGACCGACGGGCACGACGTGCGCGCGGACCTCGCGCGCCAGGCGGCGGAGTGACGGGGATGGCGTCGCGCGAGGGGCAGGGCGTCCCCGAGGACGCGCCCGTCCTGGTCATCTCCCAGGCGGCGACGCTCGCGGGCATGCACCCGCAGACGCTGCGCCAGTACGACCGCCTCGGGCTCGTCGTGCCGCGCCGCGCCGCCGGGCGCGGACGCCGCTACTCGCTGCGCGACGTCGCGAAGCTGCGCGAGGTGCAGCGCCTCAGCCACGACGAGGGCATCAACCTCGCCGGGATCCAGCGGATCCTCGCCCTGGAGTCGCAGGTCGAGCGCCTCGAGCGCCGGCTCGAGGCGCTCTCGGCCCGCGTCGAGCCGGGCGGGCGGGTGTTCGCCGCGGCGGCGAGCGGCGACGTCGTCGTGGTGCCGCGCGGCCGCAGCGTGCGCCGTGGCGTCGACGACGCGCTGCGCGAGACGTTCGCCGAGCACGCCGAGGCGCGTGCGCTCGTCATCTGGCGTCCGGCGGGTCCTGCGGACTGAGCTCCGCCGCGCCCGGCCGCGACAATTTCGAAAGAATGACGTGCGCTAAAGAGCATTCTTCGAGGAATTGTTAGTGAGGCCTTGCTTGCTATACACCGGGGAATTCCGGGAATACCGTGGAGAACGGAAGCCCGGCCCCCCGGGTCCTCGGAGCGAGGAGACAACGATGAGCAGCCTCATGGAGATGCCCCAGGTCGTCGAGTGTTCCATCGACGGGTGCGGGTACAACCACGACCACGGGTGCCACGCTGGCGCCGTGACCATCGCCGGCCACGTCGGCGACGCGGAGTGCGCGACCTTCATCCCGCTCGGCACCAAGGGCGGGCTCGAGAAGGTCCTCGCCCACGTCGGCGCGTGCCAGCGGACCGAGTGCGTCCACAACGAGTCGCTCGAGTGCTCGGCCCCGTCGATCCGCGTCGGTGCGGGCCCGTCGAGCGAGATCAGCGCGGACTGCCTGACCTTCACCCCGCGCTGACGCGCGGGCCTCTTCGCCGGCGGTCGGGTCACCCACCGGACCGCAGTGACGCCCCACCCCCGGACGCCCCGGACCGAGCGCTCGCCCGCCCGGCCGGGGCGTCGTCGCGCCCGGCCGTCTCGCCTCAGCGTTGCAGCGTGTCGAGCAGCGCGACGGCGGCCGCGTGGGTCCCCGGCAGCGGCTCGGTCCACAGGCGCGGCGGGCGGCGCAGGATCGCGGAGACGCCGAGCGAGAGCCCGGTGCGCTCGATGCGACGGCGCAGCTCTGCCCGGACCGCCTCGCCGTCGACGAGGCGCTCACCGAGGACGACGAACAACCCGTTGCCGAGCGACGCCATGGGGTGCCCGTCCCCGAAGGTCTGCGTGAGCGCACGACCCATCGCCGCCGACCGGGCGAAGCGTTGCCACCCCGTCAGGTCGTCGACGGCCACGTCCACCACGAGCAGCCCGTGGGTGTCGCCGACGGGGACGCCCGAGCGTTGCGCCGCGCCGTACGTCTCCCGGAGCCGGTGCGTCAGGTACTGCGGCGTCGCGAGACCGGACTCCGGGTCGAGGACCTCCGGCGAGACCGGGGTCGCGGCGTAGCCCTCCGCCCACCCGACCGCGACGGCGCGCAGGAGCTCGAGGTCGGGCTCGCGGTCGTGCGAGCGGTACAGGCACGCCACGTCGTCGATCGCCTCGCCGATGCCGACGCCGGCCTCGCCGCGGGCCTGCCCCAGCCGCTCCGCGGCCGGGGAGACGTCGTTCCGCTCGACCACGGCCTCGGTCAGCGCGTCGACGGCGGGGTGGTACCAGTCGCCGGGGCGCAGCCAGACGGTCTCGACGCTCCTCTCGCGCCAGGCCTCGCGCAACAGCTCCGGGGCAGGCGCGGCGTACCCCTGGATGTGTTCCATGTACATGAGACGCTCGGGAGGCTCCCTCATGACGCGGTTTCGACGAGAATCTTCGGTGAGGTGCTGCAGCGGGTGAAACAGACTCCGGGTAGCGGGTAAAGACGGGACGAAGCGGGACGGTTCACCCCCCTGCGGGGTGGATCTGCTGGACCCCCTCCCTGGAACCTGGACAGGCGTCTACCATGAGCACCGTCGTACGTCTTGCTGCAGCAGGACGAAGTCCAGGGCGGTGGCATGACTGAGGCGCGAACACAGGTGTGGGGCGAGGCGTTGAGCGACGCCGAGCTCATCACCGCCGTGCGCGGTGGCGACCCGAGCGCCTACGGTGCCCTGTACGAGAGGCACGCGGCCGCGGCGCACTCCGTGGCACGGCAGTACGTCCGCTCGACGGTCGACGCCGACGACGTCGTCTCCGACGCGTTCGCCCGCACGCTCTCGGTCCTGCAGAACGGTGGCGGACCGGACGTCACGTTCCGCGCCTACCTCTTCACCGTCGTCCGCCGGCTGTCCTACGACCTCGTCAACGGTGCCCGGCGCACCCAGCCCACGGACGACGAGCGGACCTTCGAGTCCGCGTTCGGGCCGATGGCCTCGACGGAGGACCCCACGCTCGAGGGCTTCGAGCGATCGATCGTCGCGAAGGCCTATGCCGAGCTCCCCGAGCGGTGGCGCGCCGTCCTCTGGTACACGGAGGTCGAGAACCTCCCGCCCGCAGAGATCGCACCGATCCTCGGGCTCACCGCGAACGGTGTCTCCGCCCTGTCCTACCGGGCGCGCGAGGGCTTGCGCCAGGCCTACCTCCAGCAGCACCTGACGTCCGTGCCCGCCGAGGAGTGCCAGGGCGTCAACCCCCTGCTGGGCTCCTACGTGCGCGGCGGGCTCGCGAAGCGCGAGACGGCGCGCGTCGAGAGCCACCTCGACGGCTGCGGCGAGTGCCGCGGGCTCGTGCTCGAGCTCGGCGACGTCTCGCACGGCATGCGGGCGGTCATCGCGCCCCTGGTCCTCGGGATCGGCGCGCTGGGACTCGTCGGGACGGCGCTGCCGGTGTCCGGCGGGGCCGCGGTGGCTGGCGGTGCGGCCGCGGCCCTCGCCGGCGCCGGGGCGGGTCAGGGCGCCTCCGGCGGCGCGGCCGGTTCCGGAGGCACGGCGTCCGGCGGGACCGCGGGTTCCGGTGGTGCAGCGGGAACCGGTGGTGCAGCGGGAACCGGTGGAGCCGCGACCGGCGGCGCCGGCGCGGTCGGCGGTGGCGGGGCGGCCGCTGGTACCGGGGCCGCGGGGAGCGTCGTGGTGGGCGGTGGCGCAGCCGGCACCGGGGTCGCTGCGGCGGGTGCGTCGGCAGCGGGAGCCACCGTGGCGGCCGGCGGCGCGGGCGCAGCCGCAGCAGCCGGCGGCCTCGCCGCGCTGGTCGCGTCCGCACCCCTCGCGGCCGCGGCCGTCGGCGTCGGAGTCCTCGCCGTGGCGGGGCTCGGTGTCGCGGGTGCGCTGGGCGTCTTCACGCCCGACGACACCCCGACCCCCGAGCCCACGGCCGCGACGAGCCCGTCGCCCAGCGCCTCGCCGGAGCCCTCCGGCTCCGCGACGACCGAACCGTCCACGGCACCCACGGACCCGTCGATGGACCCCACGTCGCCGACGAACATCCCCGCCACGGACCCGACGACCCCGGAGGCGCAGCCGGGCGAGGACGCCGCACCGGTCACCGACGTCCCGGCTGCGTCGCCGGTCGACCCGGGCACGACCCCGGTCGAGCCTGCTCCGTCGCCCGTCGTGCCCGCGCCGGCCCCGGTGGATCCCACGCCGGCCCCCACCGATCCGCCGCCCCCTCCGCCCGCGCCGCCCGCGCTCGAGCTCTCGCTCGGGACGGTCACGCTCGCCGCGCGCCAGCCCGCCGACCTCACGGTCATCGCGTCCAACACCGGCGGCCGGGACGCGGAGGAGGTGCTCGTCGAGCTGACCCTGCCGGACGGGGTCGCGACGGGCAGCTCGTCGCTCGTCACGGGCGGCGCGTCCGTGGCGCCCGCGATCCGGGCCGCGGCGCTGCCGTGCGGGAGCGCGGCGCCCCAGGCGGACGGGACGAGCCTGGTGACCTGCTCCGTCGGCGTGCTGTCGCCCGGTGCGAGCCAGGAGCTCGTGGTCCAGGTGACGGCGCAGTCCGGTGGCGAGTACTTCTTCCACGGTGTCGCACGGGCGAAGGGCGTGGAGCCCGTCCGCAAGGCGTTCAAGCCGACGTCCGTCGGCTACTACGGCGCCGAGGTGCGGGTCGCCGCCTTGTACACCGAGGGCCGTGCGTTCGCGCTGACGAACCCCGGGACCGTGGACATGGCGCTCGAGGTGCGCAACGCGGGCGACAAGGTCGCGCGCCAGCCCTCGGTCGAGTTCGCGCTCCCGGACGGTGTCGTCCTCGTGACCGAGGACGACGGCGCGCAGCGTGCCGACGGGTGGACGTGCCGAGCCGACGACCGCTCGGTGGTCTCGTGCTCCACCGAGGCCGAGCTGGCGCCCAAGCAGCGGACGAGCTTCGCCGTCGACCTGCTCGCGGACGCCGCGGACGTCGACGGTGCGCGGCACACGGTGACGGTCAGCGGCGACGCGGCGGAGGCGCACGACGGCGCGACGACCGTCGTGCTGGACGTCGCCGAGGCCTGGGCCGGCGCCGAGGACGGGCTGACCGACCCGGTCGTGCCCCGGTGCGGCGTGCCGGAGGACCGGGAGCGCGCGTCGATCCACGCCGAGTACACCAACACGACGGCCTACGACGACCTCACGGTCACCGCCGAGGCGGCGGGGTCGGGCGCGTCGTCGGTCCTGGCACGTGGTGAGACCGGCGAGCTGCGCGTGGACGACGGCGTGCGGTTCCCCGCCGGGTCCGCCGCCCTGGTGCTCTCGACGACGATCGCGGACGAGACGTTCGAGCACCGTCTCGACGCCGGGTCCTTCGCCGCGCTGGACTGCTGGGACCCGACGTGGCTCACCGCAGCGGACGTCGGCGTCACGGCGGAGAACGTGGACGGCACCGTCCGGTACACGGCCGACGTCGTCAACGACACCGACGTGGCGATGGACGTGCGCCTGCTCGCCCCGACGGGCGGCACGTGGGACGACGTCGCGGACTCGGACGCCGCCAAGCTCTCTGCCGAGGGCGGCGCCGGCGCCATGGTCCTGGAGACCGGCCTGCGCGAGACCCCGCGGGGGAACGCGGTTCTGCGCCAGTACCGCTTCCACACGGATGCCGACGGCGACTCGAAGGGGTACCAGAGCCTTCTGCCGATCCTCCTCGACGAGCAGCGGATCGCGCCGGCCGTCGCCGAGCCGACCGTCGGGCAGTGCGTGTTCGACCCGGCGACGGACACGTCGTCGGCGCCCGTCGCGCTGCGCTACGACAACTCCGCGTCGACGCTGCCCGTTGTGTTCTCGGTCGACGGGCACGCCGGCGTCGCGCGGACCGTCCCTGCGGGGACCTCTCTCGACGTCGACCTGCCGCGCGCCGGTGCGGCCCCGGTCTCGTACACGGTGCGGACCGACGGTGCGCGGTCCGTCGCCCGTGGAGTCCCGGCCGTGGACTGCTTCGTGTGGTCGGTCGGAGGTTCGGCGGCGTCGCGGTGGTCGGCGGAGACCGGTTCAGTGGTCGTCGACGGCACGTTCCGCAACGGGCACGCGGTGGCGCCGCTGAGCGTCGTGATGGACGCGGGAGAGCTGGGCACCACGGAGGCCGTGGAGGTCGCGCCGGGTGCGGAGGTGTCGTTCTCGGTCGACACGGGTTCGCGGGACGTCGCGGCCGGTGAGGTGACGTTCCGGGTGGCGCGGCTCGACGGGTCCGAGACGTCCCGCGAGGTGTCGGCGGCGTTCGCGGCGGTGCGGTACGCGCCGTCGGCGGCGGCCGCGCCGGGCGTGGGCGAGTGCGTGTTCGACCCGGCGACGGACTCGTCGTCCGCGCCGGTGTCGCTGCGGTTCGACAACTCGGCGTCCACGGTGCCGGCGGTGTTCTCGGTCGAGGGTCGCGACGACGTCACGGTCTCCGTGCGGGGTGGTGCGGTGCGCGACGTCCAGGTGCCGGGCGGTGTCGGCAGCGACGCGACGACCCTCGTGGTGCTCGCCGACGGCGCGCCGCTCGCGACGCACGACGTCGCCGGCGTCGACTGCTTCGCCTGGTCCGTCGACGGCGCGGTGTCGTCCGGCTGGGTCGTCGACGCCGGGACCGGGTCGGCCGTGCTCACGGGCACCTTCCGCAACGACCACCGGGCGGCGACCCTGCGGGTCGTCCTGGACGCGGGCGCACTGGGCAGCACCGAGCCCGTCGAGGTCGCGCCCGGCACGACCGCGACCCTCACGATCGGGACGCGCCTGCGCGACCTGCCCGCCGGGTCGGCGACGTTCCGCGCGGAGCGGACGGACGCGACCGGAGGGACGCACGACCTCACCAGGTCCTACGACGCGTTCACGTACGTGCCGAGCTGGGCGACGACGGCGACCGTCGAGACCCGGTGGCAGGACGGATCGGTCAAGATCGTCGGCACGCTGACGAACGACTCGCCCGAGACGATCGACGGGCGCATGCTCGGCGGCTCGTTCGGAGACTCGGCGCCCGTGCAGAAGATCGCGCCCGGGCAGAGCGCCACGTTCACGATCGACACGAAGTCGCTCGACGTGAAGCCCGGCGCGGTGTCGTTCCGCCAGTACCGCTGGGTGCAGGGCAAGGGCTTCCAGGACACGGGCCTCACGGCGCGGTACGGCCGCGCGGCGTACGAGCCGGACTGGTCCGCGACGGCGACCGTGAACGCCCGGTGCACGGGTGACACCGTCTGGCTCACGGCGAGCCTGCACAACGACTCCGCGGAGACCGTGCGCGTCGTCGCCACGACGCCGTGGGGCACGCACGACCTCGGGGACGTCGCACCCGGCCAGGCGGCGAGCGCGGACGTCGACTCGGGCGCGCTGTCCGTCAAGCCCGGCAAGGTGACCTTCGACCTCTCCCGCACCCACCTCGGCAGCACGTTCACGCAGGCGCTCACGGTGCACGTCGACGCCGTCGACTGCGCCGTCGTGGAGCCGACCGTGGAGCTGGTCCTCGGTGACGCGTACTACGACGAGAGCCGCGGGCACTCCTACCGTGCGGTGTCGGCACTGCTCGACAACTCGGGCTCGAACGTGCCGGTGACCTTCCGGGTCACGGGCCAGGGCAAGGGGTCCTGGGACCTCGCGGCGCGCGAGGTCCGCACCGTGGAGCTCGGCGAGGCGCCGTGGTCCGGTGCGTCGTACGTCGTCCACACGGACGCCGGGACGCAGAAGCTGACCGTCGACCCGTTCAGCGTGGCACCGCAGTGCGCCACCGAGTGGCAGCGTGACGTGTGGTACCCCCACTCGGCCACGGTGTCCTACGGGGGACTCACCTACGAGGCACGCAACGGCAGCATCGGCATCAGGCCCGACCGGGACCTGCTCCGCCTGTTCTGGGAGCGCGGGACGCCCTGCGGCGAGAGCGGGCACGGCAAGGGCTGACCCACCGTCGAGCGGTGGCCGGGCGATCCGGCGACCGTGACGGGAGGACCGGTCCAGGAGGCGTCACGCAAGAACGCCTGCGAGGGCCTCCTCGACCGGGCGGTCGCCTCCCACCAGGTCGATCACCAGGCCTGCGGTGCGCGGCTCGTGGAGCACCTCCGCGATGACGAGCGCGACGTCGTCACGCGTGACCTCCTCGCGACCGGCACCCGCCTTGCGCCGCTTGCCTCGTGGGCGGCCCCCGTCGTCCTCGACCGGCGCGAGCGCGACGAGCCCCACGCCGGGCTCGTCGGTGAGGCGACCCGGTCGCACGACGGTCCACCGCAGGCCGTCGCGCGCGCGGAGGTCGTCCTCCGCGGCGGCCTTGGCCCGGAGGTAGGCCCAGAAGGTGTCGTCGACCCCGTCGGGGCGCTCGTCCGCCCGCGCAGCCTCCGTGCCGCGCGACGAGACCAGGACGTAGCGCTCGACCCCTGCGCGCTCGGCGGCGTCGGCGAGGAGAGCGGCCCCGGCGCGGTCGACGGTGTCCTTGCGCTCGGCGCCGCTCCCGGGCCCCGCGCCGGCGGCGAACACGACGGCGTCCGCGCCCTCCAGCTCGAACGAGACGGCGACGGCGTCGTCCTCCTCGAGGTCGACGAGAGCCACGTGCGCGCCGATCTCCGTGAGGTCCGTGATCTGCGAGGCGGAGCGGACGAACGCGACCACGTCGTCGCCGCGCTCCACCAAGGTCCGGGCCAGGCGACGGCCGACCTGGCCGTGACCTCCCGCGATGACTGTGCGCATGGGCCGAACGTATCGCCGCTGGGGCGCGTGTGCGCGTCGGCAGGATCTCGTGACGCGCGGGGCGGGAGAGCGCTGCCGGGCCTGCGGGAGCTCACGTACCCCCACGTCGTCCCGCGGCCCGGCAGCTCGGGGTCCTCAGGCGGCGTCCCCCGCGCTGCCGAGGACGACGGGGGTCTGCGGGTCGAACCGGTAGCCCAGGCCGCGCACGGTCGTGATGACGTGCTCCAGGCCGAGCTTCTCCCGCAGACGACGGACGTGGACGTCGATGGTGCGGCTGCCCGCCGCGACGGCGTGGTCGCCCCACACGGTGTCGAGCAGCTCCGCGCGCGTGACGACGCGGTGGGACGAGCGCGCGAGGTAGGAGAGCAGCTCGAGCTCGCGGTGCGTGAGGCGTGTGCGTCGTCCCTCGACGGTCACCGACCGGTCCACGGGGTCGATGACCACGCGCGGCACGGGCGACAGGGTCGCGAGCCGCTCGCGGAACGCCGCGATGTCCTGGACCGGCGAGCGCTGCCCGGCGTCGAGGGCGCGGCTGGGCTCGGCGAGGGCGAGGGCGGTGTACGTCTCGGCGCTGGGCAGCCAGTCGCGGGCGAGCTCCCCGAGGGCCTCCGCGAGCTCGACGAGCTCGGCGGCCGGCGTCTCGCCCGGTGCGGCGTCGACGCCGACGTACAGCACGAAGCCGGGGTTGCGACGGGGAGGGGTCGGGCTGACGACCCCGGGCTGTGCTGCCGGTGCCGTGCGGGGCGGGGCGCCGTGGGGCGTCGGGACGGCGGCCGCGCGAGGGTGGCGGTGCGTGGGGCGGGGTGCGGTGAGCGTGGTCATGGTGGCTCCGGGTGCGTCGGGCCGACGGCGGCACCGGGGATCCGGCGGGTCGGCGGGTCAGGGTCTGAACGAGACGGGAAGGTGCGTTCAGGCCTGACAACAGACGCACATGACCGCGCCCGGGAGCACGCCGGACGGCGTGCTGGCGGGACGGGTCGAGGTGCTCACGAAATGCAGCATGGCAGGGCGCGGGCAGCACCGCCAAGAGCAAGCGTGGAAAGTCTCACGATGCGGGACGAGATCGTCTCGCCGTGCGGGCCCGGCGGGGTCGGAGGGGTCAGACGACGCCGTACAGGCGGTCGCCCGCGTCCCCGAGGCCGGGCACGATGTACGCCTTGTCGTTGAGGCGCTCGTCGACGGAGGCCACGACCACGTGCACGTCCACGCGGTCGCCGACGGCGGCCTGCAGCACCTGGAGGCCCTCGGGAGCGGCGAGCAGGCACACGGCCGTGACGTCACGCGCCCCGCGCGCGAAGACGTAGTCGATCGCGGCGACGAGGGTGCCGCCCGTCGCGAGCATCGGGTCGAGCAGGAACACCTGACGACCCGTGAGGTCCTCGGGCAGGCGGTTCGCGTACGTGACCGCCTCGAGGGTCTGCTCGTCGCGCTGCATGCCGAGGAAGCCGACCTCAGCGGTCGGCAGGAGCCGCGTCATGCCCTCCAGCATCCCGAGCCCCGCGCGCAGGATCGGGACGACGAGCGGACGCGGCTCCGCGAGCCGCACGCCCACGGTCGTCGTGACCGGCGTCTCGATCTCGTGCGGCTCGACCCGCACCTCGCGCGTCGCCTCGTACGCGAGGAGCGTGACGAGCTCGTCGACGAGGAGCCGGAACGTCGGCGACGCCGTGTCCTTGTTCCGCAGGACGGTGAGCTTGTGGGCCACCAGAGGGTGGTCGGCGACGTGCAGGCGCATGGCCTCCACGGTACTGGACTGCCGGCGCGGGTCGTCAGCGTCACGTCGGTCTAGCCTGGTGGACGGCTGACACGTCCGGGACGGCTCCGGTCTGCCAGCTCCCCTGCCGCTCCCTGGGGCGGCGTTCCGCCGACAGCTCCGGAGGTCCCGTGCCCGACGACGACCCCCACCTCGGCGACGCGTCCCGCCCTGGCCTCGCCCTCCCGTGGTCCGAGGGGTCGTTCCCGCCGGCCACCCTCTCCGCCCGCCGCCAGGTGTGGGACGCGCTCATGGGGCTCGCGCTGCACGAGGCGACCCACGCCCTCGCGAGCGACGACGTGCCCGTGGGGGCGCTCGTCGTCGGGCCGGACGGGCGCCTGCTGGGAGCGGGCCGCAACCGCCGCGAGGAGACCGGCGACCCGACGGCGCACGCCGAGGTCCTCGCGCTGCGGCAGGCCGCCGCGACGCTCGGGACGTGGCGGCTCGAGGGGTGCACGCTCGTCGTGACGCTCGAGCCGTGCGTCATGTGCGCCGGGGCGCTCGTCCTGGCGCGGGTCGGGCGGCTCGTGCTCGGCGCGTGGGACCCGAAGGCCGGCGCGACGGGCTCGGTGTGGGACCTCGTGCGCGACCAGTCCGCCAACCACGAGGTCGAGGTCGTGCCGGGCGTGCGGGCGGACGAGTGCGGACAGCTCCTGCGGGACTTCTTCGGCACGCAGCGCTGAGCGCGGGTCTCCCGTGGTTCGGGGTGTGCCCGGGAGGGACGACGGCGCCGGGTCTACCATCCGCGGGCCTCGTCCCTCGGCCCGCTCCCGCGAGACCCGCCACGACCCGGCGCCGTCGTCCCTCCCGGCCGCACCGCTGTCTTCTCGCCGCAGCGCGTGGGCCTTCTCGCCTCAGCGCGTGAGCGTCTTCGTGGCGGCGGGTCGGCGTGAGGTCGGGGCGTTCGTCCGGCGGGACGGCGTCAGGTCAGGGCGTCCGCCAGAGCGGTGAGGGTCTCGGAGACGCCGGCCTCGACCTTGAGCGTCGCGAGGGGGTCGCCGCGGGTGGCGCCGCGGTTCACGATGACGACCGGCTTGCCGTCCTTCGCCGCGTACCGCACGAACCGGAGGCCGCTCATCACCGTGAGCGACGACCCCGCGACGAGCAGCGCGTCGCCCGCGTCGACGAGCGCGTACGCGCGCTCCACGCGCTCGCGCGGCACGTTCTCGCCGAAGTAGACGATCTCCGGCTTGAGGACGCCGCCGCAGAACTCGCACGGTGCCGGGTGGAAGTGGGACGTCCGCTCGATCACGGCGTCGGCGTCCGGCGCGATCTCGACGTCGCCCACGTCGCCGATCGACTCGAGGAAGCCCGGGTTGAGCGCCGAGAGACGCTCCGCGAGGTGCTCGCGCGAGACCACGCGCCCGCACTGCAGGCAGATCACGCGGTCGTAGCGGCCGTGCAGGTCGATGACGTTGCGGCTGCCCGCGTCCTCGTGCAGCAGGTCGACGTTCTGCGTGATGAGACCGACGAGCACGCCCGCCTCCTCGAGGCGCACGAGCGCGCGGTGCCCTGCGTTGGGGTGCGTGCGGTGCACGTGCTGCCAGCCGACGTGGTTGCGGGCCCAGTAGTGCCGGCGGAACGCCTCGTCCTGCACGAACTGCTGGTACGTCATGGGATTGCGGGGCGGCGAGTCGGGACCGCGGTAGTCGGGGATGCCCGAGTCGGTCGACACGCCCGCGCCGGTCAGCGCCGTGACGCGCAGGCCCCGCAGCAGCTCCGCGGCGTCCGCGACGGTCCCCGTGCGCGGTGCCGGGCCCGGGCCCGACGGCGGCGGCTGGCTCGGCCGCCACGTGAGCCTCGACGAGACCGTCGGGACGGGTGACGGCGGCGACGGCGGCACGTCGGCGGCGGAGGTCGCGACGTGCGCGGGGGAGGTGGTGGGGCCTGTCTGTGTCGGGTCAGGAGTCGGGTCGGGCACGCTTCCACGGTACGACGGTCCGGCGGGACCGGGTGTTCGGCACCGTGCGTCGAGGCTGGCGGCGCCGCCGTCGCGAGGTAGTACCGCGGTCGTGCGAGGTAGTACCGCGGTTGCGCGAGGTAGTACCGCGGTCAGGCGGGGTAGTACCGCGGTTGCGCGAGGTAGTACCGCGGTCAGGCGGGGTAGTACCGCGGTCCTTGTGCCCGACGGCGTGTGGTCGCCTGGCGTGTCGGGGGTGGGAGCGCCGCGTCTACCATCCGCGCCGTTCGTCCCTCGCGACGGATCCGCCAGACCCGCCACGACGCGGCGCCCCACCTACTCCTCCTGGTATCGCTTCACCCTGGTCTGTGGTCACGTTGACCCCGGTACTACCTCGTGTGACCGGGTACTACCTCGCGTGACCGGGTACTACCTCGCGTGACTGCGGTACTACTTCGCGGGGTCGTCAGGAGGTGGTGGTCGCGTCGTCGTCGGTGTCCGGTGTCGTGTCGTCGCGGCGGCCGCCTCCCATGCCTCCGCCCATGCCGCCGCCCGTCCACTCGCCGGCGGTCACCGGGGTCGAGGCGCTGCCGGTGGTGACGGTGTAGGACTCGCCGGTCGTCACGTCGGCCGAGGAGAAGACGACGTTCGAGGTGTCCTTCGTGACCGTGTACGTGGCGAGATCGGAGCCGTCGGAGGCCGAGATCGTCACCGTGTCGCCGGCGCTCGCGGTGACGTCCGTCGCGAGCCAGCCCTGTGCGGAGTCGGTGGACGGGGCGACCGCCATGCCCGAGCTGCCGGCGGCGAGGAGCGTGCCGCCGGAGACGGCGAACGTGCCACCGACGTCGAGCGCGCCGTTGCCGTCGTTCGTCGGGCCGTTGACGACCGTGTCGCCGCCGGAGATCGTCAGCGTGCCGTTCGAGTCGAGCCCGTCACCGCCCGCGTCGACCGCGAGGGTGCCGCCGGAGATCGTCAGCGTCGAGCCGTCGTCCTGCTCCATCCCGCCGGCCCCGCCACCCTGAGGCATGCCGCCACCCGTGCCGCCGCCCTGCGGCATCTCGCCGTCGGTCGGCGGTTCGGGCATCTGGCCGTCGGCCGGCATCTCGGGCGGGGTGCCGCCGTCCGCCGGTGCGCCCTCGGGCGGGGTGGGCATCGCGCCGTCGGTGCCCGGGGGCACCTGGTCCTGCGCGCCCGACGCCGTGGCGTCGCCCCGGTCGGTCGCCGTGCCCTCGGTCGTCGTGGTCGACCCGACGGTCGCGTTGAGGCCGTCGTCGCTCGCGGTGACGTCGACCGTCCCGCCGCTGACCGTGATGTCGGCGCCCTCGACGCCCTCGACCGACGTGAGGACGGTGAGGTCGCCGCCCGCGAGGGTGACGTCGCCGTCGGCGTGCACGCCGTCGTCGCCGCTCGACAGCTCGACCGTCCCGCCGGACACCGACACGGCGCCGTCCGAGTGCAGGCCGTCGTCCGCGGCGTCGACCGTCACGTCCGCGTCGTCGCCGACGACCACGCCGACATCACCCTTCAGGCCCTTGGCGGACGCGTCCTCCGCGACGGCCTCGCCTGCACCCCCGGCGGTGGTCACGTCGACCGTCCCACCGGAGACGACGACGTCCGTGACGGCCTGGACCCCGTCGTCGCCGGACGCGATCCTGATCGTCCCGCCGCGTACGTCGACGAAGCCGAGCGTCTCGTCGGCGTCCTCCGTGGACTTCAGCCCGTCGGCCGCGGCGGTCACGTCGAGCGTCCCTCCTGTGACGACGAGGTAGTCCTTGCCGCGCACGCCGTCGTCGCCCGCGTCGACCGTGAGGTCGCCGCCCGCGATGACGAGGCCGTCCTTCGAGACGATGCCGTCGTTCGCCGCCGAGGTCACGCTCAGAGCGCCGGAGCCGCCGATCACGAGGTCGCTCGTGGAGAACAGCGCGCCGTCCGGCTCGGAGTCCGCGTCCTGGCCGGAGTAGGTCTCGGCGTCCGTGAGGCGGTTGGTCGTGCCGTCGGCGAGGACCACCGCGACCTTCTCCGCGTCCTGGACGTTCAACGCGGCGTTGGCCGTGGCGCTGACGTCGGCGCCGTCGAGCACGACCTGGACGAGCCCGTCGTCGGCGGTGTCCACGACGACCTGGCCGTCGAGCGTCCCGCTCAGCACGTACGTGCCGGGCGCGGTGATCGTCACGGTCGAGCCGTCGACGCTCACGCCCTCGCTCGACCCGCCCTCGACCGACGCGGTGTCACCGTCGAGCGCCACGGTGACGGCAGAGCTCGCGTCGTACTCGAGGTCGGTGTCGTCCGCGGTCACCTCGGTGTTGTCGGCGCGGGCCTCGTCCGGGGTCAGCCCGGCGACGGCGGTCGAGGCGACGGTCGTGGTGGTCGTGGCGTCCGTGGTGGTCGACTCGGTGCTCGTCGAGCCGCCCGCCACGGAGCACCCGGCGAGGACCGCGGCGGCCGCGGCGGCGGTGAGGTAGGTCAGAGGGCGGCGGATACGCATCAGAGGCTCCTGTCGTCGTGCCCGCGCGTGCGGGCGGGGGGCGTGGGGTCGTGGTCGGCCGGCGCGATGGCAGCGCACGAGACCGTGGAAGAGGGTTCGGTGAGGTGGCGGCGGATGACGCGACGCCACGGGCCGTCGGGGAGGTCCGGCCGCAGGAGCGCCATCCCCGTGCCGTACTTGGAGATCCGCTCGGGCCGGTGGCCGTGCCGCCACAGCAGCCGGTCGAGGCCCGACGGCGTGGAGCCGCCCTTCGTCTCGACGATCACCAGGTGCGGCACCGCCCGCGTGGCGGGTGCGCCGTCGGGCAGGGTGGTGAGCTCCCACGCGAGCCCGGTGTCGACGGTGGCGCGCGCCCCGCCGTCGGGCCCGGGGAGGTGCAGGGTGGTGCGGCGGTAGCGGGAGACGAGGCCGGGCGCGAGGCGCAGGTGCGCCGCGGACGGCACGCCCTCGTGGGCGAGGGTCGTGGCGACGAACGCGCTGCCGCCGCCCAGCGTCGCCGGGTCCTCGGGGTGCGGCTCGCGCTGCTTGAGCGTCGTGCCGCGCGCGGCGCGCGTCTTGACCTCGAGGAAGCTCTGCCCGGAGTCGAGGTAGGTCCGCGTGCGGACCTTGAAGCGGCGCCGGCGGCGCGTCGCGGTGAGGTGGAACGACACGAGGTCCGGGGTGTCGAAGTAGACCGACTCGTAGCCGAACTGGCGCTCGCCGTCGATCTGCAGGACCCGGGCGTCGCCCGTGGTGACGAGACCGCCCAGGACGGCGACGGCGTCGTCCACGGTGAGGACGTACTTCCGGTCGACGCGGGCGAGGAGCGCCGCGGACGTCACGAGCTCGTCGAGGCCGACGGCGTCGAGCGGGTGGAGGGCGTCGCGGACTCGCCTGTGCGCGGTCGGGGCCCCGGGGGCCGCGGGCGCGGTGGTCGAGGAACCGGTGGTCACGGTCGCGGCGGTCACGCCGGCACCTCCACGCGCTCGCCGGCCGGGAGCGGCGTGGACGGTGTGGTCGTCGTGACCTCGGGGACCGTCCGGTCCGCGCGGTGGCCGGTCGGGCGACGTGCGTCGCGGCGCGCGTCGTAGCGGACGTCGACCCACGTGGTGTCGTTGACGAGGTCGACGCGCTGGACGCTCGCGCCGCGCACCCGTGCACCGAGCAGGTCCTCGACGTGGGCCACGAGGGCGTCCTCGTCGAGGAACGCGCGGTCCAGGACCATGCTCTGGGAGCGGGACCGGCGCAGGACGCGGGGGTGGTCGACGACGGCGATGACCGCCAGGACGAGGGCCGTGCCCGCGACGGAGAGCCAGCCGGTGGTGGCGCCGAGACCGCCGAGCAGGCCGATCGCGAGCGCGGCGAAGTAGTAGGCGACCTCGGTCTGCGACAGCTCGGTGGAGCGCAGGCGGATGATCGACAAGACGCCGAAGAGCCCGAGGCCGAGCCCGGCTCCGACGGTGCTGGTGGCGAGCGTCGCGGCGACGGCCAGGACCCCGACGTTCACCCCGAGGTACGCGACGACGAGGTCGCGGCGCCGGTGGCGCGGGTGGTAGAGGCCGAAGGCGAGGACCGTCACGGCGACGAGGTCGACGACGTAGAGGAGTGGCTGGGACACGAGGCGGCTCCGGGGCCGGGGCGCTGAGCGCGGTGGTTGCTGACCCGTCCATTCCGCCGCTCGCCGCTGTGAGCCTGCTGTGCGAGGCACAGGACGCGTGTATGAGTCCCGTTCGCTCGTGCGTCGCCGGGGTTCACCGGAGCGAGGCGCCGGTCGGCTGTGACCCGCGCCATCCGTCGGGCGCCCGGAGCGCCCAGGAAGTGATGTTAGCCTCACCTAAGCATCGACGGCCATCGACGAGAGGCAGGCATGTCGACCACCCCCACGCAGGCTCCGCGGCGAGCGCGCCCGCAGACCGTCCTCGACGTCCTCGAGACGACGTGGATCGCGCCGCACATGGTGCGCGTCGTCGCCGGCGGGCCCGGGTTCTCCGCGTTCCAGGGCAACGAGTTCACGGACAAGTACGTCAAGGTGCTGTTCGCGAAGCCCGAGCTCGGCCTCGAGCCGCCGTACGACGTCGCGGCGCTGCGCGAGACGCTCGCTCCCGAGGACCTTCCTGTCACCCGCACGTACACCGTCCGCTGGGTTGACGACGCGACGCAGCGCCTCGCGATCGACTTCGTCGTCCACGGCGACGAGGGCATCGCGGGGCCGTGGGCCGCGAGCACTCGGCCGGGGGACCGGATCGTCCTCTCCGGCCCCGGTGGGCTCTACGCCCCGGACCCGGACGTCGACTGGCACCTCCTGGTCGGCGACGACTCCGCGATCCCCGCGATCTCGGCGGCGCTCGAGGCGATGCCGCGCGACGCCGTCGGGCGGGCCTGGATCGAGGTCGCGACCGAGGCGGACGCCCAGGCGATCGACGCGCCGTCGGGCGTCGAGGTCACGTGGCTCCACCGCGGCGACGCACCCGCCGGGACGACGACGCTCCTGCCCGACGCCGTGCGCGCGGCGCCGTGGCGCGACGGCCGCGTGCAGGTCTTCGCGCACGGCGAGCGCGAGGCGATGAAGGCGCTCCGCCGCGTCTTCGCCGAGCGCGGCGTGCCGCGCGCGGACCTGTCCCTGTCCGGCTACTGGGCGTACGGACGCGCCGAGGACCGGTTCCAGGCCGAGAAGCGCGAGCCCATCGGTCAGATCTTCGAGGACTGAGAGAGACCATGAACGCACTGACCCACCGCGGCACCGCCGCGGCCCGCCGCGCCGCCCTCGCGGGCGTCTCGGCCCTCGCGCTGCTGGCCCTCGCGGCCTGCTCCGCCGACTCCGGTGACGACACCGGGGACGGCGATGCCGCGCCGTCGGGCACGGAGAGCGCCGCGGGCGAGCAGTTCCCCGTGACGATCGAGACCGCGTTCGGCGAGGTCGAGATCCCCGAGGAGCCGACGCGCGTCGTCGCGCTCGGGTGGGGAGACGCCGAGACGGCGCTCGCGCTGGGCGTCGAGCCCGTCGGAGCGAGCGACTGGCTCGCATTCGGTGGCGACGGCGTCGGGCCGTGGCTCGCCGACGCGTACACCGAGTCGCCGGAGATCATCGGCACGCTCGAGCCCTCCTACGAGCAGATCGCCCTGCTGGACCCCGACGTCATCCTCGACGTGAAGTCGTCGGGCGACCCCGAGCGGTACGAGCGCCTGGCGGAGATCGCGCCGACCGTCGGTGTCCCCGAGGGCGGCGAGGCGTACCTCGCGCCCATGGAGGACCAGGTCTCGATGATCGCCGAGGCGCTCGGTCGTGCCGACGCGGGGGAGGACCTGCTCGCCGAGGTCGACGACGCGTTCGCCGGCGCGCGCGAGGAGAACCCCGACTTCGAGGGGAAGACCGCCGTCATCGGGTCCTACTGGGCCGAGGGCTTCGGGGCGTACGTGTCGTCGTCGAGCCGCGGGGAGTTCATGCAGAGTCTCGGGTTCGTCACCAAGCCCGAGATCGACGAGGCCGCGGGCGAGGAGTTCTCCGCCAACCTCGGCACCGAGAATGTCGCGCTGCTCGACGCCGACCTCACCGTGATCCAGCCCATCGGCTTCGAGGCGGCCGACGTCGAGGCGCAGCCCGCGTTCCAGACCGTGCCGTCCGTCGCGGACGGCCGCTACGTGGTGTTCGACGACACGGACCTGTCCAACGCGTTCTCGCTCGGTACGCCGACCGCCGTCGTGTATGCGATCGACAACGTCGTGCCGCTGTTCGCCGAGGCGCTCGGGGGCAGCTGACCGGTCGGCTGCCGGTCGGCTGCCCGGTCAGCCGGGAGGCCGATTCGGTGTCCGGGGCCCGGACCAGGTATCCTTCCTGGGCCGGTGCACCCGGCGAAGGTAGCGTGTCCGAGCGGCCTAAGGAGCACGCCTCGAAAGCGTGTGTGGGTGAAAGTCCACCGTGAGTTCGAATCTCACCGCTACCGCCACCCGAAGGGCCCCACCCGCGAGATTCTGCGGCTGTGGGGCCCTTCGTCATGTGCGGAACCGACCGGATCGGAAGACGGTCCGAGCGCTTCAGGCGCGGTGGCGTGCGATCGCCGTGGCACCGAGTGCCCGGCACGGCAGCAGTGCGGGCCCGGCGTCACCCGCCACCGCGCGGCGGGTGCGCGCGGCGAGCGCGCCGTCGTAGAGCGCGAGGAGCTCGGCGGCGAGAGCGCCCGGGTCGTCGGCTCCCGTGGCCTCGGCGAGCGCGCGCAGCCGGTCGTCGAGCAGCTGCGTGTCGGCGGCGAGCCACCGGTACGCCGGGTGCTCCGGGTCGGTGACCTCGACGGCGGCGGCGAGGAACGCGCAGCCCCGTGCGCTCGCGCCGTTCTGGAACGTCTCGAGCGCGTCGAAGATCGACAGTGCCCGCGCGTCGGGGTCGTCGCCGCAGCGGTCGAGGGCGTCGTCCCACGTGGCGCGCCAGCGCTCGTGACGACGCTGCAGGTACGCCGCGACGAGGTGGTCCTTGCCGGCGAAGTGCGCGTACAGGGTCGCCGGTGCGACCTCGGCTGTCCGCAGGATCGCGTCCACGCCTGTCGCGGCGATCCCGTGCTGGAAGAAGAGCTCCTCCGCGGCGTCGAGCAGTCGCTCCCGCGCCGGCCGCCGTGCGCCCGCTTTGACCATGTGGGTAGTGTAACGATCACTATGGTGAAACGATCGTTACGCCCCACGAGCACCACGCCCGTCGGGCTCGTCGCCTCGGGCGCCGGGTTCATCGCGGTGACCTACGGGATGGTCCGTTACGGATACGGTCTGCAGCTCCCGCAGCTGACCGCGGAGCTCGGGCTCTCGCCCACCGCCGCCGGGGCGATCGCCTCCGGCAGCTTCGCCGCCTACTGCGCGGCCGCGCTGTGGGCCCAGCGGTCGATGGCCCGGCGGTCCCCGAGGGTGGCCCTGTGGTTCGCCGCCGCGCTCGCGGCGTCCGGCGCCCTCCTGGTCGGCGCGTCCTGGTCGACGGCGAGCCTCGCGGTCGGCGTGCTCGTCGCGGGGAGCGCGGCCGGCGCCGCGTCGCCCGCCCTGGTCGCGGCGGTCGGCTCGACGGTCCGAGGCTCGTCGGCGGATCGCGCTCAGGCGGTGGTCAACGCCGGGACCGGTGTCGGCGTCGCGCTGGTCGGCGCGGCGACGCTCGCGGCGCCCTCGGTGTGGCGGCCGGTCTGGTTCTGCGCCGCGGCCGGCGCGCTGCTCACGGCGGTGGTCGTCGACCGGCGAGCCCGGTGGCCGCTGGGCCCGGAGGGCGCGGGCGACGGCGCGCGAGACCCCGACGCCGGCACCGACGCAGCCAGGACGATGCTGCGACCTCTCGTCGCCGCGTTCGTCGCCGGGACGGGCAGTGCCGCAGTGTGGACGTTCGGGCGCTCCCTCGTCACGGACACCGGCGGGCTGCCCGAGCGCACGACGGCCGCCCTGTGGTGCCTGCTCGGAGCGGCCGCGGTCCTCGGCGCGCTAAGCGGTGACGCGGTCCGTGCGCTCGGACTGCGTCGGGCGTGGGTCGTGACCGCGGGGGCGGCGGCGGTCGGCACCGCCGCTCTCGCCCTCGCGCCGGGGAGCGTCCTCGTCGCGGCCGTCGCGGGAGCGTTGTTCGGCGGCGCCTACACCGCGCTCAGCGGCGTCCTTATCGCCTGGGCCGGGATCCTCCGGCCGCAGGCCGCGGGGCGGACCACCGCGACCCTGTTCGTCGCCCTGACCGCCGGGCAGGCCGTCGGCGCCCTGGCGGCCGGAGGTCTCGCCGGGCTGGCCGGCGCACAGTCGGCGTTCTGGGCTGGAGCGGCGCTCCTGCTCGTCGCGGCCTCGATCCGTCCCGCCATGCCGCCATGCCGGCGTCCCGGCGTCCCGGCGTCCCGGCGTCCCGGCGTCCCGCCGTGCCGGCGGCGCCGGTCGAGCGCACACCGCGCAAGGGCTCTGAGGGGCGGACCGCTGGGCAGTGACCGCTGAGCCCGAGCGCGTGGAGCTCCCATCGGGCGAGGGCTGCGACACGCGAACGTCATCAACCCGTGACGAGATGGTTTCGTTCGGACTCTGGCCGAATCGGGTGCCGGCCGATAGTGTGCAGGAGACCGAACAAACCCCGGAGCCCCAGTCCGGCGCACGAAGAGCAACGAGGCCTTCATGTCGTATCGATCATCCCCAGCACCCAGACCCTCGAGGCGTGATCCCGTGAACACTGCACCCAGCCGGTCCCGATCCCGTACGGCGGGGGTGGCGCTCGCCGCCGCCACCGCCCTCGCCGCGGGGGCGCTCGCCGCGCCCGCGGCCGCAGCATCCCTGCCCACCGCGAAGCCCGCCGCGTCGGTCGACGGCCCGGCCGACATCAACGGCTACCGCAGCGTCGGCTACGTCATGTCCGACTCGCGCGTCACCCGCGACTTCCAGGTGGCCGACCTCGTCCGCACGGGCGCGATCGAGGACCTCACCCACATCAACTACGCCTTCGGCAACGTCACGACCGACCTCGTGTGCGACATCGCCGACGTCCCGGGCGAGGGCGACCCGCTCAACGACTTCGTCGCGGAGGTCGCCGCCGCGGACTCGGTGGACGGCAAGGCCGACAAGCCCGGCCAGGCGCTCGCGGGCAACTTCAACCAGCTCCGCAAGCTCAAGGCGGTGAGCCCCGAGACCAAGATCCTCATCTCCCTGGGTGGCTGGACCTGGTCGGACAACTTCTCCGAGGCGGCCTCGACGCCCGAGGGACGCACCGCGCTCGTCGACTCGTGCCTCGACCTCTACATCGACGGCGACCTGCCGGAGATCGACGGCAAGGGCGGCGCGGGCGCCGCGGCCGGCATCTTCGACGGCGTCGACATCGACTGGGAGTGGCCCGTCACGGGCGGGGAGACGGCGAACGCCCGCCCCGAGGACAAGGAGAACTTCCTGCTCCTCATGGAGGAGTTCCGCGCCGAGCTCGACGCGCGCGGCGCGCAGGACGGCGAGGACTACCTCCTCACCGCGTTCGCCCCGGCGGGCGGCTGGAACGCGGGTCAGGGCGGCTGGCTCGACCCGCGCCTGTTCGCCGTCGTGGACTTCCTCAACGTCCAGGGCTACGACTTCCACGGCGGCTGGGTGCCGAACCAGACCGGTCACCAGGGCAACCTGCACCCCGACGGCACCCAGAACTGGGGCCTCGGGCTCGACGGCGCGCTGGCCATGTACGTGAACGCCGGGGCGGACCCGTCGCAGGTCAACGCGGGCCTCGCGGCGTACGGCCACGGCTGGTACGGCGTCGAGGACGGCACGCAGGGCTGGCAGCCGGCCGCGGGGTACGTGGGCACGAAGACGTACGCGGAGCTGCGGTCGTTCGGCGAGGCCTTCTTCGACCCCGAGATCGGCGCCAGCTGGCGCTACGACGGCGACCAGTGGTGGAGCTTCGACGACCCGACGTCGGTCACCGCCAAGGCCGAGTTCGTCGCGACCCAGGGCTACGGCGGCGCGATGTGGTGGGACCTGTCCGGCGACTACCGCAACGAGCTCGGCGACGCGCTCGGCTCGACGCTGCGCGCGGCGACGCCAGGCCCGGGCGTCGCGGACGAGTGCGCCGTGCCCTGGTACGGCACGGGCGTCTACACCGGCGGCGAGGTCGTCTCGCACGAGGGCTCGGAGTACAAGGCCCAGTGGTGGACCCGCAACCAGGAGCCGGGCTCGAGCTCGGCGTGGAAGAAGGTCGGCCCGTGCGGCACGGCGCCCGCGGTCGAGGTCGCCGAGTGCTCGGCGGAGTGGTCGCGCGAGACCGTCTACACCGGGGGCCAGAAGGTCTCCCGCGCCGGCGTGACCTACGTGGCCCAGTGGTGGACGAGGGGCGAGCTGCCCGGCTCCGTCACGTGGGGCGCGTGGGACCCGGTCGGTCTGTGCGCGTGAGCTGACGACGGCCGGGTGGCCACGCGCGACCCGGCCGGACGACGACGGCGGGCCCGGTCAGGACGACCGGGCCCGCCGTCGTGCTCCGGGCCGCTCAGCCCGCGCGCGCGTCGCGGCGCAGGTAGTTCCAGGCCAGGGCGCAGCAGACGATGCCGTTGACCAGCCCGACGACGACGTCCGCCGGCCCGTGCGCGCCGCGGTACAGGCGCGAGAACCCGATCGCCAGCGGGACGAGGCAGCACAGCACGGTCACGACGACGCGGAGCACGGGGTGCGTGATCCGCTGCGCGAGCAGGGCCAGGGTCAGGTAGAACGCCGCCGACGCGCCGGTGTGCCCGGACGGGAAGCTCGACGTCGGGGGTGCCTCGTCGAGGCGCGAGACGTCGGGCCGCTCCCGGCCCACGACGATCGAGGACGTGAGGAAGATCAGTGCCTGCAGCGCGACGGCGAGGGCGGGCACGATCGCGAACCACCACTGCCGCGTCCGCCACCACACGAGCAGCACCGCGAGCAGCGTCCCGCCGATGATGAACTCCGTGGTCCCGATCAGCGAGAGCACGTCGGTGACGGCGTCCCACGTGGGGGTGCGGCGCTCCTCGAGCCACCGGTTGACCGCCACCTCGCCCGGGAGGTCGCCGAGCGGACCGGTGACGAGGAAGCCTGTCGCGACGATGAGGACCCAGAGCAGGGCGCCGGGCAGGAACGCGCGGAGCCCGACGTCGCGCAGCACCTCCTTCGCCGTGGGCCGGGTCGTGTCGGTCTCGTAGCGGTGCACGAAGGAGTGCATCAGGCCTCGTTCCTGGGAGCGGCACCGGGGGTGCCGGGGGGACGGGTGGTCGTCCATCCGTGGTAGCCGACGGCGGACGCGCCGGCGACGGCGCCGCCGAGCAGGAGCCCGGCGACCACGTCGGACGGGTAGTGCGCGCCGAGGAGCACGCGGTCGGCGGCAGTGACGAGCCCGAGCGTCGTCGCGCCGACGACCGCCGCCGCGCGGCCGCGGCGGCCGAGCAGCGGCCAGACGAGGACGGTGAGCGCGACGCCGACGGCCGCGGCGTTCATCGCGTGACCGGACGGAAAGCTGCTGCCGGGGACCGTCGTGACGACCTCGTCCACGACGGGCCGGGCGCGGTCGACGAGCTCCTTCGCGCCGAGCCCGAGGGCCCACGCCCCCCAGATGGTGCCCGCGGCCCACGCGGCACGCGACGCGAGCCCGTGCCGGCGCCACGCCCAGACGCACACGCCCATCGCGCCGATGTTGAGCCACCGCGCCGCGAGCACCTCCTGGCCCACGAGCAGCCCGCGCTCGAGCACGGGCCGCTGAGCGGTGAACCGGGTCGCCGCGGCGACGGCGGCCCGGTCGGCGTCGACCACGAGGCCCGACTCTGCCCGCACGAGCCAGGCCAGCGCGAGGACCGGGACGGAGGCCACGACGCCGTACACCGCGGCGCGCGAGAGCGCGCGTCGTCGCAGCTTGTCGGCAGGCACCCCCGGACACTAGCGGGAGAGAACCGCTCTCGCGCGAGGTCTGCCGGTTCAGGCGGGGAGCGCGGCCACCGCCTCGATCTCGACGAGCGCGCCGGGCCGGCCGATCCCGACGCGCAGCACGGTCACCGCGGCCGGGTGGGGTCCCCACACCTCGCCCACGACGGCGAAGCCCTCCATGAGGTCGGCCTCGGGAGCCAGGTAGATCGCGAGCCGGGCGACGTGCTCGGGGCCCGCGCCCGCGGCGTCGAGCACGGCGAGGACGTTGCGCAGGGCCTGGGCGGTCTGCGGGGCGATCCCGCCGTCGACGATCTCGCCGTCGGGACCGGTCCCGTTCTGCCCCCCGACGTAGAGCGTGCGGCCGCTCTCGACGATCGTGCCCTGCGAGAACGCCGGGTTCGTGTGCAGCCCCGGCGGGTTGACGTGCGTGACGGTGCTCATCCTGGTCCTCCTGGGTGGTCGATCTGCGGACGGTCTGTCCTCACCGACGGTACGAGCCACCCCCGACACCGTTGAGGGCTGGGTTTTTGTCGTCCATAGGCCTCGTGAACGACAGATACCCAGCACTCAGCGGGCCAGGTCGGTCACGGCTGTGTAGGAATGGACAGGTGAAGCAGTCAGCAGGGCTCGTGCTGCACCGCGAACGGGACGGCGTCGTGGAGGTGCTGCTCGGGCACATGGGCGGCCCGTTGTGGGCGCGCAAGGACGCCGGGGCGTGGACGATCCCCAAGGGGGAGATCGACCCGGGCGAGGACCCGCACGCCGCGGCGCTGCGCGAGTTCGCCGAGGAGCTCGGCGTGCCGGCACCACCGAGCGACGAGCCCGACCTCGACCTCGGGACGGTGCGGCAGCGCGCGGGCAAGCTCGTCACGGCATGGGCGCGCGAGGGCGACCTCGACGTGTCGGCGGTCGTGAGCAACGCCTTCGCGATCGAGTGGCCGCCGCGGTCGGGCCGCATGCAGGAGTTCCCCGAGCTCGACCGCGCCGGCTGGTTCCCGCTCGCGACGGCACGGGGCCTCGTGGTCACCGGGCAGGTCGAGCTGCTGGACCGGCTCGACGCGGCGCTCGCGACGCGGGAGAGCTCGTCCGAGGCGCAGTGACCCCGGGCAGCGCGAGGCCCCGGGACCCGACGGGTCCCGGGGCCTGCTCGTGCGGTCGGGCCTCCCGGAAAGTACCTGGTCGGCCCGCGAAGGGCTCCGGTCAGCCCAGGAGGTACGGGGCGGCGACGAAGCCGGCCAGGAGGCCGACGGCGACGACCGCGACGGCGGACAGGTGCGATCGGCGTGCCCGTGCGGTCGCGCGGCGCGCGGTGTGGCCCAGGGCCTCGGTCATGGCGGTCATGACGGTCCTCTCGTCGTGGACGGTGTTCCAGGAGGAGAGACCGCGACCGGCGCGATCCATGACGCGGTTTCGGCAACCAGCTGACGCGATCCACGTCACACCTGACCGTCGAAACGCGTCGACCCTGGTTCATCATGATGAACCAGGGTCGTTCAGCACGCGCGCGCAACCGCGCCAGGGTTCAACCGGCGCGCAGGATCAGAGCGTCGCCCTGGCCGCCTCCGCCGCAGAGCGCGGCCGCACCGGTCCCACCACCGCGTCGCCGCAGCGCGAGCGCGAGGTGGAGCGCGAGACGCGCCCCCGACGCGCCGACCGGGTGGCCGAGCGCGATCGCGCCGCCGTCGGTGTTGACGACGTCCTCGTCGATCCCGAGGTCGGCGACCGACTGGAGCGCAACGGCCGCGAACGCCTCGTTGATCTCGACGAGGTCGAGGTCCGACGCCGCGAGACCCTCGCGCTTCAGCGCCGCCTCGATCGCGCGCGACGGCTGGGAGTGCAGCGAGCTGTCGGGCCCCGCGACCTGGCCGGCCGCGCCGATCTCCGCGAGCCAGTCCAGCCCGTTGCGCTTCGCGAAGGCGCGGCTCGCGACCACGACGGCTGCCGCGCCGTCGGACAGCGGCGAGCTCGACCCCGCGGTGATGGTGCCGTCCTCGACGAACGCCGGGCGCAGCCGCTCGAGCGCCTCGAGGGTCGTGTCCGCCCGTACGCCCTCGTCGTGGGCGACGACGACCGGCTCGCCCCGGCGTTGCGGCACGGTGACGGGGGCGATCTCCTCCGCGAGGTGACCGGCGTCGCGGGCGGCGGCCGCCCGCTGGTGCGAGCGCAGCGCGTACGCGTCCTGCTCGGGGCGGCCGATGCCGCGCGTCGCGCAGCCGCGGTCGGTGAGCTCGCCCATGACCTCGCCGCTGAACGGGTCGTTCAGGCCGTCGTGCGTGAGCGAGTCGCCCATCGTCACGTCGCCGAACGCGAAGCCCGCGCGCGACCCCACGACGAGGTGCGGCGCGTTGGTCATGGACTCCTGGCCGCCCGCGACGACGACCGTCGCCTCGCCGGTACGGATGAGCCGTGCCGCGTCGATGATCGCCGTCAGCCCCGACAGGCACAGCTTGTTCACCGTCACGGTCGGCACGTCCCAGCCGATGCCCGCGTGGATCGCGGCCTGGCGGGCGGGTCCCTGCTTGGCGCCCGCCTGGACGACCTGACCGACGATCACCGTGTCGACCTGCTCGGGCGAGACCCCGGCCGCGGCGAGCGCACCGCGGATCGCGTGCGCGCCCAGGTCGGCGGCCGACAACGACGCGAGCGCGCCGCGGAACCGCGCGAACGGCGTGCGGGCCCCGTGCAGGAGGACGGGGGTGACCTCGTCCTCGGGGGTGACGGCTGCGCCGTCGGTCAGGGTGCTGGCGTCGTTGCTCATGGGATCCGTCCGGGAGTGCGGGGGAGGTGCCGAGGGAAGGGCCCGGCGCCGCGAGGAGGGGCGACGCGGCGCCGGGAGCGTGAGGGGCGCGCGCAGTGCGCGCGGCCCGGTCAGGCGAAGGCCGAGACGCCCGTGATGTCGCGACCGACGATGAGGGCCTGCACGGACTCCGTGCCCTCGTACGTGTGCAGGGCCTCGACGTCCGCGAAGTGCCGCGCGACGCGGTTGCGGAGCAGGATGCCGTTGCCGCCGAGCAGGTCCCGCGCGTTCGACGCGATCTCCCGGGCGCCGCGCGTGCACGTGTACTTCGCGAGCGACGCCTGCGGGCCCGTGAGCTCGCCCGCCTCGTCGAGCCGCGTCATCTGCGCGACGAGGAGCTGCATCTGCGTGAGCGTCGACAGCATCCGGGTGAGGCGCTCCTGGATCATCTGGTTCGCCGCGAGCGGGCGGCCGAACTGCACGCGCTGCGTCGCGTACGCGACAGCGGTCTCGTAGCACGCGACCGCGTGCCCGACGGCGGCCCACGCCACCCCGAGGCGCGTCGCGAACAGCACGCGCGAGGTGTCCTTGAAAGACCGCGCACCGGGAAGGGCGTTCTCGGCGGGGACGAAGACGTCGTCGAGCACGACGTGCGCCTGCCAGATCGCGCGCAGCGAGACCTTCCCGGTGATCGTCGTGCCGGTGTAGCCGGGGGAGTCCTGGGGGACGACGAAGCCGTGGACCTGGTTGTCGCCCTCCCCGCCCGCGCCGTCGACGAGCCGCGCCCACACGACCGTGATGTGCCCGGACGAGCCGTTGCCGATCCACTTCTTCTCGCCGTTCAGCACGTAGCCCTCGACACCGTCCCGGGTCTCGCGACGGGCGGTGGTCTCGAGCGAGACGGAGTCGGAGCCGTGGGTCGGCTCGGTGAGGGCGAACGCGCCGATGATCTCGCCGCGCGCCATGGGCTCCGCGTACCGCGCGCGCTGCTCGTCGGAGCCGAGCATCTGGATCGAGCGGAGCGCGAGCCCGCCCTGGACACCGCAGATCGTCGCGACCGATCCGTCGCCACGGGACATCTCCATCGCGGCGAGGCCGGCGCCCATGAGGCTGACGTGCTCGCGGCCCTCGACGTCGACGCCGTCGCGCAGGAGGTCGAGCTCACCGAGGCGCTTGACGAGGTCGAGCGGGACCTCGGCTCGCTCCCAGTACTCGTCGATGACGGGCAGCACCTCGTCCTGGACGAAGGCGCGCACGCGCTGCTGGTGCGCACGGTCGGCGTCGTCGGCGTCCGCGAACGCCCCGGCGTAGTCGACGTCGAGCGGCGTGGTGAGGTCGTAGGCGGGTTCGGTGACACCGGGCTTGATCGGCGTGGCGGGCATCGGTGCTCCTGGCTCGGACGGGCTGTCGGCCCGCCGGGAGGGTCCCCCTGCGCAGCCGCTCCCCTCCATCGTGCGCCGATACCCCGTCTCAGGTCAACCCGAGACGCAGTATCACGATGCTCCGGGCGCGGCAGCGCCCTTCGCGGCCGGCGCGGCGCTCTCGCGCAGTGCCGGGTCGCCGAGGAAGGCGCGGACGTCGGCGGCGACGTCGTCGGGCCGCTCCATCGCCGGGAAGTGCCCGCCGCGCGGTCGCTCGTTCCAGAACGGGAGCATGCCGTCGGGGTCGAGGATGCGCCGCATCAGCGGTTCGGTCCCGAACGCCGTCATGCCCTGCGGGCGGTCGTGGTGGCGTCCCCACGCGGCCGCCGAGTGCGCGGTCTCGTAGAGGAGGTTCGCGGCACCGTCGCCGGCCCGACCGAACCAGCTCACGCTCACGAGGGCGAGCAGGTCGTCGACGTCCACGGCCTCCTCGGGGAGGTCGTGCAACGGGTCGGTCCACTCGTGGAACTTCTCGACGATCCACGTGAGCTGCATCGCGGGTGAGTCCGTGAGCCCGTAGGCGACGCTCAGCGGGCGAGTCGCCTGGACCTGGAGGTTGCCGAAGTCCTCGGTGCGCGCCGCGACGAGGGCCTGGTGCCGCTCGGCCTCGGAGGGCGTCAGGTGGTCGGTCGGCGGCGTGTACGCCGTCGCGATCGCGCCGGGGTCGGTCGACACGAGGGACGCGACGACCCGGTCGCCCGCGTCGAGGCACAGCTGCTCGGCGACGCCCGCGCCGACGTCGCCGCCGAAGACCGCGTACCGCTCGTACCCGAGCGCCCGCACGACCCGGTCGAAGGCGTCCGCGGTGCGGACGATGTCCCAGCCGTGCGAGGTCAGCGGCGTCGAGAGGCCGTATCCCGGCATCGACGGCGCGACGACGTGGAAGGCGGGTGCGTCCCCGTCGGGCTCGGCGAGCAGCGGGGCGAGCCGCGCGAACTCCACGCACGACGTGGGATACCCGTGGCACAGGAGCAACGGGATCGCGTCCGCGCGGGTCGACCGCACGTGGAGCCCGTGGATCCGCTGGCCGTCCACGTCCGCGACGAACTGCGGCAGGCGGTTGAGCCGCGCCTCCTGCGCGCGCCAGTCGAACGTCGTGCGCCAGCGCTCCGCGAGCCGGCGCGCGTAGCCCACGGGCGTCCCGCGGTCCCACGTGTCCGTCAGCTCGGCGGGCCAGCGCGTGCGCGCCAGCCGCTCCCGGAGGTCGCCGACCTCCTCGGCGCTCACGGCGATCTCGTACGGTCGGACGTCCACGTCGGTACCCATGACAGGTCCTCCTCTGGGTGGTCGTGACCACCTCAGCGAACCGGGGGACAGGCGCGGTGTCTTGAACGGACGCGACACCCTGGCCGTCAGACCGGCTCGCCGCGCTCGCGCGACCGCCCCGGCGTGTGCCCGGTCAGACGCTTCAGGTCGCGCGTGAGGTGGGCCTGGTCCGCGTAGCCGAGCCGGTACGCGACGTCGGCGATCGAGCGGCCCTCCTGCAGCCTCGCGACCGCCTCGCGCGCCCGCTCGATCTGGCGCACGCGACGCGGGGCGATCCCGACGGCGCGCGCGAAGTGACGCTCGACCGTGCGGACCGAGCAGCGTGCCGCGCCGCCGTCGAGCGCCGCCTCGACGACGGCGTCGTGCCGCACGACGCCCGCGGCGCCCAGGGCGGCCACGAGGCGGTCGACGTCGGTCGCGCCGAGGCGGACCGACGGGAACGGCCACAGGTCCCCGGCGAGCAGGAAGGCGCCGGGCGACGGCATCGACAACCGGTCCGTGCGGTCCCGCCACGTCGCGACGGGCTCGTGGGCGAAGTACGTGCCGGACGAGAAGCGCACGCCGAGGTTGTGGTTCCCGGCGAGGTACGGGACGGGCGTCGGCTTCGAGGACGGTCCGGAGAGCAGGACGCGGCGGGTGTCCGCGTGGACGGTGAAGACGAGGTCCCACCGGGCGTCCGCGGACGCGACATAGGTCCCGTCGGTGAGGTCCACGGTGGCCCACACGACGTCGACGGCGGGGGAGGATGCGGCGCGCTCCTCGTAGAGGAAGCTCACGCCCGCAAGTCTAGGACGGGGGTGCGACGCCTCCCCGGCGTAGGGTCGCCGCATGGTGACGTGGGACGACGACGCCTCGGCGGGTGCCTGGATCGCGGAGCGGCTCGGGCCTTTCGGGCCGCGCGTCGACGGCACGGTCCCGAGGGGCTACGCGGCGTACGCGTGCGTCCCGTTCCCCGAGGCGCACGGGACTCTGCTGTACGCGACGGAGGACGGCAGCCCGGCGCCGCTCGACGTCCTGGTCGACGTGCTCGAACCGTTCACCGGCGTCCAGCCGGTGCACGCCGGGCTGTGGACGGGGTTCTCGTTCCTCTACGACCACGGCACCGACCCGCGCCACAGCTCGGGGATCGGGGTGCTCGTCGGCTGGGCGGAGGACGAGCCGCGGCCGAGCGAGGAGGAGATCGCCGCCGCGCAGGCCGAGGCGTGGGACCAGCTCGCCCCGACGCTCGTCGAACGACCGGTGGCGCCGATGCTCCTGCTCCCGCACCGCGAGCACCATCTGTGGACGGGCACGCTGGCCGACGTCGCGGCGTTCCGTCACCACGGCCAGGCACCGAGCCTGTGGTGGCCCGAGGACAGGTCCTGGTTCGTCGGGTCGGACGTCGATGCGTCCGCGGCCTACCTCGGCGGGAGCGACGCCCTCGTCGACGCGGTGTGCGCGGAGCCGACGCTCGGCGCGTACCGGGTCGCGCCGTCGGACACGATGCTGTTCGAGGACGACTGAGGCGTCGCTCGCGCCCGTGCGGTCAGGCGGGTGCGCCGGCGGCCAGCTGCTCGGCCGTCGCGCGCCGGTTGATCCGCCACCACACGAAGAACCCGACGAGCGTGAACGCGCCGTAGAACACGTACATGAACGCGGACGCGTAGTAGCCGGCGGACACGAGGAGCGGCACGCCGACGATGTCCACCGCGACCCAGATCAGCCAGAACTCGACCCAGCCCTTGGCCATGCCGTACGTCGCGAGGAGCGAGCCCATGAAGATCCAGGCGTCGGCCCACACCGGCTCGAACGAGCCGAGCGCGCGGAACACGGGAGTGAGCACGGCGGTGCCGACGAGGAGGGCGACCACGAGGGCGATCCGCTGCCGCGCCGTCGCCCACTGCGGGACGACGCTCACGCCGTGGCTGTCGGCGTCCGCGTCACCGAGACGCTGCTGCGTGCGGCGCCACTGCACCCACCCGTAGACGGAGACGATGACGAACATGACCTGGCGGCCGGCCTGGCCGAGCAGGTTCACGGGGTTGGGCGTCGCGAACACCGCGCCGAGGAACACCGTGAGCAGCAGCAGGTTGCCGACGATGCCCACCGGCCACGCCCACACCTTGCGCCGCATGCCGCCCAGCGCCGATGCCAGGCCGAACCCGTTGCCGACGATCTCGCGCCACAGCAGGTGCTGGTCGCCGATCGTGAGCTGCGCGTCGAACAGCGCCATCAGGTCCATCGCTCGTCCCTCGTCCTTCCCGGGCACGAGGCTCCGGGGTGAGGGCGGGCGGGGCGTCGTGGGACCCGTGCGGGCCGCCGACGCCGTCGCTCACCACGGCGAGGAGGACCTCCGCGGGTGCGGGCTCGTCGAGTGCTCGACGGACCCGTCCCCTCGGGGACGACCGCGCCGCACGTGCTTCCTCCCATCCGGACTGTCACCGTCGGTCCTGGAGTTCCACCAGGTCAACCGCGCATAGGGCGCGGGTCGCGGACTGTCACCGCCGGCTCGGAATTGCACCGACCCCGGAGCACGTTCGTGCGTACTGCGTTCTGCAACGGCCGATGCTACCCGGGCATTCCCCGCGCGCTCGTGCCCTGCGGGAAGACGGTCTCGAGATCGGCAGGTCGACGCGAGACCGGTCCGACGGCGCGAGATCGGTTCTCTGAACGACCGGTCTCGCGCCGTCCTACCGATCTCGCGATGGGGTCGGGATCAGGCGAGGGCGTCGCGGACCGCGCGGGCGACGTCGTCCGCGACGTCTGCTGCGCTCGCGCCGGCGTCCACGACCGTCACGACGACGCGGCGGCCGTCGGTCGTGCCGGTGCCGCGTGCCGGGGTGCCGGCGGTGTCGTCGGCGGTGAAGCGCCCGGCCGCGGCGCGGCGCAGCTCGGCGAACGCCTCCTCGAGCTGCGGGCGCAGGTCCTGCTCCGGGTTGCGGAGCCAGCGGCGCAGGAGCGCGTTGTGCACGGCGACCACGGACGCGGCGAACGCGATGGACGCGGTGGAGCGCCGCGCGTCGGGCGGCAGGGCGTCGCGCAGGTAGGCGGTGAACGCACGCTCGTAGCGGTGCGTGGTCACGAGCTCGCGGTCGCGGAGCGCGGGCACCTGCTGCAGCAGGCGGTGGCGCGCGAGCGACGTCTCGCGCTGGCCGACGTGGTGGTCGAACACGAGCCGGGCGGCGCGGCAGACCTCGAGGTACGGGTCGACGGCCGGGTCCGGGACGAGGTTCCCCGCGGCGTCGGGCACGGGCCGGGTCCCCGCGAGCATGACGACCACCTCGTCGAGGAGGAGCTCGTGATCCGCGAAGACCACGTCCTCCTTCGAGCGGAAACGGCGGAAGAAGGTGGCACGGCTGACCTGTGCGGCGTCGGCGATCTCCTCGACGGTGGTCTGCTCGTAGCCCTGGCGGGTGAAGAGCTCGATCGCTGCGTCGACGGCCTGGGCATGGGTGCGGCTGCGGACGTCGGTCATGGACGGGACGGTACACCGGTACCGGGTTCCCGCTCGGGGG
The DNA here is from genome assembly GCF_055181235.1 of Cellulosimicrobium sp. So1_17. Lineage (NCBI taxonomy): Bacteria > Bacillati > Actinomycetota > Actinomycetes > Micrococcales > Promicromonosporaceae > Cellulosimicrobium > Cellulosimicrobium sp. So1_17. Next base: position 3,667,982 of record NZ_CM143702.1, read on the forward strand.
AGCGTGCTGGTGGGGGACGCGGCCCGGTGGCACGCTGGCCCGGTGACCGAACCACCCCGCGTGCACTCGATCCACGTCGCGAAGGCCCGGCGGCTGCCCACCCGCACCGTCCCGGAGGTCGAGGCGGAGGAGGGACGCGGGCTCGTGGGCGACCGGTACCACGGCTCGAAGCACCGGCACGTGACCGTGCAGACGCTCGTGGACCTCGCTGCGGCGTCGGCGGAGCTCGGGCAGGAGATCGACCCCGGTCTCACGCGGCGCAACGTGACCCTCACGCACGGTGACCTGCCGACGAAGCCGGGGTCGTTCCTCACGCTGGGCGACGTCGAGCTGCAGGTCCTGCGCATCGCCGCGCCGTGCCGCCTGCTCGACGACTGGATCGCGCCCGGCGCCATGCGCTCGATGCATCGGCGAGGGGGCGTGGTGTGCCGGCTGCTGTCGTCCGGGACGATCCGCGTCGGCGACGAGGCCCGCTGGAGCGCCCCGGCCGACGCCGCGGGGTCGGGTCAGGGCACGAGGCGGTAGAACCGGAAGAACGCGAAGTCGTCGACGGGCAGCACCTCGACGTCCGAGTACCCCGCCTCGCGCGCGTACCGCCGCAGCGTCGCGGGCCGCATGACGGTCCCCGTCCCCGCCGACGGCTGCGTGGAGAGGCCGTCGGGCAGGCACACGAAGAGGCTGTAGCCGTACATGATCCGGTCGACGTCGTCGGCCGGGGCGCTGAACTCGTCGGCGACCGCCTCGTCCATGACGATCACGACGCCGTCGGGCCGTACCGCCCGGCGCACCGCGTCGAGCACCTCGACAGGGCGGGGCAGGTCGTGCACGCACTCGAACGCGAAGGCGGCGTCGAACGCCCGGTCGGCCGGCCCCTCGGACGTCGCGAGGAGGGCGAGCTCCGTCGCGTCGCCCAGGTGGAACGTGACGCGGTCACCGAGACCCGCTGCGTTCGCGGCAGCACGTGCCGCCGCGATCGACGGTCGGTCCACGTCGATCCCGTGCACGACGGCGCCCGGGTACGCCCGCGCGATCGCGAGCGTCGACCACCCGAACCCGCACCCGACGTCGACGACGCGCGCCCCCGGCCGCGACAGCACGTCGTCGACCTCCGGCAGGCTCGCGAGCACCGGTCCCAGCTCGCGCTCGAACCACGGCCGGTTGACGTCGGCCTGGGCCTCGCGCGCGTCGTCGCCGAGCTGGTCCCACGACACGCCGCCGCCCGAGCGGTAGGCGCCCAGCAGGTGCGGGAGCTGCGGCCCGATCGCCCCGAGGAACCGCGCGAGCGGCGCGGAGTACGCGAGCGACGTCGTGTCCGTGAGGACCTCGGCGTGCGCCTCGGGGAGGGCGTAGCGGCGCTCGCGGGCGACGTCCTGCGGGTCGGCGGTGAGCGCGGGCCCGGCGCCCGGGTCCTCGGCGGCGAGGATGCCGGACGCCGCCTGCTGCTCGAGCCACTCGCGTGCGTAGCGCTCGTGCGTGCCGGTCGCCTCGGCGAGGGCCGTGGAGGTCAGCGGGCCGGACGAGGCGAGCGCGCGGTACCAGCCGAGCCGGTCGCCGACGTGCACGGAGAGCACGTCGATCGCGCCGAGCGTCGCGGTGAACAGGCGCTCCGCGAAGGCGTCGACGGGCGACGCGTCGTCCGCCCCTCCGTCTGGATCCCCCTGCTGCACGCTCGTCCGCTCACCGGTCGTCACGACGGTCCCGTCCCACGTTGGCCGGGCGTACCGAGAGCGGCAGCGCCCGTCCCCCGACGGTAGACCCGTGAGAGGTCCCGCGTCGACGGGTCGAGCGGCTGAATCTCGACGGCCTTCCCGCCGAGTCTGCACGGACGCTGGTCCGCCCCTCGTCAGGCGGCTTAGGTTCGCCTATCCTGTGCTGCGTGACCCGGGACGAGACGCCGACCGGCGCGTCCCCGGACGTGCCGACGCTCGCCGTGCGCGACGTGAGCATCCGCCACCACGTCCACCACGACGACGTCGCGCCGGACCTGCCGGGCTCCGCCGACGACGCGCGGAACCACCCGGCGCCGACCCCGAGCGGCGTGACGTTCCAGGTCCGCGCGGGCGAGGCGGTCCTCCTCCTCGGGCCGTCGGGGTGCGGCAAGTCGACCCTTGCGCTCGCGACGAACGGGCTGGTGCCGCACGTGGTCGGCGCCGACCTGGAGGGTTCCGTCCGCGTGCGCGGCAGGTCGACCCAGGACCACGCCCCGCCCGAGCTGTCGCGCGACGTCGCGATGGTGTTCCAGGACCCCGACGCGCAGGTCGTGACGGGGACCGTGCTCGACGAGGTGTGCTTCGGCCCCGAGAACCTGCTGCTGGCGGTCGACGAGGTCCTCGCGCGGGCCGAGTCGGCGCTGCGCACCGTGGGCCTCTGGGACCGGCGCGCCCACGATCCGGCGACGCTCTCCGGCGGCGGCCGGCAGCGCCTCGCCGTCGCGTGCGCGCTCGCGCTCGGCTCTCCGCTCCTCGTGCTCGACGAGCCCACCGCGAACCTCGACCCGGTCGGCACCGAGGAGGTCTACGCCGTGCTGCGCGACGTCGTGGCGCGCGGAGACCGGGCCGTCCTGCTCGTGGAGCACGACCTCGACGCCGCGGTCTCGCTCGTCGACCGGGTCGTGGTGCTCGACGCCGCGGGGCGCCTCGTCCTCGACGGCCCGGCGCGCGACGTGCTCGCCGGCCACGCGGAGGAGCTCGCCGGGCTCGGTGTCTGGCTGCCCACCGCGACGCTCGTCGCACTGCGGCTGCGCGCGGCCGGCGTCCACCTCGACCCGGTCCCGCTCACGCCGGACGAGCTCGCGGCGGCGCTCGACGCGGTCCCCGTCCTGCCCGACCCGCGCCCGGCCGACCCTCGCCCGACCGGTACCGGGCCGACGGGCGCTGGGGACGGCGTCGGGCACGACCGCGACCGGACGGTGGAGGCACCCGGCGCCGCGGCCCCCGTGCTCGTCGTCGACGGCCTGACGTTCCGCCGCGGCCGCGGCCGCGGCCGCGCGGCGACGACCGTGCTCCGCGACGTGTCCCTGACCGTCGCGCCCGGCGAGCTCGTCGCCGTCGTGGGCGCGAACGGCGCGGGCAAGACGACGCTCGCCCAGCTCGCCGCGGGCGTGCTGCGGCCGCGTCGCGGCGCGCTCGACGGTCGCGTGACCGTCGCCGGACTCGACCCGACGTCCGCCGACCCCCGCGAGCTCGCGCAGCGTGTCGGGTTCGTCTTCCAGAACCCGGAGCACCAGATCGTCACGACCCGCGTCGACGACGAGCTCGCCCTGGGGCTGCGCGTGCGTGGCGTGCCGGAGGACGAGGTCACGCAGCGCGTCGACGACGTGCTGCGGCGCTTCGGCCTCGCCGACCTGCGCGACCGGCACCCCTTCCTCCTGTCCGGCGGGCAGAAGCGGCGGCTCTCCGTCGGGACCGCGATCGTGTGCCGTCCCGACGTCCTCGTGCTCGACGAGCCGACCTACGGGCAGGACCGCGAGCGGGCGGCCGAGCTGCTCGACCTGCTCACCGCGCTCCACCTCGACGGGACGGCGGTCGTCGTCGTGAGCCACGACATGCAGCTCGTCGCCGAGCACGCGACGCGCGTCGTCGCGCTCGCCGACGGTGCCGTGCTCGCCGACGGCCCGCCGTCCGACGTCCTCGCCGACGAGGACGTGCTGCGCGCCGCCGGTCTGCGCACACCGCCGCTCGCGCGCGCGACGCGGCACCTCGCGCACCCCGCGTGGCGGACCGTCACGCGCCTCGCGGACCTGCCTGCCGCGGACCTGACGGTCGCAGCCACGACCTCTGCGGGGGTCACGGCATGACGGCCGCCGCCGTGACGCGCCCGGCCGAGCCCGCGCGGCTCGGCACGTTCGCCGGTCCCGCGTGGGACCTGCGCTCGTACGACCCGCTCGTCACCGCCTTCGGCCCGCTGCCCGTCGTCGTCTACGTCTTCACGACGCGCGACGTGCTCACCCCGGCCCTCGTCGGGCTCGCCGCGCTCACGGTGATCCTCGTGATGGTCCGGCCGCCCGGCCGCGTCGTGGCGTCGCTCCTGGTCGGCCTCCCTGCGCTCGCCGCCGTCATGACGGTGTCGTTCGGCGTGCTCACCGACCCGCGCGACGTCGACGACACGACGCTGCTCCTGACGGTCGGTCCCTTCGAGCTGTGGTCTGGTGCGCTCGCCGTGGGGCTCGCAACGAGCCTGCGCACGTGCGCGCTGCTGCTCCTCGTGCTGATCGGCGGTCTGTCGACGACCGGGCAGGACGTCGTGCGCGCGATGGTCCAGCAGCTCCGCATGCCGTACCGCGTCGGCTACGCCGCGCTCGCGGCGCTGCGGTTCGTCCCGCGCTTCGGCCACGAGCTCGAGGTCATCCGCGCCGCCCACCGCGTGCGCGGCGTCGACCACGGCCGCGGGCCCCTCGCCGCCGCGCGGCGCCAGGTCGGCTACGCGGTGCCGCTGCTCGCGGGCGGGATCCGGCACGGCGAGCGCGTGTCGCTGGCCATGGAGGCGCGCGCCTTCGGGGCGCACCCCACGCGGACCGAGCGCGTCGTGGTGCCGTTCCGCGTGCGCGACGTCGTGTTCCTCCTCGCGACGTGGGGGCTCGCCGCCGCGGTCGCGCTCGTCGTCGTCCCCGCGCTCTCCGCCTGACCGCTCGACCGTCCGTCCACCACTCCTCGACACCCGGAGCCACGATGTCCTCCGCACCTCGCCGTCAGTCCCTGACCACGCGGTACCTCATGACCTGCGCCGCGATCGGCGCCGCGACGGGCGTGCTCCTCGTCCCGGCCAACTTCGTCGCGGCGGCGCTCTCCTCCACCGTCCCCGTGCTGTACTCCGCGATGCTCGGCCTGTGGATCGTCGGGCCCGTGCTCGCCCTCGCGCTCGTGCGCCGCCCGGGCGCGGTCGTGCTGACGATGCTCGTCGCCGGGGTGATCAGCTCGGCGTCGCCGCTCGGGGCGTCGTCGATCCTCACGTGCCTCATGGTCGGCGCGGCGCTCGAGGTCGCGTTCCTCGTGACGCTCTACCGCGTGTGGGCCCCGTGGCTCTTCTACGTGGCGACGTTCGTGTTCGCCGCGCTGTACACCTGGTCGGCGTTCGTCGCGTTCGACGCCGCGTCGATGGCGCCGGTCGTGCAGGTGCTCATCGTCGTGCTCATGATCGCGAGCTCGCTCGTCGGGACGTGGGCGGGCCTGCTGCTCGCGCGCCGTCTCGAGCGGGCGGGCGTGGCGCGCGGGCTCGCGCCGGCACGTCGTCCTGCGGCGACCGCGCCCGTCGTCGCGCCGGCCGAGGAGGGCTGACCGGAGCCGAGGAGGACGGGACCCGTCAGCCGCCGAGGAACGCGTTCATCGCGAGGACCGAGAACAGCACGGCCCCGGCGGCGACGGCGATCGCCACGACCCACCCGTTGGCGCGTTCGACGGGTGGCACGGCCGGCCGGGCGGGTTCGGGCGTGCGGCGGCCGCGGCGCGCGGTGAACCGCAGGCCGCGCGCGGCGGCGCGCGTGGGTGGGGTGGGCGGGGTCGTCGCGCGGGCTGGGGTCTGGCTCGTCACGGGTGCCTCCGGGATTCTCGGCGCCGCTACCCGACGCCGTACCCCAGTCTTCTCGGCCGGGCGCCCTCCGCGCGTCGCCCGTTCGGTGGATCCTGCCGGCCGCAGGTGTGCGACCTGCGGATGACCTCCCGGTCGGCTCGGTCAGCGCGGCGCGTTCTCCTGGTACCGCGGGCCGCGTCGGCCGCCGCGGGCCACACGCTGGAGGTAGCGCACCTCGCGCAGCGCGACCGCGGCGGCGAGGACGCACGGGATCCACGCCCACACCCGCCCCCGCAGGACGAGCCCCAGGCACAGGACGGCGACGACGACACCACCGAGCACCGTCGCGACGCTCGACCACCGGGTCCCGGTGCGGACCTGGTCGGCACGCTGCCACCAGCGGCGCAGCCGCTCACCGACGCCGCGGCTCCGCCCGTCCGCGGGCGGACGTCCGTCGGCCGCCGTCACGAGGGGTTCCGAGCGGGTCGGGCGAGGGCCACGCCCTCGATGCTGCGCAGGGCCATCCGGAGGGCGTCGGCCCGGGACACCTCGCCCTCGGCGGCCATCGACCAGGCGTTGAACAGGGTCCACCACAGGGTGCGCACGAGCCACGAGACGCTGAGCTGGTCGTCGACCACGCCGTCCGCCTGCCCCCGTCGCAAGAGCTCGCGGACCGGCTCCTCCGCCTCCTCGGCCTCGGCCCAGAACTCGGGCTCGCCGTCGGCCACCTCGTTGAACAGCACCATGTACCAGGGGCCGAGGTCGAAGTACTCGAACGCCAGCCGCCGCAGCGCCGCCGCAGGATCACCGACGTCGAGCCGTGCGGCGGTGATCGCCGCGCGCGTCCGCTCGACCGCCTCGGCGCCGATGGCCTCGACGAGGTCCGCGCGCTCGGGGAAGTAGCGGTGCAGCGTCGTCCGCCCGACGTGCGCCGCCTGGGCGACGTCGGCGAGCGAGGCCGACTTGTCTGCGCTGAGCACCGACGTGGCCGCCTCGAGGATCGCGCGTCGCGTGCGCGCGCGGGCGGCCGTCTCCGTGGTCTCCGGGACCGCGGAGCCCGTTCCGAGGGTGCCGCGGGTCCGGGTCCCGTCGCTCGTCCGTGCCGTCACGTGCCTCACCCTAGCGACCGAGCGGGTGGCACACACCTTGCCGACTGTGGAACATGCGTGTTCCACTGAGGATCACTCCGCTCCCGCACTCGTCCCCTCAATGCCGTCAACTACAGTTGACAGCAGATCGGATGTCAACCATGGTTGACGGTATGGCCACCACCGACACCGCCGGCCCCCTCGCGGGTCCCGGACGCGCCGCTCCCGAGACCGAGCCGAAGGGGCCTTTCCTCCCGCGCCTCAAGGTGCTCTGGGAGTTCGTCCGTCCGCACCGCCGGACCCTCGCGCTGGGCCTCGTCCTCGGGCTCGGGACCACCGCGGCGACCCTCGCCACACCGATGGTGACGAAGTGGGTGCTCGACACGCTCGGCACCGGGGCGTCGCTCACGCCGGCCGTCCTGACCCTCGTGGGGCTCCTCGTGGTGGGCCTCGTCCTCGGGCTCTGGCAGTGGGTGCTGCTCGGCACGCTCGCCGAGCGTGTCGTGCTCGACGCCCGGTCGTCGATGGTGCGCCGGTACTTCAGCGCGAAGATCGGCGCCCTCACCGGACGGCCCACCGGCGAGCTCGTCACCCGGGTCACCTCGGACACCGTGCTCCTGCGCGAGGCCGCGTCGTCGAGCCTCGTCAACCTCGTGAACTTCGCGGTGTCGCTCGTCGGGACGATCGTGCTCATGGGCGTCCTCGACATGGTCCTGCTCGGCACCACCCTCGCCGCGATCGTCGTCATCGGCGTGCTCGTCGGCGCGCTCATGCCGCGCATCGCCAAGGCCCAGGAGAAGGCGCAGGAGTCGCTCGGCAGCCTCGGCGGGACGCTCGAGGGTGGGCTCCGTGCCGTGCGGACCATCAAGGCGAGCCGCGCCGAGGGCCGCCAGGTCGACCGGGTGCTCGCCGACGCGCAGGAGTCCGCGCGGCACAGCGTCCGCGCCGTGCGGACCGAGGCCGTCGCGTGGACCATCGCGGGCGGCGGCATCCAGCTCGCGATCATCGTGGTCCTCGCCCTCGGTGCGTGGCGCGTCGACCAGGGACTCCTCGCCGTGTCGGGCCTCGTCGCGTTCCTGCTCTACGCGTTCCAGATCGTCGAGCCCGTCACCGGGCTGACGATGAACGTCACGCAGCTCCAGGCGGGCATCGCGGCTGCCGGCCGCATCCGCGAGGTCCAGGCGATCGAGGCCGAGGAGGACGAGCCGGGTGCGGCCGCGCACCGCGCGGCCACGCCGTCGCCCGTGCCCGCCGGCGCCGAGGCAGGCGAGGAGCGCGAGGCAGGCGCGGCGTCGGGCACGGAGGCGGTGCCCGACGACGTCCCGCGCCTCGCGCTGCGCGGCGTCACCGCGCGGTACCTGCCCGGCGGCGAGCCCGTCGTGCGCGACCTGGAGCTCGACGTGCCGCACCGCGGTCAGGTCGCGATCGTCGGGCCGTCGGGCGCGGGCAAGACGACGACGTTCTCGCTCCTGCTGCGGTTCCTCCAGCCCGAGTCGGGGCAGATCCTGCTCGACGGCGTCCCGTACGACGCGCTGACGTTCGACGACGTGCGCCGCCGGTTCGCGTACGTCGAGCAGGAGACGCCCGTGGTGCCGGGCACGATCCGCGAGAACCTGCAGCTCTCCGACCCGGAGGCGAGCGAGGACGCGATGTGGGACGCGCTCGAGAAGGTGCGGCTCGCCACGAAGGTCCGCTCGCTGGAGGACGGTCTCGACACGTCGCTCGTCGGCACGACCGTCTCCGGGGGCGAGCGCCAGCGCGTGGCCCTCGCACGCGCCGTCCTGCACGCGCCCGACGTCCTGCTCCTCGACGAGGCCACCGCCCAGGTCGACGGGCTCACCGAGGCCGCGGTGCACGCCGTGATCGAGGACCTCGCGCGCGACCGCGCCGTTGTGACCATCGCGCACCGGCTCTCGACCGTCATCGACGCGGACCTCATCCTCGTCATGGAGGCGGGTCGCGTCCGGGCGCGCGGCACGCACGCCGAGCTGCTCGCGACCGACGAGCTCTACCGCGAGCTCGTCGCCGCGCTGCGCATCGCGACCCAGGAGGCCCCCGCCGCCGCCTGAGCCCTGGTAGTACCTCGGTCCCGCGAGGTAGTACCCCGGTCCTGCGAGGTAGTACCCCGGTCATGGCTCCGGTCGTCGTCGGCGATGAGTTGGCCGGCCCGGCCCGGTCGGAGCAGCGTCAGGACGACGACGGCGGCCCGTGCGGGCCGCGGAGAGCGAGGGTGTGTCATGGGTCGTGTGACGTTCGACGTGGCGGTGTCGGTCGACGGGTTCTCGTCCCGCCCGGACCAGACCGCCGAGCACCCGTTCGGCGAGGGTGTGGACCTGCACGCGTGGATGTTCGAGACCGCGGACGAGAACGCCGAGGAGCTCGCGGCCATCCTGTCCGCCGGTGCCTACGTGATGGGTCGCAACATGTTCGGACCCGACCGTGGAGAGCCCGACCTCGACTGGTCGGGCTGGTGGGGGCCCGAGCCGCCGTACCACGCGCCGGTGTTCGTCCTGTCCCACCACGAGCGCGAGCCTCTCGTGATGGAGGGCGGCACGACGTTCACCTTCGTCACGGACGGCATCGAGTCGGCGCTGCGCCAGGCGCGCGAGGCAGCGGGGGAGAGGGACGTCTCGGTCACGGGCGGCGCTGCGACCATCAACCAGTTCCTCGCCGCCGGCCTCGTCGACGAGATCCGGCTGCACGTCGTGCCGCAGGTGCTCGGGCACGGCGACCGGGTGTTCGACGGCGTGCCGCCCCAGCAGCTCGAGATCGTGTCCGTGCGCGCCGCCTCGCGGGTCACGCACATGGTCTACCGGCCCGCCGGTCGGCTCGGCTGACCGCTCGCGGCGGCCGGACGACGTGCCGAACCCCGGGTCGTGGGGCACCACGGAGCCTGATCGACCCATCACCCGGGGTTCGGCGGGGCGGCCTCGTCACGCTGCGGCGAACGGCAGGAGGAGGGGTGCCGCGACGACCAGGGCGACGGCCGCACCGGCCGCCACCACCGCCCACCACGGGCTCGCGGCGCTGCGTCCCGCCTGCTCGCGCTGCCGCGTGAGGGTCGTCCACGACACGCCGTCGAACCACCGCTCGCTCGCCCCGCTCGTCGTGTCGGGGTACCAGCCGGCCGGTGGCTTGCGCACGTCGCCTCCTCGCGTCGCGATGCTCTCGGGACGTGTGTGTCCCGAAGGGGGCGGATCTTGCGGCGCGCCGACGCGTCGGAGTCGTCAGAGCGTGGCGACCTGCCGCGCGCCCTCGGTGGCGATGCGCTCGAAGACGGCCTGGTCGGCGGCGAACTGGGTTCCGGGGATCGGGCGGTGCAGCACGATCTCCGTGATGCCCGCCGCTGCGTACCCGGCCGCCGTCTCGACGAACGCGTCGACGGACTCCAGGGCGGGATCCGGGGTGAATCCCGTGAGCAGGATCCGCTCGACGTCGGACGGGTCTCGTCCGGCGTCGTCGCACACGGACTCGAGGCGCTCGACCTGCCCGCGGACCGCCGCCCGGGACTGTGCCGGCGTCGCGTCGTCACCGAGGCGCCCGTCGCCCGTCGTGACCCACGCCTGCCCGTACCGCGCCGTCAGCCGCAGCCCGCGCGGTCCGGTCGCGGCGATCGCGAACGGAACGCGCGGCGCCTGCACCGAGCCCGGGATCGTGCGTGCCTCGTGCGCGCGGTAGTGGCCCTCGCCGTGCGTCACCGCGGGCTCCGTGAGCAGCCGGTCCAGGAGCACGGTGAAGTCCCGCAGGCGGTCGGCCCGCTCGCGCGCCGACCACGGCTCACCACCCAGCACGCTCGCGTCGAAACCCGTGGTTCCCGCGCCGAGGCCGACCGTGATCCGGCCGTCCGACACGTCGTCGAGGGTCATGACGTCCTTCGCGAACGTCACCGGCTCGCGGAAGTTGGGCGAGGTCACGAGCGTCCCGAGGCGGACGCGTCCGGTCACTGCTGCCGCCGCAGAGAGCGTCGGCACGGTGCCGAACCACGGGCCGTCGCGAAACGTGCGCCACGACAGGTGGTCGTACGTGTACGCCGTGTGGAACCCCAGGTCGTCGGCCTCGCGCCACACCTCCCGGCCCTCGCGCCACGGGTACACGGGCAGGATCACGGTGCTCACGCGCATGGGACGACACTACGGGCGCGCATCGTCGTCGCGCGTGCGCGCCGTCGCGTCGGGACGGGTCGGCGCCCGTCTAGGGTGGCGGGTGTGATCCAGCACACCGTCGCCTTCCGCCTCGTCCACGCCGCAGACAGCCCCGAGGAGGCCGCGTTCCTCACGACGGGCCGCAGCACTCTCACGGCGATCCCCGGCGTCCGGGACTTCACCGTCTCGCGTCAGGTCAGCCCGAAGAGCCCGCTCGCGTTCCAGTTCTCCATGGTGTTCGACGACGACGCGGCGTACGCCGCGTACGACGCCCACCCCGCGCACCGGGCCTTCGTCGCGGAGCGCTGGGTGCCCGAGGTCGCGGAGTTCCAGGAGCTCGACCTCGTGCCTCTCGACGACTGAGCGGGCACCGAAGGGCGTGTGCCGCCTCAGGCGCGTGCCGCGTGCCTGCCCCGCCGCGCAGGGGCGGGGGCGCCGTCGTCCTCCGACGCCGCGCCGTCCTGCGGCTCGTCCCGGCGTCCGCTCGGGACGAACGCGATCGCGACGAGCGCCGCGACGGCCACCAGCCCGGGGATCGCCACGGACGGTCGTTGCACCGCAGCGACGAGCGGGCCGACCCCGGGGACGCGCACCACCGGGACGAGCGCCTCGTCCACGACGTACGGGACGGCGTCGGGCGCGTCGTTGGCGTCCCCCTGCATCACGACGCTCACGGCACCGGCAGACGCCGGTTCCGCGCTGACGACGCGGTGCGTGATGAGCCGGCCGGTCGCGTCCTCCAGGGTGGCGACGTCCCCGGTCGCGAGCCGCCCGGCGTCGACGCTCCGGCTGATCACGACGTCGCCCACGTCGTACGTCGGGCGCATCGACCCCGACGTCACGACGAGCGTCTGCACGACGCCCGCCTGGACGAGCACGAAGAGCACCAGGCCGAGCACTCCCGCCACGGCCGCGACCGTCAGCGCGACGTCGGCGAGACGCCTCACGACGCTCACGGAGCCGCCGCCCACGACTGCGTGACCGGCACGTCGGGGCGAGGCGCGAGCGTCTGACCGGCACCCGTGCCGAGCGTCCTCCCGGCCCCCCAGCAGTACACCTCGTCGTCGCTCGCGGTCGCGCACGCGTGCGACTCGCCGACGACGACGGACGTGAACGTCACGCCCTCGGGCAGCAGGGACCTGTCCACCGCGACGGGGGTGTCCGTCGACCCTCCGATGCCGACCGCGGTGCTGCCCAGCTGGCCGTCGGTGTTGCTCCCCCAGCAGTAGGCCGCGCCGTCGGTGGCCAGCGCGCACGCGGTTCCGCCTCCCGCCGCGACGTCGGTGACCACGACGCCCGCTGGCAGGGCGACCCGAGCCGGTGCGTCCTGCGTGCCCGTGATCCCGCCGCCGTCGCCGATCTGGCCGTTCGCCCGGATTCCCCAGCAGTACGCCGACCCGTCGGCGGCCGCGCACGTGTGGAACGTCCCGCCGTCGATGTCCGTGACAGGCCGCGCGGTCATCGCGCCCGGCACCACGGCGGTGGGAGCGAGGACGGCCGTCCCGTTCTCGCCGTCGCCGACCTGACCCTCCTGGTTGCGGCCCCAGCAGTACGGCTCACCGGCGGCCAGCACGCACGCGTTCTGGAAGTCCGTCGTGACGTGGTCGATCTGGACGCCTGGCGGGAGCTCGCTCGCGGGGTCGTCCGCGCTCGTCGGCAGGGCGATGGGGGCGTTGGCCCGGCTCTGCGGGTCGGACGGGTCGGTCGGGCGGGGGAACCCGACGTCGAGCCCCCAGCACGCGGCAGAGGCGTCGTCCGCGACCGCGCAGCTGGCGAACTCTCCCGCTCCGACGGTCGTGACCGTGCGACCGAACAGGGGGGACTCGTACTCGTTGGCGCCGGTTCCGGCCGGCTGGGCGTAGACGGCCACCGGGACCGGGGAGGGGGGTGCCTCCCAGGGCTGTGCCGTGTCGAAGTTGCCGAGCACGCCGACGCCCCAGCAGTACGCGGCACCCCCCGCGACCGCGCAGGCGCGTGCGTTGCCCGTGTCGATGTCGGTCATGACCGCACCGCCCGTCGCGCCCGGCGCGACCGCGACGGGGACGTCCGAGGTCGTCGACGTGCCGTCGCCCAGCTGTCCGCTGCCGCCCTCGCCCCAGCACCAGCCCGCACCCGCCACGAGCGCGCACGTGAAACCCTCTCCCGCCGCGAGCATCTCCGGTGCGACGGTCGCGTCGACCACGACGGTCGCGCGGGCGTGCACGGGGTCGGTCCACGCCGCCGACGTCGGTCGCACGACGGCCGGGCCGAGAAGTCCCACGACGAGCACCACCGCCAGCACGGCGAGCGCGGCGAGCAACGGGCGCGGCGCGGGCCGGGTCGTCCGGTCGCCCTCCGCAGGGATCAGGCGGACTCCGTCCGCTCGGGACACGCGGCCCCCTTCCGCCCGGGTCACGTCGTCTCGCCCCGGTCGGTGCGCCGTCGGCCTCGGTGCAGGACCGCGCCCAGCGCGACGAGCGCGAGCGCGGCGGCACCGATGGCGGCGACGTCCGCCCCGGTGGTCGCGAGCGGCGGTCCGCCGCTCCCTCCGCCACCCCCCGCGCCGTCGTCCGTCCCGCCGCCCTCCGCGTCGTCACCGACGAGATCGAGCCGGTAGACGACGGTCCCGCTCGTATCGGGGGGCGCGCCGTCGGACAACGTCATCCCGACGCGCACGTGCACGACGCCCGACGCCGGGACGGGCACCTGGAGCGCGGAGTCCGAGGAGGAGACCGGCCCCTCGACGAGCAGCGTCGCACCCGACGCGCAGCCGGCCGCCGTCCACGGCTCGTCGCAGGACTCGACGACCGTCGTCAGGTGCGGCACGAGCTCGCCCGTCGCGCCGACGTCGGCCCGCACGATCGTCGCGGCCGACGGCGCGTCCACCCGGAGCGTCGTGACCGCGGACGAGGTCTCGCCCGGGGCGAGCGCGTCGAACACGAGGAGCTCCGGGTCCACGACGGCGTCGGCACCGGACGCGGGCAGCGCCGGGCCGACGTGCACCACGACGGCGAGGAGGGCGCCGCCGAGCGCACGTCGCGCGTTCCGTCGCGAGCGGGAGGGCACGTCGTCTCGTCAGGTCACGGGGTGACGGGCGCGACGGACACGCCGTCGACGGTGACCGCGAGCTCACCCGACGCGTCCTGGACGACGGTGTCGTCGGCCGTGACGGTGACCTCGAACGCCACCGAGTCGCCCGGGGCGAGGTCCGCCGGGTCGTTGCCGCCGGTCGCGTACGCGACCGACGCCGTGACGCCGTCGGGCAGGAAGGGCGTGACCGTGATCGCGCTGACGTCGGCCGTCCACGTGCTCGTGGGGTCGTTGCGCACGTAGCCGGTCAGGACGGTGGTCTCCTCCGGGGCGACCTGCGCACCGCCGAGGTCCAGCTCGATCGTCGCGACGCCCTCCTCGGTGCCGTCCCACGTGTCCGACTCGGCCCAGGTGGTCGGTTCGACCGGTGCGCCCTGGTCCGCGGGCACGGCGCCCTGGATGTTGAACGTCCCCGTCGAGACGTCGGCCTGGAAGAAGACCTGGTCGGTCCACTGCGCGCTCGTGAGCGCGGCGCCCAGTCCGAGGACGGCCAGCCCGGCCAGCCCGATCTTGATCTTGCGCGCTCTCGTCGCCTGCATGGGTGCCTCCGTCGGTCGTGGGTCGGGCGGGTGAAACGTTTCGGGCCGCTTCCGCACGCTCTCCGATGCGAGGCGACCCTGCAACCGGAAGGCGTGCTCGACCGGCGGTCTCGGCCGACGAGCGGTGTGACAGGCTGAGCGCCATGACCCAGATCGACCTGCGCATCTTCACCGAGCCTCAGCAGGGCGCCTCCTACGAGGACGTCCTTGCCGTGGCGAAGGCGACCGAGGACCTCGGTTTCGACGCCTTCTTCCGCTCCGACCACTACCTCGTCATGGGCGACGGCGACGGCCTGCCCGGCCCCACCGACGCCTGGACGACGCTCGCCGGGCTGGCGCGCGAGACGAGCCGCATCCGCCTGGGCACGCTCGTGTCCTCGGCGACGTTCCGCCATCCCGGCGTCCTCGCGATCCAGGTGGCGCAGGTCGACCAGATGTCCGGCGGCCGGGTGGAGCTCGGCCTCGGCGCCGGCTGGTTCGCGCGCGAGCACGAGGCGTACGGCATCCCGTTCCCGGAGAAGCGGTTCGGGATCCTCGAGGAGCAGCTCGCGGTGATCACCGGCCTGTGGGAGACCCCCGTCGGTGAGACCTTCTCCTTCAGCGGCGAGCACTACACGCTCACCGACTCGCCGGCGCTGCCCAAGCCCGCGCAGGAGCGCATCCCCGTGATCGTGGGCGGCCACGGCCCCCGGCGCACCCCCGCCCTCGCGGCGCGGTACGCGAGCGAGTACAACGCGGCGTTCCCGGACCCCGGCGTGCTTCCCGAGCGGTTCGAGAACGTGCGCGCGGCGTGCCTCGACGCCGACCGCGACCCCGACTCGATCGCCTACTCGGCGGCGTTCGTCGTGGCCGTCGGCAAGGACGAGGCGGAGTACGCGCGTCGCGCCGCGGCGATCGGCCGCGACCCGGAGGAGCTGCGCCGCAACGGGATCGCCGGGACGGTCTCCGAGGCGGCGGACAAGCTCGCCGCAGCGGCCGAGCAGGGCGCGACGCGCTTCTACCTCCAGGTGCTCGACCTGCACGACCTGGACCACCTCCAGCTCGTCGCGGACGAGGTGCGCCCTCAGCTCGGCTGAGCACCACAGGCACGACCGCGGTGCCGCGTCGCGCGTCCGAGGGCTGGACACGCGACGCGGCGCCCCGGTGAATTCTCGGTTTCGGCCGGTGAACGGGTTGTTTCCGGCCTGTGGAGTCGCGACGTCCGCGCAGCCGGGTCGTGCGACGGCGAGCGACCTCCGGACGCGAGGGCGCACAACGACCCGTGGTCCGGTCGGGTGCTCCGGCGCCGGTCCGTTCGACGTCCGCGACCGGCACTGGCGTACCAGGACACGACCCGGCCCCGCCGAGCCTTCACCCGTGACACCACCCCGGGTGCCGGATACGTTCGCCGCAGACGACGAGGTGGCCCGCTCCCGAAGCGGGCCACCTCGACCCGTCTCCGGCCGCGTCCCGCGGGACGCGACCGGCAGGGGGCTCGACCGCACGCACGCAGGACCACTCACGACGCCGACGACGTCGCCGCACTCCGGGCGCAGAGAGCCCCGGCGTGGGCTCACGCCCGCGCCGACCCTCGGCACCCGTCTCTCGAGCCCACCGAGACCCGAGGACACGCGATGGCCGTCTCCGAGTTCGACCGTCTGGTCGTCACACCACGCCGCACCGAGTACGTGCGGCCCGAGCCCTTCGGTCCGCGCACCGAGCCCGAGCGCCCGACCGGCCCGCCCCGCGACGAGAACTCCGCGGCGCGCTCGCCGTCGCTCGTCATGATCATGCTGCTCGCGACGCTCGGGGTCGTCGCGTACGCGGTCTTCCTCCTCAACCCCGCCAACCGCGGCGACGCCCTCCCGTACGCCATGGTCATCACCGCCGAGACGGTGCTCGTCGCGCAGGCGCTCCTCGCCATGTGGACCGTGCTGTCCAGCGGCCACGACCCGCGCGGCTTCTCGTTCCACCACGCCAAGGACCGGCTCTTCGACGTCCCCGAGATCATCCGCGACGGCGCCGAGGACGACCCGACCCGCTGGAACCTGTACCTCCACGACCGGCCCGTCACGATCGACGTCCTCATCACCACGTACGGCGAGGACCTCGACACCATCGCGCGCACCGTGCGGGCCGCGGTCGCGATGCGCGGCACCCACCGCACGTGGGTGCTCGACGACGGCCGGTCCGACGACGTGCGCGACCTCGCCGCGCAGCTCGGCGCCCGCTACGTGCGGCGCCTGTCGAGCAACGGGGCGAAGGCCGGCAACGTCAACCACGCGCTCGCCATCGCGAAGGGCGACCTGTTCGTCATCCTCGACGCCGACTTCGTCGCGCGTCCCGAGTTCCTCGTCGAGACCGTGCCGTTCTTCGTCAAGGACGACGTCGCGTTCGTCCAGACGCCGCAGACCTACGGCAACCTCGACAACCTCATCTCGCGAGGCGCCGGGTACATGCAGGCCGTGTTCTACCGGTTCGTCCAGCCCGGGCGGAACCGGTTCAACGCCGCGTTCTGCGTCGGCACCAACGTCATCTTCCGCCGCGCCGCGATCGACGACATCGGCGGCATGCACACCGACTCCAAGTCGGAGGACGTGTGGACCTCGCTCATGCTCCACGAGCGCGGGTGGCGGACCGTGTACATCCCCACGACGCTCGCCGTCGGCGACACCCCCGAGACCGTCGAGGCCTACACCAAGCAGCAGCTGCGCTGGGCGACCGGTGGGTTCGAGATCATGCTCCAGCACAACCCGCTGAGCCCGCGCCGCAACCTCACGCTCGACCAGCGCCTGCAGTACACGGTGACGGCGACGCACTACCTGGCGGGCATCGCACCGCTCGTGCTGCTCCTCGTGCCGCCGCTGCAGATCTACCTGGACCTCACCCCGATGAACCTCACGATCTCGTGGGGCACCTGGCTGCTCTACTACGCCGGGTTCTACGTGCTGCAGATCGCCATCGCGTTCTTCACGCTCGGCTCGTTCCGGTGGGAGGTGCTCATGCTCGCGTCCGTGTCGTTCCCCATCTACACCCGGGCCCTGTGGAACGCGATGACGGGCAAGGAGCAGGCGTGGCACGTCACCGGGCAGAAGGGGAGGGCGTCCTCGCCGTTCAACTTCATGATGCCGCAGGTGCTGTTCTTCGCGTTCCTGCTCATCACGTCGGCGGTGGCGGTGTGGAAGGAGTGGGGCGATCCCCTGCCGAGCCTCGCGCTCGCGTGGAACGTCACCAACACGTTCATCCTCGGCGCGTTCGTCGTCACGGCGTTCCGCGAGTCGTCGGCGGCGAAGCGGACCGCTCGTGGCGCTCGGGGCGGCCGTGGCGTCCGGGGGCGGGGAGGTGCGGCCGTGCCGGGTCTACCATCCGGCGCCTCGTCCCTCGGCGCCTCCCGCCAGACCCGCCACGACCCGACACGGCCGCTCCTCCCCACCCCCTCGTCCGGGTCCGTCGCCTCGACCGCGGCACAGTCACCTCTCCCGGCTTCCTCGTCCGGGGACCTCGCCTCGTCCGCGGCGCGGCCGCTCGTCCTCACCTCGCGGGCGGCTCGTCGCCGTGCGTCGTCCGTGACCGACGGCGCGCCCGCGCCGATCGCCGCTCGTCCTGCCGGAGGTGTCGCATGACCTGGTCCAACCGATTGCGCCTCGTCGCGGGGCTGCTCGCCGTCGTGCTCGTGTGCGCCGCGCTGACGCTCGTCATGAACCGGCGCCTCAGCCAGGCCACGAGCGAGACCGCCACGATCCGGGCCGAGTCCCTCGGG
This sequence comes from Cellulosimicrobium sp. So1_17, assembly GCF_055181235.1. Lineage (NCBI taxonomy): Bacteria > Bacillati > Actinomycetota > Actinomycetes > Micrococcales > Promicromonosporaceae > Cellulosimicrobium > Cellulosimicrobium sp. So1_17. The sequence goes on from NZ_CM143702.1 coordinate 3,686,064, forward strand.
ATCGGTACCGACTACGCCGGGACGGTGACCGAGTCGCTGGTCGACGAGGGCGACGAGGTCACCGAGGGCGACCCGCTCTTCACGGTGAGCAGCCTGACGCTGCAGCACGACCTGGCGATCGGGCTCGTGAGCGCCGACACGAAGGCGTACCAGGTGAGCGAGGACGGGACGATCACGCTCGTCGCGCCCTACGACGCCGTCGTGACCGAGCTGTCCGCGCGCGAGGGCGCGTTCGTCGAAGCCGGGTCGACGATCGCGACGCTGGACCGTGCGGGCTCGCTGTTCGTCGACGCCGAGGTGTCGCTCGACCCGAGCGACTACGCGCGCGTGCGTCAGGGCGCCCCGGTGACCATCGTGCTGCCCGACCAGAGCGAGATCCCCGGAGAGGTCGCGTCCGTGTCCGTGACGAACGCGGACGACACGGCGGAGGCGACCGTCGAGATCACGAGCGACGCGCTCGTCGACGCCGGGCAGGACGGCGCCGCGCAGTCCGGCCTCCTGAGTCCCGGGACGCCCGTGACCGCGAGCATCGAGCTGTACGACGACGGCGTGCTCGCTGGCGTCAACGAGACCTTCGGCCAGTTCCTCCGGAAGGTCGGGCTGTGACGCCCCGCCGCGGTGCGTCGCGAGATCGACCCGTGCGTCGCGGCGTCGACCTGCGGAGGGTCGATCTCGCGCGCCCGGGTCGATCTGGTGGGCACCGCCCGCTGGTCGGGCGCGCGGCGGGCCTCGCCGCCCTGGCCGGCGCGCTCGCGCTCGGCGGCTGCGCGCTGTTCACGTCGGACGCCACGCCCGGTGACGCGGGTGAGGAGCGCGCAGCGGTTCCGGCTGCGGCGGACCTGACGGGGACCGCACCCGACGTGGACCCGGCGATCCTGCCGCAGGAGTCCGTCGCGCCCGAGCCCGCGATGCGCCTCGCCGACGGGCTCCTGCCCCCGACGAACCGCTGGTTCTCCGGGCTGGTGTTCGGCGAGGAGCCGCTTCCCGTCTTCCCGGTGCCCCTGGCGTTCGGGGTCACCGAGGGCGGGTTCGGGGTCGGGCTGCCGGAGGTCCAGATCACCGAGACGTCGATCCTCGGCCCGTTCGTGCCGCAGGTCGGGGTGGACGTCGGGGCGACGGCGTCGCGCGTGACGGCGTACGACACCGCCTCGGTGACGCTCGAGCTGCAGGACGCCTCGGGGGCGGCGGTGGGGACGGTGCTGCTCGTCGAGGGCTCGCCCGTGCTCCGCTACACCGCGGCGACGGACCAGACGGCGGGCCTCACGCAGGCGTTCGCCGCGTCGGACGGGCTCGTGACGGCCGACGTCGACGGGCGCGAGTGGCTGCTCGTGGGACCGGGCGGCCCCTCGGACGAGTCCGTGCTCGGCGAGGACGGTCGCTCGCTCGACCTCGCCGCGGGGGAGTCGGTCGCGTTCCTCCCTGTCCCGGACGACCTGCCTGACGGCTCGTCCGACGGTGCCGCCGACGACGCGCTGACGACGCTCGCCGAGGCGGCCGCCGCCACCGTCACGGGGACGACGCTCGCCTACGGCGTGGCGGACGACGCCGTGACCACCGCGATCACGTACGCGACCGACGGCGGGGCGGACGGCCCGGGGACCGTCGTCGTGCGCCTGCCGCACCAGCGCGAGAGCGACGGCGCGGAGTGCGGGCTGGGGACCTACGCGACCGTCCGCGGCACGGTCGAGGTGTGCACCGCGAGCACGCTCGCGTGGGCGAGCCCCGCCGTCGAACCCGCCGGGACGCTGGACGTCTCGGTCCTCGACGAGGACGCCCAGGCCGAGCTCGGGGACCAGGTGCGCGCCGACTGGGGCGCGCACGAGCCGCTGCCGTCGGACACGTACTTCGGCGGCAAGTCCCTCGCGCGCGACGCCAACCTGCTCTCGCTCGCCGACCAGCTCGGCGTCGACGAGGTGTCCGGGCCGCTCCGCGAGGAGCTGACCGCGGCGCTGCGCGAGTGGGCGGAACCGGACGGGTGCTCGGTGCGCGACGCGCGGTGCTTCGTCTACGACCCCGCGGTGCGCGGCGTGGTCGGGAAGACCCCGTCCTTCGGGTCGGAGGAGTTCAACGACCACCACTTCCACTACGGCTACTTCCTCTACGCGGCGGGCGTCGTGGCGGCGGAGGACCCGGCGCTCGCGGCCGACCTCGCGCCCGTCCTCGACCTCCTCGCGGCGGACGTCGCCGCGGGGGCCGGGAGCGACGACCTCCCGGCGCTGCGCGTGTTCGACGCCTACGCCGGGCACTCGTGGGCGTCGGGGTACTCACCGTTCGCCGACGGGAACAACCAGGAGTCGGCGTCCGAGGCGGTGTCGGCGTGGAACGGGCTCGCGCTCTGGGCGGCGGCGTCCGGGGACGACGAGCTCGAGGCGCAGGCGCGCTGGCTGCTGTCCGCCGAGGCGGCCTCCGCGAAGGCCTACTGGACCGACTTCGACCGCGACGACCCGGCGATCGACGGCTTCACGCCGAGCGTGACGTCGCTCGTGTGGGGCGGCAAGCGGGACTACGCGACGTGGTTCAGCGCCGAGCCGGGCGCCATGCTCGGCATCCTCGTGCTGCCCTCGCAGCCCGTCGCGGACTACCTCGCGGGCGATCCCGAGCGCATCCGGGCGAACCTCGACGCCGAGCTCGACGGCGCGCGCGACGCCGCGGCGTCGTGGGACGTGATGTTCGGCGACCAGCTCCTCATGTACGCGTCGCTCGCCGGGCCCGACGACGCGACGTCGGCCCTGGAGGTCGCGCGCTCGCTGCCGGAGGAACGCATCGACGACGGCAGCACCCGCTCGTACCTCCTGGCGTTCCTCCTCACGCACGCCGCGGGCTGAGTCGACCTGCCGAACCCCGGGTTGCGTGGCACCTGAAGCGTTCCGTGCCGCTCAACCCGGGGTTCGGCGTGCTGTCAGGCCTCTGCGCGGGGCCCGGAAACGGGTCGGTGACGTGCGGGCACTACCCTGCACCGGGGGTTTCCCACGAACGTCACGGACAGGAGAGTCATGAGCGCCATCGGGTGGCGGGTGCACGGGAACGGCAAGACGGTCGCGCCGGGGGACGTCGTCGACCCGGACGAGCGGCTGTCGTGGCCGCGGACCATCGGCATCGGCATGCAGCACGTCGTCGCCATGTTCGGCGCGACGTTCCTCGTGCCGCTCATCACCGGGTTCTCCCCGGCGACGACGCTCTTCTTCTCCGCGATCGGGACCGTCGGGTTCCTGCTCATCACGCGGAACCGGCTGCCGAGCTACCTGGGGTCGAGCTTCGCGTTCATCGCGCCGATCAGCGCCGCGACCGCGTCGCAGGGACAGTCGGTCGCGGTCGGCGGCATCCTCGTCACCGGTCTGGTGCTCGCGGTGATCGGGCTGGTGGTGCACCTCGCGGGTGCCCGCTGGATCGACGTCGTCATGCCGCCGATCGTCACCGGCACGATCGTCGCGCTCATCGGGCTCAACCTCGCACCGGTGGCGTGGGGCACGTGCACGCAGGAGGTGGTCGACGGCGAGATCGTCCAGTCGTGCACCAACGGATTCCGCGCGGCGCCCGTGACGGCGTTCATCACCCTCGCGTCGATCATCCTCGTCACGGTGCTCTTCAAGGGCATCCTCGGCCGCCTGTCGATCCTCGTCGGCGTCGTGATCGGGTACGTGGCCGCCATGATCCAGGGCCAGGTCGACTTCACGGCCGTGCGCGAGGCCGGCTGGTTCGGCCTGCCCGAGTTCGTCACGCCGACGTTCGACGTCGCGGTGCTCGGCCTGTTCGTCCCCGTCGTGCTCGTGCTCGTCGCGGAGAACGTCGGTCACGTGAAGTCCGTCGCCGCGATGACGGGAAGGAACCTCGACGACCTCACGGGCCGCGCGCTCTTCGCGGACGGGCTCGCGACGACGTTCGCCGGCGTCGGCGGCGGGTCGGGCACCACGACGTACGCCGAGAACATCGGGGTGATGGCCGCGACGCGCGTCTACTCGACCGCGGCGTACTGGGTCGCCGCGGCGACCGCCCTCGTGCTGTCGCTGTCGCCGAAGTTCGGCGCGCTCATCGCGACGATCCCCGCCGGGGTGCTCGGCGGCGCGACGACGATGCTCTACGGGATGATCGGCATCCTCGGCGCGCGGATCTGGGTGCAGAACCGGGTCGACTTCTCCGACCCCGTGAACCTCACGACCGCCGCCGTGCCGCTCGTCATCGGCATCGCGAACTTCACCTGGGTCCTCGGCGACCTGTCGTTCGAGGGCATCGCGCTCGGCACGGCCGCCGCGCTCGTGATCTACCACCTCATGCGGAACATCGCCCGGTGGCGCGGCACGAGCCAGGAGCCCGCCAGCCCGGCGTCGGCACCGGGCGGTGACGAACCGGCGGTCCACGACGCGCACTGACCCTGCCGAACCTCGGGTCGTGCGTCAGACGGAGTCCGTCCTGCCGCACGACCCCGGGTTCGCGGCCGACGCGTCGCGGGCAACCCCGGGTTCGGCGAGGCGACGTCAGAGGTGCAGGCCCAGCGTCATGCCGCCGTCGTCGCCGGAGAGCTCCGTGAAGCCGAGGTGCCGGTAGAACCCCACGGCGCCGACGTTCGCGTGCGCCACGCCCAGGTGGACCCCCGGCACGCCGTCGGCGCGCAGCGCGTCGAACAGGGTCCCGAGCAGTCGCCGACCGTTGCCGCCGCCCTGCGCAGCGGGCAGGAGGTCGACGTGCAGGTGCGCGGGGAACTCGTCGACCACGTCGGGTTCCGGGCGGTGCGGCGTGTGGATCTGCTGCACGAGCGCCTCGTCCGGCGAGCCGTCGGGGAACGAGCCCAGCGGGTACCGCTCGCGCAGCGGCGGCCACCAGTCGCGCTCGCACGCGGCGTCGAACGCGACGGTGTCCCGCGCGCCGACGACATAGCCGACGGCGTCGCCGCCGTCGTCGAGCACGAACGCGAGACGCGGCTCGAGCGCGAGGTACGCCCCGAGGTAGACCTCGCCGAGCAGACGCGGGTCGGCGTAGAGATCGCTCGCGTCGGTGCCCGACGCGCCGGTGCGCAGGCAGATGTCGTAGAGGCGGTCGACCTCCGCGGGGTCGTCGACGCGCGCGGGACGGAGGGGCAGGGGGTTCATGAGGCAGCCGTTCGGGTGTCGCAGGGGTTCCGCCAGGCGGCGGACCGTCAGCCCTCCGCGGGCGGGACGGGCAGCGGGCGCGGCGTGATCTGGTCGGCCGGCACGCAGCCCTCCGGGTTCTCCAGCGGGACGTCAGCGGCGATCCCGATGAGCTCGAGGTCCACGAGGTCCTCGAAGTCGGCGCCGACGTACAGCGTCACGCTGGCGTCCTGGCGGGTGTCGAGCACGTACCCGGGCTCGGGGTAGTGGGCACCGAGCGTGTAGGCGGGGGCGATGCCTCCGGCCCCGAAGTGGATCTGCGTCCTCGCGAGGGCGTCGGGCTCGCCGTCACCGTCCAGGTCCTCGGCGTTCCCCGTGCCGACGACGGTGAACCCGCGCTCCGTGAGCACGTCCTGGTTGATGCCCGCGAGGGGCTCGTCCCGGCCCGACGCGTTGACGATCGTGACGTGCACGTCGCCCGACGCCGCCGGGAGGGCGCCCTCGGGGAGGCAGGGCACGTCGACGTCCGCGAGGGCGTCGACCACCTCCGGCGTGGAGAACGGTCGCGAGAACGGCGCGTCGATCGCGCCCGTGTACACCGCGAGCGCACCGAGGCCGGTGACGGCCAGGGCGGCGATGAGCAGCCCGAACACGACGGCCTGGCGCTCGTGGATGCGCCGGCGGCGCACGGAGCGGGCGCGGTCGGGCTCGGTGGTCACGCCAGAAACCTACCCGACGGCGCGCTCATCGGAGCGTCAGGACGCGGGCGTGGAGGATCGCGCGCTGCTGGAGCGCTGCACGGACCGCCCGGTGCAGCCCGTCCTCGAGATAGAGGACGCCGTCGTACTCGACGACGTGCGCGAAGAGGTCGCCGTAGAACGTCGAGTCCTCGGCGAGCAGCGCGTCGAGGTCGAGGGTGCGCTTGGTCGTCACGAGCTCGTCGAGACGCACCTGCCGGGGCGGCACGTCCGTCCAGTCCTTGACGCTCACCTTGCCGTGGTCCGGGTAGGGGCGCCCGTCTCCGACGGCCTTGAAGATCATGCGGCACATCCTAGGTGGCCGACGGCGGCCCGCACCCCCCGCTTCCGCGGGCGGTCACGCGGTCGTCACGTTCTCCCCACGAAGCGTCCGGCGCCCCGGGCCGGATCCGCCGGTCAGGATGTCGTCAGGGACCGGAGGCCGAGCGTCAGGGTTCCGTCAGGACGGACCCGAGGCGCGTGCCGGCGGACGTAGAACGGCAGGGAGCGCGGACGTCGCGCTCCGGCCGTCGCGCCGAGCGCGACCGGCCGCCCGTCGTCGCGAAGGCGTCCTGCTCATGGCCGACCTGGCCTACCTCCTCCTCACCGTCGCGTTCTTCGCCGCGGTCGCGCTCGTCGCGCGCCGGCACGGATCGTCGGGAGGCACCCGGTGATGCTCCTCGACTGGGTCGCGCTCGCCGCGATCGTCGGCACGCTCGGCTACCTCTTCGTCGCGCTGCTGCGCAGCGACCGGGCACGGTGAGCGCGCCGTGCCCACGGACGTGACCACCGCACTGGACAGCGCACTGAGCACGGCGGCGAGCACCGGCACGGACCCCACGGTCGTGTGGGCCGCCGTCGGGCAGGTCGCGCTGCTCGTCGTCGCGCTCGCCGCCGTGCACGCCCCGCTCGGCGCGTACATGGCCCGCGTCTACACGTCGCCGCGCCACCTCCGGCTCGAGCGGGCGGGCTACCGCGCCGCGCGCGTCGACCCCGACGCCGAGCAGACCTGGAGCACCTACCTCTTCTCCCTGCTGGGCTTCTCCCTCGTCTCCGTGCTCGTGCTCTACGGGCTCGGACGCCTGCAGGAGCACCTCCCGCTCGACCTCGGGTTCACCGGGCTGGACCCGGCCGGCGCCTGGAACTCCGCCGTCTCGTTCGTGACCAACACGAACTGGCAGTGGTACTCCGGAGAGGCGGCCGCCGGGCACCTGCTGCAGATGGCCGGCTTCGCCGTGCAGAACTTCGTCTCCGCGGCGGTCGGGATGTCGGTGGCGATCGCGCTCGTCCGCGGGTTCGCGCGCTCCGGCACCGACGCCCGCATCGGCAACTTCTGGACCGACCTCACGCGCTCCGTCGTCCGGATCCTCCTGCCGATCGCGTTCGTCGCGGCCGTGGTCCTCGTCGCGAACGGCGTGATCCAGAACCTGAACCCCCACACCGCCGTCGAGACGCTCGCGGGCGGGACCCAGCACCTGCTCGGCGGGCCCGTGGCGTCCCAGGAGGCGATCAAGGAGCTCGGCACCAACGGCGGCGGGTTCTTCAACGCCAACTCGGCCCACCCGCTCGAGAACCCCCACCCCTTCACCAACCTGCTGGAGATCTTCCTGCTCCTCGTCATCCCCGTCACGCTGCCCCGCACGTTCGGGCTCATGGTCGGCGACCGCCGCCAGGGCTGGGCGATCCTCGGCGCGATGGGTGCCCTCTTCACGGTCGCGCTCGCCCTGGTCACGTGGGCCGAGATCGCCGGCCCGGGTGCCGCGCCCCAGGCTGCGGGAGCGGCCATGGAGGGCAAGGAGACCCGGTTCGGGCTCGCGGCGAGCGCGTTGTTCGCCACCGCCACGACCGGCACCTCGACCGGCGCGGTCAACGCCATGCACGACTCGCTCACCGCGCCGGGCGGGGGAGTGGTCCTCTTCACCATGCTCCTCGGCGAGATCGCGCCGGGCGGCGTGGGCGCCGGCCTCTACGGGATGCTCGTCTTCGCGATCGTCGCCGTGTTCGTCGCCGGGCTCATGGTCGGCCGCACGCCCGAGTACCTCGGCAAGAAGATCGGCCGCCCCGAGATCACGCTCGTCGCGCTGTACATCCTCACGACGCCCGCCGTCGTCCTCGTCGGCACCGCGCTGTCCGTCGTGCTGCCCGCCGGCCTCGCCGGCCAGCAGGAGACCGGCCCGCACGGCCTGTCCGAGATCCTCTACGCGTTCGCGTCCGCGGGGAACAACAACGGGTCCGCGTTCGGCGGGCTGACCACCGGCACGCCGTACTACGAGACGCTGCTCGGCCTCGCGATGCTCGTCGGCCGCTTCGTGCCCGTCGCGCTCGTCCTCGCGCTCGCCGGCCGGCTCGCGAGCCAGAAGGCCGTCCCCGCGTCGGCCGGAACGCTCCCGACCCACCAGCCGCTGTTCGTCGGCCTGCTCGGCACCGTCGCGCTCGTCGTCGTCGGCCTCACCTTCATCCCCGTCCTGTCCCTCGGTCCCGTCGTGGAGTCCTTGTCATGAGCACGTCGTCCTCTTCGTCCGAGCGTCCGGTGGTGGCGTCACCTCCGAGCGCCCGTGGTTCCGCGGAGGGCGGGGCGGGTCTACCATCCGCTCCGCTCGTTCCTCGCGGCGCTCCCGCCAGACCCGCCACGCCCCGCCCCGCCCTCCGCTCCACCACGGCCGCTCTCCCCGGTGGTTCCGTCCCCGACGGCGGCGGCTCGCCCTCCGGTGGTTCCGTGCCCGACGGCGGTGGGTCGGGTTCTGCAGGTCCCGTGCCCGACGGCCGTCGGTCGCGGCCGGCGCGGGCGCTCACCGGGGCGCAGGTGCGGGCGGCGCTGCCGGCCGCGGTGCGCAAGCTCGACCCGCGGGTGCTGTACCGGTCGCCCGTGCTGTTCGTCGTCGAGCTCGGGGCCGTCGCGACGACGGTGCTCGCGGTCGTCGAGCCGACGGCGTTCGCGTGGTGGATCACCGCGTGGCTGTGGGCGACCGTGCTGTTCGCGACGCTCGCCGAGTCGGTCGCGGAGGCGCGGGGGAAGGCGCAGGCGTCGAGCCTGCGCGCGACCCAGCGCGGCACGACGGCGCGGCGCGTCGTCTCGGCGAGCGCCGCCGGTCCGGTCACCGACGCGGCCGCCGCAGGGCGCCTGCACGCGCTGCCCGTGACCGAGGTCGCGTCGTCGGAGCTGCGCGTGGGCGACGTCGTCGTGGTCGAGGCGGGCGGGACGATCCCTGGCGACGGTGACGTCGTCGAGGGCGTCGCGTCGGTCGACGAGTCCGCGATCACCGGGGAGTCCGCGCCCGTGATCCGCGAGTCGGGCGGTGACCGGTCCGCCGTGACGGGAGGGACGGTCGTGCTGTCCGACCGGATCGTCGTGCGCATCACCGCGCCCGCGGGGCAGACGTTCGTCGACCGGATGATCGCGCTCGTCGAGGGCAGCGAGCGCCAGCGGACGCCCAACGAGATCGCGCTGAACATCCTCCTGACGTCGCTGACGATCGTCTTCGTGCTCGCGGTGGCGACGCTCCAGCCGTTCGCCGCGTACTCGGGGGCGAAGCAGTCGATGGTCGTGCTCGTCGCGCTCCTCGTGTGCCTCATCCCGACGACGATCGGCGCGCTGCTGTCGGCGATCGGCATCGCGGGCATGGACCGTCTCGTGCGGCGCAACGTGCTCGCGATGTCGGGCCGTGCCGTCGAGGCCGCGGGCGACGTCGACGTGCTCCTGCTCGACAAGACCGGCACCATCACCCACGGCAACAGGTTCGCGACCGAGGTCCTGCCCGTCGGCGACGTCTCGGTGGACGAGCTCGCGGCGGCGGCGCGGCTCGCGTCGCTCGCCGACGAGACGCCCGAGGGGCGCAGCATCGTCGACCTCGTGGAGCGCACGTTCCCGGGTGCCGGCCTGCACGACGACGCGGGCGACCTCGCCCGGACGGGCGCCCCCTCGTCGTCGGGCACCGACGACAGGCGCGACGAGCTGGCGGGCGCGACGCTCGTCGCGTTCACCGCGCAGACGCGCATGTCCGGGGTGGACCTTCCCGGTGCGGGCGGCCCCCGGCGCCTGCGCAAGGGGGCGGGCAGCGCCGTCGAGCGGTGGGTGCTGTCGACCGGCGGCACGCTCGCCGGCCGCGAGGCCGACGCGCTGGCCGCCCACGTGGACGCCGTGAGCTCGCAGGGCGGCACGCCGCTCGTCGTCGCGGAGCAGGTGGGCGACGGACCCGCCCGGGTGCTGGGCGTCGTCCGGCTCAAGGACGTCGTCAAGGACGGGCTGCGCGAGCGGTTCGACCAGCTGCGCGCGATGGGCATCCGCAGCGTCATGGTCACGGGCGACAACGCGGTGACCGCCCGCGCGATCGCCGCCGAGGCGGGCGTCGACGACGTCCTGGCCGAGGCGACGCCCGAGGACAAGCTCGCGCTCATCCGCCGCGAGCAGGAGGGCGGGCGGCTCGTCGCGATGGCCGGCGACGGGACGAACGACGCGCCCGCGCTCGCGCAGGCGGACGTCGGCGTCGCGATGAACACCGGGACGACCGCCGCCAAGGAGGCGGGGAACATGGTCGACCTCGACTCGAACCCGACGAAGCTCCTCGAGATCGTCGAGATCGGCAAGCAGCTGCTCATCACGCGCGGTGCGCTGACCACGTTCTCCGTGGCGAACGACGTCGCGAAGTACTTCGCGATCCTGCCCGCCATGTTCATGGGCGTGTTCCCCGCGCTCGGCGTGCTCAACGTCATGCGCCTGTCGAGCCCCGAGTCGGCGATCCTCTCCGCGGTGATCTTCAACGCGCTGATCATCGTCGCGCTCGTCCCGCTCGCGCTGCGCGGCGTGCGGTACCGCCCGGCGTCCGCGTCGTCGATGCTGCGACGCAACCTGCTGATCTACGGCGTCGGGGGGCTCGTCGCCCCGTTCGTCGGCATCAAGCTCGTCGACCTGCTGGTCTCCCTCCTCCCGGGCTTCTGACCGCGCCGCACGGCCGGTTCGGCCGCCGGTGCGGCCGGCACTCCCCACCACCCACCATCCACGACACGAGATCGAAGGACTCCTCATGCCCAGCACCTCGCCCACCCGTCCCGACGGCGGTCCCGCGGGAACGCCCCGCGCGTCGGTCGGCGGCGGCGTCGTCTCGCTCACCCGGCAGTCGTTCGCCGGGCTTCGCGTCCTCCTCCTCTTGACCCTGCTGCTCGGCGGCCTCTACCCGCTCGCGGTGCTCGGCGTCGGCCAGCTCGGGTTCGGCTGGCAGGCGAACGGCTCGCTCGTGCGCGCCGACGGGTCGCGCGCGACCGCCGTCGACGACGCGGGTCCCGACGGCGCGGCGGTCGTCGGGTCGGCCCTCGTCGGCCAGGACTTCGGCGTTCCGGGCGCCGACCCGCAGTGGTTCCACGGACGTCCCTCGGCGGCGGGCGACGGGTACGACACCCTCGCGTCGGCGGGCTCGAACCTCGGTCCGAACAACCCCGACCTCGTCGCCGCGATCGAGGAGCGCCGGGTCGCGGTCGCCGCGGAGGACGGCGTCGACCCGTCGGACGTCCCGCCGGACGCGCTCACGGCGTCGGCCTCGGGGCTCGACCCGCACGTCTCCCCGGCGTACGCCGAGCAGCAGGTCGAGCGTGTCGCGACGGCGCGCGGTCTGGACGTGGCGGAGGTCCGCGAGCTCGTCGAGGCCGAGGCGGCCGGGCGCGTGCTCGGGGTGCTCGGCGACCCGCGCGTGAACGTCCTGTCGCTCAACCTCGCGCTCGAGCAGCTCGACACGTCGGGCGCTGCGGGTACCCCGTGACTCCCGCACCCGTCCGCGCCGTGGTGGACTGCACGCATGGACGCTGAGCAGCCGCGCCGAGGTCGTCTCTCGGTCTACCTCGGCGCGGCGCCGGGCGTCGGCAAGACCTTCGCGATGCTCGACGAGGCCCACCGCCGTCGCGCGCGCGGCACGGACGTCGTCGTAGGGCTCGTCGAGACCCACGGACGGGACGCGACCGCCGCCAAGGTCGGCGACCTCGAGGTCGTGCCGCGCCGCGTCGTCGGTCACCGCGGCGTGGAGCTCACCGAGCTCGACGCCGACGCGGTCCTCCTGCGGCGCCCCGACGTCGTGCTCGTCGACGAGCTCGCCCACACCAACGCCCCCGGGTCCCGGCACCCCAAGCGGTGGCAGGACGTGGACGACCTGCTCGCCGCGGGGATCGACGTCGTGACGACCGTCAACGTCCAGCACCTCGAGTCGCTCACCGAGGACGTCGAGGCGATCACCGGCGTGCGGCAGCGCGAGACGGTGCCCGACCACGTGGTCCGCGAGGCCGACCAGATCCAGCTCGTCGACCTCTCGCCGCAGGCGCTGCGGCGCCGGCTCGCGCACGGCAACGTGTACCGGGCCGAGCAGATCGACGCGTCGCTGTCGTCGTACTTCCGGGAGGGCAACCTCACGGCCCTGCGCGAGCTCGCGCTGCTGTGGCTCGCCGACCGCGTCGACGACGCCCTCACGCGCTACCGGGCCGACCACGCGATCTCGGGCACGTGGCCCGCGCGCGAGCGGGTCGTCGTCGCCCTCACCGGCGGACCGGAGAGCGCGACGCTGCTGCGCCGCGGCGCCCGGATCGCCGAGCGGGCCGCCGGTTCGGAGCTGCTCGCCGTCCATGTCCTCGCGACCGACGGGCTGGCCGCGGCGTCCCCCGCGGCGCTCGCGGCCGACCGCGAGCTCGTCGAGTCCCTCGGCGGGACGTTCCACACGGTCGTGGGGGAGGACGTGCCGTCCGCGGTCGTCGACTTCGCGCGCGGGGTCAACGCGACGATGGTCGTGGTCGGGGTGTCGCGGCACTCCCGGTGGCGCGAGGCGCTGCTCGGCTCGACGAGCGCCGAGATCGCGCGGCTCGCGGGATCGCTCGACGTGCACCTCGTGACCCACGAGCGGGCGCGCGCGGGCAGGGTCTCGCGGCGCGCCCTCAGCCCGCTCTCGGCCCGACGGCGCGTGGCGGGCTGGGTGCTCGCCCCGACGGCGCCGGCGCTGCTCACCGCGCTGTTCGTCGGCACGGGGGAGCTCGTCGACCTGTCGACACAGGTGCTCGTGTTCCTGGCGCTCACCGTCGGGGTCGCGTTGGTCGGCGGGATGTGGCCGGCGCTCGCGTGCGCCGTGGTGTCGTTCCTGTGCATCAACTGGTTCTTCACGGCGCCCACCGGTCTGCTCACCGTCGCCGACCCGGAGAACCTTCTCTCGCTCCTGCTGTTCGTGCTCGTCGCGGTCGCCGTCGCGTCGGTCGTCGACCTGTCGGCGCGGCGGTCCGTCCAGGCGTCGCGCGCCCGGGCCGAGGCGTCGACGCTCGCGGGGCTGTCCCGCTCGGTGCTGTCGGGGGAGGACACCGCCGACGCCGTCGTCTCCCGCCTCGCCGAGACGTTCGCGCTGCGCCGGGTCGCGCTGGAGGAGCGCGCGGGCGGGGGCGGTGCGGCTGCCGGGTGGTCGACGATCGCCGAGGCGTCGCGCCCGGTCGACGAGCCGAGGCGCGACGTCGCGGGCCGCGCCCGTGCGAGCGGGCGCGACACCCACGGCGACGACGACCGGACGCTCGTCCGGGTCGACGACGACCGCCGCCTCGTGCTCGACGGTCGCCCCCTGCCGGCCGGTGACCGGCAGGTGCTCGACGCGTTCGGCGCCCAGGCGGGCATCGTCCTGGAGTACCGGCGCCTGCGCGAGCAGGCCGCGCGCGCCGCGGTGCTCGCCGAGGCGGACGCGACGCGCACGGCCCTGCTCGCGGCGGTGTCGCACGACCTGCGGACGCCGCTCGCCGCGATCCGCACGGCGGTGGACGGGCTACGCCTCCCGGACGTCGCGCTCGCGCCCGAGGACGAGGACGCGCTCGTCGAGACCGTCGCGACGGCGACCGGGCGGCTCGAGCAGCTCATCGACAACCTGCTCGACCTGTCACGGCTCCAGACGGGCGCCGTCGTGCCGGTCCTGCGAGCCGTGTCGCTCGACGAGGTCGTGCCGTTCGCCGTCGAGCCCGCGGCCGACCGCGTCGAGCTCGCCGTGCCGGACGACCTGCCCCTGGTGCGCACCGACCCGGGGCTGCTCGAGCGCGTGGTCGCGAACGTCGTCGGGAACGCGGTGCGCTTCTCGCCCGGCGACGTGCGGGTCACGGCGTCGGTCTCGCGGGACGGCGTCGAGCTGCGCGTCGTCGACCGCGGCCCGGGGCTGGACGACGCCGCGAAGGAGCGCATGTTCGAGCCGTTCCAGCGGCTCGGGGACACGAGCGGGAGCGGTGTCGGGCTCGGCCTCGCCGTGGCACAGGGCTTCGCGCGGGCCGTGGGTGCGACGATCCTCCCCGAGGACACCCCGGGCGGCGGCCTGACCATGGTCGTCACGGTCCCGGTGGCGGACCCCGGGCCGCGGACCGCCGACGCGTCCGGGGCGGCCGACAGGGACGAGGAGGAGCGATGAGCGCCGAGCGCGAGACGGCGGGGAACCGGGTGCTCGTCGTCGACGACGACCCGGGCCTGCTGCGGGCCATGGAGATCACGCTGCGCGTGCACGGCTGGGACGTCACGACGGCGGCGAGCGGGCGCGCGGGGATCGACGCCGCGGCGACGGCCCACCCCGACGTCGTGCTCCTCGACCTCGGTCTGCCGGACGTCAGCGGGATCGACGTCATCACCGCGGTCCGGGGCTGGAGCCGGGTCCCGATCATCGTGCTCTCGGCGCGCCAGCTCGGCGACGACAAGGTCGACGCGCTCGACGCGGGTGCCGACGACTACGTGACGAAGCCGTTCGCGATGCCCGAGCTCATGGCGCGGCTGCGGGCCGCGGTGCGTCGCGCGTCGAGCGAGCCGGTGCCCGACGACCCGGTCGTCGAGGCCGGCGACCTGCGCATCGACCTCGCGCGCCGCCAGGTGCAGCGCCGCGGCCACGAGGTGCGTCTCACGCCGACCGAGTGGGCGCTGCTGGAGCTGCTCGTGCAGCACCGGGGGCGCGTCGTCGGGCGCGAGCAGATGCTGCGCGAGGTGTGGGGACCCGCGGCGACGCGCGACACGCACTACCTGCGCGTGTACGTCGCGCAGCTCCGGCGCAAGCTCGAGGACGACCCGGCGTCGCCGCGGCACCTGCTCACGACGCCGGGCATGGGCTACCGGTTCGAGGTCTGAGCCGTCACCCGATCACCGCGGCGCTCTCCGGGTGTCGGAAGAGCCGTGGCCGGGACCGCAGCGCCAGGGCCGAGCCGAGCGTGATCGGGCCGAGCCGGCCGAGAAACATGAGGCCGACGAGGATCAGCTGGTGCGGGGCCGAGAGGTCTGCCGTGATGCCTGTCGACAGGCCTGTGGTGGAGAACGCCGACGTCACCTCGAAGAGGACGCGGTCGAGGCCGAGCGGTGACGTCGCGGTGATGACGAGCGTCGACAGCAGCACCGCGGCGACGCCGAGCAGCGCGACGCTGACGGCCTGGCGCTGCGTCGCGGCGGCGACGCGCCGGTCGAACGCCGTGACGTCGGGGTCGCCGCGCAGCTCCGACCAGATGACGAACGCGAGCACCGCGAACGTGACGACCTTGATGCCTCCCGCGGTGCTGGCGCTGCCTCCGCCGACGAACATGAGGATGTCCGTGCCGAGCCATGTCCCGCTGTTCATCGCGGAGGTGTCGAGGGAGTTGTAGCCGGCGGTCCGCGCCATGACGGACTGCGTGAACGCGGCGAGGACCCGGTCGCCCACGCCGAGGGCGCCGAGCGTGCGGGGGTTCGCCCACTCGGCGACGAGGAAGAAGAGGGTCCCGCCGGCGAGCAGCACACCGCTCGTGACGAGGGTCAGCTTCGTGTGCAGGCTCCAGCGCGACGCACCGGTCCGGCGACGGCGGGCACGGTAGAGCTCGAACAGCACGGGGAACCCGATGCCGCCGAGGACCACGGCGAGGCACAGCGGCACGCACGTCCACGGGTCGCCGACGAAGCCCACGAGCGAGTCGGAGTACAGCGCGAAGCCGGCGTTGTTGAAGGCCGAGACGGCGTGGAAGACGCCGTGCCACAGGGCCTCGCCGGGTGTCGCCCCGTACCCCACGACGAGTCGCGCGGCCACGAGGAGCGCGACGACGCCCTCGACGGCGACGGTGACCCGCAGGACGCCGATCAGCACCGAGCGCACGTCGCCGAGCCCGACGCTGCGGGTCGACGCCGCGGCCACCAGCCGCGTCCGCAGGTCCAGGCGCCGGGACACGAGCAGCCCGAGGAGCGAGGCCGCCGTCATGACGCCGAAGCCGCCGAGCTGGATGAGCACGAGGATCACGACCTGGCCGAACGGGGTCCAGAACGACCCGGTGTCGACCACCGCGAGCCCCGTGACGCACACCGCCGACGTCGCGGTGAACAGCGCCTCGAGCGGCGTCGCGAGCCGGCCGGTCGTGGAGACCGGGAGCAGGAGGAGGAGGGTCCCGACGGCGATCGCCGCGGCGAACCCGCCGACGACCAGGCGCCCGGGCCGGGCCCCCTCCGACCGGAGCGGCGCACCGCGCGGCGACGGTCGACGGAGGATCGGGAGCAGACGCACGACCCCGGTCTACCGGACGACAGCGGCCCTCACGGCGATCTTGACGGGATCATGACGCCGCGGGCGTCACCCGGCCTGCGCGACGAACCGCGCAGCGCCGGTCGGGGGCGCCCACCCGTCAGCGGCCGGTCAGCTCGGCCCGGTCCCACCACCACGCCGTCGCGATCCAGCCCGCGGCTGCGACGAGCGGTGCCGTCGCGAGCTGGAGGGCGGAGACGGTCGTGCCCGGCCCGCCCATCCCGAGCCACAGTCCCGGCACGGCCCAGGGGAACCACGGACCGGCGCCCGTGAGGGTCACCACCTGCGCCACGACGACGACGCCGAGGACCGCGCCGACGCCCGCGAGCGCGTCACGGCCCCAGGTCGCGACGAGGCCGAACGGCAGCGCGGTGAGCGCAGCCAGGACGCCGCCCAGCGCGGCGCGACCGGCACCGGGCCACGGCGTGCCGGCACCGGGACCGGTGGCGGCACCGACGAGCAGCGCGACGACGACCGACCCGAGGCTCGCGGCGACGGCCCACGCCAGGACCGCCAGAAGCTTGGCCGACGCGAGCTCCGCCCGGGAGGAGCGGCCGGTGAGCAGCGGCTCCACCGTGCCCTCCGTGAGCTCCCGCCCGAACGACCAGCTGACGACGAAGCCCGTCGCGAGGAGCGACGCCACCGCGAGCACCTGCCCGCTCAGTCCCGTCACGGCGTCCCAGCCGACGCCGGGCACCATCGGGCGCACCTTGAGGGCGAGCGTGCTGTCGCCGCCGTGCTCGGCCGCGGCGGCGAAGCCGACCGCCAGCAGGGGGACCACCAGCACGAGGGCGGACGTCGCGACGCGCACGACCGTCGACCGGACGAGCTTGAGGAGCTCCGCGCCGAGAGCCACGCCGAGACCCGCGGCGTGGGCCTCGGACCGCGTCGCGCTCACGGTGTCACCTCGGGCACGGCGCCGCCGGTCGACGCCGCGTGCACGGTGCGGAAGAACTGCCGCTCGAGGTCCACGCCGTCCGGCGCGAGGGTGCCGGCCACCCGTCCGTCGTGGACGACGGTGATCGTCGAGGCGGTGCGGGCCATCTCGTCCAGGTGGTGGCTCGACACGAGCACGGCCGTGCCGACCGCGGCCCGCCGCAGGAGCGTCTCGCGGACCTCGATGACACCGGCCGGGTCGAGCGCGCTCGTGGGTTCGTCGAGCACGAGGAGGTCCGGGTCGTGCACGAGCGCGGCCGCGAGGGCGAGTCGCTGGCGGTTGCCGTCGGAGAGCGTGCGGGCGCGCCGGTCTGCCCAGCGGTCGAGCGCGAGGGCGGCGAGGAGCTGGTCGGTGCGGCGGTCCGCGTCCTGGCGCGCGCAGCCGTGCAGCCGGGCCGCCGTGCGGAGGTTCTCCCGCACGGTCAGCTCGCCGTACGCGCGACCGCTGCCGACGTGACCGACCCTGGCCCGGACGCCCGCCGGGGCTCGCCAGGCCGGCACGCCCCAGAGCTCGGCCGCGCCGGCGCCTGGTCGCAGCAGCCCGACGAGCAGCCGCAGCAGCGTCGACTTGCCGGCGCCGTTGAGACCGACGAGCGCGTGCACCTCGCCGGGGCGCACCTCGAGGTCGACGCCCCGCAGCGCGGGCACGTCGCCGAACGCGCGCGCGAGCCCGACGGCGCGGACGGCCGGTCGGTCGTCCGTCGTCTCAGGCACGGTGCTCTCCGGCCTCGTGCGTCGTAGCGGCCGCGAGGGTCGTGCGGTCCTGGATCGCGTCGACCGGGGGCGTGCCGACCGGGGGTGGGTCGGTCCGGGGCGCGTCGGCGCGCGCCCGGACCAGCACGTCGAGCGCCCGGCCCACGACCGTGGACAGCTCCTCGTCGCCGGTGTCCGCCCAGTGGAGCAGCGCGGCGGTCAGCGCGGCGAGCGTCGCGCCGACGGCGGCGCGCGCCTCCAGCGGGTCGCACCCGTCGGCGACGAGCTGCTCCACGACCGACTCCTCCGTGCGCGCGTTGTTCTGCCAGACGGCGCCGCGCAGCGCCGGGGTGCGTGCCACGATCCGCGTGCGTCGGCGTACGACGTCGACCGCGCCGGGAGGGATGTCGCGCCACGCGGATCTCAGTCCTGCGACGGTGCGTCGCAGCGGACTCTCGGTGCGCGGCTGTTCGGCGACGGCCGCGACGAGGAGCGGGTCGTACGGGTCGTCGAGAACCACGCGCTCCTTCGCGCCGAAGTGGCGGAAGAACGTCATCTCGGTGACGCCGGCCGCGGCTGCGACCTGGGCCACGGAGGTCTCGTCGTATCCCTGGCGCTCGAAGAGCCCGAGCGCGTGGACGACGAGCGCGTCGCGCGTGCGCTCGCGTCGGCCGGGCTGGGAGCGGTCCGTCATGGCTCAATGTTAGTCACTAACATTGGGAGACGCGAGAGCAGGACGGCGCCTCCGTCGCTCGAGCAGTGACAGCCGGTGGCGCCAGGCTCCGGGTCTGGTGTTTCGCCGCGACGACGTGGAGGCTCTGTGGCAATGTCGTGACGACGGCGGCGCACGACGACGTGCGCCGAGGTGGGCTGTGTGGGGCGGAGGACAGCACTATGGGGGATCGTCGAACGGCGAGCGGCGGCACGACACGGCTCGGCCGGTCGCGGCAGGAACGGCGCGCGCGCCGGTTCCGTCGCGCCTGGGGAGCGGTCGGGACGGCGCTGCTCACGCTCCCGCTCGTCCTCGCGCCGGCGCTGCCGGCGGTGGCGGCGTCCTGGGCCATCGGCAAGTCGGAGACGAGCACCGGGCCGTACCAGCCCGGGCAGACCGTCACCTGGGTCGTGACGATCTCGTGCTCCGACCCGAACCAGGACCCCTGCACCCCGACCACCATGACGGACCCGATGCCGGAGTACGTCGACCTCGTCAGCGCGTCGATCCAGAGCGCCGGGACCGGCACCGTCAACCCGCAGATCGACGTCGACCAGGACACGGACACCGTGACCTACACGGCCGACAGCGTGAACAACGGTCAGCAGTCGCAGATCCTCATCACCGGGACTGTCTCCGACGACATCCCGTACAGCCAGGACGGCGTGCCGATCACCAACACGGCGACGGTGGACTCGGACAACGCCGAGCCCGCGTCGGCGAGCGACGACATCGTCCCCGAGGTCCCGCTGGTCCTCGACTCCGAGACGACGAAGTCCATCGACCCGCCAGGCGCGATCGCGAGCCCCGGCACCCCGGCGACGGTGACCATCGGCGGCACGAACACGTCGAACGACCCGGTGGACTCCCTGATCATCACCGAGCCCACGCCGGGGACCGACCCGAACCCGTTCACCTATCTCGGCTTCACCGGTTGGGGAGCCGTCACGTGGCCCGCGGGTGCGACGTCTGCGGACGTGACGTTCACCTGTGCCGACGGGTCGACCCCGACCGGCAGCAGCAGTGTCCCGAACACGCTGCCCGATCCGCCGGCCGGCTGCGAGGTCGAGGGGTTCACGGTCCAGTTCGACGGCGACATCGGGATCGACGCCTCCGCGTCGATCCCGTTCGGCGTCGAGCAGACCGACGCGGTCACCGGGCTCACCGACACCACCACGCTGACCAACACGACGTCGTCGAGCGTGGTCGACGGCGCCGGCGAGTCGGAGCCGACGGAAGCCAGCGACACGTACGTCATCACGCCGCCGAACAACTCCGTCACGCCGACCAAGTCGTTCGACCCCGCCGTGGTCAGCGCCGGGTCCCCGACGACGGTCACCCTCGGTGCGACCAACGACGGCGACCCGACGACGTCGATGACGATCACCGAGCCCTCGCCGGGCACGGACAGCCCGTTCGAGGGCGACGACCCGCTGACCTTCACGGGCTGGGGCACCGACGGTGCCGGGGCCGGTGTCGTGTGGCCGAACGACGCCGACGCCGCGAGCGTCACCTTCACGTGCGCCGACGGGACGACGACCGACCCGATCGCCGCGGAGGCGGAGGACACGCTCCCGGACCCGCCGGCCGGTTGCGTCGTCGTCGGGTTCTCGATCGAGTACACCGGGAGCATCGTCACCGGTGCCCAGGCGACCGTCCCGTTCACCGCGGACACCGACCCGGACCAGGTCGAGGACAACGTCCTGCACCCGAACGAGATCACGGTGGACATCCCCAACGCCTCGGGCACCGCGGACGCGACCCTCGAGACGCTGACCGACCGGCTCGCCACGGAGACGACCAAGTCCATCTCGCCGTCCACGATCCCTGCGCTGCCGGGCCAGACGGTCGTCGTCGGTCTCCCCACGCAGCTCCTGCCCTTCGGCGAGGACGGGTCCACGACGAACGCCGACCAGGTCGTCATCCAGGACCCGACCGAACCCGGCGCCTCGCCAGAGTTCTGGGGCACCTTCACCGCGTCGTCGGTGCGGTCCACCGACGTTCCGGCCGGCACCGAGCTGACGATCAGCTACTGGAACGGTTCCGAGTGGGTCGAGGCGCCCGACTGCGGCAGCCCGGTCGAGGGTGCGGCGACGGTGAACTGCGACCTGCCGGACGACGCCCAGGGCGTGCAGTTCGTCTACGACGACACGACGGGTGAGGGCATCCCGCCCGGCGAGAGCTTCGCCCCGAACTTCGTCGCCACGTACGACGGGCCGGAGGACCGCGAGGAGCCGATCGCCAACTGCGGCGCGTCGAGCGCGTCGAGCGACGCCGTCGCCCCGACCGACCCGGCCGAGGGCTGCGACACCGTGGACCCGTTCCCCGTGCCGGTGGGTCCGGGTGACCTCGACTTCGTCGACAAGACCTTCCTCGCGCCGGAGGGTCAGAGCGGAGAGCCCTACACCCTGCGCGCCCGCACGCAGGACGAGATCACCGCACAGATCACCTGGTCGACCAACGGGTTCGAAGGCGTGGACCCGATGGTGATCAGCGACATCGCGGACCCGGTCGCGGCGGACGACCCGGCGATCGCCGGGTCGTTCTACGACGCCTTCAACCTGGTGCAGATCGCCGTCGACGACCCCCTGATCCAGTACGACCAGATCGAGAGCGTCGAGCTGTTCGTCGACGGCGCCTGGGTCGAGGCCTCGGGCGACCCGTGCCCGGAGGCGTGCGACGGTACCTTCCCGGGCTACACGCTGACGGCCGACGAGCAGGAGAGCGCAACGTCGGCGCGCCTGACGTACACCGAGTCGCCGGGGCGTGCGGCGTTCCCCTCGGACCCGACGGTGCCGGCCGCAGGGTCAGGCGTGGCCCGGTCGACGCAGGCGGACGGGCGGCACCTCGACCTCACGTTCCAGCTCCGTGACGACCGCCGCAGCGGCGGCCCGGCGCTCGGCGAGCAGCAGGGCGAGATCTACAACAACCCTGACGACCCGGGCCTCGTCAACGACACCGCGCGCGGCACCGCGACGTTCCAGGGGACGGACCGGACCGACACGGACGACGACGACGTCCTCATCCTCGACCAGCCCATCAACGTCGGGATCACCAAGGACTGGACCGGTGGTCCGCTGTCGGTCCCGCCGGAGGGCACCCCGTACGAGGACTTCCCGACGACGGTCGCCACCATCACCGCCTCGAACAACTCCGTGGCCCGGGTGGACCAGCTGCGCATCGCCGAGCCGTCGTACGCCAACGACGACCTCGTGGTCGAGCCGCAGGTCGCAGCCGGCACCAACCCGTTCGACGCGTTCACGCTGACGGACATCGTCGACGTCGTCCCGCCGGACGGCACCGAGACGACCACCGTGACGCTGACGACGGTCGGCGGCACCACCACCGACTACACCGAGCCCGAGGCCGAGGCGTTGACCGCCGCGCAGCTCGAGGACGTCGTCGGCGTCGAGGTCACCTTCGACGGGCGCATCGCGTCCACCGAGTCCGGCGACAACCAGGGCGTGCTGGAGATGCAGCTCAAGCTGCGCGAGCTCGACCGGTACACCGGCGAGCGGGTCACCGTGGACCACGACCCCAACCCGGTGCCGAACGGCGCCGGCGCCGAGGTCTCCGACCCGGGCGGAACGACGGCCCAGACGCCGCAGGCCTGGGACACCGCGGAGATGGAGCTCCAGGACGCGTCGATCTCGATGGTGGAGACCAAGTCGTTCAGCCCGGCCACGATCGTCGAGCCCGGGACGGACGCCGAGGAGAACCCGACGTCGATCCTGACGATCACCGGCCAGCCGACCGGCCCCTCGCGCGCGGTCGAGATGACGCTCACCGACGTGGACGGGAGCTTCTGGAACCAGTACGACCTGGTCGGGTTCGACGGCTCGACCCTCACCGCGCCGATCGACCAGGTCCAGGTGGACGCCTACACGGGCGGCACGTACGACGAGGCGAGCGACACCTTCACCGGGGGCACGTGGGCCGACGGGGACCCGTCCGGCACCTTCGCGCTGCCCGCCGGCGTGGACGCGGCCGACGTCGTCGGTCTGCGGTTCACGTTCACCCGGGCCGACGGCGCGATCTGGGAGAACCCCGCCAACCCGACCCAGGCCGTGAACCTCGAGGTGCAGGTGCGCGACACGCTGCGTTCCGACCCGAGCACCACGGTGCCGAGCGACCTGGCCCTCAACGACCCGGCGCCGGGCGAGGCCGCGCCGGGCGTCGCCACCAACGACGTGACCGCCACGGTCACGGGCGCGGACCTGGTCTTCAACCCGGAGGACCCGGAGAACCCCGTCCCGGTGTCCAGCACCGCGGAGGCCTCGGGGACGATCACCTACCAGCACACCGAGAACGGCGTGAAGATCGTCAAGGACTTCGACACCGACATCACCGGCGGCACCAAGCCACCGAACACGCCGTTCCCCATGAACATCACGGTGACGAACGTCGGGAACCGGCCGATCTACGACCCGGTGATCGTCGACGACCCGATGCCGACGGACGCCGACGGGCCGCAGCTGCGGCTCGCCGACGTCGAGGAGCCCTTCTCGTACGCGCTCACGGAGCCCGGTACGCCACCTGTCGGCCAGCCCAACGGGCCGCAGATGCCCACCGACCCTGCGAACGTGGCCGTGGACCAGACCGGCAACATCGCGGGCCTGACCTTCACCTTCCCCGAGGGCACCGTGCTCGAGGTGGGGCAGGTCTACACGATCACCGTCCAGGTGCAGTTCCGCACGACCCTGGCCGCGAACACGGTGGTCGAGAACACCGCCGGGGTCACCGGCGACCGGCCGTGGGACGTCTGCCAGGCCCAGTCCGGCGAGGACGGCAGCACCATCGACGGCCGCCTGGACGAGGACACCGGGGCGTGCGAGGCAGACTCCGACGTGACGCCCGTCCCGTCCGGCGTCCTGTCCGAGTCGAAGCTCGTCAAGGCGACGAACGACGAGTACCCGCTCGGCATCATGGTCGATCCCGACCAGCCGGGGAGCGTCACCCCGGAGGACTGCCAGCCGAACGCGGCCGGGTTCTACGCCTACCCCTGCACGCCGATCATCCCGCCGGGTCAGAACGAGACGTGGCGGGTCCGGGTGGACAACGTGGGCAACCTTCCCATGGACAAGGTGGTGCTCTACGACCGTCTGCCGACCCCGGGCGACACCTCGTCCGACCCGACCAGCGCTTCGGAGCGCGGGTCGCAGTGGACGCCGATCCTCACGAACGACCCGCCGCCGCAGGTCGTCAACGCGCCGCCCGGCAGCACGACGACGTTCTACTACACGACCGTCGACGACTACTGCCCCGACGACCTGGTCGACCCGGTGAACGAGCCCGCCTGCCCGGACGACCCGGAGACGGGCTGGGCCGTGCTGACCGCGGACACCTCGGAGGAGACCTACGAGCAGATCACCGCGATCAAGACCGTGATCGAGATGGCGCCGGACAACCTGTTCCAGCCGGGCAGCTTCATCGCGCTGGAGGCGACGACGACCACCCCGCCCGAGGTCCCGGAGGCGGGTGACCGGTCGATCGCCTTCAACTCGGCCGCTGCGTCCGGCGTCGTCGTGACCCAGACGGGGGAGATCAACTCCCTGCGCGCGGAGGGGGTCAAGGTCGGCGTCGCCACAGCGTCCGGCCCGCTCGAGGTGACCAAGCTCGTCACGGGTGACGGCGCGGAGAACGCGCCGAGCTCGTTCGACCTGGAGGTGCAGTGCACGTCCGCCGTCGGGACGTGGGTCGAGACCGAGCTCGACCCGATCCCGGTCACGGTGACGCCGGGGACCCCGGTCGTCGTGCCGAACCTGCCGTACGGCGCGGAGTGCGTCATCACCGAGGGCGCGGACGCCGGGCAGACCCGCCTGGTGCTCGAGCCGAGCAGCGTCACGATCGACAGCGAGGACCCGGACGACCCGACGTCGATCACGGCGATCAACGTGTACGACCTGTCGAGCATCGTGATCGACAAGGAGGTCGTCACCGACGCGGTGGACCAGGACGGCGAGCCCGTCCCGTTCGGCCCGTTCGACGTCGAGGTCGACTGCACGTTCCTCGGCGAGGAGGTCTACGCCGAGGGCTACGGCCCGGGGCCCGGACCGATGGAGATCACTCTCGAGGACGGCGACTCGGTGACGCTCGCCGGGCTGCCCGTGGGTGCCGAGTGCACCGTCGACGAGACGGGTGCCGGGAACGCGTCGTCCACCACGATCACGGTCGACCAGGGCCTCCCGGGGCACCCGGTGACCACGGACGGCCCGTCGACGGACCTCACGCTCGTCGGTGACGTCCTGGGTGCGAGCACCAACGACGTCACCCTGACCAACACCTACGACGTCGGCGGTCTCGCGCTCCAGAAGGTGCTCGACGGCGAGGGCGCAGACGCATACGGCCAGGGACCGTTCACCATCCACGTGGAGTGCACCTTCGACGACGGTGACGGCACCGGGCCGCAGACGGTCTACGACGCCGACATCGTGCTCGGCGGCGCGGGCCCGCTCGAGGCGGACCTCGCGAACCTGCCCACGGGCGCGGTGTGCGACATCGAGGAGATCGACGACGCGGGCGCCACGGGTGCCGTCGTGGTGCCGGAGTCGGTCACCGTCGGCAGTGGCGAGGTCGCGGACGTCGTCATCACCAACACGTTCGACGTCGGCGCGATCGAGGTCGACAAGGAGCTCGCCGGGCTCGGTGCGCTCTACGGCCCCGGCCCGTTCGAGGTCGAGCTCGCGTGCACCTATGGCGACGAGGGCGAGGACGTCCCCCTGACGATCCCCGGCGGCGCGACACGCGTGCTCGTGCCGGGCGACCCCGTCGTCTACGACGGGCTGCCCGTCGGTGCGGAGTGTGTCCTGACGGAGACGGACGACTTCGGGGCGTCGTCGACGACGGTCACCGTCGACGGCGGCGAGCCGGTCGACGGCACGACGGTGGAGATCACGGTCCCGCCGGTGACCGACGGCGACCCGACGACCGTTGCGGTGACGTTCACCAACACCTTCGAGACCGCGCCGCTCGTGGTGGAGAAGGTCGTCGACGGCGAGGGGGCGGCGTTCGCGCCGCCGATGCCGGAGCTGCCGCCGTTCCCCGAGGTCCCCGACGGACCGATCGACCCCGAGACGCTCCTGCAGCTCCTGGAGGAGCTGGTGGAGTACCTCGAGGCCGTGCCGTACGAGGAGCTCCCGTACGCGGTCTCCCTGGAGTGCACCACCTCGCAGGGTGCACCGGTGGAGGTCATCCCCGGCGGTCCGGACCGGCGGTTCGGTCCGGGCTTCCCCGCGATCTACTTCGGGCTCCAGGACGGTGACACGTGCACCCTCACGGAGACCGAGGACGGCGGCGCGACGTCGACCTCGATCGACCCGAACCCGGTGACGATCGTCGGCGCGGAGCTCCCCGCGGAGCCCGTCCAGGCCGTCGTGACCAACACCTACGACGTGGGCTCGCTCGTGGTGGACAAGGTCGTGGACGGCGAGGGTGCCGAGGCGTTCGGCGCGGGACCGTTCGAGGTCACGCTCGAGTGCACCTTCGAGGGGGCGCCGATCGAGGTCCCGGGCGGACCGACCCGCGAGCTCGTCCCTGGCGAGCCGGCGACCTTCGACGGTCTGCCGATCGGCGCCGAGTGCGTCGTGACGGAGTCGGCGACGGGCGGCGCGACGTCGAGCACGGTCTCGGCCGTCGACGACGGCGAGCCCGGCGTCGTGACCATCGCGGCGGACCCGGCCGCGGTGACCGTGAGCAACACGTTCGACGTCGGTCAGGTCGTCGTGACCAAGGAGCTCG
Source organism: Cellulosimicrobium sp. So1_17 (assembly GCF_055181235.1). NCBI lineage: Bacteria > Bacillati > Actinomycetota > Actinomycetes > Micrococcales > Promicromonosporaceae > Cellulosimicrobium > Cellulosimicrobium sp. So1_17. The sequence continues at coordinate 3,712,447 of NZ_CM143702.1, forward strand.
ACGGTCCCGGGGCGACCGAGCACGAGGGCGACGAGTTCGTCGTCGCGCTCGCGTGCACGTGGGACGTCGACGGCGTCGAGACGGACGTGGTCCTGCCGGGCGGTGCGGAGCGCACGCTCTCCGCGGCGGACGACTGGACCGCCGTCTACGAGCAGGTCCCGCAGGGCGCGACGTGCACGGTCGCGGAGACGGACTCCGGTGACGCGGAGAGCGTCGCGATCGTCGTCGACGGCGTAGAGGTCACGACCGACCCCGCGGACGGCGTCCCGACGTCCGACCCGTTCGGCGTCCCCGTCGGGGACGACGCCCAGGTCGACGCGAGCGTGACGAACACGTTCCCGAGCTCGGGCGGCGACCTCCCGCGGACGGGTTCGACGGTGCTCGCCGTGACGGCCTTGGCGGTCCTGCTCCTCGCGACCGGCGCGATCCTCGTGGCCGCACGCAAGCGCGAGGACGCCTGACACGAGGGCTCGCAGGGGGCTCGTCGGGGCTCGTCGGCACCGTCCGGCGAGCCCCGACGGCGTCCTGCACGGGATGATCACGGACGGAAGCGGCCAGCCCCCTGCCGTTGCGACGCTCGGGGCCGTAGGCTGGGGGGAGCCGTCGGCGGCACCGCCGGCGCTCATGTCCCGGCGCGTCGGACCGTCGGGACGTCCGAGAGGCCCGTCGCACCCGTGCGACGGGCCTCTGCGGTACCTGCACCGGTTCGCCGAGACCATGGCACGACGAAGGGCCCGTCGCGAGGCGACGAGCCCTTCGGTCCTGCGGAGGATGGGGGATTCGAACCCCCGAGGGCTTTTAACCCAACACGCTTTCCAAGCGTGCGCCATAGGCCACTAGGCGAATCCTCCTGGTGCACCACCGATCCTGATCACAGACCGGGGTAGCGCAACGAGGATACCGGACCGCGGTCCCAGGGCCGAATCGCGCCCCCTCCCGTGCCGGCGTGCACGCCTGCACGGTGCCCGACGGCGGTCGCCCGGCCCGGTTTCTGGCGAGGCCCGGTCCTGGGCTAGGCTGGGTGCAGACCCCTCGTGCGGCATCATCTCGCCGAACTCCCCCAGGGCCGGAAGGCAGCAAGGGTAGGTGAGCTCTGGTGGGTGCGCGAGGGGTCCTTCATGTCCGCGGCCGGCACCACGGATCGACGTCGCTCCCATCATGTGACCAGAACGGCGTCCACATCTTGGACGATCCGGCTCGGGGATTGGCGCCCACGCGCCTCACGTGCCCATGATGAACGACATGAGCTCGCTCCCCGTCGCCGCACCGGTCCCGCACGCAGCGTCCTGCGTCGCGGTGCCGTGTTGTCGCCGCGCACGGGGCGCCGGGCGAATGTGCGGCTGCTGACACCCGCGCCGTCGTCCCCCGCAGGGTCTCCCTGCACCTGACCGACCTGCTCCGTCGCCCCGCGCGCCCGGACCGGTCCACCGCTCGCCACGTGGCTGATGGCCCGTCGGAAGCACCCCGCACCCGATCCCGCAGGCACCCCTGCACCCCGTCGTGCCGACCTCGCGCGACCCCGTCGAAGGGCATCCCATGTCGTTCTCCACCACATCGTCCTCCACCGCCCGCAAGCGTCTGACCTGGGCGGCGGTCGCCGTCGCGTCCACCCTGGCCCTGACGGCGTGCTCCTCCGGCGACGACTCCGCGAGCACCTCCACCGGCGGCTCGGACGACCCGATCCGTGTCGGCGTGGTCGGCGCGGCCGACGACAAGTGGGCGGTGTTCCAGGAGCAGGCCGAGGCCGAGGGCATCGAGATCGAGCTGGTCGACCTCCAGGACTACACGCAGGCGAACCCGGCGCTGTCCCAGGGCGAGCTCGACGTCAACCAGTTCCAGCACCTGCAGTTCCTCGCGGGCTACAACGTGGACGCCGGGGACGACCTCCAGCCGATCGGCGCGACGGCCGTCTACCCGCTCGCGCTCTACTCGACCAAGCACACGTCCCTCGAGGAGATCCCGGACGGCGGTCAGGTGGCCGTCCCGAACGACCCGACGAACCTCGCCCGTGCGCTCCTCGTGCTGCAGGAGGCGGGCCTGATCGAGCTCGAGGACGGCGGGAGCTCGATCTCCACCGAGGCGGACGTGCTGCCGAGCTCCAAGGTGACCGTCACCCCGGTGGACGCGGCGCAGACCCCGATCCAGCTCCAGTCCGTCGACGCGTCGATCATCAACAACGACTTCGTCGAGGACGCCGGCCTGACGCCCGAGGACGCGCTCTTCGAGGACGACCCCGACTCCGACGCCGCCAAGCCCTACATCAACGTGTGGGTCGCGCGCGCCGAGGACTCCGGCGACGAGACGCTGCTCAAGCTCGCCGAGATCTCCCACTCGGCGGAGGTCGTCGAGGCCGAGGACGCCGCGTCCGGCGGCACCGCCGTCATCAAGGAGAACTCGCCTGCCGAGCTGCAGGAGATCCTCGCCGGCATCGAGGACGACATCCGCAACGCCTCCTGACCCGAGCGACGCGGGGGTGGGCGGGCGACCGCCCGCCCTCGCGCGTCGTCGGGCCCGGGGGAGGACGATGGCAGACGGACCACGCACCCCGGCCAGGCGGCCCGGACCGATCCCCGCACCGGCACCCCGGAGGCCCGGCCTCCGACGAGAGGACCCGACCGTGACCGACGGCCCCCGCGACCCGGGTGGTGACGAGCAGCCCGCGATCGAGCTGCGCCACGTGAGCAAGACCTTCGGCGAGGGCGACGACGCCGTCCACGCCGTCGACAACGTCTCCCTGACCGTCCGGCGCGGAGAGATCTTCGGCGTCATCGGGTACTCGGGTGCCGGCAAGTCCACGCTCGTGCGGCTCGTCAACGCCCTCGAGACCGTGACGAGCGGCGAGGTCGTCGTCGACGGCCAGGTGATCACGGGCCTGCCCGAGCGGCGCGTGCGCGAGGTGCGCTCGCGCATCGGCATGGTCTTCCAGCAGTTCAACCTGCTGTCCTCGCGCACGGTCGCCGGGAACGTCGCCTACCCGCTCAAGGTGGCCGGGTGGTCGCGCGAGCAGCGGGCGGCGCGCGTCGCCGAGATGCTCGCCTTCGTCGGGCTCTCCGACAAGGCGAAGGCGTACCCGCGGCAGCTCTCCGGCGGCCAGAAGCAGCGCGTGGGCATCGCCCGCGCGCTCGCGGCGTCGCCCACGATCCTCCTGGCCGACGAGGCGACGTCCGCGCTCGACCCCGAGACGACGCGCGAGGTGCTCGCGCTCCTGCGGCGCGTCAACGCCGAGCTCGGGATCACCATCGTCGTCATCACCCACGAGATGGAGGTCGTGCGCTCGACGTGCCACCGCGTCGCGGTGATGGAGCACGGCAAGGTGGTCGAGACGGGCGACGTGTACGACGTCTTCTCCGCGCCCAGCGCCGACGCGGCCCAGCGGTTCGTCGGCACGGCCCTGCACGACCGGCCCTCTCGCGAGACGCTCGCGCGCCTGCGCGAGCGCCACCCCGGCCGCCTCGTCACGGTCGGCGTGCGCGAGGGGGCGAGCACGGGGACCGACCTGTTCCGCCTGCTGCGGGAGCACGACGTCGACGGTTCCGTCGTCTTCGGCGGCATCTCCGAGGTGGGGGAGCGGCCGTTCGGCTCGTTGACCGTGGAGCTCGACGCGCCGGAGGACCGGGTCGCGCCGTTCCTCACCGCGCTCGCGGAGCGTGCCGACGTCGTGGACCTCGGCACGGCGGCGCACCCGCTCGAGGACCCGCGCGTCGCGCGGCTCGCCGCCGGCCGCGGTGACGCCGGTGACGACGACGGACCGCCCGGAGACGGGGGCGACCTCGGCGACCCGTACGGCACCGGTCGCGACACCCTCTACCGCCACGGCAACCTCGGAGGCCGCTGATGAACCGCGACTGGTCCACCCTCTGGCCGATCCTGTGGGAGGCCTTCGGCCAGACGCTCCAGATGGTGTCCGTGGCGCTGCTCACGGGCGGTCTCGCCGGCCTCGCGCTCGGCATCGCGCTCTACGTGACGCGCCAGGGCAACGTGCTCGAGAACCGCTGGGTGTTCGGTGTCCTCAACGTCCTCGTCAACATCGTGCGGCCGATCCCCTTCATCATCTTCGTCACGCTCCTCGGGCCGGTGACGCTCCAGGTGGTCGGGACGACGCTCGGCACGGAGGCGTTCATCTTCCCGCTGTCGGTCATGACGGCGTTCGGCACGAGCCGCATCGTCGAGCAGAACCTCGTGGGCATCGACCCGGGCGTGATCGAGGCCGCGCGCGCGATGGGCGCGTCGTCGTGGCGCATCATCACGACGGTACTCGTCCCGGAGGCGCTCGCGCCGCTCATCCTCGGGTACACGTTCCTCTTCATCGCGGTGCTCGACATGTCGGCGGTCGCCGGGCTCATCGGGGGCGGCGGGCTCGGTGACTTCGCCCTGAGGTACGGGTACCAGCGCTACAACTGGGGCGTCGTCATCGTCACCGTGCTCGTGATGATCGGGATCGTCCAGGTCGCGCAGCTCCTCGGGAACTGGCTCGCGCGCAAGGCCCTGCACCGCTGACGAGCCCTCGAGATCGACCCCTGCGTCGCGAGATCGACCCTCTGAAGGTCGATCTCGCGACGTACAGGTCGATCTCGGGGCAGAGCGCCGGTAGCGGCCTCGTGCCTGTCGGCGCCGACGTCTAGAGTGACCGGGGTGAGCACCGCCCTGTACCGCCGCTACCGGCCCGAGACCTTCGCCGAGGTGATCGGTCAGGACCACGTGACCGCGCCGCTCATGCAGGCGCTGCGGAGCGGCAGGGTGAACCACGCGTACCTCTTCTCGGGGCCACGCGGCTGCGGCAAGACGACGAGCGCGCGCATCCTGGCGCGCACCCTCAACTGCGCGCAGAACACGCCCCAGACCCCGATCGACACCCCGTGCGGGGCGTGCCCGTCGTGCGTCGACCTCGCACGCGGCGGTCCGGGCAGCCTCGACGTCGTCGAGATCGACGCGGCCTCGCACGGCGGCGTCGACGACGCGCGCGACCTGCGCGAGCGCGCGACGTTCGCGCCCACGCGCGACCGGTACAAGATCTTCATCATCGACGAGGCCCACATGGTCTCGCCCGCCGGGTTCAACGCGCTGCTCAAGATCGTCGAGGAGCCGCCGGAGCACATCAAGTTCGTCTTCGCGACGACGGAGCCCGACAAGGTCATCGGCACCATCCGCTCGCGCACGCACCACTACCCCTTCCGTCTGGTCCCGCCGGACGTGCTCGGCCCGTACCTCGAGGAGCTCTGCACCGCGGAAGGCGTGGGCGTCGGGTCGGGCGTCTTCCCGCTCGTCACGCGCGCGGGCGGCGGCAGCGTCCGCGACTCGCTGTCCGTCATGGACCAGCTCATCGCCGGCGCGGAGAACGGCCAGGTCGACTACGAGCGCGCCGTCGCGCTGCTCGGCTACACGCACGCCACGCTGCTCGACGACGTCGTGGACGCCCTCGCGGCGCGCGACGGCGCGAGCATCTTCCGCGTCGTCGACCAGGTCATCGCGACGGGGCACGAACCGCGCCGCTTCGTCGAGGACGTCCTCGAGCGCCTGCGCGACCTCATCGTCATCGCCGTCTCCGGCGAGGAGGCGCAGGCCGTCCTGCGCGACCACCCCGCCGACCAGCTCGCGCGCATGCGCACCCAGGCCCAGAACCTCGGGATGTCCGAGCTCTCGCGCGCCGCCGACCTCGTCAACGCGGCGCTCACGGAGATGGCGGGCGCGACGTCCCCGCGGCTGCACCTCGAGCTGCTCGTCGCACGGCTCCTCCTGCCCGGCGCCGACGACGGCGCCGCGGGCTTCGCCGCCCGCCTCGACCGCCTCGAGCGCGGCGGCCTCGGTGCGGCACCCGCCGGCCCGGTCCCCGCCGCACCGGGCCCCGTCGTGTCCGGGCCGGTCGCCACCCCGCGTCCTGTGCCCGACGCCGCCGCGTCCGGGCCGGCGTTCTCCTCGCCGGAGCCCGGGCTCACCGGTGCCGCCGCCGTCCGCGCGGCGCTGCGCCCGGCCAGGGGAACCCTGCCTCCGCCTGCTGCGGCGGCGTCGGCCCCCGCCCCGGCCGGCCCGACACCGGCCGCTGCCGTCGAGCAGCCCGGCCCCGTCGAGCAGGCCACCCCCGTGGAGCAGACCGACGCCGTCGAGCAGGCCACCCCCGTCGAGCAGGCCACCGCGCCGTCGCAGCCGACGGGCGAGGGCACGGCGACGACGCAGGCGCCGGAGGGCGATGCCGAGAGCGTCCCGGCCGAGCGCGCACCAGGTCGCGGAGGCGCGCACATCCCGGCCGTCGAGGAGTCGGCGTCGGATGCGGAACCGACGGCGGAGCGGACGGACGAGCCCGCGGGTGCGCCGGCCGCCGAGCCGACGGAGGACCGGGCGAAAGGACGGACGGAGCCTCCCGCCGAGGAGCCGACCGGAGCCTCGCCGGGAGCGGGTCCGGGAGAGCCGGCGGAGTCGCCGAGCGCGGCGCAGTCGGCCACGACCGCCGGGGGGCGCGAGGAGACGACGACCGCGACCGCGGTCCCGTCGGGCGTGGCGTCCGGGGCACCGTCGATGACGACGGAGGAGCTGCGGCGGCGCTGGCCCGAGGTGCTCGAGACGCTGAGCTCGAGCCGCGCGACGTGGTCGCTCGTCAGCATGAACGCGCAGGTGGCGGAGCTGCACCCGGACGTGCTGTTCCTGGCGTTCCCGTCGCCGGGGCTCGCCCGGACGTTCTCGTCCTCGCGGCACACGGCGGCCGTCCAGGACGCCGTCTACCAGACGCTCGGTCTCCAGCTGCGGGTCGAGGCGCGCCTCGCCGAGGACGGTCATGGCCAGGGTCACGGAGGGGGCGGAGGCGGGGGCGGGGGCGGCTCGGCCCCCGTCGCCGGTCCCGGGGATCCGGGGGGTGCCGCGGTGCCGGACCCGGGCGCAGATGTCGAGCCCGCGTCGTGGCCCGCTGACGACGCGGTCCCTGCGAGCACCTCGCCGGGCGACGACGTCGCACCACCGGCCGGCGTGTCCTCTCCCGCGCGGGCGAGCGCCGCCCCGGTGCTCGCGAGCTCGCCGGTGGGCTCCAGCAGCGCGGTGCTGGACGCCTCGCGCGGCGGAGGCGTTGCGCTGCAGGATCGACCGGTCCAGCAGGAGTCGTCCCCGTCACCTCAGGCCACGGTGATCGACGCGGCCGACGCGGCATGGCTCGCGGGCGCACCGGCGACGATCGCCGTGACGGCGCCGTCGGATGCCGCTGGATCCGTCGACCCGTCCTCGCTCGGCGCAGCGCCGTCGCGCGGAGCCGCGCCCTCACCCGGTACGACGGCGCGCACCGCCGTCGCGGACGACGGGCCTGGTCCCTCGGGCGGAGCGGTCGATGCTGCCGACGAGGCGTGGCTGGCCGGTGCGTCGCTGTCCGAGCCGCCCGCGGACCTCGACGACGGCCCGGAGCCGGAGCCGGTCGTCGAGCAGGAACGCCAGCGGCCCGCACCGGCACCCGCGGCGGGGGAGACGCCCCGGCAGGCCGCGGAGCGCCGCGAGGCGGAGCGCCGTGCCTCCGTCCGGGCGACGACGCCCGTGCGCGTCGCACCGGAGGACGACGCGCCCTCCGCCGACGACCCGGACATCGTCTCCACGGGTCTGGTCGGCGCGCAGCTCGTCGTGCGGCTCCTCGACGGCAAGATCGTCGAGGAGATCCAGGACCCGGGCGCCTGACCGTGCCGCGCGGTGCGCTGCACCACGTCGAGCTGTGGGTTCCCGACCTCTCCCGCGCGGAGCGGTCCTGGGGATGGCTGTTGACCGCGCTCGGCTACGTGCCCCACCAGCGCTGGGACGGCGGCCGGAGCTGGCGGCTCGGTCCGACGTACGTGGTCGTCGAGCAGAGCCCCGCCCTGGCTGCGGACGAGCACGACCGCACGCTGCCCGGCCTCAACCATCTGGCCTTCGACACCGGCTCGCGCAGCGACGTCGACGCGCTCGTGGCAGCGGCGGGCGAGCACGGGTGGGCGCTGCTCTTCGGCGACCGGCATCCGTTCGCGGGCGGTCCCGACCACTACGCCGCCTATCTCGAGGACACGGACGGCTTCGAGGTCGAGCTCGTCGCGACGTCCGGAGCGGCGGCCGGGCACGTCGGCGACGCCCCGTAGGCTGGGGGAGTGTACGAAGGCGCTGTCCAGGACCTGATCGACGAGCTCGGCCGACTCCCCGGCGTCGGGCCCAAGAGCGCGCAGCGCATCGCGTTCCACCTCCTCGCGACCGACGCCGTGGACGTGCGGCGCCTCGTCGACGCGCTCACCGAGGTCAAGGCGCGCGTCCGGTTCTGCGACACGTGCGGGAACGTCGCCGAGTCCGAGCAGTGCCGCATCTGCGCCGACCCGCGGCGCTCGGTCGACGTGATCTGCGTCGTCGAGGAGCCCAAGGACGTCGTCGCGATCGAGCGCACGCGTGAGTTCCGCGGGAAGTACCACGTGCTCGGCGGCGCCATCAACCCGATCGAGAACGTCGGGCCGGGCGACCTGCGGATCGCGCAGCTCATGACGCGCCTCGCGGACGGGCAGGTCACGGAGGTCATCCTCGCGACCGACCCGAACGTCGAGGGCGAGGCCACCGCGACGTACCTCGCGCGCATGCTCGGCCCGATGGGTCTGCGCGTGACTCGCCTCGCCTCCGGACTACCTGTCGGGGGAGACTTGGAGTACGCCGACGAGGTGACCCTCGGGCGTGCGTTCGAGGGACGTCGCCTGATCGGCGGCTGACGGAAGGGACCGGCATGGGCGAGATCCAGCACGACCCGGAGCTGCGCGAGATCGCCGAGGAGACGGCCGCGGAGGCCCGCGCGTACCTCACGACGACGGCACAGGTCGCCGCCGGCGCGACCCCGGGGGCGGTGCTCCCGCTGCTGCTCCTCGCGCTGTCCGACGTCCTGGCCGTCGGCGCACGGCTCGGGGCGATGGGCGACGTCGTGCCCGTCGAGCGGTTCGAGCCGGACGCCGGCCCGGACACCGACCTCGACCCTCTGCGCACGGCGCTGTCCCGGCTGTTCGACGGCTTCGACGACTACGTCGAGATCACGGACCCGCTCGTCGGCGCCGACGTCGGGGCGGCGTCGTTGTCCGGCGACCTGGCGTGCGTCGCCGAGTGCCTCGCGAAGGGCCTGCAGCACTTCGAGGCGGGACGGGAGCTCGAAGGGCTGTGGTGGTGGCAGTTCTCCTACGTGTCGCTGTGGGGCGAGCGCGCCGCGAGCGGCCTGCGCGTCCTGCAGAGCGCCCTCGCCCACCTGCGGCTCGACGTCGAGGACGACGTCGCGGCAGAGGCGGAGTACGACGCCCTGCAGTCCTGACCGACCGGCTCAGGAGGCGTTCGCCTGGGCCTGCTCGTAGTGGTCGGCCAGACCGGCGAGGTAGGGCTCCCACTCGACGGTCGCGACGTCGCGCCCTTCGCGCACGGCGGTGAGCCGCTCGAGGTAGTACTCCCACCCCGGTCCGACGTTCCGGGCGTCGTCGGACGGGCCGAGCACCTGGCGGAACGTCAGCGTCGTGACGCCGTCCTCCTCGGCGAGGTCGAACGCGAGGTGCCAGGTCTGGTCCCCCATGGCGGTGTCCCCGGCGAACCGGTGCGGGGGCTCGCACCGCGTGATGCGGTACTCCTCCGGCTCAGGGTTGTCCCCCTCGGCGGTCATGAAGAACTGGACGCGACCCGTCGAGGGGTCGCCCTCCCAGTACCCGATCCACCGGGCGAGCCGCTCCGGCTCGGTGAGGCTCGCCCACACGTCGGCAGCGGGGGCGCGGAACGTGCGCGTAACGACGAGCTCGGGGCCTGCCGGCCCGTGCTCGACCGTCCCGTGCGGGACGGGGCCCGTGGGGGCGGAGGGGGTCGGGGTCGTCGGGTCGCTCATGCGATCTCCTCGTGTCGGCCCGCGCCCGGCTCGGCGCGGCGCTCTCGGGTGGTGCGGCGGACCTCGAGGTCGAGGCCGTCGAGGGCTCGGGCAGGGATGGGTGGCACGACCCCGGCGAGGGCCGCGACGATCTCGCTCACGGGGGCGAGGGCGTCGGGGCGCAGCGAGTAGACGCGACGCCTCCCGTCGGGCACGACGGCGACGAGCCCGGCCTCGCGCAGGACCCGCAGGTGCCGGCTCACCCCCGGCCGGGAGACACCGGGCTGCGAGGCCGCGAGGTCGCCGGCCGACAGGTCTCCGCGGCGCAGCGCGAGGAGGAGATCCCGGCGGACCGGGTCGGACAGGGCCTCGAACGCGTCCACCCATAAAGCGTAACCGATCGGTTACGCGTTGTCAGTGGACCCGGCGGACCCGGTGGACCCAGTGGACCCGGTGGACCCGGTGGACCCGGTGGACCCGGAGGACGCCGACGCCGTGGTACCACTAGTGGGTGCTGCCAGCCTTCGTCCTCCCGTCCACCGGCGGGCTCGAGATCGACGGCCTGACGATCGCCCTCCTCGTGCTCGCCGCGCTCACGGCGGGATGGATCGACGCCGTGGTCGGCGGCGGCGGGCTGATCCAGCTCCCCGCGCTGCTGCTCGTCCCGGGCATCAGCCCGGTCCAGGCGCTCGCGACGAACAAGCTCGCGAGCATCATGGGCACGTCGGTCAGCGCGGCGACGTTCTACCGGCGCGTGGGGCCCGACCTGCGCACCGCCGGCCCGATGGCGCTCGCCGCCCTGGTGGGCGCGATCGGGGGAGCGGCGCTCGCGTCCCGGATCCCGGCCGACCTGTTCACGCCGATCATCCTCGTCGTGCTCGTGGCCGTCGCCACCTACACGATCGCGAAGCCGAAGCTGGGCCACGCGACGAACCTGCGCTGGGAGGGCAACGGCCACCGGTGGGCCGCCGCGGGCATCGGGCTCGTCATCGGCACCTACGACGGCCTGCTCGGTCCTGGGACGGGCACCTTCTTCGTCATCTCGCTCGTGAGCATCCTGGGATACGCGTTCCTGCCGGCGTCCGCGCTCGCGAAGATCGCGAACTTCGCGACCAACGCGGGCGCGCTGATCTTCTTCATCCCGTACGGCGCGGTCCTGTGGGGGCTCGGCCTCCTGATGGGCGCGGCGAACCTGCTCGGCGCGTACGTCGGCGCGCGCATGGCGGTCGCGAAGGGGAGCGGGTTCGTCCGCGTCGTCTTCGTCGTCGTGGTCGGTGCGCTGATCCTCAAGCTCGGGTCCGACGTCGTGCGCGACCTGGTCTGAACGCTCGCCCTCAGCGGCGGGTCGACGCGAGCGGGACGACGCGGGCGGGACGACGCGGGCCCCGACCCGGCGGCCGTCGTGCAGCAGGGGCGTGCTGCACGTCAGGCGTGCCCGGGTCGGGGCCGTCGTCGGCGGGGTGCTGAGCGGCCCCCGCCTGCTCTCGCGCAGGGTGGTCACACCGAGCGGTGCGGCCATCCCGTCGCGATGGTCTCCTCGTCCTCCCCCTCGGTCGCGACCTGCGACGTGTCCGCGCCGTCCGGCGCCGGGGAGTCCGGCAGCGGTGGCGCCACGCTGCGGTCGAGGAGGTCGGGCCGGTCGCTCACGGTCGTCACGCCGCTCGTGACCTTGTAGCCCTTCTTGCGCGCCGCGCGGGCGCGCTCGCCCGCCGAGCGCAGGCGCGGGTTGACGTACTCGTCGATGCCGAAGTTGACGAGCGACAGCGCCATGCCGAGCAGCGCGATGCACAGGCCGGCGGGGACGTACCACCACCAGTAGTCGGGGAACGCGCCGTTCTGCTGCGCCCAGAAGAGGATCGTGCCCCAGTTGAGGTTGGTGATGGGGATGACGCCGATGAACGCGAGCGTCGTCAGGCCCAGCACCGCTGCAGTCACCGTGCCGACGAAGCTCGACGCGATGATGGCCGTGAGGTTCGGGAGCATCTCGACGGCGATGATCCGGTGGATCGGCTCGCCGTTGGCCCGCGCCGCCTGGATGAAGTCGCGGTTACGCAGCGACATGGTCTGGGCGCGCAGCACGCGACCGCCCCACGCCCAGCCCGTGATGGCGAGCACGGTCGAGATGAGGAGCAGGCTCGGGTTCTCGTACTGCGACGCGACGATGATCATCAGCGGCAGGCCGGGGAGCACGAGGAAGACGTTCGTCAGCGCGGACAGCGACTCGGAGCGCCAGCCGGCCACGTACCCGGCCGTGACGCCGACCACCACGGCGACCAGCGTCGCGATGATGCCGGACACGAACCCCACCACGAGCACGCCGCGCGTGCCGTAGATGATCTGGCTGAGCACGTCCTCGCCCATGTGCGTCGTGCCGAGCCAGTGCTGGCCCGACGGCGGCTGCTTGAGCGCCGTGAAGTCCTTGTCGAGCGGCCCGTACGGCGCGATGAGGTCGCCGAACACGGCCAGCACGGTGAAGAACCCGAGGATCGCGAGCCCGGTCAGCGACTTGCCGTTGCGGAACATCGCGAAGCCGCGCCCGAGGCGGGCTCTGCGCGAGCGGGCACGCGGGCTCGCCCCCGCGGGTGCCGGGGCGGACGACGTGGGACCGGTCGTCGTCCGGACGGGCGACGTCGGCCCGGAGGTCGGCGCGTCCGGCGCGGACGGCGTGCCGTTCGTGGAGGTCGAGGTGGACGTCATGGCTCAGGCCTCCGTCGCGCGGGTGCGCGGGTCGAGGGCGGCGTGCGCGACGTCCGCCAGGATGTTCGCCACGAGGACGGACAGCGTGATGACGAGGAACAGGCCCTGCATGAGCGGGTAGTCCTTCGCGTTCGTGGCGTCGAGGAGGAGCTTGCCGACACCCGGGTAGGAGAAGACGAGCTCCATGACGAGCGTGCCGCCGACGATGAACCCGAGGGACAGCGCGAAGCTCGACAGCTGCGGCAGGACGGCGTTGCGCGACGCGTAGCCGGACAGCACGCGGCGCGGGCTCAGGCCCTTGGCCTGCGCCACGGTCACGTAGTCCTCGTCGAGCACGGTGATGAGCATGTTGCGCATCCCGAGGACCCAGCCGCCGAGCGACGCGACGACGATCGTCAACGCGGGCAGCGTGCCGTGCTGGATCACGTCCCACGCGAACTCGAACGACCACTCCGGGCTCGCGCCCTTGCTGTACGCGTGGGACGCGGGGAACCAGCCGAGCGCGCTGGAGAAGACGGCGATCGCGATGAGGCCCATCCAGAAGTACGGGACGGTCGACATGAACGTCGCGACCGGGACGATCGCGTCCGCACGGCTGCCGCGGCGCCAGCCGACGACCGCGCCCAGCGCGCTGCCGAGGAAGAAGCTGATGATCGTCGCGATGCCGACCAGGCCGAGCGTCCAGGGCAGGGCGACCGCGATGACGTCCCCGACGGGAGCGAGGCCCTTGGAGAACGAGCGCCCGAGGTCGCCGGAGAGCATGAGCCCCCAGTAGTCGACGTACTGCTGGAACAGCGACCTGTCCTCGTCGAGACCGAAGAGCGTGCGCAGCGAGGCCGCGGCCTCCGGGCTGACCTTGCCCTGGTTCTTCGCCAGGTAGGCGGAGACCGGGTCGCCCTTCATCATGCGGGGCAGGAAGAAGTTGATGGTGATGGCCGCCCAGGCGGTGAACAGGTAGAAGGCGGTGCGGCGGGCGAAGAATCTCACGGTCGGCTCCTCGACGCGTCGGTCGCCGCCCGGGCACCGGAGAAGTGGACCTCCGGGTTCGGCGAGGCGTCGCGCAGCGCGCGGGTGTAGGGGTGCTGGGGGTCGAGGATCACGTCGTCGGCGGGGCCGTGCTCCACGACGACGCCGTGGTGCAGGACCATGATCTCGTCGCTGAAGTGCCGCGCCGTCGCGAGGTCGTGCGTGATGTAGAGGACCCCGAGGTTCGACGCGCGCTGCAGCTCGGCGAGCAGGTTGAGCACGCCGAGGCGGATCGAGACGTCGAGCATCGAGACGGGCTCGTCGGCGATGAGCAGCGACGGCCGCGACGCCAGGGCGCGCGCGATGGCGACGCGCTGGCGCTGACCGCCGGACAGCTCGTGCGGGCGGCGCTCGACCACCCCGGCGTCGAGGTGCACGCGCTCGAGGAGGCGGTGCACCTCGTCGTCGACCTCGTCCTTCGGGACCACGTGGTCGAGGAGCAGCGGCCGCTCGAGGTGGTGCCGGATCGTGTGCGACGGGTTGAGCGACGCGAACGGGTCCTGGAAGACCATGCGCACCTGCTGCCGGTAGCGGCGCAGCGCCCGGCCCCGCTGGGGGATCGGCGAGCCGTCGAGCAGGATGCTGCCCAACGTCGCGCACTCCAGCTGGGTGAGGATCTTCGCGATCGTCGACTTGCCGCTCCCGCTCTGCCCGACGAGCGCGACCGTGCGCCCGGAGGTGAGGGTGAAGCTGACGTCGTCGAGCGCGAGCATGTCGCCCGTGCCGCGGACGCGGTAGCGCTTGCTGACGTGGGAGAGCTCGAGCGTGGTCATGCGACCGCACCTCCTGCCGCGCCGGCGTGGTGCCCGCGCACGAACCCGCCGCGCTCGCCCGTGAGGCTGGGGAACGAGCCGAGGAGCGTGCGCGTGTACTCGTGCTGCGCGTGGTGGTAGATGTTCGACGCCGTGTCGAGCTCGACGATGCGGCCCTGTCGCATCACGGCGATGCGGTCGGAGATCTCGAGCAGCAGCGGCAGGTCGTGGGTGATGAAGATGACGGAGAACCCGAACTGCCTCCGCAGGTCCGAGATCTGCTGGAGGATCTCGCGCTGCACGAGCACGTCGAGCGCGGTAGTCGGCTCGTCCATGATCATGAGCTGCGGCTTGAGGGCGAGCGCCATCGCGATCATCACGCGCTGGCGCATGCCGCCCGACAGCTCGTGCGGGTACGAGCGCAGGCGCTCGCGGCCCACGCCGACGAGGTCGAGCAGGTCGCCGCACTCGCGCGTCCGCTCGGCGCGGCTCATCCCGGGGCGGTGGGTCTCGAAGACGTCGCCGAGCTGCTTGCCGATCTTCGTGACCGGGTTGAGCGCGTTCATCGCGCCCTGGAAGACCATCGACGCCTTGTCCCAGCGGAACCGGCGCAGCGCGGTCTCGGACAGCGCGGCGATGTCGACGTCCTCGCCGGACTCGTCGTGGAAGACCGCGTGGCCCGAGGGGATGACGGCGGGCGGCTTGAGGAGGCGCTGCACGCCGTACGCGAGCGAGGTCTTGCCGCAGCCGGACTCGCCGGCGAGACCGAGGATCTCGCCGCGGTGCAGCGTGAAGGAGACGTCGGACACGGCCTCGACCGGGGGGTCGACGTCGTAGACCACGCTGAAGTCCGTGACGGTCAGCAGGGGATCGGTGTTCACTCGTCCAACCTGTTCGTGGGGTGCGGGCGGTGCGGGGCGCGAGCACGGGTGCGCGGTGCTGCGCCGTGACGCGGCGGGTGCGCCGAGGACCGGGGCCCTGGGCGCGCCCGCCGCGCGATGGTCACGACGGGTCGTGCGTCACTCCACCGGCTCGAGCTCGGTGAGGATGAGCACGGCCGACGGCTGCGTCGGGTCCGCGTTGGTGTACGGGTCGGCGTCGCTCGGCCAGCCCGTGTAGTTCCGCGTGTTGAACTCGCTGATGAACGGGCGCGTGCCGATCGGCATCGCCGGGACGTCCTCGACGAAGATCTTCTGGACCTTCTCGATCGCGGCGGTGCGCGTGGCGTCGTCCGTCGCGTTGGCGAACTCGTCGAGCGCGGCGGTCGCCTCGGGGTTGTCGTAGCGGCCGAAGTTGTAGTCCGCGGCCTCCCCGACCGGCTTGAGCCAGCGGCCGTCCATCATGTCGCTGTACAGGTCGTACGGGGTCGCGCCCGTCTCGGTCCAGTGCAGGATCGCGTCGAAGTCGCCCGTGCCCTTCGCGGCCCACCAGGAGTCGGAGTCGGGCGTCGTGACGGTGGCCTCGACGCCGAGCGCCTTGACCGACTCGGCGATGAGGCTGATGCCCGTGACGTAGTCGTTCCAGCCCTGCGGGACGGTGAGCTCGAACGTGACGGGCTCGCCGTCCGGGTCGACGAGCGCCTCGCCGTCGAGGGTGTAGCCGGCGTCCTCGAGGACCTTCTTGGCGCCGTCCACGTCGACCGCGTACTCCTCGCCCTGGAACTCCTCGGCGATGTACGGGTCGCCCGCGGGCTGGGGGAGGCCGGTGACCGAGGTGAGCAGGGGCACGCCGTCCTCGCGCGCGATCTGCTGGTGCTGCGTGCGGTCGACCACCATGTTCACCGCCTGGCGGAACGCCACGTCGCTGAACGGCTTCTTCGTCGTGTTGACGAACATCGCGTCGACGCCGAGGCCGGCGGGGGCCCAGTAGACGTTGTGGTCCGGGTCCTTCTCGACGTAGGCCGACTGCACGTTGGGGAGGAACGCCTGCGCCCAGTCGGCGTCGCCGTTGGCGAGCGCGGTCGTCAGGGCGCTGTTGTCGTTGTACGACACGTAGTACAGCGTCGGGACCGCGAGCTCGCCGCCCCAGTAGTCGTCGCGCGCGGTGAGCTCGACGCTCTCCGTGCTGAAGCTCTCGAGCGTGTACGGGCCGGTGCCGACGGGCTCGGGGTTGACCTCCGTCGTCGGGTCGGCGACGCCCTCCCACACGTGCTTCGGCACGACGTAGCGGTGCAGCACCTTGTCCTGCTTCGCGTACATCGAGCTCGTGAACGTCAGCGTGACGACGTCGCCGTCGACCGTGACGCTCTCGAGCGGGAGCGCCGCGGTGTTGAGCTCGGGCGTGTCGAGGAGGATCTGGTACGAGAACGCGATGTCGTCGGCGGTGAGCGGCTCGCCGTCGTTCCACGTCACGTCGCTCTGCGTGGTGAGCTGGACGGACGTGTAGTCGTCGGACCACACGATCTCCGACGCGAGCCACGGCTTGATCGGGTCGCTCGGGCTCACGACGTTGACGAAGCCCACGGGCTCGTAGACCGCGTTGACGTAGCCGAGCTTGAGCGCCGACGAGTCCCCGATCCACGGGTTGTTCGACTCGGTCGCGATCGCGCCGTCGGGCTTGGCGATCGTGAGGGCGGCGCCGCCGGCGCCGGTGGTCGTGTCGGTGTCGCCGTCGCCGGACGACGCCGAGCAGCCGGTGAGCACGAGGGCAGTCGCGACGCCGAGCGCGATCGCGGAGGCCTTCAACCTCATGAGTCTCTCCTTCGAGAACGTCGGCCCGGCGGGTGCCGGGACGAAAGGGGGCGGTGCAGGGGTGGTGCCGCGGTCCGGTGGTGGTGCTACTCCCGTCCGGTGGTGCTCTCCAGCGCCCGGACCGCGGTGTCCAGGCGGAGGTCGTCGATCGAGCGCCCGACCCGGAGCCGGTACGTCCCGGCGGGCAGGTCCCAGCGCTCGCTGTCGGTGTCCCACACCTCGAACCTCCGGCGCGGGACGGTCACGGTGACGTGGGCCGACCCGCCCGCCGCGACGTCGACGGAGGCGAACCCGCCGAGCCAGCGCGACGGTCGGTCGCGGTGCGCGACCGGGGACGCCACGGGCGCGTCCGGGGCCTCGAGGTAGACCTGGACGGTCTCGCGACCGTCCCGGGTCCCGGTGTTGGTGACACGGACGACGACGGCGGCGTCGCCGTCGGGCGCCCAGGTCGCGGGTGCGACCTCGTCGTAGGACCAGGTGGTCCAGCCGAGACCGTGCCCGAAGGGCGCCGCGGGCACGCGGCCCGAGCGCACCCAGGCGCGGTGGCCGACATGCACGCCGTCGGTGTACTCGACCACGCCACCGGCGGGGACGGCGTGGGGGACCGGGACGTCGGCCGCGTCCGCGGGGAGCGTCCACGGCAGGCGTCCGGTCGGCTCGACGGCGCCCGCGAGGACGTCGGCGATCGAGTGCCCGGCCTCCTGGCCCGGGAACCAGACCCACAGCACGGTGCGCGCGCGGTCGAACCACGGGAGGAGGACGGGGGCGCCGGCGTTGACCACGACGACCGCGTCCGGGTCGGCGTCGAGCACGCGCTCGACGAGCTCGTCCTGACGGCCGGGCAGCGCGAGCGAGGTCCGGTCCCAGCCCTCCGACTCGACCTCCTCGTTCGTCCCGACGACGACGACGGTGAGGTCCGCCGCGCGGGCGGCGGCGACCGCCTCGGCGATCTCCTGCTCGACGGACGGGGCCGGGACGCGGTGCCGCAGCTCGGCGCGCACCATGTTGCCGTAGCCCTGTGCGCGGGTGACGAGGAGCGACGCGGTGACGCGGACGCGGCGCGGGGCGTCGACGTGCACGAGTGCCGGGACGCCGACCGGGTTGTTGATCGAGGAGTCGAGGATGACCTCGACGCCCGAGCGGTGCGGGTCGTGCGCGACGACGACGCCGTCGACCTCGATCGTGTGACCGGGCACGGTGCCGACCTCGAGCGTGTGGTCGCCCGGCTCGTCGAGCAGGACGTCCGCCTCGAGCACGACGGTGTCGACCGTGTCCGGCAGGTCGCGCAGGAAGCCGTCCCAGCGCGCGAGGACCTCCTTGCGCAACGTCGCGCCCTCGGCGTCGAGCCACGTGACCTGGAGGGCCTGGTCGGGGAGGGACCGTGCGGTCAGGTCGAGGCGCGGTGCCAGACGGCGCGCGTCGCCCCCGCGGGACACGGTGAGCGACGCGCCGGGCCAGCGGGCGGCGAGTCCCTCGGCCGGGGTGACGACGTGCGTCGGGACGACCGTCGAGCTGCCCCCGCCGAGCACGTGCGGTCGCACCGCGTTGGGGCCGACGAGCGCGATCGAGCGCGGCGCGGGTCGGTCCCAGACGGGGTTCTCGGCGTCGGACCGCAGGACGACCGTGCCGCGCGCGGCGGTGCGGCGCACGAGCTCGCGCAGGTCGCCGTCGTACGTCAGGGGACGGGCCGGCTCGTCGAGCGCGCCCACCCGGCGGGCGAGGAGGAGGAGGCGCGCGACCTTGTCGTCGATCTCCGCCTCGGGCACGAGGCCGTCCTCGACGGCGCGCACGAGCCGGTCCTCCCAGGGCCCGCCGGGACCCGGCATGACGAGGTCGAGCCCGCCGTTCGCCGACTCCGCGGTGGTGTGCGTCGCGACCCAGTCCGAGACGACCGCGCCGTCGAAGCCGAGCTCGCGCTTGAGGACGTCGGTGACGAGGTGCCGGTGGGCCGTCATCGGCGCCGTCTCGGTGTCGTCGTCCACCTGGTTGTACGCCGCCATGACCGACCACGCGCCGGCGTCGACCGCCGCCTCGAACGGGGCGAGGTAGACCTCGCGCAGCGTGCGCGGGTCGACGTGCGCGACGTAGCTCGTGCGGTCCGTCTCGGAGTCGTTGGCGACGTAGTGCTTGACGCACGCCGCGACGCCCTCGTCCTGGAGGCCGCGCACGACACCCGTGCCGATCTCCGCCGTGAGGAACGGGTCCTCGGCGTAGCACTCGAAGTGCCGGCCGCCCACGGGTGTGCGCTGGATGTTGACCTGGGGGGCGAGCACGACGTCGACGCCGTGGGTGCGCGCCTCGCGGGCGAAGGCCCGGCCGGTCTCGTGCGCGACGTCGCGGTCCCACGTCGCGCTGATCGCGCTGGGGGAGGGGAACAGGACCGAGGTCTCGCCCTCGACCTCGCTCGTGCCGCGGACGCCGACGGGGCCGTCGGACAGGACGATCGGGCGCAGCGCCAGTCCGTCGTGGCCGTGCGTGCGCCACATCGACTGCCCGGTGAGGAGCCGGACCTTCTCGCGGAGCGGCAGACGCTGCGCACGGGAGCGCAGGTCGTCGAGCTCCGGGGAGGCGTCGGCTCCCGGGCGGGACTGCGGTGTCACGAAGGCTCCTCGTCGTCGAGCGGGCTGTGGCGATGAACTTACCGTGCAGTTAGTAAGTTGGCAAGAATCTGCGTCGTCGCAGGTCAGGTGGCATTTGTTCGACGGACGTCGCCGCCAGCGTGCTGCAGGAGGTGTCCGGGCGTGCGTAGGATCACCCCGGCGCAGGCCCGTCGACGGCGGCCGGCCGGACGGGCTGCGACGGCAGACGGCAGCACCGTCAGCAGGGCGGACGACGGCGACAGCGGCGACGACGAACGGAGGCGACGATGCCCAGCAGCACGAGCGAGAGACGTCCCCGGATGCGCGCGGCGACCGTGCGCCGTCGTGAGGAGATCCTCCGCGCCGCGATGGTGACGTTCGGCAACCGCGGCTACCACAACGGGCCGCTCGCCGAGATCGCCGAGCAGGTCGGCATGACGCACGCCGGGATCCTCCACCACTTCGGGTCCAAGGACGACCTCCTGCTCGAGGTCCTGCGGTACCGCGACGAGACCGACGTCGCCGAGCTCGAGCCCCAGCACATCCCCGGCGGGCTGGAGATGTTCCGCCACCTCGTGCGGACCGCGTTCCTCAACGCCCAGCGCGCCGGCATCGTCCAGGCGTACGCCGTGCTGTCGGCCGAGTCCGTCACCGACGGGCACCCGGCGCGTGAGTTCTTCGAGATCCGCTACCGCACCCTGCGCGCCGAGGCCGTCGAGGCGTTCGAGGAGCTGTGCGCCGCGCGCGGCGTCGAGGCGCCGGCGACCGTGCGGCACGCGGCCGCCGCGATCCTCGCCGTCATGGACGGGCTCCAGGTCCAGTGGCTCCTCGACCCCACGCTCGTCGACCTCGGCGAGGTGAGCGAGTTCGCCATCGAGGCGATCGTCGCGGCCGTCGTCGAACCGAGGCCGTCGCCGCTCTGACCCGACCCCCGGCCCCGCGCGCGACCACGGTCCCGCGCGCGACCTCGGTCCCGCTCCCGACCGACCAGGGACCCTGTCGGGTGCCGCGGGCACCCGCGAGGATCGAGTCGTGCAGACCCTCGCCCAGGCGTTGACCCTCCAGTCCGACGCGGCCCGGGCCAAGGTCGCCGCCGCCCGGCACCCGGGTCGCTACCTCGTCGCGTCGGCGCTCGCGGGCGCCTACGTCGGGGTCGGCGTCGTGCTCATGGTGGCCACGGCCGGACCGTTCCTCGCCGCCGGCGCGCCGGCCGAGCGGCTCGTCGCAGGTTCCGTCTTCGCGGCGGCGCTGACCCTCGTCGTGCTCGCCGGCGCCGAGCTCGCGACGTCGGCGATGATGATCCTCGCGCAGGGCGTCGCGACGCGCACGGTCCGGCTCGGTCCCGCGATCGGGACGCTGACGTCCTGTCTCGCCGGGAACCTCGCCGGCTCGATGGCGTTCGCCTGGCTCGTGGTGCAGTCGGGCGTCCTGCGCACGAACGCCGCCGCGGGCGACATGGTCGCCACGATGCTCACCGCCAAGGCGCACGAGACCGGACCCGAGCTCCTCGCGCGCGGCATCCTGTGCAACGTCCTCGTGTGCGCCGCGATCTGGGCGTGCGGCCGGCTGGACTCCGAGGCGGGCAGGGCGATCGTGATCTTCTGGGCCGTCCTCGCGTTCATCGCGTCGGGCTTCGAGCACGTGGTGGCCAACATGACGACGTTCTCGCTCGGCCTCTTCACGGGCGAGGGCTGGACGACGTGGGCCGACTTCGGGCGCAACGTCGCCTGGGTGGGCGTCGGCAACCTCGTCGGCGGCGCGGTCGTCGTCGGCCTGGGGTACGCCGTCGTCGCGGGCGGCGACCGGGCCGGGAGAGCGGTTCCTCGCGGGCCGTCGCCCGGTGCGGTGCCGACCTCTCCGGTCCGTCCCGCGCGCAGCGCACGGGTGTAGTGTCGAGAACGTGGTTGATCGCCGGATCGGCCCACGCGAGGCCGATCGAACCAGTTCTCGCCCGCACCGCGACGACCCTGTCGCGGAGGACGACGGGTCGGACGCGCGGTGGGACGACGACGGTGGTTCCGAACCCGACCTGGAGGACGAGTCCCCGATCTCCTTGACTGGGACGCCTGGCGCCTCACCGCACGCTGAGTCAGCGGCGGATGCGAGCCGGCGAGCCGGCTCCGATGATCGGACGACGCCATGACCGCCACGACCGCCCTGTCCTTCGACCAGGTCGACGAGAGCACGCTGCACCTGCGCGGCGTCCTCGACACCATGCTGCCGCGCGAGCTCGGCACCGACGACGCGCCCGACGTCTACACCGTCTCGGCGGTCTTCTCGCGCCGGGTCTCGGGGCAGGAGCAGGGGCTCATCGAGCTGCCCGCCGTCACGGAGCTGCTGGCCGACCGGGGCTATCCCGGGATCCGGCTCACGGTCGAGGACCGCCGCCTCGTCATCGCGAACACGAACCTGGCGATGCTCGAGGCCGGGCTGGCGCGGGAGATCGCGGCCGTGCTCCGCGACGTCGCGACGACGATCGCGACCGAGCGCACCCGCCGGGCCGACGAGCTCGCCGGGTGGCGCGCCACCGAGGTCCAGCGCGCTGCCACGGTCAAGACCGAGTCCGATCGTGTCCGCTTCGAGTGACCGGCCGACGGCGACCGGACCCGCGCCGCGCACGAGCGCGGCGACCCGCTCCGTAGCGCGCGACTACTCGGTCCTCGCGAAGATCGTCCGCGAGTCCGGGCTGCTCCGCCGCCGGTACACGTACTACTGGGTGCGGATGATCCTCACGCTCGCCGCGCTCGTCGGCGTCTGGACCGCGATCGTGGTCGTGGGCGACTCGTGGTGGCAGCTCGCCCTCGCCGCCGCGCTCTCGCTCGTCCTCGCCCAGCTCGCGTTCCTCGGGCACGACAGCGCGCACCGGCAGATCTTCCGCTCCCGGGCGTGGAACGACTGGACGGCGCGCGTCCTGGCGAACGGGCTCGTCGGGCTGAGCCACGCGTGGTGGACGGCCAAGCACGACGCCCACCACGCAGCCCCCAACCAGGAGGGCCACGACCCGGACATCAAGCCGGGCGTCATCGCCTTCACGCCCGCCGTCCTCGCCGGCCGCCGCGGCTGGCGCGGGTGGCTCGCCCGCCGGCAGGGCTGGTACTTCTTCCCGCTGCTCGCCCTCGAAGGACTCCACCTGCACGTCTCGAGCGTGCGGTCCGTCCTCCGCCGTGGCCGCGTGCCGCACCGGGGCGTGGAGGTCCCGGTCCTGCTGGCCCGGCTCGTCCTGTACCTGGTGGCCCTCGGCCTGCTGCTGCCTCCGGCCGTCGCCGGCGCGTTCCTCGCGGTGCAGCTCGTCGTGTTCGGCATCCTCCTCGGCGGCGCGTTCGCACCGAACCACAAGGGGATGCCCATCGTCCCGGCCACCGCGGACGTCGACTTCCTGCGCCGGCAGGTGCTCATGTCGCGCAACATCCGCGGGAACGCGGTCGTGGACCTCCTCATGGGAGGGCTCAACCGGCAGGTCGAGCACCACCTGTTCCCCAGCATGCCGCGCCCCAACCTCAAGCGGGTCCAGCCCCTCGTCCGCGAGTACTGCTCCCAGCTCGGCGTGACGTACACGGAGGTGGGGTTCTTCGCGTCCTACCGGATCGTCGTCGGCTATCTCAACGACGTGCAGGGCCGCGCACGCGACCCGTTCACGTGCCCCCTCGCCGCCGACCTCGGCCGCTAGCGGTCCGGCGGACGTCCAGGCGATCCACGGCGGCTCCCAGGAGTCCTCCCAGGAAGCGCGCGTACGATCAGGACATCCGCGGCGAACGTGCCCCTCCTGAGGCGCGCGGGCCCGGAACCCCGGAGGAGGCCGTCATGGCCACCACCCCGCTCACCCCCGCGACCAACGGTCATCCCGGCGGCTACCGCCACGACCGCGCCGACCGGTCCCGCGAGACCGGGATCGAGAACGGGCAGGCGAAGGCCCCACGCAGCCGTGCCGGCGCCACCTGGGTCGGCATCTGCATCGCCGCCCTCGTCCTCGTCGCCCTCATCGTCTTCATGCTCCAGAACACCCAGCCCGTCGTCGTGTCGTTCCTCGGCATGCAGGGCTCCGTCCCGCTCGCGCTCGCCCTCCTCATCGCGGGGGTCGGCGTGGGCGTCGTCGCGCTGGTCGTCGGGACTGTGCGCATCAGCCAGCTCCGCCGACGGCTGTCGCGCACCACCGCCTGACCGTCGGCCGACCGGAGCCGTGTCCCGGCGGCCGCGCCGGGCGCGCCGGACCGGATGGCGGGACGGACTTGGCCCCGGCCCGGGCCGCGTGCCTATCATCGAGCGTCCCACAAGCACCCGGCGGGCCGTTGAGAGAGACGGAGGCCGGCGACAGACGGAGCAGCACGTGGCACTTGTCGTGCAAAAGTATGGCGGATCGTCGGTATCCGACGCCGAGAGCATCAAGCGGGTGGCCAAGCGCATCGCCGAGGCGAAGCGGGCCGGTAACGACGTCGTGGTCGTCGTCTCCGCCATGGGAGACACGACGGACGAGCTCATCGACCTCGCGCAGCAGGTCACCCCCCTCCCGCCGCAGCGCGAGATGGACATCCTCCTCACGGCGGGCGAGCGCATCTCGATGTCGCTGCTCGCGATGGCGATCACCAACCTCGGCGTCCGCGCCAAGTCGTTCACCGGCCAGCAGGCCGGCGTGATCACCGACGCCGTGCACGGCAAGGCGCGCATCGTCGACGTAGTGCCGCACCGCATCCGCGAGACGATCGAGAAGGGCCAGGTCGCGATCGTCGCGGGCTTCCAGGGCGTCACGGAGTCGACCAACGACGTCACGACGCTCGGCCGCGGCGGCTCGGACACGACCGCCGTCGCGCTGGCCGCGGGCCTCGACGCCGACGTGTGCGAGATCTACACCGACGTCGACGGCGTGTTCACGGCCGACCCGCGCATCGTCCCGAGCGCGCGCAAGATCGACCGCATCACGTACGAGGAGATGCTCGAGATGGCGGCGAGCGGGGCCAAGGTGCTCGCGCTGCGCTGCGTCGAGTACGGCCGTCGGTACGGCGTGCCGATCCACGTCCGCTCGTCGTTCTCCGGCAAGGAGGGCACGTTCGTCAGCGCCGACGCGTACACCGCCCGGCACCCCGCACCCACCCCCGGAACCAGCTCTGCCGACATCCCCGAGGAGACCGTCATGGAAGCCCCGATCATCTCCGGCGTCGCGCACGACCGCAGCGAGGCCAAGATCACGGTCGTCGGCGTGCCCGACGTCCCGGGCACGGCCGCCCGGATCTTCGAGGTCGTCGCGGGCTCGGGCGTGAACATCGACATGATCGTGCAGAACGTGTCGGCCGCGCGCACCGGGCTGACCGACATCTCGTTCTCGTTGCCCGAGGGGGACGGGCCGGCCGCGATGTCTGCGCTCAGCGCGCTGCAGGCGGAGATCGGCTTCGGCTCGCTCCAGTTCGACGACCAGATCGGCAAGCTCTCGCTCGTCGGCGCGGGCATGAAGTCGCACCCCGGCGTCTCGGCGAAGCTGTTCGGCGCGCTGCGCGACGCGGGCGTCAACATCGAGATGATCTCGACCTCGGAGATCCGGATCTCCGTCGTCACGCGCGAGGACTCGCTGGACGACGCCGTGCGCGCCGTGCACACCGCGTTCGAGCTCGACACCGCCGACGGCGAGGCCGTCGTCTACGCCGGCACCGGCCGCTGACCCGAGGGACGAGAGGAACCGATCATGAGCATCCAGAACGCCTCTGCCTCGGCAGGTCTGAACGTCGCCGTCGTCGGCGCGACCGGGCAGGTCGGCGCGGTCATGCGCCGCCTGCTCGACGAGCGCGACGTCCCCGTGGCGAGCGTCCGCTACTTCGCGTCCGCGCGCTCCGCGGGCTCGACCCTGCCGTGGCGCGGCTCCGACGTCGTGGTGGAGGACGTCGCCGCGACGTCGACCGACGACCTGCGCGGGATCGACGTCGCGCTGTTCTCCGCGGGCGGCGCGACGTCGAGGGCCCACGCCGAGCGCTTCGCCGCGGCGGGCGCCGTCGTCATCGACAACTCCTCCGCGTGGCGCATGGACCCCGACGTCCCGCTCGTCGTCTCCGAGGTCAACCCGGCGGCGCTGCGCGAGGCGCGCAAGGGCATCGTCGCGAACCCGAACTGCACGACGATGGCCGCGATGCCCGTCCTCAAGCCGCTCGCCGACGAGGCGGGGCTCGAGCGCCTGATCGTCGCGACCTACCAGGCCGTCTCCGGCGCCGGGCTCGCCGGTGCCGAGGAGCTCCGGGCGCAGGCCGTGGCGGGTGCCGCCGCGGACGGCGAGGGCGCGGGGCTCACCGGCCTCGTGCACGACGGCTCCGCCGTCGCCCTCCCGGCGCCGTCGGCCTTCCCCCGCAACGTCGCGTTCAACGTCGTCCCGCTCGCCGGGTCGATCGTCGACGACGGCCTCGAGGAGACGGACGAGGAGAAGAAGCTCCGCAACGAGTCGCGCAAGATCCTCGGCCTGCCCGAGCTCGCCGTCGCCGGGACCTGCGTGCGCGTGCCGGTGTTCACCGGCCACTCGCTCGCGATCCACGCCGAGTTCGGCACGGCGATCACTCCCGACCGGGCCCGCGAGATCCTCGCGGAGGCCCCCGGCGTCGCGCTGTCGGACGTGCCGAACCCGCTCGAGGCGGCCGGCAAGGACCCGTCGTTCGTGGGCCGCATCCGCACGGACCAGTCCGTCCCGGGCGGCCGCGGGCTCGTCCTGTTCGTGTCGAACGACAACCTGCGCAAGGGCGCGGCGCTCAACGCCGTGCAGCTCGCCGAGCTCGTCGCGGCGGACCTCGACGGCGTCCGCGCCGCCTTCGCCCCCGCCCTGGCGAGGTAGCACCGCAGTCCCCGCAGCAGGACCTCGGTCGGCCCAGGTGTTCGCTGGGCCGACCGAGCCGTACGGCAGCTCGCTAGGCAGGATCGGGTCGCCAGGCCGCGATGACGCCGAGTCGTGCTTCCGGTCGCCGGTGGACGTCGGGCCCAGGCCATCGAGCACCGCACGGTGGGCACGCCTGCTCTGCAGGTCGCGCCGCCCTTGTCCTACCGCAGTAGGATCAACGGTATGAAGGTGAGTGTGAGTCTGCCGGAGCGTGACATCGAGTTCCTGGACGAGTACGCCGCCGAGCAGGGCCTGGAATCCAGGTCTGCCGCGTTCCACGCCGCGATCAAGGCGCTTCGCGAACGTGACCTGCAGGACGAGTACGCGCTCGCGATCGATGAGTGGTACTCGTCGGGCGATGCCGAGGCCTGGGACGCCACCGTCGCCGACGGGCTCGAGCCCGATGCGCCGCGGTGAGGTCTGGTACGCGGATCTCGAGCCGGTGCGGGGTGCCGAGTCGAACAAGGTCCGGCCGGTCGTCATCGTCTCGACGGATGCGCACAACGCCGTGGCGCAACGGCTCGGCAGGGGCGTGCTCACCGTCGTCCCGCTCACGAGCAACGTCCGGCGCGTCCT
This sequence comes from Cellulosimicrobium sp. So1_17, assembly GCF_055181235.1. Taxonomy (NCBI): domain Bacteria; kingdom Bacillati; phylum Actinomycetota; class Actinomycetes; order Micrococcales; family Promicromonosporaceae; genus Cellulosimicrobium; species Cellulosimicrobium sp. So1_17. The sequence goes on from NZ_CM143702.1 coordinate 3,739,410, forward strand.
GACGTTCCAGGTGCTCGTCGAGGCCGACTCGGCCGGGTTGGGGGTCGACTCGAAGGCTCAGGCGGAGCAGGTGCGTGCGCTGGACCTGTCTCGGCTCGTGAACCGTGCCGGTCGGCTCAGCGTGGAGCAGTCCGCGGCGCTCGACGAGGCTCTGCTCGTCCACCTCGGCCTCGCCTGACCGACTACGTCGGCCGACGCGTGCCGAGCGTCGGCGCAAGGACCCACAGCGCGACCGCCGCGAGCACGTGCCACACGGCGTGGCCCTGCAGCGTGACGCCCAGCGGTCCGTCGGTGTCGCACAGCGGCCAGCCGGCGCGGGTCAGCGTCCCGATCGTCCCGCCCAGGGCGAGGAGCACGAGGGCGGTGACCGTGCGCCGTCGGACGGCAGGTCGGCGCCTCGCCCGCACGACGCTCGCTGCCACCGCGAGCACCGCCACGACCACCTGCGCCGCGGTCGACGCCGGGACGCTCACCGCGGCGAGCGCGACGCCGGCGAGCGTCGGCGCGAGCCACCACCACGTGCGCATCCGGCGTCCGGTGAGGTCGGCGACGGCGTCCGCCGCGACGAGTGCGAGCGTGCCGAGCAGCGGCGGGTCGTGCGCCACGGGGTTCCACGACGGCGACGGCCCGTGCTGGACGACCGAGCCCACGCCGATCAGGACGACCAGCACGCCGAAGGTGAGCCGCACGCGTCGGGCGGCCGCGTCGTCGGGCACGGACGGCGTGGTGCTGCCCGACCGCGCGTGGCGGCGGGCGCGGACCGTCGCCTCGACGACCGCCGCTCCCGCGACGACGAACGCGAGGCTCGTCCACGTGCTGAGCGGCTCGGCCCACGGCGTCCCGCCGGCGAGCTCGCACGCTCTGTCCATGCTGCCTCCCCGCGAGCCTCGACTCCACACCAGCGCACCACCTCGCGCAACCGGGGTGCTACCTCGCGCAACCAGCGCACTACCTCGCGCAACCGGGTTATTACCTCACGCGACTGGGGTGCTGCTTCGCCGGAATCCGGTACTCCCTGGAAATGAGGGTTGCGCCGCGAGGTGGGTCTGTGGTTCATTAGTCAAGTAATGAACCACTGAACACGCGAACCAGGAGAGGATGGGCGCCATGTTCGACGGTCCGGAACCCATCTACCTCCAGATCGCCCAGATGATCCGGGCGCAGGTCCTCGCGGGCGAGACGGCAGAGGAGGAGCAGGTCATGTCGACGACGGAGTTCGCGACGACGTTCCGCATCAACCCTGCGACCGCGGCCAAGGCGTTCGCGCTGCTCGTCGACGAGGGCGTGCTCTACAAGCGGCGCGGTCTCGGCATGTTCGTCGCCCCCGGGGCGCGCGACCGTCTGCTGCAGAGCCACCGCGAGAGCTTCTTCGCCGAGGTCCTCGACCCGGCCCTGGTCCAGGCCGACCTGCTCGACATCCCCACGGCCGAGATCGTGGCCCACGTCCTCGGCCGCCAGCGCCGTGACGACGGCCCTTCCGACCACCCGACCCACGACACCCCGAGGTGACCCCGTGACCGCCCGGCCCAGCTCCACCCCGAGCGCCGCCCCGACCGTCCCCGAGCCCTTCGGCGTCGAGCTGCGCGACGTCGTCGTCCGCTACGGGCGGTCCGACGACCTCGCGCTCGACGGTGCCACCCTGACGATCCGGCCCGGGACGATCACCGGCCTGCTCGGCCGCAACGGCGCCGGCAAGACGACGCTCGCCGCGCTCCTCGCCGCGTTCCGCCGACCGACCTCGGGCAGCGTGCGCCTCGGGTCCGACGCCGAGCTCGAGGACCCGTTCGAGAACCCCTGGACCACCATGCACACCCAGCTCGTCCGCGAGAGCGGCGACGTGTGGGGCGACAGCAAGGCGAAGGACACGCTCGACTACTACGCCGCGCTCCGACCGCACTGGGACGCGGACCTCGCCGGCCGGCTCCTCGACGAGTTCGAGATCTCGCCCCGCAAGCACCCGGACCAGATGTCGCGGGGCAAGCGCTCGGCCCTCGGCGCGGTGATCGGCCTCGCGTCGCGCGCACCGCTGACGATCTTCGACGAGGTCTACCTCGGCATGGACGCCCCGAGCCGGTACGCGTTCTACGACGCGCTCCTCGCGGACTACGCCGAGCACCCGCGCACGATCGTCCTCTCGAGCCACCTGATCGACGAGGTCGAGCGGCTCTTCGAGGACGTCGTCGTCATCGACCGCGGGAAGGTGCTGCTCGCCGAGCCCGCCGAGGACGTCCGCGGGCGGGGCGTCAGCCTCACGGGGCCCACCGAGCTTGTCGACCGGTTCGTCGACGGGCGCGAGGTGCTCGCCCGGCAGCGCCTCGGCGGCACCGCCCAGGTCACCCTCTTCGGCACGTTCGGCGCCGACGAGCGGGCGGCGGCGACGGGGGCCGGCCTCGAGGTCGGGAGCGTGCCCGTGCAGGACCTGTTCGTCCACCTGACCCGACGACCCGGGTCCGACCGGGAGGAGGCACGATGAGCACCGAGACCCACCCGGCGCCCTCGGCGGACCGCGCGGCGCAGCGCGCCGCCCTGGTGGCCGCGGCGCACCGTCGCGGCGTCCGCGCGACGGCCGAGTACGCCGTCGGCGCGACGTGGGTCATCGGCCTGTGGTTCTGGGTGATCGCCCTCCTCATCGGCGGCATCATCCTGTTCGTCATGCAGCGCGCCGGCGACGTGGAGATCACGGCGGTCGGCGGCCCGGCGGAGTCGGCGCCCTACTTCCTGCTCGTCATGGGGATCGTCATGCCCCTGGCGATGATCGCGCTGCACGTCGCGGCGGGCGGGACCCGTCGGTCGTTCGTCCACGGCCTCGTCGTCTCCGGCGTCGTGATCGGCGCGACCTTCGGCCTCGCGGCCGCCGCGGTCGCGTGGGTCACGTGGTGGGCGGCGGACCGGTACGGCTGGCCGACCGAGCCGGAGATCGACCGTCTCTACGCCGACGGCTCGCAGCTCGGGCTGGTCTTCCTCGTGCAGTCCGTGTTCTGCGCGGTCTACTTCCTCGTGGGGGCCGTTGTGGCGCTGGGCTACTACCGGGCGGGGTTCTGGCGCGGCACCGGCGTCGCGCTCCTCTCGCTCGTCCCGCTCGCAGTCGCCGAGCTCACCCTGCAGTCGGGCTGGTTCGGCCGGGCGCTGGCCGGCGCGGTCGGCCTGCCCGTGCTCCCCGTGTGGGGTGCTGCGCTCGGCGGCCTCGCGGCCGTCGCGCTCGCTGCGCTCCTTCTCCGCGCCGTCCTGCGGGACGTCGCCATCCGGCCGGTCGAGTTCGCCCGGAGCGTCACGACGGGCTGAACCGCACTCCCGGCACACCCCGAGCACGACCTCGTCCGACGGCGCTCCCGCCGCTCGGCGGGTCCCGCACACCCTCCCGGAGGTTCGCATGACCACCGCACCACGCCCGGCGGCCGCTGCCGCCACGGCCGCCGCCACGAGCTCGCCCGACGCCGTCGCCCCCGTCATCGAGGTCCGGCACCTGCGCAAGACGTACCCGGGCCCGAAGGGCTCGGCAGCGCGCAAGGTCGCCGTCGAGGACGTGAGCTTCTCCGTCGCGCCGGGGGAGATCTTCGGCATCCTCGGCCCGAACGGGGCCGGCAAGACCACCACCGTCGAGTGCCTCGCCGGCCTGCGCGAGGCCGACGGCGGCTCCGTACGCGTCCTCGGCGTCGACCCGCAGACCCACCCGGAGCGGGTCCGCGACGCCCTCGGGATCCAGCTCCAGGAGTCGGCGCTCAACGAGAGGATCACCGTCGCCGAGGCGATGCGCCTCTTCGCGTCGTTCTACGAGGCGCCCGCCGACGCCGACGAGCTGCTCGAGCTGCTCGAGCTCGCGGAGCACCGCGGCGTCGCGTACGCGAAGCTGTCGGGCGGTCAGAAGCAGCGACTGTCGATCGCGCTCGCGCTCGTGGGGAACCCGCGCGTCGCGATCCTCGACGAGCTGACGACCGGTCTCGACCCGCAGGCCCGGCGCACCACCTGGGACCTCGTGGAGCGCGTGCGCGCCCGTGGCGTGACGGTTCTTCTCGTCACGCACTTCATGGACGAGGCGGAGCGCCTGTGCGACCGGCTCGTCGTCATCGACCGCGGACGCGTCGTCGCCTCGGGGAGCCCGGCCGAGCTGATCGACGCGCTCGACGACTCGCGGACGATGCGGCTCCGCGTCCCGGCCGTCGACCACGACGTCACGCTGCACACGCTCGCCGGTCTCGCCGACGTCGAGCGCATCGAGGTGATCGACGCCGTGCGCCCGGCTGACCGCGAGATCGAGGTGCGCGGATCGCGCCGGGTGCTGCCCGCCGTCGTCCTCGCGCTCGCCGAGCACGACATCGTGCCCGACGACGTCCGCACCGTCTCCCGGTCCCTCGAGGACGTCTTCGTGGCCGTGACCGGCCGCACGTACGACCCCACCGCGGCTGCCGCCCCCACCGCTGCTGCCCTCACCGCCGACCCCGCGGCCACGACCGCCGTCGGTGCCCACCGCGAAGGAGCCTCCCGATGACCACCGCGACCCTCTCCCCGTCGTTGCCGACGACCCGCGTCGCCGGGTGGCGCGGCTTCGGCACCCTCCTGACGACCGAGGCGCGGCTCTGGCTGCGCGACCCCGGGAGCGTGTTCTTCTCGCTCGCGTTCCCGACCGTCCTGCTCGTGGGCGTGGGCTTCGCGATCCCCGGCATGCGCGAGCCGATCGAGGGGATGGGCGCACCGTGGGACGGTCTCACCGCGATCGCCACGTACGTCCCGGTGGTGCTCGCCGCGGCGGTCGCGACGCCTGCCCTCACGACGATGCCCGTCTACTTCGCGACCTTCCGCGAGAAGGGCCTGCTGCGACGGCTGTCCACGACGCCGATGCGCCCGCAGGGCATCGTCGTCGCGCACCTCGTCATCAACCTCGTCGCGATCTTCGCCGCGGCCGCGGTCTCGCTCGTCGTCTGCCAGCTCGTGTTCGGCCTCGCCGCGCCCCGCCACCTCGGGACGGTCCTGCTGGCCTTCCTGCTCACCGTCCTGTCGATGCTCTCGCTCGGGACGCTCGTGGCGGCGCGGGCGCCCAAGGCGAGCACCGCCTCGGCGGTCGGCACGCTGATCTACTTCCCGATGCTGTTCCTGTCGGGGATGTGGACGCCGGGCCCGATCATGCCCGACGCCCTGCGCGAGGTCGGGCAGTACACGCCCCTCGGGGCGGCGTCCCAGGCGCTCACCGAGGGCTGGTTCGCGGACGGGTTCCCCACGCTGCAGATCGTAGTCATGGCGGTGTGGACCGCCGTCCTGCTCCCGCTGGCGATCAAGCTCTTCCGCTGGACGTGACGCTCGCGCAGCGTGCCGAACCCCGGGTCGTGTCCCGATCGACGAGCTGATCGGGACACAACCCGGGGTTCGGCACCGCGATCGGCCGCCCCTCGGGCGGCGAGCGCCGCCGGCCGTGCCTAGCGTGGCGGCATGCGGCCCTTCCTGCTCCTCGCGTCCCGGGCCGAGGACGTCGCGGCCGACGGCGAGCACGACGCCGTGCTCCGCTTCTCGGGCCTGCGCCCGGGCGAGCTGCACCGTGTGCGCATGGAGGCGGGGCCGCTCCCACCGCTCGACCTCGACGACTACTCGGGCGTGATCGTCGGCGGCAGCCCGTTCGACTCGTCGAGGCCGGAGACCGAGAAGTCCGCCGTCCAGCGCCGCGTCGAGCGCGAGCTCGCGCCGCTGCTCGACGAGATCGTCGACCGGGACGTCCCGTTCCTCGGCGCGTGCTACGGCGTCGGGACGCTCGGGATGCACCAGGGCGCGGTCCTCGACGACACGTACGCCGAGCCGATCTCGCCGGTGACGGTCCGGCTGACGCCCGAGGGCCGTGCCGACCCGTTGCTCGCCGACCTGCCGGACGCGTTCGAGGCGTACGTCGGGCACAAGGAGGCCGTGCGGGAGCTGCCGCCGCACGCGGTGCTGCTCGCGTCGTCGGACTCGTGCCCCGTGCAGATGTTCCGCATCAAGGAGAACCTCTACGCGACGCAGTTCCACCCCGAGCTCGACCTCGACGGCATCCTCACGCGCATCGGCGTGTACCAGGGCTACGGCTACTTCCCGCCGGGTGCCGCCGGAGAGGTCGAGGCGGTGGTGCGGCGCGGCGACGTCCGGTTCCCGGGGAGGATCCTCGCGTCCTTCGTGCGGCGGTACGCCCGGGACTGAGCCGGCGTCGAGCGGTGGTCGTGGCGTCCCGCGGTGGTCAGCGCCCGGTCGGCTGCTCCGCGCCCGCGAGCGCGCCGGTACCGACGGCGTCGTCGGCGAGCGCCTCGGCCTCCGCCGCGAGGGCCTTCGCGCGGCGGTGCTCGCGGACCGACCAGGCGACGGCCGCGGCCCAGACGACGGCGACGAGGCCGAGGACGACGCCCTGGACGGCGCCGCTCGCGTCCACCCAGTCGGAGCGCAGGAGCGTGCGGACGTTCGTCAGGACGATGACGCCGCCGACGGCCGACCCGAGGATGCGCGGCGGCAGGTGCCGCACGAGCCAGGCGGCGATCGGCGCGGCGACGAGACCGCCGAGCAGCAGGGCGAGCACCCACGTGGGGTCGATGCCCTGCGTGCCGAGCGAGAGGAGGAAGCCGAGCGACGCGGCGACGGCGACGAGGAACTCGCTCGTGTCGATCGAGCCGATGACCTTGCGGGGCTCGATGCGCCCCGAGGCGAGCAGCGCGGGCGTCCCGACCGGGCCCCAGCCACCGCCGCCCGTCGCGTCGACGAACCCGGCGACCAGCCCGAGCGGACCGAGGAAGCGCTTGCGCAGCGGCAGGCCCAGACGGCCCGTGGGCAGCCCGGCGACGGTGAACCGCGCGAGAACGTAGAGCCCGAGCGCGAGGAGGAGCAGCGACATCACCGGGGCGGCGACGTCGGTGGAGAGGCTCGAGAGGAACGTGGCCCCGGCGAACGCGCCGACCGCGCCCGGCACGCCGATGCGCAGCACGACCTTCCAGTCGACGTTCCCGAAGCGCCAGTGCGCGGCGCCCGAGGCGAGCGTCGTGCCGATCTCGGCGAGGTGGATCGTCGCCGAGGCGGCGGCCGGGTTGGTCCCGATGGCGAGGAGGAGGGTCGTGGACGTCACGCCGTAGGCCATGCCGAGGCTGCCGTCGACGAGCTGCGCGCCGAGGCCCACGAGGGCGAGCAGGATGAGGGTCCGCACCGCAGTCCTCCGTGGTCGGTCGGCCGGGCAGCGCCCGAGGTCTCCGACAAGGTTGACCGAGGAGGTCCAGTATGTGAAGCGCCGACCACATCGTGGTCGAGTGTTAACGGGTCGTCCGGGGCGGTGCCGTCGGTGCCGTCAGTGCCGTCAGCGCCGCGGGTGTCGTGTCACGGGTTCTCCCACGCGTCGGCGCGCGCCGCGAGAGCGTGGACGCCGTCGGGCAGGTCGCGGCGCACGACGTCCGCGATCGTGACGCGGTCGAGGACGTCGCGCACGCTCGCGCGCAGCGCCACCCAGACCTCCAGCAGCGCCGCCGCCGACCCCTCGTACTCGAGGCTCGGCGGACGCTCGTCGCGCACGGTGACGAGCGGGCCGTCGACGGCCCGGAATACGTCGGCGAGCGTGACCTCCGTCGCGGGCCGGGCGAGCCGGTGCCCGCCCGAACGACCACGGACGCTCGCGACGATGCCGGCGCGTCGCAGGTCGCCGAGGATCCGTTCGAGGAAGCTCACGGGCAGGCCCTGACCGGCCGCGAGGTCCTCCGCCCGCACGGGGTCGCCGTGCGGGGACGCCGCGAGCTCGGCGCACGCCCGCACCGCATAGTCTGCCTTCGCCGAGACACGCATGAGGCCATTGTGCCGTGGGTCGCACCGCTCCCGGGCGGGCGCGACGACGACCTGCCGGTCCGCCACGGTCCGCGATCCGATCTCACCCGGTCGGGCCGCTGCTCCGGGGCCCGTGGACGGCCTACGCTGTGACCCGTGGACGTGCGTGAACGCAACAACGTGCGGGTCGTGGGCACGCCGGGCGCGCCCACGATCGTGTTCGCGCACGGGTTCGGGTGCGACCAGTCGATGTGGCGCTTCGTCGCCCCGGTCTTCGCCGCGGACCACCGCGTGGTCCTCTTCGACCACTCGGGCTGCGGCGCGGCGCACCCGACCTCCTTCGACCCCGTGCGGCACGCCGACCTGAGGGGGTACGCGGCCGACGTCGTCGAGGTCGTCGAGGCCGTCGCGGACGAGCCGGTGATCTTCGTCGGCCACTCGGTGAGCTCGATCATCGGGCTGCTCGCCGCGGCCGACCGACCGGACCTGTTCGACCGTCTCGTGCTCGTCGGCCCGAGTCCTCGCTACATCGACGACGAGGGCTACCGCGGCGGTTTCAGCGCCGCCGAGATCGACGAGCTGCTCGAGACGATGGACGCGAACTACCTCGACTGGACCCAGGCGATGGCACCGGTCATCGTGGGCAACCCGGACCGTCCGGCGCTCGGCGACGAGCTCGCGGAGGTGTTCCGCCGCAACGACCCGGCCGTCGCACGCCAGTTCGCCCGCGTGACGTTCCTCGGCGACAACCGCGCGGACCTCGCGCGGGTGCGCACGCGCAGCCTCGTCGTGCAGAGCCGTGAGGACGCCATCGCGCCGCCGGAGGTCGGGCGCTACGTGCACGAGCACCTGCCGGGGAGCGACCTCGTCGTCATCGACGCCGTCGGCCACTGCCCGAACCTCTCGCACCCGACCGCGCTCGTGGGCGCGATGCGGGACTGGCTCGGGACACCCTGATGCCGAGGTCGCGGGCCGAGCGGTGGATGCTCGCGCCTGTCGCCTTGGCGCTCCTCGACGCCGACGCCCGGATCGTCGACGCGAACGACGAGCTGCTCCGCCTCCTCGACGTGCCCGACGTCGACGCGGTCGCGGGGCGACGCGTGGGCGACCTCCTCACCGTCGGCGGCCGCATCTACTGGGAGACGCATCTCGAGCCCCGGCTGCACGAGGCCGGCAGGGTGGACGAGGTCGCCGTCGAGCTGCGCACGCCGGGCGGACGGGAGCCCGTCCTGCTCACGGCGATCGAGCGCGACTGCCACGGCGAGCGCCTCGTCGACGTCGCGATGCTCGGCGCGCGCGAGCGCTCGCGCTTCGAGCACGAGCTCGTCGGTGCACGCCGCGCGGCCGAGGCGGCGGAGCGCCAGGTGCGGTTGCTGCACGGCACCGCCGCCGAGCTCGCGAGCGCCGCAGGGGTCGACGGCGTGGCGCGGGTCCTGCTGCGGGTCGCGGGGGCCCTGCTCGGCGCCCGGAGCGCGGCGCTGTGGGTCGCGCGCGACGGCGGTCCGTTGCGCCGCTGGGGGGAGGGCGACGAGGTCGAGCCGCCGACGGTCGACGAGATCGCCGAGACCACCACGCGCCCGGACGGGAAGGTCGTCGTGCCCCTGCGGACGGCCGGGGCGCTGCTCGGGGTGCTGGTCCTGACGCCCCGCGACGCGCCGGGGGCGGAACCCCTGGACCCCGCCACGCTCGCCGCCGCGGGCCAGGTCGCGGCGCTCGCGCTCGCACGGGCGCACATGCACGAGCAGAGCGTCTCGGTCGCGTCGGAGCTGCAGCGCGCGATGCTCGCGGACGGGATCGTGCACGACCCGCGCGTCCAGGTCCTCGCGCGCTACCGACCGGGCGTCGACGACCTCCAGGTCGGCGGCGACTGGTACGACACGTTCCGCGTCACGCCCGACACCCTGGCGCTCTCGGTGGGGGACGTCGTCGGTCGCGGCCTCGCCGCGGCGACGGCCATGGGCCAGCTCCGCACGGCCGCCCGCGCGGCCGCGGACGCGGAGCTGGGGCCGGTGCAGGTCGTCGAGCGGCTCGACCGGTTCGTCGACCGCACGGGCACCGGCTTCATGACGAGTCTCGTGTACGCGGAGCTGGACCTGGTCGAGGGGGTCCTGCGGTACTCGTGCGCCGGTCACCTGCCCCCGCTGCACGTGCGGCCCGACGGCGACGCGACCTACCTGTGGAACGCGCGGTCGACCCCGCTCGGGGTACGTGCCCCGACCCCACGGGCGGCGGACTCGCTGCGCCTGGCGCCCGGCGACCTCGTCGTGCTCTACACCGACGGCGTGGTCGAGCGGCGTGACCGCTCGCTCGAGAGCGGGCTGGACGAGCTCGCGGAGATCGTCACGAACGCGTTCGCCGCCGGTCTGACCGGCGAGGAGGTCCTGGCCGCCCTCGTCGCCCAGGCCCCCGAGCACGACGACGCGTGCCTTCTCGCGGTGCGCTGGCTCGGCCCCGGCACGGGCTCAGCGGACGAAGAACGGCCCGTCTGACGGCTTCGCGAGCCAGTCCGTCGCGTGTCCGAGGCGCTGGACCGACGAGCGGGCGACGTCGGCCGGGAGCGCGTCCGGGGCGAACCAGCCGACGGCGAGGGACTCGTCGTCGGCGACGTGCGCGGCCGCGGCCGCAGCCGGGGACGTCGGCCGGCACAGGAACGCGAGGTCCAGGTACTGCGACCGGTCCCCGTTCGGGTACTGCACCGGTTCGGTCACGGTCACCGCGACGAGCGCCTCGACGACGACCTCCACCCCTGTCTCCTCGAGCACCTCGCGCGCCAGGCCGACCGCCGGGTCCTCGCCCGGCTCGAGGATCCCGCTGATCACGGCCCACTGCCCGCTGTCCGCGCGCTGCCCCAGCAGCACCCGTCCGTCGTCGTCCACGACGACCGCCGACACCCCCGGCATCCACAGGAGGTCGGTCCCGACACGGGACCGGAGGGCGGTGACGAACTCGGGGATCGGCATGGCCCGAGCCTAGGACGTCCGCGTGCCGGTACCGCCACGCGAGACGGCCCGTCCGCCCCTCGGAGGCCCCGTGCTATCGTCCCCTCGTGACTTCTCAGTGGTATTGGCGCTTTACGCAGGCTCCCGGTGGGGCCGTGCGGGCGTTCGCCTGACCACAGATCACCACCCGGAGCCAGCACAGGGCCTTGGACGCGGACCGCGTCCGGGCCCTTCGTCGTCCAGACGGGCCGCTCCGGGGATCACGGGCGGCAGCAGGCCGGTACGCCTCCGTCTCGACGACGGTCCCGTCCTACCGCAGCACGACACCAGGAGCCCTCCCGTGACCAGCACGACCGCCCAGCCCGCGAACGTCGGCCTCGATGCCGATACCGTCGACCCCGTGGACAGCCCCGAGCTGCAGGCCCGCACGAGCGACCTGCGCGTCCGTGCGCTCGACGCGCTCCCCGCCCCGCGGGCGCTGCTCGCCGACCTGCCGCTCGGCGCGACGCGCAGCGACCTCGTCACGACGTCGCGCCGCGAGGTCCGCGACGTCCTCGCCGGCGACGACGACCGCCTCCTCGTGATCGTCGGGCCGTGCTCCGTGCACGACCCGCAGGCCGCGCTCGAGTACGCGGGGCGCCTCGCCGCCGTCGCGCACGAGCTGGCCGACGACCTCGCGGTCGTCATGCGCGTGTACTTCGAGAAGCCGCGCACGACGGTCGGGTGGAAGGGCCTCATCAACGACCCGCACCTCGACGGCTCGCACGACGTGCACCACGGCCTGCGCCTCGCGCGCGAGGTCCTGCTCGGCGTGCTCGACGCGGGCGTCCCCGCGGCGTGCGAGTTCCTCGAGCCGACGAGCCCGCAGTACATCGCCGACGCCGTCTCCTGGGGCGCGATCGGGGCGCGCAACGCGGAGTCGCAGGTGCACCGCCAGCTCGCGTCGGGCCTGTCGATGCCGGTCGGCTTCAAGAACGCGACGGACGGCGACGTGCAGATCGCCGTCGACGGCTGCATCACCGCCGCGAGCGAGCACACGTTCTTCGGCATGGACTCGCTCGGCCGTGCGGCCGCGGTCGAGACCGCGGGCAACCCGGACTGCCACGTCATCCTGCGCGGCGGTCGCTCGGGCCCCAACTACGGGGTCGACGACGTCGCGGCGGCCCTCGCGGTGGCCCGCACCTCGGGCCTCGGCGGGGTCGTGGAGCACGGGCTCGTCGTGGACGCGTCGCACGGCAACTCGGGCAAGAGCCACGTGCGGCAGGCGGAGGTCGTGCGCGAGGTCGCGGCGCGCCTCGCCGAGGGCGAGCAGGGCATCACCGGCCTGATGATGGAGAGCTTCCTCGTCGCGGGCGCGCAGAAGCCCGCACCCTCAGGGCTGGTGTACGGGCAGTCGGTCACCGACGCGTGCATCGACTGGGACACGACGGCGGACCTCCTGCGCGAGCTCGCCGGCGCGGTCCGGGCGCGTCGCGAGGCCTGACGCGCGGGACCTCGACCCATCCGGGAGCCGTTCCGCGCCGAACCCTGGTCGTCCCGGGAGGTCCGGGACCGTGCACGCGTGAGGGGACCAGTGCTGGGGCAGACTGTCCGGGTGCCACCCTCCGTGACGACGAGCTCGTCGGGTGCCGTCGACGCCGCGCTGTCCGCGTGCGCCGGCGGCGACCCGGACGCGTTCGCGCCCGTGTACGACGCGCTCGCGCCCGTCGCGTACGGCACCTGCCTGGGTGTCCTGCGCGACCCGGACCACGCGGCGGAGGTGATGCAGGAGGTGATGGTCGAGGTGTGGCAGACGGCGACGCGGTTCGACGCCTCGCGCGGCTCTGCGCGCACGTGGGTCGCGACCCTCGCGCGTCGCCGCGCCGTCGACCGGGTGCGGGCCGAGCAGTCGCGCCGCGACCGTGACCAGCGCGAGCTCGACGCCGCGATGGCGGCGGCGCCCCGGGACGTCGTCGCGGAGGACGTCGAACGCAGCCTGGAGGGCGCGGCCGTGCGGCGGTGCCTCGAGTCGCTCACCGCGACCCAGCGCGAGGCCGTGGTCGACGCCTACTACGGCGGGTACACCTACCGTGAGGTGGCCGAGCGTCTGGACGCGGCGCTGCCGACCGTGAAGTCCCGCATCCGCGACGGGCTGACCCGACTTCGTGACTGCCTGGGGGTGCGCCGTGGCTGACGAGACCTTCGGGCCGGGGGGCGCGGGGCCCGACGGCCGGCGCGAGGACGACGGCCGGGGCGACGCGTGGGACCTCCTGCCCGCGTACGCGCTGGACGCCGTCGACGACCTCGACCGCCGCGCGGTCGAGCGGCTGATCGCCGCGGACCCCGCCGCACAGCAGGCGCTCGACGAGTACCGCGACGTCGTCGCGGCGTTCGCCGTCGAGCACGCCCCGCCGGTGTCGGCGCGCGACGCCGTGCTCGCCCGGGTGGCGACGACGCCGCAGGTCCCGCTCCCCGGGCAGCCCGCGGCCGGGCAGCCTCTCGGGCAGCCCGTCACGGCGGAGACCCGGGCGAGCGGTGAGGCGCGCACCGGCGCAGCCTCGACCCGCGCGCGCCTGCGCTGGGGCCTCGTCGCGGCGGCTGCGGCGGCCGTCGTGGCGGTCGCCGTGCCGACGACCGTGGCCGTGCGTGCGACGCAGGAGCAGTCGCGCCTGCAGGCGCAGGCGGACGCGGTGACGCAGATGCTCGCGGACCCGACGGCCACGATCGTGCGCGGCGAGGTCGCGGGCGGTGGCGAGGCGTCGGTCCTCGTGGCGGGCGACGACTACCTCTTCCGCGCGTCGGAGCTGCCCGGAGCGGGCGACGACCAGGACTACCAGCTCTGGGTGGTCGGCGACGACGGGGGCGTGACCTCCGCCGGCGTGCTCGCCGAGCAGGACGGCACGGTCGAGCAGCTCGTGCAGGACGCGCCGGGGGTCGGCGTGGCCGTCACGGTCGAGCCGGAGGGCGGGTCGGAGCAGCCGACGACCGACCCGATCGTCGCGCTCGTCACGTGAGGCCGGCGAGCCGCTCCTCCAGGTCCCGGGCCTCGGCGTCGCGCGCGATCGCCGGCGTGAGCAAACCGCGCAGGACCACGACGACGAGCGCGACCCCACCGAGCACGAGCGCTGCGCCGCACACGAGCAGGACGACCCCGGGTGCGACGGTCGACGGAGCCAGCACCGCCGCGAGCGCGAGAGTCAGCGCTGCCATCGCGGCGACCGACCCGATCACGGCGTCGACGTAGGGGAACGCCGCCGGGGCGAGCACCGACCCGCGCCGGGCCATGGTGACGAGCCGCCACACGCAGACGGCGCCCACCTGCAGGGCCACGAGGCCGAGCACGACCACGGTGACGACGGACGTGCGCGCCCAGGTCGGCGCCCCGGCGAGGTCGGCCCAGACGAGCGGGGCCATGACGACCTGGACGAACAAGGACCCGGCGACCGCGAGCGCGATCACGATCCGCAGCGGGAGGACGGTCAGGGTGCTCATGAGAGCTCCTTCGGTGGCAGTGTGGTCGGTCCGTCGATTCATACCTAGTGCTGTGATGTATAAAGCCTAGCAGTGCAAGGTATCGACAGAGAGTCGACCGCGGTGGCGCCGCGACGACGAACGGCCCGGCCGCGAGGAGCGGGGCCGGGCCGTTCGTCGTGGTCGGAGGTCACATGGTCGGCATGAGCACCGAGTCGACGAGGTAGACGGTGGCGTTCTGCGTCATGACGCCGCCGCAGACGACCGTGGCGTCGTTGACCATGAGCTCGTCGCCCTCGCCCGTCACCTCGACGGTGCCGCCCTGGACGGTGGTCTGCTCGCCGACGACCTGGTCGGGGGTGAGCTGCCCGGGCACCACGTGGTAGGTGAGGATCGACGTGAGCATGTCGGAGTCGGTCTTCAGCGTCTCGAGGGTCGCGGCGTCGATCTTCGCGAAGGCGTCGTCGACGGGCGCGAACACCGTGAACTCGTCGCCGTTGAGCGTGTCGACGAGGTCGACCTCAGGGTTGAGCTCGCCCGACACGGCGGAGACGAGCGTCGTGAGCAGCGGGTTGTTCGACGCGGCGACCGCGACCGGGTCGGTCGACATGCCGGTGATCGAGCCGGCGCCGTCGGGCACCTGCTCGGCGTAGGCCTCGCAGCCCGCGCCGACGAGGTTCGCTGCGGGGTCCATCGCCATGTCGTCGGACGACTCCGTGTCCTCGGCCATGTCCTCGGACTCGGCGGAGTCGTCCGTCATGGCGTCCTCGCTCGCCTGCGACTCGGTGGTCTCCGCGCCGGAGCCGGTGTCCGAGCTGCAGGCGGACAGGCCGAGGACGGCGAGCGTGGCGATACCGGCCACGGCGTACGACGTGCGGGTTCGAGCGTTCATCGGTCTCTCCTCGGGTCGTGCCCCGCGGTCTGCGGGGCGTCTCGAGGGGTGTTCGGAGCCCTCGACCGACCGGATGGGTCCGGTTCCACGACCCATCCGGACGAGGCGGCGTGCCGAACCGTCGGCATGGAGACGCTGATCGTCATCGGACTGCTCGGGGGCCTCATCACGGGTATCTCGCCGTGCATCCTGCCCATGCTCCCCGTGATCTTCTTCGCGGGCGGCGTGCAGGGCGCCCGCCCACGGGACGACGGCGCGAGCTCGCCGCCGACCGTCTCGCCCGCGCTCTTCGCCGGGGCACCGAGGGCCGTCACCGTCGGCGGTGGTGCGCGACGCTCCGCCGGCGCGGGGACCGTCACGCTCGACGTCTCCCCGGACCCGGCGCGGGGCGAGCGGGTCGCCGCGTCGGGCGGCGCGTCGGTGGGCGACGCGTCAGGCAGCGAGGCTGCGGGAGGCCGCCGCCGGGCGCGGGAGCGGAAGCGCTCGTGGCGCCCGTACCTCGTCATCGCGGGCCTCGTGCTGAGCTTCAGCGTCTTCACGCTGCTGGGCTCCCTGATCCTCACCGCGCTCGGGCTCCCGCAGGACCTGCTCCGGTGGGCCGGCATCGTGCTGCTCGTCCTCATCGGCATCGGCATGATCGTCCCGCGCGTCGAGGAGGTGCTCGAGCGGCCGTTCCAGCGCATCGCCGCGCTCGGCGCGCGGCGCGGGGCGGCGCGGCAGGACCGCGGAGCGTTCGTGCTCGGCCTCGGGCTCGGCGTGCTCTACGTACCGTGCGCCGGTCCGGTGCTCGCGGCGATCACGGTCGCCGGGGCGACGGGCGACATCGGCCCGGGTACGGTCGCGCTGACGGTGTCCTTCGCCGTCGGCGCGGCGATCCCGCTCCTGGTCTTCGCGCTCGCCGGCCGCCGTGTCGCCGAGCGTGTCAAGGGCTTCCAGCGCCACACCCGGGGCATCCGCGTCACGGGCGGGGTCGTGATGATCGCGCTGGCCGGCGCGCTCGCGCTGAACCTGCCCGCAGCGCTGCAGCGCGCGCTGCCCGACTACACCGGTGCGCTCCAGCAGCGCGTCGACGAGAACGAGACGGTCCAGGAGGCGCTCGACCTCGGCGGCCTCGTCACGGACGAGAACCGCGAGCTGTCGAACTGCTCGAACGGCGCGTCCGAGCTCGAGGACTGCGGCCCGGCGCCCGAGATCCGCGGCATCGACACGTGGCTCAACACGCCGGGCGGCGAGGCGCTCGCGCTCGACGAGCTGCGCGGCAAGGTCGTGCTCGTCGACTTCTGGACGTACTCGTGCATCAACTGCCAGCGCGCGATCCCGCACGTCAACGCGTGGTACGAGCAGTACCGGGACGTGGGCAAGGGGTTCGAGGTCATCGGCGTGCACACTCCGGAGTTCGCGTTCGAGCGCGAGACGCGCAACGTCGTCGCGGGCGCGGAGGACCTGGGCGTCACCTACCCGGTGGCGCAGGACAACTCCTACGCGACGTGGACCGCGTACCGGAACCGCTACTGGCCCGCGCAGTACCTCGTCGACGCCGACGGGACCGTGCGGCACATCCGCTTCGGCGAGGGCGGCTACGAGGAGACGGAGAACCTCGTGCGCGAGCTCCTCGCCGACGCGAACCCGGGCGTCGACCTGCCCGAGCCGACCTCGGTGGGGGACTCCACACCGCAGGCCGCGACGACGCCCGAGACGTACTTCTCCATCAAGCGCGTCGTGAACTACTCCGGCGAGCCGCGGTACGCCGCGGGAGAGCAGGAGTTCGCGCTCACCGACGACCAGCCGCAGGACACGTTCTCGCTCGGCGGCACGTGGGACGTCGACTTCCAGGGCGCCACGGCGGTGTCCGACGGCGCGCAGGTCCGTCTTGCGTACCGGTCCACCGACGTGTTCGCCGTCCTGGGCGGCGAGGGGACCGTCACGGCGCGCGTCACGGCGGGCGGGCGGACGACGGAGCGGGAGATCGACGTGTCGGGGAACCCGACGCTCTATCCCGTGCTCGAGGGCGACGGCCCCACCGAGGGGACCGTCGAGCTCGACGTGCCGCCGGGGGTCCAGGTGTTCACCGCGACGTTCGGCTGAGCCGGCCGGTCCGCGGACCGGCCCCAGGACGGGCGCGCGGCGGCTGATGTCGAGAACAGGCGTACGGCCGCCGCGCGTCCTTGCTCGCTGCCCGACCGGCCGAGACCTCCGGGACGGCGCATCCCGTGTCCCGGACGAGGCTGTACAGTCCGCTCACCCGCTGTGACATCGCTGGAGATGCGCTGTGCCGGCGTCGCTGCCGCGGGCCCCGCGCCGAGCACGACGCGGGACGACGGTGTCTGACAGGAGAACGATGAGCGGACGGGTGTGGCGACGGGTGACGGCGGTGGTCGTCGGAGCGGCGTTGCTGGCGGGAGGGCTCGCCGGAACGGCCTCGGCGACGACGGCGGACCCGGGGTCCGAGGCGGACCAGGCTGGGGTGGACGTGGTGGACGTGGTGACCGTCGGGGGTGTGACGACCCCGAGGACCGTGATCCGGTCCGCGGCGCCGCGGACCACCGCAGGCTTCGCCTTCCGTGGGCCGCGCGTGATCGGCGGGTGCACCGCCGGTGCCCTGTGCCAGGCGCTGGGTGAGACCCGGGTCGCCTGGGACTTCTCGTCCGGACTGACGGAGGCCGCGGTCGAGGGCAACCGGATCGTGCGGGCGACGCTCGAGGGGACGGCGAGGCAGAGCGCGGCCTGCCGCACGGCGCCGGTCACGGTGCACGCGGTCGGTGGGATCGACGCGTCGACCAGCTGGTCCACGCACGCGCCGACCTGGGGCGACGTCGTCACGGGTGCCGTGGCCGAGGGCCGGTGCGACCGCTGGGGAGCGGTCACGTGGGACGTGACGGACGCGGTCCGGCAGGGGCTGGACGATCGGCGTGCCGTCGCGCTCGGGCTCTCGGTACCGGCCGGGAGCGGCTCGGCGCTGGTCGGGCCGCAGGCCTCGCTGCGGGTCGAGATCGGCCCGCCCCCGGGCCCGGCCGCGATCGCGCGAGGGACGAGCGATCCGCCCGGCCCGTGCGCGGTGGGCGACGACCGCCCGTCGATCCGCTCGGTGACGCCGTCCCTCGTGGCGGACGTCGAAGGCGTGGGGAACCTCCGTGCGCGTTTCGCGGTGTCGGACGTCGAGGACGGGGTCGAGCTCTGGTCCGCAGAGACCATGCCGCAGATGGCGGGCGGCGGCCCGGTCGTTGTCACTGTCCCGGCCGGTGTCATGGTCGAAGGTCGTGCCTACTCGTGGGACGTCCGCGCGGCGACCCCCACCGGGCCGTGGAGCGCTCCGACGTCGTGCGAGGTCGTCCCGGATCTCACACCGCCGGTCGTCACGCCCGTCGCCACGCCCGTCGAGGGCGAGCCGGCCGTCTACCGCGAGGGCCTCATCTCGGGCGGTGTGGGCATCCCGGGGGCCTTCGTCCTCTCGTCCGACGAGGCCGACGTGAGGATCGCGTACTCGTTCTCCAGCCCGGACGCCCTGGTGAACACCGTCGCTCCGGGGACGCGGGTCGACTTCGCCCCGTCCGCCAACGGTCCCCACACCCTGTACATGCGGGCCGTGGACGGCGCGGGTTGGGTCGGCCCGACCGGGGAGTACCGCTTCCAGGTCGCCAGGACCGCGCCGATGCGTTGGTCGTTCGACGAAGGAACGGGACTCGAGGCCCGGAACGCCGCAGGAACCGGCGCGCTCACGCTGAGCGGACCGGACCTGTGGGGCGACGGCCTGCACGCCGACTTCGCGGCCGATCCCACCGATCGCGCGCTCGTCCTCCGGGGCGGCGAGTCGGCAGCGTGGTCGCAGGTTCCTCTCGTCGCGACCGACAGGAGCTACTCGGTCAGCGCCACCGTCCGGGCGGACGACGCCGGGACGACCCGGGTCGCCGTGAGCCAGGCCGGTGCGCGCACCAGCGCCTTCGCGCTCGGTCAGCGCGAGGACGCCGCGTGCGGCACGCCGTCGGGCTCGTGCTGGGCGTTCTGGACCGCCGGGACCGACGTCGCGGACCCCGAGCTGGCGGTCGCGCTCTCGGGCGTCGAGGTCCGGCCCGGCTCGTGGGTCCGTCTCACCGGGATCCACGACGCGCGGACTCAGGAGAACCGGCTGTACGTGTGCGAGATCGGCACGGTCGACGAGCCCGCCTTCGGAGACGTCGTGCTCGCCGGGACCGCCTCGGGCGCGGGGACGGGATGGGCGTCGGGCGGGGCTCTCCAACTGGGCCGCGGCGGGGTCGCCGGCGCGTGGAGCGACCCGTGGGCAGGCACCGTCGACCGGCTCTCCGTCGCGGACGGGGTTCTGACGGAGAGCGACATGTTCCGCGAGTGCTACTCCTGAGCGCCAGGTATCCGCGGGAGGGTGGTCGGCCCTGACCGGCCGCGGCCGGCGGGCGCGCCGCTGACGAGGATCCCGCCCGGTGGGCTCACGGCTCACCGGGCGGGACCCACGCCGCCCACGGGGTGACGGTCGCGGTCGCGCCGTCGAGAAGGTCGAGGCCGGTCTCGGCGCCCGGGACGTCGGCGAACGGGACGACGCTCTCCGGCGTCCCGGGTACGGGTGCGACGAGCAGGCTCGTCACGAGCGCGGGTCCGTCGGCCGTGGGACCCCCGCGCCACGACAGCGTCGACTGCGCGAGGTCACCCGGCGCGAGCGTGACCGGTGACCCGACGGCGATCGCGTCGGGCTCGACCAGCACCTCCTGCTCGCTCCCGTCGGACGCGACGAACCGCAGCACCGGGCTGCCGGCGAGCACGCACGGGGCGTCGTCGTCGTTGCGCGCCGTGACGGCGAGGAAGCGGCGGCCGAGGGCGGCGTCGAACCACGCGGCGTCGAGCGTCAGGAGGCCGACCGCGCACGTCGTGCCGTCGGCCGGGACACCGGGGACGGACCCGCCGACGTACCCGGACCGGACGCTCGCGCCGCCGTCCTCCGCCGTGCCGTGGACCTGGTAGCCGAGCGGGTCCGCGCCGTACGTCGCCTCGTCGAGCCACCGGGCGACGGGAGCGGGGTCGCCCGAGCCGTACGCGGTCAGGAGGGGAGTGCCCGGCAGCACCGGCCGGCGCACCTCGTAGAGGACGGTGTCGACGCCCGGCCGGGCCGACGTGCCCGCGACGAGCGTCAGCAGCACGTCGTCGGGCACGGTGGTGCCGTCCGGCCCCAGGGCGAGGTTCACGGCGTACCCGGAGGTTCCCATCGCGGTCAGCCCACGGCCCTCGGCACGGACCGCCCCCGCCACGGGGACCAGGTCGGCGGCGTCGGCGACCTCGACGGACGCGCTCCCCGGTTCGAGCGCGACGCCGCGCACCCCGTCGACCGCGACGAGGCGGACCGCGTAGGCGACGGGGTCTTCGCCGAGGAGGTCCGGTGAGGGGTCTCCGGTGGCGGGGTCGGTCCCGCGCGTGCCGCGGGCGACCGTCCCGTCGACGACCTGGAGCGTCGCGCCCGAGGCCGTGGTCCCGGAGAGACGCAACGACCACTCCGCGCCGCCGCGTGAGGCGGCGAGGAGCTCGCGGGCGTCGTCGGCCGTGCGCTGCGCCGCCTCGGGGGCGGGGAGCGGGGTGTCGAGCGTGATCTCTGCCGAGGCGCCGCTGTACGCGTCCATCCGGGCGTCCGCGACGCCGGGCAGCGCGGCGAGCAGCGCCGTGGTGTCCTCGACCCAGCGCGTCGGGTCCTGCCCCTGCGGACCGGACCCCGTCGACGGCTCGGGCGAGGTCGTGGTCGGTGCGGCGTCGCCGGCGGTCGCCGTGGCGCGGAGCAGCCCGGGCGCGACGAGAGTGGCGGTGACGGCGAGACCGACGCCGACGAGTCCGGCGACGACGGCGACCGCGCCGCGGGTCCCGCGCGGGGGACGGCCTCCTGCGGCGTCGGCGTCACCGCTGGTCGGGGGAGGCGGTGTGCGCTCGTCGTCCACGGCGCCGACGGTACCGGCGACGGTCCGCCGCGGACGACCCTCTGGCAGGTCTGCGCAGGTCGCACGCCGACCCTTCACGGGAAGCGGTCCTGGGGGAGCTTCAGGGCACGGGCGGACCTCTCGGACACGACGACCAAAAATTCCCATACCAGGATTCACGCACCGCGGCAACACGTGGCATGATCCGGCCATGACAGTGCGGACGGCAGCGGAGCTCGCCGCGGTCGACGACCCCGCGTGGCCGACGCTCGCCCGGATGCTCGGGCGTGCCGGGGTGGACGTCGTCCCTGCGCCGGCGTGGTCGCTGGAGGTCCTCTACCGGCTCCAGGTCACCGTCCGTTCGACCTTGGGAGCGCTCGCACTGCACACCGGGGGGGTCCTGGTCGACGGCGGGTGGCTGCGCCTGCTCGGCGGCGGCGGCGCGGGTCTGCCCGACCTCGCGAGCGTCAACGGGCTGGGCGAGCCCGGTGAGGACACCGCCGTGCCGTCGGTGCTCGTCGTCGCGTACGACGTCCTGGGCGGGACGTTCGCCATCAACGGTGGCGGCCTGGCCGGTCCCCTGGGGAACGTGCACTGGTTCGCGCCCGACGTCCTCGACTGGGTCGATCTCGGCTTCGGCCAGGCGGCGTTCCTCGAGTGGGCCGTGAGCGGCGGCACGGCCGACCTCTACGACCGGCTGCGCTGGCCCGGCTGGTACGGCGAGATCGGCTCCGTCGGCCTGGACGAGGGGCTGAGCGTCTACCCGCCGCTGTGGTCGGAGGAGGGCCGCGACGTCGCGCGCGCCTCCCGGACGGCCGTGCCGCTCGGCGAGCTCGTGAACTGGCACTTCGAGATGGCCGAGCGCATGGCTCCCGTCGAGGACGGCGTCGACGACACCCCGCAGGGCGGCTACGCGGGCTGGACCACGGGCCCGTAGGTGGGCCGCCACGAGACCTCCGTGCTCGGAGCGCCGCGCATCTGTATACAAGTGCGCAGCCGTGTGCCACGATGGCGACGTGACGACGACGCCCGTGCCGGCCGCCCTCCTCCGGGCCGAGCCCCTCGGTGGCGCGCGACGGCAGTCCGGGGCGCGCGCGGTCTACGACCTGCTCCGGACGCGCATCATCGACGGGACCCTCGCCCCCGGCGAGCGGCTCACCGAACCCGTGCTCTCCGCGCAGCTCGGCGTCTCGAGGACGCCGGTCCGCGAGGCCCTGCGTCTGCTCCAGGCCGAGGCGCTCGTCGTCGAGCTCCCGACCGGAGGCGTGCGCGTCGCGCCGCTCGACCTCGCCGACGCGCGTCGCGTGTACGAGGTCCGCGCGCGGCTCGAGGGCCTGCTCGCGCGGGACGCGTGCGAACGGGCCCGGCCCGACGACGTCGCCCGCCTCGAGCGCCTCGTGACCCTCATGGACGCGGTCCGCGACCACGAGGACGAGGTGCTGCGTGTCGGCGCCCAGTTCCACGGCGAGATCGAGGCGCTCGCGGACAACCGCTGGTGCTCCGCGCTGCTGCGTCAGATCCGCGGGCACGTCGACCGGTACCGCACGCTCGCCGCCCGCGGGCGCGTCGGCACGACCGATCACGTGGACGAGCACCGCGCGGTCGCCGCCGCCTTCGCCGGTGGCGACGCCCCTGCGGCCGAAGCCGCGATGGTCGCCCATATCGACCGCAGCGCGGCCCTCGCGGAGCACGCGTTGCGTGCGACGACCGCCGACGTGTCCTCCGCGCCCGACGTGTCCCCGACCGCCCCTCCGACGACCGACTCCTCCACGACCGACGAGAGCTGAGCCAGCGATGCCGTACACCCACCACCTGCGCGTCTACCCCAGCGCCGAGCCGCTCGACCGCACGGACCAGCTCGCGTGGAAGCTCGCCGAGCTCGCGACCGACCCGGTCGAGGTCACCCCCGAGGTCGCGGACATGGTGATCAACCGCGTCATCGACAACGCCGCGGTCGCCGCCGCGAGCCTGACCCGCAGCCCCGCGGTGTCCGCGCGCGGCCAGGCGCTCGCCCACCCGTACACGCCCGGTGCCACCGTCCTCGGGTGCGACCTCGCGACCCGCACGAGCCCCGAGTGGGCGGCGTGGGCCAACGGCGTCGCGGTGCGCGAGCTCGACTTCCACGACACGTTCCTCGCCGCGGAGTACTCGCACCCGGGGGACAACATCCCGCCGGTCCTCGCGGTCGCACAGCACGCCGGGATCGACGGCGCGGCACTCGTCCGCGGCATCGTCGCCGCGTACGAGATCCAGGTCGACCTGGTCCGGGCGATCTCGCTGCACCGGCACAAGATCGACCACGTCGCGCACCTCGGCCCGTCGGCCGCGGCCGGCATCGGGACGATGCTCGGCCTCGACACGACCACGGTCTTCCAGGCGATCGGCCAGGCGCTGCACACGACGACGGCCACACGACAGTCCCGCAAGGGGCAGATCTCGACCTGGAAGGCGCACGCCCCCGCGTTCGCCGGCAAGGTCGCGGTCGAGGCCGTGGACCGCGCGATGCGCGGCCAGACGTCGCCGGAGCCGATCTACGAGGGGGAGGACGGCGTGGTCGCGTGGCTGCTCGACGGCCCCGACGCGGCGTACGACGTCGTGCTCCCGGAGCCCGGCGAGCCGCGGACCGCGATCCTCGACACGTACACCAAGGAGCACTCCGCGGAGTACCAGTCGCAGGCGCTCATCGACCTCGCGCGCGCCCTGCACGACGAGCACCCCTGGCTGGCTGACCCCGCGAACGTCGCGAGCGTCGTGATCCACACGAGCCACCACACGCACTTCGTCATCGGGTCGGGCGCGAACGACCCGCAGAAGTACGACCCGACGGCGTCGCGCGAGACGCTCGACCACTCGATCCCGTACATCTTCGCGGTCGCGCTGCAGGACGGCGGGTGGCACCACGTCGACTCCTACGCGCCCGAGCGGGCCGCACGCCCCGACACCGTCGAGCTGTGGGGCCGGATCACGACGGCCGAGGACCCGGAGTGGACCCGCCGGTACCACGCGACGGACCCTGCCGAGAAGGCGTTCGGCGGTCGTGTCGAGATCGAGCTGGCCGACGGCGGCCGCATCGTCCGGGAGATCGCCGTCGCCGACGCGCACCCGCTCGGAGCCCGGCCGTTCGGCCGCGCCCAGTACGTGAAGAAGTTCCGCACGCTCGCCGCGGGCGTCCTCGAGGAGGCCGAGATCGAGCGCTTCCTCGCCCTTGCCGAGCGGCTGCCGTCGCTGACCTCGGCCGAGGTCCGCGAGCTGACGATCGTCGGCCGGCCCGGCCTGCTCGACTCCGTGCCCACGCCGACCGGGCTCTTCGAGCTCGGTCGCGACACCCCGCCGGCCGACGTCGAGGGCGAGGGCTTCACGATGCACGAGCCGACCGAGGGAGAGGGCGCCTGATGCTGTACAGCCAGGTGACGCCGTCGGACAAGCGACGGACCTTCCGCGAGGCGCTCGCGACGGCCCGCAGCACGGGCGAGCCGCTGCGGCTCCCCGGCGCGTTCAACCCGCTCTCGGCGCGGCTGATCCAGGACAAGGGCTTCGAGGGGGTGTACGTGTCCGGGGCCGTGCTGTCCGCCGACCTGGGGCTGCCCGACATCGGCCTCACGACCCTCACCGAGGTCGCGGGGCGCTCGCAGCAGATCGCGCGCGTCACCGACCTGCCCGCGCTCGTCGACGCGGACACGGGCTTCGGCGAGCCGATGAACGTGGCCCGCACGGTCCAGACGCTCGAGGACGCCGGGGTCGCGGGCGCCCACGTCGAGGACCAGGTCAACCCCAAGCGGTGCGGCCACCTCGACGGCAAGGAGGTCGTCGGGCTCGACGAGGCCGCGAAGCGCGTGCGGGCCGCCGTCGACGCCCGTCGTGACCCGGGGTTCGTCGTCATGGCGCGCACCGACGTGCGCGGGACGGTGCCGGGTCCGGAGGGCCTGCGCGTCGCGATCGACCGCGCGAAGGCGCTCGTCGACGCCGGCGCGGACGCGATCTTCCCCGAGGCGATGAAGGATCTCGGAGAGTTCGAGGCCGTCGCCTCCGCCGTGGACGTGCCGGTGCTCGCCAACATGACCGAGTTCGGCAAGTCGGAGCTCTTCACGCGGCGTCAGCTCGGTGACGCGGGCGTCGCCCTGATCATCTACCCGGTGACGCTCCTGCGGGTCGCGATGGGCGCGGCCGAGCGCGCGCTCGACGAGATCGCAGAGAGCGGAGGCCAGGGCTCCCTCGTCGCTGGCATGCAGACCCGCGCGCGGCTCTACGAGCTCCTCGACTACGCCGCCTACAACCAGTTCGACGAGGGCATCTTCACCTACCGGCCATAGCGTGTCAGGGCCGCAGACCACCCCGGTGTCCTGCAGCCCTGACACCTGGGTCGGCTCCTGCTCGCGTCAGGTCCACGGATCACCCCGGTGACCCGTCGCCCTGACAACCCGACTGCCTCACGAAGGAGTGACTGCATGAGCACCCCCGCCAGCACCACCACCGCCGACGGGCCCGAGATCCGCAAGGGTCTCGCGGGCGTCGTCGTCGACGTCACGGCCGTCTCGAAGGTGAACCCCGAGACGAACTCGCTGCTGTACCGCGGCTACCCCGTGCAGGACCTCGCCGCGCGCCGCTCCTTCGAGGAGGTCGCGTACCTCCTGTGGCACGGCGACCTCCCGACCCCCGAGCAGCTCTCCGAGCAGACCGCCGCCGAGCGGGCGCACCGCGCGCTGCCGGGGAACGTGCGCAACGCGATCCTCGAGCTGCCGACGACGTGCCATCCCATGGACGTGTGCCGCACCGCGGTGTCGCAGCTCGGCGCGCACGACCCCGACGCCGAGGACTCCTCGCCCGAGGCCGAGCAGGCGAAAGCGCTGCGCCTGTGGGCGGCACTGCCCGCGGTCGTCGCGCTGGACCAGCGTCGCCGGCGCGGCCTGCAGCTCGTCGAGCCGCGCGACGACCTCGGCTACGCCGAGAACTTCTTGTGGACGACGTTCGGCGAAGAGCCCGACGCCGCCGTGGTGCGCGCGTTCGAGGTGTCGATGGTCCTGTACGCAGAGCACTCGTTCAACGCCTCGACGTTCACCGCACGCGTCATCACGTCGACGCTCTCCGACCTGCACTCCGCCGTCACCGGCGCGATCGGCGCGCTCAAGGGTCCGCTGCACGGCGGCGCCAACGAAGCCGTCATGGCGACGTTCGCCGAGATCGGATCGGCCGACAGGGCCGCGGCCTGGCTCGACGACGCGCTCGCGAACAAGCGCAAGATCATGGGCTTCGGCCACCGCGTCTACAAGCACGGCGACTCCCGCGTGCCGACCATGCGCGCGACGCTCGACGCCCTCGTCGAGCACTACGACCGGCCGGACCTCCTCGAGCTGTACACGGCTCTCGAGACCGCCATGACCGAGCGCAAGAACATCCTGCCGAACCTCGACTACCCCGCCGGTCCGGCCTACCACCTCATGGGCTTCGACACCCCGATGTTCACGCCGCTGTTCGTCGCGTCGCGCGTCGTCGGCTGGACCGCGCACGTCATGGAGCAGCGCGCCGCCAACGCGCTGATCCGGCCGCTCAGCGAGTACGTCGGCGAGGCGCAGCGCGACGTGCCCTGACTCGCCGAGCACGACCTGAGAGTCGCCAGAGCGTCGAGAGCGACCCTCAGATCGTGCTCGACCGCGTGCAGGGTCGTGCTCGGCAGCCGGACGTCAGCCGACGAAGGACTCCAGCTCGGCCCGGTCGACCGGGCCGTCGCGGTGGATGAGCGCCTTGACGTCGTCCATGCGCTCCCACACGTTCACCGCCATGCCGGCCTCGACGCGGCCGTCCTTGACCCAGAACGCGACGAGCTCGCGGTCGGCGACGGACCCGCTCACGACGACCTCGTCGTAGGCGTCCGGTCCGGCGACGAACCCGAGGTACTCCATCCCGACGTCGTACTGGTCGGAGAAGAAGTACGGCAGCTCGGGGTACGGGTCCGTCGCGCCGAGCATCGCGCGCGCGGCGTGCGGGCCCTGGTTGAGGGCCGTCGCCCAGTGCTCGACCCGGATCGACCGGCCGTACCGGGCGTAGGGCACGCTCGCGACGTCTCCCGCGACGAACACGTCCGGGTCGGTGGTCTGCAGCGTCGCGGAGGCGACGACCCCGCCCGTCCCGGAGTCGATCGCGAGGCCCGCGGCCTCCGCCAGGCCGACGTTGGGCACCGCGCCGACGGCGACGAGCACCACGTCGGCGTCGACGTGCGTCCCGTCCGCGAGCGCGACGCCGGTCACTGCCCCCTCGCTGCCCGTGATCGCCGCCGCCTGGGCGCGCCTGTGCAGGTGCACCCCGTGCTCGACGTGGAGCTGTCCGTAGAGCTCGCCCATCTCCGGGCCGAGCACGCGCTCGAGCGGGTGCGCGCCGAGACCGACGACGCTGACGTCCATCCCCGTCGAGCGCGCCGAGGCCGCGACCTCCAGCCCGATCCACCCGTCGCCGACGATCGCGAGCCGCCCCGCGCCCTCGCGCGCCGAGGCCTCGAACCTCGCGGCGAGCCTCTCGCTGTCCTCGAGCGTGCGCAGCTCGTGGACGCCGTCGAGGTCGATGCCGGGTACGGGCAGGCGCCGGGGCTCGGACCCCGTGGCGAGGAGCAGGGTGCCGTAGGGGATCGTGCGGCCGTCGGCGAGGGTCACGCTCCGCGCCGCCACGTCGACGGTCGCCGCGCTCGCACCGGTGAGCAGCTCGACGTCGTGCTCGGCGTACCAGGACTCGTCGAGCGGGAAGACGGAGTCGCGCTCGACCTCGCCGCGCAGGTAGTCCTTCGAGAGCGGCGGGCGCTCGTACGGTCGATGCGGCTCGCGCGCGACGATCCGCACGTCGCCGTCGAACCCCTCGTCGCGCAGCGTCTCGACGGCCTTGGCGGCGGCGAGACCGCCCCCGACGACGACGATCGTCCCTGCGGCCACGATGCCCTCCCTCTTCCGGGGTTCCTCCGACGCCCTCAGTCTCTCGCGCGGGTCGCCCCGCCGCCCGACGCGTTCCCGAGAGGTTTCGCGGCCAGGTCCGGCGGGTGAACTTTGTCGCTCCGGGCACCGGATATAGCGGGACACAGAGGGCAAACATCCTGCCGCCGCGGAATCTGAACAACCGTCCAAGATGTGCAGTCGTGCGCACGCGTTGCACCATGTGCACATGCTCTGGGTGACGGTCGGTTGGGTGATGGTCGTCGTCGGGGCAGCAGCGGCGATCCTCTTCGCGCGCCGGGCCGGTCGACGGCCCTCCTCGGGCGCAGACGGCCTCGCGGTCGGCTGCGGCGGTGGCGTGGCGTTGTGGGGCGGGATCGTCGTGATCGTCGCCACGGTCCTTCAGGGACCGTGACGACGCGCCGGCCTTCCTCCCGCGCAGGGGGCTGGGAGGAAGGCCGGCATCACCCGCGCAGGGCCGCCGTGAGACCCGTGACCTGCTCCCGGACGTGCGCGAACACCCGTGAGTGGACGTCCTCGGACCGGCCGTAGGGATCCTCCACGTCCGCTGCGCGGGCGCCGCCGAGCGTGGCCCGGGTACGACCCGCCGACGCGACGACCGCCCGCAGCAGCGCCGCGTCGTCGGCCTCCCGGGGGGACGGCGCCGGCGTGCGCTCGGCGAGCGCCACCAGCTCGGTGAGGAGGAAGGTCCTGCGCAGCGCGCCCGGTGCGAGCTCCAGCACGGCGGCCCGGTGGGCGGCCGTCATCGTCACCACGACGTCGCTCGCGTCGACGAGCGACCGCGTCAGCGCGCGCGCGGCGAACGGCACGGGCGCCACCCCGACGTCCGCGAGCCGGCGCGCGACCGGTTCGGCGACGGGCGCGCCGACGACGGCGCGCGTCCCGGCGCTCGACACCGCGACGGTGCCGTCGAGCGCGGCGGCCAGCATCAGGTGCGCTGCCGGGGACCGGCAGATGTTCCCGGTGCACACGACGAGCAGATCAAGCACGAGCGACCTTCCTCCGCCGACCGAGAGGGCGGGGTCTCGAGGGCGTGGTTAATGTAGCGCGAGCGGTCGCGCCCTGCCGGGCGCGGCTCAGGGGGCGAGTCGCAGGGGGCGGCATGGTGCACGACGGCTGGGGTCCACGATGGGCGGGCGCGACGCCCGCGGTCGACGTCGCGGAGCGTCCGCTCCCACCGGCCCGAGGAACCCGGCCCGCGGCGCGCGTCGCGCCGGCCGGGTCCCGGCGCCGCCGCACGCGGCGCGCGGTCGTCGCCGGGGTCCTCGTCCTCGTCGTGGTCGTCGTCGCCTGGCTGGCGTGGCTCGCCGCCGACGTGCTGCGCGCTCGCGACGCGCTCGAGCGCGCGGCAGACCGCCTGCCCGTGCTGCAGGAGCAGGTCGAGGGCGGCGAGGACGCGTCGGCGACGCTCGCCGAGGTCCAGGACGCCGCGTCGACCGCCGCGGCGTCGACCCGGGGGCCGCACTGGCGGGTCGCCCAGGCCCTGCCCGTGGTCGGGGACGACGCGCGTGCGGTCGGCCTGCTCGCCGCCGCCGTCGACCGCCTCGCCGCGGACGCGCTGCCCCGCCTCGCCGCCGCCGCGGAGGTCGCGGTCCCCGAACGTCTCGCCCCGCGGGGCGGTGCGGTCGACCTCGCCCCGATCCAGGAGGCGCAGGCAGACGTGCTCGCGGCCGACGCCGCCGTCTCGTCCGCGCTGGAGACCGTCACGGCCATCGACACCACCACGCTCGTCCCCCAGCTCGCCGGACCGGTGGGCGACCTGCGCGGCCAGCTGGCCGACGTCCGCGCGTCGACCGCGACGGCGGCTCGCGCCGTCGACCTGCTCCCGCCCATGCTCGGTGCCGACGGGCCGCGCGACTACCTCGTGCTGGTCCAGAACAACGCCGAGCCGCGCGCGGTCGGCGGCATCGCGGGGTCGGTGCTGCACCTGAGGGCCGAGGACGGCAGGGTCGGGCTCGTCGAGGTCCGGCCCGGCAACGAGCTCGGCGGGTACGAGGCGAGCGTCGTCGACCTCGCGGGCGCGGAGGAGGCGTTGTTCGGGGACGATCTCGGGCGCTTCATGCTCAACGCCACGTCCACGCCGGACTTCCCCCGCGTCGCGCAGGTCGCGCGGTCGATCTGGGCGGACCGCACCGGGCAGACCGTCGACGGCGTCCTCGCCGTCGACCCGGTCGCGCTGCAGGGCCTGCTGGCTGCCACGGGGCCGGTGAGCTTCGCCGATCCGGGCGGGGCCGAGGTGACGATCACGGGGGACGACGCCGCGTCGTTCCTGCTCAACGGCGTCTACCGGCGGTACGAGGACCCGACGGTGCAGGACGTCGTCCTCGCCGGTGCGGCCGACGCCGTGTTCCGCGCCCTGACCGACCCCACGTCGGCGGACCCCGCCCGGCTCGTCGGCGCGCTCGCGCAGTCGGCGCGCGAGGGGCGGCTGCTCGTCTGGTCGGCGGACGCGGACGAGCAGGAACGCCTCGCCGGTACCGTCCTGTCAGGAGCGCTCGAGGGCTCCACCCGCGCACCCACCGGTGAGGCGTCGCCCGTCGTCGGGGTCTACCTCAACGCGTCGTCCGCGGCGAAGGTGGGGTACTACCTCGACACGTCCGTCGCGATCGAGGACGTGACGTGCCGACCCGACGGGTCGCAGCAGTTCACGGCCGCCGTGACGCTCACGTCGACCCTCACGGCCGACGACGCGGCGACGCTGCCGGGCTACGTGACGGGGGCGCGTGACGGCGACGGCACGATCCGCACCAACCTGCTCGTGTACGCGCCGTCGTACGGCGCGATCCGCGGTACGGACGGTGGCGAGGGTGATCTTGGTCTCTTCTCCCAGGTGCACGACGGCCTCGTCGTCGGCGGGCGCAGCGTGACGCTGCCGCCCGGTGGATCGGCGACTTTCCGCTACGAGATCGTGAGCGGGAAGGACCAGCGCGGGGATGTTTCCGTGCGGAAAACTCCTGGTGTCCGTTCCACGTCGGACACCGTTCCGACTTCCGAGTGTGGAGAGAGTGTGTTCTCCTGATGTCGCACGGCAGGGGGCCGTCGACGGGACGCGAGCGTCCCACGACGGGGTGGCGTGTCCGCTGGTCCCTTGCACCGTTCACACAGCAGGGGGCCAAGACATGAACATCCGACGTACCGGAGCGACGCTCCTCCTCACCGCCGCGCTCGCCGCGGCACCCGCCGCAGCGGCCATCGCCTACGAGGCCGACGAGTTCGAGGTCGGCATCTCGACGACGACACCCGCGCCGGGCGAGTCGTTCACCGTCACGGTGGGCGGGCCCGCGGGCAACCCGACGATCACGCTCACCATCACCTCGCCGGACGTGCCCGACGGTGCGATCTCCATCGCCGGCACCAAGGCGCTGACGAAGAACACCACGGACGGTTTCGCGTCGTTCACGGTGACCCTCGCGGAGCCCGGGACGTTCTCCGTCGTCGCGACGGACGCCGACGGCACCGTCCTGTCCACGCAGCAGGTCGTCGTGGCGTCCGACGCCGCGGGCGGCGGCAGCGGGACCGGCGGCGACGGCGCGGGAGCCAGCGGCTCGACGGGCTCGGGCGGCTCCGGGCTCGCGGAGACCGGCTCCGACGACGTGCTGCTCCTGGGCGGGGCGGCGCTCCTCGTCGCCGGCGGTGCCACGGCGGTCGTCGTGGCGCGCAACCGCCGCGCCGCGAACCGGGCCTGACGGCGGGCGGCGCCCACCGACAGGTGGGCGCCGCCGCCACATCTCTCACGGACCGATCCGTCGGTCCGCTCCGGCCCGGGACGATGACGTCCAGATCCGGGTCATCATCATCTCGGTACGCGCAGGCGCGTGGTCCCAGCCGTTCGTGGCGGGCCCGCGTCCTTGTGGCGTTGCCGCAGCACGGACGTCGCGGGGGGCACCATGACGTTGGAGAAGGATCAGGAGATCGGTCCGGTCGACCTCGATCGCACCGCACCGGCGGACGACGCACCGCGCGCCGTCTCGCCGTTCGACACCGGACAGCTCGTCCGGATCGCGCTCGGCGCCTACCGGCGGCCGGGCTGGAAGACGCGGCTCGTGCGGCGGGTCGCGCTCGTCGACACCGTCGCGGTCCTCGTGGCGATCGCGACGGCGTACCTCGTCCGGTTCGACGGGATCGGCGGGACGACGCTCGACCTGCAGTACCTCGCCATCTCGCTCGGGCTGCTCGCCGCGTGGCTGACCGCGCTGCGCATGGCGTTCTCGCGCGAGGGCCGGCTCCTCGGGACCGGCGCGCCGGAGTACGCCCGGGTGGTCAACGCGACGGTGGCGGTGTTCGGCCTCGTGGCGATCGTCGCCTACCTCGTGAAGTACGACCTCGCCCGCGGCTACGTCGCGATCGCGCTCCCGGTCGGGCTCGTGCTGCTGCTCCTCGGGCGGTACGCCTCACGGCGGCGCCTCGTCAGGCTCCGGGAGCAGGGCCGCTGCCGCTCCAAGACCGTCGTCGTCGGCGGGCGCGAGGGTGCGGCACACCTCGTCGAGGAGCTGCGCAAGGCCAGCCACACCGGGTACGAGGTCGTGGGGGTGTGCGTGCCCGGCGGGCCGATCCAGCCCTCGGAGCGCGTGGCGGGCGTGCCCGTCGTCGGTGACGTGGGCGACGCCGCGCGGCTCGTCGAGCCCCTGCGCGCCGACACCGTCATGGTGACGGGCTCGGACCTCGTCACCCCGCGGACCGTCAAGCGGCTCGCGTGGGACCTCGAGCCCTGGGGCGCGGACCTCGTCCTCGCCCCCGCCCTCACCGACGTCGCCGGCCCGCGCATCCGGACGCGACCCGTCGCCGGGCTGCCGCTGCTCCACGTGGAGGCACCGGGGTACTCCGGCCCGCAGCACGTGCTCAAGCGGACGTTCGACGTCGTCGGGGCGCTCGTGCTCATCGCGCTCTTCTCGGTGCCGCTGGTCGCGACCGCGATCGCGATCACGGCGACCAGCCGCGGCCACGTCCTCTTCCGGCAGGAGCGCGTCGGCCTGCAGGGCGAGCCGTTCACCGTGCTGAAGTTCCGCTCCATGGTGGTCGACGCCGAGTCGCGACTCGAGGACGTCCTCGGGAAGGGGAACGTCGGCGTCTTCTACAAGCCGAAGGTCGACCCACGCGTCACGTCGGTCGGACGCTTCATCCGCCGGTACTCGATCGACGAGCTCCCGCAGCTGTTCAACGTGCTCGGCGGCTCGATGAGCCTCGTCGGGCCGCGGCCGCAGGTCGCGCTGGAGGTGGACCAGTACGACGACGAGATCGGCCGCCGGCTCCTCGTCAAGCCCGGCCTCACCGGGCTGTGGCAGGTGTCCGGGCGCAACGACCTCACGCTCGACGAGAGCGTGCGGCTCGACCTCTACTACGTGGAGAACTGGACGATGGCGGGGGACCTGCTCATCCTGCTGCGGACCCTGCGAGCGGTGGTGGGGCGTGACGGTGCGTACTGAGCGACCTGCCACGCACCACGGCCGATCGGCGGGGGACGGCGGAGGCCGTCGGGCGCCGGTCCTCCGTCCCGTGATCGGCATCGCCACGTACCGCCGGCCGGACCTGCTGCGGGACCTGCTTCGGTCGGTCGGCGAGTCGGTCGGCGAGGAGCGGCCGAGGATCGTGGTCGTCGACAACGACCCGGCCGGCTCCGCAGCCGAGGTGGGTCCCGAGGCCGGCTACGAGCACGAGTACCACCGGGAGGACACGCCCGGGATCGCTGCGGCGCGCAACCGCATCGTGTCGCTGCTCAGGAACGACGAGGACGCCCTGATCTTCGTCGACGACGACGAGGTCGTGCCCGTCCACTGGTTCTCGACGCTCGTCGACGCCGTCCGCGACGCCGACGTGATCTCCGGTCCGGTCATCGCCAGATACGGTCACGACGTCCCTCGATGGGTCGCCCGTGGGGGCTTCTTCGACCGCGATCGCCAGGCGTCGCGCACGCCGACCCGGCACCCGGCCACCAACAACGTGCTGATCCGCGTCGAGGCGCTGCGCGCCCTGCACGGGGAGTGGTTCCGGGAGGACTTCTCCAGCACGGGCGGGAGCGACACGGAGCTGTTCGACCGGCTGCGGCGACTCGGCGCACGCCTCGAGTGGTGCGACGAGGCGGAGGTGTACGAGGACGTCCCCCGAGAGCGCGCCACGCTGCGCTGGCTGTGGCGGCGCAACGTCCGCCTGGGCAACGTCACCTCGCGCGTCCGGCTCTCGGGGACCCCGCGACCGGTCCGTGTGCTGCTCGGCCTGGGCCGGATCGTCGTCGGTTGCGTCCTCAGCGCCGTGGACCTTGTGGGACGTGGACACCTGACGCGGGCCCGCGCCACGCACATCCCCAAGGGGTGGGGCATGGTCCGCGCGTCGTTCGGGGTCAACGTCGAGGAGTATCACCGCTGATGACCGACGTCGTGATGCTGTTCGCCGTCCTCATGGCGCCGATCGTGGTCCTGACGTATCGCCACGCGCCTCTGCTCGTCCTCGTCGTGGCTCTCGTCTCGCTGGCACTGCCGATCGTGGTGCTGGACGCCGATCCCTCCGCCAACGAGGTCCTGCACCCAGGACTGACCTCGTCGGCGCCCCGGATCCTGGCGCCGACGGTCGTCATGCTGGCGACGCTCCTGCCCCTCGCCGGCTGGCCCCGCTTCGCAGATCGTCGACCGCTCGTGGCGCTCCTCGCGGTACCGGTCCTCGTCGTGCTGGTGCTCGGTGTGTGGGACGGTACACCGGCGCAGTGGTCGGGGGCGGTCCACCTCTCGGCAGCCGCCGTCGCATGGGTGGCGGGTGCGCGGCTGTCCGCCTCCCTCGGCGTGAGCAGCCGACAGGACGGCGTGGTTCTCGCCACCGTTCTCGGCATCCTCGTGGCCCAGCTCCTGCTGTGCGCTCTGCAGGTCAGCGGGACGGCGTTCGCCGTCGAGGCGACCGACCAGGGACTCAGCCGTGCCCGTGGGTCGTTCGGGCATGCCGGCGATCTCGGGAAGGTCGTCGTCGCGCTCATGGCACTCGTCCTTCCCTGGACGGTCTCGGTCGTCTCGCGTCTTCGATGGACGGCGACGGCCGCGCTGGGCGTCGGATTCCTCGTGCTCGGCACGACGCTCTCCCGGGCGAACATCCTCGCGGGCGGAGTGCTCATCGTCGTGTGGGCCTTCGCCATCTCGCGGAGGCGGTTCAGCGGCCGGGCCTTCGGGATCGTCCTGCTGGCTGCCGCCGCCAGCATCCCGTTCCTCGGGACGCTCCTGCTCCGGTTCCGCCTCGACCCGGACGGGGGGTCGCGTCCTGAGCTGCTGCGTGCGGCCTTCGAGCAGCTCGGCCGGTCCCCGTGGTGGGGCACGGGTCCCAACTCCTACGTCGAGGTCGTCGGGCAGTACGACGCAGCCACCGCCTCGGGACTTCCGGTGCACAACGCCCTGATCCTCCTGCTGTGCGAGCTCGGGCTCGTCCTCTTCGTGCCGATCGCTGCGGCGGTCGGGGTGATGGCCGCTCGCGCCTTCGCAGCCCGCCGCACGGGTGATCCCCTTGCCTCGGCGTGCGCGGCCGCCTTGCTGGCCTGCCTGTTCGCGGGACTCCTCATCGCCGTCACCGGCTGGGGGATGCTCAAGGGCACGGTCCTCCTGACGTGGGTCCTGGTCCCCTCGCTGCTGTACCACCGGTTCGGACGAACCCGTCCGCAGCCGACCGTCGAGGCCGCACCGGCCATGGACCGTCATCCCCACGACCGTCACCACGTCGTGGGAGCAGGAGGTAGGGCATGACGAACGAGGTCAGGGAATCGCCGCTGGTGAGCGCCGTCATCCCGAGCGTCCTGCGGAGCGGGCTGCATCGCGTGGTGGCCTGCGCACGAGAGCAGCAGGTCGCCGGAGGCGTCGAGGTGGTGGTGGTGGTGGACACGGACGTGAGCGACGAGCAGCGGCGGGAGCTGGACGGCATCGCCGACGTGGTGATCCTGACGGGAGGTCGTCGAGGAGCCGGTGTGGCACGCAACCTCGGCGTGCGGTCGGCCACCGCACCGTACGTCGCCTTCCTCGACGACGACGACGAGTGGTGCGCCGGCCATCTCGCCTCGGCGATCGACGCGCTCGAGGACGCGGACGGCCGGGCCGACGTCGTGGGCGCCCGCGTCTGCCAGACCACGCCGGACGGGTCGACCTCCGGTCCGGTGCCCCGGCATCTCCTCCGTCCCGACCAGGACGTCCTCGAGTACCTCTTCCGGGGGCGTCGCCCAGACATCGCGCGCCCTTCGATCTACACGTCGACCCTCGTCGCGCGCAGGGAGGTCGCGCTGCGGTCGCCCTGGCGCGAGGGTCTGCCGAGGCACCAGGACTGGGAGTGGCTGCGCTCCGTGCAGGCCTCCGGACACGTCGTGCGTCAGTCGGCGCACCTCGGTGCACGCATCCAGATGGGATCCGTCGGCTCCATCTCGGCGACGAGCGACTGGCGGACGTCCCTGGAGTGGGGTCGGAGCTGGCGACGGGAGGCCAGTCGCGCCGTGTACGCCGACTTCGTCGCCGGGCAGCCGTTGCGCTACGCCATGCAGGCGCGGTCGTCGGCCGGTGTCCGGGCCTGCGTGCGCGAGCTCTCGTCGGCGGGTGCCTGGCCCTCGCTCGGCACGCTGGCTCTGGGACTGGGCGGTGCGCTGCCTCGGGGCGTCGCCCTCCGGGCGGTGACGCTGGCGGCTCGCGTGCGCGGGCCGCGTGGTCGGCGAGCTGGCGTCCTGGCGACGGCGGAAGGGGTCTCGCCGTGACGGGGCCGGTGACCGTCCACGTGATGAGTGGTCTCGGCAACCGCATGCGTGCCCTGTGCGGCGCGGCCGTGCTCGCCGACCGGTGGGGTCGCCGGCTGGAGTACCGCTGGCCGGTCGGTCGTGGGTTCGAGCCGCGGTTGGACCAGCTGTGGACGACTCCGTGGACGCCGGTCGGACCCGCGCGCGCTCTGACGCGCCGGCTCGGTGGCGAACGGCACACGGAGCGTCTGGAAGCGCTCGACACCACGACGTCTCGCCCGCTGTACATCCGCACGAAGCACGCGCTCCGGCTGCCGGCCGGGTTCGACGACTGGGGGACGGCGCTGCGGCGGGCCGCCGTCGTGGAGGAGGTCGCGCGACGGGTCGAGACGACCTGGGCCGGCCTGCAGGCGGAGCCGTACGTCGGTGTCATGGTCCGGGCGCACGCGCTCGCGCACGACAAGACGAAGGACGCCTCACCGATCGGCTGGTACGTGGATCGTCTCCGCCGGATCCGGGAGGAGCATCCGTCGATCCCGTTCTTCGTCTCGACCGATGATCCGAGCGCCGTCTCCCTCCTGGCCGACGAGTTCGACGACGTGCGGGCTCAGGACGACAAGGGCCGGTACAACTCGGTGGAGGGTGTCCAGGCAGCGGTGGCCGACCTCTACCTGCTCGCTTCCTCCGCCCACATCGTGGGGCCGTACTGGTCGAGCTTCGTGACGATGGCAGAGAAGCTCGCGCCCGGTGTGGGCTCGGAGAACAGCCGAGGGCTGACGGGGCCCAGCATGCCGGGTCCGGGGGCGCTCACGCGCGCGGCTGATCCTCTGCGGCCCTGGGAGAGGGCCGGATGACGCCCGACCGACCTCGCACCCGTGTCCTCCTGTCCGCGGCACGTCCGGCATCGAGCGGAAATCCCTACGTGCGCCTGCTCGCCGAGTCGCTGCGTCCCGAGGCGGACGTCCGCTTCTTCGACTGGCGGGTCGCGCTCTTCTCCCGGTACGACGTCTTCCACGTCCACTGGCCGGAACACCTGACGCGGGGGGCCGGCTTCCTGCGGACCGCAGCCAAGAGTGCGTTGTTCGCCCTCCTTCTCGTCGTGATCATGTGCCGGAAGACCGTCGTCGTCCGGACCCTGCACAACCGGGCACCGCACGAGCAGGGGTCGCCGGTCGAGAAGCTGCTCCACCGGACGCTCGACGCGATCACGGGCTCGACCATCCACCTGGTGCCGCCGAGCGCAGACGGCATGGTGGGGTTGCGCGACGTCGTGGTTCCCCACGGGCACTACCGCTCCGAGTACCTGCCGGTGGAACCGCTCAGGAGGGCGACCGGCACGCTCCTGTACTTCGGCCATGTCCGCCCGTACAAGGGCGTGCCGAGGCTGTGCGCGCAGTTCAGGTCTCTCCGACGCGAGGACCTGCGTCTCGAGGTGGTCGGACGTCCCATGAACCGGCGGATCGCCGACGAGGTCCGAGCCGCGGCGGGTGACGAGCGACGGATCCGGTTGACGCTGGCGGAGCTCTCGGCCGACGACCTCTCGCGGGCTCTCCGCGACGCGACCCTCGTCGTCCTGCCCTTCGAGGAGTTCCACAACTCCGGTTCGGTCCTCCTCGCACTCTCGCTGAACCGCCCCGTCCTCGTCCCGAGGAGCGAGGCGAGCGTTCTCCTCCAGCGCGAGGTGGGCGCCGAGTGGGTGCACACCTTCACCGGTCCTCTCACGGCCGAGGTGATCGGGCGGACGTACGACGCGGTCGCCGACCACGCGGAGGAGCAAGGTTTCGCTGCCGTGCGCTTTGACGGCCGCGACTGGTCGGAGGTCGCCGCATCGCACCTCGACGTCTATCGGCACGCGGCCAGGGACGGGGAGGGACATGTCCGCTCAGACCATCCCTGACCGTGCCCGCCGCGCGGCGAGCGGCGCGCGAGCCGTCGCCCTCGGGCAGGCGTGCCGATTCCTGCTGCAGCTTGCCGGTCTGACCGCCCTCGCGCGCCTCTTGACGCCGGCCGACTTCGGCCTCGTCGCGATGGTCACCGCGGTCGTCGGCATCGGCGAGGTGCTGCGGGACTTCGGCCTGTCCTCCGCAGCGATCCAGGCGAGGCAGCTGAGCCGCCAGCAACGGGACAACCTCTTCTGGTTGAACGCCGGGATCGGCGCGGCCCTGGCGCTCGGGCTCGTCGTCTGCGCCCCGCTCGTCCAGAGCTTCTACGGGCAGGACGGGTTGTCGAGCGTCGTGATGATGCTCGCGCCCGCTGTGCTCCTCAACGCTCTCTCCACCCAGTACCGCGCCGGGCTGACGCGCGATCTCCGGTTCACCGCGCTGGCCGTGAGCGACGTCGTCGCCCAGGCGGTCGCCGTCGCCGTCGCCGTCACCGTCGCCCTCACGCGAGGCGACTATCTCGCTCTCGTCGGTCAGCAGCTCGCGCTCGCGCTGGCAGGCCTCGTCATGCTCGCCGTCTGGTCACGGTGGGTGCCGGGGCTGCCGAGGCGCGCCGACGGCACGTCGCGGCTCGTGCGCTTCGGCGGGAACGTCGCGGCGACGCAGCTCCTCGGCTACCTGAGTCGGAACGTCGACACCCTGGTGATCGGACGGGCGTTCGGCGAGGCCGCCGTCGGGCTGTACGGCCGGGCCTTCCAGCTGCTCATGCTGCCGCTCAGCCAGATCAACGGCCCCGCGACGAGCGTCGCCCTGCCTGTCCTGTCCCGCAGCCAGGACGATCCGGCCGACTTCCGCAGGATGATCCTCCGCAGCCAGACGGTGCTCCTGACGTTGGTGCTCGCGGCGATCTCCCTGTTGTTCACGACGGCTCCGCTCGTCGTCGCCACCTTTCTCGGGGACCAGTGGGACGCCGTCGTGCCCGTCATGCGCGTCCTCTGCCTCGGCGGCGCGTTCCAGGCAGCCGGTTACGTGTCCTACTGGTGCTTCGTCGCTCTCGGCCGCACAGGCTCGCACCTGCGCTTCACCCTCGTGAGCCGACCTCTCCTCGTCGGGGCGGTCGTCGTGGGGTCTGCGGGTGGTGTGCTGGGAGTGGCAGGCGCCTACGGGCTCGGAGTGATGGTGGTCTGGTTCGGCGGCCTGTGGTGGCTGCGGGCCGAGGCAGCCGTGCCCACACGACAGATGCTCACCGACGGACTGGTCCTCGTGACGGTCTTCGGCGTGAGCGCCGGGGTCGGTGCCGGGGTGTCGACGTCGTCCGGCCAGAGCGGTCTCGTGGCCGCCGCGGCACTCGGCGTCGGCGCA
Source organism: Cellulosimicrobium sp. So1_17 (assembly GCF_055181235.1). Lineage (NCBI taxonomy): Bacteria > Bacillati > Actinomycetota > Actinomycetes > Micrococcales > Promicromonosporaceae > Cellulosimicrobium > Cellulosimicrobium sp. So1_17. The sequence goes on from NZ_CM143702.1 coordinate 3,779,200, forward strand.
CAGCTCCTCACCCTCGCCGTCGCGTACCTGACGGTGCGCAGGTTCCGCGCGAGCGCGCGTGCCACCGCGGAGTTCGTCCGCCTGGCCGTCCGACGCCCGCCCCGCCCGAAGAGTCCGAGGAGGACCGACGATGGTTGAGATCGTGCACTGGAACCCGGTAAGGCGCCGGCGGCGGGGCTTGGCCGGCCTCCTCACGCGCCCTCGCCCCGTCGACAACTTCGGGGATCTCCTGGGCCCGCTCGTCGTTCGGGAGATCGTGCGTCGCGGGGGCGGGGATCCCGAGGCGCGTCGGGACGGGCGACTCCTGACGGTCGGTTCGATCCTCTCGATGGCTCGGGCCGGCGACGTGGTCTGGGGAACGGGTGCGAACGGCAAGCTCCTCCACGAGGACTACGACCTGTCGCGGGTGGACGTCCGTGCCGTGAGAGGCCCGCTGACTCGCGCCTTCGCCCAGAGCAAGGGCGCCTCGGTCCCGGAGGTCTACGGCGACCCCGGCCTGCTCGTCGGACACCTGTGGACCCGAGCGGAGCTGGCCGGGGACCGGCCCGAGACGTCACGCCTCGTGGTCCCGAACTTCCACGACCTCGCCTCCGTCAGAGGTCGCCATCCGACGCTGTCGCCGCTCTCGCCCCTCGGGGACTGCCTCGGTGCGATCGCAGCGAGCGAGATCGTCGTCGGTTCGTCCTTGCACGGTGTCGTCATCGCCGACGCCCTCGGGGTGCCTGCCCGCTTCGTCAGATCGGCGACAGAGCCGGAGTTCAAGTATCGGGACTATCTCTCCGGGACGGGGCGGTCGGGCACCGCGATCGCCGACTCGGTCGACGAGGCGCTGGCGATGGGCCCGCACCCCGCTCCGTGCTGGGACCGGGACGCGTTGCTGAGAGCCTTTCCCGCCGGGCTGTGGGGGATCGAGACTCCGTCGCGGACGTCGGAGAGCCGGAGATCGGTCACGACGACAGGCGAGTCGGGTCTCGAACGGGGACCATGGGCAGTGCAACGCACCCACGAGACGTCCGGTGCGGAACAGGGGGCAGGATCAGATGGATCTTCGTGACTACGTCGCGCTTCTGCGCAAGCGGTGGGTCTCCATCGCGCTGATCGCCGTGACCGGTGCAGGGTGCGGCGTCCTTGCGTCGCTCGCGACGACGGCGACCTACGAGGCTCGCGCTCAGGTCTTCGTCTCCGTGCGAGGGTCGGACACGACGAGCGACCTGCTGCAGGGGTCGAACTTCACGGTGCGGCAGGTGAAGTCGTACACCGAGCTCGTGACGAGCCCGCGGGTGCTCGAGCCGGTGGTCGAGGAGCTCGGGCTGACCGACGACGCCGCCTCGCTCGCGGCACGCGTCCGGGCCGAGTCGCCGCTCGACACCGTGCTCATCGACGTCACGGCGACGGACGAGTCGCCGCAGCTGGCCGCGGCGATCGCGAACGCCACCGCCGGTTCGCTGGCGGACGTCGTCGGGGAGCTGGAGACGCCGGCCGCGGGGGGTGACTCGCCCGTCCAGATCAGCACCGTCCGGACCGCGACCGTGCCGTCGTCGCCGTCGTCGCCGAACGTCACGCTCAACCTCGCGCTCGGCCTCGTCGTCGGCCTGGCGCTCGGCGTCGGGCTCGCGGTCGCGCGCGAGCTGCTCGACACGCGCGTCCGGTCGACCGCCGACGTCGAGGCCGTCACCGACGCCCCGGTGCTCGGCGTCATCGGCTACGAGGAGGACGCGCCCGAGCACCCGCTCATCGTGCAGGAGTCGCCGCAGGCGCTGCGTGCCGAGGCGTTCCGTCGCCTGCGCACCAACCTGCAGTTCCTCGAGCTGGGCGAGCAGGCCCGCACCTTCGTCATGACGTCGGCCCTCCCCGGCGAGGGCAAGACGACGACGAGCATCAACCTCGCCATCACGCTCGCCGACGCGGGACAGAGGGTGGTCCTCGTCGACGCGGACCTGCGACGTCCGTCGGTCGCCACGTACATGGGCATCGAGGGCACCGTGGGCCTGACGACCGTGCTCATCGGCAAGGTCGCGCTCGAGGACGCGGTCCAGCCGTGGGGGAGCGGCGCGCTCGACGTCGTCGCCGCGGGCCAGATCCCGCCGAACCCGAGCGAGCTCCTCGGCTCCACCGCGATGTCGGAGCTCGTCGAGCGTCTCGGCGCGGAGTACGACGTCGTCGTCATCGACTCGCCGCCGCTCCTCCCGGTGACCGACGCCGCGATCCTCGCCCGGCGCACGGGCGGCGCCATCCTCGTGACGGGCGCGGGCACGGTGCACCGCCAGCAGGTCGAGGGGGCCGTCTCGGCCCTGGAGACCGTCGGCGCACGGCTCCTCGGTGTCGTCGTCAACCGCGTCCCGCTCACGGGGCCGGGGACGGGTGCGTACGGGTACTCGTACTACGAGTACACGAGCGAGGCACCGCAGGAGCCGTCCCGCACGCGGCGCGCGGAGCCCGCGCACGGGAGCAGGCGCAACGTCCGCGGGCTGCTGCGGGTCGACCGACCCGCGCCGACGGCGGCGCCCGCCCGGCCGGCCACGGCTCCGCGTAGTCCGGTCGAGGAGCCCGCGGCGGAGCGCGTGCCCACGGGGACACCGTTCGCGCCGGCGTCGACGTTCGACGAGGTCGTCGCGCCCCGCACCGGGCGCTGACGAACCGCAGGCCGCCTCGCGGCCCGTGCGGCGTGCAGGAGGCGCGCCGCGACGCACAGCAGGGGGAGACATGAAGATCTCGGTCATCGGGTGCGGCTATCTCGGCGCCGTCCACGCGGCGTGCATGGCGACGCTCGGCCACGACGTCGTCGGCGTCGACGTCGACGCGGCGAAGGTCGCGGCGCTCGCGTCCGGTCGCGCGCCGTTCTACGAGCCCGGCCTGCCGGAGCTCCTCGCCGAGGCTGGTGCGACCGGGCGCCTGAGGTTCACGACCGACGTCGCGGAGGCCGCCGACGCCGCGGTGCACTTCGTGTGCGTGGGCACCCCGCAGCGCGCCGACTCCTACGCCGCCGACCTCACCTACGTCGACGCCGCGTTCCGCGCCCTGCTGCCCCATGTCGCGCCCGAGGCGCTGGTGGTGGGCAAGTCGACGGTTCCGGTCGGCACCGCGGGACGTCTCGCGGCGGAGCTCGCCGCAGCACGGCCCGGGGCCGCGCTGGTGTGGAACCCCGAGTTCCTCCGCGAGGGCTTCGCGGTCCAGGACACTCTGCACCCCGACCGCCTGGTCTACGGCGTGCCGGACGACGGTGCGCGCGACCGGGCGGTCGACGTCCTCGACGAGGTCTACGCGGTCCCGATCGCGGAGGGCACGCCGCGGCTCGTGACCGACCGGTCGACGGCGGAGCTCGTCAAGGTCGCGGCCAACTCGTTCCTCGCGACGAAGATCTCGTTCATCAACGCGATGGCCGAGCTGTGCGAGGTCACCGGCGGTGACGTCACGCAGCTCGCCGACGCGATCGGCCTCGACGAGCGGATCGGTCGGCGCTTCCTCAACGCGGGCCTGGGCTTCGGCGGCGGGTGCCTGCCCAAGGACATCCGGGCGTTCATGGCACGCGCCGAGGAGCTGCACGCGGACCCCGCGGTGAGCTTCCTGCGCGAGGTGGACGCGATCAACCTGCGGCGTCGCGAGCGCATGGTCGAGCTCACGGTCGGCGTGCTCGACGGCCGGCCGCTCGCGGGTGCGCGCATCGCGGTCCTCGGCGCGGCGTTCAAGCCGGACAGCGACGACGTGCGCGACTCCCCGGCGCTCGACGTCGCGGAGCGCCTGCACGCCCGCAGCGCCCGCGTCGTCGTGACCGATCCCCAGGCGGTCGCGAACGCACGCCGCAAGGCGCCGCACCTGCGCTACGCGCAGACCGTCGAGGAGGCGGTCGACGGCGTGGACGCGGTCCTCGTGCTCACCGAGTGGCGCGAGTACCGCGACCTCGACCCCGGGAAGCTCTTCGGGCTCGTGGCCGCGCCGCGCGTCGTCGACGGCCGCAACGCGCTGGACGCGGACGCCTGGCGCGGCGCGGGGTGGACGTACCGCGCCCTCGGGAGGCCGTGAGCGTGTCCCGGTGGGCGTCGGTCCCGGCCGTCCTGTGCGTCGCGCTCGTCGGCGCCTGCGCCACGACGGCAGGGGACGAGACCGCGCCCCGGACCGGGACGACGCGCGCTGCCGAGACGCGTCCTGCCGAGACGGCGACGACGCCTGCTCCCGAGGAGCTCGTCCTCGACCCGACCGATCCCGCGGCCTACGCCGACCTGGTGGTCTCCGAGACCAACGCGCTCCGCGTCGCGGCCGGGCTCGGCGCCCTGGCGACGGACCCGTGCGCGGCCGAGTCCGCCACGGATCGTGCGGCGGTGCTCGTCGGGGGCCCGGAGCTCGAGCACGCCCCGCTGGACGACGTCATCGCGTCGTGCGAGCCGCCGTCGGGCGTGGCGGCGGAGAACCTCAGCCGAGCGGCGGCGAGCCCCGCGCAGGTCGTCGAGGCGTGGGAGGGCTCGCCGGGCCACCGCGCGAACCTGCTCGACCCGACCCTCACCCGCGTGGGCGTCGGGTGCGTCCTCGACGGGACGGGCGACGCCGAGCAGATGCTCTGCTCCCAGGTCTTCCTCGGCTGAGACGCCGTGGCGTGGGTGCCGCCGTCGCCGGTCGTCAGGCGTCGAGCGCCGTCCGCCACTGCTCGAGGAGGCGCGCCACGGCGCGGGTGTGCTCCCAGGGCATCTCGGGCGCCTCGGTCCGGCCGTCGGCGAGCGCGCGGGAGACGGCGTCCGCCTCGGCGGCGAACGGGTCCACGGGCGGTGACTCGACGACACGCTCGACGTCTCCCGTGTGCACGACGAACGACGCCGCCGAGCCGGCCCGGCTGCCGAACGCGTCGTCGAGCCGCAGGACGCCGAGCGTGCCCTCGATGACGGCGGACCGCGGCAGCTCCGCGACGATCGAGCACTCCACGGCGGCCGTGACGCCGTCGGCGGCGATCGTCGCCGACGCGTGCTCGTCGACCCCCGTCGGGCCGACGGTGCCCGCGACGTCCGTGAGGGCGAGCGCGGCGAGGTCCACGCCGGCCGCCGCGGCGATCCCGACGGCGAGCGACACCGGGTAGCCGCCGACGTCGAGGATCGCGCCACCTGCGAGGGCGGGGTCGAACAGCCGTCCCGTCCGCTCCGCGGCGGCGAACCCGAACGCCGAGGCGACGTGGAGCGGGGTGCCGAGCGTGCCGTCGGCGACGGTCGCGTCCAGGACGCGCGCCAGAGGTCCGAACCGGTGCTTGTACGCCTCGACGAACGGCATGCCGGATGCGGCGGCGGCGGCGAGGACACGGTCCGTCTCGGCGGCGGTCGGCGCCACCGGCTTCTCGCAGAGCACCGCCTTGCCCGCGGCGAGCGCTGCGACGGCAAGGTCGGCGTGCGTCGTGTGGACCGTGGAGACGTAGACGGCGTCGACGTCGTCGCGCGCCAGGATCTCGGCGTACGTCCCGGTCACGGGAGCTCCGTGGAGGCGGGCGAAGGCCGTCGCCCGGTCGTGGTCGCTGCTGGCCACGGCGTGAAGGGTCCCGTGCTCCGAGCGAGGGAGCGCCCGGGCGAACCAGCCGCCGATCTGCCCCGGGCCGAGGACCGCCCACCGTGTCGTCCGCATGCCGCGAACGTAGCAGCACGCGCAGCGCGGGGAGGCGACGGTCCAGCACACATGACGAGAGGCCCTCCGTCCAGCGTTTCCGCTGGTCAGAGGGCCTCTCGGCTGGTCGGGGTGACAGGATTTGAACCTGCGACCTCTTCGTCCCGAACGAAGCGCGCTACCAAGCTGCGCCACACCCCGGTTGCCCACCACGCGTCGTCGGGCACTGAGATCAGTGCTCGGTGGCCAGGACGGATCCCGACCTTCCGCGGGGGAAGCCTGCCCAGAATAGCCGACGAAGTGCCGTGCGACGAAACCGGCTCCGCGTGACGTGGCCGACGCCCCGTGATCGCCCTCCGTGGGACGGCGGGACCTCAGCGGGACGTCAGGGTGAGGAGCGTCGCCTCGGGCCGGCACGCGAAGCGGAACGGGGCGTACGGCGACGTCCCGGCACCGGCCGAGACGTGCAGCCACGTCGACGCCTCGCCGCCGTCCTCGTCCGGCCGCGCCCCGGGCCAACCGTGCAGGCCCTTTGCCCGACGGCGGTCGAGGTCGCAGTTCGTGACGAGCGCGCCGAAGCCCGGGACGCACAGCTGCCCGCCGTGCGTGTGACCGGCGATGATCACGTCCGACCCGTCGGCGTGCATCTGGTCGAGGACCCGGCGGTAGGGCGCGTGCGTGACGCCCAGGCGCAGGTCTGCGCCCATCGTCCGGGAGAGCTCGGTCTCCGGGAACACGTCACGGTCCAGGTGCGGGTCGTCGACCCCGACGAGGTCGAGACGCAGGCCCCCGACCTCGACGACGTCGCGCCGGTTCGTGAGGTCCACCCAGCCGGCGTCCCGGAACGCCGCGGCTAGCTCCGCGGCGGGGAGCTCGCGCGGCGGCTCGGACCGGGAGACGCGCGCGTCCGGGAGGAGGTAGCGCGCCGGGTTCTTGGGCGACGGGGCGTAGTAGTCGTTCGACCCCATGACGAACAGGCCGGGCGTGGAGTCGAGCAGGGGCTCGAGCGCGTGCAGGAGCGGGTCGAGTGCCTCGACGTGGGCGAGGTTGTCCCCCGTGTCGACCACGAGATCCGGCTCGAGCTCGGCGAGCGAGCGGATCCAGTCGATCTTGCGCTGCTGCGTCGGGACCAGGTGCAGGTCGGAGACGTGCAGCACCCGCAGGTCGCGCGCACCGGGGGGCAGGACCGGGACCGTCACCTCACGCAGCGTGAAGAGCTTCGTCTCGACGTGGGCGTAGGCCAGCGCGCCGACACCCGCGACGGCGAGCGCCCCGAGAGCCTGCCCGGCGACGCGCCCGCGGGCGCTCAGTCGTTCCCCCCGCCACCGAGGTCACCGAGGAAGTCCTCGAGCGCGTCGCGACCCTCGTCGTTCCCCCGGTCGCCACGATCACCCCGCCCGCCTCCGTCGGCGTTCGCCGGCGGCTGGGCGCCCTCCTGGGCGGGCGGCGGGGTGTCGCCACCCGCCGGAGGGCCGGCGGGCGTGGTCGGCGGGGGCGGGGGAGCGGGAGCGTTGACCCGGCCCCAGTCGGGTGCCGCGAACTCGACGGCAGGCTTCCCGGCGAGCGCCTGGTCCATGTAGGCCTTCCAGGTGGGCGCCGCGAGGTCGGAGCCGAACCACCAGCGCCGCGAGACGCCGTTGATCGTGAACCCGTCGCGCATCTCCACGTCCGACTCGGCGTTGCCGATCCAGACGGCCGTCGCCACCTGCGGCGTGTAGCCGATGAACCACGTGTGCTTGTTGAGGTTCGCCGTCCCGGTCTTCCCGGCCGAGGTCCGGCCCTCGAGCTGTGCCTTCTTGCCCGAGCCCTGCGTCATGACGGACTGGAGGGCGTACGTGACCGTGTTCGCGACGGCGGGGTCGAGCGCGTTCGGGTTGCAGCTCGCTGCGGGGACGGGCAGCTCCGCGCCCTCCGCACCGACGACCTTCGTGATCGCGATCGGGTCGCAGTACGTGCCGCCGCTCGCGAACGTCGCGTACGCGGCCGCCATCTGGAGCGGCGAGGAGTTCTGCGTCCCGATGACCATCGAGGGGTACATCGACACGCCGCCCTCCTGCTCCGCGAGGCGGGACGGCTTGTAGCCGATGGACTCGGCCGTCGCCTTGATGTCGCACAGCCGCAGCTGGCTCTCCATCGACGCGTACGCCGTGTTGATGGAGTTGTACGTCGCCTGCAGCACGGAGATCGAGCCCTTGTTGTCGATGCCGTCGGAGTTGCCCGGGCGCCACGGCTTCGACTCGTTGCGCACGTTCGCGCCGCAGAAGTCGAAGTCGGAGTTGTTCCACGACCGGCTGTTCGCGTTGACGTTCTGGTACAGGCTCCGGCCGCTCTTGAGCCATTCGGCGAGCACGAAGACCTTCCACGTCGAGCCGGGCGAGAAGCCGCTCGACGAGCCGTGCGCCTGGTCCACGTTGTAGTTCACCGCGGTCGTGTTCGGCGCGGGCTGCTCCGCGACGTCGTAGTCACGGTTCTGCGCCATGGCGAGGATCTTCCCCGTCCCCGGCTCGACGGACACGATCGCGTCCTCGATACCGGAGGGGTCCTCGGGCGGGACGGCCGCCTTCGCCTGCTGCTCGGCCGCGGTCTGCATCGCGGGGTCGAGGGTCGTGAAGATGTCCAGGCCGCCGCGGTACAGCAGCGCCTTGCGGTCGTCCTCGGTCTCCCCGAACGCCGGGTCGGAGATCATCACCTTCGTGACGTAGTCGCAGAAGAACGCCGCCCCGCCCGCCGCCTGGCAGCCGACCTCGACCGGCTTCACCTTGAGCGTGTCGGCGAGCGGTGTCGCGCGCGCGGTGTCGTACTCCTCCTTGGTGATGAACCCCTGCTGGTACATGGTGAGGAGCACGGTGTTGCGGCGGCTCTGCGACACCTCGGGGTTGCGCGTCGGGTCGTACAGCGACGGCGCCTTCGTGACCCCCGCGATGGTCGCAGCCTCGACCGGGGTGAGGTCCTTCGCGCTCTTGCTGAAGTAGTGCTGCGCCGCGGTCTCGACGCCGTACAGCGACGCCGCACCGAACTGCGCGATGTTCAGGTAGCCCTGGAGGATCTCCTCCTTGGTCATCCGCTTCTCGAGCGAGATCGCGAGCTTCGCCTCGCGGGCCTTGCGGCCCAGCGAGTTCTCCTTGGCCTCCCAGATCCCCATCGTGTCGTCCTCGCGGACGGCCTGCTCGATGAGGACGTTCTTCACGTACTGCTGCGTCAGCGTCGACGCGCCCTGCGTGTCCTTCTCGAGGAAGTTGTTCACCGCCGCGCGCGGGATGCCCTCGAGATCGATGCCCCCGTGCTGCCAGAACCGCTTGTCCTCGATCGCGATGACCGCGCTCTGCATCGCCACCGACACCTGGTCGAGAGGGACCACGATGCGGTTCTCGGTGTAGAACGTCGCGAGCTGCGTCGTGCCGTCGTTCGCATACACGCGCGACTGCTCCGCGAGCGGTCCCGGCTCGAGGTCCGCGGGCAGCTCGTCGAACACCTCGAGCGCGCTGTCCGTCGCCGTGTTGGCACCCGCGGCCAGCGGGACGACCAGTCCGGCCGCGAGGACGCCGCCGACGCCGGACACCAGCACGAACGCCAGGAAGAGCGCCACGAGCTGGTACGCGTTGATCTGTCGACCGCGAGGGCGCACAGGGGAAGCCATGGTGCCAACCCTACGGGAGCCCTCCGTGCCCGGGCCCGGGAAGCCCGGTCCGGGCGGTGTGCGGGTTGTGTGAGCATCCCGAGGAACCGCACCCGACGGGCCCCTGACCGGCCCGCGACCGGCCCGCGACCGGCCCGCGACCGGCTCGGCGGGGTGGCGGGCGACACCCCGCGGGCGCGACGCCGGACGGCTACGCTCGCCCCATGGCAACCACCTGGGAGTACGCGACCATCCCCCTGATCATCCACAACACGAAGGCCGTCCTCGACCAGTGGGGCTCCGACGGCTGGGAGCTCGTCCAGGTCGTCACCGGACCGGACGGCAACGGCCTCGTCGCCTACCTCAAGCGCCCGACCGGGGAGAAGTAGTGGTCGACGGCGCACCCGGCGCCGTCGCCGCGCGTCTCGCCGAGCTCGGCATCACGCTGCCCGACGTCGCCGCTCCCGTCGCCGCGTACGTCCCCGCCGTGCGCACGGGTCGGTACGTCTACACGTCCGGGCAGCTCCCGTTCGTCGACGGCGCCCTGCCCGCGACCGGCAAGGTCGGCGACGGCGAGGGCCTCGTCCCACCCGACGACGCCGCGCACCTCGCGCGCGTCTGCGCGCTCAACGCGCTCGCGGCCGTCCACGCGCTCGTCGGGAACCTCGACCAGGTCGTCCGGGTCGTCAAGGTCGTCGGCTTCGTCGCGAGCGACCCGTCGTTCACCGGCCAGCCCGCCGTGGTCAACGGCGCGAGCACCGTCCTCGCCGACGTCCTCGGCGACGCGGGCGTCCACGCGCGCAGCGCCGTCGGCGTGGCGGTCCTCCCGCTCGACTCCCCGGTCGAGGTCGAGCTGGTCGTGGAGCTCGCGGAGTAGGTCCGCAGGCCCGCGCCACGCGCGGTCGGTGAGACGGAAGCAAAAGGTGCGGGTGGGGGCGGCGCCCCCACCCGCACCCTTACCCAGGGCGACCCGACGGGGAGCCCTGTGGCGCGGCTCAGCGCGCGCGGCGCTCCAGGCGGTCCAGGTCCAGCAGCACGACGGCGCGGCCCTCGCGGCGGACCCAGCCGCGCGTCGCGAAGTCGGCGAGCGCCTTGTTGACGGTCTCGCGCGACGCGCCGACGAGCTGTGCGAGCTCCTCCTGCGTGAGGTCGTGCGCGACCCGGACGCCCTCGTCGGTGTCCTCGCCGAAGCGCGTCGACAGGTCGAGGAGCGCCTTGGCGACGCGACCGGGGACGTCGGAGAAGACGAGGTCGGCGAGCGTCTCGTTCGTGCGGCGCAGGCGGCGCGCGAGCGCGTTGAGCAGGTGCTTCGCGACGGTGGGGTGCTTCTCGATCCACTCGACGAGCTGGTCGTGGCCGAGCTCGTAGATGACCGAGTCGGCGACGGAGCTCGCGGTTGCGGTGCGCGGGCCCGGGTCGAACAGCGACAGCTCGCCGAACATCTCGCCGGGCCCCAGGATCGACAGCAGGTTCTCGCGCCCGTCGTTGGAGCGGCGGCCCAGCTTGATCTTGCCGCTCGCGATCACGTACAGGCGGTCGCCCGGCTCGCCCTCGCGAAAGAGCACGTCACCCCGGGAGAGCTCGATCTGCTGCATCGACTCGAAGAGGGTGCGCGTCTCGTCCGGGTCCATCGTCGCGAACAGGGGTGCGGAGAGCACAACGTCGTCGTCCACGCGGGGTGTCCTTCGTCTCGTCCTCGTCATCTTCCAGGCCCAAGTCTGCCCTACCGTCGCAACTCGGGTGTCGGCGGACCGCGCTAACGTGGCCGTGTGACCGACGCCGAGCAGGTTCCCGTGACCACTCCGAGCACGACGTCGCGAGGGGCCGGGCGCGGTTCGGCGTCGGGTGGTGAGTCGCGGCTCGGCCTCGTGCGGCGCGCGCGCCGCACGAACCGCGAGCTCGCGCTCACGTACCCGGACGCGCACTGCGAGCTCGACTTCACGACCCCTCTCGAGCTGCTGATCGCCACCGTGCTGTCGGCGCAGACCACGGACAAGCGCGTGAACCTCACGACGCCGGAGCTGTTCGAGACGTATCCCGACGCCGCGGCGTACGCGGCGGCGGACCGCGCCGAGCTCGAGGACATCCTGCGGCCCACGGGCTTCTTCCGGGCGAAGGCGCAGTCGGTGATCGGGATCGGGCAGGCGCTCGTCGAGCGGTTCGACGGCGAGGTGCCGGCTCGCCTCGACGACCTCGTGACCCTCCCGGGCGTGGGGCGCAAGACGGCCAACGTCGTGCTGGGCAACGCCTTCGGCATCCCCGGTCTCACGGTCGACACGCACTTCGGGCGGCTCGTGCGGCGCCTCGGCTGGACGACCGAGGAGGACCCGGTCAAGGTGGAGCAGGTCGTCGGCGGGCTGATCGAGAAGTCCGAGTGGACCATGCTGTCGCACCGGCTGATCTTCCACGGGCGGCGCGTGTGCTTCGCGCGCAAGCCGGCGTGCGGCGCGTGCACCATCGCGCAGTGGTGCCCCTCCTACGGCGTCGGCGAGACGGACCCCGAGAAGGCCGCAGCGCTCGTCAAGACGGGCTGAGCGCGACCGCCACCACGACGCGGTCGGCGTCGATCCCGACGGCGCCCGCGGTCGGTGGGACCCGCGGTCGGTCTCAGTCCCGGGCGACGCGCGGGAGCCAGTCGAGGAGGAGGCTCGTGACGTCGTCGGGCGCCTCCTCCGGCAGGTAGTGCCCGACGTCGGGCAGCACCTCGAACCGGAAGTCGCGCGCGAGCGCTGCGCCGTCGGCGTCGGCGAGCTCGCGGCGCAGCAGGCCGTCGCGCCCGCCGTGCACCTGCAGCGCCGGGACGCCGACGGGACGGCGCAGCGCGTTGAGGAAGCGGCGGCCGTCCGGGCGCGGGGTCGAGCGCACCGCCCAACGCAGCGACTCCATGGCGGTGTGCGCGGCGAACGGGATGCGCATGACCGTGCGGTAGGTGGCGACGACGTCGTCGTCGAAGGCTCGGGCGGCGCCGTCGGCCAGGACGCGGTCCACGAGGTCGCCGGACGTGAGTGCGCGCTCGGGAAGCGTCGGGACCTGGAAGAACGCGAGGTGGCGTCGCGCCGCCGGCGTGAGCAGGCGGCGCGACAACGCGTGCATGCGCGCGGGGTGGGGTGCGGAGAACGCGGCGACGCCCGCGGTCACCGCGGGCTGGAGGGAGGCCATCGCCCACGCGAGGCTCCCGCCGGTGCCGTGGCCCACGACGACGGCGCGGCCCGCGCCGAGCGAGCGGATCACCCCGGCGATGTCGCGGGTCCGGGTGGGGGCGTCGTACCCGATCGGCGGCTTGTCCGAGGCGCCGACACCGCGCAGGTCCATCGCGGCGACGCGGTACCCGGCTGCCGCGAGCGGCTCGACCTGGTGCCGCCACGCCCACCAGAACTGGGGGAACGAGTGGAGGAGCACGACGAGAGGCGGACCGGGGTCGCGGACCCCGCGGTCCTCGGGACCGGCGAGCGCGACGTGGAACCGCGCCCCGTTCGCCGGCACGAACTCGTGCCGCCAGGGTCCGTCGGGAAGGGCTGCCGTGAAGTCGGAGGTGTCGGCCGTCACCCGGACGAACCTACCGGTGCGCCGGCGCCTCCGTCCCGCGAGGTCCCGCGGGTTCCGCGCCCGTCGGCGTCCGCGGTGTCGTCGTCGGCCGCCGGGCGGCGGTCCTTGGGCGGGTCGAACCGGTAGCCCACGTTGCGCACCGTCCCGATGAGCTGTTCGTGCTCCGGGCCGAGCTTGGCGCGCAGGCGCCGCACGTGGACGTCCACGGTGCGGGTGCCGCCGTAGTAGTCGTAGCCCCACACCTCCTGCAGCAGCTGGGCGCGCGTGAACACGCGGCCCGGGTGCTGCACGAGGTACTTGAGGAGCTCGAACTCCTTGTACGTCAGGTCGATGGGACGGCCGCGCAGTCGCGCGGTGTACCCGCTCGCGTCGATCGCCAGCTCGCCTGCGGAGATCTCCTGCGGCCCGTCGTCCGACGGTCCCCTCGCCGACCGCTCGATGACGAGCCGCAGCCGTGCCTCGACCTCCGCCGGGTTCGCGGTCTCGAGCAGCAGGTCGTCGGCGCCCCACTCGGCCGTGACGACCGTGAGGCCGCCCTCGGTGAGGACGAGCACGAGCGGCACGGTGAGGCCCGTGGCGTGCAGGAGCCGGCACGTGGTGCGTGCGGCCACGAGGTCGCGCCGCGCGTCGAGCAGGACGACGTCCGAGTCGGGTGCGTCGACGAGCGCGGACGGCTCCATCGGCAGGACCCGGATGCGGTGGGAGAGCAGGCCCAGCGCGGGAAGGACCTCGACGGAGCCTCCGGTGGCAGGGGTGAGGATCAGCAGGTCGGCCACTGCTGGCACCTCCTTCCGGGGACGGGACGCGCGTGGCGCCCGCCTCGTCGCGTCTCGTGGTCTCGCGGTCCACGGTCCGTGGCGCGCGTCTCGTCTGGTGGCGGGACGTGCTCGGTCCGTGGATGGTTACCGTATCGCGTGGTGGCCCGGCGGGCGGCGACGTCTCACGACGGCGCACCGCGGGAACCTGCGGAGGGATACGCGCCGCCCGGGCTGCGACCGTCGTCTGCGACACGTGTCTGCGACACTCTGAGGCGTGCTGTGCGACTCGACGACCTCTTCGACCCCCCGATCGGGGCGCTGACCGCTCGTGGACCTCTCGACCCGCGCCGTCGTCACGGCCTGCCTCGCGGCGGGCATCGCCGTCGCCGCCTTCTTCGGCCCCGTGCCGCTCGCGGCGGCTGCCGCTGCCCTCGCGCTCGTCGTCGCGATCGGCTGGCCGCGGCTCCTCGACATCCCGGTCCACGGCGGCACCCGCATCGTCATCGCGGTCGCCGGGGTCGGGGCCGTCGCCGCGACGGTGGCCACCCAGGGCGAGCCCGCGCTGCGACACCTCCCGGTGGTCCTGGCGCTGTCCGTCGTGCTCGCGTTCGTCGCGGAGCTGCTCCGGCGCGACGGGCGTCCGCGCCTCGTCGAGTCCCTCATCGGCACGGTGAGCGGGATCGTCGTCGCGGTGTCGTGCGCGGGATGGATCGCGACGGGACGCACCGACGCCGGCGCGTCGCTCGTCGTGACGTGCGCGGTGGCGCTCGCCGTCGCGTCCGCCGTGTCCGCGCTCCCGCTCGGCGGGTGGACGATCGCGGGTCTCACGCTCGCACTCGCCGTCGTGGCCGGTGGCGCGGTCGGGTTCGTCATGCCGGACCTCGACCTGATCGACGGCGTCTGGTCCGGGGTCGTCGCCGGGCTGCTCGTCGCGTCGCTGCACGCCCTGTTCGACCAGCTGCCCGAGCTGCGGGGCCGATGGGGCGCGTTCTCGGCGACCGCGCTGCCGGTCGCCGTGGGCGGGACGCTGATCTTCGTGGTGGGCCGGGTGATCGTCGGATGACCGGAGGGCTCGGGGTGCCGGCGCTCGCACTCCTCGGCGTCCTGCTCGTCACCGTCGGGCTCGGCGTGTGGTGGCAGCGGCGCCAGGGCGTGGTCCGGACCGGTGCCCGACGCCGCGTGCCCGGCACGCGTGCCGTCCGGGTCGGCGGGGCCGACGAGGGAGACGCCCCGTTCGACTGGGCGGCGCACGGAGTGGACCTGGGCGCCCGCCGGACCTTCCTCCAGCTCTCCGCCGCGGTGTGCGCGCCGTGCCGGTCGACGGCGCGCGTGCTCGCGGAGGTGGCGGGGAGCCACGACGGGGTGCTGCATCGTGAGCTGGACGTGGACGACCACCTCGACCTCGTGCTCGCGTTCGGCATACTGCGCACCCCGACCGTCCTCGTCCTCGACGCGGACGGACGGGAGACGGCCCGCGCGAGCGGCGCGATGAACCGTCGCCAGGCGGTCGTGGCGCTGGCGGCCGGGGATCCGACGCCGGTCGTCCGCACGGGCTGAGCACCCCCGGTCCCGGCCCCGGGCCCCACGAACGACCCGGGACGCCTGGACGACCCGGGAACCGCACGAACGACCCGGGACGGCACGATCGACCCGGAACCCCGTGAACGACCCGACATCGGCGGCACACCGCCGGACCCCGAGGAGACCTCGATGACCGAACCCGTCGAGCCACCGGCGTCGCGCGAGCGAGCCGGCGCACCCGGTATCGACCCGCGCGGTCCCCGCGCCGCTGCGGGCATCACGGCGCTGCTGCTCGCGGTGACGATCCTCCTGTGGACGTCGACGGCGGCGCTGGTCCTCCTGGCCGTCGTGGCCGCGAGCTTCGCGGTCGGGGCCGTCGCGGGCGCGCAGCGGACGTGGCAGGCGTGGGTCTACCGCGTCGTCGTGCTGCCGCGCATCGGACCGACGGACGAGCGCGAGGACCCGGCGCCGCCGCGCTTCGCCCAGCTGGTGGGGTTCGTCATCACCGCGGTGGGCGTCGTCCTCGGTCTGGTGGGCGTGCTCCCCGCCGTGCCTCTCGCCGCGGCGCTCGCGCTCGCCGCGGCCGTGCTCAACGCGGCGTTCGGCCTGTGCCTCGGGTGCGAGGCGTACCTGCTGCTGCGCCGGCTCCGCGCGGGCTCGGCCCCGGCGCGCTGACCTTCGGACCTGCCGGGATCAGTACACGAGCGCCTGGGCGCCGTCGCGCAGGGCCTCCTCGACGAAGACCGCGGCGCCGGCGATGCGCACGCCCGGCAGGACGTCGCCGGGCGTGATGCCGCGGCGCGCCGCGCACTGCGTGCACACCGTGAGCGTCCCGGCGGCGAGGATCGCCTCGAGGAGGTCGGGCAGCGGCGCCGCGTGCTCGAGCTCGAGCTCGGCGGCGCGGCCCGGGAGACCGAACCATGCGGCCTCGCCCGTGAGCCACACGCTCACCTCGACACCCGCGGCGACGGCCGCCGCGGCGACGGTGAACGCCTGGTTGGCAGCCTCGGGGCGGTCGAGGCCCGAGGTGGCCTTGACGACGAGCGAGCGGACGGGTGCGGCGGACGGGCCCGCCGGGTGCACGGAGGTCACCCGGCCGAGCGTAGCGGGCGCCTCCTCCGGCGTGACCGGCGGCACGGTGCCGGGCGGCCGTCCGTGCGGGGACGGCTTGTAGGATCGGGCCCATGAGCCCGCACACTCTCGAGCTGATCTTCCTCGGCCTGCTCATCGCGGCCACCGTGACCATCACGTGGTTCGCCGGGTACGTCGTCTACAAGCTCTTCAAGGGTCAGCGCTGACCTCCCCGCCGACCCGGCCCTGACGTCCCGACCCCGGAGGTAGTCGCTCATGCCGTTCGAGTTCCCGGAAGGGCTCGCGCCCGAGGTGTACCCGCTCGCGTGGCTCGTGGGCCGCTGGCGCGGCGAGGGCGTCATCAAGTACCCGGGCGTCGACGAGACGCCCTTCGTGCAGGACCTCGTCTTCGACCACGACGGCGGTCCGTACCTGCGCTACGAGTCGACTCTGCGCGTCCTCGAGACCGAGGTGCCGTCGACCGTCCCCGGCGAGGGGGAGTGGCCGGAGCGCGACCCCGAGGCGCTCGACGCCGCGGCCGCCGACTCGACGGTGTGGTCCACGGAGACCGGCTACTGGCGCGTGTCGACGGACCGCCCCGAGGGTCTCGAGGACGACCGGCACCCGCTCGAGGTGCTCCTCGCCGACCCGGCGGGTCGCGTCGCGGTGTACCTCGGCGCGGTGGGCAACGGGCGCGTCGACCTCGCGAGCGACCTCATCGCGCGCACCGGGACCGCCGCCGAGATCGCGGCGTCCAAGCGGCTGTTCGGCCTCGTCGAGGGCCAGCTCCTGTGGGTCTGGGAATTGGCGGCCTTTGGTGAGCCGTTGCAGTCGTACGCGTCCGCGAAGCTGGACCGCCGTCCGGCGGTCTGACCGTCGGCGGGCCCGCACGGCCCCACCGGGCTGCGGGCGACGACCTAGGAGGACCCTGTGACCACCGGCTACACCAGCCCTCTGCTCTCCCGGCACGGCGCCGTCGAGGCGTCGGGCCCCGACGCGGGCGTCGCCTGGCACTACGGCGACCCCACCGGGGAGCAGCGCGCGCTGCAGACCGGGGGGGCCGTCGTCGACCAGTCGCACCTCGGCGTCGTCCGCGTCGCGGGACCGGACCGCCTCTCGTGGCTGCACTCGATCACGTCGCAGGACCTCACGAGCCTGGCCCCGCGCACGTCGACGGAGCTCCTCGTCCTGTCGCCGCAGGGCCACGTCGAGCACGCCGCGGCCGTCGTCGACGACGGCGAGGCGACGTGGCTCGTCACCGAGCGCTCGCACGCGCCCGGCCTCGCGGCCTGGCTCGACCGCATGAAGTTCATGCTGCGCGTCGAGATCGCCGACGTCACGGACGAGTACGCCGCGCTGGGTGAGCCCGTCGACGCCGAGGGCGTCGAGGGCGAGCCCGTCACGTGGCGCGACCCGTGGCCGCACGTCACGGGCGGCGGCACGCGCTACGGACCGCCGGAGGCCGAACACCCCGGCAGCGAGCGTCCGTGGCGTCTCGTCCTCGTCCCGCGCCCCGACCTGGAGGACGCCGTCGCCGCGCGCGAGGCCGCCGGGTGGCGGCTCGTGGGGACGTGGGCGAGCGAGGCGCTGCGCGTCGAGGCGTGGCGCCCGCGGCTGGCGACGGAGGTCGACCACCGGTCCATCCCGCACGAGACGGACTGGCTGCGCACCTCCGTGCACCTGCACAAGGGCTGCTACCGCGGGCAGGAGTCGATCGCGCGCGTGCACAACCTCGGCCGTCCGCCGCGCCGGCTCGTCATGCTGCACCTCGACGGCTCGGGCCACCTGCTGCCCGTCGCCGGCGCGGAGGTCACGCTCGACGGCCGCGCCGTCGGGGCCGTGACGTCGGTCGCGCGGCACCACGAGCTCGGCCCGGTCGCGCTCGCCGTCCTCAAGCGCAGCGTCCCGGACGACGCCGTCCTGCTCGTCGAGTGCGACGGCGGGGCGATCACGGCGGCGCAGGAGATCGTCGTCCCGGGCGAGGGCGTCTCGGTCGACCGGCCGGGTCCGCGCGGCCCCGTGACCCGGGGCCTCACGCCGCGTGGCGAGGGCGCGCCGTCGAGCATGCTGTGACCCCGGACGCGCCATGACCCCGGAGGCCCTGTGACGCCGGACCCGTCGAGGGACGCCGACGACCGTCCGGGCGCCGTCGACCTGGCGCGGACGGCGTGGCGCCGCCTCCTGCTCCGTGCGCGCGTCCGCCAGGGGGCGTCTCGCGTCCGGGTCGCGTTCTGGCCGATCCTCCAGGCGGCGGCCGCAGCGGGTGTCGCGTTCGGCATCGCGCGGTACGGGCTCGGTCACACCGCGCCGTTCTTCGCGCCCGTCGCGGCCTGGATCTGCCTCGGGTTCAGCCAGGACCGCCAGCTCCGGCGCGTCCTCGAGGTCGCCGTGGGCGTCGCGATCGGGGTGGGTCTGGGCGACCTCGTCGTGCACGTCATCGGGTCCGGCTGGTGGCAGGTCGCGGTCGTCCTCGCCGTGTCGGCGCTCGCCGCCCGCTTCATCGACCGCGGCGCGATGCTCACGACGCAGGCCGGCGTGCAGGCGATCGTCATCGTCGGCCTGCCGGCCGCGCAGGCCGGCGGGCCGCTCGGCCGCTGGACGGATGCCCTCGTGGGAGGCGGGGTCGCGCTCGCCGTCGCGGCGCTCACCCCGGGTGACCCGCGGCGTCGGCCCCGGCTCCTGGGTGCGGAGGCGACGACGGAGCTCGCCCAGGTGCTCGACGTCCTGACGCGTGGGCTGCGCAGCCGTGACCGGGCCGACCTCGAGGCCGCGCTGGTGCGGGGTCGGGCGTCGGAGGGTGCGCTCGAGGAGTGGCAGTCGGCGGCGAAGTCGGCGCGCGAGCTCGCGCGCGTCAGCGCCGCCGGCCGGCGGCACCGCGACGAGCTCGGGGACCACGAGCGCCAGTCCGTGCTCGTCGACCGCGCGATGCGCAGCGTGCGCGTCCTCGCGCGGCGTGCGCTGCCCGTCGCGACCGGGCCGGACGAGCACGACCTCGCACCGGTCGCCGACCTCGTGGCCCGCTTCGCCGCGGGGACCCGCGTGCTGGCGGAGGCGATCGGCGCGGGCCGTGATCCCGCGGTGGCACGCGAGGTGCTCGTGGAGGTCGCCCGGACCGCGGACCCGCACGCCGTCGGGGAGGGGGACTGGCAGGTCCAGTCGCTCGTCATGCTCCTGCGCTCGCCGCTCGTGGACGTGCTCGAGGCGTCCGGCGCGACGCCCGAGCAGGCGCGGACGGCACTGCCGGAGCTCTGACCCGCCGTGGGGACGGACCGGACGATCTTCACCCTGCACCGGGTGCCTCGCGGACGGTACGGTCGGGGGATGGAGGTCCCCGTCAGCGCGCTGCGCGCCGAGCTCAAGTCGTGGATCGAGCGGGCCCGGTCGGGGGAGGAGATCGTCGTCACGGAGCGTGGCGTCCCGGTGGCGCGGCTCACGGGCGTCGCCACGGCGGACCTCGTGACCGAGCTGACGCGCGACGGCGTCCTCAGCCCGCCGTCGACGGAGCGTCCGGTGCACGCGGTGACCGCGCCCGACGACGTGCCGTCGGCCCGGCCGGTCGGAGCGCCGGCCGCAGCGGCGCGGGGCACACGTCCGTCCGGCGTCGCGGCGCTCGTGCGGCGCATCAGGCGCTGACCGCCGTGGCCCTCGTCTACTTCGACGCGAGCGCGCTCGTGAAGCTCTGCGTGCCCGAGCCGGGCTCGGTCCTCGCGAGCCGCCTGTGGAACCGTGCGGACGTCGTCGTGACCAGTCGGCTGACCGACACCGAGCTGCGCTCCGTGCTCGCTGCCGGCCTCCGGGCCGGCGCGCTCGGCGCGGGCGGCCACGCGGACGCGCTGGGCACCTGGGAGTCGCTGTGGCCGGCACTGCACGTCGTCGAGGTCTCGAGCGACGTCGCGGCCCGCGCCGCGTCGCTGGTCGGGAACGCCTCGCTGCGCACCCACGACGCCGTGCACGTCGCGAGCGCCCTCACCGTCGCGCACGACGACGCGCTCGTGGCGGCCTGGGACCCGTTCGTGGCCTCTGCGGCGCGGGGCCAAGGACTGCGCGTCGTGCCGTGAGCAGTCACGTGAGCAGCCGCGTGAGCAGTCGTCTGAGCCGGCGCACGGTGCCGCTGCGGCCGACCAGACCGTAGGCTCGTCGTCGTGACCGGAATCGTCGGATCCCTCCAGTGGATCGTCTACCTGCTCCTCACCCTCCTGGTGTTCGGGGTCCAGCTGTTCGCCCTGATCGACGCGGTCCGGCGGCCCGCGAGCGCCTTCACCGCCGAGGGCAAGCTGACGAAGCCGATCTGGCTCGCGATCCTCGGCGTCGCCGCGCTCCTCGGCTTCCTCTCGCTGCCGTTCGGCGGTCCGAACCTCGGGTTCTTCGGGCTCATCGCCGTCGTCGCGGCGATCGTGTACCTCGTCGACGTGCGCCCCCGTCTGCAGCCGTACGGCAACGGCCGCCGCGGCGGGCAGGGTGGCGGGCGCCCGAACGGGTGGTGACGGGCGTGCCGGGGACCGTGACGAGCACGGCGGACGTGGCGCGCGGCGCGGTGCCGCTCGCGGAGGTCGTGCGCGGTGACCTCGTGGAGTCCGTGCACCTGGGGCACCTCGTGCTGCTCGACGGCGCGCACGACGCCGAGCCGGACCTCGTGCTCGGCGACGCGGACGCCGTGATCTGGCCGCGGTCGAGCGTCAAGCCGTTCCAGGCCGTCGCGATGCTGCGCCACGGGCTCGCGCTGCCGCCGCGCCTCCTCGCGCTCGCGGCGGCGAGCCACGACGGCGAGCCGGAGCACGTCGCGGGCGTGCGCGAGATCCTCGCCGGCGTCGGTCTCGACGAGTCGGCCCTGCGCAACACCCCCGACATGCCGCTGCACGCGCCCGCGGCGTTCGCGTGGCAGGTCGAGCACGGCGGGCCGTCGTCGGTGACGCAGAACTGCTCGGGCAAGCACGCGGCGATGCTCGCGACGTGCGTCGCGGCGGGCTGGGACACGCGGACGTACCTCGAGGCGGACCACCCGCTGCAGGTCGCGGTGCGCGAGGTCGTCGGCGAGCTGACCGGCGTCCCGGTCGACCACGCGACCGTCGACGGCTGCGGCGCCCCGCTGTTCTCGACGACGGTGCGCGGCCTCGCGCGCGGGTTCGTACGGCTCGGCGGGGCTCCCGCGCACGAGCCGGGTTCGGCGGAGGCCGAGGTCGCGCGGGCCATGTCCGCGTTCCCCGAGATGGTCGCCGGACCGCACCGCGACGCGACGCGCGCGATGCGAGCCGTCCCGGGTCTCGTCGCGAAGGACGGCGCCGACGGCGTGTACGGGGCGGGGCTCCCCGACGGCAGCGCGCTCGCGTTCAAGGTGCTCGACGGCGCGGCGCGACCCCGGCCCGCGGTGCTCGCCGCGGCGCTGCGTCGTCTCGGTGCGCCGGACGTGCCCGGTGCGGACGCCGCCGCGCTCCACGCGCTGGGTGACGTGACCGTGCTCGGCGGCGGCCGACCGGTCGGTGCCGTGCGCGCGGTCGGGATCGAGGAGTCGTCGTGAGGGCCGTGCTGCAGCGCGCGACGCGCGCGAGCGTCACCGTGGTGCGCGACGACGGGACGCGCGACGTCGTCGGGGCGATCGACCGGCCGGGGATCGTCGCGCTCGTCGGGGCCACCCACGACGACGGCCCCACGCAGGTCGAGACCGTGGCCCGCAAGATTGCTGACCTGCGCATCCTCGACGGCGAGCAGTCCGTGCTCGACACGGGCGCGCCGGTCCTCGTCGTCAGCCAGTTCACGCTCTACGCCGACGTGCGCAAGGGACGACGGCCGTCGTGGAACGGTGCCGCGCCCGGCGACGTCGCGCGCCCGCTCGTCGACGCGGTCGTCGAGGCGCTGCGGGCGCGCGGCGTCGAGGTCGCGACGGGCGAGTTCGGCGCGCACATGGAGGTCGAGCTCGTCAACGACGGCCCGGTGACGATCCTCGTCGACACCGGGACGGCCTGACCGCCGTCACCGCAGCCAGCCCCGCCGCCTGATGTACGCGAGCGGGATGACCGCGGCGACGAGCGTGAGCAGCAGCGTGAGCGTGAACCCGTACGGCCGGTCGAGCTCGGGCATGTGCGTGAAGTTCATGCCGTAGAACGACGCGATGAGCGTGGGCGGCAGGAACACGGCCGTGATGATCGTGAACACCTTGACGATCTGCGCCTGCTTGACGTCGAGCGACGTCATGATCGCCTGCTGGAGGTAGCGCACCTTCTCGTGCTCGAACCCGGCGTGCTCCTTGACGCCCTCGACGTCGGCGACGAGCGTCTCGACGAGCCCCGCGAGCACCGGGTCGGAGTCCGCGATCTCGCTGCGCAGGTGGCGAACGGCCCGCGCGAGCGAGAGCTGCGACTCCTGGGCGCGCGAGACGATCTCCTCGGCGCGGTTCATGCGCGTGATGGTCTCCTGCATGTCGCGGACGCCGATCTCGCGGCCGCGCGCGTCGACGCCGCGCGTGGCCTCGTCGATCTCGTCCGACATCTCCTCGAGCACGTCGCTCGCGTGCGCGACGACGCGGTCGGCCGCCTCGTTCAGCGCGTAGAGGAGCGCGTACGCGACCCCGTACGCCGAGCCGACGAGCCACGGCGTGCGGCGCATGCGCGCGATCGCCTTGTCGAACACCGGGTAGTGGCGCACGGGCTGCGCGGTCGCGACGACGTCGGGGGAGAGGGCGAGCACGATCCGCTCGTGCAGGACCTCGCCGCCCTGGCGCCGGGTCGCGGCGACCGGGAGGTAGACGTGCACGTCGGTCTCCCACACGCGGTCACCGGCCGTCGCGAAGTCGACGCCGTGCTCCGCGGCGCGGGCGGTGGCGTCGGCGTCGCCGGCCGGGACCTGGATCCACCGGGTGCGCAGGACGGCCGGGTCGAACCGCGGGGGCGCGGCCGTGACCGCGGGGACGGTCGCGTCCGCGCGGCTCGTCGTGCCCGCGTGAAGGGTCGCGCGCTCGGGCAGCAGGGTCGTCACGAGGCACCTCCGGCGGTGACGTGCGCGAGCAGCAGCGCGACGACGATGAACAGGTAGAGGCCGACCGTGAAGGAGATCGACTGGCGCTCGAGGTCGGGCCCTCGGCGTGTGCGGTCGTCCGGGCGGTGACGTGCCGGCGTCGACCGGCTGCTCGTCGGGGTGCGCGTGGTCATGGGTCGTCCTTCTCGACGGCGCGCGGGCGACCACCGACGTCGGGGGACGACGACGGGTGCCCGGCGGGGAGGGCGGGTGTGCGGGGCGCGCGCGCGGTGGCGGGCGCTCGGAGCGCACTGGCGGCCTCCCCGCGCGCACTCCGGACCGGGGTGACCGGGGCGGTGCCGTCGACGACCGGTCAGCGTGCCGGTCGAGGACCACGAGGGGTGAGCGCGCAGTGCGCGGATCTATGACTGCTGCCGTCCGGCACGGTGCTCACCTCGCTCTCGTGGCGGCGCCTCCGCCGTCGCGGGGCGCACCTCTGCCCGGTGCGCACGACGTGCGCGACGGGGGTAGGTCCGGGTCAGGGTAGACCGCCAGGTCGTCGCCGGCAAGGTGCCTCCGCGCGGAGCGCGCTCCGCTGGCGTGCCCGTAACGCCCGGGAAACGATGGGATCGCCCGCTGTTTACGGAGGGTTGTTAACATTTCACCCGGTCGTCGGGCAACGGTGCCCTCGGACGGAAGGGCCGACATGTCGGACAACGCGCTGGACCTCGTGATCCCGGAGCCCGCCCGGAGCGCGGACGCCCGTGCCGCACGGCGGCTCGAGCGGCTGTCGTCGCGGGCCCAGGAGACCGAGCTCGCCCTCGCGGCGGTCGTCGAGGGCCGGGGTGCGTTCGTGTGGACGGCCGAGCCGGGGATGGGCGCGAGCGCGACCCTCGAGCTCGTGTGCGAGGCGGTGGTCGCCGCGACGGTGGCCCACCCGCCCGTGGTCCTGCACTGCCGACCGCCCGCGGGCGTCTCGGTGCCCGGCGCGACGGTCGCCGCGCTCGTCTCCCAGGTCGTGCAGCTCTCCGGCCGCGCCGTGCCCGCGCGGCTCGAGCGCGCCCTCGACGTCACCGACCCGGCCTACGCCTGCCTCGCGGAGGTCGCCGCCGTCGCGCTCGCCGAGCTGTTCGTCGAGGCCTTCGAGGCGACGACCGTCGTGCTCGTGGCCGACGACCTGCACCTCCTCGACGAGCGCAGCCGCGCGGTGCTCGTCGCGCTCGTCGGGCACCGGCGGGCGCCCGTCGTCCTCCTCGCGACCGCTGCCGACGGCGCGCTCGACGCGTCGGTGACGCCGTTCGAGCTCCGCAGGGTCCCGCCGCTCGCCGCGGCCGACGCGCTGCACCTCCTGCTCGTGGAACGGCGGCTCGCCGTCGCGCCGCACGTCGCCGCGCACCTCGCGCGGCGGCTCGTCGGCAACGCGGCCGCGATCGTCCAGACCGCCGACCGCCTCACGCCCGAACAGCTCGCCGGCGGCGCGATCCTTCCCGACCCCCTGCCGGTCGTCCCGGCCGTACGGCGCCTGCTCGGGGACCGGCTCGCGCTCCTCACGGCGGAGCAGCGGCACGCGCTCCTCGTGGCGGCCGTCGCGGTCGTCGACCGGACCGAGCTCCTGCTCGCCGCTGTCGGCCAGACGATGGACGAGGTGCTCGACGGGCCCCTCGCCGAGCACCTCGCGCTCGTCGGCGGCAGGTTCGCATTCGTCGACCCCCGGGTGCGCGCGCTCGTGCACGGTGACGCCCGCCTCGCGGAGCGCACCGCGGCGCACTCCGCCCTCGCCGACGCCCACCGCCGTGCAGGGGAGGGCGACGTCGCCGTCTGGCACGGCGCGCTCGCGACTCTTGCCGGAGATCCCGCGCTGGTCCCCGGCCTGCTGCGCATCGCGCGGCGGCACCTCGAGCGCGGCGACGTCGTGTGGGCGCACGAGGTCGCGCGCGAGGCGGCGAGCCAGGCGGACGGCGACCATCGCGCCGAGGCGTTCGCCGTGGCGGGGATCGCGGCGCTGAAGTCCGGGCACGTCCAGGACGCGGCGGACTGGCTCCGCAAGGCGTCGCGCAGCGGGGACGACGCCCTGCGCGACCGGACCCTCGGCCCGCTCGTCGCCGCCCTCACGCTCGCCGAGGGCCAGGTGCCCGACGACGTCCTCACGCCCTACCTCCGCCCCGCGGGTCCGGAGGGGCCCGCGTCGGCGGCGCGCCCGGGGATCACGTGCGGCGTCGTCACCGCGGCGCGCCTGCACGCCGAGCGCGGTGACGGGGTGAGCGCGAGCCAGCTCCTCGACACGGCCGCCTACCTCTGCCCGTCCGGTGCGGACGCGGACCCGACGACGCTCGCCGAGCTCGCCCTCGGCCGGACCTGGGCCGCGACGTTCGGCGTGGGGGAGCGTCCCGCCCACGTTCCCGACGACGGCCTCGGACCCGACCACGAGGCGTACGTCCAGGTCTGCCGCGCCCTCGCCGTCGCCGCCGACGACCATCCGGACGTCGCCGCGCAGACGCTCGCGAGCGCCGTCGCGTCGCTCGCCCCCGTCCGGGACGAGGCGCGCTGGTTCGACGGGCCCGCGACCGCGCTCACGCCGCTCGCCGAGGCACACGTGCGCCTCGCCCAGGTGCTCGTCGACGTGTGGCGCGGCAACCTCACGCGAGCAGCCGACGAGATCGCCGACGCCGCGTTCCGGCTCCCGCTCGGCCTGCCCTTCGCCGGGCTCGGCGTCGCCGTGGCGCGGCGCGTCGACATGATGACCGCCGGTGTCGTGGGCAGCGTGGCGACGGCGCTCGAGGAGACGTGCGCGAGCCCCACGGCGCGCCCCGTCCGGCTCGGGCTCCTGGTCGACCGCGCGATGGGGGCCGCGTTCGCGCACCACGTCACGCAGGCCGCGACGCTCCTCGAGCTCGCCGCCGAGCGGGAACGGCCCGACAGCGCGCGCATGCTGCCGCTGCCCGGGCTCGACGACGTCGAGGCGTGGGTCGTCGCCGGGCGCGTCGACGCGGCGCACCGCGCGCTCTCGAGACGTCGCGTCGACGTCAAGGAGCTGCCGCCGTCGTTGCGCGCAGCCTCCCTCGTGCGGGCCGAGCTCGCGCTCGCGGCGCCCGAGGAGCTCGCCCAGCCCGTCGAGCGCGCGACGCGCGTCAACCGGACGACGGCCTCGCCCTACGAGCACGCGCGGACCGACCTGTGCGCGGCGCGCGCCCTCGTCCGGGCCGGCGAGCTGTCGCGTGCCCACGGGCTGTTCCTCTCGGCCATCGAGCTCTTCGCCGAGTCGGGGGCCGACGCCTGGGCGAACGCGGCCCGGGACGAGCTCGTCGACGTCGTGCGCCACCTGGGCGGGCACCACGACGACGACGTCGTCGACCGGTCGCCGACGGAGGCTGCGGGTGGACCCACCGCCGGGGCGGCGAGGACGTGGACCCGCCCGGGTGCGGCGGAGCCGGGCCCGCCCGTCGCGCGCGTGCCCGACCGCTGCCGTCTCGCCGCACGGGAGAGCGAGGTGTCCGACGACGCGCTCGCGGAGCTGCGCGTGCGGTGGGCGGACGAGCTCACGGAGCGCGAGCTCGACGTCGCGCTGCTCGTCGTGCAGGGCGGGTCGAACCGTGAGGCGGCCGACCAGCTCTTCCTGTCGGTCCGCACGGTGGAAGTGCACCTCGGCCGGGTCTTCCGCAAGCTCGGCGTCCGGTCGCGGGTCGAGCTCACGGTGCTCGCGCACCGCGTGGGTCGCTGATCCGCGCAGGGCGTCCCGTCTCGTCGTCGTGCACCGCGACGCCTCGTGGACGTACCGCAGCGCGCCGAACCCCGGGTCGTGCGTCGATCGGTGGCCGGAACGGCCGGCAACCCGGGGCTCGGCGCGTTGACGGGGCCGGGCAACCCGGGGTTCGGCGCGTTGGACGGGGGAAGTCCTCGCGGAGACGAGGGGCGCGCAACCAGCAGGCGATGGCGCCGGTTCGTCCGTTGTCGAGGTGTTCTGTCCTACGGGTTCTCCCCTACAGCGCGCGTAAGTTCAGATCGTGAACAATGTGGAGAGCGCGGATGTCCGGCGGACGGGTGCGCGCCTAGGTTCGTGACGACCCAGGTGACGACGCCGGCCGCGGAGGCCGGGTCGTCGCCCACGACACCACGTGAGGCAGGACCCATGGACGTGTTCACCCGAACCAGGCGGACGGGACGCCGACGCGGCGGCCCCGCCGTCGCGCTCGCCGCGACCGTCGCCCTCGTCGCCGGACTGGTCGGCGCCGCACCGGCCGGTGCCGTTCCCGCAGCCGTCCCCGCCGCCGAGACCGCCCCCGTCACCCGTCCCGGCGACAGCGACGTCAACGGCTACCGGAACGTCGGCTACTTCACGCAGTGGGGCGTGTACGGCCGCGGCTTCCCGCTCAAGAAGGTGCAGGACTCCGGGGCCGCGGCGGACCTGACGCACATCAACTACTCGTTCGGCAACATCCACCACCAGGACCTGACCTGCTTCATCGCGAACAAGGCCCAGGGCACCGGCCCGAACGGGTCCGACGGCGCGGGGGACGCGTGGGCCGACTTCGGCATGGGCTACACCGCGGCGAGCTCCGTCGCCGGGGTCGCCGACGCCTGGGACCAGCCGCTCGCGGGCTCGTTCAACCAGCTCAAGCAGCTCAAGGCCAAGAACCCGCACCTGCGCCCGATGATCTCCCTGGGCGGCTGGACGTGGTCGAAGAACTTCTCGAAGGCCGCGGCGACCGACGCGTCCCGCACGAAGCTCGTGTCGTCCTGCATCGACCTCTACATCAAGGGCAACCTGCCCGTGATCGACGGCCGCGGCGGTCCCGGCGCGGCGGCCGGTGTGTTCGACGGCATCGACATCGACTGGGAGTGGCCCGGCTCGCTCAACGGCGAGGTGGGCAACCACGTCGACGTCGTGAACGACGCGCGCAACTTCAAGCTCCTGCTCCAGGAGTTCCGCACCCAGCTCGACGCGTACGGCGCGCAGACGGGCAAGCACTACCTGCTGTCCGCGTTCCTGCCGGCGAACCCCGACGACATCGCCGCGGGCGGCTGGAACGACCCTGAGATCTTCGAGTACCTCGACTACGGCAACGTCCAGGGCTACGACCTGCACGGCGCGTGGGACCCGGCGCTCGCCGGGCACCAGGGGAACCTCTACGACGACCCGGCCGACCCGCGTGCGGCGAACCGGCAGTTCAGCGTCGACAAGGCCGTGGACGAGTACCTGCGCACCGGGATCGACCCGTCCCAGCTCGGCGTCGGGCTCGCGATGTACGGCCGCGGCTGGAAGGGCGTCGGCTCGGCCGAGCCCTGGTCCGCCGCGACCGGCGCGGCCCCCGGCACGTGGGAGGCCGGCAACGAGGACTACGACAAGCTCCGGACCCGTGGCCAGGACTACTACGACGCGGAGACCGTCTCGGCCTGGCGGTACGACGGCGACCAGTGGTGGAGCTACGACAACCCCCGGTCGGTCGCCGCGAAGGCGGAGTACGTCGCCGACGAGGGCCTCGGCGGCGGGATGTGGTGGGACCTGTCGGGCAACCACGACGGCTCGCTCCTCGGCGGCTTCACCGACGCCCTGCGCGCCGCGCCGGCCGGCCCCGTCGACGGGACCGACGGACCGACGGACCCCACCGACCCGACGGACCCGACGGACCCGACGGACCCGACCGACCCGACGGACCCGACCGACCCGACCGACCCGGGTGACGGGTGCCTACCCGCCTGGTCCGCCGCGGCGGTCTACACGGGCGGCGCCACGGCGTCGTACGAGGGGACGAACTACCGCGCGAAGTGGTGGACCCAGGGCGAGACACCGACCGCGGGCGGACCGTGGGAGGCCACGGGCCCGTGCGGCGACGACCCGACCGACCCGACCGACCCGACGGACCCGACCGACCCGACGGACCCGACCGACCCGACGGACCCGACCGACCCGACGGACCCGACCGACCCGGGTGAGTGCACCGCGGCCGCCTGGTCAGCGTCCGCGGTCTACACCGGCGGCGCGACGGTCTCCTACCAGGGCCAGAGCTACCGCGCGAAGTGGTGGACGCAGAACAACGTCCCCGGAGCGGAGCAGTACGGCCCCTGGGAGTCGCAGGGCGCCTGCTGAGCCGGCCCTGAGCGGCCGCGGGTACGGGGAAACCCGTACCCGCGGCCCTCGACCCGTGTGGATCTCCCCGATCTCGACGCCCCGCTGCGCTCGTCGGCGTGGACGGGCCGTCGAGGTCACCCCGCCGCCCTCCCCAGTGGGCTACGGGGTCGCTCCGATCGTGAAAGGCGAGTCACCGTGCACCTGCGTCGCGGCATCCTTCGTCCCCAGTCCGGCGGACGTCCCGCACACCCGAGGACGGAGGGGGCCGCGCCGCGGCCACCGCTGCCGGGTGCAGCGGCACGCTCCGGTCACGTCCTGGCGGTCGCGCTCGCCGTCGGCCTCCTCGCGTCGTGCACCGGGGCCCCGGGTGCGGGCAGCGGGCCCGACGGCGCACAGCCCACGGAGACGTCCGGCGCGGAGGCGTCCGACGCCGGCGGATCAGGCCCTGCCGGTGCGGGCGAGGACCACGCCGAGCACGGCGACCACGCGCAGCACGGCGGTCAGGTCGCCGTGGGGCCCCTCGTCCTGCCCGCCGCGGAGTACTGGTCCGTGATCCAGCCGGACGACGGCGTGACGCAGGTGCGTGCCGGGGGGTGCCCGGAGGGTGCCGTGTGCCCGAGCTTCGACATCCTCACCGGGCCGGCGCTCGACGGCGTCGACCCCGCCGCGGCGCACGTCCCCGACGGCGCGACCTGCCCCGGCGCGGACGCGCTCACGGCCCAGCCCGTCGCCGCGGCCGAGGAGTCGGAGGCGGTCGTGGGCGGCACACCCGCGACGCTGACCCGCTGGACGTTGTCGTGCGTCGACGGTTCCGGGACCGAGGTGCGCACCGCCGACCAGCTGCAGTGGTACGTCTCCGACGCTCCCGGCGGGCCGGTGCTCGTCGTCGACCGCTGGGCCTTCGAAGGTCTCGGGTCACGTCTCGCCGCCGGGTCCTGGCCGGCCTGAGGGCTCCTGCACGACGACCGGCTCCGCACCTCGCGAGGTGCGGAGCCCGTCGTCGTGGACCTGGGCCGTCCGGCTGACCGGACGAGCCGGTCAGCTCCTGCGCGTCCGGCGCGTCAGCAGCAGGATCGCCGCGCCGACGACCGCGAGACCGCCGGCGATCGCCGCGTACAGACCGACCGTCGCGCCGGTGTCCGCGAGGCCGGGCGCGTCGCTCGACGCGGACGTCACCGGGTTCGACACCTGCTGGGCGGGCGGCGGCGGGTCCTCCTCGCCGGGCGGGTTCGTCGCACAGTTCGGCGACGACGGCGGGTAGTCCACCGTGACGACGGTCTCGGGGTTGACCTCGAAGAGCACCTCGACCGACGGGCGGACCCAGTCGAACTCGTCGCCCACGACCCACTCGCCGTCCTCCAGGCGCCAGCCGGGCCAGTCGGCACCACGGCCGTCAGGACCGACCACCGCGCCCGGCCAGATGACCCGACCGCTGAGCGGCAGCCCGGACTCGACGACGTCGTCGCCGGAGGGGTTCTGCCACGTGATGGTGACGGTGTCGTTCTCCGTGCCCGTGACGTCGACCGCGTAGTCGAGGTACGGCACGTCGCCGTCGCAGACGGGGGCGAGGACCGTGAGGTCGATCGTGGGCTCCGGCGGGACGTACGAGTCGTCGGTCGGGGTGGCGGCCTGGGCGGCCGGCGCGCTGAGCAGGCCGGCGATGCCGACGGCTGTGATGACGGCGAGCGTCCGGCTCGCGCGGCGGAGCCCTCTCGAGCTGCTCATGGCTTCCTCGTCTCGGTCTCAGGAGGTGCGGTGCTGGAAGGAGGGAGCCGGCGAGCAGCGGCGCTGATACCCGGCCACGGCTGCCCTGCCACCCTCCCGGAAAGTCGGGCTGCGGCCACAGTATCGATGTCGGCGCTTCGAGTTGGACGATCGTCCGGGTGAAAAGAATGCCACCGGGGCATCGTTACCGGTCCGTGACGCGAATTCACCCTTCACGGCGGTGACGACGGCCGTCAGCCAACGATCGGGGCGTCGCACAGCGCTGCGCTCGGCGGCGGTCCTCGGCTCCGGTCGGAGCCCGCGGGACCGTGGTCAGCCGCAGACCGGGACCTCGACCGTCTGCAGGCCGGGCGTGCGCGCCGTCGGGGTCGTCCACACGTCGAGGAGTCCGGGCGAGGGGTCGGGAGCGGCGTCGTCGGCAGGGGCCGACGTCGTGGCGAACGTGACCGTCGTGGTCTCGCCGGGCGCGAGGTCCACCATGACCGACACGGCGGCGCGGTCGCCGACGGTCCCGGGCTGACCCGGCGCCGGACGGTCGTCACGACGGACGTCGGTGGCGCTCTCGCCGCGCGGGGGGTAGAGCACGACGAACGTCCGGATGACGCCCGGGGCGACGCCGTAGATCCCGCCGCCGGTCACGTACCACGGCAGGCTCGTCGCGGCGTCTGCCGGAGCGGTCGAGGTCAGGTCGGCCGCGAACGTGTCGACGCGGCCGTCGGCCGTGCAGCGGCTCCCCGTGTGCCGGACGGCGGTGTCGAGGTAGTAGCCCATCTTCCCGCCGGTGCCGTCGTTGAGGAACACCCCGACGGAGCGCGCGGCGCGGTCCGCGGTGTCGACGTCTCCGGCCACGACGGTGCCCGCGAGGCTCTCCTGCTCGTCGGCGTGGGCGGACCACAGCATCAGGCGGTGCTCGTCCGCGGCGCGACCGACGGCGTCGAGGGCCGTCGCAGGGTCCCCGCCGCCGCCGAGGAACGTGCCGATGACCGACGAGGCGACCGTCGCGAAGAACTCGTCGGTCGCCGGTCCGGGCTCGAGCTCCGCGTAGGCGTCCGAGAGGAGGGTGCGGACCACGGTCGTCGAGTCCACGGTCGTGCCCGCCACGTCGACGGGTCCCGTCGACTCGAGGAGATAGGACAGGGCGACGGGGTCGGTCGCGAGGACCCCGTCCACCTGCTCGCCCTGGGCCTGCGCCCACATCTCGGCGGAGAGCGCGGCCGCCGTCGGGAAGTCGGGCGTGAGCGTCGTGTCCTGGACGAAGCGCCCCACACGGTCGGAGTAGAGCTGCTCGACACCCGGGACGAGCGGCAGGACCGGCTCGTCGAACGGCGGCACGTCGCCGGTCGCCGCCTGTCGCTCGAGGACGACCCGGCCGTCGTCGACCGTGAGGACGGCGAGCGCCCCGGTGATGCCGCCGCCGGCGCGCAGCTCGGCGTTGCTGAGCGCGAGGACGAGGTAGCGGCGAGGGCCGTCGGCACCGAGCATCGCCGGTCCGAGCGTCGTGACGCGATCGGCGGTGCGCACGAGCGGGCGCAGCTCGTCGGTCGCGGCGACGAGCCGGTCGTACGGCTCCGCGACCTCCGCGTGCAGCGCCGTGCGGTCCACCTGCGCGTGGCGCGCGTCGATGTCGTCGAACGCGGCGGCCGCACGGGCCGTCAGCGGGGCCGCCGCCTCGAGCGGTGCGAGGTCGACCCTGCCGTCGGTGATCGTGACCGCGTCCCCGTCGACGACCGCGAGCACCTGGGACAGCGGGGGAAGGACGTCGGTGGCGAGGTCGTCGACCGTCGCCGCGGACGCCGAGTAGGCGCGCACGTCCTGCCCGACGACGGGAAGGTGGGCGGCGAGCGTCCAGAGGAACCCGTCGGTGCTCGCGCGCGCGGTCGCGGTGAGCGGCTGAACATCGGCGAGGAGCGCGGACGCCGTCTCGACGTCCCCCGCGCGCAGCGCCTCCTCCGCGGCCGGGACCTCGGCCATCGCCTCCTCGAGGGCGTCGCGTGCGGTCAGGGCGTCACGGACGAGGAGCGCGGCTCCGACGAGGAGGAGGACGCCGAGCGCGACGAGCGACCAGCCCACCCAGAGTCCCCAGCGGCCGCGGCGGCGTCGCGGTCCCTCCGGCGCGGCCTGCTGGTGCTCCGCCCCGCCGGCGGCGTCGGTGGCGCTCATGGTGCTCAGCGTAGGGCGTCGACGGTGGCAGGATCGTGCCCGGAGCGGGTGAGGTACGGGTGATCCTGGGGCCGCTCCCGTCCCGGGCGGTCGCCCGTCCCGCGGCCGGCCCAGGTGCTCGCGAAAGCCGACGACGCCGTCGTGCAAGGACCCGCCGGTCCGCGACACAGAGCGGTTGACGACAGCCGACGACAGCCCACGACAGCCGACGACACAGGAGCCGCCGTGACGACCGACGAGACGCCCGACGCGACGTCGGGTGCCGCGCGCGAGCACCTGCCGCACGACCCACCGCACCACGCACCGCACGACGCCGCGTGGTTCGCCGTGCTCTTCGGCGCGCACTCGGGCGCCCTGTACCGCTACTTCCGTCGCCGCCTGCCGACCGGTCAGGGCGCCGTCGGCCCCGACGCGGAGGACCTCGCCGCCGAGGTCCTCGCGACGGCGTGGCGTCGTCGCGAGGACGTGCCCGACGGCGCCGAGCTGCCCTGGTTGTACCGGACCGCCGGCTTCGTGCTGGCCAACCATCGGCGCAAGGCCCGGGCCGTCCCCGTCGCCGACGTGCCGGAGGAGTCGGACGCGGGTGCCGACGTCGAGCACGTCGTGGTGCAGGACGACGCGGTGCGGCGCGCGCTCGTCGCCCTGTCGCCGCGCGACCGGCGGATCCTGCTGCTCCACGCGTGGGAGGGGCTGACGGGCGACGAGCTGGCGGCCGTGCTCGGGGTGTCCCGCGGCGGGGCGGACGCCGCGCTGTCGCGCGCGCGGGCCCGGTTGCGCGCCGCGTGGGACGACGACGGGTCGGTCGCCGCGGCGCGTGCCCCGCAAGAGACCGGCGCCTGACGACACAAGCCCGGTGGACGACGCAACCGTCGGACCCGCGTCCTGCGCAGTACCTGGAGTCGACATGACCACGAACACCCCTGACGAGCCCACCGCGGCACCCGCTGACCGGACCGAGCGGGCCGGTGTCCCGGAGCCGGCGGACAGCACGGAGACGGTCCACGGCTCCGGTCCGGCCGGTACCGACGACGTCGTCCTGGACCGGCTGCGGGCCGCCGACCCGGCCGCCGGCGAGACGCCCGACCTCTCCGTGATCGAGGCGGCGGTCCGCGAGCGCGCTCCCGAGGCGTTCGCCGACACCCGCACCGGCACCGGCGACGCCGGTGCGGCGGCACCGGTCGTCGAGCTCCCGGTGGTGCCGGACGTGCTCGCCGCGCGCCGTCGTCGTGCGCCGCTGCTCGTGGCCGCGGCCGTCGCGGGCGTGCTCGTGGTCGGTGGGGGCGGTTACGCGCTCGGCGCCGGGACCGGTGCGGGGAGCGCGTCGGACGAGCAGGCCGCCAGCACCGCTCTCGCCCCGATCCAGCTCGGGTCGTCGGCGCAGGAGGAGTCGGCGGCGGCGTCCGACGCGGCGGGTGGCGGCGTCCAGAGCCAGCTCGAGGCCTCACGCGCCGCGACCGACATGGCCTACGGGGGGAGCTGGGGCGGGCGCACCGTGTTCCACCAGGACGGGCTGCCGACCGAGGGGGGTCGTGCCGACGCCTGGGCGTACGACGCGCAGGCCGTGTTCTCGGAGGAGACGGCACGCCGCGTCGCCGACGCCCTCGGGGTCGAGGGGGAGGTCCGCGAGGAGTACGGCGCGTACGCCGTCGGGTCGAGCGACTGGACGGGGCCGCAGGTCTCGCTCCAGCCCGACGGTCTCGCGAGCGTGTCGTTCAACGACCCGACGAAGGACCCGTGGGGCTGCGTCGTCGTGACGCCGATGCCCGCGGAGGAGGGCGGCTCCACCGACGGGGGCGACGGGACGTCGGCCGTCGACCCGGGGGCGTGCGTCGAGCAGGACCACGGCGCGCCGCCGAGCGGGGACGACGCGGTCGCGCAGCTGCGCGCCGTGCTCGGCGAGCTGGGCCTCGACGCCGGTGCGTTCGAGGTCGTCGCGGACGAGCAGCCCGCCGACCAGGGCGCCCCGCGGTCCACCACGGCGTCGGCGTACGAGGTCGTGGACGGTCGGCGCACGGGCGTCGCGTGGGGTGCGACGTTCTCCGGCGCGGGCATGTCGTCGCTGTACGGGTCGCTCGCCCCGCGCGTGCCGCTCGGCACGTACGACGTCGTGAGCCCGGCCGCGGCGGTCGAGCGGCTCGGCGACGCGCGGTTCTCCGGCGGGGGCCCGATCGCGTGGGCACGCGAGGACGTCGGGACGGCGGTCCCCGAGATCGGCGTCGCCCCCGAGGAGGCCGAGGTTCCCACGGTCCCGCCGACCGTCGCGGAGGGCAGCCGGTTCGCGTGGCCCGTGACCGACGTGACGATCACCGACGCGCGGCTCGGCGCGGCCGTCCAGCACCAGCCGGACGGCGCTGCGGTGCTCGTCCCGGCGTACGAGCTGACCGACGCCGGCGGGAGCACCTGGTCGGTGCTCGCCGTCGCGGACGAGCAGCTCGACTTCGCCGCCGCCCCCTGACCCGCCGCCCCCTTCTCCGCGCCGAACACGACCTGGCGGTCGTTCTGGGGCCCAGAACGACCGCCAGGTCGTGTTCGGCGGCGGACCGGGGCGGTCTCCGTCGCGGCTTTTGTCGTGCCCTGCGGCGAGTGCGAGCAGAACCGAACTGCTTTTGATTGACCACCGACAAAAGTGTGACTAGGGTCGCTGCAGGCCGTCGCCTCGGGCACACTCCCCGTGTGCTGCGGGCACCGGCCGGCGGTGGCAGTGAAGCCATCGTCGCGACACTTGGGTCCGCGCCCCGGCGCGTGCCCGACGGGAACGGGAGCAACGATGCACCACAACGCCTCTGGTCGGACCGGTCTGTGGCTCGTCGGGGCCCGCGGGTCGGTCGCGACGACCGCGACCCTCGGCCTCGCCGCGATCGTCGACGGCCGTGCCGCGCCCACCGGGTGCGTCACCGCGCAGGAGCCGTTCGCCTCCGCGCCGCTCCCCGCCTTCGCGGACCTCGTCGTCGGCGGTCACGACATCACCGACGTCTCCATGGCGAAGCACGCCGAGCTCCTCGTCGAGGCCGGCATGATCCCGCCGCGCCTGCTCGCCTCGACCCATGCCGCGCTGGAGCGGGCCGACGCCGAGGTGCGCCGGGGCTACGACGCCCGTCCGGGCGTCCTCGCGCAGGGGCCGCGCGAGTCCCAGCAGGCCGCGGCCGAGCGCCTCGCGGCCGACATCACCGACTTCCGCGAGCGCAACGGTCTCGCGCGCGTGGTCGTCGTCGACCTCGCGTCCACCGAGCCGCTGCCCGAGCCCGCGCCGGAGTTCTCCGACCGCGCGCTGCTCGAGGCGGCCCTCGCCGACCCGGACCGCGCCGTCCTCCCGCCCAGCTCCGTCGTCGCGTACGCGGCGCTGCTCGCGGGCGCGCCCTACGCCGGCTTCACGCCGTCGGCGAGCATGGACCTGCCCGTCCTCGTCGAGATCGCGCGCGAGCGCGGCGTGCCCGTCGCGGGCCAGGACGGCAAGACCGGTCAGACCTGGCTGCGCACGATCCTGGCGCCCGCGTTCGCCGCGCGCGGCCTGCGCGTGCTCTCGTGGGCCGGCGCGAACCTGCTCGGCGGCGGCGACGGTGCGACCCTCGCCGACCCCGAGGCCGTCCGCAGCAAGCTCGCGTCGAAGACGCGCGGCCTCCAGGACCTCACGGGCAGCCAGGTCACCCCGCTGCACATCGACAACGTCCCCGACCTCGGCGACATCAAGGTCGCGTGGGACCACGTGCACGTCGAGGGCTTCCTCGGCTCGCGCCTCACGCTCCAGACGACGTGGTCCGCGTACGACTCGATGCTCGCCGCGCCGCTCGTGCTCGACCTCGCGCGCCTCCTCGCGCTCGCGGACGCCGCAGGGTGCGCCGGTCCGGTGCCCGAGCTCGGGTTCTTCTTCAAGGACCCGTGGGGCAGCGACGTGCACGACTTCGCGACGCAGACCGTCGCGCTCGCCGACTGGGTGCGCGACGCCGGTGCCCGCGTCGTCGGGAGGGCGGGGATGCACGGCTCGACGGGCGACGTCGTCGCGCCCGACGACCGGGCGTGACCGTGTCGACCAGCCTGCCGACCAGCCCGCCGACCAGCCCCACCCTGCGCGACCACCTCGACCTCGTCCGCGCCCCTGCCGTCCTGTCCGTCGTCGGCGACACGCTCGCCGGCGCGGCGGCCGCCGGGCACCGGACGACCCCTCGTCGCGCTCTGCTGCCCCTCGCGTCCGCGTGCCTGTACGCGGGCGGCATGGCGCTCAACGACTACTCCGACCGGCACCTCGACGCGCTCGAGCGGCCCGAGCGGCCCATCCCGTCGGGCCGGGTCACGCCGCGCCGTGCGCTCCAGGTGGCGACGGGACTCACCGCGGCGGGGATCGGGCTCGCCGCCGTCGGTGGCGGACGCCGCGCGCTCGCCGTCGCCGTGCCGCTCGCCGCGAGCGTGTGGACCTACGACACGGTCGCCAAGGACCGTCCCGTCGGCCCGGTCGTCATGGCGGCGTGCCGCGGCCTCGACGTCCTGCTCGGCGCGGGGGTCGGGCACCTGCGCGCGGCGCTGCCCGCCGCGACCGCGCTCGCCGCGCACACCGCGGGCGTCACCGTGCTCTCGCGCGGCGAGGTCCACGGCACGACGACGCCCGTCGCCGCGGCCGTCGGGGGCGGCACGCTCGCCGTGGCCGCGGCGGTCACCGCGGGCGCGCTGCGCGGCGACGGCCTCGGGCGCACCGCGCGCGTCGCGGCGGTCGCCGCCGCCGGGGCGTACGTCGCGACGTGCCTTCCGCGCCAGACGGACGCCGCACTGACGCCGTCCGCGGCCAACGCGTTCGCCGCGACCAAGGCGGGCATCCGCGCGATGGTGCCGCTCCAGGCGGCCTGGGCCGCCCGCGGCGGCGGCCTCGCGTCCGTCGGGGTGCTCGCCGCCGTGGAGGTCGCCGGCCGGCTGCTCCGGCGCGCGGGACGGCGTCCCGGCCGGGCCGAGATGAGCGAGACGTGAGCGCCGGGGACGAGCCGGGCAGCGGCGTCGGGCAGCGCACGCTCCCGTTCGCGCTCGGGTACGGCACGAACGGCTTCACCGACCACCCGCTCGACGACGTGCTCAGGATCCTCGAGCACGAGGGCTACGAGGCCGTCGCCCTGACCCTCGGCTTCCCCCACCTCGACCCGTTCGCCCCGGGCTGGGGCGACCGCGTCGACGCGCTGCGGACGCGCCTCGGGGGGCTGCGCGACGGCGCGGGGATGCGCGTCGTCGTCGAGACGGGCACGCGGTTCCTCCTCGACCCGTACCGCAAGCACCGCCCGACCCTCGTCGACGCCGAGGCGGAGCCGCGACTGCGGTTCCTCGAGCGGGCCGTCGAGATCGCGGCGGGCCTCGACGCGGAGTGCGTCTCCTTCTTCTCCGGCGTCCTGCCCGACGACGCGTCCCCGGCCGACGGGTGGGCTCGCCTGCGCGAGCGGCTCCCGGCCCTGGTCGAGCACGCCCACGGCCTGGGCGTGCGGCTCTCGCTCGAGCCGGAGCCGGGGATGCTCGTCGAGACGGTCGCCGACGCGCTGCGGCTGCGCGACGACCTCGGCGACCCTCCCGGCCTGGGTATCACGGTCGACGTGGGCCACTGCCTCGTCGTCGAGCCCGACGGGGTCGAGGGCGCGCTGCGCGCCGCGGCCCCGTACCTCGCGAACGTGCAGCTCGACGACATGCCCTCGACGCACCACGAGCACCGGCCGTTCGGCGAGGGAGAGATCG
Source organism: Cellulosimicrobium sp. So1_17 (assembly GCF_055181235.1). Classification (NCBI taxonomy): domain Bacteria; kingdom Bacillati; phylum Actinomycetota; class Actinomycetes; order Micrococcales; family Promicromonosporaceae; genus Cellulosimicrobium; species Cellulosimicrobium sp. So1_17. The sequence goes on from NZ_CM143702.1 coordinate 3,817,886, forward strand.
ACCTGCCCCTCGTGCTCGCGACGCTCACGGACGTCGGGTACACCGGCGTCGCGGCGGTCGAGCTGCCGCGCCACTCCTACGACGCCCCGGGCCTCGCGCGGCGCAGCATGACAGCGCTGCACGACGCGTGGCCCGCGGGCAACGCCCCCGCCCACCCCCAGGAGGTGCCATGACCGAGGACCAGACCCACCGGGTCGACGACGCGACCGGGAGCCCCGGCGAGCGCTGGCTCGCCGACGCGCTCGCCGAGGTGGCGCGCGACCCCGGTTCCGCCGCGCGCGCGTTCGCGCTCGCCGGCCGCAAGGTCGGGCGGTCCGCGCTGCGTCCGGACGGGGACCCCGCGGGCGTCCTGCACGGCACCGTCGACGACGCGGCCCGCGCGTCGCTGGTCGTGGCGCTCGCCGACGCGCTCGGACCGGACAGGGGTGCCGCGCTCGGTGCGCGGCTCGCCGACCTGTACCAGCACGGGGACACCGCGGAGCGGCGCGGCGTCCTGCGCGGGCTCGACGCCCTGACCGAGCGCGGGAGGCTCGACGCCGACGTCGTCGCCGTCGGGACCGAGCTCGCCGCCGACGCGCTGCGCACCAACGACCAGAGCCTCGTCGCCGCGGCGGTGGGCCCGTTCGCGGCCGCACACCTCGACCAGCACGCGTGGCGTCACGCCGTCCTCAAGCTCGTGTTCATGGGCGTGAGCCTCGACGCCGTCGCCGGTCTCGACGACCGTGCGGACGACGAGCTCGCGCGCATGGCCCGCGACTTCGCCGCGGAACGCCGGGCGGCCGGGCGCGTCGTGCCCGACGACGTCGCGCGCCTCGCGTCCGACGTCACCACCGGCCCGACCCGGCCCGACCAGACCACCCCCGGCACGTCGTCCACCACCGGAAGGAGCGCCTGATGCGCATCTTCGACCCGCACATCCACATGACGAGCCGCACGACGGACGACTACGAGGCGCTGTACGCCGCGGGCGTGCGCGCGCTCGTCGAGCCGGCGTTCTGGCTCGGGCAGCCGCGCACGAACGTCGGGTCGTTCCTCGACTACTTCGACTCGCTGCTCGGCTGGGAGAGGTTCCGGGCCGCGCAGTTCGGCATCCGGCACCACGCGACGATCGCCCTCAACCCCAAGGAGGCGAACGACCCCCGCTGCCGCGAGGTGCTCGACGAGATCCCGCGCTACCTGCTCAAGGACGGCGTGGTCGCCGTCGGCGAGGTCGGGTACGACTCGATGACGCCCGAGGAGGACGAGGTGTTCGCGCGCCAGCTCCAGATGGCGCGCTCCGTCGAGCTGCCCGTGCTCGTGCACACGCCGCACCGGGACAAGCTCGCGGGCACGCGGCGGACGCTCGATGTCGTGCGCGAGTCGGGGCTGCCGTCCGAGCACGTGCTCGTGGACCACCTCAACGAGACGAACGTCGCCCTCGTGCTCGACGCCGGGGCGTGGGCCGGGTTCTCGATCTACCCGGACACGAAGATGGACGAGGACCGGATGGTCGCGATCCTCCAGGAGCACGGGACCGAGCGGATGATCGTCAACTCCGCCGCGGACTGGGGCCGCTCCGACCCGCTCAAGACGCTCAAGACCGGGCACGCGATGCTCGCCGCGGGCTTCTCGGAGGACGACGTCGACCGGGTGCTGTGGCGCAACCCCGTGGAGTTCTACGGGCAGTCGGGCAATCTCGTGCTCGACCCGGTCCCGGGGTTCACGGCCGGGGAGCTCCCGACCCCGGGCGTGGAGTTCGAGGGCTCGTCCGTGCTCCGCGGCGTGCGGGCCTGACATGCTCCTGTCGTACTGCACCAACGTCCACCCGGCCGAGGACCTCGACGGCGTGCTCGACCAGCTCGCGCGCTACGCCGCGCCCGTGCGCGAGGCGGCGGGGCTGGACGTGCTCGGCGTGGGGCTGTGGATGCCGGCAGTGCTCGCGCACCGGCTCGCGGGGTCGCCGGACGACCGGGACCGGCTCCGCGTGGCGCTCTCCGAGCACCGGCTCCAGGTCCACACGCTCAACGCGTTCCCGTACGGCGGGTTCCACGCCGACGTCGTCAAGCTCGACGTGTACACGCCCACGTGGGCCGACCCCGAGCGGCTCGCGTACACGCTCGAGTGCGCGGAGGTCCTCGCGGACCTGCTCCCCGACGGGGTCGACGGGTCGATCTCGACGCTGCCGCTCGCGTGGCGCGAGCCGTGGTCCGAGGCCGACGACGCCACGGCGACCCGCGCGTTCGCGGAGCTCTCGGCGGGGCTCCGGGACCTGCGTGAGCGCACGGGCAAGGTCGTGCGCGTCGCGGTCGAGCCCGAGCCGGGGTGCGTCCTCGACACCGTGGAGGACGTCGTGGCGTGGCTCTCCGCGCGGTCCGGTGCGGACCTGCCCGTCGAGCGGCGGATCGACCCCGAGCACGTCGGCGTGTGCCTCGACACGTGCCACCTCGCGGTGTCGTTCGCGGACCCCGCGGGCGCGGTGCGGCGGATCGCCGACGCCGGGCTGCGCGTCGTCAAGGTCCAGGCGTCGGCCGCGCTGCACGTGGCCGACCCGTCCGGCGCGGCTGCCCGCGACGCCGTGGGCGGGTTCGTCGAGAAGCGCTACATCCACCAGGTGCGCGAGCTCGCCGCCGACGGCACCGTGCTCGCCGCCGACGACCTGCCCGACGCGCTGGGTGACGGCCCGGGTCCTGACGCGGGGGGCGACGTCGGGCACGACGCGGGGGGCGGCGTCGGGCACGCGCTCCCGGCGGAGGGCCCGTGGCGCGTGCACTTCCACGTGCCGCTGCACCACGAGCCCGAGGCGCCGCTCGCGGCGACGACGGACGTGCTGCGCGCCGCGGTCGCGGCCGTGCGGGAGGTACCGCACGGCGACGAGGCGCACCTCGACGTCGAGACCTACACGTGGTCCGTGCTGCCCGAGGGCGCCGCGACCGACTCGCTCGTCGCCGGCATCGCGGCCGAGCTGCGGTGGGCGACGACCCACCTCATCCTCGCCGAGAACGACCTGAAGGACGTCACGACGCCGAGAACGACCCCCATGTCGGGTTCGGCGGCGACCGATGACGTGCTCGGCACCGAAGGAACGACCAGGAGGACCGCATGAAGCCCGTGCTGCTGCTCGACGTCGTCGGGCTCACGTCGACCGCGCTCGCCCACATGCCTCGGCTGCGCCAGCTCGCCGCGGGCGGCTGGCAGTCCGAGCTCGCGACGGTGCTGCCCGCCGTGACCTGCTCGGTGCAGTCGACGATGCTCACGGGACTGAGCCCGGCCGAGCACGGGATCGTCGGCAACGGCTGGTACTTCCGCGAGCTCGGCGACGTGTACCTGTGGCGCCAGCACAACCGGCTCGTCGAGGGCGAGAAGCTCTGGGAGGCGGCGCGGTCGGCGCGCTCCGGGTACAGCAGCGCGAACGTCTGCTGGTGGTACGCGATGGGCATGTCGACGGACGTCACGATCACCCCGCGCCCGATCTACCACGCCGACGGTCGCAAGTCTCCCGACGCCTACGTGCGCCCGCCGGCGCTGCACGACGACCTCGTGGAGCGGTTCGGCGAGTTCCCCCTGTTCACGTACTGGGGCCCGACGGCGTCCATCGCGTCCTCGCGCTGGATCGTCGACGCGACGCGGCACGTCCTGCGCACCCACGCTCCCGACCTCACCATGACGTACGTCCCGCACCTGGACTACGACCTGCAGCGGTTCGGGCCGAACGACCCGCGGGCCCACGCCGCGGCGGCCGAGCTCGACGCGACGCTCGCGCCGCTGCTCGACGACTGCGCGAACCAGGGCGTCACGGTGCTCGTCGTGTCGGAGTACGGCATCGCCGACGTCGACCGGCCGGTGCACCTCAACCGCATCCTGCGGCGCGAGGGCCTGCTCGAGGTCTACGTCCAGGACGGCAAGGAGCAGCTCGACCCGTGGGCGTCGCGCGCGTTCGCCGTCGCGGACCACCAGGTCGCGCACGTCTACCTCGGCGACCCGCAGGACACCGCGCTGCAGCGCAAGGTCGCCGACCTGCTCCGCGCGGTGCCCGGCGTCGACGAGGTGCTCGACCGCGAGGCGCAGGCCCGCTACGGGCTCGACCACGAGCGGTCCGGCGAGCTCGTCGTCGTGGCGGAGCCCGGAGCCTGGTTCACGTACTACTTCTGGCTCGACGACGACCGCGCTCCCGAGTACGCGCGCGGCGTCGACATCCACCGCAAGCCCGGCTACGACCCCGCCGAGCTGTTCTTCGACCCGGCGGACCCGCTCGCCAAGGCGAAGGCGGGCCTCAACCTCGTGAAGAAGAAGGTCGGCCTGCGGTACGCGATGAGCACGGTGCCGCTCGACGCGTCGTACGTGAAGGGGTCGCACGGTCGCCTGCCGACGTCGTCGGCGGACACCCCGCTCGTCCTGTGCTCGGACGCGGAGGTTCCCGCGTCGATCGCGGGGATCGTCGCCTCCGACGACGCGCAGGTGCCCGCGGCGGCGATCAAGGGTCTCGTGCTCGAGCTGCAAGGCCTCGGCGCCCGCGTCTGACCGCGGCCGCGCGAGGTAGTACCGGGGTAGCGCGAGGTAGTACCGGGGTAGCGCGAGGTAGTACCGGGGTAGCGCGAGGTAGTACCGGGGTAGCGCGAGGTAGTACCGGGGTAGCGCGAGGTGGTACCGCGGTCGTGCCCGACGGCGCGTGGTCGCCCTGGGTGTCGGGGCGGGTGGGGCGCCGCGTCTACCATCCGCCGCTCGTTCCTCGCGGCTCCCGCCAGACCCACCACGACGCGGCGCCCCACCCACCCCTCCCGGGGTCGTCTCGCCCTGGTCCTCGCTCGCCCGGCGCCATCAAGCCTCATCGGCACCGGACCGGGGAACTGTTTCGCGGCCACCGGTACTACTTCGCCTGACCGCGGTACTACTTCGCGTGACCGGGGTACCGCGGACCGGGGTACTACTTCGCGTGGCCGGGGTACTACCTCGTGCGACCGGGGTACTACCTCGCGTGACCGGGGTACTACCCCGCGTGACCGGGGTCTACCTCGTGAGGCAGCGGGGCTTCGTCGTGCTGCTGTGGACGCCGACGGCGCCCGGTCCGTGGGGACCGGGCGCCGTCGGTGAGCCGTGATCGTGCCGTGCAGCCTACGAGCAGCTCAGCGCCTCGAACGCGGCGTCGTACGACGTCGTGACCTCGGCCCCGTCGATCTCTGCGGTGGCGTCCACGGTCACGGAATCCGCCTCGACCGACGTGTCGCGGACGGCGAACGCCTGGTACGCGTTCTTGCCCTCCTTGACGTTGTTGAACGTCCGGTCTCCGTACGGCGTGCTCACCGCGATGTCCGCCCGTGCGCCGGACTCGTTGAGCACGCGGACGGCCACGTAGGCCTTGCCCGCGAGGCAGCGGGACTCGGCGGTCACCGCGACGTCCACGGCGGCGTCGGACGTCGTGACGTCCACGGTCTGCCACCGCTTGCCCGGCGTCGCGTTGTGCAGGTGGAGCAGCAGGAGCTTCCCGCTGCCCTTCTCCGCAGCGGCCTCCGACCGGTGCACCGTGACGGGTGCGTCGTCCGCGCCGAGATAGACCAGCTCGTCCTCGCCGTCGAACCAGTAGGCGGGGTCGTACGGGTCGCCCGTGAACGTGTCCGTGGCGTCGACGAGCTGGTCGGCGCCGGAGGCGTACGGCGAGTAGGTCCGCACCTGGAACGTCGGGACGGTGCCCTCCTCGATCCCCAGCGAGCCGATGCCCACCGGGATCACGACGACGTTGTTGTCGAACACCGAGGTGTCGACGTCGCCCCAGAGCGAGTTCACCGGCTGGAGGTCGATGTTGTCGCCGGCCTCGTGCTCCGTGCCGTCCGGAGCCGTCCAGTCCTTGAGGGTGAACGTCGCCGCGAGGGTCAGGTCGGTCTCGCTGTTGTACTTGATGACCGCGACCTCGAAGTCCGAGGACCCGTCGGAGTCGACGTCGACCTCGACCGAGGGGCTCGCGACCGAGCCGAGGCTCGCCCACGGGCCGTCGACCGCGACGCCGATGCCGATGGTGCCGTCGGCCGGGTCGTCGCCAGCGGCCTCGAGCTGCGGTGCGGTCGAGGAGAACCCGACCGCGCGGATGTCCGCCGAGGCGATGGCCGTCGCCGACGTGCCCTCCGAGGCGTCGGCCTCGAGACGAGGGCTCGTCGCCTTGAGCTCGAAGGGCGCGAGCAGCGAGAACCAGCCGCCCGAGGCGACGCCCCGGCCGTCGAGGTCGAGCTCGGCGGTCTCCGCCTGCGCGCCGAAGGCGACCGGCTTGGCGGTGAGGTCGCTGACCAGTCGCGGCGACGCCTGCACCGGCACGCGGAGCTCGCTGCTGCCGTCGGTCGGCGTGAGCACGACGCGTCCGCTCACCGAGGACACGAAGTCGCGCGGGACGCCGACGCCGGAGTCGGCCGACGACGTCGGGTCGAGCTCCTTCTCGAGCGTCGCCGGGTCCGCGGTGAGGGTCACCGTGACGACCGTCTGCTGCCCGGCCGGGACGGTGACCGTCGCGGGCGCGACGGAGACCGCCGCACCACCGGCCGTGCTCGACGACGTGAAGCCCGTCGCGTACGTGACCGGGGTGTCGCCCGTGTTGCGCACGGTGACGGCCTGGCGCTTCGTCACGGTCGCCGCGCTGACGTCGACGACGCCGAACGCGACCGACACGAGGTCGGACGCCTGCGACGCGTAGGCGAGCGTCGTGTTGCCCACCGCCTCGAGCGCGTCCACGCGGCCGGAGCCGATGCGCTCCGGGCCGTAGGCCGTTCCGGTCCCGGACGGGCCCGTGAACACGTCGTGCGTGGCGGTGTTCATGACGGACGTCTTGATCTCCTGCGGGCCCCAGCCGGGCTGGGCCTGCTTGACGAGCGCCGCGATGCCCGTGACGTGCGGGGCCGACATGGACGTCCCGGACTTGATGCCCGCACCGTCGAGGCGACCCGAGGCGGCGGAGGCGATGCCGGTTCCCGGAGCCGCGACGTCGGGCTTGACGACGCCGAGCGACCCGTGGACGCCGCGCGACGACCCGCTGTTGAGCGTGTCCGCGATCTCGGGGATCTCGACGAACGACGCCATCGCGTACGACGGCCCGATCGTCATGACGACCGTGCCCGCCTCGATCGCCGGGCGCAGCGCCGCGTGGCTCGGACCGGTGAGCTGCGCACCGGGGATGCCCTGGTTGCCCGCGATCCCGGCGACGAACGACTGGAGCTCGGACGACAGGAGCACGCCCGCCGCGCCTGCGGCCTCGGCGTTGTTGAAGCGCGCGGCGCTGCCGCACGCGCGCGTCGCGTCGTCGTCGTCCCAGAAGAGGAACGCGATCTTCCCGGCGACCGCCGCGGCCTGCTCCGGCGTGAACGCCTGGCAGCCGGAGAAGTCGTCGGCGACGAACGCGACCGGTGCGGTGACGTCCTCCTCGCCGCGGTACTCGACGGAGTTCTGCGCCGCGTACGTGCCGGCGAGCTCTGCGGGCTCGACGACCTCCACGGCGTCGAACGTCTGGGTGTTCCCCACGGAGTTCGCCACCGTGAGGGCCGAGCGCGAGTTGCCCGGCGAGCCGCCGACGTCGGTCACGTCGCCCGAGTTGCCCGCCGAGTTGACGGACAGCGTGCCGAGGCGCGAGAGCTGGTCGATGAAGAGGTTCTCCGGGTCGTCCGCGGGGGAGCCGGCCGAGCCGAGGGAGAGGTTGACGATGTCGAGACGGTCGGACAGGTCGCCGTCCTGGTCCGGGTCGGCCGCCCACTCGAGCGCGTCGACGACCACGCCGGTCGAGCCGCCGAGGTCGCCGAACACCTTGAGCGCGTACACGCCCGCCTCCGGCGCCGAGCCCGGCCCGACCTTCCATTCGGAGATGTCGGTGAGCGTCGAGTAGTCGCCGTCGAACGTCGTGCCGTCGGCCGTGACGCCGTAGCCGGCGGCGGTGCCGGCGACGTGCGACCCGTGGCCCGAGCCGATCGTGTCCAGCGAGTCGATGGGGTTCTCGTCGGGAGACGGGACGAGCGTCGTGCCCTCGACGGTTCCCGAGGCGTCGTAGTCGTAGCCCGCGAAGTCGTGGCCGCCGAGGTACTTCACCTCGTCGTACGTCCCCTCGGGGACGGGGCCGTCGCCGCGCTCCCCGTACGCCTCGTCGTAGGCCTCCTGCGTGCCCGGGCCGCCGAAGTCCGCGTGCGTGTAGTCGATGCCGGTGTCGATGATGCCGATGCGCACGCCCTCGCCGGTGAGGCCCGTGCTCTGCCACGTCTCGGCGGCGCGCGTGAACAGGTCGGTGCCCTTGTTCGTGCGCTCCTTGGGGATGATGCGGTAGACCGTGACCACCTTGTCGTCGCGCGCGAGGTCGCGCACGCGGTCCGCGTCGCCCGTGACGACGACACCCGAGACGAGCGTGCTCGTCACCGAGACCTGCTGGGGGCTGCGTGCACCGGCGCTGCGCGCGGTCGCCTGCTGCGGGACGACGTCGTCCGCGAGCGTGGCGACCTCGGTCGCGTTGTCCTCGACCTCCTGCGGGCTCGCGCCCTGCGCGGCGAGGTCGACGCCCGACGGCGCGTCGAGCTGCACGAAGGCCGTCACCGTCCCGCTGGCGGCGGCGAGCGACGGCGCGACCTTGGTGGTCGGCTCGAGCCCGGCGTCCCGCTGGACCGCCAGACCGCCGGGTTCGTCCGGTGGTGGGGCGGCGACGGCCGGGACGGCGGCCGCGGCGACGACCGCGAGCCCCGCGGCGGCCGCGGTGAGGGACACGGGCAGAGAACGGTGCTTCATCGACACTCATTTCCCCGGCTGGACCGGTGGGTGGAGGGGAGCGTAAGTGGGCCCTGCGGGAAGGCGCCGACCGGTCGGACGGGTGCCCCCGTTGCACGGTAACCTCCCGGCGCCCTGGTTGCCCAGGGACAGCGTCGACCCGGTCGCGACAGGACGGCTGCCGGAACCTAGGATTCCGCCCGGGGGCACGGGACGACGCTGTCCCGTGGGAGGCCCCTTCCCGCGTCAGGTCCACGGGTGCGACACACCGGGGGCGTGGCCCACGCAGAAGGAGAAACCATGCAGCGACGCCCGTCCCGCTTCCTGTCCGCCGCGCTCGCGTCCGTCCTCGGCGCCGCCGTGGCCCTCGCCGTCCCGGCCGTGGCGTCGGCCGTGGAACCCGACCTGACCGTGAAGACGTGGGAGCGCCCGGCGCCCGGCGCCGCGCCGTCCTCCGACGAGGTCTGCACCGCGCAGGCGCAGCCCGTCGTCGCCGGGCAGGACCCGTCGCTCCTCCCGCCGTCGCTCGTCGAGTGCTTCGACACGCTCGAGGACGCGCTCGCCCACGTGACGGGCAGCCCCGTACCGGCGGCCGAGGGCGTGGTCGCGGACGACCGTGCCGCCGTGCGCGCCGCCGTGGACTCGGCGAACGCGCGCAGCTCGGCCGACGCGCGCACCACCGCCGCCGCCTCCTCGCTCGTGCTCGGGCTGATCCACCGCGACGCGAGCTACCGGGGCAGCCAGACCCTCCTGTGGGGCAAGGGCGGCAACGGGTGCTTCACCGGGTCGACCTACGGCTTCCCGAACATGGCGAGCTTCCTGCAGAACAACGTCATCAGCTCCGCCGAGTCGGTCGCGGGGTGCTGGAGCACGTTCTACGACGCGTACAGCTACGGGGGCGACCGCCGGAACTGCACGCCGAGCTGCGCGACGATGGGGTCGATGGACAACCGGGCGTCGTCGATCGTGTACCGCCCGAAGGGTCAGCTGGGCTGATCCGTCACGCCGCGCCGCCGGGCACGTCGCTGGACCAACGGCGTGCCCGGCCGTCGCCGAGCCGGGCCGGGCTCACCTCGTGCACGGTGACGGACCGTCCGAGCAGCTGCCCGACGGCGGCGCCCGCCTCCTGCGCGGCGCTCGCCCCGGCGGCGCCCGGCGCGTCGGGGACGACGTCGAGCACGACGCCCCCGTCGGCGTCCTGGTGGAGCTGCCACGCCGCCATGCCGTTCGCCTGCAGGTGCTGGGCGGCGTCGACCGACGGCACCCACGCACCGTCGGGCCTCAGGTACCGCACGGGGGAGCGGCCCTCGAGGTCGTGGAGCTCGACCCGCCCGTCACGCCGCACGATCCGGGCGTGGTCGCCGGTGCGGTAGCGCAGGAGGGGGAGGTACGGGTTCTCGTCGACGGTGACGACGACCTCGCCGCGGCCGCCGTCGGTGACCGGGGTGCCGTCGTCGGCGAGGATCTCGACCCACACGCGTCGACCGGTCACGACGACGAACGGCCCGCCGTCGACGCGTGACGCGACGGCTCCCGTCTCGCGCAGGCCGTAGAGGTCGACGACGGGGACGTCCCACGTGGCGCGCAGGCGTGACCGTGCGACGTCGGACAGGTGCGCGGCCCCGCTGACGAGCGCGACGGGGTGCAGGTCGAGCCCGGCGTCGGCGAGGCGTGCGAGCGCGAGCAGCGGGAGCGGCGAGCTCGACACGACCTGCGGGTCCTGCGCCGTGAGGAACGCCTCGCGGTCGCCGGGGCGCGTCCACGCGCCGGGGTCGAGGTTGACGCGCGCCATGCTCGGCGCGGAGACGCCCGGACCGCGCCGGAAACCCGTCATCGCCGACGCGTACGTGAACGCCTGCCGCTGGTCCACGAGGTTCATCAGGCCCAGCCGGCCGGGCTCCGGCGCCCAGGCCGCGCCCGCGCCCGCGACGAGGTGCTGCAGGAGCACGAGGTCCGCCGCGACCGCCACGGGGTGCAGCGGGATGCGGATCGCCGCTCCCGTGCTGCCCGAGCTCGACCCCTCGAGCACGCGGCCGAGCGGCACGTCGACGGGCACGAACGCCGCGACGTCGTGCCGCAGGTCGTCGCGCGTGACGGGAGCGACGGCGGCCAGGGGTGAGGTGGCGCCGCTCTCGCCGCGGTCCCGGGCCCGCCGGTAGCGCGGCACGACGGCGTGCGCCCGGGCCACGAGGTCCCGCACCCAGCCGGGCGGTTCGGTGTACGGCCTGCCGGGCGTGACCCTGTCCGCGGCGTCGGAGGACCGCGCGGTCCCGTCCGGCTCGTCGGGTGACCCCGAGGCGAGGCGTGCCGCGACGTCGTCGAGGAGGGGCAGGTCGTCGGTGCGCAGCCGGTCTCCGGTGACGTGGACCCAGACCGGGGCGGCGGGATCACGGCGCACGGCGTCGAGGGCGTCGCGGCCGGCGGCGTCGATCGTGGGCCAGCGCTCGGCGTCGGTGAGCGCGACGGCGCCACCCGGGGCGTACTCGCCGAGCGCGAGGCCGTCGTCCGGCGCGACGGCCGGGGGTGGGTCCGTGCGTGCGGCCGGGAGCGCGCCCGGGCGCGGCTCGTCGGGCGTGCCCGCGGTCCCGGGTCCTGTCGTCACGTCTCCTCCGTCGTTCGTCGGCTCGTCGGTCAGTAGTTCGCGTACTGCGCGGCGGCCTCCTTGGCCCGCTTCTCGGCGAGCTCGCGCGCGAGCTGCTCGGCCCGGCGCGCCTCCTCGGCCATCTCGCGCGCGATGCGCCGCTGCTCGGCCGTGCTCACGGCCGTCCACCGGTCCTGCGCGACCTCCGGGCTCTCGCCCGCGGGCCGCAGCCCGAGCTCTCGCAGCACCGCACGCGCGAGCTCCTCGCGCGCCGCCGGCTCGTGGACCCACGCGGCCGCGGTCCGCAGCGTCGCGAGCTCGGGCACGAGCCGGGACACGAGCCCGACGAGCGCAGCGGGCGTCGCGGCGGCCCGGAGACCGGGGGCGGAGAGCAGGTGCTCGTCGCGCAGGAGCCAGCACACCGTCCCCGCGAGCGCCGCGTAGGGCGCGATCGCGCACAGCGCGTCCACCTCGCGCCGTGGGTCCCCGCGCAGGACGTCGACCGCGTGCGCCCCGGCGAGCAGGTCGGCGGTGTCGGCGACGAGGGCGCCGACGGCGACCGCGGGGTCGAGCACGTCCGGGGGCGTGTCGGCGAGGCGCCGCACGACGTCGGCGAGCGGCGGCCCCTCGACGGTGGACACCTCGGGCCGCGGCCAGGTCTGGTCAGGGGACACGGCGTGCTCCTCCCGGCCGGTCGGCGCCGGACGAGGCACCTGTCGTCGCGCCGTACAGCTCCCGTGCGAACGCCCGGGCGAACGCGACGAGGTCGCCCTGGGTCCGCACGGCGTGGACCCGGTAGCCCACGGCGTAGTCCCGCACCTTCTCGGCGTACGCGTCCGACACGTCGAGGACGAGAGTCCCCCCACCACCTGCGGCGGCGACGGCACGGGCCGCCGTGCTCTCGTGCGGCAGGACGAGCTCGGCGTCGGGCCGCCCGCCCCAGCGGTGGCGGACGACGTCGTCGAACATCGAGACCACGCCGTCGTCGGAGATGACGGCGACGTGGCACGGGCGCGTGCGCGTCGGCGGGGCGCCGTTCCGTGGGTCGCCGAGGTGGGTGCGCTCGAGCAGCGGCACGGGGAACGACGTCCCCCCGCCGAAGTGCGCGACCACCGCGTCGAGCACCCGGTCCTCGTCGCGCACGAAGCCGTCCGTGCCGGCGAGCTGCTGCGGGCCGCTCCACGTCGTGGCCTGCACGCGCGCCCCGGCGCGCAGGGCCGAGAGGGCGAGGACGGCGCCCGCGAGCGCGATCGGCGCGACGCGCCGCGACGGGTCGGGCATGGACCCCGACGAGTCGAGGTACAGGTCGAGGTCGACGGGCACGCGGTCGGGCTCGTCGCCCGCGTCCTCGTCGACGGAGCGCCGCACGGTCGTGAAGCCGGGCACGACGACGGGCGAGCGCAGCAGCGAACCCGTCCAGTCCACCTCACCCAGGTCGTCGCCGACGTCCCACTGCTCGTGCGCGCCGAGCAGCGGCTCCGACGCGCGCACGTGCTCGCGCACGGGGAACGGCACGAGCAGCGGTGCCGCGTGCTCGCGATACCAGCGTCGCGCCGACGCCGCGGCGTCCGACGTGAGTCCCAGCAGCCGCAGCGTCGCGTCGTAGTCGGCGGGCGCGAGGCTCTGGCCGCCCGCGTCGTGCGCGCCGGTGCCGTCCCCTCCCTGGCCGGTGGACGAGACCGACCCGGCGTCCGGCGCCTCGGGGAGGCCGTCGTCCGGGCCCAGGCCGAGGTCGCCGACGACGCGCGGGTCGAGCGCAGGGTGCTGCACGGGCGCGACCGCCCGCGGGTCGGTCGCGAGGCCGCCCGGCACGGCCCCGGCGACCTCGTCCTGCCCGCAGACCACGTGGGGCAGCGAGCTCCGCCGGCGCTGCAGGTGTCGCCGACGCGCCTCGCGATCGCCGTGCTCGGGTCGACCCTGGCGCCGCGCGTCCCGCGAGGTGGCGTCCGGCCCCGCCTCCGACGCGAGCAGCGTGCGCAGCAGCGCGGCGAACCCGGCCGCGCCACCGACGGGGTCGTCCGCGTACGCCCGAACGAGGCGCGCGACGAGCACCGCCTCGCGCTCGCCCACCGGGACGTCGGCCGAGGTCAGGTCGCCGCGCGGCAGCCCCCACAGGATCTCGTCCGCGCGCAGCACGGTCTGCATGACGACGCTCGTGCCCGGCCCGAGCGCGCGCCAGAGACCGGCCAGGTCGATCCCCGCACGGCGCTGCAACCGGTCGTTGATGAGCAGGTCGCTCCACAGGTTCGCGGTGAGCGACGCGAGCTGGTCCTGGTCCACGAGCCCGGCGCGCGTGCGCGCGACGAGGAGCGCGCTCGTCGTGAGGTCGCCCGGCGACAGGACGTGGTGCCCGACCTCGTGCGCGAGGACCGCGACGGCGTGGTCCTGGATCCCCAGCGCGACGACATCTGACAGGTCCACGTGCACGCTCACGCGCGTCGTCGAGAACCAGGCGAACGAGCCCACGTCCGCCGGGGTCGTTCCCGGGCCGTGCAGCGTCGGGGCGCCGAGGCGCGTGAAGCGCCCCCAGGCGGCGAGCGCCTCGGGCCACGCGTCCTGCCAGCGCTGCCGCAGCACACCGATCTCGTCCGTCACACGGTCCGGGGGCGCGCCGTCCGCGGACGCCGCGGGCCCGCTCACCGCGGCCACCGCACGAGAAGCACGTCGTACGACCCGGTGCGGCTCAGCAGCATCAGCCGGCCCGACGGTGTGTCGACAGACGCCGAACCGCTGAGGTCCGCCAGGTCCTCCTCGCGCGCGGGTGCCGGAGCCCCGCTGCCCGCGCAGAAGACGCCGCCCGGGTCCAGGTGGGCGACCGGCTCCTCGGCTCGCGGTGCCCGGGCGACGAAGGACCCGTGGACGTCGGCGACGAGCGTCCAGTCGACCGTCCCTGAGCCCTCGGGGGCGAGCAGGAGCCATCGCAGGCCCGGGTGGCGGGCGTCCGCGCCCACGACGACCGCCGGGGAGAGCCACGGGCCGCCGAACCCGCGGAACCCGCCGAACCGGCCCAGCGCCTGGGCGGGTCCGTGCACGCCTCGCAGCAGGACGGTCGGCGCGGCGCTGTCGCCGCTGCTGCGGTCCGGCCACCACCACGGGTCCGCGGCGTGCCGGTCGAGGACGGCCAGCAGCTCTGCGTCGCCCGGTCCGACGACGCTCGGTCCGACGTCGCCCGGCGCGGCGGGCCCGGTGGTGTCGTCCGCGGAGCCGGCGAGCGACAGCGCGGCGCGCGCGACCTCGTCCGGCAGGCGTCGTGCGGCGTCGAGAGCGGCGGCGCGGTAGCGCACGAGACCGCTGCGCCACGCGGCGACGAGCACCGCGCCTCGGATCACGTCGGCCGGTCTCGGGCTGGTCGTGCCGGTCGGGCTCGTCGCGCCGGTCGGGCTGACCGCGTCGCCCGCGAGCGGCGACCGCGCCGTCGCGTGCGAGGCGTCGACGACGCGCCGCCCCCATGCGGTGACGTCGCCCCGCGAGCCCGGACCGCCACCCATCGCCCGTGCGGCGTCCACGACGGCCGCGACCGTCACCCCGGGCGCCGTCGCGAGCCACGGCGACAGGCGCGGCACGACCTCCAGGACGGCCGCCCGCTCAGGACCGCCGGTGCGCCAGCGGCGCGCCGCCACGAGCCGCGCGGTGACGTCGACGAGCGCGTCGCACGTCGCGGCGAACGCGTCCGGGTCGAGCTGTTCACCCAGGGGCTCCGCGGCCACCGCGACGTCGCGCACGGCGTCCGCGAGCACGTCCCGGTCCGCACCGTGCGCGAGCGCGCGGCCGAGCACCGCGTCGTACCGGTCCCGGGCCGCGAGGGCGCGGCTCGCGAACGCCGGGCTCGTGGTGGTCGCCGGGCTCGTGGTGACCGCCGGGCTCGTGGTGACCGCCGCGGTAGGGGTGGCGGACGCGGGCGACCGGGCGGCGTCGGGCAGGGTCACGTGCCGCTCCAGCGCAGCCACGTGAGGTAGTTGGTGTACCGCTGGTGGGCGTACTTGAGCGCGAGAGCGTCCTCGTAGACGTGCCCGTGGAGCTTGGCGTGCTGCTGCCAGGACGCGAGCACGGTCTCGATGCGTGCGAGGCGTCGCAGCACGTCCGCCTCGGGCAGTCCCTCGAGCCCCGCGCCGACCTCGCGCAGGATGTCGCCGACGTCGTCCCGGTCGTCGAGCCCCGTGGCGTCGTACTGGCGGCACGCGGTGTCGAACAGGTCGCGGATCCACGACACCCGGTCCGAGCGCAGCGGCTCGCGGTCGCGGTCGTCGAACGGCGCGGACTGGAGGTCGGGCAGCAGCTTGTCGTGGAGCACGAACGGGAGCACCGCGCGCAGGTCGGCGAGGTCGACCTCCGCGTTGCCGCGGAAGTACGCCATCGCCTTCGCGTACGCGACGAGCGACTGCAGCGCGCGGACCGACAGCCCGTTGAGCGTCTGCGCTCCGACGTCGCCCAGGCGGTCGCGGCCCGTGTCCGACGTCGCGACGAGGTGCGGGTCGACGCCCGCGACGCGCGCCGTGTCCTTCGTCCGGTACTCGAACTGCCACCCCGCGCGTTCGAGCACCTCGAGCTGGCTCGCGAAGAACTCGAGCCGGCGGCGCACCGGCTCCGGGAGCGGCACGGCGAGGATCGCGGCGTGCAGCGCGGCGTGCTCCGCGGCGTCGAACACGATCTCCGGCGGCACGTTCTCCTCCGGCCGCACGCGCCGCTCCGCGCGGGCCACGAGATCGCCGAGGAAGCGGTTGTTGAACGGCATCGCGTGCACGACGACGTCGATCCGGTCCCGCAGCGCGTCGACCACCTGGTACGTGCCGCCGCCGGCGTCGTCGTTCGCGGTGAGGTACCAGGCGGCGTCGCCCGTCTCGTAGACCTGGTCGTACACCTCGACGTACCCGTCCGCGAGGACGGTGAGCAACGCCGACTGGGTGCGCGTCGGGATGCGGTTGTACTCGTCGACGATCTTCACGCGCATGCCGAGCCACGACCGCCACGCGACGTCCACGTCCGCGAGGCTGTCCGCCTGCACGAGGTCCTTCGGCAGCGGCGTCCCGAACAGGTCCGACACCGTGAGCTGCGGGTGCCCGTGCTGCATCGCGCGCCGCACCTCGCGCACCGGGTAGCCCGCGAGCACGCCCATGAGCACGGCGCTCGCCGTCTTGCCGCGACCCGGCCCGCCGATCATCAGGCACCGGCCCCGCACCGCGAACGTCAGCAGCGGGAGCAGCACGAAGCTCGAGTACGACTGGTCGCTCGGGAGGTTCAGCAGCGCCTTGGAGTCGCCGAGCCGAAAGCTCGTCTCCGCGGCGCCCGGTGCCGAGAACTCGACGTCGTAGTGCGGGCTGATGATCGCGTGGTTGACGACCCAGAAGTACGCCTGCCGCAGCTTCTCGTCGAGCGGCAGCCCCGTACGGGTCCCGCCGTCGCCCCCTGTCGCGTCCGCGACCGGCGTGCCGAACAGGTCGTCGACGCCCAGGGCGAACGGGTCGCGGCCGTCCGTGCCCCCCGAGGGCTGCGGGCGCGTCGGCGCGGAGGACACGTGCTCGAGATCGGTCACGGGCCGATCCTGCCATCCTTCGTCGGCGGTGAGCAGGTGGTCCACAGGTCGTCCCTGCGGTGCGGGTCCGCGAGGTTCCCGGGTGTGGCCGTCCGGCCCGCTGAGCCGGCCGCAGCATCCGGCGGCGACGCCCGTCCTGGACCGGCTACCGTGGCGCAGGGACTTGTAGCATGCGCGGAACGACGACGAGCAAAGATCGGCGTCTCTGTCCGAAGGTCGGTCGGTGCATGGGGACGAGGAAGCCGAACGGGAGCTCGACGTCTGGCACCGGAACGTGAACCCGTCGCGACGGCCCCTCGAGGTCGTGCGGTGGGGGACCGCCTTCTCGATGTCGGTGGTCTTCGCGATCGGTGCTGCGCTCGTCGACGCTTCCTGGTTCGTGGCGTTGATGATCCTTGCGGGTGTCCCTGGCGGCCTCTTGTCGTTCACCGCCCTCGTCCATTCGCGAGCGCGGTCGCCACGCGGACGGCTGGGCCTCGGGTGGTCGGTCGCGGCGCTCGTGCTGAGCCTGACAGCGGTGCTCGTGAGCGCCTTCTTCTTCGGCCCATGGGCCACGCTCGCCCTCGGGGCACTCGTGTGGGGCTCTGAGCTCCTCGTCGCTCAGGAACGGGCCGCTCGCGGGGCAGGACGTGTACCGGCGAGCGAGACGAGTGCTCCCCGAGCCCGACGCGATCAGTAGGCGTCGGTGCCGGCCTGGGGGAGCGGGTCGGCGACGTACCGCGGGGTCGTGAGCAGCGGTACGACGCCGGCCAGCGCGTCCGCGAGCCGGGTCGCCCGGTCGCCGCGCACCTCGAACCACGGGACGCCGGGGTGGTCGCCGTCCGCGGAGGGCAGCTCCGCCGGGCCGAGGTGGTGGACGACGTCGGCCGGCTCGGCCAGGCGCGGTCCCGTCGCGGCGAGGACCTCGCGGAACCGGTCCTGCATCGCGTGGCGCACGTGCTCGCCGTCGCGCAGGCCGTCCTGGACGAACGGGATCTCGTCGCCCGTCAGGACGTAGAGGTCGGGGCGTCGGGTGGCGGCCAGCGCCTCGACGCTCGGGGAACGGTCGCCGACGTAGCGCTCGTGCCACAGCGTCGTCGCGAGGACGTCGGTGTCGCAGACCAGCAGCGGGACGGGCGCGGCCGCGGCGGCGTCGTCCTCGCGTCGTGCCTGCTCGCGCGCGACGAGGTCGAACTCCGCGGTGTGCCACGGCGCCGTCGGTCCGCCGGGTCGGTCCACGGACCACTCGCGGCCGAACTCGAGGACGGGGTCGAGGCCGAGGTGCCCGGCGAGGTCGGTCGCGAGCGTGGTGGAGCCCGTGGACTCGGCCCCGAGCACGACGACGCGCCGCACGTACCAGGACCGCACCGGCGCGGGCAGCGCCCACCAGTGGGCCGCGGGGTCGGCGCGGACCGCCGAGCCGGACACGGGCAGGTTCCGGCGGTCGGGATCCACCTGGACCCACGTGGCGTCGAAGCGCCGCGCGAGCTCGACGCCGTACCGGTCGGAGGTGAGGACCGCGTCGACGGGCGGGTCGTCCGGGTCGAGGAGGGCGCGCATGACCTTGACGTGCTCGTCCCACGCGTGCGGGTCGGCGTAGTCCACGGGCGCGTCGTCGAGCCCGTGCACGACGCGCGCCCCCGGGGCCTCGGCGCGCAGCCAGTCGGCGCGCAGCGCGGCGGGGATCGACTCGCGCGTCGACGCGAGCACCTCGACCGTGACGCGCTCGCACCGGGCGAGCGCGGTGCGTACGAGCTGGAGGTGGCCCGCGTGCGGCGGGTAGAACTTCCCGATCACGAGACCGTGGGCGAACTCCCTCACCGGGCCGACCCCGCGTCGTCGGGCACGACGAGACCAGCGGGGACGCCCGGCGTCTGCTCCGGACCCGGCACGCGCCGCGCCGCCGACCACTCCCGCAGGCCCTGGACGCACAGGGCGACGAACCCGACGTAGAGCACCGCGGTGAGCCACAGCCCCTGGCTCGCGTAGAGGCCCACGAGCACGACGTCCGTGGCGATCCACACCCACCAGTTCCCGATCCACTTGCGGCCGAGCATGGTCTGCGCGAGCAGGCTCGACGAGGTGGTGAGGGCGTCCCAGAAGGGCACGGTCGAGTCGGTCCACGCGGTGAGGACCGCGAAGAGCGCGACGGTGCACGCCGCCGCGGCGAGCAGTCCGACGACCCACGCGGCGCGCGGCGTCCGGTGGACCACGAGCCCGCCGCGGTCAGGGCCTCCGCGCAGCCACCAGTACCAGCCGAGCGCGCCGAGCACGAGGTACACGACCTGCAGGCCGGCGTTGGCGTACAGGCCCGTGCCGGTGAAGAGCACGAGGAACACGACGTTGTTGGCCAGCCCGACCGGGAACGTCCACACGTTCTGCCGCACCGCGAGCCACACGCAGGCCGCGCCCGTGACGAACCCCAGGATCTCCTCGACGCTCACGGGCGCTCACTCTACGAGGCCGGGATGCCCGACGGCGCGGGGCCGGGTTACGGTCGGGACGAACCCGGGCGCGTCCCCGGGACCCTCGACGTCGAAGGAGCACCCGCATGCCCACTCGTATCGCACGCACCGCCTGGAACGGCGGCCTGCAGGACGGCCAGGGCCAGGTCGAGCTGTCGAGCTCGAAGGTCGGCACGTACGACGTCTCGTGGCCGCGTCGTGCCGGCGACGACGCCGGCGGCGTCACGAGCCCCGAGGAGCTCATCGCCGCGGCGCACTCGTCGTGCTTCGCGATGCAGTTCTCGGCCGTGCTCGCCGAGGCGGGCGCGACGCCCGTTGCGCTCGAGGTCACGGTCGAGGTGGAGTTCGGCCCGGACCCGGCCGGCGGCTTCAAGATCCCGTCTATCGCCATCACGGTCCGCGGCGAGGTCGAGGGCATCGACGAGGCCGGGTTCCAGCAGGCGGCCGAGACGGCCAAGGCGACGTGCCCGGTCTCGAAGGCGCTCGCGGGCGTCGAGTCGATCACGCTGGACGCCGCGCTCGAGGGCTGAGCCCCGGCGCCGTTCCTCTCGCCGAACCCGGGGTTGCCGGGTGCTCACGTCCGTGGGTGCCCGGCAACCCCGGGTTCGGCGCGTCCGGGCGCGAGACGTCCCGGCAGGACGTCCCGCGTCAGCGCGGCACGAGCGGCGGGGTCGACGTGCCGGCGCCGTCGCGGATCCCCGTGACGAGCTCGGCGAGCGTGTCCTTCGCCTCGTGGACCGGCGCCCAGCGCAGCAGCTCGTTCGCGAACGTCATGTCGAGCACGGGGACCCGCATCGCCATGTCCAGCCAGCCCTCGCCGACCGGGACGAGCCGCGCGCGCCACGCCGCCGCCAGTGCGGTGCGCGCCGTGCCGAACGGGACCTCGCGCCACGAGCCGTCCGCGACGACGTCGGCGACGTCCTGCGGGGTGAGCACGGTGGGGTGGGCGACGTTGAACGGGCCGGGGTGGCGCCCGACGACGATGCGCGCGTAGGCGTCGGCGAGGTCGTCGGCGTGGACCACCTGGAGGCGGAGCCCGCCGGGGAGCGGCACGGTCGGGAGGGGCTCGCGGCGCAGGGCGCGCGTCCCGAGCGGGCCGAGGAAGTACCGGGAGATCTCGGAGGCGGCGTCGCGCTGGAAGACCAGGGCCGAGCGCACGCGCGAGACGACGAGGCCGGTCTCGCGGTCCACGTCGTCGAGCAGCGCCTCGACCGCGGCCTTGTCCTCGGAGTACGACGACCCGGGCACGCCGTCGACCGGCCACGCCTCGGAGACGGGCGTGTCGCGCGCCTCGCCCGCGTAGCGCGCGGGGGAGTAGGCGCCGACGGAGGAGGCCACGACGAGGTGCTGCACACCGGCGCGCCGCACCGCGGCGACGACTCGACGCGTGCCCTCGACGTTGACGCGACGCAGGTAGCGCCGGTCGTGGCTCGGCTGGATCGCCCACGCCAGGTGCACGACCACGTCCGCCCCGGCGAACGCGGCGTCGAGCCGCTCGTCCGCGTCGGACGCGGCGACGTCGGCGTAGCGCCAGGTCGCGGCGTCGTGGGGGAAGCCCACGGTGCTCGACCCGTCGGCACGCGGCACGCGCCGCGCGACCGCGACCACGGACGTCACGGCGGGTTCCGTCGCGAGGCGGCGCAGCACCGCCGTCCCGACGTTCCCGCTCGCCCCGACGACCACCACGCGCATGTGCTGCCTCCCGCTCTCGGCCGGTCCCACCTGCCCCGACGCTAGCCCGCCGAGCCGGAGTTCGCGCGGGCGATGCCGAGCACGACGCCCCGCGCGGGCTCGCTGAGCTCGGGCACGAGGACGATGGTGCTCGCGAGCACGAGCCGCTCGATCTCGGCGCGCGTGAGGTCGCTGCCGCCGAGCCAGGCCGCGGTGACGTTCTCGACGAGAGCGACCCAGCCGCCGACGAGCAGGTCCCAGCGCGACGTCGGCGTGGCCCCGACGGTCGCGGCCGTCGTGGTCATCCGCAGGACGAGGCCCGCACGTACCGCGGCGAGGGCTTCCTGGGTGGCCGGGTCGTCGCCGAGCGTGCCGCGCCACAGGTCCTGCCAGACCCGGCGGCGCGACTCGACGGTGTCGAGGAACGCCGCGACGGCGAGCGCCGGGCGGTCGGCGAGAGGACGGTCGTCGGGCGCGACGGTCGCGCGCTCGAGCTCGGCGACGGCCTCGAGCACGACGGCCCGGCGCAGCCCGGACGTGGAGCCGAAGTAGTGGAAGACCAGCGCCCTGGACGCCCCTGCGCCGGACGCGACGGCGGCGGGCGTGAGGGCGTCGAGACCCTGCTCGTCGGCGAGGCGGGCCGCGGCGTCGAGAAGCTCGCGCCGTCGATCGGCCGGTTCGCGCCGCGTGCGGCTCTGCGGCGAGTGCCCGCCGGCCGTGGGGGACGTGGTCATGGCACTGTTCTACGCGGCTGTTGACTGGAAGTCAATACGGCTCGTACCCTTGTTGACAAGAGGTCAACACGCGACGGCGGGCGGCACCGGGCATGCAGCCGGGAGCCCCGGTGGCGCAGGCGGGCGGAGGCGCGCACCGGTCGGTGCCGTCGCCGCAGGAAGGATGTCCCGAGGTGCAGATCACCCTGACCGGCGTGCGCGTCGACGGGCGGCGCGAGCCGATGCTCGAGCCGGTGGACCTGGTGTGGAGCACGGGCGAGACCGTGCTCGTCGCGGGGGAGCCGGGCCACGGGCACACCGCGCTCGCGCTCGTCGCGACCGGCCGCTTCGCGCCGAGCGCGGGCGAGGTCCGCCTCGAACCCACGCCGCGGGGCGCACGCACGGAGCCCGGCCCCGCGCGGGCCGCCGACCTGCGCGCCGTGAGCGCTGTCGTCGACGTGCCCGGCGTCAGCGAGCCCGACGACGCGCTGACCGTCGCCGCCGTCGTCGCGGAGGGCCTCGCGCTCGCCGGGCGACGAAGCCTTCCGACGGACGTGTCGCGGTGGCTCGCGGAGCACTCGTTGACCACCGACCGGGGACGGCGGCTCGACCAGGTCCCCGGCGTGGTCCGGACGGCGCTCCTCGCGGCGCTCGCGGCCGAGCGCGAGGGCGTGCGGTTCCTCGTCCTCACGCTGCCCGACCGGCACGGCGGCGAGCCGAGCGGGTGGTGGGAGGTCGCGCAGACGCTCGCCGCGTCCGGCCTGGGCGTGCTCGTGCAGTGCTCCCGCTCGTCCGCGCGGGACCTCGGCGTGGACCTCCCGCCCGCGCACGGCTCGTTCGCCGTGCCGCCGGTCGTGGCGCTGCGCTCCGCACCGGAGGTGACCCGATGACCGCCGTCCGCCTCGGGCTGTCGGAGCTGCGACGCCTCGCGTCGGGAACGCTGCCGCGCCTCGCGATCCTCGCGATGGCCCTCATCCCGACCCTCTACGCGGGGCTCTACCTCTTCGCGAACCACGACCCCTACGGCCGCCTCGACGAGATCCCGGCCGCGCTCGTCGTGCTCGACGAGGGCACCACGACGACCGATCGATCGACTGGCGGAGCGACCGGCGAGCCTGTCGAACGCGACTTCGGCCGCGACGTCGCGGACCAGCTCCTCGACGACGGCGGCTTCGGCTGGGTCGAGACGTCCCAGGTGGACGCCGAGTACGGCGTGCGGTCGGGACGCTACGACGCGGCGCTCGTCATCGGCCCGACGTTCTCGGCGGACCTCGCGTCGGCGGGCGAGTTCGCGCCGCAGCAGGCGAGCCTCACGCTCGTCACGAACGACGCGAACAACTACCTCGCGCGCACCATCGCCGACCAGATCGTCGGGAAGGTGCGCGACTCGATCGCGGAGCAGGTGGGCACCGAGGCGGCGGACACGTTCCTGCGCGGCTTCGCGTCGATCCACACGAACCTCGCCGACGCGGTCCACGGCGCCGGCCGGCTCCTCGACGGGTCGACGCAGCTCCGGGACGGCCTGGTCACCGCGGACGACGGCGCGCACACCCTCGCCGACGGCGCGGCACAGGCCGCCGACGGCGCGGAGACCCTGCGCTCGAGCGTCGGACCGCTCGCGGACGCGGCCGAGCAGCTCGACGACGGCGCGGACCGGCTCGCGACGGGTCTCGCCACGCTGCGCGACGGCACGGCGACGCTCCCCGACGAGACGCGCCGGCTCGCCGACGGCGCGGCCCAGGTCGCGGACGGCAACGCGCAGGTCGCGCAGTACGGGCAGCAGGCCGCGGGCGCCGCCGCCCAGGTGCTCCCGGCGCTCGACACGGTCCGCGACGACGTGGGGACTGCGCTCGACGACCGTCTCGGCGACCTCGTCGACCAGGGCGTCCTCACGCAGGAGCAGGCCGACGCGGTCCGCGCCGACGTGCAGGCGCAGGTCGCGCCCGTCCTCGACGCCCGGCGTGAGCAGGTCCAGGGCGCGGTCGACCAGGTGGAGGGCGCGTCCGCGCAGCTCGACCGGCTCGCCGACGGCTCGCGCCAGGTCGCGGACGGCGCGAGCACGCTCGCGGCCGCGACGCCGCAGCTCACGTCGGGCATCGCGACCGCGGCCGACGGCTCGGCGACCCTCGCCGACGGGACGGGGCAGCTCGCCGCCGCGACGCCGGCCCTGGTCGACGGCGTCGGTCGGCTCGCGGACGGGACCGCCCAGGTGTCCGACGGCGCGACGAACCTCGCGGACGGCACGGCGCAGCTGCGCGACGGGTCGGGCGAGCTCGTCGACGGCGTCACCCAGCTCCGGGACGGGCTCGCGGAGGGCCTCGGCCAGGTGCCCGACCTCGACGAGCAGACGCGGCAGGACACCGCCGAGACGATCGGCAACCCGGTGTCCGTGCACAACGAGGCGCTCGCCTCCGCGGGCACGTACGGAGGCGGCCTCGCGCCGTTCTTCCTCTCGCTCGCGACCTGGATCGGCGCGTACGTGCTCTTCCTGCTCGTGCGACCGCTCTCGACCCGCGCTCTCGCGGCGGGGCGCTCGGGGCTCGCGACGGCCCTGGGCGGTTGGCTCACCCCGGCCGCGATCGGCGTCGTGCAGGTCGCGGCGATGTTCACGGTGACGAAGTTCGCGCTCGACATCGACCCGGTGCACGGGGTCGGCACGGCCCTGTTCCTCGTGCTCGTGTCCGCGACGTTCGTCGCGATCCTCCAGGCGCTCAACGTGTGGCTCGGCGCCGCCGGCCAGTTCCTCGGGCTCGTGCTGATGCTCGTGCAGCTCGTCACCGCCGGCGGCACGTTCCCGTGGCAGACGATCCCGCAGCCGCTCCAGGGGATGCACCGGTTCCTGCCCATGACGTACGCCGTCGAAGGCCTGCGCCAGCTGCTCTACGGCGGGAACCTGGCGACGGTCGCGCGCGACGTGACGGTCCTCGCCGTCGTGCTGGCCGGGGCGCTCGCACTGACGACCGTCGCCGCGCGCCGCCAGCGCGTGTGGACGGTGACGAAGCTCCAGCCCGAGCTCGTCCTCTGACGCCGAGGTGCTTCCCCGGTCCGCTGAGGGTCGCACCGAGGTCCGCGAGGTAGAACGGCGGGTCGCGAGGTAGAGCTCCCGGAGCTCTACCTCGCGACCTGCGGTTCTACCTCGCGTGGCGGCGTGGCGGTCGGTCACCGGGCGGACCGTTCGACGGCGCGCCGACGGACAGTGCGAGAATCACCGACGTGTCCGCTGAGATCGACGCCACCCCGACCCCCGCCCGGCAGCACGACGGGAACGGCTCGCGGCGGTCCGGCTCCGGCGCCGTCACCGCCGCCGAGGCCGAGCACGCCGCAGCGCTGCGCGAGGCCGAGCGCGCCGCCGACGCTGCCCGCACGGCCCTCGCCGACGCACTGCGCACCGTGACGCGCGGCGACGTGGACCCGTCGTCCCGTCGCCGCGCCGAGTACTCCACGGACGCCTCCAACTACCGCGTGCTGCCCGAGGTCGTGGTGCTCCCGCGGGACGTCGACGACGCGGTCGCCGCGCTCGACGTCGCGCGCGAGCTCGAGGTACCGATCACGGCCCGCGGTGCGGGGACGTCGGTCGCGGGCAACTCGGTCGGCCCGGGCGTCGTCCTCGACTTCTCGCGGCACGTGCACCGCGTGCTCGACGTCGACCCCGAGGCGCGCACGGCCCGCGTCGAGCCGGGGGTCGTCATGTCGTCGCTGCAGCAGGCCGCGGCGCCGCACGGGCTGCGCTTCGGCCCGGACCCCTCGACGCAGAACCGCGCGACGCTCGGCGGCATGATCGGCAACAACGCGTGCGGCCCGCACGCCGTGGCGTACGGCCGCACGGCCGACAACGTGGTCGAGCTCGACGTCGTGGACGGGACGGGCCGGCGCTTCACCGCCGGGAAGGGCGACCCGACGTTCGCCGCGGTCCCCGGCCTGGCCGACCTCGTCCGCGAGAACCTGGCCCTGATCCGCACCGAGTTCGGTCGCTTCGGCCGCCAGGTGTCGGGGTACTCGCTCGAGCACCTGCTGCCGGAGAACGGCTCCGACCTGGCGAAGGCGCTCGTGGGGACCGAGGGCACGCTCGTGACGATCCTCGAGGCCACGGTCCGCCTCGTCCCGGTGCCGTCCAAGCCGACCCTCGTCGTCCTCGGCTACCCGGACATGCCGTCGGCCGCCGACGACGTCCCGACCTTCCTCGGCCTGAGCCCCCTCGCGGTCGAGGGGCTCGACGCGCGCCTCGTCGACGTCGTGCGCCGGGCCAAGGGCGACGCCTCGGTCCCGCCGCTGCCGCCCGGTGCCGGGTGGCTCATGGTCGAGGTCGGCGGGGCGACCCCCGAGGAGGCGATGGCGAACGCCGAGGCGATCGTCGCGGCGTCGGGCAGCGAGGCGACGCTCATCCTGCCCGCCGGTCCCGAGGCCACGAAGATGTGGCAGATCCGGGCCGACGGCGCGGGCCTGGCCGGGCGCACGCCGTCCGGGGAGCAGGCGTGGCCGGGCTGGGAGGACTCCGCGGTCCCGCCGGAGAAGCTGGGCGCCTACCTGCGCGACCTCGACGAGCTCATGGCGCGCTACGGCGTCGACGGCCTGCCGTACGGGCACTTCGGCGACGGCTGCGTGCACCTGCGCATCGACCTGCCGCTCGAGGCGTCGGGCTCGGTGCTGCGCACGTTCATGCTCGAGGCCGCCGACCTCGTCGCGAAGTACGGCGGCTCGCTGTCCGGCGAGCACGGCGACGGCCGTGCGCGGTCCGAGCTGCTCCCGGTCATGTACAGCCCGGAGGCGATCGCGCTCCTCGAACGCTTCAAGGCGCTGTTCGACCCGCAGGACGTCATGAACCCGGGCGTCGTCGTGCGCCCGCGGGCGATCGACGACGACCTGCGCCGCCCGCAGGCCCACCCCGTGCTCTCGGCGGTCGGCGGTGGGGGTGACCCGGGCACGACGGCGCCCGTGAAGGTCTCGAAGATCT
This sequence comes from Cellulosimicrobium sp. So1_17, assembly GCF_055181235.1. NCBI lineage: Bacteria > Bacillati > Actinomycetota > Actinomycetes > Micrococcales > Promicromonosporaceae > Cellulosimicrobium > Cellulosimicrobium sp. So1_17. The sequence goes on from NZ_CM143702.1 coordinate 3,844,470, forward strand.
CGCGCCGTGCCGGGTACCAGGGCTTCTCGTTCGCGCACGACCACGGTGACATGACGCAGGCCGTGCACCGTTGCGTGGGCGTGGGCAAGTGCCGCGCCGACACCAGTGCCGCGGGCGGGTTCATGTGCCCGTCGTACCTGGCGACGAAGGACGAGAAGGACGTCACGCGCGGTCGTGCGCGCGTCCTGCAGGAGGCGGTCAACGGGACGCTCGTCGGCGGTCTCGCGGCGCCCGAGGTGCGCGAGTCGCTCGACCTGTGCCTGTCGTGCAAGGCGTGCTCGAGCGACTGCCCGGCGGGCGTCGACATGGCGCAGTACAAGTCCGAGGTGCTCCACCGCACCTACCGCGGGAAGCTGCGCCCGGTCGACCACTACTCGCTGGGGTGGCTGCCGGTCTGGGCGCGGCTCGCGACGGGCATGCCGCGGTTCGTCAACAAGCTCTTCGGCATCCGTCCGGTCGCGAAGACCGTGCTCTGGGCGGGCGGCATGGACACGCGGCGCTCGATGACGACGTTCGCCGAGGTCCCGTTCCGCACGTGGTGGAAGCGCGGCGGCGCGAGCCAGGGCGTGCCGGGGCTGCGCATCGGCCAGGTGCCGGGACGTCCCGTGCGCGACGAGCGCCCCAAGGTCGTCCTGTGGACCGACTCGTTCAGCGACAACATGTCGCCGACCGTCCCGCAGGCGGCCGTCAAGGTCCTGACCGCCGCGGGGTACGACGTCGTGGTCCCCGAGCAGGAGGCGTGCTGCGGCCTCACGTGGATCAGCACGGGCCAGCTCGACGGCGCGCGCAAGCGCCTCGAGAACCTGCTCTCGGTCCTCGGCCCGTACGCCGTCAACGGCATCCCCATCATGGGGCTCGAGCCGTCGTGCACCGCGGTCCTGCGCTCCGACCTCGTCGACCTGTTCCCCGACGACCCCCGCGCGCAGGCCGTCTCGCGCGCGACGCGCACGCTCGCCGAGCTGCTCACGTCGGTGGACACGGCACCCGGCACGGACTCCGGGTGGCGCGTGCCCGACCTCTCGGACGTGACCGCGGTCGTGCAGCCGCACTGCCACCAGCACTCGGTGATGGGCTTCGCCGCCGACGAGCGCCTGCTGCGCGACGCCGGCGCGACGATCAAGGTCCTCGCCGGGTGCTGCGGGCTCGCGGGGAACTTCGGGATGCAGAAGGGGCACTACGAGACGTCCGTCGCCGTCGCGGAGAACGCCCTGCTGCCCGCGCTGCGCGACGCCGAGCCCGGCGACGTGTACCTCGCCGACGGGTTCTCGTGCCGCACGCAGGCCGACGACCTCGCCGGGGTGCAGGGCAAGGCGCTCGTCGAGCTCCTCGCCGAGCGCCTCTGACCCGCGGCCGGACCAGGGCCGCCCGGCCGACGGCCTGCGACTACCGCGCCGCGGGGTCGACGCGCACGACCATCTTCCCGACGTTGCCGCCACGCATCATGTCGAGGAACGCGTCGACCGCATGGTCGATCCCGTCGACGACGGTCTCGTCGTAGGCGATCTTCCCCTCGGCGAACCAGCCGCTCATGCGCTCGCGGAACTCGCCGGCGAGCCCGAGGTAGCCGCCGAGCGTGAAGCCCTGCATCGTCAGGCCGCGCGTGATGAGGTTCGCCAGGTTGTCCGGTCCGGGGGCGCGGTCGGTCGCGTTGTACCCGGCGATGGCCCCGCACAGGGCGACCCGTCCGCCGTCGTTCATGACGTCGAGCGCGGCCTCCAGGTGGTCGCCGCCGACGTTGTCGAAGAACACGTCGACGCCGTCCGGCACGAGCGAGGGGAGCTGCTCGCGCACGGGCGCGGCCTTGTAGTCGAGGGCCGCGTCGTAGCCGTAACGCGACGTGAGGAGCTCGACCTTCTGCGGACCACCGGCGGAGCCGACGACGCGCGACGCGCCGAGCAGGCGCGCGATCTGCCCGGCCGCGGTCCCGACGGCACCCGCGGCACCCGAGACGAGGACGGTGTCGCCGGGCTTCATCCCGGCGATCGCGGTGAGGCCGACGTAGGCCGTGAGCCCGGTCATGCCCAGGATCCCCAGGTGGACCGACGACGGGTGGCCCGGGATCTCCGGCACGACCCGGAACCCGGACGCGTCCTCCTGCACGACGTCGCGCCAGCCGTGCTGGTGGAGCACGAGCGCCCCGACGGGCAGATCGTCGACCGTCGTCTCGACGACCCGGCCCACCGCGCCTCCGGTCATCGTCTCGCCGAGGGCGAAGGGAGGGGTGTAGCTCTTCACGTCGTTCATGCGGCCGCGCATGTAGGGGTCGACGGACACGAACTCGTTGACCACGCGCACCTCGCCGGGGGCGAGGTCGCCGTACTCGACGGTGACGGTGCGGAAGTCGTCGTGCGTCGGCCAGCCCTCGGGACGGGTGGCGAGCTGGACCTGGGTGCTGCGGGCGGACGTCATGCGGAGGGCCTCCGGTGGGGTCGGGTGTGACGGCTGCTGGTGGGTGGTGGGCTCGGTCCTGCGAGCCGCGGCGTCGCGCGGCGGGACGCGGCAGTCAGGCTGCGAGGGCGACGACGACCGCCAGGACCGCCAGGAGCGGTAGCGTCCCCTGCTTGACCGCGGCCGCGCGGTGCGCGCGGGAGGAGAGGAGCAGGACGAGCGCCGCCGCGAGCATCGAGCCGGTGCCGGTGAGCACGAGGGTCGTGCCGACGGTCGTCTCGCCCGCGACGTGGAGGACGACGCCGAGCACGGTGACGATCGCGAGGAACAGGTTGTAGAACCCCTGGTTGAACGCGAGCGACCGCGTGGCCTCGGCCTCCTCGGGCGTGGTGGCGAACGTGGCGCGGGCCCGGGGAGAGGTCCACGCGACGGACTCCAGGTAGAAGATCACGACGTGGAGCGCCGCCGCGGCGGTGGCGAGCACGAGTCCGACGACGATCACGCGACCACTTCCTCTCTGCCGCCGACGTCTGGTCGGCTTTCTGGACTGAGCGTTACACAACATATACTGGACTGCACGGTTCACAAAAAGCGAGGAGCACCCGTGGGCAGGCCGCAGTCGTTCGACACGAGCGCCGTCGTGCGCGCGGCGCGCGCCGCCTTCTGGGAGCACGGCTACGAGGACGCGTCGCTGCCGCTGCTCGAAGGTGCGACGGGGCTGCGCCGGTCGAGCCTCTACCACGCGTTCGGGAGCAAGCGCGGGCTGTTCGACGCCGCGGTGACGAGCTATCTCGACGAGGTCGTCCGCCCACGGCTCGCCCCGCTCACGGTCGCCGACGTGCCGCCGGACGCGGTGGTCGACTACTTCGTCGGGCTGCGCGCCGCCCTCGCCGCGCCGGGCACGGTCCAGGCGGACAGCGGCTGCCTGCTCATCAACGCCGCGGGAGCGCCGATCGGGAAGGACGTGGTCGTGCGCGAGACCGTGGCCGCCTACCGGGCCGAGCTGCGCGCCGCGATCCGGGCCGGCGTCGTCGCCCGCTTCCCCGACCGTGACCCGGCCGAGCACGACCGCGTCGCCGACCTGTGCACCGCGCTGCTGGTCTCGGCGTTCCTCCTCACGCGCGTCGACCACCCGCAGGCGCTCGCGAACCTCGACGCCGCGCTCGACCTGCTCGCCGCCGACAGGGCGCCGGCCCCGGCGTCGGCATAGAGGGGACCCGCTACCTCGCGGTGGCGGCGTCGACGGCGTCGGCGAGCCGCTGCACCGCCTCGTCGACCCGCGCGTCGGCGAGGTTGCCGTACCCGAGCACGAGCGTGGTCGAGCGTGCGCCGGGGGTGACCTGGTAGCGGCGCAGGTCCACGACCGCCACCTCGCGCGCCGCCGCCTCGCGCACGACGTGGGCCGCGTCGGGTGCGTCGTCGCCCAGGTCGAGCAGCGCGTGCATCCCGGCGGCGAGGCCGCTCACGGTCGCGCGAGGCAGGTGACGGCCGAGCGCGGCGAGCACCGCGTCACGACGGGCCCGGTAGCGACGCCGCGCCGCGCGCAGGTGCCGGTCGTACGCGCCTGCCGTGACGAGACGCGCGAAGGCGAGCTGCTCGACGGTGGACGGTCCCGCCGTCGGGCCCGCCGCGCGAGCGACGGCCTCGCGCCAGCGCGCCGGCACGACCATCCACCCGAGGCCGAACGCGGGGGAGATCGTCTTGCTGATCGAGCCGAGCAGCAGCACCCGGTCCGGGTCGAGGCCCTGCAGCGCGGCGACGGGGCGGCGGTCGTAGCGGAACTCGGCGTCGTAGTCGTCCTCGACCACGAGGCCGTCGACGTCGCGCGCCCAGGCCACGACGGCCTCGCGGCGCTCGGGCGTCAGTGCCGTCCCGGTGGGGAACTGGTGCGCCGGTGTGAGGAGCGCTGCGCGGGCGCCCGTCCGTCGCGACGCGATGACGAGCGCGCCCGTGTCCACGCCGTCCGCGTCCACGGGGACGGGCACCGGTGTCAGCCCGGCGCGCGTCGCGACGTCGCGCAGCACGGGCCAGCTCGGGTCCTCGACGAGCAGGTGCGTGTGCCCGGCGGCGGCGAGCGCGGCGGCCACGCGACCCATGCCGTCGGTCGCGCCGTGCACGAGCGCCACGGCGTCGTCGGGCGCGGCGACGACGCGCGCGCGGCGGAGATGGCCCGCGACGACCGCCCGCGCCGTCGGGTGCCCGCCCGGAGCCGGCGCGCCGAGGTCGTCGTTCGACGCCGTCCCGGACGACGAGCCGAGGACGTCGCGCGTCGCGCGCACCCAGTCGTCGCGCGGGACGTGGCGCAGGTCGGGCACGCCCGGCGCGAGGTCGAACCGAGGTCGCACCGGAGGGGGCTGCCTGGCGGGAGGGACGGCGCGCGCGGGTCTACCATCCGCCGCTCGTTCCTCGCGGCTCCCGCCAGGCCCACCACGACCCGCGCGCGCCGTCCCTCCCGCCACGCTCGTACCGCGCCGTGCCGCGCCCGCCGCGGAGACGCGCGTGGCGGAGCCCGTGCGGGCTTCGAGGAACCCCTCGGCGACGAGCTGCCCGTAGGCCTCGGTGACGACCCACCGGGAGACGCCGAGCGTCTCGGCGAGCTGCCGGCTCGGCGGCAGCGCGGAGCCCGCGCCGACGCGGCCGGAGCGGACGGCGTCGCGGATCGCGCGCTCGAGCCGCTCCACGCGCGAACCCGGCCCGGTGCCCAGGTCGAGCAGAGCCTCCCAGGCGAGGGCCGTCGTCGGGCCCGGAGCCGGAAGATCGGTCTGGTCGATGCTCATGGGATCGGACCGTACACCCATGCCGATCGCTCTCTAGCGTGGAGATGTCACCAGGAACACCCACGAACGGGAGACCGCATCATGCGCTACCGCACCATCGGCGACGGACGCACGACCTTCGACGTCTCGACCCTGTGCCTCGGCACGATGAACATGGGCACCCTCGTGGACGAGGACACCTCGTTCGCGATCCTCGACCGCTACCTCGAGGCCGGCGGCACGTTCCTCGACACGGCGAACAACTACAGCTCCTGGGCCGGCGGCTACGGCCGGGACAGCGAGGACCTGCTCGGCCGCTGGCTCGCGACCCGCGGCGTGCGCGACGAGGTCCGCCTCGCGACCAAGCTCGGGGCAGCGAAGAAGGACCCGGCGCTGCCGCTGCAGAACGTCGCGCCGACGAACTACCAGGGGCTGGCCGCCGACGTCGTCGAGCGCGAGGCGCACGAGAGCCTGCGCCACCTCGGCGTCGACCACCTCGACGTCCTGTACGGGCACGTCGACGACCTCGACACCCCGCTCGCCGAGACGGTCGGCGCGTTCGGCAAGCTCCAGGCCGAGGGGGTGGTGGGGATCACGGGCATCTCGAACGTCGCGGTGTGGCGCGTGGTGGAGGCGCGCGAGGAGGCGCTGCGCCAGGGGATCGCGCCCTACGGGCTCGTCCAGCAGAACCTCACCTACGTCTACCCGACGCCCGAGCCGGGGCGGCACAACTGGGCGTCGTACGAGCTGCTCGACTACGTGGCGTCGACCGGGACGCCGGAACGTCCGCCGCTCGCCGTCGTCGCGTACTCGCCGATCCTCCAGGGCGCGTACGTGCGCCGCGACAAGCCGCTGTGGGACGGCTTCGACCACCCGACGACGCGCGAGCGCGTCCGCACGCTGCACGAGGTCGCAGGCCAGACCGGCGCCACGCCGAACCAGGTCGTGCTCGCGTGGCTCCTCGGCGGCGAGCACCCGGTGATCCCGGTGATCGGGCCGAGCACGGTCGAGCAGCTCGACGAGCTCCTCGGCGCGGCCGACCTCGACCTCGACCCCGAGATCCGGGCGCGCCTCGACGCCGTCTGAGGCCTCGTGTCAGGGCGACAGGTCAGCGGGGTGACCTCTCGCCCTGACACACCACAGGACGTCGCGTCGTGTCAGGGCGACAGAACACCCGGGTGACCTCTCGACCTGACACGATCGGGGCATGGAGTTCCAGGACGTCGTGCGACACCGCCGCATGGTCCGGCGGTTCACCGCCGACCCTGTAGACCCCGCCTCGGTGGACCGCGTGCTGCGCAACGCCGTCCGCGCCCCGAGCGCCGGCTTCGCGCAGGGCTGGGCGTTCGTCGTCCTGACCGAGCCCGACGACGTCGCGCGCTTCTGGGCAGCCTCGACGCCCGCGGACTCCGAGCGGGACATGAGCGCGTGGCTCGAGGGCATGCGCACGGCCCCCGTGATCGTCCTCGTCCTCACCTCGAAGGACGCCTACCTGCGGCGGTACGCCGAGGACGACAAGGGCTGGGCCGACCGCGACGAGAACCGGTGGGCCGTGCCGTACTGGCACGTCGACGCCGGCATGGCGTCGCTGATCATGCTCCAGACCGCCGTCGACGAGGGGCTCGGCGCGTGCTTCTTCGGCGTGCAGCCCCGTGAGGTTCCGCGGCTGCGCGAGGCGTTCGACATCCCCGACGAGTACGCGCCGACGGGCGTCGTCGCACTCGGCCACCCGGGCGACACCGGCCCGAGCGGGTCGCCGCGCCGTCGGGCCCGCAAGCCGCTCGACGACGTCGTGCACCGGGGCCGCTGGGGCGGTTAGCCGGCAGCGCCGCCGGCGTGCAGACCGGGTACGTGCTGCCCGACGGCGGCCCGCACCTCCGCGGGCAGCTCGCCCCAGTCGTCGATCGTGTCGAGGTCGGTCGCCGTCCCGGGTCGCTGCACGACGGCGGCCCGCAGCCCGCGCGCGGCGGCCTCCGAGAGGTGCGAGGCGAGGCTGTCGACGCCGAACCGGAACCGGAACGCCTGTCGAGCACGACCCTGCGGTCGCTCTGCGGCGGAGAACGGCTCTGAGGTCGTGCTCGGCGGGACCGACGCGTCCCCGGAGAGGACGAGCAGGTTCGTCCCCGACCGGTGCCGGTCGGTCGCCACGACGACCGGCGCGTCGTCGGCGAGCAGCGCGGCGACGTCGTCGGTCGTCAGCGCAGGGAGATCCGCGTGCGCGACGAGCAGCCGCACGGGGCCGTCCTCGACCGCGATCTCACGCCCCACCTCGACCGCCTCGTTCAGCCCCGGTCGGTCCGCGGGCTGCAGCACGATGCGGAGACGGTCGGCGTCGTCGGTGAGCAGCGGAGGCCCCTTCCCGTCTCCGGCAGTGCTCGACGCCTCCACGACGACGTCCCGCAGCGCGCGCCACGTGAACCGCGGGTCCGACGTCACGACGACCACCCGCTCCACCGCCTCGGACGCGAGAAGCGTCGCCACGACGTGCCGCGCCAGGACGGCGACGAGCCGGCTGCGCGCGGCCGGGTCGAGCACGTGCGCGAGCCGCGACTTCCCGGACGTCCCGTCGCGCAGCGGCACGACGGCGACCACGCGCCCCGGGCGACCCGACCCCGCCGGGCGGGCCGCGCCGTCGGGCACGACGGCTCCGGACCGGTCAGCCACGCGCCGCCGCCAGGATCTCCCGAGCGAGGCGCTCGCGGCCGTCCGCGCCGCCCATGACGGTGTCGGTGACGAGGACGCGCAGGCCGAGCGCCGCGACGTCCTTTGCGAGGTGCGCGTCGCGCTCGTCGACCACCATGTGGTCGACGAGCCCCGTGTAGAGGCGCGCGACGCCCAGCGCGGACACCTCGTGGCCGAGCGTCGCGAGCATCTGCGCCGCGGGCCCCTTGATCGCCCGTCCACCGACGATCGGGCTCACCGCGACGCGGTGCGCGCGCGACCCGACGAGCGCCTCGCGGACGCCGGGCACGCCGAGGACGGGCGCGACGGACAGGAACGGGTTCGACGGCGCGACGACCACGACCCGCGCGTCGCGCACGGCCTCGACCACCCCGGGCGCGGGGCGCGCGGCCTCGATGCCGTCGTAGACGAGCCCGACGACGTCGTCGGCGTGCTGACGACCCACGAAGTACTCCTGGAAGCCGAGCCGTCCGCCGGGCGTGTCGACGAGCGTCGCCACACGGTCGTCGGTGACGGGCACGACGCGCGCCCGCACGCCGAGCGCGCGGCTGAGCTCGGCGGTCACCGCGGACAGCGGCGCCCCGGCCCGGAGGCGGGCTGTCCGCACGACGTGCGTCGCGAGGTCCTTGTCGCCGAGCGTGAACCACGTGTCCTCGCCGAGCCGGCCCATCGCCTCGAGCGTCGCGTACGTCTCGCCGACCACGCCCCAGCCGCGCTCCTCGTCGGCGAGACCGGCGAGCGTGTACGTCACGGTGTCGAGGTCGGGCGAGATCGCGAGGCCGTGGAGCTCGACGTCGTCGGCGACGTTCACCACGACCGTGAGGTCCGCCCCCGCGCGGTCCATCCCGTGGGCGAGCCGCGCACCCCCGACACCTCCGGCCAGCACGGTCACCGCGTCGGTCGCCACGCCCTCAGTCACGGACCGAGCCTACGTCGGGGGCGAGCACGGTCGGCGACGTGCCACCATGGGCCCCATGGCCGTCTTCGCCTTCTCCGTCGCCCCGCTCGGTGCCGGCGAGTCCGTCGCGGACTCCGTCGCCGAGGCCGTCCGCATCGTGCGCGAGTCCGGCCTGCCGAACCGCACCACGTCGATGTTCACCGAGATCGAGGGCGACTGGGACGAGGTCATGCCCGTCATCCAGCGGGCCACGGAGGCGGTCGGGGCCGGCGGTCACCGGGTGTCGCTCGTCGTCAAGGCCGACATCCGGCCCGGCCGGACGGGCGAGCTCACGGGCAAGGTCGAGCGCGTCGAGGAGCGTCTCGCGGCCGACGAGCAGGAGTCGGGACACGCCTGACCTGCGGGTTTCCCGACGCCCGAACCGTACCGGTTCGGGGTGTTCGCGGGACTTGACCGCCGACGTAGGCTAAGCCGCAAACGCCCCCGCCCCGGACGCGTTCCGCAATGCAGCAGGAGACCCCCCGATGCCCCTCTTCGAGGTGGACGCCGAGCGTCCGTTGCTCGTCCAGCCGCCCCAGCCGGCCGGCGCCTTCGGGACCGACGCGCAGCGCGTGGTCGACGGCAACCTCGACAGCCTGCTGGGCGAGCAGATCTTCCCCGTCAAGGAGGGCGCGTCCGACGACGAGCCGCACCTCCTCGCGCTGGACGCGGCCGGGCTGCCGGTGGTCATCGAGGTCACGGCCGAGCTCACCGAGAGCGCCCTGACGGCCGCCCTCAACCACGCGGGCCGGGCCGGGCGCCTCACGCGCGCGGAGCTCGCCGCCCGGTACACGGGTGGGGCGTCACGCTTCCAGCAGGACGTCGCGGCGTTCTACGACAACGTGCCGCTCACGCGGTCGCAGGCCACGGCGCGCACCACGGGCGCACGGCTCATCGTCATCTGCTCGAGCGCCGCGCCGGGGATCGAGGACGCGCTCGACTTCCTGCGCCAGCCCGGCTCGCCCGTCGCGGTGCTGCGCCTCGGCGTGGTGCACGGCGCCGACGGTCGCCGCTTCGTGGACGTGTCGCCGCTCGCGGTCGGCCGTCCCGAGACGCCCCCGACGCCGGAGCGCACGCCCGTGCGTGCCCGGGAGGCGGCGCCCGCCTCCGACTTCGCGGACGGCGTCGCCGTGGGCCGAGCGCTGACCGGCAAGTTTCCCGTGGTGACGCAGCACGCGCGCTCGCGCGCCGAGCGGCGCCGCGAGCTCGAGTCGAGCACGACGTACGGGTCGACCCCGCCGTCCGCCGACGTCACCGGGCAGCTCGCGCCCGTGCCGCTCGAGATCCCTCTCGGTGGGCCCGCCGCGGAGGACGGGCTGCCGGTGCTGGACTTCGTGCCCGTCGAGGACCCGTCGACGGCGCGTCCCGCGCCCGAGCAGCGCACGTGGTCCGACGAGCCGAGCACGTGGGCCGACCGCCGGCCCGCCGGCAGCGGGGACGACGCGCGCGTGCCGCGGACGTCGATCCTCACGCGCGAGTCGGTGCGCACCCGTGAGTCGTACCGGACGCGCGAGTCGATCCTCACGCACGAGTACGCCGCGCAGCACTCGCCGGCGTCGGAGCGCTCCTACGACCCGCTGTCCTACCAGCCGCCGGCCGGGCTCGAGCCCGACCCCCTCGTCGGTCGGGAGGTCGCCCCGGTGCCCGCGCCCGCCGTCGTCGACGTGCCGCTCGGTCCCGACGACGACCCGGACCTGGTGGCGCTCGCGCGCACGCTCGGGAGCCCGCGCCACCTCGTGTGGTCGCGTCCGCGCCGCGGCCAGCGGTTCGAGGCGGTCCTGCAGCCCGACGGCTTCATCGAGCTGGCCGACGGCGCCCGTTACCGGCACCCCGACCTCGCCGCCGTCGCGGTCTCGGGGACCGCGACGGCGGACGGGTGGAGCGTCTGGCGCCTCGGCGACGACGGCCCCTCGCTCACCGACGCGTTCCGCGCCCACCACGCCTGACCACCGGTGCGCGTGCTCACGAGCCCGGGCAGCGCGGTGGCCCGGGCCGTCGAGACGGTCCGGGCCACCGGCTGAGGCGTCGCCGCGCCGCGCCGTCAGTCCGCGGACGTGACCATCGCACGGATACCGACGACCAGGCCGACGACCGCGGTCGCGAGCGCGGCGACCCAGCCCCAGGCGACCGCGGTCGCGCCGAGGTCGCCCGCGAACAGCGCGCGCTCGGCGTCGACCACGTACTTCAGCGGGTTGACCGACGCGGCGACCTGCATCCAGTGCGGCCCCGACTCGAGCGGCAGCAGCATCCCGGACAGGAGCATGAGCGGGAACAGCACCGTCTGCTGGACCATCCAGAACATCCAGTCCTGCTTGCGCACCGCGAGGGCGAGCGCGTAGGACAGCGCGCCGATCCCGACGCCGAGCACGGCGAGCAGCGCGAGCCCGAGCACCGCGCCGGCCGCGTGGAGCTCGAACCCGAACGGGAGCATGACGAGCACGACGATCACGGACTGCGCGACGATCGGCACCATCTCCTTGAGCGCACGGCCCACGAGCAGCGACGACCGCGACAGCGGCGCGACGAGCATGCGCTCGTGCGCGCCGGTCTGGAGCTCGAACAGCAGGTTCGCGCCCGTCGCGGACGTGCCGAACAACGTGGTCATGACGAGGATCGACGGGACGAACCACTGCCAGACGCTCCCCCCGAGCACCTGGGTCCCCCCGAGCGATCCCACGAGAAGCGGGCCGAACAGCACGAGGAAGACGATCGGCTGCACGAGGCCGAACACGACGGAGAACGGGTCGCGCACCACGGGCCGCAGCTCGCGCGCGAGGACGATGCCGGTGTCGCGGACGACATGGCGTCGCGACGGCGCACGTGCCGGTGCGGGCGGGGTCGCGGGGACGTCGGTGCGGGTGTCGACGGCGCTCATGCTGCGGTCCTCTCGGTAGGCCGGGTCGTCGTCCCGGCGGTGTCGGTGGTCGGTGCGTCGCTCGTGCCGGGGTGGGTGGCGCCGGCCTCACGGAGGCTGCGGCCGGTGAGGGCGAGGAAGACGTCGTCCAGCGTCGGGCGGTGGACGTGCGCCGTCGCGACCGGGATCCCCGTGGCGTCCGCCGCGCGCAGGAGGCGGGGAAGGTAGGCGTCCCCACGCTCCGCACGCACGGTCACCTGCGACCCGTCCCGGGCGAGCACCTCGCGGAACCCGTCGACTCGGGCGGCGACCTCGACGAGACGAGCGACGACGTCGGCCCCGCCACCCTCCACGGTGACGACGACGCGGTCGCCCGCGAGCTCGGCCTTGAGGTTCGCGGCGGTGTCGTCCGCGATGACCTCACCGTGGTCGACGACGACGACGCGCTCGGCCATGGAGTCCGCCTCGTCGAGGTAGTGGGTCGTGAGGACGACGGTCATGGGCGCGCCCGTCGTCGCGACGGCGTCGGCGCGCATCCGGCCGACGTGCTCCCACAGGTTCGCCCGGTTGTGGGGGTCGAGCCCGGTCGTCGGCTCGTCGAGGAAGAGCAGCGCGGGGGAGTGGACCAGGCCCATCGCCACGTCGAGGCGACGTCGCTGGCCGCCCGAGAGGTCGGAGACCTTGCGCGTCCTCTGGGCGGTGAGCTCGAGCACGTCGAGCAGCTCGTCGGCGCGGCGCCGGGCGCCACGACGGTCGAGACCGTGGATGCGCGCCTGGCTCACGAGCTCGTCGACGGCGCGCTGACCGTGGCCGGCCGCGTTCCCCTGGCCGACGTAGCCGATGCTGCGGCGGACGGCGTCGGGCTGCGCGACGACATCGAGACCCGCGACGGTCGCCGTGCCCGACGTCGGGCGGATCAGCGTCGTGAGCATGCGCAGCATGGTCGTCTTGCCGGCGCCGTTGGGGCCGAGGACGGCGACGAGCTCGCCGGGCGCGACGTCGAGGTCGATGCCGCGCACGGCGTGCACGGTCCTGCTCGCGTCGCGCCCGACGGGGAAGTCCTTCGTCAGGGCTCGGGTACGGATCACGGTGTCCTCCGGGGCGTGGTGGTCGGTGGTCTGGGGGATCGGTGGGTGACGCCGGTGCGGCACCGGCTGAGACCACTCTTCCCGGTGTAGCGGTCAGGTTCTGGCCTCTACTGCGTGCGATGCTGGCGGCATGCTCGAGACCTCGGGACGACTGCTCACGCTGCTGTCCCTCCTGCAGGCCCGCCGCGACTGGCCGGGCCCCGCGCTCGCGGAGCGCCTCGCCGTCAGCCCGCGCACGGTCCGACGCGACGTCGACCGGCTGCGCGAGCTCGGCTACCCGGTACAGGCCACGAAGGGACCGGACGGCGGGTACCGCCTCGACGCGGGCGTCGACCTGCCGCCCCTGCTGTTCGACGACGAGCAGGCGGTCGCCGTGGCGCTCGCCCTGCGCACGGCGACGCTCCCGGGTGTCGAGGACGCGGCGGCCCGTGCGCTCGCCACCATCCGCCAGGTGATGCCGGCGCGGCTGCGCGGCCGGATCGACGCGCTCGAGGTGACGGCGGTCCCGCGCGCTCGGGAGTCGGGCCGTCCGGCGGTGCGCCCGGACGTCCTCGTGGCGATCGGCACCGCGGCACGGGAGCGGCGCGTGGTGCGCTTCGACTACGACGGAGGGTCGGGGGACGTGCTGCGTCCGGCGCACGCACCGGACGCTGCCGGCTTCCGGCCCCCACGGCGCGTCGAGCCGCACCACCTCGTCACGTGGGGCGGCAGGTGGTACCTCGTGGCCTGGGACCTCGAGCGCGACGACTGGCGCACGTTCCGGGTGGACCGGATCACGGTGCAGTCGGGCGACGGCCCGCGGTTCCGGCCGCGCGACCTCCCGGCGCCCGACGTCGCGACCTACGTGTCGCAGGCGTTCTCCCGTCCGGCGTGGCCGGTCCGCGGCACGGCCGAGCTGGGTGCGGGCGCGGACCACGTCGCGCCGTGGGTGGGGGACGCCGCGATCGTCGAGGCGCTCGGCGAGGACCGGTGCCGCGTCACGGCCGGCTCGTGGTCCTGGGGTGGGCTCGCCGCCTGGTACGGCATGTTCGACGTCCCCGTGACGGTCGTGGGGCCGCCGCAGCTGCACGACGCCGCGCGGCAGGTCGCGGCACGGCTCGCCGGTGGCCCGAACGGGCCCGCGGAAGCACCGGTGGGCGCACCGGAGGTGCGGTGAACGCGGTGAGCGGGGTCACCACGAGCGGGTTTGACCGCGCGCCCTGCGCCCCGTAATGTTCTCGAGGTCGCCCGGCAGGGAGGAACAGACACCACGGCGTAGCTCTTCGGAGCAGACGCGAAGTGGCTGGTCCCGCAGGCGAATCCCCTTCTTCAGATCGTGAGTGCAGCGTGCTGCGCCTGCGGTACTGTTCGGGGGCCCGATTCAGATCATTCTGAGCGAATTTCCGGTTTCGACCGGGTTCGGGACGAAGGTCTGGGTCTGGTAGGCTAGAGAACGAAGCCCCGCGCAAGAGTCGGAAACGACTGGAGGCGGTGTGTGTCGGTTGTTTGAGAACTCAACAGTGTGCTTGTTAGTCAATGCCAATTTTTGTCCCTTGTGGGCGTGGCTGGCTGGGTTGTCCCGTTCGGGGTGGCTGGTTGGTTGTGTCTGGGGATGTTTTTGGTTGATTTCGGAGAATGATCGTCAGATTGTTTTTCGTTTGTAGGCCAGTTTTGTGAACCTTTCGGGGTTCGCTTCGTATGGATTGTTCGCTGCCGGGTCTTTGGGTCTGGTGGTGGGCGTTGATCATTTACGGAGAGTTTGATCCTGGCTCAGGACGAACGCTGGCGGCGTGCTTAACACATGCAAGTCGAACGATGATGCCCAGCTTGCTGGGTTGATTAGTGGCGAACGGGTGAGTAACACGTGAGTAACCTGCCCTTGACTTCGGGATAACTCCGGGAAACCGGGGCTAATACCGGATATGAGCCGTCCTCGCATGGGGGTGGTTGGAAAGTTTTTCGGTCAGGGATGGGCTCGCGGCCTATCAGCTTGTTGGTGGGGTGATGGCCTACCAAGGCGACGACGGGTAGCCGGCCTGAGAGGGCGACCGGCCACACTGGGACTGAGACACGGCCCAGACTCCTACGGGAGGCAGCAGTGGGGAATATTGCACAATGGGCGAAAGCCTGATGCAGCGACGCCGCGTGAGGGATGACGGCCTTCGGGTTGTAAACCTCTTTCAGCAGGGAAGAAGCGCAAGTGACGGTACCTGCAGAAGAAGCGCCGGCTAACTACGTGCCAGCAGCCGCGGTAATACGTAGGGCGCAAGCGTTGTCCGGAATTATTGGGCGTAAAGAGCTCGTAGGCGGTTTGTCGCGTCTGGTGTGAAAACTCGAGGCTCAACCTCGAGCTTGCATCGGGTACGGGCAGACTAGAGTGCGGTAGGGGAGACTGGAATTCCTGGTGTAGCGGTGGAATGCGCAGATATCAGGAGGAACACCGATGGCGAAGGCAGGTCTCTGGGCCGCAACTGACGCTGAGGAGCGAAAGCATGGGGAGCGAACAGGATTAGATACCCTGGTAGTCCATGCCGTAAACGTTGGGCACTAGGTGTGGGGCTCATTCCACGAGTTCCGTGCCGCAGCAAACGCATTAAGTGCCCCGCCTGGGGAGTACGGCCGCAAGGCTAAAACTCAAAGGAATTGACGGGGGCCCGCACAAGCGGCGGAGCATGCGGATTAATTCGATGCAACGCGAAGAACCTTACCAAGGCTTGACATGCACGGGAAGCCACCAGAGATGGTGGTCTCTTTGGACACTCGTGCACAGGTGGTGCATGGTTGTCGTCAGCTCGTGTCGTGAGATGTTGGGTTAAGTCCCGCAACGAGCGCAACCCTCGTCCCATGTTGCCAGCGGGTTATGCCGGGGACTCATGGGAGACTGCCGGGGTCAACTCGGAGGAAGGTGGGGATGACGTCAAATCATCATGCCCCTTATGTCTTGGGCTTCACGCATGCTACAATGGCCGGTACAAAGGGCTGCGATACCGTAAGGTGGAGCGAATCCCAAAAAGCCGGTCTCAGTTCGGATTGGGGTCTGCAACTCGACCCCATGAAGTCGGAGTCGCTAGTAATCGCAGATCAGCAACGCTGCGGTGAATACGTTCCCGGGCCTTGTACACACCGCCCGTCAAGTCACGAAAGTCGGTAACACCCGAAGCCCATGGCCCAACCGGTTCGCCGGGGGGAGTGGTCGAAGGTGGGACTGGCGATTGGGACTAAGTCGTAACAAGGTAGCCGTACCGGAAGGTGCGGCTGGATCACCTCCTTTCTAAGGAGCTTCAACGCACGCCTCTTCGGGGGTGTGTGGTGGCCACGGCCCACGCCGTTCGCGTGTGGGGGTGGTTGCTCATGGGTGGAACATTGACGAAAGAGCGTCGGTCTCGCTGGTGTCAGTACCTGCGTCGCCTGGTCTGCTGGGTTCTCCTTCGGGGGGTTCGGTGGTGTCCGGGGGGTGTGGTGGAACATCGCGGGTGGGGTCCGGGGCTTGTCGAGCACACTGTTGGGTCCTCAGGTCGCCGGCCACTTCGGTGGTGGTGCCTGGTACGGGTCGGTCCGTGGATCGCGAACCGCTCGCCGAGCTGGTCTTGGTGGGTAGGCGGGTCTGTGCGGGTCGGGGTCGTTGGTTGTTTGAGAACTGCACAGTGGACGCGAGCATCTTTGAAGTGATCAAGATGCAAAAAGTACGGGTGTGCCCTTCGGGGTGTGTCCGTGGTTTTTGTTCTTGGTCTCTGCGAATAGATTGTAGTGTGTGTGTCGAAGTTTTTAAGGGCACAGGGTGGATGCCTTGGCACTAGGAGCCGAAGAAGGACGTCGTAGCCTGCGATAAGCCTCGGGGAGCTGGCAAACGAGCTGTGATCCGAGGGTTTCCGAATGGGGGAACCCCGTACGAGTCATGTCGTGCGACCTGCACCTGAATATATAGGGTGTGTGGAGGGAACGCCGGGAAGTGAAACATCTCAGTACCGGCAGGAAGAGATATTCCGTGAGTAG
Source organism: Cellulosimicrobium sp. So1_17 (assembly GCF_055181235.1). Taxonomy (NCBI): domain Bacteria; kingdom Bacillati; phylum Actinomycetota; class Actinomycetes; order Micrococcales; family Promicromonosporaceae; genus Cellulosimicrobium; species Cellulosimicrobium sp. So1_17. Next base: position 3,861,147 of record NZ_CM143702.1, read on the forward strand.
TGGCGAGCGAAAGCGGATGAGGCCAAACCGGGCGCGTGGTAAAGCTGTCAGGCGTTGCGTGTCCGGGGTTGTGGGACCCTTCTGGTGGATCTGACAGTCCACCGGGGAGTCAGAAAGCCGTGTCATAGTCGAACCGCATTGAAAGGCGGACCACAGACGGTGCGAGTCCGGTAGACGAAATGGCGCGGCCTCCCGAAGGGGATCCCAAGTAGCACGGGGCCCGTGAAATCTCGTGTGAATCTGGCAAGACCACTTGCTAAGCCTAAATACTACCTAGTGACCGATAGCGGACCAGTACCGTGAGGGAAAGGTGAAAAGTACCCCGGGAGGGGAGTGAAATAGTACCTGAAACCGTGTGCCTACAATCCGTTGGAGCCTCCTTGGTTGGGGTGACAGCGTGCCTTTTGAAGAATGAGCCTGCGAGTTAGTGCTCAGTGGCGAGGTTAACCCGTGTGGGGAAGCCGTAGCGAAAGCGAGTCCGAACAGGGCGTCCATAGTCGCTGGGTCTAGACCCGAAGCGAAGTGATCTAGCCATGGGCAGGTTGAAGCGCGGGTAAGACCGCGTGGAGGACCGAACCCACCAGGGTTGAAAACCTGGGGGATGACCTGTGGTTAGGGGTGAAAGGCCAATCAAACTTCGTGATAGCTGGTTCTCCCCGAAATGCATTTAGGTGCAGCGTCACGTGTTTCTTGCCGGAGGTAGAGCTACTGGATGGCCGATGGGCCCTACAAGGTTACTGACGTCAGCCAAACTCCGAATGCCGGTAAGTGGAAGCGTGGCAGTGAGACTGCGGGGGATAAGCTCCGTAGTCGAGAGGGAAACAGCCCAGACCACCGGCTAAGGCCCCCAAGCGTGTGCTAAGTGGGAAAGGATGTGGAGTTGCACAGACAACCAGGAGGTTGGCTTAGAAGCAGCCACCCTTGAAAGAGTGCGTAATAGCTCACTGGTCAAGTGATTCCGCGCCGACAATGTAGCGGGGCTCAAGTACACCGCCGAAGCCGTGGCATCTGCGCGTAACTCAGGCCTTCGTGGTCCAGAGGCGCAGGTGGGTAGGGGAGCGTCGTGTGGCCGGTGAAGCCGCGGGGGAACCCAGCGGTGGAGGCCACACGAGTGAGAATGCAGGCATGAGTAGCGAATGACGGGCGAGAAACCCGTCCGCCGAATGACCAAGGGTTCCAGGGCCAGGTTAATCCGCCCTGGGTAAGTCGGGACCTAAGGCGAGGCCGACAGGCGTAGTCGATGGACAAGGAGTTGATATTCTCCTACCGGCGAAGAACCGCCCATACCGAGCCCGGTGATGCTAACCGCCCAAACCTGTCCACCGACCCTTCGGGGTCACCGGACAGGGGCGCGCGGGACCCGAACCGGTAGTAGGTAAGCGTATTAACAGGGGTGACGCAGGAAGGTAGCCCGGCGTGGCGATGGTAGTCCACGTCCAAGGCTGTAGGCCGTCGGGTAGGCAAATCCGCCCGACACGAGGCTGAGAGCTGATAGTGAGCGCGTATGCGCGAAACGGGTGATCCTATGCTGCCAAGAAAAGCCTCGGCGCGAGGTTCTAGCCGCCCGTACCCCAAACCGACTCAGGTGGTCAGGTAGAGAATACCAAGGCGATCGAGCGAATCGTGGTTAAGGAACTCGGCAAAATGCCCCCGTAACTTCGGGAGAAGGGGGGCCCGAAACGTGAACCGACTAGCTCGGGGAGCGTGGACGGCCGCAGAGACCAGGGAGAAGCGACTGTTTACTAAAAACACAGGTCCGTGCGAAGTCGCAAGACGATGTATACGGACTGACGCCTGCCCGGTGCTGGAAGGTTAAGAGGACGGGTCAACCCCTCGTGGGTGAAGCTCAGAATTTAAGCCCCAGTAAACGGCGGTGGTAACTATAACCATCCTAAGGTAGCGAAATTCCTTGTCGGGTAAGTTCCGACCTGCACGAATGGCGTAACGACTTCTCCGCTGTCTCAACCGCGAACTCGGCGAAATTGCACTACGAGTAAAGATGCTCGTTACGCGCAGCAGGACGGAAAGACCCCGGGACCTTTACTATAGCTTGGTATTGATGTTCGGTGCGGCTTGTGTAGGATAGGTGGGAGACTGTGAAGCCCGCACGCCAGTGCGGGTGGAGTCAACGTTGAAATACCACTCTGGCCGCTTCGGATGTCTAACCTCGGTCCGTGATCCGGACCAGGGACAGTGCCTGGTGGGTAGTTTAACTGGGGCGGTTGCCTCCTAAAATGTAACGGAGGCGCTCAAAGGTTCCCTCAGCCTGGTTGGCAATCAGGTGTCGAGTGCAAGTGCACAAGGGAGCTTGACTGTGAGACTGACAGGTCGAGCAGGGACGAAAGTCGGAACTAGTGATCCGGCGGTGGCTTGTGGAAGCGCCGTCGCTCAACGGATAAAAGGTACCCCGGGGATAACAGGCTGATCTTGCCCAAGAGTCCATATCGACGGCATGGTTTGGCACCTCGATGTCGGCTCGTCGCATCCTGGGGCTGGAGTAGGTCCCAAGGGTTGGGCTGTTCGCCCATTAAAGCGGTACGCGAGCTGGGTTTAGAACGTCGTGAGACAGTTCGGTCCCTATCCGCTGCGCGCGCAGGAAACTTGAGAAGGGCTGTCCCTAGTACGAGAGGACCGGGACGGACGAACCTCTGGTGTGCCAGTTGTTCCGCCAGGAGCACCGCTGGTTGGCTACGTTCGGAAGGGATAACCGCTGAAAGCATCTAAGCGGGAAGCCTGCTTCAAGATGAGGTTTCCATACCCTCAGGGGTGAGAGGCACCCAGCAGAACACTGGGTAGATAGGCCGGACGTGGAAACGGGGACCAACGACCCGTGCAGCTGACCGGTACTAATCAGCCGACAACTTCAACACCCATCACACTCTCATGCGACGCGTCCACTGTGCGGTTCCCGAACCACCAACCCCACCACCCCCACACGACGGGGGCGGCACCCGGGAAAGTGTTCGACAGAGTTACGGCGGTCACAGCGAAGGGGAAACGCCCGGTCCCATACCGAACCCGGAAGCTAAGCCCTTCAGCGCCGATGGTACTGCCCTGGAGACGGGGTGGGAGAGTAGGACGCCGCCGGACAACCCTTCACCGAAGGCCCACCCCACCACGGGGTGGGCCTTCGGCATTTCACGGGCACGACCGGCGGGTCACGACCGGCGGGTCACGACCGGCGGTCACGACCAGCCGTAGGACGCGACCCAGCGCACGATCTCGGCGAAGTACACGGCGCGCGGGCCCGGGGCCGACAGGGCGAGGTCGTGGATCCCGCCGGGGATGCGCACGACCGTGACCACGCGCCCGAGGTTCGGGGCGCGCCGGGCGAGTGGCTCGACGTCGAGCACGATGTCCGCGCTGCGCATGTTCTCCGTCCAGCGCGTGCTGAACAGCGAACGCTCGGCCAGGAGCACCAGGACCGGGCAGTCGATCGACAGTCCGCCCGCCACCTGCGCATGGCCGGCGATGACGGCGCGCAGCCATCCCGCCCGCACGGGGAACGAGGGCACCGGGCGCCACGCGTCGTCGATCGCCCACGCCCCGTCCTCCCGGTCGCGGAGCGTGCGCGCGTAGTACCCGGGGTCGATGCTGGGCAGCGGAGCGCGAGGCTGGAACCGCGCGAGCTGCCGGATCGCCGGGCCGGACACGGTGCGTGCGACGGACGACCCTTGGAGCTCCAGCCAGGGACTGTTGAGGATCAGCCCGCGCACCCGCCCGGGATGGCGGTGCGCCCACAGCGACGCGACGAGCCCCCCGGTCGAGTGACCCATGAGCATCACCGCGGCGCGCGCGCCGAGCTCTTCGTGGACGACGGCGAGGGCAGCCTCCAGGTCCGCGTCGTAGACGTCGAGCGAGTCGGCGTAGCCCGGTGTCTGGTGCGGCCGCAGGCTCCGGCCGTACTTGCGGAGGTCCAGCGCGTAGAACGCGACACCCTGGGCGTGCCAGAGCGCGGCGAGCTCCGTCTGGAAGAAGTAGTCGCTCCAGCCGTGCAGGTACAGCACGGCGCGGGCCGGCCGCACCGCCTCGGGCGCCGGCGGGGCGTAGCGGACGAGGGTCGCGACGACCGGTCCCTCGTCGTCGTCGTCGAGCTCGAGGGTGCGCCGGGCGAAGCCGTCGCCCAGGACGTCCGGCTCCCAGTCGTGCACGTCGGGCACGGGCCCCCTCCCCGGCGTGGTCAGAGAAGCGGCAGCATGCGGCCGAGGTCGGGCACTGCCTCGGACGTGTGCACGGGTGCGAGGGCCTTCGCGAGCCGGTCGACGTCGTACCGTTCGCGGCCCGTCGCGAGCCGCACCCAGAGCAGCGGGTCGTGCACCTCGAGGCTCCAGCCACCGCGCACGACCACGACGTGCAGCAGCTCGGCCGCGACCGCGTCGAGCGCGCCCGGGTGGACGGGGGAGTCGTGGACCTCGGGGAACGACCGCGACAGGTCGTCGGCGTGCACGACGAGCTCGACGACGCGGGAGACCACCATGTCCTGGAGCGTGATCGGGCCGCGGCGCGCCTGGACGACCCGCTCGCCGTCGAGCTCGTCGAGCCGGGCGAAGGCCTGCGCGGCCAGGGCCTCGACCCCGCCGAGCCGGTCCGGTGCGAGCTCGGCGTCCAGGGTCCGCGTCGCCTCCGCGATCTCCTCCGCGCGGTCGGGATAGGTGCCGAGGTACTCGGCGAACGAGAGGGGCACCGTTCCCGGCTCGACGGGCCCGCACCGCGCGAGTGCCTCCATCACGCGGCCGAGATGGGAGACGAGCTCGCCGACAGACCATTCGTCGAGGACGCTCGGACGGTCTGCCGCGCGTCCCAGCTCAGCCCCGAGACCACGCAGCCAACCGTCGAGCCGGTCCCACTGGGCGCGAAGGTGGTCGGCCGCGGCGTCGACGTCGATGCTCATGCGTCCATCGTGCCCGCTCGGACGGTCGCGACGCACGCCAGGTGGCGCGTCGACCGGGGCCGTCTCACTCGTGCGCGCGAGAGGGCTCGGGGAGGAACTCCGCGACGAGCGGCCCGAGCTGGTGGTGCTCGACGAGGAACCCGTCGTGGCCGAAGTCGCTGTGCAGGGTCCGGAGCGGCTCCGCACCCGGGATCCCCGCGGCGATCCGTGCGCAGTCGGCAGGGAGGAAGAGGCGGTCCGAGTCGACGGCGACGACCAGGGCCCGCGCGGTGATCGAGCCGAGCGCGGCCTCGACCCCGCCGCGGTCCCGCCCCAGGTCGTGCGTGAGCATCGCCTGGGTGAGCACGAGGTAGGAGTTGGCGTCGAAGCGGCGGGCGAGCTTGTCGCCGTGATGGTCGAGGTAGGACTGCACGGCGTAGCGCCCGTCGGTGATCGGGTCCTCGCCGCCCTGCGGGATCCGGCCGAACCGGGTGTCGATCTCCAGGGCCGAGCGGTAGGTGGCGTGCGCGATCTGCCGCGCGATCCCGAGGCCGACGTGCGGGCCGTCGCCGTCGGCCGCGTCGTAGTAGTCGCCATCGCGGAACCGCGGGTCGGCTCGGATCGCGCCGATCTGCGGGTGCGCCCACGCGATCTGGTCGCCGGTGGTCTGGGCGCCCGTCGCGATCGCCGCGAGCGACTCGACGCCGATGCCGGCCTCCGGGCCGAGGATCGCCCACTCGAGCACGCGGTGACCACCCATGGAGGCTCCGACGACGAGCGCCCACGACGTCACGCCGAGCGTGCGCGCGAGCTCGATCTCGACGGCGACCTGGTCGCGTGTCGTCACGCGCGGGAAGCGTCCGCCCCACGGCGCGCCGTCCGGTGCGGTCGACGCCGGTCCCGTGGTGCCCTGGCACCCGCCGAGCACGTTCGGGGCGACGACGTACCACCGGTCCGTGTCGATGGGCGCGCCCGGACCGATCAGGTCCTCCCACCAGCCCGCGGTGCGGTGGCCTGCGCCGGCCGGGCCACTGACGTGCGAGTCGCCCGTGAGGGCGTGCAGGACGAGGACCGCGTTCGAGCCGTCCGGGGCGAGCGTCCCCCACGTCTCGTACGCGACGCGCACGTCGGGAAGACGCGCCCCGGACTCGAGGTCGAAGGTGCCGACGTCCGCGAAGAGGCGACGACCGACGTCGTCGCCGTCCCGCCAGGCGCTGCTCGCCGGGACCGCCGTCGTGGCACGAGGGCGCGACGAGGGGACCGCGCTGCGCGGGGGCGCGGGGCGGGTCGGGCGGGTCGGGGGGAGCTCGTCGGTCACGGGATTCACCGTCGGCCACTGTACGGCCGGGGCGCCGGTGGCGCCCCGGCTGTCCGGATACGTCATCGTGCGCTCGTCCTCCCCGTCACGCGTCCCGCGCGGACTTGGCGGCGGTGAAGCCGAGCTCGAGGTCCGCGAGGATGTCGTCGACGTGCTCGATCCCGACGGCGAGGCGCACGAGGCCGGGGGTCACGCCGGACAGCGCCTGCTCCTCGGGCGTGAGCTGGCTGTGCGTCGTCGACGCCGGGTGGATGACGAGCGAGCGGACGTCGCCGATGTTCGCGACGTTCGAGTGGAGCTGCAGGGCGGAGACGAAGGCCTGGCCGGCCTCCGCGCCGCCGTCGAGCTCGAACGCGAGCACCGCGCCGGCGCCGCGCGGCAGGAACTTCTGGGCGTTCGCGTGCCAGGGGCTCGACGGCAGTCCGGCGTAGTGCACCGTGCGGACGTCGTCGCGGGCCTCGAGCCACTCGGCGACCCTCTGGGCGTTCTGGACGTGGCGCTCGACGCGGAGCGAGAGCGTCTCGATCCCCTGCGCGATGAGGAAGGCGTTGAACGGCGAGATGGCCGACCCGAGGTCGCGCAGGAGCTGCACGCGCGCCTTGAGGACGTAGGCCAGGTTGGCGCCGAGGATGCCGTTCACGCCCAGGTCGCGCGCGTAGACGAGCCCGTTGTAGGAGGGGTCCGGCGTGTTGAACCCGGGGAACCTCTCGGGGTCCCGCGCGAAGTCGAACGTCCCGCCGTCGACGACGACACCGCCGATCGCCGCGCCGTGGCCGCCGAGGTACTTCGTCGCGGAGTGCACGACGACGTCGGCCCCGTGCTCGAGCGGGCGCAGCAGGTAGGGCGTGGCGACGGTGTTGTCGACGACCAGCGGGACGCCGACCTCGTGGGCGACCGCGGCCACCGCCTCGATGTCGAGGACGTCGGCCTGCGGGTTGGGGATCGTCTCGCCGAAGAAGAGCTTGGTGTTCGGCCGGACGGCGTCGCGCCACGCCTGCGGGTCGTGCGGGTCGGTGACGAACGTCGTCTCGACGCCGAGCTTGGCGAGCGAGTAGCGGAGCAGGTTGTACGTGCCGCCGTACAGGCTCGGGGAGGCGACGACGTGGTCGCCCGCCTCGGCGACGTTGAGGATCGCGAACGTCGTCGCGGCCTGGCCGGACGCGAGCAGCAGGGCCCCGACGCCGCCCTCGAGCGACGCGATCCGGTTCTCGACGACCTCCTGCGTCGGATTGCCGATGCGCGTGTAGATGGGGCCGAGGTCCCGGAGCGCGAACCGGTCGGCGGCGACGGACGCGTCGGGGAAGACGAAGGACGTGGTCTGGTAGATGGGCAGCGCGCGCGCCCCGGTGGTGGGGTCGGCGGCCTGGCCGGCGTGGACCTGGCGGGTCTCGAAGGACCAGGCGGGTGACTGCTCGGTGCTCATGGTCTCGCTCCTGCGGGTGTCGGTGGCAGTGCCGTTCGGGTGCCGTTCGGGTGCCGGTCGGGTGCCGGGCTCGGCGGGCGCGGGTGCGCCGGGGACGGCCGCAGGGGTGGGTGCTCGACCCGGCCGCGGCGGGAGGGGCAGCGCACGGGGACGTGGTGCCCGGTCGTCGCGGGTACCGCCGTCGTCGGCGGCACCGGCCACAGGGCAGGCGAACGTGCGCTGAGGTCAGCAACACATTCGACGGGTCATGGACCGACAGTAGGCACGCGTGCCGTGAGCCGGAAGGCCTGTCTCGTGATGCGAGACCACATGCTGAGAAGACCGGTCGATCTCGGATCGCGCGTCCGCGGACCGCCGGGCAGACTGCAACGGGCGGCGCGTCGTCTGTCAACGCGACGCGCCGCGCAGGGCGGAGCGGGTTCCAGGGCTCGCGCCGCAGGACGACGTCGCACGACGGGAGGGACGGGCATGAGCGGATCGACGCGCGGTCGTGCGGTCGCGACGAGCGCCGCCGCGACCCTCGCCCTCGCCCTCGGCCTGGGTGTCGGGTTCGCGCCCGCTGCGACGTCGGACCCCGCTTCCCCCTCGACGTCGGACCCCACGCCCGCCTCTGACGAGGACGTGCGCTCCGCGCACGAGGACGTCGATCGCGCGAGCGGCGACGTCGCGGCGATCGAGGCCGATCTCGCCGCGCTGCGGGACCGCCGGTCGAACGCCCAGGTCGGTGTGCAGAGCGCCGCGGAGGACTACGCGGCCGCGCAGGCCGTGCTCACGGAGGCGGACGCGGAGCTGCGCACCGCGCGCGAGGACCTGGTCGTCGCCGAGGCGGCCGAGGACGAGGCGCGCGCCGCGCTCGGCGCGCTGTTCCGCGCGTCGCGCCAGGGCTCGAGCGACCTCGACGCGCTGCGCGCGGTGGTCGAGGCCGACGGCGTGGCGGAGGTCGTCGAGCGGGAGCAGGCCGGGCGGGTCGTCGGGCGCACGGCCAGCCGCGCGGTCGACGAGCACGCGACGGCCCGCGCCGTGGCCGACACCGCCCGGGCGCGCGCGGACGCCGCCCTGGTGCACCAGGAGGAGGTCTCCGGGCGGGCCCGCGCGGCGCTCGCGACGGCCGAGCGGGCGGCGGCCGAGCTCGACGCCGCGGTCGCCGACGCGGCAGCGCGCCGCGAGGGCCTCGTCGCCGAGCTGGCGCGGGCCCGCGAGACGAGCGTCGAGGTCGAGCGGCAGCGGCAGGACACGCTCGACGCCGAGCAGGCCCGGGCCGACGAGGAGCGGGCGCGCGAGCGCGTGGGCGCGGGTGAGCCCGCGCCGTCGGGCACGGCCGGCGCGGCGGTGAGCCCGCCGACCCCTGCCGCCCAGCCGCCCGCCCCGTCGACCCCTGCCGTCCAGCCGCCCGCCCCGACCACACCCCCGGCACCGCCACCCGCCCCGGCACCGCCACCCGCCCCGGCACCGCCACCCGCCGCTGCGCCCGCACCCGCGCCGGCCCCCGCACCGCAACCGACCCCGGCACCCCGGCCCGAGCCGCCACCTCCGGCGGCCCCGCCCGGCACGTCGGTCGGGAGCGCGGCGCAGGGCCAGGCCGCCGTGGCGTGGGCGCGGACGAAGATCGGTTCGCCGTACGTGTTCGGCGGGACGGGTCCGGGCTACGACTGCTCGGGCCTGACGTCCCGGGCGTGGTCCGCGGCGGGCGTGGAGATCACCCGCACGTCACGGTCGCAGTACCAGCGCGTCGCGAAGATCCCGTACGCGCAGCTGCGCCCGGGCGACCTGATCTTCTACGCGAACGACACGTCGGACCCGTCGACGATCCGGCACGTCGCGGTCTACGCGGGCGGCGGCAGGATGGTCGAGGCGCCGCAGCCCGGGGTGGACGTGCGCGAGGTCCCGATGCGCTGGACCGACGCGATGCCGTACGCCGGCCGGCCCTGATCGACGCCCGTCCGCGGCGCGTCAGGCCCGGCTCCCGTCAGCGCCGGCCCCGGTCAGGCCGGGCTGCCGTGGGGACTGCCCGGAGGCGACGGGGACGACGTGCCCCGCGAGCCGCTCGAGCTGGTCCCACACCGCCGCGAGCGCGTCGGGCGCGGGTGAAGCGGTCAGCGCTGGGGGGCGTACCGGCACCGGGAGGCCCCGTGGTCCGTCCGCAGGGGCGTAGACCTGCCCGCCGCGGGCGTGCGGGTCTGTGAGCGCGCGGACCGCCGACCACGCAGCGGTGTCCTTGCCCTGCGCCCAGGGCGTGAACGGGTTGCGCTGCACGGGGATCGTCTCGTCGCGGATGCCCGCCCGCTGCGGCGTTCGGGCGTCCACGCCGACGCCTGGCCGCGCGACGATGGACTCCACCGGCACCCCGGCCGCGTCCAGCCGCCGTGCCAGCTCGAGCGCGAAGACCTCGGTGACCGCCTTCGCCCGGGTATAGGCGACGACGCCGACCCGGGAGGTGCGCAGCACGTCCGTCACGGGCCGCCGGAGCCGGTCGACGAACCCCGACGACGTGTGGACGATCCTCGCCGCCCCGTGCAGCGCCCCGGTGCGGGCCATCGCCGGGAGCGCGTGCGCGACGAGGGCGACGTTCGCCACGACGTGCGTCCCGACCAGGGTCGGCAGCCCGTCGGCCGTGCGGTCCGTGGCGCGGAGAGCCATCGACCCCCCGTTGAGCAGCAGCCCGTCGAGCCGGTCGTACGCGGCCAGTGCGGCTCCCGCGGCGCGGACCGAGGCCGACGACGCCAGGTCGACCACGAGCCGGTCCGGCGACGCGCCGGGGACGTGCTCGCGGATGCTCGACGCCGCGACCGTCAGCCGGTCGGGCGAACGCCCGGCGAGCACGACGTGGGCACCGGCCGCGGCGAGCTGCTCTGCGGCGAAGTAGCCGATGCCCGACGTGGCTCCTGTCACGACCACCGTCCGCCCGCTCTGGTCGGGAAGGTTCTCCGGGTCCCATGCCATGGCACGCTCCTCTCATGCGGATGAAGTATCCGGATCACCGTAGCGCATTTGGATGAGCTATCCGCTTCCGGGATATGCTCGTGCCATGAGCTCCCGCCGCGCCGACGCCGTCCGCAGCCGTGAGCGCATCCTCCGTGCCGCCGCCCGGGCGGACCCGAAGAACCTGCGGCTCAACGAGATCGCCCGCGAGGCGGGCGTCGGCGTCGGCACGGTCTACCGCCACTTCGCCACGGCTCACGCTCTCGTGGAGGACCTCACCCTCGACGCCCTGACGGCCCTGGGCGACCTCGCCCGGGCGGCGTCGGCGGACCCCGACCCGTGGCACGGCTTCGAGGCAGCGCTCCGCGGTGTGGTGGACCTGCACGTCGAGGCCGGAGGGCTGCAGGCCGTGCTGCTCGCCCCGGAGGACGCGAGCCCGGAGGTCGCCACGCTCAAGGCCGAGGTCCTCGGTGCGCTCGGCGACGTGCTCGCGCGCGCCCAGCGGGCGGGTGCGGTCCGGGACGACGTGACCGTGGCGCAGGTCGAACGGCTCGTGTGCGGCGTCGAGCACGCCCTCCGCCTCGGCTCGCCGGACGACGACCGGGATGTCGTGGTCGGCGTCCTGGTCGACGGGCTGCGGGCGCGGGGGACGGACTCCCGGTGACGCACGACGGCGCCCCTCACCACGCGGGTGAGAGGCGCCGTCGGGCGGCGGTGCGGATCAGTGACCGGGCGTGTGGTACCCGGTGTCGATCGCACGCTGCAGCGAACGCTCGATCTCGGCCTCGGCCTCCGTGCGGCCCACCCAGTGGGCGCCCTCGACCGACTTGCCGGGCTCGAGGTCCTTGTAGACCTCGAAGAAGTGCTGGATCTCGAGGCGGTGGAAGTCGGACACGTCGTCGATGTCCTGGCGCCACGCCGCGCGCTGGTCGCCCGTCGGGACGCACAGCACCTTGTCGTCGCCGCCGGCCTCGTCGCGCATGCGGAACATGCCGAGCGCGCGGCAGCGGATCAGGCAGCCGGGGAACGTGGGCTCCTCGAGCAGCACGAGGGCGTCCAGCGGGTCGCCGTCCTCACCGAGGGTGCCCTCGATGAAGCCGTAGTCGTCGGGGTAGCGCGTCGACGTGAAGAGCATCCGGTCGAGACGGATCCGGCCGGTCGCGTGGTCGACCTCGTACTTGTTGCGCTGGCCCTTGGGGATCTCGATCGTGACGTCGAACTCCACTGCTGTCCTCCAGTCGTACCGGCACCGCGGTTCTCGGGCGGTGGCTGGTCGGGTTGGTCGACGGACGACGCCGTCGTGCGGCTCCTAGTGTGACACGGGCACCCCCGTCGGACGGGCCCAGCGGTGCGGGTGAACGCTGCCCGGTGAGTGATAATGCGCACGTGCTCGCGCCCGGTCCCGTCCTCGCCGACGCCCGGCACGTCCGCACCGAGGGCCACGAACGGGGGAGTCGCATGGGTTGGGGAACGCGCGCGGGGGTGACCCTCGGCGTCGTCCTGGCGCTCACGGGGGGCTACCTCGTGGCGGACGCCGCGGACGTCGTCCCGGGCCTGCTCACGACGGACCCGCTCCCGCCCGAGGCGGCACCGTTCCCCGACGCGCCCGGCGCGGTGGCCGCGCCTCCGCTCGTCGCCGGGCTGCCCGTGCTCGACGACGCGGCGCCGGTCCCGGCCACGGGGACCGTCCAGGAGCTCACCGACGCGCTCGTGGCGGACCAGCGCCTCGGCCCCCGCGTGGGCGCGCTCGTGCTCGACGCGACGACGGGCGAGGTGCTCGGAGAGTCGGGCGCCGGGACGGGCCACGTGCCGGCGTCGACGATCAAGGTGCTCACGGCGGCGGCCGCGCTCACGTCCCCCGGCCCGCACACGACGCTCACCACGCGCGCGGTCCTGGAGGGCCAGGACACGGTCGTGCTCGTCGGCGGGGGCGACATGATGCTCGCCGCCGGGGCCGGCGACCCCACGGCGGTCAACGGCCGCGCCGGGCTCGCGGACCTCGCCGCGCAGGTCTCCGAGGAGCTGCGCCTCACGGGCCGCACGACCGTGACCCTCCGCCTCGACGACACCTACTTCACCGGCCCCGCGGTCAACCCTGCCGTGTTCCCCGGCAACGTCCCGGCGGGGTACATCGCGCCGGTCGCGGCGCTCGCCGTCGACATCGCGCGGCTGGAGGACGAGGAGTACGCGCGCCGGTCCGAGGACCCGGCTCTCGCCGCGGCCCAGGCGTTCGCGACGGCGCTCGGCGAGCAGGGCATCACGGTGTCGGGGGACCCGGTCCGTGCGCCCGCCCCCGACGACGGTCGCGTCGTCGGCGAGGTCGAGTCCGCACCTCTCGGGGACGTCGTCGACTACCTCCTGCAGCACTCCGACAACACGATCACCGAGGTCGTGGGGCGCGTCGTCGCGATGGACGCGGGTCTGCCCGGCTCGGCGGAGGGGGCGACGCAGGCCGTGCGTGCCGCGGTGGAACGGCTCGGCGTCGACCTCTCAGGCGCCGTGATCGCCGACTGCTCGGGGCTCGGTGACGGCTCGTCGCTGACCCCGCGCCAGCTCGCCGACGTCGTGCGCCTGCTCGCCGACGCAGGGCACCCGCAGCTGCGCACCGCGGCCGTCGGGCTGCCCGTCGCGGGGCTCTCGGGCACGCTCGACGACCGCTTCCTCGACAACGCGGGCCGCGGCGTCGTGCGCGCGAAGACGGGCAGCCTGCCCGACGTCACGTCGCTCGCGGGGACCGTCGTCACCGCGGACGACCGCCAGCTCGTCTTCGCGCTCATGACCGACGCCGTGCCCGACGGCGGCACGTACGGCGCGCGCATCATCCTCGACGACTTCGTCGGCTCGCTCGCGGAGTGCGGCTGCACCGGCTGACCCGCCCTGCCGGCTCAGCGGGCGCCCGACGCCCCGTCGTCGGCCAACCAGTCCTCGACCTCGAGGCCGGGCGCCCGGGAGAGCTCGCCGACGGTGCTCGTCACCATGACGAGCCCGAGCGACCGCGCGTGGCCGGCGAGGAGCGTGTCGTAGGGTCCGCCCTCGGCCTGCCGGAGCCGTGGGCGGGGCGCGTCAGGGATACCGTGGAGCGGTGACGCTCGTCGAGAAGCCGGACAGCCCGCCCGTCGGGCCGTCCATCGTGGACTGGTCCGCCGCCGCGCAGGTCGCCGGGCGCCTCGCGCGCCCCGGCCCGCAGGCGACGCGCGACGAGCTCGCGGACCTCGTCGACGGGCTGCGCGACGCCGCGGCGCGCGCCGTGCCGCACGTGCTCGACGTGACGCGCATGACCCCTGCGGGGGTCGCGCGACCGGCCGAGCTCGGGTCGGTGTTCGTCGTGGACCGGGCGCGCTGGGCGCAGGCCAACACCGAGATCATGGCGTCGCTCACCGCGGGGGTCGCGGACGCGCTGCTCTCCGACGGCTCCGAGCGTCCGCCGCGCGTGCCGCAGGCGACGGCGCTCGTCGGTGCCGCGCAGGTCGGTTCCGTGCTCGCCGTCCTCGCGAGCCGCGTGCTCGGGCAGTTCGACCCGTACAGCGCCGCGTCCGGCGGACCGGGCCGCCTCGTGCTCGTCGCGCCCAACGTGCTGCAGGTCGAGCGCGCGCTCGACCTCGTCCCGGCCGACTTCCGGCTCTGGGTGTGCCTGCACGAGCAGACGCACGCGCTGCAGTTCGCCACGGCGCCCTGGCTCGCGACGCACCTGCGCGACCGCGCCGGTCGCCTGCTCACCGACCTGTCCGCGTCGTCGCGCCGGCTCGCCGAGGCGCGGCTGCGGGAGAAGCTGCGGACCGTGGGCCGCGCGGTGCTCGACGCCGTGCGCGGTGAGGGCGGCACGCTCGTCGACGGCTTCCTCACGGACGACGAGCGTCGGCAGCTCGAGGACGTGTCGGCGGTCATGGCGCTGCTCGAGGGGCACGCCGACGTCGCGATGGACGCCGTCGGGCCGCGCACCGTCCGCACGGTGCGCAGCATCCGCCGGAAGTTCGAGGCGCGGCGCGACGGCTCGGGCGCGTCGGGTGCCGACGTCGTGCTGCGCCGCGTGCTCGGCATGGACGCCAAGATCGCGCAGTACCGCGACGGCGCCGCGTTCGTGCGCGCGGTCGAGAAGCTCGTGGGCCGCGACGGCTTCAACGCCGTGTGGGCAGCGCCCGAGAACCTGCCGACCGCCCGCGAGATCGCCGACGCGCGCGCCTGGGTGCGCCGCGTCCACGGCTGAGCCCGTGGGCGGTCCGGCGCCCGTCGTCGCGGACGCGCGCCGCGCGGTGCGGACGGCGCTCGCCGACCTGGGCGACGGCGACCTCGTGCTCGTCGCGTGCTCGGGCGGCGCGGACTCGACGGCGCTCGCGGCGGCGGCGGGGTTCGTCGCGCCGCGCCTCGGCCTGCGGGCGGGTGCGGTCGTCGTCGACCACGGGCTCCAGGAGGGCAGCGCCGAGGTCGCGGCGGCCGCGGCGGCGCGCTGCCGCGGCCTCGGGCTCGACCCGGTCGAGGTGCGCCGCGTCGTCGTGCCCGCGTCCGGCGCCGGTCCGGAGGCCGACGCCCGCGCCGCCCGGTACTCGGCGCTCGACGCCGCGGCCACCGCGCTCGGCGCCGCGGCGGTCCTGCTCGGCCACACGCTCGACGACCAGGCCGAGACCGTCCTGCTCGGGCTCGCGCGCGGCGCCGGCGCGCGGTCGCTCGCGGGCATGGCCCCACGTCGCGGGGTCCTGCGCCGCCCGTTCCTCGGGCTGCGCCGCACCGACACCGAGGCGGTGTGCCGGACGCTCGGCCTCGACTGGTGGGACGACCCGACCAACCACGTGTCAGGGCCACAGGTCACCGGGGCGGCCTCTCGTCCTGACACGGGGACGACGGCGCGCGCCGCGTCAGGGCCACAGGTCACCGGGGTGTCTCCTCGCCCTGACACGAGCGCGCCGCTGCGCTCGCGCGTGCGGGCCGCCGTCGTCCCGGCGCTCGTCGAGGTGCTCGGACCGGGCGCGGTCCCCGGGCTCGCGCGCACCGCCGACCTGCTGCGCGACGACGCCGACCTCCTCGACGCGCTCGCCGTCGGTCTCCTCGACCGTGCGCTGGTCGTGCCCGACGCCGGCCCCACGGTCGCCCCCGTGGAGCTGGACCTCGCGGTGCTCGCCGCGGCGCACCCCGCGCTGCGGCGACGGGCCCTGCGATCCGCCGCGCTGCGCGCGGGCTGTCCGGCGAGCGACCTGTTCGCGGTGCACGTCGACGCGCTCGACGCGCTCGTCGTCGGCTGGCGCGGGCAGGGTCCCGTGCACCTGCCGGGCGACCTCCGGGGCAGCCGGTCGTGTGGCAGGCTTGCTCTGGGTCCTCCGGGGCCACCCCTCCGCACGGACCCGGCACCCACCACCGCCCCCACCCCTGCACCCCAGACCTAGGAGCGTCACCCGTGGAAGCATCGGACGTCGCAGGCGACCTCGAGAACGTGCTGCTCACCGAGGAGCAGCTCGCCCAGAGGCTCGACGAGATCGCCGCGCAGATCGACCGGGACTACGCGGGCAAGGACCTGCTGCTCGTCGGCGTGCTGAAGGGAGCGGTCATGGTGATGGCCGACCTCGCGCGCCGCCTGAGCCACCCCGTCGAGATGGACTGGATGGCGGTGTCGTCGTACGGCTCCGGGACCAAGTCCTCCGGCGTGGTGCGCATCCTCAAGGACCTCGACGCCGACCTGACGGGCCGCAACGTGCTCATCGTCGAGGACATCATCGACTCGGGGCTCACGCTGTCCTGGCTCCTGTCCAACCTGCGCTCGCGCGGCCCGGAGTCGGTCGAGATCGCGGCGATGCTGCGCAAGCCCGACGCCGCGAAGACCGACGTCGACGTGCGCTACATCGGGTTCGACATCCCCAACGAGTTCGTCGTCGGGTACGGCCTGGACTACGCCGAGAAGTACCGCAACCTGCCGTTCGTCGGCACGCTCGCACCGCACGTCTACTCGAGCTGAGCCGCGCCCGCGCCCGACGCCGCGCGGTCGCCCTCGTGGACGGCCGTGCGGTGCGCCCGTCCACGCCCTGGGCGAACAGGGCCGCGAAGCACAGCGGACGCCAAGGTCCAGCGTGTAGTTTCGAGCCCGAACACTTGCGCGAGCGGAGGGATCCGGGGCGCGCGCCCCGTCGCCGATGAACATCAAGAAGATTCTCAGTGGGCCGATCGTCTGGATCGTGCTCGGCCTCGTCATCCTCTGGATCGCGTTCACGACGCTGTCGCGGCCGACGGTGCAGCGCATCGACACGTCCGCGGGCCTCGAGCTCCTGACCGGCGACACCGTCGACCAGGCGCTCATCGTGGACGGCGACCAGCGGGTGCGCCTGACGTTGTCCGAGAACTACGTGACCGACGAGGGCACGGACGACGAGCACGACTACGGCACGAACGTCGAGTTCTTCTACGTCGCGCCGCAGGGCGAGGCCGTCGTGGACGCCGTCGTGGCCGCCGAGCCGGCGGACGGGTACAACTCCGAGGTCGCCCAGCCGTCGTTCTGGTCGTCGCTGCTCGGGCTGCTCATCCCGTTCCTCATCATCGGCGTGCTGTTCTGGTTCCTGCTCTCGCGCATGCAGGGCGGCGGGTCGCGCGTCATGGGCTTCGGCAAGTCGCGCGCCAAGCTCGTCTCGAAGGACACCCCGCAGGTCACGTTCTCGGACGTCGCGGGCGCCGACGAGGCCGTCGAGGAGCTCCACGAGATCAAGGAGTTCCTCGCCGAGCCCGACAAGTTCCAGGCCGTCGGCGCGAAGATCCCCAAGGGCGTCCTGCTCTACGGGCCTCCCGGGACGGGCAAGACGCTGCTCGCGCGCGCCGTCGCGGGCGAGGCCGGCGTGCCGTTCTACACGATCTCCGGCTCGGACTTCGTCGAGATGTTCGTCGGCGTCGGCGCGAGCCGCGTGCGCGACCTGTTCACCCAGGCCAAGGAGAACTCGCCGGCGATCATCTTCGTCGACGAGATCGACGCCGTCGGCCGGCACCGCGGTGCGGGCATGGGCGGCGGCCACGACGAGCGCGAGCAGACGCTCAACCAGCTCCTCGTCGAGATGGACGGGTTCGACGTCAAGACGAACGTCATCCTCATCGCGGCGACGAACCGCCCCGACATCCTCGACCCGGCGCTCCTGCGCCCGGGCCGCTTCGACCGGCAGATCGCCGTCGAGGCGCCCGACCTCAAGGGCCGCGAGGCGATCCTGCGCGTCCACGCCCAGGGCAAGCCGATCGTCCCCGAGATCGACCTCGCCGCCGTCGCGCGCCGCACCCCCGGTTTCACGGGCGCCGACCTCGCGAACGTGCTCAACGAGGCCGCGCTGCTCACCGCGCGCAGCGGCGCCCAGCTCATCGACGACCGCGCGCTCGACGAGGCGATCGACCGCGTCGTCGCCGGCCCGCAGAAGCGCACGCGCGTGATGAACGTCAAGGAGCAGAAGATCACCGCGTACCACGAGGGCGGCCACGCCCTCGTCGCCGCGGCGATGCGCTACACGGACCCCGTCACGAAGGTGACGATCCTGCCGCGCGGCCGCGCCCTCGGGTACACGATGGTCATGCCGACCGAGGACAAGTACTCGACGACGCGCAACGAGCTGCTCGACCAGCTCGCGTACGCGATGGGCGGTCGTGTCGCCGAGGAGCTCGTGTTCCACGACCCGACGACGGGCGCCTCGAACGACATCGAGAAGGCCACCGCGATCGCGAAGAAGATGGTCACCGAGTACGGCATGAGCGAGCGCGTCGGGGCGATCAAGCTCGGCACGGGCTCGGGCGAGCCGTTCATGGGCCGCGACATGGGGCACACGCGCGACTACTCCGAGTCGGTCGCGGGCACGGTGGACCACGAGGTGCGCAAGCTCGTCGAGGCCGCGCACGACGAGGCGTGGGAGGTGCTCACGCAGTACCGCGACGTGCTCGACGCGCTCGTGCTCGAGCTCCTCGAGAAGGAGACGCTCAACCAGGCAGAGCTCGCCCGCGTCTTCGAGCCGGTGACCAAGCGCGACCCCCGCGACGTGTGGCTGTCGAGCGAGCAGCGCTCCGTCTCGCAGCGCGGACCCGTCCTCACCGACGCCGAGCGAGCCGCGCAGAACGGCCACCCGGTGATCCCGCAGGACGAGGCCGCGGCGGCGAACGACGAGCTCCCGCCCGAGCGCATCGGCGAGGTACCGGCGGACTCGCCGCTCGACCGTGCCCTCGGTCGTGCCGAACCTGGTGACGGCGTGTCCGACGTCGCCGGGCCGGGACAGGCCTGATGACGGCGGACGGCGCCCCGAGCGGCATCACGCGCTCGCGGTCGGCCGAGGACCTGCCCGCTCCCGCGGACGTGCCCCCGTACGACGCCGAACGGGCCGAGGCCGCCGTGCGCGAGCTGCTGCTCGCCGTCGGCGAGGACCCGGAGCGCGAAGGGCTGCGCGAGACGCCGGCCCGGGTCGCCCGGGCCTACCGCGAGATCTTCGCGGGGCTGCGCCAGGAGCCGGGGGACGTCCTCACCACGACGTTCGACCTCGGCCACGAGGAGATGGTGCTCGTCAAGGACATCGAGGTGTACTCGACGTGCGAGCACCACCTCGTGCCGTTCCACGGCGTCGCGCACGTCGGGTACATCCCGAACGTCGACGGACGGATCACCGGCCTGTCGAAGCTCGCGCGGCTCGTCGACGTGTACGCGCGGCGGCCCCAGGTCCAGGAGCGCCTCACGTCGCAGGTCGCCGACGCGCTCGTCGAGCACCTGCAGCCGCGCGGCGCCATCGTCGTCGTGGAGTGCGAGCACCTGTGCATGTCCATGCGCGGGGTCCGCAAGCCGGGGTCGCGCACCGTCACGTCCGCGGTGCGGGGGCAGATGCGGGACGCCGCGACCCGCGCCGAGGCGATGAGCCTCATCCTGGGCCGCTGACCCGTATGACTCCCGACCGCGCGCCGCGCCCGTCGCGCTCGCGCCCGGTCGCCGGCCTCGAGGAGCTCGCCGGTCTGGACCGGACGCTCGTCATGGGCGTCGTCAACGTCACGCCCGACTCGTTCTCCGACGGCGGCGAGTGGTACGAGCCCGACGCCGCCGTCGCGCACGGTCGCGAGCTCCTCGACGAGGGAGCCGACATCCTCGACGTCGGCGGCGAGTCGACCCGCCCGGGGGCGAGCCGCGTCCCCGTGGAGGAGGAGCTGGCGCGCGTCCTGCCGGTCGTCGCCGCGCTCGCGGCGGACGGTGCGGTCGTGTCGGTCGACACCACGCGCGCCGTGGTCGCCGAGCAGGCCGTCGCGGCGGGGGCCCGGATCGTCAACGACGTCTCGGGCGGTCTCGCCGACCCGGACATGGCGGGCGTCGTCGCGCGCACCGGGGCCGCCTACGTGTGCATGCACTGGCGCGGTCACGCCGACGTCATGGACGACCTCGAGGACTACGACGACGTCGTCACGGACGTGCGCTCGGAGCTCGCCGCCCGGCTCGATGTGCTGCACGCGGCGGGGGTGCGGCGAGAGCAGGTGGTCCTCGACCCGGGCCTCGGGTTCTCGAAGTCGGGGGCGTCGAACTGGCCGCTCCTCGCGCGACTGGGCGAGCTCGAGGACCTCGGCCTGCCGGTGCTCGTCGGGGCGTCGCGCAAGCGGTTCCTCGGTCATCTCCTCGCAGGCCCGGACGGGCAGGCGGTCCCACCCCTCTCGCGCGACGACGCGACCGCCGCGGTCACGACGCTCGCCGCCGCGGCCGGGGCGTGGTGCGTCCGTGTCCACGCCGTCCGCGCGTCGGCTGACGCGGTCCGCGTCGTCGCGGCCTGGGACCGGGCGCGCGCCGCCGGTCCCGGTGCTGCGGTGGACGGGGACTCGACGGAGCGGCCCGCGACCTAGCAGGATGGGCGGCGGCGGCACGACACCGCCGCGAGACAGCGATCGACAGCGATCGACAGCAACGGCACGAACGATCGGCACGACCGATCGCACGAGACAGCGGAGCACGACCGTCCCCGGACGCCTCGTGCTCCCACGTCAGGACGGGAGCACGACGTGACCACAGCGTTCGCAGGAGCGGTCCTCGACGCGGACGGCCGGCCGTTCGACCGGATCCGCCTCACCGGGCTCAGCGCGACCGGCCACCACGGCGTGCTCGAGCACGAGAAGGCCGAGGGGCAGCTCTTCCGCGCCGACGTCGTGCTGCACCTCGACACGCGCGAGGCCGCGCGCGGGGACGACCTCGCGGACACGGTGAGCTACGCGGGGGTCGCGGAGGACGTCGTCGCCGTCCTCGAGGGGTCGCCGGCCGACCTCGTCGAGACCGTGGCCGAGCGCATCGCCGCGACGATCCTCACGCATCCCGACGTCGTGGCGGTCGACGTGGCCGTGCACAAGCCGCAGGCGCCGATCACCGTGCCGTTCGAGGACGTCGAGGTCGTCATCCGCCGTGACCGCGTCGTCGTCCCGGTCGTGGCGCCCCTCGCCCGCCGGCAGGACGCGCGCGAGCAGCAGCCCGTCGCCCCGATCCCCGTCGGCTCCGTGGCGCCGGCCCTGATCCACGGCGTGGAGACCGTGCGCGACCCGGAGCCCGAGCCCGTGCTCGCCGAGGCCCCGGCCGTCATGCCGCCGAGCATCCCGCCCACGGGCGCGGTCGAGCGACCGACCGAGCCGGAGCCCTTCACCGCCGTGCCCGACGTCGAGTCCCCGACCGGGTCCTCGGTCACCGGTTCGCCCGAGGCCGGGTCCTCGGACGACGGACCGGCTGCGGCGGCGCCCACCACCGCTCCGACGGCCGCGGCGGTCGACGCGCTCGGCCACCCTGCCGGGGCCGTGCCGGCACCGAGCGCGAGCCCCGAGGCCGTCGAGGACCTGCCCCGGCCGGTGACCGACGACCCTCAGGTCGGCTCCGGTCCCCAGGACGAGGTCGGCGACGCCGCGCACCGGCCCACCGACGACGACGCCGAGCACCCGGCGACCGACGCTGCGTACGAGCCGGCCGCCGACGCCACGCGCGAGGCGCCCCCCGTCCCGGCGCAGGAGGCCGCCCTGCTCCACGAGGCGGTGTCGGCGCAGGAGCCGGTCCCGGCTCAGGACCGGGCCGGTCAGGACGTCCCGCCGGTCCCGCTGCCGGTCGGCGACACCGCGCCGGTGGAGACCCCGTCCGGGAACCCGGTGTCCGTCGCGGACGAGGTCGCCGACGGTGCGGCCGCCGGGTCCCCGACCGCCGGAGCGCCGGTCGACGAGGAGGTGCGCGAGCGGGACCGGATGGACGACGTCCCTGCGGACTTCGTCGAGGTCGTCCTCGCGCTCGGTGCGAACCTCGGCGACGCGCAGCAGACCCTGCGCGACGCGATCACCGACCTCGACCGCATCTCGGGCCTCGAGCTGACGGAGGTGTCGCCGCTCGCGCGCACCGCGGCCGTGGGCCCGGAGCAGCCCGACTTCCTCAACGCCGTGGTGCTCGCGCGCACGCGGCTGTCCGCCCGGGACCTCCTGCAGGCGTGCCAGGCGGTCGAGCGGTCGCACGGGCGCGTCCGGCACGAGCGCTGGGGGCCGCGCACTCTCGACGTCGACCTCATCGTCTACGGGTCCCTGACGGCGGTCGCCGACGACCTCGAGCTCCCGCACCCGCGTGCGCACGAGCGCGCGTTCGTGCTGGAGCCGTGGTCGCAGATCGACCCCGGCGCGGTGCTGCCGGGCCTGGGCGGTGGCCCCGTGGCCGCGCTCGCCGCGACGGCACCGGACCGTGCAGGGATCCGCTGGCTCGCGCTCGACTGGCTCACGGAGGGCGCGCCGAACCCGACGGGCGCCGTGCCGATCGCGAGCCCGGCTCCCGCGACGCCCGACGGCGGGGCGCCGGCTCAGGTCGCACCTCCGGTCCCGGTCGTGCCGCCCGCGCCGACGCCAGCGCCCGCGGTCGTCGCACCCGCACCCGCACCCGCACCGGCACCCGCACCTGCGCAGACGGCCCCGGCCGAACCGCCCGTGCCGCCCGCCCCTGGCGCACCGCCCGCCCCTGTCGCACCGCCGGCCCCGGGTGCGCAGGCCGGCCTGTCGGCTCCGGCCGCCCCCGCTGCAGGACCGGAGACCGTGCGCGACACCGAGGAACCGTCGCCGTTCCCCTTCGACCCGCCGTCGCCTCCCCGGCAGACGTCGCACCCGGCGTCGCACGCGACGTCCTCCCCGCAGGGTCAGCCCTTCACGCAGACCTCGCCGTTCCCGCCGATCACGGCACCGGCTCCGGCTCCGGCACCGGCACAGGCACCGGCCGAGCCGCTCGTCGCGGTGCCGGTGTTCAGCCCGGTGCACCCCGACGAGCCGGAGCACCGCCACCCGGGGGAGCCGTCGTGGCCGGGGGAGCCGTCGTGGTCGGCCGGGGCGGCCGAGCCGGAGCGCGGTGAGGGGATCATCCGCGGGGTGCCGTTCGCCCCGGTGAGCTCGCCGTTCGGGGCCCGCGGCGACGCGCCGACCGGCGCACCGGTCGCCGCCCCGGGGCCGCTCGCGGACCCCGCGCTGCACCAGGTGGTCCGTCCGGTCACGCCCCTGCCGCCCGTCCCGGCAGAGCCCGCCCAGCCGGTCCCGCCGGGGACCGAGCACTGGTCACCGTTCCCGCCGGTGTCCACCCCGCCGTCCGACCCCCAGCGCTGATGCGCCGCTCGTCCGTCCGGACGCTGCTGCTCGTCGCGGTCGTGACGGCGGTGGTGGGCTGGCTCGTCGTGCGGTTCGTCGAGGGCCGCGGCACCTACCTCCCGGCGGTCCCGTGGGTGGTCGACGTCGCGATCGTCGCGCTCGCGGCGGGAGTCTTCTGGGCGGGCTGGGCGGTGCGCGCGTACCAGAAGGGCCGCCGCCCGGGCCTCGACCCGATCCGCGCGGCGCGGACCTTCGTGCTGGCGAAGGCGGCGGCGCTCACGGGCGCGCTGCTCGCGGGCTGGTACGGCGCGCAGGTGCTCGCCGCGCTGCCCGACCTCGCGATCGAGGCCCGACGTGACCGCGCGGTCGCGGCCGGGATCGCGGTCGCGTGCGCCCTCGTCCTGGCCGCGGCGGGGCTGCTCGCGGAGCGGTTCTGCCAGCTCCCGCCCCCGGGGGACGACGACGAGCCGGGCGCCGAGCGCCGCAGGACGGCCGAGGCCGACGGCGAGGCCGGCGCCTCGGCCTGACCTCGACCCGGTGGCGTCCGCCGGATGGGAGAATCGAGACATGACCGACTCCGACCGAGCCCTGACGCGCGACGCCGCGGGTCCGTTCGACCCGCCCGGGATCGTGTGGTCGGGCGTGTCCCCACGGCTGATCACGGCGCGCCTCCTCTCGACGGCGATCACGCTCGCCGTCCTCGCGGTCCCGGTGGTCGTCCTCGCGATCCTGTTCCCGCACTGGTGGCAGTGGCTCGTCCTCGGCGTGCTCGCGCTGATCGGTCTCTGGACGGTGCTGCTGGTGCCGCGCCAGGTCCGTGCGATCGGGTACGCCGAGCGCGACGACGACCTGCTCATCCGCAAGGGCATCATGTTCCGCTCGCTCGTCGTCGTGCCGTACGGACGCATGCAGTACGTCGACGTGCAGGCCGGTCCGCTGGCCCGCAGGCTGCGCATCGCGCAGATCCAGCTCCACACGGCGTCCGCGTCGACGGACGCGACGATCGACGGCCTCGAGCCCGCCGAGGCGGACCGCCTGCGCGACCGCCTCGCGTCGCGCGGCGAGGCTCGTCTGGCGGGCCTGTGAGCGGCGAGGTCCCCGGCCCGGGTGCGCCGGCCACGCCGGACGCGTCGCAGCACGAAGCCTCGGCGACGGCGCTCGACTGGCAGCGCGTGCACCCCGTCACGCCGCTCGTGCGCGGCTGGACGGTCATCGCGGTGCTGCTCGTCGTCGTCGGCCAGCAGACGCTCAACGGCCTGCCCGAGGGGCAGAACCTGCTCGAGGGCGACCGCTGGTGGCAGGTCCTGCTCGGCGTGCTGGCCATCGGCCTCGTGGGGCTCGGCTACTCGGCGCTCGCGTGGCGCATGACGAGCTACGCGGTCGACGACGAGTCCGTGCACCTGCGCACTGGGGTCCTCTTCCGCCAGCAGCGGCGCGCGCGTCTCGACCGCCTGCAGGCGGTCGACGTCGTCCAGCCGCTCCTCGCCCGGTTCTTCGGGCTCGCCGAGCTCAAGCTCGAGGTGGCGGGCGGCGGCGACTCGGGCGTCAAGCTCGGCTTCCTCAAGCAGGACGACGCGGACCGGCTGCGCGTCGAGCTGCTCGCCCGCGCCGCGGGCCTGCGCGTCGGGGCGGCGCCGTCGAGCCCGGCCGCCCCGCACGTGCCGGTCGGCCCCGCGGGCCAGCAGGGGCCCGGCACCACCGACATGTCGGCGCAGGACGGGACGGCCACTCTCCCCGCGCCCCTGCAGGAGGCGCCCGAGCAGCCCGTCACCGCGCTCCAGCCGGGCCGTCTCGTCGCGTCGCTCCTGCGCTCGGGCGCGACCCTCGGCCTCGTCCTGGGCATCCTCGGCATCGTGGGCGTCGTCATCGGCACGCGCGAGATCGGCATCCTGTTCAGCGCGCTGCCGGCCGTCCTGGGCTTCGGCGGCTACCTGTTCCAGCGCTTCACGGGCGAGTTCGGCTTCCGTTCTGCGATCTCGCCCGACGGCATCCGCCTGCGCCACGGCCTCCTCGAGACACGCTCGCAGACCATCCCGCCCGGCCGCGTCCAGGCGGTGCGGCTGCTCCAGGGTCCGTTCTGGCGAGGTCCGGACTGGTGGCGTGTCGACGTGAACGTCGCCGGGTACGGGCCGAGCGCCGACGGGTCCCAGACGAAGAGCGTCCTGCTGCCGGTCGGGTCGCGCGACGAGGCGCTCGCCGCGCTGTGGCTGGTCCTGCCGGACCTCGGCACGGCCGACCCGCGCGCGCTCCTCGACGAAGGCCTGTCGGGCCGTGACGCGGGCGAGCACTTCGTGGCGATGCCGCGCAGGGCACGGCTCCTGGACCTCGTCTCGTGGCGGCGCAGCGGGTTCGCGGTGACTGACCGCGCGCTCGTGCTGCGCAGCGGGCGCGTGTTCCGCAGCCTCGTCGTCGTGCCGCACGAGCGCACGCAGTCCCTCGGGCTCGAGCAGGGTCCCCTGCAGCGCCGGTTCGACGTCGCGACGTTCGCCGTGCACTCGACCCCCGGCCCGGTCGTCCCGAAGGTCTACCACCTCGACTCCGCCGACGCCGCGCGCCTCCTCGACACGCAGGCGGCCCGTGCGCACGAGGCCCGTGCCCACCAGGGCCCCGAGCTCTGGATGCGGCGCGACGAGGTCCCGCTCGAGGCTCCGGCCGACCCCGTGCCCGACGGGCAGGACGTCGGGAGCGACGCGTGAGCGCGCCCGACGCCCGCCGCCCCGGACGGCTCGGCGTCGGCGTCGTGGGCGCGGGCCGCGTCGGCGCGGTCCTCGGCAGCGCGCTGCGCGCGACGGGGCACGCGGTCGTGGGCGCGAGCGGCATCTCCGAGGCGTCGCGCGACCGCATCGACGCGCTCCTGCCGGGCGTGCCCGTGCTCGAGGTGCCGCAGGTCGTGGAGCGCGCCGAGCTCGTGCTCCTCGCGGTGCCCGACGACACGCTGCCCGGTCTCGTGCGCGGCCTCGCCGACGTGGGGGCGTGGCAGCCGGGGCAGATCGTCGTGCACACGTCGGGGCGCTACGGCGCCGCGGTCCTCGACCCGGCGCGGGCGGCGGGCGCGATCCCGCTCGCGATCCACCCCGCGATGACGTTCACCGGGACCTCGCTCGACCTGTCGCGCCTCGAGGGTTCGACGTTCGCCGTGACCGGTCCGACGCCGGTCCTGCCGATCGGGCAGGCGCTCGTCGTCGAGATCGGCGGCGAGCCGGTCGTGGTCGCCGAGGAGTCCCGCGGCCTCTACCACGCGGCGCTCGCGCACGGCGCGAACCACCTGGTCGTGCTCGTCGCGCAGGCGGCGCAGGCCCTCGAGGCGGCGGGGGTCGAGCAGCCGGGACGCGTGCTCGCGCCGCTCCTGTCGGCCGCGCTCGACGGCGCGACCCGGGCCGCAGACCGCGGCGCGGAGTCGGGCACCGGGGGAGCGGCGGGCGCGATCTCGGCGCTCACCGGGCCCGTGTCGCGCGGCGACGTCGGGACGGTCGTCGAGCACCTCGCGGCCCTGCGCGCGCTCGCGGCGACGAGCGACGCGGCCGACGTGCCGCCGTCGTACGTCGCCCTGAGCCGCGGGGCGGCGGTCCGGTCCCGCGCGAGCGGGCGCATCGACGGCTCCGCGGAGAAGGCAGTGCTCGACGCGCTCGCGGCCGTCCCGGACGAGGCGCCGGACCTCGCGCACGACGACGACCAGGACGGCCCTCAGGAAGGACGACGATGACCCCGGACCGCCGTGCGGACCCGATCGACGACGGCTCGGGCACGGCCGACCACGGCACGGGACCGGCGGCCCCGCGCGTCGCCACGACGCGAGCCGACCTGCGCGCCGCTCTCGCCCGCAGCCGGCGCCGAGCGGTCGTCATGACGATGGGCGCGCTGCACGCGGGCCACCTCGAGCTCGTGCGGCGCGCGCGCGAGGCCGTGGGCGCGGAGGGCGAGGTCGTCGTCACGGACTTCGTGAACCCCCTGCAGTTCGGCCCGGGCGAGGACTACGAGCGCTACCCGCGCGACGTCGAGGGCGACGTCGCGCTCCTCGCGTCGGCCGGACCCGACGCCCGCGTGGACCTCGTGTTCGCCCCGGACGTCGAGGAGATGTACCCGGGCTTCGGGCAGGGCGGGGACGCGCCGATCGTGCGCGTGACGTCGGGCCGCATCGGGACCGTGCTCGAGGGCGCGTCCCGGCCGGGGCACTTCGACGGGGTCCTCACGGTCGTGCTCAAGCTCCTGCACCTCGTGCGGCCGGACGTGGCCGTGTTCGGCGCGAAGGACGCCCAGCAGCTCCTCGCCGTACGGCGCCTCGTGGCCGACCTCGACCTCGGCGTGGAGATCCTCGGCGTGCCGACGGTCCGCGAGAGCGACGGGCTCGCGCGCTCGTCCCGGAACGCGTACCTCACGCCCGAGGAGCGCGAGCACGCGCTCGCGCTGAGCCGTGCGCTGCGCGCGGGGGCGGACGCGGCGGACGGGGGCGCGGACGCCGTCGCAGTCCTCGCTGCGGCGCGGGGAATCCTCGACGGGACCCCTGGCGTTGACGCGGACTACCTGGTGCTCGTCGACCCGGCTACCGTGGAGGACCTGGCGCCCGGCGCCGTCGGCCCGGGACTCCTCCTCGTGGCCGCGCGCGTGGGCACCACCCGACTCATCGACAACACGGCCGTCGAGATCCGTGCAGCCGCCGGTGCCCGAGACCCGGGCTCCCCGACGGCCGACGACCGTGCCCAGCACCCTGGAGGAACCGCGTGACCGCGCCGACCCCGCGCCCCGCCGAGCGACGCCCGGCATCGCTGCAGCGACCCATGATGATCGGCAAGATCCACCGCGCGACGGTGACCCAGGCCGACCTGCACTACGTCGGGTCGATCACCGTCGACGCCGACCTGCTCGACGCGGCCGACCTGTACCCGGGCCAGCAGGTCGACGTCGTCGACGTGACGAACGGCGCGCGGCTGACCACGTACGTGATCCCGGGCGAGCGCGGCGCGGGCCAGATCTGCATCAACGGCGCCGCGGCGCACCTCGTGGACCCGGGCGACGTCGTCATCCTCATCGCGTACGGGACGCTGTCCGACGAGGACGCGCGCACCTACCTCCCGCACGTCGTGTTCGTGGACGAGCGCAACCGCATCGTCGAGCTCTCGGACGAGCCGGGGCTCGTCCCGGACGTCCCGGCGGCGCGGGGCCTGGAGCCGAGCGGGCTGGCCTTCGCGGCCGTCCGGGCGGGTCACGACACCGGCCACGACACCGCCCCGGGCGCGGTGCGCGACGGCGTGCCCACCGGCCGGCCCGACGGCGCGGCGCACCGCGGGTGAGCGCGCTCGCCCGCTCCCTCGCCGCCCCGGAGCCCGGCTGGACGACGACGGCCGACGCCATCGTCGTCGGCTCCGGCATCGCGGGACTCACCGCGGCGCTCGAGCTGCGCACGCGCGTGCCCCGGGTCCTGCTCGTCACGAAGGGCGAGCTGTCGTCGGGCTCGACGGTCTGGGCGCAGGGCGGCATCGCCGCGGCGCTCCACCCGGAGGACTCGCCGGAGGCGCACCTCGCGGACACGCTCGTCGCGGGCGGCGGGCTGTGCGACCCGGTCGCGGTCGAGGTGCTCGTCACGGAGGGTCCGGCCCGCGTGCGCGAGCTCGTGGCGCTCGGTGCGCGGTTCGACCGGGCCGCCAACGGCGACATCGCTCTCACGCGCGAGGGCGGGCACCACGCCGACCGGATCGCCCACGCGGGCGGCGACGCGACCGGTGCCGAGATCTCGCGCGCGCTCGTCGCGCAGCTCGACGCCGTGCGCTCGGACCCGGGCATCGAGGTCATCGAGAACGCGCTCGTGCTCGACGTCCTCACGACCGCGCCCGGCTCCGACGGCGACCCGGCCGGACGGCCCCGGGCGTGCGGCGTGACCCTCCACGTGAAGGGTGAGGGCACGCGGGACGGCGTCGGCGCGGCCCTGGCCCGGGCCGTGGTGCTCGCGACAGGGGGAGTGGGCCAGGTCTTCCGGTCCTCGACGAACCCGCCCCAGGCGACGGGCGACGGGATCGCGGCGGCCCTGCGCGCGGGCGCCGCGCTCGGGGACCTCGAGTTCGTCCAGTTCCACCCGACCGTGCTGTGGCTCGGGCTGGGCGCCAAGGGCCAGCTCCCGCTCATCTCGGAGGCCGTGCGGGGCGAGGGGGCGATCCTCCTCGACACCGACGGGCACCGCTTCATGCCCGCGCAGCACGCCATGGCCGAGCTCGCGCCGCGCGACGTCGTCGCGCACGCGATCGTCCGACAGATGGCCGCTACCGGGTCCGACCACGTGCTGCTCGACGCACGGCACCTCGGCGCCGACTTCCTGCGCTCGCGCTTCCCGACGATCACCGGGCGGCTCCTCGACAACGGCATCGACTGGACCGAGGAGCCCGTGCCCGTGGCCCCCGCCCAGCACTACCACTCGGGCGGGGTGATCACGGACCTGCACGGGCGGTCGTCCCTGGACGGCCTGTACGCGATCGGCGAGGTCGCCTGCACCGGCGTCCACGGCGCCAACCGGCTCGCGTCCAACTCGCTGCTCGAAGGGCTCGTGTTCGCCCACCGCGCGGCGCGCGAGATCACGGGGCGCGTCGCCGCGGGCGACCTCGTCCTCGGGTCGCCGTCTCCGCGTCCCGGGCCGTCCGCGCTCGTCGCCGCGGCCGCCCGGTCGCGGATCCAGTCGGTCGCGTCCGCCGGGCCAGGCGTCATCCGCGACGCCGAGGGGCTCGCCGCTGCCGAGCGCCGCCTCGCCGCGATCCGCACGGACGCGCACGAGGCGAGCGACGTCGTCGCGCAGCCGCAGGCCGCCGAGTGGGAGACGACGAACATCCACCAGGTCGCGACGGCGCTCACCGCGGCGGCGACGCTGCGCAGCGAGAGCCGCGGCGGCCACTTCCGCACCGACTTCCCGGCGCCGGACCCGGCGTGGGAGCGCCGCGTCGTCGTCTCGCTCGACGACGACGGCACCCTGCTCGTCCGCTGACCGGTTCCCTGCCGAGCACGACCTGAGGGACGTTCTGCGCGCGATGACGACCGCGAGGTCGTTCTCGACCGCGGGCGAGGTCGTGCTCGGTCGTCGCGCGGGCGGCTACGGTGGGGGACCGTGAGCACCCCCGCCGAGCCCGTTCCCGCCCGCCCGTCCGAGGGCGAACCGCAGCCCGGCGCCCCGTCGCGCGTCGAGCCGGGTCTGGACCCCACGTGGGTCGCCGAGACCGTGGCGCGCGCGCTCGACGAGGACCTCGGCGTCGCGCCCGGGCGCGACGTCACCACCCAGGCGACCGTCCCGCCGTCGGCCACGGGCACCGCGCACCTCGTCGCGCGCGCGGACGGCGTGGTCGCCGGTCTCGTCGTGGTCGAGGAGGTGACGCGCCAGGTGGCCGCGCGGCTCGGGCTGCCGCCCGTCGACGTGACGTTCTCCGCGCGCGACGGCGACGCCGTCGGTCGTGGCCACGTGCTCGCCGCGCTCACCGGCCCGGTCCAGGTGCTGCTCGTCGCGGAGCGCACGCTGCTCAACCTCGCGTCGCGCGCGTCGGGCGTCGCGACGGCGACGCGCGCGTGGGCGCGCGAGCTCGACGGCACGGGGGCGCAGGTCCTCGACACGCGCAAGACGACGCCGGGTCTGCGCGCGCTCGAGAAGTACGCCGTGCGCGCCGGCGGCGGGACCAACAAGCGCATGGGCCTGTACGACGTCGCGATGGTCAAGGACAACCACGTCGTCGCCGCAGGCTCCGTGAGCGCGGCGATCGAGGCGATCCGCCGGACGTTCTCGGACGTGCTGGTCCAGGTGGAGGCCGACACGACCGCCCAGGCGCTGGAGGCGCTCGACGCGGGTGCCGACTTCCTCCTGCTCGACAACATGCCGACGTCCGTCCTCGCCGAGACCGTCGCGGCCGTCCGTGCGCGCGAGGGCCGGGACGGCGTGCCCGCGAAGGTCGAGCTCGAGGCGACGGGAAACCTCACGCTCGACCGCGCGCGCGAGGTGGCCGGCACGGGCGTCGACTACCTCTCGGTCGGCGCCCTCACGCACTCCGCCCCGATCCTCGACCTCGCGCTCGACCTGCTGCCGTCCGTCGAGTCCGTCTCGTCCGTCCCGTCCGTCCCGTCACGGTCGTGACCCGGACCCTGTCATCGAGGGGGCGTCGGTAGAATCGTCCGCGTGACTCCCCCCGCCGGAAACCCTGATCCCTCCACGCCCGACGAGGACGACGTCCCCGAGCAGATCCAGGTCCGCCGCGAGAAGCGCGAGCGCATCCTCGCGCGCGGCGACGAGCCGTACCCGGTGGGCGTGCCGCGCACGCACACGATCGCCGAGGTCCGCGCGGGCTGGGCGCACCTCGAGACGGGCGAGGAGACGCAGGACGAGGTCGGGGTCGCGGGCCGCGTCGTCTTCCTGCGCAACACCGGAAAGCTGTGCTTCGTCACGCTGCAGGACGGCGAGGGCAACCGCCTGCAGGTCATGCTCAGCCAGGCCGTGGTCGGCGAGGAGTCGCTCGCCACGTTCAAGGCCGACGTCGACCTCGGCGACCACCTGTTCGCGCACGGGCGCGTCATCAGCTCCCGGCGCGGTGAGCTGAGCGTCTTCGCCGATGCCTGGAAGGTCGCCGCGAAGGCGCTGCGCCCCCTTCCGGTGCTGCACAAGGACCTGTCGGAGGAATCACGCGTCCGACAGCGTTACGTGGATCTCATCGCACGTCCCGCGGCGCGGGACACGGTACGTCTGCGCGCCGCCGTCGTGCGCTCGATCCGCGAGAACTTCTGGGAGCGCGGGTTCGTCGAGGTCGAGACGCCCATGCTGCAGACGCGCCCGGAAGGTGCCGCGGCGCGCCAGTTCGAGACACACATGAATGCGTTCGACATCGACCTTTTCCTGCGCATCGCGCCCGAGCTGTTCCTCAAGCGCGCTGCGGTCGGCGGAGTCGAGAAGGTCTTCGAGATCAACCGGAACTTCCGCAACGAGGGCGTGGACTCCACGCACTCCCCGGAATTCGCGATGCTCGAGGCGTACGAGGCCTACGGCGACTACGACACCATGGCGGCGCTCACGAAGAATCTCGTGCAGCGCGCGGCGCAGGACGCTCTCGGCACCACGCTCCTGACCCTGGCGGACGGTACCGAGTACGACGTCGGCGGCGAATGGACGCAGCTGAAGATGTACGACTCGTTGTCGGACGCGCTGGGGGAGCAGATCACTCCGGAGACGTCGGTCGAGCAGCTGTTGTCGTTCGCGACGAGGTT
This sequence comes from Cellulosimicrobium sp. So1_17, assembly GCF_055181235.1. Classification (NCBI taxonomy): domain Bacteria; kingdom Bacillati; phylum Actinomycetota; class Actinomycetes; order Micrococcales; family Promicromonosporaceae; genus Cellulosimicrobium; species Cellulosimicrobium sp. So1_17. The sequence goes on from NZ_CM143702.1 coordinate 3,893,433, forward strand.
CGAGCTCTCGTTCGACCCGAAGAACGTCAACCACGGGAAGCTCGTCGAGGGCCTGTGGGAGCACCTCGTGGGCGACCACCTCGTCGCCCCGACGTTCGTCCGCGACTTCCCGGTCGAGACCTCGCCTCTCACACGGGACCACCGCACGGTGCGCGGTCAGGTCGAGAAGTGGGACCTGTACGTGCGCGGCGTCGAGCTCGCGACGGCCTACTCCGAGCTCGTCGACCCCGTGGTGCAGCGCCAGCGCTTCGAGGCGCAGGCCCTGCTCGCCGCGGCGGGCGACGACGAGGCGATGCGCATCGACGAGGACTTCCTCACCGCGATGGAGTTCGCGATGCCACCCTCGGGCGGCATGGGCCTGGGCATCGACCGCCTGCTCATGGCGCTCACGGGACTGGGGATCCGCGAGACGATCCTCTTCCCGCTCGTCAAGCCGGCCCAGTGACGGGATTAGGATCGGGATCATGAACGACGTGCTGCCCGTGCTCGGCGCCCTCGTCCCCTCGGTCGGCGTGGGGCTGCTGTTCTGGTTCGCCATGCGGTACATCGTGCGCGCGGACCGCAACGAACGAGCGGCTCTCGCGCGGCTCGACGCCGAAGAGGAAATGCGTTCGCGGGTGGCCGTGGATTCCGGTCGCGACGCGGCATGACGTTCGGGCCATGCACGGATTCATCGCACCGGACGACGTTATCCCCTGGACGCGCGGCAAAGACAATTGACGTGCTTGTCGTGCTGGGGCATGCTGGACAGGTCATCTCCTTCCTGTGAAGCGTGAGGAATCAACAGTGGCCCAGAAAGTCCAGGTAATTCTCGTGGACGACATCGACGGAGGGGCGGCGGACGAGACGGTGACCTTCGCGCTCGACGGCGTCTCCTACGAGATCGATCTCAGCACGAAGAATGCGCAGCAGCTGCGCGACGCGTTCGCCTCGTGGGTCGGCAACGCCCGCAAGGTCTCGTCGCGCACCTCCGCACGCCCGGCGGCGCGCCGTGGCCGCAGCACGGGTTCCGCCCGCGCGACCGAGATCCGCGAGTGGGCCCGGGCGAACGGACACAAGGTCAACGACCGCGGCCGCATCTCCCAGGAGATCCAGGCCGCCTACGACGCGGCGCACTGACGCTCGACCCGCACGGGGCGCACCACCTCTCGGTCCTCGACCGGGCGGCGGGCGCCCCGTCGTCGTGTCGGGAGCGGACGGGAGAGAAACTACGCTCGGGCTATGACCTTCTCGACGCGCACCCTGTGGATCGGCACCTACCCGCACCCCGGGTCGGACGTCCCGGAGGGTGTCTGGCAGGTCGAGGTCGACGTCGAGCAGGGCGCGTTCGTCGGTGGACGTCTCGTCGCCACGACGCCGTCGCCGTCGTTCCTCGCGCTGACGGCCCCCGTCCCGCCCGGGGGCGGCACGGCCCGCACGCTCTACGCCGTCGGTGAGACCCCGGAGGGCACGCTCTCGGCGTTCGACGTCTCCGCGGACGGCACGATCCGGCCGCTGGGCCCGGGGATCCCCACCGGCGGCGACTCGCCCTGCCACGTCCTCGCCCGGCCCGGCGAGGTGCTCGTCGCCAACTACGGCGACGGCGTCCTCACGGTCGCGGCCACCGAGTGCGACGGCGCTCTCACGGGCTCGACGCGTCGGTACGGTCACGCGGGGACCGGACCCGACGCGGAGCGTCAGGAGGGACCGCACGCGCACTTCGTCGCGGACGACGGCGAGGGGGGCGTCCTCGTCGTCGACCTCGGGACGGACGAGCTGCGTCGGCACGACCCCGCAGACGCCGAGGGCACGCCGCCCGCGGTCGTCGCGACCTTCCCGCCCGGGACCGGGCCCCGACACCTGGCGACCCTTCCGGGCGGTCATCTCGTCGTCGTGGGGGAGCTCGACCCGGCCCTCTTCGTCCTCGCGCCCGCGGGCGACGGCCGCTACGACGTCGTCGCACGGTACCCGGTGACCTTCGCCACCGCGCCGGACGGCGGACGGAGCTTCCCGTCGCACGTCGAGGTCACGCCGGACGGCGCGCGCGTCGTCGTGGGCGTGCGGGGTGCCGACGTGCTCGCCGTGCACGCGGTCGAGCACGGGCCGGACGGCGCGCCCCCGCGACTGCGCCACCTGGCCGACAGCCCGGTCGGCGGGACGTGGCCGCGCCACCTCGCGGTCCTGCTGCCGGTGAGCGGCGAGGAACCGACCCACGACCTCGTCGTCGTCGCGAACCAGCAGGACGACCCGCTGGCGGCCGGCGACGGGCCGTCGTCGAACCTCGCGCTCCTGCGCGTGCGCCGCAGCGACGGGCTCGGCGAGGTGCTCGACGTCCTCGCGCTCCCCGCCCCCGCCTGCGTCGTGGAGGCGTGACGCGGTGACCACCGGCCGCCCCGACGGCGACGCCCTGCGCGTCGCGATGCTGTCCGTCCACACCTCGCCCCTGGACCAGCCGGGAACGGGCGACGCGGGCGGGATGAACGTCTACGTCACCGAGCTCGCGCGCGCGCTCGCGCGGCACGGTGCGCAGGTCGAGATCTTCACGCGCGCGACGTCGTCCGCCCAGCCGCCCGTCGTCGAGGTCGCGGAGGGCGTGACCGTGCGGCACGTCGCCGCCGGCCCGTTCGAGGGACTGGACAAGAACGACCTGCCCGGGCAGCTCTGCGCGTTCACCGCGGGGGTCCTGCGCGCGGAGGCGCGGCACCACGTCGGCTGGTACGACGTCGTGCACACCCACTACTGGCTGTCGGGCCAGGTCGGGTGGCTGGCCGCCGACCGCTGGGACGTGCCGCTCGTGCACACGATGCACACGCTCGCGCGCGTGAAGAACGCCGCGCTCGCGCCCGGGGACGCGCCCGAGCCGCTCGGGCGGATCATCGGGGAGGAGCAGGTCGTCGCGGAGGCCGACGCGCTCGTCGCGAGCACCGACGCCGAGGGCGACGACCTCGTGCGCGACTACGCGGCAGACCCGGCGCGCGTCCACGTCGTGCCCCCGGGCGTCGACCTCGACCTCTTCTCCCCAGGCGTGCCCGACGGCGCCGGGCCGGCGGAGCGCGCGGAGCGGCGCCGCGCGCTGCGCGACGAGCTCGGCCTGCCCACCGAGGGCCGGCTCGTGCTGTTCGCCGGCCGCGTCCAGCCGCTCAAGGCGCCCGACGTCCTCGTCCGTGCGCTCGGCGTGCTCGCCGACCACGACGAGCCCGTGCCGACGCTCGTCGTCCTGGGCGGACCGAGCGGGCGCCCGACGGCTGTCCGCGAGCTCGAGGCGCTCGCCTACCAGCTGGGCGTCAGCGACCAGGTCGTCGTGCGGCCGCCCGTCGCGCGCGCGCTGCTCGTCGACTACTACCGGGCCGCCGACCTCGTGGCGGTGCCCTCGCACAACGAGACGTTCGGGCTCGTCGCCGCCGAGGCGCAGGCGAGCGGGACGCCCGTGGTCGCGGCTGCCGTCGGCGGCCTGACGACCGTCGTGGTCGACGGCGAGTCCGGCGTCCTCGTCCCGGACCACAACCCGTGGACCTGGGCCCGTGCGCTCGCGGACCTGCTCGCGGACGACGACCGTCGCGCCGGGCTCGCCGTCGGTGCGCGGCGCGTCAGCGAGCGGTTCGGCTGGGACGCCGCTGCACGCCGCATGCTCGACGTCTACGCCCAGGCGACGAAGGTCCGCGCGGCGCGCTGACCCCGGCGCGCGGCGGTCGCTGCGGGCCGTGCCCGGCGGTGTCAGGCGTCGGTCGTGCGCTCCAGGACGAGGACCGGGATCTCCCGCGTCGTCTTCTCCTGGTAGTCCGCGTACGGCGGGTACGCGGCGACGGCGCGCTGCCACCACAGCGCCTTCTCCTCGCCGTGCACCTCGCGCGCGACGTAGTCGTGGCGCTCGGCGCCGTCCTGCAGCTCGACCTGCGGGTGCGCGAGGACGTTGTGGTACCAGACGGGGTGCTCGGGGGCGCCGCCGAGAGAGGCGACGACCGCGTACGCGCCGTCGTGCTCGACGCGCATGAGCGGCGTCTTGCGGACCTTCCCGGTGCGTCGCCCGAGGGTCGTCAGCACGACCACCGGCATCCCGTTGAGCGTCGTGGCCTTCGTCCCCCCGGACGTCTCGTACGTCTCGGCCTGCTTGCGGGCCCAACCGCTGGTGCTGGGTGCGTAGTCTCCGTGGATCGGCATGCCCGTCCCAACGTGCGTGCCGGGGGCGACATTCCCCGCGGACGTCCTCGCCGTGCGAGGACGTCCGTCCTGCGGCGGGCGACATCGGTCACCGGCCGGTCACCAGCCCGTGGACCGGACGTGCCCCGCCCCGGAGGCGTGCGGCAGGATGGAGCCATGACCTACACCCTCGTGCTGCTCCGCCACGGCGAGAGCGACTGGAACGCCAAGAACCTCTTCACCGGCTGGGTGGACGTGGCCCTCTCCGAGAAGGGGATCGAGGAGGCGAAGCGTGGCGGCGAGCTCCTCGCGGAGTCGCAGATCTCTCCCGACGTCGTGCACACCTCGCTCCTGCGCCGCGCCATCACGACGGCGAACCTCGCGCTGGACGCCGCCGACCGCCACTGGATCCCGGTCAAGCGGTCGTGGCGCCTCAACGAGCGCCACTACGGCGCGCTGCAGGGCAAGGACAAGAAGCAGACCCTCGAGGAGTACGGCGAGGAGCAGTTCATGCTCTGGCGCCGCTCGTACGACACGCCGCCGCCGGAGATCGAGCTCGGCTCGGAGTTCTCGCAGGACGCGGACCCCCGCTACGCCGACGCGCCGGTCGTGCGCACCGAGTGCCTCAAGGACGTGCTCGAGCGCGCCCTGCCGTACTGGGAGGGCGAGGTCGTCCCCGACCTGAAGGCCGGCAAGACCGTCCTCGTCGCCGCGCACGGCAACTCGCTGCGCGCGCTCGTCAAGCACCTCGACGGGATCTCCGACGAGGACATCGCCGGGCTCAACATCCCGACGGGCATCCCGCTGCTGTACGAGCTCGACGAGGACCTGAAGCCCGTCACGCGCGGCGGCCGCTACCTCGACCCCGAGGCCGCCGCGACGGCCGCCGCGGCCGTGGCGAACCAGGGCCGCTGAGCGTCATCAGGGCGTGACGGCACGAAGGAGGCGCGGATCGACGATCCGCGCCTCCTTCGTTCCGCCGTGCCCTCTCGGCACCGGGCGGGCGATCAGGCGGTCGCGCGCGCCTGGCCCGACGGGATGCCGCGGTCGTCGGCGAAGTCGCCGGTCACCAGGTAGGTGACGCGCTTCGCGATGGAGACGCCGTGGTCGCCGAACCGCTCGTAGTAGCGGCCGACGAGCGTCACGTCGACGGTCTCCTGCGTCGTGCCGTCCCAGGAGTGGTCCAGCAGGGCCGTGAACGTGTCCTGGTGAAGGCGGTCCAGCAGGTCGTCGTCGCGCTCGATGTTCGCGGCGACCGTGAGGTCCCGGGTCGTGAGGAGCGTCGTCGTGCGGCGAGCGACACGCACCGCGGCGTCGTTCATCTGCTCGAACGTCCTGTGCAGCGTCGGCGCGATGGCACGCGAGGGGTACCGGCCGCGGGCGACCTGTGCGACGTGACGGGCGAGGTCGCCCATGCGCTCGAGCGTCGCGCTCATGCGCAGCGCGCTGACCACCACGCGCAGGTCGGTGGCGACCGGCTGCTGCTTCGCGAGCAGGAGGACGCAGCGCTCGTCGAGCTCCCGCTCGATGGCGTCGATGGTGTGGTCGGCCGCGATGACCTGCTGCGCGAGCTGCAGGTCCGCCGTGAGCAGCGCCTGTCCGGCGCGGTTCATCGCCGCCTCGACCAGCCGGCTCATCTCGGCCAGGTCGTCACCGACCTGCTTCAGCTCGGCCTCGAAGATCTCCCGCATCGCTTCCCTCTCGTCGTGACCGGACGGCACCGGACAGCACCGGTCGGCGCGCCCGGGACGCGCCGGCGCAGTGCTCCTCGTGGTCCTCGCAGGTTCCTGGCAGCCGGATGCGTCGTCGGCTCCGGTCACCTTTCCATCCGAGATGGTCCGCGCGATGAACGCCAGGACGCCGCAAGGTGAACTCTTGCCGTCCCGGTCCGGGGAGGGCCGCCCGCAGTCCGGGACGCGTCGCGGCCGACCGTACGCTGGACGTGTGGAAGCCGAGAGCCTCATCGAGGGCGCGACCGTGCTGCTGGCCGGGATCGTCGGCGTCGTCGTCGGCGTCATCGCCGCGGTCGCGTTCCGCCTGAGCGAGCGCGAGCAGCGCAGGGGCGCACCCGAACCGGCGCGCGAGCTGGACGAGGGTCTCGTCCGCGTGCTCGCGGTGCTGCGGTCGGCGGCCGTCGTGCTCGACGGCGAGGGCGACGTCGTGCGCGCGAGCCCGCCCGCGTACGCGCTGGGGGTCGTCCGCGGCGACGCGATCGCGCACGCTGCGATCCGCGACCTCATCGACGACGTGCGGCGCGACGGCGTGATCCGCGACGAGGAGCTCGAGCTGCCGCGCGGGCCGGTCGGCCGCGGCACCGTGCTGCTCCAGGTGCGCGTCGCGCAGGTCGGGCCCGACCACGTGCTCGTGCTCGCCGAGGACCGGACCGAGGCGCGCCGCGTGGAGGCGATCCGGCGCGACTTCGTGGTGAACGTGTCCCACGAGCTCAAGACGCCGGTCGGCGCGCTGGCGCTCCTCGCGGAGACGGTGCAGGACGCCGCCGACGACCCGGTCGCGGTGCGACGTTTCGCGGCGCGCATGCAGTCGGAGGCGACCCGGCTGTCCGCGCTCGTGCAGGAGATCATCGAGCTCTCCCGGCTCCAGGTGGCCGGAGCGCTGCAGCAGGTCACGGTCGTCCCCGTACGGGGGGTGGTCGAGGAGGCCGTGGACCGCGCGCGCACGACCGCGCAGGGCAAGGGCATCACGCTGACGACCGGCGGCGACCTCGACGCCGCGGTGTACGGGGACCACAACCTGCTCGTCACCGCGGTGCGCAACCTGCTCGACAACGCGGTCGCGTACTCGGGGGAGAACACGCGCGTCGGGGTCGGGGTAGCGCGGGCCGGCGACCTGGTCGAGATCGTGGTCGTCGACCAGGGCATCGGTATCGCGGCCGACGAGCAGGCCCGTGTGTTCGAGCGGTTCTACCGGGTCGACCCCGCGCGCTCGCGCGACACGGGCGGCACGGGGCTCGGCCTCAGCATCGTCAAGCACGTGGCCGCCGACCACGGCGGCGAGGTGACCATGTGGTCGGAGCCCGGCCGGGGCTCGACCTTCACGATCCGCATCCCCGCCGCGGTGCAGCTCCCCTCCGGCGCGGCCCACGACGGGCTCTCCCGGATCCCCCGGGGCGTCGGCGCCAGGAACGGTGCCGACGCCGGCGACACGAACGACACGACGAACGACGACGTACGGAACAAGGAGGTAGGCGCGTGACGCGCATCCTGGTGGTGGAGGACGAGGAGTCGTACCGCGACCCGCTGGCGTACCAGCTGCGGCGCGAGGGCTTCGACGTGGTCGAGGCGGCCACGGGCACCGAGGCGTTGGAGCAGTACGACGCGGGCGGGGCCGACATCGTGCTCCTCGACCTCATGCTCCCGGGCCTGAGCGGTACGGAGGTCTGCCGAGAGCTGCGCCAGCGCGGTGACGTCCCCGTCATCATGCTGACCGCGAAGGACTCCGAGATCGACAAGGTCGTCGGGCTCGAGCTCGGGGCGGACGACTACGTGACGAAGCCGTACTCGTTCCGCGAGCTGCTCGCCCGCGTCCGCGCGGTGCTGCGCCGCAAGGGCGGGGAGAACGGGCACGAGGTGGTCGACGACGGGACGCTCGAGGTCGGGCCGGTGCGCATGGACGTCGAGCGGCACACGGTGACCGTCGCGGGGGAGGTCGTGCCCTTCCCGCTCAAGGAGTTCGAGCTGCTCGAGCTCCTGCTGCGCAACGCGGGACGTGTCCTCACGCGCGGCCAGCTCATCGACCGTGTCTGGGGCACGGACTACGTGGGCGACACGAAGACGCTCGACGTCCACGTGAAGCGGATCCGCTCGAAGATCGAGCCGGAGCCGGCGTCGCCCAGGTTCCTCCTCACGGTCCGTGGCCTCGGGTACAAGATCGCCGACGGCGTGACCGTCCAGCCCTAGAGCACGTCCCGGGACGGCCGAGAAAGGGGCGTCCCGGGACGATGCGCACCCTGCCCGGAAACGTCTGTGCACTGTTCACCTCGCGTTCATCGGGACTCGGTGAACGCGTCACCCGCTCCTCCTACCGTCCTGAGCGTCACCGGTACTCGCCGGTGCCTCGCACAGCTTCGAACAGGATGGATCGACTCGTGAAGCTCAGCCGAATCTCCCGCGCGGGTACCGCGGTCATGGTGGGCGCTCTCGCCCTCACGCTGGCTGCCTGCAGCTCCGACGGCTCGGACGGCTCCGACACCGAGCCGGGCGGCACCGAGAGCTCTGCCGGGGGCGACCTCGAGAGCCTCAGCGGCACGCTCGCCGGTGCGGGCGCCTCCTCCCAGGAGAACGCCGTCGCGGGCTGGATCGCCGGCTTCGGCGACATGGCTCCCGGCGTGACCGTCACCTACGACGCCGTCGGCTCCGGCGGCGGCCGCGAGCAGTTCATCGCCGGCGCGACGCAGTTCGCCGGCTCGGACGCGGCGCTCGACGAGGAGGAGCTGGCCGCGGCGCAGGAGCGCTGCTACGGCGGCGACGTCCTCGAGCTCCCGCTCTACATCAGCCCCATCGCGGTCGTCTACAACCTGCCGGACGTCGACGCCGACAACGTCAACATGTCCGCCGAGACGCTCGCCAAGGTCTTCAACGGCGACATCACCTCGTGGGACGACCCGGCGATCGCCGCCGAGAACGAGGGCGTCGAGCTGCCCGCGATCGACATCATCCCGGTGCACCGCTCCGACGAGTCGGGCACGACGGAGAACTTCACCGAGTACCTCGCGGCGGCGTCGAACGGCGCCTGGCCGCACGAGGCCAGCGGTGACTGGCCGGTCGAGGGCGGCCAGTCCGGCGCCCAGACGCAGGGTCTCATCGACACCGTGACCGGCGCCGAGGGCGCGATCGGCTACGCGGACGCGTCGCGTGCCGGCGACCTCGGCACCGTCGCGGTCAAGGTCGGCGAGGAGTACGTCCCGTACTCGCCCGAGGCCGCTGCCGCCGTCGTCGACGCCTCGCCGCGCGCCGAGGGCGCGTCGGAGACGCAGCTCGTCGTCGAGATCGACCGCGCCACGACGGAGGCCGGCGCGTACCCGCTCGTGCTGATCTCGTACTCGATCGCGTGCGGCACCTACGAGGAGCAGGCCGACGTCGACAACGTCAAGGGCTACCTCGGCTACGTCGCCAGCGAGGAGGGCCAGGCCCGCGCGGCGGAGCCCGACGTCGCCGGCGCGGCCCCGATCTCGGACGACCTGCGTGCCGAGGTCGAGGCAGCGCTCGACAGCATCACGGTCCAGGGCTGACCACCCCCGGGCGGGCGGGAGGGCGACTCGTCCTCCCGCCCGCCCGAGGCGGTCCCCCCGCATCTCGTCCCCACCACACGACGGAGCACCAGTGAGCGTCACCAGCCCACCCCGGCGAAGCGCCGAGGCCGCGTCCCCGCAGCGCGGGAAGCCGACGGCCGGCGTCGGCGGCAAGATCTTCTCCGGCCTGGCGCACGGCGCCGGCATCGTCATCCTCGTCACGCTCGCCGCCGTCGCGGCCTTCCTCGTCGTCGAGGCGTGGCCGGCCCTCACGGCGAGCCCCGAGGAGCTCGCCGAGATCTCCTGGTTCTCCGGGGGGTCGTTGCTCGCGTACATCGGCCCGCTCGTCTTCGGGACCGTCCTCGCGTCGGTCCTGGCGCTCCTCCTCGCGGTGCCCGTCTCGGTCGGCATCGCGCTCTTCATCTCGCACTACGCGCCGCGGCGCCTCGCGCAGAGCCTCGGCTATCTCGTCGACCTGCTCGCCGCCGTCCCGTCGGTCGTCTTCGGCCTGTGGGGCGCGCTGTGGCTCGCGCCGATCCTCGACCCGTTCTTCCGCTGGCTCTCCTCCGCGCTCGGGTTCATCCCGCTGTTCGAGGGCTACCAGGCCCCGGCGCGCAACATCATGACCGCGGCCGTCGTGCTCGCCGTGATGCTGCTGCCGATCGTCACCGCCGTCTCGCGCGAGGTCTTCCTCCAGACGCCGACGCTGCACGAGGAGGCCTCGCTGGCCCTCGGCGCGACGCGCTGGGAGATGGTCCGCCAGGCCGTCATCCCGTTCGGCCGCTCGGGCGTGATCAGCGCCGCGATGCTCGGCCTCGGTCGTGCGCTCGGCGAGACCATGGCCGTGCTCATGGTCATCTCGCCCGGGATGCTCTACTCCTTCTTCCTGCTCAAGCCGGGCCAGCACCAGACGATCGCGGCCAACATCGCGGCGCAGTTCCCCGAGGCGTCGGGGCTCTCCGTGAGCGTCCTCATCGCCACGGGGCTCGCGCTCTTCGTCATCACCTTCGCCGTCAACTTCGCCGCGCGCGCCATCGTCGCCCGCCGCAAGGACTTCTCGGGAGCCAACTGATGACCGTCGACACCCCCGTCCAGCAGACGGCGCTGGAGCTGACGGCGAGCGGCACGCGCCTCCCGCGCTGGACGCCCTGGGCCTTCGTCGGCGGGTCGCTCGTCGTCGCGTTCCTCGTGCTCCTCCTCGTCGCGTCGCCGACGCTCGGCGGCGTCGTCGGCCTGGGCGCCGTCCTGTACGCCGTCGGGCTGACGATCACGTCCCGCGTGGTCGAGGGCGGCCGCTACGCCGCCGACCGCCTCGCGACGACGCTCGTGACCTTCGCGTTCCTCCTCGCGATGATCCCGCTCGTCTCGCTCGTGTGGACCGTCGTCTCGAAGGGCGCGGCGCTCTTCAGCTGGGAGTTCCTCACCACCGACATGATGGGCGTCTACGGCGCGATGACGAGCGGAGGGGTCTATCACGCGATCGTCGGGACGCTGCTCGTCACCCTCGCGTGCTCCGTCATCGCGGTGCCGCTCGGCATCCTCACGGCGATCTACCTCGTCGAGTACGGCCGCGGCGCGCTCGCCCGCGGCATCACGTTCCTCGTCGACGTGATGACCGGCATCCCGTCGATCGTCGCGGGCCTCTTCGCGTTCGCGCTCTTCACGCTGCTCTTCGGCCCGGCCTACCGCGCGGGCATCATGGGCGCCGTCGCGCTCGCGGTGCTCATGACCCCGGTGGTCATCCGCTCGGTGGAGGAGATGCTGCGCCTCGTCCCGAACGAGCTGCGCGAGGCGTCCCTCGCCCTGGGCGTGCCGAAGTGGCTGACGATCGTCAAGGTCGTCCTCCCGACCGCGATGGCGGGCATCGTCACGGGCGTCATGCTCGCCGTCGCGCGCGTCATCGGCGAGACCGCCCCGCTGCTGCTGACCATCGGGCTCGTCAACTCGGTCAACTGGGACCTCTTCGACGGACGCATGGCGACCCTGCCGGTGTTCGCCTACCGCCAGTGGGCACAGGGCGGGACGGGCGTCGACCGCGCCTGGGCCGCGGCGCTCACCCTCATCATCATCGTGATGCTCCTCAACCTCGTGGCCCGCCTCGTCGGCCGCTGGTTCTCGCCCAAGAAGGGCCGATGAGCACCCCGAGCGCCGCGCGTGGCGGCGGAGCACACACGACCCCTCGGCCGGCGGCGCACCGCGCCGGGACCTCGGAAGGACCGCACGACATGAGCAACCGCATCGACGTCAAGGACCTCAACATCTACTACGGCGACTTCCTCGCCGTGCAGGACGTCAGCATGGCGATCGAGCCCAAGTCGGTGACGGCCTTCATCGGCCCGTCCGGCTGCGGGAAGTCGACGTTCCTGCGCACCCTCAACCGGATGCACGAGGTGATCCCCGGTGCGCGCGTCGAGGGCACCGTCGCGATGGAGGGCGTCGACCTGTACGGCAACGGCGTCGACCCCGTCGCGGTGCGACGGCAGGTGGGCATGGTGTTCCAGCGCCCCAACCCGTTCCCGACGATGTCGATCAAGGAGAACGTGCTCGCGGGCGTCAAGCTCAACAACAAGCGCATCTCGCGGTCGGACGCCAACGACCTCGTCGAGGCGTCCCTGCGCGGCGCGAACCTGTGGAACGAGGTCAAGGACCGCCTCGACCGTCCGGGGTCCGGCCTGTCCGGCGGGCAGCAGCAGCGCCTGTGCATCGCCCGTGCGATCGCCGTGAAGCCGCAGGTGCTGCTGATGGACGAGCCGTGCTCGGCGCTCGACCCGATCTCGACGCTCGCGATCGAGGACCTGATCGCGGAGCTGAAGGACGAGTACACGATCGTCATCGTCACGCACAACATGCAGCAGGCGGCGCGCGTGAGCGACCGCACCGCGTTCTTCAACATCGCGGGCACAGGCAAGCCGGGTCGGCTCATCGAGATGGACGACACCGCGACGATGTTCTCGTCGCCGTCCCAGCAGGCCACGGAGGACTACATCTCCGGCCGCTTCGGCTGAGCCCCGAGCCCGGCTCCGCGGGCCCGTGCACGACGGCGCCGCTCCCCACCGAGGGGAGCGGCGCCGTCGTGCTGCTCGGCGTGGCGCGGCGAGCCCGCGCCGGGCCGGCTCAGGGGATCAGGTGCGCGTACTCCTCGAGCGTCCCGTCGAGGACCGGCAGGGAGAGGGTCTCCTCCTCGCCCGTGCTCACGGAGACGGTCACGGGCAGGACGCCGCCCGGAGCGGCGTCGACGCTGCCCAGCTGGGCGTCGAAGCCGTCCTCGGTGCCGAGGTACACGGTCGACCCGGCCTCGACGGGCACGGTCAGGCCGGCGCCGCCCTCGGGGGCGAGCTCGAACTCGACGTCCTCGCTGGTGTCGTTCGCGAAGGCACCGATGACCGCGCCCGGCTCGCCCTCGCCCGCGGTGACGACCATGAGGTTGAGCCCGCGCAGGTCGTCCGTGAGGTTCACCCGGAGGCCGTCGGACGGCGAGTAGGGCCGGTTCGTCTCGATGGGGGAGCACGCGGCGGTGGCGGCGACGGTCGCGACGACGACGGGGACGGCCCAGGCCCGCAGGGTCCGGCGTGCTCGGATGGTCGTGGTGCGGGTCACGTGCTCTCCAGGGGCGCGAGGGGGCTGAGGGGTTCCGGGCCAAGCCTAGTGCGTCCTCGTCCGCGGGCGATGCGCGCCGTTCCGGACGCGTTCGCGACCCGTTCGTGACGGGCACGCAGAGGCGTCTGACCTGCACGAACACCGGTGCGCGGGGGCGCGGAAAGGTGCCCGGGGCTCGGATATCCACAGAGGCCCGTGGTAAGATGGACCTCCGCGAAAGGGGACATCTGCAGATGACGTTCACAGTAGGCGAGACCGTTGTCTACCCGCACCACGGCGCCGCACTGATCGAAGAGATCAAGACGCGTACGATCCGCGGCGAGGACAAGATCTACCTCAAGCTCAAGGTCGCCCAGGGTGACCTGACCATCGAAGTCCCAGCCGAGAACGTCGACCTCGTCGGCGTGCGTGACGTCGTCGGCCAGGAAGGTCTCGACCGTGTGTTCGAGGTGCTTCGTGCACCCTACACGGAGGAGCCGACCAACTGGTCCCGCCGGTACAAGGCGAACCTCGAGAAGCTCGCGTCGGGCGACGTCATCAAGGTGGCCGAGGTCGTGCGTGACCTGTCCCGCCGGGACGCCGACCGGGGCCTGTCGGCCGGTGAGAAGCGGATGCTCTCCAAGGCGCGGCAGATCCTCGTCTCGGAGCTCGCGCTGGCCGAGCACACCGAGGAGGACAAGGCAGAGGCGATCCTCGACGAGGTCCTCGCGTCCTGATCCACCGGGCGGCTCGCACGAGGGCCCGGCGCTCGACACCACGGGAGGGTGGCCGTCCACGGACGGCCACCCTCCCGTCGTCGTCCCACCGGGCGCGACGGACGACCGGGCGCGACGGACGACCGGGCGCGACGGACGACCGGGCGCAGCACGGGATACCGTGTGGCCGTGCCGACTCTCGCCGTCCTCACCGCCGCAGGCTCCGGGACGCGCCTCGGGATGGACGTCCCGAAGGCGCTCGTCGAGCTCGACGGGCTGCCCCTCGTCGTGCACGCCGCGCGGCGTCTGTGCTCCTCGGGCGTCGTGGACGCGATCGTCGTGACGGCGCCGCCCGACCTCGTCGACCACGTCGGCGCGATGCTGCGCGACGACCCCGGCGTCGACCGTCCGGTGCGCGCCGTGGCCGGCTCGGGCACACGCCAGGCCTCCGTCGCCGCAGGGCTGCGAGCCGGCCTCGCCGGCGCGGACGCGGCGCCCGGTTCCGGTCCGGTCGACGTCGTGCTCGTGCACGACGCCGCCCGGCCCCTCGCGCCGCCCTCTCTCGTGCGGCGCGTGGTCGAGGCGGTGCGCGCCGGGCACGCCGCCGTCGTGCCCGGGCTGCCCGTGACCGACACCGTCAAGCGCGTCGACCCGGCGGACCCCGACGACCCCGTCGGCGCCGAGCGGGTCACGGGCACCGTCGACCGGTCGGTGCTGCGTGCGGTCCAGACGCCGCAGGGTTTCGACCGGGCGCTGCTCGAGCGCGCGCACGCGGTCGCCGAGCACCGCGCGGGCGACGAGGCGGTGGCGGCGACCGACGACGCCGGCCTCGTCGAGGACCTCGGTCACGACGTGCACGTCGTCCCGGGCGACCCCGCCGCGGCGAAGATCACCACGCGGCACGACCTGCGCGTCGCGGAGCTCACCCTTCAGGAGTCACGATGACGACGGACCCGTCGGAGACCACCGTCCCGTCCACGCCGCGGGGAGCGCCCACGGCGTTCCCGCGCACGGGCGTCGGGGTCGACGTCCACGCGTACGCGGCCGAGGGCGACGAGCGCCCCCTGTGGCTCGGCGGCCTGCACTGGCCGGGGGAGAGAGGGCTGGCGGGCCACTCCGACGCCGACGTCGCCGCGCACGCCGCGGCGGACGCCCTGTTCTCCGCGAGCGGGCTCGGAGACCTGGGGTCGAACTTCGGCACGTCCGCGCCGGAGTGGGCCGGGGCGAGCGGTGCGAGCCTGCTCACCGAGGCCGCGCGCCGCGTCCGGGCGGCAGGGTTCGAGATCGGGAACGTCGCGGTCCAGGTGATCGGCAACCGGCCGCGCGTCGGCTCCCGCCGGCGCGAGGCGGAGGCCGCGCTCAGCGCGGCGGCGGGCGCCCCCGTGACGCTCACGGCCACGACCACCGACGGCCTCGGTCTCACGGGGCGCGGCGAGGGCGTCGCGGCCGTCGCGACGGCGCTCGTCGTGGCGGTCAGCCCGCCGGCGTGACCTGCACGCTCGTCAGGACGGAGCGCGCCTGCTCCGCCCCGGTGGCGTCCTCCACGGCGTGGGACGCGGTGAGGTACACCGTCCACGGCTCGCCGTCGGCGGCGGTCGACCCGACGAGGAGGACCTCCTGGGCGACCGGCGTCCCGCCGACGTCGACCGTGCCCGAGACGCGATAGGCGGGGGTCTCCCCGAGGGTCGTCGCGCCCTGGCCCTCCGCGTCGGGGACCCAGCCGTCGATCGCGGCGACGCGCTCCGCGGTGGCGGCGCCGGCGTCGTCCAGCGGGCCGCCCGCCGCCTCGCCCGTGACGACGACGTCGGCCTGGAACGCCGGGTCGCCGAACCCGTCGGGGGAGCGGACCGCGAACGCGCCGTCCTGAGTCAGGCGCTCCCAGCCCGCGGGGGCCGTCACCGAGACGGGGACGTCGGGCACCGCGTACGTCGCCGGGCTCGCGGTCGCGTCGGGCTCGCCGGAGGCCCCGCAGCCTGCCAGGACGAGTGCGGACGCCACGAGGGACGTGGCGAGAAGGGGGCGGTGAGCAGCAGGTCGCACGGGGCTCCGTCTCGTCAGGCGCTGTGGCCGGGATGTCCCCGACGCGCCATTCTCGCGCGTGGCGGGCCCCGCGTGCCAGGCCGATCACGGACCCGTACGATCGGTGGGAAGCCTCACGATGTGTTTCACTTTCCCAGAGCACGACACATGGGATGAACCGCACATGAACCGTATGTCCGTCGAAGAACGCCGGGCCCAGCTCGTGGACGCAGCGATGACCATCGCGGTCCGCGAGGGGGTTGAAGCGGTGACCATCCGCGGGGTCGCCGCCGAGGCAGGCGTCTCCCTGGGCGTCGTCCACTACTGCTTCGAGGACAAGGACGAGCTCCTCCAGGCGATGGGCAACAGCCTCGCCCTCGTCGCGTCCGAGCCGGTCCGCGCGTCGCTCGACGCGAGCGCCGACGTCGTCGTCCTCGCGCACGCCGCGGCGGACGCGCTGTGGGAGGGGCTGACACCCCGCCGGCACATGCGCCTGCTGACGTTCGAGTTCGCGACCGCCGGGGTGCGCAGCCGCGCGCTGCGGTCCGTCGCGCACGCGCACCTCGAGCAGACGTGGAACATGACCCAGGGGATCCTCGAGGAGGTCGCCCGGCGCGCCGGGGTGAGCTACCGGCTCGACGTGCGCTTCCTGTCGCGGCTCGTCGCGGGCTACATCGACGGCATCGAGATCGCGTGGCTGGTCGAGCAGGACGACGACGTCGCGATCGCGAGCTTCCACGCGCTCGCCGACTACGTCCTCACGCAGGTCGAGCGGCCCGAGGACGACGGGGTCCGGGCGAGCGCCTGACGAGTTCCGGCCTTCCGGCCGTCCGAGCTCCCGGGCGGCTCGCGGCGGCTACCGGCCGACCTGCCGCCCGACCTGCCGCCCCGCAGGCGGGCCGAGGACCGTGTCGGTGTACGGGTTCGTGAACACCCCGCCGGGGTCGACGGCGTCCCGGACGGCGAGGAAGTCGTCGAACCGCGGGTAGAGCTCGCGGAAGCGCGCGGCGTCGAGGCCGTGGAGCTTGCCCCAGTGCGGTCGGCCGTCGACCTCGGCGACGATCCTCTCGACCGCGTCGAAGTACCGCTCGTGGGACAGCCGGGCGTACTGGTGGACGGCGACGTACGCCGTCGGGCGGCCGTGCGCCGTGGACAGCCAGACGTCGTCGGGTGCCGCGAAGCGCACCTCGACCGGGAACGGGACGTGCTCGCCCGACCGCTCCAGCCAGTCGTCGATCGCCGTCAGGACGTCGACGAGGCGCTCGCGCGGCACCGCGTACTCCATCTCGCGGAACCTGACCCGGCGGGACGTGACGAACACCTGGTACGACGGCGCCACGTACGTGCGCGGCGCGAGCGCGCGGGCCGCGACCTCGTTGAGGTGCGGCGTCACCCGCGGCACGGCCTTCGCGACCCGGTTGACGAGCTCGAACGCGCCGTTGGAGAGCAGCTCCTCGTCGATCCACGTGCGGGCGCGGGCGACGGCGCCCGGGCCGGTGCGCAGGCGCTCGAGCTCCCTCGCCTCCTCGTCGGGCGCGAGGCGGTTGTTGCGCTTGGTGAGCGCGCGCCGCGTGTGCGGGAACCAGTAGAACTCGACGTGGTCGTTCCCGCCGACCAGCCCGTCGTGGTCGTCGTCCGGCGCCGCGAGCCCGTCGAGCACCCGGGCGAGCGGCCACGGCTCCTCCTGCGCCCGCAGGAGGAACGCGGGGACCACCTCGAGCGTCACCGCGGACAGCACGCCGGTCGCGCCCAGCCCGAGCCGGCTCGCCTCGAAGAGGTCGGGATCCTGTGTCGACGTCGCCTCGCGGACCGTCCCGTCCGCGCCCACGACGCGCACGCCGCGCACCTGGGTCGGGAGCCCGCCGAGGCGCCCGCCCGTCCCGTGCGTGCCCGTCGAGATCGCGCCGGCGATCGACTGCCGGTCGATGTCCCCGAGGTTGCGCATCGCGAGCCCTGCGGCGGCGAGGGCAGCGTTGAGCCGGTGCAGGCGGATGCCCGCGCCGACCGTGACGTGCACCGCGTCGCCCTCGCGGGAGATGCGCTCGACGAGGCTCAGCCGGTCGAGGTCGAGCAGCAGCCCGTCCGTGACCGCCGCGGGTGTGAAGGAGTGACCCGCCCCGACGGCGCGCACGCGCAGACCCTCGTCCGCGGCGCCGGCCACGCGCGCGGCCAGGTCGGCCTCGTCCCGCGGGGTGGTCCGACGACGCGGGGTCGCGGTGGCCGTACCGGCCCAGTTCGTCCAGGGGAGGGCGTCGTCGCTGCTCACAGCACGTACTGTCTCACGCGCGACCCGTGCCGCGGCGAGGTCCCGGTGGCGTACGTTTCTCCCATGGGCGAGGCCACGACGACGGCGCGAGCGGTGGGGGGCCGTGACGCCGGGACCGACGAGCAGCACACCACGGGACCCGGGACAGGGACGTCGCCGTCCTTGCTGGCGCGCCTCACCCGGGCGACCGAGCGCCTGGACGGGCCGCTCGCCGTCGTGGACCTCGACCGGTTCGACGCGAACGCCGACGAGCTGATCGGGCGCGCCGGCGGAACGCCCGTCCGCCTCGCGTCGAAGTCGGTGCGCGTGCGTGCGCTCGCCGACCGCGCGCTCGGGCGCGGATTCCGTGGCGTCATGGCGTTCTCGGTACGTGAGGCGCTGTGGCTGGTCGGGCAGGGGACGCGCGACGTGCTCGTGGCCTACCCCAGCGTCGACCGCGGCGCGCTCGCCGCCCTGGCCAGGGACGAGGCGGCGCGCCGCGAGATCACGTTGATGGTCGACGACGCCGCGCACGTCGCGCTCGTCCGCCAGGCGCTGGCCGGGGTCGGCGTCGGGCCGGACGCGGCGCCGGTGCAGGTCGCCCTCGACGTCGACGCGTCCCTGCGCGTGGGTGTCGGACCCTTCGTCGCTCACCTCGGCACGCGGCGCTCGCCCGTGCGCACCCCCGACGACGCCGCCGCCCTCGCCGCGCGCGTCGTGGCGGAGCCGGGCCTGCGGCTGCGCGGCGTCATGTTCTACGAGGCGCAGGTCGCCGGGCTCCCCGACGGCAGCCCCGCGGTCCGCCTCGTCAAGCGCGCGTCGGTCGCCGACCTCGCCACCCGCCGTGGCGAGGTCGTGGAGGCGGTGCGGGGCGTCGTCGGGCACGACGTGGAGCTCGTGAACTCGGGGGGGACCGGTTCGCTCGAGACCTCGTCCGCCGACCCGGTCGTGACGGAGGTGACCGCCGGCTCGGGCCTCTACGTCCCCGGGCTGTTCGACGGGTACCGCGCGTTCCGGCCGCGAGCCGCGGCGTTCTTCGGGCTCGACGTGGTCCGTGTCCCCGCGCCGGGCTGGGCCACGGCGTTCGGCGGCGGGTACGTCGCGTCCGGGCCCGCGGCGCGCAGCCGGCTCCCGCTCGTCGTGACGTCCGGGTGGTCGCTCACCGGGCGTGAGGGGGCCGGCGAGGTCCAGACGCCCCTGCACCGGACGAACCGGCGGGCGGCCGACCTCGAGGTCGGCGACCGGGTGTGGTTCCGTCACGCCAAGGCCGGCGAGGTCATGGAGCGCTTCGACGTCGTGCACCTCGTGCGCGGCGAGGAGGTCGTGGACGTCGTGCCGACGTACCGCGGCGAGGGGCGCACCTTCGGCTGACCGCGACGCCGTTCGGACCGGGCAGCGCCGCCCCGGTACCCTTGCGGACGTGACCCTTCGCCTGTTCGACACCGCCACGCGGGACGTGCGCGACTTCGTGCCCCAGACCCCGGGCGAGGTCGGCATCTACCTGTGTGGCGCGACCGTTCAGGCCGCACCCCACATCGGTCACATGCGTTCCGCCGTCGCCTTCGACGTCCTCGTGCGCTGGCTCCGCCGCGCGGGGTCGCGCGTCACCCTCATCCGGAACGTCACGGACATCGACGACAAGATCCTCGCGAAGTCCGCCGCGGCCGGCGAGCCGTGGTGGGCGTGGGCCGCGACGTACGAGCGTGCGTTCACCGCCGCGTACGACGCGCTCGGCGTGCTGCCGCCCACCTACGAGCCGCGCGCGACCGGGCACGTCCCCGACATGGTCGACCTCATGGAGCGGCTCGTCGGGCGCGGCCACGCGTACACCACCGGGCCGGGCGACGTCTGGTTCGACGTGCGGTCCTGGCGCGAGTACGGCTCGCTCACCAACCAGCGCCTCGAGGACCTCAACCCCGTGCCCGACGACGTCCCCGCCGACGCGCACGAGGCCGCCGCCAAGCACGACCCGCGCGACTTCGCGCTCTGGAAGGCGCCCAAGGACGACGAGCCGGCCACGGCGTCCTGGGAGACACCGTTCGGCCGCGGGCGGCCGGGCTGGCACCTCGAGTGCTCGGCGATGGCCCGTCGCTACCTCGGCGACACGTTCGACATCCACGGCGGCGGCCTGGACCTGCGCTTCCCGCACCACGAGAACGAGCAGGCGCAGTCGCGCGCTGCCGGGTACGGCTTCGCGCGGCACTGGCTGCACAGCGCATGGGTCACGCAGGGCGGCACGAAGATGAGCAAGTCGCTCGGCAACGGGCTCCTCGTGCGCGAGGTCCTCGAGACCACCAGCCCCGCGGTGCTCCGCTACGCGCTCGCGTCCGTCCAGTACCGCTCGATGCTCGAGTGGACGCCCGCCACCGTGACCGAGGCACAGACGACGTGGGAGCGCCTCGCCGGGTTCGTCGAGCGCGCCACGGAGCGCGTCGGGGACGTCGGCGACGTGCGCGACGCCGAGCTCCCGACGGCCTTCACCACGGCGATGGACGACGACCTCAACGTGCCCGCGGCGCTCGCCGTCGTGCACGAGCACCTGCGCGCGGGGAACTCGGCGCTCGCCGACCGCAGCAGCGCGGCAGACGCCGTCGCGCGCCACCACCTCGTCGCGCTGCGCGCGATGCTGGAGGTGCTCGGCCTCGACCCGGGCGACCCGCAGTGGGCCGACGCCGGCGACTCGCGCTACGCGGCCGCGCTCGACGCGGTCGTGGGCGCCGAGATCTCGGCCCGCGCCGAGGCGCGCGCCGCACGGGACTTCGCGACCGCCGACGCGATCCGGGACCGCCTCGCGGCGGCCGGGATCGTCGTCGAGGACTCCGCCGACGGCGCGCGCTGGAGCCTCGGCTGACCGAGCATGGACCGAGGGGCTCGCGCGAGACCCCCGGCCACCGCCGCCGCCCGCGACCCGCGCGGCGGCGCACCACGACCTGAACGACCGACGACACGACGGGCAGACCCATGGCAGGCAACTCACAACGACGCGGCGCGATGCGCAAGGCCGGGAGCAAGAAGGGCGCGACCGTCGGCTCCGGTGGTCAGCGCCGCAAGGCGCTCGAGGGCCGTGGCCCCACGCCCAAGGCCGAGGACCGCGTCTACCACCCGGCGCACCAGCGCAAGGTGGCCGCCGAGAAGAAGGCGGCGGGCCAGCGACCGGGCGGTGCGCGCAGCGGACGCGGCGGCTCCCCGAAGGGTCGTGGCGGCGTCCAGGAGATCGTCACCGGCCGCAACTCCGTGCTCGAGGCGCTGCGCGCCGGCATCCCCGTCGAGGCGGTCTACCTCTTCTCCCGTCTCGACGCCGACGACCGCACTCGCGAGATCCTCGACATCGTCTCCGGACGCGGCTACGAGCTGCTCGAGGTGGGCAAGCCCGAGCTCGACCGCCTCACCGACGGCGCCGTGCACCAGGGCGTCGCGCTCAAGGTCCCGCCGTACGACTACCGGGACGTCGACGACCTGCTCGACGCCGCGGCCGCGTCCGACCGGGCGCCGCTCATCGTGGCGCTCGACGGCGTGACCGACCCCCGCAACCTGGGTGCGGTCCTGCGTTCCGCCGGCGCGTTCGGCGCGCACGGCGTCCTCGTGCCCGAGCGTCGGGCGGCCGGCGTCACCGCGTCCGCGTGGAAGGTGTCCGCGGGCGCCGCCGCACGCGTGCCCGTCGCGCGGGCCACGAACCTCGTCCGCGCGCTCGGCGAGCTCAAGAAGGCGGGCTGCTTCGTCGTCGGGCTCGACGCAGGCGGCACGACGTCGATCGGCGAGCTCCAGCTCGCGACCGAGCCGCTCGTCGTCGTCGCCGGGTCCGAGGGCAAGGGGCTGTCGCGCCTCGTGCGCGAGGCGTGCGACGTCGTCGCGTCCATCCCCATCGACTCCGACACCGAGTCGCTCAACGCCGCCGTCGCGACCGGCATCTCGCTGTACGAGGTCGCGCGCCTGCGCGCGGCGCAGGACTGACCCGACCGGCCGCCGTCGTCACGGCGACGGCGGCCGACGGTCAGCCGTAGTACTCCGGGTCCTTCTCGCCCGGTGCGAGGCCGAGGATCGACTTCTCGTCCGGACGGTGCTGCAGCACGTTCTCGACGTACGAGCGCGTGGCCTCCGCCATCGGCACGTCGCGGCCCGCGCGCTCCGAGATGAACCACCGGTGGTCGAGGATCTCGTGGAAGAGCTGCGCCGGCTCGAGCTTGCGACGCAGGTTGCGCGGGACGGCCTGGATCGTCGGCTCGAACACGCCGCTGAGCCAGTCGTGCGCGACGAACTCCTCGTCGTCGTTCTGCCGGTCGGTGGCGGCGCGGAACGAGTCGAGGTCGTTGAGGAGGCGCCGGGCCTGGTTCTCCTGCACGTCGAGACCGGTCAGCCGGATCAGCCGCCGCGAGTGGTGGCCCGCGTCGACGACCTTCGGCTGGATCTGGACGGTCGTGCCGTCGATGTCGGTCGTGATGGCGAGCTCGCCGACGTCGAAGCCGAGGTCGTTGAGGTGCTCGATGCGCGCCGCGACCCGCCACCGCTCGTCGGCGCCGAACGACTCCGACGTCGTGAGGGCCTCCCACAGCTCCTCGTACCGCGCGACCAGGGCGTCGCCGATCGCGACCTCGTCCACGTCCTCGTCGAGCAGCTCGCCCGCCGCGAGGTCCATGAGCTCGCCGATGATGTTCGTGCGTGCGAGGTCGACGTCGTACGAGCGCTGGCCCGGCGACAGCTCGCGGTGCAGGTCACCGGTCTCCGCGTCCACGAGGAACGCCGCGAACGTGTCGGCGTCCCGGCGGAACAGCGTGTTCGACAGCGACACGTCGCCCCAGTAGAAGCCCACGAGGTGCAGCCGCACGAGAAGGACGGCGAGCGCGTCGATGAGACGCGTCGCGGTGTCCGGTCGCAGCGACTGGCTGAACAGCGCGCGGTACGGCAGGGAGAACTGCAGGTGCTCCGTGACGAGCACCGCCTCCAGCCGCTCGCCGTTCGGGTCCTTGCGGCCCGTGATGACGCCCACGGGCACGACGCTCGGCACCTCCAGCCGACGCAGCTGTCGCAGCAGCTCGTACTCCCGGTACGCGACCGTCTCACCGATCTCCTTGATCGCGATCACCCGGCCCGAGAGGCGGACGAACCGCACGATGTGCCGGGAGATGCCGCGGGGGAGCGCCGCGAGCGTCTCAGCCGGCCAGTCCTCGAGCGGGACGTCCCAGGGCAGGTCGAGGAGAGCCGGGTCGGGGGCAGACGCGGTGATCTGCAGGTTGTGCACCGTCACGGGTCCATTGTCCATGGTCGTAGGTCGTGGTGGTCGGGTCCGCCGACGCCTGCGCGGGGGCGGGGCGGGTCTACCATCCGCCGCTCGTTCCTCGCGGCTCCCGCCAGACCCGCCACGACCCGCCCCACCCCCGCTCCGGCGTCAGCTCGTCCTGACGCCGAACCCTGGGTTGTGGGGCAGAGATGGGCGCTGGTGGCGCGTAAGCCCGGGTTCGGCGAGATGGGGGGTGTCGAACCCTGGGTTGTGGGGCAGAGATGGGCGCTGGTGGCGCGTAACCCTGGGTTCGGCGGGCGTCGGGGCGAACGACGAAGGGCGGGCCCGACCCGGAGGTCGGACCCGCCCCGTCGGCGGTGCGGAGGTCAGCTGAGGCGCTGGCCCGAGGCAGCCGAGAAGACGTGCGAGTTGCCCGGGCGGATCGCCACGTAGATGCGCTCGCCCTTGGTGGGGACGTTGCGCGGGTCGACGCGGACGATGACCTGGTTGTCGCCGGCACCCGAGTGGACCTCGGCCTGCGCGGCCAGCTCGCCCTTGAGGGTGCCGTAGACGAACGCGTCGGAGCCGAGCTCCTCGACGATGTTCACCTCGACGGGGAACGCGCTCTCGTTGGCCTGCGACACGACGTCGAGGGCCTCGGGACGGAAGCCGATCGTCACCTTGCCGTTGTCGGCCTCGGTGAGCTTCGCGGCCACGTCGCGCTCGAGCGGCAGGCGGGCCGGGCCGACCTCGGCGACGCCACCGTTGACGGTGAACGTACCGATGTTCATGGCCGGCGAGCCGATGAAGCCCGCGACGAACACGTTCTGCGGGGTGTCGTACATCTCGCGCGGGGTGCCGACCTGCTGGAGCAGACCGTCCTTGAGGACCGCGATGCGGTCACCCATCGTGAGGGCCTCGGTCTGGTCGTGCGTGACGTAGACCGTGGTGACGCCGAGACGACGCTGGAGCGACGCGATCTGCGTACGGGTCTGGACGCGGAGCTTGGCGTCGAGGTTCGACAGCGGCTCGTCCATGAGGAACACCTGGGGCTGGCGCACGATGGCGCGGCCCATGGCGACGCGCTGGCGCTGACCGCCGGAGAGCGCCTTCGGCTTGCGGTCCAGGTACTCGGTGAGGTCGAGGATCTTCGCGGCCTCCTCGACGCGCTGGCGGATCTCCGCCTTCGGCGTGCCGGCGATCTTCAGCGCGAAGCCCATGTTGTCCGCGACGGACATGTGCGGGTACAGCGCGTAGTTCTGGAACACCATCGCGATGTCGCGGTCCTTCGGCTGGACGTCCGTGACGTCGCGGTCGCCGATGTAGATGTTGCCCGCGTTGACGTCCTCGAGGCCCGCGAGCATGCGGAGAGAGGTCGACTTGCCGCAGCCCGAGGGGCCGACGAGGACGAGGAACTCGCCGTCCTCGATGTGCAGGTTCAGCTGGTCCACCGCGGGGCGCTCGGTCCCGGGGTAGAGCCGCGTTGCGTGGTCGTAGGTGACCGTAGCCATGATGGGTACATCCCTCCACCGGCAGGTACGTGCCGGACGATCCGTTGTGCAGTGACGTGCCACTTCGACGTAGCTGTTCGCGATGGCGGACGAGCGTGTCTTCGACGACACAAATGAAGTCGGACCCCCACGCAGACAGGGACCCGACGTCATCGTGGAGCCGATACTACCCCCGGCTGCTGAGTGCTAGGTCACACCCCGGTGCCGCCGAGGTCACGATCCGGTCCCGACCTCACCGGCCAGGGCGCGCGCGAGGAGGTCGAGCGCGGCGGCCAGCGTGTCGGCGTCGGGCACGCGCACCGCCGCAGCGGTCTCGCCGGGACCGACCTTGATGCCCAGGTCGTCGCCGTCGAGGACCGCCAGGGCCGTCTCGTCAGTCGTGTCGTCGCCCGCGTACAGGACGCGCGTGCGGCCGGTCGTCCCGGCGTTCTGCCCGACGTCGTCGCGCAGCCGGTCCACCGCCTCGCCCTTCGACACGGTGAGGACGGCGATCTCGACGACGTCCTTGCCGTGCATCGCGTGCAGCCCGAGGTGCTCGGCCACCGCGTCGGCCGCGGCCTCGGCCGCGAGGGTGTCCTCGGCGGAGGCGAGCCGCGTGTGCAGGACGGCGGCGCTCGGCTTGTCCTGCACCCAGGCGCCCTCGCGCCCGGCGACCGCGGCGGCCAGGCCGGTCCGCAGCTCGGCGAGCGCGCGCTCCTGGTCGTCGGTGAGCACGAGCGGCACGGCGTCCACCCCGTGCTCGGTCACGTGCCCGGTCTCGGCGCCGTGGCTCCCGACGAGGAACGTCCCGACCGGAGGTTCCCCGCGCTCGGCGAGATCGGTGAGGTTGCGCCCCGACACGAGGGCGAGCCGCGTCGTCGTCCCCTGCAGCGCCGCCGCGAGGCGGTCCACGGCGGCGCGGGCCGCGGGCGTCATGCGCGCGGCCAGGGGGTCGTCGACGAGGGGCGCGAGCGTCCCGTCGAAGTCGAGGGCGACGAGGCGCGCGCGGGGCGGCCGGTCGCCGTCGGCCGCGAATGCGAGGACGGTCTCGGCGACGTCGGGCGGCAGCGTGACGGGGGCCGGTGCACCCTCGCTCATGCCCGGCGCTCCACGGCGTCGCCCTGCTGACCCCGGTCGGCGGGCTCGGTGGACCCCGAGGAGCGGCGCGGCACCCGCGACGGCATGGCGGTCAGCACGCCGAGGAACGACTCCGACCACTTGGCGACGTCGTCCGTGAGGACACGGCGGCGCAGCCGGCGCATGCGCTTGCGCTGCTCGCGGTGGTCCATGTGCGCGGCCGCGACGATGATGTCCTTCATCCCGTCGATGTCGTGCGGGTTGACGAGCAGCGCGCCCGACGCGAGCTCGTCCGCGGCGCCCGTGAACTCCGACAGGACGAGGACGCCGCGGTCGTCGGAGCGGGCCGCGACGTACTCCTTGGCGACGAGGTTCATGCCGTCGCGCAGCGACGTGACGAGCATGACGTCCGCCGCGAGGTAGAGGGCGGCCATCTCCTCGGGCGGGTACGAGTGGTGCAGGTAGTGGATGGCCGCGTGCCCGATCTCGGCGTACTCGCCGTTGATGCGGCCCACGGCGCCCTCGACGTGCTCGCGCAGCTCCTGGTAGGCGTCCACGTTCTCGCGGCTCGGGCTCGCGACCTGCACGAGCGTCGCGTGCTCGACGTCGAGCCGGCCGTCCTGCAGCAGCTCGCCGTACGCCTTGATGCGGTGCCGGATGCCCTTCGTGTAGTCGAGGCGGTCGACGCCGAGGATCATGACGTCGGGGTCGCCGAGGTCCGCGCGGACCTCGCGGGCCCGCTGCTGCACCTCGGGCGTGCGCGCGAGCTCGTCGAACCGCCGCGAGTCGATGGAGATGGGGAACGCGGCGGCGCGCACGTGCCGGTCGCGCCCCTCGGCGGTGGGGACCGTGATCATCGGGCCGCGCGTGGTGTACGCGCGCAGCCTGCGGACCGCGCGGATGAAGTTCGCGGCGTCGCCCGCCCGCTGGAAGCCGACCAGGTCCGCGCCGAGGAGCCCGTCGAGGACCTGGCGCCGCCACGGGAGCTGCTGGAAGAGCTCGAGCGGGGGGAAGGGGATGTGGTTGAAGAATCCGATCCGCACGTCGGGCCGCTGCTCGCGGACCATCTGCGGCACGAGCTGGAGCTGGTAGTCGTGCACCCACACGACGGCGCCCGGCGCCGCCTGCGCGACGGCGGCGTCGGCGAAGCGCTGGTTGACGCGCCGGTACGCCTCCCACCAGGTGCGGTGGTAGGTGGGCGGCGAGATGACGTCGTGGTAGAGCGGCCAGAGCGTGTCGTTGGAGAAGCCCTCGTAGTAGCGCTCGATCTCGTCGGCGCTCAGGGTCACGGGGACGAGGCGCATGTCGTCCGCGTCGAACGGCTCGTGCGCGAGGTCCGGGGCGCCGGACCAGCCGACCCACGCGCCGTCGGTCGCCTGCATGACCGCCTCGAGAGCCGTGACCAGGCCGCCCGGCGAGCGGCTCCACGAGACGTCACCCCCGGCGTTCACCGTGAAGTCCACGGGCAGCCGGTTGGCCACGACGACGAGATCGAACCCCTCTTTGCCTGACAACGGAATTCTCCTTGTGCTTCGATGGAACGCGGATGACGCGTCCCAGGGTAGACGGACGGTCGCGCACGGCGCGGGTCGACACCGAGCGTCCCGGGCCGCCGGACGTCGCGTCTGCGGCTACCTTGTCACCATGGAGGAGTCCACGCAGCGCGTCGCACCGACGGCGGGCGGACGCGGGCCGGCCCCCGGCAGCGAGGTCGGCGGCTACCTCGTCGGCGCGCGCCTCGGCTCGGGCGCCATGGGGACGGTGCACAGCGCGCACGACGGCGGCGGCAACCTCGTCGCGATCAAGTTCCTCCACGCGCACGTCGACGTCGACGCGGCGGCGCAGGGTCGCGAGCGGTTGCGGCGCGAGGCGCTGGCCCTGCAGCGGCTGCGACACCCCGCCGTCGCGCAGATCCTCGACGTCGAGCTCGACGGCCCGGACGCGTTCATCGTCACCGAGCTCGTCGACGGACCGACGCTCGAGGACGAGGTCGCGGACGGCGGCCCGCTCGACGCCTGGGACCTGTACGAGCTCGCGGACCAGCTCGCCGCGGCGCTCGAGGCCGTCCACGCGGCGGGCGTCATCCACCGCGACCTCAAGCCGAGCAACGTCCTCGTGGCGTCGCGCGGTCCCGTGCTCATCGACTTCGGCATCGCGCAGGGTCTTGAGGACGCGCGGGTGACGTCGACCGGACTGGTCATGGGCACGCCCGGCTACCTCGCGCCCGAGCTGCTCGAGGGCGCGGCGCCGAGCGCGGACACCGACTGGTGGGGCTGGGCCGCGCTGCTCGCCTACGCGGCCACGGGCCGGGCCCCGTTCGGCGTGCGGCCGACCGACGTCGTGCTCGCCCGGGCCCGCAGCGGACGACCCGACCTCGCCGGCCTCGGGCCCGTCACCGCACAGGCGCTCGCGGGCGCGCTGCACGCCGACCCCTCCCGGCGTCTCGGCCCGACCGAGGTCGTCGCGGCGCTGCGCCGGGCCGCCGACACGGGCGACGCCCCCACCCAGCTCGTCGGGCCGCCGACCGGCCCGACGCAGGTCGTGGCACCCGCCGCCGCCGTCGCAGGTGCCGCTGCGGGTGCCGCGTGGGCTGCTGCGCCCGCGGTCGTGCCGCCGCCCCTGCCCGCGTCCCAGACGCAGGTGAACGACGGCCGTACCGTCGCCGTGCCCGCGGGTGGCCCGGCCGACCCCGACCTGCTCGACGATCTCGGGGCGCCCCCCTCCGACGAGGCCGGCGAGCCGCTGTACGTGCGGCCCGTGCCGGCGTCCCGGCGCACGGCGCTCATGCTCCTCGCGGTGCCCCTCGTCCTCCTGGGGGCGATGTTCCCCGGGCTCGCGTTCGGCGCCCTCGCGCTGTTCGTCGTCCTCGCGCGCGTCGTCGGCGTCACCACGGAGTCCCTGCACACGCGCCGTGAGCGGCGTGGCGTCCAGCGCAGCGACACGGCGCGCTCCGTCGCCGCGTCGCCCTGGTACGTCCTCCGCGCGATCCTCGGCGCGCTCCCGTCGCTGCTCGTCGCGGCGTGCGCGGGAGTGCTGGTCGTCGTGGCGGGGTGGTGGCTCCTCGAGGCGGACCGCTGGGTCGTCGTCGAGGGCCCCGACGGCGGCAACCCGCCCGTCGTGACGACCGTCCTGCTCGTGGTCGCGATGCTCGCGGCGGTCGTGCTCGCGTGGGTCGGCCCGCTCACGTACCTCACGCGCTACGGGACGCGCACCGCGCTCGCCCGGGTCGCCCCCGGGCGCACCGGGACCGTCGTCCTCCTCGGCCTCGGGATCGCCCTCACCGTCGTGTGCGTGGTGCTGCTCGCGTCGGACCGCCCGGTCGAGTGGTGGCCGTTCCCGGGCCCGCCGGACCTGCGCTGAACCCCGGGCCGGGCACCGGCGTCCGGTCGGCACCCAGGCCCGTCCCAGGCGGCGTGTGTAGTCTGGGCGCCGTGCTCCGGACGACGGTCACGCGCGGCCTCCCGCGCGGCGCGACGCGGGCGTCCGTCATGCCCGCGACCGGGCCGTTCCTCGGCCCCGTCGTCCTGCTCCTCACCGTCGCCGCAGCCCTGCTGACGACCCTCGCGGACCGCGGGTTCGCCGTCGTGCACCAGTGCGTGACCGTCCCCGGCGTCTGGGGGATCGCGGGGATGCACCTCGCGCTCGTCCACGAGACGCCCGACTGCCCGTCCGGGACGGCGCTCGGCGGTGACGGCGCCACGATGGTGACCGTGCTGGGCGTGCTCGCCGTGCCCGTCCTGCTGGGCCACGCGGTCGCCGCGCTCGTGGCCTGGGGCGTCTCGGCGCGCGTGCGCCGTGCGCACGCGCGGGCCCGCGAGCTGTCCGCCGGGACACGGCGTGTCCTGGCCGCGCTCCTCGCCCGTGTCCTCGGCGCCTCGCAGGGACGGAGGGTCGTCGGGCCGCGTGCCCAGCGGCTGCCGCGGCCCGACGTCGTCCCCGCCGCGCTGCACCACCTCGCCGACGCCGTGGTGCGCACCCGGCGCGGACCCCCCGTGGCCGCCCTCGCCTGACGGCTCCCGCACGCCGAGCCCGACGGCGGCACGCCCCGCCCTCCGTCGTCCCCGCACGACGACCGCACCGCACCCGAAGGACCCACCATGCCCAGCAACGAACCCCAGACCAAGGCCCAGCGCCGCGACGCCGCGCGCGCCGAGGCCCTCGCGCTCCGCGAGGCGCAGGCCAAGCGCGACCGCCGCAACCGGCTCATCACGATCGGCGCGCTCGTCGCCGGTCTGGCCGTCCTCATCGGCGTGTTCCTCTACTTCTTCATCCCCGCGCTGAACGACCAGAACGAGACCATCGACGCCGTCACCGCGGGGAACCTCAGCGAGGTCACGAACCCCGAGAACTCCACCGACGGCGGCATCCCGATGGGGGCCGACGGCGCGGCCGGCACCGACAACGGCGCGGACGCCGTCGAGGTCGCGGTCTACCTCGACTACATGTGCCCCATCTGCGGCGACTTCGAGGAGGCGAACGGCGCGCAGCTCGACGCGCTGCGCGAGTCCGGCGACATCACCGTCGTGCTGCACCCCGTGTCGATCCTCGACCGCTACTCGCAGGGCTCGCAGTTCTCCACGCGTGCGGCGGCTGCCGCCGGCTTCGTCGCCGACCAGGCCCCCGAGGCCATGAACGAGTTCAACAGCATCCTGTTCGCCAACCAGCCCGCCGAGGGCTCCGAGGGCCTGACCGACGAGCAGATCGCTGACCTCGCCGAGCAGGCCGGCGTCCCCGCCGACGTCGCGGCACAGATCGCCGACGGCACGGCCACCGAGGAGTTCGCCGACTGGGCCGCGACGGCCACGAACCTCGTCACCCAGGACGAGTCGCTCGCCAACCCGCAGTCCGGCGGGTTCGGCACACCGACGATCGCGATCGACGGTGAGCGCTGGGACGGCAACTGGTCCGACCCGAGCGCGCTGCCCGCCGCGGTCGAGGCCGCACAGCAGGGCTGACGTCCGACCGGGTCGCGCCGGACGAGCGGGTATCCTGCTCTCTCGTCCGGCGCGAGCCGGTGCGCCGCCTTAGCTCAGCTGGTAGAGCACTCGCCTTGTAAGCGAAAGGTCGTCGGTTCGAACCCGACAGGCGGCTCCGCGCGGGCCCCCGACCTCCACGAGGTCGGGGGCTTCGTCGTCCTCAGCCCTCCGCGAGCGGGACCGGCTGGAGCTCGGGTGCCTTCGGCAGCCTCCCGTCGCCCGACGACGTCCCCGTGAGGCGGCGCTGCACCCACGGCCCGACGTGCGCGCGCACCCACTGCCCGTGCTGCCGCGCGCGGTCGATCGCGGGCGACGGCGGCAGGGGGGTCAGCGGATCGTCCCAGGCCGCGTCGTCGGGCGCCTGGCCCAGCCCGACGAGCGCCGCCTGCGCGACGCGCCGGTGCCCCTCGGGCGTGAGGTGGATCCGGTCGTCGGACCACATGCGCCAGTCCTGCAGCGCGCGCAGACCCCAGAGGTCCACGACGTACGCGCCCTGCCGCCGCGCGATGGCCCAGATGTGCGCGTTGTAGACCCCGACGCGCGATCGCGTCAGCCCGACGAGCGGCGAGTGCGACGCGTCGAAGCCCGTGCCCATCAGGACGTCGATCCCCGCGGCCCGCAGTCGGGCGACCGCGTGCTCGAGGTTGCGCGCGAGGCGGTCGACGTCGGCGTTCGGACGCAGGATGTCGTTCCCGCCACCGATGACGCTCACGAGGTCCGGCTGCAGGGCGAGGGCCGCGGGCACCTGCTCCGTGAGGATCGACCGGAGCTTGCGGCCGCGGATCGCGAGGTTGGCGTACCGCAGCGGCTCGTCGCCCGCGGCGACGCGACGCACCGCGAGGTGCTGCGCGAGGAGGTCGGCCCAGCCGCGCTGGTGGTCGTCCTGGCCGGGGTACGGGTCCCACAGCCCCTCGCTGAACGAGTCACCGACCGCGACGTAGCTGTTCCAGCGCGGTGGGGCGGTCTCGGGGGCGGGCGTTCCGGCGGACGGGGAGGTCGTCGGGTTCGGCGTCGTCACCCGACCATTCTGCTCCTACCGCTCGCGTGGTCCCGGCAGCTCAAGGGGGCGCGGTGAGGGGCAGTTCCGCGGTGCGTCCCGTCCACCACCGCTCGTCCGTCGCCTCGCCACGACCTGCGGTACGGCCAAGACCCAGGACTCTCGCGGTCCAGGCACCTAGGTGGTCGGCAGGTGCCAGTCGACGGGGGCGGCGCCTTGCGCGACGAGGAGCTCGTTGACGCGCGAGAACGGGCGGGAGCCGAAGAAGCCGCGGCGGGCCGAGAGCGGACTCGGGTGCGCGCTGGCGACGACGGGGGTGTCGCCGAGCATCGGGCGCAGCGTCGCGGCGTCGCGGCCCCAGAGGACCGCGACCAGGGGGGCGTCGCGCGCGACGAGCGCCCGGATCGCGGCCTCGGTGAAGGCCTCCCAGCCCTGGCCGCGGTGCGATCCCGGCTCGCCGGGACGCACGGTCAGGACCCTGTTGAGCAGCATGACGCCCTGGTCGCTCCACGCCGACAGGTCGCCCGTCGCGGGGGTCGGGGCCCCGACGTCGTCCGCGAGCTCCGCGAAGATGTTCTGCAGGGAGCGCGGCACGGGGCGCACATGGGGCTGCACCGAGAAGGACAGGCCCATCGGGTGGCCGGGCGTGGGGTACGGGTCCTGCCCGACGACGAGCACGCGCACCTCCGCGAGCGGGCGCGAGAACGCGCTGAGGATGGCCGACGGCGCGGGCAGGTACTCGCGGCCGGCGGCGACCTCCGCACGGAGGAAGTCGCCCGTCGCGTGCAGCTGCGCCTCGAGGGGCGCGAGGGCCTCGGCCCAGTCGGGCGCCATGACGCTCGCGAGCGGGGGACGGGTCGTTCCGGGTGCGCTCTCCACGAGCACCGAGCGTAGCCCGCGCCCGGCGAGGACGAATGACACCGGTGTGGTTCGCTGCGTACCCTGGGGACGGTCCGACGGTCGCGACGCGATCGGGGCGGACGGTTTCGGTGACGAGAACGTGCACGACGGGAGGGAACCATGAGCGAGGCGGCACACGTCCTCGAGGGGCCCGGCGCGACCGCGCCCGACGGCAGCGACGACGCGGCGTCGGGACTGAGCGCGCGCGACCGGGAGATCCTCGACTTCGAGCGGCAGTGGTGGAAGTACGCGGGCGCCAAGGAGCAGGCGGTGCGCGAGCTGTTCGACCTGTCCGCCACCCGGTACTACCAGGTGCTCAACGCGCTCATCGACTCGCCGGCCGCGCTCGCGCACGACCCGATGCTCGTGAAGCGCCTGCGGCGCATGCGGTCCACGCGCCAGCGCGCCCGGACCGCGCGCCGTCTCGAAGGTCTCTGAGGCGGGGCGAGCCGTGGAGAACCGGCGAACCGGACGTTTAGCCATCGGCCTCGACCGGGCTACCCTGTCGCCGTGACGAAGAGCCGCTACCCCTACGCGCCCGACGAGTTCGACGCTCCCGCGCCGCAGGGTGCGCCCGTCGGCGTGCACCGCTCACCCCGCACCCGGTGGAGCAAGACCTGGCCGTTCCTCCTCGTGGCCGTGGTCTTCGCCGGGCTCGCGTACGGCGGCTTCACGCTGCTGTCGGACGGGAACGGCGAGGCGCCGCCCCAGGCGGAGTCCACCGATCCCGCCGGGGAGTCCACGGAGACGCCGGGCGACGGCGAGACCGAGGCGCCCGCCGAGACGGAGGAGCCCCCGGCCGAGACCGAGGAGCCCCCGGTCGAGGAGACCCCGGCCGCTCCGGACATCGACGGTCTCATGGCGGTCGCCGACCCGAGCGCGCTCGTCCGCGTGATGAACGACGGCGGTCCGACCGGCTCCGCGGGGACCGGCAAGGACGCCCTCGACGGGCGCGGCTTCACGAACACCACCGCCGAGGACTTCCCCGGAGAGTCGGGCGCGACGGGCAACGTGGTCTGGTACACCGAGAACCGCAGCGACACGGCGGCCGCCGTGGCGGCCATCCTCGGCATCCCCGCGGAGCAGGTGACCCAGGAGACGCTGCGTTCCGGCGACGTCATGGTCGTCATCACGACCGAGCTCACGCCCGCGGGCTGACCGGGCCCGCGTTCTCCTTCCGCCGGCCCGCCGTCGCCGCTAGGCTCGCCGTACCACGAGGCGGCGGTCGCCCCGTGGGTGACGACGCACGAGGAGATCTCGATGGCTCAGGGCACCGTGAAGTGGTTCAACGCCGAGAAGGGCTACGGGTTCATCACCCCGGCCAGCGGTGGTCAGGACCTGTTCGTCCACTTCAGCGCCATCCAGTCCGACGGCTACCGCTCCCTCGAGGAGGGGCAGCAGGTCGAGTTCGAGCTCGGCCAGGGCACGAAGGGACCGCAGGCCGAGGCGGTGCGGCCGCTCTGACCGTGCTGACGACGGTGCGGCCGAGGGACTGAGCAGGCGGGCGCGGTGGAGAACCTCGACGCGGTCGTCGTGGGCTCGGGCCCGAACGGTCTCGCGGCAGCGGTGACGCTCGCCCGTGCCGGGCTGACGGTCCGCGTGCTGGAGGCGCAGCCGACGGTCGGTGGCGGTGCGCGGACGCTCGACCTGGGCCTGGCAGACGGGGTCGTCCACGACGTGTGCTCGGCCGTCCACCCCATGGCCTGGGCGTCGCCCTTCTTCGAGGCGTTCGACCTCGGCGGGCGCGGGGTCGACCTCGTCGTCCCGGAGGTCTCGTACGCCCAGCCGCTCGACGGCGGTCGGGCCGGCATCGCCTACCGCGACCTCGACCGCACGGCCGAGCGGCTCGGCGGTCCCGACGGCGCGGCCTGGCGTGCGCTGCTCGGGCCCCTCGCGCACGGGTGGCGGGACGTCGTCGCGCTCGCGCTGAGCGACAAGCGCTCGGTGCCGGCTCGCGTGCTGCGGCCGGAGGGCGCCGCTGTCGCGGCCCGGTTCGGCGCGGCGGTGCTCGAGCAGGGCAGCCGTGCATGGGACCGTCGCTTCTCGACCGAGGAGGCCGCGGCGCTGCTCACGGGCGTCGCCGCGCACGCCATCACCCCGCTGCCCTCGCTCGCCGGTGCCGGGACCGCGCTGCTCCTCGCGGGGCTCGGCCACGCCCCGGGCGGCTGGCCGATCCCGCGCGGCGGGTCCGGTGCGATCGTCGCGGCGCTCGTCGAGGACCTGCGCGCGCACGGGGGTGACGTCGTGACCGGTCACCGGGTGGCGTCCCGCGCCGACCTGCCCCGGGCCCGGGCCTACGTGTTCGACACCGTGCCGCGCGTCGTCGCGGACGTCTTCGCCGACCGACTGAACCCGCATGCCGCGGCCTCGTTGCGGCGGTTCCGGCACGGCGACGCCGCGGCGAAGGTCGACCTCGTGCTCTCCGGGCCGGTCCCGTGGGCGGACGCCGAGGTCGGCCGGGCGGGCACGGTGCACGTCGGGGGATCGCGCGCGGACATGGCGTCCGCCGAGTCGGAGGTCGCGGCCGGCCGCCACGCGGAGCGCCCGATGGTGCTCGTGAGCGACCCGACCGTCGTCGACCCCGGGCGCGGGGCCGGCGGGCTCCGGCCGCTGTGGACGTACGCGCACGTGCCCGCCGGGTCGACGCGCGACGTCACGGAGGACGTCGTGGCCCAGATCGAGCGCTTCGCCCCGGGTTTCCGCGACGTGGTCGTGGCGTCGCGCTGCGTACCGGCCGCGGAGATGAGCCGGCACGACGAGAGCTACGTCGACGGCGACATCGCGGGCGGCGCGGTGACGATGTGGCAGATGGTGGCGCGCCCCAGCCTCCGCCCGGACCCGTACGCGGTCGGGCTGGAGGGCGTGTACCTCTGCTCCGCGTCGACGCCGCCCGGACCGGGCGTGCACGGCCTCGGCGGCTGGTACGCCGCGCGCCGGGTGCTGCGCCGCGAGTTCGACGTGCGCGACGCCCCGGACCTCGCGCCGCGGGAGGACCGCAGTCCGGCGACGTAGTACCGCAGCTCAGCGAGTCAGCCAGCGGCGTCGAGCTCGACGAGTGCGAGGACGACGAGCGCGGAGCTCCACGACAACGGTGCGACCGCCGCGGGGGACCCGTCGGCCAGCACCTTCTCCGGGATCGCGCCGGACGCCGTGCGGTGCTCGTCGACCCAGCGCAGCCACTCGCGGGCGTCCGCACGGTCCTCGGCGTCGGACGACGACGCCGCGGTCAGGGCGTAGAGCGACGTCTGCGGCGTCCAGGAGATGCCGTCCTCGCGCCACCCCGCACCGGGGGCGAGCCCACCGGCCGGCCGCAGCATCTCGGTGACCGAGGCGTGCCAGGCCTGTTGCGCGCCGTCGAGCGGCTCCGGCTGGAACGGCGGGAGGACGAACGCCGTCGAGGCGTCCCGTGGGCCACCGGTGACGTGCCGCGGGTACCCCTGGCTGCCGAACGCGTCCTCGACGGCGGTACGCAGACGCTCCGCGGCGCGCGACGTCTGCACCACGCGGGTCCACGGGCCCGCCGTGGCGCTCGCGTCGAGCACGACCTCCGCCGTGCCGCCTGCCGTGCTCTCGGCCGTGCCGGCTGCCTCCGCCGTCGTCGCCGGCCGGGGGACCCTGCCGAGTCCCGCGCCGTACACCGTCGCGCGGCGCGGGTGCTCGAGCGTCGCCGCGGTCCGGTAGAAGTCGGACGCCGCCTCGAGGCCCGCGAGGAGAGGCCCTGCGGTGCCGAGCGTGAGCGACGTCGGCTCGACCTCCCAGTAGTCGCTCGACGCCGGCGGCAGCGCGTCGGCTCCGGCGACGAGCGACAGCGCGTGGGCGGTGGACGCGTCGACGAGGGGACGCAGGCGGGCGACGACGTCGGCCCGGTCCGCCTCGGGAGCCTCGGCGACCACGACGGCCGCCGCCCACAGCGCCCAGCCGGTCCCGTCGGACTGGAGCCCGCGGTCGTCGGGGACGCCGGTGCCGTCCGGCAGGTACCGCGCGTGGAAGGACCCGTCCTCCTCCTGCACCTGGCCCAGGAACCCGAGCACGTCGAGAGCCTCGTCGACGTGACCCGTGCGGGCGAGCGCCGCCGCGGTGAACGACGCGTCGCGTGGCCACACGTACCGCCACTTGGGCGAGGGCGCGGCGAGCGACGCCCCGTTGTCGAGCACGAGGGCACGCAGGTCGAGCAGCGCGTCCTCGCCCAGCTCCGCGTAGGGCCCGCCCGCCCCGGGGACCGTGCCTGCGGCGAGCCAGGCGCGCGAGGCGGCGGCGGCGTCGGCCGCGGCGGACGCGTCGAGGAGTGCGGCGGCGTCGATGGGTGCGCCCGCGACCTGCGCGAGGCGGTTCGCCTCGCCGTCGGCGGGGTCGACCCCCGCGGCGAGCACGGCGGCGTCCAGGCTCGCCGGGTCGAGGACGCGGCTTCCCTCGAGATAGGTCGCGGCGGTCCCGGACGGCAGGCGCAGGAGCGCGCCGGAGGTGACGGCGACACCGTCCTGGTAGAGGTCGATGTGCTCGCCCACCGGTTCGGCGGAGGCGGTCGCCGCGCTGAGCCCCAGGGTCGGGACCAGCACGAAGCCGGCCACCGCACCGAGGCGCCACGTCGCTGTTGCGCGGATCACACCGCGCATCCTAGGGGAGCGCGACCACGCCGGGGACCGGGCGCCGGATTCCGCCCGGCGCGATACCGCGAGGACGGGGGCGGCACTGTCTTGCACTCGCAGGGTGAGAGTGCCAATAATGGCGTTAGCACTCTCCTCGTGAGAGTGACAGAAGTGACCAGCGCAGGCAGCCGTCCAGGCGGGTGCCGCGCAACAACACCAGGTCGACAGGTGAGGCCCGCCCCGGCGGCGTGACATGAACGCCGCCCGACGCGGGTCGTCCGTCGCGGGCGCCCGCCGACCGCCGAAAGCCACCAGCGGAGGATCATTCCCCATGGCAAAGATCATCGCCTTCAACGAGGAGGCCCGTCGCGGGATGGAGCGCGGGCTCAACGTCCTCGCCGACACCGTGAAGGTCACCCTCGGCCCCAAGGGCCGCAACGTCGTGCTCGACAAGAAGTGGGGCGCGCCGACGATCACGAACGACGGCGTCTCCATCGCCAAGGAGATCGAGCTCGAGGACCCGTACGAGAAGATCGGTGCGGAGCTCGTCAAGGAGGTCGCCAAGAAGACGGACGACGTCGCGGGTGACGGCACCACCACCGCGACCGTGCTCGCCCAGGCGCTCGTGCGCGAGGGTCTGCGCAACGTCGCCGCCGGCTCGAACCCGATCGCCCTCAAGCGCGGCATCGAGAAGGCCGTCGACGCGGTGACCGAGCAGCTGCTCAACGCCGCCAAGGAGATCGAGACCAAGGAGGAGATCGCCGCCACGGCCGCCATCTCCGCCGGCGACCCCGCGATCGGCGAGCTCATCGCCGAGGCCCTCGACAAGGTGGGCAAGGAGGGCGTCATCACGGTCGAGGAGTCGAACACGTTCGGCC
Organism: Cellulosimicrobium sp. So1_17; assembly: GCF_055181235.1. Taxonomy (NCBI): domain Bacteria; kingdom Bacillati; phylum Actinomycetota; class Actinomycetes; order Micrococcales; family Promicromonosporaceae; genus Cellulosimicrobium; species Cellulosimicrobium sp. So1_17. The sequence continues at coordinate 3,931,472 of NZ_CM143702.1, forward strand.
TCGAGCTCGAGCTCACCGAGGGCATGCGCTTCGACAAGGGCTTCCTCGCGCGCTACTTCGAGACGGACCCCGAGCGCCAGGAGGCCGTGCTCGAGGACCCGTACGTCCTCATCGTCGAGTCCAAGATCTCGAACGTGAAGGACCTGCTCCCCGTCCTCGACCAGGTCATGAAGCAGGGGCGCTCGCTCCTCATCATCGCCGAGGACGTCGAGGGCGAGGCCCTCGCGACGCTGGTGCTCAACAAGATCCGTGGCACGTTCAAGTCCGTCGCCGTCAAGGCCCCGGGCTTCGGCGACCGCCGCAAGGCCATGCTCCAGGACATCGCGATCCTCACCGGCGGCCAGGTCATCACCGAGACGGTGGGCCTCAAGCTCGAGAACGCGACGCTGGACCTGCTCGGCCAGGCGCGCAAGGTCGTCGTCACCAAGGACGAGACCACGATCGTCGAGGGTGCGGGCGACGCCGACCTCATCGCGGGTCGCGTGAACCAGATCCGTGGCGAGATCGAGAAGTCGGACTCCGACTACGACCGCGAGAAGCTCCAGGAGCGCCTCGCGAAGCTCGCGGGCGGCGTGGCGGTCATCAAGGCCGGCGCGGCGACCGAGGTCGAGCTCAAGGAGCGCAAGCACCGCATCGAGGACGCCGTGCGCAACGCGAAGGCTGCCGTCGAGGAGGGCATTGTCGCCGGTGGTGGCGTCGCGCTCATCCAGGCCGGTGCCGTGGCGTTCGAGAAGCTCGAGCTCGAGGGTGACGAGGCGACCGGTGCCGCGATCGTGCGCGCCGCGATCGACGCCCCGCTCAAGCAGATCGCGATCAACGCCGGTCTCGAGGGCGGCGTCGTGGCCGAGAAGGTCCGCAACCTCCCGTCGGGTCACGGCCTCAACGCCGCGACCGGTGTCTACGAGGACCTCCTCGCCGCTGGCGTGAACGACCCGGTCAAGGTCACGCGCTCCGCGCTGCAGAACGCCGCCTCCATCGCGGCGCTCTTCCTCACGACCGAGGCCGTCGTGGCGGACAAGCCGGAGAAGAACGCGCCGGCGCCGGGTGGCGACGGCGGCATGGGCGGCATGGACTTCTGATCCACGCCTGACCCGTCCGGCCCGTCCGGACGCACCAGCAGCACCGAAGGCCGTCGGCCGGGTTCGCCCGGTCGGCGGCCTTCGTCGTGCCGTCCCTGCGCCGAGCCCGGGGTTGCGGGCCGATGCTGGCCGCTGGTGGCGCACAACCCGGGGTTCGGCGGCATCCTGGGAGCGTGGTGGCCGCGTGTGGCCCGCGAAGGCTCGGTCCCGGCACGTGGACGACGCCGTCAAGGGCGCGGTACACACGCGTATAACGCCGCGTATACACATCGGACACATGCGACGGGCAGGATCACCGCCATGCACCTGACACCTGGTGACACCGAGAAGCTGCTGCTCGCCGTCGCGGGCATGGTCGCCCGCGACCGGCGCGAGCGCGGCGTGCTCCTCAACTATCCCGAGACGGTCGCGCTCCTCACCACGTGGGTGATCGAGCGGGCGCGCGAAGGCGTGAGCGTCGCCGAGCTCATGGTCTCCGGCCGCGAGGTCCTGGGCCGCGACGAGGTCATGGAGGGCGTCGCCGAGATGCTCCCCGACGTGCAGGTCGAGGCGACGTTCCCCGATGGTCGCAAGCTCGTCACCATCCACCAGCCGATCGCCTGACCGGCGACCCGTACGACCAGCAGCGCAGGACGGAGCCGACGATGGCGGGTATCAGCACGAGCGGGCCGGGCGCGATCCGGCTCAAGCAGGGCGCGGAGGACGTCCCGATCGTCCTCAACGCGGACCGCACCGACGACGAGCGGATCACGCTCGTGGTGACGAACACCGGGGACCGGCCCGTGCAGATCGGGTCGCACCTGCACCTGCCCGACGCCAACGCGGCGCTCGACCTCGACAGGGCCGCAGCGCACGGCTTCCGGCTCGACGTCCCGTCGGGCACGTCCCGCCGGTTCGAGCCGGGCGCGTCCGCCGAGGTCGAGGCCGTGGCTCTCCGGGGCCGACGCCGGGTGCCCGGCCTCCAGCGCGGCAAGCCCGACGGCGGTCGGCTCGACACCACGACGACCCCGGAGGACTGAGCGATGGTCGCGATCTCGCGCGAGCGCTACGTGGCGCTCTACGGGCCCACGAAGGGCGACCAGGTGCGCCTGGGCGACACCGACCTCTGGATCGAGGTCGAGGAGGACCGAACGTTCGGCGGCGAGGAGGTCGTCTTCGGCGGCGGCAAGTCGATCCGCGAGTCGATGGCGCAGGGGTCGACTACCCGTGCCGAGGGCGCGCTCGACACCGTGATCACCAACGCCGTCGTGCTCGACTGGTGGGGGATCGTCAAGGCGGACGTCGGGATCCGCGACGGCAGGATCGTCGCGCTCGGCCGGGCCGGCAACCCCGACGTCGCGGACGGCGTGCACCCGGACCTGCACATCGGGCCGTCCACCGACGTCGTCTCGGGCGAGGGCAAGATCCTCACCGCGGGCGGGATCGACTCGCACGTGCACCTCATCTCGCCGTCGCAGGTCCACGAGGCGCTCGCCACGGGCATCACGACGGTCGCGGGGGGCGGTACCGGGCCCAGCGAGGGCACGAAGGCGACGACCGTCACGCCGGGTGCGTGGCACCTCGAGGCGATCCACCGCTCGCTCGACCGGCTGCCCGTCAACGTGCTCCTGCTCGGCAAGGGCAACACCGTGAGCGCCGAAGGGCTGCGCGAGCAGGCGATGGCGGGCGCAGGCGGCTACAAGGTGCACGAGGACTGGGGCTCGACGCCCGCCGCGATCGACGCGGCGCTGCGCGCGGCCGAGGACTGGGGCCTGCAGGTCGCGCTGCACTCGGACTCGCTCAACGAGGCCGGGTACGTCGACTCGACGCTGCGCGCGATCGGCGGCCGGTCGATCCACGCGTTCCACGCCGAGGGCGCGGGCGGCGGGCACGCACCCGACATCCTCACGGTGGCGAGCCACCCGAACGTCATCCCGGGGTCGACCAACCCCACGCTGCCGCACACCGTGAACACCGTGGCCGAGCACCTCGACATGCTCATGGTGTGCCACCACCTCAACCCCGCCGTCCCGGAGGACCTCGCGTTCGCCGAGTCGCGCATCCGCGGCACGACGATCGCCGCCGAGGACGTGCTGCACGACCTCGGGGCGATCTCCATCACGTCGTCGGACGCGCAGGCGATGGGCCGCATCGGCGAGGTCGTGACGCGCACGTGGCAGGTCGCGCACGTCATGAAGGCCCGCCGCGGCGCCGACCCGGGCGGCGGCCGAGGCCCCGCGCTGCCGGCCGACAACCTGCGCGCGCGCCGCTATGTCGCGAAGTACACGATCAACCCGGCCGTCGCGCACGGCATCGACGGCTACGTCGGCTCCGTCGAGCCGGGCAAGGCGGCGGACCTCGTCCTGTGGGAGCCCAAGCTGTTCGGCGTCCGGCCGAGCGTCGTCATGAAGGGCGGCGCGCTCGTGTGGGGCGCGCTCGGAGACCCGAACGCGTCGATCCCGTCGCCCCAGCCCGTGCTCATGCGCCCGGCGCTCGCGGACGCGATCGGCGCGGACGTGTCGATGTCGTTCGTGTCGCCCGCCGCGCTGGACGACGGCCTCGAGGAGCGGCTCGGTCTCGCGCGCCAGCTCCTGCCCGTCGCCGACACGCGCGGCGTCGGGAAGGCGCAGATGAGGCTCAACGACTACCTGCCGCAGATCGAGATCGACCCGGAGACGTTCGCGATCGAGGTCGACGGGGAGCTCGTCGTCCCCGCGCCCGCCGAGCGGCTGCCCCTCGCGCAGCTCTACTCCCTGTTCTGAGCCATGAGCGACACGGGAGAACCGGCACGCCGTGGCCGCGGCGTCGAGGGCGGTGACACGGGGGGTGACGAGGGGGGTGGCCGGGCCGAGCTCATGCTCGCGCTGCTCGCGGACGCGCGCCTCCCGACCGGCGGGCACACGCAGTCGGCCGGGCTCGAGCCCGCGCTGCGAGCGGGCATGGACCCGACGCGGGTGCCCGACTACGTGCGAGCGCGCCTCGCGACCGTGACGCGCGTCGAGGCGGCGACGGCCGTCGTCGCGCGGCACGCGGTGCTCGCGGGTCTGCCCGACGCCACGGGTTCGCCCCGCCGGTCCGCCTCGCCGTCGTCCGGGCCCGACGACGCGTGGTCGCCCGTGTCCCGCGCCCTCGCCGACGCATGGCGCGCCTGGGCGGCGCGGACGCCGTCGCCCACGCTGCGCGAGACCTCGCAGCGGCTCGGCCGCGGCTACCTGCGGCTCCTGCGCCGGCTCTGGTCCGGGCACCCGGGCGTCGTCGGGCTCGACGCCGCGTCCCGCCTCCTCGCGGCCGACCGGGCGACGTCGGGCGTGCCGGCAGGAGAGGACGTCCGGGCGACGTCGGGCAGGACGGTGCGCGCGCCGTCGTCACCGCGCCCCGTCGTGCTGGGCGTGACGGCCGCGTGTGCAGGCCTGTCCGCACTGCAGGTCGCGCGCCTCGTCGGCTACGAGGACGTGCAGACCGTCGCTGCGGCGACGCTCAAGCTCGCTCCGGTCGACCCGGTCGACGCGACCGGCTGGGTCGTCGCCGCACAGCCCGCGATCGACGCGCTCGCCCGCGACGTCGCCCACCTGACCGACCCCCGCGCGATCCCCGCGCACGGCGCACCGCTCGTCGAGCAGTGGGCCGAGATCCACGCCCGCACCACCGAGAGGCTGTTCAGTGCCTGACAACCTGACCGACCCGAGCACCGCCCCCGTCGCGACGTCCACGAGGTCCCTGCGCCTCGGCGTCGCCGGCCCTGTCGGCACGGGCAAGAGCTCGCTCATCGCGCTGCTGTGCCGCGAGCTGTCCGGAGTGCTGCAGCTCGGCGTCATCACCAACGACATCTACACCGACGAGGACGCGCGCTTCCTGCGGTCCGCCGGCGTGCTCGACCCCGAGCGCATCCGCGCGGTCGAGACGGGCGCGTGCCCGCACACCGCGATCCGCGACGACGTCACGGCGAACCTGCTCGCCGTCGAGGACCTCGAGGAGGACTTCGCGCCGCTCGACGTCGTGCTCGTCGAGTCCGGCGGCGACAACCTCACCGCGACGTTCTCGCCCGCGCTCGTCGACGCGCAGATCTTCGTGCTCGACGTCGCGGGCGGCGGAGACGTCGCGCGCAAGGGCGGCCCGGGGATCGCGCGCGCGGACCTCCTCGTCGTGAACAAGACCGACCTCGCGCCGTACGTCGGCGTCGACGTGCCGCAGATGGTCGCCGACGCGACTGCCGCGCGCGACGGCGGCCCCGTCCTCGCGCTCTCGCGGCTCGACCAGGACTCGATCGACGCTCTCACCGGGTGGCTCCACGGCCTGCTCGCCGAGCACCGGGCCGGCAGCCACGTGCCGCAGGACCCGGGGCCCATGGCGCCGCACTTCCACGCGGACGAGGACGCCGAGAACGGGATCGGGTTCCTCCACACGCACGAGGACGGCGACGCCGGTCACGACCACGACCACGCGCCGACCGGCGCGCGCGGCTGAGCTCGGCACGACAGGAGAGGACCGGAGAGGGCCGGATGGACGGCACGACGCGGGTCGGGGTGACCCGGGCGGCAGGGCGCGTACGGTGCGACCTGCGCCCCGGGGCGCTCAGCGCGCGCGTGCTCTCGACCGGCCCGGGCGTCGCGCGGGTCGCGCTCGTCGCCACGCGTGCCCTCCTCCTCGGCGGCGACCACGTGCGCGTCGAGGTGCACGTCGGGGAGGGCGTGGAGCTCGAGCTCGTCGAGGTCTCGGGCACCGTCGCCTACACGGGGCGCGGCCGGGCGGCGTCGTGGACGGTGGACGTCGTCGTGGGGGACGGCGGCCTCCTCGTCTGGGACGCGCTGCCGTTCGTCGTCGCGGAGGGCGCGGACGTCACGCGGAGCACCGACGTGCGGCTCGGTGCGGGAGCCGTCGCGCTGCTGCGCGAGACGCTCGTGCTCGGCCGGACGGGGGAGTCCGGCGGTCGGCTGCGGTCGAGCACACGCGTCGAGCACGTGTCAGGACGACAGGTCACCGGGGTGATCCCTGACCCTGACACGGCGACACCGCTTCACCGCGTGTCAGGGTCACCGACCACCGGGGTGATCCCTGACCCTGACACGTTGCGCGAGCTGTTCGTCGAGGACCTCGACCTCGGTGCGCACCGCGCGCTGCCCGGGATCCTCGGGACGGCGCGCGTCGTCGACTCGGTGCTCCTCCTCGGCACGCGACCTCCGGCCGCGCGCCCGGACGACGCCGTCGCCACCGGGCGGCACCCGTTGCGCCTCGACCTCGACGGGCCGGGCGCCGTCGCGCGCCACCTCGGGGCGAGCACGCACGACGCCGGCCTCGACGCCGTCCTCGCCACATGGGCCGCGGCGGCGCGTGCCGCCCGCGCGGCCGTCGTCCCGTACCCCGACCCCGGCAACGACCCCGATCAGAGCATCATGCTGCAGACGACAGGAGCCTGACATGCACGTCCCCGACCACTTCCTGAACGACCCCACGTCGGCGACGACCGCCGTCGTCTCCCTCGCCGCCGTCGGGTACGCCGCGTACCGGGCGCGGGCCGACCTCACGCCCGGCCGCGTCGCCCTGACCGCCGCGACGACGGGCTTCGTGTTCGCCGTGCAGATGCTCAACTACCCGGTCGCGGCGGGCACGAGCGGGCACCTCATGGGCGGGGCGCTCGCGGCGGCGCTCGTCGGGCCGTGGCTCGGCATGCTGTCCGTGACCCTCGTCCTGCTCGTGCAGGCGCTCGTGTTCGCCGACGGCGGGCTCAGCGCACTCGGGACGAACGTGCTGCTCATGGCCGTGGTCGGCACGCTGGTCGGCTGGGCCGTCACGCGCGGCGTCCTGCACCTGACCCGCGGGCGCTGGTCGCCCGCCGCCGCTGGGGCGGGTGCGCTCGCGAGCGTCCCCGTGTCGGCGGCGGTGTTCGCCGGCCTCTTCGCCGTCGGCGGGACCGTCCCCGTGCCGGTCGGCGAGCTCGTCGGGCAGATGCTCTCCGTGCACGTGCTCATCGGGCTCGGCGAGGCCCTCATCACCGCCGGGGTCGTGGGCCTCGTGCTCGCGGTCGCACCGGGCGTCGCGGCGATCGAGCAGGTCGCCCGCGCCGCGCGCGGTGTCGGCGTGCCCGACGGCGCAGGGTCGGCCTCCCCGGTCCTGTCGCCGTCGGGTGTCGCGACCGCCGCTCCGGCGGGTGGCGTCCGCCGGGCCGTCGCCGCGCTCGGCAGCGGCGCGCTGCTCGCCGCGGTCGTGCTGTCGTCGTTCGCGGCCGCCACGCCCGACGGCCTGGAGGCGACCGCGGAGTCCGTCGGGTTCGCCGGCGCCGCGCGCGACCACGCCTTCGCCGGGATGCCGCTCGCGGACTACGGCGAGGTCGGCGGGATCTTCGTGGGCGTCGCCGGGTTCGTGGGCGTCGTGCTCGCGGTCGCGGTCACCTGGGCACTGCTCGCGGGTTCCCGTCGGGCGCTCGGTGCACGGGCGGTCGCCGCACCTGCTGCCTGACGGCGATCGACGACGGCCCGTCGCACCCGGAGGGTGTGCGGCGGGCCGTCGTCGTCGGGGCGGGCAGGTCGGAGCAGCACGTGCGCGAGCGTGCTGCCGGTCCGTCGCCCGCAGCTGCCCGGCACGGCCGTCGCCCGTCGTTGCCCGGGGCCGGGGACGACGCTCCGTTCAGCGCGGCAGGGCCGGGGGCCTACGCTGACGCCGTGCACGACGACGTCACTCCTCGCCGCCCCTGGTACGCCGCCGTCGCGGCCGCGGTGCTCCTCGGGCTCGGGCTCGGGGTCGCGGCGGGTCTCGGCGACGTGCTGGCCGTCGAGGCGACGCCGTCGGTCGCGGCGCCGGAGCACGCCGTCGCGGCCCCCGCCGCAGCGGCCGCCGCTGCGCCCGGGGTCACGACCGTCGTCCTCCCCGACGACTCGCTGCGGCTCTCGCTCGCGGCCGACGCCGTCGTGGACGCGCTCGCCGCGCGCGGTGCCGCGACGACGGTCCGGGTGGACCCCGCCGGGACAGACCCCGCCGCGCCCGACCCTGCACCGGGCGAGCTGCGTGTGGACACCGACGCCGACCTCGGATCCGACGACCTGGAGGCATACCGCGTCGTGGCGCTCGGGGACCCGGCGGATGCCGGCGCCTGGCAGCTCGACGCGGCCGACGTCGCGGGCGCGGCGCACGGGCTCTACGAGGTGGCGGACCGCATCCGCACCGGTCGTGACGCCCTGCCCGCCGGACCCGGCGAGCCGGGCGACGGCGTCGTGCAGGAGCCCGCGCTCGGCATGCGGCTCGTCGACAAGGGTGCGACCGGCATCGAGCCCGACGCGCAGGGGTGGCGCGAGGGCGACCCGTACTCGCACAACGGCGGGTCGTTCGCCGACGCGATCCTGTCCGACGCCCCGTACGTGGACGAGGCCGCGCTCGCGGACGACGACGCGGACTTCCGGGGCTACGTCGCCTCGCAGCTCGCGCAGGGGTTCACGGGCGTCGTGATCCCGGGCTTCCTCGAGTACGTGACGTTCGACGAGGTGGGCGACGGTCAGGAGGTGTACGCGGGCGACGACGAGCACGTCGCGCGCGCGGAGGCGATGCGCTCCGGGTTCGGCCCGATGTGGGAGTACGCCGACGACGCCGGTATGGACGTCTACCTCCAGACCGACATGCTCATGCTCAGCACGCCGCTGGAGGAGTACCTGGGTGCGCGCGACCTCGACGTGCACGACCCCGAGCTGTGGGACGTGTACGCCGCAGGTCTCGACGAGCTCTTCACGGCGATGCCCGCGGTCGACGGCCTGATGGTCCGGATCGGCGAGGCAGGGCGCATCTACGACCTGCCGGGCTGGGACTACTGGTCCGAGCTCGCGGTCACGGACGACGCCGCGGTGCAGGCCATGCTCGCGGCCTTCACGCGCGTGGCGGAGGAGCACGGCAAGGACGTGATCTTCCGGTCGTGGTCGGTCGGGGTGGGCGCGGTCGGCGACATGCACACGAACCCTGATTCCTACGAAGCCGTGCTCGCCGGGATCGACTCGCCGTCGCTCGTCGTGTCGACCAAGCACGTCGCCGGGGACTTCTACTCGTGGCTGCCGCTCAACCCCACGCTCGAGGTGGGGGACCAGCGGCGCCTCGTGGAGCTGCAGTCACGGCGGGAGTTCGAGGGCTTCGGGGCGCTGCCGAACGATCTCGGCCCCGCGTACGCCGGCGCGCTCGAGCACTACCTGGCCGCCAACCCGCACGTCGAGGGCGTGTGGGCGTGGGCGCAGGACGGCGGGCCATGGAAGGCCGGCCCGATGAGCCTGTACCGCAAGTCCGGGTTCTGGCAGCTCTACGACCTCAACACCTATGCCGCGACGCGCCTCGCCGTCGACCCGGCCGCCGACCCGGGCGAGATCACCGCCTCGTGGGCGCGCGCCACGTTCTCCGACGACCCGGCGACGGTCGCGGCGGTCGGCGAGGCGATGGCGCTCTCGCGCGACGCGGTGACCCACGGTCTGTACATCGGCGCGTTCGCCGGGAACCAGGTGAAGGCCCTCGGTCTCGAGCCGCCGCCCATGATGTGGATCTTCGAGTGGGACATCGTCTCCGGCGACGCCGCCGCGCTCGACTCGATCACCTCGATCGTGGGGGACCGGCCCGAGGACGTCGAGGCCGCCGTCGCGGAGGGCCGCGACGCCGTGCGGACCGTCGGCCGGATGCGCGACGCGATCGCCGGGACCGACCCGGCGACGTGGCGCGACCCCGCGCTGCGCGAGCAGCTTCTCGACGCGATCGACTACGAGGCGGACCTGCTCACGGTGCTCGCGGACTATCGCGAGGTTGTGCTGCAGCACGGCCGCTGGCTCGCGACCGACGACGGCGCGGCCCGGGCGGCGTGGGCGGACGCCCGGGACCGTTTCGAGAGCTCGCGGTCCGCGCACGTCGCCACCTACGGGGACGACCTCTACCTGCCCGCCTACACGTTCACGGCCGCCGACCTCGGGCTCCAGCGTGCGGAGCGCGACCTTCCCGTCGCGTGGGCCGCCCGCGTGCTGGGGCTCGTGCTCGTCCTCGCCCTGGTCCTGGGCACGGCGCCGGGGCAGCGTCTTCTCGGCCGGGCCGCCCGCACCCGCACCCGCGTCGGTGCCGGCGACGGCGACAGCGACGGCGACGGCGACGGCGACGAGCCGAGCAGGCGGGTGCCCGGTGCCCTCGCCCTGCGCGCGCTGTGGCTCGGCGCCACGCGGCCCTGGCGCGTCGCCTCTCTCGCAGGGGACGCCGGTCGCGCCGACCGCGTGCTCGTCTGGGCGCTCCCGGTGGGCGCCGTCGTGCTCAGCCGGGTCGCGTACACGTGGGCGCTCTCCTGGGTGCACCTCGTCGTCGTGCTCGGAGCATGGGCGCTGTTCGTCGGGGTGCTGCGGCTGACGGTCGGGCGTGCCGGGTCGTTCGGCCTCGCGGGCGCGGTGGGTGGCGCCGCGATGCTGCGAACGGTGGTCCTGCTCGCCGTGCTCTCGCCGACCGGGCCGGGCGGCTACTGGTACGGGCTGTGGGCGGAGCCGGGTGCGCGGACGGCGTACGTCGTGCTCGCGTTCGCCGGCTTCGCGTGGGTCGGCGTCGCGTCGTGGTTCGCGCTGCGGTCACTCGGCGCCGGCGTGCTCGGCGCGACGGGGCGGGTGCTGGTCGTCGCCGCGGCGCCGCTCGTCGTCGGCGGGCTGGCCGTCGCCGCCGTCGGGCTCGAGACGACGCTCACCGCCTGGAACGACCAGATGATGGTCCTGCCGTGGGGGTTGTCCCGGATCCTCGGGCTCACGGTGCACCTGGGCGTCCCGGCGGCTCTCCCGCTCGCGGTGGCGGTGCTCGGTGCCGTCGTCGGCGCGCTCGGTGCCGCGGCGTGGTGGTCCGGTCGCGCACGGAGAGCGACGGGTTCGCCTCGCTGGGACCTCGGGTCGGAGCCAGGAGTCGGCGTGACCGGATCGTGACCCCCCGACACGCAGCGTTAACACGAGGGTGAAACCGCCCGAAACACGGCCTCTCTAGCGTCGACACCAGTGGGCACGGTTGCGGACACGCTCTCGTATACATCCGCGTACACCTGCCCGCGGCACGCGGTCCTCCCGCCCCGGAGGCCGCGCCGACCCGCTGAAAGGACCTCCGGTGACACCTTCACGCGCCACGACCCGCCTCGCCCCGGCAGCCGCCCTCGTCGCCCTCACGCTCGTGCTCACCGCGTGCGGCGCGCGGACCGAGAGCGGCGACACCACCGGCGAGACCACCGCCGCCGAGAGCTGCGTCGACACCTCGGGCGACACCGTCAAGATCGGCTTCCTCAACTCGCTGTCCGGCACCATGGCCATCTCCGAGCAGACCGTCGCCGACTCGCTCGCCCTCGCGGCCGACGAGATCAACGCCGACGGCGGCGTCCTCGGCAAGCAGCTCGAGATCGTCCAGGAGGACGGCCAGTCCGAGCCCACGGTCTTCGCCGAGAAGGCCGAGAAGCTCATCACGAGCGACTGCGTCGCCGCCGTGTTCGGCGGCTGGACGTCGGCGTCGCGCAAGGCCATGCTGCCCGTGTTCGAGGCGCAGGACTCGCTGCTGTTCTACCCCGTCCAGTACGAGGGCCTCGAGTCGTCGCCGAACATCTTCTACACCGGCGCGACGACCAACCAGCAAATCGTCCCCGCGCTCGACTACCTCAAGGAGCAGGGCACCGAGTCGATCTTCCTCGTCGGCTCCGACTACGTCTTCCCGCGCACCGCGAACAAGATCATCAACGCGTACGCCGAGGCCAACGGCATGGAGGTCCTGGGCGAGGAGTACGCGCCGCTCGGCCACACCGACTTCTCGACGATCGTCAACAAGGTGAAGTCCGCCGGCGCCGACGCGGTGTTCAACACGCTCAACGGCGACTCCAACGTCGCGTTCTTCAAGGAGTACAAGAACGCGGGCCTCGGCCCGGACGCGATGCCCGTCGTGTCCGTGTCCATCGCGGAGGAGGAGGTCGGCGGCATCGGCGTCGAGAACGTCGAAGGCCAGCTCACCGCCTGGAACTACTACCAGACCATCGACAGCCCCGAGAACGCCACGTTCGTCGAGGCCTTCCAGGCCGAGTACGGCGACGACCGCGTGACGTCCGACCCGATGGAGGCCGCGTACACGTCGCTGCACCTCTGGAAGGGCATGGTCGAGAAGGCCGAGTCGTTCGACGTCGCCGACGTCCAGGAGGCAGCGGGCGGCGTCACGTTCGACGCGCCGGAGGGCTCCGTGACCGTGAACGGCGACAACCACCACATCGCCAAGACCGCGCTCATCGGGAAGATCGGCGCCGACGGCCTCATCCACACCGAGTGGAGCTCCGAGGAGCCCATCGAGCCCGACCCGTTCCTCGAGGGCTACGACTGGGCCGAGGGCCTCTCCTGACGGTTCCGCTCGTCCCGCCCTGCTGAGTCCGGCGGGGGCCGGGGGTGCGCGCGCCGGGTCTACCATCCGCCCGCTCGTTCCTCGCGGGCTCCCGCCAGACCCACCACGACCCGGCGCACGCACCCCCGGCCCCCACCTCGTCTGGCCGGTCGCCTCAGCCCTCGTCCACCTCCCGCACGCACCCACCGGAAGGCGCGCCGCCCATGGATGTGCTGTTCTCCCAGCTGTTCGCGGGACTGAGCCTCGGCTCCGTCCTGCTCCTCGCCGCCCTCGGGCTGGCGCTCACGTTCGGCCAGATGGGCGTCATCAACATGGCGCACGGCGAGTTCATGATGGCGGGCGCCTACACGGCGTTCGTCGTGCAGGGGGTCGTCGGGAACGCCGGCGTCTCGTTGCTCGTGGCGCTGCCGCTCGGGTTCCTCGTCGGCGGGCTGCTCGGTCTGCTGCTCGAGGCCACGCTGATCCACCGGATGTACAAGCGGCCTCTGGACACGCTGCTCGTCACGTGGGGCGTCGCGCTCGTGCTGCAGCAGGTCGCGCGCGACGTGTTCGGCGCGCCGAACGTCGACGTGCGGGCACCGTCCTGGCTGAGCGGGGCCTTCGACCTGTTCGGCCTCGCGGTGCCGAAGACGCGCCTGTTCATCCTCGCGCTGGCCGTCGTCGCCGTCGTGGCGCTGGCGGTCGTGCTCAAGGCGACGCCGCTCGGGCGCCGGATCCGCGCCGTCGTGCAGAACCGCGACCTGGCCGAGGCGAGCGGCGTCTCCACCCGTGCCACCGACCGGCTGTCGTTCTTCATCGGCTCCGGTCTCGCCGGCATCGCGGGCGTCGCGCTCACGCTGCTCGGGTCCGTCGGCCCGACGCTCGGCACGAGCTACATCGTCGACGCGTTCCTCGTGGTCGTCGTCGGCGGCATCGGGCAGATCAAGGGCACCGTCATCGCGGCGTTCGCGCTCGGGCTGCTCCAGGCGACCTTCGAGTACTCGACGACCGCGAGCATCGCCAAGGTGCTCGTGTTCGTCGCGATCGTCGCCTTCCTGCAGGTGCGACCCCAGGGCCTCGTGTCGGTCCGGACGAGGAGCCTCGCATGACCGCCGTCACCGAACGGGCCCAGACCCTGTTCCGCTCGTCGCGCGCCCGCGTGATCATCGGGTTCGCCGTCGCCGCCGTGCTGCTCTTCGCGGTCGCACCCGCCACGCTCTCGACGTTCCGCCTCGGGCTGCTCGGCAAGTTCCTGTGCCTCGCCATGGTCGCGGTCGGCATCGGCCTCGCCTGGGGCCGCGGCGGGATGCTCACGCTCGGGCAGGGCGTGTTCTTCGGCCTCGGCGCGTACATGATGGCGATGCACCTCAAGCTCGCCGACGCCGCGCAGGTCGAGGGGTCGGGCGGCGTGCCCGACTTCATGATGCTCTACGGCTCCGGCGTGGTGCCGGGGTGGTGGGAGCCGTTCCGGTCGCCGGTCGTGACGATCCTCGCGATCCTCGTCGTCCCGGCCGGGGTCGCCGCGCTGCTCGGCTGGGCCGTGTTCACGCGGCGGGTCCGCGGCGCGTACTTCGCGATCCTGTCCCAGGCGCTCGCGGCCGCGTTCGCGATCCTGCTCATCGGTCAGCAGGCGACGACGGGCGGCACCAACGGCCTCAACGGCTTCCGGTCGTTCTTCGGCTACGACCTCGCCGACCCGGTGAACAAGCGCATGCTCTTCTTCATCGCCGCCGGGGCGCTGCTCGTCATGGTCGCGATCGCGCGCCAGCTCATGGTCTCCCGGTTCGGCGAGCTGCTCGTCGCCGTGCGGGACCAGGAGAACCGTGTGCGGTTCCTCGGCTACGACCCGGCGAAGGTCAAGGTCGTCGCCTACGCGGTCGCCGCGCTCATGGCGTCCGTCGGCGGGGCGCTGTTCGTCCCGATCGTCGGCATCGTCTCGCCCGCGGACGTCGGCGTCGTCCCGTCGATCGGGTTCCTCATCGGCGTCGCGATCGGCGGCCGCGCGACGCTCCTCGGGCCGGTGCTCGGGTCGATCGCCGTGAGCTGGGCGCAGACCACGCTGTCCGAGCAGTTCCCGTCCGGGTGGATCTACGCCCAGGGGGCCCTGTTCATCGTCGTCGTCGCGTTCCTCCCGGGCGGTCTGGCAGAGCTGTTCACCCGGTGGCGCCGCTCGCGCGGAGCTCCGGAACCCGACGCCGGTCCCGCCCCGGGCGGCGACGTCACCTCCGGCGCCGGTCCCGACGAGACCGAGCGCACCGCCGTCGACGCACCCTCGGGGAGGGCCTCATGACCGAGCAGCACACCGCACCCGAGGCCCTCGAGGAGGGGGTCGCGGGAGACGGCCTCGACCTGGAGGCGGCCCAGGCCGTCCTCGGCGTCGACGACTCCCGGTTCCGGCACGACTATCTCGAGATCCGCGGCCTGCGCGTCGAGTTCGACGGTTTCGTCGCGGTCCAGGGCGTCGACCTCACGGTGACGGCGGGCGACCTGCGCTTCCTCATCGGGCCGAACGGTGCCGGGAAGACGACGATCGTCGACGCGATCACCGGACTCGCGAAGGCGTCGGGGTCCGTCCAGTTCGGCGGCGTCGAGCTGCTGGGGAAGAAGACGCACCGGGTCGCCCGCGCAGGAGTCGGGCGCACGTTCCAGACCGCGAGCGTGTTCGAGGAGCTCAGCGTCCTGCAGAACCTCGACATCGCCGCAGGTTCCCGGCGCGGGCCGCTCACGCTCCTGCGCCGGCGCGGACAGGTGCCCGAGTCCGTCGAGCAGGCGCTGGAGACCGTCGGCCTGACCCACCTGCGCGACACGCAGGCCGGGATCCTCGCGCACGGGCAGAAGCAGTGGCTAGAGATCGGCATGCTCCTCGTCCAGGACGCGCGCCTGCTCCTGCTCGACGAGCCCGTCGCGGGCATGAGCCAGGCCGAGCGCGAGCAGACGGGCGAGCTCCTGCAGCGCATCGGCGCCCAGAGGACGGTCGTCGTCGTCGAGCACGACATGGAGTTCCTGCGGGCCTTCGCCTCCTCGGTGACGGTGCTCCACCTCGGCCAGGTGCTCGCCGAGGGCACGTACGCCGAGGTCCAGGCCGATCCGCGCGTCCAGGAGGTCTATCTCGGCAGCGCCGGGGCGACCCGCGGCGCGCGACGACCCGGGCGGGACGCACCGGAGGGCGGGCCCGCGGCGTCGGGCACGCGGCCGACGGCGGGGCCGCAGGGCGCCGCGAGACACGAGGAGGAGGCGTGATGCTCGAGCTCACGGGACTGCACGCCGGCTACGGCCGGACCATGGTGCTGCACGGCGTGGACGTCACGGTGCCCGCGGGCGGCGTGGCCGCCGTGCTCGGCCACAACGGCGCGGGGAAGACGACGCTCCTGCGGACGGCCCTCGGCCTCCTCAAGCCGCGCTCGGGCACGGTCGTGCTCGACGGCGAGGACGTCACCCGGCTGCCGACGTACCAGCGGGTGCGGCGCGGGCTCGCGTACGTGCCGCAGGGCCAGCAGTCGTTCGGGGACCTCACGGCCCGCGAGAACCTGCAGCTCGTCGCCGACACGTCGCGCGAGGGGTCGCGCCGGCTCGACGAGGCGCTCGACCTGTTCCCGGCGCTGCGCGGCCTGCTCCGGCGACGCGCGGGACTGCTCTCGGGCGGGCAGCGCCAGCAGCTCGCGATCGCCCGCGCGCTCATCACCGGCCCGCGCGTCCTCGTGCTCGACGAGCCGACCGAGGGCATCCAGCCGTCGGTCGTCACCGAGATCGAGGACGCGATCCTCACGCTGACGGACGCGGGAGGGCTGTCGGTGCTGCTCGTCGAGCAGCACGTCGGGTTCGCGCTCGGCGCGGCGAGCGACTACGTGGTCCTGCAGTCGGGACGCGTCACGAGCCGCGGGACCGGCGGCGAGGACGCCGAGGCCGGGGTCCGTGCGGCGATGGCGGTCTGACGGCGTACGGCGGGCGCGCGGGTGCGGGAGGATGGGGCAGGGGACGCAGTGGCCGGACGAGCCGGGAGAGCCAGCATGGACATCGTGACCGCGACGACGCCCGGCTCGGCCGCGCGCTCCCTCCGGGACACCGTCTACACCCGGCTGCGCGCCGAGATCCTCAACGGGCGCGTCGACCCGCGCGAACGGCTCACCGAGCCCAAGCTGAGCAAGCTCTTCGACGTCTCCCGCACCCCGGTGCGCGAGGCCCTGTCCCGCCTCCTCTCCGACGGGCTCATCGAGCGGACCGACTTCGGCTACGCCGTCGTCGTGCCGAGCCTGCCCGAGCTGCGCGACCTCTACGAGCTGCGCGTCACGCTCGAGCTGCGCGGGGTCGAGCGGATCATCGAGAACCCCGAGCTCCGCTACGACACGGGCGCGCTGTCCGCCGAGCTCGAGCACTGGCTCGGGCTGCGCGCCGACGTGCCCGAGCCCGACCCGAGCTTCGTCATGCTCGACGAGCGCTTCCACACCGTGCTGTCGCGTGCGGCGGGCAACGAGCGGCTCACCGAGGCCCTCGTCGCGGTCAACGAGAAGGTCCGCGCGGTGCGGATGTACGACTTCGTCGAGCCGGAGCGCATCCGCATCACGATCGACGAGCACGTCGAGATCCTCGAGCTCGCGCTCGCGGACCGGCTCCCCGAGGCCCGCACGGCCCTGCACAAGCATGTCGGGGAGTCGCTCGCCGTCGTCATGGAGCGCGCGGCCCGGGCGCTGTCACGCATGGCTCTCGCCGTCTGAGACCCGCGTCCGCCGGGGGCTCGGCGGGCCTAGAGTGGCGTCGTTCGACCCGACGGCGAGGCGCGCTCTCGCCCGCCCGCACGGCACCCGGGAGGGCGATGACCGCCACGCTCCTCGTCGCGAACCGCGGCGAGATCGCCTGTCGCATCCTCCGCAGCGCCCGCGACCTGGGGTTGCGGACGGTCGCCGTGCACTCCGACGCCGACCGCGGGGCGCGTCACGTCGGCCTCGCCGACCGGGCCGTGCGCATCGGGCCGGCGCCCGTCGCCGCGTCCTACGACGCGGCGGACCGGCTGCTCGCCGCGGCGGCGTCCGTCGGCGCCGACCTCCTCCACCCCGGCTACGGGTTCCGCTCCGAGGACGCCGCGTTCGCCGCAGCCGTCGAGGCCGCGGGCGTCGCGTTCGTGGGCCCGACCCCCGAGCACCTGCGCACCCTGGGCGACAAGGCCCGGGCCCGGGAGCTCGCCCTGGCCTGCGGGCTCCCCGTGCTCCCCGGGTCGCCGCTGCTCACGGGCCCCGAGGACGCCGCCGCGCACGCCGCGGCGGTCGGCTATCCCGTCGTCCTCAAGGACGCGGCCGGGGGCGGCGGCACCGGGGTCCACGTGTGCCAGGACCCCGACGAGCTCGCGGTCGCGTGGCGGCGCGAGTCGTCCCGGCCCGAAGCCTCCGGCCGGCTGTTCGTCGAGCGCCACGTCGCCCGCGCGCGCCACCTGGAGGTCCAGGTGTTCGGTGACGGCGCGGGACGCGTCGTCACGCTGGGCGACCGCGATTGCTCGGTGCAGCGCCGTCACCAGAAGGTGATCGAGGCCGCACCCGCGCCCGGGCTCGCCCCGGAGGCCCGGGCCGGGCTGCACGACGGCGCTCGCCGTCTCGCGGAGGCCGTCGCGTACCGGTCGGCCGGGACCGTCGAGATGCTCCTCGACGTCGACACCGGCGAGACGTGGTTCTGCGAGGTGAACCCCCGCATCCAGGTGGAGCACACCGTCACCGAGGAGGTCACGGGCGTCGACCTCGTGTCGTGGATGCTCCGGCTCTCCCTCGGCGACGCGAACGTCCTGGACGGGGTGGCAGCGTCCGGACCGTTGCCGGTCGGCGTCGCGGTGCAGGCCCGCGTGTACGCGGAGGACACCCGGCACGGACGACCCGCCGCGGGCACGCTCACGCGGCTCGAGCTGCCCGACGGCGTGCGGGTCGAGACCGGCGCGCGGGCAGGCGACGAGCTCGGCGGCCACGCCGACGCGCTCGTCGCGAAGCTCGTCGCGCACGCACCGACCCACACCGGGGCCCTGGACGCCCTCGGCACGGCCCTCGCGGCGACGCGCGTCGAGGGCGTGCCGACGAACCTCTCGCTCCTGCGGGCCGCGGTCGTCGACCCGGCCGTCCGTGGCGGGACCGCGACGACGAGCACGCTCGCCGGGCTGCAGGACCCGACGCCGTGGGTCGACGTGCTCGACCCCGGCGTGCTCACCACGGTCCAGGACTGGCCCGGTCGCACCGGGTACTGGGCGGTGGGCGTGCCGCCGTCGGGACCGATGGACGACCTCTCGTTCCGTGCGGGCAACCGCGCGCTGGGCAACCCCGAGGGCGCGGCTGGGCTGGAGTGCACGCTCTCGGGCCCGACCCTGCGGTTCTCGCACGCCGCGACGGTGTGCGTGACCGGTGCGCCGGCGCCGGTCACCGTGGACGGCGAGCCGGTGCGCCAGTGGGAACCGGTCGAGGTCCCGCCCGGGGGCGTGCTCGCGGTGGGCGCGCCGCACGCCGTCGGGCTCCGGACCTACGTGCTGGTGCGCGGCGGGCTCGACGTCCCGGCGTACCTCGGGTCGTCCGCGACGTTCCTCCTCGGGGGTGTCGGAGGCTACGCCGGCAGGGCCCTCGCCAGGGGCGACGTGCTGCACCCGCGTCGACCCGCGGACGCCGGTGCCGACGCCGACGACGAGGGCGTGGGCCTGGGCGACGGGTGGCCGAGGCCGCGGGCCGTGCCCTCCGACGAGCGCCCGCGCATGGGTCACTCCTGGGAGATCGCCGTCGCGACCGGGCCGCAGCCGACGCACCTCACGGCAGCTGCGCTGCGCCGGCTGCGCACCGCGTGGTGGCGTGTTCTGCCGCACGCCGACCGCACCGGGATACGGCTCTCCGGGCCGCCCCTCACGTGGGTGCGAGCCGACGGCGGCGACGCCGGGCTGCACCCCTCGAACGTGCACGACAACCCGTACTCCGTCGGCGCGCTCAACGTCAGCGGCGACACCCCGATCCTGCTCGGCCTGGACGGTCCGAGCCTGGGCGGGTTCGTGTGCCCGCTGACCGTCGTCGTCGGTGCGCGCTGGAAGCTCGGACAGCTTCGACCGGGCGACGTCGTCCGGTTCGTCCTCCTGGACGACGACGAGGCGCGTGTCCTGCGCACCCGTGCCGCGGCGCGTGCCGTGGCGCGGGTCCCCGCCTCGCGGCGTACGGTCCCGGACGACGGGGTGCTCGCGCGCCGCCACGGGAGCGGGCCCGCCGGACGGCCCGCGGTGCGGTACCTTCGCGGCGCCGAGGACAACGTGCTCGTCGCGTACGGCGACGACGAGGGTGACGGGAGCAGCGGCGACCCGCTCCTCCTGCGGCTGCGCGTGCACGCCCTGGCGCAGGCGCTCGCGGCGCACGCCCCGCGCGGCGTCGTCGACGTGACGCCGGGCGTGCGGACGCTCCACGTCCACGTCGACCCGGACGAGCTGCCCGTCCGGCGCCTCGTGGGGCTGCTCGGCGAGCTCGAGGACGACCTCCCGCCCGCCGCGGAGATCGAGGTCCCGAGCCGCGAGCTCCACCTCCCGCTGAGCTGGGACGACCCCGCGATCCACGAGGCCGTCGAGCGGTACGCGGCGGCCGTCCGGGAGGACGCGCCGTGGCTCCCGTCCAACGTCGACTTCGTGCGGCGTGTGAACGGGCTCGGTTCGGTGGACGACGTGCGCCGCACCGTGCTCGACGCGCAGTACCTCGTGCTCGGTCTGGGCGACGTGTACCTCGGCGCGCCGCTCGCCCTGCCCGTCGACCCGCGGCACCGCCTCCTCACCACGAAGTACACGCCCGCGCGGACCTGGACCCCCGCGGACACCGTGGGCCTCGGCGGGACGTATCTGTGCGTGTACGGGATGGACAGCCCTGGGGGGTACCAGCTCGTCGGCCGCACGGTGCCGATCTGGGCGCCCCACGCCCAGCGCGGCCCGTTCGAGCCGGGCGTCCCGTGGCTGTTCCGCGCGTTCGACCGCATCGTGTGGGACCCGGTGGACGCGTCGGAGCTCGCGGAGCGGCGGGCCGCCGCACGGGCAGGGGTCCTCGACGTGCCGGTGACCCCGGGGACCTTCTCCGGGCGCGCACACCTCGACCTGCTGGCGGAGCACGCCGACGAGATCGCGACCGTCGCCCGGTCGCGCCGTGCCGCGTTCGATCGCGAGCTCGAGGCGTGGACGGGCGCGGGCGAGCTTGTCGGCGCCCCCGGGCGTCGCGGCCGACGGCGCCGCGGCGCCATCACGGACCCACCGCCTCCTGACCGGGCCGTGGAACGACGGGCCGCCGCCCGCACCACGGGAGGCAGCCCGGGTGTCGTCGTGGAAGCGTCCCGCCACGCCGACGCGTCCGAGCCCGGAACGGGCCCGGACGGACGGCCCGGCCCGGGACGGACGGTGCTCCGGGCCCCCCTCGGTGGCGTCGTCTGGCGGGTCGAGGCGCAGCCGGGCGACCCTGTGCCCGCGGGAGGCGCCGTCGTCGTGCTCGAGGCGATGAAGCTGGAGCTGCCCGTGACGACGACCGTGCCGGGGCGGGTGACCGAGGTCCTGGTCCGCCCCGGCGACCACGTCGCACCCGGGGAGGGGCTCGCCGTCGTCGTCACCGACGTGTGAGCCGCGGCCCACCGCGACCGCCGCCGCTAGCGGGCCACGAACAGGCGCGACGCCTGGGCCTCGGCGTCCGCGTACGTCTGCGCGGCCGACCCGAGGGCGGCCGTGATCGCGTCGAGCGCGGACTCGACCTGGACCTGCGTGCCCTGCCACTGGGCCATCACACCCGTGAAGGCGTCTGCGGCGCCGCCGCGCCACGACGCCTGCAGGTCCGTGAGGTGCCGCATCATCGCTGCGACCTCCGTGCGGATCGCCGCCACCGACCCGCTCACGGCCGTGCTGGCCTGCGCGACGCGCGCGCTGTCGACCTCGTACCTGCTCATCGTCGTCCTCCGTCGTGTCCGGCGGCTCGTCAGGGCCGCGTGGCCCGGCCGACCGCCGGGCTCGTCGAGGACGTTAGGGGAGCGATCGGTGGCCGGGCTCGAGGAGGCGGTGCACCTGTGGACGACCGCTCAGGCCGTGGAGGGTGTGGACGGCGTGGACTGTTGCGCCAGCTTGATCTGCTCCTTGCGCAAGCGCTGGAGCTCGGCATCGAGGTTCTGCCGGGCGGGCTCTTCCCAGGCCGTGCCGAGCGGGCTGGAGAACAGCGACCGCCGCTCGAGCAGCTTGGTGAGGATGGCCATGCGCGCCCGGACGTAGTCCTCGGGCGGGATGTGCGCGTACTCGTCGCGCACGTCCTTGAGGTATTCCTTGTAGCGCTGGGGCTCCGCGGCCAGCACCGCCAGGTCGGCGTCGCACAGCACGGCGCAGTCGAAGTCCGTGGGGTCGGGTGCGTGCCGCACGAGGGCGTTGACGAGGTGGGCGACGCGGCGCGCCGCGTCGTCGGGGACGCCGAGCTCCGTCAGCTCGGCCAGCGCGAGCGCCGCGCTCGCCGTCTCGTCCTCGCCGCCCTTGTTCGCGTACGTCGCGCGGCCCTTCGCGTCGAAGACCGCGCCGTGGTACCAGGCGGCGAGCCGGACGAGGTCGGGGTCGTGGGTCTCCTGGGAGAGCTCGTCGACCCGTCCGAGCACGTCCGCGAGGTGGCGCAGGTTGTGGAAGTTGCGACCCGGGGTGTCCCAGCGGTCGAGCAGTCCCTGCCCGACGCCGCGGATCGCATCGTCCGACGCGGTCGCTCCGGCGCCCCTGGCGCTGCGGACGAACGAGGAGAGGAACCACTGCGGTGCGTCGATGCTCGTGACGCCCATGGAATCAGCCTTCTTCGACGACGAGGGAGGAGCGGCACCGGTCGGGGAGAGCCGACCGGCAGGCCCGACGTCGGCAGCGTCCTTGCCGGGCCTTCGGTCCCAGCCTAGGTCGATCCACCGACGACGACGCGCCATCGTAGCCCGTGCCCGACGGCGAGGTGTCAGGACGAGAGGTCACCGGGGTGACCTCTCGTCCTGACACGAGGCGACGGGGCGCCGTGTGTCAGGGGCACAGGTCACCCGGGTGACCCGTCGCGCTGACAGGGTGTGGTCAGGACGCGAGCGGGAGCTCCACACGGACGGTCAGCCCGCCGTCGTCGTCGGTCGTGCGCACCGAGACGTGGCCGCGGTGCGCGGCGACGATCGCCGCCACGATCGCGAGCCCGAGGCCCGAGCCGCCCGACGCACGGTTGCGGGACGAGTCCGCCCGGTAGAAGCGCTCGAACACGCGGTCCTCCTGCCCGGCGGGCACGCCGGGGCCGTGGTCGCGGACCTCGAGCACCGCCGTCGCGCCGCGAGCCGTGCCGTGCGGAGCGCGCTGGACGGTGCCGTCCGTCGGGAGCGGGGGCGCCTCGACGACGCCGAGCGCGATCTGCGCGGCCGTGCCGCGCGGCGTGTGCCGCGCGACGTTCCCGACGAGGTTGGCCAGCACCTGCCGCAGCCGGTCCTCGTCGCCGACGACGCGCAGCGGCTCCGGCGCGACCGACCCCGCCGCCAGCCCCACGACCTGCACGTCCCGCGACGGGTCGAGCGCGTGCAGGTCCTGCGCGGAGTCCTTCGCGAGCGCGGCGAGGTCGACGGGCTCGTGCCGCAGGGGCCGCCCCTCGTCGAGCCGCGCGAGCGCGAGCAGGTCGTTGACCAGCGCCCCCATGCGCGTCGCCGAGTCCTCGATGCGGCCCATCGTGTCGTCGACCTTCTCGGGCGTGTCGAGCGCTCCCATGCGGTACAGCTCGCCGTACCCGCGGATCGTCGCGAGCGGCGTGCGCAGCTCGTGGCTCGCGTCGGACACGAACGTCCGCATGCGCGCCTCCGACGCCTCCTGCACGGCGAACGCCTCCTCGATCTGCGACAGCATCGCGTTGAGCGACGTCGCGAGCGAGCCGACCTCGGTCGTGGGCGGTGCCGGCCGCACGCGTCGGGCGAGGTCGCCCCCCGCGATCCCTGCGGCGGTCTCCTCGATCTCCCGCAGCGGACGCAGCGCGCGCTGCACCGCCATGTACGCGACCGCTCCGCCGATGAGCGCGATCCCGAGCGCGGACAGCGCGAGCGTGCGGCCCAGCACCTTGACCGTCTCGTGGATACCCGTGAGAGGGAGCGCGACGAACGCGGTTCCCTGGACCTCGCCCGTCAGCTCGCTGCGGATGAAGAAGGGGACGACCCGCCACTTCGCGGGGTCGGACCCGCCGCTCGACGACACGGTGAACGGATCACCGGCGCGATCCCTCACCTCGGGGTCGGACATCGCCGGGATGTCCGGCTCGCCGTACCGCGAGACGGTCTGCGGCCAGCCGAGCGCGCTGCTGTTCCCGTCCCGGTCCCGGGCGACCACGTAGTAGTCGCTCGGGAGGACGCTGCGGACCGGCCCCTGGTTGAGGGTGGACTCGGCGACCTCGCTGGCCGAGCGCTCGAGCTGGTCGTCCACCTGGTCGACGAGGTACTGCGACACGACGGTGGTCGTCAGGAGCGCGGCGATCCCCTGCCCGGCGGCGAGCAGCAGCACGATGATCGCGACGAGCCGCGCCCGCAGCGGCACGCGTGCGAGCCAGCTCCAGCCCTCGGTGGGGACGCGCCGGCCGAACGGCCGCTGCGCCGTCGGGCCCGGGTCGCTCGTGCCCCCGGCCGCCGCGTCGCCGGACGTGCCCGACGCCGTGTCCCCGGCAGGGCGCACGGCGTCGCCCGGGGGAGAGGGCGGCACCGCGCGCGCGTCGGTCGCCGTGCGGTCGGACCCTGCGCTCATGACGACGGCGGCGCGCCCGGCGGCTGCCGCAGCAGGTATCCGACGCCGCGCTTGGTGTGGATGAGCGGAGGCAGGGCGACGGGCGCTCCGTCGGGGCCGGGCACGGTGAGGTTGTCGATCTTGCGCCGCAGGTAGGAGATGTAGGACTCGACGATGTTCGCGTCGCCGCCCCAGTCGTACTGCCACACGTGGTCGAGGATCTGCGCCTTGGAGAGCACGCGGCCGGCGTTGAGCATGAGGTAGCGCAGGAGCTTGAACTCGGTGGGGGACAGGTCGACGTCGATCCCGGCGCGGCGGACCTCGTGCGAGTCCTCGTCCATCTCCAGGTCGGCGAAGCGCAGCACGGCGTCGTCGACGGGCTCGGCGTGGGTCCGGCGCAGGACCGCGCGGATCCGCGCCACGACCTCCTCGAGGCTGAACGGCTTCGTCACGTAGTCGTCGCCGCCGACCGTCAGGCCGGTCACCTTGTCGCGCGTGTCGTCCTTCGCGGTGAGGAACACGACGGGCGTGCGCTGGCCCTTCTCGCGCATGCGGCGCGTGACCGTGAAGCCGTCCATGTCGGGGAGCATCACGTCGAGCACCACGAGGTCGGGCTCGACGTCGCGTACGAGCTTGAGCGCGCTCTGGCCGTCCGCGGCGGCGTGCACCTCGAACCCCGCGAACCGCAGGGACGTGGCCAGGAGCTCGCGGATGTTCGGCTCGTCGTCGACGACGACGAGGCGTGCCTCGGGAGTGCTCATGGATCCAGTGTGCGCGCGTCCTCTGGGAGCTGCCTGGGAGACCCCTCCACCGGTGCCGGCGCGGTCGTGGGCGGTGGCGTGCAGGATGGCGGGGTGCGCATCACCGTGGAGCAGCGTCGTCGTCTGCTCGTGGCCCGTCAGCTCGCCCTCGGCGTCGACCACCCCGGCCTGCCCGCCGCGCGCTCGGTCGAGGACGTGGTCGGGCGGGTCCTCGCGCTGCACGCCACCGACGCACCGAGCGTGTACCTGTCGGTCCTCGCGCGCGTGCCCGACCTCGTGCTCGCGGACGTCCGCGACGCGCTGTTCGGGCGCCGCACCCTCGTCAAGGTGCTCGCGATGCGTCGGACGATGTTCGTCGTACGGCGCGAGCTGGTCCCGGTGGTGCACGCCGCAGCGGGGGCGGCCGTCGGGCGGCGGCTGCGGACCCGCCTGCTCAAGGAGCTCGCGACCCTGCCGACCGACCCGCCCGTCGAGGACGCCGACGCGTTCCTCGCGGAGGCCGAGCGTCAGGTGCACGCCGCGCTCGCGGAGCACGGGCCGCTGGACGGCGCGAGCCTCTCTCGGGCAGCGCCGGCGCTGCGCACCGCGTTCTTGCCGACCACCACGAAGTCGTGGGACGTGCGCCGGACGGCGACGAGCCAGCTCCTGTCGATGCTCTCTGCCGAGGGCGTGGTCGTGCGCGGCGAGCCGCGCGGCTCGTGGTCGTCGAACCGGCACGTGTGGACGCCGATGGACGACTGGTTCCCCGGCGGTATGCCCGAGCTCGACGAGCCGACGGCGCGCGTCGAGCTCGCGCGCGCCTGGCTCGCCGTGTTCGGGCCGGCGACCGAGAAGGACCTGCAGTGGTGGACGGGGTGGAACCTGCGGGACACGCGCGCGGCGCTCGGCGCTCTCGACGTGCGCGAGGTCGACCTCGAGGTGGGCGCGCGCGGCGCGACGGGAGAGGCGGCGGTCGCGCGCGGCGTCGTGCTCGCGCAGGCGCTCGACGACGGGTCGCTGGACCTGCCGGAGGACACGGCCGAGGGCGTCGTGTCGCTCGTGCCCTCGCTCGACCCGACGACGATGGGGTGGTCCGTGCGCGACTGGTACCTCGGGCCGCACCGCGACCAGCTCTTCGACACGATCGGCAACGCGGGAGCGACCGTCTGGTGGGAGGGGCGGATCGTCGGCGCGTGGACCGTCCGGCGCGGCGGGGAGCCCGCGTACCGCCTGCTCGAGGACGTCGGAGCGGACGCGGAGGCCGCCGTCCAGGCCGAGGCGGCACGCATCGCCGCCCTCCTCGGCGGGGACGGCACGACCGCGTCGTTCCCCACGCCTCTGTACCGCGAGCTGCAGGCCTGAGCCCGCGGCCCGCGGCACGCGTCAGAGGTAGCGCAGCGGGTCGAAGTCGGCGAGCGGGATGATCCGCACGCGGGGCAGCATCGTCGTGAACGCGCCGGCGTGGTCCTCGAGGTCGAACACCTCGAGCCCGCGCGCGGTGAGCTCCGAGAGCCGCACGTTGACGAACTCGCGGAACGCGAGCACGCCCACGCGCCGGTCGGGGTCGCCCAGGAGGTTCTCGACCTGCGGCAGGAAGTCGCCGTCGTGGCTCGCGAGGAGGACGTCGCCCGGCCGGTCGCGCAGGGCGTCGAGCGTGCGCTGGATGCCGATGTCCACGACCTTCTCGCTGCCCGACCCCGCGAGCGGGATGGGCCGGTAGCCCATCGCGAGCAGCGCCTGCACGAACGACATCGGCATCTGCCCGGACGACGCGTTGAGGAAGAACAGCGGCGTGACGTCCTGACCCCACGCCTGACGCGCGAAGTCGACGATCCGGTCCCAGCGCGGACGCTCCTCGGGCGCCGGGCGGTGCCCGAGGACGTTCATGCCGAGCGTCGCGTCGATGTTCTCGCCGTCCACGACGAGGTACGTGCGGCGCGGCTGCTCGACGACGGGCGGGGGCGCGACGATCTGGGGGTCGGACATGCGGTCAGCCTAGCCGTGACCTGCGTGCCAGGTCCCGGCGGGCTGCCGTGCGACGTCGCGGTTTGCGTCCTCCGGGGGGCCACTGGGTACGGTCGTCCTTCGTGACCACGTTCGACACCTCGCCCGGCCCTGCCGGAGCGCCGTCCGGCACCGCCGGAGCCTCGCTCGACCTCGAGCGCCCCGCCGTGCGCGTGACGGTCGTCCAGAGCTCTCCGGACGTCACCCTCGACACCTACGCCGACCACCTCGACGCGGACCTGCACGTCGTGCGCGCCTACGACGGCGAGCCGGTCCCCACGGCGAGCGAGGTCGGTGACGGGCTGGTCGTGCTCGGCGGCCACATGTCGGCGTACGACGACTCCCGCGCACCCTGGCTCCCCGCCGTGCGGGAGCTGCTGCTCGCGGCGGCGACGTCCGGGGTCCCCACGCTCGGCATCTGCCTCGGCGCCCAGCTCCTCGCCGTCGCCGGTGGCGGCCGGGTCGAGGTGGCCGCGCCCCCGGGCCGCGAGGTCGGCGCGACGCGCGTGTTCTGGCGGCACGGCGCCGAGGCCGACCCCGTCCTCGGGGCTCTCGCCGCCGGCGACGCGCCGGTCCGCTGGGCTGCGAGCGCGCACGGCGACGCCGTCGTCGACCTGCCGGCCGACGCGGTGTGGCTCGCGTCGTCGAACATGTATCCCTACCAGGCCTTCCGCCTCGGCTCGGCGCTCGGCGTCCAGTTCCACCCCGAGGTCTCCTGGGCGAGCCTCGCCGGGTGGTGCGACCGCTACGACGACGTCGACACCGCCGCCGTGCTCGCGGGGTTCGACGAGCACGCCACCGAGATCGCCGACGGCGGCCGCCGCCTCGCTGCCGCGTTCGTCGCCGAGGTGCGTACCGCCGTCGAGCGGCGGTTCGTCACCGCCTGAGGGCGAGGCGCTGAGGCGCTGAGCCGCTGAGCCGCTGAGCCGCTGGGGCGCTGAGGCGGGGCGGCGTCGGTCCGCGGTCGACGGCTCCACGAGGAAGGGGCCGGGTCTACCATCCGCCCGCTCGTCCCTCGCGGGCTCCCGCCAGCCCCGCCACGACCCGGCCCCTTCCTCGCTCCGCCGTCGACCGCTCGGCGGGGTGGCGCGCCGACAGGCTGTGACATGGCGAACCAGCGGTCGCGTGGTGGACGAGCGGTGAGACGGCGGACCAGCGGTCGCGCGGCGGACGAGCGGTGAGACGACGGACCAGCGGTCGCGCGGCGGACGAGCGGTGAGACGACGGACGAGCGGTGGGGGCGACGTCGGATGCGAAGGGCGTAGACGCCGCGCTCCGGAGACCGGAAGCCGACGGGCCGAGGCGACGGCGCGGCAGCCCGAGCACCGACGGCGCCCCCACCGCGGACCGGACGAGCGCCGATCTGCGGCGGGGACGCGCGTTCTCACCAGCCCGACGTCGGCGCGTCCTGGGTGCTCGTGCCGGACCCGATCTCCGGGGTGACCTGGGTGGGCGCGACCTGGGGCGCCGTCGACGCCGTGCCGCCCTTGAGCGCCGCGAGCCGCGCCTCGATCTCGATCGTCTCGCCCGACGACTCGAGCTCGGCGAACTGGGCGTCGATGCTCGACGCCGCGACCTCTGCCTGGCCCATGGACATCGCCTCCTCGCGCCGCACCATCTCCTCGTAGCGCGAGATCTCGCTCGTCGGGTCGAGGACGTTGATCGAGCTGATGGCGCCCTGCACGGTCTGCTGCGCCTGGGCGCTCTTCTGGCGCGCGACGAGCGAGTCGCGCTTCGAGCGCAGCTCGCCGAGCTTGTCCTTCATGAGCGCGAGGCCGGTCTTGAGCTTGTCGACCGTCTCGCGCTGGGAGGCGATGAGCGGTTCCGCCTGCCGGACCTCCCCCTCGGCGGCGATCTGCTTGCCGAGCGCGAGCTTGGCGAGGTTGTCGAACTTGTCGGCGTTCGCGGAGTCGCCGGCCTGGCGGTAGCGGTCCGCCTGCGCGGACGCGGCGACGGCCTTCTGCCCCCACTCCTGCACCGCCGCGACGTCCTCGTTGTAGTCCTGCTCGGCGAGGCGCAGGTTTCCGATCGTCTGCGCGACGGCCTGCTCGGCCTCGGCGATGTTGTTCGTGTAGTCCCGCACGAGCTGGTCCAGCATCTTCTGCGGGTCCTCGGCGCTGTCGATCAGCGCGTTGATGTTGGCCCTCGTGAGCTGGGCGATGCGCCCGAAGATGCTCTGCTTCTCCGCCATGGTGCCTCTCCTGTCGATGCGTCGTTCCGTGACCGGGTCGTGCTGCTGAGAGATGCCGGGGTGGTGCGGGGCGCGCTAGAACCGTCCGCCGCGCCCGGAGCGGCCGCCCGAAGACCTGCCGCCGGACCGCCCGCCCGAGCGTCCACCGCCGAACCCTCCGCCCCCGGACCCCCCGCCGAAGCTGCCGCCGCCGAAGCCCCCGCTGCGACCACCCCGTCCGCCGCCCCCGCGCAGGATCGAGTCGAGCAGGATGCCGCCGAGCACCATCCCGCCGACGTTGCTCCCTCCACCCGATCCGTAGCCGCCGCCACCGCCGAAGCCACCGAGCCCACCGCCCTGCGAGGCGTCCCACCGGGACGCGTCCTGCTGGGCCAGCTGCGCGGCGGCCTGCGCCTGGGCGTCGGCCTGCTGGGCACGCTGCAGGGCCGACACGGGGTCGGTCGGCTGGAGGGAGCGCGCCTCACCGAGCAGGCGGATGGCCTCCGAGAGCCTGGTCCGCGCCTCGGAGCCGACGGCGCCGCGCCGGGTCTCGATGAAGTCGTGGGTCGCCCGGACCTGGGAGTCCACGCGCGAGAGCGTCTCGCGCAGCAGCGCGTTCGCTCGGGCCACCTGCTCCGCGCGCTCCCGGAACGGGGCGAGCACGGTGTCGAGGGCGGCCTCCGCGTCGGTGAGGCGACGCAGGGCGGCGAGGGGGTCGCCGCCGTCGTGCACCGTCGCGGCAGCCTCGGCCGCTGCCTGCGCCTCGGCGAGGGCGGGTGCCACGGTGGCGTCCTGTGGCGCGAGCCGACCGGCGTCCGCCACGTCCGCGCGGATCGAGGCGAGTCCCTTGTCCAGACGGGCACCGGCCTGCGCGAGGTCGGTCCCGGCGCGGTCGACCGCGTCGAGGAGCGTGACCGCCTGGCCGACCGCGTTCTGGGCCGCACGCGCCAGCGCGACGGCAGCCGCCCGGTCCTTGCGGGCCAGCGACTCGCGGCCCCGCGCCACCGAGTCCTGCGCCCCCGCGACGAGCGCCTCCGCCTGGTCCGGGTTCTGCGCGACCGATGCGAGCGCCGTCGCCGGATAGGTGCGGGCGAGGGTGTCGAGCGTCGTGCGGGACGCCGGTACACGCGCCAGCACCTCGGTCGCGCGCTGGTCCGTCTCGTCGAGCACCTGCGGCGCGCGGGCCTGCAGGTCGCGCAGCTCGTCGAACGTCGCGGACTGGGCGTCGAGCTCGTCCGCCACGTCGTCGCACAGCGTGACGATCCGGGCGAGGAGGGCGCGCGCCTCGGGCTCCGTCTCCGGGGCCGAGTCGTCGAGGCGCCGGCGCAGCGCGAACGCCTCGGTCACCTTCTGCTTGCCCGAGGCCAGGGCCGCGGAGAACTGCTGCGTCGCCTCGAGCCCGAACTGGGCCTGCGCGAAGCCGAGCTCCTGCTCCGAGGTCTTCAGCGCGTCGTCGATCGCGACCAGAGCGGAGCTCGCCCGACGGTCCAGCTCGTCGGTCGGCAACGACTCCAGGCTGCCCGGGGCGGGCCCGCCCGCGGCGCCCCCGGGGGCGCCGCGCTCCTGGCGACGTCGGCGGTTCGCGACGGCGCGCACCACGAGCACCACGACCAGCACCAGCAGCCCGCCCACCGCGAGCACGAGGAACCAGCTCACCCCGCCGCCGTCGCCGCCGGTCGCCGACTCCCGCGCGGTGTCCGCGGCGGCGATCGCCGCGCCCGCCCAGTCGTCCTCGCGCAGGTGGTCCTCGACGGTGGACGTGACCCGGTCGATGCCGGCGTCGCTCAGCGCGATGTTGTTGTCGTACGACAGCCCGTACCGCCGGTCCTGCGTCCCGACCGCGAGCAGGAGGTCGTCGACGCCGAGCCCCGACGCGTTCGCCGTCGCGTTCGCCCAGTCGATGCCGTCCATGCCACCGAGGTCGGGCACGTACACCACGAAGAGCTGCAGGTCGGTGTCTGCCGCGAGCCGGTCGAGGGCCTCCTCGACCTCGCCCGTGCGGTCGCCGAGCACGCCCTCCGGGTCCGTGATCTCGCCCTCGACGTCGAGCGGCGCCTCGGCACGGACCGGTGGCCCGGCGGGGAGCGCGGTGGCGACCGTCGGGCTCGCCGTGAGCAGCACACCCGTCAGCAGCGTCAGGACGACGGCGACGCCGCGCCGGAACCCGTCGCTCGCCGTCGTGACGGGGGCAGGGGCGGTCGTGCGCACGAGCGGTCTCACGCGCCCGATCCTTTCCCAGCGGCTCCCTGCCTGCAATCGCTGGCACGACCTGCCGTTCCGCGCCGGGAGGGGACCGTGCTGCGCTGCGGTCCCCACCCTCTGCTGCACGACGCCCAGGTCCTCGTTCTCGTGGTCGGACCTGGGCACCGTTCCGTGCCGGGCGGGGACCGTGCTGCGCTGCGGTCCCCACCCTCTGCTGCACGACGCCCAGGTCCTCGTTCTCGTGGTCGGACCTGGGCGCCGTTCCGGGCGGGGACCTTGCTGCGCTGCGGTCCCCACCCTCTGCTGCACGACGCCCAGGTCCTCGTTCTCGTGGTCGGACCTGGGCGCCGTTCCGGGCGGGGACCTTGCTGCGCTGCGGTCCCCACCCTCTACTGCACGACGCCCAGGTCCTCGGCGTCGACGATGCGGTAGGCGTACCCCTGCTCCGCCAGGAACCGCTGGCGGTGCGCCGCGAAGTCCTGGTCGACGGTGTCGCGCGCGACGACGGCGTAGAAGTGCGCCGTCCGGCCGTCGGCCTTGGGGCGCATGACGCGGCCGAGGCGCTGCGCCTCCTCCTGGCGGGACCCGAACGAGCCCGACACCTGGATCGCCACCGACGCCTCCGGCAGGTCGATGGAGAAGTTCGCGACCTTCGACACCACGAGCCGCGAGATCTCGCCGGAGCGGAACGCCTCGAACAGGCGCTGGCGCTCGCGGACGGTCGTCGCGCCGGTGATGAGCGGAGCGTCGAGGTGGTTGCTCAGCTCCTCGAGCTGGTCGAGGTACTGGCCGATGACGAGCACCTGGTCGTCCGGGTGCTGCGCGACGATCTGCTCGACGACCCGGTTCTTGCCCGTCGCCGTGGCTGCGAGCCGGTACTTGTCCTCGGGCTCCGCCACCGCGTAGGTCATGCGGTCGGACTCGGGCAGCGTGAGCCGCACCTCGACGCAGTCGGCGGGCGCGATGTAGCCCTGCGCCTCGATGTCCTTCCACGGCGCGTCGTAGCGCTTCGGCCCGATGAGCGAGAACACCTCGTCCTCGCGGCCGTCCTCCCGCACGAGCGTCGCCGTCAGGCCGAGGCGGCGCCGCGCCTGCAGGTCCGCCGTCATGCGGAAGATGGGCGCGGGCAGGAGGTGCACCTCGTCGTAGACGACGAGGCCCCAGTCGCGTGCGTCGAGCAGCTCGAGGTGCGTGTAGACGCCCTTCCGCTTCGTCGTGAGCACCTGGTACGTCGCGATCGTGACCGGCTTGATCTCCTTGCGGGCGCCCGAGTACTCGCCGATCTCGTCCTCCGTGAGGCTCGTGCGCCGCACCAGCTCGTCACGCCACTGCCGCGCGCTCACGGTGTTCGTCACGAGGATCAGGGTCGTCGTCCCGGACCTCGCCATCGCACCGGCCCCGACGATCGTCTTGCCCGCGCCGCACGGCAGCACGACGACGCCGCTCCCGCCGTGCCAGAACCCGTCCACGGCCTGGGCCTGGTAGGGACGCATCTCCCACGGCTTCGGCGCGTCGCCCTCGGTGCGCGGCGGCGTCGTCGGGCTGAGCGCGATGGCGTGCTTCTCGCCGTCGACGTAGCCCGCGAGGTCCTCGGCGGGCCAGCCGAGCTTCACGAGGACCTGCTTGAGGTGGCCGCGCTCGGAGGGGTGCACGACGACGGTCGTGTCGTCGACCCGCTCGCCCACGAGGCCCGCGGTCCGCTTCGACTTGAGCACCTCCGCGAGCACGGCGCGGTCGGTCGCCTCGAGCACGAGCCCGTGCACCGGGTGCTGCGCGAGCGTGAGGCGCCCGTAGCGCGACATCGTCTCGGCGATGTCGATGAGCAGCGCGTGCGGCACCGGGTAGCGCGAGTACTCGATGAGCGTGTTCACGACCTGCTCGGCGTCGTGGCCCGCGGCGCGCGCGTTCCAGAGGCCCAGCGGGGTGAGCCGGTACGTGTGGACGTGCTCGGGGGCGCGCTCGAGCTCGGCGAAGGGCGCGATGGCGCGCCGCGCGTCGCCGCCGCGCGGGTGGTCGACCTCGAGGAGCAGCGACTTGTCGCTCTGGACGATGAGGGGGCCGTCGGTCATGCGTCTCCTTGCCGAGGTAGGACCGGGGTCGTGCGAGGCAGGACCGGGGTCCTACCTCGCCGGGTCGTGGTCACCCGCGCGGGCGGGGGTGACGGAGGCGATGCGGTGCACCGCGACGGTGAGCTCGGCGTCGCGCGCAGGGTCCTGCGCGCGCAGCCGCCCGGCGTCCAGCGTCAACGGTCGCACGAGCCGTCGGGTCGGGGACCCGACGGACCCCACGACCTCGAGCCACACCGACGCGCCGTCGGCGATCGCCTCGCGCAGGAGACCCAACGCGGCCGCCGGGTCCGTTGTTCCATCGGCACCGGGCTGCCGGACCGCACCCCGCACCGCTGATCCCTCCGCGTCCCCGAGCGCCCTGTCCGCGTCACCCGCGGGCGCCGTGCCCGTGCCCGACGACGCCCGCGCGCCACCGCGACCCGTCGCGCCTCCCGGGGCGCCGGGCAGGGCGGAGCCGCTCTGCGACCGACGGGACGAGGAGGCACCGGGACGGCCCGACGGCCTGCCGTCGTCCTGCCCTCGGGCCGCCGCGTCGTCGGCCGCGCGCAGCCGCGCGACGAGCGCCGCGTACCTCTCGCGAGCCGGCCCCGGGCGCCCGTCCCCGGGCCCCGGCCCGTCGTCGTCGGCACCGGGACCGAACCCCGCCGCCGCGGCGCGGGCGCGTCGTCGGCCGACCACGTGTCGACCGCCACCCGGCGGACCGGTGCGCCGGCCGCCGTCGGCCACGAGCACCCGCCCGTCCGGGCCCTCGACCGCCGAGACCACGCCGCGGTCGCGCAGCGCCGCCTGGAGCTCGCCCGCCGGGACGGCCGCGACGAGCACGGTCGGCGCGATCCGCACGAGCCCGAGGTGCCGGAGCGCGGGCGCCTCGACCAGGCCGGCGAGCAGGGCCGGGTCCTCCGCGCGGACGTAGCTCGACGCCGATCCCACCCGCACGCGCCCGTGCCGGCGCGCGGCGTCGCGCACGAGGTATTCGAGCGGCTGGGGGACCGGCGTGCGGGAGTGCGCGGCGAGGTCGTCGAGCAGGTCGTCCGCGCTGCGCCCGTGGTCGAGCGCACGTACGACGGACTCGGCGGAGAACCGGACCGTCGTCGCGGCGCCGCGCGATTCGACGTCGGCCGCGATCTCCACGAGCCGGCTCAGCGCGCCCGACGGTCGCCCCGGCACGATGCCCGTGAGGTCGCCCTGCAGCAGCAGCTCGTCGACCTCGGGCGGCAGGACGGCCTCGAACGCGGCGGGGAGCGCCGGAGCGCTCTCCTCGCCCTGGCCGAGCAGCGCGCGCCCCGGCGCCGACAGCGCCCCCGCTCCCGTGACGCCCAGCAGCGCGGCCTCGCGCAGCAGCCCGGCGACGGCCTGCTCCGGCGGGACAGCGCGCGGCGTGCGCCAGCGCAGCACCTCGACGACCTCGGGCGCGCCCGGCCCGCGCCCGGGGAGGTCCGCGAGGACGTCCAGTACGGTGCTCCGCAGCCGCGGCACCCACGGACGCCACAGCTCCGGGTCGAGCGCGCCGCGCAGCGCACCCTTCTCGTCGCGGCTGCCCACGAGCCACGGGGTGCGTCGGGAACGCCACCAGCCGCGCGCGAGCGCGGCCCAGCGATCGCCGAGGTCGTCGTCCAGCCAGTCCTCGGCCGCAGCGGTCGCGGTGAACGACGGCGGGTCGTCGCCGTCGTCCGCGACCAGCCCTGCGGCGGCGGCGAGCTCGACGACCGCTGCCGCCGTCGCGTCGTCGACCTCGAGCGTCGTGCCGGCGCGGCGCAGCTCCCGCACGCCGAGCCCGCCGGAGCGCAGCACGCCGGGCGGGTCCTCCTGCCACGCCGTGACGAGCCGGGCCACGAGCCGCACGGCCTCGATCCCGGCGCTCGCGGACTCGGCGTCGACGGTCGTCGCCGGGACTTCGCGGACGTCCGGCACCGGTGGGCTCGTGCGCACGTCGCGGTGGGTGCGGCCGCCGCGCAGCGCGAGCCCGACCTCGCGCGGCAGCACGACGTGCCGGTCGTCGGTGGCGTGCAGGTACCCGCGCTCGACGAGCCATCCCACGGCGCGCCGGGCCGCCGGGTCGGTACGCGGTGCGACGCCGACGGGTGGCCCCCACGTGAGCGCGTCGAGGATGGCCGTCGCACCGGGCGGGGCGTCGGCGGGGAGCGGGACCGCTGGGACGTCGTCGGGCGCGACGCCCGCCGCGGGGCCGAGGCCGGCGGGGTAGGGCCCGAGGATCTCGGCCAGGCCGGGAGCGGGGCGACGGCTCGCGGGCCGCGCGGGGTCGGGGGACCAGACGAGCGCGGCCTCGGCGAGGTGCGCCAGAGCCTCCGTGGTCGACCGGACGCCTGCCGCGCCACGCGTGCCGAGCGCGGCGGCGACGTCGCGCGCCGTCGTCGGACCGGTCACCGGGTCCAGCAGCAGCACGGACTCGAGCACGTGCAGCTCGAACGCGCTCAGCCCGGCGAGAGCCCGCTCCAGGCTCGTGCGGCTCGACGCGCGGGCAGCGAGCGACAGGAGCGTCGACGGCGAGGGCGTGGCCAGGTCAGGGCGTCTGGTCAGGAGCGCGACGAGGCGCGCGTCGTCGCTCGAGCGCAGCGTGTCGCTGAACGTCGCGGACCGCCCGGACGTGGAGATGGCCATCCGTTCGATGCTACGCGGGCGGAGCGCACGCGACGGCACGGGCCGTGGCGTCGTCGTCCGAGATCGCGAGATCGCGAGATCGCGAGATCGGCAGGAAGGCGCGAGACCGGTTCTTGCACGGACCGATCTCGCGTGGAGGGACCGATCTCGCGTCGACGGACCGATCTCGCGTGGACCACCTGCTAGCGGCCGTGGGCGGTGACCCGAGGGAGCGGCGGCAGCAACCGGTCCGGGCGCAACGACCGGACGACCTCGGGCGGCAGCGCCGCCAGGACACGGTGCTCGACGGACGCCGCCGAGTCCGACGCCATGAAGCGCAGCATCCGCCACCGGGCACGCTCGGCGGCCTCCTGGCGGCGCTTCTCCTGGACAAGGACGCGACCCGGGTCGTCCAGCGGCGCGAGACCGTCGCCGGAGGTCCGGTACTTGACCAGCCCGTCGAACTCGAGCAGCAGCCGCCACTGCTCCCAGCCGGCGTCAGCGCGGACCCGGCCGATCGACGTCCGGATCTCGAGCTGCGTCGTCGGACGCGGCAGGCCGAGACGGAGCACCACGTACCGCAGCCACGACTCCCACGCGGACTCGGCACCGGCGTCGGCGAGCTCGAGGACGTGCCTCGCCCGGCGGACGCCGCGCGCTCCGGGAACCTGGCGGTCCAGCACGGCGGCGACGTCCTCGCGTCGTATGCCGGACGCCAGCGCCGAGTCGGCGACGACGAGACCGTCGAGCGGGGGCGACGTGCGCAGGCAGTCCGCCACGGTGCGAGCGGGCGACGTCACCGGCAGACCGCCGAGGATCACACGCTCGCCCGCGCCGAGCGGAAGACGGTGCCGTGTCACGTCGTCCGCCGAGACGCTCGACGCGTTGTACGCCTGGACCACGTGCGTCGTCCGCGGTGGTGTCCACAGGCGGAAGCCGTGGAGGAGCGCGGCCGTCGTGTGACTCAGCGTGTGCTCGGCCGAGAGCTGGAGGTGGAGCGCCCGGGCGCGGTCGGCGGCGAGCTCGCGCTCCGCGACGTGTGGCGAGGCGTGCGGCGGGGTCCGCGGGCGGTACGCGCCGCGACGCACGCGGTCCCACGCGCCGTCGTGCACGGCCTGGGCCGCGGTGCCGGGCGGGTGCTCACGGGCGAGGAAGATCGGGCGGTCGTGGTCCGGACTCATGGAGGGAGCGTGTCCTGCGCGCTCGCTCGTCGTCTCGAGCGAGCCGCGTGCCTGTGGACGGGCTCACCACAGCCGGGCCTCTGGACGGCCAGGACCCTGCCATCACGCCGTGACCCGTTGGCGCACGGGGGATGACCGTCGAGATCGGTCGGGCGGCGCGAGATCGGTCCTCTGCAGGACCGATCTCGCGCCAACCGGCCGATCTCGGTGCCGGGTCTTCGCACGCCGTCTCCCCGCATCCCGGGAGCGTCAGCCGCGCGCGGTGCGCCGGCACACCTCGTCCCATGGCGTCGGCTCGATGTCGAAACGTGCGCGAGCCGCCGAGTCGTCGAGGACGTACGGGCGCTCCCACTGGTAGATCAGCTCGCGCAGCTCGCGGAGCAGCGGCGAGAACAGCCCCGCGGCGGCGAGGCCCGGCCCGCGCAGCGACCGGACCCGCACGGGCGGCAGCCCGACGCTCGCGAGCACGTCCGTGAGCGCCTGCGCCTGGCTGCGAGGAGCGTTGCTCGGCGTGTGCCACGTGCGGCCGTGCGCGCCGGGATCCTCGGCCGCCGCGACGAGGGTGCGCGCGGCGTCCTGCACGTCGGTGAAGGTGTGGGGCAGGTCGGTGCGCCCCATCATCGTCACGCTCTTCCCGCGGGACGCCGCCGGGACGACGCGCGACACGTGGCCGTTCCCGCCGACGCCGGGCCCCATGAAGTCGGAGCTGCGCACCTCGACGGCGCGGACCCGGCCGGCCCGGTGCGCGGCGAGCGCGTCGGCCCACAGGCGGGCACGCAGCATGCCCTTGTGGTCGGTCGCGGCGTCGGGCAGGTCCGCCGTCATGGGGCCGTCGACGGGTCCGTACGGGTAGAGGTTGCCCGTGATCGCGTAGACCGCGCCGCTGTGCCCGGCGGCCGTGAGCATCGACGCGGCGAGAGGCGGCCAGACTCGTTCCCACTGCGTGTAGTCGCCGGGGTTCGCGCAGTTGTAGAGGACGTCCGAGCCCTCGGCCAGGCGGCTGAGGGCGTCGGCGTCGGACGCGTCGAGCGCGACGTGGCGGACGCCGGGGATCCCCGTGTCGCGCCCGCTGCGCGTCACGACGGTGACGGACGACCCGCGCGCGGCGAGCAGCTCCGCGACGTGGCGGCCGACCGGGCCCGCGCCGACGACGAGGTGGCGGTCGAGAGGGGTGCTGGGCATGACGGTCTCCGTTTCCGAGAGCGGTGCTCTCACTTCGAGGAGCCTGACACGGTTCGCCGGACAAATCAAGAGCACTGCTCTCATTGGTGGACAGCGCTCTCGTCTGCCACGCTGGACCGCATGGCAGCACCCCGGAACGCCCGCGCCCTGGCCCGAGAGACCCTGACGCGCGAGATCCTCGACGCCGCGCGCGCACGGCTCGCGACCGACGGCCCGGGCGCCCTCTCGCTCCGGGCGGTCGCGCGCGACGTCGGCATGGTCTCGTCGGCCGTGTACCGGTACTTCCCGAGCCGCGACGCGCTCCTCACGGCGCTGCTCGTCGAGTGCTACGACGAGCTCGGCGCCGCCGTCGAGGGCGCCGAGGCCGCCGTCGCGCGGGACGATCACCAGGGCCGCTGGCTCGCCGCGTCTCGGGCGCTGCGGGCGTGGTGCGTCGGGCGGCCCGGCGACTTCGCGCTGCTCTACGGCACGCCGGTGCCCGGCTACGCCGCGCCGCGCGACACCGTCGAGCCCGCGACGCGCGTCGTGCGGGTCCTCGTCCGGATCGTCGGCGACGCATGGGTGGCCGGGCGAGAACCCGTCCCGGCGCCGGAGGGCGCCAACGACGCCACCGCGCTCGTCGCCGACGCCCGCGCCTACGTCGCCGCGCGCGGGCTGGTCGGGCCGGACACGCCGACGGAGAGCGTCGTGCGGACTCTCATCGCCTGGACGACCCTGTTCGGCACGGTCTCGTTCGAGCTGTTCGGGCACCTCGAGCGCACGGTCGGGGACCGCGCGTCGTGGTTCGACGCCGTCGCGCTCCGGCTGGGCGCGGACCTCGGTGTCGTCGGGCGCGCCGCCGACCCCGGGAGCGGTGCGCCCTGAGCTGCCGTCCGGCGGGCGGTATCGATGCGGCGACTGCCCGACGAGGCCGGTAGCCTGATGGCTCTGGTCCCTACGAGCACGAACGAGGTCTACGTGCCCACCGGCAAGGTCAAGTGGTTCGACACCGAGCGCGGCTTCGGCTTCATCGCCGACGACGACGGCGGCGAGGTCTTCCTGCACGCCTCCGCGCTCCCCGCGGGCGCGCCCGCCCCCAAGCCCGGAGCGCGCGTCGACTTCGGCGTCGCCGACGGCCGTCGTGGCCCCCAGGCCCTGGCCGTCAAGCTCCTCGACCCCGCGCCGTCGGTCGTCAAGGCGAAGCGCCGCTCGGCCGACGAGATGGCCGTGATCGTGGAGGACCTCATCAAGGAGCTCGACGGGATCGGCAACGGCCTGCGCCGCGGCCGCTACCCGGAGAAGGGCAAGGCGACGAAGGTCGCCGCCGTGCTGCGCGCGGTCGCGGACGAGATCGAGGCCTGAGCATGAGTGCCGTGGCAGCTGCCGAGGAGCGCGTGCGCGGGGTGTCCGCGCGTGCCGCGCGCGACGCCGTCCTGACGGGCGCCGTCGACGTCGCCCGCGCCGCGGCCGAGGAGGTCGCGGAGAACCCTCAGGACGTCGGCGAGCACCTCGGCACGGTCGCGGAGGCCGACCGGCTCATCTCCCACCGGTTCGCGTGCACGATGCGCGGGTACTCCGGCTGGCACTGGACCGTGACCCTCGCACGCGTGCCGCGCGGGCGCGTCGCGACCGTGTGCGAGGTGGAGCTCCTGCCCGGCGACGGCGCGCTGCTCGCGCCTGCGTGGCTCCCGTGGTCGGAGCGCCTGCGGCCCGGCGACGTGGGCCCCGGCGACGTCCTGCCCTTCCGCGCGGACGACCCGCGCCTCGAGCCCGGCTACGTGCCGACCGGCGACGAGGAGGAGGACGCCGTCGCGATCGAGGAGCTCGCGCTCGCACGGGCGCGCGTGCTCTCGCCGGAGGGCCGGGACGAGGCCGCCGAGCGCTGGTACCGCGGCTCCCGCGGCCCGACGACGCGTGGCGCCGTCGCGTCGGCGGCCGAGTGCGGGTCGTGCGGCTTCCTCGTGCCCCTCCAGGGTGCGCTCGGCCAGGTGTTCGGCGTGTGCGCGAACGCGTGGTCGCCCGACGACGGCAAGGTCGTGAGCCTCGACCACGGCTGCGGCGCGCACTCCGAGACCGACGTCGACCCCCAGCCGAGCGACTGGCCCGACGCCGCGCCGCTCATCGACGAGATGCACGTCGAGCTCGTCTCGATGCTCGAGGCGGCGGCTCCGGCCGAGCCTCCGGCCGCGACGACCGACGTCGTGAGCGGGACCGGGTCGGCGGAGCCGTCGCGAGCGGCCGAGGACGAGCCCGGGGCGTGAGCCACGACCCCCTCGGGACCGCGGCGCTGCGTCGCGCCGTCCTCGAGGCCTGGCGGTCCTCGCCGACCCGGCTGCGCGAGGACGCCAACACCGAGGAGGACCACGCGCACGGGTCCTACCGGGACCGCGTGGTCGTCGAGCTCGCGCAGAACGCCGCCGACGCCGCCGCTCGCGCCGGGGTGCCCGGCCGCCTGCTCCTGGCCCTGCGGCCGTCGGACCGTCGTGGCACCCCCGGCGTGACCGGCACCGGCGGCGCCGGCGGCGAGGTCTGGGTGCTGCGCGCCGCCAACACCGGGACGCTGCTGGACGCCGCGGGCGTGGCGTCGCTCGCCGCGCTGCGGGCGTCCGCCACGGGCGAGCAGCGCGCGGCGGGGTCGACCGTCGGCCGGTTCGGCGTCGGGTTCGCCGCGCTGCGCTCGGTGTCCGACGAGATCCGCATCGGCGCCGGGGACCGCGCCGTCGGCTTCTCGCTGGACCGTGCCCGCGTCGCGCTCCAGGAGGTCGTGCGCGACGACGCCGCGCTCGCGACCGAGGTCGCCCGGCGCGGCGACCGTCTTCCCGTGCTGCGGCTCCCGTTCCCTGCGACGGTCGTGGTGCCGGACGGCTACGACACGGTCGTCGAGATCGTGCTGCGCGACGCGGCCGCACTCGCCGCGGTGCGGGCGGAGCTGGCGGCGGTCGGCGACCCGCTGCTGCTCGCGCTGCCCGCACTGGAGGAGATCGTCGTCGACGACGACGACCGCCCGCCCCGACGGGTCGCGGACGTCGAGGAACGCTGGACGACGGTCCGCCGCGGCGGGTCGGTCGACCCGGAGCTGCTCGCCGGGAGGCCGGTCGAGGAGCGGTCGCGGAGCGGCTGGGCGGTCACGTGGGCCCTCCCGCACGACGCCGCACGTCCGGAGGGCGGGAACCTCCTTGAGGCGCCGCCGTCGGGCGCCGGCGACATGCTGCACGCGGCAGAGCCGTCGAGCGGTCGCGAGCTGCTGCGTGTCGTGCACGCTCCCACGCCCACCGACGAGCCCGCGACCTTCCCTGCGCTGCTGCTCGCGTCGTTCCCGCTCGACCCCTCGCGCCGGCACGTGTCCCCGGGAGCCCTGACCGAGCACGTGGCGCGCCGCGCGGGCGAGGCGTACGCGGAGCTGCTCGGGGCGGAGGCGACGCGACGCGGGGCCGACGTCCTCGGGCTCGTGCCGACGGGGCTGCCCGCGGGCGCCGTCGACGCCCTCGTGCGCGACGCGGCCACGGACGCCCTGCGACGCACGCCGCTCCTCCCCGTCGCGGGCTCACGTCACCTGGTCCGCCCCGCCGACGCGCGGGTGCTGAGCGGGGACGTCGGCGCCGACCCGGCCGTGCTCGAGGTGCTCGGCGTGCCCGACCTCGTCGCGGTGCCGCGGCACCTCGTGCCGGTCGCCCGCTCCCTCGGGGTGGAGGTGCTCGACCTCGCGGACGTCGTCGACGATCTCCGGACCCCGGTCGCCCGCGACGGCTGGCGCACCCTCTACGACGCGCTCGCACCGCACTCCGCGGACCCGGCCGTGCGGGAGGCGCTCGGCGCGGTCCCCGTGCCCCTGGCCGACGGCCGCACCGTGCGCGGGGCGCGTGGGCTCGTCCTGCTCGACGTGCCCGAGGACCTCGACGCGCCTGGCGCCCTGCCCGCCCTCACCGCGCACGACGGCGCGGTGCTGGGCCTGCGCGTCGTCGACCCG
The DNA here is from genome assembly GCF_055181235.1 of Cellulosimicrobium sp. So1_17. NCBI lineage: Bacteria > Bacillati > Actinomycetota > Actinomycetes > Micrococcales > Promicromonosporaceae > Cellulosimicrobium > Cellulosimicrobium sp. So1_17. The sequence continues at coordinate 3,973,642 of NZ_CM143702.1, forward strand.
GAGGCGGTGCACCCGCTCCTCGAGCGCCTCGGCGCCCGCCGGGCCTCGGTGCGCGACCTCGTCGCCGACGACGCGGTCCGCGCGCGCGTGCTCGCTGCGGCGGCTGCGTCCGACGACGGCGACGACGTCACGGCGGTGGTCGGGCCCCTGCTCGCGCTCGTCGCAGCGGCGGTGGCGACAGGTCTCGACGCCGCGCCGTTCTGGTGGGGGGAGCTGCCGCTCGCGACCGGGGACGGCGAGACGGCGGCGGCGCGGTCGCTCGTCCTGCCGGGCTCGTGGGCGAGCCGTGTCCTCGCCCTCGACCCGGTGGGTGCGGACGTGGTCGAGCGGTGGGGCGAGCCCGTGCTGCGGGCGGTGGGGGTCGTCGTCGGGCCGACCGTGCACCGGGTGCGCGACGTCCTCACCCCGTCGCCCGGCGAGGACCCGGTGCTCGCGCCGCACGGCGCGGAGGGCTGGCTGTCGGACTGGTCGGGATACCTGGAGCACCTGGCGCGCGCGCTCGGGGCCGGGGTGTTCGTGGGCGACGTCGCCGCCGTCGCGGATCTCGACGCGGTCACCGACGACGCCTGGACCGAGGTCCTCGCGGCGATCGCCGCGGACCCTGCCACCCGGGCGGCGCTGCTCGAGCCGGTGCGGGCGCCGGGCGGGCGGGAGGCACCGTCGTACACGGCGTGGTGGCTGCGCGAGGAGCTGGGCGGGCCCTTCGCGCTCGGCGACGTCCCTTTCCTGCGCCCGGCCCCGCCGGAGCTCGCCGCGCTCGACGAGGAGATCCTCGTCGCGCTCGGTGGTGTGCGACGCCTCGGCGGGCTCACGCCGGTCGAGTGGGTCGGGCTGCTGGACGCGCTGCCCGACGTCGGGTCGCGGGTCGACGCCGACGACGCCCTCGCGGTGTGGCACGCGCTCGCGGGGCTGGCGGGGCGCGGAGAGGAGCTGGACCCCGCCCCGGACCGGCTGCCGACGCTCGGTCCGCGGGGTGTCGAGGTCGCGGACGCGGGCGAGGTCGTGGTCGCGGCGGACCCGATGTGGTCTGCGCTGCGCCCGGTGGTCCCGGCGCCCGCGGACCTGGTGGGCGCCGTCGCCGACCTGCTCGACGTCGCCGTCGCGCCCCCCGCCCCACGACCCGACGGCGCGGGCCTGCCGCCTACCCCGTCGACCGACGGCGCCGCGCTGCGCGAGGTCCCCGTGTCGGTGCGCCGGGTCGTGCCCGACGCGCCGGGGACGTGGACCGAGCACGCGGACCTGCGGGTGCAGGGGGTCCGCGTGCCGTGGTGGGTCGTGGGCTCGGGGTCGGCGGTGGCCGTGCACGTCGGCGAGCCCCGTGCCCTCGCGCCCGCGCTGGCCGCGGCGGCGGGGAGGTTCGCCCTGCGGCACCTGGTCGAGGAGGTGCTGCGCGACCCCGGGAGCGCCGACGCGATCGTGGCGTCGTCGTTCTGGGACGAGGCAGGGTGAGGGGCGCGCGCCGAGCTCTGCCGACGTCAGTCGGTCGTGCGGTCCCGACGGTCGTCGCGCGGGGCGACGGGGGGCTCGGCGGTGCCGGCACGGTAGCTCTCGCGGTGCCCGCGTTCCCACCACAGGCCGATGCCTCCGAGGACGAGACCGACGACGCACGTCGCGACCCCGCGGGCCGTGGGCACGCCTGTCGCGAGGAGCACGACGCACACCAGCAGGGCCGCCGCCCACAGCGCGACGCCCCACAGGATCACCGCGCGCAGGTCCACGCGCAGGGGCGCAGGCTCGGGCCGGCGGCGGTCGGGGTGGAGCAGGAGCGAGACGAACGTGGGCACGTCGCCATCGTACCGGCGGGCCTTTTCACCCGGTGATGCCCGTCACAGATGGCGGTCACGGATGTCTCACCTGGTGTGATGATCTCCAGCGTCGCCGACCGGCCCGCCGCGACGCTGCGGCGAGACGAGGCGACGCGCATCCGCACAGAGCCGGGTATCTCAAGGCAGAACACCTGGACTGGACGCCTGTCCAAACTCTTTCACTCCGACCCGATGGCTGCAGGAAACGTTGAAATCCTGCGCCTGCGAGGTTCGAGGGATCGTGCAGCGCAGTGATCATCTCACCCGGGTGAAAGCCGATGAGAATTCGCTTTCCACTACTTCGACGAACCTAGGATGAGTCGCCATGCAGGGGTATCAGGAGTCAGGAGGTGGACACGTGTCCCACGACGTCGAGCACGACACACGACGCGGGCTGCGTTCCCTCCTCGGCGTCTCGCCCGCAGCGAGGGTCCGGGCGGCCCGGGCGGCGTTCACGGACAGGGACTGGCAGGTGGCCTACCGTCGCCGTCTTTTGCTCACCGACACCGTCGCCGTCGCCGTCGCCGTCCTCGTCGCCTACTTCATGCGGTGGGAGCAGTTCCTCTCGGACCCGGTGCGGAGCAACGTCCACGTCCCGTACGTCGTCCTCAGCGTCCTCATCGGCGTCGCGTGGTCCGTGTCGCTCGTCGCCACCCGCACCCGCGACCCGCGGGTCCTGGGCAGCGGGGCCACGGAGTACCACCGTGTCTTCGACGCGTCGTGGCGGCTCTTCGCCGTGCTGGCGGTCCTCGCCTTCCTCCTGCGGTTCCAGGAGGCCCGCGGCTACCTCGCCTTCGCGTTCCCCATCGGTCTCGGCGGAGTCCTGCTCGGGCGCTACGCGTGGCGGCAGTGGCTCCACCGGCAGCGCGCCCACGGGCTCGCACGCTCCGCGGTCCTCGCCATCGGTCACCGCGAGCAGGCCCAGCGGCTCATCAGCGACCTCAACGGCCGGTCCGAGTCGGGCTACCGCGTCGTCGGGGTGTGCGTCCCGTCCGGGCGCATCGAGGAGGGGGAGACCGTCAGCGGGATCCCCGTGCTCGGTTCCCTGCGCGACGCCGGCGAGGTCGCCGCGAGGGTCGACGCCGACATCGTCGCGGTCTCCGGCTCCGACGCGATCACGGCCGACGTCGTGCGACGGCTCGGCTGGGAGCTCGAGCCCTACGGCGTGGACCTCATGCTGACCGCGGAGCTCGCCGACGTGGCCGGGCCGCGCATCACCATCACCCCTGCCGAGAGCGTCGCGCTCCTGCACGTCGACGCACCGCGCTTCACCGGGCCCCGGTTCGTCGTGAAGACGGCCACCGACTGGTTCGGGGCCGCGCTCATCACCCTCGTGCTGCTGCCCGTCCTCGTTGTCGTGGCGCTCGCCGTACGGTTGACGAGTCGCGGACCGGTCTTCTACCGCCAGGACCGCGTGGGCCGCAACGGCCGCGTGTTCCCGATGTTCAAGTTCCGCTCCATGCGGACCGGTGCGGACCGCGAGATCGCCGCCCTCGTCCAGCAGAACGACGGCGCGGGCCCCCTGTTCAAGATGCGCGACGACCCGCGGGTCACGCGCGTGGGCAAGGTGCTGCGCCGGTACTCGCTCGACGAGCTCCCGCAGCTGCTCAACGTGCTGCGCGGCGACATGAGCCTCGTGGGCCCGCGCCCGCCGCTGCAGAGCGAGGTCCAGAAGTACGAGATGAAGGTCCGTCGTCGTCTGCTCGTCAAGCCGGGGCTCACCGGGCTGTGGCAGGTGGGCGGGCGCTCCGACCTGTCGTGGGAGGAGAGCGTGCGGCTCGACGTCTATTACGTCGAGAACTGGACCCTCTTCGGCGACTTCCTCATCCTCGCCCGCACGGCGCGAGCCGTGTTCGGCGGGCACGGCGCCTACTGAGGCGGAGGTGGTCCGTCGTGCGGGTCTCCGTCGTCGGGTGCGGCCGCCGAGGCGCGGTCCAGGCGGCGTGCCTCGCCGCAGCCGGTCACGACGTCGTCGCCCTGGAGACGGACCCGTCCGCCCGACGGCGGCTGCGTGCCGGGCTGCCCGCGACCGCCGAGCCGCGCCTGCGACGGCTCCTCGCCCTCGCCCTGCTGAGCGGGCGGCTGCGGGTCACCGGTGACCGGACCGCGGTCGCCGGTGCCCGGGTCCACGTCCTGGCCGTGGGGACCGGTGCAGTCGCGGGCGGCCTGGCCGTCGGGGACGACGACGTGCGCGCGGGTGCCCGGACGGCGATGCTGCGCGACGCCGTCGAGCAGCTCGCCCCGCACCTGGGGCCCGGGGACCTCGTCGTCGGCCGCGCGAGCGTCCTGCCCGGGACCGCCGCGTGGCTCTCGGCGTCGCTCGCGGCCGACGGCGTGCACGCGGACGTCGTGTGGGTGCCGGACGAGCACCGGCCCGGCCACGCCGTCCTCGACACGCTGCGCCCCGCCCGCCTCGTGTACGGGGTGCCGGGCGGCACGCCGGGGGAGCGGGCGGTGGCGATCCTCGACGCGCTCCACGCCCTCCAGCTCGCCGCGGGTACGCCCCGTGAGACGGCCGGCCTCGAGCACGCGGAGCTCGTGGGAGCGCCCGTCCCCGCCGTGCTCGGCGCGGCGTGAGGCGCGCCACGGCGGGCACCCTACCCCGGTTACGCCCTCGTAACCCGCGTCTGGCAGCATTCTCCCCATGTCTTCCCCCACCTCCGTCCGTGAGGACGAGCAGGCGCCCCCGCCTGCCACCAGCGCGATCGACCGCTTCTTCAAGATCACCGAGCGCGGCTCGACGATCGGTACGGAGGTCCGCGGGGGCCTCGTGACGTTCTTCGCGATGGCGTACATCATCGTGCTCAACCCGCTCATCATCGGGACCGTGCAGGACGGCACGGGCCAGTTCCTCGGCGGCGGCGACGCCCCCGACTTCGGCAAGGTCGCCGCGGCGACGGCGCTCGTCGCCGGCGTCATGACCATCGCCATGGGCGTCTTCGCCAACTTCCCGCTGGGTCTGGCCGCGGGGCTCGGCCTCAACGCCGTCGTCGCGTACTCGATCGCGTCCCTGCCGGGCGTGACGTGGGCCGACGCCATGGGCCTCGTGGTGATCGAGGGCCTCATCATCCTGCTGCTCGTGCTCACCGGGTTCCGCGAGGCCGTGTTCCGCGCCGTCCCCGTCGAGCTCAAGACGGCGATCAGCGTCGGCATCGGCCTGTTCATCGCCCTCATCGGCCTCGTCAACGCCGGCTTCGTCACCGCGGGCAGCGGCACGCTCCTCGCGCTCGGGGACCTCGGCACGTGGCCGATCCTCGTGTTCGTCGTGGGTCTCGTCCTGACCATCGTGCTGTGGGTGCGCAAGGTGAAGGGCGCGCTCCTGATCGCGATCCTCACCGCCACCGCCCTCGCGGTCGTGCTCGAGAACACCCTGAACATCGGGGCCAAGGCACCCGACGGCTCGAACCCGGACGGCTTCAACCTCAACGCGCCGACGTTCGACGGCGTCGTGCAGGTCCCCGACTTCGGCCTCCTCGGGCAGTTCTCGCTGCTCGGCTCGTTCGAGAACATCGCGACGGTCACCGTCATCCTGCTGGTCTTCTCGCTGCTCCTCGCCGACTTCTTCGACACGATGGGCACGATGGTCGCCGTCGGTGCGGAGGCGAAGCTGCTCGACGCCGACGGCACCCCGCCGCGCTCGCGCGCCATCCTCGTCGTCGACTCCATCGCCGCGGCCGCCGGTGGCGCCGGGTCCGTGTCGTCGAACACGAGCTTCGTCGAGTCGACGACGGGTGCGGGCGAGGGTGCCCGGACCGGCCTCGCCTCGGTCGTCACAGGTGTCGCGTTCCTGCTCGCGACGTTCCTGTCGCCGCTCGTCGCGCTCGTGCCCTACGAGGCCGCGGCGCCCGCGCTCGTCTTCGTCGGGTTCCTCATGATGACCCAGATCGCGGGCATCTCCTGGAAGGACGTCGAGATCGCGATCCCGGCGTTCCTCACGATCATCGTCATGCCGTTCACCTACTCGATCGCGGACGGCATCGGCGCGGGCTTCCTCGCGTTCGTGCTCATCAAGCTCGCGCTCGGCAAGGTCAGGGCGATCCACCCGCTCATGTGGGTCTCGTCGGCGATGTTCGTCGTGTACTTCCTGCTCGGCCCGATCCGCGAGGCGCTCGGCCTGTAGGGCCGGTGCGTCGGACGGTGGTCGAGTCGCCGCTGGGGCGGTGAGCGCGGCGCGGGGGACGCTTGCGCCCTACCGGCTCGACCGCACCGTCGAGCGCGACGACCGGGGATCGCCGTCGGCCCTCCAGGACCTCCTGGGCCTGGAGGCCGACGGCCGACCCGCGGGCAGCCTGCTGGACCTCGTGCACAGGCACCCGGCCGGGTGCGCTGGGGAGGTCATGGCGAGCCTCGACGACGTGCTGCGCGCCGGGCTCGTCACGCAGCGCGTCGATGTCGACGCGCTGCCCCTCGCCGCGCACCGTCAGCGAGCTGCCGCGCGCGGCACCAACACCCGGCCGACGGCGACCCGGGACTCTTTCATTACCCGAGGTAATGAGTTAGGGTAATGATCATGCCTGCTGCGGATCCCACTGCCCCGACCCGGAGCCAGTGCCGGCCCGCCACCCTCGGCGGCGAGCTCCGCGTCGCGCTGACCCGCATCTCCCGCCGGCTGCGCTCCCAGCGCGGCGAGGCCGACCTCCCCGAAGGGCAGTTCGGCGTCCTCACCGTCCTGCACAAGCACGGTGCCATGTCGCCCGGCGCGCTCGCCGAGCACGAGCGCGTCCGCCCGCCGTCCATGACGCGGGCCGTGAACCGGCTCGTCGAGCTCGGTCTCGTCGAGAAGGTCGAGCACGAGACCGACCGGCGCCAGGTCGTCGTCCGCCTGACCGACGTCGGCGTGCACGAGGTCAAGGAGACGCGGCGCCGACGCGATGCGTGGCTCACGCAGCAGCTGACCACCCTCACCCCCGACGAGAGAGAGACCTTGGCCCGCGCCAGTGAGCTGTTGATCAGGATCGCCGCCCGATGAGCGCGACGTTCTCCTCCCTGAAGTACTTCAACTACCGCGTCTGGTTCGGTGCCGCGCTCGTCGCCAACATCGGCACGTGGATGCAGCGCGTCGCGCAGGACTGGCTCGTCCTGACCGACCTCACGGACGAGTCGGGCATCGCCGTCGGCGTCGTCACCGCGCTGCAGTTCGCCCCCGTCCTCGCGCTGTCCGCCTGGGCGGGCGTCCTCGCCGACCGGCTCCCGCGCCGTCGGCTCCTCATGGCCACGCAGAGCGCCATGGGCCTGCTCGCGCTGGGACTCGGTGCGCTCGTGCTGTCCGGGCACGTCCAGCTCTGGCACGTGTACGTGTTCGCGACGCTGCTGGGCGTCGTGTCCGCGTTCGACAACCCCGTGCGCCAGACGTTCGTCGCCGAGATGGTCCCCGCCGACAAGCTGTCCAACGCCGTCGGGCTCAACAGCGCGTCGTTCAACGCCGCACGCCTCGTGGGCCCCGGCGTGGCCGGCCTGCTCATCGCCGTCGTCGGCTCCGGCTGGATCTTCGTCATCAACGGCGTGACCTTCGCCGCGACGATCCTCGCGCTCGGCTACATGCGGACGCGCGAGCTGCATCCGATGCCGAGCGCCTCCCGGCAGAAGGGGCAGATCCGCGAGGGCATCCGGTACGTGCGCGGCCGGAGCGACATCATCGTCATCATGGTCGTCGTCGGCGTCGTGTCGACGTTCGGGCTCAACTTCCAGCTCACCTCCGCGATGATGGCCAAGGTCGAGTTCGGCATGGGCCCGGGGGAGTACGGCATCCTCGGGTCGATCCTCGCGATCGGTTCGCTCACCGGCGCGCTCCTCGCCGCGCGGCGCGAACGGCCGCGCGTGCGCCTCGTCATCGGCTCCGCGTTCGGGTTCGCCGTCGCCACGGGCGTCATGGCGCTCATGCCGACCTATCCGAGCTTCGCCGTCGCGTGCATCCCCGTCGGACTCGCGTCGCTCACCATGATGACCGCGGCGAACTCGACCATCCAGATGTCCGTCGACCCCGTCATGCGTGGGCGCGTCATGTCGCTCTACATGATCGTGTTCCTCGGCGCGACGCCGGTCGGGTCGCCCCTCATCGGCTGGGTCGCCGAGGCCTGGGGGCCCCGCTGGGCCATCGGCATCGGGTCCATCACCGCGGGGCTCGTCGCCGTCGGCGCGGCCGTGTGGGCCGTCCGCAACTGGCGCCTCGAGGTGCGCTACCGCGTCCTGCAGCGCCCTCACCTCCTCGTGCGCTACCTCGACGCTGGAACGCCGGTCGAGACCGGCGCCCGCGCGGAGACGAAGCGTCAGCTCGGCACCGAGGACGCGCAGGAAGCAGCGCGCGCGGCCTGAACGCACTGCGCGTGTGGTCGGGCTGGGTGGCGAGCGCCCCCGACCACCCATGGTCGGATTCCAGCGGTCGTCGCACCACGTGTGGTCGGCGTGACGCTACGTGCTGACGTGGGCCTGTGGAGAGATGCTCGCGGTGGTGGTGATGTCGACGTCTCCGACGGCGGGTAGCGCGCGGCGCAGGGCTCGCGTGGCCTCGCTGGTGGCTCGGGTGGCGGCCGCGAGAGTGGTGTCCGGCGGGAGCTCGACGCGGGCCTGGACGGTGAGGCGGTGGCCGGTCCAGCGCAGCCGGACGTCGGTGGCGCGCCCGAGGTCCGGGACGTGCTCGAGTGCGTGTCGTGCGCGGTGGGTGAGGTCGGGGTCGACGCCGTCGAGGAGGCGGCGTCCGACGTCGCGTGCGGTACCCCAGAGGAGGACGAGGATCGCGGCGGTGATGAAGAGGCCGACGATCGGGTCTGCGAGAGGGAACCCAGCCCAGACGCCGATCACGCCGAGCACGACGGCGAGGGAGGTGAACCCGTCGGTGCGCGCGTGCACGCCGTCGGCGACGAGTGCTGCGGAGCCGATGCGTCGCCCGACGCGGATGCGGTAGACCGCGACGGCCTCGTTGCCGACGAATCCGATGATGCCGGCGGCGAGCACCCAACCGAGGTTGTCCAGCGGCTGGGGGTCCGCCAGGCGGCGCACGGACTCCACGCCGGCGACGACGGCGGACAGAGCGATCATCGCGACGATGAACAGCCCGGCCAGGTCCTCGGCGCGTCCGTACCCGTAGGTGTAGCGGGTGGTGGCGGCGCGACGACCGAGGACGAACGCGATCCACAGCGGGACGGCGGTCAGGGCGTCGGAGAAGTTGTGGATCGTGTCGGCCAGGAGCGCGACCGACCCGCTGATCGCGACGATCGCGAGCTGGGCGGCCGCGGTGAGGCCCAGCACGACGAGGCTGACCTTGACTGCGCGGATGCCCTGCCCGCTGGCCTCGAGCGCGTCGTCGATCGAGTCCGCAGCGTCGTGCGAGTGGGGCACGAACACCTCGTGCAACCAGCCCTTGAACCCGGTGGCGTGCTCGTGCTCGTGCGTGTGCTCGTCGCGCGGGTGGTCGTGCCCGTGCTCGGGGTGGGCCGACGGGTCCGTGTGCGGATGGCGACGGGTCGCGGTCACGACGCGTCCCCGACGTGGCTCGGGTGTGCCTCGTGGTGGGCGGGCTGGTCGTCCACGGCGTGCTGCGCCTGGAACACCGCCTGCGTCACGAGGTTCCGTGCGTGCTCGTCGACCAGGGAGTAGAACACCCGGGTCCCGTCCTGACGAGTGCGCACGATCCGGCCCCAGCGCAGCTTCGCGAGGTGCTGGGAGACCGCGGTCGGTGCCTTCCCGACCGTCTCGGCGAGGGCGCTCACCGACTGCTCGCCACCACGCAGCGCCAGGATGATGCGCACCCGCGTCGGGTCCGCGAGGAGCGAGAACACCTCCGCCGCGAGCTCGACGTACTGGTTGTCGACCCCGAACGTGCAATCCTGCTTATCTGCGTGCATACGCAGATATTAGCCCTCGCCCCGAGCGGCTGCTCGAGCCGTTGCGTCGGGGGACTGCCGGTCCAGCGTCTTGCGGCGACGGAAGGGTCAGGCCAGGCGGTCGACGACGTGGTCGACGCACGCCGTGAGAGCGCGGACGTCGTCGGGGTCGATGGCGGGGAACATGGCCACGCGGAGCTGGTTGCGGCCCAGCTTGCGGTAGGGGAAGACGTCGAGGATCCCGTTCGCGCGGAGCGTCGCGACCACCTGGGTGGCGTCGACCGAGTCGTCGAGGTCGATCGTGCCGACGACGGTCGAGCGCTCGGTGGGGTCCGCGACGAAGGGCGTGGCCCACTCGCGGGCCTCGGCCCAGCCGTAGAGGTGGGTGGCCGACTCGGCGGAGCGTGCGGCGGCCCAGGCGAGGCCGCCCTGGGCGAGGAGCCACTCGACCTGCTCCGCGAGCATGACGAGCGTCGCGACGGCCGGGGTGTTGAGGGTCTGGTCCTGGCGTGAGTTCGCCGCGGCGGTGCGGAGGGAGAGCGACTCGGGCACCCAGCGCGTCCCGCTCGACTCGACCTCCTCCGCGCGCGCGAGCGCGTCGGGCGAGCACAGCGCGAGCCACAGGCCGCCGTCGGACCCGAAGACCTTCTGCGGCGCGAAGTAGTAGACGTCGGTCTCCGCGACGTCGACCGGCAGCGCGCCGGCGCCCGACGTCGCGTCGACGAGCGTGAGGGCGCCGCGCTCGCGCGAGCCGGGGACGCGGCGTACTGGCGCCATGGCTCCGGTGGACGTCTCGTTGTGGGGCCACGCGTGCACGTCGACGTCGTCGGCGGGCTCGGGGTGGGCGACCGTGCCCGGCGGGGCCGTGATCACCTGGGACGGATCGAGGAAGGGGGCCGCCGTCGTCGCGGCCGCGAACTTCGCACCGAACTCCCCGAAGGCCGCGTGCTGCGCCCTGCGGCGCACGAGGCAGGCCGTCGCGACGTCCCAGAACGTCGTGGACCCGCCGTTGCCCAGCACGACCTCGTACCCCTCGGGGAGGCTGAAGAGCTCCCCGAGGCCCTCGCGCGAACGCCGCACGAGCGACCTCACCGGCGCCTGCCGGTGCGACGTGCCGAGGAGCGACGTGCCGGCGTCGGACACGGCACGTACCTGGGCGGCGCGCACCTTGCTCGGCCCGGACCCGAACCGGCCGTCGGCCGGGAGCAGGTCCGCGGGGATCGTGATCTGGGCGGTGGTGTCGGCGGGCGATGCGTGCTCGGTCACAGCGTCACCCTACGCGCGCGCGAGGCGCGGGCTCGGCGGCGTCCGGGGGGCGTCGGGCGACGGCGCTCGTTCTTCCGGGATTCTCCCCGGAACGCGTCAGGGGATCGCCATAGACTGTCCCCCAGCCGACGGACGACAGGGAGCGCGACGTGACCGATCTGATCGATACCACCGAGATGTATCTGAAGACGATCTACGAGCTCGTCGAGGAGGGCATCACACCCCTCCGCGCGCGCATCGCGGAGCGCCTCGGCCACTCGGGCCCCACGGTGTCGCAGACGGTCGCGCGCATGGAGCGCGACGGCCTCGTCGTCGTCACGGGGGACCGGCACCTCGAGCTCACGCCGGCGGGCAACGACAAGGCGACGCGCGTGATGCGCAAGCACCGCCTTGCGGAGCGCCTGCTCACCGACGTCATCAAGCTCGACTGGGAGCACGTGCACACGGAGGCGTGCCGCTGGGAGCACGTCATGAGCGAGCTCGTCGAGGAACGACTCATCGGGCTGCTCGACCACCCGCACTTCGACCCCTACGGGAACCCGATCCCGGGGCTCGCGGAGCTGGGCGAGCAGTTCGAGGGCGTGGAGTTCCTCGACGGCGTCGTCCCCCTGCCCGCGTACGTCGCGCAGCGCGCGACGGGCGACGTCGAGGTCGAGGTCGTCCTGCAGCGCATCGCCGAGCCGATCCAGGTGGACGTCGAGCTCCTGGCGCGGTTCGCGGAGGCCGGGGTGCTCCCGCGCCGGACGCTGCTCGTGCGTCCGGCGAGCGGCGGTCTCGTGGTCCAGGGCAAGGGGTCCGAGATCGTCCTGGACCTCCCCGAGGAGATCGCGCGCCACCTGTTCGTCGCGCAGGGCTGACCCGCGTCCCCCGACCGGGGTAGCGCTCCCATGGCGCCCTGACCAGCAGGAACGCGATCTCGTGGGCTGCCCTGGGGAGACGGCTCCCGAGGGCCGTGATGGGAACGTGACATTTGGCAGGGTGTCCTGTACGGTCGGTGCTGCTCCATCGGAAGACCTGTCCGGCGGAGTCCTCGAGCGGAACGCCTAACCCTGTCGCTGCCCGAGGTTCACGACAACCCGACGACAGGGACGGGGGACCCAAATCCGGGCGCTGGAGACAGCGTCCTTGGGGTGAAGCCCGACGGACCTCGGTCCGTCAGGCCGGGTGTATCTCCCACCCGAACCCGACAGCTGACCTCGCAGGCGTCCAGGAGAGGCAACACGTGACCGTGAGCACGACTCGCGCCCGCCACCGCGCGGCGCGGCGTCCTATGACGCCACTCAGCACCATCGCCCAGGCCGCCTCGGACCAGATGACGACCGTCGGGCGCCGCACCGCCGTCGTCGCCGCGTCCTCCGGTCTCATCGTCTCGATGATCGGCGCTGCCGCTCCCGCGACCGCAGCCCCCGTCGACACGGAGCCGAAGCTCAACTCGGTCGACCTCAGCGCACTGACCGCGCAGGCGCGCCAGGCCCTCGAGGCCGCGCCGACCGTGACGGTCGCGGCCGACGCCGCGTTCTCGATCGAGGCCGCACCGGTGACGGTGACGCCGGCCCCCGAGCCGGAGCCCGAGCCCGAGCCCGTCGTCGAGCGGACCCAGAGCACGAGCCGCACGCAGGAGCGTGAGTCGACGCAGACCGTTGCCGAGGCGCCCGCCCAGGAAGAGGCCGCGGTCGCCGTCCCGGCGTCGGCCTACGGCAGCACGATCGTCTCGATCGCGGCGCGCTACGTCGGCGTCCCGTACGTCTACGGCGGCACCACGCCCGACGGCTTCGACTGCTCCGGCTTCACGAGCTACGTCTACGCGCAGGTCGGCATCAGCCTCCCCCGCACGTCGGGCGCGCAGGGCTCCGTCGGCACCAAGGTCCCGCGCTCCGAGGCGCAGCCGGGCGACCTGATCTGGACGCCGGGCCACATCTCGATCTACGCCGGCGACAACATGCAGATCGACGCGCCGCGTCCGGGCAAGACCATCCAGTTCCGTCAGATCTGGCAGTCTAACCCGACGTTCATCCGCGTCGCCTGACCCACGGCGCAGCGCAGCACGTCACACGAGCCCCGTCCCTCCGCGAGTCGTCGCGTAGGGGCGGGGTTCGTGGCATTCTTGACTCGTTCGTGACCTGCGGTGGAGGTTCTGCCCGGGGCGCCTCGGCGACGTCGGTCGCCGGACGGCACGCGGCCGTCGAGAGGAGAGTCACCCATGACCCGCACGGAGACCGTCCTGGTCGGCGTCGACGGCTCGGCGCCCAGCCTGCACGCCCTCGACTGGGCGGCCGCGTACGCGCTGCGCGTCGGCTGGTCGCTCCACGTGGTCTGCACCTACTCGCTGCCGTCGTTCACCGCAGCGTCCCTCGACGGCGGGTACGCCGCGCTCGACGACAGCGCCATCCAGGAGGGTGCCAGGGCGGTGCTCGAGGAAGCACGGGCGCGCGCCGACGCCGCGGGGGTGCGCGTCACCGCCACGGTCACGACGGGTGACGCCGCGGGTGTGCTCGTCGAGATGTCCCGCGACCACTCGCTCGTCGTCGTCGGGACCCGCGGCCGCGGCGGGTTCACCGAGCGGCTGCTCGGCACGGTGTCCTCCGCGCTCCCGGCGCACGCGCACTGCCCCACGGTCGTCGTCCCGTTCCGCGCCCGGACCAAGGGCGACGACGCCGCGACGGAGGAGCTGCCGGTCGTCACCCCGCTGCGCCGCATCGTCGTGGGCGTCGACGGGTCGCCGTCGGCCGAGATCGCCCTGCGGCACGCGATCCGCCAGGCCCGCGCGTGGGACGCCGAGCTCGTCGCGGTCGCCGGGGTGCCGGTCGGTGCGGGCGCCGGGTTGCTGGCGTGGCTCCCCGCGTCCATCGACCACGAGCAGGTGCTTGCCGACGTCACCGAGGGGCTCAACGTCATCATCGCCCGGCACGAGGCCGAGAACCCCGGTCTGACCATCAAGCGGATCGTGCTCGACGGGACCGGCGCGGAGCTGCTCACGGAGTTCTCCACCGCGTCCGACCTGATCATCGTCGGGTCCCGCGGTCGCGGGGGGTTCCGCGGCCTGCTGCTCGGGTCGACGAGCCAGGCCGTGCTCCACCACTCCGCGTGCCCCGTCATGGTCGTGACGAAGAAGTGCGACGACGTGGTCGAGTCGGGCTGAGGCTGCCGAGGGAGTACCGCGGTCGGGCCATCCTCTGCTGGTTCGGGGGGAGACTCACTTCTCGGTGGGGGGACCACCTGCGAGGATGCGGCGATGCAGATCCACCGCCTGGGTGCTCACCCCTTGACTCGCTTCGGAAGTGCGGGCGTCGAGCTCGTGCCGGTCGGACGCGCGCTCGGTCCGGCGGTCGTGCACGTCGCGCGGATCGCTGCGGGAGGCAGCATCGGGGCGCACCCTGCGACGGTGGACCAGGTGATGACGGTCGTGAGCGGCAGCGCCCGGGTCGAGGGTGGGGACGGTGCGGATGCCCGGCTCGACACCGGTGACGCCGTCCACTGGGCTGCCGGCGAGGTCCACCGCACCTGGGCGCTGACGGACGTCGTCGTGACGATCCTGGAGGCTTCGGACGGCATCGAGGTCGCCGGCGCCGAGGCGTGACCGGTGTGCCTGCCGGACCTCAGCTGCGGTTGCGGTACAGACGCATCGTGATCGGGGCGAGGACCGCGGTGAGGACGACCGACGCCACGAGCACCCACATGATGCCGTCGAGGTCGGGCTCGCCCGCCATGAGGCTGCGGACGGCCGTGACGAGGTGCGTCACCGGGTTGATCTCGACGAAGCGCTGCAGGACCACCGGCATGGTCGACGGGTCGACGAAGATGTTCGACGCGAACGTCAGCGGCATGAGCACGAGCATCGACGTCCCCATGACCGCGTTCGGCGAGCGCAGCACGAGGCCGAGGGCCGTGAAGACCCAGCTCAGCGCGAACGAGAACACGAGCAGCAGCAGGATGCCGAGCACGACCCCGACCACACCGCCCGGCGGGCGGAACCCGAGGACGAGCCCGAGCGCGAGCGTGACCACCGACGCGATGGTGTAGCGGACGGTGTCGCCGAGCAGCGCGCCGACGATCGGTGCCGGGCGCCACACGGGCAGCGAGCGGAACCGGTCGAAGACGCCCTTCGAGATGTCGGTGTTCATCGTGTAGCCCGTGTAGATCGTCGTGAACAGCACGGCCTGCACGAGGATGCCGGGGAGCAGGAACTGCAGGTAGCTCTGCACGTCGCCCGCGAGCGCACCGCCGAACAGGTACGTGAACATGAGCGTGAAGATGATCGGCGACACGGTGACGTCGAACAGCTGCTCCGGGACGTGCTTGATCTTGAGCAGCGCACGCCACGTGTAGGTGAAGGTCGCCGAGACAGGGGAGGGCCGGCTCGGGCGGTGCTCGAGCGCGACGGCCTCACGCAGGGCGCTCGCCTCGGGAGCGCGCAGCTCCGCGGCAGTGGTGGGCTCGGTCGCCATCAGGCCACCTCCTCGATCTGCTCGTCGGGTTCGTCGACCGGCTGGCCGGTCAGGGCGAGGAACACCTCGTCGAGGCTCGGCTGCCCCAGCGTGAACTCGGGCACCGCGATGCCCGCGTCGCCCAGCGCGGGCAGGAGGTCCGCGACCGAGGTGGCGCCGTCGTCGGGCACGCGGGCCGAGAAGGCGTAGGGGTCGTTGGCGAGGGAGACGTCGGTGCCCAGCACGGCGCCCACGATCTCGGCCGCGCGGGTGCGCTGCGCGGAGTCGGCGAGCCGCACGTGCACCGCGCCCTCGCCCACCGAGCGCTTGAGCTCGGTCGCGGTGCCCTCCGCGATGACCTTGCCGTGGTCGATGACCGCGATCTTGTCGGCGAGCTGGTCCGCCTCCTCGAGGTACTGCGTGGTGAGGAGGACGGTCGCGCCGTCGGCCACGAGCACGCGCACGATGTCCCACACCTGGTTGCGGCTGCGCGGGTCGAGGCCCGTCGTCGGCTCGTCGAGGAACAGGACGCGCGGGCTCATCACGAGGCTCGCGGCGAGGTCGATGCGGCGGCGCATGCCGCCCGAGTACGTCTTGACCTGGCGGTCACCCGCGTCGCCGAGGCCGAACGCCTCGAGCAGGTCCGCCGAGCGGCGGCGCGCCGTCCCGCCGAGGAACCCGTAGAGCCGCGCGAGCATCACGAGGTTCTCGGTCCCCGTGAGGTCCTCGTCCACCGAGGCGTACTGCCCCGTGAGCCCGACGACGGAGCGCACCTTGTCGGCGTCGCGCACCACGTCGTGGCCCAGGACGGTCGCCGTCCCGGCGTCGGGCTGGAGCAGCGTCGCGAGCATGCGGACGGCGGTCGTCTTCCCGGCCCCGTTCGGGCCGAGCACCCCGAGAACGGTGCCCTCGGGGACCGACAGGTCGATGCCGTCGACCGCCTTGGTCACCGACTTCTTGGACGTGAAGTGCTTGACGAGACCTCTCGCCTCGACGGCGAGGTCACCGGTCGACGAGCTCATGTCCCTCCTCGGGTCGCACGTGGCGGCACCCGGGCGGTCCCACCACCCACGCTCCGACCGGGCCGTCCGGCGGAACTCATCGGTGCACCCACCCATCGTGCGCCGAGCGTCCGACACGGTCCAGTGAGATCTGTCAGCTGCCGAGGGAGTACCCCGCCCACCCCGACACCCAGAGCGACCACGCGCCGTCGGGCGCGACCGCGGTACTACTTCGCGGCCTGCTCCGCGGCGGCGAGCAGGACGCACGTGGCGACGCCGTCCATCGCGACGCGGACCTCCTCGAGCGGGGGCAGGGACGGCGCGAGGCGCAGCACCGTGTCCTGCGGGTCCTTGCCGTACGGGTAGGCGGCGCCGGCCGGCGTGAGCGCGATGCCCGCGGCCTTCGCGAGCTCGACGACGCGCGACGCGGTGCCGGGCCGCACCTCGAGGCTCACGAAGTAGCCGCCCTTCGGCTCGGTCCACGACGCGACGTCCCACGGCCCCAGCCGCTCGGCGAGGATGCCGGTCACGGCCTCGAACTTCGGCGCGAGGATGTCGCGGTGCCTGCGCATGTGCTCGCGCACGCCCTCCGCGTCGCCGAAGAACAGCGCGTGCCGGAGCTGGTTGACCTTGTCCGGGCCGATGGACCGCGACGACAGGTTCTTCCGGACCCACGCGACGTTGGCCGGCGACGACGCGAGGAACGCGACGCCCGCACCTGCGAACGTGATCTTCGACGTCGACGCGAACAGCACGACGCGGTCCGGGTTGCCCGCCTCCGCGGCGAGACCGATCGCGTCGACGGTCGTCACCTCGTCCTGCGTGAGGTGGTGCAGCGCGTACGCGTTGTCCCACAGGATGCGGAAGTCGGGGGCTACGGTGGGCATCGACACGAGCCGGCGCGCGACCTCGTCCGTCACGACCGAGCCGTCGGGGTTCGCGTACGTCGGCACGACCCACATGCCCTTGATGCTCGGGTCGTCGGCGACGAGCGCGGCGACGGCCTCGGCGTCCGGGCCGTCCGCCGTCATGGGCACCGTGACCATCTCGATGCCGAGCGCCTCGCACACCGAGAAGTGGCGGTCGTAGCCGGGCACCGGGCAGATCCAGCGCACGCGCTCCTCGCGGCCCCACGGTCGCTCGGACCCGGGGACGCCGAACAGCGTCGCGTCGGCGAGCGTGTCGTACATCATCGTGAGGCTCGCGTTGCCGCCCGCGAGGAGCTGCTCCACCGGGACGCCGAGCAGCTCGGCGAAGATGCGCCGGAGCTGCGGGAGCCCGTCGAGGCCACCGTAGTTGCGCACGTCCGTGCCGTCGGCGTCCGTGTGCACCCCCTCGCCGGGCAGGGCGAGCAGCGCCTCGGACAGGTCGAGCTGCTCGGCGGACGGCTTGCCGCGCGTGAGGTCCAGCTTCAGCCCGAGCGCCTGCAGGTCCGCGTAGGCGCGGCGCAGGTCGTCGAGGGACGCGGCGAGGGCGGAGGGGGTGGGGTGCGCGGTGGTCACGCTCCGGACTCTACCGATCGTCGGCGAGCCCCGTCAGGGCATTCTCCAGCGCGGACAGCCCGGTCTCGAGGTCGTCGGCGGAGATGGTCAGCGGGGCGCGAGCCGGATGGTCGAGCCGTGCGTGTCCTTGGCCAGCACCCCGCGCGCGAGCAGCGCCTCGCACAGGTCGCGGCCGGTCCCGCGCGCCGGGTCGAGATCGAGCCCGGCCCACAGCCCGACGCCGCGGACGCCGTCGAGCAGCCCGGCGCCCACGAGCCCGGCGAGGCGCGCGTGGAACGCCGACCCCAGCGACCGGGCCGCGGCCTGCGGCACGCCGGAGCGCAGCAGGTCGACGACGGCGATCCCGACGGCGCACGCGAGCGGGTTGCCGCCGAACGTGCTGCCGTGCGTCCCCGGCGTGAGGACGTCGAGCACGTCGCGGCGGCCCACGACCGCGGAGACCGGGAGGATCCCGCCGCCCAGCGCCTTGCCGAGCGTCACGAGGTCGGGCCGGACACCCCACAGCTCGCACGCGAGCGTCGTCCCGGTGCGCCCGAGGCCGGACTGGATCTCGTCGGCCACGAGCAGCACGTCCCGATCGGCCGTGAGCGCACGCAGCGCGGGCCAGAACCCGTCCGGCGGCACCACGACCCCCGACTCGCCCTGGATCGGCTCCATGAGCACCGCGACGGTCGTGTCGTCGACCGCCGCGGCCACGGCGTCGACGTCGCCGAACGGCACGACGCGGAAGCCCGGCGTGTACGGGCCGAACCCGTCGCGCGCGTCGGGGTCGTCGGAGAAGGACACGATCGTCGTCGTGCGGCCGTGGAAGTTGCCCGACGCGACGACGATCGTCGCCTCGCCCGGCGCGATCCCGCGGACGTCGTAGCCCCACTTGCGCGCGGTCTTGATCGCTGTCTCGACGGCCTCGGCGCCGGTGTTCATCGGCAGCACGGCGGTGCCCGGACCGTGGTCCGCGCCGCCGGCCGTCAGCGGCCCGACGAGCGCGGCGAGGGCGTCGGCGAACGGGAGCAGCAGGTCGTGGTCGAACGCGCGCGACGTGAGGGTGACGCGCCCGAGCTGGCGCGTCGCGGCGTCGACCAGCGCCGGGTGCCGGTGACCGAAGTTGAGCGCGGAGTACCCGGCGAGCAGGTCGAGGTAGCGGCGCCCGCCCGTGTCCGTGACCCACGCCCCCTCGGCGGTCGCGATCGTCACGGGGAGCGGGTGGTAGTTGTGCGCGAGAGTGCCGGGCACGCCGGGGGCGGGCGTGGCCGGGTGTGGCGTCGAGGGGCGCACGTCCTGCGCGGTCATGCGGCACCGCCGGCGCGGAGCCCGCGCACCTCGAGCGTGCAGCACTTGGCGCCACCGCCCCCGCGCAGCAGCTCCGACGTGTCGACGCCGAGCGGTTCGTAGCCGCGCTCGCGCAGCGCTCCCGCGAGGTGCTCGGCGCGCGGGTTGTGCACGACGTGCGTCCCGTCGCTCACGGCGTTGAGCCCGAGGACGACGGCGTCCTCCTCCGTCGCGAGGAGCGCGTCGGGGAAGCGCTCGCGCAGGACATCCTGCGCGGCGGGCGAGAAGGCGTCGGGGTAGTAGGTGACGTCGACGGCGGGCGGGCCGACGAGCGCGGGGTGAGCCCCGCCGTCGGGCACGGGGCCGCCCTGGTTGCCCCGCAGGACCGTGAGGGCGGTGTCGAGGTGGTAGAAGCGCGGGTCGACGAGCTCGAGCGTGACGACCTCGCGCCCCCAGAGGGCGGCGGCCTCGGCGTGCGCGGCGCGGTCGGTGCGGAACCCGGTGCCGGCGAGGACGACGTCGCCCGCGACGAGCAGGTCGCCCTCGCCCTCGTTGACCTGCTCCGCGAGGTGCGTGACGAACCCGTGGTCGGCGAACCACTTGAGGTAGGCGGGGCCCTCGGCGGCGCGCTCCGGGTGGAGGAACCGGGCGGAGTAGACGAGACCGTCGACGACGGTCGCGCCGTTCGCCGCGTAGACCATGTCGGGCAGCCCGGGGACGGGGTCGATCGTCTCGACGGTGTGCCCGAGGTCGCGGTAGGTGTCGCGCAGGCGCTCCCACTGGGCGACGGCGAGCGGCGTGTCGACCGGCCTGCTGCGGTCCATCCAGGGGTTGATCTCGTAGCTGACCGTGAAGTAGGTCGGCCGGCACATGAGGTATCGCCGGGAGTGGTCCGCGTGCATCGCCGCCTCCTCGCTGAGACCGGGCCGCGGGGTGGTGGCCCGGGGTGACCCGGGCGGTGGGTGTCCGGCCGGGTGACGTGCTGGCTGCCAGCGTACGTCCGGTGGTGGCCGGTGGCCCGGCGCCGCGCGCTTCTCGCGGAGGGTTGACGACGATAGTCTGTCGATATATCGTTAGCGTATCGCTGAGCCACTCGATGCGACTCGCGACCACCGCCCGCGGCGACGACACGTCGCCCGGGCGTCGGCCCTGGGCACACGCCCGGGCCCTCCAGACACCCTCACCCAGGAGAAACTCCATGAGCTACGCACACCAGAACCGGGGTCGTCACCCCGAGAACCTGTCCCAGCCCTCCGGCGACCTCGGCGGGCGCGGCCCGCGGCGTCGCCGTCGCGACGGCTTCCCGTCCGTGCCCGACGACGCGGCCTGGTTCCGCGGCGACGCACCCTCCGGCCGTGGTCGGGGCGGCGCTCGCCGCGGGCCCGGCGGCTTCGGCGGCCCGGCGGAAGACCCGCGCGGTCCCGAGGGCCGCGGCTTCGGCGGTCCCGAGAGGCGCGGTGGCCCGGCCTTCGGCCCCGGGTTCGGGCCGGGCTTCGGCCCTGGCGGGCACCGAGGTGGCCACCGCGGCCGCGGGCCGCGCCGTGCAGGCCGCGGCGACGTCCGCGCCGCGATCCTCCTGCTCCTCGCCGACCAGCCGATGCACGGCTACCAGCTGATCCAGGAGATCGGCGACCGGAGCGAGGGCCAGTGGCGCCCGAGCCCCGGTGCCGTCTACCCGGCGCTCAACCTGCTCCAGGACGAAGGGCTCGTGGAGCTCTCCGCCGAGGGCGGGCGCCGGCTCGCCTCGCTCACCGAGGCGGGACGCGCCGTCGTCACCGAGCAGGCCGACACGCTCGGCGACCCGTTCGCCGAGGCCGCCGGTCGCGGCGGGCGCTCGCGCCACGCGCTGCGGGCCGGCGTCGAGGCCGTCGCGGCCGCCGTCCACCAGGTCGCCCGCACGGGCACCGACGAGCAGGCGAAGGCCGCGGCCGAGCTGCTCGAGCGCACGCGCCGAGACCTCTACCTGGTCCTCGCCGGCCCGACGCCGTCGGACGCCCCCGCGGACGTGCAGGACGCGCCCGTGGCGGAGGACTCGCCGTCGGGCACGGGCGACGAGCCCACCGTCTGAGGCATCGGTCACCAGCCACGCCGAACCCCGGGTTGCGTCCCGATCAGACAGCTGATCGAGGCGCAACCCGGGGTTCGGCGTCTGCGTCGGCGGCGCGCTGCGGGAACGGGGGCCGACGGTCTGCTGAGAGGGCCAGGTCAGCCGTGCCGTGCGGTGAGCCGCGTCTCCAGCCGGCGCAGCGACGCGTGGAGCATCCAGCGCAGCACGAGGCCGACGAGCGGTCCCGTCACGGCCCGGGGGAGCGGGCCGGCGAGGTACGCGTCCTCCCACCACACGACGCGGCAGCGCCCGGCGCCGAGCGGCTCGACGTCGAACCCCGCGTCGCCGAGCAGCACGGGCCCTTCCTTGCGGACGCTCGTGCGCCCGGTCCGGCCGGCGGCGGTCGACGGCCGCTCCAGCGACGTCACGACCATCCGGTCGACGACGCCGCGCGCGCCGCGACCGACGAACGGCCCGCTGACCATCGCGAACCGGTCGCCGACCTCCGGACCGCGCCCGGCCGGCGTCGCCATCCGCGTCAGCGGGATGAAGCGGGGGTGCGTGCGCGGGTCGGCGACCCAGGCGAACGCGACCGTCGCGTCCACGGGCAGCTCGCGGCCGACCGCGACCCGGTGGGACGTCACCCGGCGTCTCGCGTCGGGTCCTGCCGGCGACGACGCCCCGGCAGGAACCGGCGTCGACCGCGCGACGGCGAGGCGTCCTCGGGAACGGGGACCAGGGTCGGCCGGGCGTCCTCTGTCGGTGCCTCGACGACCTCGAGGATCCGCCCGAACGTCGACGGCGGCGGGCCGAACGCCCGGCGCGACTGCGCGACGACGCCGTGCCCCAGGGCGCGCGCTCCCACGACCCCGACGACCGCGCCGATGCCGAACGGCACCAGCCTGCCGAGGGCGAGCCCGGACTGCTTCGCGAGCTGCGTGCGCAGGAAGCGGTTGCCCAGGGCCTTGTTGACCTTGACGAGCGTCCCGGCGGGCATCCGGGTCAGCAGCACCTTGCCCCAGGCGAGGCCCGAGCCCTGAGCGGCCTTCTCGACGTCGCGCGCGCCCTTCTCGCCGAGGACCGAGGCGAGCAGGAGCGCCCGGCGCCGGGCGACGTCGTCGACGGCGATCCCGTGCACGTCGGCGACGGCGAGCGAGAACGCCGCCGACGACGCGAAGAACGTCGCGATGTCGCTCGAGGTGAGGACGAGGCCCACGCCGGTGCCGACCGCCGGAAAGCCCGCCGCGGCACCGACCGCGCCTCCGGCGGCCTGGATGACGAGCAGGTACTCCCGCTCGAGGATGCGGATGACCTCGGCAGGCCCCGCCTCCGGGTTCCGACGGCGCACCGAGTCGACGTGCGCGCGGATCACCTGCGACGGGATCGTCACGGCCTTGTCGAGCGCGGCGTCGAGCAGCGGGGTCGGCCGGTACGCGGCCCACTCGACGGCGTCCTGGGTCGCGACGTCGTCCGGGTCGCGCGTGGCCGGCGGCGTCCCGTAGTCCGGGGCACCGCCGTACGGCGTCGGGGTCCTCGAGGGGTCCTGGTGGTGCGCCATCGCGTCTCCCGTCATCCGTGCGGTCCGGTCATCCGTTCCGTCTGGTCGTCCGTGCGTCCCGGTCAGCCCTGCGTCCCGGTCAGCCCTGCGGTCCGGTCAGGCCTGCGTCTCGACCTCGCGACCGGCGCCCTCCGGCTGGAAGAGGTACTCGACCTCGGCTCCCGCCTTGACCGTCCGTCCTACGGTGCACGCCTTGTCGATCGCTCGCGCGGCGACGGTGACCAGGCGGTCGCGCGCGTCGTCGTCGAGCGAGGTCAGGTCGATGTCGTACGTGCCCGTGATCTTCGGGTAGCGGTCCTCCTCGACGAGCTTGGCGCCCTCGACGTGGATCGTCACCTGGTAGTCGTCGCCGAGCCGTCGCGCGAACGTCCGGTCCGTGCTCATGCCGGCGCACGCAGCGAGCGCGATCTTCAGCAGCTCGCCCGGCGTGAACACCGCGCCCTCGCTCGCCGGGCCGATCGAGACCTGCGCGCCGCGCGCCGAGTGCCCGGTGTACGTGCGGTTCCCCGTGCGCTCGACCCACAGGGGGTCGGTCGGTGCGGGCGACGCCGCGGGGACGTCGCGCTCCGCCTCGTCGGCGGAGTTCAGGGTGCTCTCGGCAGGCTGGGTCGTCATGCGTCGATCCTCGCACTCCTCGGTCCGTGGCGGCCGGACGGTCCGCCGTCCGAGGAACGTGCGGGAGACGTCGGCGATTCCCCGCACGGGTTCGCGCCTCGACCTGCCGTCAGGACCCCCGGGTGTCACGACGCCGCCCGCTGGTCGGTCAGGAGGGTGGCAGGCGGCAGAGCGCCGCGCGCCCGAGAGGAGAACGTCATGAGGATCGTCGTCGTCGGAGGAACGGGGCTCGTCGGGAGCCAGGTCGTCGCACGGCTGCGGGACGCCGGGCACGAGGCGGTGGTCGCCGCGCCGAGCACGGGCGTGGACACGCTGACCGGTGCGGGGGTGGACGAGGCGCTCGCGGGCGCCGACGTCGTGGTGGACGTGTCGAACTCGCCGTCGTTCGCGGACGACGACGTGATGCGGTTCTTCACGACGTCGACGCGCACGCTGCTCGACGCCGAGGCGCGCGCCGGGGTCGGGCACCACGTGATCCTGTCGATCGTCGGCACCGACCGGACGGACGCGGGCTACCTGCGGGCGAAGGTCGCGCAGGAGGACCTCGTCCGCGGGTCGGGACGTGGATGGTCGGTCGTGCGGGCGACGCAGTTCTTCGAGTTCGCGCGGTCCATCGCGGACGGCGCGACCGCGGACGGGGTCGTGCGGATCCCCCCGGTGGCCTTCCAGCCCGTGGCGTCGGCCGACGTCGCCCGCACGGTCGCCGACGTCGCGACGGGAGCGCCGCTCGACGGCCTGGTCGAGCTCGCGGGCCCGGAGCGGCTGCGGTTCGACGAGTTCATCCGGTCGGCGCTCGCGGCTCAGGGGGACGACCGGGAGGTCGTCGCGGACCCTGAGGCCACCTACTTCGGGACGCGGCTGGTCGAGGACTCGATCGTCCCGCAGGGCGAGTCGCTGCGCGGCGGGATCACGTTCGCCCAGCACGCCGCGTGACCGGAGTGCCGCGAAGGGCAGACGCGCGGTGCGTCGCCGTCGTACCGTGACGGCATGACGTCAGGACCGGGCACGGTCGAGCGCCCCGGGGCCCAGGAGGACCCCGGGGCGCTCGACGCGTTCCTCGGGGCGCGCCCCCAGCTCTTCGGCATCGCGTACCGCATGCTCGGCAGCGTCCCCGAGGCGGAGGACGTCGTGCAGGACGCCTGGATCCGCTGGCAGGGCACGGACCGCGAGGTGGTGCGCAACCCGACCGCGTTCCTCACCACGACGGTCACGCGCCTGGCGATCAACGCGGCGACGTCGGCCCGGGCTCGCCGCGAGACGTACGTGGGGCCGTGGCTCCCCGAGCCCGTCGACACGTCCGACGACCCCGCGCTCGGCGCGGAGCGCGCCGAGGCCCTGGAGATCGCGACCCTCGTGCTCCTCGAGCGGCTCACGCCCGTGGAGCGCGCGGTCTACGTGCTGCGCGAGGCGTTCGGGTACCCGTACCGCCGCGTCGCCGAGATCCTCGACATGACCGAGGCGAACGCCCGCCAGCTCGCACGCCGCTCGCGCGAGCGGCTCGGCCGCCGCGAGGCCGTCCCGGTGGATCCCGGCGAGCACCGCCGCCTCCTCGACGAGTTCGTCGCGGCCGCGCACGACGGCGACCTCTCACGCTTCGAGCGGTTCCTCGCCGACGACGTGGTCGCCCGCCCCGACGGCGGCGGGAAGGTGAACGCGTCGCGCGTCGAGCTCCACGGCGTCGCCCGCGTGTCCCTGTTCTTCGACAACGTGTGGCGCAAGTACTGGGCCGACGCCGACGTGCGCGTCGTCGAGGCCAACGGGCTGCCCGCGCTGCTCGTGCGGATCGAGGACGCGCCGTTCGCGCTCGTGTCCCTCGAGGTCACGTCCCGCGGGATCGAGCACGTCTTCGTCCAGGTCAACCCCGACAAGCTCGGCGGATTCGCGGCTGCGGCCTGACCGACCAGGTCCGGTCGTGGACGTGCCGTGCACGTCCTTCGGCGACGGCGCGCCACCGTCAACGCTCGGTGTCGTCGGGCTCCGCGAGGAGCGCGGGCTCGCCGTCGGGGCCGAGCGGGGCCACGAGGACCAGCTCCTCGGCCTCGGGATCGACCCAGCGCTGGTAGCCGGGCCCGGTGTGCGCGGTCTCGAAGCGCACGGCGATACGCCCGTCGTCGCCGACCCGCACGACCCAGCCCCGACCGTCCGCCTCGGTCTGCACGTCCAGCCCGGGCGCGACGACGGCCGCCGTCGCGCGCACCGGCCCGGCCGGGACCGGTGGGGGCGGCGGTCCGGCGGCGTCCGGCACGGGCTGCTCGTCGGCGACCACCACGTCGTCGCCGAGGGGCAGCATGAGCTGCGCGTGCTCGGACAGGGCGTGGAACGAGGTGCCGAGCAGCCGCACGGGCTCGGTGACGTCCGCGAGCGCCAGTGCGCGGTGCGCCGCGGACCGCAGCGCGCCCTCGTCCGACGTCGGGCGCGGCAGCGTCACCGACCGGGTCAGCGTCGTGAACGACGAGAGGCGGACCTTGACCACGACGGTGCGCGCCGCGACGGCGTGCCGCTCCAGGCGGGCGAGCGCGGAGTCGACGACGCGGTCCAGCGCCCCGCTGATCGCGGCACGTCCGTGCAGGTCGGCGTCGAACGTGTGCTCCGCGCCGGCGGACTTGCGCTCGCGCACCGTCGTCACCGGACGGTCGTCCCAGCCGCGCGCGATCCGGTACAGGTTCGTGCCGCCGGACTCCCCGCCGATCGCGACGAGGGTGTCGAGCGGTTGTCGCCGCAGGTCGGCCACGGTGCGCACGCCGAGCTCGTCGAGGCGCGCCGCGGAGACCGGGCCGACACCCGACAGGGCCCGGACCGGCATCGCGAGCAGGAAGTCATCCTCGTCGTCCGGGTCCACGACCCGCACCCCGCCGGGCTTGGCGTCCTCCGACGCGAGCTTCGCGACGAGTTTCGACCGGCCGAGCCCGATCGAGACCGACAGCCCGCTCAGCCCGCGTGCCCGCTCCCGGATCCTCAGTGCGAGCTCCGCGAGATCCGTGCCCGGCCCGGCCGCGGCGTCGAGGTCCGCGAACGCCTCGTCGATGCTGACTGGTTCCACCAGCTCCGTGACCTCGCGCAGCGCCGCCATGATCCGGTCGGAGTAGGCCGCGTACGCGGCGAACCGCGGCACGACGACCACCGTGGACGACGGGCAGAGCCGGCGCGCCAGCTCCATCGGCATCGCCGAGCGCGCGCCGAACCGGCGCGCCTCGTACGACGCCGTCGCGACGACGCTGCGCGGACCGACCCCGCCGACGAGCACGGGGCGATCACGCAGCGACGGGCGCTGGTGCTGCTCGACGCTCGCGAAGAACGCGTCGGCGTCCAGGTGCGCGACCGTGGCGCGGGCGCGCAGCACGGGAGCGAGCGGCACGCGGGCGAGGTTCACCGCACCACTGTGCCGTGTCCCTCCGACACCCGGATGAGAGCGTCCTCCCGCCCGGTCTCGACGACGGCGTTCGTCTCGGTCCTTGGAGCCTCCGCCGACCCGCTCGGCGCGGCGGCCACGAACGCGGCGCGAGGCCGCTGCACCGAGGTGAGCGAGACGACGTCGCGCCCGAACAGTCCCGCCGTGAGCCACACGGCCAGCACGCGGACCTTGCGCTCCCACGTGGGGATCGCGAGGACGTGGTAGCCCCGGTGCATGAGCCAGGCCAACGGGCCGCGCACCACGAGCCGTCGGTACTGGAAGATGCCGGAGCCGAGGCCGAGCGTCGCCACGACGCCGAGGCTGCCGTGCACGTAGGGGCGGGTGGCCCGCCCGCGGCGGGCGGCGACGAGGTTGCGCGCGAGGCGCCGGCCCTGCCGGACCGCGTGCTGCGCGTTCGGCACGGTGAGCGCGCCCGGGCGCGGCACGGCGAGGTCGGGCACGGCGGCGCCGTCGCCCGCGGACCACGCGTCGTCGACCGGCGCGTCGTCCGTGCCCACCCGCAGGTCGGGGCGCACCACGACGTAGCCGCGCGCGTCGACGGGCAGGTCGGTGTGCGTCGCGACGACGGGGTTCGCCGCGTTGCCCGCGGTCCACACGAGCAGGCCGGAGGGGAACGACTCACCGGTCGAGAGCGTCACGACGCCGCCCTCGGCGGACTCGAGCCCCGACCCGAGGTGCACGTGCGCGCCGCGCCGCTCGAGCTGCCGCACGACCCAGCGGCCCGGGCGCTCGGTCACCTCCGGCAGGATCCGCGTGTTGCGCTCGACGAGGTGGAAGTGCAGCTCCGACGCGTCGATCTCGGGGTAGACGCGCAGCAGGTCGTGCGCGAGCGACAGGAGCTCGGCGAACCCCTCGACGCCGGAGAAGCCGCCGCCGACGAACGTCGCGGTGAGCAGCCGCTCCCGCTCCGGCCCGGCGGGCATGCTCGCGGCGCGGTCGAAGGACGTGAGGAGCTGGTCGCGGATCGCGACGGCCTCCTCGACGTGCTTCATGCCGATCGCGTGCTCGCCGACGCCGGGGACGGGGAAGACGCGGGTCACGGCGCCGGCCGTGACGACGACCGTGTCGTAGGCGAGCGCGTACTCCTCGCCCGACGGTGGCCGGACGCGCACGACGCGGTGCGCGTGGTCGACGCGCGTCACCGACCCGTCGACGAGCCGCGTGCGGCGCAGGTGGCTCCGGTGGGCCACGGCCGCGTGCCGCGCCTCGACGGACCCGGCGAGCACCTCCGGGAGGAACGGCTGGTAGGTCATGTAGGGACGAGGGTCGACCAGGACGAGCTCGACGTCGCCGCGGCGCAGCTCGCGCCGCAGGTGCTTCTCGAGCTCTCGGGCCGCCGTGAACCCGGCGTAGCCCCCGCCGACGATGACGATGCGTTCCATGACCGCCTCCTGTGCGTCGCGCCCTCTGCGCGCTCTCACCCCCTCGACCACGCAGCACGGGCTTTCGTGACGCTCTGCGGACATGGCGTACGTCACGCCCCGGGCCACCATCCGAGACGTCCGTGCCGGCCTGCCGAACGTCGCGGGCCTCGTCTACGTCGGCGCGTTCGCGCCCGACACGGGCGAGAGCGCGTTCGAGCTCTCGGCGAAGTTCCCCGGGAGCACGCTCGGTGACGCCGTCGTGCCCACGCCGCTGTCGGACGGGGGTGCCGAGCTCACGATCCGCCAGGACCTGTTCCACCAGCAGTTCGTCGCCGACGTCGACGAGGCGACGGCCGCGCTCATGGCGGTGGCCCAGAGGCCCGTCACCGCGGCGGCGCTGAACGAGCCCCTCGCGGCCGAGCCGGCGTGGCGGACCGTCCCGTCGTGGTTCGTCCACGGTGCCGAGGACCGGAACATCCCGGCCGAGGTGCTGCGGTTCGTGGCCGAGCGAGCCGGTTCGCGCGGCACGACCGAGGTGCCCGGCGCATCGCACGCGCTCGGGGTCTCGCAGCCCGACGCCGTCGCACAGGTCGTGCTCGACGCCGTCCGCGCCGTGGGCGAGGCCGCTGCCTGAGGCTGCTCGTGCCCGGGAACGACTGCGGGCCTGGTTCCGTCCGAGGACGGCACCAGGCCCGCAGCGTCGTGAGAGGTCAGGCGTGGCTGCGCTTGGTGAGCGCGCCGTACACGCCGAGCGTGATGAGCGAACCGAGGATGGCGAGGAGCCAGGTCCGGAAGTCGCCGAGGTCGCCGAGGCTCGTGCCGAAGAGCACGGAGCCGAGCCATCCGCCGAGGAGGGCGCCGAGGATCCCCAGGAGGATCGTGATGATCAGCGAGCTGGTCTGCTTGCCAGGAAGGACGAAGCGCGCGATGAGTCCGGCGATGAGCCCGAGCACGATGTAGGCGAGCCAACCCATGGTAAATCTCCGTTTCGTCGGATCTGTGAGTTTTCCCCCTGCGACCGTGAACTCTGGCAGAGGTCGTGCGACCTCGCACGTCGAAACGTCCGACGGTGCCGTCGCGCCTAGACTGACGGCCGTGGCCACCGACTCTCCGTCCGCCGTCCCCACGCCCTACGAGGACCTCCTGCGTGACGTCCTGGAGAACGGGACGCCCAAGGGTGACCGGACGGGGACCGGCACGCGGAGCGTGTTCGGCCGGCAGATCCGCTTCGACCTCTCGCAGGGCTTCCCGCTGATCACCACCAAGCGCGTGCACCTGAAGTCGATCGCGTACGAGCTGCTGTGGTTCCTGCGCGGCGACTCGAACGTGCGCTGGCTGCAGGAGCAGGGCGTGACGATCTGGGACGAGTGGGCCGACGCCGACGGCGAGCTGGGGCCTGTCTACGGCGTCCAGTGGCGCTCGTGGCCGACGCCGGACGGCCGTCACGTCGACCAGGTCGCGCAGGTGATCGAGCAGATCCGGAGCAACCCCGACTCGCGGCGGCACATCGTCTCGGCGTGGAACGTGGCCGAGCTCTCGACCATGGCCCTACCGCCCTGCCACGCGTTCTTCCAGTTCTACGTCGCCGACGGCCGGCTCTCGTGCCAGCTCTACCAGCGCTCGGCCGACCTGTTCCTCGGCGTGCCGTTCAACATCGCGTCGTACGCCCTGCTCGTCCACATGGTCGCGGCGCAGACCGGCCTCGAGGTCGGCGACTTCGTGTGGACCGGCGGCGACGTGCACATCTACGACAACCACGTCGAGCAGGTGCGCGAGCAGCTCACGCGCGACCCGTACCCGTACCCGACGCTGCGCCTCGCGCCCCGCGACTCGATCGACGCGTACGAGTACGAGGACATCGAGGTCGTCGGGTACCAGCACCACCCGACGATCAAGGCCCCGATCGCGGTCTGATGCTCGGTCTGATCTGGGCCCAGGCGCGCGACGCCGCCGGGCGGCCCGTCATCGGCGCGGGCGGCACCATGCCGTGGCACCTGCCGGAGGACCTCGCGCACTTCAAGCGCGTCACGTCGGGCCACCCGGTGGTCATGGGGCGGCGCACCTGGGAGTCGCTCCCGCCCCGGTTCCGGCCGCTCCCGGGCCGGACGAACGTCGTCGTCACGCGCCAGGACGGCTGGGCACCGGACGACGCGGTGGCCGACGGCGGGCAGTCGCTCGGAGCGGTCGGCGCGCCGGTGCGCGTGGCCGGGTCGGTGGACGACGCCCTCGCCGTGGCGCGCGCCGCCGCCGGCGCGGACGGCGAGGTGTGGGTCATGGGTGGCGCCCAGCTCTACGCGGCGACGATCGAGCAGGCCGACCGGTGCGTCGTCACCGAGATCGACGCGGCCGTCGAGGGAGACACGTTCGCCCCGCCCGTGCCGGCGGGATGGCGCGTGGAAGCGGGGGAGTGGGCGACGTCGTCCACGGGTCTGCGCTACCGCATGGTCGTGCACGACCGCGGCTGACCTCGGCCGACGG
Source organism: Cellulosimicrobium sp. So1_17 (assembly GCF_055181235.1). NCBI lineage: Bacteria > Bacillati > Actinomycetota > Actinomycetes > Micrococcales > Promicromonosporaceae > Cellulosimicrobium > Cellulosimicrobium sp. So1_17. The sequence goes on from NZ_CM143702.1 coordinate 4,004,203, forward strand.
CGAACCGTCGGCGGCCTGAGGGGAACGGCGCACACGCGCGCAACTATGTTGACGCGCTATCTAGTCTGACCTACGGTCTAGTGGTGAGCGAGGACGCGGAGTGGCCCAGCGAGTGGCTGCGCGGCGTCCTCGCGGTGTGCGTGCTGCGCGTGCTCGCCGACGGTCCGACCTACGGGTACGCGATAGCGGCGACGCTCGCCGACCGCGGGCTCGGGCCCGTCAAGGGCGGCACGCTCTACCCCCTGCTCAAGCGGCTCGAGGACGCGGGGTGGGTCATCACCGAGTGGCGCGCGGGCGACGGCGGGCCAGGGCGGAAGTACTACGCGATGACCGAGGCGGGGCGCGACGAGCTCCGGCGCTCCGCCGCGCTCTGGGGCGCGTTCGCCACCGTGACATCGACGATCGTCGCCGACGGCGCCTCGCGCCCGTCGCGGACCGAGGAGGAGCTCGTATGAGCAGCACGACCCGCGACCGTCGTCGCGCCAGACGGTACGCCCTGGAGCGGGAGCTGGCCCCGCACGTCGACCCGGCCTGGACCGAGGCGGTGCTGCTCGAGCTGCGCATCCAGGGGGTCGCCGGTGAGCTGATCGGCGAGGTGCTGGGCGAGGTGGACTCGCACTGCGCCGAGAGCGGTGAGGACGCGCGGGAGGCGTTCGGCGACCCGATCGCCTACGCGCGCGAGCTCGGACTGCCGCCGAGCCCCGCGCAGCGTCCCGCCGCGACCGTGCGGGGCGTGCTGCCCACCCTGGCGCAGCTCGCGGGAATGTTCCTGACGCTCTGGTCCGTCCCCGGTCTGACGTCTTCGGGCGTCGTCGAGATCACCGTCGGCCAGGCGCTCGCGGCCGTGGTCGCCGCGACGGCCCTCCTGCTGTTCGCGGGGCGGCCCGAGCCGGTGCTCCGGGGGATCGTCCGCCGCCCGGTCCTGGGGACGCTCGCGTTCGGGGCGGCGTCCGCGGCGCTCGTCGTCCCGCTCCTGCTGCTGCAGCGCACGCTCGTCGTGCTGCCCGCCACGGTGACGGTCGCCGCCGGGCTGACGCTCCTGGTCCTCGGCGTGGTGGTCGAGCTGGCTCGGGCACGGCGACCCGACGACGCCGACCCCGTCGTGGCGCCGCTCCAGGACGAGGGGGCCGTGGCGCGGCGTCGGCGCGTCGACGGGCGCGTGCGTCTGCTCGGCGTGCTGCTCGTGCCCGCGTGGACGGTCGTCGTCGGGCTGCTCCTGTGGTGGCTCGCCGGCTGACACCTCGCCTCCCGGCCAGTCCTCCGCGATCCGGTGCCGGGGTCTCAGAGGGCGGTCGGCTCGATCGGGTCCAGGCGCGGCGGCGGGACGGGGTGCGGTTCCTCGAGCGTCTCGACGTCGGCGTCCTGCGGCGCGGTGAGGCGCTCGACCGCTCCGTCGAGGTTGGCGGCGATCGCGGCGACGAGGCCGTCGGCGTCGCGCGCCTCGAGCCGCTCGACGATGTCCGCGTGCGACGCCGCGGAGTCGCGGCGCACCGCGTACTCGTCGCTCACGGTGAAGCTCGCGACGCGGACCTCGACGATGAGCGTCGTCATCCAGCGCAGGAGCCACGGGTTGCCGGCCGCCGCGACGAGCGTCCAGTGCAGCGTGAGGTCGGCGTCGCCGATGCGCCGCGCGTCCTCGGAACGTCCGGCCTCCACGAGCGCGTCGTAGGCCCCACGGACCGCCGCGACCTCGGCGTCCGACGCACGGGCGACGGCGAGGCGCGCGGCCGTCGTCTCGACCGTCGCCCGCGCCGCGTAGAGGGCGGGGATGCGCTCGCGACCGATGGTCACCACGCTCAGCCCGCGCCCGGGCGTCGCGGTGAGCAGGCCTTCCTGCACGAGGCGCTGGGCGGCCTCGCGGAACGGGCCGCGGCTCACGCCGAGCTGGCCCGCGATCTCGACCTCACGGATGGGGGAGCCGACGCGCAGGGCGCCGGAGTAGATCGCGTCGCGGAGCTCGCGGACGATGAGGTCGACCGTCGACGGGCGCGTCACCGGTGAGAGGAACGGCGCGTTGCCGAGCGGCGCGCGCGAGGCGGGGCTCATCGGCTCTCCTTCGCTGAGGTCGTGCGGTGGTGGGCCCGCCGGGCCGAGTGTGCGTGCAGGACGGTCGAGGTCACGATCCGGTATCACATCATCCCCTGTCGGAGGCCGGAGCGCGGCCCGTGGTCGAGCGGCCGACGCGCGTGCGGCGCGGCGGTCGTGGAACAAGCGTCCGTGCAGGTCAGCGATGCTCTCGACCCCTGTGGAGCGGACGCCTCCGACGTCCGCCACGAGGCGGAGTCACCGAGTTGTCGTCCGATTGTAGACAATCCGACGGTAGGACGAGCAGATTGTCGAATGGTCGACATCGCGTTAGCGTGTTCGATCGTCCAGCCACCCACGACCGTCCGCCGCGACACGCGTCGACGGGCACGAAGGGAACCATGACTTCCACGCGATCCACCGCGACCCGACGCCGCGCGCTCCTCTCCGCGAGCGCCGTCGGCCTCCTTGCCGTCACCACCGCCTGCTCGAGCGTCGACTCCGGGGGCGGGGGCGGCGCCGGCGGCGGGACCACGGAGGGCGGCAGCGGCACCCTCGCGGAGCTCCAGGAGAGCGGGACCATCACGGTCGGCTTCGCCGGCGAGGAGCCCTACAGCTTCCAGGACGACGGCGGTGAGCTCACCGGTGCCGCCGTCGCGCTCAACGAGGCGATCTACGGCGAGCTCGGCATCGACACGGTCGAGGGCACGCTCACCGAGTGGAACTCGCTCATCCCCGGCCTGAACGCCGACCGCTTCGACTCGATCAGCGCGGGCATGTCGATCCTGCCGGACCGCTGCGAGCAGGCCGCGTTCAGCGAGCCCGAGATCATGTACACGACGGCGTTCCTCGTGCCCGAGGGCAACCCCGACGGCCTCGACGACTGGCAGTCCGCGGTCGACGCCGGCGTCACCCTCGCGGTGATGGGCGGCGCCATCGAGGCCGGCTACGCCGAGGACACCGGTGTGGAGACGATCCAGGTGGGCAGCCCGCAGGACGGGCTCGACGCCGTCGTCGCCGGTCGTGCGGACGCGTTCGCACTCACCGGGATCTCGCTGCGCGCCCTCGCGGAGCGGTCCGACGCCGCGGTCGAGGCGACCGAGGCCTTCGTCGCCGTCATCGACGGCGTGCCGCAGATCGGCGCCGGTGCCACCGTGTTCCGCCAGGCCGACACCGAGCTGCTCGACGCCTACAACGAGAAGCTGGCGGAGATCGTCTCCGACCCGCAGCAGTACGAGGACGTCCTCGGCCCGTTCGGGTTCACCGAGGCGGAGCGTCCCGTCGACGGTCTGACCGCCGAGATGCTCTGCGAGGGCGACCTCGAGGCGATCGCCGACGAGCTCGGCCCGGAGCTGGGTCAGGACTCCTGACCCCATGTCCGACGACCTCCAGACACTTCTCAACAGGCTCCCGCAGCTCGGGGAGAGTGTCCTCGTCACCCTGCAGCTGACGGTCGGCGGCGCGGTCCTCGCGATGGTCGTCGCCCTGCTGCTCGGGTTCGGCTCGCGCACCCGCACCCTGTGGGTGCGCGGGCCCTCCCGGGTGGTCGTGGAGTTCTTCCGCGGGACGTCGCTCGTCGTCCAGTTCTTCTGGCTCTTCTTCGTGCTCCCGGTGTTCGGGTTCAAGATGGAGTCGCTGGCCGTCGGGATCGTCGCGCTCGGCCTCAACTACGGCGCGTACGGCGCCGAGGTCGTCCGGGGCTCGATCAACTCCGTGCCGGTCGGCCAGTGGGAGGCGTCCACGGCGCTCAACCTGGGCCCGCTCCACCGCGTCCGGCGCGTGATCTTCCCGCAGGCGTGGGCCCTGATGATCCCGATGCTCACCAACCTGCTGATCCAACTCCTCAAGGGCTCGGCGCTGGCGACCTACATCTTCCTCCACGACGTGAACTTCTTCACCGACCAGCTGCGCAACACCACGCAGGACACCGTGTTCTCCTACTCGGTCGGCCTGCTCGTGTACTTCGCGATCGCCTACCTGCTGACGCTCGGCATGAACGCGCTCGAGGTGCGCGCGAAGAACCGGCTCGGGGCCGGCCCGAGCCTGCGCGAGGTGCTGCGGCTGGCACCGGTCCCCACGACGGCGAAGGCAGGTGCGGCATGAGCGACATCTGGAGCTGGGAGCGCGCCTGGGACGTGCTGCCCGCCCTCCTCGAGGGCTTCAAGATCACCCTGGTCGCGACGGTCGTCGGCATGGCGATCGCCTCCGTGCTCGGTCTGCTCGTCGCCCTCGTGCGGCGGTCCGGGTCGCGGTGGGTGACGGTGCCCGTCGGTGTCGTCGTCGAGTTCATCCGGTCGACGCCGCTGCTCGTGCAGCTCGTGTTCGCCGCACTGCTGCTGCCCACGGTGCCGACGCTCGCCATCGGGTGCACGGTGCTCGGCATCCACTACGCCACGTACATGTCCGAGGTCTACCGCGCGGGCATCGACGCGGTGCCGCGCGGCCAGTGGGAGGCCGCGACCGCGCTCAACCTCCCGCGCGGCCGGACCTGGCGTGCGGTCGTGCTGCCGCAGGCGATCCGCAAGACGCTGCCCGGGCTCGGCAACTACGCGATCTCCATGTTCAAGGAGACGCCGTTCCTGTTCGCCATCTACGTGGTCGAGATGTTCGCGGCAGCGCAGAACTACGGAGCCAACACGTTCTCCTACATCGAGCCGCTCACCCTGGTCGGCCTGATCTTCCTGGCGGCGAGCTACCCGACCTCGCTCCTCGTACGACGGATGGAGAGGCGCCTTGCCTGACGTGATCGATCCTGTGACCGAACCTGTGCCCGACCCCCTGCCCGACTCAGCGACATCCCCGGAGGACAGCGTGTCGACCACCCAGGGCACCACCCCCGCGATCGAGTTCCGTGACGTCGTCAAGAGGTTCGGCGACAACGTCGTGCTCGACGGGCTGAGCTTCAGCGTCGCGAAGGGCGACCGCGTGACGCTCATCGGCCCGTCGGGCTCCGGCAAGACGACGATCCTGCGCCTGCTCATGACCCTCGAGGAGTCGGACGGCGGGCTCATCCTCATCGACGGCGACCCGTACACGCACGAGTACCGCGGCCAGAAGCGGGTCGAGGTACCCGAGAAGCGGCGGCGCGTCGTGCGCAACCGTGTCGGGATGGTCTTCCAGCAGTTCAACCTGTTCCCGAACATGACGGTGCTCGAGAACATCATCGAGGCGCCCGTGCACGTGCTCAAGCAGCCGAAGGGCGAGGCGATCGCCCGCGCGGAGCAGCTGCTCGAGCAGGTCGGGATGTCGGACAAGCGCGACTTCCGGACCAACCAGCTCTCGGGCGGCCAGCAGCAGCGCGTCGCCATCGCGCGGGCGCTCGCGATGGACCCCGAGATCCTCCTGCTCGACGAGGTCACGTCCGCGCTCGACCCCGAGATCGTCGCCGACGTCCTCGGCGTCCTGCGGGAGATCGCCGAGACGACGGACATCACCATGCTGCTCGTGACGCACGAGATGCAGTTCGCGCGCGACGTGTCGAACCGCGTGCTGATGTTCGACCACGGGCACATCATCGAGGAGGCTCACCCCGAGACGATGTTCACCAACCCGACCCACGAGCGCACGCAGGAGTTCCTCAAGGCCGTCCTCGGCTGACGGCTCGTCGGGGCGGGGTCGTGGTGGCTGGGCCCGCGGCCGACGGTTCCGCGAGGGGCGGGGCGGGTCTACCATCCGCGGCCCGGCACGGCGCTCCCGGCTGTTCAGTCATCACCCGCCACGACCCGCCCCACCCCTCGCTCCACCGCCAGCCGCTCTGCCGTTGGCCGTCGGTCCGGCAGTCGCTCGGTCGCCCGGCTGGTCGCGTGCTGTCAGGCCGGGTCACCGATGCGGCGGAGGGCATCGACGATCTGGGTCCAGAAGCGGTCGTGGTCGAGCGTGACGCCGACCTGGGTGCGGCACTCGACGGGCTCGTCGCCGCGGAGGTCGACGACGGTCATGCCGGTCGTGAGGGTGCCGGTGAGCTCGACGTCGACCGGCGCGCGGCGCGTCGTCATGACCTCGGGGTCCGCCACGTAGGCGACGGCGCACGGGTCGTGGACCGGCGGGTGCGGGAAGGCCTGCGTGGCGCTGTACGTGCCGCCGTAGAAGTCGAGCAGCTCGCCGACGAAGCGCGCCGGTCCGGTGCCGAGGGCGGCGAGCCGGTCGCGCACGTCGGGGGTGGCGACGGCCTGGTGCGTGAGGTCGAGACCGACCATCGTTACCGGCCACGCCTCGTTCAGGACGACGTGCGCGGCCTCCGGGTCGGCGAGCACGTTGAACTCGGCCGTGGGCGTGCGGTTGCCGCCGTGGAACGCTCCGCCCATCATCACGACCTCGCGCACGCGCGGCACGATGCGTGGCTCCTTGCGCGCCGCCGTCGCGATGTTGGTCAGCGGACCGACGGGCACGAGCGTGATCTCGCCGGGCTCCGCCGCGAGGACCGTCTCGACGATGAGATCGACGGCGTGCCGCGGGTCGACGGCGCGGCGCGGGGCAGGCAGGACGGGACCGTCCATCCCCGAGTCGCCGTGGATGTCGGGGGCGACGATCCGCGGCCGGACGAGCGGGCGGTCGCAGCCCGCCGCGACCGGTACGTGGATCCCCGCGACCTCCGCGACGGACAGGGCGTTACGCGTGACCTTCACGAGCGTCTGGTTGCCCGCGACGGTCGTCACGGCGACGAGGTCGATCGCGGGGGAGCCGTGGGCGAGGAGCATCGCGACGGCGTCGTCGTGGCCCGGGTCGCAGTCGAGGACGATCTTCCGCGGGTACGTGGGCTCGGGAGTCACGCGCCCATCCTCGCGCGGTGCGGCACGCCAGGCACGTGCCCGACGACGCGTGGCGCGCTTCGCGCCGGACGGCCCACGGCGGCTAGGCTGTGCTGCGGCCCTGCCCCGGGGCCATGCGCCTGTAGCTCAGGGGATAGAGCACCGCTCTCCTAAAGCGGGTGTCGGCAGTTCGAATCTGCCCAGGCGCACAGCGTGGCTGTGTCCACGGTAGTGCTCGTCCCGAGGCTCCTCGGTGACGGGGCGCAGGAGGCGTGAAGGCGTCGTCCTCCTGCTGAGCGTGCGGTCGGCAGGCCGTCTCGCGCTGCGGCTCGTCCGTCGCGCGACGTGAGAGTGCGGGGAGCCCGCCCGTCACGGCTGGTCGAGCGGTGTCCCTCGCCACGAGCGCGCATGCTCGCTCGCTCGTGGGGCCCGGAGGCGGCGGTCGTGCGGAGAGGCTGCGCCCTTCGACACGGCGCCGACCTGTCCGCCGGGCAGGTCGTGACCCGGCGTGCTGCGCCGCGGTCGGTGTGAGAATGGAACGAAGGAGGAGACGTGGCTCGAGCAGGCCAGCGGCGGACCGGTCGCGCGCGCCCTGACCCCGGCGCCCAGCGCCGTCGCGCACCACGACCCTCCGAGAAGGGGATCATCCCGGTGCTCGCGGGGATCGCCCGCGAGCTCGACGGGGCGGTCCGCCGACCGCCGACGCGTCCCGCCGTGCGCACGCAGTTCCAGGTCGCCGCGCTCCTCGTCCGGGAGGAGCGGGCCCGGGTGATGGCCGACGCCTCCCTGACCGCGGGCAAGCGCGACCAGGAGCTCAAGCGGCTCGACGGCGTCGCGACGCTGCTGGCCAAGATCGCTGTCCGGGACACCACGCTCCTTACGCTGCTCGCCGAGGACGCCCGGGTCACCGACGCGGCGCGCGACTACAAGGCGACCGTGATGCGCGCCGGCGGGCTGGAGCCGCCCGAGGAGACTGCGCCCGCCGCGCCGGCGCCGTCGGCCTCGTCGCCCTCGTCGGCCCAGCCGACCTCTCCGGCTGCGATCCCCGCCGAGAAGCGGGTCGTGCCCCGGTCGGTGATCTCGCGCCAGCTGGCCAACCCCTTCCTCGCGCCGGACTTCGAGGCCGCGGCCGAGCGGACGGCTGCGCGTGCACGCCGGCTGGCCGGCTGGGAGCTGCTCGAACCGCTCTTCCGATCCTTCGAGCAGGCCGGCCCCGGCGCACCGGCGTGCATGCCGCTGCCCGAGGCCCGCTCGCTGTCCGCATCCTTCGGCCGTGAGCTCATGCCGCACCAGGCCCAGGTCGTCGCGGCGACCGCCCGCGGCCACCGCACCTTCCTCCTCGCCGACGAGCCCGGGCTCGGCAAGACCGCCCAGGCGCTGCTCGCCGCGCAGGCGGCGGACGCGTTCCCCCTGCTCGTCGTGGTGCCCAACGTCGTCAAGACGAACTGGGCGCACGAGGTCGGGATGTGGACGCCGCTGCGCCGCGCCACGGTGGTCCACGGCGACGGCGACAAGGTCGACGCGTTCGCCGACGTCGTCATCGTGAACTACGAGCTGCTCGACAGGCACGTCGGCTGGCTCGGCGACCTCGGCTTCCGCGGCATGGTCGTCGACGAGGCGCACTTCATCAAGAACAAAGGATCGCAGCGCTCCCAGCACGTCCTCGCGCTCTCCGAGCGGATCCGGACCCGCACCGCGCGGCCGTTGCTCATGGCCCTCACCGGCACCCCGCTCATCAACGACATCGAGGACTTCCGGGCGATCTGGCAGTTCCTCGGCTGGATCGACGACACCAAGCCGCTCGGGAAGCTGATGACCGCTCTGGAGGACACCGGTCTCACCCCGGCGGACCGGGGCTTCTACGCCGCCGCCCGGGCCGCCGTGATCGACATGGGCATCGTGCGCCGCCGCAAGGCCGACGTCGTCGCCGACATCCCCGCCCGCCGGGTGGCGGACCTGCCGGTCGAGCTCGACGGCGCTGCCGGCCGCTCGATCCGTGCCGCCGAGACCGCGCTCGCGCGCCGTCTGGCCGACCGCTATCGCTCTGCCGAGGCGGCGCGCGCCGGCGCCGACGCCGCCGACACGGTGGGCGGCGAGGTCGACCTCGACCTCGCGCGCCGGGTGGCGGCCGCGGAGCTCAAGGACTCGAGCTCGAAGACCGGTGGCGAGAACGTGTTCACGATGGTCCGCCGGATCGGCCAGGCCAAGGCCGGCCCGGCCGCGGACTACGCGGCGCAGCTCGCCCGCAACGTCGGCAAGGTCGTGTTCTTCGCCAAGCACGTCGACGTGATGGACGAGGCCGAGCAGACCTTCGCCCAGCGCGGCATCCGCTACGCCTCGATCCGCGGCGACCAGACGCCGAAGGTGCGCGAGAAGAACATCGACGCGTTCGTGAACGATCCCGACGTGTCGATCGTGGTGTGCTCCCTGACGGCCGCGGGGGTGGGGCTGAACCTCCAGGTCGCCTCCAACCTGGTGCTGGCCGAGCTGTCCTGGACCGACGCCGAGCAGACCCAGGCCATCGACCGCGTCCACCGGATCGGGCAGGACGAGCCCGTCACCGCCTGGCGGATCATCGCCGCCCAGACCATCGACGCCACGATCGCCGAGCTCATCGACAGCAAGTCCGGTCTGGCCGCCCGTGCGCTGGACGGGGCGTCGGACGACGACGGCGCGTCGTCGAAGGACGTGCAGCTCGACGCCCTGGTGGCGCTGCTCACCGACGCGCTGGCCGCCGAGCGTCTGGGTTGACCGCGGGACCGCCGGCGCGGGCCGGCGCACGGGCGGTCGCGGCGCGGCCGCGGGACCGGACCGGTGGCGCAGGAGCAGCGCGAGCATGAGCGCGCTGGTCACGAGGTAGAACGTGTGCAGCACCCAGATCGGTCCCGCCGGCAGGTCGAAGACGTACAGCGAGTAGACGGCGTTGCCGAGGTTGGTCATCAGCAGGCTCGGCAGGCTGTACGACTCGAGGTCCCGCGTGCGGACGGCCTTGACGACCATCGGGAGCATGCTGCTCGCGAAGACCACCGTCGAGACGCCGCCGGCGGCGAGCGCCACGTCGACCACCATGTCCGCGGGCCTCCTTCCGCCTCGATCACCTCGCGTGATCCGACGCTAGGCGCGCGGGGAGGGACGGCGCGTCGGGTCTTCGGCGCATCCCGGCCACCCGTGGGTGGGCAGAACGGTGCAGGTGCCCGACGGCGGTGCGGCGCCCGGGCGGTCGTCGCACCTCAGGTGGCGGGTCGCCGAGGGACCCCGTTCTCGTGCGCCCACGCGGCCGCCGCGGTGCGCGACGAGACGCCGATCTTCGTGAAGATGTTCGCCAGGTGCCGGCTCACCGTCTTCTCGCTGATGAACAGCTCACCGGCTACCTGCCGGTTCGTCAGACCCGAGGCGACGCTGGAGAGCACCTCGCACTCGCGGTCGGTCAGCCCGCCGGGGAGCGCACCCCGGTCGAGGCGCCGCACGTCCGGGAGGGCCCCGAGCTCGCGGTAGATCGCCAGGGCCGTCGCGCGGTCGGCGTCCGCGACCCCCGGCTCGCCCGTGGCGCGGTGTGCGTGCGCGAGCAGCTCGTAGACCTGCGCGGTCTCGTAGCGGCACTGCAGGCTGCGGTACTCGCGCGCCGCCGCCTCGAGCGTGCGCACGGCATCAGCGGGGTGTGCCCGGGCCACCTGCACCGCACCCCGGGCGTGCGCCGCCCAGGCGCGCAGGCCCGGGGTGTCGAACAGTGCTGCCGTCTCCTCGAGGCGCGCGCACCAGGCCTCCGCCTCGTCCACCAGGCCGAGCTCGAGGGCCATCCGCACGCCCGGGGCGAGCAGGGCTGCGGACGAGAGCGGGTCCCTGCCCGCGAGCGCGAGGGACAGCCTCGACCAGCCGGCGCCGCCGTCGCCGGCCGCGAGCAGGAGGAGGGACTCGCCGGGCTGCGGCTCCGTGCCGAGCCCTCGCGCCCGGTCGTACGCCGCGCGGGCGCCGTCGTGGTCACCGCGGAGCCGCCTGATCTCGCCGAGCTGGTAGAACGCCTCGGCGGCCACCCAGTTGCTGCGGCCCTCGAGCTCGACCCCGCTGCGCTCGACCTGTTCCTCGACCGCCGCGCCCCCGCCCTGCGTGCACAGCAGCTGGAGCCGGTGGACCCGGCAGATCCCCGAGTAGATGCCCTCGCCCTGGAACTGCTCGCACCACTGCTCGGTCGCCTGCGTCCAGGCCCGCATCCGGTCGAGGTCCGCGAGCTGGTGGCACGCGTGGATGACCGTGCAGTACACCTCGCCGGCCCACTCCGGGGCGAGCCGCCCGGCGAGCACGGGCAGCATCGCCTCGTCGAGCTGGCCGAAACCTGTCGCGACGCGGCCGCGCTGCAGGTCGCTCAGCCCGGCCAGCACGAGGGCCAGGGACGTGACCGCCAGGTCGCCGGTGCGTCGCGCGACCCGCGCGGTGCCGTCGGCGGCCTGCTGGAGTCCTTCGTGGTCGCCGCGGGCGAGCGCGAGCGCGCCGGTCCCGTAGAACAGGTAGCCGTGCGTCGCGCTCTCCGGGAGGTCGGCGAGCAGGCGGCGGGCACGGTTCAGCCAGCCGGACGCCACGACGAGGTCGCCCCGGCCGCCCCAGAGGACGGTCAGGTCGAGCGCTCGGCGAGCTGCGCCGTCGGCGTCGCCCTCGTCCTCGAGGAGGCGGAACGCGAGCTCGGTGATCTCGAGCGACTCCTGCGCGCTGCCGACCCACCACGCGGCGCCGCCGAGCCGTGCCAGGTCTCGTGCCTCGAGCCCCGCCACCTCGCGAGCCCGCGACAACGCGCCGTAGGCGACCTGCCAGTCGCCCCGGGCATACGCCGCACGCCCTGCGGCGAGGTCGTCCGTGCCGTCCATGGTGCCAACCCACGCTAGACCCTTCGGTCCGACGGTGGGCAGACGGGCAGACCTCGAGCGCCATCGGGGGAGACCGATCGGCGGGTGGCGTCGCCCTCGCGCGTGTCCGCAGACCCTGCCCTACGCTCGCACGACGACGGCGAGAGAGAGGTGTGCCATGGGATTCCTGGGAAAGATCACGAAGAGCGGGATCGCGGTCAAGGCGGCTCGCGTCGCCCAGCGGGAGATGTCGAAGCCGGAGAACCAGCGCAAGGCCAAGGAGCTGCTGGGCAAGATCACCCGGCGGGGAGGCTCCACCGGGCCGTCCGGACGGTCCTGAACGCCGACCGCGTGGACGGCGGCCCGGCACGCTCGTAGGGCTTCGGCGGCGCTCGTCGGCGGCGCTCGCTGGCGGCCACCGACGCTGTCGGTGGCCGCGCGTAGCGTGAGGCACGTCACGTCGCCGCGACGAGAGGCCGCACCATGACCGATCCGCCCTGGGAGCCCCCGCTCGCCGGCACCGACGTCGAGCACCTCGTCGGCACGCTCGAGCGGCTCCGTGCCACGTTCCGCTGGAAGGCCGACGGCCTCGACGTGGAGCAGCTCCGTACCCGGGCGGTCCCGACGTCCGAGCTGACGGTCGGCGGCCTGCTCAAGCACCTCGCCGTCTGCGAGGACGACGTGTTCTGCTGGCGCATGGCGGGGCGGCCGCCCGTCACGTTCCTCTCGGTGCCCGAGGAGGACGTCGCACGCTGGCAGTTCACCGTCGACCCCGACGAGACGGCCGATCAGGTGTACGGGCTGTGGGAAGCTGCCGTCGGGCGCTCGCGCGTCCGGCTGCGCGAGCTCGTGGCCGACGGCGGGCTGGACCAGCCCGGACACCTCGAGTTCGGCGACACCCGTCCCACGGTGAGGCGCCACCTGCACGACATGATCGAGGAGTACGGGCGGCACACCGGTCACATGGACCTGCTCCGCGAGGCGATCGACGGGCGGGTCGGCGAGGACCCGCCGACCGACTGGCCGATGCTCCCGCCCGACGCCCCGGAGGCATGAGCGGGAGCGGTCGGCGTCAGCCCACGACCCGCACCGCGACCAGCTCGCACTGAACGGGGTGCGACTCGGCGCACGAGCCGGTGAGCCACACCTCGACCTCGTCCCCCGTCGCGAGACCGGCGGACTCGATCGGTTCGCCGTCCGCCCCCACGAACGGCGTCTCCGTCACCACCAGGCTCATGCCGTCGAAGTAGTAGTCCGACGGCTCCGTCAGGAGGGCACCGGTCCCGGTGCGCTCGACGACGCCCGTCACGTCCGGCTCCCGGTCGGGGACGCCGCCGGCTCCACCGCCGCAGGCGGTCAGGAGCATCGCCAGCGCGACGAGCGCAGCTGCCGCCGAGGCAGTGGGGACGGACCGTGCGGAGATGCGTCGTCGGGCCATGAGGACCATGCTCCTCGACGCCGAAGGTTCGCGGTGGGGTTACGTGCCGTCAACGCCCGACGTCGACGGCGACGGGGCCGGCTCGGCCGAGCCGCCCGTCGTCCCGCCGGATCCCGAACCGCCACCGACTCCCGTGTCCGTCCCGCCTGTCTCCGTCCCGCCACCGGGCGTGCCGGTCTCACCGGTGCCGGGGGTCGCGGGCTCCGTGGGCTCCGGCGTCGGCGTGGCCGGATCGGTGGGCTCGTCGGTCGGGACCTCGGTCGGCGCGTCCGAGGGATCGTCCGTCGGCACGTCCGTGGCGTCGTCGGAGGGTGCGGACGGGTCGGGGGAGGGCGTCGTGGTACCGCCGTCGGGCAGCTCCTGCGGAGGCGTCACGGTCCCCGTCCCGGGCTCGCTGCCGCCGTCGTCGGTCGTCGTCGTGCGGCTGATCGACGTCCCTGACCCCTCCTGCCCGCGCACGGCGTCGGAGATCGGCTTGCCGATCACGAGCTCGGCGACGAGCACGACGCCCATGACGACGACGAAGAGCGCCGCGGCGGAGACGGCGAGCACCTTGCCCGTCCCGTAGCGGTCGATGAGGCGGAACCACGGACCGGGGCGCGCGTCGTCGTCGGGCGCCGGCGCGTCGTCGTCGGCAGGAACAGGCGTGCCGACGGTCGCGGTGACGGGTCCGCCTCCGCCGTCCTCGGCCGCGACGCTGCCACGCGAGACGACCGCCGCGTCGTCCGGCGCAGCGGAACGCGGTCGGGGGAGCGGCTGCGTGTCGTCGCCGCGAGGGACCGCGGGCAGCTTCGCCGTCCCGCCGCGAGGGCGGGGCGCGAGGTGGCTGACGACGGGCTTGAGCTGCTCGTGCGTCTTCTGGATCGACCGCGTGTACGCGTAGTTCGCGACGACGGTGATGACGCTCGCCGCACCGGCCCCGATGATCGTCCCGGCGATGCCGAAGTACGAGAGCAGCACCGTCGTGCTCACGGCGGCGAGGGCGCTCGCGATCATCTGCGTGAGCGAGAGCTTCGGCGCCTCGGGAGCCTTCTCGTCGGGCGCCTCGGGCGCGCCGGTGGGCGCGCCCGGGAACGGGCGGGTGCTGGGGGAGGTCGTCACGTCGTCTGTGGTCCGCGTCTTTCGAGTCGGGTGGCTGGTCGCGCCCGCTCTCCTCCGGCCGGCGCCTGCGCCGGGCGCTCCGCGGTCCGGCGTCGGGGCGGGCGTCCTTCCAGCGTAGCCACGGGGTGTGGGCGCGCCCGCGGGCGCAGGTGACCGGGACGTGACGGAAGGAGGAGATCGTGTGTCGGCGCCCGAGGAGTGACCAACGTCCCTGAACCTAGACGCGTGTGCAGGTTTATGGTGGAAGAGCCGGGCGGTCCCCGAACCGTCCCCTCGGCGGACCGCCCGGCGTCAGCAGCACAGCCAGGCGAGAGGAGTGGCCATGAAGGCCGTCCAGTACCGAGAGATCGGCGCACGACCCGAGGTCGTGGAGATCGAGACCCCAGAGCCGAAGCCGGGGGAGGTGCTGCTCAAGGTCTCCGCCGCGGGCCTGTGCCACTCCGACGTCTTCGTCATGGAGCAGTCCGCGGACGAGTACGCCTACGGGCTGCCGCTCACCCTCGGCCACGAGGGCGTCGGCGTCGTCGAGGCGGTCGGCGCCGGCGTCGACCAGAGCCTGGTCGGCACCGCGGCCGCGGTCTACGGGCCGTGGGGCTGCGGCGTCTGCCAGCGGTGCGCCGCCGGCCAGGAGAACTACTGCCTGCGCGCCGCCGAGCTCGGCATCGCCCCTCCCGGGCTCGGTGCACCCGGCGCGATGGCCGAGTACATGATCGTCGACTCGCCCCGCCACCTCGTGCCGATCGGCGACCTCGACCCGGTCCAGGCCGCCCCGCTCACGGACGCCGGTCTCACGCCGTACCACGCGATCAAGCGGTCGCTGCCGAAGCTCACGGCCGGCACGACGGCGGTCGTGCTCGGCGTCGGCGGCCTCGGCCACGTGGGGGTGCAGATCCTCAAGGCCCTGAGCGGGGCCCAGGTCGTCGCGCTCGACGTGACCGAGGAGAAGCTGGCCCTCGCGCGCGAGGTGGGCGCCGACCATGCCCTGATGTCGGACTCGTCCGCCGTCGAGGCGGTCAAGGACCTCACGGGCGGGCGCGGTGCCGACCTCGTGGTCGACTTCGCCGGTGTCCAGCCGACGATCGACCTCGGGCAGCAGCTGGTCGGAGTCGGCGGGGACTTCACGCTCGTCGGTATCGGGCACGGCATGCCGTCCGCAAAGGTCGGTTTCTTCCAGTCCCCGTACGAGGCGTCGTTCCTCGTGCCGTACTGGGGATATCGGCAGGAGCTGTTCGAGGTCCTGCAGCTCGCCCAGCAGGGACGACTCACCGTCCACACGGAGGTGTTCGACGTCGACGACGCCCCTGCGGCGTACGGCAGGCTGTGGGACGGAACGCTGCGCGGACGCGCCGTCGTGCGGTTCTGAAACGGTCCATTCGGGCGCCGGACATGGACGGTCGTCCAGATGACTTCCGTGCCGCACAGGACGCATCGCGCCACGTCGCGAGGCTTCACCCGGAGGCGAGTTGACGCGCCCCCGTGAAGCGTGCAAACTAGTGCCCGACGGAGCGC
This sequence comes from Cellulosimicrobium sp. So1_17, assembly GCF_055181235.1. Taxonomy (NCBI): domain Bacteria; kingdom Bacillati; phylum Actinomycetota; class Actinomycetes; order Micrococcales; family Promicromonosporaceae; genus Cellulosimicrobium; species Cellulosimicrobium sp. So1_17. Next base: position 4,019,859 of record NZ_CM143702.1, read on the forward strand.
ATCGCCTGCCCCCTGCGCGGTGCGCTCCGTTTCTACGTCCCGGCCCAGAGCCGGAGGCAGTGCCCCGGACCGCTGGTCCGGGGCACTTTGCATTTCCCGGGAGAACGCCGACGTCGCCATTTCCCAGGACTTCTCCAGGAAACCGCCCGGACGACCGTCCTGGTCCGCACGGCGGGCGATTCGTGCTCGTCGCGGCGCCGGACCGACGCGGTGATGCGCTCGGCGGTCGCGTGCTCGGGGAACCTTCCCCGGCGTGCCTCGACCGGGCGCCGCACCGGCACGGTTAGCGTCAGAGGGTGAACGCCGCAGCCCGCACCAGCTCAGCCGCCCGGAACGTGGCCGATCCTGCTCGGCTGCCCACCGACCCCGCCGGGACGCCCCCGGACGTCGACGACGAGGCGGTGCCGCAGCGCCCGGTCCTCGTGCGCCCGCCCACCACCGCCGACCTCGTCGAGGAGGCCGTCGCGCGGTGGCGCGCCGGGCTCGTCGAGCTCGCCGGCGGGTCCTCGCTCGCCGACATCTCGCTCCTCGGAGACGCCGTCGTCGATCTCACGGCCGCCCACCCGTCCGGTGTCGCGCAGCTCTTCGCCGGCCGACCCACCCGGCTGTCCAACCTGTTCCGGGAGGGCGGCTCGCTCCCGGCGGCGCGGCGTCGGGCACGCGCCGTCGTGGTCCGCGCCGCCGAGCACGCGCAGCGCTACGGTGTCGCGCCCACGTACCTCGCGATCGGCGTCGCGACCTGGACCGAGAGCGAGCCGTCGCCCTCCCGGCCGGCGGACGACGTCGGCGCGCTCGCGCGCGTCGCCGGCCGCGCGTCGCGGCCCGGCACGGCGACGATCGAGGTCTCAGCGCCCCCGGCGGACGTGACCGACGGCGGGCCCGACGACGTGACGAGCTCTGCCGACGTGTCCGGCTCCGACTCCGGTGCGGTGCCCGCCGCAGCGTCCGACGACGCGCGCCCCGCGGCCCTGCCGGCGCAAGGCGAGGACCCGGGCGCGCAGGCCGCGGACGGGGAGCCGGGCTCGGACGCCCCCGCCGAGGAGCCCGCCGACGCCGGTGTGCGCACCGTCCGGGCCCCCGTGCTCCTGCGACCGCTGACGATCACGCCGCGCGGCGACGGCGAGACGGACTACGAGCTCACGCTCGAGCCGACCGCCGAGATCAACCCGCTCCTCGCCCGGACGCTGCGTGCCCACGGAGCGCTGCTCGACCCGGTGACGCTCGCACGCAGCACCTTCACCGGTGCCGGGTTCGACCCGGGTGACGCGACGGACCGCATCGCGGCGCTCGGGCGCGCCGTCCTGGACGACTTCGGCCTCACGCACCGCGTGCTCGCCGGCACGTTCGTGCACCCCGGCCAGGTCCTCGTCGACGACCTCGACGAGCTCGTGGCCGGCCTCGAGCGGCACGAGATCGTCGCCGCGCTCGCTGGGGACGAGGACGTCGCGGCGACCGTGCGGCGCGAGCTGCCCGGCCCACGCGTCGGCGACGCCGACCCCGAGCTCGAGCGCGGGGTCGGCGACCTCGACCCGTCCCAGCGCCACGTCGTCGACGCGCTCGCGAGCGGCTCCCACCTGTTCGTCGACGCGCCGGCGGGGTCCGACGTCGCGGGGACGCTCGCCGCCGTCGTCGCCGAGGCCGCGGCGAGCGGCCGCCAGGTCCTGTACGTCCCCGGGCACCGGCGCGCGGCGGACGCGCTGGTCGCGCGTCTGGAGAGCCTCGGGCTCGGCGGCCTCGTGCTCGACGTCGCCCCCGACCCCACCTGGCGCGCCACGGTCTCGCACCGCCTGCTGTCCGCGATGGCGACCGAGCCGGAACCCGCGGCCGACGACGCGGTCGAGCGCACGCGCGACGCCCTGCTCGGCTCCCGGGCCCGGCTCGCCGGGTACATCGAGGCGCTGCACCTGGTCCGCGAGCCGTGGAGCGTCTCGGCCTACGACGCGCTCCAGGCCCTCGCGCGCATCGTCGCCGAGCGGCCCGCCCCCGACACCACGGTGCGCCTGGCCCCGGAGGTGGTGCTCGCCGTCGGGCAGCAGCGCGACCAGCTCGCCGACGACCTGCGGGACGCCGCCGAGCTGGGGGCGTTCACGACGCGCGCGACGTCGACCCCTTGGTACGGGGCGAACCTCACGACCCGGCAGGAGGCGCAGGACGTGCTGGTGCGCGTCGAGCGTGTGCGCACGCACACGCTCCCGCAGCTGCGGTCAGAGGTCGAGCGGGTCGCCGAGGTCACCGGCCTCACGCCTGCCACGACGCTGCGGCAGTGGGGCGACCAGCTCCGCATGCTCGGCGGCATGCGCGGCACGCTCGACGTGTTCCAGCCGATGATCTTCGAGCGCACCGCGCAGGACATGGTCGAGGCGACCGCCACCCGCCAGTGGCGCGAGGCGCACGGCGTCGACATGGGATGGTTCGCGCGCCGCCGCCTGCGCCGCCAGGCGCGGGACATGGTCCGCCCCGGCGTCCGGGTCCCGGACCTGCATGCCGCCCTCGTCGAGGTCCAGGCACAGCGGGCGGTCTGGCAGAGGCAGGCACCGGGTGGCGGCTGGCCGCGCCTCCCCGAGGGCCTCGCGGCGATCGAGGACACGCACGAGGCCGTCCGCATCGACGTCGAGGAGATCGAACCGGTCCTCGCGGGCACGCCGCAGGGCGCCGGGCTGCTCGACCTCCCGCTCGTCGACCTCGCCGCGCGCCTCGACACGCTCGCCGAGGACACGGAGTCGCTCGACCGCCTCCCCGCCCGCACGGCGGTGCTGCGCCGGCTCTCCGCCGCCGGGCTCGACGACCTGCTCGCCGACCTCGCCGAGCGGCGCGTCGAGACCGACCTCGTCGGTCCGGAGCTCGAGCTCGCGTGGTGGAGCTCGGTGTTCGAGCAGGTCCTCGCGCAGGACCATGCGCTCGCCGGGCAGGACGGCGCCGGGCTCGACGCGCTCGCGCGGCGCTTCCGGGAGCTCGACCGCGCACACGTCGCGTCGCTCGCCTCCCCCGTGCGCGTCGCGGTGCGTGAGCACCTCGCCACGGCGATGCGCGAGCACCGCGACGAGGCCGAGGACCTTTTCACCGAGCTGCTCGAAGGGCGGCTCGTCAGCCTCCGCGAGACGTCGGAGAAGCACCCGGACGTGCTGCGGCGCCTGCGGCCCGTCGTCGTCGCGACGCCCACGCTCGTGCCGCACCTGCTGCCGCCCACCCGCACCGTCGACCTCGTCGTGCTCGACGCGATCGAGCACGCTCCCGTCGAGCTCGTCCTCTCGGCGCTCGCGCGCGGGCGCCAGGTCGTCGCCGTCGGCGACCCGCGGGCGTCCTCGGCGTCGACGGTGCACGACCTGGCCGACCTGCTCCCGACCGTCACCCTCCTCGCGGACGGTTCGCAGCGGGACCCGTACGTCACGACCTTCCTCGCCGAGCACGGCTACGCCGGCGTCCTGCGGCCCGCGCCCCTGCCCCGGGCCGAGGCCCTCGTCCGGCTCGACGTCGTCGACGGCGCCGGGATGCCCGACCCGACGTCCGGGGCGGTCGAGAGCACGCAGGTCGAGGTGGACCGCGTCGTCGAGGTCGCGATCGAGCACGCGCTGACCCGGCCCGACGAGTCGCTCGCGATCGTCACCGTCACGCAGCTGCACGCCGACCGCATCCGCGAGGCGCTGCTCGTCGAGGTGCGGCAGAACCCGGCGCTCGCCGGCTTCTTCTCCGCGTCGCGGCCCGAACCGGTCGTCGTCGCCGACGTCTCGGGCGTCGCCGGCCTCGTGCGCGACACGATCGTGCTGTCCGTCGGCTTCGGGCGGACGCCGCACGGCCGCGTCCTGCACCGCTTCGGCATCCTCAACACCCCGGGCAGCGAGGCGATGCTGCTCGACACCGTCGGCGCGGCGCGCAGGCGCCTGCACGTGGTGTCCTGCTTCGCCGCGGTCGACCTCGACCCCGAGCGCCTGCGCGGCGGCGGCGCGAAGCTGCTCGCCGAGGTGCTCGACCTGGCCGAGCAGCGCAACGGCGTGGCCGACCAGGTCACGCTCGGCAACGGCGTCGACGTGGGCGGCACCCCCGACCGGCTCGTGCTCGACCTCGCGGAGCGCCTGTGGCGCGCCGGGCTCGTGGTCGAGACCGACTACGGCGTCGGCGACGGCGACCGCATCCCGCTGGTCGTCGGGCACCCCGACCTGCCCGGAGAGCTGCTCGTCGCCGTCCTCACCGACGACACCGCCTACGTCGCCGAGCGCAGCGTCCGCGTGCGCGACCGCCAGACCGCCGAGCGGCTCGAACGGATCGGCTGGACCGTCGCGCAGGTGTGGTCGGCCGCCGCGTTCCTCGATCCCGCGAAGGAGGCCGAGCGCATCCGGCGCGTCGTGCAGGACGTGCGCGACGCACGCCTGCCGGAGACCGGGGGCGTGGCCCAGACCGGTGGTGGCGACCGGATCGTCGTCGTGCCGGTGCTCGACGACGACGCGGACCACGGCGACGACGACCTCTGACAGCCCGCGCCCGTGTCAGGGCGAGGGGTCACGGGGGTGATCCGTGGCCCTGACACGGTGGTGGCTCGGCGAGGGTGTCAGGGCGAGGGGTCACCGGGGTGACCCGTACCCCTGACAGGTTGGTGGCGCGTGCCCGCACGGTGCGACGATGGTCCCGTGACCTCTGCCCCGCACGACGACACCTCCCAGGAGCCGACGCCGGGACGTCCCGGCGCCCGGCGGCCTCGCCGCGCGGTACGTCGCGGCACGGAGACGGCGGCGTTTGCCGGGGTGAGCGACGACGAGCGCCCGGGCGGCTGGGGGGACCCGGCGACGACCGACGGCGCAGGCAGTGGACAGAACGACGACCGACTGCTGCAGGACGTGCCCCCGCACTACGGGAAGCACTGACACGCACGAACCGGGGCGGCCGCGCCGTGGGCACGGACCGCGGCGGGGCGGGCACGAGGAGGCCCTCGACGCGGTGCGCCGAGGGCCTCGTTCCGCCGAGAGCTCCGGTCGGAGCCGGTCAGAACCGGTCGGTGGGACCGCCGAGCGGGCCGCCCGTGGGTCCTGCACCGGGCGAGCCCGGTCCGCCCTGACCCGGTGCGCCGGCCTGCGCGGCGAGCAGGTCGCGGATCTCCTGGAGGACGCGGACGTCCTCGGCCGGGGCCTCCGGCTCGGGCTCGACGTCCTTCTTGCGTCGCGCGGCGAGGTGGTTCATCGGCAGCACGATGACGAAGTAGACCGCGGCGGCGACGCACAGGAACTTGAACAGTGCGTCGAGGATCAGGCCGAGGCTGAAGACGGCGTTGTTGACCTCGAAGGTCGCCACCTGTGTGAGGTCGACCTGACCGAAGAGCGCCGCGATGAGCGGGCTGATGAGCCCGTCGACGATCGCGGTGACCACGGCGCCGAACGCCGCACCGATGACGACGCCGACCGCGAGGTCGATCGCGTTCCCGCGGAGCACGAACTCCTTGAACCCGTTGAACACGCCCTTCATGCAGATACCTCTCCTGTCGCTGGTCCGCGTGGCAGCGGCGCCACGACAAGTGCAGGAACGATCTTCGCAACGGGTCGGACGAGCGGCAACAGCGGTCTCGGGCTCCGGACGGTCGTGCGTCAGGCTGCGACGGCGGCCTCACGGGACGAGGACTGCCGTCACCTGGCCCCAGCCCGCGACGGCCGCGAGCCGTTCCGCCTCCTCCGGGAGCACCGCGACGAGCGTGACCTGCTCACCGGTCACGGTCGGCGAGCCGAGCAACCCACCCGAGGCCGACTCGCCCGGTCGACCGGGCACGACGACGGCGCCCCGCGCGAGGTAGGGGCTCGCACCGTCGGCCGGCGCGGGCTCGCCGGCGACGCCGGTCAGGCCCGTAACGGCGGACGCGACGAGCAGGTCCACCCGGTCGCCGGCGGCGAGGAGCCCGCTGATCCCGGGGTCGAGGCGCACAGGAGCCACGACCGTGCCGGGCGGCGCCGCGGAGACGAGGTCGCCCGCAGCGACGAGCGACTCCTGCAGCGCGGTCCCCGGCGCGATACGGACGGAGGCGGACCGTCCGACGGCGTCGTCCGGCGACCGCAGAGCCTCGGGCGCGAGGTCAGCGGGGACGTCGACGACCCGGACGTCCGCCGCGGCGAGCTCGGCACCGGCGGAGACCTCGCGCGCGGTCACGACGACGGGGACGGTGGGCGGAGGATCAGGACTCAGTGCCGAGACGGCCGTGGCCGCGGCGACGCCGCAGCACAGCGCGGCGACGGCGAACCGCAGGCGCCACCACAGCACCCCGGCACGACGGCGCGCCGAGCGGGCACGCGCACGGGCGTCGTCGGGCAGGGAGCCGCCGGGTCGAGGGGTCGAGACCATGGCCGCGACCGTAGCGGCGAGCGGCGCAGGACCGCCGTCGTCCCTGGGGACGACGGCGGTGGTGAGGCCCGTCACGGCGGCGGCGATGCCGACGACGCGGGCCTGTGGTCGACCGTGCGCGGCAGGTTGCCGCGCGGCTGACCGGGACCGGTCAGGAGGCGGGCGTGCTCGCGGTCGAGCTCGTCGACGAGGACGAGCTCGAGGAGGTGCCGTCCGAGGAGGACCCGGACGACGTGCTCGGGCTGCTCGCGCTGCCGTTCGACGAGCTCTTCGCGCTCGTGGACGCCGACCCGGACTTCCCGCCGGAGCGCGAGTCGGTCCGGTAGAAGCCGGAACCCTTGAAGGTCACGCCGACCGACGAGAACACCTTGCGCAGGCGCCCGGAGCACTCCGGGCAGACCGTGAGGGCGTCGTCCGCGAAGGACTGGTGGATGTCGAAGGCGTGACCGCAGGCGGTGCAGGTGTACGCGTAGGTGGGCACGGGTTCTCCTCGTTCACGTGACGGCGACTCGACGGGGGCCGGGCCTCTGCCGCCAGGTCAACACTCGCTGGCACTCGAATCTTCCGAGTGCCAATCATACGCGGGCGGGCGTGGACCCCGGCCGGGGTAGTCTCGCACCGTGTCTGCGCACGAACCCGTCGAGAAGCCTGCCGGTGACGACCCTGAGACCGTGACCGGCACGCGCCCGGCGCGGCGCACCGGCCGGCGCGTGCTCGTCGCCGTCGCTGCCCTGCTCGTCGTCGTGCTCGTGGCGGTGACCGTGCTCGTCGTCACGACGGTCCGCCGGCCGCTGCCGCAGACGGGCGGCGAGATCACGCTCACCGGGCTCGACGCCGAGGTCACGGTGCTCCGCGACGCGCAGGGCGTCCCCCAGATCTACGCCGACACCCCCGAGGACCTCTTCCGCGCCCAGGGCTTCGTCCAGGCGCAGGACCGCTTCTTCGAGATGGACTACCGCCGGCACGTCACGTCCGGACGGCTCACCGAGCTGGTGGGCGACAACCCGGACGCGATCGCGGCCGACAAGGTCACGCGCACCTTCGGGTGGCGCGAGGTCGCCGAGCAGGAGTGGGACATCGTCGCCCCGGAGACGAAGGCGTACCTCCAGGCCTACGCCGAGGGCGTCAACGCCTACCTCGAGAACCGCAGCCCGGGCGAGGTCGCGCTCGAGTACACGGTGCTCGGCCTGCAGGTCGACGTCGCGGAGCCCGAGCCGTGGGACCCCATCGACTCGCTCGCGTGGCTCAAGGCCATGGCGTGGGACCTGCGCGGCAACTACGACGACGAGCTCGACCGGGCGCTCGCGTACGGCACGCTCCAGGACCCCGCGCGCGTCGCCGAGCTCTTCCCGGCGTACCCCTCGGACGTCAACGCGCCGATCCTCCAGCCGGGCGAGCTCGAGAACCCGCAGCGGGTCTCCGCCGAGCTCTCGCCGGAGGCCGCGCAGACGTACTCGTCCGAGGGTCTGCAGGCCGCCGTCGCGTCGGCGGACCGCGCGCTCGCCGCCGTCCCCGTCCTCATCGGGCGCGGGGAGGGGACGGGCTCGAACTCGTGGGTCGTCTCCGGCGAGCACACGGCGAGCGGGCAGCCGATCCTCGCGAACGACCCGCACCTCGGCCTCTCCGCTCCCGGCATCTGGGCCCAGGTGGGACTGCACTGCACGACCGTCGGCCCCGACTGCGCCTTCGACGTCGCGGGCTTCTCCTTCGCCGGGTTCCCGGGCGTGGTCATCGGGCACAACGCCCAGCTCGCGTGGGGGCTGACCAACATGGGCGCCGACGTCACGGACTTCTTCGTCGAGCGCGTGCGCGACGACACCTACCTGCGCGGCGACACGTGGGAGCCGCTCGACGTCCGCACCGAGACCCTCGAGGTCGCGGGCGGGGACGACGTCGAGCTCGAGATCCGCTCGACGGTCCACGGCCCGATCGTCTCGACCGTCGTCCCCGCGACCGCCTCCGCCGAGGACACCCCCGCTCCGGACACACGCCTGGGCGAGTACGCCGTCTCGCTCCAGTGGACCGCGCTCGAGCCCGGCCGCACCGCCGACGCGGTCTTCGCCTTCAACCTCGCCGCGAACGCCGAGGACATGCAGGCCGCCGCGGCCCTGTTCGAGGTGCCCGCGCAGAACATCGTCTTCGCCACCGCGGACGGCCACATCGGCTACCAGGCCCCCGGGAAGATCCCGGTCCGCCAGACGGTGCCCGACGCCGCCGTGCCGTCCGACGGCACGTGGCCCCGCGACGGGTCCGACCCACGCTACGACTGGCAGGGCTACGTCCCGAGCGACCAGATGCCGCGCGTCGTCGACCCCGCCGAGGGTTTCGTCGTGGCTGCCAACCAGGCCGTGCTGCCCGCCGGCCTCGAACCGTTCCTCACGACGGACTGGGACTACGGATACCGCTCCCAGCGCATCCGCCAGCTCCTCGAGGAGGAGATCGCAGCCGGGCGGGCGGTCGACGTCGACACCATGAACGAGATCCAGGTCGACGACCGCAGCCCCTACGCCGAGGCGCTCGTCCCGATCCTGCTCGACCAGGACATCGACGACGACTTCGCCGCCCAGGGCCAGGAGCTCCTCGCCGACTGGGACTACCGGACGGACACCGACTCCGCCGCCGCGGCGTACTTCGCCGCCGTGTGGCGCAACCTGCTCGAGCTGACGTTCTGGGACGAGCTGCCGGAGTCCGCGCGGCCGAGCGGCGGCAGCCGGTGGCTCGCCGTCGTGCAGCGGCTCGTCGAGAACCCCACGGACGCGTTCTGGGACGACCGGCAGACCGTGAGCGTCGTCGAGACCCGTGACGAGGTGCTGACGCAGGCCCTGATCTCCGCCCGGCTCGACCTCACCGTCGAGCAGAGCAAGCAGCCCTCCGACTGGGCGTGGGGCAAGCTGCACCAGCTCGCGCTCGAGCACCCCGTCCTGGGCGGGTCGTCGATCCCGGCGCCCGTGCGCGACTACGTCAACCCCGACCCGGTGGGCATGCCTGGTGGCTCGTCCATCGTCAACGCGACGGCCTGGGACGCGGCGTCGGGCTCCTTCGAGGTGACCGCCGGACCGTCCATGCGCATGGTCGTCGACCTCGCCGATCTCGACCGCTCCACGTGGGTCACCGTGACGGGCGCGTCCGGCCACCCGGCGTCGAAGCACTACGACGACCAGCTCGGCACCTGGGCGCGCGGCGAGACCTTCGCCTGGCCCTTCACCGTCGAGGCCGTCGCCGACGCGGGGACGGACGAGCTGACGCTCGTCCCGTAGCGGACACTCGGGTCGCGTCCGCGGCGGGTCGAGATGTGTGCTTGGGCTGGCGCGCTCGTGGTCGTGTCCGCGGCGGGGTCGAGGTGTGTGCTCGGGCTGGCGCGCCGTCGCCACCTCCTGTCGGGTCGCCTTCTCGCGCGCGCTTCTACGCCCTTCGCACACACCTCGACCCCGCCGCTCGTCCTGCCCGTCACCGCCCGACGGTGCGGGTCGGTCGTGCCTGTCGGCGCGCGACGGCGTGACGCGGGCTGGTGGTGCGCGTGGCCGCCGGCCGACGGGGCGGGCGCGTCGTGCTCGTCACGGCCTGGTGCGGGACGACCGGGGTGAGACGACGAGGGTCGGGGCGGGTGACGTGCGAAGGGCGTAGAGCCGCGCGCGTGAAGCGAGGACGACGGGCCGGAGGTGACGGCGCGGCAGCCCGAGCGCGTGACCCGGTCCGGCCACCCAGCCCGGCCACGCGCGTGCACCGACGACCAGCGCGCACCGACGACGGGAGCGCGGCGACGACGAGGGCTCAGGGGAGCCAGCGCCAGCCGAGGGGGGTGGCGACGGCGTCGACGGTCTTGTCGTGCCGTTCGAGGGGGAGAGGGCGGTCGTCGGCGTCGTAGACCTCCTCGGGGAAGACGACGGCGACGACCCTGGCGCCGGGCCGGGTGTGCTCGAGGGCGCGGTCGTACCAGCCGCCGCCCTGGCCGAGCCGTACGCCGCGCGAGTCGACGGCGAGCGCGGGCGCGACGACGACGTCGGCGAGCGCGAGGGCTTCGGGCCCGAGGGGTGCGGTGCCGGGTTCGGGCGGGCGGCCGGGCGCGCGGACCTGCAGGTCCGCCGGGCCGGCGTACTCGGCCCAGTCGCGCTGCAGCCCGGCGCCGAGCACGGGCAGCAGCACGCGCACGCCGCGCGCGGCGAGCCGTTCGAGCATCTCGGCGGTGCCGGGTTCGGTGGGGCGGGCGGCGTAGGTCGCGACGCACGTCGCCGCCGCGACCTCGGGGATCGTCTCGATCACGTCCGCGATGGCGACGGCCGCTTCCTTGCGGAGCCGTTCCGAGCGGGACTGTCGGTTCGTCCGGATGGCCTTGCGGAGGATCTCCTTCGCGTCCTCGACCTCGATGCTTCCGTGCAGGGGGTAGGGCTGGTCCGGGCCACTCATGTCCCTATTGTCACCCGGGCGCCGCGATGGGCCGTCCGCCGCGCGGGGGATGTCTCGCCCGTCGTGCACGGGTACGGGGTTCCCTGGACGCTCCGGACGGACCTATGATCGGGATCGTACTAGTACGGACTCCTGACAAAAGCGCCTGCCGCTCGTGTCAGGGCCGGCCTGCGCCGACCAGTGAGGACGCCATGACCGCGCCGACGACCGCCCTGACGACCGCTCCGTCCACCGAACCGACGCGCCGTCCGTCCACGGCGCCGGCGCCCCGTCCGTCCGGCGCTTCGGCCACCGCGTCGCCGCTCCGGGCCACCCGTGCCGCGGTGGTCCTCGCCGCCGGTCACGACGCCGCGTCGCGCGACCTGCTCACCCGGCCGCTCGGGGACGCGACCGTCGTCGAGCTCGCCGTCGCGACGGTGCGCAAGGTCGTCGACCCGCGCCGCGTCGTCGTCGTGGTCTCGCCCGACGACCCGACGGTGCGCGAGCTGCTCGGCGAGGACGTCGTCTACGTCGAGCAGCCCGAGCCGCGGGGGACGGGTGACGCGGTCCTCGCGGCCCGTGAGGCGGTCGCGTCCGTCCTCGGCGTGGGCGCGGACGGTCCTGTCCTCGTCGCCTACGCGGACACGCCGCTGCTGCGTCCCGAGTCGCTCCTCGGCGTGCTCACGCGCCACACGCTGACCGGGGCCGACCTGTCGTTGCTGTCGGCCGTCGTCGACGAGCCGCAGCCGAGCTCGGGCCTCGTCGTGCGGGCCGGCGGCGAGATCAGCGCGATCCTCGAGCCGGAGGACCGCGCGGGCGCGCCGGTGGGGGAGCGACCCGAGGTCAACGTGGGCGCCTACGTCGCCTCGCCGGCTCTGCTCTTCCGCGAGCTCGAGGCCATGGCCGCGGGCGGCGAGCACCGGCTCACCGAGCTCGCGCGCCGCGTCATCGGGGCCGGTCGGCGGATCTCCTCGTACCGGATCTACGACACCGACGAGGTGCGCGGCATCAACACGCCCGACGAGCTGCAGGAGGCCGCGGACGTCGTCCTCAAGCGCCTGTTCGTCCCGACGAAGAACACGGACACGAAGATCGTGTTCGGCACCGGGGGCTGGCGTGCGGTGATCGGCGAGGGCTACACGCTCGCGAACGTCCGCCGGCTGTGCCAGGCCATCGCGAACGAGACCGTGCGCCAGGGGCTCGACGGCAAGGGCGTCGTCATCGGCGGGGACCGCCGCTTCCTGTCGCGCGAGTCAGCGATCGCCGCCGCGGAGGTCTTCGCGGGCAACAACATCGCGGTCACGCTCCTGCCCGACGACGTCCCCACGCCTCTCGTGACGTTCGCCGCCCCGTACCTCGGCGCGGCGTACGGGATCATCGTCACGTCGAGCCACAACCCGCCCGAGTGGAACGGCATGAAGGTGTTCCGCCAGGACGGGTCGCTACCGCTGGACGACGAGACGGACCGGTACCAGGACGAGGCCAACGCGCTCTCCGTGGACGACGTCATCACGCTCGACATCGACGTCGCGCGCCGCACGGGCGTCGTCGTGGACCGGGCGCTCACCGACCCGTACGTCGACGCGATCGAGCGGATCATCGACGTCGACGCGGTGCGCGGCTCGGACCTGCAGGTGGTGGTGGACCCGATGTACGGGACGAGCCAGCTCACGCTCGGCACGATCCTGTCCGACATGCGCGTGCGCTCGGAGTTCATCCACGCGGCGCACAACCCGCTGTTCGGCGGCGTCGCGCCGGCGCCCGACCTGCAGCGCCTCAGCACGCTCGTGTCGATGATCCGGCAGGGCGGCGGGCGATACGACCTCGGCATGGCGACCGACGGCGACTCCGACCGCATCGGCATCGTCGACGAGACCGGCGAGTACATCTCGACCAACGACCTCCTGCTCCTCCTGTACTGGTACCTGCACGAGGTGCGCGGCGAGACGGGCGGCGTGGTGCGCAACCTCGCGACGACGCACCTGCTCGACCGCCTCGCGGCGCACTTCGGCGAGGAGTCGCGCGAGGTCAAGGTCGGGTTCAAGCACGTCACGGCGGGGATGGAGGAGATCGGCGCGGTGCTCGGCGGAGAGTCGTCGGGCGGCCTGACGATCCGGGGCTGGATCCTCGGCAAGGACGGGATCTTCGCGTGCGCGCTCGTCGCGGAGATGCTGGCCCGCACCGGCAAGCGGATCTCCGAGCTGCGCGCGACGGTCTACGCGATCACGGGCCGCCTGTACACGCTCGAGGCGGGGGTGCCCGCGACGCCGGAGATGCGCGTCGAGGTCCCGCGTCGGCTCGCGGCCGAGCCGCTCACGCACGTCGGGCCGTACCCGGTCGTGTCCGTCTCCCACCTGGACGGCACGAAGATCCTCCTCGAGGACGACAACTGGGCGCTCCTGCGCTTCTCCGGCACCGAGCCCGTGCTGCGCATGTTCGTCGAGGCGGACAGCCCTGAGAAGGCCGGCGAGCTGCTCGACTGGCTCCGCGGCTTCGTCACCGCCGGCGTCTGAGCCGCACCCGGCACGAGCCGGACGCACCCACCCCGGCGACCACGCGCCGTCGGGCACGTACGACCACCCGAGCAGCCCCCCGGAGAGGAACCCCAGCAACGATGCGCTACGGCCGCTTCGACACCGCGCGCGACGAGTACGTCGTCGAGCGCCCCGACGTCCCCGTCTCGTGGACGAACTACCTCGGCACGAAGGACCTGTGCACGGTCCTGTCCCACACCGGGGGCGGGTACTCGTACTACAAGAGCTCGCAGCAGGGCCGCATCACGCGCTTCCGTCCCAACGGTGTGCCGCTCGACCGCCCCGGCCACTACGTGTACGTGCGCGACGCCGACGACGGCGACTACTGGTCGGTGTCGTGGCAGCCGGTGGGCAAGCCGTTCGTCGGGCCGGACGAGGAGGTCGACGCCGCGGGCGGGGCCGGCCGGTGGACCACGCGGCACGGGCTCGGCTACTCGACCTTCCGGGCCGAGTACAAGGGCGTCGACGCCGAGCAGACCGTCTTCATCCCGGTCGACGACGACGTCGAGGTGTGGGACGTGCGCCTGACGAACACGACGGACCGGGAGCGGCGCCTCACGGTCTCCGGCTACGTGGAGTTCAGCTTCCACACGATCACCATCGACAACCAGAACCTGCAGATGTCGCTGTACGCGTCCGGGTCCTCGTACGAGGACGGGATCGTCGAGTACGACTTCTACTACGAGCCGTGGACGTTCCACTATTTCGCGTCGAGCGAGACGCCGTCGTCGTACGACTCGCTGCGCGACAGCTTCATCGGCCCCTACCGCACCGAGTCGAACCCGATCGCGATCGAGCGCGGCCACGGCTCCGACACGAGCGCGACGACGCAGAACCACTGCGGGGCGCTCCAGCACGAGATCGTGCTGCAGCCCGGAGAGACCAAGCGCCTCGTCTACCTGCTGGGCTACGGCTCGCGCGACGCGGCGGGCCGGGCGATGCAGGCGAAGTACGCGGACCTGCACGCCGACGTCCCGGCCGTCGACGCCGAGCGCGCACGCCTCGCCGCGTACTGGAGGGCCAAGCAGGACGCGCTCCGCATCCGTACGCCCCACGAGGGCATGAACACGATGATCAACACGTGGACGCTGCTCCAGGCCGAGACGTGCGTGCAGTGGTCTCGGTTCGCGTCGTTCGTCGAGGTCGGGGGGCGTGCGGGGCTCGGCTACCGCGACACGGCCCAGGACGTCCTGAGCGTCATCCACTCGAACCCGACGAAGACGAGGCAGCGGATCGTCGAGCTCCTGCGCGCCCAGACCGAGGCGGGGTACGGGCTGCACCTGTTCGACCCGAGGGCGTTCGACCCCGACGCGGAGAAGCTCCCCGACGTCCCGTCGCCGACGATCGTGCCGACCGTGGACCCGAAGGACCTGATCCACGGACTGGAGGACACGTGCTCCGACGACCACCTGTGGCTGGTCCCGTCCGTCGTGGAGTTCGTCAAGGAGACGGGGGACCGCGGGTTCCTCGACCTCGAGATCCCGTTCGCCGAGGGCACGCCCGCGACCGTCTACGACCACCTGGTCAAGGCGCTCGAGTTCTCCGCCGAGCAGGTGGGTCAGAACGGCGTCGCGCTCGGCCTGCGCGCGGACTGGAACGACTGCCTCAACCTCGGCGGGGGCGAGACGTCGCTCGTGACGTTCCTGCACGCGTGGGCGATCGGCGCGTTCCTCGAGATCGCGGAGCCGCTGGCCGCGGCCGGCGACGAGCGCGCGGAGGCCGACGTCGTGCGGTTCACCGCCGAGCGCGAGCGGATCGCGAAGGTCGCCGACGCCCAGCTCTGGGACGGCCGCTGGTGGATCCGCGGCTACACGCGCGACGGCGTGAAGATCGGCTCGGCCGAGAACGCCGAGGGCAAGATCTTCCTCGAGCACCAGGCATGGCCCGTCATCGCGGACATCACGACCCAGGAGCGCGGCGAGACGTCGATGGACGCCGTGCGCGAGCTGCTCGGCTCCGAGTACGGGAGCCACCTCAACTGGCCGGCGTTCACGCAGGTCGACGACACCGTCGGGTTCGTCACGCGCGTGTACCCGGGCATCAAGGAGAACGCCGCGATCTTCTCCCACCCCAACGCGTGGCCGATCATCGCCGAGGCGCTGCTGGGCCGCGGCGACGAGGCCGTGCAGCTCTACGACGCGATCCTGCCGTACCACCAGAACGACAACATCGAGGTCCGCGGGGCCGAGCCGTACGCCTACGTGCAGTTCCTCTACGGCCGCGACCACGAGTGGTTCGGCACGGCGCAGAACCCCTGGCTGACCGGCACGGCCGGCTGGATGTACACCGCCGTGACCAAGTACGTGCTCGGCGTGCGGCTCGCGCTCGACGGCCTCGTCGTCGACCCGTCGATCCCGCGTGACTGGGACGGGTTCGAGGTGCGACGCGAGTGGCGCGGTGCCGTCTACGAGATCGAGGTGCGCAACCCCGACCACGTCTCCAAGGGCGTGCGGGCCGTGACCGTCGACGGCGTCGAACACGACCCGGCGCTCCCGATCCCCGTGCAGCCGGTGGGCAGCGAGGTGCGCGTCGTCGTCACGCTCGGTTGACCGCGCCACGGTCGCGGCTGGTGGCGTCGGCCGCGACCGTGGTACACCCTGTCAGCGAGGCCGGGTCGTCCGTGCTTCGGCACGCGCGAGGAAGGCCGAGGATGGACGCCGCACGAAGGACGCCACGATGACCGGGAGGACGGCGCGCGCGTGGACCCTCACCAGGCCCTGGCCGGTCACGCTGCGCGAGGACACGCTCGACGGGTCCGTGGTGCTACGCCCGCTGCGCCGGCGTGACGCCCACGACTGGATGACTCTGCGGGCCCGCAACGCCGGGTGGCTCGAGCAGTGGGAGGCGACCTCTCCACGCCCCGGACCCGGCGGTCCGCCGACGTTCGGCGAGTACGTCCGAGCGCTCACCTCGCAGGCGCGCAACGGCTCGTCGTTGCCCTTCGCGGTCGAGTTCGACGGCGAGCTCGTCGGCCAGCTCACGGTCTCGTCGATCACCTACGGCTCCCTGTGCGGGGCGAGCGTGGGCTACTGGGTGAGCGAGCACGTCGCCGGCCGAGGGATCATCCCGACCGCCGTGGCCATGTCGGTCGACTACTGCTTCGCCGTGCTCGGCCTGCACCGGATCGAGATCAACATCCGCCCGGAGAACGGGCCGAGCCTGCGCGTCGTCGAGAAGCTCGGGCTGCGCGACGAGGGGCTGCGCGAGCGGTTCCTCCACATCCAGGGCGCCTGGCGCGACCACCGCACGTTCGCGATCACGACCGAGGAGGTCCCGGACGGCCTCCTGGCGCGCTGGCAGGCGACGCGCCGCGCCGGCGGCTGACGCGGCGTCGGGCACACGGCGTCGGGCGTGCCGCGGATGCCGGGCGCCCGACACGCCGGGGCGCGTCCGGGACGCGTGCGAGGGCCTCGCCTACCGTCGGAACGTGGAATCGGCCTCGGGGATCGTCGCGCTCGCGGTGGTCCTGCTGTGGCTGGGGTACTACGTACCCCACCGCGTGCAGCACCGCCAGCAGCTGCTGGAGGCGCGCACGGAGGACCGGTTCTCGGGCGCGCTGCGTGTCCTGTCCGTCGCCGGACGGGGCCTCGGCACTCCCGAGCGGCTGGTGCCGACGCTCGACGGGACGCTCGCCGTCGCGGCGGCGCCGACGGGCGGGGGTCGGGCACTGCTCGGCTCCGCACCGGGGGCCACGCAGAGGACGACGGGTACCGAGGGCACGGCGGGCACGACGGGCACGACGAGCACGGCACGATCAGACCGGTCGGACGGTCGGACGCACGACGAGGTGGAGGACGCCATGGAGATCAGCGGCAGCGCGTCATCCCCACGGGGTGCGGTCCCGGACGTCGGGCGTCCGTCGACGTCCCGCCTCGCCCTCCTCGAACGCCGCGCGGCCGCCGCGCGGCGACGGCTCGCGCTCACCGCCGTCCTGCTGCTCGCCAGCGTCGCCGTCTGGGTCGTCGTCGGTCTGGGCCTCGTGGCGTGGTGGGCAGCTGTCGTCCCGACGGCGCTGCTCGCCCTGGTCCTCGTCCTCGGCCGGCGCGCCGTGCTGTCCGCGCAGCGGGCCGACGCCACGTGGCTCGCCGAGCGACGGGCGGAGGCCCGTGCCGCGCGCGGCACGGTCGCCGGCAGCCCCGCCGCCCCCCGCAACGTGCGTCCGCGAGTGACAGGACGGGCCGTGCACGGCTCGCAGCTCAGCACGCAGATGATCCCGCGCGTCACCGCGAAGGACCTCGCGCGGGCCGGCGCGACCGCCGCAGCGGACAGCGCCGCGGCCACCGTCGCGACCCCGGGCGGCTCGGGGCGCGGGACGTCGCGCGCCGGCTCGAGCACCCCGCGCACCGACGACGACCCCGCGGAGGGTTCCTCGGCCCGCCCGGAGAAGCGCGACGAGGTGCCGACCACCGTCGCCCCCGAGCCGGCAGAGCCGACCGAGGACCGCGTCCCCTCGGGCCGCGCCTGGGACCCGGTCCCCGTGCCACGGCCGACGTACACGATGAAGCCCACCGCACCCCGGCGGGAGCCGGCTCCTCTGGCCGAGGACGAGACGTCGCCCGCAGCGGTCCGACCGGCTGCGGCGAACGCCGCCGTGCCGATGCCCGAGCGGACCGCGGCCCCGGAGCGTGCCGAGGGCGACGCGCAGAAGCCGAGCACCGAGACGCTGGGGCTGGCCCTGGACGAGATCCTCGCGCGCCGGCGAGCGGCGGGGCAGTAGCCCGACAGGTGGCCGGCGCCTGTCCGTCGGAGGCGCTTCGTGGCGGCACCGGTTTGCAGGACCACGGCCCCCAGGTGTTAGTCTGTACACCGCTCGAGGGGCTATGGCGCAGTTGGTAGCGCGTCTCGTTCGCAATGAGAAGGTCGGGGGTTCGAATCCCCCTAGCTCCACTCCTCGAAGGCCGTTGGTCAGGATGAAGTTCCTGGTCAGCGGCCTTCGGTGTTTCCCGAGGTCCTCGACTGAGAGGACCGGAACGACTGTGACTCCACGCGAGATTCCACGCGAGTGCTTACCGGCGATGCGTGCGGGCGACCCTGATCGACCTTGGACGCCGGTGGCGGTGCCGCACCTGACCCTCATGGTCACGCGAAACGAACCACCGCTCACCCACACCCCGATGTGGACGCTCGACGAGCTCTGCGAGAAGGTCCACGTGAGCCGAGAGACGGTGCACACGTGGCGCAAGAGAGGGACGGCGCCCAAGGCGTACGTCATCGGCCGCCACCTGCTGTTCGAGGAGTCCGATGTCCGGGCTTGGCTCGAGGCCCGGACTGCTCCCGTCGACGGCGAGCCGGGTGCCGGCTCTGGCTCGGGTTGGTGAGCCCGATGGCTCACGAGAAGCTGAAGCCGGGCGAGCACGGCGAGATCTTCATCAAGCAGACCTCGAGCGGTTCGTACCAGGCGCGCGTGCGCGTGCGACTGCTCGACGGCACGGAGACGCAGATCTCGCGGAGCCGCAAGACTCGAGCCTCTGCACGGCTCGCCGTGCAGGCCGAGGTCGACGATCGACTCAAGCGGCCGAAGGGATCGATCGACCTCAGGCACGACAGCAAGGTCGGTCTCGCGGCGCGCCAGTGGATCGACGAGCTGCGCGTGCAGGCTACCTGGCCCCAGCCGCGTCGCCGCCCCCAGACGATCGATGAGTACGAGCGCCTCCTCGGAACGCTGATGGTTCCGAAGCTGGGCAGGCTCCGCCTCGATGAGTTGACTACTGCGAGATGCCAGGCCTGGATCGACGGAATCATCGAGGCGGGCCGGAAGGGGCCGAACGACATGGTCGTCACGGCCGCGCAGGCGCGGATGGCGTTCAAGGCCGTGCTGGAC
The DNA here is from genome assembly GCF_055181235.1 of Cellulosimicrobium sp. So1_17. Classification (NCBI taxonomy): domain Bacteria; kingdom Bacillati; phylum Actinomycetota; class Actinomycetes; order Micrococcales; family Promicromonosporaceae; genus Cellulosimicrobium; species Cellulosimicrobium sp. So1_17. Next base: position 4,038,912 of record NZ_CM143702.1, read on the forward strand.
CGCGCGATCGTTCACGACGCGCTGCGATCCAACCCGATGGACAAGACGACGACGCCGCCCCGTAAGCAGCCGAATCCCGCCGCACTGACGGTGACCGACGTGTTCCGCCTTCGAGCGGCCGTCCGAGCCTGGGAGGCCGACCGCGTCGGCCGACCCGGCCCGCCACCGAACGGACACGTCCCGGTTGCTGTCGACGTCATGCTCGGGACCGGTCTGCGGATCGGCGAGGTCCTCGCGCTCAACTGGGGAGAGGTCAACCTGACGTCGGAGGGCCTGCCGACAGTGACCGTGAACGCCACGATGGTCGACATCAAGGGGCAGGGCACCGTGCGGCAGGCGATGCCCAAGACGGATGCCGGGAAGAGGACGATCATCATCCCGCCGTTCACGGTGGAGTCGCTGCGGACACTGCGTCCCGAGGTCGTTTCGCCGGACGCGCCGGTGTTCCCATCGCGGCGCATGGCAGGCAGCGGCGCGGGGGAGTTCCGGCCGCAGACTCCGCACAACGTGCGGCGGACGCTGCGGGCGGCGCTCGAGCTCGCGGGTATGAAGGGTGAGGTCCACCCTCATCTGCTCCGGTCGACGGTCGCGACTTTCGTCGCGCGCGAGCGAGGGACCGCAGACGCTGCAGCGCTGCTCGGGCACAAGATCCAGGGCGGCGTCACCCAACGGCATTATGTCGAGCGCCTTCGGGTCGCTCCCGACGTGTCGTCCATCCTGGAGGCGATGGTCGAGATCGGCGAGGAGGAGGCAGCGGTGGCGACCGGGCGAGCACCGCGGCACGAGGACGTTCAGCAGCCGGCGGTGAGCACGTCGTCGGCCACCGGAGGTCCGGCCGCCGACGAGGGTTCGGGTTGGTGAAGACTCACGGATCATGGCAAGTCGGGTCCAGCTGCTGTCGGGCGGTCTGGGCTCCGTGACCCATCGTTCAGGTCGGTCCCGGTACGGGGCCGGGCTGGCCGGGCGGGGGCCCTGACGGAGTAACCGCGGTCAAGGTTGTGGTCGACCATGCGCGGCGGGACGGTCAGCCCCGCGCGCTGGCCGTCGGCGATGACGGTGCTGAGTGCGCCGGCGAGCTGGCCGGGGAACTGGCTGCGGTCCCCGACGACGGTGAGGTTGGTTGGCGCCCTACCCGTCGGGTCGAACTGGGTGGAGCCCAGGACCTGGTCGATCTTCGTGTCGAAGTAGGTGTTGACGTAGACCTGGCCGCCGTCGAGCTGGACGGCGGTCGCTTCCTCCCACTCGGCACCGCGGCGTGGTGCGGCGGACTCGCGGCGTCGGAGGACGAGGAGGTCGGCGATCTCGTCGGTTCCGGTTGCGCCCCGGTAGATGCCGGATGGGAAGCGCACCGCGCCGACGAGGTCGGCGAGCTCCGCGAGCTGGCGGCGCCCGAACGGGACGGGGTTGTCCATCAGGTCGTGCGTGGCGATGACGGCTGTGAGTCCGCCCGGCTTGGTGACGGCGAGAGCGAGCGTGGTATCGATGATGTGGTCGGCTCGCCGTTTGACGATGTTGGGTGCGTAGGTCAGGCGGATGTCGTACCCGGCGAGGCTGGCGATGACGGCGTCGAAGTCTTCGCGCTCGTCCCAGCGCTGCATATCGGAGAAGGGCCCGACGGCGTTCCCGTTGCTGTCCTTGTGCGCGACGACCGAACCGTGCTGGGGACCGGCGCGTTCGAGCAAGCCCAGGAGCGTGCCGCAGCCGTCACCGACGGCAAGGACGTGCCCGCCACGGTGCCCGAGAGCGTTGAAGGTTCGCCAGATCTGCGCGGCGACGACTCTGTGGGTCTTGGTGGCCGGGTCGGCCAGGTGGTCGTGCGCCGCGAGCGCGTCGGCGGCGATCTTCATGTTGCGCGGGACGTCGACGCTCATGACGGACCTCCGGGTCCTCTGGGCCTGCGGCGTCGGGAGGCGACGTCGTCGTCGACGAACATGCTGAAGTCGGCGGCGCGGTCGGTGATCTCCCGGTCGGCGGCGACGGGTTCGGGAGGTTCCCCGGGCCAGATCGTGTGCCTCGTGGGACGGTCACGATCCAGGCGGGTGCCGCAGGCGGCGACCCATTCGCGCAGTCGGTGACGGGCGTCGGCAAAATCGCGCATCCATGCGACGGGAGCAGACGGTGAGGCGTCGGGGTCGTAACAGGCCAGCCAGTGCGTGTGCAGCGCGGACAGCTCCCAGACGAGCTCGTCGTGGCGATGCCAGAGGGGCGGGATGATCGTGGGCGGGAGACCGAATGCCTTGCGCAGCCAGGTGACCCACGCGTTCAGGTCCGTCCACGCCGCATGCGCTTCCTCTGGGCTCAGCGCGTTCCAGTTGACCGGGACGATCTCGTCGTCACCCGCGGCGGCCAAGGTCGGATTGTGGTCGTCGGGGACGCCCGCCAACGCGCTGAATCCGGTCGCGTCGAACAGGGGCGGCATCTTGTCGAACGGCCACTCGTCCGGCTCGGAGGTGCTGCTCATCGTGGGCCACCGCCCCTCAGCTTCCGAGCGGCGACTCGACGCCGTCGAGCGGACCACTGTGCCGGACGAGGTTCGGCTGCGCGGGCAGGTCCGGCACCACCCGCAGCCGTGGTCCCGACGCCGAAGCCTCCTCCGGCTCGGCGGCGCTGCGGGTGCCGAGGTGTCTGGCCTGGGACGCCGGGTGTCGGGCCATGGACTGGGCGAGGGCGTCGTCGGTGGCGTCATGGCCGATGCGGGTCGCGACGAACTCGTGCCGCACCTCCTCAACACCGAACCGATCGACGGAGTACGAGCGCGTGCGCCCGGCGGCGACGAAGCGTTCGCCCTTGTGGAACTCGCCCACGAGCCGGGCGGCAGGCGCACCATAGATCGCGAGCGTGTGGAACGAAGGGTCGGCCTTGGCGCGCGATCCGTCGGGCTCGCGTTCCCAGTGCTCGATGCCGACGCGTACCGCGAGGCGGCACACGCCGCCAGCGGTCGTGGTGAGGCGGGGCTCTGTGACGATGAACCCGGCGAGTGACTCCCGGGTCGGGATCGGCTCGGACACAGCGACTCCTGTTCAGAGGGATGAGTTTGCCGCCTGGGCGGCTGTACCCCACAGGTGCGCGAGCCCGACCGTGACGGAGGTGAGCTGCGGCCGTGGTGCATGCTCGAGGCAGCAGGCCGTTCGACCAGCAGGGCGTCGTTTCGGACACCGGCGTGACATCCGACCGACGCAATGTCCCGTGTCACCCCCTTGCGACACAATGCGTCGTACCCGACCACGAGGAGGACTGATGCCAGCTCGGCGAGTCCGGATTACGAGAACGGTCCGTGTGCAGACGCAGGTCCGTGTCACGCAGAAGCGCGTTGTCGCCTCGCCTCAGCCCGCGCCGAGGCCGACAAGTACTCAGGTGAGTCAGGAGCGGAGAAGGTTGGAGAGCGCCGGCAAGTCGCTCGAGGCTGCGGTGAGTAAGGCGCGCCCGCGTGTGACATACACGCCAGCCGAACAGAGGTCGCTGGCGCCAATCGCGATGCAGGCCGCACAGCAGGCCTCCACGCACCCCGATCGTCGCGACGTGTTCCTCTGCCACGCGTGGGACGACCGCGCAGGCCTCGCGAAGACGCTCCACGACCTGCTGGAGAGTTTCGACGTCGCCGTATGGTTCTCCGAGAAGGACGTCGCACTCGGCACGAGCCTGATCCGAGAGATCGACCGCGGACTCAAGATGTCGCGCATCGGTGTCGTCCTCGTGACGCCGAACATGCTGAAGCGCCTCGACTCACAAGGCGTGGCCGACAAGGAGCTGTCTGCGCTGTTGGCCACCGACCGCGTGATCCCCGTGATTGATGGAACGACCTTCGAGGCTCTGCGCGATGAGAGCCCTCTGCTGGCATCGCGCAGCGGACTCTCGACTCGGGAGAACACGTTGGAGCAGATCGCGGTCAAGATCGCCGAAGCGGTGCGCCCGGGCGCGTAGCGCCCAGACTGAGTTCGGCGCGGGGCTGCCGTCACTCACTGCGCACAGCCCCGGCAGCTAGAGCCCGGGACTTGCCCGTAGTCAAGCGCCCGGAGCGCCGAAGAGGGCCTCAACTCCCGCCCGATCGGCCTCCAGGGCGTGGGTATCACTCCGCGAGGTCCACGCGCGCAGGTCGGTGATCATCACGGGTGCCGAGCGCAGGATCGTGACGGCTGTCCCGAACGGCAGCGTCCGCAGCGCTTCCGGCGGCATGATCGGCACCCGTCGTGTCGACCGCTGTGTGGACTTCGTCCCGTCGGCGCCTGTGGAGACGGAGTCGGTGGTCTCGTCGCGCTCGCCGATGAGTGACGACACGTCCTGAAGGTCTTTGGCGACCGACCCGCCGCCGAGGAGCACCTTGACGATGGAGGAGTCCCAGATAGTCCCGGCGTCGTCGATGCCCCACTTGGAGCGGGCCTGGGACATCGACTGCAGGACGGGCATGGTCGTGATGCCGGATCCGCCGCCGTCGGACATGAGCTGGGGGAGCGAGGGTAGCGGGGCGAGGTTGCCGATCTCGTCGAGCGCGAGGAGCAGCGGTGGGTCGAGACGCTGCTTTGGCAGCGTCGAGGCGGTGCGGCGGGCGACCTCGACGACGTCTTCGATGAATGCCGCGACGAGAGGGCCGGCGCCTGCGGCGCCCCCGGCGGTGCCGAGGAGGTAGAGGGTGCCGCGGTCGCGGATGAACTGTGCGGGGTCGAAGTCCTCGCCGGGACGGGGTGTGACGGCGTCCATGACTTGGGGATCGGCGAGGCAGTCGAGGGCGAGGGAGACGCCCATCCAGACCGAGTCGCGGGTTCGGGGGTCGGCGTGGATCTCAGTGGACAAGGCGTCGGCCCAGCCTGGTGCGGCGTCGTGATGGGACGCGAGGATCTGGACGGCGGCTTCTGCGGAGGCAGGGGACAGGGACCAGTCGTAGAGGTCCCGTGCACCCAGGCCCGCCAGGGCGGCGGCGTGGAGCATGCCTTGGAGGGTGGTCTTGGTCTTCTTCTCCCAGAACCCGCCGGAGTCCGTCCCGCCACCCTTCTGCAGTCCGGTCGAGGCAGCGAACCCGTGCGCGCGGGCCATCGCCGTCTGTGCGCGCTCGCACCCGCGGACCGGCGACCATCGCATCGCCGAGATGATCCCGCCCGCGAGGCACTGCGGGTCGAAGACGGCGACCGGGCCAGCATGCTCGCGCGCGGCGATGGTGATGGCGAGGTTGTCAGGCCGGGTCGACGTGGTCACGACGGCGCCGGGCGCGTCGAGGATCGCGTTGATCACAAGGTGCAGGCCCTTGCCGGACCGGGGCGGACCGAGAACGAGCGTGGAGTCCTCGACCGATGTCCAGATCTCCTGACCATGGCAAGTGCCGAGGAGGTAGCCGACGTCGGCCGCCCTAGGGTGACGGAGGGATGGGCGCAGGTCTTGCGCCCGCTCGAGCAACTGATGTCTGGACGCGGCCCTGCGGACATCCGCCACGGTCGCGGTCCCGAGCTGGTGGTGCGGGTCTCGGCGGTGCACCGTCGCCGAGTTGCGGTACAGACGCCACGCGCCGCAGGCGGCGGCCATGACGACGCCGAGGAGGACCACGACGATCGCCCAGTACGCGACCCGGTTCAGGAGGGGTGCGCTGAAGGCCATGCCGGGATCGCCCGGGCGCCGGGCGGCGTCGATGGCCGCTTCCAGCCCGCCCGACGGCGAAGGAGCACCGGTGAAGTAGGCGGCGAGCGATGCTGCCCCGCGGAGCACGCCAGCGAGTGCGACCGCTCCAGCGAGGAGCGCGAGACTGACGTTGAGCACGATGTCATGGCTCGTCGCGGCGGTGCGGGAGGTGGTCATTGCTGGTCGCCGCCGAACGGGTCGACCAGCACGAGCGTCCCGGATGTCTGACCGAACAGGACGAAGGGCCCTGCCCGCCGCTGCAGGAGCGCGGTTGGCAGTCGCAGGGACGCGGTCCCGTCGTCGTCGGCCTGGTTGCGCGTGACGATCATGGCGAACGCGACGTGCTCGCCCGGGATGAAGCCGTCGCCGCGCAGCCCGACGACGACGCCGTCATCGTCGACTCGGAACGTTTCGGCGGAGTCGGTCTGTAGTGACGCGGCACGTCCCGGCTTGGCGTCCGAGCGGTCGATGCCCGACGGGCCGGGGCAGCCGGGTGTGGCGTCGTCGGGCGTGACGATGTCGGTGAACGGCGGCAGGCCACCTTCGGCAACGCGGACCTGCAGAGCAACGTCGCGGGCGCGGGCGAGCTCGACGAGCTGCGCACGGAGCGTCGAACGTTCCAGTGGGGTCGACGGTTCAAGGCGGACACCGTCGACAGCGACCGTGATCGGGCCGGCGTCGGGGATGGAGACTTCGACCAACGGCAGGACGATGGGCACGGGTCCGGCTCGCTCGCGGGTCTCGTGGCGGATCATCTGGTCACCGCCGCACTCGCTGCGCCCGGGCGCCGCGTCGTCGTCGTGCCCGAGCGGGTGGCGGCCCGGTGGTGAGAGAGCGCTTCGCGATCCAGACCCGGCGGCAGGCCGTTGCCGATCTGCGCCGTCTCGAGCTGGCCGAGGATCATCGTCGCGGTCTTCGCGACGCGGTCGAAGGTCCGCATGACCGTCTCGACGTGGTCACCGGGAACCGACGATGCCCACGTCGCGACGTACGGGACGGTGTACTGGCTGGTGTCGACTCCGTGCGCGCCAAGCACGAGCGCGGCGGTCGACTCGGCTTCGACCTCGACGATGCCGCGGTGCATAGCCGCGTCCTCGTTCGATGGCCCGTGGGCCATGACGTGAGCGAGTTCGTGCGTCAGCGTTCGGACGGCCGAGAGGGGTTCGACGTCGGTACGGACCTGGACGGTCTTGGCGAGGTAGCTCGTCAGGCCGTTCGCGCCCCCAATCTCTTTCGCGGAGTCGACGAGTAGCAGGTCGAAGCCGCGCGCGGCGATCTGCGCGGCGACTCCGTCCCACAGGCCCACAGGCGCCTGCCCGGTCAGCAGGACGGGCGCCGGAAGCATCTCGACCGGATCTCCCTCCGTCTGGCAGACGTCGAAGACCCGACCCACCTTCGTGTTCACCAACTTGCGCTTGAGGACCTCGCCCGGCCGGAGCTTCTCCCAGTTGCCGAGCCTGCGCCAGGAGTCCTCCGGGGCGTCAGGGAACTGCGCCGCGTACCGGCCGAAGACGGGGAGGCGGATCTCCAGACCGTGCTGCCCCTTGATGACGGTGCGGCCCAGCGAGTTCCACTGCTTGATGCCAGCCACCATCGTGGGCGTGTCGGTCGGGACCAGACCCTTGGCGTATTGCTCGGAGAGGCCCACCCAAATCAGGACACTGTTCATCGCCGAGTATGCCCGGAGCCGCGCGCCCACCATGAGCGCACGCATCCAGTCCTCACCCGTGACGAGCGTTCCGACCGCAGTGGTCAGTTTTTCGTGCAGGGCCTTCAGCCGGGCTTCCTGCTCGACCCGCTTCGTCATGTTGCTGGTATGCATCGCGCCTCCCTTGTTGGCGGGGAGGTGCGCGCGAGCCGCCGCGCTTCGGCTGCCAGGCCCACTCAGCTGGATGAATTCTGGTGCCTGACGTCCGGCGGACGCGCGCGCTATCGTCCGTGCAGGTCACCTAGAGCTCTTCACGCGGGGGAGAACTAGGCGATGAACAACGTCGGCCTGTCTGGGCACGCGATCAACGGCACGGGCTTCGTACGCAGCCAGTTGGTCGCGCCTGGGACGGTTCTGCCCATGGGGGTCGAAGTCGCCGCCGACCTCGGCCACGAGGTCACGTTCCGCGTGACGAGCACCGTAGGCCGCGGATCGGTCACCTGGGCGGCACCGAACTCGTTCAGCATTGAGCAGGACATTGGTACGTCGCTGCCCTGGTCCAAGACCTGGAGCCCTAAGGCTGAACCGGACCGCTACAGCCTCGGCAACTTCAACGCACAGATGAACGGCAGCGGCTCCATCACGTGCGAGATCGTCAAGAACGGGGAGGTCATCATCTCGAACACCTCCACCGGCGCGTACGCGGTGGTCTCCTGCGGCTGATCACACCATCAGCGCCAGCGAATGCGCTGAATGGGCGGTCATCCAGGGAGTGTGGTCGAGCGGGGGCACGCGGCGCTACCCCGCGTCGTCGAGCGGCTAGGGGAACTCGCCCTGCCGCGTTGACTCACCTGACGCGGGCTCCGGGATGGCAGCCAGACGCGCGGGACGAGGTGTCGAATATCCGAAGCTCCGCAGGATGGAGCTGATGCTGGCAGACGAATGCCCTGTCGCGGATCCGCCACAGCCCTTGCCCCGCCCCGAGCGTCGGCAGCAACGCTTGCTCGGTGCGGCTCAGACCCAGCGCGGCGGCGGTCGCCCGGAGCTGGTCCGTCTCCTGCCGGTAGATGATCCGGGTCTCGGCGTTCGCGAGGAGCGACGCGGCAAGTGCACGGTTCGCAGATCCGGCGTCGCCGACGTTTTCGAGGTCGGTGAGCTTGTGGAAGATGAGCATGTTCGCAATGCCGTAATACCGCGCGAGCCGCCAGTGGGCGTCCATGCGCCGCAGGAGAGCGGGGTGCTGCATGAGGCGCCACGCCTCGTCGTAGATGACCCATCGTGGGCCGCCGTCGGGGTCGAGGAGCGCGGACTCCATCCACGCGGACGAGCATGTCATCAGTACCGACAAGGCCGTCGCATTCTGCGAGACGCGCGATAGGTCGAGCGAGAGCATCGGGAGCGTCGGATCGAACCTTACGGTCGAGGGCCCGTCGAACATGCCGGCCAGGTCTCCGGAGACGAGCCGGCGCAGCGCGTGTCCGACGAGGCGTCCGTCCTCGGCAAGCCGGTGGTGGGCGTCGTCGCGCCGGTTCGGGCTCAACAGCCGTTCGACCACCATCGGCAGCACAGGCACCGAGGCGGAGCGGACGGTACTGCGAAGTGCGACGTCTACAGCGGTGTGCTCCAACGGCGTCAGCGGCCGGTCGAGCACGGTCTCGGTGAGCGCCCCGACAAGGTCGCGTCGTCGGGCGGTGACCTCGGCTGCCCACTGCTCATCGGAGAGCCCAGACGCGCGGTGACCCGCGTCGAGCGGGTTGAGCCGGTTCGGCAGCCCAGGTCCGAGCTCGATCGCTCGCCCGCCGACGGCGCGGGCGACCGCCGTGTGCTCGCCCTTCGGGTCTCCGGGAACGTACACGCGTCGTCCGAATGGCAGTGACCGTGTGTAGAGCGACTTGGCGAGCGCGGACTTCCCCGCGCCGACGATCCCGGCGAGCACGACGTTCGGTGCGGTGATCAATCCGCGCTGGTAGAGGACCCACGGGTCGTAGACGAACGACGACCCCGAGTACATGTCCTGCCCCACGAAGACGCCTTCGGCGCCGAGCCCACCCTGGGCGAGGAAGGGGTAGGCCTGTCCCCAGGTAGCCGAGGTGTCCTGGTGCTTCGGGATCCTGAGCCGACCTGGCGTCCGCAATGAGGCCGGTCCGCGTTCGCCCGACGCGGGCAACATGATGGTGGCCCGCCGTTCGGAGCGCTCGACGTCATGCTTGGCTCGCGCCGTCGCTTGTTCGGCCCGGCGCGTCATCGCGCCCAGTTCGGCTGCGTTGCGTTCGCGTGCCCGACGACGACGGCGCCCCTCTCGGTACGGGGCGATGAGGACCGCGGTGTGTAGTTGCTCGCCCGAGGTCACAGCGCCAACCCGTCCGGGGTCGTGCGGACCGGGCGTGGCGGCTCGGGCACAGCGCGAGCGGTCCGGCCCGGTGCACGCGGGTCATCGTCGGGACGCCAGATGATCCGGCTCGTCGTCGAGAGCGCGCGGTCCGTGCTCGTGTAGGCCGCGGCGACGTCGCGAGACGCCCTGCGCAGGCAACGGGCGGTCTTTTCGGCCATCGCCCTACCCGAGTCGGCGTCATGCAGGTCATCGTCAATGGCACGGGAGGCGTGGCGAAGATGAACCTGTGCGAGGTTCTGGAGAATCTCAGCGGCCAAGGACGTGATGCGGAGCACGTCGCCCAGGACATCGAACGTGTCGGCCGGGTTGTCCCCGAACTTGGAGGTCGCGTGAGCCAGGGCTCGCACTGCCTCGGACGCCTCACGGGCTGAGGCGACGGGCTGGTCGTAGTTCGGCATGGAGTCCTCCCAGGTCTTCTTCCGGGAAGGTGCGCGACTGCACCCGTCAGAGCAGCGGAGCGAGGGCGACTGCGACGTACAGGCCACCGACGATCGCAGGGCCGAACGCGATGTCGCGACGCTGCCGAGCCAATGCGCACAGCGCGAGAGGAACAGCGAGGAGGTGCGCCAGGACGACGAACGCGACGACGGCCTGCCAGCCGATCGTTCCAGCGATCGGGGCGAGAGCGGCCGCGAGTCGGACGTCCCCAAAGCCGAGCCCGGTGAACCGCCACAACGTGAAGAAGACGATGCCCACGGCGGCGCAGGCCACCAGTCCCGCAATGAGAGGCATCCAGCTCCGGCCGATGATCGCGAACACGATGCATGAGGACAGGGCAACCGCGCCGCACGCCATCGCGAGCACGGTGGGGATCCGGTGGGTAAGGACGTCGATGATCGCGGCAGCCGCGGCGAGCGGGCTCAGCATGATGAGCGCTGAGCGGGTCCCGACGTCGTCGACGAGGAAGACGGCTGCAGCCGCAAGCACCATCGTCAGTCCGACGAACGTCCAGCGAGCCGACCCCGACAGCGAAGTCCAGAAGCCACCGGAGGACAATGGCCCAGGCTCGTTGACCGTCGACGTGCCGTCGTCGCTGCGGCTAACGCTCATGAACCCACGGTACGAACTACGCGGGCAACGCGCTCTGGTCGTTACCAGAAGTCTGGACGATTGCTGGGGAAGAGCCGCCCATGTTATCGAGGGAGCCGCGCGAGGGGGAGTGCGCCGCTGGTGAACGCGCGCGCCTGCTGCCCCCACAGCCGCCGCGTCTCGCACGATGCCTGGATCGCTGCCTGTTCGAGGGCGGCAACGGCGCCTTCGAGTTCGTCGAGGGCCGGGGCGGTCACGGCCACGAGCCCGACAGCCCGCAGGACGCCATGCCCGGCGGTGAGGTCGGCCTCCTGCTGAAGCACGTCACCGAATTCCGCCGTCTGGGCGGCGTCCTCAATCTGACCGATACGGTTGCGCTGCGCGGCGTCGGAGATGTACTCGGTCTTCTTGCGGCGCAGGTCGCGGGCGGCCACATCGGCGCGTACAGGGGTGAACGTCACCGAGAGCGTGCGCCGTACTCCGGGCGCGAGGAGGAGCGGTGCGAGGAAACCGGGGTAGACGAGGGTGCGTGGCCACTCTGAGATCCACAGGACGCAGTGGTAGCTGGAGTCGGCGCGCAGGTGGCCCCAGGACTCGGTGATGGCGATCGGTCCCGCCGCCGCAAGGTCTCGTCCAACGGACCCGTGGCGTTCGAGTGCCGCACCCACTGCGGGGTCATAAGCGCCGCGGATCGCGAGTGCAACTTCACCCGAGCCAAGCATCTCCGTCGGGGTCAGGTCCGCCGCTTGCAGCGCGGCGGACAACGAGGCGATCTCCTGGTGCAGGACGGCTGCGCCGCCGCGGAGGCCCCCGCCGGCGGCACGGACGTGACGTGCCGCTGCGCGCAGGGAGATCGAGAGCGAGATCGTCGAGGCGTGGCACTCTCCGGTCGGTCCGGCGCGGTCGATGAGCTCGGCGTACGTGCGCGCGGCCCAGCCGCCGTCGTCGCTGCCTTGGGTTGTCCACCAATCAGCCAGGCCCTTACCCGAGTCGGGCAGTGTGCGCTCGAGCACCTGTACAGCGGCGACGTTCCCCGACCGGCACGTGGAAGCGAGAACCCGTCCCCAGGCGGAGACCCGGCGTGCCTGTTCGTCGGCGTCGAGGAGCATGAACGAGGGATGCTGGACGCCGAGGACGGCGGTGAGGGTCGCGGCGTGTGGGTCGTGAATCATGACGCCGCCGGTCTCGTCGTCGATCCACTGGCGCAGACGCGCGGCGTCTCCGGGCAGTGCGAGGGTTCCCGCTGGCCGTGGCTTGCCTATGCGCACGCGGTACTCGAGCTGGCCTGTCGCCCCGCGGCGGGCCCAGGTGGTGGCGACGGGCAGCCACTCGACGGCAGGGCGGCCGCCGACCCGGAACCAGCACAGTGCCGCACAGAGGAGTAGCACGGGAGTCACGTACACGACGGCCGGCCCGCGGGTGACGAGCGCGGCGACCAGGGTGACCGCGCCGACGGCGAGGACCGCGAGCTGGGAGCCGGACATGCCGAGGAGGATGCCGCGTCGGGCGAGGCGTGAGAAGCGAGCGGTGGTTCCCATGCCGTCCGTGGGTGTGGTGGTCATCGCCGATCTCCTCGCGACGTTCCGGCGTCGGTCTGCTGGTCAGCGCTGTCGGCGACGGTCGCACCGAGCCGCGGCCCGGCCGACGCGGTCTCCTTGAGCGCGATCGCAGCGATGGCCGCGCCCCCGGTCGCGGCACCGGCTGCCCCGGCGCCGGCCGCAGCGGAGCCGGTCGCGCCGCTCGACGGGGGCCCTCCTGCTGCCGCTCGGACTCCTGCCGCCGCACCGTTCCCGCCTCCAGAGCCAGGGGAGCCGCCGCCCCCTGGCCCGCCGCCTGAAGGCCGCGGAGTTGATGGCGAAGCAACACTGCCATGGGCCTCGGAGAGGACCCGCTGCGGCGTCCTGCGCATCGGGCTCGGCGGCACGGGAACCGGCCGGTTGAGTGCTTGCTTGGCCTCCTGCTCGGTGCTCATGGCGTGGTGGAAGTCGACGCCCATGAAGCTGATGGCCTTGTACGTGAGGTAGGGCGCGAACCCCGCGATCAGCAGCAGCACGATCCCCGCGAGGGGGTCTGCGACGGACCGCAGGTCGGTGTCGATGGGTGCCGAGACCTGCTCGGCGGCGAGCAGGAAGATCACCACCATCACGAGCTTGGACACGATCAGCGCGACGACGAACTGCGCCCATCGGGACACCCACCCGCGGGTCGCGTCCCACGTCGCTCCCGAGAACGCGATCGGTGCGAAGACCACGGCGACGAGCAGCAACGCCTTGCGGACCAGGAGCGAGAGCCAGACGATGAAGGCCGCCGCGACGGCGAGCCCGCCGAGGAAGAGTGCGAGCAGCAGCGTGACGGCTGGCCCGCCGACGGCGGAGGCGCCGATCGTCCCGGTGAGGAGGTCGATCCGGTCGCCCATCGCATCGACCGTCGTGCCGGCGGCGAAGACGATGCCGAGGCAGAGCCGGTCGACGATCTCGAGCGCCGTCGCGATCAAGGTCAGGGCGAGGAACGAGCCGAGCACGGCTTTGCCGAGCCCGAGTGCCGCTCGCGAGAGCGCGGCTGGTTCGCGCCGCACCATGCCACCGATGAGCTGGAGCAGGAAGAACGCAAGCATGACCAACACCCCGATGCCGAACAGGATCGCGTAGACGCGCTGGAACCGGGGCGAGGTGATGTCGACGAACGTCGTCGCCTCGAAGGCGGACCACACGCTGCGGAGCAGGAACGAGGCGAGCCCGGCGAAGCCGTCGGCGAGCCAGGCCACAGGCCCGGTGAAGAACGCACCAGCGCCGTCGACGGTGGCTTTGCAGACCGAGCCGATGACAGGCAGATCACAAACGCTCATGGCCGTTCACCCGACCTGCTGGCCGACGTTCCAGAAGAAGTTGACCAGCGCGACGGACCCGCCGCAGACGATCGCGGCGGCCAGCGCGACGACGAGGCCCATCTTGCCGCGGCCGGCGAGGTGCGGGTTCGACGAGTTGGCTCCGAACGCCCACACGATCGCCGCGACGATCAGTGCGAGGACGGCGAGGATCAGCCCGACCGTCATCACGGCGCCGACGATCGAGCGGAGCTGCTCGATGCCGGGCAGGCCGTTCGTGTTCGGCGTGATGCTGATGTCGCCGAGCAGGTGGTTGCGGTGCATGGCGTTCTCCGGTTCGTGTCGGTGAGGCGACGGCGGGTGCTAGAAGCGGGCCCCGGTGTCCAGGAGCCAGTTGGTCCACGCGAGCGCACCGCCGGCGAGGGTGGCGCCGCCGAGTGCGACGAGAACGCCCGCGCGAGCACGGGCCGTTGCCTGCCAGGCACCCGAGCCGGTGCCGATGGCCCAGGTGACGGCGCAGACGATCAGCAGGCACACGGCGACGACGAGGGTGATGGTGAGCAGAGCGCCGACGACGTCGCCCAGGCCGCTGGACATGACGGCGCCGAGATTGGGCGCGATGGTGCGCATTAGGCGGCGCTCCGGGAATCCGCTACGAAGGTGGGGCATGCGGCTGCGACGCCCGTGGGTGCGCCGGGTCCGGTGCTCTCGAGCCATGGCGCCGGGTCGACGGCTCGCGCCGTTGCACCGCCGGGGTGGATCTCGAAGTGCAGGTGAGGGCCGGTCGAGTTGCCAGTCGACCCGACCCGGCCGATCACCTGTCCGGCGAGAACGACGTCCCCTACAGCGACCTCGTGGGAGTCGGCCAGAAGGTGGCCGTACACCGAGGCGACCGCTCGGTCGGCGACGGTGTGCTCGATGACGACGTGGTTCCCGAGCCCGCCGGAGTGCTCGGCGACGACGACGCGCCCGCCCGTCGTCGAGAGGACGGGCGTCCCCGCGGCGGCGGCGAGGTCGACACCGGCGTGGAGGCGCACGATCCCGAGGACCGGGTTCCGCCGCATCCCGAAGCCGCTGGTCTGGGTCCACGTCCCCGCCGGAAGCGGGAACATGACCCGCCCGGACGCGACAGGGAGGGTGCGCGTCGTCGGCGCTGGCGCGCGGAGGGCCGCGAGGATCCTCTCCGCGACCGGGATCCAGCGGGCGTACCGGTCGGGGTAGGCGGACACCTCGACCGCCTGTGCTGCGGCCCCGGGGTGAAGTGCGGTCCATCCGGCGATGTCGAGCAGCCCGCGCGGAGAGCCGTGGTGCGGGCCGCTCGGTCCGCCGAAGAACGCGCGCGCCTGGAAGGTCGGGTCCATGAGCTGCGCGACGGTTCCCCAGCCCGCCCGCGGTCGCATCTGGAACATGCCCAGGCTGTCGTGGTCCCTCCCGTCCCCGTCGTTCGGGAACGACGTCGACGCCGGGTAAGCGGCCGGGTTCGCGAGCATCCGCAGTCCCGACTCCGTGAGCGCGGCCGTGAGCGCGACGACGAGTCCGCGGTCTCCGACGTCGGGCGTGCCCGCGCCGACCTCGACGACGGTGGCGGCATTGCGGAGCTGTGCCGCGCCCAGGGTGACGGCATCGCCGTCCGTCGTGTTTGCCGTCAACGCTTGGGGCACCGTCCCGACGCGCGCGGTGCCGGTGTCGCAGACGGACGCGCTGGAATGGGCGCCGAGCGCGGTCACCGCTACCAGGCCGAGGAGCGGGACGAGAGCGAGGGCTGTGATTGCGGCAACGACGAGCATGCGGGACATATCGACTCCTCACCACAGCGGGTTGTCGAGCTCGGACAGGCGCAGGAGATGGCACGTCGGATACGACGGCGCGCAGACGACGAAGACCGTGAAGGCGACGTTGTGGCGCGACGTGACCTCGTCGCCCTCCCAGACCCCTGCGCGGTGGCGGGTACCCGTGACCGTGACGGCAGCGGTGCCGGGTGCCACGTCCAACGCGGGCGTCGCGTCGAGGGCGGCGGTCCACGCGGCGGGCACCTCGGCCGTGGTGATCTCGATCCATTGCCGGGTCGAGTACTGCGCGAGGTGTGTCCAAGCAGCAGCGTCCGGGAGATAACTGTCCAGGTCGGCGAGCAGCCCGGGCGACTCCTCGCCGGTCGGGTCGGCCACTGCGAGCAGCCGACCGCGGACCTCGCCCGGGTCGGTCGCCGTCGTGTCCCAGGTGAAGAGGGCCAGGCTCACGAGGGTCGCGAACTCTTCTGGGTCCGACGTCGGCGGCACGGAACCGTCAGCCGGGATCCGGAGTTGGTAGGTGTCCGTCACCTTGTTGCGGGTCTCCGGACGCGCCGCCCGTTCGACCGGGGACGGGAGCGTGACGGAGTCACTGGCGGCGTCGTCACCAGGGGACCACAGCATCGCGCCGACGGCGGCGACGAGGACGACGAGACCCACAGCGGCCAGCGCCACACGGCCGCGCACTGGGCTGCCGGTGATCCGGTGCATGGTTACACCGCCTCCGCGGTAGCCGACGCCGCCGCAAGCGCGGCCCGAGCCTCGGAGACGGCCGTGACGAACTTGTGCCACTCCTCCGCGACCCGGCAGACCAGCTCCCATTCGCGCTCGCTGAGTTCACGCGCGACCTGGTCGAGGTCGTAGTGACGAGTGATGCCGTCAAGGTCCTGCATCGACAGGTAGAACGCGCGGACGCTGCGACGGACAGGCTGGGCAGCGAGGCGCCGTTTTGCCGCTGCGGCCTGCTCGGCGGCGCGGCGAGCCTTTGCGACCCGCTCGGCCTCCCGGGACATCGTTGCGATCTCCTCCTCAGACTTCTGAGCGTGCTGTGAGGCGAGGCCTTCGTCGCGGGACTCCTCGGCCTCGTCCGGCGCGAGGGTCGCGAGCGTGAGCGCCGCCATGACCATGCGGTACTGCGGATCGACGGGCGCGAGCTCGTCGATCACCGTGAGCGCTCTCTCCGCGACCCGGCGCACATGCCACGCGGTCATCGGGTCCTCGGCGACCGAGATGACCTTCGCGATCTGCTCGAGGCGCTGGAACGACAGCTTCCCCGTGATTGCGACCGCTGCCTTCTGCCGACTGGTCAGGTTCACGGCGCGCCGTGCGGAGGATTCCTCCGAGCCGTCACCTGCGCCAGCCGCCGTGCCGCCACCGAAGCGGGTGACGGCCTGACGCTCGGCGGCGTCGGCCTGGCAGAGCGGCTTGAGCTCGATGTAGAGGCGAGCCTCCTCGGTCGGAAGGAGCTCGAGCCGCTGACCGTTCTCCTGCTGCTCGGCCAGGGCCGCGCTGAGGTCGCTCGACACGTCCGGGTGGACACGGACCTCGACCTTCCTCCACCCGAGCTGTCGCACCGCAGCCAGGCGTCGCGCACCGCACAGGAGCACGCCGTCGGCTGAAACCAGGGGAGGGTTCATCAGGCCGACCGCCTCGATGGACGCGGCGAGCCCGTCGATGTTCCCGAGCGAGCGGCGGCGACGCCCCGAGACCCGGATCTCGTCGGGCGCCCGGATCTCGGTGGGGAAAGCCTCGTGCTCACGCATGCGAGGTCGCCACCACATGGTGCGCGCTGTCGCGCTCAGGCAGAGACCGGGTCGACGGCGCGGCATCGACGAGCTGTGCGACGAGCCGGTCGTCGCAGAGGACCTCGTCGACCGTGACGCCCGACGCGAACCGGTGCAGGAGCCCGTGGCCAGCCGCCGTGTGCTCGAGAGTTGCGGCAGGGCTACCGAGAAGCGACGTGATGAGTGCACACCAGGAACCGTGTGCCAGCCCGAGAAGCATGGGCGTCTCGTGGTCGTGACGCAGCCCTTCGTGCGCCCGACGTCGGTCACCTGCCTCGACCAGTCGCGAGGCGACGAGCCCGATGGCGTGTCCTGCGACCTGGACGGGCCACCCGCACAGGGTGAGCACTTGTGTCGCGTCCTCGATCATCTGCTCCACGGTCGCGTACGCGCGCTCAGTTCCCGGGCCCGACGTCGTGTCCGCGTGGGGGATGGCTGCGAGGTTCTCGACGTGCCGGGCGAGGTGTTCGTGCTCGCCGATCCGGGCTACGTCGCGGGGAGTGCGCGTCTTCATCAGGTGCGAGGCTTGGTCGCGTCCGCACATCAGCGCCTCCTCGAACGAGGCGGTCATGAGCGCGATCCGCATCGCCGTCGTCAACGACCCCCACGGGTCATGCGCCCACCGGGTGCCAGCGGCGCGCAGAAGCTCGAATGCGAGTCGCATCGCGTCGTCAGCCGTCTGCCCGTGCTTGTGGGCCAGCGCGGCGTACTTGTCGCGGCACAGCCACAGGAGATCGTGCGCATCGGGGTCCGTGTGCCAGCCGCCAGGATCGGCGTGGAGACGGAACAGCATCGCGCGAAGCGCCTCGGGGCTGGCGAGGTCGACGGCGTCCATCAAAGGCCCAGCCCGTCGGACGTTGGCGACGCCGTCAGGCGGCCCGGTGCCGTGGGGAGCTCCGGCCGTCGCCGGAGGCGTGTCCTCGTGGTCCGAGCTACCGCGTGGATCGCGCGCGACTGTGCCGCGAAGCCTTGGTCGATGGCCCAGCCGAGGGCGCGCATTCCGACTTCCGGCGCTTCGGTCGGACGCACCCAGCGCGTCGCGCGAGGGTCGACGCCCGTCGACGGCGTGGCGGGCGAGGTTGGCTCGCGTAGGGACCGTTGGGCACTCGGCGCCACCGACGACGACTCGTGATGGTGCTGGTGGTCGTAGTCCTCCGTGATATTCACCGTGACATCCCTTCGCGTGTGCTGGTGCAGGTGGGTCTCGGTAGTGACTGGATGGGTGGCTGGCGACGGAACGCCGAGTCGACGGTGACCTCGACCTCTCGTTGGCCGAGACCCGCGCGGATCGCCGCGGGGCCGAGGGTCTCGATGGCGTTGTCGTGGCTGTACCCGTGGCGGGCCATTTCGCATGCCGCCCAGAACAGACCGGAGTTGCGGGTTCCAGGACCGCGACGCTCGACCCAGCCGACGAGATCCTCGAGACCTCGCCCCTGGCGCGGGGTGAACCGTGTTGGCCGAGGCGAGCGAGGCGGGTCGATGAACCGGCGCAGCGCGGCGGCGTCGATCGCACGCGACGGGTCGTTCGAGATTGCACGCATCGTGTAGACCGCAGCGTGCTTCTGGTCGAACGCGATGCGCGACGGCGGGGCGACGACGTACCCGCCGTCGCCGCGGAAGTCGATGTGCGCCGACGTGGTCCAGCAACGCTGTGAGACCCCGTGCGCGTGGGGGTAGTAGACGTGCAGCCCGCCCGACGGCGTCTGCACCGACCATGCCCAGCCGTCCACGAGGTGCGCGTCCCGGGCGCGTTCGAACATCGGGCGCCCGGAGGCGTCGCCATGGAGGTCGATGTCGACGACGTCGAGCCCCGAGACCACGCCCGTCGGAATGCCGATGTTCGCGTTAGGTCGCGAGCGCCACCACGCTGCAACCTGACCGATGTCGGCGGTCGCAGACTTGTAGCCGGCGCCAGTCATCGGTGGCTTGCCGCCTGGCACGCACGGGAAGACCGGGACGTCAGCCCTTGCGTAGGCGAGCGCGGCCTCACCTAGTGTTGGCGAGCCGTCCGCCGATGCGAACGCCACGAGCGGGAGTTTTCGAGGCGTGGTGGTCAGGTCCATACGCATGACGTTCATGACAGCGAATCACCATGATCGTCACCATGAACGCGCCTCCCAGGGTGTGGGAGGCGTCGTCCAGGCACGTCAGGTGCGTCCCACACTTCGTGCGGCCGCCGCAAGGAACCTCGGCGCGCGGTTCAGTCGTCTCAGACGAGCGCCGGCGTTGCCGTGCCTGTCGCGAGGGGTCGGTGACGAGCTGCACCCCCGCGGCGTGCGCGCACCGCGGGGTCGTTCCACCGTGGTCGCATCCATCCGACGGAAGAAGCGCCCGTGGCCGTGATGATCGAGGTCTACCACCAGGACGAGCAGTGGCACGTACGCCGCCAGGGCGAGCGTGATTCGCTGTCCAGCCACGCGAGGAAGGACGACGCGGTCGCCGGTCGCGTGGCCGCCGAGCGCGAGAGCGGGCGAGCTTGTGATCAAGAACCTTGATGGGGATGATCGCGCAGGACTTCCACGGTCACGACCCGCGAAACGTGCCAGGCTGAGCCATGGTCGGGCGCGAGGGCGATGCCGTAGGACGTCGCCCTCGCGCGCGCCGTCGAGCAGATCCCCGCGCCGAGCGCGCTTGAGGGCGGGTGCCGGTACGAACCCAAGTGGGACGGCTGGCTTCACGGAACATGGCGCGTCGACGGTCACGCGGCGTAGGCGCGAGGAAGGGTGTGCCGTAGGAGCGAGGCGAGCGCTTCTCGGTTGTTCGCCTGATCAACGGTCACCAGGGGGTAGTACATGCGGATGACTGAGGAAGCCAGGGCGCTGGTCGTGGTCAGTACAGAGATCGCTCGATTTCGAGGTGCTCTGCAGGTGACGACACTCGATATCGCGCTCGCGTTCGCGATGGTTCAGGTCAAGCCGCGCGGTCAACTTTTTGCCGACGCGCGTGCGAGCCCTTCGCCGCAGATGCTCGAGTTCGCCACGGTGCTCGCCGAGCTTCTCGCCGGCACCGACGAGGTGGGGGTGGAGGACCTTCGACGCGTCAGCGAGCCGGCGCGGCAGGCGATACGCCGCGCAGTCGACGGGGAGGACGCCTGAACGGTGCCCGTGCGGTTCTGGTGACGCGCATCGGGCGTAGGTGGGTGGTCGCTAGGAGCGGACGAGGCGGGCGATGGCGTCGGAGGCTTCCTTGATCTTGATGTCCGTCTCGGCGCCGTCGGTCTTGGCGGCATCCACGACGCAGTGCTTGAGGTGGTCGTCCAGCAGTCCGAGCGCGACCCCTTGTAGGGCGCTGGTCAGGGCGCTGACCTGGGTGAGGATGTCGATGCAGTACTGCTCCTCGTCGACCATGCGGTGCAGGCCGCGCACCTGTCCTTCGATGCGCTTGAGGCGTGCGAGGTAGCGGGCCTTGTCCGTGATGTACCCGTGGGGTGCGTCCTGGTGCGTTGCGGGTTCGGGGTTGTCCGTCATGGTCGTCCTCTCCTGTGGTGCGGTCGACCGCTGCTGCCCGGTGCCGCGCTGTGCACATCGTGCACGAGAACGGCACCGGGCAGGGTTCAGGCGGTGCGGGCGTACTGCTTGGGGTTGGCGTCGAAGAGCGGGCCGCAGGAGGAGCAGCACAGCCAGTAGCGCTGACCCTCGTAGTCACGGACGAGTCCGGCTGCTTCCGCGTCGGCCTTGACACTCATGCTGCCGGGCATGACCGGGCACTCCGCGAGGTCGGCCTTCTGCGAGGTACCGCTCGGGGCCGCGGGTGCAGCGTGGGCGTGGTGCGTCCCGCTGTGCTGGTCGTTGTCGCCGTGACCGTGGTGGGCCTCGCCGTGGTGGTGCTGATGGGCGTCGTCGTGGTCGTGCTGGTGGCACATGGTGGTCCTCCTGGAGATCGTTGGGATTGGTGGTTGGTCAGACGCCGGCGAGCTGCGCGGACGGCGTGGTCGATGTTGTGGTGGACGGGTTCGGGCTGATTGCCCGGCTGGTGAACGACCGCAGGCGCAGGCTGTTGCCCACGACAAAGACGCTGGAGAACGCCATCGCGGCGCCTGCGAGCATGGGGTTGAGCAGGCCGAGCGCGGCGAGCGGGATCGCGGCGACGTTGTAGGCGAACGCCCAGAACAGGTTCACCTTGATCGTCCCGAGGGTCCGGCGGGACAGGCGGATCGCGTCGGCCGCGGAGCGCAGGTCGCCGCGCACCAGGGTGATGTCGGCGGCCTCGATCGCGACGTCGGTGCCCGTGCCCATCGCGAGGCCGAGGTCGGCCTGGGCCAGGGCCGCGGCGTCGTTGACGCCGTCGCCGACCATCGCGACGACCTTGCCCTCGGCCTGCAGCCGGGCCACGACGTCGACCTTGTCCCGGGGCATGACCTCGGCGATCACCTCGTCGATGCCGACCTCCGCCGCGATCTGCCGCGCGACCGTGGCGTTGTCGCCGGTGAGCAACACCGGGGTCAGGCCGAGCCCGCGCAGCTGGGCGATGGCCTGGGCACTCGTCGGCTTCACGGCGTCGGCGATCACGAGCACGCCGCGGGCACGCCCGTCCCAGCCGACGACAACGGCCGTGCCGCCCTGCTCCTCGGCGCGGGCCTTCGCGTCGGCGAGGTCGCGGGGCAGGTGCTGGGCCCACTCCGCCAGGAGCGACTCGCGCCCGACCAGCACCGCGTGACCGTCGACGACGCCCTGCACGCCCTTGCCCTCGACGTTGGTGAAGTCCTCGGGCACGGGCAGCGTCCCGACCTCCTGGGCGGCGCCCCGGGCGATCGCCCGGGCAACGGGGTGCTCGGACGCATCCTCGAGCGCCCCGGCGAGGCGCAGCAGCTCGGCGCGGTCGACCCCGGTGCCGGGGACTACGTCGGTCAGGGTCATCACGCCCGTGGTCACGGTGCCGGTCTTGTCGAGCACGACCGTGTCCACGGTGCGCGTGGACTCCAGCACCTCGGGGCCCTTTATGAGGATGCCGAGCTGCGCACCGCGCCCGGTGCCGACCAGCAGCGCCGTCGGGGTGGCGAGGCCGAGGGCGCACGGGCACGCGATGATGAGGACCGCGACGGCGGCGGTGAACGCGGCCGAGGCGGGCGCGCCCGCTCCGAGCCAGGCGCCGAGGGTACCGACGGCGATCGCGATGGCGACGGGGACGAAGATCGCCGAGACACGGTCGGCCAGCCGCTGGACCTGGGCCTTGCCGGACTGGGCGTCCTCGACGAGCCGGGCCATCTGCGCGAGCTGGGTGTCGCCGCCGACGCGCGTCGCGCGCACGACGAGGCGTCCGCCGGCGTTGACGGTCGCGCCGGTCACGGCGTCGCCCTCGCCGACCTCGACGGGCACGGACTCGCCCGTGAGCATGGACGCGTCGACGGCGGAGGTGCCGGTGACGACGGTGCCGTCGGTGGCGATCTTCTCGCCGGGGCGCACGACGAACTCGTCGCCCACGGCGAGCTCGGAGATCGGGATGCGGGTCTCGGCGCCGTCGCGCAGCACCGCCACGTCCTTGGCGCCGAGCTCGAGCAGGGCGCGCAGCGCGGCGCCGGCCTGCCGCTTGGACCGCTTCTCGAAGTAGCGGCCGGCGAGGATGAAGGTCGTGACCCCGGCCGCGACCTCCAGGTAGATGTTTCCCGCGCCGTCGGTGGGCGCGACGGACAGCGTGAACGGGTGGGTCATGCCCGGCTCGCCCGCGGTGCCGAGGAACAGCGCGTAGAGGGACCACAGGAACGCGGCGCTGGTCCCCACGGAGATGAGGGTGTCCATCGTCGCCGCGCCGTGGAGCAGGTTGGTCCACGCCGCGCGGTGGAACGGCCAGGCCGCCCACACCACGACGGGCGCGGCGAGCGCGAGGCTGGCCCACTGCCAGTAGGTGAACTGGAGCGCGGGGACCATCGCCATCGCGATGACCGGGACCGAGAGCACCACGGACCCGATCAGGCGGTGACGCAGCGCGGTGAGCTCGGGGTCGGTGTCGTCCGCCTCGTCCGCTGCCGGGACCCCGGGGTCCTCGATGCGCGGGAGCTGGGCGGTGTACCCGGTCTTCTCCACCTCGGCGATGAGCGTGGCCGGGTCGACGCCCTCCGGGACGGTGACCTTCGCCTTCTCCGTCGCGTAGTTCACGGTGGCGGTGACGCCCTCGAGGCGGTTGAGCTTCTTCTCGATGCGCATGGCGCACGAGGCGCAGGTCATCCCGCCGATCTCGAGCTCGACGAACGTCCCCGGCGACGGGGCGGCCGGTGCCGTCATGAGGTCCTCCTTCCGGCCCGGCAGCGTGCTGCCGGGCACACGGGTGATCAGTGGTCGTGGGACGCCGGGTCGTGACCGGCCGCGGGGGCGTCCTCGGGCGCGGGGGCGGGGGCGGCGTCGGGCGTCGCCTCGACGACGAACGCCGCGGTGCGCACCTGGCCCTCCACCTGGAAGTCGAGGTACAGCAGGTAGCGGCCCGGGGTCGGCGCCTCGACGCCGAACGACACGGTCGGGCCCGAGACCTGGTCGGCCTCCGGCTCGTCGCCCTCGGGGTGCGCGTGCAGGTAGGCGAGGTCGCCGTCGCGCAGCGCGACGAGGTGCCCGTAGGCGCCGAGGTAGGGCTCGAGCGTCGTGACCGGTTCCCCGTCGCGCGTGACCTCGACGGTCAACCGAGACGTCGTCCCGGCCTCAAGGTGCCCGTCGAGCGCGACGTCGTACCCGCCGACCGACGCCGTGGTGGAGACCTCACTGCCCCGGACCGGGGCGAGGTCGCCCGCGACGTCGACCGTGCGGGACAGCGTGACGGCAACGCCCGCGCTGGGGGCCGCGTCCGCGTACACGCGGTAGGTCCCGGCAGCGTCCCACGTCCAGGGCAGCGACCAGCGCCCGTCCGCGTCCATCACGGGATGGACGTGCCGGAAGTGCGCGCCGTCGGAGCGCACGACGATCAGGTGGAGGCGCTGCTCGTGCGAGACGTCGAACTCCGTGACGGGATCGCCGTCGGGGTCGGTGACGGTGAAGGCGAGCTCTCCGGCCTCGCCCACGGTCGGGGGAGCCGCGACCTCGCTCAGCGTGTACCCGTCCTGTTCCAGGGACAGTCCGCGCGTCATGTCCGCTCCTCTCGTGCTCTCCTGCTCGGGGTCGCCGGCCGATGCGACGTGCTGCTCAGGGGCGTGCGAGGCGGCCGGAGCCGGCACGGCGTCCTCCGGGACGACGGCCCCGGCGATCGCGGCCGAGGCGACGAACACGACGCCGAGCCCCGCGGCGTACAGCCCGATCCGGGCGGGGGCTCTCATCGCACCCGCACCGCCTGGTACCCGGCCTCGTCGACGGCGGCCACGACCGTGGCGTCGTCGAAGTGCTGGTCGGCCGTGACGACGAGCCGACCGGTGCTGGCGCTGACGTCGATCGCGGTCACGCCGGGAACCTGCTCGACCTCCTCGCGCACCGACATCTCGCAGTGGCCGCACGTCATGCCGGTCACCTGGTACTCGATCTCGACGATGCTCATCGCGTTTCCTCCTCGACTTGGATACCCCATCTGGGTATGACTAGGGTGGCGAATATACCCACAGGGGGTATGGCGGTCAAGAGGGAGCGGTGAGCGACGTGGGAGAACGGGCCGACGTGGTGGTCGTTGGTGGCGGGGCGGCCGGGAACGCGGCGGCGCGGGCGCTGCGAACGGAGGGGTTCGACGGGCGCGTGGTGCTCGTGCACGGTGAGGACGGGCAGCCCTACCTGCGCACCCTCGTGAACAAGGCGATCGTGCAGGGCCTGCTGACCGCCGAGCAGGCGGCGCTGCCGGCGCCGGAGGGCGAGGTCGTGCGCGGACGCGCGGTCGAGCTCCACCCGACGCGGCCGGGGGTCGTCCTCGACGACGGGCGCGAGCTCGAGGCCCGCGCGCTGGTCCTCGCCACGGGCGCGGTGCCCCGCCCAGCGCTCGCCGACCGTGATGCCCGCCCGCCTGCGCGCCGCGGGACGCCGCGCGTCGTGCACCTGCACACGCCTCAGGACGCAGACCACCTGCGCGCGCTGCTCGGGCCAGACCCTTCCGGACGGACGGTCACGGTGCTCGGCGCAGGGTTCGTCGGGTCCGAGACCGCGGCCTGGCTCGTCGACGCCGGCGCAAGCGTCCACTTGGTCGCGCGATCGCGCCTGCCGTTGGCCCGAGCCCTGGGCTCCGCGGTTGCCACGGCCGTCGCACGCCAGCAGGGGGAGCGCGTCGCGACCTTCTTCGGCCGGCGCGTCGAGGCGGTGACACAGCGCCGCGAGTCGGTCAGGGTGCGGCTCGACGACGGCACGGCCCTGGAGTCCGACCTGGCCGTCGTGGCGCACGGCACCGTCCCGGACGCCGCGTGGGCCGGGGCGCAGCCGGGCGGCCTCTCGGTGGACGACCGGCTCGGCGTCGTCGCGACACCCGGCCGCTACGCCGCGGGAGCGGTCGCGCTCCACACGGACCGGCGCGGCCGGTCGTACCGGACCGACCACTGGGACGCCGCCGTCGCGCAGGGGGCCCATGCGGCGCGCGTCGTGCTGCGCGACCTCGTCGGCGCCGCGGACCCGGGGCCCTACGTGCCCGAGGCCGGGTTCTCCCTGAGCCTGCACGGCACCCAGGTCGCCGGCCTCGGGGTGCCGGTGCCTGGCGCGGTCGAGCAGCACCGCCGCCTCGACGGGGGAGGGGTCCTGGCCGAGTTCCGGCTCGACGGCGACCTGGTCGCGGTCACCGGGGTCGGCGCGACGCGCGAGGTGTCCGCCCTGCGCACGGAGCTGCGACGTCCCTGACCTCCACAGTGCAACCCGCGCGCCGCGGTGCGCAGTCACGTCCGTCGCGGATCCGGGCGCGGGCGCTTGCCGGGGCCAGGCCGCACTACGTCCCGCGTCGTACCCGCCGTCGACAGCACGCCGAAAGCGCGAGGGGCGAGTGGTGCGCACGGTTCGTACGGTGGATCGGTGCTCACCGTCCAGCGTCGGGCAGGTCGGCCGCGGTGGGTCGAGGAGGTCGCCATGAGCGTGACGCGAGAGATGATCGAGACGTTCCCGGGCCAGGGGGTCGCTCCGTTATCGGAGCTGGTGACCTGCATCGACGCGTGTGCCGAGTGCGCCCAGGCGTGCACGGCCTGTGCCGACGCGTGCTTGAGCGAGGAGCACGTCGGCGAGCTGCGCCGGTGCATCCGGCTGAATGCCGACTGCGCCGACGTGTGCGCCACGACCGCGGCGGTGCTGACTCGTCAGACGGCTGCGGATGTGCAGGTCCTGCGTGCAGTGCTGCAGGCGTGCGTGGCGGCGTGCGCCGCGTGCGGGCCGAGTGCGGGAAGCACGCGCAGATGCACGAGCACTGCGCGGTGTGCGCACGCTCGTGCAGCGCGTGCGAGCAGGCGTGCCGAGAGCTGCTGTCCGCCCTCGGATGAGCCCGGGGCGCGGACCGGTCTTGGTAGAACTGCGGGGGCAGTGGTTAGGCTGACCGGGACATGAACCTCATGGCCTCGTTCCGTTCGCTGCTCGCCGGTCGCCGGCGAGGGCTTTCGGGTGCCCTGCTGATCGCGGCGCTCCTGCTGGGCGTCGTGACGATGCACGCGATGAGCGGGTCGGCCAACGCCCACGTGGGCCCGGCGGCGGCGATCATGGCCAGCCCCGACCACCACGACGCACCGACCTCAGAGGTCGGGACGCAGGAGGCCGGGGCGCACGGACACGACGCGCCGGGCGGGTGCACCGACTGCGGGGGCCACGAGATGGCGTCGGCCATGTGCTTGATGGTGCTGGTCGCGCTGCTGGCCTTCACGCGCCCGGGAGCGAGCCTGCTGGCGCGTCTTGCTCCGGTGTGGTCGCCCCTGGTCGAGGCTGGCCGGACGCCGATGGTCGCCGGTGCCGCACCGTCGCTGCACGTCCTGGGGATCTCTCGGACGTAGGAACTGCACGCCGTCGACGCGCGCGTCGACCGTTTCACGCCCCCTTCTTGTGGGGCCCGTGTGTGGTTTCTAGTGCTGAGTTGAGAGGTCCTTTCCCATGAACTTCAAGCGTGTGCTTGTTCCAGCGATCGCGCTGGTGACCGCCGCGAGTCTTGCGGCGTGCTCGAACGACGACGAGTCTGGGCACGACATGGCGTCGATGTCCTCCTCGACCGGGGCCGGGGAGCAGGAGAGCCCGGCAGAGGGCGACTGGTTCAACCAGCAGGACGTCGACTTCGCCCGGATGATGGTTCCTCATCACGAGCAGGCGATCGAGATGTCCGACGTCATCGTGGCCAAGGAGGGCGTCGACCCTCAGATCACCGACCTGGCGAACCAGATCAAGGACGCCCAGGGACCCGAGATCGAGCAGCTGACGACCTGGCTCGAGGAGTGGGGCTCGCCGCGGCCGGAGTCCGACTCGATGGACTCCACGGACCACGGGTCCATGGACGGGATGATGAGCGACGAGGACATGCAGGCCCTTCGGGACGCGCAGGGCGCCGAGGCAGGCCGCCTGTTCCTCGAGCAGATGATCGTCCACCACCAGGGCGCCATCGAGATGGCTCAGACCGAGGTGGCCGAGGGCAAGAACGAGGACGCTGTCGCGATGGCGCAGCAGATCGTCGACACCCAGCAGGCCGAGATCTCCACCATGGAAGACCTGCTCGCCTCGTTGTGACCCTCGCCCTGCGGGGCGTGCACTGCGTCGCGCACGCACCGCGGGTCCTTTCCGAAGGACTGCCTCGATGAACCCTGCCCTGAAGAGATGGTCGAGCCGGTGGACAGCAGCAGGAACCGTGCTGCTGCTGGCCGCCTGCACCCCGACCCCACCACCTGCGAACACCCCCACGAGTCAGCCGCCGCAGGACGTGGCCGAGTTCGGCCACGTGCACGACGTGCAGGTCGACCCGGTCGACCACACCATCCTGGTCGCGACCCACACCGGGGTGTGGACCGTGCCGGACCCGTTCGGCGACGAACCAGCACGACCGGAGCGGGCCGGAGAAGGCCGACAGGACACGATGGGCATGACCCTCGCGGTCGACGGCACCATCTACGCCTCCGGCCATCCCGCGCCGGGGGAGCAGACCGACCTGAAGGCGCCCAACCTGGGCCTGATCCGCAGCACCGACGGTGCCGCGACCTGGGAGCAGGTCTCCTTGACCGGGGAGGTCGACTTCCATGCGCTGAGCACCGCGACCACCGACGCTGGCACCGTGCGGGTCGTCGGGCTGGACTCGGCTACCTCCCGCCTGCTGATCAGCGACGACTCCGGAGCAACCTGGACACGGGGGGCAACCGTGCCGGCTCGCGACGTGCACGTCATGGACGGTGACCCGGACACCGTCCTGGTCACCACACCGGCCGGCCTGCAGCTCAGCCACGACGCGGGACAGACGTTCACCCCGGACCGGGACGCGCCCACCCTTGCGTTCGTCGAGGCAGGGCTCGGGGCCGAGCTGATCGGCCTGGACCCCAGCGGCACCGTGTGGACCAGCACCCCAGGCGTGGAGCCTTGGACCGCGCACGGAGCCGCTCCCGGCCAGGTGCGGGCCATGACCTATGTGCCCGACGACAGTCCCGGGAACCAGCCGTGGATCGTCATCGTCACCGACACCGGCCTGTTCACCAGCCGCGACCTCGGCGCGAGCTGGGACCCGGTGCTCGGCCAGGAAACCGGGTGAGACGCCGGCCGGCCGCGCGCCGGGACACCAAGCCTGCCCCACCTGCCGCGATCGGACCGTGCCCGCACGGTCGCGCGCGGCGAACCACCCCATGCTCCTCGCGGGACATCCGCGAGGGATCCAAGAGAGCGCCGAACCCTGTCACCTCTTGGAGCACACCACCAACACCCATGACAGGGACGGGGGAACCACTCAACCGGGCACCACGGTGCCCTCGGGGTGAAGCCGCACCGCACCCAGCGGTGAGGCCGGGTCACTCTCCGATCCGAACCCGACAGCTCACCCCGCAGGCGCGAAGGAGAACACCATGACCGCACGAAAGCCGGGACGCCACCGCGCGTCCCACCGACCCATCACACCCCTGACCCCGATAGCCCGCGCAGCCCAGGAAGGAGCAGTCAGCACCGCCCGCAAGGGCGCCCTGCTCGCGGCCGGATCTGGCCTGCTCGTGTCGGTGTTCGCGGCACCGGCCAGCGCCGCACCGAGCACCGACCGCCCCAAGGCCGTCTCCAGCGTCGACCTGAGCGCGCTGACCGAGCCGGCCCGTCAGGCGCTCAGCGCCGCCCCAGCGGTCACCGTCTCAGCCGACGCCGCGTTCGTGATCGAACAGGCACCGGTCGCGGTCACCCCCGCCCCCGAACCCGAGCCGGAACCGGAGCCCGAGCCGGAGCCGGAACGCCAGGAGCGCTCGTCCCGCAGCCAGGAGCGCGCTCCCGCCCCGCAGGAGCAGGCGGGCACCGCTGTGGCCCAGGCCCCGGTCGAAGCTCCGCCGTCCGCGGCGGGCTCGAGCGTGGTCAGCGTCGCGATGCAGTACCTCGGCGTGCCCTACCAGTGGGGCGGCACCACACCGGCAGGGTTCGACTGCTCCGGGTTCACGTCCTTCGTGTACGCCCAGGTCGGCATCAACCTGCCGCGCACGTCCTCCGAGCAGCGGTATGCCGGCACCGTCATCTCCCGCGACCAGGCACAACCCGGTGACCTGATCTGGAGCCCGGGCCACATCGGCATCTACGCCGGGGACAACATGCAGATCGAGGCGCCCTCGCCTGGCAAGACCGTCCGGTACGGGCAGATCTGGCAGTCCAACCCGACGTACATCCGCGTCGGCTGACGCGTGAAGGGCCCCACCAGCCAGGTGGGGCCCTTCCCCACGCGGGAATACCCCTAGGGGGTATAGTGTTCTTGGCGTACCCGGTCGCACTGTCAGGAGAGGAAGGTCGATCATGAAGCCTCACGGTCACGACGAGCACGGACCGAGCACGGCCCATCATCACCACCCCGCACCAGCCTCCGTCGACGCCGACGGCGACGACCGGGCCCCCTCGGGTGGTGCGCCCGACCCGGGCCACCACGGCGAGGTGCACCCTGGACACGCCGATCGGCACAGCCAGGGCCACGAGCATGCGCAGCACGGCAGCCACGGCGGGCACCCTGAGCCCGCCGGCCACGAGGGCCACGAGGGCCACGGTGGGCATGGTGATCACGTCGGGCAGTTCCGCCGGCTGTTCTGGATCATGCTCGTCCTGGCGGTCCCGGTGGTTGCGACGTCGAGAATGTTCGCGATGATCATCGGTTACGAGCTGCCCGACGTGCCAGGTCTTGCTCTGGTCTCGCCGGTGCTCGGCACGGTGATGTACGCGTGGGGCGGGCGCCCGTTCCTGACGGGCGCGGTCTCGGAGATCCGCTCGCGCAAGCCCGGGATGATGCTGCTCATCGGCCTGGCGATCACCGTCGCGTTCGTCGCCTCGTGGGGCGCGAGCCTGGGCCTGCTCGACCACCAGCTCGACTTCTGGTGGGAGCTCGCGCTGCTGATCGTGATCATGCTGCTCGGCCACTGGATCGAGATGCGGTCCCTGGCGCAGACGACCTCTGCCCTGGACTCCCTGGCCGCGTTGCTGCCGGACGAAGCTGAGCGGGTCGAGGGCGATGACGTCGTCACCGTGGCGCCTGGCGACCTGCGCGTGGGAGACGTGGTCGTGGTCCGCCCCGGTGGCCGGGTCCCGGCCGACGGCAAGGTCGTGGACGGCGCCGCGAGCATGGACGAGTCGATGATCACCGGTGAGTCGCGCACCGTGCGCCGCAGCAACGGTGACCTGGTCGTGGCCGGCACCGTCGCGACCGACTCGGGTCTGCGGGTGCAGGTCACCGCGGTCGGGCAGGACACGGCACTGGCCGGTATCCAGCGCCTGGTCACCGAGGCGCAGAACTCCAGCTCGCGCGCCCAGCGTCTGGCGGACACCGCGGCTGGGTGGCTGTTCTGGTTCGCCCTGGGCGCCGCGGTGCTCACCGCTGCGGCATGGACCGTCCTCGGGCTGCCGGACGACGCCGTGATCCGCACGGTGACCGTCCTCGTCATCGCCTGCCCTCACGCCCTGGGCCTGGCGATCCCCCTCGTGGTCTCCATCGCGACCGAGCGCGCGGCGCGCGGCGGCGTCCTGATCAAGGACCGGCTCGCGCTGGAGAGCATGCGCACCGTCGACGCGGTGCTGTTCGACAAGACCGGCACCCTGACCAAGGGCGAGCCCACGGTGACCGGCGTCGAGGCGACCGGCGACCACGACGAGGACACCGTCCTCGCGCTGGCGGCAGCCGCGGAGTCCGACTCCGAGCACCCGCTCGCCCGCGCCATCGTCCGCGCCGCCCGCGACAAGGGCCTGCCCGTGGCATCCGCTCAGGAATTCCAGTCGTCCCCGGCGGTCGGCGTACGCGCGACCGTCTCGGGCCGCAGCGTGGAGGTCGGAGGGCCCAACCTCCTGCACGAGCGGTCCGTCCAGGAGCTGGCGATCGCCGATCGGTGGCGCGAGTCGGGTGCGATCATCTTGCACGTCCTCATCGACGGGCAGGTCGCAGGAGCTCTGCGCCTGGCCGACGAGATCCGCACCGAGTCCCGCGAGGCGGTCGCCGCGCTGAACCAGCGTGGCGTGCAGGTCGTGATGATCACCGGCGACGCCGAGGCCGTGGCTGCATCCGTCGCCAACGAGCTCGGCATCGAGCGGTACTTCGCCGGCGTACGGCCCGAAGACAAGTCAGCCAAGGTCCAGCAGCTGCAGCGCGAAGGCCGCAAGGTCGCGATGGTCGGAGACGGCGTGAACGACGCCCCCGCGCTGGCCCAGGCGGACGTCGGCATCGCGATCGGCGCCGGCACCGACGTCGCGATCGCCTCGGCCGGAGTCATCCTCGCCAGCGACGATCCCCGATCCGTGCTCTCGGTGATCGAGCTGTCGCGGGCAAGCTACCGCAAGATGAAGCAGAACCTGTGGTGGGCAGCGGGATACAACCTGATCTCCGTCCCGCTCGCCGCCGGAGTGCTCGCGCCCATCGGCTTCGTCATGCCGATGTCTGTCGGTGCACTGCTCATGTCCGCATCGACCGTCGTCGTCGCGCTCAACGCCCAGCTCCTGCGACGTCTGGACCTGCGCCCCGAGACGAGCACCCGGGCCATCCTTCGCCAGCCTGCCGTCGATGCCGAACACCAGGACGCTCACGCATGACCACTCACCCATCGGGCGCCGGCGCGCAGCCGCCCACCGGCGGCGCGTGGCGCGCCGTCCCCGGCCTGACCGCCTGCCGCCTGTGCGCCGGCGAGACCCTGGGGAAAGACGATCCCCGCCCCGGCGGCCAGCTCGTGCGGGTCCGCGAGATCGCGGCAAGCGGTCACGCGCGCCTGACACTCGTGGACTGCCTCGACGCGTGTGAACGTGGAGACATCCTCGTCGTGCGACCCACACCTGAGGTGCGGGCGAGGCAACGCCCGGTCTGGTTCGAGCGCCTCGCGGGCGACGACCTCACCACCGAGCTGCGGAACTGGCTGAGCGCGGGAGGCCCTGGGATCGCTCCACTGCCCGAACCCCTGCGTCCCCTCGTGCTGCACCTCCAGCAGCAGCTGCCGCCCGACCGCGCCCCGGGGTCGGCAGACGTCAACGCCGGTGTGTAGTGGGCCCGCCCGCCCGATGGAAGGCTGCTGGGATGGCGGACCCGGTGTGGGAGGAGATCGACCTCGAGAGCGCTCGGAACCATGCCCGGGCGGTCGTCGACGGCGCCCCAGCGGACGAGCGCACCATCGCCCACCACGTCCGCAACAGCGCCTCAGTCGTGCTCGTGCGGGCCGACCCCAACGGCGCATGGGGCTTGCTCTACATGTGCACGACGGCGGGAGCACGCGCGGACTACTCGAGCACGCTGCTGGACCTGGCGGCCGAGCACACGATTCACGTCGGAAGCGCCGCCCCGCAGTACGGGCAGGGACCACGACTGCACTTCGCGGCAATCCGAGCCGCAGGCATCACCACCGCCCGAACCCGGCAATCGGGTGAACCGTGGCGCACCCTGACCGCAGACGACAGCGGCTGGATCCTCGACGTTCGCGTGACCGACGACTTCCACGGTGCGACTGCGTACGAGTTCGAGGCTCCCGACGGAACCTGGCACTCAATCACCTGACAGCGTCCATCGCGACGCGCGACGCCTCGCGGGCGAGGTGAGCGATGGACGGCCATGAACCGCCCCGACTTCCATAGAGGCTCTCAACCCACGGAGGATGAGGGTCATGGCTGCACCGAGGAAGTACCCGGACGAGCTGCGTGAGCGCGCGGTCCGGCTCGTGCTGGACGCGAAGAAGGACCCGGTGACTCGTCCGGCGGCGTGCCGACGGATCGGCGAGCAGCTCGGGATCAACCCCGAGACGCTGCGCGGATGGGTCAACCAGGCCGAGACCGATGCTGGAGACCGCCCCGGGACCACCACGAGCGACGCGCAGAGGCTGGCTGACCTGGAGCGTGAGAACCGCGAGCTGCGGCGCGCGAACGCGATCTTGCGCAGCGCGTCGGCTTTCTTCGCGGCGGAGCTCGACCGCCCGTCGCCCAGGTAGTGGAGTTCATCGACGCCCACCGCACCGAGTTCGGGGTCGAGCCGATCTGCCGCCAGCTGCAGGTCGCCCCGAGCACGTACTACGCCGCTAAGGCCCGCCCGCCCTCGGCCCGTGCCGTCAGCGACGTGCAGCTGACCGAGGTGATCCGGGTCGAGCACGCCGCGAACTACGGCGTCTACGGCGCGCGGAAGATGTGGCGGCACCTGCACCGTATCGGGCACCCGGTCGCACGCTGCACCGTCGAGCGGCTGATGCGGTCCGCCGACCTGCGCGGCGTGGTCCGCGGCCGGGCAAAGCGCACCACGACCCCGAGCAAGGACGGCACCCGCGCCGGGGACCTGGTGAACCGGGCATTCACCGCCCACGCCCCGAACCAGCTGTGGGTCGCGGACTTCACCTACGTGCGCACCTGGTCCGGGTTCGCCTACGTCGCGTTCGTCATCGACGTGTTCTCCCGGATGATCGTGGGCTGGAAAGCCGACACGAACATGCGCGCCGGCCTGGTCACCGACACCCTCGAGATGGCCGCCTGGACGCGCGGGCGGACCGGCGTCACCGACCTGACCGGGCTCATCCATCACAGCGACGCCGGGTCCCAGTACGTCTCGCTAGCCCTGACCGAACGCCTCGCCGCGCTGGGCATCCGCGCCTCGATCGGGACCGTCGCCGACGCCTACGACAACGCCCTCGCAGAGTCCACGATCGGGCTGTTCAAGACCGAAATCATCCGCCGGCGCGGGCCCTGGCGAACCCTGGACGACGTCGAGATCGCGACCCTGGAATGGGTCGACTGGTTCAACAACCGCCGCCTACACACCGAGCTCGGCGACATCCCACCCGCCGAGCACGAGACCAACCACTACCGTCAGAACCCTGCGTCAACGACGCTGGAAACCAGAGAACCGAGCCTCCACTGAACCCGGGGCGGTTCAGCCACGAACACCACAGCACCACTTGCAGAGCGAGAGAG
Organism: Cellulosimicrobium sp. So1_17; assembly: GCF_055181235.1. Classification (NCBI taxonomy): domain Bacteria; kingdom Bacillati; phylum Actinomycetota; class Actinomycetes; order Micrococcales; family Promicromonosporaceae; genus Cellulosimicrobium; species Cellulosimicrobium sp. So1_17. Next base: position 4,073,391 of record NZ_CM143702.1, read on the forward strand.
GATGGACCGATGAAGGTTGAGCTTCAGGTCGTCGACGCGTGCCCGAACGAGGCACCCGCCCGGGACGCGCTGCGCCGGGCCCTGGACCGGGCCGGCATCGACGTGCCGATCGCCACCGTAGTCATCACCGACGACGACCAGGCCCAGAGGTACGGATTCCACGGGTCGCCCTCGTTCCACATCGACGGGCAGGACCTGTTTCCCGTGCCCGAGGCTCGTCCTGGTGTGGCGTGCCGCGTGTACCCCACGAGCGCAGGGCTGCGCGGTGTTCCCGACGATGAGGCGCTGGCCGCCGCTGTCGCGGCCCGGGCCGCGCGCTGACCGAGCTCGACCGACCTACGGTGTCGGTGCGGGTCCGCGCGTAGGTGTCGCGCGCGGCGGGCGGTGTCGTCGCATCGCCCGCACTGTGAGCGGTGTCCCGATCGCTGCGGGCAGGAACCAGAACGACCAGGCGGGCAGCCGTTCCCACACCGGCAGGTGTGGTCCGTTGTCGACGTAGAACGCGGTCAGCATCGCGATGTACGCCAGGCCCATCCACGCGATGTGCGCGGCGTCGCTCTGGCCACGGCGCCGGTTGCGCCACCCGAGGGCCGCGGCGGCCAGCGCGATGCCCCCGAGCACGGCCAGATGGACGGTAGCGGGCCAGCGGATCGCCACCATGACGACCATCGACCCGAAGAGGGCAGCGATCCCGCCGAGGAAGACTCGCCCTGCCCCGACATGCCACGGCCCACCCTTGGGCGCGACCATCGCCACCAGCCCCGCGAGGACCGCTGTCAGCCCGGCAGCGATGTGCACCAGCAATGCGAGGTCGAACACCGGACCCGCATCCGGCTCGGGCAAGCCCGGGATATCGATCACGGTCGCCTCCGACGTCCAAGCGCCCCGTCCCAGCGTCCCACCATCCACAACCCTCTGGTCACTTCCCGCACGGTTGCCCGACCCCGCTCCACCGAAGAGCGCGATGCCGTACGCGGCCTCCTGCGACTGAGTGGTAAATCGGTCGGGCGGCACCAGCCCCGCCCCCGCGTCGCACCCTTGGTGCGGAACCCCTTCGTCAGGTGAGCGAGAGGAAGAGCTTCTCCAGCCGCTGGACGTCATCGGGGCCGTTCTCCTCGTCCGTGAGGCACTGCTTGAGGCCCGACGCGATGATCGCGAATCCAGCCCGATCGAGGGCTTTCGAGACGGCCGCGAGCTGCGTGACGACGTCGGCGCAGTCGCCGCCCTCGTCGACCATACGCACGACGGCGGCCAGCTGACCCTGGGCGCGCTTCAGGCGGTTCGAGACCTTCTTCATCTCGTCCTTGTCGAGCTGCATATCGGTTCCTCCCGTCGGGCTGCCGTCAGCGCCCGAACAGCCGGGCGAGAAAAGAGGTGCCCGGCCGCTCCGGGTGCCCCTCGCAGCGCTCGCCGCGCGGCACGTCCCGCATCACCTGGTCGACGTGCTGGCCGCAGCCGCTCCACGTCGTCTTGCCGCACTGCCTGCAGGTCGCTGCCTGGCACATCGTGGTCCTCCTCGGTCGGTCGTTCCCCACAATACCCCAGGGGGTATCCTGGAGTCATGTCGGAGAAGAAGTCGCTGAAGATCGTCGTCGTCGGTGGAGTGGCCGCGGGCATGTCCGCGGCCACGCGGATGCGCCGCCTGTCCGAGGCCGCCGAGATCGTCGTTCTCGAGGCAGGCGAGCACGTCTCGTTCGCGAACTGCGGCCTGCCGTACCACGCGGGCGGGGTCATCGAGGAGCGGGACGCGCTCCTCCTGCAGACGCCCGCGTCGCTGGCCGCGCGCTTCCGCCTCGACGTCCGCGTGCGCAGCCGCGTGACGGACGTGGACGCCGAGGGGCACACCGTGACGGTGCGCGACCTGTCGACGGGACAGGAGTACCTCGAGTCCTACGACCGGCTCGTGCTGAGCCCCGGCGCCCGCCCCATCGTCCCTGAGGTGCCGGGGGTCGATCGCGCCCTCGTGCTGCGGGACGTCGCGGACGTCGACCGGCTCGTCGGGGCGATCGAGCACGGGGGCGAGGACGGTGCTCCTGCCCGCACCGCCGTGGTGATAGGCGCCGGGTTCGTCGGCGTGGAGGTCGCCGAGAACCTCGTCCGCCGCGGCCTTGCCGTCACGCTCGTCGAGCTCGCCGACCAGGTCCTGGCCCCCCTCGACCCCGAGATGGCCGTGCGCGTGCAGCACGAACTCGAGGCGAACCGGGTCGACGTGCGCACGTCCACCCAGGTGGCCGCGGTCGGCGCCCGCACGGTCGACCTGACCGACGTCACAGGCGACGCCGTCGGCACCGTGGCCGCCGACGTCGTGGTCGCCGCCATCGGGGTGCGCGCGGACGTCGAGCTCGCTGTCCGCGCGGGCGCGCGGACCGGGCCGCGCGGCGGGATCCTCGTCGACGACGACCTGCGCACCACAGTGCCGGACGTCTTCGCCGTAGGGGACGCCGCGACCAAGCGCGACGCGCTCGCCGCCCCGGGCACCGCCCGCGCCGATGGCGCCGCGACCACGCTCGTCCCGCTCGCCAACCTCGCCAACCGGCACGGCCGACACGTCGCAGATGTCATCCTGGGACGCCCTCGGCCACTGCGCCCGTCCGTCGGCACGGCAGTCGTCGGTGTCTTCGGCCTGACCGCCGCCGCGGTGGGCCGCAACGAGAAGCGTCTGCGAGCCGAGGGGCGCCCGTACCGCGCGATCCATACCCACCCCACCCAGCACGCCGGCTACTACCCAGGCGCCGAGCAGATGGCGCTCAAGCTCCTCGTCGACCCGGAGACCGACCTCGTCCTGGGCGCGCAAGGCGTCGGGCGCGACGGCGTCGACAAGCGCATCGACGTCATCGCCACCGCGATCGCCGGCGGGATCACCGCGTCCGACCTGGCGGACCTCGAGCTCTCCTACGCACCGGCTTACGGGTCGGCGAAGGACCCGGTCAACATGCTCGGGTACGTCGCCGACAACCTCCGCGCCGGGCATACTCGGACCGTCCAGTGGCACGAGCTCGACGCGCTGGCCGAGGACGACGGCGCGACCGTCGTCGACGTCCGGACGCCAAATGAGCACGCCCGCGGCACCGTGCGCACCGCGGACGGACGACCCGCCGTCAACGTGCCCCTCGACGAGCTGCGCGCCCGCGCCGCCGCGGAAATCCCCACCGAGGCGCCGGTCGTCGTGCACTGCCAAGTCGGTCAGCGCGGCCACACCGCTGCGCGCCTGCTCGCCCAGCTGGGCTACGACGTCCGCAACCTCGACGGCGGCTACCTCACCTGGCGCGACGGAACCGCCTCCTTCGTGAAGGTGAATCTCGAACCAACACTCGCAGTTGCCTGAGTCCTAGCCGGTGTCGCGTGGAGTACCAGATGCCATTCGCGCGCGACGGGCCGTCGTCGTGTCCCCTGTCGGGAACCGACGCCGGTCCATCGATTCTCGGATTCCGCGGAACGAGCCGCGACATCCGAGAGCCGGTGGGCTCTACGGGGCTGGATGGGCTCGACCTGTGCGGTGCGTCTAGCGTTGCATCGCCGTGGCCGGTTGCTGCCCGCGCGTGTTGACGAGGAGCGCTGCGATCGCGGCGGCGACGAGCAGGATGACGGCGGCTGCGAGGTAGCCGGTGGCGTACCCGTGGCTGAGCGCGTGCTCGGCGCTGGTGATCAGACTCGTGTCGCCTGCGGTCACGGCCTCGTTCAGAGTGGTGACCGCGTCGGGGAGCCGGGTGCTGGCCGCGGTGATCGAGACGGTGGTGAGGACGGCGAGGCCGAGGGCGGCGCCGAGCTGCTGGGCGGTGTTCATGAGGGCGGAGGCGATGCCGGTCTCGCGCTCGTCGACGCCGTGCACGACGGTGAGGGTCATCGGGACGAAGGCGAGGCCGAGTCCGGCGGACGTGAGGAAGAGCGGGACCATGAGGTCGCCCCAGTAGCCGGCGTCCGCGTCGAGGCGTGAGAGCCAGAGCATCCCTCCGGCGGCCAGGAGCAGGCCAGGGACGGTGACCAGGCGCGGGGGCAGCTTCTCGACGAGCTTCGACGCAATCCCCGACGCGACGATGATGCCGACACCGAAGGGCAGTGCGGCGAGCCCGGCTTGCAGCGGGCCGTACCGAAGGACCTGCTGCATGAACAGGGTCGCGAGGTAGAACGTGCCCATGAGGCCACCGCCGATGAACAGCACGGTGACGTAGGCGCCGGAGCGGTTGCGGTCCGCGAGGAGCCGCAGCGGCAGCAGTGGGTGCGCGCTGCGCGCCTGCACCAGCACGAACAGCCCGAGGAGCACGACCGCAGCGGCGAACGCCGTCAGCGTCAGGCCGTCGGTCCAGCCGTGCTCGCCGGCGCGCGTGAAGCCGTAGGCCAGGGCGACGAAGCCAGCTGTGCCGGTGACGGCGCCCAGGGTATCGAGACGGCCGGTGCTGCGTTCGCCGTCGCGCAGGATCCGGGTGCCGGCAAGCACGGCCAGGCCGATGGGAAGGTTGATGAGCAGGACCCACCGCCAGCTCAGCGCGCTGGTCAGGATCCCGCCGAGCAGGACGCCTCCGATGATGCCGAGCGCGGAAATCGCGCCGTAGACGGCCACGGCCTTGTTGCGGGGCTTGCCGGCGGGGAAGGTGGTGGCGACCAGCGCGAGCGCGTTCGGCGCCACCAGGGCCGCGCCCACCCCCTGGACGCCGCGCGCGGCGATCAGGGCCTCGCTCGTCGGGGCGAGGCCGCCGACGAGCGAGGCGACGGTGAAGACGACGAGGCCGAAGCGGAGTACTCGGCGCCGCCCGTACAGGTCCCCAGCGCGTCCTCCGAGCAGCAGCAGACCGCCGAAGGTCAGGACGTAGGCGTTGATCACCCACGGCATGGCCGCCTCGGTGAGCCCGAGGTCGGCCTGGATGCTCGGCAACGCGACGTTCGCGACGGTGTCGTCGAGCACCATCATCAACTGTGCCGTCGCGATAACTAACAGCGCCCAGATCAGGCGGCGGGCGCTTCGCTCGTTCTGGTTGGGCGGCGATTCGGTCGAGGGCACGGCAATACCTTCCTGCGATCTAGATACCCCATAGGGGTAGTACGTCTGCGCAACCATATACCCGGGGCGGGTATGCCCGAGCGCCTGGGGCGTGGCTCACATGGCGCCCTGAGGTACCCGAGCGCACGGAAGTTGGTGGGAAGGTCCAACGACGTCTGACGTCACAGAACCCACGGCGGTCTCCGCCCCCCGTTTGTCGGGCGTCCGAAAGAGGGTTGTGCGACGTGCGGCAACGGTGCGTTCTGCGCACGGCTGCTCCGTAGGGCGCGCGGAGACGCCGACCGTGCTCGCGGTTCACCACCAGACGGCGTGCTGCCAGCACTATGATCGTTAGATACCGGTTATTATCGTTCTATGTCGATCATAGAACCTGAGGTGTGTGCGGCGACCACGGCCGATGTCGAGCCGGCTGTCGCGTTATTCCGGTCGTTGGGGGACCCGGCGCGGTTGGCGATTGTGCGCCGGCTCGCGGTCGGGGAGGCGCGCGTCGCGGAACTGACGGCTGATCTGGGGCTCGCGCAGTCCACGGTGTCCTCGCACGTGGCGTGCTTGAAGGACTGCGGCCTGGTGGCCGGGCGCATGGAGGGTCGGCGGGTGTTCTACTCGCTGGCCCGCCCGGAGCTGCTGGACATGCTGGCTGCCGCGGAGACCTTGCTCGCGGCGACGGGCAGCGCGGTCGCGCTCTGCCCGACGTACGGCGTGGACGGGCAGGTGTCGGCGTGCTGAGCACCATCGCGGCCGCAGTCGGGTTGTTCGTCGCGACCAACCTCGACGACATCGTGGTCCTGACAGTTCTGTTCGCAGTCGCCGCGCGCGGGACGTCACAGCTGCGCGGGTGGCAGATCGTGGCCGGGCAGTACCTGGGCCTGGTCACCCTGATCGCGGTCAGCTTCCTGGCCGCACTCGGCCTGACGATCGTTCCCGACGAGTGGGTCGGCCTGCTCGGCCTGATCCCGCTCGCGATCGGTGTGCTCGCCCTAGTGCGCACCTTGCGCGGCAAGGACGACGACGACGAAGCGGAGTCCGCCCTCAAGGCCGTCGGCCTCCTCGGCGTCGCGGGCATCACGATCGCCAACGGCGGGGACAACATCGCGATCTACACCCCGGTGTTCCGCACCATCTCGACCACCGACGCCCTGCTCACCATCGCGGTGTTCCTCATCTTGCTCGCACTGTGGTGCCTGCTCGCGCGCACAATCGGCACCAACGAGAAGGTCACCGAGGCGCTCGAGAAGGTCGAGCACTGGCTCGTGCCCGTGGTCTTCATCGGCCTCGGCATCTTCATCCTCATCGAGTCCGGGACCCTCGCCCACGTCGCTTCGCTGCTGTGAGCGCAGGTGCACGCCTGCTCGATCGGGCTGCCGAGCTCGACCGACCTACGGTGTCGGTGCGGGTCCGCGCGTAGATGTCGCGCGCGGCGGGCGGTGTCGTTGCATCGCCCATACCGTGAGCGGTGTCCCGATCGCCGCGGGCAGGAACCAGAACGACCAGTCCGGTAGCCGTTCCCAGATCGGCAGGTGCGGTCCGTTGTCGACGTAGAACGCCGTCAGCATCGCGATGTAGGCCAGGCCCATCCACGCGATGTGCGCACGGTCGCTGCCGCCGCGGCGCCGGTTGCGCCACCCGAGCAGCGCGGCGGCCAGCGCGACTCCCCCGAGCACGGCCAGATGGGCGGTAGCGGGCCAGCGGATCACCACCATGACGACCATGGACCCGAAGAGAGCGGCGATCCCGCCGAGGAAGACTCGCCCTGCCCCGACGTGCCACCGCCTACCCTTGGGCGCGACCATCGCCACCAGCCCCGCGAGGACCGCCGTCAGCCCGGCAGCGATGTGCACCAGCAGCGCGAGGTCGAAGATCGGGCCCGCGTCCGGCTCCGGTAGGCCTGGGATGTCGATCACGGCCGCCTCCAGGAGGCGAGTGGTTCTGCTCGGTCAGCTGCTCGGGGCTGTCTCGGTGAGCGAGGTCGCGAGCTGGCCGAGTGCGCCAGGGACCAGGGAGTAGTAGGCCCAGCGGCCGCGCTGCTCGCGGTGGAGCAGGCCGGCGTCGACGAGGATCTTGAGGTGGTGGCTCACGGTGGGCTGGGCGAGACCGACGGGCTCAGTGAGGTCGCACACGCACGCCTCGCCGCCGTCGTGCGCGGCGACGATCGACAGCAGCTGCACCCGGGTGGGGTCGCCGAGCGCCTTGAACACGCGGGCCAGGTCGCGCGCCGTCTCGGGGTCGGCGGCGTCGCGTACGAGCGGCGCGCAGCACCCGCCCGTCGTAGAGGTGTCCGGAGCCTCGAGGGTGAGCGCGGTGGTCGTCATCCCTCCATCTTGCCATGCATCGACGTTTATGGATACGTTGGCGTCCTGAGGTTGATCGAAGTTTGTCGATGCGAGGAGGCGTGATGGGCGAGGTTGTGCGGGACGAGCTGCCGGTCGTGGTGATCGGTGCGGGTCCGGTGGGTCTGGCGGCGGCGGCGCACCTGCTGGAGCGCGGCCTGGAGCCGTTGGTCCTCGAGGCAGGTGGCGGTCCGGGTGCGGCGGTCGCGTCCTGGGGCCACGTGCGGCTCTTCTCGCCGTGGCGCTACGACGTCGACGCCGCGGCGCGTCGTCTGCTGGAGCCGACCGGCTGGGTCGAGCCGGACCCGGACACCCTGCCGACCGGTGGCGAGCTCGTCGGGCGCTACCTCGCGCCGCTGGCCGCGACGCCGCCGATCGCCTCGCGGCTGCGCACCGGGACGCGCGTGCTGGCGGTGGCGCGCGACGGCGCGGACAAGACGCGTTCCCTCGGGCGCGAGCGGACCGGCTACCGGGTGCGCACGGTCGGCCCGGACGGAAGGGTCGAGGACGTGCTGGCGCGCGCGGTGATCGACGCGTCGGGCACGTTCTCGACGTCGAACCCGCTGGGTGTCTCCGGGCTCCCGGCCGCGGGCGAGACGGAGGCCGCCGGGTATGTCACCGGACCGCTGCCCGACGTCCTCGGGTCGCAGCGCGACCGGTTCGCCGGGCGGGACACGCTCGTCGTCGGGATGGGGCACTCCGCGGCGAACACGCTGCTGAGCCTGGTCGAGCTCTCCGAGACCGAGCCGGGCACCACGGTCACGTGGGCGATCCGTGGCGGCTCGGCGCGGCGCCTGTTCGGCGGTGGGACCGACGACGAGCTCCCCGCGCGCGGGCTGCTCGGCACGCGGCTGCGGGCCGCCGTCGAGGCGGGGCGCCTGACCCTGCTCACCCGGGTCTCGATCGAACGCCTCGTGCCGGGCGGGGACACCGTGCAGGTCCTCGGCACCGCGCGCGACGGGGCGCTGAACCTGGACGTGCACCAGATCGTCAACGCGACCGGGTTCCGTCCGGACCTGGACATGCTGCGCGAGGTGCGCCTGGACCTCGATCCGGTCGTGGAGGCTCCGACCGCGTTGGCCCCGTTGATCGACCCGAACCAGCACTCGTGCGGGACCGTTCCCCCGCACGGGGAGCAGGTGCTGTCCCACCCGGACGACGGCTTCTACCTCGTCGGGATGAAGTCCTACGGTCGCGCGCCGACGTTCCTCCTCGCCACCGGCTATGAGCAGGTGCGCTCGATCGCCGCGGCGTTGGCCGGGGACCGCGCGGCGGCGGACGCGGTCGAGCTGAACCTGCCCGCGACGGGCGTGTGCTCGTCCGACCTTGCCCTGGAGGCCGACGGCGAGAGCGCGGTTGGGTCGTGCTGCGGCACCGCGCCCGCCGAGCCGCAGCTCGTCACGCTCGGCCTCGGGGCGCCCGTCGGGGTGGGGTTTGCCACGGGCGTCGTGCACGGGCGTTCGGGCGACGGTCTGGACGCGTGAGCCTGACCGTGCGGAGCGCGACCCCCGCCGACATGGCGGGGGTCGCGCGCATCGACGACCACTACGTGGAGACGTCGACCGCGACGTTCGAGCTCACCCCGCCGGGTGAAGGCGTGTGGGCGGACAAGCTCGAGGTCCTGCAGGGTGCGGGCTGGCCGTTCCTGGTCGCCGACCTCGACGGCGCCGTGTCCGGGTTCGCGTACGTGGGGCCGTGGCGCCCGCGTCCGGCGTACGCGCACACGGTCGAGGACACCATCTACCTCGACCCGGCCGCGACCGGGCGTGGGATCGGGACCCGGCTGCTCGACCAGGTGCTCACCGACGCCGCGGAGGCCGGGGCGCGGGAGGTGATCGCGGTCGTCGCCGACGGCGACACCGACGCGTCGCTGGCGCTGCACCGCCGGGCCGGGTTCACCGACGCGGGACGGCTCGAACGCGTGGGCCGCAAGTTCGACCGGTGGCTCGGCACGAGCCTGCTGCAGAAGACGCTGGCCTGACACGCGCGTCGGCCGGGACCCCACGGCGGGGTCCCGGCCGACGTCGTCGTTGTGGAGCGGGATCAGGCGGTCGCGGCCTGGACCGGCGCGACGCCGAGCTCGTCGAGCAGGGTGAGGACGCGGGTGCGGATCTCGTCGCGGATGGGGCGCACGGAGTCGATGCCCTGCCCGGCGGGGTCGGCGAGCTCCCAGTCCTCGTAGCGCTTGCCGGGGAAGATCGGGCACGCGTCGCCGCAGCCCATGGTGACGACGACGTCGGACGCCTGGACCGCGTCGGTGGTGAGGATCTTGGGCTGCTCGGCGCGGATGTCGATGCCCTCCTCGAGCATGGCCTCGACCGCGACGGGGTTGATCTGGTCGGCCGGCGCCGAACCGGCCGACCGGACCTCGACGGCACCGCCGGACAGGGCGCGCAAGTACCCGGCGGCCATCTGGGAGCGGCCGGCGTTGTGCACGCAGACGAACAGGGCGGACGGCTTCGCGGTGGTGGTCTCGGTCATGGTGGTCTCCTGGTGGGCGGGGTGGGTCACCGGTCGGTGAGGGCGAGGTCGGGCAGCAGGTCGGTGAGCAGGGCGCGCACGCGGGTGTCGAGCTCGTCGCGGATCGCGGCGACGCCGGCCGGGGACGCCAGCGCAGGGTCGCCGACGAGCCAGTCCTCGTACCGTTTCCCGGGAAGGACCGGGCAGACGTCGCCGCAGCCCATCGTGATCACCACGTCGGCGGCGCGGACCGCGTCGTCGGTCAACGGCTTGGGGAACGCCTCGCCGTCCGCGGTGCCGAGGGCCGCGAGCTCGGGTCGTACCGCGGGGTGCACGTCCGCGGCCGGGGTCGAGCCCGCGGAGCGGACCACGACGCGGTCCCCGGCGTAGCGGCGGACCAGGGCCGCGGCGAGCTGGGAGCGCCCGGCGTTCGCGACGCAGACGAACAGCACCTGCGGTCGAGCGTCAGCCTCGCGGGACATGTCCGCGAGGCGTTGGCGGGCGAACCGGTCCGTGAGGGTCAGCAGGTGCGCCGAGACCGTGGCCGAGCGGGCCAGGGCCGTGTAGGACTCGCGCACGGTCCGTAGCACCACCTCGGGGCCGACGTTCGGGTGGCGGGTGGCGAGGTCGGCGGCCAGGCGGTCGAGCGCGGCGTCGACGTCCTCCAGACCCGTGAGCTCGTGCGGGGCGACCAGCGCCTCGAGGGCGGCCGGGGCGAACGACTCGAGCAGGGTGGAGACCGCGCCCTTGTAGCCAGGGGTGATGCGGTACCAGACCCAGGTGCCGCGTCGTTCGGAGGTCAGCACCCCGACGTCGCGCAGCACCTTCAGGTGGTGCGACACCGTGGGCTGTGACACGTCGGTGAGAGCCGCGAGGTCGCACACGCACGCCTCCCCGGCGGGAGATGTGGCGATGAAGGACAGCATCCGCAGTCGGAGCGGTTCGGCGAGGGCCTTGAGCGTGGTCGCGACGGCGCCGGCGACCTCGGTGCCGATCGCGTGGGACTCGATCCGCGGGGCGCAGTCCGGGTCGCGGGCGGTCAGGGGGGTGGTGGTCATGACCTCACCTCTTCCAGCTCACGTGCAGGAGTCGGGGTGGCGTAGGGGTCGACGGCGAACCAGCGGCGTGCGAGCCACAGGGAGACGTAGACGAGGCCGACGAGGACGGGGACCTCGATGAGCGGGCCGACGACACCGGCCAGGGCCTGGCCCGAGGTCGCGCCGAACGTGCCGATCGCGACGGCGATCGCGAGCTCGAAGTTGTTGCCCGCCGCGGTGAACGCGAGCGTCGTGGAACGGGCGTAGCCGAGCGTCAGCGCCTTGCCGACGAAGATGCCGATGCCCCACATGGCGGCGAAGTACACCAGCAGCGGCAGCGCGATGCGGGCCACGTCGAGCGGGTTCGAGGTGACGGCCTCGCCCTGCAGGGCGAAGAGCAGCACGATCGTGAACAGCAGCCCGTACAGCGCCCACGGCCCGACCTTCGGCAGGAACCGGTCCTCGTACCAGGTGCGGCCCTTGGCGCGTTCGCCGACCAGGCGTGAGACGAACCCGGCGGCCAGCGGGACGCCGAGGAAGACCAGGACGTTGAGGGTGATCTGCCCGACCGAGACGTCCAGGCCTTGGGTGTCCAGGCCGAGCCAACCGGGCAGCACGGTGAGGTAGAAGTAGCCGAGCAGGGAGAACGCGACGACCTGGAACACGGAGTTGATCGCGACCAGCACCGCGGCCGCCTCGCGGTCACCGCACGCGAGGTCGTTCCAGATGACGACCATGGCGATGCAGCGGGCGAGGCCGACGATGATCAGCCCGGTGCGGTACTCGGGCAGGTCCGGCAGGAAGACCCAGGCGAGGGCGAACATCAGCGCGGGCCCGACGAGCCAGTTCAGCAGCAGCGAGGACACCAGGAGCCGCTTGTCGCCGGTGACGGCGCCGACGCGGTCGTAGCGGACCTTGGCCAGCACCGGGTACATCATGACGAGCAGGCCGAGCGCGATCGGGACCGAGATCCCGCCGACCTCCATCGCCGTGAGCACCTCGGACAGCGCGGGGACGAACCGGCCCAGGACCAGGCCGGCGACCATCGCGAGCCCGATCCACAGCGGCAGCCACCGGTCGAGCGTGGACAGGCGCCCGCGCGTGGTGGTCGTGGGGTCGCTCACGCGAGGATCTCCTCGATCTCGGCGACCAGCGCCGGCTTCGGGCGCGCCCCGACGACGGACTTCACGAGCTTGCCGCCGGAGTAGAAGTTCAGCGTCGGGATCGACACGACCCCGGCCGCGGCCACGGTCTCCGGGTTGGCGTCGGCGTCGAGCTTGGCGATCGTCAGCCTGCCGTCGTACTCCTGCGCGAGCTCGGCCAGGATCGGGGCGACCTGGCGGCACGGGCCGCACCACGTGGCCCAGACGTCCACCAGGACGGGGGCCTCAGAGCCGAGGACCACCTGGTCGAAGGTGTCGTCGGTGACGGTCACGGTGCTCATCGGATCTCCTCCAGCGCCAGCGGCAGCTCGTCGGGGTTCGGGGACTCAGGCGTGCCGGCGAGGTCGGACAGGCCCGCGGCGTCGGCGAGCTCGGTGAGGTAGCGCTGGGCGTCGAGCGCGGCGGAGCACCCTGAGCCGGCGGCGGTGATCGCCTGCCGGTAGGTGTGGTCGACCAGGTCGCCGCACGCGAAGACGCCGGGCAGGTTGGTCGCGGTGGTGCGACCGACGACCTGGACGTAGCCCTCGTCGTCGAGGTCGATCTGACCGGCGAGGAGCTCGCTGCGGGGCTCGTGCCCGATCGCGACGAAGAGGCCCGTCGCCGGCAGGTCGCTCTCGGCACCGGTCACGGTGTCGCGGAGGCGGACGCCCTCGACCTTGCTCTCGCCCGCGATGCCGATGACCTCGGAGCTCCAGGCGAACTCGATCTTGGGGTCGGCCAGGGCGCGGTCGGCCATGATCTTCGACGCACGCAGCTCGTCGCGGCGGTGCACGATCGTGACCTTCTCCGCGAACCGGGTGAGGAACGTGGCCTCCTCCATCGCGGAGTCACCGCCACCGACGACGGCGATGTGCTGGTCGCGGAAGAAGAAGCCGTCGCACGTGGCGCACCAGGAGACCCCGCGCCCGGACAGGCGCTTTTCGCCGTCGATGCCCAGCTCGCGGTACGCGGAGCCCGTCGCGAGGATCACCGCGCGGGCGCGGTACGTATCACCGTTCCCCGTCACGACCGTCTTCACGGGGCCGTCGAGCTCGAGCGACGTCGCGTCGTCCCACTCGACCCGGGCGCCGAAGCGCTCCGCCTGCTTGCGCAGCGACTCCATGAGGTCCGGACCCATCACCCCGTCGGGGAAGCCCGGGAAGTTCTCGACGTCCGTCGTGTTCATCAGCGCCCCACCGGCGGTGACCGATCCGGCCAGCACCACGGGCGCGAGGCCCGCGCGGGCCGCGTAGATCGCCGCGGTGTAGCCCGCAGGACCCGATCCCACGATCACGACATTCTGTATCGACATACGTCTATGTTGACACGTATCGATGTAGGTCGCAAGGAAGGTGAGCCGGTGCAGGGACTCCTGGCAGGTGACCACCCAAGATCACCTTGTGGGGATCGGCGGTTCGTTGCGCGTACGCAGCGCGGGTGCCTAAGATTGGGGCAGCTCACCGCAGTAGCGGCGAGAAGTGAACCCGAGACCCTTCCGGACGGTTGTGGCGCTCGGGTTTCGCGCTTTCTACAGCCGGACGACGCCGGCGAGCAGGGGCTCGGCGGCCGCGGTCGCGTGGTCGTACGCCAGCGAGTCCCGGCACCCGCGACGACCCGTCTCCCGGTACCGCAGCCGCCGGTCGCGCTCGTCTTCGCCCTGCTCGCTCTCGAGCCCCCGCACCCTCTTGCGGGCGAGCGCGAGCTCGCGGGGGTTTCCGCCGCGGCAACGAGCAGGTAGTCCCGCTTCTTGCTCTAATCGACGAACACGTGACCACCTTTGTCGGGAGCGGTCCGAGACGCTGGTAGGCACGAACGCAAGAGTATGGACGGCGAACGACACCACCGTGCGCGCGGCCCGAGCGTCAGCCTTCTCGGCGACGCACAGCACCCGGGATCGGCACATGACCGGGTCCCGCGAGCGACGAAAAGGCTCAGCGACTGAACTTCCTGCGGATCTCCGCCTCGTTGACGTTCTCGACCTCGTGCTTGCGAAGGACGCGCGCGAAGGCTCGCGCCTTGGCCTCCGGCGTCGACTCACCCAGTGAACTTTCGCTCTAACGGGCGTCGAGGGCGGAAGGACCCTTCGCTGGCCTCGGCCGCATCGGACAGGACGGGCAACGGCAACTCGCACCACTCGAGCACGCGCGCGCCTACCGGTCGACTCGTGCGGGCGGGAGTCCGAATTGCCGGGTGGGCGAAGCACTGTCTCCGGCGACACCGCGCAGCGCAGGCCGCTCTTCGTCACGTCAGCCCGCCGCCCGCGATGGCCCGCGCGCGGGGGACCGCAGTCGAGCCATGATCGCCCTTGTCCGCGCGGACGGATCGATCGGACTTCGGTAGTCCTCCGATGCCTTGCCGATTGCGTCGAGCAGCTGGAGCACGGCGGTGTCGCCATGACCCTCCCTTGCGGCGACAGCAACGAGGTCAAGCTTCGCCTGGTCATCGTCGGGCGCCGCCTTGTGCGCGGCCTCCGCCGCGAGGCGCGCCGTGGGGAGGTCGCCGTAGGTCAGCGCGTGCGCGATCACGACCGAAGCGACCTCCAAGACAGCGATCGTCATGATGTGGTCGAGTCGTTCGCCCTCGAAAACCCACGTGAAGTGTCCGGGAGCCTGCGCGAACGGGACGCCCTCGACCAGCTCGAGCGCTGCCACGAGGTCGGCGATTCCCTCGCTCCCGCCGCGTGCCTCGCCGCGGACACGGAGCGCCCGGAAGAGGTTGACGTCGCAGAGGCAGTTCTCGAGCTGGTAGACGAGCCCGGCCTTGCCGTGGTCAGGGGAGTGGTGCGCGTTCGGGAGGAACTGGCGCCCGGTCACCGGGTCCTTGCCGAGCCAGGTTCGCAGTTCCGTTGTCCGCTGGGCGACGCTGTTCCCTGCGACGCCTGCGTCCTTCAGTTCTGCGGCCGTGGCGCCCCTCGGGTGGAGTGCGAGGTAGGCGAACGTCTCGAGCCGCGTGCTGTCGCGGTAGGGCGCCGCGGTGCGGTCTCCGCACCCTTTGGCCTCGACGGGGCCGAGGAGGCGGATCCAGGGGCGTCTCGGCGGGTTCTTCCCGAAGTCGGCGAGGTCGCGGTCGAGGTCGTCGAGGTCCCGCTCGACGTCGGCCCGGACTCCTTCGCGCACGAGCGGTGCGAGCACGGCGACGTCGTCGGTGGTGACCGGGGCGGAGGCGGCGTAGTCCGCGGCGGCTCCGGGGAGGAGGGACGTGTCGTCGGCGGGTGCCGCGACGTCGAGGGGGCGGTCGGCGACGAGCTCGGGACGGAGCGCGCCGGCGAGGTTCGCGTGCGCCTCCCAACCCTCGAGGGCGTCTTCGTCGACGGGGATCGGGACACTCGTCGCGGCGTCCGTCGCGGCGACGACCTGGGCGCAGGCGGCGGCCTCCTCCCGGGACAGGCCCGGCGCTTCAACCTCGATCCCGAGGTCGGCAATGAGGAGCCGCCCGGACTCGGTGATTTCGCCGTGCGCGGAGTGCGGGAGCTCACCGCCGAGGGCGATGAGGACGACGGCGGGCCGTGCGGGGTGGCAGTTGATCGACGTGGCAAGGGCTTGCGCTGGAGCGCCCGACTCGGTGGTCAGGACGAGGTAGTAGTTGTCGGGCGAGGTGGTAAGTACGCCGTCGGTCGTGACCGCCTGGGTCGCTTCATCTATCCCGGCGGGGTCCTCTGGCGGGAAGTACCGCAGTCGCAGGTGGTCGATGTCGGCGAGTTCCTCGGCGACGCCGAGGGCGTAGACGCAGACTCGCGCCGACCACGGGTTGAGCGCGACGGACGAGGCGAGGAAGCGCGCGAATGCGGTGACGCGCTCGTGGTCGCCGCCCAGGCTCAGCGTGCCGAGGTGCTCCAAGTTCACGAGGTGGATCCGCCCGTCGACATCGGCACCGACCGGCACCAGCAGCGGGAACGGTGCGTCGACATCGGTAGGAGCAGCCGGTGTGAGCGACGCCGTCCAGGTCGTGCCGGTGCCAGACCAGGGCGCGGGGAGTCCGGCGTCTTCCGCGAGTGTCAGCGTGACGTCGCTGCCCGCGATGACGACCGTGGCCACCTTGGGATGGAGCTCCGGGTCAGGAGGGGTCGCGGTCAGTGCGTTGAGCATGCCGGTCAGGCATGCGACGGCCTCGGAGGGCGTGCGCCCGACGGCGGCCGCGGTCTTCGCTGTCGGTTGCAGCTCCGGCGGCAGCGGCGGGAGCATCTTCCCCGTCTCGCGTCGTCGGGCGGCGGTTCGCCGCCGGGCACGGATCGTGAGCAGCAGGGCGCCAGCGAGGATCCCGCCAGCGCCGGTGAGGCCAGGTACGAGCCACGACGGCGAGGTGTCGCCGTCCTCCAAAAGGCTTTCGGTCTCCGACACGCCGTCCGGCTCCGAGCCGGCCTCGCCGTGAGCGTCCGACACCGGTGCATCCGTTCCCTCAGCACCAGCGTCGACGTGACGAGGCGTCGCGGCCGGTGGGCGGCGTTCCGGTGCTGGTGTGCCGTTCAACGACTTCGGCGGCACCCGTCCGTGGCTCGGCGCCGGGGCGGGGCCTGGAGAAGAGGCCACGGCTGGGGCAGTGGTCTTCTCCGTCGCCGGATCAGTGCTCGTCTCGCCAGGGATCGTCACAGTCCAGCCGGGACGGATGAGGTCGGGGTCGGTCAGGTGGCCGCCGTCGGGCTGCACTGTCGCGGTCGATGCTTCGTAGATCTCGCCGTAGCGGCCCGCGTCGCCGAGCGTCTCCGCTGCGATACCCGAAAGTGTGTCTCCGGGCTCGACGACGTACGTCCCGTCCGCGAGCGAGGGCTCGGTGACCTGTGGGATCCGCAGCACCAGACCCGGTTCGATGTAGGAGGGGTTGTCCCCGATGGCGTCGCGGTTCAGGTCGCGGATCTGCGTCCACGCGGTGCCGTGCCCCAAGTAGCGCTCGGCGATCTTCCACAACGACTCGTTGCGCTTGACGGTGTGCTCGAACGTGGCGGGCGGTGGGGGAGTCGGCTCCGCGACGACGGCAGGAGCGGGCGCCAGAGTCGCCTCCGCGACCACCGGCGCCGTGCTGGTCTCCGACGCCTCGACAGGTGCCGGGCCGGTACGAACAGATGTGAGCGCATGAGCAGGTGCGGCGATGATCGGCGTCGCCACCGGCACGACGACGAAGAGCGTTGCCGCAACGTCGATGAGGTGCCGTGCCACCCCCTGGGAGAGCCCGAGGCCGCGCACGCGCGGCGCGCTCATCCCGCGCACCCGGTAGACCGCTTCGAGCACGAGCCCCCAGGCAAGGTATGCCCACGCGATCCACGCGATCGCCTGCACCAGGACGATCAGGAGCGAGCCGTCGTCGGGCATCTGCGCACGCACCCACAGCTCGGACCAGGTGAACGTCCACAGACGCCGGTACGCCCACACGAGAAGGATCGGGAGCCCGGCGACGAACGCGAGAATCCCTAGGGTCGCTGCTAGCCCTGCGAGTCGGCGACGGATGGTCATCGTTCGTTCCCTCCGAAGGTGCGGATCACACGGGCGCTCGCGGTGCCGGTCACGTCGAGCCGGTCGATGCCGATGGCAGCGAGGAACATCGTGTCGTAGGTGTCGCTGACGGCCACCGTCACCGTGGACCCGTTGCGTACGGTCACGGTTCCGTCCACACCGGCAGCCTCGAGGTATCCGTTCGCCGCCGACCTTGCGGCGCCAACATCGACCGACGCGCCGCGACCCTGTATCGCCAGGGGTGCGTCGAGTCGTTCGCTGCCGGCACGGGCGGCCTGCGCGGCGACGGCGCGAGCATGTTGCTGGACGGTAAGTTGACCGCCCAGGTCGACGACGAGGCCGACCAGCACGATCATCGTGAAGGATGCGAGCACGGCCCACGCGCTGATGGACCCGCGCTCGTGGTCGTCGGCGCGGCCGTGAAGTGGACGGTGATTCATCCGCGCTCCCGGAACGCGTCGACGGGCGAGGACATCGATGCTCTGACCGTTCGGGTTCCGGGCAGGCCGGGTACCGCGAGGTCGCCGAGGTCGACGACGCAGGTGACCTCGACGGTCACGGAGCCGTACTCGCCGAGCGGAGCGCTGAGCGCCGAGGTGTCGACGACGACACCGGTGTCCGCACAGCGGAGCTCGCGGTTGGCGAGCGTCTGAGAGGCCGCGTCGAGCGCGGCGCGCTGGGCGACGTCGGGCGACCGGGCGAGCGACGCCGCGCGGGCGGCGTCGTACGCCGCCGCCTGGAGCCCCTGGTGAGCCAGGGCGGTCCGGCCGGCGAAGATGATGAGCCCGAGGAACAGCAGGAACGCGGGCACAACGATCGCGGCCTCCACGGACGCGGAACCGCGCTCATCCGAGGACCGGAGCAGCCCGGCGAGCCGTCTCATGTCGTCTCCGCGGTCAATCGCTCGGTCCTCGCCACGGCCTCCACCTCGAAGCCCGGCGACCACCCGGGCACCACGCTCAGGCTGGCCCCGCGGACGGTGATGACGACCCGCTCGGCGGTGCGCTCACCGCCGACGTCGAGGTCGACGATGACGCGATCTCCGCCGGCATCGGCGACGAACGTGGCTGCGGCCGAGATCCCGTCGGACGCGCGCCCGTTTTCCACGGCCGCGGCGCGAGCGCCCTCGGTAGCGGCCGCCTGGGCGACGTTGCGGGCGTGGTAGAACAACGCGGCCTGGACGCCGAGGAACATGGCGATCAGCAGCGCTGGCAGGAGGATCGCCATCTCGATCGACGTCGAGCCGCGGTCGTCGCGCCAGCGCCGATCGTGACGTCGGTCGCTGCCTCGGGCGTGCCGAGGACTACTGGATGCGTGCCGCTTGGTTCGTGACATACGAGGTCACCGCGGCGACGACGATCCCGGCGATCACGATGACCCCCAGAGCCCACAGGACGTGGTCCATGGTCACCGAGCCGCGCTCGCGGTCGTCGTCGGGCCTGGTCAGCCAGGCCCTGAGAAGGGCGACGGCGGTGATGAGGTGGGACATGGTGCGGTTCCTTCCACGGTGTTCCTTCGTGCGATGTGCGGTGCTCCGGCCAGGGAGCATCGGGACGGGGTCAGGAGCTGATGGACATGGACAGAAGGGCCGGCGCGAGGAGCAGCGCCATGAAGATGACGCCGAGCAGCGAACCCGGGATCGACAGACGTTCACCGGTCGCGTTGGCCTGAGCGAGCTCGTCACCGAGGATCGCGGTGCGCATCGCCTCGGCCCGTGCGCGGAGGTGCTGGTAGACGCTCGTGGACTGCTCTCCGGACATCCGCATGATGTCGGCGAAGTCGTCGAGCTCCGGCAGCGCGAGGTCGGTGGCAAGGACGTGCAGCGAGTCCCACGGGGGCACGCCGGACCACCGCGACCGCGCGAGGTCCTCGGCGAGGCGCGTGAACACCCACGAGTCGCCGACCTCGGCCGCGGACTCCATGGCCTGACGGGGGCCGGATCCGTTGAGTCGCTCGAGCGCGACGAGGTCGATGTAGGCGCCGAGAGATCGCCGGAACTCGCCGCGTGCCTTCTTGGCGTCGTCGATGGCGTTGTAGTTCGGGATGAAGAACATGACGACGGCGAGGCCGATCGACGCGACCGCGGGGATCTGGAACGGCACGTCGAGCCCGAGGAAACGGAAGAACGCGACGATGAGCGGCGGTGCGAGGAGGCCGACCAGGGCGAACGTGACCTTCTCGCCGTAGAAGCGTTGAAGAGAGATGCGCAGTAGCGCGAGCTCGCGAGCCGGGGTGCGCACCCAGGCGCGGGCGGGAAGTGTCTTCATCGCCCAGTTCCCGATGCGTTCCGTTGCTCCTCGGGGCGCGGTCGTCGCCGCAGACGACGTCGACGGGCGACGCTCGATGCGAGCAACGGCGTCCCCAAGGTCCACGGGCTGTGACGGGAGAACTGCGGCGACGAGCAGCGCAAGACCGAGGCCGACGAGCCCGCCGCAGAGCATGAGCAGAACCATCGTGGTGTTCACTGGGCGCCCCCTTGAATCAGGCGAGCAGCGGGCTTTCCTGCGGCCATGCGCTTCATCCACAGCAGCACGGCGACGTAGGCCGTGACGAGCGCGACGAGGACGACCTGCCCGATCGGCGTCGAGTACGGCTCGACGTACTGGCCGGAGAAGGTGAAGACGATGAGGACGCCGGCCGAGATGATCGTGACCCATCGGGCCGTCGCTCTCGGTTTGGCTCGGTCGGCCTCGATCTGCCGTCGCGCCCGTACGTCCGCTGCGACGGACTCGGCGAGAGCCTGGAGCACCGACGCCAGGCCCGCGCCCCGGCGTCGTGCACCAAGGATGAGGTTCGCGGCGACGAGGTCGCCGGTGGCGTCATCGAGCTCGTCGGCGAACGCACGCAACGCCTCCTCGGTGTTCCAGCGGGCGCGCAGGCGCGCCACGAGACGGCGCACCTCGGGCGCTATGGCGGTGGGCACGGAGCGCAAGGTGGCCCCCAACGCCTGCTCGAGCCCGACGCCGACCGTCAGCACCCCGGCAAGGGACCGCGTCCACTCCTCCATCGCCTCGAGCCGGGTGATCTGCGTGCTTGCCCCGCCGTCGGAGAGCAACAGCGGTAGTCCGACCGCGGCGACGGGGATCGCGACGACGGCGACGAGCCACCCCGTCAGGAGCCAGGTGCAGACACCGGCGAGCACACCGACGGCGAGAACGATCCACGTGCGGCGCGGGACGCGGCTCCATCGGCTCGGCCGACGGACCGTCTGGTCGTCGCCCTCCGGGTCGGGCCGCATCGCGAAAACGAACCATGCGATCGACAGGCCGACCAGCGTGCCGGAGACGATCAGGCCGACGCCCCTCACGACACACTCCGTTGCTGGGTCGCGACGTACTCGGTGAGGTCGAAGCCGAAGTCCTCGAGGTCTCGCATCTCGTCGGGCAGGGTGTGCGGGTATGCGGTCCCAGCGCGCTCGAGGCTGCGGAAGACGTGTGTCATCGAGTAGCCCAGGTCTCGTTCGCCGCGGGAGACTGCGACGATCTCGGTGACGTGCCGCTGGCGGCGCTGGGTGCCGTCGGGTCGGACGACGTCGCGCACGTCGATGTAGACGACGAGGTCGACGGTCGCGGCGAGCTTGCGGCCGACGACGCGGTCGTCCACACCGTGCCCCTCCTCCAGCGCGCAGGAGACGAGCTTCTCGAGCGTCGCTGCAGCGCTGGTCGCGTGGGTCGTGCACATGGAGCCCGTGCCCGACTCCATCGCCTTGATCATCGGCCAGATCTCCTTGCCTCGGACCTCGCCGACGATCTGCCGCGAGGCGTTGAAGCGGAAGGAGTCGTAGAGCCCGTCGTGGAGCGTGTACTCCCCGGCAGCGCGGCCGTCCGAACCCTTCTCGCCGGATCCGGGGCGGGCTTCGATCGCATGGACGATGTGGTGCTTGTCGGGGAGCAGATGAAGCTGGAGCTCGTACTCGGTCTCGATCGTCACGATCGCCTCGTCCGGGTCGATCTCCGAGCACAGCGCCCGCACCAGAGTGGTCTTGCCGGCGCCCTGGGCCCCCGCGACGACGATCGACTTCCGCGCCCGGACCGCCGCCGCGAGGAACGACATCGCGACGTCGGTCATCAGCTCCTTCTCCACGAGCTCGTCCAGGGTGACGCTGATGAGCCGGTGACGCCGGATCACGATGGACGGCCGCGGGGTCACCCAGGCGAGTGCCGCCAGACGTGCACCCCCGTCGAGACGTAGGTGCAGCGACGGTTGCGCTTCGGAGAACGGGCGCGCGTTGACCTCGGACCGGGTGGCGAGGAACTGGAGGAAGGTGAGCAGCTCCTCGTCGGAGTCGGCGACGGCTGGCCCCTGGAGCAGCGTGCCGTCAACGAGTTCGAGCACCACATGATCGAAGCCCGTGATGATGATGTTCTCCACGCGGTCGTCGTCGACGAGCGGCTGCAACCGGCCCAGCCGAAACAGGGAGTCGAAGACGGCGTTTGCGGTCACGCGCTGCCGGGCGAGCGACCACGTCGGTCGACCGGTGTTGGCGTCCTCCGCCATAGCCGCTTCGATGAGATCAAGGGCGATCGACCGGCCGAGCTGCTCCTCGCTCGCCTTGTCGAGACCTTCGCCGGCGGTGGCTTGGGAGAGCAACTCGGAGGCGTGGGCGCGCAGCGCCGTGATGAGGCTCCAGTCCACGGAGTCTGTCGTCTCCGGTGGCCCGGCAACAGCGGCCGATGTCGCTCCTGTCGTCGCATGGATCGGCACCGTGGGCTGGGCAAGGAAGGGCAGCGCGGCAGGGTCGATACGTGGCGGTGCCTCGTCGTCAGACCCGCTCGAGGTCTGCGCCACGCGTAGGTCGGTCATGGCGCTACCTCCCGCAGCAGGTCCTCGCGGCGTGTGTTGACGGTGTGGCCGATCGCGTCGACCGCGGCACGAAGAGAGCGGATGAACCGGCTCTGTGCGAACTTGCGCGGCGCGTGCGCGCCCCGATGGTAGACGGCGGCGGCTTCGGCGTCGTCGGTGATCGACGCGACCACCGGGACGCCGAGGAGGTTGGCCGCCTCGCGTGCCGTGTAGGGCCGGCCCTCGCCGATGAGGAGCAGCCCGGGCTGTTGCCACGAGGGCGCGTTGCGGTGCAGCGCCTCGGTCCAGGACCGGGTGGCGAAGAGCGCGGGCAGGTGGGTGCGCGTGACCACCAGTGTGAGGTCGGCGAGCGAGAGGAGCGCCTCGGGGGAGCCCGGGAAGCCGAGGGCACCGGCATCGACGATGACGTCCTGGCCCGTCTTCTCGAGGTCGTCGAGTGCCTCGGAGAGTCTGCCCCAGAGGTCCTTGAGACCAAGGGCCTGCGCGTGCGAGCGTGTGCCTGCGAGGAAGCTCGCCTCTCCGCCGAGCGGGCGGACCATGTCGCGCAGCGCGTCCGAGATCTCCAGCGGTGAGAGCGCAAGCTCCACAAGGCCGACGTCGTACTCTCGTGCGCCCTGGAAGAACCCGGACAGGATCGTCGAGGTGCCGCGCGGGTCCGCCTCGACGAGCAGCACGGGACGAGGCCAGCACATCGCCAGGCCTATCGCCGTCGTGGTGACTCCCGGCGCACCAGCGGCCGAGCAGAGGGTGATGACCGCCATCAGTCCTCACCTCCGCGAGGCTCGAGCAGGACGGCGACGTTCCCCGCCGCCGCGTTCGCGGCGACCATCGGACCGTCGGCCTCGGTGACGAGCAGGTCGAGGATCGTGCCGCCGAACTCTGGGTCGACGGCGACGGATGCCACCTCGGCGTGCGCGGAGGGAGGAACGCCCTCGCCGGTCGCGCCGCCCTCGGGCGGAGTGACGACGACGAGCACCTCGTCGCCGACGAGGAGCGGCGACCCGGGGGCGTGCGCCGAGTCGAGGCGCACGCCGACGAGAAGCCTGCCGGGCTGGGTCGGCTCGAAGCCGGTGACGGCGTCGTGCGTGACGATGCTTCCCCCCGCGACGTCGAGGGCGAGACGCTCGCCGAGAAGATCGCTGAGCTCGGCAGCCGTGACGGGGTCGAGAGCCGCGTCGTCGTACGTACGGGCCGGGGTGAACGACTCCTCGGTGATGACGTCGCCGCGGTGCATGGTCTCCTTCGCCACGAGCACCGCCGTCATCGACGACGTCGACGTCCAGGCGAGCACCCCGCCGATCATGCCGGCGGCGCCCAGCGCGACCGCCGTGGCGATCTGCCACGCCCGCCTGCGCGGCTTCGGAGGCGGCGTTGTCGGGGGCCCGACCGACGACGACGCCCTGGTGGTGCCGTCCTGGATAGAGGTGGCCATGACTCTTGCCCTTTCCTGCGTGGCGGTCGCGACTACTGCGTCACGAGCACCTGCGCCTCTCCGACGGCGATCTGCACGGACCGCTCGAGGTCGCCCATGCGGATGGTCCCGGTCTGTCCGGCGCCCTCCCAGGTCACGACCCAGTCCGAGGTGGCGGTGACGGTGTAGACACCGCCTGCTTGACCCGCGCTCGTGCGGGTGTAGACGTGGCCGCAGTCCGGCGACGAAGCGCCGCCGTGGCTCACGTGGTACGGCGTTCCGGCGCCTTGGCAGACGACGGTGGAGCCGTCGCCCATGGCCCAGCTGATCTTGTGGATCTTCGCCGTCGCGGTGACGGTGACCCCGCCCGCCGACGCAGTCGCCGTGATGGGGCCGACGGTGGAAGGGCTGGGGTCGGCGGCCCACATCCACACGGGCATACCGACGATCCCCATCGATCCCGCACCCGGGTCGGGGACGATGCCGATCGTGATCGCGGTGAGGTTCATCTCGTCGATGGCCATCTCGGCGACCGCCCTCGGAGAGGGTCCCTGCCCCGACCGCTCGGGTGCGCTCTCGAGCCACAAGTACACCGAGTAGTCGGTGATCGGTTGCCAGCACTCGTAGATGAGGCCTCCGCCAGCCGGGTCGCGGCCGCCCCACGCGGGGTCGGTGCCGTCGGGCTGCGGGTCGAGGGCACGGACGTAGCAGCCGTACGAGTTCGACCACCACATGCCGTCCTGCTCGCAGGGGACCGCCTGCGGTTCGACGTCCGAGACGTTCTGCCTCGACGGGTCGAACCAGCACGGCGAACCCTCACCGGTCTCTGCCGGACCGTCGTCGGTCACCGGGTCGACGTCGGGCCCCGCCGGCGGTGCCTCGACCGCGATGATGCAGAGGCCGGTCACGAGGTCGATCTGCTGGCACTGCGGTGCCCCCTCGGCGGCACTCCCGGGTCGAGGTCAGAGATACGCGCGAACGCGTCGAGTCCCTCCTGAACCATTGGGACCGACGCGCGCGCGAGGCGCGAGAGGCGGGTCAGGGTCTCGTGTACGACAGGCCGCAAGGCGACGACAAGGCCCTCTTCAAACGGTTTGGCCAGACGGGCGAAGGATGGCTCGTCGCGGACTCAATGAGGTCGGTGGAGCCGAACGTCGCCGTCGAGGTACGAGAGCCGTTCGAGGAGGGGTCAAGTGCAGCGGATCAAGCATGACCTGCGACTGTCGGAGACCGTCTCGCCGTTCGGCGTCGGCGCCGTCGTGGACATCCGTGGTGAGTCACTGATCGCCCCCGACACGTCCTGGTGGGACAAGAGGTTCGCCCCCGAGATCCACTGCCCGCGACTGGTCGAGCGGATCGGGCCGAGCGTTCTTCGAGAGGCACCGACCCACGCCGATCGCGCAGGCAAGGACACGGCAAGCCTCCTGTACTGGCGGTTCCCGACGTGGCGCTTCTGCGAGCGGTGCTCGCGGCTGTCCCGGGTGACGGGAAAGGACCGGGGCAAGTGGACTAATAAGTGCGAGTGTGGCGGCTTCCTCGTCCCGATGCGCTACGTCGCCGTGTGCGAGAAGGGCAGCCATCTCCAGGACATCCCTTGGTTCCAGTGGGCTCACCGTGGGCGCGATGCCGGTGTCACCGAGGCCGTCCGTCTCTGCCGTGCATACAAGGAGCTCCGCTTCGTGCGCTCGGCAAAGCACGGCGAAGGACTCAACTCGTTGCGTGTCGAGTGCACGGGCTGCAAGCGGTCGCGACCTCTGTCGGAACTCGTCCTGAAGGAGTCCCTGGGTCGCGACGGCATCCGCTGCCAAGGTGTTCAGCCCTGGCAAGAGCCACTCCCCGCCAACGCATGTGAACACCCTCTCGTTGCAGTGCAACGCGGGGCAACAGGCAACTACATCGCGGAACGAATCTCGGCCCTGGACATCCCAGAAGAGAAGCCGAGCTCGGTGGCGTCGGTTGATGCAGTGCGCGCGCACGATCTCTTTGCGCGCTTGGTGGCGGACAACGGGGGCCCGAAGGCTGAGATGATCGCCGAGATGATTGCCGAGGATCTCGGGGTCCAGGTCGCTGACGTCATTGCGATCGCGGACTCCGCAGACGATCAGCCAGATGATGTCGTGGCCGACCTCAAGGACGGGGAGTGGGCTGCGTTCCTGAAGAAGCTGGGCCGTGCGGGACGCGATCGGTCCGAGGGGGACTTCGTCGTGGACTCGTGGCGAGTCGACGCTCAGTCCGGTGTTCCCGCAGCGCTCATGGAGCGGATCACAGCGATAGGGCAGGTCCGCCGGGTTCGTGAGGTGAGTGCACTCAGGGGTTTCCGTCGGTACTCCGCCGAGGCAGAGCTGATCTGCGCCGACCTGTCTGCCGAGGGCAGGAGGCGGCCGACCCTTCCGGCGATCGAGATGTATGGCGAGGGCATCTTTATCCAGTTCGACGAGGGCTACCTGACCGAGTGGGAGGCGCAGCCAGCGGTGCAGAAACGGGCGGGCGTCCTTGCCGAACGCCGTCAGAGCACGACATGGGCACAGCGGTTGGACGTGCCCGAGCCGCGGTTCGTGGCACTCCACACGATCGCGCACCTCCTTATCAGGCGCCTCGCGTACGCCTCGGGATACTCGTCGGCATCACTTCAGGAGCGCATCTACGCGCACTCGGACCGCCCCGACCGGACCGCGGGGATCTTGGTCTACACCGCGGCCGGTGACGCTCAAGGAACGCTTGGTGGTCTCGTCCGCCTTGGTGACCCGGACAAGCTCATCCCTTTGATCCTCGCGGCCCTCGACGACGCCGACGTCTGCTCGAACGATCCCGTCTGTATCGAGAGTGACCGGCAAGGCTCATCGAGCCTGAACCTCTCCGCATGCCACGGGTGCTCGCTTGTCAGCGAGACCTCCTGTGAGACCGCGAACAGGCTCCTGGACCGCCAGCTCGTGCTTGGTGGATCCGAAGTGCCAGGGCTCTTGGACGGGCTACTTGCGGAGGTTCGCGCCATCCCGTTGAACGGCTAGTACGCGAACACGTGGGCGCTCAGCACGTCGATCTCGCGACGCGGCTCGCCGAAGAAGGCCCCCAACCGCCGCGAGACGAGTTGGAACGGGCGTTCCCGCGGCGTCCCGTCGGCCTTCCAGTTGTTCCTTGGCACGATGAGGAACAGGTGATGCGCGTCCGGCGCGATGTGCGCTTTCCAGAGGTCCTTCAGATCGTGGTTGTTCGTCGTCGTGCCGCCGCGCTCGACCTCCGCGATGACACCGCGACTCGGCGAGAGCCTGTAGAAGAAGTCCGGCCGGGCCTGCGTGACGAACCCAGTCTGGGGCGTGAGGACAACTTCTTCGCCGAAGCCGAGTTGGACGCGGAGCAGCGTCGCGATGTGGTCCTGGATCGCCTTGCTCGGCGCGCCGTGGACATGGATCGTTGCAATCGCATTGCGGGTGGAGGCGATGTGCTCCGCGAGCTGACGTGCCAATCCGTCGACGACCGCGAGTTCCGCGGTGTGCTCAGGCGGAATGACCGCCTTCACATGCCGCGAGTAGCCGTCCACATCCGCGAGCTTCGCAGCTCGCGCACGCTGAAGCTACCGGAGCGACGTGCCCCGGGCGTTGCACCGGTCGGAATCCTGCCCGACCGGCCCTGTCGGATGCGACGGCTAGCGTCAGCTCATCAGGTTTCGCGAGGAGGAGTCATGTCATCGGACGCCTATCTGTACCCCGTCGCCGTATCGCGGATCGGTGAGGGAGACACGCGCGAGCAACAGACTGCACGTGCGATCGCGTGGATCGGCGCGCAGAGCGGAGGTCCGATCACCGTCATCACGCCGCAGAAGCGATTTGGGAGCGAGACACTGACGCGCTTCCTTGCACGACCCGGTGTGACGCACCTGAGCTGGCGCGGGCTCTCCACAGGTCACCTCACCGGCAACCGTGTGGTGCATGCGTGGCCAGACCGTCAGCGTCTGAACGACCTCTGGGACGTCGATGTCGATGCGCTCGTGGTCATCGAGCACGGGGGAAGGGAGGCAGCCGAATGGATCGAGGACGCCAACCCCATCCACCTGCTCGCGGATGGTGTTGTGCCTCTCCTTCTGGACAGCGCGCACCTGCGACCGGTTGAGGACGGCCAACTTTCCGAGGATGTGGGCGGAATCCTTGAGTACGTCGCGCGGTGGGCCGCCGGGTACTCTTCCGGACTCAAGTGGAATGAGGAGGACAAGCTCAAGGCGGACATGATGAACCGCCCGGAACGCTGGGCGACTGTGTCGGTGGAGCAGGTACGCGCGAAGTGCCGTGAGCTGGGAATGCGTCCGAACGACGTTGACACCATCGCGCGCCTCCTGCAGCGACGGAAGGACGGAAAACGGTTCAACGTCGGGTCGTCGTACCGCGACTTCCGCTTCTCCTGACGAAGGCGCTGCGACGCTGCCGACAGCACCACGCAGACGGTTCCACGCGAGTTCCACGCGAGGCGCGCGGTGCACGCGTGTTCCACGGCCCGGCGCCCGGCGAGCGACCACGATTGACTGTGGTCGGCGGACGGTGTCAGCCTGGATGAATCGGTCCGCTGATCGCCGCGATTCCAACGTGCGTGGTGGTCAAGGCGTCGGTGACCGACGAACGACGTAACGGACTTCGGGAGCGCCGGGTCGTATGACCCGCCAAGAGAAGGTCGGGGGTTCGAATCCCCCTAGCTCCACCGGCTGAGGGCCGCTGACTTCCAGGTCAGCGGCCCTCGTGCTTTCCCGGGGAACCCTGGCGACGGGCGAGAACGTTGCGATGCCGCGGCAGTTCGGGATGCCGGCCCCCAGCCCGGGCGAGCCTCTTCAGCACGGACTCCTCGTTCGTCGGAGCGATCATGGTCGCCGTCGCGCGCTGCAGGTTCAACGAGCGGATCCTCCAGCCGTAGACCGCGACGGCGAGCGTCGTGGCGAGGTAGAGCGCCATCGCCTGCAGCACGTAGGCGGGGTAGTGGATGAGCCACAGGGGCTGGCTCGGATCGGTGAGGTGCTCAGGGTTGTCGGTCACGTACGGCACCGCGGAGCCGATCCAGTAGCCCGCGGCCTGACCCCCGGCGTACGTCGCGATCCCGGCGAGAAGCGCGATCGTCGCGCTACGCCTCCTGTGTCGCCACACGACCGTCGTGGCACGCAGCGCGGTCTGCGGCTCCCAGGACCCGCGGACCGGAGCGAACCACGCAGCCATGAGAGGCGCGAACGCGAACGCCGCCGTGAGCAGGATCAGGAGAAGGCCCGTGCCGATGATGAGCAGCTGCTCGCTACCGGCACGGCTGCGCATGAGCTGTGGCACGAGCAGCAGAGCGAGGAGGGGGAGGCACCCGATCAGGCAGGCGAGCCAGGTGCGTGCGAAGGTTCTGAGGTTCACAGCACCAGGGTTGCCGATCCCGGACCCCTGCCGCCATCAGGGATGTCCCCGATCTCTCACGCTCTGTCGTGTCGGCGTGTCGGCGTGTCGGCGTGTCGACCGCGCCGCGGCGCGGTCGGGATCACGGTGCCATGGCCACGAGCGCATCTGAACATCTCCCGTCGACGACCCGATGAGGGACGCGGCGCCTGCCGGCCTGCCGCGAGCGTCTGGTCGGACGAAAGAGCCCGGGGCCGCGACCACCGTGGTGGTCGCGACCCCGGGCTCCGGGAAGCTCAGGTGTCACGGGCAGGTGACGTTGACCCCCTCGTAGACCACCGTCTCGCCGGACGGGACGCCGACGCAGGCCTCGTTGAGGATCTGGACACCCTGCCAGAAGACCCAACCACCGATGATCGTGCCGATGAGCACCAGGACACCGATGATGATGCCGGCGATCGCCAGGCCGTTGCCGTAGCCGGCCTTCTTGGACTTGTTCAGCGCGACGATGCTCAGGATGATGCCGACGATCGACAGGCAGCCGAGGAACGACAGGACGAAGCCGAC
Organism: Cellulosimicrobium sp. So1_17; assembly: GCF_055181235.1. Taxonomy (NCBI): domain Bacteria; kingdom Bacillati; phylum Actinomycetota; class Actinomycetes; order Micrococcales; family Promicromonosporaceae; genus Cellulosimicrobium; species Cellulosimicrobium sp. So1_17. The sequence continues at coordinate 4,102,929 of NZ_CM143702.1, forward strand.
GATCCCGAGCGTCTTGCCCGGGTTCTGCGCGGGAGCGGAGTAGCCCGGCGTCGACTCGCCGTACTGCGGGGCCTGGGGTGCGCCGTACTGGGGCGCCTGGGGTGCCCCGTACTGCGGAGCTCCGCCCTGCGGCGTCGACGCCCCGTACTGCGGGGAGCCGCCCTGCTGCGGTCCGCCGAAGGACGGCGGTCCGGACGGGTTCGGCTCCTGCGGCTGCTGGGGCTGGTCGGGGGTGGACATGGAAGTCGCTCCTCGGTTCGTGGGCACGGCGCGGCCAGTATGCCCTGGTACGACACGCCGCCGCCAGGTCCTGGCCAGGTGTGTCACGGTCCGCTCTTCACCACTTCGTCACGTGCCGGGTCGATCGGCTCCCGGGCGTACGCGATGATGGGGACGTGAACCCACGGAAGGTCCGATTCGTCACGCTCGCCGCGTCTGCCACGTTCTCGGTGGCGGTCGTCCCGGCGCTGTCCGGGTGCGCCGCGGAGCCTGCAGGTGCCGAGGGTGCCTCGCCCGCGCCGACGCAGGTCGCCCGGGCTGCGGAGCCGGCGGACAGCGTGCTCGTGCTGGGCTCCGCAGACCCGGCGGAGCTCGCCCTCACGGCCAGCCAGACCTTCTTCGACGCCGCGCCAGTCGTCGTGCTCGCGGCCGCGGGCGACGTCGCTGCCCAGGCGACCGCGGCGGCCGTCGCCGCACCGCTCACGGCACCGGTCCTCCTCGTGGGCGGCGGGATCTCGGACGGCGGCGTGCGGACCGAGCTCGACCGCCTCGGCGCCGTCGCGGTCGTCGAGGTCGCCGAGGACCCGGTCCCGCCGGGCGGCGCGCAGGACGGCGGGGCGGAGGCGGGCGACGACGGCTCCGAGGCCCTGGAAGGTCTCGACGACGTGACGAGCGTGCGCCTCGACGTCGACGCCCTGACGCCCGAGGGGGAGATCGACCCGCGCGACCTCCAGGACCTGCAGGACGCTCTGCCTGCCCGGGGCGAGGCCGACGTGCTCACGGAGGTGCTGGTCCTCGCGCAGCCCGGCGAGGCGCAGGTCGCGGCCGTCGCCACGGCGCGCGCAGCGGGTGCGCTCCCCGTGGAGGTCGCCGGTGGTGACCCGCGCGCCGATGCCTCGGTCGTGGAGACGATCTCCCAGGCGAAGGCGCTCGCCGTCGTCGGGATCGGTGCGGAGTTCGGCACGTCGCAGGAGCTCGGCTGGCGCGTGCGGGCGGCGGAGTCCGGGATCCTGCTGCCGTCCGGGACGCAGCTCGTGCTCGCCGGGGACGCGCGGTACGTGGCGGTCGGGGCGGACGTGGTCACCTCGCGGCTCGAGGCGGTCGACGCCGAGGACGCCGCCGAGGCGCTCGCGGACGCACGCACTGCGGCGGACGCCTTCGCGGCGGAGAGCGGCGGCCCGGCGGTCCCCGTCGTCGAGGTCCGGGCGACCCGGTCGTCGTCGAGCGCCGGGACGGACGGCGACTACTCGACGGAGGTGCCCGCGGACGAGCTCCGGCCGTTCGTCGACGCGGCCGCCGCCGCCGGCGTGCACGTCGTCCTCTCCTTCGAGCCGGGGCGCGCGACCTTCGACGAGCAGGTCGCGGAGTACGCCGGCCTGCTCGCGCTCCCCGGGGTCGGGGTCGCTCTCGACGTGTCCGCGCGCAGGGGTGCGGTCCGGTCCGGCACCGTCGACGCGGCCGAGGTCGAGGCGGTCGCGGTCCTGCTGGGCGAGACGGTGCGCTCCGGCGCGCTCCCGCAGAAGCTGCTCGTGGTGCAGACGCCGGCCGCCGACGCGGTCCGCGGCCTCGCGGACCTCGACGCCGGGGCGGGCGAGCTCGCGGTCGTCGTGCAGTCGATCGCCTCGGGCGGCTACCAGCGACGGGTCGACGCGTGGGACGGCGTGGTGACGGGATCGCCGACGGACGCGGTCCCGGGGTGGACGACGGGCTCGTCCGACCCGACCCTCGACGTCGCGGGCGTGCTGGCGCTCGAGCCCGCCCCGCGGTACGTGGCCGCGGCTCCGTAGGCCGGGCAAGGGGTCTTGGCCCGGTGACCGGACGCGGGTTACGGTGTGCTCCTCACAAATGCCGAATCGATTCGATCGGCCGCCGTACGACCAAGCCCACGACAACGAGGTTCCGATGGTCTCGCTCATCCCGCAGCCCCTGGACGTCCGCCACGCCGGCGGTCATGTGTCCCTGACCGGCGTCACCGTGCGGGTGCACGGCCTCGACGAGCACGCGGCTGCGGGCCTCGAGGACCTCGTCACCCAGCTCCTGGAGGCGACCCTTCCCGCGGGCGCCGGGAAGCCGGACGTCGGCGCGCCCGCCGACCTGCCCGTCCAGCTGCGCGTCGACCCCTCGGCGGGACCCGACGGGTCCACGAGCGACGAGCGCTACTCGCTCGTCGTCGACGCCGACGGTGCGACGCTCTCCGCCCCGGACGCCGCCGGGCTGCTGCACGCCGCGCAGACCCTGCGCCAGCTCGTCGAGCCCGTCCCGGCGTCCGGCGGCGGTGAGCCGACGGCACGGCTGCCGTTCGTCGTCGTGGTCGACGCGCCCCGCTACCCGTGGCGCGGGCTGTCGGTGGACGTCGCGCGCCACTTCTCCGGCCCGGAGGCGCTGCGCGCCGTCGTCGACGTGCTGAGCGCGTACAAGCTCAACGTGCTGCACCTACACCTCACCGACGACCAGGCCTGGCGGATCGAGTCGCCGTCGCGCCCCGAGCTCGCGAAGCTCTCGTCCGACGGCGACTGCTCGGGCGGGAAGGGCGGTCACCTGTCGCTCGCCGCCTTCCGGGCGCTGCAGGACTACGCGGCGGAGCGCTTCGTGCGCGTCGTGCCCGAGATCGACGTGCCCGGGCACATCAACGCCGCGACGCACGTGTACGGGGAGCTGCGGCCCGACGGCGTGCCCACCGACGCGTACACCGGCATCGAGGTCGGCTTCTCGCGGCTCACGTTCGACCTCCCGGCGACCGAGCCCTTCCTGCGCGACGTCTTCACCGACCTGGCGCACGTGACCGACGGCGAGCACGTGCACTTCGGCGGCGACGAGGTGCTGACGATGGAGCCCGACGAGTACGCGCGGTTCGTCGAGCTATGCGAGCGGATCATCCGCGAGGCCGGCAAGACACCGGTCGCGTGGCAGGAGGCGGCGAAGGCCCCGCTGCGGCCCGGGACGATCGTCCAGTACTGGGACACCCACAAGGCCGACCTGACCTACCTGGCCGACGCCGCACGGGCCGGCGCGCGCGTCCTGCTGTCCCCGGCGAACAAGGTCTACCTCGACATGAAGTACACCGCGGACTTCCCGCTCGGCCAGGAGTGGGCCGGGCTCGTCGAGCTGCGCGACTCCTACGACTGGGAGCCCGAGGGCGTCGTCGAGGGCCTGCCGCCGTCGTCGATCGAGGGCGTCGAGGGCGCCGTGTGGACGGAACGGATCGTCACGACCGACGACCTGTTCACGATGCTCCTGCCGCGCCTGTCCGCGGTGGCCGAGGTCGCGTGGACGACGCCCGAGCGCAAGGACTGGGACGACTTCCGCCGTCGCGTCGCGGTCGAGGCGGCCGCGTGGCGACGCGACGGCCGCGCGTTCCACCCCACGCCGCAGGTCGACTGGTGAGCCGGCCTCGCGGGGTGACCGACGACACCGCCGAGATCGCTCGCTGAGGTCGCGCGGCGCGAGGCACGTTGCGACGATCGATCGGATGACCGTTCCCCGCACCCACCCCGTCCGGGACCCTGCCGGGTCCGCCCGCACCCGTGCCCGACGGCGCGTGCTCGCCCTCGCGGCCGTCCTCGCCGTGGGGACGGGGCTCGCGGCCTGCACGGGCGGCTCGCCCACGGACCCGACCCCGAACGGCAGCGGCACGACGACGGAGGAGCCGACGGCACCGTCTGCACGGGCCGCGACGGTCGAGGGGGTGGCGACGCTGCCCGAGCAGGACCCGGCCGGGCTGACGCTCTCGGCGAGCCGCACGTTCTTCGAGGCCGCGCCGCTCGCCGTGCTCGTGCCGACCGCGTCGGCCGCCGACGCGGCGACGGTCGCCGTGGCCGGCGCCGCGGCGGAGTCCGTCGCGGGCCCGGTGCTCGTCGTGAGCGACGGCGACGGTGGGGAGGGTGTCGCGGAGGAGCTGCGACGCCTGGGCGTCGAGGGGGTGGCGCTCGTCGAGGCCGGACCAGCCCCCGGCACGGAGACGGGCGGGGCGGACGCGCCGGACGCCACGCCGTCGGACACCGGAACGCGCGCCGTCCCGGGTCTCGACGACGTCGTGACGGTGACGGTCGACCCCGCGGCCGTCGCGCCCGACGGCGAGCCGGACGCTGCGGCGCTCGACGCGGCGCTGGCCGACCTGCCCGCGACGGGCGAGCCCGAGACGTCGGCGGGCACCCTCGCGCTGACCGACCGGACCACGACCCCGGCGAGCGCCGTGGCCGGGGCGACCGCCCGCGCGTCGGGCGCCACGGTTCTCGACGTGCCGGGCGGGGACCCGCGCGCGACGTCCGCCACGGTCGAGGGCGTGCACGACGCCCAGGCCGACGGTGCGACGTCGGGCACCGTGGGGCTCGGCCCGTCGTTCGGCACCGCCGAGGACCTCACGTGGCGCGTCGAGACGGCCGCGACGGGCGTCGAGCTGCCCGGTGGCGGACAGATCGCGCTGCCCGGCAAGCGGTACGTCGCGCTGTACGGGTCGCCTGGCGCTCCCGTGCTCGGCGTGCTCGGCGAGCAGGACGTGCCCGCCACGATCGCCCGCGCGCAGGAGCACGCGGCGCAGTACGAGGCGCTGACGGGCGAGCCCGTCGTGCCGACGCTCGAGATCATCACGACCGTCGCGTCCGGCTCGGCCGGCACCGACGGCAACTACTCGAACGAGCGGTCGGCCGACCTCGCCCGGCCCTACGTCGAGGCGGCGCGCGACGCGGGCGTCTACGTCGTGCTGGACTTCCAGCCCGGCCGCACCGACTTCCTCACGCAGGTCCGGGCGTACGAGGACCTGGTCGTCGAGCCGCACGTCGGCGTCGCGCTCGACCCGGAGTGGCGGCTCGGCCCGGACCAGGTGCACCTCGCGCAGATCGGCTCGGTGGGAGTCGACGAGGTGAACGCCGTGGGCGACTACCTCGCCTCCCTGGTCCGCGAGCGCGACCTGCCGCAGAAGATCTTCCTGCTGCACCAGTTCCGGCTCTCGATGATCAGCGAGCGCGAACGGCTCGACACCACCCATCCCGAGCTCGCGACCGTGATCCACGCCGACGGCCAGGGCGGTCAGGAGGCGAAGGCCGCGACGTGGGCGAACCTGCACCGGGACGCGCCGGCCGGGGTGTTCTGGGGGTGGAAGAACTTCTACGACGAGGACGCGCCGATGCTGACGCCCGAGCAGACGTGGGCGGTCCGGCCGACGCCGGACTTCGTCAGCTACCAGTGATCAGATCCAGCTCGGCAGCCACATGTGGAGGTGCCAGAACCAGTACGGCACCTGGATCCCGGTCCAGACCGGGTAGAAGAACACGCTCACGGCGGCGATCGTCGTGAGCAGCACCGTGATGCCGACCCGGACGCGGGAGCGGCCGACGCGCGAGTGCTCCGTCCGTTCGAGCGCGACGGTCAGCACGTACACGAGCGTCAGCACGACCCACGGCGTGAAGGCGATCGAGTAGAACGTGAAGATCGTCCGTTCCGGGTAGGCGAACCACGGCACCCAGCCCGCGACGAGCCCGCTGAGGACCGCGAGCGCGCGCCAGTCCTTGAGCCGCAGCAGCAGGACGACGGCGACGACCACGGCGAGCGCCGCCGTCCACCACAGCACCGGGTTGCCGAGCGACGTGATCGCCCGCGCGCAGCGCTCGACCTCGCAGCCCGCCTCGCCCGCGTCCTGGGACCGCCAGTAGAACGACGTGGGGCGCCACTGCACGATCCAGCCGAGCGGGTGGGCCTCGTACGGGTGCTCGGACGAGAGGCCGGTGTGGAAGTCCCACATCTTCAGGTGGTACTCCCACAGCGAGCGCAGCGCGGGCGGGAGCCACGGCACGCCCTCGCCGGGGTTCTCGAGCGCCCACTGCCGCATGTACGACGCGGGCGTGCGGAACCACGCCGTCCACGTCGCGAGGTAGGCGAGAGCTGCCGTCGGCAGCATCACGAGCGCAGCGGGGATCGCGTCGACGAGGAGCGCGTCCTCCCACCAGCGCCTGATGCCGACCGTGCGGCGCGCCGTCGCGTCCCACAGCACGGAGAGCACGGCGAACACCGCGAGGAAGTACAGGCCCGACCACTTGACGCCGCACGCGAGACCGAGCGACACGGCGGCGGCGAACCGCCACCAGCGCCAGCCGAGCTGCGGCCCGTACCTCCCGAGGCGTCCGCCGGCGTCGAGGACCGCACCGCACCGCTCGGCGAGCCGCCGCCGGGCCTGCTCGCGGTCGAGGAGCAGGCACCCGAACGCGACGAGCACCCAGAGCATGAGCATGTTGTCGAGCAGGCCCGTCCGGGCGTGGACGATCGCCGCGCCGTCGACGGCCATCAGCGAGCCCGCGACGATCCCCATCGCCGTCGACGCGAAGAGGCGGCGCGCGATGCGCGCCACGAGCACCACCGCGATCACGCCCACCACCGCCGACGCGATGCGCCACGACCACGGGTTCTCCGCGCCGCCGAACGCCCTCATCCCGAGCGCGATCATCCACTTGCCGAGCGGCGGGTGGACGACGTAGTCGGCGGTCGGGAGGTACGTGTCGACGTCGCCGGCCTCGAACGCCGGGTTCGGCTCGTCCGGCCAGTCCGCCTCGAACCCGACCCGCAGCAGCGTGTACGCCTGCTTGACGTAGTACGTCTCGTCGAAGATCAGCGTGCCCGGACGGCCCAGGTTCCACAGCCGGAGCACCGCGGCCACGGCCGCCACGATCGCGACGCCGAGCCAGCCCCACAGACGGTCGTGCGCCGTCGCTCCGAGCGCCAGACGACGCGGACCGAGGAGCGCGAGCAGGAGACGGTCCCGGTGGCTCAGGTCCGGGACCTCGTCGGCGGGGTCCGGCGAGGAGTCGCCCGGCACGGACCCGGCGGGCGAGGAGGTGCCGGGCGAGGCGTCGTCGCTGCGTCCCGGGACGTCGTCGGGCAGGGGCGCGAGGGGCGTCGACCCGGGGTGCGCGTCGGCGGGCGGCTGGGACACGCAGGCCATCGTAGGGGGTCGCCCGTGTGGAACCCTGGGCACCATGAGCCCCGCGACCGACCTGCCCGACGCCGCAGCGACACCCCGCGAGGCGGGTCACCTCGTGCTCGCGGGCACGCCGATCGGCAACGCCGAGGACGCGAGCCCGCGCCTGCGTCGTCTGCTCGCCGAGGCCGACGTCGTCGCGGCAGAGGACACGCGACGGCTGCACGGGCTCGCGGGCCGGCTCGGCATCCAGGTCGGCGGGCGTGTCACGAGCTTCCACGAGCACAACGAGTCCGAGCGCGCCGACGACCTGCTCGACGTGGTCGAGGGCGGGGGGACCGTGCTCGTCGTGTCCGACGCCGGGATGCCGAGCGTGTCCGACCCGGGGTTCCGCGTCGTGGCGCGCGCGGTCGAGCGGGGCGTCCCGGTGACCACAGCGCCCGGTCCGAGCGCCGTGCTCACCGCTCTCGCGCTCTCGGGCCTGCCGACCGACCGCTTTTGCTTCGAGGGCTTCCTGCCGCGCAAGGCCGGGGACCGGTCGAGGACCCTCGCGGCGCTCGTCGACGAGCCGCGCACGCTCGTGTTCTTCGAGGCGCCGCACCGCGTCGCGGAGGCGCTCGCGGCGATGGCCGACGCGTTCGGCGCGGACCGGCCGGCCGCCGTCGCGCGCGAGCTGACCAAGACGTACGAGGAGGTGCTGCGCGGGACGCTCGCCGAGCTCGCCGAGCGAGCCGCGGCCGAGCAGCTGCGCGGGGAGATCTGCGTCGTCGTCGGCGGTGCGCCCGCGCGCGGCCCCGTCCCGGTCGCCGAGCTCGTGCCGGCGGTGCTCGCGCGCGTCGACGGCGGGGAGCGGCTCAAGGACGTCGTCGCGGACGTCGCGACGGGCGCAGGGGTGCACAAGCGCGACCTCTACGCCGCGGCGCTCGAGGCCCGCAAGGGGTGAGCGCCGCGGCGTCGGTCAGCGGGTGATCGGCGTGATCAGCCGGCGATGCCCTCGAGGGTGCCGGTGACCGGCTCGAGGTCGCCGTGGTAGACGAGGCACAGCACCTCGCGGTCGTCCTGCGCCCAGCTCGCCTCGGTGGGGTACATGGGCCAGAAGTCGTAGACCGAGTCCTCGTAGGCCAGGCCGACGAAGCCGGCGAACGCCTCGTGGCAGACCTCGTCGGCGGTCTGCAGGACGGTCTCCTCCCCGGGGTAGTCGTCGCCCGGGAGGAGGTGGGAGGAGTAGATCTCGTTGTCGTGCGGCTCGTCGCACGGCACCACGGACACGGTCGCGATCTCCGCGGCCTCCGTGCTCTCGGCCTCGTCCCCGTCGTTCGTGCAGTCGCCGACGGCGAGGCTGAAGACGTCCGCGTCCGTGTCCGCCTCGGTGATGGCGCCGGACTCGTCGCGCACCGGCTCCGAGCGCGGGAGGAGTCCGCACGCGCTCGTGCCGAGCACGGCGAGACCGAGGAGGAGGGCGGCAGGGGTGCGCAGGGCAAAGCGCGGCATGAGGTCGCTCCGTGTGTCGTGGCCGTCGGCACGGTGCGGACGGCAGCACGCCGAAGAGTAGTGGCACGCACCCACGTGCCGGGAGGGCATTTCGATGCCACCCGGGGCGCCTCCCGGGCGGGTGCGCTCAGGCGGCGTCGCTCGCCTCGAGCGTGACGCCGGCTGCCGCGAGCTCCTCGCGCGCCGCCGCGCCGAGCTCGGGCGTCACGGGCACGGTGAGGTCGGTGAGCACCCGGGTGTCGAGGCCGAGCGCGTGGGCGTCGAGCGCCGTCGCGCGGACGCAGTGGGACTCGGCGATGCCGACGACGTCGACCGCCTCGACGCCGGCCTCGCGCAGGAGGTCCGCGAGCGCGTGGCCCGCCACGTCGACACCCTCGAAGCCCGAGTAGGCGGCCTGGTACTCGCCCTTCTTCACGGACACGTCCGGCGCGAGGTCCGCGAGCGCCGGGTGGAGCTCGGCGTTCGCGGAGCCCGCGATGCCGTGCGGCGGCCACGTGTCGACGAAGTCCGGCGCCGGGCTCCAGTGCTCGCCCGGGTCGACGTGCCAGTCCTGGGTGGTGACGACGAGGTCGTACCGGTCGCGGTGGTCGCGCGCGTGGGCGGCGATGCGCTGCGCGACGGCGTTCCCGCCCTCGACCCCCAGCTCGCCGCCCTCGCAGAACGTGGGCTGGACGTCGACGACGATCAGGGCGCGGCGCGGCGCCCGCGTGCTCTCGCTCATGACGTCCACTCTGCCACCGTCCACCGGCGTACGGGACGCCGGGCGCGCCCTCGCGGGTGGTGCCACAGTGGGGGGACGCCCGAGCACCGCGTGGAGGACCCATGACGACCGACCGCCCGATCGGCTACTGGCTCAAGCTCGTGGACCGGCTCATCGACGAGAGCTTCGACGAGGTGTTCCAGCACACCGGTCTCACGCGCCGGCACTGGCAGGTGCTCAACACGATCCGTGACGGCGTGAGCGAGGAGACCGCCGTCGACGGCGTGCTGTCACCCTTCACGGGCGCGGCGGGGGGCGGCCACGCGGCGTCGGTTAGCGCGGAGGTCGAGGACCTCGTGCGCCGGGGGTGGGTGGCGCGGTCCGACGCCGGCCTATCGGTCACGCTCGCCGGGAACCACGCGTACCACGACCTGCTCGACGCGGTGTCGCGGTCGCGCGAGCGCGTCGCCGAGGGCGTCTCGCCCGAGCGGTACGCGACGACGGTGGCGACCCTCCAGCAGATGGCGCGCAACCTCGGGTGGTCGTCCGGCGGGTGACGTGGCCACCGGGCGCGGCTCCGCCCGGCGGGAGCCGGGCGGTCCGGGTCAGCGGGCCGGCGACTCGAGCGCCCACCGGTGGCCGAACGGGTCGACGAGCCAGCCGCGGCGCTCCGCGCCCTGGTCGTCCGGCTCGCGGTCGGGCGTCGCGCCGGCGGCGAGGGCGGCCGCGTACGTGGCGTCGACGTCGTCGACCCCGAGGACGACAGCGACGGTCGAGTGCCCGACCGTCGCGGGGGCGTACGCGCCCACCTCGCGGTACTCGTCGGAGACGAAGAACGTGTCGTCGCCGACCTCGAGCGCGGCGAAGCCGACGCGGCCGTCGTCCTCGACTCAGCGCTCGCCCGTCTCCCGGGCCCCGAACGCGCGGGCGTAGAAGTCGATCGCGGCGGCGGCGTCGTGCACGGTCAGGTAGGGGACCAGCATGGGAGCTCCTCGGTCGGGTGCGAGCCGGGCGTCCTCGGCGACGTCGCGGTCTCGGCTGCCTCTCACCGTAGGGGGCGCGCGACGCGGGCGACAGGGCTGTGCGGGCAGCACGGCGGACGGGGGACAGGCAGGGGCGGGCGTCGTGGACGCCGCGACCGGACCACGGCTCGCGGGCGTACGCTGCCGGGACCCGAGTCCCGCGCACCGCGGGCACCCCGACGAGCAGGAGCACTGCGATGGAGTTCCGCCGGATCCCCGGTCTGCCGCCCTACGTCTTCACGATCATCGACGGGCTCAAGATCGAGGCACGCCGAGCAGGTCGCGACGTCGTGGACCTCGGTTTCGGCAACCCGGACCTGCCCAGCCCGCAGATCGCGGTCGACAAGCTCGCCGAGGCGGCGCAGAACTCCCGCAACCACCGCTACTCCGCGTCTCGCGGCATCCCCAAGCTGCGCGAGGCCGTGGCGGGGCTCTACCAGCGCCGGTTCGGGGTGAGCCTCGACCCGGACACCGAGGTCATCTCGACGATCGGCGCCAAGGAGGGCTTCAGCCACCTCATGTGGGTGCTGTTGCAGCCCGGCGACGTCGCGCTCGTCCCCACGCCGAGCTACCCCATCCACATCTGGGGCCCCTACTTCGCGGGCGCCGACGCCCGCCAGGTCCCCATCGGCGACGGGACCGACGCCGCGGGGTACATCGACCGCATCATCGAGGCGTGGGAGCTGGGCTGGCCCAAGCCGCGCGTCGTCGTGCTGTCGTTCCCGCACAACCCCACGACGACCGTCGCGACCAAGGAGGACCTGCAGCGCCTCGTCGACTGGGCGCGCGACAAGGACGTCGTGCTCGTCCACGACCTCGCCTACGCCGACATGACGTTCGACGGGTTCCGCCCGCCGTCGATCATGGAGTGCGACGGTGCGCGCGAGGTCGCCGTCGAGCTCTACTCGATGACCAAGTCCTTCTCCATGGCGGGCTGGCGCGTCGCGTTCCTCGTGGGCCGCCGCGACGTCGTCGGCGCGCTCGCGAAGCTCAAGAGCTACCTCGACTACGGCACGTTCCAGCCGATCCAGATCGCCGCGACCGTGACGCTCAACGAGGCGACCGAGCACCCGCAGGAGATCTCGTCCGTCTACGAGTCGCGCCGCGACGCCCTCTACGACGGCCTGCAGCGCATCGGCTGGGACATCCACAAGCCCGGCGGCACGATGTTCGCGTGGGCACGCATCCCCGAGCCCTACCGCGACATGGGCTCGATCGAGTTCGCGACCCACCTCGTGGAGGATTGCGACGTCGCCGTCTCCCCGGGCGTCGGCTTCGGCCCGGGCGGCGACGAGTTCGTCCGGTTCGCCCTCATCGAGAACGAGCACCGCATCGGCCAGGCAGTCCGCGGCCTCAAGCGCGGCCTCACCCGCCTCCAGTAGCCCGCACCCGCGCCCAGGGCGTCCACCTGCGGCGCGACGCTCAGGCGGTCGCGGCCGTCGGCGGCGTCTGCCCGCGGCGTCCCTGCCGGTGCCGCTCCACGCGGCGACCCGCGGCGGCGACGGCCCGGTCGTCGACGAGGTCGTACACGACGGTGCCGACCCACACGATGAGCGTCGCCCACACCCACGTCCAGATCCCGTCGATGTCGAACCCGCTCGACGGCGAGAGCAGGGTCGTGACGATCAACGACCCGAGCACGGTCACGAGGCCGAGCGTCCAGGTCCAGCCGTGGACGTGCTTGCCGAGGAGCCGGACCACGAGCGGGCGGAGCAGGGCGATGGTCACGGTGAAGAGCGCGACGGCGACGATCCCCCACAGCCAGCTCATGTGCATGCCGCCGAGCACGAGGTTCGCGACGACGAGGGTGATGCCGTAGGCGATCGCGGCGACGACGAAGCTGAGCACCTTCGGGTGCATGGCGGCCTCCTTCGGGCCCGGGCGTGCGGATCACACCCCTGTGGTTCAGTGTGACGCGCATCACGTGATCCGCGCGACGAGCGTGTGCGGCTCCGCGGCGCCGGGGTCACGATGGTGCCATGCCACCTCGACCCGTGACGACGCACGCACGCCTCGGCGTGGCCGGCGCGGTCCTCGTCGCCCTCCTCGCGGCGTGCACGGGCGAGGGGACGGGTGGGGACACGCCGACGCCGTCGGGCAGCGCGACGGAGACCCGGGCCGAGACGTCGACGCCGCCGGAGCCCCCCGAGAACCCCACGGCGTCCGCGGAGCCCGGGCTCGTCGTCGTGCCCGAGGTCCGGGTCGAGGTCGCCGAGGTCGCGACCGGGCTCGACGCGCCGTGGGGTCTCGCGCCGCTGCCCGACGGGACGCTGCTCGTGTCGCTGCGCGACGAGCGTGCGCTCGTCGTCGTGGACCCGTCGACCGGTGCCGTCGCACCCGTCGGTGGACCCGGGGCGGACGAGCTGCGGGACGGCACGGTGACCGGGGGAGAGGCAGGGCTGCTCGGCGTCGCCGTCGGGCCGGCCGACGGCGACGCGCCGGGCGAGGTGTTCGTCCACCGCACGGCCCAGGGCGGGAACGAGGTGCTGCGCGGGACGCTCTCGGGCGGCGAGCTGTCGGCGCTGACCCCGGTCGTGCAGGGGATCCCCGCCGCGAGCACGCACGACGGCGGTCGGCTCGCGTTCGGTCCGGACGGGTACCTCTACGTCGCGACGGGGGACGCCCAGCAGCGCGGCACGTCCCAGGACCCTGCGTCGCTCGCGGGCAAGATCCTGCGCGTGACCGTGGACGGCGCTCCCGCTCCCGGCAACCCCGATCCGGCGTCGCCCGTCTGGAGCCTGGGTCACCGCAACGTGCAGGGCCTGGCGTGGGACGCGACGGGACGGATGCTCGCGAGCGAGTTCGGTCAGGACACGTTCGACGAGCTCAACGTCGTCGAGCCGGGCGCGAACTACGGCTGGCCGGACGTCGAGGGGACGGGCGGTGCCGGGGCCGGGTTCGTCGACCCGGTGACGACGTGGGCGACCGACGACGCGTCGCCGAGCGGTCTCGCGGCCACGCGCGAGGGCGCGTACCTCGCCGGGCTGCGCGGCGAGACGCTGTGGCGCGTCCCGTTCGCGTCGCCCGACGGCGGGGCGTCGCCCGACGCGTTCGGCGCGCCCCAGGCCGTGCTCACCGACCTCGGTCGGCTGCGGACGGTGGTCGTGGACCCCGCCACCCCGCAGGGGGACGACGGCAGCGCGGTGCTCTACGTGCTGACGAACAACACGGACGGGCGGGGCGAGCCGCGCGACGGCGACGACCGCCTGCTCCGCGTGCGCATCTCGCCGGTGGGGTGAGCGAGATCGACCCGCGCTTCGCGGTCCGGTGACGGCGGCGCGGGCGGCGCGGTGGCCTGCCGGTTTGGTCTTCGATAACGAATCGGTTACGGTCGAGTGTCCCGTCGTGCGGTCGACCCCTCCTGGGTGTATGCGGCCAGACCGGGACGCGGCCGTCCCTCGCCTTGTCCGCGAGCGACGACGCCGGAGGACCGCCGGATCGGCGGGTCGACCTCGGTGACGCCCGTGCCACGGCACGCCGGTGCCCGAGAACGCGCAGCCAGCGCTCCGTCGACCGCCCGTGCCCGGGACCCCTGACGACTGGACCTTCAGTGCACAACCTCTTCCGCCTGCGCACGAGCGCGCCCGCGAACCCGACCGACCCGACCGAGACCCCGAGCACCCCGCCCTCGCACGAGAGCGCGCAGAGCTCGCGCACGGCGCTGCGCACGGCCCGCACGCTGCGCGTGACGCGCCGCCGCCGCTGGGCGACGATCTCCGCCGTCACCGCCGTGACCCTCGTCGGGTCTGGCGCCGTCGCCTACGGCGAGGCCCAGAAGACCGTGACGCTCGACGTCGACGGCGAGACCCGGACGGTCACGACCGTCGCCGGGTCCGTGCAGGGAGCGCTCGACGCCGCCGGCGTCGACGTCGGCTCACGCGACCTCGTCGCCCCCGATGCCGACGCGTCCCTCGAGGACGGCGCCGAGGTGGTCGTCCGCCTCGGCAAGCAGGTGACCGTCCAGACCGACGGCGAGGAGTCCGACGTCTGGCTCACCGCGCTCGACGCCGACGAGGCGCTCGAGACCCTCGCAGCGCGCGGTGGCGACGTCCGGCTCGTCGCGTCCCGCTCGGGCGACCGTGCCGCCCTCGACCTCGACCTCGACACCGACGGACCGGTGAACGTCGTCGCCGACGGGAAGACCACGGTCGCGCCCGACGGCGGCGTCGGCGTCGACGCCCTCCTCGCCGACCGGGACATCGAGCTCGGCGAGCTCGACCGCGTGAGCGTGCAGCGCGTGGCCCCTGCCGCGGAGAGCGCGGACACCACCGACGCCGCGGCGACGCGTGAGGCCGCCGAGACGCCGGCGGTGTCGCTCGTCGTGCAGCGCGTCGTCGTCGAGCGCCAGGAGAAGACCACGCCCGTCGCGCACGAGACCGTCGAGAAGACCGACTCCGCGCGCTACAGCGACGACCCCGTCGTCGTCGAGCAGGAGGGTCGTGACGGTGTCACGACCACGGTGACCGACGTCACGCTCGTCGACGGTGAGGAGTGGCTGCGCGAGCCCGTGTCGGAGGAGGTCACCACGGCCCCCGTCGAGGCGGTCGTCGTCCGGGGCACCAAGGAGCGCCCGAAGGACCCGCGCACCATCGGCCAGCAGATGGCGGCCGAGCGCGGCTGGACCGGCTCGCAGTGGCAGTGCCTCGAGCAGCTGTGGACCAAGGAGTCCAACTGGAACCCGTCGGCGGACAACCCGACGTCGAGCGCCTACGGCATCCCGCAGTCCCTCCCCGGCTCGAAGATGGCGAGCAAGGGCGCCGACTGGGCCACCAACCCCGCGACGCAGATCGCGTGGGGCCTCGACTACATCGCCGGCTCGTACGGCACCCCGTGCGGCGCCTGGTCGCACTCGCAGGCCGTCAACTGGTACTGAGCCGACGCACGCCTCGCCGCGGGCCCGCGGCCTCTCCGGAGGTCGCGGGCCCGTCGTCGTCCCGCAGGAGGGCGAGCAGCACACCGAGGGTGACCCGCGACACCCCGCCCCGCCTCGCCCGGAACCGGGACGGGCGTGCCTCCACCGAGACGCCGCACGGCGCCGCGGACCGGCCGACTAGGATCGGGCCCCATGACCCACATCCTCTCGGCCGTGGCGTGGCCGTACGCGAACGGCCCGCGCCACATCGGTCACGTCGCAGGTTTCGGTGTCCCCTCGGACGTCTTCAGCCGGCACATGCGGATGGCGGGTCACGACGTCCTCATGGTGTCGGGCACCGACGAGCACGGCACGCCGATCCTCGTCCAGGCCGACAAGGAGGGTGTCAGCGCGCAGGAGCTCGCGGACCGGTACAACCGGGTGATCGTCGAGGACCTGCAGCAGCTCGGGCTCTCCTACGACCTGTTCACGCGGACCACGACGCGCAACCACTACGCCGTCGTGCAGGAGATGTTCCGCACGGTGCACAAGAACGGCTACATGGTCGAGCAGAAGACCATGGGCGCGATCTCGCCGTCGACGGGCCGCACGCTGCCGGACCGCTACATCGAGGGCACGTGCCCCATCTGCGGGTACGACGGCGCTCGCGGCGACCAGTGCGACAACTGCGGCAACCAGCTCGACGCGATCGACCTCATCAACCCGAAGAGCCGCATCAACGGGGAGACGCCGAAGTTCGTCGAGTCGAACCACTTCTTCCTCGACCTGCCGGCGTTCGTCGACGCGCTGGGCGACTGGCTGCGCACCCGGACCGCGTGGCGCCCGAACGTCCTGAAGTTCTCGCTCAACCTGCTCGACGACGTCCGGCCGCGGGCCATGACGCGCGACATCGACTGGGGCATCCCCGTCCCGCTCGAGGGCTGGGAGGACAACCCGAGCAAGCGCCTGTACGTGTGGTTCGACGCGGTGATCGGGTACCTGTCGGCGTCGATCGAGTGGGCGCGACGCACGGGCGACCCCGACGCGTGGCGCGCGTACTGGAACGACCCCGAGGCGCGCTCGTACTACTTCATGGGCAAGGACAACATCACGTTCCACTCCCAGATCTGGCCGGCCGAGCTGCTGGCCTACGACGGGCGGGGGAACAAGGGCGGCGCTCCGGGTCCGTACGGCAACCTGCAGCTGCCGACCGAGGTCGTGTCGAGCGAGTTCCTCAACGTCGAGGGCCAGAAGTTCTCGTCGTCGCGCGGCGTCGTCATCTACGTGCGCGACATGCTCGCGCGCTACCAGCCGGACGCGTTCCGCTACTACGTGGCGTCGGCGGGCCCGGAGACGCAGGACGTCGACTTCACGTGGGCGGACTTCCAGCGCCGCACGAACGACGAGCTCGTCGCGGGCTGGGGCAACCTCGTGAACCGCACGGCGAGCATGGTGCACAAGAACTTCGGCGAGATCCCGACCCCGGGCGAGCGGCACCCGATCGACGAGGGCGTGCTCGCGACGACGACCACGGCGTTCGGTCGGGTCGGCGACCTCATCGCGACGCACCGCCAGCGCGCCGCCGTGGCCGAGGCCATGAAGACGGTCGGCGAGGTGAACAAGTACGTCTCGGACACCGAGCCGTGGAAGCTCAAGACGGACCCTGAGCGCCTCGGGACCGTGCTGCACACGGTGACGCAGGCCGTGAGCGACCTCAACACGATCCTCTCGCCGTTCCTGCCGCACTCGGCTCAGCAGGTGCACGAGGCGTTCGGCGGGACGGGCACCTTCGCGCCGCAGCCGCGCATCGAGGAGGTCACCGACCTCGACGACGACTCGCGGCACTACCCGGTCATCACCGGGGACTACCGGAGCGGGCAGGGTGGCGAGGGCATCCCCTCGTGGCAGCCGCGCGCCGTCGTGCCCGGGACGCCGGTCGGCAAGCCGACGCCGGTCTTCACCAAGCTCGACGAGTCGATCGTCGAGGAGGAGCTCGACCGGCTGCGCGAGGACGCCTGACGCGAGGTAGTACCGCGGTCCCGCGAGGTAGTACCGCGGTCCCGACCGCGGTACTACCTCGCGAAGCTGCGGTACTACTTCGCGAGGCTGCAGTACTACTTCGCGTGACCGCGGTACTGCTTCGCGTGACCGCGGTACTGCTGCGGCGCTGGTTCGGCTGAGGAGGATGGATGGCGAAGAGCCGTGAGCGGGGATGGCCGCCGGACCCGGAGCGGCTGCCGGTCCCCGTGGTGGACAACCACACGCACCTGGACTCGATCGCGCACGTGCTGCCCGACGACGTCCCGCCCCCGAGCGTCGCGGCGCACCTCGAGCGTGCGGCCGCCGTCGGCGTCGACCGCCTGGTGCAGGTCGGGTGCGACCTGCCCTCGGCACGCTGGACCGACGCCCTCCTGCGCGGCGACCACGCGGCCGACGGGGTGGTGGCGAGCCTCCTGGGTGCCGTGGCGATCCACCCGAACGAGGCGGTCCTGCACGGCGGTGTCCGGGAGGTCGGGCCGGACGGGCTCGAGCCCGACCCGCGGCCGCACCATGCCGCGTCGCTCGACGACGCGATCGCCGAGATCGCGCGCATCGCCCGGGACAACCAGCGGGTCCGCGCGATCGGCGAGACCGGGATGGACCTGTTCCGTACAGGTCCGCAGGGCGAGCGTGTACAGCGAGAGTCGTTCCGCGCCCACGTCGCGCTCGCGAAGGAGCTCGGGCTCGCGCTCCAGATCCACGACCGCGACGCGCACGCGGAGGTGCTCGACGTGCTCTCCCGCGACGGGGCCCCCGAGCGGACCGTCTTCCACTGCTACTCGGGAGACGCCGAGATGGCGCGGTCCTGCGCAGCGCAGGGCTGGTACCTGTCGTTCGCCGGGCCCGTGACGTTCCGCGCCAACGACGAGCTGAGAGCGGCGCTGCGCGAGGTCCCGCTCGGGCAGGTCCTCGTCGAGACGGACGCGCCGTACCTCACGCCGCACCCGTACCGCGGTCGCCCCAACGCGCCGTACGTGTTGCCGGCGACCGTCCGTACCGTCGCCGAGGTGACCGGCGTACCGCTCGCCGAGGTGTGCACCCGCGTCGCGGCGACGTCGGTCGAGGTCTACGGGCCGTGGTGACCCACCCGTGACGGGCGGCTGACGGGCCGCTGACACGCACCGTCGGACGCCCGGCACGAACGGGAGGTTTCGCCCAGGGCCACGACTCGGCTACGGTCGGGTCCGTGCGTCGTCCGCGGTCTGCCGACGACGCCCCGAACCCTCGCCCGGCGCTCGTCGGACGCCCGGCCCGCCGAGAAGGGACCGCCCGCGTGCTCGCACCTGACGGAACGACGCGCCGCCGCGTGCAGCGGTTCGTCGCCCGGGGAGTGGTCGTCGTCGGGCTCGTCGGGGTGACCGGCGCGTTCGCGACGCTGCACAAGAGCGTGACCCTCGACGTCGACGGCACGCTCTACGACGTCTCCGCGTACGGGCGCACGGTCGCCGAGGTGCTCGACTACCAGGACGTCGGTGTCGCGCCGGAGGACCTCGTCGAGCCCGCGCTGGGTTCCTCCGCGCCCGACGGCGGAACGATCGTCGTCCGGACGAGCCACGACGTCGTGGTCGAGATCGACGGCCAGGAGCAGACGATCGCGACGACGGCGCGGACGGTGGGCGAGCTGCTCGCGTTCCTCGGGCCGCGCGCCGAGGGTGCGGTGACCGACGTGTCGCGCTCGGCGTCGCTCGGCCGCCAGCCGGTGCGCGTGTCGACGCTCAAGACGGTGCACATCGCGGTCGACGGCGCCGTCATGCCCATCACGACGGCCGAGGCGACGGTCCGTGGCGTGCTGCAGACCGCGGGGATCGTGCTCGGCGAGGAGGACGACACGTCCGTCCCGCTCGACGCCGCCGCCGTGGACGGGATGCTCGTCCTCGTCAGCAGGGCGGCGGCGACGTCGGACACGCTCACGGAGGTCCTGCCGTTCACGACCGAGGAGGTCGAGGACCCCAACCTGCCGAAGGGCCACCGGGTCGTCGTCCAGTCGGGACGCGTGGGCGAGGCGGTCACGACGTACGCGGTGCAGACGCTCGGCGGCGCGGAGGTCGCCCGCACCGTGCTGACGCGCAACGTGACGACCGAGCCCCGCAACGAGGTCATCAAGGTCGGGACCATGGACATCTCCGTCTCGGTGGACCCCGGGTCGGCGCGCGCGGTCGGGCGCTCGCTCGCCGCGCAGCGCGGCTGGGGCGACGACCAGTTCGTGTGCCTCGACAAGCTGTGGACCAAGGAGAGCAACTGGCGCGTCGACGCCGACAACCCGAGCTCGTCGGCCTACGGCATCCCGCAGGCGCTGCCGGGCTCGAAGATGGCGAGCGCCGGCGACGACTGGCGCACGAACCCGGCGACCCAGATCACCTGGGGCCTCGGCTACATCGAGGGCCGGTACGGCACGCCGTGCTCGGCGTGGTCGCACTCGGTCGCCAAGGGCTGGTACTGACCGGCCCGGTCACCGCCGGAGCACCTCCAGGTAGTGCGGGTTCTGCATGATGCCCAGGACGTTGCCGAACGGGTCGACGACGGACGCCGTCACGAACCCCTCGCCGTTGCCGCGCTCGACGACTCCCTCGTACTCGGTCGCGCCGAGCTCGAGGAGCCGCGCGAAGGCCGCCCGGACGTCGTCGACGTGCCAGTTCACGACCACGCCGCCCGGTGACTCGGGCTGGGGCCGCGGCGAGAACGAGCGCGCGATGATCCCCAGCTCGTCCTCGCGGTCCCCGACGCGGAACTCCACGTAGCCGCCCGGGACCACGTAGTAGGGCTCGATCCCGAGCACGGTGGTGTACCAGGCCGAGGCGGCCTCCAGGTCGTCGGCCCACAGGTTCAGCGTCGCCATCCCTCGCAGCATGGTGGTCGTCCTCTCGATGTGCTGGGCGGTCGTCGGGCGGGTGCCCGTCGTCCCGTCGTGCCCGGTCCGGACGGACCGTCGAGGCCCTCGGCGGGCCGTCGAGAACGACGCTACGACCGATCGAGGAACGCACAGTTCCGCATTCGGCGCCGACCCGAGAGACTGGGACGGTGCTCGACACCTCCGTCCGCCTCCTGCGTCTCCTCGCCCTGCTGCCGTCGCGCGCGACCTGGACCGGTCCGGAGCTCGCGGAGCGGCTCGGCGTCACCACGCGCACCGTGCGCAACGACGTCGAGCGGCTGCGCCTGCTCGGGTACGAGGTCCGCTCGACGCCGGGCGTCGCGGGCGGGTACCGCCTCGGCGCCGGCTCGGCCCTGCCACCCCTCCTGCTCGACGACGAGGAGGCGACCGCCGTCGCCCTGTCGCTGCGCGCGGCGACGGGCGGGACCGTCGCCGGGAGCGAGGAGGCGGCGCTGCGCGCGCTGGTCAAGCTCGACGCCGTCCTCCCGGCGCGGCTGCGCTCCCGCGCGGACGCGCTGCGAGCCGCGGTGGTGAGCGTCCCGGCCGGCGGGCCCGCGGTCGACCCGCAGGTCCTCGCCGACGTCGCGACGGCCGTGCGCGACCGCGTCGGCCTGCGCCTCGAGTACCGCGGCCACGACGGGTCGACGAGCCTGCGCGCCGTCGACCCGCACCGCCTCGTGCACGTCGGCCGGCGCTGGTACCTCCTCGCGTTCGACACCGACCGGGACGACTGGCGCACGTTCCGCGTGGACCGGCTCCGGCTGCGCACGCCCGGCGGTGCGCGCTTCGCGCCGCGCGAGGTCCCGGGGGGCGACGCCGTCGCCCACGTCCTGCGGGGCGTCGGGGCGACGGCGTGGCCGCACACGGCGCGCGTGCGCCTGCACGCTCCAGCGGCGGTGATGGCTGAGCGGCTCACGCCGGCCGCGGGGGTGCTGTCCGACGACGGCCCCGACGCGTGCGTGCTGGAAACCGGCGGCTCGTCGATGGCGAACCTGGTGGGCATGCTGCTGTCGCTCGAGGTCGAGCTGACCGTGCTGGACCCGCCGGAGCTCCGCGGCGTGCTGGCCCGGGTAGGGGAGCGGGCCGTGCGGGCGGCGGGGCGAGGAGCGGCTGAGGGGACGTCGGGTGGTGGGGTCCACGCGTGAGGACTGCGTGGAGAGCGCGGCGACATTCACGGTGATAAACGGACAGAACCGCTCATCTTAACGCGGTACTGCTTGGAGTTCGATAACAGATCGGTTACGGTCGATCGTCGCTCGTGCGTCAGCCGTGCCGTCGTCCGCCCCTCCCGGGTCGGGTCGCCGGGACGCGGACGGTCGGGCGGTGCGCCGCCGTCGGGCCCTGGGGAAGGGGTGTCGAGGAGGCGCCGGCAGCCGGATCGGCCGCTCGAGACCTGCGGGTCGCACCACGGTGCGTCCGCCGTGGTTCGCACGCCTGCGTGCGTCCGCGGTCCGCAGGGGTGCACCCGCGCCGTCGAGCTCCCGTGCCCGGGAACCACGACGACTGGACCCGAGTGAACAACCCCTTCCACCGGACCGCTGACGCGGCCGGCGCGCCCGAGAGCGCCGACACCACCCAGCCCCTCGACCTCTCCGACACCTCCGCCGCCGAGGGCTCCACGAGCCCCGCGGCCACGACGGCCCGCCGCCGTCGCCGCTGGCCCCTCGTGGCCGGCGCGACCGCCACCGTCCTCCTCGCCACCGGCGCCGTCGCGTACGGCACGGCGCACAAGACCGTCGAGCTCGACGTCGACGGCGAGATCACCACGGTCACGACCTTCGCCGGCTCCGTCGACGGACTGCTCGAAGAGCAGGGCGTCGCCGTCGGCGAGCGCGACCAGGTGGTCCCCGACGTCGACGCCGCGCTGCGCGGCGGGAGCGACGTCGTCGTCCGCTACGGGCGCGAGGTCCCCGTCCAGGTGGACGGCACCCAGTCTTCCGTCTGGCTCACCGCGCTCGACGCGGACGAGGCCCTGACGACCCTCGCCTCGCGCGGCAGCGACGTGCGCCTCGTGGCGTCCCGCTCCGGCGAGCGCGCCTCCCTGCCGATCCGCCTCGACGCGGACGGCCCCGTGGCCGTCGTGGCCGACGGCGAGACCAAGGTCGCGCCCGACGGCAGCATCGGCATCGACGCGATCCTCGACCAGCAGGGCGTCGTCCTCGGTGAGCTCGACCGCGTGCACGTCGCCCAGACCGACGCCGTCACGGCGACGACCGACGAGAAGGCCGCCGAGAAGAAGGCCGCCGACGAGAAGGCCGCCGACGAGAAGGCTGCCGACGAGAAGGCTGCCGACGTGAAGGCTGCCGACGAGAAGGCTGCCGACGAGGCCGCCGTCTCCCTCGTGGTCCAGCGCGTGAAGGTCGAGGAGGTGCCCACCACCAAGGGTGTGCCGTTCGAGACCACCACCGAGGAGGACCCGAACCGGTACGAGGACCTCGACCCGGTCGTCAAGCAGGAGGGCGTGGAGGGCGTGCACACGACCGTCCACCGCGTCACGACGGTCGACGGCGCCGAGGAGTCGCGCGAGCTGGTCTCCGACGGCGTCACGACCCCGCCGGTGGCGAAGATCCTCGTGCAGGGCACGAAGGAGCGTCCGGCCCCCGAGCCGGAGCCCGCGCCGACGCCGCGTGCGTCGTCCAGCGCGTCGTCGGGTGCGTCCGCGCCCGCTGCCGCCCCGGCCCCCGCCGCCGACCTGGGCTCCGCGCCCGAGGGCGTGTGGGCCGCGCTGGCCCAGTGCGAGTCCGGCGGGAACCCCGCGACGAACACCGGGAACGGCTACTACGGCCTCTACCAGTTCTCGCTGCCGACGTGGCAGGCGATGGGCGGCTCCGGTCTCCCGTCGGAGGCCTCGGCCGCCGAGCAGACGCAGCGCGCCCAGGCGCTCCAGGCCCGTTCGGGCTGGGGCCAGTGGCCCGCGTGCTCGAGCAAGCTCGGGCTTCGCTGACAGCCTGAGGTGGACGACGTCGGAGGGCGGGGTGCGCGAGCGCCCCGCCCTCCGGCGTGTCGGTAGGCTCTCTGCTCATGAACGACACCCGAGGCGCCCTGCTGGGTCCGGCCGAGATCCGCGACCTGGCAGGGCGCCTCGGCGTGCGCCCCACCAAGACGCTCGGCCAGAACTTCGTGCACGACGGCGGCACGGTCCGCAAGATCGTGCGTGCGGCCGACGTGCGGGCGGGGGAGCGCGTCGTCGAGATCGGGCCGGGCCTCGGGTCGTTGACGCTCGGCCTGCTCGAGGCGGGTGCGAGCGTCGTCGCCGTCGAGATCGACCCCGTGCTCGCGCGGCAGCTCCCGACGACCGTCGCGGCGCACGTGCCGGACCTCGGCGACCGGCTGGAGGTCGTGGGCGCGGACGCGCTCGACGTGACGTCGCTCCCGGGCGAGGCGCCCACGGCGCTCGTCGCCAACCTGCCCTACAACGTCGCGGTGCCCGTGCTCCTGACGTTCCTCGAGCGCTTCGACTCGCTCGAGCGCGTGCTCGTCATGGTCCAGGCCGAGGTCGCGGACCGCCTCGCCGCGCCGCCCGGGAGCCGGACCTACGGCGTGCCGTCGGTGAAGGCCGCGTGGTACGCGTCCGCGCGCCGGGCGGGGACGGTCGGTCGCGCCGTCTTCTGGCCCGTGCCGAACGTCGACTCCGCGCTCGTCGCGCTCGACCGGCGCGAGCCCCCCACGACGACGGCGACCCGCGAGCAGGTCTTCGCGGTCGTCGACGCCGCGTTCGCCCAGCGGCGCAAGATGCTGCGCTCCGCGCTCGCGGGGATCGCGGGCTCGTCGGCGGCGTCGGCGGCCGCGCTCGAGGCGGCTGGGGTCGACCCCCAGGCGCGCGGCGAGACGCTCGACGTCGTCGCGTTCGCGCGCATCGCCGAGCACCTGCCCACGGTGACCGGCGGTCGCACCTCGCCGCGCGCGGCCGGCGGGCGACCTGGCACAGTGGACGCGTGAGCCCCCCGCCTCCGACGAGCATCGCGCTCGCGCCGCCCCCTCGTGTCCGGGTGCGTGCGCCGGGGAAGGTCAACCTGTCGCTGCGCGTGGGCGCGCTGCAGGACGACGGCTACCACCCCCTCGTGACCATCTTCCAGGCGGTCGGGCTGAGCGAGGAGGTCGTCGCGCACGAGGCCCCGCGCGGCTCCGGGATCTCGCTGTCCGTCGAGGGCCTGCAGGCCGACGTCGTGCCGACCGACGGGTCCAACCTCGCGTGGCGGGCGGCCGAGGCGCTCGCGCAGCACGCCGGGGTCGACCCCGACGTCCGCCTCCAGGTCGTCAAGGGCGTGCCGGTCGCGGGCGGCATGGCGGGCGGGTCCGCGGACGCCGCCGCGACGCTCGTCGCGTGCGACGCGCTGTGGGAGACGGGGCTGTCGCGGGCCGAGCTGATGCGGCTCGCGTCGGGGCTCGGAGCCGACGTCGCGTTCGGGCTCGTGGGGCACACCGCCGTCGGGACCGGCCGCGGGGACGTGCTCACCCCGGCGATGACGCGCGGGGAGTTCCACTGGGTGTTCGCCGTGCAGGCCGACGGGCTCTCGACGCCGGAGGTCTACCGCGCGTTCGACGAGACGGTCGGCGGGCCGGCCGGGCTCGACCACGCGGACGACACCACCCTCATGCAGGCGCTGCGGGCCGGGGACCCGGTGGGACTCGGGCAGGCGCTGCGCAACGACCTCGAGGGCCCCGCGCTCGCGCTGCGCCCCGAGCTCGAGCGCACGCTCGCCGTCGCGCGCGAGGCGGGCGCGCTCGGTGCGATCGTCTCCGGGTCGGGACCGACCGTCGCGGCGCTCGCCCGCAGCCGTCAGCACGCGCTCGCGATCGGCGCGACGTGGACCGCCGCCGACGCGTGCGACAGCGTGTGGTGCACGACGGCGCCCGCGGGCGGCGCGCGCGTCGTCGCGCACTGACCTCGGCGCGGCCGGGCGGGGACCACTGCGACGGGCTGACCGTCGGGCAGAGGAGGCGCCGCCGTCGGGCCGATCGTCAGGCGCCGGCGTGCGTGCGCAGCCAGGCGCGCTGCTGCGCGAACCGGTAGCCCTGGCCGCCCTCGTGGTCGTTGTACCGGTAGACGTCGATCTGCCGCTCGACCGGACCGGCCTGGGCGGCCGCAACGGCCTTCGCGCCCCAGCCGTTGAACGCGGCGTAGACGGTCGACGGCGGGCACGTCGCGTCCATGAGCGCGACGGAGAACAGCGCGGGCGCCGTCGCGCGGCGGGCGAGCAGTGCGACGTCCAGGTAGGACAGCGTGCGGAACACGGTGTCCTCCGCGTCGCGGTGCACGGCGAGGTACTGCCGGATCTCGCCGTACGGGTCGCGGTCGGTGATCTCGACGGCGCGGCGGAAGTGGGAGAGGAACGGGACGTCGGGCATCGCCGCGACGAGACCGTCGGCGAGCCCCGCGACGGCGATCGTGATGCCGCCACCCTGGCTCACGCCTGCCACGGACACACGCTCCGGGTCGATGCCGGGGATCGCGCGCACGGCGTCGACGGCCCGCACCCCGTCGGTGTAGACCCGCCGGTAGTAGTGGTCGTGGGGGTCCTCGATGCCGCGCGTCATGAAGCCCGGCGTCGCGGGGCCCGAGCCGACCGGGTCCGGCGTCCCGCCGCCCGTGCCCCAGCGGCTGCCCTGGCCACGCGTGTCGACGACGAGGTGCGCGAACCCGGCGGCGGCCCACACGAGGTGCTCGTGCGCGAGGCCTCGACCGCCGCCGTACCCGATGAACTCCACGACGGCCGGGAGCGGCCCGTCCGGACGCGCGGGCCGGACCAGCCAGGCCTTGATCGGGTGGCCGCCGAACCCGGGGAAGGTCACGTCGTCGACGGTGACGAGGTCGAGCCCGGTCTCGACGCGCTCGACGTGCACCGTCTCGGCGAGGTCGCCCCCGGCCGCACGCGACTCCGCGAGCGTCGTGGTCCAGAAGGTGTCGAGGTCGTCGGGCTCGTCGAGGGTCGGCGCGTAGGTCTCGAGCTCGGCGAGCGGCAGGTCGAAGAGCGACATGCGGGCACCCTACCGGCCCACGGAGCCGTGGATCCCCGCGGTCTCGAAGCGCTTCGACAGTCCCTGGTTTTCCCGGACCCACCAGGCGGCGCCTACGCTCGGTGCGTGGCTCATCTCCTCGGGGCCGACGGCATCTCGCTGACCGTCGGCACCCGCACCCTCCTCGACGACGTCTCGCTCGGCCTCGACGACGGCGACCGTGTCGGCATCGTCGGCCCCAACGGGGCCGGCAAGTCGACCCTGCTGCGGCTGCTCGCGGGCACGCAGCGGCCCGACGGCGGTCGCGTCACCCAGGTGGGCGGCCTGCGGGTCGGTCTCCTCGACCAGCGCGACGACGTCGGCACGGGGGCGACCATCCGCGACCTCGTGCACGGCGACGCCGCGACGCACGCGTGGGCGTCGGACGCGGCCGTCCGCGGCGTGCACGACGGCCTCCTCACCGACCTCGACCTCGACGAGCCCGCGGACACCCTGTCCGGCGGGCAGCGGCGGCGCGTCGCGCTCGCGGCCCTGCTCGTCGCGGACCACGACGTCCTGTTCCTCGACGAGCCCACCAACCACCTCGACGTCGAGGGCGTGGCCTGGCTCGCGGAGCACCTGCGCGACCGGTTCGCGCGGCCGGGTGCCCGGGGCGCGCTGGTGGTCGTCACGCACGACCGTTGGTTCCTGGACGCCGTGTGCTCGCGCATGTGGGAGGTGCGCGGCGACGGCTCGGGCGAGGTCGAGGGCTACGAGGGCGGGTACGCCGCGTACGTGCTCGCGCGCGCCGAGCGGCAGCGGACTGCCGCCGTCACCGCGGAGAAGCGCGACAACCTGCTCCGCAAGGAGCTCGCGTGGCTGCGCCGCGGGGCGCCCGCGCGCACGAGCAAGCCCAAGTTCCGGCTCGACGCCGCGGCCGCGCTCATCGCCGACGTCCCGCCGCCGCGCGACTCGATGGAGCTCACGCGCACCGCGACGAAGCGGCTCGGGAAGGACGTGCTCGACCTCGAGGACGTCACGGTCAGCGTCCCGGCCCGCCCCGGCACGAACGTGTCAGGGTCACAGGTCGCCGGGGTGACGCCCGACCCTGACACGGGACGGCGCGTGCTGCTCGACGACGTCACGTGGCGTCTCGGCCCGGGCGACCGCTACGGGGTCGTGGGGGTCAACGGCGCGGGCAAGACGACGCTGCTCGCCCTCCTCGCCGGGCGGCGCGAGCCCGACGCGGGCCGGGTCAAGCGGGGCAAGACGGTGGCTGTCGCGGAGCTGACCCAGGACGTGGAGGAGCTCGACGACATCGCCGGGCTGCGCGTGGTCCAGGTGATCGAGTCCGAGAAGCGTTCGGTCGTCGTCGACGGCAAGGAGCTCACGGCGTCCCAGCTCGTCGAACGGCTCGGCTTCACGCGTGAGCGCTCGCAGACGCTCGTGCGCGACCTCTCCGGTGGCGAGCGGCGTCGGCTCCAGCTCCTGCGGCTCCTGGTCGCCGAGCCGAACGTGCTCCTGCTCGACGAGCCGACGAACGACCTCGACACCGACACGCTCGCTGCGCTGGAGGACCTGCTCGACGGCTGGCCCGGCACGCTGGTCGTCGTCTCGCACGACCGCTACCTGCTCGAGCGCGTCGCCGACCGGCAGGTCGCGCTGCTCGGCGACGGGAGGATCCGTGACCTGCCGGGCGGGGTCGAGCAGTACCTCGAGCTGCGCCGTGCCGCGATCGCGAGCGGCGAGACCGGCTCGGCCCTGCGCGCGCCGGCTGCGCCCGCGGGGGCGGGCGGCGCGTCGGGCGGAGCGTCGGGTCCCTCGGGCGACGGCGTACCGGCCGGTCCCACGGCCCCGAGCGCCGCCGACGTGCGCGCGGCGAAGAAGGAGATCAACCGGATCGAGCGCCGGCTGAGCAAGATCGCCGAGCTGGAGTCGCGGCTGCACGACAAGATCGCGGCGCAGGCGACGGACTACGCCGCCGTCGCCGGGCTCGACGCCGAGCTGCGGGTCCTCGCCGCCGAGAAGGACGAGCTCGAGGCGGCCTGGCTCGAGGCCGCGGAGGTCGCCGGCTGACGAGAGCCGGACGGTGTCGGCGGGCGCTCGGGGGGCGCACCGCGCAGCCAGGCGTCAGCGGCGTCGGAAGCCCATGCGGTCGTCGGGGTCGACGCGTTCGAGGATCGCGCTCGCGATGTCGTCGAGCTGGGCGACCTGCTCGTCCGTGAGCGCGTCGACGACGTGGTCGCGCACGGTCGCGACGTGCCCGGGGGCGGTCGCGACGACCTTCTTCCAGCCGTCGTCGGTGAGGTGCGCGTTGGTGGCGCGACGGTCCTCGGGGCAGGGCAGGCGCTCGACGAGCCCTCGCCTCTCGAGCCGTGCGACGACGTGCGAGAGGCGGGGGAGGGTCGCGTTGGTCGCGGACGCGAGGTGCGTCATGCGCAGCGTGCGGCCCGGCGCCTCGGAGAGCATCGCGAGCACGTAGTACTCGAAGTGGCTGAGGTCGGCGTCGCGCTGGAGCTGCGCGTCGAGGACTCCGGGCAGCAGCTCGACGACGGCGACGAGGCGCTTCCACGCGTCGAGCTGTGTCTCGTCGAGCCAGCGGGGCTCGCTCATCGTGTCCTCCTCCGGGTGTGACCGGGCGCACCCGGAAACAGTTGACGCTACAAGCATACCGGGCTACCTTGTTTGTTGTAGCAACAACTAATGCCGACGGTCGGTCGGCGTGCGAAGGGAAGTCACCATGAGCAGCATCACGATCATCGGCGCGGGGAACATGGGCTCGGCCGTCGCGTCGCTCGCCCTCGCGGCGGGCAGCTCCGTGCAGGTCCTGACCCGCGAGCCCGTCGACGTCGACGCGCGCGCCACCACCGGCACGATCGGCGACGCCATCACGGGCGACGTCGTCGTCCTGGCGCTGCCGTACCCGGCCGTCGCCGGGGTGCTCGACGCGTACGACGGCCAGCTCGACGGCACGGTCCTCGTCGACCTCACCAACCCGCTCGACTTCGCGACGTTCGACGCGCTCGTCGTCCCCGCCGGATCGTCCGCCGCCGCCGAGATCCAGGCGCGCGTGCCGGGTGCCCGCGTGCTCAAGGCGTTCAACACGACCTTCGCCGCGACCCTGGCATCCGGCCAGGTCGGCCCGCTCCCGACGACGGTCCTCGTCGCCGGCGACGACGCCGACGCCAAGGCCGCCCTCGCCGCGGCGATCACGGGCGTGCGCGTCGTCGACGCCGGGTCCCTGAAGCGGGCGCACGAGCTCGAGGCCCTGGGCTTCCTGCAGCTCACGCTCGCCGCCGCCGAGAAGACCTCCTGGACCTCGGGCTTCGCCCTCGCCGAGTGATCCCCCGCGGTCGGCACGGCCGGCCGCGCGACGGTCTGCCGCACGAAGGGCGCCCACGTCGGTGGGCGCCCTTCGGCGTCACGCCTGGGCCTTCTCCACGGCCGCCCGCGCGGCGTCGCGCTCGGCGCGCTGCGCCTCGCGCAGCGCCTTCTCGAGCTCCCGCACCTTCTTGTGCCCCTCGCGGAGCCGCCGCTCGGCGTCGCGCCGCTTGAGCGCCGCCTTCTTCACCTTCGGGTCGCGGACGTGCACCGCCACCTCGTCCGGCACGGAGCCGGCGCCTCCGTCGCGGGCGGGGAGCCCGTCGTCCGTGTCGTGCGCCTCGCCCGGGGTCGCGTCGGGTGCGCCCCCGAAGTCCCGACCCGCTCCCGGGGCGCCTGCCGCCCGCGCGTCGACGTAGACCGCGAGGCCGTCCAGGATGCGCTCGAGCCCCCACGACGTGTCGTCGATCTGTCCCTCCGCGCCGTACGCACCGGAGAGGACGAGCGGACGCAGGTAGGGGAAGCGGACCTCGTCGACCAGGCCCCGCAGCGCTGCGGCGACGGACGACCCGTCGACGCCGTCGCCGCCCGCGTCGCGGACCGCGCGCGCGAGCTCGGACTCGAGCCGGGCCGCGTTCCGTGCGTACCCGCTGAGGAGCAGGATGACCGACATGCTCTCCTCCTCGTCGAGCGGCGTCGAGCGCAGCGCCCGGAGCCCGGCGTCGGCGCCGCGCAGGTTGTTCGGCGTGAGGGGCGCTCCGGTGATCGGGATGTCGAGGAACCACGGGTGGGAGAGGAACACCGCCGTCGTGAACTGGGCCCACTCGCGCAGCTCGGCGCGCCAGTCCGCCGGGTCGTGCGGTGGCGGGTACTCGACGTCGAGGACCGACTCCTGCATGAGGAGGAGCAGGTCGTCCTTGCTCGTCACGTACCGGTAGAGCGACATGGTCGTGAAGCCGAGGCTCTGCGCGACCTTCGCCATCGAGACGGCGGCGAGGCCTTCGGCGTCCGCGATCTCGATCGCCGCCTCGACGATGCGCTCGATGCTCAGCTCGCGCTTCGGCGCGCGCTCGGGGCGCTCGGCGACGCCCCACGCGAGCGCGATCCGGGCCGGGAGGTCGGGTGCGTCCGTCATGCCCTCATCCTCCCCGAGAATCCCGCCCACGGGGCCGCCGTGTCGTCCGCGCACCGGTCACCGCGCCGGGCATGCCGACGTCGCCCGTCCCGGGTGCCAGGACGGGCGACGACCGCACGGTCGGCGAGATCGGGTCAGCGGGCGGTCCGACGGCGGTAGAGCACCGCGCCGGCGACGCAGCTCACCACGAGGAAGCCGACCAGCCAGGCGACCGCGGTGAGGATCGTCGTCGCGTCCGGCGCGCCGCTCAGCAGGCCGCGGAACGACTCGATGATCGGTGTGAACGGCTGGTGCTCCGCGAAGCCGTGGAGCCACGACGGCAACGTGTCGATCGGGACGAAGCCCGAGCTGAGGTAGGGGACGAAGAGGAAGATGAAGTTCACCGACTGCGACGCCTCGACGCTCAGCACGAGGCCGAGGACCACGCTGAGCCAGGTGAAGGTCAGCACGGAGAGCACCGCGAAGGCCACGAGCCCGAGCCAGTCGGCGAGGCCGGCGTCCGCCCGGAAGCCCAGCGCGTAGGCGACCGCCACGACGACGACGGCGGACGCGAGGTTGCGGCCGATGCTCGCGACGACGTGCCCCCACAGGGTCGACGGGCCGAAGATCGGCATCGTCCTGAACCGGTCGATCGTGCCCGACGACATGTCCTGCGCGACGCCCACGGCCGCCGTCGCCGACCCGAAGCCGAGGCACATGACGAGCACGCCCGGGACGACGTAGTCGATGTAGTCGTCGCCCGAGATCGCGCCGCCGAAGATGACGACGAACACGAGCATGATCATCACCGGCAGGGCGAAGGCGGTGATGAGGCCGTCGACGCTGCGCAGCTGTCGCCGCGTCTCCCGCACGACCATCGTGCGCACGTCGCGCAGGGCGGTCGCGGGCGACTGCCGGGTGCGGGGAGCGGTGCCGCGGACGCTGCGAGCCGGCAGCGCGGTGGTGGCTGTCGTGGTCATCGTGCGGACTCCTTCGAGGTCAGGGCGAGGAAGACGTCGTCGAGCGTGGGCCTGACGACGCTGACGCCGCTCACGGCGAGGCCGTTCGTGTCGGCCGCGGCCAGCACGTCGCGGATCGTGCGGACCGGGTCGTCGCTCGCGGCCGTGAGGGAGAGGTCCTTGTCGTCGGTGCCGGTGGTCGTGATCCCGAGCCGCGCAGCGAGCCCGACGGCGGCCGCGAGGCTCGCGTGGTCCTCGAACGCGACGCGGACGTGGTCGCCCGCGACGAGCGCCTTGAGCTCGGTGGCGGTCCCGCGCGCGGCGACGCGGCCGTCGTCCAGGACGGCGATCGAGTCGGCGAGGCGGTCCGCCTCCTCGAGGTACTGCGTGGTGAGCAGGACGGTCGTGCCGTCGGCGGCGAGCCCGCGCACGACGTCCCAGAGCTGGGAGCGCGACGCCGGGTCGAGACCCGTCGTCGGCTCGTCGAGCACGAGCACGGCCGGGTCCGCGACGAGGCTGATCGCGAGGTCGAGCCGACGGCGCATGCCGCCGGAGTAGGTGCCGACGCGGCGGTCCGCGGCGCCGGTCAGGTCGAAGCGCTCGAGGAGCTCGGCGGCCCGCCGCCGTACCGACCGGGGCGGCAGGTGCGCGAGGTTCCCCATCATGACGAGGTTCTCCGCCCCGGTCTGGAACTCGTCGACCGAGGCGTACTGGCCGGTCAGCGCGATGACCTCGCGCACGCGGCCCGGATCGCGCAGCACGTCGGCCCCCGCGATCGTCGCCGTCCCGCCGTCCGGCCGGACGAGCGTCGTGAGGATGTTGACGGTCGTCGTCTTGCCCGCGCCGTTGGGCCCGAGCAGCGCGTAGATCTCGCCGCGCCGCACCGTGAGGTCCACCCCGCGCAGCACGCGGTGGTCGCCGTAGGACTTCTCGAGTCCCTGGACGGCGATCATCGGTTCGTCCATCGCCTTCTCCTGTCGTCGGTGTGCGTCGCACACGATGTGTAGACCGCACGCTGTGTGTATGAGGCAAACTGTGTGTACACCATAAACAAGAGTGGACGAGGCGGTCAACAGGTTCGGCGAGATCGGCCGCTAGCTCGTGCGAGGGCGCGGCACGCCCGTGAGGACCGCACCGATCGCCGTCATCACGAGCAGCCCCCCGAGCACCACCGCGACCGGCGTCGTCCACGTGCCGGTCGCGGTCTGCAGGGCGCCGGCAGCCGTCGGTGCGGCCGCGGCGAAGCAGTAGCCGACCGACTGCACGGTCGCCGACGCCTGGCGGCCCTGCCGGACCGTCGGGAACCGCTGCGCGACGAGCGTGAAGATCACGACGAAGTTCGCCGCCTGCGCGACGCCCGCCGCAGAGGCCCACACGACCCACGCTCCCGGCGCGACCAGCAGGCCGACGGGCAGCGTGAGCCACAGGACGGCGATCCCCACGAACGTCGTGCGCATCGACAGGCGGCGCGTCGCGAGCGGGACGGCGAGGCCTCCCAGGATCGCGAACCCCTGGAACAGCGAGGCGGCGCCCCCGGACGCGCTGCTCGGGATCCCCGCGAGGTCCTCGAGGATCAGAGGGAGCCACGCGGTGAGGGCGTAGAAGCTCGACGACTGCAGCGCGAACATCGCGCACAGCCACCACGTGAACGGCGTGGCGAGCACGTGGCGGTCTCGGGCGGCCGTCGGGTCGGTCCCCGTGACGCCCTCGGCCGCCGCCGCCGCCAGGGCCTGGTCGTCCGTGGGCGTGCCGGGATCACGCGGCCCCTGGGGCGTCGTCGTGCCCGACGGCGGACCGCCCCGTCTGCGGGCGGCTCGCCCCGTGGCCTCACGGGGCACCGCGCGGAGCCACCACACGAGCGCGACGACCGCGAGGACGCCCCACGAGGCGAGCGCCCAGCGCCAGCCGACCGCGCCGGCGAGCGGCGCGGTGAGCGCCGTCGTGGCGACGGTCCCGACGTTGATCGCCGCGGTGTACAGGCCGGTCACGGTGCCCACGTGCCCGGGGAAGTCGCGCTGGGCGATCATCGGGACGGCCAGGTTCGCCGTCGTGATGCCCAGTCCGAGGAGCACCGTCCCCGCGAACGTCCCCGCCGCGACCGGTCCGGCGACGCCCGACAGGTCGGCCGAGCGCAGGAGGGTGCCCGCGAGGATCAGCAGCAGCGCGACGGCGATCGCCGTGCGCAGCGAGGAGCGGCCGAGGATCCCGGCGACCGCGGGCGTCGCGAGCGCGAAGCACAGGACGGGGATCCCGGTGAGCAGCCCCGCGGCGGCTGCCGTCAGGTGGAGGTCGGCCGCGACGTCGGACACCACCGGCGGGAGCGCGGTGAGCGGGGCCCGCAGGTTGACCGCGACGAGGAGGACGGCCACGAGCAGCACCCCGTCGATCCCGCCGCGGAACGCGCGAGCGGGCGTGGCCATGTGTCCTCCGGGTCCTGGGGCGGCTGCGCGCCAGGACGCGTCAGGGTCGCCCGGCCCGCGGATCAGTCGTCGAACTGCCCCACGACTGTACGCAGGAGAGCGGCGAGCGCGGGTCGCTCGGCGGGTGCGAGCGTGTCGAGGATGCGCGCCTCGACGGCGAGCAGGTCCGTCATGGCGGTGTCGACCCGGTCGAGCCCGTCCGGCGTGAGCTCGACGAGGACGCCGCGGCGGTCGTCGGGGGAGCGTCGGCGCTCCACGAGCCCGCGCGACTCGAGCCGGTCGATCCGGTTCGTCATCGTCCCGCTCGTCACCAGGGTCTGCGTGACGAGCGCGCCGGGGGAGAGGCGGTACGGGTCCCCGGCGCGGCGGAGCGCGGAGAGCACGTCGAACTCCCACGTCTCGAGGTGCGCGTGCGCGAACGCCGTCCGGCGCGCGCGGTCGAGGTGTCGGGCCAGGCGGTCCACGCGGGAGAACACCGTGAGCGGCTCGAGCTCGAGGTCGGGCCGCTCGCGCTGCCAGGCCGCGACGATGCGGTCGACCTCGTCCGGGCGCTCGCCGTGCTGCTGCCCGGGCGAGCGCGCGTCGTGCTGCTGCTCCATGACGCGAGGGTACTCGACGTGTCTCGACGTCAAGACTCTTGACGGCGCACTTCCCCGAGGTGGTACCGCTGCGGTGCTACCTCGGGGAGCTGCGGTACGACCTCGGGGGAGTGCGGTGCTACGTCGTGCGGAGGGCGTCCTTGAGCTTGACGCGGGCGCCCGTGCGCAGGACGGCGTTGGAGTAGATCTTCGCCGCGAGCCACACGAGCACCGGGATGAGCGCGAGCGACAGGCCCAGCGCGAGCAGCACCTCCCACGTCTCCGCGCTGCCGAGCGCGATGCGCACCGGCATGAGCAGCGGCGAGCACAGCGGCACGTACGACAGCCAGACGACGAGCGGGTTGTCGGGCGCCCACGGCGCGACCGAGACGCCCACGATGTAGGGGACGACCATGAGGAACGTGACCGGCGTCGTGACCGCGCCCACGTCCTCCTGCCGCGAGACGAGCGCCCCGAGCCCGGCCATGAGGAGCGCGTAGCTCACGAACCCGACGACGAACCACACGAGCGCCCACGCGGCGGCCGCGCCCAGGTCGATCGTCGAGGTGTCGACCAGCCCCAGGCCGAGCGCCGTCCCGACGCCGGCCGCCACGACCAGAGCGACCTGGCCCAGCCCGACGAGGCCGATGCCGAGCACCTTGCCCGCCATGAGCTGCCACGGGCGCACCGTGGACAGCAGCAGCTCGACGACGCGGCTCGTCTTCTCCTCGACCACGCCCTGGGCGATGAGCTGACCGCTGATCATGATGGCCATGAAGAGCAGCACGCCCGTGACGAGCCCGGTGACGTAGCGCGTCGGGTCGAACTCGCTCGGCTCGCCGATCGTGCGGACCGTCGGCTCGGCCGTCGCGACGTCGCCCGCGACCTGCGCGGGGTCGCCGCCCAGCGCGGTCACGGCGTCGGCGAGCGCGGACTGCTGCGCGAGGGTCGTGAAGACGGCGGTGAGCCCGGTGGACAGCTCGGAGTCGACCACGACCGTGAGGTCGTCGGCGGAGCCCGTGACGAGCGCGTCGAGGTCGCCGTCGCGGACCTGCTGCTCGCCCGCGGCGTCGTCGGAGACCTCGACGGTCTCGACCTCGGTGCCGAGCGCCTCCCCGGTCGCCGTGATCGCGCCGGCGAGGTCGGCGGTGGTCGACGTCACGCCGACGCGCTCGGCGGTCGGGCCGGACGAGCTCGCCGCGTTGAGCACGAACCCGCCGAGGACGACCGCCCCGACGAGGATCACGGTCAGCCACACGAACGACTTCGAGCGCAGGCGCGTCGTGATCTCGCGGCCCGCGACGAGACGGATCGCACCCCACGGCGAGAGCGAGGCCCCGCCCGGGACGGCGTGCTCGACCGGCCTGTCGGTCTGTCGGGCGGGTCGGGTCGTGGTCATGCCGGCACCTCCACGGTGGTCGCCGCGGACGTCTCGTCCGCGGGGGAGCTCACGACGTCGCGGTAGAGCTCGGTGAGCGACGGGCGGACGAGGGAGAACTCGCGGACGGGACCCGCCGCGAGGGCGGCGCGCAGCACGGCCTGCTCGCGTCCGACGTCGGTGCCGCCGGCCGCGCCGGTGAGCTCCACCACGGTGCGCGAGCCCTCGAGGCTCACGGCCCGGGCGTCGGGCACGGCGCCGATCCAGGTGGCGCCGGGTGGGCCGTCGACCACCCACCGCTGCGTCTCGGTCCGGCGCAGCTCGTCGATCGTGCCGACCTCGACCATCGTGCCGTCCTTGATGATCCCGACCCGGTCGCACAACCGCTCGACGAGGTCGAGCTGGTGGGAGGAGAAGACGACGGGCACGCCTGCGGCGGCGCGGTCGCGCAGCACGCCGCTCATGACGTCGACCGCGACGGGGTCGAGACCGGAGAACGGCTCGTCGAGCACGAGGAGGTCCGGGTCGTGCGTCAGCGCGGCCGCGAGCTGGACCCGCTGCTGGTTGCCGAGCGAGAGCTTCTGCACCTCGTCGCCGCGTCGTCCCTCGACGCCGAGCGTCTCGGTCCAGCGCTCCATCGCGTCGTCGGCGTCCCGCGCGGACAGGCCGTGCAGGCGTGCGAGGTAGGTGAGCTGGGCGCCCACGGGCATCCGCGGGTACAGGCCGCGCTCCTCGGGCATGTAGCCGATGCGGCGTCGTGCGGCCAGGTCGACCGGGCGGCCGTCCCAGCGGACCTCGCCGCCGTCCGCGGCGAGCACGCCGAGCACGATCCGCATGGTCGTCGTCTTGCCGGCCCCGTTCGACCCGACGAAGCCGAAGATCTCGCCGTCGCGCACGTCGAACGACGTGCCGCGCAGGGCATGGACCGTGCCGTACGACTTGGTCAGGGAGTCGATCTCGAGAGTCGGCATGGGACAACCCAACCACCATCGCCAGGAGGCCGCCCAGGACATTCGTCACGACCTGGCCGGGCACGGGGACCGGTCAGTCGGTCTTCGTCAGCGCCGGCTTCTTGACCATCCCGGAGAGCCCGTTCCACGCGAGGTTCACGAGGTGCGCGGCGACCTCGGTCTTCTTGGGGCTGCGCGCGTCGAGCCAGTACTGACCGGTGAGCGCGACCATCCCGACGAGCATCTGCGCGTAGAGGGGTGCGGTCCTCGGGTCGAGGCCGTTGGAGCGGAACTGGTCCGCCAGGAGGTGCTCGACCTGCGTCGCGACGTCGCCGATGAGGCTCGAGAAGGTCCCGGTGGCCTGCGCGACGGGCGAGTCGCGCACGAGGATGCGGAAGCCGTCCTCGGACGCCTCGATGTACGACAGGAGGGCGAGCGCGGTGTGCTCGAGCAGGACCTTCGGGTGCCCGCCGCGGTCCAGCGCGCCGGACAGCGCGGCGGTCAGCGCCTGCACCTCGCGGTCGACCACGACCGCGTAGATGCCCTCCTTGCCGCCGAAGTGCTCGTACACCACCGGCTTGGACACCTCGGCCCGGGCGGCGATCTCCTCGACGCTCGTCCCCTCGAAGCCCTTCTCCGCGAAGAGCCCGCGGCTGACGGCGAGCAGCTGCTCGCGTCGCTGGCTCGCGGTCATGCGGGAACGGGGGGTACGTCTGGACTCGGCCACGGGGTCCATCATGCCGTGCGGCGTCGGGCACGACCGGCGACCTGGCAGACTGTTCCCGGACCCACCTGCCGCCGCGGACCCGGGCGCGATGCCCGGACCGGTACCCGACCGGCACGGCGTCACGGTCCGATCCGCCTTGGTGTAATCGGCAGCACAAGGGTTTTTGGTGCCCTTGGTCCAGGTTCGAGTCCTGGGGGCGGAGCTCGAGCCACCGATCCCGAGGGGTACATCCATGGAAGCTCAGCAGGGCACCGGCACGACCGTCGTCCCCGCTGCCGTGATCGTCCTCGCCGCCGGCGAGGGCACGCGGATGAAGTCGTCCACCCCGAAGATGCTGCACACGATCGCGGGCCGCAGCCTGCTCGGTCACGTGCTCGTCGCGGCCCGCTCGCTCGACCCTGAGCTGCTCGCCGTCGTCGTGCGGCACGAGCGTGACCGCGTCGCCGAGCACGCGCTGGGCGTCGACGCCGGCGCGCTCGTCGTCGACCAGGACGAGATCCCCGGGACCGGCCGCGCGGTGCAGTGCGCGCTCGCCGCGCTCGACGCGAAGGCGCACGCGCTGTCCCTCGTGCACGGCGTGCCCGACGGCGAGGAGGGCCGTGGTCTCGGTGACGGGCTCGAGGGCCCGGTCGTCGTCACGGCCGGCGACACCCCGCTGCTCGACGGCGGCACGCTCGCCCAGCTCCTCGCGGCGCACGTCGCGGACGGCAACGCCGTCACGATGCTGACGACCGAGCTCGCCGACGCGACCGGCTACGGCCGCGTCGTGCGCGACGCCTCGGGTGACGTCGAGCGGATCGTCGAGCACAAGGACGCGTCGGCCGACGAGCTGGAGATCCACGAGATCAACGCGTCGATCTACGTGTTCGACGCGGCCGTGCTGCGTCGTGGCCTCGGCACCCTCGGGCGCGACAACGCGCAGGGCGAGGTCTACCTGACCGACGTCGTCGCGGCCGCACGCGGCGAGGGCGGCGTCGTGCGTGCCCTGCTCTCCGACGACCCGACGGTCGTCGAGGGCGTCAACGACCGCGTCCAGCTCTCGGTCCTGCGCGCCGAGCTGAACCGCCGGATCCTCGAGGACTGGATGCGCGAGGGCGTGACGGTCGTCGACCCGGCGACCACCTGGGTCGACGTCGACGTCGAGCTCGCGCGCGACGTGACGCTCCTGCCCGGGACGCAGCTCCACGGGGCGACCGTCGTCGCGGAGGGCGCGACCGTCGGCCCCGACACGACTCTCACGGACACCGAGGTCGGCGCGGGCGCGACGGTGACGCGCACGCACGGGACCCTCGCGGTGCTCGGCGCAGGGACGAGCGTCGGCCCGTTCGCCTACCTGCGCCCCGGCACGGTCCTCGGCGCGCAGGGCAAGATCGGGACGTTCGTGGAGACGAAGAACGCCGAGATCGGCGAGGGCTCGAAGATCCCGCACCTGTCCTACGTGGGCGACGCGACGATCGGCGACCACACGAACGTCGGCGCGGCGTCGGTGACCGTCAACTACGACGGCGTGAACAAGCACCGCACCGTCATCGGGTCGCACGCGCGCACCGGTGCGGACAACATGTTCGTCGCGCCCGTGACCGTCGGCGACGGTGCGTACACGGCGGCGGGCTCCGTGATCCGTCGCGACGTCCCCGCCGGCGCGCTCGGCGTCAGCGGCGGGCAGCAGCGCAACATCGAGGGCTGGGTCGCTCGCCGTCGGCCGGGCACGGCCGCGGCCGAGGCCGCGGCGGCCGCGCGCGCGACCGACCCCGAGGCACCGCCCGTCGGCGCCCAGGCGCAGGCGCAGCTCGCGGACCACTCGGCCGCCGCGACCGCGGACCGCCCGACGCCGCCCGCGCCCGGCCCCGACCTCGAGAGCACGCTCGACGCGCTGCGCAGCGCGCGCTCCACGGACTGACGCGGCAGACTCTGCCGCACGAGCGTCCGCCCCAGAACCCCGACCGACCCCACCCGGACACCGAAGGAACGCACCGCATGAGCAGCACGATCGCCGGAAACGGGGACAAGTCCCTCGTCCTCGCCTCGGGGCGCGCACACCCCGAGCTGGCCAACGACGTCGCGCGCGAGCTGGGGATCGACCTGCTCCCCACGACGGCGTACGACTTCGCCAACGGGGAGATCTACGTCCGGTTCGGGGAGTCGGTCCGCGGCGCGGACGTCTTCATCCTCCAGAGCCACACCGCGCCGATCAACCAGTGGATCATGGAGCAGCTGCTCATGGTCGACGCCGCGAAGCGCGCCTCGGCCCGCACCATCACGGTCGTGCAGCCCTTCTACGGGTACGCCCGCCAGGACAAGAAGCACCGCGGCCGCGAGCCGATCTCGGCACGCCTCATGTCCGACCTGTTCACGGCGGCGGGCGCCGACCGCCTCATGAGCGTCGACCTCCACGCCGCGCAGACGCAGGGCTTCTTCGACGGCCCGGTGGACCACCTGTGGGCCATGCCGATCCTCACGGACTACGTCCGCACGCGCGTCGACACGTCGAACGTCACCGTCGTCTCGCCGGACGCCGGCCGCATCCGCGTCGCCGAGCAGTGGGCGGCGAAGCTCGGCGGCGGCCCGCTCGCCTTCGTGCACAAGACGCGCGACATCACGCGCCCGAACCAGTCGGTGGCCAACCGCGTGGTCGGCGAGGTCGAGGGGCGCGACTGCGTGCTCGTCGACGACCTCATCGACACCGGCGGCACGATCGCCGAGGCCGTGCGCGTGATCCTCGCCGCGGGCGCGAAGTCCGTCATCGTCGCCGCGACCCACGGCGTGCTGTCCGACCCGGCGGCGCAGCGCCTGTCCGAGAGCGGTGCGAGCGAGGTCGTCATCACCGACACGCTGCCCATCGTCGCCGAGAAGCGGTTCCCGCAGCTCACGGTCCTGTCCATTGCGCCGCTGATCGCGCGCGCGATCCGCGAGGTGTTCGACGACGGGTCCGTCACCTCGCTCTTCGACGGCAACAGCTGAGCGTTCTCCGGAGCGTGGGCGGGAGACGGGCATGGGCACCTCCGGCGTGACGACCACCGGCCAGGGCGCGGCGACGGCGGCGCCCGACGTCGCCGTCGTCGAGCTCGGGACCGAGGCCTCCGCCCCCGGGGTCCAGGAGGCGCTGGACCGCGCCAACGCCGGCCTCGCCGCCGCGCGCGACGCGCTCCTCGCGGCGGGCGTCGCGGCCGCGGACCTGCGGACGTCGCAGACGTCCACGTGGACCGAGCAGCGCGAGGACGGCCCGCGCACGACGGCGCGCCTCACCCTCCGCGCGACCGTGCGGGACGTCGCGGGGTCCGGTGAGGTCGTGCGCGCCGCGCTCGACGCCGCCGGCCCCGTGGCGCGGCTCGACTCGACGAGCCTCGCCGTCGGCGACCCGGGCCCGCTCGCCGCCGCCGCGCGCGAGGACGCGTTCGCCGACGCGCGCGCCCGCGCCGAGCAGTACGCGCGCCTTGCCGGTCGGTCGCTCGGGCCGGTCGTCGAGATCCGCGAGGACGTGGGGGGACCGGCGCCGCTGCCGCGGCTGATGGCGGCGAAGGCGGCGGGGGACGCGCTCGTCGTCGAGCCGGGGACCCAGGAGGTGCGTGCGAGCGTCACCGTGCGGTGGGAGCTCGCGGACTGACGGCCGGATTTCATCCTTGCCACGCAGGGGCGTCGGGTCGACCGTGAACTGTCCGGGTCCGACGACCTGAGGAGTGGCGATGACCGACGAACCGGGCAGCTACGTGGACG
The DNA here is from genome assembly GCF_055181235.1 of Cellulosimicrobium sp. So1_17. NCBI lineage: Bacteria > Bacillati > Actinomycetota > Actinomycetes > Micrococcales > Promicromonosporaceae > Cellulosimicrobium > Cellulosimicrobium sp. So1_17. Next base: position 4,144,127 of record NZ_CM143702.1, read on the forward strand.
AGTACCGGTGGATCCGCGGACGGCTGCTGCAGTGGGACGGGCAGCGATGGGTCGTCCCGCTCGGAGGAGCGGGCCCCGACCGGCACCCGGCGCGGGGCGACCTGCGGGGCGGGGAGGACCTCGACGACCTCGCCACGCCCTCGGAGGACTGACGTGCGGTGGGCGCGCGCGCCGCGCGAGGCACCGAGCCCGCCGGACGCCCGGCCGGTGGAGACCGCCCTCACCGTGGCGCGCATCTCCTCCTACGACGCCTCGACCGCGCGCCTGCGAGACGTGGCGAAGTGGTTCGCCACCTCGACGATCGCGCTCGTCGCGTTCCTCGCGGCCGCGTTCCCCGTCGCCGGTGTCGTGTCCGACGCCGGGGCCGTCACCTGGCCGGCGCTGCTCTGGGGCGCCGGGGTCCTCGCGTCGCTGGGCGCCGTCGTCGCGCTCGCCGCGCGTGTCCTCGCGCCCCGGATCGTGACGCTCCGCGCAGTCGCCACCGAGCCGGAGTACGCGAGCCTGCGGGCGGAGATCGCCGCCGAACCCGCGACCTTCCTCGGCCTGTGGGCGTCGGACGTCGCGGGACTGCAGGCCCGGCGGGAGCGTGCCGTGGCCGACCAGCGGAACGTCGTGAGCAGCCTTGCGGACCCGGGCCTGGCCCCGGTGCAGGCGCGAGCGTTCGAGAGTCGACGCCTCGTCGTCGAGCGGGACCTGACGATTCTCGGGTGGGTCACATACCGGCTCGAGAGCGCCGGGTTGTACGCCCTCACCTGGAGCCGCTTCACGACGCTGCGCTGGGGGAGCGCCGTCGCGGCCGTCGTCGCCGCCGTCTGCCTGCTCGGCCTCGTCGCGTCGGTGCGCGGCGTCGCGACAGAGGAGCACACCGGCAGCGCGGTGACGCTCACCTTCCTCGACGCCGTCGACCCCGATCCGACGAGCCTGCTCGGGGCCTCGTGCCCCGACGTCGTCTCCGGGGAGCTGATGTCGTCCGACATCGCGCCGCCTTGGACGGTCCGCGTCACCCAGGACGGGTGCGACCCGGCGACTCTCCACGTCACGGGCGACCAGGCCGTCCTCGTCCTCCGGGAACCGTGATCCAGGAACGCGTCACGGCCCACGCGTGACATTCGGCACGACGGCGGTCTCGTCGCGCGTCCTACCGTGGAACCATGCTCATCCTCGAGGACTACCTCCTGCTGACGCTGGACGACGAGACGGGCAAGACAGTCGTCGACGCCACCCACCGCGAGCAGGTCGCCGCGGGCGCGCTGCTCGTCGAGCTCGCGCTGCTCGGCCGGGCCGACCTCGCGGGCGACGGCGACGGCGGCCGCGTCGGGCGGATCGTCGTCCGGGACACGACGGTCACCGGGAACGACCTTCTCGACGAGGCGCTCGACGTCGTGCGGTCCAAGGAGGGGTCGAAGCCGAAGACGCTCGTCCCGCTCCTCGCGAAGCGCAGGCCCGCGGAACGGGCCGTCGCCGCGCTCGCGGGCCGGGGCGTGCTCCGACGCGAGGCCGGCCGGATCCTCGGGATCTTCCCGACGACCCGCTGGCCCGCCGTGGACACCCGGCACGAGGACGCCGTGCGCAGGCAGCTGTGGCGGGTTCTCGTCGACGGAGAACGGCCCGACGAGCGCACCGCGGCCCTCGTCGGCATCCTCGCCGCGAGCGGGCAGGCCGGGCCGGCGCTCGCCGCGGGCGGGGCGCGCGGGGCCGTGGTCGACGGCGACGAGCGCCGGACCCTGCGCCGGCGCACCGCCGTCGACCGACGGGCGAAGGAGGTCGCCGCGGGGAGCTGGGGGAGCGCGGCGCTCAAGGCGTACCTGGACGAGGTCGTCGCGGCGACGGTCGTGGGGGCCACCGTCGCCGCCACGACGGCCGCCGTGACGTCGGGCTGACGTCGGGCTGACGACGTGCCCGACCGGTCGCGGACCGGGTCGGGCGAGGCGTCCGGCCGTCCCCGCGCGGAGAGCCGTCGGGCCCACGGGACGGGCGAATTGACGGGGTCTGGGTGCAGTGTGCGGTGCGAGGTCGTGCCGTCGTGGGTGAACTTCGCCGGAACCCGTCGCACCGAGGGGGGCGGAGGTGGTTCGATCTGCCCAGGAGCCGTGCGCGGGGGGTGACGCGTCGTTCGGTGGCGTCGCAGCTCCCCGGACGCACGGAAGCAGGACTGAGCACGATGTCGGTACCACACGCCTCACCCCTCGACCGCCCCCGCCGGCGCTGGGTCGCCCTCCTCGCAGCGGGAGTCGCGCTCGCGCTCGGCACCGTCGGGCTCGGCATCGCCCTCCCCGGGACGCCGTGGAGCAGCGGCTCGTCCCAGGTGACCGCCATCGTCGGCGACACCGAGGCGGAGGGCGCGCCGATCGGCGGGTCGGTCGGCCAGGAGGTCGCCGCCAACTTCGACCCGGGACAGTCCGGTCCTGAGGGCCCGGACGTGACCGCCTCGGCGATGTGGTGGCGCTGGACGGCGCCCGCGAGCGGACCGATCACCTTCTCGACTCACGGCAGCGAGATCGACACGGTCCTCACCGTCTACCCGGGCTCCGCCACGAACGCTCCCGTCGCGACCAACGACGACGAGGGCGACGTGCGGACCTCGTCGGTCACGTTCGACGCGGTCGCGGGCGACGAGTACCTCGTCGAGGTCGGCTCGAAGTCCTCCGACCCGGGCCTGCTCACCCTCGCGTGGCAGCCGCCGGAGCCGACGGCTGCCGCGGCGCCGGAGGACCCGGCCACGACGGCGATCACCTCGACGGGGATCCCGCTCACGGGCAACACCGGCGAGAAGCCGCAGTCCAAGCTCTGGAGCGCGGGCGGGACGTGGTGGGCCGTGCTGGCCTCGGCGAGCGCGACACCCTCGGGGACGTGGGTCTGGCGCTACGACAGCGTGGCCCGGAGCTGGACGAACGTCACCCGGATCTCCGAGCGGACGGACGTGCGCGCCGACGTGAAGACCGTGGGCGACGTCGCCCACGTCCTCCTGCACGGACCGACGACGACCCTCGTGTCGATCCAGCGGGACCCGCAGTCCAACACGTACGTGCCCTGGGCGGCGCGGACCGGCGCGACCGCCGTCTCCCTGCCCGGGAGCGAGACGGCGACGGTCGACATCGACTCCACGGGCCGCATGTGGGTCGCCTCGGACACCGTGAGCCAGGTCCAGGTGCGCTGGAGCGACGCGCCCTACTCGTCCTTCTCGTCGCCCGTCACGGTGGCCTCGGGCATCACCGACGACGACATCGCGGTCGTCACGGCGATGCCGGGCAAGAAGATCGGTGTGCTGTGGTCCAACCAGAGCACGAAGCGGTTCGGCTTCCGGACCCACGTCGACGGGGCGTCGCCGTCGACGTGGACGGCCGACGAGGTGCCGGCGGGCGGCTCGGCACGGCCCGTCGGTGGCGGGATGGCGGACGACCACCTGAACGTCGCTCTCGCCGACGACGGGACGCTCTACGCGGCCGTCAAGACGTCGTACGACTCGTCGAGCGAGACGGTCGTCGGGCTGCTCGTGCGGCACCCGAACGGGACGTGGGACCCGCTGCACGAGGTCGACCGCATCGGGACGCGCGGCATCGTGCTCGTGGACGACGTCACCGACCGTCTGAGGGTCGTCTACACGCGCAGCACCAACCTCGACGACATCCTCGTCAAGGAGACCTCGCGCATCGCGCCCGACTTTGACGCCGCTCCCGAGACGGTCCTCGACGGTGCGTGGAACAACGCCACGGCGACGAAGTCGAACGTCCCGGGCGAGGTCCTCGTCATGGCGGCGTCGTCGTCGACCGCGCGAGCCGTCCGGCTCGCATGGACGGCTCCGGGTGCACCGGTGGCCCAGGACACGACCGTGTCGACGACCGCCGGTGGCACGGTCAGCGGCACCCTCGTCGCCCAGGCCGCGACCGACGCCCCGCTCGTCTTCGAGCTGCTCTCTCAGCCGACGGCCGGGTCGCTCACGTCGTTCGTCCCCGGCACCGGCGCGTTCACGTATGCGGCTGGTGCACGGACGGGCGTCGACTCGTTCACGTTCCGGGTGCGTGCAGGAGACCTCTGGTCGGCGCCGGCGACGGTGACCGTGCGCGTGTCGACCGCCGACGGTCTGGTGGGTGCGTGGGGTCTGGACGAGGGGCAGGGTGTGGTTGCTGCGGACTCGTCGGGGTGGGGTGGTGCGGGTGCGTTGGTCGGTGGTGCGAGCTGGGTCCCGGGTGTGGTGGGGACCGCGGTGCGTTCGGACGGGGCGACGGGGTATGTCCGTGTCCCGGACTCTGCGGCGCTGGACCTGACGGCGAGGTTGACGGTCTCGGCGTGGATCCGTCCGGAGCAGCTGGGGACGCAGTACGTCGTGAAGAAGGCGGCGCAGGGTGCGACGGATGGTTACGAGCTGGGTCTGGCGAGCGGTGGCAAGCCGTTCCTGCGGCTGAACCATGCGTCGTCGGGTGACACGTACCGGGTGGAGGCCTCGTCGTCGTACCCGACGAACGGGACGTGGATGCATCTCGTGGGGACGTACGACGGCTCGCGCATGCGGATCTTCGTCAACGGTGTGGAGCAGGCGTCGAAGGTGGGTCCTGCGAGCGTGGCGGCGAACTCGTTGCCGTTGGGCATCGGTGCGGAGCCGAGCGGGTTCCGGCCGATGAAGGGCGCTGTCGACGGTGTGCGTCTGTACGACCGTGCGCTGTCGGCGACGGAGGTCGGTGCCCTGTTCGAGGGAGGCACGACCCAGCCCACCCCGGCACCGGTGGCGAAGGACGTCGCGGTGACCACACCCCTCGGGCAGCCGGTCTCCGGGACCCTCGCGGCGACGGTCCCGCAGGGCACGACACCGCAGTTCCAGATCGTGACCCCGCCGACGCGCGGGAGCGTCACGCTGACCGACGCGACGACCGGGGCGTTCGTGTACACCCCCGGCGCCACGGCGGGCGCCGACTCGTTCGGCTTCCGCGTGGGAGCCGGTGGGCAGTGGTCGACCCCCGCCACCGTCCGGGTCACGGTGAGCTCGCCCGACGGTCTGGTGGGTGCGTGGGGTCTGGACGAGGGGCAGGGTGTGGTTGCTGCGGACTCGTCGGGGTGGGGTGGTGCGGGTGCGTTGGTCGGTGGTGCGAGCTGGGTCCCGGGTGTGGTGGGGACCGCGGTGCGTTCGGACGGGGCGACGGGGTATGTCCGTGTCCCGGACTCTGCGGCGCTGGACCTGACGGCGAGGTTGACGGTCTCGGCGTGGATCCGTCCGGAGCAGCTGGGGACGCAGTACGTCGTGAAGAAGGCGGCGCAGGGTGCGACGGATGGTTACGAGCTGGGTCTGGCGAGCGGTGGCAAGCCGTTCCTGCGGCTGAACCATGCGTCGTCGGGTGACACGTACCGGGTGGAGGCCTCGTCGTCGTACCCGACGAACGGGACGTGGATGCATCTCGTGGGGACGTACGACGGCTCGCGCATGCGGATCTTCGTCAACGGTGTGGAGCAGGCGTCGAAGGTGGGTCCTGCGAGCGTGGCGGCGAACTCGTTGCCGTTGGGCATCGGTGCGGAGCCGAGCGGGTTCCGGCCGATGAAGGGCGCTGTCGACGGTGTGCGTCTGTACGACCGTGCGCTGTCGGCGACGGAGGTCGGTGCCCTGTTCCAGGGAGGCACGACCCAGCCCACGTCACCGGAGCCGTCGCCGAGCCCGGAGCCGACCCCGACTCCCGCGCCAGAGCCGACGCCGGAACCGACGCCGACCCCGACCCCCACGCCGGAACCGACGCCGGAGCCGACGCCGGAGCCGACGCCGGAGCCGACGCCGGAGCCGACGCCGGAGCCGACGCCGGAACCGACGCCGGAACCGACCCCGACCCCCACGCCGGAACCGACGCCGACCCCGTCGGTCCCGGCAGGGGCGATCGGCGCCTGGTCGTTCGACGAGGGCCAGGGCACCACGGCGGCGGACGCCTCGCCGAGCGCGAGCCACGCCACCCTGCGCTCGGGGGCCACGTGGGCCACCGGGCTGAGCGGCAGCGCGCTCGGGCTCGACGGCGTGGACGACTTCGCGCGCGTCGACGACAAGGCCGCGCTGGACCTGTCCGGTCCGATGACCGTCTCCGCCTGGGTGCAGCCTGAGCGGAAGGCGACGCAGTACGTGCTGAAGAAGGCGGCCCAGGGTGCGACGGACGGCTACGAGCTCGGACTGGCGAGTGCGGGCACGGCGTTCCTGCGGTTCAACCACGCGTCCTCGGGCGACACGTACCGCGTGGACACCACGACCCCGTACCCGACGAGCGGGGCGTGGGTGCACCTCGTGGGCACGTACGACGGGTCGCGGATGAGGATCTACGTCGACGGCGTCGAGCAGGCCTCCACGGCCGGCCCGGCGAGCATCGGCACGAACTCGCTGCGGCTGGGCATCGGGGCGGAGTCCGACGGGACGCGGCCGATGAAGGGCCGGATCGACGGCGTGCGGCTGTACGACCGTGCGCTCGGCGCGGCGGAGGTCGCACAGCTGTTCGCCGCCCCCGGGCAGTAGAGCGCCGCCCCGGGCAGCAGGGCGCCGCCGTGGGTTTCGCGGCGGCGCCGCGCCCGGGTACAGTAGTCAGGTTGCCTCGGCGAGGGACGTCTGACGGCCGGCGAACGCGCACCACCCGCGAGGGGGGAGCGCGAACCGGAGAGTCAGCCAGACCTGTTGGATCTCCGTAATCGACTGGGCGGTCGTCCTTCGCGCGCCCGTCACGTGTCCCGCGCCGACGCAGCCGCCCGTCCGGGGGGCCCTCTCACCGTCCGGACAGCCGACCGCTCCCCACTGGTGGCCGGCCCGCAACGTTCTTCCAGGAGTGATCCACGTGTCCGAGATCAAGCTCGCCGCCGAGACCCGCACCGAGTTCGGCAAGGGCGCCGCCCGCCGCGTCCGCCGTGCCGGCAAGATCCCTGCCGTCCTCTACGGGCACGGCAGCGACCCGCTCCACGTGACCCTGCCGGGCCACGAGACGATGCTCGCGCTCAAGCACTCGAACGCACTGTTCTCGATCGAGCTCGAGGGCAAGGCGCAGCTCGCCATCACCAAGGACGTCCAGCGCGACCCGGTCCGCAACGTCATCGAGCACGTCGACCTGCTCCTCGTGAAGAAGGGCGAGAAGGTCTCCGTCGACATCCCCGTCCATGTCACGGGCGAGTCGGCTCCCGGCACCATCCACCTCGTCGACCTGCAGGAGCTGTCGGTCGAGGCCGAGGCCACGCACATCCCCGAGTCGGTCGAGGTCTCGATCGAGGGCCTGGCCGCCGGCGAGACCGTCTTCGCGCGCGACGTGAAGCTGCCGAAGGGCACCACCCTCGTCTCGGAGGGCGACCTCGCCGTCGTCTACATCTCCGTGCCGCAGGACAACTCCGCAGACCTCGAGGCGTCCGAGGCCGAGGCCTCCGCCCAGGCCGCCGTGTCCGAGGCCGAGAGCCCCGAGTCCGAGTGACCTGAGCCGTCGAGGACCTCGACGGCCCTCGACGGCACTCGACGGCGCGGCAGCCGCCGCACCTCTCGACGGACGCCCGGTACCGTGACGGTGCCGGGCGTTCGCGCGCCCGCGGACGACGCGCCGCCCACCCTGCACGAAGGACGAGGTGACATGACCGACCAGCCCTGGCTCGTCGTCGGGCTCGGCAACCCCGGGGACCGCTACGCGGCCAACCGGCACAACCTGGGCCACATGGTCCTCGACGTGCTCGCGGGGCGCGCGGGCGTCCGCTTCGCGCGGCACCCGCGCGCGCAGGCCGCCGTCGGCGAGGGCCGGATCGGCGTGCTCCCCGGCGGCCGACCAGGCCCGCGCGTCGTCCTCGCCAAGCCGTCGACGTACATGAACGTGTCGGGCGGGCCCGTGTCCGGCCTGGCGTCGTACTACGGCGTCGACCCGGACCACGTGCTCGTCGTGCACGACGAGGTCGACATCCCGTTCGGCGCCGTCAAGCTGAAGATCGGCGGCGGCGAGGGCGGGCACAACGGCCTGCGCGACATCACCAAGGCCCTCGGCACCAAGGACTACGTGCGCGTGCGCGGCGGTGTCGGTCGCCCGCCGGGACGCATGGACACCGCCGACTACGTGCTGAAGAACTTCTCCGGCTCGGAGGCGAAGGAGCTGCCCTTCCTGCTCGACGACGCCGCCGACGCGGTCGAGATGGTCCTCACCGACGGTCTGCTCGCGGCGCAGGGAAAGTTCCACTCGAGGGTCTGACGGCTCCTCGCGTGCCCGTTTCACCCGGGTGATGTCCCGGTTCGCGCCCCTTGTCCCCGTGGGTCCGACCTAGGCTGGGTCGGTCCGAGCACGGCCGGCGCGGGGAGGTGCCATGACGGAGGGTGTCGCCCTCGCGCACGACTACGCGACCCAGCGTGGCGGCGCCGAACGTGTCGCGCTGCTGCTCGCCGACGCCTTCCCGGGTTCGCCGATGTACACGACGCTCTACGACCCGGACGGCACCTTCCCGGAGTTCGCCGACGTCGACCTGCGCCCGTCGGGCATCGACCGGCTCGGTCTGCTCCGCCGCAACCACCGCCTCGCCCTGCCGCTGCTCGCCGGCGCGGTCGACCGCCAGCGCGTCGTCGACGCGGACGTCCTCGTCGCGTCGTCGACCGGCTGGGCCCACGGCTACCGGGGGGCGGGGCGGACGGTCGTCTACTGCCACGCCCCCGCGCGGTGGCTCTACCAGCGCGACCGCTATCTCGGCCCCCAGGACGGAGCCCTCGCGCACCGGGCGCGGCGCCGTGCGGCCGCCGCGGCGCTCGGGATCCTCACGCCGCGGCTCCGCCGGTGGGACGCCGCGGCGGCGCGGCGTGCAGACGTCTACCTCGCGAACTCCACCGTGACGCAGCGCGCGGTCCGCGAGGCCTACGGCATCGAGGCCGAGGTCCTGCCGCCACCACCGGCGATGCTCCCTGCGGGTCCGGAGAGCCCGGCGCCCGGGGTCGAGCCCGGCTTCCTCCTGTGCGTCGCCAGGCTGCTGCCGTACAAGAACGTGGACGTCGTCGTCGAGGCGGCGCAGGCGACCGGTCGAGAGCTCGTGGTCGTCGGTGACGGGCCGGACCGCGCACGGCTGGAGACGCTCGCGGCCCGCTCCGCCTCGCGCCGCGGGGACGCCGCCGGACGCGTCCACCTGCTCGGCCGGGTCGACGACGCGACGCTTCGCTGGGCGTACCGGAACGCGTCCGCACTCGTCGCGGCGTCGTACGAGGACTACGGGCTGTCACCGCTCGAGGCGGGCGCGTTCGGCCGCCCGAGCGTCGTGCTGCGTGACGGCGGCTACCTCGACACGGTGGCCGACGGGGTGAACGGAGTCTTCTTCGACGACCCGCGCCCCGACCTCGTGGCGGCAGCCGTCGAGACCGCGGCGGCTCGCCCGTGGGATGATGACGCCGTGACGGCGCACGTGGCGACCTTCGGCCGGGACCGTTTCGTCACGCGGCTCCGCGCGATCGTCGACCCTCGCACGCGCGGTGCCGGCACCGCGGACGGACCAGGCACGAGGAGGAGCGACCGATGACGATCCGGGAGTTCGTCCACACCGTCTGGGCCGGCAAGTACTACGTCCTCGCCGCGGTCCTCGTCGTGGTCGCCGGCGCGCTGTTCTACCTCGATCGTCAGGACACCCTGTACCGCGCCAGTGCGACCGTGCAGCTGTACGGCGTGCAGAGCGCGCAGGGTGGCGAGGAGCTCGTCGAGGTCACCGTCGCGACCGATCCCGACGACGTGACCTCGCCCGAGGTCGCCGAGGCGGCGGCGACCGCCCTCGGCGAGCCGACGTCGAGCGCCCCGGAGCTGGCCGCCCTGGTGACGGCGGAGGTCGACGGCGAGACGAGAGTCGTCGACATCGCCGCCACCACGCCCGACGAGGCGTGGTCCGTCGAGGTCGCGAACGCCTTCGCCGAGGCGTACGCGGCACAGCTCGTGACGATCCAGGCCGCGCAGGTCGAGGAGTTCCAGGCACGGCGCGAAGCGCTCGCCGAGCAGCTCAAGGACGTCCGCCTGCGTCTCGGCCTCGACGAGGGCGACCCGCTCGCGCTCGCGGAGCAGGACATCATCGTCAACGACTACTCGGCACTGACGATCCAGAGCAACTCGCTGCGCGGCATCGCGGTGCCCGGGGAGGTCGTCTTGCCGGCCTCCGGCGCCGAGGCGCTCGGTCTCTCCCGTGCGACGGTCCTCGCGCTCGCGGTCCTCGTCGGCCTCGTCGCCGGGATCGGGCTCGCGTTCGCGCGGCGCGGCCTCGACGTCCGGGTGAGATCGGCGGCGGAGTCGACCCGGCTGACCGAGACGCCCGTCCTCGCCGAGCTCTTCGCGACGCGGCCTGCCGAGAAGGAGTTCGGGAGCACGCACGCGCTCCCCGTCGCGAGCAAGGTCGCGACGCCGTTCACCGAGTCGATCCGCGAGCTGCGGACCGCGATCCAGGTCTCCACGGCCGGCATGAAGCACGCCGTCGTCGTGGTCACGGCTGCCGACCCGTCGGCCCCGCGCTCCTTCATCACCGCCAACCTCGCGGCGTCCTTCGCGCTCAGCGGGCGGCGGACGATCGCGCTCTCCGGCGACCTGAGGCGTCCCCAGCTCGACCGGATGCTCCCTCCCCCGGAGTCGTGGCAGGGCGACGAGCAGACGTTGCGTCCCACGACGGTCCCGAACCTGCGCGTCATGCCGGTTCCCGAGGAGGAGATGGACCCCGCGGACTTCCTCGCGACCGCACGAGCACGGCAGCTGGTCGAGAGCCTGCGCGAGCACGCCGAGGTGGTGGTCATCGACTCGCCGCCCGTCCTCGCGGCCGCCGACGCGACGATCCTCGGTGGCTACTCGAACGGTGTCGTCCTCATCGCCGCCGCCGGACGGACGGACCGCGCCGTGCTGGTCGAGGCGACGGACCGCCTGCGGGCGAGCAACGTCCCGCTGCTGGGGATCGCCATCACGGGGGTCAAGGGCGACCGCCGCATGCTCTACGCCTCCACGTACGGTGACCCGACGGCCGAGGCGGTCGAGGACCACGGCTCCGTAGGACCTGGCGCGCACTCAGGCGCGGGCGGCCCGGTCGCCTCCGACGAGGACGTCTCGCGCGCGGTGAACGGCGACCAGGGTGCCGAGGAGCGGGCAGCGCCCGACCCGTCCTCGATCGCCGAGCAGGGCTCGGAGCATCGCCCGGTAGAGCCGGCGGACCCGGCCGAGAGCGCGACACGGCGGGCGAGCGTGGTCGCCGCGTCGGTCCCCGTCGAGCACGCCACCAGGGCGGGGCGGGCGGAGCCCTCGATGAGCGGCGCCGCCCGCGGCCCGGCGGCCGGGCGCCGCACCGTCCTCGCCCCGACGTGGAGCAAGGTCGAGCCGGCGATGCCCGAGGAGACCGAGGAGGGCGAGACCCAGAAGGTCGTGCGCAAGCGGCCCTTCCGGTGGTGAGCGCGGCGCACGACCGCCCGCTGCGGGTCCTCGTCCTGGACCACACGGCCGAGCTCGGCGGTGCGGAGCTCGCCCTGGTCCGTGCGTGCGAGGCGCTCGGGGACGACGTCGAGGTCCGCGCGCTCCTCTTCGCCGACGGCGAGCTGCGCGGTCGGCTCGAGGAGGTCGGTGTGCGGGTGGAGATCGTCCCGCTGAGCGGTTCCGTGGTGGGCGCCGACCGCGCCCGCGCCGCTCGCCTCTCGCCCTGGACCGTGGTCGCCGCGCTGCGGACCGTCCCGTTCCTGTGGCACCTGGCACGACGGGTCCGCGCGCTCCGTCCCGACGTCGTGCACTCGACGTCGCTCAAGGCGGACCTGCTCGCGCTCGTGCCCGCCCAGGCGGCGCGTCGCCCGCTCGTCTGGCACGTCCACGACCGCATCGCCACGGACTACCTGCCCAGCCCCCTGGTCCACCTCGTCAGGGGCCTGTCCCGCGTCCCTTCGGCCGTCGTCGTGAACTCGCGCGCGACCGCCGCGACGCTGCCGGTCCCCACGGCCGTCGCCTACCCCGGGTTCGCACCCGACCAGGCCGCCGCCCTCGGGACGTCGGGCGAGCCGCAGCCCGGTGCGGGACCAGTCGTCGTCCTCGTCGGTCGCCTGAGCGCGACCAAGGGGCAGCTCGAGACCGTCCGTGCGCTGCGTGCGCTCGTCGACGACGTGCCGGGCGTCCGGCTGCGGCTGGTCGGCGAGCCGGCGTTCGGCGCGGAGAGCTATGCCGCCCAGGTGCGGGACGAGGTGAGGGCGCTGGGCCTCGAGGACCGGGTCGAGCTGGTCGGCTTCGTCCCGGACACGCGCGCCGAGCTCGACCGCGCCACCGTCTGCGTGCACGCCTCGCCGGTGCCCGAGCCCTTCGGCCAGGTCGTCGTCGAGGCCATGGTGCGCGGGGTGCCCGTCGTGGCGACCCGCGCCGGTGGCGTCGAGGAGATCCTTCTCGACGACGTGCAGTACCCGGAGCCGCTCGGCCTCCTCGTCCCGCCCGGCGACGTGCCGGCGCTGGCTGCGGCGCTCCGGGAGGTCCTCACGGATCCCGAGGCGGCGCGCGAGCGCGCCGAGCGGGCCCGGACGTCCGCCCTCCGCCGGTTCCCGGCGGCGCGCACCGCCGAGGTGCTCACGCAGGTCTGGAACGACGTGTCCGGTCGACGGCCGCACGCATGAGCACCGCCTGACCCCGCCACGTCGGCACGGAGGGAGGCTCGCCGCCGAGCGGACCGGCCACCGGGAGGCTCGCCGACCCGAGCGCGTCGACCACCGCGTCCGGGAAGCGTGCCCGATCGGCGACGTGGACCCCCCGCTCGTCACGGAACCCGGCGACAGGGGTCGTGACGACGGGACGGCCGACCGCGCGGTACTCATAGAGCTTGATCGGGTCGAGGCTCTCCGTGAAGTCGTCCACGACGTGCGGCACGAGCAGCACGTCGGCATGACGCAGGTAGGCGGGGACGGTCGACCAGGGCCGTGGCCCCAGGAGCGCGACGCCCTCGCCCTCGAGCGCCTCGAGGCCGTCGCGCGGGACGTCCACGACCGGCCCCACGAGGACGACACGGGCCCTACCGCGCAGCGCCCGCGCCGTGGCGGCGAGGAGGGGCACGTCGAACCGGTCCGGATGGACCGTGCCGACGTACACCGCGACAGGACCGTCCGGCAGGTCGGCAGGGCGAGGGTGCGCTGCGCGGTACCGCTCGAGGTCGACGCCGTTCGTCACGAGCGTCACCGGGCGCTCCGCACCCTTGCGCCGGACGAGGTCCGCGGAGCACACCGTGACCTCCGCACAGCGGTCGAGCAGCGTGCGCTCGTCGGCGACCAGGCGGTCGTGCTCGGCCGGGGTGCGGTCGGCGGAGAGCCAGTCGTCGGTCACGTCGTAGAGGGCCGGCCACCCCGTGCGGCGCACGACGGACGCACCGGACGGGTCGTTGACCCACAGCACCGGTCGGCGCAGTCCTGCGCGCGCGACCGTGCGCACGACGCCCCGGGCGAGCCGGAGGTCGGCACGCGGGTCGACGCGTCGTGGGAGCCACTTGGTCGGCTGGTGCAGGAGCAGCTGGCCCGGCCGGACGCCGTCCACCGGCGGAGCCGGACGGAGGCCGCGGCCGAGCCGGGGGAGGGCTCGGCGGCTGACCTGGTGCAGAGGGTCGGCCGCCGGCTCGACGAACAGCACGCGCAGCGTCGGGTCTGCACGGCAGAGCTCCGCGACGAGGTACTGGTTGCGTCGCCAGACGTCGTCCCAGCCCTCGAGGGAGAGCACCACGAGGGAGGGTCCGCCGCTCACGCGAGCACCTGCTCGTAGACGGCCTGCGTCCCGGTGACCTGCGCGGCGGGCGTGTAGCGCTCGCGCTGGACCGCCAGGGCCACCGCTGCGGCGGCGTCGCGCCGGTCCGGGTCGCCCGCGAGCACCGCGAGGCTGCGCCCCGCTGCCCGGGCGTCCGACGGCGCGTAGAGCGCGAGGGGGTCCACGCCGGCGAGGGTCTCGAGGTGCCCGCCCGCCGCCGCCGCGACGACGGGGAGGCCGCTCGCCATGGCCTCGAGGACGCTGAGCCCGAGTCCCTCCACCGGACAGGGCGCGACGAGGACCGCGGCACGGGCCATGAGAGCCTCGACGTCGTCGCGGGCACCGAGAAACCGCGTCCGCGCCGAGATCCCGAGCCGGTCTGCCTGCGCCGCCAGCTCCCCCCGCAGCGCGCCGTCGCCCGCGACCTCGAGGCTCCAGCCCCGCTCGGCGAGCCCCGACGCGGCGAACGCGTCGAGCGCGAGGTCCGTGCGCTTCTCCCGCTCGAGCCGTTGCACGACGAGGACGACGCGCTCGCGCTCCCGGGCCGCGGGGCCGTCCGGCCGGGGGTCGACGCCAGGGAGGACCACGGTGCTCGGGCCGTCCACGTGCTCGGCGACGTAGCGGCTGATCGCGACCTGCGCACGGACGGCCGACGCGGCGACGGCGGCGACGGCCGCGCCGCGCGCACCGCTCCCGCGGCGTCGCGCGAAGTGGCGGGTCGTCACGACGGGCGGGAACCCGCGCGTCGTGACGTCCGCGACGGCTGCCGCGACCTCGGCCGCCGTCATGTGGACGTGGACCACGTCCGCCGCGGGGCCGTGGCGCCGCAGGAGCGCCAGGACGTCACCGGTCGTCGCGGCCGGGCGCAGCGGCACGGACGGGTCGCCCACCGTCGCGCGCATCCCGGGCGGGTCCCCGCCGAGGACGGCGACGGCGTGCCCGGCGGCGGACTGGGCGCGCGCGAGGCGGGCCACGTGCCGCTCGACGCCGGCGAAACCGTCGGAGCGGACCGCGTGCAGGATCCTCACGACAGCTCCTTCGCGAGCGCGACGTACCGGCGGGCGACCGCGTCCCAGTCATGTCGCTCGGCGCTCTGCCGAGCGTGCCGGGAGACCTCGTCGCGACCGGTGTCGTCGAGCGCGACGAGGGCGAGGAGACCGCGTCGGACTCCTGCGGCCGAGCGGTCGACGAGCCACCCGTTCCGCCCGTCCTCGACGACGTCGGGGGCGTACCCGACCGGGGTGGCGACGACGGGCACGCCGCACGCGAGCGCCTCGAGCACGACGAGCGCGTTCGCCTCGTAGGCGCTCGGCAGCGCGAGGGCGTCCGCGGCGTGCAGCCAGGGCAGGGGGTCCGGCACGCGACCCGCGAGGTGGACGCGGTCGGACGTCCCGAGGCGCTCGACGTGGGCACGGACGCCGGCCAGCATGTCCGGGGTGCCCCCGACGACGCTCACGTGCACGCCGGGGACGGTCGCCGCGGCGTCGAGGAGCAGCCCGAGCCCCTTGCGGTCGAACTCGTGGCCGACGAACACGACGTGCATCGCGTCGTCGGGCACCCCGGCGGCGGACCGGGCGGCGACGCGCTCGGCCGCGGACGGGGGAGCGAAGCGCGCGACGTCGACGCCGTTGCCGATGACGACCGCGGGGACCCGGAGGCCGGGATAGGTGCCGCGCAGCGCCTCCCGTTCGGACCGCGTGAGGTTGACGACCACCCGGTGCGTCCGCCCCCGGTACCGCACGGCGTCGCGCGCCGCCGTGAAGAGGTGCAGCGGGTTGCGGGCCATGCGCCACGCGTACCCGCCCCGGGCGCGCATCGCGACGCGCAGGATCCCGTGGTTGACGTAGACGTCGCCCGCGAGGACGTCGTTGTGGCAGATCGAGACCGCGTCGGGCCGGGTCGCGAGGAACCGCCGCGCCAGAGCGGTCCCGACGGTCGAGAACCACACGACGCGCGCGAGGAGGGAGAGCCGGCCGCGCAGTCCCTCGCCGGGCTCGGGCAGCCACGTCCCGCGCGCCTCCGCCATCGTGAACCGCTCGGTGGTCACGCCGGCGCGGACGAACGACTCCTCGAGGTGGTGCGCGACGCCGCCGACCCCGCTGCCCGGCGCGATCTCGGGCGCGATCTGCACGATCTTCATCGGGCGGTCATCTCCTGCACGGATCGCAGCTCCTCGAGCGGTAGGTCGCGGCCGGTCGCGTCTCGGGCGCGCTGCCGGGACTCGGCATAGGACTCGGCGCCGAGGCACACCCCGACGATCACGAAGGGCACGGTCACCTGGACCGACACCCAGAACAGGTCGAACTGCCCCTGGACGAAGCGCATCATGAGCATGGAGAAGGCGAGCGTCCCGAACCGCGGGTTGATGCGCCAGAGCACGACCATGCCGCCGACGAAGAGCACGAGGAACCCGACCAGCCCGACGATCCCCGCCGAGGTGAGCACCTCAAGCTCCACGTTGGGCGGCTGGAAGACGAACTCGGTGACGCCCGCAGTCCACCACCGCAGGCCCATCCCGACCCAGGGGCTGCGCTGCCACACGTCGATCGAGTCGGCGTACCAGGTGAGCCGCTGGTTGGCGGAGTTGAACTCGTTGTCGGACGACAGCTGCTCCTGGACCGCGAGCACGACGAAGTAGATCGCCGGGATCGCGGCGAGGAGGATGACCTTGGACCGCTTGCGGTCGGGGTCCCCGCGCAGCGTGATGAGCATGATGCCGATCGCGAGGCCGATGAGCGCCTGGCGTGCCTGGGCGGCGAGCACGCCGACGGAGCACAGCCAGAAGGAGGCGAGCGCGAACCAGCGGGGCCAGCCGACCCACCAGGGGCGCGCGTACGCCGTCAGCGCGGCGAACGCGAGGACGCAGCCGATGAAGTTCTTGTGCATCGCGATCGGGAAGTCGACGTACACGGGTCCCGTGTTCCCGGCCGCGAGCTGCTGCAGCGCGACGATGCAGGTCTGCGCGGCGATGGCCAGGCAGGGGACGAGGAAGAGCGTGAGCCCGAGCCGGGCGCGGCCCGAGCGGCCCACCGCCCAGCCGAGCACGAGCGCGCCGGCCACGGACAGCCACGCGTGGAACCACTCCACGACGTTCGCGCTGAACGGGTTGACGATCACCGTGAACAGCGTCGCCACCTGGTAGACGAGCGACAGCCACAGCATCGCCCGCATGGGTCTCGAGAAGGGGCGCGGCGAGAAGAACAGCGCGAACCAGAACGCACCGAACAGTGCGAAGTCGCTGAGCGAGAGGTCGACGCCCCCGCCCCCGACACGCTGCACGACGACCAGGGCCGGCATCGCGAGGATGGGCAGGGCGACCGGCTCGTACGCCGTGAGACCGACGACCAGGACGAGCAGGGCCGCGCCGAACGCCGCCGTCTGGAACTCGGGGACCACGAACCCCAGGACGCCGAGCAGCGCCACGACCACCGCACCACCGGCGACCCAGGCGACGGCGCCGCCCACCCGGGCCCGGAGCGCGCCCGGCACGTCCGGTGCCCGGTAGAGGACCGGCCGGCGCCACGGCAGACGCAGGCCGGGCGGCATCACAGTGCGGCCTCCGCACGGACCGGTCCGTGCACGTACAGCCGCAGTCGCCGTCGAGCGCTCTCCCGGTCCTGCCCGCGCAGGACGAGCGTGCGGCCCGCAGCGCCCAGGACGGCACCGGCGCGGGCCGCCTCCCACCCGAGCGCGCCGTGGTGCTTGCGCAGGTAGCGCTCCTGGGCCGCGTGGAAGTGGGTGTCGCGGCGTGCCGGGTCGCTGCTCGTCGCGCCGCCGAGGTGCAGCGCCCTGGCGTCAGGCACCTCGACGTGCCGCCAGCCCCGCCGTACGGCGCGGTAGGCCCAGTCGGTCTCCTCGGCATAGAGGAAGAAGCGCTCGTCGAACCCGCCCACGTCCTCGACGGCGCGGGCGTTCAGCAGGAGCACCGAGCCGATGACGAAGGAACGCCCCGGGGGTGTCCGCCGCAACCGCGCGAGACCCACGGCCTCGATCCACGTCGCCGCAGGGGACGGGAACGGCCAGACGACGCGCGCAGGTGTGCCGTCGTCGTCGACCTGCTCCGGGCCGACGCTCGCGACGCCGGGCCGCGCGTGCAGGGCGCGGTGCAGCGTCTCGACGTCCTCGGGGGTCACGACGGCGTCCGGGTTGAGGAGGAGCACGTCGGCGCCGGGAACCTGGCGGTGGGCGAGGGCGTGGTTCACGCCTGCCGCGAAGCCTCCGTTGCGCCCCGGGTCGAGGTACCGGCCGCCGGCGAGCTCGGTGATCTCGCGGATCGCGGGCAGCGACGAGTTGTCGACGACCGTGATCGGGTACTTCCCGGCCAGGGGCGCGAGCGCGTCGCGCACCATCGCCGGCGCGCCGTAGGCGACGACGACGACCTCGGGGGGCGTCGCGGGCAGGTCGAGGGCCGGGGACGCACCGTGCGCGGGCGACGGGCGCGCACCGCGACCGCCCGCGGCCGTGCCGTACAGCTCGAGGTACTGCGCCGCGACCTCCGTCCACGAGCACTCCGCGGCCCGTCGCGACCCCGCGGCGCGCAGCTCGTCCGCGAGCCCCACCTCGTCGCGCACCCGAGCGATCGCGGCGCGCAGGGCTGCCGGGTCGTCGGGCGGGACGAGGAGCCCCGCGCCGCCGACGACGTCGGGCAGGGCGCCGGTGCTCGTCGCGACGACGGGCACGCCGCACGCCATCGCCTCGACCGCGACGCGCCCGAACTGCTCGACCCAGCCCGGCGTCTCGCGAGAGGGCACGGCGAGCACGTCGAGCGAGCGGTAGAACGCGACGAGCCCGTCGCCGTCGAGGGTGCCGGCGAAGCGCACGCGGTCGCCCAGCGGCCGCGCGGCGACCTCGAGGGCCGTGCGGTCCGGGCCGTCGCCGGCGACGACGAGGTCGAGGCGGGCGTCCCCGGCGACCGCCGTGAGGAGCACGTCGACGCCCTTGTGCTGCGCGAGCCGCCCTGCATACCCCACGACGAGGCGGCCCGTCCGACGCGCGGGGCCTCCTGCGTCGGGCACGGGCGCCGGGGAGAAGACTGCGGGGTCCACGCCGAGCGGGACGGTCTCGACGCGTCCACGAGCGCCCTTGGCGCGCACGATCCGCCCGGCCTCCTCGTTGCACACCGAGACCGCGGCGGCCCCGCGCAGCGCGCGGGCCTCGAACGACCGGAAGGGCCACGGGTAGCGCTTGGCGAGGTTCTGCGCGGAGTAGAGGACGTACGGGGGAGCGGGGCGACGGGACACGACCGCCCGCAGGCGGCGCAGCGCGAGGATCTCGGCCGTCGCGAGAGCGAACGGCTCCTCGTGCACGTCGAGGACGTCCCAGTCCTCGCCGAGCGCGCGCCACAGCGGGCGCGGGTCGTAGACGAAGAGCGCCGGGTGCGAGCCGAACGTGCGCACCCCGCGCACCGGCTCACCCGGGCGGGGGACCAGACGGACCGAGGCGCCTCCCTCGTCCCACGCACGCGCCGACAGGAGCCGGACGTCGACGCCGAGGGCGCGCAGCTCCCGCTCGCGCTCGCGCCACGCGTCGACCACGGCGCTGTGCGAGACGCGGAGGATCCTCATGTGGGAGATTGTCCCCCAGCGGTCGGCGGATCCGGCGAGATCCCGCCGATTTCACCCCTCCCGGTCCCCGGCCGGACGACGTCGACGAGAGGCCCCGATGAGCGTGGACGAAGGGCGCAGCCCGGCGGAGGACGCCGACGACCCTCCGCGGGTGTCCGTCGTCGTCGCCACCAACCGAGGCGGGCCGTTCCTCGCCGAGGCCCTCGCTTCGGTCGTCGCCCAGACACTGCCCCCCGCCGAGCTCGTGGTCGTGGACGACGGGTCGCCCGATCCTGACGCGCTGCGGACGATCACCGACGCGTTCCCGGTCGCCCGAGTCGTGCGCACGCAGCCGTCGGGTGTCTCTGCCGCGCGCAACCGGGGGGTCCTCGAGACGACGGGCGAGCTCGTCGCGTTCCTCGACGACGACGACCGCTGGCACCCCGACCGGCTGCGCCGCCACGTCGAGGTCATGGCGGCCCGCCCCGACGTCGTCGTCAGCTACTGCGGGATGCGGACGATCGACGCCGCCGGCGACGTCGTCGTCGAGGCGGACCAGCGTGCGGCGGCGGACCGCCGCGACGTGATCCGCGGGCCGGGGGTCATGCTGCCGAACCTCGTGATCCGGCGCGAGACGTTCGACGCGATCGGCGGCTTCGACCCCGCGTACCGCCAGGGCGAGGACCTCGACCTCGTGCTCGACGCCGCGGCGCACGGTCCGTTCGCGTTCGTCGACGAGGCACTCGTCGACTACCGCTACCACCCGTCCAACACCACGCGCTCGTACCGCGACCTCGCCACCGCGATCCGCACGATCCTGCGCGTGCACCGCGCCGCCGCCCTCGACGAGGGTCGCGCCGACCTGGTCGGGGCGTATGACGACCGCCTGCGTGCGAACGACCGGTTCGCGTGGTGGAGCGCCGGTCGCGCGGCCCGGACCGCGCTGCGGGAGCGGCGGGTCGGTGCGGCGCTCGCGGACGGGACGTGGGCGCTGCGGTTCGCCCCGACCGCACCCGTCACCCGGCTGCGCCCCGTGCGACCCGCCGACGGAGGCTCCTGACGGCGCGCAGCGCCCTCAGTACCAGTCCGCCGGTGCCGTGGACCGGAGCTCGCCCCATCGCTCCTCGAGGACGGCCCCGACGCGCGCCGAACCTGCGCCGAACCCCTCGCGGCGCGCCTGGTGGAGCGTCGCGACCAGCACCCGGGCCGCGAGGAGCGAGAGGCGCCCCGAGGCGCTCGCGTCGAACCGGGACCCGGCCGCCTGGAAGAGGCGGTGCATCTCGCCGTCGAGCCCTCCGTCCAGGTAGGTCTGCAGGACGGGACCTCGCGCGTTCCCGACGATCCCCAGCGGGAAGTAGAAGAACGGGTCGTCGCGGACGGTGACCAGGTCGATCGGGACGGGTGTCCGCCGGGAGACGACGATCAGGTTCTTGACGTTCGCATCGGTGCCCGACGGGACGAGGGGCCACGACGCGGCCGCGTGCCGCAGCGCCGGCGGGTCGACGTAGGCGCGCATGGCCGGCGGGAGGGCCGAGTGCTCGACGAGCGCGAGGGCGTCGCCCAGGCGGTCCGCGCTGGAACCGCTGCCCTCGGCGCGCACGAGCGCGGTGTAGCTGCCGAGCAGCACCTTGACCGCGGCGACCTGCTCCGTGGCCGACAGCTCGAGGAAGTGCACCCCGTCGACGAACTCCTCGACGACCATGCCGTCGTGGACCTCGAACGCCGGCATGGGGACGTGCGCCCCGTAGCGGCTGCGGAGGGCGACGTAGTCGCTGCCGACGCCGGTGCCGCCGCCGACCCGCGCCACGCGGCCCCCCGAGGGGTCGAGCAGGACGAGTCCGCCGTCGTGCGTCGACGTGGCGATCGAGTAGCCGGTGGGCCCGCCGCGGCCGACCAGCCAGACCGGCGGTGTCGCGACGCGGATCGTCCTCGCCAGAAGGGCGACCATCCTCGTCACGCCCGGCGCGGGCCTCGGACCGTGCTGGGGCGGTCGGGTCCGGCGCAGGTGCTCGGGCACCGGCTGCCGCCAGCGTCTCCAGGTGCGACCGTCGTCCGCCACGTAGACACCGCGTCGGAGCAGCGGCGCGTACGGCAGCACCGCCCGGCGGGAGGTGGCCTTGGCCGCGGCGAGGCGGCGCACCCCGCGGGCGACGGACCAGGAACGGGCGACGGCGGCCTTCGCCCCTGCCAGCACCGCGGAGCCGTTCGCCGCGCGGACCGCTCGCAGGGTCATGCGCGTCCCGCGCCCCGGGAGGGCGGGTCGACCGGTCCGGCCGACCGTGCGCGACGCCTGGCCCACAGGGTGTAGCGCCAGAGAACAGCGCCCTTCGTCCCGCGGGCCGACCGGTAGGCGCGCCGCGCCAGCGCGGACACGCGGGTGCGGGGCGCGGTGCCGACCCGGACGGTGCGGTAGCGCAGGCGGTGTGACCGCTGCTCGCGGTCCGACCCGTCCAGGAGGACGTCCAGCGGCATGCCGGTGTAGGGCAGCCACCGCTTCTCGTAGGACATGTCGCCCACGGGGCGGTCGACGGCGAGCTCCGGTGGTACTCCCACGAAGTTCGCGCTCCGAGCGAACGGAGGTGGGTCGCCCGCGTACCGGTGCAGGAACTCGAAGTCGACGACCCGGAGGCCGAGCCTGCGGTCGACGACGAAGTTCTGGGGCTTCGCGTCGACGAGGTCGTAGCCGAGCTCGTGGAACCGACGCAGGACCGCGACCATCTCCCGCAGGACCCCGAGCGGGACGAGCCGTGGTCCACGGGAAGTGTCGAGCGGTCCGAGGACGTCGTCGAAGAACGGGCACGTGAACCAGTTCGCCCCCGAGTCGAGGACCGGCGGCACGGCCTCCACGAGTCCGGACAGCTCGCGCATCGCCCAGAGCTCACGGTCCTTGAAACGGAGGAACCCCCGCGCGAACGTCTTGCGGACGACAGGACCGTCCGGGCCCTCGACGACCTCGACGCGGGCGCGCCGTCCACGGCTCAGCGTGCGCAGCACCGGGAGCTCGCCGCGCAGCTCGCCGCGCCGATCGCCGACGTCGGCGCGGATCGCCGCCACGGACCCGGGGGCGGCGATCTCGAGGTACTCCCAGGCCTCCTGCTCGTTGTCGGAGGAGTGGATCGGGTTGAACGCGGCACCGGCATGGGTGGCAGCCTCGACCGCGTCCCGCACCCTCCGCTTCGCGACGACGACCTCCGCGTTCGTCAGGTGCGGGTAGCGCGACAGGAGGTCCGGGTGCGGTTCCTCGGGGTCGTGGTGCAGCGCCGCGACGACGACGCTCGGGTCTCCGCCGCTGACGGGGAACGGACCCTTGCCCCAGTTGCCTCCGCGAAGGCTCTGAGCGGTGCGGGAGCGCGCCGCGTCGTCCAGCTCGACCGTCGCCACGACGTCGAACCCGACGTGCTCGAGCTCGTCCAGCACCTCGGGGAGCGTGAGCGTGGCGAGCGTCCGTGCCCGGACGAGGAAGACCGTGAGCTCCGACTCCTCGGTCTTCGTCTCCTGGGTCTCGCCGAGCGCCGCCCTGATCCACCGGTTCGACGGCGCGAAGCGACGCAGGGCGTCGAGCGGTGGGCGCCACCCCACCGCCGCCAGATAGGCGTCGACGTCCTCGAGCGTCCGCAGCGGCGGTGCGCCCTGGTGCGTGGTCAGCCGTGCGAGGGCGGTCGGGTAGTCGTGCTCGGGCTCCTGGTCCGCCGGTCCCAGCAGACCGGACGGGAACCCCGACGTCGGCCCCTTGTGGTACACCGCGTGGTACGCGAGCGAGCGCAGGTGGTCCTCCGGCGCCGGCGTGAGGAACCCGCTGGGATGCACCACCGCACGGTCGAGGAGCCCCGTCGCCAGCTGCGGCGGGTAGTAGGCAGCACCCAGGTAGTCGGAGTGGTCCAGGCCGGATGCGCTGTACAGGTCGACGGGGCAGGTCCCGGGCTCCGACTCGACGAGCGCTCGGAACGCGTCCGCGTCGTCGTCGGCCACGAGGACGTCCAGGTCCTCGCCGGGGGAGATCTCGGGAAGGGACTCGAACCATCTCAGCACCGCGTAGCGCAGTCCTGCCTCCTTGAGGCGCTCCGCCAGGCCGGACGGACCCCACACGGGGGAGAAGTACGTCCGCGGTGCGGGCTCGCCGTGCTGAGGCACCTCGTAGAGGTCGAGACGGACGCCCTCGCACGTGGCTCGACCCCGGGGTCGGAGCCGGCCGATCGTCCGCGCCGAGAGCGCTGCGGCGCGTCGCTCGAGGTCGAGCGGGCCCGAGCCCGCCTCGACGGCGAGCAGCCGCACGTGGTGGAGGTCGCGGTGGGCCCACAGGACACGGGTCCAGGGCCCGCGGAGGACGAGCACGTCGGTGCTGTTGCGGATCGCCTGGTCGGCCGTCGTCAGGGGATGGACGCGGTGCGCGAGGTCGTCGCCGACGTCGGACCGGACCGCGTCGAGCAGGTGCGGCGGGACCAGTCCCAGATAGCGCGCGGCGAGCCCCGACCGTTCGAGGGCACGCGCGAGCACCCCGTCCGTGGCCCCGATCTCGAGGACACGTGCACCGGGTGGCACGACAGTCGCGAGATCCACACGGCGACCCTATGGCAACGGAAACTGTGCACGGGCCGCTCGTCCCGAATTCACCCGGGCGACATCCGCGTGTGGCACGGGCCGGCGCCGGGCGCCGGGGGATCGTGGGGGAGCCACCGCTATGCTCGGCGTGTCGTGGACGACCCGCGATCCCCGGACGAGGAGAGACGCATGGAGGACGCTCCCCGTCGGGTTGAGGACCTGCCGAGAGTCACGGTCATCATCCCGGTCTACAACGACGTCGAGCGCCTGAGGCTCTGTCTCGACGCGATCGCGGAGCAGGACTACCCGGCCGACCGGTTCGACGTCGTCGTGGTCGACAACGCGTCGACCACCGACCTGCGGCCGGCGCTCCCCGACGACGACCGGTTCGTCATGGTCGGCGAGACGCGGAGGGGTTCCTACGCGGCCCGCAACGCCGGGATCGAGGTCGCGACCGGCGAGGTGCTCGCGTTCACCGACGCCGACTGCCGGCCGTGGCGCGACTGGCTGAGCACGGCGGTCGCGACGCTCCGGGGCCTCGACGCACCGGACGCCGTGGGAGGCCAGATCCGGCTCGTGTTCCGGGACGGACCCGAACCCGTCACCGGACCGGAGCTCTACGAGTCGGTGCACGGGTTCGACCAGGAGCGCTTCGTGACCACGTTCCACTTCGCCGCGACGGCGAACCTCGTCGCGACTGCCGACGCGGTACGGGGCGTCGGCGGGTTCGACGCCGCGCTCCAGTCGGGCGGCGACGACGACTTCGGCCATCGGCTCCGAGCGGGCGGTCGCCGCCTCGTCTACGCCGCCGGCGCCGTCGTCGACCACCCGTCGCGGCCGACCTGGTCGGAGCTCACCACCAAGTCGGTCCGCATCGCGAAGGGCATGGCGGACCTCACGGAGTCGGGACCGCCGCGGGACGCGGCACGGGCCTCGGTGCGTGAGCTGCGCGCGGGGACGACCGTCTGGTTGAGCATCTGGACCAAGCCGTGGCCCACGACGCCGCGCGGCAAGGCCGGGTATGCGGCGGCCATGAGCTGGGTCGCTGCCATCCGGCTGGCGACCTGGACACCACGTCTCGTCCGCCGGGCGCTGCGCCGCGGCCGCCCGACCTGACACCTCGCTCAGGCGAGGTCGGGCGGGAGCGGGACCTGCGGCGTGCGGGGGTCGGGGACGACGCGTCTGCCACGGGAGAACCCGAGCCGCCAGACGACGTCGGCGAGGTCCGACGGGTTGCCGAGGCGGGCAGCCTTGCGCACGGCGCGCCGGACGACCGACGACGCACGCCGTGGCGAACCGCCCCGGGAGCCGTCGCGGAGCTCGTCCGCGCTCTGACGGGCGCCGTCGTCGGGGGCGCGGCGGGCGAGCGCCTGCGCCACGACGTCGTAGCGGTGCTCCAGCCAGCGTGAGCCCGCGCCGTAGGCGACGGCCTGCTCGTAGACGGCGCGGACGCCCTCCCTGGGGCGCACCGCCAGCACGAGGGTCGGGTCGAACGCCAGGTGGTGCCCGGCGAGCTGCAGACGCAGGCAGAGGTCGTCGTCCTCGCGCGTCGAGATGCTCTCGTCGAAGCCCCCGACGGCACGGAACGTCGCGGCGCGGACACCGAGGTTGCCCGCGCCTGCCGTGACGAACCCCGGCAGCCAGGGGATGCTGGTCAGGCCGTGCTCCTGCGGCGACCAGGACACGGCGACGCTGCGTCGTGACGTCGTCACCGTCGTGAACCGCCCCGCGACGACGTCGTGCTCGTCCAGCGCGCGGCGCATCCCGGAGACCCACCCCGGACCGACGCGGTCGTCGGCGTCGCAGAACGCGAGGCGCGGAGAGCGGGCGACCGCCGCGCCGGCGTTCCGTGCCGCCCCGGGTCCACGGACCGCGGAGGCGTCGACGAGGTGCAGCTCCGGCATCCGGCGCCGCCAGCGCGTCACGACGGCCTGCGTGCCGTCCGTCGAACCGTTGTCGCAGACCAGCACCTCCCACGGGTGCTCGGGCCGTTGCGCGAGCAGGGCACCGAGCTGCACCTCGATCGTCCGTGCTGCGTCGAAGGCCGGGACGATCACGGAGAGCTCGGGGAGGCCGTCGGTCACGGTCGCACCATCCGCTGACGCGCGAGGCTCGTCACCCGGCGGTACCGGCCGACGAGCTCACCGGCCGTGAGCTCCTGGTAGCCCGCGGCGCGGGTGCGGGACAGGAGCCGGTCCAGGACCGCCGCGCGGTCGAACACCGGGAGCCTCTCGCCGGGCCGGATCGTCTCGGGGTCCGCCCGCGTGTCGTGGAGCAGCAGGATCCCGCCCGGGAACACGGCGTCCACCGCGCGGTCCGCGACGGCCTCGGCGTCGTCGTCGAGCCAGTCGACCGCGTCGCCCGACCACAGGACGAGGTCGAGCCCGAGGCGCCGGAAGCCGACCGCCTGACGCAGCGTGTGGGCACCGTACGGCGGCCGGAAGAGGCGCACGGGCCGTCCCGCCACTTCCTCCACGAGGCGTTTCGCGGCACGGACCGTCGCGACCGCCTCGGCGTCCGAGAGGGTGAGGAGCGAGCGGTGGTCCGTGCCGTGCAGCGCGAGCTCGTGCCCCTCGGCCACGATGCGCGCGACGACGTCGGGGTGGCGCCGGACCGCGTCCGCGAGGACGAAGAAGGTCGCGTGCGCGTCCCGGTGCCGGAGCACGTCGAGGATCGGCGGGGTCTGCTCGGGGTCGGGGCCGTCGTCGTACGTGATGGCGTGCACGCGATCGGTCGTGTCGACGCAGAAGGTCCCGAGAGCGCCGGTCACGAGCCGGGGCACGAGGCCGCGGCCCACGGACACCTGGTGGAAGCGCCCCGCGGACCCGCCGGCGCGCTCGACGTCGCGGTGCCGGACGAGGAGCGGCCGCGCGGTCCTGCCGTTCATCGCGGCTCCTCGTCGCTCGGCGGCGTGCCCGCCGGCCGGCGGAGCCGGCGGAGGGAGTCGCGCGCGGCGGCGAGCCGCGGGAGCGAGCGGACGAGCGTGCGGTTCGCCGCCCCACGAGGGGCGAGCAGCAGGCCGACGAGCGAGCGTCGCTGAGGGTACAGCGCCGAGCTCTCGACGTTCTTGGGGTGCATGCACTGGTCGAAGAACTCGACGCGCGGTGCCTGGGCGAGGACGAAGTCGACCTCGGCCGCGCGGCCGACGACACCCGGGCTCCACCGGGCGTAGCGCTCGTCGTAGGTGTCCATGACGCCGAAGACACCCCCTCCGCACACGAGCTTGACGGACATGTACAGCGTGACGTCCCCGGCCCGGAGGCTGAAGACCCGGAGGAGCCCTCGGGCGCGGAAGCCGTCCGCGACCTCGGTGAACCACTCGGCGGCGTTCGGGGTCACCCGGAGCGCGCCGCCCCGCGCCGTCGTGCCCTTCCACCCCGCGGCCTCGAGGTCGAGGAAGTCCTCGAGCGCCTGCGGGTCGTCGCCGCGCGCCTCGCTGACGAGCGGCGCGCCGAGCTCGCGCTCGAGCGCTCGCTCGAACCGACCGATCTTCTTGCGCCGTCCCGGGCTGAGATCGTCGCGCCAGGTCCCCGGGGCGGGGACCGGTCGCATGCACGCGCGCTCGAACCGGTACCGCTCGAGCACGGGCGTGCCCGTGGCGCGGGCCGCGTCGTACAGGGCGTCGTGCAGGGCCCCGGCGCCCGGGAAGAGAGTGAGCTCGAGGAGACCGGGCAGCCCTGCGCCGCGCCCGGCGAGGTGGTCGAGCATCGTCGTCAGGATCTCGCCGCTCCCGTCCCTGTCGACGAGCGGGGCGCACAGCGGTGCGCGCCGGGCGAGGAACGGACCGGCCGTGGTCGCGAACGGGACCGGCAGACCCTGGAAGCGGCGCTCCACGCTCAGCGGGAGGAGAGCCACCATCCGGTCGTCCTCCTCGACGACGACGAGCCGGATGCCCTCCGTGTCCGGGAACCAGCGGTCGGCCGTCAGGAGGAACGACGGGTCGAGGAACGGGTTCGGCTCCACGGCTCGTGCCGCGAGGTCCCTCCAGCGCGACGCGTCCTCGGCCGTCACGTCCCGGAGCCGCAGCGTGCGCGTGCGTCGCGTCATGGTCGTCGAGCTCCCGTCGCGCGCCGGGGCGAGGCGGACAGCGCGGCGTCGAGCGCCTCGCTGGCACGCGTCCAGCTGCACTCGACGGCCCGACGCCTCCCGGCGGCCTGGGTGCGCGCCAGGAGGCCCTCGTCGTCGGCGAGCGCCGTGATGACCGCTGCGAGGGAGGCGACGTCCCCGGGGGGCACGAGGAGCCCGGCGTCGCCGACCGCCTCCGGCAGACCTCCGATCTCGGACGCGACCACCGCGGCGCCCGCGGCCATGCCCTCGAGTGCGGTGAGACCGAACGGCTCGGGCCACACGGACGGCACGACCAGGACGTCGGTGCGCCGCAGGATCTCGGGCAGGTCGGGCCGGGGGACGAACGAGGCGAACTCGACGGTCGCGCGCGTCGTCGCCGCGGTCCGGCGCAGGCCTTCCTCGTACGCGGAGAGGGGGGCGTCCGCGGCGAACCCCGGTCGACCGACGACCGTGACGTGGAGGTCGGGCCGGTCGAGCGCCCGGACGGCGTCGAGCAGGACGTCCACGCCCTTCTCCCGGATGACCCGGCCCACGAAGGTGATCCTCGTCGCCGTCTCGCGAGGCGCGCGAGGGCCGGCGAACTGCTCGGCGTCGACGCCGTTCGGCACGGCACGGACCAGGGCGCTCAGCTCCGGTGGGAGCATCCGTGCGGTCTCGTCTGCCAGGAACTCGCTCACGCAGACCACGGCGGCCGCCGGGCGCAGGACGCGCGCGGCCTCGCGCCGGCCGTAGGTGCGCAGCAGCTGGTTGTGGGCGTAGAGCACAGGTGCGTGCCTCGCGGCGACGAGAGGCACGGCCTGCGGTGCGTTGTGGGCGAGGACCACCGAGTCGGGCCACTCGTGCTGGTCCCGGAGAGCCGCCGCGAGCCGCCGTCGTGCTCCTGGCCTCGGGGAACTCAGCGCGGCCGCGACGAGGTCCAGGTACCGGTCGCTCCGGCGCTGCGGGGACTCGGCGTACTCGACGACGTCGGCGCTCGGGTAACGGGTCTCGTAGGTCCCGCGCGCCACGAGGACCGTCGAGCGGGGCGTCCTCCTCGCGGAGGCGAGCCCGTGGACGACCGTCGGGACGGCGCTCCCCGTGAGAGGTGAGAAGTGGTCGCCCGGCGTGATGAGGTGGACGTGGCGGCTCGACATCGCGCTCAGCCCCGCACGGACGGCGTGGCGACTCCGTCCCGGGCGTCCCTGCGCCGTGCGACGGCGGCCGCCGGGATCCCGGCCGCGAGTCCCGCGAGCTCGGCGACGGCGCGGGTGAGCACGATCGGAGATGTCGCACGCTTGCGCAGGGAGCGTCGGGTCCCGTCCGTCTTGAACGGCCGGAGGCGACGACCCGCCTCGCGGAGGTAGGCGTGCTGCGCGCGGATCGCGGTCCCCGCGTAGTGACGCGTGATGGGATCCCGCCACCCGAAGTTGCGGACGAGCATCACGACGTGGTTGCGACGCAGGTAGTACAGGTACCGGCGGTCGAACCGCTTGCCGCCGATGCCGTACGGTGCCGCGACGTGCCGGACGACAGCGCGCGGCGTGAAGAGCAGCTTCCCACCGGTGGCCCGCAGCCGGAGCGAGATGTCCGACTCCTCGCACAGGCACGTGCCGGGATAGTTGCCACGGATCCCGCCGATGGCGTCCAGCGCGCTGCGCCGGAACGACATGTTCGCGCCGAGCAGGTGGTCCACCTCGATCACCCTGCCGGGATCAGCGCCGAAGTGGCCGGTGAGCCGGCCGTCGGGCAGGAGTCGACCGATCTGTCCGAGGCCCTCGGACTCCTCGCCGGGGATGTCGTTGTCCGCGCGACCGCCGACCGCGACGACCGCCGGGTCCGCGTAGGGGCGCACGAGCTCGTCGAGCCAGTCCTCGGCCACGTACGCGTCGTCGTCGATGAACGCGACGACGTCGCCGCGCGTCAGGGCGAAGCCCATCTGGCGCGACTCCGGCGTCGTGCCGCGGCCCAGCGTGCTGTGGACCAGCCGGACCTCGGGGTACTCCTCGCGCACGAGCCGCCGCGTCGTGTCCGCCGGGGTGGCATCCACGACGATCACCTCCAGCGGGGCGGTACGGAGCCGCTCGAGGTGCGTCAGGCACTCGCGCACGCTCTCGGGTCGTCCGTACGTCACGACGACGACGCTCACGGTGAGGGTCACGGTTCGCCTCCCGGCGGTTCGGGGACGGACACGAGGCGGAACCAGTCGCGCCGGCGCCACGGCGAGGTCAGCACGGTGCGGCGCGGGTGCCGGGATCGCTCGACCCACGACTCGTAGACGTCCGGCCGTGAGTAGTGGGCGGTGTGTCCCGACCAGCCGAACTTCTTGCGCATCGCCTCCGGCGTGCGGACCCACGAGAAGTGCAGGACCGCACTGTCGGGTCCGACGACCTCGTGGACGATCTCGTCGTGCCGGTGGCTCGGGTCCGTGTTCCACGGACGCAGGTCGACGCGGTACAGCGGCACGTCGGCCTGCCGCGCGTGGGCGAGCCTCGTCCCGGCGCGCACGGCGAGCGGTCCCGGGAAGGACGCGGACGGACGGCCGAGCCGCGTGCTCGCCTCGAGGTAGCGACCGGGTGCGACGCGCGAGTACAACCACCGGGACGGGAAGTGCAGGCCGGACGCGCCGGACCTCTCCGCCGCGTCGATCGACGTGCGGAACGCCGACGGGTCGAGCATCACCTCGTCCGTGTCGAGCTGGAGCACCCAGTCGGCCCCGTCGGACGCGGCGTCGAGCGCGGTCTGACGCTGGAAGGTGTCGTTGTCCAGCGGGTGCTCGTCGAGTCGTGCGAAGCTCCCGGGCGCTCGCACGCACTTGCGCTCCGAGTCGAGCGCGTCGACGACGGCGAGGCACTCGTCGACCGGCAGCGGGGTGCCGGTCCACGAGGTCCCCGTCACGTCGTAGGACAGCACGACGCGGTCGACCAGGTGGTAGTACGCGCGCAGGCTCGCGCCGAGGAAGCTCGGATCCGCGAGGAGCACGTACGCCGTGAGCCGCATCAGATGAAGTCCGCGAACTCGCGCTCGTTCTTCTGGAAGACGAGAGTCCCGGCGAGGAGGATCATCGGTGCCGCGACGAAGAGGGCGACGACCTGCCACGTGGGCGGGAGGTCGGTGCCGAGCAGCGACCAGCGGAAGGTCTCGAGGAACCACGTGACCGGGTTGATGTCGAACAGCCACCGCAGGTCCGCAGGGACCGACGAGAGCGCGTAGGCGACGGGGCTCGCGTACAGCAGGATCTGGACGAGCCACGGCAGGACGTAGCCGACGTCGCGGTACTTCACCATGTAGGCCGCTGCCGCGAGGCCGATGCCCGTCCCGATCATGAGGATGAGGAGCACCCAGACGGGGAGCAGCAGCACGGCCCATCCGGGGTTGATGCCGTAGACGAAGAGCAGCACCACGGCGAGGACGAGCGCGACGAGGAAGTCGAGCACGACCGACGCGAGGCTCGAGATGGGTACGAGCAGACGAGGGAAGAACACCTTCTGCACGAGCGACTGGTTGCCCACCATGGATCCGGCGGCGCGCCCGAGCGACCCGTTGAAGAGGTTCCAGGCGAGCATCCCCGCGAGCGTGAACAGGAAGGTCGGGATCGCTCCGGTCGACAGGCCGGCGATCTCGCCGAACACGATCGTGAAGATGCCCGCGCTGACGAGCGGCTGGATGATCACCCAGGTGACGCCGAAGATCGTCTGCCGGTACCGCACGATGACGTCGCGCAGCGCGAGGCGGACGGCGACCTCGCGCGCCGCCCACAGCTCGCGCCACGACGGCAGGTTGAGACGCCCCGGGGGCGTGATGACGGTGCGCTGGACGGTGTGCTCCACGTCAGACCCCCTCGTACTCGAAGTTCACGAAGACCATGCCCTTCTCGGTGCTCGACGTCTCGGTGAACTCCGGGTACGGGAGGTCGGGCAGCACCTCGAAGCGCCACGCGCCCTCCCAGGCGTCGAGCACGCCCGCCTGGCACGCGTACACGTCCACGGTGTACTGGCCGGGCTTGAGCCACAGGTCCCGCACCACGAGCCGACCGCGCTGGGCCTCCTCGGGGTCGAACCACTTCCCGACGAGCCGTGAGTCGCACTGCGCGATGACGGTGCCCTGGTCGTTGTTGATGTGCATCGAGACGAAGTAGGTCCCGATGAGCTTCTTGCTCGCCGGCGCCTCGAAGTCGACGACGATGTCCTGCGAGGACTTGACGAACTCGTCCTCCATGCGGACCGAGGACAGACGGACCTTGCCGTTGCCCGGCCGCTTCTTCGGATCGGACTGGGCCGCGGCGAAGCTCTCGAAGCTGTCCCGGTACGCCTGAAGCGTGCCCTCGACCGTGCCCGAGTACGTGAGGGTCCCCCGGTCGAGCAGGATCGCGGACGAGCACAGCGCCTGAACGGTCTGGAGCTGGTGGCTCACGTAGAGCACGGTGCGACCGCCCTGGGCGGCCTCGCGCATCTTCTGGATCGAGCGTCGCTGGAACTCCGCGTCGCCGACCGCGAGGACCTCGTCGATCGCGAGGATCTCGGTGTCGAGGTGCGCCGCGACGGAGAACGCGAGCCGCACGTACATGCCCGACGAGTACCGCTTGACGGGTGTCGCGAGGAACTTCTCGATGCCGGAGAACTCGACGATCTCGTCGTAGCGCTTCTGGATCTCCTTGCGCGTCATGCCGAGGATGGCGCCGTTGAGGTAGATGTTCTCCTTGCCCGTCAGCTCGGGATGGAATCCCGTCCCGACCTCGAGCAGAGAACCCACGCGACCGTTGAGCTCGATCCGCCCGCGCGACGGTGCCGTCACCCGGGTGAGGATCTTGAGCAGCGTCGACTTGCCGGCCCCGTTGCGCCCGACGATCCCGAGCGCCTCGCCGTGCGGGACCTCGAAGGACACGTCGTCGAGGGCTTCGAAGAGCGTGAACCGCTGCTTCCCCGTCGACCGGACCCACTGGATCGCGGCGGCCGCCGCGGTGGACGAGCGCTCGCCGGAGGCGCCGAGCCGGTAGGTCTTGCCCAACCCGGCGACGGTGATCGCGTGGTCTGTCGTCGTCGCCTGCACAGATGAAAGATAGTCGCCGGGACCGTGCGGACGGTCGGGTCGACAGGGTGAATCGCGCGCAGACCCCGGAGATCGCGGGTGAAAGTCCCGCGAGATGCTCGGACCGGGGGGCCCGCGGTCCTACGATCGCCGGAACGGCACGCGGTGCCGGGCCTCCCGAGGGCGAGGGCGTGGATGAGCGACGACGAGCAGGTCGAGACGGCACCACGCCGAGCCGACGTCACCGCGGTGAGCGGTCTCGTCGCCGCGGCGGTCGGGATCGTCACCGCCGTCGTGATGGGCAGCGGCACGGGACCGGCGTCGGGTACGACCCCTGTCCTCGCCACGCCGGAGGTGCCGGCGACCGCGCCGGTCACGCAGCAGGGTGCGCTGCCGCTGTGCGGGTTCCCGCGGCTCGACCAGGTCACGGACGACGGTGCCGGCGCCGAGGATCCCGGCGGTGTCCGGACCGTCGTGGACGACGTCGTCACGCTCGACGACGGCGAGCTCGTGACCTTCCGCGTCCTCGACGGCTCGGCGTACGTGCTCGAGTGGGACCGCGAGGCGACGTACACCGTGTCGCGCTACGTCCTCGCGACGGGCGACCTCGTCGCGACGACGCCGGTCGAGCTCGACTGGGACGGCGCGAGCGAGACCTTCACGACCGGGTCGTTCGAGGTGGACCCCGACGGGAGCGTCTACCTCCTCGACACGCTCATGCACCGGCGCGACCTCCTCAAGGTCGCGCCCGACGGCTCGACGACCTGGTCGGCGGCGATCCCCGAGGGAGAGCCCACGGCGGGGGACCTCCTCGACCTCTACGGCACGGTGCGCCGGACGGTCGACGGCCGGACCGTCGTCGGTGTGCAGGAGGCCGGCGAGGTGCTGCACGAGGTCTCCGCCGACGGCGAGCTCGTCGGCACCGTGCCGTTCGAGGGAGACGTGCTCGCCCAGCTCCCCGACGGCACCGCCCTCGTGGAGTCGGACGAGCGTGACGGAGAGCGGCGGTCGCGAGACCTGCGGTCGGTCGGCCCTGACGGCGACGAGGGTGCCGTGGCCCTCGGGGCCTCGTGGGAGCGCGGTCGCCCGTTCGGCGTGCCGCGCGTGCCGTGGGTCGACGACGCGACCGGCATGACGACGGGTCCGTCCACCGGCGAGAGCGGCGACGGTCTCCTCGCGGCGCAGGAGAACCTGGGCTTCCGCTGGTGGGGGAGCGACGGCGTCTTCCGCGGTGTCTGGCCCGACACGCACAAGGACCTCGAGCAGCCGTTCGCGCTGTGGGAGCGCACGCCCGTCCTGCGCGACGGGACGGACGGCGCCGCGCCCTACTACGTCCTCACGCACGGCGAGGACGGGGGCTTCTCGGTCACGGAGATCACCGCGGACCGCATGGCCTACCAGCTCGGCGCCCCCGTGAAGTACAACGCCGCCAACGAGGAGCTCTTCGGCGGCCTCGGCCTCGGTGCCGGCCTGCTCGTCGACGCGCCCTACGGCGTCTTCCCCGACGGGACCGAGCCGCGCGTCGTCGCGGCGTTCGACGACGCGTGGGCCGCGCACGCGGGTGCCTACCGGCTGCGGTACCAGGTGCGCGGGGACCCGCGCGTGTGGGACCCGGTCGTGGGCGAGGAGACCGTCGTCGAGCTGCCCGCGGACGGTGCCGACGTCCCGCTCGAGCTCCCCGCGACCCGCCCCGGGGTGTACGAGGTCGACGCCGCGCTCGTGGACGTCGCCACCGGCGAGGCCGTGTCGGGCACGTGCCTGCGCTACACGGTCGCCGCGGCAGGCAGCGACCTCGACCCCGCGGCGCTCGCGGACGGCGCGGACTGGGGCGGCGCCGGTCCGCTGCGCGGCGTGCAGCTCGCGGACCAGCTCGGCGTGGGCAGCCACCGCACGCAGCTCGACTTCGGTGCGATCGTGCCCGACCCGACCGCCGAGCCGGACGCTGACGAGCTGGTCTGGGACTCGCTGCCGAAGGCCGCCTTCGAGTCCGACGACGAGGAGGGCGAGGAGCAGGCCGACGTCGACCCGTTCGCCGAGCTCGCCGCCGCGGCGCAGCTCGCGGACGAGACGGGTGTGATCCTCACCCTGCAGCTCGGGTCGGGCGGGGAGGCCGAGCAGGCCGCGGTCGAGGCGGGCACGTGGGAGGGCTGGGCGCGGCTGATCGTCGCGGAGATGCTCGACCGCGCGCCGCAGATCCGGCACTGGCAGCCCTGGAACGAGCCGAACAACACCGGCTTCGACGACGCCGCGGCGTACGAGGAGCAGGTGGGTGCGCCGTTCGCCGCGGGCGCGCGCGCGGCGTCCCGCGACGTCGTGGTCGTGGGGGGCAACACGCTCGGCGTCGAGCCGGAGTGGTGGGCCGACCTCGTCGCGGCCGGTGGCTGCGACTCGCTCGACGTCGTCGGGATCCACCCGTACACCGGGTTCAACCGGTCGTGGGAGGAAGAGGGCTTCTCCGAGGACGGTGCCGAGCTCGACGAGCTGCGCGCGGCGATCGCTCCGTGCGGCGACGTCCCCGTGTGGGACACGGAGACGGGGTGGTGGTCCGACGGCGTCGCGAACTTCTGGGCGGGCGGGTCCGACGTCGTGCGCAAGCTGCTCTGGTACGGCGTCGAGGGCGTCGACGAGTGGACGTACTTCTTCTCCGAGGGCGGGTTCGGGGAGGCCGGGAACTCGTGGTCCCTCCTGCAGTACGGGCAGTACGTCAAGCCCGCCGGCGCGGCGTTCGCGGCGAGCGCGCCGTTCCTCGAGGGCTTCGGGCCGCCCGGGGCGGTCGGGACCGGAGCCCCGGGAGTGCACGCCGTGCGTGCGGACGGCACCGGCGCGACGTACGCCGGGGCGGAGCTCCTCGCGGTGTGGTCCGAGGACCTGTCGACCTCCGTGCGGCTCTCCGCGTCCGAAGGTCCGGTCACGGTGACGGCGCGCGACGCGTACGGTGCCGAGCGCGGCCTCGAGATCCCCGCGGAGGGCGTCGAGATCCCTGTGAACGGTGCGCCCGTCCTGCTCGTCGCCCCCGCGGGCGCAGGGCTCGAGGTCGCGCCGGTCGAGACGTTCGGCGACGACGTCCTCGAGGGCCGCCCCGTCACGGCCACGTCGACGCACGAGGACGCCGGGGACCCGGAGGTCGTCACGTCGGGGACGTTCGCGGTGCGCGAGCCCTGGCGCTCGGGCCGGCTCGCGGACGGGTCGGTCGACGAGGCACCGGCCGTCGAGGTCGCCACCGACGGCCCCCGCACGATCGACCGGGTCGCGGTCGCGACCGCCGGGATCCGGTGCTGCACGTCCGGCCTGCGCGACTACACCGTCTCGGTCCGGGCGACCGACGGGACGTGGCACGACGTCGCGCAGCAGACCGACCAGTTCCTCGACCGCGTGGCGCTGTTCTCCTTCGAGCCGGTCGAGGCCACCGCGGTGCGGGTGTCGCTCCCGATGACGACGGAGCGCGACGTGCCGGTGCTGGCCGCGAACTACACGGGGATCGTGGGCGGCCTGCACCCGGACTTCATCCCGCTCGCGACGGAGAGCGAGTGGATCGCGACCATCAGCGCGATCCGTGCGTGGGAGCCCACGGCATGAGGGCGGCCCGGGGGTCAGCCGCGCTCGGCGACCGCGCGCCAGACCGCGGCGTGCCGGGCCGCGCTGCGCTCCCACGTGAACGTGGCGGCGCGGGCCCTGCCGCGCTCGACCGTCGACGCGACCGCCGGGTCGTCGGTGGTGACCCACAGCAGCCCCTCGGCGATGCTCGCGCCGTCGGGCTCGACGAGCACGCCGCCGTCGCCCACGACCTCGGGCAGCGAGCTCGTGCGGGCGGCGACGACCGGGACGCCCGAGGCCATGGCCTCCAGGGCGGGAAGGCCGAACCCCTCGTAGAGCGACGGCACCACGACCGCCGCGGCCCCCGCCACGAGCCCCGGCATCAGGTCGGCGGGGAGGCGCCCGACGAGCCGGGTCCCGGGCAGGTCGGCGAAGAGGGACGTGCGGCGCGGGTGCGGGGGCCCGGACATCACGAGCGTGAGGTCCGGACGCGCGGAACGCACCGCGCGCCACGCGACCGCCAGCTCGTCGAGGTTCTTGCGCCGCGAGGCCCCGCCGGCGTGCAGCACGTACGGGCCCTCCACGCCGAGCGCGGCGAGACGCTCGCGCGGCAGCGGCGTGGCGTCGAAGTGCACGGGGTCGACCCCGTTGTACGCGACGACGGGCCGCTCCGAGAGCCCGAGGACCTCGGCCGCCTCGTCGGCGCTGAACTCCGAGACGGTCACGACCGCGGCCGCACGACGGACCTCCTCGGCGGCGGCCCGCACCGGGGCGGACTCGTCGTCGTAGCGCCACGACACGACGTCCTGCACGGCCACGACGTCGCGCGTGGGGTGCGGGGGGAGGTCGAGACCGACCCGGTGCACGACGGCGCCGCGCGGGTACACCGCGCGGCCGACCGCCCGGCGCACGCCCGCGCCGGCGCCGGCGAGACGGCCGAGCGGGAGCCGGTGCGTGCCGGCGAGCGGCGAGCGCAACGACCGGAAGACGGCGCGGTCGACGCTCCAGGCCTCGGGGCCGGTCGTGCCGTCGGCGTCGCTCGTGAGGGCGGTGGCGGCGCGTGCCGCGACCTCCTCCTGGTAGACCTGGGCGCCCATGGGGACCTCGACCGCGACGGTCGCGACGACGAGCTGCGGCATCGGGCGGTTCTCCCTCGGGACGTGCCGTCCGGCCTGCTCGGAGCGGAAGGCGCGGTCGGTAGGATTGCCCACTCTAGTGGCGTCGGTACCCCCACGGACCTGCGCGAGCGGGTGATGAGCGGGTGATCGTCGGGCGAGCGCGGGACCTTCCGCGAGACGGTGAGGGACGGATGACGGAGCGGCGCGTAGCCCTCGTCGCGAGCTCGTTCGACCCCTACACGGGTGGCGTGGAGTCGCACGTGCGGCACGTCGCGCGCGTCCTCGCCGAGCGCGGGACGCCGGTCGAGGTCTGGACGGTCGACCGCGGCGAGCACCTCGGACCCCGGCTCGTCGACGACGTCCTCGTGCGGTACCTGCCGACCCCCCAGCCGTCGCGCCGGGCGGGCGACGTCGCGCGGTTCGCGCTGGCCGCACCGGCCGCGGCGATCGCGTGGGCGAAGGCCTACCGGGCCTTCCGGCCGGACGTCCTGCACGTGCAGTGCTTCGGGCCCAACGGCGCCTACGCGCTCGGGCTGCGGACGCTGACCCGGACCCCGCTCGTCGTGAGCTCGCACGGCGAGACGTTCGCGGACGACCATGCCGTGTTCGACCACTCGCGCCTGCTGCGCGCGGCGCTCGAACGCTCGGTCGGCGTGGCGGCCGCCGTCACGGGGTGCTCGCGCGTGGTGGCCGACGACCTGACACGGTTCGGGGCGCCCGACGCCGTGGTCGTGCCCAACGGCGTCGACCTCTCCGTGGGGACGCCGTCCGCCGGGCCCGACCTGGCCGGGCCCGACCTGGCCGAGCACGACCTGGCCGAGCACGACCTGGAGGTCGGTGTCCGGCCCCTGCCCCCGACGACCTCCGTGCCCGGTCCGACCGCACGCGAACCCGTGGTCGTCGCCGTCGGCCGGATCGAGCACGTCAAGGGCTTCGACCTGCTCGTCGACGCCTTCGCGTCGTCCGCCCTGCGCGACCGCGCGCGGCTCGTCGTCGTGGGGGACGGCAGCGAGGCGGCGGCGCTGCGCCGCCGCGTCGTCGCAGCCGGGCTCGAGGACCGCGTCGACCTCCCGGGCCGGCTCGACCCGCCGGAGGTGGCGGCCCGGATGGCCGAGGCCGCCGTGGTCGTGGTGCCCAGCCGGGCGGACGCGGCACCGCTCGTCGTGCTCGAGGCCTGGCGCTCCGGACGTCCCCTGGTGGCCACGACGCGCGGCGGCCCTCCGGAGATCGTCACCGACGGGGTGGACGGGGTGCTCGTGGACCCGCAGGACACGCGGGCGCTGGCGGGCGCGGTCCTGGGTCTGCTCGACGACCCGGCGGCGGCCGCACGGATCGGCGCGGCGGGCCGGTCCCGGGTCGAGGACTTCACGTGGGAACGGGTCGTCGACCGCTACGAGGACCTCTACGCACGGGCGGTCAGGGTGCCGGCGCGCTGACGCCGTCCGACGGCGTGCCCGTCGCCCGGGGGTCGCGCGCCGGCCTGGCGAGCGTGCGCCGCGGGACGTCGAACGCCCAGGACACCGCCACCGTGGCCGCGGCAGCGACGAGGAGCGACCCGACGACGTCGCTCGGGCGGTGCGCGTACGTCACGACCGACGCGAGCGCGGACAGGCCCGTCACGGCGAGACCCGCCCACCCCGCCACCGGGCGCGTCGCCGGTGACGGCCAGAGGATCCAGATCGCGACGCACAGCCCTCCCACGACGGCGACGTGCCCGCTCGGGAACGTCTGGTGCGCGTACCCGTAGCCGCCGAGGTCGGGGCGCACGAGGAGCTCGCGCAGCCCGACCGCGACACCGACGGTGGCGACGGTGACGAGCAGCGCGCCGGCGAGGTCGCGCCAGGCCCGGCGCACGAGGGCCACCACGCCGAGCACCGCGGCGACGGCTGCGCACGCCACGGGCAGCCCGCGCCGCAGGGCGCCCGCGACGTCCGCGCCGGAGTCGTGGAGCGGGGCGAGCGTACGGAAGGCGCCCGCGTCCGCCTGCTGGCCGGCGGCGGTGAGGTGGGAGGCCGCCCAGAGCACGACGAAGGCGCCCAGGATCAGCAGGAGCATCACGGCCTGCGCGGGAGGCCGGCGCCGCGCCGGTGCGGGCGCACCGTCGGGCCGGTCCGAGGAGGAGGGCACCCGTCGAGCATGGCGGAGGAGTGCGGGCGGTGTCACGGGTGCACACGAGCTCCGGCGGGTGAAAGTCGCGGCGCGGCGCGTGCTGCCGTGGGCAGCGGGTCGCTGCCGGTGTCGGTACTCCGGCGTAGGCTGGTCGGCGCTGCAGGACCAGCCCGGACCCGGCCTCCACGAGCCGCACGGTCCGGGCCGTTCATGCTGCCCCCTCGACCGACGCGCCCCGTGACTCCTCGCCCGACGCCGCGGGCCGACCGCCGTCCTCGGAAGGAACCGAACGCATGAACCTCACCGGCATCCTGCCGACGTTGCTCGCCGACCCTGCCGCGGCGGCCGCCGTCGAGCACGTGCGCGCGCGGGGCGAGGCGGACGTCGTCGGCCCGGCCGGTGTCCGGCCCCCGCTGCTCGCCGCGATGGCCGGCGCCCGGGCGACCGGGCCGGTGCCGGACGGCGACGTGGCGGCGCGGGCCGCTGCGGCGGCGTCGGGCGCGGGCGAGTGGACGGCGGGGTCGCGGCCGCTCGTCGTGGTGACGGCGACGGGACGCGACGCGGACGAGCTCGCCGCGAGCGTGCGCGCGTACCTCCCGGACGACCTGGCGGACCTCGTCGCGGTCCTTCCGAGCTGGGAGACCCTGCCGCACGAGCGGCTCAGCCCCCGCGCGGACACGGTCGCGAAGCGGATCGCGGTGTTCCGACGGCTCGCGCACCCGGACGTGGAGATCGGACCGTCAGGTCCTGTGCGGGTGCTCGTCATGCCGGTCCGTGCGCTCCTGCAGCCCGTCGTGGACGGGCTCGGGGACCTCGTGCCGGTCGCTCTCCACCCGGGTGACTCCGCCGACATGACGGAGACCGCCGAGCGCCTCGTCGCGGCGGCCTACTCGCGGGTGGACATGGTCGAGCGACGCGGCGAGTTCGCGGTGCGCGGCGGCATCCTCGACGTCTTCCCGCCGACGGAGGACCACCCGCTGCGCGTCGAGTTCTGGGGCGACGAGGTCTCCGAGATCCGCTGGTTCGCGGTCGCCGACCAGCGCAGCCTCGAGATCGCGGAGCACGGGCTGTGGGCGCCGCCGTGCCGCGAGATCCTCCTCACGGACGCGGTCCGCGCGCGCGCCGCGGCGCTGGTCGAGGAGCTGCCGGGCGCGACGGAGATGCTCGACAGGCTGGCCGCGGGCATCGCCGTCGAGGGCATGGAGTCGCTCGCGCCCGTCCTGGTGGACCGCATGGTCCCGGTCCTCGAGCTCGTCCCGGACGACGCGCTGCTCGTCCTCGACGACGCCGAGCGCGTGCGTCGGCGCGCCCACGACCTCGTGGCGACGACCGAGGAGTTCCTCGCCGCGGCGTGGACCGGCGCGGTCGCGGGGGGCAAGACGCCGCTCGACCTCTCCTCGGCGTCGTTCGCGACGTTCTCCGACGTCCGGGCCGTCGCGCAGCGCCGCGGCCTGGGCTGGTGGACGCTGTCGTCGTTCGCGCTCGACAACCCGGACCTGGACGAGGCGCTCGACCCGACGGCCCCGCCCGCAGCGGGCGGGCCGGGTGCGGGCGGTGACCGCGCGGCGTCGGGCACGACGGGCCCGCGCGTGGGGGAGAGCGCCCACGGCGTGCCGACGTTCACGATCGGCGCGCGCGACGTGGAGTCGTACCGCGGCGACGTGGCGCGCGCGCTCGACGACATCCGCGGGCTCCAGCACGCCGGCTGGCGCCTCGTCCTCACGACGGAGGGCCACGGCCCCGCGAAGCGCATGGTCGAGCAGCTCGGCGCGGCGGACACCCCGGCGCGGCTCGTGTCGCGCCTCGACGACGAGCCCGAGGGCGGCATCGTCCTCGTCACACCGGCGATGGTGGGGAAGGGCTTCGTCGTCCCGGAGCTGCGGCTCGCGGTGTTCTCGGAGTCCGACCTCACGGGCCGTGCCGGGTCGAGCACGCGCGACATGCGCAAGATGCCGAGCCGGCGGCGCAACGTCGTCGACCCGCTGCAGCTCAAGGCGGGCGACTTCGTGGTCCACGAGCAGCACGGCGTGGGGCGCTTCGTCGAGCTCGTGCAGCGCACGCTCGGCACGGGGGGCAACGCGGCGACGCGCGAGTACCTGGTGATCGAGTACGCGAGCAGCAAGCGTGGGCAGCCGGGGGACCGGCTCTTCGTGCCGATGGACCAGCTCGACCAGGTGACGAAGTACACCGGTGGCGAGTCGCCGAGCGTCAACAAGATGGGCGGTGCGGACTGGGCGAAGACCAAGTCGCGCGCGCGCAAGCACGTCCGCGAGATCGCCAGCGAGCTCATCCGGCTGTACTCGGCCCGCATGGCGACGCAGGGGCACGCGTTCGGTGCGGACACGCCGTGGCAGCGCGAGCTCGAGGACGCCTTCGCGTACGTCGAGACGCCGGACCAGCTCGCGACGATCGACGAGGTCAAGTCCGACATGGAGAAGACGGTCCCCATGGACCGCCTGGTGTGCGGCGACGTCGGCTACGGCAAGACGGAGATCGCGATCCGCGCCGCGTTCAAGGCGGTCCAGGACGGCAAGCAGGTCGCGGTGCTCGTGCCGACGACGCTGCTCGTGCAGCAGCACTTCGAGACGTTCTCCGAGCGGTACGCGGGCTTCCCCGTCACCGTCAAGGCGCTGTCGCGCTTCCAGACGGCCAAGGAGTCGGAGGAGACGATCGAGGGCCTGCGGCTGGGGAAGGTCGACGTGGTCATCGGCACCCACCGCCTCATCACGGGCAACATCCGGTTCAAGGACCTCGGCCTCGTGATCATCGACGAGGAGCAGCGGTTCGGCGTCGAGCACAAGGAGACGCTCAAGCAGCTGCGCACGAACGTCGACGTGCTCGCGATGTCCGCGACCCCCATCCCGCGCACGCTCGAGATGGCGGTCACGGGCATCCGCGAGATGTCGACGCTCGCGACGCCGCCCGAGGAGCGCCACCCGGTGCTCACGTACGTCGGCGCGTACGAGGAGAAGCAGATCGCCGCCGCGCTGCGGCGCGAGCTCCTGCGCGAGGGACAGGTCTTCTACGTGCACAACAAGGTGGAGACCATCGAGAGGCAGGCGGCGCGCCTGCGGGAGCTGGTCCCCGAGGCCCGCGTGGGCGTCGCGCACGGCAAGATGAACGAGCACCAGCTCGACCAGGTGATCCGGGCGTTCTGGGAGAAGGAGCTCGACGTCCTCGTCTGCACGACGATCATCGAGACCGGCCTGGACATCTCCAACGCCAACACGCTCATCCTCGAGCGCGCCGACATGCTGGGGCTGTCGCAGCTGCACCAGCTCCGCGGGCGCGTGGGCCGCGGGCGCGAGCGCGCGTACGCCTACTTCCTCTACCCGCCGGAGCGGCCGCTCACGGAGACGGCGCACGACCGCCTCGCGACGATCGCCGCCCACACCGACCTCGGGGCGGGCATGCAGGTCGCGATGAAGGACCTCGAGATCCGCGGCGCGGGCAACCTGCTCGGCGGGGAGCAGTCCGGGCACATCGCGGGCGTCGGGTTCGACCTGTACGTGCGGATGGTCGGCGAGGCCGTCGCGAACTTCCGGGGCGACGGTCCGGAGGAGCAGCCGGAGGTCTCGATCGAGCTCCCGGTCGACGCGCACCTGCCCGAGTCGTACATCGCGACCGAGCGCCTGCGCCTCGAGGCGTACAAGAAGATCGCCGCCGCGACCGACGCGCCGCAGCTCGCCGAGGTCCGCGCCGAGCTCGTCGACCGGTACGGAGCGCTCCCGGACGTCGCGTCCGCGCTGTTCGACGTCGCGGACTTCCGCAACCACGCGCGCCGGGCCGGGCTCACGGACGTCACCGCGCAGGGCAAGTTCATCCGGTTCGCCCCCGTGGACCTGCCGGAGTCGGCGCAGCTGCGCCTCAAGCGCCTCTACCCGGGCACCATGCTCAAGCCCGCGATCCGCGCGTTCCTCGTGCCGTACCCGACGACGGCACGCATCGGCGGTCGTCCGCTGCGCGGCACCGAGGTGCTCCAGTGGGCGCGCCAGCTCATCGACGCGGTCGTCCTCGGCGAGGTCAGCGCGGCGGCGACGGTGGGGACGGCCGCCCGCGGCTGAGGTCGGCACAGCGCAGCCGGGGTCGGCACGCGCGGTCGGCGTCGGCGCGCAGCCGGCGTCGCGAGCCGGTGTCAGCCCTTGCGGCCGTCGAGGAAGTACGCGATCGGGCCGACCCAGTTGACGAGCAGGGCGATGCCCCACGCGAGCTTCGTCCCGTTGACCTGGTCTGCGGGGCGCTTCGCGAGGTCGCGGTAGGCGGCGGCCGTCAGCGTGACCTGGACGGCCCCGACGACGCCGACGGCGACCTGCTGACCTCTGCTGAGGTCGGCCCAGCGACGGTGCGTGCCCATGTTCCTGTCCTCTCGTCGTGGGGCGGCCGATGCCGGCCCTCTCTTCGACGCTAGGCCTTGCGGTCCAGGGATGCACGGGTCCGTGGTCCCGAGGTGCGGTGCGGCGCTGCTCCGGCCCTGCGGCCGCGATCGTCGCCAGGATTTGTTCAACCGTTGTCCTGCCGGCGCCCCCACCCCTAGGGTGAGAGCGGGCGCACCGGCGCGCCCGGTTGAGCGATCGCAAGGGAGCGATGATGCGAAGGACCTGGAGGACCGTCGCGGCGGGAGTGGCTGCGGCCCTCGTCGTGGGCGGGGGAGCGGGTGGCGCGATGGGTGTCGAAGATCCGGCGGGGGAGACGTCTGCGCAAGTCGATAACGATATCGACATCGTTCTGGAGAACGATTTTGAAGACTCGG
Organism: Cellulosimicrobium sp. So1_17; assembly: GCF_055181235.1. NCBI lineage: Bacteria > Bacillati > Actinomycetota > Actinomycetes > Micrococcales > Promicromonosporaceae > Cellulosimicrobium > Cellulosimicrobium sp. So1_17. The sequence goes on from NZ_CM143702.1 coordinate 4,188,453, forward strand.
CCGCACCGTGGGGGCCACGCGGCCCGGTCACCCTCTCGCTCACGGGCACCGAGGCGCACGGCGGCGCGAGCAGCCTGCACGTCACGGGCCGCACCGGGGAGTGGAACGGTCCCGCGACGTCGGTCGCGACGCTCTTCGAGCCCGGCGCGACCTACGACGTCGAAGCCTGGGTCAAGCTGCCGGCCGGCGCCGAGGGGTCCTCCGGACTGCACTTCACGGTGCAGGAGACGAGCGCCGCCGGTGACGCCTACACGTGGGTGGGCGGCTCCGTCGCGACGACCGCCGACGGCTGGGTCCGCATCGGCGGCGCGTACACGATGCCCGACGCGCTGACGGCCGCGACGCTCTACGTCGAGGCGGCACCGATCGCCGGCGCGCACCCGTCGTTCCTCGTCGACGACGTCCTGGTGACGGCGCGCGACGCCGTCGACCCGGGCGACGCCGTCCCCGGCGGAGCGGTGAACCCCGTGACGACGCCCGTGCGGCTCGCGCAGGGCACGGGCGACGTCGCCGCCCTGACGTTCGACGACGGCCCGAACCCGGGCACGACGCCCGCCCTGCTGGACTTCCTCGCCGAGCACGACCTCCACGCCGTGTTCTGCGTGATCGGCCAGAACGTCGAGGCGCCGGGCGGCGCGGAGATCCTGCGCCGCATCGTCGACGACGGTCACGTCCTGTGCAACCACTCGACGGGCTACGCGGACATGGGTGCGTGGACCGCCGACCAGGTCCGGGCCGACCTCGTCGAGAACCTCCGGATCATCCGCACCGCGCTCGACGACCCCACGTACCCCGTGCCCTTCTTCCGCGCGCCGAACGGCTCGTGGGGCGGAACGCCCGCCGTCGCGGTCGCGCTGGGGATGCAGCCGCTCGCGGTCACGAACACCATCGCGGACTGGGAGACGCAGGACGTCGCGACGCTCACCGCGAACCTGCGCGCGGCCATGAAGCCCGGCGAGGTCGTCCTCGCGCACGACGGCGGCGGCGACCGGTCCGGCACGCTCGCAGCGGTCAAGACCGTGGTGACCGAGCGGCTCGCCGACGGGTGGACGTTCCCGTTCCCGCAGGGCACGCCTGCGCCCACCGGGCAGGCCCTCGTCGAGACCGACTTCGAGGACGGCCTCGACGGGTGGGTCCCACGCGCGGGCGACGCCACGACGCCGACGCTCGGCCTCACGACCGTGGCGCACGACGGCACGCAGGCGGCGGTCGTCACGGACCGCGACGGCCAGGGTGACGGGATCGGCCACGACGTGACCGGTCTCCTCGCCGCGGGCACGACGTACGAGCTGAGCGCCTGGGTCCGCTTCGCGGACGGTCAGCCCGCCGACGACGTCTGGCTGAGCATCGCGCGCACGGTCGGGGGCGCCACGTCGTACTCGACCCTCGCGCAGCTCTCGGGGATCACGAACAGCGGCTGGACGCAGGTCACGGCGTCGTTCCAGGGGGCCGACGCGGACTCCGCGCTCCTCTACCTCGAGACGGACTACAACGGCGACAACACGAGCGACCTGCTCGTCGACGACGTCGTCCTGCGCACGGCCGCACCTCCCGCCGTCGAGGACCTGACCGGCATCAAGGAGACCCTGGACATGCCGGTCGGTGTCGCGATCGACTCGCGCGAGACCGCCGGTGCCGCGTCCGAGCTGCTCCTGCGCCACTTCGACCAGGTCACGGCCGAGAACCACATGAAGCCCGAGGCCTGGTACGACGCCGAGGGCACCTTCCGACCCCACCCCGAGGCGGTCGAGCTCATGGACTTCGCGGCCGAGCACGACCTGCGGGTGTACGGGCACGTGCTCGTGTGGCACAGCCAGACACCGGCGTGGTTCTTCGAAGGTGCGGACGGCTCGCCGCTCACGACGTCCGAGGCGGACAAGCAGGTCCTGCGAGACCGTCTGCGCACGCACGTCTTCGACGTCGCGGGCTGGCTCGCCCAGGAGTACGGCGCGTTCGGCGGCGGCAACCCGGTGACGGCGTTCGACGTCGTCAACGAGGTCGTGTCCGACGGTGGGGAGAACCCGGACGGCCTGCGCCGCTCCGAGTGGTTCCGGGTCCTCGGCGAGGAGTACCTCGACCTCGCGTTCGAGTACGCCGACGAGGCGTTCAACGACGTCTACGCGGCGGACCCCGCCAGCGGTGCGGCCGAGCGCCCGGTGACCCTGTTCATCAACGACTACAACACCGAGCAGGGCGGCAAGCAGGACCGCTACCGCGCGCTCGTCGACCGCCTCCTGGCGCGCGGCGTGCCCGTCGACGGCGTGGGGCACCAGTTCCACGTGAGCCTCGCCATGCCCGTCTCGGCGCTCGAGGGCGCGATCGACCGGTTCGCCGACCTGCCCGTCACGCAGGCCGTCACCGAGCTCGACGTGACGACCGGCACGCCGGTGACCCAGGCGGGTCTCGTGGAGCAGGGGTACTACTACCGCGACGCGTTCCGGGTCTTCCGCGAGCACGCCGACGACCTGTACTCGGTCACGGTGTGGGGGCTGACCGACGGGCGCAGCTGGCGCGCGAGCAGCGGCGCACCGCTCGTCTTCGACGACTCCCTGAAGGCGAAGCCCGCCTACCACGGGGTCGTCGACGGCGACCTGCCCGCCCGGCTGCGCACGGCCGACGTCTTCGCGGGCGACGTCCCGCTCGACGACGGCGCGACCTCGGCGATCGTGTGGCGGCAGCTCCCGCTGCACCGGTTCGCCGTCCCGGCCGGCGAGGCGGCGTTCCAGCTCCGCTGGGCGCCTGACCACCTCACCGCGTTCGCGAGCATCGACGACCCCGCTGACCCGGCCGACCCGACGGACGCAGGCGACGCCGTGACGTTCGACCTCGACGGCGCGGAGCACGTCGTGGGCCGCGACGGCACGACGACGGCCGGCACCAGCGCGGTCGTCACCGAGCGCGAGGGCGGGTACGACGTGGTCGCGCACCTCCCGCTCGACGCCGCGGCGGAGGGCGACACGCTCGCGCTCGACGTGCGTGTCACCGACGGCGCCACGACCACCGGGTGGAACACGACCGGCGCGACCGGCACGCTGCGCCTGCTCGAGCCGCTGTCGTTCCTCGAGGTGGCGCAGGCTCCGGTGGCGCCGGACGTCGACGGCGCGGTCGACGCGGCGTGGGACACCGCGGGCGGGCCCGTGACCACGGCGAAGGAGGTGCAGGGCAGCGGGGGCGCCGTCGCGACGGTGCGCACGCTGTGGAAGGACCAGACCCTGTACGTGCTCGCCGAGGTCGCCGACCCGGTCGTGGACGTCTCGGGCTCCGACCCGTGGGTCCAGGACTCCGTGGAGATCTACGTCGACGCGGGGAACGCGAAGAACGGGGCCTACCGGTACGACGACATGCAGCTGCGCATCAGCGCGGCGAACGCGGTGTCGTTCGGCACGGGCGACGAGGCGTTCCAGCGCGGACGCGTGACGAGCGCGGTCGAGCGGACCGCGGACGGGTACGTCGTCGAGGTGGCGATCAGCCTCCTCGAGAACGGCGGCGAGGGGTCGTTCCACGGCCTCGACGTCCAGGTCAACGACGCCGCCGACGGCGCGCGCACGGCGATCCGCAACTGGGCGGACCCGTCGGGCACGGGCTACCAGTCGACGGCCCGGTGGGGCGTGGCGCAGCTCGTGGGGGTGGCCGAGCCCGAGCTGCCGGTCACGGTCGAGGTGCAGGCCCGCTGCCTCGCGGGGAAGGCGTACGTCGCGGTCCGCGCGACGAACGGCGCCCACGTCCCGCTCGACGTGTCGCTCGCGACGCCCTACGGGACGAGGACGTCCACCGCCGTCGCGCCCGGGAAGACCGTCTACCAGTCGTTCGCCGTCCGGGCGACGTCGGTCCCGGCGGGCACGGCCACGGTGACGGTCACGGGTGACGTCGGAGGCGAGCAGGAGACCCGCGCGCTCGACACGTCGTACGACGGGACGTCCTGCGCCTGACCGTCCCACGCCGACCGTGTGGTCGTGGCTCGTCCGGACGGCTGGACGGGCCACGGCCGCACGGTCGGCGGTCGGCAGGACGTGCTCGGCGAGCAGAGGGCGAGCAGAGAGCGGCACCGCGCGGGCCGCTGCCCTCCCTACGATGGGGCGATGAGCGCCCCCGCCCCCGAGCCCGTCACCGCACCGACGACCGACGGGCTGCGCGCCGCCGTCGCCGTGATGGACCGCCTGTACTCGCCCGGCGGGTGCCCGTGGGACCGCGAGCAGACGCACGCGTCGCTCGTCCACTACCTGCTCGAGGAGGCGCACGAGCTCGCCGAGGCGATCGAGACCGGTGACCGGGCGGGCATGCGCGAGGAGCTCGGCGACCTGCTCCTGCAGGTCCTGTTCCACGCCCGTATCGCGAGCGAGGAGCCGGACCCGTTCACGGTCGACGACGTCGCCGCCGACCTCGTCGCCAAGCTCGTCCGCCGGCACCCGCACGTGTTCGCCGAGGGCGCCGACGCCGCCACGACGACCGACCTCCACGCCCAGTGGGACGCGATCAAGAAGGCCGAGAAGCAGCGCTCGTCGGTGCTCGACGGCGTCTCCCACACGCAGGGCGCGCTCGCCCGGGCGCAGAAGGTCCTCTCGCGGACCCGGCGCGGCGGGCTCGGCGGGGTGGCGGAGTCGGCGCTCGCGGCACCGGTCCCCGGCCCGACGGCGCCGGAGCGGCTCGGGCGCGAGCTGCTCGCCCTCGTCGTGCAGGCCGAGGCGGACGGCATCGACGCCGAGGCGGCGCTGCGTGTGGAGCTGCGCCGGGTCGAGGGTGCGATCACCGCCGCCGAGACGACGGCGTCGGCCGGGACGCCGCCCGCCTGACCGCCGCGTCCCGATCGCCGCGACCCTCACCGGCAGGCGTCGCCCGAGCCCGTGGGGACCTTGGTCCCGGCGCGACCGGCCGAGGTCACGACCGCGCGCTCGAAGGACGGACGGAGCGGCGCGGGTCATATCCGGGCACTAGGCTGGGGTCGTAAACCCCCACCACCGTCGCGGGCGCACGCGGCGCCCCGGGTTCTTCCTGCCCGGGTCGGCCGCCGTCGGAGCGCCTGCGCGCCCCCTGCCTGAAGGAGCACCTGTGGCCAGCATCGAAGCCGTTGGAGCGCGCGAGATCCTCGACTCCCGCGGGAACCCGACCGTCGAGGTCGAGGTCGTCCTGGACGACGGGACGTTCGCCCGCGCCGGCGTGCCGTCGGGCGCGTCGACCGGTGCGTTCGAGGCCGTCGAGCGTCGTGACGGCGACAAGTCCCGCTACCTGGGCAAGGGCGTCGAGGGCGCCGTGAACGCCGTCATCGACGACATCGCCCCCGAGCTCATCGGCTTCGAGGCCGAGGACCAGCGTCTCATCGACGCCGCGCTCATCGACCTCGACGGCACGCCCAACAAGGGCAAGCTCGGCGCCAACGCGATCCTCGGCGTCTCGCTCGCGGTCGCGAAGGCCGCTGCGAAGAGCGCCGGCCTGGACCTGTACCGCTACGTCGGCGGCCCGAACGCGCACGTCCTGCCCGTCCCGATGATGAACATCCTCAACGGCGGGTCGCACGCGGACTCGAACGTCGACATCCAGGAGTTCATGGTCGCCCCGATCGGCGCGTCGTCGTTCCGCGAGGCGCTGCGCACCGGCGCCGAGGTCTACCACGCGCTGAAGTCCGTGCTCAAGGAGAAGGGCCTCGCGACGGGCCTCGGCGACGAGGGCGGCTTCGCGCCGAACCTCGCGAACAACCGCGAGGCGCTCGACCTCATCCTCGTCGCGATCGAGAAGGCCGGCTTCACGCCCGGCACCGACGTGACGCTCGCGCTCGACGTCGCCGCGACCGAGTTCTTCGCGGACGGCGCGTACCGGTTCGAGGGCGGCGCGAAGACGCCGGCCGAGATGATCACCTACTACGAGCAGCTCGTGCGCGACTACCCGCTCGTGTCCATCGAGGACCCGCTGTCCGAGGACGAGTGGGACTCGTGGTCGCAGCTCGTGGCCGAGGTCGGCGACCGCGTGCAGATCGTCGGCGACGACCTGTTCGTCACGAACCCCGAGCGCCTCGCCAAGGGCATCGAGCTCAAGGCCGCGAACTCGCTCCTGGTCAAGCTCAACCAGATCGGCACGCTCACCGAGACGCTCGACGCCGTCGAGCTCGCGCAGCGCAACGGCTTCACGGCCATGACGTCGCACCGCTCGGGCGAGACCGAGGACACGACGATCGCCGACCTGTCCGTCGCGACGAACGCCGGCCAGATCAAGACCGGTGCGCCCGCCCGCGGCGAGCGCATCAACAAGTACAACCAGCTCCTGCGCATCGAGGAGGCCCTGGACGACGCCGCGCGCTACGCCGGGCGCTCCGCGTTCCCGCGCTGGTCGGCCTGACGCACCCGCGCCGGTCGGGCTGACCAGGCCCGACCGCGGCGGACGAGCGTCCGCACCGCACGCCGAGGCCCGGCGGACCGTCACGATCCGCCGGGCCTCCGCGTCGTCGGGAGCGCTCCGTCGTCGCGACGCCGTCCCTGACGGCACCCGACGGCACCAGACGGCACCAGACGGCACCCGACGGTGCGCGCACCGGGTGAAGGGACCGTGTCGACCCGCTCACGTTCGGGCGGCCCCGCGCGTACTGACCCCTCGGGACGCGGGACGGCGGCACAATCGGGGCATGCCGTCCTCGCGTCGCCCTCCGCGCCCCGGTGCGTCCGCGCGTCCGCGCGCCGCCGCGCGCCCCGCCTCGGGATCACGGACGGGCTCGTCGAAGGCCTCGGCCACGTCCTCGGCGAGGCCCGACGGCGGCTCCTCCGCGAAGAGCGCGGGGTCCGCGGCCCGTGCAGGCGCCGGGACGAGCGCGTCGGCGCGTCGTCCGGCGGCGCGCCCGGCCGCCGCGCGTCGCCCGGCGGGTCCGGCACCGGAGGACCGGCGGCGGAGCCGGCACGGCTTCCTCCTCCCGGAGGTCGTGACCGTCCGGGCCCTCGTGCTGTCGGTCGTCGGGCTGCTCGCGGTCGTGCTCCTGCTGCCGACCGTGCGCGCGTGCGTGACCCAGACGAACGAGCTGCGCGCGCTGCGCAGCGACCTCGTCGACGCGCAGGCGCAGCACGACGAGCTCGAGGCGGAGCTGGAGCGCTGGGGCGACGACGCGTACGTCGAGCGGGAGGCGCGCGACCGGCTCAACTACGTCATGCCGGGAGAGCGGCCCTGGCGCGTGCTGGACCCGGAGTCCGTCCCCGACGGCATCGACCCGCAGACGGGCCAGGTGATCCCCGACGGGCCCGTGGAGAGCCGTGACGGGACGCCGTGGTACCAGGCGATGTGGGAGTCGGTGCAGGTCGCGGGCGAGCAGTCGACGCCCGGGCAGGACGACGCCGGGGGCGGCGGTGGCGCTGCCGAGCCCGACGAGGCGCCGGCCGGGGAGACGGGTCCGCCGGCCACGGACGAGCAGGGTGCGACGACCGGGGAGAATGGGTGAGGCGTCGCCACCGGTGACGCCGCGGCCGGAGCCGGCCGCGCGCCGTCGGGCACGTGCCCACGACGCCCTGACCCGACGCCTTCCCGAGGACCTGCCGTGACCGACGCCCGACTGGCCATCCCCGTTGACGACCCCGCCGCCGCGGTGACGCCGCACGACCTCGAGGTGCTGGCCGAGCAGCTCGGCCGCCCCCCGCGCGGCGTCGTTGGCATCGCGGCGCGGTGCGTGTGCGGGCGCCCGCTCGTCGTGCGGACGGCGCCCCGGCTCGAGAACGGCACCCCGTTCCCCACGACGTTCTACCTGACGCACCCGGGAGCGGTCGCCGCGGCGTCGACCCTCGAGGCGAACGGCGTGATGAAGGAGATGTCGGACCGTCTCACGGAGGACGACGAGCTCGCCGCGGCCTACCGAGGAGCCCACGAGCACTACCTCGGGCAGCGCGAGGCGCTGGGGCACGTCGACGAGATCGACGGGATCTCCGCGGGCGGCATGCCGACGCGCGTGAAGTGCCTGCACGTGCTCGTCGGGCACGCGCTCGCGGCGGGCCCGGGCGTCAACCCGCCTGGCGACGAGGCGCTCGAGCGCGTGCGTGACGTCTGGCGCCCCGACCGCTGCACCTGCTGAGCGGTGCCCCGGCGAGCCGTCCGGGTGGGGCGGCCTGGGCGCGGCACGACGGACGGTCGCCGCAGCGGCTGACGTCAGGCGTCGGGGCGGGGCGAGCCGACGAGGTCCTCGGGGAGCACCTCGGGGCCGGCCTCGGGCGGTCGCGGGGCCTCCGTCGTGAACGCTCGCAGCGCGAGCAGCGCGATGTCGTCCTCGCGGGTGGGCGCGAGGTCCGCGATGAGGCCGTCGCACAGCTCGTCGAGGGTCAGGCCCCCGAGGCTCTCCGCGGCGCTGCGCAGGCGCTCGAGGCCGACCAGGAGCGACTCCCCGCGGCGTTCGACGAGACCGTCCGTGTAGAGCAGGACGGTCGACCCGGGACGGATCAGCTGGGTGTGGTCCTGGCGGTCGGTGTGCACCCGCACGCCGAGCGGCAGGTCCGCCCGCCGGTGCAGCAGCTCGGCCGTCCCGTCCGGGTGGATGAGGAGCGGTGGCAGGTGGCCGGCGCTCGACCAGCGCAGCCTCCGGAGGTCCCGCTCCTCGAGATCCTCCGGCTGCTCGACCCTGGCGAGGATGCCGGTGCTGATCGTCCCGACGGCCAGGTCGTGCATCGCCCAGTCGAGCGACGCGAGGATCGCGGCCGGCGGCTCGATGACGGCGTGCGCGCCGCCCCGCAGCAGGTTGCGCACCTGGGCCATCGAGACCGCAGCCCGGAGGTCGTGGCCGGTGACGTCGCCGATGACGAGGCACGTGCTGCCGTCGCGCACGAGGAACGCGTCGTACCAGTCGCCGCCGATCTGCGCCCCGGAGGTCGCCGGCGCGTAGCGGGCGACGAGGTGCAGGTGGTCGGGCTCGGGCAGCGGCGTGAGCAGGCTGCGCTGGAGCTCCTCGGCCAGGTCGCGCTGGACCGCGTGGAGGTGGGCGTTGTCGAGCGCGAGGCCGATCTGCGCCATGACGTCGCGCAGCGCGGCGAGGTCCGGCTGGGTGAAGTCGCCGCGCTCGGCTCCTCGCACGAGCGTGATCAGCCCACGCACGTGCCCGCGCCCGCGCAGCGGCATGACGACGAACGCGTGCGGCGCGAGGCTCACGAGCAGGTCGTGCGCGGGACCCTCCTCGACGAGGTCTCCGGGGCGCGGTGTCCCGGACCGGAGCGCGTGCGGCGCGCCGGCGAGCGTCTCCGCGATGAGCGACGACGGGGAGAGGGCAGGGACGCGGATCGCGCGGTACCGGTCGAGGACGGGCTGCGCGGCAGGGTCGGCGTGCAGCGCCGCGACGTCGTGCAGCCGCTGCTTCCACGGCGCCGGGCCCTCGTCGAGGGTGCTCGCGATGGCGAAGTCGGCGACGCCCGGCACGAGATGGGGAAGCACCGCCTCCAGGGCCTTGACGGGGTCGAGGGTCTCGGCGAGGTCGGCGGCGACCGCGGCGAGGAGCGCTGACCGTGCCTGTGCTCTCTCGGCGAGCTCGAGCGCACGACGACGCTCCGTGATCTCCGTGAAGTACGCCGCGACCCCGCCGCGCTCCGGGACGGCGCGGACCTCGTACCAGCCGTCGAGGGGCGCCGGGTAGTAGGCGTCGAAGACGACCGGCACCCCGGTCCGCGCGACCTCGCGGTAGCCGTCCCCGAACGTCGAGCCCGACGCCGCGGGGAAGAGTTCCCACACCACCCCTCCGAGCAGGTGCTCGCGCGGGCTGCCGAGGATCCGTTCCGCCTCGGCGTTGACGTAGCCGAAGCGCCACTCGGGGTCGAGCCAGTAGTAGCCGACCGTCATGTCCTCGAGGATCTGCTGGACCCGCTCCTCGCCCGCACGCAGCGCCGTCGTGTCGGTCGTGACGCCGACGACCTGCTCGGCGGTACCCGACGGTCCGGCGAGCGCCCGGCCACGGGCGGTCAGCCAGCGCGTCGTGCCGTCCGGTCGCACGACCCGGAACTCCGCCTCGTACACGCCGCACGCGGCGATCGCCCGGTCGAGCGCGGCCGTGACCGGGCGGACGTCGTCCGGGTGCACCCGGGCGTTGAAGGCGTCGATCGTGCCGCCGAAGGTCTGCTCGTCGTACCCGAAGACGTCGAGCAGCGCCGCGTCCCAGCGCAGCGCGCCCGTGACGAGGTCCCACTGGAACGTCCCGAGCCCCGCCGCCCGGGCGGCCGCCGCGAGCAGCGCCGGCCGGTCGACGTCGGCATGGTCGACACCGTCCGTCGTGGCTCCCGAACGCCCTGCCCGGTGTGCGGGCGCCGGGCCCCCGGGATCGTGCATGGTTCCTCCGTGCCTCGTGGGCGCCGTGTGGCGTCGCAGCGCACATCATGCCCTGCGGGGACGACGTTCGCCCTCGTTCGTGGTCGCGGTCGACCGGCGGCCGGGGCGCGTGCGGGGGGCGCGGGGTGGCAGGCTGGGCGCATGACATCCGGTTCCACCCCTGCTCCCGCCGCGCAGCGCATCGCCTCGGTCCCCACCCCTCCCGTGCCGGGCGCGTCTCGGGTCGCCGCGATCGACTGCGGCACCAACTCGATCCGCCTCCTCGTCGCCGACGTCGACACCGTCGCGGGCACCCTGACCGACCTCGACCGCCGCATGGAGGTCGTCCGCCTCGGGCAGGGCGTGGACCGCACGGGGCGGCTCGCCCCCGAGGCCCTCGAGCGGACGCTCGACGCTGCACGCCGCTACGCCGCGGTCGTCGCCGAGCTGGGCGCGACGCGGACGCGGTTCGTCGCGACGTCTGCCACGCGCGACGCCGAGAACCGCGACGAGTTCGTGCAGGGCGTCCTCGACGCGCTCGGCGTCGAGCCGGAGGTGGTGTCGGGCGAGGAGGAGGCGGCGCTGTCGTTCCGGGGCGCGACGTCGACCGTCGCGGGCCTGCGCCCGGGACCGTACGTGGTCGTGGACCTCGGCGGCGGGTCGACGGAGCTCGTACTGGGCACGTCCACGCCCGACGCCGCGTACTCGATGGACGTCGGCTGCGTCCGCCTCACCGAGCGGCACCTGCGCAGCGACCCGCCGACGCCCGCCGAGGAGGCTGCCGCCCGTGCCGACGTCCGGGCGGCGCTCGACGAGGCGGCCCGCGTCGTGCCGCTCGGCCGGGCCGCGACGCTCGTCGGGCTCGCCGGGTCCGTCACCACCGTCACCGCGCACGCGCTGCGCCTCGCGGCCTACGACCGCGACCGGATCGACGGCGCCGTCCTGTCCGTCGAGCAGGTCCTCGCCGCCTGCGACGACCTGCTGCACCGTTCGCGCGCCGACCGCGCCGCGCTCGGGTTCATGCACCCGGGGCGCGTCGACGTCATCGGCGCAGGGGCGCTCGTCTGGTCGGAGGTCGTGGCGCGGGTGCGCGACGACGTCGCCGCAGCGGGTGGCGAGCTCACCGACGTCGTGACGAGCGAGCACGACATCCTCGACGGCATCGCCTGGTCGATCGCCTGACCTCGTCGGGGCGGCACGTCACTTCTCGGCGGCAGGCCTGCCGGACGAGCGCCGTCGACGGACGATCTCGACGACCACGTACGCGAGGAACGCGTAGAGCACGACCCGGCCGACCCACAGGAGGACGGGGCTCCGGACGTCGTAGCCGAGCGGGACGCCGAGCAGCGCCAGGACGACGCTGCCCCAGGCCGCGCGCCCGCCTGTGTCGAAGTCCGCACCGGCGCCGACGACCAGCACGAACGTCGTGAGCGCCGCGATGCCGAAGGCTCCCCAGAGGTAGCTCGTCCCTTCCTGCCGGTCCGCGGGGCCGCGGGCCGTGACCAGCCTGACGCCGCCGCGCAGGAGCATCTCGACCGGCACGAGCACGGCGGGGACCGCGAGCAGGCCGAGTCCGGCGGCCATCACGAACAGGAGGAGGAGCAGCCACAGGTCCTCGGCCAGCGTCTCCCTGGTGCCGAGGACGCCGTCGAGGGCCCACGGCAGCGCGAGCGCGAGGGCGAGGAGCGGGGTGAACGGGGTGGCCCACCAGCCTCGGAACGGGGCCTTGCGCCGGAGCCTCCTGCTCGCCGGCCGGTCGTACACGCGCCAGCCCAGCCGGAGCATGAGCGCCCACTGCAGACCGATCACGACCATGATCGCGGCGATCGCGCCGGTGACCTCGTCGGTGCTCTCGTCCGCACCAGGGGGCAGGGCGAGCAGGATCGCCAGGATCACGACGAGCGTCAGCGCGGCGACCAGGAGCTCGGTGAGGCGGAAGCGCCGCTGGGTGCGGAGCCGTGCCCGGAGCAGCTCGGGCTCCGTCGGGGCGTCGGTGGTCGGCACCGCAGCAGTATGCCCGCCGAGGCCGGCGTCTCGCCGCCATGGCGAGCGCCGGTCCCGCGAGCCACGTCTGCCTGCCCGGTTTCGACCGCTCCGACCGCTCTGCCCGGGTCGGCGTGCGCGGGATCACGCCCGTCTGGCGGACTCCCGGGCTCGCGCGTCCCGGGAGCAGTAATACTCTGGAGCCATGCCTCAGAATGACCTGACCTCGGTCAGCCGTGCCCAGACCGCTTCGCCGCGGCCCCGCAAGGTGCCGCGCGTCGTCGTGCTCGGCGGCGGATCCGTGGGCCTGTACGCCGCGCGCCGCCTGCGCAAGAAGCTCGGTCGCCGCGAGGCGGCGATCGTCGTCGTCGACCCGCGCCCGTACATGACCTACGCGCCCTTCCTCCCCGAGGCCGCCGCCGGGTCGATCGACGGTCGCGACGTCGTCGCGCCGCACCGCCGCGCGCTCAAGGGCGTGGACGTCCTCCAGGGCAAGGTCGTGGCGATCGACCACGGCAACCGCCGCGTGACGATCCACCCGGAGGAGGGCGACGACTACTCGGTCACCTACGACCACCTCATCGTCGGCCTCGGCTCCGTCTCGCGCACGCTCCCCATCCCGGGTCTCGCGGAGCACGCGATCGGCTTCAAGAACGTCGAGGAGGCCATCGCCGTCCGCAACCACGTCCTCAACCGCATGGACGTCGCCTCGTCCACGTGGGACGAGACGCTGCGGCGCCGGATGCTGACCTTCACGTTCGTGGGCGGCGGGTTCGCGGGGATCGAGGCGATGGCCGAGATCGAGGACATGGCCCGCTACGCGACGCGCAACTACGCCACGATCGAGGAGAAGGACCTCCGCTTCGTCATGATCGAGGGCGCCGGGCGCATCCTGCCCGAGCTGAGCGAGCCGATGGCGGGCTACGCGCTCGAGGAGCTGAAGAAGCGCGGCATCGAGTTCCACCTCAGCACGTTCCTGTCCTCGTGCGTCGACGGCCACGTCGTCACGTCGACGGGCGTCGAGTTCGACTCGGACACGATCGTGTGGACCGCGGGCGTCAAGGCGAACCCGGTCATCAAGGAGGCCTCGGACCTGCCGGTCGACAAGATGGGGCGCGTCACGGTCCTCCCGACCCTGCAGGTCGCGGACGCCGAGGGCGAGGTCGTGCCGAACGCGTGGGCCGCGGGGGACTGCGCCGCGGTGCCGGACGTGCTGAACCCGGGCAAGTTCTGCCCCCCGAACGCCCAGCACGCGATCCGTGAGGCGACGCGCCTCGCGGACAACCTCGCGCTCGAGCTCCACAGCGAGCCGCCGGTCGAGTACCGCCACAAGAACGTCGGCACCGTCGCGTCGCTCGGCCTGTACAAGGGCGTCGCGGAGCTGTTCGGCGTCTTCAAGCTCCGCGGCGTGCTCGCGTGGCTCATGCACCGCAGCTACCACGTCATGGCGATGCCGACGGGCAACCGCAAGATCCGCATCTTCATCGGCTGGATGGGGCAGTTCCTCATGGGGCGCGAGCTCGTCTCGCTCGGCTCGCTGCACGACCCGCGCGCCGAGTTCCGCACCGCCTCCGTGCCGCCGAAGAAGGACGGCGAGCCCGTGAAGCAGAGCGCCCAGGGCTCGGCGGCCGCGGCCGAGGCCGGCGGGTCGGACGCGACCATCGACGCGGACGACAGGACGCCGGCGGCCAAGGCCTCCTGAGCAGGTCCCGACCGCCCGGCGAGAGTCGGCATCCTGCCCGACGACGAGGGGCGGGCCGCGCGTGCGGCCCGCCCCTCGTCGCGCGTCGGGAAGGCCCCGCGTCGCGGACCTGACCGGGCGCGTCGAGCACCCGGTAGATTCGGGGCGCGCCCCCATAGCCCAACTGGCAGAGGCGGCCGGCTTAAACCCGGCGCAGTGCGGGTTCGAGTCCCGCTGGGGGCACGCTCAGGAGAGCCCCGTCGGTCCGTCCGGCTCGGCGGGCGGCGCGGCCTCCTGGCCCAGGACCACGAGGTTGCCGTCCGGGTCCTGCACGCGCGCGACGCGCTCGCCCCAGGGCTGGTCCGTCGGCGGCTCCACGACCGTCACGCCCGCGGCGGCCAGGTGCTCGACGGCACGGTCGCAGTCGTCGACGTACACCCACAGCGTCGTGCCGCCGCGGACGTCCGCCTCGTCGGCGAGGCCGATCCCCAGCGGGGACACGCCCACGTGCACGTTCACGTACACGGGCGGGCCGTCGTCGGGGAACGCGTACGCCACCGTGCCCCGGAGGAGGTCGCGGTAGAAGCCGAGGGACCGCTCGACGTCGGCCACCGTGAGGATCGGGAAGAGGCTCCGGAACATGCCTCCATGGTCGACCCGGCGGGGCGCTCCCGCCCGACGGGACCCTCCCGCGCAGCCGGTGGGGCTCCTGCTAGGGTGCCGACGAACCACGCGGGGTGTCCCGCCCGGGCGACGAGCGCCGGGCCGAGGGACCGAGACGAGCGGTGAGGCCGCCCGGACCCGTCGAACCTGATCTCGCTAGCACGAGCGGAGGAACGTGGGCATGACGACGTCTGCCATCACCACCCTGACCACCCCGACCACCGGGATCCCCGGTGCTCTCGTCGCTGCGGACGAGGACGGCTTCACCGCCGGGCTCGGCCGTCGGTACGCGCACCTGTTCGCCGAGTTCTACGACCACCCGTTCCTCGCAGGGCTGCGGGACGGGACGGTCGAGCCGGCAGCCGTCCGGCACTACGTGGGCCAGGACCACCAGTACCTCACGGCGTACCTGCGCTGCTACGGGCTCGGCATGGCGCTCGCCCCCGACCGCGCGTGGGCGGCGTGGTTCCACGGCAAGGCGGGCTTCCTGCTCGACGACGAGTCCCACGCCCACCACGCGATGTGCGACTTCCTCGGCGTGCGGTACGAGGACGCGCAGGTCTCGCGGCTCGCGCCGAGCGCGCAGGCGTACGTCGACCACATGCTCGCCGCGGGTCGGGACTCCCTCGGCGTGCTGCTCGCCGCGCTGCTCCCGTGCCCGTGGACGTACATCTGGTCGGCGCGGCGCTTCTGGCTCGACGATCGCGCGTCGACGCCGGGTGCGATCGCCGCCGACCACCCGCTCGCGGGGTGGTGGGAGTTCTACGCGGCGGAGCGCACCGAGGACGTGCTCGCCGACCTGCGGGCGCGCCTCGACGCGCTCGCCGCCGACGCCGGGGAGGCCGAGCGCGCCCGCATGGAGCTCGCGTTCGAGCTGAGCTGCCGGCACGAGATCCGCTTCTGGCAGATGGCTCAGACGCTCGAGGGCTGGTGAGCCTTACGCCCGCAGCAGATCCGCGCCCCGGCCCGGCGACGACCGGACCGGGGCGCGGGTAGCGTGACCGGCATGGACGGACAGACCCTCGCGACCGGCGGCGCTGCCGCGTCACGGCCGAGCCCGACGAGGCGTCCCGAGCCTCTCCTGCGTCACGTGATCGGCGGCATCCTGCGCCGTGCACGGCTCGCCCAGGGGCGCACGCTCGTCGACGTCTCCACCGCGGCCCGGGTCTCGACGGCGTACCTGTCCGAGGTCGAGCGAGGTCGCAAGGAGGCGTCGTCGGAGGTTCTGGCAGCGGTCTGCGCTGCGCTCGGGATCCGGCTCGTCGACCTCGTCGCCCGGACGGGGGAGGAGCTGCGTCCCGTCGGCCCGGTGCTGGTCCTGTCGTCCGCCGGGGCCCGGCCCTCCGCGCGTGCCGCCCTCGCGGCGCGTCACCGCGGCGCGAGGTCCGGTCCTGCCGCCTCCGCGCGCGTCGCGCGCCACCGGTCTCTCGCCGCCGCCTGATCTCGGGGCGTTCTGTGCGGCCCCGTGTCGCTGCCCGCCGGGGCGCACCCGACGGGGCTACGTTCGATGCATGACCGAGCCGCCCGTCCTCCAGGACCTCGTCGACGACGCCGCGTTCCTGTCCCACGAGCACGAGCTGCACCTCGCCGACCTCTACGGTGACGACTCGTGGGACGCGGACCTGTCGACGGGCACGTTCACCTTCACGTCCGCCACCGGCGTCGCGACCGGGTGCCGGCTGCAGTTCCTCGGGACGTCCGCCCCGGGACCCGGGACCTGGATGTGGGCCTGGCACAACGTCAACGACTTCCCCGACGAGGTCCTCGTGGCGGCGGAGAAGACCCGCGGCGCCGGTCTGCCGGAGACGACGACCGCCGAGCTCTCGCTGTCCGAGGAGCTGCCGCACCGGCTCACGCTCGCGGCCAAGACGACGACCGGGTCGTTCGCGCACTACAGCGCACCGGTCGGGGGAGGCACGCGCGCCTGGTTCCTCCTCGAGCACCCCACGCTCGAGCTGCCCTCGCCGAGCGTGCCGCGCGTCGTGCGCACGCTGAGCGAGGGCCTGCTCGCCGTGACCGTCGTCGACCACCGTCGTGCCGTGCTCGCCTACGCGCACGGCCGCGGGCTCGAGGTGGAGCCGGGCGACGACGGGGCGGTCGTGCTCGTCGTCCCGGGCGGCGCGGTGACCGTGGCGTTCGACGACTCCGCCCGGATCACGCAGATCCAGGCGACGGCGCGACCAGCCGCGGAGCCTGTCGACGCCGGGCCTGCCGACGCCGGACCTGCCGACGGCGATCCAGCACCGGTCGGGGTCGAGGCCGAACCCGCCCCGGTCGAGGCCCAGGCCGGTCCCGGTGCGGCCGACACCGGGAGCGCGGCGGGTGCCGGCCAACCGAGCCCGCCGCCGCGCCGGCGCTGGTTCCGCCGGCACGGCTGAGGCGCTGAGGGATCAGCTCCAGGTCACGGTGCGGGAGTCGCCGAACGCGTTCGTGCGGATCCAGACCTGCGCGCCCGGCTGCCCGTAGTGGCACCACATCCCGCTCCGCGGGAAGTTCCCGTTCGCGTCGGTCCGCAGCTGGCGGTTGTTGCGGTCGACGGAGTACGTGCGCGTGCCCTCGAACATGTGGTCGCCGTTGTGGCTCGTCCAGCACGACACCGTGAACGGCGTGTTGGGCTCCGCACCGGAGATCGACAGGTCGACGATCGCGCACGACGAGTGGGTGCACGTGACGGACGGGTAGTTCGATCCCTTGTACGCCTGGAGGACGGGCTCGGGCCGCTTGTCGGACGTCGCGCTCCGGCAGGTCTGGTTCGCCGCACCCTCGGTCGGGGTGACGGTCACGCAGATCTCCCGGGTCTCCGAGTAGCCGACGCTCAGCGTCCCGGACCCGGACGCGCTGTTCGAGCGCACGGCACCGGTGACCGACGTGGTGTACGGGCGACCGTTGTCGGACGTCGACCAGCTGTAGGTGATGGCGCGGTCTCCGCCGCTCACCGTCAGCGTCGGCGCGGGGATCGGTCCGTAGGGGGTCGCCGTCGCGCTCGAGGCAGGTCCCGGCTCGTCGGCGCCGTCGACGCCGGCGACCGCGCGGACCTGGATCGTCGCCTCGCGGCCGTCGGTGAGGCCGCCGACGACCCTGTTCGCGGCGAGGGCGGCCCAGCCGCCGCCGGCGTTGTACTGGTACCGGATCTCGTCGGCGCGCACGCCGCTGCCGGTCGCGGCGCCGAAGGAGAGCTCGACCTGCCCGTCCGACCCCGTGGCGCGTGCGCTGAGGCCCGAGACGGCGCCGGGCGCGGCGAACGCGCGGACCGCGTTGGACGCGGGGGAGCTCTCGGCGTCTCCGAACTTGTCGGTGGCCTTGTTGTGCGCCCGGACACGGAACGTGTACCCGGTGGTGTCGGCGGGCAGACCCACGGTCGTGCTCGTCGCACCGCCGCCCGCGGTCACCGTCCGCACGACGGAACCGCCCTGGAGCACGTCGACCGAGTACTGCGAGATCGCCGCACCGTTCGGGTCGGGCGCCGTCCAGGAGACCTCCATCTGCGACGTGGCGCCGATGGACGTGCGCCGCGCGGTCGGCGCCGCGGGCGCAGCGGGCTTGCCCGCGGGGGTCTCGGACGCGGAGGTCTCGCCCCACTCGGACGGGTCGGGTGCGCGGTTCTCGGCCTGGACCTGGACGGTGTAGGCCTGGCCGTTGGTCAGGCCCTCCCAGGTGGTGGTGGTCTCGGTCAGGCACGTCTTGTCGGTCGCGCCGCCGGCGGGGGCAGGGGAGATGCGCAGGTTGACGCACTCGATCGCGGACCGGTCGGTGTAGGTCGCGTTCTTCCACGTGACGGTGAGGGACTCGTCGCCGAACTCGAGGGTGGGTGCGGCGGGCGGGTCGGGCTTCTCGTCCGGGCGGGCGACCGCCGAGGCGGGTGAGGCGGGGCCGTCGCCGACGTCGTTGGTCGCGAACACGGTGAACGTGTACTCGACGTCGTTCGTCAGCCCGTCCAGGGTGCAGGTCGTGGTGCCGCACGCCTTCTCGTACCCGTTCTGGGACCGCACGGTGTACCCGGTGATCTCGGCGCCGTTGTTGTTCGGCGGGTCCCAGGACAGCACGACCGTCTTGGACCGGACCTCCTCGACCTGCGGCGTGGGGGGCGCCTCGGGCTTGCCGAGCACGGTGAGCTGGATCCGGCCCTCGACCTCGCGGTCGGGGTCCTTCGTCGCGTCCTGGATCCGGTAGCGCACGACCATCACCCCGACGAAGTCCTCGCGCGGGGTGACGGCCACCTGGTCGCCCGCGAGCGACACCGAGCCCTGGCCGGTCTCGACCACCGCGTTGAGGAGCGTGAGCGGGGTGGCGGGGAACGGGTTCGAGTCGTTGTCGAGCACGGGGACCACGGTCTCCTTGCCCTGGTGGGCGTCGGGGACCGCGTCGTCGTTCGCGCGGGTCAGGGGCCGCGTGGACGCCACCACGGTGAGACGGGCCTGCGTCGCCACGGGCGGGTTGTTCTCGTCGGAGACCGTGACCGGGACCTCGACGACGGTGCCCTTCGACACCTCGGGCGTCGCCTGGGCGAGCAGCGTCGAGCCCTCCACCGAGACGGTGATCCCCTGACCCGGCGCCGACGCCTTGAACGACAGGGCGTCGCCGTCGGGGTCGGTCGCGAACCGCGCGAGGTCGACGGACGCCTCCTCGCCCGCAGCGACCTCGAGGGTCGCGTCGCGCAGCTCCGGCGGCAGGTTCTCCGGCGGCAGGACCGTGATCGGGAGCGTGAGGAGCGCGACGTTGCCCTCGGGGTCGTCAGGCCCGGAGCCGTCGGTGACCTCGAAGGTGACCGACGCCGGCCCGTGGTACTCCGGGCTCGGCGTGTAGGTGATCTGCGTGACCGACGTGACCACGCGAGAGCCCTCCGTGGCCTTGACCGTCTCCTCCGTCGTCAGGCGCGGCGTGCGGCCCTCGACCACCAGGACGTGCTCGGTGATGTCGATGTCGAGCGACTGTCCGGCGACGACCTCGAGGGACGTGCCCGGGCGCAGCGTCGGGACCTGGTCGGTCAGGCCGGGGACCCTGACGAACGCCCTCGCGGTGAGCCCGTCGACGTCGGTCACCGTGTAGGTGAGCACCTGACGCTGCTCGGTGAGCGTCACGACGAGGTCGCCGTCCTCGCTCACCGTCGCGGTCTGCGCGTCGGTCGAGACCTCGAGCTCCGTCGCGGCCCCGTCGGGGTCCTCGTCGTTGGCCAGCACGGGGATGCTGACCTCGGTCTCGCCGAGGATGTCCTCGACCTGGACCGCGTCGTCGCGCGCGACGGGGGGCAGCAGCGGGGCGTCGGCGGCCACGTTCACGGTGATCGCACCGGTCGCACGCGCCCCGTAGGTGTCCTGGATGCCGTAGTAGAACGTGTACGCCCCGTCGTCCGGCGGGGACGTGATGACGATGCGGTCGGCGACGACCTCGGCGCCCAGGCCGTGCTCGTCCTCGACGGCGGACGGGACGAGGGCGACCTGGTCGCCGTCGGGGTCGGTGTCGTTGCGCAGCGCCGCGACCGAGACCGTCCGGTCCGGCCGGACGGTGATCTCGTCGTCGACGGCGACCGGCGACTGGTTGGTCTCGGCCGGTCGGGAGATGCCGACCCGCACGGTCCCGGTCGCGGTCGCGCCGCGCGCGTCGAGCACCGAGTACGTGAACGTGTCCAGGCCGGTGGAGCTCTTCGACGCGCTGTACTCGAGGCTCCCGTCGACCACGCGTGCGGTGCCCTTGCTCGGTGCCGAGGCCACGCCGGTGACCTGGACCGAGTCGCCGTCGGGGTCGATCCCGAGGAGAGGGACGTCGACGCGCACGGCCGCGCCGGACAGGACGCGGGCCTCGATGTCGCGGGGCTGGGGCGGCTCGTTGTCCTCGTCGTCGCGGATGCGGATCGTGACCTGGGCGGAGTCCTCCTGCCCGTTGGCGTCGCGCACGCGGTAGATCGCGTGCGCGGTGCCGGCCTCCGCGCCGGCCTTGAAGCGGAGGGTGTCCTCGGAGACGAACGCCTCGCCCAGCGCCGGGTCGACGTCCTGCTCCAGCTCGGTCTGCAGGAAGAGCTCGAGCCCGTCCGGGTGCGTGTCGTTCTTCAGGACGGGGATCGTCACGACGTCGCCCGTGTGCACCATGACCTCGTCGGCGACGGCGTTCGGCGGCTGCAGCTTCGTCGGGGCGGGCACGGCGACGACGCGCACCTGCCCGGTGGACGACTGCGTCCCGTTCGAGACCGTGTACTCGACGGTCACGGGGCCGTCCAGCCGCCGGATCTCGGTGATGCGCAACATCTGGTGGGCGAGCACGGCGACCGACACACCGGCGTCCTCGGGCACCGTGACCGACTGCACGACGAGCACGCCGCCGGCCGGGTCGGTGTCGTTGGCGAGCACGTCGACGAGCGTCGTGCCGCCGGTGGGGAGGAGCGCGGTGTCGGCGACGACGATCGGCGGGCCGCTCGCGGCGTCGGGCGGCAGCACGTCGACGCGGACGAGGCCCGTCGTGACGCCCGGGCCGTCGGTCACCTGGTACGTCAGGTCGTACGAGCCGGGCTCGTCGGCCGCGAACGCGAAGGTCCCGGCGTCGAGGTTCGGCGTGATGAGCGCCCGGTCGTGCTCCGAGACGGCCGTCAGGCGCAGTGCGTCCGAGTTCGGGTCGCTGTCGTTGCGCAGCGGCTCGACGGTGACGGACTGCCCGGCGGGGACGACCACGTGGTCGTTCACCGCGATCGGCGGCTGCTGGCCCGCGACGACGTCGACGAGCAGCTTGCCCTCCGCGATGCCGCCCAGGCCGTCGGCCACCGCGAGCGTGACGATCTTGCGGCCGGTCGACCCGCCGCCGTCACGGAGCTCGACCGTCCCGTCGGGTCGTGAGCGGACCTCGTCCCCGGCGACCGTCGCGTCCGCCGACGCGAGGTACAGGTCGTCGCCGTCGGGGTCCTTGAAGAACGGCAGCACCTTGATCGTGGCGGTCCCGCCCTGCGCGACCTTGAGCACCGGGTCGCCGGTCTGCTCGGGGGCCTCGTTCTCGTCCCAGGGGGAGATCTTCAGGGAGACCCCGGCCTCCGCCGTCCCGCCGCGACCGTCGGAGACCGCGTACCGGAAGCCGAGTGTGCCCTCGGCGTCCTCGGGCACGACCGCCTGCAGCGCGGCACCCCCGAGGATCTGCTCGACCGTCACGCCGTCCGGTCCGTCGCCCACCACCGTCGCCGTCATGACGTCGCCGTCCGGGTCGACGTCGTTGGCGAGCACCGGCAGGATCGTCGTGCGCCCGGGGCGGGCCCCGAACACGTCGTCCTTCGGCTGCGGCGGCTTGTTCGGCTGCGACCGGTCCGCGATGAACTGGTCCACCTGCTCGGGGTTGGTCAGCTCGGCGTCGGACTCCTCGCCCTCGGCCTCCTCCGGGAGCTGCACGTCCCAGTCGTCGACCTTCTCGTACTCGTCCGCCGCCATCCACAGCGTCCCGGCCGCCAGGTCGTTGAGCACCACGACGTGCCGGTTCACCCGGTACTCCAGGCGAGCCTGCGGGTCCACGCCCTCGAGCCGCTTGTCCAGGTCGCGATCGGTGCCCGCGCAGTCCCGGACCACCTGAGCCGTGGATCCCCACGCGCCGTAGGTGCAGCCGTCGAGCTGCACGGGCGCCGACGGCGATCCCTGCGCCGCGCGCGTCAGCGCGTCACCGCCGTCCAGCGGCTGGGTGACGAGCCCCGACGACGTCGCGACGACCACGTTCGCCGACCCGGCGGACGGCTGCTGCAGCCGCGCGCCCTCGCCGTCGTCGAGGAGGACGGTCTTCCCGCCTGGGAGCACGAGCGTCGACGCCGAGCGGTCCAGGACGACGGGCTCGTCGCCGACCGCGGTCACGGCCACGTCGGCGCCGGGGCCCACCGGGAGGTTCGCGGTGCCGGGCGCGCCCTGGACGACGCCCTTGTCGGACGTCTCCACGGTCCACAAGGTGCCGGTCGACGGGACCGCGACGAACACCGTGCCGTCGCCCGAGACCGTCAGCGCGCCGTCACCCTCGACCTCGGCGACCGGCTCCGTCTCCTCCGGGTCGAACGCCGTCGCACCGTCGAACGGCAGCACCCACAGCAGGCCCTTCTCACCGTCGAGCACCGCCGTCGTCGCACCCCCCGACGCCACCTGCGCCCCCGCCGGCAGCCGCACCTGCCCGTCCAGCGTCAGGTGCGCCACCTCGACCGGCGACGCCGTGCTCGTCCCCTCGTCGTCCAGCAGCACCCGACCCTCGTCCTGCTGCACGTCGAACGACGCCGACCCCGCCACGAGCACACCGTCGATCGCCTGCGACTCGTAGTTGAACCGACCCAGCTGCCCCGACGACGTCTTCGTCACCCACACACCCGAGTCGTTCAGCTCCACGTCGGCCGTCGCCTCGCCCTCGTAGAACCACGCGAGTCCCACCAGTGCCGTCGAGAACACCGACACCGTCGTCACCGACGCCACGGCGCGACGGTTCTCGTTGAGACGTTGCAGGAAACCCACGGAACTCCCCCGGTTGGTACCTCGGCTCGGCCTGCACCGGCGGAGCGAGGCCGGGAACGGCCCTGGTCGGCGCGAGCGGCCCGGACGAGCATAGCCGGGGCGGGAGAGCGGGGGACAGGCCACCGAGGGGCAGAAGTCCCCATCCGGTGCCTGAGGACGGTCTCAGCGCAGCAGCAGGGGGTGGGTCTGCGCGGCGTTGTCGTCGAGCCGCTCGACGTGCCCGCGGGCGAGCACGTCCCGGGCGGCGACGCCCTCGGACCGGGCGGTGCGCGCCGCGAGCGCCTGGGCGCGGGCGGCGGCGCGGCGTCGGCCCAGCGCGGTGAGGTGCGAACCGACCCGGACGAGCAGCCGGTCCACCCCGTGCAGCTCGGCGGTGCGGGGCAGGGTGGGGGAGTACGCGCTCACGAGGGGTTCTCCTTGCCGTCGACGAGGGGAAAGAGGTTGAAGTGGACCTGGACGGGCCGGGCACCCGGCGTCTGCTCCTGGTGGGAGAAGCGGTCGAGGGTGTCGGAGAACTGCTCCCACGCCGCGCCGACCTCGGCCATCTGCTCCGCGGTCAGCCAGATCGCCGTCGTCGTGAGCCGGGTGACGTCGAGCCACTCGCGATCGAGCGTCTGCGAGTTCTCCAGGAGCGACTGGATCTTGCGGGCGCGTGCCTTCTCGAACTCGAGGGCGACCGTGAGGGTGGTAGCGATCGCCGCAACGTCGTCCGGGTCCTCCGGGAGCCCGACCCGGAAGCCCCCGGGCCGGCGCTCCCACCACCGTTCGCGGCCGGTGCCGCGGCCGGCGACCTCCTGGATGAAGCCGTGGCGCGCGAGCTGACGCAGGTGGTAGCTCGTCGACCCGCTCGACTCGCCGACGAGCTCCGCGATCCCGCTCGCCGTGAGCGCCGAGTGCGCGGAGAGCAGGTCGAGGATCTGGATCCGCAACGGGTGGGCCAGGGCCTTGAGCTGGGCAGGCCCGAGGGACTCCTCGTGCTCCTCGGGGGCTGTCGCTCCGACATCGTCCGTGCTCATGCCGACGACGATATCTATCCAAAGGATCCTTTGCAAGGGTTCCTTTGCAGAGATTCCTCTGGATAGATCGCCGCGGCAGCGGCGCCGCGCGTCAGGGAGCGGGCCAGGTCGTCCTCTCGTAGTGCGTCCCGTCGATCACGACCCACGCCTGGGCCAGCCCGCCGTTGATGTAGGCGTTGCCGAGCACGCACGGCAGGTCGACGAAGCCGTTGGCGTTGAGCGTCCGGGTGTAGGAGTTGCCCGAGATGTTGTGGTCGTACCCGTTCGCGTTGCTCCAGCACTGGAACGAGTGCGAGCCCGACGGGAAGTCCGCGTTCGCGTGCACGCGGAACTGCGTGCACATGTAGCCCGAGCAGCCGGCGACGTTGCTCTGCGGCCCGCGGACCACCCACGCCCGCGGGTTCGGCGGCGGGGGCGGCGCATCGGTCGCGCCGGACGCCGAGACGTACCCCGAGCAGCCGGCGGCGTTGCACGCGCGCGCCTGCACGGTGTAGCTGCGCGAGTACCCGCCCGCGAGGTCGATGCGCCCCGTCCCGGTGCCGCTCCTGCTCTCCGAGCCGGACAGCGACCACTCGACGCGCGCGGCGTTGCCGCCGTCGGAGCTCGGCCCGCTCACGGTGAAGTAGCCGTCCGTCGCCGACGCCTTCGTCCACGAGACGCCGGGCGTGCTGGGCGTCGTGTACGGAGTGACGGAGCCGGACCGGCCGGTCCACGCCGAGCACCCCGCGGCGTTGCACGCCTGGACGTCGAACGTGTAGGGCTGCCCGTTCGTCAGACCGGTGAAGGTGGAGGTCGTGGCGGTCGTCTGGATGCTCCGGCCGCCGGTGCCGTTCGCCCGCACGGTGTACGTCACCGCGTCGCCGTTGGCGTCCGCCGCCCCGAAGGTCACGCGCGCCTTCCCGTTCGTGTCCCCGGAGATGAGCGCGGCCGAGGGTGTCCCGGGTGCCCCAGGCTTGCCGTAGGGGATCACCGCGGCCGACGCGGCGCTCGTCGCGCCCCTGCCGGCCTTGTTCTGGGCGGTGACGGTGAACGTGTACGACGACTCGTTGTCGAGGCCGGTCGCCGAGAACGACGTCTTCCCGGCGACCGGCACGGTCGCGCCGTCCGGGGAGCCGTTGCGGAACCGCTGCACGTGGTAGGTCGTCACGGCGTCACCGTTCTCGAACGGCGTGCTCCACGTCACCCCGATCACGCCGCCGTTCACGGCGCTGTCCGTGCGCGTCGCGCTGGGCGCGGCGGGCGCGTCCGGCACGCCGGCCGGGACCTCGGGGTCCGACGCGGCGCCCCACTCCGACGGCTCCGGGGCGTCGTTGACCGCCTGGACGGTCACCGTGTACGGCACGCCGTTGTCGAGGCCCGACCACACTGTCTCGGTACCCGCGACGCACGACTTGCGGAACACGCCGTCGTCCGGTGCGGGGACGATCTCGAGGTTGACGCACCGGATGGGGGACCTGTCGGTGTAGGTCGCGTTCTCCCACGTCACCGTGAGGGACCTGTCGCCGAACGTCAGGGTCGGTGCTGCCGGCGGGTCCGGCTTCTCGTCCGGCCGCGCGGGCGGCGACGGGGGCGACGCCGGCGACGGGCCGACCGCGTTCTCCGCGACGACCGTGAACGTGTACTCGACGTCGTTCGTCAGCTCGTCGAGCGTGCACGTCGTCGTCGCGCACGCCTTCTCGTACCCGTTCTGCGACGTCACCGTGTAGCCCGTGATCTCCGCGCCGTTGTTGTTCGGCGGGTCCCACGACAGCACGACGGTCTTCGAGCGGACCTCCTCGACCTGGGGCGCGGTCGGCGCCTCGGGCTTGCCGAGGACCGTGACCGTGACGCTGCCCTCGACCTGCCGCTCGACGTCCTGCGTCGCGTCCTGGACCCGGTACCGCACGACGAACACGCCGACGAAGGACTCGTCCGGGGTCACGAGGACCTCGTCGCCGTCGATCTGGGCGGAACCGTCACCGGTGTCGACCGCGGCCCCGAGGAGCTCGAGAGGCCCGACCTCCTCGAACGGGTTCTTGTCGTTGCGCAGCACGGGGACCGAGATCTCGACCCCCTGGTGCGCGTCCTCGACGACGTCGTCGACGAGCGTCGCGAGCGGACGGGTCGACGCGACGACGGTCACGGCCAGCTCGCCGCCGACCCCGGGGTTCTCGCCGTCGCTCACCTGCACGGGCACGGCGAGCGTCGTGCCGCGCTGGACGTCGGCCGAGGCGCGGACGGTGACGATGGACCCCTCGACGGTCGTCGTCAGCCCGGGGGCCGACCCGGTGACGGTGAACGTCAGAGGGTCCTCGTCCGGGTCCGTCGCGAACCGGGCGAGGTCGATCGAGGTCTCCTCGCCGGCCGCGACGTCGACCGTCGGCGCGCCGAGCACGGGCGGCAGGTTCTCCGGCGGGAGCACGCGGATCGGGAGGGTCAGGACGGCGGTCGCGCCGTCGGGGTCGTCCGGCCCGGTACCGTCGGTGACCTCGAAGGTGACGCCCGCCGCGCCGGCGTACTCGGCGCGCGACGTGTAGACGATCGTCGTCGCGCCCGTGACCTCCCGCGTCCCCTCGAACGCCGTGACCGCAGACTCCTCGGTCAGGCGCGGGGTGCGGCCCTCGGCGACGACGACGTAGTCGGCGACGTCGATCGTCAGCGGTTCGCCGCTGAGCACCTCGAGCGGGGTGATCCCGGCCCGCAGGACGGGCTTCCGGACAGGTTCCTCGGCCGTCCCGAGCCCCGGCACGCGCACGAACGCGCGCGTGCTGAGCCCGTCGACGTCGGTCGCGGAGTACGTGATCACCTGGGCGTCGGTCGTCAGCGGGACGGTGAGCACGCCGTCCTCGTCGACGACGACGTCCTCGTCCGCGACCTCGACCGTGAGCTCCTGCGCCGTCCCGTCCGGGTCCTCGTCGTTCTCGAGCACCGCGACGTCGACGCTCGTGCGACCGAGCACCGCCTCGACGGCGACGACGTCGTCGTGCGCGACGGGGGGCAGCAGCGGCGCGTCCCGGCGCGCGACCACCGTCACGGCGGCCGAGGAACGCGCGCCGAACGTGTCCTGGACGGCGTAGTAGAACGTCGACGTCCCGTCGTCGGGCGGGGTGGTGACGACGACGCGGTCGCCCACGACCTCGGCGGGCAGCTCGAGCGTGCCCTCGACCTCCGACGCGACGAGGGACAGCCGGTCGCCGTCGGGGTCGCTGTCGTTGTCGAGCACGTCGACGGCGACCGTGCGCCCCGGCCGGACCGTGACCTCGTCGTCGACCGCGACGGGCGGCTGGTTGGTCGCCGGCGGGACCGAGATGCCGACCCGCACGGTGCCGGTCGCGGTCGCACCGCGCGCGTCGACCACCGCGTAGGTGAACGTGTCCGTGCCGACGGCCGTCGCCGCCGCGGTGTACTCGAGGTAGCCGTCGACGAGCTCGGCCGACCCCTTGCCGGGCGGTGACGCGACGCCCGAGAGGGTCACCCAGTCGCCGTCGGGGTCGACGCCGCCGAGCGGGACCGCGATCCGGACCGTCGTCCCGCTGAGCACGCGGGCGACGACCTCGGGCGGGCGCGGCGCGGCGTTGTCCTCGTCCGCCCGGACCCGGATCGTCACCTGGGCCGAGTCCTCCTGGCCGTTGACGTCGCGGACGCGATAGATCGCGTACGTCGTCCCCGCCTCGGCCCCGGCGCGGAACCGGACGAGGTCCTCGGAGACGAACGCCTCCCCGACGGCCGGGTCGACGTCCTGCTCGAGCTCGGTCTGGAGCGTCAGCTCGAGCTGGTCGGGGTGCACGTCGTTGCGCAGCACGGGGATGTCGACGACGTCGCCCGCCTGGACCGTGACCTCGTCGGGCAGCGCCGTGGGCGGGCGCAGCTCGACGGGCGGCGGGACGGGCACGACGCTGACCTCGCCGACCGCGGTCCGGGTGCCGTTGGACGCCGTGTAGCGGAAGGTCACGGGCTCCGACTGGCGTCGCACCTCGGTGACGCGCAGCACCTGGTGCGCCAGGACGGCGACGGAGATCCCCGATCCGTCCGGCACCTCGACGGACTGGACGACGAGCACGCCGCCGGCGGGGTCGGTGTCGTTCGCGAGCACGTCGACGAGGGTCGAGCCGTCGGCGGGGAGCAGGGCGCGGTCGGACACGACGACGGGCGGGGCGTCGTCGTCGGCCGGGGCGACGACGTCGACGCGCACGAGGCCCGTCGTGACGGACTGGCCGTCGCTCACGTCGTACGTCAGGTCGTAGGACCGCGCCTCGGTGGAGCGCACGTCGAACGTCCCGGCCTCGAAGCTCGGCGTGATCTCCGCGGGCGCCTGCTCGGCGACCCCGACGAGGCGCAGGGCGTCGCCGTCCGGGTCGGAGTCGTTGCGCAGGGGCGAGACCGTGACGGTCTCGCCGACCGGGACGACCACGTGGTCGTTGACGGCGGTCGGGGGCTGGTCGGCGGGGACCGAGTCGACGAGGAGGCGGCCCT
This sequence comes from Cellulosimicrobium sp. So1_17, assembly GCF_055181235.1. Classification (NCBI taxonomy): domain Bacteria; kingdom Bacillati; phylum Actinomycetota; class Actinomycetes; order Micrococcales; family Promicromonosporaceae; genus Cellulosimicrobium; species Cellulosimicrobium sp. So1_17. The sequence continues at coordinate 4,216,940 of NZ_CM143702.1, forward strand.
CGGCCGTGACGCGACCGTCGGAGACGAGCAGCTCGACGATCTTGCGGCCCGGCGCGGCGCCCGCGTCGCGGTACTCGACCGTGCCGTCGGGGAGGGTGCGGACCTCGTCGCCCGCGCCCGACGTGCTCGCCGAGGACAGGAAGAGCTCGTCGCCCTCGGGGTCGCGGAAGTAGGGGAGGACCTTGATCGACGCCGTGCCGCCCTGCACGACCTTCAGCACGGGCTCGCCGGTCTGCGCGGGCGGCTCGTTGACGTCCCAGCCGAAGACCTCGAGCGTGACGTCGGCCTCGGCGGTGCCGCCCGCCCGGCCGTCGCTCACCCGGTACGTGAACGACGAGCGCCCTGCGGCGTCCGCGGGGACCGTCGCCTGGAGGGCCGCGCCGCCCAGGACGGGCTGGACCAGCACGCCGTCCGGCCCGGCGCCGGCGACCTCCGCCGTCATGACGTCGCCGTCGGGGTCCACGTCGTTCGCGAGCACGGGCAGGATCGTCGTGCGCCCGGGGCGCACGCCGAGGAGGTCGTCGTTCGGCAGCGGCGGCCGGTTGGGCTTCGAGCGGTCGGTGAGGACCTGGTCGACCTGCTCCGGCGAGCTCTCCTCGCTCTCGGACTCCTCGCCCTCGGCGTCCTCGGGCTTGACCTGCTCCCAGTCGTCGACGACCTCGAACTCGTCCGCGGCCATCCAGAGGGTGCCGGCCGCCAGGTCGTTGAGCACGATCGCGTGGCGGTTCACCCGGTACTGCAGGGTCGCGCGAGCGTCGACGCCGTCGAGCGTGCGCTGCAGGTCGCGCTCGGTCCCGTCGCAGTCGCGCACGACCTCCCCGGATGACGACCAGGCGCCGTACGTGCAGCCGTCGAGCTGGACGGGCGGCGCCGGGACGCCGCTCGCACGCCTGACCACCGCGTCGCCCCCGCGCAGGGGCTGCGTGACGAGACCGGTGGCCGTCGCGACGACGACGGAGCCCGACTCGGCGGACGGCTGCTGGAGCCGCGCCTCGGAACCGTCGGCCAGGCTCACCACGCTGCCCGACGGGAGCACGAGCGTGGAGGCGGTCCGGTCGAGGACGACGGGGACCTCTCCGACCGTCGTGAGCTCGACGTCCGCGCCGGGGGAGACCGCGAGGGCGGACGACGTCGGCTCCTCGGCCACGGCGTCCGGACCGGTGCGGACCTCGTGCAGGACGCCCTCGGCAGGGTCGGCGACGAAGACCGTGCCGTCCGTGGAGACGGCGAGCGTGCCACCCTCCCCGACGGTGGCGACCGGCTCGGACTTCTCGGGGTCGAGGCCGGTTGCGGCGTCGAACGGCATGACCCACAGCGTGCCCTCGTCGGTGTCCAGCACGGCGACCGTGCCGCCGCCCGAGCGGACCTGGGACCCGGCCGGTGCGCGCACGGAGCCGTCGAGCACGAGGTGGGCGACGTCCACGGGGCTCGCGGCGGACGTCGCGAGGTCCTCGACGAGCACCCGGCCCGCCTGCTGCTGGACGTCGAACGACGTGCTCCCGGAGAGCAGGGAGCCGTCCAGCGCCTGGGACTCGGCGTTGAACCGGCCGACGAGCCCGGTGGACGTCTTCGTCACCCACACGCCGGAGTCGTTGAGGTCGACCTCCGCGGACGCCTCGCCCTCGGACAGCGCGGCGACGGCGACGAGCGTCGTCGCGAAGAGGGTCACGACGGTCGCCGAGGCGACGGTCCGACGGTTCGCCGCAACACGCGACCTGATTCCCACGACGTCCTCCGAGCACGTCCCGGACGACCTGCCGGCCAGTCCGGAGGCGCACCCACGGGCGCCGCCCGCGAGCACAGGATAGGGCTGCGAGCGCACCGTGGAGGTGCGTGCTCGCCCTGCGGTGGGACGATCAGGACATGCTGGACGCCCTTTCACCCGTTCGGCGCTCCGCGGGCGCGGCGATCCTCGCGCGCGTCGCCGGGCCCGACGCCGCGGCGACCCGCGCGCGCATCCACCACACCCCCGGTCCGCGCTGGTTCGAGGAGACCTCGCCGGTCCGGCGCGTCCACGGCGACGCCTCGATGTTCGTCGGCGGCCTGCGCGCCCTGCTGCTGCAGAGCCTGCACCCGCTCGCGATGGCGGGCGTCGCCGCGCACTCGGGGTACCGCGGGGACCCGTGGGGCAGGCTCCAGCGCACGTCGACCTTCATCGCGACGACGACGTTCGGCACGGCGGACGACGCGCAGCGTGCCGTCGACGCCGTCCGAGCGGTGCACCACCGCGTGCGCGGGACGACCCCGGACGGGCGGCCGTACGCCGCGGGCGACCCGCACCTGCTGCGGTGGGTGCACGTCGCGGAGACCGAGAGCTTCCTGGTCGCGCACCAGCTGTTCGGTGCGGACCCGCTCGACCGCGCGGGGTGCGACGAGTACGTGGCGCGGGCGGGCGACGTCGGTCGCCGGCTCGGGGTCGAGGACGTGCCGCTCTCCTGGGTCGAGCTGGAGGCGGCGATCGCCGCCTACCGGCCCGAGCTGGCCGTGACGCCCGCCGCGCTCGACGCGGCGCGCTTCCTCCTCGTGGAGCCGCCGCTGCCCGCCGTGGTCAGGCCGGTCTACGCCGGGCTCGCGGCGGCCGCCCGCGCGTCGCTGCCGCCGTGGGCGAGGGAAGGGCTGCCGCCGGTGCGGCTCGTGCCGCCGGCGCAAGCCGGGCCTGCGGGGGCGGTCGTCACGCGCGCGATCCGGTGGGCGCTCCCCGCCCCGTGAGCTCCGCAGCCGTCGCGCGCGCGGCGCTCGTGGCGCCCCGTCGTACGCGTCCTGCGCGGCCGGTGTCGTGCTCAGCCGTCGTCGCGGTGCCGGCGGAAGTCGTCGAGGTCGGCGTTGAGGCGTGCGAGGAGCTCGGCGAGCAGCGACCGGTCGAGCCGTGACCACCCCCCCAGCACGTCGGCGTACAGGGCCGCTCGCGTCGCACGGTGCCGCGCGAGCTCGTCGAGGCCCTCCGGGGTCGGCTCGACGAGCACCGCCCGTCCGTCGTGCGGGTCGCGCACGCGGCGGACGTGGTCCGCACGGTCGAGCGCGACGACCTGGCGTGTCACCGTCGAGGCGTCGAGGCCGAGCCGGGCGGCGAGCGCGTTGACGTTCTGCGGGCCGTGCGTGGCGAGCGTCTGCAGGAGCAGGTAGCCCGACCGGTCGAGCGTGCCGGTGCGCGCACTCCCGCGAGCGGTCCCGGGGGACCCCGACGCCGAGGTGCGCTCGGCCCGGCGCAGCAGCTGGGCGACCTCGAGCTCGATCGCGGCGACGACGTCGCGTGCGGCGCCGTCGCCGGCAGGGTCGTTTCCTCGGGCAACAGACATAGGTGTATTCTACAGGAAAGTACCTGCTAGATACAGATAATGACTGAGAGCGAGCACCACGTGGCCTCGACACGCGACGAGCCGAACCGCACCGCCATCTACGCCACCGCCCTGACCGCGTTCTTCGCGATCGCCGGGATCGCCGTCGTGGACCCGATCCTGCCCGTCATCGGCGCGGAGATCGGGGCCTCGACCTGGCAGATCGAGCTGCTCTTCACCGCGTACATCGCGGTCATGGCGCTCGGGATGATCCCGGCCGTCCTGGCGACCGGGCGCTTCGGCTACAAGAAGATCCTCGTCGCGGGCGTGTCGCTCGTCGCCGTCGCGGCGGTGCTCGCCGCGCTCAGCACGACGATCGGTCAGCTCGCCGCGTTGCGCGGGCTGTGGGGTCTGGGCAACGCGATGTTCTTCGCGACGGCGATGGTCCTGCTCGTCTCCCTCGCGAACGACCGCGAGTGGGTCGTCGCGCTGTTCGAGACGTGCGTGGGGCTCGGCTTCGCCGTCGGTCCGCTGCTCGGCGGCCTGCTCGGCGGCATCTCGTGGCGCGTGCCGTTCCTCGTGTGCGGCGTCTTCATGGTCGTCGCGCTGCTCGTCTCGGTGACGCGGCTGAAGGACCCCGTGGAGAAGCCGGCGCCCCTGCGCGTCGGCCAGGTGTTCCGGCTCTTCCGCAAGCCCGGTTTCCTCGCCCTGTCCGCCGTCACCGCGGCGTACAACTTCTGCTTCTTCGTCGTCCTCGGCTACACGCCCGTGTTCCTCGGCCTCGACGTGATCCCGCTCGGCCTGGTGTTCACCGCGTGGGGCGTCGGCCTCGCGGTCGGGATCCTCATCGTCGGGCACCGCCTCGCGCACCGCGTCGGTGCCGTGCAGACGCTCGGGATCGCGATCCTCGGGGTGCTCGTCGCGCTCGTGCTGCTCGCGCTCGACGTCGGTACCGCCGGGTCGGTCGTGGTGCTCGTCCTCGCGGGCGTGTGCATGGGCATCGCGAACGCCAACCTCACCGACCTGTCCCTCGCGCTCGGGGACCCCGACCGGCGCGTGACGACGGGCGCGTTCAACCTCGTGCGCTGGGGCTTCGCCGCTCCCGCGCCCGTCATCGCCGGGCTGCTGCACCCCGTCTCGGCGACGGCGCCCTTCTGGGTCGGCGCGGGCGTGCTCGTCGTCGGGGTCGTCGTGTTCCTCGCGACGGCGCACCGCATGGCCGGCGAGCTCGGGGAGCGCGTCCTGTGGTCGCGCTGGGACCGGCGTGCCCGCGCCGTCGAGGGGACCCCCGAGGAGGCGCTCGGCGAGGTGTGACGCCGCCGCAGGCAACGGTCGCGGCCGGCGTCCGACGGGCGTCAGCCGCGCGCGTCGGCCTCGGCGCGCGCCGCGTCGGCCAGCGCGACGATCCCGCGCACGAGCGCGCGCAGGTCGTCGAGGTCGAGACGCTCCAGGAGGTGCTGCGTCGGCTCCTCGCGCGCCGCCAGCCGACGGACGGCCTCCGCCCCGCGGCCCGTCGCCGCGACGAGGCGCACGCGCCCGTCGGTCGGGTCGGGTCGGCGCTCGGCCATCTCCGCGGTGACGAGCCGGTCGACGATGCCCGAGACCGTCGCCGCGGAGACGCCGAGGACCTCGGCGAGATGGTGGGCGCCCGACGGCCCGTCGAGCTGCAGGACGGCGAGCGCGCGCAGCTGCTGCACGGTGAGCGGGGTCGTGAGGATCGGCTCGAGCCGCTGCGCGAGGAAGATCTCGCTGAGCACGTCGCCGGCCTCCTCCACGCGGCCGACGAGCACGCGGCGCTCGTCGGCCTGCTCGTCGCGCCCCGCGTCCTGCCGCTCGACGGCGCGGTCGGTGTGCTCGTCTCCCACGACGTGACCGTACCCGGAACTCCGCACGGATGCTTAGCGTTAGGCTAACGATCGACGACGGCGTCGAAGCCCCTGCTCCTCCGATCTTCCTCGCTGCCTGGAGGCACCGTGTCCCGACTCGCCCGCACGTCGCTCGCGAACCGAGCCGTCGTCGCCCTCGTCACGGTCGCTGCAGCGATCTTCGGCGTGGTCAGTCTCGGCTCGCTCAAGCAGGAGCTCATCCCGTCGTTGCAGATCCCGGCGGCGGCCGTCGTCGCCGTCTACCCGGGCTCCGCGCCGGAGATCGTCGAGGACCAGGTCACCGAGCCGCTCGAGGCGGCGGTCCAGGGCGTCGACGGCGTCGCGGGCATCAGCTCGACCGCGTCGACGAGCCTGTCCGCCACCACCGTCGAGCTCGACTACGGCACCGACATGGACGCGGCGGCCCAGCAGCTCCAGACCGCGGTCACGCGCATCCAGTCCCAGCTCCCGGCCGACGTCGAGCCGCAGGTCGTCACGGGCTCGATCGACGACCTCCCGGTGATCCAGCTCGCGGCCGCGGGGGCCGAGGGCGGCGACGAGCTCGACGCGGCCGAGCTGGGCTCCGTCGTCGAGTCCGTGCTCGTGCCGCGGCTCGAGGAGATCGACGAGGTGCGCTCCGTCGCGGTGACCGGCATCGCCGACCGCGAGGTGCGGGTCGACCTCGACCCGCAGGCGCTCGCCGCGGCGGGCGTCTCGTCCGCCGACGTCTCCACGCTCCTCGACGACAACGGCGTCCAGATCCCCGGCGGCACCGTGACCGAGGGCGACACCGAGCTCACGGTCCAGATCGGCTCGCAGATCACGAGCGTCGACGAGTTCGCGGCGCTCCCGCTGCAGGGCGCGGCGGGCGTCGTGCCGCTGGGCGACGTCGCCGACGTCGCCGAGGTCGACGCCGACGCGACGTCGTACTCCCGGCTCGACGGCGAGCCGTCGCTCGCGATCGCCGTGACCAAGACCCCTGCGGGCAACACGGTCGAGATCTCGCACGCCGTCCAGGACGCGCTCGGCGACCTCGACGAGGCGCTCGCCGACCAGGGCGTGCGCGTCGCCGTCGTGTTCGACCAGGCGCCGTTCATCGAGGAGTCGATCGAAGGCCTCGCGACCGAGGGCGGGCTCGGCCTGCTGTTCGCCGTCGTGGTCATCCTCCTGTTCCTCGCGTCCCTGCGCTCGACCCTCGTGTCGGCGATCTCCATCCCGCTGTCGCTGTGCGTGACGTTCATCGTCATGAACGCCACGGGCTACACGCTGAACATCCTCACCCTGGGCGCGATGACGGTCGCGATCGGCCGCGTCGTCGACGACTCCATCGTCGTCATCGAGAACATCAAGCGGCACCTGTCGTACGGCGAGCCGAAGCGCGAGGCCATCCTCACGGCCGTCCGGGAGGTCGGCGGGGCCATCACGTCCTCGACGATCTGCACGGTCGCGGTGTTCGCACCGATCGCGCTCGTCGGCGGCATGGTCGGCGAGCTCTTCCGGCCCTTCGCCGTCACGGTCGCCATCGCGATGCTCGCCTCGCTGTTCGTCGCGCTGACCATCGTGCCGGTGCTCGCGTACTGGTTCATCAAGCCGCCGAAGGGCGTCGTCGAGCACGACGGCTCCGAGGAGTCCGTCGCCCGCGCGGCCGAGGTCGCCGAGCGCACGCGCGCCGAGGCCGAGGCGAAGGAGCGCCGCGGCATCTGGCAGCGCGCCTACATGCCGACGCTGCGGGCCTCGCTGCGCCGCCCGGTCGTCACGCTCGCGGTCGCCGTGCTCGTCCTCGTCGGGACGCTCGCGCTCGTGCCGCGCCTCGAGACGAACTTCCTCGGCGACTCCGGCCAGGACACGCTCACCGTCACCGAGTCGTTCGAGCCCGGCACGACGCTCGCCGCGCAGGACGAGGCGGCGCGCGCCGTCGAGGACGCACTGCTCGGTCTCGACGAGGTCGAGACCGTCCAGACGACGGTCGGCCAGGGTGACGTCGCCGCGGCGGCGTTCTTCGGCGGCGGGTCGACGCCGCAGGCGAGCTTCGCCGTGACGCTGGCCGACGACGTCGACGGCACCGCGGCGCAGGACACGATCCGCGACGCCGTCGCCGACCTCGGCACCGACGCCACCACCGAGATCACCGTCGCGGGCGGCGAGGCGCTCATGGGCTCCTCGACCGTCGACCTCGTCGTGCGGACCACCGACCCCGACACGCTCGCCGACGCCGCGCAGCAGGTCCAGGAGGCGGCGGCCGCGACCGACGGCGCGATCGAGGTCACGAACAACCTCGCCGCCGAGCAGTCGACCGTGCAGGTGAGCGTCGACCGCGACGCCGCCACCGCCGCGGGCCTGACCGAGACCCAGCTCTCCGGGCTCGTCGCCTCGGTCATGTCGCCGATGCCGGTCGGGAGCGTCGACCTCGGCGACGGCCCCGTGGACGTCGTCGTGTCGCAGGGCGAGGGGCCGGCGACGGTCGCCGAGCTCGAGGCGCTGGTCATCCCGAGCGCCGCCGGACCCGTGCCGCTGACGTCCGTCGCGACGATCGAGGAGGTCGCCGTCCCGACGTCGATCACGCGCCTCGACGGCGAGCGCAGCGCGACGGTCTCCGTGACGCCGGCGGGCCAGGACCTCGGCTCGCTCACCGCCGCGCTCACCACGACGGTCGACGAGCTCGACCTGCCCGCGGGCGCGTCGGTGGAGATCGGCGGCGTCGCCGCCCAGCAGGAGGACGCGTTCGCCGACCTCGGCATGGCGCTGCTCGCCGCGATCCTCATCGTCTACGTCGTGATGGTCGCGACGTTCCGCTCGCTCGTGCAGCCGCTCATCCTGCTCGTCTCGGTGCCGTTCGCCGCGACCGGCGCGCTGCTCCTGCTGCTCGCGACGTCGACGCCGCTCGGAGTCCCGTCGCTCATCGGGATGCTCATGCTCATCGGCATCGTCGTGTCGAACGCGATCGTGCTCATCGACCTCATCAACCAGTACCGAGAGCGCGGGCGCTCGCTCGACGACGCGGTGCTGGAAGGGTCGCGCAAGCGTCTGCGTCCGATCGTCATGACCGCGCTCGCGACGATCTTCGCGCTCACCCCGATGGCGTTCGGCATCACGGGCGGCGGCGCGTTCATCTCCCAGCCGCTCGCGCTCGTGGTCATCGGCGGGCTGATCAGCTCGACGCTGCTCACGCTCGTCGTCGTGCCGGTGCTGTACCTGCTCGTCGAGCGCCGCGGCGAGAAGCGCCGGGCTCGTCGGGCGGCGAAGGCTCAGGAGTCGGTGCGTGCGGAGTCCGAGACGGTGGGGGCGGCGCAGGCGTAGTCCCCGGGGTCCCCGGGGTCCCCGGGTCCCCGGGTCCCCGGGTCACGGGGTTCCGGGGTCCGGTCCGGTCCGCGGGCGGTGCGACGTCGGTGCTCGGGCTGGCCGCGCCGTCACCTCCGGCAGCCGGCCGTCCGCTTCAGGAGCGCGGCCTTGACGCCCTTCGCATCCGACGTCGCACCGCCCGCTCATCCTTCGTCTCGCCATCCCGGTGCCCCCGAACGCGAGGTAGTACGCCAGTAGCGCGGGGTAGTACCGGGGTGGCGCGAGGTAGTACCGCGGTTGCGCGGGGTAGTGCCGCGGTTGCGCGGGGTAGTACCGCGGTAGCGCGGGTGGTACCGCGGTTGCGCGGGGTAGTACCGGGGTAGCGCGAGGTAGTTCCGTGGTTGCGCGGGTAGTACCGGGGTGGCGCGAGGTCGTACCCCGGTCGCGCGGGCGAACCCTGGTCGCGGTCGTCCGCGGCCAGGGTTCGCTGCCGTCAGGCCGTCAGGCCGTGAGGCCCGCGAGGGTGGCGAGGCGCTCCCACGAGCGGTGGAGACCGAGTGCCGTGCGGAGCGTGCGCGCGAGGTCGGAGGGGTCGGCCGCTGCGTCGTTCGTCGTGACGTCGGGTGCGGCGGTGTCGATGCCGGCAGCCGTGAGGACGTCCTGGCCGTCGCCGACGGCGGCGATCGCCTTGCCGTGCCGGAACGCCTCCTGCAGGAGGACGGCCGTGCGCGGGTCGGTGCCGATCGGTGTTCCTGCGGTGCCGTCGGCGACCACGACGGCGTCGTACTCGATCGAGCGCGCCGTGAGGATCGTGCGGTCCACGGTCTCGGACGTGCCGCCGGACGTCACGTCACCGCCGTGGGCGGCGACGACGCGCACGACCACCTGGTCGTCGCCCAGCGCCGACCGCAGGGCGTCCACCACGCCCAGGTCCCCGCCGTCGGACACGAGGACGCCGACGACGCGGCCGTCGACACGACCCGGCTCCTGCGGCACCTGCGAGAGCGCAGGGGAGGGGACGGCGTCGGGCACCTCCGCGTCCGGTGCGGGCAGACCGAGTCCGGCCGCGACGCGCGTCGCGAGCTCGGCGTCCACCTGCGCGAGGCTCGCCAGCATGCGCTCGCGGACCTCGGCGCGACGGCACTTGCCGAGCTCGAACGTGTAGGCCTCGACCTCGTGCGCCTGCTCGACCGGCGTGAGCGAGAGCCAGAACAGCCGGGCCTGCGTGAAGTGGTCCGCGAACGAGACGGGGCTCTGCCGGGCCTTCGCGCCGTCGACCGGCGTGGCGATCGTGACGAAGCCGTCCTCCGGCGAGGCGAGCGGACGGTCGTCGTCGATCGCGTTGGGCTTGTACGCGACGATCCCCTCGTGCACGGCGGTCTGGTGCATGCCGTCGCGCAGCATGTCGTTCACGGGCGCGTGCGGGCGGTTGATCGGGAGCTGCGCGAAGTTGGGACCGCCGAGGCGCGAGAGCTGCGTGTCGAGGTACGAGAAGAGCCGGCCCTGCATGAGCGGGTCGTTCGTGACCTGGATGCCGGGGACCAGGTGGTCGACGTGGAACGCGACCTGCTCCGTCTCGGCGAAGTAGTTCGTCGGGTTGGCGGTCAGCGTGAGGACCCCGACGCGCTGCACCGGGCACAGCTCCTCCGGGACGATCTTCGTCGGGTCGAGCAGGTCGATGCCCTCGAAGGTCTCCTCAGGGGTGTCGGGCATGACCTGCAGCCCGAGCTCCCACTGCGGGAACGCTCCGGCGTCGATCGCGTCGGCGAGGTCGCGGCGGTGGAAGTCGGGGTCGGCGCCCTGGGCGATCTGCGCCTCCTCCCACACGAGCGAGTGCACGCCGAGCACGGGCTTCCAGTGGAACTTCACGAGCGACGTCGTCCCGTCGCTCGCCTCCAGGCGGAACGTGTGGACCCCGAAGCCCTCCATCGTGCGGTAGCTGCGCGGGATCCCGCGGTCCGACATCGCCCACATCGCCATGTGCGTGGACTCGGTGTGCGAGGAGATGAAATCCCAGAACGTGTCGTGCGCGCTCTGCGCCTGGGGGATCTCGCGGTCGGGGTGCGGCTTGCCCGCGTGGATGACGTCGGGGAACTTGATCGCGTCCTGGATGAAGAACACGGGAAGGTTGTTCCCGACGAGGTCGAACGTGCCCTCGGCGGTGTAGAACTTCGTCGCGAACCCGCGGACGTCACGCACCGTGTCGGCCGAGCCCCGCGAACCCAGCACGGTCGAGAAGCGCACGAAGACGTCGGTCTCGCGGTCCGCCTCGGCGAGGAACGCCGCCCTCGTGACGCTCGCCGCGTTGCCGTAGGCGCGGAACGTGCCGTGCGCCCCCGCGCCGCGCGCGTGCACCACGCGCTCCGGGATCCGCTCGTGGTCGAAGTGCGTGATCTTCTCGCGGAAGTGGTGGTCCTCCACGAGCAGCGGACCGCGCGGCCCGGCCTTCAACGAGTGGTCGGTGTCGTCGACCCGCAGCCCCTGGGCCGTCGTCAGACGGTCGCCGGCCTGGGCGCGCGGGTCCGGGCCGCCCGGCTGCCACGGGCATCCCGTCGCGCTCCGCGGCGCGGGCGAGGCGTGGCGGCCCTCGTCGTGCTCGTGGTGTCGCGTGCCGTGCGCCTCCGGCGCCGTCGGCCGCTGCTCGTCCCTGGTGGTGTCGTCGGTCATGGTGGCGAGCCCTTCCGCTAGGTGAGCCTCCACCCTGCGAAGCGGAGGCGTCGCTCGCACGCCGCGACGACTCGCGGGTCGACACGGCAGGCGGGCACGCCGCGGGGCGCGGTCAGCCGGGCCGGGCCACACCCGTCTCGTACGCCAGCACCACGGCCTGCACGCGGTCGCGCAGGCCGAGCTTGCCCAGCACGCGGCCGACGTGTGTCTTGACCGTGGCCTCCGAGAGCACGAACTGCTCGGCGATCTCGGCGTTCGTCAGGCCCTCGCCCAGCGCCTCGAACACCTCGAGCTCGCGGGCCGTCAGTTGGGCGAGCCGGGGGTCGTCACGACCGGTCGCCGCGGTGGCCGGTGCCGCGCCGTCCTCCGGGAGCTGCCCGGAGAACATCTCGAGCATCCGCCGCGTGATGCGCGGGGACATCGCCGCGTCGCCGCTCGCGACGGCGCGGATCGCGCCGACGAGCTCGCCCGGCTTCGCGTCCTTGAGGAGGAACCCGCTCGCCCCGGCGCGCAGGGCGGAGAACGCGTACTCGTCGAGGTCGAACGTCGTGAGGATGATGACGCGCGACGACGGCGTCTCGGCGACGATCCGCTCCGTCGCCTCGATGCCGTTGGTCCCGGGCATGCGCACGTCCATGAGCACGACGTCGGGGCGCAGCGCCGACGCCTGCGCGATGCCGGTCGCGCCGTCCCCGGCCTCGCCGACGACCTCGATGTCGTCCTCGGCGGCCAGGATCATGCGGAAGCCCATCCGCAGCAGCGCCTGGTCGTCGACGAGCAGCACGCGGATCGTGCCTCCTGCTGCCGTCCCGTCGTCGTGGCCCACGGCCCCTCCCGTTCCCGTCATCCGTGCTCTCCGTCCAGGCGCAGGCGCGCCACGACCTCCCAGCCGTCGCCGACCGGGCCGGCCGTCACGCTACCCCCGTGCACGGCCGCCCTCTCGCGCATACCGATGATGCCGCGCCCGGTGCCCACGGGGACGTCGGCAGGGTGGTGCGCGGCCACGGACGGGGGCAGGGCACGGTCGTCGACGCCGGTGCCCTCGCCGGGCCGCCGTCCGGACCGGTTGACGACGCGCAGCTCGAGCCAGTCTCCCTCGCGCGACGCCGTGCGGTCCCAGCGGACGACCTCGACGAGGACGATCGGCGACAGCGGCGCGTACCGGAGCACGTTGGTCAGCGCCTCCTGCACGATGCGGTGCGCGGCCTGACGCACGGTGGGCTCCAGCGCCGGTTGGGCACCCCGGCGGACGAGGCGCACGGGCAGACCCGCGGTGCGGTAGCGCTCGATGATGTCCTCGAGCTCGGTGGGCTCGTGCGTCGGGGCCAGGGGAGCGGACGTGGTCCCCGCGCCGGGCTCGCGCAGCACGCCGAGGACGCGGCGCATGTCGGCGAGCGCCGCGCGCCCGGTCTCGGTGAGCTCGTCCAAGGCGTGGCCCGCGAGCTCGGGGTTTTTGGCGCCGGACGCCTTCGCACCGTCGGCGAGGGCCACCATGACGGTGATGGAGTGCGCGACGACGTCGTGCATCTCGCGCGCGATGCGCGTGCGCTCCGCGGCGACGGCGAGCTGCGCCTGCTGGTCGCGGTCGCGGGCGAGCGAGTTGGCGCGCTCGACGAGGTCGGCGACGTGCTGCCGCCGGGCGCGGACGTTCGAGCCGACGGCCATGGCGATCAGGCACAGGATCGTCGTCACGAGGACGCTCACGACGCGGTCGACCGTCGGCTCGCCGGGTGCCGCGCTCGTCCGCACGAACTCGCCGTCCTCGGTGGTGCTCATGTGGTACCAGAGGAAGGTCGCCGTCGAGATCGGCAGCACCACGGCCGCGAGCGTCGGCCAGGCGACGCGGGGCGACCGTGCCGCTGCGACCGCGTAGAGGGCGAACATCGCGGCGACCTCGTAGCCCGCGGTGTCACCCGTGACGCCGATCGCGGCGGACCCCAGGACGGCGACGGCCAGTGCGACGGTCACCGGGCGCCGGCGCCGCCACAGGAGCGCGGTACCACCGGCGAGGGAGAACGCGAGCACTGCGAGGTCCGAGCCGGCGCCCTCGGGCATGGCGAGCGCGTAGAACAGGCCCGGCACGACGAAGAGCCCCACGACGACCCAGTCCATGACGCGCGGGTGCTGGGCGAAGTAGCGGCGGACGGGCCCGAGGCGACGGGCGTCGAGCTCCGTGAACGGCTGCGGTGCCGGCCGCATGGCGAGCGTGCGCGGAGCGGCCGACGCCGGACGAGCGGTGGGCTCGTCCGGCGTCGGCGGGGTGAGGTGCGGCGTGGTCACGCGTCCCGGCGCTTGAGCACGAAGGCCGCGACGGCGAGGGACAGGACGGCCCACCCGGCCATCGCCCCGGTCGCGGCGCCCGGGGAGAGCACCTCGACCATCCCGGCGTCGGCGTCGTTGACCGTCATCATGGCCGTCGCGAGGTTCATCGGGAGGAACTTCTCGACGTCGCGCACCCAGTCCTGGGACAGGAAGCTCGCGACCAGCGGCAGGACGAAGAGGAACGCGACGAGCGTGAAGATGCTGCCGGCGGAGTGGCGCATGATCGTCCCGACCCCGACCGCCAGGAGGGCGACGAGCGCGAGGTAGCCGGCGCACGCGAGGATCACGCGCTGGACGACCGGGTCGCCGAGGTCCGGGACGAGGTCGTTGCCGGACAGCATCGGCGCGGTCGCCACATAGGACAGCGCGATGCCGACGAGTCCCACGACGAACGTCACGACGCCGATGATCCCGGCCTTGGCCCACAGCGCGGGCAGGCGGGTCGGGACGGCGGCGAGCGTCGAGCGGATCATGCCCGTCGAGTACTCGCCGGTGATGACGAGCGCACCGAGGACCGCGACCGACAGCTGGGCGAAGATGTACCCGAGGACGATCGCCTGGACCGTCGAGATGTTGCCCATCTCCGCGGCCATCTCGGGCGAGTCGGCGGCGAAGTTGAGCGACGCGGCCATCGACAGGCTGAACAGCACCATGACGACGATCGTCGTGCCGATCGTCCACCAGGTGGAGCGCAGGGAGCGGAACTTGATCCACTCGGAGCGCAGCACGTGGCCGAAGCCGAGGCGGTAGGGGGTGGCCCGGGTCGCCGTGGGGCCGGCGGACACTGCTGCGGCGGTCATCGCTGCGCTCCTTCGGGGGTCTGGACGGGTGCGCCCGGCGCGACGCCGGCCGGGACGGAACCCGTGGCGCCGTGCCCGACGTGGATCTGCGCGGACTCGGTCTGGTACTCGACGGAGTCGGCCGTGAGGGCCATGTACGCGTCCTCGAGCGTGGACGCGACGGGAGTGAGCTCGTGGAGCACGAAGCCCTGTGCGGCGGCGAGCTCGCCGATGCCCGCGGCGTCGGCTCCCGAGACGACGAGCAGGCTGGGCTCGTCGCTCGTGACGGTGGAGCCGTCGCGCGTGAGGAGCTCCGCGAGCTGGGTCGCGTGCGGCGTCCGGACGCGGACGGTGCGCTGCTGGGTCCCGTTGACGATGTCGCCCACGGGGGCGTCCGCGATGATGCGGCCCTTGCCGATGACGACGATGTGGTCCGCGGTGACGGCGACCTCGCTCATGAGGTGGCTCGAGAGGAAGACCGTGCGGCCCTCGGACGCGAGGTACTTCGCGAGGTTGCGGACCCACAGGACGCCCTCGGGGTCGAGGCCGTTGACCGGCTCGTCGAGGATGAGCGTCTTCGGGTCGCCGAGCAGAGCCGACGCGATGCCGAGGCGCTGCCCCATGCCGAGCGAGAAGCCGCCGACGCGCTTCTTCGCGACCGACTGCAGGCCCGTCATCTCGATGACCTCGTCGACGCGCTTCGTCGGGATGCCGTGGGTGGCGGCCATCGCGCGGAGGTGGTTGTAGGCGGAGCGCCCGGTGTGGACGGCCTTCGCGTCGAGCAGCGCGCCCACCTCGGTGAGGGGGGAGCGGTGCTGCGCGTAGGGGCGTCCGTTGACGGTGACGGTCCCGGCCGTCGGGCGGTCCAGTCCCATGATCATGCGCATGGTCGTGGACTTGCCGGCGCCGTTCGGGCCGAGGAACCCGGTGACGGTCCCGGGGCGGACGGTGAACGAGATGCCGTCCACCGCCGTCTTGGGCCCGTACCGCTTGGTCAGGCCGCGTGCTTCGATCATGGCTCGCCCTCTCCAGGGTGCTGTGCGGGCCGCGGCCCGCTCGGGTGTGTGTCGTGGGGTCGTCGTCGAGCCTAGGTCCGGTGCCCGACGCCGGTCAGCCACCTTCCGGCGTATGTTCTGCGCCCGGTGGGTCGCGTCTCGTACCCCGTGCGGTGTACGTCGGTCAGGGTGCGTGGTCCTCGTGGGCCACCGGTGGTGACGACGGGATCGTCCGCGGGAACAGTGACCGGGACTCGCACGTTCCGTAGGATGAACGTCAGGCCAGCGACACCCGACTCGAGGCAGGAACGCCGATGACGAGGCCCGCTGCAAGAGTGGACGCCGCGACCAGGAGGAGCTCATGAGCAACCCCGTCTTCAACAACAGCGCGGTCTTCGGTGATCCGAAGAACCAGCGCGGAGGGGCCGCCACCCAGGCGGGGCCCGCGTACGGCACGCCGCCGGCGCAGGGGCAGAACCCCGCCTACGGCACGCCGCCCCAGGCGGGCCAGTGGGGCCAGCACGGCGCGCAGGCCGCCGACGCGGCCACGCTGAACCAGATGTACGACGCGCCGGCCGCCACGACCGCGGACACCAAGCGCCTCACGTACGACGACGTCATCATGAAGACGGGCGGCCTGCTGGCCCTGCTCGTGGTCGTCGGCGCCGCGACGTGGCTGATCGCGCCGGGCCTGTGGCCGATCGGCGCGATCGCCGGCCTCGTGCTCGGTCTCGTCAACGCGTTCAAGCGCAACCCGAGCCCGCTGCTCATCACGCTGTACACCGTCGCCCAGGGTGTGTTCCTCGGTGGCATCAGCGCGTACTACGAGAGCTTCTACGACGGCGTCGTGCCGTCGGCCGTCGTCGCGACGGTCGCGACCTTCGCCGCGGCGCTGTTCCTCTTCCGCTCCGGCAAGGTCCGGGTCACGCCGAAGTTCACGCGCTGGCTGATCATCGCGATGGTCGGCTACCTCGCGTTCTCGCTCGTCAACGTCGTGCTGCTCATGTTCGGCGCGCTCGACGGCTGGGGCCTGCGCGGCGGCACGCTCGGCATCGTCATCAGCCTCTTCGCGGTGGGACTCGCGGCCGCGTCGCTCATCGTCGACTTCGACTCCATCAAGCGCGGCGTCGAGGGCGGCGTGCCGGCCAAGTTCGCGTGGTCGGCCGCGTTCGGCCTGCTTGTGACGCTGATCTGGCTCTACCTCGAGTTCCTGCGCCTGTTCGCCATCCTGCAGAGCAGCGACTGACGGTGGCGCGAGACTCACGCGGACCGGCACCCGCGGCGGAGACCTCTCCGCCGCGGGTGCCGGTCTTTGTCGCCGGCCTGGCCGTCGCCGCGGCGGCGATGCTCGGCGTCCAGGTGCTGTACATGGTCCTGTCCGGCGCGCCGCCCGCGTACCTGCCGTTCGCCGCGCTCCTCGTCCTGCTCAGCGTCCCGACCGCCGGCGCGGCCGTCGCGTGGCTCGGCACGCGGGTCACGAAGGGCGCGACCGACGGTCGGGCCGCGCTCGTCTTCGCCGGACTCGGGCTCGTCGCGGGCGCCCTGTGGGGATCGCTCCTCGCGGGCGGTCTGGCGAACCAGCTCGCCGACGCCGGGGCGAGCGGCGGGGGCGCGCTGATCGCGGGGGCGGCGCTCGTCGTCGGCATCACCGCGGCGGTCGGTGCCGGGCTGGGCCGCCTCACGGCGCGCGAGGCGGCGGGCCGCCCGGTGCTCGTCGTGGGGCTCGTCGTCGCGGTGGTGCTCGTCGCGCTGCTGGGCTTCCTCGGCTGACCCCCGCCCGTCCTGGGCGCGAGATGGGCCCGGTTCTTCACCGAGAACCGGGCCCATCTCATGCCTACGTCCAGGCAGGTGGTGGTGTCAGGCCGGGAGGTGGTGGCGAGAGGCGGCGGAGGCGAAGCCGAGCCACGTGTGGCGGTTGCCCGCCCAGCACCAGCCGACCTTCGGCGCGCCGCGGCGCTCGCGGCCGTCGCGACCCGTGCCGTTGGAGATCCAGATCGCGGGGGTGCGGGTGTCGAGCGTCCCGCCGGGCTTGCGCAGGCGGGAGCCGATCGTCATGTAGCAGTGGTTGCGCGCGACGACGCCCGGCACCTGGAGCGCCCAGTGGATCCCCTCGGCGAGCAGCAGGGGCGTGCGACCGCGGCGCGTGATCTCCGGCAGCGCCTCGTCGGGCGACCAGTTCGCCATCTCGTCGCCGCGCTCGACGGCGGTCACGGCGTACAACGCACCCTCGGGGATCTCGAGGCCGTCGATCGGGGCGAACCGGTCGACGTCGTCCATGTCGACGACGACGAACCCGTCCTTCTCGCCGTCGCGCACCGGCAGGCGCAGCAGCGGTGCGAGGGCGGACGGCGGTGCGAGCGCCGGGTCGACGACGAGGAGCGAGCCGGACGGGGCCGTCGTCGCGAGCTCGGCGGCCGCCGTGCGCACGGCGTCGTCCGTCAGCCCGGCGAGCGTGGGGACACCGAGCGCGACGAGCCGTTCGGCCTGGTCGGCGAGCGAGGGCAGGGGCGGGACGGTGGTCGTCGCGGGAACGGCGGTGGTCGCGGGAACGGCGCTGGTCGCAGGAACGGCGGTGGGGGCGGTCGTGGTCACGGAGCACCTCTCGATCGGGGGCAGGCAGACGGGCCAACGTTCTACACCGTACGGAAATTCCCGCCGGAGGGGTGTCCGGGTTGGTGCGGCGTGCGACCGCCCGCTCCGCGCGGTCGGTGAGGCGTCCCGGGATCGGCGATGATCAGAGGATGAGATACGCAGAGCACATCTCCGAGCTCGTCGGCGGCACCCCGCTCGTCAGGCTGACCCGCGTCACGCAAGGGCTGTCGGCGACGATCCTCGCCAAGGTCGAGTACGTGAACCCCGGCGGCTCCGTGAAGGACCGGATCGCCCTCAGGATGGTCGAGGCGGCCGAGGCGTCGGGCGAGCTGAGGCCGGGCGGCACGATCGTCGAGCCGACGTCCGGGAACACCGGGGTCGGGCTCGCGCTCGTCGCGCAGCGCAAGGGCTACGACTGCGTGTTCGTCTGCCCCGACAAGGTGAGCCAGGACAAGCGGGACGTGCTGCGCGCGTACGGGGCGCGCGTCGTCGTGACGCCGACGGCCGTCGCGCCGGACCACCCCGACTCCTACTACTCGGTCTCCGACCGGCTGGTGCAGGAGATCCCGGGCGCCTGGAAGCCGAACCAGTACGCCAACCAGAACGGGCCCCTGTCGCACTACGAGTCCACCGGGCCCGAGATCTGGGCGGACACCGACGGACGCGTGACGCACTTCGTCACGGGCGTGGGTACGGGCGGCACGATCACCGGGACCGGCCGGTACCTCCACGAGGCCTCGGCGGACCGCGGGCCCGACGACGGCGGGCGGGTCCGCGTCGTCGGCGCGGACCCGGCCGGCTCCGTGTACTCGGGCGGCGACGGGCGCCCGTACCTCGTCGAGGGCGTGGGCGAGGACTTCTGGCCCACCGCGTACGACCCCGCGGTGCCCGACGAGGTCATCCCCGTGACCGACGCGGACTCGTTCGCCATGACGCGACGGCTCGCGCGCGAGGAGGGCCTGCTCGTCGGCGGCTCGTGCGGCATGGCGGTCGAGGCGACGCTGCGGCTCGCGCGCCGGCTCCAGGACGAGGACCCCGAGGCCGCGGCGCGCGCGGTGATCGTCGTGCTCCTGCCCGACAGCGGCCGTGGTTACATGTCGAAGATCTTCAACGACGCGTGGATGCGGTCGTACGGCTTCCTGCCGGCCGAGGAGGGCGTCACCGCGGGAGACGTCCTGCGCGCGAAGGACGGTCGCATGCCCGACCTCGTGCACACCCACCCGAACGAGACCGTGCGCGACGCGATCGAGATCCTGCGCGAGTACGGCGTCTCGCAGATGCCGGTCGTCGGCGCGGAGCCGCCCGTGAAGATCGGCGAGGTCGCGGGGTCGGTGAGCGAGCGGGAGCTGCTCGACGCCGTCTTCTCGGGGCGCGCGTCGCTCGCCGACCGCGTGGACAAGCACATGGAGCCGCGGTTCCCGCTCATCGGGGCCGGTGAGGGCGTCGAGGCGATCCGCGAGGCGCTGCACGACGCCGACGCGCTGCTCGTCGTCGAGGACGGCGACCCCGCGGGCGTGCTCACGCGTCACGACCTCCTGGGCTTCCTCGCGACCTGAGCGTCGGCCGAGCACGGGATCGTCTACCGCCGAGCACGGGATCTGCGACCGTTTCCGACCGGATCGGTGGAGGACCCCGTGCTCGGCGGGTGGGCAGGGGTCAGGCCGGCCGGGCGAGCCTCTCGAGGCCGGCGAGGATCATCGCGACGTGGGCGGTGAAGCTCGCGTCGAGGTCGTCGGGGAGGCGGAAGCCGCCGCCGAGCTCGAGGTGCACGAAGCCGTGCACGCTCGCCCGCAGCGAGCGGACCGCGTCGATCGTGCGGTCCGGGGGCAGGTCGAAGCCGCGCAGGACCGCGGCGACGACGTGCACGCTGCGCGCCGCGGCCTCGATCAGCGGCGCCGCCGCGGGGTCGTCCGGGTCCGGCGCGACCTGCGACGCCGCGTACCGGCCAGGACGTGACCGCGCGACGTCGCGGATCGCGTGGGCCAGCGCGACGACGGCGTCGGCGCCGGAGAGCCCGACCGTCGCGTCGGTCATCGCCCGCGTGAGGTCCTCGACGCAGACGACCGAGACCTCGCGCCGCAGCTCGGCCAGGGACGCGACGTGCTTGTACAGGCTGGGGGTCGCGACGCCGGCCTGCGCCGCGACCTTCGCGAGCGAGAGGTCGGCGAAGCCGGTCGGCCCGCCGCCGTCGACGAGCCCGAGCGCGATCCGCACCACCGCGTCGCGCGACAGCCCGGCCCTAGCCACGGTCGCCGCTCCGCGCTCCCCGCTCGCCGGTCCCGCGCGCGTCCTGCTCGCCGGTCGCGCGCACGGCCGCCGCGTCCGGCAGCCCGGCCAGGAACGGGAGGACTGTGGCGACGACCTCCTCGGGTGCCTGGAGCTGCGGGTAGTGGCCCACCTCGGGCAGGACGAGCGTCGTCGCCCCGAGGGACGCCTCGGCCCACGCGGCCTCGGCGACCGGGTCGGCGTAGTCCGGGTCGAGCGCGCCGAAGATGGCGAGCGCGGGCGCCTGCACGCGCGGGACCCGCGGCTCGACGACGGAGTGGTCGAGCTGGAGGCACAGGTGCCGGAACGAGCGCAGCCGGCCGGGTTCGGAGAGGTTCGCGCGGATCGCGGCCTGGTGCGCGGCGAGCCGTGCGGGACGACGGCCCTTGACGAGCGTCCCGTAGAAGGACGCCCAGGCCGCCGCGCCCCACGGTCGCACGAAGAGCGCGCGGTACAGCAGGCGCATCGCGCGCTGCTTGGCGGGCGAGACCGGCTCGCGCAGGAACCCGTCGAGGAGGACGAGGCCGCGCACGAGGTCCGGCCGCTCGGCCGCGGCGACCACGGCGGCCGAGGCGGCCATCGAGCTCCCCAGGAGGACGGCGGGCCCGGCGTCGAGGTGCTCGACGAGCGCGACGTAGTCCGACGCGGTGGCCTCGTCGCCGTGCGTCGCGAACGTCGTGCCGCTGTCGCCGTGGCCGCGCAGGTCCATCACGACGACGCGGTGACCGGCGTCGACGAGGGCGGGGGCGACGTCGTCGTAGGTCGCGCGCAGGTCGCCCATGCCGGGGACGGCCACGACGAGCGGGCCCGTGCCCTCGTCGGTGTAGGCGAGGCGGCCCGCGGGTCGCGACAGGTGATGGACGACGGGAGACGTCTGGCGCTGTGTCATAGCCAGAAGGCTAATACCATTAGCCGCGGATGGCAAGGCCTTCCGCCCGAGGGCTCTCGAGCCCTCCCAGGACGCGCCGCGTAAGGTGGACGGGCCGCGTGCGCGCGGCACATCCCAGCTCACCGACGAGAGGCATCCTCGTGACCGACCAGCCCGCCGAGCAGACCGCTCTGCCCTCCGCCTCGGGTTCCTTCGGCGACAAGCCGACCCTGACCTTCCCGGAGTCCGCAGCGCCCGACGGCCTCCAGGTCGTCGTGCTCTCCGAGGGGGACGGTCCCGCCGTGACCTCCGGGCGCAACATCGTCGTCCACTACCTCGGCCAGACGTGGGGCGGCCAGGTGTTCGACAACTCCTACGACCGCGGCGACACCATCGCGTTCCCCATCGGCGTCGGCGCCGTCATCGGTGGCTGGGACAAGGGCCTCGTCGGGCAGAACGTCGGCTCGCGGGTGCTCCTCTCCATCCCGCCGGAGCACGGCTACGGCCAGCGCGGCGTCCCCCAGGCGGGCATCGGCGGCACGGACACGCTCGTGTTCGTGGTCGACGTCGTCGACGTGCAGTGACGCCGTCGGGGAGCGGCCGTCGGGTCGGGTGACCGGTCCGCGGGGCGCGACGCTCAGCGACGCGTGCTGCGGGTGACCGTGAAGCGACGGTCGCGCGCCACCTGGACGGTCGGGCCGACCGCGCGCTCGAGCGCCGGGCGGTGGCGCAGGTGCGAGTTCACCACGCACCAGAGCTCGCCGCCCGGCCGCAGCACCCGGCCCGCCGTCGCGAACATGCGGTGCGCGGCGTCCGTGCGCAGCGCCGCGCCCTCGTGGAACGGCGGGTTGAGCAGCACGACGTCGGCGCTCGCGTCCGCGAGGGTCGCGCCCGCGTCGTCCCGCACGACGCGCACCCGGTCGCCCACGCCGTTGGCCCGCGCCGTGAGCGCGGCCGAGCGCACCGCCGCGTCCGAGCGGTCCGCGGCGACGACCTGCGCGGTCGGCCATCGCCGGGCGGCCCAGGCCGCCAGGATCCCCGTCCCGCACCCCAGGTCGACGACGTCGCGCGGCTCGCTCCCGCGGGTGGCCGCCGCGCCGCCCAGCGTCGCCCCCGCCGCCGCTCCGCCCGAGCGCTCGTCGCTGACCGCGCCCTCGAGGGCCTCGAGGAGGAACCGCGTGCCCAGGTCGAGGCTCGCGCCGGCGAACGCCGCGCCGTACGCGGCGACCGCGAGACCGACGTCGGGCAGGTCGACGGTGACGGGGTAGGTGAAGGGGGTCCCGGCGTCGGGAGCCCGAGGGGACCGCGCGACGAGGACGCGGGACTTGCCGCGCGCGAGGCTCGCGCGCACGTCGGCGAACGACTCGCCGAGCACGTCGTTCATCGCGGGTGTCATGTGCTTGACGCGCCCGCCCGCGAACAGGACGACGCCGGGGTCGGCCTCGCGCGCGACGTGCTCCGCGACGTCCCGCAGGGCGGCGAGCCCGCGGGGGAGGCGCAGCAGGACGACGCGCGCGCCCGCGAGCAGCCTTGGACCCGGTGCGTGCTGCTGGTAGGCGCCGAGCCTCCCGGTCGACGCCGCGTTCGCGGCGAGCGCCGCCTCCGCGGTGCACTCGTCCTGGTGCACCCGCACGACGCCGTCCGCGCGTCCCGGCTCGTCCGCCGTCGCGCCCCCGGACGACCCCCGGACCAGCGCCGTGGCACCGAGCGTGAGCGCGCCGAAACGGTCGTCGACGACGGCGACGTCGCCCGCGTCGGCCGCCGCGAGCCACGGCGCCGCCTCGTCGAGCAGCAGGCGGTCTGCGGCGTCGACGGCGACGGGGGAGTCCTCGCGCAGAGGTCCGCCGTCGTCGGTGCGGAGCCGGGCGAGCAGGTCGTCGAGGTCGGGCGTCGTCACGCTCCCAGTCTCCCCGACCGACCGGCGCGCGGTGCCCGCGTGCGCGCGCTAGCCTGCGGTTCTCGGTCCGAGGAGGCCACCATGGACGTCCCGAGGACGCTCGACGAGTCACGTGCCGCCGGCCGCACCCTCCGGGAGCGCGCGCCGCGCCGGGCCCAGGGCGAGCTGGTCCTCCCGGAGCGGGACCCGGTCGCGATCGTCGAGGAGCAGAACCGCGACCGCCTGCAGGAGCTCGTGCCGCTGCGCATCGGACGCATGCTCGAGTCCCCGTTCGCGTACTACCGCGGCACCGCCGCGACCATGGCCCACGACCTGCGCGACGGCCCGCGGACGGGCGTCCACGTCGTCGCGTGCGGCGACGCGCACGTGTCCAACTTCGGCCTGTTCGCCTCGCCGGAGCGGCGCCTCGTGTTCGACCTCAACGACTTCGACGAGGCGTGCGACGCCCCGTGGGAGTGGGACGTCAAGCGCCTCGCCGCCAGCATGTACGTCGGCGGACGGGACAAGGGCATGGCGGAGGCGGAGTGCGCGGACGCGGCACGGCTCGCCGTCCGCGGCTACCGGGAGGCGCTCGCGGAGCTGTTCGCCGGCAGCGCGCTCGACCGGTTCGCCTACCAGGTCGAGACCGACGTGATCGCGCCGACGATGCGCAAGGAGGGGCGGGAAGAGCTGCGCCGCACGGCACGCAAGGCGCGGCGGCGGACGTCCGAGCAGGTGGTGGAGCGGATCACGACGCGCACGGCGGACGGGCGGTCGCGGATCGTCGACCAGCCGCCGGTCACGCAGCACGTCGACCGCGTGTCGCTCGACGAGCTGACCACGATGTTCGAGCAGTACCGCGAGCCGCTGCGTTCAGACCTCCGGCTCCTGCTCGGGCAGTTCACGCTCGTCGACTTCGTGCTGCGCGTGGTGGGAGTGGGCAGCGTCGGCACGCGCTGCTACATCCTGCTCTTCGAGGGGCCCGCGGGGGAGCCGCTCGTCCTCCAGCTGAAGGAGGCCTCGACGTCGGTCCTCGCGCGCTACGGCGGCATGGTCGACGCCCTGCCCGCCGGGTTGAGGCCTGCGCGGGCGGAGCCGTCCCAGGGGCGGCGCGTCGTCGCTGCCCAGCGCATCCTCCAGGCGCACTCCGACCCCTTCCTCGGCTGGACGACCGTCGAGGCGCCGGACCGGACCGGACGCCCGCGCGTCGACTTCTTCTGGCGCCAGTTCCGGGACATGAAGGGTTCCGTCGAGCTGGACCGGCTGGACCCCGCACTGTTCTCGCGGTACGGCGGGCTGTGCGGACGCGTCCTCGCGCGGGCGCACAGCCAGTCGCCCGGCGCGAGGATGGTGCTCGGCTACCTGGGTCGCTCGGACACGTTCGACGCGTCCGTCGCGCGCTGGGCCCGCGCCTACGCGGACGTCGTCGAGCAGGACTACGCGGCCCTCGAGGCAGCGGTCGCGTCCGGGCGGCTGCCCGCCGAACGGGGCACGTGACGCCCGGGCGGCGACCCTAGGCTGGGCAGCATGACGGACGACGCCGCACGACCCCTGCCCGCCGGCGAGCTCGTGGAGCCTCCGGCGCACCAGCCGCGCGGGACGGCGCGCGTCGCGGTCGAGTACTGCACGCAGTGCCGCTGGCTGCTCCGCGCCGCGTGGGTCGCGCAGGAGCTCCTCCAGACCTTCCGGACCCGGCTCGGCGAGGTCGCGCTCGTGCCCGGGACGGACGGTGTGTTCCGCGTCACGCTCGACGCCGGGGACGGTCCGGTCCTGCTGTGGGACCGGAAGGCAGACGGCGGGTTCCCCGAGATCCCCGACCTCAAGCGCCGCGTGCGGGACGCCGTCGCCCCCGACCTGTCGCTCGGCCACACCGACCGCGCGGCGGGGAGCGCCTGACGGTCGAGAGGACCTGCGGTCTCCGCCCCGCTCGTCGGGTGGGCGGACGTGGCCGACAGGTGGCCGAACCGGCCGCGGTGACGACCTGGCTCAGGCCTTGCGGGACTGCTGCGCGGCGAGCCGCTCCTCCTCGGCGCGCACCTTCTTGAGGACCTCGCGCTCCTGGGCGAGCCACGCGGGCGGGTCCTGGCGCAGCTCGTCGATCTGCTCGGTGGTCAACGGCTCCGTCAGCCCGCCGCGCGTGAGGCCGGAGATCGAGACGCCGAGACGGCCGGCGACGACGGGCCGGGGGTGCGGGCCGTTGCGACGCAGGTCGGCGAGCCACTCCGGCGGGTTCTTCTCGAGCTCCTCGAGCTGCGCGCGCGTGATCTCCCTCGCCCGGAACTCCTCGGGCGTCGCGGGCAGGTACACCCCGAGCTTCTTGGCCGCCGTGGCGGGCTTCATCGACTGCGCGGAGTGCTTCGGGCTCATGCGCCCAGGGTATGTCCTCCGAGCGGGTCGGGCCGTCCGCCCGGGGGGCGCCGGCCCCTGGTGCCCGGTCCGGTCCGGTCGCGGGGCGCCGTCGGACCTAGGGTGGTCGGGTGGACGACGACACGGGCGCGACCCCCGAGGACGACAGCGACGCGACCCTCGAGGGCGGCGCGGGCACGGCTCCTGGTCACGAGGTCGGTCAGCAGGGCGGACCCCGCTTCCGGCTCGCGTACGTCCCGGGGGCGACCCCGGCGAAGTGGGTCCGCACGTGGCGCGCGCGGCACCCTGACGTACCGCTCGACCTCGTCGCGGCCGACGTCGCCGACGCCGAGCGCGTCCTGCGCGAGGGAGAGGCCGACGCCGCGCTCCTCCGGCCGCCGGTCGACAAGGATGTCCTCGCGGCGATCCCGCTCTACGAGGAGACGTCCGTCGTCGTCGTGTCGCGCGACCACCTGCTCGCCGCGCTGGACCCCGACGAGCCGGTCGCGCTCGACGACCTCGACGACGACGTCCTGCAGCGCCCGCTCGACGACGTCGTCCCCTGGGCGGGCGAGCCGGGGGCCGCGGACGACGCCCCGCCGCCGCCCGGCGTCGCGGCGGTCGAGCGCCCCGCGACGACGGCCGACGCCGTGGTCCTCGTCGCGGCGGGGGTGGGCGTCCTCGTCGTCCCGCAGTCGCTCGCGCGGCTGCACCACCGCAAGGACGTCGTGCACCGGCGGCTCGACGGCGCGCCGTCCGCGCCCGTCGCGCTCGCCTGGCTGGCGGAGAGGGACGACGACCTCGTCGAGGAGATGGTGGGCATCGTCCGCGGCCGGACCGTCAACAGCTCGCGAGGCCGGTCCCCGGCGCCCGACGCCGCGGCGTCGGGGCGTGCGGCCGAGCCGGGCGGCCCGCGCGGCGAGAAGGGCGGCACGGGCCGGGGTGCTGGCAAGGTCGGCTCGGGCAGGGGACCCGGGAAGGGCGGCAGGAGCGCCGGGACGAGCGGCCTGGGCAAGGGCGGCGGTCCCGGCAAGGGCGCGGGAAAGGGCGGCTCGGGCAAGGGCGCAGGCAAGGGCGGTTCGGGCAAGGCGGGCGGCGGGAAGCGCGGGGGGCGCGGGCAGGGCCGGGGTCGCTGAAACCCGGGTCTCGAGGGCGACCGAGGCGCTCTCGTCGAGCGCTGCGCCCAGGCTCGAGCGCTGCGCCCAAGGAGTGCGTCTCTCGAGCCGGGCGCTCGTCCGTCGACCTCCATAGGCATTGACTTATATAAGTGCTCGCTTCCATACTGGAGCGATGGAAGCGTTCGACGTGCTGGGCGACCCCGTCCGCCGCCGCATCCTCGAGCACCTGGCCGAGGGCGAGCGGTCCGCGGGCGAGGTCGTCGCTCTCGTGGGCGCGGAGTTCTCGATCAGCCAGCCCGCCGTCTCCCAGCACCTGCGCGTCCTGCGGACGAGCGGGTTCGCGGCCGTCCGTGCCGAGGGGACCAGGCGCCTCTACGCGCTCGACCCCGCGCCGCTGGCCGACGTCGAGGACTGGGCCGCCGGCCTCCGGCGCTTCTGGGAGCAGCGGCTCGACGCGCTCGGCACCGAGCTCGCGCGCGGGGCACGCGAACGGCGGCTCGCCGCGGACCGTGCCGCGAGCGGAGGCGGTGACGACACCGCGCGGGGGGCGCGAGCGCCGTCGACCACCGACGAGAAGCACGACACCGACACCACCTGGAGGGCAGGATGAAGGACCTCATCGCCGAGCTGGAGAACGTGCGACGCAGGGTCGGGCGCGGGACGCTCCCCGCGGGGGAGGCGCGCGTCGTCAGCCTCTCGCGGACGTACCCCGCGGCCGTCGACGACGTCTGGGACGCCGTGACGAACCCCGAGCGTCTCCCGCGCTGGTTCCTGCCCGTCACGGGCGACCTGCGCGTCGGGGGCACCTACCAGACGGAGGGCAACGCGGGCGGGGAGATCCGCGCGTGCGACGCGCCGCGTCACCTGCAGCTCACGTGGGTCATGGGCCCGTCGGGCCCCGAGGACTCCTCGATCGTCGACGTGCGTCTCGAGCCGGACGGCGACGGGACGCGGCTCACGCTCGAGCACACCGCCGTCACCCCGCCCGAGATGTGGGACCAGTTCGGCCCGGGAGCGGTCGGCGTCGGCTGGGACGGCGCGCTCCTCGGTCTCTCGCTGCACCTCGCGGGCGTCGAGGGGGCGATCGACCCCGAGACCCTCGCGACCGATCCCGCCGTGCGGGCGTTCAACACCGCGAGCAGCGAGTCCTGGGGCGCCGCCCTGGCCGCGGCGGACGGCCTGGACGAGGGGACCGTCGCGGCGCGCGTCGCGGCGACCACCGCGTTCTACGTGCCGCCGCTCGACCCGCAGGAGTAGCACCGCCGGGATCGAGAGGGTCGGGTCCGCCCTCGGTCGTGCGACGACACGCTCGACGTCCGACCGAGGGCTGATGTTCATCCGCTGTTCACCTGTCTACCCTCGACCGGTGAGCTCGCCCGATTCGTCCCGTCCCGCACCCGTCCTCGACCGTGTCCTGCACCCGGACGACACGCCGCCCGACTCCGGCGCGCCCCGCCCGCACGTCACCACCCGGGCGCTCGCGTGGCTGGGTGGCGCGGCGCTCGTCGTGGTCCTGGCCCTCCTGCTGCGCGGTCCGAGCGAGGGCCTGTACGTCGCGCTGACCGCTCGCACGGGCGACCTGTCGTGGACCGGGCTCGTCGCCGAGGGCGGCGTGCTCGTGCTCGTCGCGCTGTGCGGCGTCGTCCTCCTGCGCTCGCGGCACGACGGCCACGTCGCCGTGGCGACGACGCTCACGGCGGGCGTGGGTGCGGTCCTCGCCTACGGGGCCAGCGAGCTCGTGAAGTCCGTGGTCCGTCAGCCGCGCGGGTGCTGGGAGCTCGTCGAGGTCGCGCACTGCCCGCCGGCGGGGGACTGGTCGTTCCCGAGCAACCACACGGCGATCGCTTTCGCGCTCGCCACGGCGGTCGTCGTCGCGGGAGCGCCGGCCGTACGTCTCCTCGGCGGGCGGACGCCTCGCCACGCGGTCGTCGCGCGACCGGTCGACGTCGTGCTGTGGGTCGTGCTGCCCGTCGCGCTCGCCGTGGTGGTGGGCGCGGCGCGCGTCGCCCAGGGTGCGCACTTCCCGCACGACGTCGTCGCGGGCGCGGCGGTCGGGGTGGGGGTCGTGGTCGCGACCACCCTGGTGCTGGCAGGTCCCGGGACGACCGCGGTGCACGCGGCGTGCCGGGTCGACGGCGTCCGGCGCCTGCTCGTCGCGCGACCCTTCTGAGCGCGGGCTGGTCCGCAGGGCCTCAGCGGGGAGCGGTGACGAACACGTCGAAGAGCTCGGGGTTGTGGGCGTGCACGAGCACGCCGAACACCACGAGGTCGAACAGCAGGTGCACGGCGACGACGTACGTGAACGACTTGCTCCACGAGAAGATCCAGCCCTGCACGAGGGCGAACGGGATCGTCAGCAGCGGGCCCCACTCGCGGTAGCCGAGCTCCCACAGGAACGAGACGAACACCGCCGCCTGCAGGAGGTTCGCCGTCCACAGCCCGAAGTGCTGGCGCAGCAGCGCGAAGACGATGCACACGAAGAACAGCTCGTCCCAGATCCCGACGGCGTTCACCCCGACGAACAGCCGCGCGATCTCGGCCCCGCTCGTCACCTCCGGCCAGTTCCGGTACGCCCCCGAGCCGATGAAGTAGAACGGCAGGATGAGGTAGCCCGCGACGACGACCACGGCGAGGTAGACGATCTGGCCGCGCGACCAGCGCCGGCCGGTCGCGACGGGGAACGTGATCGTCCGGTCGTGGAACGCGACCCGCGACAGCGCCCAGGGCACGAGCACCGCGAGCGACAGGGCGACGGTGAAACGCGCCATGCCCGCGTCCGACAGGTCGGCCTCGAGCGAGATGGCCGAGATGATCCCCAGGCCCACGCCGATCAGGGCGAGGTCACGGCCGAGGACACGATCGACGGCCCAGCCGAGCGCGACGCCCAGCACGAGCGGGAGATAGCCGAGCGGGCGCACGTGCACCGCGAAGAGCAGCACCGCGGACAGCGAGACGAGCGCGGCGGCGAGCAGGCGGGCCGGCGAGCCGACGGCCCATGGCGGTAGGGCGGCGTCGGGCACGACGACGGACGGGCCGGGGGAAGACGTCACGTGCACACGGTGCCATGCCCGCGCGGCGGGAGCGCGTCACGACCTGCGCGTGGCAGGACCGTGGGCGACCGGTGGGGCGGTCCGAAGGAGTTCCGTGGGACCGTGGGTCGATGACCGCACCCACCTCCGAGCTCGGCGTCGTCGCCGTCCTGTCCGACGTCCACGGCGTGCTCCCCGTGCTGGACGCCGTGCTCGCGGAGCCCGACGTGCGCGTGGCAGACCTCGTCGTCGTGACCGGTGACCACGCCGCCGGCCCGCAGCCGGTCGAGGTGCTCGACCGCCTCACGTCGCTCGGTGACCGCGCCCTGCTCGTGCGCGGCAACGCGGACCGCGAGCTCGTCTCCTGGGCGCGCGACGGCGCGGGGGAGGTGCCCGACCCGGTCGTGCCGTGGGCGGCGGCGCAGCTCCGGCCCGACCAGGTCGAGCTGCTCGCCGGCCTGCCGCACCCCGTCGAGATCGTCGTGCGCGGGTTCGGGCGCGTCGTGTGCTGCCACGGGACGCCGCGCGACGACGAGGAGGTCGTGCTCGTCGACTCGTCGCTGGAGCGATGGGCCGACGTTCTCGGCGGCCTCGACCCCGCGGTCCGCACGGTGCTCTGCGGGCACACGCACATGCCGTTCGTGCGGCTCGTCGACCGGCGGCTCGTCGTGAACCCGGGGAGCGTCGGGATGCCGTACGGGCGCCCCGGCGGCGCCTGGGCGCTGCTGCACGACGGCCAGGTGTCGCTGCGCCACACGGAGGTCGACGTCGACGCGACCGTCGCCGCGGTGGTGACCGGCAGCGACTACCCGGGCGTCGAGGAGTGGGCCGAGTACTTCGTGCGGTCGGCGGCGAGCGACGCCGAGGCGCTGCGGGTCTTCGGGCCGCGCGACGGCCGCAGGCCGGCTGGACCGTGACCCGCCTCCGAGAGGCAGGGTCAGAGCTCCTCGTAGACCGCGGGGTCCTGGTCGTTCGTCCGACCGTCGGCGCGCGCGAGGCCTGTGAGGGCGTTCATCTCGTGCGTCGACAGCTCGAACGAGAAGACGTCGAGGTTCTCGCGCTGCCGCTCGGGCGACGACGCCTTGGGGATCGGCACGACGCCCAGCTGGACGTGCCAGCGCAGGACGACCTGCACCGGGGAGACCCCGTGGGCCGCCGCGACCGCGGTGACGACCGGGTCGGTGAGCAGCTCGCCCGCCCGCCCGATCGGGCTCCACGCCTCCGTGACGACACCCCGCTCGGCGTCGGCGTGGCGCTGGTCGTGCTGCGGGAAGTAGGGGTGCAGCTCGACCTGGTTCACGACGGGCGTCACACCCGTCGCCGCGATGACCGTGTCCAGGTGGTCGGGCAGGAAGTTGGAGACGCCGACGTGGCGGACCAGCCCGCGCTCGCGGCACGCGACGAGCGCCTCGTACGCCTCGACGTAGCGCCCGACGCCGGGGTTCGGCCAGTGGACCAGGTAGAGGTCGAGGTGGTCGAGACCGGTGCGGAACAGCGACTCCTCGACGGCGCGGACGGCGTCGTCGTAGGCGTGGTACCGCCCGGGCAGCTTCGACGTCACGAGCACCTCGTCGCGCGGCACCGACGACTGCCGTACGGCCGCGCCCACCGCGCCCTCGTTCTCGTAGCTGAACGCCGAGTCGATGAGCCGGTACCCCGCCTCGATCGCCCGCACGACCGTCTCCGCGCCGCCCGCCCCCCGAAGTGAGTAAGTGCCGAAGCCGATCGCGGGGATCGTGGTGCCGTCCTGGGACGTGAGTCGGGGGAGGGAGGTCATGCTCTCCATCTACGCACGCCCCGGACGCGCCGGCACGCGCAATGGAACCCTCGGTGGCGCTGCCCCGTCGGCGTACCGACACACCGTCCTCGCGCAGTCGTACGCTCTCCCCATGGTGGTGCTGTGCGGCCCTTCTCGTCGCGAGGTCGAACGGTGGTGGACGGCGCTGGTGCGCGGCGGCGTGAGCCGCGAGGAGGTGCATCGCTGGGCGGATCCGTACGTCATGGCCGATTCCCCTGTCGAGGCGCAGCCTCTCGTCATGACGGCGCTCCTGCACCTGCACGGCTTCGACCTGACGCGGGACCCGGACGACCCACGACTGATCCGCCACGGAGGGCCGGGCGAGCACGTCCACGAGTTCGAGTACATCCGTTCGACCTTCGACGGGTGGCTCGACGAGTGCCGGGAGCACGATGCAGACCCCGTCGCATGGTCGGCGGCCGTGCGCGAACGGGTCCGGCGCCTGGTGGTTCAGGGTGACTGACGGCCCCAGTGACGACCGTGACCGGCGGGCGGTCGAGACGATCATCGGCGTCGCCCTGCCGCGCGCATGGCCTCGAGGAGCCTGGCCCGCCGGCACGCGGGTCCGTGTCGTGCACGACCGGGCGTGGCACGGACCGTGGCTCCAGGAGTTCTCCGGCACCGTCAGCGCGATGGCGGCACCGGTGCCGATCAGAAACCCGCGCGCGGAAGCCGGCGAGCTGGAGTACTGGGTCGAGTTCGACCAGCCCCAGCGAGACGCCGACGGCGACGGGCCGTACCGCAAGGCACTCATCTGGGCCCGCTATCTCGTTGCCGACGAGGACCGGACCCGGCCGCGGCGTGTCCCGACGGCATGAGGACGGCCCTCGACCGGGTGGTCGAGGGCCGTCAGAGCGGGGAGACGATCAGGCGGCGTCGGGGAACGGGACGCCCGTCGTGGCGTGGCAGCGGTAGCCGTTCGGGTTCTTGTCGAGGTACTGCTGGTGGTAGTCCTCGGCGTAGTAGAACGGGCCGGCCTCGGATGCGGGGCGCCTCTCCGTCGTGATCGGGTCGTAGCCCTTCGCCTCGAGGACCTTGCCGTAGCGCTCGGCCGTCTCGCGGACCGCCTGCTCCTGCTCGGGCGTCGTCCAGTACACCGCGGACCGGTACTGCGTGCCGACGTCGTTGCCCTGGCGGTAGCCCTGGGTCGGGTCGTGGCGCTCCCAGAAGATCTTGAGGAGCTCCTCCTCGGAGACCTTCGTCGGGTCGTACGCCACGAGCGCCGTCTCGGTGTGGCCCGTGCGGGCGCTGCACGCCTCCTCGTAGGTGGGGTTCGGCGTCGTGCCGCCCATGTACCCGACGGCGGTGCTCACGACGCCCGGGACCTGCCAGAAGATCTCTTCGGCACCCCAGAAGCAGCCCATCGCGAGGTAGAGCACGCGCGTGCCCTCGGGCCAGGGGCCGGTGATCGACGTGCCGAGCACGGTGTGCGGGCGCGGGGTCTGCAGGACGGGGGACTGGCGCCCGGGGAGCGTGTCCTCCGGGGCGACCATCGTCGTCTTGCCGGACGAGCCGAAGATCGCGTCGAAGATCGAGTTCATCGCTTACCTCCTGAAGGGACCGGGACGACCGGGGCGCTGGCCCACGACGCATCGTCCTGGCACGGGGTAGAACGCGGCGCGGCCGGAGTGTGTTCCTGCCCTGGGCACGCGCCCTGGGCGCTCCGCCGAGGGTCTCACGGGACGATCGCGTCGATGTAGCCGCCGTCGACGCGCACGGCCGCACCCGTCGTCGCGGACGCGAGCGGCGACGCGAGGTACGCGACCATGTGCGCGATCTCCTCGGGCTCGATGAGCCGCTGGAGCAGCGACTGGGGCCGGTGCTCGCGCATGAAGACGCGCTGCGCCTCGTCCCAGGGCAGGTCGTCGCCGACGAGGCTCCGGGCGAAAGTCTCGACGCCGCCCGTGTGCGTCGGGCCGGCGAGCACGCTGTTCACCGTCACGCCCGTCCCCGCCGCGGCCTTGGCGAACCCGCGCGAGACGCCGAGCAGCGCCGTCTTCGTCACGCCGTAGTGGATCATCTCCGCCGGGATCACGACCGCCGAGTCGCTCCCGATGAACTGCACGCGACCCCAGCCGCGGTCCATCATCCCGGGCAGGTAGGCCCGCGTGAGGCGCACGCCCGTCAGGACGTTCACCTCGAGGAAGCGGCGCCACGTGGCGTCGTCGATCTCCAGCGGGTCCGCGCTCTCGAAGATGCCGAGGTTGTTCACGAGCACGTCGACGCGCGGCACCGCCTCGAGCATCGCCGCGGTGCCCTGGTCGGTGGCGAGGTCGGCCGCGACGCCGAGGACCTGCGCGCCCGGCACGTGCTCGCGCACGTCTTCCGCGGCGCGCTGCGACGTCTCCTCCGACCGCCCGTTGACGACGACGCTCGCCCCGCACCGCGCGAGGGTCCGGGCGATCGCCAGCCCGATGCCCTGCGCCGAGCCGGTGACGAGCGCCGTCCTGCCGTCGAGGTCGATCCTCATCCGTGCCTCCGTCCGCGTCGCGGGCACCACCGGTCGCGGCCGGTCGCTGCCCTGGTGCTCCCACCGTGCCGCGCGCCGTCGGGCCGCGCCACCGCGGGCCGTGACCGTGGCGGGCTCGGGCCGCGACCGTAGTCTGGGACGGTGAGCACCTCGAGCGAGCACCCCGACTGGACCACGACCGGCTTCTCTACCCGCGCCATCCACGCGGGCCAGGACCCGGACCCGACGACGGGCGCTGTCGTCCCGCCCATCCACCAGGTCTCCACGTACAAGCAGGACGGTGTGGGCGGCCTGCGCGGCGGGTACGAGTACTCGCGCTCCGCGAACCCGACGCGCACGGCGCTCGAGGAGGCGCTCGCGGCCGCGGAGTCCGGAGGGCTGGGCCCGACGGCGGACGGGTCGCCCGCCGCGCGGGGCTTCGCCTTCGCGTCCGGCCTCGCCGCGGAGGACACCCTCCTGCGCGCCGTGCTGCGCCCGGGGGACCACGTCGTGTTCCCGAACGACGCGTACGGCGGTACGTACCGGCTCGTCCACCGCGTGTTCGGCCCCTGGGGGATCGAGCACACCCCGGTCGACCTCACGGACCTGGCGAACCTCGACGCGGTGCGCGCCGCCGTCCGACCCGGGTCGACCAAGGTCGTGTGGGTCGAGACGCCGACGAACCCGCTGCTCGGGATCTCGGACGTCTCGGCGCTCGCGGAGATCGCTCACGAGGCGGGCGCGCTGCTCGTCGTCGACAACACGTTCGCGACGCCGTACCTCCAGCAGCCGCTCGCGCTCGGCGCGGACGTCGTCGTGCACTCGACGACGAAGTACGTCGGCGGGCACTCGGACGTCGTCGGCGGAGCGCTCGTCGTCGCAGCGGGCGCGCAGCTCCCGGGCGGCCTCGCGTCGCCCGCGGGCGGGACCGACGTCGCGGGCGCGGTGGGCTTCCACCAGAACGCGTCCGGCGCCGTCGCCGGCCCGTTCGACGCGTGGCTCACGCTCCGCGGGCTCAAGACGCTCGCGGTGCGCATGGACCGGCACCAGGCCAACGCCGCGGCCGTCGCGGCGTTCCTCGAGCAGCACCCGGCGGTGACGCAGGTGATCTACCCGGGGCTCGCGTCCCACCCGGGCCACGAGGTCGCGGCCCGCCAGATGAGCGGGTTCGGCGGCATGGTGTCGTTCCGCGTTGGCACCGAGGCGAAGGCGCTCGACGTGTGCGGGCGCACGCAGGTGTTCACGCTCGCGGAGTCGCTGGGCGGGGTCGAGTCGCTCGTCGAGCACCCGGGGCGCATGACCCACGGCTCGGTCGCCGGCACGGCGCTCGAGGTGCCGGACGACCTGGTGCGCCTGTCCGTCGGCATCGAGGACGTCGAGGACCTGATCGCCGACCTCGACCGCGCGCTGTCGTGACGCACACCGCCGGACGGGGCAGATCCGGCGGACGCGTGGTGCCGGTACGCGCGACCGGGTGCCCGCTCGCCTAGTGTTGCGCTGTGAGCGCGCAGACCGACCGGCCCGACCAGCACGAGCAGACCGCAGACCCCTCCCCGCTCCCGCCGGGTCGACCCGGTGCGGCGGCGGTGCCGGACTCGGTGCGCGCGGCCGCCGCCTGGTCGTGGCGGCTGCTGCTCATCGGCGCGCTCGTCGCCGCGACCCTGTGGGTCGTCACGCAGCTCAAGGTGATCGTCGTGCCGATCGCCGTCGCGCTCCTGCTCACGGTGCTGCTCACCCCCGTGCAGCGGTTCTGCCAGCGCCGGCTCGGCATGTCGCGCGGGCTGGCGTCGGGCGTCGCGCTCCTCGGGCTGCTGCTCGTCGTCGCGGGGCTCGTGACGCTCGCCGGGCAGCAGATCGTCAGCGGCTTCCAGGAGCTGCGCGACCAGGCTGTCGAGGGGTTCCAGCAGTTCACCGCCTGGCTCGCCGACGGCCCGCTGAAGCTCGACTCGGTGACGCTCGACTCCTACCTCGACCAGGCGCAGTCCGCCCTCTCCGAGAACCAGAGCAGCATCGTGTCCGGCGCCCTGGGCGCCGCCACCACGGTCGGCCACGTGCTCGCGGGCGCGCTCATCGCGCTGTTCTGCACGTTCTTCTTCCTGCTCGACGGCCGGACCATCTGGTCCTGGGCCGTCGGGCTCCTCCCGCTCCGGTCGCGCGACCGCGTGCACCAGGCGGGGCGCCGGGGCATCATCACGCTGTCCGCCTACACCCGGACCCAGATCCTCGTGGCCGCGGTCGACGCCGTCGGTATCGGCATCGGTGCGGCGTTCTTCGTGCCGTCCCTCGCGCTGCCGCTGGCCATCCTCGTGTTCGTCGGCTCGTTCATCCCGATCGTCGGTGCGATCGTCACCGGCTCGATCGCGGTGCTCGTCGTCCTCGTGGCGCAGGGCTGGCCGCAGGCGCTGATCATGCTCGCGATCGTCCTGCTCGTGCAGCAGATCGAGGGACACATCCTCCAGCCGTTCCTCATGGGGCACGCGGTCTCGCTGCACCCGGTCGCGGTCCTGCTCGTCGTCGCGGCGGGCAGCTTCGCGGCGGGCATCCTCGGGGCACTGTTCGCGGTCCCGATCGCCGCCGTCCTCAACACCGTGGTCCTCTACCTGCACGGGCACGACAAGTTCCCCGAGCTCGGGACCGACGACCGCGTCGTCGTCCGGGGGAGCCCGCAGCCCCCGGTCGTCACGCGCGCGGAGGCCGATCTCGACGAGCCCACCCGCCGGACGTGGGTGGGACGTCGCCGCGCCGCGCCGGGCCAGGAGGACTCTCCCGTCGCGAGCACCGAGGACGCCGGCGACGGCCCGTCCGCATGAGCGGTCCCGACCACGTCACGCTCGCCGACGTCCGGGACGCGGCCCGCCTGCTCGACGGCGTCGCGACGGTCACGCCCGTGCAGACGTCGCGCGCGATCAGCGAGGCGGCCGGCGTCCGCGTGCTCCTCAAGTGCGAGAACCTGCAGCGCGCGGGGTCGTTCAAGGTCCGCGGCGCGTACGTGCGCATGGCCCGGCTCTCGGCCGACGAGAAGGCACGCGGCGTCGTCGCGGCGAGCGCGGGGAACCACGCGCAGGGCGTCGCGTTCGCCG
The DNA here is from genome assembly GCF_055181235.1 of Cellulosimicrobium sp. So1_17. Classification (NCBI taxonomy): domain Bacteria; kingdom Bacillati; phylum Actinomycetota; class Actinomycetes; order Micrococcales; family Promicromonosporaceae; genus Cellulosimicrobium; species Cellulosimicrobium sp. So1_17. The sequence continues at coordinate 4,253,543 of NZ_CM143702.1, forward strand.
CCGGCCTGCTGGGCATCCGCGCCGTCGTGTACATGCCGGTCGACGCCGCCCTGCCCAAGGTCGCGGCGACCCGCCAGTACGGGGCGGAGGTCCGGCTCGTGGGGGAGGACGTCGACGCGACGCTCGCCGCGGCGCGGGCCGAGGCGGAGCGCACGGGTGCGGTGCTCATCCACCCGTTCGACCACCCCGACGTCGTCGCCGGGCAGGGCACGATCGCGCTCGAGATCCTCGAGCAGGTGCCCGACGTGCGGACCGTCGTCGCGCCGCTGGGCGGCGGCGGGCTCGTCGCGGGGCTCGCCGCGACGCTCGCGGAGGCCGCCCCGCACGTGCGCGTCGTCGGCGTGCAGGCAGCCTGCGCCGCGGCCTACCCGGCGTCGCTCGCCGCCGGCGAGCCCACGACGTCGCGGGTCGCCGCGACCATGGCCGACGGCATCGCTGTCGGCACGCCGGGCGCCGTCCCGTTCGAGATCCTCGCCCGACACGGGGTCGAGGTGCGCACCGTCACCGAGGAGGAGATCTCCCGCTCGCTGCTCATGGTGGCCGAGCGCGCGAAGCTCCTCGTCGAGCCGGCCGGGGCGGCAGGCGTGGCCGCTCTGCTCGCGGCGTCGCGCGCGCTCGACGTCGCCGACCCGACCGCGGGTGCTGCGCCCCTGGAGGGGCCGGTCGTCGTGGTCCTCTCCGGCGGGAACATCGACCCGCTCGTCCTCCTGCGCGTCGTGCGCCACGGCCTCGCCGCAGCGGGCCGGTACATCCAGCTCCAGGTGCTGCTCGACGACCGGCCCGGCGCGCTCGCCGGGCTGCTCGAGATCATCTCCTCCCTGCGCGGGAACGTCATGCACATCGACCACGACCGCACGGACGTCGGGCTCGCGATCGGGGAGGCGTGGGTGCGCATGCAGGTCGAGACGAAGGGTCCCGAGCACTGCGACGAGCTCGTCGCGCGGCTGCGCGCCGAGGGCTACCGCGTCGAGCGGTCGGAGCGGACGTCGCCCGCCTGACCTCGCGACCTGGCGAGATGCGACTCGTGGTCGCTCCGGCACGCTCGACGCCGACCACGACTCGCATCTCGCGCGTCCGGACGGGTGCCACCGCGGTTCACGATCGCGGCCAGGACGGCGTCACGACGCGTGGCCGGGTCGCCGCGTCCGGGGCGTCGGGCAGCTCGTCCGGCCGGACGCCGCGGTCGACGAAGGCCTGGAGCACGCGGCTCTCCGTGCTGGGCCATCGCCGCAGGACGTCGTGCGCGAACAGCACGATCACGCGCCAGCCCAGCCGCTCGAGCTCCTCCTGACGGGCGACGTCGTCCAGGCGCTGCTTCGCGGAGACGAGGTGGTGCGCGCCGTCGTACTCGACCGAGATCCGCAGCGCTGGCCAGCACAGGTCCGGTCGGGCGACCCACCGGCCGTCGTCGTCGAAGACGTCCGCGCCGACGACCGGGCACGGAAACCCCGAGTCGACCAGCTGCAGCCGCAGCCGCGTCTCCATCGGTGAGTCGACGAACCGGCGCGACCGCTCGAGCGCCAGGGTCAGCGACGTGGAGCCCCGGCGACCCGACCACGCCGCGAGTCGCGCTTCGAGCAGCTCACGAGGGCAGGGCCGGGTTCGTCCGCGCCCGTGGAGCAGGGCGTCCGTGACGACGAGGAGGTCGGTCGGCCCGAGCGACGGTCCCGCCTGCCGGCCCGCGACGAGCGCGCCGAGGTCGGCCCAGGTGCGGTCGGGTCGCGTCGTGCGCACCCCGTGCCGGACCGCGACGTCGACCGGCGCGAGCCCGGCGTGCGACACGACGTGGAGGGCGTCGATCGACCGCCGGCCAGCGGGGCCGGTCACATGGAGCGGGCCCGTTCCGGTGACGCCCCGCGGCAGCGGCAGGTCCCATAGTGCGGCCGCCGTCGTGTGGGAGAACGCCGCGTCGTCCGGGAGGACGAGCTGCACCGCCGCGGTCACGCCGCGGACGTCGTCGGCGAGGCCCACGTCCATGCGCACCCCGCGGACCGGTGCGTGCAGACGTGGCGACCGCAGCTGGCGGCGGGTCGCGCCGAGGGCGAGGGCGGTGGCGACGAGGAACGGAGGCTCGGGAAGGGGTGGCAGCACGTCGGTCGGTGTGGCGTCGCCCGCCTCGCCGTGGTGGCCCCGGACCGAGACTGTGGACGACGGCGGCACCGGCCTGCCCGGAGCAGGGATCGAGAGGCGAGAAGTGGTCGTCCGACGTGCGGCCGGAGCGACGACGAGCCGCATCTCGTGGGCACGACCGCGGGATCTGGTGGGACGACGACGGCCCGGCACCCGATGGGTGCCGGGCCGTCGTGGCGGGCGTGCGTCGTCGTGAGGGAGGTCGTCAGCCCTCGAACGGCTTGGCGCCGGTGATCTTCACGGCGATCTCGTTGCCGTTGGGCGCGGTGTAGCTCGTCGCGTCCCCGATGGACTTGCCGTCGATCGCGGCGCCGAGCGGCGACGTCGGCGAGTACACGTCGAGGTCCGTCGTGCCGGCGATCTCGCGGGAGCCGAGCAGGAAGGTCATCTCGTCGCCCGCGACCTCGGCGGTCACGACCATGCCGGGTTCGACCTTGCCGTCGTCCGGCGGCGTGCCGATCTGCACGTTGCGCAGCTTCTCGGTGAGCTCGCGGATGCGTGCCTCGTTCTTGGCCTGCTCCTCGCGCGCGGCGTGGTAGCCGCCGTTCTCCTTGAGGTCGCCCTCGTCGCGCGCGGCGGCGATGCGCTCGGCGATCTCGGTGCGGCCCTCGCCGGACAGGTGGGCGAGCTCGGCCTGCAGCCTGTCGTGCGCCTCCTGGGTCAGCCAGGTGACGGTGGTGTTGGTCACGGTTCGCTCCTTCCTTCCATGGTCGACGGCCGCACCTCGGCGGCCGTGCAGGTGCGGGCAGCCGAGGCGCGAGCTCTCGCGGTGCGCCTGCCTGCCCGGGTCGGTGACGCTGCCCGGGTGGCAGCGCATGTGGCTGGGTCTCCGCGCGGTGCTCCGGTGCCCGACGGCGGCCGGCGCGTCGGTCTCGACGGGCACGGCTCGTCCGGGCGCAGTCCTGCGCAGGAATCCCTCAGGGTATCAAAGGGCACCCACGTGCCGACGACGACGCAGGTCACGACCTCCGGGCTCACGGCCGGGGCGCGGTCCAGGAGGGCCGGGGTGAGCAGGTGAGAAGGGTCACTCCACGACGCGGCACGACTCGACGACGCCCGTCGTCGCCAGCTCGGACGTGGCGACGCTCACGGTCCAGCGGGACTCGAGCGTGTCCACCGGGCCGACGGTCACGTCGAGCGTGCCGACCTGCGCGTAGCTGTCCGCCATCGTGTCGACGGTGCACTCCGCGACGGTCCCGGGCTCCATGGAGACCTCGAACGTCACGTCGACGCGCTCGGAGTCCACGACGTCGAACCCGACGAGCTTGTGCCGCACCGGCTCGCTCGCGAACCGGATCCCGATGGCGACGACGACCGCGAGCCCCACCACTGCCAGTGCCGCGATCGCCGCGATCGCCAGGCGTCGACGTCGCACCGTCGGCTCCGGCCCGTACCGTCCCGCGGGCGGCCGTGCAGGCGTGCCGGGGGCGGGCTGCGGGGCGGTGGTCTCGTTCGTCACGTCGGGGTGTCCTGGTTCGGCGGCCGCCGGTCGGCTCCGGTCGTCGCGGTCGCCAGGGGCGGGTCCGGCTGCGGCGGGGTTCGTCAGCGGTGGGCGGGGTGGGGGATCATGGTCCTCGACCATCTTCGCAGAGCCCGGCACGTGCCGTGGCACGGCCGGGACCCGACCGTGTCGCGCGCCCGGGCGCCTGCGCGGAGACGCACGAGGTATCCCGGGAGGACCAGTGGCCGATCCCACGGCCGGACCGACGCCCCGCCGCGACCACGGCGAGCAGGAGCCGTTGCGGCTCCTCGCCGTGCACGCGCACCCGGACGACGAGTCGAGCAAGGGGGCCGCGACCACAGCCCGCTACGCGGCGGAGGGCGTGGAGGTGCTCGTCGCGACGTGCACGGGCGGTGAGCGCGGCGACATCCTCAACCCGAGCTTCGGGACGGGCCCCGCGGACGTCGAGGGCATGCGGGCGCTGCGCCGCGAGGAGATGGCGGCGGCCGCGCGGGCGCTCGGTGTCCGTCAGCAGTGGCTCGGCTTCGTGGACTCCGGCCTGCCCGAGGGCGACCCGCTGCCGCCCCTGCCGGACGGCTGCTTCGGACTGGTGCCGCTCGAGGAGGCGGCGGCGCCGCTCGTCGAGCTCGTGCGGGAGTTCCGCCCGCACGTCATGACCACGTACGACCCGTCGGGCGGGTACCCCCACCCCGACCACGTGATGTGCCACCGGGTCGCGTTCGAGGCCTTCCACGCCGCGGGCGACCCCGACCGCTACCGGCGCGAGGGCGGCGCGGCGCCGTGGGCCCCGCTCAAGCTGTACTACAACCACGACTTCTCGATGAACCGCATCCGGACGCTGCACGAGGCGATGCAGGGCGCCGGCCTCGAGTCGCCGTTCGGCGACTGGGTCGAGTCCCGGTCCGCGCGCGAGATCCCGGAGCGCCAGGTCACGACGCGCGTCCCCGTGGCGCGCTACTACGCGCAACGCGACGCCGCGCTCATCGCGCACGCGTCGCAGATCGACCCCGACGGCTTCTTCTTCGCGATCCCGCGCGACCTCGAGGTCGACGTGTGGCCGTTCGAGGAGTACGAGCTCGCGGAGTCGCGCGTGCCCGTGGACCTTCCCGAGGACGACCTGTTCGCGGGCGTGCGCGAGCACGTCGGCACGTCGGGGAGCGCGGCATGAGCGCGGTGACCGGGTCCCTCGGCTCCGACCCGGTCGACGCCGGGCTGCTCGACGGCGTGCTGCTCGACCTGGGCATGCCGGGCGGCGGGGCGCTCGCCGTCGCGGGCGGCCCCGGGTGGGCGGCGGAGGTCGTCACGGAGACGGCGACCCCGAGCCCGTCCGACGACCCGCTGCGCGAGGACCTCGAGCCCACCGACGTGTCGCCGGGGCTCGCGGGCTTCCTCGCGATCTTCGCGGTCGCGCTCGCCGCGGTCGCGCTGTTCTTCGCGCTCTCGCGCCAGCTCCGCCGCATGCGGCACAACGCCGAGGTGCAGGGCATCGGCCCGGACGGCCCGATCACGGGTCCGACAGGCAGCACGGCGCCGGACGACGGTGCCGGAGGCGACGGCGGTGCCGCACCGGGCGACGGGCGAGCACCCGGCGACGGGCCAGCGCCCGGTGACGGGCGCACGCCGGGCGGCGACGCGACGTCGGGCACCCCGCGGCGGGACGCCTGACGGTGGCCGACGGTGCGCGCGTCACCCTCGGCCAGCTCGAGGTGTCGACCGACCACGCGGCGAACCTCGTCGCGGTGCGCTCCGCCTTCCGCGAGGCGGCGCGCGTCCACGCCGACCTGCTCGTGCTGCCCGAGTACGCCGCGGCGTTCGACCCGGGCGGGACCGGACCGGAGCACGCCGAGCCGCTCGACGGGTCCTTCGTCACGGGGCTCCGACGCCTCGCGCGCGAGCACGGTGTCGCGGCGGTCGCCGGGACGCTGCTGCCTGCGGCCGTTCCGGGGAAGGCCGTCAACGCCGTCGTCGCGGTCGACGCCCAGGGCGAGCTCGCCGGCGTCTACCGCAAGGTCCACCTGTACGACGCGTTCGGCCACCGCGAGTCCGACCGGCTCGAGGCGGGCGACCCGGCTGCCGAGCCGCTCGTGCTGCGCCTCGGTGGCCTCGCGTTCGGCGTCATGACCTGCTACGACCTGCGGTTCCCCGAGAGCGCGCGGCGCCTCGTCGACGCGGGCGCGGACGTGCTCGTCGTCCCGGCGGCCTGGGCCGCGGGACCGCTCAAGGCCGACCACTGGCGCACGCTCGCCCGGGCGCGAGCCATCGAGAACACCGCCGTCGTGGTCGCGGTGGGGCAGGCCGGCAGGGGCGTGACCGGCCGGTCCCTCCTGGTCGGCCCCGACGGCCAGGTCGGCCTCGAGCTGGGCGAGGAGGCCGAGCTGCGCAGCGCCGACCTCGACCCCTCCGCCCTCGCGGCGGTGCGCGAGCGCAACCCTTCTCTCGCGAACCGCCGCTACGCCGTCGTCCCGCTCGGCTGACCTCCCGACGCGCGGGCTCAGCGCGCGGCGACCGCCGCCAGCATGATCGCCGCGTAGTGGCACCCGAACCCGACGACGGTGAGCACGTGGAAGATCTCGTGGAAGCCGAACCAGCGTGGGCTGGGGTTCGGCTTCTTGATGCCGTAGACGACGGCGCCCAGCGTGTAGGCGAGGCCTCCGATCGCGACGAGCCAGACGATCGCGGGCCCGTTCGTGGTGGTCCAGAACTGCGGCATGTAGCCGACGGCGACCCAGCCGAGCGCGACGTAGATCGGGACGTAGACCCAGCGGGGCGCGTCGAGCCACAGGATCCGGGCGAGGAGGCCGAGGAGCGCTCCGCTCCACACGATGGCCAGCAGGATCGTGGCCGTGCGCTGGGGGAGGAGGAGCACGGCGAGCGGGGTGTACGTGCCCGCGATGATGAGGAAGATGTTGGAGTGGTCGGCGCGGCGGAGGATGCCGGCGACGCGGGGCGACCAGGTCCCGCGGTGGTAGACGGCGCTCGTCCCGAACAGCAGGCACGCGGAGAGCCCGAAGATCGCGCAGGACACCTTGCCCGCGACGGGTGGCGCGATGGCGACGAGCACGATGCTGGCGACGAGGGCGAGCGGGAAGGTCCCGGCGTGGATCCAGCCGCGCAACCGGGGCTTGACCGCCTCGGCGACCTGCGCGACGGCGTCGGTCACGGAGTCGCGGACGTTCTCCAGCGAGCCTGTGGCGGGTTCGTCGGGCTGCGTGCCGCGAGGTGCGGTCGGGCCGGACTCGGGTGCCGGGTCGCGGTCGGACGTCGCTCGTGCCACCGGTCCTCCAGGGTGTCGGTCAGCGGTCGGTCGGGTGGGTGCGGGCGCGCTCCCCGCGCCCTACGGCATCGTAAGTTACGCAAGCGTAGGTTCATGCGCGAGGCGGCGGCCGCCGGTGTGAAGATCCTGGGCAGGGCACCGTCCTGCGACACCGGGCGGCCGTGGCCGCGGTGGCCGAGGAGTACCGTGTGGCAGTCCGGTCGGCCGGACCGCCGCGCCACGCGGCGCGCTGCCGACCATGACCAGACCACCCACCGAGCCACCGCCGAGGAACCGTCGTGCGACTGCCCCATCCCGTGTACGGACTCTACGAGCGTCGGCTGGCCGCGTCGCTCTCGCGCGAGGGATTCCCGCGACACGTGGGCGTGATCCTCGACGGCAACCGGCGCTGGGCCCGCTCGTTCGGCGAGACGGCCGCCACGGGTCACCGTCGCGGCGCGGACAAGATCGACGAGTTCCTGGGGTGGAGCGAGGACCTCGGCATCGAGGTCGTCACGCTGTGGATGCTCTCCACGGACAACCTCTCGCGTTCGCAGGAGGAGCTCTCAGCGCTCCTCGACATCATCGAGGACGCCGTGCGCGACCTCGCGCAGTCCGGTCGGTGGCGACTGCGCGTCATGGGGCGTCTGGACCTGCTGCCCGAGCGGCTCGCGTCGGCGCTGCGCGAGGCCCAGCAGCGGACCGCCGCTGTGGACGGGCTCCAGGTCAACGTGGCCATCGGCTACGGCGGTCGGCACGAGATCGCCGACGCGGTCCGCTCGTACCTGCGCGAGCAGGCCGACGCCGGGGCGAAGCTCGACGACCTCGCGGAGAACCTCGACGTCGAGCACATCGAGGAGCACCTGTACACCAAGGGACAGCCGGACCCGGAGCTCGTCATCCGGACGTCGGGCGAGCAGCGCCTCGGCGGGTTTCTCCTGTGGCAGAGCGCGCACTCGGAGTTCTACTTCTGCGAGGCGTACTGGCCGGACTTCCGGCGCGTCGACTACCTGCGCGCGCTCCGGTCCTACTCCCAGCGGGAGCGACGCCTCGGCCGGTGAGGCCCTCGCCCTGCCGGTAGGGTCGATGCGAACGCATCGACCGGAGGTGTCATGAGCGAGTCGGCCCGGGACGTCGGCAGCGCGCGCCTCGCCGTGGAGACGTGGGAGTCCCTCTTCCGCACCCAGGTCGCGCTCGTGCGCCGCCTGCAGTCGGACCCCGTCTGGGACGACCTGACGATGCGCGAGTACGACGTGCTCTTCTCGCTCACGAAGGGCCCGGGCGACGGCATGCGGCTGCGCGACCTCAACGCGCTCATCCTCCTCAGCCAGCCGTCTCTCAGCCGCATGGTCGAGCGGCTCGAGCGCCGGGGCCTCGTGGAACGCTCTGCCGACCCCGGCGACGCACGCGGCACGCTCGTGCGTCTCACGCCGCTCGGCGCCGAGCGGCAGCGGACGATCGGCCGCGCCCACGCGCGAGCGATCGCGACCTACGTCGGCGGCGCGCTCGACGACGACGAGCTCGAGACCCTCGGCGCCCTGCTCGAACGGCTCCGCGCGGCCCAGGCGAAGATCTCCGCGGTCCGGCCCGACCTCCCGCGCGGCGCCGGTGTGGTGGGAAACACGCAGGACGAACCTGCCGTCGACCCGCCCGTGACCGACGTGCCTGCCTAGAATCGCCGCGTGTCCTCAGCGCCGAGCACCGAACCCGTCCGTCCCGCCCCGCGCGGGGAGAGCCCGCTGCGCGTCGTCGTCGCGCCCGACTCCTTCAAGGGCAGCCTGAGCGCTGCCGAGGTCGCCGACGCGGTCGCAGCAGGGGTCCGCAGCGTCGTCCCGGACGCGCACGTCGTCGAGCTGCCCATGGCCGACGGCGGCGAGGGCACCCTCGACACCCTCCTCGCCGTCTGGGGGGTGCCGGCGCGCGAGGTGCCCACCGTCGACGCGATCGGCCGCCCGCACACCGCGCGCTACGGCGTCTCGGCCGACGGCCGCGTCGGCGTGGTCGAGCTCGCGGAGGCGAGCGGGCTGCCGCAGGTCAGCGACGTCGCCCTCCAGCCGCTGCACGCGCACACGCTCGGGACGGGCGCCGCGGCCGCGGCCGTCCTCGACGCCGGCGTGGAGGAGGTGATCGTGTGCCTCGGCGGCTCCGCCTCGACCGACGGCGGAGCGGGCATCCTCACGGGGCTCGGTGCACGCCTCCTCGACGAGGGCGGTGAGCCCGTGCCCGACGGCGGCGAGGGGCTCGCGCGCGTCGCGCGCCTCGACCTCGCGTCCCTGCACCCCCGCGCACGCGCCGTGCGGTGGCGGCTCGCGGTGGACGTGACGAACCCGCTGCACGGCGAGCGCGGAGCGGCCCACGTGTTCGGCCCGCAGAAGGGGGCGAAGGGCGCCGACGTCGCGTACCTCGACGACGCGCTGCGCCGCTGGGAGGCCGTGCTCGAGCGCGAGACCGGGGTGTCGGTCGGCGGGCTCGCGGGTGCGGGCGCGGCGGGCGGAGTGCCCGCCGGGCTGGTGGCCGCCGTGGGGGCGGAGCTCGAGCCCGGGGCACGCCTCGTCGCCGAGGCGATCGGGCTCCCCGGCGAGATCGGCCGCGCGGACCTCGTCGTGACCGGGGAGGGGTCGTTCGACTCGCAGTCGGTCCACGGCAAGGTCGCCGACGCGATCGGCGCGCTCGCCGCGGAGGCGCCCCGGCGGCCGCCCGTCGTCGTGCTCGCCGGACGCGTGCTCCTCCCGGCGGACCAGGCGAGGGCCGCCGGGATCGCCGCGGCCTTCAGCATCGCCCCGGGCCCCATCGCGCTCGACGACCTGCTCGACCGCACCGCGTCGCGGCTCACGGACCTCGCCGCGACGGTGACGAGCCTCGTCCTCGCCGCACGCGCCTGACGCGCGGGTAGCGCGAGCGGTAGCGGTCAGCGCTTCGGCCAGTGCCACACCGGCTGGTCGAGCAGACCCTCGCGACCCGCGACGACCGTCTCGCCCGACGCCTTCTCCAGCGCGACCTCCTGGAGGTCGTCCGGACCGGGCAGGTCGGCACCGCCCGACGCGGTGCCTGACGCCGCGGCCCGGCGGAGCGCGTCCACGAGCGGGGCCGAGTGCGTCACCACGACGACCTGCGTGTCCCGCGCCGCCGCGTGGACGAGCGTGCCGAGCGCGGGCAGCAGGTCCGGGTGCAGGCTCGTCTCCGGCTCGTTGAGGACGAGCAGCGCCGGGGGTCGCGGGCTGAGCAGCGCGGCGACCCACAGCAGGTAGCGCAGCGTGCCGTCGGAGAGCTCCGCGCCGGAGAGCGGTCGCAGGAGACCCTGCTGGTGGAACGCGAGCCCGAACCGGCCGTCGTCGGCGCGGACCTCGACGCGCGCCCCCGGGAACGCGTCGGCGACCGCCGCGTCGAGCTCGTCGGCCCGGCCGAGGTCGCGGACCGTCTCGAGCGCGGCGGCGAGGTCGGCACCGTCGTGCGCGAGCACGGGCGTGCGGGTCCCCACCTGCACCGCGCGGGCGGGGGCGAGCGGGTCGGTGCGGAACTGGTCGTACAACCGCCACGAGCGCAGCGCCTCGCGCACCGCGACGACCTCGGGCGCGCCGACGGGGTCGACGTGCTCGGCGAGCATGCTGTCGAACGTGCGCAGGCGCGCGGGCGACGTGACCCACGCGCCGTCGTCGTCCCGCAGGCGTACGGCCGGACCGCGCCGCTCGGCCTGGAGGGTCGCGGGGCGCAGCACCGGGCCGGACCACACGGCCTCGACCTTGATCTCGGGGTCGAGCGCGAACGCCGACCCGCCGTCCTGGGGCAGCCCGAGGTCGACGGCGTAGCCCAGGTCGGCCGCCTCGACGCCGGCGACGCCGAGTCGCAGCGCGACGGGACCGGTGCGGAGCCGGCCCTGCAGCTCGCCGTCGCGCGTCGCACGGGACCCGTGCTCCGGCCCGGCCCAGAGCGTCGAGCGCAGCCCGCCCTCGCGCGCGAGCGCCCCGACGGCACCGTCGAGCGCGCACTGCGCGAGGAGCCGCAGCGACCGGTAGAGGTTCGACTTGCCCGTGCCGTTCGCCCCTGTGACCACGGTGACCCGCCCGAGCGGCAGCACCACGTGCCGCAGCGAGCGGTACCCCTCGACGGCGATCGTCCCGATCATGCCGCTGCTCCGTTCATGCGCACGACCCTAGGCCGCCCCGCCCACCCCTTCGCTGAGTGCTGGAAATCTGTCGTCGCAGGCTTCATCGAGCGACAGATACCCAGCACTCAGCGGGTCGGGGCGTCAGCCCGTGATCGCGAAGGCGTCGATCTCGACGAGCATCTCCTCGCGCGGCAGGCCGGTGAACACCGTGGTGCGGCTCGGGAGCACGCCGTTCGTGGTGTGCGCGGAGACGAACGCGCCGTACGCCTCGTTCATGACCGGGAAGTCCTCGCGCTTCGTGAGGTAGACGCGCAGCATGACGACGTCGTCGAACGTCGCGCCGGCCGCCTCGACGATCGCCCGGACGTTCTCGAGCGTGCGCGTCGTCTGGGCCGCGACGTCGCCCGGGTACAGGTACTCGTTCGTCGCGGGGTCCACGGGGCCCTGGCCCGACACCTGGACGAACGGGCCCTTGCGCACGCCCTGGTGGAACGTGTGCGCCGGCGCGGGGGCGTCGGGGGTCGAGACGGCGGTCTTCTCGGTGCTCATGCGGGTCCTCCGGGAGGTTCTCGTGGTGTGCGACGGCGCAGGTGCGCAGGTCGGTCAGAAGTCCGTCGTGACGAGGTCGACGACCTCGTCCCCGCGCACGACGGCGGCGACGTGCCAGCGGTCGAGCGTCGTGCACGGGTGCGAGATGCCGAACCCGATCACGTCACCGGGGCGCACCTGCGACGTCGCCGGCGTGTCGGGCGACGGGTCGAGGGAGAGGAACAGGTGCTGGTCGTTGAGCGCGGTGACGCGCGCACCGGCGAGCTCGCGCGCGGGCCGCAGCTCGCCGTCGTCGCCCAGCGAGCGCAGCGCGAGCGCGACGGGCAGGTCGATGTCGAACGACACGTCCCGGCGCCCGACGCCACAGATCACCAGACCCGGCTCCGGCACCGAGAGCACCTGCCCCCAGACCGTCGCCGCGGCGTGCAGCGGCTCGGCCCCGGGGATGCGGCTCCACGGGTCCATGCGCGCGCAGAAACCGTGGTCGTGCGTGAGGTAGGCGCCCGAGCGCACGACGACGCGCAGGTCGCGGTCCAGGACGCTCGTCCCGTCCGTCGCGCCGCCGGCCTCGGGGGCCGAGAGAGGGCCCGGCAGCTCGGCGAGCACGACGTCGAGGAACGAGCTGCCGCCCGCCGACAGCACGAGCGGCTCGTCGGTCCCCGCCAGGCCGGCGCGCACGAGCGCGGCACCCACCTCCCGCAGGTGTCGGCACCACGCGGCGACGGTGTCGAGCTGCTCCGCGCTCGTGCCCCCGGCGACGGACCCCTCGTAGCCCGCTGCGCCGAGCAGGCGCAGCCCGGTCGCGTGGACGGCACGGGCCACGTCGAGCGCCTCCACGTCGTTGCGCACGCCCGTGCGGCCTCCGACGACGCCGATCTCGACGAGCACGCCGAGGCGGGAGAGCACCTCCGCCTCGGCGCCTGCGAACGCGCGTGCGAGGAGGTCGACGCCCCGCGTCGAGTCGACGTACAGCCACACCTCGAGCGAGCCGACGGTCTCGAGCTCGCGGCGCAGCCAGGCGAGCTCGCGCGGGTCGACGAGCTCGTTCGCGAGGAAGATGCGCTCGCTGCCCCAGTCGCGCACGGTCCGGAGCTGGCCGGGCGTCGCCACCGTCGCGCCCCAGGCGCCCGCCGCGACCTGGCGCGCGTACAGCGCGCGCGACATCGCCGTCTTCACGTGCGGCGCGTGCTCGACGCCGCGCTCCGCGCACAGGCGCGCCACGAGGCCGACGTTGTGGTCGATCGCCGCGTCGTCGAGCGTGAGGAGCGGCCACGAGAAGCGGTCGTCCGTGATGCGAGGGCCGTGAGGTGCGCCGCCGCCGCCCCCGTCGTCGGCGTCGGCGGTGGGCACGGGCGCGAGGACCTCGGCGACCGTCGCGGGCGCGTCGAGCCGCAGGCCCTTCGTCCGCGGCCCGACGACGTCGCCCGCCCACGCGCGCAGCTCGCCCGGTGCGGGGGTTCCGGTGGTCATGCGGTGCTCCTCTGCTCGGCTTCGCGGTCGTGGACGGCTCGGCCCGGACCTGAGCCCGGGCGCCGGCCCGGACGCAGGGGCCGTCCCGGGGTCGCGTCCGTCAGGGCGCCACCCACGAGGACCGGCACGCCCGCCACGAGCACGTCGTCGATGCCCGACGCCGGCGCGCGCGGCCGCTCGTACGTCGCCTCGTCCTGGACCCGGTCCGGGTCGACGAGCGCGACGTCGGCGACCGCGCCCGGCACCAGGGTCCCGCGGTCGGCGAGGCCGAAGCGTCGCGCCGGGGCGGTGGACAGGTGCGTCGCGGCGTCGTGCCACGTCCAGTCCCCGAGCCTACGCACGTGCTCGGCGAGGAAGCGTGCGAAGGCGCCCCAGCCGCGCGGGTGCGGGCGACCCCCGCCGTCGAGGGGCGCGTAGATCGCGTCCGACCCGCCGACGTGCGCGGGATGCCGGAGAAGTGCCCGCACCGACGCGGGGGAGCTCGTCGGGGGCTGCGCGAAGACGCAGCTCGCGCGCAGGCGCGTCGCGACGAGGAGCCGGACCGCGGCATCGGCGGGCGACAGGCCGAGCCGGGCGGCGACGTCGGGCAGCGCCAGGCCCTCCGTCCAGGCGAGGTCCTCCGTCGCGGCCGGTGCGCCGGTCCGCTCCGACGGTGCGCCGGCCGCGGGCCCGGTCGGGACGGCGGCCATGGTGACGCGCGGCCACAGGTCCGCGAGCGCCGGGAAGTGCTCGCGACGGAGCCGGTCGAGGACGACCGGGTCGCGCAGGGCCGCGACGGTCGCGTCGGGGTCGGCGATCGGGAGCCAGGTCGGCAGCGACACCATCGACAGGATCGAGCAGCCGCGCAGGTACGGGTAGGAGTCGAACGTGACGTCGAGACCGGCGGCGTGCGCGTCGTCGACGTCGCCGAGGAGCTCGTCGGCGCGGCCGTGGTAGTGCGACACGTGGGTCGCGACGCCCGCCGCCCGTGCGATGCGCACGAGCTCGGCGAACGCCGGCCCGGCCCGGTCCTCGTAGCCGCGCATGTGGGACACGTGGGGCAACCCGCGCGCCGCGACGACGCGGGCGAGCGCGACGAGCTCGTCCTCGTCGGCGTACGCGGCCGGGACGTACTCGAGGCCCGTCGACATCCCGAGGGCGCCGTCGTCGAGGGCCGCGGCGAGCATCGCGGCCATGCGGTCGAGCTCGGCAGGCGTCGCGGCGCGCGCCGCGGGGCCCAGGACGGCGTACCGGATCGTGCCGTGCGGCGCGAGATACCCGACGTTCACCCGCGTGGTGCCGTCGTACGTCGCGAGCAGGTCGGCCACGGACCCGCCGCTGAACGTCGGGTGCTCGCCGTCGATCGCCGCGAAGTACGCGCTCGCCCAGCCCTGGGCGTCGTGCAGCGGCTCCGTCGAGCCCTCCCGCAGCGAGCCCGTCGCGCCCGCTCGTGTCCTGCCCGGTCGTGCCTCGCCCCGTCTCGGTGAGGGCGCGTAGCCGACGCCGTCCTGGCCGACCACGATCCCCGTGACGCCCTGGCGCAGCATCGCGAGCTGGACGTCGTCGTCGAGGACGGCCGCCGCGCCGTGCACGTGGGCGTCCAGGAACCCGGGGAGCGCGAGGCGTCCGTCCGCGTCGAGGACGCGTGCGCCGTCGGGCAGCGCGTCCCTCCGGCCCGCCGGGGAGACCGACGCGACGCGCCCCGCGGACACCACGACGTCGACCGGGCCGGAGAGCCCGCCGTGCGCGAGAGGCAGGCGCGCGCCGCGCACGACGAGCGTCGCGCGGCCGAGGCCCGCCGAGGACCGGGCCACCGTGCTCACGCCGGTCCTCCTGTGTGCCGGTCGCGCCCTTCGACCCAGCCGCCGACGCCGCGCAGCCCGCCCGCGGCGAGCTCGGCCGCGAGGTCGCGCGGCCAGCCGTGCACGCCCGGCCGGGTCTGCCACGGGTGCGGGCCCGACGGCGGGCGGTACTCCACGCCGTACGCGTCGAGTCGCGGCAGGTGGTGGGTCTCCAGGCGCGCGCGGAACTCGAGCGACGCCGCCGAGCCGACCGACCGGTCCGCGGCGGGGGACCACATGACCTCGGCGAACGCCGCGAGGCGCGGGAACGCCGCGTAGTCGACGCGGCGCACGGAGTCGAGGTGCTCGGTCCACACCTGCGCCTGGCCGCCGAGCAGCGCGCCCGACGCGGCGGCGCCGGCGCGGGCGACCGCGTCCGCCAGGCCGCCGGGGAGGGGCTCGAACGCGTAGACGTCCTCGAGCGTGCGCAGGAACCCGACGGGCACCGGCTCGTCGGGACCGTCTCCTTCCCGGTGGTCGAGGTACACGACCTGCTCGGGCGCCATGACGACGTCGTGCCCCGCGGCGAGCGCGTCCGCCCCGGCCGCCCAGCCGCGCCACGACGCCACGACGACGTCGCGGGGGAGCGCGGGGCCGAACGCCTCGTCCCACACGACCGCGCGACGGCCTCGCGACGCGACGTGCTCCGCGAGGCGCGCGAGGAACCAGCCGTGCAGGTCGGCGACGTCGTCGAGCCCGAGCGTCGCGGCCCGCGCGACGATCGCGGGGTCGTCGCGCCAGAGCGTCGTCGGGACCTCGTCGCCGCCCAGCGCGACGAACGGGGCGTCGAACACGTCGAGGACCTCGTCCAGCACGTCCCGGAAGAACGCCAGCGACTCCTCCGACGGGTCGAGGACCTCGGTGCTCACGCCCCACGTGGTCCGGACCGCGTGCGGGGTCTTGCGCGTCCCGAGCTCCGGGTAGGCGGCGACGGCCGCCTCGACGTGCCCCGGGACGTCGATCTCCGGGACGACGGTGACGCCGCGCTCGCGCGCGTACGCGACGATCTCGCGCAGGTCGTGGTGCGTGTAGGACCCGCCGTGCGGCCGCCCGTCGGACACCCCGGCCCGCCACGTCCCGACGCCCGACTCGCGCCGCCACGCACCGACCTCCGTGAGGCGTGGGTAGCGCTCGATCTCCATGCGCCAGCCCTGGTCGTCCGTGAGGTGGAGCTGGACGACGTTGAGCTTGTGCGCCGCCGCGAGGTCGACGAAGCGCAGGACGTCGGCCTTCGGCAGGTAGTGCCGCGCGACGTCGAGCAGCACCCCGCGCCACGCGAACCGGGGGTGGTCCGTGATCGTGACGTGCGGCAGCGTGAGGGCACCCGCGACGGGTCGAGGCTGCCCGTCGGTCCAGGGGCGGCCGCCGCCGTCCCGTCCGACCGGAGCGCGACGGAACGCCGCCGGGCCGGCGAGCTGCCGCAGCGTCTGGGCGGCGGCGTGCGCGCCGTCGAGGTCGGCGGCGTCCACGCGCACGCCGGCCTCGTCCACCGTGATCCGACAGCCCGACGGCGGCAGGTCGCGGTCGACCGCGAACCGCACCGTCGCGGTGGTGCCGGTCGGGTCCTGGGCGGCCGCGCCGTCGGGCAGGGGGACGAGGTCGAGACCGAACGCGTCCTCCGTGACGCGGCGCCACCAACGGGCAGCGGGCCGCAGCGCGGGATCGTGGGCGACGACGCTGCCGGAGGCCAGGACCACGACGCCCGGCGCGGGCGTCACCGACACCGGACGGGGGACCAGCCCTTGCGACATTTGGAAGGACACTGAACGAGCCTAGCCGCACCCTCAGGACGGACGAAACCGCGGCCACCGGACCGAGGTTCCGAGAACTGCGGCCGACGACCTCCGACCACCGCTGCGACCGCGCAAGAATGCGTCGCGACACGGTCGTTCACGCAAGCCGCTTGCGTGCCGGCGTATAGTCGGCGCCATGTCGAGACGTCTGGCCGAGGTCGCCACGAAGGTCGGGGTCAGCGAGGCGACGGTGAGCCGCGTCCTCAACGGCAAGCCGGGCGTCTCCCAGGCGACGCGCGACGCGGTGCTCACCGCCCTCGACGTGCTCGGCTACGAGCGACCGACCAAGCTGCGCGGCGAGCGCGGGCGCCTGGTCGGGCTCGTGCTCCCGGAGCTCGTCAACCCCATCTTCCCGGCGTTCGCCGAGGTCATCGGGGGTGCGCTGGCCCAGCAGGGCTTCACGCCCGTGCTGTGCACACGTACGGCCGGCGGCGTCACCGAGGCGGAGTACATCGACCTGCTCCTGGGCCAGCAGGTCTCGGGCGTCATCTTCGCGGGTGGGTTCTACGCCGAGCGCCGGGCCGACCACGCGCACTTCCGCCGCCTGGAGAAGCTCGGCCTGCCCGTCGTCCTCATGAACGCGTCGATCGAGGACCTGGACTTCCCGCGCGTCTCGTGCGACGACCTCGTCGCCATGAACCAGGCGCTCGGCCACGTGTACTCGCTCGGGCACGAGCGCGTCGGGCTGCTGCTCGGGCCGTCGGACCACGTGCCGTCGGAGCGCAAGCTCGCCGCGGCGCAGGCGTTCGCGGAGCGCAACGGGCTCCGGCTCGACCCGGCGCTCGTCGCGCACAGCCAGTACTCGCTCGAGAGCGGGCAGGCCGCGGCGAACCGGCTGCTCGAGGCCGGGGCGACGGCGATCGTGTGCGCGAGCGACCCGCTGGCGCTCGGCGCGGTCCGTGCCGTGCGGCGCGCAGGGCTCGACGTGCCGACCGACGTGTCCGTCGTGGGCTACGACGACTCCAACCTCATGAACTCGACCGATCCCGCGCTGACGACCGTGCGCCAGCCCATCGAGCCGATGGGCCGCGCCGCGGTCGACCTGCTCGCGAGCATGATCGCCGGCGCCGACGTGTCCCGCGACGAGCTGCTGTTCGAGCCCGAGCTCGTGGTGCGGCGCTCGACCGCGGCGGCCCGTTCGACCGGGCGCGAGCCGATCGCGCCGTAGCGCCGCGCGCACCGGGCCGCACCCCGCACCGCACCCCCGCACCGCACCCACGCTCCCCTCTGCCCGGGTCCGCGCGCGAACCCGGGGTCGTGCGGCGCTCGGTGCTGTCAGAGCGCAACAACCCGGGGCTCGGCACCGAGCGGTCCCGGCTGCCGAGATCGTCGCAAGGCGTCGT
Source organism: Cellulosimicrobium sp. So1_17 (assembly GCF_055181235.1). Lineage (NCBI taxonomy): Bacteria > Bacillati > Actinomycetota > Actinomycetes > Micrococcales > Promicromonosporaceae > Cellulosimicrobium > Cellulosimicrobium sp. So1_17. Next base: position 4,271,468 of record NZ_CM143702.1, read on the forward strand.
CGACCCCTCGATGTCAAAAGATAGCGTTTCGATAACGGCTGTGTCAGGTTCTTGCGTCAATTCTGTCGGCTAGTTACTGTCATGCTCGACGACGCAGTCACCGCCCCGCGGACGACGGTCGTCCCGACGCCGGGAGACCGGCGACGGCGGCACGCAGCACGGCACCCGCACCGCAGCGGGAGCGCCGACCAGGAGGAAGAGGTCCCGGTGAGCGACGATCAGCCCGGCCAGGAGTGGTGGCGCAGCGCGGTCATCTACCAGGTCTACGTGCGCAGCTTCGCGGACGGGAACGGTGACGGGACGGGCGACCTCGCGGGAGTCCGGAGCCGCCTGCCCTACCTGCGCGACCTCGGTGTCGACGCCATCTGGTTCACCCCCTGGTACGTGTCGCCGCTCGCCGACGGCGGGTACGACGTCGCGGACTACCGTGCGATCGACCCCCAGTTCGGCACCCTCGCCGAGGCCGAGCAGCTCATCGCGGAGGCGCGCGAGCTGGGGATCCGCACGATCGTCGACGTCGTCCCCAACCACGTCTCCGCGGAGCACGAGTGGTTCCGGGCGGCCCTTGCCGCCGAGCCCGGCGCCCCGGAGCGCGAGCGGTTCTGGTTCCACCCCGGCACGGGCGAGGACGGGGCGGGGATCCCCACGCACTGGGTCTCCGAGTTCCAGGGCTCGACCTGGACCCGCACGACCAACCCCGACGGCACGCCCGGCGAGTGGTACCTGCACGTCTTCGCTCCCGAGCAGCCCGACCTCAACTGGAACCACCCCGACGTGCGCCGCGAGCACGAGGAGATCCTGCGCTTCTGGTTCGACCGGGGCGCCGCGGGCATCCGTATCGACTCGGCCGCGCAGCTCGTCAAGGACCCGGCGCTGCCCGACGTCGTCCCCGCGCACCCGGCGCCCGGCGAGCACCCGCACGTCGACCGCGACGAGCTCCACGACATCTACCGCTCGTGGCGCGCGGTCGCGCAGTCCTACGACGAGCCGCGCGTCCTCATCGGCGAGGTGTGGCTCGCGGACCGCGCGCGCTTCGCGCAGTACCTGCGCCCCGACGAGATGCACACGGCGTTCAACTTCGACTTCATGGCCCGCCCGTGGGACGCCAAGGCGCTGCGCGAGTCCGTCCAGACGACGCTCGACGCCCACGCCCCGGTCTCCGCGCCGGCCACGTGGGTCCTGTCCAACCACGACGTCACCCGTCCCGTGACGCGCTACGGCCGCGAGGACAGCTCGTTCGCCTTCCTCAGCAAGCGCTTCGGGACGCCGACCGACCTGGCGACCGGTCGCCGTCGGGCACGCGCCGCGGCCCTGCTCACCGCCGCGCTGCCCGGCTCGCTCTACGTCTACCAGGGCGACGAGCTCGGCCTGCCCGAGGTCGAGGACCTCCCGCTCGACACGATCCAGGACCCGATGCACTTCCGCTCGGACGGTGTCGACCCCGGCCGGGACGGCTGCCGGGTCCCTCTCCCGTGGACGCGCGGCGGGACCACGTTCGGGTTCGGGCCCGACGGCGGCGCCGCGGCCTGGCTGCCCCAGCCGGCCGGGTGGGGCGAGGTGTCCGTCGAGGCCCAGGAGCACGACGACGCGTCGGTGCTCTCCCTCTACCGTCGCGTGCTCGCGGCCCGCCGGGCCGAGCGCGCGCTGCACGACGAGACGTTCCGCTGGCTCGACACCCTCGGTGGCGTCGTGCTCGGCGACGACGTGCTCGCGTTCTCCCGGGGGGACGTCGCGTGCGTCGTCAACCTCGGCACCGAGGACGTGCCGCTGCCCGCCGGCGCGCAGGTCCTCCTCCGCAGCGAGCCCGACGGGGGCGACGACGCACCCGCGCGGCTCGTGACCGACACCGCGGTGTGGCTCCGGCTCTGAGCACCCAGCAGCGTCTGACCAGGCACCACCGCACCAGCACCACGCACCCGACCCAGCACGCACCCAGCACCACCGGACACAGGAGTGACGATGAAGTCCACACGTCAGGCGATCGCCCTCACCCTCGCAGGGGCGCTCGCGATCAGCACGCTCGCCGCGTGCTCGAGCAGCGGCTCGGGCGACGGAGACGGCGACGAGGGCACGGACGGGGACGGGAAGGTCACCCTCAAGGTGGTCTCCCTCCTGCCGGGCTCCGAGCAGGAGGCGATCGACGCCTTCAACGCCCAGGTCGAGGAGTTCGAGGCCGCGAACCCGGACATCGACGTCGTGCCGGAGGAGTACGAGTGGAAGGCGACGACGTTCGCGCCGCAGCTCGCGGGCGGCACGCTGCCGGACGTCTTCGAGATCCCGTTCACCGACGCCAAGACCCTCGTCGAGAACGGTCAGCTCGCGGACCTCGACGAGCAGTTCCGCACCCTGCCCTACGCGGACAAGTTCAACCCGGCCATCATCGAGGCGGGCACGGGCTCCGACGGCCACGTCTACGCGATCCCCGCGAAGAACGTGTACGGCGTCGGCCTGCACTACAACCGCCAGCTCTTCGAGTCGGCCGGGCTCGACCCCGACGACCCGCCGACCACCTGGGACGAGGTCCGCGAGGCCGCGAAGACGATCGCGGACGCCAACCCCGGTGTCGCGGGCTACATGCAGATGTCGCAGAACAACACGGGCGGCTGGCAGCTCACGGTCAACACGTTCGCCCGCGGCGGCCGCACGCAGGAGGTCGCCGACGACGGCACGGCCACGTCGACCCTCACGAACGACGGGACCAAGGAGGCGCTCGAGTGGCTCCAGGCCATGCGGTGGGAGGACAACTCCCTCGGGAGCAACTTCCTGCTCGACTGGGGCACCATGAACCAGGCGTTCGCGGCCGGCCAGGTCGCGATGTACACGTCGGGCTCCGACGTCTACACCGCGCTCGTGCAGACGAACGCGATCGACCCGGCCATGTACGGCCTCGCCGCGCTCCCGCTCGAGGGTGACGACGCCGGTGTCCTCACGGGCGGCACGCTCGCAGCCATGCCGGCGGACGTCGCGGAGGAGAAGAAGGCGGCCGCGATGAAGTGGATCGACTTCTTCTACCTCGCCAAGCTCGTCGACGAGGACCGTGCCGTCGCGGACGCGGAGACGCTCGTCGCGAACGACCAGCCCGTGGGCACGCCCGTCCTGCCGATGTTCTCGCAGGAGCAGTACGAGCAGAACCAGGAGTGGATCGCCGACCTCGTCAACGTGCCGCTCGACCAGATGACGGGCTACACCGACACGATGTTCGACCTGCCGCTCGTCGGTGAGCCGTCGCAGAAGACGCAGGAGATCTACGCCCTGCTCGACCCCGTGGTCCAGGCCGTCCTCACCGACGAGAACGCCGACGTCGACGCGCTCCTCGAGGGCGTGGACACCGAGGCGCAGGCCCTGCTCGACCAGGGCTGACCGACCTCCCGGCCGGCACCGGGCCGTCCGACCCGGTCCGGCCGGTGGCGCCCCCCACCGGTCGGACCGGCACCCCACCGGTGCCCGACGACGGGACGCACCTCCCGTCGTCGGGCACCCTCCACCGCACGCGAAGGACACTCGTGACCGCCACCACCGCACCGCCGCCACCGCCCCGCGCGACGCACGCGCGGACCGGCCGTGCCCCCGGACCCGCCCCACGCGCCGGTCGTGCCGACCGGCGCCGCAGCCCCGTGACGTGGGTGCGCGGCGGGGGGCTGCCCAACCTCGTCTTCCTGCTCCCGCTGCTCGTGATCTTCGGGCTCTTCTCGTGGTTCCCCATCGTGCGCGCGGTGGTCATGAGCTTCCAGGAGACCAACCTCGTGAGCGACCCGACGTTCGTCGGGCTGGACAACTTCCGCCAGGTGCTCGCCGACCCGCTGCTGTGGAAGGCGGTGCGCAACACGGTGTACTTCGCGTTCCTCGCGCTGCTGTTCGGCTACCCGGTCCCGCTCGTGGCGGCGGTCCTCATGCGCGAGGTGCGCCGCGCGCGCGGCCTGTACTCGGCGCTCGCGTACCTCCCGGTCGTCGTGCCGCCGGTGGTCGCGGTGCTGCTCTGGAAGTTCTTCTACAGCGGCAGCCCGACGGGCGTGTTCAACACGATCCTCGGCTGGGTCGGTCTCGGCCCGTACCCGTGGTTGCAGGACGCGTCGACGGCGATGCCGTCCCTCGTGCTCGCGGCGACGTGGGCGGGAGCGGGCGGGACGATCATCATCTACCTCGCCGCCCTGACGAGCGTGCCGCCGGAGCTCTACGACGCCTCCGAGGTCGACGGTGCCGGGCTGTGGCGCAAGATCTGGCACGTGACGCTCCCGCAGCTGCGCGGCGTCCTGTTCATCACGCTGATCCTGCAGATCATCGGCACGGCGCAGGTGTTCCTCGAGCCGTACCTGTTCACCGGCGGCGGACCCAACAACGCGACGCTCACGGTCCTGCTGCTCATCTACCGCTACGCCTTCCAGAACAGCCTCGGCGGCGACTACGGCGCCGCGACCGCGCTGTCGCTCATGCTCGCGGCCGTCCTGGCCGTCTTCTCGCTGGTCTACTTCCGGCTCACCCGGTCCTGGAGCACGTCATGACCCTCTCGCCCACCGACAACCCGAGCGAGATCGGCGTGGTGTCCCAGGACTCCGCGGCCGCCGCGGCCGGCACCTCCGGTCCGGAACCCGCTGGCCCGGAACGCGGCGACCCGGCCCGGCGGGCGGCCGACGCGAGCCGCTCGCGCCGCGAGGCGGAGCAGCGCCGACTGCGCGTCCGCCGGCGCAGGGCGCTCGACGGCGTCGAGGACCGCGGGGCGCTGTCCGTGGCGGACTGGCGGCGCCCGGGCATCCGGTGGGGGATGGGCTCGACGCACGTGCTCCTGCTCGTGGTCCTCGTCGTCGCGGGCCTGGGGCCGATGCTCCTCCTCGCGAAGTTCGCGGTGACCCCGACGCAGGACATCCTCCGCACGCCCATGGCGGTCTTCCCGAACGGCATCGCGTGGGACAACCTCGACAAGGCCTGGAACGACGTCCAGGTCAGCCGGTACTTCCTCAACACGATCTGGCTGGCCGTCGGGTCGTGGGCGGCGCAGATCGTCGTCGCGACGACGGGCGGGTACGCGCTGTCGGTCCTGCGGCCCCGGTACGGCAAGGTCGTCCAGGCGCTGGTGCTCTCGACGATGTTCGTCCCGGCGATCGTGCTCCTCGTGCCGCTCTACCTGACGATCCTCGACCCGCCGCTGCTCGGGCAGTCGCTCGTCGACAGCTTCTGGGCGGTGTGGCTGCCCGCGGGCGCGAGCGCGTTCAACGTGCTCCTGGTGCAGCGGTTCTTCGACAGCCTGCCGCGCGAGGTGTTCGAGGCGGCTCGCGTCGACGGCGCCGGGCCCTACCGGTTGTTCTGGTCGATCGTGCTGCCGATGTCGCGGCCGATCGTCGGGGTCGTGTCCGTCTTCGCGGTCATCGCGGCGTGGAAGGACTTCCTCTGGCCGCTGCTCGTGCTCAAGGACCCGGACATCCAGCCGCTCTCGGTGCGCCTCCCGTCGATCGAGGCGACGACCGACCTCGGGGTGTTCCTCGCGTCGCTCGCCATCTCGACGCTCATCCCGGTCGCGCTGTTCGTCGTCTTCCAGCGCATGTTCCTCCAGGGCGCGGGCCTCGGGGGAGCGGTCAAGGGCTGACCCCGGGCACCCGGCACCGGGCGTCGGGCGTCGGAGGGGGTCGGGGCTGGTGCCGAGAACGACCTGGGTGCCGTGACCAGCTCGATCACGGCACCCAGGTCGTTCTCGACCGCGCGCCACGTCGTGCTCGACGGCGACGCGCGGCTCCGGCGGGACGGTCGCCTCAGCCGCGGCCCCGACCGAGCATCGCCCGCAGGACCGCGTCGTGGACGTCGGTGTTGCGCTGCGCGCCGGTCATGCGCTCGGCGCCGGGGCCCTGCGCCGTGAGCGGCGTCGCCTCGCCCGTGTGGCCGCCCGTCGTCCAGTCGACGGTGAACTGCAGGTCGGAGCCGGCCAGGTCGAACGGGCCGTCCTCGGCCGTCGCGCCCTCGCCGCCCTCGTCCTCGTCGTCGACGTTCTCGATGGCGAGGCCGCCGGTGGCGTGGTCGCCGACCACGAGCACGAGCGTCCCACGGTTCCTCTCCGCGAAGTCGAGCGCGAGCGCGACCGTCTCGTCGAGCGCCTGCCCCGCCTGGATCGTGCGCGTCGCGTTGCTGCGGTGCGCGAACTCGTCCACGGCCTCCTCCTCGACCACGAGGAAGAACCCGTCACGGTCGCGCGACAGGGTGTCGAGCGCCTTGGCGGTCATGTCGACGAGCGGGACCTCGGGCTCGTAGAGATCGCCCTCGCCCTCGTTGCGCTGCTCGAACATCTCCTCGTTCGCGAACAGGCCGAGGAGCTTGCCCCGCCCGGCGGAGTCGAGGCCCTCGGCGTCGCTCACGTACGTGTATCCGAGCTGCTGCGCGCGGGCGACGAGGTCCCCCTCCGTGCCCTTGCTCTGCTCGGTCGGGTCCTTCGGCGGGTTGTCGGGCCAGGCGCCGGGGTCGCCCGCGGGCAGCCACCAGTCCTCGCCGCCGCCGAGGATCACGTCCGGCCGCGAGTTCTCGAGGAACTGCCGGGCGATCTCGCTCTGGTCGCCGCGGTCGGGCACGTGCGCGCCGAACGCGGCGGGCGTCGCGTCGGTGACCTGGGCGGTCGTGACGAGACCGGTCGCCTTGCCGGCCTTGCGGGCCCGCTCGAGGAGCGTCGGCACGGGGTTCCCGGCGGCGTCGACGCCTACCGCGCCGTTGTAGGTCCGCACGCCCGACGCGAACGCCGTCGCGCCCGCGGCGGAGTCGGTGACGGCCTCCTCGGGGTCGGCGGAGTCGGTCGTCGTCCAGCCCGCGTGCTCGAGCGAGTCCATGGCGAGCTGACCGTCCTTGCCGACCGTGGCGAGCCGGATCACCTCGCGGTGCGACAGCCCGAGACCGTCGCCCTGGATGAAGATGACGTTGCGGGCCCGGTCGCTCCCGCCGCGGTCGTCCGGGCGGCCGTGGCCGCCGCCGCGGTCGCCGTCACCGCCCAGGGGCAGGACCGCGGCGAGCGCGATCCCCGCGGCGATCCCTGCGGCGCCTGACCTCATCGTGGTGCGTCGTGCGTCCATGAGCTCTCCTTCGAGACTCTCGGCGTCGTCGGCCCGTGCGCCCGCCGGGATCTCCGGGGGACGCGGCGGTGGGAGGCACCGTCGTCCGTGGGCCGGCGCCGACGGCGTCCTCGCCGTCGACCCGACCCACGCTAGGTGCGGGCGGGGCGCCCACAACTCGGGACGCCGGCGCCGGGTGTCCGGGCCGGCTCCGGGAAGGTGACACGGTGTCTGGTCAATGTCACGTCCGTCGCGTCCGCTTCCCGGCGGGCGGGCCCGGCTCCAGGTGCCATGATCGAGACCATGCCCCCGTTCTCCCCCCAGGACGACGCTGCCGCCCCTGCCGGCGTCCCCTCGCCCCGTGCCGATGCCGCCGCGACCGCGGCCCCCGATCTCCGCCCGTACGACGCATTGCTCCTCTACTCGTTCGGCGGGCCGAACCGGCCCGAGGACGTCGTGCCCTTCCTGCGCAACGTCACGGCGGGCAAGGGGATCCCGGACGCCCGTCTCGAGGAGGTCGGCGAGCACTACTACGGGTTCGGCGGCAAGAGCCCGATCAACGAGCAGAACCTCGAGCTCAAGGCAGCGCTCGAGGACGAGCTCGCGCGCCGCGGCGTCGAGCTCCCCGTCGTGTGGGGCAACCGCAACTGGGAGCCGTACACGGACGACGCGATCACCGAGCTCGAGGCGCTCGGCGCGGAGCGCGCCGTCGCGCTCGTGACGTCGGCGTACTCGTCGTACTCGGGCTGCCGCCAGTACCGCGAGGACCTCGCCGTGGTGCTGGAGAAGCGCGGGCAGCTCGACGAGAGCGGCTCCACCGGGGTCCGGTTCGACAAGGTGCGCTCCTACTTCAACCACCCGGGCTTCGCGCAGGCCAACGTCGACGCGGTGCTCGACGGCTACGCGGCGCTCGCCGAGAAGGGTGGCGACGGCGCGGCCGCACGGCTCGTGTTCGTCACGCACTCCATCCCGGACACCATGGAGGCGGCGTCGCGCATCGCGCTCGCGACCTACTCCGAGCAGCACCTCGACCTCGCGCGCGTCATCGTCGAGCAGGTCTCGGAGCGCCTCGGTCACGACGTCGCGTGGGACCTCGCCTACTGCTCGCGCTCCGGCCCGCCCAGCCAGCCGTGGCTCGAGCCCGACGTCAACGACCACCTCGAGGCGATCGCGGCCGACGGCGTGCGCGACGTCGTGCTGTCGCCGATCGGGTTCGTCTCCGACCACATGGAGGTCGCGTACGACCTCGACACGGAGGCCCTCGAGACCGCGGAGAAGCTGGGCATGACGGCCGTCCGGGCCGGCACCGTCGGTACGCGCGAGCCGTTCGTGCGGGGCCTCGTCGACCTGCTCGTCGAGCGCGCGGCGATGGCACGCGGCGAGGACGTCGAGCAGGCGACGGTCGGCGACCTGCCGGCCTTCCGCTCCGTGTGCGCGCCCGGCTGCTGCCTGCGTCGTGACGGCGAGCCGAGCGGCGTCCCCGCGCTCTGCAGCACCGACATCCACAGCTGACCCGCCGGCACCCGGCCACCCGAGAGGATCCCCGATGAGCGACGCCGCCCGCGTCCCCGCCGACCACGACGAGATCAACGCGACCATCCGCTACGCGATGTGGTCGGTGTTCGCGACGGCGGCGCCCCTGCCTGCGCACCCCGAGGAGCGGGCCGCGCTCGTCACGCGGGCGCTCGACGCCGTCGGCGGCGGCGACGACCCGGCCGCGACGGACGGCGACCTCGTCGTCCGCGGCTGGTACGACGTCGCGGGACTTCGCTCGGACGCGGACCTCATGGTGTGGTGGCACGGCCCGACGGTCGAGTCCGTGCAGGGCGCCTACCAGCGCCTGCGGCAGAGCGGGCTCGGTGCCCACCTCGAGCCCGTGTGGTCGAACGTCGCGCTGCACCGTCCCGCGGAGTTCAACCGCGGGCACGTCCCGGCGTTCCTCGCGGGCGAGGCACCGCGCGACTACCTCAGCGTCTACCCGTTCGTGCGCTCCTACGACTGGTACCTGCTGCCCGACGCCGAGCGCCGCACCATGCTGCGCGACCACGGCCTCGCGGCGAAGGACTACCCGGACGTGCGCGCCAACACCGTCGCGTCGTTCGCGCTCGGCGACTACGAGTGGATCCTCGCGTTCGAGGCGGACGAGCTGCACCGCATCGTCGACCTCATGCGCGAGCTGCGGAACACCGAGGCGCGCCGCCACGTGCGCGAGGAGGTCCCGTTCTTCACCGGGCCGCGCACGACCCTCACCGCGTGGGCGGACCGCCAGCCGTTCGCCTGACCCCGGAACTTTCTGGAACGACAGGGGTGCCGCTGTCCCACGGGACAGCGGCACCCCTGTCGTCCTCGACGGCGGGTCCGGGCGTCTCGCGCCCGCGCGCGCCGGCTGCGGAGCCCGACGGCGCGGGCTCAGCCGGCGGTGACGGCGTCGGGCTGGTCCTCGCGCACGTACGGCATGACGTACGCGACGAGCGCCTCGTCGCTGTCCTTCGTGAGCCGCTCGCCCGACCAGGTCTCGTGCAGGGAGACGGTCGCGCCGTCGTGCAGCGTGAGGTCGACGCGCGCGGGCGTGACCTTGCGGACGACGGCGGAGGCGATCTGCTCGTAGGCGAGGAAGCGGTGGGCGGCCGCGAGCCGGTCCACCGGAGCGGACTGCACGAGGCCGACGAGGCGGGACCTGCCGCCCTCGGTCTTCTTCGGGCACGGCACGAGGATCAGCCCGTTGTCGAGCACGAGGACGTCGTGGGGCGCGCCGTCGACCTTGACGTTGGCGAGCCCGCCGACGATCTCGCCGCCGTGGGCGGTCGCGGTCTCGCCGACCTGTGCCGCGGCCGTCACGTCGACGCCCAGGGCGACGAGGTGCTCGCGAGCCGCCGTGGTGCCGGCGCCGTCGAGGACCTCGCGCGCGACCGGGTCCAGGTCGAGCTCCTCGCCGGTGGGCGTGACGAGGCGCGCCGGCCCGGTCCAGGACGGCTGCCACGACGCGGCACCGGACGTGACCGCCGCGGCCCGCAGGGCGGCCGACGTCGCGGCGACGAGCTCCTCGCGCGCCTCGTCGAGCGGCAGGTTCGGCACGAGGTCGCGTCGCACGGCGTCGAGGCGACCGGCGTCGACCACGTCGAGGAGCGTCGAGAGGCTGCCCCGGCCCGTGCCCGCGGCGCGACCGACGGCGCGGTAGAGCGTGTCGGCGACCCGCTGGTCGTGCAGCGGCATCGTCGTCGCGACGAGCGCGTCCCAACCGAGCCGTGCCCGTGAGCCGTAGTCGACCTGCTCCTCGGCGACCTGGGTCGCGCGCGCCGCGAACCCCGGGACGAGGTCGGTCGCGGGCCGGTCGTCACGCGTGACCACGACGTCCGGCATCCTCTCCATCGCCGCGACGCGGGCCGCGATCGACGGGTGGCTGTCCCAGCGCGACTGCTCGGCGGGCGGGGCGCCGGCACGGAGGGTCGAGATCTCCTCGGCGCGGGCGTGGAGCATCCGCGAGAAGCCGTCGAAGACGTCGGTGGGAGCGGGGGCGTAGCCGTGGTCCCACCCGAGGCCGACGTACTGCGCGCCGTAGAAGCCCCACGCGGCGTCGAGCGCGGGCAGCTCGCGCAGCGCGGACTGTGCGGTCGCCCGGCCGGCGGCACGGACGGAGAGCTCGTCGGCCTCCAGCTCCTGGCGACGGCTCACCGCGGCGGAGACCAGCAGGTACAGCTTCGTGTACTGCTTGAGGAGCCATCCGACCACGTTGCCCTGGAGCTGCTGGACGGTCGCGACCATCGCCTCGCGCCCGCGGTACGTGAGAGGGCCGAGGCGCGTGTGCGAGCGGGAGTAGTGCCCGAGCTCGTGCGCGAGCACCGACCGGAGCTGCGCCGCGTCGAGCCCCTGGAGCAGGGGGACGCCGAGAAACAGGCGCCGGTTCCCGCCGACGAGGCCGAGCAGCCGGGTCTCCTCGTTGACCGCCGCGTTCACCTCCGCGACGAGACGGATCTCGTCCGGCGGGCGCGTGTCGGCTACCTGCGCGAGCTCGCGCACGGTCGCCCAGAGCTCGGGGGCGTCGCGCTCGTCGAGGAGGACGCCCGACGGCGGGTGCTTCTCGGCGCGGGCGACCCGCCAGAGGGCCGCGAGGATGCCGATCGCGACGACGACGGTGAGGAAGCCGATCTTGGCCGCACCGGCCCCGGCGTGCTCGGAGAAGGCCCAGACGGTGGCGGCACCGAGGCCGACGACGGCGCCGAGCGCGAGGACGTAGAAACCGACGAGGAGGAGGACCGAGAGCGCTGCGCGCAGGGTCGTGGTCACGGGCGTGCCTTTCACGTGCGCCGCACCTGTGCGGCGATCTGGCGCGGATACTAGCGGTCCCCGGAGTCACGGGACGAATGCCGTCCACCGGGCCTCTCCCCAAGATGCTCAGCATGCTGAGTGATGTCAGGCTGGAGGCATGACGACAGCCGCCGCCTCCTCGTCCCTGACCGTCCCTCCGACGACCACCGACCGGGTCCGCCAGGTCGTCGTGCTCGTCGGCTCCCTCGTCGCCGCCGGCGCCGCCGCGTACGGTGCGGGCGCGTTCGGCGGCACCGCCGTCGAGCAGACCGCCGGGGGAGCGCTGTCGGCCGACGCGACGCCGGTCGCGCCCGACAACCCGGCGTTCCGCATCTGGTCCGTGATCTATCTCGGGCTCTTCGTGTTCGCGGTGTACCAGGTGCTCCCGCGCCACGCTGCGACGCCGCGCCTGCGCGCGACCGCGTGGTGGGTGCTCGCCTCGATGGTGCTCAACGCGGCATGGATCGGCGTGGTCCAGGCCGGCTGGCTCGCGGCGAGCGTCGCGGTGATCGCGGCGCTCTTGGCCGTCCTCGCCGTGATCGTCGTGCGCCTCGTCCGCAGCACGCCCGACAGCCGGGTCCAGGCCGTCGTGCTCGACGGCACGGTCGGCCTCTACACCGGCTGGGTGAGCGTCGCGACGCTCGCGAACGTCGCCGCGACGCTCTCCGACGCCGGGGTCGGGGAGCTCGGCCTCGGCGCCACGGGATGGTCCGTGGTCCTGGTCGCGCTCGCCGCGGTGCTCGCCGTGGCCTGGGCGGCGTTCACCGCCCGACGCCGCGCGCTCGCCCTCGGGATCGGCCTCGCCATGTCCTGGGGTCTCGCGTGGGTCGCCGTCGGGCGGTTCACGGGTCCGCTCGAGGACACGACCGTCGCGTGGGCGGCCGTCGCCGCGTCGGCGGTCGCGCTCGTCGCGGCGATCGGAGCCGTCCTGGTGCGCCGCCGCGGCTGAGCCGAGGCCCGACGGCGTCGACAAGCCTGCTCGAGGGCTACGGGTAGAGACCCCGGATCTGGTGCGCCTCCGCCACGCGCTGCACGCCGATGACGAGCGCCGCGTCGCGCAGGCTCAGCTCCTCGCGCCGCGCGAACGACGACACCTCGTCGTACGCGTGCTGCATGCGGTGCTCGAGCTTCTCGCCGATCTCCTGCGCGGTCCACCAGTACGCCTGGTTGGCCTGCACCCACTCGAAGTAGGAGACGACGACGCCGCCCGCGTTCGCGAGCACGTCCGGCACCACGGTCACGCCGTTCTTCGCCAGGACGCGGTCGCCCTCGGCGGTCGTCGGGCCGTTGGCACCCTCCACGACCCACCGCGCACGGACGCGTCCGGCGGCGTCCTCGTCCAGCACGCCGCCGACCGCAGCCGGCACGAGGACGTCCACGTCGAGCGCCAGGAGCGCGTCGTTGTCGACGGCCTCGCCACGCTCGAACCCCACGACGCTGCCCGTCGCGGCCACGTGCTCGAGCAGGCCGCGCACGTCGAGGCCGTCCGGGTCGTGCACGCCGCCGTACTGGTCGGACACGGCGACGACGCGTGCCCCGCGGGCCGCGAAGATCGCCGCGGCGTGCGACCCGACCTTGCCGAAGCCCTGGACCGCGACGCTGATCTCCGAGAGGTCGGCGTCCTCCTCGGCCAGCGCGGCGCTCGTGACGTGCACGACGCCGGCCGAGGTCGCCGTCGTGCGCCCGAGCGACCCGCCGACCGTGATCGGCTTGCCCGTGACCACGCCGGGGATCGTGTACCCCTGGTTCACCGAGTACGTGTCCATGACCCACGCCATGGTCCGTTCGCTCGTCCCCATGTCGGGCGCCATGATGTCCCGCTCGGGCCCGATCACGGGCATGATCTCCGACGTGTAGCGGCGCGTGACGCGCTCGAGCTCGGCGTCGGAGTGCTCGCGGGGGTCGATCGTCACGCCGCCCTTCGCACCGCCGTACGGCAGGTCGACGATCGCGCACTTCCACGTCATCCACATCGCGAGCGCGCGCACCTCGTCGAGGTCGACCCCGGGGGAGTAGCGCAGCCCGCCCTTGCCGGGCCCGCGCGACACGTTGTGCTGGACGCGGTAGCCGTGGAACAGGACCGTGCGGCCGTCGTCGCGGCGCAGCGGGACGGCGACGTTCACCTCGCGGCGCGGCGTCGCGAGCATCTCGTGCAGGCCGTCGTCGTAGCCGAGGAACCCGACGGCGCCGGCGAGCTGCGCGTGCGCGGTCGCGAGGGCGGACCCGACGTCAGGCTCCTGGTGAGCGCGCCGCGCCGGTCCGGCGTCGGGCGCTGCGGCGCGCGCGTGGCCGGGCGGCGAGCTCTCGGGGGTGGGCGGTGCCGTCGTGGTGGGCAGGGTCGTCTGGGGTGCTGACGTCGTCGTCACTGGTCCTCCGGTTCGAGGTGATCCGGGCTCGGCGGGGGTGTGCCGAGCCCGGGATCACGCTACCCCGGGCGGTGGGACACGCAGCCCGCCGCGACCGACGGGCCGTGTCGTGGCGGCAGCCGCGAGGCGGTTCCGGTCGCGCGAGGCACGATCAGCCGCCGAGCGCGTCGACCGCCGCGAGCTCCTCGGGCGTGAGCGAGAAGCCCGTGACCTGGAAGTTCGCCTCGATGCGTTCGGGCGTGACGGACTTGGGGATGACGACGAAGCCGTGGTCGAGGTGCCAGCGCAGCACGACCTGGGTCGGCGTGACGCCGTGCGCCTCGGCGACCTCGGCCAGGACCGGGGCGTCGAGGTCGGTCCGCTTGAAGGGGCTGTACCCCTCGAGCACCACGCCGCGCGTCGCGAGCTCCGACGCCACCTTCCGGTCGTAGTCCGCGGGGCTCCACGGGATCTGGTCCACGGCGGGCGTCTCGCCGACCTGCGCGGAGAGGATGTCGACCTGCTCGACGGAGTAGTTGCTCACCCCGATGGAGCGCACCTTGCCCTCGTTCCGCAGCTCGACGAACCGCTCCCACACCCACGGCGACGCCTCGCCGGACGGCGGCCAGTGGATGAGCCACAGGTCGACGTACTCGGTGCCGAGGTCGCGCAGCGACGCCTCGAGCGTCTCACGCTCCTTCCCCGCGGCGTCCGGCGGGAGCTTGGTCGTGACGAACACGGCGGCGCGGTCGACGCCCGACTCCGCGAGCGCCCGCCCCACCTGGGACTCGTTGCCGTAGCCCGTCGCGGTGTCGACGTGCCGGTAGCCCACGTCGAGCGCGTGGCGCACCGAGCGGTAGGCGTCGTCGCCCTCGGACTGCCAGGTGCCGAGGCCGAGCAGCGGGATGTCCCCGCCGGGGAGCGTCGCGGTGGGGATGCCGGAGAGGTCGGGTCGTGAGGTGCTGGGTCCTGTCGTCATGGGCACCAGTCTTCGCGCCCGACGCCGTGCCTCGCCACCCGGCGGCGGTACTGCGCGGGCGTCTCGCCGGTGAGCCGCGCGAACGTGCGCGTGAACGACGGCTGGTCGTAGAACCCCGACGCCGCCGCGACCTCGGCGATCGTCCCCTCGCGCGCGGCGAGGAGCCGGGTGGCCCGGTCGACGCGCGTGCGCAGGACGAGCTGGCGCGGCGTCACGCCGTAGACCCGCCGCACGCGACGCTCGATCGTCGACGGCGTGCAGCCCGCCGCGGCGGCGAGCAGGTCCGTCGTCCAGCGCGCGCCGAGGTCCGCCTCGACCGCTGCGACGAGCGCGGACAGCGAGGCCATCGTCGCGTCGTCGGCCGCGCCCGCCCGCAGGTCGTGCGAGACGGACACGAGCCCGACGAGCCGGCCCGCGCCGTCGTGCACGGGCAGCTTCGCGGTGAGGAACCAGCCGGACGTGCCGCCGAGCCGACGGATGCGCTCGAGCTCGCCGCGCAGCGGGCGGCCCGTGCGCAGCACCTCGGCGTCCTGCTGCTCGTAGCGCTCCGCGAGCTGCGGCACGAACAGGTCTCCGGCGCGCCGCCCGACGACGTCGCGGCGCGAGCGCTCGGTCGTCCGCGCGACGAACACGGGGTTGACCGCGACGTAGCGCCCGGTGACGTCCTTCGCGCAGAACATCGTGTCGGGCAGCTCGTCCATGAGCGCGACCATCGCCGGGCTGAGCGCCGCGAGGAGCGCGTCCGCGGTCGCCGTGCCGGCGGGGTGCCGGAGCGGGTCGTCGTTGTCGCGGAGGCGTGCCATGTCGTCCCGGATCGTACAAGACAGGTCGCGCGCGGCGAGGCACGCTGGGGGGATGAGCGACGACGCCACCACGCGGCCACTCCCCACCCCCGGAGACGCTGCCGGCACCACGATCATCTCGCCCGAGGACCTCGTCGACGACGCCGTCGCGCTGGCCCGCCGCTGGCTCGGCGCGACCGAGAGCCCGGGCGACGCGCGGACGCAGTCCCGCGAGCGTCGTACGGCCGAGCGTCTGGGTGCGCTCGTCTCGGACCCGGCCGGGCTCGAGCTCGCGGTCCGGTTCGTCGACGACGTCGCGCGCCCTCACGACGCGCGCGTCGCGGCCCGTGCCCTCGCGCGGCTCGGCGAGCTCGCGGGCAGCGCGGGCTCGTTCCTGGGTCCCGTCGACCGCACGCTCCTGCGTGTCGGGGCAGGGGTCGCGCCCGTGCTGCCGTCGGTCGTGGTGCCGGCCGCGCGGGTCCGCCTGCGCCAGCTCGTCGGACACCTCGTGGCCGACGCCGGGAAGGGGCTTGGCGCGCACCTCGCCCGGACGCGGGCCGAGGGGTACGCGCTCAACGTCAACCTCCTGGGCGAGGCGGTGCTGGGCGAGGACGAGGCGCGTGCGCGCCTCGAGCGGACGATCGCCCTGGTCGAGCGCCCCGACGTGGACTACGTGTCGGTCAAGGTGTCGTCGGTCGCCTCGCAGCTCGTGACGTGGGACCTCGAGGGGTCGCGCGACCGCGTCGTCGAGCGGCTGCTGCCTCTGTACCGCGCGGCGCGCGACCACGGCGTGTTCCTCAACCTCGACATGGAGGAGTACCGCGACCTCGCGCTGACCACCGAGGTCTTCCGGGCGGTCCTCGGCCGTGACGAGCTCCGCGACCTCGAGGCCGGGATCGTCCTGCAGGCATACCTGCCCGACGCCCTCGGCGCGCTCGACGGGCTGACCGCGTTCGCGACCGAGCGTGTCGCCGCAGGCGGGGCGCCGGTCAAGGTGCGGCTCGTCAAGGGCGCGAACCTCGCGATGGAGGCGGTGGAAGCCGAGCTCCACGGGTGGCCCCTGGCTCCGTACCCGACCAAGCCCGACGTCGACGCGAACTACGCGCGCCTGCTCGACCACGCGCTGCGAGCGCCCCGGACCGACGCCGTGCGCGTCGGCGTCGCGAGCCACAACCTGTTCCACGTCGCGCTCGCGGTCCTGCTCGGGAGGGCGCGCGGTGTGAGCCACGCGCTCGACGTCGAGATGCTCCAGGGCATGGCGCCGGGCGAGGCACGGGCGGTGCGCGACGAGGTCGCCGGCGACCGCGTGGACGTCGGACCGCACGCGGGCAGGGGTGGCCGGGTCGTGCTGTACACCCCGGTCGTGCGCGACGAGGACTTCGACGTCGCGATCTCCTACCTCGTGCGACGCCTCGAGGAGAACGCCGCCGAGCAGAACTTCCTCCACGCGATGTTTGCCGGCGGCACGTCGGCCGACGGTGCACCGAGCGGTGCGCGAGGCGGCGCGATGAGCCGGCAGGCGGACGCGTTCCGCGCGTCCGTGCACCACGGCGTCCACCACTCCGAGGCCGACGTGACGCCGCGCCGCCGCTCGCGCGCGGAGGTGCCGTCCGCCGTCGGGCACCGTGCGCCTGCCGAACCCCGGCTCGTGTCGCCATCGGAGACCGGATCGGGCGACAACCCGGGGTTCGGCAACGCGCCCGACACCGATCCGGCCGTCGCGGAGCACCGCGCCTGGGCACGGCGGGTGACCGGATCGGGCAGCGGGTACGTGCCCGTCCGGACGCCGGAGCTCACGACCACGGACGCGGCGGACGACGTCGTCGCGCGCGCAGGCCGTGCCACCGAGGCCTGGTCCCGGGTCGCCCCGGCCGCGCGCGCCGCCGCCCTGCGCGCCGTCGCCCGGCGGCTCGAGGCGGCGCGCACCGACCTCGTCGCCGCCATGGTGCACGAGCCCGGGAAGACCGTCGCCGAGGCCGACCCCGAGGTCAGCGAGGCCGTCGACTTCGCCGCCTACTACGCGGACCGGGCCGTCGAGCTCGACCCCGCGTCCGGCGCGTACCCGGGGGCGCGGTTCACGCCCGACGGCGTCACGCTCGTCACGCCACCGTGGAACTTCCCCGTCGCGATCCCCGTCGGCGGCGTCCTGGCGGCGCTCGCGGCCGGGTCCGCGGTGATCGCCAAGCCCGCGCCCCCGACGCCGCGCTGCCTCGAGGTCGCCGTCGACGCGATCCACGCGGGCCTGCGCGACGCCGTCGCGGCCGACCCCGCGCCCTTCGCCGCCGCCGGGCTCGTCGACGGTCCGGGCGCCGGACCCGGCGCAC
This sequence comes from Cellulosimicrobium sp. So1_17, assembly GCF_055181235.1. Classification (NCBI taxonomy): domain Bacteria; kingdom Bacillati; phylum Actinomycetota; class Actinomycetes; order Micrococcales; family Promicromonosporaceae; genus Cellulosimicrobium; species Cellulosimicrobium sp. So1_17. Next base: position 4,289,222 of record NZ_CM143702.1, read on the forward strand.
CGACGACCGACGACGTCGTGCAGTACGTCCGCGTTCCCGACGACGAGCTCGGCACCCACCTCGTCACGCACGACGGCGTGGCGCGCGTCGTGCTGACCGGCTCCATCGAGACCGCCCAGCTCTTCGCGCGGTGGAAGCCGGAGCGTCCGGTCCTCGCGGAGACGTCGGGCAAGAACGCGCTCGTCGTCACGCCGTCGGCGGACCTCGACCTCGCCGTCGCCGACCTCGTGCGCTCGGCGTTCGGCCACGCAGGGCAGAAGTGCTCGGCCGCGTCGCTCGCGATCCTCGTCGGGTCGGCCGGCGACCCGGCCACCGAGACGGGGCGGCGCGTGCGGCGCCAGCTCGTCGACGCGGTGCGCTCGCTCGTGGTCGGCCCGCCGACCGACCTGTCGACCACCATGGGCCCGCTCACCGAGGCCGCGTCCGGGAAGCTCCTGCGCGCGCTGACGACGCTCGAGGAGGGCGAGTCGTGGCTCGTCGAGCCGCGCTGCCTCGACGCGGGCGAGGACGGCACCGGCCGGCTCTGGACCCCGGGCCTCAAGGAGGGCGTGCGGCCCGGGTCGGCCTTCCACCTCACCGAGTACTTCGGGCCCGTCCTCGGCATCATGACGGCCGCGACGCTCGACGAGGCGATCGCGCTGCAGAACGCGGTGCCGTTCGGCCTCACGGGCGGCATCCACAGCCTCGACGACGACGAGGTCGTGCGCTGGCTCGACGCCGTCGAGGTGGGCAACGCGTACGTCAACCGGCACATCACGGGCGCGATCGTGCAGCGCCAGTCGTTCGGCGGCTGGAAGCAGTCGGCCGTCGGCCCCGGTGCCAAGGCGGGCGGACCGAACTACGTGGCGCAGCTCGGCCGGTGGGACGACGACGTCGCGAGCGACCTCACGCAGCCGCAGGACGCGCCCGACGACGGCCTCCCGCCCGCGCGCGACGTCTCGCCCGAGGGGTGGCTCGCGTGGGCGAGCGCCGACGACGCGCGCTGGTGGGCGCGGGAGTTCTCGCCCGCCCACGACCCCTCGGGGCTGCAGGCCGAGTCGAACGTCTTCCGCTACCGGCCGGTCGAGCTCCTCACCGTGCGCGCGGGGTCCGACGCGCCGGCCGTCGAGGTCGAGCGCGTGCTGCACGCCGCGCGCACCGCCGGGGTCCCCGTCGTGGTCGTCCCCGCGCCCGGGGCGCCCGGGGCCTCACGGGCCGTGGAGGTGACCGACGAGGACTTCGCCGCGCGCGTGGCCGACGGCCGCGTGCACGGGCGGGTCCGCGTCGTCGGGACGGCGCCGGGGCTGCACGACGCCGCGGCGGGTCGCGTCGGCGACGTGACGGTGCTCGACCACCCCGTCGTCGCGAGCGGTCGGCGCGAGCTGCTCACGGTGCTCCACGAGCAGGCCGTGAGCCGCACGACGCACCGGTACGGCCACGTGCGACGCTGACGCCCCGTCGGGGAGGATCCCGGCGCGTCGGGGGAGTGCCCGGTGGCCCGGGCACCTCCCGGCGACGTCAGACCGAGGCGCGCTCCACGAGCTCGGGCGAGAGCACGCACGAGCTGACCTCGTCCGAGCGGTGCGCGACGAGGTCCAGCAGGAGGTCCGTCGCGTTGCGCACCATCTCGACCATCGGGTTCTGGACCGTCGTCAGGGGCGGCGAGGTCGTCGCGGCGTTCGCGAGGTTGTCGAAGCCGACCACGGAGACGTCGCCGGGGACGCTGCGCCCGTGCTGGGCGAGGACGCGCATCGCTCCCTCGGCCATGAGGTCCGACGCGGCGAAGAGGCCGTCGACGTCCGGGTGGTCCGCGAGGATCCGCTCCATGGCAGCAGCCCCGCCCGAGGCGGCGAAGTCGCCCACCTCGACGGCGTCGTCGGGCAGTCCGGCGTCGCGCAGCACCTCGCGCCAGCCGGTGAGCCGGTCGACGCCCGCGGTCATGTCCTGCGGACCGGCGATCGTGGCGATCCTGCGGCACCCCGCCTCGACGAGGCGCCGGGCGGCGAGCCGCCCGCCCTCGACGTTGTCCACGTCCACGTACACGAGGTCGGGCGTCGGCCGGAACGGGCGACCGACGAACACCGCGGGCAGGCGCGTCGCGAGCAGCGCCTCCTCGAGCTCGTCGTCGCGGTGGTGCGACGCCACGATCGCGCCGTCGACGTGGCCGCTGCGCAGGTAGCGCACGATCCGGCCGGGCTGCTCGTCCGGGCGGGCGAACAGGAGGACGAGCTGGAGGTCCGTGCCGCCGAGCGCCGCGCTCACGCCCCGCATCGTGCCGGCGAGGAAGGGGTCGGTCAGGATGCGCTCGTCGGGCTCGGGGACCACGAGCGCGATCGAGTCGGTGCGGCGCGTCACGAGCGACCGTGCGGCACGGTTCGGCGTGTAGCCGAGCTCGGCGACGGCGGCGTCGACCGCCGCCTGTGCCTCGGGGGAGACGCGCAGACCACCGTTGATCGCGCGCGACGCCGTCGACCGGGAGACCCCCGCCGCCTGGGCCACCTCGTCCAAGGTCGGGGCGATGCTCGGAGTGCTCATCCGACCAGTATCCCGCGTCCTTGCCGTGACGGGCCCGGGGGCGGGCCGCGACGGCGTCACGGCGCTCATCAGGGCCTCGCGCCGGCCGGTGCGTCATCCGGCTCGTCCCGTGCGGGCACGACGTTCGTCCCGGCCACGCGTGCGTACCAGCGGCCGCTGGCCTTGACGGTGCGCTCCTGCGTCTCGTAGTCGACGCGGACGATGCCGAAGCGCTTGGTGTAGCCCAGGGCCCACTCGAAGTTGTCCATGAGGGACCACGCGAAGTAGCCGCGCACGTCGGCGCCGGCGTCGATCGCGTCCTTCGTCGCACGCAGGTGCGCGTCGAGGAAGTCGAGCCGGTCCTGGTCGTCGACCGAGCCGTCGGGACCGACGACGTCGGGGTAGGCGGCGCCGTTCTCGGTGACGTACATGCTCACGCCGAGCGGACCGGTGTACTCCTCCTGCAGACGCGTGAGCAGGCGGGTCAGGCCCTCCGGCTGGACCTCCCAGCCCATGTCCGTGAGAGGCAGGCCGCGCGAGTGGCCGTGGACGCCGTCCGCGGCGGGGTAGGGCGACGACGTCTCGCGCACCGGGGCGCCGTCCTGCGCCCCGGCGTCCTCGTCGCGCACGCCCTCGGGGCGCGTCCCGCCGTCTGCCGAGCCGGACTCCTGCGGTCGGGCCGAGAACGCGCCGCCGTTGTAGTAGTTCACGCCCAGCGTGTCGATCGGGGTGGAGACGATCTCCAGGTCGCCGTCCCGGACGTGGTCGAGCAGCCCGTAGGGCGCGACGTCGTCGAGGAGGTCCTGCGGGTACGCGCCGCGGAAGAGCGGGTCGAGGAAGACGCGGTTGAACTGGCCGTCGATCCGGCGGGCGGCGTCGACGTCGGCGGGGTCCGCCGGATCGACGGGGTCCGCCACCGTGAAGTTCAGGGTGATGCCCAGGTTCGCCTGCGGGGCGCGCTCGCGCAGCGCCTGCACCGCGAGGCCGTGACCCAGCAGGAGGTGGTGCGCGGCGGCGAGACCGTCCGGCCGCGACTGCCGACCCGGGGCGTGCACGCCCGCCGTGTACCCGAGGAACGCGGAGCACCACGGCTCGTTGAGCGTCGTCCACACCCCGACGCGGTCGCCGAGCGCCTCGTGCATCGTCACGGCGTACTCGGCGAACCGGAACGCGGTGTCACGGTTCGTCCACCCGCCCTTCTCCTCGAGCGCCTGCGGGAGGTCCCAGTGGTAGAGCGTGATCCACGGGAGGATCTGGGCGTCGAGGAGCTTGTCGACGAGGCGGTCGTAGAACGCGAGACCCTGCGGGTTCACCGCGCCGCCGTCCGGGCGGACGCGCGCCCACGAGCTCGAGAAGCGGTAGGCGCCGAGGTTCAGCTCGCGCATCAGCGCGACGTCCTCGCGGTACCGGTGGTAGTGGTCGCACGCGACCAGGCCGTCGTCACCGTTCACCACGGCGCCGGGGACGCGGGCGAAGGCGTCCCACACCGAGTCCTTGCGGCCGTCGGTCTGCCCGGCACCCTCGATCTGGAACGACGCGGTCGCGGCACCCCAGAGGAATCCGTGCGGCATCTCGACGCGGCCGGTGGCCGTCGCCGGGTTGGGCGCGAGCGGCGTGGACGGGACGAAGAGGCTCATGGGTCGATTGTCCTTCGAGAGGTACGGGTGGACCTCCGGGCGGGCTCCGGTCAGGAGCCCGCCCGGGCAGTCGGGTACGGAGTCGGGCAGGGCGGTCAGCCCTTGACGGCGCCCTGCATGATGCCCGCGACGAGCTGGCGCCCCGTGAACATGAAGATCACGATGAGCGGCAGGGTCACGAGGAAGATGCCCGCCATGACGAGCGAGTAGTCGACGAAGAAGTTCGACTGCAGCGACCGGACGACCAGGGGCAGCGTTGGATTGCTCTGGTTGAGCACGATGGACGGCCAGAAGAAGTTGGTCCACTGCTGCACGAACGTGAACAGGCCGAGCATCGCGGCGGCAGGGCGAGCCGCGGGCAGGGCGATCGACCAGAACGTGCGGAACATCGACGCGCCGTCGACGCGCGCGGCCTCGATCAGCTCGTACGGCAGCGCCTCACCGAGGTACTGGGTCATCCAGAACACGCCGAACGCCGTGACGAGCGCCGGCACGATGACCGCCTGCAGCTTGCCGATCCACCCCAGGTCCGACATGAGGATGTACATGGGGATCACGCCGAGCTGCGTCGGGACCGCCATCGTGGCGATGACGAACACGAGCAGCGGTCCGCGCCCCTTGAACCGGAGCTTGGAGAACGAGAACCCGGCGAGCGTCGAGAACAGCACGACGGACAGCGACGTGATGACCGCGATGACGACGGAGTTCCACGCAGCCTTCCAGAAGTTGATCGCGTCAGAGCTGATGACCTCGCCGAACTGGGTGAACAGGCTCGAGTCCGGCAGGAGCTGCGGCAGGGCGTTGCGCGAGATCTCCTCCGGGGTCGACGACCCCAGGATGAGGGTGAAGTACAGCGGGAAGACCGAGATCAGCAGGACGATGCCGAGCAGCGTGTAGGTGACCCAGCGAGGACGACGCTGGGTGCCGCCGACGTTCTTGCCTGCGGAACGGCGACGGGCTGCGGCGCGCGCGGCGCCCGGCCCGGCGGTCTGGGCGACGACGGGGACGGAGCTCATCGCTTCCTCCGATCGGTGGTGCTGGGCGTCGAGCCGCCTGCCGACGGTCCGACGTGACGGGCGGGGGAGGTCGGCTGCGACGCCGCGGCGAGCTCGGCACGGGCACGCGCCGCGCGTCGTCGGCGTTCGCGTCGGGAGTCGCCCGTGGGCGCTCCCGAGGTCGAGATCCGTCGTGTCACGAGGAAGTTGACCATCCCGATGAGCAGGATGAGGAGGAACAGCAACCAGGCGATCGCGGCGGCGCGGCCGAAGTTCTTCTGGTTGCCCCACGCGACGTCGTACAGGTACAGCACCGTGGTCATCCACTGCCGGTCGGCGCCGCCGAGGCCCTGCGCGTCGTACATGCGCGGCTCGTCGAAGATCTGCAGGCCACCGATGGTCGACGTGATGACGACGAAGATGATCGTCGCGCGGATCTGCGGGACCGTGACGGAGAAGAACTGGCGGACGCGCCCGGCGCCGTCGATGATCGCGGCCTCGTAGAGCTCGCGCGGCACGGCCTGCATCGCGGCGAGGAAGATCAGCGCGTTGTAGCCGGTCCAGCGGAAGTTGACCATGGACGAGATGGCGACGTGGCTCGCGAAGGTGTCGGCGTGCCAGCGCACCGGGTCGACGCCGACGAGGCCCAGCAGCTCGTTGATGAGGCCGTACTGGTCGGCGAAGAGGCGACCGAAGATCATCGAGACGGCGACCGGTGCGACGACGTAGGGGAGCAGGACGCCCATGCGCCAGAACGTCGCGGTGCGCAGGTTCTGGTCGAGCAGCGCGGCGATCCCGATCGCGGCGATCACCTGCGGCACGGACGACAGCACGAAGATCGACAGCGTGTTGCGCAGCGACTTCCAGAACGTGGGCTGCGCGAGGACGTCGGAGTAGTTCTGGAGACCGACGAAGTCGCCCTGGCCACCCAGGAGGTTCCAGTCGTACACGGACACGACGGCCGTGTAGACGAGCGGGAACAGGCCGGTGATCGCGAAGAGCACGAAGAACGGCGAGATGTAGAGGTAGGGGGACACCTTGACGTCCCAGCGGCTCATGCGCTGGGAGAAGCCGAGGCGGCGCGGTGCGCGCTCGTTCGGCCCGCGGAGCCCTGGTGAGGGCTGGGTGGGGGTGAGGACGGCCATGTGGGTTCCTGTACGGCGGTCTGCGTCGTCGTGGGCGAGCGACGCGGTGCGGTGGGCGGGCAGGGTGCGCCCGAGGACGCACGGCGGGGGCCGGGCCGGCGCGTGCGCGCCGACCCGGCCCTGTCAGGTCAGAGACCCAGGTCCTGGAAGGACTGGAGCGTCTTGTCCCACGAGGACGCGGCGTCGTCGGTCTTCTCGACGTCGACGCGCTTGATGCCGTCCTGCACCGTCGTGTGGATCGCGAAGTAGTTCGCGCCCTTGAACGGTGCGCCGTCGATCGCGAGCGCACGGTTCACGAAGATCTCACCGACCGGGGCGGCGTTGAAGAACTCGTTCGTGAAGGACTGGACCGCCTCGGACTCCTGCGCCTCGACCTGCGACGGGAACGTGCCCGCGTTCTCGAAGGCCGTGGTCTGCTGCGCCGGGTCGGTCAGCCACGCGGCGAGCTCCTTGGCCGCCTCGGCGTTCGGGCCCGTGGCCGGGACCGTGAGGAACGAGCCGCCCCAGTTGAGGCCGCCGCCGGGGAACACGTCGGCGACGTTCCAGCCGGTGACACCGCCCGAGCGCTCCTCGACCGGGCCGGTCATCCACGCCGGGCAGATCATCGTGGCGAAGCCGTCGTTCTGGAACGCGGCGTCCCAGTCGGCGGACCACTGCTCGAGACCGGCGGACAGGCCGTTGGTCGTCGACTGCTCGAGCACCGTGTCGTAGATGTCCTTGATCTCGGTGTTCTCCGCGAGGTCCTTCGGCGTGCCGTCGGACTCCTCGTAGGCGTTGTCGATCTGGTTGACCATGCCCTGCGAGATGGACATCGCCGAGTCGTACCAGGCCGCGTCGCTCGCCTCGACGAACTGCGCACCGGCCGCGAAGTAGTCGTCCCAGGTCGCGTCCTCGCCACCGAGCAGCTCGGCGACGGCGGCCGGGTCGCTCTCGAGGCCGGCGGCCTCGAAGAGGTCCTGGCGGTAGCAGATCGCGCTCGGGCCGATGTCGGTGCCGTACCCGATGAGCTTGCCGTCGGTCGTCGTCGCCTGCTGGACCTTCCAGTCCACCCAGCGGCCCTCGAGCGCGTCGTCGGACAGGTCCTCGAAGAGGTCCGGGTACTGCATGAGCTCAGGGAGCCAGTCGACCTCGATCGCCTCGATGTCGGCGAGGCCCTCGCCACCGGCGGCGAGCTTCGTCGTGAGGTTGGTGCGGGCGTCCTCCGACTTGGCGGCCTTCGTCTGCTTGACCGTGACGTTGGGGTGCTCCTCCGAGTACGCCGCGAGCAGCTCGTCGGTGTAGCCGAAGTCGTTGAACGTCGCGACGGTGAGGGTGATCTCCTCGTCGCTCGAGCCGGACGTCTCGTCGTCGGAACCCGTGCCGCTCGAGCACGCGGTGAGGGTGAGGGTGATGGCCGCGAGGCCCGCAGCGGCGGAGATCGCCTTGCGGGACCGGCGGGTCGTACGGGTGCTGCTCAGCACGGTGACTCCCTTGTCGGTGGGACGGGATGGCAGCGCTCCCACTCCAGAGTGGTAGCGCTTCCACGAACGTGGCTCGATGGTGCTCGGCCCGGGTGGGGCGTGTCAAGCGCCGTCGGCGGAGGGGGCGCGGTGGTCGCGCTCCCACCGACGCATCTTTGCAGGTCAGAAGGGTAGCCGTCGCGCCTCGGCCGGGGATGCGGCCGAAATTGTTACCGGTTCGAGACCGCTCGACGGGTCGTCATCGGGCGAGCCACTCGCGCCCTGCGCGCTCCTCCGCAGCGAGCGCGCCGCGCACGGCCCCCGCCGCGGCCTCCTCGATCGCACCTCCGAACAGCGGGACCGAGGCCTTGATCTCCCCCGAGTACGTCTGGACCGTGGCCGTCGGGTCGGCGGGGTCCGCCGCGAGCCGGACCGTACCGGTCAGCCGGACGGGGGCGCCGGTGATCTCGAGCGACACGGTGCCGGCCCGCGTGCCGTCGCGCTCCGGCTCCCACGCCTCCGCCTGGCGGATCTCCAGCCGGCCCCCGACGAAGGTGCGCACGTGCGACGGGATCTGGTCCGTCGGGAGCTCCCGGCGCACCGCGACGGTGAACCCCGCCGCGGCGCTGCCCGTGACGTCGACCTGCTCGACCGCCCCGCCCGGCCCGCCCGACCGCTCGGCACGCCACCGGACGAACGGCTCGTCGGCGAGCATCGCGCCGACCGCGTGGACGGGTGCGGGATAGCGCAGCTCGACGCTCAGGTGCACGGGGGCCTCCTCGGGGACGCGCCCGGGACGTGGGCGCTCATCGGGACTCTAACGGGCCGCGCGCAACTACGCTGGGGTCCGTGTCTGCCATGAGTGACCTCATCTCCCGCCACGCCGACCTCAGCGCCGGTGACAACGAGTGGCTCCATCTGCTCGTGGGGGACTGGCAGGTGATCTCCGACCTCGCCTTCGCCGACCTGGTGCTCTGGCTCCCCACGCAGGACGGCAACTTCGTCGCCGTGTCCCAGTGCCGTCCCTCGACCGGCGCGACCGTCCACTACGACGACATCGTCGGCTCGCACGCCCCGGACGGCCAGCGCCCGCAGCTCGAGCGCGCCCTCACGGAGGCGCGCTCGCAGCGGTCGCGCGAACCCCGTTGGTTCGGGGCGTACGCCGTGCGCGAGGAGGCCATCCCGGTCGTCCACGAGGGTCGTGCCATCGCCGTCGTCGCGCGCCAGACCAACCTCGGCAGCGGGCGCACACCGAGCCGGCTCGAGCTCAACTACGTCGAGGCGGCCGACGACCTCATCGCGATGATCTCGCGCGGCGAGTTCCCGTTCCCCAACGCCGCGACAGGCCCGCGCCGCGGCGCTCCGCGCGTCGGCGACGGGCTGATCCGCCTCAACTCCGAGGGCGAGGTGCTCTACGCGAGCCCCAACGCCCTGAGCTGCTTCCACCGCCTCGGCGTCATCGGTCCGCTCGTCGGCCGGTCCCTCGTCGAGGTGACGACCGACCTCATCGAGCACGAGCGGACCGTCGACGAGTCCCTGCCCCTCGTCGTCATGGGACGAGCGCCGTGGCGCACCGACATCGAGGCGCACCGCGTCGCGCTGTCGCTGCGGGCGCTGCCGCTCACGGAGTCGGGTCAGCGCATCGGCGCGGTGCTCCTGTGCCGTGACGTGTCGGAGCTGCGGCGCCGTGAGCGCGAGCTCATCACGAAGGACGCGACGATCCGCGAGATCCACCATCGCGTGAAGAACAACCTCCAGACCGTCGCCGCGCTCCTGCGCCTGCAGGCCCGGCGGATGGACATCCCGGAGGCCCGCGCGGCCCTCGAGGAGGCCATGCGGCGCGTCGCGACGATCGCGCTGGTCCACGAGGGCCTCTCGCAGACCCTCGACGAGGAGGTCGAGTTCGACGACATGGTCGGCCGGGCGCTGCGCCTCGCCGCCGACGTCGCGTCCGCCGACACGAGCGTGCGCACCGTCCGCACGGGCAGCTTCGGGCTCGTCCCCGCCGAGGACGCGACACCGCTCGCGCTCGTCCTCACGGAGCTGGTCACGAACGCCGTGGAGCACGGCCTGGCGAAGCAGGAGTCGGGCACGGTCGAGGTGGCGGTCGAGCGCGAGGGGTCCGCGGTGCGCATCGTCGTCGCCGACGACGGCACCGGGATGCCGGACGGCGGCGTCGCCTACGCGGGCAGGGTGGCGAAGAGCGGTCTCGGCTCGCAGATCGTCCAGACCCTCGTGACGAACGAGCTCGGCGGGTCGATCGAGTGGGGTCCGCGCCCCGGGGGAGGCACGCAGGTCGTCCTGCAGCTCGTCCTGCGTGACGGCGCGGGGTCGCGTCACGCCTGAGGGTGCAGCCAGGGCACCGTGTCAGGCATCTCCATCACGAAGGGCCGCCACCCGGTGGGGTGGCGGCCCTTCGTGAAGGTGCTGCGGTGCTGCTCCGCGGGCGGGCGTCAGCCGGCGCGGCGGGCGCGGGCGGTGCGGCGCTTGAGCGCGCGACGCTCGTCCTCGGACAGGCCGCCCCAGACGCCGGCGTCCTGACCCGACTCGATCGCCCACTTGAGGCACGTGTCGACGACGTCGCAGCGACGGCACACGGCCTTCGCCTCCTCGATCTGCAGCAGGGCCGGGCCCGTGTTGCCGATCGGGAAGAACAGCTCCGGGTCTTCGTCCAGGCAGGCTGCGCGGTGGCGCCAGTCCATGGTGATCTCCTTGGTGCGGGGGGAACCTGGACGCAGGTGATGACGCTGCGCGGTGGGCGCCGCAAGGCCAGGTTCCGAGCGGGGGGTAATTGATGCTTGAACCAGGTTCACACCTCGTGAAGACGAGCACAAGGGGTTACGAGGAAGTTTCCTCTGGATGAATCGTGAGGTGTGCGTCACACGGAAGTGAACGCCCAGGTCGCGGCGTACGCTGGGTGATCGTGCCCCCTCGACCCACCCCGCAGGACCGTCCGGAGACCGGCCCCGGAGACCGCCCGCCGGCTCTCGTCGCCCTCGTCGTCGGCGTCCTCGTCGAGGCCCTCGCGCTCGCCGTGGGCGGGGCGGTGGTGCTCGTCGAGCTGCTCGCCGGTGGCTCCCGGTCCGTCGGCGTGAGCCTGTTCCTCGTGGTGTTCGCGCTCGGCGTCGCGACACTCCTCGTCCTGTGCGTCCGCGGGCTGCTGCAGGGCCGCCGGTGGGCCCGGTCCCCCGTCGCCACCTGGCAGATCCTCCAGGTCGTCGTCGTGATCAGCTCGTTGCAGTCCGGGGCGACGGCGTGGATCGCGGTGGCCCTGGTGCTCGCCGTGGTCGTGCTCGTGCTGCTCATGCTCCGGCCGGTGGTCGAGGCAACGACGCGCGACGCCCGTCCGGCCGCCTGAGACGCGCGCCGTCGCTGGGACACGCGCGCCGTCGCACGGCCGCGCGACGGTGGCGCGCAGCCGCGTCCCGGCCGGTCCGGACCGCCGTCATCCTCCGTCGGGGAGCGCGACCTGTACCGGTGCGAGCCGCGAGCCCTCGACGAGGACGCCTCGCCCCGGTCGGGGACGTCCTGGGTCGGCGAGCCACGACAGGTCGTGACCGAAGACCTCGCCGCTCCCTCGTTCCGCCGGCGCGAGGACGATCCCCGAGCGTCGTGCGCGCAGCTCGGCGAGCGGACCCCGCATCGCCATGACCGCCGACCCGGTGGCCGCGGACGCCACGAGGCGCACGTCCTCGCGGCACAGCGCCGCGACGCGGTCCGCCTCGAGCACGCACAGCTGGGCGAGCTGGTCGATGTCGTCGATGACGAGGACAGGAGCCCCGGAGGCCCCCGGCGTCGTACCCGACGCGACGACCGCATCGAGGACGCGGCCGACCTCGGCCGGCGAGAAGCGTCCACCGACGGCGACGCCCGGCCCCGCGAGGTCCTGCAGCGAGCGGTCGCGCGCGAGGACCCCGCGCAGCACGCCTGCGGTCCGTGCGTGCCGGGCGAGCAGCACGAGCGCGGTCGTGCGCCCGCTGCCGGGCGGACCGACGACCAGGGCGCCGCGACTCGCGTCGAGCGTGAGCACGGACGCGTCGTCACCACCGATCCCCACGGGCACCTCGTCGGGCAGGCCTGGGACGCGGGGACGGTCGGCCACGTGCAGCGCGCTCTCGCGGATCGTCGTCGGCAGAGCGGCGAGGCGCAACGGGCCGGGGTCCACCATGCCGGGGTCCGCCGGGTCGACGTCCGGCGGGCCGGCGTCCGGCGGGCCGGCGTCCGGCAGGACGACCTGGCAGACGAGGGGTTCCCCCGGGCCGATCCACACCGCCCGGCCGGGAGGGCCGCCTCGCCCCGCCAGCGGGGCGGGGACGCCGAGGGACACGTCGTCGTGGCGGTCGCGGGACGACAGGACCGTGCGGACCCCGATGCACGCGGCCAGACCGGCGACGGTCGGCCCGGACCCGGCGACGGCGAAGGCCGCGCCGGATTCCGTGAGCGCCTCGGCGAGCAGGTCGGCCCCTGCGCCCCCCGCGAGCGCCGAGAGCGTCGAACGGACCGCCTCGACGTCGTCGACGAGGACGAGGGTGGGCGCCGTGCCGAGCGCCCCGACGGGCCGGACCTGTCCGTCGTCGTGCTGCGCGAGGAGGCGCAGCAGCCGCGCGACGCGCCGGGCGTCGGAGCGGTCGACCACGGTTCCGGCGGCGGGGTGCGCCGCGATCTCGCCGAGCCGCGCTCCGACGGCGTGGACGTGCCAGCCCTGCGCGAGGGCGGCGTGCGCGAGGGCGACCAGGGTCGTCGTCCGTCCGGAGCGCGCGCGTCCGAGGACGGCGAGGTGGCCGTCCCGCGGGTCCCATCCGACGACGACGCGACGCTGGTGGTCGGGGTCGTCGCCGAGAGCCAGGGGCAGCGTCGCGCGAGCGTCCGTCCCGAGGGCGCCCTCGGCGTCCGGGCCGACCGGACCGCTGGGCTCGCGCCGCTCGTCGACCGGACCGCTCAGGGCGCCCAGGGCGCCGAGGTCCCGCGCGCGGACCTGTTCCGGCAGCGCGGGCAGCCACGGCGGGCCGGGTGTCGTGATCCCCGCACCGGCGGCGACGGTGCGGGCCGCGTCGACGAGCCGTGCGAGGGTGTCCGGCGCCGGGGTGCACTCGCCCCCGCCGCGCGCGAGGGCGTCGTCGGCCGGGAGCGTGGTGGCGCCCCAGCCCGGGGCAGCACGGACCCCGGCCGTCGGCACCGGGACCGGTGCCCCGGCCCGCGCGCACTGGAGTGCGACGGGCGGGGCGGCGCCGCGGCGCAGCACGAGCCGCCCCGGTGTCCCGGTGGGGATCAGCGCCGCGTGGGGCGACTCGACGACGTCGCGCGAGTCCGCGGCGTCGACGACTCTCAGCGCGAGCCGCAGCGTGATGTTGGCGCGCACGTCCGCGCTCACCGCACCGGCGGGGCGCTGCGTCGCGAGCACGAGGTGGACGCCGAGCGAGCGGCCCTGGGCGGCGACCCGCAGGAGGCCCGGGAGGAACTCGGGCAGCTCGTCGGCGAGCGCGCGGAACTCGTCGATGACCACGACCAGCCGGGGGAGCGTGCCCGCGGGCACGTCGTCGACGCTCGCGGCGCGCGCCGCGGCGAGGACGCGCTCCCGACGGCGGAGCTCGGCCCGCAGACCGGCGAGCGCCCGCCCGGCGAGGCCTGCGTCGAGGTCCGTCACCTGACCGACGACGTGCGGCAGCCTCCCGCACTCACCGAAGCTCGCGCCGCCCTTGAAGTCGACCAGCACGAACGTCAGCTCGGCCGGCGAGCGTCCGAGCGCGAGACCCGCGACCAGGGACTGGAGGAGCTCGGACTTGCCCGCGCCCGTCGTGCCTGCCACGAGCACGTGCGGACCGTCGGCGACGAGGTCGACGACCTCCGGCGTACCGCCCGGGCCGACGCCGAGCGGGACCGGGAGGCCTCGGCCGTCGCGCGTCGCGGCGCGCCGCCAGCGGTCGGCGACCCACGCGACCGTCGCGCCGTCCGGCTCGGGCGCCGCCGGTGCACCGAGGAGAGCTCCCAGGGAGACGTCGTCGGGGAGGGTCGACGCCGCAGGGTCGCAGCCGTCGGGGACCGTCGCGACGCCGGGCGCACGGAGCCGGCCGAGGTGCTCGGCCGCCGCGAGGTGACGGGCGAGCTCCTGGGCCCACGTGACGTCCACGCCGACGTACGGGGTCGTCGTGCCGACGCCGTCCGCCCCGGTGAGCACGGCGTCGTCGCCGTCGACCGCCAGGACGGTGCGGCACCACGCGGGTACGGCCTGCACGTCGCGCGCGACGAGGACCAGGCGTGCCCCCGCGGGGCCGAGCCGTTCCCACGCGGCAGCGAGCTCGCCGGGCGCGAGGTCGCCGTCGACGACGAGCAGCCTCGCGCCAGCGGCCGCGGCGTCGTCGAGGTTCCGCACGAGCGTGCTCCGTGGCAGCCACCGGCACCAGGACCAGTCGGACGCCGCACCCGGTCCGTGCCGGACCGTCAGTGCGGTCCCGGAGGTCAGCAGCTCGGCGAGCACGGCGCGTGCAGCCGCGAGGGCCGCGTTCCGCGGGCCGACCACCGCGATGCAGCCGTCCGGCAGCCGGACGCCGAGCCCGTCGTCCGTGGTGGACCCCGGCGTCGACCCGGTCGGTCGGCCCGCCGGTGGGCCGGCAGGGGGGCCATGATCGACGACCGCACGGCCGGGAACGGCCTGCACGGTGTCGTCGGGGGCGAGGTGGGCGACCGCTGCCCAGGTGAGCACGTCGGCAGGGCGGGGCCGCAGAGGGTCGGGGGACCGAGCCCCCGCGGCCCCGCCGGCAGCCGCGGTCGGCACGGCGGTGCGACGGCGTCGGGCGTCCAGGAGCGCCGGCAGCAGCAGGGCGAGCGGACCGACGAGGGCCAGCAGCGCGTACAGCGGCTGGCGGAACGTCACCGCGAGCGCGAGCGACGCCACGGCCGGGGTGAGCGCCGTCGCGAGGTGCGTGCTCCAGCGGCGCGACGCCTCGGGGCCCGCGGTCGTCCCCGCGACCGCGACCGCGTCCGAGGGCGGCACACGGGGCGCGTGCTCGAGGCGCGGGCGAGGCCGCAGCGCGTAGGTCGTCGAACCGTGCACGACGACGTGCCCCTCGCGCCAGCGTGTCGCCCACCTCGGCGAGAGGCGGCGCCGGCGCCCCGAGCCCCGGGCGGCGGGCCGGGCCGGGTCGGCGGCCCGCACCCGGAACGCGCCCCGCGGGCCACGGACCCGCACGACGTGTCCCCGCCGGACCCGGGTCGACCGCACCTCGAGCGCGTCGACCGCGACGAGGCCGTCCGGTGTCCGCGCCCCGGACTGCCGGCCCGGCGCGGCCGGGGGCGTGACCGGCACCAGCCGGCCGGCGCGAGGGCCGCCCACCACGGCGACGTGCCACGGCGCGGCGAGGACGTCCGCGGCCCGCGGGCGTGCGGCGTCCTCACGCGCGTCGTCCGTCGCGAGCGTGGCGCCGGGGAGGAGGGGTCGGGTGCCGCACCGCTGGTCGTCGTCGACGCGGACGCCGTCGACGCGCAGCGGTGCGGTGAGGAGCTCGGGCCGGCACGTCAGGTCGGCGAGGGCCTGTCGTGCGTCGCCGAGGCGGACGCCGACGTCGAGCAGCAGGTCCGTGCCCGGCCGCAGGGTCACCCGCGCGGCGGCGCCCGCCACCCCGGGAGCAGGGAGAGCCGCCCGGGCAGGGGCGGGCTGCGGGGGAGCGGGAGCGGTCGGGGCGGGCACGTGCCGATCCTGCCGCCTGGGACGCCACCCGCGCCGGGACGACGGACGCCCCTGTGGACAACTGTCCGCAGGGGCGTCCGCCGGACGTCCGGTCCGGGCACGGACCAGGACGTCCGTGGCGCATCAGTCCACCGCGAGCGCCGCGACCGGCGACGTCCGGGCCGCCGTCCGGCCGGGGACGACGGACGCCACCAGGCCGGCCACGAGCGCCACGACGAGCACGAGCACGATGTCCCGCCACGGCACGGTGAGCGACACGTCGCCCATGATGCTCAGCGCGGTCGCCGACCCCGCCCAGCCGTAGAGCACGCCGAGCGTGATCCCGAGCAGCGCGCCGACGCCCGCGATGAGCATGCCCTCGAGCGCCAGCATCCACCGCAGCTGCGAGCGGCTGAGACCGATCGCGCGCAGCGTCGCGGACTCGCGGCGCCGCTCGATGACGGACAGCGAGAGCGTGTTCGCGACGCCGATGAGCGCGATGACGACCGCCACGGCGAGCAGCCCGACGATCACCGCGAGGATCGTGTCGATGACCTGCTGCATCGTCGCGCGCTCGACCGCGACGCCGATCACCTCCACGGGCGCGTCCGTCCCGACGATCGCGTCCTGGATCGCGGGCACGACCTGCATCGCGTCGTCCGGCGAGCCCAGGCCGACCCACAGCCGCGAGACGACGGCCGAGGGGTCGACGGCCAGGGCGTCGGCGGTCGTCATCAGCCAGCGGTCGCCGATCGCCCCGACGTGGGCCGTGAGCTCGACCGTCTCGCCGGTCGGGCCGGTGAGCGTCAGCTCGTCGCCGTCGGTGACGCCGTACGACTCGGCGGAGTACTCGGGCACCATGACCGTGCCCTCGCCGAACGCCTCGAGCGTCTCGGGCGAGCGGACGACGTCGAGCGCCTCCGCGGGCTCCACGCCGTGCACCGAGGCGTAGCTCCCGTCGGGCAGCGTGACCTCCGTCCCGGTGAGCCCGACGACCCCCGCGACACCGTCCACCTCGGACACCGCCCGCACGACCGTGTCGGGCACGGGCTGGTCCGTCGACCCGTAGTTGTCGGCCGCGACCATCACGTCCACGGGGTACTGGTCGTCGAGGGCGGAGTCGAGGCTCGACCGGGCGCTCGCGGCACCTGTGGACATCATCGCGACGAGCGTGACGCCGATGAGCAGCGCGGTGCTCGTCGCCGTGGTGCGCCGCGGGTTGCGCAGGGTGTTCGCCGCGGCGAGGCGCGCCGTCGACCCGGTGCCCGCGAGGAGGCGGCCGACGAGCGCGACGACCTTCGGCAGCCAGAACACGGCACCGACGAGCACGCCGACGAACGACAGCGCGCCGCCCGCGACACCGACGAGGATCCCCGCCTCGGGGCTGTTCGCACCCAGCACGATCCCGCCCGCGAGGAGCGCCGCGCCACCGAGCGTGAGCAGGGACGCGAGCACGAGGCGCACGCGTCCGCCGCCGCGCACGCTCGGGGCGTCGGCCGGGCGCAGGGCCTCGAGCGGCGCGACGCGGGTCGCCGCGCGGGCCGGTGCCAGGGACGCGACGAGCGTGACGAGCGTGCCCACGAGGAGCGGCACGAGCACGACCGCCGGGGTGACGGTGATCGTCGAGGGGACGGGCACGCCGAGGTCGGCGCCACGGGCGACGAGCAGCGCGACCTGCGTGAGCAGGGCGCCCAGCAGGACGCCGCCCACCGACGACGCCACGCCGAGGATCGTCGCCTCCGAGAGCACCGAGCGCGCGAGCTGCGCCTTGTTCGCCCCGACGGCGCGCAGCAGCGCGAGCGTGCGGGTGCGCTGGGCGACGAGCACCTGGAACGTGTTCGCGATGACGAGCGCGGCGACGATCAGCGCGACCGCGGCGAAGCCGAGGATGACGAACGTGAACACGTCGCGGTCTCCCGTCATGCTGCGCGCGACGTCCTGCGCGTGCTCGGACGGCGTGACGGCCCGCGACCCGTCCGGACCCTGCGCGACCAGCGCGGCGCGCACCGCCTCGAGGTCGGTGCCGGGTGCGAGCCCCACCATCGCGGCGGAGTAGGTGCGCTCGGCGTCCTCCGCGGACCGCTGCGCGGCCTCCCACGCGGCGACGTCGGCGGCGGAGAGGACGGCCGCACCGCCCATCTGGGCGTACGCGCCGTACGGGTCGTCCGTCGTGCCGACGACCGTCAGCTCGTCGCGGAGCTCCTCGTACGCGCCGCCGTCGGGTGCCGAGTCGTCCCACACGTTGCGCAGGCTCACGACGGTGTCGCCCACCGAGACGTCGAGGCGTTCGGCGACGCTCTCGGGCAGGGCGAGCTGTCCGGGCGCGCTCGGGAGCGAGCCCTCGACGACCTCCAGCGCCTGGAAGCGCGGGTCCGACGGCGTCGGGATCCCCATCTGGAAGACGCGCTTCGAGCCGTTGGACAGGTCCAGGTAGGTCAGCTGTACGGCGTCGACCGCCTGGACTCCCTCGACGGCGGCGAGCGCGTCGACGTCCGCGGCGGTGAGGTCGGCAGGTGCGGACACCACGAGGTCGGCGTCCGCGAACTGCGCGGCGATCGAGTCGTTGGTGGTCCGGGTGATGACGTTGCCCGCGATGAGCGTCGCCGTGACGAAGGCCGTCCCGATGACGATCGCGACGCCGGCCGCGGTGAGGCGGCCCAGGCTGCGGCGCATCTGCGCCAGGGTGAGGCGGAGCATCAGGCGCGCACCGTCCCCGTGGCCGCACCGGCTGCCGCGACGTCGCCGCGCTCGTCCGGTCCGGCGACCTCGAGCGTGCGCAGCGCGTCGAGGCCGGCGAGCACCGACTCGGGCGTCGGGTCGGCGATGTCGCCCGCGATGCGGCCGTCGGCGATGAGCACGACGCGGTCCGCGTACGCCGCCGCCGCCGGGTCGTGCGTGACCATGATGATCGTGCGGCCGAGCTCGCGGACGCTGCGGCGCAGGAAGCTCAGCACCTCCGCGCCGGAGCGCGAGTCGAGGTTGCCCGTCGGCTCGTCGGCGAACACGACCTCCGGGGCGGCGATGAGCGCCCGCGCGATGGCGACGCGCTGCTGCTGGCCGCCCGAGAGCTCGCTCGGGCGGTGCGTGAGGCGTGCCTGGAGGCCGAGCGTGCTGACCAGGGTGTCGAACCACGCGCGGTCGACGGTGCCGCCCGCGAGCTCGACCGGCAGCGTGATGTTCTGCTCCGCCGTGAACATCGGCAGGAGGTTGAACGACTGGAACACGAAGCCGACGCGGTCGCGGCGCAGCTGGGTGAGCGCGTTGTCGTTGAGGCGCGTGACGTCGGTGTCGCCGATGAACGCGTGCCCGTCCGTCGCGGAGTCGAGCCCGGCGAGCAGGTGCATGAGCGTCGACTTGCCCGAGCCCGAGGGGCCCATGATCGCGGTGAAGTGCCCGCGCTCGAAGTCCACGTCGACACCGTCGAGCGCGCGCACGACCGCCTCGCCCGTGCCATAGGTCTTGCGCAGCGCGCGGGCGCGCACCGCTGGGCCGGCCGTCCTCGCTCCGGGGCCGCCGTCGGGTGCGGGCTCGGCGGGTCGGTACACGGTCGTGTCCACGTCGTCTCCTGGTGTCAGCTGCTGTGCGGATGTCTCGAGAGGTGCACCCGGGACGTCGCCCGGGAACGTCCTCGACGCTACGGACCGGCCCGCCGTCGTCGCGTCCGGCGTCGGTCGGGACCTCACGGGCGCGCCGTCATCCCGTGGTCGTACGAGCGTCAGGCCCCGGGGCGGACGAGGCCGGTCTCGTACGCGGTCACGACGGCCTGGACCCGGTCGCGCGCGCCGAGCTTGGCGAGGATCCGGCCGACGTGGGTCTTGACCGTCGCCTCGGCGACGAACAGGTCGCTCGCGATCTCCGTGTTGGACCGGCCGCGCGCCATGAGCAGGAGCACCTCGCGCTCGCGCTCCGTGAGGCCCTCGACGGCCGCGTGCGCGGGGGAGTCCGCGACCTGCTCGGCGGGCAGTGCCGTGACGAGGTGCTCGAGGAGGCGTCGTGTCGAGGACGGCGCGATCACCGCGTCCCCGCGGTGCACCGTGCGGATGGCCGCGAGCATCTCCTCCGGCGGGGCGTCCTTGAGCAGGAAGCCGCTCGCGCCGGTCCGGATCGCCTCGAGGACGTACTCGTCGAGGTCGAACGTCGTGAGGACGATGACGCGGGGCACGTGCGCTCCCTCGGCGGCGGCCGCGGTGAGCCGTGCCGTCGTCTGCAGGCCGTCGAGGTGCGGCATGCGCACGTCCATGAGGACGACGTCGACCGGGTGGTCGGCGAGGAGCCGCAGCGCCTGCAGGCCGTCGCCCGCCTCGACCGTGACCTGCAGGTCGGGCTGGGAGTCGATGACCATGCGGAACCCCGCGCGCACGAGCTGCTGGTCGTCGACGAGGGCGACGCGCACCGGGGCGCTCGCGGGCTCGTCGGACGGGAGGAGGGCGGTGGCGTCGGTCATGGCGTCCTGTCGGTCGTGGGGGTGGGCAGAGTGCTCGCCGGACCGGTCGCCGGCGCGGGCCCCGCAGGGCTCGCGGGCGTCGCGGGGGTCGCGCGAGGAGGGAGCGGCGGTGGGGGGACCGGCGTCGTGCCAGACGCCGTGGGCCCGGCACCCGCGCGGGTCGCCGGAGGCAGGGGGAGGGTGAGGTGGACGCGGAACCCGCCGCCGGGCCGCGGGCCGGTCGTCACCCTCCCGCCGAACAGGGCGGCGCGCTCGCGCATCCCGAGCAGGCCGTAGCCGCCCGACCGTCCCGGCGCTGCGCCCGGGGGTTCCGCGGCCGCGCCGCGGCCGTCGTCCTCGACGAGGAGCGAGAGCGAGGTCGCGTCCCAGCGCACGACGACCGTGACCGTCGGGTCGGGCCCGGCGTGCTTGAGGACGTTCGTCAGCGCCTCCTGGCACACCCGGTAGACCGTGAGGCCGGCGCCGGGGGGCAGAGGTCGCGCCTGGCCGACGCGGACGAGGGACACGCGCAGGCCGCTGTCGCGCACCTGCGCGACGAGGGTCTCGAGGTCGGCCGTGTCCGGCTGCGGCGTCGTCTCGAGAGTCGGGAGGGTCGCGGGCGGCGCCCCGCCGGCCGGTGTCGCGTCCGCGGCCGGGAGGGCGGCCCTGGGCGCGCCGGGCCCCGCGACCGGGGCGCCGGACGGACGCGGCGCCTCGGTGCGCAGCACGCCGAGCAGCCGGCGCATGTCGGCGAGCGCGGCCCGCCCCGTCTCGGAGACGGTCGTCAGCGCGCGCTGTGCCGCAGCCGGGTCGGAGGCGGCGGCGTACCGGCCGCCGTCGGCCTGGGCGATGATCACGGACAGGGAGTGCGCCACGATGTCGTGCATCTCGCGCGCGATGCGCGCCCGTTCCGCGGAGGTGGCGATCCGTGCCTGCTGGTCGCGCTCGACCTCGAGCCGCTCCGCCCGGTCGACGAGCGCGGCGATGGTCTCGCGCCGCGAGCGGCGCACGAGTCCGAACGCCCACACGGCGAGGAACGTCATGCCGCCGAAGGCGGACGTGAAGAAGACCATGGTCGCCAGGTCCGCGAGGCTGCCGGAGCGCAGCCCGAGCGCCAGGCCGAGGACGACCGCGCCCACGAGCGCCGAGACGATCGCCGTGCGGTGGGCCCAGCGCGGCCCGTAGACCGTCACGGAGTACAGGGCGACGAGCACGGCGAAGTCCGCGGGCAGCAGCAGGAGGTAGCCGGCGAGCAGGTGCAGCAGCGCCACGGCGAAGACCGCGACGGCCGACGCGACCGGGCGCACGCGCCGCCACGGCAGCGGCGCGAGGAGCAGCGTGGCCCAGACCGCACCCCATCCACCGCTGAGGTCTGCGCCGACGGTCCCGGCGTTCGGCGCGAACGCGGCGGAGGACGGGACGAAGACGACCGCGACGAGCACCGTGAGGGTGAGGTCGACCCCGAAGCGGTGCTCCTCGTTCCACTGCCCGAGCCGCGCGTACCATCCCATGCGACCAGCCTAGGCAGGAGGGGTCGGTGTGACGTCCGACCACGGTCGGACAGGAGGCGCTGCACGAGGGGACCGAAGTCGTACTGATGCCCTAGCATGAGCGAATGACCCACGTACTGCTAGCGGAGGACGACCCGGCGATTGCCGAACCTTTGGCGCGTGCGCTGACACGTGAGGGTTACAACGTCGTCGTCCAAGGAACTGGTCAAGGGGCGATCGACTCCGCGAGCGGCGCGGACATCGTGGTGCTCGACCTCGGTCTGCCGGACATGGACGGGCTCGACGTCGCGCGCGAGATCCGGCACAAGGGTCTCAGCACCCCGGTGCTCGTGCTCACCGCACGGGCCGACGAGGTCGACCTCGTCGTCGGTCTCGACGCCGGGGCGGACGACTACGTGACGAAGCCGTTCCGGCTCGCCGAGCTCCTCGCGCGCGTGCGGGCGCTGCTGCGACGGAGCCACGGCGAGACGGGGGACGAGGAGGAGCTCGGCGCGCAGGACGTGCGGGTCGACGTCTCCGCGCACCGGGCGTTCCAGGGCGAGCGCGAGCTGCACCTGACGACCAAGGAGTTCGAGCTGCTGCGCGTGCTCGTCGCGAACGCCGGCTCGGTCGTCGTGCGCGACGCGCTCATGCGGGACGTGTGGGGTTCCGAGCCCGTCGGCTCGACGAAGACGCTCGACATGCACGTGTCGTGGCTGCGGCGCAAGCTCGGCGACGACGCCAACTCGCCCCGCTACATCTCGACGGTCCGCGGGCTCGGCTTCCGCTTCGAGACCGGCGAGAGCTGATCCACCGGGTCGTGGAGGGCAAGGAGTAGCGTGCGGCGCCGGATGCTGCAGGCCACGGTGGCGGCGGTCGCCGTCGCCGTGATCCTGCTGGGGTTCCCCCTCGCGTTCTTCGGCGCGCAGTTCGTCCTGCAGGGCGAGGCCGACGACGTGCAGGCGCGGGCCGACCGTCTCGCCACCCGGGTCGACAGGCGCGTCGACGCGGGAGAGGAGATCCCCGACGTCACGATCGAGGAGGCCGTGCAGGGTGCCGGCAACGACATCCCGGCGTCGGTCTACGTCCAGCTCCCCGACGGCACCCTCCTGCGTGCCGGCGAGGAGGTGACGGGTCGCGCGATCCGCACGGCCACGACCTCGGAGTCGGGGGCCCTGATCGTCGTCGAGATCTCCTACTGGGAGGCCTACTGGCGTGCCGCCCAGATCGTGATCCTCGTCGTGGCGGCCGCCGTCGTGGCGTTCGCCGCGGGGATCGTCATGGCCGTCTGGCAGGCGAACCGGCTCTCCGCGCCGCTCGTGTACCTCGCCGCCTCCGCGGAGCAGCTCGGCTCGGGACAGGTGCGACCGCGTCTGGAGCCCTCCGGGGTCGAGGAGATAGACCTCGTCGCCGCGGAGCTGGCCCGCAGCTCGGACCGGCTCGCGGGACGCCTCGCGGCGGAGCGGCAGTTCGCCGCGGACGCGTCGCACCAGCTCCGGACCCCGCTGACCGCGCTGAGCATGCGCCTCGAGGAGATCTCGCTCGCGTCCGACGACCCGGCCGTGCAGGAGGAGGCCCGCATCTCGCTCGAGCAGGTCGAGCGGCTCGTGGGGGTCGTCGACGACCTGCTCCAGTCCTCGCGCCAGGCGCAGGGCGGCACGACCGAGGCCGTCAACCTCCTCGAGGTCGTCCACCAGCAGGAGGAGGAGTGGGTCCCGACCTTCCAGAAGGCGGGACGCCGGCTCGTCGTCGACGTGCCGCCCGACTACCAGGTGCTCGCGACGCCCGGGGCGCTCGCCCAGGTGCTCGCGACCCTCATCGAGAACTCGCTCAAGCACGGCGGCGGCACGACGACGGTGCGGGCGCGTCCGTCCGGCACCAGCGGGGCGGTGGTCACCGAGGTGTCCGACGAGGGCGCGGGCGTCCCCGACGACCTCGCACCGCGGATCTTCGAGCGTGAGGTCACGTCCGGGGCCGGTACCGGGCTCGGGCTCGCCCTCGCGCGCGACCTGGCTGCGTCCGACGGCGGTCGCCTCGAGCTCGCCCAGCGCCGCCCGCCGGTCTTCGCGCTCTTCCTCGCCGGCGTGCCGCGCCGGCTCGACCCGCGGGTCGTGCTGCCGACCGGCACCGCCGTGCCGTCACGGCGCCGTCGGCGCAGGCGCTGAGCCCGCGCCCTCCGCCGGCGCGCTGAGGCGGCACCCTCCACCGCGCTCGCGCGGCGGAGGCGGTCAGCCGACCCGGGCGGGTTCTGCGTCCTCGACGGGTTCTGCCGACCCGGTGAAGACGAGGTGCCGGTACGCCAGGTAGCGGAACGCGGTGCCCAGGGCCAGCCCCACGACGTTCGCGGACACGTTCTTCGCGAGCGGCGACGTGAGGCCCAGGACGTACGTGGAGAACGCGAGGCACCCCACGGCGATGAGCATCCCGCCGACGTTCACGACGACGAACGCCGTGAGCTCGCGGCCGCGCGTCTCCGTGCGGCGTGCGGAGAAGGTCCAGTAGCGGTTGCCCAGCCAGGAGACGAGCGTCGCCACGGCGACGGAGACGACCTTCGCGGTCAGGGGCTTGTGGCCGAGCACCTCGCCCGGGCCGAAGCTCAGCAGGTTGAACAGCCCGAGGTCCACGACGTACGCGAGCGCGCCGACGGAGCCGAACTTCGCGAGCTCGCGCACGCGGTCGGCGAACCGCTGTCGCGGGGCGCTGGTGCCGGGGGCCATGGACCGAGGCTACCCGGGGTGCCTGGGAGCGTGCGGGGCGGTGGGTGCCGGTGGGTGCGGGCGCGCACAGGCACTAGGGTGGGTGCACGTGGCAGCACCAGTGATCGCCGTGGTCGGCGGCGGACAGCTCGCACGGATGATGGCCCCGGCGGCGGGGGAGCTCGGTGTGCACCTGCGGGTGCTCGTCGAGGCGCCCGACACGTCGGCGGCCCAGGTCGTGACCGACACCCCCGTGGGCGTGGCGTCGGACGAGGCGGCGATCCGGGCGCTCATCGCACCGGCCGGGGGCGAGGCCGCGGCCGTGCTCACCTTCGAGCACGAGCACGTGCCGAACGCCCTGCTCACCGACCTGCTCGAGCACGGCACCCCCGTGCGTCCCGGGCCCGACGCGCTCGTGCACGCGCAGGACAAGATCGTCATGCGGCGTCGGCTCACGGAGCTCGGCGCCCCGTGCCCGCGCTGGGCGGCGCTGCCGACCGCGCCCTACGCCGCGCGCGCCGCCCTCACCGCGTTCCTCGCCGAGGTCGGCGGGGAGGCCGTCGTCAAGACGTCGCGCGGCGGCTACGACGGCAAGGGCGTGCGGGTCGTGTCGACGGCCGGCGGCGGGGCCGAGCAGGTCGCCGAGTGGATCGACGCCGCCGCGGCCGGCGGGCCGGCGCTCCTTGTCGAGGAGAAGGTCTCGTTCGCGCGCGAGCTCGCCGTGCTCGTCGCACGACGCCCGTCCGGCGGCGAGGACGGTCGCGGCGAGGTCCGTACCTGGCCCGTCGTCGAGTCGATCCAGCGCGACGGGGTGTGCGCGGAGGTGATCGCCCCGGCGCCGGACCTCTCGGCCGAGGACGCCGAGCGGGCCCGGGACGCCGCCGTGCGCATCGCCGAGGGGCTCGGCGTGACCGGCGTGCTCGCTGTCGAGATGTTCGAGGTGCCGGCCGACGCGGCCGGGGCCGGCGGTGCAGGCGACGCCGCGCCGTCGCGCATCCTCGTCAACGAGCTGGCGATGCGCCCGCACAACTCCGGGCACTGGACGATCGACGGCGCCGTGACGAGCCAGTTCGAGCAGCACCTGCGCGCCGTCCTCGACCTCCCGCTCGGCGACACCGCGCCGAGCGCCCGGTGGACCGTCATGGCGAACGTGCTCGGCTCTGCGCTGGACGAGCTCACCGACGCGCTCCCCGACGTGCTGGGGGCCTTCCCGGACGCGAAGGTGAACCTCTACGGCAAGGGCGTGCGGCCCGGCCGCAAGCTCGGGCACGTCAACGTGAGCGGCGACGACCTGGACGACGTGCGCCGTCGTGCGCTCGCCGCCGCCGCGATCCTGCGCGGCGAGAACCCCGGGTCGCAGACCGCGAACCCTTCGGACGAGGAGCACTGACCATGAGCGACAACCCGATCGTCGGCATCGTCATGGGGTCCGACTCCGACTGGCCCGTCATGCAGGCTGCCGCCGACGCCCTGGCCGAGTTCGACGTGCCGGTCGAGGTCGACGTCGTCTCCGCGCACCGCATGCCGGTCGAGATGATCGACTACGGGCGTTCCGCGTCCGAGCGCGGCCTGCGCGCCGTCGTCGCCGGCGCCGGGGGCGCGGCCCACCTGCCGGGCATGCTCGCCGCCGTCACGCCGCTGCCCGTGATCGGGGTCCCCGTGCCGCTCAAGCACCTCGACGGCATGGACTCGCTGCTGTCCATCGTGCAGATGCCCGCGGGCGTCCCGGTCGCGACCGTGTCGATCGGCGGGGCGCGCAACGCCGGTCTGCTCGCCGCGCGCATCCTCGCGTCGGGGACCGACGACGCCGCGGCGCGACTGCGCGAGCGGATGGTGGCGTTCCAGGAGGACCTGGCAGACCAGGCGCGCGCGAAGGGCGCGCGCCTGCGGGAGTCGCGGACGCGGTAGCCGGACCACGGTCGCGCGGCGTCGTCGGCAAGATCGCCTGGCCGGCCGACACAGGCAGGGTATGGACGTGCAGCGAGACCTCCGCGTCGCAGCCGCCCGAGCAGGCGTGGTCGCCGCCGCCGGGCTGCTCGCGGTGGCCGTCGTCGGCTGCGGTCCCACGGCCGGGACCGAGGGTGACGAGGGACCGAGCGTGACCGCCGAGCTCGCGGTCGCCGTGGTCGACCCTCAGGACCCCGTGTTCCAGGACGCCGTGGACCGTGCGTCGGACATCACGTCGGACGACGACTCGTCGCCGGTCGTGCTGCGAGGCGGCGAGGGGAACGAGCTTCTCGTCGTCACCCGCGGCAGCTCGTCCTGCCCTGTCACCCCGCGTGCGGGCCGGTGGGTCGGCAAGACGTACGTCCTCGAGGTGGCGTCGTACACGGCCGAGGACGCCGAGCAGGAGGGGACGGACCGCGTCTGCACGGACGACCTGGCCCCGGCGGTCTTCGCGATCTCCGTGCCCGACCTTCCCGACGACCCCCTCGACGTCGCTGTCGAGCGGGTCGAGCTCGTCGCGTCCTCCGAGCTGCCGGGCCGGGCGACGGCGCGTCCGGAGGGCTGACGGGCGCCTCGAGACGTGCCGCGACGTCCGGGCGCCCGGGGCGTGGTCCGAGCTGCGGTCCGGGCTACGGCTGGGGGAGCCCGCCGACCTGTCCGGGCGGGAGGTTGCCGTCGCGGATGTCCTCCCAGAACTGCGGTGCGAGCTCCGGGTCGAGCTGCACCGTGGAGCCGACGTTCCCGGGACGGTAGTCGGGGTTGCTGATGGGTGGCGTGCCCGTGATGCCGTCGGGGCCGTTCGCTGCGCGGAACGCGAGAGCCATCTTGCCCAGGTCGACGATCCCCGTGCTCTCGTCGACCGTGAGCGCGCCGAGCCCGGAGTCGAGCAACGAGACCTGGTCGGCCGGCCGGAAGAGGATTCCCGGGTCGGCAGCCTTCGAGGTGACGGCCCCGATCACCTGTCGCTGACGCTCGGCGCGACCGATGTCGCCCTTCGGGTCGGAGTAGCGCATGCGCGAGAAGGCGATCGCCGTGGTCCCGTCGGCCACGTGGCACCCGGCGGCCCAGACGAGGCCGCTGTTGGGGTCGTTGACGTCGTAGTCGAGGCACAGCTCCACGCCGCCGACGGCGTCGACGACTCCCTGGACGCCGCCGAACCCGATCTCCACGTAGTGGTCGACCGTGAGCCCGGTCAGCTGCTCGACCGTGCGGACCAGGAGCGGTGCGCCGCCCCAGGAGTACGCCGAGTTCAGCTTGCTGGCGCCGTTGTCCGGGATCTCGGCGTACGTGTCGCGAGGCAGGCTGATCAGTGCCGCAGGCCCGCTCGACGGAGCGTGCAGGAGGAGGATCGTGTCCGTCCTCGCGCCTTCGGTGCCGTCCTCGCCGACGACCTCGCCGCGCGCGTCCGATCCCGCGAGCAGGTAGGTGTTCCCCGGCGTCCCGGCCGCACCGGAGAGCGCCTCGACGTGCTGGATCTTGCCGTTCGCCCACACGAGCAGGCCGATCGGCCAGGCGAGCAGCCCGACGAGCACGACGCAGGCGACGAGCACGGCGACGCGGCCCTTGCGCACACGGATGGTGCCACGCCCGCGCGGAGCCCCGGCGGGCGACGTCGGTCTGGGGCTGCCCGCGGGCGGGCGACCCGGAGGCGCCGGGGACGTGCCCGGACGCCGAGCCGGCGAGGCCGTGCTGCTCGATGCGTGCGATGACGACGAGACGCGGGGTGACGACGAGACGCGGGGTGACGACGAGACGCGGGGTGACGACGAGACGCGGGTCGACGGCGTCCGTCGCTGAGGCGTACGCTCCGGCGCCACGGACGGCGGGAGGGCGGACGCCGCCGCCGGGCTGCCTACCGGCCGTGCTGGCCGTGCGGGCGGGGGTGTCGAGGAGCGCGTCGGCGTGACGGGGACCTCTCGCGACGACTGGCGTCGGATGCGCGGCTCGGGGCGCACGGCGTCGTCGGCCGCCGGCCGCCGCACCGGTGCGGGGCGCTGACCGCTGTTGCCGATCGTGATGGCGTCGTCGACCGACGACGGACGTGGCGACCTCCCGCCCTGCGGCGTGAAGCTCGGTGGGCGTCGCCCCGGATCAGTACCCTCGTGCGTCATCGGCGCTCACCCGCACACTGACGTGACGTCCTGCGCGGAGAACGCCTCCTCGCCGGCGTCCTTCGTCTCGGCCGGGGCCGGTGCCGTCTCGGTCGCGTCCTCCGGCCCGGCCGGACCGGTGCCGGTCTCGGGCGTGGCGTCGGACGAACCGGCATCCTGCTCGCCGCCGGCCTGCTTGGTCGCTCCGGCCGGGCGGTCGTTCTTCAGGTTGTCCCAGAGCTGGTCCGCGTCGGACGTCCACACCACGTTGTTGGGATTTGTCGGGTCGGTGCCGTTCGGGACCGTCATGAAGGTGATGCTGCCAAGGTCGATGCCCTTGGCGCTGTAGGCCAGTCCGGCGAGTCCCGTCACGGAGGAGAAGTTGTCGCTCATGGTCAACGAGCTCGTCACCGCGTCGAGGAACTGCACCAGCGCACCGGCGTCGGTCAGGAGGTTCTTCCCGAGCACGGTGCGGACGAGCGCCGCCATCAGTTCCTGCTGACGACCGATCCGGCCGAGGTCCGAGCCGTCGCCGAGGCCCTGCCCGGTGCGTGCACGGGCGTAGCTCAGCGCGGTCCCGCCGTCGAGCGTCTGCACCCCGGCGGGAAGCGTGAGGTTGTTGGCCTTCGGCGAGTGCACCGCCTCGGGGATGCACAGCTCGACGCCGCCGAGCGCGTCGATCATCGCCTGGAAGCCGGCGAAGTCGATGACGACGAAGCCGTCCATCCGGACGTCCGTGAGGCTCTCGATCGTGCGCATCGTGCAGAGGGCGCCGGAGGCGACGTCGCCGCCGAGGTCCGCGCCGGCCGCGAACGCGGAGTTGAACTTCGTGCCCGACATCGGGTTCGTCGTCGTGCCCGACGTCGTCGGGCACGACGGGACGTCGACCGTCGAGTCGCGCGGGACCGACACGAGCTCGACGCGGGACCGGTCGGCGGAGATGTGCAGGATCATCGTCGTGTCGGAGCGCATGCCCTCGGTGTCGTCGGCCACGAGGCCCGCATTGGCTCCCGACCGGTCGTCGCTGCCCATGAGGACGATGTTCAGGGGAGTGCCGGCGTTCGGGTCCTCAGGATCGGGCGTGCTGGCCTCGGGGCGGTCGTCGCCCAGCAGGGTGTCGGCGTCGACGTCGTCGATGTTCCCCGTGAACCGCGAGAGAGCGGTCGCGCCGCCGACACCCGCGAACGCCACGCACGCGGTCACGCACAGCGCCAGCACCCGCAGCACGGACCTCGACGGGAGGCGTCGCGCATGCGCCGGACCGGCCGCGGTCCGGGGTCGGTGCGGTGCCGTGCGACCGCGATTCCGAGAGCTCACGACCGATGAGCATAGGCGGTGGAGGTCACCGTTCTGCGTCGCCCCAGGACCCGGTGGGTAGAGGAATCGTGGAGAACGCCGACGCCGTCAGCGCCGGCGGGTCCGCCGGTGGCGGACCCGCCGGAAGGACTCACTGGCCGACGGCGGCGTACTTCGCCTCGGTCGCGGCCTTGGCCGGACGCCACCACGCCTCGTTCTCGCGGTACCAGGCGACGGTAGCCTCGAGCCCGTCGCGGAAGTCGGTGTATCGCGGGGTCCACCCGAGCTCGTCCCGCAGGGTGGAGGCGTCGATGGCGTAGCGGAGGTCGTGCCCCGGGCGGTCGGTGACGTGGTCGAAGTCTTCCGCGTCGCGCCCGAAGATCTCGAGCAGCGTCCGCACGACCTCGAGGTTGTTCTTCTCCCCGTCCGCGCCGATGAGGTAGGTCTCGCCCGGCCGACCCTTGTCGATGATGCTCCAGACGGCGGCGTTGTGGTCCTCCACGTGGATCCAGTCCCGCACGTTGAGGCCCGCGCCGTACAGCTTCGGGCGCACCCCGTCGATGAGGTTCGTGATCTGGCGCGGGATGAACTTCTCGATGTGCTGGTACGGCCCGTAGTTGTTGGAGCAGTTCGAGATCGTGGCCTGCACGCCGAACGACCGCGCCCACGCGCGGACGAGGAGGTCGCTGCCGGCCTTCGTCGAGGAGTACGGGCTCGAGGGGTTGTACGGGGTGCTCGCCGTGAACTTCGCCGGGTCGTCGAGCTCGAGATCGCCGTAGACCTCGTCCGTCGAGATGTGGTGGAAGCGGGTGCCGTGCTTGCGCACCGCCTCGAGCAGCGTGAAGGTGCCGACGACGTTCGTCTGGACGAAGGGCGACGGGTCGTTCAGCGAGTTGTCGTTGTGCGACTCGGCGGCGAAGTGCACGACCAGGTCCGACTCGCCGACGAGGCGGTCGACGAGCGGGGCGTCCGTGATGCTGCCCTCGACGAGCGTGATCGCGTCGGCGACGGGAGCGAGCGACGTGCGGTCGCCCGCGTAGGTGAGGGCGTCGAGGACGGTCACCCGGACGTCCGGACGCTCACGCACCGTCTGGTGGACGAAGTTGGAGCCGATGAAACCGGCTCCGCCGGTGACGAGCAGACGCATGTGACGGTCCTTCGAGAGGGGCTGCGGGCGGCACCTACTGTACTGAGGTTCGTCGGACGGGATCACGACGCGCCGTTCGTCTCACCTTGCCGAGGGTGAGGACCTGGCGTTGACTTCGTGTACAAACCGTTCACGCCGAGGAGTGCCGATGGTGTCGCCAGCCGTGGTTCCCGCGTTCGTCGCCGTCGCGTCCTTGGTGGTGCCCCTGTTCGGGCCGCCCATGGTCGCGCCCGTCGAGCGTCCGACCGCCTCCGCTCCGTCCCTGCCCGCTCCGACCGTGCCGGCCCCGCTCCTTCCGGCGACGGCGCTGCCCACGGCGGACGCGTCCGTGGAGCCCCGGATCGACGAGTACCCGCTCGCCGTGGACGTCTCCGTTCCCGACCCCCGGACGCAGGCGGGGGCACGGAGCGCTCCGGCCACGGGCGAGACCGCTGAGAGCGCGGCGCCTGACGGTGAGGTGCCCGACGGTGAGGTGCCCGACGGTGAGGTGCCCGACGGTGAGGCCCCGGACGGTGAGGTGCCCGACGGTGAGGCCCCGGACGGTGAGGTGCCCGACGGTGAGGCCCCGGACGGTGAGGCTCCTGAGAGCGGGAGCCCGGAGAGCGAGGCTCCGAGCGACGACTCCGGCGAGAGCGAGGCCGCCGAGGAGGCCGAGGACGGCGCTGCTCCCTCGGACGAGCCGGCGCTGGCGGATCCTCCGGCCGAGCCGGCCGAGCCCGTCGCCCCCGGTGACGAGCTCGAGCTCGAGGCCGTGGACGACGTCGCCGCGGGACCGGTCGTGGAGAACGAGGGCTTCCAGACGGTCGCCGTCTCCTGGCCCGACGACCTGACGGTCGAGGTGCCCGAGCTCCAGGTACGGACCCGGTCGCAGGACGGGGACTGGACTGGCTGGCAGCATCTCGAGGTCGCCGACGAGCAGCCGGACGCGGGCACGGTCGACGCGGAGGTCGAGACCCGGTCCGGTACGGGGACGATGTACGTCGGTGAGTCGGACGCCGTCCAGGTGGCGACCGTCGACGCGGTGGAGGAGCTGCCGGCCGACGTCCGTCTGACGCTCATCTCCACCCCCGAGCCGACCGAGGTCCCGGCGGCCGAGGTGGCCGGTGCCGCGTCCACGGGCGAGGCGGTCACGACGAACGCGCTCTTCGTGGAGAGCGCCGGCGCCACGGTCGCGACCGCTGCGGCCGGGCCGGCGGTCATCTCCCGAGGAGGGTGGGGAGCCGCTCCTCAGGCATGCACCCCGGACACCGCTTCACGCCTGGTGGGTGCCGTCATCCACCACACGGCGAACCCCAACTCCTACACGTCCGTCGCCCAGGCGATGCAGGTCATCCGCAACGACCAGGCGTACCACATCAACACCCGCGGGTGGTGCGACCTCGGGTACAACTTCGTCGTCGACAAGTGGGGAAACGTCTACGAGGGCCGCGCGAACAGCATGACGAAGGCGATCATCGGCGTGCACGCGGGCGGCTTCAACACGTCGACCGTGGGCATCGCGTTCCTCGGCGACCACTCGAGCGTCGCCCCGAGCAACGCCGCGGTCCAGGCCGTGGCGCACGTCGTCGGGTTCCGGCTCGGCGCCTACGGGGTGCGCCCCGACGTGTTCATGAGCTACACGACACGCGGCGGGGAGAACTCCCGCTACCCGGCGGGGACGACGGTCACCCTGCCCACGACGTTCGGTCACCGTGACGTCGCCTACACCGCCTGCCCCGGCCAGGTCGGCTACACGCACCTGCAGTCCATCCGGAACCGTGCGACCGCGTACGGCTACGGTGCGGCGTTCAACCAGGCGCGGTCCGTGGTGCGGGCGTTGTACGACGACCTGCTGGGTCGTGCGGCGGACTCGTCGGGGTTGACGACGTGGACGTCGAAGCTGGCGTCGGGGACGAGCCGGGAGTCGGTGGTGCGCTCCTTGACGCGGTCGGAGGAGTACGTGCGGCTGCGGGTGCGTGAGGCGTACGTGGACGTGCTGGGTCGTCAGCCGGATGCTGCGGGGTTGAACAGCTGGACGCGGGGTGTGATGTCGGGGGACATCTCGGTGGACGCTGTGGCGTTGTTGTTCTACCGGACGCCGGAGTTCTACCAGCGGTCGGGGGGCAACGACGACGCGTTCGTGCGGCGGTTGTACCAGGTGATGCTCGGGCGGTCGGCGTCGGCGTCGGAGGTGGCGCACTGGCGTGGGCAGATCGCGTCGTCGGGCCGGGCGGCGGTGGCGTCGGGGGTGTGGTGGTCGCGGGAGGCGGCGAACAACCGGGCGGGCGGGTACTACGAAGTGTTCCTCGGGCGTGCGCCGGACCGTGCGGGCAAGGTGTCGTGGGGTGGCGTGCTGCTCACGCGGGGTGAGGGCGCGGTGCGTGAGGGGATCGCGGGCTCGGTCGAGTACCGCAACCTCGCCCTCCGCCGGTTCCCCTGACGATCATGCGCTCCCGGTCGGTCGTCCAGGCGCTGGTGCTCACCATGGTGGGCCTCCTCGCCGTCGTCGTGCCGACCGCACCACCGGCCGCAGCGGCCGACGGCACGATCACGTTCGCCGGCCGTGGCTACGGGCACGGGCGGGGCATGGGCCAGTACGGAGCGCTCGGGTACGCCGTCGACCACGGGTGGTCCCACGCGCAGATCCTGCAGCACTTCTACGGCGGGACGAGTCTGCGGAGCGACGCCGGGAACGGTTCCCTCTCCGTCGAGCTCCTCCGCAAGACCGGGTCCGACACGATCGTCACGGGCCCGTCCCTCCGCGTGAACGGCGCGGCCGCCGGTGCCGCGGCGGTGCGGCTCGTGCGCGTCGCGGACGGGCGCCTGCGGTACCACACGGGCCCCGGGTGCGCCGGGCCGTGGTCCGACCGGGGGGAGGTCGCGTCAGGCGCCGTCGTCTCGACGGCCGCCGACCCGGCGAACGTCGCGAACCTCCTCCAGCTGTGCGAGGCCGGGGTCGACCACGGCTACCGGGGCACGTTGCGGGCCGTCGCGGCCGGGGGGACGCAGTTCACCGTCAACACGCTCCCGGTGAACTCCTACCTGCGGGGCGTCGTGCCGCGGGAGATGCCGGCGTCGTGGGGAGCGCTCGGCGGCGGACGTGGTGCACAAGCGCTGCGGGCCCAGACCGTGGCTGCGCGCTCCTACGCGCTCGCCCCGCGCGGCGTGCGGGCCTCTGGAGCGCAGACGTGCGACACGACGGCGTGCCAGGTGTACCTCGGCGCGACGACGGTCACGGACGCGGGCGCGCGAGCGTCCCTCGAGCACGCCCTGTCGGACGCTGCGGTCTCGGGGACGTCGGGACAGGTCATGCGCCACGCCGACAACCGCGTCGCGCTCACCGAGTTCAGCAGCTCGACCGGCGGGTACTCCGCCGGAGGGACGTTCCCGGCCGTCGTGGACGCCGGGGACGCGACCGCGAGCAACCCGCACCGCTCGTGGGCCGTGACGTTCACCCCGGAGGAGCTCTCGGCACGCCTGGGCGTCGGCACGGTCACGGGCGTGCGGGTCGCTGCCCGCAACGGGCTCGGCGAGCTCGGGGGCCGGGCGACGCGGGTGGACGTCACCACGACGGGCGGGCAGGTCGTGGCGCTCACAGGGAGCCAGGTCCGCACCCGGCTCGGGCTCAAGAGCGACTGGTTCACCGTCTCCGGGGTCTCGCCGGCCGAGGCGCAGTCGGTGGTGCGGGCGTTGTACGAGGACCTGCTGGAGCGCCCGGTGGACGCGGCGGGTCTGTCCACCTGGTCGTCCGCGCTGGTCTCGGGGACGAGCCGTGCCGCTCTGGTGCGGTCGTTGACGCGGTCGGAGGAGTACGTGCGGCTGCGGGTGCGTGAGGCGTACGTGGACGTGCTGGGTCGTCAGCCGGATGCTGCGGGGTTGAACAGCTGGACGCGGGGTGTGATGTCGGGGGACATCTCGGTGGACGCTGTGGCGTTGTTGTTCTACCGGACGCCGGAGTTCTACCAGCGGTCGGGGGGCAACGACGACGCGTTCGTGCGGCGGTTGTACGAGGTGATGCTGGGGCGGTCGGCGTCGGCGTCGGAGGTGGCGCACTGGCGTGGGCAGATCGCGTCGTCGGGCCGGGCGGCGGTGGCGTCGGGGGTGTGGTGGTCGCGGGAGGCGGCGAACAACCGGGCGGGCGGGTACTACGAGGTGTTCCTCGGGCGTGCGCCGGACCGTGCGGGCAAGGTGTCGTGGGGTGGCGTGCTGCTCATGCGTGGTGAGGGTGCGGTGCGGGAGGGGATCGCGGGCTCGGTCGAGTACCGCAACCTCGCCCTCCGACGGTTCCCCTGACGGGCGCGCCGGCCCGTCAGGACCCGGACGGCACGGGCACGACGGTGCCGTCGGGCTCGATGACACCCATCCAGAGCCTGGACTCCGTGGTACGCGCCTCCTGGGGCGGGCTCACGAGCGTGCGCTCCCAGATCGTCTCCGTCGTCGTCCGCAGGGGCGGCGGCACGACGCCGTCGGACCACGGGATGACCTCGCCGTGGAACGCGACGACGGCCACGTCGCCTCCCCACGCCTCTCGGAGGCGTGCGAGGGTCTCGGGTTCCGCGTTCGAGACGGCGACCGTCTCCGTCCCGCAGATGGCCCGGAGCGTCGCCTCGTAGGGTATGACCGTCTCCAGCACCGCGACAGGTCGACCGTCCGCGGCGTCGCACGCCGCGGACGCCTCGCCGAACCGCCCGTCCTGCTCGACCACCGTGAAGATGTTCGACCAGGTGAGCAGGGGCCATCCTGCGACGGCGACCGCCCCGACGACGGCGAGCACCCGGGCCCACCGGCGCCGGGTCTCCCAGATCACGACGAGCGCCAGCGTCGCGGCGACGAGGAATCCAGGAATCGTCACCGGGAGGAAGCGCCGCATCGCCCAGACCTGGTCCGGCGTGATGCTCACGCGCCACAGGTAGAGCGCGCTCGGCGCGGCGACCACCGCGACGAAGACCAGCAGACGGGGGTCGCGGCGGTCCACGGCGCGGTACGTCGCGACGGCCAGGCCCGCGAAGGCGAGGACGACCATGGGCACGCCGAAGTACCAGGTCAACCAGTTCACGGACAGCTCGTCGTACGACCGCGTCCCGTCGAGCGGCAGCCCGTCGAGCTTCTGGATGTTCTCGATGAAGCCGGCATAGGGCGAGGCGCCGTCGATGTTGTGCTTCTCGGTCCACAGGGGCCTGGTGACCAGGACGAGAGCCACGACGACGACGGCGGCCGCGCACCCCCACGCGAGCATGCGCCGCCCACGCAGCGTGACCCAGCCCAGGAGCCGCGAGAGGAGCGGGACGTTGACGAGGACGGCGACGACGACCGTCGCCGCGAGCGCGAGCCCGAGCATGTTCACGCGGGCCGAGAGGTCGGAGAGGTACTTCGGGCTGTGGACCGCGAGGTCGAGGTACCCGAGGGCGATGAGCGCCAGGCCTCCGGCGGTCGCGGCCGCGAGCGCGACGACGAGACGTCGACGCGCGGCGGGTAGCGTCGCGCACGCCGCGGCGAGGCCCAGCGCGGCGACGAGACCGATCATCTGGGCGGCGCCGTCGACGCGAGCGAGCGCGGTCGCGCCGACGAACGCACCGGCACCGGCGAACTGCCACCACGACCTGGTGGCGACCGCGCTCCAGGCCAGGGTCAGGCCCGCGAACCCGAACGCGACCGTGATCGGCTCGGTGTAGGCGGCGCGGGTGAAGGCCGCGAACGGCACGCTGCACGCCATGCCGACGAGCGGGACGAGCGCCCAGAGCGGCCCGACGAGCCGGCGTGCGAAGGCGTACACGGCGAGCAGCGCCACGGCGCCGAGCACGAGGTTGCCCACGAGGATGCCGAGATCACCTCCCGCCCATCCTCCGACCGCGAGGATCCCGGGCAGGAGCTTGGCGCCCTGGACGTGGACGACGTCGCCGCTCGTCGAGTACGCCATCGACGCGATGCGGACCCCGTCGATCTGGGCGAGCAGGTCGGCACCGGTACCGAGCGGGATGTCGGGGGAGCTGTTGTCGCGGAGCCAGAAGCCCTCGAGCGTGAGGAAGCCCGGGTCACGCGTCACCACGACGAACCGGGCCGCGAAGGGCACGTTGACGGCGAGCCAGACGAGGACGACGCCCAGGGCTGCCGACGTGCCGATCACGGCGCGCCGGGTGGCCGGCACCGGGTCCGGGACGAGGCGCCACATCAGGGCGACGAGCACCACCGTGAGCGGCAGGACGACGAGAGGTCGGAACACCTCCAGGAGGACCGTGACCGACACGGCGATGCTCAGGCTGAGCAGCAGCGTCTGGACGCGGTCGGGCGCCGCGACGAGGAGCGCCGCCGCGTGGAGCCGCGGGCGCGCGGGCCTCACGTCGAGACGGCTCATGCCGACGCCGCCACGCTTCCCGGCTCCAGCACGCGCACCCGGACCGGGCTCGTCGTGAAGCCGACGGACCGGCCGTCCCCGGCCACGAGGAGCGTCGAGGCGTCACGGAGCCGGTCGAGCTCGACGCCGGCCTCGTTCGCGACCGCGCCGTGGACCGTGTAGGTCCCCTCGCCGAGCTGGAGGTTGCGGAAGTCGAAGGCGATCCGCACGTCGCCCTCGAGGCGCGGCATCCTCCGGCTGAGCAGCTGGGTGTTCGTCCCGATGACGGCGACGCCCAGCCCGGAGTCGATGCCCGTCCCGACCACCGCGTCCTCGACGGGGGCGGAGGCGTGGACGGAGACGACCACGGTGACGTCCTCGCCCGGCGAGATCTCCGCGACCGGCGCGCCGTCGGAGCGGACCACGTCGACCGCACGGACGGTCACGACGTCCTCCGGCTGCGCGTCCTCGACGTCCTCGACCGCCCGGGCCGCCTGCACGGTGCGCCGGTCCTCCCGGCGGATCTGGTCGAACTCCGAGCGCAGCGTCCGCAGCGCGTCGCGCGGCTCGCCGTCGGCGATCACCCGTCCGCTCTCCAGGACGACGGCGCGGTCGCACAGGTCGGCCACCTGGTCGAGCGAGTGGCTCACGAAGACGATCGTGCGGCCGTCGTGCTGGAACTGGCGGATGCGGTCCATGCACTTGCGCTGGAACGGCTCGTCCCCGACGGCCAGCACCTCGTCGACGAGCAGGATGTCGGGGTCCACGTGCACGGCCACGGCGAAGGCGAGGCGGACGTACATGCCGGAGGAGTAGAACTTCACCTGCGTGTCGATGAACTTCTCGATGCCCGAGAAGTCCACGATCGCGTCGAAGTAGCCGTCGGTCTGCTCGCGCGAGAGCCCGAGGATCGACGCGTTGAGATAGACGTTCTCCCGGCCCGTGAGGTCGGGGTGGAACCCGGCGCCGAGCTCCAGGAGCGCCGCGAGCCGGCCGCGCAGGCTGACGGTGCCCGTCGTGGGCTGCAGGATGCCGCCGATCATCTTGAGCAGCGTGCTCTTGCCCGACCCGTTGGGGCCGACGAGCCCGACCGTGGAGCCGGAGTCGATCTCCATCGACACGTCACGCAGTGCCCAGAAGTCGTCCTTGTGCTTGTTGGACCGCCCGAAGTTGACGAGTCGCTCCTTGAGCGACTTCTCCTTGCGGATGACGAAGCGCTTGGACAGGTCGTCGATGCGGATGACGGGGGTGCTCATCACAGCTCCTGCGCGAAGTTGCTCTGGAGGCGGGCGAACGTGCGCTGACCCAACCAGAGGAGGACGACGGAGACACCCAGCATGATGAGGAGGTTCGTCCCCAGGTTCGGGGGCACGGACTGCCCGTCGCCGGCGACCCAGAAGGTCTGCTGGAAGGCCAGGATGACCTGCGTCATGGGGTTCGCCAGGTAGATCGTCTCGAGGACCCCGTCGAGATACTGCGACACCTGGCTCCAGGAGTAGACGATCGGCGACGCCCAGAACAGCAGCATGAGCGAGATGTCGACGAGGTACTGCACGTCGCGCAGGTACACGTTCACCGCGGCCAGGAACAGCGCGACGGCGGTCGCGAAGGTGACGAGCACCGCGAGGGCCAGCACGAAGTAGAGCCATCGGGCGCCGACGGGGAACTGCCCGCGCACGACGGTGAAGGCGATGAGGATCCCGAGCTGGATCACGAAGTTGAACAGCGCGGAGCCGACGGCCGAGAGCGGGTAGACCTCGCGCGGGACGTAGACCTTCTTGATGAGGCCGGAGTTCGCGACGATCGAGCCCGTACCGGTGAGGACGATGTCGGAGAAGAGCTGCCAGGCGGTCAGGCCGGTGAAGATGTAGATGGCGAACTCGGGGATGGCGCGCTCGGCCCCGAGGAACTTGCCGATCGCCACCCAGTAGACCATGAGCATCGCGAGGGGCCGGGCGAGGCTCCAGAAGAAGCCGAGCACGCTGTCCTTGTAGCGCGCCTTGATCTCGCGCCGGGTGAGCAGCCCGAGGAGCTCCCGGTGCGCCACGATGTCGCGGATCGACTGGACGGTGCCACCGATGAAGCCGGGACGCGGTCCGGCCGGGCGGAAGGGTTCGGCCTCGAGCGTCGAGGCGCGCGCAGAGCGCTGGTCGTTCATCGCCGTCCTGATCGGTCGGGGGGTTCCGTGAGGTCGCCCAAGAGTAGTCGTGCCGCCCGGCCTCACAGGGCCGGGGGAGCGCCCTCCACGAGGAAGCGCCACACATCCTCCGCATACTCGTCCCACGTGCGGATCGACCGTGCGGCAGCCTCGGCACGGAGGCGGAGGAGCGTGGCGTCGTCGGCGAGCAGGGCCCGCATGCCGTCTCGCAGCGAGACGTCGTCGCGAGGGTCGACCAGGAGGGCCCCGCCACCGTCGGCGATCTCGGCCATGCTACCGAACGCCGAGGTGACCACCGGCGTCCCGACGGCCAGCGACTCAGCGACGGGGAGCCCGTAGCCCTCGTTGAGCGAGGGGAACACCGTGAGACGGGCGAGCCGGTAGGCGGCCCACAGGAGCCTGTCCGGGACCCGCGTGGCGGACTCCACGGCCCGTCCCTGGTCCTGGAGCCGTCGGAGCCGCTCGACGAACTCCTCGCTGTTCCATGCGTTCCCGCCGACGAAGGTCAGGGAGAACTCGTGCCCCTCGCGCCAGAGCACCTCGGCGGCGTGGAGCACCGCGCGGTGGTTCTTGCGCGGTTCGTGGCTGCCCACGACGAGCACCAGCGGCATCGTCCCCACGAGGAACCGCTCCGCGGCGTCGCGCAGGTCGTCCTCGGTGGACGGCGGAGCCTCGGTGGGCAGGAGCACCGGCTCGATCTCCGGGCCCGTGAGCCCGGTGGCGCCCAGCATCGTGCGCCATCCCCGGTACTCGACGGCGGCGGCGCGAGAGATGGGCGCGACGCGTGCGCCGTGCCGCATCGCCGTCATCGTGCCCGCGAAGGCGCCGGGCATCCCCGGCGCCGTGGTCTCTCCGGTGGTCAGCGGGATGAGGTCGAAGCCGATCGCCGTGAAGCTGCTGCGGGAGAAGCGGGCGAGCGCACGGAGGCGCTCGGTCCGGGGCTGGTCGATCGCCAGCTCCGGCAGCACGTACGTGGTGCGCCAGGGGACGACGACCACCGCCTCGTCCTGGGCCTCGTCGCTCTCCTCGGCGGCGACGGCCCGGACGATGCGGTCGTGCTCGACGGGCGTCAGCTCACGGATGGCGTCGAGCCCCGCGGTCCACGCGACCGCCACCACGTCCTTGGCGAGCCAGCGGCGGGTCGACTCGCGGGCGACGCGCTGGATCCCGGTCATCAGGGTCGTCGAGGCGGTGTGCGCGACGTCGACCACCGTGCTGCCCGACTCGACCCGGACGCGGCGCCGTGCAGACTCCGGCGTGGTCAAGAGGGTGAGCCGGTCCACGAGCGCGGACGGGTGCGACTCGCTCGCCCGTGACGTCTCGATGACGGTCGTGTCGTCGGGCAGGACCGCCGAGAGGACGGCGAGGGCCAGCCACACCTGTGACGGGTCGCGGACGTCGACGATCCGCTCGACGGCGTGGCGGACGGCCGACGGAGAGGCTTGCGGGACCTCTGCCGCGGTGTCGAGGGCCGCCGCGAGGACGGGGACCCGACGGCACCAGGCGGCGACGACATCGGGATCGAGGGGCGGTGGGGCGGCGCGGTCGGGCCGTCGCCTGGCCCACGGTCTCGTCGGCGTCATCAGTGCTCCCCCTTCGGCGGCTCCGCTCCTGTCAGGAAGTCCCACAGGTCGGCGGCGTAGTCGTCCCACGTCCGTTCCGGACGGTTTCGCGCCTCACCCTTGAGCCGCTCGCGCAGGGCACCGTCGGTCACGAGCCTGCGAAGTCCATCGGTCACCTGGTCGTCGTCACGCGGGTCGACCAGCAGGCACCCGCCGTCGGCGGCGACCTCCGCCTGGCTGCCGTACGCGGTCGTCAGGACGGGAGTGCCCACCGAGAGCGCCTCGGCGATCGGGAGGCCGTACCCCTCGTGCAGCGACACGAACGCGACCGCGTCGGCTGCTCGCAGCTCGTCCCAGAGGACCTGCTCGCTGACGCGGCCCAGCTCGACCAGAGGCCGTCCCTCGGCGCGGAGCCGTGCGGTCGCCTCGCCCAGCGGCTCGTCCGACCAGCCGAACCCTCCGACGAGGCGGAGCTCGAAGTCCACGCCCTCGCGCCACAGCCGCTCCGCGGCATGGACGACGGCACGGTGGTTCTTGTGGGGCTCGCGCGTACCGGTGCAGAGCACGACGGGGCGTGAGGACGGGTCGACCGGGTCGGAGCCGGGCAGGGGCGAGGCGATGGCGGGCAGCTGCACCTCGTCGACCTGCGGTCCGAGGAGTCCCTGCGCCGGGAGGGCCTCCACGAAACCGCGGAACTCGGCCGTCGCGGAGCGGCTGATGCACGCGACGCGCTCGGCGTGCTTGACCACGTGCAGGAGCCCGGCCGTCCCGTTCGCCTCGCCCCACGGCCGCAGGTCCGCGCTCGTGATGGGGATGAGGTCGTAGCCGACGAGCCCGACGGTGCTGCCGGACCACCGCGCGAGCGTCGCGAGCACGTCGCTCGCGGCCCCCACGGGGACGTCGGGGAGGAGGACGCGTGTGCGCCAGGGGACGATCATCGCGTGCTCGTAGTCGGCGGCGTCCCCGCCGGGCGTCAGGCCGCTCGTCCCTCCGGTGCCGAAGGAGAGGACGCGCTCCGACTCGCGAGGGGCCAGGGTGCGCAGCGAGGAGTGGTCGTCGCTCCAGGCGGCGAGGACGAGGTCGTTCTCGGACGCCCACCGCGGGACGGTCTCGCGGACGACCCGCTGGATGCCGGTGTGATGGTCGTGCCGCGCGCTGTAGTCCGTCTCGACGACCGTGGACCGGACGACCCGCATCGGCCGGTCCGCGTACATCGCGGGGCGGCGGAGCGCGATCGTCAGGATCTCGGTCTCGATCGCCTCCGGCGGGTCGAGCTCGAGCGAGCGCCGGAAGGCGACGAGCTCGTCCGACGAGGGGTAGCGTCCCAGGGCCGCGACGAGGACGAGCCACCGGGCGTCGTCGCCGGCGTCGGCGTCACGGACCGCCTCGACGAGGCGGGGCAGCAGGGTGGCGGCCGTCGTCCCGGCCTCGGCGGGCGCACCCCCCTCGTCCTCGCCGAGGACGACGTGCGCCGCCGTCGCGAGCCGTGCGTCCAGGGCGACCAGGAACCGCTCGGCGGTGGCGGGGGTGGCCGACGTCACGAACTCTTCCTCGCGGCCAGGCGGCGGACGGCGCGCAGCGGCTTGGTGACCCGCCACGAGAGGGTCTGGCGGATGGCCTCCAGCTCCTGGCGCGCCGCCGAGTCGTCGGGAGCAGGTCGCTGCTGCTGCTGCTCCTGGATCTCCGCCCACTGGACCAGGGCCCGCGTGCGCCACTGCACGAGCTGGCGCTCGACCTCCTCCATCTCCTGGTCCTTGGTCTCCAGGGAGCGAGAGGCCGACGCGCGGGCCTCGACGAGCGCGTAGGCGACGAACTGGTCGAGCGGGCACGCGGGGTAGGAGAGCGCCGTGCGCAGCTCGTCGGCGTGCTCCCGCGCGACGTAGAAGCGGGAGAGGCCGTCGAAGAGGCAGAACTCGTAGCCGGCCTCGAGGACGCGCGGCTCCCACGACTCGTGCGAGGGCTCGGTCGAGTTGGGCAGGGTCGACTCCACGACCAGGACCCACGGCCGCCACCGGTGGAGGTCGACGCTGCGCAGGACGGACTCCTCCGCGCCCTCGACGTCGACGAGCAGGAAGTGGATCTCCTGGGCCGTCCACCCGCTCTCGTCGAGCACGGAGTCCAGCGAGCGGGCGGGGACGACCATGTCCTCGTGCTCGAAGCCGGCCTGGTCGTGCCGTTCGCTCACCGAGTCCACGAGGGTGGACAGGCCGGTGCCGGGGACGACGTGGAGCGTGATGGTCTCCACAGGCTCGTCGGTGATCGCCGCCTGGACCACCCGGTCGCGGGGCCGCTCGTCCCGGTAGGCGGCGGCGAACGCCTCGACGGGTTCGACCGTGATCCCGCTCCACCCCCGGTCGTAGAAGGCGCGGCTCACCGAGTCGACGCGAGGGTGGTTCGCACCGACCTCGACGTAGCGCCCGTTGAGGACGTGACCGAGAGCGCGCCAGAGGACGACGTCCTCGCGGTTCTGCGCGTACGAGATGAGGGGACCGTCGGGCATGGGCGCCAGCATATCCACGACGAACGGCTCGCCGTGCACGCCTCGACGCGGGTCCTCGGCCCTCGGCTACGCTTGCTCGGTCCCCGAAACCGACCAGACGAGGAACCATGGCACGCGCGCTCATCACCGGCATCACCGGCCAGGACGGTCTGTACCTCTCGGAGCTGCTGCTCTCGAAGGGTTACGAGGTCTACGGGCTCATCCGTGGACAGAACAACCCGAAGCTCGACCTGGTCCGTGAGACCGTGCCCGACGTCAAGCTCGTCACGGGTGACCTGACCGACCTCTCGTCGCTGCTGCGCGCGCTCCAGGTCGCCCAGCCCGACGAGGTGTACAACCTCGGCGCGATCTCGTTCGTGGCGTACTCGTGGGAGAACGCCACGCTGACGAGCGACGTCACCGGCAAGGGTGTGCTCAACATCCTCGAGGCCGTGCGGCTCTACTCGAACGACGACCCGTCGAAGGTCCGCTTCTACCAGGCGTCGAGCTCGGAGATGTTCGGGAAGGTGCAGGAGGTCCCGCAGCGCGAGTCGACCCTCCTCTGGCCCCGCTCGCCCTACGGCGTCGCGAAGGTCTTCGGTCACTACATGACCATCAACTACCGCGAGTCGTACGGGATGCACGCCTCGAGCGGCATCCTCTTCAACCACGAGTCCCCGCGCCGCGGCCCCGAGTTCGTCACGCGCAAGGTGACGCAGGCGGTCGCACGGATCAAGCTCGGTCTCCAGGACGACCTCGTCCTCGGGAACCTCGACGCGAAGCGCGACTGGGGCTTCGCGGGCGACTACGTCGAGGCGATGTGGCGCATGCTCCAGCAGCCGGAGGCCGACGACTACGTCGTCGCGACGGGCGAGACGCACTCGATCCGCGACCTTCTCGACCACGCGTTCGCCCACGTCGGCATCGAGGACTGGTCCGGCTACGTGAAGCAGGACCCGCGGTTCATGCGTCCGGCCGAGGTGGAGCTGCTCATCGGCGACCCGGCCAAGGCGCACGAGAAGCTCGGCTGGGAGCGCAAGGTCGACTTCCCGGGGCTCGTGGGGATGATGGTCGAGAACGACCTCCGGGAGCAGTCCGGGCACGCCGGTCGGTGACGGGGATGACGACAGCCCTCGTGACCGGCGTCACCGGTCAGGACGGCTCCTACCTCGCCGAGCGTCTCGTGGCCGAGGGCGTCGAGGTCCACGGC
The DNA here is from genome assembly GCF_055181235.1 of Cellulosimicrobium sp. So1_17. Taxonomy (NCBI): domain Bacteria; kingdom Bacillati; phylum Actinomycetota; class Actinomycetes; order Micrococcales; family Promicromonosporaceae; genus Cellulosimicrobium; species Cellulosimicrobium sp. So1_17. The sequence continues at coordinate 4,333,402 of NZ_CM143702.1, forward strand.
ATCGTGCACTCGACGTCGACCCCGGCCGGGACCTCCGTCCCGGAGGGGGTCGAGGTCCACGTCGGCGACCTCCGGGACGCCGAGGGCGTCGCCCGGATCGTCCAGGACGTCCGGCCGGACGAGATCTACAACCTGGGCGGCATCAGCTCCGTCGCGTACTCGTGGGACCACCCGGTGGAGACCGGCAGCGTGAGCGGTCTGGGGGCCGTGGCCCTCTTCGAGGCCGCGCGTCGCGCGCAGGACGCGTCCGGGCGGCCGGTGCGCGTCCTGCAGGCGTCGAGCGCGGAGATCTTCGGGTCGCCCGACCGCACGCCCCAGGACGAGCAGACGTCGGTCCGTCCGCTGTCGCCGTACGGCGCGGCCAAGGCCTACGCGCACCAGTCGGCGGCGGTCTACCGCGGTCGCGGTCTCGCGGTCTCGACGTGCGTGCTCTACAACCACGAGTCACCCCGGCGGCCCGAGTCCTTCGTGACCCGGAAGATCACCGCGGCCGCCGCGCGGATCGCCCGGGACGGCGGAGGGGTCGTGACGCTCGGGCGGCTCGACGTCCGCCGCGACTGGGGCTGGGCGCCGGACTACGTGGACGCCATGGTGCGCGCCGTCCGGCACGCGGAGGCCGACGACTACGTCGTCGCGACGGGTGCGACGCACTCGGTCGAGGACTTCGTCCGCGTCGCGCTCCAGCGCGCCGGGATCGAGGACTGGCGCTCGCACGTCGAGATCGACCAGCGGTTCGTCCGACCCGCGGACGCCGCCGAGCAGGTGGGCGACGCCTCGAGGGCGCGCTCCGTCCTGGGCTGGGCGCCCACCGTAGGATTCGACGAGATCGTGGGGCGGATGGTCGACCACGACCTCGCCCTCGCAGGAAAGGGCTGACGCCGACGTGAACGAGCCGACAGTGCGCGACGGTGTGGTCTCCGTCGTCCTGGTCAACTACAAGGGCGCGGACGACACGATCACGTGCCTCCGGGCCTTCGACGAGGTCGACTGGCCGAGCGAGCGGCTCGAGCTGATCGTCGTCGACAACGACTCGCAGGACGGGAGCGCCGAGCGGATCCGTGCGGCCGTGCCGCACGCGAAGGTCGTGGAGTCGGGCGGCAACCTCGGTTTCGCCGGCGGGTGCAACACCGGCGTCGCGCACGCCACGGGACAGTGGGTCGGCTTCATCAACAACGACGCCCGCCCCGGTCCGGGATGGATCACCGCGGCGGTCGAGGCGATGAGCGCCGACCCGTCGATCGGTGCGGTCGCATCGAAGGTCCTGGACTGGGAGGGCAAGCTCGTCGACTACGTCGACGGGTCGCTCACCTGGTACGGCATGGGCTACAAGCGCGAGGCGGAGTGGCCCGACTCCGCGGAGTACGACGTCCCGAAGGACGTCCTCTTCGGCACGGGTGCGGCGATGTTCGTCCCCGCTGCGCTGTACCGCGAGATCGGCGGGTTCGACGAGCGGTTCTTCATGTTCTACGAGGACGTGGACCTGGGCTGGCGTCTCAACCTGCTCGGCTACCGCGTGCGGTACGTCCCGGGGTCCGTGGCGTACCACAAGCACCACGTCACGATGAAGAAGTTCGGGAACTACCGGGAGTCGTACCTCCTGGAGCGCAACGCGCTGCTCTCGATGTACAAGAACCTCGACGACGAGTCGCTCGCGCGCGCCCTCCCGGCCGCGATGGCGCTCGCCGTCCGTCGGTCGGTCGCGCGCACCGGCACGGACGCCACGATGCTCGACCTGCAGCGGTCGCCCGGCGGCGACGACGTCGGCACCGTCGAGATCGAGAAGATGGCGCTCACGGGCCCGCTGGCCATCGACTACTTCGTCGAGCAGCTCCCGTCGCTCGCGGAGTCCCGCAGGGACCTGCAGGCACGACGTCGACGCTCGGACCGCGAGCTCTTCCCGCTGTTCCGGCACGCGATCGAGCCGGCCTACGCGATCGAGAGCTACCTGACGGCGCACCACGACCTCGTCGAGGCCTTCGGGATCGACGAGCACTTCGTGTCGCGGCAGCGCGTGCTCGTCGTGACCGGCGAGCCCCTCCTGGAGCGGATGGCCGGGCCGGCGATCCGCGCGTGGGAGATCGCGCACGCCCTCGCCCCGGTCGCCGAGGTGCGGCTCCTGTCGACGGCCGGCGTCAAGGTGGAGTCCCCCGAGTTCGACGTCGTGCACGCGCACGGTCGGGAGCTGCGCAAGCAGACCGACTGGGCGGACGTCATCGTCTTCCAGGGCTTCCTCCTCGAGGGCGCGCCCTGGCTCAAGGAGAGCTCGAAGATCCTCGTCGCCGACGTCTACGACCCCATGCACCTCGAGCAGCTCGAGCAGGCGAAGGACCTCGGTCCGAGCGGTCGCGACCGGTCGATCCGGGAGACGACCCGCGTGCTCAACGAGCAGCTCGCGCGGGCGGACTTCGTCCTGTGCGCCTCCGAGAAGCAGCGTGACTTCTGGCTCGGGCAGATGGCCGGCCAGGGCCGCGTGAACGCGGCCGTCTACGACGAGGACGAGAGCCTCGACTCGCTCATCGCCGTCGTCCCGTTCGGCATCGCCGACGAGAACCCGGTGCAGCGCCGGCACGCCATCAAGGGCACCGTCCCGGGCATCGGTCCGGACGACAAGGTCATCCTCTGGGGCGGCGGCGTCTACAACTGGTTCGACCCCCTGACCCTCGTGCGCGCGGTCGACCGGCTCCGTCGCCGCCACCCGGAGGTGCGCCTGTACTTCCTCGGGCTGAAGCACCCCAACCCCGGCGTGCCGGACATGCGGATCGCCTGGGAGCTCCAGCAGCTCTCCGACGAGCTCGGCCTGACGGGCAAGCACATCTTCTTCAACGAGGGATGGGTCCCGTACGGCGAACGAGCCGACTACCTGCTCGACGCGGACCTGGGCGTCTCGACGCACTTCCACCACGTCGAGACGGCGTTCAGCTTCCGTACGCGCATCCTCGACTACCTCTGGGCCGAGCTGCCGATCGTCGCGACGAGCGGCGACACCTTCGGCGGCCTCATCACCGAGCACGGCCTGGGTGCCGCGGTCCCCCCGGAGGACGTCGAGGCGCTCGAGGCGGCGCTCGAGACCTACCTGTTCGACGACGTGGCGATCGCCGCCGCACGGGAGAACGTGAAGGGCTTCGCGGAGTCGTACCGCTGGGCCGAGGTGCTTCGTCCGCTCGTCGACTTCTGCCGGTTCCCGCGCCGGGCGGCCGACCTCCACTACGACCTGGGGGAACCGGAGACCGTGGCCCGTGGCTTCGAGCGTCGAGGCGGGCTCCGTGCGGACCTCGCCCTGGCCCGGGACTACCTGCGCGCCGGGGGCATCGGTGAGGTCGCACGACGTGCGGGCGGGCGCGTGCGTCGGGCTCTCGGCCCGTCGTCCTGACCGGACGCCGCCTGACCGGACGGTGAGGGCGGGTGCGGAGCGCCACGGCGCGCCGCGCCCGCCCTCACCGCGTGAAGGGGAGGGATCCCCGCAGCGCCCGCCCCCGGCGGGCGACGACGTCGCGCAGGGACGTGAGCCGCTGGTCGAGGTTCCTGCTCGCCCCGTGCAGGCCGGCCAGGTGCTCGGCCATCCGGCGCCCCGCGACCCCGGGAGAGTGCAAGGTCCGGATGTCCTCCGCCGCCCGCCGACCGACCGCTCGCGCTCGCTCCGGGTCGTCGACGACCGTCCGCATGTGCGCGGCGGCGGCGGCCACGTCGGGCTCCGCCCAGGGGCTCCCCGCGGGATACGGGTCGGCCCCCTCGGGGATCGGCGTGCTCGTCCACGGCACGAGGAACGAGTTCTCCTCGGTCATGAACTGCATGTTGCCCGAGTACGCCGTGGCGATGACCGGTCGGCCCCACGCCATCGCCTCGGCGATGGTCAGGCCCAGCCCCTCGGACCGGTGGAGAGAGACGTAGCACGCGCAGCGGGCCGCGAGGGCGTCCCGCTCGGCAGCGGAGAGGTACCCCTCGAGGAGCACGACGTCCGGGTCCCCCGCGACGAGGAGCCGAAGTCGTTCCGCGTCGGCCGGTCGCTTGTCGGCGTTGATGGTCTTGAGCACCAGCACCGGTCCCTCGCCGGGTGCGAAGGCGGACCGGAACGCGTCGACGACCGCCCAGGGGTTCTTGCGCTCCACGGTGCTCAGGTAGTCGAAGGCGAAGAGGAAGTACGGACGACCGGAGGGGATGCCGAGACCCTCGGGGAGCGCCGGGCGCTCGGGCGACCGCTGCGGTAGGGGCGGCGGCATGGTGACGACGGGTACCGGTGAGACGGCGGCGACGGCGTCGCGCACGAAGTCCGTGGCCGTCCACACCTCGTCGACGTGCTCGAACGCCGCGGCGTGCTCGGCAGGGAACGACTCGACCTCCCAGTACCACATGCCGATCCGCCGGGACCCCGCGGTGAGGGTCTCGACGGCGGCCGCGATCTCCGGGGTCTGGTCGGCGTTGACGCACAGCAGCGTGATGTCGAAGACCTCGTTGTCCTGGGACGCCTCGTAGGCGGCCGAGGTTCGGCTCTGGAGGTTCCGTGCCACGGACACGGTGGAGTGCCGGACGCCACCCGCCGTGAGCGCCTGCTCGACGAGGCGCGCCGACTCGCCCACCCCGAGCTCACCCGTGAGGTATCCGACGAGGTTGACCCCGTGCGGGTGGTGGCCCTGCTGACGCAGGGGGGCCGTCCGCTGCGCGTCGGCCGTGGCTCTCGCGGCGGCCCGCATCAGCCCCGCGTCGTAGGGCTCCTCGCCGACCCCGCTCGCCAGCGCCCAGGCCGCCAGTGCGGGGGTGTCGGGCCCGGGGACCAGCGGGAAGGCCGCGCGCAGGTCGTCCCGGTCGTCGTACGCCGCCGCGAGATAGCGCGCCACGCCGGCCTCATGACCGTTCGGCAGCACGTCGAGCAGCCATCCGGTCAGCGCCTGCGCGGCCCCGGCGGCGAAGGGGTCGGGGAACGTCCCGCCCGCGGACGCGGCCCGCCGGAAGACGTGGCGAAGGTGCGCGTGGAGCGGGGTGCCCGACGCGGTCGTGGAGAACCGCCGGCTCGCCGGGCGGACGTCCCGCCCGCGCTCCTCGGCCTCGGCGGCGGACCGGCGCGCGAGCGCCGGGTGCTCGCTGAGCAGGAGCATCGGCGGGTCGTCGCTCCGGGCGTCGAAGAGCCAGGGCCGTGCGGGGTCGAGGCCGCCGAGGTCCAGCGCGACGACGTCCCGACCGTCCCGGCGCAGGACGGCGCCCTCCTCGTCGAAGCGCGCCGTGGACGGCGTGTTCCAGCGGGTCACGAGCGCGGCGTCGTCGCGCACGACGGTCACGGGCACCGCCATCGCGAAGAGGTCCAGGGCGGCGTCGCCCACCTCCCACGACTCGAGCAGACGGACGAGCGACGGGAGCGCTGGCAGGACCGTCGGCCCGAGCGCGATCAGCTCGGAGGCCAGACGCGGACCCGGGACGAGCGACGCCGCGGTGTCCAGGGGGAGGCGTGCCAGGGGGTCCGTCGTCCGGCTGAGGAGCACGAGCCCGGTCTCTCCGACGAGGCCCGTGATCCGCGCCGGGGAGGAGAGCAGGACCACGCCTGCGGCGACCAGGAGGACCTCGCGTCCCGCGGCGAGGAGATCGGCGGCGAGGCGCACGCCGAGGAGCCGCACGAGCCCGTCCTCCGTGAGCAGCGCCGCCCAGCGGTGCAGCTCCGCGTCCGGGACGACGTCCTCGGGGCGCCGCACCTCTTCGTCGCGCACAGGCACGTAGCCGTCGTCGAGGGCGAGGACGACGACGGGGGTGCTCGGGGCGGCACGCCCGACGGACCGGACCGTCGCGCGGGCCGCGGCGAACGTGGGTGCGGTGGCGACGACGACGACGGTCACGTGATCTCCTGGTTCTGGACGGAAGGGGGCGGGGGAGGGGCCTCCGAGCGGGCACCTCGTGCCGACGCGGTCCGGAACACCTGCGCGCGGGCACGTGCCGCTCCGCGCCAGAGGTGCCGCCGCTCGCGCAGGGTCGTCGGTGCGCGGCGCACGGCGTCGAGGACGGCGCGCCGCCGCGCGGCGGTCACGGCGGGTCGTTCGGAACGGCGGAGGCTGTGCACGACCGCCGCGGCGACCTGGCGCGCGGAGGACCGCGCGACCACGGCCAGCGGTGCGTGCCGGCCGAGGACGACGAGGGAGTTGCGCGTGTTGTAGTAGCGGAACAGCGGGCTGGTCGTGTCGCTGCTGGCGGCGTGCCGGTGGTGCGCGACCGAGGCCGCGCAGTAGCGCACCGCCCATCCGTGCGCGCGCAGCCGCCACGAGAGGTCGGTGTCCTCGTAGTAGAGGAACAGCCAGGGGTCGAACGACCCGACGTCGCGGAGCGCGGCGGCCCGCAGGAGCGCCGCGCCACCGCAGAACCCGAAGACGTCGGGGTCCGGGTCGACCGTCCCGTCCACGGCGAGCCAGTCCCGGTCGCCGCCCGCGCCGTCGGGCCGGACGACGTTGCCCGTCGAGTTGATGAGCGTCCGGCCGAGCGCGTCGGGCTCCGTGAGGAGGATCCTCGCCGTCACGGCGCCGACCGTGGGCTCGGCGTCGGCGACCTCGACCAGCTTCCGCACCGCGTCCGGCTCGAAGCGGGCGTCGTTGTTGAGCAGCACGGCGTACTCGGCGTCGAGGTCCCGGAGACCGAGCTCGGCCCCTCCTGCGAAGCCCAGGTTCTCGGGGCTCGCGACCACCCGGACCGTCGGGAACTCGGCGGCGAGCATCGCGAGCGTCCCGTCCGACGAGCCGTTGTCCACGACGAGGACGTCGAGCTCCCCGTCGGCGACGTCCTGGGCGAGCAGCGACGGGAGCGACTCGCGCAGGAGGTCCGCACCGTTCCAGGTGACGACGACGGCTCGCACCCTGGGCGCCGACGGGCCGGTCATGCGACCACCCCCAGCGCGTCCCGGTACGCCTCGACGTGCGCCGCGGCCGAGCGCTCCCACGTGTACCGGGCGGCGTTCTCCACGGCGGCGCGGGAGAGCACGTCGTGCCCCTCGCCGGCCGCGTGCTCGATCCCCTCGGCGATCGTGTCCGGGGCGGCCGGGTCGACGAGGACCACGCCGTCGCCGCCGACCTCCGCCATCGACGTGCCGCGGGAGGTGACGACGGGAGTTCCGTGCGACTGGGCCTCGAGCACCGGCATGCCGAAACCCTCCCACCACGACGGGAAGCAGAAGACGCGCGCGGCGGCGTACGCGAGGTGGAGGTCGTGCACGCTCAGCGGACCCAGGCGGTGGACCCGGTCCGCGGGGACCGACGCGAGCCGGGACGCGACGTCGTGCTCGGCGTCGCCCCAGCCCGGCGGGCCTGCCAGGACGAGGTCGAGGTCGGCGCCGCGCGCGACCAGGAGCCGGTAGGCGTCGACGAGGCCCGCGACGTTCTTGCGTGGCTCCAGCGCACCGCACCAGAGCACGAACGGCCGCTCCAGCGCGTGCCGCCGGCGGAACCGGTCGACCTCGGTCTCCGTCACGGGAAGGCCGCCCGCGCCGTGAGGGACGACCCGGATCCGGGAGTCCTCGATGCCGGCGTCGAGGCAGTCGAGCCTCGTCGCGTCGGACGGCGTCACGACCACCGCCGCCTCGTGCCGGACGATGTCGAGGCCACGCTCGAAGAACCGGACGCCCCGGGGGGTGAAGTGCTCGGGCGCGCGGCGGAACGCCAGGTCGTGCACCGTCACGACGAGGGGCGCGGAGGGCGGGGGGACCGCCCACGTCGTCGCGTGGACGACGTCGGGGCGTGGGCCGGCGAGCCGGGGCCGCCGCCAGCGGGACCAGGCCTCGTAGAGCACGGGGCGGGGAAGCGCGGACCGATGCACGGGCATGGCCGGGGGCAGGCCGTGGGCTCCCGCCGAGCCGCCTCGGGCACGAGCGCCCGCGACGGACACGTCCCCACGCGCCGCGAGGCCCTGCGTCAGCTCGCGCACGTAGGTCCCGGAGCCGCCCGGGACGGGCTGCCACAGCTGTTCGACGGTGAGCGTCACACGGAGCACGGGGCGGGAAGGCACGCGGCCCAGCCTAGATGCTCACGACGGCCTTCCGGTCAGCCCTCGCGACGGACCGAGGCGCCCGGGTCGCACGGCCACGGCCGGAGCTACGCCCGCCCGCGCGCGATCTCCTCGATCAGCTCGACCTGCTGGAACGCCGTGCGACGCACGTCGACGAGCGCCGTCGCGATCTCCTCGTGGATGGCCTCGCGGTCGGCCAGCAGGTCGGCCAGGAGGGACCGGAAGACGTCGTCCGTGAGCTCCCTGTGCCCGACCGCGAACCGGGACTGCCCGAACATGTCCAGGACCTCCCGGTACTTGTGGCTCCAGCCGATCACCAGCGTCGGCACCTCGGTGGACAGCGACGACACCATGGCGTGGAAGCGCGACGCGACGAACACGTCGCACCGCGAGATGAGGTGCCGCAGCGACTGCGAGCTGAGCTCGTCGTCGACGAAGAGCACGCGCCCCGGGTCGGCGACCCGCGCGGCGATCTCCCGGCACAGCGGGAGGTCGTTGTTGTGCACCTTGTCGGTGTGCGCGCGTGCACTGTGGGCGACGAGGAAGACCTTGCGGCCGAGGGTCTGCGTGATGTGGTCGATCTGCGCCACGACCTGGCCGACGTAGTCCTCGCCACGTGCCGCGGCGGACTTCGCCAGCACGGCGCTGGGGGAGAAGCCGACGACGTCGCCGTCGGCGAAGAAGGCGGGGTCGACCGCGGACTCGGCCGCCGCGACGTCGTCGGGACCGACCTCGAGCGTGAACGCGAGGTCGGCACCCGCGTGCACGTTCGTCAGGCCGAGGCCGACGAGGTGCTCGTGGGTGATCGCACCGCGCGAGACGATGGCCGCCATCCGAGGCAGGATCGCCCGCGCGGCCAGCTTGTTCAGCGCGCTCTCGAAGGGTCCCATCGCCTGGGCGACCTTCACCACGGGCGTGCCGACGAACAGCGCGGGCAGGATGCTGGCGACGTTGTAGATGAGGAACTTCCCGCGGCCGTCGACGAACGTGATGCCGCCCTCGTCGAGGAGGACGTCGCTCTCCGCGAGCGCGCGCACCTCGGGCACCGCCCGGCGGATCGCGGCGCGTGCCGGCGGCAGGAGACGGTGGAGCAGCGCCGCGCCGTTGATCAGCACGCCGAGGCGCACCGGGTCCGCGCGCATGACGCGCACGTTGCCGAACGGGTTCAGACGACGATCGGAGTCGGGGTACATGCTGAGGAGGACGAACCGGGCCTCCTCGTCACGCGCGCTCAGGTGCTGCACGGAGCTCTCGAGCATCGCCGATGCACCCTTGTTGCCCGAGAAGGCCGAACCGATGATCGCAATCCTCATGCTGTGTGTCCTTTGCGGTGTGAGAGCGCTCTGAGCGCGAGGTAGAGGGCTGCCACGACGGCGTCGGCGAGCGTCGCCAGGAGCCGCGCGGCCAGGGAGAGGACGATGGCCTGCTCGACGGGGACGTACGGCGTGGCCAGGAGCACGAACACCGACTCGCGGACACCGATGCCGCTCGGCACGAACACGGCGAGGATCCCCACGGCGCCCGCGATGATGTACGCGCACGCGAGGGGGAGGTAGGTGGACGCCGGAGGGTCGATCATCGAGATCGCGATCGCGACGACACCGACCCCGTTGACGACGCGCGGGAGCAGGTAGAGGACCTGGAAGCGCAGCGACTGGCGCGAGGTGAGGAAGTACTCGTGCGGGATCTCCCGCTTGAGCGTCCGGCGAGCGAGCAGGTTCGACGCCCAGCGGAAGAACCGGCGGTTCGTCAGCGCGAGGAGCGGGACGAGCGACACGAGGGCGAGGACGAGCATCCCGTTCCCGCTGACGTCGAACGTCCCCATCGCGAGGAGCACCACGGTCGGCGGGACGAGGGAACCGACGAGCAGGAAGACGTTCTCGTAGACGAACGTCAGCGTGACGAGGGTGCGCGAGATCCCGACGTCCTTGGCCCACGCCACCTTGTTGACCACGGACCCGACCTGGCCGGGTACGTACTTGAGCAGCCAGGACAACGAGTGGACGCGGATCGCCTCGAGCGCCGGGACGCGGTGCCCCGAGAGCTCGGAGGTCATCCTGCCCCAGAGCTGGCCGGAGACGACGACTGCCCAGGCGAAGAGGAGCACCGAGGCGACGATCCACCCGTCCAGGGTGAAGTCGATGTCGCGGACGGCGTCGATGTTGTCGAGGAGCGACCGGCCGAAGAAGTAGCCGACGACCGCGACGACGACGACCGTCAGCGCGATACGGAGCGCTCTGCGCCGACCTCCCGAGACCGACGCCACCCGGTCACTCGGCCAGCGCATTGAACGAACGCATCACGTCCAAGGACTTCTTCGGGGACGAGGCGACGAGGGCGTCGGGCCGGGGGTATCCGACGGCGATGAGAAAGACGACGCGCTCGTACGGGGCGAGGCCGAGGGTCTTCTGCATCTTCATCTCGAGCGGCTCGAAGTCCGGCCAGTTGATCACGCTGGAGGAGAGACCGAGGGTCTCGAGCGCCAGCATGAAGCCCATCGCGGCCAAGGACGCGTCGACGTACGGCACGTGCCTGTCGCGGGGGGAGAAGTAGGAGTCGAAGCGCCCCTTCACGACGATGACGGTGGGGATCTGGTGCCCGTAGCCGCCCGCGCCGAAGGGGATCGAGGCAACCTTCTGCACGGCGTCCGCGTCGTCGAAGACGAGGAACTCGTACGGCAGCCGGTTGCAGGCGGTGGGAGCCTCGCGACCGACCACGAGCGCCTTGTCGATGAGCTCGCGCGGCACCGGGCGGTCCTCGAACCACCGGACGGAGCGGCGCTGGTGGGCGAGCGCCAGGAGGTCGTCGTACGAGACGTCGCTGCGCTTGATGTCGGACTGCGCGTACGGGAAGAGCGGGCGGTCCACGACGACGCCGTCCGGCTTGGGCAACGCCTCGTAGGCGGCGCGGGCGCGGTCCACCACGGGCTCACCGGGCGCGACGACGGAGAAGTACTCCGCGAGCACGGCATCGGCCCAGCGCAGCTCGACGTCGTCGATCCCCGTGCCGGGTCCACGGCCGCGGACGGCGCGCCCGTAGAAGTCGACCGTCTCCTCGATGTAGTCGCGGGCGAACACCTCCCGGCGGGGCTCCATGAGGATCCCCTTCTCCAGACGGTGGACGTTGCGTCGCAGCTCCACGTGCGAGTGACGCGCGCGGCTGAGGTTGCGGTAGTACGCCCGCCGCCCCGCGAGGATGCCGTACTGCTCGCGGTTGAAGGTCCCGAGCCCGAGCACCGAGTAGGCGGTCGCCGCGGGGCGGTTGCTGCCGAACACCTCGAGGACGCCGAGGGTGGTCCGCTCGTAGGCACGGCGGACCTGGGGGACGGCCAGCGCGTCCTTCGCGAACTTCTTGAGCTTCTTCAGCACTGCGTGCACCTCAGGTCGTCGTGTTCGCCCGCGGCACGCGGGCCTGGCGGTGGTCAGGACGGGCGGTCTCCGGCGCGGCCGGACGCCTCCTCCGAGAGGACGGCGCGACGACCGGTCGGGGTGCGTCCGCACGGAGCCGACGGCCGGTGGCGTGGTGCGCCGGGACGGAGTGCGCCGACGGGCATCCTCCCACGGCTCGGACAGGAGAGGAAAACTGCGCGACCGGTCGTCTCAGCGAATCGCGGCCGGGGGAAGCTCCTCCTGGACCCGGACGGGCTGCGGGTCTCGAGCGGCGGCCGTGCGGACCGACGCCGGTGCGACCGTCCCGGCCGCGGGCAGCGTCGGCCGCTCCGCGCGATCGGGTCGGCCGTACTGGATCTCCTTGAGCCGCTCGAGGGTGTCCTCCATGAGCGTGCGGTTCGTCTTGAGCAGGTCGGCGATGACGAGGAGCGCGAAGCAGAGGAGCGATCCGAAGAGCATGGCGGCGCCGAAGATCAGCGACTGGATGTGGTCGCCCGCGTCCCCGACGAGCGTCAGCACGAGGAAGCGGACGAACGGAACGAGCGCGACCACGAGGAACAGGAGCCCCAGCGTGACGAACACGGTGTGCGGCTTGAACATGATGTAGCTGCGGGAGATCGCCTGTCCCGACTTGACCATGTGCTGGCCGATGTTCGTGAACAGGCGGGACTCGCGGGTCTTGGCGTTGGTCGAGATCGGCACGCTCGCGATGCGCAGGCGCTTGTTGCCCGCCTGGATGATGGTCTCCATGCAGTAGCTGAACTGCGTGACCACGTTGAGACGGATCAGCGACGACCGGGAGTACGCCCGGAACCCGCTCGCCGCGTCGGGCAGGTCGGTCCCGGCAGCGAAGTTGACGACCTTGCTCCCGATCCCCTGCATGAGCTTCTTGAACGGCGAGAAGTGCGCGATCGTGGCGGTCTGCCGGTCTCCGATCGCGATGTCGGCCTCGCCGCGGATCAAGGGTGCGACGAGGTCGCCGATGCGCTCCTGCGGGTACTGGTTGTCACCGTCCGTGTTCACGACGATGTCGGCGCCGTGCTTGAGCGCGTAGTCGACGCCGTCCCGGAACGACCGGGCGAGACCCATGTTGCGGGTGTGGCGCACGAAGTGGACCACTCCGTGCTCGCGTGCGACCTCGACGGTGCGGTCGGTCGACCCGTCGTCGATCACGAGGACGTGGATCTCGTCGACACCCTCGATCTCGCGGGGGATCGAGGCGAGGACCGAGCCGAGGGTCGCCTCCTCGTTGAGACAGGGGACCTGGACGAACAGCTTCATCTCACACTCACTGAGGACGGAGGCGGGCTCGACGGAGCGACGCTTGACGTGCAGCAGTCTAGTCACCGTCGGACGGGCGTCGGCGCACGCCGGTGGCCGGGCGCGTCCGTTCCTCGGACGCGGTGGGCGTCGTTCGTCAGCGGTCGGACGTCTCCGCGCTGGTCAGCGCACGACGACGGTCGTCGCCCGAGGTCGCGCGCAGCACCACGACGACCAGCGCTGCCCAGGCCGCGGTGTACAGGGCCGCGAGCACGAGCGGATGGGCGACGGGCGCCCAGGAGTCCGCGTCCGTGCTGAACCACCCGCCGGCGGCCCCGTTGACGTAGCGGTGCATGTTGACCGCGAACGCGGCGACGTTCACCGCGACGAGGCCGACGCCGAGGGTCGCGAGCAGGTTGGTGTGCAGCCACCCCGGCAGCACGTCCGCCGCGCGGGACACGACCAGGCCCGCGAGGAGCACGAACCCGACCGAGAGCGGGAAGATGTAGCGTCCCTGCCAGAAGAACCCGATCGACTGCGCCTGCGCCGCCTGGAACGCGATCGGGAGGGCGAAGACGACGAGGGCCAGGCCCGCCAGCAGGAGGCGGTCCCGCGAGCGGCCGAGGGCCCAGGCCAGGAAGACCACGAAGCCGATGGTGGCCGCGGCGAGCAGGTAGAGCCAGACGGGGACGGCGACGTCCAGCCACCCCAGCGCGGAGATCAGCTGCTGCACGTAGGCGCTCGTGTTCCCGAGCGTGAAGGTCACGGCGTCGCGGAGCGGGATCCCGGAACCGCCCCCGTCGGGTACCGCGCTCGCACCGAAGATCCAGGCCGTGCCGACCGCGCACGCGGCGACGCCCGCCGCCACGCCCCACCACAGTCGGCGGTCGCGGAAGACCTCCCGCAGCGTCGACCAGGGCACGCTCGCGACGCACAGCACCACGATCAGGGCGGCGAAGAACGGGCCGAGGCTCCGCGCGTTGGCGAGGAGGAGCGCAGCGATCCCCACCCGCACGAGGCGCCGCGGCGTGAGCGCGGCGTCCGGGGAGTGCAGCAGGGCGAGGAGGGCGACCCACAGGAGCGCCGCGCCGGTGACCTCGATCGACTGGGGGTTGACCGACCCGAGGAGGTTCACGACCGTCGGTGTGACGGGGAGCAGCAGCGCGAGCCCGAGCCAGCGTCGCGTCCTGAGCTCGACGATCGTGCGCACGGCGAGCGCCAGCACGAGGGAGGCCAGGGCGGCGTTCACCAGGCGCATGAGAAGGACCGTGTGCTCGCCGCCCCCGGGCAGAAGGCTCGGCAGGCCCACGATCGCGTAGTACAACGGGTTGTAGTTGATCGCGGAGGTCTGGACGGGCGTCGGCGTGTCGATGTCGCCGCTGAGGTCCGGCTGGCACGAGGCCGGCTGGTCGGGGTCGAACGCGAAGCAGTTGGGGTAGAGCGAGAGCTGGAGGTACAGGTTCGGCAGCTCCACCACGCCGATGCCGTTCTCCGCACCGTCGGGCGAGAGGTCCTCGGCACCGCGCACGGTGGCGGCCGCCTTCACGACGTGCGCGGGCTCGTCGACCGACGCCATGAGCGGGTTGCTCACGGCCCACAGGGCGCTGACGGCGAACAGCGCCACGAAGGCTGACCAGAACGCGGCGCGAGGTGTCGAGCGCCGCGCGGTGAACACCCGCTCGACCCACGCGGGAGTGCCGGGGGTGGCAGGGGCGGCGGGGGCGGAGACCGTGGTCCGGGTCATGGTCGACCCTTTCGCGTCAGCAGTCGGCGGGCGGTCGACCAGTACGCGCGCAGCACGCCCTCGAGCGGTCGCGCCGCGGGAGGGAGAGGTGTCTGCGCCGGGTCGAACGTGTCGGTGAGGAGGGAGAACAGCTCGCGGTCCGGAACGGTCCGGGCGCGCTGGACGACCGCACGACGCCGACGGATCCACGACGCGTGGGTGAGGCACCACCACCACCCGGCGACCTTCTGCCGACCCCAGCCCTGCAGGACGGCGACGAGCAGCAGCGCGAGGTCGAACGCGACGAGCGGGAGCGCGAGAGCGGCGAGGGTGGCGCGCTCGTGGCACGTGAGCAGGAGCAGCCAGCGGTTGCGCTCGACGAGGTACATCTTCAGCGGGCTGCGGGAGAACTCGTAGTGGTGGAGCACGCGCGCGTCGCCGAGCACCTGCACGCGCAGGCCCTGCTGCCAGCACCGCCAGCTGAGCTCCATGTCCTCCATGTACGCGAAGTACTCGTCGGGGAACCCGCGCAGGTGCTCCCAGAGGTCGCGCCGCAGGACCAGGCACGCGCCGCTGGCGGAGGCGACGTCGCGAACCGCGGGGACCTCGGCTGCGGGCGTCCCCATCCGGCCGGCCCAGCTCAGACCCAGCACGTGCAGCGGGTTCCCCGCCGAGTTCACGGTGCCGGGGGAGTCGGCGAGGAGGACGGTGGCACCCGCGACACCGACGTCGGGCGCGCCCTCGAGGTGGGTGACGAGGCGGGACAGCGTCGACGGCTCGACGACGGCGTCGCTGTTGACGAGGGCGAGGAACCTCCCGTGCGCACGTCGGGCGCCGAGGTTCACCCCACCGGTGAAGCCGAGGTTCCGGCCGGGGGTGAGGACCTCGACGCGCTCGTCGGCAGGGAGCCGCCCGACGGCGTCGGAGGTGCAGCCGTTGTCGACGACGACGAGCTCGATCGTGACACCCTCGGAGGCCAGGACCGCGCGCACCGCCTCGTGCAGGTACTCCTCGGCGCCGAAGGCGAGGACGACGACGGAGACGTCGGGCTGGGTCACGGGAGGGCCTCTCGGCGGAGCTGGTCCCAGCGGCGGTCCGTCCGGCGCAGGGCGATCGTCAGGGCGAGGAACGAGACGGCCGACCCGATCGTCAGGGCGACCGCGACGCGGAGGTCGAGCGTGCCGGGCAGGGGCAGCGAGACGAGCGCGCCGACGACGCCGGCGGCCCACGCGAGCGCGACGACCCGTTCCTGCTCGTGGGCGAGGAGCGCCTGGGCCTGCACCTGCGCCAGCATGAACACGCCGCCGGAGACCGCCACGACCACGAGGGTGGAGAGCCCGACAGCGAACTCCGGACCGTAGATCAGTGCCAGAGCCCGCTCGCCGAGCAGCCAGACGCCCGCGACACCGGCGACGGCGAGAGCCAGGGCCGCGAGGCGCGCCCCGCGGACTGCCGTCCGGTACCGGACGACGTCGTGCCGCGCGATATGACCCGCCAGGGACGGCAGGAAGACCGCCTGGACCGCGGCGAACAGGAAGAGCGGGATCCGGGCGACGGTCACGGCGGCGACGAAACGACCGCTGAGACCCTGCTGGGCGGGCGTGGCGAGCGCTGCCATGCCGATCGGGCCGAGGTTCGCGAGGACCTGTGCAGCGGTGGACGCGGCGACGAGGGCGCCGATCCCGGCACCCCGGGGAAGGTCGCGATGTCCCCGCCCGACGTGCAGGAGCGCGCGCGGCGAGGCCGTGACGAGGGTGGCGACCACGGGCGCGAGCACGAGGACGAGCCCGTAGGACAGGCGCGACGGGTCCGGCAGGGCGAAGAGCGCGCCCGCCAGGACGATCCGGAGCGCGCCGTCCACGCCCAGCTGCGCGCCGTACCGGACGAAGCGTCCCTGACCCGCCAGCACTCCCCGGGCGTAGTAGGCGAGCGCCTGGCCGACGAGACCGAGGACCACGACGACGACGATGTCCTGGGCGGAGCCGAAGAACACGTCGGCCAGCCACGGCATGAGGGCGAGGCCCACGACGAGGACGACGGCCGACGCCACGACCCCGAACCGGACCGCCGTGACGACGTTGGCGCCGCGCCCGGTCGCCCGGCTCGCGGCCAGCCGGCGTCCGGTCTCCTGCTCCAAGGGCTGGAACAGGCCGATGCCCAGGGCGTTGAGCACGGTCCACGCGACCGACACGGGTGCGGAGGCCGCGGGACCGAGGTCGCGGCCGACGAGGGCGAGGAAGACGAAGTTGGACAGGCCGAAGAGGCCCAGCCCGCACGCCACCCAGATCGGTCCGAGGTCGGCACGCGTCCTGGAGGGGTCAGCCCTCATCGGTGAGCGTCTCGACGTCGAGGTCGGTGCGCGCGCGCGAACCGCGGGTGAGGACGTCGACGTCGAAGCGGAGCATGGCGACTTCCTCGACCAGGACGCGCGTCTCCTCCTCGAGCGCAGTGGTCTCGACGCTCAGCTGGATGCACACGCCGAGCAGGACCGCGAGGGCGAGCGCGAAGAGGAGATTGCTCGGCGTCTCGACGCCGACCACGCCCGCGAGGGTCTCGACGACGCCCGGGAACGCGCCGACGACGCACACGGCCACGGCGAGCACCAGCCAGGTGGCCGCGTACTTCTCACGGAGGCGGCGACGGCGGAGGAGGACGACCAGGAAGACGACGAGGGCGACGCACGCGCCCAGGGCGAGGACGTATCCGCTCAAGGGAGGTCTCCTTCGGGCACGACGACGGGCCTGGTCAGTGCGATCGTGAGCGCCAGGACCGCGCGACCGAGGAAGACGGCCGCCTTGGCGGGGTTGTGGGACGGGGTGCCGCCGGCGCGCGGGCGCATCGAGACGCCGACCTGCCGGACCCGCAGCCCCGAGCGCGCGGCGATGACGAGCGACTCGATGGTGTCGCCCAGGTACTCCGCGGGGTAGTCCCGCGCGAACAGCTCGATCGCGCGACGGTTCGAGGCCTTGAAGCCCGAGGTCGTGTCCGTCAGGCGCGTCTTCGTGACCCTCGACAAGGTCACGGAGAGCAGCCGCATCGCCCATCGCCGGGGGCCGCGCACGGCGTACTTGCCCTCGCCCGCGAAGCGGGCGCCGATGACGACGTCGGCGTCCTGCGACTCCAGCACCTCGAGGAGCCTGGGCACCTCGGCGGGATCGTGCTGGCCGTCCGCGTCGAGCTGGACCGCGACGTCGTAGCCGTGGTTGCGCGCGAACTTGTACCCGGCGCGCATCGCCCCTCCGACGCCGAGGTTGAGCGGGAGCTCGAGGACCATCGTCCGGCCGCGTCGCGCCGAGGCGGCGGTGGAGTCGGTCGACCCGTCGTCGACGACGAGGACGTCCGCCCAGGGGATGGAGGCCTCGATGTCGTCGAGGACGCCGGGCAGGGCCTCCTCCTCGTTCCACGCGGGCACGACGACGAGCACGCGAGGAGGTCCGGGGGCGGTCACGGTCGACGATGATACCGCTGCCCGACCCGGGGGACGGCCTTGCTAGTGTCCCTGTCTCCCGGCCCTTTCCATCGCGACACAGGAACTGGAGCGCCCTCGTGCGAGTCCTCCTCGACGCCACCGCCGTCCCGGCCGACCGTGGGGGCGTCGGCCGCTACGTCGACGAGCTCGTCCCCGAGCTCGTCGCCGCCGGGGTCGACCTCGTCCTCGCCGTCCAGCGACGCGACGTCGACCTCTTCGCGCGCGTCGCGCCGGCCGCCGAGCTCGTGCCCGCGCCCTCGCACGTCGCCCGTCGGGCGACGCGCCTCGCGTGGGAGCAGTCCGGTCTGCCGGCGCTCGTGCGCTCCGTGCGTCCCGACGTCGTGCACTCGCCGCACTACACGCTCCCGATCGTCACGGGGGCACCGACCGTCGTCACGCTCCACGACGCCACCTTCTTCACGACGCCGGAGCTGCACCTGCGGTCCAAGGCCGTCTTCTTCCGCAACGCCATCAAGGTCGCGTCGCGGCGCGCGGACGCGCTCGTCGTGCCGTCCCGCGCGACGCGGGACGAGGTCGTCCGGCTCGTCGGCGCCGACGCCGGGAAGTTCTTCGTCGCGTACCACGGCGTGGACCACGCGCGGTTCCACCCGACGAGCACCGACGAGCGCGAGCGGGTGCGCCGCACGCTCGACGTCGGCGACGCGCCCTACGTCGGCTTCCTCGGGACGCTCGAGCCCCGCAAGAACGTCCCTGCCCTCGTCCGGGGCTGGGTCGAGGCGTGCGCCGGGCTCGAGAGCCCCCCGGCTCTCGTCCTCGCGGGCGGCCGCGGGTGGGACGACCGGATCGACGCCGAGATCGCGCACGTGCCCGACCACCTGACGGTCCGCCGTCCGGGCTATCTGCCGCTCGACGACCTGCCGGGCTTCCTCGGTGGGGCGAGCGTGCTCGCCTACCCCAGCCTCGGGGAAGGGTTCGGCCTGCCCGTGCTCGAGGCGATGGCCTGCCGTGCGACGGTGCTCACGACGCGCGAGCTCTCGCTGCCGGAGGTGGGCGGCGACGCCGTCGCGTACTGCGGGACGGACGACACCTCCATCGCGCGCGAGCTGGGCTCGCTCCTCGCCGACGACGCGCGCCGTGCGGCGCTCGCCGACGCGGCCGCCGTCCGCGCGCAGGAGTTCACGTGGGCCGCCGCGGCCCGCGTCCACGTGGAGGCGTACGAGGCCGCGATCAGGCGCGCAGGGAGGCGATGAACCCCTCGACGGCCGCGGCCGTCGGGAGCAGGCCCTGCTCCGCCGCCTCGTGCAGCCCGGGTGCGGCCTCGTCCTTCGCGGAGAGCTGGGGCGTGAGCGGCGAGCCGTCGCGCGCCGTCGTCGGCCACTCGATGCCGACTGCCGGGTCGAGCGGGTGGATCCCGTGCTCGCGGCCGGGCGCGTAGCCGGTCGAGCACAGGTACAGGACCGTCGAGTCGTCCTCGAGGGAGAGGAAGGCGTGCCCGAGCCCCTCGCCGAGGTAGATGGCCCGACGGTCCACGTCGTCCAGCAGGACCGAGTCCCACTGCCCGAACGTCGGCGAACCGACGCGGACGTCCACGACGACGTCGAGCACCGCGCCCCGGGCGCACGTCACGTACTTGGCCTGTCCCGGCGGGACGTCGGCGAAGTGGATCCCGCGCAGCACGCCTGCGGCGGAGACCGAGCAGTTGGCCTGCTGCAGGTCGAGCGGGTGCCCCACCGCCTCGGCGAAGGGTCCGGCCTTGAACCACTCGAGGAAGACCCCTCGCGGGTCGCCGTGCTGTTGCGGCGTGATCTCCCACGCACCGGGGACGGCGAGCTCGCGGAGCTGCATCGGTCGTACTCCTCTTCCGGACGTCGTGGCGGACCCCGCCGCGGACGTCGCGCGGCGGGCCCTAGGATCTTACGGTGCCCCGACCGGGCGCACGGTGCGGCCCTCTGCGCGACGCGGGCGGGCGCATCTCTGCAGGCCGCCGAGCGCGGCCCACATCCAGGGACGGAGCGTCGTGGACGAGACGATGGACCACGGGACCACGCGGACCGGACCCACCG
This sequence comes from Cellulosimicrobium sp. So1_17, assembly GCF_055181235.1. Lineage (NCBI taxonomy): Bacteria > Bacillati > Actinomycetota > Actinomycetes > Micrococcales > Promicromonosporaceae > Cellulosimicrobium > Cellulosimicrobium sp. So1_17. The sequence goes on from NZ_CM143702.1 coordinate 4,353,235, forward strand.
GGTCATCACGCCGGTGGCTGGTGGTCGGCGCGGGCGGGATGCTGGGACAGGACGTCGTGGCGGCCGTCGCGGCCTCGGGGGACGAGGTCGTGCCGGTGGACCGCCGGTCGCTCGACGTCACGGACCCGAGCGCGACGGCTGCCGCGGCCAGAGGCTTCGACGTGGTCGTCAACTGCGCCGCCTGGACCGCGGTGGACGACGCCGAGTCGCAGGAGCCGGCCGCCTTCGCCGTGAACGGCACGGGCGCCGCGAACGTCGCACGGGGGGCCGCCCGTGCGGGCGCACGGGTCGTGCACGTCTCGACCGACTACGTGTTCGACGGTCGCGCCTCCACCCCGTACGCGGAGGACGCCGCACCCGCGCCGCGGTCCGCCTACGGGCGCACCAAGGCGGCGGGCGAGTGGGCCGTGCGGGCCGAGGCCCCGGACCACCTCGTCGTGCGGACCGCGTGGCTGTACGGGGCGCACGGCGCGTGCTTCCCGAAGACGATGGCCCGGCTCGCCGGCGAGCGCGACGAGCTCACCGTCGTCGACGACCAGGTCGGTCAGCCGACGTGGACGGTCGACCTCGCGGACCTCGTCGTGCGCCTCGTGGCTGCAGGTGCTCCGAGCGGGACGTACCACGGCACGTCGTCGGGCTCCGCGTCCTGGTACGAGTTCGCCCGGCACGTCGTGGCGTCGGCGGGCGGGCGCGCCCGCGTGGTGCCGACGACGAGCGAGGGCTTCGTCCGTCCGGCGCCCCGCCCGGCGTACTCCGTGCTGGGGCACGACGCCCTGCGCGCCGCGGGCGTGGAGCCGATCGGGGCGTGGGAGGAGCGCTGGGCGCTCGCCGCGCCCACGGTGCTCGGCCGGGGCTGACCGGCCGGGGCGGTCAGGCGGGGGTCAGGAGCGACGTCTGCTCGCCGTACGGCAGCGTGGGCGTGAGCCCGGTGCAGCGGGTCTCGCGCAGCCCGCTGCCCTCGATCGCGGGCCGGTACCTGGCCCGGCGGCTGTTGTCGAACACCACGAGACCGTCCGGCGCGAGCCGGTGGACGGCGCGCGCGAGGCTCGCGCCGCGCGCGCGGCCGTCGACCACCACGAGGTCGAACGTCCCGCCCGCGCGGTCGATCGCCGCGACGTAGTCGGCGAAGTCGAGCCCGGACTGCCCCTCCTTCTGGGACGGCACCGCGGGGTGCTCCGAGACCTCCGGCTCGACGAGCTCGACGCTGAGGTTCTCCTGCGCCTCGAACGCGGGACGCATGTACTCGTAGAAGCCCTCGTGGTGCTCGACCGAGTGCACCTCGCCGGCGCGGCGCGCGAGCCACAGCGAGCTGGCGCCCGACCCGTACTCGAAGATCCGCGCGTGCTCGCGGCCGCCGAGCCATGACTCCACCGCGTCGATCGCGTCGTACGTCCACCACGGGACGTCCATCTCGATCATGGCCTGGGGGTCGTACACGCGGGTGAGGCTGTAGAACCAGTGCTTGGTGCGCGCGGCACGGGGAGGAGGGGCGTCGTCGAGGACGTGCAGGGCGCGCAGGCCCGACCCGAGCGTCTTCATGCCCGACACGTAGGCGCTCTTCGACATGCGGAGGACGGTGTCTCTCATCAGGGCTGCTCCTCGGTCGCCGCCAGGCGACTCCTGCGTCGAAGGTACGAGAACGCCACCAGGGCGGCGGCGCCGTCCACGAGAACATAGAGCAGTCGGGAGACTGTGGCAACGATCACACCGGGCGCCGCGCCGAGTCCGCACAGGGCGGCGAAGACGATCTCCCGCAACCCCGCTCCCGCGGGCACGGGGACCGCGACGATCCCCACCGTCCAGGCGGCCACGGCGGCCATGGACACGGCCGCGGGCGACTGCGCGTACCCGAGGGACGCGGTGACGAGCACCGCGGCCCCGCCGACGAAGAGCCACGAGGGCAGCGTCAGGAGGGTCAGCCGCGCCATCGCGGCCCAGCTCGGCACCGTGAGCATCCGGTCTCCCCGGAGCGCGACGTGCATCAGCCGCAGCCCGAGCCCGACGACGCGCGGGTGCAGGAGGACCGCTCCCACGGGGAGGGCGAGGGCGAACCACGCGACCCAGCTCGGCGCGTCGCCCAGACCGACCGCGAGCGGCCCGACGACGCCGCAGAACCACCCGCCGGAGACGACGATCGCGCCGAGCGACAGGAGCGTCGAGGCGTAGCTGGTGCGCCGGTCGATCCCGCCGCGCAGCGACAGCTCGCCGCGCCCGACGATCGCCCAGATCCCCCCGGGCAGGTACTTGCCGATCTCGCCGCCGAAGTACCAGGCGAGGACGTCGGTCACGGTGCGGCCGTGCCCGACGATGCGTAGGCAGTACCACCACGCCGTGGCGAGGACGAGGCCCGCGAGGGCGCTGACCACGAGAGCCACGACGAGGAGCGTCAGGTCGGCCGACCGCAGGTCTCCCGAGATGCGGTCCCACTGCGTGACGACCGTCCACACGCACAGCCCGACGGCGACGACGGCGACCAGGCGGCCCGCGAGGCGGACCCACCGGGCACGGGCGGTGGGGGTGCGGCCGTCGTCCTCCGCAGCACCGGGCTCCTCGGATGTCACGGGCCCACAGTACGGTGCGGTCCGACGATGCCCCAGGACCCCGAGGCCGGACGCGGCCCGGGCCGGTGCGCGACGGGCTACGCGTCCAGGAGGCTGATCAGGTAGGAGCCGTAGCCGGACTTGACGAGGGCCTCGCCGCGGCGGCGGAGCTCGTCGTCGGTGAGGAAGCCGCGACGCCAGGCGACCTCCTCGGGCGAGCCGATCTTCATGCCCTGCCGGTTCTCGATCGTCCGGACGAAGTCGGACGCCTCGAGGAGCGAGTCGAACGTGCCGGTGTCGAGCCACGCCGTGCCACGGGGGAGGACCTCGACCCGCAGCCGGCCCTGGCGCAGGTACTCGCGGTTGACGTCGGTGATCTCGTACTCGCCGCGAGCCGACGGTTCGAGGTCGCGCGCGATCGCGACGACGTCGTTGTCGTAGAAGTACAGGCCGGGCACCGCATAGTTCGACTTCGGCTCGGCGGGCTTCTCCTCGAGCGACAGGGCGCGGCCCTGCGCATCGAACTCGACGACCCCGTAGGCCGTCGGGTCGGACACGCGGTACGCGAAGACGGCGCCGCCGTCGATGTCCTCGAACCGGGTGAGCTGGGAGCCCAGGCCGGGGCCGTAGAAGATGTTGTCCCCCAGGACCAGGGCGGCGGAGTCGTCCCCGATGAAGTCGGCGCCGAGGACGAAGGCCTGGGCGAGGCCGTTGGGCTCGGCCTGGACCGTGTAGCTGATCGAGACGCCGAACTGCGAGCCGTCACCGAGGAGGCGGCGGAACTGCTCGGCGTCGTGCGGGGTGGTGATGACGAGGATGTCCTGGATGCCCGCGAGGATCAGCGTGGACAACGGGTAGTAGATCATCGGCTTGTCGTACACCGGGACGAGCTGCTTGCTCACGCCGAGGGTGATCGGGTGCAGTCGGGTGCCGGAGCCGCCGGCCAGGATGATTCCACGCATGGTCGCCATTGTGCCGCACGCGGGAGCGCTCAGGACCGTGCGGTCCGGCGCGCACCGGCGACCTCGAGCTGCTCGCGCAGCCGCAGGCCGAGGACGGCGACCCAGCGCACCGGTGCCTCGAACCAGCGCCGGTACCGGCGCCGCACGTACCGTCGGGCGCTGGCGTGGTGGGCGCGGATCATCGGTTCGGGCGTGCGCTTCCAGGACGCGCCCTGGATGTGGGTCACGGTCGCCGAGGGGACGACGACGTTGTCCCACCCCGCACGGCCGAGCCGTTCGCCGAGGTCGAGGTCCTCGAAGAACATGAAGTAGCCGCTGTCGAAGCCGGAGACCGCCTCGAACGCCTCGCGGCGCAGCAGGAGGAGTGCACCCGAGAGCCAGCCGACGGCGCGCTCGGCCCCGGGGTCCGCGGGGTTCTCCCGGCGATAGCGGCGGGACAGCGGGTTGGACGGCCAGATGCGCACCAGGAGCGCGTGCCCCGCCCCGAGCCACAGCGAGGGGACCGCCCGCGCCGACGGGTACACCGTGCCGTCCTCGTTGAGGATCCGCGGCCCGAGCGAGCCGGCCGCCGGATGGCGCGCGGCGGCGTCGAGCAGGGTGTCCAGGGACCCGGGCTCCCAGACGACGTCGGGGTTCGCGACCACCAGCCACGGGGAGGTGGAGCCCTGCGCGCCGATGTTCGCCGCGCGGCCGTAGCCGAGGTTGCCCCCGGACTCCACGAGTCGCGCCGCGCCCTCGTCGACGAGCCCTTGCACGACCGCGCTGGGCCCGCCGTTGTTCACCAGGACCAGCTCGTACGACGCGCTCGTCGCCGTGCGCAGCGAGCGCACGAAGGCCTCGAGCTCGGGGCCGGGGTTGAACACGACGCAGACGACTCGGACGGCAGGAGGGACCGGCGGAGGGGCGGACGGCATGGCACGCGAGCCTAGCGGTCGAGCGGCGCGCGCCGGGCACACCGCCGGCGATTGGGGCGTAGGGTCCCGATCGGATAGCCTCCTCGCGAAATCGGCCCGAAGGACACGTCGTGAAAATCTCAGTGATCGGTTGTGGTTACCTCGGTGCCGTGCACGCGGCGTGCATGGCCAGGCTCGGCCACGAGGTGGTGGGGGTCGACGTCGACGAGGCGAAGATCGCCGCGCTCGCGGAGGGGCGCGCGCCGTTCTTCGAGCCCGGCCTGCCCGAGCTGCTCGGTGAGGTCTCCGGCACCGGAGCGCTCCGTTTCACCACCGACATGGCCGAGGTCGCCGGTTCGCAGGTCCACTTCGTCTGCGTCGGGACGCCCCAGCGACGGGGCGAGTACGCCGCCGACCTGCGGTACGTCGAGAGCGCCGTGGCCGCGCTGATCCCTCACCTGCGCGACGGCGACCTGGTCGTCGGCAAGTCGACGGTCCCGGTCGGCACCGCAGCCGGTATCGCGGAGCGGCTCGGGCGCGAGGCTCTCGGCGTCTCTCTCGCCTGGAACCCGGAGTTCCTCCGCGAGGGCTTCGCCGTCAAGGACACCCTCCACCCCGACCGCCTGGTCTACGGCGTCCCGGGTGGCGAGGCGGGGGAGCGGGCGGTCGCGCAGCTCGACGAGGTGTACGCCGGGCCGTTGTCGGAGCACACCCCGCGCGTCGTCACCGACTACCCGACCGCAGAGCTCGTGAAGGTCGCCGCGAACTCGTTCCTCGCGACGAAGATCTCGTTCATCAACGCCATGGCTGAGCTGTGCGAGGAGACGGGTGCCGACGTCACGCGCCTCGCCGACGCCATCGGCTACGACGACCGCATCGGGCGCAAGTTCCTCAACGCGGGCCTCGGCTTCGGCGGCGGCTGCCTCCCGAAGGACATCCGCGCCTTCATGGCGCGTGCGGGTGAGCTCGGCGCGGACCAGGCGGTCGCGTTCCTTAAGGAGATCGACGCGATCAACACCCGGCGTCGTGTCCGGATGGTCGACCTCGCGCGCGAGGTGCTCGACGGCTCGATCGTGGGCAAGCGCATCGCCGTGCTCGGCGCGGCGTTCAAGCCCAACAGCGACGACGTCCGGGACTCGCCGGCCCTCGACGTGGCGGTGCAGCTCGCGCGACAGGGCGCGGACGTCCGCGTGACGGACCCCGAGGCCGTCCCGAACGCGCGGCGCCTGCATCCTGAGCTCCGGCTCGTCGAGTCCCTGGACGAGGCCGTCGTGGACGCCGAGATCGTGCTGCTGCTCACGGAGTGGCAGGAGTACCGCGAGCTCGTCCCGGCGGAGCTCGCGGAGAAGGTCGCGGGGCTGCGGATCCTCGACGGACGGAACGTCCTCGACCCGGTCGCGTGGCGCGCCGCCGGGTGGACCTACCGGGCGCTCGGCCGTCCCTGACCCGTCGCCCCGCACCGTCCCTGCGGTTTGCGTCAGCCGGTGACGCGCTCGTCCCGAGCGATGCGCTCGAGGCGCGACGGGTCCTGCGTCCGCACGAGGACCGCGGACCCGTCGGACGCCCACAGACGCAGAGCGGTCCGCAGGACGCCGTCCAGGGGCTGCCCTGCCGTGGGCAGGAGCTCCCGGCGGCCGGCTCCTGCCGTCCCGCCCTGCGTCCCCTCGGGCGTCACGGGAGGAACGAGACCGGCGTGCTCCCAGGTGGCGGTGCCGGTGACGGCGGGAAGGGCGAGGTCCGGGTCGGGGACCCAGGCGACCTGGTCGCCGTACGTCATCACGGCCGACGCCGCGTCGATCGCGCCGGGAGGCAGGGCGCCGTCGAACCGGCGGGCGAGCGCCGGGAGCGAGACCGCGACGATCTCCGCCCCGGAGTCGTCCCACTCCGCGGGCCGCGTCGTCACGACGACGTCCGGTCGCTCGGGCGCCCGGGTCACCCCGCCTTCCTCGACCAGCACCGCCGTCGCCCCGACCCGCCACACGGCGAACGCCCAGACGACGGTGCGCCAATGCACGGGGAGGTCGATCACGACCCGCGTTCGGGGCCCGGCGTCGAATTCCTCGACGAGCAGGTTCGTCGTCTTGTTGATCCAGTTTTCAAGCACCGCGCCGGACAGCTCGACGCGTTCACCGTCGTCGCCATACCACGTGAGCCGGGGACGGCCGGGCTCGCGTGTGATCAGACGCAGCAGGTCAGCGACGTGAGCCGGGCGTTCGCGGGGAGCATCGGGGCCGACCGTGGAAGCGTGGGGAGAGGTCACCATGGCACCACCCTAGGCGGTGTGCTATGCGTCCGGACATGTCGGGATTTCACCCCGGCGCCTTCGCGGGGCTATCACATTTCGGCTTGACGGCTGAGGACGACACGCGTGTAATTTCTTCAATGCAGTTTCTCGTGAACGGCATGAAGGGGCGCACGATGTGGAACATTCTGGACGGAGCCGGAGCGGACATTCCCTCCGACGCAGGGCGTGAGGTGGAGCGGGTAGCACCGGTGCTGCCGCTCTTCGGCGAGCCGGTCGACGACGGGCTCATGGGATGGCAGGAGCGTGCCCTGTGCGCGCAGACCGACCCGGAGGCCTTCTTCCCGGAGAAGGGCGGGTCCACGCGCGAGGCCAAGAAGGTCTGCACGGGCTGCGAGGTCCGCGCGGAGTGCCTCGAGTACGCGCTCGAGAACGACGAGCGCTTCGGCATCTGGGGCGGCCTGTCCGAGCGGGAGCGCCGCAAGCTCAAGCGCCGCGTGGTCTGACGGCGGTCGAGGCCTGAGAGGGACGGGCGGCACGAGCGCCGTCCCGACGTCCGTGCGGGCCTTCTCCGGCGGGGTCCGACACCCCGCCACACCGGGGCGCGCAAATGCCGGGTCCGGCGCCGTCCTCGTCGCATGATCGACGGGACATGACTTCCGCGGACCTCACGAGCAGCACGCGCGCGGCCCTCCCCGGGCCGGCGCAGACCGTCGTGCGCGCGCCCGTCGGCGCCGCGCCCCCGGCGTCACCCCCGACCGGTGTGCCGGTCTCGGCGCCCGACGTCGTCGCGACGGTGACCGGTGCGCTTCCCGTCGTCGTGAGCGTGACCGCGGTCGTCGTCACGCGCGGCGAGACCCCGTACCTGCGCCGCACGCTCGCCGCGGTGCGCGCCCAGACGAGCGGCCCGGACGCCGTGGTGGTCGTCGACGCGGCGAGCGCGGGGGCCGCCGGTCAGTACCCCGACCTCCACCTCGGCGACGCCCGGTTCGTCGCGGCGCCCAGGGCCCGCTCGTTCGGCGACGCCGTGGACGCCGCCCTCGCGAACCACGACGCGGGCACCTGGCTCTGGCTCCTGCACGACGACTCCGCGCCGGCGCCGGACGCTCTCGCCGAGCTGCTGCGCGCCGTCGAGCACTCGAGCGCCGTGGCCGTCGCGGGCCCGAAGCAGGAACGCTGGTCGCCCGGCACGGCGTCCGAGCCGGCGGACCCGTTCGAGGCCGGGAGCCCGGGACGCCTCCTCGAGGTCGGCTTCACGACGACGCCGCTCGGCCGCCGGATGACGGGCATCGACGACGACGAGATCGACCAGGGCCAGCACGACGCGCGCGACGACGTGCTCGCCGTCGGCCTCGCGGGCGCGCTCGTGCGACGGACCGTGTGGGAGGAGCTCGGCGGGACGGACCCGGAGCTCGGTGCGTTCGGCGACGGGCTGGACCTGTGCCGCCGCGCCCGGCTCGCGGGACACCGGGTGGTCGTCGTCCCGTCCGCCGTGGTGCGTCACGTGCAGGCCTCGCTCCTCGGGCTGCGGGACCGGTCCGCGCGCCGGCCCGGTGCGGAGGCGCCCCGTCCCGACCCGGACGCGTCGTACGTCCAGCGACGACGGGCGCACCTGCACGCGCGTCTCGTCGGGGTCGCGCTGCCCTGGGTGCCGTTCGTCGCGCTGGCGATGCTCGTCGCGGCCCCGTTCCACGCGATGTACCGCCTGCTCGTCAAGCAGCCCGGCCACGCGCGCGACGAGATCGTCGCGCCGCTCTGGGCGCTGGCACGGGTCGGGCCGGTCGTGCGGGCGCGCCGACGGGCGGGGCGGACCGCGCGGCTGCCGCGCAGCACGCTGCGCCCGCTCAAGGGGACGTGGCGCGAGGTCCTCGCGGAGCGCCGGGACCGTCGCCTCGCGCGGGCGGAGCTGCGGCGCACCGTGTGGGCGCCCACGGACATCGAGCGACGCGAGCTGCGCGCCCTCGCCGTGCGCCGTCGTGCCGGGCTGGGCGGCGTGGTCCTTGCGCTCGGCGGGCTCACCGCGCTCGTGTTCGGCCCGCTCGTCGGTCCGCTCCTGTCCGGGGGGCGGCTCGTCGGCGGAGGCGTCCTCCCGGCCGGCAGCACGCTCGGGGACGTGTGGCGGGCGGCCACGACGGGCTGGGTGACGACGGAGCTCGGGGCGTCGGCGCCCGCCGACCCGTTCGTCTCCGTGCTCGTCCCCGGCGCGCTGCTCGCGGGCGGGTCGGCGCAGACCGCCGTCGACGTCCTGGTCCCGGCCTGCTTCCTCGTGGCCGGGCTGGGCGCGTGGTTCGCGGCCGGCACGCTCACGCGCTCGGTGGCCCTGCGCGGGTGGGCGACGCTCGTCTGGGTCGCGGCGCCGAGCCTGCTCGCGTCCGTCGCCTCGGGGCGCGTCGGTGCCGTCCTCGCGCACGCCGCCCTGCCGTGGGTCGCGCTGACCGTCGTGCGTGCCGTCGGGCTGCAGCGGGTCGACGTCGTGGCGCCGGCGACGCCCGACGCCCCACGCCGCGCCCCCCGTCCCGAACCGGGCTCGCTCGCCGCGGCGGCGGCAGCCGGCTTCGCGTTCGCGGTGGCCGTCGCGGGGGCGCCCGTCCTGCTTCCCGCTGGTCTCCTCGCGCTCGGTGTCGCCGCGCTGGGCGTGCGCCGCCACCGCCGCTATCTCGCCCTCGTCCCGGTCCCCGCGGTCGTCGTCTTCGCCCCGTTCCTCGTGCACGTGGCCCGCACCTGGTCCGACGGCGGGTGGCGGCTCCTGCTCGCCGACCCCGGGTCCCCGGTCGCGTCGACCGCCGCCCCCGGGTGGCAGCAGGTGCTCGGCCTGCCCGTCTCCCCCCAGCCGTGGTTCGGCGCGGACGGGGCGGGCGCCGCCGACCTCCTCGCGCGGTGGGCGCCTCTCGTCGCGGGTGGCGTCGTCGTCGTGCTGGCCGCCGTCGCGGTCCTCCGGGGACGCCGCGTCGCCGCGGGCGCCTGGTTCGTCGCGGCCGCCGGGGTCGGCGCGGGGATCCTCGCGGGAGCGACGACGGTCGCGCCCGGTCCGTCGGTCGACGCGCCGGTCACGGGCTGGCCGGGTGCGGGTGTGTCCCTCGCGCTCCTCGCGCTCCTCGGCGCGGCGCTCGCCGGGCTGCCCCGTCTCCCGGAGCGGGACGCGGCGGCGTGGCGCACGGGCAGCGTCGTCGCGCTCGCGCTCGTCGTCACCCTGCTCCCGCTCGGGACGGTCACGTCGTGGACCGCGCAGGTCCTCGACCGCTCCGACGCGAGCGTGGGAGCGGTCCGCGCCACCACGCAGCCCGTCGTCCCACCGGTAGGCCGCCAGACGCAGACGTCCCCACGGCAGGCCCGCGTGCTGACGCTCGAGCCCGGGGAGGACGGCGTCGTCGCGTACGCCGCGCTGCGCGGTGACGGACCCCAGGCCGTGGACTCGTCCGCCGTCGTGCGATCGCGGCAGCAGGTCGCCCCGGGGGCCGTCGAGGCCGACCTGCCGACGACGGTCGCCGAGCTCACCGCGGGCACGTCCGACGACGCCGCGGCGCGCCTCGCGCGGCTGGGCGTCGGGGCGGTCCTCGTCCCGGCGTCCGTCCCGGCGGACCAGGACCGGGCCGAGCTGGTCGCCCGGCTCGACATGGTGCCGGGCCTCGAACGGATGACGGAGGGACAGTCGGAGGTGACGTGGCGGGTCGCGCCACAGGGTGTCGAACCCTCGTACGCGCGACTGGAGACCGACGACGGCACGGTCGAGCCGCTCGAGGCCGACCGGAGCGCACTGCGCCCCGTCGACGTCGGGGTGGCAGCCGGGCCGGCGGACCGCACCGTCGTGCTCGCGGAGAACGCCGCTCCCGGCTGGCGCGCGACGCTCGACGGGCGAGCGCTCGACCCCGTCGACCCGGCGCTCACGGGCGGGTTGCAGGCGTTCGCCGTCGGACCGGACGACGGACGTCTCACGATCTACCACGCCGCGGACCACCGGACAGGGTGGCTGGCGGTCACGGGCGTCGTGCTGCTCGTGTACGTCCTGCTCGCGGTCCCGGTGCGGCGACGTCGGCCGGTGGCACGATGACGGCCCGGCGCTCCGTCGCCCGTCGGCTCGCGACGACCGGCGCAGGGGTGGTCGGCATCCTCGCCGTCGGCGCGGTCGCGGCGTTCGGCGGTGTCCTGACGGACCGTGTCCCCGAGCCGGAGGTCGCCGACCCCGTCGAGCACGTGACGGTGGCCCCCGCGCAGGACGTCCTCGTCTGCCCCGGACCCGCGCGTCTCACCGACCCCGAGGCGGTCGGGGACGCACAGTTCGGGCCGGCGCCGGTCGGTACGACGAGCGTGCTGCGGGCCGCGGTCGCGGGTGACGCGACGTCGGTGCTCACACCGCTCGATGGCAGCGAGGGCGTCGAGCTGGACGCCGGCGCCGACACGGCCGGTCCTGCCGCGACGACGGTCGAGGACCCGACCGTCGGGTCCGTGCTCGCGGTCCGGCCGGGCGACGGCGACGCGCCGCGCCCCGCGGCGGCCGTGGGCTCCGTCACCACCGCGGGCGACCTGAGGGGTCTCGCCGCGGCGAGCTGTGGTCGGCCCGGGGTCAGCCACTGGCTCGTCGGTGGCAGCACCGAGGTCGGCAGCAGCGCGCAGCTCGTGCTCCAGAACCCCGGGCTGACACCCGCGACCGTCCAGGTGAGCGTCTGGGGCCAGGGCGGCGAGGCCGTGCTCGCCGGCGGCGGGCAGCAGCTCGTCGGTCCCGGCGAGGAGGTCGTGACGCTCGTCGAGGCCGCCGCGCCCGAGCAGCGTCGACTCGTCGTGCACGTCGAGGCGTCCGGCGGGCTCGTCTCCGCGTACCTGCAGCACACCACCCTCGACGGACTCGTCCCTCTCGGGGTCGAGTACGTCGTGCCGGGCACCCAGCCGACGCACGACGTCGCGCTGACGGGGTTCGCCAGCGTGGGCGAGGCCGTCGACGACCCCCACGCGCCGCAGGTGCGCGTGCTCGCACCCGGCCTGGACCCGGGGACGGCGCGCGTCGTCGTCCACGGTGCGGACGGCGTCGTCCCGCTGCGCGGGGCGGAGGAGGTCGCGCTCACCCCGGGCGTCGTGACGGACGTGTCCCTGGGTGGGCTGCCCGAGGGCCGGTACACGGTCGCGGTCCACGCCGACGTCCCCGTCGTCGCCGGCGGGTCGGTCGACCGGCGCGGCGAGCCGGACCCCGACCTCCTCCACGACGAGCGGCAGTACGACCGTGCCTGGATCGCGGCGGTGCCGCTCGCGGAGCCCGACGCCGCGGGGTCGACCCCGGCGGGCCAGGTCGCGCTCGTCCCCGGCACGTCGTCGAGCCTGTCGCTCGCCGCGGTGCCGGTCGAGGACGAGGCCTCCGACCCTCCTGCCGGAGAGCTCGAGCTCGCGGTGCGCGGCTACGCCGCCGACGGGTCGCTCCTCGGGGAGGAGACGGTCGCCGTACCGGCCGGGACGACGAGCACGCTCGACGCCGGGTCGCTGCGACCGGAGGGGTCGGACGACGCGCCGGCGACCGTCACCGTCGACGTCGTCCGCGCCGCCGAGGGAGTCGTCCCGCTCTGGTCCGTGCTCGCGAGCGCCGGCCCGCCGAGCGGCGACAAGGGCGACAGGACGCCGAGCCTGCTCTCCGTGCTGCTCCCGGTCGCGGACGGCTCCGCGCCGCGCGAGGTCGCCGTCCGCGCGTCGGGCACGGCGGGGCTCGGCCCCTAGGGCGTGTCTCCCAATGGCCTGCAATGATTCGGCCGTGCGTGAGTTCCTGATTCGTACCAGCGCCGATCATGGCTGGCCTGCGTTCCATCGCGACCGGATGGCAGAGATTCTCCAGCCAGGGGGCTGGGAGTGTGAGCCCATCGGTGGCGCAGGTGACTTCCGCGTCCGGGCCGAGGGCGTCGAGGTCTCGTACTCCGGCGAGGAAGTCGGCTGGCAGGTCACCTTCGACGGGGATATGCCTCGGGCCGAGGAATGGGTCGAGCAGGTCACTCGACAGATCGCCGCGGCCGCGGCCGAGCCGTGTGAGTGGCTGGAGTTTGCTTAGGAAGTCCGCAGCCAGGTGACGATCGTCTACCGTGCCGGAGCCGTCATGGCCGCGATCATCAGCTGGCTGCCCAGTTCCTGAGCCAACGGAATTTCAGGTGCTCCGCCGCGAACCGCGGCGGAGCACCTCGGCATCTGGCCCGGCTCGAACGGGCTGCCACCCTCTCCATGAACGGACACGCGACACCGGGACCCGCGTGCCTTGGGCAGTATCGAGATCACGCTACGCAGCAAGGGCCGTCGAACTCAACGCTTGAGGCCGTCCAGACGGCGACACGCTCAGGCTGCCAGCCGCATCTGTCGCATCAGCCCTTGGAGACCACCGCGATCCCGCCCGATGCGAGGGCGAAGATCCGAGCAAGTGCCGAGCGAATGACGGGATCCTGATCGATCCGATCCAGTGCCGCATACGTCGCTGGCAAGAGATCGATCGTCGCCACCCCGCCAGCACCGGGCCCATCGGCCGTCGAGAACAGCACCAGGCATCTGTAGGCCCGAAGGACGCCAGCCCGCTCCTCGCGCAGGAGCGACTGAAGAAGAATGCTGCCTTCCGCGACCTGAGCACGCAGGGCATCCACGGCTGACCACCGCGTCGCCCAGCCAAGTTCCTCGGCCTGCCGCTGGAGATCGATCAGCGTCTCGAGACCGATCTGGGACACCTTGAAGTCGGAATCTGCCGAACGAACCAGAGGCATCGCGGTCAATCTCCCTCGAAAACATCGATGCGAATCGGGTCTCCTGGACCGATCCGGCCATCGTTGATCCTCATGAGCAACTCATCCCATCGGTGATGACCATCAAGGATGGTCCCACCGCGCGAGACCAGAATCCCGTCGCCGGCACCCACACGGTTTAACTCGTGGCCGCGAGTCTGGCGCGAGGGTCACCTCAGGGTTGGGAGACACGCCCTAGTCCTGGCGCCCGGTCGGGGCGTCAGTGGTCGCCCGTGTAGCGCGGGTCGATCTCCTCGGGCGAGCGGGCGAGCAGGTGCGCGACCTGCTCGACCACCACGTCGCGCACGAGGTCCTCGAGATCCTCGGCGTCGAGCGCCCGCGCCTCGACCGGCCGGCGGTAGACGACGACCCGGGACGGCTGGCCCGACTCCGCCGGGAAGCACCGCCCGAGCGGCACGACGCCCTGCTCCCACGGCGCGGGGTCGGACGGCGGGACGTCCTCGACGGCGAACTCCGTGCCCCGGAGCTGCTTGGACCACGTGCGCTCGACGCGCTCGACCACGTCGACCACGACGTCGTCGAACCGCTCGGCCCGCGTCCGGTTCGCCGGGGCGGACGGCGGGAGGAGCGGCCCGCGGAGGCCGCGGCCCCGACGGTCGCGCCGTCGTGCCGCCGGGCCCTGGCCACCCGGTCCGGGCGCTCGCAGAGGGATGTCGAGGTCGTCGAACGACGGTTCGCCGGGCGCCTGCTCCACCGGCGCCGGGGGGCGGCGACCGGCGGCCCGGTCGCGCGACCGGCGACCGCGCCCCGCCGGCTCGGGCCGGGAACCGGGGAAGGAAGGGATGCCGCGCACACGACGACTGTAGACGCGCAGGCGGGCCGCTGTCCTTCTGCGGTCACCGTGCCGTGCCCTGCCGTGCCCTGGCACGGTGACCGCGACGGCGTGTGCCGCGTCCACCGACCTGGCGAAGGGCGTAAGGTCACCCCGTGAGATCCGTCAGGCAGTGCTCGCGCACGGCGTGCGTCCGTGCCGCCGTCGCGACCCTCACCTACGTGTACGCCGACTCGACGGCGGTCCTGGGCCCTCTCGCGCACCTCGCCGAGCCCCACAGCTACGACCTGTGCGCCGAGCACGCCGAGCGCCTCACCGCCCCGCGCGGCTGGGAGGTCGTCCGGCTCTCCCCGGAGTTCGTCGAGACCGGCCCGAGCGACGACGACCTGTCGGCGCTCGCGGACGCCGTCCGTGAGGCGGGCAAGGTCCGGAGCGAGCCCGAGCCGGCCGCCGTGACCGAGGTCGGGCGGCGCGGCCACCTGCGCGTGCTGCGCGCCGAGGGGGACTGAGCCCGGCGTCGTCGCCGGCAGGGCGCGCCTGTCGTCCTCTACGGGGTCCGCACGCTACGCGGTCCGCACGCTACGGCGTCCACACGCAGACGACGTGGCCGTGCCCGCCGACCTGCAGGGGCCCCGCAGCGTGGGGAACGAACGCGGACTCGCCCCGGGCGAGGACGAGGTCGTCGTCTGTGCCGTGCAGCACCGCCTTCCCGTCCAGGCACAGGACGATGCGAGGTCCCTCCGACGGGAACGTCAGGGTCTCCTCCTCGTCGACGTCGGCGACCACGAGGCCGAACTCCTCGACCGGGACCCGGTACGTGTGGACCTGTCCGCGGTCGCCCGACGTGGTGACGGTGGGGACCGTGGGACCGCTCGGCTCGAAGACGGCGCACTCGACCAGCGCCGCCTCGTCGACCCGCTTCGACGTGAGACCCGCTCGCAGCACGTTGTCCGAGCTCGCCATGACCTCGATGCCGAGGCCGCTCACGTAGGCGTGCACCACGCCGGCCGGGATGAACAACGACTCGCCGGGCTCCAGGGTCACCCGGTTGAGCAGGAGCGAGACGAGGGCTCCGGGGTCGCCGGGGTGCTGCTCGGCGAGGAGCATGACCGTGCGGTCGGCTCGCTCGTAGGGAGAGCCGCCGTCCAGGCGGCGGCGCACGGACTCGAGGGAGGCCTCGAGCGCGGCAGGAGTGCCCGCGTCGTGGCGCGACGCGACGAGTCCTGTGAACGCGGCGCGGATGCCGCGGGCCGACCTGTCCGCGCCGAGCACCGAGCGGACCGTCGCGACGAGCGGTCCGTCGAGACCGTCGAGGAGGGAGAGGACGGCGCGCGGGGTACGGAAGCCGACGAGCCCCTCGAACTGCGAGAGCGCGACGACCATCTCGGGCTTGTGCTGGTCGTCGTGGAACGAGCGGTCGGGCGAGCCGTGGGGCAGCCCGTCGAGGTTCTCGCGGTTGAACCCGGCGCGTGCGTGGTGGGGCCGAGGATGCACCTGGAGCGAGAGGGCACGGTCGGCGGCGAGCACCTTGAGCAGGTACGGCAGTCGCGGGCCGAAGGCGTCCGCGACGCGTCGTCCGAGCATCCCCTCCGGGTCGCCCTGCACGAGGTCGGCGAGCGAGACCTGCTCGGGCACGTCGCCCGGTGCCGCGTCGAGCACGGTCGACGGCGCGCTCCGGTGTGCACCGAGCCAGAGCTCCGCGGCGGGCCGGCCGTCCGGGGTCGAGCCGAGGAGCTCGTGGATCCGTGTGGGCGATCCCCAGTCGTAGTGCTGGACCGTGTTGTCGAGCCGGAAGTGCCGGTTGTGCATGCTGAGAGGTCTCGCGTCCGTCGGGCGGGGGCGCGTCCTGCCCTCCGCGGTCCGATGAGTTCTCCGGCCAGCGTAGCCGAGGGCCCTCGACCTCCCGGGTGCCGCGCGGGCGGGACCCGAGGAGAGCCTGCGGCCCGTCCCCACTACTGTTGTCGGGTGACCACGAGCGATCTCTCCCACCTCATCAAGGCCTACGACGTCCGGGGTACCGTCCCGGACCAGCTGAACCCGGAGGTGACGAGGGCGATCGGCGCCGCGTTCGCCCGGGCCGTCGTGCTCCCGGAGGCACCGGTCGCGGGCGGCGGCACGGCCGCGCGGCCGAGCGTCGTCGTCGGGCACGACATGCGGGACTCCGGGCCGGAGCTCGTGGACGCGTTCGCCGCCGGGCTCGCGGACGCGGGCGTGGACGTGACCCGGATCGGGCTCTGCTCGACGGACGGGCTGTACCACGCGTCGGGCGTGCTCGGCGTGCCGGGCGCCATGTTCACCGCGAGCCACAACCCGGCCGCGTACAACGGCATCAAGCTGTGCCGCGCGGGCGCGCGCCCCGTCGGGCAGGACTCGGGCCTCGCGGAGGTCCGCCGCCTCGCGGAGAGCTACCTGGACGACGGCCTCCCGACCGCCGTGGACGAGCGCGGCGCGGTCGCCGACCGCGACATGCTCGCGGACTACGCGGCGTTCCTCCGCGGTCTCGTCGACCTCTCCGGCATCCGTCCCCTCAAGGTGGTCGTGGACGCAGGGAACGGCATGGGCGGGTACACGGTCCCCGCCGTCCTCGGGACCGGCGCAGGCCTGCCGGCGCTGCCCCTCGACGTCGTCCCGCTGTACTTCGAGCTCGACGGGACCTTCCCGAACCACGAGGCCAACCCGCTCGACCCCAAGAACCTCGTGGACCTGCAGGCCGCGGTCGTCGAGCACGACGCCGACCTGGGCCTCGCCTTCGACGGCGACGCCGACCGCTGCTTCGTCGTCGACGAGCACGGCGACCCGGTCTCGCCGTCCGCGATCACCGCGCTCGTCGGGCTGCGCGAGGTCGGCAAGGAGCTCGAGGCAGGGCGCACGCCGACCGTGATCCACAACCTCATCACGTCGCGAGCGGTCCCGGACTTCCTCGGTGCCGCGGGCGCGAGGACGGTGCGCACGCGCGTCGGCCACTCGTTCATCAAGGCGCAGATGGCCGACAACGACGCCGTGTTCGGCGGCGAGCACAGCGCCCACTACTACTTCCGTGACTTCTTCTTCGCGGACACGGGCATGCTGGCCGCGATGCACGTGCTCGCGGCGCTCGGGACCCAGCCGCACCCCATGTCGGCGCTCGGGGAGATGTACGAGCCCTACGTCGCCTCCGGCGAGATCAACTCGACCGTGGCCGACGTCCCCGCGGCGCGGGCCCGCGTGGTCGAGGCCTACGTGACGCAGCAGGGCGCCGGACCGGTCGACGTCGACGAGCTCGACGGCCTGACCGTCTCGCACTGGGACTCGCACCCGCAGTGGTGGTTCAACCTGCGCGCGTCCAACACGGAGCCGCTGCTGCGGCTCAACGTCGAGGCCGCGGACCAGGACATCCTGGAGAAGGTGCGCGACGACGTCCTGTCGCTCGTGCGCGCGGCCGACGCCGCGGCGTCGGGCACGACGAGCGAGGAGCGAGCATGAGCCTGAACGTCGACCCCTGGGTGCGCGAGGCCCTGCGCTGCCCGGTGACGGGTGCGACGCTCGTGGACGGCACCGGCCCGGACGGCGCGCCCGAGCTGCACTCGACGGACGCGGAGCGACCCCTGGCGTACCCCGTGCGCGACGGGATCCCGGTCCTCCTCGAGGACGACGCCCGGGCGCTCTGAGCGCCGACGGCACACGCACGAAGGCCGGCTCCCCGTGAGGGAGCCGGCCTTCGGTGTCGAGGTGCGGGTCAGACGCCCGCGGCCTCCTTGAGGTCGTCGACGAACGTGGGGTTCTCCTCGAGCCACGCCTCGACGGCCGCGTCCTCGTCGGAGTGCTCGTCGGAGTTGAACATCATGTTCTCGAGCGAGAACAGCTGCTCGTCGTCCAGCTCGAAGGCGCCGACGAGCTTCGTGAGCGTCGGGTAGCGGTCCTCGAAGTCGCCCGCACCGTACGTGTGGATCTCCTCGGCGTCGCCCAGCGTGCCCTCGGGGTCCTCGAGGTCGCGGACGGGGAACTCGTCGTAGGCCCAGTGCGGGCGCCACAGGGTCACGGCGATGTTCTCGCCGGAGTCGGTCGCGCCCTTGAGCTCGGCGAGCATCGCCGGGGTCGACGAGATGGTGTAGTCCATGTCCTCGAGGCCGTAGGTCGGGATGACCTCCTCCTGGGTGACCTTCGTCAGGCCCGCGCCCGCCTCGATGCCGACGAGCTTGTTGCCGTACTCGTCGGCCATGCCCGCGAGGTCCTCGAGCGACTGGGCCGGGGAGTCCTCGTTCACCGCGACGGTGAGCTTGGCGTCGTCGTACCAGACGCCGAGGTCGGAGACGTCGTCCCCGTACTCGTCGAGGTAGGACGCGTGCGTGATGGGCAGCCACGCGTCGAACAGCAGGTCGAAGTCGCCGCCGGCGAGACCGGTGAAGACGATGCCGATGTCGGCCGTCTGCGTCTCGACGTCGTAGCCCTCGTCCTCGAGGATCGCCTTCCACAGGTGGGAGACCGCGATGCCCTCGTCCCAGCCGGAGGGGATGCCGATCGAGACCGACGTCTCGTCCTCGCCCGTGGAGGCGTCGCCGGAGTCCCCGGACTCGGTGTCGGACGCGCAGGCGGACAGGCCGAGGCCGAGGACGGCGGCGGTGGCGACGGCCGCGGTGCGGCGACGGGTGGTGGTACGTGCGGGGGTCATGAATTCCTTCCTGGGGTCCTGCGGACCCGGGGGCGGTGGTGCCCGACGGCGCGCGGACGCGCCGTCGGACGGCTGGCGGGGTGGGCCGGGCGGCCCGGCGGTGGCTCAGACGCGCGCGGCGGCGAGAGCCCGGGAGACGGGTGCGCGGTCGGCGAGGGCCGACGTCACGCGGTCGAGGAACATCGCGAGGATGACGACGGACAGGCCGGCCTCGAAGCCGAGCGCGACGTCGATGCTGCTCAGCGCCTGGACGACGGGCTGCCCCAGGCCGCCCGCGCCGACGAAGCCGGCGATGACGACCATCGACAGGGACAGCATGATCACCTGGTTGACGCCCGCCATGATCGTGGGCATCGCGAGGGGGAGCTGGATCTGGCGCAGGATCCGGCCCGGGGTCGAGCCGAACGCGTGGCCGGCCTCGACCACCTCCTTGTCGACCTGGCGGATGCCGAGCTCGGTGAACCGCACCCCGGGCGCCATCGCGAAGACGATCGTCGCGATGATGCCGGGCACGGGGCCGGTGAGGAAGATGACGACGGTGGGGATGAGGTACACGAACGCCGGCATGGTCTGCATGAAGTCGAGCACGGGTCGGACGGTGCGCGAGACCCGGTCGTCGCGTGCCGCCCAGATGCCGAGCGGGATCGCGATCGCGAGGGTGATCGCCGTGGCCAGGAGCACGAGCGCGAGCGTGTCCATCGCGTTGTCCCACTGGGCGACCCCGGCGATGACGAGGAAGCCGACGAGCGATCCGACGGCGAGCTTCCACCCCTTCGCGGCCAGCGCGAGCGCGGCGAGCGCGAGCGCGACGATCCAGAAGGGCGGGGTCGCGAGCACGGTCTCGAAGACGTCGTAGATGCTCGTGAGCACGTCCTTGATGACGTCGAAGACGGGGTCGAAGACGTCGGTCACCCAGTCGACGAAGGCCTCGACCCACTCGCCGAGGGGCAGCCGGGGAACGAGCGTGTCGGTCATCGGGCACCTCCCTCGGTCACGGGGCGGCCGTCCACGGCGCCGTCCTCCACGGGGTGGTCGGCCAGCGCGGCCTGCGCGGGCGGAAGGTCCTCGGCGCGGTCGTGCGCGACGGCCTCCCGGACCGCGGGCACGGAGACCTCGCCGGTACGGGGCTGGTCGCCCGGGACCATGGCCTCGAGCAGCGTCACGCGGGGCACGACGCCGACCAGACGGCCGGAGCCGTCGGTGACGGCGACCGGCAGCGGGGACTCCGCGGCGGGCGCGAAGATCTCCGCGAGGGGGGTGTCGGGGGAGACGGGCGCGACGCCGTCGCGCACGATGCCGTCGAGGGACTCCTTGCCGGCCTTGAGCGCGGTGACCGCGTCGGCGTCGCGCACGACGCCCTGGAGGCGGCGCTGGCGGTCGACGACGTACGCGGCCGACACCTGCGCCTCGCGCATGGTGCGGCTCGCCTGGCGCGGGCCGCCACCCATCGGGACGACGACGGCCGGGCGCACCATCACGGACGACGCGGTGAGGACGCGCGTGCGGTCCACGTCGGCGACGAACTGCGCGACGTAGTCGTTCGCGGGGTCGGAGAGGATCTGCTCCGCGGTGCCGATCTGGACGATGCGACCGTCGCGCATGACGGCGATCCGGTCGCCGAGGTGCATGGCCTCGTTGAGGTCGTGCGTGATGAAGACGATCGTCTTGCCGAGCGTCTGCTGGAGCTCGAGGAGCTGCTCCTGCATCTCGCGGCGGATCAGCGGGTCGAGCGCGCTGAACGCCTCGTCCATGAGCAGCACGTCGGTGTCGGCCGCGAGGGCGCGGGCGAGCCCGACGCGCTGGCGCATGCCGCCGGAGAGCTGCGACGGCAGCGAGTCCTGCCAGCCGCCGAGCCCGACGAGGTCGAGCGCCTGCTGCGCCTTCTCGCGGCGCTCGGCCTTGCCCATGCCCTGGATCTCCAGGGGGTAGGCGGCGTTGTCGAGCACGGTGCGGTGGGGCAGGAGCGCGAAGTGCTGGAACACCATGCTCACGTGCTTGCGGCGCAGCGCGCGCATCTGCTGGGCGTCC
Organism: Cellulosimicrobium sp. So1_17; assembly: GCF_055181235.1. Taxonomy (NCBI): domain Bacteria; kingdom Bacillati; phylum Actinomycetota; class Actinomycetes; order Micrococcales; family Promicromonosporaceae; genus Cellulosimicrobium; species Cellulosimicrobium sp. So1_17. The sequence continues at coordinate 4,374,075 of NZ_CM143702.1, forward strand.
GCCTGCGCGAGGTCGGTGCCGCCGAGGAGGACGTGGCCCGAGGTCGGCTTCCACAGGCCGTTGAGCATGCGGATGAGCGTCGACTTCCCGGAGCCGGACAGTCCCATGACGACGAAGATCTCGCCCTGCTTCACGTCGAAGCTCGCGTCGATGACTGCGGCGGTCCCGAGGGGCTTGACGTCGTCGCGCGACGCGCCCTGCTCGAGCCGGCGCACGGCCTCGACGGGCTTGCGCCCGAAGACCTTGTAGACGTCGCGGACCGAGAGCGCGGTCTCGCGCTCGCCCGTCCCGGCGTGCGCGGTGCCGACGGATCCCTCCGTCCCTGGTGATGCGGTGGTGCTGAGTGCTGTCATGCGGCGGTGTCGCCACCTTCCGTCCGTGGACCAGCGCGTGGGCACCGGACGGGTCACCCCGCAGCGGGGGACGTCGACGGTGAGGGGCACGAGGAGAGGCCCCGGTGCGCGGACGTCCTCCCTCGGGCGGCTCGTCCGGCCGACGCTCCCTGCAGGGTCGGCGCACACAGGACCTCACGCTGATCCGATGTCAATCGGTTCACCTGCACCCTGCCTCAATCCAGGCCGAATTGCGACCGAGGTCCCCTGGATCGCGGACGATTGCAGGTGGATTCTTGACCCACGATCGTTGCGATCGCGCGGATCGCGCCGGATCGCGGATCGTTACCTCTTCGTGATCTTGATTCGGTCAAGAGATCGTGCTATCGCGCGCGTCCGCGCGCGCTCAGCGTTCTCGCCCCGGCCGGCTCCGAGGCGCGCTGGGTAGGGTGGGGGTGTCCGTCGGCGAGGCCGACGGACAGGCGCGGACGGGAGCCCCCAGCGCAGACCTCGACCGTGATCGTCCCCAAGGAGAATCATGTCCACGACGGCGCCAGCACCCACGACGACCCCCGGCTTCGACGAGCTCCCCGGCCGCTACAAGGTCAGGGACCTCGCGCTCGCCGAGGCGGGTCGTCACCAGCTCCGCCTCGCCGAGCACGAGATGCCCGGTCTGATGGCGCTGCGCGCCGAGTACGGCGCGTCGCAGCCGCTCGCCGGCGCCCGCATCGCCGGGTCGCTGCACATGACGGTCCAGACCGCCGTGCTCATCGAGACGCTCGTGGCCCTCGGCGCCGAGGTGCGCTGGGCGAGCTGCAACATCTTCTCGACGCAGGACGAGGCCGCTGCCGCCGTCGTCGTCGGCCCCGACGGCACCCCGGAGGACCCGCGCGGCGTGCCCGTGTTCGCCTGGAAGGGCGAGAGCCTCGAGGAGTACTGGGACTGCACCGAGCAGATCCTCGTGTGGCCGGCCGACGGCTCCGCGGACGCCGAGCGGCGCGGCCCGAACATGATCCTCGACGACGGCGGCGACGCGACGATGCTCGTCCACCTGGGCCTGCAGTACGAGCGCGCGGGCGTCGTCCCGCCCGACACGCTGCCGGGCGAGCCCGACCACACGCACGAGATGAACGTCGTGCGCTCGGTCCTGCGTCGCGCGGTCGACCAGGACCCGCTGCGCTGGACGACGGTCGCGCAGGCGATCCAGGGCGTCACCGAGGAGACGACGACGGGCGTGCACCGCCTGTACCAGCTCGCCGAGGCCGGCGAGCTGCTGTTCCCGGCGATCAACGTCAACGACTCGGTGACGAAGTCGAAGTTCGACAACAAGTACGGCATCCGGCACTCGCTGCCCGACGGCATCAACCGCGCGACCGACGTCCTCATGGGCGGCAAGGTCGCGTTCGTCGCGGGCTACGGCGACGTCGGCAAGGGTGCCGCGGAGGCGTTCCGCGGCCAGGGCGCGCGCGTGATCGTCTCGGAGGTCGACCCGATCTGCGCGCTGCAGGCCGCGATGGACGGCTACCAGGTCGCACGCATCGAGGACGTCCTCGATGAAGCAGACTTCTTCATCACGACGACCGGCAACAAGGACGTCATCCGCGCCGACCACATGGCCGCGATGAAGAACAAGGCCGTCGTGGGGAACATCGGTCACTTCGACAACGAGATCGACATGGCCGGCCTGGCCGACCTCCCGGGCATCACGCGGACCGAGATCAAGCCGCAGGTCCACGAGTGGACCTTCCCCGCCGGCACGAGCGCCGACGGCAGGGAGCGCGCGGAGCGGTCGATCATCGTGCTCTCGGAGGGGCGCCTGCTCAACCTGGGCAACGCGACGGGCCACCCGTCGTTCGTCATGAGCAACTCGTTCTCCAACCAGGTGATCGGGCAGATCGAGCTGTACCGCGACGCCGTGGAGTCGGCGGAGGCGGGCCGCGAGCGCTCCTACGAGCACCAGGTGTACCGCCTGCCGAAGGTGCTCGACGAGAAGGTCGCGCGCCTGCACCTGGACGCGCTCGGCGTGCGGCTCACGGAGCTCACGTCGTCGCAGGCCGACTACCTCGGCGTGCCCGTCGCCGGGCCGTACAAGCCCGAGCACTACCGCTACTGACGAGCACCGGGCGACCGGCCCCGCGACGACCTCCTCGGCGACCGTCGCCGAGCAGGAGGTGGTCGCGGGGCACCCCGCGCCGCACCGGCTGACCTGTGGGAACGTGTTCCACGGCTCGGCAGTCGCAACGTGAGGGTGGTGCTCGGTGGAGTCTCGTCGATCGACGTCCGGTCCTGGTCGGGCCCGTCGCGTGCCCGGGTGGGTGCGGTGGACCGCGAGCGGGCTGCTGCTCGCGCTGAGCGCCGTCCTCGCGGTCGCGGCGCTCGTCGCGCGCTACGCCGACGGCACCCTCCTCGACACCGAGCGGTACGTCGCGATCGTGCGGCCCCTCGCCGACGAGGAGTCCGTGCAGGACCAGGTCGTCGAGACCGTGACCGACCAGGTCATGTCCCGCGTGGACATCGAGTCGATGACCGCGACCGTGCTGGACGGCCTCGCCGCGTCGATCGACCCCGAGGCGAGGCCCCGGCTCTCGGCCGAGGCCACCGAGCGGGCCGACGCCGCCGCGGCCGCGCTCGCGCCCGTCGTGTACGGGCAGGTCGAGCGCCTCGTCCACCAGGTCGTCGAGCGCGTCGTGACGTCCGACGCGTTCGCGGGGGTGTGGGAGACCGTCAACCGTGCCGGTCACCGGGCGGTGGTCTACGTCGTGACGGGGGAGGGCGACATCGTGCGGGCCTCGGAGGACGGCGTCGTGCGGCTCAGCCTCGGGCCCGTGGTCCAGGACGTCCGCGGGGCGCTCGAGGAGCGCGGCTTCTCCTTCGCCGAGCGCATCCCCGACGACGTCGACCCGGAGCTCGTGCTCGGCCAGTTCCCGCAGGTGACGGTGGTCCAGACGGGCGTGACGTGGCTCGGCCGCGCCGCGGCCTGGCTGCCGTGGGTCGTCGTCGGGCTCGCCGCGCTCGCCGTGTGGGTCTCCCCGGCCCGACGGCGCGGCGTCGGGCTGGTCGGGGGGGCGTGGGCCGCGGCAGGCCTGCTCCTCGTCGGCGCCGTCGCGTTCGGACGCTCGGCGTACCTGGAGGCGCTGCCCGCCTCCGCGCGCGAGAACGCCACGGGCGTCGTGTACGACCGGCTGCTCGGGCCCTTGCGCGGCGACGGCATCTGGCTCGTCGTGGTCGGCGTCGTCCTGCTCGCGGCGGTGATCGGATGGTCGGTCTGGTCCGGCGGTCGCCGTGCCCCGGGTGACGTGGCCGCGTCGACGCCGCCACCGCCAGCGTCGTGACGGAGGTCCCCTGACCGGGGGGTGTCCCCCCTCCGCTCCGGCGGACCGCTCCCTGGTGGAAGGGCCGTCGCCGTCGTCAGACTGGCACCATGATCGCCGTGACCCCTGACCAGCCCAGCGTCCTTCCCTCGGGCGAGCCGTCGTCGTCGGGCACCCCTGCGCCCGTCCCGCTCTCCGCCGCCGCGGCGGCGTTCGCCGGGACGCGCCCCGACCCGCGCTACGTGGACCACCGCCGGCAGGTCTCCTTCCTGCGCGCGCCGTTCGCGGGCCGGACGTGGCGCGAGTACGGGTACCTGTGGCTCGCGCTGCTGCTCGCGCCGTTCGGGTTCGCGTACGCGGTGTTCACCGTCTCCTTCCTCGCGGGCGTCCTCGTGACCGTCGTCGGGCTCCTCGTCGCGGGCTGGGTCGTGGTCGGCGGTCGCGGCTGGGGGGCGATGTACCGGTCGATGGCGCGCTCGATGCTCGGCGTCGACGTCGCGGCACCGGCGCCCTACGTCCGGCCGCGCGGCTTCTGGCGCACGATGTGGAGCGGTCTCGGCGACGGCCCGGGGTGGCGGGCGCTCCTCTTCCTCGTCGTGACGCTCCCGCTCGCGATCGTCTCGTTCGTCGCGAGCACGGTGTTCCTCGCGGTCGGCCTCGGCGCCATGACGCACTGGTTCTGGTCACGCTGGCTGCCGCTCCAGCAGGCGAGCGACGGTTCGTGGCACCGTGGCGCCTCGTTCGGCACCGACTGGTTCGTGGACACCCCGGTGCGCCAGCTGGGGCTCGTGCTGGCGGGCGCGCTCTTCCTGTGGGTCTGGCCGCACGTCACGCGCGCCTTCGCGCACCTGTTCCGCGCGCTCACCGTGGCGCTGCTCGGCCCGACGCTCGCGAGCCTGCGCGTCGCGGACCTCGAGGAGTCGCGCGGCCGCACGGTGGAGGACGCCGACGCCAAGCTGCGGCGCATCGAGCGCGACCTGCACGACGGCACCCAGGCGCGCCTCGTCGCGGTCGCGATGCAGCTCGGGGAGGCGAAGGAGCAGCTCGCCGCGGGGAGCGACCCGGGCGAGGCGCTCGACCTCGTCGACCTCGCGCACTCCTCGACGAAGGAGGCGCTCGTCGAGCTGCGCGAGCTCGCGCGCGGCATCCACCCGCCGGCGCTGGACAACGGCCTCGCCGTCGCCCTGGAGACGCTCGCCGCTCGCTCGCCCCTCCCCGTCACGGTCGACGTCGACCCGGACGTCGAGGCGTCGGGCCGGCTCGCGCCCGCGGTGGAGTCGATCGCGTACTTCTGCGTCGCGGAGCTGGTGACGAACGCCGTCAAGCACGCGCGCGCCACGGGCGTCTACGTGCTCGTCGAGCGGCAGGGCACCGGTCGCGCCGCGCGCCTGCGCCTGCGCGTGCGCGACGACGGACAGGGCGGGGCGCGCGTCGTGCAGCCCGGCTCCGACGGCCAGCGGTCCGGTCTCGCCGGCCTCGCGGAGCGCGTGCGCTCGGTCGACGGCTCGTTCGAGCTGACGAGCCCGGTCGGCGGGCCGACCGTCGTGACGGTGCTCCTCCCCGCGCGCGTGTGAGGATGGCCGCGCACCCCGACGGAAGGACATCGATGCGGCTCGCCATCGCCGAGGACTCGGCCATCCTGCGCGACGGGCTCGTCGCGCTCGTCACGCGCCGCGGGCACGAGGTCGTGGCCGACGTGCCCGACGGCGACGCGCTCGTCGCCGCGGTGACGCGTCTCGCCGCCGAGGACGCGCTGCCCGACGTCGCGGTCGTCGACATCCGGATGCCCCCGACGTTCACCGACGAAGGGCTGCGCGCGGCTCTCGCGCTGCGGGCGGCGCACCCGGGCCTCGGCGTCCTGCTCTTCTCCCAGTACGTCGAGACGCGCTTCGCGAGCGAGCTGCTGACCGGCGGTGCGCAGGGCGTGGGCTACCTGCTCAAGGACCGTGTCGCGGACGTGAGCGAGTTCGTCGACGCGCTGACGCGCATCGCCGCGGGCCAGACGGTGCTCGACCCGGAGGTCGTCAGCCAGCTCATGGGCGCGTCGAGGTCCGACGACGGTCTCGCGCGCCTCACGCCGCGCGAGACCGAGGTCCTCGAGCTGATGGCCCAGGGACGGTCGAACTCCGCGATCGCCGAGACGCTGTTCCTCTCCTACGGCGCGGTCGAGAAGAACGTGACGTCCATCTTCGGCAAGCTCGGCCTCCCGCAGGACGCGGGCGACCACCGCCGCGTCCTCGCCGTGCTGCGCTACCTCAAGGTGTAGGGCACGCCGCTCACGCCCTGTCAGCGCCTCACCGGTCCCGGCCGGTGGGGCGCTGGCTCGTGAGGGAGGGGGAGAACCCCCGTGCCGTCGGGCGGCTGGCCGCGCGGAGGCCGGGGGAGGGTCCCGTTCCAGGTCAGAGCGCGTTTCTTGAGACTGGTGAGAGCCGGATGACGCCGGCTCCCACCCACCGAGGAGCGTCCCGTGACCGCCCTGCTCGACCCACCCCGCTCGCCCCGGCCGACGGGCGCGAAGCACCCGCTTGTGCCGACCCCGACGGCCGGGCCGCGCGCCGCCGTCGGGAAGCGCGTGACCACCGACCGCGCCGGCGGACCACCGCGCGACGTCTTCGTCGACGCCGTCCGGGCCGTCGCGACGGTGTGCGTCGTGACGGTGCACTGGCTCATGGCCGACGCGTCGTGGGACGGCCGGCACCTCGAGCTCGGCAACGCGCTCGCCCACGGGTACGGCTGGGCCGCGACGTGGGTGCTGCAGGTGCTCGCGCTCCTGTTCTTCGCGGCCGGCGCGTCGGCCGCGTACGGGCTCCAGCGCACGCCCGACGGCGCGATGCCCCCCGGGCTGCGCCTCGTCGCCCGGCGTCTGCCGAGGATGCTACGACCGGTCGGCGTCTTCGTCGGGGCGTGGGTGGTCGTGGTGGGCGTCCTCCTCGGCCTCGGGCTGCCCGACGACGCGGTGCTGACCCTCGCTCGCCTCGCGCCACAGCTCCTGTGGTTCCTCGGCGTCTACGTGGTGCTCGTCGCGCTCACGCCGGTGCTGCGGCGCGCGCTGCACGCCGCGGGGTGGTGGGTCGTCGCGGGGCTCGCCGCGGTGCCGCTCGCGGTCGAGGCACTGCGCTTCGGGGCCGGCCTCGAACGGCTCGCGCTCGTGGACGTCGTGCTCGTGTGGGCCGTCCCCTACGTGGTCGGCATGCTCTACGCCGACGCACGCGCCGGGCTTCGTGTGGTGCGCCGCGGGCGCGTCGCGCCGGTCGCGGTCGTGCCGTCCCGGGGCGTGCTCGTCGCGGTCGGCGCAGGGGCGCTCGCGCTCGCGGCGCTCCTGGTCGCCGTCGGGCCGTACCCGGTGTCGCTCATCGGGATGCCGGGGGACGCGATGTCGAACCTCGGCCCGCCGACCGCGCCCGTCCTGCTGCACGCCGTCGGCCTCGTGGCGCTCGTGCTCGCGGGGCGCGGTGCCCTCGTGCGCTGGGCGGACGGCCCCGGACGCGGCGTCGTGGCGGCGCTCGCGGCCCGCTCGATGACGGTCTACCTGTGGCACGTCACCGCGATGATCGCGGTGGTGGCGTTCGTGCTCGTGGTCCTCGGGACGCCGCTCCCGGAACCGGGCTCCGCCGACTGGTGGGCGAGCCGGCCCGTGTGGTTCGGGGCGTTCGGGCTCGTCCTCTGGGGGATCGCACGTGCCGTCGGACGGTTCGAGGGCCCGGCGGGGCGCGGCACGCGGCGGACCGACGGCGCCGCGGGACCGGTCACCTCGGCGGGTCGGGCACCGAGTACGGGAGCCGGTGCAGGAGCTCGGCCTGCTCCGCGGCGAGCGCCTGCTGGCGTCGCGCGGTGACCCGGTCGCGGTCCCGGCGTGCGGCGAGCACGGCCAGCAGGAACGTCTCGGGGTGCGTCCCCGGGGGCGGCCCCGGCGCGACGTACCGTTCGACCTGCCCGGCGAGCTCCTGACCCAGCCGCGCCCGCGACGCCGGGTTGAGCCGGTCGACGCGGGCGAGGAACTGCCGGGCGGCGAGCGCCAGCCCGTCGGGGAGCCGGCGCATGTCCGCGTGCGACGCCCAGGACTGGAGGTAGGGCGGCATCGCGAGCGGTGCGAGCGTCGCCCTGCCTCCCCGCACGCGGATGGCGTACGTCCCCGCCGCCATGTCGCCGAGCCGCTTGCCGCGGTCGTTGGTCAGGGACGCGACGAGTGCGACGGTCCCGAACGTGAGCCACAGCTCGCCGACCCCCACGAGCGCCCGCAGGAACGCGTGGCGGAAGCGGACCGGGCCGCCGTCGTCGCGCACCACGCGGATCCCGAGCGCGAGCTTGCCGAGCGAGCGGCCGCGCGTGAGCGTCTCCACCGTCGTCGGGACGACGACCATGACCAGCACGAGGACCGCGACGAGGATCGCGGGCGCGAGGTCCGGGTCGACGAAGGACAGCGACCGGGACGCGACGATCATGAACGCGACGAGGACGACCCCGATCGCGACCAGGTCCAGGAAGAAGCCGAGACCCCGGGAGAGGAAGGACGCGGGACGCGCGTCGAGGACCACGCCCTCACCGATCAGGATGCCGTCGCGCACGTCGCTCCTCGCTCCTCGCCTCGTCTGTCCGTCCCGTCCGACGCACCGGGTGGTGCCGGACGGGGTCGCCGGGCCGGTCGCGCCGCCGGGCCACCGTCCCGTGTGGCAGGGTATCGGTCGTGGACCTCGACGCCTTCACCGACGTGCACCGCGCGCAGTGGGACCGCCTGGAGGTGCTGACGAAGCGACGCTCGCTCGACGGCGCCGAGGCGGACGAGCTCGTGCGCCTGTACCAGGCCGTGGCGACCCACCTCTCGACGATCCGGTCCGTCGCCCCCGACCCCGTGCTCGTCACGCGGCTCTCCGACCTCCTGGGACGCGCCCGCACCCGCATCGCGGGCGCGCACGAGCCCGCGTGGCGCGACGTCGTGCGGTTCCTCGTCGTCTCGCTCCCGGCGGCGCTGTACCGGATCCGCTGGTGGTCGGTCGGCGTCACGACGGCGTTCCTCGTCGTCGCGCTCGTCGCGGGCGTGTGGGTCGCGACCACGCCCGAGGGGCTCGCGTCGATGGGGCCGCCGAGCGTCCAGGAGGACTACGTCCAGAACGCGTTCGCGTCGTACTACGACCCGGGCCTCGACTTCGCGGCGGTCGTCTGGACGAACAACGCCTGGATCGCCGCGCAGTGCATCGGTCTGGGGATCACGGGCGTCTACCCGGCCTACGTGCTGTTCTCCAACGCCGTCGCCGTCGGGTCGACGGGCGGGATGATGGCCGCGCACGGCGAGCTCGACCTGTTCCTCACGCTGATCGCCCCGCACGGCCTGCTCGAGCTCATGTCGATCTTCGTCGCCGGTGCGGCGGGGCTGCGGATCTTCTGGGCGTGGGTCGACCCCGGGCCGCTGCCGCGCTCGCGCGCGCTCGCCCAGGAGGGCCGCGCGCTCGTCACGGTCGCGATCGGCCTGACGATCGCGCTCGCGGTGTCGGGCCTCATCGAGGGCTTCGTCACGGGCTCGGACCTGCCCTGGTGGCTGAAGATCGTCATCGGCGCGATCGCTCTCGGGGGCTTCTGGGTCTACACGATCGTGCTGGGCCGTCGCGCGGTGCGCGCGGGAGAGACGGGCGACCTCTCGGCGGACCACGCCGGCGACGTCGCGCCGGTCGCCGCCTGACCCGTCCTGTCCGTCCCGCGCTCAGGCGTGGACGACGACGCTCGGTCGCGCCTCGGGAGCCGCGACCCGCAGCCAGTCCTCGGCCCGCGCGACGACCTCGTCCCGGACGCCGGCCTCGGCCAACCGAGCCGCGGGGTGCGGCGCGCCGATCGAGCTCCCGGTGTCGTCGGCGCCGGTCCCCGCCGGGACGAGGGGCCGCACGTCCACCCGCGCGACGGCCTCGTCCCCCGCGGTGTCGAGGGTCCACACCCAGGTGCCGGCCACCCTGCCGTCGACGAGCACCGTGGCGGCGACCTGCCCGTTGATGCTCACGACCTGTTTCACGGCGACCGCGCCGAGGACGCGGGTGCGATCGTCGTGCGCCAGGAGGAGATTGTCGAAGTCGGCGGCGAGGACGACGGGGACGGGCTCGTCGCCGGGTGGGCGCGGGGCGTCGGCGAGGTCGACCAGCTCGACGCCGCGTGGTGCACCGGCGCTCCTGGCGCTCGTCGGGCCGGTGTCCTGTCGACCGGGGCCCGTGAACGTCACGAACTCGGGTCGCAGAGCCTCGACCGCGGGGCGCAGCCGCGTCAGCCCGGACCACCGCTGCACGTCGGCGACCGTCGCAGGGCCGAACGCCGCGAGGTAGCGGCGCACGAGCCGCATGCGCGCGGCGAGCACCGCCTCGGGGTCGCTCGCCGTCGCGACGGCGTCGAGCTCGTCGGCGGACCGGCGGGTCGGGCCGCCGAGCCACGCGTGCGCCGTGGTCCACGTCGTGGTGGTGCCAGGCCCGCTCGCGCCCCAGAGGCCGCGCGGGGGGACCTGGACGAGCGGGAGGAGGCATCGCGCGCCGTACGCGAGGTGCTTCGGGTCGACGTCCGGCCAGCGCGCGGCGAGCCGTCGGCCCAGCTCGACGGACGTGAGCGGCTCGGCGAGCAGGTCGGTGGCGGCCTGCTCGAGGTCACCGAGGTCGACGTCGCGCAGGGCGTCGCCGTGCTGGTTCTTCGCGCGCAGGTAGGCGACGAGCGCGGGGCGCGCGTGGGCGGCGAGCTCGAACGCGTCGTCGGCGGTGACGAGGTGGACCGTGCCCCGCAGCGTCGCGGTCCGCACGACCGACCGGTCGAGCAGCCGCGCGCCCAGGTCGTCGGTCGCGAACCCCGGCACCCGTGACCACAGGCCGGGGTACGGCGACGACGGGACCTGCGACTGGAGCCCGACGAGATGGTCCACCTCGGCGACGACGCCCGCGGGCGCGGCGGACGTGGTCGTCGCCCGTGCGTCAGGGCGGGGCGCGAGGTGCTGGCGCGCGAGCAGCGCGCGGTTCAGGGCGTCGTGATCCAGCCACGGCCCGTACCGGTCGTCGCTCACGTCGCCTCCCGCCGGCTCAGGACAGGACGATGGCGAGCGCAGGGATGACGAACGTCGCGAGCAGCGCGGCGACGACGATGATCGCGACGCGCCGGTTCCGCCGTTCGCGGTCGCGCGGGTCGGTGGGCTGCCAGGCCACGGGGTCTCCTGAGGTTCGGGGATCGTGCGGCCACGACCCTACCCCGTGGCACCGACGCGGCCCCGACCGCCGGGGAGTACCCCGGTAGCGCGAGGTAGCACCCGTGGTCCCGCGAAGTAGCACCTCGGTACCGCGAGGTAGTACCGCAGTCAGGCGAAGTAGTACCCCGGTGTGCGAGGGAGACCCGTGGTCTCGCGAAGTAGTACCCCGGTCCGGTGCCGCTGAAGCGTGACAGCGCCGGGCGAGCGAGGGCCAGGGCGAGACGATGCCAGGAGGGGTGGGTGGGGCGCCGCGTCGTGGTGGGTCTGGCGGGAGCCGCGAGGAACGAGCGGCGGATGGTAGACGCGGCGCCCCACCCACCCCGACTCCCAGGGCGACCACTCGCCGTCGGGCTTGACCGCGGTACTACTTCGCGCGACCGCGGTACTACTTCGCGCGACCGGGGTACCACTTCGCGCTGCGGGCGGAGACGTCAGAGGCGGCCGGCGGCCTTGAGCGCGAGGTAGGTGTCGGCGAGCCGCGGTGCGAGCTCGTCGGGCAGCGCGTCGACGACCTCGACCCCGCGCTGCCGCAGGACCGTCGTGACGGCGGCGCGCTCGATCTCCCCGCGTGCCGCGGCGGCGGCGTCGTAGACCTCCGTGGTGCCGGTCCGGTCCGCGCGCAGCTCGGCGACCTCCGGGTCGCCCGCCGCGGCGAGGACCACCTGGTGCTTCGCGGTGAGCTGTCCGACGACGGGCAGCAGACCGGTCTCGACAGCAGCGGCGTCGAGCGTCGACAGGAGCACGACCAGGGCCCGCTGGGAGAGCCGCTCGTGCACCGCGCCGACGAGGCCCGGCCAGTCGGTCTCGAGGAGCGCGGGCTCGAGCGGGGCGAGGGCGTCGGCCATCGCGGGCATGAGCCGCGGACCCGCTGCCCCCGCGACCCGGGCGCGGACGGTGCGGTCGAACGCGATGAGCTCGACGCGGTCGCCGGCGCGTCCGGCGAGCGCCGCGAGGAGCAGTGCCGCCTCGATGCTCGCGTCGAGCCGAGGTTCGTCCCCGAGGCGCGTGGCCGACGTCCGCGAGGTGTCGACGACGATCAGCACGCGACGGTCGCGCTCGGGTCGCCAGGTGCGCACCACCATGTCGCGGCCCCGCGCGGACGCGCGCCAGTCGATGGAGCGCACGTCGTCGCCGATGACGTACTCGCGCAGCGAGTCGAACTCGGTGCCCTCGCCGCGCACCTGTACGGCGGCACGGCCGTCCATCTCGCGCAGGCGTGCGAGGCGGCTCGGCAGGTGGCGGCGGGACGCGAACTCGGGCAGGACCCGCAGGCGCCCGGGTACCGGGAGCGATGCCTGGCGTGCTGCGAGCCGCAGCGGGCCGAAGGAGCGGATCGTCACGCGGTCGGCCACGCGCTCGCCGCGGCGCGTCGGGACGAGCACCGTCACCGCACGCGCCGCCTCGCCGGGCGGCAGGTCGACCGCGTGCCGGTTGACCTGCGTCCCGGCGGACGGCGGCCACGCGTCGCGCACGAGCGCGCGCAGTCGGCGCGGTGCGAGGTTGGTCAGGGTCAGGGTCGACGCCGTGCGGTCGGTGAGCCGGACCGAGCCCGGCACGCGCCGCTCGATGGCGACGCGCCGCGGCGAGGCGGCGAGCGCGACGTCGACCGAGCACACGGCGACGACGAGCAGCGCCCACACGAGCACCGTGCCCGGCACGGGGAACAGCAGCACGGGCACGATGCCGATCGCCACGAGCACGACGGCGCGCCACGTCAGGGCCACGTCGAGCGCCTCAGCGGGGGACGGGCACGGACGCGAGGACCGTGTCGAGGACGCTCTCCGCGGTGACGCCCTCGAGCTCGGCCTCGGGCCGCAGCTGCACGCGGTGGCGCAGCGTGGGGTGCGCGAGGGCCTTGACGTCGTCGGGCGTCACGTAGGAGCGGCCGGACAGCCACGCCCACGCGCGTGACGTCGCGAGGAGGGCCGTGGCGCCGCGCGGCGAGACGCCCAGCGACAAGGAGGGCGAGTGGCGCGTCGCGCGGCACACGTCGACCGCGTAGCCGAGCACCTCGCGCGCGACCTGCACGCGCGCGACCTCGGCGCGAGCCCGGTCGAGGACCTCCCGCGCCGCGACGGGCCGCACGCCCGCCCCGGCGAGGTCGCGCGGGTCGAACCCGGCCGCGTGCCGGGCGAGGACCTCGACCTCCTGCTCGCGCTCGGGCAGCGGCAGCACGACCTTGAGCAGGAAGCGGTCGAGCTGGGCCTCGGGCAGCGGGTACGTGCCCTCGTACTCGACGGGGTTCTGCGTCGCGATGACGAGGAACGGGTCGGGCAGCGGCCGCGGCGTCCCGTCGACGGAGACCTGCCGCTCCTCCATCGCCTCGAGGAGCGACGCCTGGGTCTTGGGGGGCGTGCGGTTGATCTCGTCGGCGAGCAGGAGGTTCGTGAAGACGGGCCCCTCGCGGAACGAGAACTCGGCCGTGCGCGCGTCGTAGACGAGCGACCCCGTGACGTCGCCCGGCATGAGGTCGGGCGTGAACTGCACGCGCTTGGTGCCGAGGTCGAGCGACGCGGCGAGGGTGCGAACGAGCAGCGTCTTCGCGACGCCGGGCACGCCCTCGAGCAGCACGTGCCCCTTGCAGAGCAGGGCGATGAGCAGGCTCGTCACGGCGCCGTCCTGCCCGACGACGGCCTTGCCGACCTCGGTGCGCACGGCGGCCAGCGACTGGCGCAGCTCGAGCGACGGCGCGGGCGGGGCTCCGTACGCGGGCGCGGGCGGGCGAGGTGCGGGCGTCTGTGGCGCGTACGGCTGCTCGCCGGGCTGCAGGGACGCGTCGGGGCCCTGGCCCGGTCCCTGGGCGGCGGCGCTCACGCGGTCCGCGACCGAGCCGGAGGTCGGCTCGTCGTGCGGCCGGTCGCTGTAGGGGCGCGGCTGCGCGTCGGGCCCTGGTGCGGGGGTGAAGCGGTCGGGCTGGGGCTGCGTGCCGTCGGGGTGCTGCGTCACGAGTGGTAGACCTCGCTCTCGATCTGGTCAAGGTGACGCGCGAGCTCGAGCAGCGCCGCGTCGTCGGCGGGTGGTGGTCCGTACAGGAGGTGGGCGAGCTGGTCGGGTGGTCGCCCGGTCGCGCGCGCGACGGCGTCGACGAGGGACGCCGCGTCGGCGGAGCGGGGGAGGCCGAGGCGCCCGGCGAGCCGGTCGGCCGCGCTCGCCCGCAGTCCTGCGGCGGCGTGCCCGCGGGACCCTGCGCGGCGGTAGAGCCGACCGCGGCCCCGCGTCGTCTCCGACGCACGCACCACGACCGGGAGGTCCTCGGTGACGAGTGGGCCGAGCCGCCGGCCGCGCCACAGCGCGACGACGAGCACGAGGACGAGGAGCTGGAGCGCGACGACCCCCGTCCACGGGGGCAGCGCGAGCGCGGGCTGCTCGTCACCGCCGGACAGCGTGGTGTCGAACGGGTCGGGGACGAGCCAGACGAGACGCTCGTCCGCACCGAGCGTCCACAGGGCGAGCGCGGCGTTCCCCTCCTCGGTCACCGTGTCGTTGCGCAGGACGGACCCGGTGTCCACGGCGCGCACGGTGCGGTCGTCGGCCTCGTGGACGAGGTAGGCCCCGGCGGTCGTGTCGGTGGGGGACGGGAAGCACACGACCGTGCTCGCCCCGGCACCCGCACCGGTCAGGGAGAACCCCACGCCGTCCGAGCCGATCCCGCCGGCGGCACGAGCCGCGGGGTCCTCGCACCGCGGCTCGCGCACCACGGAACCGTCGGGCCAGTCGTACACGAGCTCTGCCGCCCCACCGGTCGCTCTCGAGAGGAGGTACTCGTTCGGCGCGACGAGCACGAGGTCTGCCGCGGTCGCGACGAGCGCGTCGGCCTGCTCGTCGAGGAGGAAGTCGCTCTGCGCGACGAGGAGCGTCGTGTCGTCGCCGGCCGCGGCGACGGCGTCGGCCACGGTCTGCACGTACGTCACGTCGACGCCGCGGTCACGGAGCACCTCGGCGACGGCGCGGCCACCGCCCGGGCCGGGGTTGTCGGGTGCGAGCGGGGTGCTCGACGTCGTCGGGCGGGCGACGGCGGAGAGACCGGCGAGCGCCAGGAGGACGACGAGGATCGTGACGGGCCAGCGGACGCGTCCCCAGCGGCGGCGTGCCCGGCTGGCACCCGTGGTGCCGTCACCCACGACCGGCACGTGGGCGGTCGCCACGAGACGGGTCGGGTCGGCCGGAGCCGCGGCCGTCGTCGGAGGTGGCGGCGTCGTCGTGCTCATGCGCCACCCCCGTCCGGGGCAGCACCGGCCGCCGCGAGCTCCGCGCGCGCGATCGGACGGGCGGCGGTGGCTCGCGCGTCGAGCTCGCGCAGGAACGTGTCGGCGTCGGGGCCGACGGCCACCTTGCCGTAGCAGACGTCGTCGAAGTGGTGGGCGCCACGCCCGAGGTCGGCAGCGACGTCGGGCAGGCGCTCGCCCGCGGCCTGCGCCGCCTCCCACGCCGTGCGGCCCGGTCGCGGCTCGAGGAGCGCGCGCTCCTCGAGCGAGCGCACGACGGCGCGGAACCGTTCGAGCACGGCCGTCGCCCAGTCCCCTGCCGCCGCGGCGGCGTCGGCCGCGGCGCGCAGCTCGGTGGCGCTGCGCGTGTCGTCCTCGAGCACGACCGCCGAGGTGGGGCGTCGCCGGGAGAGGCGGACGGGACCTGCGACCCGGTACGCGATCCCCGCGACCAGGAGGACGACCGCGACGACGACGAGCGCCACCCAGGGCGTGGAGAGGTCCAGGGCCGGGGCGCCGTCGAACAGGCCGGCCAGCCACTCGAGGAAGCGGGCCAGGAGGGACGGGTCCGTGCTGTACTCCGGTCTCGCGAGCTCCTCGACGACCCAGCGTCGGGCCTCCTCGGCGCCGGGCTCCACCGGGACGTCGGCGGAGAGCAGGGTGAGGGTCATGCCGCGGGCTGCTCGCTCGCTGCCGCGGCGAGCTCGACGTCGAGGCCCTCGCGCCGCATGCGCACGTCGATGTAGAGCAGGGCGACGACGCTGCCCAGGAAGAGGGTCAGGGCGATCGTCGACACCGCGATCCCGAGGGTCATGACGAGGTTGCCGACGAACACCTGGCCGGCGCCCAGCGCGATCCCGCCGACGAGGCTGAACGGCGTGATGAGGATCTGCGTGACGACGTAGATCGCGACGTAGGCGAGCAGGTAGATGCCGAAGAGGCGCCAGAACGACCCGCGCGTGAGCCGCCACACGCGGGCGACCGTGGCCCAGAACGGCTGCCCCTCGAGCGCGAGCGCGGGCGGCACCAGCCCCGTCCGCACACCGACCCACACCACGAGCACGAGATAGGCGGGGATCGCGAGGAGGATCGAGACGCCCCCGAGCGCCGGGTCGACCGAGAACGCGAGGACGGCGAGCAGCACGAGCGCCGTGACGAGCAGGGTCGACGCCAGACCGAGGAGCAGGGTGAACCCGAGGAGGAACCACGCGCGACGCCCGACCTGCGACCACACCTCCCCGACGCTCGCCCTGCGGCCGATGACCGACTGGCCGATGGAGACGGTGAGGAGGCCGCTGACGATCGGCGTCGCGAGCGCCGTGGTGATCCCCGTCCCGAAGAGCGTCGAGTAGAGGGTCGCGAACTGCGACTCCATCCCGCCGAGCCCGGCGTCGGAGGGCAGGGCGAAGAACAGGTCTGCGACGTAGCCCGAGAACGCGTAGCCGATCAGCGCGCCCACGATCGTCGCGGCGACGACGACGATCGTCGTCATGCCGAGCATGACGCGCGGGTTGTGGCGGATCGCGCCGAACGACCCGTCGAAGATCTCGCCGAGCGTCAGCGGTCGCAGCGGGACGATCCCCGGCTTCGAGGCGGGCGGGACGTACGGGGCACCACCGAACCCTGCGGGCGGGCCGTACCCGGGCTGCCCGTACTGACCCTGCCCGTATTGCTGCTGCCCGTACTGGCCCGGCTGTCCGTACTGGGCCGGCTGTCCGTACTGACCCTGCTGTCCGTACTGGGCCGGCTGTCCCTGGGCCGGCTGCCCGTACTGACCCTGCTGTCCGTACTGGCCCTGTCCGTGCTGCTGCTCGGGCTGGCCGGGTTGCTGGCCGTACTGGCCGTACCGGGGCCGTTCGGGCGCGGGACCTGCCGCGGGGCCGTATCCCGGCTGCCCGTACGACGGCGTCCCCCACCCGGACGGCTGCGCGGGCGTGGCGTCCGGGCCGGAGGCGGCCCCGCGCGCGTCCGGTGCGTCCGGCGTCGCTCCGTCCGGCGTGCCGGGGGCGTCAGGTGTGCTCATCGGGGCTGTCGTCCTCGCTCGTCGTCTGAACGTCGTCTGCACATCGTTCGCCGGTCGTCCGCTCGTGTCCTGCTCGATCGTCTCGGGGACGACACGGCACCGCTGGCGAGGCCACCCTAGTACGGGCCCCCGACCCACGACGGGGGCGCGCCCACCGGTACCCACGCCCCGCGATGGCAAGATGTGCGCATGAAGGTTCGCGTGCTCGTGGTCGACGACGACACCGCCCTGGCCGAGATGATCGGCATCGTCCTGCGCTCGGAGGGGTTCGAGCCCGTCTTCTGCGCGGACGGAGACCTCGCGCTGGAGGCGTTCCGCAACGCGCAGCCCGACCTCGTGCTGCTCGACCTCATGCTTCCCGGCAAGGACGGCACCGAGGTGTGCCGGCTCATCCGGGCGGAGTCGGGCGTGCCCGTCATCATGCTCACGGCCAAGAGCGACACGGTCGACGTCGTGCTGGGGCTCGAGTCGGGCGCGGACGACTACATCTCGAAGCCCTTCAAGCCCAAAGAGCTCGTGGCCCGCATCCGCGCGCGCCTGCGCCGCACGGACGAGCCCGCGCCGGAGCACCTCGCCATCGGCGACGTCGAGATCGACGTCACGGGGCACCGGGTGCTGCGCGGCGGAGAGGCCATCGCGCTCACCCCCCTCGAGTTCGACCTGCTCGTCGCCCTCGCGCGCAAGCCGTGGCAGGTCTTCACGCGCGAGGTCCTGCTCGAGAAGGTCTGGGGCTACCGGCATGCCGCGGACACGCGCCTCGTCAACGTCCACGTCCAGCGTCTGCGGTCGAAGATCGAGCACGACCCGGAGAACCCGGAGATCGTGCTCACCGTCCGTGGCGTCGGGTACAAGGCGGGCGCGGCGCGGACGTGAGCACGACGGCCGGCAGGGGCGCACGGCGACGCGGGGCGTGGACCCGGCTGCGGCTCCGGCTGCGGGCCGCCGTGCGCCGCGCCGTGTGGCGGTGGCGCTCGTCGATGCAGCTGCGGGTCGTCACCTCGGCGCTCGTCGTCGGCGTCGTCGCGGTGGCCGCCCTCGGCGCGTACCTGTCGGACTCGATGCGCGACGGCCTCTTCGAGCGCCGCCTCGCCGAGATCGACCTCGAGAGCGCGCAGTCCACGGCGCAGGCCCGCCGAACTCTCGACGCCTCACCGGCGTCGAGCGTCTCCGAGGCGCAGTCGCTCCTGTACGACCTGTACTCGATGCTGCTGTACAGCGGCTCGGCGTCGCGCGAGGTCTTCCTGTGGCGCGCGGACGACGAGACGTCCGGGGCGCTGCTCGACCTCTCGTCGAACGACCAGCTCGACGGGCTCGTCTCGCCCGAGATGCGGGAGCAGACGCTCGCCGCGGACGGCGGGCAGCAGCGGCAGTCGGTGGCCATCCCGCGCGATCCGGGCGACCCGGAGTCGCCGGTGGTGCCGGGCGTCGTCGTCGGCTCGACCGTCGAGGTACCGATCGGCGGGACCTACGAGCTCTACTACCTCTACGACCTCGAGGCGGACCAGGAGACGCTCTCCTTCCTCCAGTCGGTCCTCCTCGTCGGGGCGCTCGTCCTGCTCGCCCTGCTCGTCGGGATCACCGCGCTCGTCACGCGCCAGGCCGTCGTCCCGGTGCGTCAGGCCGCGCGGGTCGCGGAGCGTCTCGCCGACGGTCACCTCGACGAGCGGCTGCCCGTCAAGGGGCACGACGAGATGGCCTCGCTCGCGCGCACGTTCAACGAGATGGCGCACAGCCTCCAGGAGCAGATCGAGCGCATGGAGGAGCTGTCGATGCTGCAGCGTCGCTTCGTGTCCGACGTGTCGCACGAGCTGCGCACCCCGCTCACGACGATCCGGATGGCGTCGGAGGTGCTGCACTCCTCGCGCGACGACTTCGACCCGGTCTCGCGGCGCTCGACGGAGCTCCTGCAGGCCCAGCTCGACCGGTTCGAGGACCTCCTCGCCGACCTCCTCGAGATCTCCCGGTTCGACGCGGGGGCGGCCGTCCTCGACGCCGAGCGCCGCGACGTGCGCGACGTCGTCAGCGCCGCCGTCGACCATGCGGCACCGCTCGCCGAGCGCAAGGGCGTGTGGCTCTCGGTGCACCTCGGCGACGAGCGGCTCACGGCCGACGTCGACCCGCGGCGCGTCGAGCGGATCGTGCGCAACCTGGTCGTCAACGCGGTCGAGCACGCGGAGGAGAAGCCGGTGGAGATCACCGTCCAGGGCGACGGGCACGCGATCGCGGTGGTCGTGCGCGACCACGGCGTGGGCATGACGCCCGACGAGGTCCAGCACGTGTTCGACCGGTTCTGGCGGGCCGACCCCGCGCGTGCCCGCACGACCGGCGGCACCGGCCTCGGCCTCGCGATCTCGCTCGAGGACGCCCACCTGCACGGCGGCTGGCTCGAGGCGTGGGGACGGCCCGCGCGCGGGGCGAGCTTCCGCCTCACGCTGCCGCGCCGTGCCGGCATCCGGCTCCAGTCCTCGCCGCTCCCGCTGGTCTCCGAGGTGACCGGCGACCGGGGTCTGGGCAGCGGGTGGAGCGCGCACGCCGCCGTCGTCGAGGACGTCGACGGGACCGTCGGGCCCGCCGACCTGCCGTCGGTCACCGGAGGGATCCCCGTGGTGCTCCCGGCGTCGGTCCCCGGCCCTGCCGAGCTCCCCGACCGCGCCGCGCACACCGGCCGGGACGAACCGTCCGGACCGGCAGACCACGGCTCCACCGTGCGGGAGGGCGGGCGATGAGCGGGACCCGGGTCGCGCGGCGCAGGCCGCTGCGCGCGGCGCTCGCGGCCCTCGCCGCGGCGCTCGTGGTCGGACCCGTCGCGGCGTGCGCGTCCATCCCGACGTCGGGTCCGGTGATGGACGGCGAGACGGTCCTGTCCCAGCGCGGCCCGGTCTTCGTGCGCGCCGACGCCCCGCGCGAGGACGCGCTGCCCGAGCAGATCGTGCGGGGCTTCCTCGCGGCGCAGGCCCAGGGCGCGTCCGGCTCGTTCGACGTGGCCACGCAGTTCCTCACGCCGGAGACCGCCACGACCTGGTCGCCGCTCGCGCAGGTCGCCGTGCTCGCCGCCGAGCCGGAGCTCGAGGTCGACGACTCGCGCGTCGAGGAGGGCGTGGCGACCGTGCGCGCGGCCGCCGACGTCGTGGGCACCGTCGACGCCCACGGGGTGTACACCGAGGAGGTCCCCGGGACGACGACCGACCTCGTGTACGGGCTCGTGCGCGACGACGAGGGGCAGTGGCGCGTCGACACGACGGACGACGGCCTCGTGGTCTCGGCGACGAACTTCGTGCAGACGTACCGGGCGACCGACCTGTACTTCCCGACGGTCGACCGTCGTTACCTCGTGCCCGACGCCCGGTGGTTCCCGAGCCGGAACTGGCAGACGCTCGCGGTGCGCGAGACGCTGGTCGGCCCCGTCCCGTGGCTCGCGGGCTCGGTGACGACCGTCGTCCCCGACGGGACCGCGTTGAGCATCGACTCGGTGACCGCGGCCCCGGCCGGCCCCGTCGAGGTGCCGCTCACGGACGCCGTGTCCGGGACCTCTGCGGAAGACCGCGCCGTGCTCGTGGCCCAGCTCGGGGCGTCGCTGGGGAACCCCTCGCCGCGCGAGGTGCAGATCACGGTCGAAGGGGTGCCCCTCGCCGCCGTGGACGAGACCACGGCGCGGCCGGCGACCACCCCGAACGACCCCGTCGTCCTCGCAGGCGACCAGGTGACGAGCATCGTCGGCCGGTCCACCCAGCCCGTGGAGACCGTCGCCCCGCTCACGGGCCTGCAGCCGACCGCGCTGGCGTTCACCGGGTCGTCGTCCGACGCGACGTTCGTCGTGCGCGACGGGTCTCGCCGGCTCGTGACGGCACCCACGGCGGACACCGAGTCCGTCCTCCTCATGGACGGCGAGAACCTCCTCGCGCCGAGCGTCGACCGCTTCGGCCTCGTGTGGAGCGGGCCGCAGGAGCAGCCGGGGTCGCTCCGGGTCGCCGACCTCGAGGGAACCGTCTCGGAGGTGGCCGCGCCGTGGCTCGACGGCCGGACCGTCATGTCCCTCCGGGTCGCGCCCGACGGCGCGCGGATCGCCGTCGTGAGCGCGACGGGGACGGGGCTCCAGGTCCACGTCGCGGGGATCCTGCGGGACGAGGACGGCCTGCCGACCGAGCTCTCCGAGCCGGTGCGGGTCGGGCAGCCGATCGTCGCGGCGACCCAGGTGGTGTGGGTCGACCGGACGACGCTGGGCGTGCTCGGACGGTCGATCGGCGACACCGCACCGCTGGTGCACCTCGTGCCCGTGGGCGGTCCGACGAGCAAGGCGTCACCGCTCGAGGGCGCGGTCTCGCTCGCCTCGGGCACGGGCATCGGCACGATGCTGCTCGGCACGAGCGACGGGAGCCTGTACGCGGCGGGGTCCTCCTCGCTGTGGACGCGGGTCGCGACCGAGGTGCGGCTCCCGAACTATCCGGGCTGAGGCGTCGTCCCGGCCGTCCACAGGCCCGGCAGATCTCGGCTCGTCCACAGGACCTCGGAATGAGGGCGCGTGAACGGGCCTGAGCAGCGACGATGCGGCGATGAGCAGCCGCCCCGACCGAGAGCGGACCGCCCCCGCCGTCCTGGTGCGCGGGGTGCGCGACGTCGCACGCCTCGCGCTCCCCGTGGCGTGCCCCGGGTGCCGCACACCGGACGTCCGCTGGTGCGCGGACTGCCTCGCGGTGCTGGACGCCCCGCCGTGGCGGTGCGAGGCCACCGCGCCACGCCTCGACCGGCTCGACGACGTCGACCCGCTCCCGGTCTGGGCGCTCGCCGGCTACGCGGGCGGGTTGCGCGACGTCGTCGTGGCGTGGAAGGACCGCGGTCGTGCAGACCTCGACGCGCCGCTCCGCGCGGCGGCCCGGCGCGCGGGCGAGCGCCTGCGCCCGGTCCTCGCCTCCGGACCGGTCCTCGTCGCGGCCGCACCCACGAGCAGGGCCGCACGCCGGACGCGCGGTCGTGACCCGGTGGCAGGCCTCGCGGCCGCGTTCGCCGCAGGGCTGGGAGCGCCGGCGCGCACCGCGCGCGTCCTCGGCCAGCGGGGGCTGGCACGAGACCAGGTAGGGCTCGGGTCGCGCGCCCGCGGCGACCGGCTCCGCGCCGTGGAGCTCGCGCGTGGGCCACGGGTGCGCCGCGCCCTGGGAGCCGCGCCGTCGGTCGTCCTGGTCGACGACGTGCTCACCACCGGCGCGACGCTCGCCGCGTGCGAGACGGCGCTCGCCCGTGCCGGGATCCCCGTCCTCGGGGCGTTCGTGCTCGCCGCCACGCCGTCACCACGAAGCGATCCGTGACCCTCTCCGCGCGCTCGCGCGGGTCTCGCGGGCGACGGTCGAAGGTCCCGGTGTTCACCTCCCGTTGAGACTGCCGACACCCCGGACCGCGGGTTAGGCTGAGGGCCAGTCGTCGCGAGGACCGGGCGCACAGGACACCTGTGCCGAGTCCCCGCGCGAGCCCGCCGAGCGGGGCGCCCCGGCGTCGCAAGGAGGTGGTAGACCACCGGCACCGATCTTGGTGCCCTACCAGATCCGGACCGACGCTCGAGGAACGGGCGTCACTACCCTCGTGGAGGCTCACATGGAGATCGTCGTCGTCGGCAGGCACACCGAGGTGGCCGACCGGTTCCGCCAGCACGCGGAGGACAAGCTCGCCAAGGTCCAGCAGCTCGCGCCCACGGCGCAGCGCGTGGACGTCGAGGTCACCCACGAGAACAACCCGAGGCTCTCCGGGGTCCGTGAACGCGTCGAGCTCACGGTCCGCGCGAAGGGGCCCGTCGTGCGTGCCGAGGCCGCGGCCGACGACCGGTTCGGCGCCCTCGACCTCGCGATGGAGAAGCTCGCCGAGCGCCTGCGCCGCGTGCGCGACCGTCGCAAGGACCACCGGAACCACACCGTCGTGCCGCCCGTCGACGTCCGTCCCTACGACCCGGTGACGCACTCCGCCCCGCCGGCACCGGCGCCCACGGCGCCCTCCGAGCCCGGTGAGGCGGTCGAGAAGCCTCTCGGCGACGGCGACTCGCCCGTCGTGATCCGGCAGAAGCTGCACAGCGCCGAGCCCATGACCGTCGACGACGCGCTGTACGAGATGGAGATGGTCGGCCACGACTTCTTCCTCTTCGTCGACGTCGAGACCGCGCGCCCGTCGGTCGCGTACCGCCGACGCGGGTGGACCTACGGCGTCGTCGCGCTCGACACGTCGTGCGACTGCGCCGAGGCGAAGGTCGAGAAGTCCGCCTGACCCTCGTGGATCCCTCGCGGTCCTGAGTCGCCTCCGGACGAGGTGAGGGTGGGCGCGCGCGACCTACCATCCGCCCGCTCGTTCCTCGCGGGCTCCCGCCAGACCCGCCACGGTCGCGCGCGCCCACCCTCACCTCGTCCTCTCCTGTGCGGTCGCCTCGTCGTCTCCTGTCCGGTCGCCTCGTCCGCTCCTGCCCGGTCCGCCTCGCGTCGTGCGAGGCGGACCGTCGTGCGTCGGGGGCCCGGCGGTCTCGCGAGCGTGCACGACGCGCAGCGACCCCGCTCCGTGTGGGTGGGGTCGGGCAGGATCGGGGGGTGGTCACCGTCGAGACGATGTCGTTGTCGCAGGCGAGGCGGGTCGCGCTCGCGGCTCAGGGTCTGCACCGACCGCGCCCCTTCGGGGGCGCCGGGGGAGAGGGGCGGGCCGGGGCGCCGACCATGCGGCACGTGCAAGGAGTGATCGACCGGCTCGGGCTGGTGCAGATCGACTCGGTGAACGTGCTCGCCCGGGCGCACCTCATGCCGCTGTACGCACGCCTCGGGCCGTACGACACGGCGCTGCTGGACCGTGCGGCCGGGCGGGCACCGCGTCGGCTCGTCGAGACGTGGGCGCACGTCGCGTCCTACGTGCCGCCGTCGACGTGGCCGCTGCTCGAGTGGCGACGGCGTCGGTACCGCACGGAGGCGTGGGGGGCGATCAGCGCGGTCGAGATGAGCCACTCCGAGACGGTGGAGGACGTCCGCCGGCTCGTGACC
Source organism: Cellulosimicrobium sp. So1_17 (assembly GCF_055181235.1). Lineage (NCBI taxonomy): Bacteria > Bacillati > Actinomycetota > Actinomycetes > Micrococcales > Promicromonosporaceae > Cellulosimicrobium > Cellulosimicrobium sp. So1_17. Next base: position 4,398,145 of record NZ_CM143702.1, read on the forward strand.
GATCGAGGGCCGATCACGGCGAGCGAGGTCCACGCGATCCTCGAGGAGGAGGGGCGCGCCCACCCCCGCGACCGGTCGCAGTGGGGGTGGAACTGGACCGTCGCCAAGCGCGCGCTCGAGTTCCTGTTCTTCACGGGCGAGATCACGTCGGCCCGGCGCAACGGGGCGTTCGAGCGGTGCTACGACCTCTCCGAGCGTGTCCTGCCGCCCGAGGTGGTCGCCGCGGCACCGGTCTCGGACGCCGACGCCGTCCGGCAGCTCCTCGAGATCGGCGCCCGCGCGCACGGCGTGGGCACGCTGCGGTGCTTCAAGGACTACTTCCGGCTCTCTGGACCGGCCGTACGCACGGCGCTCGTGGAGCTCGTCGAGGCCGGGACGCTGCGGCCGGTCGTCGTGCGCGGCTGGGACGAGCCGACGTATCTGCACGCCGACGCCGCGCTGCCGCGACGCGCGACGGCGACGACGCTGCTCAACCCGTTCGACCCCCTGGTGTTCGAGCGCACCCGGCTCGAGCGGCTGTTCGACGTGCACTACCGGATCGAGATCTACGTCCCGGCGGCGAAGCGCGTGCACGGGTACTACGTCCTGCCGTTCCTCGAGGGAGAAGCCCTCACGGCGCGCGTCGACCTCAAGGCCGATCGTCGCGCCGGCGTGCTGCGCGTGCTGTCCGCGCACCGCGAGCAGGCGGCGGGCGCCGAGACCGCAGCCCGGCTCGCGGCCGAGCTCGCCGTGCTCGGCGCCTGGCTCGGCGTGCCGGAGGTCGACGTCACCCCCGTCGGGGACCTGGCGCCGGCACTCGCGGCGGAGGTCGCGACGCAGCTCACCGCCTGAAGGGCGACAGAGCTCCCGGCCTGAGGGCGAGCTGCACCAGCCGGTCGACGACGGCGTCGGGCGGCGTCACGCTCGTGTCGATCTCGTGCGTGCACGCTGCACGCAGCAGGGGGACGACGACGCGCGTGTCGGCGACGATGCGCGCGCGCTCGGCCTCGGTCCTGCCGAACGGGTTGGTGACCCGCCGCGCGACCCGGTCGAGCATGACGTCGAGAGGCGCCGAGAGCAGGACCACGGCGTCGAACCGGTCGTGGAACCTGCCCTGGTTCGGCACCGTTCCGGCGACGACGAGCGGACGCCCCGCGCGGTCGTCGAGCAGGGCGGTCATCCGGTCCTCCCGCCACACGCGGTCGACGGTGCCGCGCGGTGCGCCAGGTACCGGCGCGACGACGCACCAGTCGCCGTCGTCGGTCTCGACGACCTCGACGTCCCGGTCCGCGAGACCGCCGAGCGCCGTCGACTTCCCGACGCCCGACATCCCCGTCACGAGCACGTGCGCCACGGGCCCGAGCCTACGGGCGTCGGACGGTGCGGGCGTGCGGGCGGTGCGGTTCGTCGTCGGCGGAACGCGGACGGGGCCGGGAGGCCCCAGGCTCCCCTACGATGTTGTGTGACGTTGCCGACGCCCGACCCGCACGCACCCGTGCGGCGAGGAGCGCGGCCCTCCCGGACCACCCGGCCCGGGACGCGATCGATACGGGAGTTCTGCGTGCCTTCGATCCTCGACAAGGTCCTTCGCATCGGCGAGGGCCGGATCCTCAAGAAGCTGTCCGGCATCGCCGACCAGATCAACAAGCTGGAGCCCAGCTTCGAGGATCTCACCGACGAGGAGCTGCGGGAGGAGACGGACCGCTTCAGGGCGCGCCTCGCCGACGGCGCCACCCTGGACGAGATCCTGCCGGAGGCGTTCGCCACCGTCCGGGAGGCGGCGCGCCGCACGCTCGGGCAGCGGCACTTCGACGTCCAGCTCATGGGCGGGGCCGCGCTGCACCTCGGCAACATCGCCGAGATGAAGACCGGTGAGGGCAAGACGCTCGTCGCGACGACGGCCGCGTACCTCAACGCGCTCGAGGGCAAGGGCGTGCACGTCGTCACGGTCAACGACTACCTGGCGAAGTACCAGAGCGAGCTCATGGGCCGCGTCTACCGCTTCCTCGGGCTCACCACGGGCGTGATCCTCTCCGGTCAGACGCCCGCGCAGCGCCGCCAGGAGTACGCCGCCGACATCACGTACGGCACGAACAACGAGTTCGGCTTCGACTACCTGCGCGACAACATGGCGTGGTCGACCGACGACCTCGTCCAGCGCGGCCACAACTTCGCGATCGTCGACGAGGTCGACTCGATCCTCATCGACGAGGCGCGCACGCCGCTCATCATCTCGGGACCTGCCTCGGGCGACGCGAACCGCTGGTACGGCGAGTTCTCCAAGGTCGTGCGCCGCCTGAACGGCGGCACGGACTACGAGGTCGACGAGAAGAAGCGGACCGTCGGCGTGCTCGAGCCGGGCATCGAGAAGATCGAGGACTACCTCGGCATCGACAACCTCTACGAGTCGCTCAACACGCCGCTCATCGGGTTCCTCAACAACGCCATCAAGGCGAAGGAGCTCTTCAAGCGCGACAAGGACTACGTCGTGCTCAACGGCGAGGTGATGATCGTCGACGAGCACACGGGCCGCATCCTCCCGGGCCGCCGCTACAACGAGGGAATGCACCAGGCCATCGAGGCCAAGGAGGGCGTGCAGATCAAGGCCGAGAACCAGACGCTCGCCACGATCACGCTGCAGAACTACTTCCGCCTGTACTCCAAGCTCGCGGGCATGACGGGTACCGCCGACACCGAGGCCGCCGAGTTCCAGGGCACGTACAAGCTCGGCGTGGTCCCGATCCCGACGAACCGGCCGATGCAGCGCCTCGACCAGGCCGACCTCGTCTACAAGAACGAGGACGGCAAGTTCGACGCCGTCGTCGCGGACATCGTCGAGCGCCACGCGCACGGTCAGCCCGTCCTCGTCGGCACGACGAGCGTCGAGAAGTCCGAGCTGCTGTCCTCGAAGCTCAAGAAGCAGGGCGTCCCGCACGAGGTGCTCAACGCGAAGCAGCACGCGCGCGAGGCCGCGATCGTCGCGCAGGCCGGCCGCAAGGGCGCCGTCACCGTCGCGACGAACATGGCCGGTCGAGGCACCGACATCATGCTCGGCGGCAACGCCGAGTTCATGGCGGTCGCCGACCTCGCGGCCCGCGGGCTCGACGCCGCGGAGAACGCCGAGGAGTACGAGGCGGCATGGCCCGACGCCCTCGAGAAGGCGAAGGCCGCCGTCGCGGCCGAGCACGACGAGGTCAAGGAGCTCGGCGGTCTCTACGTGCTCGGCACGGAGCGCCACGAGTCGCGCCGTATCGACAACCAGCTGCGTGGTCGTTCCGGCCGTCAGGGCGACCCGGGGGAGTCCCGGTTCTACCTGTCGATGCAGGACGACCTCATGCGCCTGTTCAACTCGGGTCTCGCCGAGTCGATGATGAACCGCGCCGGGTTCCCGGACGACGTGCCGCTCGAGTCGAAGATGGTCACGCGCGGCATCGCGAGCGCGCAGGGCCAGGTGGAGTCGCGCAACTTCGAGATCCGCAAGAACGTCCTCAAGTACGACGACGTGCTGTCCCGTCAGCGCACCGTCATCTACGACGAGCGCCGCCGCGTGCTCGAGGGCGAGGACCTGCACGAGCAGGTGCAGCACTTCCTCACCGACGTGATCACCGCCTACGTCGAGGCGGCGACGGCCGAGGGCAACCCCGAGAACTGGGACCTCGACGCGCTGTGGACCGCGGTCAAGGCCGTGTACCCGATCTCGATCGAGGTCGACGAGGTCGTCGAGCAGGCCGGGGGAGCGACCCGCCTGACGCAGGAGCTCCTGCTCGAGGAGATCCTGTCCGACGCCCGCATCGCCTACGAGAACCGCGAGGAGCAGCTCGGTTCCGCGAACATGCGTCAGCTCGAGCGCCGCGTGACGCTGTCCGTGCTGGACCGCAAGTGGCGCGAGCACCTCTACGAGATGGACTACCTCAAGGAGGGCATCGGCCTGCGCGCGATGGCCCAGCGCGACCCGCTCGTCGAGTACCAGCGCGAGGGCTACCAGCTCTTCCAGGCGATGACCGAGGCGATCAAGGAGGAGACCGTCGGGTTCCTCTTCAACCTCGAGGTCAAGGTCGCCGAGCCCGGCGCGGCACAGGGCCAGCCCGCGGTGATCGACGCCGCCCAGGCGGCCCAGGCGGCGCAGTCCGCCGCGGGGCAGGCGCTCGGTGGGGCGGCTGGCGCCGCGTCCGCGGGTGCGACCGCCGGTCTCGCCGCCGCGGCGCAGTCCGCTGCGGCGCGGACGGCCGCGTCGCCGGTGCAGGACGCGCCGGTCGACGAGGTGGAGGACGCCCCGGTCGAGGACGAGCCCGCCGAGGCGCCGTCGGTCGAGAAGTCGTCGGTCGACGAGCCCCCGGTGCAGGCGGCGGCCGCCGAGGGCGCGCCCGTCGTGGCCCCGGCTGCGTCGGGCGACCGTGCCGGCACGCTCATCGCGAAGGGCCTCGACGGTCCCGACCGTCAGGTGCCGCTCTCGTACAGCGCCCCGAGCGAGGACGCCACGGGCGCCGCGGTCGTGACGGGCGACGCCGGTCGCCGCTCGCGCCGCGCGCTGCACGGTGAGGCGACCGCCGTCGAGAGCGACGGGCGGACGTTCCCGGGAACACCGCGCAACGCCCAGTGCCCGTGCGGCTCCGGCAAGAAGTACAAGGTCTGCCACGGTCAGAACGAGGCGTGACCGGCCGGGGGGCGTATCGCGCCCCCCGGGTGCGCGAGGAGGGGCGGTCGTCTTCGACCGCCCCTCCTCGTGTCTCCGGCGTCAGCGACCGTCGCCGCGGCAGCGCCGGTCCGGTCACCCGATCTCGAGAGCGACCACGCGCCACGTCCCGCGGCGCTCCTCGAGCCGGGCGGCGGCTGCCCGGACACGGTCGCCGTCGTCGACGACCACCGTCGCCTCGGCGACGTCCGACCCGAGACGCAGGACACGGGCGCGCCGGACCGTCACGGGGCGGGTCGCCGTGTCGGGCGCGAGACCCGCGTCGAGCACGACCCGCGCGCGTCGCGCGAGCGCCTCGTAGATCTCCGGCGTCACCCAGCGCGCGAGCTGCTGGACCGTACGGTCGCCCCGCACCACCTCGACGGCGGCTCTCACCACGGCGCAGCACAGCGGCGTCGGGTCCGGGAGCGGAACGGGCGTCGTCGGGACCAGAGGACGCCCGTGCGCCACGTGGCGCGGGACGCCGGCCCGGGGGTCGCGGACGTCGACGGTCGCAGCAGGCGCCTCACCGACGCTCCGGAGCAGCCGGGCGCTGCTCGCCTCGGTCGGGACGCTGGTGGACCGCGCCGTCACCGCGGACTGGGGGTCGAGCACGCTGGTCGTCATCGTCGGCTCCTTCGGTCGTTCGGGACGGTGGGTCACGCCGACGGTGCGACGAGCACCTGGCCGGGTCGGATGAGGTCGGGGTCGCCGCCGATGACGGCGGCGTTCGCCGCGTGCCACCGCGCCACGGCCGCGGCGACGTCGGCGTCGGTGGCGGCGGCGGGGAGCGACCGGGCGGCGATGTCCCAGAGCGTGTCGCCGCGCAGGACCACGACCTCGGTACCGGTCGCGGACCGCTCGCGGGTGACGGTCAGCGCGGCGTCCCGCTCCGCGGCCGGGAGTGCCGAGCCCGAGCGAAGGGGCGTCGTGCCGGTGCCCGTCCCACCGGGGCGAGGGGCGGCGTCCGCGTCGGTCGGGGGAACGGGGTGGGCGGCCGCCTGCCTTGGACCGGTCTCGGTGGACGCGTCAGACCGTGGTCCCTCGGTCCCGGATGTCGTTCGGGGCGCCTCGACGGGGAGCGACCAGGAGGCGGGCGCGTCGTCTATGGTCGGCACACCAGAGGCGTTGCTCGTGCCCGTGGGCACCGGCGCGGGCCCGGTCGTGCCGTCGGGGGCGTCGGTCCCGTCGACGGAGGGGACGGCGTCGCCGGACCGGCGGTCCGCGCGGCGTTCGGTCTCGACCGCGGACGTCACCGGACCTCCTGCCACGGTCCTGGGTGCGACCTCCGGGGCCGACGCACGCCATCCGAGGTCGACGGCGACGACCGGCGCCCGGTCCGCGTCCGGCCCCTCCGTCGCGTGGGCGGTCCCTGCGCCGAGGACCAGCCCGGCTCCGACCGTCATGCTGACGCCGATGCGCGCCGCCCGGCGCACGACAGCAGGGGCGTGGCGCGCGATGATCCGCTCGCCGGCGGCCCAGGTCCGCCCGCCGGCCCGGACGGCCAGGCAGCCGAGCGCCAGCGCGCTGCTGAGGGCGACCCAGGCGGCGACCAGGGCGCCGACGGTGACCGCCGCGAGCTCGAGGTAGGCCTCGAACCGCGTGGTGGGCAGGGTCCCGGCGACGTGCACGCCTCGCGCCGTGAGAGCGACCGCCGCTCCCGACAGGGCGCCGAGCAGAAGAAGAAGCGTCCAGCCCCCGTGCACGCCGCTGCCTCGTGCGGCTGGCTCGTCGGGTGCTGGTCGCGCGTCAGATCGCCGTTCCATGGGTCCCCCTGAGTCTGCCGTTCGCCAACCGCGGCATCTGTTGATGACGTTTGATGTCGTTTGATGCTGTTGGCGATATCTAAGTGCAGCTTGTTGTCGGTGTCTAGGGGGTTCTCGTGATGTGGACGGCGCGGACCCGCCCGGGTGCCCCTCCCGCTACCGTGTGCGCGTGCGGTGGGACGCCCTCTTCGACGACCTCGCGGCGCAGCTGGCCGCCGCCGAGCGCGCCGAGCTGGCCGACGCGGTGGCAGACCTGACGCGCGCCGAGCACGCCACCGTCTCGCTCGTCGAGCGGCTCCGAGGCACGGAGGGAGTCGTCACCCTCGAGCTCCGGGACGGGTCCCGGGTCACCGGCGAGGTCCGCGACGTCGCCACGGACTGGGTGCTCATGGAGGAGCAGCCGCGCCAGCACCTCGTCCCGTCGGCGGCCGTCGCGGCCGTCACGGGGCTCGGGAGGTTCGCGCGACCCGCGACCTCGGGACGGGCCGAGCGGCTCGGTCTGGGCCACGTCCTGCGGGCCCTCATGCGGGACCGTCGGCCGGTGCAGGTGCGCGTCCACACTGCCGCGTACCCGGGATGGATCTCCCGCGTGGGCAAGGACCACGTCGACCTGGAGGTCTCGCCGGGGGCGCGGCACGGTACCCGGTCGGTCCCCTACGCTGCGCTGCTGTGCGTCAGCGACTCCTGGCCAGGTGGCGCCGCACGATGATCACGACGCAGGGGGAGCGGTCGGAGAGGTCGGGGACGTTCGGCCGTCGCGGGCGACGGCACGGTGACGGCACGGTGACGGCGTGCGTCAGCCCTCGAACTCACCGGCCTCGATCCGCTGGCGGGTCTGCGCGTACATGCGCTGGATGTATCCCTCGAGCTCGCTCGCCTCGACGCGCCACTGGCCACGGCCGCCGACCTGGATGGCGGGCAGCTCGCCCGACCGCACGAGCGCGTACGCCTGGGCCGCGGAGATGTTGAGCTCTTCCGTGACGTCGGCGAGGGTGAGGAAGCGCTGGGCCATGCCGCAAGTCTGGCACGGGGTCGGCGAGGCCCCACCGTTGTCCACATGCCTTCCCGCAGAGCTGCGGCAGCGACGATCATGAACCCGCGGCCGCCGGCCGCAGGCAGGTGCAGGACCACGGACACGACCACGGACGGGACTCGATGACGACGACCCTGGAACGCCCCTCGCGCGACTCGACGGCGACGCCCTCGCCCGCCCGCACGGCGACCCGCCTGCGGCGACCGACGTGGCGCGACCCGAGGCTCCTCGTCGGCCTGGTCGTGATCGCCGCCTCCGTCGCGCTCGGGTCCTGGGCGGTCGGCGCCGCCGGGCACACGGACGCCGTGTACGCGGCCGACGGCGTGCTGACGCCCGGTGACCGGGTCACCGCGGAGGACCTGCGCGTCGTGGAGGTCCGGCTCGGCAGCGAGACGGGTGGCTACCTGCTCGCTGCCGACGGCGTCCCCGAGGAGGCCGTCGTGCTCCGGACCGTCGAGTCCGGCGAGCTGGTCCCGGCGAGCGCGCTGGGTGCCACCGCCGATCTCGCGCTGCGCGCCGTCGCGGTGCCCGTCACGTCGGGGCTGTCGGACCGCATCGTGGCGGGGGCCGAGGTCGACCTGTGGCACGTGCCGCCGGCGCCGTCCGCGACGGGCGAGCAGGGCGCGCCGATCCAGGGGGTCGAACCGGCGACCCTGGTCGAGGGCGTGACGGTGGCAGAGATCGACGAGGCCGACGGGACCTTCGTCGCAGGCGGCCCGGTGACGATCCACGTCCTCGTCGCGGCCGAGGACCTCGCCACGGTGCTCGCCGCCGTGGCGGGCGAGGGGTCGATCGCCGTCGTCCCCGTGGGCGGTGCGGGATGAGCGGGGCGACAGCCGTCGCCACGGTGCTCTGCGCGGTCCGAGGACCGTCCGAGGCCGACGTCGTCACCGCGCTCGACGTGCCCGGTCTCCAGGTGACGCGACGCTGCGCCGACGTCGTCGAGCTGCGAGCCGCGGCGGCGGCGGGTGCGGGGCAGGTAGGGGTCGTGTCCGCCGACCTCCCCGCCTTCGACCGGGAGGTGGTCGGCGAGCTCCATGGGCACGGTGTCCGCGTCGTGGGTCTGGCGCCGACGGGGTCGTGGGAGGAGAGCAGGCTGCGGGCGCTCGGGGTCGACGTCGTCGTCGACCTTGCCGCCTCGGCAGACTCGCTCCTGGAAGCCGTCCGTGCCGTCGTCGCGCGCCCGCCGGTCGCCGTGGCTCCCGAGGGCCCGCACGGAACACCGGCACCGGCACCGGTCGGCGTCGAGCCGGCGCGCCGCGTCGGGCGGGTCGTGGCCGTGTGGGGGCCGACCGGTGCGCCCGGTCGCACGACGGTCGCGGTGAACCTCGCCGCCGAGCTCGCCGGACCGCCGTCGTCCCCGCGACGCGGGTCGCGGCGCGACCGTCGTCCCGCGGAGGTCGAGCTGCCCGCGGTCGCGCCGACCGGCCCCGAGTCCGGGGTCCTGCTGGTCGACGCGGACACGTACGGCGGGTCGGTGGCCCAGCACCTCGGGATGCTCGACGAGTCGCCGGGGCTCGCGGCCGCCGCCCGCAGCGCGGGGCACGGAGCGCTCGACGCGACCGGTCTCCAGGCGCTCGCGCCGACCGTCGTCCCGCGGCTCCAGGTCCTCACCGGGCTGGCCCGGGCCGCGCGCTGGCCGGAGCTGCCCGGTCCGTCGCTGGACGTCGTGTGGGACGTGGCGCGGTCGGTCGCGGACTGGACCGTCGTCGACTGCGGGTTCGGCATCGAGAGCGACGAGCTCCTGACCTACGACACGCGGGCTCCGCAGCGCAACGCCGCCACCCTCAGCGCGCTGGGCGCCGCGGACGTGGTCGTCGTGGTCGGGGGAGCGGACCCGGTCTCCCTCCAGCGCCTCGTGCGCGCGCTCGACGAGCTCGACGAGACCGGTGCGGCGGCCGGAGCGCTGCGGGTCGTCGTGGTGAACCGGGTGCGTTCGGGCGTCGTCGGGCCGCGGCCGGAGCGCGCCGTGCGCGAGGCGCTGGCACGCTACGCCGGTGTGGACGACCTGCAGGCCGTCCCCGAGGACCGGTCCCTCGACCTCGCGCTCCGCGAGGGCCGGGTCCTGGCCGAGGTCGCGCCGGCGAGCCCGGCCCGTCGCGCCCTCGCGCGGCTCGCCGCGCACGTGCGCTCCGAGACGCCCGCGCCCGTGGTCGGCACCGGTCACCTCCAGACGGCACACTGAGGCCATGCGCATCTACCTGCCTGCCACGCTCGACGAGCTCGACGCCGTGACAATCACCCCCGACGCCGCGCTCTGGACGGTGGCGCCGCGCGGCGCGCACGCGGTGACGTCGGCCCTCGTCCGGTCGCTCCCGGACGAGGACGAGGAGGGGCTGGAGTACGCGGCAGCGCTCGAGGCCGCGGACGACTCTCTCGCTCTCGTCGCGTCCCGGCCGGACGCACCGCGGCAGCGGCTCGTCATCACGCTCGAGGTGCCCGACGGCGCGGTGCAGGCCGTCGAGCCCGCGCCGGGCGAGGACGAGGAGGACGCCCCGGCCCCGAGCGCGGTCCAGGTCGTGCGGACCGTGCCCGACGTCGCCGTCGTGTGCGTGCACGTCGACGAGCCCGAGGCGGCCCCCGACGTCGAGGCCGTGCTCGCGGCGGCCGACGGCGACGGGCCCGAGGCCGACGCGGCGCTCGACACGGCGCTCGACCGGGTCACCGAGCGCGACCTGCTCTGGTACGACTGGTCGGAGATCCCGGAGGTGCCGCGCGCCTGACACGGCGCGCACACGGACGCCTCCGCGCTCGCCGCCGGATCAGCCCAGGCGGCCGAGCACCTCGTCGTGGAGGAGGCCGTTCGTCGCGACGGCGTTGCCGCCCCACGGGCCGTGAGCGCCGTCGAGCGACGTGAACCGCCCGCCCGCCTCGGTGACGATCGGCACGAGAGCTGCCATGTCGTAGAGCTCGAGCTCGGGCTCGGCCGCAGCGTCGACGGCGCCCTCCGCCACGAGCATGTACGACCAGAAGTCGCCGTAGCCGCGCGTGCGCCACGCGCCCCGCATGAGGTCGAGGAACGGGTCGAGACGTCCGCGCTCCTCCCAGCCGGTGAGCGAGGAGTACGCGAGCGACGCGTCCTCCCACCGCGAGACCGCGGAGACGTGCAGTCGGGACGCCGCAGCGAGCGACTTGCCCGTCCAGGCGCCCGTGCCCTTCGCGGCCCACCAGCGGCGGCCGAGCGCCGGTGCGGAGACGAGCCCGACGACGACCTCGTCGCCGTCGGCGAGAGCGATGAGCGTCGCCCACACCGGCACGCCGCGCACGAAGTTCTTCGTCCCGTCGATCGGGTCGACGATCCAGCGTCGCGACCCGTGCCCGGACTCGCCGTACTCCTCGCCGACGATCGCGTCCCGTCCCCGCGCCCGCCCGAGCCCGGCGCGGATGATCTCCTCCGCCGCGCGGTCGGCGTCGCTCACCGGCGTCGAGTCGGGCTTCGACTCCACGTGCAGGTCGATCGCCTTGAACCGGGACATCGTGTGGCCGTCGACCTGGTCGGCGATCACGTGGGCGAGGCGCAGGTCGTCGTCGTAGCTCCGCGTCGAGGGGGGCGTCATGGCTCACACCGTAGCGGTGCGACCGTCCGCTCCGGGCTCAGGCCGCGCCGGTGCGCGACGCCAGCACGCGGCGGAAGGACTCGAGCCGTGCGGCCCGCGCCGCACGCGTCTCGTCGTCGGGCGACGCCTCGACCCACTCGTCGAGCGCGCAGTCGGGCGCGTCGTCGAGGTGCGTGCACCCGCGCGGGCACCCCTCGGCGACCTCGTCCAGGTCGTCGAACGCGCGCAGCAGGTTCCCGACCTCGACGTGCGCGAGCCCGAACGACCGCACGCCGGGGGTGTCGATCACCCAGCCGCCGCCGGGCAGGCGCAGCGCGACCGCGGACGTCGACGTGTGGCGGCCACGGCCCGTGTGGTCGTTCACGACCCCCGTCGCCCGCCGGGCATCGGGCACGAGCGCGTTGACCAGCGTCGACTTGCCGACGCCCGAGTGGCCGACGAACACGGATGCGCGTCCGGCGAGGGCGGCGCGGACCGCGTCGAGCGGCTCGATCGCCCAGCCGTTCGCGGCGAGCCCGTCGGGGACGCGACGCGTCTCGACGACCGACACGCCGAGCGGCTCGTAGAGCGCGCGCAGCGGCGCCGGGTCGGCGAGGTCCGCCTTGGTGAGGCACAGCAGGACGTCCATGCCGGCGTCGTACGCCGCGACGACGCACCGGTCGATCATGCGCGTGCGCGGCTCGGGCTCGGCGAGGGCGGTCACGACGACGAGCTGGTCCGCGTTGGCGACGATGACGCGCTCGTACGGGTCGGTGTCGTCGGCAGTGCGCCGCAGGACGGCGCTGCGCTCCTGGATCCGGACGATGCGCGCGAGGCTGCCGTCGTCGCCGCTCACGTCACCGACGAGGTCGACCCGGTCGCCGCACACGACGCGCGTGCGCCCGATGTCCCGGGCCTTCATCGCGACGACCACCCGCTCGTCGGGCCCGTCCGCGTCGACGAGCAGCGTGTACCGCCCGCGGTCCACCCCCGTGACGAACCCCGTCACCGCGTCCGCATGGTCGGGGCGCTGCTTGGTGCGCGGTCGGCTGCCCCGCTTGCCGGGGCGGGACCGGAAGTCCGACTCGTCGGGGACGCGGCGTGCCATCAGCGGGCCGCCACCCCCTCGACGGGTCCGGTCGGCAGGCTCGGCGAGGACGTGTGCGCGGCGTCGCCGGCCAGCATCCGTTCCCACATGCCCGCGAAACCCGGCAGCGTCTTCGCCGTGGTCTCGACGTTCTCCACCGCGACCCCCGCGACGCGCAGGCCGAGGAGCGCGGCCGACGTCGCCATCCGGTGGTCGTGGTACGTGCGGAACGTCGCGCCGTGCAGGGGACGCGGCGTGATGACGAGCCCGTCGCGCGTCTCCTCCGCCTGCCCGCCCAGACGGGTGATCTCGGTGGCGAGCGCGGCCAGGCGGTCGGTCTCGTGCCCCCGCAGGTGCGCGATGCCGCGCAGGCGGCTCGGGGAGTCGGCGAGCGCCGCGAGGGCGGCGATCGTCGGTGCCAGCTCGCCCGCCGCGCGGAGGTCGACGTCGACGCCGCGGATCTCGCCGGTCCCCGTCACGGACATGACCCCGCCGTCGAGGCTCGCGGTGCCGCCCATCGACGTGAGGAGCTCGCCCAGCATCGCGCCGGGCTGGGTGGTCGTCGTCGGCCAGCCGGGGACGCGGACGGTACCGCCCGCGACGAGCGCGGCAGCGAGGAACGGCCCGGCGTTCGAGAGGTCCGGCTCGACCTGGACGTCGCGCGCGGTGATCGGGCCCGGCTCGACGCGCCAGATCGCGGGCCGCGAGTCGTCGACCACGACGCCGACCTCGCGCAGGACCTCCACCGTCATGTCGATGTGCGGCATGCTCGGCAGCGTGGTGCCGACGTGGCGCAGCGTGAGGCCCTGGTCGAACCGCGCGGCCGCGAGAAGGAGCCCGGAGACGAACTGGCTCGACGCCGACGCGTCGACGTCGACCGAGCCTCCGCGCACCCTGCCGCGACCGCGGATCGTGAAGGGAAGCGTGGTGGGCGTACCGCTGCTGTCGTCCGTGACGCTCACGTCGAGCGCGCGGAGCGCCGTGAGGACCGGTCCCATGGGCCGCACGCGGGCGCCCTCGTCGCCGTCGAACCGCACGGTCCCGTCGGCGAGCGCGGCGACGGGCGGGAGAAACCGCATGACCGTGCCGGCGAGGCCGCAGTCGATGTCCGCCGGCCCGCGCAGAGCGCCCGGGACGACGTGCAGCTCGCTGGGGGACGAGCCCTCGGTCACGCTCACGCCGAGCGCGCGCAGCCCGGCCGCCATGAGATCGGCGTCGCGGCTGCGCAGCGCGCCGCGCAGGACGCCCGGGCCGTCCGCGAGGGCCGCGAGCACGAGCAGGCGGTTCGTCAACGACTTCGAGCCCGGCACCTCGACGGTCGCGGCGAGCGGGCCGGCGGCCGTCGGCGCGGCCCAGCCGTCCGCGTCGGCGGGGGCAGGGGCGGCGAGGTGCGCGTCGGTCATGGCGTCCAGGCTAGTGGAGGTGCAGGGCCCGACGCCGGACCCTCCCGGGCGCTGGACGCGCGACGCGGGTTCACCCCGGCCGAGCACCGCACCACCGAACCCTGGTCTGCGCGGCACGCCCTGCGCCGAACCCGGGTCCGTGTGCCACGACAGCCGCGCCGTGGCGCACGACCCCCGGGTCCGGCAGGCTCAGGCGACCTTGGAGCGCACGGCCGCGCCGGCGTCGTGCACGGCACCCGACGTGAGGCTCGCGGCGTGCTCGGCGGCCTCGCGTGCGGCCTTGGCGGCCCGCCGCGCGGCGCGCCCGGCGTCGGCGGACGCCTGCTTCGCGGAACCCGTGACGCCCTTCGCCGTGCCCTTGACGCTCTTCGCCGTGCCCTTGGCGCTCGTGACGACGGCGTCCTGCTTCGCCTGCTTGGCCCGGGCCAGGTCGTGGCGTGCCTTCTCGAGCCGCCACTGCACTCCCGGCCGTCCCTCGTAGTCGGCCCCGGCGATGAGCGCGGCACCGATCGCCCCGATGTTGGCCACGAACTTGCGGGTGCGCTCCGTGCGGGTGGCCTCACCACCGGTGAACGGCTGGTTGACGACGGCGAGCGGGACGGTGAGCGCAGCGAGCGTGAGCGCCGCCGTGCGGGGCGCCTTGCTGACGGCGAGGCACAGGCCCGCGACGGCGGTGGCGACGCCGTGGACTCGGACGAGGGCGGTGACCTGCGCGTCGCTCAGCGGGGCCTCCACGCCGGCGCCCTTCTCGACGATCTCGATGCCACTGCGTGCGGCGCGGACGTGCTCGGCCGGCTTGAGGGCGGTCTGGACGCCGTCGTAGACGAACCAGGAGGCCAGCATGGGCCTCGCGAGGTGACGCAGCAGCATCGGTACTCCTTCGGTCGCGTGTCGCTCCAGCCTGCCGCGCCCGCGGTCCGCGCGCCACCGGCGACGGGTGCTGAGGGCCTGAGAACCGCGGAAGACGAGGGAGAGACGGGACGAGGGCGAGACGACGGGCGAGGGGGAGGTGAGGGAGGGCGCGCGCGATCGTGGCGGGCCCGGCGGGAGCCCGCGAGGGACGAGCGGGCGGATGGTAGATCGCGCGCGCCCTCCCTCACCTCACCTGGTGGTGCGATCAGGACACGAGGTGCCCTCAGAGCGCTCCGCCGGCGGCCTCGGGCGCGTCCGCGGACTCTCCCGAGTCGCCGATCGTCTCTCGCGCGACGTAGTTCTCGAGGTCGAACAGGTTGTCCCCGGCGCGCTGCGCGACGGTGAGCAGGGTGGTCGCCGACGCGACCTCCTCGACCTGCTCCTTGAGGAACCACAGGAGGAACTGCTCGCCGAGCGCGTCGCCCTCCTCGCGCGCGGCCCGGAAGATCGCCTCGATCTGGGCCGTGACCTGCTTCTCCTGGTCGAGGGCGAGCTGGAGCGGCTCGACGACGGACGAGAAGTCGTTGCGCACGTCGCCGGTGCCCGGGATCACGACGGGCAGGTCCCGGTCGAGGTGGTACTGCACGATCATCATCGCGTGGTTGCGCTCCTCGACCGACTGGCGGTAGAAGTGCGCGGCGAGCTGGGGCAGGTCGTGGGAGTCGAACCACACCGCGATGGCGATGTACTGCTGGTGCGCGTCGAGCTCGTGCGCGACCTGCTCGCGCAGGAGGGTGAGGAAGCGGGACGGGATCTCGGTCGTGGTCATGGTCGCCACGCTAGCGATGTCCGGCTCGTGGCACACCAGGTGCCTGCCCGCGGGAATGGGCCGCCGCGCACGGTGGTTGCACACCTCGTGACCATCCTGCTCGACGCCCGGTCGACCGCCGCTCAGGCGGTCGCCCCGGCCTCCCCGGACGAGGCACTCGTGGCGGCCTTCTCGGCCGGTCCTGCCGCGAGGTCCGTCCCAGCGAACAACCTGACGAACAGGGGACTAGGCTCGTTGTCGATGACTGAGCAGATCCCCGGGAGCCCCGAGACGGTGCCGTCCGCGACGCCGACCTCCGCGCTGCCCGAGGGGACGGAGAACGACGTCTCCGCGACCACCGGTACGGACGACGACACCGACACGAACCGAGCGCCGGCCGCGGAGGACGACGCCGCACGGGCCGCGCGGTTCGAGCGCGACGCGCTGCAGTACCTCGACCAGCTGTACTCGGCGGCGCTGCGCATGACGCGCAACCCGTCCGACGCAGAGGACCTCGTGCAGGAGACGTTCGCCAAGGCGTTCGCGGCGTTCCACCAGTACCGCCCGGGGACCAACCTCAAGGCGTGGCTGTACCGGATCCTCACGAACACGTTCATCAACACGTACCGCAAGAAGCAGCGCGAGCCGCAGCAGTCCCAGGCCGAGGACGTCGAGGACTGGCAGATCGCGCGCGCCGCGTCGCACACGTCGCAGGGGCTGCGCTCGGCGGAGGCCGAGGCGCTCGACCGCCTGCCGGACACGGACGTGAAGCGCGCGCTGCAGGAGCTGCCCGAGGACCGCCGCATGGTCGTGTACTACGCGGACGTCGAGGGCTTCCCGTACAAGGAGATCGCGGAGATCATGGGGACACCGATCGGTACGGTCATGTCCCGCCTGCACCGGGGCAGGCGCCAGCTGCGCGAGCTGCTGGCCGACTACGCCGCGCAGCGAGGACTGGTAGGGGCGAAGGCTCCTGGAGGTGAGTCGTGAGCACGTCAGAGAGCCGGACGCCGGGCCTGCGGGCGACCGACGAGACGGTCACGCCGATCCCGCACTCGACCGAGGGGGAGTCGGAGTGCGAGCACGCCCTGCTGCACCTCTACGAGTACCTCGACTCGGAGATGACCTCCGACGACGAGCTGCGGATGCGCGCCCACGTGGCGCACTGCTCGCCGTGCCTCGCCGAGCTGAGCGTGGAGGAGCTCGTGAAGCGGCTCGTGCGTCGCTCGTGCCACGAGCAGGCGCCGCCGAGCCTGCGCGCGCGGATCCACGCGCAGCTCATCGTCATGACGACGACCACGACGGTGGTCGAGACGCGCTGAGTCCTGCGGGCCCGCGCAGCCGGCTCCCGTACGACGAAGGGCCCGGACCGACGACGTCGGTCCGGGCCCTTCGCGCGTGCGTGCCTCAGGCGTTGGGGCGCTTGCCGTGGTTCGCGCCGTTGCCCTTGCGGCTGCGACGCTTGCGTCCGCGCTTGCTCATGATGTTCTCCTGATGGTCTCGGGGAGTGCCGCCGTCCTCGAGGGATCTCGGCGGGAACGGCCGCCCTCTGCGTGTCGGTCCGCCTCCCATGGTCCCACACGTCATCCCTTGCCCTCCGCCTGAACGCGATATATCGTGTCTCGGAGAACGCGATATATCGCAACTTTGCGCGAGGGTGAACCCCCGCGCGGGCAGCACCGCGGACTGCCTCAGGGGCGGGCCTCGGCGGACGAGAGGACGGCGCAGGATGACGCACGAGAGCTGGACCGTCACCGGTCCGCGGACGATCGGGGTCGAGCACGTCGCGCTGCTCGACGCGACGGTCATCGGCGGTCGCATCGACGTGGTCGCCCACGAGGACCCCGCCCGGACCGACGTCGTCGTCGAGGTGCACTCCGTGACCGGGCGCGCGCTCGAGGTCGCGGTGGACGGCACGACCCTGCGGATCGGCTACGGCTCGTACGAGGCCGGCTGGAAGGGCTTCCTCGAGCGTTTTCGCACCTACACCGGCAAGGACGCGGCCGACGTGCACGTGGCCGTCCCGGCGACCACGTACGCCAAGGTCGTCACCGTGCAGGGCGAGGGTCTCGTCGCAGGTCTCCGGAACGGTGTGCGCGTGGGCACGGTCACCGGTTCGGTCATGACCAGCCGCACGGCGGGCGAGCTGCGCGTCGACACGGTCTCGGGCGAGGTCTCCGCGAGCGAGCACGACGGCACGGTCCGCATGGAGTCCGTCTCGGGCGGGCTCACGGCGACGGGGGCGCTGCGTTCGCTGCGGCTCGAGTCCGTCTCGGGCGCGGTGACGGTCGACACCCGCACGACGCCCTCCGAGGTCAGCGTGAGCGCCGTCTCCGCCGACGTGCTCGTCCGGCTCCCCGACCCCGACGCCATGTCCTACGCGATCCGGTGCGTGAGCGGCCGGCTGCTCGTCGACGGGACGGAGCAGCGGAGCGCGGCGGGCTCGTTCAGCCGACCGGCGCAGCACGGACCGGCGGCGTCCGTCCGGGTGTCCGCCGTCTCCGGGAACGTGACCGTGCTGCGCGGTTCCTTCGAGGAGGACGCGGAGCGCACCTCGACCGACGCACCCGGGCGCGCGACCGGCGACGGCCCGGCCTGGGGAACGCCCGGAGCCCGCGCACGCGCGGCCGCGAGCGGTCCGGTGGACCGCTGATGGCCACGGTCTTCGCCCACGGCGAGCTGCGCCTGTACCTCCTCGCCCTGCTCGACGCCGGGCCCAAGCACGGGTACGAGCTCATCACCGAGCTCACCGAACGCTTCGGTGGCACGTACCGCCCGAGCGCAGGGACCATCTACCCACGCCTGGGACGGCTCGAGGACGAAGGGCTCGTGCGGCGCAGCGTCGAGGGACGCAAGACGACGTACGAGCTCACGCCCGCCGGTCGTGCCGAGATCGAGGCGCGACGCGGTGACGTCGCACAGCTCGAGCACGGCATCGCCGAGACCGTCCGGCAGCGCGCGCAGGCGCTTCGCGCCGAGGTCCAGGGCTCGCTCCAAGGGCTGCGCGCCGAGCTCGCCGCCGCCGCGCAGTCGGCGCGCGCGCGTCCGCGCGAGGGCGAGCCCGATCCTCGGCGGCGCGAGTCGTACGCCTGGCGCATGGAGGCCGAGGCGCTCGTGCAGCGCTTCCGCGAGGACGTGCGCGCCGACCTGCGCCGCGCCGACGCGTCGAGCGTCGTCACCGAGCTCACCGTGGACACGCTGCGCACCGTCCTCGACAGCGCGCGCAAGGCCGTGCGGGCGACCTTGCCGTGACGCACGGTGGATCAGACGCACCCCTGCGGCACCACGACCGCACGCCGACCGAGATCCCGCACCAGGACCAGCACCAGAAGCCGCACCAGACCCCGAACGAGGAGAGAGATCGCATGAGCACCGAGACCTGGGTGGTCGCCACCCCGCAGACCCTCGACGTCGCCGAGGTACGCCGCGTCGTCGTCCAGCTGACCGACGGGTCCGTCGACGTCGTCGCGGACCCGAACCGCGCCGACGGGGCGCACGTCGAGATCGGCGACGTCACCGAGCGTCCCCTGCAGGTCAGCGCGCACGACGGCGAGCTGCGCATCGGGTACGACTTCGCCGGCATCGAGGGCGTCGTCGACCGGGCGAAGGGACTGCGCGACAAGGACCGCGCCGTCGTGCGCGTCACCGTCCCGGCCGACGTGCCCGTCAAGGTGACGACGGCGCGTGCCGCCACCACCGTCACCGGCACCACGGCCGACCTGTCCGTGACGACGGCGACCGGTCCCGTGCGCGTCCAGGGCACGACGGGCCCCGTCTCCGTGAAGACCGCCTCGGCGCCCGTGGACGTCGTCGAGCACGTCGGCGACGTGCGCGTGAGCACGGCGTCGGGCGCCGTGAACGTCGCGGGCTCGCTCGGCCGCGTGTCGGTCACGACCGTGACGAGCGGCGTCGAGGTGGTCGCGCGCGAGAGCACGCCGCTCGTCGACGCGCGCACCGTCTCCGGCGACGTCGCCGTGCGCCTGGGCGCCGGGGCGCCGGTCAACCTCAAGGCGCGCAGCGTCACCGGAAAGGCCGTGCTCGACGGCGTGCGCCTCGAGAGCTCCGCGCAGCGCACGACGTCGGTCGACCACGTCGACCGCCCCGTCGAGACCCCCACCGCGGGCGGCGCCTACGTGTCCGCGAGCACCGTGTCCGGCGACCTCACGGTCTCGCGCGGCTGAGGCGCAGCCTCCCCGGCCTGCCCGACGGCGCTGCTCAGGGCGCGTCGTCGGGCAGGCCGAGCCAGGCGTGCCAGCCCGTGTGCAGCACGAGCCACGCCATGAGGCCGTAACCCGCCTGGCCAGGGAACCCGTTGCCGCTCTGGGCGAGGTCCGCGAGCCACTGCTCGTGCGTCACGAGCGGGCTGAACGTGTCGACGTAGGGCACGCGACGACGGTTCGCGACGTCCGCGAACGCGTTGGAGAGCTCGGCGAGCCGGTCCGCGTCCTGCGGGTGGCCGGGCGGCGGCCCGACGACGAACGTCGGCAGGCGGCGCGACTCCGCGACGTCCAGGACGTTCGCGAGGTTGAGCCGGGACCGCGCGACGGAGAGGCCCGAGTCGAGGTCGTGCCGACCGAGTCCGATGACCAGCCGGTTGTCGACGTCGGGCTCGGGGGAGAACCGCCGCGCGGTCTCCGCCTCCCAGCGCTGGCTGAGGGCCGTCGTCGTCTCCCCGGGGATCGCGAGCGGGAAGACGTAGACGGGCTGGCCGAAGCGCGTGCGCGCGACGACGCGCCCCGACCACCCCAGGGCCTTGGCGTCCCCGACGCCGGCGCTCAGCTCGTCGCCGACGACGCAGATCCGGACTTCTCGACGTGCTGCGTCCTCCACAGGGGTCATTCTCCCCGACGTCGGGAGCCGCGGTCGATCCCGGGCCGTCCGCCCGGCGTGTCGGCGCCCGGCGCGACCGTCGCGCACGGGCCACCGGCCCGCGCTCAGAGGAGGGTCGCGCCCCACGTCACCTCGTGCGAGTCGCCCGGCGCGAGGCGCACGAGCCGCTCCCCGGTGCGGAAGGCGTCGGCGATGCAGCTCATCGGCTCCGCCGCGACGCCCGAGCGGCGGAATGCGGCGTCGCCCACGTGGTCGCCGGTGCAGATCTGCCACGTGTCCATCGACGCGTCCATCCACACGGCCGCCGTGCGCCCGTCCGGGGCGCCGAGCCGGATCCACGACAGACCGTCCGTGTCGCGCGTCACGTCGACGTACGCGTCGTCGAGGTCGACACCCCGCAGGGAGCGCGTCTCCCGCAGGTCGAACGAGCCGGACGCCGGCTCCGTCCCGGTGGGCAGCAGGCGGTCGTCGGTCGTGACGCGCGAGACGGCGTCGAGGCGGATCGTGCAGTCGTCGAGGTCCGCGCCGTCCGGGGAGAGCCACGGGTGGAAGCCGATCCCGTACGGCGCCGTGCCGCGGCCGGCGTTGGTCGTGCGGACGTGCACGCGCAGCCCGGCGTCGCTCAGCGAGTACTCGACGCGCGACACGAGCGCGAACGGGTAGCCGGGCGTGGGGACGAGGCGCAGCTCGAGCGTCACCGCGGAGCCGGAGTGCTCGACGACGGTCCACCGCTGCCAGCACGCGAGCCCGTGGAGCGCCGTGCTGCGCGCGAACTCGGTGACGGGTACCTGGTACCTCGTGCCGTCGATCTCGTACTGACCGTCGCGCAGGCGGTTGGGCCACGGCAGCAGCACCGCGGCGTTGAACGCGGGGGCGACCTCGTCCTCGGCGAACGGGACGAAGACCGGCCGGCCGGCGACCGCGTACTCGCGCACCGCCGCTCCGACCTCGGTGATCGTGGCGACGTGGTCGCCGTGGGCGATGCGCAGCTGTGCGCCGGAAGGTGCGTCGGTGTTCACGCTCACATACGGTACTCGGCGTGCGCGGGTGCGCGATGAGCCCTCGGCCGTCAGACTCGGTGCCCGGGCACGTGCGCCTGCGCGCCCGACGCAGCACGAGGAGGAACGATGGAACGACGTGTGCTCGGACGCACGGGACGGCTCGTCTCGGTGGTGGGACTCGGGACGTGGCAGCTCGGCGCCGACTGGGGCGACGTCGAGGAGGGCGACGCCCGCGCGGTGCTCGACGCCTCCGCAGAGGCCGGCGTGACCTTCTTCGACACCGCGGACGTGTACGGCGACGGCCGCAGCGAGCAGATCATCGGCTCGTACCTCGCCGACAACCCCGGCCACGGGATCACCGTCGCCACGAAGATGGGCCGCCGGGACGCGCAGGACCCGGACAACTACACGCTCGCGAAGTTCCGCGAGTGGACCGACCGCTCGCGCGCGAACCTGCGGACCGAGCGGCTCGACCTCGTCCAGCTGCACTGCCCGCCCACGGCCGTCTACTCGCGCGACGAGGTCTACGACGCGCTCGACACCCTCGTCGCCGACGGCGCGGTCGCGTCCTACGGCGTGAGCGTCGAGACGGTCGACGAGGCGCTCACCGCCATCGCGCGGCCCGGTGTCGCGAGCGTGCAGATCATCCTCAACGCGTTCCGCCTCAAGCCCCTGGACGAGGTGCTGCCGGCGGCGTCCGCGGCCGGCGTGGGCATCATCGCGCGCGTCCCGCTCGCGTCCGGGCTGCTGTCCGGCAAGTACACGCGCGACACGACGTTCGCGGACGACGACCACCGGACCTACAACCGCGACGGCAGCGCGTTCGACGTCGGCGAGACGTTCGCCGGGGTGGACTTCGAGACCGGCGTCGAGGCGGCGCACCAGTTCTCCGACCTCGTGCGCGACACGGTCGCGCAGGACCTCACCCCCGCGCAGGCGGCCATCGCGTGGATCTGGCAGCAGCCCGGCGTCACGACGGTCATCCCGGGCGCGCGCAACGTCGAGCAGGCGCGGTCCAACGCCGTCGCGGGATCGGCCGAGGTGCTCGGCCCGCTCTTCGCGTCCGGCATCCGCGAGATCTACGACGAGCACATCCGGGCGGCGGTCCACGACCGCTGGTGAGGGTCAGGCCCGGCCGGACGGAGCCGACGACGAAGGCCCCCCTCCCGTGGGAGGGGGGCCTTCGTCGTGCTCAGGTCCCGGCGAGCCGGTCGGTCGTCAGCGGGCGAACGCCTGCTCGAGGAGCACCGCCTGCTGGGCCTGGTGCTTCTTCGCCGTGCCGGCCGCCGTGGAGGCCGACGCCGGACGCGAGACGACGCGCACGCGCGGCAGGTCGTCCGGCAGGTTGATGTGGACGAACGACCAGGCACCCTGGTTCTCCGGCTCGTCCTGGACCCACACGACCTCGGCGTCGCCGTACCGGGCGATCTCGGCGCGGATCGCGTCGACGTCGAGCGGGTAGAGCTGCTCGAGGCGGACGATCGCCGTGCTCTCGTCCCCGCGCTTGGTGCGCTCGGCGAGGAGGTCGTAGTAGACGCGACCCGTGCACAGGAGCACGCGGTCGACCTTGGCCGGGTCGGCCGCGGCGTCGGCGATCACGGGCCGGAAGGTGCCCTGCGTGAACTCCTCGACCGGGGACGCGGCCGCCTTGAGGCGCAGCAGCTGCTTCGGCGTGAAGACGACGAGGGGACGGCGCGGGCGGTCGTACGCCTGGCGGCGCAGCAGGTGGAAGTACGACGCGGGGGTCGAGGGCTGCGCGACGGTCATGTTGTCCTCGGCCGCGAGCTGCAGGAAGCGCTCGATGCGTGCGGACGAGTGGTCCGGTCCCTGGCCCTCGTAGCCGTGGGGGAGCAGCATGACGACCGAGGAGTACTGGCCCCACTTCTGCTCCGCCGACGAGATGAACTCGTCGATGACGGTCTGGGCGCCGTTCACGAAGTCCCCGAACTGCGCCTCCCAGAGCACGAGGGCGTCGGGACGCTCGACGGAGTAGCCGTACTCGAACCCCAGCGCCGCGTACTCGGACAGCGACGAGTCGTAGACCCAGAACTTCGCCTGGTCGGCGGAGAGGTAGAGCAGCGGGGTCCACTCGGCGCCGGTCTCGCGGTCGTGCAGGACGGCGTGGCGCTGCACGAACGTGCCGCGGCGCGAGTCCTGACCGGCGAGGCGCACGGGCGTGCCCTCGGCGAGGAGCGAGCCGAACGCGAGGAGCTCGCCGAAGCCCCAGTCGATGCCGCCCTCGACGGACATCTGCCGGCGCTTCTCGAGGAGCTGCGCGAGCTTGGGGTGCACGGTGAAGCCCTCGGGCGGCGCGACGTGCACCTGACCGATGCGCTCGACGACGTCCGGGTCGACCGCGGTGCGCCAGCCGACCATCGTGCCGGCGTCCTCGAGCTGCGACTCCGGGCGCTCCAGGCCCGCCACGGGCTCCTTCGAGGCGGACGGCGTGTAGCCGCCCTCCTTCGTCTCCGTGAAGACCCGCTCGAGCTGCGCCTGGTAGTCCTGCAGGACGTGCTCGGCCTCCTCGAGCGTGATGTCGCCGCGCGCGACGAGGTTCTCGGTGTAGAGCTTACGCACCGAGCGCTTCGCCTCGATGAGGTTGTACATGAGCGGCTGGGTCATCGACGGGTCGTCGCCCTCGTTGTGACCGCGGCGGCGGTAGCAGATGAGGTCGATGATGACGTCGCGGTCGAACTGCTCGCGGAACGCGAAGGCCAGCTCGGCGACGCGCACGCACGCCTCCGGGTCGTCGCCGTTCACGTGGAAGATCGGCACCTGGTAGCCCTTGGCCACGTCGGTCGCGTACGTCGTCGAGCGCGACGACGACGGGCCCGTGGTGAAGCCGACCTGGTTGTTGACGACGACGTGCACGGTGCCGCCGGTGCGGTAGCCGCGCAGCTGGGCGAGGTTGAGCACCTCGGGCACCACGCCCTGACCGGCGAAGGCCGCGTCGCCGTGGATGAGGATCGGGAGCACGGAGAACCCGTCGCCCCCGAGGTCGATGCGGTCCTGCTTGGCGCGCACGATGCCCTCGAGCACCGGGTCGACGGCCTCGAGGTGCGACGGGTTGGCCGCGAGGTAGACCTTCGTCGTTGCGCCGGACTCGGCCGTGAACGTGCCCTCGGTCCCGAGGTGGTACTTCACGTCGCCGGAGCCCTGCACGCTCTTCGGGTCGAGGTTGCCCTCGAACTCCGCGAAGATCTGCGCGTAGCTCTTGCCGGCGATGTTCGCGAGCACGTTGAGGCGACCGCGGTGCGCCATCCCGATGCCGACCTCGTCGAGGCCGTTCTCGGCGGCCTTCGACAGGATCGCGTCGAGCAGCGGGATGAGTGACTCGCCACCCTCAAGCGAGAAGCGCTTCTGCCCGACGAACTTCGTCTGGAGGAACGTCTCGAACGCCTCGGCGGAGTTGAGCCGGCGCAGGATGCGCAGCTGGTCCTCGCGCGGCGTGCGGGCGTAGCCGGACTCGAGACGCTCCTGCAGCCACTTGCGCTGCGTGCGGTCTGCGAGGTGCATGTACTCGACGCCGACCGTGCGGCAGTAGGAGTCGCGCAGGAGGCCGAGGATGTCGCGCAGCGACGACTTCGTCTTCCCCCCGAACCCGCCCGTGGGGAAGGTGCGGTCGAGGTCCCAGAGCGTGAGCCCGTGGTTCTGGATGTCGAGGTCGCCGTGCTTGCGCTGGCGGTACGCGAGCGGGTCGGTGTCCGCCATGAGGTGACCGCGCGAGCGGTAGGAGTGGACGAGCTCGGCGATCTTGGCGGGCTTCGCCGCCTCGATCTCGGCGTCCGTCGTGTTGTCGCGGACCCACCGCACCGGCTCGTAGGGGATGCGCAGCGCGGCGAACACGCGGTCGTAGAAGCCGTCCTCGCCGAGCAGCTTCTGCGACAGGATGCGCAGGAACTCGCCGGACTGGGCACCCTGGATGATGCGGTGGTCGTAGGTCGACGTGATCGTCAGGACCTTCGAGATGCCGAGACGCGCGAGGCGCTCGGTCGAGGCCCCGGCGAACTCCGCCGGGTAGTCCATCGCGCCGACGCCGATGATCGTGCCCTGGCCCTGCATGAGCCGCGGCACCGAGTGCACCGTGCCGATCCCGCCGGGGTTCGTCAGCGAGATCGTCGTGCCGGCGAAGTCGTCGACGGCCAGCTTGCCGCCGCGCGCCCGTCGCACGAGGTCCTCGTAGGCCGCCCAGAACTGGGCGAAGTCCATCGTGTCGGCCTTCTTGACGCTCGGGACGAGGAGCTGGCGCGTGCCGTCCGGCTTGGCGAGGTCGATCGCGAGGCCGAAGTTCACGTGGGCCGGCTGGCTGACGGCCGGCTTGCCGTCGAGCTCGGTGTAGCTCGAGTTCATGGCCGGCATGTCCGCCAGCGCCTCGACGAGCGCGAAGCCGATGAGGTGCGTGAACGAGATCTTGCCGCCACGACCGCGAGCGAGGTGGTTGTTGATGACGATGCGGTTGTCGACCATGAGCTTGGCCGGGACGGCGCGCACGGACGTCGCCGTCGGGACCTGGAGGCTCGACTCCATGTTCGTCACGACGCGCGCGGCGGGGCCGCGCAGCTTCTGGACGTCGTCGACGGCCTCCGTCTGCTCGTCCGGCGCAGCGGCGACCTTGCGCGCCGGGACCTGCGCGTACGGCGCGGTGGCGGGCTGCGCCGTCGCGACGGGCTTGTGCGCACGCACGGCCTCGACCGCCGCGTTGACGGCGGGGTCCGCGGGCAGCTTCGGGGCCTTGACGCGCTGCGCGGCCTCGGCCGCGGCGGAGCCGTCCGTCACCGGCGTGGGCTTCGTGGCCTCCGCGGGTCGGGCGGCCGGTGCCGGGGCAGCGGGCGCGCTCTGCGCGGGGCTGCCGTTCGTGGACGCCGACGCCGGTGCCGCAGACGGTGCGGGCTCGTCGCCCGTGTCGTCGCGCTCCGTCGGACGGTAGTCCTCGAAGAAGTCCCACCACGCGGGGTCTACCGCGTTCTTGTCCTTGAGGTACTGCTCGTAGAGCTCGTCGACCAGCCACTCGTTCGCTCCGAACACGGAGCTGACGTCGCTGATCGCCTCTGACTCAGCCTTCGGGGACACGCGAGGATCGCCCACTTTCACACACAGGTCGCTGTACGGTCACAGTCGTGTCGGCGCGTGACGGCGAGACGACGACGCGCCCCGGCACAGACTCGTCCGGCATCCGGACCACACCAGCCTAGGCCCTCGGGCCCCGCTCGCAGGGCCGCGGGGGACGTTCCCGCGCGAGCCGTGCCAAGGTTCTTCACGTCGCGTCTGTGCGAGGCAAACGCGGTGCAACGCCCTCCTCGACTCCGGGCAAGAGCGCGGAATTCCAGGCCATCACGGGGTATGGGGCGGTCGGTGTGTGACGCATCTCACCGGTTCGGCGTGGTCACAGCGCGTCGTCGTCCAGGGGTGACGGCGAGAGGTCTCCCGCCCTCGCCGGGAGGGTCACCCGCATCGTCGCACCCCGACGGGAGTCGGCGACCTCGATCCGGCCGCCGTGCAGGTCGACGGCCCACCGGACGATCGCGAGCCCGATCCCGGTACCGCCGGTCGAGCCGCCACCCGTCGGGTGCGAACCCGTCGGGTGCGACCCCGTCGCGCTCGCCCGCGCGAAGCGCTCGAAGATCCTCTCGCGGTCCTCCTTCGCGATCCCCGGACCCTCGTCGACGACCTCGATCACGACCTCGTCGTCGACCGGGTACGCCTCGAGCCGGATCTCGCCGTTCGGGGGAGAGTGGCGGATCGCGTTCTGGAGCAGGTTCACGACCACCTGGTGGAGGCGCTCCCTGTCGGCCTCGAGCACGAGGTCCGGCGGGGTGACGTCGACGAGGTACCGCAGGCCCTTGGCCGCCTCGACCATGGAGACCGCCTCGGCGTTCTCCTCGAGGAAGTCGCCGACCTCGATCTCCGTGATGTTCAGCGCCGCCGCGCCGGCCTCGATGCGCGACAGGTCGAGCAGGTAGGCGACGAGGCGCGTGAGGCGCTCCGTCTGGGCGAGCGCCATCTCCATCGTCGCGGGCGTCGGCTGCGTCACGCCGTCCACGACGTTCTCGAGCTGCGCCTGCAGCGCGGCGATCGGCGTGCGCAGCTCGTGCGACACGTTGGCGATGAGCTCGCGCCGCACCTGGTCGCTCGTCGCGAGGTCCTCCGCCATGACGTTGAACGCGACCGCGAGCTGCCCGACCTCGTCGCGGCTCGTGGCCCGGACACGGCGGGTGTAGTCGCCGTCGGCCATCGCGCGGGCGGCGGCGGTCATCTCGCGCAGCGGGGACGTCATGCCCCGCGCCAGGAGCTGGGTCAGCAGGAGCGACAGGACGATCGCGAGGGGGAAGGTGCGCGACGGGCCGAGCTGGTTCTGCAGCCCGATCCACGTGATGAGCACGGCGAGCGTCACCGTCGCTGCGACGAGCACGCCCAGCTTGATCTTCAGCGAGCGGAACGAGTCGAGCGGCCGGACGTCGGGCAGGTGGGGCCGGATCGTGTGGGACCGGTGCGGCGGGTTGCGGGACGGGCCCGAGAGATCCTGCCCACCGGTGGGCGTCGTCATCCGGCGGGCGGCTCGAACGCGTAGCCCACGCCGTGCACCGTCCGGATGAGGTCCGCGCCGAGCTTGCGCCGCAGCGCCTTGATGTGCGAGTCGACGGTGCGGGTCCCGCTCGCGTCGGCCCAGTCCCAGACCTCGGCGAGGAGGCGCTCGCGCGTGAGCACCGTCTTGGGCGAGCTCGCGAGCATGACGAGGAGCTCGAACTCGGTGGGTGTCAGGTGCACCTCCTCCCCGGCGCGGTACACGCGACGCTGGGCCTTGTCGATCGTCACGTCGCCCACGGCCATGGGTGGCTCCGCGGGTGTCGTGCTCGCCGCCTGCGCCGCGCGGTCCATGCGCCGCAGGAGGGCCTTGATGCGTGCGACGAGCTCGCGCATCGAGAACGGCTTCGTCATGTAGTCGTCCGCGCCCACGCCGAGCCCGATGAGCATGTCGGTCTCGTCGTCGCGCGCGGTGAGCATGAGGATGGGCACCGGCTGCTCGGCCTGGATGCGGCGTGTCACCTCGAGCCCGTCGATGCCCGGGAGCATGACGTCGAGCACGATGACGTCGGGACGCAGGCGGGTCGCGGCGTCGACGCCGGACAGCCCGTCGCGCGCGACCTCGACGCGCCAGCCCTCGGCGCTCAGGCGCTGCGCGATCGCCGTCGCGATCGCCGGCTCGTCCTCGACGACGAGCACGGTCGCGCTCTGCTGGCCGGCCGGTCCGGTCGGGGGAGCGGGGGTGCGGCTCGTGGTCGGCCCTGCACCCGCGCCGGTGGGGAATGCGCTCGCTGCCCTCGGATCTGCCATGGGGTACAGCGTGGCACACGTCGGCCCAGGTCGGCCGGATTTGCGGACGACCGGCGACCGGCCTCGGGGCCGCCGACGCGCCCGGGCGCTAGCATGCTGCGCACGATGAAGAGCACCTCCCGATATCCGTGGAGCACCTCGTGGTAGGCGACTGGGTCATGGTCGCGCTCGGGGTGCTCCTCACTGCAGGAACCGCCGTGTTCGTGGCCGGGGAGTTCTCCCTGGTCACCCTCGACCCGGCCGTCGTCGGTGCCGGTGACGAGCCGTCCGGCGAGGAGGGCGACAGACCCGACGGCCGCGACGACCGGCGCGACCGCAGCGTCCGCGCCGCCCTCAAGCACCTGTCGACCGAGCTGAGCTCGGCGCAGGTGGGCATCACGCTCACGACGATCCTGCTCGGTTACACCGCGCAGCCCGCGCTCCTCTCGCTCCTCTCCGACGGGCTCGGGCGCACCCCGCTCAGCCAGGCCGTCGCGGGCGTCCTCGCCGGGGTCCTCGCCCTCGTCGTCGTCAACGCCTTCTCGATGGTGGTCGGCGAGCTCATCCCCAAGAACTTCGCGCTGAGCGCGCCCTACGCGACGGCTCGCCAGGTCGTCCCGCTCCAGCGCCAGTTCACCAAGCTCTTCCGCCCCGTGATCGCCGTGCTCAACGGGTCGGCGAACGCCATCCTGCGGCGCGTGGGGGTCGAGCCGCGCGAGGAGCTGTCGGGCGCGCGGTCCGCCACGGAGCTCGCCGCCCTCGTGCGTCGCTCCGCGCAGGAGGGCACGCTCGACGTGTCCGTCGCCACGCTGCTCACGAACTCGATCGAGCTCGACACGCTCTCGGCCGTGGACGTCATGACCGACCGCATGCGCATGGTCGTCGTCGACCGCGACGCGACGGCGGCCGACGTCGTCGACGCCGCCCGTCGCACCGGCCACTCGCGGTTCCCGGTCATCGGCGACGACCGGGACGACGTCGTCGGCCTCGTGCACCTGCGCCGGGCGGTGGCCGTCCCGCACGACCGCCGCGCCGACGTGCCGGCCGCGGCGCTCATGGTGGACGCCCCTCGTGTCCCCGAGACGGTCCGCCTCGGCCCGCTGCTCGTCGAGCTGCGCGGGTTCGGGCTGCAGATGGCGGTCGTCGTCGACGAGTACGGAGGGACGGCCGGCGTCGTGACGCTCGAGGACGTCGTCGAGGAGCTCGTCGGCGACGTCGCGGACGAGCACGACCGGCGCCGCTCCGGCGCCGCGCGGCGTGCGGACGGTTCCTGGTTCGTCCCGGGCGTCCTGCGCCCGGACGAGCTCACCGAGGTGACCGGGCTCCGGGTCCCCGAGGACGCCGCCTACGAGACGCTCGGCGGACTCGTCATGTCCCGCCTCGGGCGCGTCCCCGTGACGGGCGACGAGATCGTCGTGGGTGAGGGCACGGACCGTGTCGTCGTCCGGGTGGAGGCGATGGAGGGTCGTCGCGTCGAGCGCGTCAACGTCCGTCCGGCGCCCGCGGAGGTGGGCGCATGAGCTCGTCCACCGCGCTCCTCCTCGGCCTCGTGCTCCTCGTGGGCAACGCCTTCTTCGTCGGCGCGGAGTTCGCGGTCATCTCGGCCCGGCGCTCCGCGATCGAACCCCTCGCGGCACGGGGCGACCGGCGTGCGCAGACCGTGCTGTGGGCGATGGAGAACGTCTCGCTCATGCTCGCGTGCGCCCAGCTCGGCGTGACCGTGTGCTCGACCGGCCTGGGCGTCGTGGCCGAGCCGGCGCTCGCGCACCTCATCGAGGACCCCCTGCACGCCCTCGGGGTGAGCGCGTCGCTCGCGCACCCGATCGCGTTCGTCGTCGCGCTGGCCGTCGTCGTCTACCTGCACGTGGTGCTCGGCGAGATGGTGCCCAAGAACCTCGCCGTGGCCGGGCCGGACCGGGCCGTGCTGTGGTTCGGGCCGCCGCTCGTGTGGATCGGCAGGGTGCTGCGTCCGGTCATCGTCGCGCTCAACTGGGTCGCGAACCACGTCGTGCGGTGGTCGGGCGTGGAGCCCCGGGACGAGGTGGCGTCGGCCTACACCGCCGAGGAGGTCCAGTCGATCGTCGAGCACTCCCAGGCAGAGGGCGTGCTGCGGGACGAGCAGGGCCTGCTGTCGGGCGCGATCGAGTTCTCCGAGCGCACCGCGAGCGACGTGATGGTCCCCGTCGCCGACCTCGTGACCGTCGTCGAGGGGTGCACGCCCGACGAGCTCGAGCGTCTCGTCGCCCGCACCGGGTTCTCGCGGTTCCCCGTCGCGGACGCGTCGGGCGACCTCGTGGGGTACCTCCACGTCAAGGACGTCCTCTACGCCGACGACACGACGCGTCACGACCCGGTACCCGGCTGGCGCGTGCGGGCGCTCGCGGTCTCGGCACCGGACGACGAGGTGGAGGACGCGCTGCGCGCCATGCAGGGCTCGGGCGCTCACCTCGCGCGCGTCGACGGTCCGCAGGGCTCGCTGGGCGTGGTGTTCCTCGAGGACATCCTCGAGGAGCTCGTCGGCGAGGTGCGGGACGCGATGCAGCGGCGGCCGCACTGAGGCTGCCGCAGCAGGGCCCCGGGGCGGCGTGGTCGGGGTGGCCGGGTGGTGTGGGAGCCTTCCCGCAGCGCTGACCAGGAGACTTGGCAACGCCGGAGGCCTTCGTTACTGTTCCGTGATTGACCGCGGTCGCCAGTGTCGTTCACCGGCCGGCCATGGTCGGTCCGACGTCCGTTCCGAGTGGGGAAGGCAGGTGGCGGGTGCAGTCGCAGCAGACCGACGACGTCCCCGCCCTCGAGTCCCGCCGCGCACGTCGCGAGGCCGAGCACGGTCCGCGTCGACCGCGTCGCAGCCAGGCCCAGGTGCCGGGCCAGCACCGCTGGGTCCCCCGGGTCGCCGTGCTCAGCACCCTCGCCATGGCGACGATC
Organism: Cellulosimicrobium sp. So1_17; assembly: GCF_055181235.1. NCBI lineage: Bacteria > Bacillati > Actinomycetota > Actinomycetes > Micrococcales > Promicromonosporaceae > Cellulosimicrobium > Cellulosimicrobium sp. So1_17. Next base: position 4,429,348 of record NZ_CM143702.1, read on the forward strand.
GCGATGCCGCTCTCCGCCGGCGCCGACGACGGTCTGGGGGCCAGGTCACCGTTCGAGCCCGACGCGCGTCCGGCCGGCCCGAGCGCCCTCGATCTCGCGACGGCCGCCTCGACCGTCCCCGCGCTCTCGGAGAACGTCGCGGCCGCACCGCGCACCGCGGCGCGCAGCGACGCCGCGTCCCGGTCGTTCGAGCGCGAACCCCTCCCCGGGTGCGACCCCACCGTCCGCCCCACGGGGACCAACGGCAACCTCGACCAGCACGAGCTGTGCGAGCTGTGGCAGGCCGGCGACTTCCTCCGCCCCGACGCCGCCGTCGCGCTGTCCGCGCTCAACGAGGCGTTCCGCGCGAGCTTCGGCCGCGACCTGTGCCTCGTCTCGTCGTACCGGACCCTCTCCACGCAGGTCTCGCTCAAGTCGACGCGCGGCGGCTTCGCCGCCCGGCCCGGCACGTCGATGCACGGCTGGGGCCTCGCCATCGACCTGTGCTCGATCGAGACGGGGTCGCGCGACGTGTACGCGTGGCTCAACGCGAACGGCGAGACCTACGGCTGGGCCAACCCGCCGTGGGCGAAGCGCGGCGGTGGCGGCGCCTACGAGCCGTGGCACTTCGAGTTCACCGAGGGCGTCGAGGAGATGGGCGGCGCCTGACCCGCCGTGCGGACCGGCCCGGCTATGGTCGGAGCATGGCGGACCTCCTGCTCGCCGCGGTCGTCCTGCGCCGTCCCGAGCACGCGCTCGCGGCGCAGGTCCTCGCCCTCGCGCTCCACGGCGTCGTGCGCGAGATCCGTGACGCGTCCCCGGGACGGCCCGAGGTGCCTCCGGACCCGACCCCGGCCGTCGTGCCGGTCCTCGAGGTCGTCGACCCGTCGCGGGCGACCGGGCACGAGCCCGACGTCCTCGTGGCGCTGTTCGGCGACCCCTGCCTCCCCGGGGCGCGCCTGCGGCTCGACCCCGACGACGCGGGCCTCCGGGAGCGGCTGAGGGCTGCCGCGGCCCGCGTCACCCGCGCGGCGCGGCGGGAGGGCTACCTCGCCGGGGGGCGCGGCGACCACCTGACCGAGAAGGGGCAGGCGTTGCGCGCCGACCTCGTCGCGCTCGAGGACACCGTGGAGCAGGAGGTGGCCGAGGCCCGACGACGCGACGCGGACCGCGCGCACGTCTCGCCGGTGCTGCTCCCGTGGGCGGTTCTCTTCGGCCACGAGCCGGGGTGGGTCCCGGTGGACCACCGGTCCGTCCGCGCCGACGTCGCGGCCGTGTGCGCCGCCGCGGACGCGCTCTCGCGCTGAGCACCCGGCCACGACGGCCGGAAGGCCGAGACCGAGCCCTGCGGCTACGGGCCGGCGAGGCGCTCGTTGCGCCCGAAGTCCTGGAGGAAGCGCGGGCCCGACGCCGCGAGCTCGGCCGCGTAGGCCGTGCGCCACCCGGCGAAGGGCCGGCTGGCGAGCGCGTCGTTCGAGAACCGGGGGTCGTCCGTGAGCTCGGTGACGCAGAACGCGGGGATCTGCAGGTCGGTGACGGGGCCGGAGCGCTCGCACTCCGCGACGACGAGCGGGTGGTCCGCCCCGCCGAACACGTCGACGACCCAGCCGTCGTCGCCGAGCCACACCGACCAGCGCGTCTTCACGATGCGCGACCCGCCGCGCCGGATCATCTGCAGCCCGACGGCGACGTCGACCTCGCGCTCGGCCTCGTACCGCGTGCCTCCCGCCATCGGCCCTTTCACGGTGAGCGTGCACAGGTCGACCTCGGAGGCGTAGCGGTCGAGGAGCGTGATCGCGTCCGTGCCGGCGTCCATGGGAGCGTCGACACCGGGGGCCGTGGCCCGCAGGCGCAGCGCGTACCCCTCGTCGGCGAGGTAGTAGCTCTGCACGATCAGCGCGGGCGCGTCGCGCAGCTCCTCCGGCATGTCGCGCACGAGGAAGCGTCGTTCGAACTCGAAGTCCCCATAGCCGCCGTCGGTCATGGGGACACCGTAACGAAGTGCGGGGCCGGCGTCCGGGAGATGCCTACGCCTGTGGGGCTGAGGTGCCCTCGATAGGATTCGAACCTACGACCTTCTGCTCCGGAGGCAGACGCTCTATCCACTGAGCTACGAGGGCGTGCGCCGTGCGGGACGACCCGGCGGCGCGATGCACGAGACTACCAGCCCGCCGGAGGGTGTCGGCAACCGGTTCGCGCGCGGCGGGGGGCCGCGGTCCACCGCGACGGGCGACGGGCCCGGGGCGGTGCGTCGGTAGGATTCTCCCGTGACCCCCGACGAGCTCTCCGAAGCGCTGAGCGCTGCCCTGGCCGCCGCCGTCGCCGACGGCACCCTCGCCCTGCCTGCCGGGGCCGTCCCGGCCTCCGTGCACGTCGAGCGACCCCGCCAGCGCGAGCACGGCGACTGGGCCACGAACGTCGCGCTGCAGCTCGCGAAGAAGGCGGGCACGACGCCGCGCGCGCTCGCCGAGGACCTCGCGACGCGCCTCGCCGCGACCCCGGGCGTCAAGGCGGTCGACGTCGCGGGGCCGGGCTTCCTCAACATCACGCTCGAGGCGGGTGCCGCGGGGGAGCTCGCCCGCACGATCGTGGAGTCGGGTGTCGCGTACGGCCGCGGCGACTCGGAGTCGGGCAAGCGCGTCAACCTCGAGTTCGTCTCGGCGAACCCCACGGGGCCGCTCCACATCGGCGGTGTGCGCTGGGCGGCAGTCGGCGACTCGCTCGCGCGCGTGCTCGAGGCGAGCGGCGCCGAGGTGGCGCGCGAGTACTACTTCAACGACCACGGCGCGCAGATCGACCGGTTCGCGCGCTCGCTCCTCGCCCGCGCTCGCGGTGAGGAGGCGCCGGAGGACGGCTACGGGGGCCAGTACATCACCGAGATCGCCGACGCGGTCGTCGCGGACGCGCTCGCGGCGGGGGAGCCGGACCCGCGCGCACTGCCCGACGACGAGGCGCGCGAGGCGTTCCGGGCCCGGGGCGTCGAGCGCATGTTCGGCGAGATCAAGGCGTCGCTGCACGACTTCGGCGTCGACTTCGACCTGTACTTCCACGAGGACTCGCTCCACGAGTCCGGCGCGGTCGAGCGCGCCGTCGCGCGGCTGCGCGAGACCGGTCACGTGTTCGAGCAGGACGGCGCGACCTGGCTGCGCACGACCGACTTCGGCGACGACAAGGACCGCGTCGTCATCAAGTCCGACGGCGAGGCAGCCTACATCGCGGGCGACATCGCGTACTACCTGGACAAGCGCGAGCGCGGCTTCGACGAGGTCATCATCATGCTCGGCGCGGACCACCACGGGTACATCGGCCGCATGATGGCCGTGTGCGCGGCGTTCGGCGACGAGCCGGGCAGGAACCTCCAGATCCTCATCGGTCAGCTCGTCAACCTCGTCAAGGACGGCGAGCCCGTGCGCATGTCCAAGCGCGCCGGCACGGTGCTCACGATCGACGACCTCGTGGGCGCGGTCGGTGTCGACGCCGCGCGCTACTCGCTGACGCGCTCGTCCGCCGACTCGAGCATCGACCTCGACCTGGACCTGCTCACGCGGGCGACCAACGAGAACCCGGTCTACTACGTGCAGTACGCGCACTCGCGCACCTGCGCGGTGGACCGCAACGCGGCCGACCGCGCGGTGGCCCGGGCGGACGGGTTCGACCCGTCGCTGCTCGACCACCCGACGGAGGCGGCGCTGATCGGGCGCCTCACGGAGTTCCCACGCATCGTGGCCCAGGCCGCCGAGCTGCGCGAGCCGCACCGCGTCGCGCGCTACCTCGAGGCCCTCGCCGGCGACTACCACACGTGGTATCAGCAGAAGGACCGCCGCGTGCTCCCGTACCCCGACGAGGACGTCACGGACACGCACCGCACGCGGCTGTGGCTCAACGACGCGGTGCGCCAGGTCCTGGCCAACGGCCTGGGCCTGCTCGGGGTGACCGCACCGGAGCGCATGTGAGCACGCACCCCGGCGAGCCGTGGTCGAGGGGCGTGCGCCGTCGCGACGACGGCGTGGTCGAGGTCGCGGGCCTCGGCGTCCACGAGCTCGCCGCGCAGGTCGGCACGCCCGCGTACGTGCTCGACGAGACGGACTTCCGTGCCCGGGCCCGCGCCTACCGCACGGCGTTCGAGACGGCCTTCCGCGCCGTCGGGACCGACGTCGACGTGTACTACGCGGGCAAGGCGCTGCTGACGGTCGCCGTCGCGCGCTGGGCGCGCGAGGAGGGCCTGCGGGTCGACACGGCGTCGGGCGGGGAGCTCGCGGTCGCGCTGCGTGCGGGTGTCCCGGGGGCCGAGATCGGCCTGCACGGGAACAACAAGTCGGACGCGGAGCTCGACAGGGCGCTCGAGGTCGGCGTCGGGCGCATCATCGTCGACTCGCTCGTCGAGATCGAGCGTGTCGCCCGCGCCGCCGCGGCCCGCGGGGTCGTGGCGCCCGTCATGGTCCGCGTGACGACGGGCGTGCACGCCGGCGGGCACGAGTACATCTCGACGGCGCACGAGGACCAGAAGTTCGGGCTGTCGATCGCCGCGCCGCGGGGTTCCGGCGTCGACTCCGACGCACCCGGGGACTCGCCGGCCATGACCGCGCTGCTCGACGTCGTGCGCCGCCCCGAGCTGCACCTGCTCGGGATCCACTCGCACATCGGGTCCCAGATCCTCGACCCGACGGGGTTCGAGGTCGCGGCCCGCGCGGTGCTCGAGCTCCGCGCCGACCTGGCGGCCCGCACCGGCGCGCTCGTCGACGAGGTGGACATCGGCGGCGGCTACGGCATCGCCTACCTCCCCGGCGAGGTCGCGCTCGACCCCGAGCGGATCGCGAAGGACGTGGCGGGAGCGGTGGACGCGGTCGCGGCCCGGCTCGGCACGCCGCTCCCGCGGTTCTCCATCGAGCCCGGTCGTGCGATCGTCGGCCCCGCGGGGCTCACGCTCTACACGGTCGGCACGGTCAAGCCGGTGGCGCTCGACGACGGCCGCGTCCGGACCTACGTGTCCGTCGACGGCGGGATGAGCGACAACATCCGTCCCGCCCTGTACGGCGCGCAGTACCACGCCGAGGTCGTCGGCCGGGCCTCCGTCGCGGCGCCCGTCCTCGCGCGCGTCGTCGGCAAGCACTGCGAGAGCGGCGACATCGTCGTGCACGAGGTGATGCTGCCGGGCGACGTGCGGGCGGGTGACCTCCTCGCCGTGCCGGCGACCGGGGCCTACGGGCGGTCGATGGCGTCGAACTACAACCTGCTGACCCGGCCCCCGGTCGTCGCCGTCTCGGACGGCACCGCACGCGTGCTCGTGCGGCGCGAGACGGTCGACGACCTCCTCGCGCTCGACCAGGGTTGAGCGGCTCGTGCCGGCGCGGTTCCCGACCCGTGGGCGCGGGCGCGCCCGGTGGCCGGGCGCCCGTATCCTGTCGGCGCGGTGCCGGTGCCCGTCCGGGCGCGCCGGATCCGCTTCGCCCCTGACTGCCTGAGGAAGGTCCGTCGTGCCCGCTGCTGCCGTGCCCCACCCGCCCCTGCGCGTCGCCCTCCTGGGCTGCGGCGTCGTCGGGACGCAGGTCGCGCGGCTGCTGACGCAGCAGGCGGACGACCTCGCGTCGCGCGTCGGCGCGCGCCTCGAGCTCGTGGGGATCGCGGTCCGGGACGCGTCCGCGCCGCGCGACGCGGCGATCGACCGCTCGCTGCTCACCGAGGACGCCGCGGCGCTCGTCGAGCGCGCGGACATCGTCGTCGAGGTCGTGGGCGGCATCGAGCCGGCGCGCGACCTGCTGCTCCGCGCGATCGGTGCGGGCGCGGCCGTCGTCACGGCGAACAAGGCACTGCTCGCGGAGGACGGCCCGACGCTCTACAAGGCCGCCGACGACGCCGGGGTCGACATCTACTTCGAGGCCGCCGTCGCGGGCGCGATCCCCATCGTGCGCCCGGTGCGCGAGTCCCTCGCGGGCGACCACGTGCGCCGCGTGCTGGGCATCGTCAACGGGACCACGAACTACGTGCTCGACCAGATGACCACCACGGGCATGAGCCTTGCGGAGGCCGTCCGGGAGGCCCAGGACCTCGGGTTCGCGGAGGCCGACCCGACGGCCGACGTCGAGGGCTACGACGCCGCGGCCAAGGCGGCGATCCTCGCGAGCCTCGCCTTCCACACGCGCGTCTCGCTGGACGACGTCGCGCGCGAGGGCATCATGTCCGTCACCGCCGACGACGTCGCGTGGGCCGCGCAGACCGGTCACGTCATCAAGCTGCTCGCCATCGCGGAGCTGCGCTCCGGCGCGACCGAGGGCGAGGCGGCGGGGGTCTCGGTGCGGGTGCACCCCGCCCTCGTGCCCACGTCGCACCCGCTCGCGAACGTGCGCGGCTCGTTCAACGCCGTGTTCGTCGAGGCCGAGTCTGCGGGCGAGCTCATGTTCTACGGCCGCGGCGCGGGTGGCGCCCCCACCGCGTCGGCGGTCCTCGGCGACGTCGTCTCCGCCGCGCGCCACCGCGTGCTCGGCGGCAAGGGCCCGCAGGAGTCCACCTACGCCGAGCTCGCGATCCTGCCCCCGAGCGCCGCGCTCACGCGCTACCAGGTGCGGCTCGAGGTCGACGACCGTCCCGGCGTCCTGGCGCAGGTCGCACAGGCGCTCGCCGCGCACGGCGTGTCGATCGAGGCTGTGCGCCAGCCCGGCACGCCCGAGGCCACGGAGCCGGTCGAGGGCGGCGCGGCCGGGCCGGCGGTCGCCCAGCTCGTCATCACCACGCACACCGCGCCGGAGTCGGCGCTCGCGGCGACCGTCGAGGCCGTCGCGGGACTCGAGCCCGTCCGCACCGTCACGTCCGTCCTGAGAGTCGAAGGAGCCTGAGATGACCGGCCGGATGGCCCATCAGTGGCGCGGCATCATCGCCGAGTACGCCGACCGCCTGCCCGCGCACGTGTCGGAGCGCGTCGTGACGCTGGGAGAGGGCGGCACGCCGCTCGTCGAGGCGCCCGCGCTGTCCGACCGCACCGGCGCGCAGGTCTTCGTCAAGGTCGAGGGCATGAACCCGACAGGGTCCTTCAAGGACCGCGGCATGACGACGGCGATCTCCGCCGCGGCGGCGCGCGGCGCCAAGGCGGTCGTGTGCGCGTCGACCGGCAACACGTCGGCGTCGGCCGCGGCGTACGCGACGCGCGCGGGCATGCTGTGCGCCGTGCTCGTCCCCGACGGCAAGATCGCGATGGGCAAGCTCAGCCAGGCGATCGCGCACGGCGCGCGCCTCCTGCAGGTCGACGGCAACTTCGACGACTGCCTGGTCGCTGCGCGCAAGCTCGCCGACACGCACCCGATCGAGCTCGTGAACTCGGTCAACCCCGATCGCATCGAGGGCCAGAAGACCGGCGCGTTCGAGATCGTCGACGCGCTCGGCGACGCCCCGGACATCCACGCGCTGCCCGTCGGCAACGCGGGCAACATCACGGCCTACTGGCGCGGGTTCCGCGAGTACGCGGGTCAGGGAGCACCGGGGCACCCGGGCGAGGGGCTGCCCGCCGTCGCGACGCGCGTCCCGCAGATGTGGGGCTTCCAGGCCGCGGGCGCCGCGCCGATCGTCGCGGGCCACCCGATCACCGAGCCCGAGACGATCGCGACCGCGATCCGCATCGGCAACCCCGCGTCGTGGGAGCTCGCCGAGGCGGCGCGCGACGAGTCGGGCGGCGTCATCGAGGCCGTGACCGACGAGCAGATCCTCGCGGCGCACCGCGTCCTGTCGAGCGAGGTCGGCGTGTTCGTCGAGCCCGCGTCGGCGGCCGGCGTCGCCGGGATCCTCGCGCGCGCCGAGCGCGGGCTCGTCCCTGCCGGCGCGCGGATCGTCGTCACGGTGACGGGTCACGGCCTCAAGGACCCGCAGTGGGCGCTGCGGACGGCGGACGGCGGCGAGGTCGTGCCGACGCGCGTCGGTGCCGACGTCGTGTCCATCGCCGACGCGCTCGGTCTCGGCTGATGCAGCTCGGCGCCGACCACGTGCGGGTCCGCGTCCCCGCGACGAGCGCGAACCTCGGGCCCGGCTTCGACGCGCTCGGTCTCGCGCTCGCGCTCCACGACGTCATCGAGGTGCGGGCTCTCGCGTCCGACGTGGTCGTGGTCGACGTCGAGGGCGAGGGCGCGGGCGAGGTCCCCGGTGACGAGAGCCACCTCGTCGTGCGCGCGCTGCGCACCGCGCTCGACGTCGCGGGGGCCCCGCAGACCGGCCTGCACCTGTCGTGCGTCAACCGGATCCCGCACGGGAGAGGGCTCGGCTCGTCCGCCGCGGCGGCGGTCGCGGGCATCGTCGCGGCGCGTGCGCTCGTCGCGGACCCGACGGCGCTCGACGACGCCACGGTCCTGGACCTCGCGAGCGAGCTCGAGGGGCACCCCGACAACGCCGCGCCCGCCCTCCTGGGTGGGGCGACCGTGGCATGGCTCACCGGCACGACGGGCGGGGCGCGCGCCGCCCGCCTGGACGTGCACCCCGACGTGCGCGCGACGGTGCTGGTCCCCTCGGCGCGGCTCGCGACGAGCCGCGCCCGCGGCGTCCTGCCGCAGACGGTGCCGCACGCCGACGCCGCGTTCAACGCCGGGCGCGCGGCCCTCCTCGTCGAGGCGCTCACCCGCAGGCCCGACCTCCTGCTCGAGGCGACCGAGGACCGGCTGCACCAGGGCTACCGGTCCGACGTCATGCCGTCGACGTTCGAGCTCGTGCAGGCGCTGCGTGCCGAAGGGCTCGCCGCGACGGTCTCCGGCGCGGGGCCCACGGTCCTCGTGCTCGACGACGCTGCCGGACCGGACAGGGTGGGCCAGGTCGTCGCCGAGCTCGTCGGCGGGGCGGCCGACTGGGAGGTCCGCGCGATCGAGATCGACCAGCGCGGCGTGGTGGCCGAGCGGCTCCGGACGGCGTAGTCCCGGTGCTAGGATGGGGTCAGCCTTCGGTCACGTTCTCCCGTACCGTCGGGCGCCCCGTCAGGCGTCCCGTCGCGCACATCTCGACCGCCGTCCCGTGCGGCCGAGGTGAGGACCGCCCGAGAGAAGGCCATCCAGCCCACGTCAGCTGACGTCGTCGTACCACTGACGCGTGGTAACACCTGCGCTCCGGCCGTCACGCGCCGGGCGTCGACCACCCGCGGCCCACCCTCTGAGAGGTGGGCGCAAACGAGGGGGAAGGGTCCTTCGTGACAGACACCATCGACACCGCCACGAGCAGCGCGACCGGTACGGCCGCTGCAGGCGGTCAGGCCCGGACCGGCGCGCTGCGTCTCCCGGAGCTCCAGGCGCTCGCCTCGCAGCTCGGGGTCAAGGGCACGTCCAAGATGCGCAAGAGCGACCTCGTGGACGTCATCCGTGCTCGCACCGGCGAGCAGAGCGCCCCCGCGCGTGCCGCGGGCGCGGCGCCCCAGAACGACACGCCTCCGGCCGCAGCGTCCCAGGACGGCGCCGAGGCACGTCCCGCGCGGGCGCGCAGCCGCCGCGCGGACCGGCCCGCGAGCGCCGCGGCCGAGACCACCGAGACGCGCTCCGACGCGCCCGCGGCGGCGAGCCGCGAGGACCGCAGCGCCGCCCCCGTGCTCGACCTGCCCGTCCGCGCCGACGACGCGCGGAGCAACGGCTCGCGGCGCGACCGCTCCCGCGACGTGCGTCCCGAGGCCGCCGCTGCGGTCGCCGAGGCGCTCGGCGAGCAGGGCGTGCGTCCGCGCGAGGACGGCGAGACGCCCGACGAGCGCGCCGCCCGTGCTGCGGCGGCGGTCGGCCTCGTGACGGGCGAGCGTGGGTCGCGCCGCTCGGGCCGGGGCGCCGGCGCGCCGTCGGGCGACGGCACGGCCGAGGTGGCCGCCCAGCGCGGCGAGCGGCAGCCCGACCGCCAGCAGGAGCGTCAGGCCGAGCGGCAGCAGGCTCCGCGCCAGGGCGACCAGGGTGCCCAGCGCGGCGAGCGTGCAGCGGACCGTCAGGCCCTGCTCGACGACGAGCGCGGCGGGCGCCGTCGCCGTGGTCGCGACCGTGGCCGGGAGCGGGACCGCAAGCGTGGTCGCGGTCGCCAGGGCCCGGACGTCGCGGGCCTCGACGACATCGAGGTGGCCGACGACGACGTGCTGCTGCCCGTGGCCGGGATCCTCGACATCCTCGACAACTACGCGTTCGTCCGGACGAGCGGCTACCTGCCCGGCGCGAACGACGTCTACGTCTCGCTCGGCCAGGTCAAGAAGTCGGGCCTGCGTCGTGGCGACGCGATCGTCGGCGCCGTGCGCCAGCCGCGCGACGGCGAGAACGCGGCCAACACGGCGCGCCAGAAGTTCAACGCGCTCGTGCGCCTCGACTCCGTGAACGGCATGTCGCCCGACGAGGCGCGCGAGCGCCCCGACTTCACGAAGCTCACGCCGCTGTACCCGCAGGAGCGGCTGCGCCTGGAGAACCCGGAGGCCACGCGCCTCACCCCGCGCGTGATCGACATCGTCGCCCCGATCGGGAAGGGTCAGCGCGGCCTCATCGTCGCGCCGCCCAAGGCCGGCAAGACGATCATCATGCAGCAGATCGCCAACGCGATCACCGCGAACAACCCCGAGGTCCACCTCATGGTGGTGCTCGTGGACGAGCGGCCCGAAGAGGTCACGGACATGGAGCGGACGGTCAAGGGCGAGGTCATCGCCTCGACGTTCGACCGCCCGGCGTCCGACCACACGATCGTCGCCGAGCTGGCCATCGAGCGCGCGAAGCGTCTCGTGGAGCTGGGCCAGGACGTCGTCGTGCTGCTCGACTCGCTCACGCGTCTGTCCCGCGCGTACAACCTCGCGGCGCCCGCGTCGGGCCGCATCCTCTCCGGTGGTGTGGACGCCTCGGCGCTCTACCCGCCGAAGCGGTTCTTCGGCGCCGCGCGCAACATCGAGAACGGTGGCTCGCTCACCATCCTCGCGTCCGCGCTCGTGGAGACCGGGTCCAAGATGGACGAGGTCATCTTCGAGGAGTTCAAGGGCACCGGGAACATGGAGCTCCGCCTGTCGCGCAACCTCGCCGACAAGCGCATCTTCCCCGCGGTGGACGTGAACGCGTCCGGCACGCGCCGCGAGGAGGTGCTGCTCTCGCAGGACGAGCTGCGCATCGTCTACAAGCTGCGCCGCGTCATGGGTGCGCTCGACCAGCAGCAGGCGATCGAGCTGCTGCTCGGCCAGCTGAAGAAGACCGCGACGAACGTCGAGTTCCTGCTGCACGTGCAGAAGACGACGCCCAGCGGTCTCGCGGACGACGAGAACGTCGGTCGCACGATCTGACACCCGCCTCCGGGCCGCGCCCGCGGCCGAGGCTCTTCACGGGGCCGTGCCGGGAAGATTTCGGCACGGTCCCGCGTTCTGGCACAATGGTTCGTCGGCCTGCGTCACGCGGGCCCGCCTGCGGTTCACAGGCACGGGGTGACCCGGCCTGACCCGGAGGCATCTCACCCAAGGAGCAATCGTGAAGTCTGGTATCCACCCCGAGTACGTCGTCACCGAGGTGACGTGCACCTGTGGCAACACCTTCGTGACGCGCAGCACGGAGACGTCCGGCAAGATCAGCTCGGACGTGTGCAGCGCCTGCCACCCGTTCTACACGGGCAAGCAGAAGATCCTGGACACCGGTGGCCGCGTGGCCCGGTTCCAGGCGCGCTACGGCAAGAAGGACGCCGACAAGTAGCACCCCCGCAGCGCCGGTGGTCCGAGTCCGACAACCTCTCCAGGGGCAGTCGACGAGCTCGGACCGCCGGCGCTGTCGCGTTGTCCGGGGCCTTCCCGCGACACCGCTCGCACGCCGCACGTGCCAGCACGACCGTGCACGTCTGCACGTCTGCACGTCTGCACGTCTGCACGGCCCTGCACGTCCCCGCTGCCCCGAGGAGCCCTCGTGACCGACCAGTTCGCCGCGACGCGGCCGCTCCTCGCCGAGCACGCGGAGATCGAGGCACAGCTCGCCGACCCGGCCGTGCACGCCGACGCCGCGCGGGCCCGCTCCCTCGGCCGGCGCTACGCCGAGCTCAACCAGGTCGTCGGCGCCTACCGGGCGTGGCGTGACGCGTCCGACGACGCCGAGGCCGCGGCCGAGCTCGCCGACGAGGACGAGGGCTTCGCCGCGGAGCTCCCCGCGCTGCGCGCGGTGGCCGACGAGGCGGCGGAACGGCTGCGTCGCGTGCTCGTCCCGCGCGACCCCGACGACGGCCGCGACGTCATCCTCGAGATCAAGGCGGGCGAGGGCGGCGAGGAGTCGGCACTGTTCGCGGGAGACCTCCTGCGCATGTACCTGCGGTACGCCGAGCGGCGCGGCTGGAAGACCGAGGTCATCGAGGCGACGGAGTCCGACCTCGGCGGCTACAAGGACGTCCAGGTCGCCGTGAAGGCACGGTCCGCCCCGACCGCGCCCGAGCTCGGCGTCTGGGCGAACCTCAAGTACGAGGGCGGCGTGCACCGCGTGCAGCGCGTCCCCGTGACGGAGTCGCAGGGCCGCATCCACACGTCGGCCGCCGGCGTGCTGGTGTTCCCCGAGGTCGAGGACGCCGGCGAGGTCGAGATCGACCCGAACGACCTGCGCATCGACGTCTACCGCTCGTCCGGGCCGGGCGGGCAGTCCGTCAACACGACGGACTCGGCCGTGCGCATCACGCACGTGCCGACCGGCATCGTCGTGTCGATGCAGAACGAGAAGTCGCAGCTGCAGAACCGCGAGCAGGCGATGCGCGTCCTGCGCGCGCGCCTGCTCGCCGCCCAGCAGGAGGCGGCCGCGGCGGAGGCGGCCGACCTGCGCCGGTCGCAGGTGCGCACCGTCGACCGCTCCGAGCGCATCCGGACGTACAACTACCCCGAGAACCGCATCGCGGACCACCGCACGGGGTACAAGGCGTACAACCTCGACCACGTGCTCGACGGCGACCTCGACCCGGTCGTCCGGTCGGCGATCGACGCGGACGAGGCCGCGCGGCTCGCGGCTGCCGGCGATGCCTGAGGCGGTTCCGGACGCCCGTCCTGCTGCGTGGGTGCGCTGGGCGACGGTCCTGCTCGGCGAGGCCGGAGTTCCGTCGTCCCGCGCCGACGCCGAGCTCCTGCTGGGGCATGCTCTCGCGGTGTCCACGGGCGAGGTGCGGCGGCTCGTCGTGCTCGACCGTCCGTTGCCCGACGACGCGGTGCGGGTCTTCGCGGACCTCGTCGCCCGGCGCGCGGACCGCGTCCCGCTGCAGCACCTCACGGGGAGCGCGCCGTTCCGGCACCTCGAGCTCGCCGTCGGGCCGGGGGTCTTCGTGCCGCGGCCCGAGACGGAGCAGGTGGCGCAGGTCGCGGTCGACGAGGCCGCCGTGGTCGTCGCGCGGGAGGGCCGCGCCGTCGTGGTCGACCTGTGCACGGGTTCCGGCGCGATCGCGCTCGCCGTGGCGAGCGAGGTGCCGGGCGCCGAGGTGCACGCGGTCGAGCTCGACGCGGACGCGCACGCGTGGGCGGCGCGCAACGTCGCGGCCGTGCGCGAGGTGACGGGCGCCGTCGTGCAGCTCGTGCGCGGCGACGCCCGCCGCGCCCTCGCGGGCACTCCGGCCGCCGGCGGGCTCGACGGCGCGTGCGACGTCGTCGTGTCCAACCCGCCGTACGTGCCACCCGACGCCGTACCGCGCGACCCCGAGGTCGCGGAGCACGACCCGGCGGTCGCCCTCTACGGCCTCGGCGCGGACGGGCTCGAGGTGCCGCGCGGGGTGACCGCCGCCGCGGTCCGCCTCCTGCGCCCGGGCGGGGTGTACGTCATGGAGCACGCCGAGGTCCAGGCCGCGGCGGCTCGCGCCATGGTCGAGGCGACCGGGGCGTTCGTCGACGTCCGCACCCTGACGGACCTCACCGGTCGCGACCGGATGGTGGTCGCGCGCCGCGCGGACACCCTCGCGGCGCGCGGCGCCGAGCGGGCCGACGAGCGTGGAAGACTGGACCCGTGAGCTCCGTCCACCCCGTGACCGACCCCAACAGCTGGGGCCCCGGGATCGACGAGGCGGTCAACGCGGTCTCCCGCGGCGGCCTCGTGGTCCTGCCCACCGACACCGTCTACGGCATCGGCGCCGACGCGTTCGACGCCGACGCCGTCGCCGCGCTCCTCGGCGCGAAGGGCCGCGGCCGGCAGATGCCGCCTCCTGTCCTCGTCCCCGACGCGCGGACGCTCGACGGCCTCGCGACCGAGGTGCCCGACGACGCGCGCCGCCTCGTCGAGGAGCTCTGGCCGGGCGGCTTCACGATCATCCTCAAGGCTCAGCCGTCGCTCGCGTGGGACCTCGGCGAGACGCACGGGACGGTCGCGCTGCGCATGCCCGACCACGAGGCGGCGCTCGCCCTCCTGCGGCGCACGGGGCCGCTCGCGGTGTCGTCCGCGAACAGGACCGGCAGTCCCGCCGCGCTCGACGTCGACGACGCGCGCGCCCAGCTCGGGGAGTCCGTCGCGGTCTACCTCGACGGCGGCGTCGCGCCCGGGGGAGTGGCGTCGACGATCGTCGACGCGACGTCGGGCACGCTGCGCGTCGTGCGGGCCGGTGCCGTCCCCCTCGAGCGCCTGCGCGAGATCGCGCCCGTCGACGGGCCCGAGGACGCGAGCGCTGCGACCCCGGACCCTGCACGCGACGAGGCCGGCGACGAGAACACGGAGAGCGCGCCGGAGGCGAACGGCGGGTGAGGGTCTACCTGCTCGTCATGCTCGTCGCCGCCGCGGTGACGTTCCTGACGACGCCCTTCGCCCGGTGGGTGGCGATGCGGACGGGCGCGATCACCGCGGTGCGCGCGCGCGACGTGCACACGATCCCGACGCCGCGGCTCGGGGGCGTCGCGATGCTGCTCGGGCTCGTCGTCGCGGTCGTGCTCGCCTCGCAGATGCCGTTCCTCGAAGGTGTCTTCGTGCGGGACGTCGGTGGTGTGCCCTACGTGGACAGCCGGGTGTGGGGCATCCTCGGTGCCGCGGCGATCGTGTGCCTGCTGGGCGTCGCCGACGACATCTGGGACCTCGACTGGATGACCAAGCTCGCCGGGCAGGTGCTCGCCGCGGGCCTCATGGCGGCGCAGGGCGTCGTGCTCTACACGCTCCCGACCGGGGACCTCCTGACGCTGCCGTCGTCGCGCATGCAGCTCGCCGTGACGATCCTCGTCGTGGTCGTCGCGATGAACGCGGTGAACTTCGTCGACGGTCTGGACGGTCTCGCCGCGGGCCTCGTCGCGATCGGCGGGACCGCCTTCTTCCTCTACTCCTACGTGCTGACGCTGCGCACGAACCCCGACGACTACTCGAGCCTCGCGACGCTGGTCATGGCGGCCCTGGTGGGCGTGTGCGTCGGCTTCCTGCCGCACAACTTCAACCCGGCGCGCATCTTCATGGGGGACTCGGGGTCGATGGTGCTCGGCCTCGTCCTGTCCGGCGCGGCCATCGTCGTCACCGGGAACATCGATCCCGGCGTGACGTCCGGGGCCGCGACCCTGCCCGCGTACATCCCGCTCCTCCTGCCGCTCGCCGTCATCCTGCTGCCCCTGCTCGACATGGGCATGGCCGTCGTGCGCCGGGTGCTCGCGGGCAAGTCGCCCTTCCACCCCGACCGCATGCACCTGCACCACCGCATGCTCGCGATCGGGCACTCGCACCGGCGCGCGGTCCTCATCCTCTACGTCTGGACCGCGGTGTTCGCGTTCGGCGCCGTCGCCCTCGTCTACTGGGACGTGCGCACGGTGGCGATCGGGCTCGGGGTGGCGGCCGTCGTCGCGCTGCTCCTCACGCTCGGCCCGCTGCGCACCCGCGGCCGGTTCCTCGACGACCAGGAGCCGACGACCGCCGCGCAGCCCACGGTGCCGACCGGTCCGACCGCTCCAACCGGTCCGACCGTCGCGACCAGCCCGACCCTCCCCTCGAAGGAAGCCTGAGATGTCCACGAACCTGCCCGAGCCCGCGCGCCCCGACGACGAGACCGCCCGTTCCGCGCAGGGGCCCGACGAGCCGAGCCGGGGCGCCGACGAGCGGACGGTCGGCGCCGACGAGCAGACGATCGGGCCGCACGGTCAGGCCGTGCGCGCGGTCTTCCGCACCGCGCTGCGCGACGTCCTGGTGCTCCTCGGGGCGCTCACGGTGCTGGGCGTCGCGGTCGGTGCGCTGGTCGCGGGCGTGCCGGGCGTCTGGGGCGCGCTGCTCGGCGTCGCGGTGGCCCTCGTCTTCTCGGCCACCACCGTCTGGGCGATGCTCCGGACCGTCGACTCGAGCCCCACGACGACGGCGGCCGTCGTCATGGGGAGCTGGCTCGTCAAGATGGTCGTCCTGATCGCCGTCCTCGTCGTGCTGCGGGGTCTGGACTTCTACGACCGGTGGGTGTTCGCGGGCGTCCTGCTCGTCGGCGTGATCGGTTCCGCGGTGATGGACTACCGGGCCGTGAACCGCGGCAGGATCCCGTACGTCGAGCCGCGCGCCTGACCCTCGCGAGGCGCCCCGCGCCCCGCCGCGACGGTTGCCCGGGGCGCATGAGCAAAAAGTCACAAGCGCCCCAGGATCGGCGTGAGCACGCCGATCCATACGTTAGGCTAGCGGCGAATCCATGACGGCCAGGTCCGACGGCGTGCCCACGATCGCGTGGTGAGTGCCCGGACCACACGACCATTGGGAGTCCACCCTGTCCACGCTTGCGACCCCCGTGCTCCTCGCTGCTTCAGAGAGCGAAGGTGGCTTCCACGCGCCGTCCATCGCCGACTTCTTCCCCCCGGCGATCCTCTTCGAGGACACGATCTTCCAGATCGACCGCATCTGGATCATCCGCGTCGTCGCGACCGTCGTCCTGCTGACGATCTTCGTCATCGGGGCGCGTCGCGCGCGGCTCGTCCCCGGACGGTTCCAGAACGCCCTCGAGATGCTCATCGACTTCGTGCGCGTCCAGATCGTCGAGGAGATCATGGGGAAGGAGAACGCGCGCCGGTTCGTCCCGATGATCGCGACGATCTTCTTCGCCGTCCTCGCGTTCAACATCACGAGCGTGATCCCCGGGCTCAACCTGGCGGGCTCGTCCCGCATCGGTCTCCCGATCATGCTCGCGCTGTGGGTGTTCGTCACCTACTGGGCGGTCGGCATCAAGAAGCACGGCCTCGGCGGCTACCTGAAGAACAACCTCTTCCCCCCGGGCATCCCCTGGCCGATCTACCTCATCGTCACGCCGATCGAGCTGCTGCAGATCCTCGTGATCCGGCCCGCCTCGCTGGCCATCCGACTCGCGGCCAACATGATCGCCGGGCACATCATGCTCGTCCTGTGCTTCGCAGCGACGCAGTACTTCGTGTTCGAGGCCGTGCCCGCGATGAAGGCCTTCGGCGCACTGACGCTCGTCGGCGGCTTCGCGATCACGCTCTTCGAGATCCTCGTGGCGTTCCTGCAGGCCTACATCTTCGCGCTCCTCGCGGCCGTGTACATCAACATGTCGCTCGAGGAGGAGCACTGACCCGCTGGGTCGTGCGCCGACTCCGCTCCACCAGACACACCATCAAGCGCAGTACCAACGCGACGCCCGGTCACCCGGTCGGGCGCCCAACGGAAGGAACGAGCAATCGTGGACGTCACCACTCTCGCTGAGGTCACCGGCAACATCGGCACCGTCGGTTACGGCCTCGCCGCGATCGGCCCGGGCATCGGTCTCGGCATCCTCATCGGCAAGACCATCGAGGGCATCGCCCGCCAGCCCGAGGTCGCCGGGCAGCTCCGCGCCACCATGTTCATCGGTGTCGCGTTCGTCGAGGTGCTCGCGCTGCTCGGTCTCGTCGCCGGCTTCCTCTTCACGGCGTGATGTCGGCGCTGGCGACCGCCGCGCTGAACGTCGCGGCGGAGACGGGCGAGGAGCCGCAGGGCATTGACCTGTTCCTCCCCGCCCCGTACGACATCCTCTGGTCGTCCGTCGTCCTCCTGGTCATCGCGGTCGTCTTCTACAAGGCGATCCTCCCGAAGTTCCAGTCGGTGCTCGACGAGCGCACCGCGAAGATCGAGGGTGGCCTCGCCAAGGCGGAGTCCGCCCAGGCGGAGGCCGCGGCGGCGCTGGCGGAGTACCACCAGCAGCTCCAGGAGGCGCGTGCCGAGGCTGCGAAGATCCGCGAGGAGGCGCGTGCCGAGGGCGGCGCCATCGTGGCCGACCTGCGGACCAAGGCGTCCGACGACGCGGCGCGCATCGTCGAGACGGCGCACCGCCAGATCGAGGCGGAGCGTCAGCAGGCGGCGATCTCGCTGCGCAACGACGTCGGCCTGCTCGCGACCGAGCTCGCGTCGAAGATCGTCGGCGAGTCCCTCGCCGACTCGGCGCGCCAGAGCCGTGTGGTCGACCGCTTCCTCGACGAGCTCGAGGCCGCGGGTCCCGCGACGGCGAGCGCCGTCGGCGGTCGGGCCGCAGAGGAGAGCTGATGCGCGGTACGAGCGGAGAGTCCCTGAACCGGGCCCGGGAGCGGTTCGAACCGGTCCTGCGGTCGGCGGGGGAGGACGGCCTCACCCTGGGTGAGCAGCTGTTCGCCGTCACCGCGGCGCTCGACGCGTCGGCGCCGCTGCGGCGCGGGCTCGCCGACCCCTCGCGGTCGGGCGACGACAAGGCCGCGCTCGTGGCGGCGGTCCTCGGCTCGGGCTTCGACGGCCGCGTCGTCGACCTCGTGGCGGGCGTCGTCCGCTCGCGCTGGTCGCACGAGCGCGACCTGGGCGACGCGATCGAGCGCCTCGGCCTCGACGCGGTGCTCGCCTCGGCCGAGTCGCGGGGCGCCCTCGAGAAGGTCGAGGACGAGCTCTTCCGCGTGTCGCGCTCGCTCGTCGGGCAGCGCGAGGCCCGACAGGTCCTCTCCGACGCCGGGACCGACCCGGAGCGGCGCGCGGCCTTCGTGGCCACGCTGCTCGACGGGAAGGTCGACCGCGTGACGGCGGTGCTCGCCCAGCACGCGACGCGTGCGCTGCGCGGTCGGCGGTTCGTGCCCACGCTCGGCTGGTTCGGCGACATCGCGGCCGAGCGGCGCCAGCGCCTCGTGGCCTCGGTCACGTCGGCCGTCGTCCTCGACACCGCGCAGCTCACCCGCCTCGGTGCGCTGCTCGAGCGGGCGTACGGCCGCGCCGTGCAGCTCAACGTCACGGTCGACGCGGCCGTGCTCGGCGGGCTGCGCGTGCAGGTGGGTGCCGACGTCGTGGACTCCACCGTCCTGTCCCGTCTCGCCGACGCTCGTCGGCGACTCGTGAGCTGACGCCCGCGAGCCGACGATCTCCCGACCGACGACCGACCGCCGGCCACCGGCCGCACAACCCACACACGTTCGACCGCACCCGAACCACGAGGCGCGGTTACGACAGGAGAAGAGCAATGGCTGAGCTGACGATCCGGCCGGAGGAGATCCGGGCCGCTCTGGACAGCTTCGTGAAGTCCTACGAGCCCGAGGGCGCCGTGTCCGAGGAGGTGGGCCGGGTCTCCCTGGCCGCCGACGGCATCGCCAACGTCGAGGGTCTGCCCGGCGCGATGGCCAACGAGCTGCTGCGCTTCGAGGACGGGACCCTCGGTCTCGCCCTGAACCTCGACGTCCGCGAGATCGGTGTCGTCGTCCTCGGCGAGTTCACCGGCATCGAGGAGGGCCAGGAGGTCCGTCGCACGGGCGAGGTCCTGTCGGTCCCGGTCGGCGAGGGCTACCTGGGTCGCGTCGTCGACCCGCTGGGCAACCCCATCGACGGTCTCGGCGAGATCGAGACCGAGGACCGTCGCGCGCTGGAGCTCCAGGCTCCCGGCGTCATGGCCCGCAAGTCGGTCCACGAGCCGCTGCAGACCGGCCTCAAGGCGATCGACTCGATGATCCCGATCGGCCGCGGCCAGCGCCAGCTGATCATCGGCGACCGCCAGACCGGCAAGACGGCGATCGCGACCGACACGATCATCAACCAGAAGGCCAACTGGGAGACCGGCGACCCCGAGAAGCAGGTCCGCTGCATCTACGTCGCGATCGGCCAGAAGGGCTCGACGATCGCCGCGGTGCGCGGCGCCCTCGAGGAGGCCGGCGCGCTCGAGTACACGACCATCGTCGCGGCTCCCGCGTCCGACCCGGCCGGCTTCAAGTACCTCGCGCCGTACACCGGCTCGGCCATCGGCCAGCACTGGATGTACCAGGGCAAGCACGTCCTCATCGTGTTCGACGACCTGTCGAAGCAGGCCGAGGCGTACCGTGCCGTGTCGCTCCTCCTGCGCCGCCCGCCGGGCCGCGAGGCGTACCCCGGTGACGTCTTCTACCTGCACTCCCGTCTCCTCGAGCGTTGCGCGAAGCTGTCGGACGAGCTGGGCGCGGGCTCGATGACGGGTCTGCCGGTCATCGAGACGAAGGCGAACGACGTCTCGGCGTACATCCCGACGAACGTCATCTCCATCACGGACGGCCAGATCTTCCTCCAGTCCGACCTGTTCAACGCCGACCAGCGCCCGGCCGTCGACGTCGGCATCTCGGTGTCCCGCGTCGGTGGTGCCGCGCAGGTCAAGGCGATGAAGCAGGTCTCGGGCACGCTGAAGCTCGAGCTCGCGCAGTACCGCTCGCTCGAGGCCTTCGCGATGTTCGCGTCCGACCTCGACGCGGCCTCGCGCGGCCAGCTCGCCCGTGGCGCGGTCCTCATGGAGCTGCTCAAGCAGGGCCAGTACACGCCGTACCCGGTCGAGGAGCAGGTCGCGTCCATCTGGGCGGGCACCAAGGGCAAGCTGGACGACGTCCCCGTCGAGGACGTGCGCCGTTTCGAGTCCGAGATGCTCGACCACCTGCGCCGCAACACGGACGTGCTCTCGGTGATCGCCGACACCGGCAAGCTGGCCGAGGACACCGAGGCGCAGCTCGCCTCGGCGGTCGACGCCGTGCGGGCCGGCTTCCTCAAGGCCGACGGCTCGCCGCTGGTCGGCGGGGACGCGGCGGAGGACGAGGGCGTGGACGTCGAGCAGGAGCAGATCGTCCGCCAGAAGAGGGGCTGAGCATGGCCGGATCCCAGCGCGTCTACAAGCAGCGGATCAAGTCGACGCAGTCCCTGAAGAAGATGTTCCGGGCGCAGGAGCTCATCGCGGCCTCGCGCATCGGCAAGGCCCGGGCGCGGACCGCTGCGTCGGTCCCGTACGCGCGTGCCATCACGCGCGCCGTGTCCGCGGTCGCGACGCACTCCTCGACCTCGCACCCGCTCACGAGCGAGCGCACCGACACGAACCGTGTCGCGGTGCTCGTCGTGGCTTCGGACCGCGGCATGGCCGGCTCCTACTCGGCGTCGATCCTGCGCGAGTCCGAGCGTCTCGTGGAGCGCCTCACGGCCGAGGGCAAGGACGTCGCGCTCTACGCGTCCGGGCGTCGGGCGATCTCGTACTACACGTTCCGCGGGCGCGAGCTCGCGGGGACGTGGTCGTACGGGTCCGACGCCCCGGACGCCGACGTCGCGGCCGAGATCGCGGACTCGCTCCTCGAGGCGTTCCTCGCGCCGGCCGCCGAGGGCGGCGTGAGCGAGCTGCACATCGTGTACACGCAGTTCGTGAACATGGTGACGCAGCGCCCCCGCGTGGTGCGCATGCTGCCGCTCGAGGTCGTCGAGGGCGTCGCGCCCGCCGGCAAGCACGACGTGCTGCCGCTGTACGACTTCGAGCCGTCGCCCGAGGCCGTGCTCGACGCGCTGCTCCCGCGCTACGTGCGCAGCCGCATCTTCAGCTGCCTCCTCGAGGCGGCGGCGTCCGAGCTGGCGGCACGCCAGCGCGCGATGCACACGGCGACGGACAACGCGGAGGACCTCATCCGCACCTACACGCGTCTGGCCAACCAGGCGCGGCAGGCGGACATCACCCAGGAGATCAGCGAGATCGTCTCGGGTGCCGACGCGCTGGCAGCGTCATGACAGCGCGCACCGTCGCCCGAGCCGGCGACACCACTCCTCAGACCATCTCCATCGAGACCGCCGGACCCCGCTCCGGCACTGCGAAGCGAGGCCAGAAATGACCGCCACCACCGTGGAAGCACAGGTCGAGCACTCCGGCGGGCCCGGCGTCGGCCGTGTCGCCCGCGTGATCGGCCCCGTCGTGGACATCGAGTTCCCCGCGGACGCCATCCCCGACATCTACAACGCGCTCCAGGTCGACATCGACCTGTCCTCGCAGGGCGAGGACGAGAAGAGCTTCACGCTCACGCTCGAGGTCGCCCAGCACCTCGGCGACTCGCTCGTGCGCGCCATCGCGCTCAAGCCCACGGACGGACTCGTCCGCGGCGCCCAGGTGACCGATACCGGCGCGCCGATCAGCGTGCCCGTCGGCGACGTCACCAAGGGCCGCGTGTTCAACGTGACCGGTGACATCCTCAACGCCGAGCCGGGCGAGACGATCGAGGTCACCGAGCGCTGGCCGATCCACCGCCGCCCCCCGGCGTTCGACCAGCTCGAGTCGAAGACCACGATGTTCGAGACGGGCATCAAGTCGATCGACCTCCTCACGCCGTACGTGCAGGGTGGGAAGATCGGCCTCTTCGGCGGTGCGGGCGTCGGCAAGACGGTCCTCATCCAGGAGATGATCCAGCGCGTCGCCCAGAACCACGGCGGTGTCTCGGTGTTCGCGGGCGTCGGCGAGCGCACGCGTGAGGGCAACGACCTCATCGTCGAGATGGAGGAGGCGGGCGTCTTCGACAAGACGGCCCTCGTCTTCGGCCAGATGGACGAGCCGCCGGGCACGCGTCTGCGTGTCGCGCTGTCGGCCCTCACGATGGCGGAGTACTTCCGCGACGTGAAGAAGCAGGACGTGCTCCTGTTCATCGACAACATCTTCCGCTTCACGCAGGCTGGCTCCGAAGTCTCGACGCTTCTCGGCCGCATGCCGTCCGCGGTGGGCTACCAGCCGAACCTCGCGGACGAGATGGGCCTGCTCCAGGAGCGCATCACCTCGACGCGTGGTCACTCGATCACGTCGCTCCAGGCGATCTACGTCCCGGCGGACGACTACACCGACCCCGCCCCGGCGACGACGTTCGCGCACCTCGACGCGACGACGGAGCTCTCCCGCGAGATCGCGTCGCGCGGTCTGTACCCCGCGATCGACCCGCTGGCCTCGACGTCGCGCATCCTCGACCCGCGCTACGTGGGCCAGGAGCACTACGACGTCGCGACGCGCGTGAAGTCGATCCTGCAGCGCAACAAGGAGCTGCAGGACATCATCGCGATCCTCGGCGTGGACGAGCTCTCGGAGGAGGACAAGACGGTCGTCGCGCGTGCGCGCCGCATCCAGCAGTTCCTCTCCCAGAACACGTACATGGCGGAGAAGTTCACCGGTGTCGTCGGTTCGACGGTGCCGCTGAGCGAGACCATCGAGGCGTTCAAGAAGATCGCGGACGGCGAGTTCGACCACATCGCCGAGCAGGCGTTCTTCAACATCGGCGGTCTCGAGGACCTCGAGCGCAACTGGGCCCGTATCCAGAAGGAGTACGGCGCCTGACCTGACGTGCGTCGCGGGGTCGGGCCGGCTCGGCCCGACCCCGCGGCACCGTCATCACACGGTCCGTCCACGGACCGTGGGGAACGTCGACGGACGTCGTCCCGGCCACGGAGCGCCGGGACGGTGTCCGGACCCGATCCGGACCGAGCGCCGGGCATGGAGGAGTTGCAGTGGCAGAGCTGAACGTCGACCTCGTGTCGGCAGACCGCAAGATCTGGTCGGGCACCGCGCAGCAGGTGAGCGCTCCCGCGGCGGACGGCGAGATCGGCATCCTCGCGGACCACTCGCCGCTGCTCTCGGTCCTGCGCGAGGGCCAGGTCCGCATCAAGGGCGGACAGGGAGCCCCCGCCGAGATCCACGTGACGGGCGGTTTCATCTCGGTGGACTCGAACCAGGTGACGATCGTGGCGGACTCGGTCGAGTCCGTACCGAGCCGCTGACCACCGGGACCGCACGACCATGACGCTCCCCGCCTGGATCGCCCTCGGACTGCTGCTCGCGGTCCTGGTGGTGGCCGGGCTGGGAGCGTTCCGTCTGCGCGCGCTCTCGCACCGCGTCGGCTCCTTCGAGTGCGGCGCCCGTCCGGCGGGCGGCGACGGG
Source organism: Cellulosimicrobium sp. So1_17 (assembly GCF_055181235.1). Taxonomy (NCBI): domain Bacteria; kingdom Bacillati; phylum Actinomycetota; class Actinomycetes; order Micrococcales; family Promicromonosporaceae; genus Cellulosimicrobium; species Cellulosimicrobium sp. So1_17. The sequence goes on from NZ_CM143702.1 coordinate 4,453,327, forward strand.
TCGTGGACCCTCGGGATCGCGCACTACGGCGTCGGGCGCATCGACTGGTGGCGCAGCTGGTCCCTCTCGCTGCGTCCCGCCCGGACCTGGTCGCGCCACGACCTGCTCATCACCGGGCGGGAGCCGCTGACGACCGCGGAGTCCCGCCCGGACACGTACCTCGTGCGCTGCCGCTACCAGGACCAGGACTTCGAGCTGACGATGTCCCGCGGTGCGTACGAAGGCCTCGCCTCGTGGCTCGAGGCCGCTCCACCGGGCAGGCGTGACGTCGTCGTCTGACCGATGCCCTCCTCGCCCCCCGACCCGGAGGACCCGCCGCCCCATGCGCCTCGTCGTCGCCCGCTGCTCCGCCCGCTACACGGGCCGGCTGTCGGCCCACCTGCCCCTCGCGACCCGCGTGCTCCTCGTCAAGGCCGACGGGAGCGTGCTCCTGCACTCCGACGGCGGGTCGTACAAGCCGCTGAACTGGATGAGCCCGCCGTGCTCGCTCGCGGCGCTCGAGCCCACTCCCGAGGCGCGCGAGCGTGGGGTGAGCGAGGTCTGGGCCGTCCAGCACGCCAAGAGCGACGACCGGCTCGAGATCGAGCTGCACGAGGTGCTGCACGACAGCCGGCACGAGCTCGGCGTCGACCCGGGGCTCGTCAAGGACGGCGTCGAGGCGCACCTGCAGGAGATGCTCGCCGCGCAGATCGAGCTCCTCGGGGGCGGGCACACCCTGGTCCGTCGTGAGTACCCGACGGCGATCGGCCCGGTCGACATCCTCGCGAAGGACTCCACGGGGGCGACGGTCGCGGTGGAGATCAAGCGCCGTGGTGACATCGACGGCGTCGAGCAGCTGACCCGCTATCTCGAGCTGCTCAACCGCGATCCGCTGCTCGCGCCGGTGCGGGGTGTGTTCGCGGCGCAGGAGATCAAGCCCCAGGCTCGCGTGCTCGCGACGGACCGGGGCATCGGGTGCCTCGTGCTCGACTACGACGCGATGCGGGGCGTCGACGACGTGGACTCGCGCCTCTTCTGAGCCGCCGTCCGGTTCGCGACGGGGTGGTCGCGGTGGTGGTGGTCGGGTGGGCGGACGGGACGGGTCCCGGCGGGTCTACCATCCGGACCCTCGTTCCTCGGGTCCTCCCGCCAGACCCGCCACGACCCGCCGGGACCCGTCCCGTCCGCCCTCGTTGCTCCTCGCCCTCGTTGCTCCTCGCCCTCGTTGCTCCTCGCCTGCGCCGCTCCTCGCCTGCGCCGCTCCTCGCCTGCGCCGCTCCTCGCCTTCTCCGCTCCTCGCCTGCGCCGCTCCTCGCCTGCGCCGCTCCTCGCCTTCGCCGCTCCTCGCCTTCGCCGCTCCTCGCCTTCGCCGCTCCTCGCCCTCGCCACCGATCCGCCCTTGGCGTCGCGCCCCGCCCGTCACCATCGCCCTCGCTCGTCCTCGTGGGGCGCCCGACAGGTCCTCCTCGCCTCGGCATCGCGGGGGTTCTTCCTTCGTGGTGGGGCTGGGCGCCTTCGTCTGCTAAGTTTTGAACATGTTCAGAAATGTGGTCCGGGTGGCGCGGTGAGCGGTGCGACGGCCAAGTCGGAGCGCACGCGGGCGCACGTGCGGGAGGTCGCCATCCGCATGCTGCGCGACGTCGGGTACGAGCGCACGACGATGCGCGCGATCGCCGTCGAGGCAGGCGTGAGCACCGGGAACGCGTACTACCACTTCCCGTCGAAGGACGCGCTGGTCCAGGAGCTCTACCTCGACGTGCAGCGCGAGCACGCGACGCTCGCGGCGCCGGCCCTCGCGGCCGGGGGCACGCTCGCCGAGCGGGTGCGCGGCGTCTGGGGCACGTCGGTCGACGCGTTCGCCCCGTTCCACGCCTTCGGCGCCGAGTTCGTGTCGGTGGCGATCCGGCCCGGCTCCGACGCCAGCCCGTTCTCGGGCGCGTCGACCGCGGCCCGCGAGCAGTCGCGCGAGCTGTTCGAGCAGGTCGTGGCCGGAGCAGAGCCGGCGGTCCCGGCGCGGCTGCGGGCCGACCTGCCCGAGCTGCTGTGGCTCGCCCAGCTCGGCGTCACGCTCTTCTGGGTCCACGACACCTCGCCGGGCTTCGCCCGCACGCGCCGGCTCGTCGCGGGAGGGTCGGGGCTCGTCGGGAACGTCGTCCGGCTCGCCCGGCTCCCGGTCGCGCGAGGCGTCGTCGACGACGCGCTGCGCCTCGTGCGGTCGGTCCACCCCGACGTCGTGGGTGACCGGGCATGAGCGCCGGCGGCATGGCGGTGGTGACGGCGCTCGTCGTGCTCGGGCTGGTCGTGGTCCTCCCGCTGGGGCTGCGGCTGCTCGGTGCGCCGCCGGTGCCGGCGCCGCGCAGCGTCGCGTGGCCGCTGGCCGGCCTCGCGGGCGCGGTGAGCCTCGTGCTGCCACGCGGGCCGGTTGCCGCGGTGCTCGCTGCGGCGTTCGCCGCCGCCACGGTCGTGCTGCTCTGCGCCGCCGCCCGCGTCGCGTTCGGGGCGGTGCGGCGGACGACCACCTCGCGCCGCGCTCAGCCGCCGAGCGGCCCGCCGGTGCCCGCGTCGACAGCGTCGTCGGACGAGCACGGCCACCGGCTCGCGTCGTGGTCCGCCCTCGGCGCCGACCTCGCGACGGTCGTCGCGCTCGCGACACCGGCCGTGGGCGCGAGCGCGCTCGTCGCGGAACGGGCGGGCTGGGGACTGCTCGGCTTCTCGGGCACCTATCTCGCGCTGACCGTGCCGCACATGCTGTACGCGGGCTTCGGCGCGGCGCTCGTCGCGGGGACGGTCGCGCACCTCGCGCCCGACGACGCGGGTGCGGTCGTCGGCGCCTGGGGCGTCCCCGTCGGCACGCTCCTCGTGCTCGTCGGCTACTTCGTCGGCGACGTCGCCGAGCTGCTGGGCGCGCTCGTGCTCACGGCCGCGCTCTGGGCCACCGCCCTCGCCGCGGTGCGGTCGCTCGCCGCGGTGCGGTCGCTCGCCCCGGGCGGGCGTGACCCCGTTGCTCGTGCGCTCGTCGGTGGAGGCGCCATCGTCGTCGCGCTCTCGATGCTGCTCGCCGTGTGGTGGGCAGCGGGCGAGGCGCTCGACCTCCCGCACCCGAGCCTCGACGTCATGGCCGCGACCCACGGGGTCGCGAACGCGCTCGGGTTCGTGCTGTGCAGCCTGCTCGGGCTGCGACTTCTCGTCCGCGACCGCGCGACGGACCGTCCCGCCCGGCAGAGGGCCGACACCTGGAGGACACGATGACGTTCACCTACCCCGAGGTCGGGGCCACGCGCACGGGGGACCGCCCCGCGGGCTACCGGTACCTCACCGTGCGTCGACGGCTGTCACGGCGTGCGCACCCGCCGCAGGACCTCGTGTGGCTGGGCGAGCAGCTCCTCGCGTGGCAGGTCCACGCCGCGGCGCGGGTCCGGGTCGAGGCCGACGCCCCCGTCGCGGCCCCTGGTGGTCGGGTGACCACGCTGCTCGGCGTCGGTCCGATCGTGCTGCGGGAGTGCTGCGAGGTCGTCTGGGTCGAGCGCGGCGAGGACCGCGTCGCGTTCGGCTACGGGACGCTCCCCGGGCACGCGTTCGTGGGGGAGGAACTCTTCGCCGTCGAGCGCGACGACGCGGGCGACCTGTGGTGGCGCGTCGAGGTCTTCAGCAGACCCGTGCTGTGGTGGCTGCGCCCGATCTCGTGGGCCGTGCCCACGTTCCAGCGCGTGTTCGCGGGCCATCTCGGCCGGGGTGCGGCGCGGCTCCTGCGGTCTCGCGGCGCCTGACCGGGGAGTTTGTGCGCCGGGTGTACGAAGTGCGCCACAATGGCCGCATGGCTCACGAGCACCCAGCGCCGCGTCCCGGCGAGCACCCGGCCCCGATCGTCCTCACCGGTCGTGTCGTCACCCCGGACGGGGTGCTCGACGACGGGGTCGTGGTCGTGGACGGCGAGCGCCTCGCCTGGGTGGGACCGCGCGCCGACGCAGAGGCGGCGGGGTACCCCGCGACTGCTCCGGCGGACGACGTCACGCTCCTGCCCGGCCTCGTCGACCTGCACGACCACGGCGGCGGCGGGGCGAGCTTCCCCGACGCCACGAGCGCCGACGAGGCGCGCGTCGCCGCCCGGGAGCACCTGCGCCACGGCACCACGAGCCTGGTCGCGTCGCTCGTCACCGCGCCGCGCGACGTCCTGCTGGAGCGCGCCGCGACGCTCGCGGACCTCGCGGACGCGGGTGAGCTCGCGGGGATCCACCTCGAGGGACCGTTCCTGTCCGCGGTGCGCTGCGGCGCGCAGAACCCGCACGACATGCTCGACGGCGACCCCGCCCTCGTCCGCGCGATCGCGGCCGCCGCGCGCGGTCACCTGCGCACGATGACCGTCGCTCCCGAGGTACCGGGCGTCGTCGGGCCGGGCGGGGTGATCGAGACGCTCGTCGAGGTGGGCGCGGTCCCGTCCATCGGGCACACAGACGCGAGCACCGAGCAGACCGACGCGGCGATCGCCGCGGCCCGCGCGGCCTTCGCCGCGGCCGGGCGCCCGACCGCGCGCCTCACCGCGACCCATCTCTTCAACGGCATGCGTCCGCTCCACCACCGCGAGCCCGGCCCGGTCGCCGCGTGCCTCGCGGCCGCGGCCCGCGGGGAGATGGTCGTCGAGCTCGTCGCCGACGGCACGCACCTCGCGCCCGGCACGACCCGCAGCGTCATGGACCTCGTCGGCGCAGGGGTCGACGGCGGGGCAGCGGCGGGTCCGGACGCCGTCGCGCTCGTCACCGACGCCATGGCTGCCGCCGGGATGGCCGACGGCGCGTACGAGCTCGGGCCGGTGCACGTCACCGTCGCGGGTGGCGTCGCACGGCTCACCGACGGCGGGGCGATCGCGGGCGGGACCTTCCACCTGCTCGACGTCGTGCGCGAGACGGTGGCGTCGGGCGTGCCGCTCGTCGACGCCGTCCGCGCAGCGTCCTGGACGCCCGCGCAGGTGCTCGGCCGCGACGACGTGGGTGGCCTCGTCGCCGGCCGGCGGGCCGACGTCGTCGTGACCGACGCCGACCTGCGCGTCCGGCTCGTCCTGCGGGGCGGCGCGGACGTCACGGACCGCTGACCGGCGCGCCGGGAGGGAGATCGGTCCCTCCCGGCGCGTGCTGCACGTCGGCGCGCCCCGCCCGTCTCGCCGTGCGGCTCAGCCGTCCGACGCGGTCCCCGCGAGGCGGACCGCCCCGAGCCGCACGCCTGCGGGCACGACCACGCGCACGTCGTGGGCCTCGGCCCGGCCGTGGGCCGGGCCGTCGGCCTGTCGCGCGGGCGGGCCGTCGACACCGCCCGCGACCTCGTGCCACCGGTGGCGCACCGGGGTGTCGGCGTCGTTCCCGGCGACCTGGCCGGGCTCGACGACCGCGAGCGCGACCCACGCGTCGTCCGTCCCCGACGCCCGCACCTCGACCTGCACGGGGCGTGCCGTGCCCGGCCCGGTCCGGGCGACGTCGAGCACGACCGTCCCCACGCCGGTGAGGTCCACCCGGTCGAACGCGACCCACCCGTCGCGGCGTCCCGGCGCCACGTCGACGGCCCACCCCGCCTCGGCCGTCCTCTCGGCGGTCACGACCCCGTCGTACGCGCTGAACGCGTGGGCCGGGAGCAGCAGGCCCGGACCGTGACGGGGAGCCGGGTCGACGCCGTCGACCCGGAGCGTCGCGCGGACGGGGAGCTCGGCGCTCGACGGGCCCGCGGCGAGGACGTAGGTACCCGCCTGCACACGGAACGCCCCGACGTGCAGGTCGGGATCGGCGCCGGCGAGCAGGTCGGCGAGCCGGTCGTCGGCGGGGGTCGCCGTCACGTCCCACACCGCGAGGCGCGCGAGGTCGACGGCGAGCGTCACCTCCCGGCGCTCGCCGACGTCGAGCCGCACGCGCGCGTGCGCGACGAGCACGCGTCGCGGCGCGGGCACGGCAAGGCCCGCGGGGGCGAGGGCGTAGAGCTGGACCAGCTCCTCCGCGGGGCGGTCGCCGCCGTTGTGCACGACGACGCGCGCCACCACCCGACCCGCGTCCGGCACGGCGCGTGCCGACCAGGCGGCCGGGGCGTCGACGCTGCCGCGGTCGAGCGTCACCCCCGCGTACGTGACGTGGGAGTACGTCAGGCCGTGCCCGAACGCGAACGCCGGCTCGCGGTCCGCGTACCGGTACGTCGCCCCCGCACGCTGGACGTCGTACTCGAGCAGCGGGCCGGCCTGGTCCTCGGCGGCCGGCCACGACTGCGCGAGGCGACCCGACGGCTCGGCGTCGCCGGACAGGACGTCGACGAGCCCGGGGCCGAGCTCCTGGCCGCCGTGCGACGACCAGACGACCGCGGCGGCGTCGTGCGTCGCCGGACCCAGGACGTACGGGTAGCTCGACACGACGACGAGGGCGGCGCGCTCGGTGACGTCCCGCGCCGCGCGCCACACCTCCTCGGCCGCCGACGGCAGCGCGAGGTGCGGACGGTCCTCGGTCTCGCGGCCCGCGAGGTGCGGGTCGTTGCCCACGACGACGAGCACGGCGTCCGCGTCGCGCGCGGCCTGCGCGACCGCCTCGTGGCCCGCGCGGACCGTGCGCCAGACGAAGCGCTCGGCCCCGTCCGGCCCGGAGGCCTCCGCGACGAGCAGGCCCGAGCCGTGCTGCACGCGCAGCCACCGTCCCGAGGCGACGTGCTGCAGGGACCACGTGCCGTCGCCGTGCAGGTGACGCCGGAAGCTCTCCTGGACGACCCAGCCGCCCACGCGGTCGGCGTCGGCCGACACGACCCACGAGGCCCCGCTGAGCAGGCGACCGGTCGCGACCGAGCGCAGCGTGAGCACGCCGTCGCCCCAGTCGGTGACGTCCAGGTGGGCGCTCGCGCCGCCGGTCGCGGAGCTCGCGGTGACGACCGCCGGGTCGTCGCCGACCTCGAGGTAGGCGCCCGTGGTGTTCGAGCGCAGCGCGACGCGGTCGGAGCCGTCGGCGACCGTGACCTCGGCGTCCGGGTAGCGCGCGGCGACGGCCGCGGCCACCGACGTCGTGTACGGCGGGGTCCCGGAGTACCAGTCGTGCAGCACGCGGTCCGCGAGCGGTCCGACGACCGCGACCCGCGCCGGGGCCGCCGGGAGCGGCAGCACGGGCGCCCCGGTGCCGGCAGGGTCGTTGCGCAGCACGACGACCGAGCGCGCGACGGCCTCGCGCGCGAGCGCCCGGTGCGCCGGCAGGTCGAGAGCGTCCGGCCCGACCCCGGACCAGGGGTCGTCGGCGACGTCGAGCTCGCCCGTGCGCAGGCGCAGCTCGAGGACCCGCAGCGCCGCCCGGTCGACGTCGTCCTGCGAGATCAGCCCCTGCTCGAGCGCGACCCGCAGGCGCTCGAGCGTGAGGTGCGGGTCGGCGTCGTTGTCCGTGAAGGAGTCCACGCCCGCGCGCAGCGACGCGGCGTGCGAGGCGACGTGGTCGGGGAAGTACCGCTCGCCGACGACGAGGTTCGTGGGCGCCGCGGCGTCGGAGACCACGGCGATCGATCCGTCGGTCCACGAGCGCATCTCGTCGAGGATCCCGCGCGCGACGTGGTTGGGCCGGCCGTTCGTGAGGTTGTACCCGGGCATGACCGCGCCGGCCGTCCCGTCGGCGAGCGGGCCGCGGAACGCCGGGAGCTCCCACTCGTGCAGGAGGCGCAGCGGGACGTGCGAGCTCGTGACGGCGCGGTCGGTCTCGCTCGAGTACGCGAGGAGGTGCTTGAGCGTCGGGACCGTCCGCCACACGCGCGGGTGGTCCCCGCGCAGGCCGCGCGCGTAGGCGCTCGCGAGCCAGGCCGTCACGTGCGGGTCCTCGGAGAAGCCCTCCTCGTTCCGGCCCCAGCGCGGGTGCCGCAGGGGGTTGACGACCGGGGCCCACACGTTGAGGCTCACGGTCGCGTCCGCCGCGTGCTTGGCGCGCACCTCGGTGCCGACGGCCTCGCCGACGCGGCGCAGCAGCTCGGGGTCCCACGTCGCCGCGAGGCCGACGGGCTGGGGGAAGACCGTCGCCGTGCCGAGCCACGAGACGCCGTGCAGCGCCTCGGTGCCGGTGCGGAACGGCGCGAGCCCGAGGCGGTCGACGGCCGGTGCGTGCTGGTGCAGCAGGGCCAGCCGCTCGTCGGGCGTGAGCCGCTCGAGGAGGTCTGCCGCCCGGACCGGGACGGGCAGCTCCTCGCGCAGGTACGGGGGTACGTCGGTGATCGCCTCGGGCGGCACGGCATCGTCCTTCCTGGCACGGGATCACGTCGAATTCGGGTTCGAAACGGTTCGACGCCGCGTCGCGACCGTGCGACGCATCGCGCCCATGGTGCCACACGTCTCGGGCCGGACGGCGGTGTCCGTACCGAGACCCGACGGTGACCTGACGAGTCTTGCACTGGGCCGGGGCAGCCCGTACTCTCCGTTGAAGCGCTTCGACATCACCGAGCATGTCGAGGCTGCCCGGGGGCCCGGGCACCGGAGGGCGGCAGAGCGGCAGCCCTCCCGAGGTCACGAAGGAGTGCGACGTCGATGAGGGCATTCAGGCACGGAAACGGCCGGCGCTGGAGCGCCGTCCTCGCGGCTGTGGGAGCGGTCTCACTCACGGCGGCGTGCAGCGGCGGGGGCGGCGGCAACGTCGCCGACCCGGACCAGCAGGTGGGCAACGACGCCGTGCTCCCGAACCACGTCCCGGTCGAGTACGTCGAGCCGGACTTCCCGAGCGTCGAGGGCTCGACGGCCGGCTTCGAGACGGTGCCCGAGGAGTTCGTGCAGGTCTTCGACGCCCCGCCCGGCTCCGGTGGCTCGTACACCGTCATGACGCCGCTGTGGGGGACCATCCCGCCGACCGAGGGCAACCAGTACTTCGACGCGGTGAACGAGGCGATCGGCACCGACCTCACGTTCCAGATCTCCGACGGCAACACCTACGGGGACAAGCTCGCCGCCGTGCTGGCCTCGCCGAAGGACGTCGCGGACTGGGTCACCATCCCGTCCTGGAACGTCCCGCCGCGCTTCGGCCAGGCCGTCGACACGATCTTCACCGACCTCACCCCGTACCTCGAGGGCGACAAGGTCGAGGACTACCCCAACCTCGCGAACATCCCGACGGACGCGTGGCGCGCGTGCATGTGGAACGGCAAGCTCTACGGGCTGCCTCTCCCCGGCGAGCTGGTCAACGACGCGACGTTCTACCGCGCGGACCTCCTGCCCGAGGGCACGGAGCTGCCGACGGACGCGGACGAGGCGCTCGAGTTCGTCTCGTCGCTCAGCGACGCCGACGCTCGCCAGTGGGGGAGCAACGACCTGTGGATCCTCGCGACGCAGATGTTCTCCGTCGTGCCGAAGTGGACGCAGGACGAGGAGGGCAACCTCGTCCACCGCGTCGAGACGCAGGAGTACCGCGACGCGCTCGAGTGGATCGCGGCGCTCTACGCGTCCGGCGCCGTGCACCCCGACGCGGTCGCCGAGTCCGGTGACGGCAAGGAGCGGTTCGAGTCCGGCCAGGTCCTCGTGACCTCGGACGGCGTCGGGGCGTGGCACGAGGCGCTCGGCCGCAACCTGCCGTCGAACCCCGAGTTCTCGCAGCAGCCCCTCCCGCTCATCGCGGACGACGGCGGCGAGCCGAAGATCTTCAAGGGCGGCGCCGCGAGCATGTGCTCGTACCTCAAGAAGACCGACACCGAGGGCGCGATCGAGGAGCTCCTCTCCGCGGCCGACTTCCTCGCCTCGCCGTTCGGCACCGCCGAGTACCAGCTCGTCAACTACGGCGTCGAGGACGTGCACTACACGCTCGACGACAACCGCCTCCCCGTGGCCACCGAGCTCGCCGCGACCGAGGTGCAGCCGTCGTACATCTTCCTCGTCGGCCCGCCCATGGTGAACGCCAAGGTCCAGTACCCGGGCTTCGTCGAGGACTTCACGACGTGGATGGCCGACGCCGCGCCCTACGTCGAGGAGCCGCTCTTCTACGGTCTGCAGATCACCGAGCCGGCGCAGTACGCGTCGCTCGGCCAGCCGTTCGAGGACCTGGAGAAGGACATCGCCCGCGGGCGCAAGTCCCTCGACGACCTCGACGCGGCGGTCGAGACCTGGCGGACGTCGGGCGGTGAGGAGCTGCGCGCGTACTACCAGGAGATCCTCGACGGCGGGTCGGCAGAGACCGACGGCGAGTGAGCTCGTCGTGAGCACCGAGATCTCCGACGTCACGGACGCGCCGAGCGCGGACGCGGCGACGAAGGACCCCTCCGGCCCGGCGGGCACGCCGGGCCGGAGGGCCCGCACGGCGCGGCCGGACGCGGCTGGGCAGCGCCGTCTGTCGTGGCGGGCGCGGTTGCGCCGCGACCGGTCGCTGCTCCTCATGACGCTGCCGGGCGTGCTGCTGCTCGTCGTGTTCGCCTACGTCCCGATGCTCGGGAACGTCATCGCGTGGCAGGACTACTCGCCCTACGTCGGCATCCTCGACTCGCCGTTCGTCGGCTGGTGGAACTTCGAGCGGGTTTTCACGAACCCGCTGTTCCTCGAGGCGGTGGGCAACACGCTCGCCATCACGGCGTTCCAGCTCGTCTTCTACTTCCCGATCCCCATCGCGCTCGCGCTCCTGCTGAACAGCGTCATCACGCCCGCGATCCGGACGACGATCCAGTCGATCGTCTACCTGCCCCACTTCTTCTCGTGGGTGCTCGTCGTGACGATCTTCCAGCAGCTCTTCGGCGGCGCCGGGCTCGTGAACCGGGTCCTCGCCGAGCACGGGTACGCCGGGTTCGACCTCATGACGAACCCCGACACGTTCCTCGTCCTCATCACCATGCAGTCGGTGTGGAAGGACGCGGGCTGGGGGATCATCATCTTCCTCGCCGCCCTGAGCACGGTCGACCCGGCGCTTCACGAGGCGGCGGCGATGGACGGGGCGGGCCGGATGCGCCGCACGTGGCACATCACGCTGCCCGCGCTGCGGCCCACGATCGTCCTGCTCCTCATCCTGCGCCTGGGTGACGCGCTCACGGTCGGGTTCGAGCAGCTCATCCTGCAGCGCGCCGCAGTGGGTTCCGAGGTGTCGGAGGTCATCGACACCTTCGTCTACTACCAGGGCGTCGTCAACGGCGACTGGGCATTCGCCGCGGCGGCCGGGCTCGTCAAGGGTCTCGTCTCGCTCGCGCTCGTCCTCGGCGCGAACAAGCTCGCGCACGTCTTCGGTGAGGCAGGGGTGTACAAGAAATCATGAGCATCACCAACGACACGGGGCAGGGGCCCCTGAGCCACCCCGACGCGGTGCCGTTCCCGGCTCCGCCGACGGCGGCTCGTCGCCGGCGGCGGCGCTCGCCGCACCGCGCCGCGTGGGAGGGCACGCCGAGCCCGTTCGGCCAGGCCGGGAAGGGGCTGGCGCTCCTCCTCATCGTGCTGGTCGTCCTCTTCCCGCTCTACACGGTCGTCCTCACGTCGTTCTCGACGCAGGCCGACATCAACCGCTCGGGCGGGATGGTCGTCGTCCCCGGCGACTTCACGACCGCGGCCTACCAGCAGATCCTCTCCGGCGGCATCGTCACGCGGGCCGCGATGGTCTCGATCGTCGTCACGACGATCGGCACCGTGCTCTCGACGGTGGTCTCGGTCCTCGCGGCCTACGGGCTCTCGCGGCCGTCGAGCCTGGGGCACCGGACGATCCTGTTCGTCTTCCTCATCACGATGTTCTTCGGCGCCGGCATGATCCCGACGTACCTGCTCGTGAGCAACCTCGGCCTCATCGACAGCCTGTGGGCGCTCATCCTCCCCGGGGCGGTCTCGGCGTTCAACGTCCTCATCCTGCGCAACTTCTTCATGAACATCGACGCGTCCATCACGGACGCGGCCCGGATCGACGGGGCAGGGGACTGGCGGATCATGGGGCAGATCGTCGCCCCGATGTCGAAGGCGGCGATCGCCGTCGTCGCGCTGTTCTACGGCGTCGGCTACTTCAACGCCTTCTTCAACGCGATGCTCTACATCAACGACAACGCGAAGTGGCCCCTGCAGCTCGTGCTGCGCTCGTACGTCCTGCAGGGCGTCACGCTCCCGGGCAGCGGCACGGGCCAGGTCGACGTCGCGACGGGTGCGGTCACGGGCCTGCCGGTGAAGATGGCGATCATGGTGCTCGCCGTCGTGCCGATCCTTCTCGTCTACCCGTTCGTGCAGCGCCACTTCACGAAGGGCGTGATCTTCGGGGCCATCAAGGGCTGAGCACGGCCCGGCAGCCCGACGGACCGGCCGACCGGACGACGCACGCCCGTGCGCCGGCCGGTCGGCCGCTCGCCGTGGTGCGGAGCTACGGTCGTGGCGCGTGGCCGCGTCAGCGGGCAGCCGCGCGCGTCGACCCGCGCTCGGTGAGGACCGGGGTGAGCAGCCGGGTCTCGGCGGGCTCGTCGTCCTCGATGCGGGCCATGACCATGTCCACCGCGACGTGGCCGATGCGCTCCGCGGGGATGTCGATGCCCGTGACGGGGACCACCTGGGCCGCCGCGACGTCCGCCGGGCTGATCGTCACGACCGAGAGGTCGTCGGGCACGCGGCGGCCCCGCTCCGCGAGGCGTGCCAGGACGTGGGGCAGCGCGGCCTCGTTGTGCACGAGGAGGGCCGTCAGGTGCGGTTCCTGCTCGAGCAGCGCGTCGACGGACGCGACGACCCCGTCGCGGGCCGTCGGGGTCTCGACGGTGCGGGCGTGCACGTCCTCGTCGCGCGCGGCGACCGTGAAGCCGCGCAGCACGCGGTCGGCGTACGAGGTGTGGCGCGCGACGACCTCGGGCGGCGGCCCGAGGAACGCGACCCGGCGGTGGCCGAGGCGGGCGAGGTGCTCGAGTCCGAGCCGTCCTGCGGCCTCGAAGTCGAGGTCGACGCAGCTGAGCGTCCCGGGGTCGGCGGGCAGCCCGATGAGGACCGCGGGCTGGCGCAGGCGCGCGAGGCTCGGCAGCCGCTCGTCGTGTGCCTCGACGTCCATGACGACGATCCCGTCGACCATCGACCCGGAGCCGACGCGCTCGGCGCCGGACACGTCGTCCTGGGTCAGCAGGAGGACGTCGTGCGAGTGCTCGCGAGCGCGCAGGAGCACGCCCGAGACGAACTGCATGATGACGTTGACGTCGACGCCGGCGCGCAGCGGCGCCATGAGGGCGAGGACGTTGGTCCGGGACGAGGCGAGGGCGCGCGCCCCGGCGTGGGGGCGGTACCCGAGCTGCTGGATCGCCTTCTCGACGCGGCGGCGCGTGGGGGCGGAGATGCTGCGCTTGCCCGACAGCACGTAGGAGACGGTCGACGCGGAGACCCCGGCCGTCCGTGCGACGTCCTCGATGGTGGCCACTGCTTCTCCTCAGCTGACGGGATCGCGGCGGTCGAGACCGGCTCGACCGCGCGATCGCTCGGGGGACACGGTAGCGCCTGGCGCGGCGCTCGGGGCGTCGGACCTCGGTCGACGGCGCTCGCGGACGGTGCACCGTCCGGTGCCCGGACCGCCGGGGCCGTCGACGACCGAGGGAAGCGCTTCGATCCTCCGGACGTCGGAGCCTGCCTGTGCGGGCTCGCGGTCCGGGCCCGACGGCGCGTCGCCCGGGCTCGGCGGGAGGTGGTCGGCGACGGCGCCGGTCATGGGGCAGATCCTCTGCTCGTCGGGACGATCGCACTGTTCCGAGGGTGGGTCGGGACGACGACGTCGCGGCCTGCGGGTGATCCTCGGGGATCGCCCGGCGGTGTCCTGGACAAGGGCGTAGGTCACAGGCTAGCGTGTTGAAACGCTTCGACGATGGCATCCCTGCCGCGTCGTCGTGAGACACGACGGAGGTAGGCGACGGTGCCGACGAACGCGATCGACGCGTCCCCGCGCGGCCGGGGGCTCGCGGCCCTCACGCCGGACGGGATCCGCTTCGGGGGCGACTACAACCCGGAGCAGTGGCCCGCGCACGTCTGGCGCGAGGACGCGCGCCTCATGCGCGAGGCGCACGTGAACCTCGTGACCGTGGGCGTCTTCTCCTGGGCGCGCTACGAGCCGTCGCCGGGGGCCCGTGACTTCGCGTGGCTCGACGAGGTCCTCGACGTGCTCGGCGAGCACGGTGTCGGCGTGGACCTCGCGACGCCCACGGCCTCGCCGCCGCCGTGGCTCGGCGTCCTGCACCCCGACACGCTGCCGGTCGACCCGGACGGCGTGCGGCTCGTGGCGGGCTCGCGCAACCAGTTCAGCCCCGCGTCACGCGTGTACCGCGAGCACGCGCTCGCGATCACCGACGCGCTCGTCGCGCGGTACGCCGCGCACCCCGCGGTGCGCATGTGGCACGTCGGGAACGAGTTCGGCCAGGTCTGCTACGGCGACGAGTCGGCCGCCGCGTTCCGCGCCTGGCTCGAGCGTCGCTACGGGACCGTCGAGGCGCTGAACGCGGCGTGGGGCACGACGGTGTGGTCGCAGCACTACGCCGACTGGTCCGAGATCGTGCCCCCGCGCCGCACGGTCTACCACGTCAACCCGTCGCAGGCGCTGGACTGGCGCCGGTACTGCTCCGACCAGCTCCTCGCCCTCTATCGCGAGCAGCGGGACCTGATCCGCACCTACGACGCCGAGCGTCCGGTCACGACCAACTTCATGGGCTTCTTCCCGGGCATCGACCCGTGGACGTGGGCCGAGGACGTCGACGTGGTCGCGGACGACGCCTACCCCGACCCCGGCGACCCGCGCGCACCGGCCGACGCCGCGCTCACGCAGGACCTGATGCGCTCGCTGGGCGACGGCGCGCCCTGGCTGCTCATGGAGTCCGCGACGAGCGCGGTGAGCTGGCGCCCCCACAACCTCCCGAAGTCCCCCGAGCGCTCGCGGCTCGAGTCGCTCCAGGCGGTCGCTCGCGGCGCGGACGGCGTGTGCTTCTTCCAGTGGCGCGCGTCGCGCAGCGGCGCGGAGCGCTTCCACTCGGCGATGCTCCCGCACGCCGGACCCGAGACCCGTGTGCACCGTGGCGTGCGACGCCTCGGCGCGGACCTCGCCCGCCTCGCCCCGGTCGTCGGGGGACGGGTCGCGGCGGACGTCGCCGTCGTCGTCGACTGGCCGTCGTGGTGGGCGAGCGGCGAGGTCGCCCGCCCCACGGACCGCCTCGACGCGCTCGAGCAGCTGCGCGCCTGGTACCGCGTGCTGTGGGCGCGCGGCGTCGCGTGCGACCTCGTCCCGGCCGGGCGCGACGTCTCCGGCTACCGGGCCGTGCTCGTCCCGCAGCTCTACCTCCTCGACGAGGCCGCGGCGGACGCGCTGCGTACGGCGACGCACGCGGGGATGACGCTCGTCGTCGGGCCGTTCACCGGCGTCGCGGACGAGAACGCGCACGTCCGCACCGGGCGTTTCCCGGCGCTCCTGCGCGACGTCCTCGGCGTCAGCGGCGAGGAGTGGGTCCCGCTCCCGGACGACGGCGTGGGTCTCGACGTCGCGGCAGACCTCTCCGCGGGCCCCGCCCCGCGGGCCGGCGTGCTGGGCGAGCTCCTGGAGGCCGAGGGTGCCGCGGTCCTCGCGACCTTCGCCGACGGTCATCTCGCCGGCGGGCCCGCCGTGACCCGGCACGCGTACGGGGCCGGCGACGCCTGGTACGTCGCGACCGTCCCCGACGAGGACCTCCTCGGCGACGTCCTCGGTGCCGCGCTCGACCGCGCCGGCGTCGCACCCGTCCTCCCCGGGGCGGGCGACGCCCCCGGTGTCGAGCTCGTGCGCCGCGGCGACGTGCTCTTCGTGCTCAACCACACCGCCGGGCCGGTCACCGTGCCCGTCGACGGCCACCACCTCGACCTCCTCACCGGACGACCGGTCGACGACGCCGTGCACCTCGCCGCGCACGACGTCGCCGCGCTGGTCGACCACCCCACCGAAAGGACGCCATGAAGTTCACCGACGGGTACTGGCAGCTGCGACCCGGGGTCGGCATGCTGCGCCCGCGCTCGATCGACGAGGTCGTCGACGAGGGCGAGCGCCTCGTCGTGCACGCGCCCACGGCGGTCGTCGCGACGCGCGGCGACACCCTCAACCAGCCGGTCGTCACCGTGACCTTCGACGCGCCCGCGGAGGGCGTGATCGGCGTCCGGATCGAGCACCACCGCGGGCGCCGCGACCGTGGGCCGCACTTCGGTCTCGAGCGCTCGACGGCCGGTGCGAAGGTGGCGCTGCCCGAGCTCATCGGCGCTCCCGAGGCCACGATCACCTCGGGCGGGCTCACCGCGCGCGTGCGGACCGACGGCCCGTGGCACGTGGACTTCGAGGCCGAGGGCACGGTGCTCACCTCGTCGACCGACCGCAGCATCGGGATCGCGACGACGTCCGACGGGCGCTCGTACGTGCACGAGCAGCTCGCCCTCGGCGTGGGGGAGCACCTCTACGGGCTCGGGGAGCGGTTCGGGGCGTTCGTCAAGAACGGGCAGAGCGTCGACGTGTGGAACGAGGACGGCGGGACGGCGAGCGATCTCGCGTACAAGAACGTGCCGTTCTACCTCAGCGACAAGGGCTACGGCGTCCTCGTGGCACACCCCGAGCGGGTGTCGTTCGAGCTCGGGACGGAGGTCGTCTCGCGCGCGCAGTTCTCCGTCGAGGGCCAGGCCCTGCAGTACTACGTCATCCAGGGGCCGACGCCCAAGGACGTGCTGCGCCGCTACACGGCTCTCACGGGCCGGCCCGCGCGCGTCCCGGCGTGGTCGTACGGGCTGTGGCTCTCGACGTCGTTCACGACCGACTACGACGAGGCCACGGTCACGAGCTTCGTCGAGGGCATGGCCGAGCGTGAGATCCCCCTGAGCGTCTTCCACTTCGACTGCTTCTGGATGCGGCAGTTCCACTGGTGCGACTTCGTCTGGGACCCGAAGACCTTCCCGGACCCCGAGGGGATGCTCGCGCGCCTGCGGGGGCGCGGCCTGCGCGTCAGCGCGTGGATCAACCCCTACATCGCGCAGCGCTCCCACCTGTTCGACGAGGGGCGCGAGCGCGGCTACCTCGTGACGACGCCGGCGGGCGACGTCTGGCAGTGGGACCTGTGGCAGGCCGGCATGGCGCTCGTCGACTTCACCAACCCCGAGGCCCGGGCCTGGTACCAGGAGAAGCTGCGCGGCCTGCTGCGGCAGGGCGTGGACTGCTTCAAGACCGACTTCGGGGAGCGCATCCCGACCGACGTCGTGTGGCACGACGGGTCGGACCCGCAGCGCATGCACAACTACTACACGCACCTGTACAACGAGGCCGTGTTCGAGGTGCTCGAGCAGGAGCGGGGGAGCGGCGAGGCCGTGCTCTTCGCCCGGTCGGCCACCGCCGGCGGGCAGCAGTTCCCGGTGCACTGGGGCGGTGACTGCGAGTCGACGTTCGTCGCGATGGCGGAGTCGCTGCGCGGCGGCCTGTCGCTCGCGCTGTCCGGGTTCGGGTACTGGAGCCACGACATCGGCGGCTTCGAGGGCACGCCCGACCCGGCGGTGTTCAAGCGCTGGGTCGCGTTCGGCATGCTCTCGTCGCACTCGCGCCTCCACGGCTCGGACTCCTACCGGGTCCCGTGGGCGTTCGACGACGAGGCCGTCGACGTCACGCGACGGTTCACCCGCCTCAAGATGTCGCTCATGCCGTACCTCGCCCGGCTCGGCGAGGAGGCGCACACCGACGGCGTGCCCGTCATGCGCCCGATGGTGCTCGAGCACCCCGCGGACCGCACCGCGGCGCTCGTCGACACGCAGTACATGCTCGGGGACGCGCTCCTCGTCGCCCCGGTGTTCCGCGCCGACGGCCAGGTCGAGTACTACGTCCCGGAGGGCACGTGGACGCGGCTCGTCGACGGCGCGCCGGACGGTCCCGCCGGGACCCTCCCGGCGACCGTGACGGGGCCGCGCTGGGTCACCGAGACGCACGGCTTCGACTCCCTGCCGGTGCTCGTGCGGGCAGGGTCGGTGCTCCCCGTCGGTGCGCGCGACGACGCCCCCGAGTACGACTGGGCCGACGGCGTCACGCTCCGGGCGTTCGCGCTGCCCGACGGCTACGAGGGCGACGTCGTCGTCCCGCGGCCGGGCGGCGCATCGGCCACGTTCCACGTCCGGCGCGACGGCCAGGTGCTCACGGTCGCGTCCGACGACGCTCCCGGCAGCTGGTCGGTCGAGGCCGACGGCGCGACGGCGGCTGCCGCCGGCCCCGGGTCGGTGACGCTCGTGCTGCCCTGACCGAGGTACCCTGGGAAGACCGGCATGGAAGCGCTACCACGCCGGTCTTCCACCGCCCCCCGCACCGGGGCCGCCCAGGCCCCGGCACCCGATCAGCGAGGATCTCGTGACGACCGACACCCCCACCCGTCCCGCCGGGGCCACGCCCGGCACCAGCCCCGAGCCCGCGCCGTCGGGCCGCGCCTTCCCCCCGGACTTCGTCTGGGGCTCGGCCACCGCCTCGTACCAGATCGAGGGCGCCGCCGCCGAGGGCGGACGCACGCCGTCGATCTGGGACACCTACTCCCACACGCCGGGACGCGTCCTCAACGGCGACACCGGCGACGTGGCCGACGACCACTACCACCGGTGGGCGGAGGACGTGCAGCACATCGCCGACCTCGGCCTCGGCGCGTACCGCTTCTCCATCTCCTGGTCGCGCGTGCAGCCCGGCGGGACCGGACCGCTCAACCCCGAGGGCGTCGCGTTCTACTCGCGCCTCGTCGACGCGCTCCTCGAGAAGGGCGTCAAGCCCGTCGTCACGCTCTACCACTGGGACCTCCCGCAGGAGCTCGAGGACGCCGGCGGCTGGGCCAACCGCGACACGGCCTACGCCTTCGCGGAGTACGCCCGGCACATGGCGTGCGAGCTCGGCGACCGCATCGACACGTGGACCACGCTCAACGAGCCCTGGTGCTCCGCCTACCTCGGCTACGGCTCCGGCGTCCACGCGCCCGGTCGCACCGAGCCCGCGGCGGCGCTCGCGGCCGTGCACCACCTCAACCTCGCCCACGGCCTCGCCGTCGCGGCGATCCGCGACGAGCTCGGCGAGGACGTCAAGACGTCCGTCACGCTGAACCTCCACGTGATCCGCCCGGACGACCCCGCGAACGCGAACGACCTCGACGCCGTCCGGAAGATCGACGCGCTCGCCAACCGCGCGTTCCTCGGGCCGATCCTCGACGGCGCCTACCCGGCCGACCTGCTCACCGACACCGCTCACGTGAGCGACTGGTCGTTCGTGCACGACGGCGACCTCGAGCTCGTGCGCCAGCCCGTGTCGATCCTGGGCGTCAACTACTACTCGACCGTGCGCGTGCGCCACTACGACGGCACCGGCGAGCGGGCCGAGAACGACGGCCACGGCGCATCGACCCACAGCCCGTGGATCGGGGTCACCGACGTCGAGTTCGTCCAGCAGCCCGGCCCCTACACGGCGATGGGCTGGAACATCGAGCCCGCCGGCATGACCGAGCTCCTCGTGTCCGTCGCGACGACCTACCCCGACCAGCCGCTCATGGTCACCGAGAACGGCGCCGCGTTCGACGACGAGGTGACGACCGCGGCCGACGGCACCCAGCGCGTGCACGACGACCGCCGCGTCGCCTACCTGCACGACCACGTGGACGCCGTCGGTGCCGCCGTCGACGCCGGCGCGGACGTGCGCGGGTACTTCGCGTGGTCGCTGCTCGACAACTTCGAGTGGGGCTACGGGTACGACCGCCGCTTCGGCATCATCCGCGTCGACTACGAGACGCTCGAGCGCACGTGGAAGGACTCGGCGCACTGGTACCGCCGGCTCGCGACGTCGAACGTGCTTCCGGGCGTCGACGAGACCGCCTGACCCGTGTCGCAGGGCCCGTCTCCGGTGTGCACCGGGGGCGGGCCCTTCGCGTGCGTGGTCCGGGTGCTGCGTGGGTGTGCTGGGTCCGCGGGCGGGCCTCGCGGGCGGGCGTCCGCGGTGTGGGCCTCCGCGGTGTGGTCCGCGGACGGGCCTCCACGGGCGGGGTCGCGGGTCTACCATCCGGCCGCTCGTGCCTCGCGGCCTCCCGCCAGACCCGCCACGACCCGCGGCCCCGCCCGCTCCGGTCCGCCCGCTCGTCCGTCGGCTCACCGTCGCCGCGAGGTAGTACCCCGGTAGCGCGGGGTAGTACCCCGGTAGGCGAGGTAGTACCCCGGTAGCGCGAGGTAGTGCTTCGGTAGCGGGAGGTAGTACCCGGTAAGGCGGGGTAGGCCCGCGGTCGCGTGGTCCCGCGGGACGTTCTCATCTGCCGCAGGAGGGGCGGTTCGGGGTGACGTATCTCGCAGATCGGTCGGCTGGTCGCTCGACGGCGCGACACGCCGACGGATCGCGACACGCCGACGAGTTCTGCGGTTCGGGTGTCCGGATTGGGGCGTTCTGGTGGGCCGTCCGGGGTGGCCGCGTGCCGGCCTGCGGGGGCGTCCGCGGGCCTGCACAGGGTGTGGACCGACGTCGTCCCCACCCTGTGGACGACGGCGCGCGGGCCGCGTCACGACGCGGTTCTCGACCCCGCGGAGCGGTGGACGACGGGGTGTGGAAGGGCGTGTCAGAGGGGCCTGGGACCATGGATCCATGGCTGCTACCACACTCCGCGGGGTGAAGTTCAGACACGACATGTAGTGGGGTGGCAGTGTCCGAACCCCTAGGTATAGTGGTTGCACACCCAGGGGGCGCAGGCTCTCCGGGGAATCACACAGACGTAGTTCCAGCGGTGTCCTTCGAGGTCAGAGACTCTTCTCCCTCCCCGAGGACCGGGCCCAGGACGAGAAGCGAGGAGTCACCACCATGAGCGTCACGGTCTACAGCAAGCCGGCTTGCGTTCAGTGCGACGCGACGTACCGCGCTCTCGACAAGAAGGGCGTCGAGTACACCGTCGTGGACATCAGCCAGGACGCCGAGGCGCTCGAGCTGGTGCGCGGGCTCGGCTACCTGCAGGCGCCCGTGGTCGTGGCCGGCGACGAGCACTGGTCGGGCTTCCGCCCCGACCAGATCAACGCCCTCGCGCAGAAGGTCTCCCCGGTCGTCGCCTGACGACGATCGGCCGGGCGGGCCGGAGACGGCGCCCGCCCGCACCGCCGGGGCGGCGAGAGCCGCCTGGCAGCACGACAGCAGGTCGCGAGCACAGCAGGACGGAGGTGCGGTCCCCGTGGGGTCGCTCGTCTACTTCTCCAGCGTCAGCGAGAACACGCACCGGTTCGTCCAGCGGCTCGACCTGCCGGGCCTGGGCATCGACGTGCGACGCATCCCGACGCGACCCACCGAGGGGTTCCTGCGGGTCGACGAGCCGTACGTGCTCATGGTCCCGACCTACGGGGGCGGCAACGAGGGTGGGGCCGTCCCGCGTCAGGTCGTGAAGTTCTTGAACGACGTCCACAACCGGTCGTTGATCCGCGGCGTCATCGCCGCGGGCAACACCAACTTCGGCGAGGCGTACTGCATCGCCGGCGACATCATCTCCGCGAAGTGCCAGGTGCCCTACCTGTACGCCTTCGAACTCCTGGGAACAGCCGAGGACGCCGCGCGCGTCCGCGACGGATTGGGACGATTTTGGCAACGACAGTCACAGATTCCGGCGTGATCTCCGAGAGCGCAGGGACGGGCGACGTCGCGCTGGCGGCGCAGAAGGTGTCGCTGTCGAGCGCGCAGCTCGACTACCACGCGCTCAACGCGATGCTCAACCTCTACGGCCCGGACGGCGAGATCCAGTTCGACAAGGACCGCGAGGCCGCTCGCGCCTACTTCCTGCAGCACGTCAACCAGAACACGGTCTTCTTCCACGACCTGCAGGAGAAGCTCGACTACCTGGTCGAGAACAAGTACTACGACCCGGCCGTCCTCGCGAAGTACGACCGCGCGTTCGTGAAGTCGCTGTTCGAGTTCGCGTACTCCAAGAAGTTCCGGTTCGAGACGTTCCTCGGCGCGTTCAAGTACTACACGTCGTACACGCTCAAGACGTTCGACGGCAAGCGTTACCTCGAGCGCTTCGAGGACCGCGTGTGCATGGTCGCGCTCGGTCTCGCCGACGGCAACGAGCAGCAGGCCCTCGACATCGTCGAGGAGGTCATCTCGGGCCGCTTCCAGCCCGCGACCCCGACGTTCCTCAACGTCGGCAAGGCGCAGCGCGGCGAGCCCGTGTCCTGCTTCCTGCTGCGCATCGAGGACAACATGGAGTCCATCGCGCGCGGCATCAACTCCGCGCTGCAGCTCTCCAAGCGCGGCGGCGGCGTCGCCCTGCTCCTCAGCAACATCCGCGAGCACGGCGCGCCGATCAAGCACATCGAGAACCAGTCGTCCGGCGTCATCCCCGTGATGAAGCTGCTCGAGGACTCCTTCTCCTACGCGAACCAGCTCGGCGCGCGCCAGGGCGCCGGCGCGGTGTACCTCCACGCGCACCACCCGGACATCCTGCGGTTCCTCGACACCAAGCGCGAGAACGCGGACGAGAAGATCCGCATCAAGACGCTGTCGCTCGGCGTCGTGATCCCGGACATCACGTTCGAGCTCGCGAAGAAGAACGAGGACATGTACCTCTTCTCGCCGTACGACGTCGAGCGCGTGTACGGCGTGCCGTTCGCCGACATCTCCGTCACGGAGAAGTACGACGAGATGGTCGACGACTCGCGCATCCGCAAGACGAAGATCAAGGCCCGCGACTTCTTCCAGACCATCGCGGAGCTCCAGTTCGAGTCCGGGTACCCGTACATCATGTTCGAGGACACGGTGAACAGGGCGAACCCGATCAAGGGCCGCATCACCCACTCGAACCTGTGCTCCGAGATCCTCCAGGTGTCGACGCCGTCGACGTTCAACGAGGACCTCTCGTACGAGCACGTCGGCCGCGACATCTCCTGCAACCTCGGCTCGCTGAACATCGCGAAGACGATGGACTCGCCCGACTTCGCGAAGTCGATCGACACCGCGATCCGGGCGCTCACCGCCGTCTCGGACCAGACGAGCATCGAGTCGGTCCCCTCGATCAAGCGCGCCAACGAGGGGGGTCACGCCATCGGCCTCGGGCAGATGAACCTCCACGGCTACCTCGCGCGCGAGCGGATCCACTACGGCTCCACCGAGGGCGTGGACTTCACGAACATCTACTTCTACACGGTCGCCTACCACGCGATCGCGGCCTCCAACCGGCTCGCGATCGAGCGCGGGCGCGCGTTCGCCGGCTTCGAGGACTCGAAGTACGCGACCGGCGAGTACTTCGACAAGTACACCGACGGGGTGTGGGAGCCGGAGACCGAGCGCGTCCGTGCGCTGTTCGCCGACGCCGGTGTGCACATCCCGACGCAGGACGACTGGAAGGCTCTCAAGGCCTCCGTCATGGAGCACGGGATCTACAACCAGAACCTCCAGGCCGTCCCGCCGACCGGCTCGATCTCGTACATCAACAACTCGACGTCGTCGATCCACCCGGTGCCGTCGAAGATCGAGATCCGCAAGGAAGGCAAGATCGGCCGCGTCTACTACCCGGCGCCGTACCTGACGAACGACAACCTCGAGTACTACGAGGACGCGTACGAGATCGGGTACGAGAAGATCATCGACACCTACGCCGCGGCGACGCAGCACGTCGACCAGGGCCTGAGCCTCACGCTGTTCTTCAAGGACACCGTGACGACCCGCGACGTCAACCGCGCGCAGATCTACGCGTGGCGCAAGGGCATCAAGACGCTCTACTACATCCGCCTCCGCCAGATGGCCCTTGAGGGGACCGAGGTGGAGGGCTGCGTCAGCTGCATGCTGTAGTCGCCTGAAGCAACTACTTGCGTCGTGCAGCAGTGCCCGACGACGCAGCTCCCGTCCCACAGTCATCGTCCCGGTCGGTCCGGGGTCAGCAGGAGAGAAGAAGGCAGATGTCGCCCACCGGGAAGCTCAAGCTCATCGATCGCGTGAGCGCGATCAACTGGAACCGTCTGGAGGACGAGAAGGACCTCGAGGTGTGGGACCGCCTCGTCGGGAACTTCTGGCTCCCCGAGAAGGTGCCGGTGTCGAACGACATCCAGTCGTGGCACACGCTCACCGCGCAGGAGCAGGAGCTCACGATGCGCGTGTTCACGGGCCTGACGCTGCTCGACACGATCCAGGGCACCGTCGGCGCCGTGTCGCTCATCCCGGACGCGGTCACGCCGCACGAGGAGGCGGTGTACACGAACATCGCCTTCATGGAGTCGGTGCACGCCAAGAGCTACTCGTCGATCTTCTCGACGCTGTGCTCGACGCGCGAGATCGACGACGCGTTCCGCTGGTCGGAGGAGAACCCGAACCTGCAGCGCAAGGCCGAGATCGTCATGGAGTACTACAAGGGCGACTCGCCGCTCAAGCGCAAGGTCGCGAGCACGCTCCTCGAGTCGTTCCTCTTCTACTCGGGCTTCTACCTGCCGATGTACTGGTCGTCGCGCGCCAAGCTGACGAACACGGCCGACCTCATCCGCCTCATCATCCGTGACGAGGCCGTGCACGGGTACTACATCGGCTACAAGTACCAGAAGGGTCTGGAGAAGCTCTCTCCGACCGAGCGCGACGAGCTCAAGGGCTACACGTTCGAGCTCCTCTTCGAGCTCTACGACAACGAGGTGCAGTACACGGAGGACCTCTACGACGGTGTCGGTCTCACCGAGGACGTCAAGAAGTTCCTGCGGTACAACGCCAACAAGGCGCTCATGAACCTCGGGTACGAGGCGCTGTTCCCCAAGGACGAGACCGACGTCAACCCGGCGATCCTCTCGGCCCTGTCGCCGAACGCCGACGAGAACCACGACTTCTTCTCGGGGTCCGGCTCGTCGTACGTCATCGGCAAGGCCGTGAACACCGAGGACGACGACTGGGACTTCTGACCCGTCCTCGCTCCGTAGCGACGACGACGGCCGCCACCCCGCGAGGGGCGGCGGCCGTCGTCGTCGGTGTCTGTCGGTCGCCAGCCGGACCGGTCGGCTGCCAGGATCGGTCGGCTGCCGCGACCGGTCGACGGCCTCAGTCCGCGGGGCGGGGCTGTGCTCCCTCGACCGGCGGGTCCGCCGACCACGGGAACGTGATCCAGAGGTCGGTGTCCTTCCACGAGAAGTCCGGCTGGATGATCGTGCGCGGCTTCGTGTAGAGCACAGCGGACCGGGCCTCCGCGCCGTGGTGCGAGAGCATCTCCATGACCAGGGCGAGAGTGCGGCCCGAGTCTGCGACGTCGTCGACCACGAGGACGTGCGCGCCCGGGAGGTCAGACGTGTCCATGAGCGGCGGCAGCACGCGCGGGTCGGCGAGGGTCTGGCCGATGTCCGTGTAGAACTCGACGTTGAGCGTGCCCACGCCCTTCGTGCCGAGCGCGTACGCGACCGCGCCGCCGGGCAGCAGGCCGCCTCGTGCGACCGCGACGACGACGTCGGGCCGGAACCCGCTCGCCACGACCTGCTCCGCGAGCTCCCGCGCGGCCACGCCGAACGTCTCCCACGTGAGGACCTCCCGCTCGGGCGGCACGCCGGCCACCGGTTGCGTCGAGACGTCGGCGGGCGCAGCGGGCGCAGGATGCTCAGCAGGAGCGAGGGGTGTCGAAGGTTCGGTCATGCGTCGAGCCTACGGCGATCGCTGCATCCCGACGTCGCTCGGGACGTCGGGCACAGGGGGCGGCCCCGTCTCCGCGCGACCGGTCGCCGTCTCGACGCGCCGGTCTCCCCGAGGCCACGGACGACGAGGGCCGCCTCCCGTGATCGGGAGGCGGCCCTGTGCGTCAGCTCGCGTGCGACGCTCGCTCTGCGGCCGTCACTCCGCCGCGAGGATGTCGACGACGAACACCAGCGGCGAGTCCGGCGGGATGGTGTCGCCGCTGCCCTGCTCGCCGTAGCCCAGCTCGGACGGGATGACGAGCAGCACCTGGCTGCCGACCGTCTGGCCCGCGAGACCCTGCGTCCAGCCGGGGATGACGCCCTGCAGGGAGAAGCTCGTGGGCGTGCCACGGTCCCAGGACGAGTCGAAGACCGTGCCGTCGAGCAGCATGCCCGTGTAGTGCGCGGTGACCGTCTGGTCCTCGGTGACGACGGGGCCGTCGCCCTTGATGAGCGTCTGCGCGACGAGCTCGGTCGGGGCCTCGTAGCCCTCGGGGATCTCGATCGTCGGCTTGCCGGTGTCGTCGAGCGTCACGGTGGGCAGGCCCTCGGCCGGCGTCACTGCCTCGCCCTCGGCGCGCGAGGGGATCTCCTTGGCGTCGACGACCTCGATGAGGTTGACGACGGTGCCGCCCGACTGGTCCGGCCCGGCGAAGAGGAGGCGCGCGCCGACCTTCTGGCCGAGGAGCGGCTCCGTGAGGAGGTCGAACTGCGGGTCGCCGAGCGTGAAGGACTGCGGCGCGTCGTCCTCCCACGTGGAGCCGGCGCGCGTCGCGTCCGCCCCGTTGTAGGCGACGTACTGCATCGTCACCTGCATGCCCTCCTCGAGCTCCGCGCCCGTGCCCTCGTCGTGCAGGCTCGTGACCGCGGCGGAGACCTCGAGAGGCGCCTCGAACTCGAGCGTCGGCTCGGCACCGGGGTCGCCCGTGACGGTGATGGCCTCGAGCGCGGCGAGGTCCTCCGGCGACGCCGAGGGCGCGTCGCTCGCCGAGGGGCTCGGCGACGTCTCGGTGTCCGACCCGCCGTCGCCCGAACCGCAGCCGGCGAGGAGGAGGGAGGCGCCGAGGGTGAGCGCGGCGACGCCGCGCAGGGTGCGGTGCTTCACGTGGGGGAGTCCTTCGGTCGAGGGGACGACGCGCGCGCCGTCGGGGTCTGTGCCGCAACCGGACGAGCCACGTCACGACGACGCGGTCGACCCTCGGGTGCAGCACCGGCCCGGACACTGTAGCGGTCCGGTCTGGACGCTCGCTGGGAGCCCGGGTTCGATGACGACCCGGCCGTCGGGGGATCATGGAGGGGTGCCGTCCCGTCGACCGTCCCGCAAGCGACCCTGGAGCGCCGAGCCCGCCCCGCTCGACCTCGACCGCGCCCTCGGGGGAGCGCGCCGCGAGTCCGGGTCCGACGGCGAGTGGTCGGTCCGCACGGTCCGCGGCGCCGACAAGTCGTACCTGTGCCCGGGCTGCAACCAGACGATCCCGCCCGGCACGGGCCACGTCGTCGCGTGGCAGGAGGACTCGTTCTTCGGTGCGCAGACCGCCCTGGAGCACCGCCGGCACTGGCACACGGCGTGCTGGCAGGCCCGCGGGCGCCGTCGTCCCCGCTGACGACCGACCGCACGGCAACCGTCGGCCAGGAACCGGGGCCGAGCAACTACGCTCGAACCGATGAGCACCGCACCCGATCCCGCGCCCGCCCGGCCCGCCGGCACGGACAGCACCGCCGGCACCGCCGACGATCCCACCCCGATCCGTTCGCTGACGGTCCTCCCGGCGCGCAGGGAGGACATCGAGCTCCACACCGCCGACGGGCTGACGCTCGTCGGCGAGCTCGCCCTCCCCGAGGAGCGCGACCCGGCGGCGACCCTGCTCACGCTGCACCCGCTGCCGACCCACGGCGGCTACATGGACTCGCACGTCTACCGCAAGGCGGCGTGGCGACTCCCGGCGCTCGCGGACCTCGCGGTCCTGCGGTTCAACACGCGCGGCACGTCCTCACCCCGGGGCACGAGCGAGGGCGCTTTCGACGGCGGCGAGTCCGAGCGCTTCGACGTCGCCGCCGCGATCGAGTACGCCGAGTTCCACGACCTGCCGCGCCCCTGGCTCGTCGGGTGGTCGTTCGGCACGGAGCTCGCCCTCAAGCACGGCGCGGACCCGGCCGTCGAGGGCGCGATCCTGCTCTCGCCGCCCCTGCACCGCGCCACGGACGAGGACCTCGACCGCTGGGACGCGTTCGGCAAGCCGCTCGTCGTGCTCGTCCCCGAGCTCGACGACTACCTCCGTCCGGACGAGGCGCGCCGCCGCTTCGCGCGCGTACGGCAGGCGGAGGTCATCGGCGTCGAGGACGCGAAGCACCTGTGGGTGGGGGAGTCGTCGGTGCGGCGCGTGCTCGACGAGATCGTCGGGCACGTCCTGCCCGGCCACCCGCTGCCGCTGCCGACGACGTGGTCCGGCTCCGGAGGGGCGTCGCGTGCCGCCGAGCAGGACACGGAGAGCACCGACCAGGCGAGCTACGACGCGAGCCGCAGGGACGGCGTCGCGGACTGATCGGCGCCCGCCACGGCAGGGAGGCCCGGTCCGTGGCAGCGTGGAGGGTGGCGCGCCCGGCATGACGGAGCCGGACGGATGCACCGACGACACGAGGAGGACGACGTGACGACTGCACGGCCCCAGGGACGACTCGAGACGTTCACCCTCCGCGACGGGTCCGGCCTGCCGCTCGTCCTCCTGCACGGCTTCCCGGTCGACCACCGCATGTGGTCCGACGTCGCCGCCGCGCTCCCCGGCGAGCCGACCGTCGTCGCGGTGGACCTGCCCGGTCTCGGGCAGAGCCCGCTCGGGTCGGAGGTGCCGTCGATCGAGGCTGCGGCGGACGCGACGGCCGAGTCCTTGCGCGCGACGGGCGTCTCGCGGGCGGTCGTCGCCGGGCTGTCCATGGGCGGCTACGTCGCCCTCGCGCTCGCCGAGCGGCACCCGGACCTCGTCGCCGGCCTCGGTCTCGTCGACACGAAGTCCACCGCCGACTCCGACGAGGCGCGGGCGAACAGGCTGCGCATCGCCGACCGCGTGACGTCCGAGCAGACCGTCGACGCCGTGCTGGGCATGCCGGGGGTGCTCCTCGGGGAGACGAGCAAGGCGGCGCGCAAGCACCTGACGTCTCGCCTCGAGGAGTGGATCCGGAGCCAGCGGGCCACCGGCGTCGCGTGGTCGCAGCGGGCCATGGCCTCGCGTCCCGACCGGACGCACGTGCTCGAGGGGTTCGGCGGGCCGGTCGCGATCGTCGTCGGCGAGGAGGACCAGGTCACGCCGGTCGCCGAGGCGGAGCACATGGCCTCCGCGGCACCGCACGCGCAGCTCGTCCAGGTCCAGGGCGCCGGGCACATGAGCGCGGTCGAGGACCCTGCTGCAGTCGCGGACGCGCTGGCCGACCTCCTGGCGCGCGCGGTGTCCTGACGTGCGGCGTCGTGACGGGCGGTGTCCTGATTGGCGACCTCTTGACGGGCGGAGGAGACGCCGGGTTCAGGACCCGTCGAGGACCAGCGCGAGCGCGTCGGCGAGGTCGATCGACTCGCCGTCCCGGCCGCCCTTGCCGAGCACGAGCGGCGGGTCAGACGGCGTGAGCGTCGCGCCGCGCACGCGCGCGGCGAGGCTGGCCGGGACCCCGAGCACGTAGAACTCGCCGTCCGTCCCGACGGCCACCGACCGGTTCTTGCGCAGGTACCACCCGAGCACCGGGGTGCGGTACGTCGCGCGGCCGTCGAACGACCGCGCACGCAGCGACTCGGGCTCGAGGCCGCGCTCACGGGCGCGCTCGACGAAGCCGGCGAGGAGGGCGCGGGCTGCCGCCGACTCCTGGGCCCGGCGGCGGTCCAGCTCGCGCTGCTGGTGCTCCGCCGCCTCCGTCCGCTGCCGGCGCCAGGCGTCGGCGTCGGCAGCGGCGGGGTCCGTCATCGGTCAGGCCTTGGCGGGCGCGTCGGTCCCACGGTCGGAGGGTGCCGGGACCTTCGGAGCTCCGCGCCGGGGCGCCTCGACCGTGGCGACGGGCTTCGCCGGCTCCTCGGCGACCTCGGGGACCTCAGGGACCTCGGCCGTCACGAGCTGCGCGGCCCGCGCCTGCTGCGCGGGCGTGCCCGCCGGGACGGCGTCGGTCCGGGGCGCGGTCTTCGAGCCGCCCTCCGTGTCGCTGGCGAGCAGACCGCGGAGCTCGTCGAGGTAGGTGTTGATCGAGTCGTGCTGACGCGTGAGGTCCTCGAGCTGGCGCTGCGCGACGGCGCGCTGCTGCTCGGCCTCCGCCTTCGCGTCGCCCACCGTCTGCTCCGCGAACTCGCGCGCCTCGGCGACCACGCGGTCCGCGTTGCGCCGGGCGTTCTGCATGAGGTCCTTGACGTACGCGTCCGACTCGGCGCGCACCTTCTCGGCCTGCTCGAGGGCGAGAGCCACACGCTTCTCGGCCTCGGACGCGTGCTCCTCCGCGGTCGCGACGAGCTTCTCGGTCTCGGTCTTGGCGGCGAGGTGACGCGCGGCGTTCTCCTGCTCGGCCTCCTCGCGGCGACGGACCACCTCGAGCTCGGCGTCCGCCAGCGCGGTCCGAGCCCGGTCGCGGAGCTCCTCCATCTCGGACGTCACGGCGTTCGCGGCCTCCGACGCCTTGCGCTGGGCCTCGTCGACCTGGCGCTGTGCCTCTCGACGCGCGTTCTCGAGCAGCTCGGACGTCTCGCGGTCCGCCGCCTCGCGCTGTGCCGCGGTCTCGGCCGCGACCCGCGCGCGCAGCTCCGCGGCCTCGCGCTCCGTGCCGACGCGCAGCTCCGTGGTCTCGCGCTCGACGGACGCGCGCAGCGTCCCCAGCTCGCGCTCGAGCGACGCACGCCGCTCGCTCTCCTCCGTGGCGATCGCGCTCTGGATGCGTGCGGCCTCGCGCTCCGCGGAGCCCACGAGCTCTTCGGCGCGGCGCTGCGCCCCGACGAGCGTGCTCTCGACCTCCGAGGCGCTCGTGGTGCGGATCTCCTCCGCCTCGAGCCGCGCGCTGTTGAGCAGCTCCGCGACCTCGTTCTCCGCGCGCGAGCGCACCTGGCCCGCGGACAGCTTGGCCCGCGCCATGATGTCGGCGGCCTGGGCGTTCGCCTGGGAGAGGATGTCCGCGGACTGCTCCTCCGCGGAGCGCATGAGCTGCTCGATCCGCGACCCGAGCCCCGCGTACGACGGGCGGTCCGCCTCGCGCAGCTGGCGCTGCGCGTCCCCGAGCTCGGTCGTCAGCTGCATGATCCGGCCGTCGGACGACTCCAGCCGCGAGCGCGCGTCCTCGAGCGCCTTCTCCAGCCTCGCCAGCTGGGCCTCGACCTGGACGCGGTCGTAGCCGCGCATGGTGATGGGGAAGAGCGTGCGCTCGTCGGACACGTCGATGACCTCCGGTGTGGTGCGTCGTGGACTCCACCGCTGGGCGAGGTGCCCTCCAGCGCTGGTCGGAGGGCGGCGGTCCGCGCCGCGGCCCCACGTGGTACGTCCAGGATACGGGGAGGGCCGCTGTCCTGAATACCCGGAATGGCTCACACCGTGAAGGGTGCGGGGACTCTTCGCGGGGCGGCGCCCGGCCTCCCGCGCGGGGCCCGGACTACCCCTCGCCGGGCTCGTGCCGCGCCGCCGTGACAGCCTGGGGACCGGCTCGCGGCCGTGTCGTGAACGGTTGGTGAGAGATCCACCGCGAGCGCCCGCAGGTCGATCCACGAGGGCGTTCGCACCTATCCTTGAACGTCGGTCGACGAAGGGAACACTCGGTGCTGCAACGAATCATCGCCGCCGTCCTGATCGTGGGAGGGCTCGTCGCGGTGGGTCTCGGCGTCGCGTCCGCCACGGTCTGGCGGGACAGCGACACGGTCGCCGCGACCACGGCGTTCGACGGCGAGGGCACGCTGCTCGTCACCGAACCCGGGGTCCTCGACCTCGTGGACGACGGCGTGACGATCCGCGCGACGGTGCCCGACGAGCAGCAGGTGACCCTGGCGATCGGTCGCGAGGTCGACGTCACCGGCTGGGTCGGCGAGGACCCGCACGGGGCCGTCACCGGTCTCGCGGACTGGGACCGTCTCGCCACGAGCGCCGTCGTCCCGGAGGACCCGGAGTCCGAGGCCCCCGCGGACGGCGAGGCGTCGACCGAGACTCCCGCCGAGGGCGAGGCGGCAGAGACCGAGACGCCCGCGGAGACCGAGGAGCCTGCCGAGGGTGAGACGCCTGCCGAGGGCGAGGCGCCCGCGGACGGTGAGACCTCGGCGGAGGAGGAGCCCGTCGTCGGCGTGGACCCCGCCGGCTCCGACATGTGGGTCGCCGAGGCCACCGGGACCGGCGCGGTGACCCTGCGCTGGGACGACCAGCCGGGGCGCTGGCAGCTCCTCGCCGCCGGCGTGGGAGAGGGCGCGGTCGCGCCGACGATCGAGCTCTCCTGGCCGCGCGAGGTCGAGACGCCCTTCCTGTGGCCCGGCGTGATCGGCGGGATCGTCCTGATCCTGCTCGGCCTGGGGATCGGCGCCGCCGGGATGCGCCCGCAGCGCAAGACCGCCGGCAACCGGTCGGCGACCGCGGCGGCACCGGGCGCAGGGGCGGCCGGCGGCACCGCGACGTCGGGCCAGGGGTCGGACGACGCGCCCGGCGAGGCGCCGACCGACACCGCGCAGGTCCGGATGCTCACGCGTCGCGAGCTGCGCGAGCGCGAGGAGGCGGACCGGCTCGCCGAGCAGCAGGCCAAGGCGCAGAAGCCCCGGCGCGCCTGGCTGACCGGACAGATCCCCGTGGTGCCGCGCGACCGCCGCCCCAAGACCGCGGCCCAGCCCGTCGTGGACCCGGGTGCCGCCCACCCGACGGAGCAGGACAGCGCGGTGACCCGCGCGGACGCGTGGCGGCGGACCTGGGGCTTCAGCGCCGCCCCGGCGCCCGAGGCCACGCGCGACGAGGACGAGACGAAGGACGCCACACGATGAGGACGCCGCACCGCACCACCGCCCGCCCCCGCCGTGCCCGCCTCGCGGCGGTCGCGGCGGCCGCCGGCATGGTCCTGCTCGCGGGCTGTGCCGCACCGGTCCCCACGCCGCAGCCCGAGGAGACCCCCGCGACCCCGCCGCCCGTCCTCGACGAGACCCAGCAGGACGACGTCCTCGCCGCGGTCGGGACGACGCTGGAGGAGGCCGGGGCGGCCACCGACCCGGAGCTGCTCGAGGGCCGCGTCACCGGGCCGGCGCTCGCCATCCGCACGAGCCAGCTCGACGTCGCCAAGGCGCGTGGCAACGCGGACCTGGTCACCGAGCTCCCGACCGACGTGCAGCAGGTGGTCATCCCCACGACGCAGACGTGGCCCCGCACGTCGTACGGCGTGAGCGTGCAGCCGGAGAGCCTCCAGCCGCCGCGCCTCAGCGTCTACGAGCAGGACGGGGCGCGCGACCAGTACGAGCTGTGGGGATGGGTGCGGCTCTTCCCGAGCACGACCCTGCCGAGCTTCGCGGCACCGACCATCGGGAGCGAGGCCGTCGCGCCCGACGACGACTCGCTCCTCGTCACGCCGACCGATGCCGTCGCGCAGTACGCCGACGTGCTCAACGTAGGGTCGTCGTCGAGCTTCGCCGCGTCGTTCCCGGACGACTCGTTCCGCGCGCAGCTCGCGGAGCGGGCCAAGGTGTGGAACGACGCGCTCGCCCCGGCGGCCGGGAAGTACACCCTGACCTTCACGCCCGACCCGGACCAGCCCGTACGGTCGGTGCGCACGGCGGACGGCGGCGCGCTCGTCGTCGGCACGATGACCTCCGCCGAGTCCATGACGGCCGAGGACGGGGCGCAGGTCCCGCCCGACACGGAGTCCGTGAAGGCGCTCTTCGGCTCGGCGGGGACGACCAACGTCCTCAAGGTCGGCTACCGCGACGTCGTGGCGATCTACGTGCCGCCGGCGGACTCGGAGGAGCAGATGCAGGTGCTCGGGACGGAGCACGTCGCGACGTCGGCGGCCAACGCCTGACGCTCCGTAGGATGCATCCATGAGCGAACCCACCCAGCCCACCTTCGACGTGCGCGGCGCGGTCGACCTGTCCGCGCTCACCCGCCCGCAGGCCCCTCCGCCGGGTGCGGAGGGCGGTGCGCCGGCCGCGGGAGGCTACGTCGTCGACGTCACCGACGAGACGTTCCCGCAGCTCGTCCAGGACTCCGCGCAGTACCCGGTCGTCGTCCTGCTCTGGATCCCGACCGACCAGGCGAACGCCCAGATCGGCACGGACCTCGGCGCGCTCGCCGACGAGTACGCGGGCCGTTTCCTGCTCGCGCGCGTCGACGCCCAGGCGTACCCGCAGGTCGCCGCCGCGTTCCAGGTCCAGGGCGTCCCGACCGTCGTGGCCGTGCTGCAGGGCCAGCCGCTGCCGTTGTTCCAGGGCGCCGCGCCCGTCGAGCAGATCCGCGAGGTGCTCGACCAGGTCCTCCAGGCCGCCGAGGCCAACGGCGTCACGGGTCGCGTCCCGTCCCCGGACGGCGCGCCCGCCGACGACGCCGCGGAGCCGGTCGCGGAGCCCGAGCCGGAGCTGCCGCCGCTGCACCAGGAGGCGTACGACGCGATCGAGCGCGACGACCTCGACACCGCGGTCGCAGCCTACGAGAAGGCCATCAAGCAGGACCCGAAGGACGCCCTCGCCGTCGCCGGGCTCGCGCAGGTCCACCTCCTGCGGCGCACGCGCGACGCGGACCTGGGCGCCGTGCGCTCGGCCGCGGCCGACGCGCCGTCGGACGTCGACGTCCAGCTCGCCGTCGCCGACCTGGACCTCCTCGGCGGCAAGGTCGACGACGCGCTGGGTCGTCTCCTCGACCTCCTGCCGGGTGCCGACGCCGACGCGAAGGAGAAGATCCGCGTCCGCCTCCTCGACTACTTCGAGGTCGTCGGCCCCGCCGACCCGCGCGTCGGCAAGGCGCGCCAGCGCCTCGCGATCAGCCTGTACTGACACTCAGCAGCCCGACGGCGGCCCGGTCACCTCCTCAGGTGACCGGGCCGCTGTCGTCCACGGACCACGGCGCGACCGCCCGCACCCACGGTGCTGCCTCGCGCTACCGGCGTACTACCTCGCGCAACCACGGTGCTACGTCGCGCGACCGCGGTGCTACCTCGCCGGACCACGGTCCTCCCTCGCGGAACCACGGACCGAGGTGACGCGGCACAGGTGGGTGGGGTGGGGGCGCCGGGTCGTGGTGGGTCTGGCGGGAGCCGCGAGGGACGAGCGGCGGATGGTAGACCCGGCGCCCCCACCCCACCCACCGCCCAGGGCGAGCATCAGAAGCGCCCACCACCCAGGGCGACCGACCGACGGGGACCTACGCCGGCACGAGGTACAGCGCCCCGAGCGGCGGCACGCGCAGCGTCACGGAGTGCGCGCGGCCCTTCCACGGCACGGCCTCCGCCTCCACGACGCCGAGATTCCCCACGCCCGAGCCGCCGTACACCTCGGCGTCGGTGTTGAGCACCTCGCGCCACGCCCCGCCGGACGGGAGGGCGACCCGGTAGCCCTCGTGCGGCGTCCCGGCGAAGTTCACGACGACGGCCACCTGGCCGCCGTCGCGCCCGCGCCGCACGTACGCGAGCACGTTGTGCCCGGCGTCGTCCGCGTCGAGCCACTCGAACCCCGACGGGTCGTGGTCGAGCTCCCACAGCGCGGGCGTCGCGCGGTAGAGGGCGTTGAGGTCGCGCACGGCACGCTGGACCCCGGCCCGGCCCGGGTCGGCGGCGAGGCCGTCCCAGTCGAGCGAGCGTCCCTCGTTCCACTCGGTGTGCTGGCCGATCTCGCTGCCCATGAAGAGGAGCTGCTTGCCGGGGTGGGACCACTGGTAGGCGAGGAACGCGCGCACGCCGGCGCGCTTCTGCCAGTCGTCGCCGGGCATCTTGCCGTAGAGCGAGCCCTTGCCGTGCACCACCTCGTCGTGGCTGATCGGCAGGACGAACTGCTCGGAGTACGCGTAGACCATGGAGAACGTGATCTCGTGGTGGTGGTAGCGCCGGTTGATCGGCTCCTCGGCGATGTAGCGCAGGGAGTCGTTCATCCAGCCCATGTTCCACTTGAGCCCGAACCCGAGGCCCCCCGACGACGTGGGTCGCGTGACGCCGGGCCACGCGGTGGACTCCTCGGCGATCATCATGACGCCGGGCGTGCGCCGGTAGGCGGTCGCGTTGGTCTCCTGGAGGAACGCGATCGCCTCGAGGTTCTCGCGGCCGCCGTGCACGTTGGGGTGCCACTGCCCGGGGCCGCGCGAGTAGTCGAGGTAGAGCATCGAGGCGACGGCGTCGACGCGCAGCGCGTCGACGTGGAACTCCTCGAACCAGTAGGTCGCGTTGGCGACGAGGAAGTTGCGCACCTCGTTGCGCCCGAAGTCGAAGACGAACGTGCCCCAGTCGGGCTGCTCGCCGCGCAGGGGGTCGGCGTGCTCGTACAGCGGCGTGCCGTCGAAGCGGGCGAGGGCCCACTCGTCGCGCGGGAAGTGGGCGGGGACCCAGTCGACGATCACGCCGACGCCCGCGGCGTGCAGCCGGTCGACGAGGTACCGGAAGTCGTCGGGGTGCCCGAAGCGGGACGTGGGCGCGTAGTAGCCGGTGACCTGGTAGCCCCACGAGCCGCCGAACGGGTGCTCGGCGACGGGCAGGAGCTCGACGTGGGTGAAGCCCTGCTCGACGACGTAGCCGGTGAGCTGGTCCGCGAGGTCCCGGTACGACAGCCCTTGCCGCCACGAGCCGAGGTGGACCTCGTAGACGCTGAGGGGCCCGGCGTGCGGGTCGCGGGAGGCACGCTCGGCGAGCCACGCGTCGTCGGACCACGCGAAGGAGGACTCGACGACGACGCTCGCGGTGGCGGGAGGGACCTCGGCGCTCTTCGCGAGGGGGTCGGCCTTCTGCCGCCACGAGCCGTCGGGGCCGAGGATCTCGTACTTGTAGCGGGCGCCGCCGACCACGCCGGGGACGAACAGCTCCCAGACGCCGGTCGACCCGAGGGAGCGCATCGGGTGCGTGCCGCCCCAGCCGTTGAAGTCCCCGATCACGCGCACCGCGCGGGCGTTCGGCGCCCAGACGGCGAACGCGGTGCCGGTCGACGCGCCGAGGACGCTGGGGAACGACCGCACGTTCGCGCCGAGCGCCGTCCAGAGCTGTTCGTGACGGCCCTCGCGGATCAGGTGCTGGTCCACCTCGCCGACGGTCGGGAGGAAGCGGTACGGGTCGTCCCCGGTCGCGGTCGCGTCGCCGTAGCGTGCGCGGACCCGGTAGTCCGGTGCGTGGCGCGCACCGTCGTCGCCCACGGGAACCGGCACGACGGCGGCCCACACCCCGTCCTGCTCGTGCACGGCCGGGTGCTCGCCCTCGAGCGTCACGACGACGACCTCGTCCGCGAGGGGGCGCAGCACGCGCACGACGGCGCGGGCGTCGTCGGCGTCGGGCGCGAGGTGGGGGCCGAGCACCGCGTGCGGGTCGAACGTCCGTCCGGACGCGGTCGCGGCGAGCGCCTCCGGCGGTGCGACGACGGGAGGCGGGGTGGGCGATGTGGCAGGGCCGGTCATGACCCAACCTTTCCACGTCCCCGTTTCCCCCACATGACGGGCTCGCCGGGCGGGCCTCCCGACGTCGTGCCCGGCGTCAGCCGTCCCCGGCGACCAGGCGGTCGACGGCGGCCAGCGGGATGGGTTCCCAGTCGGGCCGGTTGCGCGACTCGTACACGACCTCGTAGAGCGCCTTGTCGAGCGTGAGCGCCCGCACGAGCGCCTCGGACGTGTCGTGGTCCACCCCTGCGGTGTCGGCCCGCGCGTACGCGTCGAGGAACGCGCTGCGTGCCTGCACGGCCCAGCCGGGGTTCGTCGCCCGCCCCACCGCCGCGGCGTAGTCGAACGAGCGGACGATGCCGGCGACGTCGCGCAGCGCGAGGTCGGGTCGCGTGCGCTCCGCGACGGGGCGCAGCGGCTCGCCCTCGAAGTCGAGCACCTTCCAGCCGAAGCGGCGCGCGTGGAGCACCTGACCGAGGTGCAGGTCGCCGTGGACCGTCTGGAGCCGGGGGAGGGCGTCGGGGACGCGCGTGACGCCCTCGAGGCGCGCGGCCGTCCGGTCCCAGAACGCTGCGACGGCCTCGGCACGGCGGGCGAGGGCGCGCGACGACGCGACGGCCTCGTCGGACCGTCGGCGCAGGTCGGCGACGAGCCACCGGGCGTCCACCGGAGACCCGGTGCCGAACGCCTCGCGCAGCGCCGCGTGCAGGTCGGCGAGGACGCGGCCGAGGTCGACCGCGAGGTCGGCGAACGACGCGTCCTGGCCCGCGTAGGCGCACGCGAGGTCGAAGCCGTCGCGCGCGCCGTCGACGAACTCGCTGAGGATCGCGAGGTGCGCCGAGCGCTCGGGCGCCGACCCGGGGCCGCCGTCCGCCTCCGGGTCGGGGCCCGGCAGCGCCCGCTCCGGACGTGCTGCGGCGTCGTCCTCCGGACCCCAGGTCACCTCGAGCCACGCGAGCGGGCGGGGCACGCCCGCCCACCCCTGCGCGGCGAGCGCGCGCGGGATCGTCAGGTCGGGGTTCGGCCCGATCGCGATGGCGCGCAGGACCTTGAGCATCGTGCCGCCCGCCGTCCCCGGCAGGAGCACCGAGCTGTTCGACTGCTCGACCGCGAGGGCGCGGCCGCCCTCGAGGTCCACGGCGGCGGGCGCGGCGTCGTCCCACGCGGACGCTGCGAGGAGGGCCGCCCAGCCCGCGGGGTGTGCGGCGCCGTCGTGCACGACCCAGGTGACCCCGTCCTCGACGACCTCGCCGATGCGGGACGGGCCGACGGTCGACGCCGCGTCGTCGGGCTCGAGGACCACGGGGACCTGGACCACGAGGTCCACGCCGTCGCCCACGAGCCGGAGCAGGTGGAGCACGACGCGCGGTGTGGCTCCGGTGGGACCAGGCGCCCCGTCGGGCTCGTCGAGGGTGAACGAGATCCACGGGACGTGTCGCACCTCGACGCCCTTGACCGGGTACCAGCGCCGCCCGGGGAGCCAGTCGTCGAGGAGCGCGAGGAGCGCCGGGGAGGGGAGGTCGGTCCGTCGTGGGGCCACGCGTCTCCTTCGGTCGGTCGGGTCGCCTCCCATGGCACCACGGGTCCGCGCGGCGCGCCGCCCCGGGGCCGTGACCCGCGCCCGCCGGGGCGGCGCGAGGAGGAGGGGCGGGTGCCCGTGTCGGTGGCTCGTGGGACGGTTCGCAGGTGGCGACGGGCGCCGCGAAGGAGCACCGACCGAAGGACAGGGCCATGGACTGCGAGCACCACGACGTACGGCTGACGAGCGAGTCGGTGCCCCTGCGGCACGTCGTCTCGATCGTGAACTGGTTCACGTGCGAGGCGTGCGGCGAGCGGGCCGCCGTGGTCGAGAAGGCGGCGATGTTCGAGCTCGGTCAGTCGTCCTCGTCCCGCTGGCCCACGACGAGCCAGTAGAAGTCGCGCGAGCCCCAGGTCATGGCGACCCCGCCGTCCTCGCCGACGTCGGGGAAGCGGGCGCCGCCGAACACGTCGGTCAGCGTCGCCCCCGCATGGTCGGGCAGCCGCACGGTCGCGGAGCGCGCCGTCGCCGACAGGTTCGCCACGCACAGCAGGGTCTCCTGGGGCGAGCGGCGCAGGAACGCGAGGATCGACTCGTTGTCGCACTCGAGCGCGACGAAGTCTCCCGTGCCGAAGGCGGGGTGACGACGACGGACCTTGAGCATGCCGTGCACCCAGTGCAGCAGGGACGTCGACTGCTCGAGCTGCGCCTCGACGTTGGTGTACCCGTAGTGGTGCACGAGCGACTGGACGAGCGGGAGGTACAGCTTGCCGGGGTCGGCCGTCGAGAAGCCGGCGTTGCGGTCGGGCGTCCACTGCATGGGCGTGCGGACGGCGTCGCGGTCGGGGAGCCAGATGTTGTCGCCCATGCCGATCTCGTCGCCGTAGTACAGGCACGGGCTGCCCGGCAGCGAGAGGAGCAGCGCGTGGGCGAGCTCGACCTCCTTGCGCGAGTTGTCGAGCAGCGTCGCGAGCCGGCGCCGGATCCCGACGTTCGCGCGCATGCGCGGGTCCTGCGCGTACCAGCCGTACATCGACGCGCGCTCCTCGGTGGAGACCATCTCCAGCGTGAGCTCGTCGTGGTTGCGCAGGAACGTGCTCCACTGGGCGCCGGGCGGGATGTCGGGCGTGTCCGCGAGGATCTCGAGGACCTGGTTCGCCCGCTGGTCCCGGATCGCGTAGAAGATGCGCGGCATCACCGGGAAGTGGAAGCACATGTGGCACTCCGGCTCCTCCTCGGTGCCGAAGTAGTCCACGACCTCGCGCGGCCACTGGTTCGCCTCGGCGAGGAGGATGCGGCCGGGGAACTCGGTGTCGACCATCTTCCGCACCCGGCGCAGGAAGTCGTGCGTACGGGGGAGGTTCTCGCAGTTCGTGCCCTCCTCCTCGTAGAGGTACGGCACCGCGTCGAGCCGGAACCCGTCGACGCCCATCTGCAGCCAGAAGCGCGCGACGTCGAGCATCGAGTCGGCGACGCGCGGGTTCTCGAAGTTGAGGTCCGGCTGGTGGGAGAAGAACCGGTGCCAGAAGAACTGGCGGCGCACGGGGTCGAACGTCCAGTTCGACGTCTCGGTGTCCACGAAGATGATGCGCGCGTCGGGGTAGCGCGAGTCGTCGTCGCTCCACACGTAGAAGTCCCCGTACGGGCCCTCGGGGTCGGCGCGCGACGCCTGGAACCACGGGTGCTGGTCGCTCGTGTGGTTCATGACGAGGTCGATGACGACGCGGATGCCGCGCGCGTGCGCCTCACGGACCAGCTCGGCGAAGTCGGACGTCGACCCGTACTGCGGCGCGATGGCGGTGTAGTCCGACACGTCGTACCCGCCGTCGCGCAGCGGCGACGGGAAGAACGGCGGCAGCCAGAGCGCGTCGATGCCGAGCCACTGCAGGTAGTCCAGGCGGTCGACGAGGCCGCGCAGGTCGCCCGTGCCCGAGCCGTCCGAGTCGGAGAACGCGCGCACGATGACCTCGTAGAACACGGCCGTGCGGTACCAGTCCGGGTCGTCGGAGAGGCCGGGACGGGTCTCGGTCGTCGCCACCGGCTGACGGCGCGGCGGCAGCGCCGCCATCGGGACCGGTGCGGTGATCGGCGGCACGGGTGCCGGGCCCGCGGCGACCCCGCGGGCCGTCGCGGGCATGCCCGCGACCCAGGACGTGCCGTCTCCTGCGCGCGGCGTCATGACGGCACGACGTGCACGACGTGCGCGACCTGGCGCAGGGGCTCGAGCCGCACGTACACGTTCTCACCCCAGCCGTAGCTCTCGCCCGACAGCTCGTCGTGCGCGACGAACGACGGCGCCCACGGATCGTGACCCTCCGCGGGCGCGGGCAGGCCGAGCGTGACGGGGTCGAGGTGGACGTCGGACTCCTGCGGCGAGTGCGGGTCGAGGTTCACCACGACGACCACCGTGTCCGCCTCGCCCGTCGGGGAGTGCTCGGCGGGCAGGTGCCGCGAGAACGCGAGCACCTGGTCGTTCGTCGTCGGGTGGACCGTGAGGTTGCGGAGCTGGCGCAGCGCCGGGTGGTCGCGACGGATCTCGTTGAGCCGGGTGAGCAGGGTCGAGATGCCGATCTCCTCGGCCGCCGCCCAGTCGCGCGGCTTGTACTCGTACTTCTCGTTGTCGATCTGCTCCTCGACGCCCGGTCGCGGGACGTTCTCGACGAGCTCGTAGCCGGAGTAGACGCCCCACGTCGGCGCGCCGAGCGCCGCGAGCACCGCGCGGACCGCGAACCCGGCCACCCCGCCGTGCTGGAGGTACGGCGGCAGGATGTCGTGCGTCGTCGGCCAGAACGACGGGCGCATGTACGCGCCCGCGGGCCCCGACACCTCCTCGAGGTACTCCGCGAGCTCGGTGCGCGTGTTGCGCCAGGTGAAGTACGTGTACGACTGGTGGAAGCCGATGCGCGCGAGCGTGTGCATCATCGCGGGCTTGGTGAAGGCCTCCGACAGGAAGATCACCTCGGGGTTCGTGCGCCGCACCTCGGCGAGCAGCCACTCCCAGAAGTCGAGCGGCTTGGTGTGCGGGTTGTCGACGCGGAACGCCGTGACGCCCCGCGCGATCCACACGCGCACGACGCGCAGCACCTCGGCGTAGATGCCTTCGGGGTCGTTGTCGAAGTTCAGCGGGTAGATGTCCTGGTACTTCTTCGGCGGGTTCTCCGCGTACGCGATCGAGCCGTCGACGCGCGTCGTGAACCACTCAGGGTGCTCGGTGACCCAGGGATGGTCGGGCGAGCACTGCAGCGCGAGGTCGATCGCGACCTCGAGCCCGTTGCGCCGGGCCTCCTTGACGAAGGCCTTGAACGTGCGCTCGCTGCCCAGCTCGGGATGGATCGCGTCGTGGCCGCCGTCCTTCGAGCCGATCGCGTACGGGCTGCCCGGGTCGCCCGGGAGCGCCGTGAGGGAGTTGTTGCGGCCCTTGCGGTGCGTGGTGCCGATCGGGTGGACCGGCGTGAGGTAGACGACGTCGAAGCCCATCGCCGCGATCGCCGGCAGGCGCCGGGCAGCGCTCGTGAACGTGCCCGAGCGCCAGCGCCCGTCCTTGAGCCGGCGCGCCCCCTCGGAGCGCGGGAACATCTCGTACCACGCGCCCGCGAGCGCCAGCGGGCGCTCCACGCGCAGGGCGTACGTGGCCGACGCCGTCACGTGGTCGCGCAGCGGGGCGCGGTCCAGCGCCTCGCGCACCTCGGGGGCCGTCGCCGCGGCGAGGCGGGCGAGGGCGGGGCGGCCCGCGTCGGCGAGAGCGGCCGCGGCGTCGGCGAGCGTGCGGGCGTCGTCGGGGTCGCGGACGCCGTCGGCCAGGACGCGCTCGAAGAGCCGCACGCCCTCGGCGAGCATGAGGTCGACGTCGACCCCCGCCTCGATCTTGATCGTCGCGTCGTGCGCCCAGGTCCCGTAGGGGTCGCTCCACGCCTCGACGCGCAGGGACCACGGTCCCTCCACGTCCGGGTGCAGCGTGGCGCGGAACCGGTCGAGGCCGGGCGCGACGTCGACCATGCGCGCGGTGCGCTCGGTCCCGTCGGGAGCGACGAGGACCGCGGTCGCCGCGACGGCGTCGTGCCCCTCGCGGAACACGGTGGCCTCGATCGGGACCATCTCGCCCACGACGGCCTTGGCGGGCCACCGGCCGCCCTCGACGACGGGCGAGACCTCGAGCACGGGGATGCGGCCGATCGGCGTCGCGGGGGCAGGAGAGGGGACGGGCGAGCGGAGGGGGGCGCTGGCCGGCGGGGTCGACGTCACACGGACAACGTAGCGAGGCCTGCGGGGGCCCGGCACCTGGGGAGCACTCTCGGCGCGCCGGGACGGGTGGCCGAGATTTCATGCAAGCGTTACGCCGAGGTGACACGGACGGGGTGTGCCGGGTCGTCGGGCTGCGTAGTCTCGTCCCCGTGAGAGCGATCCGACGGTTCACCGTCCGCACCCTGCTGCCCGCCGCGCTGCGCGACCTCGACGAGCTGGCCCAC
This sequence comes from Cellulosimicrobium sp. So1_17, assembly GCF_055181235.1. Lineage (NCBI taxonomy): Bacteria > Bacillati > Actinomycetota > Actinomycetes > Micrococcales > Promicromonosporaceae > Cellulosimicrobium > Cellulosimicrobium sp. So1_17. Next base: position 4,496,344 of record NZ_CM143702.1, read on the forward strand.
AACCTGCGCTGGTCGTGGCACGCGCCGACGCACGACCTGTTCGCCGGGATCGACCCCGAGTGCTGGTCGACCGTGCACGGGGACCCCGTCGCGCTGCTGGGCGTGCTCGGCCCCGAGCGGCTCGCCGAGCTCGCCGGCGACGCGGCCTTCGTCGAGCGCGTGCGCGCCGCCGCCGACGACCTGCGCCACTACCTGCAGGACGACCTGTGGTACCAGCAGCAGGCGGCCTCCCGCGCGGTCGGTGGCGTGGACACCGGCGACGCGGCGGCAGGGGGTGCGGACGCGCTGCCCGCGGCGATCGCCTACTTCTCGCCCGAGTTCGGCATCACGTCGGTGCTCCCGCAGTACTCGGGAGGCCTCGGCATCCTCGCGGGCGACCACCTCAAGAGCGCGAGCGACCTCGGCGTGCCGATCGTCGGCGTCGGGCTCCTGTACGGCGCCGGGTACTTCAAGCAGTCGCTCACGCGCGACGGCTGGCAGGTCGAGACCTACCCGCTGCTCGACCCGGACGGCTTGCCGCTCACGCTCCTGCGCGAGGACGACGGGACGCCGGCCCGCGTGTCGCTCGCGCTGCCGGGCGGGCGCGCGCTCCACGCCCACGTGTGGGTCGCGGCCGTCGGTCGCGTGCCGCTGCTGCTCCTCGACTCCAACGTGCCGGGCAACGACGAGGCGGCGCGCAAGGTGACCGACCGCCTGTACGGCGGCGGCGGCGAGCACCGCCTCCAGCAGGAGCTGCTCCTCGGGGTGGGCGGTGTCCGCGCGCTGCGGCTGTGGTCGCGGCTCACCGGCGCCCCGACGCCGGAGGTCTACCACACCAACGAGGGCCACGCGGGCTTCCTCGGCGTCGAGCGGATCCTCGAGCTCGTCGAGCAGGGCCTGACGTTCGAGGAGGCGCTCGAGGCCGTGCGCGCCGCGACGGTGTTCACGACGCACACCCCCGTCCCGGCAGGCATCGACCGCTTCGGGCGGGACCTCGTCACGCAGTACTTCGGCGGGGACATGGCCGTCGACGGCCTGCCCGTCGACCGGATCCTCGCGCTGGGCGCCGAGGACTACGACGGCGGCGACCCCACGGTGTTCAACATGGCCGTCATGGGACTGCGGCTCGGCGGCCGGGCCAACGGCGTCTCGCTCCTGCACGGGCAGGTGTCGCGCGGGATGTTCGAGGGCCTGTGGCCGGGCTTCGACGCGCGCGAGGTGCCCATCACCTCCGTGACCAACGGCGTCCACTCGCCGACCTGGGTCGACCCGGCGCTCGCGGCCCTGGAGGCCGAGCGGCTCGGGCTCGACGAGCTCACGGCCGACGACGCGTCGTCGGGCTGGCTGCGGACCGGTCGCGAGGGTGTGGGCGACGGACCTGCCGGCGACGGCCCCGCCGTGAGCGACGCGGAGCTGTGGGCGATCCGGCGCGAGATGCGCGGACGCCTCGTCGACGAGGCGCGTCGCCGGGTGCGCAAGTCCTGGCGCGAGCGCGGCGCGAGCCCGGCCGAGCTCGGCTGGATCGACGACGTGCTCTCGCCCGACGTGCTGACCATCGGCTTCGCGCGCCGCGTGCCCACGTACAAGCGGCTCACCCTCATGCTGCGCGACCCCGCGCGGCTCAAGGCGCTCCTGCTGCACCCGGAGCGCCCGGTGCAGCTCGTCGTCGCGGGCAAGTCGCACCCCGCGGACGACCAGGGCAAGCGGCTCATCCAGCAGCTCGTCCGGTTCACGGACGACCCCGAGGTGCGCCACCGCATCGTCTTCCTGCCGAACTACGACATCGCCATGGCGCAGTCGCTCTACCCGGGCTGCGACGTGTGGCTCAACAACCCGTTGCGCCCCCTCGAGGCGTCGGGCACGTCGGGCATGAAGTCGGCCCTCAACGGCGGCCTCAACCTGTCGATCCTCGACGGGTGGTGGGACGAGTGGTTCGACGGCGAGAACGGCTGGGCCATCCCGACCGCCGACGGCGTCGACGACCCGGACCGCCGCGACGACCTCGAGGCGGCGGCGCTCTACGACCTCGTCGAGCAGCAGGTCGCGACGCGGTTCTACGACCGCTCCGCCGACGGGGTGCCCGAGCGGTGGCTCGAGATGGTGCGGCACACGCTCGCGACGCTCGGGCCGAAGGTGCAGGCCACGCGCATGGTCGGCGAGTACGTGACCAGGCTCTACGCCCCCGCCGCCGTCGCGGGCCGGGCGCTCGCCGCCGACGGCCTCGAGCGCGCGCGCGAGCTCGCGCACTGGAAGCGGTCGGTGCGCGACGGCTGGTCGCGCGTGCGCGTCGACCACGTCGACTCGAGCGGCATCAGCGAGGTGCCGCAGGTCGGCGACAGGCTCACCGTGCGCGCGTACGTCTCGCTCGGGGACCTGCGCCCGGAGGACGTCGAGGTGCAGGTCGTGCACGGACGCGTCACCGAAGCCGACGTCATCGAGGAGTTCACCGCGGAGCCGCTGGCGCTCGCGGAGACGTACGAGGCGGGCCGCCACGCCTTCGCGGGCGAGGTCGTGCTCGAGTCGTCGGGCCCGTTCGGCTACACGGTGCGCGTCGTGCCGAAGCACACCGGCCTGCCGAGCGTCGCCGAGCTCGGCCTGGTCGCCAACGCCTGACACCGAGGCGTGATCGCGAGATAGAAGCCGCGGTCGTGAGGTAGAACCCGCCGCGTTCTACCTCACGACCGCGGGCTCTACGTCGCGGGCAGCGCGCCAGGGCGAGGTGACGGCGACGGGTCGTCCGCTCGTCCACAGGCCCGCCGCTCGGTCTGGCGACGGCGGTCCGGCTCGGCCACGCTGTGCCGCATGGACACGGACGGGCACGATGTCGAGGCGGCGCGGCGGGCGGCGGGTCGACTGCCGAGAGGAACACGTCGTCCGCCGGGACGTGCCGACGACGCGTGGAACGCGCCCCTGCCATCCGTGGTGCGCTTCTCCGCGGAGCGGCGCGCGGAGATCGCCGGTGACCTCCGTCGCGGCACGCTCGTGCGGGCGCGCCGGGGGATCTACGTGACCAGCCCCCTCTTCTCGGACGCCTCCGGCGCAGCGCAGGAGGGAGTCGGTCGTGGTGCAGGCCGTCGCGCTCGCCGAGCGGCTGACGACGGACTTCTGGTTCAGCCACTCGACGGCAGCCGTCCTGCACGGGCTCTGGACGTGGCGCCTCGCCGAGGAGGTCCACGTGACGCAGCTCGGGAACCCCTCCGTGCGGCGCCGTGCAGATCCAGGTGTCCGGCGGCACTGGACGCCACTCCCCGTGACGGACCGAGGTGAGGTCGACGGGTTGCCGGTCACGTCGCTCGAGCGGACCATCGTCGACTGCGCACGCCACCTCGCGCCCACGGCCGGGATCGTCGTCGCGGACTCCGGCCTCCGTGCCGGCGCGGACATCGGGCGGGTCGCGGCGGTGCTCGAGGCTGCCGCCGGTGGGCGAGGCGTGCGGCGAGCACGGCGGGTGCTGGCCGAGGCCGACGGCCGGTCGGAGTCCCCGGGTGAGAGCGCGGTCCGGTGGATCGCGGTCGACGGAGGACTCTCGCGTCCGGAGCCGAACCACGTGGTGTCGACCTGGCGTGGCGAGTACCGGCTCGACCTCGCCTGGACGGAGCAGCGGGTCGCCGTCGAGTTCGACGGCGCGGTCAAGTACTCCGGCGGCGAGTTCGGCGACCCGCAAGGACGGCTGCTTGCGGAGAAGGCACGTCACGACGCGCTCGTGGAGGCGGGGTGGTTCGTCCTGCGGGTCACCTGGGGCGACCTCGCGGACCCGGATCTGCTCGTCCGCAGAATCCGGTCGGCGCTCGTTCGACGCGCCGCGAGATAGAGCGCGCGGTCGCGAGAAAGGGCTCCGGGAGCTCTATCTCGCGGCTGGGGCGTCTATCTCGCGAGGGACGAGGGCGAGGTAGCGGGCTCGGGTGCGCAGGACGTCGCGCAGCTGGGTGCCGATGCCCTCGACGAACTCCTCGCGGTACACCGCGTCGACCTGCACGGAGATGGCGTAGTACAGCCCGGTGAACGTCGCGATCGCGACGGACACCCGCAGCAGCGTCTGCGTGACGACGAGCTGCGCGCCCTCGACGCCCGGGCCGCCCGCGAGCTCGACGGTGCGCTGCCACGTGCCGCCGTCGACGTCCCACAGCGCCATGACCTCCGGCGTGACGGTGAGCGTGCCGAGCGCCATGAAGAACACGCCCATGCCGAGGCTCACGACGAGCACCTGCAGCAGCTGGCTCGTCGCGATCATCGCGGCGAGGTTCGCCATCTGGCGCCGGCTGAAGCGGGCGGCGAGCTCGCCGTCGGGCACGTCTGCCGCAGCGTCGGCGAGCGACTCACGCGCCTCGCCGGGCACGCGCAGCGCCACGAAGAGCACGACCAGCAGGAGGAAGAACCCGCCGAGCACGAGGTCGGCGACGCCGTGCGTCCGGTCGAACACCTGCCAGACCTCGGCGTTGTAGAACAGCACCAGCGAGAACACGAGCAGCAGCGGCAGGAGGCGCACGAGCCGGAGCAACGACGCCCCCAGCTCGTCGACGACGCGCGCCAGTCCCCACCACAGCGACGACAGCACCCCGTAGCCCACGACGACGCGCACGACTCCCAGCAGCACGAGGTTCCCGACGACGGTGACCAGCGAGTCGACCCACTGTCCGCCGAACACGAGGGGGAGCAGGGCCGGCACGAGGACGAAGAACGCGAGCTCGGGAAGACCGACGGACTGCGGCAGGGTCGACCACCGCCGGCCACGCAGCACGTTGAGCCCGGCGTAGGCCGCCCCCACGAGCGCGGCGCCCCCGAGCAGCGCGAGCACGTTCGCCCAGGCCGGCCAGCCCATCCGGACGGCACCGGACAGCTCCGCGAGCAGCACGACGAGGAGGAACGGTGCCGACCGGCCGAACACGTCACGGTCGAGCGAGTGGCCCTCGACGAGGAGCGGGAGGCCGTTCCGTCGGAAGAACCGCTCGCACGCGGCGGCGTCCACGGGGACGTCGGGCGTCCGGCCGGTCTCCGGGTGCGCGACGTCGTCCGGCTCGCTCGCGTCGTCGTGCACGGTCATGGTCGGTGACCCTACCGGCCGCGTGCCGAGGGACCGAGGCGGCGAGACCGCCGATCCGGGGTGATCGTGGTCCCGTCCCGTGGCGACCGGGCCCGCTCGCTGGGAGTCAGGCGAGCTTGGCCGCGAGCGCCCGGCCGGCGACCCGCCCCGAGAAGAGGCAGCCGCCGAGGAACGTGCCCTCGAGCGCGCGGTGCCCGTGCACCCCGCCGCCGCCGAACCCGGCCGCCTCGCCGGCGGCCCAGAGGCCGGGCAGCACGGAGCCGTCCGCGCGCAGGACGCGCGCCGACGTGTCGGTCCACAGCCCGCCGAGCGTCTTGCGCGTGAGCACCGAGAGCCGCACGGCGAGCAGGGGCCCGTCCTTCGGCGTCGTGAGCGGGCGCGGCGGGGAGACGCGGATGAGCCGGTCGACGCGGTAGCGGCGGGCCATCGCGGTCGCGACGACCTGCGGGTCCTTGCCGAGCCCGGTGCGGACCTGCTCGTCGCGGAGGTGGACGAGCCGGGCGAGAGCCGCGGCGTCGACGTGACCGCGCGAGCCGGGCGTCGCGTCGACGAGCGCGTTCATGCGGCCCGCGAGCTCCTCGGGGGTGTCGGCCCACACGAACTCGGGCGACTGCTCGGCGAACCGCGCGACCGGCCCGACGGCGCCCGGCAGCACGCGCTGCGCGAGCAGGCGCACGTCCTTGCCCGTGAGGTCGGGGTTCTGCTCGGAGCCCGAGAGCGCGAACTCGCTCTCCATGATCGCCTTGTTGAGCACGAACCAGGAGTGGTCGTCGCCGCGCTCCGTGACGTGCTGTAGCGCGCCGAGCGCGTCGAAGCCCGGGAACAGCGGCGCGGGGAGCCGGTTGCCGTCGGCGTCGAGCCACAGAGAGCTCGGCCCGGGCAGGATGCGGATGCCGTGATCGGTCCACACGGGGGAGTGGTTGGCGATGCCCTCGGGGTAGTGCCACATGCGGTCCTCGTGCACGAGCGCGGCACCCGCGCCGGCCGCGACGCCGATCATCAGCCCGTCCGTGGAGTCCGGGACGCCCGAGAGCATCCGCGCCGGCAACGTCCCCGCCGCCCTCGGCCACCGGGAGCGCACGAGCTCGTGGTTCGCGCCGATCCCGCCCGACGTCACGACGACGGCGCTCGCCGCGATCTCGACCTCGCCGACCACGTCCCGCGAGGAGGGTGCACCGCGCTCCACGTCCGACGGCGCGAGGACCTCCGCGCGCACGCCCGTCACCGCGCCGTCGGTCACGACGAGCGACGTCACGCGGTGCCGGAACCGGAGGTCGAGCAGACCGGCGGCCCGCGCGTCGAGCGCGGCGCGGACGAACGGCTCGAGGACGGCGGGACCGGTGCCCCACGTGACGTGGAAGCGCGGGACCGAGTTGCCGTGCGCCCCCGAGGCGCCGCCGTCGGCGCCCGCGAGCACGGGGTACCCGCCGCGCTCGGCCCACTGCACGAGCGGGAACCACCGCACGCCCTTGGCGTGCAGCCAGGACCTCATGTCGCCCGCGGCGAAGTCCACGAACGCCCGGGCCCACGCGTACCCGTGCCGGTCCGGTCCCTCGCCACGGTCGGCGCCGGCGGCGAACTGCGCGGACCCGAGCCAGTCGTCGAACGCGAGCTCGGCCGAGTCCGTGACGCCCATGCGGCGCTGCTCGGGCGACCCGACGAGGAACAGGCCGCCGAACGACCACCACGCCTGACCCCCGAGGCTCGCTGCGGGTTCCTGGTCGAGCAGCACGACGCGACGACCGGCGGCGGTGAGCTCCGTCGCGGCGACGAGCCCGGCGAGGCCTGCCCCCACGACGACGACATCGGGGTTCTCGACGGTGTGCGAGCTGACGGAGGAGTCGACCACGGTGTCACCCATGCGCGAACACTAGAGCACACCGTGCACGGGCGGGAGCCTCGACCTCGCGGGACCGGGGTACTACCTCGGCGGGGTGGGCGAGACGTACACCCGCACGCTGAGCGGCTCGAGCACGACGACGTCGCCCGCCCGGGCGTCCTCGTCGCCCTGGTCGTCGGGGTGCTCCCAGTCGGAGTCCCACACGAGGGACCACCGCTCGAGGGCCTCACCGGCCGCGGCGCGCACGCTCGGCAGCGTCACGTCGACGGCGTCGAGGGAGCCCGCCAGGACGACGAGGACGTCGCTCGCGCCGGGCTCGGGCGCGGTGCGCAGCATCTGGAGCGTGCGCACCTGCGGGTCGTGCCACGTCGCGTGGTCGAGCAGCTCGCCGTCGGCGTCGAACCAGACGAGGTCGGGCACCCCGGGCACGTGCGACCCGGGTACGGGACGCCCGGTGTAGAACGTGTCGGGTCTCAGCGCCGGGTGCTCGCGACGCAGCGCGAGCAGGTACCGGGCGGTGGCGAGGAGGTCCTTGCGCCACGGCGACAGGTCCCACGAGACCCACGACGTCTCGCCGTCCTGCACGTACGCGTTGTTGTTGCCCCGCTGGGTACGGCCCATCTCGTCGCCGGCCGTGATCATGGGCGTGCCGGCCGCGAGCACGAGCGTCGCGAAGAGGTTGCGGATCGAGCGTCGCCGCAGCGGTGCGATCTCGACACCGGGACCGAGCGCGCTGCCGTCCGCGCCGTGGGGGTCCTCGGGGACCGCTCCCGTGCCGCCTCCCGCCGCTCCCGACACGGTCGTCGTCGCGTCCGGCGTCGAGACCGGACCCTCGAGCCCGTGGTTCCACGACCGGTTGTCGTTCGTGCCGTCCCGGTTGCCCTCGCCGTTGGCGAGGTTGTGCTTGTGGTCGTAGGCGACCAGGTCGGCGAGCGTGAACCCGTCGTGCGCCGTCACGTAGCTCACCGACGCGACCGGGCCGCGCAGGAGCGGCGGGTCGCTGCGGCCGAACAGGTCCGCGGACCCCGCGAGCCGCGTCGCGAGGTCGCGCACGCCGTGCCCCGGCCGTCCGTGCGACGCCTCGCGTGCGTCGGCGAGCCAGAACTGGCGCACGGCGTCGCGGAAGCGGTCGTTCCACTCGGCCATCGGCGGCGGGAACTGGCCCGTGCGCCATCCGCCCGGTCCGACGTCCCACGGCTCGGCGACGAGCTTGAGCCCGCTGAGCACCGGGTCGGTCTGGAGCGCGACGAGGAACGGGTGGTCGGGGTCGAAGCCGCTCTCGCCGCGCCCGAGCGTGACGGCGAGGTCGAACCGGAACCCGTCCACGCCCACGGTCTCGGCCCAGTACCGCAGCGAGTCGAGCGCCGCGCGCACGACGGCGGGCCGGCGGAAGTCGAGCGAGTTGCCCGTCCCGGTGACGTCGGCGAGCCGGGCGGGCGTCGCGCCGTCGTGCAGGTAGTGCACCGCGTTGTCGAGGCCGCGCCACGACAGGTGGTAGCCGTCGGCGCCGCCCTCGCACGTGTGGTTGTGGACGACGTCGAGCAGCACCTCGAGGCCCGCCTCGTGCAGGAGGTGGACCATGCCCCGCACCTCGTCGAGGACGGCGCCCGGCCCGGCAGCCTGGGCGGCGTGCGTGGCGTACGCGGCGTGCGGGGCGAAGAAGCCGAGCGTCGAGTACCCCCAGTAGTTGGTGCGGCCGCTCGCCAGCAGGTGGGGCTCCGGGACGTTCGCGTGCACGGGCAGCAGCTCGATCGTCGTGACGCCGAGCGACCGCAGGTGCTCGATCGTCACCGGGTGCGCGAGCCCCGCGTACGTGCCGCGCAGGTGCTCGGGGAGCGCTTCCAGCCGCTGCGTGAGCCCGCGCACGTGCGCCTCGTACACCACCGTCTCCGACCAGGGCACGTGCGGCCGCGGCGCGACCGGGCCCGTCGGCTCCGCGACGACCACGGAGTGCGGCACGAACGCCAGGGAGTCCCGGTCGTCGGCAGGACCGTACGGGTCGGCGCCCGCGTGGCCGCGGATCGCCGGGTCGTCGACCAGCTCGCCCACGAGGCCGCGCGCGTAGGGGTCGACGAGGAGCTTCGCGGGGTTGTGCCGCAGGCCGGCCGCGGGGTCCCACGGGCCGTGGACGCGGAAGCCGTAGCGCTGACCGGCGCGGACGCCGGGCACGTGCGCGCGCCAGACGCCGAACGCCGGCCCCTCGAGCGCCACCCGGCGCTCGCGGAACCGCGACGCGACCGCGCCGCCGCCGACGTCACCGCGATCCGCGCCGTCGTCCTCGTCGACGGCGTCGACGAGGCACAGCTCCACGGCGGTCGCGTGGGAGGCCTGCACGGCGACGTCGACCCCGTCGCCGGCGAGGTGGACGCCGAGCCGGGGGACGGGCGCGTGGCGGTCGACGCGGGAAGGCGCCGGGACGTCGGACGGAGCATGCACCCGTCCATTGTGGCGGGTGTCACCGGCCCCGTCGTACAGCCGCCGGTACGCTTCCGTTGCAGGGCGGGCACGCTGCCCGCCCACCGCCCAGCACAGGGAGTGAGCACTCGATGCGGATCGTCGTCGCCGTGAAGTACGTCCCGGACATCCATGCCGACCGGGGCTTCGAGGGCGGGCGGGTCGTCCGCCGCTCCGACGAGGGGACGCTCAACGAGCTCGACGAGAACGCGCTCGAGGCAGCGCTGCGCGTCGTCGAGGGCCTGCCGGAGGACGAGCGGGCCACGAGCGAGGTCGTCGTCGTGACGGTCGCCGGACCCGACGCGGACGCCGCCGTGAAGAAGGCGTTCCAGCTCGGCGTCGACCGTGGCGTGCGCGTGAGCGACGACGCGATCGCCGGCTCGGACTACTTCGGCACCGCGCGGGTGCTCGCCGCGGCCGTGCGCCGTCTGGCCGCCGAGTCCCCGGTCGACCTCGTGGTGACCGGCATGGCGGCGCTCGACGGGCTCGGGTCCGTGGTCCCGGCCCTCCTGTCCGCGGAGCTGGGCCTGCCGCAGCTCACGCTCGCCGGCGCGCTGGAGCTCGACGGCGAGGCGGGTGCCCGCACCGCGCGCGTCACGCGCGAGCTCGACGGCGTCGACGAGGTGCTGGAGGCCTCCCTGCCCGCCGTCGTGAGCGTCACGGACCACGCGAACGACCCGCGCCTCCCGAACTTCAAGCTCATCATGGCGGCCCGCGCGAAGCAGGTGGAGGCGTGGAGCCTCGCGGACCTCGACGTCGAGCCCGCGGAGGTCGGCGACCCCGGGGCGCGCACGCGCGTGCTCGCCGCGTCGCCGCGTCCGCCGCGGCCCGAGGTCGAGATCGTCGTCGACAAGGGTGAGGGCGGCCGCGCGCTCGCCGAGTACCTCATCCGCAACGAGCTGGTCTGAGAGGACGCCACCATGACCGCCACCACCTCCGCGACCGTCCCCACGGGCAACCGCACCGTCCTCGTCCTGCTCGACAGCCCCGGCACCGAGCTGCGCTCGCCCGGGCTCGAGCTCCTCACGCACGCGCGCGGCGTCGGCCGCGTCGAGGCCGTCGCGCTCGAGGCGCCGAGCCTCGACGTGCTCGCCCAGCTCGGCGCGTACGGCGTCGAGACCGTCCGTCAGGCCGAGCTCTCGGCCGACGGGCACGGGGTGGGCGGCGACGTCGCGCACCTCACGCCCGTCGTCGCCGAGGCGCTCGCCGCGGCGGTCCGGGCGACCGACGCCGACGTCGTGCTGCTCACCTCCTCGTTCCCGAACAAGGAGGCGGCGGCGCGCCTGGCGTTCCTGACCGGCGCCGGCCTCGTCGTCGACGCGACCGCCCTGGACGTGGCCGCCGACGGCGCGGACGCCGGGCACGTCGTCGCGGACAAGAGCGTCTTCGCCGGGTCGTGGGACGTGCGCAGCACCGTGACCACGGACCTCGCCGTCCTCACGGTCCGCGCGAACTCCGTCGCGCCGGAGCCGGCGCCCGAGGCGGTCGCCACCGAGGTCGTCGGGTTCTCCGTCGACCTCTCCGCCGCCGCGACGTCGGCGCGCGTCGTCTCGCGGACCGTCCACCCGACGTCCGCGGCGGGACGCCCCGCGCTCGGCGAGGCGGCGGTCGTCGTCACCGGCGGGCGCGGGACGAACGGCGACTTCGAGCCCGTCCTCGAGCTTGCCGACGCCCTCGGTGCGGCGGTCGGCGCGACGCGTGACGCCGTCTACGAGGGCTGGCACGACCAGTTCGTCGGCCAGACCGGCGTCACCGTCGCACCCCGCCTGTACATCGGCGCGGGCGTCTCGGGCGCCCCGCACCACCGGGGCGGCATGCAGGCGTCGCAGGTCGTCGTCGCGGTGAACAACGACCCGGAGTGCCCGCTCTTCGAGATCTCCGACTTCGCCGTCGTCGGCGACCTGGCCGACGTGCTGCCGCAGGCGGCGCAGGTCATCCGGGAGCACCGGGCGAACCAGGGCTGACGGGACGCCCGGTCCCGCACGGCGGGCACCGGGGTCCCACCCGGTGGGCATCCAGAGTTCACCCGCTCGCCACCCGCCGGCACACCGGTCGTCATGGACCGTTCCTAGCGTCGGGCCGACTCCTCGCCACGAGGAGGCCCCCGACCCGTGGAGACCCCGATGACGATCACTCCCGCCCCCGAGCAACGCACGATGCTGCCCCTCGCTCCCTACGTGCGCGGCAAGCGCAGCCCGGTGACCTGCCGGCTGAAGTGCGCCGACGCGTGCTCGCACGCCGCACCCAACGCGAGCGACAACGAGTACTTCCGCGACGTCGCCGGGCAGGCGCTCTCGCGTCGCGCGCTGCTCGGCGGGCTCGCGGTCGGTGCCGCGGTCGTCGTGGTCGGCGCGCAGACGGCGACCGCGCCCTCCGCGCAGGCCGCGGTGCCCGCGCACGGCGGGTGGGGCGGGGGAGGCCACGGCGCGGGCAAGGGGCTGTCGTTCGGCCCGATCGCCCCCCAGGCGGCCGCGACCGACGCGCTCGTCGTGCCCGACGGCTACGCGTGGCGACCGATCATCCGCTGGGGCGACCCGATCCTGCGCGGTGGCCGCGCGTTCGACCCGGCGAACCAGTCGCCCGAGCAGCAGGCGCTGCAGTTCGGCTACAACAACGACTACCTCGACATCCTGCCCTACGAGCGCGAGCGCGGGCTGTGGTGGTGGGGCCGGCACAAGGACGACGGCCGCGGGACGCGCGGTCTGCTCGTGACGAACCACGAGTACACGAACCCCGGCATCATGTTCGACGCGTCGTACGACGCCGCGACCCGGCGCGCGATCGAGCGGGCCGCGCACGGCATCTCGGTCGTGGAGGTCCGGCGTCGTCGCACGGGACAGCCGTGGGAGTACGTGCCCGACAGCCGTTCGAACCGCCGTGTCCACATCGGCACGGAGTTCCGTGTCGACGGGCCGGCCGCGGGCTCCGACCTGCTCACGACGGTGGCCGACCCGTCGGGCACGCGCGTCCTCGGCACGCTGAACAACTGCGCCGGCGGCACGACGCCCTGGGGCACGGTGCTGTCCGGGGAGGAGAACTTCCACGGCTACTTCCGCACCGCGGGCTCCGGGCACGACGCCCGCTACGGCCTGCGCGACGCGGCGACCGGCTACGGCTGGGAGCTCGACGACCCGCGCTTCGACGCGCGCAACGCCGGCTACGAGAACGAGCCGAACCGGTTCGGCTGGATCGTCGAGATCGACCCGTACTCGCCGGGCGAGGCACCCGTGAAGCACACCGCGCTCGGGCGCTTCAAGCACGAGGGCGCGAACGTCATCCTGTCCCGGCGCGGCCACGCGGTGGCGTACATGGGGGACGACGAGCGCTTCGACTACGTGTACAAGTTCGTCTCCTCGCGCACGATGCGCCCGGGGAACAGCGACTGGGCCCGCCGCCACAACAAGACGCTCCTCAGCGAGGGGTCGCTGTACGTCGCGCGGTTCACCGGGGACTCGCCGGCTGCCGAGATCGACGGCTCGGGCGCCCTGCCGTCCGACGGCGCGTTCGACGGCCGCGGCGAGTGGCTGCCGCTCGTGGTCGACGGGCGCAGCGCCGTCGAGGGCATGTCGGTCGAGGAGGTGCTGGTCTACACGCGCGTCGCGGCCGACAAGGTCGGCGCGACGAAGATGGACCGTCCCGAGGACGTCGAGCCGAACCCGGTGACGGGTCGCGTGTACGTGGCGTGCACGAACAACACCTCCCGCGGCCCGTCGGGCACCGAGGCGGCGACCGAGTCGAACCCGCGCAGCACCAACCGCGACGGGCACGTCGTGGAGATCGTCGAGGACCGGGACGACGCCGCGGCGCGCTCGTTCCGCTGGAACCTCCTCCTCGTCGCCGGCGACCCCGCGACGAACGCCTCGACGTACTTCGCGGGGTACCCGAAGGACAAGGTGTCGCCGATCTCGTGCCCCGACAACCTCGCGTTCGACGCCGAGGGCAACCTCTGGATCTCGACGGACGGTCAGCCGAGCACGATCCAGAAGTGCGACGGTCTGTTCAAGGTGCCGCTCAGCGGTCGCGAGCGCGGCCGGGTCCAGCAGTTCCTCTCGGTCCCGCGCGAGGCGGAGACGTGCGGTCCGGTCATCGACTCGAAGGACCGCATGGTGTACGTCGCCGTGCAGCACCCGGGCGAGAACGGCTCGTACGACGCGCAGACGTCGGCGTTCCCCGACTACGTGACGCCCGGTGCGCCCGTCCCGGTCGGTGCGTTCGCCGGCCCGCGGCCCGCGGTCGTGCAGGTCTGGAAGGACTGAGGCGCGGCTCCTCGCGCCCGACGGCGCCGGTCACCCCCGCGGGGACCGGCGCCGTCCGGCGCTCGAGGAGGTCAGTGGTCGCAGAGGCCGACGTGCTCGAGCCACGCGACCGCCGCGACGCCCTGTGCGCGCTGGAACGGGCGCAGGTTCGGGATGCTCGGCACGTCCGGCTTGCGCGCCGAGTGGAGGAAGTACCCGGCGATGCCGGCGACGACCGCGCGCAGGTCGGCGGGGTGCACGTCGCGGGTGAGCGGGTGCGCCGCGAACGTGGCCGCCGCCCACGCACCGCCGCGCGCCCGTCGCGCGGTCCCCGCCTGCGGCGTCACGGGCTCGACCACGCCCGCGACGCCCTGCATGACGACGCTCGGCAGGAACATCGCGAGGTCCAGCCACCCCGCGCCGCGCGAGGCGTGCGGCCAGTCGACGAGGTAGACGGTCGACGGCGTGAGGAGCAGGTTGTCGGCGCGCAGGTCGCCGTGCACGAAGGACTCGCCCTCGCACGCGACGAGCGCGCTGCGCTCCGCCTCGGCGAGCGCGTCGAGGTGCTCGGCCGCCCACGGCACGAGGCTCGTGAGCCCGGGGTCGGGGTCGTCGCGCAGGGCGCGCCACCCGGTGGACAGGCGAGCGAAGTCGGGGCCCGTGGGGGGCAGGCGCATGTCCCGCGCGCCCGGGACGGCTGCCAGCGTCTCGAGCGCCGCGAGCACGCGGTCCAGCTCGTCGGGCACCCACGGGGTGGCGGGGACGTGCCCGTCGACCACCTCGAACGCGAGGACGATCCAGTCGCCGTCGCCGTGCCCCCAGGCGAACCGGGGCGTCGGGATCTGGCGCGGCAGCCGGGTGGCGATCCTCGCCTCCGCACGGTGCAGGTCGGCCGCGACGGGCTCGTCCGCCGAGCGCGCCGCCTTGACGAAGAGGCGCTGGCCGTCGTCGAGCTCGAGCACGGACGCCAGGCCGGGGCTGAACCCCGACACGACGGAGGTCTCCGCGACCACGCGTCCCCCGGCGACCGCCTCGAGCTCGTCGCGCAGCGCGACGGGCAGGTCGAACCAGCGCAGGCGGCGTCCGCCGGCGGCGACCGGGACGAGGGAGGTCTCGTCCACGGCGGGTGCGACGTCGTCGGGCATCGTGGTGCCATTTCCCCTGGTCGGCTCACGGGACTGCGGCAGGCGCTGCCTGTGCTGCTCGCGCTGCACGGGGCTGTCCTGCCGGGGTGTCGGGCCCGCGACGGAACGGTTGGCGCGCGGCTCGGCTCGAAGGTCGGGGACCGGCGGACGGCCGGGCACAGACCTCAGACAAAATAGCGCGTCCAGGACGTTTGTCCAGCGACGGACCGCAGGGTGAACGGTGCGGGGCGGCGCTTCGTCGACTGGTTCGTAGACTGGGTGACCGTGACCCAGCCATCCGGCGCCCCGTCCGGGACCTCCTCAGCCGCCGTCCGAGGCGTCGCGTACCTCGACCACGCCGCCACGACGCACCTCTCCGCGGCGGCCCGGGACGCCCTCGTCGACGAGCTGTCGCGCACGGGCAACCCGTCCTCCCTGCACGCCGCCGGGCGCGCCGCGCGGCGCACGGTCGAGGAGGCGCGCGAGGCGGTCGCGGCGGCGCTCGGCGCACGGCCCAGCGAGGTCGTGCTCACGGCGGGCGGTACCGAGGCCGACAACCTCGCGATCAAGGGACTGTTCTGGGGTCGGCGCACCACCGACCCGCGCCGCCGCCGCATCGTCGTCTCCGCGGTCGAGCACCACGCGGTCCTCGACCCGGCGTTCTGGATGGCGGAGCACGCGGGCGCGGAGATCGTGCTGCTGCCGGTCGACGCGCAGGGCCGCGTCGAGCTCGACGCGCTGCGGGCCGAGCTCGCGCAGCACGCCGAAGAGATCGCGCTCATCTCGGTCATGTGGGCGAACAACGAGGTCGGCACGCTGCAGCCCGTGCACGAGGTCGTCCAGCTCGCGCGCCCCCACGGCATCCCCGTGCACTCGGACGCGGTGCAGGCCGTCGGCCAGGTCCCGGTCGACTTCGCGGCGAGCGGGCTCGACGCGATGACGGTCTCGGGGCACAAGCTCGGAGGGCCCGTGGGCGTGGGTGCGCTCGTCGCGCGCCGCGACGCACCGCTGACGCCCGTGCTGCACGGCGGCGGCCAGGAGCGCGGCGTGCGCTCCGGCACGCTCGACGCTCCCGCGATCCGCGCTTTCGGCGTCGCGGTCGCCGAGGCGGTCGGGCGCCGCGCGGAGCGGGCGCAGCACCTGGGGTCGCTGCGCGACGAGCTCGTCGCCGGCGTGCGACGGGTCGTCCCGGACGCCGTCCTGAGCGGTCCCGAGCCCGACCGCGGCGCGGGCGACGAGGAGAGCGCGAGGCTTCCCGGGAACGCCCACTTCACGTTCCCCGGCGCCGAGGGCGACTCGCTGCTCTACCTGCTGGACTCCGCCGGTGTGCAGGCGTCGACCGGTTCGGCCTGCCAGGCGGGGGTCCCGCAGCCGTCCCACGTCCTCCTCGCGATGGGCGTCCCGGAGGACGACGCGCGCGGCGCCCTGCGCTTCTCGCTCGGTGCGACGTCCACCCCCGACGACGTCGCGCACCTCCTCGACGCGCTGCCCGCCGCGGTGGACCGTGCCCGGGCGGCCGGGCTCGCGTCGTCGCCCGCCCGGACCCGTCCTGCTCCCGCGCCGGCCACGGCGTCCGTGCCGGCCTCGTCGGGAGGTGCGGCATGAGGGTGCTCGCCGCGATGTCCGGGGGCGTCGACTCCGCGGTCGCCGCGGCCCTCGCCGTCGAGGCGGGCCACGACGTCGTGGGCGTGCACATGGCCCTGTCGCGCAACCGCGACCAGTTCCGCACCGGCTCGCGCGGCTGCTGCTCGATCGAGGACGCGGGCGACGCGCGGCGCGCGGCCGACGTGCTCGGCATCCCGTACTACGTGTGGGACCTCTCGGAGCGGTTCGAGGACACGGTCGTCGCCGACTTCCTCGCCGAGTACGAGGCGGGCCGCACGCCCAACCCGTGCGTGCGCTGCAACGAGCACATCAAGTTCGAGGCGTTGCTCGACAAGGCGACCGCGCTCGGCTTCGACGCCGTCGCGACGGGCCACTACGCGCGCGTCGTGACGCGCGGGGCGGCCCCGGACGGGACCGGCGGGTCCCGCGAGCTGCACCGCTCGCCGAACCAGGCCAAGGACCAGTCCTACGTGCTCGCGGTCATGGGCCCCGAGCGGCTCGCGCGCGCGATGTTCCCGCTCGGCGACTTCGCGTCGAAGGACGAGGTCCGCGCCGAGGCCGCGCGCCGCGGCCTGTCGGTCTCGGCCAAGCCCGACTCGTACGACATCTGCTTCGTCGCCGACGGCGACACCCAGGGCTTCCTGCGCGACCGCCTCGGTTCGCGCCCCGGCGAGGTCGTCGACACCGAGGGACGGGTGCTGGGCGAGCACGACGGCGCCTACTCGTACACGGTCGGCCAGCGCAAGGGGCTCGGCATCGACCGCCCCGCGCCCGACGGGCGACCCCGCTACGTGCTCGACGTGCAGCCCGCCACGAACCGGGTGGTCGTGGGACCCGCCGAGCTGCTGAGCGTCGATCGGATCGAGGCCGGCGGAGCCGTGTGGTTCGACGGCGTCCTCGACGGACCGGCGCCGCTCGCCCGACCGGGTGCGGCGTTCGACGCCGAGGTGCAGGTCCGCGCGCACGGGACTCCCGTGGCGGCGCGCGTACGAGCCACGGACGGTTCGACGGGCGCGGCGATGAGCGTCGAGCTCACGGGCACACCGCTGCGCGGCGTGGCGGCGGGGCAGTCGCTGGTCGTCTACGCGGGCACGCGCGTGCTCGGCCAGGCCACCGTGGACAGCGCCTCCCGTGGCTCCCGTGGCAGTGCCGCCCCCGTGTCCGCTCAGCCCGCCCGTACGGGGGTGTCGTCCTGAGCGAGCGCCCGCGCGAGCGCCGGCTCGTCGCGCACGCACCAGTGCTCGACCTCGCGGCCCTCGGCGAAGCGCAGGACGTGCATCTCGCGCACGTGGAAGCGACGTCCCGTCGGTGCGAGCCCGCGGTAGAAGCCCGTGTGGCGGGCGCTCACCTCGACGTGCAGGGCGACGAGGTCGCCCTCCGCGACGGCGTGCAGCACCTCGACGCGCTGGTCGTCGAACGCGTCGGCGTGCCAGCGCATCGTCGCGACGAGCGAGTCGAGCCCGCCGTCCCCGCCGGCGTCGTGGTCGCGGAACCCTGGTGCGAGCAGCGCGGCGAGGACGTCGGCGTGGTTGCCCGGGATGGCCTGCGTGTGCACGGTGATCGCGGCGGCCTTGTTGGCCGCCGTGGCACGAGGAGCCGTCGTGCGACGGCCGTCGTCGTGAACCCTCATGTCGGTCGTGTCCTCCGGTCGGTACCGTCCTGGCCGGAGGTGCGCCCCCGGGCCTCGGTGAGGCCTCGGCACGGCTCCGTCCTTCGAGTACTCCTGGAGAGAGGTGACGGACGCATGATCCGTGACGTACGTGGTGGCCCGACGGTCCGGGGACAGGTCCCATGACCGCCGTGACGGGTCTCGGGCCGTGGCCCGGGGGAGAGGCCGACGTGCTCGAGGCGCAGCTCACGGTGCTCGGCGACCTCGCGGAGGTGCCGACGGGCGTGCAGGGGATCCCCTTCCTCGTGCAGCTGCTCGGCCGCGGTCCCGGCGCCGACCCGACGGGGCGGACCGCCGCGCTCCTGCCCGGCCTGCCGGTCGAGCTGGGCCCGCACGGCTGGAAGCTCGCCGACCATCCGGGCGCCGACGAGCGCCGCGCCGAGGCCCTGGTCCGTGAGGACGTCGAGGCGCTCGCGATCGCGGCGTCGGGGTTCGCCGGCCCGCTCGCCGTGACGGTCCAGGGCCCGTGGACGCTCGCGGCGGAGCTCTACCTCGCGCGCGGCGACCGGGTGCTGTCCGACCGCGGCGCCGTGCACGACCTCGTCGAGGCGCTCGCGTCGGGCGTCGGCGAGCACGTCGCCGAGGTGCGTCGCCAGGTCCCGGGGGCGGACGTCGTCGTGCAGGTCGACGAGCCCCTCCTCGCCGCGGTGGGGGCGGGGGCGCTGCCCAGCTTCTCGGGGTTCTCGCGGCTGCGGGCGGTCGCCGGGCCGGACCTCGTCGACGGGCTGCGTCCCGTGCTCGACGCCGCGCGCGCGGCCGGTGCGTCGACGGTCGTGCACGTGGGGTCGGCCCGCGTCGGGATCGCGCCGGTCGTGCTGGCGGGAGCGGACGCGGTCGGGCTGGCCCTGGGCGCGTGGGACGAGCGCCTGTGGGAGACGGTCGCACGGGCCGTCGAGCGGGGTGTGGGCCTGTGGGCCGCGCTGCCGCCCGCGAAGGCCTCGCAGTGCGCCGGCCCGGCGCTCGGCGAGCTCGCGGACCTCGTCGCGACGCCCTGGCGCCGCATCGGTCTCCCGCCCGCCGCGCTCGACGACGTGACGCTCCTCGGCGCGTCGCGCACGCACGCCGCGGGGCTCGGGCGGACCGTCGGGGGGACGCCGGACGACCATCGTGCGCTCCTCGCGAACCTCGGCCGCGTCGCGGAGGTGCTCGCGGAGCGCGCCCAGGGGTGAGCCGCTTCTCGCGAGCGCCCTCGGGTGCGTAGGCTGGTCCCGGCCGCGGGCGCCACCCGCCCGGGTGTGCTCGTGCGTCGTGACCTGTCGTGACCTGTCGTGACCCCCACGCCCGGACCGGTCCGGGCTCACCCCGTTCCCCACCCCGCCCCACCGCGAAGGACCTCCATGCCCGTCCTGCGAGCCGTGCTCTTCGACCTCGACGGCGTCCTCACCCCGACCGCCGAGCTGCACATGCGCGCCTGGGAGCGCCTGTTCGCGCCGTTCACCGCGGCGCACGGCCTGGCGCCCTACACGTCCGCCGACTACTTCGCCCACATCGACGGCAAGCCGCGCTACGACGGCGTCGCGACGTTCCTCGCGTCGCGGGGCGTCGAGCTGCCGCGCGGCGCGGCGGACGACGCGCCGGGGGAGAGCACCGTGTGCGCGCTGGGCAACCGCAAGGACGAGATCGTCAACCGGATGTTCACCGAGGAGGGCATCGCGCCGTACCCGGGCTCGGTCCGGTTCCTCGACGCCGTGACGTCGGCGGGCGCGGCGGTCGCGGTCGTGTCGTCGTCGCGCAACACGCCGACCGTGCTGGCCGCGTCCGGCCTCGCGGACCGCTTCCAGGTGGTCGTGGACGGCAACGTCGCGGCGCGCGAGGGCATCCCCGGCAAGCCGGCCCCCGACACCTACCTGCGGGCGGCGGAGCTCCTCGGCGTGCCCGCCGCCGCGGCGGTCGTCGTCGAGGACGCGCTCTCGGGGGTCCAGGCCGGTGCGGCCGGCGACTTCGGCCTGGTGCTCGGCGTCGACCGCGGTGTGGGCCCCGACGCGCTGCGCGAGCACGGCGCGGACCTCGTCGTGAGCGATCTCGGCGAGCTCGACGCCGCCGTCCTCGACGCGCCCGCCCGCCAGGGGGGCGCCGCGTGATCCGCAAGACCTCCGACGAGCAGCACACCGTCGACCGCCTGCGCTTCCCCGCCGACCCGTGGCGCCTCGTCGAGGCGCGGTTCTCCGCCGAGGACCTCGGGGTCACCGAGACGCTGTTCGCCACGGCCAACGGCTACCTCGGCATGCGGGGCAACGTCGAGGAGGGACGCGAGTCCCACGCGCACGGCACCTTCATCAACGGCTTCCACGAGACCTGGTCGATCCACCACGCCGAGGAGGCGTACGGCTTCGCGAAGGTCGGACAGACCATCGTCAACGTGCCCGACGCCAAGGTGATCCGCCTGTACGTCGACGACGAGCCGCTCCTGCTGCCCGTCGCGGACCTCGTCGACTACGAGCGCTCGCTCGACCTGCACGACGGCGTGCTGCGTCGCGAGCTGCTGTGGCGCACGCCGTCCGGCAAGCGCGTGCGGATCCGGTCGGAGCGCATGGTCTCGTTCGTCGAGCGGCACCTCGCCGTCATGACGTTCGAGGTGACGATGCTCGACGCCGCGGCCCCCGTCGCCATCTCCTCGCAGGTGCTCAACCGGCAGGACGGCCAGGACGAGTACCACGTGCGGTCGGCGTCCCTCGGGGAGGGGTTCGACCCGCGCAAGGCCGAGCAGTTCGCCGGACGGGTGCTCCAGCCGCAGACGCAGTGGGGCGACGACGAGCGCCTGGTGCTGTCCTACCGGTGCACGAACTCGGGCATGACGCTCGCCGTCGCGGCGGACGACCACCTCGAGACCGAGAACGAGTGGGACGTGCGCACCCAGGTCGACGAGGACCTCGCCAAGCACGTGTTCCGCGTGCACGCCGAGCCGGGCCGACCGATCCGGCTCACGAAGACCGTCGCCTATCACACGTCGCGCGGGGTCCCGTCGCGCGAGCTCGTCGACCGCTGCCGGCGCACGCTCGACCGGGTGCGCGACCGCGGCGTCGCGGCGGAGATGGCGGACCAGCGGTCATGGCTCGACGACTTCTGGGCGCGCTCCGACGTCGAGGTCGGGGGGCGTCCCGAGGTCCAGCAGGCCGTGCGCTGGAACCTCTTCCAGCTCGCCCAGGCGACGGCGCGCGCGGAGGGCAACGGCGTCCCGGCGAAGGGTCTGACCGGCTCCGGCTACAGCGGGCACTACTTCTGGGACACCGAGATCTACGTCCTGCCGTTCCTCACCTACACGAGCCCTCGGTACGCGCGGAACGCGCTGCGGTTCCGCTACCAGATGCTCGACGCCGCGCGGCGCCGGGCGCAGGAGCTCTCGCAGAAGGGCGCTCTCTTCCCGTGGCGCACGATCAACGGCGAGGAGGCGTCGGCGTACTACGCCGCCGGCACCGCGCAGTACCACATCGACGCCGACGTCAGCTACGCCCTCGTGCAGTACGTGCGCGCGACCGGGGACGCCGACTTCCTGCGGCGCGAGGCGGTCGACATCCTCGTGGAGACCGCGCGCATGTGGGAGGACCTGGGCTTCTGGCGCGCCAACGGCGACGACAACTTCCACATCCACGGCGTCACCGGACCCGACGAGTACACGACGGTCGTCAACGACAACCTCTTCACGAACGTCATGGCGCGATTCAACCTGCGTGCCGCCGCGTTCGTCGTCGAGCGCATGCGCGAGGACTTCCCCGACGACTACGCGCAGATGGTCGACCGGCTGGGCCTCGGCATGACCGAGCCCGCCGAGTGGGTACGCGCCGCCGATCACATGTCGATCCCGTACGCCGAGAGCATCGGCATCCACCCGCAGGACTCGCACTTCCTCGAGCGCGAGATCTGGGACCTCGCGCACACCCCGGCGGACAAGCGGCCCCTCCTGCTCCACTACCACCCGCTCGTCATCTACCGCTACCAGGTGCTCAAGCAGGCCGACGTCGTGCTCGCGCTGTTCCTCCAGGGCCAGCACTTCACGGCGGAGGAGAAGCTCGCCGACTTCGAGTACTACGACCCGTTGACGACCGGCGACTCGACGCTCTCGGGCGTCGTGCAGTCGATCATCGCGGCCGAGGTCGGGTACCACGAGCTCGCGATCGAGTACTTCCTCTCGTCGCTGTTCGTCGACCTCGCGAACCTCCACGCGAACGCGGCAGACGGCGTGCACGTCGCGTCGGCCGGCGGCACCTGGACGGCGCTCGCGTGCGGGTTCGGCGGCATGCGGGACCACAACGGCGAGCTGACGTTCGACCCGCGCCTGCCGCAGGGCTGGGAGTCGCTCGCGTACCGCCTCGCGTGGCAGGGGTCGCGGCTCAAGGTCACCGTGCTGCCCGACGCGATCGAGCTCGTCGTGGAGACGGGCGACGCCGTGCAGGTCGGCGTGCGGGGCAAGCAGGTCGAGGTCGGGGCCGACGTCGTGCGGGTCCCGCTCGACGGCCAGGGTCCGGTCCGGCCCGGCCGCCCGAGCCTGCGCGCGCTCTCCGGCAACCGGCGCGAGGACGGCACGCTCATCACCGCGACGGTCCCGCACTCCTGACCCGCGCGCCTCTCGCCGAGGTGGTACCGCGGTCGTGCGCCCGACGACGAGTGGTCGCCCTGGGCGTCGGGGTGGGTGGGGGCGCCGCGTCTACCATCCGCCGCTCGTTCCTCGCGGCTCCCGCCAGGCCCGCCACGACGCGGCGCCCCCACCCACCCCTCCTGGCATCGCCTCGCCCTGGTCCTCGCTCGCCCCGTCACCGACCTTCTCGAGGGCGGGCTCGTCGTCTCGCTCGGCCGCGGGAGCTCAGGCCAGGCGTTCGGCGAGGAAGCGGTAGTGCACCGCCGCCATGTGGGCGGCCTGGGCGTTGTTCGCGGCGCCGCCGTGGCCGCCCTCGATGTTCTCGTAGTACGTGACGTCCTTGCCCGCGGAGAGCATGAGCGCCGCGAGCTTGCGGGCGTGTCCGGGGTGGACGCGGTCGTCCTTGGTCGACGTCGTGAAGAGCACCGGCGGGTACTCGCGGTCGCCCTCGAACAGGTGGTACGGGGAGAACGTGCGCAGGAACTCCCACTGGTCAGGGTCGTCCGGGTCGCCGTACTCGGCGGCCCACGACGCGCCCGCGAGGAGCTTCGTGTAGCGCTTCATGTCGAGCAGCGGGACGCCGACGATCACCGCGGCGAACAGGTCCGGGTACTGCGTGAGCATGTTGCCCGCGAGCAGACCGCCGTTCGAGCGGCCCTCCATGCCGAGGTGCTCGTGCGTCGTGATCCCGCGCGCGACGAGGTCGCGCGCGACCGCGGCGAAGTCCTCGTAGGCCCGGTGCCGGTCCGCCTTGAGCGCGGCCTGGTGCCACGCCGGGCCGTACTCGCCGCCGCCGCGGATGTTCGCGACGACGTACACGCCGCCCTGCGACAGCCACGCCCGGCCGAGCGCGCCCGAGTAGCCGGGCGTGAGGGAGACCTCGAAACCGCCGTACCCGTAGAGAAGCGTGGGCGCCGTGCCGCTGCCCGAGGTCGTGCCGTCGGCTGTGTCGTCGGCGCCGGTGGCGCCCGCGACGAGGTCCGCGCGGCCGACGACGAAGTACGGGACGCGCGTGCCGTCGTCGGACACGGTGAAGTGCTGGGCGACGGTCATGCCGGACGCGTCGAAGAACGCCGGGTTCGACTTGAGCGGCTCGGGGGTCCCGGCCTCGCCCGGACGATCGCCGAGGTGGAGCAGCGAGAGCGTCGTCGGCGTGAGGTAGTCGGTCGTGACGAGCCACAGGTCGTCCGTCTCGACCGGGTCGACCGCACCGACGCCGATCGTGCCGAGCGCGGGGAGGCCCGGGATCTCGGAGCGCACCCAGGCGGCGTCCTCCGCCGTCCCCGCGGGCGGGGTGAGGACGTGGAGGCGGTTCTTCACGTCGTCGAGCACGTTGACGACGAGGTGGTGGCGCGTCCACGTGGCGCCCGCGAGCGACGTCGTCGCGGTCGGCTCGAAGAGCACGGTAAAGCCGCGGTCGCCGGCGAGGAAGTCGTCCAGGCGCGTGACGAGGAGCGAGCCCGCGGCGTAGGTCGCGCCACCGACGGTCCAGTCGTCGCGCAGCTCGACGAGCATCCACTCGCGGCGCACGCCGACCTCGGCGGAGTCGGGGACGTCGATCTTCGTGAGGACCTGCTCGGGCGTCCCGGGGTTCTGGGCGAGGTAGAGCTCGTCGGAGTAGAACGCCTTGGAGCGGTGGACGAAGTCGCGCTCGAAGCCGGGGGTGTGCGAGCGCCACGCGGAGATGTACATGTCCTCGTCGGTGCCCTCGAACACCGTCACGGCGTCGGCGAGCTGTGTGCCGCGCGTCCAGCGCTTGACGACCCGCGGATAGCCGGACGGCGTCAGCGTGCCCGGGCCGAAGTCGGTGAAGACGTAGACGGTGTCGGGATCGACCCAGCCGAGCGAGCCCTTGGCCTCGGCGCGGTGGAACCCGCCGTCGGCGGGGTCGACGAAGCGCTTCTCGACGAGGTCGAACTCGCGCGTGACGTCCGCGTCGGAGCCGCCGGGGGAGAGCTCGACGAGGGCGTGCCGCCACGGCTCGCCCGCGGCGAGCCGCTCCGGCGTCGGGCGCAGGACGCTGGCGCCGTGCCACACCCAGCTCTCGCCCTCCTGCGCTGCGAGGGCGTCGAGGTCGAGGACCGTCTCCCACTCGGGGGCGTCGGTGCGGTAGGAGTCGACGGTGGTGCGGCGCCACAGGCCCCGCTCGTGGCGGGCGTCGCGCCAGAAGTTGTACAGGCGGTCGCCGATGAGGGAGACCTCGGGGATCTTCGCGTCGGAGTCGAGGACCTCGCGGATCGCCGCCTCCGTCGTGGTGAAGTCCTCGGGGACCTCGAGGGTCGCCGCGACCTCGGCGTTGCGGGCGCGGACCCAGGCGAGCGCCTCGTCGCCCTCGACCTCCTCGAGCCACAGGTACGGGTCGGTGTCGGTGGTCGCAGGGGTGATCGCGTCCGTCACGTGCTCGGCTGTCATGGGACCCCACCCTACGGCGACCTCCGGCGGCGGGACCAAAGACCTGTGTTCGGCGCGACACCCGCCGGGTCTTGCTCCCGAAGGAGGCTTGTGAAAGTCTTCACAAGTAGAGACCGCCGAAGGAGCCGGGGCATCCGGCCCTGGCAGCACCCGCGGCCCGTCGCCCGGCCAGGTCGGGCTCCGGAGGGGACGCATGAGCGCGAAGGGCGCGAGCACGAAGGCCGCCGAGACCCGTCAGGACGAGGTCCGCACCCGCACGACCGAGGAGATCGACGTCCTCGTCGAGCGGGCCCGCAAGGCCCTCGACCGGTACATGGGCCTCACCCAGGAGGACGTCGACCGCATCGTCCTCAAGGCGTCCGTGGCCGGGCTGAGCAAGCACGGCCACCTGGCGCAGATGGCCGTCGCCGAGACCGGCCGCGGGGTGTTCGAGGACAAGGCGACGAAGAACATCTTCGCGTGCGAGCACGTGCCGAACTCGATGGCGAGGCTCAAGACCGTCGGGGTCGTCGGTCGCGACGCGCTCACGGGCGTCGTCGAGATCGCCGAGCCCGTCGGCGTCGTGTGCGCGGTCACGCCGGTGACCAACCCGACGTCGACCACGATCTTCAAGTCCCTCATCGCGCTCAAGACGCGCAACCCCGTGGTCTTCGCGTTCCACCCGAGCGCGCAGCGCTCCTCGGTCGAGGCGGCGCGCGTCGTGCGCGACGCCGCGGTGGCGGCCGGCGCGCCGGACGACTGCATCCAGTGGGTCGAGCACCCGTCCATCGAGGCGACGAGCACGCTGATGCACCACCCGGGCGTCTCGCTCATCCTCGCGACGGGCGGCAACGGCATGGTCCGCGCCGCGTACTCGGCCGGGAAGCCGGCCCTCGGCGTCGGTGCGGGCAACGTGCCCGCGTACGTCGAGAAGAGCGCCGACCTCGGCCGGGCGATCAACGACGTCGTGATGTCCAAGGCGTTCGACAACGGCATGGTGTGCGCGTCGGAGCAGGCGCTCATCCTCGACGACGCGGTCTACGACGACGCGATGCGCGAGCTCGACCGCCTGCACGCCTACCGCGCGACGCCGCAGGAGAAGGCGCTGCTCGAACAGCTGATCTTCGGGGTCGAGGCGAGCGGCGCGAACTGTGCGGGAGCGAGGCTCAACCCGAAGGTCGTCGGTCAGTCCCCGGTGTGGATCGCGGAGCAGGCCGGGTTCACCGTCCCCGACGACACGTCGATCATCCTCGCGGAGATCGACGACGTCGGCCCCCAGGAGCCGCTGAGCCGCGAGAAGCTCACGCCCGTCCTCGCCGTGCTGCACGCGCGGGACACCGAGCACGGCATCACGCTCGCCGAGCGCATGGTCGAGCTCGACGGGCTCGGGCACTCGGCCGCGATCCACACCTCGGACGAGGCGCTCGTCGAGCGGTACGGCTCGCGGGTCAAGGCCGTGCGCGTGCTGTGGAACAGCCCGACGTCGCTCGGCGGCATCGGCGACATCTACAACGCGCTCCTGCCGTCCCTCACGCTCGGATGCGGCAGCTACGGCGCCAACTCGGTGTCGAACAACGTCTCCGCGGTCAACCTCATCAACATCAAGCGGATCGGACGACGCAACAACAACATGCAGTGGTTCAAGGTCCCCGCGAAGACGTACTTCGAGCCGAACTCGCTCCAGTACCTCGCCCAGATGCGCGACGTGCACCGCGTCACGATCGTCACCGACAAGGTGATGAGCCGCATCGGCGTCGTCGACCGGGTGCTCGACGTCCTCGCCCGTCGTGAGGAGCGCGTCGCGATCCAGGTCATCGACGATGTCGAGCCCGAGCCGAGCGTCGGCACCGTGAACCGCGGGGCGGAGTCGATGCGCGACTTCGAGCCGGACACGATCGTCGCGATCGGCGGCGGTTCGCCGATGGACGCCGCCAAGGTCATGTGGCTGCGCTACGAGCACCCGGAGATCGAGTTCTCCGACATGCGCGAGAAGTTCTTCGACGTGCGCAAGCGCGCGTACAAGTTCCCCGAGCTGGGGGAGCGGGCGAAGCTCGTGTGCGTCCCGACGTCGTCGGGCACGGGCGCCGAGGTGACGCCGTTCGCGGTCATCACCGACGAGGCGACGGGCTTCAAGTACCCGCTCGCCGACTACGCGCTCACGCCGACCGTCGCGATCGTCGACCCGGTGCTCACCGAGACCATGCCCGCGAAGCTGGCCGCGGACTCGGGTTTCGACGCCCTGACCCACGCGACCGAGGCGTTCGTGTCCGTCTACGCGAACGACTTCACCGACGGCCTGTGCCTGCAGGCCATCAGGATGGTCTTCGAGAGCATCGAGGAGTCGGTCACGCGCGGCTCGTCCGCACCCAGGGCGCGCGAACGGATGCACAACGCCGCGACCATCGCGGGCATGGCGTTCGGCTCGGCGATGCTCGGCATCGTGCACGCGATGGCCCACACCGTCGGCTCGACGTTCCACCTCGTGCACGGCCGCACCAACGCGGTGCTCCTGCCGCACGTGATCCGCTACAACGGGCAGGTCCCGACCAAGCTCACGAGCTGGCCGAAGTACGAGCGCTACGTCGCCCCGGAGCGCTTCCAGCAGATCGCGCAGCACCTCGGCCTCGCGGCGTCCACGCCCGAGGAGGGCGTCGAGTCCTACGCCCGGGCCGTCGAGGAGCTGCGCGCGAAGGTCGGCATCGAGTCCACGTTCGCCGACCAGGGCGTCGACGAGAAGGCCTTCATGAGCCGCCTCGACGAGCTCGCGCTGCGGTCCTTCGAGGACCAGTGCGCACCCGCCAACCCCCGCATGCCCGTGCTGGAGGACATGCGCGACATCCTCGCCGCCGCGTACCGCGGCACGAGCCGCGAGGAGGTCCGGGCCGCGCGCCTCGCGACCGACCGCGAGCGAGCCGGGGAGGTCGTGCCGGCCGGCTGACCCGACCGCCGGCCACAGGACACCGTGCCCGACGACGCGCGTCCCCTCGCGTCGCCGGGCACGGTCGTGCCCGGCGCTGGCTCAGGCGCCGTCGCCCGGGCGGACGAGCCCTGCCTCGTACGCGAGGACGACGAGCTGCACGCGGTTCGTCAGCGCGACCTTGGTGAGCAGCGAGCGCACGTGGCTCTTCACCGTCGCCTCGGTGAGGTGCAGCTCGGCACCGATCTCGCGGTTCGACAGCCCGCGCGCGACCGCGAGCAGGACCTCGCGCTCGCGCGGCGTCACGGCGTCGAGCCCGTCCCTCGCGCCCGCACGGTCCCCGGCCCCGCCGCCCGCGAGCGGCGAGTGCCGCGCGAGCTCGACGTACGTCGAGATGATCCGTCCCGTCACCGCCGGGTCGAGGAGCGAGTCGCCCGCGCGGACGCGGTGCACCGCGTCGACGAGGCTCTGCGGGTCCGCGTCCTTGAGCAGGAACCCCGCAGCCCCGGCGCGCAGCGCCCCGTAGACGTACTCGTCGTCGTCGAACGTCGTGAGGACGAGCGTGCGCACGCCGGCCAGGTCGGGGTCGGCGGCGATGCGCGCCGTCGCTCCGATCCCGTCGAGGCGCGGCATGCGCACGTCCATGAGCACGACGTCGGGCCGCACCGCCCGCGCCATCGCCACCGCGGTCTCCCCGTCACCCGCCTCGCCGACCACGGTGACGTCCGGCTCGTTGTCGAGGATCATGCGCAGCCCGAGACGGATCGTCGCCTGGTCGTCGGCGACGACGACGCGCACGGGGTCGACCGGCCCGCCCGGGGCCGCGCTGCTCACCGCACGTCCCGGGGGAGGGTCGCCTCGACGAGCCAGCCGCCCCGCCCGTCCGGCCCCGCGCCGAGGTGCCCACCGGCCGCGGCCGCGCGCTCGCGCATCGAGGACAGGCCGAAGCCGGTGCGACCCGACGGGTCGTCGGGGAGCGGGGGACCGGCGTCGTGGACGCGCACCCCGAGACGGGTGCCGGTGGTGGTCACCGTCACGGTGACGTCGGGGGCGAGGGAGTGCAGCAGCACGTTGGTCAGGGCCTCCTGGGTGATGCGGACGACGGCGAGACCCGTCTCGGCGCTCGTCGTCGGCCACGGGTCGGGCAGGGTCAGGGAGACGTCCCGCCCCGCGTCGGTGAGCCGGCGCGCCGCGGCGCGCAGCTGGTCGGCGGTGTCGTCGTCGGTCCCCGGGGTGGGGGCGAGCGTCGCGACGCCGCCGTCGAGGGCGTCCTCCCGGCGCAGGACGTGCACGACGGACCGCATCGACGTCAGCGCACGCTTGCCCTCGTCGGTGATCCAGCGCACCGCCTCGTGCGGGGCCTCCGGCTGGTTCGCCGCGACCCGGTCCGCGGCCTGCGCGCGCACGACGATCGCGGACACGTGGTGCGCGACGACGTCGTGCAGCTCGCGCGCGATACGGGTGCGTTCCGCGAGCACCGCCCGCTCGGCGAGCTCGGCCTGCAGCGCCTGGAGCTCGGCGTTGCGCTCGCGCAGGGTCTCGGACGTCACGGCCAGGCGGTGGAAGAACACCCCGGCGGCCACCGCGCCGAGCACGAGCGCGAGCGCGACGAGGACGTCCGACGGCGACCGCCCGATCTCGAGGTCCTGGGGGTAGAAGGCCGAGGGCGGGAAGGTGAGGACCGGACGGCTGAAGAGGAGCAGGGAGAACGCGGAGAGGCCTCCCGCGACCGCGGCGAGCGGCCAGGGCACGGCCCCGGAGCGCGTCGCCGCGAAGCCGGCGATCATCAGCGGGAGCAGCTCGAACGGAGTCTGCATGATCCAGGGCAGGGCGAGCGGGTAGAGCATCACCGTGGTCCAGAAGAGCAGGCCGGGCGTCACGCGCCGCAACGCGAGCGTCAGGACGATCCAGAGCCCGGCCACGCGGTACGAGCCAGGGTTCCGCGGGTACCAGTAGTCCCCGTTCTCCATGACCGTGATGACGGCGAACCACGCGGCGCCCGCCGCGAGGGCGACCAGGAGGTCCTGTGCCCAGACAGGCACGCGGGGGGCGGACGGCACGGGCCCACGGTAGCGGCCGGGCCGCGCACGGCGGGACAGACCCCGGGCGGGCGTCGCCCGCCCGCGCCTCAGCCCCAGGGCTGAGGCTCGGGGCCGGTGCCACGCCCTCGGTCGAGGGTCGCGACCGGCCCTCGGGCCGATGCCCGCGCGCCTGCGCACCCGGCAGTGTCTGGGTCATGCGGAGAATGCCCGAACCGGTCCTCGCCCGGACCGTCACGTACGGCGTCGTCGGCCTGCTGCTCGCCACGGCCGCGGCGGGGGTCGAGGCGTGGCCCCTCACGTCGTACCGCCTGTTCAGCGAGGTGCGCACCGGCGCACGCACGAGCCTCGAGCTGTCCGCGGACGGCGCGGACGGCACCGTGCTCCTGCGGCCCGGCACCGGGAACCCCGTGCTCGCCGCGACGACGCACCGCTACGCCGACCTCACGTCCACCCCGCCCGCCGAGCGGGAGGCGATGGTCCGGGCGTGGCTCGGCGTCGCGGGTACCCGGCCCGGCCACGTCACGTCGGTCCGTCTCGAGCGCGTGCGGCGCACGCTGGACCCCACGTCGCTCGACTGGACCGAGGTCGCGCGCGAGCCGGTCCTCGAGGTGCGGCCGTGAGCGCGCGAGGGACGCGCGTGCCGGAGCCGGGCGTCGTCGCCCGGTCGTCCCGCCCGCACGTGCTCCGCGCCGTGCGCGGCGTCGACCGCCGGCTCGTCGCGCCCGTGCCCTGGTACCGGCTCGTCGAGGTCCACTCGCTCGTCGCGACGGTCGTCGGGGTCCGGCTCGCGGTGCACGACTGGACCCTCGTGGCCCAGCGCCCTGCGGTGCTCACCGGCGGCCCGACGATCCTCGGCTGGCTGCCGGTCGAGCCCTCGGTCGCGGCCCTGCTCGCCGTCCAGGTCCTCGGGATCCTCGGCGTCGCGCTCGTGCTCGCGGGCATCCGGGCACGAGTCGGCTTCGCCGTCGCCTGGACCGCCTACCTCGTGCTGACCGCGCTGTGGGGGAGCTCGGGGAAGGTGATGCACACCGACGTCCTCACGGTGACGGTCGGGTTCGTCCTGCTCTTCGCGGCACCGCCCGCTCGCGGGACCGCGCACGGCGAGGAACCGGCGCGGACCGGGTGGACGGTGCGTGCGGCGCTCGCGGTCGTGGCGTGCGTCTACTTCCTCACCGGGGCGCAGAAGCTCGTGCACAGCGGGCCGTCGTGGGCGCTGGGGGACTCCATGGCCTGGATCCTGCGGCAGGGTGCCTCGCCGTTCGGCGACGGGCTGACGCGTGTGGTCGCCGACCAGCCGCTGCTCACGCGTGCGCTCGCCACGGGCGCGCTGCTGCTCGAGCTCACCGCACCTGTGTGGCTCGCCGTGCGGCTCACCCGGATCCCGTTCGTCCTCGCGGTGGCGACGATGCACGCGAGCATCTGGGTGTTCCTCGGCCTCGACTACTCGGCCTGGGTCCTCACCGTCGCGGCCGTCGCCGTGCCGCTCGGGCTCGCCCCGGGTCGGCGACTCCTGCCCCGCTCGAGCCCGACCGCAGGAGTCCGACGATGACGCTGCGGGACGCGCCGACGCCGCCCCACCCGGTCCGGACCAGGTCGGTCACCACCAGGGTCGGGCGACGGCGACGCGTCGGGCGCCGGGTCTACGTCGGCGCCGTCGTCGCGGGCCTGGCCGCGTCCGCGGTCGCCGTCGTCCAGCTGGTCTCCGCACCGACGGACCACGTCGCGGGCTCGGTGACCCGCCAGACCGACGCGGCACCGGTCACGGCGGTGGGGCTCGACCCCGGGCTGCAGCAGCGGTTCGACGACGCCCGGGCCGCCGCTGCCGCCGAGGGTGTCGAGCTGTGGATCACCTCGGGGTGGCGTACCGCGGACGAGCAGCAGCAGCTCGTCGACGACGCGGTCGAGCGCTACGGGTCCGTCGAGGAGGCGCGGCGGTGGGTCCTGCCGCCCGAGTCGTCGGAGCACGTCGCCGGTACCGCGATCGACGTCGGTCCGACCGAGGGCGCGTACTGGCTCCAGCAGCACGGCGCGGACTTCGGGCTGTGCCAGACCTACGCCAACGAGGTGTGGCACTACGAGGCCGCGACGGAGCCCGGTGGCGCGTGCCCGCAGATGCACGACGACGCGTCGCACGGCTGGTGACGGCGTGACGCGAACGTGTCGGCGGTTCGCGCGATGATGTGCGGGTGACCGAGAGCACCGAGGCGACCGACCGACCGAGCGGCGACCCCACCGGGTCCCGCGCCGACGTCCCCGAGGCCGGTTCCGCGGCCGAGCTCGACGAGGCGGCGGCGCAGCGCCGCTGGTCCGAGCTCGTCGCGCAGGTCGAGGCGGACCAGCGCGCGTACTACGAGGAGGACCAGCCGGTCTCCTCGGACGCCGAGTACGACGCACGGATGCACGAGCTCCAGGCGCTCGAGGCCGCCCACCCCGCCCTCGTGACCCCCGAGTCGCCGACGCAGCGCGTCGGCGGCCGCGCGGCCGCAGGGTTCGCGACGGTCGAGCACCTCGAGCGCATGCTCTCCCTCGACAACGCGTTCAGCGAGGAGGACCTCGCGGCCTGGGCCGCGCGCGTGCACCGCGACCTCGGCGTGCCGGCAGACGCCGGCGTCGAGTACCTGTGCGAGGTGAAGATCGACGGGCTCGCGATCGCGCTGCTCTACGAGAAGGGCCGGCTCGTGCGGGCGGCCACGCGCGGCGACGGCCGCGCCGGCGAGGACGTGACCGCGAACGTCCGGACGATCGGTTCGATCCCCCAGCAGCTCGCCGGAGACCCCGCGACGCACCCCGACGTGATCGAGGTGCGCGGCGAGGTGTTCATGGGTGTCGCGGACTTCGCCGCCCTCAACGAGGGGCTCGTCGCCTCCGGGCAGGCGCCGTACGCCAACCCGCGCAACACCGCGGCCGGGTCGCTGCGGCAGAAGGACCCCGCCGTCACCGCGAGCCGCAACCTGCAGATGTACGCGCACGGCGTGGGTGCGCTGCAGTGGGAGGAGGGCCAGCAGGCCGACCTCGAGCGGCAGTCCGCCGCGTACGCGCTGTTCGAGCAGTGGGGCGTGCCCGTCTCGCCGCACACCCGGGTGGTCGCCGGCCTCGACGAGGTGATGGAACGGATCGCGTACTTCGGCGAGCACCGGCACGACATCGAGCACGAGCTCGACGGGATCGTCGTCAAGGTCGACGAGCTCGCGCTCCAGCGTCGCCTCGGCGCCACGAGCCGGGCGCCCCGCTGGGCCATCGCGTACAAGTACCCGCCCGAGGAGGTCAACACGCGCCTCCTCGCGATCCAGGTCGGTGTCGGCCGCACCGGGCGCGCCACGCCGTACGCCGTCATGGAGCCGGTCAAGGTCGCGGGCTCGACCGTCCGTCAGGCCACGCTGCACAACCAGGACGTCGTGCGGGCCAAGGGCGTCCGCATCGGCGACATGGTCGTGCTGCGCAAGGCCGGCGACGTCATCCCCGAGATCCTCGGCCCCGTCGCGGCGCTCGCGGACGACGGGTACCCGCGCGAGGACTTCGTCATGCCGACGGACTGCCCCGAGTGCGGGACGCCCCTGCGTCCCATGAAGGAGGGCGACGTCGACCTGCGCTGCCCCAACGCCGAGTCGTGCCCCGCGCAGGTCCGGGGGCGGGTCGAGCACATCGGGTCGCGCGGGGGCCTCGACATCGAGGTGCTCGGAGAGGTCACCGCTGCCGCGCTCACCCAGCCGTTCGAACCCGCGGAGCCGCCGCTGCGCACGGAGAAGGACCTGTTCGGGCTCACCGTCGAGCAGCTCGCCCCGATCCGCGTCGTCGTCCGGGACCCGGAGACCGGGCTGCCGCGCCCGAGCGACGGGCGGGGGGAGTCCGCGGAGGTGACCATGTCGGACGGTTCGACGATGAGCGCCAAGGTCGCCCGGCCCTTCCAGAAGGTCGTCAGCCGTACCTACCCGCCGGGGTACGAGGACGCGACGACCGCCGAGCGCCGGGCGGCCGGCGTCCGGAAGGACTTCCCGGTCTACGGGCCCTCCACGACGGCGGAGACGCTCGTCGCGGAGCTGCGACGTGCGAAGACCAAGGACCTGTGGCGGATCCTCGTGAGCCTCAACATCCGCCACGTCGGCCCCGTCGCCGCCAGGGCGCTCGCGGACTGGTTCGGGTCGCTCGCCGCGATCCGGTCGGCGTCGCGCGAGCAGCTCGCCGCGGTCGAGGGTGTCGGCCCGGTCATCGCCGACGAGGTGATCGCGTGGTTCGAGGTCGACTGGCACGAGGAGATCGTGCGTACCTGGGAGGCCGACGGCGTCCGGTTCGCGATCCCGGACCATCCCGGACCGGGCAAGGCGGAGGCGCCGTCAGGCCCGCTCGACGGCTTGACGGTCGTGGTGACCGGCGGGCTCGAGGGGTTCAGCCGCGACGGCGCGAAGGAGGCGGTCGTCGCCGCTGGCGGCAAGTCCGCCGGTTCGGTCTCGAAGCGGACGGACTACGTCGTCGTCGGGGAGAACGCGGGGTCCAAGGAGACCAAGGCTCGCGACCTCGGTCTGCCGATCCTCGACGAGGCCGGCTTCGTCGCGCTCCTCGAGGGCGGACCGGACGCCGTCGCGCACCTCGTCGGAGCCGGGCAGGAGCTCGCGGACGACGTGGACGTCTGAGCCGTCCTCTCGGTGGACGGTCGGCGTGCTCGCGCGCCGCGTCGTGCCGGCCGGTCAGGCCGTCACGCAGGTCGACGGGCGACGACCTCGGCGAGCCGCCGACGCCCGTCGTCGTCCACCGGGAGCGACGGTCCGCGCGGGGGAGCGGTCGGGGTGCCGAGCAGGTTCGCGAGCGCGTGGAACCCGCTCACCGGCCGCAGCCCGGCGAGCACCCCGGTCAGGTCGCGCAACCAGGCCGCGGTGTCCGGGTCGGGCACGCCGCCGTCGACCCGCGCACGGCGCAGTGCGACGTACTCCCGGGGGACGAGGCCCGCCAGACCGGTGTGCCAGGCGTCCGCGGCCTCGGCGTCCGTGACGAGCGAGGGGTCGCCGCTGAGACCGACGCTCACGCCCAGGCCGTCGACCGCGGACCGGAGAGCGGCGACGCGACCGCCCGGTCGCGAGGGCAGCGACGCCGGATCCTTGACCGCGGTCACCGTCGTCGTCCGCGCGAGGTGCGCGAGCGTCGTCGGCGTCACGTCGTAGGAGGTCTGCACGCTCCTGTTGTAGTAGCAGACCGGCAGGTCGACGGCGTCCGCGACGGCGTCGAAGATCGCCACGACCTCGTCCTCGACGAGAGGCAGGTACGAGAACGGCGCCAGCACGAGCCCGTCCGCTCCGCCGTCCCGCGCGGCACGCGCCCGCGCGACGACCTCGCGCGTCGACGTGCCGCCCACCGCGACGTGCACCGGCACCCGCCGGGCAGCGGCCCCTGTCGTGGCCGCTGCCGCCGTGACCGCGGCGTGCACGACGGCGCCTCGCTCCGCCGCGTCGAACGTCACCCCCGCGCCGGACGACGCGAGGACGACCAGGCCGTCGACCCCCTCGTGGACCGCGTCGTGCACGAGGTGGCCGAGCGCGTCGAGGTGCGGGACGTCGTCGGGCGTGAGGGGCGTGACGAGGTAGGCGAGCAGGCCGCGGAAGGACGTCACGCGGCGGGCTGGGACGTCAGCGGCTCGCCCAGAGGATGCCGCGCTCCACGATCGTGCGGACGGCGGGGACCTCGAGGTCGGCGAGCTGGTGGCCGGCGGTGGAGACGAAGACCCTGCCCTCACCCCACTGCCGCGTCCACACGGCGGGGCAGACGACGGGCTCGTGCCAGGGGTCGCCGGCCTGCGGGTGGATCGTGGTGGTCGCGAGCACGTCGTTGTAGGAGTCGGTGAGCACCCAGTACTGCTCGGAGCGCAGCGCGATCGTGCCGAGGCCCGAGACGATGTCGTGGTCGGCCCGCTCGGGCACCACGTCGATCGTGTGGTCGACGAGGTCGTGCGCGTGGGCGGCGAACTGCCCGCCGACCATCTGCAGGTAGTCGGTCGCGAGGCGGAACGAGTCGATGATGCCGCCGTGCCAGCCGGCGAAGCCCGTGCCGTTCGCGACGGCGGTGCGCAGGCCACGCATCTCGTCCGGGAGGATCTCGCCCATCGTCCAGCACTGGACGACGAGGTCGAGGTCGGTCATGAACTGCGTGTCCGCGTAGGCCTCGAGGGAGCCCTCGAGCGTGACGTCGAAGCCTGACGCCTCCAGGAACGGGACGAACAGCTCCGCCGCCTCCTCGGGCGCGTGCCCGGGCCAACCGCCTCGGACCACGAGCGCCCGACGGTTCCGCTCGGTCATGAGTCCTCCTCGTGCATCGTCACACTCGTCGTCTCGGCGGTCGCCCACGTCGGCACCGGCCGACGACCGACGCCTCAGCCGACGAGCGCGTCGATCGCTGCGGGAGAGAGTACGTGATCGACCGCCATGGCGCTGGCACCGAGCACCCCGGCCTGGCCCCGGGCCTGCGACGTGACGATCCGCAGGTGCTGCGTCGCCAGGGGCAGCGACCGCTGGTAGACGATCTCCCGGATGCCGGCGATGAGGTGCTCTCCGGCCTCGGCGACGATGCCGCCGATGACGATGAGGGAGGGGTTGAGCAGGCTCACGCACGCCGCGAGCACGGAGCCGATGTCGCGTCCGGCCTGGCGCACCGCCTGGCTCGCGGTGAGGTCGCCCGCGCGGACCAGCGCCACGACGTCGGCGCTGGTGCGGGCGTCGAGCCCGGCGGCCGTGAGGATGCTCGCGACGGACTGCCCGCTGGCGACGGCCTCGAGGCACCCGACGTTGCCGCACCGGCACGGCACGTCGGCGGCGCTGGGCACCGCGACGTGCCCGATGTCGCCGGCCGCTCCCTGGGCGCCTCGTCGCAGCTCGCCGTCGGCGATGATGCCCGAGCCGATGCCCGTGGCGACCTTGACGAAGAGCATGTCCGTGACGTCCGGCCAGGCCGTCCGGTGCTCACCGAGGGCCATGATGTTCACGTCGTTGTCGACGAGCACCGACGCGTCGAAGCGCTTCGCCAGGATGCCCGGTACGTCCACGTCGTCCCAGGAGGGCATGATCGGCGGGTTGATCGGCCGGCCCGTGGAGTGCTCGACCGGGCCGGGGAGGCCCACGCCGACGCTCACGAGGTCGTCGATGCTGCGACCGGTCGTCGCGACGAGCTTCTCGCCCGTCTCGGCGACCCAGGACAGCACGACGTCCGGTCCGTCCGCGATCGCGAGGGCGGCGTCGGTCTCCGCGAGGACGTTGGACGCGAGGTCCGTCACGGCGAGTCGTGCGTGGGTCGCGCCGAGGTCGACGGCCAGCACGATGCGCGCGCCCGGGTTGAAAGCGAAGGTCACGGGCGGGCGCCCGCCGGTCGAGCTCGCCTCGCCGGCGGGGGCGATGAGGCCCGAGGACATGAGGAGGTCGATCCGCGCCGCGATCGTCGACCGTGCCTGACCGGTGATCGACGCGAGGTCCGCACGCGTGCGCGGCTGGCCGTCCCGGAGCAGCTGGAACATGTCTCCGGCGCCAGTCGGACGCGGTGCGAACTTCAGGAGCTCCTCCATGAGCACAGTGAACCACGAAGCCTCTCGACGGCCGCCCCGTATCGACGGCAACTCTGACGTCTTTTGCTTGACGATCGACAAAAGATACCCTACCGTCCTGCAGTACGGCGACAGCGAGGTCGCCGCGCTCCTGGCGGAAGGTTCGAACCGCCCCGAGGCCACGCCGATGCTCCGCGACCCGTCACGAGAGGCACGAGCGCCTCTCCCTCTCAGCTCCTGTCCCACGGCCCCGTCGATGCGGCGTCCGGTCGCAGCGGTCGCCGCAGGCGCCAGTTCTGCAGCAGGCCGCGCGTCGAGGCACTTTTGACGGTAACGGTCCGGTAACGCGGGTGAAAGTCCACGACTTATGATTGACGCTCGTCAAAAGATGCCCTAGGTTCAGGCACATGGTCAGAGCAGACCCCCACCAGCCGTTCCTGCAGATGCAGGGCATCGTCAAGGTCTTCCCCGGAGCGCGAGCGCTCGACGGGGTGGACCTCGAGATCCTCCCCGGTGAGGTCCACTGCCTTCTCGGTCAGAACGGCGCCGGCAAGTCCACGCTCATCAAGGTGCTCGCCGGCGCCCACCAGCCGACCGAAGGGCAGATCCTCCTCGACGGGGAGCCCATCAACATCTCCGACCCGGTCGCCGCGCTGCGGCACGGGGTCGCGACGATGTACCAGGAGCTCGACGTCGTCGACGGCCTGACCGTCGCCGAGAACGTCTACCTCGGTCACGAGCTGTCCACGATGGGGTTCTCCCAGCGCCGCGAGGCGGTGCGCAGCACGCGGGAGATCCTCAAGCGGCTCGGCCACTCGGAGATCTCGCCGAGCAAGGAGGTCGGGAACCTCTCGGCCGCCGGGAAGCAGATCGTCTCGATGGCGCGGGCCCTGTCGCACGACGCGCGCGTCATCGTCATGGACGAGCCGTCGGCGGTCCTGGACTCCGAGGAGGTCGGCAACCTCTTCCGCGTCGTCAAGGAGCTCACGGCCGCAGGTGTCGCCGTCGTCTACATCTCGCACCGGCTCGAGGAGATCCGAGAGATCGGCGACCGCATCACCGTCCTCAAGGACGGGCGCACCGTGGCCCAGAACCTCCCGGTCTCCGAGACGCCGACGGTCAAGCTCATCACCCTCATGACGGGCCGGTCCGTCGAGTACGTGTTCCCGGACGCCACCGAGCTGCCCGACGGCGCCCCCGTCGTCCTGGACGTCGCGGGCCTGTCCCTGCGCGGCACGTTCGCCGACGTGAGCATGCAGGTCCGTGCCGGGGAGATCGTCGGGCTCGCGGGCCTCGTCGGCTCGGGACGGTCGGAGATCCTCGAGACCGTCTACGGGGCGCGCCGCGCGACCGCCGGCCGCGTCGAGGTCGACGGGCGCCGGCTGCGCGTCGGTTCGGTCGCCTCGGCCGTGGACGCGGGGATCGGTCTCGCGCCCGAGGAGCGCAAGAGCCAGGGGCTCCTCCTCGACGAGCCGGTCTACCGCAACGTCACGCTCTCGACCTTCTCCCGGTTCGCCAAGGGAGGCTTCCTCGACGAGCGGGCCGAGCGCCGCGCGGCGAAGGAGCAGGCCGACTCGCTCGAGCTGCGCCCCACCGGCGTGGACCGCCCCATCCGCACGCTCTCGGGCGGGAACCAGCAGAAGGCGATGCTCGCCCGGTGGCTCGTCCACGGGTGCCGCGTCCTGCTCCTCGACGAGCCCACGCGCGGCGTGGACGTCGGGGCGCGCGCGGAGATCTACGCCCTGATCCGCCGCCTCGCCGACGAGGGCGCTGCCGTCGTCGTCGTCTCGAGCGAGATCCCCGAAGTCCTGGGTCTGGCGGACCGCGTCCTCGTCATCTCCGAGGGTCGCGTGGTGCACGAAGGACCCACCGCATCGATCGACGAGCACCAGGTGCTCGACATGGTCATGGAAGGAAGTGTCGCGTGAGCGAGCAAAGGGTGTCGGCGTCGACGCCGAACGCGGACGAGTCAGCCCGCGTCGAGAAGCAGGACGCGGCGAGCGGCTCGCGTCGCAGCGGCCTCCTGTCAGGAGCAGCGGGACGCAACGTGGGTCTGGTCGTGGCCCTGCTCCTCCTGTGCGTCGTGGGCTTCGCGACGGCGGGAGAGCGCTTCGCGAGCGTCAGCAACCTCATGACCATCCTCAGCCTGGGCTCCGTCCTCGGGGTGGTGAGCATCGGGATGACGTTCGTCATCACGACGGGCGGGATCGACCTGTCGGTGGGTTCCGTGCTCGGTCTCGCCTCGGTCTGGGCGACGACCCTCGCGACCCAGTCGTACGGCTGGCCCGTCATGCTCGTGTGCGCGGTCGCCGTCGGCCTCTGCGCCGGCCTCATCAACGGCGTGATCATCGCGTACGGCAGGGTCGTGGCGTTCATCGCGACGCTCGCGATGCTCGTCGCCGCACGCGGGCTCGCCGAGCTCATCGCGCAGCGGCGCACGCAGATCGTGGACGTCCAGGAGTTCAACGACGTCTTCAAGGGCAACCTCATCGGCGTCCCGAAGATCGTCTGGATCTTCGCGCTCGTCGCCGTGCTCGGCTGGTTCCTCTTCAACCGCACGACGTTCGGCCGTCGTACCGTCGCGGTCGGCGGCAACCCCGAGGCCGCGCGCCTCGCGGGCATCAAGGTCAAGCGTCACCTCATGTACGTGTACGCGCTGTCGGGGCTCACGGCGGGCATCGCCGCGGTGATGATCCTCGCTCGCACGAGCGCCGGCGCCTCGACCAACGGTCTGCTCCTCGAGCTCGACGCCATCGCCGCGGTGGTCGTCGGCGGCACGCTCCTCGTGGGCGGCCGCGGCACGATCGTCGGCACGGTCC
Organism: Cellulosimicrobium sp. So1_17; assembly: GCF_055181235.1. NCBI lineage: Bacteria > Bacillati > Actinomycetota > Actinomycetes > Micrococcales > Promicromonosporaceae > Cellulosimicrobium > Cellulosimicrobium sp. So1_17. The sequence goes on from NZ_CM143702.1 coordinate 4,536,549, forward strand.
TGGGCGTCCTCATCTTCACGACGCTCACCAACGTCTTCATCCTCAACGACGTCGACAGCTCGGTCCAGCAGATCGTCAAGGGGGCCATCATCGTCGGCGCGGTCCTGCTCCAGCAGCGCCTCGTCCGCCGGACATGACGCCCCGGCGTCGTCGTCGCACCACCCACCCCGTCCTCAAGCACCACCCCCGTAGTCCCCGCTCCCAGCAGGACAGCATCGAAGGAGATCCCATGTCCGCACGCACCACCCTCCGTCGCCGCATCACGATCGCGACGGTCTCCGCCGCGTCGATCGCGCTGATCGCCACGGCATGCACCTCGAACACCCCGGCCGACGAGGACACGGCGGACGGTGACGGCGGGGGCGGCACCAACCAGGCCGTCTCCGACAACGACGCCGCGGGCGAGGAGGTCGTCATCGGCTTCTCGGCCCCTGCCGCCGACCACGGCTGGATGGGTGCCATCACGGCGGCCGCCCGGGCCGAGGCGGAGAACTACGAGGACGTCGAGCTCCGCGTCGCCGAGGGCACGAACGACGTCAACGTGCAGATCAGCCAGATCGAGGGCTTCATCAACGACGGCGTCGACGCGATCGTGCTCCTGCCGTTCGACGGCGCGGCGCTCACCGACGTCGCGACACAGGCGATGGAGGCCGGGATCCCGGTCATCAACGTCGACCGCGAATTCTCGAGCCCGTTCGCCGCGCGCTCCACGGTCCTCGGCGACAACTACGGCATGGGCGTGTCCGCCGGCACCTACATCTGCGAGCAGCTCGGCGACAACCCTGACGCCGTCGTGGCCGAGATCCAGGGCATCGCGTCGCTCCCGCTCACCCAGGACCGCAGCCAGGGCTTCGCGGACGCGCTGTCCGACTGCGGTCTCGAGGTCTCGACGCAGGTCCAGGGCGACTTCACCGTCCAGGGCGGCGAGGCGGCGACGGCCAACCTGCTGCAGGCCGAGCCGGAGATCGACGCCATCTGGAACCACGACGACGACCAGGGCGTCGGCGTGCTCTCGGCCATCGAGAACGCGGGCCGCGACGAGTTCTTCATGGTCGGCGGCGCCGGTTCGCAGCAGGTCATGGAGCACATCGAGGCCGGCGACTCGGTCATCCAGGCGACGGTCGTCTACCCGTCGACGCAGGCCGCGGACGGCATCAAGCTCGCCCGTCTCGTCGCGCACGAGAAGAACATGAGCGACCTCGCGTCGTCCGGCGTGCCGCGCACCGTGCAGCTCTTCGCCCCGGTCGTCACCTCGGACAACGTCGAGCAGTACCTGCCGACCGCGTTCGAGTCCTGAGACCCGAGCCAGAACAGCAGCACGCGGACCGTGCCCACGGTCCGCCCGGGTGAGAGCCCGGCCGGACCGTGGGCGCGCGCACGAAAGGAACGTCATGACACACAGCAACGGCGCGCAGCTCGGCGTCGGCATGGTCGGGTACTCGTTCATGGGGGCAGCGCACTCGCAGGCATGGCGTACCGCCCCCCGGTTCTTCGACCTCCCCCTCGAGCCGCGCATGCGCGTGCTCGGCGGGCGCAACCCGGAGGCGGTCAAGACCGCCGCGGAGCGTCTCGGGTGGGAGTCCACGGAGACGAGCTGGCAGTCCCTCGTCGCACGGGACGACGTCGACCTCGTCGACGTGTGCACCCCCGGCGACACCCACGCGGAGATCGCGATCGCCGCGCTCGAGGCCGGCAAGCACGTGCTGTGCGAGAAGCCGCTCGCCAACACGGTCGCCGAGGCGGAGCAGATGGTCGCCGCGGCGGAGGCGGCCGCCTCGCGCGGCCAGGTCGCGATGGTCGGCTTCACCTACCGTCGTGTCCCGGCGATCCAGCTCGCGCGCCGGCTCGTCACCGACGGCCGGATCGGGACCGTCCGCCACGTGCGGGCCCAGTACCTGCAGGACTGGATCGCCGACGAGGACGCCCCGCTCTCGTGGCGTCTCGACAAGACCAAGGCCGGCAGCGGTGCGCTGGGCGACATCGGCGCGCACGTCATCGACCTCGCGCAGTTCATCACGGGCGAGCGCGTGACGAGCGTGTCGGGTCTGCTCGAGACCTTCGTGACCGAGCGTCCCGTCGCCACGGAGTTCACCGGTCTCACCGGGCAGGGCGGCGCCGAGCGGGGCCCGGTCACGGTCGACGACGCCGCGATCTTCCTCGCGCGACTCTCCGGGGGTGGGATCGGGACCTTCGAGGCGACCCGGTTCGCCTACGGGCGCAAGAACGCGATCCGCCTCGAGATCAACGGCTCCCAGGGATCGCTCGCGTTCGACTTCGAGGACATGAACGTCCTGCACTTCTTCGACGCGGCCGAGGACGCCGTGACGGCGGGCTTCCGGCGCATCGTCGTCACGGAGCCCGAGCACGCGTACGTCGCGAACTGGTGGCCCGCGGGTCACGGCCTCGGGTATGAGCACGCGTTCACCCACCAGGTGGTCGACCTCGTCGAGGCGATCGCGTCGGGCACGCAGCCGTCGCCGACGTTCGCGGACGGTCTCGCGGTCCAGCGCGTGCTCGACGCGGTGGAGCGCAGCGCGGCGTCCGGAAGCTGGGTCGAGCCCTGACCGGGCGATGACCCGAGCGGGCCCGACGCCCCGGCGTCGGGCCTGCGCTCGGAACCACTGGAACCACCGGCGCTGCCGGACCCGCGACGGTGCGGGCCGGCGGACCGGTCGGACGAGAGGAGGTCGCAGGCCGCGACGCAGCGGCCGACGACCGGCGGGCCGACACGGCCCGCCGACGGTCCCGGGACTCGGCAGGCAGGCCGACGACGCCGCCCCGGGCGGAGCGCAGCACTGTTCCCCCATCTCGACGAGGAGACCTTGTGAGAAACGTGCTTGGAGGATCGCGCGCCCGGAGGCGCACGGTCGCGGCGGTCGCCGCGGCAGCGGTCGCTCTGCCCTTGACCCTGGCGACGGCGACGTCCGCCACGGCAGCCCTTCCCTCCACGAGCCCGATCGCGACAGCACCCGTGGCCGCGGCCGCGGAGACCGTCCCGTTCGACGTGCTCGTCTTCAGCAAGACCGCCGGGTTCCGCCACGGGTCGATCCCCGCGGGGATCGCGGCGATCCAGCAGCTCGGTACCGATAACGGTTTCGAGGTGACGGCCACGGAGGACGCGGGGGCGTTCACCGACGAGAACCTCGCGCAGTACGAGGCCGTGGTGTGGCTCTCCACGACCGGCGACGTGCTGAACGACGACCAGCAGGCGGCGTTCGAGCGCTACGTCCAGTCCGGCGGCGGGTACGCGGGCATCCACGCGGCGTCCGACACCGAGTACGACTGGCCGTGGTACGGCGAGCTCGTCGGCGCCTACTTCAGCGCGCACCCGCAGAACCAGGACGCGACCATCAAGGTCGAGGACCACGTCCACGAGTCCACGGCGCACCTCCCGGCGCGCTGGGACCGCTTCGACGAGTGGTACAACTTCCGGACCAACCCGCGCGACACGGTGCACGTGCTCGCGAGCCTCGACGAGACCACCTACTCCGCGGGCTCCGGCGCGATGGGCGCCGAGCACCCCACGGCGTGGTGCCAGGTCTACGACGGCGGCCGCTCCTGGTACACCGGCGGCGGCCACACGGACGAGTCGTACGCGGAGCCGGAGTTCCTCCAGCACCTGCTGGGCGGCATCCAGACCGCGGCGGGCGTCGTGCCCTCGGACTGCAACGCCACGCAGTCCGACAGCTACGAGATGGTGCCGCTCGACGAGAACACCGCGAACCCGATGATGCTCGACGTCGCCCCCGACGGGACGGTTTTCTACGTCGAGCGCGACGGGCGCGTGCGTGTCATCGACCCGGCGACGAACCAGACGACCACCGCCGCGACGCTGTCGGTCACGCAGGCCAACGAGGACGGTCTCACGGGCGTCGTGCTCGACCCCGACTTCGCCGAGAACGGCTGGGTCTACCTCTTCTGGTCGCCCCAGGACGTCGGGACCGACGGTCCGCACAACAGGGTCTCGCGGTTCGACTACGACGCCGCGGCGCGGACGATCTCGCTCGCGTCGGAGGAGAAGGTCCTCGTCATCCCGACCCAGCGCGAGACGTGCTGCCACGCGGGCGGCGACATGGTCTTCGACGCCGAGGGCAACCTCTTCGTCGTCACCGGTGACAACACCAACCCGTTCGAGTCGGGCGGCTTCGCGCCGATCGACGAGCGCGCGGGGCGGCAGAACTACGACTCGCAGCGCACGTCGGCCAACACGAACGACCTGCGCGGCAAGGTCCTGCGGATCCACCCGGAGGACGACGGCACGTACACGATCCCCGAGGGGAACATGTTCGCGCCGGGCACCGCGCAGACGAAGCCCGAGGTCTTCGCGATGGGCTTCCGCAACCCGTTCCGCATCGGCGTCGACCCCTCGACGGGCAACGTGCTCGTCGGGGACTACGGTCCTGACGCGGGCAGCGCCAGCGCGACGCGTGGCCCGGCAGGCACGGTCGAGTGGAACGTCGTGAGCGACCCGGGGTTCTACGGCTGGCCGTACTGCACCGGCGCGAACAACGACTACGTCGACTACAACTTCGCCACGGGGCAGTCCGGCGCGGCCTTCGACTGCGCCGCGGGCGTGGTGAACAACTCTCCCAACAACACGGGTCTGCAGCAGCTGCCCGGGGCGATCGAGGCCGAGGTCTGGTACGGCTACCAGACGAACCCGCTCTTCCCGGAGATCGGCGGCGGCGGTGCGCCCATGGGCGGACCGGTGTACGACTACGACCCCGAGCTCGACTCGGACGTCAAGTGGCCGGAGTACTGGGACGGCAAGGCACTGTTCGGCGAGTGGAACCAGGGCAGGCTCTACTCGTTCCAGCTCGACGGCGAGCAGCGTGACGACCTCGTCGACATCAACCGGGTCCTGCCGGGGGTCTTCGACCCGTCGGCCGGCTTCGACCGTCCGATGGACTTCGACTTCGGGCCCGACGGCGCGCTGTACGTCATCGACTGGGGCTCCGGCTTCGGCGGGAACAACGACTCCAGCGGCGTCTACAAGGTCAACTACGTCCAGGGCGACCCCGCCCCGATCGCCCGCGCGAGCGCGGACGTGACGAGCGGCGCCGCGCCGCTGACGGTGCAGTTCTCCTCGGAGGGCACCCGTCACCCGGCGGGCGACCCGCTCACGCTCCAGTGGACCTTCGGCGACGGCTCGGAGCCGTCCACCGAGGCGAACCCCGTGCACACGTACACGGAGAACGGCAGCTACACCGCCCAGCTGGTCGCGACGGACGAGAACGGCGCGACCGGCGTCGCGAACGTGACGATCGTCGTCGGCAACGAGGCACCGACCGTCTCCATCACGTTCCCGGAGAACGGCGGCTTCTTCGAGTGGGGTGACCAGGTGAGGTACGAGATCGCCGTGGACGACCCCGACGGGGAGGTCACGTGCGAGAACGTCACGCTGTTCACGTCGCTCGGCCACGACTCGCACGCTCACCCGATGGAGGAGCTCACGGGCTGCGAGGGCACGCTCCAGACGGCGCGCGACGAGGGCCACGGCATCGAGTCGAACATCTTCTGGGTGGTCGAGGCGATGTACACCGACGACGGTGGTGCCGTGGGCGTCCCGCTGACGGCGAACGACCTGCAGATCCTCCAGCCGAAGCTGCTCCAGTCGGAGTTCTTCACGTCGACCGGTCGTCTCGAGGGCTCGACGAGCGCCGGCGACCCCGGCGTGCAGACCGAGACCACGGGCGACATCGCGGGCGGTGGACTCAACATCGGGTTCATCGAGACGGACGACTGGTGGGCGCACGAGCCGATCTCCCTGGCGAACGTCGACTCGATCACGCTGCGTGCGGCGTCGGAGCCCGGCGGGAGCGTCTCGCTGCGCTGGGACGACCCGGAGGGGCCGGAGATCGGCAGCCTCACGGTTCCTGCCGGTGCCTGGCAGACCTACTCGGACATCACGGCCGAGCTGCACGACGTCCCGGAGGGCAGCGGCACGCTGTACTTCGTCCAGACGTCCGGCCAGTCGAACGTCAACTGGATGGTCGTCAACGGTCGCGGCGTCACGGACAACGTCCGTCCGTCGATCGACACGTTCGAGGTCACGCCGACCTCGGGCACCGCACCGCTGACCGTCACGGCGACGGCGACGGCCACCGACCCGGAGGCCGAGGCGGTCACGTTCGCCTGGGACGCCGGCCTCGGTGACGGCTTCGTCGACGGGACGGGCTCGTTCGAGGTCACGTACGACGAGCCGGGCGAGTACCGGCTCCAGGTCCGTGCCACGGACGAGCGCGGCGCGTACTCGGTCGAGTACACGACCGTGACGGTGGAGGCCGAGCAGACCGACCCGGGGATGTGCTTCTCGGGCCGCTCGGACGACTTCCTCGGCGCGGAGCTCGACGAGGACCGCTGGACGGTCCTGAACCGCGACCAGAACCTGGCGGTCGCGGACGGTCAGCTCGTGGTGCCCACCACGGCGACCGACTTCTACGGCACGAACAACACGACGGTGCCCAACCTGGTGCTCCAGGACCTGCCGGACGGGCCGTTCACGGCCACGGCCAAGCTGACGCTGCCGGCACGCCAGCAGTACCAGCAGGCGGGTCTCGTCATCTGGGAGGACCAGGACAACTACGCGAAGATGGTGATCCAGGGACGCTCGGCCGCGGCCGACCCGGCGACGCGCATCTTCCAGTTCATCCGGGAGGAGAACGCCGCTCCCAACGAGGTCGGGGAGTCCAACTCTGCCGCTCTCGGCGCGGCGTTCCCCGACACGGTCTACGTGCGCTTCGTCAGCGACGGAGCGTCTCTCCAGGCGGCGTACTCGGCCGACGGCACCACCTTCACGACGATGCCGCAGACCAAGTCGATCGCCGACCTCGAGAACGCGCAGATCGGCCTCGTGTCGCTCAAGGGCAACGGGACGGCGTCGCCGATCCTGGACGCCCAGTTCGACTGGTTCCACATCACGCCCGACGACACGGCGTCCGCCCCCGGGCCGGACGACGAGTTCGACGGTGACGCGCTCGACGCGTGCCGCTGGACGGTCGTGAACGAGGACCCGACGGGCTACCGCGTGGCGGACGGCTCGCTGCAGATCGACACGACCCCGACCGACATCTACGGGACGGACAACCGCCCCGTGCCGAACCTGGTGCTGCAGGACCAGCCGGGTGAGGAGTGGACGGTCGAGACCGTGGTCGACGGCTCGGCGCTGGACCGTCAGTACCAGCAGGGCGGCCTGCTGGTCTACGGCGACGACGACAACTACGTCAAGCTCGACTACGTCGTCGACAACACGGCGGGCCAGGCCAAGAACGCCCGGATCGAGCTGCGCAGCGAGGTCGGCGGCGTGGTGCAGAACCCGCAGCCCCAGACGGGGAGCCTCACGGGTGACGTGTGGCACCTGCGTCTGACCCGCTCCGGTGACACGTTCGCCGGTGCGTACAGCGCGGACGGCACGACGTGGACCACGTTCGACGAGAGCGTGACGAACGCTCCCGCCGCCGGGGCCCAGGTCGGTCTCTTCGCGCTCGGTGCTGCGGCCGACACCGGTGCTCCGGCGTCGTTCGACTACTTCCGGGTGGTCGACGACGAGCCGGCGCCGCTCGCGGTCACCGTGACGGCCGAGCCGCGGTGCATCGCCGGCAAGGTCTTCCTCGCGGTGCGGGCGACGAACGACGACGAGGTGCCGCTCGCGGTGACCCTCGAGACCCCGTACGGGTCGAAGTCGTTCGCCGACGTCGCGCCGGGCAAGGCCGCGTACCAGTCGTTCGCCGCCCGCGCCGTCGCGGTGGACGCCGGGTCCGTCACCGTCACGGCCACCGACGCCGAGGGGAGGACGTTCTCCGAGACGGTGGAGCACGCCGCTCAGAGCTGCTCCTGACAGGTTCCGGCGGGTCGGCGCACGCGCCGACCCGCCGGGCGACGCGCTCGCCGCACGGGCGCACAGGGGTACGGGAGGTCCATCGGCCGGACCGCCCGTACCCTGCCCGCACGACGAGCACGACGGGGACCGTCCGCGGTCCTCGGCCCCGGCGCCCGGGTACCGGGCGCTCCGGCCCGGCGCCGGGGCACCCCCGGGGACCGCACGGTCCCCGTGAGACGACTGACACGACACGACACGTCCGACCGACACGACACGTCCGACCGACACGACGAGGAGACCACCCGATGTCTCGTTCCCCCCGGACCGCCCCGCGGCGGTCGACGGCCCTGACGGCGCCCGTGACCGCGGTCCGCGTGCTGCTGACCGCTGCGCTCGGTGCCGTCCTCGTCTTCGCGGGGCTGACGGCGCCGGCGACGGCGCACGGCGGCGACATCGTCATCTCGCTCGGGACCGACGGCGCGGGCGGGGTCTCGGCGAACCTCACCTACAAGATCGACGGGCACCCGGTCGAAGAGGCGGCCGACGTCTCCGTCACGGCCGAGTCGGACGCGGGGGAGACGGTCGGACCGATCGCGCTGCGCTCCGCCTCCGAAGGGGTCGGCTGGTACGTGTCCGACCCCGGCGTCCTCGCCGAGGGCCACTGGGTGCTCACGGCGACGATGACGGACCCGTCCGAGGCGACCGCGAGCGCCGAGGTCGACGTGGTCCCGCCGGCCGAGCCACCGGCGCCCGCGGAGGGCGACGGGAGCGCCGCGGACGCGGCCGACGGCGACGCCACCGAGGGGTCGACGGCCGGGTCCGACGCGGCCGCCGACCCCGGCGAGGGCGACGGGGCGTCGTCCTCCGGGTCCGGGCCGCTCCTGTGGGTGCTGCTCGCCGCGGCCGTCGTCGCGGTGGGTGCGCTCGGCGTCGTCGTGGCACGTCGACGCGCCCGATCCTTGACCAGCACGTCCACCCGGTGACCCCGGGCCGAACCGAGATCGACGAAGGAGAACGACCATGGCACGACCGATCACCCTCTTCACGGGGCAGTGGGCCGACCTGCCGTTCGAGGAGGTGGCCCGCCTGGCCTCCGGGTGGGGCTACGACGGGCTCGAGATCGCCTGCTGGGGCGACCATCTCGACCCGTGGCGCTGGGACGACGAGGAGTACGTCCAGGGCAAGCTCGACCTGCTGGCGAAGTACGACCTCAAGGTCTACGCCATCTCGAACCACCTCAAGGGACAGGCCGTGTGCGACGACCCGATCGACCAGCGCCACCGCGACATCCTGCCGGACGTCGTCTGGGGCGACGGCGACCCCGAGGGCGTGCGCCAGCGTGCCGCGGAGGAGATGAAGCACACCGCGCGCCTCGCCGCGAAGCTCGGCGTGAAGACTGTCGTCGGGTTCACCGGCTCCGCGATCTGGAAGTACGTCGCGATGTTCCCGCCGGTCTCCCAGGAGGCGATCGACGCCGGCTACCAGGACTTCGCCGACCGCTGGAACCCGATCCTCGACGTGTTCGACGAGGTCGGCGTGCGGTTCGCGCACGAGGTGCACCCGAGCGAGATCGCGTACGACTACTGGACGACCGTGCGCACGCTCGAGGCGATCGGGCACCGCGAGGCCTTCGGCCTCAACTGGGACCCGAGCCACATGGTGTGGCAGGACCTCGACCCGGTCAGCTTCCTGTGGGACTTCAAGGACCGCATCTACCACGTGGACTGCAAGGACACGAAGAAGCGGATGGGCAACGGCCGCAACGGCCGGATGGGCTCGCACCTCGCCTGGGCCGACCCGCGTCGCGGCTGGGACTTCATCTCGACCGGCCACGGGGACGTGCCCTGGGAGGACGCGTTCCGCATGCTCAACACGATCGGCTACGACGGCCCGATCTCCGTCGAGTGGGAGGACGCCGGCATGGACCGCCTGATCGGCGCCCCCGAGGCCCTCGAGTTCGTCAAGAAGTACGCGTTCGACGCGCCCGACGCCGCGTTCGACGCCGCGTTCTCGACGAAGTAGCGCCTGCCGCCGCACGGCTCCCGGGTCCTGCGCCCGGGGCACGACGTCCGATGCGCCACCGCCTCCGTCCGCTTCGCGGCCGGGGGCGGTGGCGTGTTCGTTCGTGATTGTTTTATGGGTGACTTCACCTAAACGAGACCACAATCGGTCGGCTTTTGGTTGACGGTCGTCAGAAGTGCCCCTACGTTGTCAGTCATGCGAGCCGACGACGTCGCGCAGGACCTGGTCGACCCGGCGCTGGTGCCGGGGACGCGGGTCCCGGGAGCGACGACCACTGCCACCGGAGCACCGACCGCCGCGTCCCCCCGCGCCGCCGCACGCCCCGAGCCCGTGCCCGCCGCCCTGCCCGCGTCCGGGTATCGCGCGGGCATCCTCGGGACCGGGTTCATGGGCGGCGTCCACGCCCGCGCCGTGCGGACCGGCGGGGGCTCCGTCACCCTCGTCGCGGCCGCCGACCTCGAGACGGCCCGTGACGGGGCCGGGGCGCTCGGCGCCCAGGCGGCCGTCGCGACCGCGGAGGAGCTCGTGACGTCGCCCGAGGTGGACGTCGTGCACGTGTGCACGCCCAACCACCTCCACGTCCAGCTCGCCCGGGCCGCCCTCCGGGCCGGCAAGCACGTCGTGTGCGAGAAGCCGCTCGCCGTCGACGTGGCGGGTGCGGAGGAGCTCGCCGCGCTCGCCGCCGAGGCCCGCGCTGCCGACGGGCGGGTCGCCGTCGTGCCGTTCGTCTACCGGTTCCACCCGATGGTCCGCGAGGCGCGCGAGCGCGTGCGCACCGGGCAGGTCGGGGCCGTCTCGCTCGTGCACGGCTCCTACCTGCAGGACTGGCTCCTGCGCGACTCCGACGACAACTGGCGCGTCGACCCCGCCCTCGGCGGCGAGAGCCGCGCGTTCGGCGACATCGGCTCGCACTTCTGCGACCTGCTCGAGTTCACCACGGGCCACCGGATCGCCCGCCTCGTCGCCCGGTCGGCGACGGTCAACCCGCTCCGCCGCGGCGCTGACGGGGTCCCGCGTCCCGTCGCGACCGAGGACCTCGTCACGCTGCAGTACGAGACGGACCGCGGCGCGCTGGGGACGGCCGTGATCTCCCAGGTGTCGGCGGGCCGCAAGAACCGCCTGCACCTCGAGATCTCGGGTACCGAGTCGACACTCTCCTTCGACCAGGAGCAGCCCGAGACCCTGTGGGAGGGGCGCCGCGACGGCAGCCGCCTGCTCGTGCGCGACCCGGAGACGCTGTCACCGGCGGCCGCGCGGTACTCCCGGCTCCCCGCAGGCCACGCCCAGGGCTACCAGGACTGCTTCGACGCGCTCGTCGCCGACACGGCCGCCGCGGTCCGCGGGACCGTCCCCGACGGGCTGCCCACGTTCGACGACGGGCTGCGCGCCGCACGGCTCGCCGCGGCCGTCGGCGAGTCCGTGCGGTCCGGCGGCTGGGTGGAGGTGCCCCGATGACCGCGACGACCACGCACGAGCCGCAGCGTCCCGCCCCCGGGGACGGCGGGCCGGAGCCGCTCCTGCGCCTGCGTGGCGTCGGCAAGGAGTTCTTCGGCAACTCCGTGCTGCGCGGCATCGACCTGGACGTGCGTCCCGGAGAGGTGCACGCGCTCGTCGGGGAGAACGGCGCCGGCAAGTCCACGCTCATGAAGATCATCGCCGGCGTCCACCGTCCCGACGGCGGCACGCTCGAGCTCGACGGGCAGGTCACGACCTTCGCGTCGCCGCTCGCCGCCCAGCACGCGGGCGTCTCGACCGTCTTCCAGGAGTTCAACCTCCTGCCCGAGCGGTCCGTCGCAGAGAACGTCTACCTCGGCCGCGAGCCGCGCCGCGCCGGGCTCGTGGACCGGCGCCGCATGCACGACGACACGGACCGGCTCCTCGCCGACCTCGGGCTGTCGAGCCTCTCGGCTCACCAGCGCGTCGGCTCGCTCTCGGTCGCGCAGCAGCAGGTCGTCGAGATCGTCAAGGCGGTGTCCTACGACGCCCGGATCATCTCGATGGACGAGCCGACCGCGGCCCTCGCCGACCAAGAGGTCGAGCTGCTCTACGAGCTCGTCCACCGGCTCAAGGAGCGCGGCGTCGCGATCCTCTACGTGTCGCACCGGCTCAAGGAGATCTTCGACCTCTGCGACACGATCACCGTGCTCAAGGACGGGAACCACGTCCTCACGACTCCCACCGCGGACATCGACCCCGACGGGCTCGTGCGCACCATGGTGGGCCGCGAGTTCGCCGGGTACTTCCCCGACAAGGACCCGGCGACCGTGCCGGGCGAGGTGCGGCTCGCGCTGGAGGACGTGGGCAACGCCCAGGTCGACGGCGTCTCCCTCGAGGTGCGCGCGGGCGAGATCGTGGCGCTCGCGGGCCTCCAGGGTTCCGGGCGCACCGAGATCGCGCACGGGATCTTCGGGATCGCGGGTTTCACGCGCGGCCGCGTGCTCGTCGGCGGGAAGCCGGTCGACGTCCGCTCGCCACGGCAGGCCGTCCGGGCCGGGCTCGCCCTGGTGACCGAGGACCGCAAGGCCGAGGGCCTCGCGCTCGGTCAGTCCATCGTCGCCAACGCGCGCCTCGTGCTGGACGCGGTGGTGCCGGGTTCGGCGGACCGTCGCGCCCGCCGCATCCCCGGCATCCTCACCTCGCTCGAGCTCGTCGCGAGCTCGCAGGAGGCGGAGGTCCAGTACCTGTCGGGCGGCAACCAGCAGAAGGTCGTCCTGGCCAAGTGGCTCGTGACGGACCCGCAGGTCATCGTCCTCGACGAGCCGACGCGGGGCATCGACGTGGGCGCGAAGCGCGCGGTGTACGACCTCATGCGCGAGCTCACCGCGCAGGGCGTGGCCGTCCTCGTCATCTCCTCGGAGCTGCCCGAGGTCGTCGCCATGGCCGACCGCATCCTCGTGATGCGCGACGGGCGGCTCGCCGGCGAGCTTCCCGCGGGCAGCGACGAGGAGACCGTCATGGCGCTCGCGACCGGAGCGGGCGAGGAGTCGGCGGAGCACGTCGCGGTCGACCTCGACGCCGTCGTGCACACCGACGACCTGCCCGGGCACGACGAGCCCGCAGCGGGAGCGAGCACCCGGGACGGCGCACCGACCGGCACCAGGACCGGCTCCGACGGCCCGAAGGAGGACCGATGAGCACCGCGGTCGCGACCGCCGCCCCCACCACCCGCCCCGCCGCACGACGCCGGCGGCGGATCGGGTCGACGGAGATCGTCTACCTCGCCCTCGTGGGCATCCTCGTGATCGCCGGCGTGCTCGTGGCAGCGGGCGGCGGCAACCTGTTCAGCACGGCCAACACGGCCTACATGCTCACGCAGACGAGCCTGCTCGGGTTCGTCGCGATCGGGCAGACCTTCGTCATCCTGTGCCGCTCCCTCGACCTGTCCGTCGGCTACGTCGTCGCGCTGTGCTCGATCGTCGGCGCCACGACGATGGCCGGCGACCCGTCCCGCGTGTGGCTCGGGGTGCTGGCGGCTCTCGGGGTCGCGGCCCTCGTCGGGCTGGTCAACGGGCTCGTGATCACGAAGCTGCGCGTCAACCCGTTCATCGCCACGCTCGGCGTCGGGCTGATCGTCAAGGGCTACCTCGACACCCAGTTCAAGGGTCCGGCGGGGGAGGTCCCGGCGTCGTTCCAGATGTTCGGCTACACGCGCGTCGGTCCGGTCCCGGTCTCGACGATCGTCATGCTCGTCGTCGCCGCGGTCGGCGTGGTCCTGCTCACGCGCACCAGGCCCGGCTACCACATGTTCGCCGTCGGCGGGAACGCCGACGTGGCGCGGCTCTCGGGCATCCGGACCGACCGGACGCTGATCCTCGCGCACGTGCTCTGCTCGGTGTGCGCGGGGGTCGCGGGGCTGCTCATCGCCGCGCGCTTCGGCACGGGCAACGCGCTCGTGTACTCCTACGGCCTCGACCTCGACTCGATCGCCGCCGTCGTCCTCGGGGGCACCCTGCTGCTGGGCGGTCGTGGATCGGTCGTCGGCACCGTCGGGGGCGTGCTGATCCTCGCCGTGCTCGACACGGTGTTCAACGTGCTCGACGTCGACCCGTTCTTCAAGGACGTCCTGCGTGGCGTCGTGATCATCGCCGCCGTGGCCCTCTACGCCCGCCGCCAGATCGACCCGGCGAGCAGCCGCGCCCGGTTCCGGTCGGGCGGCCGCGGGGCGCCACCGGGCGCCGAGCCGTCCCGACCCGCCACCCCGACGACCACCGCAGGAGGTGCGTCCGCATGACCACCGTCGACCCGCGTCGCACCATCCCCGCGCGCGCACCTCGCGCCGGCCTCGTCGAGCGGCTCACCGCGGGCGGGAGCTGGACGGTCTTCGCCCTGCTCGTCCTGGTGTTCGTCGCGATCCTCGTGATCAACCCGTCCTTCGGCGAGCCGACGTCGCTCATGGCGTTCGTCAAGAAGGCCGCGCCGCTCGTGATCCTCGCGATCGGCCAGTACTTCGTCATCGTGTCGGGCGAGTTCGACCTCTCGGTCGGCTCCCTCGTGGGTGCGCAGGTCGTCATCGCGGCCAAGCTCATGGACGGCGAGGACTCCATGACGTGGCCCGTCATGGGGCTCATGCTCCTCTTCGGCCTCGCGGTCGGACTCGTCAACGGCCTCGTGACGACGCTGCTCAAGGTGCCGTCGTTCATCACGACGCTCGGCATGATGCTCGTCCTGTACGGGGCGATCCGGCTCTGGACCGGCGGCGCGCCGACGGGTGCCCTCACCGAGGGCTTCCGGCAGTGGGGTCGCGGGGGCGTCCCCGACAACCCGGGGCAGTTCCAGGTCCCGTGGGCACTGATGGTCGTCGTCGTGCTGGGCGTGCTCGCCGCGCTGCTCATGCGCCGCCCGTTCGGCCGCACGCTCGTCGCCACGGGCGACAACGACGTGGCCGCCGGGTACGCCGGCTCGTCGGTGTGGTGGGTGCGCACGCGGGCCTTCCTGCTCTCGGGCTTCATGGCGACCGTCGCGGCCGTCCTCATCGGCGGGTACGCGGGTGTCACCGCGCAGGTGGGGGAGGGCCTGGAGTTCATGGCCATCACAGCCGTCGTCCTCGGCGGCGTCGTCCTCGGCGGGGGCCGGGGGACCGTCGTCGCCGCCATGGCTGGGGCGCTCACGCTCGAGGCGCTGTTCACGCTGTTCAACCAGCTGAGCCTGCCGTCCACGATCCGGCCCGCCGTCCAGGGCGTCATCATCATCGCCGCCGTCGCGTACGCGGCGATGCCCCGCCGGGGCCGGCGCCGCGCAACCTCGGGCGACACCCCGACCGCCGCCGGGCCGTCCGCCGAGCCGAAGGAGCCAGCCCCCGCCCACGCCTGACGCACCCGTTCCGCCGACGCGGCGGCAGTCCCGCACCACCACGTCACCCAGCACCACCCCTTCCCCCGCACCCCGCGGGACGACGACGTCTCACCAAGGAGAGAGAAGGACATGCGACGTACACGAGCACTCCTGGCCGGCGCGGCAGTGGCGACACTGTTCCTCACCGCCGCCTGCACCACCGACACCCCGACGGACGCGCCGGAGGGCGGCGGCGAGACCTCGGCCGAGGAGACCGAGGGCGGCGAGGAGACCGGCGGCGCCGACTCCGAGTGGTTCGTCCAGGCCGACTACGACCGTCAGCTCGCGCAGCGCGACATCGAGCCCGAGGGGCCGGCCGACCAGCCGTGGCTCCAGGCGATCGAGCCCGAGTACGTGGACACCGCCGAGTTCGCGAGCGAGGGCGGCGGCAAGACGCTGTGCTTCTCCAACGCGTCGGTCTCGAACCCGTGGCGCGTGACCGGCTTCATCACGATGCAGCAGCAGGTCGACGTCCTCACGGAGGAGGGCGTCATCGGCGAGTTCCGCGTGTCCGACGCGGCCGACGACGACAACAAGCAGATCTCCGACATCCAGGCGTTCGTCGCGGCCGGCGACTGCGACGCGATCATCGTGTCCCCGTCGACCACCGCGACGCTCACGCCGGCGGTCGAGGCCGCCTGCGAGTCCGGCAAGCCCGTCATCGTGTTCGACCGTGGCGTCAACACCGACTGCATGGTGACCTTCATCCACCCGATCGGCGGCTACGCGTACGGTGCCGACGGCGCCGAGTACCTCGTCGACAACCTCGACGAGGGCTCGACGGTCCTCGCCCTGCGCATCCTCCCGGGCGTCGACGTCCTGGAGAACCGCTGGGCCGCGGCCGACAAGATCTTCTCCGAGTCGGGCCTCGAGGTCGTCGGGCAGGAGTTCACCGGCGGCGACGCCGCGCAGATCAAGGACATCGTCACGCAGTACCTGCAGCGTGGTGACGTGGACGGCATCTGGATGGACGCGGGCGACGGCGCCGTCGCCGCGGTCGAGGCGTTCGAGGACGCCGGCAAGCCGTACCCGGTGTTCATGGGCGAGGACGAGATGAGCTTCCTGCGCAAGTGGCAGGAGACCGACATGAACGCGATCGGGGCGGTGTACTCCAACTTCCAGTGGCGCACCCCGATCCTCGCCGCGCAGATGATCTGGGCCGGCGAGGAGGTCCCCTCCGAGTGGGTCCTCCCGCAGGTCCCGATCGAGGCCGACGAGCTCGACGCGTACCTCGAGGCGAACTCCGAGATGCCGTCGCTGCACTACGCGAAGTTCGGCGGCGAGGACCTGCCGGGATACCCCGAGGCCTGGACGGACCGCTGACCGACCCGCTGACCGACCGCGGGCGGTCCTGGACGGACCGCCCGCCGCCCGGTGCCCGACGGCGGACCGCCACCTCCTCCGCGGAGGCGACGGCCCGTCGTCGGGCACCCGGGCACGGACCACCGACGAGAGAGAGCGACGTGGCTCTACCGGACCGACCCGCCCTGCGCCCCCGCCGCCTCGGCGTCAACACCTGGGTGTGGACCTCCCCGCTCACCGACGCGTCCCTGCGCGAGATCGCGCCGCGCGTCGCCGGCTGGGGGTTCGACGTGCTCGAGCTCCCCGTCGAGAACCTCGGCGACTGGGACCCGTCGCTCGCGGCGCGCGTCCTCGCCGACCACGGTCTCGGGGCGAGCGTGTCGCTCGTCATGGGCGACGGGCGCGAGCTCGTCGCGACCGACGCCGCGACCGTCCGGTCCACGCAGGACTACCTGCGCCGCGTCGCCGACGCCGCGCGCACGGTCGGGGCGCCCGTGATCGGCGGACCGGCGTACGCGTCGGTCGGCCGCACGTGGCGGCTGAGCCCCGCGGAGCGCGAGGCCGCCTACGACGAGCTCGCCGAGAACCTCGGACCCGTGGTCGAGCACGCCGTCGGGGCGGGCGTGGTCGTCGGGCTCGAGCCGCTCAACCGGTACGAGACGAGCCTGGTCAACACGGTCGACCAGGGCCTCGAGGTCGTGCGGCGACTGCCCGCCGAGGGCATCGGCCTGATGCTCGACATCTACCACATGAACATCGAGGAGACGGACCTGCCCGCCGCCGTGCGGCGCGCGGGCGAGCGCATCGCGCACGTCCAGGTCTGCGGCAACGACCGCGGTGCACCCGGCGCCGACCACCTCGACTGGCCCGCGTTCCTTGCCGCGCTCGACGAGACGGGCTACGACGGCCCGCTCGTGATCGAGTCCTTCACGGCCGAGAACGCGACGATCGCCACCGCCGCCTCGATCTGGCGGCCGCTGGCCCCGACCCAGGACGCCATCGCCGTCGATGGCCTGGCCCACCTGAAGGGACTGATGCCCGTACCGGAGCCCTGACAGTCGTAGGACGACCGCCGGCGCCGGCACGCCGCGGGATGACGACCACCCTGACCGGGCGACGACGCCCGGTCCCGCACGTCATGCCCCTGGAGGCACCACGATGACCGCACGACGTCCCCGCAGGGGGAGGTCCGTCGCGGCCCTGACCATCGGAGCGCTGGCGTTCACGCTCGCGCCCGTCACGATGGCCACGGCCGACGTCGTACCGATCGAGCCCGACGACGAGCACAAGGTGCTCATCTTCACCAAGACGACCCAGTTCCGGCACACCGAGGCGATCACGCAGGGCACCCCGGTGCTCGAGGCCGCGTTCGCCGAGGTGGGCATCGAGTCCGACCACACGGAGGACTCGAGCGTCTTCACCGACGAGGGACTCGCCGAGTACGACGCCCTCGTCATGTTCCAGACCTCGGGCGACCCGTGGGACGCGGACCAGAAGGCCGCTCTGGAGCGCTACCAGCAGGCGGGCGGCGGCATCGTCGCCATCCACAACGCCACTGACATGCGCGGCAGCTACCAGTGGTGGGACGACATGATCGGCGCGCTGATGCCCGGTCACGCCGCCACCGGGACGAGCCCCGGCCTGCCCGGCACGGTCCGCGTCGAGGACCGGACGCACCCGTCCACGGAGCACCTCCCGCAGCGCTGGGACCGTGCCGATGAGTGGTACAACTTCTCCGCGAACGTGCGGGGCGACGCGCACGTGCTCGCGACGATGGACGAGTCGACCTACGCCCCGGGCGGCAACGCCATGGGCTACGACCACCCCATCTCGTGGTGCAAGCCCTACGACGGCGGCCGCGCCTGGATGACCGGCATGGGCCACTTCGGTGCGCACTACACGGACGAGCCCGACTTCGTGCAGCACCTCGTCGGCGGCGTGCAGTGGGCCGCGGGCCTGGTCGAGGGCGACTGCGGCGGCACGGACTGGAGCCAGTTCGAGAAGGTCGCGCTCGACACGAACACGAGCGCCCCGTTCGGCATCGACATCGCGCCCGACGGCCGCGTGTTCTACACCGAGCTGGTGCGCGGGCAGATCCGCGTCTACGACCCGCGGACGCAGAACACGACGACGGCGCTCACGATCCCGGTCTACTCGGGCGGCGAGGACGGGCTCCTCGGTCTCGCGCTCGACAAGGACTTCGCGACCAACGGGTACCTCTACCAGTACTACTCACCGGCGAGCGAGGACGACTCGGACCCCGCGAACTTCGTCAGCCGCGTCTCGCGGTTCACGGTGACGTCGGACGGACCGGGTGCGACCGTCATCGACCCGGCGTCGGAGGTCGTGGTCATCGAGATCCCCGCCGGGCGTCTGCCCGACGAGCCGGGCCACACCGGCGGTGGGATCATCGTCGACCCGGCGAGCGGTGACCTGTACATCGGCGTCGGCGACGACGTGAACCCGCACTCCGAGCCGTCGGGCGGCTACGCGCCCCTCTCGGAGCGGCCCGGACGCCTGCACGACGCGCGCGCGACGTCGGCGAACACGAACGACCTGCGCGGCAAGGTCCTGCGCATCCACCCCGAGGCCGACGGCACGTACTCGATCCCCGAGGGCAACCTCTTCGACGAGGCGGCCGACGCGGACGACAAGACGCTCCCCGAGATCTACGCGATGGGCTTCCGCAACCCGTTCCGGTTCACGATCGACCCGGAGACCGGCAACCTCGGCGTCGCCGACTACTCGCCGGACAACGGGTCGGACAACCTGGCCAACCGCGGTCCCGCGGGCATCGCGGAGTGGAACCTCGTCAAGGAGGCCGGCAACTTCGGGTGGCCCCTGTGCATGGGGAACAACGAGCCGTTCCGCGACGTCGACTACCGGACGAGCCCGGTCACCGTCGGTGACTTCTTCGACTGCGACGCCCCGGTCAACGACTCGGTCCTCAACACGGGCCTGACCGAGCTGCCCCCGGCGCAGCCGGCCGACCTCTTCTACGGGTACCAGCGCTCCTCGGTGCCCGGTGCCATCAACGCGGGCGGCGGCCTCGCCCCCATGGGCGGTCCGTTCTACCAGTTCGACCCCGAGCTGGAGTCCGACACCAAGTTCCCCGAGTACTACGACGGCAAGCCCTTCTTCTACGAGTGGGCGCGCAACGCGATGTACTCGATCGACCTCAAGGACCCTGAGGCCGCTGCGGGCGCCAGCGACGTCGAGAAGGTCAACCCGTTCCTCCCCGACGAGGAGTTCCTCGCGCCGATCGACTCGAAGTTCGGGCCGGACGGCTCGATGTACGTGCTCGACTGGGGCGGCGGCTTCGGTCGCGACAACCCCAGCTCGGGCCTGCACCGGATCGACTACGTGTCGGGCTCGCGCTCGCCGGTCGCGTCGCCGACGGCGACGCCCGACTCCGGCATCGCGCCGCTCGTCGTCTCCTTCGACGGCTCGGAGAGCTCCGACCCGGAGAACGAGGACCTCACCTACGCGTGGGACTTCGACGGTGACGGCCAGACCGACTCGACCGAGGTCGCACCGAGCCACACCTACACCGCGAACGGCGTCTACGACGCCCGCCTCACGGTGACCGACACCGCGGGCAAGACCGGCACGGCCACCGTGCCGATCACGGTGGGCAACACGCGGCCCGAGGTCGACTTCGGCCTGCCGCCGACAGGGGCGTTCTTCAACTTCGGCGACGCGATCACGTGGGACGTCGCGGTGACGGACGCGGAGGACTCGCCGGACGGCGACGCGATCGACGACGAGCAGGTCGTCATCCAGCCGGCGCTCGGGCACGACGCGCACGCGCACCCGGCCGAGCCGCTCCACGGCCGCACGGGCACGGTGCAGACGAGCCTGGGCGGCGGCCACAGCGAGGACATGAACGTCTTCTACGTGATCGACGCCCGGTACACGGACAACGGGGGCGAGGGTGACGTGCCCGCGCTCACGGGCTCGGACACGACGCTCATCTTCCCGAAGAAGCGCGAGGCCGAGTTCACCGCGGCGAGCGAGGGCACGACGACGATCCCGAGCCGTGACGTCGAGGGCGGCGGGTCCGTCATCACCGGCGCCGACGGCGCGTGGGCGTCGTACGACCCCGTGAGCCTGTACGGCGTCGAGGCGCTCAACCTGCGGGTCGCCTCGGCGGCCGAGGGCACGGTCGAGCTGCGTCGCGACGCCCCGGACGGGGAGCTGCTCGGCACGGCCGAGATCCCGCAGACCGGGCTCGGCACGTTCACCGACGTGCGCGTCGAGGCGACGGACCCCATGGAGCCGTTCACGCTCTACGTCGTCTTCCCCGGTGCGGGCGAGCGCCGCCTCAACTTCATCGAGGCGGACGGCAAGGCCGTGTCGGACACGACGCGCCCGAAGGTCAGCATCACCGCGCCCGAGGCGGGAGTCCGGCTCGAGCAGGGCGAGATCACGGTGACGGCGGAGGCCGACGACACCGAGAACACGGTCACCGAGGTCGAGTTCTTCGTCGACGGCGAGTCGATCGGGACGGACACCGAGGCACCGTACGAGGCGACGTGGGAGGTGACCGAGGACGACAACTACGAGCTGACCGCGGTCGCCACCAACGACAAGGGCCTGTACACCCGCTCCCGCATCGTGGTCGCCCAGGTCGGCGACCTCTTCGCCGGCATGAAGACCTTCACCAACGCGAACGGGACGTTCGAGCAGCTCGCCGAGGGCAGGTACCTCGTCACGTCGGGCGGCGCGAACATGTGGCAGGGGACGAACGAGTACTCCTCCATCTACCGGGAGCAGGCCGCCGACGAGAACTGGTCGGCGACGGTGCGGATCAACAGCCAGGGCAACTCGAACGGGTCCGCCAAGGCGGGGATCATCGTCCGCAACGACGTCACCCAGGCGGGCAGCTCGCAGGGTTACGCGGCGCTCGGCATCCGCCCCAGCGGCGGGTTCGAGTGGTTGCGCGGCAACGCGAGCGGCCAGCTCGCGACGTCGACCAGCGCCAGCACGACGAGCTACCCCGCGTGGGTGCGCATCGTCCGTGACGGCGACCTGTACACGGCCTCCTGGAGCAAGGACGGGGAGACGTTCACCCAGATCGGCGAGCCGCAGACGCTCCCGGGCGCCGCGGCCGTCCAGGACGTGGGCATGTTCGTCACCGCCCACAGCACGACCACGACCAGCGCGGTCGAGTTCCAGGGCTTCGTCTTCGACGACGACCCGACCACGCCGGAGGAGCCGGGCGAGCAGACACCGCCGCAGTGCCTCGCGCACGCGTCGGACGAGTTCGACGGCGACGAGCTCGACGGTCGGTGGACCGTCGTGCGCCAGGCCGAGGGCAGCGCGATCGGCGTCGCCGACGGCCACGCGGTCCTGCCGGTCGTCCAGGGCGACATCAACGAGGCGGTGACCGGTCCGATCAGCTACCTCGGTCAGCCCGCGCCCGCCGGTGCCTGGACGCTGGAGACGAAGCTCGACGTGCCGCTCGCGCGGCACTGGCAGCACGCAGGCCTCCTGGTGCACGTGGACGACGACGAGTACACCAAGCTCGCGTTCACGAAGAACCAGAACGGCAACCGCTTCCTCGAGTTCCAGACCGAGACGGGCGGTACGCGGACCTGGCACGGCCAGGAGAACGTCGCCGCGGACTTCCCCTCGGCCATCCACCTGCGCCTCGTGTCCGACGGGGAGCAGATCACGGCGGCGTACTCCGCCGACGGCGAGACGTGGTCCGACCTCGACGGGGCCGCCCCGGTGAAGGACGGCGCGACGTTCGGCGTCATGGCGGGCGGTGACACCGCCACGGCGGACACCGTCGCACGGGTCGACTACGTCCGCGTCAGCGGTGCGGAGCCGGACGACGGCGTGCGCGAGCCGAGCGACGAGTTCGAGGGCGACGCCCTCGACGGCTGCCGCTGGGACGCGGTCGTGCGGTACGACGGCACGAAGGCCGCGGTCGCCGACGGCGAGCTGCGCATCACCACCCAGCCGGGCGACATCAACGCCGCCGCCAACGGCGACCCGCGCAACTTCGTCCTCCAGACGGCACCGGAGGGCGACTGGGTCGCCGAGACGCGGTTCGAGGCGCCGCTCGCGCACCGCTGGCAGCTCGCCGGGCTGCTCGCGTACGCGGACGACGACAACTACGTCAAGCTCGACGTGGTCGCCAAGAACGCGCCGGGTGCCGCGCTGAACCTGGGTGCCGAGCTCGTCTCGGAGAAGGGCGCCCAGTTCGGCAACGGCGGCAACCGTGCGCTGGAGATCGCGGACTCCACGGAGTCCGGGTACTGGTACCTGCGGCTGGAGAAGACCGGCACGACGTACCAGGGCTGGGTGAGCGACGGCGGCGTGAGCTGGGAGCCCCTCGGGGAGCCGGTGACGAACGACGTGCCGCTCACCTCGATCGGCGTCATGGCGATCGGCCCGGAGCAGGAGACGCCCGTCACCGTGGCGTTCGACTGGTTCCGGCTCACGGCCGGTGACGAGGAGCCCGCGGTGGCGGTCGAGGCCGAGGCCTCGGTCCGCTGTCTCGCCGGCAAGGCGTACGTCGCGGTCCGCGCGACGAACGCCGACGAGGCGGCCGCGGCGATCACCCTCGCCACGCCGTACGGCACGAAGGAGTTCGGCGAGGTCGCGGTCGGCACGAGCGCGTACCAGTCGTTCGCCGTCCGTGCCGCGGACGTCGAGGCGGGCGCTGCGACCGTCACGGCGACGATCGGGGACAGGACGGCCACCCTCGAGGTGCCGTTCGACGCCCACACCTGCGGGTGACGACCGCCGGTGGCGGGCCTGCAGGCCCGCCACCGGCACCCCTCGCCCGCGCGGACGGACCGCGCGGGACGACCACGACCACAGGACGGGACGACGACATGGCACAGCGGACCGGGGGCCGGCCCTCCACCACGCGGGCACCGCGCACCGGAGCACGTCCGGCGCCGAGGCGCCCGACCGAGCGCGCGACGCCGTCCGCGGCCCGTTCCCGTCCTGCCGACCGGGGCGGTGCCGGCCGCCCCGAGCCTCGGCCACCGGCGCACGTCCGCGTGCGCCGGTGGCTGCAGGGCGCCGGACCACGCGGCTGGGTCCTGGTCGCCGCCGGGGTGTTCGCGGTCGCCGTGGTGGTCGTCGTCCTCGTCGTCGCGCTGACGCGCGGCGACGGCGACGAGCCCGCCGACGGCGCGTTCGCCGTCGACCCGGCACGCGTCGCCGAGCTCGAGGCCGCCGAGGTCGAGCGCGACGCCGAGAACCTCACGGCCTCGATCGAGCACGCACGCCACGTCCAGGCCGAGCTCGTGCCGGTGCTGCACGACCTCCACGCGGTGCTTCCGGTGGACGGCACGACCGCGACGCCGCCCACCGCCGAGGACGTGGCGTCGTGGCGCGCGGAGCTCGACGCGCTGACGGGCGAGACCGAGAACCTCGCGAGCGGGACCTCCGAGCACAACATCGTGCGGAACGGGATGCTCACCTCGCTCGAGCTGATCGGCGACACGGTCGACGCCGTCGACCTCGCGCGCTCGGCGGACGCGAGCGCCGCGCCGGACCTCTACGCCCTCGCCGGCGAGCTGCGCTCGCGCGCGGTCGAGACCTGGGGCCTCGCGGCGATCCAGCTGGATCTGCGCGCCGTCGCGGCCGACCAGGGCCACGTGCACGTCTTCCTGCCCGTGCGACCGGGCGACTCGCTCGACGGCGGCCTCGACATGCACGGTGGGGAGCCCCAGGACGACGGCCACGACCACTGAGCGGCACCGCGACCGCCCGGCCGGGTGCCGGCAGGACGCGACCGGTCAGGCGCCGTGCACCATGACGACGTCGGAGTGCTCCTCGCCGCCCACGACGTACGTCCGCTCCCCGACGAGGGCGAAGCCGCTCTTGCGGTAGAAGGCCTGCGCGCGGGCGTTGAGCACGTTGGTGCCGAGCCACACCCTCCGGCCGGGGGCGAGCGCGGCGGCGGCGTCGCGCGCGGCCGCCATCAGCGCGGCCGCGACGCCCGTCCCCTGCGCCTCGGGGTGCACGTAGATCTTCGAGAGCTCCACCGCCTCGCCGGGTCCGACGGCCCGGGCGACGTCGGCGTCGTCGGGCACCGCGCGGACGAGCAGCGCGTACCCGACGAGGTGGCTGTCGCGACCGCTCCCGCGGGAGTCCGCGACGAGCAGCACGTGGTCGGCGCTCGCGGCCCACGCCCGGAAGCGGTCGGGCGAGAGCTGTACCGCGACGTGCTCGGCGATCGCCTGCGGTGACGTACCGGGCGGGCACGCGAGCGGGAACGTCAGCGCGGCGAGCCGGGCGAGGGACGGCGCGTCGTCGGGCGTCGCGGTCCGCACGCGCGGTGCCGCGAGGTCGGGATCGGTCACGACGGCGAATGTACCCGGCGGCCGGGACGCCCGGCACGACCGGCACTCTCCGCCGCGTACCGTGCGCGCCACGTCCTGGCGGTGCTGCGCGGTGCGCCCTGACGCCGGTGGCGACGGCATGATGGGAGAGTGACGCGCATCGATCTCAACGCGGACCTCGGCGAGGGCTTCGGCCCCTGGGCGTTCACCGACGACGCCGCCCTCCTCGGCCTGGTGACCAGCGCGAACGTCGCGTGCGGCTTCCACGCCGGGGACCCGGGGACCATGCGCGCGGTCACGCGCGACGCGGTGGCCGCCGGCGTGAGCGTCGGGGCGCACGTCGGCTACCGCGACCTCGCCGGGTTCGGCCGCCGCTTCCTGGACGTCGCCCCGGCCGAGCTCACCGACGACGTGCTCTACCAGCTGGCGGCGCTCGACGGGTTCGCGCGCGTCGCCGGTGACCGGGTCCGGTACGTCAAGCCGCACGGCGCCCTCTACAACGCGATCGTGCGCCACGAGGGGCAGGCGGGTGCCGTCGTCGACGCGGTGCGCGAGTACGACCCGACGCTGCCCGTCGTCGGCCTCCCGGGTTCGGCCGTCCTGCGCCTCGCCGAGGAGGCGGGGCTCCCCACCGTGCGCGAGGCCTTCGCCGACCGTGGCTACCTCCCGACGGGCGAGCTCGTGCCCCGCGGGCGCGACGGCGCTGTCCTGCACGACGCCACCGAGGTCGCCGCGCGCGTCGTCGGCCTCGTGACGGGCGGCACGGTGCGCGCCGTCGACGGGACGCCGGTCCGCGTCGTCGCCGACTCCGTCTGCCTGCACTCCGACACCCCGGGTGCTGTCGACCTCCTCCGTGCGGTGCGGCGCGCGCTCGAGGAGGCGGGTGTCGTCGTGCGGGCGTTCGCCGGCGGGGACGAGAGGGAGGCGCCGTGACACGAGGCGGGGACGTGCGCCGCTACGGCGAGACGGCGTTCCTCGTCGACCTCCCCGACCTTGCCGCGGTGCGCGCGCTCGACCGCTGCCTGACGTCCGACCGCCCGGGCGAGGTGCTCGACGTCGTCCCCGCCGCGCGGACCGTCCTCGTCACCTTCCGGGACCCGGCCGGCTCGCCGACGGTCGAGCGCTGGGTCCGCGAGGCGCTGGGGCGCACCGCCGACCGGCACGCCGCACCGAGGGCCGGTGCCGCCGGCACGGACGACGCCGCTACGGTGGCCGGCAGCCCCGGCGAGACGCCGGTGGCCGGGGCCGCGGTGGTCGAGCTCCCCGTGGTCTACGACGGCGCCGACCTGGCGGACGTCGCGGCATGGGCCGGCGTCAGCGAGGCAGAGGTCGTCGCACGGCACGCCGACCGGGAGTACGAGGCCGCATTCGGCGGCTTCGCGCCCGGTTTCGTCTACCTCGTCGGTGTCGACCCCGTGATCGCGGCGCCGCGGCTCGTCACCCCGCGCCCGCGGGTGCCCGCGGGCGCCGTGGCACTCGCGGGGGAGCTCACCGCCGTCTACCCGACGTCGTCGCCCGGAGGCTGGCGGCTGCTGGGCACGACCGGCGAGCGCATGTTCGACGTCGACCGGGTCCCGCCCGCGCTCGTGGCGCCGGGTGCGAGGGTCCGGTTCCTGCCCACGAGAGCCGTGGTCGCCGGGAGCGGTCCCGGCGCACGCGGAACGGACCCGGAGGCAACCGTCGCCGGGACGGCAGTCGGCACGGCTGCCGGGGACGCGGCCCGCTCAGCGGCCGACGGTCGGGGCGACGCCCCCGCCGACCGCCCTTCCGAAGGCGGCACGGCCGGTGCCCCCGGAGGCCCTTCTGCCCGCGCCCGTGGACGACGGCCTGCGCTGACCGTGGTCTCGGCCGGACCGCTGGCCCTCGTCGAGGACGCGGGTCGTCCCGGGCTCGGAGCGATCGGGGTCGGGCCCTCCGGCGCCGCCGACCGCGGGGCGGCGGCCCTCGCCAACCGGCTCGTCGGGAACGACCGGACCGCAGCGCTCCTCGAGGTGACGCTCGGGGGTCTGACGCTGCGGTTCGACGCACCCGCCGTCGTGGCGCTGACCGGTGCCGACTCACCCGCGACGGTCGACGGGACGCCCGTCGGCCGGCATGCCGCGCTGCGGGTACGGGCGGGCGCCGTCCTGAGCCTCGCGACGCCGTCGCACGGGGTGCGTACCTACGTCGCCGTGCGGGGAGGTGTGGACGTCGACCCCGTGCTCGGGTCGCGCTCGCGCGACGTCCTCTCCGGACTGGGGCCGCAGCCGCTCGCCGCAGGCGACGTGCTCCGGGTCGGCGTGGCCGGCGGCGTCCCTGCCCCGGTCGAGACCGCTCCGGTCCGTCACGAGGCCGGCGTGCTGCGGCCGGGCGAGCGCCACGTGGTGCTTCCCGTCCTCGCCGGGCCTCGGCCTGACTGGTTCCTGCCCGGCGCGTGGCGGGCGCTCGGCGCGCTGCGCACGGTCACCGCGGACAGCAACCGCGTAGCCCTGCGCCTCGACGGCCAGGCGGTCCCGCGCCGTGGTGGGGAGCTGCCGTCGGAGGGTGTCGTGCGAGGAGCGGTCCAGATTCCGCCGGACGGACGACCCGTCGTCTTCCTCGCCGACCATCCCGTGACCGGTGGGTATCCGGTGATCGGGGTCCTCACGGAGGAGGCCGCGGATCGTGCCGGACAGCTGCGTCCGGGGGAGGCGGTCCGCCTGCGAGGGGTGCGCCCGGGATCCTGACCAGGACGGCCGACGGGTGCGCGGGCGGGGTCGGGGCACCGCTCCCGGGCAGGTCCGCACGATGTGCGCCGGGTCACCGGAGCGCGGCTTGACCACGCCGCGCAGAGCCGCGTAATGTTCTGGATGTCGGCCCGACAGGGAGGAACAGACACCGCGACGGTGGCTGGTCCCGGGGCCAGAATCCTTCCTTCGCAGGACGTTCCGTCGACAGACGTGCGTCGGCGACCACTCTGCGTGACCGGGGCGACGAGCCCGGGTTGAGAAGCCGAGAAGGACCTGGTAGGGTTGAGAAGTTGCCCCAAGCGAGGTTGGGCCTGAGGGTCTGGCTGAGTTG